>OY969475.1:1825000-5186909 GCA_963700165.1 Pyrinomonadaceae bacterium | reverse complement strand
AGCCGCAGCCGCCCGTCGCGTTCGGGTTGGTAAAGGTAAAGCCCGAACCCATCACGCCCGTCACGTAGTCAATCCTGACGCCGTCCAAGTACTGCGCGCTAAACATGTCTACGAAAAGACGCACGCCGTTCTCGTTCAGGATGTGGTCGCCCTGACGCGAATCTTCTTCGATGTTCAGGCTGTATTGAAAACCGGAACAGCCGCCGGGCACGACGCGCACGCGCAGGCCGGAGGTTTCCGGCAAGCCCTCTTCGCTCGACATAAATTTCTGAATTTCAACTGCCGCCGCTTCTGTGACTTCCATCGTCATCGCCGGAGCTGCGGTAGTTACCGGCGGCGCAGCAGTAGTAGTATTCGTTGTTGCAGACATTTTGATTTCTTTCTCCTGATGAAAATAAAGCTTAAGTTTAATTGCCGGCTTGCGATTTGAAAAAGCTTTGGCGGCAACGGTATTAGATGCCAATCGCAAACCCAAAGTCACCTATGTTTTACCACATTATTTCGCTTTACCCAAGACAACAAGCTCAGGTTTCATGGCTTCAATCGAGACCTGCCGCGCCACTTCTTCCGCGACGCGCCGGAAAGCTATGGCCTGCGGCGAATCCGGCTGGCTGACGACGACGGGCATGCCTTTGTCTCCGCCCTCGCGCACTTCCATCCCCAATGGCACAGAACCTAAGAAAGGCACGCCGTATTGTTCCGCCAGCTTTTGCCCGCCGCCCTCTCCAAAAATATTGTAACGATTGCCTGTATCCGGCGCGATGAAATAGCTCATGTTCTCGACCACGCCGAGTACAGGCACGGCCACCGTCTCGAACATGCGAAGCGCGCGGCGCACGTCCGCGATGGCTACATCCTGCGGCGTCGTCACCAGCACAGCCCCTTGGACGGGGACGAGCTGCGCAAGGCTTAACTGCACATCGCCTGTGCCCGGCGGCATGTCTACGATCAGGTAATCCAGCTCGCCCCACAACACATCCGAGAGAAATTGTTTGACGAGGCCGTGCAAAATCGGCCCGCGCACGATCATGGGCTTGTCGCCCGGCTGCAAGAGAGCCATAGACATCATGCGGACGCCGTAAGCTTCTGTCGGCACGAGCTTGTTGCCCTCGACTTCCGGGCGCGCGTCGCTCACGCCGAGCATCATCGGCACGTTCGGGCCGTACACATCCGCGTCCATCAAACCGACCCGCGCGCCATCCAGCGCGAGCGAGAGAGCCACGTTGACAGCCACCGTAGATTTGCCAACGCCGCCTTTGCCCGAAGAGACGGCGATGATATTACGCACGCCCTCGACCGAAACTTTCTCGCCGAGGCCGCGCCCTTTCGGCACTTCCGCATCCATCGTCACGTTGACCGAAGAGACGCCGGGAATCGCTCCGACAAATTCTCTGGCCGCGCCTTCCATCTGCTCTTTGACGGGACACGCGGGCGTGGTCAGCACGATGCGGAAAGACACGTCGCCGCCCACTATCTTCAAATCGTGTATGAAGCCGAGCGTCACTATGTCTTTGTGCAAGTCCGGGTCTATGATCTGCCTGAGCGCGTCCAGCACGCTCTCATTTGATATTTGAGTCATGATGGTTTGATAATAAGCGCGATTTTTTTTCTGTCAACTAGAGGGCTGAGGTAATTGCCCGTCTGCCTTTGCGTCTTTGCGCCTTTGCGTGAACATTTATTCTCACGCAAAGGCGCAAAGACGCAAAGGGGTTCGGGTCATTTCGATGACGCTCTGCTAAACTTTTATCATGTCCTATTATGCAGGCCGCATTCGGGAGCTTTTCCTGCGCCCGCGCAATGTGGGAGAGGTGCATGAAGCGGATGCTATTGGCGACACAGGCTCGCTCCGTTGCGGCGCGGCGTTGCGCTTGACGATCAAAGTTGATCCGCACACACGTCGAATCACCGGCGCGAAATTTAAGGCAGCCGGCTGCGGCTATCTCATCGCTGCCAGCTCTCTTCTGACCGAGCTGCTCCAAGACATCACGATGGAAGAAGCAGCCTCCTTAACAGCGATGCTGGAAGAGACAATCGAGGAACACCTGCAAGAGTTTCCCACAGACAAAAAGCATTGCGCGGTTTTGTGTCGTGACGCGCTCGGCGCAGCCGTCACAGCGTATCGCACTTCTTCGTCAACCGAATGGACGGGCGACGAGGCTCTGATCTGTACTTGCTTTGGCATCTCGGAAAAAACCATCGAGCAAGTTATTCGCGCAGACTCGATGCACGCCGTCGAGCAAGTCACAAGGGCTTGCAACGCAGGGGCTGGCTGCGGCTCGTGCCATCCGTTGATTGAAGATATACTTGACGATTATTTGAGGACGCAAAGATTCAAACAGGGATAGACAGGATGTGAAAGATTCCGAATTGAAAGACGAGAATAGAAAATCGAGATTTGAGATTTGAGATTACAGATTAGCCATGATTTGAGATTACAGATGCGCGCTCTGAAAACTGAAAACCGAAAGCTGAAAACTGTTTATTTATCCTGCTCATCCTGTCCATCTTGTTTGAAGCTTCTTCTATTTTATTATGACTGAAAGAAACATTTACTTAGACAACAATGCAACCACGCGCGTCGCGCCGGAAGTCTTTGAGGCGATGCGTCCATACCTGACGGATTTTTACGGCAATCCATCTTCGGCGCACACGCTCGGCCAGCGGATGCGCGCAGCGATTGAGCGTGCGCGCGAGCAGGTCGCGGAGCTTTTGGGCGCGGGCGCAGCATCTGAAATAGCTTTTACTTCATGCGGCTCCGAATCCGACAACTGGGCTATTCGCGGCGTGCTTGAGCAGCATCCGGAAAAACGTCACATCATCACCACGCGCGTCGAACATGAGGCCGTGCGCGTTTTGTGCGAGCGGCTGGAACGCGGCGGCTATGAAGTAACGTGGCTCGACGTTGACGAACAGGGCTTGCTTGATCTTGAAACCTTGCGCGCCGCGCTGCGCCCGGACACAGCCATCGTGTCCGTGATGCTGGCGAACAACGAGACGGGCGTGCTGTTTCCGATTGAAGAGATCGGTCGTATCGTGCGCGAAAATTCGGACGCATTATTTCATGTTGATGCGGTGCAGGCGGCGGGCAAGATTGCGATTGATGTCAGCCGGACAAGCGTTGACCTGCTCGCCATCTCAGGCCACAAGCTGCACGCGCCCGCAGGCATCGGCGCGCTTTATGTTCGTCAGGGCGTCAACCTCTCGCCGCTCATCATCGGCGGCAAACAGGAGAGCGGTCGCCGCGCAGGGACATCCGCAGTGCCCTACATCGTCGGGCTTGGAAAAGCATGCGAGCTGGCGCAAGACGCGGAAGCGCACGAACGCATTCGCACCCTGCGCGATCATTTTGAAGATACTATTTTGACTAAGATTCCCAACACACGCTTGAACGGCACAGCAGACCGCGAGCGGCGTCTGCCGAATACCGCGAACATCTCTTTTGAACACATCGAAGGCGAGAGCATCCTCGCGCACCTCGACGAACACGGCATCTACGTCTCGACCGGCTCAGCCTGCAACTCGGGCGCGCACGTCTCTTCGCCGACCCTGCGCGCGATGAATGTGCCCTACACGGCGGCGCAAGGCTCTATAAGATTCTCGCTCGGGCGTTACAACACCGCAGAAGAGATTGCTTACACGCTCGAAGTGCTGCCGGGAATCATCAATCGTCTGGCAGAGATGTCGCCGCATGAGTTCAATGTGAATCAAGGATAGAAATAAATTTACCGCTTTTTTTCTTTGCGGTCTTTGCGTCTTCCTTCTTTGCGGTCTTTGCGGTTAAGTGATTCTTTAACGCAAAGACCGCAAAGTTTAGAGCGGATTTCGATTGAATGTAGGGTAGGCTGTGAGCCTGCCGCCTGTCCCGTACTAGCGGCAGGCTCACAGCCTACCCTACACTGATTTGCAACCTGCTCTAGTAGGTCACCTGATAACGCGCCACAACGTAATCCACTTCATCTGGCAAGCCCCACTCCTGAACGAGCAGATTGCCGCTCCGCGTTAGCACATAGAAGGTCGTGTGACGCCTGACGGCAAAATCCGTCCGCCCGTCGCCGTCATAATCTCCGGGCGCCAGCACGTCGCTGCCTGCGCCCCACTGCTGCGCTATAAACACGCCTGTGCTGCCGAGGATGTAAAAGGTGTGGTTCTCGTACCTGTAAATGGCATAGTCGCTCTTACCGTCTCCGTCATAATCGCCCGGCACAGGATAGTCGTAATAACGCCCCCACTGCTGTGCGACTGTCGCGCCGTCCGAGCTGCGGAGCGTGTAAAAGGTCGAAAGGAAAGTGGTCGGGTCGCGCCGCTGGACTGTGATGTCTGCCTTGCCGTCGCCATCATAGTCTGCGGGAAAAGGGCGGTCTGTCCCGGAGCCGAAGAGCACCGCGCGCAGCGAGTTGTCAGTGCTTTGATGTATGTACCAGACTCTTTCATTACCGACCCCTGTGGGCTTGTAGGTGGCGAAATCCGCTTTCCCGTCTCCGTCGTAATCCATCGTCACGACCGGGTTATCAAGGCAACACTGCGGCCCGCCCCACGGCTGAACCTGCATCGTATTGTCTGAGCTGCGCAGCACGTAAAAAGAGAAGTCGCTAAAACGCCAGACGGCAAAATCGCTTTTGCCGTCGCCATCGTAATCTTCCGGAACCGGCAGGTCGTTATCATTCCCGAACTGCCTGGACATGAAACCACCCGCTTGCAACAAGACGTACCAGTTGCCTTCCGCCCTGCGAAAAACCGCAAAGTCTGTTTTTCCATCGCCGTCGAAATCAATCTTAGCCGTAGCCAGGGCCGGACGCCCGGCCGCTCCGATAACCAGAAGTGCGAGTAAGATAGACAAGCTGCCAGTCAATACTTCTTTGCTCAGTCGTTGTACTTTAGTAAAAGATTTTTCTAACATCGTTTTTCCCTGCTCTCATGATTAAAAATAAACACACGTCGGCAGCGAGCTATTCAGCAAAAACTATTCCAACAGCTTTCCCTGCGCAAAGAGCCGGAGCATATGTTTCAGCTTGTAACAGATGGAAACGTAGCTCTTCCAATATGAAACAC
Organism: Pyrinomonadaceae bacterium; assembly: GCA_963700165.1. GTDB lineage: Bacteria > Acidobacteriota > Blastocatellia > Pyrinomonadales > Pyrinomonadaceae > JACMLC01. Next base: position 5,181,860 of record OY969475.1, on the reverse strand, counting down.
AGTTTGGCTGGCGAAAAATTATTTGGCGGCATCGGCTTTGCCTTTTGCATTTTTACTTTTGCCTGCTTCGGTATACAATTTATTTTCGGAACACAAACCGAACCTTCCACGCCTGAGGCGTTCAGCTTTCGGCGTAGGTTTCCCGAGCACATCAAACAAGAGGTCAGGCTAAAGCGTTTTGAGTAGTTACCGGCCATCACCATCGTTCTCATCAGCATCCCATGCAGCAAAGGGGCAGAGACTAATTACATGAGCACTGTTATCGAACCGCCTGTCGAGCAGGCATTGAAAAATCTTGAAGAGCTTGAGACCGTGACGATTCGCTTTGCGGGCGATTCCGGCGACGGCATGCAATTGACCGGCACGCAGTTTACAAACACGTCCGCCGTGCTTGGCAACGACATCTCGACGCTGCCGGACTTTCCGGCTGAGATACGCGCGCCTGCCGGAAGCCTGCCCGGCGTCAGCGGCTTTCAGCTAAACTTTTCCAGTCAGGACATACGCACGCCCGGCGACCAGCCGAACGTTTTGGTGGCGATGAATCCTGCCGCGCTCAAAGTCAATCTTTCGGATTTGGAAGACGGCGGAACGCTGATTATCAACTCGGACGAGTTTACGAAAGAGAATTTAAAGAAGGCCGCATACGAGACCAATCCGCTCGAAGATGGCTCGCTCAAAGGCTATCGCGTTCACAAGCTGCCGATCACGACGCTCAACATGAGGGCGCTCAAGGATCAGGTGCAGATGTCGCGCAAGGAGATGGATCGCAGCAAGAACTTCTTTGCGCTCGGCGTCTTGTACTGGCTCTATGACCGCCCGATGGATGCGACGCTGCATTGGATTCGCACGAAGTTTGCGAAGAAGCCGGAGATTGCCAAGGCGAACGAGATTGTCTTGAAGACGGGCTATAACTTCGCCGACACGACGGAAGTTTTTACGACGCATTACACCGTCAAAAAGGCCGCGATTGCTCCGGGCAAATATCGCAAGATTACCGGCAACGAAGCGACGGCCATCGGCTTTATCGCTGCTTCCGAACTTTCTGGACGCCCGCTCTTTTACGGCTCGTATCCGATTACGCCCGCGTCGGATATTTTGCATGAGCTGTCGCGTCACAAGAATTTCGGCGTCAAGACTTTTCAAGCTGAAGATGAGATCGCTGCTGTCTGTGCCGCTATCGGCGCGAGCTTTGCGGGTCACATCGGCTTGACGGGAACTTCCGGCCCCGGCGTGGCGCTCAAACAGGAAGCCATCGGTCTCGCTGTGATGGCGGAATTGCCGCTCGTCATCATCAACGTCCAGCGCGGCGGGCCTTCGACGGGCTTGCCGACCAAGACTGAGCAGGCAGACCTTTTCCAAGCCGTGTGGGGACGCAACGGCGAATGCCCCGCGATTGTCATCGCGCCCTCGACGCCCGGCGATTGTTTCCACATGGCGGTCGAAGCCGTGCGGCTCGCTTTCAAATACATGACGCCCGTCTTTTATCTTTCGGACGGGTATCTGGCGAACGGCGCGGAGCCGTGGCGCGTCCCGCAGATTGAAGACTTGCCGGAGATCAAGGTTGAGTTTGCGAGCGACCCGAAAAACTTTATGCCTTACGGGCGCGACGAAGAAACTTTGGCGCGTCCCTATGCGCTACCGGGCACGCCCGGCTTAGAGCATCGCATCGGCGGCATCGAAAAACAGCACCTGACAGGCAACGTCAACTACGACCCGGAAAACCATCACTTTATGGTCAAGCTGCGGCAGGAGAAAATTGACCGCGCGGCGAACGACATTCCGCCCGTCGAAATTTTCGGCGAGCAGACGGGCAAGGTGCTCGTGCTTGGCTGGGGTTCGACCTACGGCTCGATTACTTCGGCAGTCGAAAAATTGCAGCGCGAAGGCAAGTCCGTCTCAAGCGCGCACCTGCGCCACCTCAATCCGTTCCCGAAAAATTTGGGAGAAGTCCTGAGCGGCTTTGAGACGGTGATTGTGCCTGAGATGAATCTCGGACAGCTCTCGACGATGATTCGCGCAAGGTATCTGGTGGACGCCGTTGCCTTCTCAAAGGTCAAGGGACGCCCGTTCCAGATACGCGAGATCGTGCAGAAGGTTGAAGAGTATTTGTGAGTACGACAGAAATAAAATTGATGACTGCCGACGAGTTGCTGCGGATGCCGGATGACGGTTTCCGCTATGAACTCGTCAAAGGAGAATTGCAGCGCATGTCCCCCACCGGAGATGAGCATGGCAGTGTCACGATGGAGCTGGCTGCCTCGCTCCATCAACATGTCAAGCAAAACAATCTCGGAAGAGTTTACGCGGCAGAGACAGGATTTAAGCTCGAAGGCGATCCCGACACAGTGCGCGCTCCCGACATCGCCTTTGTAAGCATGGAACGCATTCAAGCATCCGGCAAAATACAAGGCTACAGAGGCGGCTCACCTAACTTAGCCGTCGAAGTCTTAAGCCCAGGCAACACGAAACGCGAAATGTCGGAAAAGGTCAAAGATTATTTCGCGGCAGGCGCAAGGCTCGTGTGGATTGTCAATCCGAAGTCGCAAACCGTCACGGTCTATCGCTCGTTGACAGACATAGATGTTTTGACGGAGACGGATACTCTGGAGGGCGGCGAGGTGGTGCCGGGTTTTCAAATTCCGGTGGCTGAGATTTTCGCTTTATGAAAGTTCTTTTTATAAGTCTATACCAGTCCAGCGAGGTGAAGTTTGAGCTTTACGATTGCGGCAAGTCGCAAAAGGTTGAGGAACAAAAATGACGACTAATGGTAACGGAACAAACGAGAACGAACACGAGAAGGGCGAAGAGCTGCTGGCCGAGGGGCAGGCCATGCTTGATGCAGGAGTGGAAGGCATCACGGGCAACGTGAGCGGGAGCGGCCCGTCGCCTGAGAGCGAGCCGGGTTCGGTCGTGGCGGGCGAGGTCGCGCCGCCGCCTGCGAAATTAACTAAGGCCGATTTCGTGTCGGGGCAGGAAGTGCGCTGGTGTCCGGGCTGCGGCGATTACGCGATTTTGAATAACGTGCAAAAGGTGATGCCGGAGCTTGGCATCCCGCGCGAGAAGATCGTGTTCGTCTCAGGCATCGGCTGTTCGTCGCGCTTTCCTTATTACATGAATACCTACGGCTTCCATTCGATACACGGTCGCGCTCCGGCGGTGGCGACCGGCATCAAGGCATCGAATCCTGACTTGAGCGTGTGGGTCATCACGGGCGACGGAGATGCTTTGTCCATCGGCGGCAACCATTTCATACACGCGATTCGCCGCAACTTAGACCTCAATTACATACTCTTTAACAATCGCATCTACGGATTGACAAAGGGGCAGTACAGCCCGACTTCCGAGTTTGGCAAAAACACGAAGTCAACGCCGATGGGCGTGATTGATTACCCGCTCAATCCCTTGTCGGTGGCGATTGCGAGTGAGGCGACGTTCGTCGCGCGCTCAATTGACATAGATGTCAAGCATCTAGGCTCGATGGTCGAAGCGGCGGCGCGGCACAAAGGGGTCTCTTTCGTAGAGGTCTATCAGAACTGCAACATCTTTAACGACCATGCGTTCGATCACTTCGCCGAAAGAAACGTACGCTCAGAGCGTGTGCTGTACTTAGAGCATGGCAAGCCGATGGTCTTTGGCAAAGAGCGTGACAAAGGCATACGCATGAACGGCGCGCATCCAGAGGTCGTCAAGCTCGGCGAGAACGGCATCACGGAAGACGATTTGCTGGTGCATGACATTTACCTTGCAGACCCTTCTGTAGCATTCATGCTGGCGCGCATGGAGTACCGCGAAGGCACGGACTTTCCGCAGCCCGTCGGCATCTTTCGCGCCGTCGAGCGCTCGACTTACGAAGACTTAATGGCCGGGCAGATCGCGGCCTCGATTGCCAAGCAGGGCGCGGGCAGTCTGGAAAAGCTGATTAACAGCGGCGATACGTGGGTCGTCGAATAAAGGCAAAAGTAAAAAGGTAAAAGGCAAAAGTTAAGATGACAGGGATGCTGTCTTAACTTTTGCCTTTTACTTTTAATGTAGATCAAGAGTAGAAACTCTTTGCGTAACTTTGAGTCTGTTCTCTTTGCGGTCTTTGCGGTTAAGGGCTTTTTTAACGCAAAGACCGCAAAGGTAAATCTCGCAAAGATCGCAAAGAAGAAGCAGTTGATTTGTTTCTACCCTTGATTCGCATTTTTATTGATTTCCTGCCGAACAGTTAAACCTTTCGCGGCCTCTGAGCGTAATAAGGAAGCCGCTTCAGGCGCGTGCTTCAAATCTTTATGACGAAACGCTTCCCTGCCAACTCTTTTTAAACAAATTATAGGAGAGCCGATCCATATGTTATCGAAACGATTTCTGAACTTCATTCTCGCTCTAACTCTTATTTTTGCGACCGTCGCCGCGCCTTTTTCGGTTGCGGCGCAAACGTCGCAGCAGGCTGCAAAGACACAGGCGGCGGCTCAGAGCGCGTCCACTCTTGATGCAAAGCTGGCCGCCATCGAGACGGCGCTTGATGCCAAGCGTAAAGAGTACGGGATTCCGGGCATGTCGCTCGCCATCATCAAAGACGATCAGATCATCTTCCTGAAGGGCATCGGCGTCAAAAACCTGGAGAAGAATGCGCCGGTCACTCCCGATACGCTCTTTGCCATAGGCTCTTCGACCAAAGCCTTCACAGCCCTGACAGTGCTGATGGCTGCGGACGAAGGCAAGCTCTCGCTCGATGATTCGCCGAAAAAGCTCCTGCCCTACTTTAAGCTTTACGACCCCGAAGCGGACGCTAAAATCACGATTCGCGATCTGCTCTCGCATAGCTCAGGGCTTAATCGCACGGACCTGGCCTTCGCCATCGGGACGCTCAACCGCGAAGAGGTGATTCGCGTCGCGGGGATGGCGAAGCCGACCGCCAAGCTGCGCGAGAAGTTTCAATACCAGAACGCCATGTACACGGTCGCGGGCGAAGTCGCCGCACGCGCGCACGGCGAAGAATGGGAGAAGGTCGTACAGGAGCGCATCTTTAAGCCGCTCGGCATGAAGTCCAGTAACCTGACCGTCAAAGATATGCAGAAATCAAAAGATTTCTCTTACGGTTACGAGTACAACACGGACACCAAGCAGAACCGTCGCTTGCCGATGCGAGCCATTCCGTCTGCTGCTCCCGCCGGAGCCATCAACTCAAGCGCGCGTGAGATGGCAGAGTGGGTGCGCTTTATGCTGAATGGCGGAGTGCACAACGGCCAGCGGCTCGTCTCCGAAAAGAGTTTTCAGGAATTCATCTCGCCGCAGATGAAAATCTCAGGCAAAGTCAATTACGGGCTGGGATGGTTTCTGCGCGACTGGCACGGCCACAAAGTAGTCGAGCACGGCGGCAACATTGACGGCTTCAATGCGCTGGTGGCCCTGATGCCGGATCAAAAGCTGGGCTTTGTGATGCTCACGAATATCACGGCCTCGCCGCTCGGCAATGCTGCGATGGATGCTGTCTGGACCAATCTGGTCGGCAAGCCGGAAGCGGACAAGACCGCTCAGGCCGTCAAAGCAGCCGCGACGAGCGAGACCGTTGACCTGAAGCTGGAAGCAGGCTCTTACAAGTTCGCCGAAGCCGGCTTCAACATCGAATTTGCGATGGTGGACGGCAAGCTGGTGATGACCGTGCCGGGACAGCCGCAGTACACGCTCGAAAATGTCGGGGGGCGTCGCTATAAGCTGACGACTCCGGCGGCTCCTGAGCTGGATGGATTTTTTGTCACCTTCCGCCCGAACAAAGAAAAGGCTGACGAGACAGAGGTTTATCTTGAGCAGCCGCAAGGCAATTACGTGCTGCCCAGATTTAAGGCGGACGCCAAAGCAACGGAGCCGCTCGCCACCGAAACAGCCCCGCTCATGGATTTTGTCGGCAGCTATCGCTTGAAAGACGGCAAGGCTGTGGTTGAGATTAAAGACAAGGACGGCAAAATCTCGCTCCTCGTGCCGGGGCAACCGGCCTACGCGCTGGAAGCAAAAGCGAAAGGGGCTTTCGCTCTCACAGGTTTGCCGGACACTTACTGGATGAATTACAGGCGCGATGCTTCGGGCAACATCTCAGCCATCGTCGTCACACAACCCGAAGGCGCATTTACCTTCGAGCGCGAAACCAAGTTCACAGCGCCTCTGAGTGTTGACGAGTTGATGTCGAAGGTCATCGAAGCGACGGGCGGCGAGGCCAAGTGGCGCGCACACAAAACGATGACTACGAAGTTCGAGATTAATTTCGAGCATCAGGGCGTGACCGGCGAAGGCGTGACTTACTCCAAAGCTCCGAACATGCAAGCCGGTGATGCAACCTTGATTGCGCTCGGAAAGAAGGTCGCCACCACCTTTGAATATTTCGACGGCACGACCGGCGGACAGGAGACCAGCTTTTCTCCGGGCGACGTGTATACCGGAAAGCAGCTTGCCAATGCCAAAATCAACGCGGACTTTTACGGGCTGCTCAACTGGAAGACCCTGTTCAAGACGGTCGAGATTAAGAAGATGGCAAAGGTCGGCGACGAAGATACTTACGTCGTGGTGATGACGCCGGATGGCGGCACACCCATGACAGCCTACATCTCAACCAAATCTTTCCTGCTCCTGCGCCGCGATACCATCTACGCGCCCAGCGATTCGAGCGGGATTGAGCTACCGATCACGGAAACCTACAGCGATTACAGGAGTGTGGAAGGCGTGCTGATGCCCTTCAAGTCTGTGGCAAATTCCATCTCGCAGGGCGATGTCGTCACGACCATCAAAGAGGTAAAGTTTGACGTGGACGTGCCCGACTCCACGTTCAAACCGAAGGCGAAGAAATAATCTGAGACTGAAAGCTGCGAGCAGCAAGAGGCGCGTCAGGAGAAGTTGTTCCTGACGCGCCTCTCTTATCTTGAAGTCTCAGAAAAGTCTATCGCGCGTTCGGCGTGGCTAATTTTCTAAAACGAGACGGCGAGGCGTTTTTGAATGACGGAGTGAGAATGATAAGCATCATGCCTTCCGCAGTATTGATGAATTGCGTCGCGCCTGAATCCACCCACTGCCTGATGGTGTAGGAATTGATGCGCAGCGCATCCGCCGTCGCACCCTTCGTCACGACTTTGAGACTGCTGGCGCACGACATGCACCAAGCGAGCTGGCACCTGCGCTCCGTGATAACCAGCGTGAGATTTAATTTGCAGTCCGCGCAACGCATCATCTGCGTCTTTGCTCCGTAAACCACCATCACTCGCTCAGGTATCGTCGCCGCTTGATTCGCTCTCTTTGCTTTCATGTTTTCTCCTGCCCTCATCATTTTAAGAATTTCGTCCCGTCCCTGCTGACGAGATAGTAATACTTCAAGCGAGACTCACCCGTCACCACCTATTCAGGTAGCAACCTAGAGCGGTGTTGACTTGAGTGTCAGGGACGAAGCAGTTCACCGCAGAGACGCAGAGAACGCGGAGATTGCGCAGAGAGTTGAAAGCCATTCAAGCCTCTGCGCCCCCTCTGCGCTCTCTCCGGTCTCTGCGGTGAGCTAGCCTGCCTGACACTCAAGTGAAATTTGCTCTAAAAGAAAAGGGGCAGAGAGAAGAGTCTCTCTGCCCCAAAGTTTAGAGATGGCTTGCGCCACTCCGTTTTAGTGAACGTTGGTGTACGGCAAGGGTGTGTCGCCCGACGTGCCCCAAGTGACGATGCGCGTTGTCCCGGTCTGACTGCGAAGGACGTAGAAGCTTCCGTTGCTCGGGCGGTGAACGGCAAAGTCCGTCTTGCCGTCCGCGTCGTAATCGCCGGGAACGGGCAGGTCGCCCGACGTGCCCCAAGCTTGTGAGACGAGCGCGCCGTCAAGGCTGCGCCGCACATACCACATGCCCGTCGAGGCGCGGAAGACAGCGATGTCCGTCTTGCCGTCACGGTCATAGTCTCCGGGCACGACCTGATCGAACTCGTTGCCCCACTGCACAGCCATCAAAGAATTATCAGAGCTGCGCTGGATGTAAAAGAAGGCTGTCGGCGTGCCAACGTTCTTGCGAAAGACAGCGATGTCTGTCTTGCCGTCGCCGTCATAGTCTCCGGGCGCGGGCACGTCGCCGCTCTGCCCCCACTGAAGCGACTGCAAAGTGCCGGTCGCGCTTCTGTAAATATAGAAGGTCGAGTTGGAGGGACGAAAGACTGCAAAGTCCGCGCGGTCGTCGCCGTCGAAATCGCCCTGTACGGGCAAGTCTCCGGCTTGTCCCCACTGTCTTGCCGACACAGCGTTACTCAGGCTGCTCAGGTAGTAGAAGGTTCCGGTCGAGGGACGAAAGACAGCAAGGTCTGTCTCTTCATCTCCATCAAAATCGCCCGCGACGGGCACGTCACCGCTTTGTCCGAACTTTTGATACCTGAAACAGCAGCTCACGCCATTGCTCGCCGACTGCTGTATGTACCAGGTGTTATTGCTCGGCCTGTAGACGACGAAGTCCGACCAGCCGGGAATGTAGAAGCTGAACTGCTTGCCGCTCTCGGCAAGGTTGACCTTCCAATTAAGTATGAGTGTGCCGGTGTTAGCAGCGAAGCCGTCAACGGCTAAGTAATAAGTCGTGCCTGCGGTGGCGGCAAAGGTCACGCGGCTCTGGGAACCGGACGGCGCGTCATCGTTGGCGGTGATAAGGGTCAGGCTATTGACCGCTGCCCCGGTATAAACCGCCAGCGTCGTGTCATAATTATTGCCTCTGGTGTCAAAGGTCATGCTGACGTTGGACGGCGCAACCCAACTGAACCAGACAGAGTTAATGGGGGTTGAGACGCCCGCATGATTCGGCTCGCCGGTCTCTGCGGTCGCGCCGACGTTGGTATCAGAGATGCTCAGGTTGCTGCCGATAAAATTATAAATCGAGCGCGCGTTGGCAAAATTATCATTAGGTGAAGCAGCCGTCAGCGCATAGTTGAGCGTGAAAGTTCCGGTAAAGCTGCCGAAGCCCTCGACCTTGATGTAGTAGGTCACGCCGGAAGTGACCCCAAAGGTCATGCGGCTATAGCCGAACGGGACGAAGCCGCTGTTTTCCGTAATCTTGGTCAGGCTGTCAACCGCCGCGCCGGTAAAGACCGCGATGGAAGTATCGGACGTAATCGTGCCGGGGCCGTTGGTGTCCATGTTCAAGCTGCCCGTCATCGGAGCCGTTATCTTGTACCAGACGGAATTTATCGCGCCGCCCGAGACGATGTTCGGCTCGCCCGTTTCGCTGGTGGCTTCGAGGTTCGTGCCCGAAACCGAGCCGGACGTGCCCGGAAGCGTCTCCGCGTTGGCGAACATGTCATTGGCCGGTGGAGCCGACACATTCGCGTAGGTTGAAGGCATTGCCATGCTGATTGAAGTCAAAGCTATGAACGCCAGAACGAACCATCTCTGTTTGCTGTTTCTAAACTGTCTCATCGCGGGTCTCCTTCTTTTTGCTCCCGGCTTTCTTCAAGCTCAGGTGTCATGAAAAATTTTCGTTTACGACTGCGAAAGTCACTTGCTGCAAAAGCTGTCGCGAGAATAAGAAAATCTTTAAAGCGGGTCACCACCTATTCAGGTAGTAATGTCGAGAGCCAAACAAAACTTTTTTGGCGGGCATAAAAACGCAGAGAACACGCCCGGCTCCCACCAAAGCCAGCGTGTTCTCTGCTCGGCAAGACGCTCCAGACCCGCATCGGAGCATCCGGCTATCAAGGCTTTTAATTTCAAACGCGGGTCACCGGACAACTTAGAGCGGGTTTCGTTTGGATGTACGGCAGGCTGACAGCCTGCCGTACACTGATTTGCAACCTGCTCTAGAGATACAGCCGATAGCTGCACGGCGTCACCACCTAAACAGGTAGTAAGCTGAGTCAGAACCGCCTGCGGTAGCGGGCGGGTTCTTAAACTTGATGAGCCGCCCGCTACCGCAGGCGGTTCTGACATGAATGTGTTGCTAAATGAGGCGGTTGTGCAGAGCCTTGGCGACGGCTTCTGATTTGGAGTGAACTTGAAGTTTTTCGTAGATGCGTTTCAGGTGAAATGAAATGGTGTTGACGGTCACGCCCAGCTCTGTCGCCGCCGTTTTGTAGCTGTGGCCTTCGACGAGCAGTTTCAGGATTCTGGTTTCGTGCGGCGTCAATTCGTAATCGGCGCGGGCGGGCGGACGAAACTCGCGGAATAAAGTGATGACGCGGCGCGCGACTTCGGGAGACATCGGCGCGCCGCCGGTCGCCGCTTCCTTCAGACTGTCCATCAGGCGCGCGGGCGGAGTTTTCTTGAGCAGGTAGCCGCACGCGCCCGCGCACAACGCATCAAAAATTCGCTCGTCATCATCGTAGACAGACAGGACTAGAATCGTCATCTCAGGATAACGCTCCTTGAGAATCCGCATCCCCTGTATGCCGTCCATGCCGGGAAGGCCGATGTCCGACAGCACTACGTCCGGCACGTCATGCTTGATTTTTTCCAACGCCTCTTCCATAGAGCGATAGCTGCCCGTGCAGGTATAGCCGTCCGTGCCGCCAATCAACATGGCAAGCCCCTCACGTATCGGGCGCAGGTCTTCGATAATCGCGACTTTAATCATTGCGGGTGGCGGTCTGAGTTCCACAATTTCCAAGCTCCCAAAAGTTTCGTTCAACATAAGCTCATCTCCCTTGCGCCTCTATGCAGGCTCAGGCAGGAGCTTACGCGAAGTCAGGTTATCAAATCACCACCTATTCAGGTAGTAACCCAAGTTGGTAGTCAATAAGTTGCCACTAGCTTCAGCTAGTGGAGAGATTGCATAACAGAAAGTTGGCTTGAGCCAAATTGCTTCAGCTTAAATGGTTCGGCTAAAGCCGAAAGCTGGTGGCAATCTTGATCCACTAGCTGAAGCTAGTGGCAATTTAAGCAATTGGCAATTTAAGCAAGCTACCAAAATATCTATACCCGGCAATTTGGGTTATTAGCATTTCTTAGCTTACTTCTCCTGTTTGAACTTTTTCCAGTCGAGAAATTTTGTGCGGCGGCCACCGGCTGGAACTTTGAGCAGGACGATTGTGCCCTTCCCTTTCTCCGATTTCACTTCATAGCTGCCGCCGAGGGTTGCCGCGCGCTTGCGCATGCTTGCGAGGCCATGACCGCCCATGCCTGTATGATTGCCGTTGGTCGCCTGTTCGACATCGAATCCTTTGCCGTTATCGCTGACGCGGATAATCAGATGATCGCCTTCGATCTTAAACTCCAGATCGGCTTCGGTGCATTCGGAATATTTAACGAGATTGTTGATGCTCTCTTTGAAAATCAGGTAGACCTCGCGCCGGAGGTCTGCGCCGAGACGGATATTTTTCTCGTCGGCCTGCGGCACGCGAAAGCGAAAGGCGATGTCACGCGCGCTCATGATGTCAGAGGCAAAGCGGCGCATGCGCTGTGTCAAATCGCTCAAGTGGTCGCGCTTCGGATTGATAGCCCACACAATATCGCTCATCGCATCCACCATCTCGCGCGACGTTCCGGCGATTATCTGAAGCGGCTCGTTCACCTTTGCATCCGTCTGGTCAACGCGCTGCGTGACGACCTCGCTCATGATGGCTATCTGCGAGAGGCTCGCGCCGATGTCGTCATGCAAATCGGTCGCGATGCGCGTCCGCACGCGCTCTAATTCGATGGCGCGGGCGACGCGGTAACGTTCAATCAGATACACGAGCGAGCCGATGACGATGGCCGCGATGGTCAGGAACCACCAGCGTTGCCAGAAGGGCGGCAGGATGGTGAAAGTAACGGAAGCAGGATTCGGCGTCGCGATGCCGTCAGAGTTGATAGCGCGCACGAGAAAGCGATACTTACCGGGAGCGAGGCTGGCGGCCACCGTGCGCTGGTCTGTCGGCGCGCTCCAATCTTCGTCCACGCCCTCGAACTTGTATTGATAGCGAAGCCCCGCTCCGGCGGAAAAGCTGAGGCCGAAAAAATCTATCTGAATCTGATTCTCGCTTGAGCTGAATTCGAGCTTGCCGACCTCGCGCTCGCCCAGCTCTGAGATGGGACGCGCGATGCCTCCGGCGCGCAGGCCGCCGATCAGAACGGGCGGCGCGGCCTCAGGCTTTTCCTCTTCGGGCACGAGGCGCGACAAGCCTTCGCGCGTGCCGAACCAGAGCGCGCCCGTGCGGTCGTAAAAAGCCGCCGTCACTTCGCTTTTAATCAAGCCGTCTGCGGTCGTGAAATGCTTGACCCGTCCGGTCTCAAGCTCAAGCCTGTCCACGCCGCGCGCCGTTCCAAGATACATGTTGCCCCACCTGTCTTCGGTGAAGGCGCGCAAATTATTGCTGGCAAGATTTTCTGCGACGGTGTAGGCGGCAATGCGCGGCTTGTCTGCCACAGGGTCATCAATGCGCGCCGCGCCGCCGCTGCCCGTCGCAAACCACAGGCGATTCGCGCGGTCTCTATAAAATCCCTGCATCAAGCCTGCGGGCACGCCTTCATCCTTGCCGAATATTTCGAGCCGCCCGTGCCGGACGCGCGCCAGCCCGCCGTTGTGCAAACCAATCCAGACATTGCCCGCAGCGTCTTCGCCGAACACGTTCGTCCAATTCCCGACCGGGTGGCCTTCCTTTTCCGTGTAGCGGTGAAAAGTGTTAGTCGCGCGCTCCCACCGCACGAGCATCAAGGGCGGAGTGTAAGAGCTGATCCATATGTCTCCCCTTGAATCTTCAAAGAGCCGCGAGATGTTGTTATCAACCAAGCCTTCGCGCACCGTGTACACGGCTTTCGGATTGACGCGCGCCAAATCTTCGAGCCGTTCCACTTTGGGAAAGCGGTACAGCCCTTCGCCGGTCGCAACCCACCAGTCGCCCTCGTGGTCTTCGATCATCATCCAGCGACCGGAGCTGGCATCCAGAATGTGCTGTGGCAGCTTTGGCCGGATGCTTGTGAATTTGTCGCCGTCGAAACGGTTGAGAGTCCACTTGGCTGCGAGCGCGCAAAGCTCTCCGGCGCGCGTCTCAAAGATTCGAATAATCTCAGGATGGCCTAGACCCTCAGCCTCGCGGTAAGAGACGAGTCCGCCGCGCGCGACCTTGATCGCGCCGCTGGCCTGCGTGCCGACCCAGAAGTTGCCCGCGCTGTCTTCGGCCAGCGAGTTGACGCGATTGCTCAACCCTTGCGTTGCGGCGTAACTCGAAAAATGCTTGCCGTCGAAAACACTGACGCCGCCGCCGCGCGTGCCGACCCAGACGCGCCCGTCCGCAGATTGATGCAGTGCCTGAATGTTGTTGTGCGACAGCCCGTCTGCGGTCGTGAACCAGACAGCTTCTCCCGCAGCGTTGGGCAAAGGCTTGTTGCTGTCCGGCACAGCCGGAGAAGTTTTTTCGCTCTTGCTTAAGAGTTGCTCAAGGCTTACTTCATTCGCTGCAACGCGCGACGCAGGCTCAGGATAAAAAACCATCAGACCTGCTTGATGGCCGAGCCACAATCTTTTTTCCTTATCAAGCAGCAACGCCCAGACGGTATCCGTAGACTGCGAAGCCCGCACAGTGTAATGAATCAGCCTGCCGTCGGGCAGACGGCGCAGCAATCCATAATAGGTCGCGAGCCAGAGCGCGCCCTCTTCGTCTTCGACAATATCTTTTATCTCAGCCTCGCGCTGAGGCTTGGCAGAGGGCGGCAGGCTCAGCTTGACCTGCTCGAAGGTGATGCTGCCGTCACTCTTCTTCGATAACAGGTACAGGCCGCCATCCGTGCCAGCCCAGATGCGCCCGCTCTTGTCTTCGTACAGGAAGTTGACGAAGTTGGACAGCTCGCCGCCGTTCAGAGGATACGTGGTAAAGAGTTTTTGAGTCTCGCCCGGCTCCGCAAGCGAAGCGTTGCGCGCAGGATTAAAGCGACTGATGCCGCCGCCGTTGGTCGCGATCCAGTAAGTGCCGTCCCTGCTTTCCAGCAAATGATTAATGTGCGGGACGGGCAAACCATCCTTCAAGCCGTAGGTGCTGAAACGATAGCCGTCAAAACGGCTCAGCCCATCGCCCGTGCAGAACCAGAGAAACCCGCGCGAGTCCTGCACGATAGCCTGAATCTCATCATGCACAAGGCCGTCCGCGCTGGAATAATTTTTGACCGGGAGTTGTTCGGCGCTGGATTTAAACGGGATGAGGCAGCACAGCATCACGGCCTGCCACACGAGGCAGAGCAAGAAGACCAACGTTTTTCTTCGCCTGATAATCTTCATGCAGCCATCTTGTAGTAGCGACAGAAACACAGAGGTTAGACAAACAAGTTAAGTCAGCATCTTCTTCATCTGCTTAACCCAAGTTGCTGGATATAGATGTGTCGGTGGAGTTCTTAAATTGCCACTAGCTTCAGCTAGTGGATAGAGGTTCCCCTCTTGCTTTCGGCTTTAGCCAAACCATTTAGCTAAAGCAATCGGCCAGAAGATTTTAATTACACTTTGGCTCAAGCCAATTTTCTTTTATGCCATGTCTCCACTAGCTGAAGCTAGTGGCAATTGATTAACTGGCAACTTGGGTTACTTATCCTGCTCTGTGTCTGCGGTGGCTGAATTTTATTTCTTCGACTTGCGGCTTTTCGCCTGTCGCTTCTTGAAGGCGATCTCGCCGCCGGTTTCGCCGACGTGGCCGCCGCCGGTTTGCCCCGGAATCGAAGGCGTGTTGGAGCGCGGCGTGGCTCCGTCGCTCAACAAGTGCTGGCTTGATTTGTCTGCGAACATTTTGTTTGCGCTCCCGCGCCGCCCGCTGGTGGCCGGAGTCTCATCCTTTGCTTCGCGGCTCTTCGCAGGGTTGCCCGCAGAGCCTGTTTGCTGCCCGCGCCGCTTCGCCGGTAATCCGGCTTTGCTTTGATCTTTCCTGCCTGTCGCCATCTTAAATTCCCTTTCGCTTGACTGATTTTTTTTTTACTAAGCATCTTTGCGCGACATAGACCACTTGAGCGCGGGCGGCGTCACGAGCGTCGTGATGATAACCATGATGACGATGACGCTAAAGACGTTCGCGCTGATGACGGGCACGCTCACGCCTTGTGCATTTGGAAGCAGGAGCGTCGCTCCGATGCCCGCGAAGATCAATCCGACTTCGCCGCGCGGAATCATGCCAAAGCCGACCGCTAAGCGATTGACCCCGCGCTCCACCACGCCCAGCGAGCAAACCTGCTTGCCGACGATTGCGGCCAGCGTCAGGATAAAGGCAAACCCCAACAGTTCAAAACGCATGAGCGCAGCAAGGTCAACTTTCAAGCCCATCAGCACAAAGAAGATTGGAGCCAAGAGCAAGCTGATTGGACTCAGCAATTGTTCCAGATCGCGCTTTTCATGTCCGGGGAGTTTCTTAAAATGAACTTCGTCGAGCAGAAGCCCGGCGGCGAAAGCTCCGACGATCTCCGCCAGCCCGACCTTTCCGGCTCCCCACGCCAGCAGAAAACAGAAAGCCAGCGAGAGAGCCAGCAACACGCCCCTGCTTTCAAATCTTCCGATGCCGCTCAAGAGGCGCGGCACGACGTAATGGCCTATGACGATGGCCCCGACCAGAAACATTATGGACTTGCCAGCGATCCATGCAATGCCTGCCAGCGAAACAGTCGCGCCCGCCCCGGTCGCCTGAATCGCGCCCGTCATGACCGCCAGGATCATCAAGCCCAGCACATCATCTATGATCGCCGCGCCGAGGATGATGCGCGCCGCGCGCGTGTTGAGCCGCTTCATATCCTTCAGAACACGCGCCGTAATCCCTACGCTCGTCGCGCACAGGGTTGCGCCGATGAAGAGATGCACGAGGCGCGATTCGTTCGGGATAAAGTACGCGGCCACGCCCCAGCCCAAAAAGAAAGGAGCGATGACTCCGAGCAAAGCCACTAGGAGCGAAGACCAACCGACTTCCAGCATCTCTCCCAAATTCGATTCCAGGCCGACTTCAAAGAGCAGGATAATCACGCCCAGTTGCGCGAGCGCGGCGATGACCACATTCGTCTTGAGCGGCTCAGCCGCCGTCACCCCGAAGAGAATCAGATTGCCCAGCAGGATGCCGCCGAACAATTCACCCAAGACGGCCGGTTGCCCGATTCTTTCAAACAACTCGCCGCACACCTTCGCGACGATCCAGATGACAGCGATGCCCAACAGTACCAGCGGGTCAAGGCCATGCTGCGTATTGTCTCCTGTGTTTTCGCCTGCGGCATGAACTGTCCCGGCACAACACAGCACGACGCCGCATAATGCCAGACAGGATAGAACCAGCTTTTGTCTCATCAACCTGATTCAGCTTTTTCTAAGATGGCTCATCTTATCATCTTTCCCGGGTAGTGGTTCAGTTTCAAACAGGTCGAAGAAAAAGACAGGTTCCCGCAAAGGCGCAAAGACGCAAAGAAAACCGCAAAGATAAAGCATGGCTCAACCCCTTTGCGCCTTTGCGCCTTTGCGCGAGATTCTTTCGTGCTTGTAAGTATTCAGTAGCATTTCAGACTGAACCACTACCGCTTTCCCAAGCGCCCTTGTGACAATTAAATTAATCATGATAATCTTCCGTTGCTAATAGCCTTCTGTCGCAACAGGGCAAGCCCGTAGTAATTTCCGTACACCGTTTCTCTTAATCAGCAGCCCTAAGTAAGTTCCTTCGGTTTGCTTCTCGCTAAGGAGAATTCCAGATGAAAAACCTATCACGACTCCGTCACCAATTGAGGGGACAGCAGCATCATTGCGAACCACAGGTTCCAGTCTCATTTTATCCGCGCAGGTCTCTTGCGCTCACCGGATTGATTATCTCTGTGCTGCTCTTGTGCTCGTCACAGGCCAGAGCGACGGGCGCGCTTGACCCTTCATTCGGCACGGGCGGCAAAGTCACGTCTCACTTTGGCGGAGGAGATATCGCCGATACCGTTCTCATCCAACCTGACGGCAAGATAGTCGTCGTCGGCACTTCTTACCCGCAGTCGGGGTCGGGCGCAGATTTTGCGGTCGCACGCTATAACACCAATGGAACCTTTGATACTTCGTTCGGGTTTGGCGGCGCAATCCTCATACACATTCCGAGCCTTGGCAATGTCGCGCAATCAGCAGTGCTGCAACCTGACGGCAAAATATTGATCGCCGGGCAAGTCCAATTTACGATAGCCACGACACAACCCTCGCAACCCGCACAAATAGACTTTGCGCTGGCGCGCGTCAATCCGGACGGGAGCATGGATACTTCGTTCGGCAACGGCGGGATAGTCACCACCAGCTTTGGCTTCATTGATGTGGGAGTTGATGTCGCTCTTCAATCCAATGGCAAGATCGTCGTCGTCGGTCATACGGAATTTTCCTTCAACGGCGGCAACATCGCGCTAGCGCGTTATAACTCGAACGGGAGCCTCGACAGCTCGTTCGGCGCGATGGGCAAGATCGTTTTGGATGTGGGCGAAGGAACCTCTGACGCTGCGGCGGCGGTGGTCATTCAAGCGGATGACAAGATCGTGGTGGGCGCGACCTCGAATTTGACGATGACGCTCTTGCGCTATGACAGCGGCGGCAGTCTCGATTCGAGCTTTGGCACGAGCGGCATTGTCCGCACGGATTTCGGAACATATGGGGAAATTCAGGACATGGCGCTGCAACCGGACGGTAAGATCATCACGGCGGGCTATTGGAGTCCCGGCGGAGACAACTTTCTGGTGGTGCGGTATCTGACGAATGGCAGCCTTGATACGAGTTTCGGGACGCTCGGAAAAGCATCGGTAGATTTTTACGGCGCAAGCGATTACGGCAATGGGGTGGCGTTGCGCGCCGACGGCAAGATTGCTGTCGTCGGATTCGCGGCGCCCGGCGCTACCGGCACGTCAACTAATGTGGATTTCGGGACGGCGCTTTTGAACAGCGACGGCAGTCTGGCCGGGAAGGCCAGCACAGACTTTTTCGGTCAATACGATTCTGCGCTCGGAGTGGCTTTCCAAGCCGACGGGAAAATAGTAGTTGCGGGATTCGCTCATACCAATAACAGCGGGGGCGCGTTTGCGGATTTCGCATTGCTCCGTTATGACTCCGTCTTCATTGCGCCGACGGCTTTCGACTTTGACGGCGACGGCAAGACGGATATCAGCACCTATCGTCCGGGCGCTGCGAGCCACTGGTATATTATCCGCAGCTCATACTTTTTCTCGCAGCCCAGCCGCTTCGATGATGTCCAGTTCGGCATGAGCGGCGATGTCATCGCGCCCGCCGATTTCGACGGCGACGGCAAAACCAACTATGCCGTCTTTCGCCCGAGCACAGGTACTTGGTACACCTCGACCAATGCCGCGATTAATTATGGCGCGTTTCAGTGGGGCACAAACGGCGACATCCCTGTCCCCGGCGATTACGACGGCGACGGCAAAGCAGACCATGCCATCTATCGCCCCTCGACCGGCACTTGGTGGGTCGCGCGCAGTTCTGACGGAGGCTACATCCAGCAAGAGTTCGGAACCAGCACGGACAAGCCGGTCATCGGAGACTTTGACGGAGATCGGAAGACCGACTTCGCTTATGTCACAACGGGCGGCGGACTCCTCATCTGGAATATTCGTCAAAGCTCGAACGGCACGGTCGTCACGCAGCAGTTCGGCCTCAGCACGGACAAAGCAGTGCCCGCAGATTACGATGGAGATGGAAGCACGAATATCGCGGTCTTTCGCGGTTCGACCGGTAGGTGGTACACGTCTTTGAATCCGGCGACGAATTATGGAGAGAGGCAATGGGGGATGAACGGAGACATTGCAGTGCCGGGAGATTATGACGGCGACGGGAAAGCCGACCTCGGAGTCTTCAGGCCATCGAGCGGCAACTGGTATATCCGCAGGAGCATTGACGCAATAGCGCTCACCGAACGCTGGGGCGTCAGCACGGACATTCCAGTGCCGTCTGCTTACGTTCGATAGGCGCGCAGACCAGAGATAAAAATGAAGCCGCGAGAGCGAACTGCTCTCGCGGCTTCCTTCAATTTTAAACAGTAGTTCGCTAAGGCGCGATTCTGGTAGACAGGTCGCTCCAACCGCTCTGTCCTTTCGAGCCGACTGCCGCCACTCTGAACCAATAGCGCGTGCCGCTCGACAATTTATCTGCCGTAAGCTTTGATTTCGTAGTTGTCGCCTGATGCTCCCACGCTGCCGCAGGTGGGGCAGCGTGGCTGCGCTCGACAATGTAGCTCTGAGCATTGGCGACGGAGTTCCAACTCAGATCAATCTCGGCGTCGCCGTCTCCGGTCGTAGAGGTGAAGCCTGACGGCGCAGAAGGCTCGACCAGGTTGGTCGGAGCCGATTGCACGTCCATCCCCGCGCTGGTAATCAACGCTTCCTTGCCCGCGCTGATGTTATCCACATAACTGGCGAGCTGCGTCAGCAAAGCGCGCAGCGCGTCTCCCCGCTCGTTCTGCACGATGGTCTTGTTCTTGGATTCTATTCTGGCAGTGTTGGCATCATTGTACGCCGTCTGCAAGTCGCCGGTCGCCGTTGTGATGGTCGCCAGCGCAGGGTTAGGAGTCGTAAAGTTGGGATTGCCCGTCAGAGCATTTGTAATCTGTTGAGACAGACCGATTAGCTCAGGAACGGATAACCTGTTAAGCCCCAGTTTGATTTTACTACCCATGATGAGATACCTCCGTAAGGTAAAGGTAGGTTGCGTAACTGCGAGGGGTTACTGCGAGGATTGTGCTGAGCGCAAAGCATATTTGATTCCTGCCTACAAGGCAATCAAATTGTGGTGATATGAATCTGTGTTGATAGTTAACTCAAGTTGCTAATGATAGATAATTTGGCGGATTGCTTCTATTGCCACTAGCTTTAGCTAGTGGATCAAGATTACCCCTAGTTGTGGGCTTTAGCCGAACGATTTAAGCTAAAGCACTAAGGACCAGGATTCATTTATACTTTGGCTCAAGCCAACTTTCTGTGATGCCATCTGTCCACTAGCTAAAGCTAGTGGCAATTTATATAACTCGCAACTTGGGTTAATTAACGAGGGGAATATTTCTGCTTAGCGGGCAGTTTGGCGGAGAGGTCGCCGTCCGGCTGCTAACTCCCACACGGGACGGCGGCCTTGCTTTGCCAGCAGTTTTTGACTGATGACACAAAACTATACCCTTACCCAAAGCTTTGCCAGCCAACAAAGGCACAATGTTAGCTAACAATGGAGCAATGTTGGCTGACAACAGGGCTTTGTTAGCCAACGAAGGAGCTTTGTTAGCCGACAACAAAGCTTTGTTACTTACAAAGGGGTGATGTCAGCTAACAAAGGAGCTTTGTCAGCTAACAATGTAGTATTGTCAGCCGACAAAGGCTTGATGTTAGCTAACATTGAAGCGTTGTTAGCTAACAATAGGGCAATGCTAGCTGGCAAAGAGGCTTTTTGGGCAAGACATTAAGTCAGAACCGCCTGCGGTAGCGGGCGGGTACTCAACATCGAAGACCCGCCCGCTACCGCAGGCGGTTCTGACACGCTCGCTGTGCCGAAAACAGCTATATTTTCTAAGCTTCGCGCACGCGCAGAGGCTGAGGCTCAGGCTGCGTCGAATGCGTTCCGTCCATTAACTGGGGCGGCGGTGGTGGTGGATTTGCCACCAGACGTTCGAGCGCGGCGTCCAGCGCTTCGCTGATGCGCGAGACGGGAACGATCTCCAATTCCTGACGCACGTCTGCGGGAATGTCTTCGATGTCCGCTTCGTTGCGCGCGGGGAGGATGATGCGGCGGATGCCTGCGCGGTGCGCGGCCAGCACTTTTTCCTTGATGCCGCCGACGGGAAAGACCAAGCCCGACAAGGTTATCTCGCCGGTCATAGACGTATCAGGACGCACGCGCCGACCCGTGAAGAGCGAAGCCAGCGCGGAAGCCATCGTTACGCCCGCGCTCGGCCCATCCTTCGGAATCGCCCCTGCGGGGACGTGCAGATGTACGCCGTAGCCTTTGAACATCTCAGGCTTGATGTCGAACTCTGCGGCATGAGACCAGAGATAAGAGAGCGCGGCTCGCGCAGATTCCTGCATCACATCGCCGAGTTGCCCTGTCATTGTCAGGCCAGAGCCTCCCGGCAACAGCGTCGCCTCGATAAAGAGGACTTCGCCGCCCATCTCTGTCCAGGCCATCCCGGTCGCCACGCCCGCAGGCAATTCTTTACGCGCCTCTTCGGGATAAAAACGCGGCGCACCTAAATATTCTTTGATGTCGCCCGCGTCAACCGACAATTTTTCGGTCTCGCCCTGCGCGACCTTCAGAGCGGCTTTGCGCACGACGCTGCCGATGGTGCGCTCCATCTGCCTGACTCCGGCCTCGCGCGTGTAGCGCGCCGCGATCAAGGCTATCGCCGCATCCGTAATCTCGAACTGCTCGGGCTTCAAGCCGTTTTCAAAAATCTGGCGCGGGACTAAATACTGTCGTGCGATATGCAGCTTCTCCTGATCCGAATAGCCCGCGAGTTGGATTATCTCCATGCGGTCGCGCAAAGGCGGCGGGATGGGCGCAAGCTGGTTGGCCGTCGCGATGAAAAAGACTTTCGAGAGATCGAAAGGCAGGTCTATGTAATGGTCGCGAAAAGTGCTGTTCTGCTGCGGGTCTAAAATCTCAAGCAGCGCAGCCGACGGGTCGCCCCTGTAATCCGCGCCGAGCTTGTCTATCTCGTCCAGCATCATCACAGGGTTATTCACGCCCGCGCGACGAATCGATTGAATGATGCGACCGGGCATCGAGCCGATGTAGGTGCGGCGATGGCCGCGCAGTTCCGCTTCATCTCTGACGCCGCCTAAAGAAAGCCGCTCGAACTCTCTGCCGAGCGCGCGGGCAATCGAACGCCCGAGCGAAGTCTTGCCGACTCCCGGCGGGCCAGCCAGACACAGGATAGGACTCTTTGAATCCGGGCGCAGCTTGATGACGGCTAAGAATTCCAGAATCCGTTCCTTCACGTCTTCCAGGCCGTAATGGTCTTCGTCGAGCACGCGGCGCGCTTCTTTCAAATCCAGTTTGTCTTCGCTGGACTTCTTCCACGGCAACTCCAAAACGTATTCAAGATAAGTGCGTATGACATGAAAGTCGGGCGCGGCTGAGGGAAGCTTTTCCATCCGCTTCAATTCGCGTTCGGCTTCCTTGCGCACTTCATCCGGCAGGTCTGCGGCATCGAGCCGTTCGCGTAACAGAGAGGCTTCGGCCTGTTCGCCGCCTTCATCGTCGCCAAGCTCTTTTTGAATCGCTTTTAATTGCTGGCGCAGGATGTAGTCGCGCTGGGCTTTGTTCATCTCGCTCTGCGCTTCGGTCGAAATCTTGGAGCGGATTTCCATAATCTCGACTTCGCGCGAGAGGTTGCCGTGCGCGAGGCGCAAGAGTTCGTCAGCCGTGTTGGCTTCGAGCATCTGCTGTTCCTGCTCTACGCCGAGCGTCAGGACGGAGGCGAGAAAGTATGCGAGCTGCACAGGGTCGTCCGTCCCCATCACAGCCGAGCGCACCTCTGACGGAATCTGCGGCATCATCGCCAGCGCGCGTTGAATCAATGCCTGCACGTTGCGCTTTAAGGCTTCGACTTCATCCGTATCTTCGACTTTCAACTCCGGCAGGATTTCCACGCGGGCGCGCAAGAAAGGTTGTTCCTGCTTCCACTCAAGGACGCGGACGCGCTCGGTTCCCTGCACGATGAGATGCATGCCCTCTTCGCCGCGCATCATGCGCTTGATGATGGCGAGCGTTCCCGTCTCGTAGAGGTCTGCGGGCGCAACATCCTCTCCGGTCTTCTCGGACGAGCGCGCACTGATGCAGGCCAAAAGCTTTTCTTCCGTCGCGAGCGCGGCTTCGACCGCTGCGATAGAGCGAGCGCGCCCGACCGCCAGCGGCACAATCGTGCCGGGAAAGAGCGTCGTGCTTTGCAAGGGCAGCACGGCTACCTCAAACGGAATGGCTGCGGCCACCGGCGGCGCTTGAGCATCGGGCTGCGCCGTTTCATCCGGCGTCGGGTTGGTATCTGATATATCTGACATAGCTTTTCAAGTGAATAGTAAATAGTAAATAGTGAATAGAAGGAAACCGTTCGTCTATTTACTATTCACTATTCACTATTCACTTCCCTCTTTCTCTTCACATTCTTCCGCCGCGCTGCTCCGCAGGTGAAGAATGAGAAGGCCGTCGCGGTAATCGCGCAAGATCGTCGCGCCTTCGATGGAGCAGGGAAAGCGCAGGGTTTTCTCAAAACGACTGTAAGTGATTTCGAGTTGGTGGTAAGAAACGCCTTCGCCGTAAAAAGTGTCGCGGCGGCATCCCGCTACATGCAACACCGAGCCGTCAATCGTGATTTCCAGATCATCCGAACTGACGCCCGCCAGATCAACCTTGACGATCCAGCCGTCGCCCGTCCGGTAAACATCCGCCGCAGGACACCACATGCGCCCGCCTATGCGCGCACGCCGCATCTGCGACCTGATCCGAAAATAACGCTCTACTGATTCAGCCATAATAACTACAGGGATGGGGGCGGAGGGATGAGGGATGAAAGAATGATGACTCAAGTTGAATATTCACACTTTCATCCCTCATCCCTCCGCCCTCATCCCTGCTCTCACATCATCCGAACATCTTGTTCCAGAAGGACGCGCCGCTGGAGATTTCTTCGAGGGCTTCAGCCAGCTCACGATCCGCTTCGGTTTCCAGCGCGACATCGGCCATCGAGATAATCCCGCGCAAGTGGCCGTTCTCGCCTACGACAGGGATGCGCCGCACCTGCTTGTCGCCCATCTTGCGAATCGCGTCAATCACGCGGTCGTTCGGATGTGCAGTGTGTATATCGGTCGTCATCACTTCTTCGACGCGAGTGGTCAAAACGTCTTTGCCTTCGGCAATCGCGCGGACGACTATGTCGCGGTCTGTGATGAGGCCGACGAGTTTGCCGCTGCTGTGAACCTGCCCCTTGATGCGGGGCGTGTTTTCCACATCCGCCTTATCAGTTAAAATCGGCTCGTCATCACGCTCGACGACGGGAATGACCCCTGTGTCTTCCTCGCGCATCATCCTTGCGACATCCCGCAAAGAAGTGTCGCGCAGGGCGACGGCCACGTCGCGCGTCATGATGTCGCGGCAGCGCAGGTGCGAGCGCGAAGGCCCACGGCCACGCCTGCGCTCACGACTACTGCTCGCGCGCCCGCGATCATCCATGCCAAAGGTGCGCCGCAAATACTCGCGCCCCTCGTCAAACAAAGAGCGTCCTTCGCTGCGATCATAATCGCGCTCGTAGTCGCCTTCGTCATAAGAGCGTCCGTAACGCCCCTCGTAACCGCCGCGAGATTCTCCGCTATCAAAGGGACGCCCGAAATCGTCACGCTCGTAGCCGCGACCATAAGCAGGGCGCGAAGAACGCCCGTAATCCTCATAACCGCCGCGCCCGTAATCCGCGCCTCCCGTGTCGTTGCGGTCAAAATCTCTACGTCCCCCGCGCGGCCTCTCCGCATAATAATTATCTTCGTCGTCGTCACGATACCTGGACATAACTTTTCCTCCCCTGACCTTTCTTGCAAATAAATAAGACGCACCCGTGCGAAAAGCAGACGAGCCGCAAACTCTGCGGCACGCTTCCACCAAATCACTGATGAAGCGAAAACCGCCGCATTTATCTTTCGAGGGAACTCGTGAGCCAAAGTATAAAGGCTTCGCCCATGATTCACAAAGCAAGACACGTTCCGGCGAGAGAACAGGGATGAGGGACGAGATGCTAGATGTTAGATGCTAGTCATGGCTTTGACTAACATCTAGCATCTAACATCTGCTTTCTTCATCCCTCATCCCTCATCCCTCATCCTTGCATTTGCTGCGACGTATCATCGTTTGCTACGATTTGAAGTCATGCAACCTTTCAGCCGTGCGTTCGGCAATTTTAAGAAACCGCGCCGCGATGGACGCTCTATCACGGTCGGGCGTGTCGAGGACGTGCCGCCCGGACGCGGCGCGACCGTCGAGTTGATGGACGGCACGGAGTTGGCTCTCTACAACATAGACGGCGAGTTCTACGCCATCGAAAATTTTTGCCCGCACAAGGGCGCGCCGCTCGCGGACGGCAATTTGTGCGGACACACGGTCGAATGCGACTGGCACGGCTGGCGTTTTGATGTGAAGACGGGACAATGCCTGACCACGGCGAGCGGCAATATCGAAACCTTTCAGGTCGTGGTCGAAGACGGAGTCATCAAGATTCTTCTTTAATCCCAACGGGAGAAAAGCTGGACGACGCATTAAAGGATAGCTTGCTGTGATAGCTCAGAGGGGGGTGAATGCGATGAAGCAACACAAACCTTTTGCCCGACTGACCTTTTTACTTATCGCATGTTGCTTAAACTTCACCGCGTATGGTCAGAAGGACAAGAAAGATAAGCCGAAAATTTGGGAGACGAAGCCTTATCAGGAATGGACAAAAAAAGAAGCTGAGCAAATTCTTACCGCGTCGCCATGGGCCAGCAATCATAGTTTTGAAATTGATATTTCTTCCGAGCATTTCACAATTGAACCTCTCACTGTTCAGCGAGCAATCGCCCGACTGCGCTCTGCGCTCCCGCTCAGGCAAGCTTTCGTTAGACGCAAACAGCTTAGTATCAAGTATGACAAGCTGAAGGCCGATAAGAAGGCGGATTTTGATGCGGAAGTCAAAGAATTTCTCGAATGCGCTCCGTGCGCAAAGTATTACATCGTCACGCTTGAGCTATTTAACACAAGTTATCTGAAAGCTTTTGAAAAATCACCGGAGGACAAACGTGAAGCTCACGTCTTTTTAATCAACGATAAAGGCGAGCGCAGGAATCTTGTTCACTTAAGAAGAGAGAACGACGAAATATTATTTTTCTTTCAGAGAGTGGATGAGCAAGGCAAGCCTTTCCTGACCATCGAGAGCAAGGGCTTCTACCTCATCGTTGACAAAAAAAAGCTGTTCGAGAAGGAGTCTCTGCTTCTTCTGCCCACACGATTTACATTCCTGACTTCCGGGTTGATTCAAAACGGTGAAATCGTCTTCTAACTCCCGGCGGGTTAGTTGAGCGGGCGAACCTTTTTCAGCCTCTAGATAAATCCGTCGGCTATCTGGCCTTCGACAGAGCCGCCGAGCGAGCCTATCTTGCCGCCCATCAAAACCCTGCTCGTCTTCGGGTCAATCACGCTGTAGACGAAGAGATTGCTAAACGATTTTCGCTTGACTTCGATAATGAGGTCTGCGTCCATCTCGTTTCTGGTGATGACCATTTCCCACTGCTGAAACTCCGTGCGGTTGAGCAAAGCCTCTTCAAGCGCAGCCGACTTGAGGAGCACAGACTTGGAGTGAATGAAAATTATTTGCGCCGACCGCAGCGTATCATTGGGGCTTGGACTCACAGCTTTGTCCTGAGACAAAACCCTCGCGCCGGTCAACAGGAAGGCGCAGGCCAGCAAAATAATCACCAACGCTCGCTTGTAAATCATAAAGCTCACAGCTTTCCTTATCTCAAGAAAAATTTACGAATCTAAGCTCGACTTTATCCATTTCCGATCTTTGAAAATAAAACGGAAGGCAGCGTAAGCTGATTGACCAACTCCGCCAAGAGAGGTCTTTCGATGCTGACACTGCCTTCCGAACTGATGAGCCTGATTGTAGCTTTTGCGCCTTTGTTTTCCAAGCCTGTCTGGCAACACGTCCAAGTGCTGCTGGTCGGTGCCCTGCTCGCGCCGGGCAAGCGCACGGTGACCTCTGCGTTGCGCGTCTGCGGTCTGAGCCACGAGCGGCACTTTCAGACTTATCATCGCGTCTTGAATCGCGCTCGGTGGTCTTCGCTTTCGGCGAGCCGCATTCTGCTCTCGTTGCTCATCAAGAGCTTCGCGCCTAATGGCGCGCTCGTCTTTGCCATAGATGACACTATCGAGCGGCGGCGCGGAGAGCGGATCACAGCCAAAGGCATCTATCGCGACCCGGTGCGTTCTTCGCACTCGCACTTCGTCAAAGCGAGCGGGCTGCGTTGGCTGTCCCTGATGCTGACGGTGCGCATCCCCTGGGCTGAAAGAGTGTGGGCATTGCCCGTCTTGACCGCCTTGTGCCCGTCCGAACGCTACTACAAAGATCGCCAGCGTCCCCATAAGAAGCTGACTGAGTGGGCGCGGCAGATGCTCCTGCAAGTCAAGCAATGGTTGCCCGAGCGCGAGATGGTCGTGGTGGCTGACAGCAGCTTTGCCGCACTTGAACTGCTTGAGGCGGTGCGGCGGCGGATGACAGTCATTACGCGCTTGCGCCTCGATGCTGCGCTCTATGATCCCGCGCCGGTGCGCAGACCCCGCCAGAATGGGCGGCCACGTTTGAAGGGAGCACGACTGCCGACGCTGGCTACTGTGCTCAAGGATGAACAGACGGTGTGGAGTCAGCACCGGATTGCCGGATGGTATGGCGGCACGGCGCGAGTGGTTGAAGTCACATCAAGAGTGGCCGTGTGGTATCACACCGGAATGGTGCCGGTTCCCGTCCGCTGGGTGTTGGTCAGAGACCCGCTGGCGAAGTTCAAGCCGCAAGCCCTGCTTTCGACCAAGCTTGAAAGTGACCCCGTTGAGATGTTGGAGTGGTTCGTCAGACGCTGGCAAGTTGAAGTGACGTTTGAGGAGGCCCGCGCACATCTCGGTATGGAGACACAAAGACAGTGGTCGGAGAAAGCCATTGCCCGCACGACGCCAGCGGTGCTGGCACTGTTCTCGATAGTGACCTTGCTGGCGCATCAACATTATCGTCAGAAGCGGAAGTTGTTCGTGCGCCAGGCCGCATGGTACGTCAAGCGGCTGCCGACCTTCTCAGATGCCTTGGCAACTGTGCGCCAGCCGCTATGGCGCGAAGGAAGTTTTCACACATCGCATTCCGGAACCGACAGCGTAAAAGTAGATCGCACATTGTTAGAACGGCTGACGGATGCGCTCTGCTACGCCGCTTGAATGGATAAAGTCGAGCTTAGATGCCATGAAAAGAGAGGACAGCTTTCGCTCCGCGAAGACACACGAAACCTTAAGAAATAATTTTCAGTTCGTGTGAGTTAGTGAATCGTCTGCCCTCTTTTTTCTACCCCGGTCTGTAGATAAGCTAGAGAAAACTGCGTCGAGCGGCAATGAGACTTGTGACACCTCTTGAAATGTCACAGGTGCTTGTGAGGCTTTTGAGATTTGGAGGGGATTTTAACCGTCGTTACCGATGGCTTCGACCGGGCAGGCGGCGAGGGCTTCTTCGCATAGCTGGCGCTCTTCTTCCATTTCCGGCTGCTTGAAGACGTATGAATAACCGTTGCCGTCCGCGCGCGTAAAATTGTCCGGCGCAGTGTCGCGGCACACGTCACAATCTATGCACTGCGTGTCAACATAGTAAGTGCCGGAGACATTCTCCGGCACGCGATCATTGGGATCAGCCATAAATACCTCAGTGATAAGTGATAAGTGATAAGTGATAAGTGACAAGAAAAGGCTTTTCAGTTCTTATCTCATCACTCATCACTTATCACTCATCACTGCTTTTACTTAATCGCAAGCATCCGGTCGAGCGCGGTGCGCGCCAGCTCAGCCGTTTCTTCGGGCACGATAATCTGATTGACGACCGCGCCCGCCAGCAGCGATTCCAGCGTCCACGCCAGATTCTGCGGCGCGATGCGATACATCGTCGCGCACATGCACAGGTCAGGCGCGAGCAACTGGATGTGCTTATCCGGAAATCGTTTGACGAGACGATTGACTAGATTGACTTCGGTGCCGACAGCCCACTTTGACCCTGCGGGCGCGGCTTCCAGAGTCTTGATGATAAATTCCGTAGAGCCGTTCAAATCCGATGCCTGCACGACTTCATAAATGCACTCCGGATGCACCAAGACCTTGATGCCGGGAACGTCTTTGCGCACCTGCTCGACGTGCCACAGCTTAAAGCGGCCATGCACCGAGCAATGCCCCTTCCATAAAATCAGGCGCGCATGCCGCAGCTCTTCTTCCGTATTCCCGCCTAAATCCTTTGACGGATCCCAGACGACCATTTCATCAAGCGCGATTCCGAACTTTGCGCCCGTGTTGCGCCCCAGGTGCTGGTCTGGAAAAAAGAAGAGCTTGTCCGACTCTTTCAAATATTTATCAAACAGCGGGACGGCGTTGGTAGAGGTGCAAACGACCCCGCCGTTCTTCCCGCAGAAAGCTTTGATCGCTGCCGAAGAGTTCATATAAGTAATCGGCGTGACTTTGGAATCACCGATAACGCCTATGGCTTCGAGCTGTTCCCAGGCATCCTCGACTTGCTCCGCCGTCGCCATATCGGCCATCGAACAGCCCGCGCCCAAATCCGGCAAGACGACTTTCTGCTCGGGCGCAGAGAGAATGTCCGCGGCCTCTGCCATGAAATGCACGCCGCAGAAGACTATGAACTCGGCAAGGGAGCGCGCGGCGGCCATCCTTGAAAGCCCCAACGAATCGCCCGTCAAATCCGCATGACAGATAACATCGTCGCGCTGGTAATGATGTCCCAGGATCACCAGCCGCGCGCCCAGCTCCTTGCGAGCCGCTTCGATGCGCTCATGCAATTCCGCATCCGACATCCCGAAGTAATCTTCGAGGACGGGGGCTTTGATTTGATCCAAAACTGCGCTCATTTTATTTCCCTCTCCTGCGCCAAACGCGAAACTATCTCACTTTGAGAAACAAAGAGCAAGCACGCTCATTCGCCCACGCGCCTGCACAGATTTAGATGCGGTAAAGCAGAAAAAAGTAGAATGATAAAAGGTAAGAGGGCGAGGATAATGCTGGTGCTGTGTCATCAAAGATATTTGAATTGCCACTAGCTAAAGCTAGTGGGAAAGGGTTGCAGTATTGATCGGCTTTAGCCGAAAGATTTGGCTAAAGCCGAAGACGGTGGCTCATCCTGTCCACCAGCTAAAGCTGGTGGCAATAAGGCTGGATGTCCCAAGAGTCTCGCTCCCTGCTCAAATATTCGTCAGCTTCTTCTGCCGTCTTAAACAAACGATTGCCCGGCATCTCTTCCAGTAATTCAATCGCAGTGCGAGAAAGCGCGACTGGCGTTTCCCCTTGCCGTGTCAGTTCGCTGAGAATCAATGCGGCCAATCGCAACCGTTCCGATGGAGGCAATTGGCTCACGGCTTCTCTATATATTTCTTTTGCATCTTGCATCGTTTTTGCCTTCTCTTAAGGATGAGTCATCTCTTCCGGCTTGATGTACTCGTCGAACTGCTCTTCGGTCAACAGGCCAAGCTCGATGGCGGATTCGCGCAGGGAGATTCCTTTCTTGTGCGCGTGCTTGGCGATCTTGGCAGAGTTGTCATAGCCTATGTGCGGGTTCAGAGCCGTCACCAGCATCAGCGAGTTGCAGAGGTGTTCGTTGATGCGCTCGCGGTTCAGCTCTATGCCTTTGACGCAGTGCTCGACAAAGCTGTGGCAGGCGTCTTTCAAGAGCCGTATGGAGTGGAGCAGGTTATGAATCATCACAGGGTTGAAGACGTTCAGCTCGAAGTTGCCCTGCGAGCCTGCAAAGCCAATCGCAGCATCGTTGCCAAACACCTGCACGCAGACCATCGTCATCGCCTCGCTCTGCGTAGGGTTGACCTTACCCGGCATGATGGACGAGCCGGGTTCGTTCTCCGGCAAGATTAATTCCCCAAAACCCGCGCGCGGACCCGAAGCTAGCCAGCGTATGTCGTTCGCGATCTTCATCAAAGACGCGGCTAAAGTTTTCAAAGCCCCGCTCGCAAAGACCAGTTCGTCATGAGCGGAAAGCGCGGCGAACTTGTTCGGATGCGATTTGAAAGGAAGCTTTGTCAGCTCCGCAATCTTTTGAGCCGCGCGTTCTGCAAATTCCGGGTGCGAGTTAAGCCCCGTGCCGACCGCAGTGCCGCCGATAGCCAACTCATACAATCCCGGCATAACGAGCCGCAGACGCTCTACGTCGCGCTCAAGCAAACTAGCCCAGCCGCCCATCTCCTGCCCGACGGTCAGAGGCGTAGCGTCCTGCAAGTGCGTGCGCCCGATCTTCACCACGTCCGCAAACTCCTGCGCCTTAGCATCAATCGCATCGCGCAGGCGTTCGACTTCGGGAATCAGCTTCTGCATCTGCTCGGCTGCGGCGATGTGCATGGCCGTCGGGAAAGTATCGTTCGACGACTGTGACAGGTTGACGTGATCGTTCGGATGCACGGGCTGCTTGCTGCCCATAACGCCGCCCGCGATTTGGATGGCGCGGTTAGAGATGACCTCGTTGGCATTCATGTTGGTCTGCGTCCCGCTCCCTGTCTGCCAGACTCTGAGCGGGAAATGCTCATCCAGCCTGCCCGCTATCACTTCATCTGCGGCGCGCTCGATCAGCCGCGCCTTGTCCGGCGGCAGCTTACCCAAATCTTCGTTGACCAGCGCGGCTGCTTTTTTCAAGATGCCGAGCGCGCGAATCATCTCGCGCGGCATCGTATCGTCGCCGATATTGAAATGAATCAGCGAGCGAGCGGTCTGCGCACCGTAATACACATCCGACGGAACCTGTATCTCGCCCATCGAATCCGTCTCTGCGCGCATCTCCAGCGTCGCATCATCCTGTCTCTCAAACGCTTCCTTTGACATCAGATTTTCACCCTCAAAGTAAATTAGAGAACATCTCCCGCAAAGGCGCAAAGACGCAAAGAAGAACTTAAGTCTTTCCTTTGCGCCTTTGCGCCTTTGCGGGAGCTTCTCTTTATGACCCTATCACTCATCTTGCCCATCTCACCACAACGCGATGCTGCGCCGCGAGCCGCCCCGGTCTTCGACATATTCCCTGTACATAGCCTCCTCATGCGACTGCTCAGGATTCAGCTCATTCAAAGTCCTGTCCGATTCGCCGAGCGGCGCATAAAAACTGAACTTGAGCGTCGGGTGATGTTTGATAAAGAGGTGAGTTTCGCCAAACTCCCTGTCCTTATAAACTCCTAAGAAGAGCCAGCCGAGCAAGAGTACCAGCGGCAGAGCCAAGCCCACCCATTTCAAAAGCTTCCTTCTCATCATCCAATATGCTGCCCTTAGAGATTAACGCAAAGCCGCTGCATGAAAGACTTCTTTCAACTCTTCCTTATCATAACTCAAGCCCTCGCCGACGGGCTTAATCTGCTTCAAGACAGCCTCGCTCACATCCTTGCCCACCAACATTTCTATCACCCAACCGACCAGATACTGCGCCGCCAGACAGCCTCCCGCCGTCGCCACATTCCCCTGCGGCACGAACGGTTCTTCAACCACCTCGACGCCCATGCTCTGCAACAATTTTACCGCCGTCGGATAAGTCGTCGCGCGCCGTCCCTCCAAAAATCCGAGCGCCGCCACCAACAACGCGCCCGAACAGATAGACCCTATAAGCTGCCTCTCTTCATCCAAACGAAACGCCTTCAAAAATTCCGCATCCCGCATCTTGACGCGCGTGCCCTTCCCGCTCGTAAACAGCACCGCATCCGACGAATTACCCTCTTCCAACAACCCGTGCATCGGAATCCTTATCCCCGTAACGGAAGTATGCTCCGGCTTGTCACCCAAAATCTGCACACGCCAATCCGTATGCTCCACACGATTGAGCAAGTCCCACATCAGAAACACATCTATGTCCGTAAAATCATCAAACGCAATAATGGATATTTTCATTCGATTAAATCCCCGTCCCGGCATTATACCGGAATATTACATAGCCGTTTAAGCAAGCGTTCATGTCAGAACCGCCTGAGGTAGCGGGCGGGTACTCAACATTGACGACCCGCCCGCTACCGCAGGCGGTTCTGACACGAGTTATGTGCGTTTGATTCCCTCACTCTTTCTCGGGCTTGGCAATTTTTTAGGCAAGTCCAGCTCATCATCAATTAAGGCTTCAACGTAGACATTCGCTACGCGGGCATATCGCAAGAGAATCATGAGAGAAGGCTCGTTCCTTCCTAACTCGTAACTTGAGATTTGCGTATACCAAATCTCATCCTCAAGACCCAATCGCTTAACCATTTCAGATTGAGAAATACCGAACGCATTTCGAATGGCAAGGAGCTTTTCAGCTAGATGCTCTGGCTTGGGACGCGCATTGCCCATCAGGAGCGGCCTCCCGATAGGACATGAATTACAAGCTTAGGCTTGTATCTATAACTAACTAAATACAGGATACAGGTGCGCAATAGTTTCGCCGTGAGTATGAACCTTTCATCTTGAACGACGATGAAAATGTTGTGTCTTGTGTGGTAATTTCTCAGGCAAATCAAGCTCGTCATCAATTAGCACTTCAGGGCACACACCTGCCACGCGCGCATATTGCAGAAGTACCAATAACGAAGGCTCACGCAAACCTAACTCGTATTTCGAGATTTCGTTGTAAGCAATGAGATCATCCGCGTCAAGACGTTTCAGCATCTCCGATTGAGATAATCCAAAAGCATCACGAATCTGTCTAAGCTTGTCCGCAAGCCGTTCCGGCTTTTGGCGCGGCTTTGTGCCCATCAGGTTTGCCATCCGGTAGCGTCATATTCCAAAACTCAGCGGTAAGAATGCTTCGGCTTCGCTGGCAGTTTTGTGGGAAAGTCCAATTCGTCGTCTAGCAGCGCATCGGCGCAAATTCCCGCCACTCGTGAATATAGCAAAACAGTTATCAGTGATGGCTCACTCGTTCCTAATTCATAGCCGGAGACAGCAGTTCGGCCTAACTTTTCTTGAACGCCTAACCGCGACAGCATTTCATTCTGAGACAAGCCCAAAGCCTCCCGAATCTGCAAAAGCTTTTCAGGCAGCCGCTTTGGTTTGTCGCGCGGATTACGCCCCATCAGAAGTTTCCTCCTGGCAGGACATATTTGGGTAGTGTCCTAATTTCAAATTAGCAGACTTGTTTTCTGGCACGGCACTTATCCCGTAGTCAACGACGTGTGCGTTTCGGCTTCTCTGGCAAGTCCATTTCATTATCAATCAATACATCCGTTGAAATCCCGTATGAGCGCGCATAAGCCAAGAGCACATGCAAAGGAGGCTCTAACACTCCGCGCTCATACTTTGAGATGTAATCGCGCTCTAGTTCATCCTCTATTCCTAGATGCTTGAGCATCCCGCCTTGCGACAGGTCAAGCCTCACACGTATCTCTAACAGTTTCGAGGCTAATCGCTCCGGCTTCTTCCTTTTCGACTTAGGCTGACGGTTGCCCTGTTTCAAGAGGTTTGCCCTCCTGAGACACAGGCAGTCATCCAAGACTTGCATTTAGGGATGTACGTCCCTAAAATACTTCCGCGCATCCGCTTCGCCGTGAGAATGAACCTTTCATCTCGAACGGCGATGCTCATTACTCTTCTTTGAGGTTGAGGTTTGAGCTACGCATGTGCCGTTGCTGGTTTTCAAAGATAGAACGCATCTAGCATATCAGAGCAGTCGCTCCTGTTACATCTTTTTCTCTCACTTGGAGGATTCACATGACCGTGCCTGCGATACTCTTCACCGGAAACAATCGTATCCTGACAGAATCCATCAAAGACGTTTTGGAGATGGCCGGATGGCACATCGAGCTTTGCGATGACGGCTGCATGGCTCGCGCGCTGATGGAAAATCGCAAGCACTATAACTTATTACTGTTTGACAACGAGGCGCGCGGTATCAGTGGACTCGAACTGACGCGACGCGCACGCCAGGTTCCGCACCTGAAGCAAACGCCGATCATCCTTATCTCTGTCCAAGACTTGGCGGACGAGGCGCTTCGCTCAGGCGCGAACGAGTTTTTAAGAAAGCCTAATAATATTGTTGAACTACTGGATACCGTCAGGCGTTTGCTCGACCCGCCTGCTAAAGACTAGCTGCCTCATTACGCCCAACCAAAAGCTATACCTCAAGTTAGACGCGCATTTCCGGTGCAGAAGTTTTGATGCGGCTTGCTCAATCTTCTTCGACGGGTGCGCCAGCGTCTTTCCAAGCTTTCCAGCCGCCTGCCATCGAGTGGACGTTGGTGTAGCCCATGCGTTGTAGATTGTCTGCGGCGAGGGCTGAGCGGTAGCCGCCGCCGCAGTAGAGGATGAGTTCCGTTTGTTTGTCTGGGGCTTGTTGTTCGATGTCGCGTTCGATGATACCGCGCCCGAAATGTTGTGCGCCGGAGGCGTGCCCGGCTTGCCATTCATTATCTTCGCGGACATCTATCAGGCGGACGGAGGCGTCGGCAGAGAGTCTTTGCTGAGTCTCTTCGACGGTGACTTCGCGGATGCGTGTTTTGGCGTCTTCGACGAGTTTGAGAAATCCTTCGGAGTGTTTCATTGAAATCTGTGGCCTCGCTTTCGTTATTTCGTTAGAAGAGAATTTAACAGGATGGACAGGATAGATAGGATAAACAAAAGTGGAAAGGGTGAAATGAGGAAAAGAGAACAAGGACGATAAACTTCAGGCTGCCCGGTTTCCCTCTTCTCCTTTTACTCTTGTTCTATCCTGTTCATCCTGTCTATCCCTGTTTGAATCTTCTGATGCCTTACCTTGACTTTCATTTTCCGGCTCTGTTTAGATGATAGCGCTCTCTGAAAATCCCCCTGTGTGAGGCTCTCGATGTATAAAAAGCTCTTAGCCTTTTGTGTGCTTGTGGTCATCGCCCTTTCGCTTGCAGGATGCAGCAAGGACGCTGCGTTTAATAGCACGATGGGCGAGCTACATGCCTTGACGGAAGAGATAGTCAAAAAGATAGACGAATCGCCGACCGTGGCGGGCGTTGACGA
This sequence comes from Pyrinomonadaceae bacterium, assembly GCA_963700165.1. Taxonomy (GTDB): domain Bacteria; phylum Acidobacteriota; class Blastocatellia; order Pyrinomonadales; family Pyrinomonadaceae; genus JACMLC01. The sequence continues at coordinate 5,146,251 of OY969475.1, read as the reverse complement.
AGCACAGAAATTGTTAGATTCAAAGAAACCAGACTTCAAGGAAAAGTGGGCCGACTTGAAAAGCGCACGCGGTTTTCAGGTCAGCGAAGATACCAAAAAGAGATTTGAAAAGAATTATCTCGCAGACCTCTCGGCGATGAGACAAATTGAGATCAAGCATATCGGCGTTTCCATGCAGAACCCCGCTTTCAAAAAAAAGGTGGACGCGCTGGTCAAGGACTGGGAAGAGACGTTCAAGCTGCAATAGGCGCGGGAGCTTTAATGAGTAAGTTTTAGGTAGAAGGCTTACAACTTCTGCTCACGAGCGATGGCTCTGTGTCTTTTTCACCCAGGTTTTTCCGTGCAGAGGTTGCGGGCGTTGGCTGAAAACCGCCGGACGGCTTATAATTCCTTTTTCAGGATCAGAGCCAGAGACAAGTTTGAGGCTGCTTGCAGTGTGCCCGCACAGACGCTTTGGAAAAGCTTTGCGGAGGCCAAAGCAGATTTTTGTGCGCCGTCAACCCTGACTTAAAAGGAGTTTTGCAGGAATGAAGAAAACGGATTTGCAGGAGCGCGTCCGCACCGCGCATGAGCGATTGAGAGGCGTGCTTGATCCTTTGACCGAAGAAGAGGCCGCACGCGCAGGACTCACTTCCGAGTGGTGTATCAAAGACGCGCTCGCGCACATCACCGCATGGGAGATCGAAGGCGCACGCATCCTCGGCGAGATTCAAAACGGCACGTGGCAACCAAAGCGTTTTGATAAGCAGACGATAGACGACTTTAACGCGCGCGTGGTCGAGGAGCGTCGCGGGCGTTCGCTAGTCGAGATGCGCGCAGAGTTTGACGCTGCGCACGCGCGCATGGAAGAAACCATCGCCGCATTGCCGGATGAAGTGGACGAGAAATCACCCGCTTACAAATTTGTCGAAGGCGTGACCTTTCATCATCATGAGCATCACGCGGAACAGATAGAAAAATTCAGTGATAAGTGATGAGTGATAAGTGATAAGAAAAACGCTTTTGGCTTTTATCTCATCACGTATCACTTATCACTCATCACTTTTTCAGGAGAAGAACATTGGCTACGGAACAATTTGATGTGACGATTATCGGCAGCGGGCCGGGCGGTTATGTGGCCGCCATCCGCGCGTCGCAGTTGGGCTTGAAGGTCGCCATCGTCGAAAAGGATAAGCGCCTGGGCGGCACTTGTACCTTGCGCGGCTGCATCCCGACCAAGCAGCTTTTGATGTCCGCGCACTATTACGACAAGGCGCAGCACGACTTGAAAGACTTTGGCGTGCAGGTCTCCGAGGTCAAGCTCGCTTTCGCGGATGTGCAGAAGCGTAAAGACAAGGTCGTGCTCAAAAACTCGAAGGGCGTAGAGTTTTTGATGAAGAAGAACACGGTCACAGTCTTTAAGGGCACGGGTAAGCTTGAGCTTCCGGGCAAGGTCGTCGTCACGGGCGAGGGCGGCGAAACCGAAACCATCAACACCAAAAATATCATCATCGCCACAGGCTCTGTCGTGCGCCCCATTCCCGGCTTTGAGACGGACGGCCAGCGCGTCGTCAATTCCGATCACATACTGGAACTGAAAGAGATTCCGAAATCTTTAATCGTAATGGGCGCGGGCGCGGTCGGCGTCGAGTTCGCTTCCGTCTATTCGAGGTTCGGCGCGGAGACGACGCTGGTCGAATTGATGCCGCGCCTCTTGCCGATTGAAGACGAAGAGGTTTCCAAAGAGCTTGAGAAATCTTTCCGCAAGAGCGGCATCAAATCGCAGGTGGATACCAAGCTCGAAAAGCTGGAAAAGACGGACACGGGCGTGCGGCTCTCCGGCAAGACTTCCAAAGGCGAGGACGTGACGCTCGAAGCGGAAATGCTCCTGGTCGCGGTCGGGCGCATGCCGTTCCTGGAGGGCCTGGGACTTGAAGGCACTAAAATCAAAGTCGAGCGCGGCGCAGTTCAGGTAGACGGGCTTTGCCGCACCGGCGAGGAAGGCGTCTATGCCATCGGCGACGTGATTCCGACGCCGTGGCTCGCGCACCTCGCCTCGAAAGAAGGCATCCTCGCGGTCGAGCAGATCGCGGGGCAAAACCCGCATCCCATCAACATGCGTCTTGTTCCCAACTGCACTTACTGCGACCCGGAAGTCGCTTCCGTAGGCCTGACGGAACAGAAGGCGCGCGATGAAGGCTATGACGTGAAGGTCGCCAAGTTTCCCTTCTCCGCCTCCGGCAAAGCGCGCATCCTCGGCGAAGAAGAAGGCTTTGTCAAAATCGTCAGCGAGTCGAAATACGACGAGCTTTTGGGCGTTCACATCATCGGCCCGCACGCGACGGACATCATCGCCGAAGCCTGCGTCGCCATGCAGCTCGAATCAACGGCAGACGAACTCGGACGCACCATGCACGCGCACCCGACCATCTCCGAAGCCATCATGGAAGCCGCCGAAGGCATTCATGGTTTGACCATACATATGTAAGGAAGTAGCCAGTAGTCAGTAGCCAGCATCAGAACAAGAATGCTTTGCTATCGGCTACCGGCTACCGGCTACTGTTTTTATGAAAAAAGAGACACGGCGCAAGAATGCAAACGCAGATGAGAAGGATGCTGTCTCGGCTTCTCCTCTGTCATGCACAACGGAGACGACTTTAAAGCCTGAGCAGATGCTTGAGCTTTATCGTTATCTAATCCTGACGCGGCTGGTCGAAGAGCGGCTCGTCAATCTCTATCGCCAGACCAAAGTGGTCGGCGGAGTGTTTCGCTCGCTTGGGCAGGAAGCGACGGCTGTCGGGACTGCTTACGCGCTTGAAGCGCAGGATTTCCTTTCGCCTCTGATACGCGATTTGGGCGCAGTCCTGGTCAAGAAGATTCGCCCGCGCGAAATTTTTGCGCAGTACATGGCGAAGGCTTGGGGGCCTTCCGAAGGGCGCGACCTGAACATCCATTTCGGAGATATGGAGAAAGGCTTTATCGGCCCGATCTCGCATCTCGGCGATATGATTCCGGTGATGACCGGCATCGCACTGGGCGCGCGTATGCAGGGCAAGAATCTGGTCGCGATGGCCTACATCGGCGACGGCGGGATGAGCACGGGCGCGTTTCACGAAGGCTTGAATTTTGCGGCAGTCCAGCGGCTCCCTTTGCTCGTCATCGCGGAATACAATCACTACGCTTATTCTACGCCGACCTCGAAACAGACCGCCGTGAAAGATTTAGCGGAAAAGGCCGCCGGCTACGGCATTCCCGGCCACATCGTTGACGGCAACGACATCATCGCGTGCTATGAAGTGACAAAGAAGGCGGCGGAGTTTGCACGCAACGGCGGCGGCGCTGTTCTGATCGAAGCCAAGACCTATCGCCGCAAAGGCCATGCAGAACACGACGATCAACGCTATGTTCCGGTAAACGAGATTGACGAGTGGGAGAAAACGAACGACCCCGTTGACCGCTACGAAAGATTTTTGACCGAGCAAAAAATCGCCACGCGCCAGAAGCTCGAAGAGATACGAGCGGACGTACAGCGCGAGATAGACGAAGATGTCGAATGGGCTGAATCGTCACCCATGCCCGAAGCAGAGAGCGCGGCTTATAATGTTTTCGACAACTCCATCGTGCCGCCAGCGTTCAGGCCGAAGGTTTTAGAGAGATGAGCTTAGCGTGGCTATCGTCATCATCCCGTCGAGGCAAAGGAAAGTAGAAATGCAAACGGTCTTAATAAATCTACCGGACACGGCCTTTGCCGCGCTTCGTAAATCGCCTGACGAGTTTGTGCGCGAGATGCGGATTGCCGCTGCTGTCAAGTGGTATGAGTTAGGCGAATTATCACAAGGCAAAGCCGCTGAGGTAGCCGGACTTACTCGTGCCGGATTCATCAATGCGTTGGCGCGTTTCAAAGTTTCTCCAATGCAATATACGGCTCAGGAATTGATAGAGGAACTTGACCCGGCAAATTGACAGAGTAGTTGTTAATGCTTCGCCGCTCATTCTGCTGTTCAAGTGCGGACTGGCTGATTTGCTGCCACAACTTTTCGCCGAAGTAGCAGTGCCGAATGCCGTTTGGAACGAGATAGTCGCGGGCGACACATCGGACGTAGCAGCAACTGAATTGATAAAGACCCCATGGATTCACCGCGTAGAGGTGCAGATTGTATCTCCTGAAGTCTTTATCTGGAATCTAGGCGAAGGTGAGTCGGAGGTATTAAGCTTTGCATTCACGCACACGGATTATAGGGCGATGGTTGATGATCGCGCGGCGCTTTGGTTTTAGCCAAAAGGCGCGGGCTAATATCTTCCGTCTCCGATAGTCTTCAACAGTTGAAAGATGCAGGACTATGGCTATCTGATGACATCGCAGAGCTATTAAAAGAACAAGCAGGAGAATCAAATTAAATTTAAGTTATCAGCTCAAGTTTTTCTCTTATGTCAACAACAACTCAAAAAGAGCATAAATCAAACAAGCCCGGGCGCGGCGGCAAGGCGACCTTGGTCGAAGCCATCCGGCAGGGCATCTGGGAAGAGATGGAGCGCGATTCGTCCGTCTTTGTCATCGGCGAAGATGTCGGAGCATACGGCGGCGCGTTCAAGGTGACGGACGGCCTGATAGATGAATTCGGTGAGGAGCGTGTGATTGACACGCCGATTTCCGAAGCGGCGATTGTCGGAGCGGCGTGCGGCGCGGCCTTGATGGGGATGAAGCCCGTCGCCGAGTTTCAATTCATAGACTTTATCAGCGCGGGCTTTGACATGCTGACCAACTATGCCGCCAAGTGCCGCTATCGCTGGGGCGCAGGTCTTCAGGCTGTCTTTCGCGGGCCGTGCGGCTCCGGCGTTCATGGGGGGCCGTTTCATTCCATCAACGCGGAAGCTTTTTTCTTAAATACGGCGGGCTTGAAAATCGTAGAGCCTTCGACCGCTTACGATGCCAAAGGCTTAATCAAGGCCGCGATACGCGACCCTGACCCGGTGCTTTTCTTCGAGCATAAAAAGCTTTATCGACTGCCGCGCCTGCGCGAAGAATTGCCGGAAGACGATTTTATCGTCGAGATTGGTAAAGCTCGCACCGCACGCGAGGGGCGCGATTTGTCCATCATCACTTTTGGCGCGCAGGTATTGAATGCGCTCGACGCGGCTGAAGAGTTGGAGAAGGAAGGTCTCGACGTTGAAGTGATAGATTTGAGGACGCTCGCGCCGATGGACAAGGCCGCGATTTTGGCGAGCGTGAAAAAGACGAGCAAGGTGCTTGTCTTGCACGAGGCTTCGCGCACCGGCGGCATCGGCGGCGAGATTGCCGCGACGATTGCCGAAGAGGCTTTTGAGTGGCTTGATGCGCCGGTGGTGCGCGTCGCTTCGATTGACACGCCCGTGCCTTATTCGCCGCCGCTCGAAGAATATTACTTGCCGCAGATCAAAGATGTGCTGGACGCTGCGCGTAAACTGGCTGCTTACTGATTCTCTTGATGGCAAACCTAGACGCGCTCGGCCAGCAGCGGGCGGAATTTAAAGAGAACAGAAGCGCGACCGCGACGACGCTGATTGTCGGCCTGGTCAGCGCCGGTTTGGGCGTCATCCTGCTCAACATGTTCTGGTTTGCGAGCAGGAATGAGACGACCTTTAATCGCGTGTTGTTTGCTATCGGCGGCCTCGCGGCTCTGGTCGGCGGAGTGGCTTCGGTCATCTCGTTCTGGCAGAATCGCAACGGGCGCGTCGCCTTGCATGAGAGAGGCGTGCTGGTCGAGCGCGGCGGCAAGCAGCACATAGCCCTCTGGGACGAGATCGTCGCGGTCACAGAGAAGGTCGAGAAGATGAGTGCGCGCGGGCAACACTTGTACGACCGCTACTTGTACACGATTGAAAAGCGCGGCGGCGAATCTTTCGCTTTGAGCAACATGGTATCCGGCGTTGACTCAATCGGTCGCACTATCAAAGAAGAGACTTTCGCGCGTTTGTATCCGCAAATGTTGGAAGCGATTGAGCGCGGAGAGAAAGTCTCATTCGGCGCAGTACGGATTGATGCGAACGGCATGGAGTCGCGCGGAAACGGATACTTGTGGACGAACTTGTCCGGCGCGAAGCTTGCAAATGGATTTATAGAGATCAAAGACCGTGACGGCAAGCCCGTCATGAGCGGGCTGTACGGCGCGACGCCTAACGCACACATCCTGCTCGCGCTCTTGCAGAAATATTTGCGTCTGGAATAAGAGCGAACAGGCAGGATGCTCTTTGCGAGCTTTGCGCGTGCCTTCTTTGCGATCTTTGCGGTTAATTGCTTTTTTAACGCAAAGGACACAAAGAGAAGACGCAAAGGAAGGCAAAGAAAGACGGGTTCTTCTCTTCGAGTATTTTTGAAAATTATTTTCACATTGGAGTTGATATGAGCACAGAAGTTGTGATGCCGCAGATGGGCGAATCCATCGCGGAGGGAACGATTACCAGATGGCTAAAGAAGGTCGGCGAACACGTCGAGCGCGACGAGCCGCTGTTTGAGATTTCGACCGATAAGGTTGACGCGGAGATTCCGTCGCCCGCAGCCGGAACCTTGACCGAGGTCAAGTACAACGAAGGCGACACGGTCGAGGTCAATACCGTCGTCGCCATCCTGAACGGCGGTGACGGCGCGAGCGCATCTGCTGCGCCAGCCGCAACAGCGGAAGCGGCTCCGGCTGAAACGCCAGCCCCTGCATCGCAGGCAGCGGTCTCGTCCGAGCCTCCGCCCGCGCCTGAAGCAACGCCGCAGGCAGCACAACCCGCGCCGCAGCAACAGGCAGTACAGCCGCCCGCCGCTCAAACCCAATCAACGAGCGCGCAAGCTCCCGCCGCGAGCACGCCAATCGGAGAGCAATCCGCCGAAGAGTTGCGCCGCACACGTTCCAGCCCGCTCGTGCGCAACATCGCTAAAGAACACGGCATAGACATCTCGCGTCTCGAAGGCACAGGGATGAGCGGTCGCGTCACGAAGAACGACATCCTGAGCTTTATCGAATCGGGCGCGGCCTTAACTCCGCAGCAGGCCATGCAGGGAGCAGCGCAAGCTTCTTCTGCGCCACAACCTGCGATGCAGTCTCCATCTGCGCCGACCGTGCAGCCCGCAGCCGAAGACCGCGTCGAGCAGATGAGCGTCATGCGCAAGAAGATCGCAGAGCACATGACCATGTCGCGGCGCACCTCCGCGCATGTGACGACCGTCTACGAGATAGACATGACGCGCATCGCGCGCCTCAGAGACAAGCACAAACGCGAGTTTCAGGAGCGCACCGGAACCAAGCTCACATACATGCCTTTTATCTTTCAGGCAATCACGAACGCGATTCGCAAGTTCCCCGTCTTCAACGCGCAGGTGAGCGGCGAACAGATTGTCTACAAGCGTGACATCAACCTCGGCATGGCCGTCGCGCTCGACTGGGGCTTGATCGTGCCGGTCATCAAACGCGCGGATGACCTCTCGCTTTCAGGGCTGGCACGCGCCGCTAATGACCTTGCAGACCGCGCACGCTCCAAACAACTCAAGCCCGACGAGGTGGCGGGCGGGACTTTCACCATCACCAATCCGGGCGTCTTTGGCGGCTTGTTCGGGACGCCTATCATCAACCAGCCGCAGGTCGCAATCCTCGGCGTCGGTACGATTGAGAAACGCCCGAAGGTCATCACGAGTCCCGAAGGCGACGACTACATTGCGATTCGCTCGATGGCCTACTTTGCATTGACCTTCGACCACCGCATCATAGACGGCTCTGACGCGGAGAAGTTTTTAGGCTACGTCAAAGAGCTGTTGGAAGCCGCGCAGTTTACGGTGTAGGAAACTACGCTTTTCAATCAAAGAAGGCCGCGCTCGTGTTCACCGGGCGCGGCTTTACTTTTTAAGAAGAAGATGAAATTGATGCTATTTATTGCAATCCGGTGGCGATTGTCTGATGAATAGCTTGAGAGTTGTGCGAATCGCCTGTTTCATCCAAAGTTAGCTTGACTTACCCTGCCGCTTCGTTAAAATTCCCGTTTTAGCCAACAGTGTAAACAGTCTGTTTTGTCTTGATAGAGGCGATTGAGCCTCGCGCAAGTTTCTTGTTCCTGTTACGTCAGCTTCGGCAAGAGGTACGAACGTTTTACTTTAACCTAAACTGCGACACCCGACGGCGATACTCGTCCGTTTTAGAGGGTCGCCCTAACATGCGGGGAGAGCCGGTTGAAGCGCCCGCAAGCAAGCACCGGCCAGTTTTTCCGCAAGGATGGAGTTAATAATGATGAGTGTCAAAAAATTCAGATTTTCACAGGTCCTCGTACTCGCCTTCAGCCTGATCTTGTGTGGCGCGTCGCTCGCCTTCGCACAGGACGGCAGCGCTCCCGCGGCGCAGGTACGCACCGTCGCCAACGGTCAAAAGATGAAGATCAAAGGCGTCGTCACGCGCCGCGATGCAGATACCTTTACGGTTCGTGACAACAATAACTTTGATACGGTCGTCCGCATGACAGATCGCACCAGCGTTAAATCCAACGGCGGATTTTTGCGCAGCGGAACTAATTATGGTGTCACCAATATCCTGCGCGGTCTGAACCTCGAAGTCGAAGGACGCGGCGATGCTGCGGGGCAACTTGTCGCGGAAAAAGTTCGCTTTAACGAATCGGATTTGAGGGTTGCGCGCACGGTCGAATCGCGCGTTGACCCGGTCGAGAATCGTGTCGGCTCTGCCGAGAACAGGATCGGGCAGGTCGAGCAGAACGCTGCACGCCTGTCAGGCCAGATAGATGAACTAGCGGCGGTCGCAAACGCTGCGGGCGGCGGCGCAAAGGCCGCACAGGAGACTGCGGACGCTGCGATTGCCGGCGTCAACGCGACCAATGATCGCATCTCGTCTCTCGATGATTACGTAGTGCAGGACGTGACCGCCATCAACTTCCGCAATAACAGCGCGGTGCTTTCGGCGGACTCAAAGCAACAACTTGATGACCTTGCGAACAAAGCTATGAACGCCAAAGGCTATGTGATCGAGATCACGGGTTACACGGACTCTTCCGGCAGCATTCAGAAGAACCGCGCCTTGAGCCAGCGTCGCGCTGATGCAGTCGTGCGTTATCTGGCAGAGAATCACAGGATTCCCTTGCGCCGCATCGTGACGCCGTTCGGCTATGGCGAAGCGCAGGCGGTGGCCGACAACCGCACCCGCGAGGGACGCGCGCAGAATCGTCGCGTCGAAGTTAAAATCCTCGTCAGTCGCGGCCTCGTACAGCCGTCGCCGACGATGACGACGCCCAGCAGCACTACTTCGTCAACCGAGAATCCGTTCTAACTAACGGCAGTGACAGGTGACGAGTGACGGGTAACAAGATTGATTTGCCTTCTTGCTTGTCACCTGTCACTTATCACCTGTCACTTTTTTTGCCAACCATCGTGCCGCCGGGCGGCATCCATTATGCCGTGAGCGACGGCCAGCGAAATCCTTTAAGAGCGCGCTGGCGGCAGTGAGGAGTTGGTTTGATGAAATTTATCTCGCACTACATGCGTAACATTTTGACGCTGGCGCTCCTGACAGGGGCGCTGGCTCTTCTTTTATCCGGCGCACGCGCGGGCGGGCAGACGCAGACAGATTCGCTGCCGACTCAATCCGCACCGGCAAAGCCGTCTCCGCAAGCTTCGCCATCTGCGCAACCTTCTGCATCTCCGGCGAAGGATGACGAGATTCTTGACGATCTAGATGTGGTGCGCGTCGAATCGAATCTGGTGGTCGTGCCGGTCTCTGTCATAGACGCGGCGGGGCAGCCCGTGCCGGGCTTGACCGTCAAAGATTTTCGCCTCGAAGAAGAAGGGCGCGTGCAGGAAATCGCGCAGATCGGAAATCCTGAGCAAGTGCCTTTGGAGATTGCGATTCTGCTGGATGTCTCAAGCAGCGTCTCGGAGCGATTCGAGTTTGAGCAACAGGCTGCGACGAGCTTTCTCAAACGGGTTTTAAAAAGCTCGGACAAAGCGGCTATCTTTGCCATCAACCAGAAATCCAATCTGGAACAGGGCTTGGCTTCGGCTGACGTTGCCACTGCAAAGCTGATGTCGCTCAAACCGGCCACCGGCCCCGTCCCGACGGCTTTTTATGACACGGTCATCGCGGCGGCTCGCTATCTGGCACAGAACACTCCCGAACGGCATCGCCGCGTCATCGTCGTCATCTCCGATGGCGAAGACAATTTCAGCGACCAGGTCAGGGATACGGAGGTTGCCGTCAGAAAAGCTGATGCGGCGGAAGAGGCCGCACAGGATACTGCGCAAAAGCGCAAAGCGCAGCGGGAAAAGCAGCGCGCAGAGCTTCATCAAAGAGCGCAGGCCAACGTCTTGCGCGAAGTCCAGCGCGCGGATATCGTCTTTTATTCGATTAACCCGAGCGGCCAATCGCTGCGGCTGAATCAGATCAGCCAGCGCGCACAGGATGGAATGCAAGGGCTGGCGGACGACACCGGCGGCACTGCTTTCGTCCCGAACAAGCTCGAAGATTTAGTGGCTGTCTTTAACCAGATTGCCGCAGAGCTACGCGCGCAATACCTGCTGCAATACTACTCGACCGATGAATCTCCCAACGGCAAGTACCTGCGCCTGAAAGCCACCGTCCCCGCGCAATCGCAGCTTCGCGTCCGCGCCCGTCGCGGCTACTACGTGAAAAGAAAAGGATAAAGGATGAAGGCGGAAGGATGAAAACGTGTTGGTGAAAGTGATGCTATTACTTCATCCTTCATCCTTCCGCCTTCATCCTTTGACTAGCGCATTTCCAACAGCACATCTGCGAGGCGGTTGATGACCGTCAGCAGGGTTCTTCCGGCCTGATCGAACTTATTGGCGGCAGCCAGTTCTTCAGCCGTCGCCGCGCCCGCCGCGACTCCTGCCAGCTTGATGTAGTAAGGCTGCAACTCAGGCTTTAAGCGAAAATCAATTTCCAACTGGTCCAACTGCTCGCGCAGGCTCATGATGCTGCTGCGAACCGTAGTCTTGTTTCGCTGCGTCTGGTCAATCACGGCCTGCGAAGCTTCGCCTCTTTGCGCCGCAGCGTCTGCGGCCTCGATTCCCTTCGCGACGCCGCCCAGCAGATACAGAAATTTCGAGAGCGTCTTGAGCTGTTCGGCGACGCGCCCTCCACCCTCCTGCACAACGGTCAAGGTGCTGGCCTTCGCCGCCGTAGTTGTGCTCTTGGGTTTCTTGCTCGCGGGTCGTCGCTTCTGCGCCTGCGCCGAGGCAACGGGCAACAATATCAGGCAGGCTAAAATTAAGAGGCATGCGCGTTTCAAGTTAAATTCTCCTTAAATAATTTTGTGCTTGGTACTTTGTTTTTGGTTCTTTGTATTTTGGTCTTAGATCTTTGGCCCTTGCATGTGGCGTTCAATGTTGAGCGATAGGTTCTCTCTTGAATAGCATGCAAAGCACAAAGCACAAAAGACAAAGCACAAAAAATCAAAGAACAAAGTACAAAAGACAAAGCACATTTTTGTTCCTGCCAAGCTATTCTCGACAGGGGCGCGGCGTCAAGTCTTAAATAGCTTCCTTCTCAAACGCCATTCGTCCGTCTGCGCTTATTGTTGGTACAATGCCGCGTCCAACTTCTTCGATTGATGCAAACGGAAATCAAACAAAGAGCGTTAAGGGTCGCGCGTCTGGGGCGCATGGAATATGGCGCGGCGCTCGCCCTGCAAAAAGAGACCGAGCGCGCCGTTTTGACGTGTGAGCAGCCGGACACGTTGCTGCTGGTAGAGCATCCGCACGTCCTGACTATCGGAAGGCGAGCCACACTGTCCGGCATTCTTGCGCCGCAAGCTTTGCTGGACGCGCGCGGCGTCTCCGTCTTTGAGACCAATCGCGGCGGCAAAGTCACATATCACGGACTCGGGCAATTGGTCGGCTATCCCATTATCAACCTCAGCCCTGACCGCGAAGACGTACATGCCTACGTCCGCGACCTCGAAGAAGTCCTGATGCGCGCCCTCGCGGATTTCGGTATCGAGAGCTTTCGCATCAAAGGCTTGACGGGCGTTCACACGACCGTTGGAAAAGTCGCGGCCATCGGCGTCCACATCGCGCGCTGGGTCACGACGCACGGCTTTGCGCTCAACGTCAATACAGACCTCAGCTTCTTTGATCTCATCATCGCCTGCGAGGGCGAGCCGGTCACTTCGATGCAGAAACTCTCAGGCCGCGAGATTGCTTTAGAGAAAGTCGAAGACCGCATCATCGCACGCTTTGCGGAAGTATTCGGGATGCAGCCGGAAAGCGAATAGCTTAAGGCTTTCGCTTTAAGCCTCCGGCGCGAGCGCACGCACGAGTTGCCGTATAGCTCCCAGGTGATAAGCCGTGTGAACCATAATCGCCATCCCATCGCCCACCTCTTCGTCGCCCCACTTTTCAACCGCATGTAGATATTCATTCACGGTCGTATAGCCCTGCCGCAATTCCGCTTTGAGCTTATTCCACTCCTCTTCAGTGACCGTCTGCACCAGCCAGCTTTGATTCCAATCAATTTTCGCCTTCGCCCCGCGCATGTACTCATAGAGCGCGACCGTATAAAACCGCGCGTGCTCGCAATGCGCAGCGATAGTCGGCGTTCCCGGCCTGACAGAAATCGAGGCCGCCTCCGCCGTCACCTTCTCAAGCGTCTGGAACAACCCCGCCCCCTTATCCAGAACTGCGCTTCCCGTATCTGGAGGGCCTTCAAAAATCTCTTTCAGAAGCTGAAAGAAACTGTTCGTGAAATCTTCCTGTGCGATTGTTTTCATTTGATGTCCAGTTAAAAAGCTAGCTGACCTGTTGGGCTTGTAAAGCCCTACGGATGAACCTTCTCAGATTGGCTCTGAATGATTGCAGCCAACGCGCGCAACGCCCGGTTAACAGACTCTGAATCCGAAAAAACTTCTGCCACGTCAGGGTCAAGCACTACGACATTGCTGCCACGCGCAAATCGGTCGGCGTACTTGCCGCGCACTCCGCCGCTAAAATCATATTCGTCCAACATGTCCGGGTCGCGCTCTTTATTCAAGTCCTGACTCATATTTCTTCCTTTCGCTTGGTGCAGCTAAACGCGCACTGATGATTCTGATTTTATTATCCCGCTCGGCGTGTACTACTAAATGACGTTGCTGGTTAGATAATCCGGTGATGACGAAACGACTCTCTTCTTCAGAATGTAAGGGGTCGGAAATGGTCAACGAGAGCGGGTCGAAAAATACGGTTGCGGCCTCGGCGAAAGAGATTCCATGTTTTTCAAGATTGGATTCCGCTTTTTCTGTGTCCCACTCAAACTTTGCATCCATGCTAAGAATATACGCTCAAGCAATCTATGAGACAAAGAGAAAATGCCTAATACCAAGCAACGATTTTCTACGCAAGTTGATTGTGCCAATCATAGTTGAGAGCGACAATCACCGATGCGGGTGATAGAATATTTTGCATATCAAACTTATGGAGCAAGCTTAAAGTGGGACGCGAGCTAACAGTTATCAGCAATACTTTGAAGCCTTCGGCGCGTGTGCGACAGCCTAAGCCTGAGTGGCTGAAGATTCGTCTGGGCGATCCGGCGAATCAAAATCATGTGCTCAAGCTGATCGAGGGCTTGAATCTGCACACGGTCTGTCAGGAGGCGCGGTGCCCTAATATCTTCGAGTGCTGGTCGGATCGCACGGCGACTTTTATGCTGGCGGGCGACATCTGCACGCGACATTGCGGTTTCTGCGCGGTCGGCAAGGGTCAGCCGGGCGCGCTCGATGTGGAAGAACCGCGCCACGTCGCGGAGGCCGTGCATCACTTGAATCTGGCGCACGCGGTTATCACTTCCGTCAATCGTGATGATTTGCCGGACGGTGGCGCGGCTCATTGGGCTGCGACCATTCGCGAGGTGCGCGCACTCAATCCCGAATGCAAGATCGAAGTTTTGATTCCTGATTTTAATGGTGACGAAGCCGCGCTCAATACGGTGCTTGACGCGCAACCGGACGTGTTGAATCACAACACTGAAACCATCGCCCGGCTCTATCGCAGAGTGCGGCCTGATGCTGTTTACGTGCAGACCTTGACGCTGCTTGAGCGCGCCGCGCGTCGTCGTGACGCGGAGCGGCGAGGGATGTTTACCAAGAGCGGCATCATGGTGGGTTTGGGCGAGACTTTTGATGAAGTCGTCGAACTGATGAAAGATTTGCGCTCGGTCTCGTGCGATATTATGACCATCGGTCAATACTTGCAGCCATACGAGCGGCGGCTTCCGGTCGAGCGTTACGTCACGCCCGAAGAGTTCGCACAGTGGCGCGAGATAGGCATGAGCATGGGCTTTCATCATGTCGAATCCAGCCCGCTGACACGCTCCTCTTATCACGCGCGCCAGCAAACCCTCGGCGCAGATTCTGAATCTGACGGGAAACAGCTTGCCGCAAGGTAATCCGAATCCGAAGAGCGATAAAGGAGCGTGTGATGAATCTTAACCAGCTAAAGACGCTGACACTTGGCTTTGTGCTGCTGCTGGTTGGAAGCGTTGCATCTTTTTCTTACGTTAGCTCCAAAGCGCAAAGCATGTCTCAGGCGAGCGCGCAGGAAAATTTTCTTAAAGAGATTGCAGGTTATCGAAACTGGACGAGAGTGAATGAGACGCCCCTGCGCGTCAACAACTTTCGGATTGACGGGCAGGACGCTTGAGACAACACTGTGGTTGAACCCACAGCCAGCATAGTTGATGCTGAGAAAATCACCGAACCGGTAACCGAAGAAAACGTCCTCACGGAGGAGCATCAAGCAAACGCCTCGTTCGGCGTGGTCTACGTTAACGACCTTGCGCGGCAGGCGATGTTGAATGAGAAAAAGCCAGTCTTCCCCGTCGGCTCAATCATCGTTAGAGAAAAACTGGAAACTGAAACCAGCACAAAGCCGCAGCTCCTGTCCGTGATGATTAAGCGCGCGAAGGGATTCAATAAAGACGCGGGTGATTGGGAGTACTTCGTCGCGGACAGCTCAAAAGATAAAACTCAGGTTCTCGAAAAGAAGATTAACTGCCTGAGCTGTCATAGAAGTCAGGCAGAGAGCGATTACGTCTATCGCCAGTATCTGACTGAAGAGATTCGCAGCAAACAGCGTTAAGGCTAACTTAAGAGAACTTAACGCAACCAAAGATTAGCCACAGAGACACAGAGACACGGAGATCAGAGCAGTCATTTTATTTAGCATCTCCTTCATCTGCTTTTATTGCTCCTCGGTCTCTCCGGCCTCTGTGGCTAAATTTTGTTAGGCGTTCTAAGTCTCCGACAGCTAAAATTTAACCGCCAAGCCATTCCAGAGGAAATCTTATGTCCAAGAGATGCGTGCAGCTTTTCTCGATCATCGCCCTGTCGCTCTTCGTCCTGAGCATCGCCGGTTTCGCGCGCTTAACTTCTGCGGCAGAGGAAACCGCGAAAGCGAATGTCTTTGCTAACGACCCGTCGCTCAAAGACCTCGCCAATTACAGGCAGTGGACGCGCGTGAACGAGAAACCGTGGGCGGTTTCCAGCTCATTCGTCGGCGGTTGAGGCACCGCCTTTGTTGACTCCGGTTCGGATGTCATGCAAATTCGCGGCGGCAACGGAATCACACGGTTCATCTTTCCCGACCCGTCGCGTCCCAGACGCTCATCAAGCAGCGACGACGATGATGACGACCCGTCACCGCACGAGGGCGATGCAACTTCTTTCGGTGTCATTTACGTCAACGAGCTGGCGCGGCGCGCGATGTTACACGAAAAGAAGCCGCGCTTCCCCGTCGGCTCTGTCATCGTCCGAGAAAAGCTCATGCAGGAAACGGACGCCGCGCCGCAGGTCTTGGTCGTGATGGTGAAGCGCGAGCAGGGCTTTAACCTTAAAGCCAAAGACTGGGAATTCCTGACCATTGACGGCCAGCTCAGCAAAGTCGAGCATCGCGAAAAGACAGGCAGTTGCCGCGACTGTCACAATTCGCAGAAAGACAGAGACTTTGTGTTTCGCAGCTACCTGACAAAGGAAATGCTTGGCAAGCAGAAGTGAGATAAAACTTTAAGTAAAAGCCGCTAACAGAACTCAGCCACAGAGGCCGGAGAGACACAGAGAGAGGAAAAGTAGATGAAGGGGATGCTAAATAAAATGACTGCTCTTCGCTCCGTGTCTCTATTCCTCTGTGGCTAATCCTCGGTTTTGTTAGGCGCTCTAAGTATTAGCTTCTTTGCCATCAACATGGCTTCATCCGGCTGCGCGGCGACGAAGACGTTTTCTTTTCCGAGCGCGCGGAAAAAATCAATTCCTTCCTGATTACAGCAGAGCAGAATAACTTTCTTTCCGGCTTTGAGCGCGAGCGCGATCTCCGAAGCCGTGCCCGCGCCGATGCCGCAGGCGAACACAAGGCGGCTCGAAAGAATGTTGATGTTGTTGCGCGCCTGTCCCATGCCCGTAAGGATCGGAATATCAACTGCGTCCGACATGCCTTCTGTGTCTCTGCCCGGAAGAATCCCTACGGTTAGCCCTTGAGCCTCTTTCGCACCCCTGCTGGCGGCATCCATCACACCTGCGTTGCGGCCTCCCGTCAGCAAGACCCAGCCCTCGCGCGCGATGAGTCGCCCAAGCTCGAAAGCCGCTGCTCTCGCTTCCGCGCTCGCATCTCTGCCAGCCCCCATCACGCCGACGATTGTTTTGCTCATCTCAGTTTTCAAAGACACAAGGTCATAAAAAAATTCAGTGCCTTCTTCGTGACTTTGTGTCTTTGTGGTTTTTAGAGCAGGTTGCAAATCAGTGTATGGTAGGCTGCCAGCCTGCCGCCTGTCCCGTCCGAGCGGCAGGCTCACAGCCTACCGGACATTCAATCGAAATCCGCTGTAGGTGTTCTAAAATTTGCAGCCAGTTCAGGCTTTGTCATATTGCGTGCCGTATGCTTCGCGCACCACATCCATAATGCGCCGCTCGTAGTGACGCGAGCCGAAATACCAGACCAGATAAAGCAGGTGCAGCAACGCCCACACGCCGAGCGCGATAAAGTAATAACAGATCGGCGGAAACTCTCGCATCAGTTCATCATAGAGCTGCCACGCGCGATATACGGAGAGGCCGATGACAGCCGCACCGAGCAGCCAGAAGTGAATCGTGATAAAGCCTATAAAAGTCTGGCGCAGGCGCGGGGCCACGCCCGCGAACTCTTTGCCATGAAGCGGAAACAGATAAACCGCTTCCTGCCTGTGCGCGATTAAGAGATCGTCTTTCAGCAACTCGTTGAGTCGCTGCTCTAGCCCCGTGGCGTAGATGCGCGCCCAGATAACGTAAGAAAGATAATACGCCGAATGCACGCCGACGTAGATGACATAAAAAGGAATCAGCAGTACGACGCCGCGCAGCGTGTCCGTCATGCTCGCCGCTGCCAGCAGGATGATGACAATGATGCTGATGATAATCAGCTCGTAAAAGAGGTTGGAGTACCTGCCCTGCATCTCGCGCATGCGCTCAAGCTGCTGATGCAGCGTTTGCCAGATGAGCGTGATGTTAGTTTCAGGTTGTGGAATAGAAGTCATAGAGATTTTCTCCAAACGAGCATACTCCCGCAAAGACGCAAAGGCGCAAAGAAGAGGTTGGGTTTTTCTTTGCGCCTTTGCGTCTTTGCGGGAGCTTAATCATTTTCCAAACTCGTCAAATTAGAGATAGAATCGCTCTCATCTTAACACGACTTTCAATCTCAAATTTTGTGACAAGGCGTGAATCACATTTATGAAAGCAGTCATCTTTGAAAAACACGGCGGGCCGGACGTGCTTGAGTACGCGGACGTGGCCGACCCGCAGATCAAAGCCAACGAAGTACTGGTCGAGGTGCGCGCCTGCGCGCTCAATCATCTGGACGTGTGGGCGCGGGGGGGCTTACCCGGCATAGAAATTCCGCTGCCGCACATCCTCGGCAACGACATCGCGGGCGTCGTGCGCGAAGCGGGCGAACTTGTGACGTGGGTGAACGAGGGCGATGAAGTGTTGCTTCATCCCGGCACGTCCTGCGGGCATTGCATAGAGTGCCTGCGCGGGCTGGATAATCTCTGCGCGGAGTATGACATCTTAGGCTACAGGCGCGCCGGCGGCTATGCTCAACTGGTCGCCGCGCCCGGCGTCAACGTCATTCCAAAGCCGAAAAATTTAAGCTGGGAAGAAGCCGCCGCGCTGCCGCTCGTGACGGTGACGGCCTGGCACATGCTGGTCACGCGCGCTCAAGTCCAGCCGGGTGAAGACGTGTTGATTCATGCCGCCGGGAGCGGCGTCGGCTCTCTAGGCATTCAGGTCGCCAAGCTGCGCGGAGCGCGCGTCATCGCCACCGCCAGTTCGGACGAGAAGCTGGAAAAAGCGCGCGAGCTTGGCGCGGATGAGACCATCAATTATACGAACAAGGATTGGCACAAAGAGGTGAAAAAGCTGACCGGGCGGCAGGGCGTGGATGTGGTCTTCGAGCATACGGGTGCGGAGACCTGGCCGGGTTCGATTGCCTCGCTCAAGAAGAACGGGCGGCTCGTCACCTGCGGCGCGACCAGTGGCTTTGACGCGCGCACGGACATACGCCAACTCTTTTATCGCCACCTGACTTTCTTAGGCTCGTTCATGGGGTCGAAAGCGGAAATGCTGGACGCCATGAAATTTATCGAGCGCGGCCAGATTCGCGCGGTCATAGACCAGACGCTGCCGCTCTATGAAGCCGAGCGCGCACACGAGTTGATGGAAGACCGCGCGCAGTTCGGCAAGCTCGTGCTGGTTCCATCATCGGATTGATAAGGAGTTAATTGCTTGAGCAAAGAAAAAGCGTTGCTGGTGGTTGACACTCAAGCGGGTGTCGTGGATTGGTCGCAGCCGACTTCTGCGGGCAGCGATGAAGTCTTGAGGCATATCAACGAGTTGCTGGCGAAAGCGCGTGCGGCTGGCGCGACGGTCATTTACATTCAACACGACGGCGAAGAGGAAGGCGGGCGTCTTTATCCTGGCTCGCCCGGTTGGGAGATTCATCCGGCCATCGCTCCCACGCATGGAGAGACCGTGATTCGCAAGCGCGCCTGCGATTCGTTTTATGAGACTTCGCTGCAAGACGAATTGAAGACGCGCGGCATAGAGCATCTGGTCATCGCGGGCTGCCGCACGCAATTCTGCATTGATACTGTGTGCCGCAGCGCGGTCGGGCGCGGCTATGATGTGACGCTGGCGAAGGACGCGCACATGACTGTCGATACAGAGACGCTGACGGCGACGCAGATCATCGCTCATCACAACGAAACGCTTGACGATTTCGGCACGGACAGCCACGTCGTCACGGTTAAAGAGTCAGGCCAGATTAGTTTTTAAGTCTGAGATTTTTACTTGCCCGAGTAATCTTCGATTTTGTATCGCTTGCCGAGCGCGTCGAAGTGTTCCGGCTTGAACTCGAAATGCGTTCCGGCGATGGCGTAGCGTTTGTCGTCCGTGATGACCCACTGGTTTGTCTCCGGCGGCGAGTTTGCTTTGAGGTAATCAATGCTCTCTTTATCAAAGACGCCGCCGTCCGTGCGCGAGAAGACGAAGACATATTTGAACCGGCTCGTCCGCACAAAATCCAGATCACGCTCGAAAGGAGTTTGCGTCTTCTTCGGAGATGAAGATGAAGCGGCTCCGGGCTGCGAGCTTTGTGAATCGCCCTTCCCGCAGCCGGTGTATAAAGGCGATGCTATCGCAAGCAGCGCAAGGCTGAGATTGACAGGCCGCAAGATTTTTCTCTTCATGTTTTTCATCGCTGCCGCGCGCTTAAAAAAAGCTTAAGGCTTCTCTTCCTCTTCCGGCGGCAAGTCGCCTTCTTCATCACTCGTGCCCGCATCGTTGCCAGAGTCGGGCGCGTCATCTTCCAAAGATTCAGGCGGCGGCTCGCCCTGCTGGTCGCGGATGCGCAGGATAACACAGTCGTCATCCTCGTAAGCCTGCTCGAACCAGCCGCTCTGCATCGCTTTCGCATACAAGTCGTCATGCACATCTTCTTTATCGGAGAAGACGTAACGCGCGCCGAAGCGATTGCGTATGATCTCAGCCGGATTCTCGATGCGTCCCAAGGTCACATCTTCGTAGAGCTTTGCCAGCTCCTTATTTTTATCTAGCAGGTATGTCGGATCAAGCCCGGAGATGTATGCGTGCGTCGGGTCGTAAAAAAACATGCGCGGGAAATCGTCCCAATCGGTATTAAAAATCCGCTCGCCCGCCGGAACGTTGTTGCGAATCCATTCCATGCCTTTTTGATAATGCTCCGGGCCTTCGCTCGAAGCGATTTCGGCAGAGACGCCGCCGATCCTTTTAAACCTGCTCGCGCCGACGTTGACGAGCATCATGCTAAAAAGGATGAAAGCGATGCTGGCAGCGATGATGGTTTTCCAAAGCTCGCGGCGCGTCTCCGCTTTGACATCCTGTGCCTGCTCTTCCCTGTCCAAAAACGGTTGCAACTCATCCAAAACTTCTGCGGGCAGCGCGCCGACGGCGGAACGCACGCCGTCAAAAACTGTTTGCAGGCTGAACGCTGCGAAGAGCACGGCGAAGGGCGGCCAGTATTCGACAAAGCGGCGCGAGCGAAACGTGGCAATCATCAAGAGCGTCGAGAAACAGAGAAAGAAGAGCGCGCGTGCGGAGCGTTTGCGGTCGCTGCCGCTAAAGGCTATGTAACCGACTATCATCGCCGCGAACGCGACCAGACAGTTTCCCAGAAAAACCCAGCTATCGTATGGATACCATTCCTGCCCGACGCTCGTTGAGAACTCACCCGGCGTCAGCTTCATCCATGCGTGCTCGATAAAGAGCCGGACATTCTTTGGAAAATAAGGATTGATGATGAGTCCTGCGACCATGCCTGCGCTAGTCCACGCGATGGGCTGCCACTCGAAACGCCCTTCGCTCCACGCGATGACCGCAGCCCAGATAAGCGCCGCGAAAAGGAGCGTCGGAAACAGGCTATAAGTCCAGACGAAGAGAAACATCAAGGGAGCGAGCATCCAGTATCTTTTCTTAAACAACAGAAAGATGCCAGCCACCATAAAGATAATCGCAATCGGCGGAGCCTTCGCCATGTTGAGCCGGTACAGGAACGCACCCGAACATGACAGCAGCGCGAGCAGCCACACCAGCGCATAGCCGATGCGATAATGCACGATCAGCCAGTAGCACGAAAAGACCGCGAGCGTGCCGAAGATGACCGCAGACACCTTCGCGCCCATCGTCAAATTGCCGAACCATGTGAAAGGGATTTGCAGGATGTGAAATAGCAGGTGATGGTCTACGTAGCCGCTCTGGTCCAGCGTCGTCAGCGGCAGCCACGTAAACGCGGGAGGAAAGTGCCCGCTCTTAATGCCTTCCCATAACAGGCTGCTCCACTTGATGTGATAGTAGCCGTCATAGTCGCCGCAGCAAATGCTGCCCGTCGAAAACTGTAGATGACGAAAGACGAGCGCGATGACTATCAGGCCGATGGAAAGATAGATGAGGCGCGTCGCCTTCTCAGACGAAAGCAGCTTTTCCAGCCGCCGCCAGCCGCTCTTTTCTTCAACTCCGATTAACTCATCAAGCGCATCCTTCATCCTTGCGGCTTTCATCCTTGCGCTTAGAGATTGGCGAGCAGATTGAGCAGCGAGACCGGATTGATCGGCTTGGTCATGTGCGCGTTAAAGCCGGACTGTATGGCGCGCTCGCGGTCGTCGTACATCGAGAAGCCGGTCACTGCGACCAGCGGCACGACGCTGTAATCCGGCATCGCGCGCAAGGCCGTCGCCAGGTCGTACCCGTTCATCTCAGGCATCCCGATGTCCGAGACCACCAGATCAAATTGCTCTGCCTGCGCCGCCTGCAAAGCGTCTCTGGCAGAGACGGCTGTCCAGACCTCGTAGCCTTCACGCCGCAGCATAAAGGCGAGCATCTCTAACACGTCCGGCGCATCGTCAACCAGCAGCACGCGCCGCTTATCTGCGGCCTTGCCCATACGGAAATCCAAATTCGTGGCGGCGATTCCATCCCCTTCTGAGAATGCGAGAGATGCCGGAGAAAAAAGCAAAGCGGCGCGGGCGGCTAGGCCAGAGACACTTAAGCTCGCGAAATGTTCTTGCATGGCGTTCGCAACTTTCTACTCATCTAAAATTCAGGGGGGAAAGTTTTATCTATCAGAACACAGTGAAGGGTAAATACGCAACGATTGCCGTCTAAATTATAGCCCACCGCACATCATTAAAACATTTTGTTAGTCATTTGCTTCATTTGCGTGACATACTGCGTGCAGTTTAATCCAACATCTCGCGCCAGCAGGCGCGCACATTAAAAGGAGAGAAAAATTTATGCCAGCTAAAAAGGCAGGCAAGAAGGCTGCGAAGAAAGCGCCCGCCAAGAAGGCCACGAAGAAAGCCGCTCCTGCGAGCAAGAAGTCAACCGCCAAAGCAGGCGCGGGCAAGAAGGCGGCTGCGAAGAAGAAATCTTCTGGCAAAGGTTCATCAAAGGGCTTGTTCAGCAAAGTCAAATCGGTTGTCAGCGATGCCCTGAGCGGCGCGTTCACGGGCGCGGCCAAAGGCGCAGTCAAAGGTGCGGTCACAGCGGTTGCCCCGGAAGCCA
The DNA here is from genome assembly GCA_963700165.1 of Pyrinomonadaceae bacterium. Classification (GTDB taxonomy): domain Bacteria; phylum Acidobacteriota; class Blastocatellia; order Pyrinomonadales; family Pyrinomonadaceae; genus JACMLC01. The sequence goes on along the minus strand of OY969475.1, from coordinate 5,123,706 downwards.
CTGCCGAAGCGACAGGCGCGAAGAAAAAACCGGCTGCTAAAAAGTCAGGCACTAAAAAGTAAGGATGAAGGATGAAGGCGTGATGATGTGAGCTAATGCAGGGTAATGAAAGTTATTTGAATTGCCACTAGCTTTAGCTAGTGGAACAAAAGAGCTAACAAGTCTCGGCTTTAGCCGAATGTATTTCGGCTAAAGCCGTAACTTTTGCAAATTTTATCCACTAGCTAAAGCTAGTGGCAATTCAAGAAAGCCCAGAACTTTGATTACACAACATCAGGCTTTTCCTTCATCCTTCCGCCTTCATCCTTGTTCTCATATATGTATCCGGCAGGCAATCTCTTTGTCCCCGCTCCGCATGGTCGTCTCGAAGCGATCTTGAAAGAGCCGCGCCAGACTGAGGCGCGCGGCGTCGCGCTCCTCCTGCACCCGCACCCTCTGGGCGGAGGAACGATGCACAACAAAGTCGTCTTTCGCGCGGGCGCGGCGCTTAACGATGCCGGGCTGACAGTCCTGCGCATCAACTTTCGCGGTGTGGGCCAGAGCACGGGCGTGCATGACGAAGGGCGCGGCGAGCTTGAAGATGTGCGCGCGGGCTTGGACTATCTGGCAGAGCAGTATCTCGAAATGCCCATCACGCTCGCGGGGTTTTCTTTCGGGGCGCGCGTCGGTCTCGAAGTCGGCATCGCGGATGAAAGGGTCGTGCGGCTTATCAGCATCGGCACGCCCGTTGATAAATACGATTTCGGTTTTCTCGAAGCCTGCCGCAAGCCGATCCTCTTCGCACACGGAGACCGCGACGAGTTCGGCGCGAGCGAAAGGCTGAGAGAGTTGGTCGAACGGCTTCAGCCGCAGGCTGAAGCTCGCCTCGAAATTATCAACGGCGCAGGCCATTTCTTTGAAGGCCACCTAGACGAGCTGAAACTTATCATCACTAAATGGATAGAAAGCGAAACAAAGAAGCAAGCTACCGGTTAATCTGAAAATGAAAAACTGACATTGCTTTTCTACTGGCTACCGGCTACTGGCTACTATCGTTATGAACTCTTACACAGACCCCGCGATCCGCATTGCGATGCTGCCGCGCGACACCAACTCGCAGGGCACGATCTTTGGCGGCATCATCCTGAGCTACATAGACATGGCCGGAGCCATCGAGGCGCATCGCCACACGCACATCGAGCGGTTCGTCACCGTCGCCATGCGCGAAGTCATCTTTCACAAACCCGTCTTCGTCGGCGACCTCGTCAGTTTCTACGCCGAGACCATAAGCATCGGCAACACCTCAATCACCGTCCGCGTCACAGTCGAAGCAGAGCGTTACGGCGGCGGCACGGGCGGACGCATTCGAGTAACAGAAGCTGAAGTCATCTACGTCGCCGTAGATGAGAAGCGCAAGAAGATTCCGATCAAGAAATGACCTGTAGCTTTGATTACAAATCGCGCTTGACCCTTACTGCCTGATTGCGCATCGCAAGCCTCAACACGATTTTCGCGCCCTCGTTTGCAAGCACATCAAAGCCTTGTTCTCATCTGTTCACAAAAGTACACACATAACGAAAGAAGTGTTCACTGCATAAGACCGCTGTCATTGGATGAGCGCAAAAATCTTGGCTATTGCTGAGCGTACCGGTATATCTTCTTTCGTCTTAGTCATTGGCATGTTAATTGCCGAATAGATAAGGTCATTCCAAGGGTCAACCAGGATGAGGGAGCCTTAAGCACCTCACCCTGTGCCAGAACGCGATCACCTCAAATCCCCGCAAGATCGCGTTACATCTGCTTGGGCGTTATCGGTTGATAATGCCACCCCGCTAAGACGGTTCGGATTTCTGCGCGATTTCATCAGGCATCCGAACTTCAGGAGAAAAAAATATGAGTTTATCGACAGTTCACGTTTGGGCGACTAAATTGGGTCTCCCGTGTACGATTGAAAGTGATAAGACATTATTTGTCTACGTGCTTAACTGTGACGGCAAGGTTTTTGAGTGGTGCGGCACAAAGTACGTGGGCATGCCGACCAAGTGCGGGTATTTAGAGGTCAAGCTTCCGCCCGGCTGCTACGTTATCGGCGCGGCAGAAAATCCCAACGGGATTCCCCCATTAGGAAATCACCTCACGCACATAGCCATCGTCCGCGTCAACTGCGGAGCCGAGGTTTGCGTGACGCTCTTCAATCCGACAATGCATCACTGTTCGACCTGGCTCAAGGCTGCTGCTACCCGCCATCTCGCGGTAGGCGGGCAGGTGATGACGACCCAACTGAACGCCGCCATGAAGACCGCGGTAGATGCGCTCGGTAGAGTAGAGGCTTTGATTGCCCCTGATCCTTTCACAGAGGCGATGAAGAAAATTGAGTTCATCCCCAAGAACACGACTGCCCCCAAAGCATCAAAAGGCAAGGCCAAAAAGGGTCGTAAGTGAGCAGGTGAACGTCAAACCGTAATCACTTATAAAAAAGAGTGGCGAGTGATGAGATAAATGCTTTATCTCATCACTCGCCACTTTTTAGTTTAGCTTCGCCTGCATGCGGCGCAGGGCTAAGGTCGCGCTGGCGTAGCCGGGTTGCTGTTCAAGCGCGTGGCCGTAATGGCGCGCGGCGTCTAAGAAGCGATTACGCATCTCGTAAACGCGCGCGAGGTTAAAGTGCGGGAAGGCATATGATTCGTAACGTGTGGCAAGCAGAGCGAGCTTGAACCAGCGCACGCATCCGTAAATGTCTCCCTTCTCGATCAGGTAAGAGCCGATGTCATTGTACGGATTGCCGAGCGTCGAGTCCACGCGAATGGCTTCGAGGCATTCGTTGATGGCATCGTCGTAACGCTGCTGAAAGCTATACACCCAGCCGAGAAAAGTATGCGCTTCGGCGGTCGGGTAGACGGCGATTGAGCGACGATACAATTCTATCGCTTCATCAAGCTCTTCATTCTGCTGCGCTTCGTAGGCGCGCTGGAAAAGCTCTATCGCCTCGCGCCTTGCGCCCGTCGCAAACTCATCGCTGAACATAAATCACTTCCGCCGCCTACGCGGCTTTGGCTGAGTCTTACAAGGCTCCGGCTTTCCGCCGCCGGATGTTTGATCGAGCCGCTTGATGCGTCCTTCAACCTGCGGGTTGATTGGCGACATGCTCTTGATCGCGGCTCTGAGAATGTCCGGCGCTTTCTGTCCGGCCTCCGGTGTGATGAGACGTTTCGCGCTCATCAGCATGCCGTAGCCGTCGCCGCCTTTCACCGCCAGAAAATCGCTCGTCGCGAGCGTATAAGTTTTTTGCTTGTCGAGCGGTTGCCCGTTGACGAACACTTCAGTGATGCGCCGGCCTGCCGGTTTAGATGCGTCGAAGGTAAAGCGCAGGCCGGAGACTTGCGGAAACTCACCGGGTTCGCCGGTCTCCGCGCTGCGGCTGACGCCGTGTTCCAGAGCCTTGAGCAGAGTCTCCCCTGTTACTTCAATCTTCACCACCGGGTTGGGGAACGGCAAAATCGAAAGCACATTACGCTCGGTCAGAGTCCCCTCGCGGATATTATCGTCTGCGCGAATCGAGCCGCCATTGACGAAACCTATATCAGCATCCGCCGCTTTGCGGAAGGCGTCTGCGATAAAGTTTCCGATGTTCGTCTCCTGCGTGCGATTATCTTTTGACTTGGCATTGAGCACGACAGCCGTGCTGCCAACCGGCACTGCCAGCGTCTCAAGCAGCGCGTCATACTTAGCCATCGCCGCATCGAACGGTTGCCGAGCCGCAGCGAACTCTGTGTCTTTGTCAACCTCGCTGTTGACGGGAATAATTTCCCAATCAATGCTTTGTAATCTGCCGCTCGTGCCGCTGATGTTGAGTTGAATGCGACCCATCTCGCGCGCGTCCGAAGTCATCTTGAAGATCGGCGTGCCCGCCGAAGCGGATTGCAGGAGCGTGTGCTCGTGCCCTCCGATGATGACATCAATCCCCGGCGCGCAGCGCGCGAGTTGTTTATCCTCTTCCATCGAAAGATGCGTCAACGCGACGATCACACCGGCCCCGCGCGCTCGCATCTGCGGAATGATGCGCCGCGCCGTCTGGCACACGTTGCGGAACTCTATGTTTTCACCGGGGCTGGAAGTTTTCTTCGTATCCGGCAGCACAAGGCCGAAGATGCCGACCTTGACGTTATCGAATTCGCGTATCTCGAAAGGCGGAGTGTTGGCGAAAGTTTTTTTCGTCGTCTTATCAATCACGTTTGCGCCGAGCCAGACGAAGCGCGATTCTTTGATTCGACTGAGCAAGATGTCCGGTTTCGGGCCGAAGTCGAACTCATGATTACCGAAGACCGCGAAGTCAAGCCCGATAGCATTCCACGCATCAATCATCTGCTGGCCTTTGTAAGTGAGCGACTCGACGGACGGGGAGATCGTGTCGCCTGACATCAGAAAAAGCGTATGCTGCGACTCACTCATAATCCGCTGGCGCAGGATAGCAAGCCTTCCTAAACCTCCAACCTTGCCTTCATCCACCGGCGTGAACTGGTACACGTCGTTGACTTGCAGCAGCGTCACGCGCACAAGGCATTCGTCGCTCGCACTTTGCGCCGCAAGCGTCGTCGCAGCCAGCAAGAGTAGAGCGATGGCTAAGCTTGCGCGGCGCGGCCACAATCGTATCGAGTCCATTCAGGTAGTCCTCCTTGAAGCAGCTTCGAGAGAATGAATTAGCCGCGACGCTTTCAGAACGGCTGGCGCGCGACTCGCGTGTCTATGGAGGGTTGCATTATACTCACACGCGCCATACGCGCCAATTGTGTATTATCGGAGAGTGAACAAGCGGTTTCAAGAGTAGCCACAGAGGACACAGAGAGCACAGAGTATGAAACGATGCGATGCTGCCTGAATTCTCTCTGTGACCTCTGTGTCCTCTGTGACAACACTTTCTCTCTCAACGGACTTTCACCAGAGGTTTATTCCAGAGTGATGCTAAACATTATACTTGTCTGACCTTATGAAAAATTCTACCTCTCTAACTATCGAAACGTCTGCCGGGATGCCGGCACCCGGCGCAGCCGAAGCTCTCGCACTGTGCGTTTTTACGGACGAGCCGCGCGTGACAGGCGAGGGAGCCGAAGCTCTCACCGAAAACCTCTTGCTTGACGGCGAGTTCAAAGGCGAAGCCGAAACGACTTTGCTTCTGCACACGCAGCAGGCTGGCGGCGAGACTTTGCGCCTGCTGATGGTCGGGTGCGGCGCGCATGATGATTTGACACAGGCTGCGCTCAGCCGCGCGGCTGGCATGGCCGTGCGCGAGGCGCATGCGGCGCACCTCAAGCATCTCAACTTTCTGCTTCCGGCGAGCGACAACGAGGCTGCAACGGCTCGCGCCGTCGCGGAAGGCGCGTTGATGGGAATGTACGAAGGCGACTTTTACCAGAGCGCAGAAGAAGACGAAGCGCGGCTGGAAAAGTTGACTATCGTCGTCTCTCAAACAAGCGATGCGCTGCAAGCCGAATTCGAGCGCGGGCGCATCATCGCGGAGGCCGTCAACTGGACGCGCACGCTCTCCGACACGCCGGGGCGCGACTTGCCGCCGCAGGAGTTCGCACGCCGCGCCGCACAGATGGCGGAAGAGTTCGGCCTGACGGTTGAATCTCTGGACGCAGATGAAATTAAAAAGCGCGGGATGGGCGGGTTGTCCGGCGTCGGGCAAGGCTCTGATGAACCGCCTGCTTTGATCGTCGTTCGCTACGAGCCTGAAGGCGCATCACCGGACGATGAATTGTGGGCGTTCATCGGCAAGGGCATCACGTTCGACACGGGCGGCATCTCCATCAAGCACGGCCTTGACATGTACGAGATGAAAACCGACATGGCCGGAGGCGCAGCCGTCCTCGGCGCATTGCGCGTCATCGCGCAGCTTAAGCCCAAACGGAGAATCGTCGGCATCGTGCCCACAGCCGAAAATATGCCGTCGGGCAAAGCTCTCAAACCCGGCGACATTGTGAAGACGCTGGGAGGCTATAACATCGAAGTCATAGACACGGACGCGGAAGGCCGTCTAGTGCTGGTGGACGGCATCGCCTACGCCAAACAGCTCGGCGCAAAGCGTATCGTTGATCTGGCGACCCTGACAGGCTCTATCATCGTCGCGCTCGGAGATCATCGCACGGGTCTCTTCGGCAACAATGACGAGTGGGCTAATCGTGTGCGCGAGGCAGCCGAACGCGCGGGCGAGCCTGTCTGGCGCATGCCCGTCAACGACGACTATAAGAAACGAATCGAAAGCGACATCGCCGATTTCAAAAATTACGGAGGCCGCCCCGATGCCACCTCGGCAGCATTGCTGTTAAGCAAGTTCGCCGCCGACACGCCCTGGGTTCACCTGGACATCGCCGGCACGTCCTGGTACGACGACCCGCAGCCGCACGCTCCGAAAGGCTCGACCGGCACGGGCGTGAAAACGCTGGTAGAGTTGGCATGTGATTGAGAAGCCATTTCAAAACTCAAGCGAGGAAAGGCTTCAATCCTTTGCGGTCTTTGCGCGATTTATCTTTGCGTCCTTTGCGTTAAAAAGCCCTTAACCGCAAAGACCGCAAAGAGAACAGACGCCAAGAACGCAAAGGAAAAGCTGTTGATTTGTTGCTATCCTTGATTCGCATACATTCTTAGCAAATAATCCGGTCTTATCAATCAAGCATTTTAAATTTTATTATTTAATCGGAGCAATTTATGGATCAGTGGCTCAGGGATAATCTGGCTTGCCCGCGCGATCACCAAAAACTTGAATTTCGTGAACAGACTTTAAGCTGCCCCGGTGGGCATCAGTATCCCGTGATAGACGGCATCCCGGTCATGCTGTTGGATGAAGTCGAGCAGACCCTGTGGGTGGCGCAGGCATCGCTGGACAAAGCGCGTGCGGGAAATGCTTCGGAGCAAGCGGCTTCGGATATTCCCTTCGCGGATACTCTGGGCATTGATGTGGAAGAGCGCGAGCAGATGTCACACCTGCCGGAGTCCGAGGTTGACCCGGTCGTCCAGATGAGCCTTGAGAAAACCTGCGGCAACCTCTACACGCCGGTCAGAGGCAAGCTGAAAGCTTATCCGATACCCGAATTGCGGCTCCCGGAAAGTGATGGCGAGGTCTTTCTGGACATCGGTTGTAACTGGGGACGCTGGTGCGTCGCGGCTGCTCGCAAGGGTTACGATGTCATAGGTCTTGACCCATCAATCGGAGCCGTGATGGCCGCGCGTCGAATCTTCGCGCAGCTTGGTCTCAAAGGCCGTTTTGTGGTGGCCGACGGCAGGTTTCTCCCTTTCGCTCCCGGCATCTTCGACACGGTTTTCTCTTACAGCGTGCTGCAACACATCAGCAAGGAAGATGTCCGGCTCGCGCTTAACGAAGTCGCCAGAGTTTTGAAAGAGCGCGGGACGAGCCTCATCCAGTTGCCCAACGTCTATGGCATCAGGTGTCTCTATAACAACGCGCGGCGCGGGTTTCGCGAGGGCAAAGATTTCGATGTCCGTTACTGGAGCCTGTCGGAGATGAGAAAAACTTTTACGAGCATCATCGGGCAAACATCATTCTCGGTTGACGGCTTCTTCGGTCTCGGCATTCAAAAAAGCGATGTAGATATTCTGCCGCCCAAGTATCGTTTGGTCGTGCGCTGCTCGGAAGCACTGCGCAGCCTGAGCAAGCGAGCGCCATTGATGACGCACTTCGCAGACAGCGTCTATGTTAAATCCACACGCGACGCGAAGGCACGGAAGAACGGTCAACTCTAAAACCCTATAAGACAAAAGCTATATCTTCCCTTTACTAATATATGACTGAGGGAGGCTAAGCTATGGCTTAAAAGCGCGGAGCTGTAAAGCTTGACAGACTTGTCCGGTGAGCCTAATCTTGCTGGCGTACTAGCTCTGCAAGATAGTTTTCCGTAAAACTGCCCCAACCGGCTTGCCCATAACAATCGGAGTCAGATGGCGCAACCCCACTGTGAGGCGCAGAGATGCTATCGCACCAATAGCATTGATGGCATAACAGCATTGCGAAAGATGTTGAATCCCCGGCAGAATTATTTCTCCGCCCGTCTTTCAACGCTCCGCTGGGGGTTACATCATCGCACTCCATTCTTTCACAGTATTTGATTAAGGAGTATAAATATGAGTACCCCCGTTTCCCATAACCGGCGACAGTTTCTGGGTCGCGTTGGCGGAGCCACGGCTGCCACGTTGGCGGCAGGAGCCATCGGGCTTGACCCGCTGCTCGGCTTAAGCAAGGCTGGAACTGCTACAGCGCAGCAAAGCCCTTCCCCGGACGACGCGCGCTCCGATCAAGCCTATGCGCTTAGAGTACAGGCCGCAGCCGCTCAAAGAGACCTGCCTCCCGCAGTGCAAACACCTAACGGCGACGAAACTCTTTACCCGAATAAAATCGGCAGCTACTCGAAGGGACTGCCGCACAACAATCTCGGCGAGGTTGATTTGACGGCTTTCAATGCTCTGACGAGCGCGATGGCGAGCGGCAGCCCCGCTGCCTTTGAAAGTATTCCGATGGGCGCTTCAAGCCCCGCACAGCAACGCAAGCTGGTCAATCCGCAATCGGGGCTGGCGTTTGATATGCAGGGAGCCGATTCGCATCACTTATCCCAGGCGGCTCCGCCCGCCTTCAGCAGCGCATGGCAGGCAGGCGAGATTGCAGAGAACTACTGGATGTCGCTCCTGCGCGATGTGTCTTTCACGCAATACGACACACACCCGCTCGTCGCCGAAGCAGCGGCAGACCTCTCTGCGATGTCTGACTTTCGAGGCCCGAAAGTTGGTGGACAGGTAACGCCCGCCACGCTCTTTCGCGGTTTCACGGCGGGCGATTTGATTGGCCCATACATGTCGCAATTTCTGTTGCGCAGCGTTCCCTTCGGCGCGCAGGGCTTTTCAGGCCGCATGCATACTTTGCTACCCAGCATTGATTACATGACGCGCTATGACGAGTGGCTGGACATCCAACGCGGCACTCAGCCGGTTCAGCCACAGTATTTCGATCCGACGCCGCGTTACATCCGTAACGGGCGCGACCTCAGCCAGTGGGTGCATATTGATGTGCTGTTTCAAGCTTACTTTCAAGCCATGCTGATTCTGCTGACGCCGCCGAATCCGTCAGACCCTCTGAGCGGCGGCGGCATCGGCGCTCAGCTTGATGCGGGCAATCCATACATTGGCTCACTGACGCAGGATGCTTTCGGCACATTCGGCGGCCCGTTTATCGCTACTATGGTGTGCGAGCCTTCGACCCGCGCGCTCAAGTCCGTCTGGTATCAAAAGTGGGGCGTCCATCGTCGCCTGAGGCCGGAGGTGATGGCCGGTCGCATACACAATCACCTGACCGGCTCGGCAAGCTATCCGATTCACTCCGACATTTTGAATTCAAGAGTGCTGGTCCGCGTTCGCCGCCTGTATCGCACCTATCTCTTGCCGATGGCCTTCCCCGAAGGCTCGCCGTTGCATCCATCATATGGCGCAGGCCATGCGACGGTCGCCGGGGCATGCACGACGATGCTCAAAGCCTTCTTTAACGAATCATTCGTGATTCCGAATCCGGTCGTGCCGGACGCGAGCGGCACGCAGCTTATCCCGTACTCCGGCCCGCCGCTGACTGTCGGGAACGAGTTGAATAAGTTGGCATCGAACGTCGGCGTCGGGCGCAATATAGCCGGCGTTCACTGGCGTTCGGATTACTCTGAATCGCTGAAGCTGGGCGAAGCCATAGCCATCAGCATGCTCAGAGATCAGGCTAGTTGTTACAGCGAGACTTTTAACGGCTACTCGCTTACCAAGTTTGACGGAACGACGATCACCGTGTAACAACCTACCAATCAAGCTTGTCTCAGGCGCGCCCGGTTAGCAGTTCTTCCGGGCGCGCCTAATTTTTATAATGCTGTACAATCACCGTGCATTTACTCGTAAAAACTAATGTCGCTGAATGAAACGATTTTTCTGACAGGCTTTCCCGGATTCATCGCCGGGCGGCTGGTCAAACGTCTGGCGGCGGAAGGCGCGCGGTTTTTACTGCTGACTCAACCCGCATTGGCCGCGCGGGCACGCGAAGAGGTCGCGCGCATCGCAGCGGAAACGGGTGCGCCCGCGTCCGGCTTTCGCATTCTCGAAGGCGACATCACGCGACCCGATCTGGGGCTTTCCTCAAATGATGCGTTGATGGCACAAAGCGAGACGACCATGCTCTTTCATCTCGCAGCCGCTTATGATCTGGCTATCGCACGCGACGTAGCGATGCTGGTCAACCTCGAAGGCACGCGCAATCTCAATCGCTTCGCGCTGGAAAAGCTTAAAAATCTGCGCCGCTATCATTACGTCTCGACCTGTTATGTCGCGGGGCTTCGCACCGGCACGATTCTCGAAACAGAGCTAAAGCATGAGGCAGGCTTTCGTAACTTCTATGAAGAGACGAAATATCTGGCCGAGATGGAAGTCGAAGAGTTGAAAGCAAAATTGCCGTTGACGATTCATCGGCCTTCGGTCGTGTGCGGCGATTCACACACGGGCGAGACGGCCAAGTATGACGGCGTCTATTACCTGATTCATTACCTGCGAATGCAGCCCGGCTTGCTCTCGAACTTCAACATCGGAAACTTAAAAGTGCGGCTCAATCTAACGCCCGTGGATTTTGTGGTCGAAGCAATGGCGGCGCTGGCACAAGACGAGCGCGCCATCGGAGCGACGGTACAACTGGCCGACCCGGCCCCGCTCACCACACAAGAGCTTTTCGATGCGATTGCCGTCAGCCTCGCGGGACATGCTTCGCGCATGACCATTCCTGCATGGCTGGTGTACAAGTCATTAATGCTCCCCGCCGCGCCAAAGCTCACGGGTCTGCCGCATCCCGCCGTGCCCTACTTTTTTCTCGACCAGAGTTATGACACGACGCGCGCCCGCGCCTTGCTTGAGCCGCATGGAGTTCGTTGTTCGGCTTTCCCGACCTATGTGGACAATCTAGTCAAATTCGTCGCCACCCATCCCAAGCTGTAATCATCATGTCAGAACCGCCTGCGGTAGCGGGCGGGTCTTCAATGTTGAGTACCCGCCCGCTACCGCAGGCGGTTCTGACCCGTAATTAACCCAAGTTGCCAGTGATAGATGTTTTGATGGATTTTAAATTGCCACTAGCTTTAGCTAGTGGATACAGGGTTCCTCAATGTCGGCTTTAGCTGAAGGTTTGAGCTAAAGCAATAAGGATTAAGACTTATTTATATTTTGGCTCAAGCCTGCTTTCTGTTGTGCCATGTCTCCACTAGCTGAAGCTAGTGGCAATGGATTAACCGCAACTTGGGTTAATTAGCGTTTTCGGCGGCGCGAGGCGGGCTGGTGCTTGATACCTTTGTGGCGGGCTGTGCCGGGTAGCCTTTCGGGGAGGTCTAGCTCGTCGTCAATGAGGTCTTCGACGTAGACACCTGCGACGCGAGCATATTGCAGAAGTACCATCAAAGTCGGTTCACTTTTATCCAATTCATAATCTGAAATTCTTGTATAAGGAATCTCTTCTTCAACTCCAAGACGCTTGTGCATCCCGGTCTGGGAAAGTCCTAGAGCATTCCGAATCTGTAAAAGCTTTTCGGCAAGACGATTCGGCCTGCGACGTGCGTTGCCCATCAGGAGATGCCTCCTGATAGAGCGAAAGTCGCATGCTGGAACTTGGCTCTATACGGTACACCGGATAGAATATGACTGCGTAATTGTTTCGCCGTGAGTATGAACCTTTCATGCTCAACGGCGATGCTCATTACTCTACTCTAAGGTTGAGGCGTGAGCGACGCATAAGCCGTTGTCTGGTGTTGTCAAAGACTAAATCCCTGCCAAGATAACAGAAACCACCGTCAGCCGTCATCACCCATATGGCTGTCTTGCCTTACAGGAGATTCTTCATCATGTATGAATGCTGCTGCCAGCGTCGTACCGTCACGTTACATCATGACGGGCGACATTTCAGGTGCGCTCACTGCCATCTTACGAGGACGCATCCGCCGCTTGAACCTGATTACGGCATGCCGGGTCACGTTTATTGTGATTTCTGCGGTTTGTGGATGAAGATCGGGAATTTGGAAGAAGTGCAGGGGCGAGAAAAAGCACGCTCGCGCAAGTGATAACCACAACAGCCTTCTAAACAGCAGTTTGAAAATTCCTTAAATGCCGCGCGAGCGGCGATGAGAAGGTAGCCAGACGTGCAACGTCTGGAATACGTGTCGTTAATTGTTTGCGCATTGAAGATGCGCGCAGAAATTTCTGTCGCCCCTTCAGGGCGCGAATCGTTAATGACACGTGACCAGAGGCTGCGCTCTCGCTTGCCTCTGGCTACCTTCTGGCTGCGCCGCTGGCGCATCAATGGGAATTTTCAAACAGCTTCTTAAGGTGAAAATTTTCAGCCACCCCCACTTGACAAATAAGTGGTTTAGAATTATTCTAATTCCAGATTAACGATCATGACTAAAGGCGCAACAGAACAGGGTGGCACGTTGACGCGGCAGCGCGAGGCCGTGCTACAGGTGATTCGCGGGAGCGAGGAGCATCTGACGGCCAGCGAGATTTTCGAGCAGGCGCGCAGGCTGCTGCCTTCGATCAGCTATGCGACCGTGTACAACTCGCTGAAGTTTCTGACGAACGCCGGGATGGTGCATGAAGTCAAGTTCGGCAACGGCGCGAGCCGCTATGACCGCGAGACGGGAAGGCACGATCATGCTCTCTGCACGGAATGCGGAAAGCTGGTGGATTTCGATCTTGATTTGACGACTGAATTGATGCGGACGGCGGCGCGCCGCTCGCATTTCAAGGCCGAATCTATTCACCTGACGCTGAGAGGTTTATGTCCTGATTGTCGTCCCGCAGGATAAATTTTCGGGTTTTTATGATGAACAGACGAGCGACCGGGAAAGCTCTTGAAACCGGGCGTGCTCAAGATAAAAAACTTTTAGATGAAAGATGGAGGAGTAATGCAAGCAACAGCAACAGTAAGGGAAACAGCGATGGTCGGCCAGCCCGCACCCGATTTTGATATGGCCTCGACGAAGAATTTGGAGAAGCTCAATGAGAACGTCAAGCTCTCCGATTACGCGGGCAAGTGGCTCGTCCTCTTGTTCTACCCGCTCGATTTTACTTTCGTGTGCCCGACGGAGTTGACTACTTTCAGCGACCGCTATGAAGACTTTCAGGGCATCGGCGCAGAGATTATAGGCGTTTCGACCGACTCTGTTTATTCGCACCGCGCGTGGGTCAACACGCCGCGCGACAAGGGCGGCGTGGCCGATCTGCAATACCCGCTCGCGGCGGACGTGACTAAGAATGTGGCGCGCGACTACGGCGTGCTGATCGAAGACAAGGGCGTCGCCCTGCGCGGCCTCTTTGTGATTGATCCCGAAGGCGCACTGCGCTACAAGGTCGTGCATGACCTCAACGTCGGGCGGAGCGCGGAAGAGACTTTGCGCGTCATTCAGGCGTTGCAGACGGGCGGCCTCTGCCAGGCCGAGTGGAAGCCGGGACAGGAAACAATCAACGCTTAAGCAGTAAATAGTAAATGGTCAATGGTAAATAGTGTCCGGTAATTCAATTTACTATTCACTATTTACCATTTACTTTTGAGGTAACAAATATGCCAATGAGAATCGGAACGGAGATGCCGTCGCTGGACGGGGCAACCGAATGGTTTGGCGCGACGCAGGCTCGTGCTGAAGAAGATGTTAAAGGGCGTCCGACCCTTGTGCATTTCTGGGCTGTGAGCTGCGGCATCTGCAAAGAAAACATGCCGCGCGTCGCAGAGTGGCGCGACGGGCGCAGCGATCAAGGATTAAGGGTGATTGCCGTCCACATGCCGCGCTATGAGGCGGACACGAATGTCGAAGCCGTGCGCGAAGCCATCGCCACATACAACATCACAGAGCCGTGCGCGATTGATAACCAGCACAAGCTGCGCCATGCTTTTCAGAACGATCAGGGCTATGTGCCCGCTTATTACCTGTTCGACGCAGAGGGTAAGCTAAAGAGCTTTGCGGCAGGTGAGCGCGGATTTACCATGGTCACTGCCGCGCTTGATCGAATGCTGGCGAAGACAGAGACAGCGGCTTAGAGCAGTTTGCAAATCAGTGTCCGGTAGGCTGTGAGCCTGCCGCCTGTCCCGCATGAGTGGCAGGCTCACAGCCTGCCGTACATTCAATCGAAATCCGCTCTAAGATTCAGTATAGCCATATCAGGCATCAAGGCGCAGACAATTGACTGAAGAGCAGCGTGAGCAGATAAATGCTGAGCGCGATTGAGCCGAAGAGCAGCGCGAGCAGCACGAGGATAATGACTCCCACAAAAAGCCAGTCGCCGACTCTTCCCTTTCGCGCTTCGTCGGCGGTGACAGTGGCGCGCTGGCGCAGCAGCTCGACATTCATCTGGTTCGACTTCCAGGCGAAGTCGAACAGGTCGCCGACGACGGGCACGGCTCCCAACAGATAATCAATCCCGATATTAAAACCCATCCGCAGGAGCGTGATTTTCGGCACGCGGTAACGAACGCCCGCCGCGAGGATGTAGAAAGAGACGAGCGCGGTCGCGGTGTCGCCGACGCCGGGGATAAATCCCACCAGCGCATCGAGGCCGAATCGCCAACCGAGGCCGGGAATGCGGAACAGGCCGTCCATCCAGCGGCTCAGTTGCTCAAGGCTCTGTTCGACCTCAACCGTGCGCCGCAACGCCTTTGCGTCCTCGCGCCGCTCAAGCTTGCTCTTTTCCTCTAATGCCAACTCTTTCATCTTTGGTTCAGAAATCATAAAGATAAGAACGATGCTATGGCCGATTACGTTTCCGTGATTTCGCGTTTTCGAGCATTAACGTAAACGAATCACCTGCCAGACGAACTTGCCGAGACGCGCAAAGGCGTTGCGGTCTCCCTTCTGCGCGGTCGGATTGAGGCCGAGCGAGGCCGCCAGTTCAGGGTCTGGCGGCGCGATGTCTTCGTCGCCGCGCCGCGCCGACAGCCAGCGTTGAAAGATACGAGTCACGGCGCGTCTTTGCGTGAGCGGGGCTTCCGCGATAAACGCACCGCGCAAGTCATCCATCTCCGCAATCTCAAAAGCATTCGCTTTGTAATAGCTCTTCAGCGCGGCGAAAAACTTTTCATCGCCCAACAATCCGCGCAGCGCCATGAACATCAGCGCGCCCTTACTGTTGACGATGGCCGCATATTGAAAAAAGTTGCGATAGTCACGCGCCGCGCGATCCGCAGTCATGTCTTCGCCCCCGAAGGTGCGATAAACTTTATAGACGCCGCGCAGTTGATCTTCGAGCGCGAGCGCGGCGCGCTCTTCGCCCTGTGTCTCTTTGTAATAGAGCAGGGCTGACCAGTTTGATAAAGCTTCGTCAAGCACCGGAGCGCGCTCCGGGTCGTTGCCGACCGTGCTGCCCCACCATTGCTGCGCGATGGCGTGCGCCACAGTCCATTCCAGACTGTCTTCGACGGAAGCGCGCTGCTCGCGCACGATCTCAGGCAGGTTGCGCATCGTCTGCGAATCGAAATCCACATAAAACGCGCTGGCAAGCACGGCCATCCCAGCGAACTCGACTCCGCCCAGGCCCGCGACGAGCGGGGCTTCGACGATGTTGATTTGCTTGTAGGGCAATTCTCCGAATCGCGCTGTGTAGGCTTTGACAGCTTCGGCGGCAATGCCCAGCACGCGCCGCGCGACCGTCTCGCGCTCCGCAGTATAAATCGAGCGCAGGCGGACGCCCGCGACCGCGCGTTCCTGCGTGCGCAGGCTGCGTCCGGCCAGCAGCGCAAAGTTGCGCAGGTTTTCGCCCATGAAGACAAAGCTGTTTCCGCTTGCGTGCTGCGCCTGCATTTCCTGCCCGGAAGTGAAGACGGTAACACCTGGCGCGGTCTCAACCGTCACGCGATAATCCGCGACTTCTGTAAACAAAGAATCGCCGATGCTGGTTTCGACTTTGCGTTGCCAGTCGTTGCCGTCTCTGGTAGCCAGCACCGGGTAACTTGAACCGAGCAGCATGATGCCGCGACAGCGAAAGTTGATGTCGCGTGCGCGCCGCGTCTCTCGCGCGCTCCGCAGGACTGCGTCCACCTGCTGTATGATGTGCGCCAGAATCCCTGTCTCTTCGGCGTCAATCTCCGGCACGCTGCCTTTGAATGAAATCAAAACTTCCGTAGACGCTCCGGCGGCGACGGGCGCACGCAGGTTGATGCGCAGGATGGTCGCCTGATCGTCGAGCGAATAAGGCAGAGGCAGGCCGGTGTCTGCGGCGCGGACTTCGCTCACGTCAAGGCGCGGCTCATCGGGAGCCTGGGCTACAGCGCCGGAGGCGCGCATGTTCGCGTAAAGATGAAAATAGAGCGCATTGGTCGGATGGTCATCTCGATTAGTCCACCGCACGCGCTCCGTTCCCGTAAAAGTCCTCTCGTCAATATCAACTTTGAGATTAATGTCGTAAAGATCGCGCACCGGCTCCGTCTCTGAGGCGGAAGTATTAACAGCTTGCTGCGCAAATGTGTGAGCGAAAGAAGAAGAGAGCAAGATGAGAATAAGCAGCATTAAGCAACGGATCACCGAACCCGCCTGATTTACCTTTGCGCCTTTGCGCCTTTGCGGGAGACAAGTTCGCGCAAAGGCGCAAAGGCGCAAAGAAAAGACGCGCGGCTCTGCTTGAACATTTAATTTAATGCTCTGCGTTCCTGTGTCTCTCGGTTGAATCATACTTCCCGCCTTAATCCATCTTGCTGCTCAAGCTCACTACTTCTTTCGTTTCTTTTCTTCATCAGCAGTTTTATTTTTGGATGGTGCGCGCGAGCCTTCGATGACAGTGATGCTGATGATTTTGTCTCCGCGCACGACGGCGTCCACAACCTGCATATCTTTCTCTGCGACGATGCCAAAGACCGTATAGCCTCCATCCAGATGCGGCTGCGGCGAATGCGTGACGAACCATTGCGAGCCGCCCGTGTCTTTGCCCGACAAGGCCATCCCGACCGCGCCGCGCCCGTATTCGACTTCGTTGATCTCACAGCGAATCTGGTAGCCGGGGCCGCCGTTGCCGTCGCCTCGCGGGTCGCCGCCCTGTATCACAAAGTTCGGCACGACGCGATGAAACGTGACGCCGTTGAAAAATCCGCGCCGCGCGAGTTGCACAAAGCTGTCCACCGTCAACGGCGCGTCATCCGGCAGCAGATCGACAATGAACTCTCCCTTGTCCGTTTTCACCACAGCGCGCACGCGCCCGTTCCGCCTTGCCAGCGCACGCGCATAGTCCGCATCAGCATAGCGCGGAGTTGCGCCAGCGATGCGCGCGGAGAAATCGCCCGCCTCATTTGTTTTCAAAAGCGCGACCGCGCGCCGCCGCATCAGATGATCCGTAGAGTCGAGCGCAGTCTTAATCGCATCGTTGGCACGCGCGCTCTTTTGCTTGCCGAGCGCATCGAGCGTGGCGAGCGCGGCGTCATTCAACTCTTCATCCTTCATCGCGACGGGCAAAGCTTCGATCAACGCATTAGCATTCGCTTCATCCGGCGGCAATTCGCCCAAAAGCTCTGCCGTTGTCGCGCGCACTAACACGTCCTTCGCGCTCAACTGCTTGCGCAACGCTTCGCCCAGATCATTCGGCTTCAACGCGGCGAGCGCACGCAAAGTGTCAGGCGCGGCAAGCGCGGGCAGGCGGGCGTCATCCAGCATCGCGCGCAGGATTAGCTGCACGTCCGCCTGAAGCCCTATGACGCTGTTGCCGGCAGCCTCTCCCGTGATGTCCGCGATCTCCTTCAGTCCCTGAGCGATGCTCGAAGCGCGCCGCCAATCTGCAAAGAGCCAGATGCGTATGGATTCATCCGCGAGCTTGTTTAAAGGTCTCTCGCGCAAATAAATCGAGGGCGCGATGCGCGCAAAGGCAGCCTCTGTCTCAGGGTCAATCGCTTCTCGCGCGTCGCGCAACTCGCGCAGCCATTCGACGGCGCGCACATCTCCCGTGTTAGGGAGAATACGTCCAAGCGCGGTTGCGACTTCCAGCAACTCGTTGAGTTCGACCGGCTGCGCGACGCCGCGCGCTTTCGCCGCGCGATAAGAAGTTAGCAGCGCGCCCCCGCGTTGAATAAGCGGCGCGACGCCGCGCACGTCTTTGAGCGCACCGAGCGAGCGCAAGGAACTGACGCGCACACGCTCGTCCGTATCGCTTGTGCTGCGCGCCAAAAGCACTTCAAACGCATCTTTATTTTCAGCCGCTCCCAGCGCGCGAGCCGCATTCGCACGCGCGACCGCGTCCGCGTCGCCCATTAGCATCGCTCGCAACTGTTCGCCGCCATCTTTGGCGCGCAGCCGCGTCAGAGTATTTCCCGCGTCCGCGCGCACACGCGCGTCTGCATCCGTCAGAAACTGCGCGACTACTGCTCCGGCGTTGGCGGGGCGTGCGCGCAAAGTCGCGGTCAAAGCTTCTAAGACAACCGTGCGCTGCCGCTTGATGCCCGGCTGCGCTTCGATTGAAAGCACATTGAGAATCGTTTCGCCGAGCGCGAGACGGCGCTCCTCTTCCTTTTCCGGCAAAGCGGCAACGACTTTGCCGAGAGCTTCGACGGCGCGTGCGCGCACTTCCGGCGCTTCGTCCCCGCGCCGTAACACGAAGACCAGCGCATCCGCAGCCGCCGCCGTCTCTATCTCGCCGAGCGCAAAGGCCGCCATCGCGCGCACCATCGCGCTCTTGTCATTTGCCATCAGTGTGGAAAGCGAAGGCACTGCGCGCTCGTCGCCGATGCGCCCCGCCGCTAAGGCCGCACGCGCACGCACCGACGCGCGCTTTTCCCCAAGCAACGCGGCCAATTCTGCGCCCCAGCGTCTTTCATCTTCCGCACGCACGATGACCAGCATGATTGCATCCGGGACGGCAGACCGCATCCCGGCGGCAGTAACATTATTCTTCGGCGCGCGGTTCGGTTTCCCTTTCTGAGCCGACGCCGCGCTCGCGCAAAATACTAAGGAGAGGCAGACGGCCCAAATAAAGATCGCCGCGCGTCCGTGTGTGGACACGCGCACGCCGAAAAGTTTTTGAGGCTGGCGATTTGTTTTCATGAAAATTAAAAGGGGGAAACTACTTCGGACTGTGTCGAGCTTTCAGAGCCTACGGCGCGAGCCTGAGCTTTTAACTTTTGCGCTCTAACCTTATCAAGCGCATCCCGCGCAGGATGCTTTATGTATCTGCGAGATGGGTGGTCGCTGTCAAGCCTTAAATTTCAACTCACTTCAAACGCGGAGCAATTCTTTGCGCCTTGAGCTTTGCCCCCTTGCGCCTTTGCGTGAAACGTTCGTCTTTCACGCAAAGGCGTTAAGATAAAACTTAAGACGCAAAGGGTTGAAGCATTTCCTCTCTTAAATTTTGAAATAGCTGCTTAATTGCTATCCTTGCTTTTCAACTTCAGCTTATCTTTTCCACTTCCACCAGCGCGTCATAAAAGGTTGCGCCGCCGCCCATGTCCGTCAGCGTTTGCGAAGTAAGCTGGTTGATATTTGTCCCGCCGGGAGAAAGCTTGTTCCACCAGACCGAAGGGGAAACGACGACGCCTTCGCGTGCGCGTGTCGTGACGACCGCATACAGTTCGCACGAGCCGCGCTCATTAAAGAGGCGGACGCGCGCTCCATCTTCCAGGCCGCGCGAGGTTGCATCCGCCGGGTGAATCTCGACAAACGGGCGCAGTTCCTGCTTGAGCTGTTTTGGCAGATTGGCAAAGCTCGAATTGAGAAACGCATGCGCCGCAGGACTAATCAGTGCCAGCGGAAACTTTGCAGCCAGTTCCGGCGCGCTCGCGCGCGATTCGCGCGGCGGGATAAAATCCGGCACGGCTGGCAGCCCCTCTGTTTCGAGCTTTTCGGAAAACAACTCGCACTTGCCCGAAGGCGTAGGGAAATTCCCTTCCGCGAACGGCGCGTAATCTTCCGCCAGATTTAGGCGCATCCAGCCTTTCTCGCGCAAGCCCTCAAGCGTGATGCCCTCAAGCGACGGATGCGACACCTCAAGCGCCTGCCGCGCAATCTCCTCGTCGGAATCTTTGAAACAAGCCTCTGCAAAATCGAGTCGCGCTGCAAGCAGGCGAAAGACTTCCGTATTCTGCTTTGCTTCATGCAGCGGCTCAATCGCGCGCTCGTTGACGGCCAGATAAAAATGGCCGTAAGCCTTGTGCAGGTCGAACTGCTCCAACTGCGAAGTCGCTGGCAGCACGATGTCCGCGTAGTCGCATGTGTCCGTCATAAAAAGCTCATGCACGACCGTAAACAAATCTTCGCGCATGAGTCCTTCCAGAACATTTGCCTGATCGGGCGCGACCGCCGCCGGGTTCGAGTTGTAAACATAAAGCGCGCGGACGGGCGGGTCGTCAGTCTTAGTTAAGACATCTCCGAGCGCGGACATGTTGAGCATGCGAGGCGTTGGGTCAGGCATCAAGTCCGGGCGTTCGAGCGCGTGGTAATTGAGCGGGAACGTGCTGCTCGTCGAAAGCAGGATGCCTCCAGCGGCATCGCGCCATGCACCGATGATTGATGGCAAGCATGCTATTGTGCGAACCGCCATGCCTCCGCCGGCGTGTCGCTGCAATCCGTAGTTGATGCGAATCGCGGCAGGCTTGACGCTCGCGTACTCGCGCGCGAGGCTCACAATCGTTTCGGCTTCAAGGCCGCAGATGGCTGCGACTCGCTCCGGCGCATACTCGCGCGCACGCTCTCGCGAAGCCTCTGCTCCGACAGTATGCCTCTCAAGATAATCTTTATCTTCCAGCCCTTCGGCAAAGATGACGTGCATCATCCCGAGCGCGAGCGCGGCATCCGTGCCGGGGAGCAAAGCAATATGCTCGTCGCATTGATCCGCCGTGCGCGTGCGTCGCGGGTCAATGGCGATAACACGCGCGCCGTTGTTTTTCGCCGCCAGAATATCCGGCCACATGTGCACGTTGGCCGTCAGAGTGTTTGTGCCCCAGAGCAGAATCAATCGCGCATCTTTAAATTTTTCCGGGTCTGTACCGAGCTTCGCTCCGATAGTCGCCTCATAGCCAGCGGCTCCGGCGGTCGCGCAGATGGTGCGGTCGAGCTGCGATGCGCCGAGACGATGAAAGAAGCGGCGATCCATAGACTGTGACTGCACCAGCCCCATCGTCCCGCAATAGCTGTAAGGCAGAATCGTTTGCGCTCCTTCGTCTGATTCTGCAAGCTCACGAAAGCGCGCGGCAATCAAATCCAGAGCCTCGTCCCAGCTAATCTCTTCAAACAGCCCTTCGCCTTTTTTTCCAACGCGCCGCAGGCAGGTACGCACGCGGTCGGGGCTATGCGTGCGCTGCTCGTAATTGTTGACTTTGGTACAGAGGAAGCCGCGCGTGAACGGGTGGTCTGGGTCGCCCGCGACACGCACGGCACGACCGTTCTCAACCGTCACGAGCATCGCGCACGTATCGGGGCAATCATGCGGGCACGCGGCCTTGACGATCTTCGTGCCGCCGTTAGAGTTCTCGATTCCGTTGAATGTTTGCGCCATCTGTTTATCTTGCAGGAATTCGTGATGCAGAGTTTGTAGCCCCTATAGATTACCAAAAGTGCGGCGATTTAGCCTCTCTGCAAACGCTTTGAAGATGAGTGACAAGCAAGCCGGACTCACCGCAGAGACCGGAGAGAACGCGGAGATGGCGCAGAGGCTTGAGAGATATTCAACTCTCTGCGCATCCTCTGCGGCTCTCTCCGGTCTCTGCGGTGTACCTCTCCTCGCTACTCATTCATCTTCAAACTGCATCCCTACCAGCGGGCGAGAAAACTTCTGTTGCAGGATGTGCATCTAGTATGTTGCACGACGAATCTTCGACCGCTTCAGCCATTGGCAGCGTCGCCTAATTCTCAAGAGGAATCTCGATGATAAAACTCTTTCTCTCAATCATACTGATAATTTCCGTCTCAATCATTGTGCAAGGTCAGGCACAGAAGCAGCCGGACGCGCAAACAGAACGGCAACGTGAGGTGAAGGCGGAACTGAACAAAGCGGAGATAGCTTACAAGGAAAGCAGATTCGCCAACGCCCAACAGCACGCGGAAAAGGCGCTGGAAATTGAATCGTCAAACGAAGTCGCGCCGCTCCTTCTGGCACGTTCAATTCACGCACAGTATGACATTGACAGTGATGCCCCGGAGAACTTTGCCAAAGCGCGCGAAGCCATCGCTGCTTATCAAAGAATCACAACCCAAGACCCGAATCACGATGAAGCATTTCAAGCGGTCAGAGAATTATACGGGACTCTCAACGAATACGAATTGCAGTATGCATGGGTCAGACAGCGCGCCCTGAGTGCGGAATTCCCCGTCGAGAAACGCATTGAGGCTTTCCTCTTTTTAGCGGGGAGGGAATTCCATTGCTCCTCCGCAATCACCACTGCTAACCGATATACAGAAGAAAAAGATGACAGCCTAATCTTCAGATACAGGAAGCCGGAAGATCAAAAAGAGTTTGAGCAAGCGCAGCAATGCACTCTGCGCGGCCTGTCAATGACTGAATCGGCAATCGCTTTACAACCCGAAAATGACCGGGCTTTGTCAATGAAGTCCGCGTTGTTGTATGTAATGGCTAAGCTGGCCGAGATGGACGGGAAACAGGCTGATGCCGATAAATACAGCACGCAATCCGAAGAAACTGAGGAGCAAGCGACGGGATTAAAACAGAGACGGGAAGAGGCAGCATGGGCGCGTGCCGTTACGGTTGACTGTGGCGAGTTGTGCGGCCTGGTCATCAGCGCTCAGGTGCCGACATACCCCCCGATTGCCAGGTCAGCTCGCGCACATGGCGCAGTTACGGTGCAGGTAATAGTAGATGAGGAAGGGCGAATCAACGCTGCGGCCATGAGCGGACATCCGTTGCTTCGCGCCGCCGCCGTGCAGGCCGCTCACCGCACCAGCTTTCAGCCAAAAATAGTTGACGGCCAAGCCGTCAAATTCACAGGCGTGCTCATATACAACTTCACCTTGCCGTGAAATGTGAGACCAAATGACAATCAAAAAAGAGGCAGCAGACGTTCCACAAACACACACTAGAGCGGATGTCGATTGAATGTCCGGTAGGCTGTCAGCCTGCCGCCTGGTGCGCACGAGCGGCAGGCTGACAGCCTACCATACACTGATTTGCAAACTGCTCTATGAGATGTCATCAAGCGCAGATGCCACTCGGCCAACTCACTGACGAGCGATTCAATAAAAGAAAAGGCGCTCCGAACATTGAACGGAGCGCCTGCAATTTTTTTATCTTCAAGAGCGCAGCTTCTTAGCTCGCTACATCAGAGATGTCAGAATAATCAGAGGTGGGCGTCGTCTCGTCAGAGACAGGCTGCATGGCGCTGGCGTCCAAAACGTTCTCGCTGGATGATGAGCCGCGCATCATGGTATCGCGCGCTTTTTCCTGCTCGGCCTTGAGCTGGATCATGCGGCAGCTACCCTCAAAAACAGCGCCCTGCTCGATGACCAGCGAGGGGGTCTGGATATTGCCGTTGACCTTGGCGGCGCGTCCCAGCTCTAGCCGCTGGCTGGCGATGATGTCGCCGTTGACCGTGCCGTGGATAGTGGCGACAGCGACGTTGATGTCCGCGTCCACTTGACCATTGTTGCCGACCAGCAGCGTTCCGGCGTCGGAACTGACTGTGCCGGACAGATGGCCGTCCACGCGCAGCATCGCCTTGAAAGTGGCCTGGCCTGTGAGCACCGTGCCGTTGCCGACATAGCCGCTCAGAACGCCTTCCTTGATGTCGCGCGCTAAGGATTCGCTCTCGCTGACGGCGCGAGACGCAGATGCAGGGTCAGAGGAGTTTTGACGGTATTGAGATTCCGCGCTCTGATATGAAGGGTTGGGATAGAGCGTGCTGGGCTGTGATACAGGGTTGTCAGTATTGTGCTCTGCCTCACCCTGTTCGGGTTTAGAGCCTCGTCCCATTCTGATCATAATGAACCTCCGCTTTAGATTTCGCGTTAATAGGTTGACTCGAAGGACACTGAATCACGTCATGCGAGTGACGCACTCCAGAAAAATCACGAGCCATTGACAAAAGTGGATGAAAGCTAGGTTTGACAACTAGCGGGATCGATCATCCGTACCGCGTGGGGCACACGCTTCAGGTAAAAAGCGTGCCACATAATAAATAAACCCCGTCCGCCTGTCTAGGAAAAAGTAGCAGGCCGGATGTTAAATGTGAGTTAGGCGGCTATTGGATTTATGTTGTTAAGCCAAAGTCTTGGGTGGTCTCCTAATTTTGTGTGGGTCTTAACGGCGTGAGTGTTTCGGTTTAGCTGGCAGCTTGGCGGGCAAGTCTAACTCATCATCAACAAGCACATCCAAACAGATTCCGGCGGCACGCGCATAACTCAGCAAAGCAAACAAAGGCGGCTCGCGTTCTCCGCGTTCATAGCTTGAGATATTGGTGCGGTATAAGTCCTCATCCAAACCTAGATGCTCAAGTAACTGATTCTGAGACATATCTAAAGCAAGGCGGATTTGCAAGAGCTTTTCAGCAAGACGCTCTTGCTTACGACGCGAAGCCCTTCCCATTAGAAGAGACCTCCGCCGTTGCTTCCTGCCCTATTTGAGGCTACAATGCTCCCGCTCGACTTATTCGCCGTGAGAGGAAACCTTTCATCTCGAACGGCGATGCTCATTACTCTACTCTGAGGTTGAGGTGTGAGCTACGCATTTGGCCGTTGTCCTGTGTTGTCAAAGACAATATCCCTGCCAAGATAACAGAAACCTCTGTCTGCCGTCATCACCCACACGGCTTTGCTTGACTAGGAGACTCTTCATTATGTGTGAATGCTGCTGCCAGCGTCGTACCGTCCGGCTCCACCATGACGGGCGGCATTTCAGGTGCGCTCACTGTCATCTTCGCAGGGAGCATCCACCGCTTGAACCTGATTACGGCATGCCGGGTCACGTTTATTGTGATTTCTGCGGTTTGTGGATGAAGATCGGGAATTTGGAAGAAGTGCAGGAGCGAGAAAAGGCGCGCTCACGCAGGTGGTAAGCGCAAAAGCCTTCAAGGTGAAAATTTTCAGTAGTGTCTTGGTTTGGTTTTTCTCTGCGAGACCTCGGCGTGGCTCTGTGTCTCTGCGGTGAGAGGAGGCAGCCCGGCTCTCACCGCAGAGGCGCAGAGATGACGCAGAGAAAACGCAGAGGCTTGAATTTAGGAGACTACCAAGTCTTGCTTTACATTGACATTTAATTTCTAAAGGAATAGTGTGCGGCCATCAATGTTGTCTGACTTCTTGCCAGTAAGAGTCTCAGCAGACAGCCTCATGCAACCTCAGTTTTTTGGTCTATAGACTTAACGCCATAAAACAACTTCTGAAAGGATAAGACGATGCCAACCTCTAAAGCACCTCTATTCAATAGCACCAGTATAAAGGGCACCTACGGTTATCTAGGACAAGCCTTCGCCGACAACTTCAGACCTGCGGCGGCAATTGGCCGCATAACTTTTGATGGCAAAGGAACATTAGTCGGCTTCTACAAGGCCAGCACTGAGGGCACTTTGTCAGGCAAGGTGATGTATACAGGAACTTACACAGTAGATTCAGATGGAACGGGGCAGTTTATTATCAAGTTTGGTGGGGGCCATACCGACTCGAATGATTTTGTAATCGTTGACGGTGGTCGGGAAATATTCGCCTACAATACTCTGAAGGATAGAATCGCAACATTTGTGTTTAAGAAACAGTAAGAGGGCAGAATTCTCATGCTTCTAACCAACATTGTCGTCTGCGCTGCGGCGGGTTGATTCGGACGTTATTGTGATGACTCCCGAAAGCCCTGCGACAGAGTTATTCCCGGCTCTCACTCTCACCCAAGACAAAAATGCTCATCGCATCTCCGGCGAGATGCGATGAGCATTCGATAAGTGTCAGCTATTTTTTAGTTACTTCATCTGGGCGCGCTGGAAGTAATTGTCACCTCCGAGCCGCTCATCAATTCAAGGTCATCCTTGCCTTGCACGTAGACTGAACCGGCTCCCGCACCGGCTCCAACTGCTGCGCCGATGGCTGCTCCCTTGCCGCCTCCTGCGATGGCTCCGACGATGGCTCCGACCGCTGTGCCGATGGCTGCGCGCTTGACGGTGGTCGAAGTGCGACTCTCGTTCTCCTGCACGTTGCCTTCGTTGTTGACGCGCACGGTCTCGCCGCCCGGCGTCCGCACGGTGTTTACGAACCCGGCGAAGTTATAAGTATCGCCGTTAGTCAAACGAATACGGTCGAAGTTAAAAGTCATCTCAGAGCGGCCAGAGACGCGGCCTGAGCGGTTGACGCCTGAGACGTGGCCTTCGATGATCGCTCCGTCATACTGCGAAGGAGAACGCACGGTCATCGTAAAGCGGTCGCCGTCCTGCGCCTGCCTGGTTGAGAGATCGCTATCAAGCACCGCAACTAGCTGTTCGCCATTCGGCACGACAAAGCCGTCCCTCGGCGTTCCCGTTATCCCGGCATTGGTTCCATAGCCCGGATCGCCGACGCCTGTGCGCCAGTTCCAGGCCACGTTGTAGAAAGTCGCCAACTGGTCAAGGTCGCCCCTGAGAGTTGACCATTCATTCTGCACGCGATTGTTGTTGCTCAGGCGGCGAATCAAAAAGCCGTCTATCTGCGCTGCGCTGGTCAGCACCGTTTCGACATCCGAGGCCACAGAGCGGCGGCTGTTGAAACGCTCGCGCAAACGATCCGTCGCGTTCTCGAAATTTTTAATCAGCGCGTTAAAGTTGTCTTCCTGTCTGGTGTTGTCGTAACGGCTGCGGTCAAGTGCCCTGTCCACGCTGGTGCGAAAAGTGTTGGCGCGCGTTTCGATGCTGCGAATCACTTGATCCACTTCGCGATCCGTCACGCGATACGGAACCTGCGCGGTGTTTGTCGGATACGTTCCGGACGGATAATCTCTGCGCCCGTCCCAACGCCAAGCCACGCTGTATGCTGTGGCGAGACTGTCCAGCTCGCTTCTCACTTGCGCCCAATCATTTTCCGCTCGGCGACCGAGGCGGTTGTTGCGCACAAAGGTATCTATGCTGGATGCGCGGTCAAGCACTTCCTGCACATCGCCGCTGACCGAGCGGCGACTGTTGAAGCGGTCGCGCAATTGATCTGTCGCTTTCTCGAACTCGCTGACGTACTGGTTAATCTCATCTTCACTCTGCGTACCGTTGAGGCGGCTGCGGTCGAGCGCTGCGTCGAGCGTGCTTCTAAAATTATCCGCGCGCGTCTCAAGACGGCGAATGTTCTGCTCCACTTCTCTATCGCTCAAACGATATGGGCGCGTGGATTGCGCCTGTGTGGTTATCCCAAAGCCTGCCAACACGACGGCGCACAGCAATGGAATAATTGATCTGATCTTGTTCATTTTCCGTCCTCCCGTGACTTATAACAATTCAGCGCGAGAGGCTGTCCAGCCCCGCCGCTATCAGTGTAACTGTTTGTACTACAACGATTTATCATAATGTATGAAGCTATCACACAGTTGGTATGAATTATTAAGAGCAATTAGCGAGCCTTAAAGCAGGATTTTTTGTTCAATAGATAAATTGAACTATCAGAAGCGATGCGTTATCTGCTAAGCTAAAGCATCCGGGACGATGACATTTTGATGGAAACTTTAGAACGACTAACAACAGTCAGACACAGAGACACAGAGCAATAAAAGTGGATACAAGAGATGCTAAATAAAATGACTGCTGTTATCTCCGTGGCTCTGTGGCTCTGTAGCTAATCTTTGCTTTTGTTAGCGGCTCTTAGTTTTGAGCAAGACGTTTAGATTGGAACTCATTTGATGAATTCCGAAGAAGACATCACAGCTTCAACACACACTCTCTCAACCATCGCCGTGCATGGCGGCAAGCGCACACGCGAACAACCCTTCGGCTCTGTCGTCGCGCCGGTTTTTCATTCGACCATCTACGGCTTTGAGAGCTTTGCAGAGATGCGCCGCTATGCGCGCGGCGAGTTGTCGGAAAGTTATTTCTATTCGCGCTATGCCAATCCGACCGTCGCGGAAGCAGAGCGCAAGCTCGCGGCATTGGAAGGAGCGGAAAGCGCGGTCATCACTGCATCCGGCTCCGCTGCGACTTTCTGCGCGCTCGCCGCGCTCTGCGAAGCAGGGGATGAGGTCATCGCCTGCGAAAGTATTTACGGCGGCACGACGCGAATCATCGAAGAAGTGTTAGGCCGCTTTAACATCTCCTCGCGCTTTATCAGCGTCGAGGACATCCCGAATTTGCCGGAGATTGCGGGAGAGCGCACGCGCGCTTTCTGGTTCGAGACGCCAACCAACCCTACGAATCGCCTCGTTGATCTGGCACAGGCGGCAGAGGCCGCGCGCGTCGCGAATGTTTTTTCCATCACCGATAACACCTTTGCCACGCCCGTCCTGCAACGCCCATTGGAGCACGGCATCAACGCGGTCATGCACAGCGCGACGAAATACCTGGGCGGGCATTCGGACGTGACCGCAGGAGCGGTCGCAGGCACATCGGAATATATCGCCCGCGTGCGGCGCATCTCGGTCCTGACGGGCGCGACGCTCGACCCTGCTGCCGCATACCTGCTCGCGCGCGGGATGAAGACTCTGGAAGTGCGCGTCCGCGCTTCGTGCGAGAACGCGATGCGCTTTGCACAAGCTCTGCGCGGACATGAGAAGGTCGCGCGCGTTTACTATCCGGGGCTGGAAGACGACCCCGCTCATGCGCTCGCGCGAAGACAGATGTCTGGCTTTGGCGGAGTCGTCGCCATTGATCTCGCCGGCGGCGAAGCGGAAGCGGAGCGTTTCCTGGACGCGCTCAAGCTGGTGCGTTGTGCGCCCAGTCTCGGCGGCGTCGAAACCCTTGTCAGCTATCCGCTATATTCTTCGCACAACGGATTTTCAGACGAGCAGTTGCGCGCGGCAGGAGTCTCGGCTGCGACCGTGCGCTTTGCCATCGGCATCGAAGCGGCGGATGACATCATCGCGGATGTGAAGCAAGCACTCGATACAATCAAGAAGGATAAAGAGACTCAGAAGTCTGCATAAGAAGCTGTTTGAAAAGCCCTGAAAGGGCGGGATTCGTTAGCTTGGGGCAACGCCCCAAGAATCTGGCAGATATTTTTCTACAAGCCCTGAAAGGGCGAAATAACTTATGCCGCCCCTTCAGGGCTTATCATCAAGGGCGTCCATATACCCGGCGCGTTGCACCGGGCTATTACATGTGGCACTTTCAGGGCTTGCATAGCTTTTTCAAATGCTTTAAGAGCTTAAGGTCTCCCTCTGGCTTCTATTTATGTCTTCAGCACAGATGACAACCGGGGCACACACGCATGCACATGGCGGCGCGCATCGTCACGGGCGCGCGTCGCGAAGCCGTCGCCGCTTGAGCATAGTGCTCGCGCTGACGGCTGTTTACATGGTGGCCGAAGCTGTCGGCGGGTGGTGGACTGGCTCGCTGGCCTTACTCGCGGACGCGGGGCACATGCTGACGGATGTGGCTGCGCTGGCGTTGGCGTTGACAGCGATCTGGTTCGGCTCGCGCCCCGCCACGCCGAACAAGACTTTCGGCTACTACCGGCTGGAAATTTTCGCGGCTTTAATCAACGGCGTCGCGCTGGTCTTAATCTCGCTCTTAATCTTTTACGAAGCTTACGCGCGCTGGAACAATCCCCCCGCCGTCAAAAGCGGAGTGATGATGATCGTCGCCACGGGGGGACTTTTCATCAATCTTGTTTGCGCGTGGCTCTTGCACGGCGACCACCAGCATGATTTGAACGTGCGCGGAGCATGGCTGCATATCATAGGCGATGCGCTCGGCTCTGTGGGCGCGATTATCGCCGGAGCGTTGATGACATTTTACGGATGGTACGCGGCAGACCCGCTGTTCAGCGTCATCATCAGTTTGCTCATCGTGTGGAGTTCGTGGCATCTGATACGCGAATCCGTCAACGTGCTGCTGGAAGGCACGCCCGCGCACATCAACCTCGCGGCGGTCGAAGAGGCGATACTTAAAACGGATGGCGTGCAGGATGTGCATGACCTGCACGTCTGGACGATTACATCGGGGCGCGAAGCCCTGAGCGCGCATGTCATACACGCACAGATGATTTCGCAGCCCGCGTTATTAAAAGACCTGCGCGCCAAGCTGCATGACCGCTTCGGCGTGGATCACCTGACGATTCAAATGGAGACCGCGGATTTCGAGGACGAGACTTTTCACTTCTGCCATTCGGGCACGGCTTGCTTTCGCTCGACGAAAGAATAAGTAGATGTCAGATGCTGGATGTCAGATGTCAGTTCTTAATCTAACATCCAGCATCTGACATCTGACATCTACTTTATGGAAATCAGTCTTTTAATGACGCTGGATTTACGCGAGCAGGCTGCTTTGCAGGCGGCCTTAGTGACGCACGGCGCGCCGGATTGTCTGGTGACGCTGGCCTTGACGGGCGCGTGCCGCATCGAGACGCTGGATGAAGCGCGCAAGCTGCGCCGGTGGCTCGGCGACGCGCGTGCCGGAGGCGAGACGGACGTAGCCCTGCTCAACACCATCGAGCGCGGGCTGATACGATTCGGAGTCTAGAGTTCGGAGTCAGGAGTCAAGAGTCAGAACCTGCTTTTGACTCCTGACTCCGAACTCTAGACTCTTGACTTGAATATGTCTCAGATTGAATTAGGTTACGGGCGCGAATCGCTTTCTCTGGATTATGATGAGCGGCGTTTTCGCGTGCTGGCTGCGCCGGGATTGCCGTTTGAGCATCCGTTGTCGGATGTGGAGATAGGCGCGGCGTTTGATGCTCCGGTTGAATCGCCGCCGCTGGATGAGATTATCCAGTCTGGCGATTCGGTCTTGATAGTCGTTTCGGATGCGACGCGCGCGAGCGGCAGCGCGCAGGTCGTCAATCTGCTGGTGCGACGATTGATAGAGCTTGGCGTCGCTCCCTTTGACATCAACATTATTTTTGCGACGGGCATACACCGCGCTGTGACGGCGGAGGAAAAGCGCGAGTTGTTGACGCCCTTTATCGCGCAGAGAATCAAGACGCTGAATCATGATGCGTATGACACAGAGCAGCTTGTTAATTTGGGCGAGACGGGGCGCGGCGTTCCCGCACGGGTCAATCGCGCGCTCAAAGAACACGCGCGCGTTATCCTGACGGGGGCGATTAACTTTCATTACTTCGCAGGGTTCACGGGCGGGCGCAAGTCCATCTGTCCCGGCCTCGCTTCCGCCGAAACAGTTGAAGCGACGCACAAGCTCGCGCTCGACTTTGAAAGCGGCGGAAGGCGCGCGGGCGTCGGTGCGGGACTGCTTGATGGCAACGCATTGCATGAAGAGTGCGAGCGCGTCGCGGCGTTAATCGCGCCGTCGTTCCTTATCAACACGATTGTTGACGAGCGTGGGCGCGTCCGTGCCGTCTACGCAGGAGACTGGCGCGCGGCGCACAGGCGTGCGTGCGCTGATTACGCTGCGGCGAATTCGATTAAAATCGAAGCGCGGCGCGAATTGGTAATTGCAAGCTGCGGCGGCGCGCCGCATGACATCAACCTGATTCAGGCGCACAAGACTCTGGACATGGCCGCGCACGCCTGCACGGAGGGCGGCACGATTATTCTCGTCGCCGAATGCGCGGACGGACTCGGGCGCGCGGATTTTTTAAAATGGTTCGAGGCGGAAGATTCGCGCGCCCTCGAAAGTCGTCTGCACGAGAGTTATCAAGTGAATGGACAGACGGCTTGGTCGCTGCTGGTCAAGACAGAGCGTTTCCGCGTGCATCTCATCTCGCGCCTTGATGAAGAAGCAGTGCGACGCATGCGTATGATTCCCGCGCGGACGATTGATGAAGCGATAATGAATAATAAAGCGGAAGGATATATCATGCCGCGCGGAGCATCGTTGTTGCCGGTATTGTGAAGAAAAAGAATTTCACGCAAAGACGCAAAGGCGCTAAGACGGAAGGCGCTAAGAAAGCCTGTCATTCAACTCTTTGCGTCTTTGCGTAAACTTTGCGCCTTTGCGTGAAACTAACCGCTTGCTGAGGAGAGAACATGAGATCAAAGCTCATCTTAATATGCTTAACTTTTATCATCTGTACGCCCATCTATGCACAGCAACCCGGCGAGCAGCGCGTGGCCTTGACGGAGCAGGCCGTCGCGGTTGATGCCGAAGGACGGACGGCGCTGGCGGGACGGTTGCGCACGCCGGATTTGAGGGGCGCGATTGATTCGCCCGTCACGAACATTCGTCTGGTGATTGAGAATCGCAGCCAGTTTTTCTACAACTACATTTCCGGCTGGGCTACGTTTTATGATGCCGAAGGCGTGCGCTGCGGCGAAGGCTTGTTCAAGCTGGACGCGCTCGCGGTCAGCGAAGCCGCCGAAACGGACACGCCGGGGCTGCGCTTGAAATGCGCGCCCGCCACATGGCGCATCGTGGCAACCAACCTGCTCACGCGCGCGGGCGACACGGCGAAACCGAACCAGCCCGAAGCCGTGACGGAGGCTGAGCCGCCTGCGGAAATGGCGATCATGCCGCCGCTCGAAATCACTATTGACGGCGAGACGTTGCCGCTGCAACTGGGCAATCCGATAGAGATCAACACGCGCCGTAAAAGCAAAGTCCGCATCACCGTCAACACGCGGCCTTGAGAGCGGATTCAAGAATTAGCCACAGAGACCTGAGAGACACGGAGCAAAGCAAAAACTTTTTTGGAATTATTTTCTGATTATTCTCCGTGTCCCTCCGGTCTCTGTGGCTAAATTGTTAGTTTTGAAAGTTGCCTTAAAAAGATGAACCGTCTTTTGCTTGACCCACCAGCTATTGCAGCCTAGCATGTGTGGCACGAGCGTTCCCCTTTTTTGTCCCCCTTGCTTCTTAACTTTCAGATAGAAAGAAGGGTATTCCTATGGCAGACGATAATAAAACTTGCGCGCATCCGTCCTGTAATTGTCCCGCTTCCGAAGACAGCAATTATTGCAGCGCCTATTGCGAGAATGCTGGAGACACGACGGAGATAGCCTGCGCCTGCGGTTGCCCGGGTTGTTCATAAATCAAAACCAACCTTAGCCACAGAGGACACAGAGAGCACAGAGGGGATTCAAATTTGAAATCCCGAATTTGAAATCTTTTATCTGAATCTCTGTGTCCTCTGTGGCTAAATACATCGCTCTAAAATCTAAATTTGCGAAACGGATGCGCGTTACGATTGGACAGATCAACACGACGAGCGGCGATTACGAGGGCAACGTATCGCGCGTCCTGCGCGCTATCGAGCAGGCGAAAAAGGACGGCGCGGATTTGGTCGCGTTGCCGGAAACGGCTGTGCAGGGCTACATGTCTTTCGATTGGTTTCAGGATAGAGACATGGTGCGCTCGTCGCTGGCTCCGCTCGAAAAAATAATCGAGGCGACGGAAGGATTGACGGCTATCGTCGGGACTGTGCGACCGGCTGAGCAGGGCGCGAGCCGCAGGCTCTATAATTCTGCGGCTGTCATCAGAGATAAAAAGCTTATCGGCTTTGCGGATAAAACCTTGTTGCCGGATTACGATGTGTTTGACGACCCGCGTTATTTCGTCTCTTCGCGCGAGCGTCAGTTGTTTCCGCTCAAGGATGCGCGGCTCGGCGTCGCCGTCTGCGAAGACCTCTGGAACGACAAGACATATTGGAAAGAGCGTTTGTACCCGCACGACCCGGCTGATGAATTGATCGAGATGGGCGCGAGCGTGCTGGTCTCTATCAACGCTTCGCCGTTCAACAAAGGAAAGATGGGCGAGCGTTGCTCTATGGTCTCGCACCGCGCGCAGGCAGCGGGGCTGCCAATCATTTATGTCAATCTGGTCGGCGGCAACGACGGCATCATTTTCGACGGCGCGAGCATCGTCGCAGATTGTCGCGGCGACATTATCCTGCAAGCTCCGCCGTTTGAAGAATTTTACGGCACCGTTGATCTCGACTGCGGCGTCAGCGATGACAGGTGCCTTCCCGGCAACGACATCGAAGCCGTGCGTCAGGCGCTCGTCCTCGGCATCAGAGACTACGCGCACAAGAATGATTTTCAGAAAGCAGTGCTTGGATTGTCCGGCGGAATTGATTCGGCTGTCGTCGCCGCGCTGGCGTGCGGAGGCTTTAGGTTCTGAGAACGTGCTGGCTGTGATGATGCCTTCGCCCTTCTCTTCGCGCGGCAGCATCGAAGACTCTGAAGAGTTGAGCAGCCGTCTCGGCATGAAAGTCAGAGAGCATCCGATCTCGGAAGCTTTTGAGATTCTCTCGCGGGAATTGAACCTGACCGCTCCGGTGCGCGGCGGCGAATCGCCTGCGGCTGAGAATCTGCAATCACGCTTGCGCGGCAACATCCTGATGACCATCTCTAACAGAGAAGATCGCCTGCTGCTCTCGACCGGGAACAAATCCGAATTGGCTTTGGGATATTGCACGCTCTACGGCGACACGAACGGCGGCCTTGCCGCGCTGGGCGATGTCTTGAAGACGGAAGTTTACAAGCTCGCGCGGCATTATAATCTTGAGAGCGAGATTATTCCGCGCGCGATTATCGAAAAGCGTCCGTCGGCAGAGCTTGCGCCCGGACAGTTTGACGACCAGAGTTTGCCGCCTTATGACCGGATTGACCCGATCTTGCGGCTTTACTTTGAGCAGAAGGCGATGCCCGAAGAGATTATCGACAAAGGGCATGAGGCAAGTCTGGTTTACGAGTTGCTTAATCGAGTCGAATCGCCCGCCAACGAATTCAAGCGCAGGCAGATGCCGCCGACTTTGATAGTCTCACGCAACGCCATCGGCATCGGTCGCCGCCGCCCGGTCACGCATCGTTATCGCCGCCGCCCGCCGACGCCGGACGAGCGTGCGCGGCTCAGCTAAATCAAAATGAGAGAACGGCTAAAAATCCCCTACATCGAAACCGAACGATTGTTGCTCACCATTCCTGCGGAAGATGCAGCGCCGCGCATGCTCGCCTTTGCCGAAGAGAACCGCGAGCACCTGACGCGCTGGCAGCCGCCTGAGCCTAACGGCCTCTACACGGAAAATTTCTGGCGCGATTACTTAAAGCGGTCTCTGGAAGATTTCGTGCAAGACCGCGCGATGAAGCTCGTGCTGTTTGAGAAAGAGAGGCCGCAAGGGGCTGTGATTGGCGAATGCAACTACAGCAACTTCGTGCGCGGGCCGTTTCAAGCCTGCTATCTCGGTTACAAGATAGATTACAGGGCTGAAGGGCGCGGCCTGATGCGCGAAGCCCTGACAGCATCCATCTCATATGCGTTTGAAACCTTGCGCCTGCATCGCATCATGGCTAACTATATTCCGACCAACGAGCGCAGCGGCAGGCTGCTCAGGCGTCTGGGCTTTACGGTCGAAGGCTACGCGCGCGATTATCTTTTGATTGACGGAGAGTGGCGCGATCATGTTCTGACCTCGCTGACCAACACCAAGCTGACGCCCAGAGATTTACGATAGACGGAGCTTAAGTCAGAACCGCCTGCGGTAGCGGGCGGGTTTCTTAGTTTGAGGCTGACCCGCCCGCTACCGCAGGCGGTTCTGACATGACGATGAATATTGAATTAACAGATGGAATTATCCTGCTTCGACCGTGGCGCGAGGAAGATATTGAATCCCAATATCAGGCCGCGCGCGAATCATTGAAGGAACTCTCGACTTGGATGGCATGGTGTCATCCTGAATACACGCGGGAAGAATCCGCCGCCTACATCATGTCGCGCGACGAGGCATGGAAGAATGATATGGAGTATAGCTTTGCCATCTTCGATGTTGAGACGAAAACTTTTACCGGCAGTCTCGGCCTCAATCACATCCGGCGCGAATGGCAGATGGCGAATCTGGGCTACTGGATTAGAACCGGTTGGACACGGCGCGGCATCGCCTCGCGCGCGACACGTTTGGGGGCGCGTTTCGCTATCGAGCAGCTTGGACTGCAACGCATAGAAATCGTCGCCGCCGTCGGGAATCTGCCGAGCCAGCGCGTCGCGGAAAAAGCCGGTGCGCTGCGCGAGGCGGTGCTGCGCAAACGCCTGCTGGTAAACGGCCAGCCGCAAGATGCTGTGATGTTCTCGCTGGTAGCGGAAGACCTGGAACATGCAGGAAGTCAATCGTGAGTCAAAGCAAATCCTAGCCAGCGCGCCGCCTTAAGAATTTCCTGCAAGTCCGCCGGAACAAATTCGTTCCCAACAGTGTCCAATCAATTCAAGGAGGAATTTTTCAGATGGCCGGATACCAGGACCCGCTCAGCCGCGTGAAGGTCGCGTCACCCTGCACAGCCGACTGGGAGACCATGCTCGGCAATGAACGGCAACGCTTCTGCGGACAGTGTCAATTAAATGTTTACAACCTTTCAGGCATGACCAAGCGAGAGGCCGAAAATCTTATCAGCCACGCGGAGGGGCGTCTCTGCGTGCGCTTTTACAGGCGCGCGGATGGAACGATTTTGACTCAAAATTGTCCTGTGGGATTGCGTGCGTTGAAGCGGCGAATCTCGCGCGTGGCGACGGCTGCGCTCTCGACCGTGCTGGGTTTCTTTTCCGGTTTGGGTCTCTACACGACAATGCGGGAAACAGACCAGCCCGCTGCGATGGGAGTGCTGGCAGCTCAGAAGTCTAGTGAGATTAGAACCACAGTGAAGCTTAAACCAGATAACCCTTACCCGGTTGTGATGGGCGATATGATTTACCGTCCGACAGAAGAGACGCCATACCCACACCGGCGGAGCAATCAACCAGAGGGGTCTGAAGTCTTTCCAGTTAAGCCAATCAAGTAGCGTAGCGCGCGTAGACAGTCTTGACCTTTTCCAGAAAATCCCTGCGGTCAACGATGTAATAGAGCTTGACCGCGCCTTCGCCGCCCGTCAGATGCTCGACCATCTTTTCCAGCACGTCGAACTGGTCGCGCTCCGTGATGCCCTGCGCGTGCAAGTGCCCGCTGTAGCGCATGCGGCGCACCAGTTCCATGAGCGTCAGGCGGCCTTCTAAGGTGCGCCCGCCGTGCGTGTGCGAGCGGCTGACCAGATATTGAACCAGCAGCGCATCGTTATATAAAGCAGGCGCGAGAAAGAGCCGCGTCCCGTCGCGCTCGAAACCTTCTTCAAGGCGATGCGAGCGGCGGATGGCGCGCACGCCTTCAAAAATTTCCGCCCAATTTGTCTTCGGCTCGCGGCGTTCGAGAAAGGCTCGCGTCGCTTCGATGAGCCACCCGTCCGAGTCCAGATCAAGCGTGCTCACCAGCATCTCTAACCATTCAAAAAAGAGCGTGCGGCGGTCTGACTTCGCTTCGATGACCTGAAATTGTTCGTCCGACTTGGGCAGCGA
Source organism: Pyrinomonadaceae bacterium (assembly GCA_963700165.1). Classification (GTDB taxonomy): domain Bacteria; phylum Acidobacteriota; class Blastocatellia; order Pyrinomonadales; family Pyrinomonadaceae; genus JACMLC01. The sequence goes on along the minus strand of OY969475.1, from coordinate 5,086,394 downwards.
TTTGAGAAGCGCGCGGCGCAAAGCATCCGTTCCCTTGCCGCCTTCTATGCGATAGGTGTCAAGCTGCGCGTGCCATCGCTTGACTGCGTTGCAGTAAGGACAGTGCGGATTCTTTTCGTTGCTGTCGAAGTAGGGACGCGCGGCGATGGAGCCGGTCAATTCCGCGATGGCTGGCGAGTGGCGTTTGATTTCCGTGTAAGCCGTGCGCGGCGCAAGCCCCAGTTGCGTGGTAAAGATTTTGAAGATGCAGGACAGGCACAGGTGCGTGGAATACTCCATGACCGCCCCCGAAGGAAACTCGCTCCAATCTAATTCACGTCGCCTGGCGGTTGCTGCCATAACTTCAGGAAAAGGCAAAAGGTAAAAGTAAAAAGGCAAAAGGAAGGCGGAAGCCGATTTTATTAAAATGCTTTGAGCCTCACTTTTACCTTTTACCTTTTTACTTTTGCCTTCTTTATCTCTGTGGCTAAAATTTTTACATGATAGAAATCAGCGCAGGCGGCGAAGGCTCTTCGACATGGCCGATGGCCGCGTTCAGTTCCGCTTCGACATCGCCGGTCGTGGGTGCGTGTTTTCTAAAATCGAAAAGGTTCGGGTCGAGCAGGTGCGACGGCAGAGTGTTGCCCAGAGCGGTCAGCATGGAGGCGCGGATGTGCGGAATCTCTTTCTCAAGCTCTGTGATAAGTCGCTTGACGCGCACTCGTTTCAGATTCGACTGCGAGCCGCAGAGGTCGCAAGGGATAATCGGAAAATTCTGCTCGGCGGCGTACTCCGTAATATCCGCTTCGCGGCAGTAAGCGAGCGGGCGAATCACAGTGTTGCGTCCATCCATCGAGCGCAAGACGGGCGGCATCGCCTTCATCATTCCGGTGAAAAAGAGATTCAGGAGAAACGTCGTGATGATGTCGTCCGAATGATGACCGAGAGCGATCTTGGTGCAGCCTTCTTCGACCGCGATGTTATAGAGAATGCCGCGACGCAGCCGCGAGCAGACCGAGCAATAGGTCTTGCCTTCCGGCACGAGCCGCTTGACAATCGTATACGTGTCGCGCTCGACGATGCGATAGGGCAAGCCCCTGCTTTCAAGATATTCGGGCAGGACGTGCGCAGGGAAATTGGGCTGCTTCTGGTCCAGGTTGACCGCGATCAAATCAAAGCGGACGGGCGCACGCTTTTGCACGTCCAGCAGCAGATCGAGCATCGTGTAACTGTCTTTGCCGCCGGACAGACAGACCATCACGCGGTCGCCGTCCTCGATCATCCCAAAATCCTTGATCGCCTCGCCCATGCGTCTGAGCAGCCTTGTTTTAATCTTGCTTTCGACAAACATTCTTTGTTTTCCCTATCCGCCCGACTGGTTTCGCCTTCAGCATGCCATGTCCTGCGCCCTTGTGACAACCTGACAAGAGGCTGGCGGCGGGGCGGCTTGACACACGCTGCCTTGCATTAGAAGATAAAGCCTCGTCTCTTATCAGACTGTGACTCGCTTTAAGCATCTGACGATGCGCGTGCGTTCACAGGTGGCCGAAATAGACGATTCATCGTACAGCCGCACGGCACAAACCAAGCATCATAGGTGCTTGAATTTTGCCGGTCCGGGCAAAAAACTCTTGTGTTCCCCTGAAACCTATTTTTAATCCGGCGACTATTTGATTTCCGGATCGCAAAATATCTCTCTTGATTTGAGGTCATAATTATGTTCTCTCGAAAAGCTGTTTCTCTGGCGCTCGCTTTGATTATTCTCGCCACGCCGCTGGCCCTTGCATACGCGGCGGGCGGAATGATTTCCGGCACGGTGACAGACCCGAAGGGCGCGGTTATTGTCGGCGCAACGGTGACTGTCGTTGACCCCGTCACCACGCAAACTTTTACCTCCATCACTGATAAGCAAGGCCGCTTCAAAGTCGAAGGGCTGGTGTCAGGCTCTTACGTGATAACGATTACGGCCAAAGGCTTCAGCGATGCGCGCCGCGAAAATATTCTGGTTGAAGATAACAAGACTCAGACCGTTGACGTGAAAATGGAAGTGGCGGTTTTTGAAGAAACCGTCACCGTGACGGCAAGCGACGCCAAGCCCAATACAGACCCGATTTATCAACAGCTCAGGCAAAAGTCCAACAGCCCGGATGCCTTCAGCGGCCCGTATGCGACGGTCTCGAACCTCGTCGTTAAGCGGGACGCGGCGACTTTTACGCTGCGCAGCGGCGAGCTTTATTTCAAGGCGCCGGTGGAAGGACGCAGTACCGGCGCGGTCTTTATCGGTGAGGGCGAGATTAACATGACGCCTCCCACCGAAGCCGAGAAACGCCATCTCGCCCTCTTTGTTGATAAGCAGACGCTGACAGAAGATTTCACGCAAGTAATTCTACACTTCACGGATGAAACATTTGAAGAAATCAAGGCTTCGTCGAGCGTTAAAATGGGAACGAACGGGCCGCAGGCCGCGCGTGCGCGTGACCTGTACCGCGAGAACGAAAGTTACCTGCGCAAAGAACTCAGGACTAACGTCGAACTGCGGACGCTGACCGACATTTATTCGACAGTGAAGCGCCCGGGCTTCTTCGTCGCCTTTATCAATGGGAGTCAGCACAGTAAGCTGGTTTATCAGATTGACCCGCTCGGCACTTTTCTGTTTTCACCTGAGCAAGTTCTGCTTGCCGATTACGGCCAGAATCCCAATGGCGACTTCTGGGCGTCCTTTCACATGGCTGACGAATACCGCAAGGGAACCGCCAACGGCTCACAGAATCGCCGCCTCTACGATATTAAGCATCATGAAATTGATGCTACCTTGCGCGGGACACGCCTCTCTGCGACCGACGAAGTGACGTTCCGTGCGAACGTTTCAGGCGTCAGGGTGCTGCCCTTTTTCCTGCTTCCCTCTTTGCGCGCCACCAACGTGACGGACGCTCAAGGCCACACTCTGGAATTCGTTCAGGAGCATAAAAATGAAGACGCTGATTTCGGCATCATCATGCCGGAGCCATTGGTGGCCGGTAATGAATATAAAATAACCGTTCAGTTTGAAGGCGATGGCGCAGTATCCGATTACGGCGGCGGCAATTTCGCGCTCGACTCGCGCTTGAACTGGTATCCGAGCAATGGTAACGCGCTCTTCGGCCATCGCGCCACTTATACAATCACCTTCCGGTATCCCAAAGGTTTTACCTTTATCGGCGTCGGCGCACAGACCATGCCTGACGCGAAAGAAGATAAATACATGGTCACAAAATGGTCGAGCGGAGAGACGGAGCTGGCCGTCGCTGGATTCAACTATGGCAAGTTCAAGAAGAAAGAGGTGCTTGATAAAGAGACCGGCTACAACGTCGAGTTTTATGCCAATACGGTTGTCGCGCCCGATATTAGAAATCGTCAACTGGCCGAACGGATGAATGAAATGGCCAGCGGTAAAACGCTTGAGCAGGCCAGCGGAGGCAGTGCGTCATCCATTGGCGCAGGCGGCACTACCGGGGCGGCTGACATGGCTCTGGCTCAGACGCAAACAGCCATGCGCGTCTATAACGCTTATTTCGGCAAGCTGCCTTATACGCGGATTGCCATGACGCAACAGCCTTACGGGTCTTTTGGTCAGTCATGGCCGACGCTCGTCTATATGCCTTACACGGCTTTTCTTGATGAGACGACGCGCGTCAAGCTGATAGGTGCGCGATACGCCACCAGCACTTTCTATACCTATGTCGCGCCCCATGAAGTGGCGCATCAGTGGTGGGGGCATATCATTGGCTGGAGCACCTATCGCGATCAATGGATGAGCGAAGGCTTTGCGCATTTCTCAACTTCGCTCTATGTCCAACAGGTGCTCGGGCAGGATAAATTTCTGGAATTCTGGAGTGAGCAGCGCGACCGCGTGCTTGAGGCGTCGCCTGCGACCAAAGGCCGCAAACCTTATACGGTCGGGCCGATGACTCAGGGACTCAGGTTAAATAACTCAAAAACCGGCGGCGCGTATCAGCCCATTGTCTATTCCAAAGGCCCGTACATTCTGCACATGCTGCGCATGATGATGTACGACCGGAAGGCCAAAGAGGGGTTTGATGCACGGTTTATAGCGATGATGCATGACTTTGTAAAGACCCATTACAACAAGGATGTCACGACCGAAGACTTCAAGCGCGCAGTGGAAAAACACATGACGCCTGAAATGGACTTGGCGGGCAACGGGCGGATGGATTGGTTCTTTGACCAGTGGGTCTATGGCATGGAATTGCCTGCTTATAAGTTCGAGTACCAGCTAGGTTCAGCGAACGGCAAGCCGACGCTCTCAGGCCGCATCACACAGTCCGGCGTCAGTGACAACTTCCGCATGCTCGTGCCCCTCTGGGTGAGCTACGACGGCAAATTATGGACGCGGATCGGCTCCGCCAACATCACCGGCAACTCATCTGTGGAATTAAACAATATCCCGCTGCTGAAAGAGCCTAAGAAGGTAGCCGTCTGCGCGCTCTACGACGTACTGGCAACCAGCATCGAGAACGTTAAGCCATAAAACATCAAGTTCGGATGCCGCATATTTAAGCCCCGCCGGGTGCAACTCGAAATCAAGCTGCGCCGGACGGGGCTTAAGTTTTTTCTCACGGAATAAATTCCAGAGATTTATTTCAGAAGCTGTTTGAGCATTCCCATTGATGCGCCGGAGGCGCAGCCAGAAGGTAGCCAGTGGCAAGCGAGAGCGCAGCCTCTGGTCACATTTCATTAACGATTTGCGCCCTGAAGGGGCGCGAGAATCTTCTCCGCGCATCTTCAATGCGCGATCAATTAACGACACGTATTCCAGACGTTGCACGTCTGGCTACTTTCTCATCGCCGCTCACGCGGCTTAAAAGAATTTCCAACTTCTCAGCAGATCAGATGGGGCTGACTTTTAATACTTCATTGAAACTGCGATACAGCTCGTTGTAGTCGCGCAGCGAGCGTTCCAGAGCGCGCCCCATTTTTTCAATGTCTTCAGTGTTGACGATCAGGCTCACATTGCCGATGAAGGCCGCGTGAGCGTCCTGCGTGCGCCCTGCGTCTGTGAGTTGAACCAGAAACAGGCGTCGTCGTTCAGGCGGTCGCAAAGAATTGATTTCGCGACGGATGAAGGCTTCGCCCTGCTCTGCCACATCGAAATCCGGGGACAGCACTAAAACATCCATCCGCTCATCGCGCATGCGCTCGACGGCCTGCGCCTTATTTTCGGCGACATAAACGTCATAGATATTGTCGGCCAGCGCGTGCGCCACGGCCTCGCGGTGCATCTCTCCCACACAGACCAACACGCTTCGTCGCCAGGGCCGCGCGTTGTCCGCAGTCTGCGTGCCGCGCTGCAAGAGCGTTGCCAGCATCCGCAGCAAATCTTTACTATCCGCAGAGGAGCTTTCATCAACGCCGTTTCCCTCGCTCTTTTTATCGGCAGAAGCATCTAGCTTGTAAGGCGGCGCGGGTGCGGGCGATTCGAGGCGCGGATTCCCGGACGCGGGCGAGTTGCCACGCGCCAGCGCGCTTTCCTCATACGTTCCCGTGACGGGCTGCGCGTGAACGATGCTCTGGCACTTCGGACAACGCAACGTGAACGGGCGCGCAGGGACTTTTTCGTCCTCCACTTGCAAACGCATAGAGCAACTGGTGCAGGTAATAATCATAAGCGTTCTCTAAAAGCAGTAGTCAGTAGCCAGTAGCCAGTAGAAAAGCTTTTTGTTTTTATGCTGTCTACTGACTACTGGCTACTGACTACTGTTTTATTCGATCATGCTGAGCATGGAATCGTATTGATTGTTCGCGCCGGTAGTGGCTTCTTCGGCGCGTATAAAATCTTCGGTCGAAGAGAGACCCTGGAGCGCGAGCTGTAAGTTGTTCTGGTTGGTGGCAAAGGCCAAGCCGTCTTCGAGCGTAACGATTTTGCGCTCGATGAGGTCTTTGATGACGGTGTCGAAATCCTGCATGCCGTCAATCACGCCATCGCGCATCGCGTCCAGGAGAGACTTGCCGTGCGCTTCGCCCTGCTCTATGTACTCGCGCGTGCGCGGGCTGGATCTGAGAATCTCTACGGCTGCGACGCGCCCGCGCCCGTCCGAGCGCGGAATCAAACGCTGCGAGACGATGTAACGAAATGTCTGCGCGAGGCGCGTGCGAATCACCTGCTCTTCATTTTTCGGATAGAGGCCGATGATGCGGTCAACCGTCTTGGAAGCATCAATCGTATGCAAGGTGGAAAAGACCAGATGGCCTGTCTCGGCTGCTTCCATAGCAATCTCTGTCGTCTCGAAGTCGCGCATCTCGCCGATCAGAATCACTTTCGGAGCCTGACGCAAAGCTGCGCGCAGCGCGGACGGAAAATCTTCCGTATCGGTTCCGACCTCGCGCTGGTTGATGGTCGAATTCTTGTGCGTGTGCAGAAACTCCAGGGGGTCTTCGATAGTGACGACGTGATAATGCTTGGTCTCGTTGATGCGATCTATGATGGCCGCGAGCGTAGAGCTTTTGCCTGAGCCGGTCGGGCCTGTCAGCAACACGATGCCGTTGCGCAGTTCCGCGATGTCGGAAAGCTGCGCAGGTAAATTGAGCGACGCCACGGTCGGAACAGAAGTCGGAATCACGCGCATGACGATGGCGTAAGTTCCGCGCTGCTGAAAAATGTTGACGCGAAATCGCGTGCGCGAGGGCAGGCTGTAGCTGAGGTCTGCCGTCCCCGTGCGCGCTAAGCGCGAAGCGGCATCGGGGTTGCCCTTCATCAAGGTCATGGCGATGACTTCGGTTTGATACGGCGAAAGCTTTTTCAGACCGAGCGGCTCGACGGGCGTCAGCTTGCCGTTGATCTCGACCTGCGGCGGCTGGCCTACGGAAAAGTTGAGGTCGCTGATTTTGTCGGAAACGAGCAACATGCGCTCAAGAATCGGCGGTAGATCGAGAAAGCTCATGCCAAAAGATGCTCCATTGAAAGTTTTTTTCGGGGCTTAACTGCTATCAGTGGGAAAGTCTTGAAGCGACCGGCCTCGCGCGCGAGCTGGGCAGCTCTACTGGCCGGTTAAGACAGAACGATTGTCGCGTAAAACGAAGATAAACGCAAGTATTTTTATTTTTGCTCAGTATTTGTGAGCATTTCGGGTGAGAGCGAGGCTAAAAGCCGCCGCGTGCGCTCCTCGATTTCGAGCGGTTCGGCCAGCACGGCATTGATGACCGCGACGGAATCTGCTCCGGCGGCGATGACCTCGCGTGCGTTTTCGTGGTTGATGCCGCCGATGGCGACGAGCGGGAGACGCCCCACGGCCTCGCGGACGCGCCGCAATCCTTCGAGGCCGACGACGGCATCCGGCTTCTCTTTTGAAGTGGTAGCGTAGATTGGGCCAATCGCCAGATAATCTATAGGCATCCCCGCAGCTTCGACCGCCTGCGCGACGTTGTGCGTCGAGTAACCGATGATTGCCGCTTCGCCCAAAAGCCTGCGCGCGGCCTCCGGCGGCAGATCGTCCTGCCCCAGATGCACGCCATCCGCTTTGAGCGCGAGCGCAACATCAGCGCGGTCATTAATAATGAGCCGCGCTCCAAGCTCACGCGCCACCCGCAGAGCCTCCACAGCCTCCGCATAAAATTCTCGCGGGCTTTTGTGCTTCTCGCGCAACTGCACAAGCTCTGCGCCGCCCGCGACGAGCCGCGCCACCTGCTCCGCATGCGCGAGGCCGCACAGCCGCACAGCCGTAATCGGATAAACTTTTGGCAAATTTAGAAGCATAAAAAACTAAACGAAGAAAGGGCAAAGCTTTTCAGCCCTGCCCCATTATGCCGTATAAACCTAAAATATTTTCGGAGTCAACTGCCGCTCTCAAGATCGCTTAAACGCTCATCCGTCCGAGCCTGCGCCAGCGTCAATGAGCGCAAAGTCTCCCGCACAGACTGATTAAGCTCGCTTTGCGCCTCCATATGGCTTCGCACAAATCGCGTAAACTCTGTATGCGTCTCTGCCAGCACTTGCATTTGCTGGCTCGTCTGTGCAAGCTGTGCCTCAAAGCCAGCCTGACTCTTCAGTAAGAACTCAATAGCTCTCTCCATCTCTTCATTAGTCATGTCTTCATGCCTCTCGCGCTGAATGTAGCAGAAATGAAGGGATGAAGAAAGGGGCAAAGCTTTTTCAGCCCTGCCCCATATTGAAGCTAAGATGTTTTGTCTCTATGACTGCCCGTTACGCCCTTCGCCCACAATCTTAGCAAGCATCACAACGGCCTGCTTCACATCTGTAATTTGTTCCTGTTGATTGTCTAATCTCTCATCAAAGCCTTGAGCTATTCGTGTGAGGGTAATAATAGACTCTTCCACTCTTCCGATTCGCACGGCATCAGCCTTTTGTATTTCCTCAAGCTTTTGTAGATTCACTGAGAACTGTGCTTGCTGCTCAAGGATGAAATCCATTGTGCGCTGGCGGTCTGCGTCTGTCATAAGCGTCTCCTATGCAAAATGTAGCAGAAATGAAGTGACGACGAAAGGTTGTTAGCGCGCTCGCTCAAAATGTTTTAAGTAGAATCTTTGGACAGGAAAGGGAGTATGTAATAATAAACCGCGATGATTACTAATCGAGTTGTCCTTATCTTAGGAGCGGGAGCTAGTATCCCCTATGGTTTTCCATCGGGCAACACACTTACCAACCACATAATCAAAGAACTAAAAGATAAAGGCGGCCAGTTCACTAATGACATTTTGGACTCCGGCTTTGAATGGGGGTTTCTGATTAATTTCCGTCGGCATCTTGAGCTATCTTTTCAAGCTTCCATAGATGCATTCCTTGAACACCGGCCTGAATTTATCAAAGTTGGCAAGACTTGCATCGCACGCGCTCTTATACCTTGTGAGACTGAAACCAATTTAGAAAGGGGACGAAATAGCCACTGGTATGCATATCTGTTTCAGAAGCTTAGCGCAACCCCAGAGACTTTTGAAAACAACAAAATCTCTATAATTACGTTCAACTATGACCGCTCTCTCGAACATTTCCTGTTCATAGCTATAAAGTATAGTTATGGACTTTCAGATACGAATGCCGCTAAATTAGTCCGCACTATTCCTATCATACATTTACATGGTGATCTCGGTAAACTGCCCGTTCTAGATGGTACTGGCAGACCGTATGAGCCAACTATATCACCGTCAATTCTGAGGCAATGTATCTCTGATATAAAAATAATCCATGAGGATGTATCTGCAAATGGTCAATTTGTTGAGGCTCAAAAATTAATCAAGGACGCCTCGCGAATATGCTTTCTTGGCTTTGGTTTTCATCCAGTAAACCTTGAGAGGCTTTGGATTAAGACAACTGAAGGCCAACGCGACATCTATGGTAGTGCTTATGGAATGCCAGAGAGTGAAAAGATGTCAGTTATTAAATGGTTTACAGAATACAGTAGGGATAGACTTATGGAGCGCAGTATTAAGTTGACAGGCTACACTGCCATCGAAGCTTTACAGCAGTGGCCTATTCTAGTGTAAAGAGTTGAGAATCATAAAAACCCTGAATATTAATTTATATGGTTAGAGTCAATCTCCATTAAATTATTATTAGGACATGAACTCATTTTTGCGCGAAGCGTCTGCAATTCTTCTAATATAAATATCTAACTGTTCGTGTGTGGTTGCGATAGGATAATCTGAAACAAAAGAGCGTAAATTGTCTTGATGGTCAACGTATACCAACCTGCTCTTACATTACTTCGTCGCGCTCATAATCTGCGGCGGGGCATTTGAGACAGGATGCCTGTCATCTGCGGTCAGGATGCGTTCGGCGGCGTGGGACATCTCGCGCTGGAAGAGGTGGCAGAGGTAGTTGATGTCGAGCATGAGAGCGTCGCTATCAAGGCCGCGATAGAGATTGACGTAGCCCCACGCGCCGCGCTCGGTCGAAAGCGGTAGGCGCAAGGTCCAGAAATGTCCGGAGCCTACGATCTCTTCGGCTTCGATGTCGCCGCGCTCCCACGTCCAGCGGATTAATCCTTTGTGCATTTCTGCGGGGCGCAGGGTGTTTGCGCTTTGCTCTCGCGCCAGCAGGCTCTCATTACGCTCTGCATCTTCCGCATGACCGAGTTGCGCGAGGGCGTAGACGAATTCGCCGAACTCAAGCATCTTCTGCATCGCATCGAACATTTCGTGAAGCGTGCGGGCTTCGGAGATGGCGCGGGTCGCGCGGCGCACGCGCAGGTTGTTGGCAGCGCGCAGGCGACGGTCGCCGAGGTTGCGCTTCATGCTCGCCTTAATCTCATCTATCTCGTGATAGCGCAGCCGCCCGACGGCCAAGACCACCGCCACGCCAATCACAAAGAGCATCAAGCCTGTCGTGCGCCCGGACTGGCCGACAAACAGCATCGCCATCAAGCCAAACAGGGCGCACGCGCCATAGAGGACGAAAGCGACGCGCTTCTGCGACCAGCCGCGCGCTAAGAGCATGTGATGTATATGCTCGCGGTCGCCTTGAAAGAGCGGGCGTCCGCTCAGGAAGCGGCGCACCATCGTAAATCCAGTGTCCACCATCGGCACGCCGAAAGCCAGCAAAGGAATCATCACCGCGACCACTGTGGATGCTTTCTGAGTTCCCTGCACGGCGAGCGCGGCCAGCGTGAAGCCTATGAACAACGCGCCCGAATCTCCCAGAAAGATCGAAGCCGGATTAAAGTTGTAGCGCAGAAATCCGATTAAGGCTCCGGCCAGCGCGAGCGAGATGATCGTCACAAAAGGATTGTAGAGCGACAGCGACACAACCATCATCACGAACGACGCAAACAACGCAGCCCCGGCGGCTAAGCCGTCCATCCCATCAATCAAATTAAAAGCATTGCTAATCGCCACCGTCCACAGGATAGTTAAAAAGACGCTGAGCACGACGGGCAGCTCGATGGTCCCGACAAACGGCACGGAGAGAACTTCTATGCGCCCGCCGAGCGCGTACAGCAATCCTCCCGCCAACGCTTGAACGAGAAATTTCACGGGCGCTTTAGACCCGCGCAAATCGTCATAGACGCCGAACAGGAAGACCAGCGTCGCCGGGATGAGAACGGCAAAGAATCTCCAACGGATGACGCCGAGCGAGCGCGTCAGCGAATTATGTACGAACGGAAGCGCGGAGAGCGCAATCAGCGCAGCCAGAAAAATCGCTACGCCGCCGAGGCGCGGAACCGACTTGCGATGCACGCGCCTATCATCACGCGGCACATCCAACAGCCCGTACCGCTCGCACACGCGGCGCACAGTCGGCGTCAGCACGAGCGACGAGACGGCGGATAAAATAAAGATGAGTAAGTAAGTATTCACGCTTCAGTTGCTAAGCTCGACTTTATCCATTCAAGCGGCGTAGCAGAGCGCATCCGTCAGCCGTTCTAACAATGTGCGATCTACTTTTACGCTGTCGGTTCCGGAATGCGATGTGTGAAAACTTCCTTCGCGCCATAGCGGCTGGCGCACAGTTGCCAAGGCATCTGAGAAGGTCGGCAGCCGCTTGACGTACCATGCGGCCTGGCGCACGAACAACTTCCGCTTCTGACGATAATGTTGATGCGCCAGCAAGGTCACTATCGAGAACAGTGCCAGCACCGCTGGCGTCGTGCGGGCAATGGCTTTCTCCGACCACTGTCTTTGTGTCTCCATACCGAGATGTGCGCGGGCCTCCTCAAACGTCACTTCAACTTGCCAGCGTCTGACGAACCACTCCAACATCTCAACGGGGTCACTTTCAAGCTTGGTCGAAAGCAGGGCTTGCGGCTTGAACTTCGCCAGCGGGTCTCTGACCAACACCCAGCGGACGGGAACCGGCACCATTCCGGTGTGATACCACACGGCCACTCTTGATGTGACTTCAACCACTCGCGCCGTGCCGCCATACCATCCGGCAATCCGGTGCTGACTCCACACCGTCTGTTCATCCTTGAGCACAGTAGCCAGCGTCGGCAGTCGTGCTCCCTTCAAACGTGGCCGCCCATTCTGGCGGGGTCTGCGCACCGGCGCGGGATCATAGAGCGCAGCATCGAGGCGCAAGCGCGTAATGACTGTCATCCGCCGCCGCACCGCCTCAAGCAGTTCAAGTGCGGCAAAGCTGCTGTCAGCCACCACGACCATCTCGCGCTCGGGCAACCATTGCTTGACTTGCAGGAGCATCTGCCGCGCCCACTCAGTCAGCTTCTTATGGGGACGCTGGCGATCTTTGTAGTAGCGTTCGGACGGGCACAAGGCGGTCAAGACGGGCAATGCCCACACTCTTTCAGCCCAGGGGATGCGCACCGTCAGCATCAGGGACAGCCAACGCAGCCCGCTCGCTTTGACGAAGTGCGAGTGCGAAGAACGCACCGGGTCGCGATAGATGCCTTTGGCTGTGATCCGCTCTCCGCGCCGCCGCTCGATAGTGTCATCTATGGCAAAGACGAGCGCGCCATTAGGCGCGAAGCTCTTGATGAGCAACGAGAGCAGAATGCGGCTCGCCGAAAGCGAAGACCACCGAGCGCGATTCAAGACGCGATGATAAGTCTGAAAGTGCCGCTCGTGGCTCAGACCGCAGACGCGCAACGCAGAGGTCACCGTGCGCTTGCCCGGCGCGAGCAGGGCACCGACCAGCAGCACTTGGACGTGTTGCCAGACAGGCTTGGAAAACAAAGGCGCAAAAGCTACAATCAGGCTCATCAGTTCGGAAGGCAGTGTCAGCATCGAAAGACCTCTCTTGGCGGAGTTGGTCAATCAGCTTACGCTGCCTTCCGTTTTATTTTCAAAGATCGGAAATGGATAAAGTCGAGCTAAGAAGCTGTTTGAAAATTCCGAATTTTGCGCTGAAGGCGCAACGAGAAGGTAGCCAGACGTGAAACGTCTGGAAGGTTGAAGAAAAGTTTCGCGCATTGAAGATGCGCGCAGAATAGCGGCAACGATTATTTCATCCGACCAGACGTTGCACGTCTGGCTACCTTCTTATCGCCGCTCGCGCGGCTTAACGGAATTTTCAAACAGCTTCTAAAATTTTAACTTCGATTCTTCATCGCCAGAACTTCTGCATATAGCTCAAGCGTCCTGCGCGTCATCGTCTCCAAACTAAACTCCTGCTCGACGCGCCGCCGCCCAGCCTCGCCAAACTTTGCGCGCAGCGGCGCATCATCAAGCAAGCCGTTGATCGCCTGTGCCAGAGCGTGCGCGTCTGCGGGCGGAACAGTCAGGCCGGTGACTCCGTCCTGCGAGACGAAGGGGACGCCGGAATCCAGCCTTGTGTTCACGACCGGAATGCCGCATGCCATCGCCTCTAACTGCACGAGACCGAAAGCCTCGCTGCGCGCGATGGACGAAAGCGCGAACACATCCGCCGCATGATAATACGGGCGCACGTCTTTGACATCGGTTAAAAACGTGACGCGCTCGGCAAGGCCGCACGCCGCTGCTTCTCTCTCAAGCGCGCCGAGCAAAGGGCCGCCGCCGATAATCAGCAGATGGCCGCGCACCTCTTTCATCGCGCGAATCAGATACTCAAAGCCTTTGTAATACACCAGCCGCCCGACGCCCAGCACGATGCGCTCGCCGTAACGTCGTCGTATCTCTGAGACCAACGCCGCATCCGCCTGATGAAAATTCTCAAAGGGAATGCCGAAGGGAATGACGCGGCATTTTTCCTTAAACTCCTGCAAGACGCTTGAGCTTTCAAGATAATTCGGACTGCCGACAATAATGGCATCCGCTCTGGTCAAGGCGCGACGCAGGAAAGGCCGGAACGCACGGCTCAACATTTTCTGCCGGATAATATCGCTGTGATAAGTAAAGATGAGACGGCCACGATGTTTGCTCGCAAGGTAGGCGAGGATGGCTGTCGGATTCGGTAAGTGCATATGCACAAGGTCTGCCCTCGCTTCGCGAATCTTTCGCGTCATCGCGGGACAGATCGGCGCGGCAGAAAGATTGAGAGCTGTGCCTGCGCGCGTCACCTTCACGCCGCCGATAATCTCTTCTCTAGTCCTGCGTTCATCTCCGGCAACGAGGACTTCGACCGTTATCTTATCCTGCAACTCTTCGCAGAGAGCCTGCAAATGCGTCTCCATACCACCCATGTGCGGCGGATAAAATTTGCCGACGTGAAGCACGCGCCGCCCTCTCAATGCCTGCATCCACGGCAGAGGCGCAGGCGCATTAACTGAAGTTTCTAACTCAGCATCGCGAGGCCGCGTTGATGGATTAAGCAGAGTGCTCATCTGATAAATAACCCAAGTTGCCGGTTAATAAATTGCCACTAGCTTCAGCTAGTGGAGACATGTCTTAACAGAAAGCTTTAGCCAAAGTATAATTGAAATCCTTCCGGCCGGTTGCTTGAGCTTAAATGGTTCGGCTAAAGCCGAAAGTAGAGGCAACCTTGATCCACTAGCTAAAGCTAGTACTTTGTCAGGTTAGTTATTAGAACAACTATTGAATGAAATCTGGTACTCATTGTTTTTCAGCCACAACGCTTTCTACAACAACTAACCTGACAAAGTACTAGTGGCAATGAAAGACATCCCCCAACACATCTATATTCAGCATCTTGGGTTAAATAGACGGAGCAGCGCATAATGGCCTTCGGGCAATTTCAGTAACGAAACGGCGTGGCCTGCAAACTGGGGCTTCCGCTCATCGCGCGCAGGGATTCAAGATCGGATTGCACCATCTCTGTCACTAAAGTCTCGAAAGTGTAGCGCGGTTGCCAGCCGAGAACTGTGCGCGCTTTGGTCGCATCACCGATTAACAGGTCAACTTCCGCAGGTCTGTAATAAAGCTCGTCCACCACTACATAATCCTGATAATTGAGCTTAACTTCCGAGAACGCTCTTTCGCAAAACTCGCGCACCGAATGAGTCTCGCCCATCGCCACGACGTAGTCGTCCGGCTCAGCCTGTTGCAGCATCAAGTGCATCGCGCGCACGTAATCCGCTGCGTGCCCCCAATCGCGTTTCGCTTCCAGATTGCCGATGCGCAATTCGGACGCCAGCCCCAGCTTGATACGCGCGACCGTGCTGGTAATCTTGCGCGTGACGAACTCGAAACCGCGACGCGGCGATTCGTGGTTAAAAAGCATGCCCGACACGCAGTACATGCCGTATGCCTCGCGATAGTTGCGCGTCAAATCAAAGCCCGCGACCTTGCTGATGCCGTAGGGCGAGCGCGGATGAAAGGGCGTCGTTTCGCGTTGCGGCATCTCGCGCACCTTGCCGAACATCTCTGACGACCCGGCAAAGTAGAAGCGGCAAGCGGGGCGTATCTCGCGCAGGGCGGCCAGCATGTAATGCGTGCCGTTGATGTTCGTGTTCATCGTCGAAAAGCCGTCGGCAAAGCTTTCCGCGACAAAACTCTGCGCCGCCAGGTGATAGCACTCATCGAACTCATGGCGGCTAACGACGCTGAAAATGCTCGGGTAACTTTCAAGACTCGCCGGATGCAAGACCAGCTTATCCAGCAAGTGCGCGAGGCGCACAAATCTGCCTTCAGGATCTTCCAGCGCGACGCGACGCACAAGGCCGTGCACTTCGTATCCGAGTTCTAACAGGTGCTCTGCCAGATAGCTTCCGTCCTGACCCGTGATGCCTGTGATGAGAACTTTTTTCCCGCTCACAAAATATGCTCCTCACAAACGCGAACTTCTACGACAAAGTTATAACCGGATTTCCGGCCAAAGTATAAGGCACAGATTGTCTCACGAAGCGTTCAGTTCCTGATACAGGCAGACCATCCGGCGTGCGTATTCAGACCAGCTAAACAAAGCTGCCTGCGCGAGTCCGGCGGCGCGGCGCGATTCCCAAAGCTCCGGTTTCATGCTCCGCCCGGATAACAATTCGTTGACTGATGTTGTCCACGCTTTCACGTCTGCGACCGGGCAATAAACGCTCGCCTCGCCTCCTACCTCGCGCAGGACTGGCAGGTCGCTGGCAACGACCGGAGCGCCGCACGCCATCGCTTCAATCACCGGCAGCCCAAACCCTTCGCGCTCAGACGGCTGCAAGACCAGCGTCGCGCGCCTGTACACGGCGGCCAGCACGGGACGGGAGAGCGAAGGCAAGACGACGATGGATTTTGCCAACCTGAGCTGCTCGACAAGCTTTAACTGCTTGCCCGTAAATGCTCCTCCGGCACGCAGGAGCCGCGCCTGCGGAAACTCTTTTTTGACCGCCGCGAAGACACTGAGTAGCACATCAATTCGTTTGCGCGCAATCGTGCTGCCGACGTGCAGCAAATCTATCCCGTCGGCCTGCGCCGCGCCGAGCAGCCGCGCGGCTTCTTCATCTGCAAGCGAATCCGGCTCTGCGGAACAGGTCGGATGCACTCCATTATAAATGACGGACATGCGTTCCGGCGGAACGACTTCGTACTTTAACAAATCGTCGCGCGTCGCAAGGCTATCGCAAGTCACGCGCGCGGACTGGCGCAAGCCGTCAAGAATTTTTCCGGTCATCGCGACGAACAACTTTGAGCGCGGCTCACGCTCCGGCTCAAGCAGACAACGAAAAGTGTCTATGTCATGGCACGTCACGATGGTGCGCTCTGCGGGAAGCTGATGCACAAGCTGCGCATAGCTATGGTCTACAATGTGAAACAGATCAATGTCTCGTCTTTGCCGCTTGAGTAGTTTCGGATAATCTCCAAAGCGATTGATAAACCGGTCGAAGTTGAAGGCGAGTCCATGGTTCTCAAATATCGGAAGGCGGCTGAATCGCCGTTTCAGCGGCGGGCAGATTCGCGTGGCTTGAACGGTTGTCGCATGGTCGGCGCGCAGATGCTTTAGGAGCATCTCCGCTACCAAATCCATACTGGGCCAGTTCTCCTCGGCGTAATCACAGATGACTGCGAGGCGCATCGTCAAGATTTGTCCAGAAACTCCTGTAGCTGGATACGCAGAACTCTGTAATCGAAAAGCTTAAGAGCCAAATCCCGATTGTGCTGACGCAGCGGCTGCAAATCGCAATTCACTAGCTCCATTAAACGCTTTGCCAGCCGCACCGGATAATCCTCATCACGATAGCCGCGATAAGACAATGTTTGACCGCTCTCTTTTAAGAGCCGGTGAGCCTCGCCGACATCGCTGCACAAAACAGGAGCGCCGCACGCCAGATATTCCGGCAGCTTGGCTGTGGTTCTTCCCCAACCGACCGGATCATCAGTCTGTGTTGATAGGCCAACGTCAAAGACATTCATCCACAGCGGGACTAGATTGTGCGGCACACGACCTATCAACCGCAACCTTTCACCAAGCTTGAGCCGCTCCCGCGTAGCCTCTAACACGTGCCGACCGGGGCCATCGCCCACCACGACTCCCGTCACCGGAACGTCCTGAGGAATCAACGCTAAGGCTTCAGCCAATTCCCAACCGTAAAAAAGATTGTGGTGCGGGTTGTGATGAATATTGCCGACGAGGCCGACCACAAAACGCCCTTCCAGATTGTGTGCGCGCCGCAATTCGGCGACAGCCGCGTCCGTCCGCTGCGGGCGGAACAGGTCACAGTCAACGCCATCCGGCAGCCACATCCACGAGGGCAATCGCTCCCGCGCGGAAATCCCGGCGAAGTAGTCAGCCAAAAAACTCCCGCGAAAAACAAGTTGGTCGGCAACGACCGGCAATCGCCGATCAACTTGATGCGCAAACATTACTTCCAGCGCAGACCGCTTTTGATTAGCCAGCAGTGGGCGCGCGGGATCGCCGATTTCGTAAACTAATTTGATGGCCGGGGAAACACGCTTTCTGAGGGCTGCCAGCAGCGAAGCGGGGAAGCCCATGTCAATGCAGTAGACCCAATCGCTTTTCAATTCTCGCAGAGCCTTCCAAATATCTCGAACCGAGCCGATGCGCCCGTTCTCCTTATAAACTATCTGCGCGCTGGCGTCGAAAAGGGCGCGGGCGCGTGGCCCCTGCACTGAATCAGGCGTCCCATTAACTAAAACTAAACCGGTAGTTTTATTCATCATCGCGCGGTTGTTTTTCCAGAACAACCCACGTCCCACCCGCCACAGGCCAAGAGAGCTTAGCGCCGCGACGGTCACTGGCCCACCATCGAACAGGGCGCACGCCCGGCGTCTGCTTAGCCCACAGCAGCAGGTCTATCGGGTTACAAAAGTAGCAGGCATCATTATCCGAGTGAAAAGGCGGGCGCACGTCTGGCTCGCGCATCAAAAATTTAACCGGAAGCTCGCCCATCAATTTTCGCAGCGTGTGGTATGTGTGATGACCCAAGTGCGAATAAGTTTCCGGTAATGTGTTTCCGAAAGGATGCGTGGGCGTTTCGGGATTGCGACGCGCCCAGCGGCCTCCGTGCCGCAACGCTCGCCACGTCTCTCTTAAAACGCATTGCAGCGCGACGCCGGTCGAGAGCAGATGCGGCCCAACCACGATCAGTCGCCCGGACGGTCGCAAGACGCGCAGGCACTCGCGCAGCATGCGCTCCGGGTCCGGCACATGCTCCAAGACCTGATACAACCCGACGGCATCGAAAGCGGCGTCCGTAAAAGGCAGCGATTGTCCATCGGCTGAGATGTACGGAAGCTCCGGGTCAACCTGCCATGACTCAGGAGCTTGCGCATGTAAATCCGCTCCAAACGCCTTGTGCCCCGCCTGACGCATCAGCCACGTGCTCCACCCGCTGCCGCAACCGATGTCCAGAATTCTCGACCCGCGACCGGCGAGATGGTTCACCACGAATTCCACATAGCGACGGTAATACCCGGCGGCCTCCGCCGCGTTAGCCTCAAACTTCCCGCGCACCTGCGCATCCGAGTCACGATAATACTTCTGTGCGATGTCAGTGTTCATGAGCGCAACGTGAAAAATAAATTCTGAAGTCCGACGTTAAAATCAGGCTTCCCGTTTGCTACCTCGTAGCCTTGTTGAATGATTTCCTCATAGAGCCTGGACGGCTTAATGTTATTCGCTTCGAGCCAGTAGTTATTAAACTCGCATAAGATGGCGCGTATCTTCCCCGTTTTGAGATAGCCCCCGGCGCCCCTGATGACATTAGGCTCAAATCCCTCAACGTCAATCTTCATCAAATCAACGTGGTCAACTCCCGCTGCCCTCAAGTAATCATCGAGCCTTTGCACAGGGACATTGATGGGTGTTCCACCTTCGTTAGCAAGCATGCTGGGAGTATGATTACCTATTGTTTCACGTATGTATAGCTGCAACTCGCCTGCCGCATCGCTGAGGCCAACCTGGGCGACATGCACTTGAGCCAGAGAGTTTTTCTTGATCGCACTTTCGAGTCTGCCAAAGGCATAAGGACTCGGTTCAAAGGCCAGCACCTGCCCCTCAGTTCCCACCAGAGAAGCCGCCATGAGTGTGTAATAACCGACATTTGCACCGACATCTACAAATGTCATCCCTCGTTTTAAATATCCCTTGACCAAAGATGATTCGTGCTCTTCAAAGGTATTGAGATAAATACTTCTCTGAATATAATCTGCTAAATCCAGATCGATGCTGTAACCGAAGATGTTGACGGTCTGCTCGCCTTGCTTTGGACTTACCGCGTGCAACAGTCTGGCTTTGCCCCGAAATGCAAATGGCCGAAACGCTTCCTTCAATATTTTTACCAGCATAATTCAACCCGCATCTCGCAGCCTGCTTAAAGTATGTTCCAATGCAAAGTTTTGAGTATAAACCGCGTCGGCTCTGGCAGCCAGACTCGCGCGGGCGTCAGAGTCCTTCAGTAAAATCTCCACCTCTGCGACCAATTCACTGCTCTTGTGTGTGGCGGCAAGAGCCACGCAGTTTGTCTGCGCCCAGATCGGCTCACTGAGAAAACCTGTATTTGACACAGTGGGAATGCCGTGCGCGAGTCCGGCCATCACGCTGGTGCGACGACTGCTCACTCCGTCCGGATAAGGCTGCACGAGCACATCACAGGCTTGCAGGTTAAGCGAGACCTGTTCCGGCGACAACTCGCCGGGCGCAAAGAGACGCTCTGACAGTTGCGGATGATGGGAGAGCAGGCGAGCCGCGAAACGCTCGCCGCCGCGCCCAAGCAACAGGCCGACGCGCTCAGGATGCGATAACAACAGAGCGGGCAGAACCTGAAGCAGCATTTCTCCGATGGCTCCGCCGAAAGTGCCAAAGTTCCCGATCACTATCCGCCCGCTGCGAGTTAAACCTTGTCGCAGTTCGGCCACTTTCCTGTCATCGGCTATCACCGGAATCGTGCTGAAGATAGGCAGCCACTCGATCATCCGCCGCCCAACGGTCTCGTAAGCTCGCAGATGTTTCTCCCAACCGGGAATCGAGATGTAAACGCGAGAACTGGCCGACAGCAGCCTGCGCAGCATCCAACGCTGCCCGGCGGCAAGCAACCAGCGCGTCGGCTTATCGCGCCAGAGCCATGGATAGAACGGCTCATGCACCATGAGCCAAATATCATCGCCGGCTTTTTTCCGCTTCACCAGCCACTCGCAGAAACGTAGATTCAGCCCTCTGTAGCCCCACGTGTTAGGAGTGTGTTGCACCAACAAGCGGCGCGGCGCGGCAAAGCTGTCAAGCTCTGCGCCCAGGCGTGCGAGATCGCGTGGCGACCATTTTCCGGCAGAGTGATGAACCATCACGCCCTCCTGCGCCGCAGAGGTGATTCCTTCAACGGGCGTCGT
Organism: Pyrinomonadaceae bacterium; assembly: GCA_963700165.1. Classification (GTDB taxonomy): domain Bacteria; phylum Acidobacteriota; class Blastocatellia; order Pyrinomonadales; family Pyrinomonadaceae; genus JACMLC01. Next base: position 5,065,808 of record OY969475.1, on the reverse strand, counting down.
CCAAACGTGAACCTGCTCATCACCGGCAGCCAGCCCTGCTGCCAGAAGCCACGTGTAATCGCTGATGCCTCCGGACTGTGGCGGATATTCGCCTGTCAACAGATGCCAGATGCGTCCCGTCATCTCCCCAAAGCGCCCTGCAATCGCGCTCTCCAGATAGTGCGGTCACTGCCGGAAAGTCCAAGCCTCCACCACAGCGCAAGCCCGAACAGACTGGCTAAACTCATTTCCATCATCAACTCTGCCCAGCCGGAAGGTGTCCGGGTGCGCGCAATGATTCCCAGAATTATGGCGTAGGGTAATGCCCACAGAAACGGCAGCAGAGCATTGCGCCAGAGAGCATACGGTGACAGCCCGAAGATTCTTTTTAAAGTACGCGGCATAGCCCATGAAGTGACTAGGAGAAAGCCCACTAAAGTTCCAAGCAGAGGCCCGACCATACCGAGTTTCAAGGTTCCCAAAATGCTCACCGCGAGATTAATGATCGTAAATGAGATGGCATAGGGCGTCCAATGCGCGATCTGCCCTGTGCCACTCAAAGTCCAGCCCCACAGATAGAAGACTGCCGATAGCCAGATATTAAGACAGACGATGATGTTCACAGTCTCGCCCGCATAATTGGCAGAGCCAACCCACCGTGCGATGAAATGATGATTAAAAACTGCGATCGGAATTAAGACTGCGAGGCTCAATCCGCTGACGAGGCTGGTTAGCTCCAACAGCCGCGACCTGAAGGTTTCCAGATGTCCCTGCGATTGCAACTCGACCAGCCCGGCCCATGTCGAATTGCCTATATTCATCAATTGATTCTGCGCCAGAGTCGCCAGCCGCTGCGTTAAGAAGAAGGGCACGACTGCCGTCGGCCCCATTACCCATGCGAGCACGATGGTGTCGCTGAGAATGCCGACGCGAAGGCTGGTATTATAAATAAACATCGGCCAGTTGAGCGCGCGGATGGCTCTTCTAGCTTCCGGCTCCGGCTTGGATAGCCATCTTATCGGATAAGCGCGCAGGCCCATCCACATCAGGATACAGAGGGCCGGGAATTGACCTAACCCAATTGCCAGGCTCTGGCCTATCAATCCCCACCCAGCCCACGCGGTTATCAGCAATAGCCCGATGGTCAACAAGGATTGAACCGTAAACAACAGGCTTACCAGATAACTTTGCTGTCGCGCATCTGCCAGCAAACGAAAGATTGAGAGAGGAAAGATTAGGATGGGCAACAGGCAGCACAACCAGGCCAGGCGAAGCTCATCAGGCCCGACCGTCACTGTCTTGAAGAAATATGGCAGCGCGGCCATTAAGCCAAGACCAACCCCTAGCATAACAAGCATGACCAGAAAGTATGCGCGCAATCCTGCCACCAGCAGATTTTGCGCTGTGGCCTTCTCCCCTTTGCCCAGTGCGACAGCTAGCCGCGCCCATAACGCTCCGCCCAATCCGAGTTCCAACAACCCCACATACGCAACCCAATCTAAGAGCACACGGAATGTCCCGAAACGCTCGACGCCCAACCAATGCAGCAGCCACGGCGTGGAGAACACCCCGACGCAGACAGTTACGACAGTAAAGATTAAGCCACCAGCGAAGTTCAGTGCGCTGCTTCGGGTACGACTCATGCAAATAAAAAGCAGATATTAAAAAAAACGAAAAACTCTGCGAGAAGCTCTTAATTCTCTTTTGTCAATCCGGTGTGAAGTCCCTTTTCTCTTGAAGGAACAGGGGGCAACGTCACCCCGCAAAAATCACTCATCACATTTCTCAGGAGTTCGCTATTGCGGGAGACTACAGCATCCACCCACATCTTGTCTCTTATCAGATCGTAAACCCATGCTTCCGACAGAGGCACGATTCGATGTGCCTCCAATTCCCAGCCGGTAAATCCCAAATCGTATAAATAGCTCATTACTTCCGTTGCCGAAGTGCCCGCGTTCGACAGCAAGTCCGGAGCAATCTCGATCATCATGATGGCATCCGGATTTCGCTTCAAAGTGTTCTCCATCCCTCGCAGGACATGCAGCTCATGTCCCTGAACATCAATCTTGATGAATCGAATCGAGTTCTCAGGCAGCTCACGCAAGCTGGCATCAACAGTTGTCATGGCAACTTCCCGCGTCGCCCATTCTCCGGGCGCAGCCGTCGAGACGCGATGATCGCCGTAATTAACCGGATTGAGTCCAATCTGGCAGACGCCCTCCGTATCACTGACTGCGCTTTGACTCAACACGACGTTGGTTATGCTATTGATTCGCAGGTTATGTTCCAGCAGGCGATAATTATGCTCCTCCGGCTCAAAAGCGAAGACCTTGCCGGTATCTCCAACCAACTCACTCATCGCAATGGTGTGCAGCCCGATGTTGGCTCCTATATCAAGACATATCGCGCCATGCAGATTCATCTTACTCATCAGGCGTTGCAGTTCAGGCTCATACCCCCCGTAAACATACAGCGTGCGACTGATGATCTGATCTCGCAGATCATACCGCATCCGCTTATTGCCTATTTGTGTTTCGACCTCCGGATAAAGACGACTCCGAAGCGGCGCCCAGATGAGACGCTTCCACGCACGATGCACCCGGCCTATATCCATGACACACCCTTTATTAACGACCAACTCCAAATGGCTGGCCTTCATTCGCGAACCCAAGCTGAAATTAATTTGATCTTAACAGGCGCTGGCCGGCGGACTTGATGAAAGATATTTAAGTATGACATGCCCGACTTCAGCTAACGGGTCAGCCTGTGTCTCCAGAGGAACAGCCTCGCAGCCGAGTTCCTTCAGAATCGCGTCCGCCTGCTCTCGTGTGAAATCAATCTCCGGCCAGATATGCGGATGCATCTCGATAATGACGGTTGGCCGATGCTGAGAGAGCGTTTCTCTAGCTCCGCGCAAGGCGTGAAATTCAAATCCCTCAATATCCATCTTGAGCATGGTGGGTTTGATTTCTCGCTGCAAGCAAAAGTCATCAATCGTCGTGACCGGCACGCGCACGGCCTCGGCAGCCGTGACCCGTCGAGCATACTCAGGGTTCAGACTATTTTCCCCGTTGGCGGTATGTGCATAAAACGTAGCTTCACCGGAAGCATCGCTGACAGCCTCTCCGATGACCTCAATCCGGTCAGACAAATTATTGAGGGTGACGTGATCGCGTAGCGCGTGCAGAGGCTCCGGCGCAGGCTCAAAGGCATACACGCGCCCCGACTCGCCCACCCACCGCGCGATGAGCATGCTGTACATCCCGACGTTTGCCCCGATGTCTAACACCACTCCGCCGGGATGCGCGCCCGACTTCAGGGCAGCAAACACCGTTGGCTCAAAATCTTCCCCTACCGCTCGATACTGAGGGCGCAATCGAAAAGGCGGCTCGCCATGAATCTGCCGTTCAATGCCTGCGCGCCCGTAAACAACGTTCAGCAATGAGTCATAAGCCGGGCGAACAGCCCTGACCAGCAGCGAGCCACTAGACAATCCAAGCCCATGCTTGGCTCTGCGAACAGCGGACTCAAGAGTGTTCATATCTGTTTCCTATTTTTTCAAGCATGAGAATATTTCTGCTCGCTTCATGCCTTGCGCAACGGCTAATTTGAGCTGCCGGATCGACTCCGCTGTTGTTCGCCGCCGGCTTGTGTTTCAAGCTCGGCAGCGACATCTTTAATGATAGCTTGCAGGTCGCGCGTCGGGTGATAATCGAGCAAGCGTGCGGCTTTCTCCAAACTGGGAACGCGACGGCGCATATCCTCGAATCCTTCGCCGTAAGCCTCGCTATAGGAGACATGATGAATCTCGCTCTGGCTGCCGGTTAATTCGACGGTCAAGCGTGCCAGCTCGTCAATCGAGACCTCGCGGTCGCTGCCGAGATTGATAACCTGACCGAAACAGGCCGGAGTTTCCAGTACCCGCGCCAGCCCCTCTACGACATCCGTGACGTGGCCGAAGCAGCGCGTCTGCTGGCCGTCGCCGTAAACGATGAGCGGCTCATCCTTGAGCGCAGATTGGACAAAGCGCGGCACAACCATTCCATACTGCCCTGTCTGTCTTGGGCCAACGGTATTAAATAAACGGACGATGGCAACCGGAAGCCGCGTCTCGCGCCAGTGGGCTAAGGCTAGAAACTCGTCCAAAGCTTTCGCGCAGGCGTAAGCCCAACGATGCTTACTGGTCGCGCCCGTCAAGACATCATCGTCTTCCTGAAACGGCACGGCGGTTCCCTTGCCATACACCTCGCTGGTGCTCGGAATGAGCACGCGCTTGCGATAGCGTGTGCAGTAGCGCAGCACGATGTCGGTTCCCCCGAAGATGGTTTCGATGGTCTTGACCGGCTGCTCCATGATGAGCTTGACGCCGACGGCGCTGGCGAGATGAAACACGCGGTCGCTGCGGCGGATCAACTCTTCCATCAGAGTTTCGTTAAGCACCGTATCTATGATTATCTCGACCCCATCGCGCCCCTCTAAGTGCGCGATGTTCGAGTACCGCCCGGTCGAGAGATCATCAATAATCGTGATGCGATGGCCGTCAGCCAGCAAACGCTCTGTCAGATGGCTACCGATGAATCCGGCTCCGCCGGTAATTAATATGTTGTGCAAAGTAATTTCAAAATCTTTCTGTTGAAGATTCAATGAGAGCTTGTCATCAATTCGTATATCTCGCCGGACATGTCCGTCCAGGTGCGCTGCCGAAGCTGCGCGCCGAAACGCGAGACGCGGGCGCTGTAACCCGGCATCTGTGCGCGCCAGAGCCGCAGACGCCGGGACAGGTCGCCGGCCTCCGGCGGATCACCGAGCAGCAGGTCAGACAATTCATCCGGGTAACGCTCAGCCACACCTGCCGAACTCGTGACAAAGGCAGGCAGCCCACAACACAAGGCTTCATGAACGCCGAGGCCATAGGCATCATAGTGCGTCGGACTCACCAGCGCATCCGCCGCCGTCAACACGCGGCGCACGTCTTTGGTAAAACCCATCAGGCGGATACGCCCATCCAGTTTCGCTTCCGCCGCCCTGCGACGCCACAACTCGACTTCAGCCCCTGCCCCCAGCGCCACCAGCTCAACGTCCCAGGCCGAATCCCGACACAGCAGTTCCCATGCGGCAAAGAGTACGTCAAAACCTTTATTGCGGTCGTGGCCTAAGGTTCCGATGAAAGCCACGACGGGGCGCGACAACGGCCAGCCCAAACTTTCCCGCGCTGCTTCGCGTTCGGCTGTGTCGCTCGGATGGAAAACTTCTGGGTCAATTCCGTAGTACACAGCATGCACACGCGACGGCGGCAGGCCAGCGTGTTCTATTACTTGCTGGCGCGCACGCTTTGAATTTGTGAAGACGATCTTCGCCATCTGTAATGATTGCCGCTCGGCTCGGCGCGCCATGCGTTTTGCCCAATCGGCGCGCAGGCGAAACATCACGGGGGCGTGTGTGTGGCGATTGTCCCATGCGGCATGCACCGCATGCACCCAGTTCACATCCGGCCACAGGCAGTTGCCGCCATTGACCACCACGCGAGCGCCCTGCCCGCTTAAAAGTCTCGCCACGCGGTTTCCCTCGCGCGCCAGCAATGGCTCGGCGAGCATGTACATATTGAGCGGCTTCGAGACTTTGTGCCACGTCACGTTCGGATGTTCGGCCAGTGGAGAGGCCACTAAAAAACTGACCAGATGAACGGATGCTCCGATGTGATCGGCCAGATACCAGGCCAACTCATAGTTGGCCCGATCCATGCCGCCCCAGGTGGTGAAATCTCCGCTGACCAGTACGTATGCGCTCATGTGAAAAGATGCCGCTCGCCCGTGCGACTCCGTGCAAGGCTCCGGCTAAGAACCAGTATTGCATTCCAACCTGAGTCGTGAATGGCGTAAAGCCGAAGATCAGAACAATTACGCCGATATTGGCAGCAACGATGATGGGGACGATGAGACGCAATGTCGGATCGGTTACGTCTCTGGAAATTTTTAGCTCGTAAGAAACTGCCGCCAGCAAAGCCAGACAGTAAAGGCACATCAGGATCACGCCGCCATCGAGAATCCACGCCGGGAATTGCAGTTCCGCCCAGATCGAAGGCGAATCAACGTTTGTTTCGTCTCCAAAATAAACACGCATCATGCCCCAACGCCCCAGCCCCGCGCCGAGCGGGTAGCTGGGTAATAAATCAGTGAAACCGTCCTCTAATTGCTCACCCCGTTTATTATCGTAATAAATCGTCAACGGGTCGCCTGCCGCGAGGTCTTGGAAACGTCTCATCGAAGCTTTGCCCGAGCGCGCGACGGTGAAAGAAAAAAGGATGGTCACGAGCACGACCGCGATGCTTAGAAAGACGATGGCCTTCGTTCTCCGTTTTTGAATCACCCAGAGAACCCCGACATAGACCGCCATCATCCCGCACATAATCAGCAGCGCAGTTCGCACCTGACTCAAGTAAACGGCGGCGACACCGGCCACGCCCAACAAGAGAGAGCCGAGCCGGTGACTCAGCTTTTTCAAATTCACGGCGAATATAAAACCCAGCAAGGCGGCCAGCATCCCCGCAGCGCAGACTGCGCCCGGCGTGTCAAACAAACCCGGAGGCCGGATCGCCAGCTTTCCCGCCGAATTGACGTAGGTATAAGTGCTCAGGCCGTATTTCGATGCCAGGACGACGCTCGAAAACTCTTGCGGCATAAAATAACCGGGCGCGTAAACCTGCAAGACCCCGACCACCGAGTTGATCCCATTGCAGATCAAGAGAATGACCAACAGGCGCATCAGGCGTTGTGGTGTGCGGATCATGGACGAAGCCCAAAACACCGGAGCCATCACCGATAAATACAACATCGTCTGGGCTAATCCCGCAAACGTCGTGTTGGTCGTCGGATGAAATATCATCAAGATGAGATATGCCACAGCCAACAGTAACCAATGTGTGGCCGGGTGCGGCGACAGACGGCGACCATTTCCCATCCACCATGCCAGTGCAGCTAAGCTGACAGCAAAAGCTGCGACGCGCAGCGGCAGTCGCAAGACCTGTGTTCCTGGCAAAAACAGGATGGCCGGAAATGCGGTCTGGCTGATAACGAAAAACTCCGGGAAACCCCACTGACTTTTTTCGCTTGCATTAGCAACGATTTCAGGTGAGGCGAATCGCCTTGACAATCTATTTGTGACAACGGCCTCAGATGCCATCTTGACCTCAATCATGCAATCAAGCCCACAGGCGCAAAACACCTGAGACTGGATAATGCTCTTTCACTTTACCAACATTGCAAACAGGGTATCACTCCACAACTTACCCCGCAGCCAGGGGAAAACTTTTTGCCAGCATAGATCGCTTTTCGGAAATCTGCCCGGAAGAGGATAATAGAACTCTACCTGCTTAAATCCGGACTCCAATGCTATCCTCCGAAGATCAATTTCACTGATGGGCGTGATGTGCCCTGACACTCGATAATCATGTTCACAAAACGCCGGAAAGTACCCGCGAAAGAGAAATGATAAGCGAGCCGTCAAGCTATCATTGCATGGTGTGCTGATGAACAACCTGCCGCCATCGGTTAAGCTGCGGCAAGCCTCCCTGACAAAATGTCTGGGGTTAGCCAGATGTTCTACGACTTCAAGAGCGAACACCCAATTCAGGGCATGGTCGGCGCAGGGCAGTGGATCGCGCGAGACATCTAAAAGATGGAAATCTATCCCGTCCATGTCACCGGCTCCGTCGTTAATAATATCTGCGCTAATGATTTGCTGAATCTTCGGATTTTGCTTGAGTCTTAAAATCCAGCCTCCTTCGCCGGAACCCACATCCAGGACGTAGCCGCTCGCCTGAGAGCCAGCCAATTCCCATGCAGCATCTCGAATCTGTTCCGGCGAATAGCCTTTCTCTCGCTGCGCATAGGCAGTTGCATCGTGCCCGACAACGCCGAACTGTTCCTTGACCTCTACCTTAGACATAGATTGAACCTTGAAGAACGCTCTCAGCCGACTTGTATATTCTCGCCAGTTGCGCCGCCGGGTCGCAGAGCTTGCGCGCCCGCTCGCGGCCAGATTCTCCGAGCAAGTGACGCTGTGCCCCATCGTCAATCAAGATGCGTAAAGCCGAAGCCAGCGCAGGCACATCGCCCGGCGGCACGAGCATGCCGCACGAAGCGTCTATCACTTCGCACGCGCCGCCGAGGGCTGTGGTCACGACCGGCAATCCTGCATCAAGAGCCTCGATAAAAGAAATTCCGAAAGCGTCAGGATGCACATTCGGTTGACAGTAAATGTCTGCTGCATGCAGTAGCCTTGAAACATCGCTGCGCTCTCCGATGAAACGAACGCGCCCGGAGATTCCCAAACGCATTGCCATCGCGCGCAACTCTTCTTCATAAGAGACTTCATGCGCTCGTTGCGCACCGCCGACCAGCCAGCAGACCCAACCCGGCACGTCATTTAACCGGCTCAAAGCTTCAAGATGCAGTATATGCCCTTTCAAGGCTTCCATGCGGCTAACCTGAATGATGACTGTCGCATCTTCCGGCGTCATCAGCTCGGCGCGCGTGGCGCGACGTTCTTCTTTTGAATGACGCGACGGAGAGAATGTGACCGGACAATAAATCACTTCGGCGTGCGCGTGCGGATACAGGTGGCTTAAAGTTGAGGCCGTAAAATGGCTGTTGCAGACTACGAGGTCTGGCGGCGTGCGGCGTGCCCAACGCTCAGACCAATGGCGTCCATCAGTTGGGCCGTGCATCCAAAAAATCAGTGGCAATGCTGCCTCGCGCACAACCGTCCCGAAGATCGCTTGCGCCCACGGCGCATGACAAATGGCTGCGTCGAAATCAAGACTGCGCAAAAGTTTGCGGAGCGTGTTTCGCGCGTGCAGGACAGTTGCCGGACGACTGGCGCGCACGTTCCCCAACTGATGTACGGGAATGTCAGTCGAAGATAATTCCTCGCTCAATCGTCCCTCGAAGCAGAGCGCGAAATGCGGCTCCATCCGCGGGCATACCTCGCGCTCGCGCGCCAGCGTGACGAGCATCGTCTCAATGCCGCCGTAAAGATTTCCGCTGTAGATATGTAGCACGCGCATCAGTTTCTGGATGAAAGAACTTCGTTATAAATGGGAATCAGCTCTGTTGCCAGCCGCGCGCGATCAAAACGCCTACGGGCTGTCTCGCGCCCCGCCAGCCCGAGTTGCTTTCGTAAATCCGCATCAAGCGCAAGTTGTGTGATGCGTTGGGCTAAAACTTCCGAGTCGCCTGGCGGATGTCCGAGCGCGTCTGTTCCGGCGTTTATAATCTCTGCCGCGCCGCCCGCTTCGCTCGCGATGAGTGCGCGCCCGCACGCCATCGCTTCGGCAATCACGAGGCCGAACGGCTCAGGCTCCGTGCTGGCATGCACGACGATGTCCAGAGCGCGCATCGCAGAGGCCGCATCAGGCACAAAACCCGTGAAGCCGACTTTTTCTTCAAGCCCCAGCGCGGCGGCTTCGCTGCGCAATTCTTCGAGACTGTGCTGGCTGCCGTCGGTTTGATAAAGCGCACCGCCGACGATATAGCCGCGCAGCTTTAAGTCTCCGGGCACCAGTGAGAGGGCGCGCAAAAATGTTTTGTGGCCTTTCCAGCGCGCCATCGTCGCCAGCAAACCGACTCTCAAAGTTCCCGGCGCAGGCGCAGGCAAACCGGCTATCGAATCCAGATCGAGCTTCTCTCCTGCTGTCGAGAAATGCTCTAAATCAATCGCGTCGTAGACGGGGAAAATTTTCAGCTTATCGCCGCACACTGCGCGCACATCATCCGCGACGCTCTGCGAGTTAGTAACGACGGCGGCGCAGGCGCGTGCGTGCCAGCGCAGCAGGCGTGCCATCAAGGGACGCGCTCCCACATAATCACGCACATGCCAGATGACAGGGATGCTGTTGTGCGGGCAGGCACGCGCGCCGAGGACGTGCATCTTAAAGCCGTTGGTGTGAATGGCGTCGGGCTGGATTTGCCGGAGCGCGCTTTTCAATTTCCTTGCGTAACTGATAACGGGCGAGCCTGCCTGAAAAAGTTTTTTCAAAAGAGCTGCACGTGTAAATTGCGTTCCGGCTGGCCCACCTCCGGCGGCGTCCCCGAGACGGGCGAGCGCGTGCGGGAAAGGCAAAGCCATCGCATGCACGCCCAGCGATTCGGCGCGCGGGATGAGCGCGCCTTCGGCTCCGGCAATCAAATGCAGTTCCCACTCAGGCCGTGCGGCGCGCAGGCTCGCCAGCAGATCAAGTAGCGCGACTTCGGCTCCGCCCATTTGCCCGGACGGATTCAAATAAACAATCCTCATACTGCCCTGAGCCAGTCCATCTTATGACGCGCCCGTCGCTGCTTTGCCGAGCTTGAAGAGTTGCGAAAGCAAGCCCGATTGGTCGCGCCCGTGAGGCTCCGTCCCGCCAGCATCTTTCTCATTCGCAGAGTTCAGAATCGCGGCTGGCGTTTCGTCAAACAGAGCCTGCACGCGCCGCTTGCCCAGGTGACGCGCCAGCATCTCGCGCGCCTGTGCGAGCGATGTGCGACGGGCTTCGCCCACGCGCATGTTGGAAGCGACCATGACACGATTCGGATATTCTTTGGCACAGTGCAGAGCGAAACGCTGCGCCTCGCGTCCATGCGCGCCGGTGACGCTCGCGGCGTTGAGCTGTAATTTCGCGCCGCCCTCCAACCATTTTTCCAGGCGTTGCGGGTTGCGCCTCAAGGCGGGGCTGCCTTCCGGCGCGGCGACGATAACGGAAAAGCCGCGCTGCGCTAATTGCTGCCAGACCTCTTCGGTTTCGACGGGCGTGCAAAGCGCAGGCAGAGAGACCAGCACATAACGGCTTTCGCCAAGCGTGATTGATGCGCCGTACCGCTCAACCAGCGCGGCAAGGCCATTGTGAAAACGCAACACATAACCGGGCTTCAATGCGAGCGCGCCGCTCGTCTCATGCTGCAAACGCTCAAGCGCCTGCTGTCGCTCTTTGAAAGGTTGCGGCGGTTCGTGACTTTCAGCCTCCCAACGCTCGGTCATGACGATAGTCTGCACGCCCTCACGCGCGGCTTGCCTGCATCTCTCGACAGCCTCCGCGAAATCCTCCGCCCCGCAGGCGGTTCCATTTAGCAGATGACACCTGAGATCAATCATAAAGTTTGGTGAATAGTGAAAAAGTGAATGGTAAATAGTGAATAGTAAATAGAAAGACGAAACGCATTTGCCTTTCGCTATTTACTATTTACCATTCACTATTTACTAATTGGCGCTGGAAGCCAGCTCGTCCGTGTCGGAGTCGGTTTTGTAATAGCTGTTGCTGTAGTAGTACTTGTAATAGTAATCCTTCGTCGAGAGATTGACGTTGTTCAGGACGACGCCGAAGATTTTCGCGCCGACTTCCTGAAGCACCTGCCGCGAGCGGCGCACGATGCCTTTTGACGCGCGGCCTCCATGCACGACCAGCAGCACGCCGTCCACCATCGTTCCGATCAACACGCCATCCGTGAACGAACCAATCGGCGGCGAATCAATCACCACATGATCGAAGTTGCTTTCCAACACAGCGACCAGACGGCGCATCTGCTCTGAGCCTGTTAGCTCCGCAGGGTTGGGCGGAATCGGCCCGGAAGGCAGCACGTACAGCCCGCTCTTCTGGTTCTGCTCGATCATCGAGAGCATCTCGGCCTCTGTCAGCTTGTTTGCCAGAATCGTGCTCAGGCCGCGGCTGTTGTCCACGTCGAGCAGGTCATGCAGGCGCGGGCGACGCATGTCTGCGTCTACGACCAGCACGCTCGCGCCTGTTTGGACGAGACTCAGAGCGGTGTTGACGGCAGTCGTCGTCTTGCCCTCGGCGGGCTGGCTGGAAGTGACGAGGAGAGTTTTCGGCGCGCCGCCCGCAGATGATAGCAGCACGGAAGTGCGCAGTTGCCTGTAGGCTTCAGCCAGCGGCGAGCGCGGGTTGAGGTCCATCAGGAGCGGCGAAGAGCTGTTGCCGTTGCGCTTTTGCAAACCCGTCTTTGACGCCAGGCGGCTACGACGCGAGAGACTGCCGATGGCTGGGATGACCGCGAGCGCGGGCAGCCTTAAAACCTTCTCCACATCTTCCGCAGAATGGATGGAATCATCCAAGTAATCCAGATAGCGCGCCAGCGCAACGCCAAAAACCAGCGAGACCAAAACGGCGAGCGCGATGCTCTGCATTCTTCTGGGGCCGACCGCGCCTTTCGGGACGGGCGCATACTCTAAGATGCGTATGTTATTGGGCGTCCCGGCCTGCATCACATCCGTCTCTTTGAGGCGTTGCAAGAGGCCGTCGAGCATCTCTTTGTTGGTCTGTATCTCTTGCTGGAAAATCTTGTAATTGACGGCGGCTTCGTTCTGCGTCAGCGTCTCGCCGCGCTGTTGATTGAATGAAGCACGCAAGGCGTCCTCTTTCGCTTTAGCCTGCTTGTAGCGCGTTTCGATATTGGTCGTGACGATATTAGTCGAGCGCGTCCGCGTCGCCTCGATCTGTTTTTTGAGCACCGCTATCTGCTGGTCAATCTCTTTCACTTCGGGATATTTTTCCGTGTAGCTGACCAGCAGTTGCGCACGTTTCTGCTCCAACTCTTCGAGCTTGTTCTTGGCTTCCGAAGTCTGCTTGTTCGCGGCCTCTGCCTGTGCTTCGGCAGCGCCGGGCGCGCGTGCGGCCATATAAGCGGCCTCCGCATCATTGCGCTCATTTTCGGCTTCGAGCAGTTGCCGGTTAAGCCCGGCGAGGCGTTCGACCACAGTATTCTGGTTCTCGTCCAATGAAAGTATCTGGTGGTCTTTGGCGTAGCTTAAAAGCTGCTCCTCGCCTTTGCGAATTTCCATTTGGAGCTTTGCGATGCGGCTTTGCAGGAAATCCCCTGCGGTCGCGCTGTTTTCAGTCTTGCGCTCAAGATTCGAGAGGACGAAAGCATTCGCCACGGCGTTGACGATATCGGAAGCGACCTGCGGGTCCGGGTGACGATAGCGAATCTCTATCAGGCGTGTGTCGGGAACCTGCTTGACGATGAGGCTGCCCTGCAACATGCCGACGAAAGGCGCGAGACGATTGACCTCAGCCAGATCGCCGCGCGAAGTGGCCGGAGCGAGATTGCCCTCCGCCAGCAGAGGCACACCTTCAAGAGCTTTATTCTTATCCGCATCCTGCGCTTTGTTCCCCAAACCGAACATCCGCTTGAGGCTCTCCCACGTCGAGCGATTCTGCACGGACTGCGGGCGCAGAAAGGCTTGATTGGTTTCCAGGTCGAGCGTCTTGACGACGCGGCTCAAGAGTCCCGCGCTGGTCAGAATCTGTATCTGCGTATTGAAGTAAATCGGGTCTGTATAAGAACTGTTGACGATGATGTTATTGCTTTTGAAAGCGCCGAGCGCGGGGTTCGTATTCTCCGCATCAACCTGCACTTTGGTCTGCGCCTCAAAGATGTCCGGCTGGCGCGCTGCGTACACGGCGGCCAGCGTCGTGACCAGCAGGGTGATTCCCGCAATCAGCCACAGATGCTTGCGCGCAGAACTCCAGTAATCATGCAGGCGCCAGTGTATGCCCTCTTCCGCTTCAGGCTCTACGGCATCGTAACGGTACGAATGGGGATGATGATGAAGCGGCTCGACCGTCTTCTCTAAATCTCGCACGACCGGCTCAGGCTTGATTAACTCGGAAGGTTCTTTCATAAGCACATCACTTGTTTCAGACGGGGTAAATAGTAGATGGGGAAAAGAAAGCGTCCGTCTATTTACCATTTACCATTTACTATTTACCGGCTTTTCATTAGTACGGAATGGCGCGCATCGGAAGTTGTGCGACCGCCGGGACGACCGAGCCGAGCAGCGATCTCAAGAACTGTTTCCCGCCCGACACAGGCACTTCGACAATATCGCCTGCCACGAGCACGATATCCTCTTGCACACGTTTATTGATCGCGTCCAGGTCAACAAGGATTACCTTTTTCTCAATCGTTCCCGGCGGCTGCCTGATGACGCGCACCTGATCCTTCTTGGTGTCGGGCATCGTGCCGCCAGCCATAGCGATGGCGCGCGTCAGTGTAATCGGCTCTCTGAGCGGAATATCGGACGGCCTGAAGACATTGCCGACGACAAAAATTCGTTCGGCTTCCGCGATGCTGATGACATCACCCGGCTGGATGAAAGGGTTGGAGCGCTCGTCACCCTTCAGAATGTCGCTCAACTCGAAATTGTCCAGGCCGCTCGTCGCAATGCTCTCGTCCGCCGTGTCGCACATAGCGAATGTCCCCACATGGACGACCTGCACCGTGCGTCCGGCTTTTTCAGTCGTCCCGCCCGCGAAGGTCAACAGCTCAAGCAGGCGCACGCGCCGTGTCAATTGGAAACGGCTCGGCTGCCTGACCGCGCCGATGACCGCGACCGGCTGCGAGTTGTACTCTTTGATAAAGACATCCACCTGCGGCTCTCTCAGGAATTCGAGATAGAGCGCGCCAATCGCTGTCGCAAGCTCGCTCTCCGTGCGGCAGGCCGCGCGAATCTCTTCCTTGATGAGCGGCATCCGAATCATCCCGCTTGAATCCACGCGCACGGCCTCGCGCGAGAATTGCGGGCGATTAAAAACTCGGATGTCGAGCATGTCTCCGACTCCGATCCGGTACTTGGTATCGGAAGTCTTGACCCTCGCCGGGAGGGAAGGGGCTGCGACCTGTGGCTGCGCGCTCACGGCTGGCTGCTGCGCCGTCGCAAGGCTCAGACCGAGCATCGCCAGGAGCGCGAGGCAAAGAGAGATGTGCGCCGCGCTACGCGCTATGCGCAGCCAGCCTGATGTGTATCCTGTAAGCTTTCTCATATATCACCTGAGCAGTAAGGAGCGTAGTTTTTACCGGAGAATCAGCAACCGAAGCATCTGACTTCAGAAAACAGCAAGCGGCAAGAAACGTTTTATCATGAACCTCAGAGTCGCGCCGGGCTGATTTTTGACGAAGGCAGGTAATAACTTTGATGACGGGCGATAAAACCTTTCCGAGACCGGGTTAATCGGATGTTTCGATGATCTGAAAAACGAAACGAAAAGCCCGCCGTGTAACTCCTTATCGCTTAAAACTTCGCTGACTTTTAGGCCAGTTGAAATGCTCGGAGGCGTCAGGGTTATTAACACGCGCGGAGCAGCATTGTCAACGCGAGAAAAGCCAGGGATGAGGGCGGAGGGATGAGGGATGAGAGGCATGCTATTCAAGCCTTGAGCCGTTCATCTTAAATAGCATCTTCTTCATCCTTCATCCCTCATCCCTCATCCCTGCTCTTAAAGTCCGCGATGGTGCGCTGCAAGCCTTCGCGCAAAGGGATAGCTGGCTCCCAGCCGAGCAGTTCTCTGGCGCGCGTGATGTCCGGCTTGCGCTGTTTCGGATCGTCCTGCGGCAGCGGCTCGTATTTAATCGCGGCGGTGATGCCGCACAAGGAAGCAATCTCTTCCGCCAGTTCCTTAATCGTAAACTCGCCGGGATTGCCGAGGTTGACGGGGTCGTGTACGCCGTCCGTGTTCATCAGGCGAATCAAGCCTTCGACCAGATCGGACACGTAACAGAACGAGCGCGTCTGCTCGCCCGTCCCGTACACCGTCAACTCTTTGCCGCGCAGAGCCTGCACGATAAAATTCGAGACGACGCGCCCGTCGTTCTCGACCATCCGCGTGCCATACGTGTTGAAGATGCGAGCGATGCGCGTATCAACTTTGTTCTGCCTGTGATAATCCATCATCAGGGTTTCCGCCAGCCGCTTCCCTTCATCGTAACAGGCGCGAATGCCGTTGCAGTTGACGTGTCCCCAGTAGCTCTCAGGCTGCGGATGCACCTGCGGGTCGCCGTACACTTCCGAAGTCGAAGCTTGCAGGATACGTGCGCGCACGCGCTTTGCCATGCCGAGCATGTTAATCATGCCCATCACGCTGGTCTTGACGGTCTTGACCGGATTGTACTGGTAATGAATCGGCGAGGCCGGACATGCAAGGCTGTAGATTTGATCCACTTCGAGCAGAATCGGCTCGATGACATCATGGCGAATCAGCTCAAAGCGCGGGTTGTCGAAAAGCTGAAAGACATTCTCTCGCCGCCCCGTAAAAAAATTGTCGAGACAAATTACTTCATGCCCTTCATTTAATAAACGCTCGCACAAATGCGAGCCGATAAAGCCCGCCCCGCCTGTCACAAGTATTCTCATTCAGTTATCTATTGAACCTTTCTGTTAAGGTAAAAGTAAAAAGGAGACAGCAAGTAAATAGTAAATAGTAAATAGTGAATGGACGAACGCTTGCTTTTCTCTATTTACTATTTACCATTTACTATTTACTTCTTTTGCAGGTGCTTGTCGAAGAATCGCAAGATGCGTTCGTACTCGTCCGTCCAGCTTTCCGGTTTAGTGAAAGCGTGATTCTCTGCCGGATAAAACATCACTTCAAAATATTCGGACTTGCCGAGCTTGATGAGCTTTTCGATGAGCTGCACGCTGTCCTGAAAATGCACGTTGTCATCAACCATCCCGTGCAAAATCAATAACGGTCGGCGCAAGCCGTCGGCATACGTTATCGGAGAGCTGCGCTTGTATGCTTCCGCGTTTTTGTCTGGAAAGCCCAGACGCTCTGCCGTGTAGATGGGTGAAGAGGCGTAATAGTTTTTCCAGTCCGCGACGGGTCTGAGCGCAGCCGCACATGCCACCTTCTCAGGCGCACGCATCGCGGCCATCTCGGCCATAAACCCACCGTAGCTTCCGCCGTACATCCCTACGCGGTCAGCGTCAACGGCATAATTCTTAACGACGAAATCTATGCCGTCCAAATGGTCTTGATAATCAAGCCCGCCGAGAAAATCATAAACATCCGTCCGCCACTCGCGCCCGTATCCGGCAGAGCCTCTGTAATCTATGTCCAGCACCACGTAGCCGCGCTCCGTCAGGATGTGATGAAACATAGCCTCGCGGTAATAGTTGTTCCAACCGTTGATGACGTTCTGCAAATACCCTGCGCCATGCACGAACACGACCGCAGGATATTTTTTCTGCTTATCAAAACTCGGCGGCGTGTAAACGCGCGCCTTCACCGGCTTGCCGT
Source organism: Pyrinomonadaceae bacterium (assembly GCA_963700165.1). Classification (GTDB taxonomy): domain Bacteria; phylum Acidobacteriota; class Blastocatellia; order Pyrinomonadales; family Pyrinomonadaceae; genus JACMLC01. Next base: position 5,048,764 of record OY969475.1, on the reverse strand, counting down.
CTTTGGCTTTGAACTCGACAAACTCTGGCCGCGTCCAGCTTATCTGATTGAAGCGGTCAGGCACTGTGCGGGTTACGCGCCAGAGTCTAAGCGGTGTCGTTGCTATGGATAAAGAGTAAATGTCGTTTGGTACATTCCACTCTGAATGCTCGTAGATCAGCATCTCGCCGTTTTTCGACAACTGCGGGTCTGTGTTCATCCCTTCATCAATCAAGACCGAAATCAAGTTGCTGCGCGGCACATAGGTAATGGAGAAGCGACGCTCAGCCGTTGAGTCTTGAGTTGATGAATAGATGATACGCCGTCCGTCAGGCAGCCACTTGGCCCAATTCACTTCCCACTTACCACTGGTTACTTGTTGCACGCCTGAAGATGCTTTGTCCGCTGTCTGTCCATTGCGCGGGGGAAGCGGCACGAGATAAAGATGATTAAAGCCGTCGCGCTCGGAAGCAAAAAGAAGTTGGTCGCCCTTTGGCGAGACTTCGATGATGCGCGAGAGCGGCGCAATCCATTTAGCATCCGCTTCTTCATCAACCAGCGTGGCCGCACCGTCGCTGGCGTTAGCCATAAAAATTTGTCTGCGTTTCGTGTCTCTATCAACGCGGTCAATGATGAGAGCCATGCTGTCTGGCGTCCAGCGCAGGCCGCGTATGTAAGAGACGCCTTCGGGCGCGGGCAGCTTTACCGTCACAGCTTGTTCAGACATGCCGTCGCTGCTCACCACCTGCACGCGCTGCTCTGCCCAGCCGCGCCGGACGGTCGGAGCCGTAACGAAATCGCCCGTGTAGTTAGGCACAACGAGAGCGCGTTGTTTTGAAGTATCGGAAACGATATAAGCGATGCGCGCCCCGTCTTCCGAAGCCTGCGCACTGGAGGCCGTCGCGCCACTACTGCCCCCACCCTGTTGCTGCGAGCCTTCATCATTTCTTCTGGCAGCCGCCGCGCCGCCTTCGCGCGTGAGCTGTATGAGAGAGGTTTGATCCGCATTCACGACGAACAGATTGCCGCCCGATTGATACAGGATGCGGCGCGAGTCCGCGAGCCATTGCGCGCCGCCTTCGACCGCGACCGTGCTGGTCAGGCGTCTTGGAGTGGCTGGCGTCTCATTCAGATTCAGCACATGCAAATCGCCGCGTTTGGAAAAGAGCAAGCGGCGCGAATCGGGCGACCATTCGATGCCCGTGACGCTGCGCTCGCGCGCCTCCTGCGCCGCGTCGCGCTGCATCACGCGCTCTTCCTTTCTCTCGCTCGTGCGCGCCTCGTCCCGCGTTTCGGTCTTAACGGGGCGCGCATCTTTTTCCTCATCCACCGCGCGCACCAGCAGCCGCGTTTCGCCTCCGATGCGTGTCGAACCCAGATAAAGGTCGCGCGGCTCAAGCCCGCTCGCGCTCCACAGGTACGCGACCTGCTCGCCGTTGGGCGAGAGCTTTTGTCCTTCAGGCCGCATCCCCGCAATCGAAGGCTCGCTCATAATCTCGCGCACGGACAGCGGCGCATTTTTTGTTTGCGCGAGCGACGTTACGGCTTGAGCTAAGAGAATAAGGATGAGAACGAGATGAATGTATCGTCTTTTCATTGTCACAATGGTTTGAGAGTCGGTTCAAGGCATCAGGTCAGAACCGCCTGCGGTAGCGGGCGGGTTCTTACTTGCCTAAGAGACCCGCCCGCTACCGCAGGCGGTTCTGACCTGAGACAATTCACTAAAGCTTTAACTCGTATCAACATAAATTTATCGGCTCTAACTCAACGCTGAAATCAGGAAGCACTGTGATGGTGTGATTGTCCGGCACATCATGCCAATCGTCCGGGTCATCCGTCAGCATCTCGCTCGACACGATGACGCTGGAAGCCCGCCCGTCTCGCCCGACGGAATGCATGTCGCAAATTCCGTCCGGCAGACATTCAAAGCGCGTCCCGCGCGAGTAGTGCAGCGAGGCTCCCTTGATGCCTTCCGCAGAGCAGTAGCGCGAGATGACCATCGCGCTCCCGTCCGTCACGGCAAAGTTGTAGAATGAAGCTTCTGTGATGCCAGCCTCTGTGGTCAACTCCGTCAGGCGCGCGATGGTTTCCACGAGCGCGCGGCGCATCTCTATCACATCCGTTTCCCCGAACGGAGTAGTGAGGCAGTTGAGAAAAAGCGCGAAGGCATGCTCGGAATCCGTCGTGCCCTGAAGCAAGTTATAAAATTCGTCTTTCAGACTTTCGCGCAGATGTCGCTTGATTTGATGAAAGCCGGAGACGAAGCCGTTGTGCATCCACATAAAGCGGTCGTAAGCGAACGGATGCACATTCGTCTCAGTCACGGCCATGCCGGGTGAAGCCGCGCGCACATGCGCGAAGAGATGTTCGGCGCGCGTCTTCGTCGCCAAATCCTGCAAGTTGCGGTTAGACCAAGCGGGCGACACAGAGCGTTGCACACACGGGCTTGGGTCAATTTCGGGAACGTACCAGCCGACGCCAAAGCCGTCGCCGTTCAGAGGCTCTTCCCTCTCGCGCGCGTGATGGCTCTGCATAATCAGCGAATTGACAGGGCGATACAACAAGTCCGCCAGCAAAATTGGCGCGCCCGCATAAGTCAGAAAACGGCACATACTTTAATTGACAGGGGAGATACGCAAGATGAGCGAACAAACAGATAATACAACGGAACGGGACGAATCGTCGTCACCCGAAAGCAATCAGAAGCCGCACAGCTACTACGACGACGACTCGACGGGTTATGAAGTCTATGATCCGGCGCAGGAAGATGAGGACGAAGATGAGAAGAATGCTGAGAGTAATGAGGACGAGGCTTAAGACGCGCAACGCGGTTTTCAAGTCTCTAGCTTTAAATGCTCCCTCAGCAGTTTCGCGTTTCAATCTTAATTGTCGTTCAAGGGTTGAATAGAATTCAAGGGAAAGCCGTAAATCCGTTCGAACAACCTGCGCTTGAATTCCGTAGGCGGCAGATTCTGTGGCAGTGATGCAATAACCATCTCGCGCGCGGCATCAAACATCAGCGCGCCCATCAAAAAGCGTTCTTCGCCGGAGCGTTGCATCAACATTTCACGCACCATCCGTTCAACTTCGGGCGTTGTGTCATTCATGCAAGCGCTCCTGCCATAAGCTATACATTACGACTTAAGACTTTTCCTTCTTCGGCCTCTCATTCGCGCGCAGCACGCGCTTACGGAGGCGGATGGTTTGCGGTGTGACTTCGACCAGTTCGTCGTCGGCGATAAATTCCAAGGCTTGCTCAAGAGATAAATCTTTGACGGGCACGAGGCGCATCGCTTCGTCTGCGGACGCGGCGCGCATGTTCGTCAGCTTCTTCTCTTTGATGGCGTTGACATCCAAGTCAACCGCGCGTGCGTTCTCGCCGATAATCATGCCTTCGTAAACTTTGATTTGCGGTTTGACAAACATCGTCCCGCGCTCCTGCAAATTAAACAGCGCGTAAGTGGTCGTTTCGCCCATCCGGTCTGAGACCAGCGACCCAGTAGAGCGTCCGCGCATCTCTCCCTGCCACGGGCCGAATCTGAGAAAGAGCGTGTTGATAAGCCCTGTGCCCTTCGTCTCTGTCAAAAACTCGTTGCGGAAACCGATGAGGCCGCGCGAAGGGGTTTCAAATTCGAGCCGCACCCGCCCCGTTCCATGATTGACCATCTTCATCATCTGTCCCTTGCGCCGTCCCAACGCTTCCGTGACGACTCCGATAAATTCGTCCGGGCAATCAACCACGACCTGCTCGATAGGCTCTAAGAGTTCTCCGTCAACTTTGCGCGTGATGACCTGCGGCTTTGAGACCTGCAATTCGTAACCCTCGCGCCGCATCATCTCAATCAGGATGGCAAGCTGTAGCTCGCCGCGCCCTGAGACTTTGAATTGATCCGGCGAGTCTGTCGGCTCAACCCGGATGGCAACGTTGCCCAAGACTTCTTTATCCAGCCGCTCGCCTATCTGGCGCGAGGTGACATACTTGCCTTCACGCCCTGCAAACGGAGAATTGTTGACGCCGAAGATCATCGCAATCGTCGGCTCGTCAACTGCGATGACCGGAAGCGGCTGCGGATTGTCCGCGCTGGTCACGGTCTCGCCGATCTCTATGCCTTCCATCCCGGCGAGCGCGACGATCTCTCCGACGCCCGCGTGCTGGACCGACTCGCGCTTCAATCCCTCGAAGACATAAAGCTGAGAGATGCGCGTCTTTTGAATCGAGCGGTCGCGCCGCGCAATCGCCACCTGATCGCCGACTGCAAGCTCGCCCGAATAGATGCGCCCGATGGCGAGCCGTCCGACATAAGAATCGTAATCGAGATTGGCAACCAGAAGCTGCAAAGCGTCTTCGCGTTGCGCACGCGGAGCGGGAATCGTTTTAATGATTTGATCGAAGAGCGGGCGCAGGTCGCGCGATTCGTCTTCCAGATTTTTTTTCGCCACGCCGTCGCGCGAGATGGCATAGAGAATCGGAAACTCGATCTGCTCGTCCGTCGCATCAAGGTCGAGAAAAAGCTCGTAAATCTCGTCCACGACTTCAGCCGGGCGCGCATCCTGCCTGTCAATCTTGTTGACGACGGCGATGGCCGGAAGCCGCGCTTCCAGGGCTTTGCGCAGGACAAAGCGCGTCTGCGGCAAGCAGCCTTCAGCCGCATCCACCAGCAGCATTACGCCATCAACCATCTTTAAGACGCGCTCGACTTCGCCGCCGAAATCCGCGTGCCCCGGCGTGTCCACGATGTTGATCTTGATGTCGCCATAACGCACGGCTGTGTTCTTTGCCATGATCGTGATGCCGCGCTCGCGCTCCAAATCCATAGAGTCCATGACGCGGTCTCTGACCTGCTCGTTATCACGAAACGTCCCGGACTGCCTGAGCATGGCATCCACCAGTGTCGTCTTGCCGTGGTCAACGTGCGCGATGATTGCGATATTGCGAATTTCCTGTCTCTGTTCAGTCATAATCTTTGCTATGGATAACTCTCTTGAAAATTTTGATGTTCAATGCAAACGTTGATTCTAACATGCGAGCGTGAGTTGAACCACTTGGGGGAGGGCTTATCAGGAATTAAAAGCGCCGGTCTGCTTGAGAGCTTCGTACAGGACAATAGCCACAGAGGTGGCAAGATTAAGACTGCGCACGTTCGGGTTAAGCATCGGAATAGTCAGACAGCTCTCCCAATTAGCATGCAGCAGTTCTTCCGGCAGGCCGCGCGTCTCCCGGCCAAAAACCAGACAATCATTCATCTCAAAACGCCAGTCCGCGTATGCCTTTGTGGCCTTCGTCGTCAGGTAAATAAATCTGGCTTCGGGTAAAGCGCGATAGAGCGCGTCGAGATCAAGATGACGGTGAAGCTCTACCTCCGGCCAGTAGTCCAACCCGGCGCGACGCACGGCGCGATCATCAAGACGAAAGCCGGTCACGCCAACGATGTGTAAGGCTGTGCGCGTCGCCGCACACAGGCGCGCGATGTTGCCGGTGTTCGGCGGAATCTCAGGTTCGACCAATGCGACATGCAGCATGATACGTTAAATATTAAGTGGTTAAACTTGAATCGTAAACCGGCGAAGAATTTATTCTGATTCAATCTTCGATTGGTCAGACGATAAAGAACAAAAAGAAAGGAACGGCGAGCTTGAAGCTTTGACCGTTCCCTTTAAGTGGCCCCGAAGGCCAGAGTGTTGTTGCGCCTATGGAAAGTTGTTGTTGTCGTCGTTTGCCGTGCGGTCGAACTATCTCTTCTTTGCGGCTTTCTTCGCGCCCTTTTTGGCGGTTGGCTTTTTGGCGGCGGCCTTCTTGGCTGCCGGCTTCTTTGCTGCTTTCTTTGCTGCTTTCTTAGTTGCCATAGGTTGTTGCTGCTCCTTTTTAGTTTTCTGCACTAACCACAAGATGCTGTGTTGATTTTGTTCTTGTGGTCAAGAGTAAGCGGCGCACAACATGTTGGTATATAAACGTAAAGCGCGCTCTTGTCAACAACTTATTACTACTTAATGATTTTTTTTTTGAAACGATAAAAAAAAATTTCATCACGCTCTCGATCAGAGATGAAAAATCACACGCGCAGATGATTCTTTAGACGTACTTCTCTACGTCTTTAATGAGCGATGAAGCATGTGCATGAAGGGTTACGCACACACTAAAAAAAGTATGGCTCATCAATTTTAAAGTGATGATGACTTCGTGTAATTAAAAAGTGGTGGAAGAAAATCAGCCTCTGAAGAGAGGAGTAAAGATCCATTGATCGTGACGATCAATGCCGTAGTAATGAAGAATAGAGTTGCGACGGCTGCGGCTGACGACGCCGAGAAATGGGCCAGAGCTATTGGCCGAAGTGTCTTCGCCGCCCGGAGCATCTTCCTCTGACTTGGTATCAACGAGGCCGGACATTCTGATGATGAATTGTTGAAAGAACTGATCGCTGGTCTCAGGCTGCTTGCCGCCGTTGTAGAGCATCACCTTGCGCTGAAACTCTATGAACAACGCATCATTAGCTTTGACCAATTTCCACTCGCCGGTGCTTGAGAGCGGATCTATCGCGGCGGAGGGGCGGAGGATTTGCATCTTCTTGGTGCCGCGCGGAAGACCTTCGAGCAATTGCTCCATGGATGTCGGCAACGTGCGTTTCTCTTTAACGTACAGGCGAATCGCTTCAGCCACTTCTTCCCCGCGATAAATGGCTTCGATCTCACGCTGACGAAGGGCTTGCTGTCTGAGGTTCGGCGTGACGGAGATCATCATCAGAGCCAGAATCGTCATCAGAGCGAGCAGTGTGACCAGAGCATACCCGCCCTCGCCGCGACGACCATGAGGCTTATCAAGCGTGCCGCTCATACGGCCATTAAATCTGGAAAACTTCATACCCATCAAGGCTTTACGGCTTCTGCTTCTTCGGGATGCCGGGAGCTAATTCTTCGCCATCGTCATCGTTATCTTCAGGCGGAGGCTGCTGTTCGGCGCGGACGGGCGGCTGGTAGCGCGGAACGTTGGGAATGCCGGGGATGCCCGACTCTTCGAGGAGCGGCGCACGCCGCCCGGGATTGCCTTGCGCGCCTCCCTGTCCTCCAGCGCCCTTCTCTTCGATGAAAGGCAGCGTGTGTTTGATGCGGAGCGTGGCATCGGTCAAGACGATCTCGCGCTCTGAGATACTGGTAACGCGAAAGCGTCCGCCCAACACATCACCGCGCTGTACGTTGAGCAGCTCTTTCGGATTGCTCTTATCCTTCAAGACAGCCGTATCGTTGTATCGCACTTTGCCGATGATGCCGATGTACAGATAGTTCGGCAGCGGCGGCGGCGTCACCATCAAAGGCATCGGGTTTGAATAGAGCGCGCCGTCCGGCGTCCTCACCATGATCTGCCGCGCACCGTCCTGCGTAATCATCGAGGCGGGTACGGTTGCAGAGAGTTGCTGCGCGTTGACGAAGCGCGTCGGCAGAGGATTGTTATCCACGATGATGGCAGACGTGGGCGTAAATTTATCGCCTGAGACTTCAAGCGCAAACTCGCCCGTGCGCGCATAGACGTTCGAGGGCGAAAGCGATGCCAGCACGAGCGGCGGTGGAGGCGTCGGCGAAGGCGCTGCGATCACGACCGGCTTAGGCGTCGGCGTCGGCGCGACATAAAAGGCAAAGATGTTGCGACCCGGCTCCGGCACTTTATAGGTCGCGTGTTGATAAGTAACAGGCGTTGGCGCACTCAGATCATTCACCTGCTCGCGCAGTTGTTCCGGTGTAGACGGAGACGCAGCAGCCTTCCTGTCAATCAACTCTCCCGTAGAATTTTTCGTGTTCGCGTTGCTGTTAGAATTTTGAGTCTTCGGCTTTGGACTTGATGATGAGCCTAAGAACATATATGCGAGTGAAGAGAACGCGAGCACGCCGAGCACGATGGCCGCGATGAGCTTATTGCGTTCCGCAGGAGTTTTGCCTTCAAGTAATTTCATAAATCAACCGCTACAAATTTCACTCAGCGTGTATCGGCGCTCGCTCCGACGCCCTCGCGCTGAAAATAAGTTGCCATGTCGAGGCGCAGGCTGACGAGCGTAGCGCCGGTCGCCGAATCCGTCTCCGTCACGCCTTCAAGCTCGACGGCATTGACGATGATGAACTGCTTGCTCACTTCGATCTCGCGCAGGAAGCGTCGCAGGTTTGCGTATTGCCCTTCGACCGTGACGGCGATACTGACGCCCGGATAGAGACTCTGCCAGCGCGCGTTCCCGGCCTTTGACGCGCCAGTGGCTGCGGTCGTTCCAATCGGCTCAAGCGGGGCATAGACAGGCCCTGCCGTGTTGCGCAAACTGTGGCGGCGCATCAACTCGTTAAGCTGGCCGTAAAGCTCCATGCGTCCCTGCACGCTTTGCAGCAGAGTTTGCCGCTCAAATGTTTCGAGACTCAGATTAATCTCGTCAACCGTCGCGCGCGGGCTGGCTTTAACATCAACGCCCTCCTGCGCGAGGCGCACACGTTCTTGCAGGCGCGCTCTGTCAGCCTGCGTGGCTTTTTCACGCGCCCTCGCAGGCACCAGAAAATAGAAGTAAGAGAAGAGGACGGCGAGCAACATCACGCCGCTGGCCGCGAGACCCGCTATTTCGGGAATGCCGAACATCCCTTGCTGTCGCGAACGACGTAGATTGTCGAAGCGAACACGAATCTGCTCGCGGCGCGCGGGCGCGGCTTTATCCAATGCCGGTTGTGGCTCGCTCATCGCTCACCTCCTTCGACGGAGGCGACGGTGGCGGGTCGCACCGCACCGGCGGGCGCGCCAGCGGGCGGCCTGTAGTTGACGCTTAGCACCCATTCCATGCCGCTCTGGTCACTGCCCTTCGGCAAATTCTGCGACATGGCCTGTGCGTAAAAGACGCCGCCGCGATTCATCTCCGTCATCATGTTTGTGACATCTGTCGGAGATTTGCTCATCACCGTTAGTTCCAGCAAGGCGGAAGCCTGATTGCCTTTTAAAAGAGATCGCGGACGTTGATGCGTATGACGCGCACGTTGGACGGCAGTATCGCTTCAAGGTCTGCGAAGAGGAGCGACCAGGAGAACTGCTTACGATCAACCAGAATATGAGCGGCATTCAGCAGTTCCCGTTGCTCGGGCGCGAGCGCACGGTTGATGTCATCTTTTATCTTCAGCAGCTCGGCTTCCTGTTTACGCAAAGTGTCCATGCTAGAGGCAACCGTGTCTGCACGCGCGTTGGCGGCGCGGCTCTCGCTGATAATCAGCACGAGCGCGAGCAGAGACGCACCTGTGATGATGGCCGTGATTATCCACGGCAGCGCGCGGTTGCGAAAAGGCTGGCTGGCAAGATTGAGTTTAGTAACGTTCACGGAATAATTTTCTATTTCATACGGTTAATGATGAAGCTCGATTTAAGGGGAAACCTCATCGGGGAATTTAAAGCATAACGCCTGAGCGCGAGCGGTGCAACCGCCCAGAGAGCGAGAGAGCAACGTCAAGGCTCAATCCCTTCCCTGCCGTCACTTACACGCGCGTGGCGGGCGCGGGTTGCAAGGAATTTTCATTCAAGCACCGGGAAAAGCCTGAGGCGTGTGAATAACTTGAAATCAGAAGGGGAGAAGAAAACGACCCACGAAATCACACAAAAGCTCTACATGAAACGCATGCTATTGAACAAATGGAATGGCCGCTATAGAGTCAGGAATTTTAAATAGCGCAAGTATTCATTCGCGGCGCGCGGGCAGCGGCTCTGTTCCATCCGTCACCGTCGCGGGCGCGGGGCGATAAGCGCAGACGCGATTGCGCCCGCTGCGTTTGGCTCGATAGAGGGCTGTGTCTGCCAACTCGATCAGCTCTATGGGGTCGCGCGCGTCATCCGGGAATGAAGCGACGCCGATGCTGATGGTGATGCGATGTGTCTGCAAGCCGCCCGAAGATTGATGGCGGGTGACGGTAAAGGCGTGCTGCTCGACCGCTGTGCGGACGCGCTCTGCTGCGACGAGTCCCTGCGCGAGGTCTGCGTCCAAAAGAAAAGCCGCGAACTCTTCTCCGCCAAAGCGCGCGGCCACATCGCCCGCGCGCAGGGCGTGCGTGATACGCGCTCCGACCTCTTCCAACGTCTGGCTGCCGGTCAGGTGGCCGTAGGTATCGTTGACCATCTTAAAATGGTCTATGTCCATCATCAGGACGCAGAACGGGCGCGCCTCGAATTCCGCGCGAGCCGCTTCGCGCCTGAGTTCAGAGAAGAACGACTTGCTGGTGAGCAGTCCCGTCAATTCGTCATGCACCAGCAAGCGATGTATCTGTCTTTGAAACTCGCGATCAATCTCATCCAGCAGGTCAAAGCGCAGCAGGTGCTCGCCGATGAAGAGCTTGTCGCCGTCCTGCAAAAAATATTCTGTGACAAGCTGGCCGTTGACAATCGTGCCGTTGGTCGAGCCTAGATCGGTGATGCGATAACGCGCTTCGCCCGTCGCGGGGTCGCGCTCGGTATTGATGCGCGCGTGCAGGCGCGAGGCGCGTGCATCATTGACACGCACGTCGGCTTCGAGCGCGCGTCCCAGGATAACTTCGTCGCGCTCTAAAGGAATCGGCACGGCCAACAGCTCGCCGCGCAGGAAGACGAGCGCAGGGCGCAGTTCGCGCGCGAGGCCGGAACTGCCGGACGCCTGCGCGCGGAGCAAGGTGTTTTCAGGAATGTCTTTATCGAGGTCTTCGCTCACGACCGTTTTATCTGGCATCGGAAATCCGAGACGGATGTGGACAGCGCTTATTTTAAGAATGACAAACCCGTTGGCGCTTCAATCACACGACTCTTCTCTTTGCTTATCTTAACGCGCCGGACAGCGCGGCGGCAATAATCTCGCGGCTGCCGGATGCCGCGCGCCTGCTTGTCGCTCACCTTAACTTACTTCTATAATCAAATGCATAAGAGATTCATCCGCGCCGGACAAGCGAGTAGAAAGCAAGCTCCCTCAAGCGAACCAATATGCTTGAGGCACACGTATTATTCTCTTGCCAGAGCCGAAGCCGCGATGAAAGAGGAGTAGAAAGCTTTGAACGAAGAAGAAGGCGCAACCGAGACCTGTCCACGCGCGCCGCAGACACTTTCGGTCGAGCGCGCGGCAATGGCGCGGCTTCCAACTGAATCGGGCGATTTCCAGATTGCCGCTTATCGCTCGCTCACGAGCGATGAGAAGTTTGTCGTCCTGTTCAAGGGAGAACTGAATCCGAGCATTCCGACACTGGTGCGGATTCACTCGCAATGCCTGACGGGCGATGTCTTCGGCTCGACCAAATGCGATTGCGGGCAACAACTGCGTCGCGCGATGGAGATGATCGAACAGGAAGGCCGGGGCGCAATCGTCTATCAACATCAGGAAGGGCGCGGCATCGGCATCATCAACAAGATTCGCGCTTACGCTTTGCAGGATGAAGGCGCGGATACGGTTGAGGCTAACGAGCGTCTGGGCTTTGCCGTGGATTATCGCGATTACAAGCAATGCGCAGAGATTCTGTTCGACCTGGGGCTGTGTCAGGTGCGCGTGCTGTCAAACAATCCTTTGAAGCTGCGGGCACTCGAAGAAGCCGGTCTGGAAATCGTCGAGCGCGTTTCGATAGAAGTCGAGCCGCCCGAATCCGCAGAAGATTACATGCGGACGAAGAAAGAAAAGATGGGACACCTGCTTAAATTCAATGTCTAATACCGGATTACAAAAGAAAAAGAGGCCACAGATGAACACCGATAAGCACGGATCAGAACCAAACTATTGATTCAGATCCGCGTTTATCTGCGTCCATCTGTGGCTGATTCGTCCCTCTCTTTTCTTTGCAACCTGGTATAAAGCAGAAGAACACAACCGGCAAAAATTCAAAGGCCGCAATTCCGTAGATGGGAATTGCGGCCTTCAATTTTATTTTAACCGGAGCGATTAATTCTTCCGCCCGCGAAGTTCTTTAATCGTGTCGCGTATTTTCGCCGCGTCGGCGGCTTTGGGAGAGAGCTTCACGTATTTCTCCAAAGCATCGGCAGCCTGCTGGAACTCGCCCTTTTTCCAGTACAGCCCGCCAAGATATTTATAAGCGTCCGCGAGACGGTCTCCACCCGGCAAGCTGGTGGCGCGAAGTAATTCCTTCTCCGCTTCATCATACTGATTGAGCCTGAGCAGCGTCATTCCCAGATACATGTGAGCCGTCGGCGCGCCCTCATTCTTTCCGAGGGCTTGCCGCAACTCGGCCTCAGCCTTTTCGAACTCCCCGACGCTCAACAACGCGATGCCGTAGTTGAGACGCGGGTCGAAATCATCCGGAGCCAGCCTGACGGCAGAAGCGAGCGGCGCAACAGCTTTGCCCGGTTCGCGGAGCCGCAGGTACAGCACGCCAAGCTCGTTCAACGCCAGTGGAAAATCAGCGTGAATCGCCAGCGTCCTATTTAAATACTCGACAGCCTTTTTAAGCTCATTCGTCTGGATGAATTCTATCGCTTTGCCATAAAGCTCAATGGCTTTCCTGGGCACATTGACCAGCGCGGCGTTGACTACTCCCGGCTTATCGTCAGCGCCGCGTTTGGGTTGGAGATGAATCTGGACGTTCTGTGTGCGCGAAATGCTTCTGGTAGCCTGATTACCTCCGTCGTCTATAAAAACAGTCTCTTCAACGCCCTCATAGTACTCGTTGGCCTCGATGACCACCCTATAGGAACCGCCGACCAGATTCCTAAAGCTAAAGCTTCCATAAGAATCCGCAAAGACACTGAGATTTCCGGCGCTCATGCTTTCCAGCTTGACTTTGATAGCGATGTCCGCGCGGCGGCCTGAAGGAAAAAAGATGCGTCCCTGAATCGTATGTTTACCGCCAGTGCCTGTGTAATCCGTCCCGCCCTGCGCGTAGAGCGTCGAGAAAGAAAGCAGGAGCAATAGCGGCGCGATCACAAACAAGCGGATCAAGCCTGTGTGAATGTGAGCGGATGCCCGACCTGAAGGGAGAAACATATTGACGACTCCTTTCTTAATCGTCCACGAAGGTCGAGGGGATAGGTTTTGAATTATGTGGCAGAGCAGGAATAAAAAGAAAGGGAGAAGCGCAATTAGGTCTTGCGCTTCTCCCGGTTAAGGCTGTCACATGCCCGTAGCTTTCCGAGCTACGGGCATGATGGAAACAGCGAGCTTAGAACGAGAACTTAACACCCATACGAAGCGCAGACGGGAACTGGAAGACCGTTCCGGTTCCAAAGTACGGATTCACGAAGCGGCCTTCGGCTGCGCCCGGAATACCGTTGCTGAAACGCACCGTCTTGTCCACGAAGATCGCGCGCTGCGTATTGGTCACGTTGAACCAGTCAAGCTGCAAGCGCAACTGTTTGCTCTCGCCAATCGAGATCGGATAGTAGAATCCGAGATCGAGTTGGTGAGTTGTCGGGGTGCGACTGCTGCCCGCTTCGATTCCGCCCGGAGCGTCTGCGGGGAAGATCGCCGTGCCGCGCGGCACGCCGAAGCCTTCGTTTTCACCGTAGACCGCATCAGGAATCAATGAATCAAACGGAGTTCCAGACTGCATGTAGAAGTTGCCTGAGACCATGAGCTTCCACGGTGTCTGGTAGCTGCCGTTGAACTTGAACTGGTGCGGACGATCATTCGGCAAACGTCCGAACGTGTTACCGAGCAGTTGCGGCAGATCGAACAGCGAAGTGATGTTCGGATCCGACTGACCATTATCGTTACGGAACAAGCCTTCGTAGTTACCAATCAGGCTGGAGAACACGTAAGAAGCGATGAACTGATAGTTGTTCGAGAAACGCTTCGTGGCCGTGAACTCAAGCGCGCGATAGTAACGACGGGCGCGTCCGAAACACTGTGCAGGGATGTCGTCAGTAGGATCAAGCGGCGTGCCAAAAACGTCACCACCGGCACAGGCTTTACGTTCGGTCAGGCTCTCGCCCGGATTGAAGAGAAAGTAGCTGCTGCCACCATCAAACGATCCGTCTTCGATAACCGAACCCTGCGTGCGATAACGGCCTGCCGCGCCGAGCGTCAAGTCCTTCACGACTTCGTACTCGAAACCGCCGACGACTTCGTTGACCGTCTGCGGCCTGATGTCAAAATCAATCGGCGTCGGATCGCAGCCGAGACAGCCAAGTCCCGAAGCCGTGCCCGCGAGAATGTTTGAGCCGACAGGCGAATTCAACTGGTCGGCGTTGAAATTTTTATCCAACTGAATACTATCGCCGCCCGCGCGGACGTTGATGTCGAGCGGGATAGGGGTCTCAAGATAACGGGCATAGTTGAGATACATCTTGCCTCTGCCCTTACCTGTGAAGTCCCAGATGATGCCGACGCGCGGCTGGATATTGCGCCCGAACTTGTTCAGCTTGAGGTAGGTTGTATCCGTACCTTTAGCCGTCTGGAAATCCCAGCGCAGTCCCATGTTAAGCTGGATGTTTCTCGTCAGCTTGAAGTCATCCTGAATGTAGAAACTCTGGACGCTGGTCGAGGTCTCGCCATCGCCTGTGTTCAGGAAGAAGTCACGAGTGCGTACCGAGTTGAGAACCAGAATCGGGTTCACCGTCAACTGCGCATCGGTCAACGTCGTGTTTGTCATCACGTTAAGGATACCGGCAGGCCCCTGAGCGGCACCGACAATCGCTAACAGACGATTCGTCAAGCCAGCGGTCGGGCACTCAACCGTTGTCGCGTTGACTGCTGTGCAGACGCCAAAACGATTGGTGACACGAAAGCCGCCGGGCAGGTTGGTTGCTCTGCGGAAGGCAGGCACCGGATTACCAAAGACATCCAGCACTTCTTCGCCGTTGGGGTCATTAAATACTCCCACCGGGCCGCTGGACGTAGTCCGGATTTTGTAGATGTTGTTATTGTACTCAAAACCGTACTTGAAAGTGTGCTTGCCCCAGAGGTTCTGGAACCTGAGAGCCAACTCCCAACGGTCTCTGTCCTGATCCGAGATCAGGCCGAATCCCTGACGCACGAAGTTGCGCTCAAGAACGCCGCCACGACCGTCAACGAAGGCACCTTGCAGGCCGCCGCTTTGAGCCGCCGCGCCTACTGTGTTTGTTACCGGCAGAACATTGTTGCCGATACGAACCGCGTACAGGTCAGTGATCTGCGACAGGCCGCCCGCCGTGTTGCCATCACCGGGTAAGGTGTTGGCGCGCTGGAAGTGGAGACCGAACAGTCCCTCAAAAATCCAGGTCGGCGTGAGCGTGGAGTTCAGACGCAGCGCGTAATTATGTCCGCCCGTCTCGATGGTTCCACGGAAGCTGTTCGGGTCAGCGCCGAATCCGCTATCCGGGACTCTCGCGTTGACACGGAAGAGGAAGCCTTCCTGACGGGTGAAATCACCGAACGTCGAGAAGGTCAGCGTGTTCTTCTGATTGACCGCCCAAGTAAGCTTGCCCGCGTAGAACGGGGTCGTGATCTTGTTCTCATCCTCAGTCAGGAACGTCTGTCTCAGGAAAGTGTTCTCACGACGCTGCGGGTTGAAGGCAGCGAAGAAGGTCAGCTTGTCTTTGACAATCGGACCGCCGATATCGAATCCGGCGTCAATCTCGGAAAAGCCGCTGGCAGCCGCGCCCGTGAAGGGAGTGTTCTTCACCTCACGCACGAAACTCTTGGTGGTAAAGAAGGCAAACGCATCGCCATGAAACTCGTTGGTTCCGCTCTTGGTGATGACGTTGAAAATACCGCCTGTGGCTCTACCATACTCAGCGCCAAACGCGCCGGTCTTGATTTCCACTTCCTGCACAAACTCGAAGGGCAGGTTCGCGCCCGATCCGCCAAAGGCCGGGTCGGTCGTGTTCACGCCGTCGAGAATGTAGTTGTTTTCAGGTCCCGATGAACCGGCGACTGAAGGGTCGCGGTCACGGCCAGACGCATCGCGCAGGCCGGAGCGACTGACGGTCGGTGCAATCGTGTACAGACCTTGCACGGTACGAGCCGTCGGGAAGTTTGAGAACTGGTCGGTCGAAACGTTTGTGCCGGTTGTGTTTTGCGTCGTATCAACCGCCGCGCCCGCACTGGCCGTCACGTCAACCACCACTTGCTGCCCCTTCGGAGCAAGCGTCACGGTTAAGGTTGAGGTCTTTGATAGATTAACCTCAAGATTGGGCTGCTCGTACCGACCGAAGCCGCCACTCTCCTCCACTACGACCGTGTATCTGCCCGGAGGTAGACTGGGGATGCGATAAAAACCCTCACTATCGGTCGTGGCCGTCTGCGCCTGAAGCAGGTTGGGGCTGGTCACCGTGACGGTGACGCCCGGAACTGCTGCGCCGTTTGCGTCAACAACCGTTCCCTCAATGTTACCGGTCGTGGAGGTCTGCGCCATCACGCTGGTAGCAAAGAGCGACAAGCAGAGCGCTAACATCGCCGTGGCGAAGATTCGCATGTTGCTTTTCATGCTTTCCATTCCTTTCTTTTGACTATATCTTTCTGATGCCAAATATGCTGCTCCCTGAGCACGAGTCGGGGAGGGCAGACAGCCCTCTCCCTTTAAGTCAATGTCAGACAGCATGTTGTTTAATGAGTTTCGAAGAAAATACATAATTTCTCGGGTTAAAGTATAGCAACTATTATGCCTTGTCCCCGAAGGGGCGAAATTCCCAAGCCCTGCATAGATTTAGCCCGTCCGGGCGTTTGCCGGATGCGCCCCCCAAAATCCAAAAAAATGGTCACTATCCATAAATCACAACGCTCCGGCTCTTTATCATGAAGCCGCCTCAATTCTCCTCTTCCGCGCACAGGCATTATTAGTAGAGCGATGGTAGGGGTTCAGATTGAAGATGAATGAGTCTGACTTTCTTTTCCCTCATCTTGGTAATGGGCCAGTTTGAACTTGTGTCCGAATATCCGTCAGGACGAAAGAATCTCCCGCAAAGGCGCAAAGGCGCAAAGAAAAGCACGCCAAGTTAAGTGGCATTCAATTCTTTGCGGTCTTCCTTTGCGCCTTTGCGCCTTTGCGGGAAACTGCTTTTTTCCTTGCCATGTTTGAAACTGGCCCACTACCCTTATCTTCAATCAGTCTACGGCTGACGCAAAAGATGCTAATATCTATTGCTCGTTGGAAATCCACATGCAGATACAGAAAGCTTGAGTGAGAGCGCGTGTCGGAGAGAATCTACCGCGACCCCGTTCACAACATCATACGCCTTCGCACCGATACGGTTGAGGGGCGGCTGATGGTGCGTCTGGTGGACGCTGCGGAGTTTCAGCGTCTGCGCCGCATCAAGCAGCTTGGCCTCGCGCTCTTTACTTATCAGGGCGCGGAGCATTCGCGCTTCACGCACTCTCTAGGCGTGCTGCATTTGATGACGCGGGTGCTGGACAGGCTTGGCGAGCATTACAAAATTTCAGAAGCGGATCGCGCGGCGGCTCGTGCTGCCGCACTGCTGCATGACATCGGCCACGGCTCTTTCTCGCATGTGATGGAAAAGGTGCTGGGCTTTCATCACGAAGCATGGACGGTGCGCGCGGTCATGAGCGAAGAGACAGAGGTCGGGCAAATCCTGCGCTCATATTCTGCGGAGTTGCCCGGCTGCGTGGCCGCGATCATCGAAGGAAAGTTTCAACCCGCCGCGCTGGCCCAGCTCGTCTCTTCACAGCTCGATGTAGACCGCATGGATTACCTCTTGCGCGACTCTCTGATGACGGGCGCGAAATACGGTATCTACGATCTGGAATGGATTATCAATGCGCTTCAGATAGATGAAGAGGGCGACCGCATCTATGTCGCTGCGCGCGGACTCTATGCCGTCGAAGAATATTTGCAGGCGCGCTATTACATGTTTCGACAGGTTTACTTTCATCGCACGCTGCGCTCAGCCGAAGCGGTCTTGCGCTCTGTCTTAAGACGCGCGCTCGCGCTTTTAGAATCCGGCGAAGAGGTCTGGTGCGCGCCCGGTACGGCTTTTGAGAAAGTCCTGCGCCGCGACCCGCTCACGCTCAAAGAACATTTAGAGATGGACGACTCGGACGTGCTCTTCCACGTCAAGCAGTGGCAGAACAGCCACGATGCTACGCTCCGCGATTTGAGCAGACGCTTTACCGGACGCCGTCTCTTCAAAGCGATTGACCTGGACATGCCCGAAACGGAGCGCGCGGACTTTCTGGCGGCGGCGCGCGAGGCAGTCGTGCGCGCAGGCTTTGCGCCCGAATATTATTTTATCGAAGACCATGCTGGCGATGTGCCTTACTATAATTACTACACGGTGGAAGGCGCGGAGCCGAAAGCGCGCATCTACGTCGAGGACGGGTACGCGCACCCGCGCATCCGCGAGATCAGCGAAGTGAGCGAGGCCGTGCGCGGCTTGCAACGCGGCTACCAGCTACACCGCATTTGCTTTCCCCCCGAAGCGAAAGATGAAGTGTACAGGCTCTATCACAGAGTCTCGCCCCGCCCGGCAACGCTTGCAGAAAAGTAGGTCAGAACCGCCTGCGGTAGCGGGCGTGTCTCTTTGCCAGCAAAAGCGTATCTCCTCGACAGCAAAACCCGCCCGCTACCGCAGGTGGTTCTGACGTGCTGCGTGTAATGATGAGATTTTTCCGACACCTTATTCTTCTTTTAATGCTTTGCGCTTCCGCTTCAATCGTTGCGGCGGAAACGCAGGCGCGGCGCACGAGGCTGGCAATTCTTGAACCGGGCGCGACGGAGACCTCGCGGCGCGCGGCAGAAAAGATTGCGCACGCTCTCGCTGCCGACCGCGAGCTGTCGTTGTTGGATCGTGATGAGAGCGGCGCGGCGGCGCGCGGCGTCGGTTATGCGGGGTCGCTCAATCTGACGCTGGAAGAAGCGCGCGATCTGGGAGCGGCCATCGGCTGCGATTTTTACCTGACGGGCGATGCGCAAACGATTCGCCGCTCGTCTTCCGCGCGTCCTGTCTTTTATGAATCCTACGCTTCCCTGTTTTTGGTCAGCGCACGCACGGGCAGGCTTATCATGTGGGAGCGGCCAAGCTTTGATGCTGACAAGGCCGACGCGGCTGAAAAGCTTTTGCTGGCTGAATTGCTGCAACGTGCGCCGCGTTATGCGGCAGCGATTCGCGCAGCGCAGGAGAGCGAGCGCAACGAGCGCGAGTTAGCCGTCACGCGCGGCGCTCCCGTCATTGAAGAAGTCCCCGAAGAGACCAGTCCTCAATCACAGGGCTTGCGCCTGCCCGCGCCGTATCGTCGCCAGCGTCCCGCTTACCCGGACACAGCCGCACGCGCCGATGCCGAAGCGACGGTTGACGTGCTGGTAGACATAGACGCCGCAGGCGAAATCTCTCGCGTGGAGATTGCGCGATGGGCTGGTTTCGGGCTTGACGAAGCGACCCTCAACACCGTTCGGCAGATGCATTTTCGTCCGGCGATGCGCAACGGCGTCCCACTGCCGATGCGCGTTCTGCTGCGCTACAATTTTCTGCGCCCGAAGAAACAGGATGAAGAAAAAGGGGAAGAGGTAAAGAGGTAAATCATGACGAACGGAACGACTCCCGCAAAGGCGCAAAGGCGCAAAGGAAAGACTCAAGCTCTTCTTTGCGCCTTTGCGCCTTTGCGGGAGAGTTCCTTTGTTGCCGTAATAGCCCGCGTCCGATTTCAACTCGTTCTCACTCTTTCTCTGCTGCTTCTTTTCTCGCTTTACCTTGCACCCTCATCCGCAACGTCGCTTGGCGTCTCGACGGCGACGCGCGAAGGCAGGCTCGCTGTTTTTGATGACGCATGGGAAACGATTCATGCTCGTTATTATGATTCGTCAATGCACGGAGTTGACTGGCTTGAGCAGCGCGAGCGATACAGGCTGCTCGCCGCAGACGCGCGCGACGCCGCAGAGCTTTACGCAATCTTGCGCCGCATGATTGGCTCGCTCCGGGACGCGCACACGCGCATCTATGCGCCGGATGAAAAATTCGACTGGCGGCGACCGCGCTCGATCAACGTCGGCATTTCCGTGCGCGAAGTTTCCGGCGAGCCTGTCATTGTCCGTGTCGAGCGTAATTCCGAAGCAGAGCGCGCAGGGCTTCGCGCGGGCGATGTGATTCAAAGCGTTGACGGAGAACCTGCGCTCAAAGTCTTCCGGCGCAGGCTGGACGAGCAAACCGCGTCTTCAACCATCACTGCCGCACGCCTGCGCGCGATGGCGACTTTGTTTGACGGCGTGCGCGATTCCTTTGTCAGAGTCAAATGGACAGGCAGCGACGGCAAAGAACGCACGGCGACTCTCAAGCGCGAATGGCGCGAGCGCGAGTTGTCTCTGAGCGCGCGTCGCACAGGCGACTACGGCCTGATTGCCTTTGACGCCTTCACGCCGGAGACAGCGGTGAATTTTTTCCGCGCGCTCAAAGGAGAGTTGCGCGGCGTGCGCGGCCTCGTCATAGACCTGCGCGCCAACGGCGGCGGCGATGCCGAAGCGATGGTCGAGATCGCATCCGCTTTCCTGCCCGCCGGAAAAAGCGTCGGGCGATTCACGAACCGCGCCGGGCGCATCGCCCTTGAGCCGCACACGCGCTCGCGCCTGCTCTACGCCGCGGATGCAGTCACGCGCTTTAACGCTCCCGTCATCATCCTCACAGGCGAGCGCACCTCCAGCGCGGCTGAGATTTTCGCCGCGACCTTAAGAGAATCCGGGCGCGCATTCATCATCGGCACAAGCACCTGCGGCTGCGTCCTCGCTATCCGTCGCCGCCACGCGCTGCCCGACGGCGGCGCGCTCGACATCAGCGAAATGGACTATCGCACACAGGCAGGCACGCGCCTCGAAGGCGCAGGTCTTGTGCCCGATGAAAAGATTGAAGTGGAGAGAAAAGATTTACGCGACGGCCACGACCGCGCGCTTGAGCATGCCATTAAGAGTTTGAAAAGCAAGACCAGCCTGGCATTACTTTGAATCTGCGCTTTCGCCGTAATAACGATTGCTTTAAAATAGAATTATACTTTCAATGTAAATCAAGACCGCAAAGAAAAAGCAGTTGATTTGTTTCTACCCTTGATTCGCATTTTCAATCCGCACATGCAAGGCTCAGGACGGAGGCAACGAGGAGGACGCGCCGATGAAGCTGCCGGACAATTATCCCGCGAGGTCTTCACGCCGTCGCTTCATACATGAGCTGGTCATAGCCGGTTCAGCTTCTTGCCTCTCGTCAACTCTTTTAAACGGGTGCACAGTGATGACGCAACAGCACAGCATGGCTTCTTCCAGCGAGCAGAAAAATACTGTCATGGATCAGGCGCTTGAGATATTTTCACGCACGGGGCCGGAGTATGCGAGCGGCCTCTCAAATCATGGGCCGATGGCGGCTGAAGCTCTGGTGACTCTGGGTCGTCATGAAGCTGTGATTCCGTGGGCTGAGCGATACAAGCGCAGGCTGCGAGAGCAACCTGAAGCACGCAATGCAATCGCTGCTAAAGAATGGCGAACAGCTTTGGGCGACTTTAATCGCGCCGGAGATTGGGTTGCCTTTTTCAATCTTGAGCTGAAAGAAAACTCCTGGCGTTCGGTGTTGGGCGAATGGCTCCCGCGACTTACGCCGGGGTTGGCGGCAGCGGCGGCACACGGGCTGCTTCGCACAGCCCACGCGACGCGCAGTCTGGCTCAAATGGACACCGCGTTGCGACGACAGGAATTGGCTCAAGGCTTGGCTTACTGGGCGGCGCGTTATCAAATTCTGCCGCTCACGCTCAAGCACAAGTCCGCTGGCTTAAAGCCATCGCAGGCGATCAAGCAAGTCAAGCTCCTGCCGCCCGAACAGCGCAAGGGCGGATTGATCTCCACTTCATTGCGCCAGCTCGATGAGTTTCCCCCGTTCGCGCCGGTCGCCAATCTGGTTGATTCTGCGAGCGACGCTTCGCGCTTTCTCTCCGACCTCACGGAAACTTTCGCTGCCCTTTACCTAGCCAACCCAACGCAAATTTTCTCCTTCGTTCACTCCGTCACAGGGCCGAGCGCGATACGCTTGTTGCTGCCCTATGTCAAACCGGAAGAGACGCCGGACATGTTGCGCTACGGCTGGCAGACGGCAGCAGGTCTTTATGCCGCATTCGGGCACGCGCCCGCTGCCGACACATTCCAAGAGGTAAAGCAGGACAGAGATGATTTGATTGACCGCTCAGTGACGGCACGCGATGAGCACGCTATCAAATTTACAGAAGCATGCCTGCGCGAACACGCTCTTAATCCAAAGCCTGTCTACTTAATAGCGGCGCGTCACGCGGCGGATCACTGGGCTTAGACTTTTAAATGTTAATCAAGCGTAGAAACTCTTTGCGGTCTTTGCGTCTTAAATCTTTGCGGTCTTTGCATTAGAAATGCGCTTAACCGCAAAGGCCGCAAAGTTTTTCTCGCCAAGATCGCAAAGGAAAAGCAGTTGATTTGTTTCTATCCTTTGATTCGCATTTTAAATATTTCAAAGCATGTTCGCCATGCTATTATCCCGCCCGATGCGCTGAAGCTAACAGGCGCGAATCCTAAAATTATGCTGTATCTATCTCAAGTCTTGGGTCGTCCGATACGCGATCTTGAAGGCGAGCGTGTGGCGACGATCAAGGATGTGATTGTGCGTCTGGGCGAGGAAGACCATCCGCCTGTGACGGGCTTGGTCGCGCGTTACCGGCGCAGGGACTTTTTTCTTCCGCGCCCGCGCATCTCGGAATTTAACGAAAAGGGCGCGCGGCTCAATGCGGATATTCTTGACCTGCGGCCTTTCGCGCGGCGCGAAGCGGAAGTGTTGCTGGCGCGTGATGTGCTTGATAAACAGTTGATAGACGTGGACGGCAAGCGTGTGGTGCGCGTCAACGATGTGCAATTGATAGACGCCGGAAACGAGTGGCGCGTGACGGGCGCGGACGTGAGCCTGCAAGGATTGTGGCGTCGTTTGACTCCGCACAATTTTATCGGGACGAATCGCCCGGTCGAAGTGATTGACTGGGCGGATGTAGGTTACTTGGCGACCGATGCCGCGACCGTCCAGTTGAAGTCAACCAGAGACAAGTTGGCTCGCCTGCATCCGGTCGAGATTGCGCGGCTGGCAGAGGCTCTCTCTTATCATCACGGCTCTGAAATAGTCGAATCGCTTGACGACGAGACGGCTGCGGAAACTCTGGAAGAGATGCCAGCCGAACGTCAGGCGCGCATCATCGGCGATATGGACGAAGAGCGCGCCGCAGACATTCTGGAATGGATGTCGCCGGACGAGGCTGCGGACGTGCTCGGCGATTTGCCGGAAGAGAAAGCCGAAGACCTGCTCAATCGCATGGAAGACGAAGAGCAGGCGGATGTCGCAGAGCTGCTGCCGTATGAAGACGATACCGCAGGCGGGCTGATGACCACAGAGTTTGTCACGCTGCCGCGCAACCTGACCGTCGGCGAAGCCCTCGCTCGCTTGCGCGAGATGGCCGAAACGCCGAACATGATTTATTACCTGTACGTCGTCGAGCAGGAAGAGTCCTGGAAGCTGTGCGGCGTCATCGCCCTGCGCAGTTTGATTCTGGCAGAGCCTGACGCGCCGCTCGCACAGGTGATGCGCGAAGAATTTCAGAAAGCGCACCCGGACGATGCCGCGCGCGAAGTCGCACAGAAAATCGCGGAGTACAACCTGCTCGCGCTGCCGGTGCTGGACGAAGCGGGTGACATCTTAGGCATCATCACGGTGGATGATGCGATGGAGCTGCTGCTGCCGAAAGGCTGGCGACAGCGTTTTCCTAAATTGTTCGGTTAAGTGAGAGCTGGCGCTATGTAAAATAAGTCTTTATGTATTGCCACTAGCTTTAGCTAGTGGACAAATAGCTTCCAAACATCGGCTTTAGCCGAAACATTTCGGCTAAAGCCGACGGCTATCTTGGCATCTGTCCCACTAGCTAAAGCTAGTAGCAAATCAACAGCTTTTTAACTTCTCCGACCGAACTTTGATTGACGAGTCATCCTCGTTTCGCACAGGTTGTGATAATATCCGACCGTCTCAAAAATTTTAGCTGCAATTCTTTTATGAAAGACGGAGAACCTCCAAGTGGCCGAACCACGCGCAGCGGTACGCACCGCCGGGCGTCGCTTACTGCGGCGCGGCGCGCGTGGTGTGCGGCGCACCATCTCCGGGCGCAGGGGACTCTTAGCCTATCTTGCCGTTCTAGGCCCGGGCATCATCGCGGCCAACGCCGGTAACGATGCGAGCGGCATCGCCACCTATTCTTCGGTCGGCGCGACTTACGGTTACACACTCCTCTGGTCTTTAATTCCGATTCTTTTCAGCTTAGCCATCGTGCAGGAGATGTGCGCGCGGATGGGCGCGGTGACGGGCAAGGGCTTGGCCGATTTGATACGCGAGCAGTTCGGCGTGCGCTGGACCGCTCTGGTGATGCTCGCGCTGCTGATTGCCAACAGCGGCGTCATCGTTTCCGAGTTTGTCGGCATCGCCGCCGCGTCCGAATTGTTCAAGGTGCCGCGTTATCTGTCTGTGCCGTTGGCCGCGCTGGTCATCTGGTGGCTGGTGGTCAAGGGCACTGCGAAACACGTCGAGCGCGTCTTTCTAACCATGTCGCTCGTCTTTCTCTGCTACATCGTCTCGGCTTTTCTGGCACGCCCGGACTGGGGCGCAGTAGGGCGCGGCTTCGTGCATCCGAGTTTCAGCTTGAATTCGGATTACCTGTTCATGTTAATCGCGCTCATCGGCACGACCATCACTCCGTTCATGCAGGTTTATGTGCAATCGTCTGTGGTCGAAAAAGGAGTCACGCCGGAGGATTATGCCTTGACCCGCGCGGACGTGTGGACGGGGACGGTCTTTGCGATGACGATCTCGTTCTTCATTGTGATTTCGACGGCTGCGACGCTGCACAGGCACGGGCTGCAAGTGGAGACGGCTGCGGATGCGGCGGAAGCTCTGGCTCCGGTCGCAGGCCACTATGCAAAGCTGCTGTTCGCCGTCGGCTTGCTCGGCGCGGCGATGCTGGCGGTCGGAGTCCTGCCGCTGGCAACCGCTTATTCGGTCAGCGAAGCTCTCGGATTTGAAAAGGGCGTGTCGAGAAGTTTTCGCGAAGCGCCGATTTTCTTAGGCATCTTCACTTCTCTGATTGTGTTTGGCGCGCTGGTGGCGATGATACCAGGATTGCCGCAGATTCGCCTGCTGCTGATTACGCAGTGCATCAACGGCCTCTTGCTGCCCGTCGTCCTGATTGCCGTCCTGCGCCTCGTCAATAATAAAGAACTAATGGGCAAGTATACCAACGGCCCCATCTACAACGTGATAGCGTGGTTGACGACGATTATCGTCTCCGCTCTCTCACTGCTGCTGATTCTGGCGACGCTCTTTCCAAATCTCTTTCGTTTTACTTAGAGCGGTTTGCGAAACAGTGTACGGCAGGCTGTGAGCCTGCCGCCTGCCCTGCGTGGGTGGCAGGCTCACAGCCTGCCGTACAGTAAAAGTTAAGAAGGGCATTCGTTTCGATCTTCACTTTTGCCTTTTACCTTTTTCCTTTTGCCTTCCTCTGTGTCTCTGTGGCTCTGTGGCTGAGTTTTGTTAGGAGTTCTTAAAGTCAAAGCGACAAATTTCCGCTCGCCAACCTGCCCCGAATAGTGGTAAAAACTTGTCGCCTGAAGCTCTCGTATTTTCCCGTTTCTTCCAAGCAGTAGATGCTGCTTATGGCGTGCCGTGTGGCCGCATCGTCAATCGCTATGGCTGACACTCATTACAAGAAAAATTTTATTATCTTCCTGATTACGACGGCGCTGGTCGCGCTGGCTCTCTCGCTCGTCTACTCGTTCGAGCCAAGCTGGGGCGCGTCCTATGACAATGTTTTCAAGATTACCAAAATAGTTTTATGGATGTTCCTGTGTATCATTGTCATCAGGGCGCTCAATGCGCTGATTTTCGGATTCGCGTTTCGCCTGCGCAAGGGATATGAAGCGCCGAATCTGGTGCGCAACACCTTTTCGATCATCGCCTATATCATCATCTTTGCGGTTCTCTTCAAGCGTTTTTATCCGGGGACAGACCTCGGCGCAATCCTTGCGACCTCGACCATCTTCGGCGTCATCATCGGTCTCGCTTTGCAGGACACGCTCGGCAATCTCTTCGCGGGCATCTCCTTGCAAGCCGATAAGCCTTTTCAGGTTGGAGATGTGATTACGGTCGGAAAGTGGACGGGCGTGGTCGAGAGCATCACCTGGCGCGGCATCAAGATTCGCACCTTTACCAATCACATCGTGCTCATCAGCAACAGCAGCGCGGGCAAGGAATCCATAGAGGTCTGTCCGCGCGAAAATCTGAACGCGCGCCTCGTCTTTTTCAACACGCTCTACACGGACTCTCCCGCCAAGACCATCCACATCGTGCGCGAAGCCGTGCGCGAGGCCGAGAACGTCTCGCAGAAGATTCGCCCCGTCGTGCGGATCAGGGATTTTGGCGACAGCAGCG
Source organism: Pyrinomonadaceae bacterium (assembly GCA_963700165.1). Classification (GTDB taxonomy): domain Bacteria; phylum Acidobacteriota; class Blastocatellia; order Pyrinomonadales; family Pyrinomonadaceae; genus JACMLC01. Next base: position 5,022,438 of record OY969475.1, on the reverse strand, counting down.
TTGATTGGGAGGTCAAATACTGGCCCGAAGATTACGCCAAACATAACGACACGGACGCGCTCGTGCGCCAGAGAATCTGGTACGCCTTCCGCCGCGCCGGAATTAACTTTGCCTTCCCGACGCGCACGCTTCAAATTGAGCGCAAAGTCAAAGGCGATTCAATGCGCGCAGACGGCAGCGAATTCATAGACCGCCTCAATGCCGTAGACATCTTCGCCCCGCTCTCTGCCGAAGAGACCGCGCGGCTCGCTAAAAATTCCGTCCGCCGCGTCTTCGCTCCCGGCGAGACGGTCATCCGCGCCGGGGACGAAGGCTCAAGCATGTTCGTCGTCCACGAAGGCAAGGTCAAAGTGCAGATCAACGACAACGGCAAACCGCGCACCGTGACTGTTCTGAATGAAGGAGATTTTTTCGGCGAGATGGCCTTGTTCACAGGCGAGCCGCGCACCGCCAACATCGTCGCCGCCGAAGAGACAGAAGTTTTAGAGATCGGCTTTCAAGCGATGAAACACCTCTTTGACACCAACCCCGATTTGGTGGAAGCCCTCAGCCACACCATCGCCGAACGCCGCGCCGAACTCAAAGCCAAATCAGAAGACTCCGCCCCCGCCGAGATAGAATCCGAAGGCGTCCTCGCCGCCGTCAAACGCTTCTTCGGTATTAGCTAATACCAAAGCGCAGTAACAAACGAGGTCATACCATCCACTAGAGCGGATTTCGTTTGGATGTACGGCAGGCTGTCAGCCTGCCGCCTGTCCGACGCGAGCGGCAGGCTGACAGCCTGCCGTACCCTGATTTGCAAACTGCTCTAAATCACACGAAATAACAGCCCTTTCGTTTGAGTTTCGTGTGCTTTAGTGGATGGTCGGTAGTGGTGCAGTTTGAAGATGAATGAGTCAAGAGATGAGGTTCACCGCAGAGACCGGAGAGCGCAGAGGGGGCGCAGAGGCTTGAGTGGCCTTCAAAGTCTCTGCGCCATCTCCGCGACTTCTCTCCGCGTCTCTGCGGTGAACTGCTTTGTCCCTGACACCCAGGTCAAAACCGCTCTAATCAAAATCCCTCTCGCTTTTTTCGATCTACTTCTTCCTCGGCTTCAATCACATGTGGAGGCTTATCAAAGCGGCTGGTCCACTTATTCCAAAAAGTGTTAGCCATCAGAAGGCTACTCAAAGTTGGATGAACAACTTTTCGTGCCTTGCTGAAGGTGAAATCCTCTTCGTTGAGGTGAACGCCTTTCACCGGGTCATAGTCCAATCGCCATCTTTTTCTGCCATCCAGCGTCATCCAGCCGATAACCTTCCCGACGTTGGCAATATTTCCACCTCTAGTTCCCCAGTAAGGTTTGGAGAGCAAGCTTTTATGACCATGCACTAAACCCGCGTAAGCATGCTCAATGGCATCCTCAATATTGCTGTGTAGTATCCCGCAGATTATTTCGCTCATGATAACTCCTGTTAAAGCTTTATGAGTTTACGATGTGCTCGGCGATCCGTTCCGACAGTGCGCTGATGGTCGCGGATGGATTGACGGACAGGGCGGTCGGGATGATCGAGCCGTCGGAGACGTAGAGGTTGGGGTAGTTCCAGACTTCGCCGAATTCGTTGACGACGCCCTGCTCTTTGTCGTCGGACATGACGGAGCCGCCGAGTGGGTGTGCGGTCAGAAGTTTGCGCAAAGGCCAGCCCCAGAGGAGGCTGGTTTTGTATTTGCCCCCGATGCCGTCGCTCAGTTCTTTGAGGCCGCGTTCCATCTCTTTGAACATCTGGCGGCTGCGGCGGCTGTTCCACTTGATGTCTATGTTACCGTCGGAGAGTTTCATCTGGCCGTCCGCCGCATCCGTGCCCATGCCCAGGTAAGGCAGGAAGCGTGGAGTCACGCCGCCTTGAAAAAGTTTGTCCGCGCCGTCGGTGAAGCCAGAGGCGTTGGTGAGGCCGAGCGTCCGCATGAGGTATTTTTTGACGAAGAGATGCAGATTTTTCAGGCGGTTCGGGACCGGAAGCGCGCTTTCCAAGTACCAGAGGAATGGGTCTGGAAAGCCGAGGTCTTCGATAAAGATTTTGTTCTTGTCGTTTGAGTAATCAACGATGGCTGTGATGCTGGGGCCGTGACCGGGGTCTACTTCGCGGTTGGACTCGAAGGAGCCTGCGAGGAGGAAATCGCCGTTGCCGGAAAACTTTGTGCCGAGCGCGGGACTGAGCCTTGTCAGTGTTCGATGAAGGTCGCGGCTGCGGAGCAGGATTTCCGTCGAGCCGAGCGCGCCTGCCGAGATGATGACTTTGCGCCCGATGACTGCGCCCATCTCAAACTCGCCGCGCTTTTCCGAATCGAAGTGTTTGAAGTGGACGCGATAGCCGTTGGATTCGACAGGCTCTACAGGCTCAATCTTTTCTACGAGGTGAAGCGGGAAAACTTCCGCGCCGTTCTGCTCGGCCAGTGGAATGTAGTTGAGGTCGAGCGTGTTCTTGGCGTGAACGTGACAGCCGAGCATGCAGTTGCCGCAATAGACGCAGCCGTCCTGCACGATGCCCTGCCGATTGACTTTCTCCGGCCCTGTGTAGACGCAGATGTCCGTTAGCTCCGCTTTTTTCCCCGCGCCTTTCGCTGCCGCAAGAAAAGCCTCAGTGCGATTGGGCATGTTCAAGTCAAGCGGCGGCGTGAGCGGCACTGCTTCGAGCATGTCTTTGGCTTTGTCATAAAACGGATTGAGCACATCGCGCTTGACTCCGGCAGGCCAGCGCGGATTTTGGAAAATCTCTTCGGGCGTGCGAATGTGGACGTTGAAATAGACGAGGGAGCCGCCGCCGACGCCGCTCGCCTGTATCACATCAATTTTATTGAAGGTGCGATAATCGAGCAGGCCATGATCGTTAAAATTCCAGAACGAGCGCGCGACCTGTCCCGTCGTGCGCGGAAAATCTTTGCGTCCCCAACGCTTGCCGCGCTCAAGGATGCAGACGGAGCGACCCGCCTGCGACAAGCGACACGCATTGATCGCGCCGCCGAAGCCTGAGCCGATGACGACCACATCGTATATCTCTTTCATGGCAGGGCTGCCTTTCTCAATCGTGCTGAGTCATCAAAGATATTTGAATAGCCTCCAGCTTTAGCTGGAGGACAAGCAAGCAAGTAGGATTTGGCTTTAGCCAAACAGTTTGGCTAAAGCCGATTATTCCGCAACTCTTTGTCCACTAGCTGAAGCTAGTGGCAATTCAAATATCTTTCACTACACTGCATTGATCTCTTCTGTGTGCGCGAGAGACGCAAAGAGAAGCTCAGGTGTTTGTGCGAGGCCACGGCAGTGGCGAGGCGATGAGCGGCTCTATCGAGCCTGCTTTGACTTGCTTGACTTCCATCCGCGCCTTGATAAAGCCGATGACGAGCGGCAGCCCCGTTAGCACAACCAACACCAGAAAGCAGTAGAAGAAAGTCTTGTCCTCGGTAAAGTAAGGCAGCGCATTCGGGTCGCGCTTGAACTCCGCGTAAGTCCCGATGCGCGCCGGCGCGGGGTAGCGCGCCCAGAAGATGCCAAAGCTGATAGCGACCAGCACAGTGTAAAAGATGCGTAGCTGTTTTCGCTTGCCCGCCAGAACCCACTTGAAGCCGAGCCAGTTGCCGAACCAGCCGCCCGCAAAGAGTCCCATCAGAAAGAGGCCGTAATAAGCCGCGTTGACCGGATGGCCGGTCATGTTGTCAAAGACCGCGCTGATATACTGCGTCTCCCATGCCGGATATGCTAGCAATAAGATGGTCGCGCCGGGTCCCAGAAAGAACGTTGCGTAAACCAGCGAGCGCCACATGTAACGGCAATAAACTTTTAACAGGCTGGCTTCCGAATGCTTCCTCGCGGCTTCGATAACGGGCGCTCCGGCGTCTGCGAACAAAGCTCCGGCAGCAAAGGCTATCTGAACGTCTGTCAACACGACGGGCATCTGTTTGTCTCTCTTTCGATTTTCTTTTCAAGTTAAGCAAGAAAGGTAAAAGCAGGTAGTAAATAGTAAATGGTAAATAGTAAATGGGAAAAAGAACGTCTTCGTCTATTTACTATTCACTATTTACCATTTACCCGCCCGCGCCTTTTGCCTTTTTTTAAGTGTCCGCGAGGTCGAACTTGATGCGCAGCCGGAGCGCGTGCCACTCTTCATCCATCAACAGGAAATAACCGAAGAGGCGATACTTATATTCCGCGATGTCGGTCGCAGGATTCCACGGCTTGAGCCAGTCGGTCGCGTAAAGCAACAGCCCCAGGTACAGGCCGTCGGCGATCTGCGTTATCTCGTCTATGCAGAAACAGTCCGGCGGAATGTTGCGCAGCGGCTTCCAGCGATAATTGAATTGATAGATTTTCTTGCCCTTATTCTCAGGCAGCATGCTGGCGCGGTTCGGGCGTCCGACGAAGAAGAAAGTGTGAGCGTCGAAACCGTAGAGGCGTTTTTCTTCAGGCGTCGAGGCTTCAGTCCACACGCCCGCCAGCTTCATCGCGGCTTTCGTAAATCGCTCCTTGACAGTGCGATACGCGACCGTGTTGGAGCAGAAGAAGGCAGGGTCATTGCCCATCTGCTCGCCGCCCTCAGTCCATTTCGCCAGCTCCGCTTCATCTATCTTTCTAAAACTCTTGCCCGTCCACGGCGAGAAAGCACGCGCCGCAGGCCACGCGATGTTGATGGTGTTTTCGCCAAAGGCCGCGAGCAGCCCTTGACTCTGCCCGGAGACGAGCGCGCCGCGATAAAAGCCGCTCATCGTCTGTGGGCCAATGCCCGCGTTAAAGAGCGTGTGCAGCTTGTCGAACGTGTGCGACTCTGTGTGATGCTCTTTCATCAACGTGTCCGAATAAGCTTTGAGCATCCGCATGATGTCGCCATTCGACTTGATGTCTGCGCGCACTTCTTCCAGCAGCGTTGCATCAACGTCGCCTTCGGCAGGGTCTGCGAGTGTGAGCGTCGTGAACTTACTGGCCTGGCTCGCGGCGGCTGCGGAAATGGCTTCGGCTCCGGCAATGGTGGTCGTGACGGCTGCGTCCGGTACTTGCAGGAAAGGAAAGAGCCTTTGCGCTTCGACGTTCCAAGCCTCTTCAAAAAGCAGGAAGTAGCCGAAGTGCTGGTAGTGATAACGCGAATGGTCTGCTTCCGGTTTGTAACGCTCAAGCAGGTTGTCCGTCGCAAACATGACTTGCCCCAAATAGAGGCCATCCGCAATCTCTACCAGCTCGTCAACCAGATAGGTGAGCGGCGGCTGGTTGCCGAGCGCGTGATAACGATAGTTCAAACGAAAGACTTCGCGCGGCGTCCCCTTGTACATCGAAGGCGCGCGATGCGCGGCAAAATGCCCGCCGTTCAATTCGTACCCGTACTTGAGCCGCTCTGTGTCCGGCGCGTTCTTCAAATGCCACATCATCGTCAGAATCGAAGTCAGCGCGATGTTCGTCGGAGCGCGCTCGATGCGGTTGAAGTGGTTAATGCCGCGAAAAACTTTGATGTCATCCGGCACGCTTTTACCGACTACCTGCGCGCGGTCGCCGTCGGTCATAGGCGTATAACTCTTGCCAGACCAGGGGCACTCGCCGACTATCACTGAACCCCAGATGACGCCCATCAAATTGCCATACTCTGCCGCGATTCCGTGCAAATCGCCCGTGCGAAGTCCGGGCGCGACGCCGTAATAATGCCCGTTCAGGCTGTCAAAAGTTTTGCCCAGCTCAAAGAGGCGTGCCATCTTGCGAAACGGCAGAGCATCGTTATTCAGATCATGCCCAAGCTCGACCATGTAGTCGCGCATCATCTCAAGCACGGACTGCTTGCCAACCATGTCCGCCTTAATCTGTTTGACGAGGTCGTCATCATCCGACAGATTTTCGAGACACGTCAGAGTCGTCAACGTCTCTGCGGAAATAGAGACGCGCGGCTGGCTCGTCACCAGACCGGCGGCGCGCAGCAGCTCGCCTTTAATCTCAAGCGTAAATGTTTCGTGCGGCGACGCATTGAACTTGACGGTCGTGTCCGTCGTCTGAAGCATTTCGCCCGCAGGAGTTTTGACGGTCAGATAAATGTCCGGCTCGGAATCGAAGAGCTGTTTAAACGCGCTTTCGTCGTATTCGATGTGAAACGCGCCGTCTGCGTCCGTCAAGACCTCTCCGAGCAGGTCGTCAAATATCATGTCATCATCAAACGCGCTGACGATGACGCCGGGAATGCCCTGCTTGGTTTCCAGCTCCTGCACGCGCCCGGTAATTTCGTACTTCATGTAAGAAAACCTCCTTCTCGAATCAGGCATCACGCGCGATCAATTCGCTGTGATGAACCCCCAAGTGAAGCCCCATGAACCTGTTCGTCAGGCGATAGTGGTCTGTGCCTCTGCCGTACACGTCGCGGCGAAACGGCAGCAGCACTTCATAGACTTTCTTAAACGTCTGGCGGTCGTAAACGGCCAAAGTGTTGTAGCCGCGATTGCCCGTCACAATATATTTGCCGTCTGGCGAAACGCGCGTCGCGTAGATGCCGTCGAGGATGCGATTGCCCGTCACCTGCAAAGTTTGCAGCATGTAATGCGTCGCGGTCGCGGTGGGTTTGCGAGCCATCGCCCCCATCAGTGTGTGCAGCTTGTCGCGGATGGAGAAGGCGCGCGTCGTCCACTTCGGGAGGCAAGGCAGGACGCGGCTCTCTGCGAAACGTTCGAGCGGGATTTCGAGGACACAATGACTGCCGCCGCTGGCGATGTACAGCGTGTCATCCGCAATATCTATATCCGAATTGAGGTGTCCCGGAAATTCCGCAGAGCTGCTCCAAGTGCGTGTGATGCGCGCGGTCGGTAAATCAATCTCGTAGATGTATTCGCGGATAAAGCCGGGAGACCAATTGACCCAATCCTCGTGATCCGTGATGAGCGAATAGGTCGCGGCATAGCCGACGGGTTTCGTCGGGTGAACGCGGCAGTGCCAGACGTTATTCTGGACTTTGATAATCCGGCTGCGCTTGTTCGGGTCTGGCTCTTCCAGATCGAAAACGCCGACCTGCCGGACATCCCTCTTCTCAGGCCCCAGGTCGCCCATCAGAACATATCTGCGAGTCGCGTCCCAGCGCAGCTCGTGCGCGTTCTCAAGATAATGCGGCCCCAGCCTTTCGGGATTCTTCAAATCGTCAACGTGAAAGCGATAGAGATGATCGCCGAGCGCACCGATAAAACGCTCGCTGTCCGGATACCAGAGATGATGCGTGTTGGCGCGCAGGCGATAGCCGCTCTCCTCGAAATACATGGTTGACTGCCGCACGACTTCCTGCATCCTGTCGGGGTTTGAGATGTCAACAATGAAAATCGTCTGGCTGAAGTTTCCCAGGAGCGCCAGCTTGCCGTTCGGCGCGACCGAAGGGTTGTGAGCCGAGCTGATGCCGTAAAAGTGTTTGATGTAAAACTTTCGCTCAGGCCAATCGAAGCGCAAGAGTCCCGCGCTGCCAATCAGGCCATCCAGATGCGGCCCGTCAAGGGCAAAGTAGACACTGAAGGGTGCGTCGCTGCTCACATGACCTCCTTAATTTTTTAGAACGCCCAACAAGAACAAGATTAGCCACAGAGATTAAGAGCAGACATTAGATTTAGCATTTCCTTCATCTACTTTTCCTCTCTCTGTAGTCTCTCCGGCCTCTGTGGCTGAGTTTTGTATGTGTTCTTAGAAACACTTTTGTGCCTTCCGAAAAGCTTGCCAGACATCAAACGGCTTTTAGCCTCTGATGGCAGCCTCCCGTTGGCGTAAAGTAAAGTCTCCGCGCGGAATGATTGCTTCCGCGCGCGAAAAAGCCTGCGCCTGCCTTGAAAGGCTGGCAGGTGTCTCCGGGAATGAGAGTCAACTGAACATGGTCGAGGCTATCATTGATTCCACCGACCCAGAGGGTTGCGCTGGTCGAAGACACCCCATGAGGGATCAGAAGGTACGACATGCCGGGTCTCCTTGCAGAAAAGAAGCTGCTTTCGTGTTAGACCATTCCCATATTCGTTACTGCTGACTGGGCTTAAATTTTTTCAAAATCCCGGCAATCCGTCTTCGATTGCCGCTTCAGAAGATGAAGCAAGTTTAGAAATGCTATCTGCCAGCATGTTCACAACGAGGAGTGGAACATTTATTAAAGAGAAGCTTCTATCAACATGAGGTCGTTCAGGCGGCCAGTATGGAGAAGACTTCGGCAGATGCGTGGGATTATAGCCGCCGCCCGAATGAAGTCAACAATAATTTTGAGATTAGCGAAAAAGGCGCATTAGGCTTGGCGCAGAAGGTGTATGAGAAAGTCTCTTCTTCGCGCTCTTTGCGAAAAAACTTTGCGGTCTTTGCGTTAAGAAGGCACTTAACCGCAAAGACCGCAAAGAAAAGCTGCGCAAAGACCGCTAAGGTTTAGCTTGTTAATTCACATCAAATCAGTTCGTCCCGACCGAGCATGCTTTCTGTGAAGTCGCCAAAACTTCCCTGCGCGGCTCCGCTTCAGTTGAATCCGGAAGCGGGGTCGCCTCTTGCGGTGCGCGTTTCGGAGCCGTCTTAACCAGCGCGACGCCCGCGAGGATGATGGTCGTCGCAGCCATCACACGCCAGCCCAGCGGCTCTGCCAGCACAGCCCATCCGAGCAGCACTGCGATGACGGGATTGATGTACGAATACATCGAAACCAGCGAGAGCGGCAATTTCTGTATCGCGTATGTGTACGACCCGAACGCCACGATTGACCCGAAGACGATCAGATACGCAAAGGCTGAAAACGACCTCGCGCTAAAATGAATTACGCGCCACTCGCCGAGCGTCGTTCCCAAAAGCGTGAGCGCGAAACCCGCTATCAACATCTGCACTGCCGCAGCCATGAAGGGCGATAAATCCGTCTGGTGATGTTTTGAGTAAACCGAACCCGCAGACCACGAAGCGCAGCCGACCTGTATCGCCACCGCACCCAAAAGGTAATAGCCGTTCATCGTTGCGCCAAACAGATGCGGCGCGACCAGCAATGCTAGACCGCCAAAGCCGATTAACAATCCGACAATCGCGCGTGCCGAAGAACGCTCGCCGTCACGAAAAAATCTTTCAAGCCCGACGACCCAGAAAGGAGAGGTTGCGACCAGCAAAGCGGCAACGCCGCTCGGCACCCACTGTTCTGCCAGCACGACCATCCCGTTGCCGACGCCCAGCAACATCAAACCGATGACGATCTGAGAGACCCACTCTCTGCCTTTCGGAAGCCTCGCGCCGCGAGAGAAGTAGACGAACGGAAACAGCAATGCGCCCGCCGTCAGAAATCGCAGCCCTGCGAAGAGCATCGGCGGCAGCGTCTCCAACCCGATGCGAATCGCCAGATAAGTCGTGCCCCACAAAAAACAGACGGCCACCCACGCGCCGTATGCAGCCAGTTGTTCCCTTCTCGTCATGGCCTTACACAACCCTTTCCCGTTTAATGGACAAACGCGAGGTCTCCTTGACCGTATTTAACACGATGCTCGTGCGCGTCGAGCGGATGCTCTTAAACTGCCCGAACTCTTCTTTCAAAATCCTGTACAAGTCATTCGTATCGCGCGCACGCACCTTGACCAGAAAACAATCTTCGCCCGCCAGGTGATGCAACTCCTGCACGCTCGGCATCGCTGCCAGCAGCACAGCCGTTTTATCCGCTTCTTCCACCACGTCATGATGGTCATCAACCCGCACGAAGATAAAGGCCACCAGTCCAAGCCCCAAAGCATGCGGGTCAACAAGCGCCATGTAGCCTTTTATCAATCCGCGCTCCTCAAGCCTCCTGACGCGCTCAAGTGTTGCCGAAGGAGTCAGTTCCACAGCTCTCGCCAGATCAACGTTCGACATCCGGCCATCCTGCTGTAATAGCTTCAGGATTAACTCATCCTTCTCGTCCATCTTATCCTCCGCAAGGTACTTTCAGCCGTCCTACATCCCATACGCAAACCTGCGGTCAAAGTTGCTTATTTTTGACTATTGTAAGCCCTTAACCACATTCCGTCAAATTTTATTCCCCGTATGGGTGCGAAGCCCGAACTTTCGCCAGCGAGCGCGGCGACAGAATTTGCCACCAAACCGAGACTTGACAAAGAGAGACTCAAGATTTATTATTCCGTCATACTCAGCAGCCGAAAGGAATCAGGAACAAAAGCTTTTTGGCTGTCTTGTGAGCTTCAAAACTACAGATATTATTTAAGGAGGAAGTTCCAAACATGAGCATCGTTCGTTACGACCCGTTCCGCGATTTGCGTAGCCTGCAAGACGAGGTCAATCGCCTGTTTTCGACCAACCTTTCACGCACTTTTGGCGAGGAAGGAATCGCGCGCGGGGCCTGGAATCCAAGCGTTGACATCTATGAAAACAAAGACCAGATCGTTCTCGAAGCAGAGTTGCCCGGCATGAAGCGCGAGGATTTCGATCTCTCGATTGAGAACAACGTCATCACCTTACGCGGCGAGCGGCGTTTTGAGAAGAAGGAAGAGAGCGACAACTATCACCGTGTTGAGAGGGCTTACGGCTCTTTCGCGCGCTCCTTTACGCTGCCGCAAACTGTGCAGGCGGAGGACGTGACGGCTGAATATCGCAACGGCGTGCTGCGCGTCACGATGCCCAAGCGCGAAGAGGTCAAAGCGCGTCGCATAGAAGTCGCCGGCGAAAGCGGCGAGGCGAAAGGCGCACGCACCATCGAAACAAAGGCCGAGAACGTCAACACGGAAAACCAGAAATCAAGGCAAGCGTCCGGCAGTTAATCAACCGCCGACGCCCCTTATTCGGTGACAGGTGACAGGCAAAAGCTTTTTAACCTGCCGCCTGTCACTTATCGCTTATTACTGTTCTTATGAATTTAGACAAGTTCACTTTGCGCGGTCAGGAGGCCATTCAAGCGGCCATCGAAGTAGCCCGGCGCGACCAGAATCAACAGGTCGAGCCAGAGCACTTATTGCTGTCCATGCTCGAACAGAAGGAAGCCACCGCGCGCCCGATCTTAGGCAAGCTCGGAGCAAACGTGCAGGTCGTCCTGAATGATGTGCAGGCGGCCATCGCGCGCTTTCCCAAAGTGCAGGGCGGGCAGCAATATTTCAGCCCGCGCCTGAGCCAGATTTTTACTGCCGCTGAAAAACAGGCGCAGGAGATGCAGGATGACTACATCTCTACGGAGCATCTGCTGCTTGCGATTGTGGATGAAAAGGACGGCGGCGCGGGTAAAATCCTGCGCCAGCATGGAGTCAATCGCGCAGACCTCTCAAAAGCTATAGAGCAGATGCGCGGCGGCGTCCGCATCACAGACCCGAACGCTGAAGAAAACTATCAAGCTCTCTCCAAATATGCGAAAGACCTGACGGATTTAGCCAGACGCGGCAAGCTCGATCCGGTCATCGGGCGCGACGACGAGATTCGCCGCACGATTCAGGTGCTCTCGCGCCGCACGAAAAACAATCCCGTGTTGATTGGCGAACCCGGCGTCGGCAAGACCGCGATTGTAGAGGGCCTGGCGCAGCGCATCGTCTCCGGCGACGTGCCAGAGACTTTGCGTAACAAGCGTCTGGTCGGGCTTGATTTAGGCTCTATGCTGGCGGGCGCAAAGTATCGCGGCGAGTTTGAAGACCGCTTGAAGGCTGTCTTGAAAGAGATTGAGAACGCGCAGGGACAAATTATTCTTTTCATAGACGAGCTGCACACGCTGGTCGGCGCGGGCGCGGCTGAAGGCGCGATTGACGCTTCGAATATGTTAAAGCCTGCGCTGGCGCGCGGCGAGTTGCGCTGCGTCGGCGCGACCACGCTCAACGAATATAAAAAATATATCGAGAAGGACGCCGCGCTTGAGCGTCGCTTTCAACAAATCTACGTCGGCGAGCCGAATGTCGAAGACACCATCGCAATTCTTCGCGGCCTCAAAGAGCGTTATGAAGTTCATCATGGCGTGCGTATTAAAGACTCCGCGATTGTCGCCGCCGCGACGCTCTCGAATCGTTACATCACGGATCGCTTTCTGCCTGACAAAGCGATTGACCTGATTGACGAGGCAGCCTCGCGCCTGCGCATAGAGATTGATTCGCTGCCGCAGGAGATTGATGTGCTTGAGCGCGAGATTCTACAGCTCGAAATCGAGCGTCAGGCTCTGGGGCGCGAAGAGGATGAAAAATCAAAGGCTCGCTTGAGAGACATAGAGCAGCGCATCGCAGACCTCAAGGAAACATCTTCCGGGATGAAAGCCAAGTGGCAATCCGAGAAGGAAGAGATCGAGCGCATGCGCGAGGCCAAAAACGAGTTGGAACAGTTGCGCCTGCAACTGGATCAGGCGCGCAACGCAGGCGATTTGACGCGCGCGGCGGAAATCCAGTACGGCAAGATTCCAGAGCTTGAGAGAAAGCTGGCCGAAGAGCAGCAGAAGCTTGAGGAGCTGCAACGCGACGGCGTGATGCTCAAAGAAGAGGTTGACGAAGAGGATGTAGCGCAGATTGTCGCCAAGTGGACTGGCGTTCCCGTCTCAAAGATGCTCGAAGGCGAGATGCAAAAGCTCGTCACGATGGAAGAGCGTCTGCGCCAGCGCGTCATCGGACAGGACGAGGCTTTGACGGCTGTCGCCAATGCCGTCCGGCGCGCACGCGCTGGATTGCAAGACCCGAATCGCCCGGTCGGCTCGTTTATCTTTCTCGGCCCGACCGGCGTCGGCAAGACCGAGACGGCTCGCGCGCTGGCTGAGTTTCTCTTTGACGACGAGCGCGCGATGATTCGCCTGGACATGTCCGAATATATGGAGAAGCACGCGGTTGCGCGCATGATCGGTGCGCCGCCCGGATATGTAGGCTACGAGGAAGGCGGGCAATTGACGGAGGCCGTGCGTCGTCGCCCGTACTCTGTGATTCTCTTTGACGAGATCGAGAAAGCGCACCCGGACGTTTTCAACGTGCTGCTGCAAATTCTGGATGACGGGCGTTTGACGGATTCAAAGGGGCGGACGGTGGACTTTAAAAACACCGTCTTGATTATGACCTCGAACTTAGGCTCGCGTGAGATTCGGGACGTGGGCGACGATGAAAAGCAGATTCGCGAAGCCGTCCTGCAAGTCTTGCAAGACCACTTTAAGCCCGAATTTCTGAATCGCATAGACGACATAGTCATCTTTCACCAACTCTCGCGCGAGCAGATCGTGCAGATCATAGAGGTGCAGCTTGAGCGGCTGCGCGCGATGCTCGCGGAGCGCAACATTACGCTGAAGCTTGACGAATCTGCCAAACAACTCTTGGCAAACGAAGGCTATGATCCGAACTATGGCGCGCGTCCTTTGAAGCGCGCGATTCAAACGCTGATTCAAAATCCGCTGGCAATCAAGCTGCTGCAAGGCGAGATTGATGCGGGACAAACAATTCACGTCTCTGCCGACGGCGACGAGATAAAGCTCACGCCCGAAGCCGCGACGGTGACCGCATAACGGAGGGATGAAGGATGAGGGATGAGGGATGAATAAAATGGGATGAATGCTTTTGTTTCATCCATCATCCCTCTGCCCTCATCCCTTAAAAAGTATGACACAGCATTGGCACCCGATACGTGATTTGATGACGCTACAGGAGCGCATGAACCGCCTGTTTGAAGACGCGACCGAGCGGCGTGCGCGCGAAGATAATCAAGAAGACGACATTGAGCGCGCGGACTGGACTCCGGCGGCGGATGTTTACAATCGCGAGACGGAGTATGTCATCATGGTTGACGTTCCCGGCATTGACCGCGAGACTCTGGACATCAGCCTTGACGATAACCGGGTCTGGGTGCGCGGCACGCGCATCGTCGAAGAGGATGTGCCGAAGCGCGTCGAGCGACCCTTCGGGCGATTCCTGAGAAAGTTTGGCCCGCTGCCAACAACGATTGACCAGCAGGCTATCAAGGCCGATTACAAAGACGGCGTGCTTCGCATCACGCTGCCCAAACGTGCCGAACAGAAATCGCGCCGCGTGGAGATCAAAGTGCAGTGACAAGTGACGGGTGACAAGTGACAAGATTATTTTCTTGTTCTTGCTTGTCACTTGTCACTCATCACTCATCACTGTTGTTATGGTATCTTTTTATAGGGAGAAAAAAAGAAAGAGTATGCAGGACGAGAGTGCTGCTGATGAGTCGCGCATGGGTAGGGCGCCGGACGATTCAACGGCTGAAGAAATTCGTGTGACGGATAGGCGTCGGGTCAACATGGAAGGCGAAGCGAGCGATAAAGATGAGGCTGCGCCGCGTGCGAAGCCGACTTATGTCGAGCAGCTTGAAGCGAGCAGGCAGGCTGCGGAGCAAAAGCTGGTCGAAGTGCAGGCGCGCTTTGAACAATTGCGCTCACAGTTACAGCGCGAGACGGACGAGACCAGACAGAGATTGAACCGCGCCGCGGATGAGCGCGCACGACGCGAGAAGGCAGAGTTTGTCGCCGCGCTGTTGCCGGTCATGGATAATCTCAATCGCGCGATTGAAGCGTCTGGCAGCGGCTCTTTTGACTCACTGCTCGAAGGCGTGCGCGGCACTGCCAACGGCTTTGAGAACGCTTTGCTCGCGGCGGGCGTGGAGACTGTCAAAAGCGTCGGCGCGCAGTTCGACCCCGAATTGCACGAAGCGGTTGATACGATTGAAGTCGAGCCGGAACGCGACGGCATTGTGACGGCTGAATACAGTCGCGGCTACAGAATGGGCGAACGCCTTTTGCGACCCGCGCGCGTGCAGGTCGGACGGGCGCAGGCCGGAGCTAAACAGGCGGCAGAATAGCTTTTGTACTTTGTGCTTCGTTTTTTGCTCTTTGCACGCTCGTCAACCTGAAGCCTTTGGCTCAAGGTTGAGCGTCAGGAGCAAAGAACAAAGAACAAAATACAAAGCACAAATCATTTTAAGGAGAACACAGTGGCGAAAGAGTTGAAATTCAGGGAAGAAGCGCGGAGCGCGATGCTTCAGGGCGTGAACACGTTGGCGAATGCGGTGCGCGTGACGCTTGGCCCCAAGGGGCGCAATGTGGTGCTACATAAAATGTATGGCTCGCCCATCATTACTAAAGACGGCGTGACGGTCGCCAGAGAAATTGACCTCAAAGACAAGTACGAAAACATGGGCGCGCAGATGGTGCGCGAGGTGGCTTCCAAGACCAACGACACGGCTGGCGACGGCACGACGACTGCGACCGTGCTGGCTCAGGCCATCTACCGCGAAGGCGTCAAGAACGTGACGGCGGGCGCGAATCCCATGTCGTTGCAGCGCGGGATTCAAATGGCTGCCGAAGTCGCTGTGGCAGAGTTGGAGCGGATGTCGAAGAAGGTCAAGGGCAAAGAAGAGCTTGCCAACGTCGCGACCGTGTCGGCAAATAATGATCGTCACATTGGACAGCTTATCTCCGAAGCGATGGAGCAGGTCGGCAAGGATGGCGTCGTGACGGTCGAAGAATCAAAGACGCTTCAGACAGAGCTTGATATTGTCGAAGGCATGCAGTTTGATCGCGGTTATCTCTCGCCATACTTTGCGACGAATAACGACCGTATGGAGTGCGTGCTCGAAGACCCTCTGATTCTGCTTCACGAAAAAAAGATTTCGGCGATGCGCGAGCTGCTGCCGGTGCTTGAGCAGAGCGCGGGACAGGGACGCGCGCTCCTGATTATCGCGGAGGACATAGAGGGCGATGCTCTTGCCACCCTGGTGGTCAACAAACTGCGCGGCACGATTAAGGTCTGCGCGGTCAAGGCTCCGGCCTTTGGCGACCGCCGCAAAGCTATTTTGGAAGACCTCGCAATCCTGACCGGCGGGCGCGTGATTACAGAAGACCTCGGCATCAAGCTTGAGAACGTGCAGGTGACAGACCTCGGCTCGGCCAAGCGCGTGATTGTGGACAAAGACAACACGACGATGGTCGAAGGCGCGGGCGAAGCCAAAGCGATTCAGGGGCGCGTCGGTGCCATCCGCGCGCAGATCGCAGAGACGACTTCGGATTACGACCGCGAGAAGTTGCAGGAGCGTCTGGCAAAGCTCGCAGGCGGCGTCGCGGTGGTCAAAGTCGGAGCGGCGACCGAGACGGCGATGAAAGAAATCAAGATGCGCGTCGAGGATGCTTTGAACGCCACCAAAGCTGCGGCGCAGGAAGGCATCGTGCCCGGCGGCGGTGTGGCCTTGATGCGCGCGGCTAAGGCTCTGGACAAACTGGAAGTCGAAGACGGAGACGTGCAGACAGGCATCCGTATCGTGCGCCGCGCGCTCGAAGAACCTTTAAGGCGCATCGCCGAGAACGCTGGCATAGATGGCGCGATTGCCGCCGGGCGGGTCGAAGACTCGAAGGGCGCAAAAGGCTTGAACGCCGCGACCGGGGAATATGAAGACCTTGTGGCCGCAGGCATCATAGACCCGACCAAAGTGGTGCGGACGGCGTTGCAAAACGCTGCATCAATTGCCGGGCTGCTGCTCACAACTGATGCAGCCGTGACGGACGCGCCGGAGCCGAAGAGAGCCGCCCCGCAAGGGCACGGCGGTGAAGACTACGACTATTAAAAGGCAAAAGTAAAAAGGTAAAAGGCAAAAGGGAGGACAAAGCAGCGTTGGTTGCTCTTCTTCACTTTTGCCTTTTACCTTTGCCTTAACTTTTATTTGTTGGCAAGGCAGTTGCAGGTGAGCGATAATGGCAGTGTGCGGTTGCATGAAAACGCAACGGCTCGTGTGCCCCTCGCATCTAAACCCGGACTGTTTTGAGCAACACTTTTTGAAGCGTTTGCGAATTGAGAACAAAGACGAAACTTAACAGTCAAGCATTCGTCACATCTACGGCATTTTATCTGGTCGTACTTCGCTTCAGGACTTTTTAGCAAGTTGAGAAAAAGACATGACAGACCTAGGGGCATATAAAGATAAATTCAGTGATAGCGGCCAGCGCATTCTGGAAAGCGCGCTGAACGAATCACGCAGACGCGATCAGAATTACGTTTCGGTCGAGCATATCCTGCACGCGCTGACGGATGAAGAGGCAGACCTTTTCAATTCGACGATGCGTGACCTCGCGCTCGACCCGCGCTCGGTTAAATTGAAGATCGAGCAGCGGCTTGAATCCAGCCGCCAGCATGTCGGCAAAGGCTTCAAGATTGCGCCGGACACGACAGACCTTTTCAAGCGCGCGATGGAGCGCGCACGCGCACAGGGGCGCAAGACCATCGAAGCGACGGACATTTTCCTCGCCCTCTCGCAGGACGAGCGCAGCCTGCTCGTAGAAGTTCTAAGCAACATGGGCGCAAGTCCCGACGCGGTGGTCGAGAACGTGCGCGCACGTGTCCGCATCCGCGAACAGGAAGAAGAACAGTACAAGAAGAAATTCGAGCTGCCTCCGTACCTCAAACATTTCGGCGTCTCTTTGAATCGTCTGGCGCGTGCGGACAAGATTCCGCCGACCATCGGGCGCGAGCTTGAGATTCAACAGATGGTGGAAATCCTCTGCCACAGAGAGCGCGCCAATTCGCCCATGCTCGTCGGCGAGCCGGGCGTCGGCAAGACCGCTGTGGTCGAAGGACTCGCGCGTCTCGTAGAGCTTGAGCCGCAGAAAGTCCCTGCGCGGCTGCGCGGCTCGCATATCGTGCAGTTGCAAATGGGCGGCCTCGTCGCGGGCACGATGCTGCGCGGCATGTTTGAAGAGCGCATCAAAGGCATCATTGACGAAGTCAAAGAGCGCGACAATCTGATTCTCTTCATAGACGAAGCGCATACGATTATCGGCGCGGGCGCGGCGCTCGGCACGTCAAGCGATGCCGCCAACATGTTCAAGTCCGCGCTGGCTCGCGGCGAGTTGCGCATTATCGGCGCGACGACCTTGACCGAGTACAAAGAATATATCGGCGAAGACGAAGCCCTAGCGCGTCGCTTTCGCATGGTCAAAGTTGCGGAGCCGACGCTGACTGAGACGCGAGAGATTCTGTTTGGCCTTCGCCCGCGTCTTGAGAAAAACTATTCGGTGACGATCTCCGACGATGCGATTAACACTGCATTGGAGATGGCTCCGAAATACATACGCAATCTGCATTTGCCGGACAAGGCTATCGGCTGGCTCGACACGGCTGCGGTCAAGGTCGAGATTAACGAGCCGAACACGATGGTCGTTAAGCCCGAGCATGTGATTGACGTTATCTCGCAGGAATCGCGTATCCCGCGCGACATGATTTTCCGCGATACCAACGACCGCTTCTCAAAGATGGAGACGGATTTGAGTTCGCGCGTCATCGGCCAGAAGGAAGCGATCAAGGCCGTCGCGCAACGCCTGCGCCTGAACAAAGGCCCGCTCAAAGAGTCGCATTACAAACCTGACGGCGTGCTGCTCTTCTTAGGCCCGACGGGCGTCGGTAAAACCGAACTGGCAAAGGCCGTCGCGGAATTCATGTTCGGCGATGAAGAGAAGATGGTTCGCATAGACATGTCCGAATACGGTGACGGCACTATCGGCATCGAGAAGCTCATCGGCATGCCGCGCGGCATCGTCGGCTCAGAGCGCGGCGGCATCCTGACGGAACAACTCAGAGAGAATCCGTACACGGTGCTGCTCTTGGATGAAGTCGAAAAGGCTTCGCCTTACTTGATGAATCTCTTCTTACAGGCTTTCGACGAAGGCTGGATGACGGACGGGCGCGGCAAGAAAGTCTACCTGTCGGACGCCATCATCATCATGACTTCAAATCTTGGCTCGGAGAGCTTTAAGAAGTACGAGAAGCCTTTGGGCTTCGGCTCGAAATCACTGGGCGATGTGAAGGCCATCAAGCACGAGGTCATGAAGGCCGCCGAAGCACGGTTCTCGCCTGAGTTTCGCAACCGCATAGACGAGATCGTCGTCTTCTCGCCCTTGACGATGGACGAGGTGCGATTGATCGCGAAGATTTATTTAGGCAAGCTGAGCAAGCAGATGGAGCGACAGGGCAAGGACGTGGAAGTCACAGAGCGCGCCATTGACCTGCTGACCAAGAACGGCTTCAGCCCTGCCTACGGCGCACGTTTCCTCAAGCGTCACATAGACGAGAAGGTCAAGCTGCCAATCACGACGATGTGGAAAGGCTCTGCGCGATTTCTAGTGGATGCAGAAGAAGGCGAAGTCGTCATCAAAGCCGTGATGGATGCGAGCGAAGTAAACTAAACACGCGCCAACGCGCATCAAACCGGACGGAAAAAGGGTTTCATTGATATTCCAATTCATTGAAGCCCTTTTCCTTTAAACCCGTGACACCCAAAGTTTGAATAGCATGCTTTTTATCAGCTTCTGACTGGGACTCAAACAACGGCTATCTCTGATTTTTCATCTCTCAAAGCATATGACTTACAAATCTTTATCGCATACAAAATTTGCCGCCGCCGCTTTCTCTTTCCTGCTCTTCGCCTGCCTGACGACGCTTTCGGTCAGGGCGCAGAGCAACAGCAAAACGCAGGAGCCACCACCGCCTGCCAATGAAGAGAAGGCCGAGCAGATTATCCGGCAGGCCGTCGAAGCCCTCGGCGGCAACGCCTATTTGAATGTTCGCAACAGCGTCGGGCGTGGACGTTACTCTCTTTACAAGGAGGGGCAGTTGGGGCCGCTCTACACGTTCGTTGATTACATTATTTATCCGAACTGGGAGCGCACGGAGTTTCGCGGCGATGACATGAAATCCATCCAGACCAACACGGGCGAGACGGGCTGGATTTACGACGGCATGTTGAAATCTCTGAAAGACATGAAGCCGAATCAGGTCGCGGATTTCAAGTTTGCGATGCGCGTCAACGTGGACAACTTTCTGCGCGGCACATGGCGCAAAGAAAGCGCAAAGATAGCTTACGCCGGACGACGCGAGGCCGGTCTGGCAAAGCGCAATGAAACCGTGCGCGTCACCTACCCGGACGGCTTCTCCGTCGAGTTCGAGTTCGGCGCGCAGGATCATCTCCCGGCCAAAGTTCTCTACAAACGCCTGAACGAAGAAGGCGCAGAGGTCAAGGAAGAAGACCGCATGCTGCAATATCTCAAGATTGACGGCATCATGACGCCATTCGTCGTAGACCACTATCGCGAAGGAGCGCAAGCCAGCCGCATCAACTATGAATCGGTGCAATTCAACGCACAGATTCCAGACAGCCTCTTCACCCGCCCGGAGAATGCAAAGGCCGTCAAGTAACAGTCGGGAATTCGAGCAAAGCCCTGGATTTAATTCGTGAGTACGAAGACATGGATGCCGAGCTTTATGCCACCATTTTTATAATCTGTTCTTCGGTTTCTTCCAGAAAGGCGATGACTTGATTCTTAGTAACGGTTGGAAAGCCGTCTAAAAAATCATCAATGGATTCCCCCGCTTTGAGATAATCCACAAGTGTCTGGACAGGCACTCTAGTTCCCGCGAAAACAGGCGTCCCCCCCATCACGTCAGCAGATGAAGTAATGATTGGTTCTTTCATAGCTTCATGGTAGCTAAATGGTGTTATAAATATCAAGACCGGCATCCAGTAAGTCATTAATGCTAAATCGCCGGTGATTGGTTTTGCTCTGGCTGTGGCTATGAGAAAAGAACAAAGGTCAATCAGCACGACGCTTATTCGCTCCCTCAAGCTTTCGTGTCCCGTCTGCGGGCAAGAATCAATCGTTCAGAGTCCGTTCCATATCAAACATCATTGCTCATCATGCAACGCTTTATTTAAGCGCGAGGACGGATTTTTTGTCGGAGCCATCTTAGCCAATGTGGTCATCACGGAATTCGTCGTGCTGGTGGCTTACATCATTTGCCTGCTGGTCATCAGCCATCGCCAGCAACTGATGCTCACGATTCTCTTCGCGGTCGCACTCTTGTTTCCGATTGCGTTTTATCATTATAGCTGGAGCTTCTGGCTCGGCTTTGACTATCTGGTCGAATCGCTGCCTAAATATGTGAAAAGAGATTCGGCATAAAATTCTGTGCGCAAAGTTAAGTCAATCGTTATCTTTTGCCTGTTGCTAATCGCCGCGCTGCCCGTCGCTGAGAGCCGCAGCCGCGAGCGTGCGCCGGGTGCAACGCCTGCTGAAATCGCTCTGGTGCCGGTGTTGACGACGCTCACTGATCCAGCCTATGTGACCAGTGCGAAGGATGGCAGCCACAGGCTTTTTATCACGGAGCTACAGGGCGTCATCAAAGTCCTGCAACCGGGAGCAAGCGCGCCCACAGTCTTTTTAGACATCAGGTCAAGAGTCATCGCGGGCGGCGAGTTGGGCTTGCTGGGGATGGCCTTTCATCCGCAGTATCAGACCAACCGGCGTTTCTTCGTCAACTACACGCGCATCACGGACGCTGCAACAGTGATTGCAGAATATCGCGCCTCTGCGACGAACCCGAATCAGGCGGAGTTGACAGAGCAGGTCTTGCTCGTCATTCCACCAGAGCAGTCCAATCACAACGGAGGCATGATCGAGTTTGGCGCGGACGGTTATCTATACATAGCCGTAGGGGACGGCGGCTTTAATAATGACCCGAACAACCGCGCGCAGGACATCATGACGCTGCTGGGCAAAATCCTGCGGATAGATGTTGACCATCCCGGCGGCCAGCTTCCTTACTCTTCGCCGATTGATAATCCTTTCGCAGGCCCTTTGCTGCGCGGGCGAGATGAAATCTTTGCGTTTGGAGTGCGTAATCCATGGCGTTTCTCTTTTGACCGCGCGACGGGACAACTCTGGATTGGGGATGTAGGCGAAGGACAGCGCGAGGAGATCAATCTAGGGCAACTCGGCGCAAACTACGGCTGGCGAACTTACGAAGGCGCGCTCTGCACGGGTCTTAATCCAGCGGAATGTAATCCCGCGAATTTCGTTTTCCCAATCGCGGAATACGCGCACACCAATGGCCGGTGCTCGATCACGGGCGGGTACGTCTATCGCGGCTCTCGCAACAGTTTTCCGACCGGAGCATACATTTACGGAGACCTTTGCACGGGCGAAATTTTTATGTTGCAGGGCACGACGCAGACTCTCTTGATGGACACTTCCCTCTTCCTCACTTCGTTCGGCGAAGATGAAGCGGGAGAGATTTATGTCGCGGGACTCAACAGCGTCAATGGTTCGATAAACCGCATCGTCAATCCGAATGCTCCCGCGCCCCGCAACAAGCACGCGGATTTTGATGGAGATAATAAAACAGACCTCTCTGTCTTTCGCCCAGACGCCGGAACATGGTTCGTACGGCAAAGCGTCAACGGAGCGTTTCGCGCGCACCAGTTGGGCAACCAGACAGACCGCATCGCACCCGGCGATTATGATGGAGACGGCAGAACGGATGTTGCTGTCTTCAGACAAAGCGACGGCAATTGGCGCATCCTGCAAAGCTCGAATAACAATTTGCCGGTGCAAGCTTTCGGGACGAGCGGCGACGTGCCTGTGGCTGGCGACTACGACGCTGACGGCAAGACAGACCTTGCTGTTTTCAGGCCGAGCAGCAGGACATGGTTCATCCTTCAAAGTTTGAGCAATACTGTGAGAGCAGAGCAGTTCGGCACCGGCACGGACACTCCTGTCCCTGCGGATTATGATGGAGACGGCAAGACGGACATCGCCGTTTATCGCGGCGGGACGTGGCACATCCTTAGAAGCTTAGACAGCATGCTTGTCAGCATGCAATTCGGCATCAGTGCGGATAGGCCGGTGCAGGGCGATTACGACGGCGACGGCAAATGTGACTTAGCCGTGTTCCGGTCATCTGGCGGGACATGGTATCTACAGCAAAGCTCACAAGGTTTCAGGGCGCAGCAGTTCGGTCTCTCGACGGACAGCCCCGCGCCCGGAGACTATGATGGAGATGGCCGGACAGATTTGGCGGTTTATCGCGGCGGCCTCTGGTATATTTTCCAAAGCTCTAACAGCGCAGTCAGGTTCGAGCAGTTCGGCATGAATGGAGACGTGCCCGCCCCTTCCGGTTACATTCCATAACTCATGTAAATCAAGAGTAGAAACTCTCTGCGCTCTTTGCGCGAAAACTTTGCGTCCTTTGCGTTAAAAAAGCACTTAACCGCAAAGACCGCAAAGATTTAAGACGCAAAGAGCGCAAAGAAAAAGCTGTTGTTTTGTTTTTACCCTTGATTCGCATAACTCAGTCGCTGGCATCCGGCTCTATCTGTCAACTTGCCTTGTCGTCACAATGAAGCTTAAGATGAGCGCGGTTAGGGTATGCAACCCGGCCCCTGTGAAATCCCCTCAACATGAATCTTTCGGTCGCAGCAGGAATCTGATGCTTGCGGTTTGTGTTTATGTCGGCGACGGTCTCTCGCAACGTCTTTTCCTATGGAGTTGGCAAGCGCTCCTTTGCGCGGGCGCAGGTCTCTGTAGTAGTAGCTCCGACCTTTTTATCGAGCCATGTCACGTCATCAACTTTTCGGGGAGGAATGTTTAATGAGTAAGTTCAAGATAGCGGGGCTGTGTTGCCTGTCCCTGCTCTTAGTCACGGCCTTAGCAATTACACGCGCCGGGGCGAGCCGCAATCCGGCGACTGTCGCCACGGCTCAGGACGCGCCCGAAGGGGGCATTACAATCCAGCTTCAGCCGGTGGTATCTTCGCTTTCGTCTCCGGTCTTCGTGACCAACGCGCACGACGGCAGCAACCGCCTGTTTATCGTCGAGCAAGGCGGAATCATCAAGGTCTTGCAACCGGGCGCAACCGTGCCGACCGAGTTTCTTAATATCACCACCCGCGTGCTTTCAGGCGGTGAGAGAGGCTTGCTCGGTCTGGCTTTTCACCCGCAGTATTCAACCAATCGCCGCTTCTTCGTTTACTACACGCGGCAGACTGACGGAGCGATACAGGTTGCGGAGTATTTGACTTCCACGGCGAACCCGAATGTGGCGGACACGGCTGAGAAAATTATTATCACCATTCCTCATCCGACCAACTCCAATCACAACGGCGGGACGGTAGAGTTTGGCCCGGACGGTTATCTTTACTTAGCGCCGGGTGATGGCGGCTCAGGCAACGACCCGCCGAATAACGGGCAAAACATCAACGCGCTGCTAGGCAAGATGCTGCGCCTAAATATTGATGTCCCCGGAGGCACGCCGCCCTATACCTCGCCGCCTGATAATCCATTCGTCGGCGTGGCGGGCAACGATGAGATTTATGCTTTCGGATTGCGCAATCCTTATCGCTTCTCTTTTGATCGCGGCGGCACAAGACAACTCTATGTCGGAGATGTCGGGCAGGGCGCATGGGAAGAGATAGACATCGTCACGCTCGGCGGCAACTACGGCTGGCGCGTGATGGAAGGCAACCACTGCAATCCGAGTTTCAATGGCGGAGTCTGCACGCCCCCGTCGGGGCACATTCCTCCGATTGCGGAATACAGCTCGGCCAGCCCCAGCACTCGCTGCTCGATTACGGGCGGCTACGTCTACAGGGGACGCAGAGCAGCCGTGCCCCTCGGCTCGTACATCTTTGCCGATTACTGCACGGGCGAAATCCTGATGCTGAATCCGGCGACAAGCTCAGGCGCGCAAACTCTCTTGCTGGACACGAGCATCAACATCGTCTCGTTCGGTGAAGACGAAGCCGGAGAGATTTATGTCGTCGGCAACAGCGCGATCACTCGCATCATTAATCCTAACGCGCCCATCCCGCGCAACGTCGTGGCGGATTTTGACGGCGACCTCAGGACAGACCCGAGCGTTTTTCGTCCCGGCACGGGCACTTGGCATGTCCGTCAGAGCTTTACCAATTCGCCGCAGGCGATGCAGTTCGGCGCAAGCGGAGATACGGTCACGCCGGGCGATTACGATGGCGACAGCAAGACCGATTTCGCCGTCTGGCGTAACGGGGTCTTTTATGTCCTGCGCAGCTCGAACAACTCTGTGCTGGTACAGGTTTGGGGAACGGCGGGCGACGATGCGAGAGTGGTCGCGGATTACGATGGAGATCGGAAGACAGACTTTGCAGTTATGCGCCGCGTCGTTGGCGGCGGCAATCCGGTTGTCTGGTCTATCCTGCAAAGCTCTAACGGGCAGGCGCGCACCGTACAATGGGGCACGGGCGATGACCTGGGTGTGCTTGGAGATTATGACGGCGACGGCTTGAATGACATCACCATCTATCGTCCCGGCACGAATAGCTATTACGTGCAGCGGAGCAGAGACGGCATACTGATGGTGCGGCAATGGGGGATTTCCACCAGCGACACTCTCGTGCCCGGAGATTACGACGGCGACGCGACAACTGACTTCGCTGTGTTCCGCGCCTCGGCAGGCGTCTGGTATATCCTGCAAAGCTCAAACGGACAGGTTCGCAGTCAGCCCTTCGGAGCAACCGGCGACGAGTGCGTGCCGGGAGATTACGACATAGACGGCAAGACAGACATCGCCGTTTCCAGAAATGTCGGCGGCAACCTGTACTGGTATATCCTGCAAAGCAGCAACGGCGCGACGCGGACAGTGCAGTGGGGCATCAACGGCGACTACGAAGTGCCTTCGTTCCACGTTCGTTAAAAGGCAAAGCAAAGGCGAAAGGATGAAGTGCAAGCTTGTACTTCATCCTTTCGCTATTTTAAACCTCTTCTTGTCAGAACCGCCTGCGGTAGTGGGCGGGTTCTTCCATGTTGAAGACCCGCCCGCTACCGCAGGCGGTTCTGACCTGTTAAGAGCAAAAGCTTGACGGATGTATATGCTAAAACTATCATCAGGCATCTCTTTGGCTGACGGCCAGCCCCTTTGGAATGCACTTTATCTCAATAAGCTTTAAAACGTGATGATGTTTAGGTGGATGAGCATGCCGGGAATTTGTAGCAAGCGCGCGGAGGAATCCATTGATAGACGCAGCGATTAGCCTTGCGGATAAAATTCAGAAGCATCAGTCGCTTAAGGAACTCGACGTGCTCTGGATTACGGCGGGACTTGGTTGCGACGGCGATACGATTGCGATGACTGCGGCCACTCAGCCGAGCATCGAAGACCTTGTGATGGGCGCGCTCCCCGGCATCCCCAAAGTGAATTTACACAATCCTTGCCTCGCTTATGAATCCGGCGAAGATTTCATGAACTTCTTTTATCGCGCCGCCGAAGGTCTGCTCGAACCGTTCATTCTCGTTATCGAAGGTTCTATTCCCAACGAAAAAATCAAAGAGGAAGGCTACTGGGCTGGGTTCGGCACAGACAAGGAAACGGGACAACCCATTCTCACATGCGATTGGATTGACCGGCTGGCTCCTAAAGCCTGGGCTGTCATAGCAGCGGGGACGTGCGCGACCTACGGCGGGATTCATGCGATGGCGGGTAATCCGACGGGCGCGATGGGGCTGGCGGATTATCTCGGTTGGGACTGGAAATCAAGAGCAGGCATTCCCATCGTGTGCGTGCCCGGATGCCCTGTGCTGCCGGACAATTTTACAGAGACGCTGCTCTACTTGCTCTATCAATCAAGCGGGCTTGCGCCGATGATACCGCTTGATGAAGCTCTCAGACCGGCATGGCTTTTTGGTGAGACGGTGCATGAGGGTTGTGACCGCGGGGGCTATTACGAGCAGGGGCAGTTTGCAGACCGGTATGGCGAGCGCACCTGTATTGTGAAGCTGGGGTGCTGGGGGCCGGTGGTGAATTGCAACGTGGCGAAGCGTGGCTGGATGTCAGGCATCGGCGGTTGCCCGAACGTCGGCGGCATCTGTATCGGCTGTACGATGCCGGGCTTCCCGGATAAGTTCATGCCATTTATGAACCAGCCGCCGGGGTCGCTCCTGTCTTCCGCTGCGGTGATGACCTATGGCAAGGCCATCCATGCTCTGCGTAGATACACGCAGGTTTCGCTTAACAAAGAGCCTCCATGGCGGCGGCGCGGCACGAAGCTGACCACCGGATACATCGAACCGCCGAGCAAAGATGAGAAGCGATGAAGATACAGACTTTCAATGGTGACAAAGGAATTAACACCGTAGAAAGTGAAGCGGCGTCTGTTGAAGACGAGCAGGCTATGAGCCTGGCAGACGCGGAAATTCTTCTCACTGCGCTTGCCAGCGCTTTCTTACCGGACGATTCCCTAACGCCAGCCTTTGATTCTATCGAACAGCGCGAGACAGTTGAGGCTGAAGAAACTCCCAACCTCGAAGCCAGATACCAAATCCTCGTCGAGCAAATTCCCGCCGTCGTCTTCATGGCCTTCCTTGATAAAGGCGTGAGCGAAGCCTACGTCAGCCCGCAGATCGAAGCGATACTTGGTTTCACACAGGAAGAATGGCTGAACGATCCTGTGCGCTGGTACCAGCAGATTCACCCCGCCGACAAAGTGCGCTGGAGCATCGAGGCCGCGCAAACTTTTCTGTCGGGTCAGCCATTGAAATCAGTGTACAGGGTTATCGCTCGTGACGGGCATGTGGTCTGGTTTCACTGCGAGGCCAAGATGATCCGGCGCGATAATGGTCGCCCGTGGTTCATTCACGGAGTCGGGTTCGACATCACTGACCTCAAGCAGGCGGAAGAAGCGTTGCGCACGGCTCATGACGAATTGGAAATGCGAGTCCAAGAGCGAACCGGCGAACTGGCGCAGGCGAACATAGAGCTGCAATTAGAGATTGCCGAGCGCACGCGCGCGGAACAGGAGCGCGCAGAGATGCTGGCACGCGAGCAGGAAGCGCGCAAACAGGCTGAACAGGCCAATCGCCTCAAGGATGAATTTCTTGCCACGGTCTCACACGAACTGCGCACGCCCCTGACTGCGATAGTCGGCTGGGCGCATCTGATGCGCGTCGGGATGCTCGATCCGGAGACCGCTGCGCATGCGCTTGAAACCATCGAGCGCAATGCTCGATCACAGACCCAACTGATTGAAGACCTGTTGGACATCTCACGCATCATTACCGGCAAGCTGCGCCTTGATGTTCGCCCGGTCGAGTTGGCGCAGGTCATCGAAGCCGCCATAGACGCTGTGCGTCCCGCCGCCGCCGCCAAGCAGATAGAGCTTCAAACAGCCTTCGACCCCGAAACAGGTTCGGTCTCGGCTGACCCGGAACGCATGCAGCAAGTGGTGTGGAATCTCCTTTCCAATGCGATCAAGTTTACGCCACAGGGCGGGCGGGTCTCCGTTCAGCTCGAATGTGATGACTTGCACGCTCAGATCATCGTCCGCGATTCGGGCGAGGGTATCAGCCAGGAGTTTCTGCCCTTTGTCTTTGAACGCTTCCGTCAGGCCGATGGCTCAAACACACGAACGCACGGCGGACTGGGGCTGGGGCTGGCAATCGTGCGCCACTTGATAGAACTGCACGGCGGAACCGTCAAGGCAGATAGTCCGGGACGCGGGCAGGGCGCGGCATTCACCGTCAAGCTGCCGCTCATCTCAAGGCGGAATGCGGATTTCGGAATGCGGATTTCAGACTCAAGAGTGGAAAACAAAGAAGCTGCAATCTGCAATCCGCAATCCGCGATTCTCAGGGGCTTGCGGGTGCTCGTCGTTGAAGATGAACTCGACGCTCAAGAGTTATTTGTAATGGCGCTGAAGCAGTACGGGGCTGAGGTGACGGCGGTGGCGTCCGCAGCCGATGCTCTGGATGCGCTCCGGCAATCGAAGATTGATATTTTGGTCTCTGACATTCAGATGCCGTTGATGGATGGACTTGAATTGATAGGCAGGGTTCGCGCGATGGAGGCGGAGGGAGTGAGAGACATCCCGGCCATCGCGTTAACGGCCTATGCGCGGGTCGAAGATCGTATGAGGTCACTGCTCGCGGGCTTTCAGGCACATCTGGCAAAGCCGATTGAGCCTGTCGAATTAGTTGCTGTCATTGCCAGCCTCGCCGGGCGCACGGGAATGTAGGGTCATTATCACTGTCAATCAAGAGTAGAAATTCTTTGCGGTCTTTGCGTTAAAATAGAGCTTAACCGCAAAGAGCGCAAAGAGAAAAGACGCTAAGGTACGCAAAGACAAGCAGCGAATTTATTTCTACTCTTGATTCGCATTAGCCAGTGCAGTAAAAAAATGTGCCCGGCCTCCACTAATCATTCTTGAATAGTGGAGGCCGGGCGTTTGTTCGGGGCAAACCGGTGTTTAGAAAGCCTCGAAATTTAGTAGCTGCTGCAAGATGGCTGCCAGAATGTTAGCCTTGCCGTTAGAGTTGCTGCCATATTGTGAGCGACTGTTGTAACCGTCCTCATAGCCACGACGGAAGCCCTCGCGGAAATAGTAGCGATACTCGTTAGAGTCTACGTGGCTGTACCCATACGTCCCCGTGCGGTATGCGGCAGAGTCTTGATAATTAAAGCTGCGGCCATACGCGCTGTCTGCTTGCCCTGCGCGAACGCCTTCCTGATAACCGTAGTTGACGGCCTGACGGAGAACTGTGACACCGTTCTGATCCGTCTGGTAATAACCGCCGTTACGATAGACACGATAGCGACGCCCACCGGAGTTGTTATAGACCGAGCGGTTGCGGTTGTTGCGCGCGTTATTGAGACGTATCTGCTCTTGACGCAGGCGTTCGAGACGCTGCTGCTCCAACTGCTGCTGTCGCCGAATCGCTAACTGCTGTTGACGTTGCTGCTCCAAACGTTGCTGTTCCAAACGCTGCTGCTGGCGTTTCTGTTCCAGACGCCACTGCTGCTGCTGTTGGCGCGGTGGTTCCACTATCGGGCGTCTTGGTTCCACTATCGGGCGTTGATTTTGCGGCTGTGTGATGGATTGATCGGGCTTGCGCTGCTGCCTGCGCCCTTGACCTCGCGCGTTGGCTAGTCCGCTCATTCCGAGCACAGACACGACACCGATGACAGACATCGTTAACGTTCGTTTCAAGAAATTAACTTTCATCATTCTCTCCTTAAAATAACAGTTACTCTTACACCCAAATTTAATGAGAGAGTTGGAGCAGAGCGCCGTTGGTTGATTTGCCGATCAGGTGGAAGCTTTTATTAGCCTCCTATTGGTTAAGACACCGGAGAGCGGCGCGAAGTTACAGTGAGCGTCCGAAGTTTTATAGCAGTTCTCGATTGGGCGCGATCATAGGTCAGAACCGCCTGCGGTAGCGGGCGGGTCTTCAATGTTGAGTACCCGCCCGCTACCGCAGGCGGTTCTGACCTGTTGCTTTCCGCAATGGTCGTAGAAAACCACCAAGAGCGTTGAACCGCACACCATTATTCGTAACGCAAAGCTTCAATCGGATCGAGTCCGGCGGCCTTGCGCGCAGGGTAGTAGCCGAAGAAGATTCCGACCGCTGCCGAGAAAATGACAGAGCCTATGATGGCTGCGGTGGAGACCAGCGTCGGCCAGCCGAGCAGCGCAGGGATGGTCACGGAGACAAGCACGCCGAGCAGGATGCCTATGATGCCGCCGGTCAAGCTGAGGACGATGGACTCTATCAAAAACTGAGTTCGCACGGCTGACGAGCGTGCGCCGATTGCCATGCGGATACCAATCTCGCGCGTACGCTCGGTCACAGAGACGAGCATGATGTTCATGATGCCGATGCCGCCCACGAGCAGCGAAACGCCCGCGATACAGCCCAGCAGGATAGTCATCGTGCTGTTAGTCTCGTTTGCAGCTTCTGCTACATCCGTCATGTTGCGCACGCTAAAATCATTCGGGTCGTTGGCAGAGAGTTTGTGTCGCTGGCGCAAGAGTTCCGTAATCTGCGCCTGTGCAGTGTAAGTCGCATCCTGCGAGATAGCCGAAACATAGGCCACCTGCACGCGCGGGCTGCCCAAGATTTTCTTCTGCACGGAGGTGTAAGGCGCAAAGGCTGTGTCGTCCTGATCTCTACCTTGCGGGTCTTGGCCTTTGCGCGTCATGACGCCGACGACGCGGAACGGCAGGTTGGCGACACGAATCGTCTGCCCGACCGCATCTGCGCCGGGGAAAAGATTGTCCGCGATGGTTTGACCGATGACGATGACGCGCGCGGCTGTCCGCACGTCCGCATCTGTGAAGAACGCGCCGCTCTGCACGTCCCACTTGCGGATGCCTGTGAACTCTTCGCTGACACCCTGCACGGACGTGTTCCAGTTTTGATTGCCGACGACGAGTTGCGAGCGAGCGTTGACGGTCGGAGTCACCATCGCCACGCTCGGCACTTCGCGCCGGATGGCTTCGAGGTCTTCGACCGTCAGAGTGTTAGTGCCGCTGTCGCCCGTGCCGCTTCTGACGCCGCCGACGTTCTGCGCGCCCGCGCTGACGAAGAGCAAGTTAGTTCCCATGCTTTCGATCTGCGCCTGCACGGTGGCCTGCGCGCCCTGCCCGATTCCGACCATCGCAATGACAGCCGAGACGCCGATGATGATGCCGAGCATGGTCAGAGCCGCGCGGGCTTTGTTGCGCGCCAGCGCGCGAAAGGCGATACGGATAATTGATAACAAGTTCATGGATTGTGCCAGTCCTTCTTCTCTCAAGCAGCAGCAAGGCTCTCTTCTTCTTCTTCTTCGATGTCGGGTTCAGGCATCAGTTTTACTTCGCGCGCTGCATCACGCGGCTCAGTGACCCTGTAATCTTTTCTAATCTTGCCGTCTTTGAAAACGATGACGCGGTCGGCAAACTCCGCGATGTCAGTTTCATGTGTGACGAGCACGAGCGTGATGCCCTGCTCACGATTGAGTTTTTGGAAAATCTCCATCACTTCAAGCGAAGTGCGCGAGTCCAGATTGCCGGTCGGCTCGTCCGCCAGAATCAACGCCGGACGGTTGACGAGCGAGCGCGCAATCGCTACACGCTGTTGCTGTCCGCCCGAAAGCTGATTCGGATGATTCTGCTCACGCCCGACCAGGCCGACTGAAGCGAGCGCATCCATCGCGCGCCGGTGTCGTTCGTCCGAATCTAATCCCGCATAGAGCATCGGCAACTCGACGTTCTCAAGCGCAGAAGTGCGCGAGAGCAGGTTGAATCCCTGAAAGACAAAACCGAGCTTGCGATTGCGTATGTCTGCGCGCTCGTCCTTTGACATCCCCGAAACATCCTGACCATCGAGGATGTACGTCCCGCGCGTGGGCTGGTCAAGACAACCGACGATGTTCATCATCGTAGACTTGCCCGAACCCGATGTGCCCATAATCGCCACGAACTCGCCTTCCTTAATCTTGAGCGAGATGCCGCGCAGCGCGTGAACTTTGACATCACCCATGCTGTAAGTTTTATGAATCTGCTCTAGCTCTATGACCGGGTGAGCCTCTGCCTGCGGGGTCAGCAGTCCTGCGCTCAGTTCCGATTCCGGTGTTGTGGTTTCTAATGTCGCCTGCATTTTTACTCTTCCCTTAAATTCTTCGACCTTCACAGCCGCCGCGCGCTATAGCAATTCGCGAACGGCTGTCAACATTCGCTGCTTGCGGAATTATCTCTGTCTTCCGCCGCCGCCACCTCTGCCGCCTGCGCCGCGCTGTGCGCCGCCGAAGCCGGGAGCGGTTTGTGTGTTGCTCTGCTGTGTGCTTGCCGCGCCTGAGATATTCTGTCCGGTAATGACCACTTCACCCTCGCGCAAGTCGCCTTCGACCACTTCTGTCGCAGAGCCGTCTGTCAGACCAATCTTGATACGACGCGGCTGCGGCTTGCCGTCCTGCCCCATCACCCAGACTCGTCGCGTCTGGCCTTCAAGCACAGGCGAAGTGGAAGGAGTAATTCTGCTCTGACGCGAGCCTTCAGCCTGCGCCCCGTTATCGCCGGACGAACCGGCGGGTGACTGCTGCTGCTGCGCGCTCTGCTGCCCTGAACCCTGCGCGGACTGGTTGCCGTTTCTATTTTGTGAACGCCCGCTTCTCTGCCCCGTCGCATCCTGCGGCGTAAAGCGCAGCGCGGAGTTAGGAACCTTTACAACGTTGTTGCGCTCGTCAATCGTGATCGTCAGGTTGGCTGTCATCCCCGGCTTAAGCTTCTGCTTCGGATTGCTGACATCAATCACGACGTTATAGGTGACGACGTTCTGCGCGCTCACAGGGTTAAGACGAAGCTGCTGAATCGTGCCTGTGTACTCTTCGCCCGGAAAAGCATCAACTGAAAACTTGACACCCTTTGCCTGCTCGACGAGGCCGATGTCCGCCTGGTCTATGTTGGCTATGACCTGCATCTGCGTCAGGTCGTTGGCGATGGTAAAGAGCGTCGGCGCGGAAAGACTGGCCGCGACGGTCTGGCCTACGTCCACGCTGCGCGAGACGACCACGCCATCAATCGGTGAAGTGATCGTCGTATGCGTCAGGCTGATTTCGGCAAGGCGGAGTGCGGCCTCTGCTTGCTGCACCTGCGCCTGTGCATTCTGAATCTGCGCCTGCGAACTCTGTGCCTGTGCCTGTGCCTGTTGCACCTGCGCCTGCGATTGGACGATGCCCGCGCTCGAAGATGATTTCTCACTGAGCGACGCCTGATTTAATTGGGCTACGGACTGCTGGTAACGCGCTTCAGCCGTTTTATAACTCGTCTGCGCGACTTCAACTTCTCTGCGCGCGATGACGCCGCTGGCCGCAAGCTGCTCCTGCTGCCTGAGAAAATTCTGCGCATCATCCATCTGTGCCTTCATCACTGTGACGTTGGCTTGCGCGCCTGAGACTCCGGCCATTTGGTTCTGCGATGTTGATTTCGCAGCGAGCGCACGCGCCTGTGCATCAGTGATGCCCGCACGCGATTGCGAGAGACCGGCGCGTGCCTGTTCCAATCCGGCGCGTGCCTGATTAAGATTGGCGCGTGCCTGTTCGACCTGCGCCTGTGTGGTCGAGGGATCGAGCTGGGCTATGACCTGCCCCTTCTTGACCGTCGAATTAAAATCAACGTACAGCGCAGAGATTGTCCCTGAAGCCTGACTGCCGACCTGCACGGTGGTGACGGCTTGCAGCGCGCCCGTCGCAGTGACGGTGTTGCGCAGGTCGCCGCGCTCGACCGTGGCGGTCATGTACTCTGCGGCGCTGGTGCTGCCGTTCCAGTAATAAAAGCCGGCGAACGCGAGCATGCCGATTGCCGCCAACGCGATGATGAGACGTTTTTTTCCGCTCACAAGCGTTTTCGCAAACTTCCTCGCTTTATCCCACGCGGACGTTATTTGCAATCCGTTGCTTGATGTTTTTTCAATATTGATAGCTTGGCTCATAAATTCCCTCCACAATTAGATAGACACCAATGCAGGCGTATCCGTTACACTTACAGAAAAGAAAAAGATTCATGCAAGTTTAGCTATGACAGCAGTTAGTTCTGGGAGATAGGTCAGACCGCCTGCGGTAGCGGGCGGGTTCTTAGCGTCAATAAGAACCCGCCCGCTACCGCAGGCGGTTCTGACAAGCTTGGCTTCGATGGCGGTCTTGTAACGCTTTGGCGATGCGCGGTGTCTTTTCCATTGAGAGGCTTTTATGAGCCTAGTCATAAACAATAATCGGTTAGAATAAGGAGTAAGAATAATGTTGAAGAAACTTGGAAAGATTCAAACGCTCGCCTTCGCTGGTTTGGCGGCGGTTGCTCTGGTGACGCCTGTGGCTCTGGCCCAATCGTCCGGGACGGCGCAGGATGGTCAACAGCAGCAGAAGTCGCGCCGGGAGGGTCGCGGCGGCAAACATCGTGGCGGTCATTTCGGCGGCATGATGTTCAGGGGTCTTAACCTGACTGATGAGCAGAAGACCAGCATGAAGCAGATTCGTGTGAGCTTTATGGAACGCACGAAAGCTTTGCGCGAGCAGCTTCATGCCAAGCGGCAGGAACTTCGTCAGGCGAGCGAAGGCGGCGCTTTTAACGAAGCTTTAGCAACGCAGAAGCTGACAGAGTCGGCCAGCCTGCAAGCGAAGCTGATGGGCGAGAAGTTCAAGCTTCGTCAAGAGATGCTTGCGGTGTTGACGCCCGAGCAGAAAACACAGCTTGAGCAGAAGCGTGCCGAGTTCAAGGCCGGACATGGCAAGAAACGCGGTGAGCGTGGCAACATTCAGCCGCAACAGCAGAACTAAGCTCTTTCAACGGTAACGGCGGAAGCGGCTCACGAGCCGCTTCCGTCGCCCGTCAACATAGATGGGTAACGCTTCTGTCAAACGGGCACGAACAGGCGTCGGATTTGGAGTTAGCGCAGCTTGCGCGCGACGGCGACGAGTCCGCCTTCTCGGAGATCATGCGACGCTACAGCCCGCGAGTCTTCCGCGTCGCCAGCCGCTTCTATCGCCAGCGCGAGCAGGTCGAAGACGCCGCGCAGGAAGTTTTCCTGAAGGCGTTCACACAACTCGGCAGCTACGAAGGGCGCGGCTCGATGGAGGGCTGGCTCACACGCATCACGACCAACACGTGCCTCAACCTGCTCCGCAGCGCGAAGCGAAAGCCGGAGCTAACCATCTCCGACCTGACGGAAGATGAAACAACATGGCTGGACGACCATCAGTCCGACACGGCAACGGAGCGTCACAGGTCAGCCGAGCGCAGCCTGGTTGCCGCAGACCTCGCAGACCGCGTGCTGAACACGATGTCGCCGGATGACCGTTTGGTCTTGACCTTGATTGACGGCGAAGACGCGCCTGTCAAAGAAGTGATTGAGATGACCGGCTGGTCTGAATCGAAAGTTAAAGTGCAAGCCTTTCGCGCACGCAAACGGATGCGCGAGGCGGTGGAAAAATTGCTTGGAAGAAAGAAGAAAGATTCTTAAAAAGTTTTTTGAGGTCAGAGGTGAGAGATGAAAGAAAAGCACATCACAGACATTTTAGACAGCATCCCTCTCAGCGAGTTAAGCGAAACGGATTTGACGGCTGTTCGCACACACGCCGCGCAGTGCTCTGATTGCACCCGCGCATACGAGGCCGCGCAAGCCTCTGCCGTGCTGCTCAGAGAACGCGCCGCAGAGACGTTTGAGCCAACACCTTTCTTCCAGACCAGAGTTCTGGCCGCGCTCAGAGAGCGACAGGCGCAGGAAAAATCCGTCTTCCAGCGAATGTGGGAAACGACCGGCGCGCTCGTGACTTCGATGGCGGCAACGGTGGCGGCGCTGGCGGTCTTAACTTTCTTCGTTCCGGGGATTCAGCCAGTCACCACGACGCAGGAGATGGCTACGGCTTCGAGTTCTTATTCGGCGGATGAGGTGATCTTCAATCAAGATGAATTGACCGCAGAGCAAATGTCATACGAGCAGGTGCTCACGACCCTGTACGAGTCGGATGAGGGAGCGGTGAAGTGATGATAGACAAAATCAGTAACAACAAATGGAAAGTGCGTGGCGCAGCGACGATTATTTTTCTGCTCGGCTTTACGGCAGGCGCGCTCGCCTGGAACGCCTATCGCTCGTGGCAGAGACCCGGCGGCTCACAGCAGGGGCAGGATCGTTTCCAGAAGATGGTCAAGGATTTGCAGCTTAACGAAGAGCAAAAAACTCAGGTTCAGCAAATCTTTGACGACACGCGCGAAAAGCTGGCAGCCCTGCGCAGAGAGTCTGAGCCGCGCGTCAAGGAGATTCGGAGTCAGGCTGATGAGCGGATGCAGAAAGTTCTAACTCCCGATCAATGGCAGCGATTCCAGCAAATGAGGGACGAGAGAGGTTCGAGGCGACGCGGCAGAGGAGATAGCCCG
Organism: Pyrinomonadaceae bacterium; assembly: GCA_963700165.1. Lineage (GTDB taxonomy): Bacteria > Acidobacteriota > Blastocatellia > Pyrinomonadales > Pyrinomonadaceae > JACMLC01. The sequence continues at coordinate 4,986,048 of OY969475.1, read as the reverse complement.
CCACCGAGAGAGGAAAGGTGAAGGGACTTCTACGGTGCGGCGTTATTTTCACCGCACCGTGCGTCATTAGAGCAAGGAACTGTTTTTAGAGCGGTGTTGACTTGAGTGTAGGGGACGAAGCAGTTCACCGCAGAGACGCAGAGAGCGCAGAGGGAGCGCAGAGGCTTGAATGTCCTTCAACTCTCTGCGCTCCCTCTGCGCTCTCTGCGTCTCTGCGGTGAGTTTGTCTTGCCGACACTCGATTGAAATTTGCTCTAAGGCACGAAGGCAGCAGGAATCGGCCTGTCGTTGGTTGAGCCAAATTGAACCGTGACGAAACCTTGCTGCGAACGAGACTGGTACCAAACCCCGTCTCTGAAAACTGCAACATCGGTTTTTCCGTCACCGTCATAGTCAGCCGCCACCGGAACATCGTTCGCCATGCCGAATTGAACTGCGTAAAAGCCCTGTGTGCTTCCCAGTACATACCAAACGCCCGAACGATAAACGGCATAGTCCGCTCTTGTATCGCCGTCGTAATCGCCAACCGTTGGCTTATCCGAAGCAGAGCCGAACTGAACGACGTTGAATCCAACCGTTGAACCGAGCAGATACCAAGCGCCATCTCGATACACAGCGTAATCAACTTTGCTGTCGCCGTCGTAATCAGCCGGAACGGGTTTGTCGGTGGAGACGCCAAATTGCACAGCTTGAAATTGGTTGTTGGCAAGATTAAGCGTGTACCAGAAGCCGTCTCGATAAACTGCAAGTTCTGCGCGCCCGTCGCCTGTGTAATCGGCGGGAACGGGAATATCCAAAGCAGCGCCGAATTGCATGGCATTGAAACTATTATTGGAACTGTTGAGCCAATACCAAACGCCGTCGCGGAAAAGTGCAATGTCTGTTTCCCCGTCGCCGTCAAAATCGGCGGGCGCGAGTTTGTCCGATGACAAGCCGAATTGAATGCTGGTAAAGCCGTCGCTTGAGCGGTTCAAATACCAGGTTCCATCGGCGGGACGAAAGACGGAAACATCCGCTTTGCCGTCGCCGTCAAAGTCCATGAAAGCCGCACGGCTCGTCGAGTCTCCAATATAACGCGCTAATGCCATTTGGACACCGTTGTCTGATATCGTGCCGCCCGCGACAATTTTGCCGTCCGGTTGAATTGATACGCTATCAACGCCGGTGCTGGAAGCGAAACTCGTCAGAACTTTGCCGCCCATGCCGAATGTCGCATCGAGCGTGCCGTCATTGTTATATCGAACAATGGTAAAGCCGCTCGTCCCGCCGATGATCTCACCTCCGGCGGTGACGATTTTACCGTTCGACTGAATCGCCAGAGACAAAGCAAAAAAGTTGCCAGATGATTGAAAAGTCGTTTCAAGCGTTCCGTTTGGATTGTATCTGAGTGGTGGATTGCCTTCGCCGACAATAATTATTTTCCCGTCCATTTGAAGTGCGATTTCTGCGGCATACGAATCGGCTGCGCCTGACTTAATTACTTTGCCAGCAGTCCCGAAAGTCGGATCGAGCGAGCCGTTGACGTTGTATCTGACAATCGTCACCGACTTCATGTTTGGCAGAGGGTCTGTTGAATAACCGGCGGCAACGATTTTCCCGTCGGCTTGAATCGCCGAAGTGTTTAAGACATCGGTGCTGGTAGCGATGTCTGTAGCGACGCGGCCACCCGTTCCAAAGCTCGTATCGAGCGAGCCGTCTGCGTTATATCTCACGAGGGCAAAATCCCGGTTAGCGAACGAAGCTGTGAGAGCTGTCATTCCGGCTGCCACGATTTTACCGTCCGCCTGAAGATTAACCGAGAACGCACCCGAATCGACTCCGACCGTCGTAACAACCCTTCCGTCGCCGTCAAAAGTCGTGTCGAGCGTGCCGTTAGAATTGAATCGAGCGACGCTGAACGCGCCCTGATTATTGCCGCCCAGTCCTACCCCGCCGACGACTATTTTCCCGTCGGGCTGTAACGCGACGGAATTCACGTCGTTCATAAAATATGTATTGTGGTATCCATCGCCGTCAAAAGTCGTGTCGAGCGTGCCGTTAGGATTGAATCGAGCGACAAAGGCTGTCAAAGTTGTCGGAGGCTGCATCGGCGGCGGCGGCGCGAAAGTCAATCCGACGACAACGATTTTGCCGTCAGGCTGAATAACAAGGTCTCTAAACCACGCGGTCACAGACAGAGACGTTGCAACCTTGCCGCCAGTTCCAAACGCCGGATCCAAACTGCCCTGCGTTTGCGCCTTACCGTCAATAACATTTAATAGGAGTATCGTCAGAATACAGACCCGGAAAGTTGAAAAAGTCAAAGTTTTCATAATTCTTAAACCTCACTAGACTGACGTTTCACCGTTAAGAATCTCATTACGCTGCCTGTGAAGTCAAAATTTTTTCGGTTAGTCATTTATCATTCGAAATAAACCGGAGGACTTCTTAATTTGTAATTTGAAATTCGTGATTTTAGATGACAGCGATTTTCAATTGAATGGATGAGAAGAAAGATTTACCGCAGAGACCGGAGAGAAGCGCAGAGACTTGTTTTAGAGCAGGGTTGCAAATCAGTGTACGGTAGGCTGTGAGCCTGCCGCTTGTCCCGTCCGAGCGGCAGGCTCACAGCCTACCGTACATTCAATCGAAATCCGCTCTAGTAGGTGCGGTTTATAAATAAAATAAAGAGAGCCGCGCTACCTGCGAGGGACAGCGCGGCTCTTGGTTGCCATCAGGTTATCGAGGCGACACTCGTTATAAGCTGTCGTAACCTAATGACGAACTCGTGCGACTTGCTCCTGCGTAGATTTCAAAGAGATATTTTTAGCAAACTTAACCGGATTCTTCTCGTCAAGCTCAACGGTAATCAAATCGCCTTCGCGCAAATCTTTTAAGGAGACGGCCTGACCCTCAATCGTAACTTTGGTTTTCTCGTTGTCGATGGCGATGACGTGCTCGACGCCGCTGCGCGCAAAGATAGAGATTCTGCCGTCTGTGACCTCTACGACCTTCGCATCAACAAGGCGCGTCTCTGTGTCCTCATCTACAGCCAAGCTCTCGGAAACTGCCTGTGCCGAAGCTGAAAAAGCAGCCATTAACACGACCATAAATGCTCCGGCCAGCAGTTGTATTTTTCCCCTCATCTCGTTAGCTCCCGCTTCTGTTTTTGATTTATCAGCAGAGTGCAACACATCTTACGCTGATGCTTTAGAGCAACCGACATGCCGCGCCGCGGACAGCTTTGCTCAACGCGCTCTGAGAAGCGAAAAGCTTGGAATTAAAGAGATATGAGCGATTGTTGCGAGACGGTTGTGAGCAAGGCAGTGATTACTAATGATTCAGTGGATTCGTATGATGCACGGATTCTTTGTACGATTGCGAAACGGTTCAAGAAAGGCAAAGGGCGCGAGCGGGTAAATAGTAAATGGTAAATAGTGAATAGAAGAACGCTTTCGTTTCTCCATTTACTATTTACCATTTACTATTTACTAGCTTTGGCTTCAGCCGAAGATGTCGCGCACTTTGTCTATCAAGCCTTTGTCCTGGAGGTCTGTGGTCTCGACTTCCGACAATTGCTCAAGCAGTTTTCTCTGCTCGCGCGTCAGCGTCGTCGGCGTCACGACCGTGACAGAGACGAAGAGGTCGCCGCGCCCGCGTCCGCCCAGCACGGGCATGCCCTGCCCTTTCATGCGAAAGACAGTGCCGGTCTGTGTGCCCGACGGAATCTTTAATTGCTGGTTGGCATCGAGCGTCGGGACGGCAACTTCTGCGCCGAGCGCGGCCTGCGCGAAAGTAATCGGGATGGAAGAATAGAGATTGCTTGCCTGCCGCTCGAACTGCTCATGCTCGCTGACGTGTATGACGACGTAGAGGTCGCCGGTACTGCCGCCTTGTGTGCCCGCTTCGCCTTCACCGACGATGCGCAGGCGCGAGCCTGTTTCAACCCCTGCGGGAATTTTGACTTCCATCGAACGCTCGCGCTCGACGCGGCCTCCGCCCTGACAGGTTTCGCAAGGCGACTTGATAATGCGCCCTGTGCCGCGACAGTTTCCGCAGGTGCGAGCGACTGAGAAAAAGCCCTGCTGGTAACGCACCTGCCCGCTGCCCGAACAGGTCGCGCAGGTTTCGGGCTGCGTGCCTTCGGCTGCGCCGGAGCCTTTGCAGGTCTCGCAGGTTTCAAGACGCGGGATGCGCAATTGCGCGGTCATGCCCTTCGCAGCTTCTTCCAGAGTAATTTCCAGATCGTAGCGGAGGTCTGCTCCGCGCTGCGCCGCTGTGCGCCGCGAGCCGCCACCCCCGCGCCCGCCGCCGCCGAACACATCGCCGAATCCGAACAGGTCGCCTAAGATGTCTTCGATGCCGCCAAAGCCGGGTGCGCCCCAGCCGGTTCCCGCGCTGCTCGACACGCCCGCGTGCCCAAAGCGATCATAACGCCTGCGCTGCTCCGCGTCCGAGAGCACCGAGTAGGCTTCAGCAGCCTCTTTAAATTTATCTTCGGCCTCCGCATCGCCCGGATTCTTATCCGGATGATGCCGCACGGCGAGCCGCCTGTACGCGCTCTTGATCTCCTGCTCAGCCGCCGTCCGGCTGACACCTAAGACTTCGTAATAATCACGTTTGCTCATAATAATTTAGTAGCCAGTAGCCAGTAGTCAGTAGTCAGCATGAAGAGCTTGCACGGCTTTTCTACTGACTACTGACTACTGGCTACTAACTACTCCGTATTGTACCTATCCTTCTTCGATGTTGGAAGCGGTGCCGACGGAACTGCCGAGCATGGCGGTGGTGATTTGCGTGGCGAGGTGCTCGACATTTTCCAGAGCGCGTGTGACTTCTTCTATGTCATCGGAATGGGTGGCGGATTCGCCTTCGCTCAGGGTGCGCTGTCCCGCGCGCCGCTCTTCCGCGCTCATGGTGTCGCCAAACTCCGTCAGCGAGCGCTGCGTGTTGCGCACGAGGCTGTCGAGCTTGTTGCGCAGGCCGATAACCTCTTTGGCGCGGCGGTCTGTGACGGCTGAAGTCTCCGCTTCGTTTATCAGGCGGTTGATTTCGTCCGGCGAAAGTCCGGAAGTGGGAGTGATACGCATCTGCTGCTCGCGCCCGGTGGTCTTGTCCTGCGCCGAGACTGAGACGATGCCGCTGGCATCCACTTCAAAGGCGACTTCAATCTGCGGAGTCCCGCGCGGGTTGGGCGGGATTCCGACCAACTCGAACTTGCCGAGCGAGCGATTGCCCTGCGCGACTTCGCGCTCGCCTTGCAGGATGTGAATCTCGACTGAAGATTGATTGTCAACGACGGTCGTGAAAATCATGCTGTTGCGCAAGGGGATGGTCGAGTTGCGCTCAATCAGTTTAGTAAACAATCCGCCGCGCGTTTCCAGTCCCAGGCTGAGCGGCAGCACGTCCAAGAGCACGATGTCCTTGACATCGCCCGTCAAGACGCCGCCCTGTATGGCCGCGCCCATCCCCACCACTTCGTCCGGGTTGATTTCGGCGGAAGCCTCTTTGCCGAAAATCTCTTTGACGGTGCGGCTGATGATGGGCGAGCGCGTTTGCCCGCCGACGAGGATGACTTTATCAATATCCGCAGGCTGAAGCTTGGCATCCCAGAGAGCTTTCTGGCACGGCTCGATGGTCTGCTCGACAAGGTCTGCGACGAGCCGCTCGAATTCGTCGCGCGACAGCATCTTGTTAAAATGTTTCGGGCCGGAAGCATCCGCCGCGATAAAAGGCAAGTTGATGTTGGTCTCAGTGACGGAAGACAACTCGCACTTGGCGCGCTCCGCAGCCTCTTTCAGGCGTTGCAGGGCGAGGCGGTCTTGTCTTAAATCAATGCTCGTTTCCTCGCGGAACTGTTCCGCCATCCAGTTGATAATGCGCTCGTCAAAATCTTCGCCGCCGAGAAAAGTGTTGCCCGAAGTCGAAAGCACTTCAAAGACGCCGTCGTTCATTTCCAGAATCGAAACGTCGAAAGTGCCTCCGCCCAAATCGTAAACGACCAGCCGCTCCGCCTCGGTGCGACCCAGACCATAGGCGAGCGCGGCGGCTGTCGGCTCATTAATAATACGCTCGACCTTAAGCCCCGCGATCTTGCTCGCGTCTTTGGTCGCCTGCCGCTGCGTGTCGTCGAAATAAGCCGGGACGGTAACGATGGCTTCGGTGACGGCCTCGCCCAGGAAATCTTCGGCGGCGGCCTTGAGCCTTTGCAGCACGATGCCGGAAATCTCCTGCGGGCTGTAGGTGCGTCCCTGCACACGTATGTGAGCGTCACCGTTTGGCGTGTCTACAATCTCGAACGGCGCGCTGTCGCGCATGCGCTGGACTTCGGGCGCGCTGAACTTGCGACCGATCAGCCGCTTGACGGCATAGACGGTATTGGTCGCATTGGTCACGGCCTGACGCTTGGCGATCTGCCCGACCAGCCGCTCGCCTTTGTCCGTAAAGCCGACCACAGTGGGAGTTGTGCGCCCGCCTTCTTTATTGGGCACAATCTGCACCGCGCCGCCTTCAAGCACAGCGACGCAGCAGTTCGTCGTTCCTAAATCAATGCCAATAACTTTTCCCATAAGCTTTTCAGTTTTCAGTTTTCGGTTTTCAGTTTTCAGTTCAGGCATGAGGGGCTTGACTGAAAACTGGAAACCGAAAACTGAAAACTACCTTGTCGAGACTTTGACCATCGCGGGGCGAAGAAGTTTTTCACCGAGGCGATAGCCACGCAGGAGTTCCTGAGTCACTATATCAGGCTCATAATCGTCGCTCTGCTCAGTGGCGACGGCTTCGTGAACATGAGGATCGAATGGCAACCCGACAGCAGCGACGGGCTGGACGCCAAGCTCTTGCAACACGTCGTTCAGTTGCTTGTAAATCAACTCGACGCCGTGCAGAAAATGGCTGAATTCTTTGGACTCTGTTTTTTCCAGCAAAGTTTCGGCTTCGAGCGCGCGGCGTATGTTATCCATCACCGGCAAGAGCTTGCTGACCACGTCTCCGACCATTCGATGAAAGGTCTCGCCGCGCTCGCGCTCTGTGCGTTTCCGGTAGTTTTCAAAATCCGCCTGCCTGCGTGACAGCCTATCCACCAATTCCTGCCGCTCGGCTTCAACCCTTTTCAATTCAGAGCGCGTGGCGAGCAGTTCAGCCAACATCGGGCCGTAAGCCGCTTGATCTGTCCCGCCTGCCGGCGCGAAATTGCCTGCCTGACTTTCATCCGCCGCAGCGGCTTCCGGCGAAGCTTCCGCTTCATGCTCCGGCGTCTCGGCTTGCTCTTGATCCTCGCGGCGTTCCGGCATCTCAGAGAGAGGCGGCGCGCCCGCCGTGTCCGACTCGTCAGCCTCTTCGCGACCGGCGTCGCTGTTCTCTTCCTGACCTCTATCTATCCGGCGTTGCACTTCCGTTTCATCTTCATAACTGGAAGCGCGCCCGATCTCTTCCGCCGGGAGAGATGCTTCATCAGCCGCGCGGCTCACCTCATCCGGCTCATCCGGCGCGGGCTGTTCTTCATCCACAAAGCGCACCGGAATGCGATTGGCCTTTTGATCTTTTTTAGTCGGGGTCATGGTCTCTGCTCGAAATTTGCAGGGGTGGTTATGAACATCTCGCGCAACAGGGTTAAGACCTGAGACGCGCTGGTTTCAGGTGGAAGCGGCCTCCTCGCGCAGCAGTCGCTCGATCAGCCGCGCCGCATAGTTTACTACACTTATCATTCGCGCATACTCAATTCGCACGGGGCCGACGACGCTGATCGTGCCCGCTGTCTCGCCTGTGCCTGTGCGATAGGGCGCGGTAATCAACGCGCAATGCTGCATGGAATACACCGCATGCTCGCTGCCGATAACGATCTGCACGTCGCCCGGAAGCACATGGTCGCGCGTCACGCACTCGTTCAAAATTTTGACGAGCTTTGATTTCTCTTCAAACGTGCGGAACAATTCGCGCATCCTGTCCGCGTCCGCAAATTCCGGCTTGGTCAGAATATTTGAAGCTCCGTCAACATAGACTTCGCCGGTCGTGGCCTCTTCTCCCTCAAGACTGCTCTCGCACAAAAGCATCGCGTTGCGCAGCAGGCTGTCATACAGAGCTTTTTCTTCGCGCATCAATTCCAGAATCTCGGCGCGAATCGCTAAGAGGCTCTTGCCGCTAAACTCCGTGTTCAGATAACGCGCCGTGCGCTCAAGCTCTTCCTGCGTCAGCTTTTCGTCCACGCGGATAATCTTGTTGTGAATGATATTCGGAGCGGAGACCAGCACGACCAGTATGCGATTGTCCGCCAGATTCACGAACTCTATGTGTTGCAGGCGGTCGTCGGCCAGAGATGGCGAGACGACGATGCCTACGTTCTGCGACAGCGCGGAAAGCAGCCGCGAGGTTTTTTCCAGCAAGCGGTCTGGAGCCTCTGCCATCTCGCTGCCGGTGATGCCGAGCAGCGAATTGATGGCCGACAGATCGGCTTTCGACAAGCTTGTGTCGCCCAGCATGTGATCGACGTAAAAGCGATAGCCCTTGTCGGTCGGAATCCGCCCGGCAGAGGTGTGCGGCTGTTCGACCAGCCCTGCCTCTTCAAGCTCGCCCATGACATTGCGTATCGTCGCCGGACTCCAACCCGAAGCATGCGCAAAGCGGTCTGACAAAGTGCGCGACCCGATTGGCTCTCCCGTCACCAGATGCTCTTTGATAATCGCAGACAAGATGGCCTGCCCGCGCGCGTCCGGCAGATTCGGAAATGCTTGTGAACTTGAATTGCGTGCGGTCATCTGAATCAAAAGGGATTCTTAACGGAGTGCTATAGAGCTTCGTCCGGCGTCTCTTAACGGGCAATCGCGCCGCGTTTTGTCTATAAATTGAATAACACTGTGGATTCAAGCCTGTCAACAATTCATTGCCCGAATGTTAAACCGGCACGGGTGGCGTGGGAGATGCCATCTGAAATTATAAGGGATTTAGACGCAGCCTCGCAAACCGCTGCCGGATTTAGTAGTGGGTCAGTTTGAAATTCAAGTGTCATCCAGCATCAGGAAAGAACCTCCCGCAAAGGCGCAAAGGCGCAAAGAAAAGCACGCAAGTCAAAGAATTGCTCAACCCCTTTGCGTCTTTGCGCCTTTGCGGGAACAGGTTTTTTCTTTGCCATCTTTGAAACTGACCCACTACTAAATAGCAGGTCAATCATGCGTAATGGCGAGTCCATCGCCCGCAATAGCAAGTCCATCGTCTGCAATGGCAAGTCTATCGCCCGCAATGGCAAGTCTCTCGCCTGCAATGACGAGTCCAGCTTGCGAAATGGCAGGTCTCTCGGCTGCAAGAGCGAGTCCCTTGTGCATAATGGCAAGTCCATCGTCTGCAACAGCGAGTCCATCAGGCGAAATAGTAGGTCAATCGTGCGAGAAAGCGAGGCAATTGTGCGGAAGAGCGAGGCAATCGTGCGAAATCCTAAGCCATTTGCGCAAAATCCGAAGGCGGTTATGCGAAATCCCGCAGGATTTCTTTGATTTGCCGTGCGCGTTTAGCGAAACTGATCCACTACTCCGGATTTTACGGGCTGATTCGCCCGCTTCGCGCACAGGCTATTTCGGCCTCCTGCATATAGTTACCGCTTGAGGATGAGCTGGAATCTTCGCTCATTCAACTTAAACTGTTCTTAAATATAAGCTTAGATAGTGTCGAAAATTAGCCCGTCATTCCCGGCTTTTGGGCGCATGCTCCGATTTAGTGTCTTCTCAATGGCTTAGCGGCAGCCCTCAGAGAACAATTTGACGCCCGTCCGCTTCCCCTCGTAATATCAGGGCGAATCTTTCCGGCTGCGGCAGGCTCAATTTTTCGGTCTCCGCCCGCTTGAGGCTGGTCGTGCGCGCATTCTTCTTCGGCCAGTCATCGCAAATAGCAGTTTTCTCAAGGTTTTACCATATGTCACAAACATACAGTCACTTGAGCCAGCTTTTTACGGAAGCTTTTCGCCAGCTCGAACCGAAACGTGTAGTGCCGGAAGTAGAGGTCAGGTTTTATCCTTACGCCGGGCTGCATCACACGATTCGCATTCGTTCGGGGCGCGTGTATGTCCGCATCTCGGATATTTTTAAGAGCGCGCCGCCGGACGTTCATCGCGCGCTGGCTTTTATCCTCGTCGCCAAGCTGCTCTCGCGCCGCACGCCGGATGTACATGAGCGAGCCTATCGTGACTATGCCTACTCGCCGCAAATCCTGCGCGCTTCGGACATCGCGCGCCGCCGTCGCGGGCGCAAGATGATTTCGTCCGCGCATGGCCGCGTCTTTGACCTGGACAAGATGTTCACGCGGCTTAATCGAAAGTTTTTCGACGGCGGGATTGAGAAGCCTACGCTGACTTGGTCGCAGCGTCGCACGCGCAGAATTTTAGGGCATCATGATCCAGTGCATGAAACCATCGTCATCAGCAAGACTCTGGATGCGAGCGATGTTCCCGAATGGTTTGTCGAATATATTCTCTATCACGAGATGCTGCATATCAAGCATCCCGCGCGCCTGATTAACGGCAGGCGTTATTATCACACCAACGCTTTCCGCACAGAGGAGCAGCGTTTTCCGCATTACGAAGAAGCGCAGGCATGGCTCGACCGCGTTGCGCGCCAGAACCGAGCCTCACGCGCACGCGCCGCCTGAATCTGAAATTTTATTGGAACCGGCTACGTGCCCGTGCGTGTCTATGTTCAGGTAGGTGGGCTCCTGCAAAAGAGGGCGAGTGTTTGGGAGAAGCGTTTAAGGGTTAGCGCACATTTCCCCCAAACATTCGCCTCTTTTTTTGTTCTCGCGCGAAAGCAAACTCTTCATCCTTGACGCTTTCCGAAGCCGCGTGTTAGCGTCCCGTTCATTCAAGCTAAACACATTCATTTCGATTGGCGGCCAATCGCGCCATCATTTACAAAGGAGATTTTTTCATGAGCGAAAGTGTTTTCAAAGGAGCCGAAATCGTCGGCACCTCCAACGAGAGTTTCAGCCACGCCATCGAAGTCGCAGTCGAGCGTGCGCGCCAATCCCTGCGCAACCTCTCATGGTTCGTCGTCAAGGAACAACGCGGCGGGCTGCAAGAGGGACGCCTCGAATATCAAGTCACTCTTTGCGTCTTCTTCAAGCTCGAATCTGACGCAGGCGTAGACGATGAAGACAGTGCTAAGAAGGACAAGACCGCGAAGAAAAAGAACAAGAAACGCTCATAGTGTGCATGGCTACTTAATTCTGTCGTTGGGGGTCTCGCGCTCATTTGTCGTAAAATAGCAGACCTTGGAGGTACGTTTATGTCAGTTACGACTTATCAAGGCACAGTGGAAAATGGGCAGGTTCGCCTCGCGGGAAATGTTCACTTACCGGAAAATGCCAAAGTTTATGTCATCGTGCCGGATGTTGAACCGGACGCGGGCGGCAGCACGTTCGATTTGGCCGAGATGATTTCGCGGATGCCGCCAGATTACCAAGTGAGCGAAGAGAGTTTCGGTGAGCCTGTCGGGAAGGAAGAATGGTAAATGCCCGTTTATGTTCCCGAGAAAGGTGATTTCATTACCCTCTCTTTCGATCCGCAATCCGGTCATGAGCAAAAGGGCAGACGACCTGCGCTGGTTATCAGCAACTTCATTTTCAATAAAGCGACAGGCTTAGCGATTGTTTGTCCGATTACAAATACCAATCGCAACATTCCGTTTCATTTGCAGGTGTCGAGTTCATCCTCACTGACCGGATTCGTGATGGCTGAGCAAGTGAAGTCAGTTGATTACAAAGCGCGAAAAGCGAAGTTCGTTGAAAAAGCTCCGTCGCAATTTGTTGGAGAGGTTGTCGCAATAGTTGATATTTGTATCAAATAGTTCTTTTCACAACCTTTCATTCAATTGATAAAGGGCAAGCTGTTTTAATGTTCGAGGGGTTTGAGCTTTCGATGATAGAGACCGCCGAGGTGGTGATTCGCGTGCGGCATGGCGGCAATGGCCCTCCGCTTTTGCTGTTGCACGGCCACCCGCAGACGCATGCGATGTGGCATAAGATTGCTCCGCGCCTCGCGCGAGATTTTACGGTCGTCGCAGCGGATTTGCGCGGCTACGGCGAGAGCAGCAAGCCCGCTTCAACGCCAGACCACGCAGCCTATTCCAAGCGCGCGATGGCGCGTGACCAGATTGAGGTCATGCGCAAACTCGGCTTTGAAAAATTCTCGGTCGCGGGGCATGATCGCGGCGCGCGTTGCGCTTATCGGATGGCGCTGGACCACCCTGAGCGCGTCGGCAAATTGGCCGTGCTCGACATCATCCCGACCGGCGAAGCCTTTCGCCGCGCGGATATGGAATTCGGCTTGAAATTCTGGGGCTGGTTTTTTCTGGCGCAGCCGTTCCCTTTGCCGGAACGCCTGATCGGAGCCGACCCGGACTTTTATTACATTCATCGTCGCTGGTCAGAGCTGCCCGCATACTTTGACCAGGAGGCTTTTGCGGATTACCGCCGTGCGTTTCATAATCCGGAAACAATTCACGCCTTCTGCGAAGATTACCGCGCGGGGGCGTCTATAGACTTCGCACAGGATGAAGAAGATCGCGGGAAGAAACGAATCAACTGTCCCGTGCTGGCCTTGTGGAGCGGGCGTGATGAGTTGGAGAAGTGGTACGACGTGCTTGCCATCTGGCGCGACTGGGCTGAAGACGTGCGAGGCCGCGCGCTTGACTGCGGGCATTATCTGGCCGAGGAATTACCGGACGAGACTTATGCAGAGCTGCATGCGTTCTTCAGCGAATAAAACAGTTTTCCGAAATGCAAAACTCAGCCACAGAGGCACAGCGCAAGGGAAAGCAGATGAAGTAGATGCTAAATGAAATGACTGCTTTTATCTTTGTGTCTCTGTGCCTCTGTGGCTAATCTTTGAATTTGTTAGCGGCTTTTAACTGGCACTTCTCGCACGACGATTGATAGCATGGCTCTCATCATCTTTCCCTCGCGATAATTTTGAAAGCAGCTTTAAGGAGAATTCCGATGTCAGAAAACAATAAAGATTTGGTGCGCCGCTGGTTTGAAGAGGTCTGGAACAATGGGCGAGCCGATGCGATTGACGAGATGCTTGCCGCAGATGGCATCGTTCACGGCCTCTCGGACGAGAGCGGCAGCCCTTTGCGCGGCGCTGTCGCTTTCCGGGGCTTTCACCAGAATTTCAAAAGCGCGTTTCCAGACATTACCGTGATCGTGGAAGATGTGATTGCAGAGGGAGACAAGGTCGTGGCGCGCTGCACCGTGCGCGGCCAGCACATGGGAGACACTCTGGGATTTGCCGCGACCGAGAGATCGGTGGAGTTTACAGGCATCGCCATCGCGCGCATTGAGAACGGCCAGATCGCAGAGGCTTGGAACAACTTTGACTTTAAGAGCTTGTACCAGCAGCTCGGCGCAATCTAGCTGCGGACAATTCCTTTTAAATTTAAGATCGGTAAAACCAATGGATGTCAGAGAACACAATCGCACCGCGTGGGACAAAGAAGTCGAGCGCGGAAATGAATGGACTGTGCCCGTCAGCCGTGAGCAGATCGAGGCCGCGCGGCGCGGGCAATGGGAAATTTTATTGACGAACTCAAAGCCCGTCCCGCGCGCATGGTTTCCAGAGGTGAAAGGGATTGATGTCTTGTGTCTCGCATCGGGCGGCGGGCAGCAGGCTCCGATTCTCGCGGCTGCCGGAGCGTGCGTGACGGTTTTCGACAACTCGCCAAACCAGCTCGCGCAGGATCGCATGGTCGCCGACAGAGAGTCGCTTGAACTCTTAACGCTTGAAGGCGATATGCGAGACCTCTCGCGCTTTGCCGATGCGAGCTTTGATCTTGTCTTTCATCCATGCTCGAACCTGTTCGTGCCGGATGTCAGACCCGTGTGGAAGGAAGCTTTTCGCGTTCTGCGTCATGGAGGCGTGTTGCTGGCAGGCTTTCTTAATCCTGTGCTCTATATTTTCGATGCTGCGCTGGCAGAGAGCGGCACGCTTCAAGTCAGTCACGCGCTTCCCTATTCGGACGTGGAGAGCCTGCCCGCAGAGGAATACGAACGGCGCATCAAGAGCGGCGAAACGTTTGAGTTCGGCCACACCCTGACAGACCAGCTCGGCGGGCAGATTGACGCGGGCTTTGTCATCAACGGTTTTTACGAAGACCGTCACGGCAGCGAAGACCCAATCGCGCGCTACACGGCGACGCTGATTGCCACGCGAGCATTCAAGCCATAAGAGGCATGCTAAGTTAAAGCACTTGATGCGTGGGTTTTCCTCTGCGTTATTTGAATTGCCACTAGCTTTAGCTAGTGGACAAAATAGCCTTACAATTATCGGCTTTAGCCAAATATTTCGGCTAAAGCCGACGGGTAGGTTGGCATCTGCTCCACTAGCTGAAGCTAGTGGCAATTCATCTTCCAAGAATTACAACCACACCGCGCTATCTATCTTGCAGAAAGGCATTCAAATATGAATCATCGTTCGTTTCGTTTCGCTCTCTTTTTGATTCTGCTTCTCTTCATCGCTCCGCTCTCTTTGCGGGCGCAGGAGCAGCAGGACGCGCGCCTGAAAGAGATTGACGAGTATGCGCGCAGGGTGATGCAGGACTGGCGCGTACCCGGCTTTGCGCTGGCGATTGTGAAAGACGATAAAGTGATTTTCGCAAAGGGCTACGGCGTCAGAGAGCTTGGCAAGACGACGCCTGTGGACGAGCGCACGCTGTTTGCCGTCGCCTCGAACACCAAAGCTTTTACAGCCGCGATGCTTGCCATTCTGGTTGATGAAGGCAAAGTTAAATGGGATGACCCGGTCACGAAATATCTTCCGGGCTTTCAGCTTTACGATCCATACGTGACGCGCGAACTGACGGTGCGCGATCTCTTGAGCCATCGCGTCGGCCTCGCGACCTTCGGCGGCGACCTGCTCTGGTATGAGACCAATTACGACCGCAGCGAGATTTTGCGCCGCATCCGTTACCTCAAACCGCTCACAAGCTTTCGCAGCCGTTACGGCTATCAGAACATTATGTTCCTCGCCGCAGGGGAAATCGTCGCCGCTGTGACGGGCAAAAGCTGGGACGAGTTTGTCAGGGAGCGCATCCTGACTCCGCTCGGCATGCGTGAGACGACGACCAGCGTTAAGGATTTGAAAAGCAAAGATAACGTCGCGACGCCGCATAATGAGTTGGACGGAAAGATTCGCATTGTCCGTTACGGTAATGTTGACGGCGCGGCGGCGGCGGCGGGCATCAATTCAAATGTAGTGGAGATGGCGCAATGGCTCAGGCTTCAGCTCGGCAGGGGCACGTATGAAGGCAAACGTATTTTTAGTTCAGCCACCTCGCACGAGATGTGGCAGCCGAACGTGATGCTGCCCATCAGCGAGGCGGGCACGAAATTCAATCCGACCAGACACTTTCGCGCTTACGGCCTCGGCTGGTTTCTGAGCGATTATCAAGGGCGCAAGGTGATAGACCACAGCGGCGGTCTCGACGGCATGATCTCGCAGACGGGATTGATTCCCGAAGAGAATCTGGGCGTCGTCATCCTCAGCAACAGCGAGTCTTCGTTGCCAGCAATCATGATGAGCAAAGTTTTCGACGTGTTTCTCGGCGTGCCTAAACGAGACTGGAACGCGGAATTCCTGGCGCGCGTCGAGCAAGGCAAAGAGGCAGACCGCAAAGCCGCTTTGGAAGAAGAAGCCGCGCGTGCTAAAGACACCAAGCCTTCGCTTGCGATTTCGCAATACGTCGGAGCTTACGGCGGCCAGATGTACGGCGAAGCGAAAGTGACGGAAGAGAACGGAAAATTAGTTTTACGCCTGACGCCTGCCGCAAACTTTGTAGGGGATTTAGAGCACTGGCAACACGACACATTCACCGTCAAATGGCGCGAGACGGTCAGCTATCCCTTCGGGCGCGGCTTCGTCACCTTCACGCTCAACCCGCAAGGGAAAGTTGACGAGATGAAGATAGACGTGCCCAATCCCGATTTCGATTTCAAGGAATTGGAGTTCAAGCGCGTGCCCTGACGTAAAAGGCAAAACAGAAGATGGAAAGATAGCATCCCTCTCATCTTCGCTTTTACCATCCTCTTCGACTGGACACTCGGCCTTGCGCAGTGTAAAAAGTTAGTTTCGCTTTCACACGGATTTTTACACTGAAGAGGTAACGTCTCATGCTTCGCGCAGGTATTGTCGGATTGCCGAATGTCGGCAAGTCCACGCTTTTTAACGCGCTCACGTCGCAGCAGGCCGCGCTCGCTGCCAATTATCCTTTCGCTACCATCGAGCCGAACATAGGCGTCGTCGCCGTCCCCGACGAGCGGCTTGAGCCGCTGGCGAAGCTGGTCAAGACCAGCGTCATTATTCCCGCGACAATCGAATTCGTAGACATCGCCGGTCTCGTGCGCGGCGCGTCGAAGGGCGAGGGTTTGGGCAACCAGTTTCTCGCCAACATCCGCGAGACGGAAGTTATCATACAGGTCGTGCGCTGCTTTGAAGACGAAGGCATCGTCCACGTCGAAGGCTCCGTCAACCCGCAACGCGACATCGAGACGATTCAGATCGAGCTGGCCTTAGCAGACCTCGCATCGGTCGAGCGTCGGCGCGAGCGCGCACAAAAGACCGCCAAGAGCGGCGACAAGGTTGCAAAGGCCGAGATAGAAGTTTTAGACAAGCTGCTCCCCGCTCTGGAAGAGGGCAAGTCGGCGCGCACCGTTTCCCTGACGGATGAAGAACGCGCCGTTGCCAGAAACTTTTTTCTGCTGACGATGAAGCCGACCATCTATGCCGCGAATGTTGACGAAGCGATGCTGGCGGACAAAGAAGAGACTGCGCACGTTCGCGCGGTGCGCGAGATCGCAGAGAGCGAAGCAGCGGAGTTCGTCGTCATCTGCGCGCAACTCGAAGCCGAACTGGTCGAACTGCCGCCGGACGAGCGGGTTGATTATCTTGACTCGCTCGGCGTCAAAGGCAGCGGCGTTGATCGCCTTATCAAGAGCGCGTATCACCTGCTCGGCCTGATGTCGTTTTTGACGGCGGGCGAAAAAGAGGTGCGCGCGTGGACGATTCCGCAAGGGACGCGCGCCCCGCAGGCCGCAGGCACAATCCACTCTGACATCGAACGCGGTTTCATACGCGCCGAAACCATCGGCTATGACAACCTGCTGCGCGCAGGCTCTTACGCGGCGGCGCGCGAGCAAGGGTTGCTGCGGCTCGAAGGCAAAGATTACGTGATGCAGGAAGGCGACGTGGTTCACTTTCGTTTTAATGTCTAAAGCGCGCTGTGTAACCTGCTCTTTTCCCCTTCCCTCAAAACGTCAAAATCTCAGGTTGTCTTAGGACAAGACTGGTATTACCATATCACTCGTTGTTACCTATCATCCCTGCTTTAGCACCCTGAATGCTTGCACGTCTATGATGGCCGGGAGATGCAATTATGACCACCGAAGAAAGATTATTGAAGCTGGAAAACGCCTTCAGCACCATAGCTGAACTGGCTGCCAAAGCCGATTCGCGCACCTTCGACGTAGAACGGGTCTTGGCACAACATAGCGAGGAAATCCGTGTCTTGACGGGATTGTCAGATCAACATGACGAGCAAATCCGTGTCTTGACTGGATTGTCCGCTGATCATGATGAGCAAATTAGGATATTGACGGGATTGTCCGCTCATCATGACGAGCAAGCCGATCAACATAATGAGCAAATTAGGACATTGACAGGGTTGTCCATTCAACATGACGAGCGGATCCATGTTTTGACTGGATTGGCCGATCAACATGATGAGCAGATGAGAACGCTCACTCAGTTGACTGTCAGCGCTGCGGAGCGCATGGATACGCAGCAGGACTGGATTAACATGCTCGGCACCACTCAGGCTAATTTGGAAGTGTTGGTTAATCAAAATGGCGAGCAGATCAGGACACTCACTCAGTTGACCGTCAGCGCGAGCGAGCGCGTGGACGCCCATGAGTCATGGGTTAACTCACTCGGCACCACTCAGGCTAATTTGGAAGTGTTAACTGACCAACACAGCGAGCAAATCAGGATTCTCACGGAATTGACTGTCAGTGCTGCCGAGCGCGTGGACATGAACGAATCATGGATTAACTCTCTCGGCGCATCGCAAGCGGAATTGGCCCAAGCGCAGACGAACTTGACGCAAGCTCAGGCAGATTTGGCACAAGCTCATGCGGAAACGGAGAAAGCTTTGGGTTCTCTGACGAAGCGCGTTGACCGGCTCTCCGAAACTGTCGAGCGTTATATAAACGTGCAGGAATAGAGCTGTCGGGCAGGGACGAGCGGATTGTCTTCTCTCCTGTTATCAAGCATAATTCCTGATTAACCGGCCAGAAACTAGCGAGCAAAAGGAGAGTTATCGAGATGGCAGACGAGAAGAATGAGAATACGTGCGACAGAGAAACCTGCGGGTGCCCTCCGTCACAGGACAGCAAGTATTGCAGCGAAGTGTGCGAGGATGCGGACAAGGTGCATGTCATGGAAATCGCCTGCTCCTGCCACCATCCGGAGTGCAGTTAGAAGCAGTAAATAGTAAGGAGGTGTGATTCGTCATGCCGAGACCTAGAGCGAGAATGTTCGCCATCGTGGATCGGAGCAGGCTGCACATGCAAACTCTGGAACTCTGTAGTCACGGAGTTTCGCTGCAAGGCGCGCAGCAGGTCTTAACCGGAGAGATTGTCACCGGCCTTGCCGACCGTCAACGGATCGCTCAACTCATTGCCGCACTAAAGCACGATAGGACAGGGACTGTAGATAAGAACGAGACGATCACGATTCACGGCAACAGGACAGAGAATGTAAATGCCATAGGCATGACGACTCTTGGTGCGCAGCAGTTCCTCGCCGGTCAGCCTGTCAATAACGCGCAGGATCGCCAACATTTGGCACGGACGCTGTTAGATGTTGATAAAACACCGATTCCGGGCGGGCCGGTTCCCATCCCTTATCCCAACATTGCTCTTAAACAATAAACTGATAGCTCAGACAAAAAAACAGTGCGTTAATCAGTGGAGCAGGAAATCAAATTCGCTTCTCTGCCATGCAAGGCTAGTTTAATAGCCTTGCATGGTTCATGTCCGGTAATCGTTGATAGATTAAACCTCTTCGGCTATTCTGATGCGGTTTTAATAGAGGATGGCATTTTTCCCGTGCGGCTCGGCTGCTTTTGAGCTTTATGTTTCCGGCGCGTATTGCATCCTTATATTCTTGAATTTTCGGCATTCCTTAGAAGGAGAATCCCCCATGAAACTAGAAGATGTTTCCAGTCAAAATCTCAGCCTGACTTATGACGATTTAAAAACAGACAAAGACTTGACCCGGCAAATACAAACCCTCGTGATGGGGACGGGCGTGCCGCTGAAAGGCGGCGCTGACGGCAACTACGGGAAAAACACCAAAGCTGCAATAGACACTTTTGCCGCCAATCATAAGCTCACACAGGGCGTCATCAACAAACAGTTCGCAGACACGCTGCTGCAAGCTCCGCAAGTGCCTGCGACGGTGGCAAAAGCCATCGCTAAATTAACCGATCAGGATTTTTCCGATTGCGCGACGAGTCTGGACTGTCAGATTGCTGCGGTCAGAGCGGTCGTGGCGGTCGAGAGCGCGGGCGGCGGATTCCTGCCCGACGGCAGGCCGAAGATTCTGTTCGAGGCCAAGTATTTTCACAATCTGACCGGAGGCAAATTCGATAAGAGCAATCCGAATATCAGCTCGCCCAAATGGAACAAGAGCCTCTACAAGGGAGGCGCACGCGAGTGGGACAGGCTCAATGAGGCTATGGCTCTGGATCACGATGCCGCGCTTCAGTCCGCTTCGTGGGGCTTGTTTCAGATCATGGGAGCCAACTACAAGCTGTGCGGTTTTGACAACGTCAATGATTTCGTCGCCGCGATGGAAAAGAGCGAAGGCGACCAGCTCAAAGCCTTTATCGGTTTCGTCAAGAGCCAGAAGCTGGACGGCTTCCTGCGCACGCGCAACTGGGCATCTTTCGCCAAAGGTTACAACGGCCCCGGCTATAAGAAGAACCAGTACGATGTGAAGCTGGCTAATGCCTACAACAAGTATGCAAAGGCATAGAGGAATGTGAAGCAGAGCGCAGATAGAAAAAGACGAGAACGCTCCACTACATCACACAAAACGGCGAGAAAATATTCCCGTTCATGAGTGTGAATTTGTGGAGCGTTCTCTTTGTATCTGAACCTGAAGTTCCCCTCTTAACTCGCCACCTCTGAGATGTCCGGCATCTGCAAAAGCTCGCTGGTCGGAGCAACCAGAGTTTGCTGCGTCTGCTTCGCCTTCTCTTTTGGCTTATTGTCCGCCGCTTCTTTTACCTGCATCCGGCAGCTTCCCTCAAAAACCGCTCCCGGCTCGATGACCAGCGCGGGCGTCTGTATGTTGCCGACCACTTTGGCAGAGCGTCCCATCTCGATGCGCTTGGTGGCGACGATGTCGCCGTTGATCGTGCCGTGAATCGTCGCGATGGAAACCTGGACATTGGCGTCCACCTGCCCGTTCGCGCCGACGAGGAGCGTGCCGTCTTCCGAAGTGATGCGCCCGGTCAAGTGCCCGTCAACGCGCAGCATTCCTTTAAAGATGGCTTCGCCGGCCATGACCGTGCCCGCGCCGACGAATCCGTTCAGGACTCCGTCTTTGATGTCACGCGCCATGGCGTCTCTTTCGCCGATGGCGCGCGGCTGCGTAGGCGTCTGAACGGGCGCGGGCGGCGCGCTCTGAGGCTCTGCCGCCGGAGGCTGCTGCTGCCAAGATGAAGGCTGGGTTTGATAGCTCGTCGTTTGATTATCTGCGGTTTCGTTTATCGCCTGCTTGCCGCTCTGTTTCTTATCGCTGCTTCTGAACATATCCGAATCCTCCGCTTTCTGATCTGGCGCGAGTCAGGATTGCTTTCCGGCAGAGCACACAAAAATATTCGGCTGCCGGGTACAAGTTTGCCGCGCGTAACTGGTTTCGTATCTGGATGAGAAAAGAGTGGGGCAGGCGTTTTAACTTAAACGCTAAGGGCTAAGATAAATAAAACGAGCGACAGTGTCTAGCTCTATTTAGATTGCAAATTTATTGCGGAAACGATGGGAAGGCAAGAGCGGGTAAATCGTAAATGGTAAATAGTAAATGGAGAAAAGCAAGTGTTCTTCTATTTACGATTTACCATTTACTATTCACTAGCCTTTATTTCGTGTCGCTGATAAGCACTACGTCTCTGGCGGTGGTGCCGCGTGCCAGTGCGAGTTGTTTACCGTCGCGTGACCAGTTGAAGAAAAAGATTTGATCCATCTTGAAGTCGGTCAACTGCGCGGGCTTTGCGCCGTCCTCGAAAGGCTGGCTCCAGAGATTTGAGACGCCGCTGCGCGAGTCGTTGTAAACCAGCGCGCGACCGTCCGGCGACCAGCGCATGAGCGGGACGACCGCGAGCGGGAAATCGAAAGTCTTGAGCGCGGTTCCGCCCTCGAACGGAATCACCACCAGCCTTAATTGACGGTTCGCCTCTTGATCTTCGTGGACGTAGGCGATATAACGCCCGTCCGGCGAGATGACAGGCCGCGTCGCCCACTTGTCAGTCACCTGCACGGCATCGCCACCGTCCATAGAGACTTTCCGGAGCGTCGGAAATCCGGTATCAAGTGAAGAGTAAACAACCCAGCGACCGTCCGGCGAGCAATCCGGATATTCATCTATTTTGCCATTGGACAGCTTTTTCGGATTGCTGCCGTCAAGATTTATGCGCCAGATGTTTGACGTTCCCGACCTGTCCGAGACAAAAACGATGTAACGCCCGTCAGGCGAAACAATCGGCCTGCCATCATAGTTAGCATCATCCGTAAGTTGCTTCTGCCCGCTTCCGTCCGCGTTCATGATCCAGATGTCAGAGTTGCCGCTGCCGTTCGAGGCATAGACGACTTTGCCATCCGGCGTCCACGAGATGCCCCCTTGCCCATCATAGATATTGCCGCGCGAAGTAATTTGTTGCGCTCGCGTAGCATCGTTGTTCGGCGTGACCCAGATATTAGACACGCGCTCTGCCTGCACCGTAATCAGGGAAAGCGAATCCGCAGTCAGGCTCAAGCTCGTGCTGCCGTAGTTTCCTAAATCGCTTGTGACTCTGCGCGCGACGCCGCCCGGATAAGAGAGCTGCCAGATTTGCGACGGCGCGGACGGATGATCTTTGGCTGAGAGGACAAGACCGCTGCCGTCTTCAAACCACGCGACGCGATCAACCACATGCCATTTCTCATTCGTCATCGGTTTCAGCGCAGTTTCGCCTTCAACCTGCGCGATGGCGACCGTCATGTGATAGCCGCCGGTCGTGCTTCCCACTCCGCAGGCGATCATTTTTCCGTTCGGAGACCAACCGGGGCCGCTCTCGGAAAACCAATTCGTTCCCGTCTGCGATGCGACTTTGCGCTCTCCCGTTCCGTCTGCCTGCGCGACGATCAAAGCATACTCTCCCTGATTCGGATAATTGCGCACAAAGGCTATCTGCTTGCCGTCCGGAGAGAATGTGACGGGGCTTCTCAAATCCACCAGCAATTTTTTCGGGCTGCCGCCGAAGAGCGCCACCTGATAGAGCGCGCCCTGCGCATTGTTGCGGTCGTTGATGACAAAGTAGATGTAATTGCCGTCACGCGAGAAAGTCGTGCCGCCCATAGACTTCATTTCCTGCGGCGGCATGATCTGCACATCGCTGCCGGTCGCAAGATGTTTAGCCCACAGGCTTCTGAGGCCGCCGTCAATCACCACGTAAACAATATATTTTCCGTCGGGCGAGATGGTGACATCGCTGGCTTTGCCGTTGGAAGTCAACCTCTTGATATTAATCGTCTGAAAATGCGTGACCGCCTGTTTCGGCCAGAGGAATTTGTAGAGGCCGAAACCGATAGCCGCGAGCACTGCCACTAGCGCAGACAGGATGAGCAGCGCGCCGACCTTGTGTCTTTTAAATTCGCCGACCAGATATTCCGCGCTTGAGTGGGGCACGGGCGCGGTCTGCCTCTCAGGCATGTTGGCGGTTGAAGCCTGAGAGGCTTCCAGAGCGCTCTGCGGCGCGCTTGTGCCTATGTAAGTTATCAAAGTGTCAGCGGCAACATTGTGCGGCTGGATGGAAGCAGAGCGTTCAATCTCAGACGCGATCTCTAAATCCCTGCGCAGGCCGCGCAGGTCAACGAGCAAATCTTTGGCCGTCTGATACCGCTCATCACAATCTTTGCGCAGAGCCTTTTTGATAATTCGTTGCAGCTCAGAGGGAGCGTCCGGTACATAAGTAACAAGGGGCGGCGGGTCTGTTCTTAAGATCGAAGCTATCACATCGCTGGTCGTCCGGCTCTCAAACGGCGCGTGCCCCGTGACCATTTCATAAATGACAACTCCCAGGCTCCAAATATCCGTTCGCGCATCAACCGGAAGCCCGCGCGCCTGCTCAGGCGACATGTAGCGCGCAGTGCCCAGCACCATTCCCGGCTCCGTGTTGACCATCGCCTGCATCGGCGCTTGCGTCGGAGCTTCCGGGTCGGACGTGGACTGCGCGCCGGTTCGCTCCGTCAGCTTAGCCAGACCGAAGTCCAAGACCTTCGCGTAGCCGTCTTCACGCACCATGATGTTTTCGGGCTTGATGTCACGATGGACGATGCCCGCCGCGTGCGCGGCAGAGAGCGCGGCGGCCACCTGCGCCGACACGTCGAGCGCATCTGTCAAACTTACTCCGCCGTGCTTCATGAGATGGCGCAGAGTGTGCCCGTTGATAAACTCTGTCGAGATAAAGTGCGCCGAGTCCTGCTGTCCGATTTCGTAGATGGTGATGATGTTGGGATGGTTGAGCGCGGAAGCGGCCTTCGCTTCCTGTATAAAGCGATTCATGCGCTGCTGGTCTGCGGCGACATCTGCGGGCAACACCTTGAGCGCGACCGTGCGCTCTAGCTGCGTGTCCTGCGCCAGATACACCACGCCCATGCCACCTGCGCCGAGGGGTGTGCGAATCTCATAGCGGCCAAACCGCGTGCCCTGAGGGATAGTCATAGCACAAACGCGAGACACGACTTCAGTTGCGGCTGCGACTTTGTAATACACAGTGCGTAAATGTCAAGAGTGAGCTTGCAGCCCGCAAATCAACCGGAGAGGCTCATCCATCAACACGGCAGGAACGCTCCACTAAATAACACGAAGTTTTGTGTTATCGCCGGTCTCCTGTTTCGTGTCAGTTCGTGTTGACGTGCCTCTTTTCATTCTGCAAGTCGAGGTTAGTTTTAATCACAGAAAGCATCGCGTGCTCTACGAGGTTTGATGCTTGATTCATGACGCTTCACTTGATAAGAGTGAGCGGGAAGCGTCCAGTGTGGAACAACACGGCTTTTAAAAAGCGAAAGCATCCGGCGTCTGAATGTTACGACCGGATGCTTTCGGATTTTTTGCGCTCTCGTTCTAACGCAGCATGGCGCGGATACCGACGAGGAGGAGATAAACGATTGCGACCACCACTGCCAACTTAATTAAAAAGACGGCCAAGCCAAATATTAGTTTGAAGATACCCAGTGTGATTCCGGCGGCGGCAAACACCAGCGGAACGCCGACGACCAGCACGAACAGCGCGAGCAGGACGATGCCGACCACTCTCAATACATCTTTTGTCTCTTTCATTTTCAAATCCCTCACGAAACCTTTTCATTTTAACCGTCATGAGCGAAGCATTCAAGACTTTCGTTCGTGACTCGCCATCCTATACGAAGTCGGTCGGGCATGCGTTCCATCCAAGATTTCGGAAAGCTGCGAGGCCGCACTGATTATGCTAAGCTCACAAGGTAGGAATTAGCCACAGAGACACAGAGACACAGAGCGAAATGATAGGTATTTTTCTGTGTTTTGAATCTTCTTCTCTGTGCCTCTGTGTCTCTGTGGCAGCTTTTGAATTTGTTTTTTAGCAGTGATATTTTCACGCATGTCATATCGCAAGCCTAGAAGTCTTTTCGCAGAAGAGGAACAGCCAAGCGGGACGGTCGTGAGTGCGCCGCTGGCCGAGCGGATGCGCCCGCGCGATCTCGCAGAGTTCGCGGGACAGCAACACCTTGTCGGCGAGGGACACATCCTGCGCCGCTTGATCGAAGGTGCAGGAGCTTTGCCTTCGCTCATCCTGTGGGGCGCGCCCGGAACCGGTAAGACGACGCTCGCGCGTCTTCTGGCAGAGCGCAGCGGCGCGCGGTTTGTTCCGCTCTCGGCGGTCTTCTCAGGCGTCAAGGAGGCGCGTGCGGCCATCAGCGAAGCGCGCGAGCTGCGGCGCACTGGCGCACGCACAGTCTTGTTCATAGACGAGATTCATCGCTTTAACAAAGCGCAGCAAGACGCGCTGTTGCCCGCGGTCGAAGACGGCACGGTTACGCTTATCGGCGCGACGACCGAAAATCCTTCTTTTGAAGTGACGGGCGCGCTGCTCTCGCGCAGCCGCGTGCTGACGCTCAATCCTTTGAGCGATGATGAGATTGAAGCTATCTTGCGCCGCGCTCTGGCGGATGAAGAGCGTGGCCTTGCTTCGCTTCATCCTGAATTGAATGATGAGTTGCTCGCGCGCGTCGCTCATTCCGCGCACGGAGACGCAAGGGTCGCGCTGGCCGCGCTCGAAGCTGCGGTCGAATCAACCGCGCCGGATGAGAATGAAGCGCGGCGCGTGACGCTGGACACGGTGGTCGAAGCCTTGGGGCGTGCGCACTACGCTTATGACAAGGGCGGCGAGGAGCATTACAATCTCGCGTCCGCGCTGATTAAGTCGCTGCGCAATTCGGATGTGAATGCCGCGCTCTACTGGCTCGCGCGGCTTATCGAAGGCGGAGCCGACCCGGTTTTTATCGCGCGCCGCCTGTGCATTCTCGCGTCGGAAGACATCGGCCTTGCAGACCCGCAGGCAATGGTGCAGGCTGCCGCCGCCGCAGACATCACCCGATTGATAGGCTTGCCGGAAGCTCTCTATCCGCTCTCGCAGGCGACGATTTATCTGGCACAGGCTCCCAAATCGAACGCCGTCAAGCGCGCTTATCATGCAGCCGTCGCGGACGCTGCGGAGACCGCGCGCGAGCCTGTCCCGCTGCATCTCAGAAACGCCATCACTCCGCTGATGAAGCGCATCGGATACGGCGGCGGCTATCGCTATGTTCACAGCGATGCAGCGGCGAAAGAAGAGATGACGTGCCTGCCCGAGAGCCTGCGCGACAGAGTGTATTATGATGAAGAGCAGGACACAGAACACAGGACTCAGGACTCGGAAGACCATTGTTAGATAGTATTGATTGATGAGACATACGATGTCTCATAAACATAAATCATGCGAATCAAGAGTAGAAATAAATGTGCTGCTTCTTCTCTTTGCGATCTTTGCGTCTTTCTTCTTTGCGCTCTTTGCGGTTAAGAGCCTTTTTAACGCAAAGATCGCAAAGAGTTTTTACTCTTGATTCACATAAATCTTATTGGAGACCAAGAAGGTGAGCGAGAAGAAATCGGATACGGAACTGGCATTTCTAAGAGACCTGTACGTCGCAACGGACTGGGGCGAGCGGTTCGCGGCATTGGTGGACGAGCATCTGGTGCTTCCTGAAAAGGGACGCATTCTCTATGTCGAAGCTGGCACGGGCGGGCACGCGATGGCTTTGCAGACGCGCGCAGAGGACGAGGTCACGATGGTCTGTGTGGACGAGAGCGAAGAAGCTCTTGAGCTGGCGCGGGCTAAAGCAGTCGCGATGAACGTCGAGCCTGAGTTTCGCCGCACGCAGGTGGATGCCCTCTGGTTCAGAGACAACCAGTTCGACTTGGTCGTGGGCGACGGCTCTCTGGTTGCGCCCGAACGCTTGAGAAAGATGCTGGCTGAACTGGTGCGTGTGGCGGCGCCGGGCGGCACGGTCGCTTTCACACTGACAACGTTTTCGAGCTTCGGCGAATTCTTTTCCATCTACTGGGAAGCCCTGCGTAACTCCGGGCTGGAAGATCACGATGTTGATGTCGAAGAATTGATTACAGAGCTTCCAACCATCGCGGCGATTGAAGAGGCTGCAAAGCAGGCCGGTCTGGAAAATGTTTCCTCATGGACTCAGGTTGAAGAGTTCGACTACGAATCCGGCGAAGAGTTTTAAACTCGCCGCTCATCACGGATTTTCTCTTGCGGGCGTGGCTGGAATGTGTGCCCGAAGCGGCGCAGGCGCGCGTCTCGCAGGAAGTCGCGCGCATCATAGACGAAGAACGACAGGACACTAACTATGCTTTGTCAGTCAAAGCGACGCTCGTTACGGGACGCAAGAAATAGGTTTGGCGGATGACAATCTCCTATTAGCTCATCAACGCAACGCAAAAGGCAAAAGCGAAGACCCGGCGAGAGCCGTGCCATCTTCGCTTTTGCCTTTGACCTTTTTAAAATTCTCTGTCTTCAGCGCGCTTTGCTGGCAGGAATTTTATCGGCAGCCTTGTCTTCCTCATAGGCATCCCCCTCGGCGGCGCGTAATCTCTCGCGGCGGCGTGCGGCTTCCAGCCGCGCTTCTTCTTCCGCGTCTTCCTGACCCTCATGGAAAGCGCGCTTGCTCTGCCCGAGGGCTTTGGCAAGCTGCGGCAGCTTCGTCGCTCCGAAGAGCAGAAACAGGACGGCTGCGATCAAGATCATCTCTGTCGTGCCCAATCCCCCGATAGCCAGCATTATTTGATTCATAAAAATTCCTTCTTCTGCGGTGCGTGTGACCGCTCCTGAAATCTTCTATCTTGATGCGAAAAGCTCAAGAGGCGTCCGGCTCATAAAAAAGATACTTGCGCCACGTTTCATCCGCGCGCCCCAGATAGCGCATGATCTGCCGGTTGACGTGCAGGGAAAACCCGCGCGGGCGGCGCAATAGGTGCATCCCTGCTTCTTCCGGCGTGCGGCTCCCTTTGCGATGATTGCAACGCTTGCAGCACGCGACCAGATTATCCCACGTCGAATCGCCGCCGCGCGAGCGCGGATGCACATGATCGAGTGTTAGCTCCGATGGCGGAAACGGCTTGCCGCAATACTGGCAGGCCGAATGGTCGCGCAGCAAGATGTTCTTGCGCGAGAGCGAGCGTCTTTCAAACGGAATGTGTATGTATTCGGTCAGGCGTATGACGGACGGCGCGTGCAGCGCGATTCTCGCAGAGTGGAGCATGTGCCCGTTATGCTCTTCCATCCGCGCTACGCCTTTGAAAATCATGACTACCGCGCGCCGCTCCGTACACACGTTAATCGGCTCGAAAGATGCGTTCAAAACTAAGACGCGTCCATTCATATTGCCTGAAGATATTACGCTAAAGAATGCAAAATGAAAAAGGTAAAATGAAAAAATAAGAAGTGTTTCCCTTATTCGTTTTTACATTTTTCATTTTGCATTTTGCATTTCTCTAAAGCGATCCGTCGCGTCAACGAGCGCGCTGATGGTTCCCGGCTCGGTGGCTGAATGTCCTGCATCGGGAATGACTTGCAGCTCTGCTTCAGGCCATGCGCGGTGCAGTTCCCACGCACTCATCATCGGGCAGACGACATCATAACGCCCCTGCACGATGACCGCCGGGATGTGCCGAATCTTATCCACGTTTTCAATCAGGTAGTTGTCCGTATCAAAGAAAGCGTTGTTCATAAAGTAGTGACACTCGATGCGCGCAAAGGCGATGGCGAATTCCGCGTCGTCGAAATGGTCTATCAAACCCTGATCGGGAAAGAGCTTTGAAGTGCTGCCTTCCCAGACGCTCCAAGCCCGCGCCGCTTCCAGCTTTGCTGCTTCATCATCTCCCGTCAGGCGGCGATGATACGCGCTCAAAAAATCCACGCGCTCCGCTTCGGGAATCACCTGCACATATTTTTCCCACACGTCCGGAAAAATCGCGCTCGCGCCTTCCTGATAAAACCACTGAATCTCTTTCGGGCGACAGAGGAAGATGCCGCGCAGGACAAGCTCGCGCACGCGCTGTGGATGCGTCTGTGCGTAAGCAAGGGAGAGCGTGCTGCCCCAAGAGCCGCCGAAGACCTGCCAGCTTTCAATCTTCAAATGCTCGCGCAGGGTTTCGATGTCTGCGACCAGATGCCAGGTCGTGTTGTCTTCGAGGTTCGCGTGCGGCGTGCTGTTGCCGGAGCCGCGCTGGTCAAACAAGACTATGCGATAGGCCGCAGGGTCAAAGAAGCGGCGATATTCAGGCACGATGCCGCCGCCGGGGCCGCCGTGCAGGAAGACGACTGGTTTGCCGTCGGGATTGCCGCACTGCTCATAGTAAATAGTATGAATGTCAGAGACAGGCAGATAACCCGTGTCGAATGGCTCAACCGGTTCATATAAAGTTTTCATGAAGCTATCTTACAATCAGAAAGCGAAAGACAAAAGCAGCCGTTTTACTCTTTGCGCTCTTTGCGTCTTTCATCTTTGCGGTCTTTGCGTTAAAAAATCACTTAACGGCAAAGACCGCAAAGGAAAGCCTCGCAAAGAGCGCAAAGAGGGGTCTTTTCTTTTTACAACTGCTGCTAAACTTCCGCGTTGACATTTACATGCGTTGCGGCTAAGTTGCCGGAATAACAGTTCGCAAGGAATCGTCCCGCCCAAAAAATTCAGGGAGAATTTTATGAAAATGATGCTGAAAACACTTCTCGTATTTTGTCTCTGCCTGTCTCTCGTGCCGCTTAACGCTCTGCCCGCGCAGGCGCAGACGGGCACGGCAGGTCAGGCTGGAAGCAAAAGCTCAAGCTCCGTTCCGAAGATTAATTTTGAGCATTACAAGCTACCCAACGGATTGCAAGTCATCCTGCACCTAGACAAAAAACTTCCGGTCGTGCATGTCAACCAGTGGTTTCATGTCGGCTCAAAGAATGAAAAGATCGGGCGCACGGGCTTTGCTCATCTCTTCGAGCACATCATGTTTCAGGGGTCGAAGAATGCGCCCGGAGAATATTTTTCGTTCGTGGAAAAACTCGGAGCCAATGATGCTAACGGGACGACCAACAACGACCGCACGAATTATTTTGCGACCGTGCCTTCGGGCAATCTCGAATATCTGTTGTGGGTCGAGTCGGATCGCCTTGCCACTTTGCTCGACGCGCTGACCAAAGAGAAGCTGGATAACCAACGTGATGTGGTCAAGAACGAGCGCAGGCAGGGACGTGAAAATCAGCCGTATGGACGCGCTTTCGGGCTGCTCTATCAAAACGTGTTTCCGGCTGGGCATCCGTACAACTGGGAAGTCATCGGCAGCCACGAGGATTTGACTGCGGCTTCGATTGATGATGTCAAAGATTTTTTCCGCACGTATTACACGCCCAACAATTTATCCGTAGTGATTGCCGGAGACTTTGACCCGGCGGAAGCAAAGCGGCTGGTCGAAAAATATTTCGGCGGCATTCCGGCGGGGCCTGCGCTCGATAGACCCGCCTCGTGGATTCCCAGGCTGGACGGCGAAAGAATCGTCGAAGCGATGGATCGCGTGCCGCAGGAGCGCGTCTACATGAGCTGGCCGTCACCGCCTTATTACAAAGCGGGCGATGCGGAGCTTGACCTCGCCGGATCAATCCTCGCGGACGGACTGTCGTCACGTCTTAACAAGGTTCTGGTGTATGACAAACAGCTCGCGACGGACGTGTCCGCGTTTCAAGTCTCAATGGAGATTTCGAGCATGTTCACGGTCATCGCGACCGCGCGTCCCGGCGCGTCGCTCGCGCAGATCGAGCAGATCGTGACTGAAGAGATCGCGCGCTTTGCCAAAACAGGCCCCACCGCAGACGAGCTTGACCGAGCCAAAGTCAAATGGGAATTTCAGTTCGTGACGGGGCTTGAGCGCATCGGCGGATTCGGCGGCAAAGCGGATCGTCTGAATCAGTACCTGACCTTCTGGGGCGACCCCAACAAATTTGACGAAGACGTTGCGCGCTATCGCAACGCGACGGCGGACAGCGTGCGCGACGCCGTCGCCAAATGGGTGAATACGAGCAATCGCGTTCTCGTTCGTTTTCATCCCGAAACTTCCGGTAGAGAATCGCAGGCTGCGCTCGACCGCTCAAAGCTACCGGGCGTCGGAGCGGACAAAGCTTTTAATGCGCCCGAAGTGAAAACGGCAAAGCTCGATAACGGCATGGAGATTTTCGTCGTCGAGCGGCCTGAGTTGCCAAAGGTGTCCGTCTCGCTCGCCACCAAAGCCGGAAGCATCACTGACCCTGTAGGCAAAGAAGGCACAGCGCATCTGGCCGTCACGACTCTGGACATGGGCACGAAGACCAGAAAAGCTCTTGAGATAGAAGACGCTCTGGGCAATCTGGGCACAGCCTTTGGGGGATTCGCCGGACGCGAATATTCAACCGTCTCGCTCGAAGTTTTAAAGCGAAATCTCCCCGCCGCGATGACCATCTTTTCGGACGTGGTGCGTAATCCGGTCTTTCCGGAAGCGGATGTCGAACGCGAGCGCAAGCTGCATCTGGACACGCTGGCGCAGGCAGACTCTGACCCGAACGCGCTGGCGCGGCGGATTCGCCCCGCGCTTTTATACGGGGCGGATCATCCATACGGGCGCGCACACCTGGGGCGGCCTCAGACTGTGCAACAGATTTCTCGCGCAGACCTCGCCCGTTATTACGAGACCAACTGGAAGCCGGGCGGCTCTGCTTTAATTTTTGCAGGAGACATCACGCTCGCGGAAGCGACGGAGATGGCGCGGCAGAATTTTGGAAGCTGGGCGGGCGGCGCGCCGCCTGCCGTCACGATTCCTGAGCCGCGCCCGGTCGGGCTTGGAAAAGTTTTTCTCGTTGATCGTCAGGATGCGGCGCAGACCGTGATTGCCGAAATAATGTCCGGGCCGCCGCGCAAGACCGAAGATTATTACGCCTTGCGCCTTGCAGACACGGTCTGGGGCGGCGTCTTCGGCTCTCGCATGAATCTCAACCTGCGGGAGGACAAAGGATATTCTTACGGAGTCTTTTCAAATCAGGTGTTCCTTTCCAGAGCCGGGGCGTGGTGGGCGCAAGGCGGCGTGCAAACCAACAAGACGAAGGAATCGCTGACAGAGTTTATGAACGAGCTGAAGTCGCTCGGAGGACAGAAGCCGATTTCCGAGACCGAGTTGGCAGACGCCAAAGCCAATCGCCTCAGAAGCTATGCCCTGCAATTTGAAACGCTCGGAAGCATCGCCGGACAGATCGCAGACCTCTGGGCTGCCGGACTGCCGATGTCCGAGATGCAAAGAGAGACCGCTGAAACACAGAAGGCCACGCTCGTGACTGTCAACGCTGCGGCACAGAAGTACGCCGTGCCCGCACGTGCGACGCTGCTGCTGATCGGCGACCTCTCAAAAATCGAAGCCGGAATCAGGGAGTTGAACGCCGGAGAGATTGTCATTCTCGATCTCGAAGGCAAGCCAAAGAAGTAAGAGCTGTTCTGAGCTTGATTACTTAAGCCAGGTTGCTAGTGATAGCGGTGTTGGTAGCTTGCTTGAATTGCCACTAGCTTCAGCTAGTGGATCAAGGCTGCCATAGCTGTCGGCTTTAGCCGAACCATTTAAGCTCAAGCAATAAGGAAGTTTGATTTAAATTTTGGCTCAAGCCAACTTTCTATTATGCAATCTATCCACTAGCTAAAGCTAGTGGCAATTGATTAACTACCAACTTGGGTTACTTAGCAGGGCGCGCAACGGTGAGAACGAACACATCTTGCGCGCCCGCTTTCTTCAACGCGCTGGCGCAGGCAGAGACGGTCGCGCCCGTTGTGTAAACATCATCAATCAGTAAGACGCGCTCGCCTTCGACGAGGCGCGGGCGCGTGACTTCAAAAGCATCCAACACGCTTTCGCGCCGCGCGCGTGCATCCATCCCCGCGCGATGTCTTTCGGTCGAAACGGCGCGAACCAGACTCTGTTCATCAAGCGGAAGACGCGACATCCGTGCGAGCGCGCGGGCAAGCTCAGCCGCCTGATTAAAGCCGCGCTCTCGTTCACGCGCCGGATGCAGCGGCACGGGCATGATAAGCGTCGCCATGCTGAGCGGTGGTCTCTGCTGAACCTCAAACAGCAACTTTGCCAGCCGCGCTGCGACGTGCGGCTCACGCTTGAGAGATAAGATGGATGCTCGCAATGCTTTCTCGTACACGCCGCATGCGCGTGCCGCCGTGAAAGCTTCCTCATCACAACGGCGACAGCGCACGTCCATTCGCTTCTCTTCCGCGACCACACCGGCAGCTTCCGCTCCGCACTTCCAGCAGACTGTTTCATCGCCATTGAAAATGCGCGTGCCCTGCCAGCACGACGCGCAGGCCACGCCACTTGCGCGCGTCTCGACGCTTGAATTGCAGACGGCGCAGGCTTGCGGGTACAGAAGCGCGAGTGTCGCATCGTAAAGCAGATTCGCTTTGCGCGTGAGAGTCATGGATAAAGTCAAAAGCTTTTACCACAGAGGACACAGAGAAACACGGAGGATTGCCTAAAATTTATTCCCTCTGATTTTTCTCTGTGTTCCTCTGTGTCCTCTGTGGTGAATTAATCTGTCTTGAGAATTGTAACGGCCTTCCGACTCGAAATCACATCGAATCGAAAGGCCGTCATTATGTCATGCTTGAATTAGTCGCTGCTAATCTTCGTCTTCAACCAGCAGGCCGCGCTCCTGCAAATCCTGACAGCGCAGGCAGTGGCGCGCCCACGGCACGGCCTCCAGCCGCCTGTCCTGCACAGTCTCGTCGCAATGCACGCAGCTTCCATACTCGCCCGCCTCGATGCGCCCCAGAGCTTCGTCAATCAATTCGAGCAGCCGCCGGTCATTGGCCGACATGGAAAATAATAGCTCTTTAGTATAAGCGTTGGCGGCCATGTCTGCGGGGTCTTGCGTCGCTTCCGAATCGCGCTCGCGGCTGTACATCTCCGCCTCCATAACCTGCCCGACGAGTCCCTCGCGGCGACCCAACAGCTTGTCTCTGTATGTTTTCACTTTTCTCTTATCCATCGTTTCGCATCAACCTCCGGTACTTTATAAGGGCGGAGGGATGAGGGATGAGGGATGAAAGCGAAATGATAAATACGCTTATGTTCATCCCTCATCCCTCCGCCCTCATCCCTATTTCTGATACGGCAACCCGTGTATGATCGTGTATGCGCGATAAAGCTGTTCGACCAGCACGACGCGCGCCATCTCGTGCGTCAGCGTCAGGCGCGATAAAGACCAGCGCAGGCTGGCACGCCCCGCGACCTCTGCGGAAACCCCGTCAGGGCCGCCGATGACAAAGGCGACCTCTTTCGCGCCGCCGTTCTGCCACTTTTCAATCTCAGCCGCGAGTTGCGGCGAACTCCACTCGCGCCCCTCTACGTCGAGCAAAACAGTCAGAGCGTCCGAATGAAGCGCGCCTATGATGCGTTTGCCTTCATCTTCGATGCCTGCCCGCGCGTCCCGCGCAGCACTTTCGCGCAGCTCCGTGACCTCGCAGCGAACAAACCGCCCCAGCCTCTTCAAATACTCTTCAACCAGAGCGCGCAAACGCGCGTCCCTCGTTTTGCCAATCCAGATGAGCCGCAGTCTCATTAGGGGATAGGGCGTAGGGTGAAGGGTGTAGCCGGAAGCCTTCGGCTATATCCTCTAAAATTTGACGACTCATCATTCATCATTCTTTATCTACACCCTTCACCCTATCCCCTACCCCCGCATGCTTTTCTACACCCTCGCCGTATCTCGCCAGCTTCTCGTAGAGATTCTTGCGGCTGATGCCGAGCAGGCGTGCGGCTTCAGACTTGTTGCCCTTCGCCGCCGCGAGCGTTTCCTTGATGTAGTCCGCTTCAAGCTCTGCGAGCGTCTGCCTGCGCGTGCGCCGCTTCTGAAATGCGATGGCCGCATGCAGGCTGTCCGGTAAATCCGTCACTTCGATGCGCTGGCCCGAAGAGACGATCACGGCGCGCTCGATGGTGTTCGCCAGTTCGCGCACGTTGCCCGGAAAATCATAAGCCGCAAAAGCTGCGAGCGCGGCTGGCGTTAAAGCGTTCGCGCGTCTGCCATGCTTGGCCGCATACATTTTCAAAAATCGCTCGGCCAGTTCCGGCACGTCTTCGCGCCGCTCTCGAAGCGGAGGCAGATGCAGGCGCACGACGTTCAAGCG
Source organism: Pyrinomonadaceae bacterium (assembly GCA_963700165.1). Classification (GTDB taxonomy): domain Bacteria; phylum Acidobacteriota; class Blastocatellia; order Pyrinomonadales; family Pyrinomonadaceae; genus JACMLC01. The sequence continues at coordinate 4,950,996 of OY969475.1, read as the reverse complement.
ATAAAAAAGGTCTTCGCGAAAACTGCGCCGCTTGACCGCATCCTCAAGCTCGACGTTGGTGAGCGCGATGAGCCGCGCGTCAACCTTAATCGTGCGCCTTCCGCCGAGCCGCTCAAACTCGCGCCGCTCGATAACGCGCAAAAGCTTGGCCTGTGCATCCGTTGACAGATGCGCTATCTCATCTAAAAGCAGCGTCCCCTTGTGCGCCGCTTCAAATCGTCCGGGCTTGGCTTCGGTCGCGCCTGTGAACGCGCCGCGCTCGTACCCGAACAGCTCTGCTTCCAACAGCTCGCTTGGCAGCGAGGCGCAATCAATCTTTACCAGCTCGTTCGCCGAGCGGTTGGAGCGCGCGTGTATCAGATGCGCGAGCACGTCTTTGCCCGCGCCCGATTCGCCTGTGATGAGAACGTTGGCATCCGTCGAGGCGACGCGCAACGCGAGGCGCACGACCTCGCGCATCGTCTCCGCCTGCGCTACCAACTCAATCACGATTCTTCTCTTCTCAAAGACCCTTCAGCGCCCGTCACAATCTCTTCTGGAATCGCCATCCGCGCCGCATCACGCCACAGTCTTTCGAGGTCGTAGAACTGCCGCGCTTTGCTGTCGAAAACATGCGCGATGAAATCGCCGTAATCCACCAGCACCCATTCGGCGGTCTGGTGGCCTTCGACGCGCTGCGCCCGCGTGCCCTGTTTTTTCAAACGCTCGACAATTTCGTCCGCGATGGCCTGAACCTGTCGCGCATTCGTGCCGCTCGCAATCAAAAAATAATCCGTGAAGGTAGCGATGCCGCGCAAATCAAGCACGACCATCTCAAGAGCCTTCTTATCGCTCGCGGCATGCAGGGCTGTAACGATGCGCGCGTCCATAGGCTCGCTGGCTGCTGCCGCCTCGTCGCGCTTTTTCTCCTGCGCCGCGAGGGCATCCGCTTCGGGGTGAAGCGATTTTTCCTTAACCGTTGGGTTCTGTTTCATATTTATTTCTGTAGAGCCTGTACTTTCTGATGTAATCCGCAACCGGCGCAGTGACGAGCGCAGGCCACTCATCATCCTCGCCTGCGCTGATGCTTTTTCTAATCGCGGTGGCGGAAACATCCATCAACACCGCATCGGTCACATAGATTTTCTCGCCCGCGCTTTCTTCAAGACGACTCGCAATCTCGTCTCGCGCATGGTCGCGCACATCCACGAGCCGCTGTCGAATCTCTTGCGTCACATGATGCGCGCTCAAATCATAGCCGGGGCGCGTGACGACTATGTGATCCGTCATGAGCAGGACTCTCTCCCACTCGCGCCACGTCGCAATCTCAGCCCAGGAGTCCGCGCCCATCACAAAGAAGAGCCGGGACTGTCGCCCCGCTTCCGTCTGCAAGCGCGCGAGCGTTTCCACTGTGTACGGCCTTTCGGGCGCATCAAGCTCGACGGTTGAGATACGCAGAGCTTCATACCCTTGCGTCGCCAGCGCGAGCATCGCGTATCGATGCAAGGGAGGCGTGACAACCGCCCCGCGCTTGTGCGGCGCAACGTGCGCCGGAATGAAAAGAACTTCGTCGAGCGCGAATAATTCTAAAAGTTTTTGGGCAATCGCCAGATGCCCGACGTGAACCGGATCAAATGTGCCGCCATAAAGCGCGATACGCTTTCGCCGTTCCATTATTTAATCAAGAGGCCGCGCTCAGTTCATCATCAAGCTGCACTGATGTATCAGCAGCTATTTCATCCAAAGCGTGCGCCACCGCATTGACAAGCTCGCGCACGCCCTTGTTTGTTACAGCAGAGATTTCATAAAAAGCTCTTCCGTCCGCTGCGGCTCGCTCTCTTAAACGCTCTAAACGCTCCAGCTCATCCAGCGCGTCTATCTTGGTCGCGACGACGATCTGCGGGCGCGCGGCAAAATCCGCGTTGTATGCCTCAAGCTCGCGCGTGATCGCTTCATAATCGCTCACCGCGTCGCGTCCTGAGATTGAAGAGACATCAACCAGATGCAGCAAGAGCTTGGTGCGCTCGACGTGGCGCAGGAAGCGGTCGCCGAGTCCCGCGCCCGTGTGTGCGCCTTCGATGAGTCCGGGAATATCCGCGACGACGAAGGTGCGATACTCGCCCATATCAACGACGCCCAGATGCGGCTCAAGCGTCGTGAAAGGATAATCCGCGATCTTCGGCTTGGCGGCTGAGATGGTCGAGATGAGCGTAGACTTTCCGGCATTCGGAAAACCCACGAGACCGACATCCGCCAGCAGCTTTAGCTCAAGCTGTAGCTCGCACTCTTCGCCCGGGCTTCCCTCCTGATGATAACGCGGAGCGCGATTGGTCGAGGTCGCAAAGTGCGAGTTACCGAAGCCGCCGCGCCCGCCGCGCGCAGCAAGCCAACGCTGGCCGTCCTCCGTAAAATCGTACAAGAGTTCCTCGGTCGCAGCATCGTAAACCTGCGTGCCGACCGGAACACGCACAACTTTATCCTCGCCCTCGCGCCCCGAACGATTCGAGCCTTCGCCGTGCCGCCCGCGATCTGCGACATGCTCAGGGTTGTAGCGCAGGTGAAGCAACGTATTCAGCGATTCGTCCGCCACCATCCAGACATCGCCGCCACGCCCGCCGTCACCGCCCGAAGGCCCACCACGCGGCACAAACTTTTCGCGACGAAAAGCCGTCACGCCGTTGCCGCCGTGGCCTCCATGAACGTGAATTTTAGTGCGATCAATAAACAATTTTTGATTTCAGATTTTTGATTTCAGATTTTTGATTAAAGATAACAAATCTAAAATCTAAAATCGCAAATCAAAAATGGAAAGCGACGCCCATCGCTTCTGCGGAGTGTCGAGCACTCTCGGCGCGGGCGTCGCATTAAATTGCAGGCTCAAGGGATTGCTCTGGCACTATGCGGCAGCCGCTGGAGCCAATTCAGGTGCGGTGGCTGTCTCTGCCGGATAGACGCTGATAAATTTTCCGGAACGGCCTTTGTCCTCGAATTTGACAACGCCGTCAATCAGCGAAAATAAGGTATCGTCTTTGCCGCGCCCGACGTTTTTACCGGGCTTCCACTTGGTTCCACGTTGACGCGCGAGGATGTTTCCGCCCAGAACGCGCTCGCCGCCGAATTTTTTCAAGCCCAATCGCTGCGCGTTTGAATCGCGGCCATTACGCGAAGAGCCGACCCCTTTTTTGTGTGCCATTTCTCAACTCCAAAATAAAGTCTGGAGTCTGGAGTTCAGAGTCTGGAGTCAAAGACAAAATGCTTTTGACTCCGGACTTCAGACTCCGGACTTTTGACTAGCCAATAGAATCAATCTTCAAAGTCGTGTAATCCTGACGATGCCCCTGTGTGCGCTTGTACTGCTTGCGGCGTTTCTTTTTGAAGACGATGATCTTTTCGCCGCGCCCGTGGTCTACGACCGTCGCGGTGACGCCCGCGCCTTCAACGAGAGGCGCGCCGATCTTCGTTTCATCGCCGTCACCCACGACGAGCGTATCCAGCTCGACCGAGTCACCGGCCTGTTTGTCCATCAGAGGCACGCGAACCGTCCCGCCCTTTTCGACGCGGAACTGTTTGCCGCCGGATTTAATAATTGCATAAGGCATAACTTGTTTACTCCCTCGGGCAGACCTCAAAACCTGCCATAGAAAAGTCGTTTATTATAAGGGCTGGGCCTCATATCGTCAACGCGAGGTGAGGGCGTTTCTGGCCTGCCCCCGCGCACCGTTGGCCGAGAGGAACGTCTCCATAAACTTTGTCGAAAAATCGCCCGCGCGAAATTTCGGATCGTCCATGATTTTCAAGTGCAAAGGAATCGTCGTCTTGATGCCTTCGACCACCATCGCTTCCAGAGCGCGCTTCATACGCGCAATCGCCAGCTCGCGTGTGCGCGCGTGGACGATCAGCTTGGCAATCATGGAATCGTAAAAAGGCGGCACGGTGTAACCGGCATAAGCAGCCGTGTCAACACGCACGCCCGGCCCGCACGGCAGATTGAAAGCCGTAATGAGTCCGGGCGAAGGAACAAAGGTTTCGGGATGTTCGGCGTTGATGCGACATTCGATGGAATGGCCGACGATGATGACATCATCCTGCGTGTAACCGAGTTCTTCGCCCTCCGCAATCCTGATTTGATTACGCACGATGTCGGCGAGCGTGACCATCTCCGTCACGGGATGCTCGACCTGTATGCGCGTGTTCATCTCCATGAAGTAGAACTGGCCGTCTTCGTCAAGGAGAAACTCAAACGTCCCCGCGCTCGAATAGCCTATGCGCTTGCAGGCGTTGACCGCCGCTTCGCCCATCTTCGCGCGCAGCTCAGGCGTCAGCACGGGCGATGGAGCTTCCTCCAAAAGTTTTTGATGCCGACGCTGAATCGAGCATTCGCGCTCGCCCAAATGCACACAGTTGCCGTACTCGTCCGCCATCACCTGAATCTCTATGTGGCGCGGGCGTTCGATGTAACGCTCTATGTAGACATCGCCGTTCTTAAAAGCCGCCGCCGCTTCGTTCGAGGCGGTCTCAAGAGCATGGCCCAATTCTTCTTCCGTGCGGACGATACGCATGCCGCGACCGCCGCCTCCCGCAGCAGCTTTGACGATGACCGGAAAGCCTATCTCGCGCGCGAGTTTTAAAGCTTCTTCTTCCGTCTCCAAAGGCTCAGGGCTGCCCGGCAGGATGGGCACGCCCGCTTCCTTCATGGCGCGGCGCGCTTCTACTTTGTCGCCCATCATGCGAATCACGCCGGGGCGGGGGCCGATAAATTTAATATCGCAAGCCTCGCAGATTTCCGCGAAGTAGGAGGATTCAGCCAGAAAGCCGTAGCCCGGATGTATAGCATCAACGTTAGCAATCTCTGCCGCGCTGATGACTGCCGGAATGTTCAGATAGCTCTGCGCCGAAGGAGACGGCCCGATGCAGATAGCCTGATCCGCAAAGCGCACATGCAAAGAATCGCGGTCGGCCTCGCTATGCACCGCGACCGTCTTGATGCCCATCTCCTTGCACGTCCAGATGATGCGGCAAGCGATCTCGCCGCGATTGGCGATCAGGATTTTGCGAAATTTACCCATAAGTCCCAAGCCTCAAGTCCCAAGTCCCAAGTCCCAAGCCGGTTTGACTTGGGACTTGGGACTTGGAACTTGAGCCTATTTCTTAAGTCCAAACAATGGCTGGCCGTATTCGACCGGCTGGCCGTTCTCGACGTAAATCTTGGCGACGACGCCGGTTGTCTCAGCCTGTATCTCGTTCATCAGCTTCATGGCTTCGATGATGCAGACGGTTGTGTCCGGATTGACGTGGCTGCCAATGCGGACGAAAGGCTCTGCGTTCGGAGAAGGCGAGCGATAAAAAGTGCCGACGATGGGAGAAGGAATCGGGATCAGGATTTCATCTTCCGCTTCCGCCGTCTCAGCGCTTGCTTGCGTCTCGGCAGGCGTTGCGGCTTGCGGAGGTGCGCCGGTTGCGACAGGCATAGATTGAACGGAAGCGGCGACAGGTTGCGCTTGCGTCACAGGCTGCTGATGGAAGCCTTGCGGCTGTGCAGTGACCTGCGGAGCCAGTTCGCGGCGAAGGCGGACGCGCACGTCTTTATTCTCAAGCTCGAAATCGGTAAAGCCGTACTGGTTGATTAGTTCGACCAGTTCGCGCAACTCATCCATGTTGAGCGACTGTTCAAGTGGACGACCGGTGGGCGCATGCTGGCGGCGACGGCCACGATTGCGCTCGCGCCCGCCGCTACTATTACTACGCTCGCCCGATTGCTGCGCAGGTTTCTGTGTATCTTCTTCGCTTGCAGGTTGTGGTGTTTCCTGATCGCTCATCCTTTAAACTCCGAGTGGGCTGTTAGTGGTCGTCTCTCTCTCGTGCCCGTTTCTCACTGGTTTGAATAAAGCGAAGAGCCTCATACCGCACGGGGGCTGCAAAGCGCGCCGACGATAAATTGAGGCTCTTGGTCGGCTCTCTTGCGTGCGCTCGTGCTTTTTAGCTTAAGCGCACACGCCGCTCGATAGAGGTTCGCTCTTAGTCGTTTGTATCCTTCTCTTCGGCAGTCTGCTCTGTCTTTTTCGAGCGGCTACCGCCTTCGGGTTTGTTGTCTTCCAGGGTCTCGTCAACCGGCTCAACGCCGCTGCCGCGCGCCTCTGTCGTCTCTTTCTTCTCGTAAGTCTTATCCGCCTTGTCACGCCCCGCGCGACGCCCGCCTTCAGCCGCCTTTGACTCGCTGGCTTTGGCGGTCTTCTTCTTACCGGTGGCGGATTTGGCGCGCTTGTTAGCGGCTTCGATGGCTTCGCGTTCTTTCGGGTTATCAACCAGCTCGATGATCGCCAGCTCCGCGTTGTCTCCGTCGCGGCGACCGAGCTTGATGATGCGCGTGTAACCGCCCTGACGGTCTTTGAAACGCTCGCCCAAATCGTCAAACAGGCGTTTTAAAGCAGCGACGCCCGCCGTGCGCGGGGCGCGAAGCTGTCCGCGCTTACCGCTCGAAACGGCCTGCTGGCGATTGCCTGAGTGAAAAAACGCTGCGGCCTGACGACGCAGATGCACGGCCTGCACCGCAGCCGTCTCGCCTTCGAGATGCTGTGCGCGGCGCGAGAGCGTGATCGCGCGCTCGATAAACGGGCGCAACTCTTTAGCCTTCGGCAGAGTGGTCACGATACGCTCATGCTGCGCGTTGATTAAAGAGGTCGCCAGATTGCGAAGCATGGACATGCGATGCTCCGTCGTGCGCCCCAACTTACGATGTGCCTTCAGGTGTCTCATAGCTTTATGATGTTAGATGTCAGATGCTAGATGTTAGAGAGAAAAACTGGTATCTAACATCTAGCATCTGACATCTACTTTTTATTCTTCGTCCGTGTCTTCGTAATCGTCTATGTCGCTGTCGCGCCCGCCGGTGCCGGGAATCGGATTGCCCTGCTCGTCAAACTCCATCCCGAAATCGAGGCCCATGCCGTTCAGGATGTCTTTGATTTCGTTCAGGGATTTCTTGCCGAAATTTTTGGTCGCCAGCATCTCGCGCTCCGAGCGTTGCACGAGATCGCGGATCGTGCGAATGTCCGCGTTCTTCAGGCAGTTGTAAGAGCGCACCGAGAGTTCCAATTCGTCTACGGAGCGATCCAGCACGTCGTTGCGCGGCAAGGGCGGACGCTCCATGTTGGCATAAGCGTATTCGTCCGTGTCTTCCTCAAAATTGATGAAGATGGACATGTGATCTTTAATCAGCTTGGCTGCCAGACCGATGGCATCGTCCGGCTTGACCGAGCCGTCCGTCCAGACTTCAATCGTCAGCTTATCGAATTCCGTGTTCTGCCCGAGACGCGCGGCTTCCACCGTGTAGTTGACCTTCTTGACGGGCGTGTGAACCGAGTCAATCGGGATATAACCCAAAGAAAGGTCTTCGTCAAAATTGCGGTCGGCGGAAACGTAGCCGCGCCCGCGCTTGAGACGCATCTCGATTTGCAGCGAGCCGCCCTCACTGACGGTAGCAATATGCACGTTCGGGTCGAGCACCTCCACGTCCGGGTCAGCTTCGATGTCGCCGGAGAGAACTTCGCCCGCGCCTTCTTTCGAGATGGTTAAAGTTTTCGGCTCATTGCCGTGAAGCTTGAAAGGCACCTGCTTCAAATTCAGAATCACGTCCGTCGCATCCTCTACGACGCCGTTGATGGATGAAAACTCGTGTTCGACGCCTTCGATCTTAACCGCCGTGATGGCCGAGCCTTCGATGGAAGAGAGCAGCGCGCGGCGCAAGCTGTTGCCCATCGTGGTGCCGAAACCACGCTCGAACGGCTGCGCCGAAAAGCGACCGAAACGCTCGGTCATCGTCTCTGCATCAGCCGCGAGCCGTCGCGGCATCTGAAAACCTGTCCAGAGATTATTTTGATCCATAGCCATAATTTTTCGATTCCGGTGTAAATCCCTAAAATGCCTGCAAGCGAAGGCGCTTTCCGTAAAGAGACGCCTTCGCTCACATGATGAAATTCAAACTTACTTGCTATAAAGCTCGACGATCAATTGCTCGTTGATCGAACGGTCAACGTCCGCGCGAGTCGGTAAGCTGGCAACACGCGCGCTCATGTCCGCGCCGTCCGCCGGAGCAATCCACGAGGGACGACCGCGACCCGCAGCCGTCTGCCACGCACCTTCGATGTGCGGGTTTTTTCGGCTCGCGTCTTTGACGCTGACGACATCGCCCGCCTTCACTTGGAAAGAAGGAATATCAACCTTGCGCCCGTTGACTTCGATGTGACCGTGATTGACGAGTTGACGCGCCTGGCGTCGCGAGGTGGAGAAACCGGCGCGATAGACGGCGTTATCCAGACGGCGTTCGAGTAAGAACAAAAGGTTCTCGCCCGTGATGCCCTTCTGGCGCGCGGCCTTCTCGAAGTAGTTACGAAACTGTCCTTCGAGGATGAAATAGATACGTTTGACTTTCTGTTTTTCTCTGAGCTGCTGGCCGTAGCCGACGAGGGCTTTGCCGCGCCGCATCGAATTGCCGTGCTGTCCCGGCGGCTGTGTGCCGCGCTTTTCAATCGGACAGGAGGGCTTGTAACAACGGTCGCCCTTGAGGAAAAGTTTTGCGCCTTCGCGGCGGCACAAACGGCACACCGCATCTCTATACCTAGCCACTTCTTTTTCTTGCCTCCGGTCTATTTGCTAGACGGAAAAGTTTACAGGACGCTCAAGCTTAAATGAGCTGCCCCTTCATCCTTTTGGTTTTACCAATTTCGGATTTCGGATTGCGGAATGCGGATTAGAAAAATTGATCTTCAATCCGCATTCCGCAATCTGAAATCCGCACTCATTAGACTCTACGACGCTTTGGCGGACGGCATCCGTTGTGCGGAATCGGCGTCGTGTCGCGAATGACAGTCACGCGAATGCCTGCGTTGTTAATCGCACGAATCGCGGATTCGCGCCCGCCGCCGGGGCCTTTGACCCTGACTTCGCACTGCTGCATCCCTGCGTCTTTGGCTTTGTTGGCAGCCTCGTAAGCGGCCTGCTGCGCGGCGAAGGGCGTGCCCTTGCGTGAGCCGCGAAAGCCGCGTGCGCCCGAAGACGACTGCGCAATCAAGTTGCCTTCGAGATCGGTAATCGAGATCATCGTGTTATTAAACGACGCCGCAATGTACGCAATCCCGACCGGGATATTCTTCTTCTCTTTCTTGCGAAAGACCTTCTTTTTTCCGCCAGTTGCTTTTGCCATATCACCTCAGTGACAAGTGACAAGTGATAAGTGACGAGCAAGCGTTTTATCTTGTCACTCGTCACTCGTCACTCGTCACTGTAATTTACTTCTTACCCGCTACTTTCTTCTTCGCGATGGTGGCGCGGCGCGGGCCTTTGCGTGTGCGTGCGTTGGTGTGTGTGCGCTGGCCGCGCACGGGCAGGCCGCGACGGTGACGAAGCCCGCGATAAGCGCCGATGTCCATCAGACGCTTAATGTCCATTTGCACGCGCTTGCGCAGATCGCCTTCGATCTCGCCGTCGCGGTCGAGAATGGTGCGGATACGCCCCAGCTCGTCCTCGTTTAAGTCCCTGATGCGAGTGTCAACGCTGACCTGAGCTTCCTGTAAAATGGAAGTAGCGCGCGAACGCCCGATACCGAAAATATATGTAAGGCCAATCTGCGCGCGCTTGTTAGGCGGCAAATCAACTCCAGCCACACGAGCCATACTTTTATCTCTTCTCCAACTCCAACAAATCTGAGATTTGAAATCTCAAATTTGAAATTCAAATTACCCTTGTCGCTGTTTATGCTTCGGGTTGGTGCAGATCACCCTCACCACGCCTTTGCGGTGGATGACCTTGCAGTTATCACACATCTTTTTGACTGAAGCCCGTACTTTCATTGCTCTTAAACCCTCGCCTCTTTTTGTCAGCCAATCTTACTTGTAACGGTAAGTGATTCGACCGCGATTCAAATCGTAAGGCGATAGCTCGACAAGCACGCGGTCGCCCGGAAGAATTCGGATAAAATGTTTGCGCATCTTGCCAGAGATATGCGCGAGTACCTGATGCTGGTTATCTTCCAGCTCGACGCGAAACATCGCGTTCGGCAAGGTCTCCAAGACCTTCGCCATGACCTCTATCGCCTCTTCCTTCGCCATATATCTCTAAAGCGTGGATTTGCCTTCACCGACAAACTGCGCATAGTAACATGCGTGCAGCGTTTTGCCAAGCCGACCGGCGGCCTTCGGTTCAATGTCGCAACTGTCCATCGGGCTTGGTTGGCTCGCCCCGCTTTTTTCGATACTTGGCGAAGAAAACCAGCCCGCCGATCAGAATTGCTGCCAAGAGGGCTGCAACCAGCCAGATTAAAGCATTATACCCAGCCATAACATCTTCCCCTTGTAGGACTTATCGCCGGATGCGCGCTTTAGACGCCAGCGGCCTGCAACTGCTCCTGCCGGACTTCCTGTGTAACGCGCGTGAGGACTTCCGGGCCTTCTTCCGTGACGGCAATCGTGTGTTCGCAGTGCACGCTCGGCCTTCCGTCGAGCGTCACGACAGTCCAGCCGTCCGCCAGCACCTTGGTTTGATGCGTGCCCAGGTTAAGCATCGGCTCGACGGCAAAGACATAACCGTTTTTGATTTTCGCGCCTTTGCCGGGTGTGCCGTAATTGGGAATCTGCGGGTCTTCGTGCATCTTGCGCCCGATGCCATGCCCGACGTAATCACGCACGATTGAATACCCGTGTCGTTCGGCATGTTCCTGCACAGCCCAGCCGATGTCGCCCAAGTGCCGCCCGGCGCGACATTGTTCAATCGCGCGCTCAAGACATTCGTCCGCGACTTGAATCAATCGCAGCAACTCTTCGCTGACCTGCCCGACCGGAATGGTGGTCGCGGTGTCGCCGACAAAGCCTGCGAGAGTTGCGCCCAAGTCCATCGAAAAAATGTCGCCTTCCTTCAGCTTGTAATTGGAAGGAAAGCCATGCACGATCTGCTCGTTGACCGAGGCGCAAATGGAATAAGGAAAGCCATGATAGCCCTTAAAGGTCGGCAGCGCGCCCGCATCGCGAATCATCTTTTCCGCTGCGCGGTCAAGCTCAAGAGTCGTGATGCCGGGCACAACCATCCCGCGCAGCTCTTCGCGCACCAACCCGATCAGGCGTCCGGCGGCGCGCATCTTTTCCAACTCTTTTCTGGACTTTCCAATAATCATTGGCTGGTGAATAGTAAATGGTAAATAGTAAATAGAAGCTGTTTCTTCTCCATTTACTATTTACTATTCACTATTTACTATCCTTTCAACGTCCGGGTAAATGGTTTCCGGTTCGCGTGTGCCGTCAACGCGATGCAGGCGATTCGTCTTTTGATAATAATCAAGCAGAGGCCGCGTCTGCTGCTCGTAAGTCTCAAGGCGAACTTTAGCCTTCTCAACCGTATCGTCCGAGCGATGTTCAAGCTGCGCTTCAGGATGAAGGTCACAGACGTTATCGTTTTTCGGCGGCTTAAAATAGATGTTGTAAATCTCTTTGCACACAGGACAAATCCTGCGGCCTGTCATGCGTTTTTCCAAGACCTCGAACGGGACATCAACGACAATCGCCAGAATCTTTTTGTCCTGCTCTGCGGCCAGCTTCTCAAGCATCGCCGCCTGTACGGTCGTGCGCGGAAAACCGTCCAGGATATAACCGTTCTTGCAATCGTCGCGGCTGGTGCGCTCCTGCACGACGCGAATGGTCACTTCGTCCGGGACGAGCTTGCCGGAATTCATGATTGCGCGCACCTCTTCTGCCAGAGGCGTCTGCGCATCCTTCATCGCGCGAAAAATATCGCCCGTGGAAATCTGCGGCAAGCCATGTCGCTCTTGCAAGAGCCGCGCCTGCGTGCCCTTGCCCGCGCCCGGCGCTCCCATTAAGACGATGATCTTATTCATAAGTCATAAGTCATAAGTCATAAGTCATGAGCTAAGAACAATGCTTTTTCTTATAGCTCATTACTTATCACTTATCACTGTTCTTATGCTCTGCGTCCGCGCAAGCGGCTGCCTGAGCCTAAAAAGCCTTCGTAATTGCGCATCACGAGTTGCGCTTCGATCTGCGAGACCGTGTCCATCGCGACGCCGACGAGAATCAAGAGGCTGGTGCCGCCGAAATAGAATTGATAGCCCATGCCCGTCGGAATCCAAGTCAGGCCGGGAGTGCTGCTGACAAAGGCGTCAACCGTCACGCCGATGAAGGGCAGGCGTGCGACCTTGAAACCGCTGAGCATAATCTGCGGGACGAGCGCGACCAGCGCCAGGTAAACCGCACCCACCGTCGTCAGGCGCGTCAGAATCGTATTCAGGTATTCGGCAGTCGCGCGTCCCGGCCTGATGCCCGGCATAAACCCGCCATGCTTGCGCAGGTTATCCGCCACCTCTTCGACATTGAAGACGATGGAGATGTAAAAGAAAGTGAAGATGATAATCAGCGAGATAAAGACCAGTTCGTAGTACGGATCGCCGCCATGAAAAACGCTAAAGAAACCGTAAATTTTAGCCCACGCAGAATTCGGATTAGTGGGGTCTGGCGGAAACGCGGAAAAAAGCGTCTGCGGCATCGCCAGCACAGAGGAAGCGAAGATGACAGGGATGACGCCGCCCATGTTGACCTTGAGCGGCATGGTCGTCTGCTGGCCGCCGACTATCTGACGCCCGACATGTCGTTTAGCATAACTGACAGCAATCTTCCGCCGCCCGGATTCGACAAAGACGATAAAAGCTATGAGCAGTATCATCGCCGCAATCAGCACAATGACTCCGATGGTCGCCAAAGTATCGCCACCGCGAACCTTTTCAAAGACCTGCATCGCGGCGTTCGGCAATCCGATGACGATGCCCGCGAAAATCAGTAGCGAGATGCCGTTGCCGATGCCGCGCTCCGTGATCTGCTCGCCGAGCCACATCACAAAGATGGTTCCGGTCGTCAGCGTCAGCGCGGTCGTCAGCAGCGCGCCCCAGGTGTTCGGCAGGACTTGATTAACCTGTAGCCAGTGCGCGACAAAGCCGGTTTGAATCATCGCGAGGCCGACCGTCAGATAGCGCGTCCACTGGTTAATCTTCTGCCGCCCCATCTCGCCTTCTTCCTGCAACTTCTTGAGCTGCGGCGAGACGACCGCCATCAACTGCAAGATAATCGAGGCCGTGATGTAAGGCGTGACACCGAGCGCGAAGACCGAAATGGTGCGAAAGTTGCCGCCCGAAAAAAGGTCCAGGACGCCGAGCAGGGTTCCGCTGACTTCTCCCCACACCCGCTCCAGTTGCGCTCTGTCAAGGCCGGGTGCGCCGACATGCGCGCCAAAGCGATAAATAACTAACATGCCCAGCGTAAACAAAATGCGCTTACGCAAGTCAGGAACCTGAAACATGTTGCGAACGGCGGCGAAAAACTTTTCCATACTCTTACCTTTTCTGAGCGCGTGAAATAGTTTCTAAAATATCAGGGCAAGTATGCAGCAAGCGGAAGGCAGAAAGCAAAAGAGCCGAAGGCTTGCAGGCTGAAAAGCAGAAAGCTCGTGTTCAATGCTTGCTGCGATTGTTTGGCCTGACGCCTTCCGCTCTTTCAAAGACTACTACTACTGCGCGGCTTCTTCCGCCGCCGCATACTTTATAATCTCTGTCACGGAGCCGCCCGCGCGCTCGATCTTTTCTCTCGCGCTTTTGGTAAAGCGGTGCGCGGAGATGCGCAGGGCTTTGGAAATCTCGCCCGTGCCGAGCACCACGACATCTCGCTTGACCTTCTTAATCAGGCCGCGCTCATGCAGGACTTCCGGCGTCACTTCTTCGCCCGCGTCAAAGCTGCGTTCCAGCGCGGCGAGGCTCACTTCAATCCACTGCTTCTTGAAAATATTGGTAAAGCCGCGTTTCGGCAGGCGACGATGGAGCGGCATCTGTCCGCCCTCGAATCCGATTTTGGCAGAGTAGCCGGAGCGCGATTTCTGCCCCTTGTTGCCGCGCCCTGCGGTTTTGCCGAGGCCGGAGCCGGGGCCGCGCCCGACGCGCTTCTTCTTATGCGTCGCTCCCTTGGGGGCGCGTAAATTATTAAGACCGATAGACATTGCTCACTCCGTTCGCAGTTTTGAGTTTTGAGTTTTGAGTTTTCAGTAAAAAGCCTCTTGCTCCTTCCTGAAAACTGAAAACCGAAAACTGAAAACTATTATTCAATAATCCGTATCAGGTGCGGCACAGCATTGACGAAGCCGCGCGTCGCCGGAGTGTCTGTGCGCTCGACGATTTGATTCAGCTTCGTCAGGCCGAGACTCCTGACAATCTGTTTGTGCTTCTCAGGCGTGGAGATGAAACTCCGGTAATACTGAATGCGAATCATCGCGCCCTCTGCCGCCTGCTTTTTGTTCTGCTCTTTCGCCATAACACCTCTTATCGAGTCCCAAGTCTCAAGTCCCATGTCCCAGTCTAAAAGAAAGAGACATGGGATTTGAGACTTAGGACATGGGACTTATAATTCCTCGACCTGCTTGCCGCGCAGGCGCGCGAGTTCCATCGGGTCTTTCATCTTCAAGAGGCCGTCGAAGGTCGCGCGCACGACGTTGTGCGGGTTGTTCGAGCCGAGCACTTTGGTACGCACGTCATGAACGCCTGCGGCCTGCATCACGGCGCGGACAGCGCCGCCTGCGATGACGCCTGTGCCTTGCGAAGCGGGCTTCATCAGCACGCGGCCTGCGCCGTACTTGCCGATCAATTGGTGCGGCAGCGTGTTGTTGATAAGCGGCACGCGAATCAGATTCTTCTTCGCCGCTTCGATGCCTTTCTTGATGGCGAGCGGCACTTCGCGCGCTTTGCCCGTGCCGAAACCGACGTGGCCGGATTCGTCGCCGACGATAACGAGCGCGGCGAACGAAAGATTCTTACCGCCCTTGACCACTTTGGTCACGCGGTTGATGGAGATGACCTGATCCTTCAGATCGAGTCCCTGCGCCATAATACGATTCTTGGGTTGTCTCATTTACTATTCCCCGTTGCCTTCATCTTCATGTGCCGCAGCCGGATCAGCTTCCGCACCGGCAGCCGATTCATCTTTGTTCAATCCGGCTTCGCGCGCGGCATCGGTCAGAGCCTTGACGCGCCCGTGATACAGATAGCCGCCGCGATCAAAGACGACGCTGCTAATGCCTGCGGCCTGTGCGCGCTCGGCGATGGTGCGACCGACGCGCTGTGCTGCATCGAGATTGCCGCCCGTCGCCCCGCGCAAATCCTTTTCCGTCGTCGAAGCTGAGGCAAGCGTTTTGCCCTGCTCGTCGTCAATCACCTGTGCGTAAATGTGATTCAGGCTGCGATAAATCGCCAGACGCGGACGCTCGGTCGTTCCGCGCACCTTGCGACGAATGCGCTGGTGAACCGCGCGCCGCACTTCTGCTCTATTTCTTGTAGGCATATCCTTCAAGTCCCAAATCCCAAGTCTCAAGTCTCAAGTCCCACAGCCTGCTGACTTGGGACTTGGGATTTGAGTCTTGGGACTCATTAATTATTTCCCGGTTTTGCCCGGTTTCAATTTCAAAGCCACGCCCGCGTAGCGCACGCCTTTGCCTTTGTAGGCATCGGGTTTACGCAGCTTGTGCATTTCGGCTGCGGCCTGCCCCAGCTTCTGTTTGTCTATGCCGGAGAGGGTCAGCGTCGTCTGGTACTGCTGGATGCTGGCTTTGGTCGGCATGCGTTCGGCTTTGGCTTCGACGCCGTCGGGTAGCGGAAACTCGATCTGATGCGAGTAGCCGAGCGAGAAAACGATTCGCTTCGCCTGCACGTCCGCCTTGTAGCCGACGCCGACCACATCCATCTGCATCGTAAAGCCTTCGGTGACGCCGACGACGGCGTTGTTCGCCAGCGCGCGTGCAAGACCATGCTGCGCCGCCAACTCATCCGACGTGCGCTCGGCCTGTAACTGGTCGCCTTCGAGCTTAAAGCTGATGCCTTCGGGAACCGGAGACTTCAAAGTTCCCTTCGGGCCTTTCACTTCCAGCTCGCGCTCCCCCACCGTGACGGTCACGCCCGGCGGAACGGTGATAACTTTCTTTCCAATGCGAGACATATTTACCTCAGTGACAAGTGACAGGTGATAAGTGACAAGCAGGAACAAGTTTTATCTTGTCACCTGTCACTCGTCACTTGTCACTAATAAATCTGTGCCAACACTTCGCCGCCGATGTTTTCGCGACGGGCGGTTTTGCCACTCATCAGGCCGCGCGAAGTCGAAACGATATTGACGCCGTAGCCGCCCAGCACCTTCGGAATCTCCGTCGCGCCCATGTAGACTCTGCGCCCGGGGCGCGAGACTCTTTGCAGATGCGTGATCGAAGAAGTGCCGCGCGCATCGTAGCGCAGGAAAATCCGTATGGTGCGCTTGACGCCCTCGCCCTTGGTGACGAAGTTGTTGATATAACCCTCTTCCTTCAGGATGCGGGCGATCTCCAGTTTCAATTTCGAGGCCGGAATATCCACGCGCGAGTGCTTCGCAGAGATTGCGTTGCGAATCCGCGTCAACATATCGGCAATAGGATCAGTCATGCTTTACTCCAAAACAGTTTCAGTTTTGAGTTTCCGGTTTTCAGCAGATGGCTTCTGGCTTCCAGATTTTACTGAAAACTCAAAACTGAAAACTGAAAACTACCAACTAGATTTCACAACGCCGGGAATTTGTCCCTGTAGCGCCAGTTCGCGGAAGCAGATGCGGCACAAGTTAAACTTGCGCAGGTAAGCGCGCGGTCGCCCGCATCGCTTGCAGCGTGTGTAGGCGCGCACGGAAAATTTCGGTTTTCGATTCGCTTTCGCAATCAGTGATTTCTTTGCCATATAACCTCAGTGATAAGTGATAAGTGATAAGTGATGAGATAAGAGACATGCTGTTTAAGCTTTATTCTTATCACTCATCACTCATCACTCATCACTGCTTTACTGTCTAAACGGCATGCCCAGAGCTTTCAAGAGTGAGCGTGCCTGCTCGTCATTGCGCGCGGTGGTGACAATCGAGATGTTCAGGCCGCGCGTCTTGTCCACTTTATTAAAATCAATTTCGGGGAAAATAAGCTGCTCGCGAACGCCGAGCGTGTAATTGCCGCGCCCGTCAAAGGCTTTGGGCGAGACGCCGCGAAAGTCGCGGACGCGCGGCAGTGCGACGGAGACGAGCCGGTCGAGAAACTCGTACATGCGGTCTCCGCGCAGCGTGACCATCACGCCAATCGGCATCCCCTGTCTGAGCTTGAACGAAGCAATGGACTTTTTCGCTTTGGTGATGACGGGCTTTTGTCCCGTAATCGCTCTTAATTCATCCGCCGCCGTGTCCAAAATTTTGGCGTTGGCGATGGCTTCGCCCATTCCCATGTTGATGACGATCTTTTGCAGACGCGGAATCGCCATCGGATTCTTGATCTCGAATTCTTTGGAGATCGCCGGAGCAATTTCGCTCTGATAACGCTCTTTTAATCTAACGGTTGCCATGTCCCTTTTACCTTTCGTCTGGGTCTCGTCTTACCAATCTCAAATTTGAAATCTCAGATTTGAGATTAGCAGAGGGCGTTTCCAGACTCTTGTTGTGCCTGTCTGCTCTTGCGCTTTTACTTCTCGAAGCTCATGCCGCTGCGCGCTGCCACGCGCGCTTTTGAGCCGTCTCCCTGAATTTCATAACGCACGCGCGTCGGCTTGCCCGATTGCGGGTCAATCAGTTGCAC
This sequence comes from Pyrinomonadaceae bacterium, assembly GCA_963700165.1. Lineage (GTDB taxonomy): Bacteria > Acidobacteriota > Blastocatellia > Pyrinomonadales > Pyrinomonadaceae > JACMLC01. The sequence continues at coordinate 4,933,356 of OY969475.1, read as the reverse complement.
GTTCGAGATGTCAATCCAAGCTTCTTTATCAATGATGCCGCCGCCGCGATTGTTCGCGGGGTTGGCTTTCTGGTGCTTTTTGATGATGCCTGCGCCTTCGACCTTGACCTTGCCTTTGACGGGCGAGACTTCAAGCACGCGGCCACGTTTTTCTTTATCGCGCCCGGCGATGACGACGACCTGATCGCCCTTCTTGATGCGGGTGCGCTTGGTTCCCTTATTCACTGTTATATAACCTCCGGCGCTAAGGACACGATTTTCATGTAGTTCTTATCGCGCAATTCGCGCGCGACCGGCCCGAAGACGCGCGTGCCGATGGGCGTCCCGTCGTCTTTAATCAAGACTGCCGCGTTTTGGTCAAAGCGGATGTAAGTGCCATCCTTACGGCGCACTTCCTTGCGCGTGCGGACGATGACGGCGTTCTGTACAGTGCCCTTCTTAATCGTCCCGTCCGGCGTAGCTTCCTTGACCGTCACCTTGATGCGGTCGCCTAAGGATGCGATTTTCCCCGTCGAGCCGCCAATCGGCATAATCATCTCGACGCGACGCGCTCCCGAATTGTCTGCCACGTCCAAAGACGTTTGCATCTGAATCATAACGATTTCCTCATTGCGGATTGCGGATTGCGGATTGCGGATTTAAGAAAAATTAATTGCTTTTTAATCCGCAATCCGAAATCCACATTCCGAAATCTTACTTGGCTGCTTTCTGGACAATCTCGACGACGCGCCAGCGCTTTCTGGCTGAGAGCGGGCGAGTCTCGACGATACGCACCTTGTCGCCGATGGTCGCGCCGGTTTCGTCGTGCGCCATGAACTTCGACGTGCGGCGCACATAGCGGCGATACTTCGGATGCTTGACCAGGCGGTCAACGCGCACGACGATGGTTTTCTCCATCTTGTCCGAAGCGACGATGCCGACCTTCTGCGCGCGGTTGCCGCGCTTGCCCGCTTCCGTGCCCGCAGCATTGCCCGCCTGCGAATCAACATTCGGCGCGACTTCATGGGCTAAGGTTTCGCCGGACGCGACCGTTTCGGCAACCTCTGTCGCTTCGGTCGTCGGCTCTAAATCTTCCTGATTCTCTTCTGCCATTTCTCTTCCTTTAGTGAATGGTAAATAGTAAATGGTAAATAGACGAACGCTTTCTCTATTGACTATTTACTATTCACTATTTACTTCGCTGCTACTGCCTGCTGCTCGCGATCTTTGGAACGCTCGCGCGTTAAAGTGTAGATACGCGCCAGCGATTTTTTCTCTTCGCGGATACGCTTGACCGCGTCGGTCTCGCCTAAGGCGAGCTTAAAGTTCAAGCGAAAGAGCGACTCTTTCAGACGCGCCGCCTCGCTTGTTAAATCATCGTCTGACAACTCTCGCAGACGGCCTAATTCTTCCTGCTTCTTCATAAACTAGACAGCGCCCCCTTCCTGCTCGGCGCGGCTCACAAACTTGGTCTTGATCGGCAGCTTCTGCGCCGCCAAGCGCATGGCTTCGCGCGCCGTCGTTTCATCCACGCCTTCGATCTCGTAGAGGATGCGACCCGGCTTGACCACTGCGACCCAGTATTCGGGCGCGCCCTTGCCTTTGCCCATGCGGGTTTCCGCAGGCTTTTTGGTAATCGGCTTGTCGGGGAACATGCGAATCCAGATTTTGCCGCCGCGCTTGATATAGCGCGTCATGGCGATACGCGCGGCTTCGATCTGGCGATCCGTAATCCACGCTGGCTCTAAAGTCTTAAGCCCGTACTCACCGTGGCTGATCTGGCTTCCGCGAATGGCCTTGCCGGTCATACGCCCCTTCATCTGCTTCCGGTGCTTAACTTTTTTCGGCATCAACATAGTGTTTCGCTCCGCTCAACATAGATACTAGATGCTGGATTTCGGATGTTAGCTTTTGCTTCTACTAACATCTGTCATCTAACATCTGCCCTTATGGTCTATCTCCGCCACGCGGGCGACGGTCGCCTCTGTCGCCGCGCTCTCCGTCGCGGCCACCTTCACGCTCGCGGCGTGTGCGGGGGCGACGCTCTCCTCCGCGGTCGCCGCGCGGCTCGTTAATCGGATCGGTTCCGGTGCCGCGCGCCATCGCAGCCTTCGGGTCAAGAATCTCTCCGCGATAAATCCAGACCTTGACGCCGATGACGCCAAAGGTCGTATGCGCTTCGGCCAAGCCGTAATCAATGTCCGCACGCAAAGTGTGCAGCGGAAGCTGTCCCTGCAAGTGCCATTCGCTGCGCGCGATTTCCGCTCCGTTCAAGCGGCCTGCGACTTTGACCTTGATGCCCTGTGCGCCGAAACGCAAAGACTCTTCGACGGTCTTACGCATGGCGCGGCGAAAGGCGATACGCTTCTCAAGCTGCGCGGCAATCTTTTCGGCCTGAAGTTGCGCGTTCAATTCCGGCTTGTGAATCTCCTGAATCGAGACCAGCACCTCTCTGCCGGTCTTGGAAGAAAGATCGCTCTTGAGCTTATCAATCTCCGCGCCTTTGCGACCGATGATGATGCCGGGACGCGACGTGTAAATGATGATCTTGAGGCGATTGGCGGCACGCTCTATGTCTACGTGCGAGACGCCCGCGCCCGCAAAGCGATTCTTCAAATCGCGCTTCAGCTTCAGATCTTCGAGGAGGTACTCGCCAAACTGTTTTTTAGCAAACCAGTGCGAGTGCCAGTCTTTGTTGTAGCCGAGGCGGAAGCCGTATGGATGAACTTTCTGACCCACTCTTCTTCTCCGTTTCAGTCCTGCAAATGACTTGAGTTTTCAATCTCAAATCTAAAATCTGAGATTCAAAATCTCAAATCAGGAAATTATTCTGCGCTTGTTTCCGCGTCTCCGCTTGTTTCCGCCGGAGCTTCACTCTTCGCGCTCTCAGCCTTCGGCGCGGTGCGTTTGGCGCGCGGGGCAGAGGCTGCTCCGCCGCGCTTGCGATTCTTGCTCTCGGCGGGCTTGGCAGATTCCGTTGCCGCAGTCTGGCCTTTGACGGGCGCAGCCTTCTGCGGCTCGTCGCTCGACAGCAAGATCGTCACATGACAGAAGTGTCGCTTCTCGCGATAAGCGCGTCCCTGCGGGGCAGGGCGCATGCGGCTCCGATTCTTCGACGGCCCGCGATCTACGAAGCACGCTTTAACCCATAACTCGTCCGGGTCAATGGCGATGTTCGCCTTCTCCGCCGCCTCGCTCGCGTTGGCGATAGCCGAGCGCACGCATTTCTCTATGCTGCCCGCCGCACGCTTGTTCGTGTACTGCAAGATCGCCAAAGCCTTATTAACATTTTTGCCGCGAATCATATCAATCACGAGCCGCGCTTTCTGCGCCGACCCACGAAGATATTTCGCACTGGCTTTCGATTCCATAATTCGCTCCGCATAAAGTCCCAAGTCTCATGTCCCATGTCCCAAGTTTTATGACTTGGGACATGAGACTTGGGGCTTGAAACTATCTCTTTCCTACCTTTGAAGACTTCTCAGCCTTCGTTCCCGCGTGGCCTTTGAAGGTGCGCGTCGGCGCAAACTCGCCGAGCTTGTGTCCGACCATGTTCTCCGTCACGTAAATCGGCAGGTGACGCCTGCCGTTGTGCACGCCGAAGGTCAAGCCGACCATGTCGGGCGTGATCGTCGAACGACGCGACCACGTCTTGATGGCCGGTGGACGCGCTGCGCCGGAGCGAATCCGCTCCACAGCCTTCTGTATGCTCTTGTCTATAAACGGGCCTTTTTTTACTGAACGTGCCATAGCGTTTCGCTTCGCTCCACTTTAGTCTCAAGTCTCAAGTCCCATGTCCCAAGTTTGTTGTTTTGACTTGGGTCTTGGGACTTGGGACTTGGGACTTTATTTAACTCTTCTATCGCGCACGATCATCTTCTGCGTGCGCTTGTTGCTGCGCGTCTTGTAGCCGCGCGTGGGTTGTCCCCAAGGGGTGACGGGATGGCGTCCGCCGCTGGTTTTGCCTTCGCCGCCGCCGTGCGGGTGGTCAACCGGATTCATGGCGACGCCGCGCACATGCGGGCGAATGCCCTTCCAGCGCGAGCGTCCGGCCTTGCCGATACTTTCGTTCTCATGCTCGACGTTGCCGACCTGCCCGACCGTCGCTTTGCACACGACGGGCACGCGGCGAACTTCGCCCGAAGGCATGCGAAGCTGCGCATAATCGCCTTCTTTGGCGACGAGCTGTGCGAACGCTCCCGCGCTGCGAGCCATCTGCCCACCCTTACCGGGGCGCAGCTCGATGTTGTGAATCTGCGTTCCCAGAGGGATATTGCGAATCGGGAGATTGTTGCCCGGAAGGATGTCCGCTTCGGGGCCGCTCATCACAGTCTTGCCGACTTCGAGGCCGACCGGCGCGACGATGTAACGCTTCTCGCCGTCGAGATAAGTAATCAGGGCGATGTGCGCCGAGCGATTCGGGTCATACTCGATCTGCGTCACGCGACCGGGCACGCCGTCCTTATTGCGCTTGAAATCAACGATGCGATAAAAGCGTTTGTGGCCGCCGCCGCGACGACGCACGGTGATGCGCCCGTCGTTGTTGCGTCCCGAAATGCGCTTCTTCGGCTCAAGCAAAGACTTCTCTGGCTCTGCGCCCGGAGTCAAATCATCGCGCGTCAAATATGTCTGGTAACGACGCGCCGGCGATGTCGGTGTAAGTTTCTTTATACCCATTTTTTTATTTTAGATTGCGGATTGCGGATTGAAAATACTTGGTTCCCGTTCTGAAATCAGCAATCTGAAATCCGCATTCCGCAATTAAACGGCTTCGCCGTAATCCACGGGCTGCTCGCCCTGCTTCAAGGTGACGTAGGCTTTTTTCCAGGAAGGCTTGCGGCCTTCGTGGCGTCCGCGCCGTGCGGTCTTGCCCATGTAATTGATCGTTCGCACCTGATCCACCTTGACCTGAAAAATGGTCTCGACGGCGGACTTGATCTCAGGCTTGGTGGCGTGGCGATCAACCCGGAAGGTCAAAAGCTGGCGACCATCCTGCGATTCCTCTTTCGCCATCAGAGCCTTTTCCGTAATCACCGGCGACTTGATGATGTCCCAAACTGTTCTCATCTGTTATGCCGCCTCCTCTTCTTCCGCGCCATCGTTTTCCGGCACGGCAGGAGTTTCTTCGTCACTCGCGCGAGTCGCTTTCTGCGCCTGCGGGTCGAGCAGGTGGTTCAACTCTTCCGCCGCCGAGCGCGAGAGCACGAGCTTTTCGTGATACAGCAAATCGTAAATGTTCAGGCCGTAGCTGTTGACCACCTTCGTGCGCTTGACGTTGCGCGCCGCCAACCACAGGTTGACGTTTTCCATCGAGTCAACAATCAACGTCTTGCCTTCGACGCCGAGAGTGCCGAGCGAAGCGATAAAATCTTTGGTCTTCGGCTGAGACATCGCAAAGCCGTCCACGACGATCACGTTGCCTTCGCGCACGCGCTCCGACAGAGCCGAGCGCAGCGCACCGCGCCGCATCTTCTTCGGCATGTTGTAAGACCAGTCACGTGGCTGCGGTCCGTGCACCTTGCCGCCGCCCTTCCACAGTGGAGAGCGCAAGCTAGCGATACGCGCACGCCCGGTGCCCTTCTGTTTCCAGAGCTTGCGGCCTGAGCCGGAGACATCGCCGCGCGTCTTCGTGCCGACGGTGCCCGCGCGGGCGTTCGCCATAAAATTTCGGACGGCGGCATGAATCAACGCTTCGTTCAGCTCTGCGCCGAACACAGCGTCGGACAATTCCAGATCGCCGACCTCTTCGTTCTTCAGATTGCGCACCTTAACGGTAGGCATAGCTCACTCCGTTCGCAGTCTGGAGTTCGGAGTCAGGAGTCAGGAGTCTTAAGGGTTTATCCTTTTGACTCCAGACTTCAGACTCTAAACTCTGGACTATGTTTTCTTCTGTCTAGCAGACTTCTTAATAATGACCACGCTGCCGGTTGCGCCGGGAACTGCGCCGCGCACCATCAGCAAGTTGTTCTCAACATCCACGCGCGCAACCGTCAAGCCTTTAACAGTCACTCGCTCATCGCCCATGTGCCCCGAAGAGCGCGTGCCCTTGATGACGCGCGACGGATAGGCGGACTGGCCGATGGAACCCGGCGCACGCACGTTCATAGAGCCGTGCGACTCCGGGCCGCGACTAAAGTTATGGCGTTTGACCGTGCCCGCGAAGCCGCGCCCTTTTGAGCGTCCGATGACTTCGATAGAATCGCCGTCCGCGAACTGATCTACCAGCACCTTGTCGCCGACGTTCATCGCATCGCCCGTCTCGTCAAGCCGAAACTCTTTGAGAATGCGCGTCGGAGGCGTACCGCCGCCCGTCTTTTCAAAGTGGCCGCGCATGGGCTTGTTGACGTTCTTCAGCTTGATGGGCTTGTCTTCGACAAGGCCAAGCTGCACGGCGTCATAACCATCACGCCCCGCCGAAGATTTTTTCTGCACGACGATGCAGGGTCCGGCCTTGATGACCGTCACCGGAGTGACCGTGCCATCCGGCGCAAACAACTGCGTCATGCCGACTTTCTTACCGATGATTCCGTTAATCATCACTTCCACCTCAAGTCCCAAGTCTCAAGTCCCATGTCCCAAGTCTCAAATCCACCCAAGCCCGTTTTTGACCTGGGACATGGGACTTGGGACTGATCGTTTTAACGATCCTTGCCGAACGCTTTGATCTCGACATCCACGCCTGCGGGAAGGTCTAACTTCATCAGGGCGTCAACCGTCTGCGGAGTCGGGTCAAGAATATCCATCAGACGCTTGTGCGTTCTGATCTCGAATTGCTCACGCGATTTTTTGTCCACGTGCGGCGACCTGAGAACCGTCCACTTGTTTTTCAAAGTGGGAAGCGGAATCGGCCCGGCCACACGTGCGCCCGTGCGCTTGGCCGTTTCGACGATCTCCGAGGTGGATTGATCCAGCACGCGGTGATCGTAAGCTTTGAGTCTGATTCTGATCTTTTCGTTCAGCATAATTTTTGTACTTTGTGCTTCGTTCTTTGTTCTTTGTTCTGTGCGATTTGATAGTCGCCTTTGTCTTATCTGAAAACAAAGCACAAAGGACAAAGAACAAATTAACTATTCAACGACATCGGAGACAGTTCCCGCTCCCACCGTTCTCCCGCCTTCTCTAATAGCAAAGCGCAGCCCCTTCTCCATCGCAATCGGCGCGATCAACGTGATCTCCATCGCCACGTTGTCTCCCGGCATCACCATCTCGATCCCCTCCGGCAGCGTCGCCACTCCCGTCACATCCGTCGTCCGAAAATAAAACTGCGGTCGATACCCCGTGAAAAACGGCGTGTGCCTCCCGCCTTCCTCTTTGGTCAGGACATACGCCTCCGCCTTGAACTTCGTGTGCGGTGTGATCGACCCCGGCTTCGCAATCACCTGCCCACGCTCGATGTCCTTGCGCTCTACTCCGCGCAACAGCAGACCCACGTTGTCTCCCGCCACTCCTTCGTCCAACAGCTTCTTGAACATCTCCACGCCCGTGCACACGGTCGTGCGCGTGTCTCTGATGCCCACGATCTCCACCTGCTCGTTGACTTTCACTCTGCCGCGTTCGACTCTGCCGGTCGCCACTGTCCCTCTGCCCTGAATCGTGAAGATGTCTTCCACCGGCATCAAAAACGGCTTCTCCACATCCCTTTCGGGTGTCGGAATGTAGCTATCGACGGCCGCCATCAACTCCTCGACCGTCTTCTCCCATTTCTCATCGCCTTCCAGCGCTTTGAGGGCACTGCCTTTGATGACCGGAATATCATCGCCCGGAAACTCGTAGGCACTCAACAGTTCTCTGACTTCCAGCTCCACCAGCTCCAACAACTCCTCGTCGTCCACCGCATCCGCTTTGTTCATGAACACCACCATCGCGGGCACTCCCACCTGGCGGGCTAAGAGAATGTGCTCTCTGGTTTGCGGCATCGGGCCGTCGGTGGCGGCCACGACAAGGATGGCTCCGTCCATCTGGGCCGCTCCGGTAATCATGTTCTTGACATAATCGGCGTGGCCGGGGCAGTCCACGTGTGCATAGTGGCGATTGGCGGTCTCGTACTCGACGTGGGCGGTGGCGATGGTGATGCCACGGGCTTTCTCTTCCGGAGCATTATCGATGGAGTCAAAGGCCCGGACGGTGATCTTGGGGTTATGCTTAGCCAACACTTTGGTGATGGCGGCAGTTAAAGTCGTCTTGCCGTGATCCACATGCCCAATCGTTCCGATGTTCACGTGCGGCTTGGATCTATCGAACTTTTCCTTGCTCATCTTCTGTCCTCTCGCTCCTTATTTAAGGGATGAAGGATGAGGGATGAGGGATGAAAAGGAACGAGCAGTTTTTGCTTCATCCCTCATCCCTTTGCCCTCAGCCCTTATTTTGCTACTCCCTGAACTTTGGCAATCACTTCTTCTGCGACGTTCTTCGGCGCTTGATCGTAACGCTCGAAGTGCATGGTCGAAGTGGCGCGTCCCTGTGTCGCGCTTCGGAGGTCGGTCGTGTAACCGAACATCTCAGAGAGCGGCACGAAGGCCGTGATGACCTGTGCGCCGCCGGGACGCGGTTCCATCTTTTCGATCTGGCCGCGACGACGATTCAAGTCGCCGTTGACTGCGCCCATGTATTCTTCAGGGGTCACGACTTCAACGCGCATAATCGGCTCAAGCAAAACCGGTTTAGCTTTTCTCACAGCATCCTGAAACGCCAGAGAGCCTGCGATGGTGAATGAACGCTCGTCTGAGTCAACTTCGTGATACGAGCCGAAGACGAGGCGCACTTTGATGTCCACCAACTCATAGCCAGCCAGGTAGCCACGCTCCAGAGCGTCTTTGACACCTTGCTCAACCGGCCTGATGTATTCCTTCGGAATCGCGCCTCCCGTAATCTTGTTCTCGAAGACAAAGCCTTCGCCGGGAGCAGGCTCGATTTCCAGCTCGACGTGGCCGTACTGACCGCGTCCACCTGTCTGCTTCTTGAATACTTCTTTGCCGGGAGCAGGCTGCGTGATGGTCTCGCGGTACGCGACCTGCGGCTTGCCGACATTGGCTTCGACGCCGAACTCGCGCTTCATGCGATCCACGATAATTTCCAGATGCAGTTCGCCCATGCCGGCGATGATCGTCTGCCCTGTCTCATGATCGGTTGAGACGTTAAAGCTGGGGTCTTCCTGAGCCAGACGCGAAAGAGCGATACCGAGCTTGTCCTGATCTGCGCGCGTCTTGGGTTCGACCGCGACGCGAATGACGGGAGCCGGGAAATCCATCGCTTCAAGCACGATAGGCTTGTTCTCATCGCAGACGGTGTCGCCGGTAGTGACCTGCTTCATGCCGCCGATGGCGATGATCTCGCCGGCAGACGCCTCTTCAATATCTTCACGCTTGTTGGCGTGCATCTGCATCAGGCGACCGACACGTTCTTTATTGTCTTTGACCGGATTGTAAGCGTAAGAGCCTGCCTTAATCGTTCCCGAATAGATACGCACGAACGAGAGCTGGCCGAGATGCTTGTCCCCCATGATCTTGAAGACGAGGCCGCTAAAGGGAGCAGATGCATCAGCAGGACGAAGTTCTGTTTCGCCGGTCTTCGGATTGATTCCCTCAATCGGAGGAATGTCGAGCGGGCTAGGCAGGTAATCAATGACCGCATCAATCATCGTCTGCACGCCTTTGTTCTTAAAGGCCGAGCCGGTGACGACCGGAACGAGCTTGAGAGCCAGCGTGCCTTTACGAAGCGCGGCGCGAATCTCTGCTTCAGTGATGCTTGCGCCTTCGTCTTCGAGGTATTTCTCCATCAAGCTTTCTTCGACATCAGCGACCGCCTCGATCAGCTTGTGGCGCGCGGTTTCGGCTTCCTCACGAAGTTCTGCGGGGATTTCGAGCGTCTCGTACTCAGAGCCTTTCGCCTCGTCTTTCCAGACGAGAGCCTTCATCGTAATCAGGTCAACGACGCCTTTGAACTGGTCTTCGAGGCCGATGGGAATCTGGATGGCGACGGGATTTGCGCCGAGCCGCGTGATGATGGAATCAAAGGAACGCTGAAAGGATGCGCCTGCGCGGTCAAGCTTGTTGATAAAGCAGATGCGCGGCACGCCGTACTTGTCCGCCTGACGCCAGACGGTTTCCGATTGCGGCTCGACGCCCGCGACGCCGTCAAAGACCGCGACCGCGCCGTCCAGCACGCGCAAGCTACGCTCGACTTCCATCGTAAAGTCTACGTGGCCGGGCGTGTCAATAATGTTGATGCGATGCTCGACGCCGTTGCGTTCCCAGAAGCAGGTCGTCGCGGCGGAAGTAATCGTGATGCCGCGCTCCTGTTCCTGCTCCATCCAGTCCATCGTCGCGGTGCCTTCATGCACCTCGCCGATCTTGTGCGAAACGCCCGTGTAATACAACACACGCTCGGTCGTCGTAGTCTTACCGGCATCAATGTGCGCCATGATGCCAATATTGCGGAACTTGTTTAGGTCTTGCTTTGCCATTTCAGAACTCGTAAGTAGTGAATAGTAAATAGTAAATGGTCTTATCTATTCACCATTTACTATTTACCATTTACTCAATCATCTACCACTTATAATGCGCGAATGCCTTATTGGCATCAGCCATGCGGTGCGTGTCTTCTTTCTTCTTGACCGCGTTGCCGCGATTGTTGGCGGCGTCGAGCAGCTCTCCGGCCAGACGGTCGGTCATGGTCTTTTCGCCGCGCCCGCGCGCATACTGCACAATCCAGCGAATCGCCAGCGCGCCGCGCCGCTCCTGATGCACCTCAATCGGCACCTGATAGGTCGAGCCGCCGACGCGACGCGATTTGACTTCGACCGTTGGCCGGACGTTATCAATCGCGCGCTTGAAGACCTTGAGCGGTTCTTCACCGGCCTTATCGCCAATCTGCGTCAGGGCACTGTAGAAAATCGTTTCCGCCGTTGATTTCTTTCCGCCCAACATGATGCCGTTGATAAACTTCGTGACCAACGGACTGCTGTAGACCGGATCAGGCAAAACCTCGCGTCTCTCTGCAACTCTTCTTCTTGGCATAATCTCTCGATAGGGTGAAGGGGTTAGGGTGTAGGGTATAGGGTAAAGAATTCGTTTTCTCTACACCCTACACCCTTCTTCCTATACCCTATTTTTTGGCTCCTGCCGCGCCCGCCTTCGGACGTTTTGCGCCGTACTTTGAGCGTCCTTGCTTGCGGTCTGAGACGCCCACGGAATCGAGCGTGCCGCGAATCACGTGATAGCGCACACCCGGCAAATCCTTTACGCGGCCACCGCGAATGAGCACAATCGAGTGCTCCTGCAAGTTATGGCCGACGCCCGGAATATAAGTCGTCACCTCGATGCCGTTGGTCAGGCGCACGCGCGCGACCTTGCGCAGAGCCGAGTTCGGCTTCTTTGGCGTTTGCGTGTAGACGCGCGTGCAGACGCCGCGTCGCTGAGGCGATTCCTGAAGAGCCGGGCTGGCCGTCTTATACTTCACGGCCTGACGACCCTTGCGAACAAGCTGATTAATCGTTGGCACTGCTCGTTATCCTCTTAAACGTCACTAACGCTCTTTTTAGTCTTCAGAGCGCAAAAGGGGACATCACCTGCCTCTTTCCGAAACTTGTTCGGCAGTCAGCGCAAGCGGGCTGTCCTGTTGCCTAAATTTTTGTTTGAGGGATGTTCTGAAATCTAAAAAGGGTGTGGATGCTGGCTTCCCCCGAAGCCGAAACTTTTCTGTGGCGTCGCTTGTTATCAAAAGACGAGCAGGCTCTTATTTCCAAGCCCTGTTCGCGTGCCAGACATGGGGACGGTTTCCCTCTAAAAGGAAACGCGCGACGCTGGCCTTTACGCCACAATACGTGTCAAGCGGCTGCTAAATTTCCAAAAAAGCAACCGGGCAACGCCTCCACACCAACAGAACCAATACAAGCGTTGCACTGTCAGAATCAGACTGTCAGTCCGAAACGAGAGACTATACGGATTCAAACGTTTGATGTCAAGCGCGGTAGGAAGGAGTTAGCCGCGAAAAGGCACACAACCACAAAAGTTAAACAATACTTCTTTTTGTGTTTATGTGCCTTTTCGCGGCTAATTTTTAACTTCGCGTCAACTGCCTGTACTTGATGCGGTGCGGCTGGTCTGCTGCGGCTCCTAATCTTTCGCGGCGGTCGGCTTCGTATTCGGAATAGTTGCCTTCGAACCAGACGACACGGCTTTCGCCCTCAAAGGCGAGGATGTGAGTGGCGATGCGGTCGAGAAACCAGCGGTCGTGGCTGATGACGACGGCGCATCCGGCAAAGTTTTCCAGAGCCTCTTCGAGAGCGCGCATGGTGTTGACATCCAGGTCGTTGGTCGGCTCGTCGAGCAGCAAAACGTTTGCGCCTTCTTTGAGCATCTTGGCGAGATGGACGCGGTTGCGCTCGCCGCCTGAGAGCGTCCCGACCTTTTTCTGCTGGTCTGAGCCTGAGAAGTTGAAGCGCGAAACATATGCGCGCGAGTTGACCTGCCGCGCGCCGAGTTGCACTACGTCAAGACCTTCGGAAATCTCTTCCCAGATATTTTTGTCTGCGCTCAGCGCATCGCGGCTCTGGTCAACATAGCCGAGCTTGACCGTCTCTCCGATTTTGAAAGCGCCGCTGTCGGGCGTCTCCTGTTCCGTAATCATTCTGAAGAGAGTCGTTTTCCCCGCGCCGTTTGGCCCGATGATGCCAACGATGCCGCCGGGCGGCAAAGCGAAAGCCATCTTGTCAACCAGCAAACGGTCGCCGTAAGCCTTGCTCACTTCCTCTGCTTCGATTACGACGTTGCCGAGACGCGGCCCCGGCGGGATATATATCTCCAAGCCTTCGGCGCGCTTTTCGCTTTCCTGACTCAACAGAGCCTCGTAAGAATTGATGCGCGCTTTGGATTTCGCGTGACGCCCTTTCGGCGACATGCGTATCCATTCCAGCTCGCGCTGCAAAGTCTTCTGACGCTCGCTCTCAGACTTCTCTTCACGCTTCAAGCGTTCCTGTTTCTGCTCAAGCCATGAAGAATAGTTTCCCTGCCAGGGGATGCCGTGACCTCTATCAAGTTCGAGAATCCATCCCGCGACGTTGTCGAGAAAATAACGGTCGTGTGTGACGGCGATGACCGTGCCCTCGTATTTCTGCAAGTGCTGTTCAAGCCAGCCGACCGATTCCGCGTCCAGGTGATTTGTCGGCTCGTCAAGCAGAAGAATGTCCGGCTTTTGCAGGAGCAGGCGACAGAGCGCGACGCGACGTTTCTCGCCGCCGGAGAGAATTTTGACGGGCGTGTCTCCCGGCGGGCAGCGCAAGGCGTCCATCGCCATCTCAAGCCGCGAGTCCAAATCCCAGGCGTCTATCGCATCCAGCTTTTCCTGCACCGCGCCCTGTCTTTCGAGCAGCGCGGCCATCTCGTCATCCGACATCGGCTCTGCGAATTTATTGTTGATCTCGTCGTATTCTTTCAGCAGGCTGACGGTCTCTGCGACGGCCTCTTCGACCACTTCGCGCACGGTTTTGGATTCGTCAAGCTTTGGCTCTTGTTCCAAAAGCCCGACGCTGTACCCGGTCGAGAAAACGACTTCGCCGTTAATCTCTTTATCCACGCCCGCGATGACGCGCAGGAGAGAGCTTTTGCCAGAGCCATTCAAGCCCAGGACGCCGATCTTCGCCCCGTAGAAAAATGAAAGGTAGATGTCTTTGAGAACGGCCTTCTTGTCATAGAATTTACTGACGCCGACCATTGAGAAAATTATCTTGTTAGGTTCTTGTTGCATGGTTTTTATTTGTGCTTTGTGCTTTGTACTTTGTTCTTTGCTCATTTATCTCAGCTTGAGTTTTATCACCCAAGCTTGAGGAGCGTGCAAAGAACAAAGCACAAAGCACGAAGTCCTAAAGTATTACTGCGGCACGTAGGCCGAAGCAACCGGAACATCTCCATTCAAACCAAACGCCGTCGCAAAGTTTGAATTGTTCGAGCTGCGCGTGATGTACCAAACTCCGTTCGAGGGGCGAAAGACAGCTATATCTTCTTTGCCGTCGCCGTCATAATCGCCCGCGCTTGGGATGTCCGTACTGAGTCCCCATTGAAATGAGAACAGCGAATTGCCGCTGCTGCTACGCAGCATGTACCAGGTGCCCTCAGAGGGGCGATAAACGGCTAAGTCGTCATAGCCGTCGCCATCGTAATCTGCGGGGACGGGTCTGTCCGTGGTGGTTCCGAACTTTTGCGCGATGACGCCTGCGAAAGAGCCTATGATAGACCAGACGCCGTTGTTCGGGTCATACACAGCGATGTCGGTCACGCCGTCGCCGTCATAATCGGCCTGCACGGGCTTGTTACCGGGCAATCCGAAAAAGTATGTTCTGAGACCGTTGGTCGAACTCAAGATGATAAACCATGCGCCGCTTGACGGGCGATAGACGGCCACGTCCGTTTTATCATCGCCGTCGTAATCGCCCTGCACTAGTTTGTCCGTACTGACGCCCCAGAAGACAGAGCGCAACGAGTTCGTCTTGCTGTTCAGGATGTACCAGATGCCGTCCGATGGGCGAAAGACAGCGAAGTCCGTTTTGCTGTCGCCGTCGTAATCACCCGGCACTGGCACATCGCCATTCATGCCGAACGGCTGCGAGCGAACCACGCCGTTAGAGCTTTGCAAGACGTACCAGACTCCTGTGCTCTGGCGAAAGACAGCGATGTCCGCTTTACCATCGCCGTCAAAATCGCTCTTAACCTTGCGCGCGGAGGTGTTGATTTTCGCGAGGAAGCCATCCGCGTTGCCGCCGATAGTGCTTTGAAAAGCCCCCGGCGTGACGAAAAAGTTTCTGGTCGCGCGCCCGGTGATATAAGCATTGTTGCTGTTGTCTGCGGCGATCCCGAAACCGTAATCGTTCGCGCTGCCGCCATAGAGCGTGGAGAAGAGCAACGCGCCGTCACGGTTAAATCTGGAAATAAAAGCATCGTCCAAACCGCGCGGCGGGCGCACGGCGCGCTTGGTCGGAAAATCGCCGGAGTTGGAACGCCCCGTCACATAACAATTGCCGCCCGCGTCGGTCGCGATGCCGGAGCCTCTTTCCAGATTGTTGCCGCCGAGAAATGTCGAAAAGACCAGCTCGCTCCCGCTCGGGTTCAATTTAGTGACGAACGCATCCGGGTCATTTAATTCAGACTGAAACGCATTCTTCAAGGGAAAGTTGGCAGACCGCGTGAAGCCTGTGACGTATGCGTTGCCGTTCTGGTCAACGGTCAGAGCATCCGCTGCATCAACCAGATTTCCGCCGATGAAGGTCGAGTACAACACAGCCGTGCCCGTACTATTGATCTTCGTGACGACCACATCATCCGAGCCGCCATTCTCTGTTTGAAAAGCGTTTGGCGTTACAGGATAGTCGAACGAATTGCTCACGCCCCCGAAATAAATATTGCCCGCCGCATCAACGCCTCCCGACGCGAGGTTCATGGCGTCACTTGAGATGCCGCCAAAGTAGGTGGAAAAAATCATCGTATTCGTGCTTAAGTTCAGCTTGCCCACCACGAAATCCGCCTGCCCCGCGTTGAACGGTTGCAGAGCGTTCGCGGTTGGGAAATTTGTGGAGCCTGTCGCGCCCGCAAAGATGACAACGTTCGCGCCTTCGTTCTTGATAAAGAGACAGGCGTCGCCGCCACCGCCACCGAGATAGCTCGAATAACTCAACGCGCCGCTGCTCGTAAATCTCGCGACGAAGCCATCATTCTGACCCATGTTCGTCGCCTGAAACGGCGTCACCGTCGGAAAGTTTATCGAGAAGGTGTAACCGGAAACGAATATCTCATTGGCGGGGCCGAGCGAGATATTGAAAATTCTGTCTTCGTCGCTGCCGCCGAAGTATGTGGAATAGAGCAGGGCTGTGCCGGTCGGGTTAAACTTGCTGATAAAGCCATCGTAATTTCCGGCGGACGCAGGTTGATGCGGAGTCACCATCGGAAAGTCCGCCGAAGGCGTAACCCCGCCGACATAAATATTCCCGCCCGCGTCAACCGCGATGCCGAACCCTCCTTCGATGGTAAAAATATCATCGCCCGCGCTGCCGCCTAAGTAAGTGGCAAACACGATCACAGGGTCAATGACGAGCGGCTTGCTGCGGTCATAATCGCCTAGAGTAAAACCAACCATTCGATTGCGGATTGCGGATTGCGGATTGCGGATTTGATAATTTGCCGCAATCTCGCGTCGTTCGCCGTCAATTTCCTGATAGGCAAACGGCGCGTGCTGGCGCACGACGCGCTTGCCGACCTGCAAAAGCAAATCGCCATTCTCATCAACCTTGATGTTTTTGGCGTTTTCAAAACTCAGCTCGATGGCATTCGGATTGGCGTTCGGCGCGACCAGAAAATCGTACTCAAGCTGTCGCTGGTTGCCGTAGTAAACCAGATCAACGCCCTCATACACATTGTCGTATTTTACTTTCCCGTAAGTGGCAACATCTTTCTGCCATTTGCCGGAATCGTTGCCGGTGTAATAGTTCGAGCGACCGGGCAGCTCATCCAATCCTTCAATCTTTGAATCGGCATTGGCATTGGCGAGCTTCATTTTTAAAACATCAGGCTCTGAGACTTCTTGTTTGCCGTCGGAAGATTTTTTCCGGTTCGGCAAGACCAATTCGGCTGCGGTCTGTTTCAAGAGCAGGGCGTGACTGCGGCTGCGCGAGACGAAGCGCACGCTCTGGTCTGTTTGGCCTTGATTCAATTCAAAGTGCAGAGGTATCTGCGCGAAATTTTCCGCGATGGATTTTCGCTCTTCGAGACTCAAGATTTTTCCGGCTTGCGCTTGCGGAGTGAAAGAAGTTTTTGTTCCTGCTGCGTGATGTAAGAGAAACACAGAACCAATAACCGCAGCCGCGAAACACAGAGAGACGATTAGCCTGATGTTTAATTTCATTACGAGGGCTCCTTAATTTGTTGAAGAGATTTTATTCGCCGATGATTTTGACCAGCACGCGCTTGTCCCTGTTGCCGTCGAACTCGCCGTAGAATATCTGTTCCCACGGTCCAAAGTCCAATTTTCCGCGCGTGATGGCGACGACCACTTCGCGCCCCATGATTTGCCGCTTGTGATGCGCGTCGCCGTTATCTTCGCCCGTGCGATTGTGTTGATAGGCTTCAGGGCTGGGGTCGAACGGAGCTAATTTTTCCAGCCAGCGTTTATAATCTTCATGCAAGCCCGGCTCGTCGTCGTTGATAAAGACGCTGGCCGTGATGTGCATCGCGTTGACGAGACACAAGCCCTCCTGCACTCCGCTCGATTCGACTTCTTTGACAATATCCCGCGTGATGTTTACAAAACCCATCCGTGCCGGAACACGAAACGACAAGTACCGCGTATGAGACTTCATCTTCCCTTTGGTTCTCCTTAAAAACAAGGTAAAAGTAAAAAGGTAAAAGGCAAAAGGAATGCGGAAACCAAATTTTATAAAAAATGCTTTGAGCCTTCCTTTTACCTTTTTACTTTTACCTTTTGCCTTCTTATTTCTCTGTGTCTCTGTAATCCTTAATTGCTAAAGAGCCTGTCAAGCATGTCTGCCAGCCTGTATCCGGCGAGCGCGATGGCTGGCTCTGCGACAGCTTGTGCCTGCTTGCGATACTTTTCAGACGGTGTTTGAAAACGCTTGAGCCATGATGGATAGACGGATGTTTTAGCAGAGGCCAAGCCTTCCTGCGCCCAAGCGGCGTACTCGCCCTGCTTGAGCAGCGTCTTCATCTTCGATTCCGGGTGACGCTGCATGATGACGGAAGCGAGGCGGTTGGCATATGCCAGGTCCGTCTCGTTCGCGTTGCGCGGAAAGCTCTTGTTCAAAATTTCGTCCCAGTAGCCATGCAATCTTTTCGCATCTCTCGACGGCGTCTCTTTCGGCGTCAGGAGAAAAAGGTTGGCGCCCTGATCTCCCTTTGGCTCTGTGTCCGTCACACGCGCGCTGGTGTGCAGAGGCTGGTGTATGTCGCCCACCAGATGAGCTATCCATGCGACATCAATTCCGCGCATGCCCGCAGCTCTTTTTTTATCCACGACCCAAGCTTGCAGAACGCTGAGCCGCTCGACGATGTTGATTTTTTCGGGTTGCAGTTCAGGCGCATCCACAGCCATCCCGTTCTGCTGCTGCCGCCAGAAGAAGTTTGTGAAGTGCCAGATAGAATGATGATATTTTTCTTTGCGCTGCGGAAACTCGTCGCTGCGCACGATGTCCGGCCACGTCGCGGCGAGCATAAACCAATCGCGCTGGCGAAAGATTAACATCCTGTTATCCGCAGGCAACATGCTGGCAAGGTCTGCATCCGCCGGAGCCTGCATCATCAAAGCCACGATGCGCTGGCGCGTCTGCGTCTCCATCTTCTCCCACGCGATGCGCGCCACAACTTCATGTCCGGTATAATTCCAGGCCGATGCGGATTGCGGCATGAGCAGGCTTATCGTTAAGAGCAGGACACAGATTAAACTTTTCTTCATTTAAAAGATTTCCTCTTCGACACTTGTATTCTCCAAAACTTCGATCAGGTGCAGGCGGCGCACGTCAATGGTCAGCGTCTCGCTCTGTGGTTAATCATATTAAACTTTCGCGCAAGAGCGCGCGAAAGCTATCATAATTGGAGATAATTATTTGTGGTTAGGGCTTTAGTTAGGAAGACTTTTACTCGCCGTTGTTACTGATGGTAAATAACCCAAGTTGGTAGCTAATTGATTGCCACTAGCTTTAGCTAGTGGATATATTGCACAACAGAAAGTTGGCTTGAGCCAAAATATAATAAAGCCTCTTCCTTATAGCTTTAGCTTAAATGATTCGGCTGAAGCCGATAGCTAGAGCAACCTTGATCCACTAGCTGAAGCTAGTGGCAATTTAAGCAAACCACCCAAACATCTATCACTGGCAACTTGGGTTAAATATATCCTTCAAATCGCTCAGACCAATCGGTAGGGCCTTCCAGATTGAGAGTGCGCGCCGTCTTGAGAAAAGAGACGGATTGTTTCTCTGACTCATCTGTGGTTTCAATAGTGATTCTGACACGCGTGTCCGGCGCAAGCTCCAAAGGCTCATCCGGGTGTAAGACCTTTCCATCAAATGTAGCTTCCAGAGTCTTCGTCATATTTGAACCTTTGCTGCTCAAATCCGTCGCGCTTTCTAAAGTATATACCCTGCAAGCACTGCGTACAAAAAAGACCGGCGAGGTGGTGTGCCTCTGCCGGTCTTGGTTGATGCGAGTGATGCTAACTTTCAGCAAGCTCGCGCTTTGGCTTGATTGTCGGGCGAGGGATTTACTCTTCGCCTTCGTCTTCTGTCGCCGCATCTCCGTTGCCGGTGGCGGGAACCACCGCAGCCGCTCTGGTAGAGACGGGAGCGGGCACGTCCATGCCGCCGGTGGTCTCCGGAAAATCTTCGGCGTCGCGGTCGTGGCGTCCCTGCGCAACCGTCTCGTCGCGTTCGACCTTGACGTTGCGGTAATACTCCATGCCCGTCCCGGCAGGAATCAGGCGTCCCATGATGACGTTCTCCTTGAGGCCGCGCAGGTAATCTATGCGCCCCGAAATTGCAGCTTCGGTCAGGACGCGCGTCGTCTCCTGGAACGAGGCCGCAGAGATAAAGGAGTCTGTCGAAAGCGATGCTTTGGTGATACCCAACAGGAGCGGGTCTGCCTGTGAAGGCTCGCCGCCGCCCTCGACCACGCGCTGGTTTTCGTCCATAAAGCGGAAACGGTCTACCTGTTCGTCGAGCAGGAATTCCGTGTCGCCCACTTCGCGTATCTTCACCCAGCGCAGCATCTGGCGGACAATCACTTCGATGTGCTTATCGTTGATGTTGACGCCCTGCAAGCGATAGACCTCTTGAATCTCATTCACGAGATATTCCTGCAAGCGGTTCATACCCATTACACGCAGGATGTCATGCGGATTCAAGGGGCCATCCATCAGGGCTTCGCCGGCGCGGACGCGGTCGCTTTCCTGCACGTTGATGTGCGTACCGCGCGGGATGTCGTACTCGCGCTCTTCACCATCGTCGCCGGTAATAATCAGCTTGCGTTTACCTTTAGCGATTGGCCCCAGCTTGACCATGCCGTCAATCTCGGACATGACGGCTGTCTCGGCTGGCTTGCGGGCTTCAAAAAGCTCTACGACGCGCGGCAGACCGCCCGTGATGTCTTTGGTCTTGGTGGTTTCGCGCGGAATCTTAGCGATGACATCGCCCGGCTCAACCACATCGCCATCGGAGACCATCAGGTTAGCGCGAACAGGCATCTGGTAAGTCTTCAAAACTTTATGGCTGCTGCTGCGAATTTCCAGACGAGGCTGTTTCTTCTCGTCCGGCGAATCCTTGACGACCATGCGCGACTGTCCTGTGACTTCGTCAACCTCTTCGTCAACCGTCACGCCTTCCTTCAAGTCCTGAAACTTCACAGTCCCGGCCACCTCTGTCAGGATGGCGAAGGTGAACGGGTCCCATGTTGCCAGCACCTGATCTTCAACCACACGTGCGCCGTTCTCCGCGTGGATGTGCGCGCCATAAACTATCTGATAGCGAGCCACTTCGCGGCCACGATCATCAATGATGGTCAAAGCGCCGTTGCGATTCATCGCGATGATTTCGCCGCGACGATTCTTGACCACGTTGACCTCAACGTACTTGATGTTGCCGTCCATGCGCGCTTCGTGCTTGGACGATTCTTCGAGACGCGCCGTGCCGCCGATGTGGAACGTGCGCATGGTGAGCTGCGTCCCCGGCTCGCCGATGGATTGCGCGGCGATGACGCCGACGGCTTCGCCGATGTCAACCGGACGCCCGGTCGCAAGGTTGCGCCCGTAGCATTTGATGCAGCACCCGCGTCTGGACTCGCATGTCAAGACCGAACGGATGCGAACCCTTTGCACGCCTGAGCGTTGAATCTCAGCCGCGAGGTCTTCGTTAATCTCATCGCCGATGCCGACGATGATGCGGCCTTCGACCGGGTCAATCACATCGTCCAGAGAGGTGCGCCCGACGATGCGGTCACGCAAGCTCTCAATCTCTTCGCCGCCTTCGACAATCGCCGTCGCGGAGATGCCGCGCAGCGTGCCGCAGTCCGGCTCGGAGATAATCACATCCTGCGCCACGTCAACCAGACGGCGCGTCAGGTAACCCGAATCCGCCGTCTTGAGCGCGGTATCGGCCAAGCCCTTGCGTGCGCCGTGCGTCGAGATGAAGTATTGCAGCACGTTCAAGCCTTCGCGAAAGTTGGCGCGGATAGGCGTCTCGATGATTTCGCCGGAAGGCTTAGCCATCAAACCGCGCATGCCCGCGAGCTGGCGAATCTGCTGCGCAGAACCACGCGCTCCAGAATCACTCATCACGAGAATCGGGTTCAGCTCGCCCGAATCCTTCTCGCGCTGATCCATCGCCTTGAACATCTCTTTCGCCACTTTGTCCGTCACTTCAGACCAGATGGCAACGACCTTGTTGTAACGCTCGCCGTTGGTGATGACGCCGTCCAGGTATTGCTGCTCAACGTCAATCACATCCGATTCGGCTTTGGCGACGAGGGTCTTTTTCGCTTCCGGCGTCACCAGATCGTCAATGCCGATGGAGATGCCAGCCTTCGTCGCGTAAAGGAAGCCTAAAGCCTTGAGGTCGTCAAGCATCTTGACAGTCATCTCGTGGCCGAGACGGATGTGCGAATAGTTGACGATGGACGTTAAGCCCTTCTTCTTGAGCGTGCCATTGATAAACGGCAGGCCCGCCGGAATCGAATCATTGAAGATAACGCGGCCAACGGTCGTATTGATAACGCGCCGCACGCCTTCCTGCACGGTTGCGCGCAGGATGTCCTGCGTGTCGTGCTCCTGCGTCAGGTCAATCAAGTCGCCCTGTATGCGCAGCTTGATAGGCGTCTGCGTCGTCACTTCTTTCGCATCAAGCGCGAGCAAGACTTCTTCAAGCGAAGCGAAGACACGCCCCTCGCCTTTCGCGCCCTGCTTATCGCGCGTCAGGTAATAGCAGCCAAGCACGATGTCCTGTGAAGGCACGGCGATGGGCTGCCCTGAAGCGGGACTCAAAATATTGTTTGAAGAGAGCATCAGAACAGCCGCTTCGATCTGCGCTTCGGGCGAGAGCGGAATGTGGACGGCCATCTGGTCGCCGTCAAAGTCCGCGTTGAACGCTGTGCAGACGAGCGGGTGAATCTTAATAGCTTTGCCTTCAACCAGGACCGGCTCGAAAGCCTGTATGCCGAGGCGGTGAAGCGTCGGCGCGCGGTTCAGCAGAACCGGATGCTCGCGAATCACTTCTTCAAGGATGTCCCAGACAACAGGCTCTTGCCGCTCGACCATCTCGCGCGCCTGTTTAATAGTCGCCGCGTGCCCCTGCTTCTCAAGCTGGTTGTAGATAAACGGCTTGAAGAGTTCCAGAGCCATCTTCTTCGGCAAACCGCACTGGTGCAGTTTGAGTTCCGGCCCAACGACGATCACCGAACGGCCTGAGTAGTCAACGCGCTTGCCCAGGAGGTTCTGGCGGAAACGTCCCTGCTTGCCTTTGAGCGTGCCCGACAAAGATTTCAAAGGACGATTGTTGACGCCGCGCAGCACGCGGCCTCTGCGACCGTTATCGAAGAGCGCGTCAACGGCTTCCTGCAACATGCGCTTTTCGTTGCGCACGATGACTTCGGGCGCACGCAGCTCCATCAGCTTCTTCAAGCGGTTGTTGCGATTGATGACGCGACGATACAGGTCATTTAAATCGGAAGTCGCAAAGCGTCCGCCGTCCAGCGGCACGAGCGGGCGCAGCTCGGGCGGGATGACCGGAATCACGTCCAGAATCATCCACTCCGGACGATTGCCGGATTTGAGGAACGAGGTCGTAACCTTCAGACGCTTGGAATATTTCAGCTTCTTCTGTTGCGAAGTCTCTTCCTTCATCTTGATGCGCAGTTCCGTTGACAGCTCTTCGATTTGAACCATCGTGAGCAGTTCTTTAATAGCTTCTGCGCCCATCTTTGCCACGAACAGACCGGGAAAATCGCGCATCAATTCGCGATACCGCTCGTCCGTCAAAAGCTCGCGCTCTTTAATCGGCGCATCGCCCGGATCAATGACGATATAAGACTCGAAGTAGAGAACCTTTTCCAGTTCGCGCAAGGGAATATCCAGCAAGTGGCCGATGCGCGAGGGCAAGCCCTTGAAAAACCAGACGTGCGAGCAGGGGCTGGCGAGATCAATGTGCCCCAGACGCTCGCGCCTGACTTTGGCCTGCGTCACTTCTACGCCGCACTTGTCGCAGATGACTCCGCGATGCTTCATGCGTTTGTATTTTCCGCAGAGACATTCCCAGTCTGCGACGGGGCCGAAGATGCGCGCACAAAACAGCCCGTCACGCTCAGGCTTAAAGGTGCGGTAATTGATCGTCTCAGGCTTGGTCACTTCGCCGTGCGACCATTGCCTGATCTTCTCCGGCGACGCCAGAGAAATCCGAATCGCTTCAAAGTCCGGTGCCAGTTGAGGTTTTTGTTCTTGAAATCGAAACATCTTTTTCTCCATTGCGGATTTCAGATTGCGGAATGCGGATTTAAGAAAAAAGCTAATTGCTTTTTAATCCGCATTCCACAATCCGCATTCCGCAATAATAACTATTCCGCTCCGCTTGTCAGCAGAGCCTCGCCGATGCCCGCGCCGTCGCCGTTTGCTCCGTTGCCGTCGTTCTTGTTAATCAGCTCCACGTCGAGGCAGAGCGATTGCAGCTCGCGCACGAGGACGTTGAACGATTCGGGGACGCCCGGATCAAAGTCCGCTTCGCCCTTGACGATGGCCTCGTAAATCTTCGAGCGTCCGGCCACGTCGTCGGACTTGGCCGTCAGCAGTTCCTGTAGAATGTGCGCCGCGCCGTAAGCTTCGAGCGCCCAGACTTCCATTTCTCCGAAACGCTGTCCGCCGAACTGCGCCTTGCCGCCCAGAGGCTGCTGCGTAATCAGGCTGTATGGCCCAATCGAGCGCGCGTGAATCTTGTCATCCACCAGATGCGACAGCTTGAGCATGTAGATATAACCGACCGTCACTTTCTGCTCGAACGCATCGCCCGAAAGCCCGTCATAAAGAATGGTCTTACCGGACTCGTTGACAATCTCAGGCAAGCCCTGCTCGCGCAGGTAGACGGCGGCCTCACGCAATTTCTTCTTGATTTCCACTTCGCTGGCTCCGTCAAAAACGGGCGTCGCAAAGTGAAGACCGAGAACGCGCGCAGCCCAGCCGAGGTGCGTTTCGAGAATCTGCCCGACGTTCATGCGACTGGGAACGCCGAGCGGATTCAAAACGATTTCGACAGGCGTGCCGTCCGGCAAGTACGGCATGTCCTCTTCGGGCAGGATGCGTGCGATGACGCCCTTGTTACCATGACGACCGGCCATCTTATCGCCGACAGACAGCTTGCGCTTCATGGCGATAAAGACTTTGACCATCTTGATAACGCCCGGAGCCAGTTCGTCGCCCTGCCGGAGCTTCGCAATCTTCTCTTCGTAAATGTCCGAGAGAATCTTGATCTGCCGCTCGGTGCGATCTTCGTACTCTTTGACTTCAGCCGGAATGTCGGCGCGCGTCGAGGTCAACTCGGCTTTTCTCAGAGCCTTCGGCTCGATGCCGACCAGCATCTCACGGGTGATGGTTTCGCCGCGCGGGATGACCGTCTCTTTATTGACCATCAGGTCTTTGGCGAGCTTGCGTCCCTCGAACAACTCGTAGACGCGCGCGTCGCGCTGTTCGCGCAGGATGCGTATCTCGTCTTCAAGGTCGCGCCGGAGGCGGTCTTCTTCCTCCTGCTCGATGGTCAGCGAGCGTTGGTCTTTCTCCTGCCCCTTGCGTGTGAAGACCTGCACGTCAACCACTGTGCCGTCAATTCCCGGCGGAGAGACTAAGGAAGCATCCTTCACGTCTCCGGCCTTCTCGCCGAAGATAGCCCTCAAGAGTTTTTCTTCCGCCGTCAACTGCGTCTCGCCCTTCGGCGTCACTTTGCCGACGAGAATCGAGCCGGGACGAACCTGTGCGCCGATGCGGATAATGCCCGAGTCGTCCAAATCACGCAGCATGTTCTCGCCGACGTTCGGAATGTCGCGTGTAATCTCTTCCGGGCCGAGCTTGGTATCGCGCGCTTCGATTTCCAGTTCTTCGATGTGAATCGAAGTATAGAAATCATCTTTGACGAGCCGCTCGGAAACTAAGATAGCGTCCTCAAAGTTATAACCGCGCCACGGCATGAACGCGACCAGCACATTGCGACCCAGAGCGAGTTCGCCCCTGTCCGTGCATGGCCCGTCGGCGATGACCTGACCTTTGCCCACGCGCTCGCCGACCTGCACGATTGGACGCTGGTTGATACAGGTGTTCTGGTTCGAGCGTTTGAACTTAATCAACGTGTAGATGTCCGCCGTCACCTCGCGCGAGATTGTGCCGTCCATGTTGTGATCGGCCTTGATGATAATGCGCTCGGAGTCAACATAATCAACGACGCCATCGCGACGACCCACGACGACTGCGCCCGAATCCTGCGCCGTCACCTTCTCCATGCCCGTTCCGATATACGGAGCTTCGGCGCGGAGAAGCGGAACCGATTGACGCTGCATGTTGGAACCCATCAGAGCGCGGTTCGCGTCGTCGTTCTCAAGAAACGGAATCAGGGATGCCGCGACCGAGACGAGTTGCTTGGGCGACACGTCAACGTAGACGATCTCTTCGCGGCGCGCGAGAATAAACTCGCCAGCCTTACGCGAAGCGTTGCGCTCGTTGATGATATAGCCGTCGTCATCCAGCTCGATATTGGCCTGACCGACGACATGCTTGTCCTCTTCCCACGCCGTCAGATAGAAAGGCCACGCCTCGAACTCTGCCTTGCGCCCGTCGCCTGCGACGCGCTTGTTGGCCTTCTCGACCTCTTCCTGCGGAATATGGGCGCCCGGCCTCAGCTTGGTATCTCCGCCATTGACGATGCGTACATACTCGATGACGCGCCCGTCCACCACTTTGCGATAAGGCGATTCGATAAAGCCGAACTCGTTGATTCGCGCAAAGCAAGAGAGCGAAGAGATAAGACCGATGTTCGGGCCTTCAGGCGTCTCGATCGGGCAGATGCGACCGTAGTGCGTCGGATGCACGTCACGGACTTCAAACCCTGCGCGCTCGCGCGAGAGACCGCCCGGCCCGAGGGCAGACAGCCTGCGCTTGTGCGTAATCTCAGAGAGCGGGTTGGTCTGATCCATAAACTGCGACAATTGCGATGAGCCGAAGAACTCGCGCACCGCCGCCGTCACAGGCTTGGCGTTAATCAGGTCGCGCGGCATCGTCGTCTGCATCTCTTGATGGATGGACATCTTCTCTTTGATGGCGCGTTCCATGCGTTCCAAGCCGATGCGGAACTGGTTCTCTAAAAGCTCGCCGACCGCGCGGACGCGGCGATTGCCGAGGTGGTCAATATCATCCGCCTGATATTCGACCGGGTTCTTGCGCATCTTCAGAATGTAGGCGACGACTTCTACAAAATCAGGCGCGGCCAGGAGCGGATCGTCTATGCGCTCGCGCTCCGGCTTGCCCATCTTGATGTTGAACTTCAGACGCCCGACGCGCGAGAAATCGAACTTGCGCGGGTCAAAGAACATGCCTTCCAGGAGGCGATACGCGGTCTGCACCGTCGGCGGGTCGCCGGGGCGCATCTTGCGATAAATTTCAAGCAGCGCATCCACCGGCTTGGTAATCACATCCTTCTTCAAGGTCTGAGAAAGAATCGGACCCAAATCGTCGCGCTCAGGGAAGAAGACATGAAAGCTTTCGATGCCCGCCTCCACGATCTCCTGCAACTTGGCGGGCGTGATCTCGTTGTTGGCTTCGAGGACGACTTCGCCCGTTTCCGTGTTGACCACATCGGAGAGCGCGAACGCGCCTTCGAGCTGCGCGGTATCAATCTCGACTTCGCCGATATTGGCCTTGCGCAAAGCTTCGAGCGCGGTGTTGCTCACTTTCTTGCCAGCGCGCACAATCGGGTCTGACCCGCGCCCTGTGACATCGAAATCCACTTTCATGCCGACCAGATTGCTCGTCCCCGACTCCGGCACTTTGATAAAGAGACGCCCCTGCTGGACTCGTAATTCATCCGCGACGTGAAAAGCGCGCAGGATGTCCGCATCCGAGAACGAGGCGTTTTTAATCGCCTCTTCGAGCAGCGAGTCCGAACCGGCTCCTTTGGGATTAACGTGCGGCGAGAGCCAGATGCCCAACGCGCGCAGGAAAATCGTCGCCAGAAACTTGCGTTTTCCCACACGCACGTAGAGCAGATTTTTCTGGTCGTACTCGAACTCGACCCACGAGCCGCGATACGGGATAATCTTGGCGACATAGAGCGCGCCGCGTTTGAAGAAGACTCCGGGCGAGCGATGGAGCTGCGAAACGATGACGCGCTCCGTGCCGTTGATGATGAAAGTTCCGTTGTCCGTCATCAACGGAATCTCGCCAAAGAAGACCTCTTCCTCTTTGATGTCGCGGATGGAAAGAGTCTCTGTCTCAGGGTCTTTATCAAAGACCGTGAGGCGAATCTTGACCTTGAGAGGCACGCTGTAAGACATGCCGCGCTCCTGACACTCCTGCTGGTCATGCTTGTGCTTGAGGCCGACAGGCTCGCCGCAGTTGTCGCATAGTTGCGGGCGCACGGCGTTGAACGTGCCGCAGCTATGGCAGAGGGTCTCGCCCGGCGTCAAGGGGTCAACCTTGATGGTCGAGCCGCAGGTCTTGCAGTTGCCGCGAAGATAATTGAGACCTTCCAGCCGGCCGCACTTGCACTGCCAGTTGCCGATCTGAAATTCCACGAAATCGAGCGTCGCCGTGCCGCGAAAATCCGAAATCGGAAAGACGGATTTGAACACGGCTTGCAGACCTGTGTTCTCGCGCTCTTCGGGCAGCAAGTCCATTTGCAGGAAACGATTGTACGACTCGCGCTGAATCTCTATCAGATTCGGAATACGCACGGCGGTTTTGATTTTAGAAAAGTCCTGACGCTCAGGCGCTTGACTCGTGCGCCTTCCCGTCCCACTCGCGATTGCTTGAAGCGGATTTGCAGACATGTTTTATTCCTTAAGTGATAAGTGATGAGTGATAAGTGATAAGAAAAGGATGCTGTTTTCTCTTATCACTTATCACTTATTACTCGTTCCTCTGTTTTAAAGACGCCAAAGCGCGGCCAGAGCGCAAATTGCCCTGACCGCTTGAATTAAAGCGGTTAAGATTCTTCGTCAAATTTTCCGGGAGTAACGCCAGCGCCTCACTACTCCCCTACCTTAAGGGTGAACGGTTAAACTGTCAAGTTAAAGTCCCAAATCTCAAGTCCCATGTCCCAAGTCAAAAACCGGCTTTCGACTTGGGACATGAGACCTGGGACTTGAAACTTATTTGACTTCGACGGTCGCGCCCGCATCCGCGAGCTTCTGGCGAATCGTCTCGGCCTCTTCTTTGGTGACGGCTTCTTTGACGGCCTTCGGAGCGGCTTCGACAAGGTCTTTAGCTTCCTTCAGACCAAGCGCAGTGACTTCGCGGACGACCTTGATGACGTTGATCTTGTTGGCGCCTGCGGCTTGCAGGATCACGTCAAACTCGGTCTGCTCTTCCGCCGGAGCCGCTGCTTCGCCGCCGCCCGCCGCCGGAGCCGCTGCGACCGTTGCTGCTGCGGCAGAAACGCCGAACGTCTCCTCAAGCACCTTAACGAACTCTGAAGCTTCCAACAGAGTCATATTCTTAATGTATTCCAATGCATCTTCACGTGTAGCTGCCATGATAGCTTTCCAATCCTCCTCTAAAGGGGTTCTAGTGTGCTGTTGTTTATAGTTTCGCAGCAGGAGAACCCACGGGACGCTCTTTGAGATTCACTGCATCGCAAACCTTGTAAAAGCATCCGAGCCGTCTAAGAGCGACCTGACAATCGCCCCGCCCGTTTTCCGCGCCCCTACCCATTGCGGATTGCGGAATTCGGATTGCGGATTAAAAAGCCTTCAAGTGGTTTTCAAATCCGCAATCCGCAATCTGCAATCCAAAATCGTTACGCGGCTTCTTCGCCGCTCTTCTGCTCGCCGATCTGTTTGACCACGATGGCGAGGTTGCGCGGGACGGCTGAAAGCACCGTCACCAAACGCTGCGCCTGACAATTAATCAGGAACATGACCTTCGAGATTAACTCTTCCTTCGACGGCAGGCTGGCAATAGCTTCAACATCTTTAAGCTCTACCACCTTGCCTTCGACGATGCCGACCTTGAAAGTAAAAGTCTCAGGGTTGGCTTTGGCGAATTTTGAAATCGCCTTTGACAAATTGACCGGATCGCCGCCTTCGGTTAAAGCGATGGCGGTCACGCCCTTGAAATGTTCCGCCGCCTGCTCGAACGGCGTGCCTTCGGCGGCCTTGCGCGCCAAAGTATTTTTAACGACCGAATAGGTCACGCCCGCTTCGCGTAGTTGATTGCGCAGCTCTTGATCTTTGCCAACCGTCATCTTCTGGAAGCCGACCAGCATCGCTGCCGCAGCGCGTTGGAACTGCTCCGTGAGGGCGTTCAAATCATTTTGCTTTTGTGCTCTGGTTTTCATCTCTTTCGCTCCTCACTGCGGCTACTTGACGTATGCCGTTTCGTCTAACAAAACGCCCGGACTCATCGTCGCCGCCAGATTCACTTTCTTGACGTACTTGCCCTTGGCGGTGGTCGGCTTGGCTTTGACGACCGCGTCAATCAGCATGCGCGCGTTGTCTTTAATCTTTTCCGGTTCAAAAGAGACTTTGCCGACGGGGACGTGAATAACGCCCGTTTTGTCTACGCGATACTCGACCTTACCGGCTTTGGTTTCCTGCACGGCGGTTCGCACGTCAGGCGTCACCGTGCCGGTTTTCGGATTGGGCATCAGCCCGCGCGGGCCTAAGACTTTTCCGAGTCCGCCGACCAAGCGCATCATGTCCGGCGTCGCGATGACGGCATCGAAATCGAGCCATCCGCCTTTGATCTTATCAACCATATCTTCGCCGCCGACAAAATCCGCTCCGGCCTCTTCGGCCTCTTTGATTTTATCGCCGCTGGCGATGACGAGCACCGTTTTGGATCTTCCGAGACCGTGCGGCAAGACGACAGTGCCGCGCACAAGCTGGTCTGCCTTGCGCGGGTCAACGCCGAGCCACATCGTCAACTCAACCGTTTCATCAAACCTGGCGAAAGCAATCTCTTTAACCTTTGAGATGCCTTCATCCAGAGTGTATTTCCGTCCGACCTCGACCTTTTCCAGGGCCGCACGGAATTTCTTTCCATGCTTTTTCATTCAATTAACTCCGAGGTTCAAACGAAGCCATTCAATTGCGGATTTCGGAATGCGGATTGCAGATTTGCCACCCGGCGAACCGAATCTCCCTGATGAATCAACTTCTCCCTCTTAAGAGAGATGCTAGATGTTGGATGTCAGATGTTAGTAAAAACCAGCATCTGGCATCTAACATCTATTCAATCGTAAGTCCCATGTTGCGCGCCGTGCCTTCGATGGTCTTGACGGCGGATTCGAGACTGGTCGTATTCAAATCCGGCATTTTGGTCTTGGCGATCTCTTCGATCTTGGCGCGAGAGATTGAGCCAATCTTCTCTTTGTTAGGCTTGCCGGAGCCTTTCTGGACGCCCGCAGCCTTCTTCAAGAGATCAGCCGCCGGAGGCGTCTTGGTCTCAAAGGTAAAGGAGCGGTCGGCGAAAACCGTAATCACGACCGGGACTTTCAAGTCCGGGTCCATCTGCGCCGTCTTTGCATTAAAGGCTTTGCAGAACTCCATGATGTTGACGCCGTGCTGACCGAGCGCAGGGCCAATCGGCGGAGCCGGATTAGCCTTGCCCGCCGGGACTTGCAACTTGATATAACCTGTAATCTTCTTTGCCATAATTCAGTTTTCAGTTTTCAGTTTTTAGTTTTCAGAGGCCAGCGTTTTCGCTGAAAACTGAAAACCCAAAACTGAAAACTGTTATTCCTCTTCTGCGAATGTCACCTTTTCCACGTCCAGAAAGTTCAACTCGACCGGAGTCGAGCGACCGAAGATCGTAACCGTGACCTTGAGCGTAGACTTGTCGTCGTTGACCTCTTCCACTTTGCCCGTAAAGCTGGCGAACGGCCCCGACTTGATGCGGACGGTTTCGCCCTGAGTATACGAGAACTTCGGCTTGGGTTTCTCTGCCGCTTCCGTAACGTTGTGTACGATCTGATCTACTTCCTGCGGCGTCAGGGGCGTCGGGTTGTGCCCGCCGACAAAGCCTGTCACCTTCGGAGTGGATTTAATCGCGTGAAAAACATTATCGGGGATGTGGCCGCGCTCGTCACATTCGATCTGCACCAGCACATAGCCCGGATAGAACATGCGGGATGATTCGATGCGCTTGTTGCCGCGCATCTCGACCACGGTCTCTGTCGGGACGAGCACTTCTGTAATCTCGGCCTGCAAGTCCGTGTCGCGGATGCGCGCCTTCAGGCTGTCACGAACCTTCTTCTCGTGCCCCGAATAAGTATGTAAGATGAACCACTGCTGCATCTGTTAAAAGTTTCCTTGCTGCTTGTCAGACCGATCCGGTCAGCCATTTGAGCAGACTGTCGAGCTGCGTAATCAGAAACGCGACTCCGCGATCTACTGCGAACAGGTAAACGGCGAAGAAAAGGACAGCCACGATAACGATGATCGTCGTGTTCTTAACATCAGTCGCCGACGGCCACGAGACGCGCTTCATCTCCGCGCGCACGTCATGCAAAAATTGCCCCGTCCGCGTGAAAAATCCTGCACGCGCTCCCGTCACGCCGCGCTCGCGCCGTGCGCCTCTGCCTTCCGGCCCTTCGCCAAAGCGCGCCGCGCGCGGCTCAGGCAGACCCGCAGGCTCGCCTTCGGGGATTAAGGGTCCGGCAGACGCGCCCTTCGGCAATGTCAGATCATCTGAATCATCTTTAGCCATGATGTCGTCGGCGTTTTTCGCCACCTACTTCTTCTTTCTCTCTGTAACGCTGCTCGCTGCTCTGCATCCCAAGTCGGGTTCAGGGGCACCAGGACTTGAACCCGGCCTTTCGGTTTTGGAGACCGACGTGCTAACCACTGACACTATGCCCCTTCAAAGAAAGGATGAAGGCGGAGGGATGAGGGATGAAAAAACTCGAACAGCTTTTCTTTCGTCCCTCATCCCTGACCTTCTTACTTAGTCTCTTTGTGCCCTGTATGCTTGCGGCAGCGTCGGCAGAATTTGCTAAACTCTAATCGACCCGGCGTCGTCTTCTTATTTTTCGTCGTCGTATAATTACGACTCTTACAATCCGTGCATTGGAGCACTATATTATCGCGCGGCATAGCTTAACCTCTAACAATCCTTAAGTTTTGAACTTGTGCTTTGCCTTTAGATTACATGACTGTCATTAAGGCGCAAGCGCGTAGCACAAAGTACGAAATTACTATTCAACGACATCGGAGACAGTTCCCGCTCCCACCGTTCTCCCGCCCTCCCGGATCGCGAACCTCAGCCCCTTCTCCATCGCGATCGGCGCGATCAACGTGATCTCCATCGCCACGTTGTCTCCCGGCATCACCATCTCGATCCCCTCCGGCAGCGTCGCCACTCCCGTCACATCCGTGGTGCGGAAATAAAACTGCGGTCGATACCCCGTGAAAAACGGCGTGTGCCTCCCGCCTTCCTCTTTGGTCAGGACATACGCCTCCGCCTTGAACTTCGTGTGCGGCGTAATCGACCCCGGCTTCGCGATCACCTGCCCACGCTCGATGTCCTTGCGCTCTACTCCGCGCAACAGCAGACCCACGTTGTCTCCCGCCACTCCTTCGTCCAACAGCTTCTTGAACATCTCCACGCCCGTGCACACGGTCGTGCGCGTGTCTCTGATGCCCACGATCTCCACCTGCTCGTTGACTTTCACTCTGCCGCGTTCGACTCTGCCGGTCGCCACTGTCCCTCTGCCCTGAATCGTGAAGATGTCTTCCACCGGCATCAAAAACGGCTTCTCCACATCCCTTTCGGGTGTCGGAATGTAGCTATCGACGGCCGCCATCAACTCCTCGACCGTCTTCTCCCATTTCTCATCGCCTTCCAGCGCTTTGAGGGCACTGCCTTTGATGACCGGAATATCATCGCCCGGAAACTCGTAGGCACTCAACAGTTCTCTGACTTCCAGCTCCACCAGCTCCAACAACTCCTCGTCGTCCACCGCATCCGCTTTGTTCATGAACACCACCATCGCGGGCACTCCCACCTGGCGGGCTAAGAGAATGTGCTCTCTGGTTTGCGGCATCGGGCCGTCGGTGGCGGCCACGACAAGGATGGCTCCGTCCATCTGGGCCGCTCCGGTAATCATGTTCTTGACATAATCGGCGTGGCCGGGGCAGTCCACGTGTGCATAGTGGCGATTGGCGGTCTCGTACTCGACGTGGGCGGTGGCGATGGTGATGCCACGGGCTTTCTCTTCCGGAGCATTATCGATGGAGTCAAAGGCCCGGACGGTGATCTTGGGGTTATGCTTAGCCAACACTTTGGTGATGGCGGCAGTTAAAGTCGTCTTGCCGTGATCCACATGCCCAATCGTTCCGATGTTCACGTGCGGCTTGCTGCGGTCAAATTTCTCTTTCGACATTCCGAAACGCCTCTTTAGATTAAATGTTAAAAACCTAAGATGGAGCCCGAGACGAGATTTGAACTCGTGACCCCTTCCTTACCAAGGAAGTGCTCTACCCCTGAGCTACTCGGGCAAGTCTTCTCTCGACCCGACGATCTCCAGCGCGAATAGGTGGAGCGGGAGACGAGGCTCGAACTCGCGACATTCAGCTTGGAAGGCTGACGCTCTACCAACTGAGCTACTCCCGCCCTTCAGTAAGGGCAGAGGGATGAGGGATGAGGGATGAAATAAAAGCTATTCATTCATCCCTCATCCCTCCGCCCTCATCCCTGAAACCATTGGTGCAGGGGGTAGGATTCGAACCTACGTAAGGCGTTAGCCTGCCGGGTTTACAGCCCGGTGCCATTAACCACTCGACCACCCCTGCCCACCTTGTCAAAATCATGGAGTCGGACGAGTCGCTCCGCCTCTCTACTGGTGAAAAATGCCGACCAGCTACAAAACGGCCACTTTAACTGAGTTTTATCAAGTTTGCAAGTCGCGCACGGGCGGTCATCGCTGCGTCCAAAGTACGCAGGCGTTGACCCTCTGGTTTTGCCGTGGATGAAGAGCAGTGACAGGCCACTGGCAGCCGCTCGTGATGGAAAACCCGAACGGCTGCCAGCCGGTTATGGCGAACACTGACAGAATTTTTGCTGACGCTAACGAGCTTGTAATGAGAAAGCCGGTACTAGATCGCCGGAAATCCCCCAAGAGACTGCGGTAAAGTTGGCCGTGCTCCGGTTAACGTAAAATGTCCCGCCCGCACCGGGACGCCACACGGCCTGATCCGTCTTGCCGTCGCCGTCATAATCTCCGGGCGCAGGTTGGTCTGTTCCGGCGAGGCCGAAGTTAAAAGCACGGAACGCGCTGTCAGAGCTTTGCAGCCAGTACCAGGTGCCGCCGTCCGGGCTGCTCTGGTTGCGTCCGCGCCACACTGCATAGTCAGTTTTACCGTCTCCGTCGAAATCTGCGGGGACAATGTAATCGGAATCGTAATTGCCGAAGGTTGCGGCCTGAGTCATTCCATCCGAGCTTCTCAGCACAAAGAAAGTGTTGGCCGGGCTGCCCGTGCCGCGACGATAGACTGCGATGTCTGCTTTGCCGTCGCCGTCAAAGTCTCCGCGAACCGGCACGTCGCTCATAGCTCCGAACTGGACTGCGCGGAGATTCCCGCTCGCGGTTTCGCGTATGTACCAGTTCAGCCCTGTGCCGGAATCGTAACGGGTGACAGCCGGGTCAGCTTTACCGTCTCCGTCAAAGTCCTGCGTCACCTTCGGATCGTCCGTCGCGAGACCCCATTCGATAGCCTGAAATGTATTGGTCTCGCTGCGCAGGATATAAAAGACGGATGGAGCGCCCGTCGCATTCCACACAGCCAGGTCACATTTGCCGTCGCCGTCGTAATCTCCCGGCACAGGGACAGTATCGCTCGCTCCCCATTGACGGCTGAGAACGCCATTGATGCTCTGCTGCACATGCCATGTATAAAGACCGCTCGCCGGTCGCGTCACTACATAATCGGATTTTCCGTCGGCATCGAAATCGAGGACGGCGCTGCCGTTGGCGCGAGCTTGCATGATTGTCAACGCGCGTGAGCCGATGGTCAGAGTTCCCGCGCGGTCTATCCCGGAAGTGTTAGGCGCGATGGTAAAGGTGACTGCGCCGTTGCCTGTGCCGTTGCCGTTGTTAATCGTAATCCAGTTGTCTTTGGTCGTCGTAATCCACCCGCAGTTTCCAGAAGCCGTGACGCCGACGTTGCCTGCGCCGCCGATGCCTCCGAAGTGCATCGTCTCCTGACTCAAAGAGAACGGGCAGCCGGAGGGCTGCTGGATAGAGAAAGTGCGTGTAAAGGTCGCGGTCGAGACGCTGATAGTGCCTGTGCGCCCCTGACCCATGTTCGCATCAACGGTAAATCCGACGATGCCGTTACCTTCACCGTTGGAGTTCGAGGTGATGTTGATAAAACTGACATCGCTCGTCGCAGTCCACGCACAGCCTGATGCGGTCGGGTTTATATTAAAGCTGCTTGAGCCGCCCGTGATGGGGAAAACTTGCAGCGGCGGCGTGATGGTCAAGTTGCACGCTGTAGTCGAAGTATTGATGGCAATGCCCCACCCGCCGTTGATGCCTCCAGCATTGCCGCCCGCATCATCAACCGCATAAAGACGCCACGTGCCATTCGGATTGATGCCGTTAAAGACAGAGAAATCCGCGCCCGTCGCATTGGCAGGAGCAGGCGCAGGAAACGGATCGCCCGCTTCAAAGTTCGCCGGTTTATAATTGCCTGAGACGAGTTGCCCGCTATCTGGCAATGAGTTGACGGCATTGTCATCCAGATTGAGAATTAGATTGCTAACAGCATTCGCGCCTCCGGCATCCGAAAAGATGACGGCGCTGCGTCCGCCCGGAGCGACCAGCAAGAGGTCTAAGTCATCCGGCGCGGTGTGCGTAAAGTTATTGAGAATGACGGCGACGTTGGTGACGACTCCGCCCAATCCTGAGACCTCTGTGGTCGAAGGATACAGCGAGGCCGCGCCCGAATCCGGCAGCTCCATAGCAGTTGTGTTTTGCGCCGTGATGGAGTTGGTAATAGAGATGCTCCACCCGCCGGAGATATTGCCTGTCATCCCGTTCTCATCATCCGCAACAAACAACTTCCAAACACCATTCGCATTGGTGTCGTTGAAAACAGAAAGAGTAGTCCCGTAAGGCAGCGGAGGCGCAGGCGCAGGATAAGTGTCTGTTCCGGCAGTCGGATTTTCCTCTGCAAAGTTTGCGGGCTTGTATGTTCCGGTAACTATCGGCTGATCTCCGTGCGTTGCTCCATTATCATCAAAGGTGACAGTCGCATTCATCGCATCCACGTTGCCGCCGACATCCGACATCAGGAAAACTGTCTGCCCGCCCGGCCCGACGAGCAACACATCAACATCATCCGGCCACTGATGGTTATAGCCAATAATCGTCGCCGTCACCTTACTCACATTGCCGATAATGCCTGAGACATTGATGTCAGAGGGAAATGGCGTGGCGGCTCCCGAAGTGGGCGCAGCGCCACGATCATTGATGTTGATAAAAGATGTATTTGAAAAGGTAAGCGTTTCATTATCCGTACTCTCGCCAACGCCTGTGACTTGGCCTGCCGCAAGATTTGGTAATTTTGAATCGGGCTGTGAAGCGCGGGCGGATGGCCTGCTCTGAAGAGACGCCGCGATAAGACTGAAAGCGATTAAGGCAACGAGAGTATTGCGCAACAACGTGAAGATTCTTTTCGCTCCCGGTAATGATGAGACAACTCGCATGGCGTTCCTCCCGAAAGTAAAGGGCAGTTGGTGGACATGGGCAAAGATCGGCGATGGCGTTTTAATCCGGCTCGGCTTAGCGACGGGAATCATTTTTCCGCCCGTCGCGGCGTCGCTCTCTGCGCCATTGCCTGATAAAGATAAAGACGGCGACGAGACAGATGACGAGCAGGAAACCCATCAGAACGAGCACGAACAAAAGCTCTCTGTTAGCGGCGTTCATACGGAAATCCCACTCCCTTTGCGTTCTTTGCGTAGTTTTTCTTTGCGTTCTTTGCGGTTAAGAGGAAGTTTAAACGCAAAGAACGCAAAGATGAAGACGCAAAGCGCGCAAAGAGAAAGAAGCATCTCCTTTAAGCAGCATTTTTTACCTTTGATTCATATTCGCTTCGAGGCCGAAGGACGAAGGACGCGCTCCCGTGCTGACGCTGACGTTGCTAAAGGTCGAGGTGCATGATGCAGCGTTGTTGTGGCTGGTCACGGCCAGACCGACATATACGTTGGCAGTCATGCTGATTGTGATGGGCGTTCCGACCTGCACCCAGTTGACGCCGTCGCTGGAAGTATATGCGCTGAAAAGATTGCCGCTGCGCACGAGCCTGACCCAGTAGGGCGCGGACACGCTCGCGCCGCTTGTGTGCGTGCTGCTGCCTCCGGCGGTTGTCCGTCGCTGGAAAGCCGCGCCGTTGACCGGCGTGATGAACATCGCCGCGTGACGCGCATTCGGCGTCAGGCTCTCGCGAATCATCACGCCCGCCTTAGACCATTCGTCCGTGAACTGCACGCCCGTTACTCTGGCGACGATTTGCCCGTTGCCGTTGAGCGGTTGATAGACGTAATGAAACGCATCAATGTTATCCCAGATGTCCGTGCCTGAGCCGCGAAGCGTGAACACTCCCCCGGCAAAGCTGGCATCGCCAACGAATCCCACGCTGCCGATGTCCGTTTTCAACCACGGAGCGGGCAGAGTGCTGACGCCGTTGACAGTGATATTGACCGGAGCAGAGATGGTCGTCGCTCCCGAATTATCCGTCGCCCTGACAGTCAAGGCATAACTGCCCGCCGCTACGTTGTTCCATGCAAAGCTGTACGGAGCAACCGTGTCCGTATTGAGCAAAGTCGTGCCTGCATAGAAATCAACGCGGCTCACCGTGCCGTCGCTGTCGCTGGCTGAAGCATTGATAGTGATATTTGCAGGAGCGGTAAAAGTCGCGCCGCTGGCAGGGCTGCTGATGCTCGCCGTCGGCGGGTTGTTGACCGGCGCTCCGCCGTTGGCTTCAAGACGAAAGTTATCAAAGATGGTTGTGCCCGGCGCGCTGATGGCTTCCCATGTCCCCACGCTGATTTCCGCTCTTAAAGAAGTAATCTGAAGCTGCCGCGTCATGGTGCGCCTGACCGTCCAAGCCTGTCCGTCCGCGCTGGTCTCAAAGATAATCGAATCGCCGGTCGGGTCGTGACGAATGCGCCAGTGACGATGCTGCGCGGCGTTGTAAGCGATGCTGATGCTTGATCTGTCGCGATTGATGACCTGCTCAAAACGCAGTTGCCCGCTTTCGATGGAGATCATATAGAAGTTGCCAGCATCGAGGCAGAGGGCAAGCTGTGTGTTTGTCGAACCGCCCGCCGCCGCTTGAACGACTTCGACGCTGGCACGCGCGTTTGTCAGATTCCACGCGGAGACGGAAAGATAACCGTTGTAATGGTCACGGCTGACATTTGCGTTTGGAGAAATTTCGAGCCGCTGATTTCGCTCAAGCACGGGGATGCTTGCATCCCATGCGGTCACGCCGGAATAGATCGCGCCCTGAATAGTTCCGAAAGTCCACTTCGCGGAGTCTTGCGCGTTATCGTTGAAATCGTCAATCAATAAAGTCGCGCCCGGAGTGTTCTGCACCGTGACATTGACCGGAGCGGAAACGGTCATCGCATCCAGATTGTCTACGGCTTTGACAGTCAAGGCATAACTGCCCGCCGCTACGTTGTTCCATGCAAAGCTATACGGAGCAACCGTGTCCGTATTGAGCAAAGTCGTGCCTGCATAGAAATCAACGCGGCTCACCGTGCCGTCGCTGTCGCTGGCTGAAGCATTGATAGTGATATTTGCAGGAGCGGTAAAAGTCGCGCCGTTGGCAGGGCTGCTGATGCTCGCCGTCGGCGGGTTGTTTGTGCCTGTGTTAGTGATGACGCTGACGTTTTCCAGCACTGCCGTGTTCAAGCCCGGATCATTGTGGCTCGTCACGGCCATGCCGATATAGACTTCAGACGCCATGACAATCGTGTCCGTCCCGACCAGCGTCCAACTTGCGCCGTCATCCGATTTGTACGCGCTGAAAGTGTTGCCCGCGCGCACTAGCTTGAGCCACTTCGGCGCGGTCTCGTTTCCGCCGGAAGTGTAATCCGTAATCGCTCCGAGACTGAGGCGGCGCATGAACTCGATGCCCGCAGCCGGAGTGACGTTGAGGATTGCGTGTGGCGAATCGGACGTGAGCGTCTCGCGGATCATGACGCCCGCCTTCGCGTTGGGATGCGTGTTCTCAAGGCTGGCGAC
Organism: Pyrinomonadaceae bacterium; assembly: GCA_963700165.1. GTDB lineage: Bacteria > Acidobacteriota > Blastocatellia > Pyrinomonadales > Pyrinomonadaceae > JACMLC01. The sequence goes on along the minus strand of OY969475.1, from coordinate 4,893,893 downwards.
GCGCGCCACGATCTCGCCGTTGCCGTTTAATGATTGATAGACAAAATGGAAAGCATCCGCTTGATCCCAGATGTCCGCGCCCGCGCCGTGCAGCGCAAACGTCCCGCCCGCGAAGCTTGCGCTGCCGCTTGAGCCGACCACGCCGATGTCTTGACTTATCCACGGAGCGGGTAACAGGGACGCTGTGACAGGCAGGTTGATGCTCTTGGTATTGGTCAGGCCGCTGCTGTCCGTCGCGGTCAAAATAATCTCGTATGAGTAGACGCCGACGCCATGCGACTCGACTGTAAAACTCCCGCTCAGTCCGGTCGCGGTCAGGTAAGGATGCACATGCTCGTTGTGATGCAGCAGCACAGACCAACTGAGCGCGGTCGGCGGCAGACTCTGATCCGGGTCTGTCCCCATTCCCTGAAAATTCACTACGTCACCGGCTCTCACGCCGGTTCCATTGGCGGGGCTGAGGATGGTTGCGGTCGGCGGCGTGCTGCCGACGGTTATCGTAACCCGGTCAACGGCGCTTCTCATCTGTGAATCTGTGACAGTCAGCTTTGCTTCAAACGTCCTCACTCCCGTTGCTGTGTAGACGTGCGACGGGTTCTGCAAAGTTGAAGTCGCGCCGTCGCCGAACTCCCAGAGATATGTCAGAGAGCCGCCGCTGGTGCTGACAGACCCCGCGCTTGAGAAAGAGACGTTGAGCGGCGAGTAACCCCAGAGCGGCGTCGCCGAAGCTTTCGCGACCGGCCCGCTAAACTTGATGCGGCGCACCTGTCCCGTCTCAAGAGCGATGTAATAAAGCCAGCCGTCCGGCCCCAATTCCAGAGAGACGGGCGCAACGACATTCGTCGCAAAAGTCTGGACGCCGAGCATGTGGCCGCCCGCGTCAAATGTCATGCGGCGGATAAATTCGCCGCCGTAATCGGCAAAGAAATAGCTGCCTTGATACTGCTCAGGGAACTGCGTCGCGGTATAGAAAGCTCCGCCGATAATAGAAATGCCTTCTTCGTGGCCGTAGGTATAAAGCGGCGGTGTGACGGCGCTGCTCGGAAGCTGCTGGCACAGCGCAAACTGCGCCTGGTAGTTAGCCTGCGGCGTGTGGCCTTCGTAACAGGGCCAGCCAAAGTTGGCTCCGCGCCCGCGATTGATCTCCTCAAAGTCATTCCAACCGACATCGGCTATCAAAACTTCTCCCGTCACAGGATGCACGCTGAAGCGATATGGATTGCGCAGGCCGTAGGCGTAAACTTTTGAGCGGATGGAATTCGTGCCGTCGTCAAAGGGATTATCGCCGGGCGCGCTGCCGTCAGGATTGATGCGCAGGATTTTTCCCGAAAAACTGTTCAAGTCCTGCGCGCGTAGGGCCAGAGGATCGGCAAAAGCGTAGGTTGCTCCATCGCCGACTCCGACCAGCAGTTTTCCATCAGGAGCGAAGCGCACTGTCCCAATGCTATGCGAGTCTGCGTCCGAAGGAATGCAATCCGCGCCGACCGGAGAGTTGCTGCACGGCGGCGCACCCACGCTGCCTAAGATAACGACTTCGCTTCCGGCCAGCGCGACATCGGTATTCGCCGGATTCGCCCTCACGCGCGTCAGGCGCGAAGTTTTGGGAGCGCTGCTGTTCGGATTACCTGCTTCCTCGTAGGTATAAAGAAGATACACATAACCGTTGGTCTGGAAGTTCGGATCGAGAGTTAGCCCGAGCAAGCCGCGATCAGCAAAAGTATTGACGCTTGGCTGAATGTCTATAAAAGGCGTCGGCAGCAGCGCGCCGTTCTTAAAAATTCTGACAATGCCGTCCTTCTGCCAGATAAAGATGCGCCCGTCCGGCGCAAAAGTCAGGCCAGCCGGTTTAAAGACAGGCAGCGTCGCGATGGTCTCTGCGGCAAACCCGCTATCGACAAAGGTCTGCGCCCGTGCGATAGACGCACAAACGGCGAGCAGCAGAAAACACATTGCCAGCGCGCAGATAAACGGCTTCACAATTTTTCTCTTAACGTGCCATGCGAATATGGCGGACGGGAGGCGCGACCAACCGCCGGAATGGGGGCAAACAGCAGGAATCATAATCCGGTGTCTCGTGAATCTAAATCTTCTCTCGCGTAAAAAGCAGCATGCGCGGACGCCGCGCTCCGGTTGCGACTACCAGGAAGCTCTCATTAATTAAAGAGCTAAAAGCGGGCGTTTACCATTTCGGGGAGAGGGAAAGCTTTGTATCTTCCTTTAAATAACCAGGTTGATGGATGTAGCTATGTTGGGGGTCTTCTTAAATTGCCACTAGCTTTAGCTAGTGGAGCAGATGCCCAACATATGTCGGCTTTAGCCGAACTGTTCGGCTAAAGCCGATGACTGTGAACTATCCGTGTCCACTAGCTAAAGCTAGTGGCAATTTATCAAACGGCGACTTGGGCTAAATAGAAACGGCTGCACAGAGATTTTATTTCTTCGCTTTATCGTTCGTCGCCGTGTTTTCTGCGACCGCGAAGACGTGATTGATGCCGCGCACGATGAGTATCCCGTCGGAGATGGCGGGCGTTGCCATCAGGACTTCGCCTATCGGGTTGACGGCCAGCAGTTCGTGCTTGGAGCCTGCCTTGACCACAAAGATTTCGCCGTCCTCACTGCTCAGGTAAATCTTTCCGTCCGAAGCGATGGGCGAAGCGGTGAACGCGCCGCCCCTGTCCGCGAGTCGCTGCTGGTAGACGCGCTCGCCCGTGCGCGCGTTGTAGGCCGTCAGCACTCCATTGTTTGAACAGACGTAGAGCAGTTCGCTGTAGACGATTGGCGTCGGCATGTACGGGCCGCCTCGCGTCTTGCTCCACGCGATAAACTCCGAAGATTCCTTGCCTTCCTTGAGCGAGATGTCGCCGCTGGCTCCGGGCTTGATGGCGTAGATGGGCTGCATCGGGCGATAGCCGCTGGTGACGAAAATCAGGTCGAGCGCGACAAAGGGCGTCGGCGTCGTAATCTCGGAACTGGGCGTGAGCCGCCAGAGTTCCTTGCCCGTCAAAGGGTCATAACCGCGCACAGCCTTCGTGCCGTTGGTGATGAGTTCGGCGCGCGTCTTGCCCTCGTAAACGGTCGGCGTGCCCCACGACGAAATCTCTTCGCGCGGAGTTTTCCAGACCTGCTTGCCAGTCTTGAGGTCATAGGCGGCGATGAAAGAATTCTTCTGAAGGTCTGCCTGCAAGATGACCAGATTCTTATAGATGATAGGCGAGCTGCCATGCTCCCACTGGTAATCCGGGTCATAGAACCAGCCTGCGTCGAGCACGCCTACATCCTGCTTCCAGAGCAGCTTGCCGTTCGCGTCATAGCAATAAAGTCCTTCAGAGCCGAAGAGCGCGATGATGTGTTTGCCGTCCGTCGCGGGCGTCGAAGCGGCGTGCGTTGACTTCGGATGTCGTTTGACTTTAGGTATGCCTTCGTAGGCCACGCGCTCCCACAGAATTTTTCCCGTCTGCTTGTCCAGACAGTAAACCTTCCAGGTATGTTTGGGGTCGTTCTTGACCGGAGCCACGTCGCCGTAAAGCCCGAATCGCGTTTCATCTTTCGGGAGGCTGCTGACGGCTGTCGTGATAAAGACCTTGTTGCCCCACACAATCGGGCTTGAGTGCGACAGCCCCGGAATCGGAGTCTTCCACTTGATGTTCGTAGATTTTTCGGCGTCCCACTTGACGGGCGCGCTTTTTCCCTCGGCCACGCCGGAGGCCAACGGCCCGCGAAACTGCGGCCAGTTCTGCGCCCGCGCGCTCACAGAGATAAGACAAAGAAAGAAGAAGATAAGTGCGAGTCGTTTCATTGCGGAACCTTTCAGGTAGTTCTTTGTGCTTCGTACTTTGTTCTTTGTTCTTTGTTCTTTGTTTCTGACACTCAAGCTTGTGCATTAGCTCAATGTTGAGTGGCGTGCAAAGAACAAAGCACGAAGCACAAAGAACTATTATTTGCTTTCTTCGAGACGTTTGAAGAGCGTGTTGGTCTGGCCCTGCTTGACGGCAAAGCCTGTCACCTTGCCGCCTTCGACATTAAAGGTGAAAGTGAGGCCGTCGAAATCCACCGGCCTGAAAGTCGTTTTATCAATCGCGCTCCACGCGAACGGGGGCTGGCCTGCCAGCGCGCCAAAGAGCTTGCCCTCTTTGAGCATGACATTCGCCTCAGTCCCCTGCTCGTTTTTGTACTTGCCTACGTAAGTCTGCAACGTCGCAGCATCAATCTCCGGCGGCGGAACCGCGCCCGCCTTTTTGAGCATCTCTGCGATCTCTGCATTCTTCTCTTCGCCAGACGTGGCCGCGACGAGCGCGGCTGTCAGCATCTCAGGCTTTGCGCTGCCCTTCGAGAGAGCCATGCGGACAAGCTCAACGTTGCCACCCCGCGCGCCTGTCATCAACACATCCTCAATGCTCTCCTTGTCCTTGTCGAGCAGGAGGGACACGACTTCTACGTGTTTGTTATCCAAAGCCCAAGTCATCGCCGTCGCGCCATAGAAAGTGTCTTTGACAGTGGTATCTGCGCCGCGTTCGAGCAGGAGTTTGACGACTTCCGTGTGGCCGCGCTCGGCGGCTTTGAAAAGCGCGGTTGCACCATAGCGGAATTTGGCATTCACGTCCGCGCCCTTATCCAGCAGAGACTTCACCGCCGCCACATCGCCGACGCGCGTCGCCTCATAGAGTTTGTCGTTAAGCTCCTGCTTGGCGTCCTGCGCGCTGATGCTGAGCGGAAGGAGGAAGATGCAAGACAGAAATACGAGTCGCCTCAATGTCATAGAATTATTCCCTATCGTCAAAGATATGAAAGCTGTTTTGATTCGGTCAGGTGGATGGATGGCTTGCACCGGAATTTTTCCGCCCGGTCAAGGCTCAAGGAAACAGCCCTTTATTGCTCGGCTCGTAAATTATTATAGCCGCCTTCCAAGTGTCAATAAGATTTTGAATATTGCGGCTCCTTTTTACAAGAGATGCGAATCAAGAGTTGAAATGAGATTTTGCCGATTGGAAGAAGTCTTCTCTTTCTTTGCGCCCTTTGCGCGTTTTTCTTTGCGTCCTTTGCGTTAAAAAAGCCTTTAACCGCAAAGAGCGCAAAGAAGCAAGACGCAAAGTGCGCAAAGAGTTTCTGCTCTTGATGCACATTAAGAGATTTTACTCCTTCTCACCTGGCGCTTATTTGACCCTGATTGAGGTTGCCTTATATCCGCCGCCCGGATAAGTCCATTCGCAGCTAAAGCTGTTGCCGTCTTCGCTAAACGTGCCCTTCATGTATGCCGGAGAACCTTTCTCTCCCGCCCAAATCGTCAAGTCATTGCCATCCATTTCATACACATAATCGAGCGTCATCCCGTCGTAAAAGCTATACACGCGCGTCTTGATTTCCGCGCCCGGCTCTTCGCCGAATCTCTTTTCGTGCCCGATGATTTCAATGCCCTTAATCTTCTGCCCGTCGTGTTCAAAATCAAAACGCTGGATAAGGAAAAATCCGCCTTCCATCCACTCGTAAGAATTTGTTCCCTGTATGCCGCCGGATACTTTCCAGGTGCCGACCAGTTTCTCCAACTGTTTAAGGTCTGGATTCGGCGTTGGCGTCGGCTTGGCAGTTTGTGTGTCGTCGTTTTCCGTCATCACTTACTTCCTTTCAAGCAGTTTGTAATTAACCCAAGTTGCCAGATATAGCGGTGTCGGTGGCTTTCTTCCATTGCCACTAGCTTCAGCTAGTGGGAAAAAGGTTCCCCTTAGCTGTCGGCTTTAGCCGAACCATTTAGAGCGAATTTCGATTGGATGTAGGGCAGGCTGACAGCCTGCCCTACACTGTTTCGCAAACCGCTCTAAGCTCAAGCAATTAGGACTGTGATTTATTTATCTTTTGGCTCAAGCCAACTTTCTGTGATGCCCTGTCTCCACTAGCTGAAGCTAGTGGCAATTTATTAACTGGCAACTTGGGTTAATTACTCTTATTTCAGCAATCGTGAGAGCCAGTGCGCGATGTTGAGCGCGAGTTGACGATTATCAATTCCTTTACGATTCATGCCCATCTGTAATTCTTCCAGCCCCATGGCCTGCGCCGCTGGGCCGCGCACTATCTGCGCCGACAGCATCGCTGCTTCGCCGAGCACGACGACGCGCCCTTTGCCCACATTAAAGGCTAGAGCCTGCGAGCGGCCTGCGGCAGAAGTCTCTGCGCGACCGTCTGTTGAAGTGCGGACTTTTGCGCCGGGCGGCAACGATGTGCCGTCAGGCGTGCGGTCGGCAGGCCGCGCCGCATCTGCTGCGCCTTGAGCCGGAGGTGCCAGATCAATAGCCGTATCTGCCAGCCGTAGAAGTGACACGCTCCCCGCCGCGCCTTTCAGCGATTGGCCTGTGAAGGCTATGACCCGGTTGACCCGCTCCGACGCATTACGCCCGAGCGTGATCGGATGATCTGCAATCGAGCCGTTCCCGCGCGTGTAGACGAGAAAGCTCATGTTGCCGGTCTCTGTATCATGATTGGCCGGGTCGCTCGTATGCCCCTTGCTCAAATCCGCACCAAAGCGGCGCGCGAGCGTCTCCGCTGCGGCCCCGAACGGCGCATGGTCTGCGATGAGCAGCAAAGAGCCGCCCGCGCGCACCCACTCAAGCACCACCTCACACTCTTCTTCAGTGAAGGCGGCGCGAGACGCCTCCGGCATATTTTGCCGCTCGGCTCCGAGCGCGTTGGCAATGACCAGAATGTTGTAACCGTCGAGCGACTTTTTCTGAAACTTTGCGATGTTGGGAGTGACTATGTAACCGTCATTTGTGAGCAAGTCGGCGAAAGGTTTATAACGCCCCGTAGAGGTATGGAAATTATTGTGCGCCTCATCAAAAAGCACCTTCGGGCGGTTCCTGGCGTAAGCGGGTCGAGCGACCTTCGCGTCAAAGTTCGGATCGGCGACTTGCTGCCCGTATGTCGCAGCCACTAGAAAGACGAAGCTGACAAGGATGCTGAGACAGAACATTTTACATGTCTTCATATTTGTACCTCTTCAAATCATTATACCAAGTTGCGATGATTAGTCCGTAGGTCAGAACCGCCTGCGGTAGCGGGCGGGTCTTCAACATGGAAGACCCGCCCGCTACCGCAGGCGGTTCTGACAGGATGCCTTGCTGAAGCAGCTACATCCAATCGCAAATCGCTAAACAGGCTCAACCGGTAACTCTATCGCTGATGGCGGTTCCGCTCCTCTCCGGGAATCAGCAAGAGCTTATAGGTTTCTCCGCCTTCAATTCCTGCAATGGTTGAAGGGGTCGAAGTGGTTATGGACAAAGTGACTGAAGCCAAGGCAGAAGAGTCGTCGTTGTTATCCAACGTCAGATAGTTCACCCCATTTTGATCTATGACCACTTGTCCCGCCTTCACTTCGCCTTCAAAAACCTGAGTTTGAGTTGTAGGTGGTGCGGGCGCGGCAGTTGTTCCGGTCAGGAAAGTGCCAGCCGCAAATGAGAGAAGGCAGAGGATGAGAGTGAGTAAAGTTTTCCGCATGTCTGTGTCTCCTTGATGAGTGAGTGGTTGAGAGTTAAAACAGACCGCCAGTCACGTAGCTGGCGTTTAGTTTGACCGCCCGGCAATGCCTCCAGGATTGAGAGCATGCACGTTAGCTTGAAGCCTCCTTTTAAGTCTTGGAAAGTTCAGGAATGGGCGTCTCTTGAGCGAAGGATAGATACGGAACGCATCATACGCTTGAGCCATAGGCTTTTCAATCTCTTTTGCTACGCCGCCGGACGGCGCGCCGGAGAAATCTTAAAGTCAATAGTCGCCAGAGCGGCAAGGATAAGAAACAGAAGAGAGTTGGCCGTCGTTTGAAGCGGAAAGTCGAAGAAGCTGTGAACCAGAGCTGCCAAACAACCGGCGAGTGCGCCCGTCGCGATGCCGCGCTGCACAGGGTCTCTCGTCCTGCACTGCCTGACACCTCTGCGAAAAAGAGTCATCACAAACCATAAGCCCAAGATCGCGCCAGCGATGCCGGTGCAAGCCAGCACTTGCAGGTAATCATTATGAGCCTGCTCGACTCTGTAGAAACCGTTCCACGTGTCGTACTGCGTGTAGGCCACGCCATAGGCTCCGAGTCCGACGCCGATAATCGGATGGACGCGCACAATCTCTAATGTGGTGCGCCAGAAGTGCGTGCGCCCCATCGTCGGGTCTTCTGCGCTCACCGTGCCCAGTAGCCGGTTCAGAGAACCCTCTCCTCCGAAAAAGAGCGCGCCGAGAAGCAGCGCCGAGCCAAGTAGAAACGCAAGCCCGAACCGAGTCGCCGCCACACGCAGGAAAGATTTCCGCTTTGTTTCATCCTCGCGCTCAATATCCTTTGATCTCGCGCTGATGAGCAAGAGAAAGACGATCTCTGCCGCTAAACTAATCATCCCGCCGCGAGACCCTGTGACGATCAGGGCGATGCCCATCACGAGGGCGGCGAAAACGTAGAGCGGAAGACGCTCACGCTCGACGGCGCGCGAGAAGAGCAACCCCAACGGCAATGCCAGCGCCATCTCCATATAGGCGGCAAAGTGGTGGCTGTTGATGAACGGGCCGAACGGCAAGGCTTGGCTCGGCTCACGCACCCAGTAAATCTTCGCCGGGCTGATGAATTTCTGGACCATCCCGAAGATGGCTAGAAGAAAGCCGAAGATGATGATAGTGCGGACGACAAGTCGCATCCGCCGCGCATCGTTGATAAAGACGAACGCGGCGGAGAAATAGAAGAGTAGCCCCACGAGCCATACGAGAGCCAGGCGTGTCGCATAAGGGTCGAGCGAAAGAGTTTTGAGAGGCGCGAAAGAGAGCGCGGGAATCGAGTAATCTCCACCGAGCGGAAGCAGTTGGATAAAGCCCAGCATGACTGCGCCAAGCAGCGGGAGTTGCAACGCGCTATTGCTCCAACGCAGTTTGCCGCTCGCCCGGGCGTCCAACAGCCACAGGAGCGCGCACACCATTGCGCCTACATAAAAGAGTCCGAGCGCCCATGTATGCACTGTGCCATAGGCAAGCGCAGAAAGTACGATTGTCAGGCAAAGCAGAAAGATTATGAGACGGCTCGCCAGAGTCTGTTTGGACTCGACGGGAAACGCAGAGCGTCGCCTCGTCCTCCCCCGGTTTCCATTCGCGTCCGCCGCGCGTGCTTCATCCGAGCCGTCTGAGGGTGAAATCGTCATACCAGATTTTCCCGAGCATGGGGCAGACAGCGTCCGTACATGGCACGCGCGCCAGACGCACCATGACCGCTTCAGCTTGCGGCGGCGCGGTGAACTCAACCGTGAACTGTTGCCAGCCGCGCGTGTCGAGCGGAAGCGGCGCGGAAGCAGCTAATTGACCACCGCCTTCCACGGCAGCGATAACTTCTACGATGAGCGTGCTGACGCTCTTTAAATCCTCCGTGTGCGCGTAGAAGTCGAGCCGGTATTGTGTGGCCGACTCAACCAGCACGAGTTGCGAGACGCTTCGCAGTTCCGCTCCGGTGGAAGAGTTGAAGTTCAGCAGCAGGCTACGCTCGCCGCCATGTTGACGGCTCGTGTCAATGCTGATTGAAGGCTGCTGTCCTGACGCGACCTGCCAGCCGAAGTATTCCTGACTCGACAGGCGTATGTCCTGTTCAAATCCTCCATTCGCCATCTCTCCGGGCACAGCGGCCAGCGCGCTTTCCGGGGAAATCTCCTGCGACACGCGGACTGCGTCGCGAAAGCGTTTCAGCTCGAACAATATCCGTCGTAAGGCTTCGCCCGTTTTCGCCTGCTCGCGCTTCTCTCTCTCGCCGAGTTCAGTCCACAGCGCCAGCGACTCATCCACACGTTTCTGGCCGAGCAGAAATTCGATGAGCTGTATTCGCGATGCCGTCGTGTCTCCGAGCGCAGCGATGAGGCTTGAGAGTTCCCCGTCGTAAACGTTCCAGGCCAGAGTAAAAACCTGCGGGCGCAAAACCGGCATCGCCTGACCGGCGCGGCGCAACTCGGAGAAAGCATCTTCGGTTCTCCCCTGCCGGAGCAGCAGGTTGCCGAGCAGCCAACGCGGATGTGCATAATCGGGAGCCAATTTAACTGCGTGCCTCAGAGCCTGCTCACCTCCATTCGCATCGCCCGCGCGCTCGCGCGCACCTCCCAGAGCCTGCCATAAACGAAAATCGTGCGGCGAGAGACTGGCGGCGCGTTCGTACTCGCGCACGGCTACGACTAACTGTTCGGGTGTCAGACTCTTCTCGGACAGAACTGCGAGCGTGAAATGTGATTGCGGGTCAGAAGGTGAGAGGCGTTCGGCCAATTGCGCGGTCGCACGATTGGGAGCATGTTGCGCGAGCGTGTTGCCGAAAGACCAGCGCATCACGAAGTAGGCGCTCGTTATTACGAGCAAAGCGGGAAGCAGCAACAAAAGCCGTCCCCGGCGCGTGGTCACATGTATCAGCTTGACGGGCACAGCGGCGATTGTGGCATAACCATCAAGGCTCATTCAACGCCCGCGCTCTGCGCACGCGCCTTCAACTTGACGTGCTCCGCTTTGACAGGTGCGGGCGTGCCGATGTTACCTGCATGAAGCGTTTCTAAATGAATCTGCATGCGCCGGACCATGATGCTTTCCTGCTGGCAATCGCTGATTACTTCCTGCAACCGTTCAACTGTGAACTTCGAGCTGGAGATGAGAATTTCCCGGACGTTCTGCGCACGGCAAATCTCGCGCAGATGACCGTTACCGCCGAGCACGCGCAGGCCGTGTATGACTTTGCCTTTCTTCAGCGGGTCATCATCAATAAATCCGACCGGCACACATTCCAGCTCTTGATTATTAAGAATCTCGCGCAGCAGCAACTCGCCTCCGTCACCCGCCCCGTAGATCAGGACTCGTCGCCCGCTACGCCCTTTCGTTGTCGGCAACACCTGCCGGAAGAGGCGAAAGGCCATCCGGCTGCCCGCCAGCATCGCCAGCAGCAAGAGCGTGTGCAGGAAAAACGCCGCCCGCGAAAATCCCTGAAAGCGAAAGAGCAGGAGCAGCACCAGCACGCTCGCTACAGACCCCAAAATGACGGCTTTGGCGAACACGATGAGATCATCCACGCTCGTGTACCGCCATAATCCGCGATAGACGCCCATCGCCAGAAAGGCCGCGAGATTGACGCAGATGAGTACCGGTATAGCTCGCAGAAACGGCTGCCAGTTGCCGTTCTGTTCCACCGGGCCGAAGAGGAGCAGGTGTGCCGCGTAGTAAGCCAGAATGATGAGCACCACATCCAGCAAGACCTCGAAGAGACGACGCTTGTAAGAGAGGTCTACCAGAAAAGCAAACAGCGGCTTGTTGGGGATTGAAGTTATCTCATCTTCATCATAAACCTTGACGCCTGCCAGATAGATGCCGATCAAAGCCAGCACGATGATGAGTCCCGCAATCAAAGCGAGACTGAGATCAAGCGCCAGCCCCCGCAACGCCAGAGCCAGACCGCCCGCCAGCCCTGCAAGAAGATAGAGCATCCACACCGCATGCCGCTCGGTCATGCCGAGCGCGACCAGCCGGTGCGAAGTATGATCGCGCCCGCCCTGCGACACGGCTCGTCCCTTGAGCTTGCGCATCAGGGTCACGAAAGTGGTATCGAAGATCGGCATGAAGAGAATCAGCACCGGCACTGCCAGCACAGAGACGAGATTGCGCGACCGCCCGCCCGCTTCGCTCAACAGCACCGAGCTTGCCAGCAAGAACCCGATGAACATCGAGCCGCAGTCGCCCATAAAGATCGAGGCCGGATTCGAGTTGTAGACCAGAAACCCGAGCAGCGCCGCCGCAAAGACTGCGAGCATCAACGCTTCACTCCCCTGCCCGCCGAGGAAGAAACTTGTAGCGAGAAACAATGAAGAGATAGCTGCGATGCCCGCCGCCAATCCGTCCATGTTATCGAGCAGGTTGACGGCATTGGTGATTCCGACCAGCCAGAAAATGGTGATTACGATATTGAGCGGCTCCGACGCCGTCCACGGCAGGTGCAGGCCAAAGTAGATAACAAAGGTCGCTGCGGCCACCTGCCCGATCAATTTCTTGTAAGGCTTGATATTAAGAAAATCGTCCACTAAGCCCACACCGAAAAGAATCGCGCTCCCGGCCATGATGATTAATGATTGCCGCGCGTGGGGCATAAGCGCGAGATAGGTGACGGCTACAGCCAGAAAGATGGCGATGCCGCCCAGCATGGCTGTCGGCTTTTTGTGCCACCGATCCGTGTTCGGGGCGGCCACGATTCCCTTGCGGCGCGCTATGGCGCGCACGAGCGGCGTCAGCATCAGAGAGAGCAAAAGCGCAGCGGCAATGGCAAATATGGGAGGCATGTATGTGGGCATGATAGTCTGGTGAAAGAAAATCCGAATCAAGTGGGAGCTTGATTTAAGACAACACCCTTATTGTCAGGACAGCTCATGATAGAGCTTGGTTATATCATTAAGCAACCTCTCTAATGAATAATTCTCTTCGACAAAGCGTCTGCAACGGACGCCGAATTCATCGCGCAGGGTCTCGGATGCTACCAGATGCGCGAGCGCCGCGCTAAAAGCCCTCGCATCAGAGGGACGAACCAGAACGCCTCGCTCGCAAATGGTATAAGGCGCGTCGTTGGCTTCTGAGAGTCCACTGTTTTTGCCTAACAGATCAACCACACCGCCGACTGCCGTCGCCACCACAGGACGCTCATTCGCCATCGCTTCGATCAACGTCAGCGGCGTTCCTTCATTGAGCGAGGTCAAAGCCACTACATCAAGAGCCGGATAAAAGTTTTCCGGGTCAGCGCGCGACCCCGTGAAGATAATTTCATCTCTCAACCCTAACTCATGCGCCTGATGCTCAAGCTTCTCTCTCAAACGCCCGTCACCGATGATAACGAAACGAGTCGGCGGCGCAGACGACTCAACGCCCTTCTCCCGGTAGAGCGCGACGGCGCGCAGAAACAACTCATGATTCTTAACTTCCGTGAGTCGCCCCACGATGCCGACGAGAATTTCATCCTCACCTGCATTCCATGCATCACGCAACGCGCGTCGCCGTTTTTGCCGCTCAACAAAGAGGCTCAAGTCTAACCCGAGCGGAATGATTCTAAACTGCTCGCGCCGCCCGACACCGAACTGTTCGTGAATCTCATGCTTCTGCTGCTCGCTTAAAACGATGATCCGGTCGGTCACAAGTCGCGCCAGCATCTTTTCAATCATGAGAAAGAGGCGCGTCTTGAGAGTTCCGTAGTAACTATGAAAGACGTGGCCGTGATAGGTATGCACGAAGCGACACCGGCGCGGCCTGCACATCAACGTCGCGGGTGTCAGCCACTTGTAGAGCAATCCCGCGAGGCGTCCCGCTGTCCCGGCCTTCGCCGTATGAGTATGCACCACATCAGGTCGCTCACGCCGAAACAGGCGAAAGAGTTTCCAGATAGTGATGACATCCTTCGGCGAGATTTCCCGGCTCATCTCCGGGATAATCAGAGGCTCTATGCCATGCGCCGCAGCAAAGTAACTCATATCATCTTCGCCCGGCGGAACTGTTCCGGCGACTAACAATGTTTCATAGTCGGCTTTATCCAGCCCTTCGGTGAGCCACACGACATGACGCGCCGGCCCGCCAACATTAAGACGGGCGATGATGCGTATGATACGGACAGGACTTGGATGCGATGCGGAGTCGCCCACCATTTCAACATGCTGCGAGCAGCTTCACGAGCCGGGATGCCGCTTTCACATCACTGGTTAAGGTAAATCAAGAGTAGAAATTCTTTGCGCTCTGTGCGTCTTAAATCTTTGCGTACTTTGCGTTAAAAAAGCCCTTAACCGCAAAGACCGCAAAGAAGAAAACCGCAAAGACCGCAAAGGAAAAACAGTTGATTTGTTTCTACTCTTGATTCGCATTGGTTAGTATCGATTTAAACGGCAACAGATCAATCTTCGATTCTAAAGCTGGTGTTCGGGTCGTCCTCGTGGCGAATCTCATCAATCGCTTCGCGCCTTTCCGCGCCCATATAAAGCCGGTTGGGGCAGTTGATGACGATGCCGGGCACGCTGCCTACGTTTTGGTAAGCATGAACGACGCCTTTTGGCACGACGACCGCTTTTGGATTGTCCGCTCCGAGGAACAAGGTCATGACATGCCGGTATGTTTCCGAGTCCTCACGGTTATCCCACATTCGCAATTTAAAATTTGACGGCCCGATAAAACAGAACAAGTCTGCTTGATCCACATGCTCGTGCGGCCCGCGCTTGAGTCCCGGCTCGGTCTGCGAGATATAAGCCATCACCGGATAAAACTCCTCGGCCAACTCGTCGTGCCGAAACAGCTCAACCAGCCATCCGCGCTCGTCCACATATTTGCGCAGGTCTTTGACGACCACATCGCGAATCGCACCGCGTTTGAATTTTCCCATCGACGATTCAGGCTGTGGCAACATCGCGCGCCTCCATCTTATTCGCCCCGCTTTCGGCTACCAGCTTCGAGGCTCGCAACAGACTCTCAAACGTTCCCGCGTCCGACCACCAGCCTTCAAGCTCATCCCACGTCAACTCGTCCCGCGTGATATAAGCATTGTTGACATCCGTGATTTCGAGTTCGCCGCGCCCCGACGGCTTCAACGTGCGGATGATGTCGAAGACCTGCGCGTCGTACATGTAGATGCCGATGACCGCATACTCTGACTTCGGCGCGGCGGGTTTCTCTTCGATCCGCGCGACGCGGCGACCGTCCAACTCGGGCACGCCGAAGCGTTGAGGATCAGGAACTTTTTTAAGCAGAATCTTTGCGCCTCCGCCCTGATGCCTGTAAGCGCGCACGGCCTGAGAGATGTTGCCTTCGATGATGTTGTCGCCGAGCATGACGCAAATCGGCTCGCCCGCCGCGAAATGTTCGACCAGTGAGAGAGCGTCGGCAATCCCGCCCTCGCCCTCTTGATATGTGTAATTGAGATGCTTCAAGCCAAACGCTTTGCCGTTGCCGAGCAGTTTAAGAAAATCGCCCGCAGAATTTCCCCCGGTGACGATCATGATGTCTTTGATTCCGGCATTGACCAGCGTCCGAATCGGATAGTAAATCATCGGCTGATTGTAGACCGGCAGCAAATGTTTGTTTGTGACGATGGTCAGAGGCTTGAGCCGCGTGCCCAGACCGCCGGCCAAAACTACACCTTTCATGTCTCTCGCTCCATCACTAATCTAATCCAAGTTGCCAGTTAAGCAATTGCCACTAGCTTCAGCTAGTGGAGACCTTGCATCACAGAAAGTTGGCTTGAGCCAAAATATAAATAAAATCCTCTTGCCAATTGCTTTAGCTAAATGGTTCGGCTAAAGCCGATAGCTAGGAAACCTTTTTCCCACTAGCTGAAGCTAGTGGCAATGGAAGAAAGCCACCGACACCTCTATATCCAGCGACTTGGGTTAATCTATGAATCTTTCGTACCACAATTCAAGCATCAGCAACGTCCACAGTTGATGCGCGTGATCGCGCGTGCCGCCCGTATGCTCCTCGACCATGCGCGTCACCGACGCAGGCTTGAAGAGACCGCGCCCGAGAGCTTTTTCCGAGAGCAGGATTTCGCGCACGAAGCTTTTCATCTGATGCCGAAACCAATGGCCGAGCGGGACGCCAAAGCCCATCTTGCGCCGCTGCAAAATCTCTTCCGGCAGAATCTTTTTCAATGCCCGTTTGAGCAAATACTTGGTCGTTAATCCTCGCAGCTTGTATTTCTCCGGCAAGCTGGCGGCAAACTCTATCACATGATGATCGAGAAAAGGCGAGCGGGCTTCGAGCGAAACGGCCATGCTCGCAATATCAACTTTGACGAGCAGGTCATTCGGCAGATAGGTCATAGTGTCTGCCAGTAATGCTGCATCAACGACGCCCGCGCCGTTCGCCTCTGCGAACCACGGCGCGATGAAATCAGAGGTGTGGTGCCCGGACATCTCTCGCCGGAACTCATCCGTGTAGAGTTCGCTTTTCGTGGCCGTGTCCATGACGCTGACCCAGCGCATGTATCGCTCGACGGTCGGCAGGGATGCGGCGCGCAGGAATCTTTTGACATCACGCACGCGGCTGCGCCCGAGTTCGGATGAAGGCAGGATGCCGACCGCGTTTTCGATGAAAGACTGTCGCAGGACTTTCGGCAGCCTGCGATATTTTTCGGCGAGGCGCATCGCAGCGTAACGCTCATAACCTGCGAAACACTCGTCGCCGCCGTCGCCGTTGAGCGCAACCGTCACATACCGGCGCGTCTCCTTTGCCACGTAATAAGTCGGAATCGCGGATGAGTCGGCATAAGGCTCGCCGTAATGCTCGACCAGCATCGGCAGCACTTCGAGAGCATCCGGCCTCACGATAAATTCATGATGCTCTGCGCCGACATGCTCTGCGACGCGGCGCGCGTGCTTGAGTTCGCTGAAGTTTTGTTCCTCGAAGCCTATGGAAAAGGTCTTGACCGGAGCGTGGCTCTGCTCGCTCATCAATGCCACCACGAGGCTCGAATCAATGCCGCCGGAAAGAAACGCGCCGAGCGGGACTTCCGACATCAGACGCACTCGCACAGCCTCGCGCAAAACTTCGACCGCGCGCTCGCCCGCTTCTTCCTCGTCTACATCCGCCTTCTGCGAAAAGTCCGGTTGCCAGTAGCGTTCAATCCTCTTCGTCCCGTCGCGTTTGAGCGTGAGGGTGTGCCCCGGCTCAAGCTTTCTGATGGAGCGATAAGCCGTCAACGGAGCCGGGACGCACATGAATGAAAGATAATGATGAATCGCTTGAGGCTCGATCTCGCGGCTCACGTCCGGGTGCTCAAGGAGCGCGCTGAACTCAGAGCCAAAAATGAATTGCCCGTTCACATGCGAATACAACAAAGGTTTCTTCCCGACGCGATCTCGCGCGAGGAATAGTTCCTCTTTGCATTCATCCCAGATGGCAAAGGCGAACATCCCGCGCAGGTGCCTGGGACACTCCGCGCCATAGCGGTCGTAGGCGTGAATGATGACTTCTGTGTCGCTGTTCGTGTAGAACCTGTGCCCCAGTTTCTCAAGTTGCTCGCGTAACTCACGGTAGTTATAAATCTCGCCGTTGAAGACTATCCAAGCCGTCCGCTGCTGATTATGAATCGGCTGCTGCCCTCCGGCGAGATCAATAATCGAGAGTCGCCGCATCGCCAGCCCGACATCGCCTTGCAGGTAAAATCCGTCTTCGTCCGGCCCGCGATGACGAATCGCCGCGCACATCCGCGCCAGCGTCTCGCCATCAACGGCCTGCCCTAGACGATTTACGATTCCGACAATTCCGCACATCTTTAGATTCTTTCGGGAAAGGACCTCGCGATGCTCACACGACGCGCTTCTTCCAACTTGCGAAGTCGTTCTTCTTTTCTCTCTTTTAAGAGCGCGAAGCCGACAGCTACAAAAATAAAATAGAAGATCAACAATTGCGCGCGTTGCCGGTATGCCGTCCCGACATTGCCCTGAAAGATCGAATAGGCGAGCGTCACCATGATCGTGAAGAGCAGAATCGGAAACGCCTGTCTGAGCCGGTATCTCAACGTAAACCACAAGCCTGCCAACAGAAACGGAATCGAAACCCACCAGATCAACATCTCCGGCAAAGTAATGCTCTGGCGCAGATTCGCCACCTGCCACGGGAACGGCGCGAACAACAGGTAAGTCACACCGACAGGAATGGTGCTGAGCGCACCGGCGGTAGTTGAAACATCAGCCTCGGAGGCAAATCCCGAATCCGCGCGCCCCGCCATATCGCTGCGGCTGCGCTGCACGGCTTTGAGATTCCCGTAGGTTTCAAGCTGCGAACTCGCCGACCGCAGCACTCCCAGATAAGTCAACGCCAGCCCGATTCCAATAATCACAATCAACCGGCGGACAAGCGCCTGCGTGCTCGTGCTTACGCCAAAGAGAAAGCCGCCCCCGACTGCCGCCACCAGCATGTAGAAGATATAGAAACGCAAGCTAAAGATGCCAAGGAGGGCGAGCAACAGTGCGGCAAAATATCCTGCGCTGAATCTCTCACGAAGCTTCAGCATGGCAAGGATGGTCAGGGATAAGAGAAAGATAATCGGGCCGTCTTTTAAACCCTGCGACGACCAGAGCACAAGTGAAGGAAAGAAGGCGACGAGCAACGCGGAGATGCGAGCGACTCTGGTGTTTTGAAAAAGATGCTGTGCGCAGAGAAAGATCAGCGGAGCGCAGGCCGCGCCGACCACAGCATTGATAAATTGCACGGCAAGCTGATTGCGCCCCACCAGACCATAGATCGTCGCGACAATGTACGACATCCCCCAACCGCTGGCGTTATTCTGAATGGCTTTTACATAACTGGACTGGCCGAGCCATGACTGCAAGAGCCAGTAGCCCTGATGATCGTAGGTCAGCGCATCACCGCCAAAGAATTCCTGTAGATTCGCATAGAAAATCGCCGTCCCAACCAGCATCCTGACCAGCAAAGCTCCGAGAAAAACCCGCAGTAGAAATTCTCTATGTTCTTCGATTCGATTTATGAAGAAGCATGGGACGAGCGCGCAGACGGCGCACAGCACCACTGCCAGCGGGCCGTCAGAGGGCAACAGGGCAGCGATCCCCAGTGAGATGATGAAGGCGAGAGCCGTCAACGCACTATTCATAAGTATAAGCAGCGCGAGCGAGCGCGAGTCCTCAACGGAGAGCGAGCCATCTTGAAAAATAGAAAGATGATTTCAATAATGGCAGTGGGAGTTAGGGGTTTACGCCGAGCTATAGCAGAGATGTTTTACAGCGTCTCAGGTAAATCAGGTCGCGTCTTGTACTCCAGCAGAAAGCGGTCTTCCTCAGTGAGTTGTTTGATAATCCTTGCCGGAACGCCTGCGATCAAACAATTCTCTCCACTCAATTGTCCCGTCACCACAGAGCCGATTCCGACGATGCAGCGGGATGGTATCACGCCCCCCGGTGCAATGCGAATCTCTGAACCGATGTAAGCGAGTGAACCGATCTCGATGGGGCGCGTCCGCTGCCGGTTATGTGTCCAGAGAGATGAATTGCGACCGCCGAGAATCGTGCGCCTGCCAATCTCCACGCGATCCGTAAAATCTATCTTGTGGCCGGTCGTGATGACGCTGCCGTCTCCGAGCAGGAATCGCGGGTCAACCGGATTAACGACATCAGGTTCGGGAATCGAATTTATCTCATTCAGGCGGATGATCTCAACGTAGCGTCCGAGGCGAATCTCTTCGCCGCCGCGCAGGATGTTCAGATGCCCGATGCGCGCATGATCTCCGATAGACAGATGGCCGACGCCAATCACCACATTCAGATGTCCGATGCTGACATCATCGGCAATCTCACACTCGCGCGCATCAAGAATCGTCAACCCGATTCGCACGCGCTTGCCGATGCGATAGCCAAAGATGAGGCGATAGCACGCGCGTTTCAGGAAGGACGGCAGCAGGGCGATAAGTGCGAGCGTCGCCAGCCGGAATTTTCTCATGGCATCAACTCTCTACCCATCACAGCTTCGCCAAGCGCCTGAGCGAGTTTGTCGGCTTGCTTTGTCACAGTGTAATTCGCCAGAGCATGGCGGCGACCTGACTCTCCCATCCGCGCGCGTAAAGCATCATCTGTCAGCAGTCGCTCCAACGCCGCATACCATTCATCATTCGTCGTCGCGCAGAAGTGCGTCACACCCTGCAAGCCTATTTCTCCGGCAGCGCCGACGGGTGTCACGATAAAGGGAATTCCGACGGCCATGTACTGAATGGACTTGAAGCCGGATTTCCCGGCAGCCCATTCACTCGCCACAATCGGATAGAGTCCTATGTCAAACGATTGAAAATCGCTGATCTCGCGCTGAAGATTCCATTCAAGATTCTCGACCTCAACGCCCTCTAGCTTAATCTCGTCCCGGCCTGCGCCGATGATTTTCAAACGAAAGCGATACCGGCTAGCAAGCCGCTCTAACACTGGAAAGATCGGCTCCAGATATTGATAGGTCGAGTGCGTGCCAACCCAGCCGATGACGGGCACATCACGTTCAATGTTTGCCGTCGCGGGACGAAAGCTCTCGGTATCCACGACCGTCGGAATGATGATGGCACGTCTTCCTTTGCTTTCGACATACTCCGCAATCGCGCTGTTGCCGCAGGTGACTACCGTAGCCCAACGAATCAGGTCGTCCGTTTTGCTAAACCATTTGAGCGCGCTGCCCAGCCGCCCATACGTCGGGCTGGTATATGAAACGTAAGTCGCGTCATCCAAATCAAGCGCCATCGGGCGACGGCACAGTCTGGTCATGAGCCATTCGATGATGGGCGGCCCGAACATCATCGCCTCGCGCTGCACGAGCAGCACGTCGAATCTGCGCGCCGCCAGCACGTCCGCGCCGCGACCAAGCGCAGCCATCAATAAGCCAATCGCCGTGCGCGGCATCTGCGTGCGCCGGTACAGACCCGTGAACAGACGTGAATCCAGAAACGGGCGCACATCAAGCTGGATTCCACGCTCTGCCAGCGGCTCGACAAATTGCAGCAGACGATAGCGCGTGCTGGCTGCTTCCACCGGATATGAAGCCAGAGCAAGAACTTTCATCCGGGTTTGTGCCGTGACTTCCAAGAGGAAACAAGCCACATGTTGAGCAGGGTAAACTGAAGGTGCATTTCCAAAAGCCAACTAGATTTAACCCAAGTTACCGGTTAATCAATTGCCACTAGCTTCAGCTAGTGGAGACATGACATAACAGAAAATTGGCTTGAGCCAAAATATAAATAAATCCAAGTCCTTATAGCTTGAGCTTAAATGATTCGGCTAAAGCCGAAAGCTAAGGGGCAACCTTGATCCACTAGCTGAAGCTAGTGGCAATTTAAGCAATCCGCCAAATCATCTATCAGTAGCAACTTGGGTTATTTAATTTTCCAACACGTCTTCATACAGCCGTGCATAACGTTTCAGCCCCACGCTCCGAACATCGAAAAGCTTTTCGGCGACGGAGCGCGCGTGGCGTCTGACCGCTCCGGCATCTTGCAGCATATCTTTGATAGTGTCTATCGCCTCCAAGTAATCCCGCGCGGCGAAACCGTGGACGAGCGCGCCAGCCTTTTCCAGCGTGATGAGCGAATCCGAATCGCCGATCCCGGCATTGAGAATGAGAGGCAAGCCACAGGCAAGATATTCGGGTGATTTAGTCGGGGACGAAGCAAGCTTTGAAAAGCATTGCTTGATAAAAGCGATTCCGGCATCGCTGGCAGACAAATATGACGCGACTTCTGAAGTATGAACTGCCCTCACACTATACCTGCTCTCAGCTATTCCGCGCTCGCGCATCAACATGTCAAGCTGTTCACGCGCGCCCGTCGTCAACCACAAAAAGTGCGCGTCTGTTTGTCGTTGTAAGAGCGTGGCGAAAAAGTCCGCCATCTCCTTTGTCAAATACCATCCACCAATCGAGCCACTGTACACGAGAACGAACGAGCCTTGCACGCCAAGCTCGGCGCGTCTGCGTTCGCGCATCAACGCATCAAATCTGAAACGCTGCAAGTCAACGCAACACGGAATCACCTGATGCGCGACCTCGCGCCCGGCGAGGCCATCCCAATCTTTAATTTTCTGCCAGATGGCTTCGGTCAACGTCACGATGCCGTCAGAGACAGCGAAACAGTTTCGCTCCATCCGCTTCGTCAAGAGATATTTGAGACCTTTCTCATGCCAGTGCCCTGCGTCCGAGTATTCTTCCGCCATCAATCCGCGCACGTCAAAGATCATCTTGAGACCAAGCTCTTTCCTGAGCGCGAGAGCGATTGCCGCAGGGATGTGGCTGCGCGCATGAATCAACTCAATCTCATTTTTCCTGATGAGATTCCTCGCATAGCGTCTGCCCATCTTCACATCATAAACGGTCGCGGGCAAAGATGGCCGCCGGTGGTAACGCAGGCGATGCCATTCGATATTGTACGCGGAGAGTTGCTGCTCAAGTTCGGCGCAACGCGACGCGCCCTCGGTTGTGAAAGCGTTTGCGCGCTCATAGCTCAGGAGCGTGAATCGCACGCCCTCTGCCCGGCTCAATTCGCGCAGGTACGGAATCACCTGGCTCTGTCCCAGCGGTTCGAGCATCCCGTTATACGAGATGAACAGCACGCGCCGACCTTCAAGTCCCATTCCCTGTACCTGCATGCCTCCCGGCAAGCCGCAACTTATCTCTCAAGACCCAATCGAGACTACCGGCGAATGCCGCCGCATCGAGAGCAGCAATGATCGGCATGAGCATGAAGAGCCGCAAAGCGTTGCGCCCGATGCTTGCCGGAAAGACGCGAGCGTTGCGCCGAATCGCCGCTACACCGCGCGCCGCCAGCATCAGCAGCCATAGAGCCATCGCTACCAACAGCCACCATCCTCCAAACACAAAGGCGAGCGCGGCGACCAACACTAGCAGTACATAACGTTTAAAAATGGCTGCCTGCCATTGCTGCCACAATCCGGCGCGAATGTTATGGCGCGAATAAGAAACGAAACGCCTGAACGTCCGCCACAACGTCGGCTGAAGATTCCAACGCACCAACGCCCGCGGCGCGCGTGCGATGCGAAAGCCAGCCGCTTCGACTTTATTCATAAACAGCAAGTCTTCGGCAGAGCGCAAGTGCTCCGGAAAGCCGCCGACCGCACGCCACACCGCTCGACGCATCAACGAAGAAGCGATAGAGCGCGGGCGGACTAGCTCTCCGTCTATCTCAACCGGCGGCGGCACGTATGCGAGAGCGGCGCACTCTTCAAAAAAACTTTCTGTGACCGGCTCCCATCCGCCATACACCACATCCGTTTCCGGCTCTCGCTCGATACGCTCAACCATCTTTGCCAACCAGCCCGGCGCTGGTCTGATGCCCGCATCAATAAACGCCAGCCACTCTGACGAAGCACGCTCTGCCGCGACATTACGCCCGCGCCCCGGCAACGATGCCTGCTCACGAATCAAACGCACCGGCACGCCTCGCCCCTGATAAGACGCAACGATCTCCGGCGTCCTGTCTGTTGAGCCTCCATCAGTAATCACGATTTCATCCGGCAGGAGCGTCTGTGCAAGCAAACTCTTGAGCAGTTCGCCAATACATTTCTCTTCATTCAAGACAGGAACGATGACAGATACCAACGCTTGATGGCTATCCTGCATACTATATTTCGGCATCCGCAATCGCTCCCGCGACATCGCGCATGGCAACTCTGCGATAACAGTCAACGTATTGCTGCGCCACCCGACCGGGTTCCATATACTTAAGGATAAACTGCCGGCCACGTCGCGCACGCATTCGCGCTTCTTCGAGATGATTGATGGTATGTAAAAGACCCAGCCGCAAAGCTTCTGCATCGGCGGGTGGAACAATCACTCCGTATTCATTGTCGCCCACACTATCCCTAACGCCGCTAATGTCTGTCGCGACGAGCGGGCGTTCCAGCATTAAGGCTTCGATGACAGCCGAAGAAAGAGCGTCTTCCAGTGAAGGATGAACGACTATATCTGCTGCGGCAATAATCGCTAAGGCATCATCGCGCCATCCGAGGAATCTGATTTTATCATCCAGCCCCAACTGTCGCGCTAATGCCTTCAGCTCGCTTTCCTCCGGCCCCTCTCCCACCAGATACAAATTCGCATCAAGCCCTTCACGGCGCAGGCGCGCCAACGCCTCGAACAAGTATCTATGTCCCTTCCGATGATAGAGACGAGAAACATTAACCAGCGCCAGCCCGTCTTTCATGCCGAGTTCTTCTCTGACGCGCGCGATTTTATCATCCGTGATGGCATCGAACCGCTCTGTCCTTTGCCCGTAAGGGATCAGCGAAATTTTAGACGGGGGCACAGCTTCACGCTCAACCAGCAGGTCGCGCACCATTTTTGAAGGGGCGATGATATGATCTGCGTTAGCATAAATACGCTTTTCTAAAAACAGATAAACTGCTCGCTTGAGGCCGTGCGGCATCGCATAAATAGCATCCGAGTGATGTCGCGTAATAATCAGACCTCGCTTGCGGAGCCGCGCCATCAGCAGGCCAACGACAGTCGGGTCAAACAAATGTGTATGAACAATGTCAATCCGCTCACCGGTAATAATCTTCAACAATTTGCGCGCCGCGCGAGGATAGCGACGACGGCTCAGACAATTCAGGGCGAAGGCGCGCACACCACGCCGCTCAAGGTCTTCCACAAAACCTCCGCGCGCTCCGAAGGTGGCCGCAAAATACTTAATTTCGTTTCCTTCGGTGTAATCAATCAGGTTGTTCAGATAGTAGTTGGCCGTCTCAATGTTCGTCACATGTAAGACATTTAAGACGCGCCCCTGGGGTCTGGGGTCGCTATCTCTATCTATACCCGGTGTCGTATCAGACATCATGGATAGTAAGCTTTATTTATACGCAGCAGCATAAATATGATGTGCTAAAAGTGGTGTGATTCTCAGCTTATTGAGGACGGCTTTGACTGCGCCTTCATTCAAACTAAATTCCGCCCATGCTTGATGCTGTGAGAATTCATGCAGCAAAGCCCGCAAGCTTCTTACCGATTGGATATTACAGTGTCCGCCAACTTCGAGTTGGTATTCAAATGTTTCGATGGGCGAAACGGTTTTCCGCTGCGCCACTTCCATTAATCTCGCAACGTACTGTCCAAAGTACATGTAGCCAATTGACGGAGCAGTGTGAATGATAAATCGGCCACCTGGCTTTAAGCTGCGATAGACTTTCTTCACGACCGTCTGCAACCGGTCAGGTAAGACATGTTCGACAAAATCCGTAGTGATAACGCAATCAAAGAAATTTTCTTCAAAGTCCATCTCCACCGCATCGGATTGGACTAAAGACAGGCGAGACTCCGCTTCGGCATCGTTTGCCCGAATAGTATTAAGCGTCAGGTCAAGCGCCGCGCGACTAAAATCAAGCGCCCAAGCCTCTGAGCCGCGCTGCAAACAGGCCAAAATGATTTCGCCACGTCCGCAACCAATATCCAGCACCCGCTCATGCGGCATGGGCGCAGCTAAGGCAATTGCACGCTCTTTGTAAACATCTAATGCGCCCCCGGAGGTCTCGCGATAAAGTTCCGCCCCGCCTGATCCGGCAAGGAAATATTCCTTATCATAGAAATCGTAATTTGCCTCTACGTGTCGTTTGTCCATCACAGGATTACTCCGATCTAGACGCTTCTAATGTAGCCTGCGTAGCTTCCCATTTTGCGTTCCGAACAATATTCGCTACCGGCATGCTCTGACTATTCCGCATCCGCAAAATGCGCGCCGGGTTTCCACCTACAATAGCGTAAGGCGGAACGGGCCTGGTGACGACCGCCCCTGCGCCTACGATAGCGTCATGTCCGACATCCGCCATGACCGTCGCGTTCGCGCCGATCCATGCTCCCTGTCCAATCAAGAGCGGCTCTTTCGGTGGATTGCCCTGTTGTTTGATAGGAATATCTAAACGATCAAAGCGATGATGACGGCCTCCCGCGAGCAGAACCGCATGCGGGCCAATCAGGACGCTATCGCCGATTTCCACACGATCTATATAGCATCCGACACTAATCCACACATCTTTACCAATCGCAGTGCGCGGGTCTTCGAGGACGACTCCGAAATGAAGCACGGCATCTTCGCCGATGGCTGGTAATATTCGAGCATACACCGCACGACGAAATTTCAGACCTGGAGAGAAAGGCAGATGAGAAAGAAGTTCAGAGGCAAACGGGAAATATATGAGTCCCCGGCTAATTCCCATTCGCAGAGCTATCCCAACCGCTGAACCAGCGATATTAATCAGTGCATTCCAACCGGTAGCTAAAAGTCGGCGCATAACTTTATCTGATTACCACAAGCCAGCGATTCCGCGATGCCATTTGTTCTCTACTTATTAAGGAACGGATGAGCGAGACGACTCAGATTGAGATTTGAAAGGATACCCGATTCAGACCCTTGAAGGCTAATATCATACGCGGATTGGACTGCCACACGGCCGAATGCCTCTGCATTTATTTAACCTCGAACGTGTCCCAAGCGCCCACGGCATCTCATTTGACAGGTTACAGCATGTAGGATAATGTGCTGCGCGTACTACTCAGTTACTAACCCAGTTATTAGCGGTCTCAAGCTTTTTCAGGCCGCTTTGTCTTTTCATCCCGGACACTATCGCTCTCTTTTAATACCGGAAGCGGCTTTTCTGGATTGATGGTTTTATCCCTCGTTCGACCAACCCCAGATGGTTTTTAGTGGATGGATCAAAGCTGGATTGTCTCAAAAACTTTCAGAGGCGTACAAGATTTTATGTGAGCAGGAATTCTTTAGTTTTTATTTGCTCATGAAGAGAGATAGCGCGATTCGTAACTCCCAATGACCACTCGGAGCGCGCTCAATCAAACAAGCTACAACCGTTTCATTGCCGAAAGCTGGATTCTCCAGCATGGCAACGTTAATTAAGCAGAAGAGTGTCCATCACAAGGTCGCTCGATGCCTCGCTGCATATTTGAAGATAGCAGCCCAAGTTCTCCGCGTTTGTGTGCCGCGCAACGCTTGAACTCCAAAGCGAGACTCTGCCTGAGTCTTAAACAGAAAGCAGGCTCCTCCAGTCCCAGAAGATAAGTATTTCAGAGGGCTTGCCCCATCGCTCTACAGAAGTAATGTTAGAAAGGAATCCCACATGACTAAAACCTCAAAAACTCGCTTATCTTTGCTTTTTAGTACGCTGGTGCGACCGATCTCCGGGCGTGCGCGTCTATTGAGTTTATTCGTTCTGTTTGCTATCACGGCAACTTTTATCTTTGCCCTCCCGCATGGATCAGCTAAATCCAAAAATGAGAATCGGGGGACAGCCCTTCGCACACAGGAGGACAAGAGAGACAAGAAAGAAGAGTCCTCTTCCAGCGCCGACGCGGTCGCCACCGCTCCATACTTTCAGGGATTTGAGACAGACATTAGCGGATGGGACGCTTTTGGCGGAGCCTTTAATCCGACAAGAGTTCCCTCCGGCACTAGTGGTGTGACCTCGAAAACCGGTGGTTTTCATGCGGAAGCTCATTCCTCAGCTACGAATTGGGGCGGATACAACAGCGTCTTTCCGAATCCGGGTTACACCACATCCGTAGACGTTTATCTGAACATGTCCGGCGGAGCGGCGAATGACACGCGGTTCGACTTTACCTCTGCCATTAATAATAACGCAGGCAGCCACCGGCGCGACTTTGCGTTCAACGCTGGCTTCTACAACGACGCGGTCGCGCCCGGCAGCGGCAACCGTTTTGTCGTGAGCGCGAGCAACAGTACGGGACGTGCCAATTCTTTTCCGAAGAATCCGGGACGCGACCCGTTCGTCATCACGGCGACGGGTTGGCATACCTTCAAGCATCGCTTTTATAACAACGGCGGCGTTCTGACCGTTGAGTTGAGCATTATAGATTCAGCAAATACCGTGCTTCATACATGGACGCTCAGCGATCCCAGCGATACGCTCGGCGTGATTGGCGGCAATCGCTACGGCTGGTTCGCCAATAATGAGTTTCCTTTTCTGGCGATTGATGACTCAGCGAGAGCCGACCTCGCGGTGACAAATGCGTTATTGGTAGTTGCTCCTAACGCGCTCAACGGCTGGTCTACTGTGAGCCAGCGGACGGCCACGGGCACTTTTGTCACAGGGCCGGGCACACCGCCACTTGGCTTCGGCAGTTATCGCATGACGACCGGTGCGGGCAATTCCGGTCCAGACCTGCCGCAGGGCGGCGCGGGTCAGGGCGGCAAGACATGGATCACCACGCAGCAGTACGACAACACGCTGCTGGCTAATATTAGCCAATTGGGCTACAGCACTTATGTCACGGCGTCGCCAGCTTCCAGCATTATCACGCCATCGCTTCAATTCCAGATTGATCTGGACGGCAATGGCTCGCGTGACACGGCGATGATCTTCGAGCCGTATTATTCGACCGTGGCTAACGGCGGCACGCAGCCCAACGTGGCTCAGGGAGTCTGGCAGAATTGGAATGCCAGAGCAGGCAGATGGTGGTTCAACCAGACGACGGTGTTCGGAGGACCGCAGGCAGCATTTCCGACCTACGACGCAATCATCGCGGCCTACCCGAACGCGAAGATCGTGACGTGGTACGCACTCACAGATGGCTACGGGACACAGTTTCAAGCGGGACAGAATTCGGCTGGCCCCCCCTGGACTAACTTCGACGGAAATATTGATGCTTTCACCATTAGCGTCAATACGAACGGCACGACCTATGATTTCGAGCCTCCCTGCGGAACTAACGTGGCGGCAGCATCCTACGGAGCAACGGCTACGGCATCGTCAGAAATCAATGCGAACTATCCCGCCTCCGGCGTCATCAACGGTGAACACAACGGCAACGACTGGGGCATGGGCGGCGGCTGGAACGACGGCACTGCCAATGTCTTCCCGGACGATGTGATCGTCAATCTCAATGTCACTCAATCCATCAGCGAGATTGATGTCTATACCTTGAAGAATGACTTTAACAGCGGCTCGATAGTTGACGACTCCACGACCTTCGACTCTTTCGGCTACGGTGCGACCGCTTACGATGTCCAGTACTGGAATGGCTCATCATGGGTGACGGTGCCGGGCGGAAGTGTTACGGGCAATAACAAGGTGAAGAGAAGATTTATCTTCTCGCCGATCATGACCGACAGAATCAGAGTCGTGGTCAATGCTGCACAAGACGGAGCGCACAGTCGCATCGTCGAGATTGAAGCTTTTAGTTGTGGCCCGGTGGTTGTTCCAACCCCGACCCCAACCCCGACTCCCACGGCAACACCCACACCATCACCATCACCAACGCCCTGTATCGGCGGCATTAATGTCGCCGCGGCAGTCAATGGCGGGACGGCGATGGCATCATCGCAAGTCGCAGCGAACTATCCCGCCTCCGGCGTCATCAATGGCGAACACAACGGCAATGACTGGGGCATGGGCGGCGGCTGGAACGATGGCACTGCCAATGCTTTCCCGGATGATGTGACCGTCACCTTCAGCACGGCTCAGTCAATCAGCGAGATTGATGTCTATACGCTGAAGAATGACTACAACAGTGGCTCGATAGTTGACGACTCTACAACTTTCGATTCGTTTGGTTACGGTGCGACCGCTTATGATGTGCAATATTGGAATGGCTCATCATGGGTAACGGTGCCGGGTGGCAGCATCACGGGCAACAACAAGGTGAAGAGAAGATTTATCTTCTCGCCGATCATGACTGACAGAATCAGAGTAGTAGTCAATGCCTCGCAGGATGGAGCGTACAGTCGCATCGTCGAGATTGAAGCTTTTAGCTGCATGGTTGTTCCAACTCCGACACCATCGCCGACACCGACGCCAACACCGTCGCCGACGCCGACGCCAACGCCCTGCGGGCCAAACGTGGCGGCAGCGACCAACGGAGCAACCGCTACGGCATCATCGCAAGTCGCAGCGAACTATCCCGCCTCCGGCGTCATCAACGGCGAACATAACGGCAACGACTGGGGCATGGGCGGCGCGTGGAACGATGGCACTGCCAATGTCTTCCCGGACGCTGTGACCGTCAATCTCAATGTCACTCAAAGCATCAGCGAGATTCACGTTTACACGTTGAAGAATGACTACAACAGTGGCTCGATAGTTGACGACTCCACGACCTTCGACTCTTTCGGCTACGGTGCGACAGCCTATGATGTCCAGTACTGGAATGGCTCATCATGGGTAACGGTGCCGGGCGGCAGCATCACGGGCAACAACAAGGTGAAGAGAAGATTTATCTTCTCGCCGATCACGACCGACAGAATCAGAGTCGTGGTCAATGCCTCGCAGGATGGAGCGTACAGTCGCATCGTCGAGATTGAAGCCTTCAGTTGTACTCCTGTGATAGTGAGATGTGTGAACCCCGGAGGGACAGGAGGATGCTTCGCCACGATTCAGGGGGCGATAAATGCTTCTTCACCCGGCGATGTGGTCAATGTGTTTCCCGGAACATACGACGAGGATGTGTCTATCCCGCATAACAATCTAACCTTGCGCAGCGCTGGCGGAGCCGGTTCCACCAACATTCGCGGCCCGATTGGCGGCGCAGGCACGACCGTGCAGGTCGCAGCCAGTAATGTGACAGTCGCTGGCTTCACCATCACGCGACTCGGCAACAATACAACCGACTGGAATAACCCTGGGCTAAACTCTGCGGGCGTTGCCGTGCAGGGACAAGCAATATCCGGCATGCTCTTGCGAGACAACATCATTACCGGAAACCGCACGGGCGTTGATGTCAATAACAGCAACGGACACACCATCCGTAACAATGTGATTGACTTCAATCGCACGGGCTTGATCTACCGCAACCAGACTGATTTTCAGACGGTAGTAGAGAATTTCATCACCAACAACTGGACTGCCGGCATCGTCTTTCTAGACGCCAGCGGCGGAACCAACTCGCCTGTCCAAACGGCGCTGCACAGTACGTTCAGCAACAACAACATGAGCGCTAACTGGTACGGCCAGATAGTTGACCGTCAATCCGGCGGCTCGCTTCCCGCACCGAACACTACCAACCTCAAGAACTTCAGAGGGAACTGGTACGGGACAACGTCGCCTGTTATCACGACTGCCAACAGCGCCGAGCCGGGTTACGCGGCGCAGATTCCGGTGGCCTATGGCGGCTCGGCTACACCTCCGGGCGGTCAGCCGGACGTTGCTGGCCCGGCTTCCGCCAACTTCAGAATTGATCCGATTTTGTTGAGCGGCACGGATACCAACGTGGAGACGACGCCGGGTCGCGGCACCTTCGGGTTCCAGGGCAATCCGATCACGCTGGTTTCGCCCGCCGACCAGAGGAACTGGGCCTTCTTCGACGACTTCGGGTCGGGAACCGGCAGTGGCGGTTTTGAGGCTGGCCCGGCAACGCCGCTGCTCGGCACAGGGAGCGCCTTCCTGACAATTGACAGCGTAGCTCGCCATGCGTTTGAAGTATTCACACACTATGCGGGCACGCGCATGGATGACATTACCAGCCTGAGCTACAGCAGCTATCAGGACAACAACGCCAACACGATCTTAGCGATTTCACTTCAATTTGACATTGACTACAACCTGACGGATGCGAACAACAATTTCCAGGGCAGGCTGGTCTTCGAGCCGTATCAGTCCGGCACTGTTCAGCAGAACGTCTGGCAGACATGGGATGCGCGAGGAGCCGGTCTGTGGTATGCGTCGAACACCTCTGTCAACGGGAGCAACGGTGCCTGTCCGCAGAACGCTCCGTGTACATGGCAACAGGTGCTGACGGCTTTTCCCAACGCAGGTGTTCGGAACACTCCGACCAGCGGACTGCTCTTCAAGGCAGGCGGCCCATGGTCGCCGGGCTTCGATGGCAACGTTGATGCTTTAAATGTCGGCATCAACAATTTCCGAACCACTTACGACTTTGAACCCGTGCCCTAGAGCGGATTTCGATTGAATGTAAGGTAGGCTATGAGCCTGCCGCCTGTTGCGCACGAGCGGCAGGCTCACAGCCTCCCGTACACTAATCGGTCGCCAGACTACCTGAGTCTGGCGACCGATATTCTTTTGTGCAAGGCGCATATGCTGGTGAGGCATCTGTAGAGCGGTTTTGACTTGAGTGTCGGGGACAGAGCAGTTCACCGCAGAGACGCAGAGAAGTCACGGAGATAGCGCAGAGGCTTGAGTGAATTCAACTCTCTGCGCCCCCTCTGCGGCTCTCTGCGTCTCTGCGGTGAGCTTGTCTTGCCGACACTCAATTGAAATTTGCTCTAACATGACCGATTACTCATTCGTTCCCAGAATAACGGCGTAGTCCTGTGCGGACACCGGCAAAGAAATGCAGGCCGTGCGAAACGCCATAAAGCGGCCTGAGCAAAGAGTATTGCGGCATGATTTTCTCTGCCAACCGGATAATCTTGAGCAGACACGCTCGCGGCCATCTTGTCGCCAGCGGACGCTTGATTCCCTTCTTCAAAATCAACCCTATTGAATCGCTACGTGATGAAGGCCGATTAACCGCGATGATATTATCCAACTCTTTCAAATCAAGCGTCTGTGGCCGTTTGACAGCAGCTTCGCCGCATCCTATCCCGTATTTGAACCCCTGCTGGCAGATCGTCTCGATGAGCACTTCGTGATTGTGGAGCGCAACTATTTCGTTTGCGAGAAGAATAGGAATAGCTCTCTCTCTGAGCCGCAAAGACAACTCATACTCTTCGGCGGAAGGAGTAGCCAGGTCGTCACAGTATATTCCATTCCCTGCATCGAACATCTTGCGCTCGAAAGATATTTGCCCGCTGGCAATAATATTTATCCCTGTAAATTCTCCGATGGAATTTTCCCCGGCATCATATCCGAGCGAATTGATGTAACGAAAGACAGGACTGATGGGCCGGGGCGTGACATACGGGCAGCGTCCGCAAATCACACTCCCCGGATGCGTGTGATGAGCCTCAACATGCTTTCGTATTAAATCCGGCGGCACTAAGATGTCATCATCAATAAAGATAATGAGTTCACCTTGAGCTTCTCGAAATCCTGTATTGCGAGCGGCGGCTGGCCCTGCATTCTGTTGCCGGATACAACGAAGGGCAATTCGATTTGAGGCGGCGGCGCGCGAGGCAACTACAGGCTCAACGGGAGATGGCGAGCCGTCGTCCACCACGATTAATTCAACTTCAGCCAGACTGCTGACATCACTAGCCAACAGGTGATCGAGCGTCTGGCCGAGCTTAGCGCCGCTGTTATAACTTGGAATGATAATGCTGACGCGATTCATTTGAATTACGATTCCGAACCCGGTGTCTCTGATTTCACATCAAGCTCGGGAACAAAAGACAATCGTTGTTTGAGCTTTGCATAGACCGGTAATAAATAGTTCTTATCTTCCTTATCTAAAGAGAACAAAGCGACAACCAGCCAGTAGCTGCTCCCAATCATCGCAAGGGATAAAAATGTCGCAATGCGTCCTGAACCATGGAGCCAGAATTTACCAATCACAGCTATGGGCAAGGCTCCTAAGGCCGCCAGCAACGGGCGCAGAAAAATCGTGCGAAACAGAGTTTCCCATCTCAGATTCATTAGTCTCAAAGTCACTCTAGTGATGAGCAGAGTATCCAGCAAGACCCTGATAGCCCATGCCAACGCCCCGCCAATCAATCCGAACCGCATAATTAAAACAAAACTCAAAGGGACATGAAGAGCAAGCTCGCACAGGTGAAACTTTGCTGTGAGGTCAGGCCGCCCCAGCGATTGAAGCGCCTGAAAAGAGATTGAAGCAAGAGCATTAATAATCAGAGCGACAGCCAAAACTTGAAGCACGGCGCTGCTCCGAACGGCGAAATCCGCTCCCAGCCATGCCTCCATCAACTCATGAGAATAGATGCTCATAATTACGATGATCGGCAACAATGAAACGAAGACGTATTTCGTGCTGAGCAGATAAAGTTGTCCGGCGCGCTCGGCATCACCGCGTGCAATCAAGCGAGTAAAAGCGGGAAAGAGAACGGTTGCGATACCGTAGGGAATGATGGCTAAAGATGAGACCAGACTGTAAGACACGGTGTAATAGGCAACGACAGAGATCGTCAACAGACTGCCTATGATAAATTTTTCGAGATGAACCAACAACGGCCCGATGACCTGAGAGACGGTTACGAAGCCCCCGAACCGTAACAACTCTCGCAGCGTTTGAGAGTGCCAGACCGGCGTTCCGACTTCAGGCAGAATCGCATGAATGATTCCCCAGTACGCAAACAACCCCACCGTCTGGATAATCACGCTCCCGATGACTACTGCCCTCACAGAGAAACCCAGATACAGTAGACCGACGCTGGTTATTATCTGACCGGCTCCAATGGCGAAGCCAACGATACTGCTCAAGTCAAATCGTTCCAGCGCACGCGGCACGGAAGAGGCCACGCCGATTTGCATCGAAACTAACAGCCCGATGGCGCTGATAAAAAAAACGTCCGCTGCCACCTCGGTGAACTCTGCCGGAATATTAAGCAAGCGCACGAGTAAAGGCGTGACCGCGATAATGCCGATGGCTCCCAGCAAACCTAAAACTAAATAAGAGGTAATCGAAGTCCAAAAGACGCGCCTGACTTCCAGCCGATCATGACGGGCATGTGCCGCCCCTATGAATTTGACAGTCGCCTGCCCTAACCCAAGTTCGACTAGGCCAAAATAGTTGGTCGTTAAACCAACAATGACCAGCACTCCATAAAGATTTACACCAAGCTGATGAATGATATAAGGCGAAGCAAAGAAGGCCAGTGCAACAACGATCCCCTGTGACAGCAATTGATAAATCACATTGGAGGAGATTCTGGGCGCGGCGCTCATATTTTTAACTCTAGCCTCTCGTGGCTGAGGATTCGTATCGTTTCTGCGGCTGAAAACGATGGATTGGTTTCTGACGACCGAAGAGGAAGGCCACGCTGAGAGCTAAGCGTCGCTTTAATCGTTCCTGATAAGAGTACTCCTCCGTCTTCAGTTCCGGTCGCGCTTTTATTAAGTGTCTCGCTCCTTCAATCAGGTGCGATAGTATTTCCACCACATAAAAAGTTTTCAGACGCCACTTCGGCCAATGTGATTCAAGCACGACACAAAAGTTGTGTATTCCGACTTGCTCGACTTCCCACGTATTCCAACGTTCTCGCACAGCGACGCTACAGTAATGAGTCATGGTGGCTGTGGCGCACAGCCAGACCTCATAGCCATGTTGTCTCACCCGATAACAGTAGTCGTAATCATCTGAGCCACAAAACGTCTCTTCAGTCAGCAAGCCTACTTCATCCCAAACCGAACGCGGGATGAGATGGCACGCGCCCGACACCCACGGCACCTCCATCACCCGGTCTTGCGCGAAATATGTTCCGAGAAACAAGCGTCCTCTTAAACGCGCGGGAAGAAGTAAATGCAATCGCGTTGATTCGAGAAGTAAAAAGCCCGGAGAGATAAACCGCCGCGCAGATGGTTGAGGCTGTCCATCTCCATAGATGAGCCTCGGACTGATAACTCCTGCTTTCGGGTGCGTCGCAGCAAATTCGATGAGCGTGTCGAGGGCGTGTTCACTGACTTCAATATCAGGATTCAAAAACATCAGCAATCGCCCGTTGGCATCTTGCATCCCGGAATTAATCGCTACGCCATAACCATCATTTGTTGACGAACGGAGCAGACGACAAGCGGGAAATTCGGCGGCCACCATTTCCGCGCTGCCGTCTGATGAAGCGTTATCAATCACCAGCACTTCATAATCGGCGTGAGGAGGGAAATGTTCTAATGACCTCAAGCAACGTCTCAGATGCTCTCGCGTATTATAATTGACAATGAGGATACTCAGATCAAGCAAGGCTTTGCCCATTCTTTCTTTCAAATAAACTTAGAAATTGTTTGAAAATTCCGACATTTGCGCCGGAGGCGCAGCGAGAAGGTAGCCAGACGTGCAACGTCTGGAAGGTTGCAGAACAAGATTTGCGCATTGAAGATGCGCGCAGAACCTATCTGTCCGCACCTTTCAGTGCGGCAACGATTATTTCATCTGACCAGACGTTGCACGTCTGGCTACCTTCTTAAAGCCGCTCGCGCGGCTTAACGGAATTTTCAAACAGCTTTTTAACTCTTATAAGCGATAACAGTAACGTCCTCTCCCACTGAAGCGCTAGCGAAGACACAGAGAGATTCCCAGAGGCCGAACAGACGGTCTCCTAATGTAATGCGTCTTTCATCCTGATGGTTTTGCCGGTACAGCCTGACGATTGAGCGATAATGTGCGGCGCGGCGTGCGGAGGTTGATGAAACAACGTTGCTAAATCCGATATGCTGTAGCAGACCAACCAGAGCCTTGCATGGCGGAATCACCAGATGCCGTGGAGGATCCCAGTTACAAGAATACTTTTGATAATAACTGGCAGTCAGTGAATCGGGATTGGGATAATTGAGAACCAGCCGCCCGTTCGGGACGAGCAATTGCCAGCATCTTTTTAAAGACTCTTCCAAATCAGGTAGATGCTCAATCACATGGCTCATGTAGATGAGCTGAAAAGATGCCGCCGGAAGCTCTATATTCATGAGCGTCCCGACTTTGACCTCGCACCCGCTTAACCGGCGTGCGTTTGCCGCCGCCGCTGAATCAACATCTAACCCGACAGCCTCCCAGCCGAGCCACTTCAAACAACGCAACGTCATCCCCTGCCCCGAGCCAACTTCTAAACACTTTTCCTCGCCCTCCCCTGACTTAGCAAGCGCGTCCGGCAATCCAAAGCGCGCACGCTGCCTGAGTGACGGCGCAACTGACAGGACACCTCCGATCATTCTCATAGGCGTGGAAAGCCCTTGTGCCGAAGCGCCATCGGAAGAATGGCGAATCGTCCGGCGGATTCGATCTCGCAGGCTATCTGGCAAAGGAGGGGCTACGGTTAGGGCAGGCTCAGGTATTGAGTGAGTGAAATAATCCCGTGGGTAACAAAGCCCTAAATCTTCGCTTACCACTCGCGGGTTTTGATACACCGTGCGACATTCAGTGCATAAAACATACCTGAATTCCCCCGGTACTCCGTGAAGAAAATCAGGGGAAATAAATTTCAGTTCCGTGCTGGAAGATTTACAAATGGGACAGCAAGAAACTTCTTCAAAGCGTATTGAACTCATGGAACGGGTAGATGATAAAAGTTTATATAAACCGGCCAATTTTCATCCGGGGTATCTTACAGCAAGCGTTTAGTTCTTGCGAGTTGCGCGCCCTCGCGCACCTGTAGCCCGATGATGTTTGCATGACCGGGCTACTTAAAACAATTGCAGGCCAATGTCGTAGCAATCAACCCACCGGGCGGCGTTGTAAAGTTGGACGCGACAACCTATGATGCAGCCGCGCCCGCAGTCCCAATTCTTACCGGTGGCGTAACGATCACTTTCTCTACATACGATATACCTTCAACTGAGGAAAATAATGAGACGGACTCCCACGCTGATACTTACGCTTATGCTCCTGCTCACGTTGTTTGCAGGGACGAGCTTTAATCAAGCTTCGCCTATTGCTGAGGGCCGAATGTCCGGCGCACCCGGCGACCGTCTGCCGTCTCCACAATCCATCTTCGGAAGCCGTCTTAAATACTGGATGCGCGCCGATGCTGAAATGTACACGGACGCAGCCAGGACGACTCGCGCCATGAACGGACAACCCGTGTACGTCGCCGGAGACAGATCAGGGAATGGCTATGACATCATTCAGGCAACAGCGAGTAAGCGTCCCACGTTCGTTGCCAACTCCGGTTTTAGCAACCAACCTGCATTGCGATTCGATATTGATAAAGCTCAAGAGATGACGCAGGGCAGCTTTCCTTACATCTCCGGCGCGAGTAAAGCCACCAGAATTCTCGTCTACCACATGTTGACCGCGAATAACGCCGGATTGGTCGGCACGGTCAACGGCGGTTTTGACTATTACCACTTACCGGGCGGAGCGGGAACTGTTTATTCGATGACGGCCTTATGGGAGTACGGCGTGTCGCATCAGAACGTCGCGGGGCGCGGCCCGTTTCTAGGGGTTCAGGGATTTGACGGGACGGCGCTGGGTGATACCAACCGGATGAAGCTGCGGATTAACCGCAAGGATAGAACGCTGACCTTCCCCGGCATCATTTCATCAATCATCCCGGCTTATCCGATTGGCTTCAGAGTCGGCAGGCAGAATGGAAGCTCCGAGTATTTTAACGGCTATCTACTGGAACAGATATTCGTTAATGACACCATCACACCCGACGAGCTGGCGCAAATTGAGACTTATGTTCAGGCAAGGTATTTCAGTAACGAAATCAACTCCGTGATGTGTGAAGGCGACTCGTTAACAGAAGGCTATCCGATTACGTTCAACGAATTGTCCTATCCCGCAAAACTCACCGCGCAGCTTGGCCGAAAATGGATTTATCGCAATGCGGCGACCAGAGCGGAGCAGACCTCGAACATGCTGCTTCAGGGAGACTCGCAGATAGACCAGAATCGCAATGAATGGAGGGCGAGGGATATTACCGTCTTGCTGGCAGGGACCAACGACCTCTTTCAAGGCGTCTCGACCGCAACCCTCAAGGCCAACCTGAAAGCGTGGTGCGAGCTTCGTCGAAGCAGGGGCTTCAAGGTCATCATCGGGACCATCATGGTTGCGGGCGGCAACGATGTCCCGGGTGACTATGAAGCGAAAAGGGTAGAGATCAACCAATGGTTGAGGGACAACTATCAGACCTTCGCTGACAGGTTGGTTGATTTCGCGGCAGACCCTAGACTTGACGATTACAATGACGCCACTTACTTCTATTCGGGTGATTTCGTACACATGACGGCAGCGGGAAACGAGGCGATGGCCGAGCTTGTGAAGGCTCAGATCGATGCTCTCTGAGTACCGTCTAATAATACATGAGTCACTTCTATTAGCCCGGCTTTTGGTAGTGGTGCAGTTTGAAGTTAAATGAGTCGAGAGATGAGATTCACCGCAGAGACCGGAGAGAGCGCAGAGGGGGCGCAGAGACTTGAGTGATATTCCACTCTCTGCGCTATCTCCGCGTTCTCTCCGGTCTCTGCGATGAGTCCGGCTTGCTTGTCACTCAGCTTCAAACTGAGCCACTACCCGGCTTTTCGATATATGCGTAACTTTTTTATCACCGGCGGGGCTGGTTTTATCGGTTCCGCTTTTGTGCGCCTCGCGCTGGCTGAATTTCCCGATTGCAGAATCACGAACTTCGACGCGCTGACCTATGCCGGAAATCCCGACAACCTCGAAGGCTTGGATGGGCTGCGACACAGCTTTGTGCGTGGAGACATCTGCGACCGCGAGGCTGTGCTGGCCGCGCTTGATGATGAGACAGATGCTGTTATTAATTTCGCCGCCGAGTCGCACGTGGATCGGAGCATCGTTTCGGCCAGCGAGTTTGTACGCACGAATGCGCTTGGCACACAGGTCTTGCTAGATGCTGCGCGCGAGCGCGGCGTGCGAAAGTTCTTGCAGGTCTCGACGGACGAAGTGATGGGCAGTTTGCCGGAGGAAGATAGTGAGACATACTTTACAGAAGCCTCGCCGTTTGCGCCCAACAGCCCTTACGCCGCATCGAAAGCCGCCGCAGAGCATCTGGTGCGCGCCGCGCATCACACTTTTGGCCTTGAGACGATCATCACGCGCTGCGGCAACAACTACGGGCCGCGCCAGTTTCCCGAAAAGTTTCTGCCGCTCGTGCTTGCCAACGCGATGCGCGATGAACGGATTCCGGTCTATGGCGACGGGCGCAATGTGCGCGACTGGATTTATGTGGACGATCACTGTCGCGCAATCTTACTGGCGTTGCATCACGGAGAAGCAGGAGCGACTTACAACATCGGAGCGCGCAACGAGCGGCGTAACATAGAGGTGGCTGAGTCCGTGCTGCAAGCTCTGGGTAAGCCGCTCTCGTTAATATGCTTTGTCAAAGACCGTCCCGGCCATGACCGTCGTTATGCGATTGACCCGGCGAAAGTTGAGAGAGAGCTTGGCTGGCAGCCGCAAGAGACATGGCAAAGCGGCCTGCAAAAAACCATTCAATGGTATCAGGATAACAACCTCTGGGTAGAGCGTGCGCGCAGCGGAGCTTATCTTGAATACTATGCGCAGCAGTATCGAATGGAGATACGCAACGGCCAGCAGGCAAAAATTATTGAGACAAAATGAGAGTGTTGGTCACAGGCGCAGGTGGAATGGTCGGACGAGCCGTCGCAGAACATTGCGCGCGGCTGGGCGATGAAGTATTGCCTTACGACCACACGAAACTGGACATCGCGGATGCAGCGTATGTCCGCGCTGTTTTTGAAAGCAAGCAACCCGACGTTGTCATTAACTGTGCGGCGTGGACGGATGTGGATGGGTGTGAGCTGGACCCGGAACGCGCGCATCTGGTGAATGCTTTGGGGCCGGAGAATTTAGCCGTCGCCTGCCAGCGCAGCGGCGCGCAACTCGTCACCATCTCGACCGATTATGTTTTCGATGGCCGGAAAGAAGGTTTCTATACGCAGCGCGATCAGCCTCTGCCGGAGAGCATCTACGGCAAGGCCAAGCTTGAAGGCGAACGTCGCGCGCAGGCCGCTTGTGCGCGGTGCGCCGTCGTGCGTACCGGCTGGATTTTCGGACCTGGCGGGCGCAATTTCTTAAGCCGCATCATCGAGCTGGCGCACCGCGGACAAGCTTTGAAGGCCATCGGCGATGTCTACGGCACGCCGACCTTTGCCAGCGATTTGTCCGCGCGCCTGCGCCGTCTGGCCGAGATGGATTTGCCGGGCGTGTATCACGTGACCAACAACGGAGAGGGCACGAGCTATGCAGAGTTTGCCGAAGCAGCATTGCATGCCGCCGGATATGCCGAGGTAGCGATTGAAACTATTTCACAGCGCTCTTTGAGCCGTCCTGCGCCGCGTCCGCTCAACTCGCGGCTGCGCTGCGTGGTATCCGAAGCCATCGGGCTTGAGCCTTTGCCCTTCTGGCGCGATGCGCTGGAAAGATTCGCGCGCAACGTTGCGCAAGGTGAAGCAGAGAGGCAGCGGCCATAGAGTCCAAGCACCTGTAGGAATTGATTGCTTAAAGCAGTTTGCAAATCAGTGTCCGGGAGGCTGTGAGGCTGCCGCCTGTCCCGTCCGAGCGGCAGGCTCACAGCCGACCGGACATTCAATCGAAATCCGCTCTAGAAGTTGCTTGAAAATTCCTTTTTAAGCCGCGCG
Source organism: Pyrinomonadaceae bacterium (assembly GCA_963700165.1). Taxonomy (GTDB): domain Bacteria; phylum Acidobacteriota; class Blastocatellia; order Pyrinomonadales; family Pyrinomonadaceae; genus JACMLC01. Next base: position 4,853,202 of record OY969475.1, on the reverse strand, counting down.
AGCGGCTCGCAGAAGGTAGCCGGACGTGCAACGTCTGGTGAGAGGACACAACCGTTGCCGCGCCGCAAGGTGCGGGCAGGCAGTTCTTGGCGCATCTTCAATGCGCGAATCTTTTCCTAAACCTTCCAGACGTTGCACGTCTGGCTACCTTCTCGCTGCGCCTCCGGCGCAAAGTTCGGAATTTGCAAACAGCTTCTTAATTCCCAGCCACTGCCCGGTTGTTAATCTGATGAACTCTGGTATTATTGGCGCGGCCTCTTATACGCTAAGGATTATTACTCCGCCTCTCCGGTACTTTTGAATTATGTCATCGCAAGATAATCGTTTGCTTCCCTCTCCCACGAGTCTTGATCGGCCTTTGCATGATCTGGCGCGTCCTTCGCAACCCCCGCCGCAGGCTTACACGCTTAAAGAACAATCGAACCTGCGCGACTACCTGAGCATTATCTTAAAGCGCAAGTGGCTCATCCTGAGTCTGGTGGTGGTAATCACGACGCTGGTGACGCTGAACATGTTCAGCCTGCCCTCGATTTATGAGGCCGAGACGACCGTTCAGATCGAGCCGAAGAGGCAGAGCATCCTACAGACTAAGGATGTCGTCATTAATGCGCCGATTGATCCGGCCTACTGGAATACACAATTAAAGTTACTGGAAAACCCGGAGCTGATGCGGAAGGTGGCTGTGAGGCTTGACCTACCTAACAATCAGGAATTTCTGGGCAGTCAAAGGCAGACGGGAATCGGCGCGACGCTTCGCCGCCTCTTTCGCCGCGAGCAGCCGCAACCCGTCAAGCGGGAAAATATCCTGCCCGTCACTGCCGACGCCCTGCCCACTGAGACCAAGACGCTGACCGCCGAACAGATAGCCAGGCTTGAGCCTTATGAAGATGCGCTGCGCGGGGGATTGACGGTCGAGCCTGTGACCGCTACTAATCTGGTGATACTCAAGTTCCGGCATACCAGCCCGGCCATCGCGCAGAAGGTCGCAGACACCATTGCGCAGGTCTTCATTCTCAACGACATCGAGCGCGAGACTTCCGGCTCGCAGAACGCTCTCGATACGCTCTCGCGCCAGATCGCAGACCTGCAACTCAACATCCGCCAGTTGGAAGAGCAGCGACTCAATTACATGCGGAACAACAATCTGCCGCTCGGCGATGTCAAGGGGCAGAACCTGACGGCGGAGCGCGTCGGCACCCTGAGCGCGCAACTGTTGGAAGCGGAAAAGACTCGCAAAGACCTGCAATCTTCTTATGAATCTTCACAGCGCGCAGGTGATATTTACTCGATCCCGGAAGTGCAGGAAGATAAAAACATTCAATCGCTGAAGACGAAGATCGGCGAGCTGGAAGAGAAACGTTCCGCGCTCTTGGTCAAGTACACGCCGGAATGGCCGGAAGTAAAAACGCTGGAAGCGCAGATCAAGCAGCAACGTCAGGAACTGGAAAAGACCGCGCGCGGAATTCAGGCGGCCTTAAGATCGCGCTACGAGTCGGCCATCGCGCGCGAGCAGAAACTGCGCGGCGCTTACGAACAGGAGCGCGGCGCGGCCAACCAGCAGAGCCAGTCCGTCGTCATGCTGAGCAGTCTCAACCAGCAGATTGAAACCAGCAAAGCGCTTTACAACACTTACGTGCAACGCCAGAAAGAGACGGAGTTTGTCTCAAGCGATAGAAGCAACAATATCTCTGTCGCCACACAGAGCCGTCTGCCGCGCTCGCCCATCGCCCCGCCGCGTGTGCGTAACATCGTGATCGGATTTCTGCTCTCGCTGTTTGCCGGAATCGGTCTGGCCGTGCTGCTCCATACTCTGGATGATTCGTTGCGAACCGTCGAGGACATAGACCAGTACCTGAGCTTGCCGACGCTCGCGCTGATTCCGACTGCCGGATTGATCGGAGGGAGGCGCAGGAAACAGTCCATGTCAATCGCTGACGGCAACGGCAACACTGCGCTGGCGTTGTTACGTGACGTGCGCTCGCCGCTGGCCGAAGCCTATAGACACCTGCGCACATCCTTGTTGTTCTCTTCGGCTGGACATCCGCCCAAAATCATTCTGGTGACTTCCGCGCAGCCGAGCGAAGGTAAGACCACCACCGCCGTCAATGCGGCTGTGATGCTGGCGCAGACAGGAGCCAATGTGCTGGTGATGGACTGCGACCTGCGGCGTCCGTCTGTGCACACGCATTTCGGCGTCTCTAATTCATCCGGCCTGACCAATTTTCTGTCTGGTGACACAGACCTCATCTCAGTCTTGCAAGTCTCGGACAAGCTATCGAATCTTTCGGTCTTAGCTTCGGGGCCGGTGCCGCCCAACCCGGCTGAGCTTTTAGGCTCGAATGAGATGACCAAGCTCTTAGAGCTGTTGAGCGAAAACTTCACGCACATCATCATTGATTCCCCGCCCGTCATTTCCTTTACGGATGCGGTGATTCTTTCGACGCTCGTGGATGGGGTGATGATGGTCGTGCATGGCGGCAAGGGATCGCGCGCGGTCGCGCGTCGCGCACGTCAATTGCTGACCGACGTGGGGGCGCGCATCTACGGCGTGGTGCTCAATAACATCAACACCAAATCCCACGAGTATTACTATTATTACCAGCACTACTCGCGCTATTACGGGGATAATGACAAAGATGAGATGCCGGATGAAGCAACTGTAGAAGCGAGTGCGAGAAGCGCGAACTAATCTTCCCTGAAAAATAAGCGCCACGTCTCTGCGTTTGATTTGGCTTTCAAGTCTCTCCCGCAGGCTTAAAAATAATGAAAAAGATTTGCCTTTTGGTTGCCCTTTACAGCTTCTGCTTCTGCGTGGCAGATGCCGCTTTTGCCCAACAGCCTCCGGGCGCAACGCCGCCAAGCGCTACGTCCGCTTCGGATACCGCGAGCGCGTCGCTGGACCAGATGGGCGTGCAGGGCTATCTGCTGGGGCCGGGCGACGTGCTGGACGTGCGCGTGTACGGCGAGCCGGATTTCAGCAGCATGGTAGAGGTGGACGACCGTGGCAATGTTCAGATTCCTTTCATCGCACCGATCCCCGCGCGATGCCGCAGCGATCAGGATGTCAGAAAAGATATTGCCGCAGCCCTGACGAAGTACCTGCGCGAGCCGCAGGTCAGCGTCCGCATCGCCGAGCGCAAGAGCCGTCCACCGGCAATCGTCTTCGGCGCGGTGTCCGTTCCCCAGCGCGTGCAGATGCTGCGTCGCGCGCGTCTACTTGAACTTATTGCCCTCTCCGGCGGCTTAACCGAGAAGGCCGGAAGCACGCTTCAAATCTTCCACACAGCGCCGGTGATGTGTCCGGAACCGGGCGAAGAGATTGCCCAGCCGCCAACCACGATTGACAATGTGCTTAATGCGCCTTTTCAAATTTATCAAATAGCCGATTTGAAACTCGGAAAAGATGCGGCCAATCCCTTTATTCGTCCCGGCGACATCATCATCGTGCAGGAAGCCCCGCCCGTTTACATCACCGGCTCGGTCATGTCGCCGCAGGGCGTTTACTTGCGCGACAAGCTGACGCTGACGCGCGCCATCGCCATGGTCGGCGGTCTTAAGAAGGATGCTAAAGACGATGTTCGCATCTACCGGCAAAAACCCGGCTCGCAGGATCAAGAGACCATCATGGTTGATTTCGACGCGATTAAGAAACAGAAGCAGCCGGACTTTGTGTTGCAGGCTTATGACATTGTAGAGGTGGGCGAGGCTTCACCCTTTTCCGGCAAGCGGCTGGGGCAAACGCTGCTCGGCATCGCCACCGGAGGACTGCAAAGCTTCGGGTCGAACTTACCGACGCGCGTGTTGTACTGAAGTCACAGTCAATGAGCTAAAGCGGAAGAACACAGCCGCAGCAGAATCGCCACTAGCTTTAGGTAATGGATAGAAGTTCCCCTTTTGCTTTCGGCTTTAGCCAAACAATTTAGCTAAAGCAATTCAGCCAGAAGATTTTAATTATCTTTTGGCTCAAGCCAACTTTCTGTGATGCCATGTCTCCACTAGCTAAAGCTAGTGGCAAGTAATTAACCCGCAACTTGGGTTAATTACTTTCCTTCCAAGCTCCTTATTTGACCCTCATTGACGGGTCGCCCAGGAGCACCCATGTCCGCCTCACATCGCCGTTCATCGTGGCTCCCTTGGCGCTCCTGATGGCATCGCCTAGCCTGACCGCCGAGTTGGTGAACACTTGCTGGTACAACTGCCGGTTGATCTGCGTCTGCCCGCCCGATTCTGTATACCCGCTCGACGCCCAGACCGCCACCGCGCCTCCATTCTCCGCCTTCAACAGAGCCTCGCCGAGGCTGTCTATGTATGCGTCGTGCGCGTATCCATTGAGGCAGTTCATCAAGGTGAAGACCGCCAGTTTCCCGCCGTTCGTCAGGTTCGGAGCATCCGAGTTCTGCAACAATCCGGCTCCCGTCCAGACCTGTACCGAACCGTGCCCGTAGTAGTTGACGATGCGCGGCCCGGCGTTGATGCCATTCAGAATCTGTTGCCGGATAACACTGTCGCTCGCGCTGCTGCGGTTAATCATCTGTACCGGCATCCGCTGCGGAATCGCTGCCTCGATGTCCTGACTCGCCGACTCGAACCCGTTGTCTGCGACCAGCATCGCACCGCGTCGCGGGTCGAATCGCAATTGGTCGTAGCCAATGATCTTCTGGACGATGGTCGCAGCCTGCGCGGCAGTCTTGACCGGCAATCTTCCGACCGCCATCTCTGCGATACCGTCATTGTTGAAGTCTGCCAGCCAGTCATCCGAAGCCGTCTCCATAAACGCTGTGTCTATCAAGCGGGTCGGAACAAACTCGCTCTGCGAGAGGCCGAGTTCGTTGCGTGCATCCCAACTGCTGTCTCCCACAAGAAGCACATACTGTGGAGAGTTAGACCAGTGCTGGCGCGTCCAATCAAGGAAGTCCTTGATTGCCTGCGGGCCGTGTGCGCTGAAAGAGAACTCGTCGTAGATGTCCTCGACATCAATGACGGCCACGCTCAGCCCCTGCGCTCGCCTGTGCGCCGCGAGCGGCTCGACCGCCTGCCGGAAATCGCGGTGCGTGATGACGACCATGCCTGCGCCGTTTGGCAGGCTGTTCCAGGCCGAAGGCTCGTTGGCGACCATCGCGGCGGGCTGTTGCATCGGACTGCTGCCGGTGAAGGCCACCAACCGTGCCGCCTGTGCCGCTTCAAAGCTGACCGCGAAACCCTGCCCGTCCGGCTCTGCCGTCACGTTCAACTCGCGCGGCTGCAACGCATCGCTGACATCAAACACATGTATGTCATCGGTGGTGAACCCGCCGAGCTTGACTGTGCTTCCGGCCTGAACGGTGCAGGCCAATTGGTTAGCTTCAGCTTCATATGTGCGTGCATAAGTAACGCGCACGTAATCCACCAGCGAGGTATCGCCTTCGCCGTTCATTCTGGTCAGCGTGACGAGGTTCGCGCCCTCGACCAGCGCGCTCATCGGGACCGGCGTCTGCCAGACGGTATGTGCACGCCCGGTAAAGCTCACGACTCCGACCTGCTGGCCGTTGATCGAGACGCTCACCAGATGGTTCTGCGCGGTGATGCCCTGCAAAGCCACTTCCAGTTGCGCAGGCGCGCTGGCCGCCGCGTTCGGATGGCGCAGTTGCAAGGACTGGCTCGCCGTCTGGCTGCCGACGATGGGGCCGAAGATGTTCGACGCATCGCCATTCTGTAACGACGAGAAGTAGATCACTCGATCCCTGCGTTCGACCGTCATCGGGAAGCCGGTCGCCATCTGCCCCACGGCAGGCAGCGTCGGCAGCATCTGTATGCGCTGGCCGGGGGTCGTGCCTTCGATCAGCCAGTAGACGCCCTTGTCTGTCGTGGGAGCCTCAAGCCTGCGGCCATAAAACTCTACAGTGCCGTCCGTCCCGACCTTGATCGGCTGTTCTTCGCCGTTCAGGTAAAGCTGCAACCGTGCGTTATCGGCGTTGGCATTCAAGCCCGCCGCAACAAGGTCTGCGCGTGTCACGCGATACCAGCCGTCCTGATTAACAGAGAGTTTGACGGCGGCTTGTCCGGCCAACCCGAACTGTTGTTCGAGCGACGAGACCTGCGCTCTGCTGACGGCCTCAACACTCTTCGGCGATTGAGCCTCAATCGTGGCAGGCCATTCACGCTGCGCGGCTGAAGACGATAATCCATTCTTGTCCGTCAACTGGCTCAAGAGCCTTGACGCAGTCGGACGGGCAGCGCCCGCCTGAGCTTGCTGCTGCGTGAAGGGGCCGTACATGGTCTGCTTGCCGTCGAGGTCTACGTCTTCGAGCCAGTATTGCGCGCTCGCGCTCGCGTTTATATCCCACCAGGCGTAAGACATGCCCGCAGTAAGTTGCGCGCCCTGTCCGGTCTTCAGGGCCGAGCCTGCGACCAGCGAAGGCGTCACACGCACGCGCACGCCGTTCTGCTCGCGATAGATGTTGTAGCCCAGATTGTCCACTTCAAAACCCGAATCCCATTCCAGCAGGACTCCGTCCTCAGTTCGCTTGGCGGCAAAGCTCCTGAGCTTGACGGCAGTCGGCGCATCCGGCTCGCCCAGAGTCCAGTCGGAAAACTCGCTGACTCCCGCAATCGTCCCTGTGTTGGTAGCCGGATTAACGCACGGTGCGCCCGGGCAGTTGTTCGGGAAACTCACAGCCGTTCCGCCGCTCACGCGAATGATGCGGTAGTTGGCTTCTGTGCCAGCGATGTCTGTCGGGTCAAGGTAATGGAACGTCAGGTCTGTCGTCAGGTCGCCGGTCTCTAATAGCTGCCAGTATCTTTGCAGCGATGTAGCAGGATTCAGAATCGGTTGCGGCCCCTGCACCGCTCTGATGCGCAGGCTCGATGGATTCGTGCCGAGCGCGGTGACATTCGTCTCAACTGGCGAATAGCCGTTGACCGTGCCCACCTCGTAAGTCCTCAAGCCCGTTGCGGTGAAGACAATTTCTTCATAACCGATGACGTGGCCGGTCGTTCGGGTCAACGCGCCGTTGACCGTAATCACACCCGGGTCTGAGACGATCAAGATGCGACCGAGCGAGAGCGTCGTCCCGGCGTTGACGTTCGCGTTGCTGCCAAAGGTGATGGTCTTAGCCCCGCCGGACGCGCCGAAGGTCTGCGTGCCAGCCTTGTTCAAGATGATGCCGCCTGTGCCAGCCGTGAGCGAAATATCATTGTTCGCGGTCAGGCCGTCGCTGGTGATGTCACCCTGAATGGTCACGGCGCTCGCTCCCGAACCGTTGAAGGTCAACGAAGAGTCGCTCGAGACCTGTAGATTATCGAACTGGAAATTGCCGCTGCCGCTATCGCTCAAACTCACAGTGACCGGACTCGGAGCGACTTTCCCGACATTTAAATTAGCGTAGGTGCGGCCACTTGCCTGGAACCCGCTCGTGGTCAGCCATGTCGCCAGACTGCCCGTCTGAAAGACCGCGACCGAGGCGGAAGCCGCAGCCCCGAACGGGCTGTTGCCGCTGTTATGGAAATAGTTCGAGCCGCTGGCGAAGACGACTGAGCCAGCCGTGCCGTCGCCGCCCGTCCCCGTGCCGAACGGATGGTCATTGTAACTGCCGGGCGCAGTCGTGCAGAACGCGCCGCTCTGGAAAGTGATGGCGTTGGCCGCATTGCCAATCAAGCTGTGCGTGCCGTCCTCGAAGAGCATCAGGCCGCCGATAGTACCGGTTGAGCCGGACGCGACCGAGATGGTCAGCGCAGACCCGCTGCCCCCCAGCGTCAGACCCGAACCCGACGGAACTGTCAGGTCTGAGCCTGTCCCGCCGCTGATGGTCAGCGTGTTGGTTCCGGTCGTGGTCAGAGTCAGCATCGCCCCATTAATTATGCGGAGGCTGGCAATCGTTTGCGTCGGCACGTTAGTGATAGTCGGCGCAGGCGTCATACTGCCGTCAATAATTAGCACATCGCCGGGGTCTGGGACGAGACGTGTCGGCGTCCAGTTTGTTCCGACAGTCCAATCGGCGAGTAGCAGCCCGTTCCAAGTGTAGGCCGCGCCCGTGCAACTGGAAATAAAGACCCAGTTCGGGCCATTGTTCCCGGCATTGGTTCCGCTGTTGACGGTAATCAAAGCCGTGCCCGCCTGATCTTGCACGTTCACATCCTTGATGGAAAAAGTTCCGGTTCCCATCCATGAACGCTGCACGCCAGTAACAGAGGAACGAATCAGAATATCGTCCGGGTCGCCGCAAGGAATGCCGTTGGCATTGATGGTCACAGTCCCGCTGTTGGAGAGATTGCCGGAGAGCGTCAAATCGCCTGTGCCCACATTCTGGAAGGCTGCGCCGGAAGAGACTGTGACAGTGTTGGTCGTCAGGTTAAAAGTAGCGCCTTGACTGAAGGTTCCGACAGAAATGTTCAGGGCATTGTTGACAACTGTATTTCCGTTCAGCGTGCCGCCAGCAGAGTTGTTGAGCGTGAGAATCGCATAATCAGTTCTGGCTGAAATGGTCTGCGCGGCCACACCGTTGTATTCAATGGTAGAAGAAACGCCCAATGTCACGGTTGGCGCATTGGTCGAGATTATGGTTGTCGTGGTGAGACCTGAGAAACCTTGGGTTCTAGCTGTCTGAAGCCTACCGTTGATAACAAAATTTCCGCCTGCCCCGTTAGTTGAAATCTGATTAGTCCCGGCTGTGACGGTGCTGCCCAAGTCTATTGTCAACAAATTCCCGCTCAAATCTGTAAAAGGCAATGCCGTGTTGAGCGTTAAATTGGAGTTGTTTGTTACGCCTACAAGGAGATATTGAAAAACCCCCGTGTTTGCAAAAGTCTGCACAGGGACGCCACCTTTAAAAACAAGGCTGGCTAAGCCGGTGGGCGATGAATTAGAAATAGTCCCAGATGTCTTACTAAAATTTCCGTCCAGATTAGTGACTGAGGTTATGCCCCCCGTCACATCAACTGAGCCGGTATCTAATGTGCCAGCCGTCTGGGAGTAATTAGTGAGATTGATGGTTCTTAGAGTGGTGGTTGCATTTAACAGGAGAGTGCCTGTACCAGTAAGGGTCAGCGTGTTGACGGTTAAATTCCGGCCAATGGTGAGCACGCCGGGTGAAGTGTGAGCACATTCAACCGTAAGATTGCTACCATTTATCGTACCTGCGCCGGAAAGTGGATTTGTGCCAGTACCTGAAAATAATAACCTTGAATTTACAGCAGTGCCTTGCAGCGTTCCGGTGACGACGACACCTCCGGTGGTGCTCCCCTCAATTCGCAGTATGAATCCATTCAAGTCTAAAATCGCATTCGAGTTGACAGTTACAGATCCTACTCTTCTTCCGAATCCGACTCCCCCAGTAGCATTGATTGAGCTAAGAAGCTGAACGGTATTCGTGGTCGTTCCGTCTCCGACAGTCCAGAGCATCCAGGGTTGGATAGCGGTTGCGGAAACGCTGACTGTCTGTGTGCCGCTGCTCTTGATAAAACCTATCGTCACAAACCCACTGCCGGTATCATCAAGTTTTGCAGTTCCTGCTAATGAATAATCACCACCGAGATTCAGATTTAAGCCGACACCGCTACTCCCATCTACATTAGTGCCTGTAGCTTGCGAGTAGTTTCCTAACACAAAGACAGTAGGAGTTAGTGTTGTAGCAAAGCGGAATCCAACGGTGCTAGTTCCCGTAGAACTAAAGGTCAGATTTCCCGCGCATAGTCGCACTGTGCCGGTCAAGCCAGTTGAGAATATGCCCGTAAATGTAGTCGTATTTATTGTCAGATTTCCATAAAAATAATTATTGCCGCCGGAAACAACCGAAGCAGTTAAACCACTGATGACAGAGGTAGTAGAAGAAGTAGCAGTCCCGCCCCAAAGACGTATTTCAAAGTTGCTGATCGCGCCAAAAGATTCCGTTCCATTAAATATGGTCGAAGAGACTGTCCCTAGATTGCTATGAATGTAATTGCCACCATTATCAATTTGAAAAGTCGTTCCCGCAACAATCGTGACTATTTGAGTCGCCGTTAGTGTTCCGCCGTTTTCAATTTGCAGTCTTGATCCGGCTGCGCCGACTGACCATACTGCGCTCGTAGTCATGTTGTGCGGAGAAGTACCGCCGTTGCCAGTACCTTGTATGACGAAGATGTCGCCCGCAGTGGTAAAATTGGCAGGCGTTGCTCCGCCACCCAAGCGATTAGTATTCCAGTTAGCCAGCGTACTAGGAGTAACACTTCCCTGCGAATAATATGTCACTGCCCAAGCGGATGAACTCATCATCGCAATACAAAATGCCGCTGTTAAGAATAAGCCTGCTCTTTTCATAACCCCTCCATGGATGCAATTCTGCGCTCCATCAATCCCTAGTGTGTAAATCAATCGGTGAAAACTGTTCCCTGCTCAACACGAACGGAGCATCGGTTATTGGTGTGACAAAAAGAGAGGCCGTAGATAATGCGCCGCTCTCGAAAATGTGTGGTCGTTAGGCACGCAGCAATCTGGCTACGTGACGTGGAAATTCGGGGCTGCGTTTGAGGACGGCTGCGAGTTGATAGGGGGCGCGGGGCAGCGCGTTAAAAGCTCCCTTTAACTCGACCGTCGCTCGGATCGGGTCGCAGCGAAAATAGAGGTCACGGAAAAACTTTGCAGGCTCCCGGAAATGCTTGAGCAGCGAAGGCGCGGCCTGGTCTCTGTAATCGGAATCAAACCACCAGTTCCAACGCCTGAGCACTGCCCTTGTGAGCCAGCGCGGGAGATGCTGTGCGCGCAACGCGACGGGAGTATCTTCAATCTTTGCGCCGAGCAGTTGATGCGCTAAACCGATGACGCAGGCCAGCCAGTCTGCCTCTCGCGGGTCGTCTCCCAAAAAGAGTTTCCAGTCAAATTCCTGTGAACGGGTTTCCAGCGCGACGCCGACATCGCAGAGCCACAATGGACGCCATGCTCCGTGCCGCAGCAGATGCAGGCACAGCACGCGCAAATGATCTTCTTCGCAGAGGACGCGCACATCTGTCTCGCCCAAACGCACCAGCATAGAACGCGCGCAAAGCTCTTCTTCATCGCGCTCGTCCAGCGACGAGAATCCTTCGTGCAGGTCAATCCACAGCTTGCGCCCTTCCGCGCTCTCCGCAACCTTTTGCGCCGCGCGAAACTGTTTGCGACGAACGCACAGGTCTATGTCGCCGTAAGGACGCAGCGCAGGCTCCGTGTAATGCCGCGCAATCGCCCATCCTTTGACCAGCACAGGCTCAATCCCGGCGTCGCGGAACAAAGTGAAAGCCCTGCCGAGCTTGTGCGCGTGGACGGCTGCATCGAGAAGCTGCACGCGATAGGCGCGCTCAAATTCAAAAGACAGGCGCGCGTCTCGAATATCGGAACCCTTCAAGCGACGCCAGACCAGCGCGCCCGAACCGGACTTGAGCAGGAGCGGCATCATCAACGCTATCTCGTCCGCGTTAAGCTCAAGCGGCGGCGGCGCGTCTCGCCATGAGCCTGAGAGCGCGACAGCCATCAGGTTGCCCTGTGAACTGCGATGATAAGCTCCGGTAAAGATGTTCGGCTTCCGTGACATCATGTTTAAGCGACAATCTAAAGGAAAGGCCGTGGCGAGGCGTGAGAGCGCAATTATCGTCTTCCGTCAAATAATTGCTTTAGGTACACACGGGGATCGCCCCGCTGCAAATCCCGCTACAACACTCGGCACCCGTCCCGCAGGACGAGCCGCTGGGCAAACAAGTCGCGGCCTGCGCCGGTGTCGGAGCCATCAGCGAAGTCACCAGCGGCAAGGCTACGGCAGTCGCAAGTCCTAGCCTTCGCATCAACGCCCGCCGCGAGATGCCGGACGACGGCAGACGCGAAGCAGACCGCTCTAACAGATGGCGTCTCTCTAATTGGTCTATCGCCAGCCAGACTACGTCATCATTCACCGCCGCATTTAATTCCTGCCCGACGAGCTGCGCGATGTTTGGGACGCTTGTCTTGCCATCGCACTTGCTCCAAACGAGCGCGGCTGTGGGATTCAGACAGTGCGCTTTGTGCGTGTCCAGATCATAGACCAACACTTCATCGGATATTTCCTGAGCGACGATGCCGTTCTCTCGCTTGCGCGGCAGATGCTGAGTCACCGTTCTATCCATTACGTCTCCAAAATAGTTGTGAGTGATGCAGGTAAATTTATGGCAGCATATGAGTATGTCAGCTAATTCTTTAACACGCTTCGTTGAGTCGCAAGGTCTGATGAAGAGAGAAATTCCGCTCTTGTTGGGATGATTTGAAATCAGCGGAACTTTATCTATTATTCGGGGCAGCTAAAGCTTCCGTGACAACACTCTATGCGACTTGGAAGGCAAGCTATCACGAAAGAACATTCAGGTCAACGCAGAGACTTGTGCTCTTGTGGGGCGTGGACGGCAAAATCTCTGCCTGCTTCTGAGCGGACGATAAGCCGTGCAAAGACAGGCCAATGTTTCTCAACGGGCAGGGATCAATCCGGTCTCTTCGCGCCGTAATGCTCAAGCAGTTCTACTGTTTCCGCATAGCCTCTCTGTGAAGCTATCAGCAAGGCCGATTCGCCCGCCGCGCTCATCACGCACGCATCAGCGCCTGCTGCCAGCAACGCTTGCGCACTCAACACATTTCGCTCGGCCACCGCCTGCATCAAAGCAGTCCAACCGCTCCGGTCTTGCAGATTCGGAGACGCGCCCGCGCTCAGCAATATCTCCATCGCCTCGATGTCTGCCAGCGATGTTGCCAGCATCAGGGGAGTCCACCCGTCCCCGTTGCGCGCGTTGGCGTCTGCCCCGTTTTTCAGCAAGGCATGCATGATTTCCTGATAACCTTTAAGCGCGGCGATGCTCAAAGCAGTCCAGCCATCTGCGGTCATGGCATTCACGTCCGCGCCTTCCGCCAGCATCAGATTAAGACTCTGAAGATCGCCGTCGCGCGCCGCCTGCCACAAGCCGAATCCTTTGAGCAGGTGCGTGATTTCATGCAAGCCTCTGGCCTTCGACAGCGCGAGCGCGGTCTCGCCGTGACGTGTCTGACGATTCACGTTGACGCCCTTGTTGATGAGGGCGAAGACGAGGTCTGCCCGACCGGCCTTGATAACCAGCATCAGCGTCATCTGCCCGAGATGATTATCGGCCTTGAGGATGGAAGCGCCGCCGTACAGCATAGCCTGCACGCGATTGAAGTCGCCTTTTGAGGCTGCCGCAAAAAGCTCCGCGATAGCTATCTGACCAATGCTTCCTGCCTGTGACCCGATGTCTGGACACATTTATAAGCCGACCTCCCGAGCAGGAAAAATGGCAGTGGTGCAGTCTGAAGATGAGTGACAAGAAAGCCGGACTCACCGCAGAGACCGGAGAGAAGTCGCGGAGGACTCGCAGAAAATTGAGAGTCATTCAAACCTCTGCGCGCTCTCCGGTCTCTGCGGTGAATCTCATCTTTAGACTCATTCATCTTCAAACTGCACCACTACCGGAAAAATCTTTCCTTTAAACTTCTTTAGGATTATAGTGAAGCCATTCTTCTAAAGATATTTCCGCTTTTTATCTGCAATTAACCCGAAAATATTCTACGCTACCTAATAGGAGAATTCACATGCAAAGTATCACGAATGCTCTAGAGGCGTTTGGCAAATCATTACTATGGAACGGATTACATAGAATCAAGTATCTGCCTTGTTTGATGCTGTGTGTCATCGGCATGAGTTTGACTGTCATCGCTGCTCCGTCAGACCTTGATCCTACTTTCGGCAGCGGCGGCAAGGTTATTTCGAGTCCTAACGGCTCTAACTCGATTCGCGGTTACGGGATGGCGCTTCAGTCGGACGGAAAAATTATTTTGGTCGGCGGTTACGATAGCCAGGGGCCGAGTTTCATTGCCGCCAGGTATAATGTTGACGGGAGTTTAGACACGACTTTTGGCACCAATGGATGGGTTTCCGTAACCTTTGGGGGCAATCTCGACATAGCAGTTTCGGTAGCAATTCAGTCCGATGGAAAGATCGTAGTCGCCGGACTTGCTAATACACCGAATCAGGATGCAGCGCTTGCGAGGCTCAATCCAAACGGCACGCTCGATACGACATTTAGCGGCGACGGTAAAGTAACTGTCAATTTCGTTGATTTTCAGGGAAGCTATCCTGATTACATAAGCGTGGTCAAAATCGCTAATGACGGAAAAATTGTCTTTGCCGGAGGCGCGCTCGGTTCCAACTTTAGCTACAAAGCAATTGTAGGCAGATTAAACCCGGACGGTTCGCTCGATACGACTTTTGACGGCGACGGCACATTGGTCGGGGCACAGGGGAGCGGTTCATGGAAAGATTTAGTAGTTCTAGCTGACGGAGCAATAGTGCTTGTCAGCGGAGCTTCCTCACAGTTCTTCTCTAGTATGTCAGCCGTCAAATACAGTAACAGCGGCGCCAGCGACTGGAGCTATGGCAGAAGCGTAATCCCCGGATGTTATATCGGATTAAATGGGATTGCGGCGCAGCCGGACGGAAAAGTAGTTGTGGTGGGCAAATTCGCCTGCAAGATGACCGCTATTCGCCTCAATACAAACGGCACCGAAGACAACACATTCAATAACACAACATTAACGCCCGACGGAGAGGCTTTTTCAGTAGCCATTCAGCCGGACGGGAAAATTGTCGCCAATATTGCTTTCAATAGTAACGGTAATGGCGGCTTTTCTCTGATTCGATATAACGCGAACGGTTCGCTGGATTTAGGTTTCGGCAGCGGCGGAACTGTCAGCACCAGCGTGGGTGATCCTGCCACGATAGACGGGGGAAGAAAAGTACTCCTTCAACCTGACGAGAAAATTTTGGTAGGAGGCAGCGCGCTCTCAGAGGGATACCGTTTCGCGATGGTGCGCTATCGCGGAGGAGCTTCCGTTCCGGTTAGAACCTTGTTCGACTATGACGGCGACGGCAAAGCGGATGTCTCGGTCTTCAGACCCTCCGAGAACAAATGGTTCGTTTTGAGAAGCTCTGATTTAGCTTTATCTGAACTCGTTTTTGCCATCGCGGGCGACATCCCCGTGCCTGCTGACTATGACGGCGACGGCAAAACCGACTTCGCGATTTTCCGTCCTTCCACCGGCGATTGGTGGTATTCCTCTTCCATCAATAATTCGCACAACGTCACGCATTGGGGTCAAGCCGGCGATCTTCCCAGACCTTCGGATTTTGACGGCGACGGCAAAACCGATTTTATCTCTTTCCGTCCTTCCAACTCTGTCTGGTACAGGTTCGGCTCGACCGGCGCGACTTCGATCACCGCTTTCGGCTCAACCGGAGACAAACCTGTGACCGGAGATTTCGACGGCGACGGCAAATCAGATTTAGCCATCTACAGACCCTCGACCGGAGACTGGTGGTATCAATCATCCATCACTAATGCGTGGCTACCCACGCACTGGGGAACGGCGACAGATGTGCCCGCCCCGGCAGATTATGACGGAGACGGGAAAACTGATGTAGCCGTGTACAGACCATCAAATGGAACGTGGTATATCCTGAACAGCGGGAATGGAACGTTGACGTTTGTGAACTTCGGAGTGTCAGAAGACAAGCCCGTTCCGGCAGATTACGACGGAGACGGGAAAGCAGATATAGCTGTGTTCAGACCCTCGAATGGCACGTGGTACTTGCTGCAAACAAGTGCGGGATTCGCTTCAAGGCAGTGGGGAGTGGGGAGCGACATCCCGACTGAAAACGCTTTCATCCCTTGATTTGTGGGACGTACCTGTTCAGCGCATCGCGCTCGGTGTAACTCCGGTCTTGCGGCGAAAGTGATGCGTAAAATGCGCGGGTGTGGAAAATCCCAGCAGATAAGCAATCTCCGTGATGCTGATGTCGGTTTTGTGCAGCAGGTCTTTGGCGCGTTCGATGCGTTGGTTGATAACGTATTGATGCGGCGTGTAGCCGGTCGATTGCTTGAACATCCGCAGAAAATGATACTCGCTCAAACCGGCGGCGTGTGCCAAAACTCTGAGCGGCAAATCTTCCGCCAGGTCGCTCTCGATCAAATCCAAAACGTGTGTCAGCTTTCTGTTCGTCAAGCCGTTGACATAGCGGCGCTCGGCGGGCATTTTTTCCGACGAATATTCGCGCAGAAGCTGCACGGCGAGCAGATTGGCGAGTGAGTCGGCGTAGAGATTTCCAGCCATGGCATCCGGGCCGCGCTGCAACTCATCAAAGGCCATCCGCGCCATCGTCTCGATGACCGGGCTGCGCGAATCGAGCGTCGTTATGATCTCGACCTTGTCCGGATTTATATCCGCGCCCGCCGCTACCGATCTAATAAATGCGGGTTCGAGATGCAGGTAAATATCGTCCTGCTCGGCTTCGTCGTACCAGGACTGCAAAGCCGTGGCGGCGGAAATGACGGCGACGTTTCCGGCGGTTTGCAAAATGTTGAAGTTGCGCCCGGAAAGACAAGCCTGCTGGCGCGAAGGCGTGCCCATATAAACGGTTATCAAATGATAGCTGAGCTTGTCCGGCTTGATATAAGATTCGCGAATGTGGTGACGGTTGCGGATGACTTTTAGATTTCGCCAGCGGTCGCGGCTATTGACGATCCAATCGCCGCGCCAGTTGTATCTGGTTTTGGTTCTGTCTTCGTCAATGTTTTCCGCCTTTTTCTGGCTCATGTATTGCTGCCTGTCCGACCAAAACATTTACGTTGGTCTTTAACACAGATATATTTGATTTACCTGTTAAATCCCAAAAAGTAAAGCGTTCCTTTGCTTTTTAATCCACCCATTTCGCAAGGGCGGCGCAACAATCCGATAGAATTAGCAATTTTATGATAGTTTGCGCGAATCGTTAATGCTACCTTTGCCCTACATCAAAACGGCTCTGCGCTGCGGAGTCGGCTAGCCTTGGGACAGAAATTACCTACCATGAAAAAGATGAATAATATCAAACAGTCAAACAACCGCAGGACAGGCATTTTGAAGGGATTTTCCACACTCGATTTCAAAAATATGAGAATAGTTTTGCTGTTTCTCCTAATTGTCGCTTTCGGCTGCCCGATCTACGCCGGGCACAGCATTTTGGATCGCGTGGATCCGACATTTAACCCTCAGATTCAGAGCAGTCTGTACTCATATAAGTGGGTGAGTGAAGTCCATGTGTTGCCGGACGGAAAGATTTTGGTAATCGGCAGTTTTAATAGTTATAACGGCGTGCTGGTCGGAAAGCTGGTTCGGCTAAACGCTGACGGTTCGCTCGATACGACCTTTAACAACCAAACAGTGACTGAGAACCTTGACGGCGGGGACCCGGGTGCGAGAATTCTCGTCCAGCCGAGCGGAAAAATCGTTCTCAAATGCAACGGTATGGTAGCCGGTGGGCAGGGGCCGAAACCACTCCTGCGTGTTAACGCCGACGGCACGTTCGACTCGACCTTCAATTTCACTCAAACCGGTTCTTGGGATAGCATTGTCATGGATTCGCTCGGCAGACTTTTGCTGAAGGGGAACTTTACAACTCCGCAAGGCACACGCCGCATTATCCGTCTTAACGATGACGGCTCGCTCGACAATTCCTTTACTTTCACTCCTGCGACCGGTGCGAGCGCAACGAGAATCGTGGCGCAGGGCAATCGGCTGATTGTCCTCACGGAGGTCAGCAGCAACCGTCGGATTTTCCGTTTAAATGAAGACGGCTCAGAAGATGCGTCCTTTACGCCTTTGGCCGGAATACAACTCTCGCTAGGCGAGGTTCAGCCGGACAATAAGATTTTGTACAGCGTCAGCACTAATATTTTGCGATTAAACGAAAACGGCGGCAACGACAACAGTTTTCAATCTTTGGACATTTCACAGGTGGTAGGTGGGCTGGTAACAAGGTTCACCAGCGACGGCAGAATAGTCTTCATGACTACGAATAGTCCCGCGACATTCCGACGATATTTGCCGAACGGGACAGTCGACCCTTCATTCAATCAATACACAACCGCTTTCTTTGGCAGCTATGCCATTCAACCCGACGACAGCATCGTGATGGGCGATGTCGACCTCTTCGCGACCGGCGCTAATAATTTTGTCAGATTAACGCCCGGCGGCGTGCCCGACCCGACTTTTAATCCCGGCGGCACCGGATTCAAAACGGTTTTGCCCGGGGTCATCCAGTCAATCGAGACATATGCGGACGGGAAAATTTTGCTCGGCGGAAAGTTTAATCTAATAAACGGTGTCACTCGTTACCGGCTGGCGCGGCTGAACGCTGATTCGACGGTTGATAGTACTTTTCAGATCAATACGAGCAGTACCGGAAATTATTTTTCGACCATCCAAGATGTCTATCTAATTCGCTTGCAAGCGGACGGCAAAATGATCGTCTCCGGCTTTTTTGATTACTTTCTGGGCGGCGCGGCGAAAAAAAATCTGGTGCGTCTCAATTCCGACGGCAGTATTGATGCCACTTTTGATTTAACTTTTGTCATTCATGACTGGTCCCAGATATTAATAGGCGGACAGAACAGGTTTGCGATTTACAGTGACGGCAAACTGATGGTCGGAACTTCAAAAGTTAATGACCTGCCGAACGTACCCGGGCCGACTAAGCTTACGGAAGGCGGAGCGCGCGATACCTCGTTTAACCCAACGCTGAACAGCAGCGCGCAGTCTTTGTATTATGAGGATGTAGCGATCCAGCCGGACGGAAAGATTATTGCGAGCGGCTCGTATGCACCTAGTTCAGGCATCTTCAAGAGTTTTGTCGCGCGCTTTAACACCGACGGAACTCTTGATTCGACCTTCCCTTACGTCGAAGAACCGAACCGGCTGAAATCAAGACTGGCGCTGCTTCCGAGCGGTAAAATTCTGATTAGCAAAAGTGCTCACCCCGCGGGAGGTTCCGCCAAGGTTCAACGACTGAACTCCAACGGAACCTCGGACACTTCGTTCAATACACTGTTGTTCTCCGACAGCACAGCCAAGCTCAACGCGCTGCTGGTTCTGCCGACCGGGAAGATTTTTGTCGGCGGCAAGTTCACGGTTACGGTCAACGGACAGCCAGGCAAGAATCTGTTGAAGCTCGACGCGGACGGCAATATCGAACCGACGACTTACAATGTCAATCAGGAAGTTCTATGTCTGGCGGTGGATAGCGAAGGACGCCTTCTTGTAGGCGGCAGCTTTACCATTATCGGCGCCAACGGCGCGGGCGCAACTCGCTCGTATATTGCACGGCTTGTAGATTCGCCGCCGCAATTCGATTACGACGGCGACGGCAAGGCGGATGTTTCTGTGTACCGGCCTTCAAACAACTACTGGTACCTGTCGCGCAGTTCCGATTTTCAGTTCACGTTTCATTACTTCGGAGCCTCTGGCGATATTCCTGCGCCAGCCGATTATGACGGCGATGGCAAAACGGAACTTGCTGTCTTCCGTCCTTCAAGCGGTGATTGGTGGTATCTGAGCAGAATTACCGGCGCGCACATTGTCAGGCACTGGGGAAGCAACGGAGACATCCCGCTTCCATCCGACTTTGATGGCGACGGCAGGGATGATTACATTGTTTACCATCCGGCTAATAACCACTGGTACCGGTTGAGCAGCGGAACCGGACAATTCTCTGAAAAATATTTTGGAGCTGCGGGCGATAAACCGTTGGTAGGAGACTTTGACGGAGACGGTAAGTCCGACCCGGCCATCTTCAGACCGTCAACGGGTGTTTTCTGGTACATGAGCAGTATCGACTCGGTTCATCGAGCGATCAAGTGGGGAGCAAGCACAGACATCCCTGTTCCGGCTGATTACGATGGAGACGGAAAGACAGACGCAGCAGTTTACAGACCATCAACGGGAACGTGGTATATCCGCAATAGCTCGAATGGTTCGTCTACGAGTACGAACTTCGGAGTGTCTGAAGATAAACCGATTCCGGCAGATTACGATGGAGATGGAAAAGCAGATATAGCTGTGTTCAGACCCTCGAATGGCACGTGGTACTTGCTGCAAACAACTGCCGGATTCGGAGCACAACAATGGGGAGTGGGGAGCGACATCCCGACTGAAAACGCTTTCATCCCTTAACCTTTCATCATTTCAATGGAGGCATTATGTCCAAAAGCTTACTCACCTATTTAGTTTTTCCGGTGCTTTTCGTCGTGTCCGCTCTCTCGGCTGCCTCTCCGGCGTCGGGGCAGTGCGGCGGCACGTATTTCCAATCTGAGTATCGCGCCGTAGACAAGATCCGCCGCTTTACGCCAAACGGGGGGGATTTCCGGCTTCAGGACTGGAACGGCGACGGGCATTCCGACTTTTGGAATTTTCGTTTTAACACGACGACCCAGACCTCGGACATTATCATCTATCCGGCGCTCGCGACGGGATACTGGGACTGGGATAATCCGATCATCTATACGACGACCTTAGACAGTTCGGCCACGACGGATGGTGGCTGCTGCTTTAACTATCAATTCCGGGACTATGATTCGGACGGCAAGTTGGACATGTTGATCGGGAGTATGGGCAATCCCAATCACAAAATACACCGAAACATGGGGAACGGGACGCTGGCGCCGCAGGCCACGATAGTTTCTCCCGGGGACGCAACCCACTGGGTGCGGCCCATAGGTGTTGCCGATGTCAACAGCGACGGACGGCTCGACTGGCTTTATGGCTTGGAAGAGTCTGCGACCAACCAGGAGACTCTATACTACTCGCCTTTGAACGCGGACGGCTCGCTTGGAAGCCCGGTCCCGATTCTCGCTCATACTGCTGCGAATGAAATCAATGATTCGTTCCGCATACTCGGCGATTTCGATGGCGACGGAAAGGTCGATATTGCATATAAGAGCTTTACCCCGACCCCGGAGCGGATCCGGATTCTGAGAAACATGGGCAACGGGACGTTCACGCTCGGCACCCCGTTGACAACAAATTCTGTCAATTTTTTCGGAGTTGGGGATCTGAATAACGATGGGCGCATGGACATTTATGCAGATGGTGGTAACAATCTCGTAGTCTTCTCCGGGCAGAGCGACGGGACGTTTACGGCTGCCACTTATCCGTTTACGATCACGAACTCTACTGCTTTCGTACTCAGGCCGGTTGATTTCGATGGTGATGGCCGTCTGGACCTGATAAACGTGGACTATACCGATTACGAAATATTCATTAGCAATCCGGCGGGCGGGTTCACTTCACACTACTACCCCAGAAAATTGAGTTCCCAGTTTCCGAGCATCCATCTCCATTTCGAGGATTTCAACACCGACGGTAAAGCAGACTTGTATGATACACATCACGACATCTTCAATACATACAAGGAAGAGGTCGTGGTAATCAAGTCGAACGTTTGTGATTCGAAAGGTCAAACGCGCGCCATGGACTTTGGCGCCATTCCCTGGACACCGGACATAGTGACCTGGAACGGAGCCAACGGCCAGTGGAGGTTCGGAGATGGAGATTGGAACGGTTCAGCCAGTGTACCGAGCCAAGCGTACAACTGGGGATCGGCTTCACTCGGTGATATTCCCGCTCCCGGTGATTTTGACGGCGATGGCCGAACCGATTACGCCGTGTACCGCAACGGCGAAGGCAAGTGGTACGTGGATCTGAGTTCCACCGCCGCGTGGACGGAATTCAACTTCGGGCTGCCGGGCGACATCCCGATCCCGAATGACTATAACGGCGGTGGCAAGACCGACTATGCCGTGTTCAGGCCAAGTGACGGTAACTGGTACATCTTTTACATGGAAACGCACCAAGTCGCAGCGGTTCACTGGGGAGCGAACGGCGACCGTCCAGTGCCTGCTGATTTCGATGGCGACGGCAAGACAGACATCGCGGTCTTTCGTCCCTCGACGGGCGATTGGTATTATATCCGAAGCTCTGATCTCAGTATCGGAATCGCGAATTGGGGAATTAACGGCGACGTTGCGCTGCCAGCCGATTACGATGGCGATGGCAAGGCCGATCTGACGGTCTATCGGTCAGGTGTATGGCACATTCTCCGAAGCACAAACGGAATGTATGCTCCCGTTAATTGGGGAACCAGCGGTGATATACCCCTTCCGTTTTTAGACAAGGGCGAAGTATCGATTCCGACCGTGTACCGTCCGGGCAATTCGCGCTGGTATAGTTCTCTTTATCCGATAGGATTTGCGCCTGCGCTCGGCGGCGGAAACCCCGTCTACTTCGGTTTACCTAATTAGTAACCAATAGTAACCGGTCAGTAAAAAGCCCGCGCGTCGCCGCGGGCTTTTTGAGCAGAAGCTGCAATTGATGACCAAGTTGAAGACGACCATGAAAGTAGTGGTTCAGTTTCAAACATAGCAAAGAAAAAACAGGTTCCCGCAAAGGCGCTGGTGACGCAAAGCAAGCATTCAAGATAAAGTATTGCTCAACCCTTTGCGCCTTTGCGCCTTTGCGGGAAATTCTTTCCTGATATTGGATGATACTTGAATTTCAAACTGACCCATTACCACCATGAAGAACAAGTTGCTTCCGATGTTCGGTATAGATTATGCTCAGGAAGCGAGCCGTCATTGAAGCCGTCAACGATCAGTTTTAGAATATCTCGCAGATCGAGCACACACGGCATCGCAGCCCGACAAACATCTTCGTTAATTTCATAGCAGGTTTGATTGCCTACACTTTCAGATAGAAGAAGCCATCTTTGAACCTTCGTGTCAAAGAACAGTTACGACTTGTCTTTTAGTTCGCTTACGTCGAACTCACGTTGAAAGAATAAACCTATGAAGAACCTACAATTCAGAATCATCCGGCTTCTTGTTGTATCGTCTTTGCTTGTAACGGGCGCATTCGGCAACACGGTTACGCATGATACTTCTTTTAACGGCACGGGCTATAGTATCCAGACAATAGTGCCGTATCCGAACTATTCGCGGGCTAACAGTTTCGCGATCCAGCCGGACGGGAAGATCGTCCTTGCCGGAGATGTCGTGCGCAACATGCAGCAAGATGAATTCGCGCTTGTAAGGATCAACACGGACGGCACACTCGATACTTCGTTCGGCGCCAACGGCGTCGTGATCGCTATGCTGGGCAGCAACAGCGACAGCATCAGCAAAGTGCGGCTCCAGCCCGACGGTAAGATACTACTTGCTTGCACGTCCTGGGCAGTGGGTTCCTCTGCCAATGTGATGCTTGTTCGCTATAACTCCAACGGGACGCTTGACACGACGTTCAATTCAACCGGGTACGTGACCTACAACGTCGGCGGCGAGTCTGAGGAATACACCGCTGATGTCGCTTTGCAGCCGGATGGCAAGATGGTCGTGGGCGGACACAGCACCGCCAGCTTCGGCGCTCCAAGCAGTATATTCGTGATGCGCTTTAACGCTAACGGAACGCTCGACTCGACGTTTGACGGTGACGGTGTTCTCCTTATCACCACGCCCGCGGGTGGTGCGGCATTTCAGATCATTGTCCTTTCGGACGGCAAGCTGCTCGTTGCCGGTTATCGAAACGACGGCGTGAAAGATAATTTCCTGCTAATGCGCTTAAATTCGGACGGCACCTCTGACACATCCTTCGGCACGGGCGGCTCGACAACCACTTCGGTCAGTTCGGACCCCGACTACATATTTTCGGCTGACAGGCAATCGGACGGAAAGATCGTTGTGGGAGGCTCGTTTTATATTGCCCGCTACTCGGCAGACGGCATACTCGACACCTCGTTCGGCACAGGCGGTAAGACGAGGGTGCCGTCGTTTTACGAAATAAACTTCGTTCGGGTTATAGCCGGGGACAAAATTCTGGTCTCTTCGAGGGGAGCTTACCGTTTCATGGCAAACGGGGCGCTGGATACTCACTTTAATAACAGTGGCTTTCGCGGTATGGGGAACACAAACCTTACCTGCTCCTCAAGCGCGGTTGAAATCCAGACCGACGGAAAGTTATTGATGGGGGGTAGTTGCGGGGAGAATTCTTCGAGCTTTACCGTTGTTCGATTTCAGGAAACGCGAACGAAACGTTTTCTGGATTTCAACGGCGACGGTCGAACCGACATTTCCATCTTTCGCCCGTCAAACGGTCAATGGTGGTATCTCAGCAGTTTGAACTTAGCGACTCAGACTTTCGCCGGACAGTGGGGCTTGTCCACCGACCGCCCCGTTCCCGCTGATTTTACCGGCGACGGCAAGACGGACGTTGCCGTTTTTAGACCTGCCTCCGGCGAATGGTTTATTTTAAGAAGCGACAACGGTTCGTTTTACTCTTTCCCGTTCGGAACCTCTGGCGATATTCCAATCGCCGCCGATTTCGACGGTGACGACTTAGCCGATGTCGGCGTCTTTCGTCCTTCGACCAACGAATGGTATATCCAGAAATCGACGGGCGGATTAATGACCGCGATTTTCGGCGCCTCGGGCGACAGGCCGGTTCCGGCGGATTACGACGGCGACTTCAAAACCGACATTGCGATTTATCGCCCGTCCACAGGTGAGTGGTGGATCAACAGAAGCAGTGACGGAAGCACTTACGCTCTGCAATTCGGGACATCTTCGGACAACCCGGTGCCGGGCGACTACACCGGCGACAACAAGACGGATGCGGCAATTTTCCGCCCGTCAACCGGCGAATGGTTCATACTTCGCAGTGAAGACAATTCATATTATTCGGTGGCGTTCGGGCAGAGCGGCGATGTGCCGACGCCGGGCAATTACGGCGGTGACGGCAAATTTGACGTTGCTATTTATCGTCCGTCAGAGAATAGGTGGTTCGTTCAAGTGACGGGTGGCGCATACTTTTGGAGACTCTTCGGCGCGGCAGGCGACCAACCGCTCCCGAATGTTTTCGTGCCGTAAGCAGCGGAAAAAGTTTCAAATCGGAAAAGGCTTCGTTCAATCAAGAGCGAAGCCTTTTGATTTTCATTGCAACCAGTATTAACCGGAGCAACAGCTACAAGTTCTTTAACCATGAATTGGCATTAGAGCGGTTTTCACTTGGGTGTCAGGGGCGAAGCAGTTCACCGCAGAGACGCAGAGAAGTCGCGGAGGTAGCGCAGAGGCTTGAATGCTCTTCTCTCTCTCTGCGCCCCCTCTGCGGCTCTCTGCGTCTCTGCGGTGAGTTTGTCTGCCATACCCTCAATTGAAATTTGCCTGGTTCAAAAACGCCCGATCACGATACTTGTGTCTCCTTTGATTACTCGGATTTGAGAGAAGCCATATCAATCGAGAAGCGGTACTTCACGTCGGACTTCAGCAGTCGCTCGTAGGCTTCGTTGATCTTCTGGACGGGGATGACCTCAACGTCGGCGGTGATGTTGTGTTCGCCGCAGAAGTCTAGCATCTCCTGCGTCTCAGGGATGCCGCCGATGTTAGAGCCGGAGAGATTGTGATTCCCCATGATGAGACTGAAGGCGGAGACGCTCAAGGGCTTTGGCGGCGCACCGACGAGGCTCAGGTTGCCGTCAACGCCGAGCAGGTTGAGATAAGCATTGATGTCATGATCGGCAGAGACGGTGTCGAGAATAAAGTCGAAGCTCCCTGCGTGCTTCTGCATCTCGTCTGCGTCGGTGGAGACGACCACTTCGTCTGCGCCGAGGCGGAGCGCGTCCTCCTTCTTGTTGGGCGAAGTGGTGAAGGCGACGACGTATGCCCCGAATGCGCGGGCGAACTTCACGCCCATGTGTCCCAAGCCCCCGAGGCCGACCACGCCGACCTTCTTGCCCTCGCGGACGCCCCAGCGGCGCATGGGCGAGTACGTCGTGATGCCAGCGCAAAGGAGCGGCGCGGCAGCGGCGAGGTCGAGATTGGACGGTATGCGCAGGACGAAGCGCTCGTCAACGACGATGCTCTCGGAGTAGCCGCCGTGTGTGACGCCCCCTAGATGTTTGTCCTCGGAGCCGAACGTGAGAGTCAGGTTCGGGCAGAAATTCTCAAAGCCCGCGTTGCACCGGGCGCAGGTGCGGTCAGAATCCACAAGGCAGCCGACACCGACGAGGTCGCCGGGCTTGTACCTGGCAACTGCCGGGCCGACCCCGGTGACACGACCGACGATTTCATGGCCGGGGACAATCGGGTATGTAGTACCGTTCCACTCGTTACGCACCGAATGAAGGTCGGAGTGGCAGATGCCGCAGAAGAGAATTTCGATCTGCACGTCGTGTTCTGCGGGATCGCGACGCGGGATAGTGGTTGAAGCCATCGGCGATGTTTCACTGACAGCGGAGTAAGCTTTCGCGTTGTACATGGATTTGTGCTCCTATATGAAAAATGCGAATCAAGAGTAGAAACCGTTAGCAGGAAGCAGCTCTTGCTTTGCGTGCTTTGCGTATTTCTCTTTGCGCTCTTTGCGGTTAAGAGCTTTTTTGACGCAAAGACCGCAAAGAATTTCTACCCTTCATTGACATGGAAAATATTCTGATACTTCCAGGTTGCTATTTCCTAATTTGCGCTCCTGCATTTTCGACTTCCTCTTTCTCAGAGCGGATTTCGATTGAATGTCGGGTAGGCTGTGAGCCTGCCGCCTGTTCCGTACGAGCGGCAGGCTCACAGCCTACCGTACACTGATTTGCAAACTGCTCTCGTTAAAAGATGAGGCCAATGTACTCCGCTTTTACATCATCGTCGCACGCGCTCTTGCGCGACCTGTCGCTATTGCTCGAAACCGTTCATCTTTGGAGTACAGGAGAAAAATAGACGTGAAGATTGGCGCAGAAACGCGCGAGACCTACTGAAAGTGTGTTTTTTTGCCTGAGAGTCAGCAGCGAGGCGAGGTTGACGCTGCCAGCGGTAGTCGCTCTGGGAAAGTCCGGTTTCTCTGCGGAAGAGCTTTGCGAAATGGCCGGGGGTTGCGTAGCCAACTTCAAGGGCAACATCCACAACGCTCTCCTTCGTTTCGCGCAGCAGTCGTCGCGCGGGTAGTGGTTCAGTTTGAAATGCTATTGAATAATTACAAGCACAAAAGAATCTCGCGCTGGTGGCGCAAAGGCGCAAAGGCGCAAAGGGGTTGAGCGATGCTTTATCTTGAATGCTTTCTTTGCGCCACCAGCGTCTTTGCGGGAACCTGTTTTTTCTTTGCTATGTTTGAAACTGAACCACTACTGTCGCGCGACATTCACCCGCAAATTAATGTGATAGTGCGAAGGTGCGTGTCAGGCATTTACAGACTCAATATACAGCCACGTCCTCGATTACCCATTGCCCGTCTTGCTTCCGGCAAACAAAGTAAACGGTCTGGTGGAGCGGCACGAAAAAAGCACCTGTCTTATATGTAACCCTCCGCTTAACGCTGGCAAAAACGTTATCCCCTGTTACTTGCAATGGTTGAAAGATTAGATATTCTGTTCTGCCTTCGGCGTCGGCTTTTTTCTGAATCTCTTGCTTAGTCATTAACGAAAGATTAATGTTTGACAGTGAGGGCACATTGAAAGCGATATTTTCCTTCAATAAGATTATGTTGCACCGGCCATCGCGAACTTCCCCGATCTGCTTGTTCTCGCAGGCTTGCTGGAAAATCAGCTTGAAGATGTCAATCTTATCTTGCTCTGTAATATTTGTGTGTGGTCTGTAGCGGGCGTTAAGAGATACGCCTGGCTGTTTATTGGCCCACGCGACGACGGCTTTCTCTAACACTGAATCTTCAATTTCCCAGACGCCCTCTGGCTGGACGATTCTGGTCACAGCCACAATCGCCCGCGACTTGGCGTCTATAGTGTTGTGTAAATAGTTCCACTCATCTTGCTTCGCATGTGCGGCAACCGCGACTTGTCGCGCCCCGGTTTCTACCTTTACCAACTTGCCGGTTAAGTCAAAGACAAACACTCGGACATGAATCTCGCTAATCGCCTGCCCTGTTTGATTTGTTATAGAGTATTGCAATCTGGGGGTTATGACACGACTCTCAATCGTCACGGCATCTAAAGCCACCGGCATTCCCGTGAGATTAAAAGGAATGACGGCGAACTTCTCTTCCTGCGTAAAGAGAGGCTCAGAGTTCGTTATCCGAAGGCTTAACTTATATCTAATCGTCGCTACAGTTTTGACAGGCTTGCCGTCTATGAGTTTGGCGGGGAATTGTTTTTTCTTGATCTCCTCGACCGCCTCTTGACGCGAGGCCGGGTCGCCTGAGAGCGCATGTGCAGAAATGACATTGCCGCTCTCGCTAATCAACACTTGTAGCGCCACCACGTTTGAGCCAACTGCTTCGTTCACGTTTACCGCGCGAATAGCCTGCTTACATTTTGTCGGAGTCAGAGATGTGCTTTTACACCTGGCAGGTTTTTTGGAGCGCGGGTGAGCGCCTCCAGACCAATTCTCTTGCGCCTGGGTATTGAGTCCGGCGGCTATCAATAAGATGCTCGCGAGCAGTAGCATTCTGGTGCTGAACTTCAGCACAACAGTTTTCCCTTTCATCTCTCTCCCTTCCAGTAGTCCCTGCCTGAGTGATGTTTGGCTGCATCTGTGCGGATGAGATACCAGCTTTCTATTTTTCTTTACCGCAATCTGTGCCGGCGTATGCTTGCTGTTGTTGCCCCCATTGAATCCATGCTTGAGCCTGTTCGTCTTTCCTGCAAAATTATAGATGCGCGGCACCCGCTGAGGAGTAATATCCGGCCTGCGCATAATCCAAGCCCGACTCGTCGTCTCGCTCATAGCCCGTGTACTGCTGGCGAATCTCGTCTGCGACATACCTGGTATCGGCGTTACGTCCGCCGACCCAGCCGATTTCTTCACCATAGGCTAAGTAATCATGTCGGGAAGTGATTGCGCCTGCTCCGTCTGTAATGATGCGCGGGCTACCCAAATCATCGGTTGTCAAATAGCTGGTGCGCGCGGTCGCAGGCTGATAGTTCGTTTGATACTCCGCCACCATCCGTCCCAGCGCATCATAGACAAAAACCGTCGCAGTCGCGCCGAATATCTTTTTAACTCGCTTGCCCAACCCGTCATACTGGTAATCTGTCCCGCCCTGCGATGAGCCGCCGTTGTGCCTGACCTGCATGCTCTCACCGTTATAATCGAAGCTATTGCCAGTCTTGTCTTTCTTCAAATTCCCCGCGCTGTCGTATTCATACTGCTCGCCCGACTGCGGCACGATCCGGTTGGTCGCGGCGCTGAGCTGCGGATTTGGCCCGACCAGCGAAGGTGTCGTCATCTCTACCGCCGCATCTATCCGGCGATTGCCGTAACGGTCGTACAGGAAAGTCTGCTTCCAGACTTGCGCGCCGCCATCGCCCTAACGCATCGGAGACGCCGCGCCGTTTCTTTCCGGCCTGATCTGTCACCGTTGTCACATTACCGCTGTAAGCTTTAGTGACGCTCGCTCCGTCCGGCGTCGTCATCGAAGTAACCCGCCCCAAAGCGTCGTAAACTGTAGTTACCCAAGCGGGCTGCTCGCCCGCGCCCGGACGGAATGGATTAGACGCCTGATAAACTCTGCCCAGCGCATCATAGTTTTGGGATACCGCAATATACGTCGCGCCCTCATATTTGCGCGTCTCGGTTGTCCGTCACAAGCCATCATAAAGAGTTTCGCTCTTGAGTAAATTGTCATCCAGAGCGTTCTGATCCTTCGTCACAGTGATGCTCCGATTTGTGTCATCGTGAGCAATCGTTATCTGGCTGCGCAGCAGCGGGCGATTGTTTGCAATAATGATCTGAGTTTGCCGGTCAAGCGGGTCGTTATAAATGCTGCTGCTCACTGTGCCGTTAATATCTTCGCCGTCAACCGCGCCGTTTGGCAGCCAAACATTGGCAACCCGGTTGGGATTAAAGATGGTTGTGCCACCTGCGAGCATGCTCGGGAATAGTTGCAGGTATGTCTTGAGCGATTGATCCGCGCGAAGCACATACTGCAACCCGGTATTTTGATGGAGATCGTTCGGACGCCATTCAAACCATTAAAAGTGATTTTATCCACCACCCCGTATTGCGGATCAGTGACGTTATAGGCAAAGTTTACTTCACGATTAAGCGAGTCAGTGATTTTAGTTAAAAGGTGTCCACCGCCGCCATCCAGTTGTTGCCCATACATCGGGTGGTAGCCTGAGGTATAGGTAAATGTCAATTTATTACCATTGCGGTCACGCATCCACCTCAGTAACCCGCCTTCAAAGCGATAACGGGTGCCATCGCGCAAGATAACAGTGCCCCCTACTATCGGCGCCACAGGGCTGTATCCGAAGGTGTAAGGGGTAGTGGTTCAGTTTGAAGATGAGTGACAAGAAAGCCGGACTCACCGCAGAGACGCAGAGAGCGCAGAGAGTTGAAAGCCATTCAGGCCTCTGCGCCCCTCTGCGGCTCTCTCCGGTCTCTGCGGTGAACCTCATCTCTCAACTCATTTAACTTCAAACTGAACCACTACCTATTTTTGTCTTCTCTTTGCCTTTTTCAGTAGTGGGTCAGTTTCAAACAGGGCAAAGAAAGGACAGGTTCCCGCAAAGGCGCAAAGACGCAAAGAAAGCCGCTAAGATAAAGCATGGCTCAACCCCTTTGCGCCACCAGCGCCTTTGCGGGAGCTTCTTTGCTGATGCTGGATGACACTTGAATTTCAAACTGACCCACTACCCCTTTTTCCTTATCTTTGTCCTTTTTCTTACCGGTCCGCCTGTCAAATTCTTCTTTGGATCGGTGCTTTGTCTTCTCTTGCCCTTTTGACTAAGGAATGAAGGCGGCGGGAGTCGGCAAATCCTGATTGACTCCCCAATTTTGCCCCCGCACCGAATTGTTGCTGCTGTTTAGAATATACCAATTGCCTTGTGATGGACGGAAAACTGCCAAATCGAATTTCCCGTCGCCGTCATAGTCGCCGGGTGCCGGAATATCGCCGGCGCTGCCGAAAGGAGAGGCGTTAACGCCGTTGCCGTCGCTGCGCAGGTAATACCAGTATCCGTTGCTCGGTCGCCAGATGGCAATGTCGGATTTGCCGTCGCCATCATAATCGCCGACGACGGGCTTGTCTTCGGCGACGCCGAAATTAATGCTAACAAAACCATCACGGCTGCGCAGCAGATACCAATTGCCGTCGCGATAAACCGCTATATCGGCACGACCATCGCCATCGTAATCAGCGGCGACTGGTCTGTCGCTCGAAATTCCAAAGTTCACGGCGGTAAATCCGTCGCGGCTTCTCAATAGATACCAGGTTCCATTTGACGGGCGGAAAACGGCTACGTCAGCCTTGCCGTCGCCGTCATAATCAGCCGGTTGCGGTTTATCTCCGGGACTGCCAAAGCTGATGCCTGAAAAGCTGGCGGTGCTTTGCAACAGATACCAGTTGCCGTCGCGGAAAACAGCGATGTCGGCACGACCATCGCCATCATAATCCGCTGGCGCGATTTTGTCGGATGCGAGTCCGAAAGTGGTCGCGCTCAAACTGCCATTCGAGCTGTTGAGCAGATACCAAGTTGCGTTTGACGTGCGGAAAACGGAGAGGTCAGTTTTCCCGTCGCCGTCGTAATCGAACGGCGATTTAAAGTCTCCGAGAATTCTGGCAACAGCGAAGTTTCCGCTTGCTTCACCGACCACGACGGCTCTGCCGGATGAATCGAGCGCCATGCCGTAAAGAATATCATTGCCTAAACCCCAAAAGTCGAAAGTAGCCTTGCCATCCGCGTTATAAGTAGCGTCAAGCGAACCATCCGGGTTATAGCGAACCAGCGCGAAGTCATTATTCTGGTTGCCGTTGTTGGTGTAGCCGGCAGCGACGATCTTGCCGTTCGCTTGAATGGCAACGGCATTCGCCTGATCGACACCACTCAACACGGGAGTCGTCAGCTTGCCGTCAGAATCAAAAGAGGTATCAAGCGAACCATTGGCGTTGTAGCGCACCAGCGCGAAGTCATTGTTCGTGCCATTGTGGCTGAAACCGGCGGCGACAATCTTGCCGTCCGGTTGGACTGCCACGGCAGTCGCCATCTCATCAGCGCTTAACACGGGCGTCGTCGCCTTACCGTCCGAGTCGAAAGAAGTGTCGAGCGAACCGTCCACGTTGTAACGAACAACCGCAAAGTCTACATTCGAGCCGTTGTAGGTGCGACCGGCGGCGACAATCTTGCCGTCCGGTTGAAATGCTATGGCATATGCCTGGTCAAAATCCATCACGGGAGTGATAACTTTGCCGTCCGCATCGAAAGTGCTGTCAAGCGAGCCGTCTGTGTTGTAGCGAACCAATGCGAAGTCGAAATTCGAGCCGCCGTCGCTGGCACCGGCGACGACAATCTTGCCGTCAGCTTGAATTGCCACGGCATATGCATGGTCACCCAATCCCAGGGGAGTGAAAACCATGCCGTCCGAGTCGAAAGAAGTGTCGAGCGAACCATCGTTGTTGTAACGAACCACAGCGAAGTGAGGACTCGTACCATTGTAATAGACACCTGCGGCCACCACCTTGCCGTCCGCTTGAACTGCTACGGCACGCGCTTCATCATTATCACTCACCACGGGAGTAACAACTTTGCCGTCCGAGTCGAAGGAGGTGTCTGGCGAACCGTCCGCGTTGTAGCGAATTACCGCGAAGTCAGTACTCTGAAGATTTTGGGTGTAACCGGCGACGGCAAACTTACCATTGGCTTGAATTGCTGTCGCACGGGCGGAAGATTGCAGGAATCCGACATCGTTAGATGTTATACCGTCAGAGCTGAATGAAGTATCAAGCGAGCCGTTGGTGTTGTAACGAACCACCGCGAAGTTGTTGTTGGTGTAACCGGCAGCGACAATTTTGCCGTCCGTTTGTGTCGCCATGCCATTGGCAGCATCATTACCCAACCCCACCGGAGTGAAAACCATGCCGTCCGAGTCGAAGGAAGTGTCGAGCGAGCCGTTGGTGTTGTAACGAGCCAACGCATAGTTGTAAAACGAGCCGTCGGTACTTTGGTTGCCGGCGATGACAATCCCGCCATCCGTCTGGATTGCTATAGCATTCGCTTGCTCCGAAGTACTCAACACGGACGTGATAACTTTGCCGTCCGAATCGAAGGAAGTGTCGAGCGAACCGTCTGTATTGTAGCGAACGAGCGAGAACTCACTTTGAAACGTTGGAAAAGGAGACCCGCCGCTTGAGATTATGCTTTGACCGGCGGCGATAATTTTGCCGTCCGATTGAATTGCCACTGCATAGGCAATGTCTGCCGTAGAACTGCCCACGTCTGTGGTTACTTTGCCATCCGAGTCGAAGGAAGTGTCGAGCGAGCCGTTAGTATTGTAGCGAACCAACGCGAAGTCGAAATTCGAGCCGGGGCTGCTAGTTCTACCGGCGGCGGCGATCTTGCCGTCCGTTTGAATTACCACGGCATAGGCAACATCAAAAGAGGAATCCAACCCCACCGGAGTGAAAACCATGCCATCCGAGTCGAAAGAAGTGTCCAGCGAGCCGTCCGTGTTGTAGCGAACCAACCCGAGGCCGGAGCTTGAACCGGCAACAACAATCTTGCCGTCCGTTTGAATTGCCACGGCAAACGCCCGGTCATTGGAACTTCCCCGGGGAGTGATTACTATGCCGTCCGAGTCGAAAGAAGTGTCGAGCGAGCCGTCGGTGTTGTAGCGAACAACCGCAAAATCATCATTCGTGCCATTGTTCTTGGTACCGGCAGCGACAATTTTGCCGTTCGCCTGAATCGCCACGGCGCGACAGATAAATGTTCTGCCGGTGGGAATAATCGCTCTGCCGTCGCCGTCAAATGTCGGGTCAAGCGTCCCGTCGGTGGTGTAGCGGGATATACCGCAGGAACTAACGCCGCCAAAAGCGGCTTGTCCAACCGCAACGATTTTACCGTCCGTTTGAATCGCGGTGCCGTAAATACTATCATTGCCGACAAAGACGAAAGAACCATAGAGTTTACCGTCCTGCGAAAAGGTGGCATCCCAATCACCTGGAGCGGCATTGACCGTCGATAAAAAACTCAATAATCCGACGAACAAAAGACACGGAACCAAAATCTTCAATTTGTTTCTCATGATATAGGTGCTCCCCTCCGACTTCTGACGAAGGTAATTAAGGTGGCTAATCGCCAAAGTGACAATTATCTATATTTGAATGGTGGGGTCCAATAAGTCCCCCGTCATGCATTAAGTAGATAGTTATCAAGCAATTGTTATTTCGTGCGTGTTATAACTCAACAGAAAGGTTCTTTGCGGAATTATTAGGCTCTTACTTTTAAGACCCTTATTCCTCTACATTATAACACTGATGCGGTAATCTGCCATCTTGAAATTTGGCACACTATAGGCACACTAAACAGAAAGGGCATCCACAGTGGATGCCCTAACTTATTGATTCTGTTGGAGCCGGTGGAGGGATTTGAACCCCCGACCCGCAGTTTACAAAAGCGACAGGCAAGCCTAGCAAGCATTGCCTATCGCTAACATTCACTGACATTTGTTACAGGTTGCAGCCCCCGGTGAGTGCATCATTTCCCATCCTTTGACATCGGTTGTCAGATATTATTGTCCCAAGTTTGTCCCAAGTCTACGCACAAGCAATTATTTACTCTTCAGGTTAATCGCCGGTCTCAGCCATCATCTCCCGCACCTCTACACGCGCTGGCAGATTGAATCGTGGGACTCGCTCTGTCACCCCACTGACGTTGAATCGCAATATAAGAGAGGTGGTGGCTGGAAGAGTTCCAATCCGCTTTAGACGTGGCCTCTCTTCTTACCCTATTTGTTGAGGATTTATGCGGCCTAGCCGCTTTAGTTTCAATCCGCTTTAGACGCGGCCTCTCTTCTTACCCAGTAGCGCCGATGGTTGAAGTTAAGACCCCGATAGGTTTCAATCCGCTTTAGACGCGGCCTCTCTTCTTACTGAGATAAAGTTTTCTAAAAAGATAAGGAAAGCGTTTCAATCCGCTTTAGACGCGGCCTCTGTTCTCACTTTACCCCCGGCGCTAAATCGGCAATGACTGCTCTTAGTGTTTCAATCCGCTTTAGACGCGGTCTCGTTTCTCACCCGTTCTACTTCATCGCGTCATTTTTCGGATATGTGTTTCAATCCGCTTTCAACGCGGCCTCGCTGTTCTCACAGCTATGAGGGTCACGAAGATGGCGCATTACATAAGTTTCAATCCGCTTTAGGCGCGGCCTCTCTTCTTACTAATCACCGTGGCTCGCAACAAAATCAATCTGGTCAGTTTCAATCCGCTTTAGACGCGGCCTTGCTACTTACCTCGACGCGCTCTGCTTCTTCGGCATCGGCAAGTGGTTTCAATCCGCTTTCAACGCGACCTCTGTTCTCACTCGTCAACTGCGGTAATGGGTTTAATCCGTACATAGCGTTTCAATCCGCTTTCAACGCAGCCTCTCTTCTCACTCAAGTAACAGCCTGTCCGAAGGACGGCAACCACAGTTTCAATCCGCTTTCGACGCGGCCTCTCTTCTTACCAAACCTCTACCTCTGCGGAGCAGGGCGAAACAGTTTCAATCCGCTTTAGACGCGGCCTCTCTACTTACCTATGATTATGATTACACCGAACCGGCGAGTTTGTTTCAATCCGCTTTAGACGCGGCCTCACTTCTTACACAATTCAACCCTTACTGTTCTTGGAGGAACAATCAGTTTTAATCCGCTTTAGACGCGGCCTCACTTCTTACGTGTACAAAGGATTGACGCCGGGACCCATAGGGTTTCAATCCGCTTTAGACGCGGTCTCTCTGCTCACTCGATGAATTACTTTTATCTAATCATCATCATCTGTTTCAATCCGCTTTCAACGCGGCCTCCCTTCTTACGAATGAAAAGGCCATGCTCGCCCGTGACCCGCAGGGTTTCAATCCGCTGTAGACGCGGCCTCTCTTCTTACGTGCCATACACTATTATGCTGGATTAAAGAGGCTTGTTTCAATCCGCTTTGGACGCGGCCTCACTTCTTACTGAGCACATTACCGGCTATGAACGGGGCTGGGAGTTTCAATCCGCTTTAGGCGCGGCCTCTCTTCTTACGCTGATCGTGTTGGTAATCAATCTGCTCACTGGGTTCAATCCGCTTTCAACGCTGCCTTCCTTCTCACCGGCGACAAACGATTACACTTGGGCGCAGATCAATAAGTTTCAATCCGCTTTAGTCGCGGCACCTCTACTTACGCCTATCCCTCTTCCCCATGACATTCATTCCGGTACGTTTCAATCCGCTTTAGCGCGACCTCTATTCTCACCAACTTCGACAAGACGAATGACACGTTGGCGAATGTGTTTCAATCCGCTTTGGACGCGGATTCTCTTCTTCTGACACCATCGGGAACGGCTATCTGAAACAGTTTCAATCCGCTTTACACGCGGCCTCTCTTCCCACTAGGTGGGTAAAAGTAAAGCTCGATGGTTCTGCGTTTCAATCCGCTTTAGACACGGCCTCTCTTCTCACGGTGCATACGCTGTCGCTGTGGGTCTGCGACGAGATGTTTCAATCCGCTTTAGACGCGGCCTTCATTCTCACCTAAAATGGTGCCAGTCATTATTCGTCAGAAGAAAGCGTTTCAATCCTCTTTCAACGCGGCCTTCTTTCTCACACTTACGCCGATATGCTGGACGGCTTCACGGCCTTGTTTCAATCCGCTTTAATCGCAGCCTCTCTTCTTACGTGAGAGCTTGATTGATGAGCGATGGCTGAAGGTTTCAATCCGCTTTAGATGCGGCCTCTCTTCTTACCTAGACTCATCACAGGTAAACGCTTGGTCGCTTCCGTTTCAATCCGCTTTAATTGCGGCCTCTCTTCTTACGTGGAAAGCTACTTGCGAGCACTTACCGCCGTGTTGTTTCAATCCGCTTTCAATGCGGCCTCTGTTCTCACTCAACGACAGCCGCCCGCGCCGCGGTATGTCAAAGTTTCAATCCGCTTTCAACGCGGCCTCTCTTCTTACCCACTAGCTGTTCTCATCCTTGCGGGGATGCTTACGTTTCAATCCGCTTTAGACGCGGCCTCTGTTCTCACAAGTCGCCATCAACATGACTGACGCGGCGACGAAGTTTCAATCCGTTTTCAACGCGGCCTCTCTTCTTACTCGGCCACTACCAGTGCGGCGCAGGAGGCGTCAGTTTCAATCCGCTTTTGACGCGGCCTCTCTTCTTACATTACCTACTACGACGTGTTCTTCCGTTCGAATCGTTTCAATCCGCTTTGAGCGCGGGCTCTCTTCTTACGCATGTCACATTAAAGCTCATTGCTTTTCTCCAACGGTTTCAATCCGATTTAGACGCGGCCTCTGTTCTTACATCGAACTCGATTTGCGGCGAGAGCAAACAGAAAGGTTTCAATCCGCTTTAGACGCGGCCTCTCTTCTCACGTGACCGACGCGAACCACCATCAGGACTGGACATCGTTTCAATCCGCTTTAGGCGCGGCCTTCATTCTCACCGATAGGGCGAAGGTGCGCATATCCTAGCCCATAAGTTTCAATCCGCTTTCAACACGGCTTCTCTTCTCACGAAGCCTAACCTGCGGCGGCAAATGTCGCTTGCAGTTTCAATCCGCTTTGAACGCGGTCTCTATTCTTACCGCTAAACGCGGTACGACACAGGCATTCAGTCGTGTTTCAATCCGCTTTAGACGCGGCCTCTCTTCTCACGTTTTGGTTCATGATGAATCACTGGTATCCGAAAGCGTTTCAATCCGCTTTGAACGCGACCTCTCTTCTTACGTACAGCTTCTCCACCGAAAAGAAAGGGGAGAAAGAGTTTCAATCCGCTTTAGTCGCGGCCTCTCTTCTTACACATTCACCGCGCTGATTATTCTCTGCATGGCTACCGTTTCAATCCGCTTTAGTCGCGGCCTCTCTTCTTACCCGGCACCTGTGTCCGTACCTGTGACGGTGCAGTCGTTTCAATCCGCTTTAGACGCGGCCTCTCTTCTTACTAAGCTTTGTAACAAAGTGCTGCTGAAAATATATCGGTTTCAATCCGCTTTAGACGCGGCCTCTCTTCTTACGCCTAACCATCTTCCATGCGCTGTATTTCTCGTACATGTTTCAATCCGCTTTAGACGCGGCTTTGATTCTCACTATAAAGAAGATTTGCAAATTTATGCAAAGGGGTTTCAATCCGCTTTCAACGCGGCCTTCGTTCTCACACTTACGCCGATATGCTGGACGGCTTCACCGCCTTGTTTCAATCCGCTTTCAACGCGGTCTCTCTTCTCACGGTGGTGCAAGGCTGGGGTCATAGCCCAGTATTTGTTTCAATCCGCTTTAGGCGCGGCCTTCATTCTCACCTATATAGCCATAGGCGTCACAATTTATCTGTATTAGTTTCAATCCGCTTTCGACGCGGCCTTCATTCTCACGCCAGCGATGGCTCTCTCTACCAGCCTCGGAGGTAGTTTCAATCCGCTTTAGTCGCGGCCTCTCTTCTTACACGGCAAGCCTCATCCGTATGTGGCAATCGTTATGTTGTTTCAATCCGCTTTAGACGCGGCCTCTCTTCTTACGAGAACAAGAAATTCACCGAAGAATGGGTTAAAAAGTTTCAATCCGCTTTCAACGCGGCCTCTGTTCTCACTATGCTTGTGTTATTAGGGGTGATCGCACCTCTCGGCGTTTCAATCCGCTTTGACGCGGCCTCTGTTCTCACTTGAAAGATTGGTACAGGGAGAATTAGTACAACAGGCGTTTCAATCCGCTTTAGACACGGCCCCCGTTCTCACGAAATGGAAGAAACTCTGTATCGCTTAGGCTGTGCGTTTCAATCCGCTTTCAACGCGGCCTCTCTTCTCACTCTTAAACCAAAACCCTGTCAGCCCTGAAGCCAATAGTTTCAATCCGCTTTCGACGCGGCCTCTCTTCTTACTGTCGCCTTGATAACCTCCCTGTTCGCTCAAACTTACAGGCCCTTTTTTGCCGTACCCCATCCGGCAAGGTTACCGGTGGCACGCATTCTCACAGCTTTTTCCTCATCAAGTCAATGTTTTCAATCAGTGCGAGCCATAGCTCCTGACGAGTCCGTCATGAGACTCAGGTTTTATCCATTAGCGGAAGCTCTATGCGTTCAGCCGCGAGGGGCAAACCGAAGGCACGGGTCTTAGAACGCAATTCGCCTTTCGGTGGCAAGAAGCATTCGGGCGGGAATTCAGCTTGCTCAAGCTCCCTCTCTATCTTTCCGATGGCGACGTGAAAGAAATTCCTGATTTCCGTTGCTGCGTAGTTGTCACTTCTCGTGTTCAATACCCTTTTCATCCCTTCCCTGTAAGCACGATAGGCGTATTCACCGCGAGGTATGTTGAGAGCAAATGCGCGTATGTATCCGTCTTCCTCATCCGTTTGGACTCGCCTGTTTTTTGCAGCCAGT
The DNA here is from genome assembly GCA_963700165.1 of Pyrinomonadaceae bacterium. Lineage (GTDB taxonomy): Bacteria > Acidobacteriota > Blastocatellia > Pyrinomonadales > Pyrinomonadaceae > JACMLC01. The sequence continues at coordinate 4,814,051 of OY969475.1, read as the reverse complement.
AACAGTTTGCAGATCGCGTTCACCTGCTCTTTTTCCACGCGGTCTAAAATCAGGAAACCCTTGTCCCCTAAATTAAGTTTGCGGTGATATGCAAACAAAAGATAAACGAAAAAATCTTTAGGGTTGAGCTTTGCCTCGCATGTCCCAAAGATGACTTTGCTTTCCTTCAAAACAAAACGCAGCTTAAACGCGCTTTCCAACAGTCGAAGGCGTGATTGAACGCTCTCGACAAGCTCGTCGTATCTGCTGCCGGATTGTCCCAACAGATTCAAGCCCAGACCGCGCAAACGTATAAACGGAATCTTCGCCAGATAAATTTTCCCGTCATGCGCGGTCAGTTCGCTTCCATCACTTTTCTGCAAAGCTTTCCCGTCACGGTCTTTTAAGACTATTGGCTTAGGAGTGATGTAAAAGAAATCAAATTTGTTTTCCACCTCGGCATTCACAAGCACGTGAGACATCACATCGTAGTTTCTTCCAAAGAGCTGCATCGCGGCCATCAAATAAAGCCCCAGCGTCTTGCGCCCACCCGCCACCGTCGCATGCAGACGAATATTCTCATCCTGCGTTATCTCACGCACAATGTCGCAGATTTGATTCGCGGCTTTCTGGTTTTCTTCTGTAGTGAGGATGTCTTGCAGTCTTTCGCCGTCGTCGTCACGCGGACTCGGCACGCCTGTCTCTCTCTGTGTGAGAAGATAAAACCCGCTCTCCTCAAACTTTATTTTCCCGCGCAAAGGTCTCTCGAAAGCGAATTCTGGAAAGTCTCTACAGAACTGATGAAAACGTCCGTTTTCCGCGTCCAGCAGGTGCTCCAAAACTTTCCGGCGTCCCTCTTTTGTTGTGATGACGCGAATCTCGTCCACGCGCTCATCGTGCGGCGGTTGCATCAACGCCCACAGCGTTTCCGTGATGATCTGCGGCGTGCCGCCCGCAACGCATAACAAGATGTGTTTTCGCTTCTCTATCAAGCAGTTTTATTATTTCAAGAACGATATACCATCAGAGCATCACTTAAGAAATCAAATCGAATGCACGATGTTGATAATCTATCAAAAAAGGGCCATGTGAGCCTGTTTCACGATTGAGCGAGACATACTCAAGCTCGCGCTCGGTGGGCAGACAGGCCATTATTACGCCTACGGACATAGGCTTTGTCCCGCCTGTGAAATCTGCGATCAGCTCATCGGATTGGTAACCGCTCTCACGAAATATTCGTCTCACGTAATCGAAAGTGTCTTGTGAATCGGCAGGCGAAACTCCCGTCGGATGGATTTCGACATCAAGTGGTCGCTCATTTTTATCGGCTAACACCCGGCATTCCTTCTTGATCTCTACCGCATTCGGGAACGTGCTGGGGCCGAAGGTTTCTACCGCCAAATCATTGGAAGGGATTAGCCAGACCTTTTCCAGCATCTTCTTGACTTCGTAATGATACTTAATTGCAAAAAGTGCGCTCTCTTTCTTGCTGACCAGTAAGATCAACCCTTTCTTACCTTCAGGTGGGATGAGTTTGCCGCCTTTCCACCTCTGTTTTGAGAGAGCAGACTGCCCCTTGTGTCGGAGGTAAGCGATAATGATGACAAGGCAAGGCACGAGAAGCACGACGGAGGCTGGAATGTAAGTCAGCCATGCGGGCGATTGCTCATTGATGTGCAAGGCGTCGCGTGCGATTTTCTCAAATAGGACACCGATGTAGTTGAACCAGATGGCTGAGACACCGATCCCGATGAATGTCCATGCCGGAAGTCCTAATCTACGAAATATGCGCCCGAACCCCATACGATGATAAGCCCCTTCTACTGCGCTAATGACGTGAAATAGTCACGCGATTCTCGTTAGCAAGCCGAACTCGTAGCCGATCTCTTCAACCTCTGCGCGGCTTAAAATCTTTCCCGCCGATGGGCGGTCATTGAGTCTGAGCACAAGCGCCACGTCATCCATCGTTTGCTCGAACTTCATCCCGCGATTCTCAGCAACCGGAAACCCCAGCACATCTGTCAACAAATCCGCAGTATCTTTATGACCGATAGCCGACTGCACCTTGCGCCCGCCGGTTTGATACTTACGCACCAAGGCACGTGCCTCTTCAAGGGTCAAAGGCTCATAAATGTAAGTGCCGTAAGCCGTCAGAACACCTGTATTGAGAAGTGTCAGGGTTGACTCTTTCATAACCAGCCTTTGATATCACAATTGTGGCGAACTGTATGTTTCAGCAAGCTTGCCAAGGAGCGCAGAGACAGCCGCTTCAAAATCCTTGCCTACACTTATTTTACCTGTTCGCCAGTTCGATTTATTTCTCGGCCATTCGCTTCGCTTCGTCGTACCACTCTGCCTTGTTTGTTATCAATTCGTCTTTTATGCCTAAACTTTCAACTTTATCCAGCATGGCTTGTGCGCCAGACCGTTTTTGTTCAGGCTCAAGTTTTCGTAATGACTTCACCAGCTCTCTAAATTCTTTCTTCGCCTCCTTATTATTCGTTTGCACTTTGTCTAACCGTTCCATAAAACTATCCAGTCGCTGATCTTTCTTTCGCTCTTCTTTCTCTTGCTTCTCCGCTTCTGACAAGGGCACTTCAGCAACAAGTGTCGCGCGCCCGTAGCCGCTTGAAGTCTTCGCGCCGATGCCGTATTCGGACAAAGCTTTGTTAAGTATTTCAAAAGTCTTCTCAATCCAGATTTCTGCTCCGGCAACTCCCGAAAGTGCAACTAAATAATCCCCCGTTGCCGACATCAAAGATACAGGCACAGGATTATCCCAATCGGCGGGTGCAGATGTTCCCTGATAATATTCTTGATGATGCACGGTTAAAATATCGGCATGCAGCGGCTTGTGTGCATTGCTTGGGACATAAAGCGCATCATGAAATGTGATGTAGCTTGCTGCATCTTGCGAGCCGAAGATGGTTTGATATGCGGGACTATCTTTGCCCCACAGATTGCTGTCAAGTTCCTGACGTATGTAAAAAGCGACTAAGCCTTTCAAAGCGCTTCCCGGAATGTAAGGCACGCCGTAAGTTTTGTGCAGCGTGATTGAAGTTTCCAACACGCTCTCTGCGCCAAGCCCAACGATCATGCGCCCGTCTACTTTCAGCGTCCGCATCTGTGCATCGTTGTCTTTTAATGTCTGTTTCCACCGCCAGAAAAATTTCTCGTAAATTTGAGGTGTGCCGATGCCGGCAACTTCGTTGACCAAAGATTGCTTTGGCGTACCCTGTGTGTTGTCTCGCTGTTGATTTAGGGTTTCTTGCTCTTTGAGAAACTTATCGAGCCACAAACTTGCGTTAACGTTGGCTGACACTGAGATTCGCTCTAGCCTATCTCGTCTGGTTTTCATTCTTAGCCCTCCGCATCCTCGCCGCCCTCGACTCCTAAAACAGATTGCGCGAAGCGTTTATACCAGAGCAGCGCAGCCAGTATTCGTTGGGTCAGGTGAAGATAGCTAGTTAAGCTTGCTTCGCGGCTTTGTCTGAGAAGTTCGCCGCGATTGGCAATGCCCAATGTGGCTGTCAGGTCATCAAGCAACCGACCGTTCATCGCACCGCTGTTGCCCTGTGCTTTTGCTTCAACAAAGCCCAACCCTTGTGCCAATCCTGCGGTGCGAATCAGCACGGGTAACTTATGAGCCATCGCCCCATACTTCTTCTGTTGTTTTTCATCACCGCGAAAGTCACTTTGTAACGTCTCAATTTGACGGAAAACTTTTGTGGCAAGCTCTTGATTTCGTGTTTGCATTCGTCCCGCCTCCATTTCAATTGGCAGCCGCTTGATAATCCACCGTCATTCGACACAACCCGCGTCCGACTGTCGCGCTGCCGCCAAGTTGCAGCGGCTTTTGCGTCAAAGTCCCGATTGTTGTGAATACCTCCTGCACGTTGTTTACCTTAACTTTCACTGCCACCAGCAAGCCCGACAAAATCGTTTCCGTCGGCAAGGACTCTTCGTACCACAACGCACCGGGTTCGACGGTTTTGGTATCATCGTTCAGACGATTGCGTGCCGTCACTTCAGTTGCGGTTTCAGCTAGAAAGTTGAGAATGTCATCAGGCACGACACAAAATCGTTTAGCAAACTCAGCTTGCCAAGACGTATCGTTGACAAAGATTTTCTGCTTCAACCAATCAGCCCAAGCGTTCGCGTTGTCGCTATCCGACACGGCTAAGTCCAAGTCTTCCAGAATCACTTGTCGTTGTGTGTTTTGTTGAGGAACGAGATTACTGGTATCCGTTACCGTGCAGTTCTCAGCCGCAGGTGCCGGTACGTTTGGCAAATTTGTAAGGCCCGCATTTTCCGCATCACGTTTGAGCCTTTCCAGAATGTAAGGCGATGTCACCCAAGCAAAAGTTCCGAACAAACTCCGCACAGGCAAACATAGCAAGCGTTGGTCTGTAAAAATCGCTGACCCTGAATAGGCGCTTGCATCATCAGCAATGTTCTTTGGCCCAAAAACGCTTTCGCACTGTGCGCCGTGTTGCGCATGCCCTTCACACTCATCGCGCAAAGTGCCCTTCAATGTCGAGCCGGGAAGGAAAGGCAAATTTGTAGCCTTTTCACGGGCAATCGGTAAATCAATCACGCCCACGCCTTGCCCTGTGCCTGCATGCAACGGCGACAATGCGTGAACAAAAGTTAAACATGCGTTCATCTCATCAGCTCCTATTTGATTGTCTTGAGAAACGACTTCAACACGTCCTTCTCGCCCGGGTCGGCGGCATTCATCGGCGCGATGTGCATGATGTCGCCTGCAATTAAATCTGTTACAACAGTTCCATAGTTTTTCAGTACGACTCCACCGGGCGGTGTACGAGGGGTGTCCAAAATCAAGGCCAAACCAACTGCCTTACCATCTGCACAAGCAATGGGGCGGAGAATCAACGGACTTGCAAGGCGGTTGTGAGGACTACCTTCCAATGTGCTCTTGTTTGGATCGCCTGCATTTACGTCCTCATTTTTGAACTTGAAAATTATCGGCAGACCAAATTGCGCGCGAGGAAATTTGTTGACCGCGTGTGATGGCTCACGATATGGTGCGCTTGTTCTAAATGCTCTTCGGATAGCGTCTGGTTCAGACCAGTCGCTTTCGCCATTGTATTTTGTTGAGTTGCGTGGGGACTGCCGAAAGCGTTGTAAGCTGTCAATCAAGTCACGCCAAGCTTCCAAACTGTCCCTTTTGGTTTTAGACACAGCTATCGTACTGCTCGCTAAAAGGTGCGGCGTGTCACTATTGTCGTTCCAACTTCCTACCGAACAAACTTCGGCTAACTTCTCTTTAATTTTTTGCTCAGCTTCGTGCGCCTTGAGCGGCTCAACCTCTAAGCCATCCACTGCTAAAAGTTGGATTGCGCCAAAGCCGCGTCTCGTGCGTCCACCCACGCCACCAAAACATTCCCATGCCCATAATGCAGATGCAACTTCGCCTAAAGACACTTTCGGGAATGAAATCGTCAACGTAAATTCCACACCAACTCTCACTACCTTCATTGGTAGATGCTGTCTGCTTCGCACTTCCTCATCAGTTGGCTGAAGAGGGAACGCCGCATATGCTGGTGCAAGTGAGCCTCTTCGCGGCTGCGGCTTATCTCTGGCATTCATCTCAAACGGCTCATCTGGCGTACCTTTGTTTTCAATCTTCACTACAACAGAAACTTTCGATGGCAACGAATCGCCTGCGCCCGCGCTACCCCAGAGCGCATCTTCGCGTTGCTTCATGTCGGCTAAAGTCCCTGTGCCGCGTGTGGCCCGCCACCAGAAACGCAACTGCCCGCGAATGCCTGTTTCTCGAATCGCTTTAATCGGGTCTGCTTCTTTCGGCTGCACACCACCGCCGAACAAAGGCGTGATGAGCCGATAGCGACGAACTTGTGTGACTCGTTCTTGATTATCTTTTGGTTTGACTTCAACCAATTCAGCGGTCGGCGGTTTTCTCATTGAAGTACCTCACTGACTTTTTGATAAGTCCCATCCCAAACGCCTAGCGCGGCAAGCCCGAAACCATCTTTGCGATCTTGTTCGGCGTCGCTCACGCAGCGCATCCAAGTCAGGTCAATCCAAGAATTGATGGCTGGCTCATCGCCGTTCAACTCTAAGAACAGAACTGTTCCGGCGGGGGCTAAACGGCGCGTCGGTTTCGGCTTTTTCAAGACGAAATCCCAGCCGGATATCACTTGCGTTCGATTGATAGCAATAGCTTTGACTTCCGCACGTATTCCGTTAGCGCCCTGCAACCAAGTCGGCAAAAATCCTTCCGTGAAAAAAGCGGGTGTGAGTAACAGCAACCGACAATGTTTCTTATCAGCAATAGCTGTTTTCACTGGCGGTGGGCAGGATGAGGGAAAGTCTTGTTTTCCCCTGCGCCAAGCCACTATCCGGCGTTCGCCGCCTAATGGCGCAAGTCCTTTTTCGATCTGCTGGTCGAAGGCTGCTGGCAACTCAACTTCAACCATCAAACTCAAACGCTCGCGCTCCTGATGAAAGCCTTCTGTTTTAGTATGTGTGAATTCCAGACCGCGTGTTTGAAACAGCCCACCTTCTATGTTGGCTTTAGTCGAATAATCAATGCGGACGTGTGTTCTTTGCTCATTCGTCAAGCCATTGTGTCCAAGCGTTGCTAATTCGACTTCATCAACCTGCGGTGCGGCAAGCCATTTCTCAAACTCGGCCCAACGCCAAAAGCGCGGTGTGCGATTGTGCGGCTTGCTTTTACCAACAACCTGCGCGCCGACCAGATGCAAAGCGTCCGGCAAATTGGAACAAGCGTCAGGCTCATCGTCCAAAGGCACAAGCGGAATTCTCTGTGCCTTCTGTTCATTCGTCGGCTCAAGATTAAGCAATAGGCAATCGGCAGGCGCAGGCGCAAGAAAAGAAGTCACGTTGTCGCTTGCGTCTAACTCTGCCAACAACGCGCCACGCACTTCGATTGACAAGACTTGCTGTGCCAAGCTGTGATCGAACTTAGACAAATCGCCGCCTAAATGTCCGAGTCCGGCGCGTGTTCGCACGCCGCCCGTAGTCGTTGCCGGAAAAGGAAACTCCAGTGACTTGGCGCGTGTGCCGGGCGTGTTGTCGAAAGGTCTGCCGTCGCGCGCGATGAGCGCGTCACGCGGTTCTATGAGCCAAGTTTCTTTAGCCATGTTGCGTCTCCGTTATCTTCGCTAGATTCACTGCATCGGCAAAGACTTTGGCGATAATTATTTCATCTGCCAATTCAGCCACGCTGATTCTGAGTTGGTTTTCTTCTGTGCTCAATGCTTCATTCTTGAGCCAGTGTATTAGCGCATCGTGGATGTCTTGCTTCATTGATTCTTGACCGTGTTCGGCGCGCTTGCGTTTCAGAATGCGAACCGCCTCCGCTTGCTTTGCCTTCTCCAAAGTTTCCCTCTCGGTATCTGAGGTAATTTTGGAACTCTCTAGACGAATGGCTAAGTCACGCAGTTGGTATGCGGCATTGTCTGGCAGTGCGTCGTCGCAGTGCCATTCGACTAACTTCTGCAATCGTGTATCAAACGCTCCCCACTTTCCTTTTGCTATCCGTGACACTCCGCTACGCTTATCAACTACCACCGCCAAAGCGTCTTTGCCTTCTACTGCCTTCGCCGCCTTTTCGGCTTGACGTGCCAATTCAAGCGTATCGGAAAGCGGCTCAAGATGATGCGCAACGGCCACGCCAACTGAAAGCGTCGGCGGGCTGCTCTCTTCGGCCTGAAACCCATCAAGCTGTTCTTTGAACTTTTCAGCCAATTCTTTCGCGCATGCCAAGACTGTATGCAGAGGCACAAAAGCCAGCACATCATCACCGCCTGAATAGACCAGCGAACCGCCGTGCTGACCTTCAACAATCGCCCGCACATCTTTGGCAAATGCGCTCAATTTGCCGGATAAGAGGCGATGGCTTTCAATATCTTTTTGCGTGTCAATAGCCTTGCCCATACGGTCGCCATCAGCCAACAAAAGTGCGTAGTAAGGCAAAGGTTTCTTCTTAGCAAAAGCCGCTTCACGAAATTTCCCGAGTGCGTTTTTAGCTGCCTGTAAATTTTGCTTATCAGTGAAAGACTCGCTGAGCCTTTCCTCAAACAGCAGCCGCCCGTCGTAGTCTTTAAAAATCGGATGCGATAATTCTCTGGGAACATGCCCGATAATTTTTTGCAGGTCTTTTTTCTCAATTTCCCCCAGCAAGGCTGAAATCGTGCGGACGTAATCCTCAACGGCAGCTTCATTTTCGGCGCTCAATCTTTGTAACAGAGGCAGTGCGGCAACATGAGAAGTGCTAAAAAAGCTACTATCGCCCCTACGATTGCCATGACGTTTCAGCAAACCGACGCCGCACAATCTTTCGCCTTGCCGCACGTTGTATAGCTTCCATAATTCTTCTTTGGGCATCGTCTTATAAACGTTTTCGTTAATCACAGATTCACGTTGCCCATCTAAAGAAGACTTCGGGACATTTTCTCCCCAGGTAACTTTTTGAAAGCTTCGCGTTGCTTTCCGCGCCGCAAATAAATACTCAGCTTTCTTGCGAGCAAGCTGATATTCGCTTGCATCTTGGGGATTTTCCAGCCTCGCCGCCGCCCAGAAGAATTCAATCAAGTCAGCGACCTGTCTTTCGGCTATATCCTTGTCAAACCTTCCTCTGATTTCGCTATAGGCTTTTTGTCGAATACCGTCGAGCCGCGTTTGCATCGCTTGCCAGATAGCTTTACTTGCCAATTCCGGATCATCAATCAACGCGACGATTTTATTGACCACATTAAACTCGCTATCCGCTTGCAAGTCTCCCAGCTTTTCAATAGCAGGAAAAATTAATCTGCTCAGGTCTTGCGCGTGTATGGCAATAAGTGAGTGCGCCGCTGCTTTGGAAAGTTCGCTCAATAACCACGATCCAAACCACAAATCGCGGCTTCGGCGGGCACTGGCAATAAACTCTTGTACCGGGCCGATGCCAATAATCATGAGATAACTCATAAAGTATTTCTCCGAACTTGTTTTTTAGCTCGATACAGCCAAGCCTTAAAGAAAGGTTTGGTAACTGTGTTGTTCGGCAAACTTGCCGAAGGTTTTTAACTGCCAATCTGATAGCGCCCAAGCCCGAAGGCCGTGGCGCTGCCGACGTGTAAGAATTCTCCGGCGACGAGGAGCGGGAACAGCTCCGAGACGGCTTGGCCTGCGAACACCGCTTCGCCCATGAATCCATCTTGTTCGATCTTCTTCTCCTGCCGGTTCGAGTAGCGCGTGAGCTGCTGCTGCCAAAGGCTCTCTGTTTGAGTTGTCGCGGTGCGCGCTCGCGCGAGCAAAGCTTGATAGTCGTAATCGAGTCCGGGCACACCATGCGCTTGCGCCTGCATCGTGAGCCGCAGCGAGAGGCTTTTTACTAATTGCTCGAATGGCAGACGCTCCTGCACACTCCGCTGGAGACGTATGCGCGTGGGGGTCAGGAACAGCAATCGCAGCGTGTCTGCCTGTTTGAGTTGCGCCAGCCTGTCTTTCACCATGTCGCTGAGATTTCTGCGCACGTCGTGCGGGGCGATGCGCTCCATTTCGGGAGTGTAAATTTTCAGGCGCGTGTTTGCTCCGCCAACCGCCGAGACCTCCCGTAGAGCGAACGGCGTGCGGTGCGCTCCGAAGCCGTGCTGCGCCATCAGGCTGACGGCGTAGATGATGTAAGGCAGTTCTTCAATCGCGGGGCCGATGAGCGTCAAGGAGAAACGCAATTCGTCGCCCAACGCGAGGCGCAAAGGCTCTGCGAACAATCTCTGGTGACGGTGAGAGTTTTCATCAGACCTGTGCCCTCGCTCGATGTCCGCTCCGGCAAAGCTCGCAGAGTATTTCTGGCCGGGCAGCGGCGGCTCGAAGATAAACGGGCGCGGGGCGTTTTGTTGGGGCTTGAGCAAACCGTCAGGCTGATGTGCGCGCGGCTCAAACAGGCGCGGGTAGAGGCAACGCTCTGCCAGCAGACACCGCGCGCAATCCTGCGGCGGCGGCATCGCGCAGGCAATCGCCTTCAGCGCATAACCGAACGAGCCGCGAAACGTCGAGCCGAGAAACGGCGGCAGCTCACATGCCTCCAACGCCGCCAGCCGAAATTCGTACTGCGCTAAAGAGAGAGCTTTTAGATGTTCAAGGCTGATACTCAAATGTCTATTTCGACATGGTGGTCTAGCCGATTAGAGAGCTTTCAATCCATTGACCGGGGCTAACCCTTTCCGAACAAAGCTACTCGCCTGAAATCGCATCACAGGCGGTCGCCGGACACAGAGCCTTTTAGCATGAAAATCATAGCGAGGCGTTGTTCGGCAAGCTTGCCGGAAGATGAAGATGAGTTACGGTGCTGGCGGGAGGCAGCGTTTGAAGAGAATAGAGATGCCGCTCGCGCGCCAGCTTGCCGTCTAAAAGATTTCCACGCGTTCCGCAACGCATAATGATTAAGAGCTACGGGCGCACTCACTTCAGTGTGAGCAGAGATAAATATGAGAAGCCGGGAGGGAGAGCTAATCCGGCCTGTCGAAGCGCGGAACAGATGCGGCTCGCCTCCAATCCGGGAAGCCATCTTTATGTGTGTGACCCGCTCATCTGCAAAAGCTACTTCAACTGAGGCAATAGCTTTCTCGTGTTACTTATCCACGCATCAAGATCGGTGAAAGAATTCCCAAAGGAAAATTAGAGAAAGAAGCCCAAAACAATCCAAGAGGTCGCCCGGAATCGGGCACAATATAATATCGCAGACGCCGCAGACGCAAGCATTTTCCGGCGGCTGCCGTCACAGCAGGCGACCACACAGGCAAGTTATCTCATTTTGCTTTAGCGCGCCCTTCATTCTCACCGCTCCGAACCTGACGGCAGAGGTGGTGATGTCAGTTTCAATCCGCTTTAGACGCGGCCTCTCTTCTCACATTAGTAGCCCAAACCAGCTACTGACGCTTGGGTTTCAATCCGCTTTAGACGCGGCCTTCTTTCTCACATTGAAGTTAAGCCAGCAACTGCCGCGGTCTACAATAGTTTCAATCCGCTTTAGACGCGGCCTTCTTTCTCACGTATGTTAAAATCCCCCTAGAGCCAACAGTATGGGTTTCAATCCGCTTTAGACGCGGCCTTCTTTCTCACGAAGAAATGTGGGCCCTACTTAAGGAATGCAAAACGTTTCAATCCGCTTTAGACGCGGCCTTCTTTCTCACTAACCTTGTTAAAAAATACAATTGACAGAGATAACTGTTTCAATCCGCTTTAGACGCGGCCTTCTTTCTCACGGAGATGACATCGTCTCCGACAAACAAGAGCCGAAATGTTTCAATCCGCTTTAGACGCGGCCTTCTTTCTCACGCTGGTTATGACTATGCCCTGATTGACCGAGGAAAAGTTTCAATCCGCTTTAGACGCGGCCTTCTTTCTCACAAAGTAGTTATGTTAAACACAGTCCCTAGTTTTTGTTTCAATCCGCTTTAGACGCGGCCTTCTTTCTCACTCAACCAGGAAGCGTCGTAAATCTTTGCGGATTACGTTTCAATCCGCTTTAGACGCGGCCTTCTTTCTCACTAACGAACAAAGACCGCCAGAAGGTAGGCGAACTGTTTCAATCCGCTTTAGACGCGGCCTTCTTTCTCACCAAACAATGAGGACATTCAATCCTCACAAAGTTTCAATCCGCTTTAGACGCGGCCTTCTTTCTCACTTAGCTCTCTACCTGGGTTCACGGGTGAAAGCTGAAAGTTTCAATCCGCTTTAGACGCGGCCTTCTTTCTCACCGTTCAAACTGTTGCGGGCAAGCCAGAAGCTGAAAGTTTCAATCCGCTTTAGACGCGGCCTTCTTTCTCACGCGGCTACTGTTATGTGGGTGCATGGGAGGGAACTGTTTCAATCCGCTTTAGACGCGGCCTTCTTTCTCACTCGACAAAAGAGCCACTGGACACCGAAAGGAATGGTTTCAATCCGCTTTAGACGCGGCCTTCTTTCTCACACCATCCGCAAAAGATCAGGGATATTGTGGAAAATGTTTCAATCCGCTTTAGACGCAGCCTTCTTTCTCACACGGAAGAAGAAATCCGGGCCAGCATCGGCAATGGTTTCAATCCGCTTTAGACGCGGCCTTCTTTCTCACTTTACGGGAAACGCCTACAACGGCGCAACGATAAGAGTTTCAATCCGCTTTAGACGCGGCCTTCTTTCTCACTGTCACCCTGATAGCATCTCTATTTGCTTGGACTTACAAGCCCCTTTTGCCGTACCCCTGCTGATGAGCCTGCCGGGTGTTGCCATTTCTCTCACTTTTCCTCTCTAAAGTCAATGTTTTCAATGGGTGCGAACCAACGCGCGTGGATTGCCCTTTCGCCGTCGCTTATTCCCTTTATTCTCAATGACTTCTTCCCACCTGTAGCTTCTCGTGTGTCATTTTGCGCTGAGGTTCGCACCGGTTTTTGAGACGCCACAGATTAGCCCTAACTCATGACAAAGATTAAGCTAATCCTCTCTCGCACGGTTCTAAAAACTACTGTGCGAACCTCAAAGCCCAAGATATTGAGTTCGATTCCCATCAAGCCTCATTTGCTTGTGCTGTTCCAAGCACTACCAGCGCCCATGCGCAGAAGTTGTGAGCGAAATGGCTAGACGCATCTTCACTTCAATATCAACCCGGCATTCAAAATAAATGGCAAAGCAGCGTCACTGATTTTCACTCATCAGGTGTTTAGCTAGAGCAGTGGATAGGAGCGTCTACAGGGATTGGACAACTCAAGATAAAGGCGTTTAAGGCTCATCTTGATAGCGACCTTAAACAATACGATCTGCGAATCATAAATTTTGAGCGAGACGAGTCAATGGTTACATTTGTCTGAAAGTGCTCCGGGAAAAACCGTCCTGAAATTGATTCCAAAATGTGCTCTATCTCCACCTCACCTGCACGGTCGCGAATCACAGGGCACACTTTATCAAGTTTACATCGAGCCAGAAACATTGAGACTTTTGAGCAATTGTACCTAGGAATGTACATCCCTCGAATGTATATACATGACAATGTACATAGGCTGTCTTGGGAGATACCTCAAATGCACATAGTGAAACGCTCCAAAGAGCAGTATGCAGCGAGGGTGGTAAACATATTAAACAATGGCTTTGCCTCACGATTGCCTTTGGCCCAACAGAATGTGAGATTGCCCAACAATTATTCATCGAAACCACGCAGTTCTAATCTTGCTTTTTCATTATCCCTCGTTTGCGCCGGACGATGGGAGTTCTTTCCGTCATCAACTCTTGATGGCGATGGAGTAGGATGTGAGAAAGACGCTGGTGTGTGATGCCTAGCAGATGTGCTGCCCGCGTGACGCTGCCGCGCGCCCGCCGCAAGGCATCCCTGATTAGCTCCGCTTCATAGTGCATCAGTTCTTCATCCAAGACACAATCCGCCGCCTTTGATGCTTTGCCGGGAACGAGATGTACGCCTAGTTCCTCGACCATCGCAAGGGCTGCTTCGCCAGCGCGATTGCTTGCGCCGGACTCTCGCGCAGCTTCGATAGCACGTTGAAAGGTAAAGCGCGATTGGTCGTAGTGTTTGAGTCGTGCGAGTGCGCGGCCATGAGTTATCAAGGCTTCGGCAAGTAAGCCTTGCTGTCCACCATCCTCTAGCGTGAGGACGGCAGAGCGGGCGACCTTTTCAGCTTCGACGTGCTGCCTTTGTGCGAGAAAGACACAGGCGCGAGTCTCGTCAACGCGCGCCGTGTGTACTTTATCTTTGAGCCTGAGCGTGAGCCGACGTGCGCGGTCTAAGTGCCGGTGTGCTTCTGTGAATCGGTTCGCTTTGAAGTGTAGAAAGCCGAGATTATTTTCCACGTTGGCTCGATAGCGCGTATGTCCGGCCTGCTCGAAGTGATAGCTGGCCGCCGCATATTCGACGAGAGCGCGGTCTGTATAGCTCTCTCGTTGCTCTGGCTCTGACTCTGAGAGACTGATTAAAGTGACGGCGCGTTGATTGTAATAGCCGCCTTTGATGGAATGGTTATTGATCTTATCGAATAGCAGGGCAAAGTCTGACAGGATACGGAGAGCCAAGCTATAGCGTGATGCGCCCCATTCCACGATGGCGAGTCTCAAGACAGCTTTAGCTTTCAGCTCGCTATCGGTTGTGAGCCTTTCCAAGATGCTTTCTAAGATAATACGGGCATCGTCATAGCGGCCTTCGCGCCAATAACAATAAGCGAGTTCCGTCTGTGCTTCCAATATCTTCTTTGTATAGGATAGCGATTCAAAGATGCTGAGGCTTTGACTGATAAGGTTCTTCGCTGTTTCCTGTGCATCCTCTATCTGGTTACAACTGCCTATCCATCCGGTGAGCGTTCCAGCACGCAACAGCACTTCGGCGGCTGCGCTTGGTTCTAGTCTTTCGACGTTTGGCCTCTCCCCGATTCTCTTCCATAGCTCGCCCATGATGGCGCGGGCGGCTTCGTAGTCTCCCTTTTCCTCAAACTCTCTTGCCGCTTGACAGCGAAGCTCCGCGCGATTGCTTGGAGTCAAAGCAGGGTTGTTCAGTTGTTGTATGAGTGAGGGGCTAAGGGTCATGTGAGCAAGCCCTTTCTGTATACTGTAAAAGCCGCGTTATCTTATGAGCCTGCAATCAGGCTTGCAAGGAGTCTCGAACGCGGTTCTCTATCATGACTTGCAAATTTATTTGCAAGTCCAACAAACAGTCTACCCTAAAGGAGATAAAGAAATGAAGAAATTACGTATCCTGTGCCTCACCGCACTCTTAACCCTGACCTGTGCCCTGAGCGTATCGGCAGGGCAGATAGAGTGCGGGAGAACATCATCGCCGCCACCCGAACAGCCAAGAGCGGCAACCGTGACAGATGCCGGAATAGCAGATGCGGTTTTGGTAGTTCTGAAAAGCGTCTGGATGATCTTCTAATGACTAAGAGGGGCTAGGCGTGACAGCCTAGCCCCTCTCTTTTTCTTACCCAATAATTATTTATCCTGCCCAACGAAATCGGACGGAAGATGAATCGTTAGACAAAGCTCACTCGCATCCTGTTAAGACTCTGAAATAGAATTCGCAATTACAAAGGAGACGGCAATGAGTGAAGAGCGCGTGACAGAACTAAAAGAATTATTGAAAGGTGCAGAATTGTCATCAGGCTTTATGGGATTGAGCGACGATGAACTGAAACAGCTTTCTGAAACAAGAAAGTCCCTTTCATTAGATGAAAGAGCACGTCTCTTTAGGCTATGGGATGCCGCTGCCGGAACGGTCTTATATGATGCAGGCAATTTTCTCAAAGCTACGATTGAAATTGATGATAGTTCGTCCAGAGATAGAGAGCGATGCCCTCATGCAATCATTACGCTTAGGGATGGACTTAAAGTACGCACTGAAAAAATTGATATTCTCGAATCGGTCAGGAGTAACTCGGCTTTAATCGGGCATCCTGTAATTCTTCATGCGATTAGATATTGGGAGCAGGTAGTTAATGCCAAGCGGATACTCACCCAAGATGATATCTACCATCATAAAGAAGACAAAGCGGATATATACAAAGCCTTTGCCGACCAGTTCGGAGGAAAGCAAGTAAGGACAGCCGAAAGGAACCTAAAGGCAATCGGTAAAGCTCTATGGGAAGGAATTCAGGAACGTGCGATCCCCAAAGAAGCTGCGCTTGAATTAAAAATCGGGGAGTTGGGTATAGATAAAACGGACACGTTTCTTTACAAAGCATGGGAGCTATTAGCCCCCGATAAAGTCAATCCGAGTGATGAGGTTGACGAAAGAATTAACAAGATAGAGGCACATCTCAAGGACATTGACCCTAGCCCTAGAATTAAGTCCAATCAACACGGTCAACCTATCTATGATGAAAACGGGTTTCCTGTTTCAGAGCATAGTTTGCAAGCAGACTTTGAGATTGAAGATCAGATTCCCATTTGGCGAGTAATAGACTTTCTCAAAGAGAAAGGGCGCAAGTATGTAGAAGGCAAGGAGACTGAAAACAGAGTTTTCGTTACTGGTAGACCTACATGGGCGATATTTAATAATTCTTTTGCCTCTTGGCATTTGAATAAAGGACAGTTAACAGTGAAAGAGTATCGAGAAGAAGCTAGAAAACAAAATACTGAAACCGAGTATTGGAAACCATCTTTTAGGGGGGAAATGACAGTTGTTGTGGATTTGATTTTGGATGTTTTTGCTTCTTCCTTAGTACAAGTTACTGATTCTAACTGGGAAACGGATAATCTATAGATGGTGATGAACCTGAGGGGGGTAAAAATAAAATAATTTACCCCCCTTAGGTTCCCTCAATTTAAAGATAGCGGCTGATACCTTGTGACTGCTACCGAGTGGTAGCGGTCATTTTATTTTGGAGAGGAGATTTGAAGATGTCTGAGGATAACACCGCCTTTGACCGAAAAGAGGCCGCAAGAAGATTAAACATTTCAGTTGTCACTCTCGACCGTGAACTGGCACGAGGCAACATTGCTCATTTCAAGAGCGGGCGCAGGGTTTTATTCATGCAAGTCCATCTTGATGAATATATCAAGCGGAACGAGCGAAAGGCTAAGGAGATGGATACAGAATGAATCTACCGCTAACAGAACCGCTCTGTGTGCCGGAACGCTCATTACCGCACAGTGCGGAAAGTGAGCGCGCCATTCTTGGGGCGCTCATCATCAACAATTCGCTGGCCGCAGAGGCGAGCGTGAGGGTTCAGCCGTCAGATTTTTATATTGTCCAACATCGCCGTATCTACGAGGCGATGTTGGAGCTATTTAAGCGCGGGGCGGAACTCAATCCAATCCTCATCGGGGAGGAACTTCGCGCCTCTAATTTGCTCGAATTCGTTGGAGGCGTCAGCACAATCTCGAATCTCAATAATGGGATGCCCCATCTCTCCAACATCGCGTCCTATGTCGAGGTTATGCGAGAAAAGGCGGCACTTCGCCAGATTATTAAAACCGCAGATAAGCTCAGCAGCGAGGCGTGTGCGGGAGAAGATTTATCAAGCTCAATTTTGAGCAGAGCCGAACAAGACCTTGCTGAGATCAACACCTGTTCCTCTTCCGAGACACACAAAGCTTTCATCACCTCATTTGCAGAACTGATGAAGACCGACTTCGACGACGGAGAGATGATCGCAGGCCATGCTTGCCGGGGCGAAATCCTGCTCGTCCAGTCAGTCACCAATCACGGCAAGAGCACTATGATTCGGAATCTCTCGCTGGCGCTCGCCACCGGCGGGCAGTTCCTCCCACTGGCGGAACGCAGCCCGGCGCGGAAAGTCATCCTGCTCAACATGGAAGGCTCAGGCGGAAGGTTTCAATCCGACTTGCGCTTGATGACACACGACTTTACCGACGACGAGATCGAGCTGGTGCATGAAAACTTTTCGCCAACTCATGCTCCCGGCGTAGGAGATGAACCGCTCTCGCTCTCGCGCCACATGAAAATATTAGAGACTCACGCGCGCCGGACAGGTGCTGATGTCATCATCATTGACACTGCTTCCGCTGCCTTCTCGCTGCGAAGCGAGAATGACAATTCAGAGGTCGCAAACTCTGTGATGAAGCCGTTAATAAAACTAGCACGGCGGCTGAACTGTCTCATCATCCTGATTCACCATATCGGCAAAGCCAAGCTCGAAGAAGGCCAGACGCGGGAGCAGGCCCATCGCGGGCGCGGAGCCTCCGCATGGGGCGACTTCTCAACTTCAATCTTCAATTTGGAAGCAGATCCGAAGGACAAGAATCGTATCGTTTTGACTTGCGGTAAGCGTAAGGATGGCGAGGGATACGAGAGCGTGCTTCGGCTCAACCGTGAGTCTCGCTGGTTCGAGGCGACCGACGAACCGATGTCAAAGCCCGTCACCAACGACGAGCTTGTGATCAAAGCGATGCAGGCCAGCGGGCGCACGGAGATGGCGACGGCTGAAATCGTAGCCGCGCTCGACGGGCGCATGAGTGAGCGCACAGTAAAGAGCTGTCTGAGCCGCCTTGCCGATCTTGGGAAAGCCATCTCTGAGCGACGCGGTTTTTGGTCTCTGACGAGTTTCGTGCAAGTCGTGCAGCCCCTTATAGGAGATTGCACAAGTTGCACGAACCCCCACGAAGCCGATAACTCTTCTATTAACTACAATTTCTGAGGCCAAGAAAGCCATGAGCGAACAATCTAAACCACAACCCATCTTTCTCGATGTGAAGGAACTGGCCGAGCTTTTGAAGGTCAAGCAACGCACCATCTATGGATGGGTAGCTGACGAGAAGAAATCCCGTATCCCCGTCGAGCGGGCGGGCGGACTGCTCCGTTTTCGGCTGGACAGAATTTTAGAGTGGACAACTCAACATTAAACCCTTCGTGCTGTGTATCTCCGGTGATAAAATGCAGCCTGCTCCCGAGGGCTGCAACCGGAAAGGAGCGATTTACATGGCAGTCTATCTAAGAGGTAGCTGTAAGAAAGAACATCGGCATTCCGGCAAGTGCAAGACCTACTATTACGATTTTATGGTCAGGCGCAAGCGGTACAAGCAAGCCATCCCCGAAGCGCGTACACAGGCCGAGGCTGAACAAGTTGAAACGCTCGAACGGCATAAGGTCTTTCAAAGGAAGTATGGCAAGACATCGGGCGACCGTAACTTTGCTGACTTCGTAAACAAGACCTATCTCGTCAGGGTGAGGACAAACAACAGGTCATTCCGTGAGAACGACCGTCACGCCAAGATGTGGATTACATATTTTGGCAAAGAAGCACTCGGCGACATCACCCAGGAAATGATCGAACGCATCAGGTCGAAGCGCATTCAGTTGGAAAAGAGTAAGGGTGTGAAAAGGCGACCAGCGACTATTAATCGGGAGATGGGAACGCTTTCCGGTATCTTCAGCCTTGCTGTTGAGTATGATGAACTCGCAATCAACCCATGCCGCAGGATTGAAGCTTTAAGGGAAGACAACAAGCGGACGCGCCATCTCTCATTTGATGAAGAATCAAGGCTGCTGGCGCAACTCGTGGGACAGCGTGAACATCTGCGTGATCTCGTTATCGTTGACCTCTACACCGGCCTCAGAAAGAGCGAACTGCTTAATCTTAGGAAGGATAAAGTAGACTTCAGCTTGAATGTGATTTACGTCACGCTAACCAAGTCAGGCAGAGATCGCACTGTTCCGATGGATGAACCCGTGGGAACCGCAATCTCGCGTGCCATTAAGCAGTCATCGAGCGAGTATGTTTTCACCAACCCGGAGACTGGCAAGCCTTACGGGGACGTGAAAAAAGCCTTCTCGCACGCCTGTCGAGATGCTGGGATCAACGATTTTCGCTTCCATGATTTGCGCCATACCTTCGGGACTCGGTTGGCAGACGCAGGCGTGGACATAGTGAAAATCAAGGAACTCATGGGGCATCAGAGCATTGAGACAACCATGAGGTACTTGCACACGACGGATAAAGGAAAGCGTGCAGCGATTACGGAGCTTTCAGAGTATCGCCGGAAGCGTTGTCCCAAGATTGTCCCAAGTGGAGTGGAGCAGCCCGAAGAAGTGGCTGTAAACCATTGATTCTATTGGAGCCGGTGGAGGGATTTGAACCCCCGACCCGCAGTTTACAAAACTGCCGCTCTACCCCTGAGCTACACCGGCGATGGATGGTCGGGCGCTGGAAATAAGCGCCTGTCATAACGAGATTCGGATACTACCAATAGCCCTTTCTAAACGCAAGTTGCAGGGAAATCTCAGGTTCCCGCCCTCGCATGTGTTAAACATAGTAAAAAATTCTTGTTGACGTAGCTACACCAAGCGAAGTAGGATTAAAACTGCCCTCTGGCGGCGCGAGCAGGGATAAAACCCTTTTGGCCTGCCTGACACTTCCACACTCATCCGGTTGTCGCCTTTGATTTTCGCTTGCGACAAGCCACATGACCAAAACACATATCTGTGTCGTTCTTACTCGGAACGCCAAAGGAGATTTCTCGTGCGGATCAATCATCTTGTTTATCGAACCTGTGCCGCTGTGCTATTGCTGTACGCTTGCGGACTCTTTTACACGGCGGGCGCGCAAACGCCTGCTGACAGCTCAGCCGGGGCGCAGCAAACAAAGGCGACTGTCGTGTTGCCCGACCAGCAAGGCCCGCAGCCGGTCACAGGCAAAGCCAACCTGTACTGTGGAGGCTTTATACAGTATGCGCCTTCCCCCAATTATTTGCAGATCGTCGGCGGCGAAGAGGAGCAGGAGCAGCGCACCTATGCCCCAGGCGATTACGTGTACATCAATGCCGGTTCGCAGCAAGGCATGCGTCTCGGCAATGAGTACACGGCGGCTCGCCCGCGAGGTCAATTCAGGTCGAAGCTCTCAAAGAAGAAGGGCTGGCTCGGCGTCTACACGCAGGAGGTAGGCTTCCTGCGCGTGATCGAAGTCAAAGACAATGTTTCTATCGCCATCGTCACCAGCGCGTGCGACAACCTGCTGCTGGGCGATTTGTTGCGCGCCACCTATACGCGCGTCGCTCCGGTCAGCCGCACGGAAGCGAAGCTTGATCGCTTTGCCAATCCGACCGGCAAACAGAAAGGGCGCATCGTTCTCGCCAGAGACACGCGCGAACTTATCACCGTAGACCAGGTCGTCTTTATAGACCTCGGCACGGAAGATAGCGTCAAGGAAGGCGACTACCTGACGATTTCCCGTCCTGCGGGCAGAGGCAACATCACGCGCTTTCGCGATGATGAAGTAGCGCTATCCGCCACGGGCGGTTTCGAGAGCGACATCTTTAAAGGCGGTAAATTTTCCAACCAATCGCAGCGCGTCGAAGATGCAAACTCGACGGGCGTCTATGGGCCGACCACTTCGACTCCAGAGGTTAAAGCCAAGAGACCGAAGATGCCCCGCAAGGTCGTCGGCGAGATGGTCATCATAGGCGTGCAGAAGCGCACGGCGACAGCCGTCATCACACGCATCGTACAGGAAGTTCATACAGGCGATGATGTTGAACTACAGTAAAGATTAAGATGAGCCGCGAGAGCGAAGCCCCTCGCGGCTCATTCCCTTCTGTAACTCCCTCTCAAAGCTCGACTCACTTCCTTTCCATAAGAGGAATAAGCTATGAACAGCATTAAATGCCCGAACTGCGGGCTGGTCAACTGGGCTACGGCAGAAGCATGCAAGCGCTGCCAATTTGCTTTTACGGATGCGGGCGTCAACCCACATGAAGCAGGCGCGTGGCAAGAGGAAAGTCCGGGCGGATTTCAAAACGAGCCTGCGACTGAATGGGGCCACGACCAGGCAGGCTATCAGGGCGACTACAATCAGGCGGGCTACCAGAGCGCGTCTTACGGATACGCTCCGTATCAAGGAGAAGCGCCAAAGACCGGGCTGGCTGTCGCATCAATGGTCACAGGCATCGTCAGTTTGCTGGCCTGCGGGCTGTTGGGCTTAGGCTCGATCACCGGGCTTATCCTCGGCATCGTCGCGCTGAAAAAAACCAACAAGTATCCGGAGCACTATGGCGGCAGGGGTTTCGCCATCGCGGGCATAGTTCTCTCCGTCGTCTCTTTCTTCTACGTCGCTATTGTGGGAGCGATTGCGATTCCGAACCTTCTGGCCTCGCGGCGCGCGGCTAACGAATCGGCAGCTCTCAGAAATGTGATGTTGCTGGCCGAAGCAGAGGAATCGTATAGGTCTGGCACGGGCAACGGAACATACGGAACGATGCTTGAGCTTGCCACCGCCGGCTTGATTGATGCAACGCTGGCGCGCGGCACGGGCTACGGCTACATTTTCGAGGTCAGACCCGACGGCGAGTACTACGAAGTGCTGGCAACCCCTGTGAAAGGCGGCGACATCAGCAGCAGATCATTTTACTTCTCATCCAAAGAGAGCTATATCCACGCGGCAGTTAAAGGAGGCATGGAAGCCAACGTCGCAGACCCGCCGCTACAGCAAGAGAGGGCGCAACGGCGTTCGAGAACTTTTACGGCTCCAAGCAATACGCAGCCCGCTTCCGCTCCGGCTTATTGAGGCAACGACGAGACACTTCACGAGAGATGCGAATTTTCGCTCGCTTAGTCTCCTGTCTTGCCTTCAAAGCGAAGCCTGCGTCAGTTGATTGATGCTTTATGATCTGTGCCTTGACGGAGCAGGATTGGAATCAAGTTTCACTGCACGCTCGGCCTCAAGTTTTAACTCGCGGCGTCCGACGACTGCTTGATAAAAAGCGCGGAAGTATCCGTACATAGAGACGCACGCCGACAGCACGACGACCCACAGCATCGCGCGCCCTAACGTGTAAAGCAGCACGCGCCAATCATCTGCGGTCGTCGCACCGCTGCCAAAGAGGTGTTGCAGGGCGTCGCGCAGTTGAGGCACAGTCCAAAAAAATATCGCCGGAAAAGGCTGGCCGTAGTTTTCGACCGGAGGCCGCCCCGACGCGCTCGATACTATCAAGAGCGCGACCGTCACGACCTGCGCCAGCATCTTAAACTTTCCCATCTTTGAGGCAGCAATCACCACTCCATCCGACGCCGCAATCGAGCGCAGCCCCGAAACCGCGAACTCGCGCCCGACGATAATCACCACCGCCCACGCCGGAGCCAAACGATTTTCCACCAGCGAGATCAGCGCGGCTGAGATTAAAAGCTTGTCCGCAATCGGGTCTAAGAGCTTGCCCAACCGCGAGACCTGATCGCGGCTCCGCGCAAAATGTCCATCCAGATAATCCGTCAGCGCGGCGGCGAGAAAAATCAACACTCCCAGGATATGACGCGGCACGCCCAGCCAGTTTTCCGAAAACGGCGTGAGCAACACCACCACCAGCAGCGGCACGATAAAAATGCGCGAAATGGTCAGCGTGTTTGGAAGATTCAAGACCCCTGCTCCAACCTCTTCACTCTGCTTCGATTAATGATTTTCGTTTCGCTCTTGAGTGTAGGACTCGCCTGCAAACGCTGTCAACTTTTTAAGGGTCAAGCCATTCCAGCACTTAGCGGCGAGATACGCTCCACGAAAACACACGAAAAGCCATAAAGCAATTTGTGGGGTTTTCAAACGCTTTTGTGTGTTTTCGTGGAGCGTATCTTTTTCAGGAATTGAATTGACTCTAACCTTTTATTGCCCGCTTGCTCCTCTCTTCCCGCTCGGCTACAATCGTAGGTTCTGCGTCAACACATTTTCTTATCCGTAGCATGCGCAGGATATTTTTAAGCACATGGCAATTGATCGCATCACAGTGCGCGGGGCGCGCCAGCATAATCTCAAGAACATCAACGTAGAGATTCCGCGTGACCGTTTGACAGTCATCACAGGGCTGTCCGGCTCAGGCAAATCTTCGCTCGCCTTCGATACCATTTATGCCGAAGGCCAACGCCGCTATGTCGAATCGCTGTCGGCCTACGCCAGACAGTTTCTGGACCAGCTCGAAAAACCGGATGTGGATTCGGTGGACGGTCTTTCGCCTGCCATCTCTATCGAACAGAAAACAGTCTCGCGCAGCCCGCGCTCGACCGTCGGCACGGTGACGGAAGTTTACGATTACCTGCGGCTGCTGTTTTCCTCTATCGGGCAGCCGCACTGCCACAACTGCGGCGCGCAGATCACACGTCAGTCCGTAGAGCAAATCGTGGCGAGCGTGCTCGCGCTGCCTGAAGGCGAGCGCGTGATGATTCTCGCGCCCATCGTGCGCGGTCGCAAAGGCGAGTTTAAGAAGGAGCTTGAGAAGCTTGCTAAAGACGGTTTCCTGCGCGCTCGTGTAGACGGCGAGCTGATGTCGCTTGACGAAGAGATACGTCTCGACAAGCGGCGCAATCATACGATTGAAGCCGTCGTTGATCGCCTCTTAATCAAGCCGGGCATCAACGAGCGTTTGTCGGAATCCGTCCGCACGGCTTTGAAGCTGACGGGCGGAGCGGTCTTGGTCGCTGTGGTTGACGGCGAAGAGAAGCTTTATTCGGAGAAGATGGCCTGCGTCAACTGCGGCATCAACGTCCCGCCATTAGAGCCGCGCTCTTTTTCATTCAACTCTGCTTACGGTGCATGCAAGCGTTGTCATGGCCTCGGCACTGTCCTCGAAGTTGACCCCGCGAAAATCATTCCGGATGCGACCGAAGCCGCAGATAAAATCATTTTCATGGGCGCGGAGGACAAGACGGGCGCGGCTTATTTGAAGAACGCGCTGCTGGCCGTCATCAAACATTTCAACGCGGATGCCGCGACGCCTTTTGTAGAGCTTTCAAAAGAAGTGCGCGATGCTTTCTTTTATGGTCTAGACATCCCTGTGACTTTTCGTCAGGGCTTGTACACGTATCAGAGCGATTGGCGGGGCGCGGTCAGGCACTTGCGCGAGCGCATGAATGATGCGCCGTCCGAAAAAGTGCGGCTCGCGCTCGAAGAATTGGTATCGCCGACCGTGTGCCCTGATTGTCATGGCAAGCGTTTGCAACCCGAATCGCTGGCGGTGCGTTTGGGCGGTCGCGGCATCGCGGATTACACGGCGATGCCGATTGAAGACGCGGTGACAGCTTTCGATAAAGTTAAGCTCAACGAGCGCGAGGGGCAGATTGCCGGACTGGTCTTGCGCGAGATTCAGAATCGCCTGCGCTTTCTGGAAACGGTCGGACTCGGTTACATCACTCTGGATCGCGCGTCGGCCACGCTCTCCGGCGGCGAAGGCCAGCGCATACGGCTCGCCACACAGATCGGCTCGCAACTGCGCGGCGTGCTCTATGTCTTAGACGAGCCTTCCATCGGACTGCACCCGCGCGACAATCAGAAGCTGCTCGGAACGCTCTGCGCCCTGCGCGACTTAGGCAACACGGTCTTGGTCGTAGAGCATGACGAAGAAACCATTAACCGCGCGGATTACGTCGTAGATTTGGGGCCGGGCGCGGGCGCGCATGGCGGCGAAGTGGTCGCCACTGGAACGCCCGCTGAAGTCGCCTGTAATCCGAACTCGGTCACAGGTCTCTACGTCTGCGGCAAGATGAAGATAGACGTGCCAGAGCAAAGACGCATTCCGAACGGCAAAGCCATCACAGTGCGCGGCGCGCGAGCCAATAATTTGAAAGAGATTGACGTGACGTTTCCGCTCGGCCTGTTGACGGTCGTGACGGGCGTTAGCGGCTCAGGCAAATCAACTCTGGTTGATGACATACTCTATCGTGCGCTGGCGCGTTATCTCTACGGCTCGCTGGCAGAGGCTGGCGAGTACCGCGAGATAGAAGGTCTTGAACACATTGATAAAGTCATCGAGATTGACCAATCCCCCATTGGTCGCACGCCGCGCTCGAACCCTGCGACTTACACTGGATTGTTCACGCCGATACGAGAGTTGTACGCGATGCTCCCTGAATCCAGAGAGCGCGGTTATAAGCCCGGACGCTTTTCCTTCAACGTCAAAGGCGGGCGCTGCGAAGCCTGCGAAGGCGACGGCATGAAGCGCATCGAGATGAATTTCCTGCCGGACGTGTATGTCCTCTGCGATGTCTGTCGCGGCGCGCGTTACAACCGCGAAACGCTCTCTGTGAAATACAAAGGCAAATCAATCGCGGACTTGCTCGACACGACGGTAGAAGAAGCCCTGCCGCTCCTTGAAAACATTCCGCAGATCAAGCAGAAGCTGCAAACGCTGCTCGACGTTGGCTTGGGTTATATCAAGCTCGGGCAGGCGGCGACCACTTTGTCAGGCGGCGAAGCTCAGCGCATCAAGCTTGCCAAAGAGCTATCGAAACGCGCGACCGGACGC
This sequence comes from Pyrinomonadaceae bacterium, assembly GCA_963700165.1. GTDB lineage: Bacteria > Acidobacteriota > Blastocatellia > Pyrinomonadales > Pyrinomonadaceae > JACMLC01. The sequence continues at coordinate 4,788,368 of OY969475.1, read as the reverse complement.
ACGATTTATATTCTGGATGAGCCGACCACCGGCCTGCATTTCGCGGACGTGCATAAGCTGCTTGACGTGCTCCAACGCCTCGTCAGTCTGGGCAATACCGTCATCGTCATCGAACATAACCTGGATGTCATCAAAACCGCAGACTACATCATAGACCTCGGCCCCGAAGGCGGCTCGCACGGCGGACGCCTCGTCGCCGCAGGCACTCCCGAAGAAGTCGCCCGCACACGCAAGTCACACACAGGCCACGCCCTCAAGCCGCTCCTCAACGACCACGCTGCCACGCGCAACGGTCACAGTATTCAAGCTCGCGGGAAAGCGGGAATCAAAAAAGCTCACAAGAAGATTGCTTGAAGAAAAAGGCTCCGGCGTTATTGCATTTCCTGCCTGACGGTTTGCAGCATGGCTGTTGAGCCTTGCTCGCGCCCGATGCCTAGATAGCGTTCGAGCATTTCGGCGGTGAGATGTGGAAAGCACAGGCTGTGCGGCGCGCTTTCATATTGCTCTCCTGCTAACACATAAAAGCTCATGTGCGCGCCGTCATAACGCCAGACTTCGGGAATGCGTGCGGCATTATAAAGTCCGAATTTATCGAGCGACGGGCTGGTGATGTCTACTTCGAGAACGATGTCCGGCGGCGGGTGTACTTGCAAGTCAATCTCTTCAACGCCGCGTACCGTAGCTTCATTAGTAATATAAAAGCAGCTATCCGGTTCGCCGCCCCGCTCGACTGCCTCGACGCGCAAGGTCATCGCCCCACAGTTGTCAACATTCAGCCCCAACTCGAAAGCCAGAAACATGACCACCATATCAATGAGGCGTGTCATCTGCTCATGCAAGCGCTTGGGACTCATGATTTCCAACGCCCCGCGATTGAAAGCCAGACGCACGTTGCTATCATCATCAAGCTCTTCCAGCAATTGCAGGTAAGTGTCCCAAGACACCCCGTAATAAATATGCTTTTCAGCGGTAGCATTCGCCGTCAGACGATCAAGAATGTGAGATTCCGTAAGCATGTGTAAATTATGCGAGCGGCTATCAAGCAAGTCAACGCTGAAACGATTCGCACGCCATGCGAGGGCAAGAATATTGCGTGATATACTCGGCGTGCGTTAGAGATGAGGAGCATTACAGCCTGTGTCAATTTATGAAGATGATCTGAGGCCGTTGAGTTTGAAAGATGTCAGCACCTACCCGCTCGCGTCGCGCCCGAGCAAGGTGACTGTGACGGAGTTCGCGCGCCCGGTTGAGGAAAATTCTTCGCTGCGTGACTTTCTCAAAAAGCTGCCGGACATCCTGGCTGTGCGCGGCCTGCGGCAGTTGGCGGCGCAGGTTCGGCGGGCAAAGAAATTGCGCAAGCCTGTTATCTGGGGCATCGGCGGACACGTCGTCAAGACCGGGCTGGCTCCGGTTATCATTGACCTCTTGGAGCGCGGGTACGTGACGGCGATTGCCGCGAACGGCTCTGTGCTGGTGCATGATGCGGAGATCGCTTTGGTCGGCTCGACTTCGGAGGACGTGGATGCGAGCCTCGGCGCGGGAGCGTTCGGCGCGGCTGAAGAGACCGGCAAGCTTTTGAATGACGCGGCGCGATTGGGACAGCTCGACGAGATCGGATTGGGCGAAGCGATGGGACGCGCGCTCCTCTCGCTTGACCCGCCGCACAAAGATCATTCCCTGCTCTGCGCGACTTACAACGCGCGTGTGCCTTTTACAGCGCACGTCGCCATCGGCACGGACATCGCGCATTTTCATCCGGGCGCGGATGGAGGCGCGCTGGGGCAAACCACTCACACAGACTTCAGACTGTTCGCAGAGCTGGTGCGCCGGATGGACGGCGGCGGCGTTTATTTGAACATCGGCTCGGCAGTCATGCTGCCGGAAATTTTTTTGAAAGTGGTCACGCTCGTGCGTAATCTGGGTCATCCATTGACGGACTTTACGACGGCCAATCTGGACTTTATCCAATCCTACCGCCCGCTGACGAACGTCGTGCATCGCCCGACCGCAGACGGCGCGGGGCGCGGCTATTCCATCACAGGGCATCACGAACTGCTGATTCCATTGCTGGCCGCAGAGATAATCTGTTCGGACTAATTTGATTGCCTCATACCTCAATCGCAAGCGTGTTGAAGCAGCTCTGATTCGCTCAATCACCTCATGAACAAGCAGAAGAGCTTACCGGCCGGATAAAAATTCCCGTCATTTTCTTGACAAGACCCATTCATTCAGTTAAAGTCCAAATCCGGTTTTGAAAACGGATTTCAATTTCATCTCATTTCAAATATCAAAGCTCAATCAGAGAGGCTGCGGTATTGAACTAGCAGGATAAAAAAACAAAAGAGGGCGCACGACCAAATCCGGCAAGAAGCGACCGTGCAGCCCCCGACCGACAACCTCGGTGGGTTGACGATTGAGCGCCATTCTACTCGTCGTCAGCCATATCTTTCAATGGAGATAAATCAACGGCTGACTCTCTAACACTTATCGCACAACTCTTTTTTAGTGCGGAGACCGTTTCCCTTGTGACAGCCACAGGTCTGCTCTTTTTTACGCGCGATTGTTTCGACTTGAGCAGTCGCGTCTTTTGAAAGAGCCGGTAGCTCAAGTGAAAGAGCCGGTAGCTCAAGAGTGAACCGCTTTCGGAGGAGGAAAGCAATGAAGACGAGAACCAAAAATATTGGCGGCAGGAAAGATAAATCAAGACGGCGCGGCCCCAGATACTGGGTGATAACCGTCAGCACGATGGGCATGTTGGTGGCGTATACGGTGGGCAACAGCCATATGGTCAGGCTCGGATATGCGCAGCCGCAGGACGGGAGCGCAGCCGCAGCCGTCTCGACTCAAGATCAAGCGCAACAAGTCCAACGCTTTGACATTCCTCCCGGAAATTTGGAGACGGTGCTGAGCGCATTTCAAAATATCACAGGGCTGCAAGTGCAGATGTCGAACAACGATATTCGCAACGTGCGCTCTCCCGGCGTCTCGGGCGTTTATACCGCTGAGCAGGCATTGAAGCAGCTTTTGACGGGCACGGGCGTGGACTACAGCTTCACCGCTCCGAAGACAGTGATGCTTGAGATCAAGGTGCTGCCGGAGATCGTTGATGTGGAAGAGCGCGAAACGCCGCTTTCATCTCCGAAATATACAGAGCCTTTGCGCGACATCCCGCAGACCATCACGGTTATCCCCAGAGACATCATCGAGAAGCAGGGCGCGACGACCTTGCGCGAAGTGTTGGGCAATGTTCCGGGACTGACGCTCACCGCAGGCGAAGGCGGGACTCCCGCCGGAGACAATCTGACCCTGCGCGGATTCAGCGCACGTAATGATGTGTTCGTTGACGGTGCGCGCGACCTCGGGCCGCAATCGCGCGACCCCTTCAATCTGGAACAGGTCGAGATCGTCAAGGGGCCGGGTTCGGCTTACGTCGGGCGCGGCTCGACGGGCGGCACGATTAATCTTGTGAGCAAGACGCCGGGGCTTAGACCTGCATATAACATGACGCTCAACTTCGGCAGCGACCGGACCAAGCGCGTGACGGCGGACATTAATCTCCCCCTAAAAAAAATAGGCTTGGGCGACTTTTCGGCTTTCCGCCTGAACTTTGTCGGGCACGTATCCAGATTCGCGGGGCGCGAGGCCGTCGAGAACGAGCGTTGGGGCGTCGCTCCTTCTTTAGCCTTCGGCCTCGGCAGGCCGACGCGCTTGGTGTTGAGCTATTTCAAGTTAAAGCAGGATAACCTCTCCGATTACGGCATTCCGTGGGTTCCCGCCAACCACATCGCGCTCGCGGCTTATCGTGACCGCCCCGCTCCCGTTCCGCGCAACACTTTTTACGGACTCAAGAATCGTGACTTTGAGAAATTGGATTCCGACATTGCGACCGTCAGATTCGAGCACGACGTGAACGAAAAGATGACGTTCCGAAATCAATTCCGTTTCGGGCGCTCGACGCGCGATTCAATAGCGACGCCGCCACGTTTCACCACCAATCTGAATTCAACCGTCATCAACCGCGAGCTGCGCTCATGGATTACGCAGGATGACATCTGGGACAACCAGAGCGATTTGCGCGCCAGCTTCTCGACGGGCGACATCGGTCACACAGTTGTCGGCGGGCTGGCTCTGACCAGAGAGAGCAACACCCGCGTGACACGCACCGCCGGAACCATGCCGACGACTCTCTTTAATCCCAATCCGAACGATACTTTCACCGGCGCGATTGTGGTGAATCCCATCGTGGGCGACATCACTGGAGACTCCGCCGCGCTCTATCTGTTCGACACGGCGAAGCTCGGCGAGAAATGGGAATTGAACGGCGGGCTGCGCTACGACTATTTCGATGTGGATGGCGTCGCCACGCAAACCGGCGCGCGGGTGAAGAGGATTGACCGCATGCTTAGCTACAAGGCGGGCGTGGTCTTTAAGCCGATGCCTATCGGCAGTATTTACGCGGCCTACGGCACGTCGCTCAACCCATCGCTCGAAGGGCTTTCGTATGGGACGGCGAACACCGCGATTGACCCGGAGAAGACTTACAACTTCGAGGTCGGCAGCAAGTGGGATGTATTCAACCAGCGCCTGTCATTAACCGGAGCAGTGTTTCATATCAGAAAGACCAACGCGCGCACACCGGGACTCACGCCAGCCGATCCGCCGCAGGTCTTGCAGGGCGAGCAGCGCGTCGCGGGCATAGAGCTTGGCGCATCCGGCAGCATCACGCGCGCGTGGACTGTCTTCGGCGGCTACACGTTCCTTGACAGCGAGATCGTGGATTCAAACGTTGCAGCCGAAATCGGCAAGCAGATTATCAACACGCCGCGAAACTCGCTGAGCATGTGGTCGACTTATCACATCCGTAGGCTAGACCTCGGCGGCGGCGCACGCTTTGTCGGTCAGCGCTACGGCAACAATATCAACACCCGATTTGTCGAAGGCTACTGGGTGGTTGACTTAATGGCCTCGTATCCGTTGATGGACAATATGGATCTCCGGCTCAATATCTACAACCTCGGGGACAAATATTACTTTGACCGTCTGGGCGGCGGCCATCTCATCCCGGGGGCGGCGCGGTCTGTGCTCTTGAGCACTAACTTCAGATTTTAAGAACGCCCCACAAAACTCAGCCACAGAGGCACAGAGATGGACAAGGCAAAAGGTAACAGGCAAAAGGTAAAAGTCAGGAAGGCATTCCAGCCTGCTTCACTTTTGCCTTCCTGACTTTTACCTTTTGCCTTCCTCCGTGTCTCTGTTTCTCTGTGGCTAATCTTCTGCGGAGAGGGAAAGATGCTGTTACAGATTCCGGACGTACTGAGCGCAGAGCAGGTCGCGCAGTGTCGTCAGTTGCTCGAACAGGCGGAATGGATTGACGGGCGTGTGACTGCCGGTCATCAATCGGCGCGTGCGAAAGACAACATGCAGTTGCGCGAAGACCATCCGGCGGCGCGGCAAATCGGCGCGCTGATCCTCGCCGTGCTGGAATGCAATACGCTTTTTATGGCTTCCGCGCTGCCTTTGAAAGTGTTTCCGCCACTCTTCAATCGTTATCAGGGAGGGCAGGCTTTCGGCACGCATGTGGATAACGCGATTCGACAGGTCACTGGCACAGAGCATCGCGTCCGCACAGACATTTCCGCGACGCTCTTTTTCAGCAGGCCGGACGAATACGACGGCGGCGAATTGTTGATCGAAGACACTTACGGAGTTCATAACATCAAGCTGCCCGCAGGTCATCTGATTCTGTATCCTTCGACCAGCCTGCATCATGTGCGCCCCGTGACGCGCGGCGAGCGTCTCGCATCATTTTTCTGGATTCAAAGCATGGTGCGCGATGACGCAGAGCGCACAGTCCTGTTCGATCTTGACATGGCGATTCAAAGAATCAATCAGGACATGCCCGAACATCCTTCGAGCGTGCAATTGACCGGCGTCTATCACAACCTGCTGCGCCGCTGGGCTGTCGTGTGAGTCAGGTTTATCTCTGAGGAATTTTAAACATGGAGCGATTTCGCAAAATCATCTTCTGGTGTCACCTGTTGTCGGGCGTGATCGCCGCGCTCGTTATTCTGGTGATGTCCGTCACGGGCGCACTGCTGGCCTTCGAGCCGCAGGTCATCCGGTATGCAGAGCGCGAGATGCGAACGGTGCAGCCTCCGCCTGCGGGAGTTGTCAGCAAGCTCGGCGCGCAGCAGTTGTTCGCAAAACTAAGCGAGGCGAGGCCGAATGCCAAACCGACCGGCCTCACGCTTCAGGCCGATGCGTCCGCCTCAGCATCTTTTGCGATGGGACGCGAAGGCGTGCTGTACATGAATCCCTACACGGGCGACATCACGGGCGAAGGCGCGAAAGGCGTGAGAAGCTTTTTTCGAGTCGTGACGGACTGGCATCGCTGGCTCGGCATGAGCGGCGAGAGACGCGCGATTGGCAAGGCCATCACAGGAGCCTGCAACGCTGCCTTTCTGATTCTCGCCATCACGGGCATCTACATCTGGTGGCCGAAGCAGTTGACGTGGCGATTTTTGAAACCCGTCACAATTTTCAAGCTCCGGCATAACACAGGGCGGGCGCGAGATTTTAACTGGCACAATGTCATAGGCTTCTGGTCATCATGGGTTTTGATTCTTCTGACGATCACAGCTTTAGTCATCTCTTACCAGTGGGCTAATAATCTTGTTTACAAAGTGACGGGCAACCAGCCGCCCGCGCCAGCCGCGCCACAGGCTCCGCCGGGAGGCGGTGCGCCGGGACGCGGCGAACCGGACGCGCGCATCGAGATACCCTCGAATCTCAATCAACTCTGGGCACGCGCGGAGCAGCAAGTCGGCTTTTGGAAATCAATCGCTTTGCGGCTTCCGGCGCGTCCCGGCATGCCCGTCACCTTCGCTATCGAAGAAGGCGCATCGTGGAATCCAATCGCGCGCTCGCAACTGACGCTCGACCCGAAAACGACAGAGGTGACAAAGTGGGAGCCGTATGCGGGTCTCAACGCGGGGCGTCAACTGCGTTCGTGGGTGCGCTCGACGCACACGGGCGAATCGGGCGGAATAATAGGACAAATCATCGCTTGTCTGGCAAGCCTGGGCGGCGCAATGCTCGTCTGGACCGGACTCTCGCTCGCATGGCGACGCTTTCGCGCGTGGCAGGTGCGGCGAAAACTTAAAGGCGCGGCCTCAACTTCGGGCGCAGCCACGAGTGAAGGGCTTGACTATCAAGATGAAGCTCTTTCGTCCTGATTCAAATCGTCAATAAACACATCGTCAATATAGAAAAGGATGTTTTAAGAGATGACGGCTTTGCTTTACGAAAATCAACACACGGGCACGGATGCTAATCTTCAAATCTGGCGTTGCGATTCGTGCCACTGCGTTCACCTGCGCGCAGGGCAAGTTTTGTTGACTTTTACGCAGGAAGAATTTGCATCATTCACACAGGAGATCGTTGATTGCTATTGCGGGCAGGTCATGCACGCAGGCACTGAGACAGGGATGTCGGATGAACCTCAGCCTGTGATAATCACTAGCGAAGAAACGCACTGAGATGCGCTCGCGCGTAGCCGCAGTACGCGCATCTCTGCCGTATGAGTTATAATCCGTGCCTTCTAATTCAAACAGCAAGAGCAGCGAGTTGATGTCTCGCGGCTAAAAGATAACGGGGGATAGAAGGTTAATGGACAAAGAAAAATTAGAACACTTTCGCAGTGTCTTGACAGAGCAGTTGGGGCGTCATACGGAGAACGTCAGAGAAGATCAGCGGGACGCGCTGGCGGCGGTTGACGACGGCGTCAAGGATGCCGCAGACATGTCCGTGCAGGATGTCAGTCAGGAAACAGCGTTTCGTCTTGGCGAGCGCGAATCCCAGATGATCGCGGACATAGATCAGGCTTTATTGAGGATTGACGAAGGCTCTTACGGCGTCTGTGCGCGCTGCGGCAAAGAGATTGACGAGCGTCGTCTCGAAGCCCTGCCCACCGCACGCTACGACGCGAAATGCCAGACTGAAATCGAAGCCGGTCTGGGCACTGACGACGACATCTCGACGCTTTAAACACAAAGTCCCAAGACCCAAGTCCAAGGTCTCAAGTCAAAACTAATGTGACTTGAGACCTTGGACTTGGGTCTTGGGACTTTTTAGTCTTGGGACTTTTCACGCTTTCGGATGAGCCTTGTCGTAAACCTCTATCAGCTTTTCCATTGAGACGTGTGTGTAAATCTGTGTGGTCGAGAGGCGTGCGTGGCCTAAGAGTTCCTGTATGTCGCGCAGGTCTGCGCCGCTGTCTAAGAGATGCGTGGCGAAGGAGTGGCGCAGGGAGTGCGGGCTGATGTTGTGGATGCCTGCGCAGATGCCGATGTACTTGTCTACCATCCTGCCGACAGAGCGCGTGGTGATGCGCGTCCCCTGATAGTTGAGAAAGACGGCCTGCGTATCGCGCTCCGTGAGCGGCGCGTTTTGGATAAAAGCGTTTCGCACCGTCATGTAATTCAGCAGCGAATGCAAGGCCGGGTCGCCGAACGGCACGATGCGCTGCTTGCGCCGTTTGCCCGTCACGCGCAACAGCTTGCCTTTAAAATCTATCTCGCCCAAATCAAGCTTGGTCAACTCTGAAACGCGCACGCCCGTCGCGTAGAGCAGCTCTAAGATGGCTCGGTCTCGCTTGCCCAAATCCGTTTCCAAGTCGGGCGTCTCGATAAAGCGAACGGCGTCTTCGATAGAGAGATGATTGGGCAGCTTTTTTTCCAAACGCGGCGTAGAGACGAGCCGCGCCGGATTCAATTCCACGACGCCCTCGCGCACGAGAAATTGAAAGAAGGTGCGCAAGGTAGCCAGCTTTCGCGCCACCGAAGTTTTCTTTTTCTGCGCGGCGTGCAGCGTCGAGAGCCATTCGCGGATGGTGATATGGTCTATCTGGCGTATGTCCACCTCGCGGCGCGCGGCGGTCTGCGGGTCTGCGGGCGCGATGTAATCCAGAAACTGCCCCAGATCGCTCGCGTAGTTGCGCAAGGTATGCTCGCTCACATTGCGCTCATACTTCAGATGCTCGAAGAATTGTGCGAGTAATTTTTCAATCATAAGAGCTATAGTAAAAAGTGAGTAAGACCAACCTTAGAGCAGGTTGCAAATCAGTGTCCGGCAGGCTGTGAGCCTGCCGCTCGCGTCGGACAGGCGGCAGGCTCACAGCCTGCCGTACATCCAAACGAAACCCGCTCTAGCGTTTATCCAAAGTTCCCCAGAGGCAGTCCGGGCTTTCACACTTGTCTATCGAAGCGGCCAGAGTTGCAAGGCTTTGACGCTGTTTCTCATTTAAATCGAAATCGCTTGGGCCAATCTTCAGATGAACCTTTTTGGCTTTGGATAAACTCAGGAAAATATCCAGCGGAACAACCAGTGTCAGCGCCTCTTCATACTTCGTATCTTTATCAGGCGTCTTATCAGCTACTAGCTGCCGCTGCCTGTATTCGGCCTTTCCCTGTAGGACGAGTTCGCCGTCAGCCTTTATCGTAAAATCGTTTTTCGTTTTGTACTTGGTCGTCCCGTAAGCTGTGAACATCAGTCGCACGGACTCTGGTCGCGAAGCTGTCTTGCCGGTGAAAATGTAATAAGCAGTCATTTGCGACCCGACGCTCTGATTACCGGGGGTGCTGCCGGGGAAGATGACCGCCTTGCCGAACTCCTTAAAGGTTTCCGAAAGGTCTGGGGAAATCCTTGTTACCGTCTCATTTATTGCCGGGTCGTAGACGCGCAGGACAGTGATCTTGCTCTTACTTTTCTGTTGCGCGCTGACAGGAAAGGCTCCGGGCAACAGGCAGCATGCAATTAAGGCTACCGTGAGAAAGACCAGTTGTTTGCAGCCCCTAACCATCTCCTGTCTTTTATCCCTTCGGCGGATAGTAGCCCTTGCGCGCACGCACACGCAGGTTCGGCCTCCGCGCGATTTTTAATGAGATGGTGCGAAAGCGTCCATCGCGTTTGTCGTCGTTCGGGTAATAGCTGAGGACGTATTGCTGCGAGAGGTCGGCGGCAATCTGCGTGAAAGCGACATCGAGATCGGCAGTGTGTTTCGGCACAAAGACCGCTCCGCCCGTCTGCGAGGTGAATTCCTGCAAGCGGCGCGAAGCCATCAAATCATAAAGATTCGCGCTCTCGCTGTGCCCCGTCTGGACAGCGTAAATCTGGCAATCAGCCGCTTGCACACGTTGCAGGACAGCATCAAAATCCTGAAGCTCGCTGTTGGTATCCGCACCGTCCGAGACAATCACAATCACCTTCCGGCCTTCATAATGGCGCAGGTACTCAGCCGCTTTGACAATCGTATCAAAGAGCGCGGTCGCGCCGTCTTCAGGAACAGGAAAACGCTCGATGGTGCGGACGAGCAAGTTGACATCGCTGGTAAAAGGCTGCGCGAGTATCGGATACGTGTAGATTGAATAAATCGCCGTCATGTCTATCGGGCGCAGGACGCGGCGCAGAAATTTGATGGCCGCCAGCTTTTCAAACTCGCGCGCTCCGCGCAGGCTCTGGCTGTTATCGAATAACAGAACCATCCGCACGGGCGTCTCGGCGCGGCTCAACTCGCTGATCTGTCTGGTCTGTCCCTCGACTTTAAGCTCGAAATCTTCGAGCTTGAGGTCAATCACGGCCTTGCCCTGCGGATCAACTACGGAGGCCGGAATCGTCACCAGATTCGCGTCAACTTTTATGACATCATCCGGGTCAATCTCTTCGCTGTCAGAAGAAGTCGTCGAAGCAGGAGAAGTGCTCGCGGGCGCAGTCTTGTCAGGCGACGGAGAAGGCGCGGGCGGTGGTGTCGGTGTCGGCGTGGCGATGGGCTTCGGGCGCTTGACTGTGGTCGGCACAGGCGTCTGTGTTCGATTACGACCGGATTGCGCGAAATGGCTGGTTGGAAAAATGTGCAGCACGAATGCCAGCAACGCTGCCCAGAAAAGAAAGCGCGAGGGCATCTGCCGCCGTCCGCGACGAAGCTTTAGCCGATGGCGGCCAGCGGAGGAGAAAGCTGTTTGTCTAAATTTGTGTAAAGCCAAGTGTCCCACTCTTTTAATGCAATTTCGACCTGTAATTGATGACGCTCACGTTTACGCTTGACGCGCCGCCTATGTTCCGGCGCGAGCGGTTCCAGCAAAGCGAAAGTGATATTGACCGGCTGGTAGTTTTTTGTTTCCGCGCCCGACACGTAACGCGCCAGTGCGCCCATCGCGCTTTTCGGCGGCGCTTCCAAAAGGTTTTCGCCGGATGCCAGCCGCGCCGCATTCATTCCCGCGAGCCAGCCCGTCGCGACCGATTCGACGTAGCCCTCGACGCCGCTGATTTGACCTGCGAAAAACGTCAAAGGTTGCTTGCGCATCTGCATCGTCGGCAGCAGGACGAGCGGCGCGCAGATGTAAGTATTACGATGAATCTGCCCGAACTGCAAGAACTCCGCCTGCTCCAAGCCCGGAATCAAGCGTAAAACGCGCGCCTGCTCGCCAAAACGCAGGTGATTCTGAAACCCCACGAGGCTGTATGCGTCCGCCATCAGATTTTCCTGACGGAGTTGAACCACCGCATACGACGTGTGCCCCGTGCGCGGATGCCGGAGGCCGACTGGCTTCATAGGCCCGTAGCGCAAAGTGTCCACGCCCCTGCGCGCAATCTCTTCAATCGGCAGGCAAGCCTCGAACCAGCGCGTGTCTTCAAAGCGATGCAAGGGCACGCTCCTGGCATTAATCAGTTCCTCGTAAAAGCGCGCGTACTGCTCTTCATCAAAAGGGCAATTGACATAATCGTCGCCGCCCTTGTCGTAACGCGCCGCACGAAAAGCGATGCTCATATCAATCGAATCAGCCGCGACAATCGGCGCAATCGCATCATAAAAGTAAAGCTGGTCATCGCCCGTCAAACGCATGATGTCCGTCGTCAGAGCGTCCGAAGAAAGCGGCCCCGTCGCGATAATCGCAATCTCTTCGGGCGGCACGTGCGTGACCTCTTCGCGCACGAGCGTGATGTGCGGATGATTTGAAATTTTTTCGGTAACGTAATCCGCGAATTTGTGGCGGTCAACCGCGAGGGCTGCGCCCGCCGGAACGCGCGTCGCGGCGGCGGCTTCCATGACCAGAGACCCAGCGCGGCGCAACTCTTCTTTGAGCAGGTACGGCGCGGTTCCCGGCTCGTCTGATTTCAAAGAGTTGGAACAAACAATCTCCGCCAGCTTATCCGTCCGATGCGCCGGAGTCTGCTGCACCGGGCGCATCTCATAAAGCCGCACACGCGCCCCCGCACGCGCAGCCTGCCAGGCAGCTTCAACTCCCGCCAACCCACCGCCGATGACCGTGACCTCTTTCATAAATCGAATTAAAACATAAGAGACTCAAACAGGGATAGACAGGATAGGCAGGATAGAAAATAAAAGATTTAGATTTGAGATTCTGAATCTCCCATTTGAAATTCCGAATCTCAAATCATTCAGGCCGGGTGTTAGATTTGGAATTCCGAATCTCAAATTATTCATCTGAAATTCTGAAATCTCAAATCATCCATCTGAAATTTTCTTTATCCTGCCTACCCTGTCTATCCCTGTTAATTTCTTTAGCCGACAATCATCGTTCCCGTGCCTTCGTCCGTAAAAATTTCCGCGAGCAGAGCGTTGCGTTTTGTTCCGTTGATGATGTGCGCGCTGCGCAACCCGCGACGAAGCAGCGTGATGATGCTTTGCAGTTTGGGAATCATGCCGCCGGAGGCGATGCCGTCGCGGATCAAAGCTTCCGCTTCATCCACGGTTAATCTTGAAAGTTTGGTCTCAGGCTCGCCTTCTCGCAAGTAGATGCCGTCCACGTCCGAGAGCAGAATCAATTTTTCGGCCTGCAAACGGACGGCGATTTCTGCGGCAATCGTGTCGGCGTTGATGTTAAAGACCATGCCCTCTGCATCCGCGCCGAGCGACGAGACGACCGGCAGGTAGCCTTGATCGAGCAGCACGCAGAGAAGCCGCGAATTAATTTCCAGAATATCTCCGACGTGGCCGAAGTCCACATGTTCATGCTCGCCCGTCGCGCGGTTCAAAATCTCTTTGGGCGGACGCCGCGACGCATGGACGATGTTGCCGTCAACGCCTGACAGCCCGACGGCTTCGATTCCGCGCTGGCGCAGAGCGGCTAAAATATCCGTGTTGATTTTTCCGGCAAAGATCATCTTTGCCATCTCAAGCGTTTCGTCATCGGTCACACGGCGGCCATTGATGATGGTCTGCTCGATGCCTAAGCGAGAAGCTAAATCCGACAACTGTTTGCCGCCGCCATGCACGACGCTGACTCGTATGCCGACCTGATGCAGCAGCGCAAGCTCTTCCGCGAGCGACGCGAGGTTAGCAGCATCTTCAGTCGCCTTTCCAGACAGCTTGACGACGAAAGTCTGGCCTTTAAAACGTTGAATGTAAGGCAAAGCCTCGCGCAGAAGATCAAGTTTCATTTGGTTCATGGCAGTATCCCAGCCAAACATTAACAGATGAAGCGCAAAGATAAAGGATGAAAACGATGCTATTAAAGATGAAAAGCTTCTGGTGCGTAATGAATGTTTTTTGAATTGCCACTAGCTTCAGCTAGTGGAATAAGAGGGCCAAAAGTATTGGCTTTAGCCGAAAATGATTCGGCTAAAGCCGGTAACTTCTGTAATTCTATCCACTAGCTGAAGCTAGTAGCAATTCAAGAAAGCCCGGAACTTTGATGACACAACACATAGGTTGAATGCATACCTTTCATCCTTCCGCCTTCATCCTTCATCCTTGCTTTTCCAACAGTTGCTTCATAATTGCTTTCTGCGCGTGCAGGCGATTTTCCGCTTCGTCTATCACGATTGAGGCTGCGGAATCGAGCACGGCGTCGGTGACGATGACGTTGCGGCGCACCGGCAGGCAGTGCATGAAGACTGCGCCGTTGGTGCGCTGCATTTTTCGCTCGTCAACAATCCAGTCTTTGCGATAGACGGCGCGGGCGGCTGTGTCCCTGTTCGGTTCACCGTAAAAGTGTTGGCTGCCCCAGCTCTTCGCGTAGATGACTTCCGCGCCGTCAAAGGCTTCGTCAATCTTCCGTGTCACACGGAGGCTGCCGCCCGCTTGCTCGGCGCGGGTCTTGATGTCGCCCAGCAGTTCTTCGTCCAGCTCATAATTGAGCGGATGAGCGATGGTCAGGTCGTGCCCCATTTGCGCCGCTGCGAGGGCAAAGCTATTGGGCACTGCCATCGGCAAAGACTTCGGATGCCAGGCCCATGTGAGCGTGACTCGTTTTCGCGCCCGCCCGAATTTTTCGCGGATGGTCATCATGTCCGCGAGCGCCTGACACGGATGCTGCATCGCCGATTCGAGATTGATGAGCGGCACCTCCGAATAACGCGCGAAGGCACGCAGCACAGGGTCTGCGCGCTCCTCTGTCCAATCCTTCATCGGAGCAAATGTCCGCACGCCGACCGCCGCGCAGTATCTGCCAAGCACGCGAATGAACTCCGCGACATGCTCGGTTTTATCCGAGTCCATCACCGCGCCGTCAAGGTGCTCAAGCGTCCAGCTCGTCCCGCCCGGTTCCAAAGTCACGGCGTTGCCGCCAAGCTCGTAGATGCCGACCTGCATCGAAGCGCGCGTCCGCAGCGAAGGATTAAAAAAGACGAGCGCGACGGATTTGCCCGCGAGCGGCTTTGACACGTCTTCGCCGCGTTTGAAGCGCAAAGCAGATTCAATCAGCCCTGTAAGCTCATCGCGCGTGAAGTCGGCTGTGGTCAGAAAGTTTTGAGCCATCACTTTTTTGCGAATCAAGAGTGAAAGCGGCTATCTGAAACTATTCTCTACGCCTCATCAAGAGGCCGGGAATTGATCCATGTCGAAGCTGTTCATCATCAGGCCACGATACGGGCTTGACCCCAGAAATTTAATGGAGCCGTCGGGATGAAAATCAAAAACCTCTGCTTCCCAATTTCCAATCGGGCTGTCGAACACCTCCCTGCCGCCTTCTTCTGCTTGAGGAATATAAGCGGCACGCACGATGCAGCCGGAGTATGCGGCAAGATCAAGACAGAACTTCAGACCGTCCGTTTCAAATTTGGGAGTAAAGAAAACATTGCGGTTATCCTTGATGGGGTCTTTTCGTTCGGTGAATTGATTACCGTAGAGCGGGCGGAACTGGTGTATGTCGTTTGGTTTGCCTCCCCAGTAATCACGAGTTCTTCTCAGACGGATGACGCCGTGATAGTCCTCCCTGTATCCCTCTATATGAGCTTGCGGCGCAGCCAAAAGCTTGTCTAAGTTACCCTGAGACGCAACCAAACAGCACAGCAACTCGATTAAGCTGCCGGGAAAGAGTGCTGGCTTGAGAGCCATCGCGAACGACCTGACATTATGGTTGGTGACTGCGCCGTATGCTCCCAGCTTAAGCTCTGCGGGGAAGCCGTGACAATGAATTTCCAAACGCCGCTTCTTGCCAAGGCGTCCCGCTAATTCAGCGAGTTCTTTGAGCGCTTCCTCAAGGCCCTTCGGTTTCACCGTCACCACAAATGCGCTCTCGAATCCTTCCTTCATCGCATGACCAATGTCGATGCTGCCCCCATCAGGGTAATAGAGATAATAGGTGTTCATCGTAAGTATCCCCTCTGAATGTTTGGATTTTAGGTTTGCACTGACACTTACTAAGGCGTAAACGAGCGGCAAAAACGGCATGCTCTTGAGAAAATTTTGAAGGCTTCTTTCCAGCTTCACCCTTTCTCATGTTGGGCGTTACATCAAGTTACGTTTATCAAAGCCTCTATGAAAAAGTCAACTTCTTCCGGTTTTAAGCAGAGCGGCGGCAACAGGCGCAGCACGCGCTTATCGCTCGACGTGCCGGTGATGATGCGCCGCTCAAGCAGCTTTTCCTGTACGGCCTGTGCGATCTCTTCCTTAAATTCGATGCCCAAGAGCAGCCCGCGCCCGCGCACTCGCCGGATTGTAGGAATCTCTGAGAGACGCTCGCGCAGGTAACTTTCCATCACAACGACATTCGAGAGCATGCCATCCATTTCAATCGCTTCGAGCGTCGCCGTGACCGCAGCCATCGCCAGCATCCCGCCGCCAAAGGTCGTGCCCAGGTCGTTCTCTTTTATTTGAGAGGCAAGCTGTTGATGAACTAAGCACGCGCCGACGGGAACGCCGCTGCCGAGGGCTTTCGCTAAGGTGATGATGTCCGGCGCGACACCTGCGCCAGCTTCGCTCCCTGCAAAGAACCATTCGCCCGTGCGCCCGATGCCCGTCTGCACTTCATCATAAATCAGAACTATTCCGCGCTCGTCCGCCAGCTTTCTCAAAGCCGCATAAAACTCCGGCGCGGCCACACGAACGCCCGACATGGACTGAATCGGCTCAAGCATAATCGCCGCCACCGTTTCATCCGCCACGCGCTCGACAGATGCTATGTCGCCGAACTCCGCTTCCAGATGTCCCGGCACGTTCGGGCGTCCAAGCTCGCGGTACTTTCCCAAAAATGTCGCGCTGATTGAATCAGCCGTCCGCCCGTGAAAGCCGCCGCCAAAGGTGATGACTTTCTCTCTTCCCGTCGCGAGCCGCGCGATACGCATCGCGTTCTCATTCGCTTCAGTCCCCGAATTACAAAAGAAAGCTTTGGAGAGCATTGGCGGAGCGAGCGAGACAAGCTTTTCCGCCGCGCGTGCGCGCACGCCCGAATAGATGAGGTTCGAGTAAAAGAGCAATTCTCCGGCCTGCTCTTGAATCGCCCGCACCACATGCGGGTGGCAATGCCCCGTCGCCGCGACAGCATGGCCTCCATACAAATCAAGATAACGCGCCCCGTCGCTCGCATAGAGCCAAGCCCCGCGACCGCTTTCGGCAGCCAGCGGCATCTTCTTGTAAGTCGCAAGCTGAAAGCGATCTTCGCTCGCCGCGATTTCCTGAAACAATGATTCTTTGACCATCACGATTCGTTTGCCACAGAGGACACAGAGAACTCAGAGGAACAAATTATTTTCTCTGAGTTCTCTGTGCCCTCTGTGGCTAATTCAGATTCACGGGTTGCTCCCGGTTAAAATCAATCCCATCTTTTCATCAAAGCCGAACATCAGGTTCATGTTCTGCAGGGCCTGACCGGCAGCGCCTTTGACCAGATTGTCAATCGCGGAAAAAATTACAAGCTGGCGGTCGCGCGCGGCAAATCCGAGGTCGCAAAAGTTGGTCGTCTTGACCCAGTTAATGTCCGGCGAGCCTTTGACCAGACGAACGAAAAAAGAGTCCTGATAATAATCCTGATACAGAGCGCGAATTTGTGATTCGCTCCGAGCGTCTCTCGTCTCCGCATAGATGGTGGCGAAGATGCCGCGCGTGACCGGAAGCGAATGCGTCATAAAAACCAGCTCGCTCGTCCAATCACCGACCGATTGCAACTCCTGCTCAATCTCAGGCACGTGTTGATGCGTGAAAGGCTTGTAGGCGTAAAAAGAATTCATGCGCTGCGGGTGATGCGTGTTCGCAGCGGGCTTTGCGCCCGAGCCGGACGAGCCTGTTTTGGCATCAACCACCACGCGCCCGCTTAAAAAATTGTTCGCCACCAAAGGCGCAAGTCCAAGCAAGGTTGCCGTCGCAAAGCATCCCGGATTCGCCACCCGCCGCGCCCCCTTAATCGCCTCGCGGTTCGTCTCCGTCAAGCCGTAAACAAACTCCGATTGTTGCTGCATCGCTGTATGCTCGCGCCCGTAATGCCGCTCGAAAGCCGCGCTGTCACTGAGACGAAAATCGCCGGACAGGTCAATCACCTTCACGCTCTCAGGCACGCGCGGCACGACCTCCAGAGCCTGCCCGTGCGGGAGTGCGAGAAAGAGACAATCAAGCTCTTCTAAAGTTTCCAAATCTTCCGGCACGCGCGTAAAGCGCAAGTCAGTCAAGCCGTAAAGATTACGATGCACTTCAGCGACAGCTTTGCCCGCATGCTCATTCGCCGTCACCAGCGCGATTTCAACAAAAGGATGCAGCAAGAGCAGGCGCAGCAATTCCGCTCCGCCATAACCTGAGCCACCCAAAATGCCTGCTCGAATCTTTTCCATCTCGATAAAATTAACAGGGATAGACAGGATAAACAGGATGGAATTCAAATCAGCTATCTTGAATCTTTCTTATCCTGCTTATCCTGTCCATCTTGTTTATGCTGCTTTTTTAAGCTTTGATTGCACGATCTCGAAGAGCCGCGCTCCGTCCCTGCGCGCGTTGCCCGCCGGAACGCCGAACTCGTTTTCAATATAGTCCTCGCCCATCTGCGAATCCGTGACGGAGCCTGCGATTAAATCAATCTTTAGCCCGCGACGGCGAAACAGCTCGATGCCGCCCCACGCGCCGACGTAATCCGATGCGCAGAAGACGAGCGCGGCTGTCGCACCGCGCAGCTCTTCATCATCAAACACAGAATCCACAGCATAGCCGCCTAAGATTCCGTCGCCCAATTCGATCACGATCAAGTCGGGCGCGCTCTCGTTGAGCCGCGTGATGATGGCCTTTGCTACCGGAGACAAATCGCCAGCATCAACCGTAGACGGCAAGCCGCAATCCAGAAAGCTCGCCGTCGCCACCGCTCCATGATCCGCCATGTTGAGCGTATCGCGCAGGCACGCCACGCCGGACAATTTCGCCGCAGCCACCTTGAGACCTGCGCGCGTCGCGCGTTTAATCAACTCCGTCGCAGCATAAGTCTTGCCGCTGTTCATACATGTTCCCGCGACAAGCACGAGCGGCGCGGTGTGCCCCAGGCTTGCGCGCGGCGCGAGCGCGTGGTCTGCGATGTTCAGGACGCGGCCATCTTCATCGCACGCGAGGCCGATGACTTCAAGGCTGATAGCATCGCTCAAGCTCGAATGCTGTCCCGTGCAAAGCCCTATCACGCCGCCCATGTTCAAGAGGTGCAGCTTGTCTCCCGCATGCACGCTCTGTGGCACGTCTCCGACGAAACCCTTCAGAGCACGTCTGCGTCCAAGTGTTCCGACCAGCACATCGCCCGGATTAATCTTCGCCAGTCTTCCGGTCGGAAGTTCCAACTGGTTATAAGTCGCGCTGTCTGTCAGGGCGCGCACCACCACCACATCGCCCGCACGCGCCGCTTCGCACGCGCCGACAACGGCCACAGTCTTCTGCACGCCGAGCGGCGACACGGCAGAGCCGATCTTGTCCGCCTCGACCACGCTGATCGCGACATTCAAATTGTTATCCGCGCTTTTTATCGTCAACATGATTCCCTCCGAGGTAACAGGTCAGAACCGCCTGCGGTAGCGGGCGGGTACTCAAGGTTAAGCACCTGCCCGCTATCGCAGGCGGTTCTGACACTCTTAACCTATTCCCCCATTTTTTTCAGACGCAGGCGCAGCGCGTTGAGCTTGATAAAGCCTTCGGCGTCGCGCTGGTTATAAATGCTGTCGGCCTCGAACGTCGCCAGCTTTTCGTGATAGAGCGAGCGCGGCGAGCGGCGACCCGTGACCGTCGCGTTGCCTTTGTAAAGCTTGAGCCGCACATCGCCCATCACGTTAGCTTGCGTCTCATCAATCAAGCGTCGCATCAATTCAAACTCCGGCGCGAACCAGAAACCGTAATAAATGCTCTCCGCAAACTTAACGCTGAGCGAGTCGCGCAGGCGCGTCACCTCGCGGTCAAGCGTGATGGATTCCAGCGCGCGATGCGCCGCCTGCAAAATCGTCACGCCCGGCGTCTCGTACACTCCGCGCGACTTCATCCCGACAAAACGATTCTCAACTAAGTCAACGCGCCCGATGCCATGCTTGCCGCCGAGGCGGTTCAAAGCTTCGAGCAGAGCGACCGCGCCCATGTGCTGCCCGTTGATGCTGACGGGCACGCCGCGCTCGAATGCGATTTCGACATCTTCCGGTTCGGCCTGCGCTGCTTCGGGAGCGACGGTCATCTGGAAAATATCCTCCGGGGCTTCCGCCCAGGGGTCTTCCAGAATCCCGCCCTCGAAAGAGACGTGCATCAGATTGCGGTCTGTCGAGTAAGGCTTTGAGTGCGTCGCCGTCACGGGGATGTTGTGCTTTTCGGCGTAAGCGATTAAATCCGAACGCCCCTTAAATTCCCACTCGCGCCACGGCGCGACGACCTTTATGTCCGGCTCAAGCGCGTAATAAGTCAACTCGAACCTGACCTGATCGTTGCCCTTGCCCGTCGCTCCATGCGCCACCGCGTCCGCGCCTTCGATGCGCGCGATCTCGATCTGCCGCTTCGCAATCACAGGCCGCGCCAGCGAAGTCCCGAGCAAGTAGACGCCTTCGTAAACAGCATTAGCTTTAACAGCAGTCCACACATAATCCGTCACAAACTCCTGCCGCAAATCTTCCACATAGAGCTTTGACGCGCCCGTCTCGTGCGCCTTCACTTCCAAGCCCGCCAGCTCTTCGCCCTGCCCCACGTTCGCGCAATAGCAGACGACCTCGCAGCCGTACTGCTCCTTCAGCCAGTGCAGCATGACGGACGTATCGAGGCCGCCGGAATAAGCCAGAACGATTTTCTTAATAGGTTTCTCAGACATAAAACTTAATTGAATATCTCCCAGATTTTTTTTATCGCGCTGCGCTGCGCCTTGCGCTCGCTGACGGCGATAAAGATCGTGTCATCGCCCGCGAGCGTGCCGACCAGTTCCGGCACGTGTGCGCGGTCTATCTCGACCGCGACGGCAGAAGCCATCCCCGATTCACATTTGGCGACGATTAAAACATCGCCCGCCGTATCCAGACTCAAGAGGCCGTGCGCCGCGCCGCCCTTCGGAGCTTGCGGCAGCGTATAGATGCCGTGCTGCTTGATAACGCCCAGCTCTATCAGGTCGCGCGAGATACTGGATTGCGTCGCCGTGACCCCCGCGCGCTCAAGCTGCGCCGTCAATTCCTCCTGCGTGCCGATATTCTTAGCGCGAATCAGGCTCAGTATTTTGTTTTGCCGTTTCTCTTTATTCATCTCTTCTTATGCATTAAATTTGCATAATTATTGCATAGATGCATAAAATAGCAACCAAGATGCATAATGTCAAAGCTTTCGCACTTGATAATCCTTTTGCTCCTTACGCCAGCAAAGGTTTCCGAAATTTCGCATGCCAAGTTCGACAGGTAAGATTTAGAAGACGACTACTCTTCCAGCTATCTCAAGTCAAAGATAAAAGTTTGAATCGTTTAGTCGCATTTTGTTATTCTTCTTCTGTCACTCACATGCAAAAACTTGCTCTTTCGGTGAAAGCCCTCTATGTCTAAATTTATTGACGCCTTTACGCATGCCAGCCCCCGCCTGCTGGCGATGACCCCTTTGATTGCAGCGGGCGCGGTGGCTTCTGTGGTGACAGCCCCGGCCTTGACCACAGGTGTCGCTATTGTTGCTGCTCTTCAGGCATTAGGTGGTCTTGCATCGAACATCGCCGCGAGCGACCTTCACGCCAAACTTGCAGAGCGCGTGTTGAGTGATGACGTGTTAAAGAATCATGATCTCGCGCGAGCCGTTAGAGACGCCATCAACGTAATCATCCTCAATGCGGCAAATGATATTTCAGACAAGCACGAGAAGGCAGCTTTAGAGAAGATGGCTCGCGCTGATGAGAATGTCTGGGCGGAGGCGGAAGCCTTGCTCCGGCAGCCGCAAACAGTCGAAGGACTGGCGACGAACGATCTGATAGAGATGTTTTCCAAGTCGGCGGAAGAGTTCGCCAAATTCAAGGCTCTAGACCTTGAGGAGTGGCGAGACCTTGTCGGTGGACTTGCGGCGGCAAATTCGTTCGCAGTTGAAGGAGATGTTTTCAACGCGGTAGGTAGTCTCGAGTTATCCAAAGCAACGGTTGACATCGCGGCTTCACGCCTGTACGAAACTTTCCCACGCGCTTTGTACGAAATCCTCAAGGAAGACTTTGCCGGAGAGGGAAAAGCCTATGGCGGATTGATGATAAAGCTAGTGGGAAACATCTCTGCCAAGCAGGTCGAGACGCTTGAAGCAGCTTATGAGATTCTGGACATAACGAAAAGAACTCTCGAAACTGCTGAGAGAATAGAAGTCAAAGTAGATAGACTTCACGAAAAGATAGACCTGATTAAAACTCATCCCGTTCCAACGCCCACTTGCCTGACAATCAATCTGCCACCGCACAATCGAATTTTCACGGGACGCAGAGATGTGCTTGATGAGCTGAAACGCGAGTTGGAGAAAGACAACCGGGCGGCGTTGAGCGGGATGCCGGGCGTGGGGAAAACGCAGACGGCTATCGAATACGCGCACGAGCAATATGCAGCGCAGGCTTACGATTACGTTATCTATGCGCGGGCAGCGACTGAAACGGAGTTGTTGACGGATTTCGTGAGCGCGGCGCAATCGTTGAAGCTGTCCTCAAAGGACGCTGCTGACTTTAATCAGGTCGCAGCGGCGGTCAAGGGATGGTTGGAAGGCGTGAATAAATGGTTGTTGATTTTTGATAACGCGGATGATTTAACCGTCGTGCATTCGCATATCCCTGCCAATCCGAAAGGCCATGTTATCTTCACGCGCCGACCTGACGACGCAGGCGGGGTTGCCCGGACTATCAAAATTAAAAAGATGGGCGAGGACGACGGCGCGTTGTTGTTGCTGCGCCGCGCAGAATTTGTGAAAGATGATGAGACGCTGGACGCTGCCGCTTCCGAAAGCGCGGAACAGGCGCGGGCGATTTCGCGCGAGATAGACGGGTTGCCGCTGTCTCTGGACATCGCCGGAGCCTTTATCAAGGAAACCTCAACCAGCCTCGATGAATATCTGGAACTCTATCGAACAGAGGGCAGAGCCTTACGGCAGGAGCGCGACCAGAACGCCAGCTACGAACATTCTGTAGCGACTGTCTTCGCGCTGGCTTTCAGACAGCTCGCCACGCCTGATAACGACAGCGAAGAGTCCGCCGTCATCGCACACGCGGCAGCAGATTTGTTGCGCCTCTGCGCGTTTCTGGCTCCTGCTGCAATTCCATTGGAACTCATCTTCGCGAAATCCTCCAACTTAGGCGAAAACCTGCAACGCGCTCTGGGCAATACGATTTGGCGGAAAAAGAGCATCGCCAGAACAACGCGCTATACCCTGCTGGACGCCAACCCGCAGGGGCAGACTTACGACATGCACCGCGAAGTGCAGTCCGTCATGCGCGATGAAATGGACGACGAATCACAACGCCTCTGGACGGAAAGAGCATTGCAAGCGTTAGCAAAAGCTTTTCCCAATGTTCCAGACTTCGCCCAATGGGAAGCATGTGATTTGTTTTTGCCTCATGTGCAAACCTGTTTGGAACACGGCGACAAATTGCATATTGAGACGAAAACAGTTGCACGTTTGAGCATTCAAGCAGGTTATCATTTATATAGTCGCGCTCGCTATGAAGAAGCCGAGCCTTTACTCAAGCAAGCTCTGGAACTCTGGCAGAAGTCGCTCGGCTCAGAGCATCCGAACGTGGCACAAGGTCTGAACAATATAGCAGCATTGTATCAGGCACAAGGACGCTACGAAGAGGCCGAGCCGTTGCACAAGCAGGCTCTGGAACTCAGAAAGAAGTCTCTCGGTTCAGAGCATCCAGACGTGGCGGCAAGCATGAATAATCTCGCTGGGTTGTATCAAGCACAGGGACGCTATGAAGAGGCCGAGCCGTTGCACAAGCAAGCTCTGGAACTCTGGCAGAAGTCGCTCGGCTCAGAGCATCCGGATGTAAGTAGAAGCATGAATAATCTGGCTCTGGTGTATCAGGCACAGGGACGCTATGAAGAGGCTGCTCCTTTGTTCAAGCAGGCTCTGGAACTCTGGCAGAAGTCGCTCGGCTCAGAGCATCCGGACGTGGCGGCAAGCATGAACAATCTCGCTGAGTTGTATCGAGTGCAAGGACGCTATGAAGAGGCCGAGCCTTTACTCAAGCAGGCTCTGGAACTCTGGCAGAAGTCGCTCGGCTCAGAGCATCCAGACGTGGCGGCAAGCATGAATAATCTGGCTCTGGTATATGAGGCACAGGGACGCTATGAAGAAGCTGAGCCGTTGTACGAGCAGGCTCTGGCGATGATTGAAAAGAGACTTGGCGCGGCTCATCCGACCACGCGCCTTGTTCGCAGAAACTTCGAGGGGTTCCAAAAAGAAAAAGTCTCAAAGGAATCAGAGCAACGCAACATTGAGGACGACGAAGAGGAGGATGGGGATTGAGGCGCACCGTTGGGGCGCGCTGGATTCTCTGCTCTGCTGACGCAGCTATTAGTGAGCGTAATCATTTCAGAGCGATAGAATGTCGAGGGGCATTAGGAGACGGAGCGAGGATGGGCGAGTCGAAAAATTTGTGGGGCGGGCGGTTCACGGGGAAAGCGGATGAGAAGTTCGCGGAGTTCAATCGCTCGTTCGGTTTTGACCGCAGGCTGTTTGCGGCTGATGTGCGTGCGAGCGTGGCGCACTGCGAGGGATTGCGGGGCGCGGGGGTCTTGAGCGCGGCGGAGGCCGAGCAGATTAAGAATGGTTTGAGCACGATGCTCGAACGCGCGGCGACGGATGCAGGGTATTTCGACCAGTTGCCTTCCGAAGACGTGCATTCGTTTATCGAATCCCGTTTGATTCAATTGATTGGCGATGCCGGGCGCAAGCTGCATACTGGGCGCAGCCGTAACGATCAGGTGGCGACGGCGTTTCGTCTCTGGCTGAGAGATGAAGTGGATGCTATCTCGCGGTTAGTTCATGACGCGCAAGGTGCTTTGATTGATTTAGCAGAAGCGCATAGAGGGGCTGTGCTTCCCGGCTACACGCATCTGCAACGCGCGCAGCCAATTCTGTTTGCGCACTGGTGTCTGGCTTATTTCGAGATGCTGTCGCGCGACCGCGAGAGGCTCGCGGAAGTGCGCGGGCGCGTGAACGTGTTGCCGCTCGGCTCTGCGGCTTTGGCAGGGACTTCTTATCCGATAGACCGAGAGGCTGTGGCGCGCGAGCTGGGGTTTGACAGCATCGCTCGTAACAGCCTGGACGCGGTGAGCGACAGGGATTTCTGTATAGAGTTTGCGGCGGCGGCTTCGCTGGTGATGCTGCATCTCTCGCGGCTGGCGGAAGACATCATCATTTACTCGACCGCCGAATTCGGTTTTCTGGAATTGAGCGATGCGGTTGCGACCGGCTCTAGCCTGATGCCGCAGAAAAAGAATCCAGATTCGATGGAGCTGGTGCGCGGCAAGGCCGGGCGTGTGTTCGGGCACACGATGGCGCTGCTGACTGTGATGAAAGGGTTGCCGCTCGCTTATAACAAGGACATGCAGGAAGATAAGGAAGCGGTTTTCGATACGTCTCAGACTGTCAGCGATTGTCTGGAAGTGGCTGCGACGGTGCTCAGCAACATGCGCCTTAATGAAGAACGTGCGCGCGAGGCTGCGACGCGCGGATGTATGAACGCGACGGAGTTGGCGGATTATCTGGCGCGCAAAGGGATGCCGTTTCGCGAGGCGCATGATACGGTCGGGCGCGTGGTGTTGCATGCAGTGGAGCGCGGCGTCGAGTTGCACGAATTGACGTTGGACGAAATGCGCTCGTTCTCAACTCTGTTTGAAGAAGATGTGTTCGCGGCTCTGACGCTGGAACAGACGCTGTTGACGAAATCGCAGGCGGGCGGGACATCGCCTGAGCGCGTGGCGGAAGCTCTGGAAGCCGCACGCGCCTCGCTCAAATTTTGAAAGTAATGACAAAGATATTTAACCCAAGTATAGATGCGTTGGCGAATTGCTTAAATTGCCACTAGCTTCAGCTAGTGGATCAAGGTTGCTCCTTAGCTGTCGGCTTTAGCCGAACCATTGCGCTAAAGCTATAAGGAAAGAGGCTTTATTATATTTGGCTAAAGCCGACTTTCTTTTATGCAAGGTCTCCACTAGCTAAAGCTAGTGGCAATTGATTGAGGGACAACTTGGGTTACTTAATCATCAAGAGATGCGTTTGAATGCGGTTTGTGCCTGAATATCTTTGGGGGCGAACAGGGTCTGCCGTTCTAAGGTTGACTGGCTCAGCAATTTAGTCTATTTTCTTGCCGCCTAGTGCATCGCCCGAAGCTCTGTTGCCGCCGGTTGACGGCAATGGATGAGATGAGAAAAACCGTTGTCCATTCGGTCTCGACGGTATTCGTGAATCCACCTTCACCTCGAACATTTTCGATTTACCAAAAAGGAAGAATCCATGTCTATATCTTTTGCTCGTCGCGGCTGGCTCGCAGTCCTGCTGGTTACGCTGCTGGTTGCCAGCACACTGCCTTTCGCCTCTTCCGCTTCAAACTCTTCTGCGGGATTGCTGGTCCGAAAAAATAATCAGGAATATTCTCTGAGCGCAGAGGGACTCGGCACGTTTCACCGCACGTCCCGGCCAGTTCAGAACGCGCGATTGATCGAAGTAGCGAACTCGCGCACACGCCTTGCGCTCTGGGAAGAAAAGCGAGCCGACGGCGGCGCGACCCCGTTTTACGCCATCAGTTTGGATGGACAAACGGTGGCGACCGTGCAGGAAACCTCTTATGACATCCTGCTGCGGTACAGCAAGTTTGACCCGGCGATTCAGCGTCCAGAGGTTCCGTTGAACCTGAGAGCGGGCGCGTTGGGCGCGGACGGCGTCTACATCGTGCAGTTCGTCACGCAGCCGCTCGAAGCTTTTACCAAAGAGATAGAGGCGCGCGGCGGAACCGTTTATAACTTCCTCGCGAATCATTCTTATCTGGTGCAGATGGACGCGCAGACGCGCACAGCGGTCGAAGCTCTGCCATTCGTGCGCTGGGTCGGAGAGTTTCAACCGGCTTATCGCCTCGAAGAATTTCTGGTCGAGCGTTTGACGCAAGACGCTTCGAGCCTGCCGACCATGCGCTATAGCATCATGATGGTCGAGCGCGGCGCGGCTAAACAGAATGCAGTCGCAGGACGCATCAGCGCAATGGGCGGCAAAGTCGAGGAACTCGTCCCCGAAGGCTTTCGCATCGAAGCGACGCTCACCGCAGACCAACTCCTCTCGGTGGCGAAGATGAGTGAAGTGCTGTTTATAGACCGTTGGGGGCCTATCGGCACGGACATGGACATCGTTCGGGAGACGGGCGGCAGGAACTTTATTGAAACCACGCTCGGCTATACAGGAGAGGGAGTCCGCGCAGAGGTGATGGATGTCGGAGTGCTCACAACCCATCAGGACTTTCAGGCCAGACCGCTCATCGTTCACGGCTCTGTCACTGTGTTCAACCACGGAACGGCCACGGCTGGCATTGTCTTCGGCAGCGGCTCCGGCAATGCTCAAGCCAAGGGCTTGATACCGGGCGCGCAGGGATTCGTTTCCAACAATTTAAGCGGGTCTGCGCGCTATACGCATACCGCGCAGCTCTCGCAAGCTCCGTGGAACGCTGTCTTTCAATCAAACAGTTGGGGCAACGCGCAGACCACCGCTTACACGACCGTCTCGGCAGAGTTGGATGATATTCTCTTCCTCAACGACATCTGCATTCTGCAATCGCAGAGCAACACCGGCAACCAGACTTCGCGCCCGGAGGCGTGGGCTAAGAACATCGTCTCGGTTGGCGGCGTCAATCACATGAACACAGCGAGTGAGACTGATGATACGACCAGCGGCGCGAGCTTTGGCCCGGCGACGGATGGCCGCATCAAGCCTGACCTCGCACATTATTACGATAATGTGTTTACTACTTACACGACCAGCACGAACGGCTATGGCACTTTCAGCGGCACGAGCGGGGCGACTCCGATTGTCGCCGGACACTTCGGAATCTTTTTCCAGATGTGGCACAACGGCCTGTTCGGCAACACTCCCGGCGCGACCGTCTTCGACAGCCGCCCGCACATGACCACCACCAAGGCGATCATGATTAACACTGCGCACCAGTGGAATCCGGTCGGCGCGAGCGCAGGCTTGACGCGCATCAGGCAGGGCTGGGGCAGACCCGACCTGCAAAATCTCTACAACCTGCGCAACAAGATGTTCGTCGTCAACGAAACGGATGTGTTGACTAACTTAGGCTCTCGCAGCTATTCGCTGACCGTGCCCGCGGGCAGCACAGACCCTTTGAAGGCGACGATGGTCTACTCCGATCCGAAGGGCACACCGGCCTCCTCGCAGCATCGCATCAACGATGTGACGTTGAAGGTCACTTCGCCGACCGGCACGATTTACTATGGCAACAACGGCCTGAGCGGAACCGGGCAATGGTCTACGTCGGGCGGCGTTGCGAACGTGCTTGATACGGTTGAGAACGTCTATATTCAGACTCCGGAAGCCGGAACATGGACGGTCGAAGTCATCGCCAGCCAGGTCGTGCAGGACGCGCACACGGAAACGCCTGCGATGGATGTTGACTATGCGCTGGTCGTGACGGGTGTCAACCGCTCTACCGGAAGAACTCCGTTCGATTTTGACGGCGATGGTAAAGCGGATGTCTCAGTCTTTCGTCCGGGCACAACCAACTGGCACATTCTGCAAAGCTCGAACAATTCCCTGAGTACACTGCCGTTCGGGCTTGGCACAGACAGCCTTGCGCCCGGAGACTATGACGGCGACGGCAAAGCAGACATCACAGTGTTCCGCAACGGCACATGGTACATGTACCTGAGTTCCAACGGCACTGTTCGCACAGTGGCCTGGGGCGCAAGCGGCGACATCCCCGCGACCGGAGATTTTAACGGAGACGGCCAGGCCGACATCGCAGTCTTCCGCCCCGGCACGGGCGTCTGGTACACGGCGACAAGCACCGGCTCGCAGCTCTCTGCGTTCGCGTTCGGCTCAAACGGCGATGTGCCTGTCGTAGGTGATTATGAAGGCGACGGTCGTGCCGACATAGCAGTCTTTCGTCCCAGCAACGGCGTCTGGTACGCGGCGCTCAGCTCCGGCGGCGGGCTAACCATACCGTTCGGCTTGAACGGCGATAAGCCTGTAGCGGCTAACTTTGACGCGGACAGCAGAACGGACCTGGCAGTCTTTCGCCCGGGCACAAACGTCTGGTACGTCTTGAGAAGCGCGGATAACACCGTTCTCGTACAGCCGTGGGGCGCGAGCGGTGACAGGCCGGTGGCCGCAGACTATGACGGTGACAGCAAGGCTGACATCGCCGTCTTTCGTGCAACAGAGGGCAACTGGTACATCATCCAGAGTTCCAATGGCAATCTCAGGATACAAAACTGGGGCATTAGCGGAGATGTCGCCGTTCCTTCGGCTTACATTCCATAACGCCAGCTAAAACTCTGGCAAAGCAAAATGGGGCTGAGAAGTTAAGCTTAACTTCTCAGCCCCATTTATTTGTTTGTTCGATGTAAGTGAAATGAGGAGAAAAGCCCGTCACTGTTGATGCTGCGCCAAAGCCTGGTAACGTTCCGCCAAAGCTTGGTAAAGCTCTGCCAAAGGCTGGCGCGGCTGCGCCAAAGCCTGGTGACGCTCCGCCAAAGGCTGGTAGAGCTTTACCAAGCTTTGGTGCAGTTCCACCAAAGGCTGGTGACGCTCCACCAAAGGCTGGTAAAGCTCCGCCAAAGACGGAGAACCTCCTGTAAATAGCTAGCAGCCATCTCGAAAATGGTTTGATAAACTTCACGGATGGCACGACCGGATGAAATAGCTTCTAATCATCAGCAGTCATCATGAATAAAATAATATATCTGGTCAGACACGGTCAGGCGACGGGGCAAGCCGCTGATGCTCCGCTCACCTCTGAAGGCATAGAGCAAGCGGAGGCTCTGGCAGAATTTTTGTTAGAAGCTCAAATTGGTCAGATTGTGTCCAGTCCATTTGCTCGTGCTCTTAAATCAATCAAACCCTTATCAATTCGCTTAAAGATTGAGATTAAATTAGATGAACGATTGATTGAAGCAGCATTAAGTACAATTGATTATGCTGACTGGCTTGATAAATTACGAGGAACTTTTTCAGACTTTGAACTCTGCTTTGAAGGAGGAGAGTCGAGCCGTGCCGCAACGACGCGGGCGATAGCTGCTATCAATGACGCTCTTTTGTTAGATACAGATCCGATGGTGGTGGTTACTCACGGACGATTACTGACTTTGATTTTAAAGCGCTTCGATTCAAAATATGGTTTTGAAGAATGGCAGAATCTGACGACACCGGATGTATTTCGGATTGTGATAAAAGAAAATGAGTCTCAAGTGGAGAGGATATGGAAATAAAATATACTTTGTAGCATTGATTCAGCTTGAACATCTAATAGTGAATTGCTTTCCACGAAGAGCCAGCCAACGCTCTACCAAGTCACACCAAAAGAGTTAGTGCTTTTTCGTGTGACTTGGTGGAGCGTTGGCTGGCTCTTCCTTATCTCGAACCCACGATATTTATTCGATGCGACCGGAGGTCACAAACGCGGTTGAGTTAGCTCCCGCAATCCCATCTGTCATTGCTTGTGACAGTCCAACTAGCATTGCCCGTGCAAGAGAGTGTGGCGTAAGCAAAGCAACCGTCCGAATTTTCTAAGATGACTTTGGTCTCAGAGCCGGTGCAGGAAATGTTGTCCAACGTTACCGACTGACCGGCACCCAAAGTCGTATCGTTAAGCTGGTCTGCTCCCCAGCTATCGTTTTCGGGCGGAGACAGATAAATGTGAACAATGTCCTTACCGGAATTATTCGTGACATTGATGGAAGCCATAGGCGCGTGCGCGCTCGACAGCAGCGGCGTGGCGACGATGGCGCAAAGGACGACGGCGAGGATTGCCGAACGGCTCAAGATATTCTTAACTTTAAGTTTTCTCATCTCTGTAAACTCCTTTTGAGGGCGAAAGTGATTATACATGCAATGAGGCGAAGAACGCTCATTGCGATTATCTGAAATTGCGAAGGGGAGCGCAAGGCTTTGCGGCTTTGCGCTCCCTCTCGCATTCGCTTACGGGCAAGTGCCGTTGACAGTGTATTTCACACCGCTGTCTACCGCGCCGCCGTTGTTGCCCTGACTCTTGGGCACTGTGACTTGAGCGGTCGCTGTCGCCACGTTGCCTTGCGCGTCTTTGACGCGGAAGTGAATCGTGTAGACTCTACCGTTGCCGCCTCCGTCACGTTCCGCCCTCAGTTGCACCGACTTACAGTTGGCGGCAATCACGATGTCGTTCAAGGTGTTGCCGTCTCCGCCGCTATTCTCAAGCTCATCACTTGTGACCTTTGAGATGACCACATCGTTGATGTCAATGGTGCCGTCGCAGCCGTCAGATGCGCTGGCGACAAGCTGCGTGAGATTGATGGTCTGGTATTTGTGATTCGGCGGCCAGAGTTCAATCATCGCTCCGGTGAGGTTGATAACCGGCAGGCCGGTATCTACCACGATCACCGTCCGTGTTTTAGTTGAAGTGTTGTAGCCATCCGTCGCCGTGTACGTGATGGTGTAAGTGCCCGGTACGTTCGGGTTGACGTTGCTCGCAGAGCTAACAGGCAGGTTGCCCGCGCAACTGTCCGTCGCCGTCGCGCCCGGATCGGTAAAGCTCGAATGACATTCGACCGTCATCGGATTCGAGCCGTTGAGTGTGATAACAGGAGCGGTAGTGTCCACGACGTTGACCGTTCTGGTCTTCATCGCCGTGTTCGGCCCATCCGTCGCCGTGTAAGTGACCGTGTAACTGCCCGGCACATTCACGTTGACGTTGTTGGTCGAAGTGACCGGCACGCTGCCCGCACAGAGGTCATTGGCGGTTGCACCCGGGTCTGTAAAGCTGGTGTGACATTCGACCGTCATCGGGTTCGAGCCGTTCAGCGTAATCACAGGCGCATCCGGGTCTGTGACTGTCACGGTGAAGGAACATGATGCGTCAGGCTCCTCGCCGTTCGTCGCCGTACACATCACCGTGGTCGTGCCGACCGGGAAAGTATGCGGCGAGGTGATAGAGGTTGCGCCTATCTTGCAATCAACCGTTGGCGTCGGAGAACCCGTCGCCGTCACGTTGAACGAGATAGACTTGGAGCACGTTCCCGAAGCTGCCGTTTCCGAAATCGGCGCGGGACACGAGATGGTCGGCGGAACATTAGCCTGTATCGGCGTCACAGTCGGGTCTGCCGTGCCTACGACATCCGGATCGTCCGTCAACACGTCTCCGAAATTATCGCCCGACACAGTTCCCTGATTCGAGACCTGCGTCGTGCCCGAAGGAACGGAACTGTTGATGCTCGCGTTGAACGTAATGGTAATGCTCTGGCCCGCAGGCAGCGTCCCGATGTTGAGATTGATGGTGCTCACAACTGCGGCGGCGATGCGCGGAGCAGACGAAGCAGATGACTTCTCAGCCTTCGTCTTGTTGGACTTGGCAGGAGCATGGTTGAAGCTCTTGCCGGATGCCAGAAGCGGCACGTTCTTCTGCTTGCCCGGACGAGATGCGACCGTGCGCGGCGAAGCTGTGCCCGTCTTCTTGGCAAGATATTGCTTCGTCGTCTCCGCTCTTTCTCTCATCAACGCTATCGGCGCGGTGCAAGCTGCGCCGCCAACGAAGCCGGGTGCGCCCGCGTTAGTCGAGCTGACCGTGCCGCCGCCGAGCGTGTTTTGTGCCGCGAGGAAATTATTCACGTCCGTCAGGTTTGTGCCGACGCCTACGAAGCCCGGAAGCCTGAAGGTGACTGTGGCAAATCGCCTGCGCACTCTGATTTCGTCGCCCCCACTATTGGTGAAGGTGTTGCCGGAAATGTCCGCGCAAACCGTCACGGTGTCTGTGCCGACAGCGCCCGAATTCACCAGAATGCCGTTCGCGGAGGACGCGGAATTCGTGTTAATCGTGTTGCCCGTGACGGTGGCATTTAAAGTAGTGCTGCCGTCGCGCGCTTGAATGTTAATGCCGGCGCCGGTGTTAATGCCGTGAATCCCATTGTTGGTGATGGCTGTCGTCAAAGTTCCCGAGCCGTTGGAGACGACGTTGATGCCGTGGGTGCCGCCAGCCCCGGACGAACCGGAGTTAGGAACGCCGCTCGTGCCGATGACATTGTTGGCAATCGTTCCCTGAAGCGTGCCGGTGGATGGCAGTGCAAGATTGATATTGATGGCAGTACCGACGTTGCCTGTGATGACCGGGTTGCTCGAAATGTTGAAGGTCGCATTCGCGGCATTAGCAGCAGTCACGTTCATCGCAGCGTTGCCGTTGATCTGGAACGTGCTGCCGGAAATGTTGACGCTCATCGCAGCCGTGCCAATCGCGTTGGAGAAGAATCCGTCAGACCGGTTATTGCTAAAGGTGCTGTTTTGCACGACGACGGACATGTCTGCGGTGTTATTGCCGGTAAAGGAGAGACCATTGCTTCCGTTCGGCGCGACGCTGTTGGTAAAGCTGCTGCCCGTCACGTTCAAAGCGGTCAGCGTGCCGCTGTCGTTATACACCAGCATTTGATCCGCCTCGTTGCCGGAGACAGTGCTGCCGGTAATCGAAGAGGTTCCGAACAGTCCCTTGAACTGGATACCGTTCTCTCTGACCTGATCGCCGAAATTTATGACCTGACTGTTGGACAGAGTGAAGTTGGTTACGTTGTTACCGTTGATGCCCTGCTGCACGCCGCCGGTCATCACGATGTTGTTAAAGGATGCGCCCACAACGTTGACGAGATGCGCGCCCGCGTTGCAGTCTGTGTTATTCCCTGTCACGAGACTGCCGCAGGTCGAGGCCGCGACGAGCGGGTCGGCGCCGTTGGTCGTGCCGACGTTTCCCAGATTCATAAAGCCCAGCGTGATGTTGGTCGCATTAATGAAGCTGACGCCGCGGCTGATGATGTTCTGAATCGTGCCGCCTGAGCCTGCCGTCGCGCCGTCACCCGTGACAGTGAAACTGCCGCTCGTGTTGATGAGCACGATGCCGTGCGAGGCGTTGCTGCTTGAGACGCTGGTCAGAGTCAGGTTGAGATCGGTGCGATTGGCCGGGCTGAGACCGTTGATCTCGACGGCCACAGCATTGGGCGTGCTGACCGTGCCGCTCGTAGCTGTGATCGTGCCTGTGTTGTTGCCGCCGGCGAGCAGTCCGCGCTGGCCTGTGGCGGTCGTAATGTTAAGCACGGAGAAAATAATGTCGCCCGTGTTGTTTTGCAGGCTGACGCCCGTCGAGCCGGGGCCGCTCACGCTCGTCGCGCCGAAGTTCAAATCGGCGGATGAGTTTGAGACAGAGATGCCGACGCCGAGCGGGTTGAAGATGTCTGTCGGGCCGCTGACGAGCGAACCGCTGACGCTGCTCAGGCTGATGCCGTTCCCGCTGCTGCTGGTCGAAGAGATGCTCGTGAACACAGCATCAAGCGTGCCGTTGCTAAGGCTGAGCGCCTGCCCGTTGCCACCTTTCGCCACTTCACGCACCGTCAGCGTGCCAAAGCCGGAACCGGACAATGCAGCCCCGTTAGTGTTACCGAAATCCAAGCCCCGAACCAGATTGTTCGTGCCCAAATTGACGCCGTTAGACGTGCTTACAATGGTCGGACTCAGGCCGCCCGTCCCGGGTAGTGCAAGGCTGCCCGGAGGCGGTGTGATGCCCGTGATGGCAGACAGAGAATTGCCTGCGCCCTGCCCGATCAATCTTTGATTGGCAAGCAAAGTCAGCCCGCCGTTGTAGTTGCCGCCGCCTGTATAAAGAAAAATATTATCGCCCGGATCGTCTGCCGCCGCAGGATCAAAACATCCCGCTCCGCTCAGACAGTTATAAGGTGAGGTCAGGCGTCCATCGCCGTTCGTTGCCACGCTGTTATCTATAAACCAGATCATGCCGCTGACGTTGACGGTGACTGTCGCAGTGTCATTGCTCGTCCCGTCTGTGATGGTGTAAGTGAAAGTATCCGCGCCTTCAAATCCCGGCGCAGGGTTGTATGTAAAGCTGCCGTTGGCGCTCATCGAGACGTTGCCGCCGTTCGCGCTCGTCGCGCCCGCCGTCGCCGTCAGAGAGCCTCCGTCAGCATCATTGTCATTCGCCAGCACGCCGCTCGCCGCGCTGATGCTGATCTGTATGTTGCCGGTCGCAGCATAAGTGTCGTTGACGGCGATGGGAGTCGTCGTTATCGAGCCGGGAACAAGTGTCGTGTTGACATCGAGCGTGTCGTTAAACGTCACGCCCGTCGCATCCGTACTGCCGCTGTTGGTGATGGTGACGGTGTACTTGAGCGTGTCGCCCGTGTCCGCGACCATGTCGGAGTCGTTATCAATTAACAGCGCATCTGTTTTGGTAGCTGTAATCAGAGGCATGACCGGCTGTGCGCTGGCAGGCGAACTCGCCGGAGCGTTGTTGGAAGACTTGGCCTCTGACTCGATCAAGGTTCTAGAATGTGCGGAGAGAGGCAACATGGGCATCAATAATGCTGCCGCCAGAGTGAATGCAATGGCTTCTCTCATTAAAGATTTCTGCGTTGAGATTTTTTGACGGATGTATCCAAGTAGAGTCTTTCGCTTTTGAGCGTAAGTCATTCGGGGAACTCCTTTCAGATGGAAAGCTCTGCGGCAAAAAAAAAGCCACAAGGCAGGGAATTAAATTGTAAAGGCCGGTAATTCTAAAGAAGCGGGGCCTGACGAGGCTTCGGAGACCAGCCGGTTGCTGTTGTGAAATGCGGGTAGACTTTATCCTTGATGCATTAAAATCGTCAAGATTTTTCCGCAAAAATTTTTGCAATAAAATATTAAATCTTTGCCTGCAACAGTTACACGGCAATTTTTGAAGAGATGAGCGGATAAAAACCAAGTGTGTCGGTGGATTGCCTGGAGCGGTTTTGACTTGAGTGTCGGGGACGGAGCAGTTCACCGCAGAGACGCAGAGGACGCGGAGATAGCGCAGAGGCTTGAATGATATTCAACTCTCTGCGCATCCTCTGCGCTCTCTGCGTCTCTGCGGTGAGTTTGTCTTGCCTACTCTCAATTGAAATGTGCTCTATGATCAACCATCAACTTGGGTTAAAAAGGAAAATGGCACACGAGTGACAGCTTCTACTCACTCGCCGAGGTAAGCTTCCTTGATGCGCGGGTCTGCGGCGAGGTCTTTGGACGCGCCTTCTATTATGATGCTGCCGGTTTCGAGGACGTAAGCGCGGTCTGAATGCCCGAGCGCGGCGTGCGCGTTCTGTTCGACCAGCAGGATGGTCGTCCCCTTGCTTCTGATCTCGTCTATGGCCTCGAAGATCGTATGCACGACCAGCGGCGCAAGCCCCAGCGACGGCTCGTCAAGCAGGAGCAGGCGCGGCCTAGACATCAGGGCACGTCCCATCGCCAGCATTTGCTGCTCGCCGCCGGAGAGCGTTCCGGCCTTCTGCGCTTCCCGCTCTTTGAGTCGCGGAAACATGGTGAAGGCATGAT
Source organism: Pyrinomonadaceae bacterium (assembly GCA_963700165.1). Classification (GTDB taxonomy): domain Bacteria; phylum Acidobacteriota; class Blastocatellia; order Pyrinomonadales; family Pyrinomonadaceae; genus JACMLC01. Next base: position 4,752,109 of record OY969475.1, on the reverse strand, counting down.
TCATGTCTTCGGCAATTTCTCGCTTGTTATTTTTCAGGTACGCGCCCATCTGTAGATTCTCGCGGACGGAGAGATTGGCAAAGACGCCGCGACCTTCGGGCGACATGGAGATACCCTTGGCGACGAGTTTATGTGTCGCCACGCCGCTGATTTGCTCTCCCTCGAACATGATGCGTCCCTGCGTCGGCTCAAGCAGCCCGGTGATGGTGCGCAGGGTCGTCGTTTTTCCTGCGCCGTTCGCGCCGATTAGAGTCACCACTTCGCCCTGCTCGACGTGCATCGAAATTCCCGTCAGCGCTTCGATAGCGCCGTAACTCACAGAGATGTTTTCTAGTGTAAGCATAAAAGCTGTTTTTTGTTTTTTGTGCTTTGTTCTTTGTGCGTTTAGCGAAGCCTCAAACGATACATCACACAGGCAAAGAACAAAGCACAAAAAACAAAGTACAAAAATCTAATCTCCTAAATAGGCTTCGATCACTTTCGGGTCGTTCTTAATCTGTTCGGGCACGCCGAGCGCGATGGTCTTGCCGTAGTCCACCACCTGTATGCGCTCACAGACGCCCATCACCACTTTCATGTTGTGCTCGACGAGCAGGATCGTGAGACCGAATTTGTCTCGTATCTGATGAATCAAATTCATCAAGTCTTCCTGCTCCGAGGGGTTCATGCCTGCCGCCGGTTCGTCCAGGAGGAGAAGCTGCGGGCGCGTAGCGAGCGCACGCACGATCTCAAGCCTACGCTGGCTGCCGTATGGCAGGCTCGTTCCGCCCTCGTTCCGGTAACGCTCAAGGTCGAAGATTCTCAGAAGTTCCAGACAGAAATCCTCATGGTCGCGCTCGTCACGCGCAAAGCGCGGCAGGCGCAGGACTGCGTCAAGCAGCGTTTGGCTGGCGTGACGATGACAGGCCGTCATCACGTTTTCCAGTACGGACATGCTCGGAAAGAGGCGTATGTTCTGGAAGGTGCGAGAGACACCGCGCCGCGAAATCTGGTAGGGGCGCAGGCCATCAGTCCGCTGTCCCTTAAAATAAATTTCGCCGGAGGTTGGCCTGTAGACGCCCGTCAGCAAATTAAAGATGGTCGTCTTCCCCGCTCCGTTCGGGCCGATGAGACCGAAGATTTCCCCTTTGCGCACGTCCAGGTCAAGTGTGTTGACGGCGATGAGGCCGCCAAAGCGAATGGTCGCTTTATCCGTGCGCAGGATAGAGTCGCCGTTCGGAACTTCTGCGGGTGCATGGACATGGCTTTGAACGGTGCGCGCGGCCTCGGTAAAGATGGATTCTTCTTTGGTCGCGTCAACGGCGTTTGGCTCTGGCGCGCGGCTCATCTGTTATCTCTCTCCTTGATAGTCTCTTCGGTTGACTGCTCGGCAATGGGCACTCCTTTATCTGCGCCGACCGCTTCGTCGCCTGCGGGTCGCTTCTGTGGACGCCTCAGCCAGTTCAGGCCGAACTCGCGCGTCCCCAAAATCCCTTGCGGCCTGAAGATCATCGTCAGAATCAGCAAGGCCGAATAAATTACCAGACGCAGCTCCGTCAGCTTGTAGCCGCCGACATCCGGCAAAAGGCGCAGAAGTTCCGGCAGCAGGGTAATTACAATCGCGCCTAAGATAGCTCCCGTAATCGAACCCATGCCGCCGAGCACGATCATGATAATCAGCTCGAACGACTTGATAAAAGTAAAATCGTTGGTGCTCAAAAATTTGTTGTAGTGAGCGAAGAGCACGCCCGCCACGCCCGCGAAGGCCGAGCTAATTACAAACGAGACAACTTTGTAGCGCGTCGTATTGATGCCCATCGCTTCGGCTGCCAGCTCGTCCTCGCGTATGGAAACGAGCGCGCGTCCCATGTCTGAGCGCACGATATTACGCACGACGATAATCGTCAGCACGGCGAAGATGCCGACCCAGAAAAAATCCGCGTAGCCGGGAACCGTCAAGCCCGTCGCGCCGCCCACCACATCAATATTCAGGATGACGATGCGGATAATCTCTGAAAACCCGAGCGTGACAATCGCCAGATAATCACCGCGCAGGCGTAAAGAAGGAATGCCGACGATCAATCCTGCCAGCGCCGCCACCAGCGCGCCGACCAGCACGACCAGCAACAAAACCAGCGCGTGCGCGACCGTCTCGCCGACAAAACCGGACAGAGAGGCTTCGATGGCCTTGCCGTGATAGACGGTAATGTAAGCGGACGCATACGCGCCGACCGCCATGAATCCCGCGTGACCGATTGAGAATTGTCCCGTGAAACCGTTTATCAGGTTGAGCGAAACGGCCAGAGTGATATTGATGCCGATGAAGACCAGCAAGCGCGCCGTGTAATCATCCAGAAAAGGCAGGCCGAAGCCGAACAAGCCTTCCCGGCTCAGCAGCGCATTCAGTACCAGCAGCAGCCCGACAATAACAACGGCGGCGAGAAGTCCTTTTAAGAAAGAAGCCATAAGATTATTTTGGATTGCGGATTGCGGATTAGAGTGTGAGCGCGCGAGTTTCGTCATCCTCTTCTGTAATCCGCAATCCGCAATCCGCAATCGAAAATCGTTACACTTTCTCCTGTACGGTGGAGCCGAGCAGTCCAGCCGGACGGAACAAGAGCACCAGAATCAAAATCGAGAAGGCGACGGCGTCGCGGTAAGTCGAAGGGATGCCGATGTTCTGGCCGTAACCCACCACGAAAGTCTCAGCCGCGCCGATGAGCAGGCCGCCCAAGACCGCGCCCGGAATGTTGCCGATGCCGCCCAAGACCGCCGCCACAAAAGCTTTGAGTCCCGTGATGATGCCCATCAGCGGGTCAATCTTCGGATTATACTGCGCCGTCAGGACGCCGCCCGCAGCCGCCAGCGCGCTCCCCAATGCGAAGGTAAAGGCGATGATGAAATCCGTGTTGATGCCCATCAGCTTCGCCGAGTTGAGATTGAACGAGACGGCGCGCATCGCCGTCCCAACCTTTGTGCGGTAGATAATCCATTGCAACAGCACCATCAGCGCGATGGAGACGACAAAGATCAAAATCTGCGTCTTGGAGATCGCCGCGTTGCCAAACAGCGTGTAGTTCTGATTCTGCATGAGCTGCGGAAACGCTCGCGGCGTCGGGTCGAAGATGACGACAAACAAATTCTCCAGAAAGAGCGACATCCCGATGGCCGTAATCAGCGTCGTCATCCGGGAATATTTCCTGACCGGGCGATACGCGAAACGCTCAATCGCCATTCCGATGAGCGCCGCAATCACCATTGAGCCGATGAGCGTCACGGCGAGGCTGAACACCCCCGGATTGGAAGCGAAACCGAGCTGCGCCGCGAGGATAAATCCGGCGTAAGCTCCGACCATGTAGATGTCGCCGTGCGCGAAGTTGATGAGCCGCAAAATGCCGTAGACCATCGTGTATCCGAGCGCGATCAGCGCATAGATCGAACCGACGGTCAGGCCGTTAATCAGTTGCTGTACGAAAGTGTCCATGATGTTTGTCGAATCGGTTGACGTGCCTTCGGACTCACTATTATTTAGTCGGTGCGGGTGACGCGCCCGGCGCGCCCGTGGTGTTTTTTCCCGGCGAAGCCGCGCTGGCCGGAGACCCTGTAGGCGACGCGGCCATCGCCGGAGAAGCTGCCGCCGCCGCAGGTGACGCCGCAACCGCAGCGGGCGAGGCTGCTGCCGCAGCGCCTTCCGGCTGAATCGTTTCCCTATAAATAAACTTGCGTCCCGCCGGATCAAGCTCCAACACGACTGCGGGTTTGACCGAGTCGCGATCCTTGTTGATGGTGATGCTGCCGGTCACGCCCAGAAAGTTTGAGGTCTGCGCGATGGCGTCGCGCAGCTTGGCCGGATCGGTCGTCCCGGCGCGGCGAATGGCGTCGGCCAGAATGTACATCGCGTCATAGGCGAGAGCGGCCAGCGAATCCGGCGAAGTGCCGCTGAAGCGCGCCTTGTATGCGCTGACGAATTTTTGAATCGAAGGCGAAGGGTCATCCACCGAATAATGGTTGGAGATGAAAGTGTTCTTCATGGCCTCGCCGCCGAGGTTCCAGATTTCCGGATTGTCCCATCCATCGCCGCCGAGAATCGGTACTGTAATTCCCAGCTCTCTGGCCTGCTTGGAGATGATGCCGACCTCGCCGTAATAGCCGGGAACGTAAATCACGCCGGGGTTCTTGGCGCGAATGGCCGTGAGCTGTGCTTTGAAGTCACGATCCTGCTGTGCGTAAGACTGCTTATCAATCACCTGCCCGCCGAGGCGGTTAAACTCGCGCTCGAAAAATTCCGTCAAGCCTTTGCTGTAATCCGAATTGACATCGCCAAAGATGGCTGCGGTCTTGGCCTTCAGAGTATTGGCAGCAAACTTTGCCATGACGCCGCCCTGAAACGGGTCTATGAAGCAAACGCGAAAGATGTAATCGCCCGTCTGTGTCACCTTCGGATTGGTTGACGAAGGAGTAATCATCGGGATTTTGGCTTCCTGTGCCACCGGAGCCGCAGCAAGGCTGTTGGTCGAAGCGACCTCGCCCAGCACGGCATGCACCTTATCCTGATTGATGAGTTTGGAGACGACCGTTTTTGCCTGCTCCGGCCTTCCCTGATCGTCTTCCGGGATGAGCTGTATCTGGCGACCATTGATGCCACCGGCAGCATTTATCTCATCCTTCGCCAGCTCGATGCCATTTTTCGTTGACTGTCCGAATCCGGCTGTAGCGCCGGTCAAATCCACGTAGACGCCGACCTTGATCGGGCCAGTATTATCAGATACGCCGCCATCATTTTTACGGACGCAGGCCAGCGGGGTCAGTAACGCGATAATCAATCCAAAGGTCAGCAGAATACGTTTCATAGTGTCCTCACAGAAGATAGAAGTTTAGAAGGCAAACGGGGAACGGAAAAAGCGTCTTTGGCGTTCGACTGGCAACGCTCTGTGGACTTCATCACTGAGCGCCCTGACACGCTCACAACACGGTCTAATCCGCGTCTTCCACGCCGTGTTGGTGCGACTCAAAAGCGCGTTTACGATCAAAGCATAAACGCGCGATCCTTTGCACGCATCGTCAACGGCGAGACCCGGACTTAAGCGCTGCCCGCTGGTAATGAAATCCTGACGAACCCGCATTATACCGATTTGAGGCCACGTGTCGAGAATAAATCTTCAACTCGCCAGCCTTTACCAACTTTACGGTACGACTTTTGCCATATCTCTATCATGTGCTGTGAAAGATACAAAAAGCATACACAGGACAAGAGGCGCAACCGTTTTGGTTATGCGCTATAAAATTATCAAGTGGTTTGAATTAACTCAGGGAGGAATCAAAAACAATGGCAGACACTACAGGTGCAACAACCGGACGCTCACGAATGGTGACCGGACTGTTTAGAGACAGAGAGAGCGCAGAGCGCGCATACGGTTCAGTCAGCAGTCGCGGTTATGACAAAGACGACGTAAATCTTTTGATGTCGGATGACACGCGAAACAAATATTTCAAAGACGATGACAATGCACCGGACACAGAGCTTGGCAGCAAGGCTCTGGAAGGAGCCGGACTCGGCTCGGCCATCGGCGGCACGACCGGCGCTGTGCTTGGCGCGATTGCAGCCATCGGCACGACCGTCGCGCTGCCCGGACTCGGACTGCTCGTGGCAGGCCCGATTGTGGCAGCGCTGGCCGGAGCAGGCGCAGGCAGCTTGACCGGCGGCCTTGTCGGCGCGCTGATCGGCGCAGGCATTCCTGAAGATCGCGCTAAGATTTATGACGAAGAAGTCAGAAAAGGCGGCATCGTGATGGGCGTCAATCCGCGCACGGATGAAGACGCGGAATACTTCGAGAACGAGTGGAGAACCCATCGCGGCGAACACATCTATCGCTAGAGCGTCGCTTAAAACTTGAGTTCTTGAGAGGGAAGCTGTGATGGCTTCCCTTTTTTTTGTTTAGCAAAAAGTAATTTCCCGCAAAGGTGCAAAGACGCCAAGAAAACCAGAAAGCTTGTTGTAGAAAATTTCTTAGTTGCTTCTCTTGTACATCCTGTTCTTTGCGCCTTTGCGCCTTTGCGGGAAATATCTTGTGTCTTCATTCTTCTATGTGATACTTAACGCAAACATGACGGAAGAAAAGCAGAACGGATTTGCGCCCGACAGAGGCGACATGAGCGCGGAAGACTTTCGCCGCTACGGTTATCAACTGATAGATTGGATCAGCGATTATCTAGCGCACATCGAAGAGCGTCCGGTGCTGGCGCAGGTTGCTCCCGGCGAGTTGGTCGCGCAGCTTCCGGATGCTGCGCCCGTACACGGCGAAGCGATGGAAGCGATTCTGGCAGACATTGACCGCCTGATTGTTCCCGCTCTCACGCACTGGAATCATCCTTCGTTCTTCGCGCTCTTCGCTACTTCGACTTCGGCTCCCGGCATTTTTGGAGAGATGCTGAGCGCAGCCTTTGATGTCAAAGCGATGCTCTGGCGCACTTCTCCCGCCTCGACCGAATTGGAAGAGGTCACGCTCAACTGGCTGCGGCAGATGATGGGTCTTGATGCAGGGATGGAAGGCATCATCTATGACACGGCCTCGGTCGGCAGCATGCACGCGATGGCCGCCGCGCGCGAAGGTCTGAATGTCCGCATACGCGAAGACGGCATGAGCGGGCGCAGCGACCTGCCGCTGCTCAGGGTTTACGCTTCCGAGCACGTTCACTCGTCCATCGAAAAAGGAGTTCTCACATTAGGCTTAGGCCAACGCGCCTTGCGCTTGATTCCGACTGACGCGGACTTTCGGATGGATGCAGCCGCGCTGGCTCGTGCCATCGAAGAAGATAAGCGAAACGGCATGCTTCCCTTCTGCGTCATCGCGACTGTGGGCACGACTTCGATGAGCAGCATAGACCCCGTGCGCGAGATTGCAGGCATCTGCGAACAGCATGCGCTGTGGCTGCATGTGGACGCGGCCTATGCAGGCTCTGCGGCAATCGTGCCGGAGATGCGGCACATTTTGGACGGCTGCGAGCGCGCCGATTCGCTCGTCGTCAATCCGCACAAATGGCTCTTCACGCCGTTCGATCTCTCTGTGCTTTACTGTCGCCACATGGAACTTCTGCGCCGCGCCTTTTCGCTCGTCCCCGAATACCTGCGGACAAGCGAAGCCGAAAATGTGCGCAACGGGATGGATTACGGCATCCAGCTCGGGCGTCGTTTTCGCGCGCTCAAGCTCTGGATGGTCTTGCGTTATTTCGGTCAGGAGGGACTCGCCGCGCGCATCCGCGAGCATTGCCGCCTCGCGCGTCTCTTCGCCTCATGGGTCGAGGAATCGGATGATTGGGAGCTGCTCGCGCCTGTTCCCTTCAGCCTCGTCTGCTTTCGCGCCTGCCCACAAATCGAAGGCGAAACAGAAGCAGAGCGCGCGGCGCGTCTTGATGCGCTGAATGAAAACATCATGAACGGCGTCAACCAGACTGGCAAAGCTTACCTCTCACACACGCGGCTCAAAGACAAGCTCACGCTGCGCCTCGCCATCGGCAACATCCACACAGCCGAAACGCACCTCCGGCATATCTGGCAACTGCTCAACGAGCAGAAATCAATGCTTACATGAAATCTCAACCATGAGAAAACCTCTCAATCCTTTGCAGGAGACATACCTCATGACAGAAAACGAACTTGCCAAAGAAATCGTCAACGCCGCGTTCAAAATCCACACCACTCTCGGCCCCGGACTGCTTGAATCAGTTTATGAAGCTACCTTGGCCTATGAACTTGAGAAACGGGGGCTTAAGGTAGTCAGGCAACAACCAATTCCTACCATTTATGAAAGCGTTAGGATGGACATGGGCTTTCGAGCAGATTTGATAGTTGGAGATAAAGTAATTGTCGAGATAAAGTCAGTGGAAGTAATTGCGCCGGTTCATAAAAAACAACTGTTGACGTACCTGCGCTTAGCTGACAGGAAACTTGGATTATTGATAAATTTCGGAGCGGAGTTGATTAAAGATGGAATCACACGGGTGGTTAATGGATTATAAAAACATTTTCACGCAAAGGCGCAAAGACGCAAAGAAAGAAAGGCGTAATCTCTTTGCGTCTTTGCGCCTTTGCGTGAGTAATCATCTTACCAACACATTAACTTTAACTTTCCTCCCTTGTCTTCTGTTCATTACACATAATGCAACGGCGCAGACGCGGCGCGCGATGACGCCCACGGATATTCTGAGGGTTGCGAGTGTCGGTGACACGCAGATTTCGCCGGATGGAAATTGGGTCGTCTATACGGTCTCGACGGTTGAGGGTGATGGAACGCGCTCGGCCATCTGGATTGCGCGGACGGTCTCGGACACTTCGCAGACTGCGCTGGATGCCGCGCGTCCCGCTGCCCGCAGGAGCGCGGCCACGCAGCTTCTCTCTTCCGGCTGGAACGCGACGAATCCGCGCTGGTCGCCGGACAGCAAGCGCATAGCCTTTCTCGCCAGCGAAAAAGATCAGGCAGGCGTTTACGTCGTCTCGCTCGACAATCGCCAGCCGCGCCTGCTTGCGCCCGTCACGGAGACAAATTTTTATCTTCCTTATGCCGGAGACGCGCTCGCATGGTCGCCGGACAGTAAGCGCATAGCCTTTATCTCAGCGACGGATGAGAGCGATGCTATTGGTGGAAGCAGCGGCAGCGGGCGCAATGACCCGCGTGTGATAGACCGCATTCAATACAAGTCGCGCACGTCTTTCTCTGACGACGCGCGGACGCATGTCTGGATGGTTGATGTTGATAACGAGAGGGCGGAAGCACGCCAACTCACGGAAGGCCGCTTTTACGATCACGCCGTCACATGGAACGCGCGCGGAGACGAGATAGCTTTTCTCTCAAATCGTGAGCTGAACCCGGATGCTAATAACAACTCGGACATCTTCGCGGTCACGACGAACGGGCGCGTGCGTCAAATCACAGACACGCCCGGCTGCGAGTACGAGCCGCAGTGGTCGCCCGACGGCAAGTGGATCGCTTACACGGCGACAAGGCGCGAAGTGACGACGATTGACAGCGTGGCCGAAGACGCGCACGTCTGGGTGGTTGATGCGGAAGGAGGCCGTGGCCGCGAGTTGACCGCCGCGCAAGACCGCCGCGCACGCAGCCCGCGCTGGTTGCCTGATAGCCGGGGCATCCTCTTTCTGGCAGGCGATTATGGTCAAACGCATATCCACCGAGTCGGGGTGCGAGAAGGAAGAGTTCAAACATTTGTGCTTCATATTCAAGACTTCGGAAGAACGGGAGGAATATTTGTTGACAGCCCGACGCTCACTCAATACAGGAGCGGTGGAGGATTGCTGCCGCAGATTCGCCCGTATCAAATCAACAGTTTCAGCGTCTCAGCTAAAGCCTTCCCGGAGGTCAGGGATGACGGCCTTGCCCTCAACCTTGCAGTGCCTGCGACTTTCACGCTGAGCAACGCTATGAATCCAGCCGAAGTCTGGTTTGGCGCGGGCACGGGCGTTATCTTCAGACGTATCAGCGCGCATAATGAACCGGCTGCGGCGCGCACTTTGACATCTGTTGAGCCGGAAGAAATCACTTTCAAGAGTTTCGACGGCACACCGATTCAAGGCTGGCTGATGAAGCCCGCAGGCTGGCGCGAAGGCGTGCGGTATCCTTTAATCTTAAGCATTCACGGCGGGCCGCACGGGATGTACGGCTACAGTTTCAACTCGACTTTTCAGGTTTACGCGGCGCGCGGTTACGCTGTGCTGTTTTTGAATCCGCGTGGTTCGAGCGGGTACGGGCAAAAGTTTTCCGACGGGACTTTGCGCGAGTGGGGCGGCGGCGATTACAGGGACTTGATGCTCGGCGTGGACGAAGCGTTGCGCCGCTTCCAGTGGATTGATGCGGAGCGAATGGGCGTGACGGGCGGCTCATACGGCGGCTTTATGACCAACTGGATCGTGACGCAGACGCAACGCTTTAAAGCCGCTGTCGCTCATGCTTCGGTCAGTAACCTGATTAGCTTTTATTCAACCTCGCTGTATCAGGATTTGATTCACGCGGAGTTCGGCTTGCCGTGGGACGATTACGATCTGTTGTGGCGTTGGTCACCTTTGCGTTATGTCAGGCAGGCGCACACGCCGACGCTTTTCCTTCACGGCGAGCAGGACAACGACGTGCATATCACGCAGGCCGAAGAGATGTACACCGCGCTCAAGCGGCGCGGAGTCGAAACACAACTCGTGCGTTACCCGCGCGAGGGCCACAGCTTCCGCGAGCCGCGCCATCGTGTTGATGCCTTAGAAAGAACGCTGGCGTGGTTCGACAGATACCTAAAATAAGTCCCAAGTCCCGAAGTCCCATGTCCCAGGTTAAAAACTTGTCTTTGACTTGGGGCTTGAGACTTGGGACTTGGGACTTTTATTATGCGCTTCGTTAAAGAGAGTATCATTCGCGCGTCGCCGGAGCGCGTCTTCGCTTTTCACGAATTGCCCGATGTGTTCAAGCGACTGATGCCGCCGTGGGAAAAGTCGCGCATCATAGAGAGAGCGCCGAGCTTGCAGCCGGGCGCACGCGCCATCGTCGAGACAAAGCTGTTCGGCCTTTTCAACGCGCGTTGGGAAGCCTTGCACACGGCCTATGACCCGCCGCGCATGTTTGAAGACGTGCAGGTCAAAGGGCCGTTCCGCAAGTGGCGGCACCGCCATATCATCGAGCCGCATGAGACAGGCGCAACGCTGCGCGATGAGATAGAATATGAGCCGCCGCTCGCACTTTTGGGCAGGCTCGCTAGCCCGCTCGTCATCGTCCCGCGCCTGCGAAAGCTTTTTGATTATCGCCACGAAGTCACACGACTTTGGTGCGAACGAAGGGATGAAGGATGAGGGCGGAGGGATGAAAAGGATTGAATGAACAGCTTATCGAAGCATTGCTTCAATAGCATTTCTTTCATCCCTCATCCCTCCGCCCTCATCCCTGCTTATTATGTTGACTCATATCGTGATCTGGAAATATCGCGCGGACGTGGAAGAGGAATTGCGACAGGAGCACGTCGCGCGGCTACGGCGGTTGCCCGAGTTGATGGATGGGATCGTCAGTTTTGCTGTGGGGTTTGACGTGCTGCATCTGGCGCGCTCTTACGATGTCGGACTCGTCGCGGTCTTTCGTGACCTCGCCGCGCTTGAGGCTTACACAGTTCACCCGGAACATGTGCTGGTCGCAAACTTCGGACGCACCATCAGCGAGCATGTCGCCTCTGTAGATTTTCAAGAGCAGGGATAAGAGCAGTGACAAGTGACAAGTTAAAACTTGCTCTTGCTTGTCACCTGTCACTTGTCACTCGTCACTGTTTTTGACCAGTTGGCGAATCAAGCTGAAGAGTTTGGAGGGGTCGAGCGGTTTGGCTAGATGCGCCGCGAAGCCTGCGGCGAGGGCGCGCTGGCGGTCTTCTTCCATCGCGTAGCCGGAGATGGCGATGGCCGGAACTTTTTCCATTCCCGGCAGGCGGCGCACCCTGCCGATAAATTCATAACCATCTACACCCGGCAGCCCGATGTCCGAGATAATCAGGCCGGGATGCTCTGACTCCAACACATGCAGAGCCGCCGGGACGGATTCGGCTTTCAGTACGCGGCAATCGTGTCGCTCGAAGAGCGCACACAAAAGCTCAAGCGTGTCCGGCGAATCATCCACCAGCAAGACGGGTTGTTCCAGCGTGAATTCAGCGCTATAAGCTTCGACCTCATCCTCGCACGCCGCTCCCAGCACACACGGCATCGCGAAAGTAAAGCGTGAGCCACGCCCAAGTCCTTCCGACTCTGCGCTGACTTGTCCCTTGTGCAGCTTGACGAGCGCGTCAACGATGGCAAGCCCCAGCCCGAGGCCACCGAATTGCCGCGTCGTGGATGGATCGGCCTGACGAAAACGATCAAAGACATGCGGCAAAAATTCCGGCTCAATGCCGATGCCCGTGTCTTCGATGATAACGCGCGCTTCTCCGTTTGAATTTTCGACGCGCGCGTTGACATGCCCGCCGCCCTCCGTAAATTTAACGGCGTTCGATAAAAGATTCCAGACGATTTGTTGCAGCCTGATGGGAGAGCCTTGCACGATCAGCGGCGTATCGCTCGGTTCAAAGACAAGCTCGACCTTGCGCGCCGCCGCGTTGGCTTTGACCGTCTCGACGGCGGCGGAAATCACAGAGTTCAGGTCAACCGGCTCAGGGTCGAACCGCAGCTTGCCGGAGACGATGCGCGAGATGTCCAGCAGGTCGTCAATCAGGCGCGCTTGCAGGCGCGCGTTGCGCTCGATGGTGTCGAGCGCCTGCGCGATGCCGCGCTCGTCAAGCCCGCCGCTGCGCAACAAGTTGACCCAGCCAAGCACGGGCGTGAGCGGCGTCCGCAACTCGTGCGAGAGCGTCGCCAGAAACATATCTTTGGCGCGATTGGCCTGCGCCAGATCGTCGTTGAGCCGCTGCAATTCCGCAGTTCTTTCCGCGACGCGCTCTTCCAGTTCTCGATTCAATTGTTCGAGACCCATGCGCGCCTCGCGCTCGGCCAGCATCAGGCAGCGATGCTCTATGCCGCGCCGGACTGTGAATTTCAGGTCGTCAATCAAACACGGCTTGATTAAATAATCGTAGGCTCCGTGCCTGAGCGCGGCGATGGCCGATTCGACCGAAGCAAAGCCCGTGAGGACGATGGTGATGATAAACGAATCCCGTCGCTTGATTTCCTCAAGCACGGAGATGCCGTCGCCGCCTTCCATGTGCAGGTCTGTCAGCACCAGATCATAAGCTGATTCATCGAGACGTGCGACGGCCTCGCTCCCGCTGGAAGCGGTCGTGACCTCAAAGCCTTCCTGACGCAACACCTCGCCGACCGTCAACGCCACGCTCTCTTCATCATCAACCACGAGCAGGCGCGTGCATGTCGTCTCTCTTCCTGTGGACACAGCATTATCCGCCTGCGCCCTATCGTCCTTTTGGATGCTTGAGAGTGAAGACATATATCAATCAAGAGTCAAGAGTGCGGAGTCAGGAGTGCGGAGTCAAAAACTGCTGTCCGGACTCTTGATTCCCGGCTCCTGACTCCTGACTCCCGACTCCTGACTTCAGACTTTTTAAAGCCGCTCGCAGCCCGTCCGCAAGGCGGCGGCGCGTGGTGATGCCTTCGAGGTCAACCCCCAGCGCGACGAGTGTCGCGGCGGTGGTCGCGCCGACGCCCGTAATAATAGCCTGCGCGCCGAGCAGGCGCACGGCATGGACTGCGTTAATCAAATGCGCGGCGACATGGCTGTCCATCACTGTACAGCCGGTAATGTCTATGATTACTACTTCCGCATTCTTCTCTTGCGTCGTTTCCAGCAGCGAGGCGGACATCTGTCCCGCGCGTGCATCATCGAGCGTGCCGACCAGAGGCGCGAGCAACACGCCGTCCCAGATTTCAACCACCGGACTCGACAGCTCGCGGATGCGCATCCGCTGCCGCCTGTGATCGAGCGCGCGGCGGACGGTCAATTGCAAATCCTCCACCACACAAGGCTTGACCAGATAATCGTAGACGCCGTGCCTGAGCGCGTCTATCGAAGATTCTATCGAAGCATATCCGGTCAACACAATCATCATCACGTTTGGAAAGCTGCGCTTAATTTCATGCAGCAGCGCGCTCCCGTCCAGGCCCTCCATGCGCAAATCCGTCAAGACGAGATCGAAGTCGCCGCTTTGCAAACGGTTGAGCGCCTCATGCCCATCCTGCGCCGTCTCGACCCTGTAGCCGTCCTGCTCAAGAATCGCGGCGGTCGTCAGTCGCACGTTCTCTTCGTCGTCCACCACCAGCAGGCGTGGCGGGGATGGCTTGCGCGCGTGCGAAGCTCCATTCTGATACGTACTACTCATGGCTTAAGGTCGGCGAGTCAACGAGCAGGATGATGCTAAAAGTCGTGCCTGCGCCTTCGTCGCTCGTCACTTCGATGCGCCCGCCATGTTGCCTGACGATGTCCTGCGTCACCCAGAGGCCGAGTCCAGTGCCCTTTCGCCGCTTGGAAAAGAACGGCTCGAAGATGCGCGGCAATTCTTCTTCGGTGATGCCGCGCCCGGTGTCGCTGATGTCAACGGCGATGGACGGTTGCAAAGCCTGTTCGGTCTTGGCGGTGCTAACTGTGATTTCGCCCGAGCCTTCAATGGACTGCTGCGCATTGAGAATCAAGTTGAGAAAAACCTGTCGCAACTGGTCTGCGCGTGCGCGTACCGCAGGCAGTTTCGGGTCGAGCTGGCTGACGAGCCGAATGCCGGATTGCTTGAGCTTCTTTTCCACCAAAATCATCGTCTCTTCGAGCACCTGATTGACGTTGACCCATTCGACTTCGCCCGAGCGCCGCGCAAAGCCGAGCATCTGTCGAATGATGTGCGAGACACGCTCAGTCTCTTTGCGCGCCACTTCGAGAAAGCGCGCGTTGGTCGCCTCGTCGCGGCTCGTCTGCAAAAGATAGAGCGAATTTTTGATGGCTTCGAGCGGATTATTAACCTCGTGCGCGATAGAGGCCGCGAGACGCCCGACCGCCGCCAGCTTTTCCGATTCGAAAAGCTGCTGCTCAACGCGACGCCGCTCAAGCTCACGCATCTCCGACAGATCGTGCAGGATGGAAACGACCGCTGTGACTTCTCCCTTTGCATCTGCGACTTCGACGGCGGTGATTTCCATCGGCAGTTTTTCGCCCGTGCCCGGATTAATCAATTCGATCTCGGCCTGCCGCACGCTGGTGCTGGCATCGGACGCGAGCGTGGAGATAAAAGAGGTGAGCTTGACGGAATTGGCGCGCACGGCGGCGGTCGCGCCGGGACGCGAATCCGCAGCGGGCGTCTGAAAGAGCAATTCCGCACGCGCGTTGAAGAGGATAAAATTCCCGCGCTCGTCGCAGACCGCGACGGGCTGGCCGACGTTCTCGATAATCAAATCGAGACGGTCGCGCTCGCGCCGCGCTTCCGCTTCGGCCTGCTGCAACTTGAAGAGATTCAACGCCAGCTCTTCGTTCGCGTCGCGCAGGTCGGTCATGTCGCGAAAGATCGAGACGAGGCCGATGCGCTCGCCGCGCGCGTTCAGTGCCGGAGTCGAAATCACTTCGTAATGCAGGTCAGAGCCTTCGAGCGGGTCAACCAGCGTGATGTCGCGCTGGACGAGATCAGTGTACGAGACGGCTGCGCTTGAGAGGTATGCTGAAAAAAGCAGGTCGTTCATTTCCAGCGCGCGGCGTTTGCCTTCGCTGGCATTCTTCGAGCCGCTGAACAATTCTTCGGCGCGCCGGTTCTGCAACAAAATTTCGTTATCGAGGTTGGTCAGGACAATCGGGTCTGCGACTGATTTCATGATTGACTCGACCCATTGCCGCTCGCGCTGCAACTTGCCGATCATGTGCGTCAGCCGTTCATGCTCCATCGCAGATGAGAGGCTGAAGCCGACCCAATCGGCAAAGCGTGTCAGCAGCTCAAGCGTCGCATCATCCACCGCGCTGCGCGCTGCGCCGATGTACAGCACGCCCAGACAGGTGACAGGCTCCGGCTCCCAGTGCTTATCCATTAAGCGCGGGCTGCGCGCCAGATTGCGGTCAAGCTTTTTTGAAGACCCCT
This sequence comes from Pyrinomonadaceae bacterium, assembly GCA_963700165.1. Lineage (GTDB taxonomy): Bacteria > Acidobacteriota > Blastocatellia > Pyrinomonadales > Pyrinomonadaceae > JACMLC01. Next base: position 4,736,548 of record OY969475.1, on the reverse strand, counting down.
GTCCGCCGAATAAAGGGATAGCGAGAATGTGTGTCTGACAGGCAAGCTGTTTGAGGAATGCTGCGGAGGCTTCACTGTCCTCGGCGGAGACCCATGCGGGGCGGCCTTCATAAACGACTGTGATGTGCGACGCGCCGGAATCGAGCGACATTTGGATGCCCTCAATCGCTTGCTCGTCATCAAAGCCTGCGGCGACGCGCATTCGCAAAGAAGCGTTGCGCTCGTCTATCAGAGCAACCGCCGCCTGCGTGTAACCCAGACCGGCTGTCACGGCTTCCAACGCCAGCAGCAATCGCTCATCCACTTTATCCGTGGCAAGCATCTGCGTGGTGAGGTCAAAGACGGTATCGTACTGCCGCAGACGCCATTCGGACGCAGGTTCTTCCTGTAGGGAACCGGGAGCAAGTAACGCAGGTTCTGTCGGTCGGTGCTGCATAAAACAGTAGACAGTTGGCAGTTGGCGGTTGGCAGTTGGCAGTGAAGATTTAATTGCCTTTATCTTCTTGCTGCCAATTGCCAACGGCTAACTGCCAACTGTCTTTACCCTCTCTCCACCTCAACCGTCACGCGGCGGTGCGTCTCATCCTCAAGCGGCTCGGCGGCTGGCGCGAGCGCAGGACGCGAGACGGCGGGTGTTAAGCCGACAGCCTCTGCATATTTCAGGTATGTATCAATCGAAGCCACGACGACGCGCGCCTCAATCGTGATTAAATCAATGCCGACAAGCGAGATGCGTACCCAGGCATCTATGACGATGCCTTTATCCAACACGCGGTCAAGTACGTCTATCAGACTTGTGCCGCCCGGGGCTCTTTCAACTGCCATTTGTTTTCATTCCTTCTTCCGAAAGTTGAAATTAAAGCACAGCGCGAGGGGCGGGGGACTTCACGATCATAGCGGGCGTCGGGTCAGAACGCTTGCGCTGGCCTGCTCGTTCACATTACGAACAGCCATGCTCACCTGTAGGGGGAATTCTATTAGCTCCTTTTCTTCGATGCCTGTTTAGGGCGACGCGGCGCGGCAGATTTTTTTGCAGGGCTTTTGGGCGCGGGGGGTGCGCTCAATTGCCGCATCTGATTTTCCAATTCCGCCAGCCGTTCACGCAAATCAACATTTTCGGCTTCGATGCGCTCGGCGCGCGTCGTCAGGTTTGAATCGTAACGCCACCAGTTCAAACCTATCTGCTCGGCCTTATCAATCGAACACACGAGGATGCGTATCTGCAACGTCAGCAGTTCGACGTTGGCGAGCGAGACCTTGATGTCGCCCGCGATGACCAGACCTTTATCAAGAATACGATCCAGCACATCCACCAGACCGGGGGGACGCGCGGTAATCAAGCTGCTTGAGCGCTCGCTACTCATATCAGGTATCGGTGGACAGACGCACCAACCGTCTGCAATTCAAATCAGCTTTCCCACTGGGCCAAGATCAAGATTCAAATCTTCGTCTTCAAGGCCGAACTGTTCTTTTAGCTCGGACATCTTCTCTTCGAGCTTCATCAGAGCCAGCCCCAATTCCTCTATTTGCTCAGGCGAGAGGTCGCCTCCTTCCATCCGCCTGACGGCCTGTTTTTCGAGCAGGCGACGGATTAGCTCTATCAAAGTCAGGACGAGCTTTGCCAGGCCCTGCTCGACCGAATGCGCGTCAACGTTGATGCGCGACGGCAGAGTGTCTGTTACGCGCCGCAGTTCTTCGACGAACTCTTGCGTGTGCGCGGTTTCAATTTCCGGCTCGACCGGAACAGCGGACTCGGGGGAAGGCTTCACAGGGTACTCCGAATCATCCATACAATTCAAGAACTAAAATCGCTGAAACTGTATGGCGGCCACGGGCCGCTCGTCAAGAAGCGCAATTCCGGATGCTGCCCGCGCGCTGCTGCGAGCCGCTCGCGGTAGCCGTCAAGCCGCTCGCGCTCGACCAGATGCGAGGCCGACAAGACCAGAGCCTCTGCGGGGCGCACATTCGATGAAGACTCTTTGACGACATCTTTCAGCAGCTCATCAAGCCACGACTGAAGCTCTCCGGCGCGCATCTTTAATCGCTCGTCGCCGGTTATCTCGCGTTGTTTCGCCAGCAGAAACTGTGTGCCCGCGCCCGCAGCCTTGCCATGCCCTTCCGCTTGCGCGTCCTCCGCCGCTAACTCTTCGCGCTTGATCTCTTCCAGATTCCAGATGATTTTGACGCTCATCTCGACCGAAGAACGCACGCGCGAGAGCGCGGCCTTCAGCTTGCGCTCTTGAGAGGCAACGTAATTCTGAAGCCTCTCTGCGCCGGTCATCGTGCCAAAGCGAAAAGGCAGCGGCGTCGTCTGCGCCAGCACGCATCCCAACACGCGCTCATGCGCCAACACATTCTCGCGCGTCACGGCAGGCACGCCCTCTTCCTCTAGCTTGCTCACGACCGCCGCGATCTCGCCAAGATGAACGAGGCGCGGCGCAACGCCTCCAATGCCCTGCACGCCCGCGATCATGCGCTCCGTCACTTCATCGCTCAAACAGTAAGCGTAATACATCAGTGATAAGTGATGAGTGATAAGTGATGAGATAAGAGACATGCTTTTTCTTATCACTTATCACTCATCACTTATCACTGTCCTATTCCTCAGGACTCGCTCTGCGGTCTCGACAGAGGTGAGCATGACATTCAGGCCGAGGAAGATTAAATCAACATCCGCGACCGAGATGGTAATCTCGCCCGCAATCACCAGCCCGCGATTGAGCACATGATCGAGCGTTTCCAGCAAAGACAATTCGCTCTGCTCCAACTCTAAAAATTCTTCATCCGTCATTAGAATTCATCCCGGAAATTTTAACAGGGATGGACAGGATAAACAGGATGAAGGCCGACGGACAAAAGATGAAAGGCATGCTATTGAAGATGACCGTCGAACAGCTTATCTATCATGCCTGCGCTTTGCATTTATCCTGCCTATCCTGTCTATCCCTGTTAAAATTCCGTCACAAAATTATAAGCAGGCCACGGGCCGGTCAGTTCCAGGCGAAAGCCCGCGGCCTCGCGCTCCTCAGCCAGCTTTTCCGCGCCCGCGCGAAAGTCTTCAAAGCGTTCGCGCTTGACCAGAAAGGCGAGCTTGGCGGACAAATCGCCGTGCTCTGCTCCTTCGGCCTGCCGCACGCGCAGGCGTGTCGCGCCGTCGCTCAGGGCTGACAACTCGCGCTCAATATCTGCGATCACGCGGCGGATTTCGGCTCGCGTTTCGTCCGCGCGCTGGGCTTCGATTTTTTTCCGCAGCAGGTAAGCCTGTCCTGCGGAAGAGGCTGCGGCGCGCTCGCTCATCTCGCGCAAAGCGGGGCTGAGCGTCGTGATGGCTTCCAACAGCTTCGCGCGGTCGCAGAAGATGTTGACGCCCCATTCTTCCTTTCCCCTGAGCCGCTCGATGATGTCTAGCAGCTCAGCCTGCCTCTCATTCAACATCTGTAAGACGCCATCGTCTTTCAGATAAATCGTGCCGAAGCGGAGCGGGACGATGCTGGCGCGCTCAGCGAAATGCTCTAGAATTTTTTCATGCCGCATCGCTCTCGGCGCGACCCACGCGGGGTCAGAGAGCCGCGCAGCAATCGCATCCTCGCTGTAATCCGAGAGCGGAACCACGCTCGCCGCCGCCGCCAGCTTATCAACCGCGATCAACTGAAGCGTAGCATCAGGCTCAATCGCATCCGGCGCATCATGCTCAAAAAGCGGTGATAGCTCCTCGCGCTCGCCGATACAATAAATGTAAAAAGCCTCTCGATTCCGGGTTTTGGATTTTGGATTTCGGATTGAAGAATCGAGTTTGCTCATCGCTGAAATGATACTCCTTACTTCCGCTCCAATCCAAAACTAAATCATCTGCCATTGTGCGAAGTGTTCGCGCAAGTTTTTCGCGCCGCGTATCTCGTGCGGCTGTTGCGGCGCAACGTATAGATTTTTGATGCGCAACGCACGCGCGCGAAAAGCTTTGATGACCTCGCTCTGAGCGCGACGGCGCGCGGCGCAGAAATCGCAACTCTGTGCGGATGCTTCCGGCACGACGTTGTTAATGAGCAGGCGACGCATCGGCAGCTTGAGACGTGCGAGCGTTTCCGTCAAGCGAATTGTTTCCTCAAGGCTCATGTGCTCTGGAATCGCCACGCCGACAAACTCGCACTCTTTCGGGTCTGTGAGCAAAGCCGCGACGCGCTTGATATTCTTCGAGAGCGCGATTAGTTCTTCCGCGATGCGACCGGAGCGCACCACGTTTTTGTATTTTAGAAGCAGTTTGAGAAAAGCGCGCACCCAAGAGAGAGCGACCTGCGGCATTTCAAGAAACCTTATGAGATGACCGGACGGCGCGGTGTCCAGCACAATCGTCGTGTAGCCGCCCTCATCCAACAACTCGCTAATCGCGCTCAAGGCCGCGATCTCGTCAATGCCGGGAGGCGCGAGCGCGACCAACTCTCGCATAGCTTCCCTGTCAAATTTTATTTCCAGACCGGAGCTGCCGGACAAAATATCGAACAGCTCGTCTATCCAGACGCGATAACGCGATTTCAATTCTTCAAAACGCGCGCCCGGATCAATCTCCATCGCAGACAGATTCTTTAGCCCCGCGACGCTTTTTTTGAACTCTCCAACCTGCTCTTCAAAACTATCCGAGAGCGAATGCGCCGGGTCTGTCGAGAAGACCAGCACGCGCGCCTCACGATTTTCTTCCGCCAGAGCGAGCGCACACGCAGCAGCCGCTGTCGTCTTGCCCACGCCGCCCTTGCCGCCAAAGATAAGCAAGCGGCGAGCTTCTATAATCTCAAGCGTCTCTGTGTCTCTGCGTCTCCGTTTCTCTTTCTCTGCCGTCGCGCCTTTGCGCCTTTGCGCCTTTGCGTGAGAAATGCTTTTCTCTTCCCACACCACACGCGCGAAAGCTCGCAACGCATCAACGCCCCGCACCTCTTCGGCCAGCAACGGCATTTGATGAAAATGCAGCTTTTTAAATTTATCGGAAAGCTGTTTTAAATATTTCCGTTGACCAACGGCACGCGCGCGGCAATACGGGCAATCATCATGCTCCTGCTCGATGCGATTGACGATTAAATCCGTGACGGGCACGCCTTCGCCTTGCAGCATCCGGTAATAACGCAAGGTCTCTTCGACGCTCATCGCCTCTGGAATGGTGACGAGCGTAAAGGCAGCTTGCCTCTCATCATAAAGCATTGCGCGCACGCGCTCGATTCTCTCTCCGAGGTCGCGCAGGAACAGATCAACTTCGTCCTCGCGCACGCGCCCACCGCGCACGAATTGCGCGACCAGGTAGCGATGCTTTTCCGCCATCAGATCAAGCGCGCCAAGCATGTGCGCGAAAACCTGCGGCAGCCGCAAGAGGCGTGTCGTGTGGCCGGAAGGAGCAGTGTCCACCACGATTCTGTCATACGCGCCCGCGCGCTCAAGCTCTGTCAATTCAAAGAGCGCCATCACTTCATCCATCCCCGGCAAAGAGAGGTCTAGCAACTCGTTAATATCGCTCTCGTCCAAAAAAGTTCCGCGCTCTCCGATCTCTTGCAGCATCGCGCGATGTTTGGTCTTGAACTCTTCCAGAGCGCGCACGGCGTTCATCTCAAGCGCGTAAAGCCGTGCCTTGCCATGCCGCGCGATTTCCGTCACGCGGTCACCGATTTTTATATCAAGGCTGTCAGAGAGCGAGTGCGCGGGGTCTGTCGAGAACAAAAGAATCTGCTCTGCATCGCCCGCACCGTCGAGCAGATACAGCGCGGCGGCAGAAGCAGCAGTCGTTTTGCCGACGCCGCCTTTGCCGCCAAAGAAAAGATAACGGGCTGTTGATAGCGTGTCTGTAGCTTGAGAACTTTTGCGAGAAGAGGGACGCGCTTTCGGTTTCGCGGCCTTGCCCTTCTTCGCTGTCACGGCTCGTCCCTCTGACCCGGCTCCCAGAACTCGCTTTCTTCGTCGCCGCCCGTTTCGATCTCAAAAGACGAAGACTCAGCCGTGTGCACCTGATGAAGCAGATCTAACTGACGAGCTTTAATGACACGCAGGCGCGCAAACAGCTCCGCTTCCTGCGCCGCAAAATCTTCTTCGGAAATCTCGTCCAGTTCAAGAAGCATCTGCAATTCCAGAAGCTGCTCTTTGATGACAGTATCGTCATTCAACTCCTGATCGGCCATCTTCTGTATCTGGCCGAGGATGAACTTAAAGCCGTTGACGGGCGCGAGCAGGATGTCGTCTATAAAAAACATATCGCTTTTGAGCTATCTGGTCATCGCTTCGGTCGCGCCCTCGCCGCGTTCGAGCTTGAGGCGGATGTGGACAAAGTTGTATGGAGGCCACGGGCCTGTGTATTTGAACGAGAGCTTGACATCATACTTGGCGGCAATTTCTTTGACCTTCTGGTCAAACTCGGCTTCGCGCTCGCGCTCGACGAGAAAGGCCACGTTCATAATCATCTTGTCGCCGATTGGCTTGTTGGCGCGCGAGGCGACAGCGGTGTCGCGCAGGATGGAATAGACCTCGCGCACATAAGCATCGGACTGCTCGCTCAAAGCGGTCTCGACCAGACGGCCAAGCTGCATCCGCGCGAAGTAGGTCGAGCCGGTCGAGCGCGCCGTAATCTGCTCTTTGAGGTTGCGTATCTCTTCGTTCTCCTGCTCGATCTCGGCGATGACGCGGTCTCTGTCCCAGTTGACCTTGAGACCGAACTCGACCTTGCCTTCCATCTTCGAGAGCACGTCGCGCAGCGCGTCATACGTGCCGCGCATCAGTTCTATGATGTCTTCCTCCGTGCGAAAGAGCGCGCCGAAGGCCATCGGCAAAACCGTGAACTCGCGCATCACCGTCTCGTTGACCTGCTCGTGCGCAAAGACGTTCTCGCGCGTCGGGTCATACACCACGAGCGGCGTGTTCGAGACCACAGCCGCCAAGCCGTCATGATGCACCGTGTAGACTTCGTCGCCGCGACCGCCGATGCCCATCGGCCCGAACGAGCGGGCTTCTTTGGCTTCGATGATGCAGTAAATGTACTTGCCTTCGGCGACAGGAGCGGCGGGGGATGTTTCTTTTTCGGAAGTCATAATCTTCTCGTTACAGCACAGTGAGGCGTTTTGGAGCTGAGCGCATGAACTCAAACAAAGCCTGACCGAAAATGCTTGCGTCAGAAGTAAGGTCTTTTCGAGCTGTTAGAATTTAACGGAGAAGAGAGCAGCCAAACCTTGCGCGTTATGACAGCTCCGCACGTCCCCTTCCTGATACGTGCGCGAACAAGATTCATCATAAAACGGAGCAGCCTCGTCGTGCAACAAGATTTCATGGCAATTGCGGAATGCGGATTGTGGATTGCGGATTAAAAAGCATGATGGTGTTTTCCAATCCGCATTCCGCAATCGGCAATCCACAATCTGTCAGCCCGCTACCGCAGGCGGTTCTGACCTGATGCCTTGATATTTTTCGCCTCCGGACACGACATCGCCCCACACAAGCGTTGAAAGCCTCGTGGGGCGAGCGCGAACCGGAAAGCTCCGGCACTTATTGTGGAAACGGCGTGTACATCGCCTTACCTGTAGCGAGCCGTTAGTTTGGCTCCCCGGCATCCGATCCCTAGTTTAGCGGGAACAGCCGAGTACAGCTTCCATAAACTGAATCAAGTGGCTGCAATTTTAGGCTCATTAAAACCGGCTGTCAAGGCCAATTTTGACTGCATCCGAAGCGGACAGCCCTGGAGCGGATGTCGATTGAATGTACGGCAGGCTGTGAGCCTGCCGCCTGTCCGACGCGAGTGGCAGGCTCACAGCCTACCGTACACTAATTTGCAAACTGCTCTAAAGATTAGCCACAGAGGCACAGAGACATAGAGCACGAAGAACAGATGCAGCAAATGCTAAATCAAATGTCTAATGTTATATCTGTGTCTCTGTGCCTCTGTGGCAGACTTTTCAACGAACCTGAAGCTCTAGTCTCCGATATATCTGATCTCCATCTTGCGAATCTGTAGACCGGCCAGGAAAAGCAGGATGCACGTGACCAGAATCAGACCGGGCACGGAAATCCACGCGGGCGTCGGCTCGGCGATGATGGCGAAGGGGCCTTCGGGCATCGGGACGGGCGAGAGCGAGTGCAGGTAATGAATGACGCTCACCTTTTTTAGCAGCGGCGGCAAGAGAAAGTTAATCCACTCCCACCCGTAAATCGCCAGCGCAGGAATAATCGGATTGCGAAAGAACAGCCCTATCACCAGAAAGAACGAGCCGTAGCCGATACACGCCAGCACCGTAATCGCCAGATACCACAAAGCCTGACTCAAGCCCGGCCCGTTCGTCAGATATTGCATGCTGGCCGGTGCGCCCGCCAGGTACATGAAAAAGAGCGCGCCGATGGTGGTAAAGCTAAAGATGATAACGGAGACCAGCAAGCCCGATAAATATTTAGCGACGACCAGAACCTCGCGCCGCACGGGCGAGAGGAAATAGTAATGCAGGCTGCGGTCTACGACTTCGCCGCGAATCAGATTCATAAAAATCCACGCGCATCCGAAAAAGATTATCGTGCGCAGGATGAGGCCGCCGTAGATGCCTGCGAAGACAAGGCTCGCCTGATAGAAGTCCGTGCGAATCAAAGGCGCTTCAGGCAGGCTGCGAGTGACCAGCGCGAGCATCGCTACCAGCACCACTGGCAGCAACGCCAGCAGGTAGATTAAGACCGAGCGGCGACCTAAAAAGTTTTTCCGCAGCTCAAGCTTGAGAATCGCCATCGTCTGCCGCGCCCAGAGCGACCAATCATTTTTTTTCGGCTCCAAGCTCTGTTCGATTGGCGCGTCGGCTGTCGTCGTGGTGTTCATCTGCTTTCTCCATCCGAACCGATTAAGTATTGATAGACAGCATTCAGGTCATCATCAACCGGCGCGACCGACTCGACATTAAACCCGCCTTCGAGCACGATGCTGTTAAAGAGCAGGTAAAACTTATCCGCATCGCGCGTCTTGATAAAAAGCCCCTGCCGGTCTTCATGCAGCCGCGCTTCGACCACCGAATCCGACTCGAAGACGCGCGAGGCAAGCTGCGCCGGTCGGTCACAGCGGATAAGAATTTGCGCCGGATGCTCTTCCATCTCATCGCGCACGCCATGCACGTTGCCTTCGGCGACGACGTAGCCGTTGTTCACCAGAATGACGCAATCCGACATCATGTCAACTTCGTGCAGGATGTGGCTTGAGATAATCAGGTGCAAGCCTTCCTTCGCCAGCGAGCGAAACAAATCTATGATCTCGGCACGCGCCATCGGGTCCAGCCCGTTCAGAGGCTCATCCAGAATCAGCACGCGCGGCCCGTGCGCGATTGCTTGCGCCAGCCGCACCTTCTGCCGCATCCCTTTGCTGTAACCTGCGACCTTGCGGTCAGCCGCGTCCATCAGCGTCACGCGCTCAAGCGATTTGACGGTCAACTGCTCCGCTTCATCTTTCCGGTAGCCATGCACCGTGAGAAACGAGCGCACGAACTCGCGTCCGGTCATGCCGCGCGGGAACGAATCGAACTGCGAGCAGTAACCGACCTTGCGGAACAGCTCTTCGGGCTGATAGGGCTGTGTGCCGAGGACGCTGACGCGCCCCTTCGACGGCCTCAAGAGGCCGGTCATCAAGTTCATCAGCGTCGTCTTGCCGGAGCCGTTCGGCCCGACGAGGCTCGTGATGCCCGGCGCAATCGAAAGGTTGACGCGATTGACGCCGAGAATCTCTCCGTAAAATTTGGAGACATCCTCAAAAACGATCAGGTTGTCCGTCATCTCACTCATCCACGCACCACCTCATAAGCACGGACTCTGGTATAGAGAAGCCACAGGCAGAACAAACAAATGACAGACAGCACCAGCCAGTGGCTCCAAATAGGAGGCTGCGCCAGCACTATCTGTCTGACGATGCGCCCGCCGCGAAACTCTATGGCCTGTGTGTCGGTCGGGCTGAAGCTACGAAACAGCCCGGCCCGGATGTTTCCAGTCAGCGCGGTCAAGCTGATTAAATTTCCATAGCGCGTGTTGAAAAGATTATTAATGACCTCGCCCACAATCGAAGGAATGAAAAAGATTGCGAGCAGGATCGCGCTGGCGATGAGCCGCCACTTGACCCACGCCGAAACGGCCTGCGAGAGCAGCGCGAGCAGAATAATCCACCCCCAACTCCCGCTCCAGATGGCATACGCAATCCATGCGTTCGCGGTCAACCATCCGCCGCCTTGCAGGTACGACTGAAAGAGAAAGAGCAGCAAGATGGGAATCCATGTAATCAAAGAAGTCAGAATCAGCACGACAGACATCTTGCCAATCACGTACTCGGCGCGCGAGAGCGGGCGGCACAAATAGAGCGGCAAAGCGTTATTCGTCAAATCGCGCGAAACCAGCGGCGGCCCGACCAGCAGCGTCAGAAAAAACGCGAACCATCCCTGCACTGTGACGAACGTCTCGAAGAAAGAGCCGTCAATTGGCACCAGCTCGTTGATGTTCGCCTGCAAAATTCCGAGCGCGGCGACGTTGTGATGCAGGTAAATCAGGATGGCTGCGACCAGCGGCGGGATAAAGCAGGCAACAAAGAACGCGACAAAGATTTTTGACTGAAAAACACCGCGATAGGCATGGCGCGGGATAATCAGAAAGCGCGACCAGGCGGGCGTCACCTCTCCTGCATAACGCTTATATGTGTGTTCGTAAACAGCCATAAGAAAAGTCCCACGTCTCAAGTCTCATGTCCCAAGTCAAATTCCATGTTCCAGGTTCAGAGTCAGACTCCAACCTGAGACTTGGGACTTGGAACTTGGGACTGCCCGTTGGTTTCCATCGCTTTGAGAAAGATGTCTTCGAGCGAATCTTTCTTATAATTCAAGCGGCGAATCTGCACGTCGCGTTCGGCGGCGATGCGATAGAGGTCGCGAATCTCGAAATCATCCTGAAGCACGAGTTTTAATCTGCGGTCGCCCGTCAGCGCATACTCGCAGCCGAGCTTGCCGACAGCTTCAACGAATGCGTGTGTGTCGCCGCGCATCTCCATTTCCAGAAACTTGCGATTCGATTTGCGCTCTTCTTCCAGATCGCAATGCGCGGCGATGTAGCCATCCTTCAAAATCAGAATCTCGTCGCAGCATTCTTCGACATCGCGCAAGAGGTGCGAAGAGAGCATGAGGCGAGCCTGTCCGCCGTCGCGTATCTCGCGGATGAGGCGAATCATGCGCGCCCGCGTCGGCGGGTCAAGCCCGTTGGTCGGCTCATCCAAGATAATCAGCTTTGGCCCATGCACGAGCGCCTGCGCCAATTTCGCGAGCTGCTTCATGCCGAGCGAGTAAGTATCAATCGTGCGATAACGCGCTTCTCCCAGACCGACATAAAAGAGAGCCTCGTGTGCGCGCTCAAGCGAGACTTCCGGCGGCAGGCCGGACAGTTCTCCCATCAGGCGCACGAAATGAACGCACGTCATCTTGGCGATGAACGAATCGCGCTCGGGCATGTAGCCGATCTGCGAGAGCGTTTGTTTCGGGTCATCATGAATGTCCTGGCCCAGAATGCGCGCAGTGCCCGCCGAGGCCGGATGAAAACTCAGCAGCGTATGAATGAGCGTCGTCTTCCCGGCCCCGTTCGGCCCCAACAGGCCGATGGCTCGACCGCGCAGATTCGCGCGCAGCTCTTTTAAGATTTGACGCTTGCCGAATTGCACGCTCAGCCCGTCAAGCTCAATGACGGCGTCCGTAACGGTATGCGGTTGAGCAGGAGGCGCGAGCGTGTTTGATTCGCTGGCAACGGTTGCGGCCATCGCGGCGGTTTACCTTTCCGAAAAGTTTCTGAGGCCGGAAACACTTACGCCGCCGTGCGTGCGAGAGTTTCAAACGGCGTGCATTAATTATAGAAGAATTCAAACAAGGATGAACAGCATACAAGAGAGAGCTAGAGCGGATTCCGTTTGGATGTACGGTAGGCTGACAGCCTGCCGCCTGTCCCGTCCGAGCGGCAGGCTCACAGCCTACCGGACACTGATTTGCAAACTGCTCTAAAAGGGGAACAGGCAAAATGGGAAAAAGGAAGCAAGCGACGAATCGCTTATCTTCCCTATTTCCCACTTCAACGGTTACCCGTTTTCCCCTTATTCTTTTATCCAGCCTATCCTGTCTATCTTGTTCAGATTTTCCGGCACGATTATTTGCTGGCAGTTCGGTCAGTCGCCGCACTGCTATTCGCTTGCAGGTACTTGGCGGTCTGCCCGTGATCCATAGCATTGACAGTGATGCCGTCATCTGTGATGCGAATCGAATCGCCCTGCTTGAGCATCCCGGCCAGCTTGTCATTGATCGTCACTTTATCGTTTTCAATCGTCACTTGCAGCCGCGTACCGGTCAGCGAGTAACCGTCGTAGTGAAAGATGGCGAGTTGGCCTCGCTCCTCGACGCCGAACCTGTTCGTGATGCCACCGCGTTTCATACTTACTTTATGCGAGGCGAAGCTGAGCGCGCCACTGTTATGGTGGCCGCATCCCTGAAAGAAAATCATTGACGAAAGAACAAGCAAGGCTGCAATGGCTGTGATGGATTTGCTGCGGGCAATATTGGTGGTCAACTTCATAATGACTTCTCCTTGAATGTCTGACAAAAAACTTTCGATGGGACGCTGGCCGGTGGCATCGTCTCCAAACCGGCCAGCGCATCGTCGAGTTGCTACTTCTTCTGCTGCTGACCGGAAGGCTTCTCGTTCATGCCTTCCATCAGGATGTGCTGCAACCCGAATGAAGTCGGCATGCCGAGCAACGTCGCGGGACTGAGGCCGAACGGCCCGCCCTCCGTGTCCGCCGCGAAGATGACGCGGTCGTCCTGCGCGTAAGCGTAAGCGAGCGTCGGCGCAGAGTCTGCCAGAGAGCTAAGAGCCTGCTGCTGTTCCTGCGGCAGATTCTGCGCAGTGCCTTTCATACGGTCGGCCAAAGGCTGAACCAGCGGCGCAAGGTTGTGATACAAGATGGCGGAAAAATTCGTGTTGCCATCTTCGGGCAGCGCGGCCTTGAAGCGCGGCGCAGTCAAGAGCGTGTAACCCGAATCGCGATACCGCACGGCCTGAGTCACGAGCGCGCGGGTCGGCCCCGCCACCATGTAGCCGTTGACGTATGCGTAGTTGAACTCAAGACCGAAATCAACGGACTTCAAGGTATAGAATGTGCGCCCGCCGATTTCCGCGCGCTCCCACTGCAAGCCGCCCTTGCCATCTTTGGCAGCATACTTGTTGATTTCCGTGACCATGCGCTCAAGCGTCTGCTGCAATTTCGCGGAGTCGTAAACTTCCACGACCACTTTCCACGAAGGCGTCGGCAAGAGTGGGCCGTCAATCGCAAAGGCGAACTCTCCGCCGAGCGGCGCAGCGATGTCGTTGCGGACGTTGATGCCGTGCGTGGTCTGTAGCTGGTTAAGCTGCTGGCGCAATCCAGGCTTGGTCGTCTCGATAAAGCCGAGCAGGTCGTCCACCAGCGCGGTCGGCTCTTTGACCACGAAAGCTGCCGTGACATTCGCGTCCGGCGAGATGAATTCAAGCGCGCCCATCGGCCCCGGCGCGGCCAGCCACGAGGCAACGCCCCTGCGAGTCTGGCTGAAAGTAAGCATCGCGCGGCTCTGCGTCTTGCCGGATTTCTCTTTCTGCTCGACGATGAAATGCTTGAGGTCAAGCAGGCCGAGCTTCTTGTAACCTTCCATACGCTGCTCGCTATCGTCGCCCTTTATCTCTTGCTTGAGAGCATGAGTCACGATCTTTTCCAAATCGGCAGCGACAATCAGTCCAGCGCCTTCACGATAGACATCAGCGATGCGCGCATAGAAAGAAGAACTCTTGAATTTATTCGCGCCCGAATTTTTGAGCGTCTCAGAGACACGCTGAAGCTGTGCCAGCTCCGGCGCGGCAGCCACGATGTCGCCGTTGATCCAGATGAGCAACTCTTCAGGCATCTTGCCGTCGGGCTGTGCGGTCTGCGTCGCAGACTGCGGGTCATCAATGATGCGAACCTTTGGCGCGCCCTTCTGCTCTGCGGTAAAGGTGGCAATCTGCTGGTCTAAGAACGGGCGGAAGCCAGCGGGATTTTTCAGTGTCGCAAGCACGAGGGGCGCACTGGGTTTGCCCTCGCTGTCCATCTCCGCGCTGATCGCCAGCTCGTCGCCAAGCTGCTCGCCGAACTGACGGACGCGCTCGATAATCTGGCTCAACCCGGCATTGCCTTTGCCGTTCTCTTTCTCCCACCACTCGCGAAGCGCAGCGTTCTGGCGTATGCGCTCCTGCATGATGCGGTGCGATTCGGTCAGCGTCGCGCTCAAGTTCGGCAGCGCGGCGTAAAGCACAGTCCCTTCAGGCACGCTGTCCAGCAGGCGCGTCGAGTAACGGACATCCGGCTGCTGCACCTGATTCAAATCTTTTTGCATCCCGGCGAACTGATTCAGCAATTCTCCGTAACGCGCGGCGTCGCGGCTCCAGGCGACTTCGGTTTTGACCGGAACTTTTTCGAGGCTCACCTGCGTCGTCGTCTGGTCGCCGGGTTTCAGGACATCTTCCTTGCCGGCGTAATTGACGTGGACTTCGCCTTCGACGACGGAGACGCGCGTGCCCTTCGTGCCGTGATTGACGGAGAAGATAGTTCCCGTCACAGAGGTAACAGACTCGTCCGTGCGCACATAAAGATGATGCGCGCCCTGCTTGGCGGCCTGCACGATGACGTTGCCGCGCTCAAGCTCGATGGTCGTGCCATCCGAATTGCGGCTCAGGGAAAATTCCGAGCGATCCTTCATCTCGACCAGCGAGCCGTCGTCAAGCTTCACAACGGCTGTAGCATCTTTGCCCGTGCGAATCTTCTCGCCTTTCTGAATCGCTTCGCCCGCACCGATGGCGCGCAGGTCTGTGTCCGAGACTCTGTAAACAGTCCCGTTCACAACCTCGACCGTCGCCTGCACGTTCTGGCCGAATTGCAGGAGCGGCCAGATCAGCAGACCGAAGCCGATAAAGAAGGTCGCGGCAATCGCCCATTTCCAGACGGGCTGAATCGGCTGGATTTTGGATATTGCGCGTGCGGCAGGCGTCGCGGCAGTCGCGGCGACTTTGCCTTCGCGCGCGAGTTTGAGCGCGCGGCGGCAGGGGATGCACTCGTGCGTGTGATCTTTTAAGAGCATCGCGCGAGCATCCTGCAATTCGCCGCGCAGGTACGCGGGCATCAACGATTGAAAATCGGAGCATCCGTGTATGTGCTCGACGCTTGAGGCGGCGACGGCTGTGACCGGCGCGGCGCTTGCGCTCTCGGTTGAAAGCTTGGCCCACACGCGCGCGGCTGCGCCTTCGACGATGGCAGAGTCAATTTTTTCGTTATGAATCTCGTTCATGGCTCTGTCTAAAATGGCATCTGTGTCTTCGGTTTTACGCTTCATGATGTTTCTCCAAGTACTGACCAATCTCTTTTCTCATACGAGTGCGGCTGCGATGCAGCATCACGCCAACGACCATCTGCGAAGTCCCCAGCATCTCCGCTATCTCGCGATTGCCGTAGCCCTCGTAATATCTCAAGACGAACATCTCAGCCGCCTTCGGGCCGAGCTTTGAAATCGCTTCCTGAATCAGAGCGCGCAACTCGCTGTCCGCGTGCTGCGCTTCGGGATTCAGGAAAGAGCTTTCGAGCTGTTCGTGTTCGATGTCATCGAGGGCAACGGATTTCGAGCGCGTGCGGCTGCGCATGATGTCGAGCGAGGCATTGATCGCCGCGCGCAAGAGATACCCCGCAGGGTTCGGCTTCAAATCAAGCCCCTCTTCGCGCCGCACCAGACGCAGGAAAACGGTCTGCAACACGTCTTCGGCATCCACGGGGCTGCCGGTGACGCGATAGGCCGTCCGAAAAATTTGATCGTAATGCTCGCGGAACAGTGTTTCCAGTTCCGGCGGCGGCGGATCAGGCATTGGTTTTAAGTGGGTTGCGGCTGCTAACACGTCTTTCTCCTTTAAGTCGTCTCCACACATAAAACGCGCTCCGCGAAGAGTTATTAACAGCCGCCGGGAAAATTTCTGCACCGGATTATAAGCGGGAATGAGCGGATTTAGAGCGGATTCCGTTTGGATGTACGGTAGGCTGTCAGCCTGCCGCTGGCGCAGCACAGGCGGCAGGCTGACAGCCTACCGTACACTGATTTGCAAACTGCTCTAGGCTTTATATTACGATTTCAGCGGAAAACGGGTAAAACCCTTATTCTCAATATCTGATACGCCCAGGAGCGTATCAGATACGCCGGGATGGACATACTCACGCATGGAGATACGATTACCATGTCAGGTGATGTTATCTCCACGCGCGGGAATAAGATTCTCAGGTGTGGAGATATTATCTCCGCGCGTCGGAATACGATTCCAACGTGACGGATTGCGATTCCGAAGCTTCAGAATCGTATTCCGTCAAGGCAGATAAGCGGACGGCGCGGGCACATCGCCGCTCGTGCCAAAAGCTTGCGCTCTAAATCCAAGCGCGCTCTGCATGATGTACCAAGTGCCGTCCGTGGGGCGAAAGACAGCGATGTCCGTTCTGCCGTCGCCGTCATAATCTCCGGGCACTGGCACATCCGCGCTCAAGCCGAATTGCTCTGCTCTAACTCCGAGCGCGCTTTGCTGTATGTACCAAGCTCCGTTTGAAGGACGATAGACGGCGACATCCGTTTTACCATCGTTGTCATAATCGCCCTGCGCAGGGCTGTCGAAAGCGATACCGAATTGCTGGCTGTTTAGCGCGCCGTTCGAGCTTTGCAGGACATACCATGTGCCGCTTGACGGGCGAAAGACCGCGAGGTCTGATTTACCATCATTGTCATAATCGCCTGTGACGGGGAGGTCGCCGCTCGTCCCAAACGCTTGCGCGCGAAATCCAGACAGGCTCTGCTGTATGTACCAGGTGCCGCCGCGAAAAACCGCGAGGTCTGTCAGGCCGTCATTATCATAATCCGCAGCGACGGGCGTGTCCGAAGCGATTCCAAACTGCTGTGCGCGCGAGGTGTTATTTGAGCTATTCAGGATGTACCACGTCGCATCGCCCGGACGGAAGACAGCTATATCCGTCTTGCTATCGCCATCGTAATCGCCGGGCGCGATGCGGTCGCCGCTTGTGCCGAAGGCTTGGCTGCGAAAAGAATTGTTCGAGCTGTTTTGAATAAACCATGCGCCGCTCGATGGGCGAAAGACCGCGAGGTCTGTTTTGCCGTCGCCGTCAAAATCGGAAATTTTGTTTGGGACGATAAACGCATCATTGATGTTCGTCGCACCAAAGCCCTGCACGGTCGCGCCTGCCGGAAGATAGATTTTATTTCCGATGACCGAAGCGAAAACGCCGTGGCGCGGCGTCTGCATCTGCGGCAACTGTCGCCAGCTATTGGTCAGAGGATTGTATGCTTCGACTTCGCCATGCAGCACGGGAATCTCGCCGCCGAAGACATAGAGCTTGCCCGCGACTACGCCCGCGCCGATGCCTGAGCGCGCCGTCGGCATCGGCGCAAGCGTCGTCCACATGTTCGTCAGCGGGTCGTAGGCTTCGAGCGCAGTCGCCGCTGCCGCGCTGTCACGTCCGCCCACGACATAAAACTTTCCGCCTATGACTCCGCCCGCACAGTGATGTCGCGGAAACTGCATCGGAGCGAGCACAGTCCAAGAGTTCAGCGACGTGTCATAAACTTCCAGCTCGTTCTGGCTTGCTCCCGCGCCCGTGCCGCCCGCCACATAAATCTTGTCATTAATCACGCCGACCGCAGGACTGTTGCCGTGCGTGAAATTCATCGGCGCGACTTCGCCCCAGGAGTTCAGCGGCGGCGGATTGTAGACGAAGACCCGATTGGAAGTTCCCCCGAATGCGTAAAGCTTTCCGGCGGCGACGGCTGCCCCGTTGTGATTAGTCGCAATCGGAAGCGCCGCCGCGCTGCTCCATGAATTGCCGGCTACGTCATAAACCTCAACCGTGCTGGTCGAAGCCCCGCCCGTGTTATAGCCGGCGATGACATAAATCTTTCCGTCAAGCACTCCGGTCGAAATTTCCTGTCGCGCCGAAGGCATCGAAGCGAGTGTCATCCAGATGCCGCCGCTGCTATTGACCTGCACCGCATCACCCGCCGAAAAAATCGTCAGCAACGAAAGAGCAAGGTAAAGGATGATTCGCTCCATGGCTTCTCCGCTAATTGCAAATACCAAGCGAAAGATAACTTCCCTGCGTTCTCTTAGCCGCCGAAGGCTTCGAGCACTTCGTCGCTGTGCTGCTCGACGTTGACCTTGTCAAAGACTTTTTTGATCTTGCCGTCTTCGTCAATCAGAAAAGTCTTGCGCGCGACGCCCATGTATTTTTTATCGCCCCACGTCTGCTCGCCGTAAACTCCGTAGGCATCCGAGAGGGAATGATCCGTGTCGGCAAGGAGCGTGAAAGGCAAACTGAATTTCTCTGCGAACGCCTGATGCGAGGCTTCATCGTCGAGCGAGACGCCGAGCACCTTGATTCCCTTTTCCCGGTACACGCTGTCAGAGTCGCGGAACGAACACGCCTCTTTCGTGCAGCCGGGCGTGTCGTCCTTCGGATAAAAATAGAGCGCGACCTTTTGTCCGCGAAAGTCCGAGAGCTTGACCTCATTACCGCTTGCATCGCGCGTCGTAAAATCCGGCGCGGCATCGCCTTCTTTGAGCATGGCTGTTGTCTCCTTTTATGAAATTGTGAATTGGCTTGTGCTGCGATGCAGTTTAACACCGGAGCGCGGGCGGAGGCGAATCGCCGTTTGCGAGGCGGGATGAGAAAACATCAGCCGTCTGCTAAATTGTCCGGGCGATGAAGAAAGAACGAACGGATAAGGCGAGCGCGGAAGAGAACGCGACGGGCGGCAGCTCAAAAACCAGGCTGGTCGAGGGCGTGGATTATTACTTCGAGGGAAGTTTGATGGTCTTCACGGCTCACTTCCTGCGCCGTCGCGGCTACTGCTGCGAGAGCGGTTGCAGGCATTGTCCGTATGATACGGCAAAAGTAAAAAGGTAAAAGCGCGAGCAGGTAAATAGTAAATGGTAAATAGTAAATGGTGAACAGCAAGGTTCTTCTATTTACCATTTACTATTCACTATTCACTAGCTGTTACCTTTTTACTTTTGCCTTCTAAGCGTGCCCGTGACCGTTCCAGCGAATCGCCATCATCGTCAAATCATCCGGCTTCGGAGTCCCGGCGCGAAAAGATGAGAGGTCTGCTAAACAGGCTTTGACCATTCCCTGCGGCGGATGCATGTGTGACTCGCTGACTAAATCCGTCAAACGATCCATGCCGTACTCAGCGCCGTCCCCGTCCAGAGTTTCCGACAAGCCGTCCGTGTAAAGAAAAAGCGTGTCGCCGTGTTCGAGACGCAGCTTGCTCGCCGAAAAAATTTCGTCGCAGAAAATTCCGACTGGTAGCCCGTTTGATTCGATGCGCTGCACGTCTCCTTTTTGAATCAGGAGCGGCGGCAAGTGTCCCGCGTTGCAAATCTCGACTTCGCCGGAAGTGTCCGCTCTGCCGCAGACGAGCGTGGCGAAATGCGTTGGCAGCGTGCTCTCACAAAAAACGCGGCTCGCGCGCTCGACCATTGTCTTGAGAGGCATGCCAACCGAGACCAGCGTGTGGAACATGGCGTGCAAGTGCGCCATCAACATCGAAGCCGCAACGCCTTTGCCGGACACGTCGCCAAAGACGAAATAGAGGCTGCCATCTTCGCCCTTGATTAAATCGCAGTAGTCACCGCTGACAGGCCCCACCGCCTCGTAATGAAAGCATGCCTCCCAGCCGTCAATGCGAAAGTGAGTTTCGGGCAGCAAGCCGCGCTGGATGTGTGCCGCCAGCTCAAGATCATCTTCCAGCGCGTGTTGCTGTGCGGGCGTCAAATCGCCCAGGCAGAAACGAACCAGAGGGTCTGCGAGCAAGCGGTCTGATTCAATCGGGTCATGACAAGCATCGCACAGCCCGTAAGTGCCTTCGTCCATCCGACCGAGCGCCGCATCTACTTCGCCGAGCAGGCGCAACAACTCTGCGTTCTCATCAAAATCTGCGCGAGCAATTTGCAGCTTCTCGCGGCGTTCCAAAAGCTGCTCGCGCAGCACCGGAACTGTGGCGGTATCCATTTAAAAATTTCCTCCTTGAAAAACTCTCACGCCGTCAAACTCAAAGGGCGCGGCGCGCCCCTCAGTTGCACAGGCTGCTGCACCGCGCAGCAGACCTTGACCAGCCGCTCGCGCTCGCGCTGCATCAGCGAATCTTCCCTGAGCCACTGGCGCACCTCGCCAAAAATCCGTGCGGCGTGCTCATCCGGCGGCTCGACTATGCGATAGTGCATCCACTTGCCCTCGCGGCGTGCCGAGACCACGCCAGCCCTCCGCAAATAAGCCAGATGGCGCGAGATTTTCGGCTGGTTGGTTCTTAATATCTCTACGAAAAAACAGACGCAAAGTTCATCATTGCCCATCAAATTTAGCAGGCGCAGGCGTGTCCGATCCGCCAGCGCGCGAAACAACAATTCCATCTCAAAAGTCTCGTTTCTTCCCATGCCCGACATTTTACCACGACTCCGACAAATATGCCTTGACAGATATGTATCCGGCGTATATCCTCACGCTCACATTCGCTCAGGCGAATATATTAAAGGAGGCATGATGATGACACAAGTGACTACGAAAACGGTGCAGACGCTCAAAGCGCATCTGGCTCTGAACGTGCGCGACGTGGCGCAGAGCATAGACTTTTACCGCAAAATGCTGGGCATCGAGCCGAGCAAAGTTCGCACGGGATATGCGAAGTTTGACGTGCAGAATCCGCCGCTCAATCTGACCCTGAATCAGGTTCCGTTTAAGGAGCGCGGCGCGCTCTCGCATCTTGGGATTCAGGTAGCTTCGACTGATGATGTGCTGGCGATGCGCGAAAAGTGGGCAGAGGCAGGACTCTTCACGCGCGATGAGATGCAGACCAATTGTTGCTATGCCTTGCAGGACAAGACGTGGGTGCATGACCCGGACGGTAACGAATGGGAAGCCTTTGTCGTGCTGGAAGACAATCTGACGGAAACCGCTGTGTGCTGCGCAGAGTTGGCGGCAACGCATGAGACAGCACAGGCGTCTGCGACGGAAGCGCAAGCGACTGCTGCAAACGCTTCATGTTGCGGAACGACGGCTGAGACGAGCGCGCCTGTCACTCTTTCGCGGTAAAAAATTTGACGGCGAAGCGCGAGAAGGAAAAGCCTCTTGACCTTGCCAGATGCCTGACCGCCGAAACGGTCGGGACAGCATTGCTGTTAGCCGCCGTCGTCGGCTCAGGCATCATGGGCGAGCGGCTGGCGGGCGGCAATGTGGCTATAGCATTGCTCGCAAACACCATTGCCACAGGCGCAGCCCTCGTCGCCTTGATCCTGACTTTTGGCCCAATCTCAGGAGCGCACTTTAACCCCGCTGTGACGCTGGCGGACGCCGCACTGGGCGGCATCGCGTGGAGATATGTTCCGGCGTATCTGTGCGCGCAGGTCGCGGGCGCGTTTCTAGGCGTGGCTGCGGCTAACGTCATGTTCGGTTTGCCTGTGTTCTTCACTTCGCAACATGCGAGGCAGGGCGGCGCGCAGTTGTTCAGCGAGTTCGTCGCTACCTTCGGCCTGCTCGCGGTCATCTGGGGCTGTGCGCGGAGGCGCATCGAAGCAGTTCCCTTCGCCGTCGCTGCGTACATCACAGCCGCTTACTGGTTCACCGCTTCGACTTCATTCGCCAACCCCGCTGTCACTCTGGCGCGCACGGCGAGCGATACTTTTGCGGGCATCCGTCCAGCGGACGCGCCCGGCTTTATCATCGCGCAGTTAGCGGGCGCGGCGGCGGCAACGCTTCTCTTTCGCTGGCTCGTCCCAACGCTTCCGCTAGATGCAGAGAGAGTCGTCGTCTCGCACAAAGACGCGACAGAAAATGAGGATGAAAGATGACTAAGACAAAGCGTGTGCTGATTCTCTGCACCGGAAACTCTGCGCGCAGCCAGATGGCCGAAGGCTTATTGAGACGCGCGGGCGAATGCGATTACGAAGTTTACAGCGCGGGCACGCATCCTTCCGTCGTCAACCCGCTTGCCATCGAAGCGATGCGAGAGAGAGAAATTGACATCAGCCAGCATCGCTCGAAATCTGTGGATGAATTTGCGTTGCAAGAGTTCGATTACGTCATCACCGTTTGCGACAACGCGAATGAGAATTGCCCTCTCTTTCCCGGCAAGACGCAACGCATTCATTGGAGCTTTGATGATCCGGCTGCGGCTGCGGGAAATGAGGCTGAAAGATTGGCAGCGTTCCGGCGCGTGAGGGATGAGATTGAGGCTCGCTTGCATGAGTTCATAAATCAAAATAAGACGTGAGTGTATTTCACATCAGCGGAGGCTTGCCCCCGCTGATTTTTGATTTATATGCAAAAGCGGCTCTCTGATAAATTTTTATCAGAGAGCCGCTTTCGCTCTGGGCGGGGCGATACTTTTAAAACTGGTCTTCGGTCGGTGGCGGCGTGCCGCGCTGGCCGCGACGCGAGCGATGCTCTTCGCGGCGCGCCTTCCATTCCTGTTCCAGCTTCTCGTACTGCGTGCGCTGTTCCGTGGTCAGGACTGCCAACAGTTCTGTCCGCACCAGCTTGCGCGACTCTTCGATTTGCTGGCGCAACTCCGTCGCTTTCTGGCGCGCGTCCTCGCTGATGGTTCCCTGCTCTTCTCTCTGCTTTTTGATTTCCATCAGAGCCTGACGTTGCGGCTCGATGCTGTTGGTGAAGCGTTCGACGATGGCGCGTGTTTGCGTTTGCTGCGCTTCCGTCAAGTTGAGGTCTTGCATGATGCGCAAGACGGGCGTGCCGCGATGGTGTCGCCCGCCTCTTCCTTCTTTTCCTCTAAAGCCTTTGCCTTGTGCCTGCGGCGCGGCCTTGTCGCTCGCGGCGGGTTGCTGTGCGTAGGCGGCGATGCCTGTGGCGGCTATCAGACCGAAAGACAACATTGCTCCGGTTAATTTGTTTCGTAAAGACATGTTTCTTGCTCCTTCTAAAGTTTGACGAATGAAAGATTGCGCATTCCCTTGAATGCTCTTGATTGATGAGACTGTTTAGTTGTCCGTCTCGAATCTTTGGACGCGCGCGGGGTAGCGTTGGTTTGAAAAAAGCGTAAGTCGGGAAGGGGATAAAAATCGTGCGGCTGTGGCAGCCAGCCTTTCGGGTCTTCAGTAGTGGGTCAGATTCAAACAGAGCAAAGAAAAACGAGAGGTTCCCGCAAAGGCGCAAAGACGCAAAGCAAGCACGACAGATAAAGAATGGCTCAACCCCTTTGCGCCTTTGCGCCACCAGCGCGAGATTCTTTCGTACTTGTAATTATTCAGCAGCATTTCAAACTGAACCACGTACAGGCTCTTCTGACTTATGGCAAAACCGCGCCGCTCGCGCTACAATGCGGCGCGATGAAACTCCTACAACAGATTAATTCGCCTGCGGATTTGCGACGCCTGCCCATCGAACAGCTTCCGGAGGTCGCAAACGAAATCCGTCAATACATTCTGGAAACGATGTCGCGCATCGGCGGTCACACGGGCGCGTCGCTTGGCGCGGTCGAGTTGGCCGTCGCGCTTCATTACGCTTTTGAGACGCCGAACGACAGGCTCGTCTGGGACGTGGGTCATCAGGCTTACGCACACAAAATCCTGACCGGGCGGCGCGACCTGCTGCCGACCGTCAAGCAATACGGCGGCTTGAGCGGCTTTCTCAAACGCGACGAGTCCGAGTACGACACGTTCGGCGCGGGTCATGCTTCGACTTCGATTTCGGCTGCGCTGGGGATGGCGATTGCGCGCGACCGCAGGGGCGAGACTCATCATGTTTGCGCGCTGATCGGCGACGCTTCCCTGCCGGGCGGGATGGCGATGGAGGCGATCAATCAGGCCGGGCATTTAAAGACGCGGCTGATCGTGCTCTTGAATGATAACGAGATGTCCATCGCTCCGGCGGTCGGTGCGCTCACGGGTTATCTGAATCGCATCCGCGAAGCTCACGGTTATCATCGCTTCAAAGATGAAGTCGGCGAAACGCTGCTCTCGATTCCGGGTTTGGGCGAGCGGCTGCATCACGCTGCCAAGACCGTCAAGGATGCGCTCGCCGCAGCGGTCTTGCCGGGCGCATTGGTCAACGAGCTGGGCTTTAAATATATAGGTTATGTTGACGGGCACAACACGCGCGCTCTGGTCGCGGCCTTGCGCGAAGCGCAGCAGGTTAAAGACAGCCCTGTCATCGTCCATGCGTTGACGACGAAGGGCAAAGGCTTTCCGTCTTCGGAAAAAAATTATTATGCGTGGCACGCGACCGGCCCGTTCGAGCTTAAGACGGGCAAGCCTATCAAGTCTTCCGCGAAAGCTCCGCAGTACACAGCCGTCTTCGGAGACGCCTTGTGCGAATTGATGGCGAAGGATGAAAAGATCATCGCGTTGACGGCGGCGATGCCCGACGGCACGGGCATTGACAAAGCTTTGGAGAAATTCCCCAAACGCACTTTTGATGTCGGCATCGCAGAGCAGCACGCCATCACGTTCTGCGCCGGGATGGCCTGCGAGGGCTTAAAGCCGGTCGCGGCAATCTATTCGACGTTCCTTCAACGTGCGTTCGACCAGGTGATGCACGATGTCTGCATTCAGAATCTGAATGTCACTTTTGCGCTTGATCGCGGCGGCGTCGCGGGGCCGGACGGCCCGACGCATCATGGCCTGCTGGACATAGCCTACCTGCGCGCGATGCCGAACATGGTCTTGATGGCTCCGAAGGATGAAGCGGAACTGCGCGACATGCTGCTGACGGCCATCGAGCATCCCGGGCCTGCGGCTTTGCGTTACCCGCGCGGCAACGGCATCGGCGTAGACATCAGCCGCGAGCCGCAGCAACTGGAAATCGGCAAGGGCGAAATCCTCCGCGACGGCGGCGAGATAGCGATTGTCGCTTACGGCTCGATGGTGTATCCGTCTCTGGCGGCAGCGGAAAATCTGGCGAAGGATGGTATTGAAACAACGGTCGTCAACGCGCGCTTCGTCAAGCCGCTCGACGCCGGGCTGCTGCTCGCGCTGGCGCGCACCAAGCGTCTCATCGTGACGGTTGAAGAAGCATATCTCGCGGCGGGCTTCGGCTCTGCCGTGCTTGAGCTTCTGGAAGAGAACGGATTACAGGACAAGCTAAAATTCGTCCGCATGGGAATTCCAGACCGCCTCGTGACGCATGGCGACGCCAAGCTGCTGCTGGCTAAATACGGCCTGGACGCAGACGGCATCTACATGCGCGTCAAACAGAGCATGGAAGTCATGGAAGACCGGCGCGCTCAGCGAGAAAAGATAAGAAGTTAGTGCTATGTAATGAAAGGTTTTTGAATTGCCACTAGCTTCAGCTAGTGGAGTAGAGGCCCAACATATCTGTCGGCTTTAGCCGAACTGTTTGGCTAAAGCCGATGATTGTAAGGCTATTTCGCCCACTAGCTGAAGCTAGTGGCAATTTATCTTCTAAGAAGTTCAATGACACAGCACTAGCAGCTTTTTCCGGCCTCTGCGGATGCCGCACAAACCGTCTCCCGAAAAGCGTCCGGACAAAAAACCTCTCCCGCCATTCTGTACAAAAGAAAGAGAAAGCTTTGTATTTAGGTTGCGATGGCATACGAAGTCGCAACCTACTGCATCAAAGGCACGTCTGCGCGCAACAGGAGCGCGCCCCCCTTTGACAGTTCGGCAACCGAAAATTGGCGTTCGCATGAGCGCGGATTTTGTTATGATGGGATGAGGCGAGGCGCGAATGCCGCCAGCCGTTTGAAGCGTTATGGAAGAAAGACATAAGATTATTATCGAGACCGGCACAGACCTGGACGAAACCGTGTCGCGGCCATTTTTCAACACGCAGGCGACGCGGGACGCGCGCCCCGTCGTGCCCCTGTCGGAAGCCGAAACAGCATCGTCTTCAGCACCTGTCGCCGGGACGCGACGCTGGCCGATGCTGGCGTTGCTCGTAAGCTTAGCCATCATGACGGGCGTCGCCGCAGGGCTTGGGATCAGCATCTATCAGAGCCGCCAGCAGCAGCCCGCCGAGGCAGCGGTCGCCGTTCGACCCTCGATTAGAAGAACTCCGGCTGAAATGTCCTGGACGTACATGCCCGAAGACGAAGAAGAAATGGCCTCTGATTCGGAATCCGATACGCCTGAGCCAGCGACTGAAGAGGCTGTGCCGCAGGTCTTCGCACCGAATCCGACTCCTGTTTCCGCTCCAACTTCTGCGCCCGCTCCGCCCCCTCGCAACAATGCGGAGGACAGGGAAGAACGCAAGGCAGCCGCGCGCGAAGAGAGACGCGAAGAAAGACGCGAGCAGGCTGAGCAGCGGCGTGAAGACCGCAGAGCCGCTGATGACGACCAGCGCAGACAGAACAGAGGGCGGGGGCGCAACCGCAGAGGCTCGGATGATGACCTTCCGCAAGACCCGATCATGCGTCGCACACGCGATGAGCTTTATCGCATTCGTGAAATCTTTGAAGGCACTCCCAAGTAAGAAAATTTTCAACCTGTAAAGATAAATGCCGCGCGGCGCATTTTACAGATGCGCCGCGCGGCATTTATCTCTTTCGTTGGCGTGCTGAATTATAATTGGTTTTGCTGGTGCGGTAACAGACTCAAGAATAGCTTTAGTTTATTAATGTTTCCGCTGCATATTCAATTTGCTGTGTCGTCAAGCTGGCGAGACGCTCAAGCGCAATGTCGGTCAAGATGTCCCGCAATTCCAGGGGCGTTAATTGGCGCTGTGCGCCGCTTAAAACGTTTGTCTCCATCACGCTCAATCTATTCTTGGTCACGTCGCTAAAGCTGACGCCTGAGCGATAATAGATAAAGCTGGCAAGAGAGTTGACAGAATCATTTACTCTTTGCGATGTATCACCGGGAGCAGCGAGGATGATTTCGTTGCCGACGCCATCCCGTAAACGAGCTTGGAATTGCTGCAAGCCATTTTGATCGCTTTTCACGACCGGAACACGCCAGACGCTAAAAGCGATAACTTCAACGCAGGCAAGCAGGAGCGCAATAACTACAAAGCGCGCTTGCCGAAGTAAGGATGTGAGATTCATAGTTGAGGTCTCCTTAGGGTTTTGGAAAGCTGCTCAGTGCATAGTTAAGCAGCTTGTGACAAGAGATGGGTGCGATGCTCTTATCATATGTGGTTTGTATGAGATTGACAAAGCAGCTTGTCCGCAGGGTGTTCAGACAAGCATTCCGCAGAGTGTTCAGACAAGTATTATTTATACTCTTCCCTCTCCCCCTTTTGTCAACATTTTTTCTCAGGCAGAAAAATCTTCACTCTGCATCCTCGTGTTTTCTGTGGTAAGTATCTTGAGAGATGAAGCGCGAGCGAATAGACAAGCTGCTGGTTGAGCGCGGGCTGGCTCCGACGCGGATGCGTGCGCAGGCGTTGGTGATGGCGGGCGTCGTGCTGGTCGGCGAGCAGCGCGTGGAAAAATCTTCGGAGATGTTCGAGACGAACGCGCCCATCCGCCTCAAGGGCGCGGACGATCCCGCCATGCGTTATGTCGGGCGCGGCGGCTTGAAATTAGAAGCAGCCCTCCGCGAGTTCGGCATAGATGTAAAGGATGCTGTCTGTCTCGATGTCGGGGCTTCGACCGGAGGCTTTACAGACTGTCTCTTGCAGCACGGCGCGCGGCGCGTCGTCGCGCTGGATGTCGGGCACAACCAGCTTGACTGGCGACTCAGGAATGACGCGCGCGTCGAATCACGCGAAGGCGTCAACGCGCGTTACCTGTCGCCCGAAGACTTTGCGGAAAATTTCGATCTGGCGGTGATGGATGTATCCTTTATCTCCGCGACCAAAGTGTTGCCCGCCATCGCTCCGCTCTTAAAACAGAGAGGCCGTATCATCCTCTTAATCAAACCGCAATTCGAGGTCGGGCGCGGCGAAGTCGGCAAGGGCGGCATCGTCACAGACCCTTCCCAACACGCGCGCGTCGTCGAAGAGGTCAACCGCCGTGCGCTTGAGCTTGGCCTTCAAGTGCGAGGTGTGATTGAATCCCCTCTGCGGGGCGCGGACGGCAACGTGGAATTTCTTGCGCTCTACGAAAGAGATTCGTCCAAAGATTGACTCACGGTTGATTAAGATTTCCGGCATGAACGCACACAGCAAAGAGCAAATTGCGCTCGCACATCTTCAGCGCATCAAGACTGCTTATCAAAGCTTCATCAAGCTGAACTATGAGCATCGCGCTGAAGATTGCGGGACGTGCCCGACGCGCGGGGTGTGTTGTACGGACGCGCATTTCGTCAATGTTCACATCACGCGCCTTGAAGCGGTCGCGATGCGCGAGACGCTCAGGCGCACGCCGCGCCTGACGGAAGCTGAGCATCGCGCCGTTTATGCTCGCGCGCGTGAGGCCGTCGAGCGTTACGACTTGCGCGCGTCCGGCGACACGTTCGCGCAGACTTACGCATGCCCGCTTTATGAGCCGCACGCCGGATGTCTGGTTCACAGGCGAGCCAAGCCCGCACCCTGCATCCAGCATGCCTGTTATGAAAATTGGGAAGATTTGCCGCCCGCGAATCTGGAAACGCGCACGGAGCATCGCGTCGAACAGTTGAACACACAAGTCTACGGCGCGGCGTGGGCGTGGCTGCCGACTCCGCTCTGGCTCTCTCTGGTTGATCCCGAATCGGACGGCGCAGAGCTTGAACGCCTTGCGCGCGTGTGGAGCACTAGGAAGGCAAAAGTAAAAAGGTAAAAGGCAAAAGTAAGAAAGCATTCAAGCCCTCTTCACTTTTGCCTTTTACCTTTTTACTTTTGCCTTTCTTTATCTTCGTTGACACTCCAAAGCACGCGCGGGTATCATCCGCGTGCCGTATCTTTACCGTAATCAAGCACATTTCTAAAGCCTGACCAAGAGGCCAGAGACCTTTCAAGACAGTTGGTTGATTGATGGCAGAAACCGCCATACGTCGTATCGGTGTCGTCGTCAAACCGCATCAACACGAGGCGGTGAAGACTATCTGCGAGTTGGTCGTGTGGCTCGACGCGCGCGGCATCCGGCTGATTGGCGAGCCGGTTCTTGAGAGTGAAGGTATTGAGCAGCAGACCGGCTGCCCGATTGAAATTCTGTCGCGCGACGAACTGGCGGCGAATGTTGACTTGCTGCTCGTGCTGGGCGGTGACGGGACGATGATCGCGACGGCGCGGATGGTCGGAGACCGGGACGTGCCGGTACTCGGCATCAACTATGGCAGCCTCGGTTATCTGGCGGAGTTTCGGATTGAAGAGATGTTCCCCGCGCTCGAATCCATTCTTGAGAGGAACTATCGTCTTGACCGCCGCGTGATGCTCGCCGTAGAGCTTTTCCGTGGCGAGGAGCATTTGACGCACAGCCGCGTTCTCAACGATGTGGTCATCAACAAATCCGCCGTTGCGCGCATCATCGAAATCGAAGCGCACTTTAACCATCAATTCGTCAATTCGTTTCGCGCGGACGGCTTGATCGTCTCCACTCCGACCGGCTCGACCGCTTACAATCTGTCTGCCGGAGGCCCGGTTATCTATCCTTCGATGAACGCGATGGTGGTGACGCCGATTTGCCCTTTCACCCTGTCGAACCGCCCCATCGTCGTGCCCGACGACGCGCAGATCGAGTTGTGCCTGAAGACAGAGAAAGAAGAAGTGGCGCTGACGCTCGACGGGCAGATCGGTTTCCCGCTCAAGATGAATGACCGCGTGTTGATTCACAAGAGCCGGACGACCTTTAACATCGTGCAGCCGACGAACAGAAATTATTTCGACGTGCTGCGCAATAAATTGAAGTGGGGCAGATAATAGAGAAATGGCGTTATTAGAAATTAATAGAGAAGTAACAAGGCGCTACGCTAAGTATGTATTTCTCGATGTGGTGCAGTTCAGCGAGAGAAGTGCTGAAGCACAATCTGAAATTGTGGAGCATCTTAACGAGATAATTCGCCAAGCATTAAGCAGACATGAGGTTAATTACGACGAAGATTGTATCTTGATACCCACTGGCGACGGAATGTGTATAGCATTAATTAGCCCAGACCTACCCTATGATGTCCACATACAAATGGCCTTAAGCATTCTTGAATCGCTTGATAATCAAAATGAGGCAATGCAAGACCAGACAAGGCAATTTAAAGTGAGAGTTGGTATTAATCAGAACACAGACATTCTCATCACAGATATAAACGGCAGAAAGAACATAGCTGGCGCAGGTATTAATCTAGCTTCCCGCATTATGGATAAAGCGGATGGTGGGCAAATATTAGTCAGTCAAGCTGTATTCCATGAATTACATCCTAGTGAAGTCTACATGAATAAATTCAAAAGTTTCACTGCAATCGGTAAACACAATGTAAGCTTTCAAGTGCATCAATATACTGAAGATGAACATAAAGGGTTAAGTAAAGATCTGCCAAGTGCTTTCGTTAAGCGTGATGCTGAAAAGAAAAAGCTGAATGAAGAAACAGCCCATTACCTTGCCCAAGCGATTATGCATAGACAAGAATTATTACGGATCAAATCTACGTCCAGAGTTTTTGATGGTCAGGCAGCAGTCATTTTGTTGAGACTATTATCGAATGACGCATACCGACTTTCAAAGGCATCTGAATTCGATGATGCGCCCATGTTGCGCACCAACGGTGCAGGAAAAATTAGCTTTGAGGAGCAATTTATCTATTACGCTTCACAGGATTTTTGGGTTTTGCGGGAGGCAGAGAAGCATATTACAAACAATGGTCTTGAGCTTTCTCAATATTTAGAATGCTTTGAATATGGCGACTATATATATCACTATGAGTTCGTCAGTACTAAAGGAATAGAGAAGTTGAAAGAAGAATGGCCCAACATCTGGGAGACATACGAATTAGACAAATATATCTGATTTCACAATTGGTAGAATGAGTAATCACACTTCCTTTACCTGTTCACGAACAACTCATAACTTGAGGTAAACATGGCTGACGAAAAAGATGAGAAGCGCGCGAGGCGTGGTGAGGTTGAGGCCGATGCGTTCGAGCGCGAGGTGACGACAGACCTTGATGACGCGACGCCGGATCGCCCGAAGGGGATGGCGTTGCACACGCGCATTCTGATTGGCCTTGCGGTCGGCGTGGTGGCGGGCGTCGCGGTCAACTATGCGTTCGGCGGCGAGCACCCGCGCGTCGCGTGGGTCGTCACTAATATCACAGAGCCTGTGGGACAGCTTTTCCTGCGACTGCTCTTGATGATCGTCGTGCCGCTCGTCTTCTCTTCGCTGGTCGTAGGCGTGGCGGGTATCGGCGACATACGCAAGCTCGGTCGCGTCGGTCTCAAATCTTTCGCGTACTGCCTGATTCTCTCTGCCATCTCGGTCGTCATCGGCCTGACGCTGGCGAACACGATCAGGCCGGGAAAACGGGTTGATCCGAATACTTCGGCTGCGCTGCAAGCGAGATATAGCTCGGACGCCACGAAGCGCGTCGAAGACCAGAAGAAGACGAGCGAGACGAATAAGGATTCGGCTTTGATGCAAGTGGTTAAAACACTCGTGCCGTCGAATCCGATTGCGGCGGTGGCATCAGAGACGCCGAACATGCTGCACCTGATGTTCTTCGCGCTGATTATCGGCATCGCCATCACTCTCATTCCCGTTGAAGTCACCGCGCCGCTGCTCAGAGGCATGGAAGCCTTGTACCAGATAACGGCGAAGATTATAGACATCATTATGAAGTTCGCGCCGTTTGCGGTGGCGTGCCTGCTCTTTAATAACACCGCGCGGTTCGGCTTAGACTTGTTGCAGGCGCTCGGATGGTTTGTGCTGACGGTGATGCTTGGCCTCTCGCTGCACATGTTCGGCGTTTATTCTCTGTCCATCTGGTTTCTGTCGCGCATCTCGCCGCTCGAATTTTTCCGGCGCATCAAGACCGTTATCCTGACTGCTTTCTCGACTTCATCATCCAACGCGACCTTGCCGACAGCCTTGCGCGTGTCCGAAGAAAATCTTGGCGTGCCGCAGGAGATTAACAGCTTTGTGTTGACGGTCGGGGCGACGGCCAACCAGAACGGGACGGCTTTGTACGAAGGCGTGACCGTGCTTTTCTTAGCCCAACTCGCGGGCGTTGACCTGTCTTTGGGACAGCAGTTGATGGTCGTATATCTGGCAATTCTAGGAGGCATCGGGACGGCTGGCGTGCCTTCAGGCTCGATTCCTTTTATCATCGGCGTCTTGGCAAGCATCGGTGTCAACCCGGCTTTGATCGCCATCATTCTCGGCGTAGACAGGATTCTGGACATGTGCCGGACGACGCTGAACGTGGCGGGCGATATTACGGCTGCGACCTACGTAGCGCGCTCGGAGGGTTACGAGTTATTAAAGCCGCACGAGCCTGCGATTGTGCATGCGGGCGTGGCAACGGCGGGCACGGAAGCGAAATAAAAGCATGCCCGGTTGTGCCTTAAGTGTATGAGAATGATTCTCAACCGACTTCTTTAGCGCGAGCGTGAGAATCCTGCTAAATGAGCGCGCGGTGTAGCATTTACGCCGCGCGCTTGCTCTTTTAAACAGCATCCCTCGCAAGCGGAACAGTAGATGCAAGGCTTTAAGCTTTCAAAGCCCTTTTGTGTGATGCCTCGCGATTTGGTTATGAGACTCTCGCCACAATCTCAGCCGCCAAGCGCGCTCCGGTTGAGAGGCGAAACAATCTGAGGAAACTGAAGAAGATGATTTTTCCGATAGGTGACGACAATTCCGACCGCACGACGACGCCCATCGTCAACTACGTTTTGATCGCCGTCAATATTCTGGTCTTTGTCTTTTTGCAGGGGCTGGGAAGTAACGAAAAGTTTACCTACGCTTTTTCGACCGTCCCGCAGGAGATTGTCACGGGGCAGGACATAGACAAGCCGGTCTTGATTCAAGACCCGATCTCGCAAGACCCTGTCGGCACGATTGATCTGCAACCGACGCCCATTTCCGTTTACATCACGCTGTTGACTTCGATGTTCATGCACGGCGGCTTTGCGCATCTCTTCGGCAACATGCTGTTCCTGTGGGTCTTCGGAGACAACATCGAGCACACTTTGGGACGCGGGAGATATTTGCTCTTCTATCTGGTGTGCGGATTGATAGCTTCGCTCGCGCACGTCTTTACGACCGTGATGTTCGGAGGCAATCCGTATATTCCAAGCCTCGGAGCGTCGGGCGCGATTTCCGGAGTCTTGGGCGGCTACATCCTCTTGCATCCGGGCAGACAGGTGCGTGTGCTTATGTTCGGCATGCTGACGCAAGTCCCTGCGATTGTGGCAATCGGACTCTGGTTCGCGTTTCAGCTTATCAACGGCTTGGGATTTCTGGGCGGCGGTTCGCAGACGGGCGGCGTGGCGTATGCGGCGCACATCGGCGGCTTTATTGCCGGACTCGTGCTGGTCAAAATCTTCGCCATCGGGCGAGGCCAGAGCGTGAGGACGGCTTAACGATTTCTTGGCGGCGGGACGGCATCAGGTCTGCCTGCCGCTTTGTATGGCAATTAATTTCACAAAGGGAGAAAGACAAATTATGGCTACGACAAACGATGAAGTGATTTCGACACTCAACAACTTGATTGAGACTTGCAAGGACGGGCAGGAAGGCTTTCGCACAGCGGCGGACGGCGTGAAGAACAGCGAGTTGAAGACGCTCTTTAACACCTACTCGCAACAACGCGCGCAGTTTGCCGCGGAGCTTCAGAACGAAGTGCGCAGGCTCGGCGGCGACCCGGAAAAGACAGGCAGCGTCGCGGCCACACTGCATCGCGGCTGGATCAATATCAAATCCGCCGTGACGGGCGAAGATGAGGGCGCGGTCATCTCCGAATGCGAGCGCGGCGAAGATTCCGCCGTCAAAAATTACAAGGACGCGCAGGCCACAGGCTTGCCGGGCGACATTAGCTCTATCGTCGAGCGTCAGTACGGGCAGGTCAAGGAAGCGCACGACCGCATTCGCTCGCTTGAGAAAGCGACCAGCACGGGAGCTTAAACGCTCTCTCGTTTTAACAGCAGGGGCGGCTTATTTTCACAGCCGCCCTTCTCACTCTCACACAATTTTCAAGGAGGAAACAAAGGGATGAAACACAAAATCTTGTCTGCGGCTCTGGCAGTCATCGGCTCGCTTACCTTAATGAGCGGAGCGGCGTCGGCTCAAGCAGACGGCAGCATGTCCGGTCAGGACAAAGGCATGAACAAATCCATGATGAACAGCATGGATAAGAAATTCATGATGGAAGCCGCGATGGGCGGCATGAAGGAAGTGGCGATGGGACGCCTCGCGGTCGAACGCGGCATGAGCGAGGATGTCAAGAAGTTCGGTCAGCAACTTGTTGACGATCACACGAAAGCCAACGAAGAGTTGATGCAACTGGCGATGGCGAAAGGCATGACGCTGCCTACGACGCTTGATGCCAAGCATCAAATGATGGTTGATAAAATGGCGAAGATGTCTGGCGCAGCTTTCGATAAAGCATTCAATCAAGAGATGGTCAAAGACCACAAGAAGGATGTCGCATTATTTCAAAGCGAAGCGAACAAAGGCATGGATGCTGAACTCAAAGCCTTTGCATCTAAAACCCTGCCGACACTCAAGGCGCACTTGGGACATGCTCAAGAAATGGCCTCGATGAAGAATATGAAGCCGGGCGGAATGTAAACAAGGCAAAAGTAAAAAGGTAAAAGGCAAAAGTGAAGACAGCATCTTTCGTATCTTCACTTTTGCCTTTTTACTTTTACCTTTTGCCTTCTTTTTGTCGGCTCAGGTAAGATGCTGCTTCCGTTTTTAAGGAGCAGTTAAGAAATGTCTACATCAGAAATCACGCTCCCGCCGGTCAACCAACAGGGTTTGGACATCAAATCAACGCCGCGCGAGGAGATGCAGCTTTTCCCGCTGGATACTTTTCCGTATGAATTTGTCGGGCGCGAAGTCCGCGTGCGTTTCGAGATGACGGAGTTTACGGCCATCTGCCCGTTCTCGGACTTCCCGGATTTCGCCACCATTCGCCTTGAGTACGTCCCCAACGAGCGTTGCGTCGAGTTGAAGAGTTTGAAGCTCTACATCAACTCTTTCCGCGAGGTCAAGATTTTTCACGAGCATGTCATCAACGTCATCCTCGAAGACTTCGTGCGCGCCTGCGACCCCCTGAGCGTCGAGATCGAAGGCGACTTTCATGTGCGCGGAAATATCAAAACGACCGTCCACGCAAGTTACAAGAAACAGTAGGCAGTTAGCAGTTGGCAGTTAAGAGCAAGAGTCAATTGCCGCTGACGATTCGTTCTTTCTGCCAACTGCTAACTGCCAACTGCCAACTATTTTATGAGCATGGAAGTTATTCTAATCGTCGTTGTCGTCGTCGGCATCGCGGCGGTCATTTTGTTTCTCGCGCTGGCAAAGCGCGCAGTGCGTTTGGCTATCCGGCTGTTTTTGGCTCTGGCTCTGGTTTTGATTGTGGCTGTGGCTGTGCTGGTGTGGTACTGGTACGGAGGCAGCAAGAACAGCAATTCAGCTTCACCGCAAAATCGTCCGGCCAACACGCGGCGCGGAAACTCTAATCGCTAACCGGCGGGTCAGAAAAGCATGGGGGAAACAGACACAGACGCTGCCGACCAGTACAACGCTGCGATTAGCGCGGAAAAACTGGACGAGGGAAAGCGCGGTCTGTGGCAACGTTACAGGGGTCTGCCGCGCAACGTCTTTGCCATCAGCCTCGTCAGCTTATTGAACGACGCTTCGAGCGAGATTATCTATCCGCTCCTGCCGCTCTTTCTCGCCGTCACGCTCAACGCTTCGCCCGCCGTCATCGGAACTATCGAAGGCGCAGCCGAATCCGTCTCCAGCCTCTTAAAACTTTTCTCTGGATATTTCAGCGACCGGCGCGGCAAGCGTAAAGGCTTAGTCGTCTTCGGCTATGCGCTGGCGAGTTTTGCGCGCCCGCTGCTGGCGTTCGCGACGACCTGGTATCAAGTGCTGGCGATACGCTTGACGGATCGCATCGGCAAAGGCATTCGCAGCGCGCCGCGCGACGCGATGATTGCGGATGCGGCGGCGGCTGAAGAGCGCGGGCTGGCTTTCGGTTTTCATCGCGCGATGGATCACGCAGGGGCTGTCATCGGCCCGCTCTTGAGCTTTGCGCTGCTCTATTTTATCGCGGCTAATTATAACCAGCCGGTCGCGGGCGATTACGCGCTGGTTTTTCTGCTGGCTTCGATTCCCGCGCTGGCAGCGGTGCTGGTCGTTGCTTTCGTCGTCCGCGAGTCGGGCACGCATCGCGCGGGCGCGGATGCTTTGCTTGAAAAGCCAACCTTGAGCCTGCGCGGCTTCGATGGAAATTTCAAACGCTTTCTGTTGATCGTCGCGCTCTTTACGCTGTCAAATTCTTCGGACGCATTTCTCCTGCTTCGCGCACGCGAAGCAGGAGTTTCGGTAGCGACGATTCCGCTGCTCTGGGCTGCGCTGCACGCGAGCAAGGTCATTAGCTCGCTTGTCGGCGGAGACCTTTCCGACCGTATCGGGCGCAAGACTTTGATTGCTTCGGGCTGGCTGCTCTACGCAGGGGTTTACCTGTGCTTCGCTTTTGTTTCGTCGGTCGGCATGGCGTGGGCGCTCTTTCTCGTCTACGGCATTTATTTCGGGCTGGCCGAAGGCGCGGAGAAAGCTCTGGTCGCAGACCTCGTGCGCCCCTCTCAGCGCGGCACGGCTTACGGGTTGTATAATCTGGCCTTCGGCATTACTGTCTTTCCCGCTTCGCTCTTGATGGGCGCGCTGTGGAGCTGGCGCGGCGCGGCGACAGCTTTCATCGTCAGCGCAGGCATCGGCGCGGTGGCGGCTCTGCTGCTACTGTCAACCATCAATACACGACCGCTAAATGATAATCGTCAGTTGGGCGTCGAAGGCTGATTGTTCACGGAGACTTTTTAAATGCAAGTCGAAAGAAAAACCTTATCTCCTGCAACGGGCGTTTCTCCCGGCATCGGTTTTTACTTGAGCGGTCTGGATGAAGTGCGCGAGCAGTTGCACGAGGTCGTCGGAAGCATGTCGGATGAGCAGCTCGCGCGGCGTACTGTCGAAGGCGCGCAGCCGATTGGCGGACTTGTCCTGCACATAGGCGAAGCCGAATGGTGGTGGATACAATGCGTCGTGTTGGGTCGTCTCGAAATGACGGACGAAGATAAACGCATCGCGCATTGGGATGTGCTCGAAGACCCGGAAGGTTTTGGCGCGCTCCGGTATTCCGCAGCATATTGTCTGGATGCGATTGAGGGCATTCGCCAAAGAACGCGCGAGTTTTTAGCTTCACTCACAGACGACGATCTTGAGCGCACGTACAGCTATGAGCGGCGTGATAAAAAAGTCGAGGTGAGCCTGCGCTGGGTGCTGCATCATTTGATGGATCACGAGGCGCAGCACAGGGGACAAATTTTGATGCTCAAGCGCCTGCTCGGCTGAGAGTAAAAGTTTAGATTAATTTTCAAACAGGAAGATTAGCCACAGAGACACAGAGGCACAGAGATGAAGCAGGCAAAAGGTAAAAGTAAAAAGGTAAAAGTCAGAAAGCATTCAACGGCTTTTCACTTTTACCTTTTACCTTTTTACTTTTGCCTTCCTCCGTGTCTCTGTGGCTAATTCCATCATGCCTTACACGAGAAACTGATGATTGAAACCAACTATCAATTGATTACGGATGCCGCGCACCTGCGCGCGGAGATGGCAGAACTGTCAAAGCATCAGGTCATCGGGCTTGATACGGAAACCACTTCGCTCGACCCTTACGCGGGACGCCTGCGTCTTGTCCAGATAGCCGCGCCGGACGGCGTGCGAATTATTGACCTTGACCGCTTCGCTGATGGCGACCCGAAACACAGCGAGGCGCTCGCGCCGCTCAGAGAAATTCTCGCGGCCTCGCGCCCGGTCAAGATCGCGCACAACGCGAAGTTTGATGGCAAGTGGATCAAGCACACGCTCGGAGTCGAGCTTGGCGGGCTGTTCGACACCTTGCTGGCGAGCCAGATTATAGCCGCCGGTGATACCGAAGAGCGGCACGGACTCGAAGCGGTCGCCGCGCGTTATTTGAACGAAACCATTGACAAGGCCGAGCGCCTGAGCGATTGGAGCGGCTCTCTCTCCGAAGCCCAGCTCGAATATGCCGCGCGCGATGCTTTGGTGCTGATACCGCTGCGCGAAAAGATGATCGAGCGGCTCAAGGCAGATGCGCTCCTGCGCGTCGCGCAGCTTGAGTTCGAGTGCGTGATGCCTGTCGCCACGATGGAATTAACAGGCTTTTATTTAGACCCCGTGCGCTGGCGCGAGCAGTTAAAGAAAGTCGAGACCGAGCGCATACGCCTTGCCGACGAGTTACAGGAATTTCTTGCGGTCGGAGCCGTGCAAGGCTCGCTCTTTGGCCGCACAGACATCAACATAGATTCGCATGTCCAGTTGACAGAAGCTTTAAAACGTCTGGGCGTGCCCGTGCCCGATTCGACGCGCAACTGGAAAATGCAACCCTTAGCGGCGGAATATCCTGTCGTCGCCAAGCTGCTCGAATACCGCACCGTGCAGAAAGCCCTGACCAGCTACGGCGAAAATATTCTCGAAGAGATTAGCCCCGCGACCGGGCGCATCCACGCAGACTTTCGCCAGATCGGCGCGCCCACAGGGAGATTCGCGTGCAATTCGCCAAACATCCAACAGGTGCCTCACAGCATTGAATACCGCCGCTGCTTTCGCGCGCCCGAAGGCAGAAAGCTTGTGATAAGTGATTATTGTGTGGCGCAAGGCACCCGCGTTGCGACGCGACGTGGATTGATAAAAGTAGAGCGAGTGATGATTGGCGATGAGGTGTTCCTAGAGAACGAAAGTACAGCCCGCGTTTCGTCCGTCATTACACGCGGAATGCTTCCGGTTTGCACTGTCATGTTAAAGAACGGTTATTCGCTGAGGGCTACATCCTTCCATCGTATACGTGTGCTTAACCAAGAGGGTGATTATATTTGGCGGAGAATACAAGACCTTGCACCCGGAGATTGTGTCGCTGTGCAACCGGCGCGCGGGTTGCATGAAGAATTATCTTACGCGAGCTTACCTGAGCCAATCAGCACACATCACAATAACAATAGAGAACTGACAGCTCCGCGTCTTGCCGATGAGCGTATGGCGACATTCATGGGTTACATCGCGGGCGATGGAACTTTCATGAAGAGGTATCTCGGATGGGTAGTCAATTTGCAAGATACGGACGTAGCTATGCAATTGAAACAGTGGGCAGCAGAGATGTTCAGCATCGAGGTTCATGAGCGCGGCTCATACAGGGGGGTGGCGGAGTTTGGCTTGTACAGCACGCCTCTGGTCAAGTGGTGCGCCGAAATCGGCATCTCAAAAAGCTCCTTGCCGGAGTTTCTATGGCAAAGCAGGCCGTCCGTGGCAGCAGCCTATCTACGGGGCTTGTTTGAATCAAACGGCTCCGTTACCGATAGTGATACAGGCAAAGTGAGTTTCAGTTCTGCGCGTGCGCAATTGGCAAGAGACGTACATCAGATGCTTTTAGCTCTCGGCATTCCAGCTATTTTGCGTGAACAAAAAGGCACTGGCCCGGACAAAAGATTCAGTTGCTGGTCAGTGTCAATTGTCGCTTCAGGGCTGGCAGAGTTTTGCGAGCAAATCGGGTTTCTCTCCATGCGTAAACAAACTAAGCTGGCAGCTCTCTTAATGCGTTGGACTGGCAAAACCGTTGTGAGCAATATGCCTAATCTTGGCGACAAAGTCCGCGCCCTACAGCTTTCAGGTGAGGTGCGGCGGCGTCTTAACAACATCTCTTCGCTGGGGCGTCCTTTGACTGCTTCTTTGGCTTCAACTATCGAGGTTGATTACCCAGTGGTGGCAAAGGAACTAGGGTTGCGACATTTGACGGAATATAAACAGATGTTTCTCCCGGTAGTTTCAATCATTGCCTCCGGCGAGCAACCTGTCTTTGATCTTTCGGTGCCCGGACCGATGACTTATATTAGCGATGGATTCGTTAGCCATAATTCGCAGATAGAGCTGCGCATCCTCGCGGACTTTACGGGCGATAAGGGTTTTATAGATGCTTTCAATTCCGGCGCAGACCTGCATCGCGTGACCGCCGCGCAGGTCTTTAACGTGCCGCTCGAAGAGGTCACGAAAGACCAGCGCGATTTTGCCAAGCGTTTGAACTTCGGCGTGGTGTACGGCATCGGCGCGCAGCGTTTTTCGATGATGACGGGCTTAAAGCTCTCGGATGCCGAAGACATTTTGCGCAAGTATTTCGCCACTTATCGCCAGCTCGACGCATGGCTGCGCGATGCCGCCCAACGTGCCGTGCGCGAACGAACATCACGCACGGCATCGGGTCGCCTCGCGCGCTTCAGGTTCGATTCGGAAGACAGGCAAGCCGTCTCGCTCGCGCAGCGCAACGGAAAAAACAATCCGATTCAGGGCACGTCGGCTGACATTCTTAAGCGCGCCCTGCGCCTCTTGCATGACAATTTGAAGGGGACGAGCGCGTGCCTAGTCAACATCGTTCATGACGAAATAGTGGTTGAGACGGATGCTGTTGAAGCTGAAGCTATCGCCAAGACGGTCGAAGATGCGATGTGCGCGGCGGGCGAGGAATATGTCAAGAAAGTTCCCGTCAAAGTCGAATCGGAAATTGCGGACGAGTGGGTGAAGTAGGCAAACGGCTATCCTCGTGTAGCTTTCATGAAATAAATAGCTCACGGGAAATTTGTCGGAGGTTGAGAGGCTCCTCAAACTCCTACAACTCAACAGACATTTTATCCCTTCACAAATAACGTTGGCTTCACTTCGGTTTAAGACTTCTTCTGCGCTTCCGGCTGATTGTTGGTAACCAGTCTGCTTAAAGCGTCTGGAACAAAACGCTCTGCGAATCCGGCGATAAAACACCAGATGACCAAGAGCGCGTAACTGACCCCTGTGGCCGGGCCGGTACAGCGCAGAAAGTTAGCCAGCAGCACGGCTCTCGGCGTCGGCGAAGGCGACGGAGAAGCCGCAGGCGACGCCGCAGGCGACGCTATAGGTGAAGGAGATGCGGTCGGCGAAGGCGAGGTTGTGGGTGATGGCGTAGCCGTCGGACCCGGCGTCGGCGGCGTCGGCGCGATCACACACTCTCCATATGCATCGGCTGTCATCATCGTTGGGAAAACTGTCCCCGATAACAACTGGCCTGCGAAAAAGAGATAGAGGACAACAGCGAAGACTGCGCCGCTGATGGGTGAAAGAAAGATGCTGAGCCAGCCATGCGTCAGCGTTGAGAGGGTGTAGATGGGATCGCCTCCGACTGCCGCCGCTTGGAGGCGCTGCTGCATACTGATGAAGGCGCCCGTGACACCTGCAAAAAGCACTACAGAGATGGTGGAAATGCGGAAAAACAAACTCCGCCCGTCTGTATTGGCCTCATTACTCTGCATGTATGAGATGATGCCAGCCATCAGCACCAGCATCACCAACATCATAATTGCCGAACACAGCAACAGCCACTTCCGTAAACGCTCGCGCGCAGACATGTATGAGTAGAAGAGAAAAAATTTATTAAGCAGGTCTCTCAGGTCAGCGCGTAATGCATCCAGATCATTCACATCTGAAGCGGTCGCCGCATCCGATGCCATGTAAGCTTCAAATTCTTTATCACCGGCAACGTTCCGGTAGTGACTTCTGAGGTTCTGAATCTTGCTTTTCAAATCATCCGGGCCTCGATGCTTGAGCAACATTAACTCGAAGGCGTAAAGGTCATTCCACCTCAACTCGCCGGAACCCCTTTTGCGGATGGTCTCCTCCAGACGCTCTTGCTCATTCGGATCAGTAATCGCTGATTTGAGAACAATATATTCTCCCCGCACATGGTCAAAATAGAGCACCCCGTAGCGAGGTAATCTGTATGTGATTGAATTTTGAAAGTAGTGTGAGAGACGTTTGAGCATGTGGTGATCCTTTGCGTAAGCGGTTGAGAGCTTTGAGTCGGTCGAACAAGATATTGCTAACCGACTGCCAGTGACGGTGAAATTCGGTTGGCACCTGAGCGTGAACGATTGAAGAACGGAGCCTAGAGCAGTTTGCAAATCAGTGTAGGGTAGGCTGTGAGCCTGCCACTGGTACGGGACAGGCGGCAGGCTCACAGCCTACCGTACATTCAATCGAGATCCGCTCTAAATGCGTATACGAGACAAACCCTATAGTGCGGTTCTAATAATGGTGGCACATCTTATAGCTTTCGCTATGAAAGGCAAGAAAATTTTTCAGCGCACGGACAGGTCAAGCAAGACCATAGAGTTTGTTGCCGCCGTCGAGTGCAGGCAGTAGGAGCCGGGTGCGCCTCGCGCAGTGGCAAGCTCGCTTCAGGCTCAATATTTTTCGTCGTGTTATAGCTGACTTTCAGATTACTCACACAGCAGGTCGCGCCGCGCTTCTCCTGCGCCAGACGAAATAGACAGGCACTCCCGTCAGGACGAGCAAGTAGCCGATGCCGGAAGTCTCTGGCGCTAGATAAGCGAGGTCTATCACGAGCAGGGTTGACAGCAGGATATAGATTAAAGGCACGAGCGGATAACCGAACGTGCGGTAAGGCCGCTCCATGTCCGGAGCTTTGCGGCGCATGACGATGACGGCTCCGACCATCAACGCATAAAAGACCAGATCAGCCGAGATGATGTATTGCAGAAGCTGCGTGTAAACGTTGCCGTAAACCGGGGTTTGTGGCAAAACATCATCCATCGGAGAAAAAGTCACGGTGCGCGGCAGGGTCAAAAGCGAAGCCCACACGCCCTGCGCGATCAGCGCGACGGCGGGCACATGGCGTTTGTTGAGCGTGCCTATGCGCTCGAAGAAGAGACGGTCGCGCGCCATCGCATAATAGACGCGCGCTCCCGCCAGAATCAGACCGTTGTTGCAACCAAAGGTCGAGATCATAATGGCAACGGCCATCACGACGGCTCCGCGCGGGCCTAAGATGGCCTGCATGGTGGCCGTGGCGACACGATTCTCCGGCGCATTCTGAATCCCCGCGAGCGGCAGCGTCACCACGTAAGCGAGATTGGCGAGCAGGTACAGCGCGACGACCACAGCGCAGCCGATCAAGAGCGAGCGCGGCAAGTTGCGCCCGGGGTCGCGCACCTCTCCGCCCGTGAACGTGACGTTGTTCCAGGCGGACTGTGCAAACAGCGGCCCGGTCATCGCTTTTCCCAAAAGCATCACGAGCGCTAGCGTGCCTACCGCTTCCAATCCCGGCTGCGCGGCCTGCGGAGTCCATCCATTAGCCCAGGAGTTCCACCAACTGGAAGTGTAAGCCGCGCTTCCTTCGTTCCACCCGAGCCAGAGACCTATGATAATCAATCCCGCCAGCGCGGCGGTCTTGGTAAAGGTGAAAGTATTTTGAATGAGCTTCCCGGTCTTGAGGCCGCGCGTGTTGGTGAGGGTCAGAACGAGTATGACTATGATGGCGACGAGTTGCTGCGTCGAAAGACTGAGGGCGTAACCGCTAAAACTTTTTCCCCAGAGGGTAAAGGGCTTGATAATTATGAGCGGCGCGATCAGATAACTGGTCGCGGACACTTTGTCCGTCAGCACGCCCATGAAGTTGGCGAAGGCGATGGCGACCGCCGCAATCGTGCCGGTTTGAATGATGAGAAACAGCGACCAGCCGAAGAGAAATCCTAAGGCTGGGTTGTAGGCTTCGCGCAGGAAAACGTATTGCCCGCCCGCGCGGGGCATCATCGCCGCCAGTTCCGCACAACAGAGCGCGCCCGTGATGGTCAAAAGGCCAGCCAAAGCCCAGGCCATCAAGAGCCAACCGGGCGAGCCAACCAGCCTCGCGGATTCTGCGGACGTGATAAAAATGCCGGAGCCGATCATCGAGCCGACCACGATCATCGTCGCGTCAACCGGCCCCAGACCGCGCTCAAGTTTCTCAGGCGAATCTTTCTTTTGAGTAGACATGAAGAGAAAGGATGAAAGCGGAAGGATGAAGGATGAAGGAGATGCTATTGAACCCTTGAACCGCTCATCTCAAATAGCATGCCTCTCATCCTCACGCCTGGTAGTGGTTCAGTTTGAAGTTGAATGAGTCGAGAGATGAGGTTCACCGCCGAGACGCTGAGGACGCAGAGGGGGCGCAGAGGCTTGAATGGCTCTCAATTCTCTGCGCTATCTCCGCGTTCTCTCCGGTCTCTGCGGTGAGTCCGGCTTGCTTGTCACTCATTTTCAAACTGAACCACTACCTTTCGCCTTCATCCTTCCGCCTTTCTCACGACGAGGGTTTGATCTTGTCGGGGTTTTGGCGTGCGATGTCTTCGGCCTTGCGGCTCAAATCTTTCGCTTCGCCGAGCAGCTTTTTGTAGTTGCTGTTCTTTTTCTTAAAGTCGTCTTTGGCTTTCTGCATCGCCGTTTTGTCGGAGTTGTCATAGTTGTCGCGCATGATCTTGGCGGCTTCTTTGCGCTCCTTGAACGCCTCGACCTGTTTGCGCAGCGACTGTGACTTGAGCGATAAATACTCTTTGTACTTGTCGTCCACCTCCTTCTTGGACGCCTGCTCAATCTTGTCGGCGGCGGTTTCGCCGTGCTTGAGGCCGTCATCAATGGCCTTCATCAATTCGTCAAGCAGCCGCTTGACCTCTGCGGAGTCGTTCTTATCATCCGCCTTGTTGAGAGCGTCGAGTTTGGTTTCGCTGTCCTCGGCAATCCTGTCAACTTCCTTCAGTTCGT
The DNA here is from genome assembly GCA_963700165.1 of Pyrinomonadaceae bacterium. Taxonomy (GTDB): domain Bacteria; phylum Acidobacteriota; class Blastocatellia; order Pyrinomonadales; family Pyrinomonadaceae; genus JACMLC01. The sequence goes on along the minus strand of OY969475.1, from coordinate 4,691,774 downwards.
TGTTGGCTTCCTGCACCAGCTTATTGGCTTCGGCCAGCGAATTGCCACCGCCCAGATTCTTGAGCGCGCCGCACGCGAGAGCAAATGAAGCAAGCAGCACGAGCGCAAAGGCAGCGCCGCCCCGCCCATTTCTTTCAAACATAATCTTCAAGCGTCCTTTCGGTTTCAGAATTTATCAGTAGAGCTTTTTGAGTCAGCACAAAGGCAGGCACGCCCTGCACCGGCACGGATGAAAAATTTGCGATACGCGATTGCCCTTAACGGGCTTGGATATTGGCCTGTCTTTGCTTTGCTGTCAAGATTTAGACTGAAATTAAAGCGGGGAAGATTCAAACAGGGATGGACAGGATGCACAGGATAAGAATGAAGGCGCAGGGGAAATCGAATAAAAAGGCAGAGGAAGAGCTTATTATCTGCTTTCCGGTTCTCCGTTTTCCTGCTTTCCTGCTTTATCCTGTGCATCCTGTCCATCCCTGTTAATTTTCCCTGCTTGACAGTGCGCGCGACGCTCACATAGTCTTGAGTTGATTGAGCGTAAGCGCGCTCTAGCCCTGCCTTAATGATGCATACTACTACCGGAAAACAGGCGAGATGATAAAAAGCGAGATCACGAATCAAGTAACGAACAAGCGTGTGCGGATAGGGGTCATCGGCCTCGGCTATGTCGGGCTGCCTCTGGCCGTCGAGTTCGCGCACACAGGCTTTGAGGCCACAGGCTTTGAAGTTGACGAAGAAAAGGTCGCACAAATCAACGCTGGTCATTCATACATCGGCGATGTCAAAGCCTCTGCGGTCGCGGAGATGGTCGAAGCAAAGCGACTGCGCGCCACCACCGATTTCAGCCATCTGGCAGACTGCGATGCCATCATCATCTGTGTGCCCACGCCTTTGCGCAAGACCAAAGAGCCGGACATCTCTTATATCCTCGCCGCCGCCGGAGAGATTCAAAAAAGTCTCCGGCGCGGGCAACTGATTGTTTTAGAGTCCACGACCTATCCGGGCACGACCGACGAAGTTTTACTACCGATGTTTGAAGAGACAGGCTTAAAGCTCGACGAAGATTTCCTGCTCGCTTTCTCTCCCGAAAGAGTTGACCCCGGCAACCCGCAATTTCAAACGCACAATATTCCGAAAGTCGTCGGCGGCTGCACGGAAGATTCGACCGAAGTGGCCGCGCATCTCTACTCGCAGATCGTCAAAGATGTGCATGCCGTCAGCTCCGCGCGAGTGGCCGAAGCCGCCAAGCTGTTAGAGAACACTTTTCGCGCCGTCAACATCGGGATGGCAAACGAGATGGCGCGGCTCTGCTACACGCTCGGCATAGACACCTGGGAAGTGATTCGCGCGGCGGCCACCAAGCCCTTCGGCTTCATGCCGTTTTATCCGGTCCCGGAATAGGTGGGCACTGTATTCCGCTCGATCCGCATTACCTGTCGTGGAAGGCACGGCAGCACGGATTTGACTCGCGCTTTATCGGGCTGGCAGAGGAAGTCAATTCGCGTATGCCGGAGCATGTGGTGCGGCTGGTGTCGGACGGGTTGAATGATGAGCGCAAGGCTCTGAACGGCTCGCGCGTGCTGCTGCTCGGCGTCGCTTACAAGAAAGACATACACGATGTGCGAGAGAGTCCCGCGCTCTCGATCATTGACCTCTTGCGCGCGAAGGGAGCAGACGTGCGTTACCATGACCCGTTCGTCGGCGAAGTCAACTTTGACGACGCGCACACGATGGGTCAGGCAGAGCCTTTGCAGTCAGTCGAGTTGACGGATGAAGAATTGAAGACGGCTGATTGCATCGTCATCGTCACAGACCACAGCCAGATAGATTACCGGCGCGTGACTGACCTTTCGCAATTGATCGTGGACACGCGCAACGCCCTCGGCGGTGAGCTGCGACGCGCAAGCAAGGCGAGAATTATTAGATTGTAAAAACTGTCCTTTGTGCTTTGTATTTTGTGCTTTGTATGCGACTCAACCTTGAGCTTCAAAGCTCAACATGCATGAGGCGAACAAAGCACAAAATACAAAGCTCGTTTTATGCTAAAAGTTATCAACGTCGTCGGCGCGCGTCCGAACTTTATGAAGGTCGCGCCGATTGTGGATGAGATGAAGCGGCGCGCGGGAGAGTTTGCGCCGCTCGTCTTGCATACGGGGCAGCATTACGACGCGCAGATGTCGGATGCTTTCTTTCGCGACCTCGGATTGCCAGAGCCGGATGTTTATCTTGGCGTCGGCTCAGGCTCGCACGCGATGCAGACGGCTGCCGTGATGCAGAGCTTTGAGCCTGTCGTGCTTGAAGAAAAACCCGACTGGGTTTTGGTGGTCGGCGATGTCAATTCGACGCTCGCGTGCGCGCTGGTCTGCTCAAAGCTCTGCATCCGCGTGGCGCATGTCGAGGCCGGCTTGCGCAGCCGCGACCGCACGATGCCTGAAGAGATTAATCGCCTGATGACAGACCAGCTCGCAGACCTCTTGCTGACGCCTTCTGAGGACGCCGACGAGAATTTGAGAAACGAAGGTATTCCCGATGAGCGCATACGTTTTGTCGGCAACGTGATGATTGACTCGCTCTTTAAACAGCTCAAGCGCGCGGAAAGCTCTGCGGTGCGCGAAGAGTTGGAGATTGCCGATAAAGATTATGCTGCATTGACTCTGCATCGCCCATCGAATGTTGATGACCGCGCAACGTTCGCGCGGATTCTCGACGCGCTCGAACAAATCAGCCAGAAGCTGCCGGTTATTTTTCCCGTGCATCCGCGTACCAGAGCGCGCATCGCGGAGTTCGGTTTCGCTGACAGGGTTGAGCGCACACGGAACTTACGCTTGATAGAGCCGCTCGGCTATCTGGATTTTTTGCGACTCTACAGCGGCGCACGGCTCGTCTTGACCGACAGCGGCGGGATACAGGAAGAGACGACCGCGCTCGGCATTCCGTGTCTCACTTTGAGAGAGAACACTGAGCGCCCGATTACGGTCGAGATGGGGACTAATAAAATCGTCGGGACTGATACAGCAAAGATTACGGGCGCGGCCTTCGCCTCGCTGGATGCGCCGCGCAAGAGCCAACAGCCCGCGCGCATTCCGCCGCTCTGGGACGGGCACGCCGCGTCGCGCATCTGCGATGCGCTCACTCAAGGGATGAGGGATGAGGGATGAGGGATGAAATAAAGAGGGACATTTTTTCTCTCATCCCTCATCCCTCATCCCTCATCCCTAAGTTAAGGCGTGCGCTGCGTGGCGACGTGAAGCCGCATGTCCTCGCGCTCGAAGCGTGGCGGCGCAGCCGCGTCTCTCTTGAAAGACGGCGTGAGCGCGCGATGCTTTTTGAATTAGACAAAGCTCCGGCGCGCTTGCGGCCTGAGTTCGCACGCCTGTCTGCTACAGAGTTATTAGAGCATTTCCGCCAGCGTCTTTCTCCAAAGTTTTTTCCCGGATTCACCTCGCCGCCCGAAATCATCGCAGAGCTTCAACGAACGCGCTTTCCAGCAGAGACGGCGCAGCTTATCGAAAGCGCGGCGCGTATTTCTCAAGCGCATCGCTGGCCTGTCCTGGGCTTTGGCGAAAAAGATTTCGGGAGCGAGATTAACTGGCGACGCGATCTGCTGTCCGGCCAAGAGTGGCCGCTGGATTATCACGTAGAAGTTGAGCTGGCGCGCGAGGGCGCGGACGCCAGAGTGTTGTGGGAATTGAATCGCCTCGCGCATTTCGTCTGGCTCGGGCGCGCTTACGTTGTGACGAGTGACGAGCATCTGGCGGAAGAGTTTTTCGCGCAGCTTGAGACGTGGCGGACGCAGAACCCTGCCGGGCGCGGCCCCAACTGGGCGTGCGCGATGGAGGTCGCGCTGCGCGCAGTGAATTTATTAACAGCCTTTCAACTCTTTCGTCACTCGCCGCGCCTAGACGAAAATCGCTTGCTGCAACTCCTCGCCACTTTTGAGCAGCACGGCGCGCACATCCGTCGCAATCTTGAATTTTCTTACATCGTTACGAGCAATCATTATTTGTCGGATGTAGTCGGGCTGCTGTGGTTGGGAATGATGCTGCCGGAACTGGAAGCCGCGAGGGAGTGGCGCGAGTTCGGCAGGCGCGAGTTGTTGCGCGAGATGGACAAGCAGGTGCTTGCAGATGGCGCGGACAGCGAAGCCTCTACGGGTTATCATCGCCTCGTGCTTGAGCTTTTTTTGTACTCCTTTATGCTCTGCCGCGCGAACGATTTCGCAATTCCCGAAAAATACTGGCGCAAGCTGCATGCGATGCTCGGATACCTGCGCGCTTACATGAGACCGGACGGGCACGCGCCGCTCATCGGCGATACGGATAGCGGGCAGTTGATGCCGCTCGTCAAGCGCGCCGCAGACGAACACGCCTACGTGCTCGCGCTCGGCGCAGCGGTCTTTAAAGAGCTGCGTTTCAAGCTCTCTGTAAGTGAAGCTGCGCCCGAAGAGTTGTTGTGGATGCTGGGAGCAGACGGCCTGCACGATTATGAAAATTTGCCGCCGTCTGAGAAAGCATCATCTCAAGCGTTCGCGGACGCGGGCACGTATATCATGCGCGAGGACGATCTGTACTTGCTCTTTAACGCGAGCGACTGCGGCCTCGACGGGCGCGGCTCGCACGGGCATAACGATGTCCTGAGCATCGAAGTCTCTGCCTGCGGCGCGAGTTTTATCACAGACCCCGGCACGTATTTTTACAGAGGGAATTTGCAGGAGCGACACCTGTTCCGCTCGACCGCGTATCATTCGACCGTCGAAGTTGACGGCGTCGAACAGAACGACATCATAGACAGCATCCCCTTCATCATCGGCAACGAAGCGCGCCCGCGTGTTCTGCGTTGGGAGACAAACGCCGAACGCGATTTAATCATCGCGGAGCATCAAGGCTATGCCAGACTCGCGCAGCCCGTCACGCATCAGCGCACGGTTGAGTTCAATAAGCGAGAGCGTTTCTGGCTCATCGAAGACCAACTCGCGGGCGCGGGCGAGCATGTGTTCAGCTTTCGTTTTCATATCGCAAGCGGGCTGGAAACGAGCGTGCGCGCTGACGGAAACATAGCTGCCTGCGATAAGGTTGTGGGCGGGCGGCTTTTGCTTGCGCCGCTCGATGTGAGCGCGCCCGCATTGCTTGAGCCACGCTGGACATCGCGCGATTACGGCGCGAAGATGCCGTCCGTGTCCGTCTGCTGGACTCTTCGCACGCACGCGCCATTCAAAGCGCGCTGGCTGCTTCTTCCAATTTGCGCGGGCGAGGATGAAAGCGAACGAATGAAGATTATCGAAAATTTAGGACAAAAGAACTGAAGCACTTGGGCAAAATTAAGTTGGGGTGGCTGTTATGTCAGAACCGCCTGCGGTAGCGGGCGGTTCGCAAGTGTCGCCAAGAACCCGCCCGCTACCGCAGGCGGTTCTGACCCGATGCCGTGCTTTAACTTAATTTTGTCCGAGGACTGATGCTTGAGAGCCTTGAATTTCCCGCAAAGGCGCAAAGGGTTTTCAACCGTCAATCCAAAATCTAAAATCCAAAATCGTCTTATGTGTGGTATCTGCGGAGTCTGGGAATACGGGGCGCATGAGGGGCGTGTTGAGCGCGCTCTGGTCGAGCGTATGCGCGATGAGATGCCGCATCGCGGGCCGGATGATACGGGCGCGCTCATCTTCGATGAAGGGCGCGGTGGGCTTGGCTTTCGTCGGCTCTCGATTATTGATTTGTCGGAAGCCGGACACCAGCCTATGCACGGCTGCACGGACGGGGTGTGGCTCGTCTTTAACGGAGAGATTTACAATCACGCTTTCTTGCGCGAAGGCTTGAAAGAGCGCGGGCACGTCTACGCTTCGCAGACTGACTCTGAAACCATCCTGCATCTGTACGAAGAGCGCGGCCTTGATTTCGTGCATGAGATCGAAGGCGATTATGCCATCGCTTTGTGGGACGCGAGGCGCGAGCAGCTTGTCCTTGTGCGCGACCGCATCGGCGTCAAGCCGCTTTACTTTTATCATCGGGACGGAAGATTCATCTTCGGTTCAGAGATCAAGGCTATCTTGCAGCATCCAGCGGTCGTCGCGGATGTAGACGAAGACGCGCTCTATCATTACCTGACTTTCCTGACCACGCCTGCGCCGAACACGCTCTTTCGCGGGATTCAAAAAATCCCCGCCGGACATCTTGCTTTAATCAAGCGCGACGGCTCGCTGGAATTAAAAAGATACTGGGACGCGCTGCCGCCGCTTGAGAATGATGCTATTGCAAAGCGCAGCGAAGAGGAGCACAAAACGGAAATCCTACGTTTGCTGCGCGAGTCCATCACAAAGCGCATGATGGCGGACGTGCCTTTCGGCGTCTTCCTGTCGGGCGGCGTTGATTCTTCCGCGAACGTCGCGCTGATGGCGGAGCAGATGTCGCGCCCCGTAGAAACTTTTACGGTCGGCTTTCGTGACGCGGAGCATCTGAACGAGCTTGAGTCGGCACGGCGCATCGCGCGAGATTTCGGGACGAATCATCACGAAGTCATCATCGCGGAAGCGGAGATGCAGAAATTTCTTCCAGACCTGGTGTTTCATCAGGACGAGCCGATTGCAGACCCTGTGTGCGTGCCGCTCTATTACGTTTCAAAATTGGCGCGCGATTCCGGCACTATCGTCGTGCAGGTCGGCGAAGGCGCGGACGAGATTTTCAGCGGCTATGACAATTACGTGCGCCACCTGCGCATCTACGAAAATTTCTGGCAGCATGCGGAGCGAGTGCCGCACATGATGCGGCGTGCGGCGAGCGCGCTCATGCGTCCCGCGCTGGAAGCGACGGGGAGAAAACGCGCGGCGATCGAGTTGCTGCGAAGGCTCGGCGCGGATGAGCCTCTATTCTGGGGCGGCGCGATTGTGTATGACGAGACGTTTAAGCCGCGCGTGCTCTCGCCACGCATGCGCCAAAAATTTAGCGAGCGTTCTTCGCTCGAAGCAGTCTTGCCTTACCTGCAAAAAATAGAGCGCGAGCGACCCGATTCGGATTTTCTCTCGCGCATGACTTATCTGGAATTAAAATTACGCCTGCCCGAATTGCTCTTGATGCGTGTAGATAAGATCACGATGGCGACCAGCATCGAAGCGCGCGTGCCGTTTCTGGATCATCATCTGGTCGAATACGCTCTCGGGTTGCCGCGCTCGCTGAAAGTCGAAGGCAAGAGCGGCAAGCATATTTTGAAACGCGCGTTGGAAGAGATACTGCCCAAAGATTTGCTCTACAGCCCGAAGCGCGGTTTCGGCGCGCCGATTCGCGAGTGGTTCCGAAACGGTCTGGGCGACATGTTCGACGCGCATTTGATGAACTCTCCGATGCGCAAGCGAGATTTTTTCGATTACAAATTCATCGCGCGCCTCTTGGACGAACACAGGCGCGGGGCGAATGATTGGAGCTTTCATTTGTGGGCTTTACTTAACTTGAGCCTGTGGTACGAGCGTTGGATTGAGCGTGTGTGAAAAGATTAGAAAAGCTGCATAGATCATCGATTAGAATGAAAGATGCTGTTAGTAAATTGCCACTAGCTGAAGCTAGTGGATACCTTGAATCACAGAAAGCAGGCTTTAGCCAAAATATAATTTGACTTCTCTTCCTTATAGCTTTAGCTGAATTGTTCGGCTAAAGCCGAAAGCTAGAGGAAGCCTGTCTCCACTAGCTGAAGCTAGTGGCAATTTCAAAACATCTACCGAAACATTTATCTAGCAACTTGGGTTTATTAGATGGTGACAGTGAGAGATATAAGTTCCCCGCGCCGCCGCTTCTCTACGCACGTCGCGTGGACGTTTGCCACGCGCGTCGTGATGATTGCCAGCAGCATCGGCGGCAGCATCATCGTCGCGCACCTACTGGGAGCGGACGGCTTAGGTGCGCTCGCGGTCTTGAATGTCGCGGTGGCGGTCGCGCTGCAAATAGGAAGCGCGGGGCTGCCTTCGGCCAACACCTATTTCATCGCGCGCGATAAAAGCTGTCTCGCGCCAGCGTGCGCCAATGCTCTCGCTTTCGCCATCGCGGCGGGCTGCGCGCTCGCGCTCGGAGTCTTTGCTCTGGCGCGTTTTTATCCCGCGTCGTTTGGCGATGTGCCTACGGGGCTGATTGTTATTGCCGCCGCGTCGATTCCGTTTCAGCTTATTATCCTGCTCGGCCTGAATATTTTTTTGGGGATGAATCGAATCGGGCATTTTAATTTGCTGGATGCTGCCGCGCAGTCTTTTGTGCTTATCAATGCTGTCGTCGCTTTGATTATCTTCGGCGAGGGGCTGCGCGTGCAGGTTTCCTTAAATACGGCGGCGAGCGTTCTGATGAGCCTCGTTATTGTCTGGGTCATCAAACGTATGTTGGTGGAAGAAGCGAGCGGCCATCGCTTTCGCTTTGACCTCGCACTGTTCAAGCGCATGGCTCGTTACGGCATCAAGTTTCATGTAGCGGTTATCGCCGCGCTGCTCATTTTTCGCGCGGACTTGTTGATCGTCAATCACTTTCGCGGCGCAACGGAGGCGGGCGTTTATGCCGTCGCGACGCAGGTGGCGATGATGTTGATGCTGTTGCCTGGAGTCATAGGGACATTGCTCTTGCCGCGCATCGCCTCTGAACAGGACGCGCGCGGGCAGATGACTATGCGCGTGACGAGGCACACGGCATTTGTGATGTTTTTGATCTGCCTTGCCGCAGTGCCCGCGAGCTTTGCCTTGCCGCTTGTGTACGGCGCGCCGTTCGCGGATGCTTCGTGGCAACTGTTGATTTTGCTGCCCGGTATTTATCTGGTCGGGATTGAATCTGTGCTGGTGCAACATTTTAGCAGCCTCGGTCTGCCGCGCGCGATTCCGCTTTTCTGGCTCGTCACGCTCGGCATTAACGTCGCGCTCAATCTGGCATTCGTGCCGATGTTCGGAGCGCGTGCCGCCGCCGCCGCTTCAAGCATCAGTTACGCTTTGATCTTCATGCTGGTCGCGGGTTACTTTCGCGCGCAGACCGGAAATCGTTTTTCGACTATGCTCCTGTTGCGCGGCGATGAGATGCGCGAGTTATTCGCGCTGGCGCGCACGAGAGGGAGACTCGCATCCAGATAAAGTTATGAGCGCAGCAGAGCAAAAGGCGGAGCGGGAAAACTTGTGGGGCTATGCAAAGCGTTTACGCTTTGTGCGGCGCGCGATGGCGGAAGCTTTTCCAAACAAACATCCGAGCCTGTTGCGTGTCCTAGACGCTGGCTGTGGGAACGGCTCGCAACTCGCGCTGCCGCTCGTCAAGGCTGGCTTTAATGTAACGGGCGTAGATACGGATGAACGCTCTATCGAGCACGCGCGGCGGCTCGCGGCGAATGCGCCCAACGCCAGATTTTTCTGCGGGCGCGTGGAAGAGTTGCCGGAATCAGAGTTGTTCGACATCGTTATCCTGTCCGAAGTGCTGGAACATTTGACGAAGCCTCAAGAGTTGCTCAAGGCCAGCACCTTGCGCGTTCGCGCGGGGGGAATTTTGATCGTCACAGTGCCGAACGGCTACGGCGAGTTTGAAATAGACTCATGGCTGTTTCGTAACCTTTACTTGCAGCGCGTGATTGATGCGCTCACGCGCTCCGCGCGTGAGGTCGTCGGCTCGACCGATAATCAAGAGAGCGGCCATGTGCAGTTTTTTACGAGAGGCCGCCTGCGAGAGCTTTTTGAAGAATGCAATCTGAAAGTTTTCCTAGAGGGCGCATCGAGCCTCCTGAGTGGGCCAATCATCGGGCATACGCTGGCGCGCTCTCAAAGCTTTATCGAATGGAATGCGCGAGCCACAGACAAATTGCCGCCGGTCTTTGCCAGCGGCTGGTACTTCGCACTGCGCCCGCGCGAAGAGAGCCGGAAGTAAATTAACCGAGGATGGACAGGATGAGCAGGATAAATAAACAGTTTTCGGTTTTCAGTTTTCGGTTTTCAGTTTTCAGAGCGCGCATCTGTAATCTCACATCTCAAATCTCGATTTTCTATTCTCGGTCGTTCAATGTGGAATCTTTCATATCCTGTTTATCCTGTCCATCCTTGTTTGAATCTCTTATCCTTTAACTCAAGATGACTCCGCTTTCATTCAAAAATTTTAATGCGATTTATCGGGAGGCGGTGAGCATCGTCTTTGAGCACTGGACGACTGAGATGCAGGCTGAGCTGGCCTTGCATTGTCACAGTTGGGGGCCGGGGCTGTTTGATTTCAAAAATTATTTACAGCTTTCTTCGCTTCGTTTCTACAAAGCCTACCGGACTTTTGCGTTGGGCGGCACGTCGCAGAGAGTTTGTGACGTGGGCGGATTCTGGGGCGTCTTTCCGCTAACTTTGAAAAAGCTCGGCTATGAAGATGTTGCGATGACGGAGTCTTTGAAATATTACGGCGAGTCATTCACAAAGCTCTTCAAAGGCATCGCGGATCAAGGCGTCACGATTTTCGATTACGATCCGTTCGAGCCGGAAGCCGTGCTCTCCGAGCGATTCGATGTCGTCACGGTGATGGCTGTGCTTGAGCATTACCCGCACTCGCTCAAAGGTTTTATGCAGAACGTTCGCGCGCTGCTCAAGCCGGAGAGCAAGCTGTATCTGGAAGTCCCGAACATCGCTTACTGGCCCAAACGCATGGCGCTGCTCCTGCACGGGCAAACGCCGCAGGCGCGACTTGAGGAAATTTATCTTTCGGGCGTTCCCTTCATAGGCCATCATCACGAGTTCACTATCGCGGAGCTGAGGGATTTGGCGCGGCTGTCGGGCTTAAAAATTCTCTCGGAAGATTTTTATAATTACACGCTCGGCGAGTATCCGAAGCTAAAAATGTTGCTGCGCCTGCCGCTGCACTTTCTGGCTTTTGCTGTGCTCAAAGAGAGCCGCGAATGTCTGGCGGTGCTGTGCCGCGTGGAAGATAACGAAAAATTTAAAGAGCATTTCGCGGAATAGCTTTCCGATTAGAATTTTCTTAACGGTACAAGGAAGCAAAAGCTTCTCCCGTATTGGTTGGTGGAACCCCCAAGCCCGTTTGGCATTGGGGGTTTCGGACTTTCAGGGAGAGGTTAAACAAGGTTGGCACGCGAAGGAGATGCAACGGGATGGACACCCTCTCGAAAAGCATTCTTTTATTTACTCTGAACTGGCTCGACGCACAGTTGACGATTATCTGGGTTCGCACCAACGTGGCGACGGAAGGCAATGGCCTGATGGCACACCTGCTCGAAATGGGCAACGGGCCGTTCCTCATCACCAAGCTGGCTGTCGGAGCTTTCACGGCTTACCTGCTCTATCGCTGCTCGCATCTGAAGATGGCGCGGCGCGGCATGTCGCTGGTCCTGGGCATCTACCTGTGCCTGATGGTCGTGCATGCGACGACCGGAATGCACGCGCTCGGCTGGCAAATCACGGACGCCGCCACAGCCTATCTCGGCGCGATGCCGAATCTGCCGCTCGCGCTTCATCCCTGACCAAGACTCCCGGCAAAATTTAGCCACAGAGAACACAGAGGTCACAGAGTTTGGAAAAGATAAGCATGCTTAACTTTTTCTCTGTGTTCTCTGTGCCCTCTGTGGCAAAACTTCTTCTCTCAACTCACTCTCGCCAGAGTCGCTTGCGCACATGGCATCGGACGGTATAGCCTCTTCGGAAAATAGGAAAGCTGAAGACTCCCCGCTTCAATTCTTATTCAGAGGCTTTCGTTTCCAGATGCCGGAACCGTCGCTCAATCTTTTCTCTGTCCTGACTCTGCTCGGAGCGGCGCAGGCCCTCCTGTTCGCGTGCGCGCTCATAGGCATCAAGCGCGGGAACGCGGCTGCGAATCGCCTGCTGGCGGCGTTGCTGCTCGTGATTTCGGTAATCCTCGTCTGGAATGTTCTCTTAAACACCAGATACCTGTTGCAGTACCCGCACCTCGCGCAGCTACACGTTCCGCTGCAATTCTTGATCGCCCCGCTTTGCTTTCTATATATCAAGTCGCTGCTCTCAAAAAGCACAGAGCTTGGCAGGAAATATCTGCTGCACTTTATTCCGGCGGGCATCTGTTTAATTTACCTGTTGCCTTTTTATTTCGAGAGCCGCGCGTACAAGTTTGAATTTTTGACAGCGGCGATTCAGAGCTATCCGCGAGAGTGGTATGTGAGGACGCTGCTTGTCTTGCTGCAAGGCTCTATTTACATGATTCCGATTTTGTCCCTGGCACTGCGGCGCGGGCGCGCTCAAGATGAAACGGCGGCGGTTGATAAGATTAATCTTTTCTGGGTGCGTATCTGGACCGGAATCTTTCTGGTCATCTGGGCGGCTTCGATTGTGCGCTTCGTTTTCGATTACAGCGTGCAGACGAATCTGGTCATCCCGCTTCTCTTCTCCGTTTTCATTTACACGGCTGTCTACGTCAAGCTGCGGCGGTCTTCCGAGGTCGCGACCGAAACGATTGAGACGGACAGCATCCCCGTCAAGCGATATGAGAAATCCACGCTCACGCAGGAAAGAGCAGAGCGCAGCCTGAGCCGCTTGCGCGAAGTGATGCTCGCGGAAAAACCCTTTACGGACACCGAGCTGACGCTGCCGAAGCTGGCCGAGCGAATGGGGATTTCCGCGCATCACCTATCACAGATTATCAACGAGCGGCTCAATCAAAATTTCTTTGACTTTATCAACGCGCATCGCATCGAAGAGGCCAAGCGGCAACTCCTTGACCCGAAAAAGAAACATCTCTCGATTCTAGGGATTGCCGAAGAGGTCGGATTCAACTCCAAATCCACCTTTAACGCCGCTTTCAAAAAGCACGCCGGGATGACGCCCTCCGAGTGGAGAAAATCTTCTCCACCACAGGATTCAATTCAGGAACACGCTTCAGCCCTGCAAGAACAGAGTTAGAGCAATTTTCGATTGAGTGATAATGTTTCAGACATTCAAGTAATAATCCCTCTAACTTCGTCCAACCCTCGTTGAATTTTTCTCCGACCAACGCCGAAGTGATAAAGATACATGTCCGGACTTATAAATACGGACGATTTTTCCGGGAAAATGTCGTATCAAGTCTCAGGTACAAAGCGCGCAGCTTTGTAAATTTCTGCAAAAGGAAAATCTCTCGACATGCAAGGCTTTATCAAAATCTGTAGTTCACTCCGGCGCACAATTTTTCTCCCTGTCTTAATCACACTCGCGTTCGTCATTCCGGCTCAGAGCCAGCAGCAAGCGGAGGGCTTGAAGATCGAGCCGTACACTTTCAAGACTTTCGATAAAAAAGAAATCCCGGCAGAGCTTGGACGGTTCACAGTCCCGGAAAAGCGCAGCAACCCGAACGGCAAAAAGATCGAGTTGGCCTTTGTCCGCCTCAAAAGCAGCTCGCAGAATCCCGGCCCGCCGCTTGTCATTCTCGCGGGCGGCCCCGGCAGTTCCGGCATCACGGACGCGAAAGTCTTCTATTACATCTTCGGGGCGCTGCTTGAGATGGGCGATGTAGTCGCTTTGGAACAGAGAGGCGTGGGCATGTCCAGACCGTACATGGGCTGCAAGGGCACACGCCCTTTCGCGCCCGACGCGCTCGTGAGCCGCGAGAACATGCTGCGCCACATCCGCGAAGCTTTTCGCCCGTGCGCCGAAGAGTTTCGCGCGCAGGGCATAGACTTTACAGCCTACAACACCGGCGAGAGCGCGGACGACGTGGAGGATTTACGAAAAGCGCTCGGCGCACAAAAGATAAATTTGTGGGGCTTCAGTTACGGGACGCATCTCGGCTTGGCGATTATCCGCAAACACCCGCAAAGCATCAACAGAGCCATCCTCGCGGGCGTCGAAGGCATGGACGACACACGCAAGCTGCCGGGTAATATTCAACAACACCTCAAGGACGTAAGCCGCCTCGTCAAACAAGACCCTGAGTGGAGCAAGCTGATTCCTGATTTTCTCGGATTGATGAAAAAAGTCTTTGAGCAGCTTGATAAACAACCCTTGACGGTAGAGGTCTTGAACCGCCAGACCAAAGAAAAGACCAAAGTGGCCGTCGGAAAATTCGCCTTGCAGGTCATGATCGGGATAGACGCGGGCGACAGCAAAGACATCGCAAAATTTCCCGCGCTCTTTTATTCGATCTCGAAAGGTGACGTGCGTTTCCTGACCGCAGAGGTGCAGGGACTTCAAGACCGTCTCACGAGCTTCGCGCCGTGGGCTATGATTTTTCCGATGGACTGCGCTTCGGGCGCGACCAAAGCACGCGATAGCCGCATCAAGCGCGAGGCTCCGGGCACTCTCTTAGGCGAAGCGATCAACTTCCCGTGGCCTGACATCTGCGACCTGTGGGGAAGTCCAGACCTCGGAGACCGGTACCGCGCGCCCGTGCGCTCGAACGTGCCGACGCTGTTCATCGCGGGCACGCTCGACGCGCGCACTCCCGTCAGCAACGTGCAAGCGATACGCAAAGGCTTTTCCAACAGCTTCACTCTCATCATCGAAGGCGCGGGGCACGAAGATGTTTTTAATCCTCCGGCCACGCTTCAGGTCATCAAAGAATTTCTGGCAGGCAAGCCCATCTCAAACAGTAAGGCCACACACCCGCCCTTAAAATTCGTCTCGCTGACTGATAAGCGTTAGCGAAAAGGATAGATTAACCACAGAGGGCACAGAGGGATAAAAAATTTCAAATTCAATATCTCAAATTTGAAATCCCTCATCTCAAATTTGAAATCTTCTCAAACTCTGTGTTCTCTGTGCCCTCTGTGGCTAATGCTTTGAAATGTTAGTGAAATACCGATGCTGCGGCTTATTTATTGCAGCTCTATTGTGATTTTGCAAAATAGCTTTGACTGCGCTTTGATCTTTTCGCTCTCAAGGGCATAATGATGCCGACTCTCTCCTAAAAAGTTATTCCGGCCTGTGAAAATTTGTAACCGCAACTGCTTCCGCTTCGTCTTGGATAGTATCAGGCAGCATCGAAAGAAAGCAGCGCGCTTATTTATTTGAACAGGACGCGGCTTCTTACGTAAATTCAAAATCTCTCCCTACTTGCACCGAAACCGGTGTCTCTCCCCGCATCTTTTATAAGTGGAGGACAACAAATGAGAAGGAATCTCAAAATCACACTCGTGTTATGTGCGCTGTTGCTGGGAGCGTCCGCGACAGCGGCTGCGCAAGGCAGGTATCCGAAGGGCAACGGCAGGGGCATCACGGATTATCCGAACAACGGCGGACGCTCTGTCCGGCAAGATGATCGCGGGCGGCGCAACCGGCGTTGGGACGGCAACCGTCATGATTATCAAAAGCGCGATGACTACTATCGTAATCGCGGGCGTTACGAGAACCGTAACCGCTATCGTTACCAGAATCGTAATCGCTACGAGGATCGTTATCGTGGGCGTTACAATCAAAACTATCGCGCGCGGTATAACAGAAATTTAGTCATCCTGCCGAACGGCAGGCAGGTCTATCGCAACCCGCGCAGCAGGCAATATTTTCCTCAAGCAACTCGCAGTCGCGTCTATCTCTTGTCAAGCGGCAGGCGAGTTTATCGTTAATTTTCAAGGGAGGGGAGTTCAAGCATGAAAAGAATTTTAGGCTTACTGATGTGCCTCGTACTGCTGGCGGGCGCAGCCCTGCCCGCGATGGCGCAAACGTCTCGCGGGCGGTATGCGGGACGCGATGGCAGGCAGTACGGTAGATATAACAACTCGCGCCGGTATGACGGGCGTGGCCGGAATCGTTCTTTCTGGAGCAAGCATCGCGACAAACTGACGGTCGCAATAGGAACGGGCGCAGGCGCAGCCATCGGCGGAGCAACCGGCGGCAAAAAGGGAGCCATCATCGGCGCGCTGCTCGGCGCGGGCGGCTCTGCGCTTTACACATACAAGCTGCGCGACCGTGACAACCGCAGCAGATATAGCAGCAGATATAATCGTCGCCGCTAAAATCGGTTGAGAAGATTACGAGCCACTAAGCCACACGAAATTACATGAGCCGGAAAAGTTTTCAGTGATTTCGTGTGGCTTAGTGCTTATGCTTTTCTTCAGTAGTAGGAAAGAGGCAACAGGTCAGAACCGCCTGCGGTAGCGGGCGGGTATTCAACATTGGCGACCCGCCCGCTACCGCAGGCGGTTCTGACACTCTCTGCGTTTGACATCAAGACTGTTTAAGATTATTGTCCCCGCTTTGGACATGCTCTGAAATTTGTCTCCGTGAGCCAAGCCCCTTCAGCAGCGTAATTAAACAATCCCTCCTGCGTTTTAAGCCGCAGTAAACTCGATTTAAAAGGAAGATAGAATGCCGCGTAATTCTCGTCTACAGCACTACGTCAAGCTCTCGATTATCGTTCTCGCAAGCATCTTTGCCGTCTACGCTTTTTCATACGAGAAAACCAAAGCCCGCAGCATCGGCCCTGACCCCGGATTCGCAAACGCGCCCGGAGAGGGCAACTGCACCGCCTGTCACACAAGCTTTGCGCTCGACAGCGGCCCCGGCTCAATGAACATTACCGGCGTGCCGGACAATTATAGTCCGAATCAACAAGTGCCTATCACCGTCAAGGTGAAACACAGCGGCGCAGCAAATTTCGGCTTCCAGCTCACGGCGCTCGATGATACGGGCAATCCTGCCGGAACGTTCATCGCCACCGATACTGTCCAAACGCAGGTTATCATCAGCATGTTAGATGGACGCCATTATGTAGAGCAAAAGTTTGAAGGAATCCTGCCCACTATTCCCGGTGAAAAGCAATGGACGTTTACGTGGCAGGCTCCGGCGACGCGCGTGGGACGTGTGAGCTTCTATGCGGCGGGCAACGGCGGCGATGGAAACGGCAATCCCTCCGGCGATTACATTTATTCCGCAGCCACGCGGATCGGCTCTGCGCCCGCAGATTTTGACAACGACGGCAAAACAGACCTTTCTGTCTTCCGCCCCTCGAACGGGACATGGTACATACAGCGCAGCATGCTCGGGTTTACCGCATACAACTTCGGCACGAGCGGAGACCTCGTCGCGCCCGGCGATTTTGACGGCGACAACAAAACTGATGTCGCGGTTTTCCGCCCGAGCACGGGCAACTGGTATTACCTGCAAAGCTCTGACGGAGCGTTTCGCGCGGTGCAGTTCGGCGCGAGCGGCGATGTGCCCGTCGCTGCGGATTATGACGGCGACGGCAAAACGGACATTGCCGTTTTCAGGCCGAGCATCGGAACATGGTATTACCTGCGAAGCCTTGACGGAGCATTCCGCGCCGTGCAGTTCGGCTCAAGCGAAGACAAGGTTGTGCCGCAGGATTATGACGGCGATGGTAAAACGGATGTCGCAGTCTTTCGCCCGTCGAACGGCAACTGGTATTACCTGCAAAGTTCTGACAACGCATTTCGCTTCATACAGTTTGGCTTGGGCACGGACACGCCGGTCGTCAGCGACTATGAAGGCGACGGCAAGGCCGACCTTGCTGTTTTCCGGGCTTCGACAGGCACCTGGTATATTCTACACAGCTCGAATAACAACCTCGTCACACAGCCGTTCGGAGCGGCGGGCGACCGTCCCGCGCCCGGAAATTATGACGGCGACAGCAAAACGGACATCGCAGTCTTTCGCCCGGCGGACGGCAACTGGTACACGCTCAATAGCAGCAACGGAGCTTTTCAGGGACAGCAGTTCGGCACGAACGGCGACATAGCCATCCCTGCGGCTTACGTTCCTTAAAAGATAAGCCGGTCAAGAGACGGCTCGTTCGAGCAAACAGAGAGAGCTTTCAAGCGGGAAGCGGATTGGCCCAATCCGCTTCCCGTTTGAGCTTGATTTTGTCTCGGGTAATATGTTACTCATTGCCTGCCCCAAATACCCGACAGCGACGCGCTATCGTTAGTTATATCAACAATTTCGATCCCTCTGGATAAGCATGCTAACTGTTAGTTAGCGGGTCAAAGTTCCCTTCCGGCAAAGCGCCTCTGGAAATGAAAGCGCGCTCACGGATCATTTCTAAAGCGGTAAATGATCGAGCTGTAAAACGCCTGCGACACCGATGCTGTCAAACCGCTTAAGCATCGCCCGTTTCTTAAAGAGGAGATTCAGATGCGACGACGAATATATTTCTCAGTAGGAATTCTCACCCTGCTGCTGGCAGTAATTCTGACCACGAGTTTTTTCCGCTCCAGCCGCGCCAGTGAAAAGAAGGCCCGCGCCCAACTGCCGGTGGAGATTAAGGTCGTTCCATACGGGCCGACGCAAGAGCAGGTAGATGCCGCATCCGGCGCGGCCACGCGCGATGCGCAGGTGCAAAAATATTTAAGCGGCACTGTCAACAGGCTCATCTCTTTCGGGATGGTAGAGGCTGACAACAAGGGACAGGCCAGCCTGCCGCCGACACGCTTCGTCGCCACCTTTTACGATTACACAAACAATCGCGTCATCACGGCTGAAGGCACGTTTGACGGCGCAATCGTTGATAAGGTGACGGAATCTTTCTATCAGCCGTTGCCGAACGAAGAAGAGTACGACCTGGCTCTGAAAATGCTGGGTGAAGACCAGAGATTCAGCGCAGCCCTGCGGGCGGGCACGCTCGCAACCTATCATCCGATGCCTCCGGTCATCGAAGATGCTTCCAAAACGCATGGCGACCGCATCATCACAATCGGGCTGCGGGGCGACGCAGGCTCTGAGATACAGCATGAGATCGTCGGCGTTAATCTCAGCCGGGGCGGGGTTGTGCGCTACGCTGGAAACGCTCCACCGGCTTCAAAGGCCGACGGAGCGGAGTGCGGCACGCCCGTTGATGCTAATCAGTCCACGGTTTCTAATGCGGTCGGGCAACATCAACTAATCATCACGCAGGGACCGACGGAACTCTGGAGGCTGAATGTCATCAGACCCGCGAACAGGTCTTCGGGCACGCGCGCTTCCGGCATCGAGCTACGCAATGTTATGTATCGCGGCAAGTCCGTGCTCAAGCGCGGCCACGCGCCGATTCTTAATGTTAAGTACGGGGCGAACGAGTGCGGGCCGTATCGCGACTGGCAGTATCAGGAAGGACAGTTTATGACGCCCGCCGGTTCAACCGACCTTGCGCCGGGCATTCGCTCCTGTCCGAGTCCCGCGACGACGGCTCTGGAAAACGGCAGCGACGCAGGCAATTTCACAGGCGTCGCCATCTACACGCAGAATAACGAGACCGTGCTGGTGACGGAATTGGAAGCGGGCTGGTATCGCTACATTATGGAATGGCGTTTGGGAGACGACGGGACGATTCGCCCGCGCTTCGGGTTCGGCGCAGTCAGGGATAGCTGCATTTGCAGCACTCATCATCACCACGTCTACTGGCGATTCGACTTTGACGTAGTCGGCACGGGCAACCGCGTCTATATATCTGAGCGGGGCAAGAAGTTCCTGATGCCGCAGACGACGGAATTTTCGATGCTGCGCAACTATGGCAACAATCGCCGCCTCGTGATTCAGAACGGCAGCGGTGCTGAAGGCTACATCATGAATCCCAACCCGACGGACGGCAATGCAGACGTGTTCGGGGTCGGTGACATGTGGGTGCTGCGCTACAAAGGGGACACCGCCGGGACTGCATTTCAGCAGGAGCTTGATGACGGTTTCAACCAAACCACCAGCTCGAATGCCTTCATCCAGATTGGTCAATTCGTCAACGGCGAATCAATCAACAATCAGGATGTAGTGGTCTGGTATGGCGCGCACTTTATTCACAATGGCGAACCGCCCTCGTTCAACCCGAGCCGGGACGGCAGCATAGACGTTCTCTCAGGCAATCACGTCGTCGGCCCCGATCTGAAACCGATTCAGTGGTAAGAAAAGCAAGGATGAAGGCGGAAGGATGAAGTAATAGCATTACTTTCATCTGCGCGCTTTCATCCTTCATCCTTCATCCTTCATCCTTGCTCTTGTGTCTTTCTCAACCCGCATTCGTGTACGCTTTGGCGATGCAGACCCGGCGGGGCTGGTTTATTACCCTGTCATCTTTCATTACTTTCACATCGCGCTCGAAGAATTCTTCGCCGCCTGCTGCGGCATCACCTACCACAGATTGATGGCCGATGAGCGCATCGGTTTTCCGACCGTCAATGCGCAGACGGAGTTTTTTATCCCGCTCGTCTATGGCGATGAGGTGTTGGTGGAGATGAGCGTCTCAAAGCTCGGAAACAGCTCCGCGACTTTTGCCTACACCGCAAAGAGAGCGAGCGACGGCGCGCTCTGCGCCCGCTCCCTACAAGTTCACGCCTGCATGAACCTAGACACGCGCCGCGCCGTTCCCATTCCCACTAAATACCGGCAGATTTTTGAAAGTCAACCGCACAAAAATTAGCCACAGAGGCACAGAGGACACAGAGAGATTTCAAATTCAGCACCTCAGATTTGAAATTTCAAATTCAGCATCTCAGATTTGAAATCGTTTTATATCTCTGTGCTCTCTGTGCCCTCTGTGGCTAATAAAAACCGTTTATGTCACGGCTCGCAGGCGTTGCGCGAGCGTGCGGATGACGCCGGACGCGATGGCCGGGTCGTCTTCGAGAGCTTCGCGAAAAGCTTCGCCGTTAAGACGCAGGACGCGGACGCCGCCTGCTCTCGCGATGACCGTCGCAGCGCGCGGAGACGGGTCGAGCACAGCCATCTCGCCAATCAGCGTGCCCACGCTTTCCGTGCCGACCATTCTGTCTTCTCCCTCATTATCGCGGCGCAGGATGCTCACTTCGCCAGACAGCAGGATAAAGACCTCGTTGCCGCTTTCGCCTTCAACGCACAGGCTCTCGTCAGAGTCGTAGAAATCTTCGCGGCTGGCACGCGCGAGTTCGACCAGATGCTCCGGCGCGAGCCGCGAGAAGACGGGCGCGCCGCGCAACGCGATCATCTTTTCGACAGTGCCGAGCGACAGCGCGGTTGTCCCTCTGGCTTCAACGCTCATCGCGCGCTCGATGACGATGCGCGCCGTCTCGCGCACCAGTTCATGTTCGTCCTGCATCATGCGGCTCAACAGCTCTGTATCCACCGCGTCGCGCTCGCACAGGGCATAGAGCGCGACGGCGCGCACGAACGGGTCAACGCTGCGCGTGCGCGCGTAGAGCATGTCCGTCAGGGTCGGCAAAGTGGCTTTGAGCGAGATGGATTCGCGGTACGCGGCGAGGATTCTCTCGGCGACGGCGGGCGGCACGATGGCGCGCAACTGCTCTATGACTGTTTCGCGCTCGGCATCATTGCTCGAAGAAAGCCCTTCGCGCAAATCGCGTTTGGCCTCGTCCTCAAGGGTAAAGCTGAGGCCGCGCATCAACCTGTCTATCGAGCGCGCACGGCGGCGGCGCAAAAGCTCCGCGAGAAAATCATTCGTCGGCGAGGGCTTTCTTTCCAGAGCCTGTATGGTCTGCGCGGCGCGCTCAATGAGGCTGATTTCTTCCCCGACGCGCGAGGCCATGCCCTGCTCGCCGCCCATCAAGTCGTCAAGGACAGCCGCATGCTCGTCTTTGGTCACACGATATTCGTCGCGTAGCTGCTGTATAAAACTATCGTCCGGGTCGCCTTCCGCTCCCAGCCCGCGCTGTAGATAACGCTCCAACGCTCGTGTATAAGTCTCAAGCTGCAAACGCTTCTCCGCGGAAATCTGCTTGGTCGGGTCTGAGATTAAAGCGCGCTCTTCTTCGGCCAGCGCGGACATCACTTTTTCGTGATCCGCCTTCTTGATGTGCAATTGATTGCGCAAGGATTCCAGAAGCTGCACTTCCTCGCGCGTCACAAAACCGTTATCCACCGTTTCGCGCACGGCGTCCTTGTAAGCTTCGAGCACATGCGCCTCGCCACGCGCGCTCTCTTTCGCGCGAATCGTGTGAATCAGAAAAGCCTCGTGCAAATTCTTCGGCGGCTGCATGTCCGTCCAGGCCCAGCGTTTGATGATGCTGCGCCCCAGAGTCTCTTCCGCAAACTCTTTCTGCCTGCGGCTCAAGCGGCGCGTCAGAAACAGCGTTGCCGTCAAAGCGACCACGATCAAAAAGAGATGCGGAAAGACCCATGGCAGTTTCCACAAACTCGGCGCGCCCGCGAACGTGTAGAAAGTAAGAAAGGCCGTGAAAGCCGCAAGCGTGAACATCACATGCCGCACGCGCGCCGCATCCGTCTCGGCATCGCGCCGCTTGAGCCACCCCCCGACGAATCTCTCAAACAGCCTGAACAGGAAGAAACAAGCCAGCCCGCACGCAGCCAATGTTAAGAGCGAGGCTATTGCGCGCGGCACTACGGGAAGAAAGAAAAACCCCGCCGTTTTAGCATCACTCCCAAGAAGAAATGCCCGCCAGATCATCCCCGGCTCATTCGTCCAGTTGCCGCCGAAATAGTAGCTCCACGTTCCCGACTGCATGTAATAGTAAAAATAGAATCCGAAGACGAGACCGGGAAAAGCGAAATAGACAAAACGCTTGGCGCGCGATTCGATCTCTTTCCAGTAACCATTCTCTTCGTTGATGTCGGGGCAGGATTTTTTACACGCGGTGCATTTCGTGCATTGCGAGTTCTGAGTCTCGCGCAAGCCGTGCGGCTCCGTGTAAATCTTTTCGATAAAAGAGAGCGGGCAGATATAGTTGCACCACGTCTTGCCCGTGAACAACGCGCCGAAGATCAAAGCCGCCAGCGTAATCAACCCAAAGAAGGTAGCGATAGAAAGACCGTCGCCGTTGGTCGCAATCAGGCGCAGCCACAGCGAGACGAAAAAGACTGTAAACGCGACGTAGTAATAATTATTTTCCAGCCAGTCGGAAGCCTTGCGCGTGCCGGGGCGACGCAGGCGCACAGGTATCTGCGCGAAGAAGGCTAAGGGACAGATGCGACGCCAGCGATGATAGCCGACCAGCACGATAAAGAGCGGTAAGGCGGCAACGACTATCGTCCACACCACACGCCCCGCGAGCGATTGCGCCAGCAGCGCGAAAATCGGAACGATGATAAACACCGCGAGCGCGACCCACTTGACCGGCTCGACCCACCATTCCGCATCCTTTTCGGCGGACGTTTGAGCGGCGACGGGCAAGCTTGCGCGTGTCGGCGTGGCGGGCGGCCTCGGCGAGGCAACAGCCATAATCGGTTTTCAACTCCCTTAGATTTATCTAATCCCGAATGGCGGATAAGAAAAAGTCAAACAATCCACGAAGACACACGAAGCGACTCATCACACACAGCCTTTTCGTGTTCTTCGTGGATCGTTTGCATTCCTGTTTTAATGCGGATCAAGGGAGAAATAAATTCGATTTTCCCTTTGCGATCTTTGCGCGTCCCTTCTTTGCGCTCTTTGCGGTTAAGCATTTTTAACGCAAAGAGCGCAAAGAGTGAAGAC
This sequence comes from Pyrinomonadaceae bacterium, assembly GCA_963700165.1. Lineage (GTDB taxonomy): Bacteria > Acidobacteriota > Blastocatellia > Pyrinomonadales > Pyrinomonadaceae > JACMLC01. The sequence goes on along the minus strand of OY969475.1, from coordinate 4,668,507 downwards.
GCAAAGTGCGCGAAGACTTTCTATTCTTGATTCGCATTTTAATATCAGAGAAGCTTAACTGCGCCCGCGCCGTGTGTCGTGCGGCCATTCCGCCGCGAGCGGCGAGTTGAGATTAACTTTGATGCCTAGATAATCGCGCAGCACGCCTTTTAAATTTCCGACCTGCTCATCTTCTTCGCGGCGGATGTACTCGGTGCGGCCATCCTTGAGCGTCGGCACGATGACGAAGAACACACGCTCTATGTCGCGCGTCGCGCCGACTTTCGCAGCCTGTTTCGGATCGTTGACGGGATTCAGATAATCGCCTTCGTCAAAGTTGCGAACGTGGCACTGGATACAGGTCATCCCGCGTTCTTCAAAGAGGCGGCGGCGCGGGTCGCGCAAAGAGGTTTCAGCCACCATAAATTTAAGCTTGTGTTCGCGCGAGAATGAAGCGGAATCTATGTTGCTTCCCTTGACCGAGCCGCCGTCTCCAATATCGGGAATCGCAACGTTGCCGTGATCGTCTTCGTCAACCAGCCTGTCCCAACCGCTCGCGAAATCTTTGCTGCCGGGAGTAAAGCGCGGCGCAGGGAAAGGCTTATAAGCAGTGCCCTCTGCGTTCGGCTTGATGCTGGTGGCAAAGCCGTCTATGAAAGGACTGATGAAAGCCAAAACTTTTTTACCATCGCGCTCGACTGCCCCGACCTTCATCGCGCCCAAAGCCCACCCGTCGCCGGACACATAACGCCCTTTCTCATCATATTTGTTGTCGCCGCCGAGGCGCGCGTTGTGCGGCATCGCGGCAAAGTTGGCCTGCATCAGCGGGTCTTCCGGGTCGCTGTAGCCGACCACGCTCGTGATGAAATCCGCCAGAGCTTCGCCGTATTTCTTTTTGTCATTAGCGACGAAAGGCTTTAAATTTTCGCCTTCAAAAAAAGCTTTGTGCAGCAGTCGTGCAAACTCTTTGTTGTTCTTATGCCTTAACTCTTCCGGCCTCTTGGCATCCGCGCCGCGCACGATGCGCAGGCGCGGCATCAGGTAGACGGGTTCGGGCGCGACGACATTGAAGTAAACAAGGCGCAGCTCAAAAGTTTTTTTGTTGAGCCGTGGGCGGACGGCTATCAGACGCCAGTTCTCGGCCTGCCAGACGGAATTGAACTTCGGGCTGTCGGGGTCAATCTCTTCGTTACGATGCAAGACGGCGAGATTTTTCAGGGCGTCACGAAAGAGTGCTTCGCCCGTCGTCGGCTGGATGTTGTTTTCCTGTTTGACTTGCTTGGTGGTTTCGATTCCGGCGATGCGGTCAAAGAGCTTGACGATTGACCAACGCTCATTGGCGGCGACGAGCCGCGCAGGGTCAACCACAGAGACGAGCGTGTCAACTTCGAGCGGCGCAGGCGGCAGCTCAAGAATCTGTACGGGCTTTGCTTCGACCGGAATCGAAAAAGATTTGGTCAACTCGCGCGGCCTTCTGGTCTTGTCGAGCGGGTATTCCATGATGCGGACGACGAACATTCCTCGCGGGTCATCGGTTGGCTGCGGCGTCCAATCCATAGTCAGAGTTTTTTCGTTGTACTTTGCGGACGCAGGCTTTTGCACGACCTCTACGCGCACATCATCGCTCTCTTCATCAATCGCTCCGAGGCCGAAATGTATGCGCTGTCCCAAGCCGACGCGCTTGATACGCACGGGCACCATCTCAGGAGCTTTGTTATCGGCGGCAATCACATTGTTCGTCAAAGCGGAAGCTTCCACGCCGCCCTCTGCGCGCAAGTGGCGCGGCGCGACGGACACAATCGCAAAAGTGAGAAATAGAATCAGGCAAGCCAACTTGAGCGAGCGTGCGCGAGGTGCGGAGGCATTCATTTTTTTCATGTTGCTTTAACGAGACAGAATTTTTTTAATACCTACAGGGTCAAGCTTGTGGACGAATCCGGGAGACTGCTTTTGCAAGCGTGAAGCTCAAACTGTGAAACGGCTTCCGGCAGCATTGATATTCAAGCGCGCGGCTGGATGTATGTCAAGGCAACTCAATCAACAGTTTGGAAGGACTGATAAAACTTGGCCACAGAGCCCACAGAGACACGGAGAAAAGATAGGGAAGAAGGCTCAGAGCCTGACTGCCAACTGCACACTGCCAACTGCCTATTTCTTTTCTTCTCCGTGTCTCTGTGGCTCTGTGGCTAATTCCTGGATTTGTTAGACGCTTATAATCCCCGCGCCGTCTCGGTCACTATGAGATCAACCACGTCTTCGTAACGCTGATGCTGATGATAAGCTTCGCGCTGGCGTTTGGCTCCGTTGCCGCGTGCGAGCGTTTCACGCACGAGCGCGGAAATCTCTTTCCATTCATCATGCTCTTCGAGCGTGGGACGCAGATAAGAGAGAAGCTTTTCAACCAACTCCGGCGCGGGAACTGCGCGCTGAGCTTCAACGTCTATCAAGTCCGCATCGAGTCCATAACGCGCCGCGCGCCACTTGGCCGCGCGCAAGAGTTCTGGACGCGCATGGATGATCTGCTTCTCACTCATCGCTTCCTGATAACAGGCGCGTGCTAGTGCGCGTGCGAGTCCGGCCATCATCACCGCTTCATCCACAGTCAGGCAGACATCCGTGACGCGAAACTCTAAGGTCTCGAACCGCGCGGAGGGGCGCACGTCCCAGTAAATCTTTGTGCCGTCTTCGATGCTTTCGGTATTGACGAGCGTCTCGACCAGCGCATCGTATTCGGCGCGCGAGGCGAAGACGTGCGGCGTCCCGGCCATAGGCCAGCGTCGCCAGATTTGCGTGCGAAAGCTGCTGTAGCCAGTATCCGCGCCGAGCCAGAAAGGAGAGTTAGCAGACAAGGCCAGCATCACTGCGAGCCACGGGCGCGCACGATTCATGACCTGTATCGCGGCCTCGCGGTCGCGTATGCCGACATGCACATGGCAGCCGAAGATAAGCTGTTCGCGCGCAAGCTGCTGGTAATCCTGCTCGATGCCGACATAGCGCGTCTTGGGCGTCAACTGCTGGTCTTCCCAATGCGAGAACGGGTGCGTCCCTGCGGCAGCGATGCGAGCGCCGTCTCTTTCCGCCGCCGCGATAACTTCGCCGCGCAAGCGCACAAGTTCCGCGCGCACTTCCTCAAGCGTCTTGCAGATGGGCGTGCCAATTTCGATTTGAGAAAGATAAAGCTCCGCCTGCACCTCATTGCCGACAGCATCTCTCGCATCCCTCAAGATGCTCGCGCCACGCGAACGCAGCTCGCGCGTTCCGGCATGAATGATTTGATATTCTTCTTCGACCCCGACGGTAAATTCTTCCATATGCCCCCCTTGTTAAAGGATGAAGGATGAAGGATGAAGGATGAAATAAAAGCTATCTGTCTTTACTTCATCCTTCATCCTTCATCCTTTATTAAACTCTCCGCTCTTCCGGGATTAGAGATTTGTGTATGTGTATGGCTGCCATCGCGCCTTCGGCGGCGGCGACGACGGCGAGTTGCGAGCGCGGCGTCAAATCGCCCGCCGCATAAAGCCCTCGCACGCTCGTCTGGCGCTCTTCGTCAACCCAGATCAGACCGCACTCTTCGTCCATCCTGCACTTCAGCATTCGATGCAGGTCGGACGCAGGCTCTACGCCTAGATTAAAAAAGAGCGCATCGCAATCAAGCGTCTCGCCGTCATCAAAGCAGATGCGCCTGAGCTGATTTGTCTCTTTATCGCCTTCCAGGCTGGCGATGCTTTGATGTGTGATGGGGATATTAAAGCGTGAGAGTTTGGCCTGATGCTCCTCAGTCATGTCACCCGCATCGCCGTTGGTAATCAGCGTCAATTTATCCGTCCACGTCAGCAAGTAGAGCGCAAAGCCTGCGGTCATCTTTCCGCGCCCGAGCACGGCGACGCGCTTGCCCGTTACCTCAAAGCCATCGCAATCAGGACAATGAAAAACCGAGACGCCATAAAAATCCCTGAAGCCCGGACAATCCGGCGTCAGATCGCGCAACCCCGTCGCCAGCAACAAGCGTCTTGATTCAAACACCTGCTCGCCGTTCTCTACACTGCTCACAGTCACGCGAAAAAGCTCTTCATCAACCCTCTCAGCACCGGTCACGCAAGCCTCTACGATAAGACCGCCATGCAGCGCCACCTCATCGCGCCCACGCGCCAAAAGCTCTGCCGGCATAATCCCATGATGCCCCAAAAAACCATGCACCCCATGCGAATAAATATTACGCGGGCTGTTGTGATGAAAGGTCAACACCCGCCGCCTGTACCGCGCCAGAAAAAGCCCCGCAGACAATCCCGCAGGCCCCGCCCCGACCACTATGCAATCGTAAATCATAGCCGGAGAGTCTGTAGTCTGAGGGATGAAAAGTCAAAAGAGGCCACAGATGAGCGCGGATGAGCGCGGAGTAAGAAGCTATTTTGAAAAGTCTTGTGCGCTGAAAGCGCACCGAAGAAGGTAGCCAGACGTGCAACGTCTGGAACAGGCCACACAATGATTCCCGCGCTGAAGGCGCGGGCAGAATCTCTGCGCCCCTTCAGGGCGCGGACGTAACTGCTCCGCTCCTGACCAGACGTTGCACGTCTGGCTACCTTCTGGTTACGCCTCCGGCGTAAGAACAGACTTTTCAGACAGCCTCTTACCTCGACTTTATCCATTTCCGATCTTTGAAAATAAAACGGAAGGCAGCGTAAGCTGATTGACCAACTCCGCCAAGAGAGGTCTTTCGATGCTGACACTGCCTTCCGAACTGATGAGCCTGATTGTAGCTTTTGCGCCTTTGTTTTCCAAGCCTGTCTGGCAACACGTCCAAGTGCTGCTGGTCGGTGCCCTGCTCGCGCCGGGCAAGCGCACGGTGACCTCTGCGTTGCGCGTCTGCGGTCTGAGCCACGAGCGGCACTTTCAGACTTATCATCGCGTCTTGAATCGCGCTCGGTGGTCTTCGCTTTCGGCGAGCCGCATTCTGCTCTCGTTGCTCATCAAGAGCTTCGCGCCTAATGGCGCGCTCGTCTTTGCCATAGATGACACTATCGAGCGGCGGCGCGGAGAGCGGATCACAGCCAAAGGCATCTATCGCGACCCGGTGCGTTCTTCGCACTCGCACTTCGTCAAAGCGAGCGGGCTGCGTTGGCTGTCCCTGATGCTGACGGTGCGCATCCCCTGGGCTGAAAGAGTGTGGGCATTGCCCGTCTTGACCGCCTTGTGCCCGTCCGAACGCTACTACAAAGATCGCCAGCGTCCCCATAAGAAGCTGACTGAGTGGGCGCGGCAGATGCTCCTGCAAGTCAAGCAATGGTTGCCCGAGCGCGAGATGGTCGTGGTGGCTGACAGCAGCTTTGCCGCACTTGAACTGCTTGAGGCGGTGCGGCGGCGGATGACAGTCATTACGCGCTTGCGCCTCGATGCTGCGCTCTATGATCCCGCGCCGGTGCGCAGACCCCGCCAGAATGGGCGGCCACGTTTGAAGGGAGCACGACTGCCGACGCTGGCTACTGTGCTCAAGGATGAACAGACGGTGTGGAGTCAGCACCGGATTGCCGGATGGTATGGCGGCACGGCGCGAGTGGTTGAAGTCACATCAAGAGTGGCCGTGTGGTATCACACCGGAATGGTGCCGGTTCCCGTCCGCTGGGTGTTGGTCAGAGACCCGCTGGCGAAGTTCAAGCCGCAAGCCCTGCTTTCGACCAAGCTTGAAAGTGACCCCGTTGAGATGTTGGAGTGGTTCGTCAGACGCTGGCAAGTTGAAGTGACGTTTGAGGAGGCCCGCGCACATCTCGGTATGGAGACACAAAGACAGTGGTCGGAGAAAGCCATTGCCCGCACGACGCCAGCGGTGCTGGCACTGTTCTCGATAGTGACCTTGCTGGCGCATCAACATTATCGTCAGAAGCGGAAGTTGTTCGTGCGCCAGGCCGCATGGTACGTCAAGCGGCTGCCGACCTTCTCAGATGCCTTGGCAACTGTGCGCCAGCCGCTATGGCGCGAAGGAAGTTTTCACACATCGCATTCCGGAACCGACAGCGTAAAAGTAGATCGCACATTGTTAGAACGGCTGACGGATGCGCTCTGCTACGCCGCTTGAATGGATAAAGTCGAGCTTACTGAGGCGGCGGCGCGGGCGTCGTCTTTGGCGCAGACTTTTTCGGCGCGCGTGCAACGTGGCTCGCGCTTTCCCAAGCGGCCAGCGTCGCCGCGTCGCTGCGAAACTTATTCCTCACTATCGGCTCAAGCTCACGCACCAGCTTTGCTCCGCGCTCAAGACTGGCGTTGATAGCGGCAGTAGCGGCGACACGCCTTTCCGTATTGGTATTCTTCTCGTTGACCGCGCTCTCAAACAACGCGATTGCCGCCGTCAGGTTTTCGAGAAAGGTAGCAGGCATTTCGCGCTGGATAAACTCACTCTTAATGGGCGTCGCGGCTTCGACAAAAGCGCGTGCGCTGCTAATCAAAGCCTGATCGCCGTTGTTGCTCGGCACACGGAAATTAGCGGAAACGCCGGGCATAATCTCTTCCAAAGCCTGTGCAGTATCCCTGATGGCGACCATCATCTCTCGCACGCTTGTGCGCGCAACCCGCTTGGCGAGTGTGCCTGCCTGAGCCGCGCCCTTACCGCTGAATTGATTCGCGCCATGCGCTTCCAACTCGTCTACGACCGCGCCAATGGCTGCAAACTTCTGCCCGCCAACACTCGCGGCTGTGAATGCGTTAGCGTGCGTTACGCCAAAGTCACGCACACGCATCAACATCTCGAACTTGCGTATTTCTTTATCTTTCATGGTGAGATTCCTTTCTCTGGAAGCGGAAGGACGAGGAACTTCCGTGAGGTTTAGCCTGAGAAAACGCTAGAGGGCGTCTCCTTACCACTTTAACTAACCTAAATAGCGAGTCAATCAGTTACCGTAACTTAATCAGTTGCCGCTTAATCAGTTGCCACTAGCTTTAGCTAGTGGCAACAGGGTATCAAAGAGAGTCAGCTTTAGCCGAACTTTGCTTTACCAGAAATGATTCGGCTAAAGCCGAAAGCTAGGGAAGCCTGTCTCCACTAGCTAAAGCTAGTGGCAATTAAAGCTACGCCGCGCAAGCCATCTATCCCGCCGCGCAGCCACCTGTACACGCGCGCAAGTCACCTGTCACCCTGCGCAAGTCATCTATCAAGCCGCGCAAACAAACTTTCACCCCGCGCAAGTAAAGTTTTACGCTGCGCAGCCACCTCTACACGCGCGCAAACCATCTGCAACGCCGCGCAAGTCATCTGTCACCCTGAATCAGTCACCTGTCACACCGCGCCAGCCATCTTTCACCACGCGCAGGCATGTTTCCACGCGCCCGAGCCAACTTTCGCCCCGCCACCAACAACTTCAACACCGCGCGAGCCGGTGTCACCTTCACCCTTCAATTGTTTCCCTGGCGTGAGGCCAACGACAATCACAAATCCGTCAGCAGAAATATCAAAAATGACTATTGCAACGCTTGCGTGAAGAACAGCGAGAATTTATGCCTCTTGTGCATCGCTGTCAAGAATTATTTCGCGGCAATTCAATCGAGCATAAGAGCCACTTGAATTAGCGTTTCTTCCATCTCTTTTTCTTGCTTCGCCCCTGCGATTTGCTCGACAGTTGCCGGAAACCCGGACGAATAGGTTTAGCTAGAAGTGATTGCTCAAGCTTTTTAAGCTCGTCATAGTAAACGTGATCTTTAGATAACTTGGGCAAATACTTCTCTAATAATTGAAATGCTTCAAGGCGACGATTCAAATTAGTAAGGAGGTTCACTAAATTTTTAACGGAAAATATAGTATTTGGATGTTTATCGCCTAATAATTCCAGACGAATCTCTAATGCTTTTTCAGAATAATCCAGTGCGCGTTTGTGGTCTCTTAATTTGCTATAACTAATGCTTAAACTATCGAACGATCTTGCAGTATCGGGGTGACGTTCACCGAATAATTCCAGACGAATCTCTAATGCTTTTTCAGAATAATCCAGTGCGCGTTTGTGATCTCCTAAGTTATTATAATCAACACCTACGCTATCGAACGAGGTTGCAGTATCGGGGTGACGTTCACCGAATAATTCCAGACGAATCTCTAATGCTTTTTCAGAATAATCCAGTGCGCGTTTGTGGTCTCTTGATTTGCCATACTTAACGCTTAAACTATCGAACGATCTTGCAGTATCGGGGTGACGTTCACCGAATAATTCCAGACGAATCTCTAATGCTTTCTCAGAATAATCCAGTGCGCGTTTGGAGTCTCCCAAATTACTATAAGCACTGTCTACATTATCGAATGAGCTTGCAGTTTCTGCATCACGCTTACCGAATAATTCCAGACGAATCTCTAATGCTTTCTCAGAATAATCCAGTGCACGTTTGTAGTCGCCAAGAAACCAATAACAAAATCCGAGGTCATTTAACAGATGTGCTTTTAGTTTAAGGTTACTATCATTAACCTGCTCAAATAAAGTCAGAGCTTTTTCTACCCAGTTCTTTGTTTCCTGATAGTGTCCCTGATGAAAAGACGGATATGCCTGCAACCATATCAGGCGACTGGAATGCTCCGGCGCATAATTTCCGGCGTGTTCCTGCCATGTCTGTAAATGGTCAATCTCAGCTTCAAAGCGGGATAATTCAGTGTAATCCTCTTTGCGCGCTTCAAACCAATCACCAATTCGCTGGCAGGTATTGTTTACCCAATTCCGATGTTCTTGAAGCGGGATTTCTTCGCGCCTGACCTCGCTTACTAAACGATGTATGGAATAACTTTCAGCGTCAGGTGTTTTCTGTAACAAGCGGAGAGTCGTACCCAGGCCAAGAGCAGGAGTCAAGTCAATCGGGTTAGCCGCATTCAGGAGAGCGCACATTAAGGATTCGCCCATCGGCGCGGAGCCGCTCCACGTTAGTAAATCTAAAATATCTTTCAGCTTCGGTTCCTCGTTGAAGACCTCTTCATTTATCTTCAGAGTGGAATAGAGATCGGCTTCGTGCTTGGTAAAACTGCCCACTCTCTCCGGCATAGCGCCCTTGAAATTATGTCTCAAGAGTTCTCTATACTGTTGCCAGCTTACGGAACGATATTTGAGATAGGCTCCGGCAAGTTCTAAGGCTAAAGGTAATCCGCCTAAGCTTACGGCTATTTCGCGCGCCGCCTTCTCTTCTTCATCTCCTGCGGGCTTCCTTCCTGCTTCCTGAATCAGCAAATCGCATGAGAGGTCATCGTTTAATGAATCGAGCAGAATCGGAGTGAAGTCGGTTTGAGGTATGCGGCTGGTGACTAAGACATGAGGTTCAGCCTGAGGGTCTGGTACATAGTTTGCGATTGCCTGCGGGTCTTCCAGATTATCGAAAATGATTAAGCAGTCAGAGTAAGTTCGTAATCTGTGGAGCGCGACTTGAAGCTTATATTTATGCTCGGATTCGGGAGCAATCCAACGCGCCTTCTCCGCCAACTCTGTTAATTGCGCGTCAATGTCCTGGTCGGCATTGAGCCAGATAACTCCGTTAGGGTAAGAGTCCCTATAGCGGTAAGCATACTCAACCGCAAGCTGTGTTTTGCCAAGACCGCCCAAACCTATAAATGCTACTGCTTGCCCTATCAAAGTGGGACGCCCTTCCATCAGTTGTTGACGCACAGCATGAAGCGCGGCTTCTCTGCCGATGACCTGATCGCCCTTCTGACGGAAGGGGACGGAGAAAACATAAGTACGCGGATTGTAATTTGCGATTGGTGTTGGTGCGGGTGGTTCCAGTTCCTTGTTGCTGCTGGCGATTTTGCCTAACTTCTCGACAAGTTCTATCAGCGGCTCGCCGAAATCCTCAAAGGTAATAACTTTCACGGCATCATTTAATGATGCGCCTCGCGCCGAATCATCTTTATGAGCCAATACATAATGTGGCCCGGTTGCGCCCTCAAAGATTTTATTAACATCATCGAGTTGCGTCCCGAAATAAGCGTCATCAAGACTAAAGCCGATAAATAAGAATGTGTAAGAAGCAAGCGCGCTACGCAAAGTGTGAAGGGCAGCTTTGTATTGAGCTTTTAATACTGTCTCATTTGCTTCAGGATAGAGACGGTCATACCCGTCAGGAGTCAGGATTATTTTTGACTTGTTGTGAATCTGTCCATGCAGATGCCAAATCGTAGGATGCTGCATCCGACCGGCAAGAAAGTCCGCCATTTCAGCCTTTGCTTCAATGTCCCATGTTTCTGGATGAGCATCTGGAGGCAAGGCCCAACGCAGCACGTCATCATAATTGGTAGTGATGACTAATTTACTTTTCAAATTCCAAATTGCCTGCGCCAGCTTCAAACTTTCAGTCTTTGCGCGCTCGCGTGGATAACCAAATTGCTCTTTCAGGAATTGATACCAGATAGCTTCTCTCAAACCTTCACGCACATGTCGCGCTGCTCCCAGATAATCCGGTTTGGGAAGATTCAAGAGTGCGCGCACTGCTGCTGCATGTTGACCGTCATTTTCTTCTTCCAGACGAGTCGCTGATCTTTCGAGTAATTCTCGCCAGCTTGGGAATAATCGCTCGCCAGTTTCACTATCTAAGACAGGCATGGAGACGCCCGCGCCGACAAAAGGAATAACTTTCCCTTCGCGCAAACGATCTTCTAATGTTTTAGGAATGCTCATTTTACCGTGAGGCCACTGTAAACTGATTAATAAACCGAAAACGCAGGACTAAGGAATGCCTAACATTGCGTAGCTCTTATACCACATCTAAATCTCTGGTATAAGGAATCAAACAGGGCGGATTGTTATATGCGTCCGGTCAATTCATCAAGGGCTGACCAGATTTCTTTTAGCACTGCATCGGAGACCTTGCCGAGGCGTGCGCTGATGAACTTTTTATCAACAGCCGTGAGCTGAAAGACGAGAGCAATGGAAGGTTAGCGCAACCCGTTCTGTTTGTCCGGCTCTACGAGCACGGTTCCGGCAAAGCGGAGCGCATCCTGTTGGGAAGTGAGAGATATCAGTAGAATCGTCGGGAGCACAACTGTTTGCTGAATGATGATGGCGGGGCGTCTTCCGGCTTGAGCGTGCCCGCCGCGCGTAGGCATTTCAACCCAGCACACTTCGCCAACGGTCATGTCTCCGGCTCCTCGTAAGGAAACATCTCCCAGCTTTCGCTGCCGATGGCCTGCCATTCTTGCAGCTCAGAGGCTAAGGCTTCGCTCATCGGCTCGTTGGTCAAAGGAATAAGCAGGATGCCTTTCTGAGTTTCGATGATGCGCACAACCGTTTCGTCCCCCAGACCATAACGGTCAAGCACCTCACTGGGGAGCGTGATTTTCCCGCCATTTTCGATAATCAGTTTTTCCAGAGTACTCATTGGCTTCTTCTTTTAATCATGTCGTCAAACGCCTGTAGATTCCTGGCATGCGTTCGGGCAATGATAGCACGTCGTCTATGATCGTGTAGCCGATGTCGCCGTAGAGGTCTTTGAGTTCGGCTTCGGATTCGCGGTCGATGGTGATGCAGAAGGGGGTGATGCCCTGTTGCTTGGCCTGGCGGAGGGCTTCGCGTGTGTCTTCGCGTGCGTAGCGTGCGTCGCCGTAGTCGTGGTCGTAGGGGCGTCCGTCTGAGAGGACTATAAGCAGGCGCGTGCGCGCGTCCTGTCGCGCGAGGCGGGCGGCGGCGTGGCGGATGGCTGCGCCGAGCCGCGTGTTGTTCTGGTAAGTGATGCCGCCGATGCGCCGCTCTACTTCCTCTGTATATTTTTCGTTGAAATCTTTGACGACGTAGAACTTGACGTTGCGGCGGCCTTCGGAGGTAAAGCCGTTGATCGAATACACGTCTCCGACCGCTTCGAGCGCTTCGCTCATCAAAACGAGTCCTTCTTTTTCGACTTCGATGATGCGCCTGCCCGGATGCGTGTAGGGCTGCAAGGGGTGGCGACCGATGGTGCGCGCCGTCGAAGATGACTGGTCAAGTAAAAACGAGACAGCGACATCGCGCTGGCGGCGCAAGCGTTTGATGTAGAGCCGCTCGGACTGTTGGCCGTCTGCGCGGCGGTCTATGACATAATCAATGACCGCGCTCAAATCGTAATCGTCGCCGTCTAATTCATTTGTGATGCGCTTCAAATTTTCGGGTCGCATCAATTGAAACTGGTGGCGTATGGAAGAGATGACACCCTTGTGCCGCTCGCGCGTGCCTTCGACGAAGGCGCGGTCGCCGCGCTTGACGCGCTTTTCGATGACGCGACACCAGCCCAAGCGGTGGTCTGTCAATTCCCTGTCCCATTCGTCGTAGTTGTATGCGACCTCGCCCGGCTCTAAATCCTGTTCGGGAGTTTCGGTGCGCATCCATGTTTCGGCTCCGTCAAGCTCGTCCGGATCGCCGGATGCTTCGGAGTTAGCCCACGCATTGAACAGCTCGCGCGCATCACGTTCGGGCGGGCGGTTGCTCGCGGCCTTGCTTTCGGCTTCGAGCGGCTTAGCCCGCGCGCCGCTCTCATCGCCCTCTTCGGCCTCTTCGTCACCCGGCTCTGGCTGCTGCTCCGCCTGATCCGGCGAGACAGATTGAAAGAGCGAGTAGACGCGGCTCGTCGCCATCAGAGTATCCGCCACAGTCGCCTGCGGTGAAGCGAGATAATCCGCGACGATGCTTTCAAGCTCTACGACGACTTGATTGTAATAATGCCGCGCATCATCAAGCGCGCCGCCGCAGAGCGTGATTTGAAAAAGCAGCTCGAAGGGAACAAGCGTCACGGGCAGCTCGATGATGCGCGGGCGACCCTGCCTCAAGTGCTCGCGCGTCAAATCGAGATCGCGCGCGAGGCCGCGATAGACGTGACGCAGGCGACGATCTATACGACCGTTCTCAAGCGTCCCGAAAATCCTGCGCGCCAGCGCGGCTTGCGGAAAGAGCGACAGTGCCGCGCGATAATCCGCGCCTTCCGGTAACTCTATTTTGGTTTGCGCCGCGAGACGGGCTTCTTCTTCAGGCGAGAGTGCGCGCTCGCCCTTCTCTATCTCGTTGATGTAGCCGCCGAGCGCGAAAGCATCGCGCGCGTCCGCATTCTCTTCCGAGTAAGCTTCTGCGATGGAGGCGTAGGCCGCGCGCAGGTCTGAGCTTTCGCGCTCGTGCGTGCCGAACTCTATCTGCCCGGCGGCGTGCGCGGCGAGGACTTTGTAGAGACGAAAATCAAGTCCTTCGTCATCAAACTCCGCGACCATTGAAGGCAGATGAATCGTGCGCCCGTCGCCGATTCGCGCTTCGTCCGGCACAGCCGCGAGCGGAGCGACTTCGACCACGCGCCCGGTCAGAGCTTCGACGTAAAGCTTTAAAGTGTGCTGCACTTCTTCGAGCGAGAGACCGCGCCCGCCGCTGTGCAGAGCTTCGCTTGAGCGGCGCGTTTCCAGCGCGTAATAGCTACGGCGCGCACGCGCATCGCTCGCCGCCGCTGCTTTCAAACCATCGCGCGCCCATTCTTCAAACTGTTCGATAGAGACGCCGCGCAACGCACGCAAGCTTGAGCGAAAACAGGCGAGCGCGGCTTCGCCGTCAACCAGCGCGACTTCGTGTGTGGCCTTGATAGCGCGCAAGGCCAGTTCGACCGCGCGCTTGCGATTCTTGTCCGCCGCGAGCGCCTGAAAGAAAGCGGGGCTGACGCGCACAAACGCGACCAGCGCGGCGTTGCCGTGTGTGGAGATAGTCCACAGCAATGCAATCCAAGCATCAAAGGCTTCCGGCACAGCGCGCAGAACTTCGCCGCCTGTTCGCAGGACATGCAGGGCTGCGCCGCCGCCGCGCTCCAAAAATTCACCCGCGCTTTGCAACAGCCTGAGCGTCTGAGCTGCGCTCAAGCTGGCTGTGGCTTCCGGCAAAGCCGTCCACGCATCCGCAGCGATGCCCCCGGCACGCGCGGCAAAGGCTGCGGACAAGTTGACGGCTGCGCGAGACACGCTCGCTTCGTCCTTTTCGAACTCTCGCAGGCGTGCCGTCACGTTCGGCGTCACGTCCAGAAAATCCGCGCTGTGCCGTGCAGAGCGGCGCGCGATCTCAGCCGCGACTTCAAAGATAGAGCGCAGCAGTTCTTTATCAGCGATGCGCTGAGCAAGGAGCGGCGCGCGGCTAAAGGTCTCCATCGCCACAGAGCTTGAGAGCGTCATCTGTCGCGCGCACACTTGAAAAATAAGTGCGCGCACGGCTTGCGGCACATGCTGTAATGGTTTCACTCCGTCATTAAAAAACGCGACGGCAGTTTCCACGTCGCCCATCGCCAACCGCCGCCCCATCTCGCCCCAAGCATGCAACTCTTCCGTCTCAAGCACACGCGCAGCTTCCGGCGCGGCGCGCAAAAATTCCAAGCTCACACGAAAACTGACGCCCGCTATCAGCGCGCTCGTCTCCAAAGCAGCACGCGCTACGTCTCCCGGCAACATCCCAAGCTCGCGCACCAGACGCCCGAGCGTGCGACGCTCCGTGACGCTTTTGACCGCACGCAGGCGCGCACGCAGGGCATGCTCGACAGGCGGCGCGGCGGCTGCCTCTTCATGCTTTTCCGTCTCGGCGTCGGATATATTTTCGCGTTCGTTCATCGCCTTATCAGCTTAGATAATTCAAGTCGAAAGGGCAATCAGCCATTGCGCCATGAAATATGTGCTGAGAATGAAAAGCTGTGCGCTGCGGAAACCTGCTTTGAATTTATTGATAGCGAGAAAGGAATCGGAAGCGAGGAAGAAAATTGAGCCGAGCGCGGCTAAAAAGCTGCCGCTCGCTCCTGTCTCTAAGTACCTGCTCAAAGCCGCCCATGCCATCAACATAATCACCAGCATGTAGACGATGACCGGCGCTTTCATCTTTCCCAAAAAAGACCAGAGCCAACACACCATCACGATTCCGTAAATCAATAATGGCACTGCCGCCCATTTTGATAATGCACGCTCTCCTGAAAACGCGAAAGCAGCGATGTAAAAAATGTGCGCGACGAGAAAGCTTAACAACCCTTGAATAAAACGATTCGACGGCAGCATCAAAAACACATCGCCTACGAGTGAGCAAATCAACCCCGCCACTATCATGTACCTGTAAAACGGCGCGACCGGATATTTCGGGATGAAGGCAAGCAGGATAATTAGAATGACCGTCAGCGGTTTGAAAATATAAACGTTACGCCTGGGGCCGTGATACTCGGCAGAGATAGTGAGAGCCGCCGAAATAACAATAAGCACGCTCAGGATAGGTATCCACATAGCTCAATCCGGTAATTGACATGAGGATGAAACATAGGCGCTGACAAAAGCATGGGAGATGAAAACAACTCTTTGCGCTCTTTGCGTCTTACATCTTTGCAGTCTTTGCGTTAAAAAATCATTTAACCGCAAAGACCGCAAAGTGACCCCCCGCAAAGAGCGCAAAGAAATATCTTTTCCTGCTTGAAAGAATTAAGCGCAAGCTTACAGTTTGATTTTCACCAGTCTAAATCACCGTCGTTATTATTTCGCGGATGCTGCGCTGCAATTCGCGGTCGTCTGTGATGGGCGAGCAGAGCGCAACGTCTGCGGCGGCGATAGAGGGGATGCCGAGCGCGATCATCTGCGCCGCGTAAATCAAGAGGCGCGTCGAGACGCCTTCCTCAAGCCCGTGCCCGCGCAGGTTTCTAACTTTTTGCCCGATCAAAACCAGATCGCGCGCAGTGCCTTCGTCTATGCCGCCTTCGCGCGCGACGATTTCGATTTCCAGTTCCGGCGGCGGGTAATCGAATTCCAGCGCGATGAAACGCTGGCGCGTGGATTGTTTGAGGTCTTTCAAGATAGATTGATAGCCCGGATTGTAAGAGACGACGAGCATGAATTCCGGCGGCGCATCCAAAATCGTGCCGCGCTTTTCAATCGGCAGGCGGCGGCGGTCATCCGTCAAAGGATGAATGATAACGACCGTGTCTTTGCGCGCTTCGACGACTTCATCTAAATAACAAATCGCGCCATGACGCACGGCGGCAGTCAAAGGACCGTCATGCCAGACGGTCTCGTCGCCTTCGAGCAGAAACCTGCCGACAAGGTCTGTCGCGGATAAATCCTCATGACAGGCTACTGTAATCAGCGGGCGATTCAGACGCCAGGCCATGTGTTCTACAAAGCGCGTCTTGCCGCATCCGGTCGGCCCTTTGAGCATGACAGGCAAGCGTGCCGCGTGCGCCGCTTCAAATAATTCCACCTCGCGCGCGACGGCCAGATAATAAGGCTCGTCCGTGACGCGATATTCTTCGATAGCTCTTTCCATAGTCTCAAGTCTCAAATCCCAAGACCCAAGTCTGAAGACCGTTTTGACCTGGGTCTTGGGACTTCGGGACTTGGGACTAATCCCGGCGGGCTGACGTTTTACTTCGGTTAAGGTATCCTCTAATGTTTGGTGTCTGCCGTTGAAGTCAACAGAGCAGGCATCTTAACACCCGCCGTAAAGGGGCGGCAAACGGACGAGCAAGTGATAAGTGATGAGTGATAAGTGATAAGGAAAACGCTTTGTCTCATCACTTATCACTCATCACTTATCACTGTTTTTGAGTTATGAAGATTGCAGTAGCCATGAGCGGCGGCGTGGATTCAAGCGCGGCGGCGGCGATTTTGAAGGCGCAGGGGCACGAGCTGGTGGGTTTTTCCATGCAGCTCTGGAACCAGCGGCGCGGCATCAGTGTGGACGAGCATGGCGACCCTTTGCCGTCGCGTTGTTGCTCTTTAGATGATGTGTACGATGCGCGGCGCGTGGCGGAAGAGCTTGGCTTTCCCTTTTACGTGCTGAACCTTGAGAGCGATTTCGAGCAAGCTGTCGTAGAGCCTTTTATCACGAGTTATCTTGAGGGCGAAACGCCGATTCCGTGCGTCGCGTGCAATAGCCGTTTGAAGTTCGCTTCGCTTGACCGCCTGGCGGAGAGCCTCGGGTGTGACAAGGTCGCGACGGGTCATTACGCGCGCGTTGAATTTGACAGTGATGCTAAACGTCACAGGCTCTTTCGTGGTCGGAACTTGCAAAAAGACCAGTCATACTTTCTCTGGGAGCTGACGCAGGCGCAGCTCGCGCGCTCGCTCTTTCCTCTCGGCGAGATGTCCAAGCCGGAGGTGCGCGACGTGGCGCGCGAAGCTCATCTGGCCGTCGCGGAAAAAGCCGAATCGCAGGAAATCTGCTTTGTGCCTGACGGCGACTACGCTGGCTTTATAGATCGCTATCTGGCCGCCGAAGGAAAAACGGAAAGGCTGCCGGGCGCGGGCGAGATTAAGAACACGCTGGGCGAGAGTGTCGGCGAACATCAGGGCATACACCGCTTCACGGTCGGGCAGCGAAGGGGCCTGGGCATCTCTCATGAAAGACCGCTGTATGTCATTTCAGTTGACGCGCCGAGCAACACTGTCGTCGTCGGCGAACAGGACGAGCTTTTAAGCGACGGGTTTACGGCGGCGGGCGTCAACTGGATTTCCTTTGACGAGCCGGATCGCCCCGTCCGCGCGGAAGTGCGCGTGCGTTATCGTCACGCGCCCGCAAACGCCACCATCACCCCGCTCGCCGACAGGCGCGCCCGCATCGCTTTCGACGAACCGCAACGCGCCATCACGCCCGGACAGGCCACAGTCTTTTATCGCGGCGACGAAGTAGTCGGCGGCGGGTGGATCGTCAAAGGCAAGGATGAAGGATGAAGGCGGAAGGATGAAGGGCATGCTATCGAGCCTTGAATTGCTCATCTTAAATAGCATCGCTTTCATCCTTCATCCTTCCGCCTTCATCCTTGCTCTTAAACCTTTTCTCAAGCACCTGCGTACACATAACCCGGCTGTCCCTCTTTGTTTAGAGTCTGGGCAGCAGTTCTTAATTCAATCAAGTTACAGGAAACACTTATGGCAATGTCACGTACCAGAAAAATCGTTTTGATAATCACAGGCATCGTCGTCGCGCTGGCGCTCGTAGCCTTCATCTTTATCGCTTTCATCATCTCCGCGCTGCGCGGGAGCGAGCCGCCCGTCGCGGACAACAGCGTGCTGGTCTTGAAGGTGGAGGGCGCGATGCCCGATTACGTGCCGGACGATCCGATGCGGCGTTACTTTGGCGGCGATGATTCATCGCTGACGGATTTGTTGACGCAGATTAAGAAAGCAAAAGTTGATAAGCGCATCAGCGCGCTGCTCCTTGAGATAGAGTTTTCCGGCGCGGGCTGGGGCAAAGCAGACGAGATACGCGACGCGATTACAGACTTTCGCACTTCGGGCAAGCCCGCCTACGCTTTTATGGAATACGGCTCGAACAAGGAATATTACATCGCTACCGCTTGCGAGAAAGTTTTCGTAGCGCCGCCGGGCGATCTCTTTATCAACGGCCTCGCCGCACAGGTGATGTTCTTTCGCGGCTCGCTGGACAAGCTCGGCGTCGAGCCTGACGTTTTCCAGATAGGCAAGTACAAAAACGCGCCGGATCAATTCACGCGCAAAGAGATGTCCGAAGCGCATCGTGAAGTCGTCAATTCGATGCTCGAAAATCTGCATAACCGCTTAGTCAACACTATCGCTACCGCTCGCAAAAAATCGCCGGATGATGTGCGTGCGATTATTGACAACGCTCCCATCGGCGCGGCGCAGGCCAAAGATCAAGGCTTGATTGACGGCGCGCTCTACCGCGATGAAGTCGAGAAGGAACTGAAAACGCGGCTCGGTTATAAGGAAGCGGACAAGCTGCAAACCATCTCGCGCGGGACTTACAGAGACATTCAGCCTGAATCCGTCGGCCTCAATCGTGGCGAGCGCATCGCAGTCATCTATGCTTCCGGCGCAATCGGCTCAGGCAGTTCGAGCGATGGCCCTTACGGCGATCAATCCACAGGCTCTGACACTGTCGTGAAGGCGCTTAACGATGCCGCCGCAGACACATCTATTAAAGCTATCGTTATTCGCGTGGACAGTCCGGGCGGCTCGTCCTACGCTTCGGACATCATCTGGCACGCGGTCGAAGCCGCCAAGCAGAAAAAGCCCGTCGTCATTTCGATGGGCGACGTGGCTGCTTCGGGCGGTTACTACATCGCCTGCAACGCCAACAAAATCATCGCGGAGCCTTCGACCATCACCGGCTCCATAGGCATCTTTGCGGGCAAGCCTGTGATGAAAGGCTTTTATGACTGGCTCGGCATTTCCAGCGAGTACGTGCTCAAAGGCAAGCTGGCGGGCATGTTCCGCGAGACCGAAAAGTTCACGCCTGAAGAACGCGCCAACTTCGAGAAGATGATTAGCAGCACCTACTATGAAGACTTTGTGCCGAAGGTCGCCAAAGGGCGCGGGCGTGATGACAAATACATAGATTCCATCGCGCAGGGGCGCGTCTGGATGGGCGATCAGGCAAAGGAGAAAGGCTTGGTTGACGAGTTCGGCGGTCTGGACAAAGCCATCGAAGTCGCCAAAGGTCTCGCCAACATTCCGGCTGAGAAAGGCATCCAGCGAATCATCATGCCCTACCCGCGCACCTTCTTTGAAGAACTGTTCGGCACGGGCGACGAGGCCGAACTGAAAGCCAAGCAACAGCGCGCAGCCTTTGCCGCATTGCCCGAAGATGCGCGCCGCGCCCTCCGCTTCGCAGCCATGATGGATCGCATGAAACGCGGCGAGATGATGGCCTTGATGCCGTTCGAGCTGACAATCAAGTAGAAAATTGCTACTAGCTTTAGCTAGTGGATAGATGGCAAGAGTTGATTGGCTTTAGCCGAAACTTTCGGCTAAAGCCAATATCTTTTTATTGCCTGTACCTACAGCTAAAGCTGTAGGCGATTCAAAAAAGCTTTCATTACAATGCACCAACGTTGATATAGCTTTTATCTCAAACGCTTCAACAATTGTATCTGCCCTGCATGGTAGAGGTCGTGCGCCGCGATGCCCGTTATCAATTCAAAGTTACTGACCGTGCTTCCCGTTGGAGTCAGATAGATTTCGTTCGCGGGCAATTTCTCAACCGCCTCTCTGAGCGTCCGGTGCATTTCAACCAGCAGCTTAACATCCGCTTTCCACGCGGCCTCGGTCAACTCCTCACCGGCAGGCCGCTCGAACCAGTTCGACCCCTTGAGCGGAAAAGAACCCTTTGCTTCCGACAGCAGACGCCTGCGCACCACGTATTTCCAGTAAGCCGCATGCACGACTGTTTCCCAGATGTTGTGCCGTTTGGAATTTGGCCGCCACGCGGCAGCCGCCGCTTTCATCCCTTTAATAGAGCCTTTGAGATTCGTCCCGTGCCAAGACTTATGATCGAAGGCTTGGTCAATCATGGCGAGCAGCATTGCGATTTCCGGGTCAGGCATAATTTTAAGCGGCGGTTATCTTTTCCATTCCGTTCATATACGGTCGCAAGACTTCCGGGATGATTACAGAGCCGTCCTGTTGCTGATAGTTCTCTAAGATAGCGACCCACGTCCGACCGATGGCGAGGCCGGAGCCATTCATAGTATGAACGTATTCCGGCTTGGCTCCGCCCGCGCGGCGAAAGCGTATTTGCGCGCGTCGCGCCTGAAAATCTTCGTAGTTCGAGCAGGAAGAGATTTCACGAAAAGTTTTCTGCGAAGGCAGCCATACTTCCAAGTCATAAGTCTTCGCCGCGCCAAAGCCGATGTCGCCCGTCGCTAAGGTCACGACGCGATGATGCAGGCCAAGCTTTTGTAAGATCGTCTCGGCATTGCGCGTCAGCGCATCCAACTCAGCGTAAGAATTTTCCGGCAAAGCGAATTTCACCAGTTCCACTTTTTCAAACTGGTGCTGGCGAATGATGCCGCGCGTGTCGCGCCCGTAGCTTCCGGCCTCGGAACGAAAACAAGGCGTGTACGCGACCATGTGCATCGGCAACTGCGCTGCGTCGAGAATCTCTTCGCGGTAATAATTCGTGACGGGGACTTCGGCGGTCGGAATCAGATACAGATTGCGCTCGTCTTCTAACTTAAAAAGATCGCCTCCGAATTTTGGAAGCTGCGTCGTGCCGAAGAGCGCGTCCGCGTTGACGATAAAAGGCGGCAGCGTCTCCGTGTAGCCATGCTCGCGCGTATGCACGTCGAGCATAAAGTTTATGAGGGCGCGGCTCAAACGCGCACCCGCGCCGTTCAGGATGGCAAAGCGTGCGCTCGCAATCTTCGCTGCGCGCTCAAGGTCCAGGATGCTGAGCGACGTTCCCAGGTCAACGTGATCCTGCGGCTCGAAATCAAAAGAGGGAGGCTGTCCCCAACGTCGCTCTTCGCGATTCGCCGATTCATCTCCGACCGGCACGCTCTCGCTTGGCACGTTCGGAATCGTCGAAAGAATCTCGCGCATGCTGGCTTCCGCTTCGTCGCGCGAGCGGTCAAGCTCCGCGATGCGCTCCTTCAGTTGTCCTACAGCGCTGCGTCGCGCTTCGGCCTCATCCTTCTTTCCCTCTTTCATCAGCGCGCCGATCTCGCGGCTCGCGGCATTGCGCTCCGCATTGAGGCTATCGGATTCGGCAATCACGCGCCGCCGCTCTGCGTCCACATCCGCAAATTTATCGAGCGCGTCTGCCGGAAAACGTCTCGCTTCGAGCGCAGCGCGCACGCGGTCCAGATTCTCACGAACGAAGTTCAGGTCGAGCATTTGATGCAGTCCTTCAATCTATGGTATGAGTTACGCCTTTCAGCTCAGCAATGCAAAGACGAAAAGCGTCAAGCTAACGGACGCCGCGCAGATGTGTCAAGCTATGGGTCTCTGCCCCGTGCGCCCGTTGCCGCGCGTAAATTTGAAATCTTAAAGCTCGAATCCGCAATCTTAATTTATGTCGAAAAAAATTCGTAAAGCAGTTTTCCCGGCAGCGGGACTCGGCACGCGCTTTCTGCCCGCGACCAAAGCTTCACCGAAAGAGATGCTGCCGCTCGTTGATAAACCGCTCATCCAGTACGTGGTTGAAGAAGCCGTCGCATCCGGCATCGAATCCATCATCATCGTCACAGGGCGCGACAAGA
Source organism: Pyrinomonadaceae bacterium (assembly GCA_963700165.1). Taxonomy (GTDB): domain Bacteria; phylum Acidobacteriota; class Blastocatellia; order Pyrinomonadales; family Pyrinomonadaceae; genus JACMLC01. The sequence continues at coordinate 4,646,607 of OY969475.1, read as the reverse complement.
GCGCCATCGAAGACCACTTCGACATCTCTTTCGAGCTTGAGCATCTGCTGCGCGAGCGCGGCAAAGACGAGTCGCGCAAAGAAGTCAGGGCTATTTCCGAGATGGCGCGAATCGGATACGTACGCCAGCGCGAGGCTCTCGGACTGGGGCATGCCATCTTGCAGGCGCGCGATTTTATCGAAGACGAGCCGTTCGCAGTCATGCTCAGCGATGACATCATGGATTCCGAAAAGCCCGCGCTCGCACAGATGCTCGAAGTTTATGAGAAATACGACGCGCCCGTCCTCGGCACGATGCAGGTTGAGGGCGAAGCCATCTCTCGCTTTGGCGTGATTGACGCGGAAGAAGTCAGCGAAGGCGTCTTTAAAATCAATGACATGGTCGAGAAGCCGCCGTTTGCAGAAGCTCCTTCCGACCTCGCCATCATCGGGCGTTACATTTTGACGCCGGATATTTTTGACGAGATCGAAAACACAAAGCCCGGCGCGGGCGGTGAGATTCAGATTACGGACGCCATGCGCGCCCTACTCAAAAAGCGTCCGTTCTATGCCTTGCGTCTTGACGGGCAGCGACATGACGCGGGCGACAAGCTGGGCTTTCTCATTGCCACCGTCGAATTCGCATTGAAACGCCCGGACCTCGCGCCTGAGTTCGTGGAATATCTGAAGTCTTTACAGCTATAATTTAATGTTGGCAGTAAATTTCCAGACAGAATTCGTATCACATCTGAACTGGAAGATTGTGGAGACCGGAACGAGGGAAACAACCCTTGCAGCAATAGAGTTATCAGGAACAGTCAACGAGAATCATCAGATACAGCTTGATGAGCCGCTACCCATTGAGGCTTCAAAGCGTGTTCGCGTGATAGTTCTCTATTCGGCTGATAATGACATTAGCGAGAAGGAATGGATGCAGGCTGCCGGGGCAAATCCGGCTTTTGCTTTTCTCAATGATCCTGCCGAACATATTTACAGCTTAGAAGACGGAAAGCCGTTTTCAGATGAAAAATAAAATCGTCCTAAGGAGAATTTAATTTTGAGTGATTCGTCAAAACCTTTTTCCGGCAAAGCAGCCATCGTCACGGGTGCGACGCGTGGCATCGGGCGAGCGATTGCTTTGGAGTTGGCGCGGCGCGGCGCGCATGTCGCTTTCAATTATGCTCAGAGCGTGGAAGCCGCAGACAGTTTGAAGGCTGAAGTTGAATCGCTCGGCGTCCGCGCGCTGGCGACGCAATGCGATGTGGCGCAAACGGATGCGGCGGCAGAGATGGTCAAGCAGACCAAAGAGGCTTTTGGCCGCATAGACTTTCTGGTCAACAACGCTGGCATCGTGCGCGACACTCTGATTTTAAGAATGAAGGAAGATGACTGGGATGCTGTGATTGACACGAATCTCAAAGGGGCCTGGAATTTCGCCAAAGCCGCCCTGCGTGTCATGCTCAGGCAGGAAGGGGGCGGCTCGGTTTTGAACATCACTTCGATTAGCGGAGTCGTCGGGATGGCAGGTCAATCGAATTATTCCGCCTCAAAGGCCGGGATGATCGGCTTGACCAAAGCTCTCGCCAGAGAGGTCGCCAGCCGCAAGGTGACGGTCAATGCGCTCGCGCTCGGAATGGTCGCAACCGACATGGCATCCGGGCTGGATGAAAATTATCAGGCAAAGATTTTGGAGCGGATTCCGCTTGGACGCTTTGCAGAAGCGGATGAAGTGGCGCGCATTGCATGTTTTCTACTATCGGATGAAGCGCGCTATATCACCGGGCAGGTCTTGCAGGTTGATGGCGGGCTGGCGATGTAGCCGTCGCGGCTGAAATTGTTTTTAAAAGGAAGAAGCCCCGCTAATCTGTAAAGACTAGCGGGGCTAAACTTTTTCGGGGCAGGCGTCGGAAATTCAGGGTGGCTGTGCAATGAACTGAAGATCGTCGCTTATGTTCGATCCTGTAAATTAAAGGGGGTGCGTGTGTAGGGCGAGATAATTCCTTTTTATGGCCTAAGACGTACTTGCCATCAAAACCTACGCACCATTTAACAGGGTTTCTGCAAGATTACGCCAGCCTTTCGTTTTCAATCATCTTACCGAAGCCTTTCCGAAAGGATCATCGAACCTCAGTATGTGTGAAATTTAACCGAAGTTTCGTGAGTTGTCAAGCACAAAATCAACCAAATCTACACAATTTCGTGACAAGCAGGGTCTTTTGACAAACAAACTCTACTAAATCAAGCGTTTACCCGAAAAAAATTATTTCCAAAAAATCGTAAATTTGTAACATCAGCTCCTCCCATGACCGCCGCCGCCCGGAGTTTTGATGCGTATCCGGTCTCCTTTCGAGAGTTTCCAGCTTCCTTTCGAGGTGATCGGGCGCGTGAGTCCCTGATGCAGGATTTCGTCGCGTCCGGCAGTCCCCTCCCCGCCGCCGCTTAATCCATAAGGCGTGAGCTTTCGCCTGTCTGCGAGCAGCGAGACCTGTGCATCTGTCAGAGTCTCTATTTCGCGTATCACGCCGTCGCCCCCTCTATGCTTTCCCTTGCCGCCGGAGCCTTTGCGAATCGCATAGGCTCTGACTCGCAGAGGATATGCGTATTCAAGAGCTTCGACTGGCGTGTTGAGACTGTTAGTCATGTGCGTATGCACTGCGCTCAGGCCATCCAGCGCGGGGCGTGCGCCCATTCCCCCTGCGACCGTTTCGTAATAGGCAAACTCTCGACCGTTGCGCGGGTCAATTCCTCCGATGGTCAAGTTATTCATGGTGCCCTGACTCGCAGCAGGTATCCTGCCGGGTAGTGCCTGTGCCAGAGCTTTGAAGAGCACATCAACGATGCGCTGCGAGGTTTCCACGTTTCCGCCAGCCACAGAGGCAGGATGTGTGGCATTGACGATAGTCCCGCGCGGCGCAATGACCTCGATTGGTTCCATCAAGCCCGCGCTGGCCGGAACGTCAACTCCTATGAGACAACGAAAAACATATGCGACGGCAGAGACTGTGATGGCTTCAACAGCATTGATTGCGCCTGCGACCTGCGGCGCGCTGCCTTGAAAGTCAACGCGCGCACGCTCTCCCTTAATCTTGATGCCTACACAGAGCGGCACTTCCTCCTTGCTGATACCATCATCGTCGAGCGCGTCCTGCGCTTCATATATCCCGTCAGGAATGGCTGCGATGGCGCTTCGCATGATGCGCGCGGAGTATGCAATCAAGTGTGCGGCATACTCTAAGGATTCGCGAGTGCCGCGTCGCGCGGTAATCTCAAGCAGGCGCGTCGCTCCTGTTTGCAGCGAGCCGAGCTGCGCTTCAAAGTCTGCGCGTCGCTCATCTGACGCGCGCACGTTTGCAAGGAGCAGCCGCATAATGTCTTCACAAAAAACGCCGTCGCGCATGATACGCACAGGAGGAATTCGCAGACCCTCGCCATACACATCCGTCGCCATTCCCATCGAACCCGGCGTCGCTCCTCCGATGTCAGCGTGATGCGCGCGATTGGCAACGTAAAACAGTGGGCAGTTCGCAGTGGGCTGTTGGCGGTTTGTTTTTTGCTTTTTACTGCTGCCAACTGCTAACTGCCTGCCGCCAACTTTTCCGAAGACTCCCATGACGAGCGTGACATCCGGCAGATGCGTGCCGCCCGCGAAAGGGTCATTGAGGGCGATGACATCGCCGGGGGCAATATTTATTTCATCGAGCGCGGCGGCGACAGCCATCGGCATTGAGCCTAAATGCACTGGCATGTGGTCGCCCTGCGCGATGACGCGACCGCTGCCGTCGAAAACTGCGCACGAGTAATCGCGCCGCTCTTTGATGTTCGGGGAAAAGGCCGTGCGCCGGAGCGCGATTCCCATCTCTTCTGCGGCAGAGGTAAAGAGGGCGCGGTAAATTTCCAGCGTGGTCGGATCGAATGAGCCTTGTGGTTTACTCTGTTTGCGCTTCATAGCTCGATAATCAAATTGTCTTCAGCATCAACACTGGCTTTCGCATCGTGCGGAACGAGCGTGGTCGCGGAATACTCTCTGACCACGCAAGGCGTTTGCAGCCGCATGCCAGCCTTAAGGTTATCACGCGCGTAGAGGGCGGCGCGCTGCCTGCCTTCTGCAAAATAAACATTAGCGTAATCTTGCGGCTCGGCGAGTTTGCCCGCACGCGGGAGATGCTGAGTCGGCTTTGTTTTTATCTCTTTGATGAGTCCTACCGAACGCAGGCGTGCGCTGACGATTTCTACAGTATTGGCTTCCTGAGCATAACCGTAACGTGCGCGATGCGCTTGATGAAAATCAACGGCTACTGCGGTTTGACGCATCCACGGGATTTCCAGCTCGAACGATTGACCTTTGTATCTCACGGCGAGCATTTTTTCATGACGCTGCTGTGTATCGCTAAAGCCTTCACGCTTGAGCGCGCCGCTGGCTTCGCGCTGCATCTCGCGAAAGGCGCGCTCGATTTGCGAGCGATTCTGGCTTGCGGCTTCGAGCATGATGGTGCGGCTGCGGTCGTGTACCACGTCCGATGTGAGCGCGCCGAGGGCTGAGAGCGCGCCCGCAGAAGGCGGCACGATGATGCGCGGGATTCGCAGAGCGCGAGCTAAGGCGACGGCATGCAAGCCGCCCGCGCCGCCGAAAGGCACGAGCGCGAAATCACGCGGGTCGTATCCGCGCTCTACGGAAATCATTCGGAGGGCGCGTTCCATGTTGACGCCGACGACACGCAGGACGCCCTGCGCGGCCTCTCTAGCGCTTATTTTGCGCCGCGCCGCCGCGCTCATCTCTTGAGCCAATTTATCTAAAGCTTGGCGAGCGCGGTCTTCGTCCAGCTTCCAGTCTCCGCCGAGCAATCCTGCGCCGCCGAAGTGTCCCAACACCAGATGCGCGTCCGTCACCGTCGGGAGCCTTGATTTTCCGTAGCAGGCGGGGCCGGGACTCGCGCCCGCAGATTCCGGCCCGACGCGCAGGGAGCCGCCTTCGTCAACGCGCGCAATCGAGCCGCCGCCCGCTCCGACAGTATGTATGCCCATCATCGTGACGGCGACGGGCAGCCCCGCGACGATTGCCTCGCGCGTCATGCGCATGCCTTCACGGTCGCAGAGCGCAACGTCCGTAGAAGTTCCGCCCATGTCAAAGGTGATGATATTTTTGATTCCGCACCTGCTTGCGACGCGCAAAGCGCCGACGACGCCGCCAGCAGGGCCAGACAAGATCGTCCGCACAGGCTCGCTCGCGGCCACCTCTGCCGAGATGCTTCCGCCCGAAGATTGCATGACGCGCAACCTCTGTGCACGCCCCTGCAAGCGTTTGAGATACATGCTCATCAAAGGTTGCAGGTAAGCGTTGATCGTAACGGTTGAAGTGCGCTCGTACTCTCGATACTCCGGCAGGATTTTGTGAGAAACAGAGAGCGGAACTTTGAGCGATTTAAGCGCGGCGGCCAAACGGCGTTCGTGCGCAGGATAAACGAAAGAGAAGAGCAAACAAACGGCGACGGATTCGACGCGCGCCCGTTTCAGCTTTTTAACCAGAGCGGAAATCGCGCGTTCGTCCAGCTTTTCTAAAATCTCGCCGTTGGCCGTGACGCGCTCGCGTACTCCGAATCGCAGGCTGGCCGGGACGAGCGGCTCTGGACGCTCCGCATTCAAATCATAAAGCATGGGACGCGCCTGCCGCCCGATGGCAAGCACGTCTTCAAAGCCGGCGGTCGTGACGAGCGCAGCCCGTGCCCCGCGCCTTTCGAGCAAAGCATTCGTGCCAACGGTCGTGCCGTGTATGACTTCTATGTCACGCAAACGCGCGCCCGTCTCGCGCGCAATCCGCAGCAAGCCTTCGGTAATTGCCACCGACGGATCGGCTGGCGTCGAGGCGAGCTTAAAGACGCGCAAGCCTTCTTCCGCTTCAAAAACAAAATCCGTAAAAGTGCCGCCCGTGTCAACGCCGACACGACAGTTTTCAGTTTTGAGTTTTGAGATTTGAGTTTTGATTGACGACTTGGGCATAGCATTGATGACCAGAGGCGGGTTGAAAAAGTTTGATTCATGGAAATGCTAATCCGGGATTTCAAATGTCAAATTTCAACTCCAAGCAATCGCAAATCAAAATCAAAAATCTTTTATCGTTTCTCGACAACCGCTCGCGTGCGAGCGTTGTGCAGCGTCTAGGACAAGCTGCGTGCGATGGCCGTCATCAAAATCAGCCGCGCCTTCAATCGTCTGCCGTCCTTCACGCAGAGCTTTGATAAGCTCGCGCGAAAAGATTGTGAAGCCGCGCGACCATTCGTTATCGCTCATGCCCATCGCAAGGTCTTCACGCTCTACGTCAACGGGCTGCCACTGGCCTTCGCCCGTGCGCGAGCGCCAGAGCTTGTCGCCCTCAAGCATCAACGCGCCCGTGGAGCCGAAAATTTCCAAACGATGCTCGACGCGCCCCGATTCGACGACGGAGAGAGAAGCGGCTGCGGTCGTCGCGCGGGTCAATTCGCCGTCCGTAAAATCAAGCAAGAGGTTCGCTTCATCATCCGTCGTGACGTTGCGTAGCTCGCCCGTCTTCCGGTCTGGACGCTCGCGAACGTGCGTCGCAAGCGAAGCGTAGACCTGCGAGACTTCCGCGCCGAGCAGCCAGCGAAAAGCATCTACGGCATGCGAGCCGATAGCCCCGAGCGCGCCGCCTCCGGCATCTTTGTCCGACCACCAATCCCACGCGCGCGTCGCATCGGCTCTGGCGTCCGCGCGATAGAGAAGCTTGGCATGAAAGACATTCCCGATCTCACCGCTCAATAGCAGCTCTCGCATCCTTCGGCGGCTGTTCAGAAATCTCAGTTCGTGATCTATCAAAGCCAGCCGCCCGGTTTCGTTTGCGCGGCGGCGCATCGCGTCCGTCTCAACGGCATTCATCGCCATCGGCTTTTCGCACAACACCGCCTTGCCCGCATCGAGCGCGGCCAGCGTCATTTCCAGATGTGTCGAAGGCGGCGTCACGATGCTCACCAAGTCAACATCATCGCGCGCAACGACCTCGCGCCAATCATCTGTGAAATGTTCGATGTCGAACTCGCGCGCCGCGCGCTCTGCGTTCTCAAGATGCGCGCTCGCAATCGCCACCACGCGCGCCCCCTCGCACGCCTTGAAAGCCGGAAGCTGCGTCCGGCGCGCAAAGCCCGATCCGATAAGAGCGATGCCGATAGAATTTTTGTGATTCATTGAATTGCTTTTGAAATTGGCAGGCATAATTCAAGAAAATAAAAGAAAACGTGCCCCCGCCAAGACTCGAACTTGGAACCCACAGATTATGAGTCTGCTGCTCTAACCATTGAGCTACAGGGGCATGAGCTTGTTACGGAATGCTGGCTCGGAAGAGTGTAGTGAAAAGTGCGGCGAGAGGCAACTGCCCAAGTGCGCATTTCTGTATGAGGCGATGAAGCACAGGGAGTTCGCTGTTACAGCCATACCTGATAAAAGGGACTGAGGATAAATTTCAATCCTCAGTCCCTTTTATTATTCACGCGAAACAGAATGTGCGATGCCCCTTAATCAAGGTTTTCCGGGAGGAGCCAAGTCGGAGGAAATAGGTTTGCCCTCCTGATTCTCACCTTCCTTCGGCATCATCTTCTGAATCCCATCATCACCTACCGGAGTCCAGATGGTGGCCTCGAAGTTGACTCCCGCCACAGCGTTCGTGTGTGTGAAGAGCAGGCTCGGCGGATTAAAGCCGTAGCCCTCCTTCATCACGCTGACCAGGTAATCAGTGCCCGTCGCTATCGCCGTGAACCGATACCTGCCCTTGGCGTCCGTTCGCGTCACCATGACTTCCGAAGTCGTCAGGTTCAGCAAGCTGACCGTCACGCCGCGCATTGGTCTTCCGCCGACGAAGACCACCTGCCCGGAGATGTCGGCCTCGGCGGCGGTCGGCAGCAACTGCTCGCCCAAAGTCCATTCCGAGAAGTTCATCACTCCGTTGATGATCGCCGTGTTGGTCGCCGGATTGACGCACGGGCCGGTCGGGCAATTGTTCGGAATCGAGACCGGCGAGCCGCCCTCGACCCGGATGATCCGGTAGTTCGCTTCATTGCCCGCGACATCCGTCTGGAGGTAGTTGAAGGTCAGATTAGCCGTCAGGCTGCCAGCCTCCGTCAACGTCCAGTACCTCTGCAACGTGGTAGCTGCCGGGAGCGGCGGCGCAGTGCCTTGATTGGCCTTGACCGTCAGGTCTCCCGTCCCGGCTGTCACGGTCGTCGCCAGCGGCGAGTAACCGTTGGCCGTCCCGACGTGATAGGTAAAGCTGCCGGGCGCAGCGAAGGTCTTCTTCAAGTTGCCGATGATATGGCCTGCGGTGCGTGTGATTGAACCGCTGCCGCCGACTGACAGCGTGCCGCTGGTCGTCAGGTTGCCGCTGGTCAGTGTGAGCACGCCGCTGACGCTCGCATCTCCGGTAATCGAGACGCCCGCAGCGTTATTGATCGCCAGAGCATTAAAGGTCAGGCCGCCCGGATTGATGATGGAACCGCTGAGCATCGTTGCCCCGGTAACGGTCAAGATTCTGCCGCCGCTCACCGTCAAGGTGCGCCCGGCTCCGACCGTCAGGTCTGTGAGGGTCACATCAGAGAGACTGATCGTCGGCTCATTAGTGACACCCGCAGCGGGGATGTTCGCGCTATGCGACGGGAGATTTGGCTTGCGACCGGTGCCCCAGTTGGTGTCCGTGTCCCAATCGCTGCTCGTCCCGCCGACCCATGTCGCCGTAGTGGTGACTGTATGCGTGGCTGCCGGTGATGCCGGGCTGGCGTTGAAGTTGCCATCGCCAACATAGGTCGCCGTCAGATTGCGTACGCCTGCGGTCGAAAGCGTGAGCGTACAACTCCCCACCGCCGCTGTCGCCGTGCAGGAGTCAACGCCATCGCTGACCGTCACGTCACCGGTTGGCGTACCTGCGCCTCCACCGGTGGGCGTGACGGTGAAGGTGACGGTCACGGTCTGTCCGGTCAGGGACGGGTCAGGTGTGTCGGTAAGAATCGCCGAAGCGGTGTTTGATTTACCGACTACCTGATTGCCTGCGAGCGTGCCGATGTTGGCGTTGTACCTGAGCGCTCCTGCGCCGCCGCCGCTGTACTCTGCGGTGATAACGTGACTGCCGACTGAAAGCGAACTGATGCTCGCTTGCGCGGTGCTGACGTTATCCCCAGCCGTGCCCACGACGATTGGAACAGCCGCTCCGATGTTGTTGCCGTCGGCCTTGAACTGGACGGTGCCCGGCGGGTCGCTCGCTCTCGACGGCACGCCCGTCATGGTCGCCGTGAAGGTCACGTTTTGACCGAAGACTGACGGGTTGGCGTTCGAGCTAATCGCGACGGTCGTATGGTCAATGTTGGTGACGGTCGGCTGATTCGCGCCCGCCACATCCGAGTCATCGGTCACCACGTCCGCGAAGTTCGAGCCTGACACGGTGCCCTGATTGGACACAGTGGTAAAGGCTGGCAGGACGCCCGTGTCAACCGTGACGCGGAAGCGGATGGTAACAGTCTTGCCTGCCGGAAGCGTAAAGCCGGGAACGCCGCCGACCGTAACCGTGCCGCCGCCGTCCGGGCCTTCTCCCCGATCCGGCTGGTCTTTCGTTTCGTTCTCCGCTTGAACAGGTTTCCTGAGCTTCTCATCCTGCGCGCTGCGGTGAACGTCTGCCAGCATCTCTGAGGCAGGTCGTGTCGTGGTCTTCGAGACGTGATTCAGGAACGTGCCGCCAGTGTTAGACGATGAAGCGGCAAGCGTATTTGTGTGCTCTTGAACCGGAGCCGGAATGCTCTTGAGCGAAGCGTCGTTGAACATGAGCGAAGGCTGCCACGCGCTCGCCGTCAACATGTCGCTTGAGAGAATGTTGTCCAGCACGTCCGCTGTCAGAGCCGGGTTAGCATCCTTCGCATCCGTTGCCGGTGCGAGCGCGCCGCTGAAATCTCTGTCCGCCATCCTCGCTGGCTGTGTGCAAGCCCCGCCGCCGCCGAAGGTGTTGGCGTTGACGGTGGCGGAAGTGGTTCCGCCTGCGGCGACGGCGTTTCTTCCCTGAAGATAAGCGACGACCGCAGCGATGTCCGCGCCGCCGCCCGCATAGCCCGGCAACCGGAACGTGGTGCCCGCGAAACGATTACGAATCCGGAGTTCGTCAAGCGCCGTCACTGGCTGGTTGGTAATGGTGTTCCTCAAAGCGACTGTCGAGCCGCCGATGTCGGCACAGACGCTCGTCGTGTCAGTACTCGTGGCACCTGACTGCACGCTGATGCCGTTGCCTCCGGTCGTGGTAATAAGGTCAATATTGTTACCGGTGATAGTGGCGTTGATGTCGCTGCTGCCATCACGCGCGAGCACGTCAATGCCCGAGCCGAGCAAGATACCTCGAACCGTGTTGTTGGAAATTATCGCGTGGGCATTACCCGAACCGTTGGTGACGAGGCGGATGCCCGAGCCACCGCCCGGCGAACCGGAACCGGAAACGCCAGCCGTGCCGATGATATTGCCTGAGACTGTGCCTTGCAGTGTGCCGGTGGACGGGCCGCCGACGTTGAGGTTGATGACGTTGCCCGCCATGTTGGTCAGCGTGTTGTTCAGCACATCGAAAGATCCGTTAGCGCCGGACACGATGTTGATGTTGACTCCGGCATTGAGGTTGTTTTGAATAGTACAGCCGGAGACCGTTGTGTCCGTAACCGATGTATCCGTCGCGGTGGAGAAGAACCCGTCAGCGGCGTTGTTGCTCAGGGTGGCTCCCGACACGCTGATGGTCATGTTGGCCGTGCCCGTGCCCTGAAAGGTGATGCCGTCCGTGCCGAAGGGCGCTGCGCTGGTGCCGTAAGAGCCGCCCGTCACGGTTAGCGAGTTGAGCGTGCCGTTCGTGCCGACGACCTTCAATTGGGACTCTTCATTGCCGGTGGCAGTGGTGTTGCTGATGGTGTTGGTGCCCTTCAAATCTCTGAACTGTATTCCGCTCTCTCTGGTCTCGTTGCCGAAGTTCAAGACCGAACTGTTCGATAGAGCGAAGGTGGTCACGTTATTGCCGTTAATGCCTTGCTGCACGCCGCCGTTCAAGACCAAACGGTCAAACGTCGCGCCGACAACGCCATTCATATGAATGCCCGCGTTGCAGCCTGCGTTCCCGCCCTGCGTGTTAGCCAAAGAGCCGCAAGTGCTTAAAGAGTTGTTCGGGTCTGCGCCGTTCGTCGTCCCGACGTTGGTGAAGTTAATGTTCTTGAGCGTGATGCCGTTGGCATCTATAAAGCTCGCTCCGCGATTCGTGATGTTCTGAATCACGCCGCCGGAGCCAGCCGTCGTGCCTGTGCCGTTGACGGCGAACGTGCCGCTCGTGTTGGTCAGGACGATGCCGTTCGCTGCTCCGTTCGCGTTCACGGTTTCGAGAACCATCGCGAGCGGCGTGCGGCTGGCCGCGCTCGTGCCTACGATTTCGACAGGGATGCCCGTCGTCGTGGAAGTAATCACACCGCTCGTCGTCGTCAGCGTGCCGGTCTGGTCTGTGACGTTCAACCCGCGTTGCGCTGCATCGGGCGAGATGTCCAAGTCCGCGAAAGTCACCGCGGCGCTCGTGTCGTCAATGAAGACGCCGGTTCCACCGGATTGCGTGGCGGTGACATTGGCGAAGGTAATGGTGGTCGTGGAATCCTGTATGTCTATGCCGCGTCCGCCGGGATTGGTGATGGTGGTCGTGCCGGAGACTGTGACAAGGCCGCCAGCGGTTGAGTGCAGGAAGCCATTGCCCGTGCCGTTAGTCGTCGTGATTGTGCCGAAGCTCCTCGTTCCCGCCGAATTGCTAATTAAGGAAATACTGTCAGTCGCATCCGAGACGGTCGTGTTACCAAAGCTGATATTTCCAGTGGAGGTTGAGACGAGAATGCCCTGCGCGGTCGGGTCGGTAATAGTGGTCGAAGTGCCGAAGTTTACCGCGACGGAAGAGCCTCCGATGGTGATGCCCGCCCCGCCTGCGGTTGTAATAGAAGTCGTGCCGGAAATGGTCAGCGTGCCGCCGATGCCCGTCAGGCTTACGCCCGGCCCGCCCGGTGCGGTCGTCGCCTGAAGATTATCAATGGTTGCCGCGAGTGTGCCGGTGGTCAGATTGAGCGGGCGTCCAGTGCCGTTCAGCGTCATCTCCGAAATTGTCAGCGTGCCGATGCCCGTGCCTGTAATGTCAACTGCGGTCGTGTTGCCGATGTCGAAGCCGCGCAGAGTATTACCTGAGCCGACCGTGATCGCGCTCGTGGCGGCTGCCGTCGTCGTGATCGTGGGACGCGCGCCGCCGGTCGCAGGCAACGCATCGCTGCCCGCAGGCGGCGTCAGTCCCGTGATGGTCGAGAGCGACGCGCCCGCGCCTTGACCGATTAATCGCTGGTTGGCAAGCAGGGTCAGCCCGCCCGTGTATGCGCCCGAATACAGAAAGATGTTATCGCCGGGATCGTCGGCAGCAACCGCGTCGAAACAGCCTGCTCCGACCAGACAGTTGAAGGGATTAGTCAAACGCCCATTGCCGCCAGCCGCTGCGCCAGTCTGGACAAACCAGATCATTCCTGACACGTTGAAGCTCACTGTTCCAGTGCCCGTCGCGCCGGCCCCGTCCGTCACCGTGTAGGTAAAGGTGTCCGAGCCGGTAAAGCCTGCGGGCGGGTTGTAACTAAAGCTGCCGTCGGCTGCCATCACAACGTTGCCGCCGTTGGCGCTCGTCGCGCCCGCGCTCGCCGTCAGCCCTGTGTTGTTCAGTGTGTCCGGGTCAATATCATTGACCAGCACGCCGTTGGCCGCGCTGACTGTGATTCTCACGTTGCCGGTCGCCGTGTAAGCCGTATCGTCAAACGCAATCGGCGTGGTGTTGACAGAGCCGCCGACCAGCGTCAGGTTGGTATCGAGCGGGTCTGTGAACTTCATTGCCGTGGCATCCGTCCCGGCGTTGTTGATCGTCACTGTATATTGAATCGTGTCGCCGGGGTCAACGCGCCCGTCGCCGTCCACATCCGTAATGATCGAATCAACCTTGGTGGCCGTAATGGTCGGCACAAGCAGGATCGCAGTCGCTTCCAAAGGGGAGCGCAGCAGGGATGTTCCGTTACCTTTGTGATTGAAAGTCGCGCGCGAATCGGGAGCCAGCAGTCTGGTCAGGAGGTTTGGCCGCTGCTGCTTGGAGAGAGCATCCGTGGGCGTTTCAATACGCGATGAATCTGCGTCTTTGCTTTGGCTAAAACCGACCCACAGAGAGGCCGCAGGCCACACCAGTGTCGTCAGCGAAATGATACAAACGATTGCTAAAGCAAGAAGGCGGAATTTAGAGATACGGGTAAAGCGCGGCATTGCTCTCTCCTTAAAATTTTCCCTGCGCGCCCAAAAGGGGTGACGCATAGGTGTGTGAAGTTGACTTGATGTTGGAATTAATCATGTGTGTCCGATTCAAATGAATGGGACTGGGGCCGATAACTCAAGAATGTGCCAAGCAGAGGTGTGCAAATTGGTTTCAAATTGTGCGCGAGGCCAGGCGATTTCAAATTGTCGGCTATCGAAATCTTCAGAGAATACGGTTCAGATTAGGCGCAACTCTTCTGCATTCGAGGTTCAATTGAAACAAGTCCGCAAAAGGAGCGATCTTTGACGCTGTTTAAATTACCACAGCTTGGAATGCACAACAAGTTTTTTGAATCCTATTTTTTTTGTTGCGGGCAGGACTCTGGCGTCGCCGACGCCTCGCGCCGCCGGACAAAAAACGCTGTTTGACCTGCAAAAGCGTCCCGGAATCGAGGTTCAGCTCACTCGTTGACGAACTGAACCTCGATTCTGCCGGGAATCCTCTTTAAGTGCGCGGCGGGAAGACACCTTGCATAGCGATGATGAAGGTTAAGGTGAGGTATGGCTGCATATTATTGTGCGGCAGGCTGCCGCCCGCTGGTGGAAGAGTCTGAGGGGCCATCTGCACGACGGCTGAGTTGATATTAGTTTGATAGCATACCGGGCCGCTAAAAGACCTCGCGATAGAACGATTGCCACTCGTTCCCAGAAATTGCAGGTCGGCGTTATCACCGGCGTGCGCGTTCAGGGCATGGGTGTGAAGCGGCATTTCAGAGACCAGTAACGTAACGAAAGGCGTCCCGCCCTGCTCACCAAGGGAACGTTGCGAGAGACCTGCGCCATTGCCCCAGAACATAGGCGCACTGTCCTGTAAGTCCGGGAGAGCGAAGGTGCTTTGACCATTCCCACCATAAAAAGTTCCGAGCAGCGAGAAGAGCGCTGTGTTCTGAGAGATGGGTAGTAGTTGCCCGTCACACGTAGCCCAGCCTGTCGGGGCAAAGTTTCCGGCAAAGATGCGAATTTCTGCGACAAAAGGATCGGACATTTTGATCTCCTTAAAATTTACTGATGGGGGAAAATCCCGAACAGAGAGATGATGAAAGTGACGCACAGGTACTGCATCATGTTTTCATGCGGCTGGCTGCCGCCGACGGGAAGGACGGCGTTGTTCGCCAGCGCCGCGTCCGTCACGTCCTCAATGTAGAGGTCAACGGACGTTGACTGGGCGACGACTCTTCCCTGCGGGCTGGTGCCGTCGCCAATGTCGTTGGTTCCCAGCATCGTGTGCGTGTGGATGGGCGTCTGTTGGGCGGTGATCGTCACGCTTTCGACGCCGAACTGTTCCGCCAGTTGATAGTTCTGCGAAAGGCCCGGCCCCTGCCCGGCGTGAACGGGAATGCGTCCCTGCAAGTCCGGCAGCGCGAAGGTTTCCTGACCATCGCCGCCGAAGGTCGTGCCGAGCAGAACAAACATCGCATCGTTCTCTGAGATAGGCATCAGCGCTCCGTTGCAAAACGCCCAGCCCGCCGGATTAAAACTGCCTCCGAACATCCTGATTTCTCCAATATACGGATTTGACATGATTTTCTCCTTCGTTAGTTGCGGCTGGGGAAGATGCCGATCAGAGCGATGATGAAGTTCACCACCAGCGAGGGTTGCCGGTTCTCGTGCGGCTGGCTGCCTCCGAAATTGCTGACGCTGGACGGGTCTGACGCCACCAGATTGGTCGGGCTGGCATAAGGCTTGGCTGACACGGTGCCGAGCAAAGCGCCGGTCGGCACATTGATGTCGGCGGTCGTGTTGGACGCCTGCGCGAAATGGATGTGTTGGGGCATCTCGGCCTGCGTCAGCGTGTGAACCTCCTGGCCGGCCTTTGTTCCCAAAGTATTCTGCGAGCCTCGATGAATCGGAGTGCGCCCGCGCAGGTCCGGCAGCGCGAAAGTGGTCTGCCCGTTGCCGCCGTAAACTGTGCCGAGGATGGAAAAGAGCGCTTGATTCTGGTTGATGGGCAAAAATTGCCCGTTGCAAAAGGCCCATCCCTGCGGCGCGAAATTCCAGGCGATGATCTTTATTTCTCCTAAGAATGGTGTACCCATAATCTCTCCTTCTTAACTGATAGAGACGCCGGTCAAAGCTTGGACGAGTCTTGTAGATCAAGAATCCCCCTGACCGGAACGCATTGTGGTTGAACTGCTTGGCTGAACTGAAGAATCCTACTCTCGCAGCGCATACGAGGGCGAGTTGAAAGTAAAATTGGTTAAGATATTTCTGACATCCCCTAACGAGGCGCGGAGATTGTACTCGTAAGCCGGAATCAATTCAAGAAAAGTTTTTCCGTCACGCGCTGAATTTTGTTGTATCTTACAAACCAGCTTGCTATTCTA
This sequence comes from Pyrinomonadaceae bacterium, assembly GCA_963700165.1. GTDB lineage: Bacteria > Acidobacteriota > Blastocatellia > Pyrinomonadales > Pyrinomonadaceae > JACMLC01. The sequence goes on along the minus strand of OY969475.1, from coordinate 4,630,934 downwards.
GCGGCCTCACGACGGGGATGAAATAAATTACTCACTACACCTCACTGTCTTACAATCACAATTTAACTTGAGGAGAAATTCGATGGGTATACCACGCAGAGAGTTTCTGAGAGCGAGCACTGTCTTTGCCCTCTCAGCCGGTCTCACTCTCGGCCTTGCCAACATGGCAATGGCACAAAAGAGACGCCCCACGGACAATGAAAAAAAGACAGGCTTCGCTGTTCCCGACGAAGTAAAGCGCAGCCCGACCTTTCATATGTCGAAAGAGACTTTTGCCCCCTATGTCGGCACGACTTTTGTGATTGACCCGGGATACACCTTTCCGATGCAGGTCACGCTGCTTGAAGTAAAAGACTTGCGCACGCCCGCTCAAAAAAGTAGAAACCTTCCCGGCAAGGATTCCTTTTCCATCACCTTCAGCGCGCCTGAAGGAACGACAGTGAAGCAGGGCACATATCAAATCAGGCACGATGCGCTCGGTGAATTTGAACTCTTCATCGTGCCCGTGCCTAACAAAGAGGGGAAGCCGTTCTTTGAGGCGAATTTTAATCGCTCTAACCCTTAGCTCTTCCGGCGTTCGAGGGGGCGTCCGGGCTGCCGGATTCAATCAACTCCTGTTTTATGAGCTGGAACGCCACTCGTACAGCAGGTTAAGACCATCATCTTCAATCGGAAGAAATCCCAACCGCTCGAAGAGTTGTCGTGAAGCATTAAAGCTTTCCACGTGAATCGCAAGCGGCTTGTCTGCTTCAGCCGCTTCATTCATCAAAGCTTTGATGAGCGCGAAGCCGATTCCCCGCTTGCGGTAATCGGGCAGGAGAGCTATGTCCAGAATCCGTATCTCGTCGTCTCTGCGATCCACGTAGAGACGCCCGGCAGGCTGTTTGTCGAACAGGATAACGTCGTGCGTGGCTTTCGGAAAATGAGCTTGGTAATGCCGCTGCTGCGCGGTGAACTGCATCTGTAGAAAGGCTGCGCGCTGCGCTTCGCTCCACGGCACCTGAGCGATTTCATCGGCGCGCGTGCTTGAATAGACAGCCAGCAGGAATGCTTCATCCTCCGCGACTGTGGGGCGCAGGCTGACAGGCAGCGAACGATTGTCGGCAACTTTGTCAGACATCAGAATTCACCCTTCGCTTTTGATAAGGCGATTGAAGACCGATTCATAAATCATCCCGTCCTCGTTCCTCGCGATGGGAACCATAAAGAGTGTGAGCGTCCCCAGCTTGTCATGCTCCAACTGGCGTATGCCCTGTGGGAAATGCATGTTGAGCGGGCCGCGAAAGTGCAGCGCGAACTGTTCCTGCGCCGGAGTGGAATGGCCCTCCACAATCTCAAACAGCTCAAGGCTCAGCACATTGGGAGGCTCTGTCAGGACGCCGAACTGTGTGTTCAAGACCTCCTGAAATTCCTCTTTAGCTATCCTCTTATTAGACATATCTCAATCTCCATTCAAATAATTGATTCCAATCAAGGGTAAAAATTATCTCGCGGCTTTTTTCTCTTTGCGGCCCTTTGCGTCTTACTACTTTACGGTCTTTGCGGTTAAGAGATTTTTAACGCAAAGGCCGCAAAGTTTTTCTCGCAAAGATCGCAAAGTTTTTCTACCCTTGATTTACATAATTGCTGCTTGGGAAATCTCAACCGCGCTCAAACGGGAGGCCGCTCCATCTCGAAGTGCATGCCGCTCTCGCCTGTGTTCCTGAACCCGAGCCGCTCGTAAAGCTGCGCCGCCGGGTTATTTTTCAAGACTTGGAGGCGGACGGGCAGCCCTGCTTTCGCTGCTTCGTCCAGCAAATCTTTGATAAGCGCAGCGCCTATTCCATGATTGCGATGCGCTGGCAGCAGCGCGATGTCTGTCAGTTGAATCCAGTCGCTCGATCTGGCGACGAACAGCCTGCCGATGGGTTGATCGTCCAGCAGGATGATGCTGTGATCTGCGTCCGGGTACTGCATCTCGTAAGCCCTGTGCTGCGCCATAAACTGCATCTTCAGAAAAGCGTCTTGCTGTGCAGCATCCCAGCCCCACGCATCCAACTCGGCGCGGCGCGTGCCGGCATAAACTTCAAAAAGAAATTGTTGGTCGCTCGTGGCGACCGGGCGCAGGGTAACAGGCATGGGATGTTTTAAGAACGAATGTCCTGACGAGTTTTCCGGCCACTCGAACAACCGGAGCGACCGCCACCAGGCGCATGACTATAATTTCTCCAAGCCCTCTCTGGCAACTAACGCGCGCAGAATTCTCGCCTGCGGGGAAAAGCGCAGGCGCATGATTCACGACGCGACTTGCGCAGAGAGCATCGCCTCGATCTGCTTTAGATGACGCCCATTGTGGATGCCGATCAGGATCAGCCATTCGTAAGGATTCATCGGGCCAAAAGCCGGATGCGGATAGCTCACATTCGAGAGTTCGGTCTTTTCCATTCGCGGGCGCAGTTCTTCCAGAGTTTCGCGCGTCGCGCGCAACCGTGCGATTGAATCTGCAATCGGCACATCGCCGCCCGGATGCGCGGTTTCGGGGGCTTGATATTTTTCGCGCTGGCTGCGCTCGACAATTTTTTCGACGGAGATGGGCTTGATGCTTCCATCTTCACGCGCAGGCTCGCCTGCCGCTTCGGCTTTCATCAGCAGCCGGGTCACCAGCTTGACGATACTGCTCTCGACCATGCTGACATGCTCTACGATTTCCGTGACAGACCATGCTCCGGCATCAGGCCGCGCGTTTGCCTCTTCCGCGCTCAGCGCGCCAGCACGCTCATAAAAACGCGCATGCGTCTCGTCCATCTCATCGAATATTTGCGAAAGGCTTTCATAAACCATCAAGGGATTCTCCTCAATTATTTTTAAGCGAGGCTGTTTGTTTCTGGTTAATCAATTGCCACTAGTGCTCTGTAATCAAAGTGTTTAGATTAACGAATCAGCGTGAACCCCAAGTAGCTTGAAATTGGAGCAAACCGTTTCTCTAACAATTTCGGTTACACAGCACTAGCTCTAGCTAGTGGATACAGGTTGCCTCTTAGCTTTCGGCTTTAGCCGAGCCATTAACCTAAAGCTATAAGGCAGTGGATTTTAATTATCTTTTGGCTCAAGCCTGCTTTCTGTTGTGCAATAGATCCACTAGCTAAAGCTAGTGGCAATTTAAGCAATCCACCAAAACATCTAGACCTAACAACTTGGGTTAATTGAGCAAAGCAGCCTGCGCGCTCAAGCGCAAGAGATGCCAGCGCATATAATTTCGTATCAGCCCGTTGTCATGATCGCGCACGTAGCCCGTCTGGACAAAAAGCGTTTCGGGTTGCGGCCATTCCAGCGTGACGATTGGATTAAAAGAGAGCGGAATGTCCCCTGCTGCTGCGGCATCCTTGTTATCAATCTTCTCATTCATTTTAGCTTTGTCGGTGTAAGCGCGCGAGGCCGCAAGCAGTTGTTCGCGCAACGGAATCATAGCCCGCGTCGGCGTCTCGCCCAGGGCATCGTAAATCTTCACGTCCGTCTCAAAAGCCGTCGCGACCTTTGAAGCATCCGGCGACCACACGGGCAACACGTCCGTCATCGTGTCATCCAGCAGACGCTCGCTCCCATCCAGACCGAGTAGGCGCGGGCGGCCCGCTGGGCGCAGAGGCCGCTCGCGCCACTCGCTCTCACGGCACGCGAGCGCGACCAGCTTTGAAGCATCCGGCGACCAGGCAAGATAAAAGTAGATAAGCCCTTCGCGCGTCGTCAGCGGCTTGAGGTCAAAGCCGTCGCGGTTGCAGATGTAAACCTGCTCCGTGTTGAAAAGCATCAGGTCGGAAGCCACCGGCGCAGCCGGAGTGGGCGACGCCGAAGACGTGATGCCCGGAATGCTTTCCGGCAACACATCTTCGAGCGGCGAAGGCTGTGGCTGCGGCGTCGCGCTTTTGTAGCCGATAAAGGCGGCGTAATTACCATCCGGCGACCACGCGACCGCAGGAGCAAAGACGACCGCGAGTCCTTTCGGCGTGATGTTGCGTAAGAAAACTCCACTGGCTTCGTACAAGTCTATACGGTACTCATTCGGCTGGTCTTCACCCGTCGCATAAATCGCCAGCGCGCGTTGACGGTCTGGCGACAGCACTGTCCGCAAGAGAGCTTCATCCACTCGCCGCGTGTCAAAATCACTCTGGATGGCCGGAAGCTTTGCGTTCACATCTTCGGAAGTCGCAGCCGCGCCTGACGGCGCATCCGTATCCGCCGTGAAATGATAAGCCAGCCGCTGCGCTGGCACATCGCGCAAAGTGCGCGGACGCACTGCCTGCTTGCTCCCGCTCTGCCGCCTGCATCCTGCGCCCATGCTGGAAGCCATCGCGACGAACAGCAACACCAGCGCGCACACGCGCAGACGCGACGAGACACAGACGCGCCGGGTGTCCTCACGATTCAAAAGCGTCGCGTCTTCTTTTCTTAAAACAGTGTCATCCTGATAAATCATTTGAGCGGGTGATGATAGGAAGCCGCACCCGCAATTGTCAACGAGATGCGCCGCGCTGGCAGCATTGTGAATAAACGTGTTGCAGATAAATGCGGCTCGCAGGCGGAGATGGAAATATCTGGTTTGTAGAATAAGCTACCGGTATCCTGTGCGTGAAGATGCTGCTCTGATATGGTGTATGTATGATTAATCCGATGCCCGCCATTTTTTTCGGACACGGCAATCCGATGAACGCATTGTTGAAAAATGCTTACACGGATGCATGGAGCAATATCGGAAATCAGATGCCGCGCCCGAAAGCTATCCTTGCTATCTCTGCGCACTGGTATTTCCCTGCGACGGCGGTGACGGCTGAGAGCGCGCCGCGAACCATACATGATTTCGGCGGCTTCCCGCCGGAGCTATATCGTGTCGAATATCCGGCGCAGGGCAGTCCCGAATTGGCAAAGCGCGTGCAAGCTCTGCTGGCTCCGGTCGCAGTGGAACTTGACGAGAGTTGGGGACTCGATCATGGAACATGGTCTGTGTTGTGTCATGTCTTTCCGCAAGCGGATATTCCGGTCGTGCAGCTCAGTATAGATGAAACGCAGCCGCCGGATTTTCACTACGAGATGGCAAAGCGGCTCGCGCCCCTGCGCGACGAAGGCGTTTTAATTCTCGGCAGCGGCAACCTCGTTCACAACTTGCACACTTACGCATGGGGCAGCCACCGTGTTGAGCCTTTCGATTGGGCTGTCCGATTTGAAAAACAGGCGCGCACTCTTTTGCTTGACGGCAACGACGCTCCGCTCGTCGCTTACGAAGCTTTAGGCCGCGACGCGATGTTGTCCGTCCCGACGCCGGAGCATTACTTGCCACTGCTTTATGTGATTGCCGTGCGCAGAGCAGGCGAACAGGTCAGCTTTCCGGTTGAAGGAGTTGACGGCGGCTCAGTCTCCATGCTCACAGTCCAAATCGGCTGACCCCGCCGCGCGACGAAACGAGTCACCCACGAAGCTACACAAAACAAGAAAACGTCACGCCCTTTAAGCCGAGCGTGACGTTCTTTATTTTCACTTTCTTTCGGAAAGCTTTAGCGAGCCGCGACGGGCAGGTCGTCCGCTACGCCCCATTGAACTGTGCGTGTGCCTCCCGTGCTGTTCGCGATGTACCACACGCCGCTGCGGAAGACCGCGAGGTCATGTTTACCATCGCCGTCATAATCGCCCGCGACCGCCTGGTCTGTCGAGAGGCCGAACTGCGCCGCGCGTAATCCGGCGGTTGATTGCTGCAAGTACCAGGTGCCTGTCGAAGGACGAAACACAGCGATGTCAGCCTTAGCATCGCCGTCATAGTCTCCCTGCACGGGCACGTCGCCTGCTTGACCGAACTGCTGCGCGCCGTAATTGGTTGACGGGTCGGGCGAGGTGTACCAAGTCGAATTTGACGGGCGGAAGACCGCGAATTCTGTCGTGCCGTCGCCGTTATAATCGGCAGGGACGGGCAGGTCGCCTTCCGTGCCCAGCTCAACCGCTTGCAGCGCGCCGTTCGAGCTGTTGGAAACATACCAGTAACCATTCGAGGGACGAAAGACAGCGATGTCAGCTTTGTTATCGCCGTCGTAATCGCCTGTCACCGGGATGTCGTCTGCAAGCCCGAACTGCTGTGCAGAGATCGTGTTGTTCGAGCTACGGGAAATGTACCAGACGCCGCTGCGGAAAACCGCAAAGTCAGTCTTGCCGTCGCCGTCATAATCCGCAGGGACGAGACGGTCGCCAGCCGTACCGAACGCCACATTCTTCTGGCTCGCGCAGGAGCTGTTGACGTGCCAATTGCCAGCGCGGTAGACAGCTACATCCGTCCTGCCGTCGCCGTCAAAATCAATGCTCGTCGGCGAGGCCGCGCTGCCGTTCGGCATGTAGCGCAGGACTGCTAAATCGTCATTCACACTTGCGGCCTGCTGCGTGTGGCCTGCGACGACGACTTTGCCGTCCGGCTGCACTGCAACGCCGTAAGCTAAGTCAGTTCCGTTCGCAGCGGCAGTCGCAGTGATAATCTTGCCGCAGCTTGCAAAGGAAGTGTCGAGCGAGCCGTCCGCGTTATAGCGTGCGAGCGCGAAATCCGAATTGACGCCGTTGGTTCCCGTGCGCGCAAAACCGGCGGCAACAATTTTATTATCCGGCTGAAGCGCGAGCGCGTGTATCTGGTCTTCGTAGATGCCGATGGCCGTCAAGGCTCTGCCGTTTGTCCCGAAGGTCGTGTCAACCGCGCCGTTATCGTTATAACGCACCAGCGTAAAATCGTGATAAGGCCACGGGCGCATGCTGATGCCGCCGGCGACGATTTTGGATAGCCCGTCAATCTCTTGAATCACCACGTCGCGCGCAGCGTCTACCACGCTGATGTTGGTCGTCACTTTTCCATCCGTGTCGAATGTGACATCGAGCGAGCCGTCGCTGTTGTAACGCACGAGGGCAAAGTCGTCATTAAACGTGCCGCCGCCAAGGTCGCTCCGGCTCATTCCGGCAACGACGATCTTGTTAGTGCTGCGCTGAATCGCAACGCCGTTAGCCGTGTCAACGCTGCTGCGGATGGAAGTGATGACGATGCCATCAGCATCAAAGGTCGCATCGAGCGTGCCGTCCGGGTTGTAACGAACGACCGCAAAGTCGCTGCCGGTCGAGCCGACGACGACGATTCTTTCTTCGCTGTTGATAGTCTGTATCTCTATGGCGTTGGCCGTGTCGCTGACGCCCGCCGCGCCGACCGGCGTGATGGCCGAACCATTCGTGCCAAACGAAGTGTCAACAGTGCCGTTCGAGTTAAAACGCGTGACGATGAAATTAACATCATTGGCAACGATGGCGGAACCTGCGATCACAATCTTGCCGTCTGATTGCAGCGCGACGGCGTTTGCCACCTCGCCCGTAATGCTTAGATTAACGATTACCTTGCCGCCCGTGCCGAACGTCTGGTCGAGCGTCCCGTCCGTGTTGTAACGCGCCAGCGCGGTGTCAAAGCTTCCGTTGGCGTCGGTGCTGGCTCCGGCGACGACGATTTTTCCGTCCGGCTGCAAAGCCATCGCATAGCCTCTATCGGTCGCCGAGCCGATGGGGGTCACGGCCTTGCCGTTCGTCCCGAACGTTCTGTCAAGATTGCCTGCCGCCCACGCGGCTGTGGTCGCTGTTGCCAGCACGAGCGCGACCGCCATAGCTCGTGAGAAGAGGTTGAAGAATCCCGGACTGACAGCCATCCGCTGTTTGTTAGCCTGGCTGGTCGAGTTGAAGTATGAAGTCATGTTGCGCTCTCCTTAAAATTTATAAAACCTGTGCGGCAAATTAAAATCACTTTTGCTCTACACACTAACGCGGAAAAATTTTAGAAACAGGATCACGCGCACAAGATTTAAGGAGAGAAAAACTTTGCTGCTCTCAAATCTCAACTCTCAAATTTGAAATTTCAGATTCGAGATTCGAGATTTGAAATTGAGATCAGATTTGAGAGTTGAAATTTGAAATTTGAAATTTGAAATTCCCCTCTGCGGTGAATTGATTTTAAACAAAAAAAAGAGCGGGCAAAGAGAGGGGTTCTTTGCCCGCTTTAGCTAATTGCGATTCGCTGGTGGGTTGAATCGCTCTCCATACCTTTTGAGGAGCTTTGCTAATCTCTCAGCAAAGCTCATGCCGCACGATGATTCGCTCGTTTACTGCAAATTTGCGGCGTTTGCTTTTCGAGCTGTCTACAAAAGTTGACAGGGCGGCGACTGATGTGTGTACTCGTGTGTACACGAATGCCGCTCACGAGCTATGCCTTGACGCCTTCGATGATGCTGACCATTGATTCGGTCGGGACGACTCTTGTCAGTTCAAAGCCTGCTTTGCGAAACAGATCTCTGTATTCGGTCCCGGTGCGCTCGCGCCCGCCCGTCATGACCATCATGTGTATGTCGCTGAGCTTGCTGAAAGAAGGATCGCTGCCTTCCGGGATGACCGTCTCGATGAGCAGCAGCCGCCCGTCATCTTTGATCGCTCGATGCGCGTTTCTGAGGATGGCGAGCGAGCGGTCTTCGTCCCAGTCGTGAATGATGTGCTTCATCACATAAGCATCGCCGCCGCTTGGGATGGAAACGAAAAAGTCTCCGCCGACCAACTCGCAGCGTTCGAGCAACGCTTCGGCTTCGAGCCGCGCGCGTGCGCCTTCAACCGCCGGAGCGAGGTCAAAGAGAACGCCGCGCGCCTGCGGGTTGGCTTTGAGAATGGCTGTGAGCAGGCTGCCGTGCCCGCCGCCCACGTCAACGATTTTGCCGAAAGCGGAAAAGTCATACGCGCTCATGACCGCCGCGATGACCGCGCCGGAATAATCCGTCATGGCTTGATTAAAAGGTTCATTGGATTCCGGGTGTTCCGCGTAGTAGGGGAAAACCTCTTTGCCGTGCGCCAGCTTAAAAGCCGTCTCGCCCGTCTGCACGCTGTCGAGCAGAGTTCCCCAAGCCTGCCACGTCGGGCTTTCGCCAAGATGCAAAGTCATGGCGCGCATAGTGCCCGCGCCTTCTAAAAGCATCTCCGCGAGCGGCGTCAGGCTAAAGCGTCCCTCGCCGTCCTCCGCGAACACGCCGCAGCTCGCGAGCATGCGCAGCAACCTGTAGAGCGATGGCGCATGCGCGTCGCAGGCCGCCGCCAGCTCTTCGCTGTTTCGCGCGCCGTCCCGTAAATGGTCTGCCACGCGCAGCTTTGCCGCGACGTAGAGACCCTGCGAAATCCAGTAGCCCGCCAGCAATTGCGTGAACGCGATTTGCGGCGGGACGGTGACTGTTTCCTGTAGTTTGGCTTGTGTAGACATGATGTGCTCCTGAAAATTATTCCCGTCAGTATTTGTGCTCACTTAATAACGCGGAATCCGTTCCCGGTTCGGATCAGGTCGCGCCATAAAGCATGTAAAAATCTCTAACATGAAGCGTGTGGGTTTTAGAGGATGAGAGCGATGCTAATCCGAGGACGGAGGTTTGATATAAATCAGGCGGTTGATTATACTTCGTTTGTTAAATGTGCAGCAGTCGAGTTTCATAAGGGTTAAAATTTCCCCCCGTGACAATCTCTTCGCCAAACGAAGTGACGCAGTTGCTCAAGAAGTTGACAGAGGGCAACCGCACCGTGCTGGATGAGCTTTTGCCGCTCATCTATGACGAGTTGCGCCGTGTGGCGGCGGGTTATTTGCGCCGCGAACGTTCGGGGCACACACTGCAAACCACGGCCTTAGTCCATGAAGCTTACCTGCGGCTCGTAGACCAGACACAGGTTCAGTGGCAGAACCGCGCGCACTTTTTCGGCGTCGCTGCGCAGATGATGCGCCGGATTCTGGTGGATCACGCGCGCAGCCACAACGCGGAAAAGCGCGGCGACGGATTTCACATTCTCTCCCTTGACGAAAACATAGACGTGTCGGGCGAGCGCGCGACGGAACTGGTCGCGCTCGACGATGCGCTCAAAGCTTTGGCAGACATTGACGAGCAGAAAAGCCGCATCGTCGAATTGAGATTCTTCGGCGGTCTTTCGGTCGAAGAGACGGCGGAAGTTTTAGGCGTCAGCGCCCCCACCGTCAAGCGCCAGTGGCGCATGGCGAAGGCGTGGCTTTACGGACAAGTGCAAAATCAGTGATAAGTGATGAGTGATAAGTGATGAGATAAAACTAAAATCTCTTTCTTATCACTTATCACTCATCACTTATCACTCATTGAGTTATGACCCCCGAACGTTGGAAGCTAGTTGAGGAAATTTTTCAGACGGCGCTTGACCTCGCGCCCGATGAGCGAGAGAGGTATCTCTCCGAAGCCAGCGCGAGCGATGACAGTTTGCGCTCGGAAGTCGAAGCCCTCATCGCGCAGTATGAAGAGGCCGGTGAATTTATCGAAGAACCGGCTCTCGCCGTCAATCCCTTTCCTTCGGGCATTACCACTCTCGTAGATAATCCAGACACTTCGGATTCGGATGACCCGATGGCTGGGCAGCGGCTCGGAGCTTATGCCATCGTGCGCGAGATCGGGCGCGGCGGGATGGGCGCGGTTTATCTTGCCGCGCGAGCCGACAGCGAGTTTCAAAAACAGGTTGCCATCAAGCTGGTCAAGCGCGGGATGGACACGGATTTTATCCTGCGCCGCTTTCGCAACGAGCGGCAGATTCTCGCCACGCTCGATCATCCGAACATCGGGCGTCTGCTGGACGGCGGGACGACCGAGGACGGGCGGCCATATTTCGTGATGGAGTACATAGAGGGACAACCGCTCCATTACTTCTGCGACACGAAGCGGCTCGGCATCACAGAGCGGTTAGAGCTTTTCTCGCAGGTGTGCAGCGCGGTGCATTACGCGCATAAGAATTTTGTCATCCATCGCGACATCAAGCCCTCGAACATTCTCGTCACTGCTGAGGGCGCGCCGAAGCTTTTGGACTTTGGCATCGCCAAGCTGCTCAATACGGAGCTGGCTTTCGACACCGCCGCGCAGACCGCGACGGCGATGCGCCTGATGACGCCCGAATACGCCAGCCCCGAACAGACGCGCGGCGAGCCTGTCACGCGCGCGACCGATGTTTACTCTTTGGGCGTGCTGCTCTACGAGACTGTCACGGGTCATCGTCCTTACAGGCTGCATCATCGCGCGCCGCATGAAATCACGCGCGTCATCTGCGAAGAGATGCCCATCAATCCGAGCGTCGCCGTCACGCACGCAGACGGCCTGCTCTGGTCTACGCCGCCCAGAGACGGAATGACCGCGCTCGATTTTATGTGCGAGAGTCGCGGCGCGACGCTTGAGTCGCTGCGCCGCGAACTGGAAGGCAACCTCGATAACATCATCATGAAGACGCTGCACAAAGAGCCGCAGCGTCGTTATCAATCGGTCGAGCAGCTACGCGAAGACATCCTTCAACACCTGAGAGGCAACCCCGTCTCCGCGCCGTCTTACTTTCCGAGCGCAACTCCAACGGCAAAGCCCTCGACCGCCGGAGAGCCAAACACCGGCGAGAAATCAATCGCTATCTTGCCGCTCAAGCTGCTCAATCCCATGAAGACGGATGATACGGGCGACGATTATCTGGGAGTCGGGCTGGCTGATGCTTTGATTACCCGGCTCTCGAACGTGCGTCGTTTTATCGTCCGCCCGACCAGCAGCGTGCTGCGCTACAGCGACGGCAGCACAGACCCGTTCGTCGCCGGTCAGGAAATCGGTGTTGACTACATAGTGGACGGCAACATCCGGCGCATCGGCGAAGTCCTGCGCGTGACCGTGCAGCTTTTGAGCGTCAGCGACCACTCGACGCATTGGGCCGGTCGGTTCGATGAGAAGATTACGGACGTGCTTCAGCTTGAAGACGCCATCTCGGAGCAGATTGCCAGCGCGCTTGTCCCGCAACTGACGGGCGACGAGCGCGAGCAGCTTGCCAAGCGCGGCACGAATAACGCCGAAGCATACGAAGCCTACCTGCGCGGGCGTTATCACTGGAACACGCCGAACGAAGCGAATCTCGTCAAGGCCATTGCTTTTTATACTCGCGCGGTTACGCTCGACCCTAACTATGCTCTGGCTTACGCGGGAATCGCAGATTATTACAACATGCTCGGCGTCTATGGCGTTATGCCGTTTGCGGAGGTCGCGCCCAAGGCCAAAGAAGCCGCGCTCAAATCGGTCGCGCTCGATGACACGCTCGCCGCCGGATATGCTGCGCTCGGCTTTGCCGCCCTGATGCACGACTTTGACTGGGAGGCTGCCGAAGAATACTTGCGCCGCTCGATGGCGCTTAATCCCAATTATGCTTTAGGGCGTCTTTGGTACGGCTACTTCTTTGCGATGGCAGGACGCGCCGAAGAGGCGCTCGACAACGCACGCCGCTCGCTGGGGCTAGACCCGTCCACGCCTATGATTCAGAACACGGCGATCTGGGTCTTCTACCTCTTGCGGCTTTACGATGAAGCTATCGAGATGGCGAGCCGTGTCGCAACCAACGACCCGCAGTACGGGCTTTCCTACGTCATCCTCTGTCTCGTGTTGTTGGAGACGGGCAGGTATCAGGAAGCGATTGAGGCAGCGCACAACGCCGTCGAGGTGTTGGGGAGAATTCCATACACTCTGACCCGTTTGGCGTCCGCCCACGCCGCCGCCGGACAGCGGCAGGAGGCGATTGCCTTGCTTGAAGAGATGCAGCGGATGTCTGCCACGCGCTACGTCTCGCCCAACATGCTGGCGACCGTGTACGTGCATCTACAGGACTACGAAAGCGCGTTTGCCGAACTCGAACGCGCGCTTGAGATACGCGATGCGCGACTCATCTGGCTCGGCGTTGACCCGCAATTCCAGGTGCTGCGCGGCGATCCGCGCTTCACAGAGCTGTTGCGGCAAACGAACAATCCCGCGCTCAAGGCGCGCCTTGATAAGCCTGCAACCGGCGAGAGGGATTTTTCGGGCAGAAGAGTGACGGGCGAGGCGCAGACAGGGCAAAAGTCTATCGCCATTCTTCCGTTCAAGCTGATTAATCCGGCGGGAGCAAGCGGCACCGGCGACGATTATCTGGGCGTTGGTCTGGCCGATGCGCTGGTCACGCGCCTGAGCGCGGTGCAACGCTTTATCGTCCGCCCGACCAGCAGCGTGCTGCGTTACGGAAGCGGCGACGTAGACCCGCTCGACGCGGGGCGCGAGCTTGGAGTCGAATACGTCATCGGCGGCACGATTCGCATCGTGGGCGAGCGCATCCGCGTCACCGCGCAACTCTTGAACGTCGGCGAAGGCGCGACGCGCTGGGCTGGAAGATTCGATGAAAAAGCGACGGATGTGCTTCAGCTTGAAGATTCGATCTCGATGCAGGTGGCGAGCGCGCTCGTCCCGCACCTGACCGGAGACGAGCATCACCAGCTCAGGAAACGCGGGACGGAGAACGCAGAGGCTTTTGAAGCTTTCCTGCGCGGGCGTTATCACTGGTACATGATGACCGGAGACGGCCTTGCTAAATCCCTCGCCAATTACGAGCGCGCCATTGCGCTTGATCCGCTTTACGCGGCTCCGTATGCAGGCATCGCCGAATATCATTGCTGGCTCGCCGTCTATGGCCTGATGCCGCCCGCAGAGCGGATGGCGGCGGCGCGCGAGGCCGCTGAGCGAGCCATCGAATTGGATGACACGCTGGCCGAAGCGCACACGGCGCACGGCCTCGCTTTGCTCAATCACGAGTCGCAGTGGAAGCTGGCCGAAACGCGCTTTCGCCGCGCCATCGAATTGAATCCCAACTACACGATGGCGCACGCGCACTACGCCTGCCAACTGGCGATGGAAAGCCGCTTTGACGAATCCATCAGCGAAGCGCGGCGCGCGTGCGAGCTAGACCCGCTCAATGCTTTCAACGCTTACTTTCTCACGTGGTGTTTATATCAGGCGCGGCGTTACGACGAAGGCATCGTGCAAGGGCGACTGCTGCTTCAGAGCGAGCCGCGCTATGGCGCAGTGCGTATGGTCCTAAGCTGGATGCAACGTCGCAAAGGCAATTTTGAGGAAGCCATTGAAGAAGCGTTGAAGGGCGTTGAGCTGCTTGGAGAGATTCCGATGTTCACGGCTGCGCTCGGCGCAGCCTATGCCGAGGCCGGAAAGATAGAAGAAGCGCGGGGCGTGCTAACCGAGTTGCACGAGCGTTCCGCCAAACAATACGTGTCGCCGTATCACTTGGCCTTTATACACATCCAGCTCGGCGAGACGAACACGGCGTTTGAGCTTTTGGAGCAGGCCGTTGAAAGCGGCGAGCCGTGGCTGGTCTGGCTCGGCACAGAGCCGCAGTTCGACTCCTTGCGCGGCCACGCGCGCTTTGACGCGCTCCTGCGCCGGACGAATAACCCGGCTGCGCCGCAGCACGTCACCGCTTCGGAATCCGCGACCGGCGAAAAGAGCGTCGCCGTGCTTCCGCTCAAAGTGATGAGCTTTGCGGCTGGTGATAACACGGGCGACGAATATTTGGGCGTCGGGCTGGCGGACGCTTTGATTACGCGGCTCTCGAATGTCCATCGCTTTATCGTCCGCCCGACCACGAGCGTCCTGCGCTATCAGGGGCAACCCACAGACCCGCTCAAGACGGGGCGCGAGCTGGGCGTGGATTACATAGTTGACGGCAGCATCCGCCGCGCGGGCGGGCGCATTCGCGTCACCGCGCAGCTCTTGCATGTCGGCGAGGGAGCGACGCGCTGGGCTGATAATTTCGACGCGGATTTTACGGACGTGCTGGACATAGAAGATTCCATCTCAGAGCAGATAGCGGGCGCGCTCGTCTCGCAACTGACCAGCGAAGAGCGCATACAGCTTAAAAAGCGCGGGACGGATGACCCTGAAGCTTATGAAGTTTACCTGCGCGGTCGTTACTACTGGAACACTTTTACCGAAGAAGGATTTGCCAAAGCACTCGTCTGTTATAACCGCGCCATCGCGCTCGACACGGAATACGCGCAGGCTTACACGGGCATCGCGGATTATTACAACCTCCTGGGCGTGTATGCCGTGCTGCCTTTCGCAGACACTTCGGCGGCGGCGATTGACGCCGCGCTCACAGCTATCAAGCTTGACGACCATCTGGCCGAAGCTTATTCCGCGCTCGGCTTTGCCACGCTGACGCATGATTTCGATTGGCAGTTGGCAGAGCGTTACCTGCGGCGCGCGACTGAATTGAATCCCAACTATGCGACCGGAAGATTGTGGTATTGCTATTTCTTAGGGATGGCCGGGCGATTCGACGAAGCGCTGGCACACGTGCGCCGCGCGCTTGAGGTTGACCCGCTCACGCCCCTTGTGCATCACGCATTGTCCTGGACTTACTTTCACGCGCGTCGTTATGAGGAAGCAATCGCCGCTGTCCGCAAGCTTGTCAAAAACGAGCCGCAGTATGGCATGGGTCATGTCTTTATGTGCCTCGTGCTGTTGCACACGGGAGCGCATGAGGAAGCGATTGAAGCCGGTCAGAAAGCCGTCGCGCTGTTGGGCAGAACTCCTTACACGCTCTTCTGGCTCGCCTCCGCCTGTGCCGCGGCTGGCGAGGAGGAGCGGGCACGCGCGCTGCTTTCAGAAATCGAAGAGCTATCAAGCGTGCGCTATGTCTCGCCATATCTGCTGGCGATGGTGTATCGCAATCTGGGCGAACGGGAGCAGTCCCTCACACAGCTTGAGCGCGCCCTTGAGATACGCGACGGGCGGCTCGCATGGCTCGGCGTAGACCCCGAGTTTGATTCGCTCCGCTCCGAGCCGCGTTTTACAGAGATACTTCGCAAGACGAACAATCCCGCGCGCTCAAGTGTAGTGAGTTGATTTCTTAGAAGTAATGTGAATCAAGGGTAGAAACAAATCAACCGCTGTTTCTTTGCGGTCTTTGCGGGGTTTCACTTTGCGGTCTTTGCGGTTAAAGGCTTTTTCAACGCAAAGACCGCAAAGATTTAAGACGCAAAGACCGCAAAGAGTTTCTACTCTTGATTGACATAAGTAGTTTGAAAATTCTTTTAAGCCGCGAGAGCGGCGAGCCAGAACTTTTCAGGCAGCCTCTAAAACTTTGCCAGCCAACACAGGAGTAATGTTAGCCAACAATGGAGTAATGTTGGCTAACAACAGAGCTTTGTTGGCTGACAACAGAGCTTTGTCGGCTAACAAAGGGGTGGTGTTAGCCGACAAAGGAGCTTTGTTACTGACAAAGAAGCTTTGTTAGCTGACAAAGGAGCTTTGTCGGCTAACATTGAAGCATTGTCAGCCGACAAAGGCTTGATGTTAGCTAACATTGAAGCGTTGTTGGCTAACAACAGAGCAATGTTAGCCAGCAAAGAGGCTTTTTTGGCTAAGAAAACTGTTTGAAAAGTCCGTTAAGCCGCGCGAACGGCGCAGATAACGGTTTTTCTTAATAACCCGCGCTTTCAATCGCTGCTCCGCTAAATAATCCCGTCCGAAACTCAATCTGATTAAGCGGATTATCATCGTCGTTTGCCAGCGCGCGTGTGAGCGTGGGGTCTAGGGAGAGGACTGCGCGCATGGTGCTGCGCGGCGAGAGATGGTCTTCGTCCGTTTCGTCATTGTCCACACAGTTATGTGCGAGCGAACGCGACAACCTCTGCGCCTGCGGCTCCCTGTCGCCGGGGGTGCGCGCAACCAATGTGCGCGCGGCTCGCACTCCGACCAGATCGCACGTCAGCTCTTCGGCCTTCTGCGCGTTGATGCGCAATCCAGTCTGCCGCGCCGCACGTCTTCCGACCAGATAAAACAGAGCTTGCAGCGAATTTTGCCTGCCGTCCGCGATATGCGTCAGTTCGTGCGAGAGGACGCTAATCATGCCTTCGTCCGAAGGCAAGCCGACGAGAAAGATTGTGCCAAAGCGGATGGTGTGCGGGTCGCTCATGATGACTGCGGCGTTGTCGCGCAAGTCCGGGTCTGGAGTAATGTGAGTCACAGCGCGCACGCGCAAAGCAGCCGCACGAACCTGCCGCGCACTGATGCCTTGTTCGCTGGCAAGCTGTCGCAGGGCTTCGATAACCAGCTCTTTGGCAAGCGGAAGCAGACGCCGCGCTCGCTGTGCTCCGATGACCGCTTCCGGGTGATTAAGCTCTAAAGAAGCACGCGCCTGCATCTCGTCAATCGGGATGCTTCCAAGCGGGTCTCTGGCGCGCTCTGCGCAAACCATGCCCATCGCCTGCTCGATCTGTCGCGGAGAAACAAGCGGCTCAGGCTTCGGCTTCGGCTTTGGCTTCGCGCGTGCAGTAGAGGTGGCGGGCGGACGTTTGCCCTGGCTCTTCCCCTTGCGCCGGGACTTTTGCCCGAACGCTGGCAGGCTCGCAAGCTGTAAAAGGAGCGAGATAACAGCCACTATGATGACGAGTTTTTTTCTTAAAGCGTGTTCGCGGCTCATCACTTGTTTCGCCATGCGGGTTTGCGTTTCTCCATAAACGCGCTGACGCCTTCGTGCGCGTCTTCTGTTTTCATCAACTCATTTAAATATAAGTCTTCGACATTTTTCAATGCGTCTTCAAACGTCGAGCCGCGCGCCAGATCGAGAGCGCGCCGCGTGGCTTCGAGCGCGGGCGCGCTCAGCTCGCGAAACTTTCCGAGGACTTCCTGCAATTTTGTGTGAAGCGATGCACCCGGCACAACGTAACTGACAAGCCCCAAACGCTGTGCTTCTTCGGCATCAATCAACTCGCCTGTCAACACCAGCTCACGCGCGCGTTTTTCGCCGATGATGCGCGGCAGCAGGATGGCTGCGACGGGCGGAAACACGCCGAGCTTGATTTCCGGTTGGCCGAAGCGCGAGCGGTCGCTCGAAATCACTATGTCGCAGGCCGCGACCAGTTCGCATCCGCCGCCGAGCGCTGCACCGTCCACCACAGCAATCGTCGGCTTCGCACCCTGATCGAGCGCACGAAAGATATTATGAAACGATTCGAGCATCTGATAGACAGTCTCTTCGGCATGCTCTTCGACCGCCACGCCCGCGCTGAACGCACGCGCTTCCTTTGTCGCCTCAAACACAATCGCCACCATGTCTCTGTGGCTCAGGCATTCATTCACCGCATCGCCGATCTCGCGCATCATGGCAATGTTGAAAATATTCAGCGGCGGGCGCGCGAAAGCGATTCGCCCGACGCGGTCTTCGATGTTGAGATTGATGCTATGAAAGCTCATATAGTTCAAGGCTCAAGGTTCAAGGTTCAAGGTTCGCAATCGGACGCCGACTCTTTACTTTTACCTTTTACCTTTTTACTTTTGCCTTACTAACGGCGTGCCCATCCATGCTTGATAAAGACGCTGCTGGTCTTCGGTTGGTTGTGCGACGGGCACGATTGCGTAGGGCGCGACGATGCGACCGCCGAGCTTGATTTCAATCGTGCGCAAGTCATCGCGCCGGAACACCGTGACACGGATTTTGTCTCCGGGGCGTTTTTCCGCGAGGCGCGCGTCCCATGTATCAAGGCCGACGCGCACGCCGTCGAGCGCGACTATCTGGTCATCAAACATCATGCCCTGATCGTAAGCGGGCGTGCCTTCTCGAACATTTCTGACCATCAAGCGGTCGCCGACTTGCGCTAAGGTCGCGCCGAAATAAGCGCGCTCGGCGGGCGGCGTGGTTGAAGCGGTCGCTCCGGTAGTATCCAGCCGCAGGCCGAAGGCGGCAAGTATCGCATCATAATCAATCTCGTCGCGCCCGCGCACGTATTTTGAGAAAAAGCTGTCGAGGCTCGCGCCCGCTGCGCGCTCCGCCGCGCGCTGGAAATCTTCCGGCGTGTAGTTGCGCCCCTTCTTCGAGAACTCCGCGTAAAGGTATCGCAATGCGTCGTCAAGCGTGCGCTCGCCCTTCGATGCTTTGCGTATCTCAAGGTCGAGCAGCATGCCTACGATGCCGCCCTTATCGTAATAAGAGATTTGATTATTGACGGCGTTCTCATCCTGCCTGTAATACTTGATCCACGCATCAAAGCTGGCCTCTTCGACGCTCGTCTCAAACCTGCCGGGGCGGTTCTGCAAATCCTGTATGCCTGCGGCAAAGACATTCAAAAACTGTTTGTCGGACACGAGAGACGCGCGGCGCAGGATGAGGTCTTCGTAATAATCCGTCAAGCCTTCGGCGACCCACAAGAGGCGCGTGTAATTCTCCTGCGTATAATCGAACGGCCCCAAAGCATCCGGGCGAATCAGCTTCACGTTCCAGACGTGAAAGTATTCATGCGCGGCTAAAGAAAGAAAGTCTATGTACGCAGATTCCGGGCGAAAGCCGAAGCGACGCCAGATCAGCGCGGTCGAGTTTGTATGCTCAAGCCCGCCGCTTCCAGCCGTCCGCAAATTCAAAATAAAAGTATAGTCGCGATACGGAAATTCGCCGCCGAACATCTCGACGGTCGCCTCGACGATCTTCTGCACGTCGCGCCGCAAACGCTCCGCATCGTAATTCCCTTCGCCGTTGATAATGATGCGATGCGGAACATTTTTGACTTCAAAGGCGAGCGTCTTAAAATTTCCGACCTCGACCGGCGAGTCATAAAGCACGTCGTAATTTTCCGCGCGGAAAGTATTCGGCTGACCTGCCACCGCCGCCAATCCCGTCGCAATCTTCCACTGGCCGAACGGCACGATGCGCAAGGTCGAAGGCGACTTCAATTGCCCGGCGGGATACATCAGCAAACCTGCGTTGGTCCAGAAAGCGTGCTCGTCGTTCAGTTCGTTCGTCCGCACCGTCAACTCGTTGGCATAGACGCTATAAACCACGACGATCTCTTTCGCCCCGCCCGTCTCGACGCGCCAGGTATTCTTGTTTGTCTTACGCCAGGCAAGTGTGCGCCCGCCTGCATCCTTCGCGGCAAAGTCCTGCACATGCCGCGCGTACTCGCGCACAAGATAAGAGCCGGGCGTCCAGACTGGCATCACCAAATCCGCGTTTGCCGGAAGACGTGATGAGCGCACGCGCATCTCTACTTCCAGAAGATGCGTGTACGGCTTTGACATCGAAACCGTGTAGCTGATGTCGGGCTGCGCTCCGTCGCGCGAAGCTTGCGCGCGTGTTTCGACGGCGGTGAAGAAAAAGAGCAACGCTGCCAGCACGAAAGCAGTTTGTAAACGAGCATTACGCATGGCTATCTGAAAGCGCCCTTCCAAAGTAGATTTTGCTTGCAGGGAGAAGTTTTTCGAGCGGGCATCTTACTACGAAACTCACGCGCGCGACTAACACACGCTGTCTCAGCAGCATGTCAGAACCGCCTGCGGTAGCGGGCGGGTTCTTGGTGGACTAAGAGACCCGCCCGCTACCGCAGGCGGTTCTGACATCTTGCCCTGCTTTTAATTTGCCAAACTTTTGCGACGAATGCCTGATAGCATCCCTGTCATCAATCGCGAGGAGAAGAAGAATCATGGCAATTGCAGCCTGCGCGCGGTGCGGCGCGAAGAATCGTGTGGATGAGAAAGCGGCTCGAACTCAGCAGCCAGTGTGCGGCAAGTGCGGCGCGGCGTTGGAGGTCAAAGCCAGCCACAATGCAGACACAAGCCAGCCGCGCACGGTGACGGACGCGACCTTCGCGCGTGAAGTATTGGAAGCGGGCAATCTTCCTGTCCTGCTCGATTGCTGGGCACCGTGGTGCGGGCCGTGCCGCATGGTCGCGCCTGTACTCGACCAACTCGCGCAGGAATCGGAGGGGCGTTACCTCATCGCCAAGCTCAATGTTGACGACAACCCGCAGACGGCTGCGCGCTTCGGCGTGCGCAGCATCCCGACTTTGCTCATCTTCAAAAACGGCCAACTCGTAGACACGCTCATCGGCGCGCAACCGAAACAGGTCATCGCCTCACGGCTCGCACGCGCCGCCTCATAAAAACTATCGTTTAAATCCGAACTGTTTCGCGCGCGTCGGCCTCTTAACAGGTGGAAGGCGGAAGTGATGAGCCAGAAGCAGGAAACATGGTGGGTCTTGCGCGCACAGTCGGGCGACCGGGAAGCCGTCAACGAGTTGTTGCAAGCCGTTCAGGAACCGCTCTATCGCTACATACACCGCCTTGTCGGCGAGGGTGCGCTGGCCGAAGACATCTTGCAGGAAGTTTTTATACACATCTACCGCAAGCTGCGCTGGCTGCGCGAGCCTGAGCTGTTTCGCCCGTGGTCTTATCGCATCGCGTCCAGAGAAGCCTTCAGGCGTTTGAAGCGCGAGCGGCGTTGGCAGCAGCAGGTCAGGGACGAAGCCGTGCTGGAAGCCGTGCCAGCCGACGCGCCCGAAGAGAAATTCGAGGCCGAACTGATTGCATATCTGCCCGAATTTATAGCGCGCGTCTCGCCCGCCAGCCGCGCGGTTTTGATCCTGCATTATTTCCATGAAATGTCGCTCGGCGAGGTTGCGGACGTGCTGGGCATCGCTCCCGGCACGGTCAAGTCTAGACTCGCTTACGGTCTCGAAAGCCTGCGCCGCACGATTAGAGAGCAACGCGCAGCCACCGTCACAGACGACGCGGCACGGCTCCGGCGTGAGCCATAACTTAAAGGAGGTTCGACATGACGGAGCAAAAGAGCAACCAGATAAATACGACGGATGAACAGGCGGCTCAAGCCAGCCTCAAAAAAGCTTTGATCGCATTCGCCATCATCGAGGCGCTCGTGATTATTCCCATCGTTCTCTACAAAATCTTTCGCTGAATCAAATGTCAGAACCGCCTGCGGTAGCGGGCGGGTACGCAACATTAAAAGAACCCGCCCGCTACCGCAGGCGTGCTGACAGGAAAACGGAGGTCATGATGTCTAAAGTCAATAACATGGATAGCGTGCGCGGGGCTGCGCTCGAACGCATCGAAAAGAGCGAGCGCAATTATAAGATGGCATTCTTTGGCGCGGCTGTGATTGAAACAGCTTTCATCGCGGCATTCCTGCTGCTCGCGGATTTTTCCAACCGTGTGCACCTGCTGCTGCTGATCTCGACGGTCGCGGTCTATTCGATACTCGCGCTCGGACTGTTCGCGCTCGGCTCGCACGTCAGCCGCAGCTCACTGCGCGTCCTCAAAGCCGTCGAACTGTTAGGTAGCCAGATGACGGATGTACGGCGATAAACTCTGCGAGTGATATAACGAATGCTATATCAAGAGCCACAACCAATGACACGAGAAGAAGCGGAATCAGCTTTCGCTTCCAATGACCCGGAGCAAATCACTTTCGCGCTGGTCAACGCCGCTTTTCACGATCCAGACTGGCGGTGGGTGCAGGATAAATGTCTGGACTTTACCCGAAATAATTTTCCAGAGGTGCGCCGGATGGCCGCGACCTGTCTGGGTCATCTGGCGAGGATTCACCGGATATTGGAATTGAATAAAGTCGCGCCAGCCCTGAAAGAATTATTAAAAGACCCGGAGAGGCATGTCAGAGGAAGTGCAGAAGACGCCATGGAAGATATAAAAATCTTCATGAATGTCGAGCTGAAGAAACAGATTTAACCACAAAGACGCAAAGTCACTGAGAAGGAATCAGGAAAATTTCTTAGTGACTTTGCGTCTTTGTGGTTAAGTTGTCTTCAACAACTCGCAGGCGACGGTGAGACTCGCAGACGCCGTGTGACTTTGCGTCTTTGTGGTTAAGTTGTCTTCAACTGTAAGTTCAGTTGATGCCGTGATCGCGCAGCTTGACCAACTCCTCGACCGTCAGATTTTGGACGCCGCGCTCTTTCATCTTCCTGACAAAATCGGGAGTGACGCCGTGGTCGCGCATCCGCACGAGTTGTTCGACGGAGAGCTTGTCATAGCCTAGCTGTTTGAGCGCCTGTATATAATCGGCGGTGACGCCGTGGTCGCGCATCCGCACAAGCTGCTCGGTCGGCAGGCGGCTGTAGCCGAGCGCGTCCAGAGCCTTGATGTATTCCGTAGAGACGCCGTGATCCCTGAGCCGCACGAGTTGTTCGAGCGGCAGACGCCCGTAGCCAAGCGACTCGTACTCTCTGGCAAAGTCCGGCGTGACGCCGTGATCTCTGGTTCTCACCAACTGCTCAATAGACATTCGCTCGTAGCCAAGCTCGTCAAATTCTTTGATGAACCGCAGGGTCACGCCGTGATCTCTCATGCGTATGAGCAGGTCAACCGTCTGCGGATTGTAGCCGAGCGATTTTAAGCCTTTGACATAATCGAGCCTGACGCCGTGCGTGCCGAGGCGCACGAGTTGTTCTGTAGCAGGCCGCTCATATCCCTGCGATTTCAGTTCTTCGATGAGAGCGAGGCTGACTTCATTCAAGGTCATGGAAAACTGCTGCTTCTCGTCGGGCGTCTCGTAGCCCATTCTTCTCAGCTCCGCGACGAAGGAGGCGTTGGGCGCATAAGTCCAATGACCGGAGCCTTTGCTCTCCTTGAACCAACCTTCGCAGGTGAGCGTTCCGGCGTCGCGCACGATTTGAAAACGGACGTTGGTTCCGCCCGAAGACATCACCTGTGACTGCGATAAGCCTTGAAGACGGTCGGCGACAATTTCGTGAGACGTATTGCTGTGCCACTTGTCGTTTTCAGAGCGAAACGTCAAGGTCAATTGCGGGTTGGCCTTGCCCGGATAAAACTCGATCATCCATTGACCGCTGTAGGAAGTTTGCGCGCTCACGGCTGCGCTCAACAAGCTTTGCGGCCTTTGCGCGGCGATGGACGAGATGAGCAGCGCGCTCAAGAGCAGGCTGGCGGCAATGCCCCAACGAAAGGCTTTGCGCTGAAACAATTTTTGTCGCATGCGATTGATGACAGTATGCGGATGATGATTCATGATGATACCCCTCTCAGCTTAGAGTGCTGCACAAAATCAGGATTTAGCCACAGAGTCACAGAGGTATAACGATTTCAAATTTGAGATGCTGAATTTGAGATTTCTCTGCGCTGCTCTGTGTCTCTGTGGCTGAATTTTATTTGGCGCACTTAGTTAGCAAGCCCGTGAATTTTCAGCTTGACCAAATCCTCTACGGACAAATCTTTGAGGCCGCGCGCTTTCAGGCGTTCGATAAAGGCGATGGTCACGCCGTGGATACGCATGGCGACCAGTTCTTCGACGGAAGGATGGTCATAGCCGCGCGCCTTTAGCTCGCGAATGAACTCCGTCGAGACGCCGTGAATCCGCATCGAGACCAACTCTTCCGCAGAGACGCGGGTGTAGCCAGCCGCGCCAAGCTCTTTGACAAATTCCGGCGTCACGCCATGAATCCGCATCGCCACCAGTTCTTCAGCCGAAGGGCTGTCATAGCCCAAAGCTCTCATCTCTCGAATCACGTCGGTGGTGACGCCGTGAATCCGCATCGCTACTAAATCTTCGCTCGAAAGCCGCTTGTAGCCGTGCGCGCCGAGGTCTTCGATAAACTCTATCGTGACGCCGTGAATCCGCATCGAGACCAGATGCTCCGGGTCGAGCTTGTCATAACCTCTGGCCTTCAAATCCACGATGTATTTCGTCGTCACGCCGTGAATCTTCATCGCCAGCAAATCTTCAAGCGAAAGCTTGTCGTAACCGAGCGCCTTCAATTCTTCGATGTAGCCGAGACTGACATCATGCAGGGCCAGCACGAAAAGCTGCTCGTTCGAGAGGTGGTCATAGCCGAGCTTTGCCATCTCGCCGATAAAGGGCTGGCTGGGGTTAAAGTTGAAATGGCCTGAGCCTTTGCCTTCCTTGAACCAGCCGCCGCATTCGAGCGTCCCGGCATCGCGCACCAGCCTGAAGTTGACGGTCACGCCCGCCGCCGTGAGCATCTGCTCGCGCGTTAAGCCCTTCAGCTTGTCCAGCGGAAAGTCCGAAGACGATTGCGAGAAGCTGCCGTTCTCGCCCTGCCTGTAAAATGAGAGCCAGACTTTATCAACGACCTGTCTGGTTTCAATCACCCACTGTCCCGACATCTGCTCCTGTGCCTCAACCGTCAAAGGGGCAGCCGTCACAGCAGCGTTCTTAGCAAAGCCCAGAGAGAGCGGCAGCGCGAGCGCGCAAAGGCACGCGAGGCCGACCATGAGTTTGAAAGCGACGGATGATTTTCGCGTATTATGATTGCTATTCATCTTGAACTCTCCTTCAGAAATTCAAAGCTTATCCGGTAGCCGATGCGTCTTACAGAATATCCGCGTCGCGCAGCTTGATTAACTCTTCGAGCGACAGGTTATTAAAGCCGCGCTCTTTCGCCTTGCGCAGGAAAGCTGCGGTGACGCCGTGATCGCGCAGCCGTATGAATTGATCCGCCGTCAGGTTTTGATAACCGGATGAACGTATCTCCTTGATGTAATCGGGACCGACGCCGTGATCCCTCATGCGAATTAGTTGATCGAGCGAGAGATTGCTAAAACCGACTTCGCCCATCTGTTTGATAAAGAGCGGGCCAACGCCGTGGTCTATCGTGCGTATGATTTGCTCCATCGAGAGGTTGCTGTAGCCAGCCGCGTTCAGAGCCTCTATCACATCCGGGCGGACGCCGTGATCTCTGGCGCGAATCAACTCTTCAATCGAAAGTTTTTTGTAACCCATCTCCGCCAGCTTCTTGATAAAGCCGATGTTGACTCCATGATCGACCAGACGAATCGCCATTTCGACAGACGGAAGCTGGTAGCCGAGCGCTTTCAATTCCCTGATGTACATGGGACGCACGCCATGGTCTTTCATCTTGATAAGCTGCTCGATGCTCAGGTTCGTGTAGCCCACAGCCGCCAGCGCGTCTATGTAACTGCCCGAAGCTTTGTCTTCATCATCGTCATCCTGAAATCGCACGACGACGGGCACGCCCGGCATCGCGGCGAATCCCACACGAGGACTAGGAGTCACAGTAATTGCCATGACCGACGGCTGCGGTATCATGGTTGGCATAGATGGCATGGGCGTTACCGCAGGCGTGAGCACCATAGGCGAGACGACGGGCGTAATCACAGGTGTCGCGACGGGAGTGCCGGGCGTGACCACAGGCACTTCGTCGCCTTCGATTTGGCCGACGACCGTGACCGTCTCTTTGATACGGGGCATGACGATTTCAAAAGTTTTGTCTGACTCATCATCCTGCGCACGCACTGTGACAAGCTCGCCCGTGCTGCCATACAAAGCCTGCTCCCACCAGAACCCGCCCGACAAGCGCGTCTCGTCTTTATCAGCATCGCTCTTAAACAGGGTCGCCTGCGCGCCGACGCAGATACAGAAGACCGTTGCGATGGCGACGAGGCTCGCGAGCCATGCGGACGAACGTTGATGCGGCGACGCAGGGGTTTCCACAAGGCGTTGAATGCGCCGCAGAAGCGTTCCTTTGCTTCCGCCGTCTGCTGCGACAGCCAGTTGCGGCATGCCCGCAGACTGCCCGCGCAGTTGCTCTAATTCTGCCAGCGCGCGTGCATATGTCAGCACGCTGCCGCACGCCGCGACCGCCAGATCGTCGCAGCAATGCTCGCGCTCCGTGCGTACCTGCCTTGAGACCCACCACACAGCCGGATGATAAAAGAGCAAAGTCTCGACGGCTGTTTGCAGCAAGTTGACTAAGTAATCATGCCTGCGGATATGCGCCAATTCGTGCGCGAGCAGGGCTTCGATCTGCTGCGCGTTGAGGCCGATGAAGGCGCTCACGGGAACGAGTATGACCGGGCGCAGCCAGCCGATAACGGTCGGGACTTCCGCGACGACCGATTCGCAAAGCCGCACAGGGCGCGAGACGCGCAGGCGCGCTGTCAGATGCACTAACATCTCCTGCCAGGCTGCGGTCGCGGGTTTCGTGTTCCAACTCTTCAAACGCTGCGCCATAATCCACCCGCCCATCACGCGCAGAGAGAGCAACAGCACGCCAGCCAGCCAGATGGAAACCAGCCACGGCATCAGAGACGCGAGACGCTGCTTCCACAAAGGCTCTGCTTTTTCAGTATGAACGGAATGCTGCTGCGCCGTCGTAGCTGTCCAGGCCGTAGATGTTGCTTGTGCGCCGCTGGCATCTACAGAGGGCTGCGCCTCGGCCTTCCACGAAGTCGAAGCGGCTGGCGAGACGGTTCTTTCCGGCGTTGCGGCTGGCGGCAGGTCGCGCTTGATAATGAGCGCGGTGGCGATAGGCAGTGCCAGCAACAAAAGCATCGTGGCGCAGGCCGCTGCGTAACGCACGTTGGCCGTCCGGCGGCGCAGGATGACGCGCAAAGAAGCGTAGAGCAGCGCGACCAGCGCGCCCTGCCAGAGAAAATGAATGAGCGCCCACCCGAGCGATTGAAAAATTGGTTGAGATAATAAAGTGTCTGGCGTCGTCATCATCGCGCACCTCGTTCACATTCGTCTAAGAGGTCTCGTATCTGCGAGAGTTCTTCCGTCGAAGCTCTGTGTGTCTGCAAAGCCTGCATCACCAGCTTCATCGCCGAGCCGTCAAAGGCACGCTCCAACAAGTCTCCGACGAGCTGTTGCTGCGTCTGTTCCTCGGCCAGCCGCGCTTCGTAGACATGCGCCCGCTGGCTCTCGTCACGACGCACCAGGCCCTTGTCGGACATGATCTGCATCAGCTTGAGAACGGTCGTGTAACCCATCTCACGGCTCTCGTTGAGCGAGTCATAAACTTCGCGAACCGTACAGGCTCCGCGCTGCCAGAGTACCGTCAGTATCTCCAGCTCTGCGTCAGTCGGTCTCGGTAAACTTGTTTTCGCCACGCTATTGATTCCTTTCCGGCCAATGTCGAAACGCACCTTACTACGAAGAGTTTCGTATTGTCAACGAAAAACTTCGTACTCGCTATAAAAAAAATTTATGCCGTTGGTAAACCATAAGCAATCTCACCACAAAGGCACAAAGTCACTAAGAGAAAAACCGGAAATTTCTTTGTGACTTTGTGCCTTTGTGGTGAGTTCCCGTTTATGCTTTTGAAGTGCGCAAGGCGACAATTGGCGCGAGATAATTTAAGATGTCGCTACCCCCTGCGGAAACCGAATGATTAAGGAAGGAATTAATTATGTTTCGTAAATTAATCGCAACCGCGCCGGTCTGGTATACGGTGCCCGTGCGACTGGCGTTGGGGATCATCTTTTTCGCGCATGGCGCGCAGAAAGCGTTCGGCTGGTGGGGCGGCAGCGGGTTTTCTGCATTCATGGCGAACAATCCGCCATTTGGCTTTATGCGTCCGGCCTCTTTGTGGATGGGCGCGGCATTGGCATCAGAGTTGATCGGCGGGCTGCTGGTGCTGCTTGGACTTCTAACGCGGCTCGGCGCGCTCTCCATCGCTATCACTATGCTGGTGGCGATGCTCGGCGTCCACTGGGGCGCATTCTTCCTGTCCAACAAAGGCATCGAGTACACGGTCGCACTGCTCGGCATGGCTCTGGCGCTCGTCATCTCAGGCGGTGGTCAGGCTTCGATAGATCAGAAGCTGATGCGAACGAGAAGGTAAAACTACAGTGACAGGTGACAAGTGACGAGTGACAAGATAATTTCTTGCTCGTCACTTGTCACCTGTCACTTGTCACTGCTCTTATGAAACGCTCCCCGCTGCTGGTCATCTTCATCACGATCTTCATAGACCTGATAGGTTTCGGCATCGTCATCCCTGTGCTGCCGTTTTATGTGGAGAGCGACAGGTTCAACGCGACGCCGCGCTCGGTCGGGCTGCTGTTCGCGTCTTACTCTGTGATGCAGCTTATCTTCTCGCCTATTTTGGGAAAGTTGTCGGACAAGTACGGGCGTCGTCCCGTGTTGCTGTTGAGCTTAATCGGGACTGGCAGCGGCTTTCTGATAATGGGGTTTGCGACGACGCTGTGGATGCTCTTTGCGGGGCGCATCCTGGACGGCATCACGGGCGGCAATATCTCTACGGCGCAAGCCTATATCGCGGACATCACGACGCCGGAAGAGCGCGCGAAGGGCATGGGCATCGTCGGCGCGGCGTTCGGTCTGGGATTTATTTTTGGCCCACCCATCGGAGGCATCATGAGCCGCTGGGGCATCGCAGTGCCTTTCCTCTTCGCCGCCGCGCTCGCTTTCGGCAACGCGACGCTGCTGTACTTTACTTTGCCGGAGACGGTGACGGCGGATCATCCCGCGCGCTCGCGGTCGCCTGAGAGCCGTTGGGCGTTGATGCAGCGTTCGCTCAAGCACACGCGGCTCGCGTTCGTCCTGCTCATCTACTTTCTCTTCGTCGTGGCTTTTTCGATTATGACGACGACGTTCGCGCTCTATAGCATGTATCGCTTTGGCTACGACGCGCAGCACAACGGTTATCTCTTCCTCTTCATAGGGACGATTGCAGCCATCGTGCAGGGCGTTTTCATCGGAAAGATAGTCAAGCGATTCGGCGAATTACCGATGGTCGTCGCGGGCGCGTTGATCTTCACCATCAGCCTCTTTGCAGTCCCGTTCGTCGGGCCGCAGGCGGGCGGTCTCATGGCTTTGCTGTTGATTATAGGACTGCTCTCCATCGGCAACTCGCTGGCGACCCCGGCTCTGACCAGCCTCACCTCCAGAAGCGTGAGCCGCAGCGAACAGGGCAGCATCCTCGGCGTTACGCAATCCGCCGCGAGCCTCGCGCGCATCGTCGGCCCGCTCCTCAGCGCGTTTCTCATCTACAGCGCGACCTCGCCGCCGCAGCACATCTCCGACAATTCCGTGCGCGCCACCTTCTGGACGGCCTCCGTCATCATGTTCATAGCCTTTCTGACCGCAGTTTATTTCATGCGCAGCCACGCCTCCGAGTACAACGAAACGGAAGTCGCTCCCGCCAGCAGTTAAAATCACACAAGCTATGTCAATCAAGAGTAGAAATTCTTTGCGTTTCTTTGCGTCTTAAATCTTTGCGTCCTTTGCGTTAAAACAGCGCTTAACCGCAAAGAGCGCAAAGAAGGAACGCGCCAAGAGCGCAAAGAGAAAAAGCCGCGAATTTATTTCTACTCTTGATTCGCATAAGCTATACATCAAAAGTATGTTAGATTTTCAAGAGCCAATGATAAAAGAAGTGTTGAGGTGAAGGTTAGAGCAAAGTAAGGTGATGTCGTCCGAAGCTAAGATCCACTATACGCCCGAAGAATATCTGGCTCTTGAGCGTCAGGCTGATTACAAGAGCGAATATTTCGCTGGCGAAATCTTTGCGATGACGGGCGCGAGCCGCAAGCATAATCTGGTGGCGGGTAATGTTTTAGCCTCGCTTCATGCTCAACTGAAAGGGCGTCCCTGCGAAATCTATCCGAGCGACATGCGCGTGAAAGTCAGCCCGACGGGACTGTACACTTATCCCGATGTGGTAATTATCTGTGGCGACCCGGCATTTGATGATGACCAGAAAGACACGCTGCTTAACCCGACCGTGCTGGTAGAGGTGCTCTCTAAATCAACCGCCAGTTATGATCGAGGCGAGAAGTTTGAACATTACCGCAAGCTAAACTCTCTCACAGAGTATCTGGTGATTGCACAGGATAAGCATCACCTTGAACATTACGTCAGGCAACCGGACAATCAATGGCTCTTATCAGAAACCGATGACATGCAGGAAACAATTCATCTCCACTCGATTGAATGCAATCTAGCCCTCCTGGATATTTACGATAAAGTAAACATCGACAAGTAAATGTCTTTAGCGCATGAGAGAGAAGACACGAGAAGCTTCATCAAACGCTGCCCCGCCGAATACAACGAAACGTGAAGTCCTTCCCGCCAACGGTTGAAAAAAAGCGATGATGAATTTAATAGAGACCGGGCGGCTGGCCTTGCGCACATGGACGCTTGATGATGCCGAAGCTATGTTTGAAATTTGCCGCGATGCGGAAGTCATGCTGCACATCGGCACGCGCGAGCCATACAGGAATCTTGAGGACGCGCGCCGCTTTCTGCGTTGGGTCATTGGCTATCAGGAGCAGCACGGCTTCTCTCGCTGGGCTGTCGTAGAGAAAGCGAGCCAAAGCGTGATCGGCAGTTGCGGCTTCGCGCTTCTTGAGAGCACGGGAGAGATTGATCTTGGCTATCTTTTTGACCGCCGCGTTTGGGGGCACGGGTACGCAACCGAAGCAGCCGGAGCGTGTCTGCGATACGGTTTCGACACGTTGAATTTTACGAAAGTCATAGCCCTCACAGACCCCGGACACACGGCCTCGCAGCGCGTGCTGGAAAAAATCGGATTCGTCTGTCAGGGATTAAAAGAATACGACGGCGATGAAGATATGGTTTACGTCGCGACCAATCCTCGAAACAGAGCGGGTTAGGCTCGGCTGACATCTATCAATTGCCACTAGCTTCAGCTAGTGGAAGCAAAGCTGGAAGAAATCTCTCGGCTTTAGCCGAACTTAAAATCAATCTTTCCTTCTCAGCTTTAGCTCAAGCGTTTCTGATAATTCGGCTAAAGCCGTTTCTTTCTCACTCTTTTTGTCCACTAGCTAAAGCTAGTGGCAATTTATCAGATCAAAGTAATAACCGGACTTAAAATCTCTCGCTTTACCAGATAGAAGGCAGCTCGGTTTCATCAAGCTCTAACAATCCGCCGTCGGGCAGGATGTGCAGGATGTTCGCGCCGCGTGCGCGCAAGGGTGTGGACAGCAGGCCGACGCGGTGACAATTGGCGCGTGGGCTTGCGTGCCTTGTGAGCGGCTGCGATTCCGAGCACATGATAGAGACGCGCAATTCTGAAGCGAGTTCGATGATGCGATCAAGCCCGCGCGCTAGCTCATCCCGCGGCGCGACCACCTTGCCGCCGCACTCCGGCAAATGCTCGTAGCCGATGCCACGCTCTCTTAAATTCTCTTCCAGCACGCGCCCGTTATACTGCGGCCAACGCGAGCGCGCCGCGCTTCTGACATCGCAGACGAAAGCGATTTCGTGTTGCCGTAGAAGCTCAAGAAAATAATCGAACGGATGGCGTCCATGCCCGATGGTGTAGATGGTTGGCGCGGGTGAAGTCACAAATTATCTTTCAGGATTTTCTGTTTCGTTAGAGGAAATGCGATTCAAACTTCTTTGAGAAACTCTTGCTCGCGCCCTGCTCGTCTGCCAAGCTCCGCGCGAATCTCGGCGGCGGTCAGATCAACCAGACGCCCGCCCGTGAACATTTCGTCTCCGGTGACTTCCATGACGGCGAAGTCTGGCATCGTAAAGCTGTCCATCTCTTCATCTGTCTCAAAGCTCGTCTCCGCCAGAATCAAGCCCCAGAGAGCGCCGAGGAAAACATCTATCGAATAGGCGCGGCCTGCATACTCGAATGGATGACGATTCTTGCGTATCTCGTTGCCCTCAAAGACCGAGAGGACTTCGTATTCGGCAGCCGAAAGATATGTGTTGGTGATGATCGTGCGCGAAAAGTCCGCAGGCTCAGGCGCGAACTTTTGTGTGAGCTTTAATTTCCACTGCCGTGTTTGCGGAATACGAATCTTGCGCAGGCGCAGCCGCGTGTTGGTGATGTAGTTATCCCAGATTTGCACATGCTCGCTGGCGCGCGTCAAGCCTTCCGGCAATTCGCGCAATAAAAATCTGCGCTCGCGCTCCGTGCGCGCATACTTGCTCTCGACGTGCAGAGTGTTTTCAGTTTTAGGAACGGCTGCGCCCATTTATTCAATACAAGAAGTCTCACCACAGAGGACACAGAGGAACTCAGAGTCAAAACATTTATTTCCTCTGTGCTTCTCTGTGTCCTCTGTGGTGAAACAAACTTCGCTGCATGCTCAACTTTAAGCTCCGACGAGTTCCTCTTCCGCGACTTTCAAAAACTCTTCCGGCGCGACGATGTGCCCGGCAATCGCAGAGGCCGCGACGACATAGGGAGAGGCGAGATAGACTTTGCCGGGGCCGCTGCGCCCGGGAAAGTTGCGGTTCTGCGCGCTGACCGTGACGGTGTCGGGCGATTTCGATGCGCCGGGGCCAGCGTTGATGCACGCGCCGCAGCTAGGGTCTATCAGTTCCGCTCCGGCGCGCTCGAAGATTTCGATATAGCCGCGCTCGCGTGCGTACTGCTTGATTTTCTGCGAGCCGAATTGCAGGTAGAGATGGACGCCGGGAGCGACGCGCAAGCCCTGCTCGACCGCGCGCTGCAAGACCTCTGCGTACATGTCCATATCAGCCATCTTGCCGCCCGTGCATGAGCCGCCATAGGCCGCGTCAATCTTGACTTCTTCCTGTAACTCTTCGATGTTGATGCCGTTGCGCGGGTCGCCGGGTGTGGCAACCATCGGGCGCAGCTCGTCAAGATTGATTTCAAACACAGCCGCGTACTCTGCGTCCGCATCGCTCTTGAGAAATCCTTTGCGCACTTCTTCGGCATCGAGTCCGCGCATGCGCACGACGTATTCGAGCGTTACTTCGTCCGGTTCTATGATGCCGGTCGTGCCGCCTGCTTCGACCGCCATGTTGGTCAGGGTCGCGCGCTCGTCCATAGACATTTCTTTCAAGCCTTCGCCCGCGAACTCAAGCACCTGCCCGATGCCTTTGCCCTGCTTCATGTAATCGGTCGCGAGGATATAGAGCATCACGTCTTTGGCCGTGACATCGCTGCGCTTCCGGCCGTTCAAAACAAAGCGCACGGTTTCGGGAACGCGGATGCGTATGTCTTTGGTGTACCAGGCATTCGCCATGTCCGTTGAGCCGACGCCGAAAGCGAAGCAGCCAAGCACGCCTGCCATGCAAGTGTGCGAGTCCGTGCCGATAACAAGTTGTCCGGGCAGCGCGATGTCTTCGACGACGGCGTTGTGGCAGATAGCCTCTGAGCCGCCTTCGGGATTTTCGCCGTACAGCTTGATGCCCTGCTCAACAGTAAAGTCCGCCTGCGTCACCGCCAAGCCGTCCGCGCGTTCGAGCAAGCCCAGCTTGCGTTTATCTTCCGACATCACCTTGCCCAAAAAAGTCAGGTGGTCGCGAAAAGCGTAAACGGATTCGGCTTCGGTCACTCGCGCATCTTTGCCGAGAGCCTGTGTGAACAAAGACGCAGCCATCGGCGTCACGTACTCATGCGAGAAGCGCACGTCCGCGACGGCAAAGAGCGCATCGCCCGGCTTGACCGCTTCGACACCGATTTGTCCGGCGCGTACAAAAGCATGACGCGCGATGATTTTTTCCACGATGTTCATCGGGCGCTTTTTCGTCCCAAGCTCCGGCGGCGCAACGTGGCCTGCGAGCCGCGCTTTGTTGTAGTTGAAGAGGCCGCCATATTCGACTATGGATTTTGAGATGGGGTCGAGACCGCGCGTAAATTCTTCCAGCGGAATCTCTTCGCCGTTGCGGATGCGCTCAATCAAGCCGAAGTCCGTAGAGGTCAAGAGGCCGATGTTCTGCGCGTTCTGCCCGTAAATTTTTTCAATGGTTTTGGCGATGACTAAATCTATGCCCGCAGCTTTTTCGGCATACGGCGCGGTCTCGCGCGACGAGCCGCAACCTTTCGAGAGTCCCGAAACGACCACCTTGAAGCCGCCGTTTTTGACTTCATCCTTCTGCACGGCCTGCTCACGCATGCCTACATAAACGTACTGCCCTAAGGTCTCGTCATAATAAAAGCAGACCCAGCCCGGCGTAATCTCGTCCGTCGAGATGTTATTCATCAAAGGCGTTTCGGGCGCATAAGCCAAATCCTCTCCGCCCTCAAGCTGCCTGCGAATCAGCGAGACATCATCCGTCAAAAACAGCACGCGCCCATTAAACTTGATTTGAGCGGGACGCCTTGAAATCTTTTCCACAGTCATGTTGGTTCCCCTAGAACGTAAATTTGATGGCTCATCCAAAAGAACAATTATAAACTGAAGCGGCGAAAATGTCTCAGTCAGACGCAAGAAGAATTAACAGGGATGGACAGGATAAACAGGATGAAGAGCAAGAATAAATCTTAATGGATGAAAGCCATGCTATAGATAGCTTGCTTTTTATCATTCAATATTTCTTATCCTGCGTATCCTGTCCATCCTGTTTGAATCGTCTTTACGATAAAACATGCACTTATCGAAATGGCGCACGCTCATGCTGCTCGCGCTGGCCGAATTGCTGGGGATGGCTGTGTGGTTTTCGGCCTCGGCGGTCGTGCCTGCGTTGACGGCTGCGTGGAATTTGGATGACTCCGGGCGGGCATGGCTGACGATGTCCGTGCAGGTCGGCTTTGTCGTTGGAGCGTTCGGGTCGGCATTGCTGAATCTGGCAGACCGCGTTTCTGCCAGAGTTCTGTTCACGGCTTCATCCGTTTTAGCTGCGCTCGCAACAGTTCTGATACCTCTGCTCGCAACGGGAATCGGGCTGGCTTTGCCTTTGCGATTTCTGACGGGGATGTTTCTGGCGGGCGTGTATCCGGTCGGCATGAAGATTATGGCGACCTGGACGAAAGAGGATCGCGGGCTTGGGATAGGCTTGCTGGTCGGCGCGGTGACGCTGGGTTCTGCGTCTCCGCATCTGCTCAATACTTTCGGCGGCGTCGGAGACTGGAAACCCGTGCTGTATTTGTCCGCCGCGCTGGCCGCGCTCGGCGGCTTGATTGCCGCAGTCTTTATCAAAGAAGGGCCATATGCTTTCGCTGCTCCGCGCTTTAACTGGAAGTATGTCGCGGAGATCGTGCGCGAGCGCGAATTGGTGCTGGCGAACTTAGGTTATCTGGGGCACATGTGGGAGCTGTATGCGATGTGGGCCTGGATTCAGGTTTTCTTTCTCGCGAGTTTTAAGTTGTGGGGAGGCAGCGAGAGATGGGCCAGCCTAGCGGCCTTTGCGGTGATTGCTATAGGGGCTGTAGGGAGCTTGCTTGCGGGAAAGCTCGCGGATCGCCTGGGGCGCACGACGCTGACGATTGCCTCGCTGTTAATCAGCGGCGCATGTTCGCTCGGCGTCGGGTTACTCTATGGAGGGCATCCGGTCTTGCTGGTCGCGGTCTGTCTGGTGTGGGGCTTTGCGATTGTGGCGGACTCTGCGCAGTTCTCGGCTGCCGTCAGCGAGCTATGCCGCACAGAGTACACGGGCACTGCGTTGACGTTGCAGACCAGTCTGGGATTCCTGCTAACGCTGGTGACGATCAGGATGATACCGCCGCTCGAAAAATGGTTTGGGTGGCAATGGGCTTTCGCTTTTCTGGCGATTGGGCCAGCGATTGGAGTGTGGGCCATGTACACTCTCAGAAGATCGCCCGCCGCGAGAAAGTTGGCCGGAGGCAAGGGCTAGAAAAAGATAAGATTGGTTCACGCAAAGGCGCAAAGACGCAAAGATAAAGAGTCAAGATGAAATGGCGTTGAGCTATTCTTTGCGCCTTTGCGCCTTTGCGTGAGACTGCCGTTTGATTTAGAAATAACAGCCATGCAATCAACACTGACATCTGAACAACAAGCACAATACAAGCGCGACGGATTTCTCGTCCTCGAAGATTTCGTCAGCGATGCGGACTGTGATGCCCTGCGCGAGCGCGCCGCCGAACTCGTCTCAGAGTTTGACCCGCAGGGCGTCGTGTCTATCTTTTCGACGCATGAGCAGACGCGCACCAGCGACGAATATTTCATGGCTTCGGGCGACCGGATACGCTTCTTTTTTGAGGAAGGCGCTTTTGACGCTCAAGGGAATTTAAAGCAGAGCAAGGAGCGTTCGATTAACAAGATCGGGCATGCGCTGCATGACTTAGACCCGGTCTTTAATCGCTTCTCGCGCACGCCGGAACTCAAGCGGCTGGTCGCGTCTTTGGGCGTCGAGAATCCGCTGCTCATTCAATCAATGTATATCTTCAAACAGCCAAACATCGGCGGCGAGGTGACGTGTCATCAAGACAGCACGTTCCTCTACACAGAGCCGATGAGCGTCTGTGGCCTGTGGTTTGCGCTCGAAGATGCGACGGTTGAGAACGGCTGCCTGTGGGCGATTCGCGGCGGGCATAAGGGCGGGCTTAAATCTCGCTTTGTGCGCGCAACAGAAGGCGGGACGCGATTTGAAGTCCTGGATAAAGAGCCGTGGCAGACTAATGAGCTGACGCCGCTCGAAGTAAAGCAAGGAACGCTGATCGTGCTCGACGGATTGCTCCCGCACCTGAGCCGCGCGAACACCAGCCCGCGCTCGCGCCAGGCTTACACGCTGCACGTCATTGACGGCGCGAACGATTACCCTGCGGAGAACTGGTTGCAGAGAAACGCGCAGATGCCGCCGCGCGGTTTTTAAAGTGAAAAATTGTTGCCACAGAGGACACAGTGTCACACAAGAGGTTTAAGAAATTTTCAAATCTGAGAGTTGAGATTTGAGATTTGAGATTTGAGATTTCTCTGTGCTCCTCTGTGTAACTCTGTGGTGAATATTTATTAAAGGCAAAAACGATGAACCAGGAAATCAAAATCCGGCGCGCAGAGATGCGGGATGCCGGTGCGCTCGTCCAATTTAATCAGGCGATGGCGCGCGAGACCGAAGGCAAAGAGCTTGACGAGAAAGTTCTGGCGGCGGGCGTCGGCAATCTCATGGAAAATGAGCAGCATGGTTTTTATCTGGTCGCGGAACGGATGACGGCTGAGCCGGAAGCGGTCGGCTCTCTGATGGTGACATACGAGTGGAGCGATTGGCGCAACGGCCTGTTCTGGTGGATTCAGAGCGTGTACATCACGCCGGGTTGGCGGCAGCGCGGCGTCTACCGCCAGCTTTACACATTCGTCAAAGAGCTGGCTGAGGCTGAGCCAGATGTGCGCGGCTTCCGTCTCTATGTCGAGAAAGAAAACCGCATCGCGCAGCAGACCTACAACCGGCTCGGCATGGCTGAGACGCACTATTTGATGTTTGAGGAATTGCTGGAAAGCTAGCCGTGTATGAAAGTTTATTGAATTGCCACTAGCTTCAGCTAGTGGACATGGATAGTCTCACAATCATCGGCTTTAGCCGAACAGTTCGGCTAAAGCCGACAGTTATTTATTCATCTTCTCCACTAGCTGAAGCTAGTGGCAATTTATCAAACAAAATGTCAACAGAGCTAGAAATGATTTCCAAAAAATCGTTTCTATTTCCGAATGATTGTAGATAAAGTCCGGCGATTTAAATTTTCAGATGAGAGAGACAACCTCAACTCTCGCCTGCACTACAAAGCCAGTATCAGAAGCTCGGTTGCGTTCATTAAAATCAGGCCGCCCAAAATCTGCGGGGCATGCCTGTCCAGCATAAAACTCGTTTGATTTGGAGGCTCCCAAAATGAAGACCTTGCGATTAGTCGTCCCAGTGCTCATCAGCATCTTTGTTATCCAACAGGCTGCCGTCGCAGCTTTCGCTCAACAGGGCAGCGCCGTGACGCAGGCCATGAGAAGCGAGGCCAACGATTTTTACCAGCGGCAGGATTGGGCCAATGCGGTCAAAGCTTATGAAGCGATTACTAAGCTTGAGCCTGCGAACGCGGGGGCGTGGGGCAGGCTCGGCGCAGCTCTGCATTTTATGAGCAAGTACGAGCGCGCAGCGGAAGCTTATAAACGCTCGAATGAAATCAGCGCGAACGCGACGACGATGTATAACCTCGCTTGCGCTTACGCGCGCTTGAATGATAAAGGGCAAGCTCTGGAATGGCTCGACAAAGCAGTGCAGGCAGGCTTCAGCCAGCCGCAGACTTTGAGCGCGGATGCGAATTTAGCAGGCTTGCGCAGCGAAGCCAAATTTAAAGAGCTGGTTTCCAAAGCGCAAGCCAACGCTACGCCCTGCGCTGCGCGTGCAGTGAATCGCCAATTCGATTTCTGGGTCGGCGAGTGGAACGTCGAAACGCCGCAAGGCCAACGCGCAGGGACGAGCAGCGTGCAGCTTATTTTGGGCGATTGCGTCGTCTTTGAAAACTGGACGAGCGCGGGTGGCTTCACGGGCAAAAGCTTTAACGTTTACAATTCCAACACCGGCAAATGGCAGCAGACGTGGGTGGATAATGTCGGCGGCGTGGTGGAATTTTCAGGAGAATTCAAAGACGGCGCGATGCGCTATGCGGCTGAAGTGGTCGCGCAGAACGGTTCCAAGACTCTGCATCGCATGACCTTCTTTAACCTCGCGCCGGGTCGCGTCCGGCAGCTCTGGGAGCAATCAACGGACGGCGGCAAGACGTGGACAGCGGCTTTCGACGGCACTTATATCAAGAAGCAATAGCAGCAAGCGTCAAGCTCTATGAAATCACAGTCAGGGTTCAGTTTGAACTTCTGGAATATTCATCATTACGAAAGAATCTCGCGCAAAGGCGCAAAGGCGCAAAGGGGTTGAACGATTCTTTGACTTGTGTGCTTGCTTTGCGTCTTTGCGCCTTTGCGGGAACCTGTCTTTTTCTTCGACATGTTTTAAACTGAACCACTACGAAATCACGTAACCAACATTTAAGCTGCCTGTAACTTTCCGGTAGCTGTGGCGGGGTAAGGTTTTGGCTACCTCTTGGATCATCTTGCCTGAAAGTTGCGGACGGAACTGAGGGAAAGCATCCCCTGCTTTCCCTCTCTTCTTTTTCACCGGCGCGACTGTTGCAGCTCCGTCTGGCAATCAAACTTTTCTTTACCCGTCTCCGGCTGAACCCGTTCGTATGCGCCGTCGGGCAAGAGCCTGCGCGACTTGGTGGTATCAAGCAGGTACATCTCAAGTATCTCTTTCAACTGCTTTTTGAGATTCGCATCATTGACGGGCGCGATGACTTCGACGCGGCGATCCAGATTGCGCTGCATCCAATCCGCGCTGCCGATGTAGACATCTTCGTCGCCGCCGTCCGCGAAATAGAAGATGCGGCTGTGCTCTAGAAAGCGACCGACGATTGAGACGACGCGGATGTTTTCCGAGAGTCCGGGAACGCCGGGACGCAGCATGCAGATGCCGCGCACGATGAGAGCAATCCTGACTCCGGCCTGCGCGGCTTCGTACAAGGCGCGGATGATTTTGATGTCCGTCAGGCTGTTAATCTTAACGATGATGCGAGCGTCGCGACCGGCTCGCGCGTGTTCCGTCTCGCGCTCGATAAAGGAGGTCATGCGCTCGCGCAGATTGACGGGAGCGACCAGCAGTTGATGATAGTCCGTTTGCCTAGAATAGCCTGTCAGGTAGTTGAACAAATCCGTCGCGTCCGCGCCAAACTCTTCGTTGGCGGTAAAGAGTCCGATGTCCGTGTAGATGCGCGAAGTCGTAGGATTGTAATTGCCCGTCGCCAGATGCACATAGCGACGCAAGCCTTTGCCCTCGCGCCGCACGATGAGCGCGAGCTTGCTGTGCGTCTTGAGGCCGAGCAGGCCGTAGACCACATGGACGCCCGCGCGCTCAAGTCTTCTGGCCCAGCCGATGTTGTTCTCTTCGTCAAAGCGCGCTTTCAGTTCGACCAGCGCGGCGACCTGCTTGCCCTGCTCGCTGGCTTCGATGAGGGCTGGCACGATGGGCGAGTTTTGCCCTGCGCGATAGAGACAGATTTTTATCGCCAGCACGTCGGGGTCGAGCGCGGCCTTTTGAATAAACTCTACGACCGTTGAATAAGCCGTGTAAGGATGATGCAGCAGGATGTCTTGCTGGCGTATGACATCGAAGATGTTTTGCCCCTGTGCGAGCGGCGCAGGCACAGAAGTTTGCAGCGGCTTGTCCTTCAATTCCGGGCTTTCCAAACCATACAGCCGCATAAAATCGGGGATGTTCAAAGGCCCTTCGATCCTATAGACATCATCATCCGTGAGGTCTAAAGATTTAGTCAGGGATGCGACCATCTCCGGCGGCATCCGGTCAGAGACTTCGAGCCGCACGGCGTCTCCGAAACGACGCTTGCGCAATTCCTGTTCGACCATTCGCAACAGGTCGCCCGCCTCGTCTTCTCTAATCTCTATGTCGGCATCGCGCGTCACGCGGAACAGGTAGCTGCCCTTCGTTCGCATGCCGGGAAACAGCTCATCAATATTAGCCGCCACCACATCACCGAGCAGTGTGAACTTCTTGCCCGTGTCGCCGACCGGAACGAGACGCGGCACGAGCGGCGGAATTTTCACGCGCGCAAACCTCAATTCGTCGCTCAGGTGCTCTGCATCATCCTCGCCCGCAGCTTCAGCCGGTTCAATCATCAAGCCCAGATTGAGGCTCAGGTTAGAGATGTACGGAAAAGGATGTCCCGGATCAACTGCCTGCGGCGTCAGCACAGGGAACACGTTTTCCATAAAGTAAGTATCGAGAGCCTGCTGTTCCTCCCCGCTGAGTTCTTTGTAAGGCATGACAGAGATGCCTTCGGTTTCGAGCGCGGGAAGAATATCTCCGGTAAAACAATGCATTTGCGCCGCGACCATCGGGCGCAACCGCTCGCTGATCTGCTTCAACTGCTCTGCGGGCGTTATGCCGTCCGGCGACGGCTCGTGTATCTCCTCCTCCAATTCTTCTTTGAGGCCGGAGACGCGAATCATAAAAAACTCGTCGAGGTTGGTCGAGAAGATGGCTAAGAATTTGAGACGTTCAAGCAAGGGCTGCGTCTCGTCAAGAGCTTCTTCGAGAACGCGACGATTAAATTCGAGCCAGCTCAGCTCGCGGTTGAACAGCAGGTGTTTGTGATGCAGCAGATTTGGCGGCAGCTCAACCGCGCCTTCGCTCTGGCTCGCCGCTTCGGATTCCGGTTGTTCGATTAAAATGGGTTTCATGTTTCAATGGCTGAAGTCAATATAAAGTCTGTATGTTGACGGAATGTTAAAAGCCTTGCCTTTATCTTGCCCCGTTCTTCTTATCATAAAGCAAGCGGCTGAAGGACAAAAGCTCTGGCACGGAGCATTCGCGGGCAATTGAAGTATAAAGCAGAGATAATATCTGGATGTGACTTTAAAAGAGAGGAACTAACCGAAGACCGTCAGAGAGGGCGCAGGGACTTAAATCAGCATCGCTCGCATCTAGGCCGTGCGCCGACGCCTTTTCTTTCCGACAATCAAGCGAATCAAACCCGCAGGGACAGTCCAACGCTTGCCGTCAGATTCGCGCTCGACCATCACATGATTCGGATTCGCGGGCGTCACGCCCGTCACGACGACATCCGAAACGCCGTCAAAATAATATTGCCCGACCAACTCGTAGTTTCCCGCCTGGGTTTTGGCCGGTTTATTCCTTTTCATCAACCTGAACGGTAAGACAATCTGTTCTGCCATCTCAAGTTTCACCTCTTTAAGGGAACTCCAAAATCTTAGATGTGCGCTGCCGGGGTAGAGTGGCTTGTAAATGAAGCCTCCGGCGATGCGCGCGAGGGAATTGTCAAACTATTTTATAAACGCGCGGCGTTAATTCGGGGTGAAGCAAGTATGGAAGAAATGTTAACTTTTCAATCTCAATACTGAAAGACAAATCATCTCTTTGCGCTCTCTGCGTTAAAAACTTACTTAACCGCAAAGAACGCAAAGAGTGAAGACGCAAAGAAACGCAGAGATAAAGAACTCACTACTTTTGATTAACCTTTTCAGAGCGGAAGCCTGAGCCGCGCCTCGCAGCCGTTGTGTGCGCTGCGATTTTTCAGGGTGAGCGTGCCGCCGTGCGCTTCGGCAATCTGGCGGCTGAGGACGAGGCCGATGCCCGTCCCGCCGGGCTTGGTGGTAAAGAACGGGACGAACAGATTGCCTGTGTTCGAGAGGCCGTGGCCTTCGTCTTCGATCCACACGTCCAGATGCGTCGCATTTTTATTCCAACCCACGCGGACGCCGCCGCCCGTTTCGAGCGCGGCCTCCACAGCGTTGCGCAGCAGGTTGATAAAGAGTTGTTCCAATTGATCCGCATCGGCTTGAACGGTTAGCTCCGGGCCGCGTGTGAGCTTTATGGGCAGACGTTTTTCCAGTCCCGCGATACGCTCGACGAGCGCGCCTACATTGACGGCCTGAAGACGCGGCGCGGGCAGCTTCGCGAGGCGTGCATAGGCTTCCATAAAACGCCCCAACGCTTCGGCGCGCGTCGAGATGACTGTGAGGCCGCGCTGCATATCTTCGCGCCAATCCGCAGGCGCAGGTTCTTTGAGCAGAAGCTGGCGAAGGCTCGCTGCCAGAGATTGAATCGGAGCCAGAGAGTTATTCAACTCATGTCCCAGGACTCTGACCAGACGCTGCCAAGCCAGCCTTTCTTCTTCACGAAGGGGCTGGCTGAGGTCTGTGAGGACTAAAAGCTGGTGCGGCAAACCGCGCTCGCGAAACGTGCTGCGGCGCACGCCCCAGCGTCCAAGCCCGCCCGGAAAAGTCATCTGCGCAGTATGCGTCGCCTCGCCGCTCAAACACACAGCCAGATTCAATTCGGCTGCGCTGCGTCCAAGAATTCTTTCAGAGGGTTGCGCAAGCAGGCGTTCGCCCGTGCGGTTGACAAGACGCAAGCGTTGCTCGCTGTCAAAAGCAAAGACGGCGACATTTATTTCCGCCATCACGGTGCGCAGGAGCGTCGTCGCTTCGAGCGCGCCCAGACGTTGTTCGCGCAAGGTCTCGCCCAGCTCGTTAATCTCGGACATCACTTCGCCGAGCGCATCCACGCGCGTGGCTCCGCGAGCGCGAATCGAATAATCCCCCTCGCGCAAAGCCGCCAGCAGATTCGCGATTGTCTGCAACGGCCTCGACACGCGATTCTTCAGCATCAAGGCAAAGCCCAGCCACGAAGCCAGCACGAGGAGCGCGAGCGTCACCTGCAACTTGACACTGTAATCGCCGCTCCATAACAACACGAGCGCGACCACCGCGCCCGGCAAGCCCGTCATCAGGGCTGTCAAGAGCACGCGCGATTCGTGGCTCAGCGACGCGCGCCGCTTGCTCATCATCCGACGACTCGCCAGAGCCTGCGCCGCCATTTCGTTTTTCGATTCTTCCTTCAACACTTCTTAAAACAATGAATCAGCCACAGAGACACAGAGACACAGAGACAAGAAATTTTTTGGAATGAATATGCTGAACTTTTTTAGTTTGCTCTGTGTCTCTGTGCCTCTGTGGCAAATTCTGAACTCTGCTTTTTAGAGACCGTACTTTTGCAAGCGGCGATACAGCGCGCTGCGGCTGAGGCCCAGAGCCTGCGCCGCGCGGTTCACATTGCCGTCAAAGCGCGCGAGCGTTTTTCGGATGAGAAAGCTTTCGACTTCTTCGAGGCTCATGTCTTCGAGACGCCGCGCGCCGTCCGTGCTTGAGCGCAAGCCTAAATCGCTTTCACGTATCAGAGAGCCGGGCGTCATCAACACCGCGCGCTCAATGGCGTGATCCAGCTCGCGGACATTTCCCGGCCATGCGTGTTCTTCAAGCGTGCGCGTCGCAGCCGTCTCGAACCCTTCCAGATTTTTACGGTAACGCTGCGCATGCTGGCGTAGGAAATGCGCGGCGAGAAGCGACACGTCTTCACGCCGCTCGCGCAAAGGGGGCAGCCTGATTTCGACCGTGTTGAGGCGAAAGAGCAAATCCTGACGAAAGCGTCCCGCCGCTACCTCTTCATTAATATCCGCATTGGTCGCAGACAGTGTTCGCACATTGACGCGCCGCGTCTTTGAAGAGCCGACGCGCTCGAATTCCCCTGTCTGAAGCACGCGCAAAAGTTTCGGCTGCAAACTGAGCGGCACGTTCGCAATCTCGTCAAGAAAGAGCGTCCCGCCGTCCGCCAGCTCAAACCTTCCTGCGCGATCCACTTTCGCGTCCGTGAAAGCTCCTTTGAC
The DNA here is from genome assembly GCA_963700165.1 of Pyrinomonadaceae bacterium. GTDB lineage: Bacteria > Acidobacteriota > Blastocatellia > Pyrinomonadales > Pyrinomonadaceae > JACMLC01. Next base: position 4,586,551 of record OY969475.1, on the reverse strand, counting down.
ATGGCCGAACAATTCGCTTTCAAAGATGCCTTCCGAAAGCCCGCCCGCGTTGACCGTCAGGAGCGGCTGCGCGGCGCGGCTCGATGCGGCATGCAGCATCCTTGCGACGACATCTTTGCCCGTCCCATTCTCGCCCGTAATCAACACGTTGGCATCGGACGGCGCGATGCGCGCGATCATTTCCAGGACGGGCTGCATGGCTTTTGATTCGGCTATCAGAGCCGGGCGCGGGCTGGCGCGCAGCAGTCGGTTTTCCGCTTCGAGGCGTTGCCCCTTGCGCAGAGCCTGCCCCAACTCGACCTGCGTGCGCAGGATTGACAGCAAACGCTCGTTCGTCCACGGCTTCTGCACAAAATCACGCGCGCCCCTGCGCATCGCTTCGACCGCCAGCTCGACGCTGCCCCACGCTGTCATCACCACCACCGGCAGCTCTGCATCCACCGCGCGAATGCTCGCCAGCAAATCAAGCCCCTCCTGCCCCGACGTAGTGTCGCGCGCATAGTTGAGATCAATCAGGACGACATCAAAATCAGAGGTGTCTAAAGTTTTTAAGACCGCCGCCGGAGAGCTTGCAGTCTGAGTCCCGTAGCCTTCGCCCTTCAGCAACAGGCGAAGCGCCTCAAGCACGTCCGGTTGATCGTCTGCGATGAGAATGTGCGGCATGATTCCAAAGCAAGAGCTAACAATTAATGTGTTGAGCCTACGATTGTCCGCGCCTTAGCGTCAACACGCAAATTCGATTGAGCGTGGAATGATTTTTATTAGCCACAGAGAACACAGAGAGCACAGAGGCATACCGATTTCAAATTTAAGATTCCGAAATTTCAAAATTGAAATGTTGTATTTGAGATTTGAAACCTCGAATTTTGAAAATCCTCGCTGTGTTCTCTGTGGCTAATTCTACTGTTGTTCGGGAAAGTAGCGATCCAGCAGCGCGCTGCTCAGATTCCAGCGCAGTTGCCGTCGCTCATCGCCGCCGAAAGTGTAAGAGACAAACCAGCCTATGTTGTGTTCAGGCAGGAGCATCATCTGGCTAATCGCTCCGTCATAGCCTCCGTTATGAAACACTGCCTGCTGGTTATTCTCAAAATTCCGGAACAGGCCGTAAGAGATAAACGGAGCCTCGCCGATGCTGCGCTGCTTGTGCATCTCTTGAAAAGTCGCTTCCTTCATCAGGCGCGCGTTTCCGTAACGGCCTTGATTAAGCTGCGCGATCATAAACGGAGCCATGTCCGTCCCGGTCGTCAGGAGGTTAGCGGCTGGCGCAGTCCAGAAATCTCCTGCCTCCGGCGACATGCGCTGGTAATCTCCGTCAACATAACGATAGCCGACGGCCACATCCGCAGCGACGTTCGGCGCGAGTTGATACGGCAACAGGAAAGTGCTGCGCTTCATGCCGAGCGGCGCGAGGATATGCTTCTCGATGTATTTTTCAAACGGCTCGCCCGAAACTTCTTCGACGATGAAGCCCGCGAGCGATGCGCCATAGTTTGAATATCTGAAAGGCCCGACGGCCTTCGCGCGCGGCGGCATGTGCGCGGCCAGATTGTCGCCAAAGGCAACGCCATGATATTTGCCGAAGGTGAGCATTGAATCCACGCCCGCATCCGTGTCTACGAATCCGGCTGTGTGCGTCATCAGATGCGCGAGCGTCACAGGCTCGGGAAAATTATCTTTGAGCTTGAATCGCTTGAGATACTTGTTGACATCCTCGTCAAGTTTGAGCTTGCCGCGCTCGACGAGCTGCATGACGGCGGTGGCGGTAAAAGTTTTAGAGACCGAATACGCGCGAAAGAGCGTGCTGTCGGGAAAGACTGGACGCTGCTTTTCCAAATCGGAATAGCCGTAGCCTTTCGTGAAAAATAGTTTTCCGTCTTTGACGACCGTGACGACCGCGCCGGGCACATGGAGTTTGTCCATCTGCTCTGCAAAGAATTTGTCCAGAAAGGCTTCAAGCTCTTTCGGGTCGGTCATCCCCACAGGCTTCTTGCCTGCTGCTTCATCAGAAATTTTCCTGAGCATCGTTTGCGCATGCTCGAATTTCGGGTCAACCTCGACGGCTTTGCGATATTGCTCTGCGGCCTGCTGCTTTTCTCCCTTGCGCAGGTAAAAATTTCCGAGGCTGTCATACAGCACGGCCTCTTTCGGATGCAGCTCAATCGCCAGCCGCGCGACATCCATCGCTTTATCGAGGCGGTGCGCGACGCCTTCATTAGCCCAGTTGTTAGCGATCATGTTCAGAATCTTCGCGCTGGCGATGCCCTCCGGATTTATCTCCAAAGATTTTTTCATCAGCGCACGCGCGTCATCGCCTGCGAGAATTTCTTTGACTTCCGATCTTTTATCACCGACCGCGAGCAGGATGATGGCATAAGTGCCGACGGCGCGGTCTGAGTTCGGATACAGATCAGCCGCGAGCTTTGAAGCCTTGACGACTTCCATTCCGCCGGTTTGAAATTTGACCAGCTCCGGCACAAAGTTCGGATAAACTTCCGCGCCGGAAAAACTCGTTCTGAGTTTCTGCGAAATCTCATCTATGTTCCCGCCGGGAGCGATATTGAGCGCGCGTATCTCCGCGCTCCAGGTCTTTTGCCAGTCCTGATTCCACGCGCTCGCGGTCTTCTCGAACGCATCGTTAAAGCGCAGCCCTTTCGGAAAGCCGCCCGACGCGCGCGACATTTCCACATAATCTCCGAAGAAAGAAATCGTGCCCGTCTTGTGATAAGACTTGAGCCGCTCCGCGCCGTATCGCTCGCTTAATTTTTGCGCCATCAACGAGCCGATTTTGACGAAAGCCTGTGCGGCAAGAGGATGCCTTCCATCCTTGATTTTCTGTTCCACTTCCGTTGGCGAAAGTTGTGAGGCTTCACGATTCGCAACTTGGTTGAAGTAAGCGAAGGCTGCGGCTGACTCCTGTGCATCCTGCGAGAGCGGCTTCTGCAACCTGTCATAATGCAGCATTCCATAATTGAAGACGCTCTCCATAGCCTTATACAAATTTGCGTTCGACGCATCGCGCGTGTAGACGCGAACGTCCCATGCTTCATCCAGAATCAACTCGTACAGCCGCGAGATGTACGGTTGATAATCAACGCCCTCTCTATTACACGCCAGCGCAATCGCAAAATTTTCCGACGGCACGCGCAACAGTTCCGTCTGCGTTCCCTTTTGCCCGCCGTCGTGATGCGCCGCGAAGCGACCGTTGAGGGGAAAGACGAACCAGCCCATGCCGTAATCCCAGCTTCCGCCCTGATAAGCCGTGTAGCGTCCCTCGCGATTAGCAACGGGCGTGTACATCAAATCCACACTCTCTTTTGACAAGACCTTGCCGCTGCCGACGCCCTTCGCAAAGCGCAGCAAGTCCGTCACGGTTCCGCTTGCGCCGCCGCCGCCAAAGCGAGTCGAGACATCTACGAACTCTGCGTTCCTGATTCTCCCGTCAACCAATTCATAACCACGCGCGCGATTCAAAATCACCTCGCGCGGGTTATCCATCCGCGTGTTCTTCATCCCCAGCGGCAGCCAGATGTGATTGCGCATGTATTCATCGAAAGGGTCGCCCGATGCGCCCTCGACGGCTGCGCCGAGCAGGTTATAGCCGCTCGTCGTGTAGATAAATTTTGTTCCCGGCTCGGTTTCCAACGGATGTTTTGAGATAGCTTCGACGACTTCGCGCACCGTCTTGCGTTCGCTTCCGAGGCCGGAACCGACCTGGCCGCCGCCTAGATGCGCGAGCAGTTGCCGCACAGTAACCGGCCATTTCTGTTTCGGATAATCAGAAACGTAAGTTTGCACCTCTGCATCAAGATTGATCTTGCCCTTTTCGACCAGCTTGAGCACGGCCATCGCGGTCATTGGCTTCGTGACAGAGGCGAGGCGATAAACAGTCTCTGCCGTCGCCGGAGTTTTGTTTTCAATATCCGCGAAGCCGAAACCTTTAGCCCAAACGAAATCGTCTTTGATAAAACCGATGCTGAGGCCGGGTATCTTGTCGGCCTCCATCTGCTTTTTGACGAACTCTTCAAAGACGCGGAGCTTGTCGGCATACTTGCCCGTCTCTTCCGCTTGCGCGGCTGGCTTCTCCTGCGCCGATACTGTTGCAAACAGCGGCACAAATATTTGTCCGAGCAGCGCAAGCGAAATGAGGAGCGCGGCTGCTTTCCTTTGCGCCTTTGCCCACCAGCGCGAACCTATCTCCCGCAAAGGCGCAAAGGCGCAAAGAAGACGCGCAGTTAAATTTTGAAATCGGCTTTTAACGATTTGTTTCATGGCTTGAACTCCTTCTCTCGAATCGAAAAATGGCAACACTTGTCCTGAGCCTTGCTCGCGGACGAATCTGAAACAAGGGCTTCGAGGGTTACTGTTTGTGCTCTTAATTAACGCAAGTTGCCAGTTAAGCAATTGCCACTAGCTTCAGCTAGTGGAGACATGGCGCAACCCAAAGCAGGCTTTAGCCAAATTATAAATTAAATCCACTTCTTTATAGCTTTAGCTTAATGGTTCGGCTAAAGCCAAAAGCTTAGAGACAACCTTGATCCACTAGCTGAAGCTAGTGGCAATTTAAGCAATCCTCCAACACCTCTATGATTAGCCACTCCGGTCATCTCTAAAATCATTCGTACCTCAACGCGACTGTCGGCTCGACTCTGGTCGCGCGGCGCGCGGGGATGTAGCAGGCCAGCAGCGCAATCGCAATCAGCAACAGAGAAATAGCGGCGAAGGTGTAAGGGTCTCTCGCGCTCAGGTCGTAAAGCAGCGCGGACATAAAGCGCGTCAGCGCGAATGCGGCGACGAGGCCGATGGCGACGCCCGCTAAGATAAGCGCCAAGCCCTGCTTGAGGACGAGCATCAGCACATCGCTGCGCCGCGCGCCGAGCGCGATGCGTATGCCTATCTCGTGCGTCCGCTGCGCGACCGTGTAAGACATCACGCCGTAAAGCCCGACCGCCGCCAGCACCAGCGCGACCACAGCGAAGATGCCCATCAACAAAGTATTGAAGCGTGGCCGCACCAGCGAATATCCAAGCCGCTCGTCCATCGTCTTGATATTAAAGAGCGGCAGTTCGGGATCAAGCCCGGCGACTTCCCTGCGCGCTGCGGGCACGATGCTCAAAGGGTCTCCATCGCCGCGAATGACTATCTGCATCGAACGCCTGTGCCGTTCGATAGTCCTGCTGTCAAGCAAGGGAACCTGCGCATAACTGAAATAGATTTCCGGCTGCGTCGAATCGCCGATCCAGTGATGCCGCACGTTACCGACCACGCCCGCGACCGTAAACCAGGGGTCTGTCTCGCGCCCCCTGTGCTTGACGCGCTTGCCAACGGCTTCATCACCCGGCCAGAACAAACGCGCCATCGCTTCGTTGACAATCACAACCCCTGCGGACTGCGCCGTGTCCTCGAAAGTGAAATCGCGTCCCTTCAAAATCGGAATGCTCATCGTCTCAAAGTAACCGGGCGTGACGATGCGATAGTTATAAGTGGCCTCTTCACCGGCCTTCGGCAAAGGCTTTCCTTCGGGATGAAAGTAACGCCCGGAATTTTCTCCGGTCCACGGCAAGACATGAATCGCGCCCGCTTGCTTCACATTCGGCAATCGCCGGATGCGCTCAATCGCCTGCCTGTAAAAGCCTACGACCTGTTTGTCTTCAGCATACTTTTCATCCGGCAAAGAGGTACGCATCGCCACTACATTCTGCGGGTCAAAGCCGGGGTCAACATTCTGCAAGCGCACAAAGCTGCGCATCAGCAAGCCCGCGCCGATGAGCAAGACGAGCGAGAGCGCAACCTCTGTGACCACCAGCAAGTTGCGCAGGCGGTCGCGCCCGAAACCCGCCGGAGAGCTTCTGACGCCTTCCTTGAGCAGCTCGTTAAGATTCGGCTTGGAAGCCTGAAGCGCGGGCGCGAGTCCAAAAATGATGCCCGTCAAAAGCGAGACTGCCAGCGTGTAACCAAACACAGAGCGATCTATTCCAATCTCTTCGACGCGCGGCAAATTTCCCGGCGCGAGAGCCAGCAATCCATCCACGCCCCACACGGCCAGCAGCAAACCGAGCGCGCCGCCGAGCAGTGCCAAGAGCATGCTCTCCGTCAACAGCATGCGAACAAGACGCAGGCGGCTCGCTCCCAAAGCGATGCGAATGGCTATCTCTCTCTGCCTGCGTGCGGCGCGCGTCAGCAACAGGTTGGCGACATTCGCGCAGGCAATCAACAGCACAAAGCTCACAGCGCCCAGCAGCACGAGCAAAGAACGCCTCACGTTTCCGACCACCAACTCGCGCAAAGGTGTGAGTTGGACGCCCCATCCGGCGTTGAAATCAGGCCGCTCCTGCGCCAGTTGCTGCGCGATGCTGTTCATCTGCGCGTGCGCTTCATCGAGCGTCACGTTTGGCTTGAGCCGCGCCAGCACTTGGATGATGCGCCCGCCCATGCCTTCGACCGCGCCGTCATGAATCGCCATCGGCGTCCACAGTTCCGAGTCCGCATTCGGAAATTCAAAGCCCGCGGGCATCACGCCGACGATACGGTAATCGTTGCCGCTCAAGCTCATCGAACGGTTGATAACATTCGGGTCTGAATTAAAGCGACGCTGCCAGAGATTGTGGCTCAAGATGGCGACGCGCTCGCGCCCCGCCTTATCTTCTTCGGGGAGGAAATTTCTGCCGAGCGCGGGCTGGATTGAAAGCAATGGGAAGAGGCTCGCGGAAATGCGCGTGGCGTTTAATTGTTCCGGCGCGTCACCGCCTAAGAGGTTATGGCTCTGGCCTGCGAAGGCCGCCATCTCTTCAAAAACCTGATTGCGCTCACGCCACGCGATGAAGTTCGAGGGCGCGACCGTAGACCCGAACGTTTCTCCGTTTCTGTTTTCGGTGAGCGAGACCATGCGCTCAGGGTGCGGAACTTTTAAGGGCTTGAGCAGGATGGCATTGACGACGCTGAAGATCGCGCTGTTCGCGCCGATGCCGAGAGCGAGCGCGATGACCGCTACACTGGTGATGCCCGGATGCCGCCAGAGCGTGCGCCAGCCGTACCTGAGATCGTGCCACAGCGTTTCCATAGCTCAGGCCACCTCCCAACTGCTGCTCTTCTCTTCCGCGCTCTCTTCGACGATGCGCCCGTCAAAAAGATGAATCGTGCGATCCGCATAAAGGGCATAACGCGGGTCATGCGTCACCATGCAAACGGTCGTGCCGCCCCTGTGCAAATCCCTGAGCAGTTCCATCACTGTCTCGCCGTTGGCTGAATCCAGATTCCCCGTCGGCTCATCCGCGAGCAGAATCAAAGGCTGGCCGACGACCGCACGCGCGACCGCGACGCGCTGTTGCTGCCCGCCCGAAAGCTGGCTCGGCAAGTGTTTACCGCGATGCCCCATCCCGACTTTTTCGAGCGCGGCCAAGACCTTTTGCTTTCTCTCAGCGGTCTTCATGTTCCAGTATGTAAGCGGCAATTCCACGTTCTCAAAAACCGTCAAATCGCCGATCAGGTTAAAGCTCTGAAAGACAAAACCGATCTCGCGATTCCGCACGCGCGCACGCTCTGCCTGCGAGAGCTTCGTGACCGGATTTCCGTTGAGCAGGTAGCTGCCTTCCGTCGGCGAATCGAGCAAACCTAAAATGGCGAGCAACGTAGACTTGCCGCACCCCGAAGGCCCCGCGACGGCCACGTACTCGCCTTCTCTGATCTCAAGATGAATGTTGGAAAGCGCATGCGTCTCGACCTCTTCGGTAGAGAAAATCTTGCAGACCCCTGAAAGCAGTATCAGCGTCTGCGCCTCGACCGCGCCCCCTTCACTCTGTCCGGTATCTTTCAGCATTGCGTTTTCAGGATGTTTGAAGACGAAGCAACTTAAGCTTGGCTCACGAAACCATCGTCACTGGGCCAGCATCAACAGCACGTCGCTCTCACACATCTCAAGCTTTCTCCGCCACGACTAGAGCGGATTCCGTTTGGATGTAGGGTAGGCTGTGAGCCTGCCGCTGGCGCAGCACAGGCGGCAGGCTCACAGCCTACCCTACACTGATTTGCAAACTGCTCTAATTACAAGCGGCGTGCCAGCTTTGATTAGGTTCTTAAAGCGCGGAAAAGCCTTTGTTTAATGATAAGAGATGAAGAAGGGCGCAAGCGAAGTGTCCGATTCCGGGATTTTCGAGTCCCACAATCGAAAAAGTGAGGAAGCAACAGACAAGCTCTCCGATGGCATGTGGCACACAGCTTTCTTCTAAATTCTTAACGTATGCCCAGCCAATCGCGTAACGAAATTTCCAACTGACCGGCATCTGCATCAGATAATTTTCCGATAGATTTCATAATCAGATTCTGAAGTACGGTATAAAGTCCACGCTTGGCTGCTGAAGGCGTATTCAATCCGGCTGCTTTCTAATCCGTTAACACAAACTCGCCGGATAGAAGCGTTGATACTTTACTGGTTAGCGGAACAATGATGACATCCTGTGAAACGTGCGGAGCATTGACGACGATGGCGGGTCTGACCTTCGAGCTTGAGAGATTCGAGAATGGATAACGCACCAGAATTACATCATTTTTCGAGTAACTCGGCATAGACATCATCCTCTGAATTATCCCATACGGAATCTACTGAGCTTTCGCTGGCCTTCAGCCAAAAATCCGGCTCATCAACCAGCGGAGTAACCAGCACTTCCGTCCCCTCTGGAATTTCAACTTGTTCCAGCAATTCGATTTTCCCTTCACGCACGATGGCACGAATAGTATTGAGCATCTTCACACCTCTGGCATCAGGATACAGCAGGCTTAACCGTGAGCAAAGATAAAAACGAATCCCGCTGGAATTGACCGGCGCGGTGCGATCAGCGTCGAGCATTATTGCTTTGCCATAAATTTTTCCCGGACATTACTCACGAGTTCTCACTCGCGCTCAATCACTATGTCGAGTTCGCGTACGACGGGCGGCGGCACGCGCGTCCACTGCGAGCGTCCATGCGCGGTGACACGCAACTGCGCTGCGCCAGCCTCGAACCGCGAGAGTATCTCCGGCGTCAGCGTCACCGTCTGCGAAGCGCGCTGAGTGCGCGGGTCAAAAAACCCGTACTCGTTACCCGGCACTGTTTGCATCGCTAGGGTTTCGGAATGTGAGCCTTGCCTTAGCTCAAGCCGGACATCAGCGTATGTGCGCCCGGAGCTGACTACAGTACTTTGGATAGTTGAGCCACTGTGCAGAATTCGCTCAGCCTGTAGCTCAAGGCTTCGCACTTGAAAATATGCTCGATGGGCGGACACTATGCCGATGATGAGAAACAGGCCGAGAAAGACCAAAACGGCTTTCTTCAAAAAAGCCATTGGTCGCGAATCTTTGACGGACAGACTATCGAACATTCTTTTTGTCTCGTATGCTCTGCCATCAAAAGTATTTTGCGTATGGTTTAACTTCCCGCGAAGGCGCAGGGGCGCGAGAAAAGTTGAAGCCTTTGGCGCGAGAAGATTGCTCTAACGCACGTTGGCGGCGTACATCGAGACGCTGCGGTTGAGGATGACGCCGAACTCTGTGCCGGGTTTGACCTCCGCCTCTTTGCCTTTCGAGAATAACGCGCCTGCGACGCCTGCGGCTGCGCCGACGCCTGCGCCGATGGCCGCGCCTGAGCCGCCGCCCGCAATCGCTCCGATAAGCGCGCCGCCAGCCGCGCCGCCGCCGATAAAGCCTATATTGCGCTTCTTCGACGAGCGACCCTTGACGCCGCCCTCGTTGTCCGCGTTCACATTATCATCAAGGCTCGCGAGCGAGCCGTTGATGGCGTAAGACGTGCCGCGCGGCGTGCGGACGGAGATAAACTCGCCTGCGATCTGACCGGCTTTGCTCTTGCGCCCGGCGCGCTTAACCATTGTCACACGTCCCGTGATGATGCTCCCGGCAGGGATGACTTCGATGCCGCTCGCGTAGACCGGATCAACCACCGTCGTCGTGAAGCGGTCGCCGACATTCGCGCTCTTCGAGGTCAGTTTCTCGTTCAGGCGAACGCGAATTATCGTGTTGGCCGGAACCGTGTAACGCCTCGGCGCAGGTCGCCGCTTTGTTTGCGCGGTCGCGACGGGAAGCGTGCCGACCAAGACCATTGACAGCAGAACCAAGAGGCTCGCGGCGGCGCGGGGCACAAAATTGCGATTAAATCTAAACATGCTTTCTTTTCTCCATTCTTCGTAAACTGTCGCGGGGCGCGTGCGACAAACTGCTTTCGGATTCGGTTCATGAGCTTAAGTGAAGAGGATTGTAGCACTGCTGCACGTTCTTCATAAGCCCTCGGACAAAATTAAGGCAGAACCGCCTGCGGTAGCGGGCGGGAGATGGCAATTGCGGAATGCGGATTTCAGATTGCGGATTGAAAAGCCTGACAGTGTTTTCCAATCCGCATTCCGCAATCCGAAATCCGCATTCTGCCAGCCTGCTACCGCAGGCGGTTCTGACAATCCGTTAAACGTCCTGTCCGGCGGCGAACCCCGAAGCCCATGCCCATTGAAAATTGTGGCCGCCCAAGTGTCCCGTCACGTCTACGACTTCGCCGATAAAATAGAGTCCGGGCACGCTCCTCGCCTGCATCGTCCGCGAAGACAGCTCATCCGTCTCAACGCCGCCGACTGTGACCTCCGCTTTTTTGTAACCTTCGGAGCCGTCCGGCTCAAGCTGCCACGCATGCAGCGCGCGGGAGATTTTTTCCAGCTCAAACGGCGTGTAACTTTTGAGCGGCTTTGACGAAGCATAAAGCTCGCACCAGACTTGCGCGAAGCGGCGCGGCAGGAATTGTGCGAGCAGGTTATCAAGCTCGATGCTGTTGGAACGTTGCGCGCTTAAGATTTCCAAAGCTTCCACGTCGGGCAGCAGGTTGATCGAGATGGCGTCGCCTTTTTTCCAGTAAGAAGAGATTTGCAGGATAGCGGGGCCGCTCAAGCCTCTGTGCGTGAGCAGGATGTTTTCCCTGAACTCCGCTTTGTGACAAGAGACGAGCGCGTCCAGCGAAACGCCGCTCAGAGCTTTGAGCTTTTCCAGCCTGTTTCCCGAAAAGGTCAAAGGCACGAGCGCGGGGCGCGTCTCGCGGATACGCAAACCAAACTTGCGCGCGAGCCGGTAGCCGAAATCCGTCGCGCCGATGGGAGGAATCGAAAGCCCTCCCGTCGCAATGACCAGCGACTCCGTTGCGAACGCTCCCTGATTGGTTTCAATCTCGAAGCCTGAATCCTTTCGGACTTCGCGCACCTGGCAGTTAAGCCGGATTTCGACTTTCGCCCTCTCGCACTCCTGCAAGAGCATGCCGATTATCTCGCGCGAGCTTGAATCGCAGAACAGTTGCCCGAGCTTTTTTTCGTGATAGCTGATTCGATATTTTTCGACCAGCGCGATAAAGTCTGCGGGCGCGTAGCGTGCGAGCGCGGACTTGCAAAAGTTCGGATTGGCGGACAGAAAATTTTCCGGGCCTGTGTAAAGGTTTGTGAAGTTGCAGCGACCGCCGCCCGAAATGGCAATCTTTTTTCCGATGCGGTCGGCATGTTCTATGACCAGCACCCTGCGGCCACGCTTGCCCGCTTCGATGGCGCACATCAACCCCGCCGCGCCGCCGCCGATAATGATGACATCGCTTTTCATCTCGCGCTTATCGTCTTTTGCTCTCGCCTCGCTTATAATTTTTCGGATAGCTTAGCAGACTTAGCCGCCGGAGAAACTGTCACAGCCGATGTCCGAACACGAGCTTGAGCAAGACGAATTAGTTTTGACCGAAGAAGAGACGCGGCTCGAAAAGCCTACGCTCTACAAGGTCTTGATTCACAACGACAACTTCACGACGATGGAGTTTGTCATCTACGTGCTGCATAATATCTTCCAGCACACGGAGAGCGAAGCCGTGCTCATCATGTGGAACGTACATATAGAGGGCGTCGGCGTCGCGGGAATCTACCCATACGAGATCGCCGAGATGAAGGTAGCAAAGGTCACGAGCCTCGCGGAGGCCAATGAGTTCCCGCTGCTTTGCACGATTGAGGAAGAGTGAAGAACACTTAGCCACAGAGGACACAGAGAACTCAGAGGAATTACAAATTCGGAATCTCAAATTTGAAATCTGCTCCTCTGTGCGCTCTGTGACCTCTGTGGCTAATTGATTTATAAAGTAAGAAAATGATTACAAGAGAATTACAAGCTACGTTGGGCGCGGCGTTGAGCGAGGCGGTTAAGCGGCGACATGAATATGTCACGCTTGAGCACCTGCTGCTGGCTCTGCTGGATGATCCGACCGCGAGCAATATCATCAAGCATTGCGGCGGCGACACGGCAAAGCTGCGCGATGAGCTGGAAAAATATTTTAAAGAATACTTAAAACCGCTGCCGGAATTTTCAGACGAATTGCCGGAGCATACGGCTGCGTTTCAGCGCGTGTTGCAGTACGCGGTCTTGCAGGCGCAGGGCGCAGAGCAGACAGAGATTGACGGCGGCAACATCCTCGCCGCGCTCTATCAGGCGGATCAATCGCACGCCGTTTATCTTTTGAAACAGCAGGGCATCACGCGGCTCGACGTGCTCAGTTATATCTCGCACGGCGTCTCGAAGCTTTTGGACGAAGGCGAATTCGCAGGCCACGACGGCGAGCTTGAAGCGGAAGAAGGCGAGGCGCAACAAGCGCGTGACCCGCTCGCGGCCTACACGGTCAATCTTAACGAGCGCGCCGCCGAAGGCTACATAGACCCCTTGATCGGGCGCACGCCCGAAGTCCTGCGCACGATTCAGATTCTCTGTCGCCGCCGCAAGAACAATCCGATTTATGTAGGCGAATCGGGAGTCGGCAAGACCGCTATCGCGGAAGGACTCGCCCTCAAAATTCATCTCGGCGAAGTGCCGGAAGTTTTGCTGGAAGCGAAAATTTACGCGCTCGATATGGGCGCGGTGCTGGCCGGGACAAAATATCGCGGGCAGTTCGAGCAGCGTTTCAAGGGCGTCATCAACGCGCTGAAAAAAACTCCGGGCGCGATTCTCTTCATAGATGAAATACATACGATTGTCGGAGCGGGCGCTGTGTCAGGCGGCTCTATGGACGCCTCGAATATTTTGAAGCCCGCGCTGGCGGGCGGCGAGTTGCGCTGTATCGGCTCGACCACTTACGCCGAATACAAATCCGCGTTCGAGCGTGACCGCGCGCTGGCTCGCCGCTTTCAAAAGATAGAGATCAGCGAGCCGTCTGTCGAAGAGACCGTCGAAATTCTGAACGGCCTCAAGAGCTATTACGAAGAGCATCACGAGGTAAAGTACAGCGACGAAGCCCTGCGCGCTGCGGCAGAGTTAGCGGCCAAGCACATACATGACCGCTTTCTCCCCGACAAAGCGATTGACGTGATGGACGAAGCGGGCGCGGCTCTTAAACTTTTGCCGCCGGACGAGAGGCCGCAGATGATAGAGGCGCGCGATGTTGAAACAATCGTCGCGCGGATGGCTAAGGTTCCGCCCAAGACCGTCACGAGTTCTGAAAAGCCTCGCCTGCGCGATCTCGAAAGCGCATTGGGCGCGGTCATCTACGGGCAGGCTCAAGCCATCACGCAGGTCGTCAAAGCCATCAAGCTCTCGCGCTCCGGCCTCGGACATCCCGATAAGCCCGTCGGCTCGTTTCTCTTCTCCGGCCCAACCGGCGTCGGCAAGACTGAATTGGCAAAGCAACTCTCGGTCGCGCTCGGCGTCGAGTTCCTGCGCTTTGACATGAGCGAATACGCGGAATCGCACACCGTCTCGCGTCTCATCGGCGCACCGCCCGGCTATGTCGGCTTCGATCAGGGCGGACTCTTAACCGATGCCGTCACCAAAACTCCTTACGCCGTCCTCGTGCTGGACGAGATCGAGAAGGCGCATCCGAACCTCTTCAACATTCTCCTGCAAGTGATGGATCACGCGACCTTGACGGACAACAACGGCAAGAAGGCGGACTTTCGCAACGTCATCCTGATTATGACGACCAACGCGGGCGCGCGTGAGTTGAGCGCGGGGGGCATAGGCTTTCAATCGAGCGAAGGCAAAGGCGTCGGACGCGGCGCGATTGAGCGCACCTTCAGCCCCGAGTTTCGCAACCGCCTTGATGCATGGATAGCTTTTGAATCGCTCGGCTCTGAGAGCATCGAGCGCGTCGTTGATAAATTCATCAAAGAGCTAAACAGGCAGCTCATCGAAAAAAGCATCACTGTCAAACTCACGGAATCAGCCCGCGCGTGGCTCGCGCACAAAGGCTTCGACCGTCTCTACGGCGCACGCCCGATGGCACGCCTGATTCAACAAAAAATCAAAGAACCCCTCGCCGAAGAACTCCTCTTCGGCTCCTTGCAGGAAAACTCCGAAGTCATCGTTGATGAAAAAGACGGCGAGCTTGCGCTGAACTTCCCTTCAACCGTGCAGTGAAGGCGCGATAGGGAGACTAACTCGTACTACGGTCTGGAAATTTGAAGGGGTTTGATTTTATGGTAACTAGGGAAGAGATCATTGCTGAGATTCAGAAAGTGCCGGAAAAGCATCTGGATAAATTGTACCGCATCATCAAAAATTATGAGGCGGCAAGCGGAGATGATGACTCGAATCAAAGTGTGATGACGAAGTTGCGCCAGATAAAGATATCAGCCGCGCCCGATTTCTCAATCAAGGCAAACTTGTATGATTTAGAGGAACCGAATGGCAAATAGGATTTTCGTGGACACCTCGTTTGTCCTTGCCTTGATAAATGAGCGGGATCAGTATCACGGTCAAGCTGAAAATCTCTCCTATAAGTTTGAAAATTCGCTCCTGATAACTACCGATGCCGTTCTCCTCGAAATTGGCAATGCGATGGCTAAAGATTTTAGAGAAGCAGCAGTTGCAATTATCAACGTGCTCCGAAGTTCTAAAAGGGTCGAAGTTATAGAAATTGGAGGAAGGCTCTTTGAACAGGGTTTAGAAGCCTATGGAAAGTACAGTGATAAAACATGGGGCTTGGTAGATTGTATCTCGTTCATAGTGATGCAGGAGAACGGGGTGACGGAAGTATTAACATTTGATGGAGATTTCGCTCAGGCAGGATTTATAGTCGTAAGCGGCTGAATCGGATGACGCCCAACAACTCACTCAACCCGTCGCCGCGATAGCAGGTCTTTCATGCTTGTCTTCTCTGATGCGGATTATGCGCTGCGAGAGCATGGCAAGTTAATTCCAGCATTAGGCCGTTGGGCAAATCATCAAAGTCGGAAACTTAAACTTAATGAATGGAGCTACAGAAAATTATCAGCCAGCCTTGCAGTTGAGGCCGATACAAATAATCATCGAATTGGTTCGTCCGTGGCTCTTCTTTGCATTGTATCTTTTAACCGCGACGCAAGGTTGGTGGTGGTTGGCTGTGCCGCTGGCGGTCGCGACTTGCCTGTCTGGATTTATACAGATGCATGATGCTATTCATAGATCGCTGGGCGTCTCGAAAAGCGCGCATGAATTTATCTTATCCGCGAGCGGGCTGCTCTTGCTCAAGAGCGGGCATGGTTTGCAGGTCACGCATCTGAGGCATCACGGGCGTTGTTTGAAAGAGGATGACCCGGAAGGCGTTTGCGCCACATGGCCGTTTTACCGCGTGCTGCTTGAGGGGCCGCTGCATCTTTTCACCATGCGTTTTTATGCCTTCAAAAGAGCGTCACACACCAAGCCTTTCCAAGTCATCGAGACCATCGCGACAGTCTGCCTGCTCGGCTTGGCGTTTGCGCTCTATTTTGTTCTAGGCTCTCCTGTCGGCTTGGTTTACTGGGCGGTGGCGGCAAGCCTGAGCGCGGCTATTCCTATCTGGGCAGCATACCTGCCGCACAGGCTCGCGCCGGAACACCCTGCGGTCAGATCAGCCGGTCGAATCGCTCAAATCTGGACACCCGTCGTTTCATCATTTGCCTATCATCACCTGCATCACGCATTTCCCAAAGTGCCCACAGCCCTCTTGCCTGTATTAGCCAGAAGCGAAGAGGCAGCGTATAAAGCGCATGTGCATGAATAATAAGGCGCATCAAGAACAGAAAAACTCTTTGGGCACTTTGCGTCTTCTCTCTTTGCGGTCTTTGCGTTGAAAAGGCTCTTAACCGCAAAGGGCGCAAAGAAGAAAGACGCAAAGGCACGCAAAGTTTTTACTCTTGCTTTATATTGCTGCTCTTCTCAAGCCTTGAGGAAATTTCGTGTCTCCGCGACCGTTTATCTTTCATCCGCTGGTTGTCCTGCTTTGTTCGCTCGTTGGCGCATCCGTGTATGCCCTGTATGCTGCGTCACGCTTTTCAGGCGATAAGCTGAGGGGCGTGTACATCTACGTCGTCCCCGTCGTGGTTCCCTTCATAGCCTTTCTCTTTGACCGCGCCAAAAGATTTCGCAGGCTGGCGATGATAGTATGCGTTGTAGATATTCTGGTTGTCGGAATCTCTGTGTGGCGCGTCGTGGGACATGTGCCTTATATCTCAGGGCACGCGCTGTTTCTGAGTTATGCCTTGCTCAGCTCTCGCACACGAATCGCGCGGGGGGCGGCGGCTGTCGTGATGCTTCAGGTCATTTATCTGAAGTATATTGTCTGGCATGATTGGATTACGCCGACGAGCGGGATAGTATTAGGCACGCTGGCAGCATTTATCACCTGGCGATTTGAAAAAGCAGAGGTCGCACCGGTCATGCCTGAGGCCGCAATCTAATCGTCAAATATTTCGCAAGAGAAAAAGGAGTAAGTGATGAAGCGTTTTTTCGCAATCGGATTATTACTCATCTGTGCCGCATTGGTTTACGCAGGCTTTGCCTATAAATTCGGCCACAACCGCGATACCACGTTGGGGCGTGACGCCCCGGATAGCGGTTCTGAATTTATAAGCAAAACCGTTTCCGCACAGACAGCCAGCCCCGCCGCTCAGGAGGAGCGGGAAATTTGCACGCTCTCCGTCGCGCAGGCTCCTGAGATTGGCGGTTTGAAGCTAGGCATGACGCCGGAACAAGTGCTCGCGCTCTTTCCCGGCAGCAAAGAGGACGCAGAGGTGCGCGCTCAGTTAGCCAAACCTGCCAGCCCTCTGGGTGTTTCCAGCTTTATGCTCAGCCCGGACAAGTATGCCTCGAAAGCGAAATTCGCGGGCATCAGACAAATCACACTGACGCTGCTGGACGGTCGTGTCACGACTTTGTCCGCAGCCTATAACGGCCCCGAATGGAAACACGTTGACGAATTTATAGCGAAATTTTCCGAAGGCAGAAACCTTCCGGCGGCACCCGCATGGGAGGCAGTCGCCGCTCTGGAAACACAGTCAAAGATTCTCAAGTGTCATGACCTTGAAGTCGGTGTTTACGCGGGCGGCGCGGGCGGTAATCTGAATCACGTGCGCGTGCAGGATATGGCGGCGCAGAAGACCGTGAAGGAGCGCAGAGCGAAAGCCAGAGAGCAGGAGGCGAAGCAGTCCAAGCCGTAAAAGCATCTTTAGAACGCATAACAAAACTCAGCCACAGAGACACAGAGAGAGGAAAAGTAGATGAAGGAGATGCTAAATAAAATGACTGCTGTTATCTCCGTGTCTCTGTGTCTCTGTGGCTAATCTGTGGTTTTGTGAGGGGCGCTTAGTCGCTTTCCGCGACCAAAACAAATAACCATAACTGTTTATGGCCTTAATTCGTTTTCCAGACCCGGAGAGCGCGGCGGTCGAAGGCATCGTGGTGATTGGCGGCCAGCTCAATGCGGCCAACCTGCTCAACGCTTACGGTCGCGGAATCTTTCCGTGGCCGATGGACGGCTGGCCGCTGCCGTGGTTCTGTCCCGAAGTGCGTGCGATTCTCGAATTCAAAGACCTGCACATCGCGCGCAGCCTGCAACGCGCGCAGAGGCAATCGCCATTTCGCTTCACGATTGACAAAGATTTCCCGGCGGTCATGCGTGCGTGCGCTGATGCAACGCGACCGGGTGAAGACGGAACATGGATTACGCACGAGATGATTCGCGCCTACTGCGAGCTGCACGAGTCAGGGCACGCGCACAGCGTCGAAGCGTGGGAAGACGACGAACTCGTCGGCGGAATTTATGGCGTTGATGCGGGCGGCGCATTCGCCGGAGAAAGCATGTTCTACCTGCGCCCCAACGCTTCCAAGCTCGCGCTGCTACACTTAATCGAGCATCTTCAACAAAGAGGCTCGGACTGGCTCGACATTCAAGTGATGACGCCGCACATGCGAGCCTTCGGCGCGAAGGAGATCAGCCGCCGCGCGTTTCTCAGAAAATTAGAAGCTGCACTTGCGCGTGGATTGAAGCTGTTTGATTAGCCACAGAGAACACAGAGGACACAGAGATTTAAGAAGATTCCGAATTTGAGATTCCGAATTTGTAATTCTCTGAGTTCTCTGTGCCCTCTGTGGCGATTATTCTTTTGCATTAGATAGGAAGAATTGTGAATCCATTATTAAATGAAACGGAAGTGCGCGTCGTCGGCGCGCTGATTGAAAAGCAGCTCACGACGCCGGAGTATTACCCGCTGACCTTGAATGCCTTAGTGAATGCGTGCAATCAAATCTCGAACCGTGATCCGGTCGTCGCTTACGATGAAAAAATCGTCGCGCATGCTCTGGAAAGTTTGCGCGAGAAGAATCTCGTGTACGTCTTTTATGGCAGCGACAGCCGCGTGCCGAAGTACAAGCACATCATGACCGAAATCTTTAAGCTAACGCCGCCGCAACTCTCTGTCATGTGCGTGCTGATGCTGAGAGGCGCGCAAACCATCGGCGAATTGCGCGGGCGTACCAACCGGATGCACGAGTTTCAGGATTTGGCGGAAGTCGAATCAACCCTCGACGCGCTCGCCAAGAACGAAGAGCAGCCGCTGGTCATGAAGCTGCCGCGACAATCGGGACAAAAAGATTCGCGCTATGCGCACCTGCTCGCGGGCGAAGTGACAATCGAGGAACCTGCCCCGCGTGCGCCGCGCGCAGAGCCTGCGATGAGAGAAGCACGCGCGGAAAATGAAAAAATCGCGCGCCTCGAAAACGAAGTCGCAACGCTCCGCACAGAGGTCGCAGAGCTACGGCAGCAGTTCGATGATTTCAGGAAACAGTTTGAGTAAGAAAAGCAAGGATGAAGGATGAAGGATGAAGGATGAAGGAAGAGCTATTAAAGATGAACGGCTCAGCTTTTAATAGCATGCCTTTCATCCTTCCGCCTTCATCCTTCATCCTTGCTTTTCATCCTTCCACTTCAACGCCGTCCACAAAGGTTTGTTGGTCGCGGACTCCGTCCACGAATTTGAGCTTCCAGCCTTCAACGGTCTTGACCCACATCTCGCGCTGGCGGACGCTGGTTTCGATTAGATGAAGCACGCCCGCGACTTTTTGCATCCGGGAAAAGTTTTGATGGACGATGGCAATCGCTTCATTGTCGAGCAGGATAAAAGTCTCAATCGTATTGCTGACATTGATGGGCGGTTGGATTCTGTCGAGCAGGCTTCTGGCACGCGCGGCCATCTGCGCGTTGTCCTGCATCTCGCCGTCGTGCGCCAAAGCGCGAAAGTCTTCGGTGCGGAGCGATTGAAAGGCCGCGAAATCTTTATTGCGGACGGCTTCTGCCAGCTCGTTGTAACGCGCTTCGATTTCGGCCCGTGCCACCCGCGCGTCCGTCTCGATTGGTAAGGGCGCATGCGACAGGCTCTCTTCCCTCAACCTGTAGAACAGGCCGTGCAGCGCGATGCCGGAAACTTTTACCTGCACGTTATCAACGATGATGCCGAACGCGCTCTGGCCGTTGAGGATGCGGTTGGCAAAGACGCCCGAAAAACTTTCGCTCGCGCCGTCCTCATAAACTTTGACGGCAGAGATAATCGCGCCTTCGAGCCGTATGTCGCTGAGGGTTGCGCGCCGCTCGCCCTCATAGCTGTTGATGGTCAGATTTCCCTCCGGCGAAACGAAGAGGTCTATCCAGTAAGACGATTCGACGCCGACGTACTTTCCCTCATAGTCTTTGACCGAAGGGCGCGTCGCAGGCTCGTAACGCTTCTCTTTAAATTTTTTCTTCTGCCCGAAAACTTCGCCGGATGAAGCTGCTAAGAGCAGCATGAGTGTCAGGCAGAAAATCAATCCTCGTTTCACGACGCTTCTCCTTAGATTAAAGTAGCCACAGAGAGAAAGAAGGCAAAAGGTAAAAGGAAGGCGGAAACCACTTTTATTAATTGCTTGAGAAATGTTTTGTCTTCACTTTTACCTTTTACCTTTTTACTTTTGCCTTCCTCTGAGTTCTCTGTGTCCTCTGTGGCAAATTCTTAAACGCTTATTTGCTCAACAGTTCTTCGATAAAAGCCAGTGCGCGCTCGTCGCCGGTTCTGCCGAGCCAGAAGATAGCTTCCTTGCGTACCACGCTCTTCTGGTGCGTGCGCGCGATTCTGATAAGCATCGGCACAGCTTCGTCTTTCGGCCTGCGGCTGATGACGAAGACGGCGTGCTTCTGCACCTCTGTCTCCGCGTCCGTGGCCTCGACCGCGTCCTTTAAAACTCCCAGAGCCTTTTCACCGGCCTTGTGCCCGAGCCAGAACATGGCCTGCTTTCGGGCTTCCATGTCCGTGTCCGTCTTGGCGACGCGAATGAGAAAGTCTATGGCCGGGTCCTGGTTGTCGTTAATCGAGATAGAGTGAATCAGCTTTCTTCTAATCTCTCGATTCGGGATGGTGCGATAAAGCTCTGTCAGCGTGTTGAGGGCTGCGGGGTCGCGGCTCGCGCCGATGGCATAGGCCGCAGTCTCGCGCACGTTTTCATTCTCCTGCTCGTTGCGCACCATCTCGGCCAGGTAAGATGTTTCGCCGCCCGTGTTGCCGATCCAGTGGATGGCTGTCCGGCGCACGCCATGATCCGTTGAGGTGGAGACAAAACTTTTGAGCTGCGCAGGGACGCGCGGGTCATCGTGCAACGCGATGGCAAGCACTCCGCGCTCGCTGATTTTGCGCGTGCGGCTCCCCGTCGCAAGCTGGCGCAGGAAGTTAAGACTCTCTTCGTTGCCGCCTCGCCCGAGCCAGTAGACCGGATAGGTGCTGTACTCGCGTCGCTTGTCCAGATTGTAAATTTCGACGCGCGCGATAGTGCTGCCGTCCGACTCGTAGAGCAGGAAGACGCCGAGGTTTCTGGTCTCGACCATCTGGCCGTCGCCACGAGTTCCCATAAAAATCGTGAAGCCGTCATAGTCGGATATGTTGCCCCGAAACTTGCCTTCGCCCGGATCAACAGCGACGCCCGGCCTGACATCGAAAGAGTATGCGAGCCAGAATCGCGTCTGCGGCGCGAGCTGGCGACCCATGTTCAGAGCCGTCTCCATCTTGGCGCGCAAGTCTGCGCCCTCGACCGTGATGAAACGCTCGCGCTGCGCCGGTTCAAAAGGTAGAGCCGCCGAGATAAATGACGAGCATAAAAGGATGCACGAGATGATAGAAGTTTGAAGTCGCATATTCACTGCCTTTCGCGTGGCTCTTGTCAGAACCGCCTGCGGTAGCGGGCGGGTCTTCGATGTTGAGTACCCGCCCGCTACCGCAGGCGGTTCTGACCTGTTGCTTTTCTTATTTAAGCAGCTCTTCCAGAAATCTCTGCGCTTCCGGGTCGTTGCTGCGCCCGAGCCAGAAGACGGCCTGCTTGCGCAACTCGACGGACTTATCGTTGCGCGCGATGTCCAGCAATTTCCTGAGCGCGCTCTTCTGTGATGAGCGTGTCAAAGCGAAGATGATTTGATCCTTAATCTCGTGCTTGGTTTCTACATCGTAAGTCTTAATCAGATAGTCTACGGCCTGCGCGTCGCCGCGCTGACCGATCCAGTGGATGGCGTCTTTGCGCACTTCCATGTCCGCGTCGCTGCTGGCAATCTCGTAGAGCTTGGCGACGGCGCGCGGGCTGCCAATACGCCTGAGAACGAAAATAATCTGCTTTCTGATTTCGGCTTCCTTATCGGTGTTGAAAATAGTCAGCAGTTCGTCAAGCACCGCTTCGCCGTGGTTACTGAGCCAGAAGATCGCATCCTTGCGGACTTCGCGCGATTTGGCGCTCTTTGCCATCTCGACTAAGGCGCGGAAAGCGCGCTCGCCCTCAAAGCGTGAGATGGCAAAGACCGCAGCCTTGCTCACTTCATCGTCTACAGAAGTTCTGACCATCTCGACCAGCACCTCGAAGGCACGCTCGTCGCGCGTGCGCCCCAAAGTGTGAATCGCGGCGGTGCGAGTATTCGAGTCCGTCTCGCTGCGTATGATTTGAATCAGCATCGGCACTGTCTGCTCGCCGCCGTAACGGCGTATCATCTCAAGCCCCGCTTCCTTCATGTGACGGCTGCCGGTCGCGCCCGCCTTGAACATGTTCGTGACATAAGCCATGCAGCGTTCGGGGCTTGATTGACAGAGGCTCTGCAACGCGACGATCTTGATTTCTTCATCCGCGCTGATGCGGCTGTCTTTCTGCCGTCTGGCATCTTTCTCGGATTTGTCTTTGAGGTCTTTGGGGTCTTTGGGGCCTTTGGCATCCTTGATGTCGTCGAGATCGAGCGCATTATCTATAGAGTCCTGATTGCCCAGATGCCCTGCGATTTCGACACGCATCGAGCGCGCATCGTCCATCCACTTCGAGCGCGGAAAGTCTTTGAGCAAGCGATTGAGCTGCACGTCTGCATCCGCATATCGCTCCTGCTTTTTGAGCGCGAAGGCGAGCCAGTACAGCGCTGCATCCACGTTCTGGTCTTTCGGATAGCTCGTGATAAAGCCTCTGAACTTATCCGCCGCGCCCTTCCAGTTTTCATCGCCGATGAGGTCTCTGCCCTCTCGGAAAACTTTGGCGGATGCCTGCGCGGAGTTCTGCGTCTGGACAAAGCGATTGAGCTTGTCCATGTCCTGATCCGACGCCTTGATAAATTTTGTGCCCGTGAGCAGCACGCACGCCAGAGCGGCAAGCGTCATCAGCAGCGTCACCACGTAGCGCGTCCGTTGATTCATCTGTGTCCAGGTTTTATTTCGCATGATTTCTCTTTGACCTTTGAATTAATATGAGTTCGGAGCTTGTATCGCATGAACCTGTAAAGCGGCGACGATCTCTTTTTTCTGCATCCGCCGCTCGATTGAGAGCACGTCGGACGCCGTCGCGCGGTCTGGCAAATTGGCGATGTCGAGCAGAATCGGCTCAAGCATGCTGAGCAGTTTTTCCGCCGGAGCATTGCCTTCCGCGTGCGCCTCGCGCCGCAAGACTATGTTCTTGTAGAGCAGCCTGCGCGACTGCTCTTTTTCATAAAGGATGTCGGGCGCGTGGCTCGTCTCGGCCAGCCGCACGTTGCGGAAAGAGCGCAGGAGAAGCTGCGCCTGTTCAACGTGACGCGCAACCTCAAGCTCCGGATCACCCGCCACTCGCGGCGCGCTCACGCTCGTATAATTTTCAATAGCATCCCTCTCAACCGCTTGCGCGGAAGATTCAAGCGGCGCGACGTTGACGGGCTGACGAGTTCTTGAGCGAGAAGAATCTTTTGCGACAAACGCTTCTTTAGGCTTCCGTTCACGTTCGCCGCCGCCGCCGCCAATGGTCTTGGGTCGCGGCGAATCTTTTTTGACTTCCGCAGTCGTCTCCGGCTCATCTTTTTGGTCCGGCGTCTCGACTGTTTCCGGCGCGTCGGCGTTTTGAATAACGCGCGGCGTTTTATCTTTCTCCGCGATGGTTGGCTGTTGGCGGGAATTGAAGAATTTGAGAAGAGCGATGCTGGTAATGCCGAGCGCGATTAAGATAAGCGCGACGGCGAAGGCGGGACGCCGTAGCGACAATCTTGTGCCGAAAAGAGCAGCGAGCCATCCTTGAATGCGCGGCTCGGCTTTGACGGGAGGCGCGGTTTTCTCTGCTTCGATTCGTGCGCGCACGTTCTGCCACATCGCGGGCGTGACTTCCACTTCGCGCTGGTAGCCAGCGTATATTTCCTGCTCGCGCAACAAGGCATCAACCGCGCCCGCGCACGACTTGCAGGTCGAGACGTGCGCCGTCACGCGCTCTGCGTCTTTCGCATTTAGCTCCGCGTCAACGTACTCTTCGACGAGCGGCAAGCATTCAAGACATTTCATCGCTCACCTCCAAATATGGGCGAAGCTGGCGGCGCATCTCCGCGCGTGCGCGGTGCAAATCCGTCTTGAGCTTTGCCATCGAAAAACCTGTAATCAAAGCTATCTCCTCGTAACTCTGCTGCTGGAAAACTTTTAAAGCGAAGACGAGCCGCTTGTCCTCGTCCAATTTGCCGAGCGCGTCGCGTATCAATGCCTGCAATTCCCGGTTAATCAAATGGTCGTCGGGCGCGGGGTTGCCGTCGCGCAACTCCGTAACCAAAGGGTCGTCAAGCTCGACCTTGAGCGCGGACTGCCGTCGCGCTCTTAAAGATTCACGCGCCACGTTGCGCGCGATGCCAAAGAGCCACGTCGAAAGCTTTGTCTCTTCGCGCAAGGCTCCGAGATTTTTGTAAGCGCGAACGAAAGTCTCCTGCATCAGCTCTTCGGCCAGCGCAGAGTCGCCCAGCATGTCGTAAATAAAACTGATGATCGGGCGCGCGTATCTCTCAAAGATCAGACGAAAGGCGTCATCGTCGCCGGACCGGGCGCGCACTATGAGTTCCTCTGCACTGTTCATCAGTGTTCCAGATACTACGGCGTTTCGTGCCTCGCTCGCCTGCCTAATCACATCAATTGCCAGCCGCTTCATCATTATTATTTCCGAAGTGTTAGTGTCCCACGCGGCGAAAAGGTTTCACAATCATTTTGCTAAAGTCAAAGCCGATCCGGCAGGGCGGTTCATACAGTAAGTGACAGGCGAGGGGAAAAGGTTGCAAACTTTTTTTTGAGAAGAAAAGTAGCCACAGAGAACACAGAGGGCACAGAGGGGATTTCAAATTCAGTATCTCCGATTTGAAATCGTTTTATATCTCTGTGTTCTCTGTGCCCTCTGTGGCTAATCTTTCTTGCTTGCACTCCTATCGTGTATGATTGGCGCACAAAATTATTGATTCGGATTTGAGAGGCCGTCTGCGACGCCTGTTGTTCCCTGTTCAGACACGGAGGTTTAAGGCCATGACCACAAACCGGCGACGGTTACGCCTGAACATCTTAGCCATGATAGCCATGCTCTGTTTCTGTGCCGGGGCGTTGCATGCGCAGGACGACCTCGTGGGCGGCGCGACTGAGAAAACGGGCGGCTCAAACTCCAACAGTTCTCCGGCGCGCTCTTCGCGTCCCAAAACACCTCCGAAGCGTAACCCGCGCCCGCGCAAACCCGCGCCCGTCAAAGGCTCTGAAGCAAAGGCGGGCACGGGCACGCTGGCGGTTGCCGCAGAACCGCTCGCAGTTATCTTCGTCGAGCCGGTCGAAGAAGGAGATAGCTACGAGGCCAAAATTCCGGCGGGCGAGCGGCTTTACATTTTCAACGACCTGCCGCCGGGCAAGTATATCGCCTACGCGGAGCTTGCAGGTTATCGCCCGGCGGTGAAAGAGATAGTCGTGATGGCTGGCAAGGCTGCGTCCGTGACTTTGAATCTGCTACCCGTTGCGAATCAGGCGAAGCCGGCGAACGCGCGTGAGCCGGACGCAGCGTTTTATCAAGAGGCCGGAGACCGTCACGCGCGCGGCGGCAAATGGGCGCAAGCCGAAGCGGAGTACAGGCGCGCTTTGCAGCTAGACCCCTACGTCGCGTCGCGCCATGCGCAGGTCGGCGAGGCTTTGTCTCAACAGCGCAAGTGGACGGAGGCCGAAGTCTGGTATCGCGAAGCCCTCAAGCTTGAGCCGAAGAACGCCGTGTGGCAGGCGCGTCTGGGACAGGCTCTCTTTGAGCAGAAGAAGTTTGCGGAAGCAGAGGCTGCATACGCTGACGCGATTCGGCTGGAACCAAACGGAGCGCAGTGGCAAGCGGGTTTGGGTCATGCCCTCTATCGCCAGAAAAAATTTATGGAAGCGGAAACGGCTTTTCATAAGGCAACGCAGCTAGAGCCGAACAACGCAAAACTTCATTTCAATCTGGGCGAGTCTGCCGCGCAGCAACAGAAATGGACAATCGCTGAAACGGCTTACAGGCAAGCTTTAAAATTGGAACAGAACAATGCCCTGTGGCACGCGCTGCTGGCTTTTGCTCTCTACAACCAGAATGATCTGACGGAAGCTGCGGCTGAATATCAAGAGGCCATACGCCTGCGCCCGAACGATACCAGATCATATTTCAATCTAGGGATGGTCTATCACACGATGGGCAACAGGGAGGCGGCGATGGCGCAGCACGAGAAACTGAAAAGCCTTGACCCGGCTCTGGCAAGCAAGCTGCTGAGCGAAATCTCAAAATAGAATTTATCTTAGAGACAGTTTCAAAACTCAAGATACAGACTGCTTCAACGCTTTGCGCCTTGAGTCTTTCTTTGTTTGCGCCTTTGCGGGAAACGTTGATATTTCTCGCAAAGGCGCAAAGTTAAGAGTTAAGGCGCAAAGCGTTGAAGGATTTTGAAATAAGCTCTTATTACCCGAATTGGTTTGGAGAGGGTCTGATGAAAAAACTCTTTGCGTTATTACTGCTCGCGGTGTTTGCCGCCGCGCCGCTCGCTCAGACAAAGCCTGCGGAGTTCGATGTCATCATCAGGGGCGGAACCGTTTACGACGGCACGGGCAACGCGCCCGTCAAAGCAGATGTCGGCATCAAGGGAGACAGGATCGCAGCCGTCGGCAATCTCTCGAAATCCAGTGCGCGCGAGGTGTTGGACGCGAGCGGGATGGCGGTCGCGCCGGGCTTTATCAACATGCTCTCGTGGTCGAACGAGTCTTTGATTGTTGACGGTCGCTCGCAGAGCGAGCTAAGGCAGGGCGTGACGACGCAGATTATGGGCGAGGGCTGGTCTATGGGGCCGCTCAACCAGCAGATGAAGCAAGAGACGATTAACGAACAAGGCGACCTCAAGTACGACATCGAGTGGACGACCTTAGCGGAATATTTGAACTATCTGGAAAAGCGCGGCGTCTCGCAAAACGTCGCTTCTTTTGTCGGAGCGACGACCATCAGACAGCATGTTATCGGTCTTGAAGACAAGCAGCCGACTCCCGCGCAGCTTGCAGAGATGCGCGCCCTTGTGCGCCGCGAAATGGAAGACGGCGCGCTCGGCATCGGCTCATCTTTGATTTACGCGCCCGCTTTTTATGCGAAGACGGAAGAGCTGATAGAGCTGTGTAAGGAGGCTGCTAAATACAAGGGCAAGTACATCACGCACATGCGCAGCGAGGGCAACAAGCTCATTGAGGGCGTCGAAGAAGTCCTGCGCATCAGTCGTGAAGCAAACATCCCGGCGGAGATTTATCACTTGAAGGCTGCGGGCGAAACCAACTGGAACAAGATGGATCGCGTCATCAAGATGATTAACGACGCGCGCCGCGACGGGTTAAAAATCACAGCGGACATGTACCTCTATCCGGCGGGCGCGACGGGCTTGAATGCTGCGATACCGCCGTGGGCTTTGGACGGAGGCTATGAAGAACTGTTTAAGCGGCTTCAAGACCCCGCGACGCGCAAGAAGATTGCCGCAGAGAGCAGCACGCCGACGGACAAGTGGGAGAATCTTTATCTCGCCGCAGGCTCGCCCGAGAGAGTCTTGCTGATCGGTTTCAAGAACGAGAAGTTGAAGCCCCTGACGGGCAAGTCGCTCGCCGAAGTCGCACGGATGCGCGGGACAGACCCGATTGAAACGATCATGGACTTGATGCTCGAAGACCGCTCGCGCGTCGGCACGGTTTACTTTTTGATGTCGGAAGAGAATATCAAAAAGCAACTCGCGCAGCCGTGGATGTCGCTCGGCTCTGACGAAGCCTCGACCGCGCCCGAAGGCGTTTTTCTGAAATCGAGCCAGCACCCGCGCGCCTACGGCAACTTCGCGCGCCTCCTGGGTCATTACGTCCGCGAAGAAAAAGTGATGTCATTAACCGAAGCCGTCCGCCGCCTGTCCGGGCTTCCGGCCACGAATCTCGGCCTCGACTCTCGCGGCTTTCTCAAAAAAGGGATGTACGCGGACGTAGTCGTCTTTGACCCGCAAACCATCTCTGACCGCGCGACCTTCGAGAAGCCGCAAGCATACGCCGTCGGCGTCCGCCACGTTTTCGTCAACGGCGTGCAGGCGCTCAAAGACGGCGAGCACACCGGAGCCAAACCCGGCAGAGCCGTCTGGGGGCCGGGCAAGGTCAAGCGCAAGTAAATGCCGGGAGAGCTACGTCGCTGAACCAGCGATGATAAAATAGCTTCCGCACATCTGAAACAAAATCGAGGCCGCACCGATGACCAAAGAAGAGGCGCGCCAATTCAAAGAGCGTTGGAAGCTGGTCAATCAAGCCACGATTGAAGAAGTGAGACAGATGCCGGTTTCAGTCAAGCTTCATCAGTTGGCCTTGATGTATGAGGCAGGGCAACTGCTCGGTTGGCCTGATACGAGCCAGAGTGATGAGGAAGTCCGCGAGCGTTGGCGTCGGCTGCGAGAGAAGCTTCATGTCTGATTTCACCTTACCCGCAGCCTTTGCCGCGACGCTGGAAGACCTCGCCACATGGCTTGAGAAAGAACATATCCCTTATGTGATAATCGGCGGCGTCGCGGTCTCTCTTCTCGCTCAGCCTCGTACTACTCAGGACGTTGATATTGTCATCTGGCTTAATGAAGAGAGATGGGAATCATTCTTACTCGCAGGCAAAGCTTACGGGTTTGCACCGCGCATCAGTGATGCCTTGAAGTTTGCCGTGAGATCGCGCGTCCTCTTGCTTCGACATGAGAAAGCCGGAATCAGTGTTGATGTCTCTTGTGGGGCTTTGCCATTCGAGCGAGAAATGATCGAGCGCGCCAAGACATTTAAGATTGGTGTGTTAAATTTGAGAGTGCTGACGCCCGAAGACCTCATCATCACTAAAGCGGTAGCACAGAGGCCGAAAGACATTGTTGACATTGAAGCCATTCTAAATATCCATCAAAATCTGGATGTCGCATACATCAGACATTGGGTAAATGAATTCGCCACCGCATTGGAAACGCCGGAGATAGCAGATAAGCTGGAAAAGCTATTACTTCGTCGCTGAAAATAAAATCCATGCTTGCTCGTTTTAAGGATTATGCGGAGAATGCAAACGGAGAATGAGTTATGATTCAAACAGTCGAAGCTATCATAGAGCCGGACGGTAAAGTCCTGTTGCTGGAATCCGTTGAGCTTAAAGAGCCGCGTCGTGCGCTCGTTACTATTTTAGATGATGAGCCAGCCGCAAAAATTTCAGAGACAGCCCTTTTAAGCGAATCATCCCTTGCTGAAGATTGGAACAGGCCGGAGGAGGATGAAGCATGGTCACACCTACAGCCGGAGCAGTAGTGTTAGTTCCATTTCCATTCTCTGATTTATCTCAATCTGCTGGAAGGAATTAAATAATCAAACTTACCTCTGAAGAATTAACGGACACGCCGATTAAATCTCTGCGGCAATCAATGAAGAAGGAAATTCAAGATAACTATCGGAGTGGCTACGTCGCGTTGATCGGAAGGCCGAACGCTGGAAAGTCCACGCTCCTGAATCGGCTGGTCGGCGAAAAGATCGCGGCGGTCTCGAATAAACCGCAGACGACGCGGCATAGGATTCAGGGCGTTATCACGCGCGAGGACGGGCAGATCGTTTTGGTGGACACGCCAGGCGTGCATAAGCCCGGATATCTTTTGAATCGCCGGATGATGGCCGCCGTGCATGACGCGCTCGAAGGCGTAGACCTCGTCTGCCTGATTCGTGATGCGACTGCTTCGACAGGCAATGGCGACCGCTTTGTGCTTGACCTCGTCAAACAATCCGGCAAGCCCGCGCTGCTGCTTTTAAATAAGACGGATAAGATGGCGGACAAGGCGCGGCTGCTCCCGCTGATGGAGTGGTACGGCGCGGAGCATGACTGGCGCGCGATTGTCCCGCTCTCCGCTTTGAAGGGAGACATGATCGAAGTCCTGCTCGCGGAAATCATCAAGCAGATGCCCGAAGGCGAGCCGATTTTTGAAGAAGACGAATTGACGGATCAACCGCTGCGCCAGATGGTCGCGGAGATCGTGCGCGAGAAGATTTTGCAGACGACCGGCGAAGAGATTCCTTATGTCACGGCGGTCGTGACCGAAAAGTTTGACGAGGAACGCCCGGACTTTACGCGCATTCACTGCGCTATCTTTGTCGAGCGTTCCTCGCAAAAAAGAATCATCATCGGCAAGGGCGCGGAACACTTGAAAGAGACAGGTATACAGGCGCGGCGCGACATCGAAATCCTGCTCGGGCATCGCTGCCATCTAGAGCTTTTCGTCAAAGTCGAGGCTGGCTGGCGCGACAAGGAACACATGCTTGATGACATGGGAGTTCAGGACAGATAAGGATGAGGGATGAGGGATGAAGGATGAAAAAGATATAACTGTAGCTTCATCCCTCATCCCTCATCCCTCATCCCTTCGCGTGTGGTATGCGCTCGATGTGACGCTGGAAGAGGCTGCGCGCGAGGCAGCCCAGTATGCGCTGATGGAAGCGGGCGCGCTCGGCACAGAAGAGAGCTTGGAGAGCAGCGGCGACGTGCCTCTTCGCATAGTCGCTTATTTCGACGCGCCGCCGGATCGCACGCGCGTGCGCGAGATGCTGTTTGATGCGCTTCGCTTTTATGATCTGCCGTCGTCCGCCGTGCGCGAGATGCTGTTTAGAGAAGTCGCGGATAAAGACTGGCTCGGCGAGTGGAAGAAAAGCTGGCAGCCCGTCGCGGTCGGTCGCCGCTTTGTCATCGCGCCGCCGTGGAGCGAAGTCGCGGAAGCTCCTGACCGCATCGTGATACGCATCGAGCCGGGCATGGCTTTTGGAACTGGGACGCATGAAACGACACGGCTCTGTCTCGCGGCCATCGAGAAATATTTTGACCGCGAGAGCTTTCTGGATGTCGGCACGGGCACGGGCATTCTCGCCATCGCCGCCGCCAAGCTCTCGCCGCACGCGCGGATAGAGGCATGCGACACGGATGTCGAAGCGGTCTTGATAGCTACGGAGAATGCGCGATTGAACGGCGTGTCCGGCCAGATAAATTTTCGCGCCGGGACGATAGACGAGACCGCGACGGCTTCAGCTAATCTGGTGTGCGCCAACCTGACGGCTGATGTCATCTTGCCGCTCCTGCCGGAGTTGCTCGCGGCCACCTGCGGCCACCTCATTCTCTCCGGCATCTTGCAGGAGCAGACAGAAATGGTCGCGGCTCGCTTAAGCGAGCTTGGCATCAGCGAGTTTGATCTTGAGACGGATGGCGAATGGATAGCAATCATTATTTAAGACCATAGTCTTCGTTCTTTGTGCTTTGGTCTTTGCATGTGGCGCTCAACCTTGAGTCGGGCGAGGCAGACGTTGACCGTTTTGAACAGAAGAATTATTGTTGCTCTGTGAAGGTGCGAGACATCTCTAAAGTCATGAAAAAATATTTAGTCATCGTCGAAAAAACAGCGACTGGCTTTTCGGCCTTTTCGCCTGATGTGCCGGGATGCGGCTCGACCGGGAAAACCAAAGAAGAAGTTGAGCGAAACATTCAGGAAGCGATTGAATTTCATCTTGAGGGCTTACGCGAGGAAGGCTACGAGATTCCGGAGCCGAGCAGTTATTCCTCTTATATTGATGTTGCCGCGTAAAGCTCCGCTCAACAACTCCCGCAACCGGAGCGGAACCAGCTTGCCTCTCAAAAGCCAAAGACCATTCTTTATATAAAATGACTCGCCGTAGATTTTACGCGCCGCCCGAAGCGTTTGAGGAAAACTTTGTCACGCTGGCGACAGAGGAAGCGCGCCATTTGAGAGACGTGCTGCGGCTGAGGGCTGGCGACGAGGCTTTTGTGTTTGACGGCGAGGGGCGTGAATATCTTTGCATCATCACAGAGAGCTTGCGGAATAGTGCGCGCCTCGAAGTGCGCGAGGCAGCACGGCCGGCGAGTCCCGAATCTCCTCTCCAACTGACGTTGGCCGTCGCGCTGCTCAAGGGCGAAAAGTTCGATTTAGTCGTGCAGAAGGCGACCGAATTGGGCGTCACTCGCATCATGCCCGTCATCACCAAACGCGCGGACGTGCGGCTGCGCGATGCGAGCGAGCCGCTGCGGCGTGTCGCGCGGTGGCAGCGGCTCGCGCTCGAAGCCTGCAAGCAATCAGGCCGCGCGCATCTTCCCGCGATTGCCGCGCCAATCTCTTTCCCGGCGTTGCTTGAAAACGATGCTATTGAAAATGTGGAGGCTCGATTGATGTTTGCAGAGCGTTCGGGACAGAGCCTTGCAGAGATATTCAATCGTAGCGATGCGCGACCGTCGGCCTTGACCGCGCTCGTCGGGTCTGAAGGCGGATGGGAAGATGAGGAAATTTCTCAAGCCGCGAATGCCAATTGGTCAATCGTCACCCTCGGCGGGCGCATCCTGCGCGCTGAGACGGCAGCCATCACAGTCGCCGCGCTGCTCCAACATCTGTTCGGTGATCTCAAATAAGATTCAAACAGGGATAGACAGGATACACAGGATAAAAAGTAAGAACCAAGAATGAAGGATGAAGGTGATGCTATTGATAGCTTGCTTTTCATACTTCAACATCGCTCATTCATTGTTTCTTATCCTGTGTATCCTGTCCATCCCTGTTAATATTTCTTTGGCTGCTTCTTGGTCGCGCTCGATTTCAAAAATCCATGCCGGGTCTGGCTTTGCATGCAGGATGGCTTCGAGATGCGTGCGCGCCTCTTTCTCATATCCGGTTTCGATTAACAGTTCCGCAAAGTAAAGCCTTGTGACTGTGCTGGCGGGCGCAAGGTTGATGGCTTTTTCAAAGTTCGTGCGCGCTCGCCTTGCGCCTCCGCCGAGCCAGCCGGGAAGCTTGTGCTGAAGTCGCGCCAGCACGCGCAATGGCCCTGCGGCATGAAAGCCTGCATCAATTTGCACTGCGCGCTCAAGAGATTTCTGTGCCTTGAGCGCGTGCAGGAACGCATGCAAAGGATTTTCCAGAGAGGCCAGCAAGGCTAGATTGACGCCGTGCCAGAAATGGCCTTCGACACGTTCTGCCAGCAGCCGTGCGGCGCGCAGGGAAACGCTCGCGCCTTGCGCATGATGCGAACGCGCCTCTGTGGCGTTCCCTGCTTCCTGTCCCAAGAAAAAGAGCGCGCGTCCCAGCCGCCACGCGGCTTCATAATCAGTCGCGGCAGCTTCGCGTAAAAGCTCTACGCTCTCGCGGACGTTCTCTATTCCGGCACGCGCAACATAGAGCGCGTCTGCGCGTTCTATCATGTCCGGCGGCGTTGGTGGCATGTGCGGTATCTCATGTAATCAGAACTTTGATGAAGCCTTGAGCGTAAACGAAGAATAAGCGTCCATGTATGCGGGAGCAAGGCTTTGAAAAAATTTAATCTGAAAACCTGATACAGGAGCTTGTCTGAAATTCAGATAAGGCTCATAATCTTGCGTAGAAGGAGATTGTAAAACCATGGGTTTGGATAAGGATGATGTTGTCAGGCGGGCGCGGCGCGACTTAGCACAGCGTTTGGGCGTTTCCGAAGATGAGATTACGGAAGAGGGCGTCGAGAAAACGGATTTCCCGGACATGGCGCTCGGCGCGGGCGTCGAGGACGAGATGAGCGGGCAGATGATGACGCAAGGGCTGCGCATACGCCTCAAGGCGGGCACGCACGGCAGCCATGAATATCGCGCTAACGAAGACCAACTCAGGCTTTACAACTTTAAAGGGTCGAATTATCGTATCTAACATGAAAGTCAGGAGTCTGAAGTCTGGAGTCGAGAGTCACAGGCTTTTCGACTCCAGACTTCAGACTCTGGACTCCAGACTTGATTTTGAGGTGATGTAATGAACCGGCAGAACTTTCTCGGACATCTGGCGTTGGCCTTAACAGTTATTCTGGTGGCAGCCTTTGCGGGACAACTCAGGCGTTGGGAGCGGCAGCGCGAAGCCCAGCCCTATCGCACGCGCTCGACGAAGACCGTCCTCGCCGATCCCCCTTATGTTGCTGAAGCGGTTGAGCGCAGAGCGCCGGAAGTCTTCGTCCGCTTTCGCAGAGATGTGAGCGAAGAAGCGATTGATGAAGTCACTGCGAAGCTTAACGATAACATCGAAGATAAGATTGAAAGCGTTTCGGGACTCGTCTCAATTGACGATCTGGACGACGCAAACCCGCAAGCGGTCGCAGCCGAATATCGCGAGATGACAGACCTCGTCGAATATGCCGAGCCGAATTTCGAGATCAACCTACAGCCGGAGTTCGGAAAGTTCAGCAACGACCCGCCAGCCGCACCAGCGGAAGCGAACGGCACCAGGCCGGATGACCCGATGTTCGACGAGCAGTGGTCGCTCTCTAACACAGGGCAGCGCGGCGGCAAGGCGAAGGCAGACATCAACGCCCTCGCCGCTTGGGAGCAGAAGACGACGGGCAGCGAAGAGATAGTCGTCGCCGTCCTCGACAGCGGCGTTGATTACAGGCATCAAGACCTGAAGCAGAACATCTGGGAACGTCCCTCGGACGTGGACGAATATTTCGACGAGCAGATCGGAAGAGTTGACGACAGCTACGGCTATGATGCCGTGCTGGACAGCGGCGACCCGATGGACGACAACGGGCACGGCACGCATTGCGCGGGCATTATCGGCGCGGACGGCGACAACGGCATCGGCATCGCTGGTATCAACTGGAGCGTCAAGATCATGCCTTTGAAGTTCATCTCAAAGACAGGCTCCGGGACGACCAAAGATGCGATTGAAGCTATCAACTATGTCATCAATCGCAAGCAGGCTGGCGTCAATGTGCGTATCATCAGCGCGAGTTGGGGTTCGACGCAAAACTCCAAAGCCTTAGAAGACGTGATTCGCAAAGCCGGTGAAGAAGGCATCCTGTTCGTCGCCGCGAGCGGCAACGCCAGCGCGAACGCGGACAAGACGCCGCATTATCCAGCGAGCTATGATTTGCCGAACGTCATCAGCGTCGCAGCCCTCAACCGCAACGACGAGTTAGCATCATTCTCAAATTACGGTTTGAAGCGCGTTCACGTCGCCGCGCCCGGCGCAGAAATTCTGAGCACATGGCTCAACGGAGATTTCCGCGAAGCTTCAGGCACTTCGATGGCGACGCCCGAAGTCGCAGGAGTCGCAGCCCTCGTCCTCGCCAGCGAGCCGGAGCTTTCGCTGGCAGACCTGCGCGAGCGTCTTTTCAAATCCGTGGATAAGCTTCCGGCCTTGAACGGCAAAGTCTCGACCGGCGGGCGCATCAACGCCGCACGCGCCGTCGGTGCAGAGTAAGATAATAATTAACCGAGGATAGACAGGATACACAGGATGGAAAAGAAGGAGCGAGTCAGGCAGGCTCACTCCTTCTTTTTTGTCTTTTTTAGCTCATTATCCTGTTCCATCCTGTCCATTCTGTTGCTCTTAACTTGCATGAGAGCATCAGATATGTGATATTCATTTCTTACTTACATGCCCCGTGCGGCATCTTTTAACGGCAATGATCTTTTAGGAGAACATGAGAGTGAAAGCGGAATTAGAGCAGTTAATCGCTTTGCAGAAAACGGATACGAGTTTACGCAAATTACAAGCAGACATCGAAGCCATCCCGGAGAGGCGCGCTGAGATCGAAACAGAATTCGATCAGCGCGCCTTTGAAATTAGGGAACTGGAAAAACGGCGCGATGATTCCAGAGCCGAGCGCGCACGCCTTGAGGCAGAGGTGGTTGAGCAGCGCACACGAGTCGAGCGAGCCGAGCGCAACTTGATGTCTTCGCAGAACGAGCACGAGTACACCTCCGCGATTCGCGAAGCTGATGCGGCGCGCAAGCAAATCTCGCAGCTTGAAACGCAGATTCTGGAAAAGATGGAAACGCTCGAACAATCCGAAGCCACGCTTCAGGAGCGCGAGCCGGAAATCGCCACTCTGCAAACGGAGATGGAAGCGCGCATCAAAGAATTTGATGAACAGACGCGCACGCAGACCGAACAACTCGCGGCGGCACGCATCGAGCGCGAACGCCTGCTCTCCGTGCTGCCCAAACAGATGAGCGCGATGTACAACCGCATCGCCACACGCATCCGCGATGGAGTCGCCGTCGCAGAGGCGCGCAACGGCTCATGCACGGCCTGCTTTATGCCCGTCAGGCCGCAGATGATGGTCGAAGTCCGGCGCGGGCAGGAGATCATCACCTGCGAGAATTGCAACCGCATTCTCTACTATGCCGCCGCCCTCGAAAATATCAAGGAGCCAAACCAGCCGCGCGCAAACGCGACTTCCGAAGTAGCCGCTTCATAGCAACCTCAGGCCAAAGCAGAGGGCGAGCGGGAGTCATACCTGTCAGCCTTCTGCTTTCTTTCTGTTCAGCTTCCAGACCATCAATAAATCTGTTGACAGCTCTGCGTCTCAAGCCGTATAAGCTCGAACGTATTTTCAAACTGATAAAGCGCGCTTCACCGCCCCTCGCTCATTTCAAGATTCTGCCGCCGTCTCGCTGATTTCCAGTTGCGAAGCTGACGATGAAGCATCTCACAAAACTTTGCGACCGCGCATGAAGCAATTGCGCGTCAGGGAAGAACAACGACGGATACTGCCATGCCTACTCAAATTGCCGATCAGGTTCTAGAGTTCTACGAAGCTGTCTTTGGGCACATCTTCACTGAGCCATTCCAAGCTCGAATCACGGAGCGACAGAAACGCAGAGTTGTCATCCGCCAAATAGAGGATTCAGCCGAAGCCTCCGCGCAATCGCTCATTCGATTCTTTTTCAATGAGCAATTGACGGAAACACAGGCGGCAGATGTCCTCAGTGGTTTTGCCGGCTTGCCTGCGTTGCTCAAGCTCGAAGACATCGCGAACCCAAACGTCGCGCCTGAATCGGTTGTGGAAACATTGCTGGTTAAGCTGCCGCCTCCCAAAACAGTCAGCCGAGCGAAGCAAGCCGCAGTCTACCGCGTCGCACTGCATTCCATTATCCAGAGTCTCATGCTAGTCGGCCCGGTGATGGCCGAGTGGCAACGTCTTGAATTTTCCAGTACCTTCGAGTTGCCCCGCCGTGTCATTGACCAGTTGAACGCCATCACTGAACAACTCAATGCGCTCACCCCTTCCGGGCAGACAGCAGAGGACGAGCGTTATGAACTGAGCTATCGTGATTACCTGCTCCAACGCTTCTATCGCGTCGAGGCAGGGACGGTGCGGATGACGACCAACATGGCCGTTGACCTGCGCGAACTGTTTGTGATGCCCTGCGTGATGGCGCGGCCTCAGCGTCAGGGAAGCGACGGAAAAGGCTCGGTTGATGCCGCGACGCTGCTTGATCTGGCTGCTGCGCGCAGGATTTTAGGAGAACTGAGGGAGACTAAAGAGGGTGGCGAGAAGAAAAAGAAAGCCAAGCCGGTTCCTGCGCTCAAACAGGTAGAGCGTGTCGCACGAAATGTCATCATCGGGCTTCCGGGCAGCGGGAAATCCACCTTTCTCGAATGGCTGCAACTGAAGATTGCCGCCGACAAAGTTGTTTGCGGCAAAGGCATGGAACGAACGATTCCGATTCTGCTGCGTGTGCGCCAGCTTAATCCGAAAAAGATGCCAACCGGCGTAGCGTTGATTGAGCAGGCTACAGGCAGCAAAGACCGTGCCGCCCTGATGCCCAAAGGCTGGCTCGAACGACAGATGAACGCAGGCCGCGTGCTGTTCATGCTGGACGGGCTTGATGAGACTGAACCGGAGCTTTGTGACGAGTATTTGATTCCATGGCTCGCGGAGCGTTGCATGCAATATGAAAAATGCAGTTATCTCATCTCGTCTCGCCCCGTCGGCTATCCGCCCGGCGCGCTTCATGATTTCAACTTCAAAGAATGTGACTTGCTGGATTTCGGCGAAGACGAAGTTAAAGAATACGTTCGTCACTGGTGTACGGCAATCCGGCTTTCGCAGAACGAGCCGGAAAAAGAAGCACGCCGCGAAGGTGCTGCCGAAGGCGAGCAGATTTTCAGCGACTTCAAAAGCCATCCATACATTCAGAACCTCGCACAAAATCCGCTGATGCTCTCAGCCATCTGTCTGGTCAATTATTTCGAGCACGGGCATCTCCCGAAAGACCGCGCGGTGCTTTATAAGCTCTGTGTTGAGGGCTTGCTGCACTACTGGGATCAACGTCGCGGTATCCATTCGGTGTTTTCTCTGGAAGAAAAGCTGCGCACCTGCCGCGAAGTGGCGATAGCAATGCAGAAAGATGACCGCGCCGAGTACGAAGCTACTCGGGTGCAAAGAATCTTCTCCGTCGTCCTCGGCGACGCCGCGCGCGGGCAAATGCTGCTTGAGCACATACGCTATCGCACCGGCCTGCTCATCGAACGACGCGCAGGCGTCTTCGCCTTCGCGCACCTGACATTTCAAGAATATCTGGCCGCAATAGCAGTACACGAAGGCAATAAATCTGACATTAACCCCGAACGCCTTGCGCGCGAACACGACGATGGACGTTGGAAAGAGGTAATAGCTCTCTATTGTGGGTCAGCTACTGACAGTGCTGCGCGGAAGATGATTGAGCAGCTCATTGCCCAGCCAGATACTTTTGCATTGTCTGAAGTGCTGGCGGAAGCTTACCTCTCATCCGGCCTGGAGCTATCGCATGATGAGAAACTACGCCGCAAGGTATTGGAGCGAATCGCTATCGCGCCAGCGCCAACGTGGTCTTATCAACTAAGCCGATTTCCTTCTGAAGAAGTTGTGCCTATTGCCAATTTTTACGTTGGTAAGACTGAAACTGAAAACACTTTAAGCGAGTCTTTTCGTTGGCTTTCTCAGTATTCGGATGCATTAAATGAAGCTATGCTTCTTGAGCGGCTACAGAATTGGCAGACGATGAGTGCCTTGCAAGTATCAGAATTGAATTACCTTCTACATAGATGCGGTTCTTCATCTGCACTATTAAAAATAGCCGGTGATGCTGATATGTATACAGTACGTGGACCCACATTTAATGCCTACGAGAACTATAGTAGTCAAGCAGAACTTGCACTTGTGGGTCTTTCAGACCGGGCTGGCGAGCCTTTCCCTTTGCCCGGCATCCTTGATGTAATCCCCCACATTCTACGAGTGCTTTCAACTACAAAGTATGCTTACTCTAAAGCGTTTGAAGGGTCACTTATATACATGTTTAATAGATTGATGCGCGAAGTAAAGTTCTTGCAGCGCGATCCATCAAGATTTGAAATTGCAGCAGCAGCCCGTCAATGGGCGCGGAAATTGGCAAGGGGAAAGAGGAAAGCCAATCATGAAAACGTTATTGAGGTTATTGAAGGGCTTAACTCTTGGGCTGATTCGCTTGAACAATCATCTGCGGGTAAAAAGGGACGGCAAGCTAAATCCAAGCCTGCAACTAAACCTAAAACTTTAGCCAAACAAACGTCGAAGAAAACGTCCGAACGGAGATAGCTAGCATGCAGCCTGAAACGAAAATCTCACCGGCCTTTGAGCAGTATCTGGCAGAGTGCGGGCCGAATGACAAGCGGGATGCGATTGTCATTTACAGTGCGCCGGTGTCGGAAAAGGAACGGATGCAGGGTCGTCTCCGCGCTTTGGGCAAGCGGCTGGATTACGTGAAAGCGCGGGCGACGGCGCAGGGGCCGATTCAGGCGAAGCTCATCGCAGACTATCGAAGCACGAGCGGCAAGCAGCTTTCCGGTAAATCCGGCAGGCGAGAATTGGAGATTACTTCGATTGGCGCGGATACGATGCCTGTGGTTTCCGCGCAGGTGACGCGCCGGACGCTTCCGGCTCTGGCGGCGCAGCCGAACGTCGTGGCTATCCTGCCGAACCAGCGGATTCATCTCATCAAGCCGAAGGAAGTGAGATATGAAGACCTCACACGACAGGAAAACACGGACGGATTGACGTGGGGCTTGAAGCATCTGGGCATCCCTGAAGTCTGGAAGCAAATTAAGAGTAAAGGCAAGGGCATCAAGGTCGCAGTGCTTGACACGGGCGTGCATGGCGAGCATCCCGCGCTCAAAGGGCGGGTCAAAGACTTTATCGTCGTTGACCCGCTCGGTCGGCGCGTCAAGGCCACTCCGGCCTTTGACTGCGCCACGCACGGAACTCATGTGTGCGGCACGATTGCCGGCGGTAAGTCGCCCGAGGGAGTCTCAATCGGCATCGCGCCGGAAACTGACCTCTTCGTGGCAGGAGTTCTGGTCGGAGATGCAACGCTGCAAACTCTGATAGAAGGTATTACATGGGCTATCGAGAAGGGCGTGGACATCATCAATATGTCGCTCGGCTTTAGTTACTATGAACCGCTCTTTGCCAGAATCTTCGAGATGCTGATCGAGCAGTACAGCATCCTGCCGGTGGTCGCCATCGGCAATGAGAATCATGGGAACAGCAGTTCACCCGGCAACGCCTACAATGCTTTCTCCATCGGCGCGATTGAGAAGATGCCGAGAGGAAAAGTTGATGTGCCCTTCTTCAGCAGCGGCGCGAGTCTCGTCTTTCCCGGAGCAGAGCGCGGCGCGCGTGTGGATAAGCCGGACGTAGTGGCTCCCGGCGTGCAGGTCTTCTCCTGTATTCCGCCGGAGAAAACGCCGGACGGAACTTATGAATACAGCTATATGGACGGGACTTCGATGGCGACGCCGCACGTTGCAGGCGTCGCAGCCCTTTTGATGGCAGCCAAGCCACAGGCGCATGTGTCTGAAATTATCAATGCCTTGAAAGACACTGCAAAGCATCCGTCCGGCACGGGCGGGCGGCCTGATAACCGTTGGGGCTTCGGCGTCATTCAGCCCTTAGAGGCGATTAATGCTTTGGCCTGAAGAAGTGCTACAATCCGAATTTGCAATGATGCCTGAAGATAATAATTACGCCGCGCCAAAAATCAGCTACGAGTTTGAATCGCGGCTGAAGCTGCTCGACCCCAGGCAGAAGGTTCGTGCCATCGTGCTGCTGCAAACAGAGAATGCCGACCTGCCTTCCACCCGTCCATCGCGCGCCGACCGGCAAAAGGTCATCAGCGCAATTCGCCAAACCGCCGAAGCAGCCTTGCCGGAAATTGACGAAATTCTGGAACGCTTCGAGGGCACGCGATTAGGCCACAGTATCAACGCGCTAGGCTCAATCACGGTCGAAGCGCCCGCTAAAGGCATCCGTGCACTCGCCGCTTCAGCTCAGGTGAAAGCCGTTCTTGAGGATCAGCCAATCTCATTGCCAGCTAAACTCAAACGAGCATAATAACTGTTTCACTCTGCGGGCACGTCGCCTTCCTGCCGCTTCTTGTGCATCCTGTTTCGCATCTCTCTTCCGCAGTTTGCTTCGTGGTATCATGCCTTGCAAATTAACAAATCAGAAAAGGTCATTTGAAGACAATGCGAGTTTTGGTGACGGGTGGAGCAGGTTACATCGGCAGCGTGGTGACGGAAGAGCTGATTAAAGACGGCCACCAGGCGGTCGTGTATGACAGTTTATATAAAGGTCACAGAGCAGCCGTTATCGAAGAGGCGAAATTCGTCGAAGCGGATTTGATGGACGACGCGAGGCTCAAGGATGCGCTTAAAGAGCATGCTATTGAGGCCGTGATTCACATGGCTGCGGACTCGCTGGTCGGTGAATCCGTCGAGCAGCCCGCGAAGTATTATCGCAACAACACGGTCGCGGGGCTGAACCTGCTTGATGCGATGCGCGAGACAAATGTTAAGCGTCTCGTCTTCTCTTCGACGGCGGCGACCTATGGCGAGCCTTTGAAGCAGCCGATTCAAGAGACGGATGCGACTGCTCCGACCAACCCTTACGGCGAATCGAAGCTGGCTTTCGAGCGCGCTCTGCAATGGTACGAGAAAGCCTACGGCCTGCGTTACGCGAGCCTGCGTTATTTCAACGCGGCGGGCGCGACAGAGCGTTGCGGCGAATCTCACGACCCCGAAACACACCTGATTCCGATTGTCCTGCAAGCGGCGGCGGGCACGCGCTCCTCTGTCACCATCTACGGCGACGATTACCCGACGCGCGACGGCACCTGCGTGCGCGATTACATACACGTCGTTGATCTGGCACGCGCGCACATTCTCTCGCTGAATATTCTTGATGAGAGAAGCGCAATTTATAATTTGGGCTGCGGCGGCGACGGCTACAGCGTGCGCGAAGTGATCGAGGCCGCACGGGAAGTAACCGGCCTGAACATTCCCGTCGAAACAGGCGCACGCAGGCCGGGTGATCCGGCTGTCCTCATCGCCAGCTCGGACAAAATTAAGAGCGAGCTTGGCTGGCAACCCGCCATGCAGGATTTAAAAGTCATCATCCAATCCGCCTGGGCATGGATGCAGGAGCATCCGAAAGGCTACAACTAATGCAAAATTGAAGACCAGAGTTCTTAATAAAAGCTAAAACTTTTTTTGCATTTTTAATTTTGCATTTTACATTCTGTCGGGCACGCCGTTTGAGTATGGTCTGTTGAAGACTATTTAAAACGAGGCGTTTTCGGACAGTGTGCGGCCTTTTCGGTGTTGAAGTGTCCGAAAAAACGCCGAGCCTTATCCAGAAGGAGACTTAGAATCATGGCAGAGTCAATGCGGCTGGCGGCGGAAGAAGCGGGATTAATTTCCAATCAGGAAACACAAGAACAGAGTGGCCGTGATGAACAGGGCGCATCAAGCGGCGGCGTCAATATCAGCGAGTGGGAACGCTGGGGTTCAGCCATCGGCGGCGGCGCGCTCGCGGTTTTCGGCGTCTCGCGCCTGTTGACGCACAAGTCGCTGACGGGCGCGGTGCTGGCGCTGGTCGGCGGCTCGCTCATCTATCGCGGGACGACCGGGCACTGCACTATGTATCAGGCGCTCGGCCTCAACACCTCTGAGGCGGGCGACAATCCGAACGTGAGCGTGCGCGCAGGCAAGGGCTTTAAAGTCGAAAAAAGCGTGACGATTAACAAGTCGCCGGAAGAGTTGTATCGCTTCTGGCGCAACTTTGAAAATCTGCCGCGCTTTATGAATCATCTCGAAGCGGTGCATGAGACGGGCGGCAATCGCTCGCACTGGGTCGCCAAAGCCCCTGCGGGATCAACTGTCCAATGGGACGCGGAAATTTATAACGAGAAAGAGAATGAGCTGATCGCGTGGCGCTCGCTCGAAGGCGCGGATGTGGACAACGCGGGCAGCGTTCGCTTTGAGGCAGACCCTGCCGGACGCGGCACGATTGTGCGCGTCACGCTCAAGTATGATCCGCCCGGCGGCACGCTCGGCAAGATCGTCGCCAAGCTTTTCGGCGAAGCTCCCGATCAGCAGATTGATGAAGACCTACGGCGCTTCAAACAACTGATGGAAGCGGGCGAGACGCCAACGACAGACGGACAACCTTCAGGCCGCAGCGCGACGGCAGGACGAACGTAAGGCAAAAGTAAAAAGGTAAAAGGCAAAAGGGAGGCTGAAACCATTTTAATAAAATTTGGCTTCCCCTACCTTTTGCCTTTTACCTTTTGCCTTTTTACTTTCAACAGGGGGGATAACAATGAAAGCTCTATGCTGGTACGGCAAGAATGATGTGCGGGTCGAGACTGTGCCCGACCCGAAGATACTGAATCCACGCGATGCGATAATCAAGATCACTTCGACGGCCATCTGCGGCTCAGACCTGCATCTCTACGACGGTTACATCCCGACGATGGAGAAGGGCGACATCCTCGGCCACGAACCGATGGGCGAAGTCGTGGAGGTCGGCGGCGAAGTCAAAAACTTGAAGAAGGGCGACCGCGTCGTCGTGCCTTTTACGATCAGTTGCGGCAACTGTTTTTTCTGCAAGAAAGAGTTGTGGTCGCTCTGCGATAACTCAAACCCGAACGCAGGGATAGCGGAAAAGCTTTATGGCTTTTCGCCATCGGGACTCTTCGGCTACTCGCACATGATGGGCGGTTACGCTGGCGGGCAGGCCGAATATTTGCGCGTGCCTTTCGCGGACGTGGGGCCGCTCGTCATTCCCGAAGAGTTGCCGGATGAAAAAGTTTTGTTTCTTTCGGACATCTTCCCGACGGGCTACATGGCTGCGGAGAATTGCAGCATCGAGCCTGGAGACACCGTCGCCATCTGGGGCTGCGGCCCGGTCGGGCAGTTTGCCATCAAGAGCGCGTACCTGCTTGGAGCAGGGCGCGTGATTGCGATTGATGCTGTGCCTGAGCGATTGCAGATGGCTCGTGAAGAGGGCAAAGCCGAGACGCTCGATTTTTACGACGAAGATATTTTTAACAAGCTCAAGGAGATGACGGGCGGGCGTGGGCCTGATTCCTGCATTGACGCTGTGGGACTGGAAGCGCACGGAATGAGCATTGATGCCGTCTATGATCGCGTCAAAGCGGCGATGTTCTTAGCGACGGATCGCCCGCATGCGTTGCGCCAAGCCATTCATGCCTGTCGCAAAGGCGGAACGGTCTCAGTTCCCGGCGTCTACGGCGGATTGCTGGATAAGTTCCCGTTCGGCGCGGCTTTCAATAAAGGCTTGACGCTCAAGATGGGACAGACGCACATGCGCCGCTACATGCGCCCGCTGCTTGAACGGATACAGAAGGGCGAGATTGACCCTTCATTTATCATCACGCACAAGATGAATCTGGCGGATGCTCCGGCAGGCTACGAGACTTTCAAAAACAAGGAAGACAACTGCATCAAGATTGTGCTGAAGCCATAAAACACACAAGGGGAGGGACGACAATGGAAGAGAGAAACGAGCGCGACGCGCAACCGGAAA
This sequence comes from Pyrinomonadaceae bacterium, assembly GCA_963700165.1. Classification (GTDB taxonomy): domain Bacteria; phylum Acidobacteriota; class Blastocatellia; order Pyrinomonadales; family Pyrinomonadaceae; genus JACMLC01. The sequence continues at coordinate 4,541,830 of OY969475.1, read as the reverse complement.
ATCAAGAGAGCGAAAGCTCTACCAGAAGCCAGTCGCAAACCGGCGACCCCGGACGCACGCCCGGTAAAGCCGAAGGCGAGGACGACGATAATGGAAAGCTCGGCAACAGCGATGCTGAGAGTAATTGAAGTAAAGTAATAGAGCATTCAATTCCTTTGCGTCTTTGCGCCTTTGCGAGAAAATCAGTCTTACGCAAAGGCGCAAAGACGCAAAGGAAAGACGCAAGGGGAACTGTATGCAGAATGATTCCGGGAAAACTGTTTCGGTCTGGATGGCGACGACGGGAGAGATTACGTCTGACGGCGCGCTCGGCGCGGACGCGCGGGCGGATGTTTGTATTGTCGGCGCGGGCATCGCGGGGATGACGACTGCTTACCTGCTCGCGCGTGAAGGCGTGTCTGTGATCGTGCTTGATGACGGAGCCATCGGCGGTTCGATGACGGGGCGCACGACGGCGCATCTCGTCAACGCGCTCGACGACCGCTTTTACGATCTCGAAAGCTATCACGGCGAAAAGGGAGCGCGGCTCGCTGCCGGAAGCCACACGGCGGCGATTGATAAAGTTGAAGCGATTGTTAAAGAGGAAGCTATTGATTGCGAGTTCGAGCGCGTTGACGGCTATCTCTTCACGCCGCCGGATGAATCGAAAGAGCAGCTTGAGCGCGAGCTAAAAGCCACGCACCGCGCCGGGTTGGAAACAGAATTGGTTGCGCGTGCGCCGCTTGATACATTCGATACAGGGCAAGCTCTGCGTTTTCCAAACCAGGCGCAGTTTCATCCTTTAAAATATCTTGCGGGTTTGGCTGCCAGCATCAGAAAACGCGGCGGGCGCATACACACAGGCACGCACGCAAGCAAGATCGAAGGCGGCACAGAGGCGCGCATCGAAACAGAGAGCGGCCACGTCGTCACAGCGCGAGCCGTTGTCGTCGCCACCAATACGCCCGTCAACGATCTGGTTGCCATACATACCAAACAGGCTCCGTACATCACCTATGTCATCGGCGCGCGTATCCCGCGCGGTTCTGTTGCGCGTGCGCTCTACTGGGACACGCCGGACCCTTATCATTACCTGCGGCTTGAGAGCGTCAAGAGGGATGATTCAAATCAGGGCTATGACGTGCTGATAGTCGGCGGCGAAGACCACAAGACGGGGCAGGCGGATGATTTCGAGGAGCGATACCAGCGGCTCGAAGCATGGACACGCGAGCGTTTCCCGATGGTCGAGAGCATAGAGTATCGCTGGTCTGGTCAGGTCTTAGAGCCGATTGACGGGATGGCTTTTATCGGTCGCAATCCTCTGGATGCGGACAACGTTTACATCGCGACGGGCGATTCCGGCAATGGCATGACGCACGGCACGATTGCCGGAATCCTGCTCACAGATTTGATTCAGGGACGCGGAAACAAGTGGGAGACGCTCTACGATCCCTCGCGCAAGACCTTGAAAGCGATCAAAGAGTTTGCCAAAGAAAATCTCAACGTCGCCGCGCAGTTCGTGGACTATGTGACACCCGGCGAAGTTGATTCCGAAGATGAGATCGCTCCCGGCGAGGGCGCAATCATTCGTCGCGGCCTCTCGAAAGTCGCAGCCTATCGAGACGAACAAGGCGCGCTGCATGAGCGTTCCGCAGTCTGCACACACCTGGGCTGCATCGTCGATTGGAATACGAAAGAGAAGACTTGGGACTGCCCGTGTCACGGCTCGCGCTTCGACGCAAAAGGCTGCGTCGTGATGGGGCCGGCGAACAGCGACCTCGCTGCCGTAGAAGGCGAAGCGGATAACTAAAGACAGGTATTAACCACAAAGACACGAAGACACAAAGGCCATCCGGGAAGTGATAAGTCCTTTGTGTCTTCGTGTCTTTGTGGTTCAATTTGCTTCGGATATAACTGAAGATGGCAAACAAAGTCATAGCCGAGGGAAAGAGCGCGACCGAGATGATGGTCGAGCGCGGCGCGCGTAAGCGTTGGTGGCGCAGGTGCGGCTCGAAGCGCGCCTTCCGGTATGAAGACGCAAGCGGAAAGAAGATTACCAACAAAGAAGACCTACAGCGCATCAAGTCTCTGGTCATCCCGCCTGCATGGACGTTCGTGCGCATCTCTCCCTCCGCGCGCAGCCGCCTGCAAGCCATCGGCATAGATACCAGCGACCGTGTACAGTATCTCTATCACGCGCAGCACGCCGTGCGCCAGCAGCGCAAAAAATTCGAGAAGATAGAGCGCTTCGGCGAACACCTGCCGATGCTGCGCCGCCAGACCAATGAAGACATCACGCGCGACGACCACTCGCGCGAGCGCGTGCTGGCCGTCGTCATCCGCCTGATTAACGAGCTTTATTTTCGCGTCGGCTCCGAAGAGAGCGTCAAGCGTTACAGAACCTACGGCGTCACGACGCTGCGCAATCGCCATCTAGAGATTAAGCGGAACGGGCAGCTCGTCTTCAGCTTTAAGGGCAAGCATCACATACATCATCGCCGCGTCCTCGTGGACAAAGAACTGGCGTTGCTCTTGCAGGACATCAAATCAATCGGCGGCGCAAAACTTTTCGAGTATCGCGACGCAGAGGGACGCATTCGCAACATCACGCCGCGCGATGTCAACGAATATATCAAGGCCGCGACCTCGCCTGAATTTTCCGCCAAAGATTTTCGGACGTGGGGCGGGACACTGCTCGCGGCTGTCAAGCTGGCCGAGATCGGCTCTGCGGAAGATGAGAGGCAAGCTAAAAAAAATCTGGTCAAAGCGGTCAAGCGCGTCGCGGAACATTTGGGCAACACGCCGACCGTCTGTCGCGGCTGCTACATCCATCCGACCGTGCTTGAATTGTACCAGCAAGGCACAACGCTCACGTCGTTTCGCAAAAAAGTCGAACGCGCCATACACCGCATAGAGCCTGAGTACGAGCCGGAAGAAAAAGCCCTGCTCGACATGCTCCGCGCGCAACGCAACGGCAAGCCGACCTAAAAAAGAGAAATCATTCCGTCAATTCAAAGAAATGATCCGACCGTCTCACTCGTCTCATAAACGGGATATTGGTACGGGATATTTTTTCAGCATCTTCCAGAGAATAACGAGGCTACCGTCTGTGTCTTGACGCACGACGCGCAAAGCCACGAGCGTATCGGCTTCACCATAATCAATCGAGCGCAAGACATAGGTACGCCCGACCAGAGCCGGAATCGTTCTCTTATAAAAGAAGTCTCCGTCCTGCTCGCGATCAATAATATGATTAATGCGCATCCCGGCTACATCGGTCGGCGCGTTATACTGAGCTAGATAAGGCACGCCCGCTGTTTCAAGATTAACCGCTTCCAGCGGCACATCGCCGAGCATCAGGAAGAAACCAAAATCCTGCCCTGCGAACCCGACCCGGAGCGCCCCCTGCTCAAGTGAGATGTCTGACCCGTAGCCATATTCATGTGTCAGCCGCTTGAAAGAGTAATACGCGCCGCCGCCTCTGATACTCAATTTGTTATCGTATTTTTCTCTGGGGAGCAGGCGAAACAATCCCGTCTCCGGCTGCTTCAGAAAATCAGCAAAGGCGCTCCGGTCTTCCGGCGCAGGCGCAAGCAGCGCGGCCTCTTTTTCTTTCATTTGATGATGCAGCGTGTCTATCTCTGCGATGAGCTGCGCGCGATTCGTAGACTGTGCCGTCGCCACAGTCGAGAAAAAGCAAACCGCACATAACAGCAGAACTGATTTGTAAGGACTCAAGCGCATGGTCAGGTTACCTCCTGTGATTCATCACTCTTAACTTTTTAATAATGCTTGCTTGTCTTCCCTTTTGCTTTTCCTCTTCTCTTTCCCTTGCCGCCTTCGGTTCCCTTGAGCGAGGCGAGCGGCCAGAGCGTGTACTCGACTTCTGCGAGTCCTGCGCCGACCACAGCCTTGATAACTTCTTCCGAAGATTTGTAAGCGGGCGCGGCTTCATCCAAGGGGACGCGACCGTCTATGTTGACAAGGATTCCGGCGGCTGCATATTCGTCGTCAATCGCGCGTTGCGAGAGCGTGCGGTTGGCCTCGCCGCGCGAGAGGCGGCGGCCTGCGCCGTGGTTGACCGAATAGCCGCTCCGCTCTGCTCCAGCGAGCGGGCGCAGGATGTAGCTGTAATCCTTGTTGCTGCCGGGAATCAAAACCGGATGCCCCGTCTCTTCCCAGAAAGTGCCTTTCAATCCCGGATGGCCTGCGGGAAATGCGCGCGTCGCGCCTTTGCGATGCACCCACACGTCGCCAAACGACGGATGCCATTCCTGCTGCACCAGGTTATGGCTGATCTCGTAAATCAGCTCAAGCTCTTCGCCGAAGACTTCGCGAAAAGCGTCCGCCACCTGCTCAAAGATAATCAAGCGATTGAGAATCGCATAGTTGCCGCCAGCCGCGACCGCGTTCAGATAATCTTTGTAATGGCGCGAGTCCGGCGTGAAATAACCGAGGTCAATATCCGTTATCGCATCCGGCCTCTCTTCGCGCGCCAGCTCGAAATAGTTTGTCGCCAAACCGTGCCCGAAGCCACGGCTGCCCGTGTGCACCTGTAAGAAGAGCGTGCCAGTCTCTTCCGCGCGCTGCAATTCTATAAAGTGATTGCCGCCGCCGAGACTGCCCAGTTGATTCATGCCGCGCTCAGGTCTTCCCTTACCGCCGAAGGGAATCTGCCAGTCGTCATCAACCGGAATGCGATGACGCTCCGCGCGGCTGCGGTCAAACTTCGCGCCGTACTTTTCGACATAATACTCCGCGCCGCCGCGCACTAAGTTATTAAACTCTTGTTCGGACAGCGCGCCCAGCCTCTTACTCTTTCCGCCCGCGCCCATGTCCACGCTCTCCATCACGGCGCGATTGAACTCCAATTTCTTCTCCGGCGTCGCACGCTCTGCCGCGACTTCTGAACGCGCGCTGACCATACCGCAGGAAATATCGTAGCCCACCGGCCCCATCGCCACCGCGCCGTTCTCAGCATCTGTAATCAAAACGCAACCTACCGGCACGCCATAGCCATAGTGAGCGTCAGGCGTGATGACGACGAGTCGCGTGCCGGGAAAGCGAGTGGCATTGACGATTTGCCGGTAGAGTATATCTTCAGTTTCCTGAAGCAGCTTGGGAGTGAAAAAGATTCGCACAGGCACATCGCCCGTGTCTTCCGTTTGCAACTCGTAAAAACCATCCCCGTGCCAGCGCGCGAGATGTTTCCAGTTGTCTTTGTTCTTGAGTTCCTTTGCGACCTTAAGCGCCTTCGCATCCGTTTGATGTTGCTTCATAACCCTCGCCTGTTCTTGAAATAATTTCCGCTCGTTTAGTCATAAACATTGTGGTCTTGGCTGTCAATTTGAAAGCAATAGTTTATGTGAATTAAGGATAGAAAATCTTTGCGTAACTTTGCGCGCTTCTTCTTTGCGGTCTTTGCGGTTAAGTTCATTTTTAACGCAAAGACCGCAAAGATTTAAGACGCAAAGAAACGCAAAGATTTTCTAGTCTTGATTGAAATAGGCTGTGATTTCTGTTGCCAGCGTGTCCGGGCTTTTCTCTGTCGCCGCGTGTAGATGAAGCGTTGCGAGCGCGTAGCTGTCCATGCGGTCTTCATAAAGCGTCCGGGTTTGCTCTTTGTCGCGCGCGAGGGGGCGCAGGCGGCTGTCATTCATAATCCTTTGCCAGCACAGCTCGAAGGGCGCGTCGAGCCAGACTGTCAGGCAATCATGCTGTGCCAGAATTGCGCGGTTTCTCTCAAGCGTCCACGCGCCTCCGCCGAGCGCGATGACGCGCGCAGCCTTATCTGCCAGCGCATCTCGCAGGGCGCGCGTCTCGATTTCTCTAAAATGCTGTTCGCCGACTTCACTGATAATCGCGCTGATGCTGCGGCCTTCACGCGCGGCGATGAATTCATCCAGATCAATCGAACGGCAACCGAGACGGCGCGCGAGGGCGTGCGCGACCGTAGTTTTTCCGGCGCACATAAAACCCGTCAGAATGATTCGCGGCAGGGCTTCTGTCATCTCTCGATTACCGATTCGAGCAGCTCGTAAAATTCAGGGAAAGAGACGCGCGCCGATTCCGCTCCGATAATTTCGGACTCGCCTTCGGCAAGCAGAGCGGCGACGGTGAAAGCCATCGCGATTCGATGGTCGCCGTATGAATCGAGCCTTGCTCCGCGCAAGGCTGTGCGCCCCGTGACCGCCAGACCGTCTTCGTATTCTTTAACTTCTGCGCCCATCGCGCGTAAATTTTCCACCGTTGCGCGGATGCGGTCTGTCTCTTTGACGCGCAGCTCCTGTGCGTCACGAATTTCAAGACCGCCACAGACCTGTGTGCCCAAAACTGCGAGCGCAGGCAATTCATCTATCAGGCGCGCGACCGCTCCGCCGCGTAAAATGTTTGCGCCAGCATCGCCGCGCAGGGGCTTGAGCAATTCAAGTCCATGGACATGAATATCCCCGACGGGTTCGTTGCACCGCTCGCGGTCTTCTCTCACACGCACATCCGCGCCAAGCTGTCGCAGCGTCCTGATAATCTCACTGCGCGAAGGATTGAGTCCAAGCGAATTGATTTCTAAATCCGAGCCGCGCAACGCCGCCGCAGCCACTATCAAGAAGGCGGCAGACGAGATGTCTCCGGGAATTTCCACATCGCGTGCGCGAAGCTGTGGGACATCTTCCATGAATACCGCTTGCGAATTTGCGCCCGCTTCGATTTTTGTCTCGACCGGAACGCCGAACCAGCGCAGCAGCCTTTCCGTGTGGTCTCGCGTCGAGGCGGCTGCTTCTAGCACTTCCGTTCGGCCTGCGGCGTTGAGTCCTGCCAGCAGGATGCAGGACTTGACCTGTGCGCTGGCGACCTTCATGCGATACGAGAGGGCTTTGAGAGGCCGCGTGCCTTTGATGTGGAGCGGGGCGCGCCCGCCTTCGGATGAGATGCGCGCTCCCATCAGTTCGAGCGGCTCGATGATTCTACGCATCGGGCGCGAGCGCAGGGATTCGTCGCCCGTCAGCACGGCTGCGAAATCTTGCGCCGCCAGCACGCCCGCCAGCAAGCGCATCGTCGTGCCGCTGTTGCCGCAATCGAGCGGCGCGGACGGCGCGCGTAAACCTTTAAGCCCGACGCCTTCGATACACAGGCTCGCACCGTCGCGCTCGATGCTCACCCCTAACTGTTCGAGGCATGAGAGGGTCGCGGCGCAGTCTTCACTCGTCGAAAAATTTTCAATGTGCGTGCGCCCGTCTGCCAATGCCGCGATGATGGCGGCGCGGTGCGAGATGGATTTGTCTCCCGGCAGGCGCAGGCGTCCGCGCAAACGTTGTGCTGGGTGGATTTTCATCAAGATCAATCATATAACAAAGAGGCGAAAGCGGAGGAGAAGGAAACGAGGAGAAGCTATCTATGTGGAAGTTGGCGCAATGATGATGCTCCGGCCTAACCTCTTCTGACCCGTCTTCTTGACAGGCGGGCAGCGGGCGTGTTACACCGTCCATTCTTCCGGTTCGCTTTCCGAATTCTGTTTTGGTAGCCAATCCCCGCCGGGTGGCTCACGCGAAAGGCCACGCCTAGAGTAGTGACCGAAGAGATGACCGAACTCGTTTTGCCGAGTCGTGTGGAGGCCGTCGCTGATGCTGCCGCTGCTGCGGCGCAGATCGTCACCCGCGCGGAGCTTGGCGATGAAGCAGCCTTTGGAATTGACATGGCCGTGCGCGAGGCCGTGACTAATGCGGTGCTGCATGGCAATCGTCAGGATGAAACAAAGGTTGTCGAAGTCGCGTTTATCACTTCGCCCGAAGCCGTCGAGATTACCGTGCGCGATATGGGCGGAGGCTTTAATCCCGAGAACGTGCCCGACCCGACCGCGGTGCAGAACTTGTTGAAAACATCCGGGCGCGGCGTCTTTTTGATTCGCACTTTTATGGACGAGGTCGAGTGGTCGCATCATCCGGAAGGCGGCACCCTCGTGCGAATGGTTAAGAGAAGATAGAAAATTTTAGATTTGCAATTTTAGATTTGCGATTTAATGTGTCATATTCCAATCGCAAATCGCAAATCGCAAATACATTTGAGGAGAATTTCCCGTTATGGCTGAACTTGATATCAAAGAGCGTCAGGCTGGTGATGTGACCGTTCTGGACATGAATGGCAAGGTGACGATAGGCGAAGGCTCTGTGGCGCTCAGGGGCGCGATTCGACGCCTACTCGAAGAAGACAAGAAGAAGATTCTCTTGAACCTCGGGGGAGTTGGATACATTGATTCGAGCGGCATCGGCGAGCTGGTGTCAAGCTTTACCGCGATCAACAAAGAGGGCGGACAACTCAAGCTTCTCAACCTGACGCAAAAGCTGCAAGACCTCCTGGCAATCACCAAGCTCCTGACGGTCTTCGACGTTTACGAAAGCGAGGCGGAAGCCCTCAACAGCTATAAGTAGGGCGTCAGGGGAGAGGGCGCGATTAAGTGTGTGCCCGGTCTTCTCTATCTCATCCTCGGTTCACCGCTTTTCATGTGCCGCAAATCTGTGCGCCGTCTGCTCTGGTTGATATTTTAATGGAGCGGGCGGCGCAGGCATTTTTTATCCGGCGTTCTGCCGCCCAGCCATCAAGCCCCCGAACCGGCGAAGCCTCTGGCATCCGTCATGCCGCCTCGGAGCATCTTTAACATTCTCCGGTTTTTTTGCAGACGGCAAGCGAGAAGTCAGTTGAGGCATTTCGCGCGCACGCACTTGAATATCAAACGAAATATGAAAATCAAGAGTAGAAACTCTTTTGCGCACTTTGCGTCTTCACTCTTTGCGCTCTTTGCGGTTAAATGCTTTTTTAACGCAAAGAGCGCAAAGGGTTTCGCGCAAAGTGCGCAAAGAAAAAGCAGTTGATTTATTTCTACTCTTGACTCGCATACGAAATATGAAAATAAAGCTATTAGCCATTCTACTTTTGAGCTTATCGTGCGGCGCAACTGCGCTCGCGCAGGATAAACCGGCGGCTTCAACACAGCCTGCCGCCGCTCCGCGCTCTCCGGCGCAAATGCGTGCGCAGGCGGGCACGGATTTGACCGAATACGGAGTGCGTATCCAGCCGGACGCGCGCTTGATTGTGATGATGGCCGCGCTCGATGCAGCCGGTTTTGACCCGACGCCGAAGGGGCAGGAGCCGTCCCCGTTTCGCGCGCAAGTCCGCCGCGAGCAACAGGACTTAGACCCGGACTTGCGCCAGCGGATGCGTACTTTCTTTGAGCGCACCAATCGTTCGCTCATCAAGGCAACGCCCGCTGAGCAGGCCGCGCGCTATGTCTCACTGGCTTATGCAATCGGGACTGCGCCGATGTTTGAAGCTCCCGCGCGCACGGACGATCTGCCGGGAGGCTTGCTCGATGTCCTGGACTTTGCTCCGCTGCTGCGCGAGTTTTATCGCAAGTCTGGAATAGACGAGCGGCTCCCGGAATATCTCAAAGGGTATCAGGCAGAGGGCGACCGCCTGCGCCCTGCCACCATCGAAATGGTGCGCAGCGTTTTCTCGTACCTGCACACCAGACCCATGACGACCGTGGTCGAGCAAGTGCCCGTCAACAACACCAACGTCAAGGGCGACAAGAAGAAGAATACATCGCAGAGACCCACTTTCAGAGAGCGCGAGCGGCGTTTCTTTATCGTGCCGGATTTGCTGGCCGTGCCCGGCACGATCAACTTTCGCATCATCGGCGACGATTATTATGTGATCGTGCCTTTTGATACCAACCCTGCTTCGTCAGAGGTGCGCCGCGCTTACGTGCAGTACATCATAGACCCCATCATCCTGCGCTATAACAAAGACATCGCCGCGCGCCGCATTCAGCTTAAAACTCTGCTGGACGAGCGGACGGCTGCCGGTGGCGAAGTCTCGCCGGATGTTTTTATCGCCGTCGCGCGCTCGATTATCGCCGCGACGGAAGTGAGCATGGACCAGACCGTGCAGCACGAGGCGCGTGCGCGCGAAGCTCGCCGCCGGATTGAAGCAGCGCAGGATGCAGCCGCGCGTGAGAGCATCACCAAAGAGATGCAAGAACAGCGCGCCGCCATCACCGACGATGCCTTAGCGCGCCTCGCCGAAAGCTATGAGCGCGGCGCGGTGCTCGCTTTTTATTTCGCAGAGCAGCTTAAAGACATTCAAGCCTCAGGCTTTGACCTGACAAATTTTTTCGCGGACATGCTCGCCTCTTTCGACCCGATCCGCGAGGGGGGCAGGCTCGCCGAAAACGCAGACGCGCGCAAGCGTGCGCTGGAGGCGCGCAAGCTCAGGCAGGCGCAACTGGCTGCCAATACGAGCGAGGCAGAGACGCCCGAAGCGGCGCGCCGTGCGGCTCTGATTAAAAGTTTGACGGCGGTGGACGATCTGCTGCGCGTCAAGAATTATTCGGAAGCGGAAGTGCGACTGCGCGAGCTGATGAAAGAGTATCAGGGCGAGCCTAAAATCTTTCTTGCCCTCGGGCAGGCCGCGAGCCTTTCGGCGGAAGACGCGACGGATGAAGCGGTGCAGGGCGAGCGTCTCGGTCGCGCGCTCACGCACTATCGCAACGCCATCAACGCTTCGTCGCCGGAGACGGAGCCTGCGCTCGTCTCGCGCGCCTATGCTGCGATGGGACGCATTCTGGAATTCTTCGACCAGCCGCGCGAAGCCCTACAGGCATTCGAGGCAGCCATCAAGCTCGGCCCCGTCAACGGCGGTGCATACGAAGAAGCTATCAAAGGAAAAACCCGGCTCGGAGCACAAAAGTAAAAAAGGTTCAAAGTTCAAGGTTCAAAGTTGAAGCATGGCTACTGACTTTGAACCTTGAACTTTTGAACCTTGAACCTTTTTTTAGAGCGGTTGAGTTCCGAGCAAGCTTCTGACGCGCGGCGCGGCTTGGATGCGCGGCATGTTGATCTTATCAATCCGGGGCATGGCGCGAATCAGTGGGGCGCTGAGCTGTCCCATGCGCGGCGCGGTTTCAAGCTTCATCTCAGGGGCGAAGAATGGCGAGGCTTCCGCCTTTTCGGGCGTCACGCGGATGGTGCGCTGCGATTTGTCGCGAATGATGCTGAGCGTGATGTCGCCTTCCGTCTTGCGATTGATGGCGCGCGAAAGATCGCCCGCATCCTCTATCCGCTCGCCGTCAACTTCCGTTATCACATCTCCGGCCTTGAGTCCTGCTTTGGCCGCAGGGCTGCCTTCCTTGACGTTGGTTAAGAGCACGCCCTGACCGCCCGGAACATTGAAATAATCCGCGAGCTGTTTGGTCAGCATCGTCGTGCCGACGCCGATGCGACGCCCCGTCCCGAGCGCGAGCGTGAACGCGCCGGGTGCGCCGGGGGTCGCGCCGTACAATTCTTCAAGCCGCTTGCGGCCTTCGTCGTCGAGCGGAGTGCCGAAAGCGCGCGTGTGGAATTCCTTGCGCTGCCCGAGCGTGATGGAAAGCTCCTGCTCGGAGCCGCTGCGGCTGATGGTCAAACGCGCCGCATGATCCGGCGCGACTTCGCCAATCAGGCGCGTCAGCTTGCGAACGCTCGTCACGTCCTCGCCGTTAAAGCGCAAGACCACATCGTCTTTTCTCAAGCCCGCTTTTTCCGCCGGGCTGCCTTCGACCACCTTCGAGACGGCGACGCCGCGCGGCTCGCGCAAATTAAAGCGTCCCATGTTCTCGCGCGTGACCTCTTCCGTATACACGCCCAGAAAACTTCCGCCGCCAAAGAACATATTAAATTCCATCGGCGCGTCGGGCGCGGCAGGCGTCGCAGGCGGCGCAGGCGTTTGCTGTGCCACCGCAGCGCCGGATAAAACTAAAACAAGAGCGAATGTTGAAAGAAACGGGTTTCTCAATCTCATGACAGAATCCTCCGGAAAAGAGAGTAGGTTTTCCAGCCTTGCACGCAGATTTTACCGAAGAGTTCCAGAAAAGCAAAAATTAACCACCAAGACACAAAGGCACTAAGAATACTAATTTAGCTTTCTTAGTGCCTTTGTGTCTTGGTGGTTAAATTCTGCGCTTTAGGCTTTTCGGTAAACCTCGCGCCCCTCGCTGATCTCGACGGCCAGCTTGCCTTCGGAGTGCGCGAAGTCTAAATGCGCGACCGCTTCTGAAACGGCGAGGAAGCGATGCACGTCGTCCGAGCCGGGAAACATTTCCTGCGCGATGTCCCATGCGGTCGCTCCCGTCTTCGGCACTAGCCGGATGACCTCTGCCTGACGCTCGTTGATGGCGCGCAGGTAACGATTAAAAAGCTCTTCGTAATCCGTGACAGGCTCGCCGTGCCCACCGTACACGAGCGTCGGAGAGAGCGAGCGAATCCGCGCGAGGCTCACCAGGTACTCCGCGAGCGAGCGAAAACGTTTCGACGGGTCAACCGGGTCGGGCGAGAGAATCGGATTCGGCGTGATGCGTTTTAAGACGCAGTCACCGGCAATCACTGTGCGGTCTGCTTCGCGCAGGAACGAGCAGGAGCCGGGCGTGTGTCCCGGCGTATGCACGACGCGCAAAGAGCCTGTCGAGAATTCTATTTCCTCATTATCATGCAGCTCGCTATGCTCGTCGTCTTCGAGCGCGTCTGCCAGAGCGCGCACGCTCTCGTACATCCGCCGCATCGCCGCTATCTCTTCATCGGACACGCCCGCGCGCACCAGCAGGTGGCGATGCTCTTCATACTCTAGCCGCCCGACGCGATGCCCTGTCTCCCAGCCATGCACCAGGACATCCGCATCCTTCGCTTCATCGCGCAACGAGCGCGCCAATCCGCAATGGTCTTCATGCGCGTGCGTCAGCACGATGCGGCGTATGTCCGAGACGCGAAACCGCGCGCGTCTCAAGCCTTCGCGCAGAGCCTCCGCAGCCTCTTTCGTCTTTGGCCCCGTATCAATCAACGTCACAGGGTCTTCCGCGATCAGATAGCAATTGACCGGGCCGACGTAAAAGGGAGTGGGAACTGAGATGGAGACGATTTTCATAATAAGATGGAAGGAGCGAGTTTACCTCTCGTCCCTATTGCGCGCCCTTTCGATGTTCCCGGCTTGCGCACGGCGGAGTTCCTCCACAAATTCTTCACGCTCTCTGGCATTTTGTGAAGTGCGGCGCGTTTTGTCATTCAGATAACGCTGCCCCTTGATCTCAGAATTTTGGAGAGAGTCTGCCCACGCACGCAATTGTCTGGAGACGCTTTCAGTGCGGGATTTCAAATCCGGGATTTCAGTTTTGAGATCATCGAAAACAGGCAAGCGTTCCACTAAACAGAGCATTGAGCGCACCTCGCCCGCCGACCCGCGCGCAATGTACAGAAATGTCAGCAACTCCTGCGTGGTTCCGCGCTCAAATCCTTCCGCGATATTATTGGAGATCGAAACCGCCGCCCGCTCGATTTGATTGCGTAAGCTCGATTGTCCTTTGAATCCTGCTTGTGCCGTCAAAGCATACGTCCGCACGGCTACTTCGATTGCATCGCGCCAGACGGGCAACTCCTCAAATCGAGAGTATTTCATCTTCTTATTTAGTGAGGGGCAAAGGATTAGAGATTCGAGATTCGAGATTTGAGATTTGAAATCTTACATCTCAAATCTCGAATCTCAAATCCAAGTTCTACTTCTCAAATCTCAAATCCAAGTCCTAATTCCCAAATCTCAAATCTCAAAATCCTGATTCTCAAATCTGAGATTTCAAATCTCAAATTCTTACTTCGCAAGCCAGGCAATCAATAAATATATTTATTGGCCTTAATCAGCACGTCCGCGATGCGCTGGCGCGCGGCGACTGTGTTCATCGGCGTGAGTTTGGTAAAGCGGCGCAGGGCTGCGAGCATCGTTCGCAGCTCGTCGCCCTCGCTCATGGCTGCGAGAGTGTTCTTGGCGTGCGCGTCTATTCTCTCGACCGCGTCGTTGCAGAAAACGCGCGTCATGTCCAGGTAACGCGCGGCAGCCTCTTCGCCTTTGGATGCAGCCAGTTTTTGTGCGCGCAGGATGGCGGATTCCATCGCGAAGGCGTCCGTGATGATGTCTGCCACGCCCATCAAGATTTCCTGCTGCTCTGCGAGCGCCATCATGTACTTTTGCGCAGCCGCTCCCAGAGTCATCAGCGCGACTTTTTTAGCGTTCTGCGCCAGCTTCAGCTCCGTCGCTAAAATAGCTTCGTCTTCATCAAAGCTCGGCATCGAAGGCGACAGCACTTCATCCATCAGAGCCTGCGCCGCCGGAAGCAAGGCAAGCTGTCCGGTCATCGCGCGCTTCATCAGCATGCCGGGAATCAGCATCCGGTTGATTTCATTCGTGCCTTCAAAAATGCGGTTGATGCGCGAGTCACGATAGGCGCGCTCCGCCGGATAGTCTGCCGAATAGCCGTAGCCGCCATAAATCTGCACCATTTCATCAGCCACAAAATCGCACCATTCCGACAGGGCGACTTTGATAATCGAACATTCCGCAGCGTATTCTTCGATTGAGCGCAGCTTGGCTTCAGGGTCTTTCGTGTCGCCGATGGCGGATTCGATAAGGCCAACCGTGCGATACGTCATCGCTTCACCGACCCACGCTTTAATAGCCATCTCAGCGAGTTTCGCTTTGATCGCGCCGAAAGACGAAATCGGTTTACCGAACTGGTGACGCTCGTTCGCATAGCGCACGGCGTCGTGAATCATCAGCTTCATGCCGCCAGCGCACGATGCGCCGAGCTTGAAGCGACCAATGTTCAGAATATTAAAAGCGATCTTCGCGCCCTTGCCGACTTCGCCCAAGAGATTTTCGACCGGGACTTTCGCATCCGAGAGAATCAAGGCGGTCGTGCTTGAGCCTTTGATTCCCATCTTGTGCTCGTCTTCGCCGTTGGTCACGCCCTCGCCGCGCTCGACCACAAAGCCGCTGAACTTGTCGCCGTCAACTTTGGCGAAGACGATAAAAATGTCCGCAAAGCCGCCGTTGGTAATCCACATCTTTTCGCCGTTGAGGATGTAGTGCTTGCCGTCTTCGCTCAATCGCGCAGTCGCTTTCGCGCCGAGCGCATCCGAACCCGAACCGGCTTCGGTCAGAGCGTAAGCAGAGACCAATTCGCCGGACGCGATGCGCGGCAGATACTTTTTCTTCGTCTCTTCATTTCCGAAATAGAGGATGGGCAGCATGCCGATGCTCGTTTGCGCGCCGAAGGTAACGGCGAACGAAGCCGCGCGCCCCAGGTTTTCCGAGACGATGACGCCGCTCGTCTGATCCAGGTCAAGCCCGCCCAAATCTTCCGGGATATTGACGCCCAGCAAGCCCAGCTCAGCGCATTTTTCCAAAAGCTCGCGCGAGAGTTTCCAGTCATGCTGTTCCAACTCATCAAGACGCGGGCGCACTTCCGAGTCGAGAAACTCGCGCGTCGTCTGCCCGATCATCTGATGCTCTTCGGTAAAATCCTCCGGCGTAAACACCTCTTCGGGCGTGCTTTCTTCAATCAAGAAGCTTCCGCCTTTGATAACTTTTTTCTCTTCGGCTACGGCTGACATTTTTGCTCCTTTCAGTCGCAAGTGATGAGTGACAAGTGACAAGTGACGAGCAAGAGTTTGTCTTAACTCTTGCTCGTCACTCTTTACTTGTCACTGTAGTTCAAATATTCCGGCTGCGCCCATGCCGCCGCCGACGCACATCGTGACCATCCCGTAACGACCGCCTCTGCGCTCAAGCTCGCGCAGGATCGTCGCGGTCAGCTTTGCGCCCGTGCAGCCCAGTGGATGCCCGAGCGCGATTGCGCCGCCGTTGACGTTCACTTTTTCAGGGTCAAGCCCAAGCTCTTTGATAACCGCGAGCGATTGCGCTGCGAAAGCTTCGTTCAATTCGATGACATCAATCTGGTCGAGCCTGAGTCCGGCCATCTTCAAAGCCTTCGGAATCGCAAAGACAGGGCCGATGCCCATTTCTTCGGGCGGGCACCCGGCGGTCGCGTAGGCCACGAAGCGCGCCATCGGTTTCAGACCTAATTGCCTGGCGCGCTCATCCGACATCACGATTGCCGCCGCCGCGCCGTCTGACATCTGCGAAGCATTGCCCGCAGTGATGGTTCCCTTCACATGAAATGCAGGCTTCAGTTTCTGTAAGCCCTCGATGGAAGAATCGTGCCGCACGCCTTCGTCTTTATCAAAGACGACTTCGCGCTTCTGCTTGCGTCCCTTCTCATCCAGCTCTTCAAACGTGACGTTAAGCGGCACTGTCTCGTCTTTGAATTTATCTTCATTCAGAGCGGCGGCGGCGCGTTGGTGCGATTGCAGCGCAAAGGCGTCCTGCGCCTCGCGCGAAATCTCGTACTTGCGAGCGACGTTCTCCGTCGCGAGTCCCATGTTCAAATAAAAGTCGGGGTAATGCTCGACCAGATACGGATTCGGGCGGATGATGTGGCCGCCCATCGGAATCATGGACATCGTCTCAAGGCCACCCGCGACGACGACTTCCGCGCCGCCCGTCCTGATGCGGTCAGCCGCCTGCGCGATGGACTGCAACCCGGATGAGCAGAAACGATTGATGGTCATAGCAGATGTTTCCACCGGCAGCCCCGCGCGAATCGCCGCCGCACGCGCGACATTCATGCCCTGCTCTGCTTCAGGCATCGCGCAGCCCATAATCACGTCGTCAATCTCTGTCGCCTCCAAGCCTTCGGCACGCGCCATCGCTTCCCGTATGACCGCCGCGCCCATCTCGTCAGGTCGCATGTCTTTCAGAGTTCCCTTCGGAGCTTTGCCGACAGCCGTCCGCACGGCTGATACTATTACTGCGTCTCTCATCTCTTTCCTCTTTTCTAACTTTTCTACTTTCGTGCAGCAGCCATCCCGTCTTTTCTCGCCGCGACCACTGCTTTCCTCTGACTCATCAACTGCCTGAGCAGGCGAACCCAAAGCGACCAACGATTTTTATTCAAAGGCTTAGATGCAAAGCGCGCCTCCGCGCAATCAAGCGCGTCTTCAACCAAAGCATCATGCAGCCAGCGAAACGCGAGCGGCCAGGTCAATCTGGCTAAACCTTTAACGCGCATCGTCAGCACATGACGGAGCCGCACCACATTCGGTTCAATCTCTTCTACTGCAAGACCGTGCGTCCCTATAAAACCCTTTGGCGCGGTAAAGCGAAACGTGATGCTGCGCGAGGGTTCGTATGATTCGATAAAATATCTAATGGGGCCGTGGCCTCCAACCGCGCCTATCCTGAGCGGGCGGTCAAAGCGCATCGGCGGCCAATTCGTGACAGGCCACAAGGCATCATCACGCGAGGCCAGCCCATCAATCAGGCTGCCGACCTCTGACACTTGCGCGTGGATAATGCGCTCGTGTGTGTTCTCGATCATAGGCGCGTTAAACTGCTACGGCTTGTTCCTGCTCAGCTTTTTTTTCGCTCCATGCTTTGGAAGCGATATAAATCGTCTTCTCAACTTCGGCGTGAACCTTTCCGGCCTCGTTGACCAGGTTTACGTGAAAAATTCGATCAATAGATTTGCTGCGCGTCAACTCATCTTTGATTTGCACGACTTCATCGGGCGTCACCTTGAACTCTGCGTACAGCGTCTCGCGTCCCGGTCGCTTGAAACGAATGTTTGCGGCCTTATCCCAGACCACATAACCGCTCCCCAGAATCTTGATGAGCATCACCATGTAGAGCGGGTCAACCGCGCCGTAAAGGCTGCCCCCGAAAATCGTCCCGACGTAATTTCGCGTGCGCCAGTTTAAAGGCAGCTTGACGTGTATCTCATGAAAATCATCCGCGATGTAAGTGAGACGCCCGCCCGTTCCCCTGTAAGCGGGGAAGAAATTGAAGCCCCAGCGCGTCAATCTTGTTCGGAAAGATTCGGGCATCGCTTGCTTCTCGCTATCACCTACATCTTCAAGCCCAAAAATTAGCCACAGCGACACAGAGTCACAGAGTCAGACAAGGAAGTAGAAAAGTGAAGTTAACGACTTTCATAAATCTTACAGCTCTTAATTTCTCCGTGTCTCCGTGTCTCTATGGCAATCGTGTCAGTCTTGAGTTAGTTGCGCAGAGGTTTTCCGCTCTTGAGCATATGGCCGATGCGCTCCTGCGTCTTGCGCTCGCCGCACAAAGAGAGAAAAGCTTCGCGCTCAAGGTCTAACAGGTACTGCTCCGAGACGCGCGCCGTGTGATTCAAATCGCCGCCCGTCAGAATGCGCGCCAGCTTCGTGCCAATCAGCGCATCGTATTCGGAGATAAAACCGCCGCGCACCATTTGATGTATGCCGAGCTTAAGGGTCGAGAGCGCAGCGTTGCCAAGCGCGAGGATGTCCGTCCGTTGTTGCGGCTGGACATATCCTGTCGCGGCCAAAGACAGCACTTCCTGTTTGGCGTCTGCAATCAGGCGATCACTGTTCATCGAAACGGAATCGTCGGCTGAGAGAAAACCAAGCGAGCGCGCTTCTTCGGCGGAGGTCGCGACCTTTGCCATCGCGATGGTTTCAAACGCACGCTTGATAAAGGGGAAAGGGTCTGCGTCCGTCACACCCTTCGGAATCGAATCCAACACGCGCACGGTCATCTCTTTGGTCCCGCCGCCCGCCGGAATCAAACCGACGCCGACTTCGACCAGGCCCATGTAAGTCTCAGCCGCCGCGCGCACGCGGTCTGCGTGCAAAACCATCTCGCAGCCGCCGCCAAATGTCATCTGAAACGGCGCGACCACGACAGGCTTTGCCGAATAGCGCAAACTCATCGTCGCGTTCTGAAACGCGCGAACCATCAAGTCTATGTCTTCCCAGTTTTCTTCCTGCGCCTCCAACAACAGCAGCATCAGGTTTGCGCCGACCGAAAAGTTCACGCCCTGATTGCCGACGACAAGGCCGACGAAATTCTTTTCCACTTCGGCCAGCGACTGCTTCAACATCTGCAAAGTGTCGCCGCCGATGGAGTTCATCTTCGAGTGAAACTCAAGACACGCGACGCCGTCGCCCAAATCCAAGAGCGACGCGCCCGCGTTTTTCTTCACGACGCCCGTGCGGTCTTTGGCGGATTTCAGAATGATGACGCCCGGCATCTCAACGAGCGGCACGTATGCGCCCGTTGCAAAATCGAAATAAAATTTCTGGCCGTTCTCTTCTTTATAAAAAGATTTCGCGCCCGCATCGAGCATCGCTTGCACGTTCGCAGGAACGCTCTGGCCTTCTTCCTTCATGCGCGCGACTGACTTTTCGACGCCGATGGCATCCCAAGTCTCAAAGGCTCCAAGCTCCCATGCAAAGCCCCACTTCATCGCGCGGTCAACTTCGACCACCGTGTCTGCAATCTCCGGGATGCGATTCGCCGCATAACGCAGAGTGCGCGATAAAGTCTTCCACAAAAACGCGCCCGTGCGATCCTTGCCCCACACCAGAGCTTTGGTGCGCTCGCCCGTGTTCTCTATGTTCTTCGCCATGTCGAGCGCGGGCAGCTTCACTTTCTGCGACGGCTTATATTCGAGCGAGGCCGCTTCGAGCGTCCAGATTTCCGGCTTCTCGCCCTCGCCCTTCTGCCGCTTATAAAAGCCGCCCTTCGTCTTGTTGCCCAGGATGCCGCGCCCGATCATCTGCGTCAGAAATTCAGGAGCGATGAATACTTCGCGCTCTTCGTCTTCCGGCAAATTCTCGTAAAGATTTTTGATGACGTGCCCGAACACATCCAGGCCGACGAGATCGAACGTGCGAAAGGTCGCGGACTTGGGACGCCCGACCGCGACGCCCGTCATCTTGTCCACCTCTTCAATCGAATAACCGTCTTCCAGCATCGTCTTTATCGTCACGAGCGCGCCGAAAGTGCCGATGCGATTGGCTATAAAATTCGGGCGGTCTTTCGCCGCCACAACCCCTTTGCCGAGCCGCTGGTCCAGAAAACCGAAGAGCGAGCAAGAGACTTCCGGCTTTGTCCATTCGGTGCGAATCAATTCGACCAGCTTCATGTAACGCGGCGGATTGAAAAAGTGTACGCCGATAAAATGCGCGCGAAAATCTTCCGTCAAGCCTTCGGCAATCGAGCGAATGGGAATGCCGCTCGTGTTGGAAGCGATGACAGAGCCGGGCTTGCGATGCTGCTCGACGCGCTCGAAAAGGTTTCGCTTGATTTCCAGATTCTCGACGACCGCTTCGATGACCAGATCGCAATCTTTCAAAAGCTTCAGGTCATCATCGAAATTACCGACAGAAACCAGCGCGGCTTTTTCGGGGATAAAGAACGCAGCCGGTTTAGCTTTCTTCGCAGCATCCAGGCCCGCCTGCGCGATGCGATTGCGCACCCGCTTTGATTCCAGCGTCAAGCCCTTCGCCTGTTCCTCAGCCGTCGCTTCGCGCGGCACAATATCGAGCAGCAGCACGGGGATGCCCGCGTTCGCCAGATGCGCGGCAATCTGCGCGCCCATCGTGCCCGCGCCTAAAACAGCAGCTTTTTCAATCCGAAGCATAAAATTTTTGGAAGTCTTTCCTTTCGAGAAACGTCTAAGACATGGGAGCTTATCATAACTGAATGAGCATTCATTCAGCAAGGCCGACCGGGCATTGGCGCTGGTTCGGTTTCAAACATGGCAAAGAAAAAACAGGCTCTCGCAAAGGCGCTGGTGACGCAAAGAAAACCTTCAAGATAAAGCGTTGCTCAACCCCTTTGCGTCACCAGCGCCTTTGCGAGAGGTTCTTTCCTGCTGATTAAGAAATGTGACGAAGCGTGCGAAAAGCGTGATGAAGCGTTTGGAACTTCTGAAACTATTGCGCGGTTGAGCCGTGTTATGTTAAGCCATTACCAAAGGGCTTTTCGGCAAATACAGGGTCTGTTCAAATCTCAAAATTCAGGAGCCTCAAGATGAAATATCTCAGTCGTGCTTTTTACATTTTCGCATTCTTAATTTTATCAGGCTCGCCAATTTCTCAAACGCCGCATCTGGTGTTGGCGCAAACGCCTGCCGCCACTCCGCAGCCGGTTGAGATAAAAATCAACCCACAAGCTTTTGACCCATTTGTCGGTCAGTACGTGGATGCGAGAGACCCCGAATTTATTTTTTCGTTTTTCCGCGAGGGCGATAAGTTTTACGGGCAGGCGACGGATCAAGATAGATTCGAGATTTTTCCCGCCTCCGAAAACAGCTTTTTTCTTAAAGCCTTTAACGCGCAGGTGGATTTCATACGCGAGGCCGGAGGCAAAGTCGTTTCCATCATCTGGCGTCAGAGCGGCAGAGAATTTCCCGCCAAAAAAATCAGCGACCAGCCAGCCAAAGACACGCGCATTGAGTTCACGCGAACCGAAGCGAAGATACGCATGCGCGACGGCGTTCATCTCTACACGGTTATCCTTGCTCCGCAAGGTCAGACGGGGCCGCTGCCGTTCATGATTAATCGCTCGCCTTACGGGGTGAAGGGATGGGGTTCCAGCAGGCTCAATGGCTCGCGCAAAGATTTGGTGCAGGATGGTTACATCTTCGTCTTTCAAGACATACGCGGAAAGTTTGATTCGGAAGGAGAGTTTGTGATGGTGCGTCCGCCGCGTGACCGGCGCGATGACAAATCCGTTGACGAAAGCACGGACACCTACGACACGATTGATTGGCTGGTTAAGAACGTGCCGAAGAATAACGGGCGCGCGGGAATTATGGGCGGCTCATATGATGGCTGGCTGGCGACGATGGCGCTCCTGGAACCGCACCCCGCGCTCAGAGCATCTTCGCCGCAAGCTCCGGTCGCGGACTTCTGGATGGGAGACGATTTGTTCCACCACGGCGCATTTCGTCAGAGCTACGGGCACGAGTGGGTGAAGTCGCTGGAAGGCTCCAGGGGGGGAGAAAATGTGAGCTTCGGTGCAACCGATGCTTACGATTGGTATCTTAATCTGAAAACTCTCTCTACCCTGACAACGCAGCTTGATGGAAAACTGCCGACGTGGAACGCTTTTGTCGCGCATCCTGCTTACGACTCTTACTGGCAGCAGCGAGCCTTGAAAAATCAATTCAATCAAGTAGTGACCGTCCCAACCCTCGTCGTCGGCGGGTGGTGGGATCAGGAAGATTTGTACGGCGCGTTGACGACTTATCAGGTTTTAGAAAAGAACGATAAAAGGAATCTGGTTTCTCTGGTCGAAGGTCCCTGGAATCACGGCGGCTGGGGCGGGCGCGGGCGGCGTCTGGCAGACGTGGATTTCGGCAGCGACACAGCGAGACATTATCGCAAAAACATAGAGGCTCCGTGGTTCGCTTATCATTTGAAGGACAAAGGAAATCTCAAACAGGCCGAAGCAACGATCTTTCAATCCGGCACGAACAAATGGATGACTTATGACGAATGGTCGCCGCGCCGGAACATGCAAAAACGCGATTTGTATTTGCGAGCCAGTCGCCAGCTTTCTTTTGACAAGCCGGGGACGAATAAACCCGCTGAAGACTTTGACAGCTACGTCTCCGACCCGGCGAACCCTGTGCCCTACCGCAAGCGTCCGGTTGAAGCGACCTACGACCAGAACGGTTCAAGGTGGTATACGTGGCTGGCTCAAGACCAGAGATTTTTGGGCGAGCGCAACGACGTTCTCATCTGGCAGACCGAACCGCTCGCAGAGGATGTCACAATCACCGGCGACATCATCGCGCATCTTTTCGCCTCGACCACCGGAACGGACAGCGATTGGGTAGTAAAACTGATTGACGTTTATCCTGCGGAATACCCTGCCGATACAAAGTTGGCCGGTTATCAATTGATGGTGGCGAGCGAGATTTTTCGCGGGCGGTATCGCAAGAGCTTCGAGAAGCCGGAAGCCATCGCGGCGAATCAGGTCAACGAATACACGATTGACCTGCGCGGCAACGATTACAGCTTTCTGAAAGGCCACCGGATTATGGTGCAAGTCCAGAGCAGTTGGTTTCCGCTCTACGACCGCAACCCGCAAAAGTTTGTTGACAATATTTTTATGGCAAAAGAAAGCGACTTTCAGACCGCGACGCAACGCATCCATCGCTCAACCAGATACCCCTCGCGCGTCAGCGTTTCTGTTGCTAAAAAGTAATGATTTTTGTGCTTTGTCTTTTGTGCTTTGTTCTTTGCACGCTATTCAAAATTGAATTGACGATTCAAAGCTGAGTGCCACAGGCAAAGAACAAAGCACAAAGAACTAAGGACAAAGCACAAATCAGTAATTCGTCAAAATCTCTTCCTTAGCAAATCCCATCTGCAAGAGGCGGTCGCGCGTCTGCTCTATCATCTCGCGCGAGCCGCAGACGAGGGCGACGGGGGATTTCAAGTCCGGCACGATGTGGTCTAAGAGCGATTGCACGTAGCCGGTCGGGCCAGACCAGTCGTGACCGTCCGGGCGCGAGACGACTTCGCGCAGTTCTACGCCTGCGGCTTCCCACTCTTGAGTCTCATCCGCATAGCAGAAGTGCGTGGGCGTGCGCGCTCCATACAGCACGACTAATTGGCCGTAGTCCTCTTTGTGCCTGATCGCGTGGCGGAGCGCGGAGCGCAGAGGGGCGACGCCCGTGCCCATCGCGACGAAGACCAAATCTTTGCCCTTCTGCTCTTCGAGCCGAAAGCCGTGGCCGACCACGTCAATTAACTCCACACGAGCACCCGCGCTCATCTCGTAGATAACGCCGCTCGCGCCCTGCCCGCGCTTGATGAGAAATTCCAGCTCCGCGTCTTCCGGCGCGCTGGCAAAAGCAAAGTAGGCCGGAGCCTCTTCGCCCGCGCGCAAGATAGCGACCTGACCGGGAAGGAACGCGAGGCCATGCGAGCCTTCTGTCTCTGCCACCTGCATATCGAAAGCGCGTATCTCGCGCGCCTCGTCGCGGATGCGCTTGATAATCAGTGAATAAGTTTTCTTTTCCATAGCGATGGTTAATTGAATGGAAGGCAGGATGATTCGTCGCAGAGACGCGGAGGACGCCGAGATAGCGCAGAGAGAGTTGAGAGGCATTCAAGCCTCTGCGCTTTCTCTGCGCATCTTTGCGTCTCTGCGGTGAACGCTCTGATCCCTATGCTCAACTGAATCTCGCTCTAAACTATGAATCAACGCGGCGCGACGGCTTCTGCATAAATGCGGTCAATCACATCGCGATATTTCTCATCCACTATGCGGCGTTTGACTTTCATGGTCGGCGTTAGCTCGCCGCCTTCGATGGTCAATTCTTTTTCAAGGAGGGCGACGCGCTTGACGCGCTCGTATTGCGCCAAGCCTTCGGTGAGCGAGTCAACCTGTCGCTGGAACAAATCTAAAATACGCGGGTGTTTGACGAGGGCGTCGGGCGTGCGTTCAGGGATGCCTTTCAATTCTGCATAAGATTGAACCTGTTCCCAGTCTGGCACGATGAGGGCTGCGGGAAACTTGCGCTCGTTGCCGACGAGGACGACCTGATTGACAAAGCGCGAGCCTTTGATGAGCTGTTCGATGACTTGCGGAGCGATGTACTTGCCGCCGGAAGTTTTAAATAGCTCTTTCTTGCGATCCGTGATGCGCAGGAAACCGTCCGCGTCGAGCGTGCCGATGTCGCCGGTCTTGAACCAACCGTCCGCAGTGAAAACTTTGGCAGTCTCTTCGGGCTTGTTGTAGTAGCCGCGCATGATATTCGGCCCGCGCACTTCGATCTCGCCGTCTTCGGCGATTCTCACTTCGACGTTGTGGATGGGCTTGCCGACCGTGCCGATGCGATTGTCCTCTGATCTTCCGGCGGTGATGACGGGCGAAGTCTCCGTTAGACCGAAGCCTTGCACGATGGGCAGCCCCGCGCCGCAGAAGATGTAGCCGATCTCTTCCGAAAGGGCTGCGCCGCCGGAGACAAAGAGACGCATGCGCCCGCCGAGTCCCGCACGCAATTTAGAGAAGACGAGACGGTCAGCAATCTTATATTTGAGCGCGAGCGTCAGCGGAATTTTCTTGTGATTCAAATCATGCTGCGCGTAACTCTTGCCGACCGCGACAGCCCAGGCGAGAATCGCTGCCTTCGCTTTTCCGTCCGCCGCCGCTTTCTCTTTAATGCGCGCGTAGATTTTTTCAAACAGGCGCGGGACGCCTACAAAAACCGTCGGGCGCACTTCGCGGAAATTTTCGCCGACCTTTTCCAGCGACTCCGCATAGAAGACGCTCATCCCGTGATGCAGGTACATGTACATCGCTAGGCGTTCGAGGACGTGCGAGAGCGGCAAGACGGACAGCGACACATCCCGCACGCCGAACGAGAGATGCCCGGAAGAATCAATCAGGTTCGAGACGAGATTGGATTGCGTCAGCATCACGCCCTTCGGCTCGCCGGTCGTCCCCGAAGTGTAGATAATCGTCGCCAAATCATCAGGCCGGATGGCGCGCTTTAGCTCCTCTGCAAGCTGCGGTTGTTCTTCAGAGAGCTTTTGCCCGCGCGCTTCAAGCTCCGCGAGCGAAAGCGCGTTCTCGTCTTCGACGCCCGCTTTATCAAAGAAGATAAATTGCTCGATGTCAGCGCAATCTTTTATCGCTTCGCGAATGCGCTCTAAGGCCGCACGATTCTGGATAAAGAAAACCCGCGCGCCGGAGTCTTTCAGGATGTAGCAGACCTGCGCGGGAGATTGAGTGGTGTAAATCGGAACGTCTATCACGCCCGCGAACTGGCTGCCCGCATCCGTCAGAGTCCATTCGGGACAGTTCGCCGACAGCAACGCGACGCGGTCGCCGCGCCGCACGCCGAGCGCGTAGAGGCCGAGCGCGATCTTGCGCGCACGCAACACTATCTCTTCCGAAGAGATGGCATGCCACGCGCCGTCCTTTTTGTAATTGAGCGCGTCGGGTTTCCGGTGCTTCTGCGCGGTATGCTCGAACATCTCGACGAGCGTCGTCGGCTCGCCTTCGTTAAGCGGCACACGTTGCCGTTTGATTTCCGCGCCGCTCAGGGCTATCTGAATCGTCTCTTGCATCAGGCGCTCACCCCGTTCAGAAAGATGTCCAGCACTTGATCTCCCATCGGCGCGAGCTTATAACGTCGCTTCGACAGAATCCAGTTCGTCGCCATCTCATCGAGCGCGCCGAACAAAATCTTTGAGACGACTTTGGCATTCAAGCCGGAGCGAAAGACGCCCTCGCGCTGCCCTTCTTCAATCGTCGCGCGAATCAAACCCAGATAGCTGGCAAAGCCGGCGGCGGAAAATTCTTCCATGAATTTAGTTGAGCCGCGCAATTCTACCTGAAAAACGACGGCGAGGTCTCTGTCTGCGCCGAGGCGTTCAAGATGCAGGTGCGCGATGCGCCGCAATTTTTCGCGCGGGTCACGCATCTCTTCCAACTGCCTGCGCGCTTCCGAAACCGCTTCGTCAACCGTCCGGTCAAAGATCGAATGCAGAATCTCTTCCTTGCTCTTGAAATAAAGATAGACCGTGCCATCCGCGACGCCCGCCGCGCTCGCGATGTCCGCGACTTTCGAGTTGAAATAACCGTTGCGCGCAAAAACGCGCGTCGCGGCACGCAAAATGGCCTCGCGCTTATCGGCGACCGGCGGACGATTGTTTGAGAGTGAACGTACTGAGCGCATCCCGGACGATTTTGGATTTTAGATTTTGGATTTTGGATTGACGGCCTGCTTTCTGAAATTAAAAACCTCAAATTTCAGATAAACACGAAGGCCGACAAGCCAGAAATCTAAACTCATCTTTAACGAGGCGCTGCTGAATGGCTATTCATTCAGGAGTGATTCAAGCCTAACCTTAAAGTGAGGATTTTGTCCAACCGGATTCAGGCAACGGCACAAACCGGAGAGATAAACAAGCGACTCTTTGCGCTCTTTGCGGGGTTTGCCTTTGCGGTCTTTGCGGTTAAGTGCTTTTTAACGCCAAGACCGCAAAGAGTTAAGACGCAAAGAAACGCAAAGGGAATCTTCTGCTTGTAAAATTGACTGGATGACAGGCATGCTGAATCTCATCTCGCTTAGCATCCTTCTCATCTATCTCTGCTGTCTCGCTCGTCGTCGTGGTCGTCGTCCGGCCCGCGCTTGTCAAAGGGCGGCGGCGCGTCCTGCCGCACGCGAAATTCTCTTTGCGGAAAAGGAATCTCGATTTTTGCCTCGCGGAACAGTTTTTCGATGCGATAGTTGATGTCGCTCTTGATAGACGGGTAGCGGCGCGGGCGGTCAGTCCAGACCAGCAAGCGGAAATCTATTGAAGATTCGCCGAAGCTTAAGAATTGCACGCTCGGCTTTGGCTCTGCCAGCAGAAACTTCACACCCTCTGCCGCGCGCAGCAGCGTCTGTGTCACCAGTTCCACGTCCGAACCGTAGGCCACGCCGACCGGAATCGAGATGCGCGAACGCCGCTCGCCGTAAGACCAGTTAATCAGCGTCTGGTTGACCAGCTTTGAGTTGGGCACGATGGCCGTGATGTGATCGTTCGTCACTACCATAGTCGTGCGCAGGTTGATGCTGTGCACGCGGCCTTCTGTCAATTTGCTGTCGGGGCCTGTGATGGTGATAAAGTCGCCGATACGCACCGGACGCTCAAACAGCAGGATAAAGCCGGAAGCGATGTCGCCCGCGATGTACTGCAAGCCGAAGCCGATGCCGACAGAGAGCGCTGTGAAGACTACGGCCAACGTCGTCAGGTCTGCGTTAAAAGCCGTCTTGAAGGCCAACAGCACGCCGACCGAGATAATCACATAATGCAAGAGCCTGAGCAGCGTGTACTGCAACCCCGGATCAAGATTCTTGCGCCCTTCGAGCCGCCCCTGTAGAAACGCTCGCAGCGAGCGCGAGATAATTAAGGCGACTAGAAAAATCCCTGTGCCAATCGCCAGCGTCGTGACAGAGATGCTGAAATTACCAATGGTGAATTTATGGTCTATGTAGGACCACAGACGCTTAAGCCAACCCACGTTGTCCTGCAACCACAAGCAGGCTGTCAACATCAGCGGTGATTCGTTGATTCTCCCCAACACTTCTGTATTGCTCCACACAGACAAAACTTTCTTTTCCTCCCCGAAACTTTCTCTCTCAGCGCTCAATCAAAAAGCCGTCGCTCCTCGCCGGAAAAGGGGGACGCGAACGGCTCGTTTGAAAATAAAAACTTAATTGGCGGAGGGTGAGGGATTCGAACCCCCATGCCCTTTCGGACGCTGGTTTTCAAGACCAGTGCAATAGCCGTTCTGCCAACCCTCCGTTACCTTACATTATTATGTGAGTCCTCTGTTTTAATTCAAGACCTCGTTACTTTATAACATCTTCCATTTAACGACGTGCCCTTTTACGCCAAGAACGATTTGAACATAATGGAGTGCGTTACAAACACGGCAGAGGACGTTGTAATCATCAGCCTCAACTCTGCCGTAGGCGATGTCCCGATACAGTTGACGATTCGATCTCAACTTTGCTGCCGCCCGACCGCCTCCATTAATATGATTGATTTCCAAAAGAGAACATTCATCGCATCCACAATTAACGCATTGTCTTCCGCCAAGCCGATCCATTGCTCTCTTTCTGACTTCCTGATGTTGCTCTCGCCATTTGCGTCTTTCTTCCTCTGGATCATAGTCACCGCTTTGCTTGAGACGGGCGCGATAGGCAATCATGTAGCCGCGCATATATTCACGGTGCTTTTGGCTGCCCTTTTCGGTTGCTCGATAACGATTGTGCTTCTCTGCCACAGGCGCAGTATAACATATTACAAACCGCTTTCTGCCTGTTAGGTTACCTCTACCTTATCAATATCAAAAATCAATATATCGCACGCCCGCGCCTGCGCTCAACCGCCGGAACGTTTGTCAGGACGTGCTTTGATTTACATTTAGCCTCGCTGTCATCCGTCTCCATTACTCTTTAACAGCACAATCGGCTGGCCTATTGCGAGGCGTCCGGTTTGCAGCACGCGGGCGTAGAGTCTGGCTTCGCCGGGATGTATTTTTTGGGAGATGCGTTGGAATTCCCCTGCGGCGAATGATGCTTTGATGTTCTGGCACGGCCCTGCGTAGGAGGTGATCTCGATCAAGACTTCATCGCCGAGCGCGAGGCGCTGTCCGGGCGCGAGCGCGTTCCAGTCAAGCCCTGTCACGGTCACGTTCTCGCCGACAGAGCCGGGATAAATGGGATGCCCTTCGGCCTGCAAGGAGAGAATCTGTTCGAGCGCGTAGAGGCACAGGGCGCGCTCTGGCCCGCCGTGAATCGAGGGATGCGCCTGCCTGTCTCCGATTAGTCCCGTCGGCGTCAAGACGGCCTCGCGCACGGGCAATTTCGGCACGCCGCCGTCCGAGCAGTTGAGTTGAAAGATACGTCCGTTCACTTGATGTGCTTCTCCGATTCTCAACTTAAAATGTTAATCATCTTCAATGAATTTATTACGGGATTCAATTGCATGCAACCTTTAGCTTAGGCAAAAACCAACTCCCGCAAAGGCGCAAAGGCGCAAAGAAGAATTAAATCGCTTTCTTTGCGCCTTTGCGCCTTTGCGGGAGGCCGTCGCTTGCGAATGCTTTTGTTTACGCTACTGCTTGATTATGTTTTATAATTCGAGGCCAGAGATGGCTGCCGAATTTACGATTGCGAATGAAGAGACGCTGGTGATCGAGACGCCGGAGCGTGTGCCTTTGCATTTCGCGCTGGCTTCGACGGGCAATCGCTTTCTGGCGTGCGCCGTTGACCACACGTTGCAGATTCTCATTATGCTGCTGCTCTATCTCGGCTTTGCGATTATCTCGGATTACGCGAGTCTGGGAATGAAGCTGACCGAAGCTCCGAAGTGGGTCCAAGCCCTGCTCATCGTCCTTATTTTTCTTATCATCTCCGGCTACTTCGTTTTTTTCGAGTGGCTGTGGAACGGGCAGACGCCCGGCAAGCGTTGGCTCAAGCTGCGTGTGATACGCGAGGACGGACGCCCCGTCACTTTCTGGGAGGCGGCTGTGCGCAACCTGCTCAGAACCTTTGACATGATGCCCGCGCCGTTTTATTCGATTGGCCTGATCTCAGTTTTCATCAGCGCGAAAGACCAGCGCGCGGGCGATATGATCGCCGGGACGGTCGTCGTGCGCGAGCGCGCGGCGGAAGCTCCGTCTTTCGATGAGGTCTTTGCCGCGCCGGTCAGCGACAGCGCCTACAGGCGTTCGTTCAGGCCGACGCCTTTCACAGCCGACTTAAGCCCGCTCACAGAATCGCAGATCGAGGTGGTGGAAACTTTCCTGCGCCGCCGCTGGGATTTGCCGGACATGCAGCGGCAGTGGATGGCCTGGCGCGTGGCGATGCCGATCATGTATCGCCTGCGCCCGTCCTATCATCTGGCGACCTTTACTTACGAAGGATTTCTGGAAGAGCTGCTGCACCGCTATCGCGCACAGCATCGCTTTATTGATTGAGTTAGAAACCAGAGACAAAAAAAAGCATGGCCGCGCAGCGTTGCAATCCACTGCGCGGCCATGCTTTCGTTTTAGAGACGCTTATTTCTTCCACTCGATGGGAAAGAACGTCCCGGCTTTTTCCGGCGTCAGCTCAACCCCGACCAGCGCGGCGGCGCGTGCCAGCACCGGATCACGCTTGGCACCGAGGTCGGCTCCGGTCGGCAACATCAACTCGTCGGGAATCACGCCGACGTGCTCGACGCTCTTGCCGTCGGACATGATGACATCGGCATTGGTGATGCTCGCGCCATAAAAGGCTACGATGTCAACGCCGGACTCATAAGAGTATCCAAGGCTCTGCATGACTGCGCCCGAAGAGCGGTCGCCGATGACGATGCCGCGCTTCTCTAGCTGTACGACGCGCGCGAAAATCTCGGCGGCTGAGCCTGAGCCGCTATCAATCAGCACTACCAGCTTACCTGCGAAATGGCTACCGCCGCGCGTTTTGGCAAACATCGGGTCCATCTTCTTACGTCCCTTGAGTTCGGCAATCTTCACGTCACGGTCGAAGAAGTTGCCGACCAGCCGCTCAAGAGCATCCACGCGGCCTCCGCCATTTCCGCGCAAATCAAGGATCAGCGCTTTATATTTTCTGACATCAGCCATCCGGTTATCCATATCCGACGGACTCTGCATAAAAGTCGGCAACTTCCAGATAGCAACATCAAGACTGTCTTTTAATTTGACGATGACGTTGCGCTCTAAGCGGCTTTCGTTTTCAGCTTCTCTGATTTCATCAAAAATATCATTGCCGGTGGTTGCTCCCGACACATCCTTGACCAGCTTGCCCTGCTCCACCTTCGCCATCACGGTGAGATCGCGCTGCTTGCCGTCCGGGTCTTGGATGACCAGCTTCATGCCCGCTCTGGGGCGCAGCGAATAATAAAAATAGCGAATCTTCCAAAAGTTCTCGCGCGTCGGCTCGTAGCCGTCTATCGAATAGATTTCATCGCCGACTTTGAGTCCTTTGGCTTCCGCGTCGCTGCCCGGCTTGATTGCCGTCACAAAGCATTTGCTGCCGAACATGTGCATCTGCCATCCGTACTCGACCTTTGCGACCCGTCCCGGTGGCCGGAAAAAGAGATGCGAGTCGTTAAAATCAAGCAACGCCTGCGCGATGACTCCCAGAGCCTGCCCGTTCGAGGTGGCCTGCTTGACCTTTTCATCTGCGGCCTTGAAGTGTGTATCCAGATCAATGCCGTGATAATTGACATCGTAATAATTTTTCTTAACCTCGCTCTTGATTACGTCAAGCATCTTGCGAAATCGTTCGCGATCAAAACTGCTGACTCCTGACTGAGCGCGCAGAGGCATCGCCCAGCCCGCCACGATGAGCAGGCAGAGCGCAGCCGTCAATAAAGAGAAAGCCGGACGCGAGGCCAGCTTGGGGCAACTTCTAAACATTACTGGTAAATCTCCTTAAAAGTGATTGTTATACGCGGGGGTTCGAGTTGAATGATTGCGCCGCAATGCTGGAAAAACCAAGAGGCGCGGCATCGAGTAAAGATGTATTTTAGCATCAAGCCGTTGCCTCGCAAAACGCCTGCCCGTCATCAAATCAGGGCGTCGCTTGTCGCGGCGCGCGAGGCCATGTTACCTTGCACAGTTTGTTTGAGCGTGAAGTTTTCTTTCATGCCCGCAGGTTCATAGTTTAAGCGCAGTCAAGCCCCCGTTTGCAGGGCGGTTTTTGTTCATGTCCGAGGCTACAGACAATCTGAAAGAGCGCGTCCGCGCCTTCTGGCAGGCACATCCGTGCGGCACGAAATTCAGCGACGCTCCCATGGGGTCGCGCCTCTTTTTCGAGCGCGTAGAGGAGCATCGCTACAGCAAGGAATGGCACATTCCCGGCGCGGCGGATTTCGCGGGCGCAAGCAATTTGCGTGTGCTGGAAATCGGCTGCGGACTCGGCACGGACGGCGCGCAGTTCGCGCTCGCAGGCGCGGATTATACGGGCGTTGATCTGACCGAAGCGGCAATCGAGCTGGCGCAGAAACGCTTTGAGCTTTTTAACCTGCCGGGAACATTTCGCACAAGCGATGCCGAAAATCTGGATTTCGCGGATGCATCTTTCGATCTGGTTTACTCGCACGGCGTCCTGCATCACACGCCGGACACAGAGCGCGCCGTGCGCGAAGTCCATCGCGTCTTAAAGCCCGGCGGTCGCGCCGTCATCATGCTCTATCATCGAAATTCGTATAACTATCGCATCAACATCTCTCTTTTGAGACGCGCAGGCGCGCGACTGCTTAAATATGAAGCGGGACTAAAGCTTGTCAATAAGCTGACGGGCGAACCCGTCGAATCCTTGCGCGAGCACGCGCAGCAGTTAAAAGCGGATGCTGAAGGGTATCTCGCGCCCGGTGAATTTTTGAATCAGAACACGGACGGCGCTGGCAATCCGCTGGCGCGCGTTTACTCGCGCAAACAGGCTCGCGAGCTGTTCAAGGATTTCGCGCAAGTGGAAATCAAAACGCACTTTTTAAATAAACGCTGGCTGCCGGTGATTGGGGGACTGCTCACGCGCGGGATGGAAACGCGCCTCGCCGCACGCTGGGGCTGGCATTTGTGGATTTACGCGACGAAGTAGACAGTTTTCAGTTTTCAGCGTCGGAGCATCGTTCGTCGCTTGTGCCATAACACTGAAAAGCTGAAACCAAAGACCAAAGACTATCTGTTACTGAAAACTGAAAACCGAAAACTCAAAACTGTTTATGAAGAACATACTGGTAACGGGTGGCGCGGGCTTTATCGGCTCGCATCTGGTTGATGGACTCTTGAGCGAGCGCGCGTGGCGCGTGACGGTCGTGGATGATTTCAATGATTTTTATGCGCCGCAGATGAAGCGCGCGAACGTTAGCTCTCACGTGGCTGATGCTGCGTACAAGCTTGTCGAGGCTGACATACGCGACCGCGCCGCGCTCGATAAAATTTTCTCAGAGACAAAGTTTGATTGCATCGTGCATCTGGCGGCGCGTGCGGGCGTGCGCCCGAGTTTGAGCGAGCCGCAGCTTTATGCTGAGACGAACATCAACGGCACTGTGAATCTGCTTGAGCTGGCGCGCGGGGCTGGTGTCAGGCAATTTGTTTTCGGCTCGTCCTCATCCGTCTACGGCATCAATGCCAAAGTTCCTTTCAGCGAGGAAGACGAGATACGCCAGCCCATCTCGCCCTACGCGGCGACGAAGGCTGCGGGCGAGCTTATCTGTCACACCTACTCGCACCTGTACGGCATACGCTGTGTGTGCCTGCGCTTCTTTACGGTCTACGGCGCGCGGCAGCGTCCAGACCTTGCGATTCACAAGTTCGCGCGCCTGATTGATGAAGGACAAGCTATTCCGGTCTTCGGCGACGGCACGACGCGACGCGATTACACTTATATCGAAGACATCATACAAGGCGTGCGCGCGGCGATTGATTACGCTTCGAGCGATTACGAAGTTTTTAATCTTGGCGAATCGCGCACGGTCGAGCTGCGCGAGTTAATCGAGTTGCTGGAAAAAGAGTTGGGACGGAAAGCAGTCATTGACCGCCAGCCGATGCAGCCGGGCGATGTCCCGCAAACCTTCGCAGACATCACGAAGGCGCGACGCTTGCTCAATTACAATCCGCAGACGCAGATCGAAGACGGCATCCGCCGCTTTGTCGAATGGTTTCGCGGAGAATCAAAATAAATGTCAATCAAGAGTAGAAACTCTTTGCGTTCTTTGCGAGAAAACTTTGCGCTCTTTGCGGTTAAGAGGAAGTTTAAACGCAAAGGACGCAAAGAAGTAAGACGCAAAGACCGCAAAGAGAGAGTAGTAATCTTTCAAGCATCGAATTCCTACTCAAACCTTGATTATTGATGAAGCGGCTGCTGGAAAACGTTTCGCCGGTGACGCGCAGGCGGATTTTTGTCCTGCTGCTCATCGTGTTGCTCGCTTTCGCGGTGCGCGCTCTGACGGCACGATTTATCGGAGCGCATCTCAATGATGCAGGATGGTTTCCTCATGGCATCTACGCGATCTTTGACCGGCAGGCGCAGGCGATTTTAGACGGCACGGCGAGCGCGTTTTGGATTGATGACCCATCGCAGACGGACGCGGCTGTGTACCCGCCGGGTTATCCGCTGTGGCTGGCTTTCGTTTACACGCTGCGCGGCGCGAGGTCTGCCGCAGTGGTGCAGACTGTGCAATGGATGCTGGATGCTTTGTCCGTGCTGCTCGTCGCCGGCATCGGCGTGACGGGTTACGGTTGGCGCGCGGGCTTGTGTGCCGGAGCGTTGGCGGCTTTGTCGCCCTTGCTGGCTTTGTACGGCGCGATGCCGCTGGCGGACTCTCCGACAAGCTGGCTGGTGCTGGGCGGTGTGTGGATGCTGCTGCTGGCGGCGAAGCGAAAGAGCTGGCGTTGGGCTATCGGCGCGGGATTGTTGGTCGGGGCTTCGTGCTGGCTGCGTGCGAACGCGATGCTGCTGGTCGTGTGGTGGGCGCTGGCTCTGCTCTTGTTTGTGAGCGCGGGCTGGCGCGAGAGAGTTCGCTTGTCAGCGTGCGTTGCGCTCGGCGCAGCGCTCCTGATAACGCCTATCGTCGTGCGTAACATCATCACGTTTCGCGCGTTCGTGCCGACGGGCTTAGGCGTGGGGACAAATTTGTGGGAAGGCTTAGGCGAGACAGACCGCGCGGCTGAGTTCGGCGCGGTGTACGGCGACAGCCTCTTGACGGAAAAAGAGCGCGCAGAGATGGGAGTCGCGCCCGGAGAAAAATTTAATCTCTACTATCCGAACGGAGTCGAGCGCGACAGAGCGCGTGCGCGTAAAGCGATGGCTGTCATCAAGTCGAACCCTGTGTGGTATGCGGGCGTGATGTTGCGGCGCGGCGTGGGAGTTTTGAAATACGCGGGCGAACCTTTGCCCTTCTATGGCAGCATGGGCATCAACGTGACAAGCAAAAAATGTTTGCCCGCGCATTTGCAGGGCGGCGCGCTCGCGTTGTTCGTCAACCTGCTCGGCATGATTCAGAGCGTGATGCGATACCTCGCGCTGCCGCTCATGCTGCTTGGAATTATCTTAGCCTTTCGCACAGAGGCGCGGATGACCGGAATTATGCTGGCAACCGTTTTATACTATTTGCTCGTCGGCTCGTTTATGCACACAGAGATTCGTTACGGGTTGCCGATGCAGGCAGCGCTGTTCGTCTTTGCCGGTCTGGCCGTCTCGCAACTGCCCGCGCTCGTGTCTAAATTTAAGAAGCAGAGGAAGACTCAAGCTTAAAGAGTTATGAAAGAGAGACTGTTACAGTATCTCATTTGTCCGGGCTGCGGCGGCGAGTTGCGCCTGCATTCGGCAGGGCGTGGCGAGCGAGATGAAATCATGGAGGGCAAGCTGGATTGCGCTCCTTGCGCGCGGCATTTTCCAATCGTGCGCGGCGTCCCGCGTTTCGCAGACCTCGAAAAAGTCGAAGCCGACAAGGCTGCGACGGCTGAGAACTTCGGATTCTCCTGGCAGCATTTCACGCAGCAGGACGAGCGATACGCAGAACAGTTTTTAGGCTGGCTCAAACCCGTCAAGCCGGATTTTTTTAAGGATAAAGTCGTGCTCGAAGGCGGGTGCGGCAAAGGCCGCCACACGCAGCTTGCAGCCAATTGGGGCGCGCGTGATGTCATCGCGGTTGACTTGAGCGCGGCGGTCGAAGTCGCCTTTGCCGCGACGCGCAATCTGGAAAACGCGCATGTCATTCAGGCAGACCTGTATCATCTGCCGCTCAAACGCGCTTTCGATTACGCCTTCTCGGTGGGCGTGCTTCATCACCTGCCAGACCCGCGTGCAGGGTTCGTCTCGCTGGCTTCAAAAGTCAAAACGGGCGGGCACATTTCCGCCTGGGTTTATGGCGCGGAGAATAATGGATGGATCACGCGCTTTGTGAATCCTTTGCGCGAGCGCGTAACGGCGCGCATCAACCCGCGCGCCTTGCTGCACTTGTCGAAACTGCCGACGGCGGCTCTGTATGCCGCGACAAAATTGGTCTACGGCCCTCTGAATCGCAGCGCGAGCGGCGAGAGGGTTGCGCGCAAGCTGTTCTACAATGATTACATGAATGCGATTTCCGATTTCGGCTGGCGTGAACAGCACACGATTGTCTTCGATCATCTGGTCGCGCCGACGGCCTTTTATATTTCGCGCCCAGAGTTTGAAGAATGGTGGCGCGGCATCAATACCAGCGACGTGCAGATAACTTGGCACAACAAAAATAGCTGGTGCGGCATGGGGCGCATCAATTAGAGAAGAATTCACAAGGATGGACAGGGTAGACAGGATGGAGCATAAAGATTTGAATTTGAGATTCTTAATTTGAGATTTCAAATCCGTAACTTGATTTGAGATTTCACATCTCTGACTTGATTCGAGATTTCAAATCCGTAACTTGATTCGAGATTTCAAATCTCTGACTTGATTTAAGATTTCAAATCTGTAACTTGATCTGAGATTTCAAATCTGTAATCTGTAATTTCTTTATCCTGTTTATCCTGTCCATCCCTGTTTGAATTAGTTTTATGAATCAATTACCTCAAGAGATGCAGCAGCACACCTACTCGATCATGTACGAGGTCGAGGGGACGCACTGGTGGTTTGCAGGGCGGCGGCGCATCCTTGAAAGTTTTCTTGAGCGCATCGTGGCAGAGCTTGAGATGAAGGACGGAAGGCCGCGCATCCTCGATGTCGGCTGCGGGACGGGAGCGAATTTGGAGATGCTCGCGCGTTTTGGCGAAGCGGAGGGCGTGGATGTTTCTGAAGACGCGCTCGCTTTTTGTCAGGCGCGTGGACTGAAAAGCGTGCGGCTCGGCGCGGCGGAAAAGCTGCCTTACGAAGACAACACGTTCGATGTCGTGACCGCGCTCGATGTCGTAGAGCATTTGGACGACGACGCGGCTGGACTCGCAGAGATGCGCCGCGTACTCAAGCCCGGCGGTTATGCACTGCTGTTCGTTCCGGCCTTCACTTTCCTGTGGGGCGTGCAGGATGACATCAGCCATCACCGCAGGCGTTATCGTCTGCCGCAACTCCTCGGCGCAGTTCGCGCCGCAGGCTTTGAGGTCGAGCGCGCGACTTACGCCAACATTACTTTCTTCATGCCAATCCTCCTGGGTCGCGCGCTGATGCGCGTCACGGGCATTCGTCCCGCATCGGAAAACAACATCACCGTGTCGAGATTGAACGGCGTCCTCGGTCGCATCTTCGGAGCGGAGAGCAAAGTCCTGAGCCGCATGAATTTTCCCTTCGGCGTCTCGGCTGTCTGCGTCGCGCGACGCATTGATTAAAGCGTTTTCAAATTCAGCATCTCAAATCTGAGATCGTCTTTAACCTCTGTGTCTCGCGGCGTCCTCTGTGGTAAAAGTCTTTCGTCTAATCACACCAGCACAGGAAAAATTTATGACTACGACACCAAAACCGCTTTTCATTCCGGTCATTCTCGGCACAGCCAGACAAGGGCGCATGAGCGAGCACGTCGCGCGCTTTGTTCATGAAGAAATTGCTAAACACGATGGCGTCGAGACGGAGTTGATTGACATCCGCGACCTCAAGCTTTCGATGGAAGATGCGGGCGAAGCGATTAAGGATGCGCGCTTTTCGGCGACGGTCGAGCGGGCGGATGGTTTGATTATCGTGACACCGGAATATAATCACGGCTATCCGGGATTGCTCAAGCATGCGCTCGATTCTAATTTGAAGGAGTACATACACAAGGCCGTCGGCGTCTGCGGCGTTTCGGCGGGCGGCTTTGGCGGCACGCGCGTGATCGAGAATCTGCTGCCGGTCTTGCGCGAGCTGGGGCTGGTGGCGATTTTCTGGGACGGCAATTTTTCGAGCGTGGGGAAAATCTTCGATGCGGAAGGAAAGCTGCTTGACGAATCTTACATCAAGAGGATGGATAAGTTTTTGAAAGAGCTGATCTGGATGTCAAAGGTCTTACGACACGGGCGCGAGAATGTTTCGCTTGGCTGATGACTTTAAATCTCAGATTTGAGATTTGAGATAGCTGTACAGCCAAAACTCAAACCTCTGCTTTGCGTCTTCTGCTTTGCGCCTTCGGTTTTATCTTTGCGCCTTTGCGAGAAACATCAACGTTTCCCGCAAAGGCGCAAAGAAGAAAAAAACTCAAGGCGCAAAGGGTCGAGTCGGAATTTGGATTGAGTGTTGTGGCTTTCAATAAATAACATGAGCGAGAGCGTCTCGAACAAACAGGCGGCGGCGCAGACGGCTGAAGAGCAGCGGCTGGAAGAGGCGCGCGGGCGGATGGCGCATTGGAAACGCTGGGGGCCTTACCTGAGCGAGCGCGCGTGGGGCACTGTGCGCGAGGATTACAGCCCGCACGGTTCTGCCTGGGATTATTTTCCGCATGAGCATGCGCGCTCGCGCGCTTACAGGTGGAACGAGGATGGCTTGGCCGGAATCTCTGACCGTCACGGGCGTATCTGCTTTGCGGTCGCGCTGTGGAATGAGCGTGACCCGATGCTTAAAGAGCGCCTTTTCGGCCTGACGGGCAATGAAGGCAATCACGGCGAGGATGTCAAAGAGTATTATTTCTATCTTGATTCGACGCCGACGCATTCGTACATGAAGTTTTTGTACAAGTATCCGCAAGCGGCTTTTCCATACCAGCAGCTTTTGGATGAGAACCGCGCGCGTGGTCGAAGCAAGCCCGAGTACGAGTTGATTGACACCGGCATTTTTGATGAAGACAAATATTTCGATGTCTTGGTCGAATACGCGAAGGCGAGCGCGGAGGATATTCTGGTTCGCATCAGCGTCACGAATCGCGGGACTGAGCCTGCGCCGCTGCGCCTGCTGCCGACCATCTGGTTTCGCAATACCTGGTCATGGGACACGAAGGAGAAACGTCCGAGCTTGCATAGGTCGAAAGATTCAGAAGCAGTCATTGAGCTAAAAGACGATTATTACGGAGGGCGTTGGCTGTATTGCGAGGGCGCGCCGGAATTGCTGTTTACTGAAAATGACACGAACACGCGCAGGCTTTATGGAGTGGGCGAAGGCGCGATTTACTGTAAAGACGGCATCAACGATTTTATAGTGCATGATGCAAAGGATGCTATTAACCCTGAACAGCGGGGCACGAAAGCTGCCGCGCATTATTCTCTCTCGGTTAATCCGGGCGAGACGAAGATTGTGCGCTTGCGCTTTACGGATCAATCTTTATCGAGCGCGGGGACTGAAGGCTTCACAAAAGATTTCGATAGCATCTTTGCCAACCGCCTCAGCGAAGCGGACGAGTTTTATCAAACGGTCATTCCCGAAAAACTTTCGGAGGATGCGCGCAACGTGATGCGGCAATCGTTGGCGGGCTTGCTGTGGTCTAAACAGTTCTATCATTACGTAATCAAAGAATGGCTTGAAGGCGACCCGGCGCAGCCGCGCCCGCCGCTTGAGAGAAAGATGGGGCGCAATCACGAGTGGCCGCACCTGTACAACGCGGATGTGATTTCGATGCCGGACAAGTGGGAGTATCCGTGGTATGCGGCTTGGGACTTGGCTTTTCACTGCCTGCCGCTCGCGCTCGTGGATTCGGAGTTTGCCAAAGAGCAACTCCTGCTAATGCTGCGCGAGTGGTACATGCACCCGAACGGGCAACTGCCCGCTTATGAATGGGCGTTCGGCGATGTCAATCCGCCGGTTCACGCTTGGGCTGCGTGGCGGGTTTATAAAATCGAAGAGAAGCGTAGGGGCACGGGCGACCGCGAGTTTCTGGAAAAAGTTTTTCATAAGCTCCTACTCAATTTCACATGGTGGGTCAATCGCAAAGACCCTGAAGGCAACAATATTTTTGAGGGCGGCTTTCTCGGCCTCGACAACATAGGCGTCTTTGACCGCAGCTCGACATTGCCGACCGGCGGCCACATCGAACAATCCGACGGCACGAGTTGGATGGCGATGTACAGCCTGAACCTTTTGGCGATAGCGATGGAGCTGGCGAAAGAAGACAAGGCTTATGAGGATGTCGCGAGCAAGTTCTGGGAGCACTTCATACACATCGCCGACGCGATGAGCAAGCTGGGAACCGAAAACATAGAGTTGTGGAACGAAGAGGACGGATTTTATTACGATGTGCTGCACCTGCCTGACGGAAATAATTTTCCGCTCAAGGTGCGCTCGATGGTCGGACTGATTCCGCTCTTTGCGGTCGAGACTTTAGAGCCGGAATTGCTTGACTGCTTGCCCGGATTTAAGCGGCGAATGGAATGGTTCATAGACAACCGCCCGGATTTGACAGGCAACGTCGCCTCCATGCATGTGCCGGGCAGAAAAGAGCGGCTGCTGCTCTCGGTGGTGACGCAGGATCGCCTGCGCCGCGTGCTTGAAGTGATGCTTGATGAGAATGAATTTCTCTCGCCTTACGGCATCCGCGCGCTGTCGCGTTTTCATCGTGAACATCCGTACAGTTTGAGCGTCAACGGCACAGAGCATCGCGTGGATTACGAGCCTGCGGAATCCGGCACGGGGCTTTTCGGCGGCAACTCGAACTGGCGCGGCCCGATCTGGTTTCCCGTCAACTATCTGTTGATAGAGTCGCTGCAAAAGTTTCATTACTATCTCGGCGATGATTTTAAAGTCGAGTGTCCGACCGGCTCAGGGCAGATGAAGAACTTGTGGGAAGTCTCTGTGGAGCTGTCGCGCCGCCTCTCGCATATCTTCCTGCGCGATGCGAATGAGCGGAGACCTTTTAACGGCGACCTCGAAAAGTTTCAGACGGACGCGCACTGGCGCGACTATCTGCTCTTTCACGAATACTTTCACGGCGACAACGGCAGCGGCCTCGGAGCCAGCCACCAGACAGGCTGGACGGGCTTGGTCGCCAAGCTCCTGCAACAGAGCGGAGAGTAAGAAGTTGCGTTGAGAAACTATCGAGCGTTTCTTTTCAAGCTTTGAACATTACTCTTGAGCATTAAAGCCGCGAAGAGTTTCGTTTCAATAAAACTCGACAACGCTTGAGCGTTACTTGATAACGCTTGAGCGTTACTTGATAACACTCAAGTATTACAAAGGAACGCTTGAATGTTGCAAAGGAACTCTTGAATGCTGCAAAGGAATATTTGAAGGTTACAAAGAAACGTTTGAACGTTAGCTTGTAACGGAAGAGCTTTCTTTAGTAAAAGTGTCAGAAACGCCTGCGGTAGCGGGCGGGTAGTCAACTTTGAAGAACCCGCCCGCTACCGCAGGCGGTTCTGACTTGAGGAGAAATCATGAAAGCTATCGCAGTCATACCGGGAAAACCGGACAGCGTACATCTGGCGGAAATGCCTGAGCCAAAAGTTGAAGACGTGCCGGACGGGCGCGGCGTGCTGGTGCGCGTCCTGCGGGTCGGCGTGGACGGAACCGATAAAGAGATTAACGCGGCGGAGTATGGAGCCGCGCCCGAAGGCTACGACTTTTTAGTCATCGGTCACGAGAGCTTCGGGCGTGTCGAAGCGGTCGGGGCGAACGTCACGGAGTTCGAGGTCGGCGATCTGGTCGTCGCCACCGTGCGGCGTCCGGGCAAAAGCATCTATGACCTGATCGGCACGAACGACATGACGACCGACGATGTTTACTACGAGCGCGGCATCAACCTCTTGCACGGATTTTTGGCGGAGTATTTCGTTGACAGCGCGGACTTCATCGTCAAAATCCCGCAGGGCTTGAAAGATGTCGGCGTCCTGCTTGAGCCTTTGAGCATTTCCGAAAAGGGCATCACGCAAGCCTTTGAGATTCAGCGTCGCCTGCGTGTGTGGCATCCGCGCAAGGCGGCTGTGCTTGGGGCGGGAACCATAGGCATTCTCGCCGCGCTCGTCCTGCGCCTGCGCGGTCTGGACGTGACGGTCTTCGGGCGTCAAGAGAAGCCTTATCTCAATTCCGATTTGGTCGATGCCATCGGCGCGCGTTACGAGACCACGACCAAGCTGCCAATCATCGAAGGCGCGAAAAAGTACGGCCCGTTCGACATCATCTTTGAAGCGACGGGGTTTTCTCCGCTCGCGTTTGAGAGCATGCAGGCTCTGGCAAAGAACGGCGTGCTGGTCTTATCGAGCGTCACGGGCGGCGACCGCAAAGTGGAAGTGCCCGCCGATAAAATCAATCTCGAATTCGTGCTCGGCAACAAAGTGATGTTCGGAACCGTCAATGCCAACCGCGAATATTTCGAAATGGGCGTCAAGGATTTAGCGCAGGCCGAAGCGGAATATCCCGGCTGGCTCTCTCGCCTGCTCACGCACCCGGTCAAAGGATTGGAGAATTACCAGGAGCTGTTCGACACGCTGACCGGAGCTAAAGGCGCTGTCAAAATCTTCTGCGAAGTCGCGGACTAGCACGAGGAATTCAAACAGGTTGGACAGGATAAACAGGTTGGAAAATAAATTTCAGATTTGAAATTCCAAATCTCAAAACCCTCCTCTGCAATTTCTTTATCCTGAACAACCTGTCCACCCTGTTTGAATTTTCCTCCAATTGGAATGATTCAATTCGACCAAGAGACTTGCGGCGATCCGGAAGCCGCGCTCAAGCGCGAGTGGTTGGAGACGAACGGCCTGGGAGGCTTCGCTTCATCCACTATCGCGGGGTTGAACACGCGGCGGTATCACGGGCTGCTCGTGGCCGCGACGCGCCCTCCGGTCGGGCGTCTCGTGATGCTCTCAAAGCTGGAAGAGACCCTTGTCATCGAAGGGCGGCGTTACGATCTCTCCGCGAATCAATACACGGGCGCGATTCACCCGCAGGGCTACAAATTCCAGACAGGCTTTCGCCAAGACCCGTTCCCTGTTTTCACTTATCACGTCGAAGGCATCAACATCGAAAAATCCGTCTTCATGATTCACGGGGAAAACTCCGTCGCGGTTCAATACGAGTTCAAGGTTCAAGACGATGCTGCCAACCGCCAACTGCCAACTGCCAACTGCTTTTTAGAATTGCGCCCGCTCGTTGCATGCCGCGACTATCACAGCCTTGCTCATGAAAGTGATGCTATTAATCCTAAGGTTCAAGTCGG
Source organism: Pyrinomonadaceae bacterium (assembly GCA_963700165.1). GTDB lineage: Bacteria > Acidobacteriota > Blastocatellia > Pyrinomonadales > Pyrinomonadaceae > JACMLC01. The sequence continues at coordinate 4,498,565 of OY969475.1, read as the reverse complement.
AGAGGCTCTGGCAAGCGTTAAGCTTTACAAAGATACGCCTGAGCTTTATTTCGCTCACGACGCGGAGGAGCTTGAAGCAAGCGGCTACTGGTATCGCAATTTCGAATACAGTGTGGAGCGCGAGCGCGGCTTTGATTTCACAGAGGATTTGTTCAATCCGTTCGTGCTCAAATTCGATTTGACAGGGCGGACAAGCGTCCGTCTCATCGCTTCAACCGAACGGCGCGAGGCGAAAGAGATTGACGCATATAAAATAAAAGAGATTGAGCGAAGAGCGCGAATCGTCGCATCGTCTCCGTCCGATGATGAATTTGTTCGCGCTCTCACTCTTGCCGCAGACCAATACATCGTGGCGCGCGGGCTTCAGAAGACCGTCATCGCGGGTTATCACTGGTTCAGCGATTGGGGACGCGACACGATGATCGCGCTGCCCGGCCTCGCGCTGGTCACGGGACGCGCGGAAGTAGCCGGAAGCATCCTGCTCGAATTCGCGCGCCATGTTGATAAAGGAATGCTGCCGAACCGTTTTCCGGATGCGGGCGTCGAGCCGGAATATAACGCTGTGGACGCGACGCTCTGGTTTTTTGAAGCCGTTCGTGCGCACTTAGATGATACGCATGACGAAAAATTCGTCCGCGATAATCTCTATGATGTGCTGGCGGACATTATTGACTGGCATGTGCGCGGCACGCGCTATGGCATTCACGTTGACGAAGACGGGTTGCTCGCGGCTGGCGAAGAAGGCGTGCAACTGACATGGATGGATGCGAAGGTCGGCGAGTGGGTCGTCACGCCCAGACGCGGAAAGCCCGTAGAGATTCAGGCGCTCTGGTACAACTCCCTCTGCGTGATGGAGCGGCTCGCGCATCAGTTTCAGGACGAGGCGCGCGGGAAATTTTACGGCGAGTTGGCGGCGCGGGCGCGGGAAAGCTTTAATCAAAAATTCTGGAATGAAGAGCTTGGATGTCTTTATGATGTGATTGACGGCGAGCAGCGAGATGCCTCTATCCGTCCCAATCAAATCTTCGCCGTCAGTTTGCCGCACACGATGCTCTCAGAGGAAAGAGCGCGCCGCGTGGTCTGTGTGGTTGAGCGCGATTTGCTGACGCCTTACGGCTTGCGCAGCCTTGCTCAAAGCGACTCGCAATATCGCGGGCGATACGCGGGCGACGCTTTGAGCCGCGACGGGGCATATCATCAGGGCACTGTCTGGGCCTGGCTGTTGGGGCCGTTCATCAAGGCTTATCTGAAAGTCTTCAGCGAAGACACAGCAGCGCGCGAAAAAGCGCGGGCGTGGCTCTTACCTTTTCAAAAACACTTGAGCGAAGCTGGCCTGGGACAGGTCTCTGAAATTTTCGACGGCGACGCGCCGCACGCTCCAAGAGGCTGCATCGCGCAGGCTTGGAGCGTCGCAGAAATATTGCGCGCCGCTGTTGAAGACGTTTACACTCACGAGCCATGCGGCAAATAGTCATCACGCGCAGCGGCGGGGTCGAGGTCTTAAAGCTTCAGGAAAAACCAGACCCTGTGCCGTCTCGCGGCGAGGCTTTGATTCGCGTCAAAGCCTCCGGCATCAACTTCGCGGACATACTGGCGCGGCAGGGTTTGTATCCGGATGCGCCGAAGATGCCGTGCGTCGTCGGCTATGAAGTCGCGGGCGTGGTCGAAGCGGTCGGCGATGACAGCGTGCAAAATCTGGTTGGGAAATCAGTGCTGGCGATGACGCGCTTTGGCGGATATTCGGATGCGCTGGTGGTTGACGCCAAACAGATTTTTGAAAAACCTGAGAGCCTGAGTTTTGAACAAGCGGCGGCGATTCCGGTCAACTACCTGACGGGTTACGCGCTGCTCTCTGTGATGGGGTCTTTGCAGGCGGATGAGGCGGTGCTGATTCATAACGCGGGCGGGGGCGTCGGCCTCGCCGCGCTCGACATCGCGAAGAAAATCGGAGCGAAGACTTATGGCACAGCCAGCCCGTCCAAACACGAATTTCTGAAGGCGCGCGGACTCGATCACGCGATTGACTATCGCACACAGGACTGGCTGCCTGTCCTCAAAGATTTGACGAACGGGCGCGGCGTAGAGCTGGTCATTGACCCGCTCGGCGGCGGTCACTGGAAGAAAAGCTACAAGGCTCTGAGGACGACCGGGCGGCTCGGCATGTTCGGCATCTCGACCGCTTCCGCGAACGGGCTGAAGGGAAAACTGCGCATGCTCAAAGCCGCCGCGCAGACTCCTTTCTTTCATCCTTTCGGGCTGCTCAATGGCAACAAAGGCGTGTTCGGCCTCAACCTCGGACACATGTGGCACGAGGGCGAGAAGGTCGCCGGATGGGTGCGCGTCCTGATGGAAGGCGTCCGCGACGGTTGGGTGCGCCCGCATGTGGACAAAGCTTTCTCGTTCGAGCAGGCAGGCGAAGCGCACACCTACATCGAATCGCGCAGGAACACAGGCAAGGTCGTCCTCACGCCCTAGAGCGGATGTCGATTGAATGTCCGGTAGGCTGTGAGCCTGCCGCCTGTTGCGCACGAGCGGCAGGCTGACAGCCTGCCGTACACTAATTTGCAAACTGCTCTAGGGCAACGGGGATGGCGATGTTGTCCTATCGTGGTCGCTTACGTCGGCAGTTCCGTCCCAGCCTGCTCTGCAACCATGTACGCGGCGTACCATTCGGGCCAATTAGCGTCGCGCTGGCCTCCCGTGCGCTTCTCGTGCTCGCCGTGCGCGGCTTCCGCACGCCGAAACGCGGACGCTAGATCGCTCGCCGATGCGAAGCTCGTTGCCGTGGAGTCGATACGACCGGGCTGCCGCGTCGTGACCTCTTGCAACAGCCACCCGTTTCCATCCGGATCGCTGAACGAGGCGAACGAGCGGTAACTTCCATGCGCGGCATCCGGACCGCTGACTCTGACTCGACCAAAAATGTAGGGATCGTCTGGGCCAGCGAACACCCCTTCGTTGTGAAACACCTCGCTCATCTCGACGCCGCGACCGAGCAAATCTTTGCGGGCGGCCTCGATGTCGGAAACGATCAGGTATAGCCCTTGAGCCGAGCCGGGTGCCGCGGCGGTCACGTTCTTACCGAAGATGACAGAGCAACCAGAGCCGGGCGGCGTAAACTGCATAATGCGGATGTCTTCACCAGAGGCGAACTCTGCGTCGAGCCGCCACCCCAGCCCCACGTAGAACTGCTTTGCGCGATCGACATCAGAGACTGGGATAACGATCACTTCGAGCTTCATATCGACGTTAGCGTTGTTACTTTCAACCTTCTGATTATCCATGCGAAATCCTTTCTGAAACCGTCTACTGCACACATCCGAGCGCAGGCGTGACAGCACCCTCGCACACGTAACTCTTTCCGTGATTAAGGTTCTGGCTTGAAGTCAGGACGAATTCGTTGGCCTGCAAGCAGCGTTATTCTGCTGCTCTCGCCATATCGATTCTCCTGTCCACGTGTGCTTTGATTGAGCGATTTGTCTGTCGCTACATCCGTTATAAGCAACAGACGCCAAGCGAGGGCGCGAACGAGGGCGAGGGTGAACTTTAGTCCTACACCTAAGTCTAGTCAATTACTTTTTCAGATTAGAGAAGGCGACGAATGCTCGAATTTAACCGGGCGCGACGAACCACAGATACAGCCAAGTCTCGCGTATGAAATCAATGCTATTCGCGCTCCGGTTCAATGAGTTGTTAGATGCGCCGTTAATCTCGCACGATCAACCCTTAAGCATCTCTCAACCTGACCTTTGATTTCCTACTCCAAACAAGTACCACAATGTATATGCAGCAATAATTGTCCCTACGGGGAACTGTACAATTAAAAAGATTGAAGCCACCACTCCGGCTATTCTTGCCCAAGTCTTGCCCAGTAGAATGGTATATGCAGCAATAGCAACAGAGGCTATAGAAACAAGCAGACACAGATATATCCATTTGAAGATACCTGAAGTTAGATCAATTCCGATTCGAGCAGCGAAACTCCCTTGTAAAGCTAGCATCAAGGCCGTGAAGGTTCCATAAGCCAGCAGGCAAAAGCCGAGGGTTCGCGCATGATCTTGTCCTGTCATTAATTTGTCCTCACAGATATTGGTCTGGTATCACCGAGGAAGCATCTAACGCCCGAATTTGTATATTGACTAACCCGCGCCGAGCGAGCAGCACACAACATACGACGAATTGAACAAGCATGAAAAGAATGCTATCGAGGCGTTGGGTTGAATGAGTTGGGTTAGGAGTATCTTGCTGCGACTATTTCAGCGCCTTTTCTAACTTTCTGGCAAATCCCTCTAACGTCATCCCAATAGCTTGACATATCTCACGCAGTTCAAGCGCGTCCAACCGTCTCTGACCGCCTTCATACTTTGAAACAAAAGTTTGGTCTCTTGAACAAGATAGGCCAATTTTGCATATCCAGCACCTTGCTTATATAACATGGTGGATGAAGAAGGAGGGTATTAATCGCTGATGGAACACCAACCTATAGCCACACTTGCAGATGAAGAAGCTTGGGCTGCGATTCTTGAACCTACTTTGTGTCAAGATGCGGCTGCAATCGAATGTCTGGCTCGTCTTCTGTTGAGGATTAAGAGAGCAATAGACAGTGGGCCGGAAGGAGCAATGCAGGCAAGCAGGGCACTACTTGATAGCATTGAGTTACTTTACCTTTACACCAATGCTCACGAAGCTGCGGTCAAACTGTATGTGCTTTCATTAGCGGGGAATTTGAAGCCGCAAGACGAGCCGCTTAACCTCATCAATGCAGCTCTTGAAAGAGGAAAAAGTCAGGTGCATTAATTATCGGGCAGGTAGGATTGATGTGCCTAACGCTAACTAGACCAAAGAGGTATTTTTCATTTAGTACGACCGCGGCCTATTCAGGCTATAAGTCGTAAATTACCGCACCTTGCGATCTAATCATGCTTACAGCGTCCTTTACCACTTTCATTGGTTAGCGGGTTCCGCTTTGTAACTATTGCCAATCCACTCCTGCGGTGCTATTTTAAGCGCCTAATCGTCAGTGTCTTTTTCTCACGGCTGGATTGCCCCATCTACAAAGAGGTGTAGCTTGAAAAAACTCTTCCCCACTTGCTCGCTTGTTTTAGGCTTTACGAAATCTTTTATCTATTTCCTCTCATGCGCGATTATCGCTGCCGGATGGCAAGCGCCGATTGCGCTAAACGCGCAGACGCCTAAGCCAACTGCTCCCGCTGCCGCCGCGCCGCAGAGTGAGGCCAAAGCCGCGTTCAAGCAGGGAAAGACACTGCTCAAGCGCGGCAATGCAGAGCAAGCTCTCGGACAGCTCGAACGTGCGCTCAAGCTCTACACCTCTGCCAATGATGCCAAAGGCATCGCGGCATCGCGCGACGCGCTCGGAGACTTGTACAGCCGACAGGGACAGTACAACGTCGCGCTCATGCAATATCAGAAGGCCAACGAATCATTCGCTGCGGCCAACGATACCTACAACGCCAATCTGATGCTCGCCAAAACCGGCCACATGCTTTACAGCGTGGGACGTGACGCAGAGGCGCGCGACGCTTACTCACGGATGACCGTGCCCAAGATTGATACCAGCACGACGGGCAAAGTCAAACAGGTGATGCAGAAGGTGGACAAGGGGCTTGATCTCTTCAACAAAGGACGCGAAGTCGTGGCAAGCGGCCTCGCGCCGGGGACTGTGAATAAGGCCACCGCGCTCGCCGCAGATGTGAAGACCACTATAGATCAGGAACGCGCAGATTACCGTCAATATATTATCTACTCGATTTACGAGCTGGGGATGGGTCGCCTCGATTACGCCAACAATCAACTCGACGGCGCAAAGACGCATTTCGGTAATGCGCTCGCCGCTGCCGACAATACATTTTACGGAAAGTTCGGGCAGGCACGCCGCTGGCGCATCGCTTCGCGCACTTCTCTGGGCGACATCGCGCTGCAACAGAGTCGTTTTTCAGATGCGATCAAGCATTACAAATCTGCCAGCGACGGCGCGCGTGAAGACAAACGCCCGGATTTGCGCTGGCCTGCGCAACGCGGCGTCGGCAAGAGCAAGTGGCTACAGGCAGGCATCGAGAAAGATCGCAAGAAGGCCGCGAAAATCAGAGAAGAAGCGATTGTTGCTTATCGTGATGCGGTGAAGACCATCGAAGGCATCCGCGCGGGCAGCATCAGCGCGGATGAATCGCGCACGACCTTTCTGGCGACGACGAATGATGTCTTCGATGAAGCGGCAGGCGCGCTCGCCGAAAGAGCTTTGATGGTTGCGACGCCGGGGCAGCCGCTCTCCGGCGCGGCTCTCGCAGATGCCGCCGAAGCTTTCAAAATCGTCGAACAGGGACGCGCACGCTCGCTGCTGGACATGCTCGGCGAAGCCAACGCCAACATCTCCGAAGGCGTTCCCGCAGACCTCTTGAAGCGCAAGCATGACAACCTCAATCGCCAGCAGGAAATCGCGCAGGAACTTTCTGACCCGGACAGCGCAGATGAAGGAAAGAAGAAATCTGATTCCGACCTCGAAGCGGAATTGAGCCAGCTCTCCATTGATTACGACAGCATCGAGAATCAAATCAGGACTGCCAACCCGCGTTATGCCTCGCTGACCTTGCCGCAACCTTTGACGCTCGCTGAAGTACAGCAACAGGTGCTCGATGACAAGACCGCGCTCCTGGAATATAGTCTGGGCGCGCATGTTTCCTATCTGTGGGCGGTCACACAAGGGGGCGTCGCGCTTTATAAATTGCCCGCACGCGCGGCGGTTGAGCAGCAGGCGTTGGAGTTCCGCGCAGCCATGATTCCCGAAAAACTGCGCTCGCCGATTACCGGAATTAATCTTGCGCCCACGCGCGGACTCGGCATTAGCTCTGCGCCCGCATCCGGCAATGCAGGAGGCTTTGCGACCGCTTCCAACACGCTCTATAGAACTGCGATTGAGCCAGCCGCGAGCATGATTGGCGACAAGCGCATGTTGATTGTCGCGGACGGCGCGCTCAACTACGTGCCATTTGAAGCTCTCGTGAAGACGGGCGGCGGGACGGACTATGCAGCGTTGCCTTATCTCGTGACGACGAATGAAATCGTCTATGCTCCGTCGGCCTCTGTGGTCGCGGTCATCAGAAAGCAAGCATCCGCCAGACCGCAGGGCACGAGCGTGCTGGTCATCGCCGATCCGATCTTTAGCTCGAACGATCCACGTCTGAACGTAGCTGCGAAAGTACCGGAGAGAGGTGGAGGAAAAATCCAGACCAAACGCGCGCCGAAAGGCGCAGCGAAGGGCGCAGGAAGAAAAACCACTACGCCTGCCGCCGTCCCTGCCGCCCCTGCTGCTGCCCCCAACGTCACCGCCAACGCGGAGACACGCGGTCTCGGACTTTCCAACGCACTGGCGGATGTGGCGGGCACGCCCTCTGCTTCCGGCACGGGCGCACCCATGAAAAATCCGATGCTGGCGCGCTTGAACGGCACACGCGCCGAGGCAGAGCAGATCGCCTTGCTCACCAAACAGAGCGGCGGCACCGCCGACATCTGGCTCGACCTCAATGCCAATGAAGCTAATGTCCAGTCCAAAGACCTGCGCAACTATCGCGTTGTTCACGTCGCCACTCACGGCCTCTTGAACGCCGAACGCCCGCAGTTCACCGGCTTGGTGCTGTCTCTGGTCGGCAACAAGGCCGGTGACGGCTTCCTCCGAACCGATGAGATATTCAATCTCAAGCTGGGTGCGCCTTTGGTCATGCTCTCGGCCTGCGAGACGGGCTTAGGCAAAGAGAAACGCGGCGAAGGCGTGATCGGGTTGACGCGCGCGTTCATGTACGCGGGAGCGCCGACGGTGGGAGTGAGCCTGTGGTCGGTGTCGGACAATTCGACGGCGCAATTGATGACGGACTTTTACAAACGGATGTTGACGGGACAGGGCATGTCGGCGTCGGCAGCGATGCGCGGAGCGCAGCAGAACATGATCGCGGGGAAGAAGTACGCAGCGCCGTTCTACTGGGCGCCCTTTGTCCTCGTCGGAGAATGGCGTTAATGAACGCGATGTTTGCTGTTGCCTTGTCCACAGCAAACAAAATCAACCTCCAAGCTGTAGGCTAGTCTTCCGGGCGAGACTGTCCCTTGACTGTCTCTCGTTTGGAGACGTAATCAATTAACTTAATCCAATCAATCTGATTGTTTGTTGTGAAGTTTGTGATGAAGTCCTGCGTCATCTCATTAATTTTCGCTGCATAAGCCTTCTTGAAAGCCTCATCTTTTTGACGCGCTTCCTTGTCAATCGGCGCAATCATTTCACGATAAAGATTCTCGTCGCCTGAAATAAATTGCCAAAATTCTTGTCCGGCATATTTGTAATATTGTTTTTCCGGGTCTGCATGGTTTTTGAGCGGGATACGATCTTTTCCGTAAATGCACCCGTTGACAGCAATGATCTCGCCTGATATTCCGCGCTCCCGTAATAGCTCTTTAGCAATCTTGAAGTTGTCGCGCATTTTATTAATCTGATCGCTATTGCCCCAATTAGTGCCGGACTTAATGCCGACGATGTAATATGTGCCATCGCGCTCGAACTCCAAATCTATGCTTTTCAATTCGGATTTAAATCCTTTGTAAAGCGTCTTTGATACGTGAATGGCAAAGCCTTCAAGTAAGTTCCCAAAGATAGTTTCTTCCTGTGATGAAAGAAAAGCATCAACAATGCTCTTGACCAAATCACCTGCCAGCTCAATGTTTTTAGCCTTAAACAGATAAGGATTCTTGCGCTTGAGAACACTCGCCAAGCGAAGCGAATTCAGGTTGTTCAGTCTGAGATTATAGAATGGCGTGATGACGTGTTCTGTGAGGTAAGCGTAATATTTCCGATAGGGCGATTTGGTCATATAAGATTTCTTTGGACGGGATTAACCTTCAGAGCATCAATGCTTGCGATAGCTTGTTGATAATAATCTTCTTTTATCTCGATGCCTATGTAGCTTCGGTTCAGTTCATAAGCTGCCGCACAGGAAGTGCCAGACCCGACAAATGGATCAAGCACAACATCTTCTTCTTCAGTAAACAACTTGATGAACCATGAAGGTAAGGCTTGCGGAAACGCTGCGCTGTGATTTTTATTGCCGCATTCCGTCGCCAGATGAAGGACATTTGTCGGGTAGGCCATCTCTCGACCTACCCAATTTGAGATGTTTTTACCAAAGCCGCTTCCCACTTGCGAGTTGAATCTGATTTTATCATTATCGCTTAGATTCTTCAGTCTGGCTTTAGCCCAATCGCCGGTCGGGACCATCACAGATTCCTGAAACATTTTGAATTTCTTTTGTTTGTTGAATTGCAAACACCGCTCCCAAGCATCACGAAAGCGGTTAGGCCATTTACCGGGCGAACAATTCTTCTTGTGCCAGATATATTCTTCCGTCCACAACCAACCCTGTTTTTTCAATTCGAGGATGAGTTCGAGAATGTATGTGTGGCGCTCGCCGTCAACAACCCTTTCCTTGATATTTAAGATAAAAGTCCCATCATCCTTTAAGACTCGTTTTAGCTCTGCGGCGATGGGTAAAAACCATGCGACATACTTGTCCGGATGAAGTCCGCCGTAGGTATTTTTCCGGCTATCAGCATAGGGGGGAGATGTAATTATAAGATTGATAGTGCCAGTGGGTATCTGACGTAGAATGTCCAAACAATTCCCTAGAATAATTCTGTCCTGACATTTATTCAGGTCGGCGGCATCTTGAGTTATAGTTGTATTCATTAATGCTGTCGAAGCTTGGCTGCTCAATATCTAATCCACCTTAACCTAAAGATATTACACATTATCTCAAGCAAAACTCTAGAACGGGTTTACCTAAAAGGCAACCAATGAAAGCGATGCCTGCTTTTGCAGACCTGACTGTCGAATGTTTTATTCAAAGCGCACGCGCTCGCCGGTTTTGACGGAGCGATAGCAGGCGTCCACCAGCTCTACGGATTTGTAGCCGTCAAGCGCGGTGACGGGCGCGCTTTCGCTCGCCAGAATCGCATCTATGAACGCGCGGTCTTCCTGCGCGTAGCCCCACTTTTCTTCTTTCGAGAGCTGGTGCATGGAATGTGTCGTGTGCCTGCCGTCGAGTTCGCGGCTGATGGTCAGGCTCTCCATCTCGCGCGTCGTGATAGTGCAGTGGTGCGAGAAGACTTCGACGCGCTCGAAGGGAAAGAGCCAGCTTGCGTCAGCCGCAGAGCAGAGCGTCGCATGGACGCCGTTCGCAAATTTCAGCAGCACGGAAAAGTCATCCGTCTCAGGATATTCATGCTGAGAGCCGAGCGCGTTTAGCTCTGCGACTTCGCCGAAGAGAAAGCGCAGCATGTCAAACATGTGAATGGTCGTTTCGTACAGAAAGCCGCCCGTCACGTGTGGGTCGCCAACCCATTCTGGATTTATCAGCTCGCCGCGATTCATCTTGACGTGCGCGGAATGAGGCGCGTGCTCTTCGATTAAGACTTGCCTGAGCGCGGCATAGACGGGAGCGAAGCGGCGATTGTGCCCGACCTGAAAAACAGCCTGGCTCCTATTTGCAGCCTCAAGCACAGAGAGCGCGTCCGCCAGATTCGTCGCCATCGGCTTTTCACAAAAAACGTGTCGCCCTGCGACGGCGGCGGCAATCGCCAGCTCCGTGTGCTTAGTGTTCGGAGTCGTGATGTAGACAGCATCGCAATCTCTAATAACATCTTCCGCGCCCTCCGCGATGCGTGCGCCCGTGGAGCGTGCGAGACGCGAAGCCCGCTCAGCATCTATGTCATAAACAAACGCGACCCGGGCGCGCTCGTCACGCGCGAGGACAGACGCATGCACGCCGCCGATGTACCCGGCTCCGATGATTCCGATTTTTAAAGGATTCATAACTTGATCTTAGCCTATGGCTTCAAGGGCAGCGAGCCGCGCGTCCCGTGCGAGTTGGGATGGGTCGCGCTCCCAGTATTCAGGCCGGAAGATTTCGACGCTGGCCGCGCGATTATATCCGATGCGCCGCAGCGCGCCGACAATTTCTTTGAGCGGCAGGATGCCGTGTCCCGGCAGGAGGCGATGCTTGTCTTCAAGCTCTGCGCGCGGGCGATCTTCCGCGTCGTTGATGTGAAAGATAAAGAGCCGCTGCGCATCGAGCGCGTCAATGGATTCGAGCGTCGAGCCGCCCGCGTAAAAATGAAAGCTGTCCAGCACGAGTCCCACGTTCGGGCGCGCGACATGGCCGACAATCTCGTCCGCGAGCGCAAGCGTCTGCACGCTGCAATTCGTCTGCCCCAGAAACTCGAACGCGAGGCCGACATCGTATCGCAACGCGATCTCTCCTAATTCCTCAAGCACGCGCACGGATTCTGCGATCACCTCATCGCGGCCAGTGCCATCCGGCAAGGGGCTGGGCACGACGACGATGTACGGACATTTTATCTTGGCAGCGATGCTGCATAATTCTTCGCACTCTTGCAAAAGCTTTTGATGAGAGTCCGCGTCTCTGAATGTGACGTGCTCTATGGAATTGATGCTGTACGGCTCTAAGCGATGTTCTGCGAGTAGGCTGCTCAAGTTTTCCGGCGAATCGGTCTTTAAAAATCTTCTTAACTTCGCAGCCCAGATTTCGAGCGCATCAAAGCCAGCCGCGCTGGCCGCGCGAATGTCCGTCTCAAGGTCTGCCTTCATGGTGGTCGCGCCGTTGAGTGCTAATTTCATCCATGCTCCTTCCAAGTTTTGCGTCGGGATGTTATATCAGTATTATTCTGTTGTGCGAACTTAAAATTTTGAAAGAACCCAAAAGTAGATGAAACGAAACTTACCTTTACTGATTATCGGAACGGTGCTGCTGATCGCGCTCATCGGCGGAGGCATTCTTTATAAAACTTCAAAGCCTGCGCCAGCGGCGGACTCACCGAAGCCACAGGCAGCCATCGCGCCGGGAGCAGAGCCGCCACGCCTCAGGGGCAATGCCAACGCGCCCGTCATGCTCGAAGAGTACGGCGATTTCCAGTGCCCGCCCTGCGGCCTGCTGCACCCGGAGTTGAAAGAAATCGAGAAGCAGTACGGCGATAAGCTCGTCGTCAGCTTCCGGCAGTTTCCGCTCGCGCAGCTACACAAGAATGCTTACGATGCCGCGCGTGCGGCAGAGGCGGCGGGCTTGCAAGGCAAGTTCTGGGAGATGCACGACATGCTCTATGAGAAACAGAAGGAGTGGGAGTTTGCGGTGGACGGGCGCACTGTGTTTACGGATTATGCGCGCACGCTCGGGCTTGATGCGGAACGCTTCTCGCTCGACATGGGCGGAGCCGTCGCCACCGGGCGCGTCGGGTTAGACATCCAGCGCGGCAAATCGATGGGCGTCAGGGGCACGCCGACAGTCTTTATCAACGACAAGCTGGTGGGCGAAGCTGACATGACGCGCGCCGGTCTCACGATGTTGATTGACGCCGCGCTTAAAGCGAAGGGACAGTGAGCGCGCCGGGGATCAATGCCGAGGTGAAAGAAGCTGTGCCGTCTGCGACACCTGCGCGCGGCAGGCACAGGCGTTTGTATCTCTTAGCCGCGCTGCTCTCACTCGTCGGATTGGGTGATGCAATCTACCTGACGGTCAAACACCTGACAGGCCAGAGCGTGCGCTGCACTATCTCAAACGGCTGCGATGCGGTGCTGGCGAGCGCGTATGCGAGCGTGGCTGGCTTTCCCCTCGCGGCCTTCGGCGCGCTGGCCTATTTCGCGGCCTTCAGTCTCGCAACGCTCGCCATCTTCGGCTACAGAGGGGCGCGCACCTTCCTGCTCATCGTCGTCGGGCTGATGACGCTGATGACATTGCGGCTTGTCTACCTGCAAGCATTCGTGCTGCACGCCTACTGCGAATTCTGTTTGCTCTCTGCCATCATCACGCTCTCGCTCGCCGGTCTGATGCTCTACTCATTATTTGCCACAGAGACACAGAGACATGGAGAAGAAAAGAAGTAGGCAGTGTGCAGTTGACAGTCATGCTCTGAGCCTTCTTCCCTATCTTTTCTCTGTGGCTCTGTGTCTCTGTGGCAAACTTGTTGACTTAATGATGAGGTTAGGTGTAAAAGCCGTTTGCGCTTTTCATCTTGCTCGCTAAAAACCTCGCTTTATCTCGCACACGAAGGAAATCTTATTTGAGTTTTGTTGATGAAGAAAGGAATTTGATTATGGCTCTCAGATTAGGCGATACCGCGCCGGATTTTACGGCGGAAACGACCGAAGGACAGCTTAGCTTTCATGACTGGCTCGGCGACAGTTGGGGCGTGCTGTTCTCTCATCCGAAAGATTTTACTCCGGTCTGCACGACCGAGTTGGGCGAGGCCGCGCGGCTCAAGCCCGAATTTGATAAGCGCAACGTCAAGATCGTCGGCCTCAGCGTTGACCCCTCTGACTCGCACGCGAAATGGGCTGAGGATATAGAGGAGACGCAGGGCACCGCGCTCAACTTTCCGGTCATCGCGGACGCTGAGCGCAAGGTCTCAGACCTCTATGACATGATTCATCCGAACGCCAGCGATACTTTTACAGTGCGCTCGGTCTATGTCATAGGCCCTGACAAGAAAGTCAAATTGATGATTACCTATCCGGCCAGCACCGGGCGCAACTTTGACGAAATCCTGCGCGTGATAGATTCGCTGCAATTGACGGCTAAATACAGCGTCGCCACACCCGTCAACTGGAAAGACGGCGACGATTGCATCATCGTCCCTTCGATGTCCGACGAAGACGCGAAAGAGAAATTCCCAGCCGGTTGGAAAGCTCTCAAGCCATACCTGCGCGTCACGCCGCAGCCGAATAAGTAAGATTCAAACAGGGATAGACAGGATAAACAGGATAGAAGCAGGGACGATGGATGAATAATAGAAGCGATGCCATTAACAGCATCGCTTCTATTTTTCATCTATCATTTTTCTGCTTTGCTTTTATCCTGCCTCTCCTGTCCATCCCTGTTTATTATCTCAATGCAACTCCGCTCTCGGCGTCAAAGAAATCTATCCTGTCCATTTCAAAGCTTGCCCGGACATGTGTTTCCGGCTCGGCGCGAAAGCTGGCGGGCGCGCGGGCGATGATCTTTTCTCCGTTCGCGAGCTGTAGAAAGACGAGCGTTTCGTTGCCCATCAACTCTGTGACGTAAACAGTCGCGGGCAAATCTCTATCCTGTCGTGTAGTCGAAACGTGAACATGCTCCGGCCTGATGCCGAGAGTGATGCGCTCGTGCCCTTCTAATTTTTCCAGATGAGATTCGAGCAGAGAAAGCGTGAGCGCGCTACTGGAAAACAATCGCGCGGCGGCGTCATGTCGCCCCTCTATAAAGTTCATGCCCGGATTGCCGACAAACTCCGCGACGAAGCGATTGGCGGGGCTGTGATAAATATCGAGCGGCGTGTCGAACTGCTGCAAAAGCCCCGCGCGCATCACCGCGACGCGATGCGCGAGCGTCATCGCCTCTGCCTGATCGTGCGTCACGTAAACAGTCGTCGTCCCCAAATTCTGCTGAAGCCTTTTTAGCTCTCCGCGCATCTGCACGCGCAGTTTCGCATCCAGATTCGAGAGCGGTTCGTCCATCAAATAGACTCGCGGCTCGCGCACGATGGCGCGTGCGAGTGCGACGCGCTGCCGCTCGCCGCCGGACAAATCGCGCGGCTTGCGTTGGAGCAATTGACCGATTTCCAGCATCAACGCCACGCGCTCAACCCGCTTTCCGATTTCGGCTCTCTCCATCTTGCGCACGCGCAATGGATAAGCGATGTTCTCGGCGACAGACATGTGCGGGTAGAGCGCATAGCTCTGAAAGACCATCGCCACATCACGCTTCTGCGTCGGAATATCGTTGATCCTTTCAGTGCCGATATAAATATCTCCCGCCGTCACATCTTCAAGCCCCGCGAGCATCCTCAGCGTCGTCGTCTTCCCGCAGCCCGAAGGCCCAAGCAAGACAACGAACTCACCGTCTTCAGTGGCAAGAGTTAAGTCATCCACGACTGAAGCCGAGCCAAATCTTTTGCTGACATTTTGGAAGCTGACGTTCATCTTTTTGAGAAAATAAGAAAAACAGATTTCCCGCAAAGGCGCAAAGACGCAAAGAAAAGCACGCAAGAATTAAGAAGCCTTCAATCCCTTTGCGGTCTTCCTCTGCGTCTTTGCGCCTTTGCGGGAAACCTTCGTTTGCTCATCCTTTGACTGCCCCTAGCGACAACCCGCGCACCAAATATCGCTGCACCGCCATCGCAAAAATCAGAATCGGCATCATCGCTACGACTCCCGCCGCGCTCATCACGCCCCATTTGATTTCATACTGCGTGACGCGCCCCGCGATGCCGACCGGCAAAGTCATCGCCGCATCCGTTTGCGTCAGCACGAGCGCAAACAAAAATTCATTCCACGAAATGATGAGACAAAAGACAGCCGTCGCCGCCAGGCCCGGCGCGACCAGCGGCAGCACTACGCGCCTCAGTGCGCCGAGTCGCGAATCGCCATCCACGCGCGCGGCTTCTTCCATCTCGCGCGGCACTTCCATAAAAAACCCGCGCATCATCCAGACCACGAACGGCAGATTGAAAGCCGTGTACACGATAATCAGCGACGCCTTCGTATTCAGCAGGCGCACGTCACGCATCATCAGAAAGAGCGGCACGGCTGTGACAATCGGCGGAAACATACGTGTCGAGAGAATCCACAACGCGAGCCGCGTATCCAGCTTGCGCGGCAACTGAAACCGCGCCAGCGCATAAGCCGCCAACGTTCCCAACACCAACGCACACGCGGTTGAAAGCACTGCGACGATAGCGCTCGTGATGAGATACTGGCCGAAAGAGCGCGTCACGAATGCGTCTTTGTAATGAGCCAGCGTCGGATTAAAAACGAACCAGCGCGGCGGCACAGCGAATTGATCCACTTCGCTCTTGAGCGAGATCGTGAGCATCCAGTACACAGGAATCAGCGACACCACGCACGCGACGAGCGCGAGCGCGTACTTTAGGAAAGCGGGGATGGGGAACAGGGAGCGGACGGCGGATTTATTGTTTCCTTTCACGCGGCCTCCTGTCTCTGAAGCAGGCGAATGTAGAGCATGCTGATGATGTTTGTCAGGATGAGCAGCACGAACGACATGGCCGCCGCGTAGCCGAAATCCGAGAAGCGAAACGCCGTCCGGTAGATGTAAAGGCTGATGGTTTCCGTCGCAAATCCCGGCCCGCCTTCCGTGAGGATAAAGACCTGATCGAAGACGCGCAGCAAGTCCATCGTTCTTAAAAGTAATGCTATTAAAATCGCAGGCTTCAACAGCGGCAGCGTGACGTGACGGAAGGTTTGCCAACGGCTTGAGCCGTCAATCTGTGCGGCCTCGTAAGGCTCTTGCGGGATGGCTTGCAATCCTGCGAGCAGGACTAGAAACATAAACGGCGTCCATTGCCAGATGTCCACGACGATGACAGAGGCCAGCGCGAGCTTCGGCGATGCCGTCCATGTGAGCGAAGCTGTATTGACGCCCGCTCCCTTCAAAGTGCCGTTAATCGCCCCGAAGTTTGAATTGAGCATCAAACGCCACACGACGCCCACCACCACCGTCGGCAACATCATCGGCACCAGCAACGCCGCGCGAAAGAAGCTGCGCCCGCGCAGGCTCTCATTCAACAACACGGCCAGAGCCAGTCCCAGCAAAAACTCGCACGTCAACGCCACCAACGCATAAACAAGCGTGTGCCCCAGAGCCGCTAGAAAAAAATTATCAGAAGCGAGCCGCGTAAAATTCGCAAACGACCACACTGCGCGCTCGCCCGCGCCTGTCTGAAGACTAACCTTGATGGAATAAATTAGGGGATAGATGGAAAGCGTGAGCAGCACCGCCAACGTCGGCGCGACGAGCAGGTAAGGCAGTGCTCGTTCCTGTAAAATAGATTGGAGAAAGTTGCGGCGAAGCATCTGCTTGCGTGACTATTTTTCGTTTGCCTTCACTTGCGCTTGATTTCGCAGCTCGGATAAATGCTCAAGCAAATCGGGCAGCCTTTCTTTCCATCCTTGCCCCAAACTGAGGGTCAATCCATCCTCTGCCGTTTGCCATTTAACAGGCTTGACAGGCGTAGCCATAACTGCCCACACAGCTTCGCCTTTTTTCCGAGGTCGGCTAACAGAAACTTGTGGATCTACCAGAAACGTAAGGTACACATGGTTTTCAACGGGAGTCCATGTTGATTCAAGCAGCCACATCTCATCCGCCCACCACTCAAGCTCATGGTCTGCGACCGGCAGCACATGCCAACCGTGCTTGGGTAATTGGTCCAGAAGCTCTCTTCTTTGTGTATCCATTTCAATGCCGCACGCGCCGGGGCTGGAAGGCTTAAGGTTACTTTCCGCGCTCGATAATCTTCACGATCTCTGCGTTGGCTTGATTCATCGCATCTTCGGCAGACAACTCGCCGCTGTTGGCTTTGGATAAGAAGATGCCGAAAGAGTTTTCGATCTCGTTCCAGAGCGGAGTGCGCGGGCGCGGGCGCGAGTTGTCGAGCGAGCGAAGCTGCGAAGGATACGCCGAGAATTTAGCAACCATCTCAGCATCATTAAAAATAGACTTGCGCGTCGGCGGATTGCCGCGTGCGGCTGATTGCTTCATCTGCTCGCGGCTGGTGGCCCAGACCAGAAAATCGAAAGCGGCTTCAGCATTCTTCGCATCGCGCGGAATGGCTATCAGCCAGTTTCCGATTTCTGCGCGACCGGGATTTTTCGCGCCGGGCATGACTGTGAACGCCATCTGGCCTGTGACCTTTGATTTCGCGGGATCGCTGAACGAGCTGATCCACGCAGGCCAGTTGATGGACATCGCAGCCGTCCCTTGCAAGAGATGCGCGGAGACATCGTCCGCGTTGAAGCTGGCATAGCCGGGCGGCGCGTACTTGCCCAGCTCAAGCATAAATTTCAAGGCCGCGATACCTTCCGCGCTGTTGACCGTAGGCTTCCCGCTCGCGTCAAACATCTCCGCGCCGAACGCCCAGAAGATCGGCATAAAATCCGCCACCGCCGCGTTGCCCTGCGCCGCGCGCATCACGTAGCCGTACATCTTGCCGCCGCCGGGTGCGCCCGCCGCTTCGCGCTCGTGAATAATCTTAGTCGCGGCCAGCACTTCGTCCCACGTCGCAGGCTCCTTCAAAGCGTGTTTCTGGAAAACGTCTTTGCGATAAAAGAAGAGTTGCGAATTGCCTACATAAGGCAAAGCGTAAAGCGCGCCCGTCTGGTACGGATGACGACAGAGCGAGAGAGAGTTTGGGACGAAATCATCATCCGGCCCAGCCTGCCCGCGCTTCTCATAAAAGGGTTTGAGGTCTGTCAGGACATCCGCCGAAGCAAAGCGCGGAAACCACGGATCGTCGAGCATGATTAAATCATACGCGCCCGTCTTCGCATTCAAATCAACCAATTCCTTTTCAAACAAATTGGCGTAAGGAAACTCCGCGATGTTGATATGCACGCCCGTCTGCGCCTCGTAATCGCGCGCGGCCTGTTTGAGCGCATCGCCTTCGACACCCGAATTGACCGCCAGCGTCAACTGCTTTGCGCCGTCGCCTGTGCCGCTGCAACCTGAGAGCGGAAAGATGGTTAAAACAAGTGCGATGAAAACAGTGACGATTGATGACAGGCAAGCTTTTTTCATTTGCATCCGGGAACTCTCAAGCGAAGCGGTGGCTGGTCGAACGCGGGCTATAGTAAACCGAACGGCGCGATTTTAAAACTTCAATCAGCCACAGAGGGCACAGAGAACTCAGAGGTTTAGGAAATTCTCAAATTTGAGATATTGAATTTGAAATTTTTAGTCCTCTGAGTTCTCTGTGTCCTCTGTGGCTAACTTACTTGAACTTGATTTCCGAAATCTCGGAAAATATCCGCACAACTGAAAAACCTCAGGCACTGGCTGAACTGTAAAAAATCGGTAAAAACATACGGCAAGCTATAGCCAAACGTCGCGAGTTGAAATATGTTCATTTCATTCGTTAATGCCTTTAACCTTTCGACTCAGATTTAACACTTGCGGAGGTTTTATGATGAAGCGTTTCGCCATCCTCTTAATCGTCCTGCTCACAACAGTCTGCTCCGGCCAGTCGCCGGAATTGGCTCAGAGTGATGCTTCGTGGAAGATCGTCGTCGCTCCACGGCTCGAACCCGGCGAGCGGCTGACGGTCTCAGGCACTGTCTACGGTGCGGACGGCAAGACGCCGCTCGCGGGCGCGAGCGTCTACGTTTATCACACGGACATCAGGGGCTATTACTCGGGCGAGACGACGAACAATTCCAATCCGCGACTACACGGCACGATGCAAACGGACGCGCGCGGGCGTTATGAATTTGAAACCATCAAGCCCGGCCCTTATCCTTCGGCGCGCGTTCCGGCTCACATACATTACGTGGTCAACGCGACCGGTCTCAAACAGAAAATATTCGAGATCGTTTTTGAAGGCGACGAGTTCGTAGACCAACGCCTGCGCGACGACGCGCAAAGCGAAGACAGCATCTTTTCCATCCGCCGCTTAGAGAAAGATAAAGAAGGCATGCTCCGCTGCGTGCAGGATATTAAGATGCGGCAGCAATAATCTATCGTCACAAGTTGAGACTGACATTGAAATGAGCGGATAGAAGGAAAGCTTTGCCACAGAGGACACAGAGCGCACAGAGAAAAGATAAATCAGGAAGAAGGCTAAGAGCATGACGGCCAACTGCACACTGCCAACTGCCTACTTCTTTTCTTCTCTGAGTTCTCTGTGTCCTCTGTGGCTAATCAAACTTCGCTCATCAATTCTTGAAGGAGATAAAATCCATGCGAAGCAAGCTATCGCCCCTGCTCAGAGCCTTTGCCCTGTGCGGTTTGCTCATCATCCTTTTCGCATTCGTCGCCGGCGCGCAGCAAAGGCCAGACCCGACCAAACAGCCTGTTGTCTTGACGATGTCCGGGACGGAAAAGGTCACGGTGCAGCGCGACATGACTTTTAAGACGGTCGAGGGCGCGGCGCTCAAGATGGATGTTTACTATCCGCCGGATATGAAGGCGGGCGCAAAACTTCCGGTCGTGATTTTCGTCAACGGCGTCGGGATTCCAACCCTCAAAGACTGGCAAGTCTACGTTGATTGGGGACGGCTGACCGCCGCCGCTGGCATGATCGCGATTAATCATCAGAGCCGGAGCGCGGGAGAGGCTGCGGCGGATGCGGCAGACCTGGTTGCTTACGTGCGCAGCAACGCGGCGACGCTGAAAATTGACGAGAACAAAATAGGCATCTGGGCTTGCTCTGCCAACGTGCGCGTAGGGCTGCCGCTGGCGATGGACGAGAGCCGCAAATACGTTCGCACGGCGGTCATGTATTACGGCGTGATGGATTCTGAAAAAGTGCGTTATGACGTGCCGATGCTCGTCGCTCGTGCGGGGCAGGATATTCCCCTCATCAACAATACGATTGATGCTTATATCACACGCGCCATCGCGCAGGACGCTCCGCTGACTCTCATCAGCTATGCCGACGGGCAGCATGCCTTCGATATTCTCGACAACACAGACCAGTCGCGCGAGATTGTCAAACAGACGCTCGACTTCCTTAAATTTCATCTCCTGAAAAATGAAGCGGCGGAGGCCGTGACGAAGCGCGCACCGTCACCCGGCAGGTTCGTGGCGATGATTATCAACGATGGCATCATGAAAGCAGTGCAGGCTTTTGAGGAAGGGAAAAAAGCAAACCCGCAGGCCGTGCTGTTCCGCGAGAATGTCCTCAACGGTATCGGCTATCAACTGCTTCAGGACAGCCGCATCCGCGAGGCCATCGAAATCTTTAAGCTCAACGTCGCGGCTTATCCCGAATCGCCGAACGTCTATGACAGCCTCGGCGATGCTTACGAAGCGAACGGTAATAAAGAGATGGCCATACAGAGTGCCGAAAAGACGCTTGAGCTGCTGGCGAAAGACACGAACCTGTCCGAAGCGGCCAAGACCCCGATTAGAGACAGCGCGAGCAACAAGCTCAAGAGGCTCAAAGAGCAAAAATAGATGCTAAAGAAAAATTTCTCCCTGCTGCTGGCAATGCTGCTGGCATTCGTTCAGTTTGTGCCCGCGCAATCTAAGCTTGCGCGCAATGATTCTGCCGCGACGGGCGCAAGTCAAACAGTCGCTTTTATCCACGTCAACGTGATTCCGATGACGGGCGCGGGTCGCGTCCTGCTTAATCAAACGGTGATCGTGCGTGACGGAATCATCGCGGCGATAGGCGCAACCGATAAAACAAAAGTGCCGAAGGATGCAACGCGCGTGGACGGGCGCGGCAAGTTTTTGATGCCCGGCCTCGTTGACATGCACACGCACCTGTTTTCGGATGATGAATTTCCCGACGAGCTGGCAGGCGACGAGTTGACGCTCATGCTGGCGAACGGTGTCACGACCATTCGCTTGATGATCGGCACGCCCGAACATCTCATTCTGCGCAAGCGTGTCGCGGATGGAGAACTTCTCGCACCGACTATTTATGCCGCCAGCCCGCAACTGACAGGGCGCTCGACGGGCGGCAACTTTAACGGGCGCGTCGTCACGACGCCGGAAGAGGCGCGGCGCGCTGTGCTCGATTTCAAAGCCGCCGGATACGACTTTATCAAGCTAACCAACTTTATCACGCTCCCCGTTTACGACGCTGTCATCGCAGCGGCCAAAGAAGCTGGCATCCGCGTCATCGGCCACGTGGACACGCGGGTCGGAGTCCGGCGCGCACTCGAAGCTGGACAGCAGATAGAACATCTGGACGCTTATCTGGAATCCGTCTTGAAAGACGATTCGCCGATCAAGACATCCGTGTCCGACATCGGCCTCTTTCGCAAAGAGAATTGGGAGAGCCTCGATTACATAGACGAGCGCAAGGTCAAAGAGATCGCGCAGGCGACCGCACGCGCGGGCATCTATTCGACGCCGACGCTGACCTTCTTCAAAATCACCTATGGCACGGGCGCGAGCGATGAAGAGATTCAGAGCCGCCCGGACTACCGCTTCGTTCCGACCAAGCTGCGCGAAAGATGGGAAATGGTAAGCAAGCGTCTACGGGAAAGACAGGCGACAGAGGCGCACAGGCGCGAGTACGTGCGCGTGCGCAATCAACTGGTCAAAGAGATTCACGCGGCGGGCGGCAAAATCATGACCGGCTCGGACACGCCCGAATGGTATCTGCTTTACGGCTTCACGCTGCACCGCGAGATCAAAAGTCTGGTCGAAGCGGGACTGACGCCCTATGCCGCGCTCGAAGCTGCGACGCGCAATCCTGCGGAATTTTTGGGCGCGAACACCGGCACTATCGAAAAAGGAAAGCGCGCAGACCTGATACTGCTTCATGCAAATCCGCTTGAGGATGTCGCGAATGCGGAAAAACGAGTCGGCGTGATGACGCGCGGTCGATGGGTGCTCGAAAGCAATTTGCAAAAAATGCTGGATGAGATTGCGCCGCGCTTTCAAAAAGCTCTGGATAAAGAAAATTAATCGAGTTAGAGATACAATAGAGGCTTCTTAAATAACCCAAGTTGCGAGTTAATAAATTGCCACTAGCTTTAGCTAGTGGAGACATAGCATAAAAGAAAGTTGGCTTTAGCCAAAATATAAATAAAAGCTTCCGGCTGATTGCTTTAGCTAAATTATTCGGCTAAAGCCGAAAGCATGGAAACCTGTATCCCACTAGCTAAAGCTAGTGGCAATTTAAGAAATCCACCGACACATCTATTACTAGCAACTTGGGTTGAATATCTTTTGACCGCAGCTTCTATTGTATTTCTTTGTCTGCCGGGTTGTGCTTCTCTGTCCGGCTTGGTAATTTCCGATTGTGGGGGGCTTAATTATCGAAGCAGCAATGCAAACAAAAATAACAGCGGCGCGTGACGCGCTGGATGCGCAGGTGCGCGAGATTGTCGGATGGCATTTCGACCCGGAGACGGGCTGCCCGTTCTGGCTCGACTATGCCAGCAAGCTCGATTGGGATCCGCGAAGCGAGATTCAGACCTTTGCAGACCTCGCGCGCTTCGGTTTCTTTGAGGACGAGTGGCTGCGCGGCGGCCCCGTGCAAAGATGGATACCCAAAGGTTATGCCGGACGCCCTGTCTATACGTTTGAAACGGGCGGCAGCACGGGCGTGCCCAAATCGCGCATCAGCATCGAAGATTTCCGGCTCGATTACGAAGCGTTCAGCGCGACGCTGCCGGACGAGTTTTTTCCAAAGGGCGCGGACTGGCTCTCGCTTGGGCCAACCGGCCCGCGCCGCCTGCGCCTCGCGGTCGAACACTTAGCGCAGTATCGCGGCGGCATCTGCTTTATGGTTGACCTGGACCCGCGCTGGGTCATCAAGCTGTTGAAGATGAACCAGCCGCGCATGGCCGAAGCCTACAAGCAGCATGTCGTCGAGCAAGGCTTGACGCTCCTTCGCGCGCACGAAAACATACGTTGCCTGTTCACGACGCCAAAGCTCCTCGAAGCTCTCTGCGAAAAAGTCTCTCTGAAAAAGATGGGCATCACAGGCGTCTTCTGCGGCGGCACGGAGATGACGCAGCAGTTTCATCGCTTCGCCGTCGAAGAATTATTGGAAGGCGCATATTTTGCCCCGACCTACGGCAACACACTGATGGGACTCGCGGTTCACAAGCCGCGCGTGGCGGAAGACAACTATGCAGTCATCTATTACCCGCCAAGCCCGCGCGCCATGATCGAAGTGGTTGACCCGGACAATCCAGACAGCATCGTTGAATACGGCGCGACCGGGCGCGTGCGCCTGACGACGCTGACGCGCGAGTTCTTTATGCCGTGCTTTCTCGAACGCGACGAAGCCGAGCGCGAACCGCCCTGCGAAGCTTACCCGTGGGACGGCGTTCGCAACGTGCGTCCCTTTTCCAGATTGCAAGCGAACGTGGTCGAAGGAGTTTATTAATTTTGGATTGTGGATTGCGGATTGCGGATTAAAAGGCAGCCGCGCGTTTCTTAAAATCCGCAATCCGCAATCCGCAATCCGAAACTGAATTATGTTGCACATTCCGATATTGAGAAAAGGCGAGCCGTATGAAAGTCTGGATGTCGCGCGAGTCGCGCATCACCGGACGCGCGAGCCGTTTGTCAAGATTAGTCAGGCAAACAATGGCTTGATCCGACGCGATTTGTTGGAGCAGAAATCCGCGCGCGATGCGCTGTTGCGGTTTTCGACCGGGGAGCTTTTAGCGATTTGTGCGCGGGCGGCTGAGCATTTTGTGAATGAGGCTTTGCCGCTGGGCGATGATATGCAGTCGCCGGGGGATTATGTCAGGCAGGTTTCGGCGACGACCGGGCTGCCGCATGTGCTGGCGCGGCGCAACATGCAAAAGATTCGCGGCGTGATGGCGGAGATGAGCAACGTGCTCGGCGGCCTGACGCGGAATCTGGATGTGAAGATTCTTGACGCGGGATTCGGTGAGGCGGAAGGACACGCTCTGAGTTTTTTTCCGCGCACGGATTCGCTCGGAGTCGTGTTGCCGAATAACTCTCCGGGCGTGCATTCGCTCTGGATTCCCGCGCTGCCTTTGAAAATCCCGCTCGTCTTAAAACCCGGCAGCACGGAGCCTTGGACGCCTTACAGGATTATACAGGCGTTGATTCGCGCGGGCGCTCCCAAAGAGGCTTTCAGTTTTTATCCGACAGACCATTCGGGAGCGGGCGAGATTCTGCGGCATTGCGGGCGCGGGATGATTTTTGGCGATGCTTCTTCGACAGGAGTTTGGAAGGAAGAAGGCCGCGTAGAGATTCATGGTCCCGGCTACAGCAAAATCGTCATCGGCGAAGATTGCATCGGCGATTGGGAAAAATATCTGGATGTGATGGTCACTTCGATTGTCGAGAACGGCGGGCGTTCCTGCGTCAACGCTTCGGGCATCTGGGTAACAAAGCACGCGGATGAAATCGCAGAAGCTCTGGCCGAACGTCTCTCTCGAATCGTCCCGCGCGATGCCGAAGACGAAGCCGCGCAGATAGCTCCATTCACGGACGAGAGGGTTGCTGCGCGAGTCAACGAAATGATCGAGCAGGGATTAAGAGAGCCGGGCGCACGCGATGTCACAAGCCTCTATCGCAAAGGCGAGCGGCTTGAGACTTGGCAAAACTGCTCATACCTCTTGCCGACCGTCGTGCGCTGCGAGACAACTTCGCATGCGTTGGCGAATCGTGAATTTCTCTTCCCCTTCGCCAGCGTTATCGAAATCGAGCAGGACTTGATTCCAAAAGCCATTGGCCCGAGCCTTGTCGTCACGGCTATCACTTCCGACCCGTCTTTGATTCGCGAATTGGTTTCGTCTCCCAACGTAGACCGCTTGAATTTAGGAGCCGTGCCGACCAATCAAATAAGCTGGGATCAGCCGCACGAAGGAAACTTATTCGAGCATTTGTACGGGCGACGCTCCTTTCAACGCGCCGCCGTCGCGGTTTGAAGATGAAGATTCTCTACATCACAGCCGGAGCCGCGAGCATGTATTGCGGCAGTTGTTTTCGGGATAACGCTCTGGCGGCAGAGCTAATCTCGCGCGGCCATGATGTGATGCTGCTGCCCGTGTACACGCCAACCTTAACGGACGAGCCGAACGTGAGCAGCGAAAAAGTTTTCTTTGGCGGCATCAGTGTTTACCTGCAACAGCATCTTTCGCTTTTTCGCCGGACGCCGCGTTTCCTGGATAAGTTGTGGGACTCGTCTTTCATGTTAAAACTGGCCGCGCGCAGTTCGATTCCGACCGACCCGAAATTTTTGGGAGAGATGACCATCTCGATGCTCAAAGGCGAAAACGGTTTTCAGCGCAAAGAGCTTGAGAAGATGATTGACTGGCTCAAACAAGAAACCGCGCCGGATATTATCAACTTGCCTTACACACTCTTGATCGGATTGGCCGAGCCGCTTAAAAAAGCTTTGAATCGCAAAATCTGCTGCACGCTTCAGGGCGAAGACTTGTTCCTTGAAGGCTTGCCAGAGCCTTACCGCACGGACGCGCTTGATTTGATTCGCGCGAGCGTCAAGCATGTGGACATGTTTATCGCCGTCAGCGAATACTACGCGCGATTCATGCCGGGTTATCTGAATATCCCCGAAGAAAAAATTCGCGTCGTGCCGCTCGGCATCAATACCGAAGGGTACGAAGCGAAGAGAGAGAGAAGCGACGAGCAGCAGCCGTTTACCATCGGCTATTTCGCGCGCGTCGCGCCGGAGAAGGGTTTGCATCTTCTCGCGGCAGCTTACCGGAAATTGCGCGGGCGCGACGATTTTCAAAACGCGCGGCTTGAGGTCGCAGGCTATCTCGGCGCAGAGAACAAAGATTATCTAAACAACATCGAGCGCGAGATGAGAGACGCGGGACTCGGCGATGAGTTTCACTATCGCGGCATTTTGGATCGTGATGAAAAGATAGCTTTTCTGCGCGGACTAGACGTGCTTTCCGTGCCCGCTACCTACGACGAGCCGAAAGGGATATTCCTGCTCGAAGCGATGGCCTGCGGCGTCGCGGTCGTCCAGCCCGCGCGAGGCGCGTTCACAGAGATTGTCGAGAAAACCAAAGGCGGCTTGCTCGTCAAACCCGACGATGCCGAAAGCCTTGCCGACGGGCTTCTAAAAATTTATCGCAGTCCTTCGCTCGCGGCGGAGCTTGGCCGCAACGGCCTGCGCGCAGTCCGCGAGCATTACAGCGTCGCACGCATGGCAGACCGCGTAACCGAAGTTTACGAAAGCCTGTTAGATGAGACAGGACAAAAAAGCGCGCGTGTCAGTGCTGCCTGAGAATTCAAACAGGATACGAAAGATTCCGAATTGAAAGACGAGAATAGAAAATCGAGATTTGAGATTTGAGATTACAGATTAGCCATGATTTGAGATTACAGATGTGCGCTCTGAAAACTGAAAACCGAAAACTGGAAACTGAAAATCGAAAACTGGAAACTGTTTGTCATCCTGTTTATCCTGTCCATCCCTGTTTGAATTTCTGTTTAAACGAGGAGCTTTGAAGTTTGCTCGAAGTCTCGAATCTGACTAAAGAATATCCGACGCCGCAAGGCTCGCTTGCTATTCTTTCTGACATCACGCTGACGCTCGCGCGCGGGGATGCCGTCTCGATCATGGGGCCTTCGGGCAGCGGCAAGAGCACTTTGCTCTACATCGTCGGCGCGCTTGAGCCGCCGAGCGCGGGGCGTGTCACGCTCGATAATCAGAATCCGTTCGAGTTGAAAGAGCGAGAGCTGGCGGCGTTCAGAAATCGAAAGATAGGGTTTGTGTTTCAAGACCACTGTTTGTTGCCGCAATGCTCCGTGCTGGAAAACGTGTTGACGCCGACGCTGGTCGCCGACGCTGTGGGCGACGACGCGCAAGCGAGGGCGCGTGCGCTGCTTGAGCAGGTCGGGCTTGGCGAGCGCATTCAGCATCGTCCTGCGGAATTATCCGGCGGCGAAAAGCAGCGCGTCGCGCTGGCGCGTGCCTTAGTGATGAAGCCGCTGCTGCTGCTCTGCGACGAGCCGACCGGAAATCTGGATCACAAATCGGCGGAAGTCGTCGCCTCGCTCCTCTTTGAACTGCACCGGCAACAAGAGACGATTCTCATCGTCGTCACGCACAGCTCAGAACTGGCCGCGCGCTTCCCCACGCGCTTTGAATTGCATGAGCAACAACTGGTGAAAAGATGAAAGCCAAACTATTAACAGCATCGCTTTCATCCTTTATAGCGGTTTTCAAATGAAAGCGACTGTCTCACGCAAAGGCGCAAAGGCGCAAAGAAAAACTCAATCGCTGGCTTTGCGCCTTTGCGCCTTTGCGCGAGATGCCCTTTGCTCACGCCAAAGATCGCATGCAAATGGAATCCGTAATAATTAATGCGAACATCTATCCTTCTCAAACGCAATCTAATGTACTTCTGGCGCACTAACGTGGCGGTCATCGCGGGCGTCGCGATTGCGGTTGCGGTTCTGGCGGGTGCGCTGCTGGTTGGTGATTCCGTGCGCGCGAGTTTGCGCGACCTTTTTTTGCAAAGGCTTGGCAGCACGAGCCACGTGGTCTCTGCCCGGAACTTTTTCCGCGAGCAGCTTGCGCTTGAGGTGCAGGCTGACTCGCGTTTCGCGGCGGATGGTTTTGGGGCTGCGTGTCCGCTCATCGTGCTCGAAGGCAGCGTCACGCACGAAGAGAGCGGGCGGCGCGCGATGGATGTTCAGGTCTACGGCGTGGACGAGCGTTTCTGGAAATTTCATGGAAGCGCGGGACAGCCTCCCGCTAGCCGCGAGATTTTAATCAGCCCGAGTCTGGCGGAAGAACTAAAAGCGGCGAGCAATGATGCCTTGCTCTTGAGAGTCTCCAAGCCGTCCGCCATTTCCACCGAATCCCTGCACGGGCGTAAAGATGATGCGGGGCGCACTTTGCGATTGATCTTACGCGAAGCTTTGCCCGCAAGTGCGCTCGGAGAATTTTCCATCCGCCCACAGCAGACAGCCGTGCGCGCGGTCTTTGTTCCGCTTCAATTATTACAGAAAGATTTGGAGCAGGAGGGCAAAGCCAATACGATTCTGGTATCCGCGAAGCAAAGCGAAAGTAAGCCCGAGTCGCTGCAAAAAATCCTGAGAGACAAAATCTCGCTCGCAGATATGGGCATCAGCCTGCGCGCTTTGCAGCAGCAGGGCAGTCTCTCGCTGGAAACAGAGAGCGCGGTGATAAATGATGCGCTCGCAGAGACGGCGCGTGCGACCGCCGCTGAGATGAAAATGCGCGTCGCGCCCGTCAATTCTTATCTTGCCAACAGCATCCGCGCGGGTGAGCGCGAGATTCCGTATTCGATTGTGACGGCGATTGATGACGAGAGCTTTGCAGAGTTGCGCACGGCGGGAGAGCCTGCGCCGCTTATTTTGAATGAATGGGCGGCAAGCGATCTGGGCGCGAAGACGGGCGATGAGGTGACGCTGGAATATTACCTGTGGCAGCCGGACGGAAGCCTCAAGACACAGGGCGCGCGGTTCCGGCTTGCGGGCATCGTTCCGATTAAAGGCGCGGCGGCAGACCGCGACCTCGTGCCGGAATATCCGGGCATCACTCAATCCGAAAGCATCTCTGATTGGGATCCGCCGTTTCCGGTTGACCTGAGCCGGATACGAAAACAGGACGAAGATTACTGGCGCGACTATCGCACGACGCCGAAGGCTTTTATTCCTTTGTCGAAGGGACAGGAATTGTGGGGCACACGTTTTGGCAAGCTCACTTCGCTGCGCCTGATTCCTTCGGACGTTTCACAGCTTCAGAACGCGCTCGAAAATTTCCAGACGAATTTGAGAGCGAAGCTCAATCCGGCACAGATGAATTTCGTCGTTTACCCCGCACGCGCGGAAGGCATAGAGGCTTCGCGCGGCGCGACAAATTTCGGAGAATATTTTCTTTACTTCAGCTTCTTTCTGGTCGTTTCGGCTCTGATGCTGGCCGCGCTCTTTTTCAAGCTCGGCGTCGAGCAACGCCTGCGCGAGATCGGAACCTTGCAAGCCGTCGGTTTTCCCGCGAGCAAGATTCGCACGCTCTTTCTCGCAGAAGGATTGTTGCTTTCAATCATCGGCAGCCTGTTGGGACTCGTTGGAGCTGTGGCTTACGGCAAGCTGATGATGCACGGCCTCAGTACCTGGTGGGTCGGAGCAGTGGGGACGACGAGGCTGCGGCTGCACGTCTCTGCGCTCTCTTTAATCATCGGCGCGGCGGGCGGAGTCTTGGCCGCGCTGCTCTGCATCCTGTGGACATTGCGCACGCTCAGAAAAGTTTCGACGCGCAGCCTCCTGCATGGCGGAAGGCAAGGAGGGGAAATAGGGAAAGCAACGCGCGCGGGTCGGTTTTCCTATTTCCCCATTTTCGCCGTGTTGGGTTTAATCGTCATCGTGCTGGCGGCGTTGAATATTATCAATCAGGTCGCGGGATTTTTCGGGGGCGGGACATTGCTGCTCGTCGCGCTTCTCTGTTACGAGTGGGCCTGGCTGCGGCGCGGGCATGGAGGCTTGATTGCTGGAAGAGGTTGGTGGCCGATTCTAAGAATGGGATTTCGCAACGCTACGTCGCGCCCTGCCAGAAGCGTGCTCTGCATTTCGCTCATCGCTTCCGCAGCTTTTATCGTCGTCGCGGTGGACGCCTTCAGGCGTCACGACAAGGATACTGTCTCCGATAAAAAATCCGGGAGCGGCGGCTATGCTTTGTCGGGCGAATCCGATTTGCCTCTGGTTTATGATGCGAACACGCCTGCCGGGCGCGAGGCTCTGAATCTTAATGCCGGTCAGGATTCGGGCGAGTTGGCGGAAGCCTCTTACACACGTTTTCGCCTGCGCCCCGGCGATGATGCGAGTTGTTTGAATCTCTACCAGCCGCGCGAGCCGCGCATCCTGGCCGCGACCGAAGATTTTATAGAGAGCAATCGCTTTGCCTTTCAGGACTCTCTCAAGGGCGCGTCAGACGCAGAGAAAGCGAATCCGTGGCTGCTCTTGAATCGCGAGTTCGCGGACGGCGCGATTCCCGTTATCGCTGATGCTAATTCGATGACATACGTGCTGCACAAGAAGCTCGGCGAAGATTTCGTGTTGGAGCAAAGCGGCGGCGCAGAGCCGGTTCGCCTGCGTCTCGTCGCAAGCCTTTCGGACAGTTTGTTCCAGAGCGAGCTTTTGATGTCGGAGAAAATTTTCCTGCGCCTCTTTCCAGAGATAGAGGGATACAGCTTCTTTCTCATAGACGCTCCGGCGTCTGTGCAGCTTGCCGCTCTGAGCGGTCATCTGGAAGAGCGGCTGGCGGATTTCGGTTTTGATGCGGTTTCGACCTCAGAGCGAATCGCGGAATTTCATAGAGTTGAAAACACTTATCTTTCAACTTTTCAGATGCTCGGCGGGTTGGGACTCGCGCTCGGAACCTTGGGGTTGGCGGCTGTGTTGTTGCGCAATGTGCTTGAGCGGCGTCGTGAGCTGGCCCTGCTGCGCGCGGTGGGTTACGGGCAAAAACATTTCGCGGCGATGGTGATTGCCGAAAATGCTTTTCTGTTATTCAGTGGATTGATTATCGGGACGGCTTGCGCGCTGCTGGCGATTGCGCCCGTCTGGTTGGCGCGCGGCGGGCGACTCCCGATTGCTTCACTAAGCCTGCTGCTCCTGGTCGTAGCCGTCTCCGGCCTCATGGCTTCCATTGCCGCCACGATGGCAGCCATACGCTCGCCTTTGCTTCCATCCCTACGCGCAGAATAGGAAAATCCAGAACGCGCTGATAGTTCAAAGAACGAAATAGTGCGTTAGCTATTAGAGCAGGTAGTTAGAATAGCTCTATGTCAGGCTTTTCACTTACTGAGGTCTCCGCTTATGCTTGTGACAGTCATGCTTGCCGTTCTCTCCATTTTATCTGCGCTGGTCGGCGTCTGGGACAAGCTTGCGAGCAAAGTTCGTAGATCAATTATTCTCGGAGGCATTGTGCTGGCTATCGCCATTACCACACAGGCTATTCTGGTCGCTCAGAAAAGAGAATTGACCGAAGAGATCGCCCGCAAGGATCGGATGCTGGCGGACGCAAACCTGCTTCTCAAATCTAATCTGATAGATGTAGACGAGGCTTCCGGCGGAGCCAGTGATGGAAAGACGGCTTATATAGTTGATGATGACGAGCCTTTCATTTTTGTCTTTAATTATGCCGAAGCCGAGAACAAATATAAACTTCAAAAGACCATGAAAATCGTAGATGAGCGGCCTTGCGACCAGAGACCGAAGTGGGACAAAGATTGTAAGGATGCCCAGCCAACCGAGCTAAGTAATAAGATAATTGAGGATTTGGAAGGCGCGGCTCTCTATAACGGAAAACTATATCTGACGACGGCGCAGTCGAATTCCAAGAACGGGAAAGAGGAACCTCAGAGATGGTTATTTCTGGAAGTATCGCTTGACGGCAAAGTGCTTAGATCAACGACGAAGCTCAGAGACACAATCCGCGAGTCGTTCAAGCAGGGCGTCCCAGGTGTCTACGATAAAAGTATAGAAGAATCTTACAACGAAGGTGGCAAGCTGGAAGTCATGCAGGTTGAAGGCTTGGCGATAGACGGAGAGGGTCAGATTTATCTTGGATTGAGGAATCCTCTGGTCAATCGAAAGGCGCTGGTTCTGCGCACGAATATCCAGCAGGTCTTCAATGACAAGCCTCAATTCGAAAGCTTCCTTTTAGACCTTGAGCGCGGCGGAGAGATTTACGGGATTGTTTCTCTGGATTACGACCCGCACACCAAACAAATTCTGGTCTTGGGCAATCATCCGATGAGAAGTAAAACATTACTCCCGGCAATCTGGGCTTGGGAAGTCAAAGACCCCAAAGCCATCCAACAGCCGACGCCTTATCAAGGCGAATGGTTTACGAATTTTGAAGCGGTGGGAAGTCGTCCGGCCAAACCGGAAGTCATTTTGCTTCCGCAAGCCAATCGCATTCATCTTTTCTTTGACGCCGAAGGAACCGGCGGGCAATTAAGTCTTACCAGAGAAGGGGCAAACCTTTCACAGTCGAAGCGGTAGCCCTTGCTCTTGAAGGGAGTTTCTTCCCTTCAAGACTGCGGCTTGAAATAAAGCACCAGCCCCGTGCCGATGGAGGCCATGAGGATGCCTAGATAGAGCAGCGGATTGGGCGCGGCCTTTGGCGGATGCAGCCACATCGAGAACAGGACGTTGACGATGGGTGCGCCCGCAAACACGACCGGCATAACGTAAGTCGGCAGGCCGCCCGTCCTGAACGCATAGATGATGCAAATGGCTCCGAGCGCGCCGAGCGCACCGCCGATGGTCGCAAACGTAGAGCCTTTCATGTTGAAGCTGTTCAACTGCCCCTGCGACCAGAGCGTGACGAGCGGAAACAGGACTCCAATCAAAAAGTAAGCGACGCCGACGCACAGCAGAGCGCGCAGGGGGCTGCCCAGCTCTACCTGCCCGCGATGCAAGACAGGCCCGTACAATCCCCACGAAATCGCCGCGCCCAGCGCGAAAACAATCCAGATCATTTTGGGAAGACTCCTTTTATACAGAACTCAGAACACAGGACTCAGGACTCAGAAGAAAGAAAGCACTTTTGCTTTTATTCTGAGTCCTGTGTTCTGAGTTCTGAGTCCTGCTTTTAAAATATCACCCTCACCCCGAGTTGAATTTGTCTTGAGCTGGTGACGGTCGAGCGAATTTGCCCGAGCGTGGTTAGCGGCTGCTCTACGACGCCCGGCAAAGCCGCGCCCGAAAAAGCAATCAGGGTGGGCGATGAAAAGTTCGCGCGATTGAACAGATTAAAGACTTCAAATCTGAGTTGTAGATTGACGTTCTCTCTCAAGCTCGTGAGCTTGACCGCAGACAAATCGAAGGTTCGCAGGTTCGGCCCGATCAGCGCGCCGCGTCCCAGGTTGCCCAAGAATCCTGCGGGCTGAAGCGTGAACGCACCTGGCGCAAAGTAGCTGTTAGGATTGCCCGTCACCGCGCTCTGGTGCGTGAAACCGGCGGAGATGTTTGGGCGGTCAAGGCCGACGTTCGGCGCGATTGAAGGCGACCACTGCGAGCGCGAACGATTGCGCTGCACAAAGACCGTCAAGGGCTGACCGCTGCGCGCCTGGCTAATGCCGGACAGTTGCCAGCCGTCCAGAAGCTTGCCCGCTATTCCTTTATAGTCCCTCGCAAACGGAATGTCCCATGTGAAATTCACGACCCAATTATGCTTGGCGTGATAATCCGACAGCCCTTTGTTGTATTGCAGGCCGAACGGCTCCGGGAACGCGCTGGTCGTGCCGTTGGTCGCATCCGAAAAGAAAGTCGAAGCCTGCGTCGTGTCTATGTTGCGCGAAAAAGTATAAGAAGATTGGAAGGTTATTCCCGCGCTCAATCTTTTTCTCGCTTCAAAAATCAGGGCGTTATACCAGGAGTTGCCGTCGCTGCTCTTTAGCTCGATAGTCGAGAAAGCAGTGTTCGGGCGCAACTGCCCGACCGGATAAAAGAATTGGCCGTCCGCAAGGCGTTGCGGCTGTGGAACATTGACATCGCCGCTGCGCAAAAGATGCACGCCGCGCGAGCCTGCATAGCCGACAGTGATGACCGTATCGAACCACAATTCGCGCTGCAAGTTCAGGTTCCAGACCTGCACGTATGGATTGTTTATGTCCCACTGCACGGGTCGAATCGAATTGCCCAGCCCGTTGTTCAGATTCGGCACGGGGAATGTCAGGTTCGTATTCGCGGGCGGGTTGTTGTTGACGATGATGCGCGGCGTCGCGGGCGGGTTCGTCACCGTCACAATCAAATTCTGCTGGTTGTTCGTGTTAAAGAAAACTCCGTAGCCGCCGCGCAAAGAAGTCTTTCCGTCTCCGAAAATATCCCAGGCGAACCCTATGCGCGGGGAAAAGTTTTTGAAGGTCGGGTTTTGACTGAGCGTCCCCGTGGTCGGCGCGCGGTCTGAGAGATTGATGAGAGCCGAGTCACGACCATTGATGTCTACGGGCATGGTCGAGAACTCGTAACGCAAGCCAGCGTTGACCGTCAGGCGCGAGTTGACGCGCATCGTGTCATGCAGGTAGAAGCCGAACAAGGTGAAACGCCAGTAACGGTCAAGCGCGCCCGACAAAGGCAGGCCGATAAAGCGTTGCGGGCGATTCTGTAAAAAGTCGCTCAAGCCCGCAAAGGTAAAAATGCCCAGACTAAAAGTCGGGTTGAACATGTTGTCGCGGTAATGCTCTGCCAGCGCGCCTGCTTTAATCAGATGCCGACCGCGCGTGTGCGTCAGCCCGTACTCCAATCCCCAGACATCCTGCGTCAACCTGAGATTGCCTGAAGACTGCGGGCCAAAGCGGGGGATGCCCCCGATGTCTATGTCGCCTATCGAGGTACGCCCGGCGATAAAAGGCGAGAGCGACGAAGGCACGTTGGCCTCTATGTTCTGGCCGATGCGCGTGCGGCTAAAGCCGAAACGAAAAGTGTTAAAGGTGTTGGGCGAGAGGGTCTGGCGATACTCGCCCGTAAAGAATTGATTGCGCGAGATAAAGGTGCGCGGGAACTGCGGAAAGTCCGTCGGCAGTTGCTGCTCCGCGTCGTCAAATGTGTAACGCCCGAAAAACTGGTCGCGGTCGCTGCGGTTGTAATCAATTCTCCCTTGTAGAAAATTTTGATCGAGTTGCTGGCTAAAGCCGAAAAAATAATTCGCCAGATTGCCGGTCCTGCCTATAGCAGGCCCGTTAGGAAGCGGAAACTGATCCAAGAAGGGTCTGACGACGGGGCTG
Organism: Pyrinomonadaceae bacterium; assembly: GCA_963700165.1. Classification (GTDB taxonomy): domain Bacteria; phylum Acidobacteriota; class Blastocatellia; order Pyrinomonadales; family Pyrinomonadaceae; genus JACMLC01. Next base: position 4,463,320 of record OY969475.1, on the reverse strand, counting down.
ACGACGACATTCTGGATGATGATGCCGCCGGGATTCAGTGGGTCTGGAACAAGCAGGGTTCCGGCACGCGCCAGCGCATCCGGCACGACCGTGGTAATCGTCCGCCCCAAATTCTCCCTCAAGCCTTCATACCCGAAGAAGAAGAAAACTCTGTCCTCTTTGAGCGGGCCGCCGATGCTGCCGCCGAACTGATTGCGCTTGAACTCCGGCTTGCGCGCACCATCGAAAAAGTTGCGCGCGTCCAGATTGTCATTGCGATGATAAAGATAGAGGCTGCCGTGAAAATCGTTGGAGCCGGATTTGGTGACGACGTTGATCTGCCCGCCGGAGTTGCGCCCGTACTCTGCGCTATAAGTGTTGGTCTCGACGCGAAATTCGCGGATGGTTTCAATGCCCAGAGAGGTTCCCGCTGCGCTTCCGGCGGGGCCGTTGGTGAAGTCGTTCTGCGGCGTGCCGTCCAGCAGGTAAACGTTCGATCTGGGGTCTTGACCATTGATGCTCACGCCCGTCCCGTGCGCCACGACCGAGCCTGTATCTCTGTGCGGGTAAGAGATAACGCCGGGTTGCAGGAACGCGAGGTCTATATAATTTCTGCCGTTCAAAGGCAAGTCTTTGATGGCGCGCTCGCCGACCAGATAGCTCAACTCGGAAGTCTGCGTGTTGACCAGCTCGGCATCGCCGATCACAGTGACATCCGTTTGCAGGCTGGCCGGTTCCAGCACGATGTTCAGAGTCGACGTTTCAGCCACCGTCACATTGAGTCGCGCGTAAACATAATCTTTGAAATTGGATTGCGTGGCGCGTATTTCGTAAACGCCGACCTGCAAGCTCGGAAAGATAAAGCGGCCTTCACCGTCGCTCACGGTCGAGCGCGTCAAGCCTGTTTCCAGACTCTTGACAGTCACTTGCACGCCGACCAACACTGCTGCATTCGTGTCCTTAATCTCACCCGTGATGATGCCTGCGGTTTGCTGCGCGTATGCAGAGCTTGTCCAGCAGAGCGTGAAGCAGAGCGTCAGGAAAGCTCTCCACGAAAATATTCTTTGATGAAACATGAAATGATTACCCTCGTATGTGCCTGATATTAAGGAAGTATTTTTGCGCTTTACCAATCCGGCAATTGAGATTAACAATACCTTACCGGAAAGGCATTCTACCAACCAGTAACGGTATTTAGTAGAATTCGTTCCGGCCTTTTACAAACTATTGACAGCGAATGGCCGGAGTTTTACACCTTTTTTACAACAAACGCGCCGGATTTATTGATAATACGATGCTGTCCAAGTAAAAAGTTATAGTCACTTCAAAGTTATTTTATCGCCCGAATTTATCAAGGAGCAACCTAAAGTGAAACGATACTTCGTTTGCGCTCTCATCCTCGCGCTGCTTTTTTCGGCGGCTACTGCCCTCACGTCAGCACAAACCAGCCGCGCCACGCTTCGCGGCTCCGTCACAGATCCGAACCGCGCCGTAGTTCAGGGAGCGGAACTGAAATTAACTAATGAAGAGACGCAGGAAACGCGCACGGCGCAGAGCGGCGCAGAGGGAGAGTTCGCTTTTAGCTCGCTCATGCCCGGCTCATACCGTCTGGAAATTTCGGCCACGGGCTTTGCGACTTTCACGAGAGAAAACATCGTGCTTCAGGTCAATCAGGAGTTCAGGCTCAATGCTCCATTGGCGGTCGGAGGGGTGGTGACGGCTGACAACATCAGCGATACGCTTCCCAGCCCGTTAAGAAAAGATTCGGCAGCCCTCGGAACGGTGATTGATAACCGGCAAGTGACTGGCTTGCCGCTCGACGGGCGCAACTTTTATGAATTGAATTTGCTTGTGCCCGGCGCGGTGCCCGCAGCGCAAGGCTCTGCCGGAAGCGTGCGCGGTGATTTTTCTTTCAGCGTCAACGGAGCGCGTGAGGATTCAAACAATTTTCTGCTCGACGGAGTTTATAACGTAGACCCGAAGCTCAACACTTTCGGCGTCCGCCCTTCCGTTGATGCGATACGCGAATACGAGATGCTGACCAGCACTTACGATGCTTCGTTCGGGCGCAATCCGGGCGCGCAGGTCAACGTCGTTTTAAAATCCGGCTCCAACGATTTTCACGGCTCGGTCTTTGAGTTTATCCGCAACGGCGCGCTCGACGCACGCAACTTTTTCGCGCCCGCAGACGAAGCCAAGCCTAAGTATCAAAGAAATCAATTCGGCTTTTCGTTCGGCGGCCCGATCAAGCAGAACAAGACATTCTTCTTCGTTGATTATGAAGCCACGCGAGCGCGCGAAGGCATCACGCGCATCGCGAACGTGCCGACACTGCTTGAGCGCAACGGGGATTTTTCGCAGACGCGAGACGCCTTTGGCAATCCGGTCTTTATACACGACCCGTTTCTCGTAGACCCTAATACAGGAATACCGCTGCCGTGCAACGCGATGACCCAGATTGGTTGTTTTCCCGGCAACATCATTCCGCTTAACCGGCAAGACCCGATAGGCCGCGCGATTGCCGCGCTCTATCCCGCGCCGAATCGCAATGTGCCGTTTCAAAATTTTGTCTCTTCGCCGACGCAACGCGACCGCAACGACACGTTCGACGTGCGCGTGGATCATTCCCTGAGTGATCGCTCGGACTGGATTTTCCGCTACAGCTTTGGCGACCGCAATTTGTTCGAGCCTTTCAGCGGCCCCGGCTTTTCGCTCGTGCCCGGCTACGGGACTCAGATTCCGCGCCGCAGCCAGAACGCGATGATCGGCGAGACGCACATCTTCTCTCCTTCTTTCGTCAACGAAGCGCGCTTCGCCTTCAGCCGCGTCGCCATCGGCGTGCTTCAGGAGCAGTTCGGGACGAGCACAAATCGCGCCGTCGGCTTGCCGGAGTTTTCCAATAACCCGCGCGATTTCGGTCTGAGCTTTATCACCATCACGGGCTATTCACCCATCGGAGACGAAGGCAATAACCCGCAGCGCAGCGTGACCAACATTTTCCAGATTCTCGACACGGCTTCATACGTGCGCGGGCGTCATCTCTTCAAGTTCGGCATTGACTTTCGCTTTGCGCAGCAGAACGGTTTTCGTGATGTGCAGTCGCGCGGCTTTTTGAACTTTATCAGCACGACGCCGCAGGGACAGATTTCGGGGAATGGTCTGGCAGACTTGCTGGTGGGCTTTCCGCTTCGCACGGGCGTCGCGCGTGTGGATAACGCGCAGCACTTGAGGACGGAAAGCTACAACTTTTTTATCAACGACAGCATACGCTTGACGCCGCGCCTGACAGTGACGGCTGGCCTGCGTTACGAATACAACTCGCCGCCGGTAGATGCGTTTGACCGCGCGAACATTTATGACCCCGCGACGCAAAGCCTTGTGCCGGTCGGGACGGGCGGCATTCCGCGCAGCGGTTTTGAGCCGGACAAAAATAATTTCGCGCCGCGCATCGGGTTTGCGTGGACGCCGTTTGAATCGGGGCGCACGGTTGTGCGCGCGGGCTATGGCATCTATTACGATCAATCCGCGCTCGCGCCCGGCGAAGCTCTCTATTTCAACGCGCCTTATTTCGACTTCAATCTTTTCTTTCCTTTACAAGGGTTGCCGCTCACGCTGAGCAATCCGTTTCCGGCTGGTTTCCCGTTCGCGCTGCCGGATTCCGCGCTCGCTATTCAGCGTGATTTTCGCACGGCCTACATGCAGCACTGGAATTTCAACGTGCAGCAGGAGTTTGGTAAAGACTTTTTTCTCGAAGTCGCTTACGTCAGCTCGAAGGGAACAAAGCTCGTCTCCGCGCGCGACATCAACCAGCCGCAGCCGAGCGCGCTGCCCTTTAACCCGCGCCCCGTGCAGCAGTTCGCGGACATCAACATTTTGGAATCGCGCGCCAGCTCGATCTATCACAGCCTGCAAACAAAATTCCAGAAACGTTTGAGCTTCGGCCTGCAATTCCTGTCGTCTTATACATGGTCGAAATCAATTGACGACGCTTCAAACTTTTTCACGAGCGCGGGCGACCCGAACTATCCGCAGGACAGCAACAACGCGCGGGCTGAGCGTGGCCGCTCGAATTTCGACGCGCGGCATCGCTTCTCCCTGAGCTATTCGTATGACCTGCCGTTCGGCAAGGACAGAAAGTATCTAACGGATGACGGTTGGCTGACGACCATTTTGAGCGGCTGGCAAACATACGGCATCGTCACGTTGCAGACGGGACGCCCGTTCACGGTCGCGCTCTTGCCGGAGATTGACAACAGCGGAACCGGCATATCGAGCCTCGGGTTTGGCGGCAACGACCGACCGAACATTATCGGCAATCCGAATCTACAGTCGCCGACGCCGGATCAATGGTTCAACACCGCAGCCTTCGCTTTTCCAGCGTTCGGCAGTTTCGGTTCTGCCGGGAGAAATATTTTAGAGGGGCCGGGATACCAGAACTTCAACGCATCGCTGGTCAAGAACACTTCTCTATCAGAGCGTTTCAACTTGCAGTTGCGCGCCGAATTTTTCAATCTCTTCAATCACCCGAACTTCAACTTGCCGGATAATTTCTTAGGCTCGCCGACATTCGGGCAGATACTCTCTGCACAAAGCCCGCGCCATATACAGTTCGGCGCGAAATTGTTGTTTTGATAAGAAGAATTAACAGGATGGAACAGGATGAATAGGATAAGAAAGATAAGCAAATTTATGATTTGAAATCTCAAATTCTTATTTACGATTTGAAATCTCAAACTCTTAGTTTCAAATCTTTTTGTATCCTGTTTGAATCTGCTTTGATTTAAGGAATCATGATGGAAGTCTTTTTCGAGTGGATGAAAATCTCCGCGCTGTTGGCTGCGATGCTGTCGCCTGCTCCTGCTGCTGGCGGAGATTGGCCGCAGTGGCGCGGGCCGAATCGTGACGGGAGGGTCATCGCGGTCTCCATCCCTCAAGCATGGCCTAAAGCTTTGAAGGAACAATGGAAAGTAACGGTCGGCGTCGGCCATTCTTCGCCGCTCGTCGCAGGGGGAAAGATTTATCATCACACGCGGCAGGGCGAAGAAGAGGTCTTGCTCTGTCTTGATGCGGCGACCGGCAAAGAGTTGTGGCGCAGCTCACTTCCGGTTTCTTACACGATGAATTCGGCTGCGAGCGATCACGGCAAAGGGCCTAAGTCCACGCCGGTCTTGAGTAATGACAAGGTTTACACGCTCGGCATCACGGGTGTCCTGTCGTGCCATGACGCGCGCAGCGGAAAAGTTTTATGGCGCAAGGATTTTTCCAAACAATATCCTGTGACAGCGCCGCTGTATGGGACGGCTATGTCACCGATGGTTTACGGCGACATGGTTATCGCGCACGTCGGCGGGCCTGACAAAGGTGCGCTGACGGCATTCGATGCGGGCAGCGGCGCGGTCAAATGGTCTTACGATGCGGACGGCCCTGCCTATTCGTCTCCGATTGTCGTGACGCTCGCGGGCGTTCGCCAGCTCGTGACTTTTACGCAGAAAGAGCTGGTCGGCATCAACGCCGAGACGGGGAAACTTTTGTGGAAGCTTCCGGCCAAAACAAATTACGACACAAACTCCGTCACGCCTGTCGCTTATAAAGACACTGTGATTTTTGCAGCGGAAGGCAAAGGCGTGTTTGCCGTTCGCATCGCCAAGCAGGGAGCGAATTTCGCGGCGCAGGAGGTCTGGCGCAATGCGGATAACGAGATGTACATGAACTCGCCCGTGCTTGAAGGAAACATGCTCTACGGATTGTCCGTTAAAAAGCGCGGGCAGTTTTTCTGTCTCGACGCGGACACGGGAAAGACCGTCTGGCAGAGTCCCGGCAGAATGGGCGAGAACGTCGCGATTCTCAATGCCGGAAAAGTTTTGTTGCTCCTGACCAACGACGCGAATCTGATCGTGCTCAAGACGGACGCCAAAGCTTATGAGCCTGTCATGCAATACACGGTCGCCACGAGTCCGACGTGGGCGCACCCTGTCTTTCTGGGAAATCGCATTCTGGTTAAAGATGAAACGACGCTCGCCTCGCTGTCATTCTAGACCAGCAATTTTTATTTAAGCCAAGTTGCTAATGATAGGTATTTTGGTGAGCTTCTTAAATTGCCACTAGCTTCAGCTAGTGGATCAAGGTTTCCCCTTAGCTTTCGGCTTTAGCCAAATCATTTAGCTAAAGCTATAAGGAAGAGGATTTTAATTATCTTTTGGCTCAAGCCTGCTTGCTGTGTGCCATGTCTCCACTAGCTGAAGCTAGTGGCAATTGATGAACTCGCAACTTGGGTTATTTTAGGAGAGAGAAAATGAGACGCAAGCTTACTTTTACCGGCATCGTTATTTTCGTTTTGACTTTGAGCTTAGGGATTGCTGCGGCAGAGAAGATAAATTTCAGCGGCACCTGGACGATGGACAGGGGGCGCAGTATGGGGCTGCCCGCAGACATGAATCAGGTCATGACCATCACGCACACGGGCGACAAGATTCAGCTTGAGACCAGGCTCATCACGTCGCAGGGCGAGCGCACGGTCAGCGACAGCTACACGCTCAACGGCAAAGAGGCAGAGTTCACACCGCCAAGCCCTCCCGGCGCACCTGTTCCGAAAGGCAAGCGCACGGCCAACTGGCTTCCGCGCGGCAACGGCATCCTTGTCAACGAAGAGACGATTACAGAGACTCCGAACGGGCAGGTCAAAAGCCAAATGGCGCGCAAGTGGATACTCTCGCCCGACGGCACGACCCTCACGATTGACCTGTACATTGACAACCCGAACGGCTCGTTCGAGACCAAACGTATCTTTGTGAAGAAATAAAAGTAGGATTAACCACAAAGACACGAAGACACAAAGTTAGAGAGCAAATTAGCTTTATGCTTATCTAATGCTTTGTGTCTTCGTGTCTTTGTGGTTAATTATTTTTAAGCTGTGGCAGCGGCGGCGCTGGTGTGCTTGTCAATCATGCGCGAGAGGACATCTTTGCTCGTCGCTCCGACCACGCGCTCCTCTTCCTTGCCGCCCTTGAAGAGAATCAAGGTCGGGATGCCCTTGATGCCGTATCTCTGTGTGATGTTGGGATTGTCATCCACATTCACTTTGACGACCTTAGCGCTGCCGTCATATTTCTCTGCAACCGCATCCAGCGTCGGCGCGAGCATCCGGCAGGGGCCGCACCACTCAGCCCAGAAATCCACCAGCACTGGCTGGTCTGATTGCAACACGTCACGCTCAAAGTCGTTGTCACCTATCTGCGTTACTTTCTCACTCATCTTTATTTCTCCTGATAACAAAGTCGAAACGGTAAAATCGCCTGAACAGCCCATGCATTATGAGCCAAGTTCGCACGGCTGTCAGTAATCAAGCTTACATAACGCGCGCCGGTTTTGTGTATACTGCTATTACAAGAGGAGTTTTCCAAAAATATGAGCACGGAGCGCAACGGGCACACAGACGCGGGCACGCATCTTCCGGCGGCGGATTTGTTCCGCGACTTTTCACCCGAAGAGATGCAGACGGTCGAGCGCATGACCGTCATGCAGAGCTTTGCGAAGGGGCGCGTGCTGTACACGCCGGGAGAGACGGGCGAGGCTCTGTTCCTCTTGCGGAAGGGCGCGGTGCAGATTTATCGCATGTCGCCGGAGGGGCGCAAGCTGGTCATCGCGCATCTCTTGCCCTACGCCTTTTTCGGCGAGATGAGCTGTATCGGTCAGGGCATGTACGACGCTTTCGCGGAAGCGACGGAAGACTCTTTGGTCATCACCATGAACTGCGCAGACCTTGAGCGGCTGCTGATGTCCAAACCGCAACTCGCCATGCGTATCCTCGAAGCCTTCGGCAAGCGTGTCATCGAAGCCGAGCAACAACTGGAAGACATAGCCTTTAAGGGACTCGTAGCGCGTATCGCTTCCCTGCTCCTGCGCGAAGCCGAAGACGGCGAGGTCAAAGGATTATCCCACCGCGACATAGCCGAACGCCTCGGCGTCTATCGAGAGACAGCGACCAACGCTCTCAATGAATTAAAGACGGCGGGACTTATCAGTATCGGAAGAAAAAGAATCTCGATCACAGACCGCGCCGGATTAGAGAGCATTGAAAAGCAAGGGTGAAGGATGAAGTGAAGCCTGTTTGTTAAACTTGAGAGGGATGCTGTAACAGCATCCCTCTCAAGTTATTCGTTAGGCGCGGCGAGAGTTATACGGGTCTTCGTCCGGCTGGTATGCCCCGCGCTCGATTGAATAATACACGTTCTCAACTTCGTAAAAGTGCGTCACCTTCTCATATTTCATCCCGAGCTTTTCCATCACATGGCGGGATGAAACATTCAGCGGGTCTGTGATGGCGACGATGCGCTCGATGCCGGCTTCGGTAAATCCGTAGCGGAGCGCGGCCTTCGCCGCTTCCGTCGCGTACCCGCATCCCCAGTAAGGTTTGTCCAGCGTGTAAGCGACTTCGACTTCGGCAGTTTTGTCGAGATGTTGAAGCCCGCAATTGCCGATTAGCTCTCCGCTCTCTTTAAGCTCCAAAGCCCAGAGACCGAAATCGCGCTCGCGCCAACGCTCAAGGCTTCGCGCGATGATGTTGGCGACCTTTTCTCTGGTGAGCGGCCACGGCGGGAAAAACTTAATCACTTCCGGGTCAGTCCAGATGCGATAGAAATCGTGTGCGTCGCTGAGCCTGAAGGTGCGCAGCCTTAAGCGTGCGGTTTCGATTGACGGCAAAGATTTCGCGCTCATGGCCTGCGCTCAAGATTGTAATCACGCAGGCGGCGATAGAGTGTGGAAGGCGAGATGCCCAAAATTTCGGCGGTCTTGCCGCGATGCCAGCCCGTTTGTTCGAGCGCCGCGAGAATCTGTTGTCGTTCCACGTCACGCAAAGATGCGGGCGCACCCGTTGCATCGGGCGCGGCGACGGGCGCGGAATTATTAATGCCGGGCGCAGAAGACATGCCCTGAGCGACTGGAAAACTTGCGGGGCGCGTGACTTCAGGAGGCAATTCCGCGAGCGTGATGCGGCCATGATCCGCCAGCAGCACTGCGCGCTCAAGACAGTTGCGCAACTGCCGCACGTTGCCCGGCCAATGATAAGCGCGTAGGGCATCCGTAGCTTCGGGCGTCAACTCCAAATCGCTCCCGCCGCCGAGTTGTTTGAGCAGGTGTTGCGTGAGCGGCTCGATGTCCTGCGGCCTGTCGCGCAGAGGCGTAAGATTAATCTGAAAACCGTTGATGCGATAAAGCAGGTCTGCACGGAAAGTGCCGTCGGCGACGACCTGATCCGGGTTGCGGTTGGTCGCAGCAACGATACGCACGTTGACCTCGACCTTGCGCACCGCGCCGACGCGATAAAAAGAGCGCGTCTCAATCGCTCTTAAGAGCTTGGCCTGAAGCTGCATCGGCAGCTCTGTTATTTCGTCTAAGAAAAGCGTCCCGCCGTCCGCCAACTCAATCAAGCCGAGCTTGCGTCCCTTCGCGCCTGAGAACGCGCCCGCTTCGTAGCCGAACAATTCCGATTCGAGCAGTGATTCCTGAAACGCCGCGCAGTTGAGATCAATAAAGGAAGAGTCCGCGCGCATCGAGAGGCGATGAACAGCATGCGCGATCAACTCTTTGCCAGTGCCGCTCTCACCCGTGATAAGAACGGAAGCATCAGAGGGCGCAACCCTCTCGACGAGGCGGATGGCTTCGCGCATCTCATCCGACACGGAGATGATTTCCGGCATCGCGGATTGTCGCGCGAGTTGTGCGCGCAATCTTTGATTGTCCACGCGCAGGCGACGCTTTTCCGCAGCCTGCTTGACCAGCGCGTCAAGCTCCGTGATGCGATAAGGTTTCGACAGGTAATCGTATGCGCCGAGCTTCATCGCTTCGATGGCCGTCTCGACCGTCGCATGACCTGTGAGCATGATGGCTTCGGGCGGATTGGCGCGCTCGCGCACACGGCGCAGCAGCTCCATGCCATCCATGCGCGGCATGTTGATGTCGCACAGCAGCACATCCACGTTGCTCTCTTCCAACAAGCGCAGCGCGGCTTCGCCGTCGGGCGCAGCCTGCACCCTGTAACCTAATCTTTGAAGCTCCTTTTGAATTACTAAACGCAGGTTAGCTTCGTCTTCAGCGACGAGGATTCGTGTAGGAGTGGTCTCGCTCAAGCTCTCTTAGTCTCCGTCTGTGACGGCCTGTGTCGCCGGGAGCGAAATAATAAAAGTGGTACCGGCGCCGACCGTTGATTGGACATCCAAGCGTCCGCCGTGCTCCGTTACAATACCATAACAGACGGCGAGACCAAGACCCGTTCCGTGCCCGACTTCTTTGGTGGTGAAAAAAGGATCGAAAATCTTCTCCAGGTTTTCCTGCGAGATGCCGACACCCGTGTCGGAAACTTCGACCATCACAAAGCCGTTTTCGTTGCGCGTCCGCAGGGTCAGGCGGCCTCCGTCCGGCATCGCGTCAATCGCGTTGGTCGAGAGCGCGATGACAGCCTGTTGCAGTTGTCCTTCGTCGCCCGCGATAAACTCTAAATCCTTCGCCGCCTCGACGCGAATCTCCACCCGTTCGCCGCGCCGTTGATGCGACAAGAGGCGCGCGGCAGAGTTAATGACTTCGGACATGTTGACGGGCATCTGCTGGCTCGCCCGTGTGCGGCTGAAATCGAGCAGGCCGTTCGTGATTGACTTGCAGCGAAAAGCCTCGCTGCGAATGAGTCCCAGGTATTCATTCAAGTCTTCGACTTCGGGCGAAGAGCCGAACGCGCCTTCCGCGACGCGCGACTCTAAAGCTTCGGCGCAGGCCGCGATGGTCGCCAGCGGATTATTTATCTCGTGCACGACGCCCGCCGCGAGCCGCCCGACCGCCGCGAGCTTTTCCGCGCGCCCGATGGCGCGGCTGGCTTCGACGCGCGAAGTAATTTCTTCGCCGAGCGTGATGACATGCGTGACCGCGCCGTCCTCATCGCGCATCGGAATCTTGCTAATCAACCAGTAATGGCTCGCGCCTTTTTCGTCGGTCGTCTCCTGCTCGATGCGCTCGATCTCTCCGGTCTCGAAGGCGCGCTCGAACTCCGCTTCCAGCACGTCGCGCGGCTGCCGTGTCAGCACGTCGAAGATATTGCGCCCCAGCACATCGTCGCGCGGAATGCCCTGCCCTCCCAGCTCTCGATTGCGATTCCAAGCCACGACGCGATAGTCGCTATCCACCGCGTAGAGCGAGACCGGCAGCGTGTCAATCATCGCCTCCGTAAAACGCCGCTGCTCTTCCGTCGCGTAACTGACGGCAGCATCGCGCGCCGCATCGTAGAGCGAAGAGATATGAGCCGCGAGGGCTGTCTGCTGTGCCGCCGCATCAACTAAGCGGCGCACGGACTCCGTGCAATCCTCCGAGCGGTCAAAGCCGACAATCAACACGCCTTGCGCCCGCCCGCCAAAACAGAGCGGCGCGACATATTCAACAGCATGCTTCTCATCCAGCAGGAAAAATTTATCGCGCTCATTCAAGAAGATCGAATAAGAAGATTCGGGCGTCGAGAGCCAGGCGTCCAGCCGCTGCATGTTGAAATGCGATTCGCCTTCCGCGCTGCCCTCGCGGTCAAAGACGCAGACCGCCGCGCTCGACGCATGCAGGTTGACGGCGACCGCGCAGAGAACCGCGTTCGTGCCTTCGTAAGTTCCGCCCGCGACGCGCAGCACGACCTGTTCCGGCTCCAGCGCACGCAAGAGGCCGCGTCCCAGATCGGCCAGAAACATCAGCTCGCGATTGCTGCCCACGAGGGCGCGCGTGCGCTCAGAGGCTTCGAGCCGCGCACTGACGCGCGAGAGCAATTCGCGCGGCGTCGAAGGCTTGACGATGTAATCGTCCGCCCCTGCATTAAAGGCTTCGACCTTTCGCTGTTCGTCGTCGCTCGCGGAAAGGATAATGAGAGGCAACTGTCTGGTCAGGGCTTGGGCGCGCAAGAGGCGGCACAAAGCGAGGCCGTCCACGTCCGGCATCTCCACATCGAGCAAGACCAGATCGCAATGCTCTTTGTGCAGCAGGCGCAAAGCGGTCGGAGCATCCGGCGCAGTGATGACGCGATACTCCGCGCCCTCCTCAAAAATTTTTTGCAGGCGCAGGCGCAGACGTTCCTCATCATCTACGATCAGGAGCGTGGCTTTCATCTCTCCGTTGCCGGATGGCGCGGGCATGCTTTCATCCTCTTAAAGAGATTCAAACAGGGATAGACAGGAGGAACAGGATAAAAATTATCTCAGATTTCAAATCTCAAGTTTCAACTCTCAGATTTCAAATCTCAACTTCCGTTGATCCTGTCATACTCTTAAAGGGGATTGAAAGCGTAACGTGGGGAGTTTGTCAAGAAAGGTAAATAAGGGAAAGTGTCAGAACCGCCTGCGGTAGCGGGCGGGAGATGGCAATTGCGGACTTCGGATTGCGGATTGCTGATTAAAAAGCCTGACGGTGTTTTCCAATCCGCAATCCGCAATCCGCATTCTGTCAGCCCGCTACCGCAGGCGGTTCTGACTTTTACTTCTTCAGCGTTATTTCAAGCTCTGAGAGACGTTGGCGTAAATCATTTGCCTGACGGCGCGCGTCCAGGGCAAAGTAGAGCGCGGAGGCCGCGACCAGCAGCGAGGCCATGACGATCAGCCAATGGCGAACGGGCTGGGGCTGCGAGCCTTGCCGCTCTTGCTGCCGTTCATCGAGCTTACGGAAGAAATCGCCGGGACGCGCATCAACCTCTCGCCCGTTGTCCGCAAACCACTGCTCGTCGAATTGATGAAGTATGTGATAGCTCATAATTTCAATGCAAAATTAAAAATGCAAAATTCTAATTCAATGAATGGCTTTCCATTTTTAACTTTTCATTTTGCCTTTTTCATTTTTAGTTGATCGCTGTCGAGGTCAGCTTGCCCGTGTGCAGCGCTGACAAATCGTTCGTGTCCGTTCTGTCGTGACGGCGGCGGCGTTTGTGCTCGGACTTGGAAGAGTACATGGCCTGATCCGCTGAGACCAGAAGTTGGTCGAGCGTTTCGCCGTCAACGCCGTAGGTCGCCGCGCCCACGCTGATGCCGACGTTCGCGTACATATCGCTGCGCACCGGCAACAGGAAGGATGAGATGGTCTTTTCGATGCGCTCGCGCAGCTCGTCAACCTGATCTCCGACCAGTTCCTGCACGATGGCGACGAACTCGTCACCGGCATAGCGCGCCAGAAAATCATACTCGCGCAGTTGCGTCTGTAGCAGGCGAGCCACTTCGCGCAACATCTGATCGCCGACGTTGTGGCCGAACGTGTCGTTGACCAGCTTGAAGTCATCGAGGTCAAGCATCACGACCTGAAAAGGCCGCTTCGTGCGATTGGCGCGCGAGACTTCCTGCTCAAAACGCAGGTACATGCAGCGCGCGTTCGGCAGCTCCGTCAACGGGTCTGTCAGAGCGTTGGACTCGGCTTCGGCATGATGCATCGCGTTGGCGAGCGCATCGGTGGCGAGCCTCACGACCGTGTCGAGCAGGCGCATGTGATCGTCCGTGTAATTGCTCAGCTCGGACGAGTAGACGGAGAGTGCGCCCAACAGCCTGTCGCCTTTGACGAGCGGCAGCGCGGCCATCGCGCGATAAGGATTGCCGGGAGCCAGATGCATGCCCGCGAAATCTAAGGCCGGGTCAATCCGGTTAATCGGGCGACGATTGGCGAGCGTAAAGCCGGTCACGCCTTCGCCCGGAGCGATGCAGCGTCCCGTCAAGATGTCCGCATTTCTGCCCGCAACGTGCGTCGCCTCTGCATAGCCTTTCAACTCGTCATGCAAATACACAACGCAGGTATCGAACGGAATGATGTGTCCCACCTTGTTGACGATGATCGAGAGCGTGTCCTTGATGTCGAGCGACTCGCCGAAGGTGCGCGCAATCTCGTAGAGCGCATAAACTTCCTGGTGCGCGTTCTTGATTTGATCCAGATAAGTCGGAGCATCCCCGCCACGATTGGTAGAGAGGCTGTTATCCGGCGTTGCACCGGCTCCGTATTCGTCTGCGGCATTGCTGTGCTGGTCGAGGCCGAGCGATGCGATCTCCGCTTCAAAGCGCGGCAAATTTTTCAGAAACGCATCGACGACTTTCGGGTCGTAATGCAAGCCCGCTTCGCGCAGCAGCAGCGCGCTCGCTTCTTCGCGCGTCTTGCCGGAACGATATGGACGGGCTTCGCGCACCGAATCGAAGGTGTCAACGACGGCGAGGATGCGCGCCGTCATCGGAATCTCTTCGCCCTTCAAACCGTCCGGATAGCCTAAGCCGTTCCACTGCTCGTGATGGTGGCGCACGATGGGGACGACCGGATACGGAAAATCAACGCGGCTCAGGATTTCCGCGCCGACCGTGGTATGCACTTTCATTTTTTCAAACTCGGCGGCGGTGAGCCTGCCGGGTTTGTTCAGGATGTGATCGGGAACGGCGAGCTTGCCCACGTCATGCAAGAGCGCGCCAGCCTTCAGAGCCTCAATCTCGTTATCCGGGAGACCGAAAATCTTTCCCATTCCGGCGGCGTAAACCTGCACGCGGCGAACGTGGCAATGCGTCGTCTGGTCTTTGGCGTCAATCGCGGTCGCAAGGGCTTCGACGGTCGCAAGGTGTATGCGGCTCATCTCTGAAGCTTCTCGCGTCTTCTCATTAACGCGCTCAAAGTAAATCTTATAAGTCGCGTAGGTGGCGGCGATGACCGGGATGCTCAAAAGGACGTAGAGAAATCCGAACTTTGTGACCGAAGCATAAATCAGTGCGGCCCCAATCGCCGCCGCAAAGAAAGTCCAGGAAGTCCAGAGATAACCGTCGCGCCAGAATTTCCAGATCGAGCGACGGTTTTTGAGAGCGCACATGGTTGCCACCGTCAGACCGTTGAGGAAGTATTGCAAGATCGTCATCACTGCCAGCGGAATCAGCAGCTCTGTCAAACTCACGGAAGCGATGCCGAGCGGCGCGGTCTTAATGTTGGCGTATGACCCGAGCGTGAGATAAAAAGAGTTGCCCGACAAAAAGACCGAGACGGCCATCATCGCCGGAGCGCCGATCCAACTGGTCGCGCGCCTTGTCGTGCGATGCGAGCTGACAAATGAATCAACGACGCCAAGCAGGATCCCAGCCGGGATGCCCAGCATAATCACGCTCAGAAAGGTAAAGGTATCGCCCGCCGTGACGCTCGCCGTCGTGTTCGGGATGCGAATCGGATAGGAGCTGGTGATGAGCACGAGGCTCAAGAGGGCTATGAACTGTCCCCACTGCGCCGGAGCAAAGTCGAGGCAATGATAAAATCCCCATGCGCCCGTCAACAGCCCGGCAGCAACCATCACTGACCAGTAAATCTTGGCCGAGCGGTTGTAATCAGACATCTCTATGAATTTCACTTGCCGCGTCTCCCGTCGCTCGATAATGTGGAGTCTGAGGTGTAGGGCATGGGTTAAAAACAGTCTAGAGTCAGGAGTCTCGAAGTCAGTAGTCAACGAGCCGGGAGTCGGGAGTCTTAAGCTTTTGACGCTTGACTCCTGACTCCCGACTCTAGACTGTTACTCCGGTTCGCCGTTGAGCAAAGGAGTCAGAGAGTTGCTAAAGGCTATGCCCTCGCTCATCGTGACGCCTTCGCTGATGGTGATGCCTTCAAGGAGCGTCGTGCCTTCACTCATGGTGATGCCTTCGCTCAAGGTGATTCCCTCGCTCAAGGTAATGCCTTCGCTCAGGGTGATGCCTTCGCTCATGGTAATTCCCTGCGAGAGAGTGATACCGGTCGTCGTGTTATTGAGCGTCCCGCCGTTGTAAAGCACTGTGTAGGTCAAGAGCAGCGCGCCGGGAGTTAAGACTACGGGCGGTTCGGATGGAGACCGCGTCATCTCAACCGCGTTATAAAGCCTGTACGCATACCAGAGCGAGTTTGACTGATACGGCAACTGCATCTTGCGAAACAGCTCGTCGCCGCCGTAGATATTCCAGCCATTGAAAAAGACTACGCCGCCGCGCTTGGTGCTCTCGCCGCTGACGGTAATCGTCGCGGGCGGCATCGCGCCGCTTAAGATAGATGTGCCGACTTGAGCAAACGCGGCATTCGTGCTGATGACCCCGGCCAACCTCACGGCAGCATCAATGTTAAGAAGTCCTGCGCCCTGCGAAACGACATCCGTATTCTTAATCGGCTGCGCGGTGAATTGCAGGATGGCGCGCACCATCTGCGGCGTCAGTCCCTGATTGCGCTGCACTAATAGAGCCGCCGCGCCAGCCACTACCGGAGCAGCCATCGAAGTTCCGCTGAGCTGCATCATGCCCGGCTCAACTTCGATCTGCGGGTAATCTGTAGACAATTTGCTTCCGCCTGTCGGCTCGCTGCCGACCAGACGATTGCCCGGCGCAACCAGATCAGGCTTGATGACAAAATCGTAAACCTTCCGCCCGCTCGAATTGAGTTTCCAACCGAGTGTCGGGCCGCGCGAACTGAATTTGGCAACCGTATCATCCGAACGCTTGTTGCTGTTGTGCAGGTTGACCGCGCCGACCGTGATGGCGAGCGGCTCGTTACCGGGCGAGGTGATGCTGCCGTAAACCGTGCGTCCCAAAATGTCCTGCCCGAAGTTGCCAGCCGACACGACGACGACGATGCCGGCGTTGACGGCCTTGCGGACGGCTTTGCAAAGCGGGTCGTAAAAAAACGAAGCGGTCGAGCGTGCGCCGAGCGACATGTTGATGACGCGAATGTTGTACGCGCTCTTTTTCGAGATCGCCCACTCAAGGCCGCGT
This sequence comes from Pyrinomonadaceae bacterium, assembly GCA_963700165.1. GTDB lineage: Bacteria > Acidobacteriota > Blastocatellia > Pyrinomonadales > Pyrinomonadaceae > JACMLC01. The sequence continues at coordinate 4,446,602 of OY969475.1, read as the reverse complement.
ATCGCATCGCTCGTCAATCCCGCGCCGTATTTATTCAGCACGCGGACGTTAATGATGTTGGCTCCGGGAGCGATACCGCCGCTGCCCTTTTCCGGGTCGCCCGCAGCGAGTGATGCAACCATCGTCCCGTGCCCGTTCAAATCGTTAGTCGTAGTTTCGCCCGTCACAAAATTAGCGTTGGCGACGACGCGATTCGGAAACATATTTTTGTCAACGCCGCTATCTAAGATAGCGATGCCGACGCCCGCGCCGGTCAGGCCGGGTTCGCGCGTGATGGTCTCTTGCCTACCGGTCGTGCTTTTCAGCTTAATCCATGACGCGCTGGTTTCGTTGTCGAGAGAAATCTGTGCGACATCATCTCGAATCGCCAGTTCATTGACCTGGCGCAGGGGAAGCTCTGCGACGACGCCGTCAAAAACTTCAAAGTCTTCGCCGATGACGCGCGTTTCGGATTTCAAATCGGCTTGTGGCTTGTCGTTGGTTTGAATGATGACGCGAACGATGCTGTTTAAATCTTCTTCCGATTTGCCTTCGACGAGCGATTGCAGTTCGGGCGCGACCTTCTGATTGATGATTGACTGCGCGACTTCCGCGTCCTGCAATCCTGTTTCCCACTCTTGCTTTCTCGTATCGAGCGAGATGCGAACGACATCTGTGCGCGCGGCGATGCGCTCGATCTCTTCGAGAGCGATGTCGCCTGCAAGTTTGTATTGTCCGGTCGTATTCTTTTGCGCGACGAACTCTTCATCAATCGAGAGCAGTTCGTTTCTCAATTCCGCAGTGGCTTCAGTCCTGGTGCTGAGAATGACGCTGAGGCGGCTTTTCTTTCCGTTCTCGCGATAATGCTGCGCCAAAGCTTTGACTTCCGGCGCGATCTTTTTGCTCTCAGCGGCGGCTTGCGAGGCGTCGCCTTGTCCATCAGTCAGGGCAAATGCGGGAACGATCACGTTAAAGGCGAGCGCAAGCTGCAAGAGCAGCGCGCCGACCTTTGCCACGCGACCGTATCTTTTCCGCCGAGCCGTTCTGTCTTTAGAAATGTGAGTGTTCACAACTTCCTCGCTCTTTGTACACTGGTTAAAGTTACTTTAAGACCCTTTGGCAAAGGGTCTCGCAATCGGGTTTCGGAATCTTAGCAGCCCCTCTTAATTGGGGCGTCCGGGGCGTTGGCAACAAGCCGGGAGCAAACCGCTTTATTGCCAACGCCCACGGACAGGGCAAGTGGCGTGCATGTGGCACTCGCACGCCATTGTCGGGGTGAGATTCCTTAAAAAGCGTCCAGCCGCATCAACCTCTCGGACGCCGGTAAATTTTCAAAGTTGCGCGGCTGTCGAACTCCGTGCGGAGAGTTCGTGAAGCATCCTTTTTGAGAACGCTTCGAGCCGCGCACCAATGCATTACAAGCCCTGTGCCGCGCCCGTCAAATTTTTGACAGACAAGCTAAGTGAAGGAATAACTACGCTTAACCATTCCACTCCGATTCCCGCAGAGTTTATTTCCGGCACTCAGCATCAATCTGACAGGTCAACTTGATGATTCGGTCATGCAGCGTTTGACCGAAACCCTTTTCTGGGTAGTGGTTCAGTTTGAAGATAAGGGAAAAGAAAGTCAGACTCACCGCAGAGACCGGAGAGAACGCAGAGAAAGCGCAGAGACTTGAGAGATATTCAACCCTCTGCGCATCCTCTGCGGCTCTCTCCGGTCTCTGCGGTGAACCTCTTCTCGCTACTCATTCATCTTCAAACTAATCACTACCCTTTTCTGTCGCTAATTGACATTCCGCAGATCGCAGAGGCACTCTGCATCAACTAAATTGACGGGTCAGGCACTAGCTATCTTTTCGCTCCGGATTGTATATGAACAACATGAAGTTTCTACGGTCTGCCCGGCTTACTCTGATTGCTGCTACGCTTGTCCACGTTCGCACGGAGTTGGAGTCACCCGAGCAGCTTGCAACCCTCTTGGGCGCGGCGGTCTCGACTGAATGGCCGACCGGAGAGTACGACCGGGATGCGATGGAGTTCTTTCGCGCATGTCTGGAGGAAGGCGGGAAAGAGGTGGAGGGCTGGTACGGCTGGTATGCCGTGCGTGAGGCTGATTTAGAGAGTCCGCGAACGCTGGTAGGCGCTGGAGGCTACTTCGGTCCCCCGGATGCGGAAGGGACTGTGGAGATCGGTTACTCCGTCCTTCCAAAATGGCAGCGCCGTGGATACGCGAGCGAAATAGTCCGGATGCTCGTGGAGCATGCCTTTACGTTCGCTCAGGTCGTGCGGGTAATCGCGCACACCACGGAAGCGAATTCGGCATCAATCGCAGTTCTCCTTCGCTGTGGTTTCCATGCCGCAGGAGCGGGACGGGAGTTCGGGAGCCTGCGCTTTGAGTGTTCCCGGACTCGCCGCGCCTAATACTTATTGAACCCGATCTTTTCCGAGGTGAAAGGTTGAGCGAGGCGTCTACAGAAGTCTTGGGGGCGGAACGGCCTGTGGGCTATCTGGAACTGGTGCGGCGGAATCGAGACTTTCGTCAAATCTGGCTCGGGCAGGTCGTCAGCCAGATGGGCGACTGGTTCAACACCATCGCGCTCTATAGCATCGTTCTCAACCTCACGGGTTCGGGGCGCGCAGTCGGCCTCGTGCTGGTCGCGCGGTTTCTGCCGACGGTCATCGTTGGCCCACTCTCCGGCGTTATCGCAGACCGCTTCAGCCGCCGCACGATCATGATCGTCTCGGACGTGTTGCGAGCCGTGGTCGTGCTCGGCTTTCTCTTCATACGCAGGCCGGATCAGGTGTGGATGGTCTATGCCCTGACGGTGCTGCAACTGGTTTGCTCAAGCTTCTTCGAGCCTGCGCGGACGGCTGCGATTCCATCCGTAGTGACAGACCGGGAGCTGGTCGCGGCCAATGCGATTACTTCTGCGACGTGGTCTGCGATGCTGACTCTGGGAGCAGCCGTCGGCGGCGTCATCACCGGAGCGTTCGGAACCAACGCGGCCTTTGTCCTAGATTCATTGACGTACCTGTTATCGGCAGTTCTCATCGCCAGCGTGCATTTGCCGGAACGCCCGCCGCGCTTGAAAGAAAAGCTGACCGTGAGCAGCGCGCTTGGCATAGCGGACACCATTGAAGGCGCGCGTTACGTTAAGCGACGCCCGCGCGTGCTCGCTCTGCTGCTGGTCAAACCCGCCTGGGGCTTGGGCGGCGGCATCCTCGCGCTGCTGGCGGTCTTTGGCGAAAAGGTGTATCCAGTCGGCGGCAGCGGAGCGACTGGCATCGGCGTGCTGTACGCCGCGCGCGGCATCGGCACAGCGATTGGGCCAATCGCCATGCGCCGCTTTGCGAGCGAGACGCAGGCCGGGATGCAGAAGGCCATAGGCTATGCGTTTATGTTGGGCGGCGTTTTCTACATAGCTTTCGGCGCGGCGACAAATTTCACGCTCGCGCTCGCGGTGCTGCTCATCGCGCACGCGGGCGGCAGTATCCTGTGGGTCAATTCGACTGTGCTCTTGCAGAAGGTCGTGGAAGACAATTTTCGCGGGCGCGTCTTTGCGGCGGAGTTGACGCTGTTGACGCTGACGATGGCGGCATCGAATTACGCGACGGGCGAATTGTTAGACCGCTACGGCTACTCGCCGCGCGCTGTGACTATCGGCATCGGGTTGCTTTTTCTCTTGCCTGCCGTGCTCTGGTTTGTTAGTGAGAGATGGTGGGACAAAGAAAATGTTTTCGTTGCCCCAAAGATTCGTTGATACAATCAGAACATGCTGCAATGAGAAAAGAAGTTTCGCGCAAAGGCGCAAAGGCGCAAAAGAGGAAAAGACACAAGGAAAGCCACATAACGCAGAAGAAATCTTTGGCCGTTTTCCTGCGTCTTCTCTTTGCGCCTTTGCGTGAACCTTGCATACTTTCCAATTTCACCAGCTTCGATTCAAGGAGAACTGAAAGAATGGATTTAGGATTACGCGACCGTGTGGCAATCGTCGCTGCCGCGAGTCGCGGGATTGGGTTTGCTGCGGCGCGCGAACTGGCGCGTGAAGGAGCGCGCGTCTTTCTCTGCTCGCGTGATCTGGAACGTGTTAGTGAAGCCGCCGAAAAGATTCATGCGGAGACGGGCGCGGAGGTCGCAGGCTTGCAGGCGGATGTCACGAGTGATGAAGACGCCGAAAAATTTGTCAACGCGGCGCGTGAGACGGCTGGACACGTGGACATTTGTGTCACCAATGCGGGCGGCTCTCCCGCTTCAGTCTTCGGCGAGACCGATTTGGAAATGTACCGGCGCGCGTTCGAGTTGAATGCTCTTTCGGCAATCAGGCTGGCGCGGCTCGTCGTGCCTGCGATGCGCGAGCAGAAGTGGGGACGCCTCATCAACATCACTTCCATTTCTGTCAAACAGCCGATAGACGGCCTGCTGCTCTCGAACACGATTCGCGCGGGCTTGACCGGCTGGGCTAAAACTCTTTCGACCGAAGTGGCTGCGGATAACGTGACGGTCAACAACGTCGCGCCCGGATACACTCTGACCGAAAGGCAGGATGAGCTGGCCGAAATGCGCAGCCGCAACACCGGAAAATCCAAAGCAGAAATGATTGAGCTATGGGCCAGTCAGGTACCTATGCGACGGCTCGCCAGCGCGGAAGAGATCGCGGCGGCGGTTGCTTTCCTTGCGTCCGAACGCGCCTCGTATATCACTGGCGTGACTTTGCAAGTGGACGGCGGCTGGGTGCGCGGGCTGTTTTAGTTCCATGTTCCATGTTCAAAGTTCAAGGTTAAAATCGTTGGGAAATTGAGCTTTTCAATTTATAGAGCATTGCAATTGAGTGGGGCTAGAGGTCAGAACCGCCTGCGGTAGCGGGCGGGTTCTTGGCGACACTTGCGACCCGCCCGCTACCGCAGGCGGTTCTGACACGGATGCCTTGTGAGATGAATTTATGACTTTGAACCTTGAACATGGAACTTTGAACTTGATGGAAGCTTATCGCACCGATGCTGAAATTCTTGCGCATGATTTGGAGCATGCAGTTTGGGAAGCGGCGCGTCCGGTTGGATTGACACGCTACTGGTCTGGCGTGTTTGCGCCGCCGGAGCGTCATGCGGAGGCTCGCGCCGTCTGGTCTGACGAAGCCTTGTGCGTGCGATTCGATTGCCGTCAGGCAGAGCCGCCGGTCATCAACCGCACGCCGCAAGTGACGCAGAAAACCAACGGCCTGTGGGAACGCGACGTGTGCGAAATCTTTATCGCGCCGGATGCGTTTGAGCCTGAGCGTTATTTTGAATTTGAAATCGCGCCGACGGGCGAGTGGCTCGATCTGGCGATTCGACAACTGCCTGACAGGCGAGAGACTGATTGGGGATATGCTTCGGGTATGACCGCCGCCGCGCATATCCGTGAAGGCCGAATCACGATGGCGATGCGCTTGCCGTGGCAAGCCTTCGGGCGTGCGCCGCAAAGGGATGAACGCTGGCGCGTGAATCTGTTTCGCTGCATCGGCAGCGGCGCGGGGCGCGGCTATCTCGCATGGCAGCCGACGCGCACCGCGCAGCCTAACTTTCATGTGCCGCAAGCGTTCGGCTGGCTCTTCTTTAGTTAAGCTTAAAACGAAAGAAATCTTTACCACAGAGGACACAGAGGTTTAATAATTTCAAATCTGAGATTCTGAATTTGAAAGTCCTCTGTGTTCTCTTTGTCCTCTATGGTGAAACGCTTTTATTTACCCTTGCCTGCTTTCGTGATGTTTAACTCTTTCAAAATCCATCCCGCGCCGCCGAACTTGTCCGTCACGAACAGGACGTAGCGGATGTCAACGGCGATGGCGCGGTTTCGTTCGGGGCTATAATAAAAATCATTGCCCAAGCCTTCGTAGTTGCCGTCGTAGACGATGCCGATTTGTTCGCCGCGACCGTTGAGAATGGGGCTGCCGGAGTTGCCGCCGATACTGTCTACGGTTGTGAGGAAGCTGAGCGGCACGTCCTTGCCTCCGGCCTGCGCGTAGGCTCCGAAATCTCGCGCGCGATAAAGCTGCTTTAATTTGTCGGGCGCAGCGAAAGGCTTGCGCCCGGTATCTTTTTCCAGCACGCCTGAGAGCGTCGTGAAGGGCGTGTACAGAATCGCCTCGCGCGGCACGTAGCTTTTGACTTCGCCGTAACTGAAACGCAGCGTGCGGTTGGCGTCCGGGTAAGGCTTGCTGCCGCGCATCTCGCCCATGCCTTCCGTCAACAGGGGGCGCAGGGCCTGCACCGTCGCGTTAAAGATTTGCGTCCGTCCCTGTGCCGACTGTGTTTCAAGGCCAAGCTCGCTCGCGAATACTATGAGCGGGTCGCGCACTTCGCGCAGTTGTGCCAGAGAACGATCAAAGAGACCTGAGAGGGCTTCCGCCGTGCCGAACTCTTTGCTGTCCACGACGGCGCGTGCGAAATCTTCTTCGGCACGACGACGCGCTTCGCCCTTGAGTGCGCCGAATCTTTTTTCAATCGCCGGAATTTTCTGGTCGGCGGGAAGCTCGTCCGCTGCTCTGAGCATGTAAGTGAGCAACTCGCGCTCGACGGTCGGATTGCGCCGCGCCAGAGTCGCGGGAATGAGCGTGCGCGCACGAGCAACGTTCGAACTGCCCAAAGCAGCGTTACGTTCATTCTCAGGTCTCTCTTTATCTGCGGCGATTTGCTGCGCGAAGAAAGCGATGCCGAGCAGGTCGCTGGCTCCGAAAATTTGAGTCACGAGCAGATCGCGTACTGCCGTCCGGTCATAGCCTTTGTAAGCTTCTTCCAGAGCCGGTAAGACTGCGCCGTATTTGGCTTTGCGCGCAGGGTCTCCGGCGTTCACCCAGCGCGTAAACTCCGCTTCGGCGGCGCGCTTCTTTTCCAAAACTTTCTCGCGACGCAAGGCCAGCACGGAACCCGCGAAGTTCTTCATCGCGTTATTGAGGTCTGCGAGCCTGCTTTGCAAACTGACGCCAAGCTCGCGGTCGCGCTTGGACATGTCTTCGAGGATTCGTATTTGATTGGTATAGAAGTCAACCTGAAACGGCAACAAGCTGTCCCGATTGAAAGCGACCGAATAGCTCTCGCGATAGCGACGTGTCGTGCCCGGATAGCCCATCATCAAAGTGACATCGCCTTCTTTGATACCATCCAGCGAAATCGGCAGAAACTTTTTCGGCTTGTACGGCACGTTGTTCTTAGAGTATTCGGCGGGCTTGCCGTCCGCCCCGACATAGGCGCGCATGAAAGTAAAATCGCCGCAGTGTCTGGGCCACTCAAAGTTATCGTCATCGCCGCCGTAAAAACCTATGCTCTCAGGCGGAGCAAACACGACGCGCACATCGCGCAAGACCAGATAAGTAAACTTGTAATACCACATGCCGTCGTTGAGCGCCTGCACGCGCACGCGCAAGCCCTCCGCCGGGTTGTTTCCGGCTGCTTCCAGCTCGTTAATCTTGGTTTGAATCGCGCGCCTGCGCTCCACAGGCGACATGTCACCGTTGACTCCTGCCAGCACTTCGCCCGTCACGTTCTTTAGCTCCTGCGTAATGGAGGCTGTGTAACCTTCGGCGGGCAATTCTTCGGCTCTGGACATCGCAGCGTATCCCGTCTCGCCGTAGTTTTTCTCAGGAGTGGAAGCATCTACGAGCGCCTCGAAAGCGACGTGATGATTGGTCAGCAGCAAGCCTTCGGGCGAGACGAATTCGCCCGTCCCGCCGCCGACGATGACGATGGCATCCTTGATGCTCACGCCATTCGGGTCGTACAGGTCTTTCGGCGTAATCTTCAACCCGCGCTTCTTGAGCTTGTCGAGCGGGAGCGCGTCAATCATATCCGGCAGAAACATTCCTTCTTCTGCACGAACGCGCACGGCAGGCAAGAGCGCGATGAGCATTAACAGGACAAGGGCGACGGCTGCTTTAGCGCGCGTGTGTGTGGACGGCTTCATGCGTATGAAATCTTCCTTCTCTGTTTGAATTTAAGGCCGACGAGTAGCGGAATGATAAGGGCAAACGAGAAAAAGGGAAACCGGGGAAAGGTTTGGTAGTGGGCCAGTTTCAAACATGGCAAAGAAAAAAGCAGTTTCCCGCAAAGGCGCAAAGGCGCAAAGAAAAGCACGCCAAGAACGAGTAACATTCAATCCCTTAGCGTTCTTCCTTTGCGCCTTTGCGCCTTTGCGGGAGATTCTCTAGTCCTGACGGATATTCGGACACAAGTTCAAACTGGCCCACTACCAAAGGTTTTTATCTCCCTCTTCCCGATTTCCCTTTTAGTAATTGTCCCGAACGAGTTTTCAGTTTGCGCCGGGTAAATATCTTCTGGGGTTGACAGGCTCGTTGTTGATGCGGACTTCGTAATGCAGGTGCGGCCCCGTCGAGCGTCCTGTCGAACCGACGAGTCCGAGCTTTTCGCCGCGCGCGAGCGCCTGCCCGACCGCTACATCAATCTGTGAGAGATGCCCGTAGCGCGTCGTCAAACCGCTGCCGTGATCTACGTAGACGACCTGCCCGTAGCCGTTCTGCCATCCGGCGAAAATGACCGAGCCGCTGGCCGCAGCCGCGACCGGCTCGCCAAACGGTGCGTCAATATCCTGTCCTTCATGATATTCAAAAGAAGAGCCGCCGAACGGATTGCGCCGCCCGCCAAAACCGCTTTCGAGATTTCCCCTGACAGGCCAGAGTGAAGGTATCACGGAGCGTTCTTCCAAAATGGTTTTATAAACCTCTAGCTCCTGTTCGACCTGTCTGGTCTTGGATTCGAGAACACTGAGCGCGGCTTCGTCAAAGGGCAGCGCAGGCCCGCCCGTGCCGCCGATAATCGCGGTCTGGCCTTCACCGTTCGCGCCCGAAATCTCGACCAGACGGCGCGAGGCATCCTCGACCGCCTCGACGCGATTATTCAAGTTCTCAAGCTGCTGGCGCTGCCTCTGATTCTCTTCACGCAGGCGCGCATTTTCATTCTCGGTGCTTAAATGTCTGGCCTGCTGTGCCAGCCCGTAAAAACCGTAGAGCGCAGCCCCGAGCGCGAACAGCGCAAAGACGGCAGAAAGTTTGAGCCAGCGTTTGTGAATTGCGATGCGGCGAATGCGAGAGCGGGAACGCGAGGTATGTGCAACTATAAAAGCATAAAATCTATCGTCTCTAACCATTAAAAGGTACTCCTTTGAGCGTCTATTGAGCGCGTAAAACTTCAGCGCCGTGGCGACGCGAAAGGCACAGTCTGCCGGACGAAAGCGACTGGTGCTGAACCAAAAATTCTAAGGGGTATTTCTTTGTGACCTGCTTGAAGATTGCAGCCGACGCTGGCGCGTGCATCCCCCCTCAAATCAGGAAGCACGGCACTCATCTATGCTGCTAAAGGGTGGGCAAACTATCACACGAAGCCCTTGATTGCAACCGGCGAGAGAATGCAAAATTAAAAATTAAAAATGCAAAAGTTAGGAAGGCATAAAATCCCTCTTCACTTTTGCATTTTTAATTTTGCATTTTTAATTTTTCAGAGTTCTTCGGCTTCGCGGCGGCGGCTTCTGCGGCCACGCAGGATCGAAAGAATGATGACTATCATCAGACCGACGAACATCAGCACGATGATGATCTTGATGGCCGTCATCAGAAAAGCGACGAATTTAACCAGACTGGTTAATAAAGTGATGATGAGTGCGATGATGGTGAGGATGCCGCCCCACTTGCCTGCCATTTTCAGAAAAACTGACATGATGATGATTCCTTTACTGCCAAATGCTCAAAACGTCCTGCTTCATAATAAAGGTAAAAGTAAAAAGGTAAAAGGCAAAAGGGATGAGATAAAAATCTGAGAAGCGGTTTCTGCCGAACTTTTACCTTTTACCTTTTTACTTTTGCCTTGCTTTACGGTCTCGGTTCAAACGGCAAGGGCTTGGCTTCGCGCGCAGAAACGTGCGTGACAAGCTCGCCGGTGCGAAATCGTGCGCCATCGAGCGGCGCGCTGACTACAGAAGGCGGCGGACGATGCGTGTCGAAAGCAGGCGTGCCTCCCTCTTGCTTTGTGCGGCGGCGTATCCAGTCAACCAGCATGTAAGCGCCGAGCGCGACCAGCAGCACGGGCAAAAACTCACGCACCGGAAGACGTATCCCCAGCAGGGTGTGGAGCAGAAAAACTGTGCCCAGCACCAACAGCGTCAGGCTCCATGCTAAAGGGTTGCCGTAAAGCCTCCTTGCCACCACGTCCTCCGCAGCATCCGGCGCGAGTCCCGCGCGCATGAGCTGAGCCGTGCGACAGGCATCAACCGCTGCGAAAAGCCACGTCCCCACAAAACCTAAAATAAAAAGCGAGATGCCGTCCGTCAGAATCGCCATCTGGAAAAAACTCGCGAAGATGGCAAACTGCACAATCGCCTTTGAAGTCTGACCGTTGTAAGCCGCTCCGAGACCCGGGCAGATGAGCGACAACAGCGTGGCAATCGGCGGAGAGCTTTTACGACGAATAATCGGCCCCGCAGATGTTTGCGATTGCTGCCTGAGCATCTCGACGCCCGTCACGATGCAATCCTGACAGAACGGAAATCCGCGTATCCGGTGATCGCACGCAGGGCACAGGGGACGCCCACAGCCGTTACACTGTACGACCGCCGGATTTCTTGGATGGTAAGCGCAGATCATTCTTTTAATACTAATTCAAACAGGGATAGACAGGCTGGGCAGGATAAAAGAGGGGTGAAATATTTATACCTTCATGCATTGACTCACTGAGCCAATGCATAAATGAGTTGGTATATAAATTCCTATCCATCCTGTTTATCTGGTCCATCCTGATTATTATTTCTTGTCTCGCTACTCAGGCTTTCGTGCCGGAGTGTTCTGAGGCTTTTGCCCCTCTTCCTTCTTATCCTTTTTGTCGCTCTGCTTTCCACCGAGCGTGGTCGTGATGCCGTCGGCCAGCTTATTAATGTCGTCCGTAATCGGCTCGACGGCTTTGCTCGCGCCCTGCGAGTAGGTCTGCTCGGCAAGCTTCACGCTGGCGAGATACATGCCGCCGATAGAGCCGTCCGCAGAGACCGTGTTCGTCAAAACCAGCACCGCCAGAAGCAGCATCATCGCTACGGTCGCAAGCTGCGGCGAGACGAGCGGGTCAAGCAAGCCCCGCAACCATGCCGTCACACGCGCGCCGAAAGGAGCCTGAATTGTTTCGGCCTCGGTCGTCCCCAAAGTCGCCTGCAAGATTCTTTCATGCAGCCCTTCGGGAACAAGCTGTTCCTCGCTGATGTAGGTGTAGCATGCGCCGATTGAGCGCACGACCTGTCCGGGCAATTCCGTGCAACCCTCGCACAGGGCGGCGTGCCGCTCCCAGCGATGAAACAAATGCGCCGGTAAAAATCCGTCAAGATAATCCGTCAGGTATTCTTCAAACTCTTCGCAGGTCATGGCCGAGTCCGGCACAGTCTGCATCAGAATGCGGGCGTCTAATTGGGCGGGCGGTGCAGGAACCTCCGAGATACGGCAAGCCTGCAAGGTATTTTTAACTTCACTTAAAAGCTCGTGACAGACAGGGCAGCGCATCGCGTGCTCCGCAAATTCGCTGTTCGTCCGGGCGTCGAGCGCGCCGTCCAAATAGTCTGTCAGGCGATCTTCAAAATCTGCACAAAACATCTGGTTACTCGTTTCTATCCCCTCATGCTAAATTTTCTACCCCTCAGCCTTCTAGGACGCAGGGGCTTTCCGCTTTTGTCTAAAATTTCAATTCATTGCCACCACACGCATCCGGCGCAGTATCTTTGCCAACTCGATCCGACCGCGATTGATGCGCGATTTGACGGTTCCTTCAGGTATCTGTAAAAGATCAACAATCTCCTGATAGCTCAGCTCTTCTATGTCGCGCAGGATGACGCAGGTGCGCAAATCCGGCGAGAGCTTGTCTATGCCCGCCTGCACTTGCGCGCCCAACTCGCTCCGCTCCATCTCGCGCTGCACGGAGCCTTCGGTCGTGCGCAGGTGGTACGTGTGATCCTCAAGATCGTCCGCGTGCGAGTCATGCGGCGTGCGCTGCCTGCGCCGGTAATCGTCAATTATCAAATTGCGCGCGAGGCGCATCAGCCAGTTTTGCAGGTCGCCCTGTTTGGGGTCGTACTGCTCCAAAGAGCGATAGACGCGGATAAAAACATCCTGCGTCAAATCTTCCGCAGCGTCTGCGCGCGAGGTAAAACGATACGCTAAATTATAAATGCGGCGAGAGTAGGTTTGGACAATCTCCTCCCACGCCGCGCCATCGCCCGCGCGACATCTTCTGACTAATTCGGCTCCTTCGCTGGCCGCCAAAGTCTGTGCAGCTCCCACCTGATGCTTCTCCGAAACGTTTCGTCCTGCTTGGGTTAAAGCCTGTCGCGCAGGAGGGAAAACTCCCTGTCAAGCACGGATTACGACACGCGGAGAGCGAAAGTTCCCCTTGAAGAAAGTTAGCAGTTGGCGGTTGGCAGTTGGCATTAAAGAGAAACAGCGGCAGCTTTAAGTCCTTTGTTTTTTACTGCTAACTGCCAACCGCCGACTGCTGACTGCCATGCTGCCTTCTTGCGCCTATACAGTAAACTATTGTAGCCTTAACTAGCTACACCATATCTTGTGGTTGCCATTCATGTGAAGTCAAGTTTGGCGTGAGGTTAAGGCTCTGGCCTGAAACTTCGCGTCGAGGCACGAATTTATTGAGTAACTGGCGTAAGTATCTGAAATTTATAGCCCTATTGCTGCTGGCCGCGCTTATTTTATGGTGGTTCGGGCGCAATTTGAACTGGGCTGAAGTGCGTGCCAGTCTCGCGGGTGCGGATTGGCGGCTGCTCGCGGTGGGATGGGCGATCATTAGCGCGGCCTACATGGTGCGCGCGGTTCGCTGGCGCACACTGCTCGCGCCGCTGACTCCGGCCAGCCTCCGAGAGCTTTTTGCAGCCACGACGATGGGATTCGGGGCGATCTTTCTGTTCGGTCGCGCGGGCGAAGTGGTGCGTCCCGTCGTGCTTCCGCTGCGCGACCAGCGCGTGCGTCCCGGCGCATCTTTCGTCACCATCATGGTCGAGCGGCTGTGCGACATGGTGGCCGTCGCACTGATGTTCGCCTTCAACCTGTTATGGTTTCGCGCTCCCGTGGGACGCGAGGCGGAATTTGTCTATGTGCGCAAGGCTGGATTGTTCCTGCTCTTAGGCATCGCGCTTGGACTGATAGCTCTGGCATTGTTCAAGCGAAATTCAAAGAGCATCGTCGGCTGGCTCGCCGTCAGATTCGAGCGATGGCGTTTCGTGCCCAAGCGCGTCGGCCATGCCATCACGGGACTTCTGGAAAATTTAGCGAGCGCGCTCAAAGTCTTTGTAGACGTGCGCGAGTTGGCGTTGACGATTTGGTGGACGATGCTGTTGTGGGCGTCTGTGATGACGACTACATGGCTGGTGATGCGCGCGTTCGGATTGTCGTTCGGTTTCAAGGATGCTCTTTTTATCATGGGCTGGGCGTTGGTCGGTTCGCTCGTGCCGACTCCGGGCGGCGGGGCTGGCGGATTTCACGCGACGACAAAATACGGACTGACGGCATTTCTGGGAGTCGAAGAAAATCAGGCTGCGGCCATCGCAATCGTGTTGCATCTGGCGTACTTTGCGCCCGCGCTATTCTTCGGCATCTACTATTTCCTGCGCAGCGACATCAGCATCGCGCGCCTGCGCCAGCTCGCCGCGCCCGAAGCGGTTGAGCATGCGGTCGAAGACGAGAAGCTCAAATTGACCGGCGCGAAAATCGCGGTGAGCGAGAGAAGTTAAGCTTTCTTTCTTTGTACTTAGTACTTTGTTCCTTGTTTTCGGTCTTTGGCCTATGGTCTTTGGTTTTTGCATGTGATGCTCAAGCTGAACTTATCAGCTTAAGATTCAGTAGCGTGCAAAGAACAAAGCACAAAAGACAAAGCACAAAAAGCAAAGACCAAAGGCCAAAGACCTAAGACCAAACGTATGAGGAGCTTTTTATGAAGTGTCCTTTCTGCGGTTTTATCGAAGACAAAGTGGTTGATTCGCGTGAGTCGCGCGAGGGCGATTCGATTCGCCGGAGGCGCGAATGCCTGCGTTGCGAGCGCCGCTTTACGTCTTACGAACGGATAGACGAAATCCCCTACATGGTGATTAAAAAGGACGGGCGGCGCGAACCCTTTGACCGCAACAAGGTGATGGCGGGACTCCTGCGCGCCTGCGAAAAACGCCCGGTGCCTTCATCAAAGCTCGATTCAATCGTCAATTCGGTCGAAAAGTACGTGCAGGAATCGGCTGAGCGCGAACGCCCGACGAGCAAAATCGGCGAGCAGATCATGCGGCGGCTGAAAGAATTGGACAAGGTCGCTTATGTGCGCTTTGCCTCCGTCTATCTTGAATTTGAGGATGTCTCCGAGTTCATGCACGAGTTGAAGACTCTGGTGCGAGCGCGCCAGAGCGGAGGGGCGGCAACCCGAAAAGTATGAGCCAGAGGAAGATTCCTCGTCCGCGCGAGGTGACAGTCCAAATGGTTAAGGTTGCACACGCCACAGGGCTTGAGCGCATCGAGCTTGAGCGTCTGCGCGACCACGTCGGGCGTCTCTACGTCGCTTTGCAGGAAGCGACCGAAGCGGACACGCCGCCCGCACCCGGCACATGGATGCCTTCCGTTGATGTCTATGAAGCGGAAGAAACGGTCACTGTCTGCGTCGAGCTGCCGGGCGTCCGCGCCTCGGAAATCAAGATCGGGCTGACCAATGCGCAGCTACGTATCTGCGGCGAAAAAAAGAAACGCACGCCACGCCAGCGTGTCATTTCGCATCTATGTTCCGAGCGCAGCTATGGCAGATTCAACCGCGTCGTCACTTTGCGCTGGACGATCAACATCGGCGACGCGACGGCAGAACTTAATAACGGCATGCTCATGGTACGCCTGCCGAAAAGAAAAGATCGTCGCGGAGCGGAATTTAAAGTACCGATCAAAGAGAGGGATGAAGGATGAGGGATGAGGGATGAAAGCGTGATGATGAAAGCTTTGCTTTTCATTCATCCCTCATCCCTCTGCCCTCATCCCTTAAGATATGGCTATTACTAACGAAGACATTATTGAAGGCGTTGAGACTGACGCGGGCGAGCAGCAGTTGCAGATTCCGAATGAACTGCCTGTGCTGCCGCTGCGCGACATCGTGATTTATCCGTTTATGATTGTGCCGCTCTTTGTCTCGCGCGATAAATCCATCCGCGCGGTGGACGAAGCGCTCGGCGAGAATCGTATGATCCTGCTGGCCTCGCAGAAGGACCTGGACAAGGAAGAGCCTATCGGCGAAGACCTTTACGAAGTTGGGACGGTGGCGGTCATCATGCGTATGCTCAAGCTGCCTGACGGGCGCATACGCATCCTCGTACAGGGATTGGCGCGAGCGCATCTCGATGCTGTGGAACCGGGCGGAGATTACCTGCGCTCGCGCCTGACCGTCGTGCAGGAATCACCCGCGCCCGAACGCTCGAACGAAGTCGAAGCCCTGATTCGCAACGTCCGCGCTTCGATGGAGAAAGCCGCCAACCTCGGCAAAAACATCTCGCCCGAAGTGATGGCGATTATCGCTAATCTCGATGATGCGGGAAGATTGGCAGACCTCTCTGCATCCAATCTCGAATTAAAGGTTGAAGATGCGCAGAGCGTGCTTGACATCGCGGACACCACTGCTCGATTAAGGCGCGTCAACGAGCTTTTAAATAAAGAGATTGAAGTTCTCACCGTCCAGCAGGAGATTAACACGCAGGCGCGAGCGGACATTGACCGCTCGCAACGCGAGTTCTACTTGAGGCAACAACTGAAAGCGATTCAGACGGAGCTTGGCGAAGGCAACGAGTTGGCCGAAGAGATCGCGCAGTTTCGCGAAAAAATCGAAGCCTCGAAAATGCCCAAGCCCGCCGAAGAGGAAGCCCTGCGCCAGCTTAAAAAGCTTGAGCGCATGCACCCGGATGCGGCAGAGACTGCGACCCTGCGCAACTGGATGGAGATTATGACCGATCTCCCGTGGTCAAAAGCTTCCGTTGACAATCTTGATTTACAAAAGGCGCAGCAAATTCTGGACGAAGACCATTACGGCCTTGAGCGCGTTAAAGAGCGCATCGTCGAAGCCTTAGCCGTACGCAAGCTGAAGAAGAAACCGAAGGGGCCGATCCTGTGTCTCGTCGGCCCGCCGGGAGTCGGCAAGACCAGCCTGGGACGCTCGATTGCGCGTGCGCTTGACCGCAAGTTTGTGCGGCTCTCTCTGGGCGGCGTGCATGACGAAGCAGAGATTCGCGGTCACCGCAGAACCTATGTCGGCGCGATGCCCGGTCGCATCGTGCAGGCGATTCAACAGGCAGGCACAAATAATCCGCTCATCATGCTCGACGAGATAGACAAAGTCGGCGCGGACTTTCGCGGCGATCCGTCATCGGCCTTGCTGGAAGTTTTAGACCCTGAGCAGAACAACGCTTTTCGTGATAACTATCTGGGCATCACGTTCGATCTCTCGAATGTGATTTTTATGACGACGGCTAACGTGCTGGATACGATTCAACCTGCTTTGCGTGACCGCATGGAAGTCATCCGGCTGGCGGGCTACACGGAAGAAGAGAAATTACAGATCGCGCGTCGTCATCTGGTGCCAAAGCAGTTGGAGGAGAACGGCATCGCCGCGCGCAACGTGAATATTTCAAAGACCGCGATGACAGCCATCATCCAGCAGTACACACAGGAAGCGGGCTTGCGCCAGCTTGAGCGCGAGATCGGCACGATCTGTCGCAAGGTCGCGCGCCGCATCGCCGAAGGCCACGCGGCCTCGGCTCGCGTCACGCTCAAAAACCTGCACGAGTTCCTGCGTGCGCCGAAGATTATGCCGGACGAAATTCTGAAGAAAGATCAAATCGGAGTGGCGACCGGCCTTGCATGGACGGCTGTCGGCGGCGACGTGCTGTTTATCGAAGCCCTGCGGATGAAGGGCAAAGGCAATCTGGTCTTGACCGGGCAGCTTGGCGAAGTGATGCGCGAGTCCGCGCAGGCGGCCTTTTCCTACGCCAAGTCGCGCGCCAAAGAGCTTGAGATTAACGAAGACGATTTCATCAACTACGACCTGCACATACACATCCCGGAAGGCGCGATTCCGAAAGACGGCCCTTCGGCAGGCATCACGCTGGCAACCGCAATGGTCTCCGCGCTCTCGCAGCGTGCGATTCGCAAAGATGTGGCGATGACGGGCGAGATTACCTTGCGCGGAAACGTCCTGCCGGTCGGCGGAGTCAAAGAAAAAGTCTTGGCGGCGCGTCGCGCGCGTGTCAATACAATTATCCTGCCGCAGCAAAACCGGCGCGATATGGACGAAGTGCCGAAAGAGCCTTTTAAGGACATTCAATTCGTTTTTGTGGACAATGTGAGGCAGGTTTTTCGTGAAGCTCTGAAGGAAAAAGCCGCTCCGCAAGCTCCTGCCGGAACGCGCCCGGCGCGTGTCCCTCAGGCAGCTTCAGGAAGAAGCGGCAAGGAAGCTGTTCTCTAATTATTTCAACAGTTAGAGACGCTGAATATTTCCTTAAAATGATGCTAAGCGAACGCAACCCAAAAGCGTTCTCGAAGCATCTTTATATCCGGCGAAGCGGTTTTTAGTGGAATTTTTAACCGCTTCGCTTTATAGTTTGTAAGAGGGGATTATTTGACACACCCAAGACCGTATGATAATCTCCGCGACCTGTTGGCTCCGTAAAACCAGAGTCCAATTTCCCCCTCCACGCGGAGCCTAGTTCAAATAGGAACTTTTAATTAAGCGTCGCGTTGTAAGTAATGGTGCCGCTCGTGCGGCCTCACAGGGAAGAGGTCGCCGTCGTGGATTTGCCCTGAACCTCGTATTTATTAAAGGAGAACGACGAATTGATGAAAACGAGCTTCCCCCGCTTAATCGCCTGCGCACTAATTTTATTTGCGCTCATCGCCCCCACTGCCGTTATCAAAGCACAGACTTCCGGCTCATCCGCCCGTTATATTCCAACCGAGGTTGAGAAGATGGACGGACGTGTCAATCAAGTCATCAATAAGGCTGAAGACCATTTCCGCAAAGGCAAGTTAAATCTTGACGATAACAAGCGGGAACAGGCGCGCGATGAATTCGACAAAGCGGTGGATTCCGTTCTCGAATCGGGAATGGATGTTCGTGCCAGCAATCGCCTGCAAACTTTCTATTTGGAGTTGATCGAGCGCATCTATCGCCTCGAAGTTCCGCAGCAGCAGATTACTCCGCAATCCAATTCACCGTTTGCGCTGGTCGCGCAGAATTCATCTTCTACAACCGGCAACGGTCGTTTACAGGTACAGGACGGCGGACAACAAGACCCGCAGCAGGTCGGTTTCCGCGAGCAGAAATTCGAGCCGTCACCGCTTGATGAATTAAGCAAGCTGGTGCTCGATCCTGAAGAGCAAAACGTCTCGCCCGGCGCGCTTAGCGATCTTGAGTTGGCTAAGAACGCGGTGGACTTTGGCTTCAACACGAATCCGCTGATTCAGCAATACATTAATTACTATCAGGGTCGCGGTCGTTCGACGATGGAGAACGGCATCCGCCGCTCAGGCCAGTTTATGAGGATGGCGCGCAAGATTTTCCGTGAGGAAGGCGTGCCCGAAGACATCGTCTGGCTGGGTCAGGTGGAAAGCTCATGGCGTCCGCGTGCGCAAAGCTGGGCTGCCGCTTCCGGTCTCTGGCAATTTATTCCTGGCACCGGCTCGCGCTTTGGCCTGCGCCAGACGGCTTGGGTTGACGAGCGCAATGGTTATGAGAAGGCGACGCGCGCTTCCGCCAAGTACCTGAAGTTTCTTGCCAATCGTTACAACGGCAACTGGGAACTGGCGATGGCCGCTTACAACACTGGCGAAGGCAATATTGACCGCGCCATCTCGCGTGCCGGTTCGTCAAACTTCTGGGTCATCTATCCTTATATCGCGCAGGAGACGCGCAATTACGTGCCGAATATCTTGGCGACGATTTTGATTGCGAAGAATCCTGACAAGTACGGCTTTAAGAACATTCGCCCGGACGCGCCGCTGGCCTACGACATAGTCGAAGTGCAAGGCGCGACCAGTTTGCAACTGATTGCCGACGCAACCGACACGAGCGTTGATTACATTCGCAGTATCAATCCGGAACTCAGGCGCGACATCACGCCGCGCGGCGAGAGATACCACCTGCGCGTGCCCGCCGGAAGATCCAAACAGTTCGTCGCGGTCTTAAAGCGCATTCCGTCCGACCGCCGCGAATCGGCGCGCGTGATTTCAATCACGCCCGGCGAAGACCTGCAAGCGGTCGCGAATCGCACCGGCCTCAGCATCGCACAGATTCAAGCGATGAACGGCGGCGCGGATTTGAGCACAACCAATAAGCTGGTCGTCCCGAACAACTCTGTGCGCAACGTGGCTCTGGTTCGCGCCAAATCTTCTGCAACGAGCAGCCTGAAATCGGTGAAGGCCGGTAAGGGCGACACGATTGCCAAAATCGCTGCGCGTTACAACGTCGCGGCGGATGAGCTGGCAAAGCTCAACGGCGTGCCTTCGGTGGACGCAGAGCTGGCAGCCGGACGTGACATCAAAATGCCTTCAACGGCGACGAATAATACTAACTCTCGCTCGCGCCGTCGCAGCGGGCGGTAAGCCTTGCAACAAAATTTGCGTTCACTTCATCGTGAACCTGAGATAACATGAGCGCGCTTTCGATAGTCGAAAGCGCGCTTAATTTTTTTTAGCTTAATCTGTGAGCTGAGGGATTCAGGCTCGCTTCTATAAACTCCTTTCCTCGTATCAAGGAGCAGCTTCACCATGCTCTTCCGCACGCAATCAGCAGCCGTTTACGGTATTGATGCCGACCTCGTAGACATCGAAGTTGATTTGACGCCCGCGCGCGGCGAATCCGATTCGCAGCCTTCTGTGACCATCGTCGGATTGCCGGATGCCGCCGTGCGCGAATCCAAAGAACGCATCCGCGCGGCCATCGCCAACTGCTCTTTCTTCTTTCCCTTTCACAAAACGACGATCAATCTTGCTCCCGCGGATGTGCGCAAAGAAGGCGCGAGCTTTGACTTGCCGATTGCGCTTGGCATCCTCGGCGCGAACGGAGACTTGGGAGATGTGGAAAATCTGACGGACACTTTGAGCGTGGGCGAGCTGTCGCTGGATGGCCGCGTGCGCCCGATTCGCGGCGCGCTGTCCATCGCCATTCGCGCGCGAGATGCAGGCATCAAGCACTTGCTCTTGCCGGAACAGAATGCGACGGAAGCCGCTGTGGTCGGAGGCGTTGACGTGTATCCTGTGACAGACCTGCGCGGCGCGGTCGAGTTAATCTGCGCTCTCCGGGGTGCGCCTGACAGACGCCCCGCACCCTTGCGTGTCGAGCCGTCGGAAATCCTTTCGCCGCAGGAGCGTTATCACGTTGACTTTCGCGAAGTGCGCGGGCAGTTGACGGCCAAGCGCGCTCTGGAAGTAGCGAGCGCGGGCAGCCATAACATTTTGCTGATTGGGCCACCCGGCTCAGGCAAGACGATGCTTGCCAAGCGGCTGCCGACCATCCTGCCGCCGCTCGAATTCGAGGCCGCGCTGGAACTCACCAAGATTCATTCGGTCGCGGGGCTGACAGGGCGTTCAGGCTTGGTCACCGAAAGACCCTTTCGCTCGCCGCATCACACGATCAGCGATGCAGGATTAATCGGAGGCGGCGCGATTCCGCGTCCGGGTGAAGTCTCTCTGGCGCATCATGGCGTGCTTTTCCTGGATGAGCTGCCGGAGTTTGACCGCAGCGTGCTGGAAGTCCTGCGCCAGCCGCTCGAAGACCAGCAGGTGACGATCAGCCGCGCCGCGATGTCGCTCACCTTCCCTGCTTCGTTCATGCTCGCCAGCGCGATGAATCCCTGTCCCTGTGGATTCTGGAATGACCCGACTCGTGAATGTCGCTGCACACCGCCGCAAATTCAGCGTTATGTCGGGCGCATCTCGGGGCCTTTGCTCGACCGCATAGACATACACATAGACGTGCCCGCCGTCCGTTTCAAAGAATTGCGCGGAGACGCCTCGACGCCCGAAGGTGAAAGCTCAACAGAGATACGCGGGCGCGTCATACAGGCCAGAGAGCGGCAGCGCGAGCGGCTTCAGCATGATAATATTTTCGCGAACGCGCAGATGACGCCGCGCATGATTCGCAAGTATTGCCGGATTGACACGGAGGCGGAACGGCTTTTAGAGCAGGCGATGACGCGGCTGGGCTTGTCAGCCAGAGCCTATGACCGTATCTTAAAGGTCAGCCGAACCATTGCAGATTTAGAGAAGCAGGCAGAGATAGCTCCTGCGCACGTTGCCGAAGCAGTCGGTTATCGTTCGCTGGATCGCACCTACTGGGCTTGAAAGCAGCTTCGGATTTCCCGAAATCGTTGAAGTCCCGCAGGAAAAAGCTTAACATTCGGGCCGGGCAAGGCAACGACGCGGGCGCGGCTTCGCATCACAAGGCACGTAAGACAGCTTGCTTGTCAGCTTTCAACGTTCAAGCAAAACGAAAGGTTGACGGCGGGCGGCGCTTCAGGCAGACAAACGGGCGCGGCGCGTGTCAGTAAACCGGCAGTATGGAAGCGATCAACGCTCAAAAAAATCTTCTGCTGCTCGCCCGAACAGACGGACACGTGAGCGCAGCCGAAACCGAGACAAATCAAACGTCGGATCACGCTCTGGCGCGACGGGCTGCCGAAGGCGATATGCCAGCCTTCGAGGAGCTGTACCAGCGTCACAGTCGCCGCGTTTATTCCCTTTGCCTGCGCATGACAGGCAACGTCTCCGAAGCTGAAGACCTGACGCAAGAGGTCTTCATCCAGCTCTTTCGCAAGATCGGCAGCTTTCGCGGCGAATCGGCCTTTACCACTTGGCTGCATCGCTTAACGGTCAATCAGGTCTTGATGCACTTTCGCAAGCGCAGCGTCAAGCTTGAGCAAACGACCGATGAAGGCGATACGCCAATCCAGATCGTGCGCGGCACGGAGAATCCGAACCAGATGCCGGTTGTGGATCGGATCGCGCTTGACAAAGCTATCACGCAACTGCCGCCGGGTTATCGTACAGTCTTCATCCTGCACGATATAGAAGGCCACGAGCATGAAGAGATCGCAAGGATGCTCGGCTGCTCTGTCGGCACGTCGAAATCGCAACTGCACAAGGCGCGTATGAAATTACGTGGTTTGCTCAGGCAACAGAACGAGGCCACATAGCTTCAAACCACGTCCGCCGCTTCGGATTTAAGCAGACAGTTTCCCCAAAGCGAGTAAGTTGCTCGTCAAGATTTGAAAAAAACGCGCGTCCGGCTTTTCTGGTAATGGCTAACACTAATAGACGCGCCCCAACGGTTAGAGGTTACAGGTAAGATGAATTGCGATAAGTGTCAGGAACTGCTCAGCGACTTTCTCGACGGAGCCTTGAGCGACGCGGATCATGCGACGCTCGGCGCGCACCTCGAAGAATGTCTCTCCTGCTACAACGATCACCGGGAACTCGATTCCATCGTCAGCTTTTGCCGCGACCATCAAGGCGAGTACGATGCCCCGCCCAACGAGAGAGCTTTGTGGCTGCGCATTCTCAACACGATTGAGAGCCAGCCTGTCGCGCGTCGCCAGCCGGTTGCGGCCAAAACGGCGCGTGCGAATCGGGCGTTTGGCTGGCTGTCGGGTCTGCGCAATCGCCACTGGGAACTCTCCCTGTCGCAAATGGCAGGGGCTGTCGCGGTCATCGCCATCGCCGTTTCGCTGCTCACCGTCTTCGGGCTGCGCGGCACGCCATGGAGCGGGAGTGCGCCGTCGGCACAGGCTGGCAATCAGCAAGGCTCCGGTTCTGCTCTTGCCGCGACCGGCAATATCAATGACCGTATGAAGCAGCAGCAGCAAACGATTGAATACTGGAACCAGCGCGTCGAGCAGCGCAAAGCTCTCTGGAGTCCGCACATGCGCGACGCCTTCGAGCGTAATCTGAAGATGATTGACCAAGCCGTGCTGGCTCATCTCGAAGAATTGAAACGCAACCCGAACGACGAGATTTCGGAAGAGATGCTGAACAACGCGCTCAACGAGAAGATGGATCTGCTCAAAGAGTTCTCCGATTTGTGATACACGCTCCGGCCTCGCAAGCGATTAAATAAGATGGGTGCTATTTCTCCCTTTTGACTAAAGACTGCGCATTAAAGAATTGATGAACCAGACAGAGATGAACATTCGCTTTCCCCACACGCGATGCAGGAGCAAGAAAGTAAGCGCCATCCTGACTTTGGCGGCTCTGTGTTTTCTCTTGTCCGCCAGCAACGTCTTTGCCCAGAAGACTTTTTCCAAAACTTACCCTGCGCGCAAGAACATACGCATCCACCTGAGCAACCAGTCCGGCCCGATTACAGTCGAGGGCTGGGACAAAGACCAAATCAAGATTAGCGCAGAGATAGAATCTTCTTCGACTCGCTTCACGCCGCAGATTAGCAGTGAAGAACTGCTGATTGATGTCGTGCGCGACAATCAGGGACGCAGCGATGTCGGCAGCATCAACTTTAAGATTTGGGTTCCGGTTAATTCAAAAGTAGACATCGAAACGCTGATGGGCGATTTGTCCGTCAATAACGTGCAAGGCTCTCTGGTACGCGCGCACATTACCTCCGAAGGCAATATTTCGCTAACGCGAATTCGCTCGCCGCTGGTGATGGCGGGCAATGTCTCCGGCGACATCCTGTTTGACGGAGAGCTTTTGTCGGGAGGCATTTACACGCTGAAATCCACAGCGGGCAGCATCAATATTCGCATTCCCGAAAACTCTCAATTCAGTCTGGTCGCCGCCGCGCCGACGCGCGAGATTACGCTCGGCTCTTTTTCTCAATCGGGATTGAGCTTTATCGGCGACCGCCGTAAGGTCATCGGCAAAGTAGGCGACGCGAGCGCCTCTCTGAGCGTGACGAACCAGCGCGGAAGCATCTCCTTTATCCGCCGCCAATAATAATCGACGAGAGAATTCACTTGACGCGGACGCTCCTTCCGTTCTAAATGAACGTTAGTGAGCGCCCGCTTTTTTTTTGAGAGAGAACATGCCAAAACTTAAAAACGCACTTGCCACACGCACGCCACACGCAAGCGTTCTGCTCTATAGCATCATTGTCATCATCCTGCTTCCGTCATTCGCTTTCTCGCAGCAGAAGGATAAGAAGCAGCAAACGACTGTCGCCGCTACGCCTCCCGCGCTCAAGCGAACTACGACGCGCAGCGAAAAACGGAAGCTCGGCTATGGCAGCGCGATTACCGTCATGGGCGCGCCCGCAGGCTCGATTACCATCGAGGGCTGGAACAAAAGCGAAGTCGAAATCACGGCGGAGATAGAGCTGCAAGCGGACACGGAAGAAGACCTCGCGCGCCTCGCACAGGTCAACAGCTTTACGCTTGACGAAGACTCGAACCACCTGCGCATCATCTCCACCGGCACGCACGATAAAAAGTTTATGAAGAAGGCGGCTAAAGATTTTCCGAAAACGCTGCTGGGGCTGCCCTGGAAAATTGACTATCGCATCCGCGTGCCGCAGATGTCTGATTTGAGAATCAACTCCGGGCGCGGCGCGATCAAGCTCTCAGGAGTCGAAGGCTTGATTGGCATAGAGGCGCTTGAGAGCGAGGCTCAACTGACGCTGACGGGCGGCGTCGTCTCCGTGACCATCGGCGGCGGCAAGGTCAACGTCAATCTTCCCTCCCGTAGCTGGCGCGGTCGCGGTCTTGAAGTGCGGCTCGCACTCGGCGACCTGACCGTGCAACTCCCTGCGAATTTTAGCGGCGACATCAACGCCGAAGTCTTGCGCACGGGCAAGTTGGAAAACAACTATGCAGCGCTCACGCCGCGCGAGCGCACCAAACCGACGGAGCGCTTAATCGAGGGACGCGCCGGAGCCGGAGGCGCAGTCCTCATCTTCACCGTCGGCGACGGCACCATCAATATCAAGAATAGTGACAAGTGATAAGTGACAGGTGACAAGCAAGAAACTGTTTTTCTTTATCTTGTCACCAGTCACTTGTCACTGCTTTAACAACTTCATCAGATGGGATTTTAAAAGATGTCTGTCAAATCAGATCGTTGGATTCGCCGGATGGCGCAGGAAGAGCAGTTGATTCAACCCTTCGACGCAGAGCTTGTGCGGCAGGTGGACGGGCGACGCATCATCTCCGCCGGAGCATCATCTTACGGTTACGACATGCGTCTGGCGGACGATGGCTTTCGCGTCTTCTCGCCGATCCACGGGCGCGAGATTGACCCCAAAAAATTTGATGAAGGCTCGCTGGTCGAGCCGCCCCTGCACACGACCGAAGACGGCTCGCAATACTATCTGATGCCGCCGCACTCTTATGCCTTAGGCGTGACGGTGGAAACCTTCCGCATGCCTCGCAACGTGACGGCCATCTGCATGGGCAAAAGCACCTACGCCCGCGCCGGTCTGATGGTCAACACCACCCCGCTCGAAGCCGGCTGGACAGGCCGCCTCGTCATCGAGCTTGGCAACCTCGCAGACCTCCCCTTGCGCGTCTACGTCAACGAAGGCATCGGCCAGGTTCTCTTCTTCGAATCCGACGAAGACTGCGACACCTCCTACGAAGATCGCGGCGGCAAATATCAAGGCCAAACCGGACTGACTTACTCGCGTTTGTAGAGATGTCGGTTTGTGTGACTTGAACCATAAGTTGGCCGCTACGGCCACCTGATGCTTCCAATAGCGTCCGGCCAACGTATGGTTCCAATCGCTTGCAGCAATAGAAGCTAAAGTTTAACCGGATAATTACGCTACTTCCCAATACCCATTTCGGATTTCACTTCTCGAAGAGCTTGCTTGAAGAGACTGGCACGACCAACTGTAAATTGTTGCTGCCGAATGCTCTCTCTCACCCTTGCTTCAGAAGCATATAGCCCTAGGGCTAAGATGTCTTTTATCGCTTCCTTAATTAGGAGCTGAAGCTTCTTTGCCCTTTCTTTTTGCTGACCCCTACGATACAGCATGTGACGCGAGGCAATGGCTTTTGCAAGATCAGGATATTTTTGACGGAAGAACTCTCGGTTATGCCCAAGACGCTTGGCTACACTGGAAAAGGACGGGGCAGGGTTTTCTTTGAGAGCAGCAACTAATCGTTTTTGAGTCAACTTACTATCGAAGGGCTTATTACGATACTCCTTATACCTTTTTGCGACGGCAACGCATAAATCAAAGTGGTGGCTATAATAATAATAACCCGTGTCACGACAACCTAAGCGCCTTAAAACACTCTGTAATGAAGGAGGTGGCTGTTCCTTTAATGCTGCTCCAAGTTTGCTCTGAATAAATCCTGGTGCGGGATGAATACTTTTTATATAGCTTCTGTACCGAGAAGTTATTTGCTCATATAGGGCTAGAAAGTGTCTCTGGAGTCTTTGAGGATAATATCCTAGACGACGTGCAACCGCTTCCATGGATGGGGGCGGGTTCTCCTGTAATGCAGCTTGCAGATTACATTCCACCTCATCCCAAGGCGTTGCTAGTTTTAGCATCTGTTCATTCCGGCAAATTTCAGGAGCGCACTTCTCAGGCTTCTCTTTCCCTCCTTTCATGAATAAAAGATCTATGGGTGAGAGGTTAAGCTTAGTGCAAAAAAGACAAAGTAACTCAACGGCGTTGTTGCATAAATCGTGATGAGCGCAGTCTATTCCCCAATTGAATCGAGCTTACGCCGCAACCGCGTAACTGTCGGGCATCCCCAAGTGCGTCATCCGGTTCAATGCCGCACATCGCACCAGCAGTTGAGCAGCTTGTCCATCAAAGGAGCGCGCACTGACTCGTTCGCCAAAGATCATCTTGACGCGAAAGACCGCCGTCTCGGCCAAACTGCGCCGATGATAGTGACTTTCTCGCTTCCAGGCAGCACGCCCTTTGCTCCTGATCTCTCGCAGGTTCTCATCACGGATGTGCCGTTCAGCCTTCGTATTGCCGTGCTGCCAAATCTTCGCCCGCTTCTGCGGTGGAATGGCCGCTCGCGCTGCTCTGTGTCGAATCGCGTCATAGCAGTTACGGCTGTCATACGCTCCATCGGCAGTGACCTGTTTGATCTGGACTTCAACCTGTTCAAGCAAGTCGGGAAGTATCTGCGAATCTTTGAACGAGTTGGTCGAGACCACCACCGCCACCAACTCACCAGAGGCTTGGTTCACGCCGAGGTGGAGTTTACGCCACGTCCGCCGTCGCGTGTACCCATACTGGCGCACCTTCCACTCGCCCTCGCCATAGACCTTGATGCCGGTCGAATCCACCACCAGATGCAACGGCTCGGTCTTCTCCCGGCGCGCCAATCCCACCTCCAACGAGCGGCGACGACACAAGGTCGTGTAACAGGGCACGCTCAACGCAATGCCAAGCAGTTTGATGATCGAGCGGGTCAGCCCTTCGGTGGCGCGCAACGGCAAGCCATACACTTCTTCCAAAGTGGCCATGCACAGGATGGCCGTGTCGGTATAGTCAGCAGGCTTGCCGCGTTTGCCCGTGCGCGCCGTGTTGTGCCACGTCGAAAGAACATCTTCACTGAGCCAGACGGTCAGACTTCCGCGCCGGACAAGAGCTTTGTTATATTGACTCCAGTTGCTGAGACGGTACGCCTGCTTGGTTTTCTTTTTTGCCACACATCAAAGATACCAGCAACACCGTCTCCGTAGCTATTTATGCAACAACGCCCGCCGAATATACAATATTGCCGGAGAAAGTAGCTCGGGAGAAGCGCACTTGTTCACGTTCACTCATCAATTCTTTGCTCAACAGAGGTATACAACCAGTTTCGGGTCCAAAAGTGGATGGAGGGCTCAAGTATGTATTCAGACGAGCAGATCTTGAAGCTATTGATGTATCTGCTTTAGCAGCGGAAATAAAGTCAGAGCTGAAATTCTGCTATGACTTGTCTCACCTGCTCGATGTGACCCAAGCAGCCAAGGTTCTCGGGGTCGATACAGAGACCATAATGGTGATGGTAAAAAATGGCGTTTTGAAGCCATATTCAACTCGAATGCAGGTCAAAGACTTAGAACATGAATACAGGTTTACGCCCGAAATGGTGAAGAAGTTTAAAGACACAGGTTTTAGCCTAACGGACCTTATATCCACAACGGAGGCAGCTAAAATTTTAGGAGTTAATCATGGACACTTCAATAAGGTCTGGGCTAATACGAAGATGCTAAGGCCCTTGATGCGTGATAGTAGATTTGGTAAGCGATATTTCTCTCTTCAGGAGATTAGGCAGCTTGCCGAATATAGTACCAATGTTATCGGTAGCGCGGAGGCTGGAAAAATCTTGGGCGTCAGTAGGGGAAAGATTATAAAGATGACTAAGGCTGGTCAACTTCACTCAGTTTCCCGCTCAACTGACGATGGCTTGGAGACGCACTATAAATATATGCGAAGCGATGTTGAAAAATTACAAATGCAGTAGAAATTTTTCTACACGCAAAGAGAGAGGTAATCGCTTCCTCCAGGCAAATAACGACATAAGCGTCAGGTCGACGAACACTTATAACCAGCACCGCCTTAATTTCAACAAAAAGTTTAATTAAGCAACGGTAGATTATTAGCCTACCAGAATATATTGATACATAAGTGCTATGGCAAGACCACACCGGCTCCTCCTTTTTTCTTCTTCCCCGGAACCAGATGAGAGTTTTACTGGCTATCTCCTTCGGCTGACGGAGTTGAATCGACTCGCTACACTTTCTTGGTTGTTGCAGGCAGCACGCATAAAAAGTTATGTGCGCTCCAACCTTTCTTTCGCATTCAATCCCTTCTTAAATTTATCGCCTCTTGCCCAACTTAGTGGCGTAGATGAAGACCAGATTGAGAATCTATTCTATGTTCCTGTAAACCGATCACGCTCAATGGGGGACTATCTGGTGTTTGGTTCAGCGGTGCTGCAGTACATGGTCAGGGTGCGCCAGCCGAAAATCTGTCCGGCTTGTTTAGGGGAGGCAAGCTATGCGCGCAAGATCTGGGATCTCTCGCCGATCACAGCCTGTCCGGCACATAGGTGTTTGCTTTTAGATGAATGCCCTAACTGCTCGAAGCGGATATCCTGGGCACGAGCTAAGATAAGCTATTGTGGATGCGATTTTGATTGGCGGAATTATGAGGTACAAACTATTAATGATTCAGAGCTAAGAGTATCACAACAGATACACTTTCTTTGTAAAATCCAATCTGCAGAGGGCACTGTAGGAGGAAAAGCAAAAGATAATCCGCTCTACCACATCAATCTGAAAAACTTCTTATCGGTTCTGTTCTTTATAGCGAGTCAATATGCAGGTGGAATAGATACGAAAGGTAAACATTTAGCTCCTTCAACAAGAAATGCTGAACTCCATGTGCTCCTCTGCAAAGCTTGGGCTGTTTTTGAGACGTGGCCGAACAAGTATTTCAACTTCCTCAATTGGCGTCGAAGGCAGGTTCCCCATTCGCAGTCAATACGAGGATTGCGAAGGGACTATGCCGAGTACAAGTCAGCTCTTTATAAGCAACTTGCGGTGACTGAACTGAATTTCATGCGAACTGCTTTCGAAGAATATCTCCTTGCTCACTGGCATGGCGGTTATACTTCGCACGTAAAGCGGCTCGCTGATGCAGCTCATCATGAGAGTAAATATCTCTCACGTAGAGAGGCGAAAGATTTACTCAGAGTCGGCGTCGTAAGCATTGATAATTTCATAGCTATAGGCAAGCTCAAAGCTATTGTGCGGAATCAAGGCAACACAAGGCTGATTCTGATTGAGCGAGCTAGTCTGCTAAAGTTTAAATATCAGCTTGACCAATCCTTATACTTGAAACAGGTTCAAGTATTATTAGGGCTCTCTCACAAGCGAGTGCTGGAGTTGGTTCCTTGTGGCCTGCTAAGTCCCCTTCGTGGGCCAACAGTCGACGGATGTAGCGATTGGCGATTCAGCAAAAAAGAGGCGAAAAGTTTGCTGGATAAGATCAAGAAAAAAGTTCGACTCCGCTCGGCCGGAGAAACTGGAGGAACAATAAGTTTCCTGATGGCGCTTAGGAAGCTCAGACACGCTCACATTTCAATGGGTCAGTTTATAAAAGATATTTTCTCAGGCGAGATCTACCCGTGCGAAGTAAGTTCAAAACCGGGCTTAGATGCTTTTCAGTTTTCCAAGAGGCTAATCACAAAATACGTTTGCAGATTGACCTCGAACAGGAAAGATGGAGAAACATTCCGTTAACCAGTAAAGGAGGCACTCGATGGCCAAACAAGGAATTTGCATGCAAATTGATATTCGACAGACCGATACAGGTGCAGGTGAAAAATCCGGCCCATCCTCACATCCGCGACAAGTGAAGTACGTAGCCCTCAATGAAAGAGGGGTAGTTCGGCTGGATAAACTTTATGGTAGTGCTACGCCTCAGAATTCAATGGATTTCCTCAAGTATATAATGGCTCAGGTTACAATTCCGATTAATAGTATTCTGACTGATAGTGACCCCGCGTTTGATGAAGCTTTTACCAGATATTTAACAGTATGTAGAATCCAGCATAAGCGCAAATCGCCGTACGTACCAGACATGATGTAATGCGCCTTGCCCGGTTTCTATAATGTTGTAATGCCCGGGCATTTGGCATACAACTTAATCTTGCATTGAAGCCTCCAAAGCGACTGCAAATTTTTATGAAGAGTCCGATTATTGGCATTATGTCTTGCTTCCACATGGGCATACACCTTCCGGGATAGTTACAAGTCATTAGGTCGTTCGATTTCGCATAAGCGGTATCTCAAAATTAACCGCTACTTTCAAAAAGCGTCAACCCTCTGATTTCTCCTCAAGGCTTTTCTCATGTGGCTTAACAGTTGAACGAACGACGATGAACTTGTTAAGCAGGTCAAACCAGAACGGGGCACCGAGGGAGAGTGCAAGTGCGGTTAAAAGCCATCCGAATGCTTTGATACACCACTCGTCGAGGTTCTGTGGGTCACGGATCGTGCCCGGATAAGTATCCGGGTTATTCCGATTCCATCCTATTGGCAAGCCAAGCTTTTTAACTGCTTCCAAGTTTTTCTCTAACTTGCACTCCGGTGAGTCTGGGTCTTTATTGCATGCTGTCTGAAGCGATGAAGATGAGGCAGGTGAGGACGAGGTAACGATAGGTTGAGAGGAGGGGGCTGGTTGAGGAGAAGTCGAGGCGCTAGATGGTGAAGACGGGGGTGAGGGGTTGTTCTTTATATGCTCCTGAGCCGCGGCAACCACGATATTACGCAACGTAGGATCAAGTGCTAAGCTCCGAATAATGGCAATGCTGTCGGCATTAAGGACGATGGCTATGACGAGACCTAAGAAAAAAAGCCTTACTTGTGTACGCCGTTTGTACCAACCTGCGACTCTATCCATGGAGCTGTTAAACCAAGCCTCAATGTTCTCTCGCGCTTTACCAGCATCATCATCCGCCGCATCCACTAAAGTCATCATCGCCTGCTCGATCTGCGTGTTTCCGATTGTAAAAATCGCAGCTCGTAAAGGCTTCAATGTATTAAGGGGAACAGCACCGTCGGCAGGGGCGAGGGCCGCGCCGGGAGCGCCAATATCTGTGGTTGCGCCTGTCGCACCGGATCGAATATTTGAAGTAGCATTAAGCACTGTATCCATCAATGCCAATGCGAAATTACGAGCTGGGATATAAGAAGGCAGATTCGTTCTGCGCATCCATTTTCTCACCTTGGCAGGATTATATGAGCCTTCAAAAAGGCTACGTATCAGAGGGTGATTGTAAAATTCATGTACCAAGCCCGTGCCGTTTGGATCAGCTAGAAGTTCTCGTATGCCGCGCTCCAAGTCGGTCGCACGATTCTTCAACCATGCTTCAAGCATCTCGCTGAATGCAGAGCATATCAGGCTCAACAGCAAAAAGATGAAGACTATACCAATAGCTACATCAAGCAACGCCAAACCAGACATAGAGAGACTCCTTTCATTCACTTAGCCAGCGCGAAGTGATTAGACGATGCCAGCCACGATGACCTGGTGTTTGCAATCCTTCTGAGCCAATCACTTTATGGCCCCCTACGTTCTCAAGTAGCCGACATCACAGATAGCTGTCAGAGATTTAAACCTTTAAGTTCGTCTATACATGCGGTTGCTATTGCCTTCGCGATATCGCTACGTACTGCTGAGGCATCCAGATTAAGGTTCAGCAATTGGTCAACAGCTTTAACATCAATGAACTCAACTTCAACGAGGCATGCGCGCACGCCCTCTCCGAGGTGCTGATCTTTGAGTACTCCAAGAACTTGATCCTTTACCTTCCGGTCTTTAGTTTTGGCGTCGTGAGCCTTGATCGCATTAAACACGGCTGTCTGAATTCTTTGGGCGAAGGTCGTGTCGTCTGCATGATTAGTGTTGCCAGCGGCTTTTGGACGCACCAAGGTTTCGACGCCACGCGCGTTATGTGCGTCGGAGGCGTTAAAGTGGATGCTCAAGAACAAATTCGCTTTGTTAGCTTTGGCGACATTTGCTCTTTCCGCGAGGCCAAGATTTTTGTCGGAGTCTCGCGTCATAACCACCTTGATATTATGATTGCCAATGGTGGCTGCCTCTTGTAGCGCATCACGAGCTAAAAGACCCAACCGCAGAGTCATGTTTTTCTCCAACACTCCGCTCGGGCTGGTTGCGTTATTAGCCGACGACCCGCCTCTTTCCAGCGCGCCGCCGTGTCCAGGGTCAATGACAATAGTGCCTTTAGCCATCGCAGGTCTCCTTCACCAAATCCCAATACTTCACTTCACTCACTTGGCCTATGATTGACCTGCCGCTTTCGCAACTTCTCTCACATAGCAGCAAGCCGGCTTTTAGTGAATCCTCCGGGTCTGTATTCCTTTTACCGTGGCAGGTTATACGGTGTCGGTCTTGCTATCTGGAAAACGGCTTGAAGCGCGCGAATAGAGTGTCGAAATCCAGAGTGAATCCAAAATTGCCTCGCACCTCTCTTTCTCTCACAAGCTCCGTGCGATTCGCGAACGTAATTGAGAAAGGTATTTTAATTCCGGTGTCTTTAATGGGGATGGTCAACTTGAGCTGACCAACGGCGATGTCACCTTTGGTGTTAGGCAACACCGTTCCATCCAGTGCCACAACATTACCGGACACGCGCTCGAACTTCCCTGCAAAGGAGAGTGTGCTATTGCCCAGACCCATGACATCCTCCAACTTCTTGTCGAGTTGTGCCGCGAAGCTGAAATCCCGCAACCGCTTCACGTCTAAGCCAATCGGCCTCTTATTATAAAAAGTGAGCGAAGCATTGGCTGTGAAGTCCAAACCTCCGAGCGTTCCCTTCTCTACGATAAAGCGGAAGTTGGAGAGGTCAGGCGCGTTAGGTTCGCGGAAGTTCGTGTACTCAAAAGTGACGAGGGTCCCCTTCGCTATCTCGTCAAGAATCTCCTTCTTTCTTTTGATGTATGGTCCATAGGCTGCGACGAAGCCGGACAAAGAGCTAATTACAGCAGGGTCTTTCTGAAGCTCAGTCACAGGCAAAACATCGAGCCGCTGCTTAATGATAGCTCGCACCTCTTCAACGGCGGCGGGCATGTTCAACGGCGTCGCCACGATAGCCGTCCCGGCAAGAGCAGCATTGGTTTGGTCTAACCACTTTTGCAAGGTTGCGCTCCGAAAGGCTGGGCCCGCCGTTGCCGTCTCCAGCTCGATGAGCCTATCTGTTTGCGCCTTTGTAAAATCAATCCCTTGCTGTTCGATGAAGGCATCCCAAAGCTTGCGGTATCGCGCCTGTCGTGGATCGCGCTGATTGATGAACTGATAACGAAAAGAGAAAGCAGATAACTGTTGCTTGCTGCCGATTAAGGTCGGTGGGTCAGTGCCGCGTGTGGTGTCAAAGGTAAAGCCCAGAGAAGTGTTTCTCAAGAAGCTGTGGACAAACGGCTGGTCTTCGCTCCTGTTGAAACCTGTAATGTAGCCTTGCCCTGCCAGAGCTTCGGCAGCACCCACCGGGTTGAAGCGAAACGTGACGGAAGTCCCGTCCCTAGAGGCCACAGCCGCGCCATGCTCTACAGCCCAACTCAGCACGGACGGGATACCGCCTTTGACAGCGATCGAGGTGGTGCCTGAACTCTTCGGGTCCGCTCCGAGTTGTTTGTCCACACGAGAGGACTCCAGGTCTAAGACGAAAGACTTGACCGCTGCATCAACAGCGATGGTCTGAGCCACTTGACCTGTTAGGGCCGGAAGAAGAAAACTAACATCTTCCCTTTCGAGGCTAATTCCGCCGGGCGATACGCCGCTGACTCTCCGGGCCACGATTACTTCTGCCAGCCCGCAGATGGCCTGCTCAAACCTGTTGAGAGTTATCAGTTGGAGCTTAAACTGTTGGCATTTGGTGGTAGCCTGAGCGCCTGTCGGCTGGGGGCTGGTGCTTGCGGTTGTAGCCGAATTCCTACTGCCGCCGCCCGCGCTCGTTGCGGACACTGACTCGCCCACAGGGGTGGGGGCGCGCGATTGAAGCGTCGCGGCAGGCAATGGGGGTATTCCTTCTTTGCCCTGCTCCAGTTGCGTGAGTTGCTCTTGCAGGGTTTTGATCTGTCGCTGTACCTCCTCACGCTTGCGCTGCTTTAATTCCGCTAATCTTTTCTCAAGCACCTTAATCTCTTGATCTTCGGCTGACTGTGATGATTCCTGCGCAGACAAACTTGCCACGGAGAAAAGCGAAATAATGAGGCAGGCCAAGGCTATGAGCAATTGTTTTTTCATAAAGTCTCCTTGTGACTATGTCTCAGATCACGAAAGCATATCTTCTGATTGGCACAAAATCGCCGAACTGCTTGACGGAAGGCGGATCTGGGAAGTTGCCACCGCCGCTGCCGCTCAGGGTCACATCGTACGAACCTCCTGTGCCAGATTCGTTAATGAAGTGGAAGAAGACCCTGAGAATCATCAGATCTTTTGTCACCGCGAACGTCAGGCTGTTTCCCTGTAGGATGCGTGGGGTGTCTTCGTGATCGAAGCGGTGTGTGATTCTCAGGTCTGTGTTGTGAGCCGCAAAAGTCAGGGTGACATTTTCCCCGTTGCTACACTTGAAGACTCCACTGGCGGTACTTACTTTTTCCATATCTATGCGCTCCTTCGGAAAGTTGAGTAGTGAAAAGATGGCAGCACTGCCAGGCATGCGTATGTTCTGCCTTCTCGTTGGTTTGAGTTATTTTCATCATTCATCGAGCGTTTACTCTCTAGTTAATAAGAGCCGTTTCGGCAGGGGCAGAATCCTGTCTAATTTTCGCACCGCTAATAAGGGATCTGTGCCCTTCGGATTCCAGAGGTACAACTAAGCACCCCATTGTGCCTGTCCGATGATTGTTTCTACCTCAGGCTATCCAACGTCTTTCCTGAGCTTAACCATTTTCTCTGCCATCGCTTTACCTGCATCTGAATTGGTTGAAATAGAAAATTTCCATGACACTGACGGCTATCTTCACTTGGGTGGTTCTCATGATCGACCTTAGCTACGCCTAATTAATCTTCGCTTCCGTCCAGATCAGCAATCTATAAATAAGACCGTTAAGTCGTACGCTGCCGCTGTGTCTGCGTGTTGCTCTCGGACATTAGTGTTCGTTCCGCAGAAAACGTTTCACGTCCAGTGCGAAGTCGTGTGGAAAAGTTTGACACTGAGACAATTTGAGAGAAGCATGGGACTGCTTCTCTCAAGTCCACAGAACTCTTATGAAATGTTTTGACTTAAAATGACACAAACAGGTGAGACGAAATGATGAAGCACTCACTCGATGGGTATTTCAACCGGAAGGAAAGCTCTGCCCGATTTGAAATGGAGTCTTAACTTTTAAGAATATGATTGACTGAAAAAAGTTTTCCTATAGAATCGGGCTGGCACGAACAGTGACAGACCTCTCTTCATTCGCGGAGTAATCTCTCCTTCGCCTGTCAGGAATATATCTTATGCCCCTACGCATTAACGACGGATTGCCGATTACTGTAGCTCCCTCCCCAACTTCCGAGTTGGAGAGTGGGTTCATGGACGACTTCACAATCCTACCGGATGACGAGCTAGTCATCCCGGACTCGCTGGGCCGCCCCCTTGATGTCAGCCTCTTCCGTCAGCGCAAGGATCAATGGTGCTGGGTGGCCTGCGCGCAGATGGTCTTGCGCTTTTTCGGGAGCTTCCTTACCCAATGCGAGATCGCGCACCGACAACTGGAAAAGCCCTGTTGCAGCGATTCGATTCCTCCCGCGTTCTGCGACGAGGGGTGCACGGTCAAGGAGATTGATCAGGCCTTCGAGCACGTTGGTCTGGCCGGACTTCGGATTGACAAGGCCGCCGAACTCAACACATTAGATGACGAGCTCAACCGGAAGAAGCGCCCAGTCGTGGCTGGCATATCGTGGGGGGCGAACAGGGGCGGTCATCTGGTTGTCCTCACTGCCTTAAGAACTTTTAAGGGCATCAACTACGTAAGGGTTAACGACCCTTTTTACGGCCCTGGCGAAATTCGCTACACCGACTTAGTAGAGAGTTACGGACGGAACAATAACGGACAGTGGATACACACTTGGAAGGAATTCACGAGGTCGTAATCTAATGGCTGACCTAAGACAACTGTCAAAAACAACTTTGCAGAGCATAGCCCGCCAGATTGGCGACCGCCTTCACGCCGCGCGCTCGTCAGGAAATACGGTCGAGCCTACCCCTCTCACTGAAGACAAGGATAGGCCCTCCGACTTTGAGCCTTTCGGCGGCCTTAAGTATCTCGCGACTGCCCAGTTCGAGATTGCAGAATCATTGGAGGTGTGGAGGCTCGGAGCTGGCGCCTTAGACACGTTCGCACTCTCGCAGGTAGACCTCGTGACGCTCGGGCGTCCGACGGGCACGTACCATCACCAGATCAAAGCCACCGCAGCGTCGGGCAGCGAAAAGACGGCTGTGGCCTTCGCCAACTCATGGCCGCTAGGGCCGGAGTTAGCCGATTGGTCTGTGCGCGATCTTTTCTTCTCTCCGCTGGCAGCTCAGATAGACGAAGCCATTGGACGCGCCGATGACCTGCTTCCCGAAGACGCTGTCACGCGACTTCTGAGTCTGCCCGAGTACAAAATCGAAGCGCTCTGGTTTATTAGCTCTTCAGCCTCGGAATCTGGGTCGAGTGGCGATGCGCTCCGCCCGACAAGCCATGTGATCGTCATCTCTGCTCCGTCCAATTTCACCGAACCGACGATGTCGCTCATAAGTTCGTCAGACTTTCTGCGCACGCTCTTCAACATAACTCCAGGAATGGGCTTTATCGTTTAAAGACCACGCAAGACACAAGAGCGGTTCCGGCTCGTAGGCAATTATTCTTACCCATAGGCGACACTTCGACACTTTTTGAAAGGAACACCATCATGGCATACAGGAAAACAGAAACTAAGAGCCGCAATTCGCCAAAGGCGAAATCTGCCAAGGAGGACGGGACTACATTCGGCGGCACAAAGGTTCTCAGCAGTGAATTCGGAAGCGGCGAGAATGTAACCATCGAATTCAAGGGCACAGTCGTCATTAAGGGTGGCGAGCTCGAGTTCAGCGGCCCGGGGGTTCTTGGCGATACGTTCGGAAACGGCGAGAATGTAACCATCGAATTCAGTGGCTCAGGCACCATTAAAGGTAGCGCCCCTGCCTCGCCTTCTAATGATATGGCGCAAAAGCAAGGCGCGGACAAGGAGGGCGGGACTAGGTTCGGCGGCAAGAGGGTTCTTGGCGATACGTACGGGAGAGGCGAGAAGCGCAGGCGGACGAAGAAGTAGCCTATCTCTCGCTTGGCTGCAAATGGATGGCCCCCAGAGGGCCATCCTTCCGTCTCATGTACTGCTTTTAGGCCACCTAACTGCCAGCCGTGCCCTGTTATCTGAAGATTTCAATTATCGTGACAAGACTCCGTAGGCTGCGTTTGTCTCAGATCCTAACGTTGGCTGGCGTGCCAGAGTTACGCCCGAGTTTGCGTTTGCTGCTCATCATGGTGGCGAGTGCGCTGAGCCTTGCGTCGTATGTTACTGCCCAACAGGATGACGCCTGCGCTACGCCCGATGCAGTCGCGGCGCGTGCGGAGGCCCTGAGCAGACAGTGGAAGGTGTCGGCGCTACGCGAGGCGCTTGAAGAATTTGGACGCGCGTGTGACTGCTGGAGCCGCGACGGGATCCGCCGTGAGGAGGCTGGCGCGCTCAAGCGCATCGGCGATATTCACCTCTCGCTCAGCGAATACGATCCTGCCCTCAAAGCCTACGACAGCGCGCGCGAGCGTTGGAAGGAAATCGGCGACCGACGAGCGGAAGCCTTCGCTCTCGTCGATGTGAGCCGCGCCCTGCTCTCCACACGGCGGCTCGTAGAGAAGGTTCCAAAAGATTCTGCGGAGGAGATTCAAAAAAATTCTGCGGAGGCGATTTCGGTTGCGCGCGCGTTCGGCGACCGCCTGCTGGAGGCCCGTGCCGAGAATGTTCTCGGCAAGTCATGTTATTTCAGGGGCAAATATCAGGAGGCGGCCACGCATTACGAGCAGTCGCTCCTGCTCGCGCACGAGGCAGGGGATGCGAAGGAAGAGGCTCTGGCGCTCTACAGCATCGGGCAACTCCACAGTGAAGTGGGCGAGTTGTCCAAGGGTCTCTCATACCATGAGCGTGCTTTGGCGCTCTGGCAGATGGCAAACGATCGCCATGGCGAAGTCAAGACGCTCAATTCCATTGGCCGAATCTACTTGCTAAAGGGCGAAAGCCAAAAAGCGCTTGAGTACCTCGACAGTCAGGTGCTGCCCTTGATGCGCGAGTTCGGAGACCGCGTGGGTGAGGCCGCTGCGCACAACAACATCGGCTCCGTCTATCAGTCGCTCGGCGACTACGAGACGGCTCTCTCCCACTACCGTACGGCGGTTGCCATCTTTGAACAGATCAAGGAGGTCCGCGGCCAAGCCCTCACCTTGATTTACATCGGGGACGCTAACGCGCTGCTCGTGAGGACGAAGGAAGCACAAGACAATTATGAGCGTGCTCTTACGCTCAGCAGAAAGATAAGCAATCGGCTGTTGGAAGCAGAGGTGCTTAATGGCATGGGGGCGCTCTATCTATCAACGGGTCAGACAGACGAGGCATACAGGCTTTTCTCCCAAGCCCTCTCGGCATATAAGACGGAAAATTATCGGCGGGGTCAGGCAGAGGTGCTTAACAAAATCGGGTGGTACTTTGGCGGGCGCGGCGACTGGCGCAAGGCTGCCGACAACTTCCGGCAGGCCCTTGAGCACTGCAGCGCCGCCGGTGCTCTTCTTGATGTATCGTTATCATTCTATAACATTGCGCGCGCTGATTTCGAACTTGGCGACGATGTCTCCGCGCGAGCGAATGTCGAGGACGGACTGCGCGTCACGGAGATGCTGCGTTCAAGGGTAGCAAGCGAAGAGTTACGTGCTTCCTACTTTGCCTCTGCTCATCGCCAGTTCGAGCTTTACGTCGCCGTGCTCATGCGCTTGCACGCACGCGCCCCCAACGCCGGCCTTGCCGCCGCTGCCTTTGAGGCAAGTGAGCGCGGGCGGGCGCGCTCGCTGCTTGAGACTCTCGCAGAGGCGCGCGTCAACTTCCGCTGGGGCGTCGATTCTGTCTTGTTAGAACGAGAGCGAGAGCTGCAACTGCGGCTCAACACGAAGGCTGAACGGCGTATCCAGTTACTTACAAATAAGGCAGATCCTAAAGAGTTAGCGGAAATCGAGAAGCAGATTGACGCGCTGGTGAGCGAGTATCAGAGGTTACAAGGGCAGATTAAGGCGTCAAGCCCGCGCTATGCGGCGTTTGTGCATCCCGCGCCGTTTACACTGAAGCAGATTCAGGAAAAGGTATTGGATGAAGATACACTGCTTTTGGAGTACGCGCTGGGTGAAGAGCGCGGTTTCGTGTGGGCAGTGACCACCAATTCAATTAAGGGCTTTGAACTGCCTGCGCGAGCGGAGGTCGAGAAGACGGCGCGACGCATGTATGAACTTCTGACCACGCGCAACCGGCAGGTAAAGGGCGAGACAGACGAACAACGCCGGGCGCGTTTCGCAAGAGACGAAGACCAATACGCGGAGGCTGCGCGCGAGTTGAGCGCGATGCTGTTGAATCCTGTGGCGGGCGAGTTGCGGCACGAGCGATTGGTGATTGTCGCCGATGGGGCTTTGCAGTATGTGCCCTTTGCGGCGTTGCCTGCGCCCAGCACAGAGCCGGAGACGAAAGGGCAGCGCAACAATGCAGCGACAGAAAAAGATTTATTGTCCAGACGAACACCGTCGGCCCGGCAGTCCAAGGCTGGATTTACGCCATTGATGGTCAAGCACGAAGTTGTGAATCTGCCATCGGCTTCTGTCTTGGCCCTGATGCGCGAGGAACTGCACGGTCGTCGTCCGGCCCTCAAGTCAGTCGCTGTCCTGGCCGATCCCGTCTTCGATAGGGGAGATGAGCGGCTAACAATGGCGCGGGCAGTGAAGGGGCGTCAACCTGACACCGCCGTTGCGCGGCGCGACAAGTCAGCTAACAGTAGCAATGTAGCGCCCGTCGCTGTGGCGCAAAGGGCGTTGAGAGATTTCGACGGACTGAACGACGGTGCAGGAATTGCGCGGCTTCCCTTCTCGCGGCGCGAGGCACAGGCGATCATGGCAGCCGTTCCTACAGGCGATGGAATGTTGGCCCTGGGCTTTCGCGCGAGCCTTGAAACTGCCACGAGTCCTGACCTCTCGCAGTATCGTATTGTACACTTTGCAACGCACGGTCTTCTCAACAGTAAGCGGCCAGAGCTTTCGGGCATCGTCCTCTCGCTCTTTGACGAGAAGGGACGGGGGCAGCAAGGCTTTCTTGAATTAAATGAGATTTACAATCTTAACTTACCAGTTGACCTCGTTGTCCTGAGCGCGTGCCAGACGGCGCTCGGTAAAGATGTCAGAGGCGAGGGACTGGTGGGACTCACGCGCGGATTCATGTATGCGGGCGCGGCGCGCGTCGTCGCCAGCCTCTGGAAAGTGGATGATGCCGCCACCGCACAACTGATGGGCGAGTTCTACAGGGAGATGCTGGGCAAGGGACTTAAGCCTTCGGCGGCGTTGCGTGCCGCACAACTCCACATGTGGCAACAGCAGCGTTGGCATTCGCCGTATTACTGGGCAGCCTTCACCCTGCAAGGCGAGTGGAAGTGAGTTTGGCCCTGTCGCCGGGGATGCGCTCCTTATAATCCTTAAAAAATTTCACCCACCTGCTTATCAAAACTTCCCTTTCCAGTCAAAAGGGTAGAGAATTTGTCGGGGAAGCGCATTCATTTGAATCTTTGCCTTTCCCTTTGCTTTCAGCACACAACTACTAATCGACTTCGGACGGAGTGCTCTGGCAAGTGGATTCCCCTGTATCACTTAAAAAGGAGTGGATTCTGACGCAGCAGGCGTTTGACCGCCTGCTCGACCTGCTGGACGCAGACCGCGAGCAGGCAGGGCAGAAATATGAGCGCATCCGCCTTAAGCTCGTCAAATACTTTGAGTGGCATAGGGCGGATTTGCCCGACAAAGATGCTGACGAGACAATCAACCGCGTCGCCCGGAAGATAGAGGAAGGGGCAGAGATCCAGAACCTTAACGCTTACTTCTACGGCGTAGCGCGGTTGGTCTTCGCTGAATCTCTCAAGGCGCGTGAGAAGCAACAAGAGGCGTTCCGGCATCTGCCCCTAATAGAACTGCCGGCGGATGGAGACCTCGACGCGGCTCAACGTCAAGAGTGCTTCAACCTTTGTCTCCACCGTCTGCCGGAAGAGAATCGCTCACTCATTATAGAGTATTATCAGGGTGAGAAGGGAGGCAAGATAAAACGCCGCAAACATCTGGCTACACGCCTCGGCATCCCGCTTAATGCCTTGAGGATACGCGCACATCGCATCCGCGTCGGCATGGAATCGTGCGTCAGTCAATGTTTAGGACAGAATGTGTGAAACCCATTCTGTTTTCGTTCACTTATAGATGAGTTAGTCGAAGGGAGTTCCGATTGGCAGGTAAAACCCAAGAGGAGGCAGAGCTGACCCAGTATCTGATGGGCCAAACTTCCGAGCGCGAGGTTGAGCAGGCTGAGGAGGCATATTTCGCTGATGACGAAGCCTTCGAGCAGATGCTCATCGCCGAGGACGAATTGATAGATGCCTACGTAAGCGGGGAGATGTCTGGGGAGGAACGTCAACGTTTTGAGGATCTCTTCATGGCCTCGCCGCGCGGGCGCGAGCGCGTGCAGTTCGCCCGCTCGCTGACCGCCGTCGTTTCGGGTGCGCAATCCGCCGCAATCCCTAAAGAGGCTAAGCGCACCCCACCTCCTCCTTCTTTCTTCGCCGCTCTGTACGCACGTGGCGCAACCCTTCGCTTCGCTCTTGCGGCTCTCGTGCTGGCCGCTGTCATCGGCCTTGTATGGCTCCTTGTTGAGCGCGCGAGAATGCACGACGAATTGCGGCACTTGCGCGACGAGCACGTGGCGCTCAGCAAAAGTGTGCAGGAAATGGAGCAGCGGGTCGCCGCCGAGCAGAGACGAAACGAAGAGTTGCGCGCACAACTAGCAGACCAGCAAGCAGTGCCTCCGCAGAAGACAGAGGAGCCGGTCAACCTTGCGACCCGGCAGCATGATAACCTGCTCGATAAAAATGATAGGCAAACACGGCCCGCTTTGGTTCTCTCCTTCGTCCTAACGTCCGGCCTTGTCAGAGGTGGCGGGGCCAAAACGATCTCCGTACCGCCCGGCGTATCTTCGATCGTGCTGCGACTCAATATCGAGCCGAACAACTCTTACTTGTCTTACCGCGCGGGGCTTGAGACTGCGGGCGGACACCAAGTTTGGAGCGCGAATTTAAACAAATCACAACGCCTGGCTGCAACGCTTACTCTTCCGGCATTACCCGCAAAAAAATTGCCGCCCGGCGACTATGTCCTGCTCCTGCGCGGAAAGCACCCGGACGGCGACTTTGAGGACATCGCCGATTACTCTTTCAGAGTCGTCAGCAAGTGAAGGCGTTGCGCCCAAGATTTCCGCATTGCTAACTTCCGCCAACAGGTAATTCTATGAATCCTAACGCAGCTAGGAATTTTCATAATATGCGCGAAAACGATAGGATATTTTCACGTTATACGCGAATTATTTTTCACGTTATGCGCGAATAGCTCCTGTAAGTTGTTGATTCTCCGTGAGGGAAATTTTCACGTTATGCGCAAACCTACAATTAAATTTGCTTGCGGTAGACGATGAAGCCTGAGCGTTCTGCGACCTTGTCATAGAGCTTCATGGCTGTGAGATTGGTTTCGTGTGTTTGCCAGTAGATGCGTGGGGAACCGGCGTCTTTTGCCTGCTCGTAGACAGACTCGATTAGCGCGCGACCGATTCCCTGACCGCGCGCAGAATCAGCCGTGAATAAATCCTGCAAATAGCAGACGGGTTCAATCATCGCGGTGTTGCGATGAAAGATGTAATGAACCAGCCCGAGAAGTTGCCCGTCCTTCTCTGCAACCAGTGCGTGAACCGGCTCA
Source organism: Pyrinomonadaceae bacterium (assembly GCA_963700165.1). Lineage (GTDB taxonomy): Bacteria > Acidobacteriota > Blastocatellia > Pyrinomonadales > Pyrinomonadaceae > JACMLC01. The sequence continues at coordinate 4,403,065 of OY969475.1, read as the reverse complement.
TAGGAGTCAAAGAAACGCGACCAGGTCATCTTCGTAATCTCAGGCGCAATTGTGCGCTCATAAAAATTGTTATAGCCTTCCCAGAGTGACTCCCATTGGGCCAGATCTGTGCGGGCGACAGAACGAACAATCAACTCACCGGACATGAGAACTCCTTTTAGATATTGAAAAGATGAAAGGAAAGCTATCGCGCCTGTTTGATTTTAGAAATTACAAGCCAGAGAAACTTTGTAAATTATGCGAATCAAGGTTAGCAACAAATCAACTGCTATTTCTTTGCGGTCTTGGCGTCTTTCCTCTTTGCGCTCTTTGCGGTTAAGGGCTTTTTAACGCAAAGAGCGCAAAGGTTTTCTCGCAAAGAGCGCAAAGAGTTTCTACTCTTGAGTTACATAAATTTTAAAATGCCGCCAGCGCGCGTGCGTCGTTTCCAAGGGGTTCGCGTCACAAAATTTCTGACGCATTGATAACGGCTTGCCGAATGAAATCTTTCGCATCCGTTCCCAAAGAGTTATACGCCAAATTCCGCTCTCAGACATAGCCACACAAGGCCGAAGCTGACAGTGCGGCGGCCTTAGCGTTTTATCGCCGTGATACAGCAGGGCGAGGGATTAACGGTGTAAACTGCCGCCATCAGGTAGCACATAGGAGGGTCGCTAGGGTTGTAGAATCCAGCCTTGATTAAAGTATAGGCTATACATCTAGGGTTCGCGTCACAGTCTGCCTGACATCTTTCGGGGGTCGATCCCGGATAGTAAGTTATCCTTTCGCCCTCGTTGATTGAAGCCTGAGTTCTCTGTCCCCAGACCTTAGCTCTGACCGTCGCGGTCGGCTTCGCAGTTGGCGTCGCACTTGGCATCGGGGTTGGCGTGGCACTCGGCGGCGCACTCGGTGTTGCGGTCGGCGTCATTGTCGGCGTCACGGTTGGAGTCGCATTAGTGTTTGCGACATTTGTATTTGTGTCATCCTCTTTGGTGTTTGTGTTTTCGACCTTCGCAACAGATTCACTGTCCTGCCCGAACCAGATAAAACTCAGGATACCACCCACAGCAAGTACGAGAAGCAGCGTCGTGACGAGGCCAATCGCCATCCACGGTTTACCGCTTTGGTTCTCATTTAGCGGAGCTTGCTGCTTCGCTGGATACAAGGGCGGAGGTTGAGGAGCATGTATCGTCGAAAGCGGAGTTGGCCCTACATTAGACGGCACCGGCGCAGGATTCAATATTTCCGTCGGAGCCGGTTCAGTGTCCCGTGCGGCAGGGATTTGTAGGGTTTCATGTGGGTCATACGGAGCCGAAAGGATTGAGCCGTCAACCAGACAGAAGGTTAACGTCTCATCGGCATATGTGCGTTTACATGTCGGACAAGCTTTCATTCGCACCTCTTATAAAGATGATTGATAGTGCTCATCAACAAACTGTAGGCTACAGCCCGAATCCGCGCCGGGTGTGTGTGACAATTTACTACGAGAGGAAACTTGATGAAAAGGCGGTTCGGACATCCACATCCTCTCCACAAATAAGTGTCAACCAAAATCTGCTCTTGATAGTCTTCATAGCGATGATGCACAGCATCATGTTTGAGACACGATCCGTTTTTGATTGATGAGCCGCAGATACGCCTCATTGATACCCGCCGTGGTTTGCAGCGCATGCGATTGATCTCCAAACACAGAGTAGTCAATTCCGGTAGTTGAGACGCTCAGTGCGGGTTGCCAGCAAAAGGAATTTTCTTAGTGGCGATAGTTTCCGGGTTGATTCGGTGCGTTATCTAATGTAGCCGACATCATCGGTCACGCATTGTAGTAGCAAAGAACCTGACATCTCTATTTCAGAACAGGAGCATTTATATAGCGTTTAGTCAGAGATTTGTAATGCTTTTATCCCCTTCCACCATTACCCCTTCACCTCACCCCCAGCGCTGCCGGAGGGACTGCCCCTCATCCTCCGGCAGCGCGGCTTTCTCATCAGGAAAGCCAGAACCGCCTGCGGTAGCGGGCGGGTAGAGGAAGGCGGAAGGATGAAAGTGATGCTATTGAAGAAGATCGGCTCAGACTTGAATAGCATGCTTGTCATCCTTCCACCTTCCCCTACCCGCCTTGCTTTTTTGTCCGAGGGCTTATCAACCAGAGCCTTTATTCATTCTTTTGCGGTGGTCTCGCAGATAATTTCTTGTTCCGGAAAGTCCGTTTATGTTGAAGGAATTCACAGATTATGCGTGCCCTGACCTCGCCCCGGCATTGCTTATTGCGCGTATCTGCTTGCAACTATTAGGTATAATAGTGCATCATAGTCCCGTTATTCCTTCTCTCGCGCATCAACGGTGATGCGCCCCGCGCCTTAGGAATTGGCGGCGGCGTTTTGGATAGTTCGAGAGCAGGCCGATTTAAACTTTTAGAAGCCGCTCAGACAAGAGCACCCGAACGCGAGCCTTCGCTGCCTACCGTTTCAACGAAGCCACCTTTGATTCGAAGCTTCTCTTACATACTCCTGTTTTGGACAGGAGAGGAAGAACCATATTTATGTCTATGAAACTCTATGTCGGGAACCTGTCGTTCCAGACTTCCAGCGAAGATTTGCAGCAGTTGTTTGCAGAGGCCGGTACGGTCGAGTCAGCTTCGGTTGTTGAAGACCGCGAAACGGGTCGCTCACGCGGCTTCGGCTTTGTCGAGATGTCCTCGAAAGAAGAAGGCGAAAAAGCCATCGAGCAGTTTAACGGCAAAGAAGTCAATGGCCGTAACCTGAATGTCAACGAGGCCAAACCGCGTGAAGATCGCGGCGGTCGCGGCGGTGGCGGCTTCGGCGGCAATCGCGGTGGTGGCGGCGGCGGCGGTGGTCGCGGCGGCTACGGCGGCGGTGGCGGCGGACGCAACGGCGGCGGCAACTCACGCTGGTAATCTCAAATAAGAGATGACCGGCGATTGCTTAACCCAAAGCGCTCCCGGCAACTAACACGGTTCGCCGGGGGCGCTTAACTTTTTTTCTCACAGGTTACGAGCGCGCTTCAAACGAGGATTTGACCAAGACGCGCAAAAGGAATAGATGAATTTTACTGAACTTAAACTCAAGGCTGAATTGGTTCGCGGCTGCGAGGCTCTCGGATATACCGAACCCACACCAATTCAAGAACAGGCGATTCCCGTCGTCCTGAGCGGCGCAGACCTGATCGGCTGCGCAGAAACCGGCACCGGCAAAACAGCGGCCTTCCTGCTTCCGATTATTCAAAGGATGATGGAGAAGCCGCGTCCCGGCATACGCCTGCTGGTTCTCGCTCCGACGCGCGAATTGGCTTTACAGATTGAAAGTAGCTATCGCGAGCTGGCTCCGAAAAAGGGTCCGCGCTGCGTCACGCTGATTGGCGGGACGGGTTTGTCGCGACAGACCGAAGCTTTGCGGCGCGGGGTCGGAGTCGTCATCGCGACGCCCGGACGCCTGCTCGATCATCTTGAGCGCAAGGCGCTCGATTTCGCGCAACTGGAAGTGCTGGTGCTCGATGAAGCAGACCGCATGCTCGATATGGGCTTCTGGCCTTCGATTCGTCGCGTGCTGGCAGTGATTCCAGCCAAGCGGCAGACGCTGCTCTTTTCTGCGACGATGTCGTCGGCTATTGAAGAGATTGCGCGCTCGAATATGCGTGACCCGAAACTTATAGAGGTCAGCCCGCGCGGGCAGAGCGCAGTCATGGTTGAACAGGCGGCTTATCCTGTCGCGGCTGAATCGAAGACAGCACTCTTGCTCGATCTGCTTGAGCGCGAGCGGGAAGATTACGACCGCGTGCTGGTCTTTACCCGCACACGTCGCGGCGCAGAGCGCCTGTCGCATATTCTTCTGGCGCGTGAGCATAAGGTAAACCGGATTCATGCCGACCGCACTCAGCCGCAACGCGAAGCCGCGCTCAGGGATTTTAAGAGCGGGCAAACGCGCGTGCTGGTTGCCACAGACATCGCTGCGCGCGGCATTGATGTCACAGCCATCTCGCATGTCATCAACTATGACGTGCCCGCCGCGCCGGAAGATTATGTGCATCGCATCGGTCGCACAGGCCGTGCCGGACTCAGCGGTCGCGCCATCACTTTTGTCGCGCCCTCCGAAGAGTTGTCCATGCGCGGCATCGAACGGCTCACGGGTCAAGCGGTCAAGCGAGTTTTGTTGCCGGGTTTCGGCGGCACGCAAAGCTTGAGCGCAAGCGGCAGCGGCAGCCCCAAAACATTTGCCTCAGTCAGGCACGCCGCCGCGAGCGGGCGACGCTCGTTTCGCCCGCGACGTTCGAGATAAGCGTTACTGACAAAACTTGCAACCCCCTCGCATTTCACAGTAAGTGCGACAACTTTTAAGAGCTTAGAAGGAGAAAACCTGTTTGTCTAAAGAAGACTTGATTCCGGCTGAAGGCGTGGTGATAGATAAGTTGCCGAACGCTTTCTTCAAGGTTCGCCTTGAGGGAACAGAGCATTTTGTGACGGCGCAGATTTCCGGCAAGATGCGCAAAAATTTTATCCGCATTCTGGCGGGCGACCGCGTCAGCGTCGAATTGTCCCCTTATGACCTGACCAAAGGACGCATCACATACAGGTATAAATAAACAGTCTGGAGTCAAGAGTCTAAAGTCTGGGGTCAGCTTGAATTCTGTTAATTGACTTCAGACTGCCGACTTCAGACTCCTGACTTTTGAGATAGGAGTTTTATGGAAAAGCAAACCTTTGCAGTTGGTGATCGAGTGGAAAAGGTATGTGTTGTGTGCGGCGGCGAAGAGCGCGGGCATGTGGTCGCTTCCGTCACTAAGCGCGGACAGATTTCGCGTGTGGATTGCCCGAAATGCAGCACCCGCAGCTCATTCAAACGCGATGTGAAGCGCACAGGCCGTCGCTCTTCGGCTGAGCCGGGCGCGCCCTATGACCGCATGCGTACATATCGCACGGGTCAAACCATGACGCACCCGACGTTCGGCATCGGAGAAGTGACAGCCCTGATCGAACCGCAGAAGATTGACGTGCTGTTCGCGGATCGTATGCGCAGGCTTATCCATTCACGTGTTCAAGCTCAAGCGTAAAAACCGCAAAGCTCCTTCGCCAATAAAGTCCCGCGCGCTCGCTCAGGATTGGGCGAGCATCGGCATGCCTTTGACGTTTCGCGCAGAGGTCATGCCCGGACGCGAGAGCGCATTGCGCACCTATACCGTCGTGCGTGTGCTGACGAACGGGCGAGTCGAATTGAGCGGGCTGTTCGGGCAACACGGCGCGGCGGAGTTTGAATCCGTGCGCTGAGCTGTTGCTGCCGCCCATGCACGCTACCGTGCATATCTATGTTATACTTGCCAAGAGAAGTTAAACCGGCTGTTCTTTAGAAAATATACTCTCGACATCAGGATTTCATACTGTCTTTCTCCTTGTGCCGTCTGCTGTATTTGCTACACGCGACTCGTCACTGAAGGAGACTCCTGATGCTTATCCCTCTAACACCTCAAACTGCGAGCGGCAACCGGCATCCGGATTTTTTATCCGTGTGGGCGCAGACGTGTGTGCCCGTGCGGGGAATCTGTCTTGCCGTCAAAAAAGGGGTTTGAGATGAGCGCGCGTTGTCATAACTGCGAAAGATCATTACGAGTGTGGGAGATGAAATGCCCTTCCTGCCACCGCTCGGCCATGAGTTGGTTACACCTGACCGTCATCACTGTTTGCGTCGCGACCTTTTTCTGTTACCTGTTCAGGGTTTTTTAAGGACACATTCGTTGCAGGCATCCGTTTGTGAGTAACTTGAATTGATAAACATAGGATGAGGAAGAATCTGATGAGTGATAAAGCTAAAGGCAACGGCCTCGGCACGGACACGATTGAGGAGCAGTGGCCGGGAATAGATTCAAGATACAGGTTGATCGTCGTCGCGGCTTTAAGAAGCAAACAGCTTCAGCGCGGCGCAATGCCACGCATCGTGGCCGACCCCTTGAAACGTAGAAATACCAGCATCGCTCTCGAAGAAGTCAAACAGGGACTGGTGCCCTTCACTGCCGCTGACGAAGATAAAAACGCAAACATGCCGGGAATTGAGGTTGAGGGCAGCGCAGGAAATTAAAGATCGCTACGATGAACGGACTGAAAGTTTATTTCAACCCGCAGACCGCGAACGCCTTTAACGGAGGCCGTGTGTTCTACAGCCGCCGCGAGGGCGGCCCGTATTATCGCTGGCTTTATGAAGAGGGGCTTGGGCAGTGGATATTTTCGCGTGCGCGCCCGTCGGAGTTTGCGCCCAAGGCGCTGTGCCTTGCGAACTGGAAAGATGTGCCAACCGCCTTACAGGTCAGGCTGGATGAACATTATATGGAATAAGCTCTCTCGAAAGAGCGTAAGGTGAAAGCAAGCGCACGAGCCGATGCCCAAAGAAAATTTTATTATCAAAAACCTGATTCTCGCAGCCCTTTCTCCAAAGGAGTACAAGCGGCTGCTTTCCGGTCTGGAATTTGTCTCGCTCCCCCTGGGCGAGATTCTTTATAAATCGGGCGACGTGATCGAATATGTTTATTTCCCCGGCGAGGGGCTGGTCTCTCTGGTCACACACATGCACGACGGCACGACCATCGAAGTGGGACTTATCGGAAGAGACGGCATGGTAGGCATCCCTGTTTTGCTCGGAGACGATATTGCCTTTGAAGAGGCCATCGTGCAGATCGCGGGCAGTGCGGTGCGTATGAAATCAAGTGTGCTCAAAGAAATCTTGAAGAGAAATCATAGCCCTCTGCTCACCGAACTGCTGCTTTATACTCGCAGCCTGATGAAGCAGATCGGGCAGACTGCCGCTTGTAATCGCCTGCATACAGTCGAAGAGCGACTCTCGCGCTGGTTGTTGATGTGCCACGACCGTCAGGAAACAGACGAATTATTGCTGACGCAGGAATTTATCTCTAACATGCTGGGGACGCGACGCGCGAGCGTGGGCAGCGCCGCAACCGCTTTGCAAATAGAAGGTTTGATACACTACTCGCGAGGCCACATCAGCATCTTGAAAAGGGAAGAACTTGAGGAATTTGCCTGCGAGTGTTATCAAGCGGTCAAAGGTTCAAATGGCGTGCTTTAAGTAGTGATAATTTAATGAGCGCGTTTTATATGCGCGTTATCGTACATAAGTGATATACTGCTTTCTGAACAGCACCCCTCTCGACATCTGGATCGAGTTTTCCTTAACTCCCTCCTCATGCCATCTGTTTTTACTTTCCCCGTAATCGTAATGTAAATAGAACTATCCGAAGCTTTGACGAGATTTGATGATGGCAGGAACAAGATAATGAAAATCTTATTATATAACCCCGATAATGGCGTGACGCGCAACTTCATGCCGCACCTCTGGATGTTTTTGCTTAAATCCCTGACGCCCGCAGGTCATGAAGTGCTCTTGATTGACGGCAACGCGCGCCCCATGAATGAAGAGGAACTGGTCGAGTTCATTCTGCAAGAGAAGGTCGAGCTGGTCGGCATCGGTGCGATGACGAGAATGGTTGCCAGAGCTTATCGCGTGGCAGATGCCGTCCGCGCCGCCGGAATCAAGGTCGTGATGGGCGGGCCGCATGTCACGGAAGTGCCGGACGAGGCGCTCGGTCGAGACGGTGGACAGCGTCATGCGGATGCCGTTGCGCTTGGCGAAGCGGATGAAACATGGCCGCTGATTGTGTTGGATGCGGCGCGCGGCGAGCTAAAGGAAGTTTACCAGCCGCAGCGTGATGCCAAAGGCAATGATTTCAAGCCGAGCCTGCAACCGTATCCGACGATTCCGTGGGAGACGCTCGCGCTCGAACAGTTCAGCCTCGTGCCCAAATTCTTGCGCCCGATGATGAATCGCATGGGAGCCGGTTGGGGATCGTTTCATGTCATACCGATAGAGACGGGACGCGGTTGTCCATACGGCTGCGAATTCTGCACCGTCACAGGATTCTTCGGCGACTCGATTCGCTTTCGCACTAACGAGAGCGTTGTGGACGAGATGCTGCGCCTGAAGGCGCGTGCGCGCAAAGAGCGCGGCCAGATCGCAGTCTTCTTTATAGACGACAATCTGGCTATCAATATCAAGCGCACAAAATCCTTGCTCCGCGACATCATCGAAGCCAAAGCGCAACTGCCGTGGGTCGCACAGATTAGCGCGAACCTCCTGCGTGACGAGGAACTCGTTGACCTCATCGCGGAATCGGGCGGCAAGTGGGTCTTTATCGGGATGGAATCAATAGACCCCGCCAACATGGCTGATGTCAACAAGAATTTCAGCAAGCCGGGAGAGTACGGCGTCGTGCTTGACCGCTTAGCCAGACGTAACATCTATGCGATAACCTCATTCATCTTCGGGATGGATAACGATACGACGGGAGTGGCCGACCGCACGCTTCAGGAAATTCGCAACTGGCCGCCGGGCTTGCCCGTCTTCGGCCAACTGACGCCCTTTCCGGCGACGCCGCTTTACGACCGCCTGGAAAAGTCCGGACGCCTTGCGCGCCCGAAGCACTGGCTGGACTTCGCTCCCTTTGTGATGGCGCACGCGCCGCTCAAGATGACGATTGAAGAAGCGCGGGAAGAAACACTTAAAGCGTGGGAACTCTCGTACAGCCCTGAGCGGAACGCCGCCGCACTCGATGCCATCAGCGACCAGTCCATCATTTATCGCATTAGCCATCTCGTCGCGCGTCTCTTCTTTCGCGGCATCTATTTTCCGCAAATCGGCACGCGCGCGTGGCTCAAACTAATCTTTCAAAATCGCCGCACGATCTACGGCCTCGTCAAAGAGGGCGCGGTGGTGTGGCGCGGTGCGCGAAAGAAAAAGGCCGCTATGGAATTGCTGCCGCGCACGACGAGATGATGTAGGTTTGAGAAAGAGGCAAAAGGATGAAGGCGCTGTTTATCAACCCGGAATATCCGGACACTTATTGGAGCTTCCGGCACGCGCTCACCTTCGAGGGCAAGCGTTCGGCGTTTCCGCCGCTCGGCTTGATGACGGTCTCTGCGCTGCTGCCGCGCACATGGCAGCGCAAGCTGATTGACATGAACGTCTGCAAGCTGAAGTCTTCGGACATCGAGTGGGCGGAGATCGTTTTTGTGACGGCGATGCTGGTGCAGAAGGATTCGCTGCGCGAGGTCGTCAAGCGTTGCAAGGCTCTGGGAAAGCGCGTCGTGCTCGGCGGCCCCTACGTGACGACGAGCGTTGAAGACTTATCCGAAGCAGACCATATCTTTCTCGGCGAAGCTGAAACGACTTTGCCTGAGTTCGTCAAGGATTTAGAACGCGGCGAAGCAAAGCGTCTCTATCAGGCGGGTGAGCGTCCGCAGCTTTGCCTGACGCCGATTCCGGACTTCGGGCTGGTTGACCTCAAACGCTATAGCGCGATGAGCATCCAGTATTCGCGCGGCTGTCCTTTCCAGTGCGAGTTCTGCGACATCATCGAAATCTACGGGCGCATTCCGCGCACCAAAAGCAACGAGCAGATGATCGCAGAGCTGGACGCCTTGCGCGGCATCGGTTGGCGAGGCACGGTCTTTATCGTGGACGACAACTTCATCGGCAATAAGAAAAACGTCAAACGATTGTTGCCTGAACTGGAAAAATGGCAGGAGAGAAACGGAAATCCTTTTGACCTGCTCACAGAGGCGAGTCTCAATCTGGCCGAAGACGATGACCTCCTGGACGGGATGCGCCGCGCGCGTTTTCGCCGCGTCTTCCTGGGGATTGAAACTCCCGTCGAAGAGAGTCTCAAAGAGGCTAAGAAACCGCAGAACATGCGCGGCAACCTGCTCGATTCGGTGAAAAAGATTCAGAGCTACGGGATGGAAGTGATGGCAGGCTTTATCGTCGGCTTTGACAACGACCCCGAAGACATCTTCGAGCGGCAGATCAATTTTATACGCGAGAGTGCGATTCCGCTTGCGATGGTTGGTCTGCTGACCGCGCTCCCGGACACGCAGCTCTGGCGGCGGCTCAAGCAGGAAGGAAGACTGCTGGCTGAAAGCTGCGGCGAAAATACCAGCGACGGGCTGAACTTTATTCCGAAGATGGACAAAGACCGGCTCATCGAAGGTTACAGGGTGATTATGCGTACCATCTACAGCCCGCGCGAATATTACCAGCGTGCGCTCGAATGCCTGAAGCGCGTGCCCAAAGACGGAGACATCCCGCATCGCTTCGGTTTCATCAGCGGCGCTATCGCGCTCTCACGCATCGCTCTTGTGCTGGGCATCTTCGACCGCGAGCGGATGGAGTTCTGGCGTTACTTCCGCCGCGCCGCCCGCGATCATAGAGAGAATTTTGCCGTCTCAATGCGGCTGGCCGCAATGGGTTATCACTTTCGCAAATTGGCCGAGGCATATGGCTGATTGGGCACTCCAGCAGCCGGAAGAAATCTCACGCAAAGGCGCAAAGCCGCAAAGAAAAGCATTCCAGACAATGTATCGCTCAATCCCTTTGCGGCTTTGCGCCTTTGCGTGAACCGCTCGGTTTACTTTGCTCTATTTGAAACTGAACCGCTACGCTTTTTCGCTCTTGATTGACATGGTTTTGATAAAGCTTGCGCTGCTTGCCAGCCGCCCTGAAAATGTTGCATTATATCGGGCGTTCATTCCTTCTCTCGCGCATCAACGGTGATGCGCCCCGCGCCTCGAAAAGTGTCGGCGGCGGCGTTTGGATAGTACGAGAGCAGGCTACATTTAACCGACAGAAGCCGCTCTTTGCGCAAGAGCATCCGAACCGAGAGACTTCGCTGCGACCGTGACACCGAAGCCGGCTTTGATTCGAAGCTTCTCAACAGACTCCAAACTAAGGGAGAGGAAAAACTTTAATGTCAATCAAACTTTACGTGGGCAATCTGTCGTTCCAGACTTCGAGCGAAGATTTGCAGCAGTTGTTCTCACAGGCTGGCACGGTCGAGTCCGCTTCGGTCGTCGAAGACCGCGAAACGGGTCGCTCGCGCGGTTTCGGCTTTGTCGAGATGGCGACCAAAGAAGAAGGCGAAGCTGCTATCCAACAGTTCAACGGCAAGGAAGTCAATGGCCGTAACCTCAACGTTAATGAAGCCAGACCGCGTGAAGATCGCGGCGGTCGCGGCGGCGGCGGTGGTGGTCGCGGCGGTGGTGGTGGCGGTCGCGGCGGCGGCGGCTACGGCGGCGGCGGTGGTGGACGCGGCGGCGGTGGCGGCGGACGCGACTTTGGCGGCGGCGGTGGTCGCAACGACCGCACGCCTCGCTGGTAAGCTAGCTCTATCGGAGACGCCCGGCGACTCTTTTTTCTCAATCGCCCCTGGCCGAATATGATTCCGAGCCAGGGGCGTTTCATGTCATAAGAGGCAACGTGAGCTTGGCTTCCCACATACAAGGAGAGCAACAGGCGATGGCAGAGCAGCAGCAGGAATATAAAGTTGGTGATCGCGTCGAAAAGTTATGCACCGTCTGCAATGAAGAGCGCGGGCATGTGGTCGCTTCCATCACCAAGCGCGGGCAGGTTTCGCGCGTGGATTGCCCGAAGTGCGGCACGCGCAGCTCCTTCAAAAGCAAGACGCGCCTGAGCGGCACGCGCGCGACAGAACAGACCGCCGCGCCGTATGATCGCACGCGCACCTATCGTCCCGGCCAGACGATGATGCACCAGACTTACGGGATGGGAGAGGTGACGGCGGTTATCGAGCCACAAAAGATAGACGTGCTGTTCGCGGATCGCCTGCGCAGGCTCATCCACGCGCAGCAAACTGAAGGACAGTAAAGGCGGTAACGTTCGATGAGCGAGCGCAGGGCTACAGGTCTCACGGTGCTGGTCGTAGAAGATGATGAAGATATTCGTCTGGCGATGAGGTTCGCGCTGGAAGAGCTTGGGTATCGCGTGGACGAAGCGGGGAACGGCGAAGAGGCCATCGAAGTCGCATGGCGCACCTGCCCCAACATTATCCTGATGGACTTGAGCCTGCCCGTGCTGGATGGTCTGGCCGCCACGAGACGCATTCGTCAAGACCCGCAGATGAAGGACGTGCCGATTGTCGCCGTCACAGCCCACCACGAATCGCAGTTTCGCGCCAACGCCTTAGCCGCCGGATGCAACGCCTACATCACCAAGCCCATAGATTTCAAATGGCTCGACGAGCTGATGGGACAACTCCTGCCTGAAGAATGAGAGAGTAATTCTCTTTCGCATTGGTAGTGGTTCAGTTTGAAGGTAAGGGAAAAGAAAGTCAGACTCACCGCAGAGACGCAAAGGACGCAGAGGGGGCGCAGAGGCTTGAGTTCAATTCAAGTCTCTGCGCCCCCTCTGCGGCTCTCTCCGGTCTCTGCGGTGAGCCTCATCTCTCGACTCATTCATCTTCAAATTGAACCACTACTTTCGCATTCAATCGAACAGCGTGCTTTGTGCATTCGGGCGGCGAAAGGTGTGCCGCTCTTCCGCCGCATAGCTCCCGCTATTAAACCCTAGCTTGCGGCAATGCAGCTTGAAAACCTGCTCGACGACGCGCCACTGCTCGCTCGTGCCCTTCATGCGCGAGCCGAACTCGCTGTTATTGAGCCGCCCGTCTCTCTCTTCCCTGATGTGATTAAGGACGCGCTCTGCTTTGGTCGGCAGACGCTCGCGCAAACGCGCCTCGAAATACGTTGCGACGCTTCCCGGCAAGCGCAGCATAGTCATCCAAGCCGTGCGCGCTCCGCACTCGTGCGCGCGTTTGAGAAGCTCTGGAATGTGAGAATCATTGAGGCCGGGTATCACCGGAGCGATGCCTATGCCGACGTGGATGCCCGCTTCGGCCAGTTCTTTCATCGCGGCAAAGCGCGCATCGGGCGAAGGCGCGAATGGCTCTACAGCTCTCGCCGTCTGATGATCTCTGAAAGGGATTGTGAAGTTGACGGAGCACTCTGCTTCGCGCGCCAACTCCGCCAGCAAGTCTTTATCACGACGCACCAGCGCGGACTTGGTGACGAGGCTCACGGGCTGGCGAAACTCAAGACAGACTTCCAGACATTTTTGTGTCAAACGATAATGCGTTTCGAGCGGCAGGTACGGGTCGGAAGTGAAAGAGAAGACCAGATAGTTTCCCTTCCATGAAGGCTTCATCAGCTCTTTGCGAAGCAACTCCGGCGCGTGAACTTTAACGACGATCTTGCGCTCGAAATCCGTCCCCGCACCGAATCCCAGATATTCATGCGTCGGTCTGGAAAAGCAGTAGCTGCACGCATGTGTGCAGCCGCGATAGCAGTTGACCGAATAATCAAAGCCCACGTCTGGACTTTGGTTGTGCGTGATGATGGTGCGCGTCGCCGTCTCTTCAAACACTTCGAGCCGCGCTTCGGGCGGCTCGCCGATCCATTCGACGCTCGTGCTGAGCCACGGATTGGGTGGGTTCTCGACGTAACGCATCAGTTTAGGAGCAATTCAATTCCGGCATGCGCAAGAGAGATAAAGAAGCTGCTCTTTGCGTTTCTTTGCGTCTTCACTCTTTGCGGTCTTTGCGGTTAAGGGCTTTTTAACGCAAAGACCGCAAAGAGTTTTCGCAAAGGACGCAAAGAAGAATCAAACCGCTTCTTTTGCCTTGCCCTATCTATAGATTCTTCTTGTCAAGCAGCCTTGCGGCGCGGCATGGCAGCGCGTTTCGGTTGCAAGCCGAGCCGTTCGCGCAAGCCCGGGCAGGCGTCAAGCTCTTTGTCCGGGATGCAGTGAGCGCAAACCCACTTGCCGTCCAGATCGCGCATGTGCAGGCTGCCCGCAGATTTGCGGCACGCCTCGCATTTGAAATCTTTGCTCATTTTCTAAAATCCCTTTGGCAATTTATTTATCTCAGGCCACACGTGCGCGCTGCCTGTGCGGGTCGTACTCGAATTCTAAGTAACGGCGCGCGATGAATTTCAAAACAGCGGAGACATGCTTGCATTCAAAGCCCGGCTCGGCATTGCCGCGATAGACGAAGTCCGCGCAGGTGCAGGCCAGTTGCCGCGTCTGCGGCTCGCAGAACAAATGATATTCGCGTTCCACACCCGTCTCGGAAAACGCAATCCAGCCGTAAGGCTCTGCCTCGAAAACCTTGACCCGCTCAGAGCGCGCCGCGCGCTGCTCGGCTGGCGTAAAGGCGTGGACTTTGGCCGTCTCAATCTTTTTCTCTTTCATACAAAATCGAACCCCTGTCAGATAACTTAAAAGCGAAAGCATTATAGCACCTTTGGGGCGCAGATGGAACAATGTTTTATGCATGAAACGCGCCTGACACTCTGGCTTGGATTTTGCTTTTCGCATCCTGAGCAATCAATTTCGGTATCAAAATCATACGAGATTTAGTTTTCCATTCCTGAAGGGGGGCACATGGCGAACACGAACAAGCATCAGAGCGGGGCGAAAAAGACAGGGAAGAAAAAGCTGACCTCAGCGGTCAAGAAGACGGTTGCGAAGCGCAAGAGCGTTCAGGCACGGCGGCAGCCCAAGAATCCTTTTCCGGCACAGCATCAGGAAAAACCCGGCATCGAATCCGAGCTAAGGCCAAGACCTAAATATGAAGCTCCACTCTACAAAGGCTCCGGCAAGCTCTTGGATAAAGTCGCGCTCATCACAGGTGGCGATTCCGGTATCGGTCGGGCGGTTGCAGTTCTCTACGCGCGCGAGGGCACGGACGTGGCGCTTGTCTACTTGCCGGTCGAGCAACCGGACGCTGAAGAGACCAGGCAGGCGGTTGAAGCCGAAGGCCGCCGCGCGCTTTTAATTCCCGGTGATGTTCGCCTCTCTGACTTTTGCCGCGAAGCCGTACGGCAAACCGTCGAAGAGTTTGGTAAGCTCGACATCCTCGTCAACAACGCGGCCTTTCAACAGCATCAGGAAACGCTCGAAGAAGTTTCCGAAGAGCAATGGGATCGCACCTTCAAGACAAACATCTATGGCTATTTCTACATGGCGAAAGCCGCGCTTGAGCATTTACAGAAAGGGAGCGCCATCGTCAACACAGGCTCCATCACGGGGCTTGAGGGCAGCAAAGAGCTGCTGGATTATTCCGCGACGAAGGGCGCGATTCATGCCTTCACAAAATCTCTGGCGCAGAATCTGGTCGAGCGCGGCATACGCGTCAACTGCGTCGCGCCCGGCCCCGTCTGGACGCCCCTGAATCCGTCTGACAAGACGGCCAAGGATGTCGCCAAGTTCGGCGCGGACACGCCCATGAAACGCCCGGCGCAGCCCGAAGAGATTGCCCCTGCCTTCGTCTACTTCGCGTCCGAAGCGGATTCCAGTTACGTCACAGGCGAAGTCCTGACCTTGCTCGGCGGCGACACGACCGCTGGATAAGCGCATTTCAACATTCAAAACATCAAAGGGAGAAAAATCATGTCGGACAAAGATCGTCGGAAAAAAGATGGCGAGAGAAAAGACAAGCAGAATCAAGCGATGCGAGAAGCCGTGAACGAGCGCAAAGAGCAAACAGAAACGACACGGCAGCATAACGAAGAATCCGACTTAAACGGGAACGCAAAGGGAAAGGCAAGCTCCTGAATCGTTGACGCTCTCGCTTTAAAAGTCATATCGATCTTTTCCGGTGCGGTCTTGACGCCCGCGCGCGGCGTGCGCGATGCTGGCGTTGATGAATCCGCATGCCAAACCTTTAACCGCTTTGCGCGAGATCGCACGCGCCACGACCATCATCGATTCGCCGAGACTGGCAGAGCGTCTGGGCGTCAATGTCACTATTGCCACAGAGACTTTTCAGCACACAGGCAGCTTCAAATTCCGCGCGGCCTACAACGTCGCTTCGCAGGTTCCGCAGCGCGAAATCATCACGGCTTCTTCCGGCAACTTCGGGCAGGCGATGGCCTACGCCTGTCGGCTCTTGGATAAGTCATGCATCATCGTCATGCCGGACACCTCAGCGCGTGTCAAGATTGACGCCGTGCGCGAGTATGGCGGAACGGTTGATTTGACGAATGTAAATCTGAAAAGCCGCAACGCGCGGGTCGCGGAGCTGGCAAGCGAGCACAGGGACGCCTACATCGCCAGCGCGTTTGACGACCCGCTCGTGATTCAGGGCAACGCGAGTCTCGGAGAGGAGCTGGCCGACATTAAAAATAGCTTCGATCTCATCATCGCTCCGGTCGGCGGCGGCGGGCTGACCTCCGGCCTCATCACAGGCTTGCGCAGCGCGGGCGCAAGCGCCAAAGTTTTCGGAGCAGAGCCTTTAATCGCCAACGACGCCGCGCGTTCACTGCGCGCGGGGCACATCATCGCTAATGAAACCGAGCCGCAGACCATCGCGGACGGGGCGCGCACCCCAAGTCTGGGACAACACAACTGGGCCATCCTGCGCGAAGGCTTGGCGGGCATCGTCGAAGTTCCCGAAGAACGCATCGCGGAAGCTGTGCGCCTGCTCTTCTCGCTCGCCAATCTCAAGGTCGAGCCGACGGGCGCGCTCTCGCTCGCGGCTGTATTGACCGAGCCTGAATTGTTTCGTGACTTTTCGGTCTGCTGCGTCGTCAGCGGCGGGAATGTTGATACAGAGGTTTATCGTGAACTGCTGGGGCAATAATAATTATGCGCGTGGCGGCTGTTCGAGATTAGCAATCCGTTGTTCCAGTTTTCTGTAATCGGCGCGAGTCTGAATTACATCGTCATTAAGCACGCTAAATCGCCGGTCAAGATTATCCATTCGCTTGCCTAATTCAATTAATTCTGCCAGCGCACGCTCCCAAATGGGTTTCGTATCATAAGCACGCGCCTCAAGCTTCTCCAAGCGATTGTCCATGCTATTCAAACGCGAATCAACAGTATCAAGCCGCGAGTCTATAGAATCAAGACGCGCAAGAATGAGCTTTAAATCGTCGTTTGGTAAATTTTGTGTGGTCTCTTCACTCACAACGCAGATTATGAGCCTTAGCGGTATTCTGTTCAAGCGCGAATTTGAATTTCCGGCAAGGTACGAAAGGCGAAGCGGCATCACTCGAATTTGAAATAGCTACATTCACCAATCCTCTGTGGTTATGATTTGATAAATATGAGTTTTGAAATAAATATTTGCTAAAAATTCTGCATTGAATTAGCATCTTATTGTATGCCTATAGCAAGAGAGGGTATTTATGATTAGCTTAAAAGATATTGAATCGCTCACTGCCTTCAAGCGTAATACGAACGAGTACGTGAAGAAGATAAAGAAGAGTGGAAACCCGCTTGTCCTGACGGTCAACGGCAAGGCCGAGATTATCGTGCAAGACGCGGAAAGCTACCAGCGAATGCTTGAGTTGCTTGACCGGGCGGAGACTATCGAAGCTGTGCGGGAAGGTCTGGAATCCGTCAGGCAGAAGAAAACTATGTCGCTCGATCAATTCGATAAGGAGATGCGGAAGAAGATTCGCGCCCCGAAAAAGCGATGACGATTTATCGCGTCGAGCCGACCGACAAAGCCTTGGTTGATGCTGGCGAAGCCTACTTCTGGATTAACGAGCAGTCGGAAGGGGCCGCGCTTCGTTGGTACGAAGGGCTGTTGAAAGCCTTTCGGTCGCTGGAAAAGAATCCGCTCCGCTGTCCGCTCGCTCTGGAAAGCGCGTTTTTCGAGGAAGAGATACGCCAACTCATCTATGGGAAGTATCGGATACTTTTTACCGTTGAAGGAGCGACAGTGTTTGTGCTCAGGGTGAGACACAGCGCGCAGCAATATCTAAAGCCGGAAAAAGATGAGGGTGAAGATGTTTAATCAGAACACAAGGGAGATGGAAGACGCCATTCTCGATATGGCTTACGGGCGTGAAGAGTTGGCGATAGATGATTTGAACGGCTTTGATTTAAGCCTCCTGCCGCTCCTGTCTAAACACCTCGCGAGCGACTTGCCGATTGAAACGCTTGAGAGGTTTGAAGCGATTTTGAAAGCCGTGTTGCGGCAGAGTTTGTGCGGGCGTGTGTCGGGCGAGACGGCGCGGCGTGTGGCGTTGTTTCAAAAAGAGATCGGCCTGCTTTTCAAGTACAAGTCTTATGCGATCAAGTGCGCCAGCCCGCTCGGTTACTCGATCTTTCTGCAAAACGCCAATCAGGGTTTCAGCTTTCAACGCCACGTCACGCACAAGACAGAGGTCTTTCATATCCTGGATGTCCAACCCGGCGGCTATGTGTTTATCTGCGACTTTAAAGCTTGGGAAGGGTGCTATGACAAAGACTCTTTCGCGTCGTGGCTCGAAGGGGGCGCGGACGAGCGTTACGATTGCTTTCGTTACGTGCCGCAACCGGGCGACGTGTTTACCATCAACGAGCTTGGCATAGTTCACACGGTCATCGGCTGCACGCTCGAAGAGTTCGCAACCGTTTCGACGGACATGGTTGACAGGCTGCACGACCAGAACGAGGGTAGCCAGATTCCGTCAAGCTTCACGCGCGATTATGTGCAGGAGCAGCTATCGAAAATCTCTTTTCCGCAGACGAGCCGGATGGTCAGCAACTGCCCGCCAGCCGCGACGCAAATCGAAGAGATTCCCGCAGAGGAGATTCGCGGCGGACACCTGACACCGCTCGCGCGCACGGCCATCATCGCCTCGCGTTATCATATCGAAGCAGGACAAGCGAGCGACCTTTTTCTTGATGAGAAGCATGCTTCATCAATCTATGTCGCGGCGGGCGCGGGGCGCGTCATCGTCGCGGATGAGACGGAAGCAGGGCGCGCGACTCCGCCTTCTGTAAAAGTTGAGGCCGGAGATGTCTTGATGGTTCCGGCTGGCATTCATTACGGCTTCGTTAATGAGGAACGCACGCCGCTCGTTTTGTCCGAGCAAAGAATCTCACTCGATGTAGCATTTCTCTGATCCGCCCCGGAAGGTTCGGAAACCAAATGACCGTCCACGAAAAGATCAAGGAGCTGGAAGCTAAGGTCGCCGCGACCGTTGACGAGACGGAAGCGACGACGGAAAAGATTGACGCTCTGAATGAGCTGTCGTGGGAAGTCAAATACGCGGACGCAAGGCGCGCACTGGATTTGAGCCACCGCGCGCACGCTCTTGCCGAAGGCCGCGTTTATTTGAAAGGGATGGCGTATGCGCTGCGCACGGCTGCGGCGTGTCACTGGCTCTTTGCGGATTACGAGGCCGCGCTCTCGGAAGCGCTCGAAGCTTTGCGTTTGTTTGAAGAAGTTAAAGACGAGTTCGGACGCGCGCATGCCATGAACGTCGTCGGCAACGTGCATGAGCGTCTGGGCAATCATTCCATCGCGCTTGAGTTTCATCGCAAAGCCCTGCAAATCCGGCAGGACATAGGCGATACGGAAGGCGCTTCGACTTCGCTTAACAATCTGGGGAACGTCTATAACAGCTTTGGCGAATATGCCGGTGCGCTCAACAACTATCTCGAAAGCCTGCGGCTGTATGAAGAGATTGATAATCGTATCGGCATCAGCCGCGCGCTCAATAACATCGGCTACATCTACATCCGGCTGGAAGACTGGGACAAAGCTTTAGACCATCTACGGCGCGCACTCGTGCTCAAGCAAGAGGTCGGAGACAGGCAGAACGAGGGGCTGGTCTTAATCCACATCGGCAACGTGCATGAAAGCCGGGGCGATTATGCGAACGCGCTGGAATACTACACGCGCGGCCTGAAGATTACGCAGGACGTGGGCGACCGCCAGAATGAAGCCGCCTCTTTGAACGACATCGGAAATGTGTATCAAGAGCTTGGCGACTTTCAGAAAGCCTTGAGCTACTACGCGCAAAGCCTGCGTATTGCCGAAGAGGTCGGCATCAAATATTACGAGATTAAAGCCCTGATTAATCTCGGCGCGGCTTTGACCAGACTCAACGACGCGCGCGAGGCCGTCACGCATTTGAAGAAGGCGCTCGCCATCTCAGAAGAAATCAAATCGAACGATCTGGTTTATAAAGCTCATCAATCTCTCTCGGAAGCTTACGAGCTGCTGGGCGAATTGGGGAACGCGCTCGTGCATCATAAAGCGTTTCATCGCTCGCGCGAGCAGGTCTTCAGCGAAGATTCCGCGAACAAAATCAAGAGCGTCGTGATTCAATCCGAAGTGGAAAAGTCGCAACGCGAAGCGGAAATCTATCGCCTCAAAAACGTCGAGCTGGCGGATGCGTACCAGAACTTGCGTGTGGCTAATGAGCAGAAGTCCGAGCTGGTCACACAGCTCAGGCAACAGGCCGAAGAGCTTGACCGTCAGAGCAAAGAGGACAGCCTGACAATGCTCTACAATCGCCGCTATCTGGACTTTCAGCTCGCGCAGGAATTCAGCCGCGCCCGCCGCTTCAAACACGACTTAACCGTCGTCATGGCAGACATAGATAATTTCAAACAGATTAACGATTGTTTCTCGCACCAGACGGGCGACGAGGTAATTAAGACTCTGGGCAGCATCCTGCGCGAGAGCTGCCGGATGATAGATGTCGTCGCGCGCTACGGCGGCGAAGAGTTCGTGCTGCTCTTGATTGAAACGCCCGCGCAGAAAGCCGCCGGATTCTGCGAAAAGATTCGCGCCGCCGTTGAGCAGCACGATTGGAGCAGGATTCATCCAGACCTGCGCGTCACGCTCAGCATGGGGTTGTCGGGGGACCTGACTGTTGCCAATCCGGAAGCGTTGCTCTCGGCGGCGGACGCCAGGCTCTACGAAGCCAAGCGCGGCGGCAGAAATCAGGTAGTGTGGCTCTAAAGCTCCGGCGTTGGGCGCGCTCGCCGATTGACTTACGCTCAAATGGTAGTAAACTCCCGCTTGTTCTTAAATCATTGCACAATCTCTTCCGTATACTTTTTCAGTGTCCCGGCTATTTATCTCTCTCGTGCTTCCGGTCTTTAGCCGGGGTGCATCACTGACAGCCTGCGGATCAAAGTATTGCATTCAAGCGGATGCGAGGGGCGAAAATATTTTTCCCTCATTCACATAAAAACCATTTCACCAAACAGAAAGCGAGATAGATTAAATGAAGACTAAAGCTCTGCTGGGCTGTCTGACAGTTGCATTACTTGTGACCGGAGCATGCGCCAGCGCGACGAACACGAACACCAATATGAACACAGCCAACAAGAATACAGCGGCCACTCCGTCCCCGACTTCGACTCCGGCTCCTGCCGCTCCGGCCAACGCAGCGTCTGACACTGCCTCAGCCGAAGGCAAGCAGGATTTCATGCTGCACAACGAAACGGGTGTCATAATCGATAAGCTCTACGTCTCTCCGAGCGACAAAGACGAATGGGGAGAGGATATTCTAGGGAAAGATACGCTGCCTAGTGGCGAGAGCCTCGAAATCGTTTTCAGCCCGAAAGAGAAAGCCGCCAAGTGGGACCTGAAGGTCATGGATAGCAAGGGCAACAGCATTGAATGGAATGATCTCAACCTGATGGAGATTTCTGAGGTCACGCTGCATTTTGAAAACGGTAAAGGGACGGCTGAAGTCAAATAGCGTCCTGCGCACCCGAAGGCGAGACTGGCTTCTCCCGTTTTCCACTGTCTCTAACGGCGATGTAAATCGCCATTCAACCTTTCTGAAAGGAGTTTGCTAAGTACTATGAAAAACATGCTTCGTAACAACCTTCGTCGCATAACAGTGCTCGTCGCAGTTTGCTCGCTGACCATGCTGCTCTCCCTTAATGCTTTCGCGCAAGGACGGCAGGATTTTACGGTGGTCAATGCTACTGGCGTCGAGATTCATGAGCTTTATGTTTCCCCGCATAGCGCAGATGACTGGCAAGAAGACGTGCTTGGACAAGACACGCTCGCCAGCGGCGATAGCGTCGAAATCGTCTTCGGACGAAAAGAGAAAGCGAAAATGTGGGACTTGAGGATTGTTGACAAGGACGGCACCAGCATTGAGTGGGAGAATTTAAACCTGATGGAAATCTCCAAACTCACGCTGCACTACAACGCCAAAACCGGGAAAGCGTGGGCTGACGTTGAATAGCCCTCCGGCGTCCCTGTGATTCAAATTTACTCTGAAGCAAAGAGAGAGCGGCGAGAATTACCTTTCGCCGCTCTCTTACTTTTTATGTTGTTGACAAAAGCGAAGCGTACTCTTAGAGCAAATTTCGATTGAGTGTCCGGCAGGTCAGCTCACCGCAGAGACGCAGAGAGCGCAGAGGGGGCGCAGAGAGTTGAAGAGCATTCAAGCCTCTGCGCCATCTCCGCGTCCTCCGCGTCTCTGCGGTGAACTGCTTCGTCCCCGACACTCAATTGAAAACCGCTCTAATTCAAGCGCACAGTTAAAGGCTGCTCCAATTTTTCGATACTGAGCGTGAGGCCGCGCGGGCTTGAGACAGCTTCATTCTTAGGCGTCTGGAAAAAGATGAATCCCCGCCGCTGCTCTCCTGCTTCCAGCGGCGTTTCCATATCCAGAGCCTGTGCGCGAAATTCTTCCTCGAACTTTGCGCGCGATTGCGGGTTGTAGAGATAAACGTCATTGGCTTTAAGGATGCGCGCGACCGTCTGCTTTGCGTTGCGCGCTTTCCATTCTCGCCCGTCGGCGTCGCGCACCAGAAAACGGCTTTTCTTCAAATCCAGAGCCGCGCCGCTCTGGTTGCCGATCTCCACGCGCACCGGCAAGAGTCCCGCCAGCAAGAGGTTCGACTCAAATAATTCCTGACTCTCTTCGTCAATCAAGACCGGCACGGCGCGGACGTTGATGCCTCCGGCGGACGCGCCCGCCGCTCCGTCTGCGATGGGAGCTTCGACCACAGGCTTGACCTTGTAGAGCGAGCCGCCGCACGACGCAGCGCTTAAAATAAGCGTGAAGACGAGCGCGCACATCAGCGTGCGCAGGCGATTTTGTTCATGCAGGATTTTGCGTCTCATACTCAACCAGCGCACTCTCTCACGCTCTTTCTCGCGCTGTCAAATACTGGGTAGTGGGTCAATTTCAAAGATAGCAAAGAAAACGAAATGTTCGCGCAAAGGCGCAAAGGCGCAAAGAGCAAGCGACATTCAACCCTTTGCGGTCTGCTTTGCGCCTTTGCGCCTTTGCGTGAGAATCCGGCTTTCTTTCTCACTCAATTCACGATTGACGACTCATCAACTTCAACTTGACCCACTACCGAATACTTCTCTTCCTTGCCCCTCAAGACCGGCTCATGTTACCGTTTTCGCTTTCACCGGAAGAGGCTTTTATCTCAAGTTACGGACAGTACTGTGTGACATTATGATTCGACCGTTTCGCGGCGTGCACCCGCAGATTCATCCGTCAGCATTTATCGAAGAGAGCGCGCAAATCATCGGCGATGTGCATATCGGCGAACAGTCTTCGGTGTGGTTTAACGCCGTCGTGCGTGGCGATGTTTACCACATACGCATCGGCAACCGCACGAACATACAGGACGGCACAGTCATACATGTCTCCAACGGCACGCACGCGACCATCCTCGAAGACGAAGTGACGGTCGGGCACAACGTCACGCTGCATGGCTGTTATATCGAATATGGCTGCCTGATAGGGATGGGTTCAATCGTGATGGACGATGTAAAAATCGGCGCGCAATCAATCGTCGCCGCAGGCGCGCTCCTGTCTCCCGGCACAAAAGTTCCGCCGCGCTCGCTCGTCATGGGCGTCCCCGCAAAGGTCAAACGCTCGCTCACGGATGAAGAAGTCGCAGACCTGAATCACTACTGGCAGAATTACGTGGAATACACAAAAAAGTACAAGGATGAAGGATGAAGGATGAAGGATGAAGTAAAGCATGATTGAGCGCGACCTAAAACAGCGGACAAAGAGCTTTGCGCTAAGAATTGTCCGATTGTATGTCGCTTTGCCAAAAACAACGGAATCGCAGGTTCTTGGCAAACAAGTCTTGCGCTCTGGAACTTCCGTTGGCGCGCATTACAGGGAAGCCCAGCGCGCCAAATCCGATGCCGACTTTATCAGCAAGATTGAAGGTGGATTACAGGAGCTTGATGAAACCTGTTACTGGTTAGAGCTAATCAGCGAAGCTAAAATTTTTGATGAAGCCCGTATCAAACCCTTGCAGGAAGAGGCTGAATCTTTAGTCGCTATTTTTGTCAGTATTGTCAAACAAGTAAAAAGTAGAGCCAATGAGAAGAAAGGTAAAGGTAGAGGGTTTTAACCTTCATCCTTCATCCTTCATCCTTCATCCTTATGAAAACAATGCCTGCGCGCGGGATGCGCGATTTTTTACCGGCGGATGTCCGGCGTCGCGAGTATGTTATCGGCGTCTTACGCGAAGTGTACGAGCGTTACGGGTTCGAGCCGCTTGAGACGCCTGCGGTCGAGAACATAGAAACGCTTTTGGGCAAGTACGGTGAAGAGGGCAACCAGCTTATCTTCAAAATCCTGAAACGCGGCGAGCATGAAAAGACTGGCGAAGCTGACCTGGCTCTGCGTTATGATTTGACAGTACCGCTCGCGCGCGTCGTCGCGCAGTATAAAAACGACTTGCCGAAATTTTTCAAGCGTTACCAGATTCAACCCGTCTGGCGCGCAGACCGACCGGCGCGCGGCAGGTTTAGGGAATTTTATCAATGCGACGTGGACGCGCTCGGCTCGCGCTCGATGATTGTCGAAGCGGAACTGTGCGCGGCTGCGAGCGAGGCTCTGGAAAAATTAGGGTTTGATGATTTCACGATTCGCATCAATCATCGTCAGGCGCTTTCCGGCGTGCTTGATGCAGCGGGCGTCTCACCGGACAAACACGCAGATGCGCTGGTTGCCTTAGATAAGCTAGACAAGATCGGGCGCGAGGGTGTTGCCAGAGAATTTGTGGCGCGGGGCATCAAGGAAGAAACGGGTGATGTGTTGCTCTCGTTCTTTGAAGGCATCGCTTCGTTTGAGCAAGCAGTTCGCATCGTGCCAGACGAAATTCTAGAAGACACAGAGCAACCCTTAAATGCTGTCGTGCTCGGACGCCTGCTCGAATTCATCGGCGACCACGAAGCTGGCGCACGCGGCGTGGACGAACTGCGCCAAATCATAGAGTTTACATCTGCGAGCGGAGCGGGAAATAAAATCAAAATTGACCCGACCCTCGCGCGCGGCCTGTCCTACTACACGGGCGCGATTATGGAAATCAACGTGCCTGATCTGGCGGGCAGCCTCGGCGGCGGCGGGCGTTATGATAATCTGCTCGGAATGTTCTCAGGCCAAGATGTTCCGGCGTGCGGCTTCTCGTTGGGATTAGAGCGAATTGTTCTTGTAATGACGGAGCGTGAGATGTTTCCGCCCGCGCTCGTCTCGTCTGCGGCTGATGTGATGGTCACGGTCTGGAATGAAGAGAGCATCAGCGATTCGCTTCAGCTCGCAGCCGAACTGCGAGCTGAAGGCATAAGGGTTGACCTGTATCCCGAAGCGGACAAGCTCGGCAAGCAGTTCAAGTATGCTTCGTCGCGGGGCATCGCCTTTGTTGTGGTCGTCGGAGCGGAAGAAAAAGCGCGCGGCGAGGTTGCGCTGAAAGACATGCGAACAGGCGAACAGCAGACGCTCAAACGCGAACGCATGGCGGCGACTGTGCGCGAAATGTTGAATGAAGGTTAAGCGTCTGCTATGAAAAAACATCCGGACATCTCTGTTTTATTCAAGGGTAAGGCTGAGCGGCGTCGGCGTCTGGCGCAACTCCCATTTGAAGAGAAGATCGCCATTGTCAACAGGGGGCGTAATCTAAGCCGGAGCATCAAGAATTCAGGCCAGACGGAAACTCGCACAGTATCGAACAGGTCAAAGTAAAAGCATGTCTGAATCCCTGATAAAGCAATATCTCGAAGACGCGCTCTCGAACTTTCGGGATTATAAGAAGCTCGCCGAAAAGGCTTTCGCGCAGGTCGGTGACGAAGAATTTTTCGTCGCGCTCGATGAAGAGTCCAATAGCATCGCTGTCATCATCAAGCACTTGTCCGGCAATATGTTGTCGCGGTGGACTGATTTTTTGACGACGGATGGCGAGAAGCCCGACCGCCAGCGCGACATGGAGTTTGTTATCACGCCTGAGACGAGCAGGGATGATGTGATGCGAGAATGGGAGCGCGGCTGGCAATGCCTGTTCGCGTCGCTTGAGCCTTTGCAGCCGCCCGATTTCGATAAAAAGATTTTGATTCGCGGCGAAGAGCATTCCGTGATTGAGGCTATTAACCGCCAGCTCACGCATTACGCTTATCATATCGGGCAGATAGTTTTCTTAGCGAAGCACTTTAAATCAACGGAGTGGAAGTCCTTGAGCATTCCGCGCAACCGCTCCATAGAGTTCACAGATTATTTAAAAGAGAAGACGCAAGGTGAGGGCAGGCAGAATCGCTTTGACTCGACGCAGGATTTTATTCGTGAAACAGAAAGCAGTAATTAGTAATCATGTTGGATAATTTAGGAAATCTTGAACGGACACATTCATGCGGCGCGCTGCGCACAGAGGATGTCGGGCAGACCGTCACCCTGATGGGCTGGGTTGCGAAGCGCAGGGATTTTGGCCCACTCACTTTTATAGACCTGCGCGACCGCGACGGGCTAACGCAGGTGGTCTTTAATGAAGAGACCGCGCCCCTTGCGCACACGAAAGCCAAAGACTTGCGCGGCGAGTACGTCATAGCCGTGACGGGCGAAGTCGTCTTACGCGAAGAAGGCCGCCGCAATCCGAAGCTGGCGACCGGAGAGGTGGAAGTGAGCGCGCGTGAGATTCTGGTTTTGAATGATGCGCGGACGACGCCTTTTCAGCTCGAAGTCACTTCGTCGGACGGATTGGCGAGCGAAGACCTGCGTTTGAAATATCGTTATCTAGACCTCAGGCGTCCGCAGCTACAGGCGAATTTGCGCTTGCGCCACAGGGTCGTCGCGGAGATTCGCCGCTACATGGACGAGCAGAATTTTACGGAAATCGAGACGCCGATTCTGATTAAGTCTACGCCTGAAGGGGCGCGCGATTACATCGTGCCTTCGCGGATTCAGCCGGGAAAGTTTTTCGCGCTGCCGCAGTCGCCGCAATTGTTCAAACAGCTCTGCATGATCGCGGGCTTCGATAAGTATTACCAGATCGCGCGCTGTTTTCGTGACGAAGATTTAAGGGCAGACCGCCAACCTGAATTTACGCAGCTTGATGTTGAGTTGAGCTTTGCGTCGCCGGAGATTGTCTACAGGCTGGTCGAAGGCTTGTTCGTCCGCGTCTTTAAGCTCATCGGCTCAAACCTGGAAGCTCCCTTCCAGCGCATGACGTATGCGGACGCGCTACGGCGTTACGGCTCTGACAAGCCCGACCTGCGTTTCGGGATGGAGTTGCAGGATTTGACGGGCGCGTTTGCAGGCACGACCTTTGCGCCGTTCGCGGCTGTGATTGAAGGCAAAGGCGAGATCAAGGGCTTGGTCGCCCCGCAGGGCGCAACGCTTTCACGCAAAGCTCTCGACGAATTGCAAGAGGTGGTGAAGCGTTACGGCGCGAACGCTCTCGCATGGATTAAAGTGGGCGACGAGATTTCGTCTTCGCTCTTAAAAGTTCTGGGACAGGAGACGATTGAGCGCGTGGCCGCAACAGCCGGAGCCGCGAAGGGCGATGCTGTTTTAATCGTCGCGGGCAAATCGAAAGTCGTGGCGGCAAGCCTCGGCGCGCTGCGTCTGGAAGTCGCGCGGCGCGAAAATCTGATTCCCGAAAATGTTCATAAGCCGCTCTGGGTGACAGAGTTTCCGATGTTCGAGTTTCATGAAGACGACGGGCGTTATTACGCGATGCACCATCCTTTCACTTCGCCGCTGGATGAAGACTTAGAGCTTTTCAAACGCGCGATTGAAGAAGGCGAGACGCACTTGCTTGGACAACTGCGTGCGAAGGCTTATGACACTGTGGTCAACGGCGTGGAGGCCGCTGGCGGCTCGATTCGTATACACCAGCGAGACGTGCAGGGCATCGTCTTCAAAGCTTTGGGCGTCTCGCCGGAAAAAGCCAAAGAGCGTTTCGGCTTCTTTCTCGAAGCCCTCGAATACGGCACGCCGCCGCACGGCGGAATCGCCGCCGGCATCGAACGTCTGCTGATGGCGATGACCGGCATCGAGAACATACGCGATTTGATGGCGTTCCCGAAAACCGCTTCGGCTGCGGATTTGATGATAGACGCTCCCGGCGAGGTTGACGCGAAGCAGTTGGAAGAGTTGAAGCTGAAGATCGTGAAGGATTGAGCCGGACTTTCTTTGCACCACCGACACCTTTGCATGAGAATAAAGTTTGGCGTCTACATAGTCACAGGATAGAGTTGCGATGGAGTCATATGGAACTAGGACGAATTAGCGCCATCTTTCGTTACCCGGTGAAGTCAATGGCCGGAGAATTACTAGATGTGGCAAGGCTCAGTTGGCATGGCATTGAGGGTGATCGCCGGTTAGCTTTTCGGCGACTCGATGACACAAGTGGGTTCCCGTGGTTGACCGCGAGCAAATTACCTGAGCTGCTCCTCTATAAACCATTCGGGCGCGACAGCAACACTGCCGAGCCACTCCCGACGCACGTTTGTACGCCGGACGGGAAAGAGTACGAACTCCGCAGCGACGAACTACGGGAAGACGTTTCGAGCCGGTATGGCAGTGATGTCGAATTGATGAATCTCAAACATGGCATCTTCGACGAAGCCTGTCTGTCGGTCATCACCCTCGGCACAGTGCATTCGGTCGCGCGCGAATCAGGCCGAGGCGTGGAACTTTGCGACCTTCGCAGATTTCGACCAAACGTGGTGATCGAAACAGAGCGCGCTGAGCCGTTTGAGGAAGACAGGTGGGTGGGCCAAACATTGATGTTTGGTGAAGCGAACAGCGGGGCAGCCGTCAGGGTGACTATGAGGGATGAGCGATGTGTCATGGTTAATCTTGACCCGGACACAGCCGAGCGAGATTCTAAAGTGATGAAGACGGTTGTTCGTCTGAACGAGAATTACGCGGGCGTATACGGCACAGTGGTCAGGGCGGGCGAGCTTCGTGCCGGTCAAGTCGTGACCTTATGAAAAGCCCTTGCTATCCGGCGAAGCATCATAAATCAGACGCTAAACTAACCCAAGTTGCTAGTCCTAGATGTGTTGGTAGATTGTTTAAATTGCCACTAGCTTTAGCTAGTGGATCAAGGTTTTCCTCTGCTTTCGGCTTTAGCCGAACCATTTAAGCTCAAGCTATAAATGAAGAGGCTTTATGATATTTTGGCTAAAGCCAACTTTCTGTCATGCAAGGTCTCCACTAGCTAAAGCTAGTAGCAATTTATTAACCGCAACTTGGATTAAACTAGAAATCGGATAAACGATAAGACAGGAGAAAAACGTGGACGAGTTACTGACGAAAGAGAATCTTGAGTATCGCGCGATGGCGCGCGAGATTGCGGAAAAGCATGTGCGCCCGATTGCGGCGGAGTTGGATGCCAAGGCTGAATACCCGTGGCCGGTCGTGCGCGCGTTGCAGGACGCGGGGTTGATGGGCGTCTGGATTCCCAAAGAGTACGGCGGGCGTGGCGGCGGCGTGATGAACTTGTGCATCGTCGTCGAAGAATTATCGAAAGCTTGCGGCGGCGTCGGCGTCACTTATGCGGTCAACGCGCTCGCGTCTTTTCCGATTATCGTCGGCGGCACAGAGGAGCAGAAACAGAAATACTTGCCGGACATCGCGCAAGGAAAAACGCTGATGGCTTTCGGGCTATCGGAAAAAGCTTCAGGCTCGGATGCCGGAAGCCTGAAAGCCCGCGCGGAAAAACGCGACGGCTTTTATGTCTTGAACGGCGATAAGAAATGGAACACGAACGGCAACGCGGCGACGCTTTATTCTATCTTTTGCTCGACCAATCCTGACAGGGGCGGGCGCGGCGTTTCTGCTTTGCTGGTCGAGAAAGGCACGCCCGGTTTCGAGATCGGCAAGAAGGAAGATTTGATGGGCATCCGCTGCGTGCCCGTGCATGAATTGCATTTTGAGGATTGCCATGTGCCGGAAGAAAATCTGCTCGGCGGCAAAGAGGGTTATGGTTTCAAGCACGCGATGATGACGCTCGATCTGGCGCGTCCGGGCGTGGCGGCGCAGGCACTTGGATTGGCGCAGGGCGCGCTCGATCTCGCTGTTGACTACACCATGAAGCGCGAGCAGTTCGGGCAGTCGGTCGCTTCGTTTCAGGGCATACAGTGGATGCTCGCGGACATGGCGACGAAGGTCGAAGCCGCGCGGCAACTCGTCTATGCGGCGGCGCGCGGGATTGATGCCGGAGCCAAGCATGTCTCGAAGATGGCTGCGATGGCGAAAGTGTTTGCGACCGACACGGCAATGTCCGTCACGACGGATGCCGTTCAGTTGTTCGGCGGTTACGGCTACTGCAAAGACTATCCGATTGAGAAGTACATGCGCGATGCCAAGATCACGCAGATTTACGAAGGCACGAACCAGATTCAACGCCTCGTCATCGGCAGGAGCTTGATTAAAGAGGCCGCCGCCGGAGCGCCGCGCACGCAAAGCGCAGAAGCATAAAGGCGAGGGTATAGGAGATAGGGTGTAGGGTGTAGTTAAAGACCATTTGTTTTTTTCTACACCCTAGACCCTATCCCCTACACCCGGATTTGAGAGATGATTACGCTGCAACAAGCACACGTTGAAGAGATGTATGCTCACGCGCGCGAAGCTTGTCCGGCTGAGTGCTGCGGGTTGGTTGGCGGCGCGGGCGGCGCGGCGCGCTCTGTCTATCGCCTGCGCAACGTGGCGCGCGAGCGGCTTGTTACTTATGAAGCCGCGCCGGAAGATTTGTTCGACGCGCAGCGGCAGATGCGTGCGCGCGGCGAACAACTGCTGGGCATTTATCATTCTCATCCACGCTCGGTTGACCCCGTGCCTTCCGAGACGGATGTTCGCATGGCCTATTATCCATCCGCGGTTTACTTTATTATTGGCCTCGAAGGTGCAGAAGCGAGCCTGCGCGCCTTTCGCATTTCTGAAAGCGCGGGTAGATGGGAACGCACTGACTATGAATTAAGCGATAGCGCATCCGATTGAGTCTTGAGCAGAATGCGCGACGCTCTCCTTGCGCTGAACAATTGTCATCCACATGTCGTAAGAAAATTTATAGACATGGATAAGAAGAACAAGTACGACACCAATCCGCTCGACCCGGATTTCCCGCGCCGGACGCAGGATGTCGGCGGCCAGACGGAAACGGCAGAATCCAGTGAGCAGACGCGGACGCTTGAATCCGAAGCCCCGACGCGCCGCATCGACGTTCCATACTCTGCGCCGACCTCTTACCCATCCGTTTTTGTTCCGCCGAGGCACGAGCCTCCGGCAACGCAGGCCGCAAACTTTAAGCCTCCGGCAACAATTCAGCAGCCCACGTCGCGCACAGTCCCCGGCATCAACTTGCCTGAGAACGTCGTGATGATTGTGCCCTACCTGCCTTTTTATCTGGGCATCGTCGCCGCCGTCGTAGAGCTTTTTATGGTGCCGCGCCACGAAGCGCGCGTCCGTTTTCATGCGGCGCAGGGGCTTGCCTTGCACCTGCTCGTGATTGCGATTCAATTTCTATTTGCCATCATCGGAAATTTTACGGGCGGGCGAATCGGGAGCGTGCTCTTTTCTGTGGCCACGTTTGTTTTCTTTATCGTCTCTATGATTCGTGTCTGGAAGGGCGAGCCTCATCACATCGCCCCGTTGGACGACGCGACCAAATGGCTCGACGAAAAGATTGAGCCGAAAAAGTAAGCCGCGCTTTCTGTGCCGGTTTTGTGCTAAGCTTTCACACGGTTCCGTGTTTCTCCCTTCACACACGCGCCTCTGTGGCGCAATATTTTTGGAAACGAGTCCATTGGATTTGATGAAGAGGAAGCTTTTCATGCTGCCGCTCGCGCTCGCTTTATTGCTGGCGTGTGCGCTTCAGCCGCTCGAACTTTTCGCGCAGCGGCGCGGCGCGCGTCGCCCGCGTCGCCCCACTGGAACTGTCACCCCGCAGGTTCTCAAAGATCGTTTTAACAAAATCGCTGACGCATACCTGCGCGGCTATTACGAGTTTAATCCGACGGAAGCGACCGCGCTCGGTTTGCATGAGTACGACGCGCGGCTCGAATCGCGCAGCCAAGAGAGCGTCGCGGCGGAAGTCCGGCGTTTGAAAGCCGCGCTCGCAGAACTCGCGCGCATCAATCCTGCGGGGCTGCCTCCTGATTCTCGTTATGATTATTTGACGCTTGCCTCGCACGCCCGCGCGCAGTTGCTTGAGCTGGAAGAGGTACGGATGTGGGAGCGCGACCCGAACGTTTACAATCGCATCACGGCCAGCAGCATTGACAACATTTTGAAGCGCAACTATGCGCCCATAGAACAGCGTCTCGAAGCTTTTATGGCGCGCGAGCGCGAGATCGGCAGACTGTTGAATGACGCGCGCCTTAATCTTGATATGCCGCCTCGTATTTATACCGAGACGGCCATCGCGCAGGTGCGCGGGAGTCTGGATTATTTTACGCGCGTCGTGCCGCAGATGATCGAGCGCGCAGGGGGCGGACGCCTGACCGCAGTGCGTCGCGCGCAGATTGATGCTTCAAATCAGAGCGTGATTGCTGCGCTCAATTCTTTCGCAGACTGGTTGGAGCGCGAGTTGCTGCCGCGCTCGAACGGAGACTATGCCATCGGCGAAGAGAAGTATCGCCGCAAGCTGCTCTATGAAGAGATGGTCGAAACTCCCATCGCGCAACTGATTCGTGACGGCGAAAGAGAGGTGCGCCGGACGCAGGAAGAGATGCGCGCACTGACGCAGGAGATTACGCCGGGGAGGGATATTGTCTTCGCTCTGCAAACATTGGGGCGCGACCATCCGACGGCGGACGGCCTTGTCGGAGACACACGCGCAGAGCTTGACCGGATACGCGCCTTCGTGCGCCAGCAAAATATCCTGACGCCGCCCGCGCGCGAAAATTTGAACGTCAGCGAAACGCCGGAATACGCACGCTCGACCAGCTTCGCTTCGATGGATTCGCCGGGGCCTTTTGAGCGCATGGCGACCGAGGCTTACTACTACGTGACGCCGCCCGATGCGCGTTGGGACGCGCAGCGCAGGGAAGAACACCTGAGCTTTTATAATCGCTACGCGCTGCCCGTCATCTCCATACACGAAGTTTATCCGGGACACTATTATCAATATCTCGCGCTCAAGGGGCAGCCGTCGCGTGTCCGCACCGCGCTCGGCAGCGCGTCTTTCACAGAAGGCTGGGGGCATTACTGCGAGCAGATGATGCTTGACGAAGGTTTCGGGGGCAACAATCCGAAGCTGCGTCTGGCGCAGCTCAATCTCGCGCTGCTGCGTTTGTGTCGCTATCTTGTGGGCTTGCGCATGCACACGCGCGGGATGACGTTTGAGCAGGGCGTGGATTTTTTCATGCGCGAGGGTTATCAGGAGCGCGTCAACGCAGAGCGCGAGGCGCGGCGCGGGACGCTCGATCCGACCTATCTGGTTTACACGCTCGGCAAGATGGAGATCATCAAGCTGCGCGAAGAGTGGCGACAACGCCTCGGCGCATCATTTCGTCTGGGAGAGTTTCATGACCGCCTGCTCAGCTATGGAATGCCGCCGATCAAAATCGTGCGGCTGGCGATGCTCGGCGAAGCGGAAAGTAGCAGCGATGCATCACACGAAAGTATCGAAGAAGATTCGCGCGTGATTGATTTCTCGGTCCTGGCGACGGGCGCAAATAGCAGCTATGAGGGTATGCGCTCGCTGCAATACGTGACCAACCAGAGCGAGTGGCAGCGCGTGTGGCAAGCCGTCGGTAATGACCGCCCCGCTCCCGAAGTCAACTTTAACACGCATGGTGTCATCGTCGCTTATCAGGGACGCAAGAACACGGGCGGTTACAGCATCTCTGTCGAAGAGGTGCGCCGCGTCGGCACGAGCATCATCGTCAGCGTCACGGAACAAAGCCCGCGTCCCGGAGAAATCACGACCGACGCGCTGACTTCGCCCTTCGTGGTGGTTTCGATTCCCCGCCCGCCCGCAGGCGTCTTTGTAAAGTTTAAAGAGGATGTCATAAAACAAGAACAAAATCGTAACGTAAATCAGCGAAACACTAATCAACGCAGGCGTTACAGGCGCGGCTCGCGTCGCTATTGAAAATAGGCGAGGCCAACCCCTAGGGCGGCGTGCTTCATCAAAAGCATGCCAAACAAAACGGTTGTGTACAGAATTTAAGAAGCAAAGCCCCCTTTGGCAAAGAGATTGACGCATTCTCTCCCCTCGCGCGCGAAACTTATGCGCGTAGTTGATAAAGCAGTATCGGGGAGATGCACAAAGCTTTCAAAAGAGAGCGATGCGCCCTCCGGCAAGATGGAACGGCGCGTCGCTTTTTCTTTTTGAGATGAACTTCTTAAGCGACTTAGAGCGAATTTCGATTGGATGTACGGCAGGCTCACAGCCTGCCATACACTGTTTCGCAAACCGCTCTAGAAGAGCATTTAGAAGTCATCATTGATTCGGGTTGAGGAGGAAGAAGATGTTAAGAAGCAGTTATCGTAAGATGCAAAGATTGACCGGGTGGCTGATGGCTGTGGCCGTCTTTGCCATGCCGCTCTCGGTGCTGGGGCAGACACAGATTAAAGCTCCGGGTAATAAATACAGTCTCAATGATGACGTGCAGGCAGGGCGTCAGGCGGCTCAGGAAGTCGAGCGACAGATGCCTATCCTGCGTGACGGAGTGGTTGATAATTATGTAGAAGAAGTCGGGCGCAGGCTGGTCGCGGCGATTCCGCAGGAGTTTCAGCATCCACAATTTCGCTACTCCTTCGAGGTCGTCAACGCGCGTGACATCAACGCCTTCGCGCTGCCGGGCGGCCCCATGTATGTCAATCGCGGCATGATCGAAGCGGCGCGCACCGAAGGCGAGATGGCCGGTGTGATGGCGCACGAGATTTCTCACGTCGCGCTCAGACACGGCACGGCGCAGGCTACCAAAGCGCAAAAGTTTCAGTGGGGCGCGATTGCCGGAGCCATCGCGGGCGCGGTCATCGGCGGCCCTGCGGGCAGCGTCATCAGTCAAGGCTCACAGATGGCTATCGGCACATACTTCTTAAAGTATAGCCGCGAGTACGAGCGTCAGGCGGATATTCTCGGCGCGCAGATTATGGCGCGTGCCGGTTACGACCCGCGCGATCTGGCGAACATGTTTCGCACGATTGAGCAGCAGGGCGGCGGCAGCAGCGGCCCTGAGTGGATGAGCAGCCACCCGAATCCGGGCAATCGCTACGAAGCCATCGCGCGCGAAGCGCAACTCCTGCGCGTCTCTGAAAGACGTGCCGGAGACAGCCGCGAGTTTCAGCGCGTGCAGTCGCGCCTGCGCGGCATGTCGCGTGCTTCTTCGATGCAGGAGATAGCACAGAACGGCCAGCAGAATCCGAACAACGGTAATGATAATGGAAGTACCGGCGGCACCTATTCGCGCGGCAACATCGAACCGCCTTCGACGCGCTATCGCACCTTCACGGGCGGAAATTTGTTCCGCGTCAGCGTTCCCGCCAACTGGCGCGAGCTGTCCAGCGGCCAGAACTCGATCATGTTTGCACCTGAAGGCGCATACGGCAATCAGGGCATCACGCACGGCGTCATGGTCGGCATCGAGCAAGCGCAGGGCAGAAACCTGCAACAGTCCACGGACGCATACATACGCGGGCTGATGCAAAACAACGCTTACCTGCGCCAGCAGAGCGGTTATGCCCGCGCCACCCTCGGCGGATATAACGGCTTGGCGATGCAGCTCGCAGGCAGGTCAGACCTGACAGGCCGCAACGAGATCGTGACCGTCTATACGGCCTTGCTGCGTGACGGCAACCTGTTTTATTTCATCACCATCACGCCGCAGAACGAGAGAGGCACATACAACACCGCCTTCAATAACGCGCTGCGCAGCTTGCAGCTTAACGGCTAGTGACAAGTGATAAGTGATGAGAGAAAGGCTTTTTGTCTTTAGCTCATCACTTATCACTCATCACTTATCACTGTCTTTTCGCTTCCTGCCATAACTCTTCCATCTCGTCCAGCGTCGCTGCATCGAGTGTGCGCCCGCGCTCTTTCAACGTTTGTTCAATGTAGCGAAAGCGTTTGCGAAATTTTCGGTTAGTCACTTTCAGAGCGGCTTCCGGCTCGACCTGTAAATGCCGCGCGATGTTGGTGACGGCAAACAGCACGTCTCCTATCTCTTCGCGGACGCGCGCTTGTGTGACATCTTCGGTTTCCGCTTGTTCCCTGATAGCTTCGCGCAGCTCGTCAATCTCTTCGTGGAGTTTTGCGAAAATGTCTTCGATGTGCTGCCAGTCAAAGCCGACGCGCGCGGCTTTTGTGGAGAGTTGGTGCGCTTCCATCAGCGCGGGAGCTTTCGCGGAAACGCCGTCGAGCAACGATGAATCTTTAGCAGCTTCATCTTTCCCGGCGGCGCGTTTCTCTTCGGCCTTGATGGCTTCCCAGTTACGCAGGACTTCCGCGGCATCGTCCGCGCGTGCATCCGCAAAGACGTGCGGGTGGCGGCGCACCATTTTTGAATGAATCGCTTCGGTCACGTCTCCAATCGAAAAGTCGCCGCGCTCCCCTGCGACCTGTGCGTAGAAGACTATTTGAAAGAGCAAGTCGCCCAGCTCGTCCCTTAGCTCTGCGGGGCGACCTTCGCGCGCCTCTTCGACCGCTTCAAACGCTTCGTAAGCTTCTTCCAAAAGCATCGGCGCGAGCGTCGCGTAAGTTTGCTCGCGATCCCACGGGCAGCCTTCGGGCGAGCGCAATCGCGCCATCAACGCAACCAGATCATCAAATGTAGCAGGCATAAGTATAAGTCCCAAGTAAGTCTCAAGTCCCAAGTCTCAAGTCCCAAGTCTGTTTGATGAAGTCTAAGCTTTTCAGCTTGATGTTCCAAGTCAGGCAGATAGCTTTTAGACTTGGGACTTGGGACTTGGGACTTGAGACTTACTTGGGACATGGAACTTGAGACTTGAAACTGCTACCATCCACCGGGAAATCTTACAGACTGTGGATGAGCAACAGATGAGCGAAGAACAATCAAACTTTAAAGTCACAGACCGTCGCCTCTTTAACCCGGACGGCACACCGCGCGACATCGAGCGCGAGGAAGAAGCAACCGCCGAAGCTGCAACCGCTACGGAAGCTCAGGCAAGCGTCGAGGCTACGGCTCAAACAGAGCGCGCCGCGCCTGCCGCGCCCGCCGAAGAGCAAAGCGAGACAGGTGCAGCCGAAGACAGCCGCGACTTTGCGACGCCGGATGATGAATTATCAGGAATCGGTGGCGGGGCCAGCATTCCGGGCGCGGATGATCCGGCCAGCTTTATCAACTTTCTAATGTCTATTGCTTCCAACGCCGCCTCCGCGCTCGGCATGATGGAGCATCCTGTGACGGGCGAGCGCGGCGTTGACCTGCAACTCGGCAAGCACTGGATAGACATCCTCGGCATGTTGCAGCAGAAGACGCAAGGCAATTTGCACCCGCAGGAGCAACAGATTTTTGAAGGCTTGCTGGCAGACCTGCGCATGCAATACGTCTCGCTGACCAACACTGCTCCGCAAAAGCCGCGCGGCTTTACGGCACGCGACATCATTGGAGGGAAGTAGAAGAGTCTGGAGTCTAAAGTCTGGAGTCTAAGAAATCTGCGTTTGAGCTTTTGACTCCGGACTCTAGACTTTAGACTCCAGACTTGTTATGAAACTGACGTTTCTCGGCACGGGCACGTCTACGGGCGTGCCGTCTATCGGATGCGAGTGCGAGACCTGCACATCCACGGATGCGCGCGATAAGCGGTTGCGTGTTTCGATTCTGATAGAGCATGCCGGGCAGACCTTGATTGTTGACACGTCCGCAGACTTTCGCCAGCAGGCTCTTCGTCAGGGCATCAAGTGGCTGGATGCAGTGCTGATTACGCATTGCCACGTTGACCACGTTTTCGGTCTCGACGACATACGCCCGATCAACTTTCGTCACGGCCCCATCGGACTCTACGCCAACCGGGTCGCGTGGAAAGACATCCGTCGCATCTTCAAATACATTTTTGAGCCGTCGCACTTTGGCGGCGGCTTGCCGCAAATCGTGCCGCACACGGTCGAGCCGGGCGCGACCTTTTGTGTCGGCAAAGACTTGGAAGTAACGCCGCTCGAAGTCATACACGGACGGCTGCCCGTCATCGCTTATCGCTTCAATGATTTCGCTTACGCGACAGACCTGAGCGAGATTCCGCCCGCGACGATGGAAGGGTTGCGCGGCCTCGACGTGCTGGTGCTGGATTGCCTGCGCCTGAAGCCGCACGCGACGCATCTCTCGCTCGAACGCGCGCTTGAATATGTCAATGAACTGAAGCCGCGCCGCACGTACCTGACGCACATCGCGCACGATATTAAGCATGCACGCGACTCTCAACTGCTGCCGCCGGGAGTCGAGTTCGCCTACGATGGATTAGAAGTACAAGGATGAAGGATGAAGGATGAAGGAGATGCTATGTAAGCTTGCGCGGTCATCTTCAAGAGCATCCCTTTCATCCTTCCGCCTTCATCCTTCATCCTTGCTTTTCAGATGAGACTTTTTCACGGAACCGATAACGCTGAAATCGTGCGCCCGACAGTGTTGACGCTGGGCGTCTTTGACGGTCTGCATCTCGGCCACCAGTTGATTATGCAGACGGTGGTCGAGCGTGCCCGCGCGATTGGTGCGACGCCGACCGTGATTACTTTCGACCCGCACCCGCGCGCCGTCCTGCATCCAGAATCCGCGCCGCCGCTCCTGCAAACTTTCGATCAAAAGATAGCCGCCTTCAGCGCGCTCGGCATCGAGCAGACCATCGTTATCCGCTTTACCAAACAGTTCGCGCAAATCAGCGCGGAAGATTTTTTGCACGAAGTAGTGCATGAAAGATTACAGGCGCGCGAGGCTTATCTGGGGCGCGGCTTCGCTTTCGGGCAGAATCGCGAGGGCGACATAGAGTTGCTGAAAAAGATGAGCGAGCGGCTCGGCTTTTATGCGGCGGAAGTTCCCGAAGTGCAACTGCGTAGCAAGCGCATCAGCTCAAGCCGGATTCGCCAACTGCTCGCGGATGGCTGCGTCAATCTGGCGCGGCGGATGCTGGGGCGGCCTTACGGCGTCGAGGGGCGCGTCGTGCGCGGTCATGAGCGCGGGCGCACGCTTGGCTTTCCGACGGCCAACCTCGCGCCGCAGAATCGTGTCATCCCGCGCTCAGGCGTTTACGTCACCGCGACCTTAATCGAAGGCGCGTGGCGGCGCAGCATCACCAACGTCGGCACGCGCCCGACTTTTGAGACTGAAGCAGCGCCTTCGATTGAAACCTACGTCACGAACTGGGCTGGAGATTTGTACGGCGATGTGGTGCGCGTGCGCTTTCTACATCGCCTGCGCGACGAGCGGAAATTTGCGTCCATCGAAGAGCTAAAAGACCAGATCGCGAAAGACCTTGAGCGCGCTCAGAATTATTTTGAGCGCGGCGGAGTCCGCAGGATGTTAGCCATCTCATAAACTTAGCGCGCCTAACAAACCCAGGATTAGCCACAGAGACACAGGGACACGGAGCGAAGAGCAGACATTTTATTTAGCATCTCCTTCATCTACTTTTCTGGCTCTCTGTGTCTCTCCGGCCTCTGTGGCTGAGTTTTGTTAGGCGCTCTTAATATGAGTTCATGATTAATCTGGCGGAAGCGTTGACAGCGCGAGCCAGATTTTATATTGCCCGTTCTCCTTGACCAAAACTAAACCGACATGAAAGGGGATGACGAATTTGGCGAAGTGCGTCCCGGCTGCCCGCCCATGCTCTTCTTTTGTGGAAATCCAGAAGGTGGGCTGTTCTTCTTTGCGCTCTTGCAGGTGCTTCTCAAAAGCCGCTAGATTTTTCTTGAACTGCTCGGTTTCTTCGGGCGGATGTTTCGATACCTCTTGCTGCATCACGACCAGCGCGCGTTCGAGAAAAGCCAGATAGTTGCGCGCCTGTATTGGAGTTTGGATATTCCCGTCTCGCGGCTCGTTATCTCTGAAAAATTTGTCTATCTCAGGAGACCAGATGCTGTACAGGGGTTCCCTTGATTCCGTTGAAACTTTACCCGCCGCATAGAGGCGGAAAATGTATTCCAGGCTGAACGACACGACGTAACACCTGACGCGCTCCTCCCGATTGAGATTTTCTATAAACGAACGACTGATGCGAACTATGTCGCTCCAGGAACCGTCTTCGCGGAGCAGCTTCTTAAAGTCGCTGGAGAACATTTCATCCACCAGCGGCGTTAAATCTCTTGTCTCCCTGAAGCGTTTGATAAAGCGGTCGGCGACTTCCTGCGCCTGCTTTAATTCTTCGGCGACGATTTGTTTATTTTGCGTGGGCAAGCTCTGGCGTTTGTTCGACTCTTGTTTCACCTGTGCCAGAGTTGCGGCAGCCATGAAGAAGATTAGGATGAGTGCGATAAAGCATCTGTATTTCATTTTGATTGCGTCCTTGAGTTACCATCATAACACGCGCGAGTTTTGTGCATCTAATTTGGAACTTGGAACTTTTTAGTCATAGGTTCGCGATAAAATTTTTCTATCTTTAATGCGGATCGAGGGCTGAGCAGAGGATAAAAGTCTTTACTTTGCGTTCTTGGCGTCTTAAATCTTTGCGGTCTTTGCGTTAAAAATGCACTTAACCGCAAAGAGCGCAAAGAGAAAACCGCGCAAAGAACGCAAAGAGTTTCTATTCTTGATTCACATTTTTTAATATTGTCATGGCAGCTTTAGAGAACAAACAAGCATTGGTTTTAACTCCGCAAGTCGAGCGGTCGAACGGCCACCGGCAGCCGGGCGGCAAACCGCAGTTAGCATTGCCTTCATCCGCACCCACAGCCCGCGAAGAGCAGACGCCGGAAAAGCGTTTTGGTTGGCGCGGCGGGCTGCGCGCCGCCAACATCGCGCGTGTGCTGGGGTTGCTCTCGTTTTATCTTTACCTTGACGGTTACGACATCCGCTACGAATTTAACCGGCGGATGGCCGCACGCAAGCGCGAGGAAGCGCGTGCGCGCGGGCGCATCGCTCTCTTTCAGGAATGGAGCCGCGACGTTGACCGCCGCGCCTTCGATAAGCTGATTCGTCTCGCGCGCTTGATGGTCTTTCGCGGCGCAGGCGAAAATAAAGAGCAGCAGCTTGAGAAACAATCCGTGTGGCTCAGAGAAAGCCTGCTCTCGCTTGGGCCGACCTTTATCAAGATCGGTCAGACGCTCGGCACGCGCGCAGACCTTTTGCCGCTTGCTTACGTTAAAGAGTTGTCAACCTTGCAGGATCAGGTTCCGGCGTTTCCGACCGCCGAAGCTCATGCGCGCATCGAAGCCGAATTGGGCAAGAGACTTGGCGAAGCCTACGCGGAGATTGACGCCGAACCCATTGCCGCAGCCTCGCTCGGGCAGGTCTACCGCGCACGCCTGCATACAGGCGAAGAAGTCGCCATCAAAGTCCAGCGTCCCAATCTGGCAGAGACCATCAGCTTTGACATCGCCATCCTGCGCCGCATCACGGACTTGCTCAACCGCATTCCGCAACTCAGCGAGAACGCGGACTGGTCTGGCATGCTGCGCGAATTTGACGAGACCATTCACGAAGAAATGGACTATGTCAAAGAAGGCCACAACGCAGACCGCTTTCGCGAGAACTTTAAGAGCTGGCGCGTCATACACGTTCCGAAAATTCATTGGAGCCATTCGACGCGCCGCGTGTTGACGATGGAGTTTATACGCGGCACAAAGGTCGTTGACGTTGAAGCTTTGCGTGCGCGCCGCATCTCGCCCGTCAAGGTCAATCGACTGCTGATTCGTACTTACTTGAAACAGCTTTTGGAAGACGGCTTCTTTCACGCAGACCCGCATCCAGGGAATCTCTTGGTGATGGATAATGGCCGCGTTGCCTTTTTCGACTTTGGTATGACCGGCAGGATTACGCCGCGTCTTCAGTCGCAGATGATTGACGCTTTTTTTCACGTCGTCGGCAAAGACGTGCATGGATTGGCGCAGGATTTAATCAATCTCAATTTCCTCAAACCGGGAGTTGACCCAGAGACTGTGCGCCCCGTCGTCGAAGGGCTTTTCCAACACTACTTGAATCTGAAGCTGGGCGATGTGAATTTTAAAGAGTTGACTTATGACCTCGCGGAAGTGATGTACGAATATCCGTTTCGCCTTCCGGCGAACTTCACCTACGTCATGCGCGCCCTGATGACGCTCGAAGGCATAGGCATCGTGACAGACCCCGGCTTTAACTTCTTCGACACGGCCAAGCCCTACGCCAAGCAATTCATGCTCAGGCGCGAAGGCAAGCATTTTCGCAAGCTGCTGCTGGACAAATTCACAGGGCGCGACGAAGAAGGCCGCATCGAATGGGGCAAGATGTGGAAGCTCGCCAAGATGGCCGCCAAGATGTATCTCGAAAAGAAATAGGTGTGCCGGCCTTGCACAAAAAGTCGGAAATCAGCCCAAGATGTTGTGGGCAAGTGTTGTCTGATACTCAATATCAAGTGCCAGTTTTGACTTTTTGTGCAAGGCTAAGTGTGCTGAAGAATTTGTCTGCCTGAAGTGTCAATTAGTCTCCTGGACAGCTATTTCAAGATCAGTCACCTCTTGCGTCACCAGCAGGGTGACGGTTGTCGATTGATAGCCTCTCGATTTAACGCCGAAGGTGTAGGTGGCTCCCGTCGGTACGTCAAAGAAACGGAAGTAGCCGAACGGATTAGTGAGCGCGTACTGCGATTGTCCTGACGAATCAGTCATTACCACTTGCGCTTTGTAGATAGGGCGTCCCGCTGTGTTCCTAACCCGCCCGGTGACGTTCACGCCGACGGCGGTAGGAATATTGTTCGTCGTGGTGACAATTGATAACGGCAAAGACTGGCCTGTCGTATTTAGCTTCTCGCTGCCTCCCACTACAACAGAATTGATTGCCGGTGTGAAGAAAACCAGCATGAGCAAACCGAAAGAAAAGAATGAGGTAATTAATTGTGTAAGTCTTGAGGTGTTTTTTTTCATTGGAACATGACCTCCTGAGAAATTAAGCTGTCTGGTGAAACCAAGGGGGATGCCGAACAACGATTAGATTGATTTGCCGGCAAAAAGTTTTAGCGGCGGCACTCGCGGCAGTGGCCGACGAGTTCCAGCCAGTAGTCCGTGACTTCTTCCTATCTTAAAGCACATGCATCTTGATGCTAATAAATATTAAAAGTCAATAACAGGAAAATTTAAGTAGTGGGTCAGTTTCAAACATAGCAAAGAAAAAACAGGTTCCCGCAAAGGCGCAAAGACGCAAAGCAAGCATGCCGGATAAAGCATTGCTCAACCCCTTTGCGCCTTTGCGCCTTTGCGGGAGATTCTTTCCTGATACCGGATAGCTCTTGAATTTCAATCTGAACCACTACCAAAATTTACCGGCGGCACTCGCGGCAGTGGCCGACGAGTTCCAGCCGGTAGTCTGTGACCTCGAACCCTTCGCGCGGCTTGATCTGCTCAAGCAGTTGAGAACCCTTCGGCGCGTCCAAATCCCAAATCTTGCCGCAGGTCAAACAGCGCATGTGATAGTGATGGTCTGTCCGTATGTCGTAACGCGCAGCCGCGTCCCCGTAAGTGAATTTCGAGACGGCTTCGCATTGTACGAGCGCCTCTAAATTTTTGTAGACGGTTGCCAGGCCGATGTGCGGCAGCTTTTGCTTGACGGCGAAAAAGACTTCTTCGGCGGTCGGATGATGATTCACGGTGTTCAGATAATCGAAGACGGCAGCCCGCTGAAGCGTCAGGTGCGTCCCACGCTCATTGAGCTTTTGTCTTAAGGCAGTTTGCCGTTCCGCTCGTTTACTCTGGCTCATAAATCTCTTCCTATTATACAACACCATGTTGAGCTTAAAAGTATTAAAAGTCCATAATTATTATTGACTTTTCTTAAAGCAGGATGTTTTCTCACAAGAAACCGCCCCGCAATAAATCGCGACAGATTGTGCCTTAGAGCGGATTTCACTTGCGTGTCAGGCAGGCAAACTCACCGCAGAGACGCAGAGAATCGCAGAGGGGGCGCAGAGGCTTGAGTGGCCTT
This sequence comes from Pyrinomonadaceae bacterium, assembly GCA_963700165.1. Taxonomy (GTDB): domain Bacteria; phylum Acidobacteriota; class Blastocatellia; order Pyrinomonadales; family Pyrinomonadaceae; genus JACMLC01. The sequence goes on along the minus strand of OY969475.1, from coordinate 4,359,145 downwards.
CAACTCTCTGCGCGATCTCCGCGACTTCTCTCCGCGTCTCTGCGGTGAACTGCTTTGTCCCTTACACCCAAGTAAAAACCGCTCTAATGCAGCTTTTTCCAGAATTTTTTGTTTCACAGATGAAATTTTGTTTTATTTCCGCTTGAGTTGTGATACAGTGCGGGCTGTGATTGAGAAACGCGCTACCGTTTCCGGTAGTTGGGTTTAAGTCCTTCGGGGCGAGAAAACGCTTGAAGAAACCGAAAGCCGGAGACGGCTCAAACTGTAAGGAGTGAAACAAGATGAGCAACCAGACCAAACCGAAAGTCAACCCTTTGAGCCGCCGCCCGCGACAGCAGCGGCTGGTGATGGCCGTGCGCGGCGGAGCAGGCGTCGGCAAAAGCCATTTCATACGCAGCATGTCCGAAGCGGGATTAGGCCGTCTCTGCATCTTTGACGTGGAGCGCAAGGCGCGCCTGTTAAAAGGCGTCGGCGCGACGTTCGACGCTTTCGAGATAGAGCATCCGGACGAGCTGCCGGAGTTTATAGACTGGGCTTTGACGGGCGAAGGCCGCGAGCAGAATTACGAGTGCTTTGCACTGGATTCGTGGGCTGGCTATTTCAGCGCGAAGCACAGCGAGATGCTACAGGCTGTGCGCGAGCGGACGGGCGATCCCCTCGCTCAGCCTTCTGCGGAAGAGCTGGCGGCAGACCAGATGGTCTTGCAGGGAGTGCTTCGCCGTCTTTGCATCGAGAGCGGAAAGTCCGTCGTCATCGTTGACCAGATCGCGGCCAAAGGAAAAGAGGCGAAGGAAGACAACGAGATCGGGCGCGTGTTGCCGATGACCGCGAGCGGCCTCGAATACTTCGTAGACATCATGGTCGAAGTTTCCATGCAGGAGCGCGACGGCGAGGTCACGCGCGTCTTTCAAATAGTCAAGAGCAACAGCTCCGCCTTCGAGGTCGGCTATGAGATGCAGGGCGACATCTCTTTCAAAGATTTTCTTGAGCACATGAAAGGCGAAGAGGCTTTGGATTTGGCTTTCGATAAGCCCGCGCCATCTGCTGTGCCGGAGACTCTGGAAGAGAAGCCTTCGCGTCTCTCAATCGTGCCGCCGCAGATCACGATTCAGGAGTTGATTGCCAAGGCCGAACAGTTCGGATTCAAGCAGGCGGACATCGTGACGGGCGCAAAGCTCTATCACAACCAGTCGAACATCTATCGCCTGACGCCCGAACAGATCGCAGACCTTGACCGCCGCATCACCGCGCGCGTCGAGAAGATGAAGTCCACGCAACCTGAAGCGAGCGGCAACGACAGACAGGAAGCCGCAGCAGCCGGAACAAGCAAGGCTCAATCTGCACGCACGCTCAAGCGCGCTTAACCGGATTCAAACAGGGATGGACATGATAGACATGATAAAAATAAAGGATGAAAGAAATGCTATTCAACCTTGAATCCGAACGGTTCAATAGCATTTCTTTCATCCTTCTTCACGCGCCCTTCATCCTTGTTTTTCATCCTGCTTATCCTGTCTATCCTTGTTGATAATTTAAAGGAGAGAAATCATGTTGCGAAGCATTCTCGCGGTGATTGCGGGAAGTATCACTTGGATGGTGACTGCGCTCGGGATGGATTTGATTATGATGAGTCTCTTTCCGCAGTTGTATGGCGAGGGCGGTAAGGTTGTGAGCGTTCCCCTTCTGCTCTTTTCGGGTTTTTACAGTTTGCTCTTCTCTGTACTGGGCGGCTATGTGACAGCCCTCATCGCACGCCGCAGCGAGCTTGCGCATGTCTTCATTCTCGGCGTGCTGCAACTCGTGATGGGCATCGTGGCGACGATAAAAATGTGGGACACCGCGCCCGTTTGGTATCACGTTATCTTCCTGACACTGCTAATTCCGGCCAACCTGCTCGGCGGACAGTTGCGCCTGATGCAGAAATACAGGGCAGGCCAGCCACGGCTCAGGACAGCTTGATTGACAGCAAGCCCGCTTTCGCGTGAAATTTAAATCGCTGCACCCGCAGGCTTAGAACGCCTAACAAAACACAGCCACAGAGGCATAGAGACACAGAGTCAGAAAAGTAGATGAAGGAAATGCTAAATCAGATGACTGCTCTTATCTCTGTGTCTCTGTGTCTCTGTGGCTAATCTTTAGTTTTGTTAGGTGCTCATTAGATTGCTTTCTCGTTTTTGCAGAGAGGAAAACTTATGTTTCTGGGTTTGAGAACTGTTATCTATCAGGTCAGTGACCTTGAGCAGGCAAAAGTTTGGTTTAGCAAGGCGCTCGGCATCAATCCTTACTTTGACGAGCCTTTCTATGTGGGTTTCAACGTCGGCGGTTACGAGTTGGGTTTAGACCCGGATAGCTCCAATGCTACAGCCGGAAGCTCCGGCGTGGTGGCTTATTGGGGCGTGGAAAGTGTGGAAGACTCTCTACGGCAGCTTCTCGAATCGGGAGCGAAAGAGCATGGCGAGGTGCAGAATGTCGGTGATGGTATTCGCGTCGCCACTGTGCTCGATCCGTTCGGCAATATTTTTGGCATTATCGAAAACCCGCACTTCACACTGGAAAGCAAGTGAGTAGCCTTTGCGCTAACTGAGGAGTTTTTTGTAAGCTCCTCCTGAAATGTCTCTGCCTGAAATCACCCTTCGCTTCGATTCGGGAACGCTTCTCTTGGATGGCGTGGATCGCGCTTTCGCCGCGCCTCCCGCTTTTCGCTGGGACGAGCGTGTCAACAGATGGCGCGCACAGGCAGACTCTTACAGGCATGTCGTCAAAGATTTAATCCGGCGTGGGGTTACTTTTGCAGACGAAGCGCGCGGTTATCACAAGTTTGATTTCCGCGCGAAGCTGCATGTCGAGGCGCGGCCTTATCAGGAGCAGGCGATTGCTGCGTGGAAGCTGAAAGAGCGTTGCGGCGTCGTGATCCTGCCGACCGGCGCGGGCAAAAGCCTCGTCGCGCAGATGGCGATTGAACAGGTAGGCCGCAGCGCGCTCGTCGTCGTGCCGACGATTGATCTGATGAATCAATGGTACGACCTGCTGCTCTCATCTTTCCAAGCAGAAGTCGGCCTCATCGGCGGCGGTTATTTTGAAGTCGGAGCTTTGACCGTCACGACCTATGCTTCAGCCTTTCGCTTTATGGAGCGGCTGGGAAATCAGTTCGGCCTGATAATTTTTGACGAGTGCCATCACCTGCCGAGCAGTATCTATCGCTATGCGGCAGAGTTTGCAATCGCGCCGTTTCGCCTGGGGCTGACGGCGACGCCGGAGCGCGCGGACGGCGAAGACCAACTGCTCGAAGAATTGATTGGCCCAATCGTCTATCGCCGCGAAGCGCAGGAATTTGCAGGCGAGTATCTGGCCGATTACAGCGTCGTCCGCGTGCATGTCGAATTGAGCCGCGAAGAACGCGAGCTTTACGAAAGCGAGCGCGCCATCTTTCGCCGATTCTTAAACGATAAAGGAATCTCTCTGAGCAGCCTACGCGGGTGGCAGATGTTCATCGTCGCGAGCGCACGCAGCGAAGACGGCAGGCGCGCGATGATGGCCTATCGCGCGTCAAAGCGCATCGCTCTGGGAACGGATGCCAAGCTGCGCGTGCTGGCAGACCTGCTCACGCGCCACAAGCGAGACCGCGCCTTAATCTTCACCGCCGAGAATGAAATGGTTTATCGCATCTCTCAAAAATTTTTGATTCCGGCGATTACACATCAAACGGGCGTGAAAGAGAGACGCCAATGGCTCGAAGCCTTTAACAAGGGCGACGTGCTGGCTCTGGCAACCTCGAAGGTGCTCAACGAAGGCGTCAATATCCCGGAGGCTGCGGTCGCCATCGTCCTCTCCGGCTCAGGCTCTTCGCGCGAGCACATCCAAAGACTGGGGCGCATCCTGCGCAAACAGCCGGACAAGGAAGCAACGCTCTACGAAGTCATCACGCGCGACACCACCGAAGAACACATCAGCAAACGCCGCAGCGAAGGCGGGCAGTTTCGTGAAGTAAGATATGAGTCGGAAGATACAGGACTGTTCGAGTGAAAATAAAGGATGAAGGCGGAAGGATGAAGGATGAAGCAGATGCTATTGAAGATAAAGGCTGCATGTTTGAATAGCATGTCTGTCATCCTTCCGCCTTCATCCTTCATCCCTGCTTTTCTATGTTGACTTCTGATCTGGCAATGAGTTGGCGACGCGGCGGGCGCGTTCGCCCTTATCAGGTGAAGACTGAGGATGCAGTGCATCTACAGGAAGCGCATGATCTGATAGCCGTTTTTCAGCAGCATGCAGGACGCACGCGCGCGGCGCTTGATGAGGCGTTGAATGAATATGTCGGCATCGGCACGGATTACAAGATACTGCGCGGCCTGATAAAGCTGCTCACTGATCGTTGCGAATTTGAAACTCCAATCGCCACAGACCCTGCGGAGATACGCCGCGCAGTGTTTCTCGCAGCCAAAGCTTTTCATCCCATGACGGACAACGAAGAGGCGCGGGCGTTGATTGCGAACGAGGCCGCACGCGAGCTTGGATGTGTGCCGGAGATGGTGCTTGATAATTTGTATGCGGACTTGCCGGAGAATCAAATCCTGTCGGAGTTCGAGACGCTTGAAGCTGCGGAACTGCTCGACCGTTACAACATGGCGCAGGCGCAGGCTCTGCTTTATCGCTGCGAAGAGATGCGGCTGTCCGTCGCGGCGCAGGATGCCGCGAGCTACAGAGGATTGTTCGCGGCCATCAAAGCATACAGGCTGATTCATACGGTCAAAGGCAATGCGAAAGATGGTTATGAGATAAAGCTTAATGGCCCAGTCTCGATGTTTCATCGCTCGCAAAAGTACGGCGTGCAGATGGCGGTCTTTCTGCCCGCGCTCCTGACTTGCAGCAACTGGCGGATGAGCGCGTTGATTATTTCAAAGCCGGGCGGCCCTGCTCAATTTGAGCTTGATAGTAAGCAGACTCAGCTTCGCTCTCATTATCTGAAAGAGATGCCGTATGAAAGTCCCGCGCCCGCCACCTTCGAGGCGAAGTGGGCTAAGTATGAAAGCGCATGGACGCTTTTGAAGAGCAACGAAGTAATTGATTTAGGCGAGAGCGCATTTATCCCCGATTATGTCTTGCGGCATGCGGACGGCAGAAAAGTATATTTAGAGATTCTTGGTTTCTGGACGCCGCCGCATCTGAAATCGCGCATGGAAGAGTTCGCGCACAGCGGCATGCGAAATTTTATTATCGCCGCGTGGGATGAACTCAGAGGCAGCCGCGAGCCGCCCCCGCGCGTGCCGCCGAATGTCATCACTTTCAAGCGGTCGCTCGATCCCGCTATTGTCGAGCTAACGATTGAAAAGCTCTTGAGCGATGAAGAGTAGAACGTGAAAACGCTATTGACCATCGAGCTTGTCCCGAAAACTTCGTGGTACAAAAACGTCCGCTCGCACGTTTCCCAGGAAGAGTGGGACAGGCTGCGCAACATCATCTACGAGCGCGCCGGGCGGGTCTGTGAAATCTGCGGCGGCAAGGGACGCAAGTGGCCTGTCGAATGTCATGAAGTATGGCTCTACGATGACGAGCTACATGTGCAGAAGCTTGAGCGGATGATCGCGCTCTGCCCGGAGTGTCATGAGGTCAAGCACATTGGACTAGCGAGCGTGCGCGGGAAGCAGTATCAGGCGATGCGTCATCTGTCGAAGGTCAACGGCTGGTCAATGGAAGACGCGCGCCATTATGTAGAAGCCTGTTTCGAGCAGTGGTCAAGACGCAGCAGTCACCAGTGGACGCTGGATATTTCCTATCTCGAACAATTCAAAACTCACCAGCGATGATACGCAGGATGTCCTTGCTTGACGACCACGAACGTCCCGCGACACGTCGCGCAAACTTTATCATGCGCGATCAATTGCGCTTCGACAACGGCACGGTCATCAGTTGATTCGACAACTTTGGCGACGAGCTTGACCGGCCTATCTGTCGGCGTGGGGCGCAGCAGCTTGATGGCGTAATCCGCCGTCACAGTGCAAGGCGGAGTGTTCGCGCCCGTGCGATTCATCAGATGCCACGCCGCCGCCCAGTTTGAATGACAGTCAAGTAAGGCTCCGATAATCCCGCCGTTCAACATTCCCGGAAACGCTTCGTGATGCGGCTCGGGCATCCATTCGGCTATGGTCTCGTCGCCCTCTGCAAAGCTTCGGATGTGCAAGCCCTTCTCATTGGCAGGGCCGCAACCGAAACAGGCATTGTGCGGCGCGTATTTTTCCTGAAGACTTTGTTCCATCACAAATCCGCCGTGGTCAGATGTGTCGTCATGGTTGGATATTACTTCGAGTCAGTCTTAAAACCAACATCCCTTTTAGATGCGATCACAAATTGTGATCGGAACATCTCGTACATTGTTCGTAGCTCTTAACTTGTCATGTAAATTAAAAGTAGAAACTCTTTGCGGTCTTTGCGTCTTCACTCTTTGCGGTCTTTGCGGTTAAAGGCTTTTTTAACGCAAAGACCGCAAAGTAAAACCCCGCAAAGCACGCAAAGAAAAAGCTGTTGATTTGTTTCTATCCTTGATTCGCATTTGTTCTTAATGATTAGAATGTGAATTTACCTCATACTACCATGCACCGTTGAAACCATAAGAAGACATATCGAAGAACGAAAAGAAAAACCCGGCTCGCAAGCTTGATAAATCAACTTGCGAGCCGGGTTCAGAAAAGTTTAAGAGCGATGCTATTGCAGCGCAGCGTTCTGCGGCGGGTTCTGTTGGCTTAGCAGACGCCGCAGCTTCATACGCGCTTTGTGAAGCTGTGATTTCGATGTGCCGACGGAACAGCCGAGCATGCGCGCGACTTCTTCATGCTCATGGCCTTCGATGTCATGCAGGATAAAGACAGAGCGGTATCCGGGCGGCAACTGCGCAATCGCGTTGTCGAGCGCGATACGGTCTACGACTGGCATCGCGTTTGGATTCGCTGTGCCATGCACGACCTGAACGGGCGTCTCGCCCTCTTCCGTCGTCTTTTCCATCTTGACGCTGCGCTTGCGGAAGTGCATCAAGACCTGATTGACCGTCAGGCGATGCAGCCAAGTCGTAAAAGCAGAGTCTCCGCGAAAGCTGCCGATCTTGCGATAGAGTTGTATGAAAGCTTCCTGCGTCAAGTCTTCGGCTTCCTGCACATTCTGGGTCATGCGCAGGCAGAGGCTGTAAACGCGGCGATGATGGCGCTGGTACAATTCCTCAAACGCCTGCATGTCGCCATTGGTCGCGCGCTGAGCCAGACCATAATCGGTGCTGCGCGGCGCTGCTTCCGCGAGTCCAGAGTCTGCGACCTTTTGCCAGATTGGGTATGTTGCGGCATTTGTATTCATGACGCAATTAAGAGCAAACAGGATGCCACGCCCGGAAATTGCTCATAATTAGCTGCTAAAGCAACCATTTGCGCCGCGCAAAACGATTCTTTCAACCATATCAGCTTGCATTGAAACCAAACGGTGTACTGTGCTTTTCTAGAGAGGCGCAGGAATTTTAAGGCAGTAAGTCTTTAACAGACAAAGTTTTCAGATAAATTTTTAGCTGAGCACATGAGACCTGAGGCTCACCGCAGAGACGCAGAGAGCGCGGAGATGGCGCAGAGGCTTGAATGACTCTTAACTCTCTGCGCATCCTTTGTGTTCTCCGCGTCTCTGCGGTGAATCTTATCTTCCATAAGCTCAAGCACGACTGACGTAAGGATTCGACTTGACCCAGAATCGCCACGGCTTTTCGATATATTCCTCTGCATAGCCGATGCCTATGCGCGGCCCCGAAGCAATTTGTTTCGTGGCTATCTTTTCGCCGTCTTCAATCCAAACCTCTGTGCCGAGCAGGTCTGCGCGGTCAAGTCTGCGATTGATGTTCATGGCGATACAGAGCTTGCCCGGCCCGTTGGTGAGATTGATGTCTTTGCCGACCGGCCTGCGGCGGCGCATGACATCTATGCCCTCGACGGGTTCGACGGCGCGCACGAGGATGGCATGGGGCACTCCTTCGACATTCGTCACGACGTTGAACTGGTAATACATGCCGTAGATAAAATAGACATAAGCCATGCCGCCGGGTTGGTACATGGATTCGGTGCGCTGTGTGCGGCGGTTGCCGTATGAATGAGCTGCTTTATCAAGCACGCCCTGATAGGCTTCCGTCTCGACAATCAAGCCTGAGACGCGCTCGCCGTTTTCATCCGGCACGACCAGTCGCTTGCCCAACAGTTCGCGCGCGACGCGCAAGGTATTGCTGCGCGTGTAAAAATCTCTCGTCAATTTTTGTGTGCCTGTCATGTGCGATTCGTGATAAATTCCCTCTCAAAATCAATTCAATATACGAGGGGGTCTCGGTTATGAGCAAGAACGCCGCCCGCAAAAATCAGCCTGCGCCCAAAGGCCAGCCGCAGCCACGGTCGCGCTCGCAGAAAGTCAGCAAGAAAGACCAGATTATCGCGCTCTTTCTTTCGGGGATGAATGAGATAGAAGACCTAGCCCTCATCACTGGCTCGCGTCCGAGCTATGTCGGCTCCGTCTTGCAGGAAGCGGGACTGATGACGGGTTACTTCGATCTCTACACTTCGTCAGCGCATCCGATGAATGTTTATTCCAAGTTCTTTGCCAACAAGCTTGGATTCAAGGATGAAGCGACTGCGCGCCAGAGCATAGAGGTAATTGACCGGCTGCACAACCAGTTCGAGTTCGCGCAGGATCGCGCCGGACAGCATCACGCGCTTCAGGTGGCGCTGGTCATGTTTGACCGCGCGCGTTGGACTGGCAAAGGGCGCGAGGCGGACATCTTCCGCCAATGGTTGATGAGCCAGCTCGAAAACGCCGATTTGATACGCGAAGAGACGGATGAAGCTTTGGATGAATTAGAAGACAAGCCAAACTGGGTTGAGCAGTGAGGTAACAAAGGTCTGGCAAAATTTAGCCACAGAGGCACAGAGACACAGAGGGCGGAATAAAAATCTTCGACAGCATCGTCTTCATCTATTTATCCTGCTCCGTGTCTCTGTGGCTAATGCCTGGTTTAGCATCCTAAGTTTTTTCCTGACCGTATTCCGGCGGATAGTAGATGACTTCGACGGCCTGCCCGCTGACGCCTCTGGTGTAGAAAGAAAGAGAGCGGTCGCGATGCTCTTTGACGGGGCGGCCTTCTGTGGCGGCTGCGGCCTCTAAAGCTTCGCGCGTTTCGACGCGCAAGCCCAGGTGAGGCGGATGCTTTGAGCCGGGCGCGAGCAGCGCGACGCCGAAGCCGCGCTCGTCGCGCAGCATAGCCCAATCGTGATAGAGCGTTTCAAGGCGAAACCCGATGCGCTCATACTCGCTCACGTCGCGCTGCAAATCCTCAGACTTCACGGCGATGTGATCCATCACGCCCGCGAACCGCGCCTGCTCCTGCATGATTCAATCTCCTATCAAAGTCTCAAGTCCCAAGTCCCAAGTCCCAAGTTAAAAACTTGTCTTTGACTTTGGACTTGGGACTTGGGACTTGGGACTTTTTATTTCCAAGCCTCGCCGTAGCTTTCGCTGAACACGATGCGATCCAGTGCGAAGCGTCCGGGATAAGCTTTCTCAGGCTCTGCGCCGCGCCCGATGGCTAGGAGGGCGATGACCTCTGCTTCTTCCGGAATGCCGAACTCGGTTTTGACAGCAGCAGGATTAAAGCCTTCCATCGGCGCTGTGTCGAAGCCGTAAGCTTCTGCCGCCAGCATCATCGTCGTGACGGCTATCATCGTATGGCGGTTGACCCACACATCCATCTTTTGCATGCCCGTCAGAAACTGAACCGCGCCGTCTTTGGCCTTTTCCCACGTCTCTATATTGCCCGCGCCGCGCTCTGCGCCCTCTTTGAAAATCTCGTCGGCGCGTTTTTGCCATTCTTCTTTCATGCCGAGAGCGATGATGACGACGGGGGCTTCGGCGACTTTCGGCTGGTTGAAGGCGACGGACTGCAAACGCTTCCGGTTCTCTGCTTCACGCACGACGACGAAACGCCAGGGCTGCAAGTTGTAACCGGAGGGAGCCTGCGCGCCCAATTGCAAAATCGCATTCAGGATTTCGTCCGGCACCGCTTCGTTTGTGAAATGGTTTGTAGCGCGACGTTCAAGAATGACATCCGTGATCGGCTTGAGCGGCTCGCCGTTCGGCTGCGTGGTCGGAAGATTAGTCGGTTTGTCCTGCATCGCTATTACCCTTTGGCTAAAATGGATTTTTGAAATCAGCGGAATTTTAACAGCAGAGGCACTGCTTATGTAAGCGGCGTGAAGGCGTCTTGACAGCCGCGAGGTTCTCGCGCCAACCTGTCAGACGAAATTCTTTTATCAAAGAAGAAAGAGGTCTCAAAACTTTGTCGAGCCAACAAACGCCGCGCATCGTGTCTTTGCTTCCTTCGGCGACGGAGATCGTGTGCGCGCTGGGGCTGGAAGACGCGCTCGTCGGCGTGACGCATGAATGCGATTTTCCTGCGCCCGTCACGGGTAAGCCAAAGCTGACGGCGAGCCGCATCTCACATGAAACGATGTCGAGCGCGGAGATAGACCACGCCGTCCGCACGCAACTGGACGGGCACGGCTCGATTTACAATCTCGATGAAGAAGCGATGCGCGCTCTGCGGCCTGATTTGATTTTGACGCAGGAGCTGTGCGAAGTCTGCGCCGTCAGCTACAAGACCGTCGAGCAGACCGCGCGGATGTTTGAAACGGATGTGCGCGTCGTCTCGCTTGAGCCAAATACCATCGCGGATATTTTTGGCAACATCCGCACGGTCGGAGCTTTGACCGGGCGCGAAGCGGAAGCCGCAAGGTTGGTCGCAGAACTGACGACGCGGCTTGAGGCTTTGAAAGACGCGCTGCACAGCGTCGAGCGACGCCCGCGCACGTTGATGCTCGAATGGCTTGAGCCTGCTTTTGCGCCGGGACACTGGGTTCCCGAACAGGTCTTGATCGCCGGAGGCGACCACGCTTTCGGGCGTGCAGGGCAACCTTCTGTCACGACGACCGCCGAAGAGATACGCGCCTACGCGCCGGAAGTGATAGTCATGATTCCCTGCGGCTATTACAAGGAAGACATCCTGCGCCAGCTTCCCGAATCGCGCCTGCCGGATGGATGGAGCGAGCTGCCAGCCGTCCTGAGCGGCGAAGTGTGGGCGGTTGACGCGACCTCTTATTTTAGCCGACCGGGGCCGCGCGTCGTGCGTGGCGCGGAAATTCTCGCGCGCATCCTGCATCCCGAAATCTTCGGCGTGCCGGATGAGGATGAAGCGATCCGCGTCAGCGCAGAGGAATGCAAGATGTAAAATTAAAAATGCAAAATGAAATAAGGTTCTTATTGAGCATCTTATATTTTTTAATTTGCATTACTTTACGAGCATGGGGAAAGCAAAAAGAATTTCTGACAATGAAGCTGTTGCGAGCGGCCTGCTTGCGAGTTTCGCCGAGACGGCTGAGCGCGTGGCGGCGACGACGAAAAAGCTTGAGAAGGCCGCGCTGCTCGGCGCTTACATGCGCGTGCTAAATGATGATGATCTGGTGCGCGCGGCGCGCTACTTTGCAGGGCAGCAGTTTGCTTTGAGCGATGCGCGTACAACCAACGTCGGGTCGAGCGTGCTGCGCGACGCCCTGAGCGAGGCCACGGGCGTGAGCGTCGAAGATTTGCGCCCGCGCTATGTGCGGCTCGGCGACGCGGGCGAGGTCGCCTGCGAAGTAATCCTGGAAACGAAAGGAGACACGGGCGCGGGTACTATGACGCTCGCCGAAACCGAGTCGCTTATCATCCAATTGAGCGAGCTGCGCGGGACCAAGAACAAGCGCGCGTTGTTGACATCAATTCTCGTGCGCTCTACTGCGCTCGAAGCAAAATATCTGGTCAAGCTGCTGCTCGGAGATTTGCGCATCGGTTTGAAAGAAGGCTTGGTCGAAGATTCCATCGCGCGTGCTTTCGAGCAGCCGCTCTCTCAAGTCGCGCAGGCCAATATGATGCTCGGCGACATCGGAGAGACAGCTCTGCGCGCACGCCGTCAGGACTTGCAGCATGTCTCGATGCGACTTTTTCACCCGCTCAAGTTCATGCTCGCCACAGCCGCCGCAGACCTCGCGGACATCGCGCGCACGATGCCCGAAGAGTTTTATGTCGAAGACAAATTTGACGGCATCCGCGCGCAGGCGCACGCGCAAGGCGGACGCATCGCGCTCTACTCGCGCACGATGGACGAGATGACGCATCGCTTTCCCGAACTCGTGGCTCCGCTTCAGAATCTCAAGACCGACGCGATTATTGACGGCGAGATCGTCCCGGCGCGCGGCGCAGAGATTTTGCCTTTCGCGGAATTGCAAAAAAGGCTGGGACGCAAGACCGTCAGCGCGGAGCTGCTGAATAACACGCCTGTCGTTTTTATCGCTTATGATCTGCTGTATGCGGACGGGCGCGTGCTGATTGACGAGCCGTTAGATGAGCGCAGGCGCAGGCTCGAAAGGCTCGTGCCGGAGCGTGGGATTTTGCGCTTATCTTCCGCCGCGCTGATGAAGGATGTGAATGCGCTGGATGAGGAATTCGATGCGGCGCGTGCGCGCGGCAACGAAGGCTTGATGATTAAAGACCCGCGCTCGTTTTATAAACCGGGACGGCGCGGTCGGGAATGGCTGAAGCTCAAACGCGCCGTCGCCACGCTCGATGTCGTCGTCACGGCGGTCGAGGTCGGGCACGGCAAACGACGCCACCTGCTCTCGGATTACACTTTCGCCGTGCGACGCTCGGAAGAAGACCCGGAGCTGCTGAACGTGGGCAAAGCTTATTCCGGCCTGACGGATGCAGAGTTGGCGTTGTTGACCGAGTGGTTTCGCGCGCACACCTTGCAGGAGTTTGCTCACGGGCGCGTGCGCGTGGTCGAGCCGCAGATCATCCTCGAAGTCACCTTTGACAGGGTGCAGGAATCAAAGCGGCACAAGAGCGGGTACGCCCTGCGCTTTCCACGCATCCTGCGCCTGCGCGACGATAAGTCCGCAGCAGAGATAGACACTTTGGAGACAGTGCGCGGCCTCGCCGAAGCTCAATAAAGATATTACCGGGCAGCGTTAAGGGCAGCCCCGCAATACTTTACCGGACTTTTAGAGCGTGTGACATAGGCACAGGAATGCGTACAGAGACACTGAACACAAAAAGAAGGTCAAGGGAATGCTGCATAAACTTGCCTGATGCCAGAGCCGTGGCTTAAGTTTTGTTAAAGGTTTTTCATCTTATTTATTGCTTTTCCATATCCAGAAAGGTTACGATGCGTGCCTGTCAGGGCCTCTTTGACAGGTCTCTGTGAAATCGTCCGGCGACTCTCCCGCGCACAACAAGCTCAGGCTGCCTCACGTTATATCGAGGCGAGCCTGAATCAAAACAAATCGGGGCGAGTTCTGCTTAAAGCAAGGACAGCACATTTCGGCAGAAGAGCAGTGCGGCCTCTGTCACAGGATCGTATGTGTAGCCTGTGTCGCCAGGCGCATTATTACCAGGTCGTCCCGGAGTATCCATCTCGCCTGTAACCGGCAATGTCGGCGGCGGAGGTGGCGGTGGCGCACTGCCGGGCGTATCCATCTCTCCGGCAAAAGCGGAACCCGAAATAATTAGCGCAAGCATGACGGCGGCGCACACGTGGCGAAGGTTTTTCATTCATTTCTCCTAAAATGTTGGCTTTCAAATCACTCGTGAGGATTTATTAAAACGGAGCGGTGGCATAATAACACTGCACTACATAGGCTTTGCAAGGAAACTTGCTAACACACAGAAAGGCTTCCCTCACATGGATTTAACCATTGAGCTGACCCGGCAACTCGAAGACTCGACTCTCAGCCGCTCGGAACAGGCGCTTGTGCGCTGCCGTTTCGCGCGCGAATTAACGGAAGCGGGCGACTATGAAGCAGCCTCTTATGCTATGGGCGAGTTGTGGAGGCGTCTTGGAGAACGTCCTGACATCGCCGGGCTGGATAAGTCAACTGCCGCCGAAGCGCTGCTGCGCGCAGGCTCTCTGTCCGGATGGATCGGGAGCGTTCGCCAGTTCGCAGGCGCGCAGGAACTGGCAAAGGATTTAATCAGCGAGAGTATCTCAACCTTTGAGGATTTGGGCGAGACGGAGAAGGTCGCGGAAGCTTTCAACGATCTGGCAATCTGCTACTTGCGCGAGGGAGCTTTTGATGAAGCGCGTGTGACGCTGCAAGAGGCTTTGACTCGATTGGCCGGAGCCGAGAGCGAGCAACGGCTCAGGACTCTCATCAATCGCGCGGTGGTCGAGCGCGCCGCTGCCTGCTTCCGCGATGCCTTTGCCATCCTGAATGAAGCCGCGCCCCTGATGGATTCCAGCGGCAGCCATGCCATCAAGGGCAGGTTTTATAATCAACTGGCGTTGGTCTTGCGCAATCTCGGCGATACGGAAGACCGCGCGGATTACGTGGATCGCGCGCTGATCGAATATGCCGCCGCGAGCCATCATTTTGAGGAGGCCGGTCACAAGCGCAACTGCGCACGTGTCGAGAATAACCTGGGCTTCCTGTTTCTAAAATGCGGAAAATTCAAAGAGGCGAATGAGCATCTCGACTACGCGCGCAGAATCTTTGTCACCATTAAAGACAGCGGCAGCGCGGCGCAGGTAGACGAAACACGCGCCCGCGTCTTTCTCGCGCAGAGACGCCCTGCGGAAGCCGAGCGTTTGACGCAGGCTGCTGTACAGGCTCTCGAAAAAGGCGGCGAGCTGGCGTTGCTGGCCGAAGCCCTGACGACACACGGCACGGCGCAGGCGCGGCTCGGGCGTTTTGAGCAGGCGCGGGCGACGTTCGAGCGCGCCATCGAAGTCTCAACCGAGGCCAGTCACGGAGAGGGCGCGGGACTCGTCGCGCTCACCTTACTCGAAGAGGTGGGCGGCAGGCTCACGGCGGACGAAAGACGCGCGGCCTACGAGCGCGCAGATGCATGGCTCGGCGAATCTTCGCGCCCCGAAATTCTGGCGCGGCTCAGGCTGTGCGCGCGTCGCATTTTCGCCACACAGGCTCAACCCGTCGAGGATATACGGACTCCGCGTTTTGTGTATGCTGCGGAACAGACCGCCGGACTGCTGCGCCTCGCGCACAAGGTCTCGGGCGTGCAGTCTCCCGTTTTGATCTCAGGTGAGACGGGAACCGGTAAGGAAGAACTGGCGCGGCTGATACACGAATGGAGCGGGCGTGCCGGAGAGTTTGTCATCATCAACTGCGCGTCGTTGACCGGATTGTCGGTGGAGGCTCATCTGTTCGGCTACCAGCCGGGGAGCTTCGCGGGTGCGACACAACTCCAGCCCGGTGCAGCGCGGCATGCGATAGGCGGCACTATATTGCTGGATGAGATTGCCGCTTTAAGCTTGCAGGATCAGGGCAAGCTGATGCGCTTCAT
The DNA here is from genome assembly GCA_963700165.1 of Pyrinomonadaceae bacterium. GTDB lineage: Bacteria > Acidobacteriota > Blastocatellia > Pyrinomonadales > Pyrinomonadaceae > JACMLC01. The sequence continues at coordinate 4,343,749 of OY969475.1, read as the reverse complement.
CGAGCATAGCGAGATTCATTCGATTGGCGCGCCTGAGCCGGAACGCCTTGATGTGAGAATCATTGCGACGACCTCGCGCAATCTCAGGCATGAAGTCGATGACGGCAAATTTCGTGATGATCTATTCTACAGGCTTGAGGCTTTCAATCTACAGATTCCACCGCTCAGGCACAGGGCGCAGGATATTCCAGCCATCGCAGAGCATTTTCTTAAGCAGGAATGCGCCCGATCAGGCAAGCATGTTTCTTTCACGCCTGATGGGCTTGAAGCCCTGAGCCGTCTGCCACTCAAAGGCAATGCGCGGCAGCTTCGCTCGCTCATCGAGCGCACGGTCTTAACGGCGACGGACGGCGCGCGTCTGGCGGCTGAAGCGGTTGAGACATTGGCGCTCAGGCAAACGCAGCACGCCAGCCTGAGTGAGCCTTGGGCTGACTGCTCGCTTGAAGAAGAAGTCCTGAATTATGAAAGCGGCTTGATTAAGCGCGCTCTGGAAACGGCGAACGGCAGCGTGACGCGCGCGGCGCGAATGCTTGGCATCACGCATCAGGGTCTGGCTTTTATTCTACAGGGACGCCATAAAAACCTGCTCACATCCAGAACGCCCGCGCGCCCGCGCCGCCGCAGCTTGATGCGTCCCGTGCAACGCTGAAAGAACGCGCCGAATCAATAACTGACAGGGATAGACCTGCGATAGACAGGATAAGATGAAAGAAAGATAATTATCCTGCTCTTCAAGGTCATCCCTGTTTTGTGTGCTTGCGAAGCAATGCGTTGCTTTGTGCTATTCGAGGAAGATAATTTTAATGCGGTTTCGGAAAATATTTATCTTAATTTTTGTGTGCCTGACAGCGATGCTGTCCGCGAGTGAGATGCCTGTCGCTGCGATGCGGCTCCAATCGGACGCGCTGGCTGTCGTCAACAATCAGACGATTACGCTTAACGATATTGACCCGCGCGTGCGCGAGATGGTTGAGAAGCTTGAGAGCGAGATTGCCGAAGCGCAACGCTACGTGTTGGAGCAGGAGATTATGGCCCTGCTTTTTCAGCTCGAAGCGCGTCGGCGCGGCATCACTCCCGCGCGCCTGCTTGAGCTGGAGGTGATGCGGCGATTGACAGACCCGGCTCCGGAGACGATTCAAGACATCTATGATGCCAATCGCGCGCAGTTCGGAACCCTCGATCTGAATGGCGCACGCCCGCAGATCGTTGCTTACGTGCGCCGCGAGAACGAGCAAAAGCTTTTGACGGAGTTGGCGGCGCGGCTGCGCACGCGCTTCAAGGTGGTGATGGGGACTAATATTACTTCACCCAACTTGCTGCCGGGAACAACGCTCGCAACTGTCGGAGGCCAGGTCATCACCGCCGCCTCTGCCATCGAGCGCCTCAAGCCCATCATTTATGATTTTCGCGTGCGCGCATACGACGCGCAGAAAACGGCTGTTGACCAGAGGATTTATAGCCTGCTCGTGCTTGAAGAGGCGCGCAGGCAGGGCGTCGAACCGGAAGCTATCATTCGCGCGGAAGTGACAGGCAAGCTGCGCAGCCCGTCCGAAGCAGAGGTTCTAAAATTTTACGAAGAGAATAAGGCGCGCATCAATGGCGATGTTGATTCGGCGCGCGTCCAGATTATCAACTATCTGGAACAGCAGGAGCAGGTGAGGATTGAGAGCGCGCACAACGAGAAACTGCGCGCGGCAGCCAACATCCGCGTCATGCTGAAAGAGCCTGAGCCGCCTGTGCTGGCCGTCAGTGCGGATGATGATCCTTCGCGCGGAGCGTTGCGTGCGCCCGTCACGGTCGTCGTCTTCACGGACTTTCAATGTCCCTCGTGCGCTGCGAATCATCCGATAATTGAAGAGACCATCAAAGCTTACGGCAGCCGCGTGCGGCTCGTGATTCGAGACTTCCCTTTAGAAGAAATGCATCCGCAGGCGCGCAAAGCAGCCGAAGCCGCCAATGCCGCGCACGCGCAGGGCAAGTTTTTCGAGTACACGGAATTGCTCTTTCATAATCAAAAGGCTCTCGACATCGCTTCGCTGAAAAAGTATGCGACTCAAGTGGGACTCAACCGCGCACGCTTTGATGCCGCGCTTGATGGCGGCGTCTTTGCCGCCGAAGTCAATCATGACATCTCGGACGGCGTGCGATACGGGGTAATGGGCACGCCCACTGTGTTCGTCAACGGGAGACGCATCCGCACGTTTTCGGAAGCAGCCCTGCGGGCGGAGATTGACCGCGCGCTGAGGCAGAAAACAAATGCCCCGGCGACTTCTCAGGGCAAGACGAAATGAAGCTCGTATGATAATTGTTGAAGGTAGAATTGTGTTTGTCATGGATTCGAGCGTAAGAAAGCTTTGCCTGCCCCGTGCGCCCGTCTATGGTCGCGCCCTGTTAATCTTACTGCTGATCTCAACTATCTGTTCGCTGTCAGCCTGTGGTAAAGATGTCGTCAACATGCCAGACCATCAGACATCGCGCAGCACAGACACCGTGCCGCAGGGCAAGGCGTCTGCTTCTGCGCCGCAGCCGTGCAGTCCTGCTTCCAACCAGAGCATCCCTGTCTACACGTTTGAAGTCGTCAACACCTGGCCGCATGACACGAAGGCTTTCACGCAGGGACTGGTCTTTCATCAGGGGTTTTTGTACGAGAGCACGGGTCATCACGGCCAGTCCACGCTGCGACAGGTCGAGCTACGGACGGGCAAAGTGATAAAGCAGTTCGATGTTTCATCAAGCTATTTTGCCGAGGGGATGACGATTTTTCAGGACAAGATTTACCAGCTCACATGGACGGAGCATAAAGCGTTTGTCTACGACCTGAAAAGCTTTCACCCCGCAGGCGAGTTCACATATGAGGGCGAAGGCTGGGGGCTTGCGCACGACGGGCAGCACCTAATTATGAGCGACGGGACAAATCACATACGCTTCCTGGACCCTTTGACGTTCAAGACCCTGCGCACGATCAGCGTTTGCGATAACGGCGTGGAGCTGATGAACTTGAACGAGCTGGAATATATCAGGGGCGAAATTTACGCCAACATCTGGAAACAGGAACGCATCGTGCGGATTGACCCGCAAACCGGCAGGATTCTCGGATGGATTGACATGACGGGGCTGCTGCCGAACAAAGAGCGCGGCGATTCTGAAAATGTCCTTAACGGCATCGCTTATGATGAGCAGGAAGACAGGCTCTTTGTGACCGGCAAACGCTGGCCTAAAATGTTCGAGATTCGGCTCAAGAAAAAGTAGTTTTGGAGACTGCTTTTTACCGCCCGGAGCGCGCCTTTACGCTTTAATTTTTAGCTGAGATATGCGATACTCCGCGCGTTGCCGGGATGAGCGTTTCAAGCACGCAAACCGGTCTTGTCAAAAGTAAGACGCAAACAAAACATAAGCTCGATCTCCCATAGATTTTTTCCAACTATCTCAACCGTTTTTCGCAGAACCTCACGTTCTGCAAGCTACTACCCTTAGGAGTTAAATCAATGAATAAGTTTTCCGTTTACCCGCGTGTTGCCCTCGCCGCCGCGATCCTGTTTTTGCTCGCCGGGATGGATACCGCGCAGGCGCAGCGAGTTCCTCAAGCTGGCCGCTCCGAGACTATCTCGGCGAAAAGCCCTGTCTCCGTTCAGGGGAATTACCGGATGATTAGCACCTCCAACAATCCTAGTGAGCTGCTGCTGTATTCCCGGAAAAACAATGTCAGCGCGTCACAGGCCGTCAAACTCGGCGACAGTGCGCGTCAGGGTTATCCCGCGCGTTATGATGCCGCCAAGTTCTGGTATCAGAAGGCGATTGAGTTAAATCCGAAAGAGGCACGCGCCTACATCGGGCTGGGTCACGTTTATAATGACCTGATGAATCACGAAGACGCGGTCGCTTCATATCAGCAGGCGCTCGTCTTAAAGCCTGAATCAATCGAGGCTCACATCGGATTAGGTTATAGCCTGTCCAACCAGATGAAGTTCGAGCCGGCGATGGAGAGCTTTCAGAAAGCGCTGGCGATAAAGCCCAAATCCGTCGAAGCTAATCTAAGCATCGCCGACTGTTATTTCGCGCAAAAACTTTATACCGAAGCCGAAGCCGCATACCGGAAAACTATCGAGCTTAAACCCAAATCGCTCGAAGCCAATTACAGCCTCGGCGTCACGTACCTGATGCTTAACAATCGCGAGGGAGCTGTGGCGCAGCACAACCTGCTCAAGCCGCTGCACAAGGTCGTCGCGTCAAAGCTTGAACGGCTGATTAACCAGATGCCCGCTTCCGGCAAATAGAACGCTCAAAAAAAGGTAGTGGGTGAGTTTGAAATTCAAGTGTCAACCAGCATCAGAAAGAATCTCCCGCAAAGGCGCAAAGGCGCAAAGACGCAAAGGGGTTGAGCCATGCTTGTATCTTAGCGGCTTTCTTTGCGCCTTTGCGCCTTTGCGGGAACATGTTTTTTCTTTGCTACATTTGAAACTAACCCACTACAAAAAAAAGGCTTGCGTAATTCGTGTCTGAATTACGCAAGCCTCCGAACCCAGCCCTGCATTGACGCGACAAGCGCACCCTCCAGCCGCTCTCTTCGGATTCAGATTGTCAGCGTCGAATCTTTCCCTGACTCTCAATCAATCTTCTTCATCGTCACGGTCACCAGCGGCGAATCGCCAGCGGTGCGGCTGTAAGAAATCCAGCAACCGGCTTTTGGGAATCTTATGACTTGATGAATCGAGCCGTCCGGCTTGGCCTGCGCGTCTGTGCCGAGCACGGCTTTGGGCAGCGGGATGCTGTTGCCGCCCAGATAGTTGATGGAAATGGCGTTCACCTTTTTAGTCTTGTCATAATAGACCTGTGCCGTTTCCGTCTCAGAGACTTCAAAGAAATCCTGCTCGTCGCTTTTATCCGCAGGCGAGCCGAGTTTTTTCCTCGCTTCATCGGCAGTCATGCCGAGCGCGACGCCCTTATATTCACGAAACACGGGCGCGCTCTCTTCTGCTGCCGCTGCAACCGGCGCGGCTTTTTTCTGCGCCTGTGCCGCGACGCGCGCGTTGTCGCACCATGCCGCGCAGGCGAAAACAATGAGCAGCAATGAGATTTTGAAGCACACAGAACGTAGATTTGTATTTTTGATTTGATACATTGACACTCCTCCTTATTTGAAGGAAAAGCTGCGATCAGGCAATCACAGCGGGGGATGATCTGCACAGGTTGCGCGGGAAAGAGACCAAGGCTGCGGCCTTGTCCCATGCGCGAGATGACCCGAAGACTCTTCAGGCTTCCAAAAAATATTCCAACGCGGCCTCAAAGTCAATTGCTTTGCTACTGTTTCAGTGCCTGCCGAATCTCGGCCCAACAATTCAAAAAGCAAGGCCGCCGTGTGCGTGGGAGCAAGTGACGGCGGCCTCTCCGCACAATTCGCGGCTTGCGGCCATGAGCGAACGTGCGGCTGTCGGCGCGCTCACCCCTCGCGTGCGCCGACAGTCTCTTATAATGTGATGTAAAGAAATGCGCGCTCTGGTAAGATGCGCTCGTTCTGTTTGAAAACTTAAAGCAACGGCTAATGCGTAGCTCACACCTCAAACTGAAGTAATGAGCATCGCCGTTCGAGATGAAAGGTTCATTCTCACGGCGAATGGTTTGAGGGAGCGCATGTTATTACCGTTTGGTAATAAAGGCAAGCTAAATGTGTCTTGGCTTCTATCGGGAGGAAACTCTTGATGGGAGGCAAAGAGCGTATGAGGCAGAATCGTCTAGCTGAAAAGCTGTTAGAGATACGACTTGCGTTTGGTCTTTCTCAAACGGAACTGCTCAAACGTTTGGGAGTAGACGACATGATTGTCTATAACCAGATTTCCAGATTTGAGAACGGGAAGCGTGAGCCGCCTTTAAGAATTCTTTTAGCGTATGCGCGGCTGGCAGGGATTTCAACGGATGTTTTGATTGATGATGAAATCGATCTGCCCGCAAAGCTGCCAGCCAAGCCGAAACACTCCCGCCGGTAATTCTGCCCAACAATTAACCCAAGTTGCTAGTCATAGATGTGTGGTGGATTTCTTCCATTGCCACTAGCTTTAGCTAGTGGGTATATTGCGAAACGAAAGCAGGCTTTAGCCAAAATATAATAAAGCCACTTCCTTATAGCTTTAGCTCAAACCTTCGGCTAAAGCCGAAAGCTAAGGGGGAAACCTTGATCCACTAGCTGAAGCTAGTGGCAATTGATTAACCAGCAACTGGGGTTAATTATTCAGCTTGCCCAATGGAATCAGGTGGAAGGTGAATCGTTAGGCAAGCCCCTCGCACCCGGATTTACATCGCAATGATCCCGCGCTCTTTGAGCCAGTTCACAATCGCCTCGTAGAATTCGGGAGACTTTCTAGACCACACCCAGTAATTCTCCGGCCATTTCCATTCGCCGCCTCTTAAGGTCGCAAAGCTGACCATATCGTGGCCTGCATTCGGGATGACGCGGATGGTCACGTCTTTATTCCCGGCTGCTTTCAAATATTTTTCCATCTTCTCTCTATTCTCTAAGGGCGGGACGAGGACATCCTTTTCTCCGAACAGAGACAGGACAGGGATGGTCATTTTTTGCAGGACGGGCGCGGGGTCATAGCGAATCCGCTGCCAGTCGTCCAAATCTTTCTGCGAATTTACAAGCTGCACATGCTCAGCCCATTTTTTATCTCGCAGCTTTGGCGTCAGCGCATCCAGTTCCGTTTTCCCCTGCCCCGTGTAAGCCACTTGAAATAACAGCTTTGTGTAGGCCAACGCTTCCGCTATTTCCGGCTCTGAGAATTCTTCGGCGCGCATTGTGTACTCGACGCGATGCAGTTCCTGTTCGGCGACCGTCACGGCAGGCCCGACGTTGAGAATCATGAACTTGACCTGCCGCGCCCGTGCAGCGGCGAGCGGCGCGAGCCATCCTCCCTGACTGATGCCGAACAGACCTATCTGCTGCGGGTTGATGTCTTTGCGCTTGTGCAACAGTTCAACGGCGGCGACCACGTCTCCCGCCAAGTCATCGAACCCTGCCTGCTCGAAATTGCCAGACGACTCTCCCACGCCGCGCTTGTCATAAATTAAGGCGGCCACGCCATGCCGCGCAAAGAATTCTCCCCAGAAGCGATAGTAACTTTCCCTGCGTCCCTGTGCGCCGGAGCCGTGAACGATAACCAGGACCGGATAGGGAGCAGGCGTTAAGGGCTTGACCAGCGTGCCCGCCAGATTGATTGCTCCATTCTTAAACCGCACCTCTTCGTGCGCGTAAGCAAGCGACGGGACTTTGGGCTTGCGCTTGAGATGGATAGCGACCGTGGGATTCCAGTTCTTATTTTCCCCTGTCATCTCTCCCGTGTCTGAAAACACCTGCATGGTAAACTTGCCGTAATTAAGCTTGAGGACAAGCTGCGGGAATTTGTAATCAATTTCTGTGACGGGTTCGCCGTAGATGCTCCGCTCAGGCACATCAAAGCTGCCCACCAGCTTGCCGTCCTCCATCTTCAAATCGAGCGACACTGTCTGGATAGCATTAAGGCGCACATAAGCGCCTTCCCAATGCCCCGTGATTGATTCCTGTTGAGCGCGGGCAGAGCCACACAAAAGCAGGCACGCTGACAACATCAACACAAAGGTTGCGATTAGCTTTTTCATTTTTCAAAACTCTTGGATGGGTTAAGATAGCTGGAGCAGCGATGAGCACAACACACACGCAAGTTCACACTCATCCCTCAGTCGTGAACACGTTCAGACCGCCCTGTTAGTTCCATAAGTTTTGGAAGCGATTCAAAGTTGCCGTCGAAATTGATGAAGGAGCCAGATGAAAGAAGCAGAAGACCAGCAACCGCTTTACTATTCGGACTATCTGGAGCTTGATAAAATTCTGAATAGCCAGCATCCGAAAAGTTTTTCGCAGACTAATCCGTCCTATGACGAGATGCTTTTTATCATCGTCCATCAGGCGTATGAGCTATGGTTCAAACAAATTCTATTTGAACTGGATTTGGTGATCGAGGTTTTCAAGCACGACCGGATCAATGACAATTCGCCGGAGATGGGCATCGCCCTGCACAGGCTCAAGCGAGTGGTTAAAATCTTCGAGTTGATTATCCGGCAAGTCGAGATTTTAGAAACCATGACGCCGCTCGATTTTTTGGAATTCAGGGGACTGCTGTCGTCTGCGTCGGGCTTTCAAAGCAAGCAGTTTAAATTTATCGAAGCTAAATTAGGCTTGCAAATGGAGCAAAGACATGATGTCGCACATTACAAACACACAGGTAAGGGAGGCTTCTCAAGCGATGATTACACAGAGATAAATGTCGCCGAAGAAGGCAGCACCTTAAAACCCGTCATCGCCGGTTGGCTTGAGAGAATGCCCTTTTTTGAGGAACGATACTGGGACGAGTACGAAACGATCTATCAGCCGGACGCCGCAGGCACACACAAATTCTGGTCTGATTATGGAAACATTTATGCTGACGGCTTGGGCGAAGGCGAGGGGAGCAGGAAAGCGGAATTTGAAAAAGTTTTCCTGACAGAGGGGCTTGGAGAGTTTTCCGCCAAGGCCATGAGGGCTATGCTGTTTATCATGCTCTATCGAGATTTGCCGATTTTTCAATTACCTTTTGAGCTGCTCAGCGCGGCCATCGAAATTGACGAATTATTATCTACATGGCGTTACAGGCATCTCCAAATGGTGCGGCGAATGATCGGCATGAGAATGGGCACCGGCGGCAAAGGCGCTGGCTATCTGGAAGGCACTTTGAGTAGACATCAGGTTTTTAGAGAGCTGACGGAAGTCACTACTTTTGTCATCAAAAGAAGTAAGCTTCCCGTGCTGCCCACGCCGCTCAAAGAGAAAATGGGTTTCAGTTTATAAGATGATGAGGAGCAGATATGGCGAATAAGAAAAGAGTGTTGTCCTGTATCCAGCCGACCGGTGAAATGCACCTCGGCAATTATTTCGGCGCGGTCAAAAATTGGGTGCGTATCCAGAATGAGGAAAAGTATGATTGTGTCTATGGCGTAGTGGATTTACACGCCATGACCATGCCATACGACCCGAAGCAGCTCAAAGCGAACACCGTCAACATGGTGATAGAGCTTTTAGCCTGTGGCATCGATCCTCAAAAATCTATCCTGTTCACACAATCGCTGGTGCCGCAACACACAGAGCTGACATGGATTCTCAATTGCGTCACGTCTTACGGCGAATTAATGAGGATGACGCAGTTCAAAGACAAATCCGAGCAACTGGAAAAGGGAGCCAAAGGGCATTTTATTTCCGCAGGATTATTTACGTATCCGGTGTTACAGGCCGCAGACATTCTGATTTATCGCGCGGATTTTGTCCCGGTCGGCAAAGATCAGGAACAGCATCTTGAGCTATCACGAAATATCGCCGTCAGATTTAACAACCAGTTCGGCGAATACTTTCCTGAGCCGCAGCCTCTCTACACAGAGATACCCAAGCTAGTGTCCCTAGCAGACCCGTCCAAGAAGATGAGCAAAAGTCTCGGCGACAAACACTTCATCGGATTGTTTGAAGCGGAAGATAGCGTCCGCAAAAAAGTCCGCTCGGCTGTTACCGATACGGGTGAGGGACAACAGGAAGGCGAGATGAGTCCCGGCGTCAGCAATCTCTTTAACCTCCTGAAAGCCTGCAATAAAGATGATGCGGTCAGCCACCTGACGGCAGAGTTTCAGAAAGGCGCGCTCAAATACTCTGAGCTTAAAGATGCCACAGCGGATGCGCTGGTCGAGCTGACATCGGGTCTGACGACGCGAAAGAAAGATTTGATGAAAGACGAGCAGGCCATCTCTCAAATGCTCAAAGACCTGTCGGCGAAAGCGAGAGAGATAGCCGCGCAGACGATTAGGGATGTCAAAGAGTTGGCGGGACTGCCTGTTTAGAAAGAGCATTCATATATGTGAATCAGGAGCAGAAACTCTTCGCGTCCTTTGCGTCTGACTTCTTTGCGCTCTTTGCGGTTAAACTTCTACTTAACCGCAAAGAGCGCAAAGGAAAACGCACAAAGCACGCAAAGAAAGAGAAGAATTCTTTCAATCGGCAAAAGTTCTTTTCAACTCTTGATTCGTATATATGTAAATCAAATCTACCGGAGAACCCTCTGACTCTAAATGACGTAGTAAGGGCAAGAGGAGGTTTAGCCATGTATTGCCAATCTTGCGGATCAGCTCTGTCCCAGCAGATGCGATATTGCAATCATTGCGGGGCGCAATTGGTAACGACCAACGAGGCTGCCGAGATACTTTCGGAAAAGCGTCTGGATGAATATCTGGACGGGTTATTCTGGATTACCGTTCTTGGCTTAGGGGTCATCCTCGGCGGGATGGCTTTGATGAAGAAAGTCTTTCAGCTTAGCGAAGGACTCATCATCGCCTATATGATCCTGAGCGCGCTGGTCTTCCTGATAAACTTCGGGCTGAGTCTCTGGAAAATTCTTCTCTTAATGCGTGGCTCTAAACAACAATTAAAGGATGCGCTTCCGGCAGACAGGCTCGAAACCAAAGAGCTTGACCATGCACACGCGCCAATAGCTCTTGAGCCTGCGCCGAGCGTCACCGAAAACACCACCCGCTCGTTTGAGCCTATCTACAACAAGCGTAAAACAGAATAAAGCGTTGCTCTCAAAAAGGGGACACGAGAATGCTGGAAGTTATCCTGAAACGATTTGAAGCCCCGGACGAAACGCGCGTCTTTGAAAAGGGCAAGCTGGAAATCGTGACCATCGGAGGCATGACCATCGGGCGTGCAAGTTATGAACCCGGCTGGCGTTGGTCTGAACACGTCAGCCCGCTTGCGGGCACGCCCTTGTGTGAAGTCGAGCATGTCGGAATGGTTTTGTCGGGACGCGCGATGGCTGTGATGAAAGACGGGACGGAAGTTGAGCTGGCTGCGGGCAGCCTGTTTTACGTGCCGCCCGCGCCGCACGATAGCTGGGTCATCGGAGACGAGCCTTATGTCTCAATCCATTTCTTAGGCGCAGACCAATACGCCACATAAAATTCGGGGACAAAAGAGGCATCCTGTCAGAACCGCCTGCGGTAGCGGGCGGGTACTCAACATCGAAGACCCGCCCGCTACCGCAGGCGGTTCTGACAGTCTCTGCTAAACGGCTATTTACAAAGGCTGGCACAAGCGGTAAATTTAGTTTGTGTTTAGCGTCCCAAAGCGGATAATCAAGCCCCTTGTTCTTTCTTAACACCAACGCTGGAGGTTCATCATGAAGAGCATGGTAGACATTCTCTGCTGGGTGGTGGGGGTCGGCGCTATAGGCTTCGCATTCTGGCAATTCATGCAATTCGTCGCAGCGAAAGACCCGCAGACGGGACTGACGGATATGACGTTTGGCATGACACATCTATGGCTCGCCATAGCTGCCGCCATCGTGGCCTGCGCCTGCATCGTCTATTACTTTGTACGCCACCCGCGCGTGGAAGAAGAAATCCACGTCACTAAATAGTTTGAGATTACGCGCACCGTTTTTTCCCGAAAGGACGGTGCGCCTTTTTGTCCTCGCATCAAGATAATACCAAGTTAGGCGCCGCTGGCTTACGTGACTATTATGAATCGGTATTATCACGTCTGTCTGGAAGTATTAATTAGGGCCGAATATGTGTGATTTATTCGAATGCGAGAGTTACGCCTCACTTTTCCATGAGCGAGTTAGAAAACAGAAGAAAGTTGTCGCAGTTCTGTTTTCTTTAGCTTTGCTGTGCCTTTTCGTCGGTGTTTCACTTATTATCTTTGCTCTCGTCCTAGGTGATCTTAAACAAAATCTTTGGATGGAAATCATAAAAACATCGCTTGGGCTAATAGTTTCCGGGACTTCGGTTGCAACATGGAAGGAAGTATTAGATAGGTGGGTCGGCCTTGTGCCATTTACCAACTTAAATGAGCGCTTGGCTAATTGCGATAGCTTACCACCTAATGAATTAGAAGTGACTTGTAATTTAGCTAAAGCGTTCTTAAATAAGTTGTGAGGCTTTTATGGACGAGCAAAATCAAATAATCGAATCATTTTTTTCCAACGTCAGGGTAAAACAAAAGCGAACTGCCGTGTTACTCATGATGGTCTCACTTGTTTCAATAATCGTAGGCTTATTCCTATTGGTTTATTTTACCAAGCAAGTGAAAATGAAAATAGATCATGTGAATGTTTTAGAAGCGCAACTCGTCCAAAGGCGAGTGGAAATTCAGGCTATTGACGATGAGTTCAGGCAACTTTCGGATAGGAATTCTAAACTTAGGAGTGATACTGCGAATGCTCAAGCACAGCTTGAGGCAACTAAGACGGAGATAAACTCTGCGCTCGCCAAACTCAAAGAGATTTCTAACTCCTCCTTGCCTGCGAACGCCAAGGTAATACTCGATGATGCAATCTCAAAGCTATCTGGGGCAGAGAGCACGGTGAGTAAAGTCGAGACGGAATTAAAGGCTGCAAGACAACCTACGTCTACCAGTCGCAGCCAAGCTATCAGTGATCTCTTTAGCAATCAACCCGCAGTACGTCTTAGGGCCTATAACGTAATTATGGATAATTACGGTACTGACCCGGCATTAATACCAGAACTTCTGTCCTATGCGCGCGCCAATATAAATAATCAAAATGGAATATACAACACTCTCGTTGTACTAAGTCACCTCAATAAAGCTCAGCTTAAACCTCATGTTGCTGAGATACAGGCATTTGCAAAATATGTTGAGACAATGGGGCCAAGAATAAAAGAACGGGTTGATAAACTACTTATTAGGCTCCCCACATAGCGCCGAACAAATCATTCAACTCGACGCCTCGATAGCATCCCTCTCAAACTGATACTTGCTGAAGATGAAGCTTCTCTAAAGCGGCAAGCCCACGCGGCGCATCAGGTCTATAAACTGCGGGTTGGTGCGCAAGGGGTCCAGGCGCGGGTCAACCTTGAGCCAGACCAGTGCTTCGGAGCGGTTCTCACGCGCGCTCTCCAAATGCTCGAAGGCTTTCTCGTGCTGCCCGAGGGCGGTGTGGATGATGGCTAAATCATAAGGCGAGCCTTGCTTGCGGTCTGAGGTCTGTTGTAACTGTGCGAGGATGGCTTGGGCTTCTTCTATCTTGCCGCCTGCGGCGTAGGCGTGGCCGAGCGCGGCTTTTATCACGGAAGCGTCTTCGACCTGCGCGGCTCGTTGAAACTCCGCGATGGCTTCGTCGCTCAAGCCCTGCTGCTCTTTGGCCCAGCCGATAAAGAAGCGCGCCCAGATAAAATTCTGATCCATCTCAAGAGCTTTTTGAAACTGCTCGATGGCGCGCTCGTACTGTCGCGCGAAGAAGAAGGAGAGGCCGAGGTCTGCCGTAATCTCAAGCGAGAGCGGGTCTAATTCCTGTGCGCGCTGCATCTCGCCCGTGGCCTGATCGAGCCTGCCCATCAAGGCTAAGTACCAGCCGTACCAGTGATGCGCAGAGGCATAGCCCGGATTCAAATCAATCGCGCGCCGATATTCCGTCTCCGCGCCAGCCCAGTCCCAATCGTAAAAGACTTTGACAAGGCCGAGCGAGGCGTGCGCTTCGGCGAGCGTGTCGTCTATCTCAAGCGCCCTCGTCGCCGCCGCACGCGCACGCGGCATGGCCTCTTTCGGCGGCAGGTGCGCGCTCGACAATCCGTAGTAAGCTTCGGCCAGCCCGCTGTAGGCGAGCGCGTAAGCGGGGTCAACCGCGATGGCCTGATTGAAATACTCGATGCCCTTATGCAAAGCTTCGCGCGTCGCCTTGCTCGTGTGAAATCTTCCCTTCAAATAAAGCTGGTAAGCTTCCGTGTTATCCGTGTAGCGTTTGACCAGCTTCTCTTTATGATCTCCGGTCAGGCGCAGCCGCAGGTTTTCAAAAATCTCGCCGGAGATTTCGTCCTGCACGGCGAGGATGTCTGCTGGCTTGCGATTGTACTGCGCGCCCCACAGATTCGAGCCGTCCGCGACATCCACCAATTCCGCTTTAATCACCAACTGCTCGCCGATTTGCAGCACGCGCCCGAGCATCACTGCCCGCACGTCTAAGTCATTGCCTACTTCAATCGGGTCAACCTCCTGCCCTTTGTAACGAAAGACAGTGCTGCGCGCCATCACGCGCAGTTGCGGCAGTTGCGAGAGGCTGTTGATGATGCTTTCCGTGATGCCGTCCGAAAGATATTCCGCGTTCGGGTCTGCGCTGGCATTGACAAGAGGCAGGACGGCCAGCGAATCAATCGGCTCGTCGCGGCTCAGGCGTCTGGACGTGTGCGAGAATCTCTGTTGGGTCGGATTGAGAGTCTGAAAAAGATTGCTTCCCTGTTCGATGACCGTGTCCGCGACTTTTCCGATGTGCGTCGTGCCCCCGCCGGATGGAAGCTCTCTCTCCTGCCACCCGGTAGTGCTTGCCAGCTTGAGATTGAAATCAAGCTCCTGTTTGAAATTTTTCAGGTCTGTATAAAGATCGCGCGCGGTCTGGTAACGGTCGTCCCGCTTCTTTGCCAGCGTGCGCGTGATGATGCGCTGCATCTCTGCCGGAACGTCAGGGATAAAGCGCGCTAAGGGCGGCGGCTCGCGCTCAAGAATCGAGACCAGCACGCTGCTCGTCGAATTTCCGGCGAAGGGCGAGCGACCGGCCAACATTTCATACAGCACCACTCCCATGCTGAAAATATCCGAGCGCGCATCCACCGCGCGCCCGCGCGCCTGCTCAGGCGACATGTAGCCGACCGTTCCCATCACTACGCCCGGATCGGTCTCGGCCAGCGTGATAGCTTCGGAGTCCACGGTTTCGCGCTCTGCCAGCTTGGCAAGGCCGAAGTCTAAAATCTTGATGTAGCCGTCCTTGCGGAGCATGACATTCTCAGGCTTGATGTCACGATGGACGACGCCTGCCTGATGCGCTGCGGAGAGCGCGCTCGTTATCTGAACCGCGATGTCGAGGGCTTCGGTCATCTTCAAGCTGTTGCGCCCCAAGTGCAGGCGCAGCGTGACGCCGTCTATAAACTCTGTCGCGATAAAGTGCGCGCCGTCCGCTTCGCCAATCTCGTAGATGGTCAGGATGTTCGGATGATTGAGCGCGGAGGTGGCACGCGCTTCCTGCTTGAAGCGGCGCAGGCGATCCACATCGCCAGTGAATTTAGCGGGCAGCAGCTTGAGCGCAAGTGGACGGTCGAGCTGCGTGTCTTGCGCCAGATAGACCTGTCCCATACCGCCCGCGCCGAGCAGCGAATGAATCTGATAGCGTCCTATCTGGTCACCCGGAGAAATTGGCATTACCGGTTTCAGTCAGTTGCGATAAATCTCTAAAGAGATTTTGACGCAGACAGAGAAAAAGTCAAGAGGCGGTGATAACATCCATCACAGATCAACGTCAATGCGCGTCGCAAGTGGATCATGTGAACGCATAATTTTCCGCTCAGGGATTTGAAACGCGCCCTAAAATAAAAGGAGCCGGAGATTGAAATTTCAATCTCCGGCTCATTCAGGCAGATGCTATAGCGATTTGCGATTGGATATAGCCGCTTGAGCAAGACACCTTGTCAGAACCGCCTGCGGTAGCGGGCGGGTTCCTGGCGTCAATAAGAATCCGCCCGCTACCGCAGGCGGTTCTGACCTGTGGCTACACTCAATCGCAAAGCTCTATAAAGCTATGCAGCTCTATTGCGGGATGTAGCCCGCCGTGATCGGTGTATCTCCGTTCGAGCCGAACTGCTCTGCTTTGAAACCGCTCAGGCTCTGGAGAATGTAGAACGTGCCGCTCGACGGTCGCCACACGGCCAGATCGGTCTTCGTATCGCCGTCGAAATCTCCCGGCGCAGGCCGGTCTCCGTTGGAGCCGAACTGTTGCCCAGTGAAGCCTAGAGTACTCTGGAGCAAGTACCATGTCCCGTTGGACGGGCGGAACACTGCCGGGTCTGCCTTCCCGTCGCCGTCAAAGTCGCCCTGCGCCGGAAGGTCTGTTGAAAGCCCGAACTGCTGGGCGGCAAATCCTTGCGTTGAGCGCAACTGATACCAGGTCCCATTTGATGGGCGGAACACTGCCGGGTCGGCTCTCCCGTCCGCATCATAATCACCGACCACCGGCTTGTCCCCGTTCGAGCCGAACTGCTCGACTCGTAACTGCCCCGTCCCGCTGTTGATGATGTAAAACGTGCCGTTCGATGGTCGCCACACGGCTATATCGGTTTTGCCGTCGCCGTCGTAATCTCCGGCTGCCGGGACATCGCCATTAGCGCCGAACTGCTGACCGCTGAAGGCCCCAGTGCTGCTGTTGATGATGTACCATGTTCCATTCGAGGGACGGAAGACGGCGAGGTCTGTCTTGTTATCGTTGTCATAATCTCCGGGAGCAATTCGATCACCGTTGGAGCCGAACTGTTGGAAGTTATAAGAGTTGATGTTGGAGCTGTGATGGATATACCAGAATCCATTCGAGGGACGCCAGACGGAAATATCCGATTTGCCGTCGGCGTCAAAATCGGCGCGGGGGCGAGCAGACGAGTTGCCACACTGCGTCAGGCAAGTGGCGGCAGCGACCTCGTTGAGTATCAGATTTTTCGGCTGTGGGCCAAATCCCAAAGCGAGATTGGTGCCGACGCCGCCGACCACATAACAATAGCTCATGATGGTTCCGCCTGTGCCCGTAGGCAAGGGAGCGCCGCTGCAACTTCCCTCGTACGGATAGCCAGCCGTGGGGCCGCATGCGTCTATTGCCGTACTGTTGCCGTTCCACGCGCAAGCGTGCGTGTGCGGAGAGCCTAAATTATGTCCTGTCTCGTGTGTAAAAATATTGACGGTGAAGGAATAGGTCGGCACGTTGCTGAAAGTTGGGAAGATACCGCTATAGCCGTACCTGAATCCGGTCGTATTGCACAGAACATCTATATAAGCTCTGCCGCCGAAATTCTGTAAGTTGAACAAGTGCGCGACATCGCCGTTAAAGGTCGTGCGGGTGGTTCTGAACTGTGTAAGCATCTGCGCGGAATCGGTTCCGGTGTAAGGGCTGGGCGTGTTCCAGACGAAAATCTCGGAGATGGCGATAGAGACACCATCGTTGGAGTAGATCGTCGCCGATTGATTGAAAAATCCGGTGACAAAGCTGACTACGTTAGCCACGCTACCTTTATTTAGAAAAATGTCGTGCGCGGTTTCCAGGTAGAAGCGGACACAGACTGCCAGCGCTTCCTCAGGCTCCCGTAACATCCAATCGGGGATAGTGATGTCCGAGTCCGGCGTGTCGCAAAAAGTGTCGGGGCGGACTTTCAGATGGCGGTCATTGTAAACGATGTGATTGTCACCCGCATTTTTGCCGCTCAGTCTGCCGATGACCCAATTGCCATCCGTCTCCGTGCTAAAAAATCCCATCACTTCACGCTCGGAGACGCTGATGGCGACCAGCGAGCGTTCATTGCCCTTAATGATTCCGCGATAATGTACGCCTAGCCCTTCGTCAAGCGGCTCGTTTGTCGGGCCGGATGTTTTAACCGAAAAGCCGGGTGCGAAAATATTAGCTTTGACAAGTTCCAGTTCAACACTGCCGCCTTTGCCGTCGGGCACAGGGAGCGACAGGAATTGTGGGCTTTCGTTCAGAATTCTTTGCACTGCCAATTTATTCGGCTTGAGCACAACTCCCTCGCTCACGGCATCGCGCAAGCGGCCAAAGTCCTGCGCCGGTTGGGTCTCGCTTTGAAATAATTGACGGCGGTCGAACTCGGCTCCCGCGCCTTTGGCGTTCTTAATCATCTGCGGCACTTCTTTGACTTTGCCGGATTGCTCAACTGTCGCCGGTTTGGCGGCTGCACTTTCGTTCTTCATCGAAGCAGTGCCTAGCGATATTCCGATGGCCGCGAGGCTCAGCATCATCAGCAACACTGTCAGGACTAATCGTCGGTTTCTCATTGGTTCTCCTTAGTCTACTCTGAGGTCAGAGGTGGGTGTATGTGTGAGTGAAAGATAGCAGCGCGTGAGTGAAAAGCTGCCAGGCTGAGGCAAGATGCACAGACGCCGGGTGTCAGAGCCGGTCACGGGGATTGTACAACAAAATACCATTTTCTCTTGGATGTAGCGGCTGATTATCTTCTGCAATCCGCGCGGGGCGAAAAGATTGAAGTGATACAAGACGAAGTTAAGAAACAGCTCAGAGGTTAAACACGTCCTGCGAAAGAAAGTTAAGCTGGCAGGAATCATTCCGCACCTGAGAGCCGGAACGTTCCCGAACGAAGATGCGACGCGCGGGAGAATAGCATGCCCGCTTGCCCCGCGCAAGATTTTTGCGGCATCGCTCATGGCATTTAAAAAGCTCTTACTAATAGTCCATGCAAGGCATTTAAAATGAGGCTCGACATGGCGACGAAGCGACTTTGTATGTTTCTGCTCCACTAGGGTTGTGTAATTAAAGCTCCTAGCTTTCTTGAATTGCCACTAGCTTCAGCTAGTGGATAGAAGTGCAGAAGTTACCGGCTTTAGCCGAAATGATTCGGCTAAAGCCGACACTCTTTAGCTCTCTTGTTCCACTAGCTTCAGCTAGTGGCAATTCAAATAACTTTCATGACACTTCACTAGCTAACGCACTGTTTCTCTCTATGAGCTATCAACTCGCTCGCCTGACTTATAGCAGCAGGTCAGAACCGCCTGCGGTAGCGGGCGGGTTCTTGGCGACACTTGCGAACCGCCCGCTACCGCAGGCGGTTCTGACTTTGTTGCCTGCTTCACAAATAAAAGAGGATTGAGCGATTTCCGGCATCGCTCAATCCTCTTTGCTAACAGACAAGCTGCTTTCAGCCTGTGTCCTATGCAGCCCTATTGCGGAATATAGGCTGAGGGGACGGGCACATCGTTGGTCGTGCCGAACAGCGCAGTACGGATGCTGCCGTCCGTGCTGTTCAGGATGTACCAAGCGCCGTCGCGGAAGACCGTGACATCCGATTCACCGTCGCCGTCATAATCCGCAGGGGCAGGAACATCCGTTCCCAACCCGAACTGGACGGAGCGCGTCCCATCCTGACTGCCGAGGATGTACCAGGTGCCGCTCGAAGGACGAAAGACCGCGACATCCGTTTTGCCGTCGCCGTCATAATCGCTCTGCACAGCCTTGTCACCGCTTGTTCCAAACTGCGTAAAGGCTATCGCGTTATTCGAGCTTTGCAGCACATACCATTCACCAGTAGCGGGACGGAAGACAGCGATGTCGGTCTTACCATCGTTATCATAATCGCCCGTCACAGGCTTATCGTTACTGGCGCCAAAGGCTACAGTGCGTACTGCAAAGTCCGAGCTTTGCTCGATGTACCAAACGCCGGTGCGGAACACTGCAAAGTCCGTCTTGCCGTCGCCGTCGTAATCTCCCTGAGTCGGAATGTCTCCGGTCAAGCCGAAATTGCGTATCAGCGTCACCGAGTTGGCGCTTTGCAGCGCGTACCAATTACCGTTGCGGAAAACAGCGCGGTCTGTCTTGTTGTCGCCGTCATAATCGCCGGGCACAGGTCTGTCTCCGCTCAGGCCATACTGTGTGGCGGAGAAGGTGTTGGTGCTGCTGTTGAGCACGTACCAGACGGTATCGCTCGGGCGGAAGACCGAGAGGTCTGCCTTGCCGTCGCCGTCAAAGTCCGCCGCGTCGTTGCGCGAAGCGAGACGGAAATAAGCCACCGGCATATCGTGATCCGAGAGGCGTTCGGGGCGCGTTCCGTCCTCGTAATACTTGACCGGAAAGTCGCCGTTGTTGCGCGCGTAAGCATGCCGCGTCAGCCGCGTGAGCATGTTCTGGTTGACCATAATATAGTCAAGCGCCTGCGCGTTGCCGTCGAAGGTAAACGAATATCTTTCGGTCGGCGGCAAGGTGTCTATCAGGTTGGTCAGGTCCGAGGTAACCAGATCGCTTGATGCCAGCGTGACCTGATCGGCTGGCACAGGATTTCCCTGAATCGTGCCTTCGACATCTACGTATCCATCGTTGAACGGAAATGCGTTGAAGTCGCCGACTACGGCCAGATTCAAGTTCGGGTCTGCCATCTGCCTCGTTTGAATCGCGTTGGCTAAAAACTCGGCCTGAGCGCGACGCTTAAAGCGAACGCGACCGCCTTCTGTTCCACTCCCGTTGACCTCGGTACTGTCAATCCCGCTCAGCGAGCGCGAGTGATTGACGATGACCGTGAAAGCCAAAGGAGTGACCGAGCCGGGCTGCGCGACGGTCGCGCGCAGGACGAGCGGCGGGCGATCATTAAGCAGTTCAGTCGAGCCGTTGTTCGGGTTGACGTAGTTATTACAGGTAGCCGCCGTCTGCACGCAACCGGGTAGCTCAAGCTGCGTCACGTCTACGACCGAGATGCGCGGGTCTTTGACGAGGAAGCCGACATCGATGCCGCCGATGTCATTGCCTTCGACCAGATACGCTACGTAGTTCGGGTTTGGCTGGCCTGCCGCCACCGAATCGTTGTTGACCTTAGTCGCCACGTCCTGCAAGTTCGAGAGTTTTTCCATCTCTACGATGCCGATGACATCTGGCGAGCGCATCACGTTACGGATGGCGAGCGAGGCTTTGTTCAGCCTCTTGTTGTAAGCCGCCGCCGTCAACACGACATCGCTGGTTCCCGCATCATCCACCGTATCGTAGAACCGCTGCATGTTGAATGACGCGATGGTCAGTTCGTTGTAAGTCGCCGCAGAAACCGGACGCGCCACTTGCTGGTTGGTGACGGTCGGCGGCGTCGCCGCGTCCGGGTAAATCGTCCACGTCGTAAAGACATAGTCGAGCGGCCCCGTAATGTTCGAGACGGTCGCTCCGGCAGTCACATCTAGATCGACCGTTCCGGGTTGAGCATCGCTGTCAATTTCCAACCGCTCGGGATTGATATCAAAGCGCGGCACGTTCGCGGGCGCGCCTGCCGGAAGATTGAGCGTGACCTCAACACCCGGCTCGCGGAAGGGGCGCGGGATGCCCGGAAGCACGCCGAAAAAGAAACCGCTGGAAGAAACGGTCGCGCTCGATTCGGTGATGCTGCCCGCTGTCGGGGCAACGACCGTCAGGGTATCGACATGCACGCGCATGCCTTCGAGCCGTTCAAGATTCTCCAGATTGTTCGACGGCATGTCGGCGGCGGTAATCGTCACCGGCGCGGGCAGAGGATTGCCTGTCGAATTGACGCTCACAGTCGGAGAAGATAGTTCCGTCAAGGGCGGCGAGTTCGGCTCTTGCGCAGGAATAAATTCCACGACCGTGCCGGTAACGGTGACGTTGTTGCCGATAGCGGCACCCGCCGGAGGCGTGCTCGAAGTAAAGACGAAAACGCCTTCCGAAGTATTCGGATCGGCGTCAGGGCTTGGCTCCTGTATGAAGAAGCCGTTGCTCTTACTTCCGGTGACGATGCCGGAGGTAGTCACAACCTGTCCGGCCAGAGGCGACATTGAGCCGTTGCCCTGTATGTCGTGAATCGAAACCGGCGGCAAGTTGACGCTCAGCGAGATGCTGCCGGTGCTGCTGCGCATCTCTGCGTCGGCCACTGTGAACGGCAGGGTCTTCGGCCCGGCAGTCGTCGCCATCGCCACGGTCGCCGAGAAAGAAAAGATATTATCGCCCGCCATGACATCGCCGTTCGTGCCATTGTCAAAGAACGTCTGCGTGGCAGAGCCACCGATGCTAGTCAAATTGCCTGTGACGGTGATGCCCGTGCTGGTCGGCATCGTGCCCGGCGTGACCGTCACTGTGAGCAGCGTCGTGCCGCCCGCTAAGACTGAAGTAGGATTAGCCGCGCCGACGCCCGTCGGAGGCGTGCTGCCGCCGCCGCAGGTGCTGGCAGCCGTCGCACTGTTGCGCGGCGTGGGTGCGCCGGTCGCAAAGTCCGTGCTGTTTTGGTCCGTCTCGGTGCAGCCGTTACCCGCGCGAATATCGGCGGTCGTGTTGCTCGGCGCGGGCGCAGCCGCTGTGCCTTCAAAACAGTTAGCTGTCGCACCGAAGCCGATGAGGTCAATGATGTTCGCGCCGGTCGGGCACGCACCGGTTAAGGCAGTCGTGCTATTGACCAGCGCCACTTTGCCCGCTGTCGCGCTCATGGCAATAGTACCGGTGGCATCGGGCGTGGGCAGCGCGGTGGTGCCGCCGGCTCCCTGTGCTTCCTGCACCAGATAATACTTGCCGGGCGCAATCATGCCCGAAAGGTTTGTTACCTGCCACGTCGTGCCTGTGGCTGAAGCATACTGCACACTCCATCCGGTCACATTGATAGTGGTATTGCCGCGATTAAAGAGTTCTATAAAGTCGTGTGTATAGGTTGAGCCGGCATTGCCGCCGCCGCCATATATCTGGCTAATGACGATGGTGCTGGAAAGCGCCTCGGCAGTAGGCATGACCTGCTCATTTTTTGGGAGAGCTACAATAGTTAAGAGGGCAGCGAGCGTCACAAGGGCGAACAGTTGACGACGCACAGAGATAATCTTTCGTCCGCGAAGCGGGTTTCTTAACACAGGAGTGAACTTCCTTTCGTGATGGTTGACAGTTGGGAACAGCGCCTAGTGGTTATGACATCAGGACGCCTGGGTTTTGATTTAAGACGCTTTTGACGAGAAGGCCAAAGACGCTTTTTACCGGATAATCCGAAGCGAGTCAAGCTGTCGTCAACCGCCCTTGCCTCCATGCTTCTTTATAATTCACCACGACTGCCGCCGTGTTATCGCAAGCTTACATTTTCGTTAAGATAATTGAGCCGAATTTGAGTTATGATGTGCCGCGTGTCGCACTCCAACTTAAAGCAAGATCAAAGCATGAAACAGCCCTTCGCACTCGCGCTCGACATCGGGACATCGAGCGTGCGCGCGGCTCTCTATGACGAACGGGGCGACGAGATTGAGGGAACGGCAGTGCAGCATGTGCGCAGCCTCGCTACGACCTTCGACGGCGGCGCAGAGCTTGATGCAAACGATGCTATTGAGCAGGTGGAGCGCGTCGTTGATGCCGCGCTCGCGCGCTGTTCCAATCAGACGCGCATCGAAATCGTCTCCGTCTCTTGTTTCTGGCACAGCCTCGCAGGCGTTGACAAGGACGGCAAGACAATCACGCCCGTCTACGGGTGGGCAGACACGCGCGCCGCGCAGGCTGTCGCAGAGTTGCGGCAGCTTTTTGATGAGCAAGAGACACACGCGCGGACGGGTTGTCGCTTTCACGCGAGCTACTGGCCTGCGCGCCTACTCTGGCTGCGGAGCGAGCAAGCGCAGGTTTATCGCTCAGCCGCGCGCTGGATGTCTTTCAGCGATTTGTTGATGCTGCGCTTTTTTAATGACGCGACGACGAGCGTTTCGATGGCATCGGGGACGGGGCTTTTCAACCAGCGGCTTTGCAGTTGGGACAAAGAGATGCTGTCGCGGCTCGCTTTCTCAGACGAAAAGTTTCCGCAGATTGCCGAACATGGAAAAACTTATAACTCTCTTTTGAGCGCATACGCGAAGCGATGGCCGCAACTGGAAAGTGCGCGCTGGTATCCGGCGACAGGCGACGGCGCGGCCAACAATATCGGAGCCGGATGCGTGACGCAGGAGCGCGCAGCCCTGATGATCGGCACGTCCGGCGCGCTGCGCGTGCTGTCGAAAGGCGATGTGCCCGGTAAAATTCCGCAGGAGCTTTGGTGTTATCGCGCAGACCACAAACATGTCATCACGGGCGGCGCGCTGTCCGATGGCGGCGGGCTGTATCATTGGATGAAAGACTCGCTCAAGCTCGACGGCAACGATGAAGAGATAGAGCGTGCGCTTGAGGCGATGAAGCCTGACGCGCATGGTTTGACCATCTTGCCTTTCTGGGCTGGCGAGCGCAGCACCGGCTGGCATGGCGGGGCACGCGGCGCAATCTTAGGGATGAGCGCGCACACGCAGCCCCTCGAAATTCTGCGCGCCGCGATGGAAGCGGTCGCGTATCGCTTTGCGTTTATCGCAGAGGCTCTTGACCACATAGCCCCGCAGGCGTCCATCATCGCATCGGGCGGCGCGCTCCGCGCCTCGCGCGTGTGGACGCAAACAATCGCCGACGTGTTAGGCCGCACGCTCACGCTCTCAGGCGTGCGCGAGGCTTCGCGTCGCGGCGCGGTCTTGCTTGCATTGGAAGCGGATGGCAAGATACAAACCATCGCCGATGCGCCTACTTTGATCGAGCAGATTTTTGAGCCGGACATGAAGCGTCACGCGCGATACCGCGAGGGGCTTGAGAGACAACAAAAGCTTTACCAACGCTTGATAGTTGAACCGCAGAAACATTGAGACACAGAGAAAAGATAGGCCACCCAAGTTGCTTGCTTGTTATAGATGTGTTGATGGCTTTCTTAAATTGCCACTAGCTTCAGCTAGTGGGATAAAGGTTTCCCTCTTGCTTTCGGCTTTAGCCAAACAATTTAGCTAAAGCGATTCAGCCAGAAGCTTTTAATGATATTTTGGCCAAAGCCAACTTGCTGTGATGCACTGTCTCCACTAGCTAAAGCCAGTGGCAATTAACCAGCAACTTGGGATAGACAGGAAAGAAGAAATAGCTTTACTGCTAACTACTAACTGCCAACTAATTTCAACAGCGAGGAAAAATAAAAAGCATGAGTGCGTCAATGCCTGAGCAGGAAAACACCAACGCCATGACAGACCTCGACCAGCTTTGCATCAACACGATTCGCACGCTCTCGCTCGACGCGGTGCAGCAGGCAGAGTCAGGCCATCCGGGCTTGCCACTTGGATGCGCGCCGATGGCTTACGTTTTATGGACGCGGTTTCTCCGGCACAATCCGAAAAATCCGAAGTGGGCGAACCGCGACCGTTTTCTGCTCTCGGCGGGACACGGCTCGATGCTCGTCTATTCGCTCCTGCATTTGACGGGCTACGAGCTGCCGCTCGAAGAGCTGAAAAATTTCAGGCAGTGGGGATCAAAGACGCCCGGGCATCCTGAGAATTTTTTGACTCCCGGCGTAGAGATTACGACGGGGCCGCTCGGTCAAGGGTTTGCCAACGGCGTCGGGATGGCGATGGGCGCGGCGCACCTCGCCGCGAAATTTAACCGTCCCGAGTTTGCGATCATAGACCATTACATCTACGCGATTGTGTCGGACGGCGATTTGATGGAAGGCGTCGCATCGGAAGCCGCTTCGCTCGCGGGACATTTAAAGCTGGGGAAATTGATTTATCTTTACGACGACAACAACATCACTATCGAAGGGACAACCAACCTCGCTTTCTCCGAAAATGTGCCGCAGCGTTTTGCCGCTTACGGCTGGCACATAAGCACTGTCGAAGACGGCAACGATCTTGAAGCGATAGAAAAAGCCATTCGCGAGGCGCAGGCGGTCGCGGATCGCCCGTCGCTGATTTCCATCAAGACGACAATCGGTTACGGGATGCCGTCCGCGGGGACGAACAAGGCGCACTCGGACGCACCCGGCGCGGAGGCTGTGCGCGAGACCAAAAGGCATTTGGGCTGGCCTGAAGACAAAATTTTTTACATACCGGATGAAGCCTCTGCGCATTTCAGAAAAGCTATTGAAGAAGGCGAGCGAGCGGAAAGTGTTTGGAGCACGCTCATTGAAAAGTATGAAGCGGAGCATCAAGAGCTTGGAAGCGCATGGCGCGTGACGATGAGCGGCGAGCTTCCCGAAAATTGGGAATCACATCTACCTTCATTTGAGGATGCCAAGCCGGTCGCGACGCGCGTGGCGAGCGGGCAAGTCATCAACGCGCTCGCGCCGCACATGCCTATGCTCATCGGAGGCTCTGCCGATTTGGGCGTCTCGAACAACACGGACATCAAAGAGGGCAAGAGTTTTGGGGCTGACTCTTACGACGGTCGCGTCATTCATTTCGGAGTGCGCGAGCATGCGATGGGCGCGACGATGACCGGCATCAGCTTGAACGGCGGTTTGATTCCCTTCGGCGGCACGTTCCTGACTTTCTCGGATTACATGAAGCCTTCGATTCGTCTCGCCGCGCTCTCAGAGGTTCAAGTCATCTATGTCTTCACGCATGACTCAATCGGGCTTGGCGAAGACGGCCCGACGCACCAGCCCGTCGAACATCTCGCGGCGTTGCGCGCGATCCCGAATTTATATTTGATTCGCCCGGCAGATTCGCACGAAGTACGCGAAGCATGGCGCACGGCCATCCTGCGCCGCGATGCCCCGACCGCGCTCGCCCTCACGCGACAGAAAGTTCCGCTCATAGACCGCACGCGCTTCGCTTCAGCCGAAGGCGCGCGGCGCGGCGCATACATCCTTGCCGAAGCCGAAAAGACAAATGAGGTTGAAGGAGCAAACAACACCGTCAAGCCCGAATTAATTTTAATCGCCACCGGCTCCGAAGTCTCACTCGCGCTCGAAGCGCGCGAGCAATTGCAAAGCGAAGGCGCTCCCGTCCGCGTCGTCTCGATGCCCTGCTGGGAATTGTTTGCCGAGCAAGCGGAAGATTATCGCAATGAAGTCCTGCCGCCCGGTGTGTCTGCGCGTCTCGCCATCGAAGCGGGCGTCAGGCAGGGCTGGGATCGCTGGGTTGGCACGCAAGGGGATGTGCTGAGCCTCGAACGTTACGGCGGCTCCGCTCCCGGCGATGTAGCCATGCGCGAGCTTGGTTTCAACATCGAGAACGTGCTGAAGCGTGCGCGTGCTTTAGTTTGAGCGTTGAGAAAGAAAAAGAATTTTTACCTCAGTGGTAAACAAATTAATCCAAGTTGCGAGTTAATAAATTGCCACTAGCTTCAGCTAGTGGAGACAGGGCATAACAGAAAGTTGGCTTGAGCCAAACTATCATTAAAAGCTTCTGCCCGATTGCTTCAGCTAAATGGTTCGGCTAAAGCCGATAGCCAGGAAACCTTTACCCCACTAGCTGAAGCTAGTGGCAATTTAAGCAATCCACCGCACATCTATAACTGGCAACTTGGGTGAATTATTCGCACCTGATTACAGCTCTAAAAAATTCGAGCCGCTAAGGAGACTTTCCCCTTGAGAAGAGATTACATTTCCTTTGCCTGCGCGCTTCTTCTGGTTATCTGCCTTCTCTGTTCTACCTCTCCGCTCAGCGCGCAGCAGCCGACGCCGACCAGCCCGCAGCCTTCTGCGACCAGTCCGCCGCAACCGCAGGCGCGTCCACAGCAGCCGCCGGATGCCGGTCAGGACTCGCGCCAGGTTGAGAAGCCGCCCGCAGGCTTTGACCAGACGCAGGGCGATGCGCGCTCTTTGACGATTGATGAAGCGATTGCTTTAGCTCTCAAGCAGGCTTCCGCTTATCAAACATCGCAGCTTGACGAGAGCATCGCGGCAGAGGATGTCAAACAGGCGCGTGCGGCCCTCTTTCCGCAGTTCACAGTGCCGCTCACTTATTTCGGCACGACGCCGTCGCGTTATCGCCTCGAAGACGAGCCGGTCACTTTCAGCTACGTTTCTTCGAGCGCGATTCACGAGACCATCGCGCTCCTTCAGGCTTCGGGCGAGATAGACATTTCGGGACGCCTGCGCGCACAGCTTAAGCAGAGCCGGTATCTGCTCGAAGCCGCGCGAGCCGGAACACAGATCGCACGCCGCGCGCTCGCGCTCAATGCGGTTGACGCTTATTACAACCTGATGCTCGCGCGCCAGCGAAAGCGGCTCGCGGAAGAGACGCTCTCGCTCGCCGAAGGTTTTGTGAAAGTCGTAGAGGGCAGACAACAGCGCGGCGAAGATGAAAGCGAAGGGACAGACATTCTTCGTGCACGTTCGCAGGTCTCTGCGCGGCGCGATGAGTTAGAGCAGGCGCGTGCGGGCGAAGGGGCGGCGATGGATCTCGTCAGAGTCCTAACCGGCGTCAATTTCACGACCGCGATAGATGTCTCGCGCATCTCGCAGGACTTGCCGACCACAGGCGATTTTCTCAGTTACTCGGAAGAAGTTTTAAAGTCCAGACCGGAGCTGGCGCAGGTGGACGCGCAGCAACGCGCGGCACAGCAGGAAGCACGCGCGGCGCGCGGCGAACGCCTGCCGCAATTCGCTTACACCGTCAACGGAGGCTTTGACGCGGGCGACTTTTCTCCGCTGACCAGATATTCGGGCGGCTCCGCGATTGTCTCGTTGACCATTCCGATTTTCGATTTCGGAGCCAGCAAGAGCCGCGAGACGCAGGCACGCCTGCGTGCGAAATCGCTCGACGTGCAGCGCGAAATGACCTTGCGACTCTTGCAGCAGGAATTCTACACCGCGCGCTCTGCCGCGCTCGCAGCCCTCAAGCGTATCCGCGAGACAGAGGCCGGAGCCGAAGGAGCGCAAAAAAACATGATGCTCATCTTCGCGCGCTATCGTACAAAGCAGGCGACCATCACAGACGTGGTTGACGCGCAGGCCGCCTACGCCGAAGCGCGCATGGCATACTTTCAAGCCATCATTGATTACCGCACCGCGCGCTTTCGCCTTGAACAGAATCTGGGCCAGTAAGACAGAATTTTCTTTGCGGTCTTTGCGAAAAAACTTTGCGGTCTTTGCGTTAAAAATCACTTAACCGCAAAGACCGCAAAGAGAAACCGCGCAAAGAGCGCAAAGAAGTTTTCCTGCTATAAAACTATCCTTAACGCTCCCGGCATGATGCGAAACACAGCAGGCGTTTGCCCGCGCACATTGCCGTCAGCCTCGATTGGCAGCGCGTTATCATCGCCGGACGTTTCGATGCTCACTCGCGTCGCGGCAATCGCACGCACGTTCGGATTTGAGAGATGCGCGCCGCGACGGATGCGCGGCAGCTCGCGCAGGATAGTCGCGCGCGTGATATTGCAA
Source organism: Pyrinomonadaceae bacterium (assembly GCA_963700165.1). Taxonomy (GTDB): domain Bacteria; phylum Acidobacteriota; class Blastocatellia; order Pyrinomonadales; family Pyrinomonadaceae; genus JACMLC01. The sequence goes on along the minus strand of OY969475.1, from coordinate 4,315,027 downwards.
GAGACGAGCACGTCCAGCTTGCCGTCATCCACACGCGCCGCCGGAGCAAACATCATCCCGCCGCCCGCGTAAACTCCATTCGCGACGGCCAGCAAATTCGAGCGACACTCAATAGCATCATCTTCATCAACGCTGACGCGCACACCGCGCTCGCGCCAGGCTAAGAGCGCGCCGCAAGCCGCCGCCACGAAACGCGCTTCGCCCGGCAGGCTTTGCATCACACGCCCCTGCGCTGCGACGCGCCCGGCGACCTGCGCTCCTAAACCCACAGTCACCACGTTGATGCAAATGAAGCTCTTCGCGCCGCCGTTCGTGCTGCCGTAGATGACATCAACCACGCGCGTCTCGCTCTCATGCGGGCTGCGACAATAATTGACAAGCGCGCTCGCCCAACTCTCCAAAGGCTCGCGCCTGCCTCTTAAGCCGCGCGCGAAATCATCACCTGTTCCGGCTGGCAAAATAGCCAGCGCAGCTTCCCTGTTGACCTGCGCCGGGACATCTCCAATAGCAGCTTTTTCATCAAGCGCGAAAAACCCGGCAGCCGCTTCGCTCAAAGTCCCATCGCCTCCCACCACCGCGACCAACTCGCAGCCCGCACGCAAAGCCGCGCGCACGGCATCCGTCGCGTCTCCCGCACGAGTCGTCACATGCGTCTCAAACTCGATTTTATTTTCTGTGAGGATGCTCTTGATAGCAGGCCAAGCGCGGCGCGCTTTGGCGGCGACATGATTGACGATGACGAGCATTCGCGGTGGTCGTGCGTCCATTCGAGGCACACTCTAACATAATAGTGAATAGTAAATAGTGAATAGTAAATGGTGAAAAGCGAGCGTTCTTCTATTCACTATTTACTATTTACTATTTACCGGCCTTTGCCTTCTTTAGCATCTCTGCGGTTAAATAAAATTATGGCTATCGAATTGATGCGCGCGGTGACGATTGTTTCGCACGGCGGAGTCGAAGGGCTTCAGGTGCGTCTTGTTCCGCGTCCTGCTCTGGCGACGGCGGATAGGGTGCTGGTGCGCGTGCGCGCGGCGGCTCTGAATCGCGCGGACATCCTGCAACGAAAGGGTTTTTATCCGGCTCCGTTGGGAGCGCCGCAGGATGTTCCGGGCTTGGAATTTGCCGGAGAGGTTGAGCAGACAGGCGAAGAAGTTCGTGCGTTTCGCACAGGGCAGCGCGTCTTCGGCATCACGGCGGGCGGCGCGCAGGCGGAATACGTGCTGGTGCCTGAGAGCGCGCTGGTCGAAATCCCAAAAAATCTCGATTGGGCAGAGGCCGCAGCCATCCCCGAAGCTTTTATCACGGCGCATGATGCTTTGTTCACACAGGCCAAACTACAGATGGGCGAGCGCGTCCTCGTCCACGCGGCAGGCTCGGGCGTCGGCACTGCCGCAGTCCAATTGGCGCACGCTCTCGGCGCAGAGGTCTACGGCACTTCGCGCAATTCTGAAAAGCTTGAGCGCGTGCGCGAGTATGGTCTCGATGAAGCGGTTGCTGTCGGCGATGACCCGGCACGCTTTGCAGAGGCCGTGCGCGAATGGACGAATGGAGCGGGTGTCAATGTGATTCTGGATTTAGTCGGCGCGTCATACTTCGCGGCAAATCTGGATGCTTTAGCAATCAAGGGGCGACTGATGCTCGTCGGCACAACGGGCGGAGCCAACGCGCCGATGGACTTTGGCCTCGTCATGCAAAAACGCTTGTCCATCACGGGCACAGTCCTGCGCGCACGCTCTACGGAAGAGAAAGCACGCGCCACGCGCCTCTTCGCAGCGCACGTCGTTCCGCTACTGGAACGCGGCATGGTGCGCCCGGTGATTGACAAAATTTACCCGCTCGCCGAAGTCGCCGCGTCGCACGAACGCATGGAATCAAACGAGAGCTTTGGCAAGATTGTTTTGACGGTCTAAGAAAGATTCAAACAGGGATGGACAGGATAGGCAGGATGAAAAGCAAGGCAGGAGATGGAAGGATGAAGGATGAAAAAGATGCTGTTAAAGATGAGTCGCGCGTGCGCTGCTTCTTTCTTGCCTTTGCGCCTTTGGGTGAAACTTCCCTTATTATGATGTTCAAGCAGGATTGAAATGCTCATGATGAAATTGATGCTCTTAACCTTTCTCATGCTCTCCATCGGCTCGACTTTATACGCTCAAGCGGCAGACCCGGATGCGGGCATCCCGCGCGAGTTGGCGCGGTGGCGTGCGGCGCATTACAGCAACGTGCGCTACAAGCTCAGCCTTGAACTCACACCCGGCGCGCAGATGTTGAAGGGCGCGATGGAGATTCGCGTGACGCTCTCGGAAGGCGCGGGCAAAATCGTTCTCGACTGGCGCGTCGCTCCCGTTAAAGAAGGCCAGCCGAAGCCGCGCGTGTGGGACATCGCGCTTAACGGGAAAGCGGCGAGCGATGCGCGCGAGGTCAATGAGCATATCATCATCGCGGGCGCACGGCGCGGCGAAAATATCGTGTCGCTTAAATTTGAATCTCCGATTGCGACTTCCGGCAGCGCGGTGACGCGCTATGTTGATCGCGAGGATAAATCGGAATACATCTACACGCTTTTTGTCCCGTCGGATGCGAGCACGGCTTTTCCTTGTTTCGACCAGCCGGATTTAAAGGCAAAGTTTATCCTCAATGCCATTGTGCCGGATAGCTGGAAGATAGTCACTAATACGGATGTGCGCGCGACTTACATAAGTCCGCATCACGTGCCCGACCCGTTGAAAGGCAAACTTCATGTTGAGTTTGAGGAAACAAATCCTATCAGCACTTATCTTTTTGCTTTCGCTGCCGGGCCATTTGTTGAAATCAAAGATGAAGCTGCTACTGTCCCGATGCGATTGTTTGTGCGAAAGTCAAAAGAAGAGAAAGCGCGCAAAGAAGCGGCGGAAGTTTTTCGTCTCAATCGTGAATGCGTAAAGTTTCTGGCTCAATATTTCGATTACAAATTCCCTTTTCCGAAATACGATCTTGTCATCGTCCCTGAATTCGCTTATCGCGGGATGGAGCACGCGGGCGCGACCTTTCTGCGCGAAGAATCCGTTTTGTTTCCGACTGAGCCGACGGCGAATGATTTCCTTTCAAGGGCCAACGTGATTTTCCATGAGGCCGCGCACCAGTGGTTCGGCGATTTAGTGACGATGCGTTGGTTCGATGATTTGTGGCTCAAGGAAGGCTTCGCGGAGTTCATGTCATTCAAGGCTCTGGAAGCAATCATGCCAGAGTTCAATGCGTGGAAAGCTTTTTACGAGCGCACGAAACCGGCTGCTTATTTGACGGACGCGACGAAGGGGACAACGCCGATTTATCAGGAGATACCAAACCTCTCAGCCGCGAAATCCGCTTACGGCAACATCGTCTATCGCAAGGCTCCTTCGCTGCTCCGTCAGGCGGAGTTTTATCTCGGCGCGGATAAATTTCAAAAGGCCGTGCAGCTTTTTCTTAAAGAGCATGCTTATCAGAATGCGGAGTGGGCTGATTTGGTGAAGGCTTTTGAGAAGACTTCGGGACGAAAGCTTGATGCGTGGGCTGCCGCGTGGGTCGTGCGACGCGGGATGCCGGAAGTGCGCGTTAGAACTTCTTTGCTGCTGCCCTCTAAAACTTACGTGGTTGTGAGCTTGAAGCAGAGAAACGTGCTGGATGAAGGCGGCGCGTGGCCGATGCGGCTCAAAGTGCTGGCGGTTTATACCGATGGCACGAGAGACCCGGAAACATTGACGATTGAAGGCGATGGCGAGGAGCGAGCGTACTCTCTGGATTCCTCTGTGTTTAGGCGAGAGTTGGCTTACATCTTCGCCAATTATGAGGACTACGGATACGGGCGTTTTCTGCTGGATGAGCGAAGCCGCAATTACGTGCTGGGTCATCTGGGTAAAGAGAAAGATGATTTTCTACGCGCGCTTTTGTGGGGTTCGCTCTGGGACAGCGTGCGCGAGGCAGAGTTGCCGCCGCTTGATTACATCGAGTTGGCGATTAAGAATTTACACATCGAGCGCGACGAAGTGACGGCGCAGAGCATCCTGAATCGCGTCAACATCGCTTTCAATGCTTATCTGAACGCGCAGCAGCAGAAAGCCGTTGCGCCGCGACTTGAGCAGATGCTCTCAGACGGCATGTTGAAATCGGAAAAGCAGGGCTTGCGCATCACATACTTTCGCGCCTTTCAAGCGATGGCGATGACGGATGAGGCGCGAGCCAAGCTCAAAGAGATTTTGACAGGCAAGCTATCCGTGCCGGGGCTGACGCTGCGCCCGCGCGACCGATTCGACATCATCACGGCATTGATGACGCGCGGCGACGCTGACGCAATCGCGCTCCTTGAAGCGCAGAGCAAAACGGACACGACCGATGATGCGAGGCGTTACGCTTATGCAAGCGGAGCCGCGCGCGGGACGGCGGAGAACAAGCAGAAATATTTTGACGCCTTTCTGAATGACACGACGCTCGCCGAAAGCTGGATCGAAGCGAGCGTTAATCCATTCAACTCTATACACCAATCCGCGCTCACGTTTCCCTATCTCGAATCGGCCTTGAAAGAACTGCCGAAACTGAAACGCACGCGCAAAATTTTCTTTGTCAACCAATGGCTCGCGGCCTTTATCGGCGGCCAGTGCGATGCACGCGCGCTCGCCGTCGTTCAAGACTTCCTCAAGCGCGAAGAAAAAACGCTCGACCGCGATTTGCGCTTGAAAGTCCTCGAAGCCGTGGACGGCCTCGAACGATGCGTCAAGATCAAACAGAAGTCCCAAGTCCCAAGTCCCAAGCCCCAAGTTTAAGACAGGCTTTCAGGTTTTGGGACTTGGGACTTGGGACTTGAGACTTGGGGCTTGGGACTATGTTTCTAATCATCGCCATCATCGCTATCTGCGTGCTGAGCTTCCTGCTCTTTCTCGCGCTGTTCGAGCCGGGGCTGGATTATAAAATCGCTGCGCAGCCGGATGCCGCGCTCGATTCTGAAGAATTTCTGCGCACGCTCGAAGCGATTACGGATGCGAAGGTTCAGCGCAGGAGTTCTGTGGAGGTTCTGACCAACGCGGATGTTTATTACGAAGCGGAGCTTAAGGCGATTCGCCTTGCGCAAAAGAGCGTCAATCTCGAAGCCTACATTTTTCAGAAAGGCGAAGTCACCAAAAAATTTGTAGAGGCTTTGACCGAGCGCGCACGCGCGGGCGTAGAGGTGCGACTGGTGCTTGATGCCATCGGCAGCTTTGCTTCGTGGGAGAGCTATTTCGCGGAGCTGCGCGCGGCGGGCGGGCGCGTCTGCTGGTATCACCCCTTGCGCTGGGCCACGATTGCGCGCGTTAATAATCGCACGCACCGCGAGATTATCGTCGTTGACGGCGAGGTCGGTTTTTTGGGCGGCTCAGGCTTTGCGGATCACTGGCTGATAGGGGATGAGAAGAATCCGCCGTGGCGCGATTCGATGTTTCGCGTCGAAGGCGAAGCGGTCGCCAGTTTGCAATCATCTTTTGTCGAAAACTGGCTCGAAGCTTCGGGCGAGATTCTGGCGGGCACAGACTTTTTTCCTTTCCGCGAAGCGGAAAGCGAGACGCCCTCGATTATCGTGGACAGCTCGCCATCTATGGGACGCTCGACGCGCGCACGCATTCTTTATCAAACCTTGCTCGCCGCAGCCCGAAAGAGCATACACATCACGACGCCCTATTTTCTGCCGGACAAAAGCGCGCGTGCAGAGATGATTCGCGCTATCCGCGAGCGCGGCGTCGAAGTCAAGATTATCGTTCCCGGCGAGCACAGCGACCACCTTTTGACGAGACGTTCGAGCCGTCGCCTGTTCGGCGACCTGCTCAAAGCAGGAGCGCAGATTTACGAATATGAAGCCGCGATGATTCACGCTAAGACGATGACTATTGACGGTGTGTGGAGCGTCGTCGGCTCGACCAATTTCGACAATCGCTCATTCGGTCTCAATGATGAAGTCAATCTGGCGGCGATTGATGAAAAACTTGCCGCGCGCCTCGAAGAAGATTTCGTGCGCGATCTGCAACACAGCCGCGCCGTTGATTATCAGGAATGGCAGCGACGCTCTATCTTCGAGCGCATGCACGAATGGGCCGGATGGCTGCTGGAAAGGCAGCAGTAAAACAGTCAGGAGTCAGGAGTTCGGAGTCAAGAGTCAAAAACTTTCCTCTGACTCCTGACCCCAGACTCCTGACTCCTGACTTTTATGAGCGCGTTTCGCATCGTCACATATAACGTGCATAAGTGTCGCGGGATGGATAGGCGTGTGCGGCCTGAGCGGATTGCCGGAGTCTTGCGCGAGACGGGGGCGGATATTATCGCGTTGCAGGAAGTCTTGAGTGTTGAGGGCGCGGCGCGCGAGCGTGAGCAGGCGCGCTTTATCGCCGAAGAGTTAAGGATGGAGTATCGCATTGGCGAGAATCGCCGTCTTGATGGCGGAGCTTACGGCAATGTGATTCTGAGCCGCTGGCCTTTGAGCAGTGTGCATAATTATGACATCACATGGCGCGGGCGCGAGCGGCGCGGGTGTCTGAGGGCGGATATAAATTTGAATGCGGGCGGGCTGCTGCATATCTTTAATATCCATCTGGGCACGGCCTTTATCGAGCGGCGGCATCAGGCGCGTCAGCTTGTCGGCACAGAGATTCTCAATGACCGGAATTTGAGCGGCGCGCGAGTGGCGCTCGGAGATTTTAACGAGTGGACGCGGGGCTTAGCCTCGCGCCTGCTGGCAGAGCATTTTAGAAGCGCGGATATTCGCCAGCATCTAAGGCGTGCGCGCACCTATCCGGGCTTGCTGCCACTGCTGCATCTGGATCACATTTATTATGATGAGGCGTTGGAATTAAAAGCTTTGACCCTGCATCGCAGCCGCGCCGCGCTCGTCGCTTCAGATCATCTTCCGCTCGTCGCAGATTTTGTGTTCAAAGTTAATTGAAGAATAAAGACAATTTCGCGCAAAGGCGCAAAGACGCAAAGAAAAGCACGCAAGAATCAAGAGGCACTAAAATCTCTTTGCGTTCTTACTTTGCGTCTTTGTGCCTTTGCGCGAGAATTTCTTTGATACAGTTTAATGCGAATCGCGCTCGGCGGCTTCGTCTGAGACGATGCAGAGGCCGAAGACTTTTTCGCTGTCGAGCCTGCGTCTCAATTTCAGGGCTTCATCATAGGTCAGCCCGGAGGCTTCGACGCCGCGCCCGCTAATCACAGCCCAACACTTTTCCGTCAATTCGCTCATGTAGTCCCCACGCGCCTGCGCTTTCACTTCTCTTCCTGCTTGAACTCGTTGATGAGCACGACATCGCTGGTCACGATGCCGCGCAGCAACGCCAGTTGTTTGCCGTCGCCAGACCACGCGAACTCAAAGATGCGCTCGGATTTCCAATCGGTCAACTGCCGGGGCTGGCTTGCGGCGTCAATGGACTGGCTCCAGAGATTCGAGACGGCGTCGCGCGTGTTGATGTAAACGAGCGAGCGCCCGTCGCTGCTCCAACGCACCGCCGTGTTGGGAAGAGTGAGAGTCTTTACCGGCTCGCCTCCGTCGAATGGAATCAGTGCGACGACGTAGGGAGAGCCGGGCTGTTCATTCCAGTAGGAGCAGGCGATCAGCTTTCCGTCCGGCGAGACGACCGCCATTTTGGAATACTTGTTAGTCAACTGCACCGGCTGGCCGCCATCAATCGGAATTTTCCAGACAGTCGCCCTGCCGCTGTCCCATAGCTCGTAAACAACCCAACGTCCGTCCGGAGAAAACTGCGGAAAGGATTCATGATTGTCTCTAGTCAATTGCGTCAGATTGCTGCCGTCCATATTCATCTTCCAGATATGGACGCCTTCTGCGCTCCGGTCTGAGACAAACACCAGCGTGCGCCCGTCGGGCGAGACAGCCGGTTGCAGGTTCGTGCCCGGAAGGTCTGTCAACTGCTTCGGCTCTGTGCCGTCTGCGTTCATCATCCAGATATTTGTCTTGCCGCTCGCGTTCGAGGAATAAACAACTTTCCCATCGGGCGTCCAAGCCAAACCGTATCCCCAGCCAGAGCCTTGCGTCACCTGACGCGCACGCTCGGCATCTGCGTTCGGCGCGACCCAGATGTTCGAGACTCTGTCCTGATGCACAGTCGCGATGGTCTTCGAGTCCGCCGTCACGCTCAGCGAGACGTAGTTGTTCAGGTCATTAGTCACGCGGCGCACTTGTCCGCCCTGTTTGTCAACCAGCCAGATTTGCAAAGAGTCGGGCGCGTCATCCGCCGGAGCTAAGAGCAACAAGCCGCTGCCGTCGCGCAGCCATGTCAGATGAAACACGTCAAGCCACATCCTGGAGCCGAGCGCTTTTTCCTGCCCGTCCGCGACCTGAACTTCGACGAGAGTAACTTTCCAGTTGAGCTTGGCGTTGATCGAAGCGAGGGCGATAGTCTTCCCGTCTGGCGACCACGCAGGAAAAAACCACGCATCGGGCGCGCGGCGCGTGGCAAGCTTTTGCTCTCCAGTACCGTCGGTGTTGGCAATCATCAAATCCGTCTCGCGCGGTGCGCCCGGAGTGAAGCGCAGAAAAACGAACCGTGCGCCGTCCGGCGAAAAGGTGATGCCGGTATCTATGTCAGTCAGAATTTTTTTCGGCTCGCCCCCCAGCACAGAGATTTGGTAGAGCTGTTTGACGGCTTGATTTCTTTCACCGCGCACGTAGTAGACAGAGCCGCTATCGTTGGAAAAGGTGACGCCGACATAATTGGATTCGGCAGGCGCGACGAGCTGCACGTTGCGTGATGAGGCAACCTGTCTGATCCAGAGGCTGCGCTGCGCGCCGTCGTTAACGATGTGCGCCACGTACTTGCCGTCGGGCGAGATGCTTGACAGCACAGACCTGCCCGTCGAAGTAAGACGGCTGAGCCTGATTGATTGAAAGTGTGAGACCTCAGCCGCGCCGGATTTATGCCAGAAAAGCTTGTAAGCCGTGAAGCCAAGTCCGGCGACGAGCAGTGCGCCCACCAGCGAAAACGCCAGCCAACGGTTTCTATTACTTTGACTCACGCCCGCATGCGCTTCTGTGCCCGCAGTATTTCGCGCGGGAATGACTGATTCTGTCTCAGCCACGATTTCGCGCTTCGTCGCAGTAGCTGCATGCTCGCGTTGCCCGCTGGTGCGCTGTACAAAATCGCCGCTCTTGAATCCCGGCGCAGCCGTGCGCTCAAGCTTGGCCTCGAATTCCAGTTCCTGCTTTAAAGAGCGCAGGTCAACCAGCATGTCTTTTATCGTCTGGTAACGCTCCTCTTTATCTTTGCGCAAACTCTTTCTGACGATTCGCTGAAGCTCTGTGGGCACGTCCGTCAGGTACTCGTTGAGCGACGGCGGCTCGCGGTCAAGGACTGCGACGATAACATCGCTCGTCGTCTCGCCCGTAAACGGCACGCGCCCCGTCAACATTTCATAAAGGCTTACGCCCAAGCTCCAAATGTCCGTGCGCCCGTCGAGCGCAAGCCCGCGCGTCTGCTCTGGCGACATGTAGCTGACGGTGCCCATAATCATGCCCGGACTCGTGTTGACCAGCATCTTCGTCTGGGCTTCAGTATCAATCGAGGCAGCCCCGCTCCCGGTCGGCTTTGCCAACCCGAAGTCCAAAACTTTGACATAGCCGTCTGTGCGCAACATGATGTTTTCCGGCTTGATGTCGCGATGAATGACGCCCGCCTGATGCGCTGCCGTGAGCGCGCCGGACACCTGCACAGCGACCTCTAGGGCTTCGAGCAAACTCAGTCGCGCGCCCTGCATATGCTGGCGCAGGGTCACGCCGTCTATAAATTCCGTCGCGATAAAATGCGTCGCGTCCGCCTGCCCGATTTCATGAATAGTGATGATGTTCGGATGATTGAGCGCAGAAGCGGCGCGTGCTTCCTGCACAAAACGCTGCATTCGCTGCTGGTCTGTAGCGAACTCCGGCGGCAGGATTTTCAGCGCCACCGTGCGCTCTAGCTGTGTGTCCTGCGCCAGATAAACTTCGCCCATTCCGCCGGTGCCCAGGTGCGCGCGGATTTCATAGCGTCCCAGCGATGTGCCTACGTTGATGAGCATCAGTCAGAATTTCCGCCACAGAGGACACAGAGGACACAGAGAATTTTTCAAATTCTAAACTCAGTTTTGAAAATTCTAAATCTCAGTTTTGAAATTGTTTTTACCTCTGTGTTTCTCTGTGTCCTCTGTGGCCGAATCTTGTTATGCGTTCTTATTCTATCTGTCTGAAGTTGCGCCTGACAGAAAAGTTTATTTCCGTCGCGGAAATTTACAACCATTTTACACATCGGAGGCCAGTCGAATTCCTGCAAAGGCAATACGAAAGTGGCGGCGGAAAAAGTTTCTGAACGAAGTGCGTAAGAGCGGCGCGCGTGTCGCCCAGGAGCCGCCCTTTAAGACGCGATGGTCGCCGTCAAACCATGCTTCGGAATATTCGGGATACGGAAAATATTTGAACCCTCGATACGCTTCAAAGCTGTCGCTCGTCCACTCCCAGACATTGCCGGTCATGTCCAGACAACCGTAAGCGCTCGCGCCCTGCGGAAAACTTCCGACCGGAGTCGTGCCCCAGAAACGTTCGTGAAAATTGCAGAGCGCGGCAGTCGGACGCTCGTCGCCCCACGCGAAGCGGCGCTTCTGATTTTGCGCGGCATCCCATGAAGCGGCCTTCTCCCATTCGGCTTCGGTCGGCAACCGCTTGGAGCAAAAGCGCGCGTAGGCTTCGGCCTCGTGCCAACTCACGCCCGTGACCGGATGCGTCGGCTGCCACTTGCCTTCGTCGAACATAGAGCGCACGCGCCACGCTTCGGCTTCATTTTTCCAGTACAGCGGGCTGGTCCAATTCTCTTTCTCCTTCCATTCCCAACCTTCCGCGCTCCACCACTCGCGCCGCGTGTATCCGCCTTCGCCGATGAAATGCGCGTACTCTTCATTCGTTGTCAGCAGCCTGTCTATCTTAAAAGCGGGAAGATGAAGAGCGTGCGCGGGCAGCTCGTTGTCATAAGCAAAGGCATCCCAGACGCAGCCCATCTCAAACGCTCCGGCTTCGACCGTGACCATCAACGGCGTCGTCGAAGCTTGAGTAGAGACAGCATCGCTCTCATCTTCCTTTGCGGGCGACGGGCGCGACTTGAGCGCGGGGTCGAGCAGGTGAAGCAGATAAGCCAGAGTCTCTTGATGCTGGTATTCATGTTCCAACACAAGATTAAATACGTAACCATCACGCAGCAATGGATTCATCTCATCGAAACTTACTTTGTCCAGATAATCCGCCGCGCGCACGCGCACGCGCTTGAGATAGCTTTCCATCTCTTTGCGTGAAGGCAGATTTACAGACTCTTCGCGCGGCGTGTTGATGGGGTCAAAGATGCGCTCGTATCTTTCGTCCGGCGCACGCTCGCCCTGCATCTTTTGCAGCAGCCAGTAACCCTCGAAGACGCCGATGTGCGCCAGATGCCAGATAATCGGGCGAAAGCCGAAGCCCGGACTCTGATGCAAATCTTCCTCGCGCGCCATGTCGAACAGCCTGAGCGTGTCTGCACGCGCCGCTACCATTTGTTGTGCAATCTCTTCTTTGATGTGATTCGACACCGTTTCTCTCATAGACTTTGCATGCGAAGCTTTAGAGCGCCTAATAAAATCACAAATTAGCCACAGAGGCACGGAGGAATTTCAAATCCTTAATCTCAAATTTGAGATCATTAATATCTCTGTGTCTCTGTGGCTGAGTCTTGTTTTGCATTCTTAACTTAGAAAATGCCCGCGCGTGTTGATAATGAATCGTGATGAGCTATCATAGCACCGGAGAAAATCAATGTCGCAAACTTCTAATCGCGCGTCCGCCGACAGGCTGCGCATACATAACCTTGCACGCGCAGAGGCGCGCAACAGTTTCGCGGAGGACGTGCGCGCGGGGCTGCTGGCCGAGCCTAAAAAACTGCTCCCGAAATATTTTTACGACGAGCTTGGCTCGCAGCTCTTCGAGGCCATTTGCCTGCTGCCGGAGTATTACCCGACGCGCGCCGAAAATGAAATCCTGACCAGCTATGCAGATGAGATCGTCGGCGCGGTGGAGGGGACGAAGACCCTGCTTGAGATGGGCAGCGGCAGCGCGTCCAAAACGCGCTGCATTATCGAAGCCCTCTTGAAACAACAGGACGAGCTGCTTTTCGTGCCCGTTGACATCTCCGCGACCGCGCTTGAGACTAGTTCGCGCGTCCTGCTGCAATCTTATCCGCGACTTCGCATCGAAGCCTATGCGGGAGATTATTACGACGGGCTGGCCGCGCTCGACCACAGGGCGGAGGGCACGCGCACGCTCGCGCTTTTCTTAGGCTCGAACATAGGGAACTTTGACGCGGACGAAGCGCAAAGGTTTCTGCGCGCGATGCGGAGTGTGCTGCGCGCGGGCGACGCCCTGCTGCTCGGCGCGGATTTGAAGAAAGAGCCAGCCGTGCTTGAAGCCGCTTATAACGACGCGCTCGGCGTCACCGCAGCTTTTGATCTCAATCTGCTGGTGCGTATCAACCGCGAGCTGGAAGCGAATTTCGACCCGCGCGCGTTCCGGCATTACGTCACTTACAATGCTGAGATAGGATGCGTCGAAACTTATATCGAAAGCCTCCGCGCGCAGTCCGTGCGGGTGGGCAAACTCGGTCTGGAAATTCATTTCGCTGCGGGCGAGCGGGTTCATACTGAGAACTCTTACAAGTACGATCTGGCGGGACTCTCGCGGATGGCGGAAGAGACAGGATTCGTGCGCGCACGCACATGGCTGGACGAGCGCGGGCAGTTCAGCAGCAATCTCTTGATGGTTGATGAGAGCGATGCTGTATAAGCGTCGCGCGATAAGGCGCACGAGCGCGCACCGGCAGCGATAAAAATAAGGCTGAGGCAAAACTTTCGTGCCTCAGCCTTATTGATTATCAACGGGTTAGAGCTAAGCTTTTACCCGCTCAGGTTGTTTGAGGTTGCCAGACCTCAGTGGGTGAAAGTGTTGAGGGGCGGATAGTCTCCGTTCGATCCCCACTCTGCCGAGGCCGACGTGCCGTCCGATGACTTTCTCCAGTGGAAGAAGTTCAGATTCGGATCCGCGTTCGGTCTCCACACACTGATGTCGGCCTTCCCGTCTCCATCCCAGTCGCCCGCCAGCACGAAGTCCGTCGCCGAGACGCCAAAGGTGTAAAAATCGGTCGTCCCGCTGCCGCTGTTGCGAACGTACCACTGGATGGCTCCGCCGCTGCCTCTGACGACCGCGAGGTCTGTCTTCTGATCGCCATCATAATCTGCGGGCACGATGACATCCGTCGGTGTCCCGAAGATCAGGCTGGTCGCTCCTGCCGTCGTCTGGTTGAAGAAGAAGATAGCCTGTCCGCCGCCAGCGTTGCGCTGCACGACAAAATCGTTCTTGCCATCGTTGTCGTAATCGCCCGGTGCCGGGAAGTCTCCGTTCTGTCCCCATTCCGTGCCGAGAATCAAACCGTTAATGCTGGAGCGATAGTACCAATTGCTCTTGGCTCCTGCTGTTGCTCCGGCACGATAGACAGCCACGTCATCCTTGCCGTCTCCGTCATAGTCGCCCACGACGCTTGGATCGTCTGAGGTCTGTCCGAACTGGTCACTGCGCAAAGTGTTGGTAGAGCTTTGCAGAATGTAGAAGTAAGCATTAAACGGTGGGCCTGAACGCCAGACCGCGATGTCTGTCTTGGCGTCGCCGTCATAATCTGCGGGTACGAAGCGGTCTGAGGCGATACCCCAGGGGCGCGTGGTCGTGGCCGGAGAGCCGCTGGAGTTCTGGATAAACCAAGTCTCCTGCCCGGAGGGGCCGCCGCCTGTGTTGCGCACGACTGCGGGGTCTGTCTTGCCGTCGCCGTCAAAGTCCCCTAGGTGCTGCGGAATGATGGTTGGCCCGGCGATGATCTCAAGCGACCATCCACCGGCGACCATGCCCGAGTCGCCGCCCACAAAGTCCACGACAAACAGGTTCCATGTCCCGTTCGGGTTCGTGCCCGCGAACGTCGAGGCGAAGGTCGCCGTCCCGCCGGCTATCGGCCCCGGATTCTGATACGCTGCCGGTCCCGGCGCGGGATAGACATCGTTGTAATAATTGGCTGGCTTGTACGTGCCTGCCGCCCATGCTCCGGCAGTCGGTAGCTGGGCTGCGCCCGCGTCACTGATGGTAAAGGTGACATTGACCATGTCCGTGCCGTCGCCTGCTCCATCCGAAATATTCAAAGCCGCGCCGGTCGGCCCGACCAGCACGAAGCCTACGTCATCCGGGAAAGTATGGCTATAACCATTGATGATGACGTTGACCGCGTTCGGCGTCGCCGGAAGCGAGGTGGGCAGCCCCGAAGCGACGATGGCTGAAGGATAGGGCGAGGCCGTGCCACTAGAAGGAATGGTGATGGCTGCCGGGTTGGTAAAGACCACTGACGGCGCTTGCGGTGCATCCGCTTGCGCTTTATTCGCAGTCGCGGTCGCAGGCGCAGGCCACAGGCCATACGCCAGCAGCGCAAAAACCAAAGCCAGCGCCAGTGTGTTGCGCATCGGACTGCTCAGGTTGGTGAATTTCGGTAATGCTCGCTCTGCCATAATTTCTCCTTAAGGTGTGGCGACTCTTGCAAGAGCCGTCAATTGGTAAATGGGTAAGCCGTTCGTCCTGAGTGTCAATAGCAAAGCTCTGGTTGCTAATCAGGTAAGATCGGCGCGAGGCTGAAACAGTAATGAAAGTTTTCGGCTGTGATGCAAAAGAAGCTTCACTTGAAGATTCATCGAGACCGCGTCGCGACCATGGTCTTGACGCGCATAAAATGCCATCGCTGTCCCGGCTTAGTCAGCCGCCTGCGGGCGTTTTGCTTTGTTGGGAGAGCGCTGGTAATGTAATAGAGACTTCGGGGTCACTTTACATGGGCTACTACCAATATTTCAGTTTCTTAAACTGGCCGAGAGCATATTCTGCCGTGCCTTTGGAACATCGTCTAGAGGCCGGAATATGCAAAGCCGAGGAAAACTTATCCGCGCTCCCTCACGCGGAAGATTCAAGTGATATTCTGGCGTACAATAAATCTAATCGCGTGCTTTTGTCAACGAGCGCTCTATCACGGCCTGACAAGTTTTCAGCCGGTTAGACCCGGCGCAAATCTCACCGGGCGGCGGCTCGCCTTAAAGGGCTTTGCTTCATAATTAACCCGACATGGCAGAGAATATTTGCGACGAAGACCTTCGAGCGTCTCACACAACATCACAGCAACAGGCGCGGCGAGAGGTCTTTCCGCTCTTGACCGATACGGTCTCGCGCGACTCTGCGCCGCGCTTTGAAGAAAACCTGCGGCGCGGAGCCAAGCCGGAAACGGACTGGATGTGCGGCGTCGAGTTCGAGCTGTTCGGCTATGACGCCGTGCGCGACGCCGCGCGTTTGAACCCGGCGCAGGTGCAGCGCGTGCTGGCCGGTTTTGCTCCGTCTTCAAACAATCTGGTCTATGAAGACCGCGTGCTGATCGAGGTTGATGCGGGGCAGATGAATCGCCTGACGGTCGAGCCGGGCGGGCAGGTGGAATTCTCAGGCGCGCCGCAGCGCAGGCTCACGGATGTCGAGAGCGAAGTCCGGCGTTATCTGGCTCGCCTCGCAGAGATTGCCGAAGGCGAGTGCCTGATGTTTCTGGCCGCAGGCTTTGACCCGCTTCGCAGCCTCGAAGAGCAGCAGTGGTTTCCCAAAGCGCGTTATGACGTGATGAAGCCCTATCTGGCAACCAGAGGCGCACGCGCGTGGGACATGATGGCGCGCACCTGCTCCGTGCAGGCCAACCTGGATTACGGCACGGCTGAAGATTTGACGAAAAAATTCTTGCTCGGCAATCGTCTCGCGCCCATCGTGACGGCCATCTTTGCCAACTCGCCTTTTGAGAACGGTCGGCCTTCCGGCTACAAGTCAACGCGCGCCGCCGCGTGGCTTGAGACGGACAATGCACGCACGGGGATTTCGCCACCCGCCATCTCGAACACCTTTACGCCTGCGGATTTTGTCTCTTACGCGCTCGACGTGCCGATGATCTTTGCGCAACGCGACGGGATTTATCTGGACGCGCCGACGGGGATGAAGTTCGGAGACTTTCTCGACGGCGGATGCGATGGAGTCCAGCCCATCTTTGGCGATTGGGCGGATCACCTGACCACGCTCTTTACGGACGCGCGCTTGAAACAGCACATCGAACTCAGAAGCGCAGATTGTGGTAATCTCGCGCACACGCTCGCCGTGCAGGCTCTCTGGAAAGGTTTGATGTACGATGGCGAAACGCTTGATGAAGCCCTGCGGCTCGCGCCGCAATTGAACCAAGCGGACGCGCTCGCGCTTCGCGAACAAGTGGCGCGCGACGGCCTCTCGGCAAGTCATGCGGGCACGAGCGTCCTTGAGCTGGCGCGAGAGTTGGTCAGGCTCGCAGCGGACGCGATGCAGTGTATCGCGCCGGATGAAGTAACTTATCTTGACCTGCTCCAACAACAGGTCATCGAAGACGGCGTCTCCCCGGCGGATATTTTATTGCGCAACTGGCACGGCTCATGGCACGGCTCGCTGAGCGAGGTCATCAAATACCTGCGCATCGCTTAAACTTTTACAGTAGTACAGGAAAGATTTACCACAGAGGACACAGGGGAACTCAGGGGGGATTTCAAATCTTAAACTTTGAATTTGAAATCTTAAATTTCAAATCTTAAATTTGAAATCATATCAACCTCTGCTTTTCTCTCTCGTTCTCTGTAATAAATTTAATTTTACACTCGACCGAAAATCGCTATGACATTACATCGCAAACTTTTCCTCGTGCTTACCGGATTATGCCTCTTAGCCCCTGTTGTCCGGGCACAGCAGCCGGAGCTTTATGTCCGCACCAATCATTCGGACATCGTGCGCAGTGTGGCCGTCAGCCCCAACGGCAAAATGGCGGCGAGCGGCAGCCGTGACGGCACCGTCAGGCTTTGGGATATGGAAACGGGGATGGTCTTGCGCACGCTCTCAGGTCATTCCGGCGCGGTCTTTTCGCTGCTCTTCATCTCAAATGAAACGCTGCTCGCCGGTTCCGCCAGAGAGATTAAGCCGTGGAACGTCCGCACCGGCAGGTCTGAGCGCGAGTTGAAGACACCGCGAACCGTCTATTCGATGGCGCTCAGCCCGGATGCAAAAATTCTGGCCTATGCCACCATCGGGCGTGTGGTGCTGCTGGATTTGAACGAGAAAAAAGAGCGAGAGTTAAAGGTCGACGGTAAGGAACCTTCCCGCGTCGCTTTTCGACCGACCCGGACCGGCGACCCGATGCTGGCGGCGGCCTTCGATAATCTGGTCGTCCTCTACAATGCCAAGACCGGCGCAGAGCTTGGCGTGGCCGAGCATCTCGCCACAGCGGATGTTAAGGAAATCGCTTTCAGCCCGAACGGCAAGATGCTCGCCACCTGCGGGACGGATTTCTGGTACATCTGGGATGTCGAGACCAAAGGCTCTCTGTTTCGCGGCACGGCGATGGGTTACGGCGCGGCCTTTAGCCCGGACAGTAAAACTTTCGCCATCGGCGCTGGCGAGCTTCGCTTCTTCGACATGGAGACGGGCAACTTGAAGCTCAAACTCACTCCGAAGAATAATCTGGTCGAAGCAGTCACCTTTACCCCGGACGGGAAATTCCTGATCGGCGGCGGATACCAGACATCTCCACAGACCTCCGGGCTTGATGCCAGCCTCAAGAAGTGGGAGACGACCACCGGAGCGGAGAGCGAATTCAAAGCCGGGTTCACCCCGAGTCTGGGGGCTATCGCGCTGAGTCCCGATGGAAAGATTCTGGCCTCCGGCGGCGATGACAAAAAGATTCGCCTGTGGAATCTGGCTTCAGGACAGGTAGACCAGGCGCTCGGCGAGCAGGAGTCATCTGTAGTCGAACTGGCTTTCAGCTCCGACAACCGGCTGCTCTCCAGCACAGGCGTAGAGGAAACTGCGCGCTTCTGGGACATGACGACGAGAAAGGAATTTATTCCGGGCGCTGACAAAAATAAGAAAGCGGAGAAGCCTGCGCCAAAGCCTACGCCAAAACCAAAACCTACGCCCACGCCGCAAACAGCCAATCCGGAGAACCCTGTTGACCAAATGATCGGCGCGCTTGACAAAGTAGCCAAAGCCGTCGAGCGCATGAACGCAGGTCTTGCGATGCCCGTCTTTAGCCCCGACGGAAAAAAATTCGTCACGCTGGATAGCTCCACACGCATCGCGCTCAGAGACGTTAAGACGTGGGAGACGCTACAGTTTCTTGAGGGACACAAATCACACATCTACGCTTACGCCTTCAGCCCCGATGGAAAGCTCCTTGCCAGCGGCAGCGACGATGGCCTCACTATCATCTGGGACACGGCGACCGGTAAAGAAATTCGCACGCTCTCTAAACATGCCATGTCGGTTCGTTCTATGGCCTTCAGCCCGGACCAGACGATGCTGGCAACAGGGAGCAACGATTCGACCATCAAGCTCTGGGACGTGGCGACGGGTCGCCTGCTGCGCACCCTGTCAGGTTATGGCGATTACGTTCGCTCGGTCGTCTTCAGCGCGGACGGCAAGAAATTGGTCAACGGCGGGCTGGCGCGCAAGGCCAATGTCTGGGACGTGGCGACGGGACGCCTGCTGCGCTCGCTGATCGGGCATCACACGGATGTGCGCGCGGTCGTTTATTCGGTGGACGGAAAATTTCTCTTTACCTGTAGCGAGGACGGAACGACCAAAGTCTGGCGCGAGGCGGACGGGGCGGAAATGGCGACGCTCATTCTGATCGGCGACGGAGACTGGCTGGTGGTGACTCCGGACGGACTCTTTGACGGCTCGCCCGCCGCGTGGCAGCAGATCGGCTGGCGTTTCGGCGACACCTACAACATGGCTCCGGTCGAAGCCTTCTTCGCGGACTTTTTCTATCCCGGACTGCTCGCGGAAATCTTAGCGGGCAAGCAGCCGCGCGCGACAGCCGACCTCGCAAACAAAGATATTCGCCAGCCTTCGCTGACCCTGACACAAACAGACGCGCCCGCTGCTGCTCAAACAGAACGCAACGTCAAAGTTCGCATAGAGATCAATGAAGCTCCCGCCGATGACAAGCACAAGGGCGGCAGCGGCGCGCAGGATGTGCGCCTGTTTCGCAACGGCTCGCTCGTCAAAGTTTTTCGCGGCGACGTGTTGAAGGGACAAAAGAGCGCGACGCTCGAAGCGACAATTCCCATCACCGCCGGAGAGAATCAACTGACGGCCTATGCTTTTAACCGCGACAATATCAAGAGCGCGGACGCGACGCTTGTCGTCACGGGGGCTGAGAGCTTGCGGCGCAAGGGCGTGCTCTATCTTGTCGCGGTCGGCATTAACACGTATGCCAATTCGCAATACAATCTCAAATATGCTGTGGCGGACGCGACCGAGTTCAGCGCGGAGATAAAAAAACAGCAGGCGCGCATACAGTCTTACGAGCGCACAGAGGTTATCGCTTTGCACAATCAGAATGCGACGAAGGCAAATCTGATGCAGAAGCTCAACAGCCTTGCCGGAGTCGTGCGCCCGGAGGATGCCGTCGTCGTTTACTTTGCGGGGCACGGGACGGCGAAACAGAATCAGTTCTTTCTGATTCCGCACGATCTTGGCTACAAGGGCGCGCGAAATCAGTTGACCAAAGAAGGCTTGCAAACGATTCTGGAACAGAGCATCTCTGACAGGGAATTGGAACAAGCCTTTGAGAAGATAGACGCCGGGCGATTCCTGCTCGTGATAGATGCTTGCAATAGCGGTCAGGCTCTCGAAGCCGAAGAGAAACGCAGAGGGCCTATGAACTCGAAGGGCTTGGCACAGCTCGCTTACGAGAAGGGCATGTACATCTTGACCGCCGCGCAGAGTTATCAGGCGGCGATGGAGGCGTCCCGTCTGGGGCATGGTTATCTGACCTATGCGCTGGTCGAAGAAGGTTTGAAAAAGGGAGCGGCGGACACAGAGCCGCGTGACGGCACGATTGGGGCGCGCGAATGGCTAGACTATGCCATCGAGCGCGTCCCGCAGATGCAGATGGAAAAGAATCAGGGACGCATACTGGATCAGGAAGATGTCGCTTTTGTCGAAGGCGAAGAGCAAGTCAGCGACCCCGCAAAACGCACCGCGCAAAGGCCGCGCGTCTTTTACCGGCGCGAAGTCGAAGCGCAGCCTTTAATCATCTGGCAAACAAAATCCGCGCCGCCGAAGAATAATTCTGCGCCGCCGAAAAAATAATCTTGGAAGCTGTTTGGAGATTCCGATTGTTGCGCCAGAGGCGCATAATACGATTGTTAAGCCTAAGATGAGAACCTATGCGAAAGCTACACAAGGCTACGGGTTAGGGCGATGTGGGTCGTCAACGAGCCGCGCTTGACGACCTTATAAAGTAACGCTAAAATATGTTCATGTTTGCCCCGTGTCGGCGTAAGTGCCGGCACGAATGTTTGTCCCGGGGAGCTTCGGCTCCCCGTATTTATTTAGTGAGTCCAATTTATGAACGTGCGAATTTTTGTAGACTACTGGAACTTCCAACTCTCATGGAATGAGCGTACTGGTGGTGCACGCTGTGACTGGACGCTGTTACCCGGAGAGATGACTAGAGCAGCTGCGGCTCTTCTTGCCAGTGCGGGGCTAGGGTCGCTCACACTTCAGGAAACGCGCGTTTACGCCGGCTATGAAGCGGGGCGGGAAGCTCCGTTAAAAAACTGGCTCCACAATTTCTTAGATAGGCAGCCTGGCTTCCGGGTATTTACGTCGGAGCGGCACTGGCGCACGCATCCGGTCCACTGTCGTTCGTGTGGAATGTCAGCAAATACATGCCCGTCTTGCCATGCTTCATTTGGTCGTGCTGCGGAAAAGACTGTTGATGCCCATATTGTCACCGACCTTATCGGTCTGGCTTGGGAGGGTGCTTATGATGTGGCTGTCTTAGTGTCGTCGGACAAGGACTTCATTCCCGCTGTAGATTACCTGCAATCGAAAAATATCCATGTAATCAATGCTACTTGGCATGGTCGAGGGCACGAACTCGCAAAGATATGCTGGGCCTCATTTGAACTCGACAGTTTCACTACTGCTCTTACTCGCTTAATGGGGACTTCTTGATAGAGGTATCATCGGCTTGGGAAAGGCTGGGTTTTACTCCATCCCAATGCAACAGCGATGTTCCCGGGCACGAAAGCCGTCAATTCATCTCACCTGCGATTGATGCAAGAGCTAAGGCCCAACAACCCATTGAATTCGACCGCGAGTTAGCCTGCCTTTCATCATTAAATTGTTCCGTCTGCTAGAAGGCTGCTTGTCGGCGCGGGTTACAAATCAAGCGTTCTAACGACTTCTTAAAATTGAGTTCATTTAGAATTGAATTCACAAACACACACCCAGCCGGTCGTCGAGTTTCGCAACGTGAGCTACAGCGCGCCGCAGGTCGCGACGCCGATTCTCGCGGAGCTTAATCTTCAAGTCTTTCGGGGCGAAACGCTGGTGCTGCTCGGCGAATCCGGCTGCGGCAAGACGACGACGCTCCGCCTTGTCAATCGCCTGCTGCTGCCGACCGCAGGCGAAGTCTTGGTCGAAGGCATGGCAACGAGCGGTTGGGATGCGATTCAATTGCGCAGGCGCACCGGCTATGTGATTCAGGAAGCGGGATTGTTCCCGCACTTCACGGTTGCGCGCAACGTCGCGCTCGTGCCTGAATTGGAAGGCTGGGAAACGGCGCGCACGAGAGCGCGTGTTGATGAATTGCTAAAGCTGGTCGGGCTTGAGCCGCAAGAGTTCGCGGAGCGTTACCCGCGCGAGTTATCGGGCGGACAACGCCAGCGTGTCGGCGTCGCGCGTGCGCTCGCGGCAGAGCCTCCCTTGCTCCTGCTCGATGAGCCGTTCGGCGCGCTCGATCCTTTGACGCGCGCGGGACTGCAAAGAGAGTTTGCGCAGTTGATACAAAGGCTCGGCAAGACCGTCATCTTCGTCACGCATGACGTGCGCGAAGCCCTCTTCCTCGGCACACGCATCGGCCTCATGCGCGCCGGGAAATTGCTCCTGTTAGCAACGCCGGAAGATTTTCTGCGCTCTCATGATGAGTACGCGCAGGCATACGTCGAGACTTTGCAATTGAGTCATGCAGGATGAAAGAAAAGTTTCGCGCAAAGGCGCAAAGGCGCAAAGAAAGCAAGGCACAAGAAGAGCATTCAAAGACGCGCTCTAAGCTCTGCTCCTGTCTTTTCTTGGCGTCTTCCCTTTGCGCCTTTGCGCCTTTGCGCGAGGTTAGCTTTTCTTTATTTGCATCATCCGCATCAACACGGAGGCGCGCATGAGGCTCTGGAATTTTCTGGCCCAGAACCGCACGGAGATGCTCAACCTCGTCGGTGAGCATCTCTGGTTAGTATGCCTCTCAACTTTCGTCGCCGTCGCTATCGGCTTGCCCGTAGGCATCCTGCTCACACGTTACAAAAAACTCCGCACGCCTGTGCTCGGCATCGCCAACATCATGCAGACCGTGCCGAGCCTCGCACTCTTCGGCTTTCTTATCCCGCTGCCTTTCATCGGCGGCATCGGCGCACGCACGGCCATCGTCGCGCTCGTCCTTTACGCGCTGCTGCCAATTATTCGTAACACCGTCACGGGAATTTTGGGCGTTGATGCAAACGTGCGCGAGGCCGCCGTGGCGATGGGGATGACGGACAGGCAGGTTCTGTGGCAGGTCGAGCTGCCGCTGGCGATGAGCGTGATTCTGACGGGCATCCGCGTGGCGGTCGTGATTAATGTCGGCGTGGCGACGATTGCGGCTGTGGTCGGAGCGGGCGGGCTTGGAACATATATCTTTCGCGGTCTGCGTCAATACGACAACGCTCTGATTTTAGCCGGGGCAGTGCCCGCCGCGCTGATGGCTCTGGCGGCAGACTTTCTGCTCGGGCGACTGGAAAAGCGTTTCGATACGAAAACCAGAAAAGCGCGTCAAAGAAAAAGCGGCACGATAAGAGGCAAGCTTGTTTGGGCATCGCTTGCGGCAGCAGCGATCCTGAGTCTGGCCGTGTTCGCGGTCTGGCGCACCGGCAAGCGCGCGACCGTCATTGTCGGCTCGAAAGATTTTACAGAGAGCGTGATTCTCGCGGAGATAGTCGCGCAAAGCCTTGAAGCACGCAGCCTGATTGTCGAGCGACAGTTCGAGCTTGGCGGCAATCTCTGTCATGAGGCCATTACCTCCGGGCGCATGGATTTTTATCCGGAATACACGGGGACTTCTTACACGGCGATTCTTAAACACGAACCCATCACGGACACGCGCGCCGTTTACGAAACGGTCAAGCGCGAGTATGCCGAAAAATTTAATGTCGAAGTGAGCGCGCCGCTCGGCTTTAGCAACGACTTTGCGATTCTCGTGCGCGGCGCGGATGCGCGGAGGCTGAATCTGAAAACCATCTCGGATGCGGTGCCGCACGCACGCGCATGGCGCGCAGGCTTTGGACAGGATTTCAAAACGCGCGCGGACGGTTATCCGGGATTGGCGCGGGCTTACGGTTTGCAGTTAAGCGCAGAGCCGCGCGAGATGGATTTAGCGTTTACTTATCGCGCGCTCGCAGAAAATCAGGTAGACATCATCGCGGGCAATTCGACGGACGGATTGATCGCCGCGCTAGACCTCGTGCAGCTCGAAGATGACCGTCACTACTTTCCACCTTATGAAGCAGTGATACTTATACGCCGCGACGCGCTCTCGCCCGCTATCAACGAAGTCATTGAGTCATTGCGCAATTCCATCAACACCGAGCAGATGCGGCGATTGAACTATGAAGTTGACGGCAAGAAACGCAGCCCCAGAGAAGTCGTCCGCGAATGGCTCTTGAAACGCGGTGACAAGTGATGAGTGACAAGTGACAAGCAGGAAAAAAGCATTTATCTTGTCACTTGTCACCTGTCACTTGTCACTAGGGGGTTGTCATGGCTGTATCTGAGCATGAAGTGGAGATTGCCGTCGGAAGGCGCGCGACGGACGGGCATGTGCGCGTGTCCGTGTTCGCGCCGGAGTTGCTTGCGCTCACGCTGGAAGGAACGGGCGAGCGTGCGCCGACCATGCTGCTGACCATTGAGCAGGCGCGCGGGCTTGAGCATGCGATTGCCAGACTGATTCCGCTGATTGAAGAATCCACGCGCGAAAGCCAGACGCGCGCGGATACTTTAAATTGGCAAGGCACAGAGCGGCGAGCGCAATGAGAAAGGTAAAAGCTAGTGAATAGTAAATAGTGAATGGTAAATAGAAGAACGCTTTCTTTTCTCCATTTACTATTTACCATTTACTATTCACTAGCTTTTACCTTGAAGACATCAACGGGCAGTGCAGGAGCATCCAAGCGAAAATTTCCGCGAACGATTTTTTTCGCTAAGGAGAGGCTTGACCATGAGCGCAGACGAAATCCAGTTAAGGACTCATTATTTTCCGTATCAGAAAAGCAGCCGCGCGTTTCTCGCTGCGCTCTGCGCCGTCCTGACAGCAATTGCGTTTGGAGTCGTGACGTTCCTTACCGGCTCGCACTTGCTGACCAGCCCGCATCGCGCAGCCGTGCCGCACGTAGAGCTTTCGCCTGCTCCGGCTTCATGGAAAATCGAAGGCGCGTTGACCGAAGCCTGTACCTGCTCTGTGCCCTGCACCTGCAACTTTGGCGAAGGGCCGTCGCCGCACGATTACTGTTACGCTTTCTACTCTTACGACATTCGTAAAGGCAGCTATAACGATGTGAAGCTCGACGGCCTGCGCTTTGGCGGGGCAGACCTCAAGAACGGGCGCGCACTCTTTATAGACGAGCGCGCAGACGAGAAGCAGCGCGAAGCCCTGCGCGTGATTCTGGCTCGCGTCATCGAGCGCGCCTCGCCGGAGGATGCGGAAAAGCAAGCTAAGGAACTGGCAAAGGAAGTTCGTTATACAGCCATCAAGCAGGAATATGATAATCGCCGCAACCGTCTTGAAGTAAAAGGCGTCGGCGAGTTCGCGGCGGACTACATCATGGGTCTTGATAAAACGCAGCCCGTCATCGTGCGCAACAACACGACATGGCGCATCATGGATGCCATCAAAGCCAAGACCAGCATCTATCGCGTCAAGGTCGAAAAAGACAAACTTGATGTCAAGAACACCAACAGCAATCAGGGCGATTACGAATATACGGACAAGACCGACTTCGGCTCGCCCGCCGAGTGGAGTTGCGGCGCATGCGCCAGCAACCACGACGGCCATGCCGGCAAAGGCGAAGCGATGTGCGGACGGTAAAGCAGAAGTCAGGAGTCGGGAGTCAGGAGTCTGAAGTCGGAACGAAAGGCTGACACATCATTTCTTCAGACTCCTGACTCCCGACTCTCGACTCCCGACTTCTAATCTCGGAGGTTACTTTGATGGGCTTGATTGATTTGCTTATTCTGTTGCTGGTCGCGGGTTTGTGCGGCGCGCTGGGGCAGGCCATTACGGGTTACTCGCGCGGCGGTTGTCTGGTTTCTATCGCGCTCGGGTTTATAGGCGCGCTGCTTGGTATGTGGCTGGCACACGCTCTGAAGCTGCCTGAATTGTTTGCCGTCAACATCGGCGGCACAAAGTTTCCGATTATCTGGTCAATCATCGGCTCCGCGCTCTTCGTCGCCCTCATCAGCCTGATTTCGCGCCGTCGAGCTTGAAATTAAAGCAAAGAACATTTCCCGCAAAGGCTCAAAGCAAGAAAGGGTATAGGGGAAGGGTGTAGAAAAGCATTCTTTCCTTTTACTACACCCTACACCCTACACCCTCGCTCTTGCGCCTTTGCGGGAGTCGGTCGCTTTCATTTGAAAACCGCATTCAAAGCTCTCTTCGCATCACAAGTTCATCACCATCCTTATCGCCCGTGTATACAAAGCCCATCTTCTCGTAGAACGGACCCGGGCTGCCTTCACCCGGGACGCAGCTTGTGTATAGAACCCTTGCGCCGGGTCGTGTCTTGACATACTCAAATATCAACTCCAAGGCTCTTTGTCCGATTCCACTTTTCTGATGCCGCGCATCAATCATAAAACGCCACAGGTAGTAATGCTCTTCGGTCGCATTATCCTCCAGCATCACAAACCCTACCGGGGCGTCACCGGCGTAGACAGCACGAAACCACGCGATGTCGGGCGAGAAGTAGGCTTCTGCAATAGACTCCGCGTTGGTTGCAACGAGCCGCTCCTGATCTGGACTTACCTTCAAGCGCGTGATGTCCCGCAGCGTCTCCTTCGTGACCTCGCGCAGCGAAACATTCGGATTCGATTCTTTCATCCAGTGCCTTTTACTTTGTTGCCTCACCTGTCACAGTGAATTTAATATCGCTTGGGCTTTGAGAAAGCTTGATGTCGTTGCTGTTATAGGCTTCGACCTTGCAGGTGTATGAACCGGGTGTAAGCGGTGTACTTAAGGTGAAAGACAGCCCATCAACGCGATTGTTAATGTAGTTAAGCTCAGTCTTGGCTCCCGTTGAGCTGTCGGCGTGGATGCTGAATTTGTAATAAGCTGCGTTCGGATAAGCTTCCCATTTCAGCTCTATGTCGTTCGCACCGGTTTTCGCGCCCGCCTTTGGATTCAAAAGCTTCAAATCGTTCTTGAACAGGTTTGTGTCAGGCGCAAAGAATGTCTTGCTCTCTTCGATCTTGTACTTGGCCGTTTGGACTATGCCCGCAGTTGCGAAGACGTAATACGGAGTGTCGAAGACCTTCACGATCAAGCCTTCATAAGTTCTGGGCGTCGCGTTTTTGATTAAATACTCGCCCGCACCGTCTGTCTTGGTGGTGAATGTTTCGCCGCCACACCCGCCGCTCAAGTACTGGTTGAACTTTTCGCACAGTTTGACTTCAACCCCTTCGACCGGTTGCTCGTTATAAAGAACTTTTCCCTGCACGTTTCCTTTGCCAGCCTCCGGCTTTTCTTTTTCGACGCCAGTCCCCGAAGGAATCGTGCCGTCTGAGGCAGGCTTCACAGGCGGCGTGGTTGTTTTTGACGTTTCTGCTGTATTGGAGTTAGCAGGCTGATTGGAGTTTACTTCTTTGGAAGCTTTGCAGCCCGACATGAAAATAACCGAAAGCAATATGGAAGCAACAACTTGCTTACCTTTAGCCGACATAGGGATCATTCTCCTTATCCGATTTGATTTCTTCTACATTCTTTGCAACCCGCAGCATACTGCCCGCTCTAACCGGGCGCACACACAACTCGGGTACGCCCAAGTTGACGATGAAAGGCAGGCTAACTTGCGCTCCGGTTCAATGAGCCGTTAGGCCGTCGCCTACTAAGCACAATTTCATCAATCATGGCTTACGTTTGCTTCGGGATACGGATTTGCTTCTGACGATTACCTGATTTGAAGCTTTCAGCAGCCTTTCAGGAAGTTCCATTTCATCGTCTATAAATACATCCGTTGAGATACCCACATAACGCGCATACCTCAATAGAACCACAAGAGGAGGTTGGCGTAACCCACGCTCAAATGCAGAGAGTTCTTCTCGAATAAGCTCATCGGTCAGCCCCAGCCGGCCAATCATTTCATTCTGTGAGAGGTCAAAAGCCAGACGTATCTGAAGTAGTTTTTCCGCAAGGCGTACCGGCTTTAAGCGTGAAGCTATTCCCATCAGGATTTCTCTCCTGATGGTATAAGTGCATGTATTTCTCGCTTGCAGCTAGAATGAATACATTCTAAAATAGCAATGGGACTTGTTGCCGCCGGGAGTTTATTCCTTGTGCTCTCCCATGTGGCTCCCATCACTTGCGATTTGTAGCGGCGAGACGCATCAGCTTTTGCAAATAATTGTCAAAGCTCAGGTTAAAACGGAGCATAACATAGCAGACTCGATGTTTGCTGTCAGCCCTAGCATTAAGTCAACCGCATGAATGCTGAACGGAGCAAGCAATGGATACAGCCAAGAACGGAAGAAAGCAACGTTCCAGCAGCCGTAAGCTCCAACCAACAAAAGCCGCACGTACTCTCAATCCTGCCGTATTGCCCCTTGAAGAACTTCGTCAACTAGTCTTGGAAATTATCATCCGAGACGACATTAAACCATTCCTCCAGCGAATGGTCATTTTACTGGACAGTCTCAAGGTCGGGCAGATCGAAAGGCTGACAGAAGTAGCACGCCAAAGCAAAGACCCAGCATTCATTAAGCTCATGTCAGCTCTATCTAATGCTATTCAGGAAGGAGAACTTGTGGCAGCACACATAACTGTTTTTTTTGCGGCAAGCTATGCTTATCAAGAGAGCTTGGATTATTACTGGGAGTTAATGAGTTATCTGGATAGGTTTAGAGAAGACGAGAGCAAATAGGCTGGCGATTCCTCTCATTCTCCACATCTATTACTCATCTCGTGCGCGGCCTAACGCTCGATCTAACCCGCCCCGCGCGAGCAGCCTTCAATGCCCGCCAGGGCAATTTATCATGAAAGGAAAGCTATCGCGGGGTCGGGTTGAATGAGTTATAGGTTGACGAGGTTCATTTCTCTTGCATTGCGCTTTAGAGTATGCCAGAGGAAAGAACATGCTGAACGGGTGTGACGAATCTTGAATGAAAGACGCTCGCAACGTCTCTAACAACCGCTTCGCACACCCGCTCCGCGCTATAGCTCGACAACGACTACTCAGATGATGTCCCATTGAGCGGACTCTACTATAACTATCTCGCAGAGCTATTGCCAGCATGTTCTCCGCACCCGAACTGATACTCTTCGATGGAGGACGACCATGACCCACTACGCCGCGCTCATTGGTCTTGACTGGGCTGACCAGAAGCATGACCTCTGTTTGATTGAGACTGCCACCGGACAAGCGGAAGCGGCCACCCTGCGGCACTCTTCCAGAACCCTTGATGAGTGGGCTGCCGCTTTGCATGTCCGCTTTAATGGTCAGCCCATCGCGGTCTGCTTGGAACAGTCCAGAGGCCCGCTCATCTTTGCCTTGATGAAGTACGATTTTCTGACCCTCTATCCGGTCAACCCGCAGACACTTTCCAAATACCGCGAAGCCTTCTCACCCTCGCGACATAAGGACGACGCCAGTGATGCCGCTTACTTGGCCGAGTTACTCCTGCATCATCGTGAGCATTTGCGCGCCTGGCAGCCAGACTCGGAACAGACGCGCACGCTGCGCTATTTGGTGGAGCATCGCCGCCGCCTCGTGGATGATCGGACACGCCTCAGCAACCGCTTGACGGCGCTCTTGAAACTCTACTTTCCGCAAGTGCTGGAATGGTTTCCAGACCTGCGGACAAACTTGGTCTGTGACTTCCTCTTGCGCTGGCCGGCACTGGAAGCACTTGGTCGAGTCAGGCGCGCGACGCTGCGCAAGTTCTTTCGTCAACATCACTCGGTCAGGGCACAGACGATTGAGAAGCGAGTGAACTTGATCAAGGCGAGCCAGCCGCTCACGACGGATCGGGCGGTGATTAACTCTTCGGTCGTGATGTGCAAGGCGCTCGCCTCGCAGATGCAGACGACACTGGTGGCCATCAAAGAGTTCGACTCGGAGATCGAAGCCATCTGCTCAGTCCATCAGGACTTTGCCCTCTTCAAATCACTGCCGGGAGCGGGCCAAGTCTATGCCTCGCGGCTGGTAGTCGCTTTGGGCAGCGACCGCCAGAGATGGCACTCAGCCTCGGAGTTGGCGCAGCTTTCAGGCATTGCGCCGGTGATGGAAAGAAGTGGGAAGAGGTGCCAGGTGAGGTGGCGCTACTTCTGCCCAAAGTTCTTGCGCCAGACTTTCCACGAGTACGCGGGCGAGAGTCTCAGGCATTCGTTCTGGGCGCGGGCCTATTATGACGGGCAGCGGGCGAGGGGCAAGAGCCATCACGCAGCAGTGCGGGCGCTGGCTTTCAAGTGGATCAGAATCATCTATCAATGTTGGCAGAGCCGGACGGCCTACGATGAGGTGAAGTATCTGGAAGGGTTAAGAAAGAAAGGCTCGACGCTCCTCAGCTATGCGGCGAATAATTCGGCTTGAGGGAGAGCTTTCTGCTTGACTCGAACACCTCAGATGGGTTGTTAGGTGCGCCGCTCATGAAATATTACTTTCCAGGCCTTCTCGTAATATCTTCTTGAGGGAGATTTTTGATGTGCGGTCTACCGAGGGACGCACAAAGAATGAGACATAAAGCCACACCCAAAATAGAATTCCGAAGAGTAAACACAAAATTATAACTATAGGGTTGTTTATTGAGCCAATATTTATAGCAAGTATGACACTTGTTAATAATGATAGCGCAAAGTAACCGAAGATCATTCTTGGGATTCCTCGAATCCAACTCTTGCGATAGTAAATGATCTGAGAGCCTCTGAACCGGATGTTCTGCTCAAGCTCATGATCTGCCTTTGCGGCATCGTTTTTGAGAAAGATCGTTTTCTGCCAACACGCAGCTTGGCTAATCATCTCGAACTCTGTTTTGACTGCGTCGCTCTTTTCCGAAATGTCAAAGATAACAACTTGAGCACGGTTTATTAGAAACTGTATTGCTTGTTTCCATTCAGTTTCCGGTGACTTCACAATAACCGGCACGCTACGGAACGGATTTAGAAGTTTAATCCCAGCGAATCCTACTAGAAATGGGTTCCAATCGCTAGCGCGACTGCGAGTCGGCACTAGAAAGACGATTGGCTTACCTAGCGGCGTTTGCCTTAGTATAAGGCTAACCACTGTTTGGTCTGAAAAATTTGAGAAACGTCTGAGAAACAAGACGAAGGGTTGGTCGAGAAAGGATAATGGTTTAAGGTGTCGCTTAAGCAGGGTAAAAGCGAACGCGCCGAACCATATAAGAAACAATACGCCAAAAGTGGCAGTATTTATCAATCGAAGCCTGTCCCACTGCAACAAATCACTAGCAGTGAGGATAACGAACAGGGTACCACCTGTTGAAAAAGCGCATACCAGAACAGGCAGAAGGGATAGTAAGAGAACACCGAATCGAACTCTGCCTGAAAGCCGCGGTGGCGCTGCTCGTAGAAGAAACCGACTGAATGCAACACCACAGTATAGTACTGGAGCCAGAAAAATTAAGTTCGCAACAGCGTGACCAATATACCTTCCAATCTCGCCCACATCAAAGGGAATAATTATTTCTGTTACTATGGCATCTGTTCGAAGGTAAATATATACAGCACCAAGCAGCAGAATGATAGATCCACAGAAAAAAGTTGAAATAAATACTAAGAAAAAGTTAATAGTAATTTTGAGATAATTTAATACCATAGCAGCATCCTTTTCGATAGACGCTTCCTGTAGTTGAACTACCCTTATGAACATCATTTACATAATAATTTTGTGGGAAGCACCTAACGCCAATTAGACCGCTACCAGCGGCACTTTACGACTCTGACTTATTTTTACCGCTTGATTAACATAAGGGCAAAGCTTTTCAACTCTGCCCCACACCGAACTTAAGATGTTTTGAGTTGCTATGATTGCCCATTGCGGCCTTGCACCTGTGCGGCAAGCTCGGCGACAGTGGCCTCCGTGCGGGCTTGGGCATCGGTGAGAGTGCTGTTTTTGGTTGTGACTTCTGCCAGCGTGTTAAGAATGAAATCCATCTGGCGTTGGCGTTCTTCGTCTGTCATAGCTTCGCCTCGATCCGGTTGATTTTTACAAGGTGAATGTAGCAGAAACGGGAAAGAGCGCAAAGAAAATCCGAAAGTTTCTCTGGCAGCGATGGACTCGCGGCGCGGGCATCTAGTACACTCGCATCAAAATTAAATCGGCTCCCCTCTTTGTTTGATTAGAAGTCATACGACGGTCGAAGCGTGTAGAGCTTCGACGCGCCGGTAAGGTTTTTGTTTTTATGAGCGCCGCCCCAGCCAAATCCCGTAGCCAGTACCCCGCGCCAGACCTCAGCGATTTTCGCAAACGCTATCCTTTGACCGTCGCCAGTTTCGGCTCGCTCGCAGACCGCGAGGTGTGGCTCCGGCGCATCTGGGAAATGGACGCGCGCTGGCAACAGGCAATGTCCGAATCATCAAACAAGAGCGCGCCGGAATGTGTGGTTAAAGGCGCGCCGCGCGCAGACCTTTCGCTTGAAGCAGGGTTTGAGATTATCTATCACGGCGGCGAGCTGGGTTTGCTTCAGGCCGCTGTGATGAGCTGCCTCTATCGTCGCCGCGTGCTGGTCTTTGACGAGCGCACGGTCGGGCACACAGAGCGCGTGTGGAATGTTTCCAATCAAGAGCTGAATGAGCTTGAGCGCGCGGGGCTGTTCACCGGAGAAGAGCTTGAGGCGGCGATTCTTAATCGCTATCGCAAGGGCTTCGTTAAGTTCCATGATGCAGCATCGCGCATCAAGACTCCGCCTTTGTGGATGGACGGCGTGCTGGATGTCTCGCTTGATGCAGAGAGGCTGCTCGGCATCGCTCGCAGGAAAATCGAGCAGAGCCAAACGGGGTCTGTGTTGCTGGACGGCCTGCGCTTTATACGCTGCTATGTACAGCCGGACAGCGTCTCTGTCGAAGTCGAAGAGACGCGCACAGGGAAACGAAAGTTATACGGCGCGCGGCTGCTGGTTGATGCGACGGATGCTCAGAGTGTTGTGGCGCGGCAGCTTAACGAGAGCGGCGCGATCACGCATGTGCGCCCGACTGTGGGAACCGTCGCCAGAGGCTTTGCGCGCGGCGAAGAGCCGGACAAGGTTGATTTCGGTGTCGGCGAGATTCTGGTCAGCAATGAGGACGCGCGCGATCATCGCCAGCTCTTGTGGGAAGGCTGCGCACGCAGCGGCAAAAGCGATGAATACATCACCTCGCTCTTCTTTTATGATTCCGTGAGTTCGCGTGCGGATAAATCGCTGCTCTCGCTTTTCGAGCAATACTTTGAAAGCCTGCCCGGATACAAACGCGCTGGCGCGCAGTGGCGCGTCTTAAAACCCGTCTTCAATTACATTCCCGGCACCAAGCAGAGCGGCAGGAAAAACACGCTGCGGACGGCGGAAGACCGCGTGCTGCTCATGGGCGACGCGGCGAGGCTCTCAGCCCCGCTGACGCTCTTGGGATTTGGCGCGCACGTCCGAAGCCTACGCTCGCTGGCGCACCTGACCGACTTGGCTCTGAAAGCAAATCTGCTGGACGCGGCTTCGCTGTCGGAGATCAACGCCTGCGAGCCGCGTGTCGCTCCGCTGACGAATCTGGCGGAGCTGATGCGACCCGCGCCGCGCTCTGCGCCTCCGGTCGTTAATGAAACGATGAACGCCTTGATGGCCGCGCTGCATGATTTGGACGAGCGCGTGCGGCGTGATTTTTTTCAGGGACGGATGTCTTTCGGCACACTCAAAAATCTACTGACCCGCACCTTTAAGCTGTACCCGCGCTTTCTGCAACACGTCAGAGAACACCTGGGCACGCGCGGCACGCTCTGGTGGATGGCAGGCATCGCAGAGTCAACGCTGCACGAGCGCCGGAGACGCGGGCGCGCTTCGTCAGCACAGCCTACAGAGCCAAAGCATGAGGACGATGCGATTGAGGATTTCGCGCGCCATGTTGCCCTTTATCAAAAAAACCATCACGCGAACGAGCTGTAAAGTCTCGCCCGCGTGATGATTTTTTTCAAGGCTCACACCACACGGCCTGTTGCCGAAAGGTGCGAGCCACTCGATTACTAAATTTCAAACATTGAAGAGCCGAAGATGCGCTGATGCGCCCGCGGCTCAGGCTTCCGGCGTGTTATGGCTGCGTCGGCTCTTCACCGCCACTGCCCGGAGGGTCGCCCGGCAATGGGGCATTGCCGCCACTACCCGGAGGGTCTCCCGGAGCGAGATCGCCACCGTCGGCTGGCTTATTGGTAGGGCCAGGGCGTCCTTCACCACCGCTGCCCGGAGGGTCGCCTTGAGTCGGATCTTCTTGCATCTTTTTTCTCCTTTGTGACTGTGTGAGAATTATGGTTCAGCGTTTAATGCTCCGCTGAGTTGCTTGTGTAAAGCCTGTATATCTTTTCTGGACTGGTAGCGTTCAAAGGCTTCCGCTCCCCAGTTTTGTTGCAGCCTCGCGAGAGACTCTGAGGCGCGCGTCAAACGCTCACGCGCGGCTGTCTCGTCTCCGGTCTTCGCAGTGGCAAGCGCGGCGATGAGCCATGCTCTCCATTCCGATTCCTGCTCGCCGGAGCGCGCGAGCCTTTCCTGCGCCTGTAGCGCAATTGTCAACGCTCTGCCCTGTTCGCCCGTTTGATACAAGGCTTCTGCCAACGCCAGCATCGCATCCGTAATCAACGCTTGCTCGCGCGTGCCTTCTGCCAACTCCAGAGCTTCTTCGCAGAGACGCTTTCCGTCGCGCGCCGCACCGGATAATGCCTGTGCCAGCCCGTGTGTGATTCTGGCTCCGATGGCGACATCGGGATAGTCCTTTCCGGCCTGCTTGATGGCTTCGGCGCTACGCTTTTTGGCTTCCGGGAAATCACGTTCGCTGAGCGCGATCTGCGCGTGAATCATCTCGATTTCAGCGAGGACGGGTTTATAACTGCCATCCGGCTTATCTGCCTGCGATGAGGCTTCGGCCAGAGAAATGCGCGCATCTTCCGCAAGGCCGAGTTGCGATAAGACATTACCGCTATTCATCCGATTATACGCCAAACTCTGTCTATCGCCTATATCTTTGCTGATCGAATAGCTCTCGTTATAACTTTGCAAGGCTTCCGGGTATCGCTCCTGCTTGGCGAGCACCATCGCAATCTCTCCGTGCGCGAAAGCCGCTTGCAACCTGAGGCCGGAGGCTTGAGCCAGTTGCAGCTTCTGCCGGAAAGTCTTAAGCGCTTCCTCGTATTGTTCCTTGCGCCTTTGATCGCGCCCCACATAGTTCAGGCAAAATGCGATGTCCCGCTGGTAATTACCTTGCTGAAAAAATTCGAGAGCCTGCTTAACTAGCGGCAGTCCTTCGTCCGTGCGGAGTTGCTGCATGAGGAGGCCGCCCAAATTCAATTTGCTCTTGGCTTCGAGCCGCCGCGCACCGTTGCGCTGTGCCAGTTCCTGCGCACGCCTGAACTGCTCTTCGGCTTTATTGTAATGACCACCGGCGAGGAAGGCGTTGCCCAGATCGAGCAGAGCGATAATCGCCAGATTATTGAGTCCGTGCTGCTCTGCCAGATTAAGAGCTTTGTTGGCATCGTCGCTGGCTTTGCCGGTCGCCCCCTCGTTGTAAGAGACGCGGCTCAGTTGCAGGAGGACGTTGATTTTCTGCGCATTGTTGCCCGTCGTGCTGGCCATATCAAACGCCTGCTGCAAGGCGGCGCGTGCTTCCGCGAGCTTGCCTCCTTCTGTCCACAGGACGCCGCGCCAGTAAAAGACTTCGGTGCGCCCCTCGATGTTGCCCAGCGAGTCGTACAGCTCCGCTGCCTTGTCGAGAGTCGAAGACGCTGTGTCCAACTTCTGTTTCCTGATGTGGACGATGGCCGAACGCAGAAAAGCAGTCACGTATTGCGGGTCGCGGTTGGTCGCCTCCAGATATTTTTCAATCGCTTTATCCGTTTCATCATTCTTCTCGTAGGCGCGACCAAGATCAACGTAGACTTGCGGCTGGTCGGGCGTGAGCTGGGCGATCCGCGAATAAAACTCTGCGGCCTTCGCAAAATCGTTGACGACAACCGCATTGATCGCATCCAGATAAAGCGCGTCCACCTTGCTTAATGCTGAGCGGTCGGGCACGAGCGTATTGACGCGCAGCAGCTCGGTCTTGGCTTTGTCCGCCACGTCCAGCTCATGCCAGGCTTCTGCGAGGCGCGCATGCGCAAGGACAAAGCCGTCGTCTATGCTGACGGCTTTTTCGAGCGACTTGCTCGCCTGATAATAAGCTCCCTCACGCAGAAAGTTCGTGCCGATCTCATAAAATCGTTGTGCCTCCGGAGTCGCCTCATGCGGCGTCGGCCTAATAGCCCGGCTGATGCCCCAGATGATAAGGCCGACTGCCAGCGCCGCCACGGCCAACGTGAAAACAGAGATGCGCGGTCGCCTCAGCGAGGCAGAGATGACCGTCAGCCTGCTCGTCTGTTGTCCCGCTCCCAATCGCGGATTGACGCGCCCGATTCTTTCTCCGCTGAGGCTCAAATTGGACTGCACGGCAATCAAATCCTCGCGCAGCTCTTTCGCGGTTTGATAACGCTCGGAAGGTTTCTTGGCAAGCGCTTTGATGGTGATGCGATCCAGCTCATGCGACACCTGCGGATTGATCTTAGACGGCGGCAGCGGGTTGATATGCAAGACCTGCGCGCCGATCTCGATCACGCTGCCACCGGAAAAGGCAGGCTTGCCGGAAATACATTCGTAGAGCAAAGCTCCGAGCGCGAACAGGTCGCTGCGCCCGTCCACCTGTGCGCCCGTTGCCTGCTCCGGCGAGAGATAGAGCGGCGTGCCGACCACGACGCCGTCGCGCGTGTGCGTGGCAAGCAGGGTGCGCGCGTTCTGGTCTGTATCCGAATGATTCTCTTCGCTGATGCGCTTGGCAAGCCCGAAGTCCAAGACCTTGACCTGCCCGCGCTCTGTGACGACGACGTTCGACGGCTTGATGTCGCGGTGGATGATGCCGTGATGATGCGCTTCTTCGAGAGCTTCTGCGACGCGCTCTATGATTTCGACCGCGCGCCGGAGCGTGAGCGCGCTCGCTTCCAACAGCTCGTCCAGCGTCTGCCCCTGCACCAGTTCCATGACCAGAAAGGGCTGTCCTTCCGCTGTCTCGCCGTAATCGTAAACGGTGGCGATGTGCGGGTGGCTCAAGGAAGAGATGGCTCGCGCTTCGCGCAGGAAACGCGCGCGATAATGATGATCGTCAACCGATGCGTGCAGGAACTTGATGGCGACGGGGCGTGCCAGATGCGTATCTTCGGCGGCATACACGACGCCCATTCCGCCCTCGCCGAGCTTGCTCAGGATACGGTAATGAGAAATCGTCTGTCCGATCATATTGCTGTCGGGTCGTGGCTTGCTTTGAGCCGAAGTCCACTGAAAAAGGTGAAAAGTCTTTGCCGGTAATCGGCGCGACCAAGATAGGCATCAGGGCAGAGCTTTTAGATGCGTTCCCATTCTGCGACAAAATCGGCGGTTTTCCAAGAGCGAAATAGAAAACCGGATTCAATCCTGATGCAGCCGTGTGATAAGATTCATCCTATCGGAGGTGAGCAATTGGATGAAATCCATAAAAATTATTATCGAAAAACACTCTGATGGATATGTCGCTTATCCACTTGGCCTCAAGGGCGTGGTGGTCGGCGAAGGCGATAGCTACGAAGAGGCTCTGGCTGATGTCAAGTCGGCCATTAGCTTTCACATCGAAACTTTCGGCACAAGCGAATGTGCTGTGCGCCGATTTTCTTAAAGCATCCGAGCGAAGCTAAGAAGCAGTTTGAAAATTCCGTTAAGCCGCGCAAGCGGCGATGAGAAGGTAGCCAGACATGCAACGTCTGGTTAGCTGATACAATCGTTTCCGCACTGAAGGTGCGGACAGACAGCTCTTGGCGCATCTTCAATGCGCGAATCTTTTCCTCGACCTTCCAGACGTTGCACGTCTGGCTACCTTCTGCCTGCGCCTCCGGCGCACATGTCGGAATTTTCAAACAGCTTCGACGCCTGCTTCTGACAATTCTTACTGCTAATTTCAAAAGCTTTTCGGTCTTGCGCCGGGCGCGTGAGTCAGGATAATATTTCTTCGTGTTCCTGCTCTCGCGCGTCAAAGGTGATGCGCCTGCCCGTGACTGTGTAGCGACCCGCGTTCGGCTGAGGAGAGAGTGAGGCAGTGTTTGTCAACTTGTTAGAAGCCGCTCTCACGTTTTTGTTAGAGCAACGGGCGCGCACCCTTTTTGTGTCGCCACGAGAAGTCGAAGGCGTCTTCCCCCTTCAGAGACTCTCTTGATTCCATTGCAGCCCACGCTTCCTTTAACCCTTGAAGGATAAGATATGTCTACGAAACTCTATGTTGGTAATTTGTCGTTTCGCACGTCGGGCGATGATTTGCGCGAAGCTTTCTCAGCGGCGGGCACGGTTGAATCCGCCACCATTATCGAAGATCGCGAGACCGGACGCTCACGCGGTTTCGGCTTTGTCGAGATGGCGACGCCGGAAGAGGCTGCGGCGGCTATCGAGCAGTTCAACGGCAAAGACCTCGGCGGGCGCAATCTGACCGTCAACGAAGCCAAGCCCAAGACTGATCGCGGCGGTGGCGGCGGTCGCGGCGGCTATGGCGGTGGCGGAGGTGGACGTGACCGGGATGATCGCGGCGGCTACGGCAGCGACGGCGGCGGGCGCAACGACCGCGAGCCGCGCTGGTAAAGCAAGGTAAAAGTAAAAAGGTAAAAGGTAAAAGTAAGGATGAGAGGCAAGCTATTCTTTCATCAATGCTTTTGCCTTTTCTTTACTTTTACCTTTTGCCTTTTGCCTTTTTACTTTCTCTTTACTTTCTGGCGTCTGGAATAATCTTCAGCTTGAGGCGCTCGCTGCCGCGCATCGCTTCGACTTCATATTCCTCTCCGGCTTTCATCTGCCCGAGCGTGTATGTGTAATCGTAAACGTTGCGGATGTCGCGCCCGGCGAGTTTGACGATTACGTCGCCGCCTTTGAGTCCCGCTTTGGCGGCAGGCGAATTATCCCGCACGCCGTCGAGCTTGAGGCCGTCGTTCGATTCCGCGTAGTTCGGAATCGTGCCCAACGAGACGTTAAAGCCCATCGTGCGCCCGGTCGATTGGCTTTTCGCGGCAGTGTAAGCGGGTCGCTGCTGGCTCCG
Organism: Pyrinomonadaceae bacterium; assembly: GCA_963700165.1. Lineage (GTDB taxonomy): Bacteria > Acidobacteriota > Blastocatellia > Pyrinomonadales > Pyrinomonadaceae > JACMLC01. The sequence continues at coordinate 4,276,298 of OY969475.1, read as the reverse complement.
GTCAATCTCTCGCACAAGTGTCATTACCAGAGAGAGAATGCGCGCCTCGCCTTCATAATTTATTTTATCAGCCGTGTCCGAAGGCTTGTGGTAATCCGCGTGAGTGCCCGTCCAGAAAAAGAGCACGGGAATTTTCTTCGCATAAAAAGATGCGTGATCGCTTGGCCCGTATCCATCTTCGTTAAGCGTCAGATTGAATTTCTGTGCGCTTGCCGACACGATTCGATACTCTCCAGGTGCCTCCGGGATGCTTATATTACTATTAGCTTCATTGATCCATGAGCGCAGCTCAGGCGAAGTGCCGACGCCTCCGACAATCAGGCTGTTATCCTTCAAACGTCCAATCATGTCCATGTTAATCATCGCCACCGTATCAGCGAGCGGCACGACCGGATGATTGACGTAATAGTTTGAGCCGAGCAAGCCTTCTTCCTCGCCGCCGAAAGCGATAAAGACAATCGTGCGCTTGATCTTTCCACGTTCTGCGGAGAAGAGCCGCGCCAGTTCAAGCACGCCCGCGACGCCCGAAGCGTTGTCGTCTGCGCCGTGATGAATCTCGCCTTCGCGCGGAGCGAGGCTGCCGCTGCCGCCGCGCCCCAGGTGGTCGTAATGCGCGCCGATGACGATTGCTTCTTTCTTAAGCTGCGGGTCAGAGCCTTCGAGGATGCCTATGACGTTTGAGGCCGGAGCATCGCGGCGCGTAATGCTGGTCGCGAGCGTGAGGCGGCTGTTCTCCAGGAAAGAAGCTTTGTTGACAGCATCCGTCACAGGATCAACGGTCTGCGGCGTCGCGTCTTTCTTTATCGCAGCCGCGCTCGCTACGCGCTTTTCCAATTCGGCAAGCTGCGTGATACCGCCGAGGCCAAGCGTCTGCGCCGCCACCTGTCTTGAGATAACGATGACCGGCAAGCCCGCGTCGCCCGCGCTGTTGTCATAGCTCAATCTTGCCAGCTTGTCATTGCGAAAGTTGTCATCGCTGGCGACGACGACTAAGGCTTTCGCCCCGTGGTCGCGCGCGGCGACGGCTTTCCAGCGCACGTCCGCGTAACGCCCGAACTGTCCATGCGGATTGTCGCCGTCCGGCGTCCCCGCGAAGGCCAGCGCGACGCGCTCCTTAACATCCGCGCCTGCATAATCGTCGTGTTTCAAATCCGAAGCGACGAGGCCGTAGCCGACAAACGTCACAGGCAAAGTATACAGCCGTGCGTCCGTCGAAAAGCCGAGCGGCATCCAGTCTTCATTCAGGCTCAGGTCGAGCGTCGTGATGCCGCCGCCCAAAGGCTCGCCCTCGACGGCAGGCGCGCGACGCGAGAGCGTCATCGCATTCGTCCCGCCAAGCTCGACGCCTGAGACATACGGAAAGCTCTGCATGAACTGCTGCCCGCCAGCCTTCGCAGCCTTCACATTCGCTTTGCTTCCCGTAGAGGGACGCAAGCCCAGCCGCGCAAACTCTGCCGCGATATAACGCGCTGCCGCTCTGGCTCCATCCGTGCCCGTCCTGCGCCCGTCCATTTTGTCCGAAGCCAGATGCGTCACATGCGCGCGAAGACGTTCAACACTCGGCGCGCCCGCGCTCGTGCGCTGCGGCATTTGCTTCTTCTGCGCCGACGCGCTGAAGACAAACACGAAGATCAGCAGGAAGGAAAAGATTTTTTTATACATGGCTTTTAAGAATCAACTACTCATTCAACCCAATCCGCGATGAAAACGTTCGTGTCGCCGCGCGTCGCGGCGTTGCGGTTGGAAGCGAAAACAAGCTTTTTGCCGTCCGGCGAAAACATCGGAAAGCCGTCGAACGAATCGTTGAAAGTGATGCGCTCAAGCCCTGTGCCATCCACGTTTATGACATACAGGTCAAAGTCTCGCTTTTTGGGATCGTGTACGTTCGAGGCAAAGATAATACGCTTGCCGTCCGGCAGAAAGTAAGGCGCAAAGCTCGCCTTGCCCAAATTTGTGACCTGCCTTTTGTTCGTCCCGTCCGCATTCATAACCCGGATTTCAAACACGTTCGGCTCGATCAAATTTTCCGACAGCCTCTGCTTATACCGCGCGACCTCTTCATCTGTCTTCGGATGAAACGAGCGATACACGATCTGCTTACCGTCGCGCGAAAAGAAGGGGCCGCCGTCATAGCCGAGTTCGTCCGTCAAACGCCGCACGTTCTTTCCATCGGCATCCATCGTATAAATATCCAGGTCGCCGTCGCGCATCGAAGTAAAAACAATCTTCTTGCCGTCCGCCGAAATGGTCGCTTCGGCATCGTAGCCGGGCGTCTTGGTCAACTGTTTGACATCCTTGCCGTCCGGGCGCGCCGTAAAAATGTCGAAGTCGGGATAGATAGCCCAGACATACCCTTGCGAGCGGTCAGGTTTCGGCGGGCATTCTTTCGCGCCCAGGTGAGTTGACGAATAGAGCAGGCGTTTGCCGTTCGGGTAAAAGTAAGAACAGGTCGTCACGCCCATTCCGGTCGAAACCATCTCTGTGCCCGTGCCGTCCGCATTCATCTTATAAATCTGATCGCAGTTGCGGCTCTCGCGTTTGGCCTGAAAGATGAGCTGTTTGCCGTCGCCGGAAAAATAAGCCTCCGCGTTCTCGCCGCCAAAGGTCAACTGACGCACATTGCGCAGGTGTTTCTCCTGCGCCAATTCCAGGTTGTTTGAGTCGTCAGATTTTTTATCGGTCTGTGCCCTGAGCGCGAGCGTTATCAAGAGCAATGGAAGAAAGAGCAGAAGCGCGCGTTTGATTTTCATAAGAAGCCAACTTTTTAAAATGTGTATGCAAAGCAGGAAGAGACTAAGCCACAGAGGACACAGAGAACTCAGAGAGCAAGGACGGATTTAAAAATTCAAGATTTTCATTTTGAGTTTTCAAATCTCAAAGTCCATATTTTGAAATTCCTCTGTGTTCTCTGTGTCCTCTGTGGCTAAGATGTTTGTTCCGAACTGTCAGATATTAACGAGCAACGTAAATCTTGTAAACATAGCGCAACTGCATTTCACCCGGCGGCAGTGACATTTCCCACCTGACCACAGAGTTCGGGTTGAGGGCTTGCAGATCAGTTCCTTCGCGGCTGATCGTGCCCGGTTTGGAAGCTTCTATGATGGTGGCTCCCACTTTGCGCGTGATGAGAACGTCAACCGGCTGTTTTTTCACATTGCGCAGCTTGATCGTGCCCTCGACCGTGATGAGGTCATATTCTTCGGCGGCGGTGCCATCCGCTTTGGCCGGTCTAATGACCTGCCGGATGCGCGACTTCTCTTCCATCTTGTGCGTCCCGACCACTTCGGTCGCGGGCGTGACGCGCACTGTGGTTTCGGTGTTGACCGGCGTGAAGGCTATAAAGTCCTGCCCCAAAGGTTTCCAGTCGCGGAAGGTGATGGCGGGCGCGGTCGTCCACGGCATGCCCGTCTCATTTTTTAGTTTGAGCGAACGCCAGAAGCCATCAGACAAATTGCTCAGCGAGCGTGTGCTGTATTCCGCATAAGAGCTTGATTCAGGCACGTTCCACTCGAAGACTTCGCGGCAGGGCACGGTCAGAGAGAAGAGACGCAGGCTCGCGCGCTCGCCTTTCTTCAAAGCGATCTGATCCGAGCGATATAGATAAAGCTCATCCGCAGACATCGCCGGAAGGCTATCTTCTTCCGGCACGGTGGCGGATGGCGCGCTCGTAGTATTTCTGGAAGGCCGCAATTCTCCGGCGCGGCTCTGCGTCATGATGGCATTTGAATACTGGTTCTGGCTGACGTTGAAGTAACTCGAAACGCCCGCGAAGGTCTGTGTCAGAGAGAGCGGCGAAATCAAATCCTGATAGAGAAAATGCGGCACGCCGACGACGAAATAAAATTCGGCATTGCTGATATCCGTCAGCTCGTTAATCACCATCGCTTCGAGTTCGAGCTTGGCCTCTGTCACGGGGTCGCCTTTCGGCTCGATGCGATAGGCCGGAATCCATCGAATCCCGCGCTCAAGCGCGGCGATGCCGATACCTATGCTCTGTCCGGCGGGCACATTTTCGGTCTTCACCATCAAACGATTTTCCTTGCTCGTCATCAGCTTGTCCCAACGCGGCTGACCGACGAATTCCAGAAAAGCGATGTTCGACGTGCGCATCACAGTGACGCCGGTTTCTGTCGTGACGGCAATATCGGATTCGCCGTTAGCGATTCTCTCCGCCCCCGTGTCGCGCAAAGGGGCATTCGTCTCGCCCACCATAAAAGTCCGGCGCGGATTGAGGATGACATACGTGCCTTCTAAAATCTTATCGGAGTTCTGCGGCTTGACACGGATGCGCGAGCCTTCGTTGACAAAGAGTAGCTCTTCGAGATTGGCGACGCGGTTGGCCTCTTTCTTGTCGGCTTCGGAAGCGAGCAATTGCGTCACGCGAGACTGCGGCGAAGTGGTGTAGCCCCACACAGTCCCCATTACGCCAATCGGCACATCGGTCGTGTAGACCCAACCGTTGACGGGCACTGCCTGCCCCTCGCGGTAGGTAAAGGCATAACCGTTCTTGAAAACAGCGACACGCTTAACGGAAGGCTTAAAGGAAGGCGGCTCACGAATTTCCTGAGCCGGGACGATTGGCAAAGACAGTAAAGCGACAGCTAACCAGACACAACTTGCGCGAAGATATTTTTTTATCACTTGGGGGTGCGTCTCCTTATTTTAAAACTTGGTGCAAAGAGGGACGTGAGTCCTTTGCGACCTTTGCGAAATTCTTTGCGCTCTCTGCGTTAAAAAATCATTTAACCGCAAAGAGCGCAAAGAGAAGTCAGACGCAAAGAAACGCAAAGGGTTGATAGTTTCTATCCGTTTTTGCTTTCAAACTCTTTCATAAACGAGACGAGAGCGGCGACGCCTTCCTGCGGGAATGCGTTGTAGATCGAAGCGCGGATGCCGCCGACCGAGCGATGGCCTTTGAGGCCGTCAAGCCCTGCGGCTGTCGCTTCGTTCGCAAACTTCTTTTCCAGTTCTTCCGAAGGCAAACGAAAAGTGACGTTCATCAGCGAGCGCGAGTCCGTGTCCGCATGCCCGCGATAAAATTCGGTCGCATCAATCGCATCGTAAAGCAGCCTGGCTTTAGCTTCATTCTCAAGCAGCATGCCTTCGAGGCCGCCTTTGCCTTTGAGCCACTTGCAAACCAGATCAATGATGTAGATGCCGAAAGTGTTGGGCGTGTTGTAGAGCGAATTGTTCTGGATGTGCGTGCGATAATCCAGCATCGTGTGCAAGGTGTCCGGGATGCGCTGCAAGAGGTCGTCGCGGATGATGACCAATGTGACGCCGCTCGGCCCCATGTTCTTTTGCGCCCCGGCATAGATGAGCGCGTATTTTTCCGCCGGGATGGGACGCGACAGAATGTCGCTCGAAGCATCGCAGATGAGCGGCACATCGCCTGTGTCCGGCTCGCGCTTGAACTCTACGCCTTCAATCGTCTCGTTGGAGGTGAAATGAACATAGGCCGCGCCTTTATCAAGCGTTAATTCATCCTGCGCCGGAACGCGCGTGAAGCCGCCGTCGGCGGTCGTGGCGGCGATGTTGACGTTGCCCTCGCGCTTGGCTTCCTTGACGGCCTTCTTGCCCCAACTGCCGGTCACTATGTAATCCGCGCTGCCGCCCGTCGGCAACAGGTTCATCGGAATCATTGAGAACTGCAAGCTCGCGCCCCCTTGTAAAAAGAGGACGTGATAATTTTCCGGCAAGCCCAACAGCTCGCGCAGGCCGCTCTCTGCGCGCCCGATAATCTCGTCAAAAGTTTTCGAGCGATGGCTAATCTCCATCACGCTCATGCCGACGCCGGGCAAGGTCACTAAATCTCTCTGCGCTTCTTCCAGCACCGGCACAGGCAAGACGGCTGGCCCAGCACTAAAGTTAAAAATTCGTTCCGCCATTGTTTAGTCTCCTAAAAGTAGTGATGAGTGATGAGTGATAAGTGATAAGAGAAAGGCTGTTAGTTTTTATCTCATCGCTTATCACTCATCACTCATCACTGTTTTTTTATCTTCCTGTGGGCGCAGAGCTTTGCCCGCGATGCGCGTGACGACCGAGCGCGGCACGAGACGCTCGGCTTCGGTCATCAAGTAGTTAGTCCAGCCGGAGATGATATGGCCGCGCCCGCGCTTGAGGCCGCTCAAGGCGGTGTCCACGACCTGTTCGGGCGATTGCGAGATACGCATGGGCGGTCGCTCCATCTCTGAGGCCGCAAAAAAGTTTGTGTCCGTCACGCCCGGACACAAGGCCATGACAGTAATGCCGTGCGCGCGATTCTCTTCCCACAAGGCATCCGAGAAAGAGAGGACAAAGGCTTTGGTCGCGGCATACGTGGTCATGTACGGCACAGGCTGAAAGCCCGCCGTCGAAGCCACATTGATAATCGCGCCGCGCTCGCGCTCGCGCATCGGTTTCAGGAACAGGTAAGTCAGAGCGACGAGCGACTTGATATTCAAATCAATCATCTCTAATTCGCGCTCTAATTCAAGCGTCGTGAAATCTCCCATCGAGCCGAAGCCCGCGTTGTTAATCAACAACTCAACTTCAAGCCCGCGCTCGCTTGCCTCTTCAAACAACCTCGCGGGCGCACCTGCTTCCGTCAAATCCATCGCGACATACTGTGCCTTGACGTTGTATGTGCGCCCAAGCTCGCTGCACAGCGCGACCAGCTTGTCTTCCGTGCGCGCGACCAGCAAGACATTCTCGCCCTGCGATGCGAGCTTGCGGGCAAAGGCTTCGCCGATGCCGCTCGATGCGCCTGTGATGAGTGTGGTTTTCATAAAAGACTCGAACTCAGGAATGCGGTTCTAAATTTTTGAATCTCAAAGCTTTATCAAATTCAGCTCGATGATGTCAGCATTCTCGGCGCGCAATCGGGCAAGCGTTTCTTCCGATGGAGCGGCTTCGAGATTAACGCGCGCGACGGCTGCCTCTGAGCCTTCAAAGATAATATTTTCCATCTCCTGCACGTTGATGTTCGCCGTCCTGATGGATTCGAGCACCGAAGCCAGCACGCCGGGACGATCTCTGTGACGGACGACGAGCATGTGCGTGGCGGGCGTGCGCTCGGCGAGGTTGACGACGTTCGGGACTTTGCCGGTCTCTTTGAAAGTCTGAATGATGCGGACGGTCTCTGCGGCGATGGCTTCCTGCGCCTGCTCTGTCGAAGCCCCGATGTGATGCGTGCCGTAAAGATTTTCTTCCTTTCCGATCTCGTCCGTAAATTCTCCCGTCGCGCTTGTTGGCTCGGCTGCGAAAACATCCAGACCGGCACGGATGCCGCGCGCCTGCATCGCATGTGTCAGCGCGGCCTGATCCACGACTTCGCCGCGCGAGGTGTTGATAAAGTACGCGCCTTCCTTCATCGAATTAAAAATATCCGCGCCGATGAGCGAGCGCGTTTCGGGTTTCAGAGCCAGATGCACGCTGACCGCATCCGACACGCGCGCGACTTCCTGCGGGCTGTCTTTATATTCGACGCCGAGCATGGCCGCGCGCGAGAGGCTGAGGCTGCGGCTCCATGCGACGACCTGCATGCCAAAGGCGCGTGCGCGCGGAATCATCTCCTGCCCGATTTTGCCGACGCCGATAAGGCCGAGCGTGCGCCCGTACAGGCCGCGCGCTTTGGAAAACTCTTTTTTGTTCCACTGTCCCTGACGAAGCTGAATCACGTTATCCGCGATGCGCCGGTCAAGCGCGAGCATCAGCGCGAAAGCCAGCTCTGCGACAGCGACGGAATTCTTGCCCAGACAGTTTGAGACATAGATGCCGCGCGCCGATGCCGCCGCTACGTCAATCGTGTTGTAGCCCGCGCCCGCGCGCACGATGAGTTTGAGCGCGCCCGCGTCCATCATCTCTTCCGTGACTTTGGTCGAGCGCACGACCAGAGCATCCGGCTCGTCCGCGCCGATGGCCGCGACCAGCGCGGCGTCTTTCAAATCCGGTTGATACGACACCTCGCAACCGATTGTGCGCAGGCCATCCTGCCCCGACTGCTCGAACTTATCAGCGATTAAAACTTTCATCCGTTTAGCCTCTCAACACAACTTAAAGGTTTCTTGGCGACCTTTGCGTCTTACCTCTTTGCGTCCTTTGCGGTTAAATTGCTTTTTTAACGCAAAGACCGCAAAGAGGTAAGACGCCAAGGACGCCAAGGACGCCAAGGAGTTAAAAGTCCTTCCTGCGTTGACTCTTTTCTAAGACTCCACTGACTGAAATTCGTCGCGCGTGATCGCGTAGTAGACGACATCGAAACCGTAATGCTGCGCGCTCTTCTCGTAACGCATTCCCAGCTTTTCCATCACATGCCGCGAGGCTGTGTTGCCGGGAAGCGCGATGGCGACGATGCGCTCAAGTCCCAGATGCTCAAATCCGTACTTGAGCCAGGCCGCAGTAGTCTCGGTCGCAAAGCCTTTGCCCCAATGCTGTGTGTCAAAGCCGTAACCGACTTCGACCTCGCCCGAATCTTCCAAGGGCTGCAAGCCGCCCCAACCAATCAGTGCGCTCTCGTCCTTCAGCGACACGCCGCACACACCGAAACCGTGCTTGTCATAACATGAGATATAAAACCGCAAACGCTCAAGAACTTTTTCCCTCGACTGCTCGCCGAGGTATTTCCACACCAACGGGTCTGCGCGCAACGCGAACAGCTCGTCCCAATCGTCAAGCGTGAATCGACGCATCTGTAATCGTGAAGTCTCAAGCATAATACGGGAGTCAGGAGTCAGGAGTCGGGAGAAAGAAGAAAAGCATTTGTTTTCTACTGGCTACTGACTACTGGCTACTGGATGCTCAAATGTTATGAATCAACAACGCATCGCGCAGTTTCGGCTCGAACCAGGTTGATTTGGGCGGCATGATGCTGCCTGCGTCCGAGACGCTGAGGAGATCGTCCAGCGTCGTCGGCGAAAGCGAGAAAGCGACGGCAGCATGTCCTTCATCAACGAGCCGTTCAAGCTCCTGTGTGCCGCGGATGCCGCCGACGAAATCTATGCGCTTGTCCGTGCGTACATCCTTGATGCCTAAAATCGGATCGAGCAGATTTTCCTGCAAGATGCTGACATCGAGCGCGGCGACAGGGTCATCCGATTGCAGCAGGCTTTCATCCCTGAGCGTCAGGCCATACCACTTTCCACCCAGATACATGCTCCAAGAGGCGCGCGTTTCCGGCTCAGGCTTTGCGCCTTCCGCAACATGAAAAGTCTTTCCGACTGTCGCGAGAAAATCTTCGGGCGAGAGATTGTTCAAATCGCGCACGATGCGATTGTAAGGAAGGATGCGCAACTGCTCCGCCGGAAACAGCACTGTCAGAAAAAAATTATATTCCTCTTCGCCTGTGTGCTTGTCGCCGTGCAGCTCTTGCATCTCCCTGCGTGCGCGAGAGGCGGAGGCCGCGCGATGATGGCCGTCCGCGATGTAAAGCTTTGGCACCTCGCGAAACGCCTGCACGAAGCGCACGGGGTCAGGCACATGCCAGATGGTGTGCTGCACGCCGTCGGGCGCTGTGATGTCATAGAGGGCATCGGTGACGGTCACTTCCATGACCATCGTGTCTATGTCCTGATTGCCGCGATAAGTTAAAAAGACGGGGCCGGTCTGTGCGCGCAGAGCCATCATGTGGCGTGTGCGGTCGTCTTCCTTATCGGGGCGCGTCTTCTCGTGCTTGAGAATCGTGTTGTCGTCATACTCGTCAACGGCGCAGCAAGCGACAAGGCCGATCTGCTCCTGCTCGCCCATGATTAAGCGATAGAGATAGAGTCCCGGCTCCGCATCCATCTTGAGCGGGCAACGCTGCGTCAGCTCGCGAAAATTGTCTGCGGCTTTTTTATAGACCTCTTCGCTGTGGATGTCCGTGCCGACGGGCAGATCAATCTCCGGGCGCGAGACGTGCAGAAAACTCCACGGATTTCCGGCGGCGAGCGCGCGTGCTTCCTCCGTGTTGACCACATCGTAGGGCACGCTCGCCACCTGCGGCGCAAGCTCTGCGGGCGGACGAAGCGCGCGGAAAGGATGAATGACAGCCATCTGCTGATCTCCTTTAACGTCAAGCTTAAAAGACTTGTAACTCTTGAAAGACTTAAGACTATCCGTTCGAGGGGCTGTTTGCCAAGTCCTGAAGACGGCTCACGCATATCGCGCAGGAGTGTCGCCGCGATAAATTGCATGTAGAATAACGTCTGTTGAGTGACCTCAAGCCGGTAACATGAAATGCGCTCAGCTCAGGATATTTATGTTAGAAATGAAGATTCAAATCAGAGCGGCTACGCCGGACGATACAGAGTCAATCGCTTCGGTTCTGTATCAAGCGTTCATAGAATATAAATCTTCCTACACAGACAAGGGATTCACGACCACCACTCCGACAGGCGAGCACCTGAAGGAGCGGCTGAGCGAAGGGACGTTCTGGGTTGCCGTGATGGATGACAGCATTGTCGGCACGGTCGCCGCAGTTCCTAAAGATGACTCGTTATATATTCGCGGCATGGCTGCTCTTCCGACGGCGAGAGGCAAGGGACTCGGAGAATTGCTGCTCAAGCACATAGAGAGTTTCGCACGCGCGCAAGGCTTTATGCGTTTAACTCTCAGCACGACGCCTTTCCTGAGCCGTGCCATCCGGCTCTACGAGCGCGCCGGATTTCTTCGCACCGACGATCCCCCGCATGATTTGTTTGGAACACCGCTTTTCACGATGGTCAAGGTTTTAAAATAACAGAAGTGTCAGACCGCCTGCGGTAGCGGGCGGGTCTCAATGCCAGATAAAAACCCGCCCGCTACCGCAGGCGGTTCTGACTAATAAGGAGTCGAAAGATGAGCGATTTAGCGAGCCGCGCGTGTGTGCCATGTAGCGGCGGCATCCCGCCGATGCGCGGGCAGGAGATCGAAGAGTTTATGAACGAGCTGGGGCAAGAAGGATGGCAGGTCATCAACGAGCATCACTTGCAAAAGCGTTACGAGTTCAAAGATTTTCTTGAAGCGCAAAGCTTCGTCTTGCGCGTCGGAGAGCTTGCAGAAGAGCAGGGACATCATCCAGACATCTGCTTCGGCTGGGGCTACGCGGAGATTAAAATCTGGACGCACAAGATTGACGGCCTCAGCGAAAGCGATTTTGTTCTCGCGGCGAAGATAGACAAACTACCTTCATCAGGTGCGTAAAATTTATCGGCGGCGACGCAAAGAATGATGCGAGAGCTGCTAAAAAAAATGTCCTGTCTTCCTATCAGGCAAGTGGAGTCCGAAGCGCCCTGTAAGACTTCGGACTCCACTTGTGCTCCCTCAAGCCCGCTCTTGTAGGCTTAAGAGAAGTTAAGCGTCTCAAGCCGCGCGCGGCTAGAACGGGTTATATGTATTTTGGAGGACGCCTCCGACCAGCAAGTCGTTGAGGCCAACGCCAAACTGCATGGCCGTAAAGCCTGCCGTCGTGCGCTGGATGTAGAAAGTTCCCGCCGCCGAGCCGGAGTCGCGCCGGACGGCCACATCCGTTTTACCATCGCCGTCATAATCGCCCTGCACAGAGCTGTCTATATTCCCGTTGCCGAACTGCAAGCCCTGCACTTGACCGTTGGTGCTGCGCATCCAGTACCACACGCCCGTGTCAACGCGGAAGACTGCGAAATCAGTCTTGTTGTCGCCGTCATAATCGCCCGGCACGATTACATCGTCGGCGGCGTTGCCGAATTTTTGAGTGAGCAATGCGCCGTTCGAGCTTTTCAGGACATAAAAGGTGCTCGCAGGATTGGGAAAGCCGCCGCGATACACTGCCAGGTCTGCTTTGGTGTCGCCGTCATAGTTGCCGCGCACAGGCACGTCCAAATTGCTCAAGCCGTAAGTGACGGCGCGTAGCTGGTTGTTCGTGCTCTGGCGGATGTACCAGTTAAGATAGCCGTTCGCTCTGCGCACGACTGTCGGGTCAGCCTTGTTGTCGCCGTCGAAGTCCTGCGTCATGTAGGGGTCATCGCCAGTGCTTCCCCACGGGACGACCTGAAGCGTGTTGGTCTGGCTGCGAAGGATATAGAAAGTGGCCTGCGCTCCGGGACGCCAGACAGCGATGTCCCATTTGTTATCGCCGTCATAATCCGCCGGGACAACCCGATCAGGAGTCGAAGTGTTGGGATAGGCTCCCCACTGCACGCCCTGAAAACCGGCCTGGCTGCGTTGCAAGTACCAGATCAAATTGCCGCCGACGGGGCGCGCGACCACGACATCCGATTTGCCGTCGCCGTCAAAGTCCATCACCGTTCCGGCATACGCGCCGAAAGATGTAGTAAAAATGAGCGCCAGACAGATGACGGAAATTTTAATCATCCGGCCTGTTCCGTGAATCATTGCTCGCATAAGTATCTCCTTTTGAGGTTGTCATTCCACACGATTCTTTGAGCCTTCATAATGGAGAGCGGAAAAGCGATGCCAAATCGCTCACGGTTGAGAAAAGAAATTTGAGGAATGTCAGAACCGCCTGCGGTAGGGGGCGGTTTCTTGGCGTCACTTGCGACCCGCCCGCTACCGCAGGCGGTTCTGACTTGCTCGCTGTTTGACGGGGATTAGCTGGCGCGATATTGCGCCGCTTTGTCAGTCTTGCCCCAGCCTGTGTAAAGATTGACGAGACGCGCGCGAGCCTGCTGTGTGAGTTTGCTGCGCTCGCCGCGTGTGGCCTTGAGGCTGGCGTAAGCTTTAAGTAATAAAGGCTCTGCTTCTTCGTATCGTTGTAGCGCCGCGAGGCACGCACCCAGATAACTCGTAGCCGCAGCCACCTGCCGGTTATTTTCCGGCAAAGCCTGATTGAGAATTTTTACGCCTTCCCGGAGCAGAGCTTCTGCGCTCCTTGCATCACCGCGCTCTTGCAGCACACGGCCTAAACCGGCCATCGTGACGCCGATGTTTGGATTTCCCGCGGGCAATAACTCTCGTCTCAGTTTAAGTGTCTGACGATACATCTGTTCGGCGGCTTCATAGTCGCCTTTGTCACACAAGAGCGCCGCCAGATTGTTCATGCTTTGCAGCGTCATGACATTTGCATCACCGAGCAGCCTGCGGCGAAGCGCCAGCGCCTCGCGGAATAATTCTTCAGCGGCCAACGCCTCGCCGCGCTCTTGCAGCACCAGAGCCAAATTATTGATGCTATGCCCGCCCGCCGCGTCTTCATTGCCGCGCAGCTTGCGATGCAAACCGAGGGCTTCACGCAGCAGCGGCTCGGCGGCTTCGTAATCCCCTTTCTCGTACAGCATCTGCCCCAGATTGTTTATGTAAGTAGCAATGTCAGGATGCTCGTTACCGTATAGCTTGCGCTGCAAGGCCAGAGCTTCGCGGAAAAATTGTTCCGAAGCAGTCAAATCGCCCTTGCCGTACAACACCGCCGCCAGGGTATTCAGACTGTCTATGGAATCCGCATGGTCATCGCCGTAGAGTTTTCGACGAATCGCCAGAGCCTCGCGCGCCAGCGGCTCGGCTCCCGCAAAGTCGCCTTTATAGAACAACTCCGCAGAGGTATTGGCGCGGCTCGCGCCAAGACTCGAAACCGTCTCCGGGTGATTGTCGCCGAGGATGCGCCGCCGCATCTCAAAAGCTCTCTCCAGCAGCGGCCCTGCGCGGTCGAATAAGTTGAAGCTGTAATAAACCTTGCCAATCGTGTCGAGCAGCGTCGCCTGCACTTCCGGTTGGTCATTCAGTTCTCTGTCTATTCTCTCGACGGCTTTATCAAGCACATCGCGCACGGTGGTCGCGCTGCCCTTTGATTCGCCGGGAGCAAACCCTTTGAAGATGTCAGACAGAAAAGCAGAGACCTGTAAGGCTTTCCCACGCTCTAGCTCAGCCCTATCACGCTCGCGCGCGATGCGGTTTGACTGGACTTTCGTGTAGACCCCGGCGACGGCAAGAAACACTAGAAACAAAACCGCCACCGCTACTCCGACCTTATGCCGCCGGATAAACTTTCCCGCGCGATACTGGAACGTGTCGCGGCGCGCGATGACCGGAAGCCCTTCCAGGTGCTTGCGGATGTCTTCTGAGAATTGAGCGACCGAACTGTAACGACGCGCAGCTTCTTTACGCATCGCCATCAGCACGATGTTATCCAGATCGCCCACCAGCTTGCGGCGCAGCTTATCCGGTTGTCCCTCGCGCGTCCGGCTGACGGATTCAGGCGTGACCGTGATGCGAGGCGTGCCGTCCGCGTCCAGCACTTGCTCTGTACGATTGATGATGGTGCTGGGCTTTTCCGGCTCCTGCTCACAGATGACCCTTTCAATCTCCTGCGGCCTAGTGCCTCTGGTGCGGTAGGGTTTGTGCCCCGTGAGCAGCTCGTACAACAGCACGCCGAGAGAATACACATCGCTGGCGGTGGTGATGGCTGTCCCGCGCACCTGTTCGGGGCTGGCATAATCCGGCGTCATTGGTCTGAGCGCGGTTGCCGTCCGCGCGAGAGTCTGCTGAGACAAGCCCGCATCAAGCAGCTTGGCGATGCCGAAGTCCAACAGTTTAGGCGTGCCGTCCGCCGTCACTAAGATATTACCCGGCTTGAGGTCGCGATGGACGATGAGGTTCTGGTGCGCGTAATGCACGGCTGAACAGACCGTGCGAAAGAGCTTTAATCGTTCAATGGTGTGGAGCTTGTTTGCATCGCAGTACCTGTCTATCGCAGAGCCTTCGATGTATTCCATCACGAGATAGGGCAAGCCGTCTTCGGTGGTGCCGCCGTCAAGCAGGCGCGCGATGTTCGGGTGTTCAAGGCTGGCTAAGATTTGCCGCTCGTGGCGAAAGCGCGAGAGGATGTCGTCCGTGTCCATGCCGCGCCGGATGAGCTTGATGGCGACCTGCTGGCGATACTGGTCATCGTCGCGCACCGCCAGATAAACTGCGCCCATCCCGCCGCGCCCGATCTCGCGCAAAGTCTTATAAGGGCCGATTCGCCGCTCGGTATCCGGCGCGTCCGGGCGACTAAAAAAATCCGTCGCCGCTCCCGCGACCGCCCCCTTAATCAAAGTCTTCGCAGATTCGTGATGAGCCAGCAGCGATTCCACCTCGCCGCGCAAGTCATCGTCGCCTGCACAGCTTTCGTTAAGAAAAGCGGCACGCTCCTGCGCCTCGCGCTCAAGCGCGTCCTGAAACACCTCTTCAATTTTCTGCCATCGCTCAGGAGTCATAACAAGCAAGGATGAAGGCGGAAGGATGAAGGATGAAGGGGATGCTATTTAAGATGAGCGGTTCAAGGCTCAATAGCATGCCTCTCATCCTTCCGCCTTCATCCTTCATCCTTCATCCTTCGATGCAGCCATGCTTCGGCCATTCGCATGTCGCGCCGGATGGTGGCCGCAGAGATGTTGAGCACTTCGCCTATCTCCTCAAGGTCGAGGCCGCCAAAGTAACGCAGCTCGATGATGTGACTCTTGCGCCGGTCAAGCTTTGCCAACTCCTGCATCGCTTCATCCAGAGCGATGAGGTCTGCGGCGCGCTCGGTTGAATAAACGGTCGCTTCTTCGAGCGAGAGCCGTCGCGCGCCGCTGCCGCGTTTGACGGCGCGATGGCTGCGCGCGTGATCCACGAGGATGTTGCGCATCACCTGCGCGGCCAGCCCGAAAAACTGTGCGCGGCCTTGCCATTGCACGGCGCGTTGATCTACCAGTTGCAGATAAGCCTCGTGTACCAGCGCGGTCGGTTGCAGCGTGTGGTCAGGCCGCTCGCGGCTCAGATAGCGCGCGGCCAACCGGCGCAACTCTTCATAGACCACAGGCATGAGCCTGCCCAGCGCCTCCCGGTCGCCATTGCTCCAATCGAGCAAAAGCCGGGTCACGTCCTTTGTGGTCTGCGTTGTCACGGGAAATCTTCCTTGAAGGTAGAGAAGCGGCTGCCAGCCTGCCAGAGCCGTAGCATATGTAATCGCTTAAGCTTAGTCAATTATTACCTTCTCCCGGTAGTGGTGCAGTTTGAAGTTGAAGGAGTCGAGAGATATGGTTCACCGCAGAGACGCAGAGAGCCGCAGAGGATGCGCAGAGAGTTGAGAGGCATTCAAGCCTCTGCGCCCCCTCTGCGCGCTCTGCGTCTCTGCGGTGAGTCTGGTTTTCTTTTCCCTTACCTTCAAACTGCACCACTACCCTTCTCTCGCATTGAAACTAAGTGCTGTGTCATCAAAGATATTTGAATTGCCACTAGCTTCTGAATTGCCTGACCCGACTCTTTTGACATATATTGCACAATCCCTTTAAGCTCTCGCGCGACGGAACGCGAAATTATCGAAAGGCAAATTTTAGAACATCATGTCGAACAATGTTCCCATCACGGTCGCGCACGGCGACGGCATCGGCCCGGAGATTATGGCGGCGACGCTTCATATCTTAAAAGAAGCGGGCGCGCGTCTGGATATTGAAACCATAGAGATTGGCGAAAAAGTTTATCTGGCGGGAAACTCGGCAGGCATCGCGCCGGAAGCTTGGGACTCTTTGCGCCGCACAAAAGTTTTCCTCAAAGCTCCGATTACGACGCCGCAGGGCGGAGGCTACAAGAGCCTTAACGTCGCCGTGCGCAAGACGCTCGGCCTCTATGCCAACGTGCGCCCGTGCGTTTCCTATCATCCGTTTGTCGAGACCAAACATCCTGTGATGGATGTCGTCATCGTCCGCGAGAATGAAGAAGACCTTTACGCGGGCATCGAGTATCGCCAGACCGATCAGGTCGAAGAATGCTTGAAACTTATCTCGCGTCCCGGCTGCGAAAAGATCGTGCGCTATGCTTTCGAATACGCGCGGCGCAACAACCGCCGGAAAGTCACCTGCTTTATCAAAGACAATATTATGAAGCAGACGGACGGCCTCTTTCATCGTGTCTTTGATGAAATCTCTACGGACTATACGGACATCACGGCAGACCACTGGATTGTGGACATCGGCGCGGCCAAGCTCGCAGACACGCCCGAAAATTTCGATGTCGTCGTGATGCCGAATCTGTACGGCGATATTTTGTCGGACGTGGCAGCGCAGATTGCAGGCTCTGTCGGTCTCGCAGGCTCTGCCAACATCGGCGAAAACGTAGCGATGTTTGAAGCGATTCATGGCTCTGCTCCACGCCGCGCGGGACAAAACCTGGCGAATCCTTCTGGCCTTCTGCTTGGCGCGGTGTTGATGCTAGTACACATTAACCAGACCGACATCGCGGAGCGCGTGCATAACGCTTGGCTCAGAACTCTCGAAGACGGCGTTCACACTTACGATATTTTCACAGACGGCGTGAGCAAAGAAAAAGTCGGCACGAAAGAGTTCGCCGAAGCGGTCGTCGCACGCCTCGGACAAAAACCGGAAACCCTGAAAGCCGTCAGTTACAAAGCCGGTGATGAGGCCGTAGAAGCCAAACCGCTCATCAGCAATCCGACGCCCGCGAAAAAAGAACTGGTCGGCGTTGATGTCTTTCTCGATTGGAACAAAGGCTCTGCCGAAGAGCTTGGCGCGAGCTTGCAAGGCGTCGAGACACACGGCGCGCGGCTCGCTTTAATCAGCAATCGCGGCGTAGAAGTCTGGCCTGCCGGTCAGCCCGACACCTTCTGCACAGACCACTGGCGTTGTCGTTATTTTGCGGACGGCAGCACCATCACGCACGCGCAAATCACAGCCTTACTGCAAGCCGTCGCCGTTGCCGGGTTCGATTTTATCAAGACCGAAAACCTCTACAACTTTGACGGCAAAGCAGGATTTTCAGGCGCAACCAAATAGAGTTCGGAGAGTTCATAGAGTTTGGAGAGTAAGGAACTTGCTTTAACTCTCCAAACTCTATGAACTCTCCGAACTCTCTAAACTCTCTAGACTCTCCAAACTTTTTAACTTATGAGTGAATCAGAAAACACACAACAATCATCACCGCTGGTCGCGGTCATCATGGGCAGCAAGTCCGACTGGGAGACGATGAAGCATGCGGACGAGACGCTTGAGAAATTCGGCGTCGCGCATGAATGCCGCGTGATGTCTGCGCATCGCACGCCTGCGCTCGCTTCGGAATTCGCCACGGGGGCGGAAGCGCGCGGCGTCGAGGTCATCATCGCGGCGGCGGGCGGCGCAGCGCATCTGGCAGGCGTCGTCGCCGCGCACACTTTGCTTCCCGTTCTCGGCGTGCCGATGAAGAGCGTGTTACAGGGCTTGGATTCTTTGCTCTCGACAGTCCAGATGCCCGGCGGCATCCCTGTCGGCACTTTAGCCATCGGCGAAGCCGGAGCCAAAAACGCCGCGCTCCTAGCCATCGCGATTCTTGCCAACTCTCGCCCGGAACTGCGCGAGAAGCTGCGCGAGTTTCGCCGTGAGCAGGAAGAAAAAATCCGCGCCGTCACGCTCCCGTAAGAATGCGCGTCAGCCGGGCGGCTGTCCTGTGTCTGTCGGATTTTTAATGAGACCTTGCGGTTGACAGCTTCTCGCTCGCTCCGTAAACTTCTGATACTCAGAAGGGGAGTAGGTCGCCCGCTCTTTAGGGTCTGGTGAAACCGTCAATACGATGCTCTCGGTAGAGCGTCCGGTTCATCGGAAAGAGTCAACCATAGCTCAATGACCAAGACCTTTTGCGGCTCTCGTGTAGCGCGCAGAAGGTTTTTTCTTTTGCGCGCCGGTCAAAAACGTTTAGCGCGAAAGGATTCTTAGTGATGGTTGAGCTGTTCCCGTTGGTTGATTACTGGTGGTTCTATTTAGGTTTCATCGGCTTTGTGCTGCTCCTCCTGGCTCTTGACTTAGGTGTGTTCCATCGTCAGGCGCATGTAGTCTCGTTCCGCGAATCGGCAACATGGAGCCTCGTCTGGGTTTCCCTCGCACTGCTGTTCAATTTCCTGCTTTACCAGTACGCGCTGTGGAAGTTCCCGCAAGATGCGCGTTTGATGGCGATTCCCGGCTTTGATCCATCGGGCGCGGCGTGGCGCGTCTCGCTTGAGTTTCTCGCCGGGTACATCGTCGAGAAATCGCTCTCCGTTGATAACATCTTCGTCTTCGTGCTGGTGTTCGGCTACTTTGCGATCCCCGCGAAGTATCAACATCGCGTGCTGTTCTACGGCATCATCGGCGCGCTCATCTTCCGCGCTATCTTTATCGCGCTGGGGAGCGCGTTGATGCAGTATCACTGGATCGTGGTCATCTTCGGAGTCTTCCTTATCTTCACCGGGATCAAAATGATGTTCGTGCCGGAGAAGGACGTTGAGCCGGACAAGAATTTACTGATACGGGTTTTCCGCCGCTTCATCCCGACCATACCGGGGTTGCATGGGCAGCGTTTCTTTATCCGTTCAGACGGGGTGCTGTACGCCACGCCGTTGTTCATCGCGTTGCTCTTTTTGGAAATGACGGATGTCATCTTTGCGGTGGATTCCGTTCCGGCAATCTTTGCGCTGACGAGTGAGCCGCTGATTGTGTTCACCTCGAACATCTTTGCCATTCTCGGCTTGCGCGCTCTGTACTTTATGCTGGCCGGAGCGATTGATAAGTTTCACCTGTTGAAGTACGGGCTGGCGGTGGTGCTGATCTTCGTCGGATTGAAAATGGTATGGCTCAACAACCTGTTTGGCGGCAAGTTCCCTATCAGCCTGTCGCTGAGCATTATCGCGGTGGTCATTGCCGTCTCGGTTGTGCTTTCTTTGCTATTCCCGAAAGCTCTTCCTGAAACGCAAGACTGATACGAGATTCAGGAAGGGATCCGCGAAAGCGCACGAAGCCGAAGCACGTTAGGCTTCGGCTTCGTGCGCTTTCGTCAGATGCAGGCTCCCTGCCGCCTCAGCTCAAACTAAATCAAGCACGCTCCGGCTCCGCTACATCTCCTCGTCAGCCGAAGGGCCGTAGATTGACGGCACGGCGACATCATTCAGCCGCAGGTACACGCCAAGCTGCGCGCGGTGATGTATGCTGTGATTCATCACAAAGCTGCGCAAGACCGCGATGCGCGGCATGGTCAAAACCGTGTTCCCGCCTGAAAGCAGCGACCACGGCTGAAAGAGTTTTTCATCGCTCGCTCCCGCAATAGCCGCGCGTGCCGCCGCGACGTTTTTGTCAAACGTCTCAAGCGCCTCTGCGGTTGAATTCAAAAGGGCAGCTCGAAGCGGCGGCTGCCCCTCAGGAGCCAGGTCAAGCGAATCTTGATTGATTGTGTGATTCACCCACGTCGGAATATTGGCAAGGTGCGTCGCCAAGCCTCCCAT
This sequence comes from Pyrinomonadaceae bacterium, assembly GCA_963700165.1. GTDB lineage: Bacteria > Acidobacteriota > Blastocatellia > Pyrinomonadales > Pyrinomonadaceae > JACMLC01. The sequence goes on along the minus strand of OY969475.1, from coordinate 4,256,170 downwards.
CTTCGTAGACTTCTCGTGCGGCTGCCAATCGAATTTGTCGTCGGGAACGCGCTCCAGCGTCTTTCGCGTGTTCGCCATCTCATGATCGAATTCGGGTAACAATGATTCACTCAGCGCCATTTTCTTCTCCTTAAATATTTTGGATTACGAGGTTCTATCTTTTCCAGAGCGAGGTTCGGTTGCATGTATCGCAGAAGACTCACCGCAGAGACGCAGAGGACGCTGAGAACGCGCAGAGGCTTGAACCCTGTTCATCTCTCTGCGCCCCCTTTGCGCTCTCTGCGTCTCTGCGGTGAGTTCATCTTTCGTGATGCTCAATTGAAAATTTACCCTAAACAAGCAAATCTCACTTTGCTTCGAGCGCGTCAAGATAAACGCGCTCTGTCGCCTCTGTCATTCGTTCAAGACCGAAGCGATTATAAGCTTCTTCACGCGCATGCGTTCCGAAGTCATTTCTTTGAGCTTCATTCTCAAGCAAAGCTGCAATCGCTGCTGCAATTTTTTCGGCGTCACCGATGGGAACGAGTTGGCCTGTCATGCCGTCAATGATGATTTCCTGTGCGCCTTCGGTTGCGGTCGCGACGATTGGCCGCGCGCTCGCCATCGCCTCGACGATTGAGAGGCCGAAGGCTTCCGTGTGCGAAGCCGAAACATAGACATCAAGCGCGGCATAAAACTGTGCCAGCTCTTCAGGCCAGTTGATGATACGAACGCGATTCGTCAGCTTAAGCTCTGCGATCATGCGCTCGATGCTTGTTCTGTATTCGAGATTGCGCGCCTCGTCGCCGCCGATGATGACGAAACCCACATCTTCACGTTGAGCGGCGATTAATTGCGCGGCGCGCACAAACTCTTCGTGCCCCTTTAATGGAAGCATGCTTCCGACCGTGCCGACCAGCAGCCGCGCGTGTTCAAGTCCCAGCTTCGCGCGTAGAGCTTTGCGCTCTGCTTCGGATGATGGATGCTCGAATCTTTTCAGGTCTATGCCGTTTGGAATAACTTTTATTTTTCGCTCATCCACGATGCGTTGCGCGCGAAGCTGTCTGGCAACGGCCTCTGAGACGGCGATGACGCGCGCGACTCTTGAGAGCGTCAGAGAGTGCAGGCGATTGAGCGGAAAGAGGACGTGGCGCGTGACGACGAACTGCGCGTAACGCCTGACCGCGAGAGAGGCCAGAGGATAATCGCGTGCTAAGTGTGCATGCACGATTTCTATCTTCTGCTCACGGACAATACGCGCCAGCTTGAGCGCGCCCGGCACGTCCAGCGCATTACGCATTCGCACTGTAAAGACATTCTGCTCTGAAATGTTTGCGAGCAAAGCTCTCAAGGGCGAACCGGGCGCGAGCGCGACGTAAACCTGATGGCCGCGCACTGTCAGAGCATGCGCCAGATCAGCCACATGCCTTTCGCCGCCGCCGAGCGTGCGCGCAGAGCAGACTTGCAGAATTCTCATGTGAATGAAAAATTAAAAATGCAAAATGAAAGAGCATTCTTACTTTTGCATTTTACATTTTTAATTTTTCATTCTGCCACTGTGCAGTAAAAATCAAGGATGCTGGATGTATGTGATTTTTCAAAAAGCTGCCGCTGCACTGTTTCGATGAGTGCGCTCTGGCCTTCTTTTTTGAAGACGGGGGTTTCCCAATGCAGCACGCGCAGTCCGGCATGTTCGATTAATTGCCGCAAGGTCTTTGGAGTAAAGAACCACAGGTGATGCAGCGCGGCATAGTGACGCCAGCGTCTGCTTTTCAAATGCAGGCGGCTTTGCAGATTCTTCAGGTGTGTGCTGATGCCGCCGATGTTCGGCACGCTGATAAAGATCACTCCGCCGGGTTTGAGCAGTTCACGGCTGCGCAACAGTTCCGCTAAGGGGTTCTGCGTGTGCTCAAGCACATGATTAAAGCGGATGGCGTCGAAACGTGTCGAGCCGAAATCTATCTCCAGGAGGCGGCCTTCCCGGAGCGGAAATTTTTTGCTCTCGCGCACGTATGGCGAAAGTGAGATGTCGCAGCCGTAAGCCTCCCAGCCGCGCGCCTGCCCGTAACGCAGGAAAGTTCCGTTGCCGCAGCCGACATCCAGAACCTTTCCGGTGCGCCCCAGCAGTTTTTCGAGCCTCTTGTATTGCCGCTCGAATTGATACCGGCTCGGCTCGCTCAGATGCTCCGAGGTGTCTGTCTCTGCGTGATAGGTTTCGTTATAAACTTTTTCCGAAAGCTGCTCAAAGGTCGGGCGCGGGCTTAAGAACTGCAAGTCGCACTGCGGGCAGCGGCAGAGCTGAAAGCCCTGATAGTCAACCGCGAAAGGTTTGGGCGCAATGCCGCACACGGGGCATTCCACCTCTTCCATATTTTTGATCTCGGCCTCTATGACCGAGCGGTCGCTGCCGAAAAGTTTTTGGGACGGTGCGCGAGAAGACATCAGCTATTCACAATCAATTTATAAATAACCAAAGTTGGTAGTTAATCCATTGGCACTAGCTTTAGCTAGTGGAGACAGTGCATAACAGAAAGTTGGCTTGAGCCAAAATATAATAAAGCCTCTTCCTTATTGCTTGAGCTTAAATTGTTCGGCTAAAGCCGACAGATAAGGAGCAACCTTGACCCACTAGCTGAAGCTAGTGGCAATTTAAGCAAGCTAGCAACACATTTATAACCGGCAGATTGGGTTAAATACTATCTGCCCGCAGAATCCGCAGCGCGTTTGCCGAGCGGCGAGTCGTCATAACGCGCGAGCAGGTCAGACGGGTCTTGAAAGATCGGAGACGCGCCCGCGCTGCTCAACTCCACTTCGGGAAAACCGCCGCACAGGACGCCGATGGAGCGTATTTTTAATTTACCTGCGGCCTCTGCATCGTATGGCGTGTCGCCGATGACGATGACTTCGTGCGGCTCGACATCGCCCAGCTTTTCCAGCGCGGCCTTGAAGATGTCCGGGTACGGTTTTGATTTTTCGGCATCGTCCGCGCTCGTCTCTTCTTCGACGAGGTCTTCGATGTTGGCGAGCTTCTTGTAAACTTTTAGCTCATCCGCTTTGGCGGAAGACGCGAGTGCGACGCGCTTGCCGTCCGCGATGATGCGCTCAAAGAGTGCGCGCACGTCCGGGAAGGCGCGCACGCGCGGTAAAAACTCGCGCGTGTAAAGCTTGCTTCGGCGCTCTTCCAACTCCTCGCCGAACTCTTCCAGCTCTTCTCTTGAGAAAAAAACTGGCAGCAGTTGGTCGCTGCCCTTGCCGATCTGATGCCGCACCTGCTGGTAAGGAATATCTTTGCCGTACTCCTTAAAAGCCTCTTTCCAGGCCTGTGCGTGCAGGTCAACCGAATCCACCAGCGTCCCGTCAATATCAAAGATGACGGCTTTAATCATAACATTCTCTCCTGCGAAAAATTGCCGCTTATAACCTTACACCAACAACGGGGAAAAGCAAGGCAGGGATGAGGGATGAGAGCGAAGGAATGACAGGCATGCTATTCAACCTTAAGCCGCTCATCTTCAATAGCATCTTTTTCATCCCTCATCCCTCCGCCCTCATCCCTTTCTGTTCTAATCCGCCTGCGGTTTTGTTTGGCTTTGATACGGTGAATGACCGAACGCCTTGTTCTCACTTCTTCCTGATAAGCGGCGAAGCGTTGAAATCTCTAGGCTTAGGTGTTTGCCGCAGCTTAAGTTTCAAGCGTAAGGCAGTCGGCACGGGCGTTGCTGTGTAATTTATAAATTTACATGCAAAGGGTAAAAATTTAAGCAGTTCAGGAAAAAACTGAAGGAGTGTGATTTATGGCGAAAGCTAAACTTGTAACCGGATTATTCAAGACACGTGTGGCGGCTGAGGCAGCCGTGGACGCGATTATCAAGCGGGGCTACACGCGCGACGACATCAGCGTGTTGATGTCCGACGCGACCAAGAGCAAAGAGTTTGCCGTCGAGACGCGCACGCATGCGGCGGACGGAGCAGGCATCGGCGGCGCGCTCGGTGGCGCGGTCGGAGCCACGCTCGCGGCCATCTTGGCAGTCGGAACCTCGATCGCTATTCCGGGCTTAGGGTTGCTGGTGGCTGGCCCAATCGTGGCGGCGTTGGCAGGCGCGGGCGCGGGCGGCGCGACCGGCGGCATCATCGGCGCGCTGATCGGCGCGGGCATCCCAGAGCATAGAGCCAAAGTCTATGACGCGGGCTTGCGCGGCGGCGGCATCCTCTTGGGTGTCGAAGCCAAATCCGATGAGGACGCAGACAAGCTTGAACAACTCCTCGAAGACATCGGAGCCGAACACGTCAGGCAGGAATAATAAACAGTCAGGAGTTTTAGAGTCCGGAGTCAAGAGTCGAAATCTTAAAGTCAATGTAATCAGCAACGAGTTTTGTCTTGACTCCTGACTCCAGACTCTTGACTCCGGACTTTGCTTCAGGACTTAAAAAGATGCAGTACACGGAAAAATTTATCGAGATAGATGCGCCGGTTGAGCGCGTCTTTGACCTCTTCAGCGACTTTGAGAATTTCCCGCGCTGGATGCGTCATATCAGGGACGTGCATCGCAGCGGGCGTCGTTATACGCGCTGGACGGCTGACGCGCCGCTCGGCTCTGCGGTCGAATGGGAAGCGGAGACGACCGTCTTTGAGCCGGATCACAAGATCGCCTGGCGCTCTGTGCGCGGCGATGTGGACACGGAAGGCGAAGTTATTTTTGAGGAGACGGCGCGCGGCACAACCCTCATGCACATCGTGCTGGGATATGACCCGCCAGCCGGGCGTTTAGGCGCGATGGTCGCCAGCCTGTTCGGCGCGAATCCCGAACGGCAGATGGAAGAAGACCTCGAACGCTTCGCGGCGGTCGCCGAAGGCCGCAGGCCGTCAGGGCGTTCGCGCGTTTACGATGATGACAGGCGCAGAGAGAGTTTCATGCGTGGCCGCTCGCATCCGAGCGACGAGAGATACGAATCGTCTCCCGTGCGCGACACGCGAGAGAGGCCGCGCCATCGCTTTGAAGACGAATTGAGAGCGGCGCGGCGCAGCCAACTCGAAGGACAGCGACGCTATGCGGAAGAGCGCGAACGCGATGAGAGACGCAGGCACAGAGCCGAGTACGATGAACGCCTGCGACGCGCAAGCGAGCGCGAACGTAGAGACCTTCGCGAGAGCCGTCCTCCCGAACGTTATCGCGAAGAGGAATTACGTCGTAGTGAAAGACCACACAGGCATGCCCTGACGCCGCGCGAAAGAGCGCGCGAGCGGCGCAAGCCTGATTACGGTTATTCGGAAACAGCCTTTAGTCGCGGCGTGGACAAGCTCTTGGACGACGCGCCCAGCAAGCGTTGGAGAAGATAGACAAGGTAAAAGTAAAAAGGTAAAAGGCAAAAGTGAAGACAGCATCTCTGTCATCTTCACTTTTGCCTTTTTAGTTTTACCTTTTACCTTGATTTCTATCCGCCGATTTTGTCGCCTATGTCTTCGATGGTTTCGCCGACTTTACGTCTGGCCGTGCCGAAACCTTCCTGCACATTGCCGCTGGCGCGGTCGGCCTGTCCTTCGGCCTCCATCTGTTCATCATCAATCGCGCGCCCGACGTTCTCTTTAACAGCGCCCTTTGCTTGATCCCATTTGCCTTCGATCTCATCCTTGTTCGGTAAGCCCATGATACGAACCTCCTCTTGATGCGTCCCTTAAACTTGTAAATCACGGCACGCGAGGTTGCTGGCAAATACTATTCTCGCGCGCCGTACTCGACGAAGTAGAATCGCAAGCAGCGTTCCATCAAGGACGAAAAGCTTTCCGCTCATCGAGGCGCGTGGAAAAGTAGTTGAATGGAAAGGAGATACAGGCTTGTTAAGACTCTCTTAAAACGGAAGCGGTAAATAAAGGCGAGGCGAGTTTTCGTACATTCGGCGTGAAGATGAAGCATCATCTTCGGACATGAAGTTTCCGGTTGCTCCGATGGTTATAACAAATGAACAAATAGCGAGAGTGATTCAGTTTGAAGTTAAGTGCAAAGAAAGTCAGACTCACCGCAGAGACGCAGAGAGACGCAGAGGGGGCGCAGAGGTTTGAATGACTCTCAACTCTCTGCGCTATCTCCGCGACTTCTCTTCGGTCTCTGCGGTGAACCTCAGTTCGTATTAATTCAACTTCTAACTGAACCGCTACCCAATCGACTTATTCTTTGACAAGCAGTTGCATCGCCTGTTCAAGCACGTCCGTAACATCGAAAGGTTTTTTGATGACGGCGTCGAGGCGACATCTGTCGTAATCTTCGGGCATCACCATGTCAGGCCAGCCTGTGGCGAGGATGAAATGCGTCTCAGGGCTATTGTCTTTGACCCAGCGTGCGACGTGCAGGCCACTGATTTCCGGCAGACCCAAATCTGAAATCACGAGATCGAATTTCTCTTCTTTCGCTTCTTCGAGCCGCGCGATGGCCTGCGAGCCGGTCGCGGCTTCCGTGACGGTATGCCCCGCCGTCTCGAACGTATCGCGCAGGACGGCGCGCACTTTTTCTTCATCCTCGACGATCAGCACGCGCATAGGCTTCGCCGAAGTCAGAGGCGTGGAGGCAGCATGATGCTGCATCCTTGCCTGCCCGGACTTTTCATAGAGCGGCAGCCTGACCTCGAAGCGCGTGCCAAAGCCCTGCTCGCTGACGACCATGATGCGCCCGCCGTGCCGCGCGATGATGCCGTGCGAGGCCGCCAGTCCAAGCCCCGTGCCGCGCTCGCCTTTGGTTGTGTAGAAAGGCTCAAAGATTCTTTCGACCACGTCGGGCGGCATGCCGCAGCCCGTGTCGGCCACCCAGAAACAGGCCGTGTCCAGTTCCCCGCGCGACCCCGTCTCGATTGTCCCGCCATCAGGCATCGCATCCACCGCATTGAAAATCATGTTGAGCACGACCTCGCGCAACTCAGCCGTTTCTCCGAGCACGTAGACCGGATTCTGATTTTCGATAGTGACGTTGATGCTGCCCGTGCGCGTCGCGCTGCGGTTCTGCCATTTGGGACGCGCGATCTCGACGCTCGATGAGACGAGTTCGGCGAGGTCTACGGGAGCGAAATCCTGCGCCGTGTCGCGGCGCGCGAAATCAAGTATGCGTCTTAAAGTTTGCGAGCCGTCGCCCACTGCGCGCGTGATGACTTCGAGGCTCTTGATGGTCGCCTCATCCTCAGAGCGCATCATCAAAAGCTGTGCGCGACCCTGTATCACTGTCAAAGCGTTGTTCAGATTGTGCGCGACTCCTGCGGCCAGTTCTCCGACCGCGCGCAGCTTATCCGATTGAGCCATGCGTTCCTGTGCGCGCTTGCGCTCGGTCAGGTCGCGCAGGAAGACAAGCGCGCCGTTGACGTTGCCGTCTTTCCAGAGCGGCGAGATGTAGGCTTCGACATAACGCACGGTTGCATCCGCGCGAATCACCTGCACTTCGCATTGCGTGTCCTCGCCCGCGAAGGTGCGCGCAAGGTTGGCCGTCACGCCTTCTCTGGATTCGGCGGCGACGATTTCGGCTATGTGTCTTCCTAAGAATCCGGTCGGCATCAGGTCGCTGGCGGCACGCGCTCGCGCGTTCATCCAGGTAAAGCGGCCAGAGGTGTCGAGCGTGTAGATTTCGTCCGGCGCGAGATCGGCCAGACTTGAGAGGAAAGATTTGTGCTCAAGGATTTCGGCCTCTGCGCGGCGCAGCACGGAGACATCACGCGCCAGCACGACTGCGCTGCCAGCTAAGGCTTGGTTCGTTTCCTTGAGCGGAATCACGACGAGCAACGTCGGGCTATTGCCTTCCGCGCCCGTCATCAACTCGACTTCAACCGTCTCGCCCGTTCGCACCGCGCGATCCACGACGCACTCTGCCGCATCCTCAACGCGCCAGAACATCTGGCAACACGGGCGGCCTTCCAACTCGGCAGCGTCCGCGAATTCAAGCCGCGCGCCAGCCGGATTGATGCGGCTCAAACGACGATCTGTGTCGAAGAGATAAAGCCCGCCGGGCAGCGCGTCAAACGCCGCTTCCAGGAGCGGAGCAGAATCCACCAGCATGACCGGCACGGGACGATCATCCGCAAGAATTTCGGGAGACAAATGCAAAATTTCCATGTGTTTCGAGAACTATGTAGGTTCACGAGGTGGCTGCAAGAACTGCCGCCACGAAGGGACGAAAACATGTTAGCAGAAACGGGCGGCAGAGAGCTAGAGAAAAATTTGACGCGGTTGAACTTGTAAGGCGTTGGCTTCTTATACCAGCTTGCGGGATAAAATAAGGAAGAGCGGGGGCCAGCCCCTCTTCCCAACCTGCCAATTAGAGCAAATTTCACTTGAGTGTCAGGCAGGCCATCTCACCGCAGAGACGCAGAGAAGTCGCGGAGATAGCGCAGAGACTTGAATAGCACTCAATCCTCTGCGCCCCCTCTGCGCGCTCTGCGTCTCTGCGGTGAACCGCTTCGTCCCTGACACCCAAGTGAAAACCGCTCTAGAGCAGTTTGCAAATCAGTATCCGGTAGGCTGTGAGCCTGCCGCTCGGACGGGACAGGCGGCAGGCTCACAGCCTACCTTACATTCAATCGAAATCCGCTCTAATAATTCTTTCGTCCGGTTTCGTGTGTGTTCGTGGAGCGAACGCTGTCCTCTCTTTTTAATGGCAACTTGGCATTACTACCGCATCCAATTCGTTAGCGTCTTTCAATCAAAGCCACCGGGCGCAGCCTGTTGCAGCGTGGGAAGCTTGCGCTGACGCGGGGGCTTTGTCTGTCATCTGCGGGGCGAGACCTTTGACGCCGGAAATGACAATGATGGTGGGCGGGGCTAAAACTTTCACCTGCGGGGCGGGAAGTCTCACGCGCAGGGCGACAAGTTTGAGATGCGGGAGGTGAAGTTTGAAGTGCGGGAGCTAATCTTTGAAGTGCAGAAGGTAAAGTTTGACGTGCGGGGGCTAATGTTTCACTTGCGGGGGCTAATGTTTCAGGTGGTGCGCAAAAAAATCGGGCGCGCTCTTGATATTAAGAGCGCGCCCATTTGAATTAGCCTGTCGTGCTCCGCTTTAGAATTCAAAGCGAACGGCAAACTGAACTTGACGCTCACGGAACAGCGTCGCACCGGTTTCCGAGATATTCTGGAAGGGATTGAAATTGGTATTCGAAAGCCCGTTAAAGGTGAACACCCCGGTGGCGTAATTCAGGTTATAAAACGCCGTGTTGACGTTCGTGACTTGCGTGCGATTGAAGATGTTAAAGCCTTCGACCAGCACCTCAAGATTCATCGTTTCCCCAAAATTGAAACGACGCGAGACGCGCAAGTCCATGTTGATGATTTCCGGCTGGCGGAATGAGTTGCGATTAACCAACGGGAATCTGTTGGCTCCGCCCGTTAGGTTAACGCTGGTCAAAGCAGGTCCGACCAATGCGCCGCTGGGAGCGTTGCTCACGATAACCGTTCCTGTGTAAGGACGCCCCGAGAAAGCGTAAAATATAGGCGAGATCGTAAAGCCGTTAAAGATCGCTCTGCCGACCTTGCTGTCACCGTCATCGCCAAAGAAGTCCGGCGTCCAGACCGCGCTCGCCGTAATCTTCTGCGGCGTGTCGAGGTTGGAAGTCGCTGATTCAGGATTCAGGTCACGGGCGTTGAACGGAACGTTGTTGGCAGTAAAGGTCTGCGACGTTTGTCCGGTATCCGTAGACTTCGAGAACGTGTAGTTGATCTGGAACTGCAAGCCATCCGTAAAGCGACGGTTGAACTGCGCAACGAATGCGTTGTACTCAGATTTGATGTTGCTACGGATTTCCGTAATCTGAGCGAAGGCCGTATTCGGGCGCAACAGCACCGGCCCTGACACGGGAATCGCAAACGACTGCCCGCTGAACGGCCCATTGACAACGGTAAAATTCTTGAGGACATTCTGTGCCGGTAAGTTCGTATCCACGAAGGTCGGCAACCGGCGACCAAGGCTCCCCACATAAGAGACGGAGAGGATGGTGTTCTTCGCGATCTCGCGTTCGACAATCACGTCATACTGGTGAATTTGCGGGTTGGCAAAGTTGGGGGCGAAATGCTGCACGGCGGGCGGAACCAGAGCACCGGCGCCAATCAGAGTCGGAAAGATCGGCCCGGTGGCCGCGCTGAGTGTGACCTGTCTCTGTCCCCTGTCAATGCCGACGCCCGTGTTGACCAGCGCGCTGTAGATGGTCGAGTTGATGATGCGCCCGTAGTAGATGCCATAACCGGCGCGGACGCTCGTTTTGCCGTCGCCGAAGATGTCATACGCGAGACCGACGCGCGGGCCAAAGTTATTCTTGTCATCCGGCATGTTGCCGGTTTGCGGCAACAACGGATTGGCGTTCCCCTGATCCGGGTTGAGCTGCAACTCGTAACGCATGCCGAGATTGACGGTCAATCTGGGCGAGACGCGAATGTCGTCCTGCAAGAAGAGGTTCACATCAGACGTGTTAAAGACTGCGCCAAGCACGCCGAACCCTTGATTGAAGTTACCGCCATAGCATCTGCCGAGAAATCTCGTATTGACAGTAACGCAGTTTGTCGCCGCAGGCAGGAGTCCCGGATTCCTAAAATTGGTGTAGTCAATAATGAAATCATTGATTCCATTGTTGCCCGTGTAGTTAAACTCGCCGCCTTCAAAGCGCAGGTTTTGAATCTTTTCCTTGACGCGATTGAAGTCCCCGCCGAATTTGAAGGTGTGATTGCCGCGCGTCACGGTCATCGAGTCGGCGACCTGAATACGCTTTTCATCCGGGAATGCGGCACGCTCAAGGAACTCCGGCTTGCCGAAAGAAAATCCGTTCTGGATAAAGACCTGCGGCGACCTGCCGCCGGCGGCGTTCGTCGGCTCACCCGCGAGTGGCGGCTGGCTGAACTGGGTCTCAAGATCGCGGCTCCACTGGAAACGCACTTCATTGAGAATCGTCGGGCTGAAGGTTGAATTCAAGCGCGCGTTGACCGTATCCACGTCAACAAAGTCGTCGCCGAAATTGTCGCGTGCGCGCGTGTTCGTCGCCTGCGTTTGAACGCCCGCAGGTGACTCCCAGCGTAAACGATTGTAGTTGATTGAGAAGGTGTTGCTGTCGTTAATGTTCCAGTCAATCTTGGGCAGAATCAGAATCTGATCGCCCTGACGCGGAACTTCGCCCGTCAGGCTGTTAAGAAAGCCCAGCGTCGCATCAACCTGCGCGTTGGTTAAGCCTCTGCCGAATTGTCCCGCTTGTCCCGGAACAGGTGCGCCCAGCGGAGTCGTCAGCAAAGCGCGATTCGCGGTATTGAGGAAACCTGCATTATTGAAAACAGACAGACCGGGGAAATTGCGCTCCTGCTGGTCATAGCTGAAGAAGAAGAACAACCTGTCCTTAACGATGGGGCCGCCGATAGCGCCGCCGAACTGGTGGCGCACGTCAACCGGCTTGATGCCGATGACCTGCAAAGGCTGACCCGGCGTAAAGATCGAGCGAACCGCCAGCGGATTACGCGCGCCAAAGCGGTTGTTGCGGTAGTAGTAAAAGGCCGAGCCGTGGAACTCGTTGGTTCCGCTCTTGGTCACGGCATTGATAACGCCGCCCGCTGCGCGACCGTACTCAGCCGAATAATTAGAAGTGTTGACCTGAAACTCGCGAATCGCGGCCTGGCTGATAACATAGCTGATGCGTGTGCGACCGCGCTCTTCGGCGAAGAACGCCTGATTGTTATCGCCGCCGTCAACCGTGTTGTTGTTCAAGAGGCCGCTGATGCCGCGAAAGCTGATTAGACCGAACGTGCCGTCCAATGAGGCAGCGGGCGTGAGCAGCGCAAAGTTAGACCAGCGGCGACCGTTAATCGGCAGTTCGTTGATCGAAGTCTGATTGATATTGGTCGAGAAGTCCTGTTGCGTCGTATTGATGACGGGCGCTTCGCCTGTGACTTCGACCTGATCGCCGCCGACGCCGCCGACCGAAAGTGGAATATCCAGCTCGGTGACGCGACCGACTTCGACCACGATCTTCGACTGGTTAAAAGATCCAAAGCCGGAGGCGTTGATGCTGACGGTGTAGTGACCGGGCTGAAGCGCAACCACGCGGAAGCGGCCTTCGCTGTCGGTCGTGGCCGATGCTTCCTTGTTGGTCTCTTCATTTTTGACGGACACAGTGGCGTTTGGCACGACCGCGCCGTTCGGGTCTTTGATCGTGCCGCCGATAGCGCCATCCGTAGTGGATTGAGCCATTGCGACTACGCCCATCAGGGAGAGGACGAGCGCGACTAGAGAGAGCCGGAAAATTTTGGACATGTAGGGAACTCCTTACAGAAAATCAGTTGATAAGTGATGCTGACCGCGCGTCACCGGAACCGCGCAGAGAGAACCTGTTAAGTTTTTCGAGAACACTTCAGAATTGCGTAAACCATTTATTTAAGGCGTGACCAAACCGCGTGTAGAAACAAGCTTCTATCATGCCGGACGGCGTTTGCGCAAGTCTTACGGCGATGTGAACCCGGTATTAAATTAGCAGAGCGTCGTTATGAGTTCGGCAGATTGGGTGCAACCTCAAAACGAATTATTCATCGGCAAGAATTATGCCGCGTGCATCTGACCCGCGAGAGACAGTGACAAAGCAGGGTTTGGCGGCTAATTGTCGCCAAACCCTGCTTAACCTCGCGGCTGCGAAGCATGATAATTTGGATTTTATCCGAAACCCGCAAGAGCTTTTAAAAGCTTGTCTGTCATCAACGCCCCGCAAGAAAAATCTTTTGCCGACAGTTCTTTAAACGCGCTCGACGATGATGGCGATGCCCTGACCGCCGCCGATGCAGGCCGTTGCCAACCCGTAACGCCCGCGGCGGCGTCCGAGTTCGTGCAGCACAGTCAGCACGAGGCGCGTGCCGGAAGCGGCCAGCGGATGACCGAGAGCAATCGCGCCGCCGTTGACGTTGGTCTTTGAACGATCAAGCCCAAGCTCTTTTTCGACGGCGAGATACTGCGCCGCAAAAGCTTCGTTGACTTCGACGAGGTCTATATCTTCGAGCTTCAGCCCGGCCTTTTCCAGAGCCTTGCGCGTCGCGGGCACGGGGCCGATGCCCATAATCTCCGGCTCGACTCCGGCATAAGCCCAACTAACGATGCGCCCCAGAGGCTTCGCGTCCCGCGCTTTGACGTAATCTTCACCGGCAATAATCAGAGCCGCCGCGCCGTCTACAATCCCCGAAGCGTTTCCCGCAGTGACAAAGCCATCCTTGCTAAAAGCCGGGCGGAGCTTTGCCAGGCCTTCGAGCGTCGTGTCCGGGCGCATGTGGTCGTCCGCTTCAAAAAGCGTCACGCCCTTGCGCGTCTTGACTTCGACCGGAGTAATCTCTTCCGCAAAGTATCCGGCATCGAGAGCGCGCTTGGCTTCCTGCTGAGAACGAAGCGCGTACTTGTCCTGCTCCTCGCGCGAGATTTCATGGCGGCGCGCTAAGTTTTCAGCCGTCCCCGCCATCGGCGTGTTGCAGTAAGTATCGAGGAGCGCAACCATCAAGCTGTCTTCGAGTTTGCCCTGCCCGAGCGCAAAGCCCGAACGCGCGCCGTAGATAACATGCGGAGCCTGCGACATGGACTCCATCCCGCCGACCAGCGCGGTGCGCGCTTCGCCGAGTTGAATCATCTGCGCGCCGGAGATGATTGATTGAATGCCGCTGCCGCACAAACGGTTGACGGTCAGAGCCGGACGGTCAAACGGAACCCCTGCCTTGAGCGCGACGTGACGCGCGCCGTAAATCGCGTCTCCCGAAGTCTGCAAAGCGTTGCCGATAATCGTGTGGTCAATCTCTTCCGCAGAAACTTTGGTCGCTTCGAGCGCGCCGCGCGCGGCAATCGCGCCCAAGTCAATCGCTGAAATATCCTTTAATGCGCCGACATACTGTCCCATCGGCGTGCGCTTGCCGCCTAAGATAAAAACATCCTGTGACATGATTTTGAATGGCCTTTCGATAGTGAAAAATTATGGCTTATCCGAAACAGAAAAGATTAACAGAGGCTCAGTGAGAGAGTCAATTTTGCACCGCAGTTTGGTTGTTGCCGGTGGCGGGGAGGTCGCTGCCTTGTGTCGCTGGCTCACTTCGTCAATGCAGCCTTCCCCTGCGCGTTTGCGGCAAATTGCTCCGGCAAAACAGAAAACCGCTCCGCGATTTCGCAAAACCGCTTTGGCTTTCCGCACTTCCCCTCTACCTTTCCGCACTTCCCCTCTACCTTTCCGCAAGTCCCCTCCGGGATTTCGGGTTTCCCCTCTGGGATTTCGGGTTTCCCCTTTAGCTTTTCGCACTTCCCCTCTGGGATTTCGCACGTCCCCTCTGGCTTCTCGAAGCAGACGGAATTGCATTTTATTGAGGATTTGCAGGGAAAATGGAAGAAGCCAAAGCTTATTATTTGCCAGCAACTGACATAATGCGCTGAATCAATTTCTCATCATCCGGAAGCAGGCCGGATTTGACGAGGCGAGGCGTGAGCGTTATCCAGTTTTTGTCCATCGCGAAGACTTTGCGAAAGAGCGGAAGCGCGTCTTCCGTGCGGTTCATGTTGACGAGCGCGACGGCGTGCCAGTAGATCATCTCTGCGTTATCGGGAACGAGTTTTTCCGCCGCCGCATACTCGCGCAACGCGCCTTCGTTGTCTTTCTTCTCCACCGCCAGATCGCCCGCGTTCATGTGATTGTAAGCGCGTTGGAGTGTGAGCAATCGTCGCAGCTCTTTCAAAGGCTCCGGGCTATCGTCAACTCTTAAATCGAAAGTGCGGTCTACCCAGGGCTTGCCGGTCGGCTTGCCCGTGACGACGATGAGCGCGGCGGATTGACGCCCGCGTATGTCTCCGCCGGCCTCTTGCGCTGCGTCGAGCGCGGCCATCATGCGCGATGCCAGATCGCCTTTGGTATTTTCAAAAGCTCTTGCCATCGCAGGCCACACTTGATCGTTGAGCATCATGTTGGCCTGCACGGAAAAGTTTTTGCCGACGATGTGCCCTGCGGCTTGAATATCTCTCGCGCCCGTAAAGGCATCCACGCGCCCCTGCATGTCAATCATCGCGACCTGCCGCACGTCGCGGCCTTCGTCTTTGGCGAGTAGAGCTTTTAAAGCATCGGGCGCGCTGCGCCCCGCACGCATCAGATCAAGCCCGAGCTTGCCGTATGAAGGGTCAACAAAGCTTTGCGTAGCGACTGCGCCGACTCCTGCTTCCGCCCACGGGACGATAGCTCCGACCGAGAACCAGTGCGATTGCACAGCGACGCCCAGCTCGCCCGTCAACGGGTCACGCGCCACAATCGAATAAGTGTGAACAAGGCGCACGGGTCTTGCGGGACGCGCGGCTGGCGAAGGCTGCGCATTGACCGCGCCGAATCGAGCGGGCAACACAGCACACACCATCGCCACCGCAAATGCGAACAACATCAATTCCGGCATTCGTCTCATAGTGTAGGGCGAAGAGGCGAAGAGAGAAAAAGAGAAACGGGTAAAAGCGAAGAACCGAATTTCGTCCCTTGCTTTCTATTTCCCTGTTCCCCTGTTTCCCTCTTCGCCTGCTTATTATTCTTAAACGGATAGAGCGAAGTATTGCGCACGATGCCGAATGAGACGACCAGGAACAACAGCAGCCAGATAACGCGCGCCGGAAGAAAAACTCTTGGGAGTGATTGCCCGCGCAGCGCGAGCAAGGCGTAAGAGAGAAACGAATAACCCACGAATGGCACCGAGAGCACCATCAGCGGGTTAAAAGCGAAGGCCGCCGCAATGTTACCGTGAAGCAGTTGATGCAGGCCGCGCAGCGACCCGCATCCGGGGCAATCAAAGCCTGTGAGCGCGCGAAAAGGGCAGGATGGATAACCCACTCCGCCCGCAGGATCGAACAGAAACAGATAGCTCCCGGCGGCGACGATGCCAAAGAGCATCGCCGCCAGCTTCCAGCGCCGCTCTGTCTGCTCGTTCAACAAATTGCTTCTCGAAAAAAGATTAACGCACCATCACGCCCAGCACGTTGGCAATGATGGCGATAATGATAACCACCACACCCACACCTAAAGAAACCATCATCCAGGTCTTGGCATTCTTAGATGCAGCCATCGCGCCCTGTATGTCTCCGGCGGCGACTTTGCCGTTCACCTGCGTCGCGTAAATAATCGAGACCACTCCTGCTGGCAAACAGCAGAATAAAGTTACAAGAATAGCCGGAACCAGATAATTGGGAATGTTGCCCGGAGCGGCTGACGGCGGAGGCGGGGGAGTCCAGTTTTGCGACATATAATGTCTCCTCTTTTCAGGTTTAAATTTGTGTTGGTATAGAGCGATTGCCGCCATCGCCGGATTTTGGAATTACGAGAGAACCCGCGCTCGCTCTTTAAGCCTGCGCCTCCGTCCCGGCAACAATCACGAGAGCATAACTAACAAAGCCCGGAAGACTTGTCAATAAAATCATTTTCAACGCTTGCGACCGCGACGCGAAAATATTTTCGCAAAAGCGAAAGGGCTGCCTCTCGCTGTCGAAAGCAGCCCTCTTCGGCTCCTGCCCCGTGAAAGCTTCAGCCGTCCCGTGCTATAAGGTTTTCATGAACGCCACGAGGTCTGTTTTCTCCTGCGCCGAAAGGTTTAATTCCAGCACGAGGTTGAAAAATTCCACAGTGTCTTCCAGCGTCAGCAATCTTCCGTCATGCAGATACGGCGGCGAATCCTTGATGCCGCGCAGGGGAAAAGTCTTAATCATCCCCTGCTTGGTAATCATCATCCCGCCTTCCATACGCGGTTTGTAAAAACGCTCGACCATCAAGTCGTGCATCGTTCCATCCGTGTAATAAGGCGGCGTGTGGCACGTCGCGCAGTTGGCCTTGCCGAAAAACAATTCTTCGCCGCGCATCTCCGATTCATTTGCCTTGCGCCGGTCAAGTCGCCCGTAGACGTTGAGCTTCGGAGCGGGCGGGAAATCCAGGAGTTCCTGAAACTCGGCCATGTTATGAACCTGCGAGCCGCGCTCCAAAATGTTCAAGCCCTTCTTGGTAGCCACCACTGGATCGCCGTCAAAATATGCTGCGCGCTGCTCGAACTCCGTAAAATCCTCTACGGTGCGAAGCGCGCGTTGTGAGCCGAACAGTCTTTGAATGTTGACGCCGCGCAAAGAAGGCGTCTCAATCCGGCGGCGATTCTCCTGCGGGCGTATGTCGCCCACCAGATGCGATGCGCCGAGCGTGTGCCCGTTGACGTGACAATCAAAGCAAGTGACGCCCATCATGCCGTCCGGCCTTTCGGTCTTGCGGTCGGCTGTGGCATTGAACTGCTGCTGCGGAAACTGCGTCACCAGCAGGCGCAGGCCGTCCAACTGCTTCGGATTCAGGATGCCGTTGAAGAGGTCGTAAAAATTATTAATCGTTACGAGCTGTCCTTTGGAGACATCGCCTAAATCCGGTCGCGTCGTCAGAAAGATGGCGGGCGGGAACTCCGGCAAAAACTGCTCCGGGATGTCAAAGTCCATGTCGAAGCGTTCGAGGCGCGGCTGCGCGCGGACGTGAACCTGCGGAAAGATCATGCCGCCGACAGGATGATTGACATGCGGCAAAGGCAGGTACGGGAAGACACCTTTTTCCCGTATCTCGTCGGGCGACATGCGCCCGAGTTGCTCCCACGTCACGCCGTTTTGGAGCCTGGCGGTCGGCCCGACTGCGATGGCCTTGCCGCGCGACATCTTCACATTCTTATCAACCGGGCGCGTCAAATCGTACCGCTCCGCGAGCAGCTTCATCGCGGCGGCCATGACGCGCGCTTTGGCGGCCTTGTCGCGCGCCCTCACGACTTCAAAAGGCTCTTCAATCACAGGCGTGAAAGAAGATGGACGATTATCGTTATCGTTGGATTTCGGTGTCCGGGATTGCGCGCCCGTGCGCGGCGTCGTGACCAGCGCCAGCGCGAGCGTGAAAACGAAAGCGAGAATTACCAGCGTCTTGATGCGTGTTACTGCGTTCATAGCTCTCCTTACTCCCGTGCCCCTTTTTGCAGCAGGCCGGATTCATGGATAAACATGCCACGCTTGAAATAATCTGACTTTACTTTTTAGAGAGTCTGCACGAGTAAGGATACTCTTATTCGGCAAATTTGCAATAAGAATTATTATTGACTTTATATTTAAGGGACAAAGAAAGTCTCACGCAAAGGCGCAAAGACGCAAAGAAGAACTCAATCGCTTTCTTTGCGTCTTTGCGCCTTTGCGTGAGACGTGATGCTTGCTTTCACAATCTGGAATCGCCATCCATAAACGTACGCTGCCAGAGTTCCAGCGTCAGCAGTTGAAAGACCTGCAAGTTAAAATCTTCGCGTCCGGAAAGATTGGCAGCGATGATGCGCTCGACCTCTGCTGGGCGAAAGAGGCCGCGCCGCTTGACCTGCTCTGCGGACAATAAATCTTTGATAAGCGGCATGAGCGGCCCGCGCAGCCAGGACCTGATAGGCGCGCCAAAGCCAGCTTTTTTGCGCCACACGACCTCGCGCGGCAAAAGCTTTTCGGCGGCGCGCTTCAAAATATACTTGCGCTTCAAACCGCGCAGCTTCATCTCCACAGGCATCCGCGCGGCTAGCTCTACCAGCTCGACATTCAGAAACGGCACGCGCACTTCCAGATTCGCAGCCATCGAAGTCTTGTCCGTCGTCGTCAGATTCAGGCACGGCAGAAAAGTTTTCAGGTCAACATAAAGCAGGCGATTGAGCGGCGCGGCATCCGGCACGCGCGCAAAGTAACGACGATGATGACTGTACGCATCAAGCCCGCACGTCGCTTCGCGCATCTCATCTGTGTAGAGCCGCTGCTTGGCCTCGTCCGTAAAATATGTCCCGAAGCCTAAGTAACGATTCTCGAAATCGAGCGCCGCGCTGCGCGCAAATTTTTTCGCGTTCCGCAAAGGCGCTGTGAATTTTCCGGGCAAGCCGCCGGGCAGGATGCTGGCGATAGTATTCATCAAAGGCTTGCGCAAGAGCTGCGGCACAGGGTCGAAAGCCCCCGCGATTCTCATCGCCATCTGTCTCGGATAGCCCGCGAAAACTTCATCGCCGCCCATTCCGCTCAGCATCACTGTCAAAGTCTCGCGCGCCGCACGCGACACCAGATAACTCGGAATCGCCATATCAATCGCCGGTTCGTCCATGTGATAAACGAGCTTCGGCAATAGCTCCGCGACATCCGGCTTGAGCATCGTCTCGTGATAATCTGTCTTGAGCAGTTCGCCCGCGCGACGCGCCCACACCACATCATCCGGGATAATGTCGTAACGCAAATCTTCGGCTTCGATGCCAATCGTGTAGGTCGAGACCTCGCGCCCGTTGCTGTGATTCTTCATCAGCGCGACGATGGAAGACGAATCAACGCCGCCGGAGAGGAATGAGCCAAGCGGCACGTCCGCGACCATCTCCATCTTGACGACGCGATCTAAAGTCTCAAGCACGCGCTCGCGCCACCACTTTTCGCTGCGGCCTTCTTCAATCTCGTCAAAGGAAACGTCCCACCACTCGCGCACGCGAACCTTGCCAGCGCGCCACGTCAGCACATGCGCGGGCGGCAGTTTCCGTATCCCGCGAAAGAGCGTGTGCGGGTCAGGCGTCCACAGAAAGGTTAGAAATTGATTGAGCGATTCCGCATCAAGCCCGCGCTCGACCAAGCCTGTTGCGAGAACGGCTTTGACTTCGGAAGCGAAGATGAAAGAGCTGCTATTACCGCTTTGCGTTTCGGCATAATAGAGCGGCTTGATGCCCAAGCGGTCGCGCGCGACGGTTAATTGCCGCTCCTTTTCATCCCAAATAGCGAAGGCGAACATGCCGTTAAGATGTTTGAGACAGCCTTCGCCCCACAACGCGAAAGCAGCGAGCAGGACTTCCGTATCCGTACCGGTGCGAAAATTATAATCTCTGGCTTCGAGCTGTTTTTTCAGTTCCAGATAATTATAAATCTCGCCGTTAAAAGTAATCGCATAACGACCGTCCGCCGAGAGCATAGGCTGATGCCCCGCCGCGCTCGTATCAATAATCGAGAGCCTGCGATGCCCCAGGCACGCGCGCCTTCCACGCTCCTCAATCGGCGCAGAAGTCCACACACCTTCATCGTCACGCCCGCGATGCTCTATGCTCTGCAACATCGCGCCGATGCGCCGCTCAGGCTCAAGACTGATAAGTCCGGCAATACCACACATAAAAAAAGCAGGACACAGAACCAGAGGGCACAGGATTCAGAATAAAAATCAACACCTCCTGTTATGCAGGCTGGCAGCAAGCTGCGGAGCAGCGACATAACAGTAGCCCACAGCGCAAGCTGTGGGATTCAAGCATCGTGTTATCGTCTAAGCTGCGGAGCAGCGACATAGATTTTATGTCGCCCGTTTCACGGGCTTCATTTCATATGCGGCTGTAATTCCCACAGCTTACGCTGTGGGCTATTGGTATATCGTCGCTCCGCGACTAAACTGTGCTTGGCGTAGCTTGAGTTAAAACTTTTCTTTCTTCTGAGTCCTGTGTCCTACGCCCTGTGTCCAGTCTTCAAACAATCTTCCATTCCTTAAGAACGGATAATAGTGTTGGCAGTGGCTCTTGCCACAGCCATTCGACTTTCAGATAAAGGCCGTCAAGCACGCGGCTGTGAAAAATATTGCTCTCGCCGGTGGGCGCAAGGCGATAGATGCTATCCTCGCCCAGCAGGTAAAACTCAGCCTGCTTGCGCAAAGGATCAATCAACCAGTATTCACGCACGCCTGCCTGCTCATACTCATAAAATTTATCGCCACGATCACGCGCCCGGCTCTCAGGGCTGATGATTTCAACTGCCAGATCCGCAGGGCCATCGAAATACGCATTCCTTAGCCTATCTAGTCGCGCGGTCGAAACAAACATCAAGTCCGGCTCTCGCCCTGACGGCCTTGTTTCAAGTTTCATTTGGAAGGGAGCAGAAAGAACCGTTCCCAACTGATGCGACTCGATGAAAAATCTTAGCAACGCCGTCAAAAAATCCGCTAAATTTTGATGTTGGTGAGATGCAGGACTCATTGAAATCACCTCTCCGTCAACCCACTCGACGTGCGTTCCATCCTCCGCCCATGCGAGAAATTCTTGATAGGTCATCTTAGGAAATGGCGAGTCTGTATTCCCAATAGTTGCTGCTTCTTTATCTGCAATCTCTTGTGCCATAAATTTTTGGCCTCCGCCCTCAGCGATGGAAATCATTTTACGCCTTGCGGCCAGCAATCAGTAAGCTCTATTTCGGGCGACAGCAGAGCCTTTGTGCTGTAGAGCCTCTTCAATCAAACCGCTGACCTGCTCTGCGCGGGCGTCCCATGTGCCGCTTGAAACTGACGCCTGACGCCGACCGGGCGCACCAGCATCCGTTTCATCGAGCGCGTCCTGAATCAATGCCAGAAAGTCGTCGCGGCTGCGCGCGATTCTGAGCACATCGCGCATCGGCTCATATTCCGGCAGCGGAGCGATAACGACTGGCTTTCCGGTCGCTAAGTATTCTCGCACCTTTATCGCCGAACCGTAATTCGTGAACGCACGCTCTGTCTCCCACGGCAGCACGCAGACATCAAAGCCTGCGGCGTAACGCGGCAACTCGTCATATTTGACCGGCGGCAAAAAATGCACGTTCCGTAGATTCTCTATCTCCATCCCGCGCGATTTGTTGCCGATAAAAATCCAGTGCCACTCAGGACGTTCGCGCGACGCGCGCTTGATTAATTCCTGATCCACCAGCCACGGCTCAATCGCTCCGAAATATCCGATGCGCGGGCGCGGGATAGCTTGCACTTCATCTGCGATTTTCAATTCGCCGCTGCCGACCTGTGCCCAGTGCTCGAAATCAACCGCCTGTTCCAGGAGATGTGAACGCTCGCGCCCTGCGGTCGCTTCTTCGAGAAGTTTTCTGCCCGAATAAAAGATGAGGTCTGCGGAGGCAATCGCGCGCTCATGAAGCTTGCGAATCAAGGCCGGGTCAGTCGCGTGATCCATCGTGTTCGCGTCGTATTTATCCGAGACGTGATAGATGACCAGAGATTCATGTAGACGCCCGATCATCTCGACGGCGGTCGGAATCGCTATCCAGAGAATCGGGCGCGAGAGGCCGCGCCGCCGCGCCAGCATTCCGATCTGCGCTTGAATCAAACGCCGGTTAGCCGCACGCGCCGCTTTGCTTCCAAAGAACGGCAAGGCTGCGGGCGACACGACCGTGATGCCTTCGGCAGTTGTCCGCGCCAGCTTGGAATAACTACGCAGCTTGCGCACCACGCGCGGCAACAAATCCTTATTCCTGATCGAAGGCAACCCCATCGAAATCGAATTCACGAAGATGACCCGATTCCCCGCCCGCGCAAACCTCCGCATCAAATGGTTCTTCGAGTGCGGATGGTGATACCACCAGTCCTCGCCGCCAAAGCAGATAATGCTTTTATCTGAAAACATTAAGAAGTTGTCTTTACGAACATGTGTGACAAGATTGAATTTACTTTTTGAATACTAACATGCGGCGAAGGGCTGGCGTAAAAGTGGCGGGAGCATTTATCCGCTGCGTCCGGGGCGTAGTATGATGTGATTCTGATGACGCACATCATCGCCGGAGAGGGCTTGGCGGCTTTGCGCGGTGAAGCGTGCCAGCGAAGAAGGAGTTTGTCACTGATGTTGACGCCGGAAATAACTTATGTCGCTTTGCTTATCACACAGGCTGCGCATCTATTTCATCATCGCATCGTGAAGCGTCATATCAGTTACGCGGAAGTGATTTCTGCGCTCGTGCTGTGTGTGCCGCCGTTTTTAGTCTCGCTGCCCGGCTGGGCTTTTATGATTACGCATGTGACGCTCATTCTCGTTCAAATCGTCGGGAGCATCTGGATTAAAAAACTCTCGCCGGAATGGTCAAAGTAAGCAAAGCTTATTTATTGTGAAGGCATCTCAACCTGTAACTTATTGCGGAGCCTATTTTATGAAGCGAATTTTTATAGCTCTCTTTCTTCTGTTGATTATCACTTCAACGGCAGCGGCGCAGAGCGCGACGAAGCTGGAAGGTCAGGTCGTGTGCTGCGCGGATTGCTGGGCTGAGGCAGACCGCGCAAAGGTCGAATACGGCACGGCTGAGGATTTGTTGAAAGCGCAATCGTGCATAGCGAATGGCGACCCGACTTTGATCGCCGTGCGAGAGGGCGATGGATTCACGCTGTATCAACTGGAAGAGGGCAAGTATCGTCTGCCCGGAAAAAACTGGCTTGAGTTTGTCGGCAAGCGCGTCGCAGTCACCGGCGCTGTGCGCAAGAAGAAAGACGTGAGCGTCTTTCGCGTTGACGCCCTCGAAGTCGTTGCGACCAGTCAGGCAGAGCGCGAGGCCGCGAACGTCACCGGTCAGGAAGTTGATTTGACTCTCAAAGACTTGTTCGGCGCGGAGCAGCGTTTGAGCGCGCTCAAGGGGCGCATTGTGATCCTGAATTTCTGGGCGACATACTGTGTGCCGTGTCGCAAAGAGATGCCAGACCTCTCGGCGATTCAAAACGAATATGCCGCGCTCGGGCTTCAGGTCGTAGGAGCCTCGACGGATGCTGCGGAAGACCGCGCCAAAGTTTTGCAGTTCGTCAAAGAAACGAAAATCAACTTTCCAGTCTGGATGGGCGCGGGCACAAGTGACATGATTCGCTTCGGTCTGGGCGCGGCCTTGCCGGGGACGGTCATCATCGGCAGAGACGGGCGCATCGCGAAAGTCATTTCCGGCATCGTCAATCAGGCCGAACTCAAAAAGCTGGTGGATGCCATGCTCGCCGCTGACGAAAAGGCTTCTGCGAAAAAGGCTAATCAGGAGCGCAAAGAAATCGCTTCGGCTAAGACGCGCCAGAGCGAAGCGTCTTCGGTTCCCTCTTGACCGCTTTGACCGGGAGAGGGTCGCGCCGTGAGCGGGACGAACGAAGAAGACGCAGATAAGTGGACGTTCGGCGTGCGGGTCATCGCGCGTCAGATATATCGCGCGACGTGGCGCAATACGCTGACATACAGATTTCATCCCCGCTTTACCGCCGGAGTCGAATACAACCCGCTCGCCGGAAAGGTCAGCCCGCTGGCGAACGTAGTGGCTTTGACGGAAACGCACAAGCGACCCGCTCTGATTCTCGGCACTAGCTCAGACCGCATCGGCACGCCTTACGGTCAATCGTTCTACGCGACATTTAGTAAAAATCTAAAACATGCTACAGGATTGCCCATCGCGCCTTATGCCGGCGTCGCCTACGGTACGTTTGAAGATCGCTTTCGCGCTATCGGCGGATTGAACATCAATTTTGGTGAGCGTTGGAACTCGACGATTCTCTTTGACGGAGTGCGCGTGCATCCCTTAGTGAATTACACACACGGGCGGCATCAGTTCGGAGTCATGCTGGAACGCGGGCGCAATCCCGGCATGAGCTATAGCATCTCTTTCTGACTTTCGGATGTCATACGCACAGGTGATCTGCGCTTGGTAGTGGTGCAGTTTGAAATGCTGTTGAATATTCATGATGACGAAAGCATCTCGCGCAAAGACGCAAAGGCGCAAAGAAAGCCGCTAAGATCAAGCATGGCTCAACCCCTTTGCGCCACCAGCGCCTTTGCGAGAACATGTTTTTTCTTTGCTCTGTTTGAAACTGACCCACTACTCTGCGCTTTCGGCAGTAGGTATCAAAAGGCGCGGTATTATAATATTTCAAGCGGCCTGTGCCGCGCCTCTCTCTGTTTAAAGGATAAGGAGAAATGTTTTGAAACCTGTAGCCCGCCATCTACTGCTGATAGTTTTGCTTGCCTGCTCCGCCTCGTTGTGTGCGGCGCAGGAGGATAAGCCGTCGGGCGCACCGCCTCCGGTTGCCGTCGAAAGCAATGACGGCGAGTGGAAAGAATTTTTATCGCCTGAAGGCGACTTCTCAGTCTCAATGCCGGGAACCCCGCAGTCAACACCGATGGAAGTTGACTCGTCGCCGGGGAAGATTTCCTATCAGGCTTTTGGACTTAAGACGACGAATGCCGCATATATGATTATTTATAGCGACGTGAAGATTTATTCGGAGAAGCCGGAAATCCTCAAGCGGGCGCTCGATGTCAGCCTGGAAAGGTTGTTGTCGGAAAACGATGGCACTGTGTTACTGAGCGAGAAGGAAATCACCATTGACGGACTTCCCGCGCGCGAGTGGCTCTATGAGTATAGAGGACTGATTACCAAACAGAGAGTCGTAATGGTCAAAGACCGTCTGTACCACGTCATCTTTGCCGCATTGCCGAACACAGCTTTCAAGTCGGGTCGTCCGAGCGCAAATCCAGATGAGCAAACAGAGTTTTATGCGGCCACCGCGAAAAAGTTTTTCGAGTCCTTCAAGACCATGCCGCGCCGGAATATTGCAGGGCGTTCGATAGATACCATGCCCGCCCCTAATGCGGTCAAACCGGATGGAGCGCCAAAGACAGGAACGGGAACCGGAAGCGGCACAGCAGCAGAAGGCGAGGTTGACAAAATGCTGCGTGAGGGAAAAGCAGGCACCATCATCGGGGCATCTACAGAGACGGCGCAAAATATACCCACTTTAAATACCGACCCCATAATCTCCGGCGGCGTGCTGACCGGCAAGCTGACGGATAAGCCGCAACCGGTATATCCCCCTATTGCCAAGTCCGCCAGAGCATCCGGCCCCGTCACTGTTAAAATCATCGTAGACGAAGAAGGAAAAGTCATCGCGGCTCAAGCGGAAAGCGGACACCCGTTACTGCGTGCAGCGGCTGTTCAGGCGGCTCGTAAAGCACGCTTCGACCCGACGACGCTGGATGGCAAGCCGGTTAAAATATTAGGCACCATCACATACTACTTTGCGCTTACAGCGGATGTCGATTGAATGTCCGGTAGGCTGTGAGCCTGCCACCTGTTGCGCACGAGCGGCAGGCTCACAGCCTACCGTACACTGATTTGCAAACTGCTCTAAGTAAGAGCGTAAAAGCTAGTTGACGTGCGATGCTTGAGAAGCAAATGATAAGAGAAAAGCTTTAAGTGGCAACAGCTTTTCTCTCATCATTTCTGAGCCGTGATGATGACGTTCCAACCGAGCTTGCGGCGCAGGCGTTGGAATTGAGTATCCGATACAAAGCGCGAGAACACGCGCAGCTCAGGGCGGATAAGCTGTTCGACTTCGATTTTGACTTGAGCGAACATCGCAAACAGCTTGCGCGCCTGTCGGCGGCTGTAAGCTTTGACGAGCGGGCGCGCGTCGTGTTCTGAGTGTTCCACCCAGCGGCTCATGATCTCTTCGGGAGAGCGTCCGCGCAGCAGCTCGCCGCCTAAGACTCCGCGCCTGAAAATCATCTCGCTCCAATAGTAGAGCGAGTGCTTGTGATAGAGCATCACTTTGGCCGTTCCCCCTGTGCGCAGAACTCGATGCACCTCGCGCACGGCTCCGGCTGTGTCGGGCGTGTGATGCAGGACGCCGTTGGAATAGACGACATCGAAGCTCTCGTCCGCAAAGGGCAAGTGTTCGCCGTCAGAAAGCGCGAAGTTGCCGCGCTCGCCGTAGAGGTTGAAGCGATGACGTGTAATTTCTACGGAGCGCGGCGTTAAATCAACGCCCGTGCAGCGCGCTCCGCCGCGCGCAAACTGCAAGAGGTCTGAACCCATTCCGCAGCCGACTTCCAAAAGCCGCGCGCCCGCGAAATCTTTGAAGCCCATCACGGACGGCATCCACGGAGCATATTCCGTGTAGCGATGTTGCTCGACCGTCTCGAAAAATTCGCGCGTGCCGAACTCCGCCGCGCGCCCATGCTCCGCGCCGCAGGGGTCTTGTCCCCACTGCTCGCGCGCACGCAGTTTTTCTTCTTCGAGCGCGGCATCGCTTTTAACTTCGATGGTTTCTTTCATCATTCAACTATCATTCACTCAACCACGCTTGATACGCATCAAGCACGCGCTCGGCGTTGTGTTCCCATGTGTGGCGCGAGATGGCCGCGCTTCTGGCCGCTGCGCCGAGACGCTCGCGCAGGTCGCGCGATTGCGCCAAATGCTGAAGAGCCTCGCTCAATTCATGCGCGTTGCCCGGCTCAACCAGGAGCGCTGTCTTTTCGTCTTCAAGGACATCTCCGATCTGCCCGAGGCGGCTGGCGACGATGCCTTTGCCCATCGCCATGTACTCGAACAATTTCGTAGGCGAGCCGAAAAATTCGCTGCCGTCCGCGAGCGGTACATGCGGCGAGGCCAGCACGTCGCACGCATCGAGCAGCGCGGGCACACGCTCATGCGCGATGACTCCGGCAAAGATGACGCGATCCAACGCTCCGGCCTCGCGCAGTATGCGTTCGACTTCGCCCTTTAAGACTCCGCCGCCGACGAGCAGGAAACGGATGCGCGAATCGGCGGGCATGTGCGTGATGGCTTCCGCTAAAGCCAGGACGCCGTGCCACGGGCCGAAGGTTCCGACAAAGCCGACGAGCGTTTCATCAGCAGCTATGCCAAGTGAAGCTCTTTCTTTTTCGCCGCCGATGCCGGGGCGAAAAGTTTCGACATCCACGCCGTTCGGGTTGACGACTATCTTGTCCGCATCAACCCCTGCGCGCAAGAGGTTGCGCCGCTCGACCTCTGAGACGACGAAGATACGCGCGGCGGCGCTCAGGTTCAAACGCTCGCAGCGTCCAAGCAGGACGGGCATCCCCACACTGTCCCAGTGTTTGCCGACCCAGACTTCAGAGCCATTGTATTCCAGAAATAAAGGACGCCCTGTTTGCAAACTCGCTTCGACGCCAGCCCAGCTAAAACGCGCGTAACGTTGATAAATAAAGTCCGGCGGATTGTCCGCAATCTCGCGCGCCGCGCCGCGCGTGAACAAAAGATTGTTATGCAGGTCAAAGACCGGGCGCGTCGAGCCGATTGGCTCAGGCCAGATAATCTTGAGCCTCGTTTTCTGCTCGTCAAGCCCTGCTATCTCGTCGTTGCTCAGAAAGCTTATCCGCGCTCCGTCTTTGAGCGCGGCATTGACAAAGCCGTTGATGTGGCTGGACGCGCCGCCAATCTGCGTGCCCGCCCCCGGCGTCGAGCGCAGGTAAACAATCAACGGCGCGCCCGTGCCGACTTTTATTTTTTCTTTCTTAACATGACGATTATTTTCAGCGACGGCGCGCTCAAGCCTTCTTAACTCTTTGCGTGCGCGTGCAAGGGTTGCGCCGCTCAAGACCGCTTCCCACATGAGGCGCGCGGGCGCGTTGGTCAGGATGTGCGCTCTCTTCTCTTCGCGCCAGCCGCCGTGCGCGTCCAGCAAGAGACAAAGACGCGCGCCGGCCATCGCACCGAACAGCAGAAAAGCATTCTGGCCGCGCTGCCAGGCGAGCCTTTCGCACGCGACGGCGAACACATCGGGACGCGATTGGCGCAGGCGCGCGAGGCGTTGCGCGACGCCCAAGCTCTCGAACTCGCGGCGCGAGATGTTTTCGATTGCAGCCTGCGGGTAACGCTCGCCTAAGCTCTCTCGTGCCCGATTGACTTCTCCATCCAGAGCGAGCAGAACAATTTTCATATGCTCTTTTAGCGACAAAATTTGTGCAGCCGGATATTGTCGTGCGAAAAGTAATTTAACCACAGATGGAAGCCAAGCAACACTGATGAAGGATAGCAGGTCAGTTTGAAATTCAAGTGTCATCCAGCATCAGGAAAGAATCTCCCGCAAAGGCGCAAAGGCGCAAAGGGGTTGAGCGATGCTTTATCTTTCATCCTTTCTTTGCGTCTTTGCGCCTTTGCGGGAACCTGTTTTTTTCTTTGCGATGTTTGAAACTGGCCCACTACTTTTACCTCTCGCGGCCTACCGAAAAAAAACGGGTCATGCCTGATTAGCACAGGCATGACCCATCGCATGTGTCAGCTTTCGAGAAGCTGTTATTTCTTCATCAGCACGACCGGCGCCTGTTCGGCGACGCGCATGCCTGCGTAGAAGTTTTGCACTTTGGCATAGTCTTCGACGGGAATCGTCGCGGCGCGTTGAATCAGGTTGCGCGTGAACAACAGATGACCGTCTTTGACTTCGTATGTCGCCGAGAAGGTGCCGAAGCTGGTTTCCAATTTCATAGCATCCGGCATCTCGTCAACCACAAAGCCTGCGGGCAGTTTGATACGCACGGTGTCACGATAAGCCTCGGATTCAAGCACGATAGGATGGTTGCGTTTGGCTTCGGTCAAAGCCAGCGTCCGCATCCGCCCGATGATCGAAGGCCGAAAGACAAGCAGCTTGTCCTGCATCAACTGCGCGTAGTTGCGGGCGGTAAATTCGACATCCAGTGTAAAGCGGCCTTCCGTGCGGCTATCGGTCGGATTTACTTTGGACACTTTCGCGCCATTAGCTCCACGAGCGATCCAGCTTTCGACCATGCCCGTGTATTCTGGCCGCGAGAGGCTACGAAAGACGCGCCGAAAATCAGCGGCCTTCTGGCCTACCGAACGGTCACTGACGCTCACGGTGATCGCGCCATCTGCGTCCATCGAGACTTCGGACTGCCGTTCGAGCAGATTCGCTTCCGGCGATGTGGTCGGCATACGCATGAGCGCGCCGTTGTCTCCGGCTACGATCAAGGCCAGACTGCCCTGTTCGTGATCCGGCAAGTCTCCGACCGGCGTGTTGTCATCAGTGGCGTCGAAGATCAGCAAGCGTCCGAGCTTGGGATGTGTAATGACGGTTGCCGCCTGCGTCTCGTCGCTCACCTTGACGGCGATGATGCAATGATTGAACTGGCTGGGCGAAGCCCATTCTTCGCGGACAAACGTCCGATCACCGGCATAGATAAAGACCGGATAGGCCGTGATGTTAATCGTCTTGAGCATCGTCCGCATCAGGTTCGCCTTGTCCTTGCAGTCGCCATAGAGCTTGGCAAAAGCCTGTACGGCAGAATGCGGGCGATAGCCGTTGCCGCGCCCGACCCCTATGTCAACCGAAATATACTGTAACTCCTGCACAAAGCGTCCAATCGCGCGAATCTTATCCAGCTCGGTCGTGGCGTTGGCCGTCAACTGGCGCGCTTTAGCCGTGAGCGCTTCGTCGGGGATGGCCTGCGGCTCATGCAGGTCGCTGCCCCAACGAGAAACTTCTACCCAATTATCAAACGATCTGGCGCGAGCCTGCGCAGAGCCTTCCGCCGGAAAATATTTGACGGCCAGACGCGGAGCCAGATTGTTGACTCCGGGGCTGGCTGATTCCGGGACGATGGGAGGAAGATTCCGCAACTCCCAAGTGTAAGTCGAGCCGTTCACGACCGGCGCAACGTTGGGATGATTAAAGGTGATGCTCGACGCCTGCCAGTTCGACGGGAGTGACAGGGTATAGCGCGAGATGAGCGTCGGCAGGCGATGTTGAAAATACCATCTATCCTGACTGAAGAGAGGTTGCTCCTCAGCGACTGCCTGATAACCGAAGACCATGCCCGCATCGGCGTCATCCGTGGCATCAATTCTTTTAACCCGGTACTCGTCATAAATGTCACCGGGATTGGAGATGATGTCCATGACATCATCTTTCCCATATTTTTTGATCTCGCCGTTGGGACGAATCAGCCAGGCGCGGATTTCTTTTATTTTTCCGGCGTTGGTCAGGTACATCTCTGCGGCCTCTGCATACGCACGCCCTTCGCGGGTTAAGATACGGACGGCATAGGTTGTGACGTTCGTCAGGCGGCCATCGCTATCCATCTTAACGGCCTGCTCTTGATACAGGACAACTGCCGGTACTTCTTTGTCATAGACAGGGGCTTTAGCGGCAGCAGCTTGTTGCAGCCAGTTGGGGACATCGTCGCCGCCTACGGCCAGCGCGGGGGCAGCGGCGGCCATCAGCAGAAAACAAAATAGAATTGAGCGATACAGCATCTTTGTTACCTCTGTTACATGCGCCTTCAAAGGCGGCGCATAAAAAGTTTCGGACATCCGAAGATAAATCAAACCGGACAAATTATTTTGATGGAGCCTGCGCCGTCGCTGCGCCCTGCTTAAGCGTAATCGTGTGATTGTCCGCCTTATACACCCTGTCGAAATAGGTCTTCAACGGCGTATACATGGTGGAGGGGAACAGGATGGCCTCATTGTCGCCAAAGTAGAACGAACGCTTGTAAACCAACGTGCGCTGGTCATTGGAAGTGCCGATGGTAACCTTGTAGTCGCTAACCTTCTCCGAGCGAAACGGAGCGGGCGCATCCGCGCTATCCAACGAATACCCGGCGGGCAACTCGATAGTCACTTCGTCTTCCTCAGACCACGGATAGTTGAAATAGATCATATGCTGGCGTTGGCTCTGCGAGAACAGAGACGGGATGCCATGCTGGAAGAAAGCGGGTTGCAGAAAGAGCCGCTTGCCCGTGCGGTTGGCATAACCGGGAATGCGAACGTGATATTCGTAAATGAAAGGCTTGACGGGGTCCTGGATGTTCTCTAAGCGAATGTTGGTGACCTCCGCCGTATCCATCCGATTCTTGACCATCGTGCGCAGAGTCTCTTCGCGCTCGGAGGGTGAATCCTCGTCGTTGTACTCTTTCTTATCGTAAGCCAGATGGCCTGTATATTCGATACGAACATCGCCTTCGAGCGTGCCGTCCTCGCTCAGTGTGAGCTTGGCCGTGCGCTTTTCCAATGACAGCTTCGGAGCCGAGAGATGCGTCTTGACCCACGCCGGGTCATTCGGATCTGAGATTAACGCATCCTGACCTTCTTCCGGCCAGCGCAACATGCCCTGCGGGACATAGATGCTCGACGGATCATAAAAGCGCCACTCATTGCCGACGCGCACGGCGATGTTTTCGGTTCCCTTATAACGCAGGAAATATTCGTCGGGAAAACCCTTATCAAAGAAAATCTCATTGCGTCTGGCAAGAGCCGCGACGCGCACGTCGAACCCGGCGGCAGTGGCAAAGGCGGCGAACAGCATGTTGATGTCATGCCAGTCACCCATCCCACGCTTGAGCGTATCCGCAGGCGTCTTGTTATCTCTGGCCTTCTTAATCTGTTCGGGGGTCAGCCCGATGGGGGCGTCTTCGTTGATGTTCTTGATAGTCAAGCGACAGAAGTTAAAAAGCCGGTCTAGTTTTTGCTCGGGCGTGGTGGCATCACCGATGATCTCCGTAGCTTTTTTGCGAATGTCATCGTTGATCTTCATGCTCGATTTATGCTGCTCATAAACCTGCTTGCCGTAGTCTTTCCAGAACGCGGTGGGATCGAGCTTTTTATCTTCCGTGTAATAAACGAGCATCCACGAACGCACCTCATCCTCGGGCGGCATGCGCGGCTCTTCGCTAAAGGCGGGGACGTTGGTCAACGTCGTGCTGTAAAAGCCCTGATCCTCTTTGACGAACGCAGCGCCCTGACCGTTGAAGGTCTGCACGCGCATTCCGTATTCAAAACCCCGCCCTGAAAACGGCCTGATGTAATATTTCAAGTGCTGCACTGGAATATCCAGTTGCAACCGCACGGGATTGTAAAAGTTCGCATTGGTCAGCTCGCGCCAGCGATACTCGATGATCGCGCCCGGCTCGACGCTCGGCATGGCGAAAGACTTGGCTTTCACTTTCAGCCCGCTGACTTTGACAATCGTGCGGTCGAAGATGTCTTCCTTTTTGAGTTCGACAATCGTGCCGTCCGGCTTGATGGTGCGCCCTGCAATATTCTTAATCTCGGTGCCGGGAAAATATGGAAGGTCTATTTTGCTCTGCGATTCCCGACCGCGCTCGGTGAAAATCTTGATGCGAATGTAGTTGTCGAGCGCGGTGCGAATGGTATCGCCGCTTTCGGCATCCGCCATGCGAGCTTCCCAGAAGATAGCTTCGGCGTCGGCGTCCTTCTCGACCACGGGCGTTTTCATCGCGAGATGCGCCGGGTCTATCGGTCGCCACAGAGTATCGCCGCCGGACGCGGAGACAACTGGCAGGGCAGATAAGATTAAACACAAGACGGGGGCAAATATGAAGAGAGGGGAACGAGAGAACTTCATGGCTTTAAAAGACCTTTCAAACAGTGGAAGCTAAACGAAGGAATACTTCGAGGTTAAGTAATGGGGGTAAAAGATCAAGCAGCGTCGTCTGAAAGCCTACGCCACAGGTCTGTGAGCGACGGCAGATTTTATGATATTTCAAACAATTGATGCAAGTGAAATTTGAGCCGGATTTCAAGGCGCTTCAGTTGGACGGTATTTGAAGCGATTACAAGGGAAAAGGATGGCTGGCATCCAACTTTTTTTTCGCCGTTGCCGGACTCTCCCGCGCCGCCATAAATTGAAAGTAATCAACCTTACACAAGTGTTCAACTGAGAGATAAAGACGAGATAAGTCGAGGCTCATAATTTGACTCGACCTACGACCTGATCTCTTTATTGCTCAATTAATCGTCGCTTCCTGTGATATAATCCGCGCTTCGTTAATGCCCTCTACGTATCAAGCAAGAAAATTTTACGCGAACCCGTTTGACGAGCAGGAGGATGAGAGACACAAATGGCTACCGAACTTAAACGCGAGGCCGCGTCGCTAGGCAGTATTGAAGAGTTGTTAGGAGAAGACGCGCGCACGATTCTCGATTACACGTCGAATACTATCCCGAAAGACCAGATTCAACTGCCGGGGCCGGATTTCGTTGACCGCGTCTGGGCGCAGTCGGATCGCAATCCGTCTGTTCTGCGCTCGATTCAGACGCTGTTTGACAACGGCAGGCTGGCGGGCACGGGTTATCTCTCGATCTTGCCCGTAGATCAGGGCATAGAGCATTCCGCAGGAGCTTCTTTCGCTCCGAATCCGCAGTATTTCGACCCCGAAAATATCGTCCGTCTGGCAATGGAAGGCGGCTGCAACGCCGTCGCCTCGACCTTTGGCGTGCTCGGCACAGTGGCGCGCAAGTTCGCGCACAAAATTCCTTTTATCGTAAAGATCAACCATAACGAGCTTTTGACTTATCCGAACAAGTTCGATCAGGTCTTGTTCGGCACGATAGATCAGGCGCGCGACATGGGCGCGGTCGCAGTGGGCGCAACCATCTATTTCGGCTCGGATGAATCCACGCGGCAGATAACGGAAATCAGCCAGTCGTTCGCATACGCGCACGAGCTTGGCATGGCGACGATTCTCTGGTGTTACCTGCGCAACCCTAAGTTCAAAAACGCAGACGGAGACATGCACGCGGCGGCTGACCTGACGGGTCAGGCGAATCACTTGGGCGTCACGATTCAGGCGGACATCATCAAGCAGAAACTGCCGGAGCGTAACGGCGGCTACACCTCTCTCAACAAAGAAGGCTCTTACGGCAAATCGCATAAGAAGATGTATGAAGTGTTGTCGAGCGATAATCCGATTGACCTCGTGCGTTATCAGGTCGCCAACTGTTACATGGGTCGTTGCGGCCTGATTAACTCCGGCGGCGAATCAAAGGGCGCATCGGACATGGCCGAAGCGGTACGCACGGCGGTCATCAACAAGCGCGGCGGCGGCATGGGACTCATCTCCGGGCGCAAGGCTTT
Source organism: Pyrinomonadaceae bacterium (assembly GCA_963700165.1). Lineage (GTDB taxonomy): Bacteria > Acidobacteriota > Blastocatellia > Pyrinomonadales > Pyrinomonadaceae > JACMLC01. Next base: position 4,221,757 of record OY969475.1, on the reverse strand, counting down.
CCAGCGTCCGATGAACGAAGGTGTCGCGCTCCTGAACGCGATTCAGGATGTCTATCTATCGGAAGAAATCACGGTCGCTTAAAATCAGACCCAAGTCCCAAGTCTCAAATCCCAAGTTAAGAAAATGTCTTTGACTTGGGTCTTGGGACTTGAGACTTGAGACTTCGCCCTTGCAACCCAACCCGGCACAAACATCTGACGTTGAACTCCTTGCAGCGATGGCGCGCGGGGACGAAGGGGCGTTGGCGTCTCTGTACGACCGCTACAGGCTAATCCTTTTCGGTCTCATCCTACGTATATTACACAGCCGCCCCGAAGCGGAAGATGTCTTGCAAGAGGTTTTCCTGCAAGCATGGCAAAAGGCTGCGGACTTTGACGAGACGCGCGGACGCCCGTTTACGTGGCTGGTGACGCTGGCGCGCAGCCGCGCGATTGACCGCCTGCGCTCGCTCGGCTCGCGCGAACGTGTCGCAACGGAAGCCGCGCGCGAGGTCATTGAAGAAGTTGCGGATGCAGCGACCGATGCAGAATCGTCTGAGCAGAGCGAGGCCGTGCGCGCCGCTTTAAATGAATTGCCGGAAGAGCAAAGACAGGTTTTATTGCTCGCTTACTTTGAAGGCTTTACGCAGTCCGAGATTGCCAGGCGGCTGAGCGCGCCGCTCGGCACAGTCAAGACGCGCATGCGCTCAGGCATGTTTCGCCTGCGCGAGTTGCTGGGAAAGAAGATGAAATTGATGCGATAAAAGCTCGCTTCTCTCGCATCCATGTTACAGAGTCCGAAGAATTAAAAGTTAGCGTTTGGAAGTCGTAAAAATTTTGCTTAGCCACGAAGAATACAAAGAGATGCTCGTCCCTCATGCGCTCGGTGCGCTTGAGCCGGACGAGGCGCGTGCGCTCGAAGAACATTTAGAGCAATGCGCCGCGTGCCGTGACGAGCTTGATAACTGGCACGAGACCGCCGCCACGCTCGCGCATGCCGCAGGCGCAGCGGAGCCGCGCGCAGAACTGCGTGCGCGCATTATCGAACAGGCGCGCAAGCTGCCGCAGTCTGCAAACGGCAAGCCTGAAAGTCAACGTGACGCGCTTGAAGTTGGCACGAATAAAGATTCCGCAACAAGATCAAACGTCATTCCGATGCCCGTTGCATCTCGCAGCGCGTGGAGTTCTGCGCAAAGATTCGGCGCGATTGCGGCCTCGCTCATTATCGCTGCGCTCGCCGTCGCGTTCGTCATTCAGTGGCGACGCAGCAACGCGATGGAAGCGGAGCTGGCAAGGCTCTCTCGCCGGAATAATGAAACGCAGCAGGAGCTGGCAGGGCTGCGCGACAAGAACCAATTTATGGCAAACGCGCGTCTGGCTTCTCTGTCCGGCACGGAGATGGCAAAGGATGCGCGGGCGCGGCTGGCTTATGACCACAAGACGGGGCGCGCGATGCTCATGGCTGAGGGGTTGCCGCCCGCGCCTGCCGGAAAAGCTTATCAGCTCTGGTTTATCGTCGAAGGCAAGCCGCCGATGCCCGGAGGCGTCTTCACCACAGACGCACAGGGACATGCAGAACTTCACGATCAAATGCCGCCCGAAGGCCGCAACGCCGGAGTCTTTGCTGTCACCTTAGAGAGCGCGGGCGGCGTCCCAGCCCCCGAAGGCAAAGCATTCTTACAGGGCAAAGCCTCGTAATCAGGGTGAAGGGGATAGGGTGTCGGGTGTAGTAAAGCAATCGTGTCTTGACTACACCCTATCCCCTTCACCCTAGTTTTTTTCCTTGCTCCTAAATCCATCCGTCGAATTGATCCGTAACTAGAACAGAGCGATCCCAATACAATCGGCTGGAGTGGCAACCGCTGGCCGGGCGCTTGTGAGAGCGACCCTTTAAGTTTTGGTTCCGCAAATCAAGCGTGTTTCGCCACAACACGTCAGGCTGCGCCGGGGGGCGGTGCGGCTCGGGGTGCTTGTGTGTCTTTTGAAGATACGCAGCATGGGCGATAACTGAGATTAATCGGGCCAGAATTTTTTCCAAGTTGGCTCTTAACAAGATAGGGAGATAAATAAAATCATGATGAACTTGAAGAGAAAGTTTTTCGGCGTGATGTCCGTCGCAGCCTTGATGCTGGCGGCGATGAGTTCAAGCGCCTTCGCGCAGGACAACATGAAGGGCGACATGTCCATGCAAGGCAATACCATCGTTGACGTGGCGATGAGCGATCCGCGTTTCTCGATGCTCGTCGAGCTGTTGAAGGAAGCCAATCTGGTGGACACACTGAAGAGCGCGGGACCGTTCACGGTCTTTGCTCCGACCAATGACGCCTTCGCCAAAATCCCTGCGGATAAGCTGGCGATGCTCAAGAGCAATCCGGAAATGCTCAAGAGCGTGCTGCTCTATCACGTGCTCGGCATGCAGGTCGCATCGAGCGACGCCAAGACGATGAAAGCTAAAACAGCGCAAGGCTCTGAGCTACAGGTCACAGTCAAGAAGAGCAACGGCGGCGCGACCGTGATGGTTGACAAAGCCAAAGTCATACAAGCAGACGTGATGGCCTCCAACGGTGTCATCCACGCCATTGACATGGTTTTGATGCCCAAGATGGATGGCAAGATGATGGGCAAGAAGTCCATGAAATAGTATCATTGCCAGCAACACTTCGCGCCGCATCAAAAGCGGCGTCTCTGAAAAAGGCGCGTTGATAACACAACGCGCCTTCTTTTTTTGGCTAAGCATCAGACCTTCAAACAAAACTCAGCCACAGAGGCACAGAGACACAGAGCGGAAAGAAATAGATGAAGAGGATGCTAAATCAATTGTTCTGTGTTTATCTCTGTGTCCTCTGTGACCTCTGTGGCTAAATCTTGATTTCCCCTCAGACAAATCCTTCACGCCGCGCCTCGAATCGCGCTACACTAACGAACCGGAAAACGCTTTATCACTCAAGCGTCAAAGCTCGAATCCAACATTTCGCCTCGCTCCGTAGTATGTTTTGAACAACAGAAAAGTTCAAACAAGAAAGCGATCAAGGGGGCTTGAAAGCAATCTCCATATCACTTTTCTTAAAGGAGCAAAAACTTATGATGAAGCAAAGTTTGTTTGTGAAGCTGGGTTTCCCTGTGCTGGCCTTTCTCCTCTTCGCATCGTGGGGCGCGATGACGGTCACGGCTCAGGAGAAAACCGAAAAATCTCTCTACGACCGGCTCGGCGGTTACAACGCCCTCGCGCTTGTCGTTGACGAGTTCATCATGCAGCTCGGCAAAGACAAACAGCTCTCGCGCTTTCTGGTCGGCCTCGGCGACGACTCGAAAAAGAAGCTGCGGCAGCATGTCCTGGACCAATTCTGTCAGGCGACGGGAGGCCCCTGCCTCTATAACGGGCGCGACATGCGGACGACGCACACAGGCTTGAAGATTACGGAATCGGATTGGGACATCGCCAGCAAGGCTCTGGTTTCCGCGCTCGATAAATACAAAGTCCCGCAGAAAGAAAAGGACGAAGTTGTGGCTTTTGTGACGAGCCTGAAAAAAGACATCGTCGGCCTTTAAAGCAGGATGGCGAAAAAGGGAAGCAGGGAAAGGGTAGTGGTTCAGTTTGAAGATGAATGAGTAGCGAAGAGAGATTCACCGCAGAGACCGCAGAGAGCGGCGCAGAGGACGCGCAGAGACTTGAATATCTCTCAAGCCTCTGCGCTATCTCCGCGACTTCACTCCGGTCTCTGCGGGGAGTCTGACTTTCTTTTCCTTTATCTTCAAACTGAACCACTACTCGGGAAAGAGGCTAAAAGGGAAAGCCAAGAATTTTATTTTCTCTTCATCCCATTTCCCTTTTCCCCTCCTGCCGGAAAAATTGCTACACTGCATCCAACGGTTGCCGGGACATGCGGCAAATCTATCCGGGAATGCGGGGAGTCAAAGTAGTGGCGGAGGAAAAACAAGGCGGGCAGCCAACAGTGCCGAACGAGATTTCAGACGAGACGGGACAGTTTGACGCGCGGTTTCTGCTCTGGCGTAAATTCTGCGCCGATCATGGAGTGCCGGTCGAAACCTTACCCGGCGATCTGAAGGGCGATATCAAATCAAAATGGGAACAGCTTAAAGAGCAACGCCTGAACAAAAAAGCTGAGGAACGATAGAAACTAAGTGATGAGTGAATGTTCTTACTCATCACTTTTTACTTTATTAGAGCGAGCTTTGCCGGTACGCAATCTTCCACAGCCCTATTTGTAAACGGCAAGAGCACATGGTTTTTCTCAACCTAGAGCAATGTTCAATTGAGTAGAAGGCAGAATGACTCACCGCAGAGACGCGGAGGACGCTGAGAACGCGCAGAGAGTTGAGAGTCATTCAAGCCTCTGCGCCCCCTCTGCGCTCTCTCCGCGTCTCTGCGGTGAATGCTTCATCCCCTACGCTCAACTGAATTCCGCTCTAGTATTGTTTGCAGAACGGGCATAAAGCGGTTTGTAAGACGGATGCTTTTTCTTCCGTCATGTAAATTACAAACCTTATCTTCCTTAAGCGCCGCGCACGCGGCCTCATCAATCCGAAGGTAAATTATGCACAAAGCTCCAACTTCATCATCGCGCGCAACAAGTAAATTTTTGTCCTTGAGTTTGATCTTTTGTCTCGCTCTCATCATGCCCGCGTGGATGCGGCGGTCTTGCTTCAGATGTTCCCGTCGCAGCGGATTATGATGGGGACGGCAAAACAGATATAGCTGTCTACCGTAACGAGACCTGGTACATTCTGCGCAGCACAGCCGGATTCAGCGGACAACAATTTGGGGCGAGCGGTGATGTGCCAGCTCCGTCCGCATACGTTCCTTAGCCTCGGCAAAATTTAGAAGTATCTACCGATCTTGTACGTGCCCGTGAGGAATGGATTGGTCAGACGCTCCTGCCCGATAGTCGTGACGGGGCCGTGACCTGAATGAACCTCGACCTCGTCTCCGAGCGGCACGATTTTATTCAAGAGCGAATCCATCAATTCTTCGCTCGAACCGCCGGGCAAGTCCGTCCTTCCGATAGAGCCTGCGAACAAACAATCGCCGACAAAAACTTTTTTCTGCTGCGGCTCGAACAAGACCACATGGCCGGGCGTATGGCCGGGACAATGTATGATCTCGAATGAAAGCTGGCCGACCTTATAAGTCTCTGCGTCCGTCCAGTAACGATCAACTTTGGGCGGCGCTTCATAAACGAATCCGAGCGCAGGCCACTCTGCACGCGGGATACCGATCCACGCGGGCTGCTCAGGCAAACCGACATACATAAACTCATCCGCACGGTGCAGAATAATCTCTGCTTCGGGGCGCAACTTTTTCAGAGCCGCCACGCCGCCGACGTGATCCATATGCGCGTGCGTCAGCGTGATGGCCTGAAGCTCGAAACCATGCCCCTCCAAAGCAGCGACGATGCGCGACGCCTCATCGCCTGGATCAATACAGATGGCTTTCCGCGTCTCCTCGCACCCGACGATGCGCGTGTGTTGTTGAAAAGCCGTGACCGTGATTTCTTCAATAATCATTTGATGTCCCGATGAATTGTTAAGCTGATAAGCGCTGACCAAAAGAGTATAATTGCCTGTAGAAAATTCTGCCATTGCACGGGGGTTATAAGATTATGCCGATGTCTGCAAAATCGGCTTCGCTGGCCGAAGTTTTAGATGAGCTGACGGGCGAAGGCGCGCGAGAGTTGACAGAGCATTTAGAAAACAATTCTCTGCGCTGCTACGCCTGCGGCCATCGCTGCCTGATTCACGAAGGCAAGCGCGGCATCTGCAAAGTCCGCTATAACGAACAGGGGCGCTTGCTCGTGCCGATGAATTACGTCGCCGCGCTCCAATGCGACCCGACCGAAAAGAAGCCCTTCTTTCACGCCCTGCCCGGCTCAGACACTCTCACTTTTGGAATGCTCGGATGCGACCTGCACTGCTCTTACTGTCAAAATTGGTTGACCTCGCAAACCTTGCGCGATGATGCGGCGGGGACCGCGCCGAACATGGTGACGGCTGAGAGGCTGGTCTCTCTGGCGAAAGCTTACGGCGCGCGGATGGTCGGGACGAGTTATAACGAGCCGCTGATTACGGCTGAGTGGGCGATAGAGGTTTTTAAGAAGGCGAAGCCAGCCGGATTCAAAACAGCATTTATCTCAAACGGCAACGCGACGCCGCAAGTTTTGGATTACATACGCCCGTGGACGGATTGCTACAAGATTGATTTGAAGTCCATGTCGGATCGCAACTATCGCCAGTTGGGAGGCGTCGTGAACAATATTCTTGAGACCGTCAAGATGGTTTACGAGCGCGGGTTTTGGGAAGAGATCGTCACGCTCGTGATTCCCGGCTTTAACGATTCGGAAGATGAGTTAAAGCGCGCGGCGGATTTCATCGCTTCGGTGTCGCCGGATATTCCGTGGCATGTGACTGCGTTTCATCAGGACTATCGCATGACCGAGAACGCGAACACGACGGCAGAGCAGCTTGTGCGCGCGTGCGAGATCGGGCGCGAGGCTGGCTTGCGTTACATCTACGCGGGCAATCTGCCGGGACGTGTAGGGCGTTGGGAGAACACTTATTGCCCTGCGTGTGACGAGCTATTGATCGAGCGTTACGGTTACATCATCCGGCAGATGAAAGTTACAGGCGAAGGATGCTGTCCAAAATGTGCGACGCCGATTCCGGGCGTGTGGTCTTGAAACTCAAAATAGATATTGACTCGTCTTCCGCTTTAGCATACAAGCACCATTGCTCGCGCTCATCGCTTCACACGGAAAGTTGAGAGGCACGCTCATGAAGCTCACTCCCATCATCGCCCTGATTCTTATTCTCTCGGCCTGCAAGCTATGCAGCTTCGGCGAAAAGATGTCCGGCAATTCCAACAGCGACGGAGACTTTGCGGAGGATTCCATCAGCGAATGCACTGCGGGCGATGCGGAGGACATAGAGTGGTGCAAGCGTCTGAAAATCGCGCGCATGAAAAGCCAGCCGGAGCATGTCGCGGCGGGCGAGATTCCCTCAGACCCGAACTTGAAGAAAATCTATGACGACCCGGTCGTCTTCACAGAGTTGCAAGGCTATGTCTGGATGTCTTCGCAGACGGTGGCGATAGAGGGCTACGGCGACCAGTTCCGCAACACGCAGAAATATTATTTCATGCCGACGGGACGCTTTTATTACAAGTCAACGATGTACTACGGGCAGACCACGCCGGATGGCAACGTCACGGAAATCTGGGGACGCTATCGCTTTACCAAACCGGACGAGATAGAGGTCGAGTCGGACGCAGGCGAGAAGCAAACGATGGCCGTCAAGTACGGGCGGCGCAACCTGATTTTCGGCGACACCACTTACGGGGAGGTGAATTGGGAGAACGAAGCTTTGCGGAGGCAGTTGAATCAATAGCCGGAAAGCTGGTTTTTTATTGCAATGACTGGAAAAGGTTGAGCGAGAAACAACTCGATTATGACACCTCAAAATCGAATCTTACCGTGCCCCAATTGCAGGCAGATGATTTACAGCGATGCCGACAAATGCCGTTTCTGTGATGCGCCCCTGGACAGGCAAGTGGCAGAAGCGGCTGCCGGGGTGCAGGAAACAGTTAATGAAGCCTGTAATCACGCCAAATGGATCAGGAACATGGCCGGAGCCATGTGGATATTATTACCCATCAGTTTTATTTTCACGGCGGGCACTGCCGGGATTTTCGCTTTCTTCTTTTTAGTCCCGCTCTATCTGATTTTCTGGCAAATCAAGTATGGTTCGCTGAAAACCGTTGATCCTGATTATCAAAAGGCCAAGCGTGACAGGCTTATCGCTTTGGCGCTCTGGTTGCCCGCCGGTTTGCTCAAGCTGCTTACTTTAGCTTTTATTTAATACGTCGCTCGCGCACCGCTTAATCTAAAAATTCGATGAACGCCGCTCGTCGCCATCGGGCGTGCCGTAGACGGGAGCATACTCTTCATCATTCTCAGCCGCTTGCAACTCGCGCTTGAGTTCGGAGAAGTCCCGCGAGGCCGTCTCGAATTCTTCACCGTCAAAAGTCTCATAGTCGCCCGCGAGTTCCAGCACGCGATCAATTCTTTCACCGGCGCGGTCGAGCGCTTCGACTTTTAATTCACCCCGCTCGACTGCCGCGACAATCGCGTCGCGCGCGGCGACAAAGTTGGCTTCCTTCTCGCAGATGAGAATCATGTCCGAGCCTGCCTGAATCGCACGCAGAGAGGCTTCGGCAACCGGCAGCTTCTCGACCACCGCGCCCATCTCCATATCATCCGTAATCACAAGGCCGTCGAATTTCAAAGCCTGGCGCAGGAGGCGCATCACGACGTTGCCGCTGATGGTGGCCGGGAGCTGATGCACGCTTCCCACGGGCGGCAACTGTCCCGTGCGGCGAAACCATGCCTGCAAAAATTCCGAGACTTCGGGGAACGCCGCGTGGCTGACCATCACTGAATGCAGCCGCTCGCCCGGGCGATGAAAGAGCAAGTCCATGAACGGGACTAAATCGCGCTCGAAAATTTCTTCCCACGAATGTTTGACGACGGGCAGGCGGCGATGCGAGTCAACGCTTGAGCCGCCGAGTCCCGGAAAGTGTTTGCCGCAGCCAACGATGCCGCCTTGCTGCAAGCCGTCGAGATAGGCTCCGGCAAGCCTGGACACATGCGCCGGATGCGCGCCAAAAGTTCTGCCCTTCAACCCGTTCTCCTGATTGTCGCCCGACAAATCGAGCACCGGCGCAAAGTTGATATTAAAGCCCAACAGATGCAGCACGCGCGCCGTGAGTGCGCCGAACTTTTTCGAGAGCGCAGCCTGCCCCGCATTGCGTATGGCTTTGGCGGAGGGCATCGGCTCGCAGATGGCGCGAAAGCGATCCACGAGTCCGCCTTCCTGATCTACACCAATCAAGACCGGCTGCTCGACGGCATCGCGTATCTGCGCCGTGAGCCGCGCGACCTGCTCGGGCGTTTCGATATTGCGCCCGAACAGCACGACGCCGCCCGGCTGCACCTCTTTGAGAATGGCACGCGCACGCGCATCGAGCTTTGTTCCCGGCAAGCCTATAAAAAGCAGCCGCCCGGCCTTGCGTTCAATGGCCTCTCTCTCAGCACTCTGCTCGCGCTGTTGACTCACAGGCATAATAAAAAGCTTAAAGGTTTAAGGTTCAAAGTTCAAGGTTCAAGGTTCAAGGCCATGCTTGAACTTTGAACCTTGAACTTTGAACTTTTATCTTTTGCCTTCTATCATGGATGCTTTAGATAATGAGCGAGGTCTTAAACAACAAATACAGCGCGGCTCTGCTTTCACAAAAGATTAAAGAGCGTGCGCGGGCTGTGGGTTTTGACAAGGCGGGCATCGTGCGCGCGGAGTCGCTGACGTTGGAGCGCGTGCGCCTTGAGGAATGGCTGCGCAGAGGCTATCACGGCGAGATGCGTTGGATGGCGCGCGACCCTGCGCAGCGCACAAACCCAGGCGAAATTTTTCCCGCCGCGCGCTCGGTCATCGTCGTCGCGCTCAACTACTTCACACCGCATGAGCATCCGAACGATTCGGGCGCAGGCAAGATTTCCCGTTACGCCTGGGGCGACGATTATCACGACGTGGTCGGCGAAAAGCTGAAGTCGCTGCTGTCATGGATTAAAGAAGAGTGGTCTGAAGCCGAAGGCAAAGTATGTGTTGATATTCAACCGATGATGGACAAGGCTTGGGCTGTGCGCGCTGGCTTAGGCTGGATCGGCAAGCACACGAATTTAATCACGCGCGATTACGGCTCGTGGGTCTTTATCGGCGAACTGCTGCTTAATCTCGAATTGGAATATGACAGTGAACGTGTCGAAGACCACTGCGGAAGCTGCACGCTCTGTCTCGAAGCCTGCCCGACCGGCGCGATTACCGAAGCCTATGTCGTTGACTCGAACAAGTGCATCTCTTACGCCACGATTGAGCTGCGCGAGGAGGAACTACCCGCGGACGTTTCGGGAAACATGGAGGGCTGGCTGTACGGCTGCGACATCTGTCAGGACGTGTGCCCGTGGAATCGCTTTGAGCAGCCGACGGATGAAGCGCGCTTTGAGCCGCGAGAGGGCGAGGCATCGGCTAATCTTTCAAACATTCTTGAGATGACGCACGAAACTTACGCCGCACGCTTTCGCCGCAGCGCCATCAAGCGCGCCAAGCTCACGGGTCTGCAACGGAACGCACGCGCGCTGCTTGAAAATGTTAATCAGGAAAAGTAACCCGTAGTATAATCAGCGATTAAATTTCTGAGAATCTTATGGGAAGAATTATATCTTCAGTAAAAATCGAAAATCTTTCTGACCCGTCAATGACGCTCAGATGTGATGCCTTAGTTGATACGGGCACCTCGTTTATGGTTCTGCCCAATGCGTGGAAGGAAAGGCTTGGGGAGTTGGAAGTCGTTGATACAATCTCGCTTGAGACGGCTACTCAAGAGATCGTTGAAGGCGAGGTTCGCGGCCCGGTGCGGATTCAAATCGAAGGATTTCGTCCTATCTTCAACGAAGTATTGTTTGTTGAAATGAAGCCGGAGAATGGTATTTACGAGCCGTTGATCGGATATATAGTGCTTGAGCAGAGTCAGGCGGGTGTTGATATGCTAGGGCATCGGCTTGTCCCGATCAAGCATATGGATTTGAAGTAGCCGGATTTACTCTCTGCCGAAAACTCGCTTTAGCCAACGCATTACTTTCTTCATAACCACAACTTAATATCTAATCTGATTTCGCCCGCTCTGCTTCGCTTCATAGAGTTTCGCATCCGCCGCCGCCAGCAATTTTTCGGGCTGGCCTAAATCTATATCTCCCGCCAAGCCCATGCTGATTGTGACTTTCAGGTCGGGGGCAATCTTTTGCCACTCATAATCCTCGACCGAGGCGCGCAGTTTTTCGCAGAGCACCGCGCCCCGCTCGACAGAGGTTTCAATCAGAATCAGCGCGAACTCTTCGCCGCCGTAGCGCGCGACCATGTCTATCGCGCGACAGTTGCTTTTCAGGAGCCGAGCCACAGTGCGCAGGACATCATCGCCAGCCTGATGCGAGAACTGGTCGTTGATCTGTTTGAAATTATCTAAGTCTGCCATGACGACGGTTAAGTCACGCCGGAAGCGGCGGGCGCGCTCTGTTTCCTGTGCAAGCTGCGCGTCGAGGTAGCGGCGGTTGTAGAGACCTGTCAGGGCATCTTCTTTGGTTTGCCGGTCAAGCTCTTCGGTCTGTCGTCGGAGTTGTTCGACGAGATGCGATTTCTGTTCGTCCGAGCGTTGCAGGTTGTGGTTGGCCTGCGCCAGCTCTACATTTTTGAGGCGATAAATTTCCGCTTCACTCTCGGCCTTCTCGACCTCGAAGCGCGTCACCAGCCCAGTGATTTTTTTGTCCGCCTCGGTGTTGAAGACCTCTTCCTTGCACCTGTGAAACTCGCGATGGTGCTGCAAGGCGCGAGCGTAGTCTTCCTTTTGGTCGTAGGCTTCCGAGAGCGCCTGATGCACCTGATAGCTCAAGGCTTTGGAATTAATCTCTTCCGCGATGACGAGAGCCTTGTGCAGGTGTTCGAGGCTCTCGTCGCTCTCGCCGCGTTTGAGATGGCAGGTGCCTAGATTAATAAGCGTCGCTCCCACGCCTTCCCGGTCGTTGATCTTCTCTCTGATTTCCAGACTCTGATAATAGTAATAGAGAGCGTTCTCGTATTCTTCGAGCTTCTCGCAGACGCTGCCGACGCCTTGCAGCGCCGCCGCGTGCCCGAATTTATCTTCGGCTGCTTCCAGTATCTTGACGCTCAGAAGCTGGTACGAGAAAGCCTTCGGGTAATCGTCCAGCTTCTCATGAACAAGGCCGATGTTGCTCAAGGTGTATGCCTGACCTTTTTTGTCTCCGATCTCTTCTTTAATCGTCAGGCTCCGGTTGAAATAGTCGAGCGCGTTGGTGAAATCGCCCAGATGCTCGTAGACGCCGCCGATGTTATTCAGAGTTTTGCTTTCATTCTGTTTATCTCCGCCTTCCTGTTTGTTCTTGAGGCTCCTGAAATAATAATCGAGCGCGCTGGCATAATCGCTCAAGCGATAATAGACGCTGCCGATGTTATTTAAGATCGTGCCTTCTCCATCTTTGTCTGCGATGGACTGGAACAGGCGCAGGGCTTCCAGAAAATTAGCCAGAGCCGCAGGGTAATCCGCGCGCAGCCAATCGCAGATGCCGCGATTGCGCAGGCCATAGGCCAGCCCCTTTTGATAGCCGGAGCTTTGCGCCAATGCCTGCGCCTCCTGGCTCAGTTCGCACGCGCGCTCGACATCAATGCGGCTCAATTCCCATGACAACTCGTTGAGCAAGTCAACACGCTCGGCTGCCCCCGCCTGATCGTCCGGCGAGGAGGCCGCAAGCTTTGTTTCCAGCTCTGTGACTTTATCATTCATGGTTGTGAGTTCACTGCCGTTCGCAACTGCCGTGGGATTCGTGACGCGCGTCAGCCTGTGCAAGGTTTTATAACACGCGCCGGCAAAACTTGAATCAACTTTTTTAAGTTGCTCTTCACAATCAAGTCATTGCGCAAGGGTAGTGTCCTAGTTTGAAGTTTCGTGATATGGTAAGTTCATATCTGGCATAGCAAGGCCGTCGCTCTCCGCATGGGAGTGCATCAAGCGACGGCCTCTCCGCATCAGCCTTCTCTCACGGCCTGAGTAGAGAGTCGAGCGGAAGGGAGCGCAGCCACCCCGGCTGCGCTCCCTTTTCAATTTCCCTGTCAAGCTTTTATGAGGTCTGCGCTCTCTGCTATATTGAGCGCGTTCTGTTTGAAAACTAAGACAACGGCCACATGCGTCGCTCACACCTCAAACTGAAAGTATGAGCATCGCCGTTGAGAAGCAAAGGATTCTCACGGCAGACAATTTGAGCGAGCGCATGTTACTGGCAATTGCCAGTAATAGCAAGTCTAAAATACTGTTTGGCTCATCAGGGGGTGACTCCTGATGGGTACTTATCCACGCTTGAGACAAGAACGGTTGCCCGAAAAATTGCGCCAGATTCGGGATGCGCTAGGGCTATCTCAGAGTGAGATGCTTAGACGTTTAGGAGTCGAGGAGCTGATTGACCTCTACCGTATTTCGGAGTTTGAGACGGGCAAGCGAGAGCCGCCTTTGATAATCCTATTAGCTTATGCACGAACAGCGAATGTGTGGGCGGATGTACTGATTGATGATGAACTGGACTTACCGGAAGGGTTGCCAAGTAGAACAAAGCATGAAGGCATAAGGCATGGCCGGAAGTCTCGCGGTAAGTGATGAAGCTATGCGGCCTCACGTTGACCATAAGCCGGATTGTCAATCAGAGCAACAATATCTTCGATGCTCCACAGCTTAGATGATACGCCCGCTTCCATTGCTGGGCGTGGTCACTCAAGCCCTTTCGCTTTGCGCGAAATATGAATTTTCAATTTAATTCAAACCAGGACGCTACCGCGCCAAGCCTGTTGTTTGCAGAAGATTGATGAATATGTTTAGATGGCCTTCTTGCCACTACCTGTTTCCGTAGTCCGAAAGGCAAAATCAGCATCTCTTTTAGACCCTCGCGCGATTTCCGTGATAAGGCTTGGCAAGATGCCTACATGAATAGGTGGTGACTCGCCGCCCGGCTTTCCTCTATGCTTCTCGCGTTCGCTTGCGCAGAAACCGTTAGAAAGCTTAACGCTTTAGAAATGTTTGACAGGTATGATGGACGAATGGCTGGCACAGCGCGTTGCAAAAAAAAGTGCAGTGAGCTTCGCAAAATAGCTCTTTCAGCAGCGTCCGTCCAAAGTTGAAGCATACAGGTTCACATGATTTTGTTAAAATAAGGTTGACACTCAGCCTCTAATAGGCGTAAAAGCCTTTTTGCCAACTTCCTGCGATTTTGGGTTGCCATTCGTGACTGTAGCTCATTAGATCGCAATACCACCACAATAGTTTTGATGGTACTTAAAAATCCGTCCTCAAAACTTAATCACCCTAGTCTTATAAGGAGACCCACGATGAAAAGATTTCGCTTTACCCTGAACATCCTTGCAGCAGTTATTTTCACCCTGACATTGACATCTCTGGCACAGGCGCAAGCCACACGTACTTGGGTATCCGGCGTTGGCGACGACGTGAATCCGTGCAGCCGCACCGCGCCATGCAAAACGTTTGCCGGAGCTATTTCAAAGACTGCTGCCGCAGGTGAAATCTCCGTGCTCGACCCCGGCGGGTTCGGAACCATCAACATTACCAAGTCCATCACGATTGACGGCGGCGGCATCGTCGGCTCGATTCTGGCTGCCGGAACGACGGGCGTCATCGTCAACGCGGGCGTGAACGACAGGGTATATATCAGAAACCTCACCATTAACGGCGCAGGCACCGGCACCTTTGGCATGAGGTATCTCGCAGGTGGCGAGCTGCATGTTGACCATGTTTCAATTATCGGTTTCACCAATCACGGCATCAACGTCTCGCTGACCGGCGCAGTGACGGGCAGGCTCTTTGTGTCAGACTCATTCATCAGGACCGGCAACACCGTCACGAGCAGGGGCATCAACATTCAGCCCGCTTCCGGCGCACCGTCCGTCCTCGCGGTGATTGATAACACACGTTTAGAGCGACAGTTCGTTGGCTTGTATGTCGGCGAAGGCGGCAAAGCGACGATCCGCAATTCCGTCATCACGCAGAACAATTATGCTGGAATCGTGACGGAAGCCGGTAGCGGTAACGCCGAGACGGTGGTTGACAGTTGCGTCGTCTCGTATAACGGCATCGGCCTTCAGTCCGGCGCGGGAGCGACGACGACACGCATCACCAACAACACCATCACTAATAATTCTAATCAGGGATTGTTTGTCGCCGCCGGGCAAGTGATTTCATTTGGCAACAACAGGCTCGCTGCCAACGGTATTGACGGCGCGCCCACCTCGACCATCGGGCAGCTTTAATCCCGCTCTGGTTCCATCGCCTAACGGCAAAGTCCCCTCTCTTCCGCAAGCGGAAGAGAGGGGACTTTTCTTTCAGCTCATCTTGCCAATCGAAGACTGTTGATAACCTGCTCGAAGACTGTCTTGTAACTGCTCAGCTCGTCTTCCGGAGCCATCGTTATCAGATAGAACAATCGCCCGTCGGCAGTCGCGGTAGTGTAAATCACGTCCACCTCCACGACGCCCGTGACGGTCGAAGCTCCCGCTACGACTGTGGCAAAAGCCTGTCGGCCTCCGAGCGTGACTGCCTGCGGGGCTTGCACGACGCGAAAGTCCGGATTCATCTCGACCTGTTGACGGACGAACGCCTCGTTAGCCGTTCTGAGGTCGCTGGATTGTGGCGCAACGGCTCCGATGAAAATGCCGTGCGTGACGACGACGCCGTTGCTCGTCTGCCCGTAAGCTCCTTTCGGAGCAAAGATCATATTGGCATCGTCTGCTACAAGAGCGTCCCAGTTGGCCGGATACTGTATGGCGAACGAGCCGTCTTTAGCTTGGAACTCTGTGAACGAGCCGGAAGGCGTCGCGGGACGCTGTGCAGGCTCCATGTCGTTCGGGTCGCGCGGGCCGAGTCGCGCTGGCTGCTCTTTTTTTGAATCGAGCGGTGCGCCGCCCGTCAGACGCGCCTTCGCCTGACGAAACTCTTCCGAATCGCGCGTCGGATTCGAACTGGTTTTAAGCTGCGGCAAAGCTTCCGTGATAGCCTGATAACGATTTCCGGGGTCTGGATGATCGCTCAAAAATTCCGGCGTGCGCTGTCCGCCTTTGGACTGTAAGGTCTTAAAAAAATTCGCCATGTCGCGCGCGTCGTAACCGGCGTTAGCCATGATGTGCGCGCCTTCAAGATCGGCCTGCGTCTCCGCCGTCCGACCGAATTTGAGAAAGAGCATATTCGCGCCCGCGCCGCCGATCTGGTTGATGGCTTCGTCCAAATCCGCATTGCCGCCGCCGATGACACGCAGGATGTCTATCCCTGCTTTCGCCAAGTAAGCTTTCGATGCCTGATTTGTGCCGTGACGCAGTGCGACATGCGCTATCTCATGCGCCATCACGCCCGCCAGCTCGCCTTCATTCTTAGCCGCAGCGATAGTGCCCGCGTAAACAAAAATGTAGCCGCCGGGAAGCGCAAAGGCGTTGATGTCTTTGGTCGCCACGACTTCAAAATGATAAGTGAAGGGATGGCCGGGAGCCTTGCTCGAAAGTTTTGTCCCCAACTGCCGGACGTAATTAACGATGCGCTCGTCTTTTAAAAGCGGAGCCTGCTGCGCTATCTGCTGCGCTGAACGCTTGCCCAGCTCTATGTCCTGCTCCGGCGAGAAGAGATTAAAACCCGGCTTGAAATGCGGCGCGGGACGCGCGGAGCTTGTTGGAGGGCTGCCGTCACCGCCGGGGCCGTCGAACAACCCGCACGCAATCTGTGCGAACATCAAACAGGCAATGGCAAACACAGCCGTGCATCTTTGTCTAAGCATACTTTTCCTTCTTCTCATCCCAAGCACACATTAATCCGAACGCCAGCCAAAGCGTTCGCGCCGGGGAAAGCTTGAAAGGGGAATCGTTGCCGCAAATCTTAAACCATTTAATAGCATCTTTGCCATCCTTACCGTTTGGAGAGAGCGGGCAGGCGGCGTTATTATCAAAGACACGACAACCTTGCGTTAAAAGTTTAAGAAGTTTTCAGAGTTGAAATTTTAGAAGTGACTGCCTTACTCAAAGATTCCTATGGCCGCGTGATACGCGATTTGCGCGTGTCGCTGACGGATCGTTGTAACTTTCGCTGCTTCTATTGCCTGCCGCACGGCGAGCCGCCGATTGCTCCCAAAGAGCAAATGCTCTCTTACGAAGAGATCGAATACGTGACGGAGATTTTTGTCTCTCTCGGCATTGAAAAAATTCGCCTGACCGGCGGCGAGCCGATGATGCGGCGCGACATCGAAACCATCATCCGAAAATTATCCTCACTTAAGCCCGGCCTGCATGATCTGGCTCTGACCACCAACGGCTACTTTCTGCCCGGACGCGCGGAAGCTTTAAGAGAAGCGGGCTTGGATCGCATTACGATCAGCATTGACAGCTTGAAGCCGGAGGTGTTCAAGAGCATGACCGGCGTGGACGTGCTCGACCGCGTGCTTGAAGGGATAGAAGCGGCGCAGCGAGCGGGCTTGACGCCAATCAAAATCAACGCCGTCATCGTGCGCGGGCACAACGAGGATGAAGTCGTTGACTTCGCGGCCTTTGCCCGCGAGCATGACGTGAGCATGCGCTTTATCGAATTCATGCCGCTCGATTCCGGGCACGACTGGTCGCGCGCGGACGTGTTCTCAGGCCGCGAGATGTTCGAGCGCATCAACGAGCGTTTCCCGCTCGCCCCCTTGAAAGTCAGGCGCGGGTCGGAAACATCCGCGCGCTATCGCTTTGCCGACGGCGCTCCCGGAGAGATAGGCATCATCGCGCCCGTCACGCAAGCCTTCTGCGGCGCGTGCTCCCGCATCCGCCTGACCGCCGACGGCCAGATCAGGACGTGCCTTTTCTCAACCGTCGAGCATTCCCTGCGCGACGTGGTGCGCGGTGGAGCAACACGCACGGAAATCATCGAGTACATCCAAAGCGTCGTCTTCAAGAAAGAGCCGCGCCATTACATCAACGACCCTGAATTCATGCAGCCCGCGCGCACGATGAGTTTTATCGGCGGTTAGACTGCCGGGAGAAGCGCAACAGATGGCTACTATTATTGAGCAACCTACCGAAACCAGAGAAGCTCTGCTAGTTCAGTCTCCCACTCTTCGTCTCTTCAGCGTGGCCGAGTATTATAAGATGGCTGAGACTGGAATCTTGCGCGCGGGAGAGCGGGTTGAGTTGATTGAAGGGAGAATCCTCACCATGAGTCCCAAGGGCATTGAGCATGCTGCCACTAATGATCAGGCATCAGAGGTTTTTAGGAAGAGTTTGGGCGCACGTGTTATTGTGAGAAATCAGAATCCGATTCACCTGGCTGACGATACCGAGCCGGAGCCAGATTTGGTATTGGCCGCGCCTCATGAAAAGAGATACTTTGACCATCATCCAACCCCTGCCGAAATCTTACTGGTTCTGGAAATCGCCGATAGCAGTCTCACCTTTGACCGGCGCAACAAAGGGCTGCTTTATGCTAAGGCCGGAATTATTCAATATCTCATTCTTAACAGTCGTGCCAGAGAAGTAGAAGAATACCGCGATCCCAGCCCGGATGGTTATCGCAGCAAACATACTTACAATGCAGATCAGAGTTTTAGCCTCGCGGCTTTCGCAGGTGTGACGATTGAAGTTAGCGAACTATTGCCGCCTGGATAGAATACTTTTATGAACTGTTGATTTTAAAAATTTGAAAGTTTTCGGGGGAGCTTCGCTTATCACGAGTCGAGGCTGAGAGTCACAAACGTGTGAGACCCCTTGAACCTGATGCGGTTAGTACCGCCGAAGGGAGAAACAACGGAGAGGCCGTTCCCTTGTGTCATCAGGCGGAACGGTCTTTCTTTTTCAGGCCGCAACGGTGGCCGGAAAGTTCTGGATAGTCATGAGCACAACCAAGATACAAGACGAGAAGCGCAGCGATGAAGTCAAGCTTCCCAATTCGCGCAAGATTTATCTCGCGGGCAAGCATGCGGGCGTGCGCGTTCCCTTTCGCGAAATCGCGCTCAACCCGACGAAGGATTTTAACGGGCAGATGGAAGAGAACCTGCCCGTGCGTGTCTACGATACGAGCGGCTTGTGGGACGACCCTGAAGCGCGTTGCGACGTGCGCGAGGGGCTTCCGGCTCTGAGGCGCGAGTGGATTCTTGAGCGCGGCGAGGTTGAAGAATATGCGGGGCGCGAAATCAAGCCGGAAGATAACGGCTACCTGACGGCTGGCGCGGAAGAGTATGCACGGGGCAAAGATAAAGGCCGTCTCGAAGAGTTTCCCGGATTGCGCCGCGCGCCGCTTCGTGCAAAGTCCAGACAATGCGTGACGCAGATGCACTATGCGCGGCGCGGCATTATCACGCCCGAAATGGAATTTATCGCGATTCGAGAAAATCTAGGGCGCGAAGCAGCCTTTGAAGCTTTGACAAATGGCGACCGCAGCTCGCTTCAGCATCAACACGCTGGGCAGAGCTTTGGCGCGCATGTTCCTTCTTACGTGACGCCGGAGTTTGTGCGCGACGAGGTGGCGCAGGGGCGTGCCATCATCCCCGCGAACATCAATCATCCCGAATCCGAGCCGATGATTATAGGGCGCAACTTCCTCGTCAAAATCAACGCCAACATAGGCAATTCAGCAGTCGCTTCATCCATCGAAGAGGAAGTCGAGAAGATGCGCTGGGCGACGAAGTGGGGCGCGGACACGGTGATGGATTTGTCCACGGGCAAGAACATACACGCGACGCGCGAATGGATTTTGCGCAATTCTCCCGTGCCGATTGGAACAGTCCCGATTTATCAGGCGCTGGAAAAAGTCGGAGGCAAGGCCGAAGAATTGACGTGGGAGATTTACCGCGACACTTTGATCGAGCAGGCCGAGCAGGGCGTTGACTATTTTACGATTCACGCGGGCGTGCGCTTGGCCTTCATTCCGATGACCGCGAAGCGCACGACCGGCATCGTCTCGCGCGGCGGCTCTGTCATGGCAAAGTGGTGTCTGGCTCATCACGAAGAGAGTTTTCTCTACACGCGCTTTCGCGAAATCTGCGAGATCATGGCGGCCTATGATGTTTCTTTCTCGCTGGGCGACGGACTGCGTCCCGGCTCCATCGCGGACGCAAATGACGAAGCGCAGTTTGCTGAACTTGAAACGCTCGGAGAGCTGACCAAAATCGCTTGGGAGCATGACTGTCAGGTGATGATCGAAGGCCCCGGCCATGTTCCGATGCACCTCATCAAAGAGAATATGGACAAGCAATTGGAAATCTGTCACGACGCCCCTTTCTACACGCTTGGGCCACTGACGACGGATATCGCACCCGGCTATGACCACATCACTTCGGCCATCGGCGCGGCGATGATCGGCTGGTTCGGCACGGCCATGCTCTGCTACGTCACGCCGAAAGAGCATCTCGGCTTGCCTAATAAAAAAGATGTCAAGGATGGCGTCATCACTTACAAGCTCGCCGCGCACGCAGCCGATTTAGCGAAGGGGCATCCCGGCGCACAATTCCGCGACAACGCTTTATCAAAAGCCCGCTTCGAGTTTCGCTGGGAAGACCAGTTCAACCTCTCTCTTGACCCGGAAGTCGCACGCGAATTTCACGACGAAACACTGCCGCAGGAAGGAGCCAAGCTCGCGCACTTCTGCTCTATGTGCGGCCCGCACTTCTGCTCTATGAAGATTACGCAGGATGTCAGGGAATACGCCGCGCAGAAAGAGTTGGACGAACAGGCCGCGCTGCATGAAGGCATGAAAGAAAAGTCAGCGGAGTTTGTCGCCGCAGGCGCAGAGCTGTATCAGGGCGAACGCCCGGAAGGAGCCATGCGTGAACACTGAGCATCCGGCTTAGAGCGGTTTTGACTTGGGTGTCAGAGACGCAGCAGTTCACCGCAGAGACCGGAGAGAAGTCGCGGAGATAGCGCAGAGAGTTGAATGTCATTCAAACCTCTGCGCCCCCTCTGCGCTCTCTGCGTCTCTGCGGTGAGATTGCCTGTCTGACACTCAGGTGAAATTTGCTCTAAGACCGTTTCGAGAAAAAGCAAAAGGGGCGGGTTTGAATGACCCGCCCCTCTTCATTTAGCTTGCCTCTCAAATTATCTCATCTCAAAGTTGTAAGTAAGCAAGCCTGAGACTTTGACGGGTTGGTTGCCCGCAGTAGTCTGAGCGAATTTCGCCTGACGCGCGGCGGCAACCGCCGCTTCCTGTAACATGGGGTGGCCGGAGATGGCTTTGGCTGAAATCACGTCGCCCTTTTCATCTACGATAACCTGCACGGTGACGGAGCCTGTAACCTTTGCTTCACGCGCCTCGCGCGGATACTCCGGCTGCGGCAGAGAGATGGCGCGACTGTTGAGGACGCCGCTCTCGACAGGCATGCGGTCATCCACACTAAAGATTGCTGTAGAAGTGCTGCTGACAGGCTCCATCTTCGGGCGGAGACGCACAAAGACTTCTCCGCGCTGCGTGAGTCCGGCTTTTTTCCCCAGCGTGTTGACGACGGAAGCTAAGATTTCTTTGTTCTCAAGCTTAAAACTGGTCGCGCCCGCGACGCGCGTGTCCGGGTCTTCAAACTGCATAGTCAGGTAACGATATTTCTTTTTGATAAAGAGCGCGGGCAAGCCGAGTCCGTACGGGACTGCGCTGCCGATGACGGACGCGGCTGTGGGACGGCGCGACTGCGTGTCGCCAAAAGTTGAAAGGACTGCCGCATAAGGAATCGAAAAAAGTTCCTTTCCATACTTGTTGCGGAAGACCAGACGTGCGCTCGCGTCATCGAAAAAGAGCGTCCCATCCTGCTTCTGATTGTAGCCGAAAATGCCGCCTTCATATTTGGCCTTGACGGTCGCGGGCGCGGGAGCAGGCTGGTCGTCCGTGCCGGAAGATTCCGAGATACGCGGCCTCTGCCCGAAGGCGGCGCACGCCAGCATAGTTGTGAGCAGACCCGCACATACGATTTTTAATAAGCTTTTCATTGATTTCCCCTCTCAAAAGACTGTTTTTGAAACTTTAAGATACTGAAGTCCGCTCTGGCCGGAAAGCCGCGCGTCAGACCTTTGTCTTTACAGACGCATTCCGCCGACCGTGCGTTGCCAGACCAGCGCCTGTTTGAGTACGCAAAGTCGCTGTCGCTCCTCCGGCGCGCATGACGTTTCAAGCTGTTCCAGGATGGCTTCGATCAGCGGCACGCTGAAAAGTCCCGCGTGCGTGATGACCTGTGAATAGTAATGTAGCTGCACGCGCCCGCTTGCGTCCTTGTGAAACTCGAACACGTCTTTATCATCAAGGCGATAGATTTCCTGATTGACCGGAATCACGCGGCGCGGCACGCCCTGATGAATAGCTTTACTCTCAAGTTCGCGCCATCCGAGCAGGAGAATTCCAATCAGCACGCCCTGCTCGTTCAGATAATCCGGGCTGAGCACAGATAGCTCCGGCGCGGGCGACAGCCTCGGCCCAAAGCTTCCGTAATCCGGATTCGCAAGTATCGAGTTATAAATCACGCCGACGACATCCATCTCTTCATTCAAAGGGATGGAGACGAACTGCCCAAAGCCGTAATCCGCAGGCGACGGCGGCGCATCCGCATCCAGCGTGTCTACTACGCGCCCTACATAATCTACATGCGAATTGGATGAGACGATTTTAGCGAGACGAAGCATGTTTTTAGATTGCGGATTTTGGATTGCGGATTGGCGTGCTGCTTTAGCTTGAAGCGAAGTTTGTAAAACTCAGCTCACGTCAGTTGCTTAATCCGCAATCCAAAATCAGAAGGCGTTTCCCCGCGCCCACTGCGGCACTTTGTAAAGAATCCACCACAGGAAAAGCTGCGCACTAAAAGTCATAATGCCGAACGCGACTCCGGCGTAAGAGGCGCGACGACCGCCAAGCTGCGGCACACGCCACGAGCGCACCAAGCCGATGCCACCCATCAGCACCGCGCCCGGACAAAAGAGAATCCCCAGGTAAGGCACGAGCGAATAAGTGACAAACGCGAGCGCAGTCATCGAAGCGTTGTTGCGATTCGGCGTCGGGAGTTTGACATTGAAGGAGCGAATTCTATTCATCATGTTCGCACTGCGCGCCCCGCGCTGCATGTGATAGGAGGCGCGCAAAGAGTCTGCCGGAAGATACGCGCCGCTGAGCAAAGACATCCCGCAGGTCGCGCAGAACTGAGCCTGCCCGTATCGCGCAGATGCGCCGCACGCCGGACACGCGCTCTCGCGTTCTTCCGCAATTTTTTCGTTGTGTCCAGCATCTCTTTGAATATCGCCTGTCAAATTACTCATAAAGCCCCTTGTGCGCTGTAACAGAATCCTCCAGCTAAAGCTGTAGGCAATTCAATTATCTTTAATTACAAAGCACTAATTTCCATGTCTATTAATCCGATTGCGTATGTCGCGCGGCAAGTCCGTGTGCTTGCCCTGTGTGCTGAACCACTCTATCTTGCCCGCGCGGTTAAAGGCAACGTGCATCGTCCCGTCAGACAGTTTGACGGCGACGACCGCATGCTCTTCGATTGGCGAGACATGCAAATCAGCCGCGCCTTCGAGCACCAGATGACCGCGTATCAAATCAATCGGCTCGACGAGACCGAAGCTGTTTATCAATCTTTCAAATCCCTGCTTGCCGAGCAGCTTCAAGAGCGGCTCGCGGATTTCCCGGAGCTGGAAAAAATTCTTGCGCGGCTTGCTCGCGTTATCAATCGGATATTCGTTTGCCCACTTTTTCAAATGATCGAGCTTGCCCTGCGCAGACGCGATTGCGGTAGAGCAAAATAAGATTGATACGATGAGCAGGATTTTAAAGGCGACGCTTTTATTCATAGACTCTCACCACGCTGAAAATATCATTTCACCACAGAGGACACAGAGAAGAACAGAGGCTTAAAGATTTCAAATTTGAGATTCCTGATCTGTAATTCATACAATTCTATCGCCGCCGCCCTTTGCTCGCGGCTTTACGCGAGACGCGGAAATTAAAGTTTCCGTCCCTCGCAAAATCTTGCAGCGCATGAAGAAACTGCTCGCGGTCGCGCACGGTGATGACGGCTGCCGCGTCCGCCGTCTCAATCGCATAAGGATAGCCTAAGCCCCCTACGCATTCCGCGCGCACTGTGTCAATCACTTCGTCCAGCAGACCTGCTTCATAAACCCATGCCGGTACGTCGAGCCGCGCGGGCGAGTCGTCGCCAGTCGTCTGCAAGTAGCTGAAGCCGACCAGCGGTTCGCCGTTTTCATCGCTGAAATATTCCGTCAGGCCGTGCCGCACGCAATAGCAGAACGCAGTCCGGTCGCCCCACCCTTTGAGCAAAGACCCGCCCTCGACATCCACAGCGTGCAGGAGCTGCGCATCGTAAAGCGAGCGGCTCCGGCGATGCGCGCCGTGTCCGTTCCGGTCTAAAACATCGAGCAGCGAAACCAGATCGCGTGCGTAGCTCTGATCCACGAAACCAATGATGGGCACTTCCGTCTCGCGCGAGAGCTTGACCAGCTCCACCATCGCGTCCACATAGCGCGCCTGTATCTTTGTTTTCGGAAGCGCGATGGAAATCAGCAGCGTGCCGTCAAAGAAGCCGACCGGAACACGCACGCCGCGCTCGCGCCAGCCGCGATGACGCTCAAGAAAGCTACGCAGCTCTTCCGTCTCAAGCTGAAAACGGCGAAAGCTGACGACCGTCTCGGCATTGACTCTGCCCTCTGTGTCTTCAAGGAGGTCTCCGGGCGGGATAATCGCGAGCCGCGCCTGCTTTGTGTAGCCGCCTTCGCGCGTGTGCGGGTTTTCAAACCAGGCGACCTGCACGGCTGCGACGGGCAGCGAGATTTCCCTGCCGGGAAGAAGCTGGCTGCCGTCCGCCGCGAACGTCACGCGGTCTTGCAGGGCATCCACAGCCCAACGCCGCGCCTCTTCGTGCGAGCGCCACTCGACGCCGAACGGCAAGACCAGAGAATTGCCGCGCTCAAGCTCTGCGGACGGCAGCGCGCCCGGCGCACTCGTCGCGCCGACACTCGCGCGCACCTCCGCGCACGTCTCCGCTCCGAACAGGCGCAAACGGCGCGCGTAATCCTCTACATCATCATGCCACTCGCGCTCGAACCGCATGAACGATTCTCGCTGCTCGCGCAAAGCCTTGGTCAGAAGATTCTGGTACAGCATGAAAAGAAGTGATAGGTGACAAGTGATGAGTGACAAGCAGGAGTAGTTTTCAGTTTTCGGTTTTCAGTTTTCAGAAAAAGCACATAGTATTCTTAGCTTGAAACTGAAAACCGAAAACTGAAAACTGCTTGTCACTCGTCACTCATCATCCATCACTGTTCTTAACCCTCCCTGTGATTTCGTCCATTGATCCTGTGCGGGCACGTAATAACTCGTTTTCAATTTGCCGCCCATGAAGGTATAGACGATGCCGTCCTTGAGGTTCGTGTACTTCGTCAAGCCCTGCGCCTCGTCTCGCGTAAAATCCGATTTACCGGCGAGTCCCAGAGACTCCGGCGTCTCGTTTGAATTCTCGTGTTGCAAGACGACCTGCAAGACAGTGCCTTCCAGAGAGGGCGAGAGTTTTTTGGTGGCGACGAACTTCGCGCTCACGAAGGCGACTGTCACTTTCCCGCCCGCGACGTTGAAGTAAAGCGTGCCGTTCTCTCCCGGCTGGTCTTTGGTCGGTTTGCCGAGAATACGCTCGACATCCGCGCGCCGTGATTTTAAAGGCTCGATGCCGTTCCAAGCTGCGGCAAAGGCCAACTCAGAAAACAGGACGCAGGCGGCGAAAGCTGCGACGAAGACGGCAACCACGCGCCGCGCATGAATGCCTGAAAAGCTTTTGTTTCTCATAACTCAGGATGCTACCGCGTGAGTGTTAAGGATTCAAGCTAAATTAAAACGGAGTTTGTGCTTTGTGTGTTGTCCTTTGTTCTTTGCACGCTACTCAAGATGAAATTTATCGCTCACGCTTGAATGCCACATGCAAAGGACAAAGCACAAAGCACTAAAGTATCTTCGCTCTCAAGACGAGCGGCTTATGCAATTTGTCTGCGGGCGCGAGTTGTCCCTGCTCGTTGACGCTTCCCCACTGGCTGTTGGCGATGAAATAGAAATCGTTCTTGACGAGGACGCCGAGCGTCGGTTCGTCAAAGAGCGGATGGTTAGCCTCTATGACTTCAAGCCTCTCGACGCGCGTCATCGCCGGATTGAGAAAGAGGCGGACGATGCGATGCGGCCTGAAGCCGTTCTGGATAGCAATCAAGCTGCCTTTGTAAAAATAAAGTCCGTCCGTGCCGAGCAGCGAAACGTTCTCAGCTCGCTCTAACTTGACGAACTTCTTGCTCTTTAAATCAAAGACAAAGATGCCGCGCCCGTAATCCGCGACGAAGAGCTGTTTTCCATCCGCCGAAAAATCCAGGCCCTGAGGCGAGCCGAAAGGCTCCGGCCCTGCATACAATTCAAGCTCGTCCTTTGGTTGAGAGATAACGTAAACGGCGGGCGTCACGCTGTCCGTCACGTACACGTCGCCGGAAGGATGCACGGCCAGATCGCCGAACGTGTGGCCTTTCGCCGTGTCCGGCAGCAGATATTTTTTAAGCAGTTTTCCCGTCTTCAAATCGTATTTGAAAACGCCTGTGCGATTCTTGTCCGCCGCAGTGAAATTCGACATCTGCGGAATGGCTGTGCTGGCGACCCACAGGTGGCGACGCCTGGCATCCACTTTCATGCCCATCACGCTCCACAATCCATCCTGCGCGCCGGAGAAATCCCGGACTTCGCCCTTCTTGTTGTGGCTTAAAATCTTTCGCTTGTGAACGCTGCTCACATAAAAAGTTTCGGTCGCAGAATCGTAGGCCACGCTCTCCGTGACAAGTCCCTTCTCTTCGAGCGTGAAGGCTTCCATGCTGTGATTGACGGGAGCTTGATTGGCCTCGAATTTCTTGAGTAGACTTTTGAATTCGTCCGAGTCTTTGATGGAAGTGAAATCTTCGTCCTCCGCAGCCGGATAAATCAAGCCCATCGCGGCGACCTTGCCGAGCCAATTAAGGGCCTCGCTCTTTTGAGCATTCAGCGCGTAAGCTCCGGCGAGATTAAACATCAGGGTCGGATGGTCAGGCCGCTGCGCGCTTGCCTGCTTCATATTTTCCAGATACGCGGGATAGTCTTTCGCTTGATAAGCTTTCCCGGCCTGCTGCATGTAATACCTGACATCTTTGACGCCGCCGTCCTGAGCCGTAGACGAGCCGCTCAAGAATAAAGAGCCAATCAAGAGACAGGCAAGAGCCAGATGCTTCCGAGCATTCATTTCCATTTTCTCGTTTCTGTTTGGGTTGGTTTAACTTCTGAAAGGTTAGTAGCGGAGAGCGCGAACGGGGATGCCTCGTGCGCGCTCTCCGCTTTTACCGGCGGGTAAATTTTTACATGTTTTATGCAAATCAAGGGTAGCAACAAATCAACTGCTTTTTCTTTGCGCTCTTTTCGTCTTTTCACTTTGCGTTCTTTGCGGTTAAGTGCTTTTTTAACGCAAAGACCGCAAAGATAAATCGCTCAAAGATCGCAAAGAGTTTCCACTCTTGATTCACATATGTTTATTACTTGGCGAAGGGACGAACGCGGTCTGCGTTTTCCTTAAAATCCGTTTCGCCGGGAGCAAGCTGCGCGCCCCGCTCGTAAGCCGCGAGCGCCTTTGCATACTGCTTGGAAAATTCGTGAGCGATGCCCAGCTCACGATAGATGTTGGCATCATCCGGCGTCGCTTTGGCGGCACGCTCAAGCGCGATGATCGCCTTCGGAAAATTCTTGGCGCGCGAGTGCGAGACGCCGAGCAAATAGAGCGCACCGGCTTTCGCATCGTCTCCGGTCGTGACTCTTTCGAGCGCGATGGCGGCACGCGCAAACTGCTTGGCTCCAATCAGTGCCTGCGCGAAAAGCATCATGGCGTCGGCATCCGTGCGAACGCGCGTCAGGCTCTCTCCGGCGCGCACCGCGCTCAGGTAATCCGCATCGGCTGCCGCGCCTTCTTGCGCCTGCTGTGCGCGGCGCAGGTAGGCTGTCGTCAAGAGCGCCCAAGCCGGAGCGAAACGCGCGTCGGCGGTCGTCGCGCGATTGAGAGCGGTAATGCTGGCGGCCAGCTCGCTTCTCTCATAAAAGATGCGCCCCAGATAAAAGAGCGAAGCAGAGTCTTTGGGATTCGCTTTGACGGCGGCGTTGAATGAGCGTATGGCTTCGTCCACTTTGCCCGTGCGATGTTCGGCAAGGCCGCGATAGTAAAGCATCTCAGGATCAGGGCGTGCACCCGTGCGCGTCGTCGCCGTGACGAGCAGGGGCAAGGCACGCGCGAACTCTTCCGTGCGCGCGTAAGCCTTGCCGAGCGCGTCAACTGTGTTCGCGTCTTCCTGATTGGCCGCGCGCTGCAAATCGAGCGCACGCTGTAAATCGCTCGCGGCTTCGACGTACTGCTTCAGGTTCAACTCTGCGAAACCCGCTATCTTCCAAGCCTCAGAGTTGCTTGGGTCATTGGCGGCAAGCTGTTTGGCCTCACGCGCGGCGGCCTCGTATTGCTTCTGTTGCAGCAAGGCGTAAGCGCGAGCGGTGCCGCTCTGCGCAGTTGTCGTCGGTGTCACAGGCGCGGTCGTGCCCGATGTGCCCGTCGTCGTCGCGGGAGTAGGATTCAGGAGCGGCTCGTTGCCCTGCGTGCCGGAAGTAGAGCCTGTGCGCGGCGTCGGCTGCGGAGTGGGCGCGCGGCGCGGCCTGGTCGAGCCGGACTGCGCCTGCCCGAACACAGCGAAGATGAAAAGGATGCTAACTAAACTCAGTGCGCGTTGAAGATATTTGCTCATCATAATGACAATTCTTTCATGTTCTGGCCGGATTTCCAAACTCGCGCGGGGAGCTTAGCGCGAAGAGCGAAACGTGCGATGCCTTCAGACGCAGGGAGGTTCGCCACCGATGCCTTTCGGGCAAGATGAATCTGGTCAGAACCGCCTGCGGTAGCGGGCGGGTCTTCGATGTTGAGTACCCGCCCGCTACCGCAGGCGGTTCTGACATGATGAAGCGACCGGGAGGCTCACAGTTGAGCTTCCCGGTCGCGTTTTCTCCAGAGAGTGCTGTGTGGCTCTTGCCGAATTAATTCATCGCCACATATTCATCGGCTCTGATTGTTTTGGCTTCGCCGTTGCCTAACTTGACGCCGATGCTTTGTCCATTGACGGACGTGACTTCGCCAAAGCTCCATGTTCCTTTTTCGTAAGTCGGTTTGACTAAGACGATAGTTCCGACGTTGACGGTCGCGCCGGTGCTTCCGACTTTCGGTAAGGGGGCCAGCTTATCAATTGACAGCTCGCTGTCGTTGAAGACATCCCAATCAATTTTGGCTTTGTCGCCACTGACGCTAATCACTTTGGCTGTGTACCAACTGCTTGATCCCCACGCCGCGACGACCCTGTCTCCGGGTTTGGGCACGTAGGTTCCAACGGTTGTCGGGCGCATTGACTGAGCTTTGGCCTCAAAGCCTTTTTCGTCCTTCATCTTTTTGAATTCTTCGACGGCAGCCGGATGCACGGCGATGATTTTTTCGGGGGCGAGGCTGGAGACTCCGCTACCGCGAATCGGGTCCACCTCAATCGCGCTGTCGCTGACTTTCGTTACTTCCGAAGGCGTCCAGTACAGATCACTGCCGCGCTTGGCGACTACGAAATCGCCGACTTTGAAGCTTGAGTTGCCGCCCGATTTCGGCAGCGTGTACACGTCCGTCTCGTCAACAGTGTAGGCGGTCGAGCCGTAGGGAATTTTATAGCGTGTGCCGTCAACGCTATCAATCTTGCTCTCGCCGTAGCTGTCGCGCGAGATTTTAAAGACGACCGTGTCACCGGCTTTGGGCTTGGCGCTGCTGTCGCCTTTCTCGTTCCACTTGTCGCCGCTATTGCTGTTGCTGCTGTCTGCGGTTTTCATTGCGCCGCACGCTGACAAAGCGAGACACGCAAAAACTATGATCCAGAGTTTTTTCATTGTCGTTTCTCCTACTGATGTCTTGAAGGCTATTTCGCCTTCGGAAGTTTGGCCGTAAAAGTTGCTTTGATGGCTTTGATTCACTTGCTGTTGACGGTGAAAGTTACGGAACACTGTCCGGGTTCGCCAGCCGGGCTGATGACAAACAGGTAATCGCCGCTTTGCGGTAAAAGGCCGATGCCCAAATTGTCTATCGCCGTTCCTTCTTCGTACCGGTTGCCGTTCGGGTAGTAAAAGCTAATACCGCAGCCGTGCGCTTCGACCGCAGGCTGCTGGCCTTTACGCATATTCAACCAGAAGGCTTTGCGGTCGGTTTTAGTTTTTAACGAAACCTGCACGGTGGCAGAGGTCGCGCCGCTGGCGAATTGGACGCGCGTGGCTGACGCGGCTAGAGCTTGATAGCCTGGCTCGCAGGATTCGTAATCGGCTGTGTAGGTCGAGTATCTGCCGGTCTCGTAATTCTTCCCGTGGATTTTGATTTTGAGAAGCTCTTTGTCGCCGGATTTGACGAGCGTCCAGACAAAGCTTTTCATGTTCGGCGGCAGCTCTGCGGGAGTTTTGTTGTTCGCAAATTTAATCGTCAACAGATTTCCCGTTCTGGTTCCGGTGAACTCGTAAACTTCGGTTGCCGAAACGTCATAGCCGCGCTCAATGGCAAACGTGCCGGAAATTCTCTGGCCTTCGATCTTGAAGCTAATGCTGTGATTGTCTTTGAGTCCGGCATTTTGAAAATACTTCGTTTCGGTTTGCGCTGCGGCGCAGCCGGTCAAAATCAGCATCAACAGAAATGCTCGTAGCATGTTCATCAGCTTCCTACTCCTCGAATGAAACCAGAACCTCTTACCGGAGCGGGCGCGAGATTAATGTGTGCGGTCGTACTCGATGCCCGCGTCAACCTGCGCGATGGCGTCGCGGATTAACTGCATAGCGGTGTTGCGGTGTGTGCCTTTGTCTGCGCTGGCGCGGTTCAGATTGCTAAGCGCGTTTTGCAGATGCGTGCGCGCCTGCTGCATGTTCGGCTGATCGGGCGTGCTGCTCGGCGCAAAGAAATTGCCTTCAACAAAGTCGCTGGCGGGGCGTTTGCGTGGGGTGATATGTGTGCGGTCGTACTCGATGCCCGCGTCAACTTCCCTGATGGCTTGAGCAACTATCTCAAGCGCGCGATTGCGATGCCCGCCCTTGTCCGTCGTAGCGCGATTGAGCGATGTTTGCGCTTTGACCAAGTCTTCACGCGCGGCCTGCATGCGCGGCTGGTCAAGCGCAGCCGCCGGATTTGTAATCAAGACCATGCCAATAATCGCAGCTACTAAGACCGCAATTTTTCGATTGAGTTTCATCTTTCCTTCTCCCGTTGAAAAATTTAGACAATCGCTGTCTCTTGCTTTTGGTGTCGGACGTAATTCTTTCTACGCCCTTAGTGACAGGAAGAAGCGATGTGTTACAGAGTTTTTTTTGGAGAGAGGGCTAAGGTAAGTTAGACGCCGGAAGGAGTGTTATAATGTTAAGAGGAAGGGATAACAGATGCCTGTAATATCCATGTTTTACGGAATCATCGTTCTGATGTACTACTTCGACAATAGGAAGCACCACCAGCCACACATTCACATCCAATATGGTGATGAAGAAGCTGTCATTTCAATTCCCGACGGAGCGTTAATAGAAGGCTCAATTAGAACTGCTAAACTAAAACTTGTAGAGGCATGGGTCGAAATTCATCAGGATGAATTAATGGCTAATTGGAAACTTGCAGCCAGCGGGCAGCCAGTGTTCAAGATAGAACCACTGAGATAGGGAGAGTGCAAATGCATAAAGTAGTTGCAGTAATGGCTAACGATGATTTCTCACTTGACATAAAGTTTGTTGACGGAAGTGTGAAGAGGTTCGATGTCAAGCCCTATCTTGAGTACGGAATCTTTAAAGAGCTAAAAGATAAGAGCTATTTTAAGCGGGCGCAGGTCGCATTCGGTACGGTTCAATGGCCCAACGAGCAGGACATTAGCCCGGAAACATTGTACTTAGAAAGCGTTGCTATTGAGTGATTCCTCTTTGGCGAGAGAAAATATCGACAAAACAAGCTCTTAAGTTTTAAGGCGTGCGGACGCGGAAGGAATATTCTGCGACGGGCGCGCTGGTGTTTGCGTCGAGGCCGCTGAGCTTGAGGAAATAATCGGCTTCGCGCAGGAAGCGCACGGGAATGTTGAGCGTGACGGTGTGCTCGACGGCTTTGAGCGTGCCGCTCGTCCAGACCGGAGCGCCGTCTTCATCTGTCAACACTGCGCGATAACCTGCATAGTCGTTTGTTTCCAGCATCAGCCTGAGCTGCGCGGCCTGCGCTCCGGCGGGCAAGCTCAATTCCGGAATACGGCCCTGGCTTCTGGTCGCGCCCGCGGACAAGACGAGGGTCGCGATAAAGGGCTGAGTCGCGGCGCGATGCGGCGGCGCAGTGTCGTCGTTTGGCGGCGAGTTTTTCGGCGTCTCCGGGCTGTGGTTACCGTTCGAGCTATTGTCGTTATTGGTCGGCGCGTGAGCCGTCGAATCCTGCTTCGACGGCGCAGGCTCTTCCGTTTTCTTCTTCGGCACGGTGATGACAGGCTGCGGCGCTTTGTTGGCTTGCAGAGTTTCCCGTTCCCGTCCGCGCAGCAACCACCAGCCGAGACCGCAGGCGAGAATCAGGCACGCTGCGAGGAGCGCGTAACGCCAAAACTGCGGCTGGAAAAATTTCCTGAATTTTGTTTGCCGCACAGGCTCTGTGGTCGTGTGTGTGTGCTGCGCGAAAGCCGTCTGCATCGTGCGCAGAAATTGTGCGCGCTCGCGATTACGCGGGACGAGCAAGAGATGCCGCTCTACCTGTTCCCGCTCAGGCACAGACAGCTCGCCGCGCGCGTACTCTTCCAGCAAATCCTCTTCGGCTTCGCTCAGCGCAGCGAACAGCTCGCCCTCGACCATAAACCTGTCTTCGATGGCCTCGCGCTCCGCCGCAGGCAAAGTCCCCAACAGAAATTGGCGTAAAATTATTTCGTTGTCAGTTTGTAAATCCAAGACTCTATCCACTCCCCCTGCCCTTAGTGACATTTTGGGGCGATGTGTTGCATAAATTATGCGAATCAAGAGTAGAAATAAATTCGCGGCTTTTTCTCTTTGCGTTCTTGGCGCGTTCCTTCTTTGCGCTCTTTGCGGTTAAGCGCTGTTTTAACGCAAAGAAACGCAAAGAGTTTCTACCCTTGATTGACATAAATTTATTTCGGCAATGCCCGCGCGACGCATTCTTCCAAAATCGCTTTGAGCCGGAACATACGTATCCGCAAAGAGCTGGCAGGCGTGCCAAGCTCTGCGGCCAGAGCCTTGCGATTGTTGATGCGTTCCTGTTTTTCGCCCGTGTGATAGGCGAGTAGCTGGCGTTTCTGATCCGGCAACAGAGCGGCAAAGCATTCTTCAAATGCAGCCACGCGCAAAGCCTCCGTCGCTTCTTCTTCAAAACTTTTAACGTCTGCGGCGACCGGAGACTGCTCGAACAATTGACGCTCGCGCTCTGCTTCGCGCAGGTATTCCAGATGCACTAAGCGCGCGACGCCGACCGAGTAGCCTTGCGCATTCTGAATCGTTTCGCCCGCCTGTAATTTGCCGATCACGCGATTAAAAGTGCGGTCGGTCAGTTCTTCTGCAACCGCGCAACCGCGCCACTCGAAAAATTTCAAGAGCCGTGTTCTGATCTCTTCGTACAACTCGCCCGCGCGGGTTCGATCCGAATCGAGCAAAGACAGGAACTGCTCGAAACCTTCCGCCGTCAAAGCCCATTTATCAGCCAGCCGCGTAGTCATAAAAGTTTTGCGATGCGTGCGCGAGTGTTCAGTTACCGCCACTTCTCCTGACGAGCCGCCATCAATATATCACCCTTTACCAATCCGTTGTTTTGGAATTAGTATGGGTCGTAAGTTTTCAAACGATGCTGCTCGCATGTTTGTACCAATCATCCATAATCGCTCAAAGTCTATATAAAAACATGGCTCAACCAACTTCTCTACAGACGCTGCGACAAGGCCGGACTGCCTGCTATCTCAAGCTTGTCTTAACCATCCTCCTCCTGCTCTTAACCGGCACGAATCATTTGACGTTGGCGCAACCAGCGGCCACGCCGCAGGATGAAAAATATTTGGCGGCTGAGAAGCTGGTCACTGAAGCGGACGCGCTTTATGCGAAAGGCACCGCGGAATCAAGGCGCACGGCGATAGAGAAATTTCAAGAAGCAGTTGCGCTCTTTCACGTCACCGGCCACAAAAAAGAGGAAGCCGATGCGCTTAGTAACATCGGAGCCATCTACAATAGCTTGAGCGAAATGCAGAAGGCCATTGAATTCTTCAAACAGTCTCTCCCACTGAGGCGTGAGGCGGGCGACCGTCCGGGAGAAGCCGTCACGCTTAATAATTTTGGCGTGGCCTATCGCTCATTGGGCGAGATGCAGAAGGCGCTTGAATACTATAACCAGTCGCTCGCGGTCACGCGCTTGACCGGCGACCGCGACAATCAGGCATCCACGCTTAATAATATCGGCGCGGTTTACAGGGCGCTCGGCGAGATACAAAAAGCTCTGGACGCTTATGCACAGGCTCTCCCGCTCTTTCACGATCTGAAGAATGTGCGCGGAGAGGCCGTCACGCTCAGCAACCTCGGCAGCGTTTACAAATCGCTGGGCGAGCGGAATAAAGCGCTTGAGTTTTATAATCAATCGCTGGAAAAAGCGCGCGAGGCGCAGGATCGTCGCATCGAAGGCACGACGCTCAATAATATCGGGGTCGCGCACAGAATACTGGGCGACCTGCCAAAGGCTCTGGAATTTTTCAATCAGTCGCTGGCGCTGCACAAGGCTGCCGGTGATCGTCGCGGCGAAGCCACAGCGGTCACAAATCTCGCGGGCGTGTTTCACACTTTAGAAGAGCGTCAAAAGGCTTTGGAGTTTTACAGCGAGTCGCTCAAGCTCTGGCGCGCGGTCGGCGACCGTGGCGGCGAAGCCGGAGTCCTGCAAAGCACGGGCGAGGTTTTATACGCTGCGGGCGAAAAAGATAAAGCGCTTGATTATTTCAAAGAGGCGCTGCCGCTCAGGCGCAGCGTGCTGGATTATACGGGCGAGGCCGATACCCTCTATCGAATCGCGCGCTCAGAGCGCGACAGAGGCCGTCTGACGGAAGCGCGCCGCGAGATCGAATCCGCGCTGGCAATCGTCGAAACGCTGCGCACAAAAATTACCAGCCCGGATTTGCGCGCCTCTTACTTCTCAACCGTCCAGCAGTATTACGACTTCTACATCGCCTTGCTGATGCAGTCGCACGCACAGTCGCCCACCAACGGGCATGATATGGAAGCCTTCAACGCGAGCGAAAAGGCGCGTGCGCGTAGCCTGCTTGAGCTTTTGGAAGAAGCCCGCGCGGATATTCGTCAGGGCGTTGATGCTACGCTGCTTGAGCGCGAAGACGCTTTGCAGGATTTGTTAAATGCGAAAGCCGAACGCCAGACGCGCCTGCTGAGCGGCAAGCACACAACAGAGCAGGCAGAGGCGATGGCACAGGAACTGACCGCGCTCATTGACGAGTACACGCAAATTCAAGCGCGCATCAAACAGGCCAGCCCGCGTTACGCGACGCTGACGCAGCCGCCGACACTCACTCTGAAAGAGATACAGGAACAGACGCTCGATGCCGACACGATGCTTTTGGAGTACAAGCTCGGCGAAGAGCGCAGCTTTCTCTGGGCTGTCACGCGCAACGCATTCCGCAGTTACGATTTGCCCAAACGCGCAGAGATCGAAGCGGCTGCGCGCAACGTCTACGAACTGCTCACGGCGCAGAACCAATATCCGGCAGGCGAAACCACGCAGCAAAGACAGGAGCGTCTGCGGCAAGCCGTGGAAAAATATCCAACGGCGGCAGCCAATCTGAGCCGTATGCTGCTTGGCCCGCTCGCCTCCCTGCGCGGCACGAAACGCTTGCTCATTGTCAGCGACGGCGCATTGCAGTACATCCCTTTCTCCGCTTTGCCAGACCCCGCAGCCAGCAGCGAGGGCGCAAGTGCAGGCACGAACGGGCAGCCGCTCATCGTGAATTACGAGATTGTTAATCTCCCTTCCGTCTCCGTCATTTCCGAAATCAGACGCGACCGCCGCAACGTGCGCCGCGCGCCGCAAGACCTGGTGGCAGTGATTGCCGACCCGGTCTTTGATAAAGAAGATATTCGTGTCCGAAAACGAGAAACGGGCGCGGCAGTTAAGACGAACGGAGCAAGCACGCCGCCGGGCATCAACACATCCGTCAAGACTTCTGCTGCTGTGACTCCCGGCGCGTCAGAATTTGAGCGCGCCGTCATTGAAGCGGGAGCCACAGAAGCGG
Organism: Pyrinomonadaceae bacterium; assembly: GCA_963700165.1. Classification (GTDB taxonomy): domain Bacteria; phylum Acidobacteriota; class Blastocatellia; order Pyrinomonadales; family Pyrinomonadaceae; genus JACMLC01. The sequence goes on along the minus strand of OY969475.1, from coordinate 4,185,772 downwards.
CATTAGCCGTCCCGCGTCTTCTCTTCTCGCGCCGGGAAGCGCAGGCCATTCTGGCCTTTGCGCCCGACGGCAAGAGCATGGCCGCGCTTAACTTTAATGCCAGCCGCGCGACCGCGACCAGCGCGCAACTCTCGCGTTATCGCTATGTGCATTTCGCGACACACGGGCTATTGAATAGCCAGCATCCGGAGCTTTCAGGCATCGTCCTCTCGCTGGTTGATGAGCAGGGACAAGCGCAGGACGGCTTTCTGCGCCTGCATGAAATTTATAATCTGAAGCTGTCTGCGGAGCTGCTTGTCTTGAGCGCGTGCCAGACCGGCCTCGGCAAAGAGATCAAGGGCGAAGGATTAATCGGGCTGACGCGCGGCTTTATGTATGCCGGGTCGGCGCGCGTAGCGGCGAGCCTCTGGAAAGTTGATGACGCCGCGACCGCAGAATTAATGGCACGTTTTTACAGAGGCATGCTCAAAGAAGGCCACACGCCTGCCGCAGCCCTGCGCACCGCACAGGTCGAGATGTGGCAACAGAAACAATGGCGCGCACCATACTACTGGGCGGCCTTTGTCCTGCAAGGCGAATGGAAATGACCGGAGCAGGGGTAGTAGTTCAGCTTCAAAAATAGCAAAGAAAAGACAGGTTCCCGCAAAGGCGCAAAGACGCAAAGAAAGCCCGCAAGTCAAAGAATTGCTCAACCCCTTTGCGCCTTTGCGCGAGATTCTTTTGTGCTTGTAATTATTCATTAGCATTTCAAACTGAACCACTACCGGAGCAGGCACTGACTTGATTTCATGATTGTAAGTTTCTCCATCCGTCTTCTCTTTCGGCGTTACCGGGCGGCTGGTTAAAGATGGCGTAAAGCTTCTTTAGTTTCGAGACATCATGTTCGAACCAGTCATGAATCCATTGACAATATGACTCCGTGACGAGGCTTTCATCCGCGTGATTGACTATCCGTAAGATGGAATGCGCCGCCATCATTCCTGTCATAATCGCTTTGAGAACACCGTGAGAAGACACAGGATCAAGCGCGGCAGCGGCGTCGCCGACGAGGAAGTAGCCCGGCCCGGCAGGACGGTCTACGACGCGCCAGGTTACGTCCGCTCCGCACGTTCGTCCACACGACTCAAGCTGTTGCAACTCGATAGGCGGCTCGCGTAACGACTGCTCACAGGTCTCTGCGTCAAGAGACAAGCGTGTCCACTGGTAGATGTTCGGCCTCACTCTGGCCGTCCATGTCCACCCGTTCGAGTCCGCGACGATGGCTGGCGCGGCATCGAGTCGGCGGCACTCTCCCTTGACATAGCCAAAGCGCGCAATCAGCTTCGGAGATCGTCGCTCAAGGCGCAGGCCGAGTTGTCTGGCAAGCCAGTGACGGTCGCCTGCCGCATCAACGACGAAGTCGGCTGCTATATCTTCCAAGCCGGTTCTCACGCCGCAGACGCGAGAGCCATCAAGCAGGGGACGTGCGGCGCGACACGGTTGAATGACTCTCACACCCAGACGGCGTGCGCGATTGAGTAGAATCGTGTCAAAGTCTGCGCGCCATGCTTGATAGCCATGCCAGGAGCCATGCTCATCCGTGCCAAAAGCGTCGAAGCGCGTCCGGTCATCCCACTTAACCCAATTCCCCGGGTGGCGCAGGAACTTTGCAGCCCGCACTTCTTTAAGCACGCCGAGTTGTTCAAGCAGCGGTTCGACGCCGGGGTGCAACGTTTCGCCGGGATGTTCGCGCGGGAACAGTTCGCGTTCCAGTAAAGTAACGCTCAGCCCCGCCCGCGCACATTGAATCGCAGCGGAAGCTCCACCCGGCCCGCCGCCAACGATGATAATGCTCGCGTTAGCTGACAGCAATTTCCTTCCCTTTCCAGGCTTGACCGTCTTTCCTGAATAGCAGGCGGTGGTGCTGCGGGTCGGCAAACAATGTAACCTTCCCGGCGATCTTTATTCTTCGCTTAAGGAATTGGCCTCCGGGGGTGAATGGCTTGCTTCGACTAAACACTTCAAAGCGATAGGCGACTCCGGGCAGCGTCATCTGCGCTTCTTGCTGAGCTTGCAGTAACTCGGGATTTCCGGCTGTGACCTGCTTGAAAGACAAGACAATCCAATCAACCGGAGAGCCGCTGAGAGTCTTATACACCAGAGCCATCGCCAGCGTGCGAGATTGATATTCTTCGAGATCGATGTGGCTTGTGACACGGATGGAGAACTTATTATCGAGTGCATTCTGCACATAGTCCGTGTGAGCGAAGCTCATGTATTCGGCAAATTGTCCCTCAGCGGTGGCAACTACTTTCGGTCCCGGCACACCGTCCCACGGAAGATTGCCGACCTGTCCGATCTCTTCGTCAGTCAGAGGGCTGACCGTTTGCCAGTCCTCCATCACGCCGTGGGTAAAGGTACGTGTCGCGTCCGGAGCCGCTGCGGGCCAGAACGTGCTCAACGCGGCGCAGAGTTTGGCATCCTCTGGAAAGGGACTGCCCAGTCCGTAAGCCGACAAGTGCCAGGTTTTGTCGGGCAGCCTGTCACGGCTCACGTCCCAACCCGGAGCAAAGACTCCGGCTGAATCATCCGGCATATGTGAATGTCTCAGGGTATCGGCTGGCTTTATCAGAGTCTGCTGCGATGAGACCTCGCCGTAGAGCGAGACGATTGCTGTCGCGGTTGTATCGCCCGCTCGAAAAGGCCCTCCCGGCAATTGTAGGTTCGGAGCCAACCTTTGGTCTGAGAGCGTGTCGGGAGAAATTCTCCAGATGCCCTCACGCAGTGAAGGCGGCAGATTATCTGTCCATTCGGTCAACTCGCGCTGATCGCAGGTCGGGAAGAAATCAGGAGCCGTCACGATTGAGTAGGCGGACACGAAGCCTGCGACCTGCCCTCCCTGAGATAGTTGAGGACATTCGGCTGCAATCCATCCGTCTCCTGTAAAATCAACGTAGTGGAGGGCGCGATACCCGCCCGCGCGCGTCACGGCTTCGACATCCTCGCGATTGTTAAGATCTATAATGCTCCCGTCATTCTGCACCTGATGGCGTATATGCACATACTCCGGCGCATGAAGCGCGCCTTTGTCCCATGGAATCTCAAGGCTCGAAGAGAGCACGTTGATGCCCTTCGGGACATTAAAGAAGAGCCGCTTGCCTTTGTATTGCGCCTGCTCGACCAGCGCCGGGTGAACGACAGGCAAGAGCGTGCCTTCGCCGTGCTCTGCCTTCGCAGACCATTCAGCTATTCCATCTGTGAAGCTGAAAGGAGGATTGCTGAGGTCTGGCTCGCGCCAACCCGTGTCGAAAGGTGTGCCGCCCGCAGCATGCAGCCGGCTCAGTTCCATGTGAATGCGACGTATTTTCTCGTTGACGTGACGGGCGATGAGCCGGACATCCAGGTCTGCTCCTAAACCTTGCAGACACTCATTGCCGGAAAACAGCTTGTGTACCGGAAGCCAAAATTTTCGCCCGGCGTCCCCTTTATCGTCCGGGTCATCCACTGCCGGGATGATGAATCGCATAGGGCAGAAGTTTTCGGGACTCCCGTCATGCTGAACTGCCAGATAAGCGGCATAGCGCGCGGGCGAGACTCTGATAGCAAACGGGTCTTTGTCATCGGTCGGCAGAACGCCTCTGTGCGATTCGTCGTAAAGGGCTTCCGCCGTCCCGACACGTGACACTCCGGTTCGCGAGAAGACAAGGTCGGCATGCTGCTTGTGACATGTCTGCCAGGCAGGCCGGTATTCGTAAGCGAAGACCGCGACCGAGAGCGGAGCGTGGTTGACGAGCGCCTGAAGCTCCTGCAACGTCGGGGGCTTCACACCGAAGACATAATTCTCCACTGTGTTTATCTCGGCGAGCGTGGGGAACACAGTTAGAGATGACCCATCGGCTTTCTTTATCACATCGGTTGACGCCAGCGCATGGTACAGCAGACTTCTTGCGGGATGGCCGGGTTCGATGCCTCGCTTGCCTTCAAAAGCAAAGTCCTGGAAGCCGCTCACGCTGCGTCTAATATTCGGCAATTCTTTTGTCAGTTCGGCCTTCAGATCGGCGGCTGTAATATCAAGCCCATGCTGCGCAAGCAACTCGCCCCACCCGACCGGGGCTAAGCGATTACAGATTTTTTGTACGTCATCAATCAGCGCCATTACGTCTCACCTCCGTGTTTTGGTAAAGCATGAGTGACTGAAATCGAACTGCACGGGGTCAACAATGAAAGGCGGCTCTTGATCGTTGACCCCGGACTCGAATAAATAAACTTAGCGGCGCTCAATGCCTGTCAGTAAACAGAGAGCATCAATTGACGGCGCGAAGAAATATCCGCCGCCGGTCGGAATCACCCAGTCAACCGGAGCCGTGATGACCTCTTCATGTTCCGCTCCATCTTTCTGGAAAGTTATGCGGCAACTGCGCGTGCGGCTTCCGTCCACGCCATTGCTCTGACCGATGATGAGGTCTTGGCCTGACTGAAGCTTGCCCTCTTTGGTCGGCTCTTTAAACTCGGCGTTATTGGCCCATACCTGCGTGACGAACTCAAACTGCTCGACGATAGAAGTCTGGTAAGCTGCGAAGACCAGACCGCGATTGCCGGAGTCTTTCTTTTTCGGATTGGGGGATGGATAGAAAGGCGCGCCGAAAGGAATGCCGCGTCTGAGCAGCCTGTGCGTCTGTGTGCTCGACTCATTAAGCGGGCTGTCTTTCGCGTCTTGAAAAACATCGTCGCGCGGGTAAGTCTTACGTATGTGACCTGCGAAAGGACAACGCGCGCCGGGTATATCGCCCGGTGACTGGGGAAAGGTATCGTCATCGTCAACGCAGAGCGCACTCTCCACGACGCAGGTCGGATCCGGCTGCGGTTGTTCGGGAATCGGGTCTGACTTGTCCTGAAACTCGAAGTGGTTGTTGGCGCAATCGTTATCGCCAAGCGCGGGTTCATCATGCTCCGGTTCACGAAGGATAGGCGCGCCGCTTTTCCAACGCCCTACCAGCTTCGCGCCCAGCAGCTCGGAACTGATGCCCAGACCTTCGGCCTCGATTTCGAGAAAGCGATGAAAGCCATCCACATCCTGCCGGAGGCGACGCACCACGTAGAAGGAGCCATCTTTGCCCCACACAGGGCCAGCCTCGGAGATCGGCCCCGGATCAGTATTGAGATCATCTTCGCCTTCTTTAGGCTCTCCGATTTGTTGCGGATAACCAAAGATGAACTCGCCCGGCCAGAGAAGGTCTTGTCCCGGCTTACCCTGATCGGGATCGTTCGGATTCTGTCGCGGCGTCAAAACATCCGTCGGATCATCAGAGATACGACCGCGCAGTCCGGGCTGGCTCACGCCGTCGAGAAAACCGAAATGCTCATGCCCTGTGAGCGGCGGCGGCAGCGTTTGCCCATGCTGTTTGTAGATAATCTGAACGCCGCTGTTGGCATGTTCGCCCATCGCCGTCCGACCCGCATAGATGGTCTCTTCGATTCGTGCCACTTCGGCGGCCAACTCGACAGGGCTGTCGCCCGCCACGATAATAACGACATCGGCTTCGTTCTGAGTCCCGCCGAAAGTCCAGTTGTTGGGATTGCCTTCGAGGGACGCTCCTGCCGGATCGCCCAAAATCTCAACCGCGCGTGCAGGCATGCCCTGCTTAAAAGCTTGATCGGTAAAACTGTCGGCGCTGAAGCTTTGAGGAGCTATGTCTTCACTCTTATAACAAGTGAATTTCTCGGCGCGTTGCTTGAGCGCATCAGTGTCGCTCGTCAATTGCTGTAAGGCATTGAAAGAGAGCGCGACATTGATCCACGTGGCCTGTACCGTGCGCGTCTCAGCATTCCGCCTGCGACGTATCTCTTTGAACAGACGATTGAACGATAAGACTTCGGCGGCGGTGGCTATAAACGGGACGAGTGTGCCGAGCCACGCGCCGAACTGTTGCGCATTGGTGACTTTCAGAAACAACAACGTCTGCTGATCTTTGTTAAAGCCAATGATGTTGCCCTGTATATTCTCAATGGCGAGCACCGGCTCACGCTCCACGGGTGGGCGGGACGGATCATCCTTGGCGCGCGTCAAAGGGGGAGCGATGGGCGCTTCCCGCACTACCTGTTGTTCATACATAAGCTCTTTCTCCTTATTGGAAGTCCTCGTATCTTCACATTATTATCGAACATTGGCGGTCAAGCAGACTGGCTCCGTATCGCCTCATGAATGCGGCGCGGGGATTGGTCCTTCAGGCCCGTGGACGGCATTCGAGTATTGAAATTGTACCGGGATGCGGCCCAGCCCGACGGTGAGTTGCACTTCTTTGAACACCCTCGTCAGAGGATTGGCTGTAGCAATCGGGAAGTCTCCAATCTCTTCGCCCTGCTGCGACACCCAACCGAGAAAGCCCTCACCGGCAGGGTCGTCACCGGCTTTAATCGCATCTCCAACATCAGGGTCGGTCCGAAATTCATTGAGTTCATGATAGAAGGTTGCCACGACGTTCTTCCACGGTTGATCGAAGACGACGATTCCGTTCTCCGTCCCGTCGGGGCGAGTTGCTGAAAAAACTCCTACCGAATAGTAGATGGTAACTTTAGGCGCGGGCGGTGCGGTGATGTGAACCGAGCCGTGATAGCCGCCGAGTCCGCGCAACGAACTCGCCTGTTGCTCCGGACGAGCCGGATTGCCGTCCGCTGCCGCGCTCAGTGCTCCATTAACCACGCCGCCTGTTGGCGCAGGGTCGGTGTTGAGAACAGTCCCACGAGGTAACATAAAATTGAAAATGGTCGAACCCGGATCGAAGTTTTTGAACAACCCCTGCGTATGAAGTTTGCTAACCAATCTCTCCACATCTCCCTGAGAGACGACGGAAGGCGCGGGTCCCGGCAAAATCTGCGACGGGCGGAAGGTGCAACTGATTTGCTTGCCGGGGAAATATTGAGCCATGACGTTATTCAAGCGCTGGTCATTCATGGCAGCATTCAGAGCCTGGTCAATGCGCGTAATGTCGGTGAGGTCCCAAGACTGCTGACCGCCAACGAAGAAATTGGTGTAGGTCATGTGGGGGATAGTCTTCCCGCCACGAAAAACAAGATCGTGCTCTGGCGAGAGCGCAATGCCGGGGGCAATCCCTGCGGCGAGCATCGCCTCTCCTCCCGGTAGTCCGGCCTGTGAACGATAATACGTTTCGGCAGGAGAGCCTTTCTTAACCTGCACATACATCGGGCGAATTTTGTAGGCTGGCTTGTCATTCGGCATGCTTCCATCTCCTCATAAGCGACGGCTACACTTTTTTCATAAGAGTGTGTATTGAACTATCATTACGCTGCTTTATTAACGGCACGCGCTATCTAACATATCCAGTCCCCTGGCAAGCTGGTTGCCGGGGTGAAAACTTGACCACCCGGGGCGAGAGGGACGGATACCAAGTTGATTTACGCCATCACTGCATAACGCTCCAAGATGGGTTGAAACCTATCATCCGGATTGAAAATTATTCTTATTGGTCATAAACTGTCCGCGCTTCAAGACCGCATCACCTTGATCGGACGTAGGGTTGCGGCTTTCAGCCTTAACCCTACGCTATATTCCCGGTCGCTTTCAGCGACAAAACAAAAAGTGTCCAGACTTCAGCTCTAGCCTGATAGTTTCAATTAGCATTTGGTGCGTTAACCTATGCAAGTACCCGACAAGCAATATTCGTTGCCGCCGTGCTGACCTCGACAGTGTGTAGCAACGAGAAATTCATTCTGAACGTGCAGCGCATCGGGAGACAATCACGGGACGTTTTTCGATGACGATTTTCGGCGGCTCAACGGTGTTTGATGTGAGGCCGTAGATTTATCAATTTGGAAAGGAGCAGAAGTAATGCCTAAGAAAATTATCGACAAAGTGCGCGAGAAAAGGGACGAAATAGAGGCAGACCCGTTCAAAGCAGAGGAGAATGCGAACCTGGCTATCGCCGCCTTGCTGACCGGCATCAATTCGCCTGATGGCACCACTTCGCCTGAGTGGAGAGCTTACATGTGGCAGTTCGTTGAGGACCCCGAATCACCTCTCGGCGTACAGCAGCTTGGTCGCCTACTAGCGCCCGCCAACGCGCTCGACGACGACCTCAACCGGAAGCGAGCCTACATGGTAGGCAACGCGATCTGCGGGGCGGCAAGCCCCGGCCAGACGATGGGCGGGGGAGGGTTTATGCCCAATCCCATGAACAGTCCACTCTTCAATGCGGCAGTCGTTCCGGCTGGCGGCGGAGCCATGCCGGAAGGCGCGGTCGAAGCTGCTCCCGGCAACGGCTCAGCAGTTCGCACAGCCGCTGCCGCAGTTCCAGAGGCAGCCCCTGCTGCCGCGGAATCCGTCCAGAGGCGTCGTCTGGATTTTCTGGTAGACACGATTGACTTGGGATTGCCTGAAATTGACTCGGGATTGCCTGACGGAGAATAGAACAGAGGTCGCCTGCTCTGGCAGCAATTTCAAGCAAATCAGAATAGAGTACCGGCTTGAGCCGCATCGTCCCACGACCAAGCCGGTGTCTCGCCCCTGCGCCAGTCAGTCTGGCTTCCGCGCAGACACGCCTGATAAGTTCAAAGCTTTTCGCCACAAAATTTTACTGACGAGACCCCATCCATGCTCAAAGACCCGTTGGGAAAATTTGCAAGCTACAAGCAGAACTCACAAAGACTCGAACGGAGATGGCAGGAGCTTTGTGAACGTTATCTTCCACTGACGCTCAAAGATTCAATCTGGCGGTATCAACACGCTTACGATTCTCACCAGCCGACACAGGGCTGGAAGCTTCATATCTCTGCGACGGTGCTGAATGCGTGCCAGGCACTGGAAAGGATCGCGCCGTTTTTAACTGCTCGCTCCATTCATTTCAAAGCTCCGCGCTCTCTCAACGAATTAGTCAAAATCAACTCCGGATTATTTTACGGTTACAGCCAGGTGGGGAAAATAATTACGGTCTACCCGCGAACGCCGGAAGAAGCCGTTTCCCTCGCGCGTGAGTTGCACAAAATGACGCGCCGTATGGCCGCGCCCCCGGTTCCGTTCGATCTCAGGTACAGCGCCACCAGCAATGTCTACTACCGTTACGGCGGCTTCCAGCATCTGGAAATGGAAAACGCGAACGGGCAACGCTCGCTCGCCATAAAGGACATCAACGGCAATCTAATCCCGGACGAGCGCGTATCCGAGAAGGCTATGCCCGATTGGGTTTCCGATCCCTTTGAAGGCCAGCGGCCACGCTCTAAGACAAGCAAAGCTCAGAACCCTTTGGGCATATCTTTTCGCGTGTTCCGCGCGCTGGTTCAGAGAGGAAAAGGCGGCGTCTATCAGGCCGTTGATGTGAGGTCAAGCCCGCCCCGTCTCTGTCTCTTAAAAGAGGGTCGCAAAAATGGTGAGCTGTCATGGGATGGCCGTGATGGCGCCTGGAGAGTGCGACACGAAGAGCGCGTCATCTCGACGCTGTTGGCGAGCGGCGTGGACGCCCCGCGCATCTACTCGTCGTTTGAGCTGGATGGTAACTATTACCTCGTCACTGAATTCATCAACGGCGAGAGCCTGCAAAATCTGCTGTTTAAGTTTCAGAGAAGAATGCCGCTCTCTCGCGTGCTCCGCTATGGGATACAGCTCTCAAACATCTTCCGCCACATACATGCCGCCGGTTGGGTGTGGAGAGACTGTAAGCCTGTGAACATTTTAGTGACGCCTGAAGGAAAGCTCAGGCCATTGGACTTTGAGGGAGCGTGCCCGGCCAATCAGCCTGATCCGATGTTCTGGGGGACGCCCGGTTTCACTCCGCCGGACTGGCGCGAGTCTAACGCGCAGACATGCATACACGACGATCTATATGCACTCGGCTCGATGCTCTACCTGCTGCTGACGGGCAGAGTCCCGGAAGCGACCACACCGCTCCCGATTAAAAAGCTGAGACGCCATGTTCCGACAAAAGTTCAGGAACTCGTCATGCGGTTGTTGAGCGGCAGTCCCGAACTGCGTCCCTCCGCCGAAATGACCGGGCGTGAATTGAAGGCAGCCCTGTCTTTCTCCGAATCCGGTAAGCCGTCACGCCGTCAAGTAAGTGTTCAGCAAGTAAACCAGCGCGACACATTCAGGCAGCGCAACCGGAGAGGCGTTGAGCAGAGTGCGCGCAGGAGGAGGCCGAACGCACCGGTGATTCCTATGGCTGTAACGGAAGGTTAAGGCTCTGTGCAAGGTCTGCAAATCTCGCGTCTGAGCGAATGTTATCGAACATCGGCTCAACGCCCAGATACGTTAGAGGGGCGTAACGCTCAGAAGCGGCCTTCTTCAGTAAGCTGAAGGCTTTATCCTTCTCTCCGAGGCCGATGTAAATGAACGCGAACTCCTGCGGAGAGATATGAACTTCATCCGTCTGTAATGCTTCCATCTCTGAGATAACCCTTAACGCATCCTCTCTTCTGCCGCTGAAGCCATAGGCATAGCCGAGCGCAGCACCCGCGGTTATCTTGTCCTCCGCGTAAATCCCTTCGAGAATTGGCGTCGCCTGCTGATACATGCCCCGGTTCAGATACGCAAGCGCCAGCATGTACTTGTAGTGCGTATTGCCGGAATTTTCTTGCACCAGCTTTTCAAAGCACTGGGAGGCGCGGTTATCTCGCGCGTAATAGAATGTGCGGCAGTAGTTCAAGCTCCCCGCAGTAGAAAACGGGTCGAGTTTCTGGGCCACCGCACTTTCGGCTCTGGCTTCAGGAAGTCGCCCCGTAATGATTAGCAGGTTCGAGTACTGGTAGTGTGCCGTTGCATATTCGTAGTTAAGATCAATGGCACGTTTGAACTCTGCCTCTGCCTTCTGCCAGTTCCAATTCCATTTCATATAAACGACGCCCAAAGACGTGTGCGCCTCCGGCAAGTTGTCGTTTAGAGCGATAGCCTCCCTGGCAGCTTCTTCGGCTTTCGTCATGGCCTCCGCTGTGCTCTTAGTCCCGTAGTGAGGCGTGTTACTGAGGATGTAAGAATCAGACAGACCGGCATACGCCTGAGCGTAGTTGGGGTCGAGCCTGATGGCTTCGTTAAAGTATTCTATAGCCTTTTTGACCTTCTCTTTATCTCTGGTTCTCCAAAGATAGCGACCGTTTATATACTGGTTATAGGCTTCAGGATTGTTTGGGCGCGGCGTGCCCAGCATCTTGGCTTTGTCACTTCCAGACCAGAGTTCCAGCTTGGAGATTAATTGCTGCGCCACCTCATCCTCGACCTGAAAGAGTTCCTCAAGCCTAAGCCCATGACTGTAACTCCAAACCTGTGACCCGTCATCCGTTTTAATTAAGACTACTTGTAGCAACGGGGAGGCTTTGGTTCCGCTCAGTTTCCCTGTGACCACGAAGTCCGTGCCGAGGTCACGGCCTATCTTCTGTGGATCAATTTGTTGCCCCTTATAGCCGTGGATGATGCCGTAAGCTTTGACCCGCAGCTTGGAGAGACCTGTGAGTCTGTTGATGACACCTTCCGTCAAGCCATCGCCCAGATAATCCAGTGCGGGGTCGCCTGTTTCATTAGCGATGGGAAGAATCGCTATCGTGCGGGGCTTGTTCAAATCGCCGATTACGAAAACAGCTACGGCAACCAACAAGAGGAGAAGTGTGACGACGGCGGCGACGCGAACGTTTGGATACCAGCGTCTGCGCCGCGCGGCCTCATGCCTTTTCTGAAGCTCTTCGAGGTCAACCAGAATTTCGGCGACGGATTGATAACGCGCGCTTTTTTCCTTCTCAAGACATTTCTGCACGACACGCTCAAGCTCGCGCGGGACTTGAGGAGCACGATGCTTTAGCGGTGGCGGCTGGCTGACGAGGATGGTTGAGATGGTTTCAGCTTTGCTGTCACGCGCGAACGGGCTTTTCCCGCACACTATCTCGTAAAGCACGACCCCGAAGCTGAAGATGTCTGTGCCGTAATCGAGCCTTTCACCGCGCAACTGCTCCGGCGACATATAGGCTATGGTTCCCGGTATAAAACCAAGCTGTAAGCTGTTGATCGATACGTCCTCAGCGTTCGACCTGCCCTGCTGCTGAATCACTTTGGCGAGTCCGAAATCCAGCACCTTCAACTGCATGTTCGCCGTCACTATTATGTTGGACGGTTTAATATCCCGGTGAATGATGCCGTGGGCATGTGCCTCAGCCAGCGCGCTCGCGATCTGAATGGATAAAGAGAGCACTGCGCCCAGTTCGAGCTTTCCCTTCTGTATCAACTCATCGAGTCTTTCTCCCTCAACATACTGCATCACGATAAAGCTGTGGCCGTTCGCCTCCTCGAATCTATGCACGGTGCAGATGTTCGGGTGATCCAGCATGGCAACCGATTGGGCTTCTTTGGTGAATTGCCTTTTGGCCCACTGGTTATCCGTCAGCTTGCCGGAGAGAAATTTGAGAGCAACCTTGCGCACGAGCTGTGTATCTTCCGCCAGATACACATTGCCCATCCCTCCGTTGCCGAGGAGGCTCAGAATCTTAAAAGAGCCGATCAATTGATTTGTCAGATTGTCAGTTGAGTCCAAAGACAAGACCTGCATCCCCAGATTGAGGGCTGGCTCCTCCAACAAGTCGGCTCGCGTTTCAGAAGCCTCGATGAGAGATTCCACCTCCTTAAACAGTTCCTCATCACCCTTACACTCATGCGCCAGGTAGGCCGGGCGGTCCTCGGTCTTGAGTGACAGGGCTGCGTGGAACAGACTCTGAAGATGTTGCCAATCTTTATTCATTACCAGCCATCTCGGGAACGCCCACCTCACGCGCGAGCCAGGCGAGCGCAAACTTACAATCGCGGTTGACCTTTGCGGTTGAAACGTTCAGGACCTCCGCTGTCTCTTTCACGGTCAGGCCACCGTAATACCTCATCTCGATCATCAGGCTCATTTGCTCGTCGAGCGCAGCTAATCTCTCCAGTGCTTCGTCTATGGCGAGCACTTCTTCCAGTTTTACGGTCGAGATCAGGCTGGCTTCAGAAAGCGACACCTGAATAGCTCCGCCACCACGTTTGAGACGGCGCTCATCCCGTGCGTAGTTACTTAAGATACGGCGCATTATCTGTGCGGCGATGCCGAAGAAATGGGCGCGGTTCTGCCAGCGGACTCGGTCTTGATTCACGAGCTTAATAAATGCTTCGTTGACCAGCGCGGTCGTTTCCAGAATGTGGCCCGGGCGCTCTCTATGCATGTAAGAATGTGCAAGTCTATGTAATTCCCTTTCGACAAGGGGTGTCAAAGCTTCGAGCGCATTCTGGTCGCCGTCACACCAGCTAATCAGGAGTTCGGTGATTTCAGGGGATGAGGACATGGATTTCCACCTTTTGATGTGGAGGGTTCTAATCAGATTAGAGCAGGTTGCAAATCAGTGTCCGGCAGGCTGTGAGCCTACCGCTCTCGTCGGACAGGCGGCAGGCTGACAGCCTGCCGTACATCCAAACGAAATCCGCTCTAGAACTTCATGCTGCGAGACGAACCTCTTACCTACGAAGCTAAACGATAAGATGTTTCTGGTTGATGATACTTTTCCAGAAGATTCAGTGCGTTATGAGATGAACCCGAAACGGTTTGCGATAAAACAGAGACCATTGACAAGCTAAGGCAAATCTTCTCGGCTATCGGCTAGATGCAAAAGCATTTATATACAGTTGCTTCTGATTTTGCAATGAAACATTCCGATTTTTTACACCGCAATAACATTTATCCGCAGCCGCAAAAGACTGCTAATGAAAGATGTGCCCTCACCAATTACGACCATCAAAATTCTACATCGAGAGCTATCGGCGGTTTCAAATCTCCCTTTGCTCGGGCCGGACATCATCGCTCTTGAGTCAAGGGTTAGCAAATTAGATCGAATTGTAGAGCAAGGGGCTTCACACACATTCTCGGGGACAACTTATGAGCACACGTATTGAGCAAACTGACAGAGAAAATGACCTATCCAATGTACTCAGAAGTTGGATAATGATTGCGCTGACATTAATGTTCGTCCTTCTTTATGCCTCGGCGCTGATAGGTTGGCTCAGGCCGTTGGCAGACGAAAAGATGATCCTGCGCCTTGAGCCAATCATCTTCGTCATCATCGGATACTACTTTGGCAGACTGCCTTCGCAGCCGAACGAGAAAACACTCAAAGGTGAGATTAACCGGCAGACGCAGAGGGCGGATGCAGCCCAGCACGCCAAGGAACAGGCGCAACGGGTTGGCGAAGCGCTCGAAGAAAAGGTAAAAAACGCTAAGGCCATTCTAACTTCCTCCACTCAGGGACTAACCGCAAAAGGTTTTGTCGCGGGACTTGACAAGGCAGATGCGCAGCTTAAAGAAGAGACGTTACGCCAATCAGTCACCGCTACGCTTAGCGTTTTAAATTCATAGCAAGGCAATCCTCACATAACGTTGGCGACCGAGCGTGATGAGTACAACCTGAAAGAAGTTAGACTCGAAAAACAAATAGCCAGCTAGCAGAACTAGCTGGCTATGACCGAAGGCACGATTGGCGCGCCTGTCGTGAGAGATAACACTACTCTTCGACCATGTGTCGGGATAGCTTGCAGCCTGCGAAGCGACGCTGGAAGTCCGGCACATTGAAAGCGGCGATCACGCTCTCGCGGCGCACGGCGGGCGGAAGCTGCGGTTGAAAACGGCCTAAAGCGAAAGCTCTCTCGAATTGTCGCCAACGACGACCCACCAGAGAGCGCGTTTCTTCATCGGTAAAGAGCAGTGTTATCTCCGGCAAACAGCCCTGCGCTTCGATCAGGAACTCGTTGCATTCGACGATGCGTGCGCCTTGTTTCGTCTCCAGCAGTTCGCCCAACAGCTTGCCGTAAGTCTCGCCCGCGCAGTGAAACAATAAGGTTTTACCTGCTGTCAACGTTTCCGCGTCGAGTCCGTCCACACCTTCCTCTCGCTCGACGAGCATCGGCAACTCCGCCCCGGTTCCAGCGCACGGCAGGCCAAGCTCTTGCGCTAAGGCTTGAGTCAAGGCTGGCGATAAACCTTGCCAGAGCGTGCGCCAGCGCGGAGCGCGAGCCTCCTTCGCATTGTCTGTCGAGGCGTGCGATAGCAGCCGTCGCCCTTGCGTCCACACGACGCGACGCGCTTGCCCACCCAACAGAAAAGTCGTGCCCGCCGGCGCAACCGATTCGAGATACCCTACACGCCGCCCTGTCATGTCATCAATCACGACAGCGGTTTCGCGCCCGCTGTCCGCCAGATTGCTGTAGAGGGCGCGTTCTTCATAAGGCTTGTGCCACTGCGGGCCGGGGCGCAAGGCCGCCCCACGCGCGGGCAGGAAGAAGCCTGTGTCAACCAAATGATCCACAATCTGCATGTATTGCTGCCCGTCCAGCAATGGCTCGCCTTGCGGTGAAGCGAAGAGTTGATAAGCATGTGCTGGCTCAAGCTCGCCGTTGCGAGTTTGTTTGAGGTAAGAGCAGAGTTGTTGAACGACGACGGAGGGCCGGAAGGCGAGGCCGCTGTCAGAGCGCAGCAACGTGCCTTCAGCGCCTTTGCCCACGCCGCTTGAGTTTTGCGCGGCGCGGAGGAAAACTCGAAAGAGCGCCTGCTCCGTTGGGGTACGATAAAAGCAAGCGACAGAGGTGCGCGCCGTGCGCCGGTTGCCGCGTCCGAGCCGTTGGAGGAAAGAGCTAAAGTTGTCGGGCGGGCCGATGAGGAGAATCAAATCTACGTCGCCAATATCTATGCCGAGTTCGAGCGTCTGAGTGGCGAAACACAGGGCGGCTCCGGTGCGCGCAAACTTTTCTTCTACCGCGTGACGAACGCGCCCGCTCAAGCTCGCGTGGTGAACCAACACCTCATCGCCGAAAGGCAAGCTGCCGCGCAAAAGATGCGCCCATTCTTCGCATTCCGCGCGGCGTTGGCAAAAGGCCAAGACCTTCTTGCACTCATGCTGCCGGAGCGTGGCTAAAAATTCGCGCAGCGATGTCGAGTTGCTCAAAGGCAGGAGTTCAGCGTCGAGCGCACGCCTGCCCTCTGCCTGTATTGATACGGGATTCACGAAGTAACGCGACGCGAGGCTGGCGGCATCGTACATCGTCGCCGACAGAGCGCAGAATTGCACTTCAGCGCTGGCCGCATCGCCGCGTGAGTGAGCGAAAGCGCGGACGCGCCGCAAACGGTTGAGCAGAATGCGGAGTTGATCGCCGCGCGGCGTATTATCGTAAAGATGCAGTTCGTCGAGCACGACGGCGCGCACATCGCACAGCAGGCGCGGCCTGTTCGCCAGCAGCGAATCCAAAGATTCGGGAGTCGTAATCAGAAACTCCGGCGGGCGCGAAGGTTTAAGCGCGGGTTCGTCGCCGGTTTTGACGGCCATGCTGATCGCCAGTTTCAAGAGCGGCTCTGCCAAACGCCTCGCCATGTCGCGCGCCAATGCCCGCGTCGGCACGAGGTACAAAACGCGCACTCGCGCTCCGCTTGCCTGCTTTGCGGCGCGTCCTGAATTTTCTTTGAGTCGCTGCCGGAGATACCGTTCCAGCATCGGAGCCAGAGCCGCCTCCGTCTTGCCGCTCGCCGTCGCCGCCGCTAACACACAATTGCGCCCGGCCAGCAAAGGCTCTATCGCACACGCCTGAATTTCAGTCAAACGCCCGAAGCGAGCCAGCAGCGCGTCGAAGGTGTGCGGAAGCCTGTCCATCTTATTCAGAGTCAGGAGCAGGAAGCAGGAGCAGGCGACAGGAGATTGGTTGAGTGATGATGAGAGCAGCGCTGTTCTTTCAATAGCAATCTTCTCATCAACTTTCTACCTGTTTCCCGCCTTCAGGTAAGGAGATGAATGGCGACCGTCGGGGCATTCGTGGCGGCCTGCTTTTGCAGGTCTTGATCGAAGGTTAGAAGTTCTCCCGGCCCGGACTTTAACAACTCCTCGGCTAATGCAAGATAGATGCTGTCGGCTGATCTGCTGCACCCGTACCCGCTACGAATCTCCTCAACCCGTTTGATGAGCGCGCCGTCGCCTGATGGGGCTATGTTGATAACACCCATGTAGATTTGAAAGGTTTGGATGGCGGTTGTGTGCTCGGACGAGGTTAAGAGGCCGTTCTGGTATTTGCCGCAGAGCACGTAGAGCGTTTCCGCGACGAGCACGCCTGGGCCGTAAAGGTGCCACCCCTGTTGCCCGTAATGCTTGAGGCGGTCTTCCACCTTGATGTGTCGGCCCGCTTCCTTGGAGCAGATTGCGATCAGGACATTCGCATCTATGACAACTGATCCATGGTGGTTACTCGGTGCGCTCATGGTTGTACATTGCCCCGGCTCTCCCTTCGCGGAGCAGTTCTTGAGACTTCTCGCCGAAGGTCTCTCGCATCCCTGCCTGAAGACGTTCGGCCTCGCTGATTGCGCCGAGCAGCTCTGCGTTTGAATTCACCGCATCATTGGGAAGGATAGTTAGTCTGACCCGCCTACCGGACAGTTCAGGACCATGCCGCTCTGCAATCTCCTCCCATGTTCCTTCTAATACCTGTTGTGCCATATTGCTACCTCACGACGATGGCTTTTTGTGCGCTAACAAATTAAGTGTAGGGTCGGGTTGGGAAAAGGTCAACGGACAGGAGCAGGAAGCAGGGAGGAGGCGGCAGGAGCAGGAAGCAGGAAAGGCAATTCGGTCTGACCTGCCCCTGCTTCCTGCTCCTGCTCCTATCAGCTTAGCAGCGCGTTGCGAAGTTCGGCGGCGGCTTGCGTGGTCGTGTAGTCCTTGTGCGCGTAGCAGAGGTCGAGGATTTCAACGGCGAGGCGAATCACCTGGCGCAGATTGATGAGATTGCTGTCGAGACATTCAAGTAAGCCCTGCGCGACCTCTGAAAACTGTTCGCCATCCGTGCGGGCGTAAGCCTGATGATGCAACGTGTAGAGCCGCGCCATTAATTCGTCGAGGTCAGCGGGCGGCAAGTATTTGCTCAGGGCTAGGACTTGCTCTTCGCCCAGCCAGCGACGGTAATCGAAGGTGTTCGCGGAGGGCGTGACGGCAAAGAGCAGCAACAAGTGGCTGCGTTCGGTCAAACGAAAGGAATGCGCGCGATGCTGGTGTTGCAAGTCGCTTTCGCTGATGCGGCCACGCGCACCGAGGGCAGTGTAAATCAACGCTTTGAAAAAGTTGTCAGCGCGCTCCTTGTTCCTTTGCGTGAGCAGGCTGTAGTATTCGGATTCATCAATGAAGACGGCTAAACCGGCGTAACCGGCTTGTGTCGCCAGCCAGCCCCATCCGTTGAGCAGGTAGCAATACTGATCTGCCGCCGTAGTCATCTGCGCGCGATGTGACCGCCCTTGTCTACAGTACACGTGAGGCTTTGGGTCAGAAGAAACTAAGGAGCTAAATTTGATCAGAAAAGAGAGGATACTTTTTCGGTTTGAATTTTTGGAAGCATCCGTTGGCGCAAAAAAATTGGAAGCATCCGTTGGCGTCAGACCCCAACGGATGCTTCCAATCACAAACCCTGTGACTTTACCCATCCATTTGCCGCGAATGGAAGCAACAGTTTGCCGCAAGTACAAAGAAATTCCAAGTTTTTTGATACTTCAAAATTGTCAGTTAAGCGAAAATGGAAGCATCCGTTTGCCAAAAGTGCAAATCGGAAGCAACAGCTTGCCAAAAGTACAATCCTGTTTTCGCCTCTATTAAAAAGGATAATTAAAGGCTACAATAAACCTCTGACTAGAAATGAGAGTGCCTCAGCACCCTAGTGCTCTGTAAGATTAGTCTTTAGATTTCACTTGCTCGTAATGGCGGCTCAGCTTTTCTCTCGCCTTCGCGATGGAGAACTGCCACTCGACTTTGATCTTCAACTCGTTGCGCTCTTTGACAAGAGATTGTATCTCCCGGTCTAGTTCTTCGATTGACGAGATGCGCCGCGACAAACAGATGCGGGAGAGTGCCGACAACTCCAACTCTGCCATGTTCAACCATGAGCCTTTCTTCGGCGTGTAGTGCATCTCGAACGCTTGCGCCAACGCAAAGGCTTCCTCCGGCGGCAAGTTCTCGTAAAACGAACTGGCATTGTGCGTATTCAAGTTGTCTTGCACCAGCACTATCTTTTCCGCCGTCGGATACATCGCTCGCACTCGTTGCAGGAAGCGGCAGTAATCGGCTTTCGTTCGTCGCTTGCTCGCTTCGACTAAGCGGATGCCGCTCAGCGGGGCATAGGCCACCAGCAGCGAACAGGTTCCCTGACGTGCGTACTCATAATCGAAGCGGACGGGCCGCCCTGCTTTCATCGGCAAGGGCGCGGCCACCTCGCCCAACAGTTGCACGGGCAACTCATCAAAGCAGACCAGCGGGCGTTTTTCGTCCGGTGGCAGGTTGTACAGGTGCAGGAGGTCTTCCATCCGCGCCAGATACTCACCCGTGATCATGCCGATGCACCATGACTTCTTGAGGTGTGGTTGGAGTCGGTTTTTTTCAGCACCTCTTTGACCGTGCTGTGCGAAATGGTTTCACAAAAGCCGAGTTCGATGGCTTTGTCCGCCAACAGTCTGAGTGACCACCGGGCGTGGCCGTCGGGAGCAGTCGAACAGACTAAGGCCGTGATCTTAGCTCGCGCCGCCCCGTTAATCTTGCGCGGCTTTCCCGACCGCGACTTTTCATGCAGCGCCTCCTTGAGGCCGGCAGCAAGATAACGCCGCTTGATGTTAAAGACGGTCGCGATGCCGACGTGCAGCACGGCGGCGATGTCAGATGGGGCATGTTGCCGGTGAAGCAAATCAAGGACGCGGGCGCGTGTCTGGACTCTCGCCGGGGACGTGCCTTTGCGTAACGAAGTTTTCAAAGAGCGAAGTTCGTCAGAAGATAAATTGATAAGTTGTGGTTTTCTTGCCATGCTTGAAGAGTACAAGAGGCAAGAGCATTCCTACAACATCTTATCTTACAGAGCACTAGCCTCTCCCAGCAATTTTGAAAACTTTATCTATAAACTTACCTACTCAGAACAAGAAAAGTGAGTGAGGAATTCAAATTTGACGTTTTTCTTAGCTACCACCCGGAAGCAAAATCAGCTGTCTCACGACTTGCAAAACGGCTGAAAGCTGCTGGGCTGCGTATCTGGTTTGACGATTGGAATCTCCTACCTGAAGATAATCTTATCCTCAAGCGCAAAGAAGGTTTGAAAAATTCAAGGATACTTGTGTTGATAATGTCAACACAACTATTTGATTCAAACTGGCCCCAAATAGAAAAGACTACTGCTCTATTCAGAAATTCGGTTAACGAAACAAGACAATTCATTCCTTTGTTATTTGACGAATGTCAGCTTCCAGAAAGTATTCGGCGTTATAAGTTCATTAATTGGATTGGAGAATCCGAAGAGGGCTATCAGAGTTTAATTGAAGCATGCCGACAAATAGTTATAACTCCAGTAAAACATAAACTAGTTAGAAATAATGACGAGGAACTTAAATTCGTCGGACATACGAATTGGGTGTGGACTATAATAATTTCTTCGGACCATAAAACTGCACTATCGGGTTCAGCTGATAAGACAATCAAACTATGGGATCTTACGACCGGAAAGTGCCTCAGAAATATTCCTCAATCTGAAACTATACTTTCGCTAACAATGACGCCCAACGATAAGGGAATACTTGTAGCAACCCGGAATCACGCCTTTGATTTGTTGGACTTCGATAACTGGGAAAAAGTAAGAACATTCCATGGACATTCAAGCAGTGTTTTCTCAATTGCAGTGACACCAGATGGAAAGCAAGTCTTATCTGGTTCTGGCGACCGTACATTAAAGCTATGGAATCTTGCCTCTGGAGATTGCATAACTACTTTTATAGGACATAAAGACATCGTAAGAAAAGTTGCTGTCACCCCTGATGGTCAAAAAGGACTATCAGCATCTTATGATCAGACTCTCAGATTGTGGGACTTTCAAACAGGTAAATGTATTGCGACATTATCAGGTCATACAGATCATATTATGTCAGTCCGTATGACTCCGGACGGAAATCAAGCTATCTCTGTATCTACGGATAATACTGTCAGGATATGGAATCTTACATCTAGGACATGTATGGCAACGCTTGAAGGACATAAAGGAGCCATATTAGGGTTGGACATTTCCGCAACAAAGCGATTAATGGCTACTGCGTCATCGGATAAAACAATAAAGATTTGGGATATTGATAGTGGGGCTTGTTTACAAACGATAATGGGAACTGATGAGTTCCTGTCTGTAACCTTGTTGCCAGATCAGTCTCATTTGCTCGCAGGCTCGGGCAATGGCGGAATATCCCTGTACTCGCTTAAGAGCTTAAAAATTAAAGGTAAGCATACTAAAGCAACGCCAGAAGTCCGCTACACTAATGCTAAGGTAGTGTTATTAGGGGAAAGTGGCGTAGGAAAGTCAGGGTTAAGTTATCGCTTGGCTGAGAATCGTTGGCTCACAACTGATTCTACTCATGGTATGAAAGTGTGGCCATTAGAACTTCCTTATTCATCACAAAAACCGGATATGGAACGTGAGGTCTGGCTCTGGGACTTAGCTGGTCAACCGGAATATCGTCTTGTTCACCAATTATTCTTAGAAGAGACATCACTTGCTCTTGTACTGTTCAATGCCCAAGCCGATGATCCATTTAAGGATCTCGGCGATTGGGAGAAGGCATTACGTATGGCGGTTAAAGACCCGGTGAAGCTTCTGGTAGCTGCCCGTACTGATAGAGGTGGAGCAACTTTTACCCAAGATAAAATTGTGCGTTTTTATCAGGAGCGTGGTTATTCTGGCTATTTTGCGACAAGTGCTAAACAGAATGAAGGTTGTAAAGAACTTAAACGGGCACTCATTGACTACATTCCTTGGGATCGTCTCCCTTGGACATCGACCACAAAGTTATTTAAGGCACTCAAAGATGCGCTTGTTCGCCTTAAGGATGAGGGTATTGTGTTGGCCCGTTTTTCTGAGTTGCGCCAGCGCCTGCAAATTATGGTTCCAGATGAAATATTTAAGGAGGATGATCTGCGGGCAGTCGTTGGTCTTGTCGCTGGGCAAGGGCTAGTTAAGAAAATTGATTTTGGTGATTTTATTCTTTTGCAACCTGAGCAGTTGAATAACTACGCTTCGGCAGTAATTCGTAATGCCCGTGAACATGCTGATGGCATCGGTTGTATCAATGAATTAAATGTGCTTGAAGCAAAATTCGATTTTAAAGATATGGCTCGACTTAACACTTCTGATGAGGAAATATTGCTGCCAGCTATGGTGCAGACATTTCTTGATCAATCTCTGTGTATTCGTGAAGAAACACCTTCTGGAGTACAGCTAGTTTTCCCCTCACAATTTAATCGAGAGTTGGAGATCCCATCTCACCCATATATTTTCATTACTTACAGATTTTCTGGACATCTCCCAACAGTTTATACAACGCTGGTTGTTCGGCTGTCTTATAGTAATAGCTTTGAAAAGAAAGATTTATGGAAGAATGCTGCTGAATTTCATACACCAGAGGGCAAAACGGTTGGGTTAGTAATGAAAAGAATAGGTGAAGGGGTCGGTGAAATTAAAATCTTTTTCGACGTTGGGGTACCTGATGACACGCGTGTGATTTTTATTAAATATGTACATGAACATCTCCTTAAACGTGCAAATAACGTCGAGCGAGAACGAGAGTATTTTTGTCCAAACTGCAGTACGCCAGTTAATGATCGTGAGATAATTAAAGAACGTATCAAAATTAGGAAAAAAGATATTGGATGCGCCCGATGTGATGAACGGATTCCTTTATTTGATTTAATCGAGCGTAGGTTTAATGAGGATAAATTCTTAAAATTGGCTAATGATCTTGATGTACGTGCGGGGATTAATCTTGATAATGAAAGTCGTGAGTTGATTTTGGTTGGGCAAGCCATTTCCATTGCGGGTGAAGCAGGACAGATTTTTCGGCAGTATGCTAATTCCGATCATGGTATAGATGGCGAAATAGAGTTCAAAGATAATAATGGTGAGGCAAGCGGAAAGCGGCTTTACCTACAGCTCAAGTCTGGCGATTCTTATCTTTATAAACGGCGGTATAAAGACACTGAAAAGATTGAAAGAACAGATAGAGATGAAAATTATGAAGTGGGGCAGGAAATAAAAGGTACATCCCAAGTACCTGCGGAACTACAGGACACAGATTCTACGAAGAGACGGAAAATAAATTCAACAGAGATACAGGAAGTATTTACTGTTAAGAAGGATCGACATCTAAAATATTGGCTAAATCAAGCTTATCCAGTGTATTTAGTTATTCGAACTTCTGATGGAATTATCCGGTGGATGAATGTTACTAAATATCTTCAACAGCGCAGAAATAAAACGTCCAAACAGATCATTTTTAAGGGAGAACTATTCAATGCGCAAACATTACTGAAAATTCGTGACAAGCATTTTCATAAGCGCGACATTACATCTTATTAAAGCAGTTTCTTACTTTTATTCACAAGCAAGGCGTTTATCCTACGGCACGCCTCGTAGCTGAGATCTTGAATAAGCCAACTTATTATGGTCGTCGTGATGTAGCTGTTGTAATTCGTAAGACCCGAGAAGAGTTAGATTCGAAAAACAAATAGCCAGCTAGATTTACTAGCTGGCTATTTGTCTTTAGTTATTAGCCGGAAATCTTATGGAAGCATAAGTTTGCCACTAGTTTTTGGAAGCATAAGTTTGCCACAGCGGCAAACTTATGCTTCCAATCACAAACCCACTTAGAAGTACAGCTTAACGCCGAACTGGAACTGGCGCGGGTCGTAGGCGGCGGTCGGGCGGCTGTAGTACAGGCCGTTGTCGCGCTCCCTGAAGGCGTTGACTTCTGTGAAGAAGGGATTGGCCGAGGCTTCGTTGAAACGATTGAAGAGGTTGAAGCCCTCTGCAATCAGGTCGAGCCGGATGCGCTCGCCGAAACGAATGCCGCGCGTGAGGCGCATGTCGAGCGAAGCGTAGCCGTGCGTGATGCCCGCATTGCGCCGGAGGTTTCCGCTGGTCAATGCTCCCGGCAGGATGAGCACGCCGTCGGCGCCGACGCTCGGGCGGTCGTTCGAGCTTTGCAAATCGCCGTTGGTGTCCGTGCCCGTGATGATATTGAACGGGCGTCCCGAAGAGATTTCGAGAATCGGAGCCACCGTGAAATCTGCTAAGAAGCGTCGAAACATACTGCTTGAGCTGCGCCATTCGGCGGGCGAAGTAAGCACGCCGCTGAAGACGAAGCGATGACGTTGATCGAACAGCGAATCGCTTCGCTCAGCCTTGAAGTTGCGATTGTCCTGCGGCTTCAAAAGCGTCTGCAAGTCCGAAGAATCGTCTATCGAGTGTGACCAGGTGTAAGAAGCTAAGAACTGGAAGTTGCTTGAAAACCGCTTTCTCAATTCCAGATTCATGGCGTTGTAACTGGAATTGCCGTCGGAAAGCTGCGCGCTGACATCTCCGAACGGAGAGATGGGACCCGGCGCGCGAAGGCTTCCGCCAAGCGCGGCGTTGAAGGCCGCAGGCGAAACGAGGCCGCCCGTCACTGCGCGCAGGAAGAAGTAGTTGGGCGCGCTCGGGCGGAAGAAGTTCGCGACAATCGGATTGACGATAATCGCGCCTGTCGAATTGTTACGAACGACGAGTCCGCCGACGGCGGCAGAACCGCTCGGCACAATCACGGTGTAGAGCGCGCTGTTGGCATTCGGCAACGTAAAGAACAATGCTTCGGCATTGCTTTGCGGAGCACGACCGGATGCAGGGCAAGGGCCTCCGCAGGCCAGTGGATTGTTCGCCGTAAAGCGACGGAAGTTTTCAATCAAGCTCTCTGTGCGCGGAGCGTTCACGTCCTGCGGATGCGGCAAGTGATGCGCGCCGACAAACAGGTAGCTGGCCGAGAACGACATGTCTTTACCGATCTGTCGCTCGATTGTGAAGTTAGCCTGATTGGCGTAAGCGTATTCAAAATCTTTGCTCACAGCCAGCGTGAACGGCAAGACAGGGCCAAACCCGACAAAGGTTTGATCGTTGAACCTGATCTGCCCGTTCAGGTACTGCGCGCTCGCAGCCACGCCCGGCGTGACTCCGGGGACGACTGTGCCCTGAAAGATTTGTAAGAGATTCAGAGACGCCAGCGGCGAAGGGCTGCCGGGAACAACCGTCGTGAATTGCTGCTGCTGTGCGGCGTCCGCGATGTCCGAGTTAAAAGCGACGGCCAGAAGCGGGTGATCGTAGAAAATGCCGTAGGCGGCACGAATCACCGTCTTGCCGTTGTTATTGATGTCCCAGGCGATACCGAGGCGCGGCGCAAAGTTATTCTTGTCGCGCGGAAATCCCTGCTGCACGTTCATGAAATCCTGCGCAACCTGTAAATCCTGCGCCGAGAGAAGAGTGCCCGTCAGCGGGTCTCTAAAGCTGTTCGTCGCAAACGTGTCCGTCAGCTCTACGTCATAACGCAGGCCGTAGTTAATCGTCACGTTCTGCCGAATCTTCCATGAATCCTGCGCGAAGAAAGCGATCGGGCGATTCTTCAAGGTGCTGTTCGGATTGCCGAAGCCCTGTATGAAGACGCCGGGCGTGCCCGCGCCATATGACTGCACGGGATTCAAGGCCGGAGCCAGCGGAGTGCAGGCGGGTGGTGCAGGTGCGCCGACAGTGCCGCAGGTTCCGGGCAATCCGGCGACCACCACAAAAGGATTGAGATCGAAATTTCCGAAATTGAAGAGTCCCGGAAAGTTCAGCTCAAAGCGCGCATCCACATCAATGATGTTAAAGTCCGCGCCGAACTTCAAGCTGTGATTGCCCACTATCCAGTTGACGTTATCCGTAAACTGAAAGCGCCTCTCTTTACGGTCAACCGGCGAGAAGGGGTTGGAGCCTATAAAGGCCGCACCCGCAATCTGAATCGCCACTCCGGGAATCTGCGAATCGAAAGTGGCATTGCGATGCGAGAAGCTAAAGCGCGCCTCGTTGACGATGCTGGGCGAGAGCGTGGAGGTCACTGAGGTGACGAAAGAATGGTCGCGCAAATCTTGAATGCCTGTGCGCGAAAAATCATTCTGCCCCAGCGTCTGATTCTGCGACTCATCCTGAATGCCTGTGATCTCGCTCGGGTTGTAACCAAAGCGCACGCTCATCAAGTGGTTCGTATTGAACGCATGATCGCCGCGAATCGAAAAGTAACTTGTGGCTTCCGAAATCGGGAAGATGCGCGCGAGCTGGTTGAGCGGGCGAAACGCGATGGGCTGTCCGTTGGCGTTGACGGTCGTAAATCCCGGCCCGTTATTGGCTGCGCTCGGAATCGGCGCGCCGGAGAGAAAGAAGCAAGCGCCGGGGCGCGGGCCTAAAGCTTGATTTGCCGGACTCAGGCACCGCGAAATGCTGAAGGGGCTGAAACCGTTAAGCGCCGTCTGTGCGCCCGCCGTAGCGATGTTGGCATAGGTGATGGCGCGCGTGATGCGCGGGCCGTTGCCGCTCGCCAGCTCACCCTGTATGAAGGCGACCTGCGCCGGAGTCAAATTATTAAACGGCGTCGGAGCCGGTAGGAACGGCGGGCCGATGGTAATGCCCCCGTTTAAACCCTGCGTGGGGTCGCTGGTGAAAAAGCCTGACTCCTGACGACGACGCTGCTCGAACGCCATGAAGAAGAAAGTCCTATCTCTCTTAATCGGGCCGCCGAAGGTAAAGCCGTATTGCGCGCGTGTGAACGGGGGTTTTTCGTTCGGGTCGTTATCAATCACAGGGGCAAAGGCGTTGCGCGATTGGATTGACTTGTGGCGGATAAAGCCGAAGACGTTGCCACGGAATTCATTCGTGCCGCCTTTGGTAACGACGTTGACGATACCGCCGGTAGCGCGCCCGAACTCAGGCGCGTAAGAGTTGGTCGCCACCTGATATTCCTGCACGGCTTCCTGCGAGACGGTCGAGCGCGCAGCATTGACGGAATTATCCGTGTTGTCCGCGCCGTCCACCTGCACGAGGGTCGAGCGCCCGCGCTGTCCGCCGATGTTGAGGCCGGAACTGGGGGCTGGGCCAATCGGACGCCCGTTGTCGCGCCCGACGGTCGAGATGGTCAGAGCAAACCCGGTCGCGCTGCGCTCGTTAATCGGCAGGTTCTCGATTCGCTGCTGCTCGATAGTGTTGGCAACAGCCGTCCGCGAAGTTTCAATCACATCTCCGGTCGTGCCTGTGACCGTGACGGTCTCTCCGAGCTGGCCTATCTCCAACTGAATGTCTATGTCCGCACGCTGTCCGACCGTGAGCTTAACATCGGTCAGCACCGCTTTTTTGAAGTTCTGGACTTCGACCGTCACTTCATAATTGCCGGGCGGAAGATTCACGATCTGGTAAAAGCCTTCGCCGTTGCTGATCGCTGTGCGCGTCAGGTTGGTGGCAGTGTTGCGCGCCGTGATGGTCGCGCCCGCCACGACTGCGCCGGACGGGTCGCGCACAAAGCCGCCGAGGTCGGCGGCGTTGGATTGCGCCTGAGCCATCGCTGCGCCAGCGCAGGCGAAGACGGCGAGACCCAAAAACAACAGGCGAAGGGAGGCCGAAAAACATCGCGGAGGAAACTCACGCATGATCTTAATCTCCTTAAAGAGTAGGTCAACTAAAGAAAACTTGAGCACATTCGCCGGACAACAAACGAAGGCGAAGATGCCAGAGCAGCGGATGTGCAAAAGTGCTTTGCGTCTGACCCCTTTTATATTTAAAGTCTCTGTAAATTTAGGACAAGATACCCCAATGCGCATGCGGGAGTGAAACAGCACCGGCGAAAGTGCAATGCCTCTGGACAAAGCGCACGGAGTAATCAACGAACGTGCAGTCTTTGTACCCCAAAAAGCACGCCTCTGGCAAGAAGATTGTTGAAATCCTGCAAAAATTGGGGTTCATCGCAAAGAGATAAAAGAAATGCCGGTTAGACGTACAACATCTTCTCAAAACTTTCATGTCCCAAGCAATCAGCGTAGAATCGCTTTATGCCGGTTGCGCTCAGAGTAAAAGGGTACAGATTTTTCTTCTTTAGCTTAGAGGGAAATGAGCCGCCGCACATTCACGTTGAACAAGCTGAAAGGTTTGCCAAATTCTGGCTGAACCCAATATCTTTGGTGAAGTCACGCGGTTTCCGCAGCAATGAGCTATCGGAAATTCAGCAAATCGTTGAAGAGAATCTGGATATTTTGTTGGAGAAATGGAATGAGCACTTTAGCCGTTGAAGTTGAACCCCTCGCCGTAGATGTCAGTTGCACGGATGACAGCCTGCGAGTTGTGCTGGCCGATGGGCGGGAAATATCTGTGCCTCTGGTTTGGTCTATGCGTTTGCAAAAGGCTACGCCCGAACAAAGAAAAGAATGGCGATTGATTGGCGGCGGGATCGGTATTCACTGGGAAGCCGTGGATGAAGACATTTCAGTTGAAAGTTTGCTCAGGTTGAAATAAACGTCGCCCTCCCGCTCGGCAACTCATTCAACCCGTCCGCCCTTAGCATGCCTCTCATCAACTTGTTGAGTTGGTTCAATTCTCTTTGTCGTTGCAACACAGCCGCTTCACTTTTGCCTTTTACCTTTTTACTTTTACCTTCTCGTCGCTCGCGCCAGCCTGCGCCGCACGCGGTCGCTCGCGCCGACCATAAAAATTATTACTTCAGCGAGACGCGGGACAAAGGCCGCGCGCCGCAGGGCTGCACAGGCGCGCAGGCGCGAGGCGAATCTCTCTTTGTAAAGCGCGCGATATTCGCCCGATAATTTTTCAAATCCCGCGCCGTCTCTGAGGTCTGGCAGGTGTTTGAGGATGGCCTGCGCCGCCAGCTCTCCGCTCTCCAAAGCCATCAACATCCCGCTCCCCGTGAAAGGGTCTATGAAAGAAGCGGCATCGCCCGCCGCGAGCAAGCCGTCCGCTGGAACCAGGCCACGCCTGCCAAAGCCTTCGAGCGAAACCGCCAGCCACGGCGAGGCCGCGCGTGCATGCTCAAGCGTCCAGGCCGCACGGCGATTTTTGAAAACCACTTCGCTGAGGACTTTTTCCGGCTCATTTCCGCAGGCGCGCACATCGCGCGCGGAGGCGATAAAACAGAGATTGCTCAGGCCACCTTCGACCATGCTCAACCCGCCGTAGCCGCCGCGATAAAAATAGATTTCGCAGTTCCCTTCGGCGGCACGCGCTCCTTCCAGATGCGCTTTAAATGCGACGAGCCGCGCCGGTCTCTTTCGCGCCGGATGATTTCCCACGCGCTCCTTCTCGACCCTGCGGGCGAGCGCGCGGGTTCTCCCGGTCGCGTCAATCGTCACCAGCGAGTGAATATCCTGTACGCCACCGCTGCCATTTTTCAGTTGCACGCCGCGCACACGCCCTTTATCCATCAAGAGACCGGAAGCATGCGATTCTTCAAGCACCGACACGCCAGCCTCACGCGCACGCTCTAAGAGTTGCGCATCCATCTCCGCACGGCTGAGGCCGAGAGCGGTCGCGCCGCCGCTCCCGAACCATTCGCTCGGAACAGAAACTCTGCCGCCGCCGCGCGCATAAAAAACCGTCTCCAAAAGACGCGCCCCACCCGCCGAAAGCATTCGCTCCTCGCAGCCGAGCCGCGCAAAGTGCTCCAAACATTCCGGCGAGATAAATTCGCCGCACAACTTGGCACGCGGAAAACGCTTCTGCTCCGCCAGCAGCACACGCGCGCCACGCATGCTCAGATGAATCGCCGCACACGCGCCCGCCGGGCCGCCACCGGCAATCATCACATCAAAGCTTTTCGATGAGTCGGTCATAGGGAAATTTTAGCCACAGAGCCACAGAGCCACGGAGATAAACACAGACATTTGATTTAGCATCTCCTTCATCTGCTTTTCCGGCTCTGTGCCTCTGTGTTCTCTGTGTCTAAAATTATCCCTAACTACCGCTCAACACTAAACGAAACGGAAAGCGACGCACTAAGCGAATGTCTTGCAGATGCGCTTGAGAGGCAAGCTGTTCTAACTCTTGAGGGCGAAAGCTGCGCAGGATCGAGAGCGCGCCGTCTTCGCGTGTCAAGCGATTATGCAAAAAGATTTTTCCGATTGTCGTGTACAAAAAATATGCGAGCGGGTGGCGATGCAGGTCTATCACAAACACCTTGCGGCGCGCGACGCGATTCATCTCGCGCAAGACGGCGACGACTTGCGGGTCTTTGAAATGATGCGTGAACAGTGAACAGATGACGTAATCAAAACTATCATCCGCGAAAGGTAATGCAAGAGCATCGCCGCGCAAAGCTTTAATCTCTGAAAAATCTTTCGACTCTTCGAGCATGGCTCCGGCGGAACGCGCGTTCAGCTCAAGCCCGGCCAGCCTTGCGTGCCTGCCGCTCGCACGCGCCCGCCGCGCGATGACCCGCAGCAGCTCTCCTGAACCCGCGCCGACATCCAGCACTGAGAAGCTTTTCAAATCGGCGCGCTCGACCTCTGCCAACAGCGAGCGTCGCAGCGCGCCCGCATCGCCCAGAAAGCGATTGATGCGCCGCAGCTCAACCAGACAGCCTTCATATTCTTCGGGCGTGTAGTCGCCCTTATCCATATGCTCAAGCTCTTCGCTGCGCTGACCGAAATTAGGGATAAGGGATGAGGGATGAGGGATGAAAGATGATAAAAAGTTTTTTATTTCATCCCTCATCCCTCATCCCTCATCCTTTCAATCACGAGCGCGCTGTTCTTTGAGCCGAAGCCGATACAGTTGCAGAGGGCGACGCGGACGCTAGACTCGCGCGCGTGGTTCGGCACGTAATCCAGATCGCAGGCCGGGTCTGGCTGGTCCAGATTGATGGTCGGAGGAATGATGTTTGTGTGCATGGCGCACAACGCCGCACAGAGTCCAGCCGCGCCGCTGGCTCCCTGCGGATGACCTATCTGCGATTTGGTCGCGGACATCGGAATCAGCTTGGCGCGTTCACCCAACGCGAGCTTCAAGGCTTGAGTTTCGATGCGGTCGTTGAGCAGCGTGGACGTGCCGTGCAGGTTGACGTAATCAACTTCCGCAGGTTCGCGCCCGGCGTCTTCGAGCGCGAGCGACATGGCACGCGCAGGCTCTTCGCCCGTCTCTGCCAAGCGCACGCGATGATACGCATCGCACGTCGCACCATAGCCGGTTATCTCAGCATAAATTTTCGCGCCGCGTCTCTGCGCATGCTCAAGCTCTTCGAGCACGTAAATCCATGCGCCTTCGCCGAGCACGATGCCCGAACGGTCTTGCGAAAAAGGCCGCGAGGCGCGATGCGGTTCGTCGTTCCACTCATTTGTCAGCACGGTCATCAGATTAAAACCGGCGAGAATGCCCGGCGCAACCGGCGCATCCACGCCGCCCGTCAGCATTACTTCCTGACGACCGAGCGCGATATGCTCTGCGGCATAAGCCATCGCGTCGGTCGAGCTGGTGCAGCCCGTCGAGACGATGTGCGAGAGACCGCGCACGCCAAAGGCCATCGAAAGCTCTGAAGAGAGTCCGCCGTGCGTTGATGCAGGAATCGTATAAACGCTCGCCTTGTGTCTGGGGCCAACGTACCAGTATTCGTATTGCTGCTCTGTGAAGGCGAGGCCGCCGCCGCCCGTCCCCAACACGACGCCTATCTCTCGACGCTCGGCTAAAGACAAATCACCCGTTTGAAGCTTCGCATCATCGAGAGCTTCGCGCGCCGCTCGAAGCGCGAGCGGAACCGTGCGCGCGACGTGCTTGCGGTCTTTCGGATTTAGCTCGGCTTCCCAGTCAAAGCCTATGACCTGCGCCGCGATCTTGACCGGCGAATCAGAGACATCAAAGCTCTCTATCAGGCGGACGCCGCTCTCTCCCTTTTGCAGCGCACTCCAAAAGGCCGCGCGACCGATGCCAATCGGCGTCACGCAACCGATGCCTGTGATACCAACGCGGCGCGGCTTTTTAAAACGTCCGAGCATGGCGAATCAGTTCCTGCAAATTGATGACAATCAAGCTATCTCTGGGAAGGCTGTTAGCACGACCTATGCGAGAGACAAAGAATAGTTGAAAGTTTAATAATTGTGGCGTGTCAAAATTGTCTGGTTGTTGAAACAGAAGAACCGGATACAGCATGTGCCGTATCCGGTTCTTCTGTCAAATAAGATTGACAAGCAACTTATTCGGCAGCTTCGATCTTCGTCCCGCACTCGTTGCAGAACTTCGTGCCCGGAGAAACTTCCGCTTGGCAGCCCGGACACTTGGGCTTCTCCTGCTTGGAGCCGCACTCGCCGCAGAACTTTGCGCCCTCTCTTAATTCCGCGCCGCACTTGACGCACGGGACTGTCGCCGTTGCGACTTCCATCTTCGCGCCGCAGTCATTGCAGAACTTTGGCGAGCCTGCGTTGGCCGCGCCGCACTTCGGGCACTTGACAGTCGCAGAGCCTGTGCCTGCGCCGCCTTGTGTGTTCTGCTGGTGTTGTTGTTGCGGGTTCATCGCGCTGCCCATGGCGTTCGCCATCGCGCCGCCGACGGCAAAACCCGCGCCGAGTCCCGCGCCAAGCCCCGCACCGCCCGAAGGATTCTGCGCCGCATCGCGCATCGCGTCCGCAGCCTGAAACTGCGCGTAACGCTGTGCATCGCCGAGCACGCCCATCGAAGTGCGTTTGTCCATCGCCGCTTCGACTTCGGGTGGCAGGGAAATGTTCTCGACAAAAAACTTGGTCAGCTCGATGCCGAACGTGGCGAACTCTTCGCGCAGCTTATCGCGCGCAATCTTGCCCAGCTCGTCATAGCTCGCGGCTAAGTCGAGCGCGGGAATTTTCGCTTCGCCGAGCGCGTCCGTGAAACCGCTGACGAGCGAGCGTTTCAACTGGCCTTCGATGTCTTCGGTCTCGAAGTGAGCGTTCGTGCCCGCGACTTCTTTGATAAAGGCGCGCGGGTCTGCGACGCGAATCGTGTAGATGCCGAAAGCCCTCAAGCGCACCATCCCGAAATCCGCATCGCGCATCATGACAGGGTTCATCGTACCCCACTTGAGGTCTGTGAACTGTTTGGTATTGACGAAATAGACTTCGGATTTGAACGGCGAGTTAAAGCCGTATTTCCATGCACCGATTTTAGAAAGAATCGGCGTGTTGCCGCCGTCAATCGTGTATAGCCCCGGCCCGAACACGTCTGCGACCTGTCCCTGAAAAACGAAGACGGCAGCCTGCGATTCTCTGACGGTCAATTTCGCGCCGTTCTTGATCTCCTGATCTTTAACGGGAAAGCGATAGAGCATCGTGTTGCTCGAATCGTCGAGCCACTCGATGACCTCGATAAACTGGTTGAAAGGGTTAACGCGGTCAAGTATTCCCATCTCTGTCTTAATCTCCTTCTGCTGCAAAGCACGATAGCAATCTTACCATCCGCCCGACATTATACGCTCACGCGCGATACGATGTTCGCGCAATCAACTTCGCTCGACGGCACTTTTGCGTAAACAAACTATGACACAAAACTCTGTTAAGTGTGAAGAGCAGAATAAGTCAGAACCGCCTGCGGTAGCGGGCGGGTCTCAGGCGACGAAAGAACCCGCCCGCTACCGCAGGCGGTTCTGACTTCCTTTCCGCCAGAATGTATACAGAATGAGCGCGGTCAGCCCGCCCGAGATGTCTATGAAGCTATCGTAAATCGAACCCGTGCGTGTTGAGACAAAGCTTTGATGAAACTCGTCCGAGAAAGCAAGGAGGCTGACGAGCAGCAAGGTGATGTAAAAGAATCCGCGCCGCAAGGTTTCGCGGGATGAAGCGGCGAAGGCGCGAGCGGCCAAGAGCGCAAAGATGGCGTACTCTGTAAAGTGAGCCGTCTTGCGCACCCAGAAATGCGCGAGGAGTATTTTCGCTTCGCTGATGTCTGGAAAGAGCCACAACAGCAACGGGCGGATGATGCGCGAAGTGTTGGCGGATGACAGTTCGCCCGTCGAGCCTAAGATAATTATGCTCATCCACAAGACGAGCGGCGCGTACCGCCAGAAGCGACCCGGTCGCTTCCTCTGCTCATTCATTTCTGATCTCAAATTTTCGTTGCGCGCGATCACCAAAACAATTGCCACAGAGATCACAGAGGAC
Organism: Pyrinomonadaceae bacterium; assembly: GCA_963700165.1. Taxonomy (GTDB): domain Bacteria; phylum Acidobacteriota; class Blastocatellia; order Pyrinomonadales; family Pyrinomonadaceae; genus JACMLC01. Next base: position 4,151,803 of record OY969475.1, on the reverse strand, counting down.
ACAGAGAAAAGATTTCAAGCAACGCTACGTTTTCAAACTCTGTGTCCTCTGTGATCTCTGTGGCTCAGCCCTCTGTCAGAAATTACTGAACGTAAGCCGATGCCACAGGGCGATCACCGTTTGCGCCAAATGGTTGCGCGCGGAATCCGGCTGTGCTCTGCAAGATGTACCAAGTGCCGCTGCCGGGACGAAAGACTGTCAGGTCTGTCTTGCCGTCGCCGTCATAATCACCCGGCGCAGGCGTGTCGCCGCTCGTGCCGAATGCCTGCCCGGTGAAGGCTCCGTTCGAGCTTTGCAGGATATACCAGACGCCATCGCCCGGTCTGAAAACGGCGATGTCTGTCTTGCCGTCGCCGTCATAATCTCCGGCGACGGTTTGATCTGTGCTGAGGCCAAACGGTTGCGCAACGAATGTCCCGTTGGAGCTGCGGAGCAGATACCAGGTGCCTTCGCTTGGACGAAAGACAGCGAGGTCTGCTTTGCCGTCACCGTCGTAATCTCCGGGCACGGGCTTGTCTGCGCTTACGCCGAAGGCTTGCGCACGCAAACTGTTATCGGAGCTTTGCAAAATGTACCAGACGCCCGCGCGAAAGACTGCGATGTCCGACTTTCCGTCTCCGTCATAATCGCTGGGGACGGGCACGTCTCCGCTCGCGCCAAAGCCTTGCGTGCGCAGCGTGCTCGTCTGGCTTTGCAGGATGTACCAGGTGTTGTCGCTCGGGCGAAACACTGCGAAGTCAGTCTTGCTGTCACCGTCGTAGTCTGCGGGCACAATTCTATCTGAGCCGAGACCGAACGGCTGTGTCAGCAGCGCGCCGTTCGAGCTTTGCGACGCATACCAAGTGCCCTCTGCCGGGCGGAAGACCGCGACATCGCTCTTGCCGTCGCCGTCAAAGTCCGAAGGCTTGGCCTGACCCGAAGAGCTGAAGTTATAAGCTACGAGCGCAAAGTGCTGGTCTGTCGTGTCCGCGTTTCCGAGAATGCCGTTGCCGTTGATGGCTGTTGCGGTGATTTGAATCGTGACGGGCGTTCCGGCTGCGATGCCTGCGGGAAGAAAAACATTCTCGACGTTATTCAAGGTATCCGCGCTTCCGCCTGTGGTCGAGTTGCCGCCTGTGAAAACGTTTCCTTTATAGACTGTCGCCCCGACCGTCACGGTCAAATCAAGATTGTTGACCAGCGCGGGATTGCCCACGCCCGGCGGGTCTGTCCAGACCAATGTGATACGCACACGCTTTGAAGCGTCCGCGACCTTGCCCGTATATGTCGTGCTGGCTCCGGCGTTGGCAAATTCCACGGACTGGTTGACGTACTTGATGGGCACGCCCGCATTGAGCATGAACTTCATGTTGATGCGTCCCCAGCCTTCGTTACCATTCGGGACGGGATTGGCCGAGAGGACGCCGTTCATCTCCTGCGTGCTGTTTAAGAGCGCGGCTTTAGCCACTGCGGGGCTTGGATTCGCGCCGCCGTTTCCGTTCTTCCAGAATTGTGTAAAGAGCGCGGCTGCGCCAGCCACCTGCGGCGCGGCGTGCGAGGTTCCGCTGCTCCAACGATGAAAAGTATCAATGTTGCCGAACAGTGAGCTGGTGCCGGAACGCCCGCCCGCGATAGCAGTTCCCGGAGCCGTGATGTCCGGCTTGATGCGTCCATCGCTCGCAAGGCCAATGCTGGACGAGTTGTTTATATCCTCCATGTTATTCGCGCTGCCGGAAAGCTCCGTGCGCAGGTTCTCGGAGTTGGCGACGGCGATGACATTCTTGGCAACCTTCGGCCTCGTCAAACCGGATGAGCCTGAGTTGCCTGCGGAGAAGACAATCAGAATCGGATCAATCGTGGCGGCAGAGCTGGCGTCCTGCACCAAACCATCGTACTGCCCCGCGTAAGAATCGTAAGAGTTGCTGTTAGTGCCATTGCCCCAACTGTTGTTTGTGATAAAGCCTTTGACGCCGTTCGGCCCTGTAGTGCTGACCGTGTCGTCCAGCGTGTTGGCCTCTGTTCCAGTGTAGCCGCCGCGCAAAAATGGAATGTTGATGATATGCGCTTTCGGCGCGATGCCGGAGCCGTAGTTATATCCGGTCGGGTCGAGCACTGAAAAAGGCGTATCGCCCGCGATGATGCTGGCGTTCAAATGCCCGTGCCCCGCCGCGCTCCCCGTCGCGCCGCGAAGCGGGCCGTGGACAGTATTGCTCGCCGTCACATAAAAGCCGCCGTCGCCCGGAATTCCCACGCCGTCATCAACCACGGAAACGGTCACGCCCTGCCCGTTGACTCCGAACTGTGTGAGCGGGTTATATCCCGGCGCGTTGATTGCGGTCGTGCTGGTAAAATTGCCCGCCACGATTTGAGCGGCGCGCTCGTCTTCTTTAGTCGGAGTAAAGTACGGGTCAATTCTGACGACCTCTGGCAATTGAGCTAAACGCTCGACCGATTCCAAGTCCACCTCAACACGCAGCACGTTGAAAAAGTTATGCGGCAGCCTGATGACGTTTCTCACCGTCGCATCAGAAATCTCATGCACTTTAGCTTGCGCTTCATCAAGACTCGCGCGGGCGAACACCGCGACATCGAACACAGCTTTTCCACTGCCGCTTATTTCGAGCGGCTGCATCCTGCCGCTTGATTGAGACTTGTTTATCTGCGCCGCGATTTGCTCGTGCAACTCGGGAGCGATTTTGCTTTCCGCCGTGTAGCGGCCAGCCCAACGGACGCGCGCGTGCCCCGCGATTTTTTGAATAGCATCACTGTCAGCATAAACAAAGAAAGCCTGATGCGGCACGTACTGCAAAACCTCTGCCCCGACAGAGCGCAAACTGTCTAGCCATTCATCACGCACAGGGGCAGCGAATTGAACGATGTAATAATCTTTGCCGCTTCTATTGCCTGCCGCCGCGCCCGCCTTGACGGTTTCCGCCGGAGCATCCTCAAGCGGCTCGAACGCCTTGCCCGGTAAATTCACACTCGTTTCGAGCGGCAGGCTTTCGATTTTCGCTCTCGAAAAATCCTGCCCCTTCGCCGCCGCGATGACTACGAAAGAGCCGTAATCTTCTACGAGCGTGCCCATTCTTTGAGCAGCTTCGCGGTCTGACGCATTCCGCACAGAGACGCGCACGATGGTTTTCGCGCTGTCTCGAATCGCCTCTGTAACCTCGTCAGCGACAAAGTATCTGTCGAAAGATTGGCTTGGCCGGTTCTCTTCCTGCAACGATGCGCGCGGAACGAGACCCAATCCGAGAAAGAAGATCGAGGCGACCAGAAGAATCAAAGCCGCGCTGATGAGCCTTGTTTTTTGCGATGCGCTTTTATTTATGTTCGGCATAACTTTTATTTCCTGAACCGGGGAATTCGTGGAGTGTAAACCGGGAAGCGGTTTTCAATTTAACCCAAATTGCTGGTTAAACATTTGCCACTAGCTGAAGCTAGTGGAGACAGAATGCCGCTTAGCTTTTGGCTTTAGCCGAACCATTTAAGCTCAAGCTATAAGGAAAGGTTTTTAATTATCTTTTGGCTCAAGCCTGCTTGCTGTGTGCCATTTATCCACTAGTTGAAGCTAGTGGCAAGACTTTTTATTTCGAGTTGTGACACGAGGTTGAAGCCGGCGAACGCGGATTGTTTCGCCGGCTACAGATTTTGTTATTGCACAGATGCGCCCGAGACGACTTCGATGATTTCGTTGGTAATCGCCGCCTGGCGGATGCGATTCATGTTGAGCGTCAGCGTGCCTATCAGCTCCGTCGCGTTCTTCGACGCGGCATCCATGGCGGTCATGCGTGCGCCCTGCTCAGAGGCTATGGATTCAAGCAGCGCGCGAAAGACTTGCGTCTCGATCAAGCGCGGAAGCAAATGACTAAAGATTTCTTCGGGCGGCTGCTCATAGACATAATCCGTCAGATCAACCGGACGCGACGGGTCAGCCACTTCTTCAGCTTCAGCCGGACGCGAGACGGGCAGCAGTTGTTCGACGACGACGCGCTGTTGCAGGACGGATTTAAATTCGCTGTAGATGAGAAAGACCTTATCGAGTTCCTTGTCTTCAGTAAAACGTTTGATGATGTCGCGCGCGATTTCCACCGCTTCCGAATATTGGACGCTTCCCTTACCCGTCACGCCTATGTATTCATGCACGAAAGAGATGTCGCGACGACGAAAGAAATCGCGCCCCTTGCGACCGACGGGCATCATCTCAAGCTGTTTGCCCGCGTTCTCTTTTATCAAAGCCTGCGCCGCTTTGTTGAGGTTCGTATTAAAAGCTCCGCACAAGCCTCTGTCGGCAGTGATGAGCACGATCAGATAACGCTCGTCGCCGCGCACATCAAGGAGCGGGTGATGAAAATTTTCATCCGTGCGCGAGGCCAGCTCGCTCAAAATTTCCATCATCTTGTTAGCGAACGGGCGCGCCGTCACGACGCGATCCGTCGCGCGCTTGAGCCGCGCAGCAGACATCATCTTCATAGCCTTTGTGATCTGCTGCGTGTTCTTTACCGAACGAATCCGGCGACGTATATCTAAGAGATTAGCCATAATTCAGTTTTCAGTTTTCGGTTTTTAGTTTTCAGTTAAAGCCAATTGCTCAAAACTGAAAACTAAAAACTGAAAACTCGTTTATGCTGTCGCGGGGGCAGCGGCTGGCTGCGTGGCGACGCTGGTCGAAGTCTGGCCTGCAATGAGCGTCTCTTCGTTCCAACGGTCTTTGAAGTCCGTGAGCACTTGAGTCAAGTCAGCTTTGATCTCATCCGTCAGAGATTTCTTTTCGCGTATGCTTTGCAAAACGCCGGGATGCGAGTTTTCGACAAAGCGCAGCAACTCGGCCTCAAAGCGTTGCACATCTTCAACCGGCACATCATCGGCATGGCCGTTGCTCGCAGCCCAGATGACAAGCACCTGTTTCTCGACATCCATCGGGCGATACTGCGGCTGTTTCAGGATTTCGACCAGACGCTGCCCGCGCGCAAGTTGCGCCTGCGTCGCTTTATCAAGGTCTGAGCCGAACTGTGCGAAGGCCGCCAGCTCGCGGAACTGCGCGAGGTCAATGCGCAAAGTTCCGGCGACTTGCTTCATGGCCTTGATCTGCGCCGCGCCGCCGACGCGCGAGACAGAGTTGCCGACGTTGATAGCCGGGCGAATGCCCGAGTTGAAAAGGTCTGCTTCGAGAAATATCTGCCCGTCCGTAATCGAAATCACGTTGGTCGGAATGTACGCGGAGATGTCGCCCGCCTGCGTCTCGATAATCGGCAGGCTCGTCAAACTTCCGCCGCCTCTCTTGTCCGACATCTTCGCCGCACGCTCAAGCAAGCGCGAGTGAAGATAAAACACATCGCCCGGATAAGCTTCGCGTCCTGGCGGTCGGCGCAGGAGCAGCGAGATTTCACGATAAGCCGCAGCCTGCTTAGAAAGGTCATCGTAAATCGTCAAAGCATGACGGCCTGTGTCGCGGAAGTATTCGCCGATGGCGACGCCCGAGTACGGCGCGAGAAACTGCATCGCCGCCGGGTCGGACGCAGTGGCTTTAACGACGATGGTGTAATCCATCGCGCCGCTATCCTGCAAGGTCTTGACGACCTGCGCGACCGTCGAAGCTTTTTGTCCGATGGCGACGTAGATGCAGATAACGTCTTTGCCTTTTTGGTTGATGATAGTGTCAACCGCGACGGCAGTCTTGCCCGTCTGCCGGTCGCCGATAATCAACTCGCGCTGCCCGCGACCGATGGGAACCATCGAGTCAATCGCCTTGAGACCCGTCTGCAAAGGCTCTTTCACGGGTTGGCGATCAATGATGCCGGGAGCGATGCGCTCAATCGCGCTAAATTCCTCGGTCAGAATTGGCCCACGGTCGTCAATCGGATTGCCGAGCGCATCCACCACGCGACCGATCATCGCATCGCCGACGGGCACTTCCATAATGCGCCCTGTGCGCTTGACCATGTCGCCTTCTTTGACGACCTGAAAATCGCCGAAGAGCACCGCGCCGACTTTGTCTTCTTCGAGATTTAAAGCGAGGCCGCGCACATCTTTCGGAAATTCCAGCAGCTCTCCGGCCATCACTTTTTCGAGGCCGTGAATCTCTGCGATGCCGTCTCCGACTTTGATTACCGTGCCTACTTCCGTCACGGTCACGCCGCCATCAAAATTCTCGATCTGCTGGCGAATGATTTCGTTAATCTCGTTAGCTTTGATCGGTTCCATATAATTCCCTTATTAGTGTAATGGTAAATAGTGCATAGTAAATAGCAGGACGAGTTTTTTCTATTTACTATTCACCATTTACTATTTACCTGAAATCTTTGCTTTGACTCTCTCCAATTGATTGCGCACAGAGCCGTCGTAAACGGTCGAGCCGATGCGCGTCACCATGCCGCCGATTAATTCTTCGTCCGTCTTAAACTTCAAACGCACGTTCTTGCCTGTCATCGCGGCCAGCCGCGTGCGCAAAGCTTCCTGCGCGTCGGCAGAGACGGGACGCGCCGTCGTCACATCCGCAGAGACAACGCCCGAACGCTCGTCAAGCACCTGAGTGAAACGCTTGTTGACTTCGCTCAATTCCGCGAGACGTTGATTCTGCAAGAGAACTTTTAAAAAATTCTCGGTGGTCGGGCGAACCTTCACGCGCGCGATGAGCGCGTTCAGGACTTTGCGTTTTTGATCGTAGGGAATCGTCGGATTGCTGAAGACTACCAGAAGCTGCCCGCTTGATTGCATCATCTGTTCCCACGCGGATAACTCTTCCTGCACCTCACGCGCTTCGCCCCGCGCCGTTACCACATCGGCCAGTGCTGCTGCGTAACGGCGCGCGACCGTTTGCACACTCAACGCTTGCTTCCCCCCAACTCTTCGATACTCAAATTCACGAGACGCATATCATCTTCGGCTCGGATGTCGCGGCGGATCATCTCTTCTGCAAGGCGCACGCTCTGCTCGGCAGCATAACGCCGCAGTTCATGCCGCGCGGCTTTTCCGGCGCTCTCGATTTCCCTGACGGCTTGCTCGCGCAGCTTCTGCGAATCCGCTTCCGTTGAAAGAGCTATGCGCTGCTGCTCTGCAATCGCGTCTGTGTGCGCCTGCTCGCGCACGCTCGCCACCTCCGCATCGAGCCGCGCCAGACGAGCCTCGACTTCTTCCAATTTAGCCAGCGCGGCGTTGCGCTCTTCCTGCGCACGCATCAGGTCACGACGAATTCCCTCGCGGCGCGCGCGCATCGCTTCGCTAATCGGGCGGCGCAGGATAAAGACAAGCACGCCGACAAAGAGGAAAAGATTGAAAAATTTCCACGCCTCTAAGCCCGGATAGTTAAGATACCAGGGCAACTGCAACCCGCCGCCGCCGTCTCCGGCCAGTGCGAACAGAATCTGTGTTTTGATAAATGCTAAGAACATGATTTGTCTGCGCTTTAATTAACGCTTGAGATAGTCGTCTCGCTCACGGGACGATGCAGAATGTGCGCGCCGATTTGTGCGGCTATCTGCCGCGAGTCTCTCTCCAATGTCTGATGCGCCTCTTCACTCTGCGCGCGAATGGTCTCCTTCTGCTCTGCGACTGAGCTGCCTATCTCTTCGCGCACCGCCCCCAATTTGCTTTGTCGCTCGCTCATAGCCTTAGCGCGCTCCTGCTCCATCAAGCGATAGCCTTCCGCACGCGCTTCGCGCAAGGTGCGCTCGTAATTCGACAATCCTTCTTCGACGCGCTGCAAGATGTCGTGCGCCTCGCCCGAACGCCCGCGCGTGCGCCGCTCGCGCTCGGCCAGAATCCGGTTGATCGGCTTGAACAGCGTGGCGTTCAAAACGAGCACCATAATTAAAATGATTGCGATATGAAGAAAGATCGTGCCGTCCGGCACAAGTTGGATAGAATTTTCAGCGAAAGCTAGAAAAATCATAACTCACAAAGGCTCACAAGACAGAGATAGACGAACACAAGGTTATAGAAGATGAAACTGCATGCCTGTCAAAAGCTTGCGAGTCTAGCATGCGTTTTTGCAGCCAGTCAAGGCAGCGACCTTCGCAGCAGTTTTCTAAAATTTTGAAGCTAAGTGACTTGAATCAAAAAATCCTCGCGCGCGTGAACACTGCCTATAATCACAGCGCCATCAATATTTCGCGCGAGGTCTTCGGCTTTCGATTCAGCGATGCTGATGAGCAGCCCGCCAGCCGTTTGCGGATCAAAAAGCGCGCTCTGCATGTGCCCCGAAACATGCTCCGCTATTTTTACAGTCTCGCCCACATATTCCCTGTTGTTTTTATCGCCGCGCGTCAACATTCCCTGACTAATCAACTCCAAAACATCTGGCAGGAGCGGCACGCTCGCCGATTCAATCTTCAAACAGACATCGCTCGCCCGCGCCATCTCATAAGCGTGCCCCAATAATCCAAAGCCCGTAATGTCTGTGCAGGCGTGTGCCCCTGCCTGCTGCATCGCAGCGGACGGGGCAGCGGCTGAAGTCGTCATCGCCTTCATCGCGGCCTCAACCGCAACGCTGCTCGCCACGCCCTTCTTGATTCCAGTACTGATGGCTCCGGTTCCGATAGGTTTTGTCAAAATCAGTGCGTCGCCCGGTTGCGCATTGGCGTTTGTAATAACTCTTGCGGGATGAACCGTTCCCGTCACGGCATAACCGAACTTGATCTCCGCATCATCAATCGAATGTCCGCCTAAGATAAAGACTCCAGCCTCATTCATCGCTAACTGTCCGCCACGCAGGATTTGTCCCAAGACATCCATGTCCTCTTTTTGCGGGTAACAAACGATTGCCAGTGCTGTCAGTGGAGTTCCCCCCATCGCATACACGTCGTTGAGCGAATTGATCGCAGCTACCCGGCCATAAACCTCGGGGTCATCTGCTACAGGCGTAAAGAAATCAACCGTTTGCACCAAAGCAACGTCATCCCGGAGACGAAACACCCCGGCGTCATCTGCCATGTCGTACCCGACGAGTACGTCTTTATTAAGCGGTTGTGTCGGAAGCTGGCCCAGAACCCGTGCCAGATCGCGCGGAGCGAGTTTAGCCACTCAACCGGCGCAAGACACCATCTCTGTCAGTCTTTTCTTCATTTTACTTTGCACATCAACGAGATAAACGAGCATTATTCCAGTTTTCCCTAGAATCTGGATAGCAATAAGCCTCCCTGAGCCAAGCGAAAAAGAGGCGGTGAATTCTCACATTGTATTTTGCAAAATGGAAGTATCTAAGGTGATGGAATACTCTCCGGCGAACTGGCTAATAGTTGATATAAACGGTCCAGATCAGTATGGCTGTAATACTCTATTTCGATTTTTCCGCCCTCTCCTTTTTGGCTTGGGAGGATACGCACTTGTGTTCCAAAGCGACGGCGCAACTTGCTTTCCGCCGCCTGCACATTGGCATCGTTGGGCTTTTCAGTTCTCAAAGTCGCAGCCGCAGGACTAACCCCTGAGATGATCCTTTTAATAGCACGCTCGGTTTCACGAACCGACAAAGATTGCTCGACAATATTTCGCGCGACACGACGCTGAATATCCACATCATCAACCCCGAGCAAGGCTCTGGCATGCCCCGTAGAGATTTTCTCATCTTCTACGAGCTTCTGGATGTCGGAGGGTAAACGTAACAGTCGCAAATAGTTAGTGATAAAAGAGCGATCCCTGCCGACACGCTGCGCGACCATTTCCTGTGTCAGGCCGAGCGTGTCTATAAGCCTTTTGTAGGCATGCGCTTCTTCAATAGCGCTTAGTTCCTGGCGTTGGATATTTTCTATTAAGGCTAGTTCCAAGAGCTTATCATCGGGGATGTCACGGACTACGGCTGGGACTTTGTCCAAATTTGCGCGCTGCGCTGCACGCCAACGCCTCTCGCCCGCAATCAACTGGTAGCGCATCCCGCGACGACGCACGACCAGAGGCTGGACGATTCCGTTTGCGCGGACGGATTGAGCCAATTCCTCTAAACGAGACTCGTCAAAATGCGTGCGCGGCTGTGCGGGATTCGGGTCAATGAGGTCTATATTAATTTCAAGAAAATCCTCATTGGAAGTCGCCGGGGTATCCGACAGCAGTGCGCTCAAGCCCCTGCCTAGAACTCTTCTTGTCATGCGTCATGACCTCCTTTGCCAACTGAAGGTAGCTTTCCGCGCCGCGCGAGCGAATATCGTAAAGGATGATGGGTTTCCCATAACTGGGAGCTTCCGCCAGGCGCACGTTTCGCGGGATAACTGTGTTAAAAACCTGCTGGCCGTAAAAGTCCCTAAGATCAGCCGCGACCGCCCCTGAAAGATTCGTGCGCTCGTCATACATCGTGAGCAGCAGACCTTCTATCGTCAAATTTGAATTTAGCACACGCCGGATACGCGCTAACGTGTCGAACAACTCCGTCACCCCTTCGAGCGCGAAATACTCACATTGGATGGGAACCAGCAGAGAGTCAGCGGCAGTTAGGGCATTTAATGTCAAAAGGCCAAGCGATGGAGGACAGTCAATAATGATGTAGTCAAAGTCGTTTTCGACGGTTTGAAGCAGATTTTGCAGCTTGTATTCGCGTTTTTCGACCTCGACCAACTCTACTTCCGCGCCGGTCAGGTTTCTGTCTGAGGGAACGACAAAGAGTAAGGGGATCTCTGTGGGTTGAATTATATTTTGAACTGAGTCGTTGAGAACCAATCCATTATAGAGGCTCCGGCGAAAACTTCCGCGCTGAATCCCGACGCCGGAAGTGGCGTTTGCCTGGGGATCTGCGTCCACCAGCAGCACACGCATCTCCGCCACAGCCAGAGCGGCTGCCAGATTGACGGCTGTGGTGGTTTTCCCGACTCCGCCCTTCTGGTTTGCGACAGCTATAGTTTTTGCCATTTCTGAAGCCTGAAGGGGTCAAAATATTAAACGGAACGCGCGTAAACTAACATAACGCGCCGCGACATGCTAGAAATTTTATGTTTCAGGTAGGATAAAAAGCATGTTTCACGTATCCCCCTTGTGTTTGGGGACACGTGAAACGTATTTAGGTCAGGCAGATTGATGCAGATTTAGCTGTACAAGTAAGGTCGAGATGGCTGCGGGAGTCAATCCCGGAATTTTCCGCACCTGCCCGAAAGTTTGCGGGCGCGCACGCTCAAGCCGCTCAATCATCTCGTGCGAGAGGCCGCTCAGCGCGCGAAAACTGAAATCAAGTGGAACTCGCAGCCCGTCATGCTGGTATAAACGGTCAAAAGTAGCCTGCTGAACTTCTATATAGCCACTATAAAGCGAATCCGCAAGAACGGATTCGATGTCTGACAAGCTACAATAACTCAAATCTGTGGGAAGAAGTGACTGCAACAATTCGGGATTGACTCCCGGACGGTGTGCAAGCTGAGAAAGAGTTATTGAATCACCCAAATCCGCACCCAGCTTGCGAGAAACCGTCGAATAAGCGATTTCCGAGCGTTTCAGGCGTGTATAATCAAGTTTTTCTCTCAACAGAGCTAAGCGATCCCGTCTTTGATTAAATCTTTCCCAGTCCGAATCTCCAACTAAACCCAGTTCACGGCCATAGGAAGACAGGCGCGCATCCGCGTTATCATGCCTCAAAGCAAGCCTGTATTCGGCGCGAGAGGTGAAAATGCGATAAGGCTCGTCTACTCCCTGTGTGATTAAATCGCTAATCAGGACTCCGATATAAGACTCATGCCGCTGCAAGCGAAGTCCCATACGACCTGAGACGGACAGAGCGGCATTGATGCCAGCCATCAAGCCCTGACACGCAGCCTCCTCGTAACCTGTAGTCCCGTTAATCTGCCCTGCATTAAATAGCCCTTTGACGCGAACCGTTTCCAGATAAGGGGTCAGTTCTCGCGGGTCTATAAAATCATACTCAATGGCATAACCGGGACGAATGATGCGGGCTTGGTCGAGGCCGGGGATGAGACGTACAAGCTCTTGTTGCAATTCAGCAGGCAGGGAAGTCGAAAAGCCATTCAGGTAAACTTCGTTTGTATCATGCCCTTCAGGCTCAAGAAAGAGCTGATGACGATTTTTATCAGCAAATTTGACGACTTTGTCTTCAATAGACGGGCAATAGCGCGGCCCCACACCCTTTATCTTTCCTGAATAAAGAGGGGATTCCTGCAAATTTTCACGAATGGCTTGATGCACAGCATCCGTCGTATATCCAACAAAACAAGTGATTTGCGGCTGCTCTATACTATCCGTCGAAAAAGAGAAGGGCACAGGGCGCGCATCCGCTGGCTGCGGCTCGAATGCGTCCCAATCAATCGTCCGCCCATCAAGGCGCGGCGGCGTGCCGGTTTTGAGCCTTCCTACGGGAAACCCTATTCGCTTCAAACTCTCTGCAAGTTCAATAGAGGCAGGCTCTCCCGCACGTCCAGCCGTGTAGGTACGACGTCCTGTATGAATCAAACCATTGAGGAAAGTTCCCGTGGCGACAACTACGGCAGAGGCGTGCAGACGACGTGTGTCTTGCAGCTCGACGCCACAAATACGTTCATTCTCAATAATTAAGTCCGTAACCAAGCCCTGCCGCAAATGAAGATTGGGAGTCGCTTCGAGCGTTTTGCGCATCTCTTTGCGATACAAGGCGCGGTCAGCCTGCGCTCTTGGAGACTGCACGGCAGGCCCGCGCGAGCGATTAAGCAGGCGAAACTGTATCCCCGTCCGATCAATCACACGCCCCATGATGCCGCCTAAGGCATCAATCTCACGCACCAGATGGCCTTTGGCTATGCCTCCGATGGCGGGATTACAGGACATTTGACCAATCAGGTCGAGATTGAGTGTCACCAGAGCAGTCTGCGCGCCCATGCGTGCGGCGGCTGAAGCTGCTTCACAGCCCGCGTGACCGGCTCCGATCACAATTACATCAAAGGCTTCATCAAAACTTTTCATGGCTACTTACCAATACAGAAGGTAGCGAAAATACGCCCCAACACCTCATCCGGCGTCGTTTCTCCGGTAATCTCTCCCAAATAACGCAGGGCATCATGCAGCCCAACCAGCACCAACTCTTCGCTCGCACGCTCTTTCAGTAGCTCACCGGACGAAGAGAGCGCGCGTGTTGCACGCTGTAGTAAATCGAAGTGGCGTGCGTCCGTAATCAGCAGTCCGGTGTCGTGCGTATCGCGTGTGGCGAATGGAGCGATTATAGCATCTAGCAGTTGATTCAGCCCTATTCCGGTTCTGGCTGAAATCTCCAGAACGGGAGTATCTCCGTTTATCTGTCTTGCTTCCTGGCTTTTGAAGGACTCCAAATCTTTCTTGTTGAGTGCGATAAGATGAGTGCTGTCTATAACTTCTCCAAGAATATCATAATCTTCTTTAAGTAGAGATTGAGAGCCGTCAAGCACGACCACGACCAGATCAGCATCAGCGATGGCGCGGCGTGTGCGCTCAACACCCATGTTTTCAATTTCATCTACGGAGGCGCGCACGCCAGCCGTATCTGTCAGCAAAACCGGTATTCCCTGAATACTTATCAACTCACTTAAACTGTCTCGCGTCGTTCCCGGAATATTCGTCACTATAGCCCTGTCTTTCGACAGTAAACTATTGAAAACACTAGACTTACCGACATTAGGCCGTCCTGCGAGCGTTACTTTAAGGCCGTCTCTCAGCAGTCTTCCCTCACGAAAAGTATCTGCCAGATGCTCAAGGCTGCGGGTAAGCTTTAGAAGCTTTGCATTAAGCGGGTCGGCTGCAACTTCCGGCAAATCATCTTCGACAAACTCAAGCGAGGATTCCAGGAGGACGATTATTTCCAGCAAAGCATCTTTGTGCGGTTCCAGAAGCGCAGACAGCTCGCCTTTCATCTGTCGCGCGGCCTGGCGAACGGCGGCCTGTGTCTGCGCGTTGATAAGGTCGCGAATGGCCTCTGCCTGAGCCAGATTTAGTCTCTTGTTGGCGACGGCACGCAGCGTAAATTCGCCCGGCGCAGCCGCACGCGCATTCAGACTCAAAATCAGATCAAGCAGATGCCGCAGCAAGACAGGCGAGCCATGACAACTTAATTCGACAGTGTCTTCTCCGGTAAACGAATAGGGTGATTTGAAAAATGTGACGAGGGATTGGTCCAGAACTTCATCGGATTTTAAATCATAAATATTTTTTAATAACGCATGATTGGGCGTGGGTGAAAAATCATCATCGCGTGTGAGACGGCGCGCGATTTCAAGCGCGCTTCCTCCGCTGAGACGAATGACACCGATGCCGCTACGACCCGGCGGTGTTGACAGCGCGACGATGGTGTCCATAGCTGGCATCTCTGGCAAGAAAAATCACGCGAGAGAAATAACAGAGGGAAGCAAGCAGAGGGAATTAAGGCTTTGAAGAAATTTTAAAGCTGACTTTGAGTCTGCGCGCAGAGCCTTCGCCGACGGATTCCGTATGCAGGTCATCCTCAGCCGCCAGAGCCGTGTGAATGACGCGCCGTTCATTAGCATTCATCGCGCCAAAGGTGAAAGCCAAACCGGTCTTGCGCACACGCTCTGCCGCATGACGCGCCATCGCGCGCAGCTCTGCTTCACGAGTCGCGCGAAAATTTTCTACGTCGCAAACGATTCTTTCACCTTCGGGAAGCAGGCGTCCAAACGCCTGCTGCACGAGATGCTGTAGAGCTTCCAAAAGCTCTCCGCTTTCGTTGAGCAGCAATGAAGTATCTCTGCCATCCATGTTCAAGAGACAACCGCTCTCAGCCTCTTGCGCCGTCGCGCGAAGATCAAAGTTGGCGCTCTTAAAAATAGCGTTTACAAATTCCTGCGCTTGGTTACATGATTCATTCATCTTTAACAGCTTCTCTCTCATCACGCTTTAAGAAGCGCGTGCAGTCTTTAATTTCTTCGGAGGCCGCACGCCAACTTTTTTCTCTTCCGGCGGCGGCTCGTCATCTTCCGATTTGGTCAGGCGGTTAATCAAAAACTGCTGTCCGAATCCGACGATGTTGCCGACCAGCCAGTAGACGAGCAAACCCGAGGGCGCGCTCCACAGAATATACAACATAAAGAGCGGCATGCCGATAGCCATCATCTTACGTTGCAGCGGATCGGCTGAAGGAGCAGGCGTAATCAACTGTAAGATGATCATTGAGGCTGCCATCAAAATCGGCAGCAGGTGAATCATGTACGGCTCCGGAGCAGACAGATCGGGAATCCATAAAAACGATGCCTGGCGAAATTCAATCGAGATCGTAATCGCACGATAGAGCGCAAAGAGAAATGGCATCTGAATCAAGAGCGGCAGACAACCGCCCAAGGGGTTGCCCTCTTTCATCAGACGCAGTTGCTCCATCTGTAGCTCTTTTAATTTCGGATCATCCTGCTTCATCCCCTTGATTTTTTCCTGCAACTCTTTCATGCGCGGCGCGAGCTTCTGCGCCTTCTTCATGGATTTTGAAGAGCGCCATTTGAGCGGAAAGAAAAGCGAATAGATAACTATCGTGAACAAAATGATGGCGATGCCGTAACTGTTCGTCAGCTTGTACAGCCATTGAATGGAAATCAGAATCGGAACCGCGAGGGGACGAGAAATCGTGCTAAACAGGCCGTAATCAATAGATTCTTCAAGATCAATCGGCTCTGCGCGACCAAGAATTTGTCCGATTTCTTTGCTCGCATTAGTGAGCAGGAAGTGATCTTTTGGTCCAATGTAAACTTGCGTTCTCGCTCCGTCCGTGGGAATCGGAACGAAAGCGTTGAGAAGATATCTATCTTCCTTCACCCCGTTCGCTTCATGGTGGTATTTGGCGGTGCGAAACTCAAGCCCGCTCGTGCGCTTTGACGGCACGGCCATCATCGCAAAGTAAGTGTCGCCGACTCCGGCCCAATCAACCTCGCCATTCAAGCCGTAATAGTTTGGCCCACCCGGGCGCGTGGACTTGAAGAGCCAGCCTTCTTTATCAGATTCAATGGTCGGCCCAAGCAGCCGATGTGTCTCGCCATTGACGACGGCAACGCCTTCCGGCGCGACGGAATAAAAGCTGTATTGAGGGACGCCCTGATCGCCAATGCTGGGGCCAATCGTGAGCTGTGCTTTTGGAAGTGGCTGCCCGCCGCGCGTCATCTTAGTTTCAATGCCGATGTCATAGCGATCCGCGCTAAAGATTAAAACCTTTGAGACATCGAGGCCGGTAGCTTCGTCGCGCAAAGAAAACTCAACTCGCTTTTCGCCCGTCGCGAAGTCCAAGGTGAGTTCGCTTCCTTCACCTTCAACGCCTGTGATCTGGTAATTGTTTGAGTCAAGCAAAGCATCCAGAGTGGCGTCACCTGTGACAAGCCGTAAAGGAGCTTCACGCTTTTCTTTTTTCAAACCTTCCTGCGAGATTAGTTGCAACGGCTGCGGATTATCTTTGGTGCCGCTGACGGAATTCAGAGCGCGTTGCGTATCTTTATTTTTTTTGATAATCCAGCTCGTCGTCACCGCACCGCGCGAATCGAACTTTGCGTCATACAAAGGAGTTCTAACCAGCAGCGTCTTTTGCGGAGTTGCGTTTGCAGAAGAAGCTGTCGCGGACTGCGGCGTCGGTGTTGCTTGCGGCGTGGCGGCTGCGGTCGCTGCCGGTGTGGGCGAAGGCGAAGCGGCAGGCGTCTGCGATGCAGGATTATTAGGATCGTTCTGTGGCGGAGTCTGCGGCGGAAAAAAATAACCCCACCCGAACAAGATGACCGTCGAAATAATAAGTGCGAGAACGAATCTCTTTTGTTGCATCTGAATTTTTTAAAGTAAGCTGTTAGAAATCAATTGACCGGATCATAACCACCCGGATGAAAAGGATGACAACGCAAAAGCCTGCGTGCGCCCATCCAACTGCCGCGCACCGCGCCATATCGCTCGATTGCCTCGCGTGCATATTCTGAGCAGGTTGGAACGAAACGACAGGAGGGCGGAAGTAAAGGTGAGATGATTGATTTATAAGACTTCAAGATTAAGACGAGAACTACTCTCACTGCTTTACTTTCCGTTCGCGATCTTCTGACGCCTCGCGTTCGTCCCGAGCGACTTGGGAGACAAGACCTCTAAACTCTTCCAGAGGCTCTGCCACTTTCACGCTCAACAGGGAACGCCTTGCGTTAAAGACCCAGTCGTATCTCAAATGCAGAGAATCCAGAACCGGGCTGCTCAAACGAAACATCTCGCGCAGCAGACGCTTGGCGCGATTACGCTCAACAGCATCTCCCGTAGCCTTGCGCGAAGCCGTAATCCCGAACCTGTGATGCGCTAAACCGTTGGGGCAAACAAATGCCGTCATGAGACGGCCATTGTATCGTTTACCCCGCGTATAGACTTGGCGAAACTCGCCGGAAGCGCGCAGATGCGTGTGCTTGGACAAAAAGACCTGTGCGTAATTTAGTAATGCGCCGGTGTCAGGCGCTTGCGCCCTTTAGCACGGCGTCTTTTTATTACTAAACGCCCGTTTTTGGTTGCCATCCGCGCGCGAAAACCATGTGTTTTAGCCCGGCGACGATTGTTCGGTTGAAAAGTGCGTTTCGACATAGTTGCGTATTCTCCACTTAAAAGAAAAGAGTAAGACTAACTGCGCAGACCATTTCTGTCAAGAAAGCAGCGCCTGATTGGCAATTTCCTCAAAAAAATTTCTGCTTCACCAGAGCTAACTTTGTTGCAGTTTGCTGTTGAGTACGTACTTGCGAATGGTCTGGCTATTGGAACAAAAGGGTTGCGCGTAACAGTGACTCAGCCTTGCGGAAGGGCTTTTCTTGTCTTCATCCAACAAATATCCATTCTTTAGAAAGTGTTCTAAAATCATTCTATTATCCCAATATTGAGATAACCGGTCAGGCATAAAAGTGAGCGGAAACGCCATTTCTCGAAAGAGAAGAAAAAATTTTCCAAAGCCTGTGGATTTCTCTTGCTTCTCGATTCATATTATGCTAGTCTCCGCCCCGTTTCAAGCTCCTCTTACACCTGTAAGTAGTTGATAATTAAATACTTAAAGCGATACTTTAAGTATCGGGAGGTTTTCCACAAGCCTGTGGAAAACCCTGTGGAAAACTTTCGTATAAAGGGCTTGAAATGAGGCCAAAGCGGGTGCATTTTCAATAGCTTCCGCCGCATTATTCAAAGAAACGCTTGAGTAATGTAATTTTAATTTATGTATCATTTTACAACGTTCTTTTGTCTCTAGTTGCCAACATCTAAATTCTCAGACAGATGAGACAGGACGGACAAAAACATGAGTACCGTTATTGAGAACAGGCTCTGGAACAACATTCTCAGCGCAGTCGAGAAGCGTTTGAATCGCCAGAGCTTTGAAACATGGTTTCGCCCGATACAATTTGAGGGCTGTGATGATTCGGAGCAGATACTGCATCTGCGCGTTCCGAATCAGGTGGTGAAGGATTGGGTCAGCACCAACTATTCGGAGGTGCTGGACGCATCGCTGCAAGAGCTAAATCTAGCCGAGTACCATGTTGACTGGACTGTCGAAGACGGCGAATCGCTACATTCAGAAGATGCAGGCGACGATGAGGCGGATTCTTACTTGATTCCGGAGACCCGTTCAGGCAATGGAAAAAGTAAAAGTTCCAGTCTTTTTACCCTTTTAGAGGCTGCTGAGTCGGATGGACTGACTCCCGGCGCGACGACATTTGTTGACATAGAGCCGATTGAGCTTTCGCTTAATCCCAAATACACCTTTCAGACTTTTGTAGTCGGCTCGTGCAATCAGTTTGCACACGCGGCCTCGCTCGCGGTCGCCGAGGCCCCCGGAAAAACCTACAATCCTCTTTATATTTACGGAGGCGTGGGCTTAGGCAAGACACATCTGATGCACGCCGCAGGTCACGCTATTAAAGAGCGTAACCGTCATCTGCGCCTATCGTATATCTCAGCCGAAAAGTTTATGAACGAGCTGATTAACGCCATTCGTTATGACAAGACTCAGACTTTTCGCGAGAAATATCGCTCGATAGATGTGCTTTTGATGGACGACATACAGTTTATGGCGGGCAAAGAGCGCACGCAGGAAGAATTTTTCCATACTTTCAACGCTCTGTATGATGGACAGAAGCAAATCGTCATTTCGTCGGACTGCCCGCCGAGAGAGATACCGACGCTCGAAGAGAGGCTGCATTCGCGTTTCGAGTGGGGACTGATAGCAGACATGGAGCCGCCTGATCTGGAAACCAAGGTGGCGATTCTCAAACGTAAAGCAGACCTTGACGGCGTCACGCTGCCGGATGACGTGGCGTTCTTTATTGCCAGCAAAGTTAAAAGCAACATACGCGAGCTTGAAGGCTCGCTCGTGCGGCTCGTGGCTATCTCGTCTCTGCGCGGGTTGCCGATTTCAAAGATGCTGGCGCAGGATGCTATACGCAACATTGCGGAGAATGACCAACCGGCGGGGATTACTATCGAGCAGATTCAGCAGACGGTCGCGGCGCATTACAGGCTGCGTCTGGATGAGCTAAAATCAAAGAACAATGCACGCCAGATTGCGGTCCCCAGACAGGTGGCGATGTACCTGTGCAAGAAGCTCACGAAACACAGCTTTCCAGAGATTGGGCGTGAGTTCGGAGGCAAGCATCACACGACCGTAATTCACTCTGTCGAGAAGATAGAAGCCGTTGTTTTGAAGGATCAAAATTTCCACAGGGTCGTCAGTGAGCTTATGGACAATCTTTGCAAGTAGTTAGAGCGATTTTGGCCCAAAAGTTTTCCACAGTATGCTTTTCGGTTAAAGCTTTTGTTCACATATATTTGATTCCGAGTTTTCCACATTTCCACAGGGCAGCCAAAAAAGTGCCTGTGGAAATGTGGAAAACTTTATGAGAAGCTATGATTTCCACAGGCAGAGAGTTTTTTCCACAGCTATTTCCACAGGGGCTGTGGAAAACAATCCCTTTGGTGACAACAATAAAGTGACTTTTCCACATTTCCACAGGCCCTACTACTACTACTATATATATATATAATGTTTTTAAATAGAAGTAATAGGAAAAGGCAAGTCTGTAAAAACAGGTCAGAGAGAGTAATTTGACAACGCTATTTTATATCTGAAGGAGTCCATAAATGGAATTCAGTATCAGTAAGAATGCCCTGCAAAGGGAGCTTGGTTTTGTGCAGGGCGTGGTCGAGAAAAAGAACACGATTCCCGTCCTCTCAAACATCCTCATAGAGTCGGTCGGCGAGAACACCATCCGCCTTATCGGGACAGACCTTGACGTGACGATTCGCTGTGAATCGGAGGCCGAGGAAATCACGGTTCCCGGTTCGATCTGCGTTCAGGCGCGCAAGCTCTTTGACATCGCGCGGCTGCTGCCGGATGCTGCGATAGTTAATTTCAAAAAAGAAGATAACGATTGGGTCTCTGTCAAGTGCGAGAATTTCCGCTCCAGAGTGCCGGGCGTGGCGCGCGAACAGTTTCCGGAAGTGCCGAGCTTCAAAAGCGCGCCGATGAAACTGCCCGCAGATATTTTCAAATTATTTATAGACCGCACGATCTTTGCCATCACTCAGGAAGAATCGCGCTACCAACTCTCCGGCGCAAAATTCATCCTTGATAAATCGGGCGCGAAAATGGTCACGACCGACGGGCATCGTCTTGCCTATATCGAGCGTAAGGATTTGGGAAAAAACGCGCCCGATGAGGCTCTGGACACGCTTATCCCGCGCAAGACGCTGGCGGAATTGACCAAGCTCACCACCTCCTTCGAGGGCGAAATCAATCTGGGCGCGGATGAAAACCACATCTATTTTGAAGTCGGGCCGCGTCTGCTGATCTCAAGAAAGCTTTCAGGGCAGTTCCCGAATTACGAGATGGTGATGCCGAAAGGCAACGATAAATCGGTTGTGTTTGATAGCATCGCGCTCAATCAGGCCATCCGCCGCGTCGCTTTGATGGCAGATGATCGCTCGCATGCGATTCGTTTTCATCTGGCTCCGAATGAGCTTCAGATTACCTCGCAAAACGCCGAAGAAGGCGAAGCGCGCGAAGTCGTCGCCACAGAGTACACGGGCGATGTCACCGAAATCGGCTTTAACGCGCAGTATCTTCAGGATTTTCTGAACGTCATCGGCGAAGGCCAAGTCGCTTTTGAATTCAAGGATGGTAACTCGCAGGCGCAACTGCGCCCGGCTGCTGATCCAGACTACGATTACAAGTACGTCATCATGCCGATGCGCATTTGATTTTATCAACTTTAAAGTGAGTTCGATGTAAGCAGGCTCAGAGAGATATATGGGGCTACACTCTATCGCCCGCTCGCGCCGGTTGGTCGTCTCCTCCCGCTTATCTCGAATTCATGTTCGGTGATGGGTGGGGCGCGGTGTCGTAATGCTAAGTTACTGCATCATTTCGACGTTAGCCTCCGCCTTTGCGACAAACGCGCACGCCATAGCAAAGAAGCCCTCCACCTTTGCGCAAAACCCCTCCACCTTTGCGCAAACCCCCTCTGCCTTATCGCAAACCCCCTCCGAGATTTCGCAAAAGTCCTTCGCCTTATCGCAAAACCCCTCCGCCTTTGCGCAAAGTGCCTCCGCCTTATCGCAAACTCCCTTTCGGATTGCGCAAAGTCGCTCTGCCTGTACGCAAGTCGGGTATGCGCTTTCGGAAAGGAGCGGAAGGGGAATAAAACTCCGCAAAAATTATGTGACGCTATGCCGACCGTTAAGCTTCGATTTCAGATGGCTCTTGTTGAAGCGTAGAAGTGCTGTGGCTGCTTTTTAGCAACTTTACCGGCTCCGTGCCTTCCTGTGTTAAAATCTACGCATGCTGCTCGAATCTATTGAAGTTCACAATTTCAGGAATTTGAGCGGCAGCATCTCGTGGGGCGCGGGACTCAACATCATCTACGGCGATAACGCGCAGGGGAAAACCAATTGGCTCGAAGCCATTTATCTTCTCGCGACTACCAAATCCTTTCGCACACAACGTCTACAGGAATCCATACGGTTTAATGAAAGTTTAGCCGTCGTGCGTGGCCGCGTGGTGCAGAGCAAAGAATTGCAACGCGATTTGCAGGTCACGCTACAGGGAAATACCAAAGCCATTTCGGTCAACGGCAAGCGAGAGGCTGTCACGCGCTATCTGGGGCAACTCTCCGCCGTAGCTTTCACGGCAGACGAACTGGAAGTCGTGCGCGGGACGCCTGACGCGCGCCGGAAATTTATTGATCGCGGCGTCGTCTCGTTGCATCCCGCATACGTGCAAACGCTTGCAGATTACAATCGCGTCATCAAGCAAAAAAATCGTCTTCTTCAGGATGCGTCGGAATCCGAGATGAGCATGGAGCAGGTGATGCAAATACTCGCTCCATGGAACCAGCAGCTTGTAGGTTTGAGCGCAGCGATTCATCAAGCGAGAGTGGATTATGTCGAACGCCTCAACAGCGTGCTGGAGAGACGCCTGTTCGAGCGCGAGGATTTGACTATCCGCTATGCGTCATCGCTCGAAGGAAAAGGCGATTTGAGCGATTACGAAGCCTTGATTGCCGCGCGTTTGGAGCTTCGCCTGCAAGCCGAACTGGCCGCCGGATATTCTCTGATTGGCCCTCACAGGGATGATCTGAAAATCCTTTTCGACGGGCGCGATATACGCGCCTTCGGCAGCTCAGGCCAACAGCGTAGCGCATTGATAATACTTGACTTAGCGGCTATTTCTGTGTATTATTCATGGCACAATGAGTATCCACTTTTCCTCATTGATGACGTGGATGCAGAGCTTGATCGGAAGCGCATCAGCTACTTGCTGGAATACCTCGAAGGGCGCACGCAAACTTTTATTACGACCTCAAAAGAGAGTCTTGTTGAGCAGTTCGTAGCAAAGGCCAGTGTATACCGGATCGGGGGCGGTTCGGTCTTAGATAAGATGGCGGATGATCCGGTTCAGTCAGCCGCCGGAGCGATTGAAAGCATCTAAGAGTTATCAAAAAATTGATGCCTTTGGCAGCGCACTCGATTAAGCGAATAAGATAATTTAATGGTTGGCAAAGATGTAGAAGAGGAGAGTAGTTTGGCAACACCAACATCAACAATCTCAAAGAAGAAAAACACGGCTTATGATTCAAGCTCGATCACTGTGCTTGAAGGACGCGAGGCCGTGCGCAAACGACCGGCAATGTATATCGGCTCGACCGGCGATATGGGCTTGCACCATCTTGTTTACGAAGTGGTGGACAACTCCATCGATGAAGCTCTGGCCGGTTATTGCGATACGGTTGAAGTCTCGATTCATCTGGATAATTCGATCACGGTCGTGGATAACGGGCGCGGCATTCCTGTTGACTATCACAAGCAGGAAAAGAAATCCGCTGCCGAAGTCGTCATGACCAAACTGCATGCGGGCGGCAAGTTCGATTCAAATGCTTACAAAGTATCCGGCGGACTGCACGGCGTGGGCGTCTCCTGCGTTAATTTTCTTTCCGAATCTTTGCGCCTGGAAATCTGGCGGGACGGTAAGACTTACGAGCAGGAGTACGTGCGCGGCATTGCTGTCGGCAAACTCGAACAGACAGGCAAGACGCGCAAGCGCGGCACAAAGGTCACTTTTAAGCCGGACGCGGAGATTTTCGATGTCTCGGAATTCAGCTTCGATAAACTATCAGAGCGCCTTCGGGAAAAAGCATTTCTGAACAAAGGCATTCGTATCACTATCAAGGATGAGCGCGAAGAGACCGAACGCTCGCACGAGTTTTATTACAAAGGCGGCATCGCAGAGTTTGTTAAGCACCTGAACAAGAACAAGTCAACCTTGCACGATAAGCCTCTCTATTTCGAGCGCGTGTCCGACGTGCTCTCAATCGAAGTTGCCATTCAATACAATGACGGTTACGACGAGAAGGTCTATTCATTTGCCAACAACATCAATACCGTTGACGGCGGCACGCACCTCTCCGGCTTTCGCTCGGCCTTCACACGCACGATCAATTCTTACGCGCAGTCATCGGGAATCGCCAAGAATTTTAAAGGCTCGCTTTCGGGCGACGATGTGCGCGAGGGTCTAGTGGCCGTGATTTCGGTCAAGCTGCCACAACCCCAGTTTGAAGGACAAACCAAAGGCAAACTCAATTCGGATGTCAAAGGCGCTGTCGAATCCTTCCTGAACGAGCGTTTGACGGAGTTCTTTGAGCAGAACCCGACGGTTGCCAAAAAGATTGTCGGCAAATCCGTTGACGCCGCGCGTGCCAGAGAGGCTGCACGGAAGGCGCGCGAGATCGTGCGCAAAGGTGCTATCGGTTCGACCATGCTGCCCGGAAAGCTTGCGGATTGTCAGGAGCGCAACCCGGAACTCTGTGAGATTTACATTGTAGAAGGGGATTCTGCTGGCGGTTCTGCCAAACAAGGGCGTGATCGGCGGAATCAAGCGATTCTCCCTTTAAAAGGTAAAATCCTAAATGTGGAAAAAGCGCGTTTTGATAAAATGCTGGGGCATGGCGAGATCAGAACGCTGATTACTGCGCTCGGAACAGGAATCGGCAACGAGGATTTCGATGTTGATAAGCTGCGGTATCATAAAATCATCCTGATGACGGACGCTGACGTAGACGGCTCGCACATCCGCACGCTGCTCCTGACGTTCTTCTATCGTCAAATGCCAGAGTTAGTTGAGCGGGGCTATGTGTATATCGCGCAGCCACCGCTTTTCAAAGTAAAACGCGGTAAGCGCGAAGAGTACATCAAAGACGAAAGGTCTATGGTGCGCTACATGATGCGGCAGGCGACCAGCGATATGAGAATCAAGTCTGTCAACTCGAAAGTCGCCATAGAAGGAAAAGAATTAGCGCAGGCTCTGGAGCAGATGGTCGAGTTCAAACGCTATTGCGAAAAAGCTGCACGCCGTTTGGGCGGTGATAGTCGTTTACTCCTGACCTTGCTGGAAGCCTTCGGCGGGGCTACGGGCGTCCTTCGCAAAGAGGATGCGACGTTGCGCGGGGTCTTTGAAAATGAGCATGATGTGGCTCGCATCGAAGGGTTTCTGGATAAGGCTGGCTACAGGAAAACAGAGCTTTCCGTAGACGAAGAGCATGGCCTGTGGGAAGTCGAAGTCACGGCGGAAACCGGCATCAGCGTCTGTGTTGATTGGAATCTTGCCAGCTATGTGGAGTTTCAGAAGGCCATAGAGTTTTATACCAAGCTCGAAAACACGCTGCCAGCGCCTTTCGTGGTGGGAGAAAACGGGTCGAGCGAGCAAATCCCCACGCGCGAAGCTTTGCTTGAGCGTGTCATGGGGGCTGCGAAAAAGGATTTGACCATTCAGCGATATAAGGGGCTGGGCGAGATGAATCCGGAGCAGCTTTGGGAAACGACGATGAACCCTGAGAAGCGGACTTTGCTGCAAGTCAAAGTGGATGATGCGGTCGAGACAGACCAGATTTTTACGGTTTTGATGGGCGATGCCGTTGAGCCGCGCCGTCGTTTCATAGAAGAGAATGCGCTGGATGTAAAGAATCTGGACGTTTAATTTATTCAAAGCAAGAGCTTCTGTGGGCGAGTTAAAAATGGTAGTGGGTCAGTTTGAAATTCAAGGGTCATCCGGCATCAGAAAAGAAGCTCCCGCAAAGGCGCTGGTGGCGCAAAGGGGTTGAGCCATTCTTTATCTTGAATGCTTTTCTTTGCGCCACCAGCGCCTTTGCGGGAACCTGTTATTTCTTTGCCATCTTTGAAACTGACCCACTACTTTAAAAATAGAATATTTGACACACGGAAGCTTCCTTGCTTAAAATGAGATTCCTTTTCCTCCTGTGGATCTTAACCGCTGCATACCATCTCGCGTATGCAGCGGCTTTTTTCTTTTAAAATCTAGTTGTTACTTATCGCCCTCTGACTCGCCTGTCTTGGTATATTCGTCAAGGTCTATGCGGTCAGGAGCCAGCACGTTCTGCTGATTGTAATAGCCGCCGGGCGCGAACTGCCCCGACTCGCCAATATCGAGCGACCGGTCGTCCTTCAAAACTTCTTCAACCGCATCGGGTGCGGTCGCAGGCTCTAAACCCTGATCTTTATCGCCCCCGCCTTCGACGGAAGATTTCAATTGATCGTCATTTGCCATTTGTCTGCTCCTTGATTGTGGAATTACTGGTTGTGCTGCTGCGCCGATTCGCGAAAACGTTCGACGCGGAAACGAGAAAGCTTAAGCGGTTCGCCGGGTGCAATCCCGGCCTTGCGGGCTGCGATTTCAATTTGCTGCTCGACGGTCTCAACGCCTTCGATGTCCGGTAAGAGCAAGCCGCGCCGGGTCTCGTTTTCATCTTCGACTATGACACCGAAAATTTTTGGATCCAGTTCTTCGAGCCGCGCCGGTTCAGGTGCGTGCAAGACATCAACAGAGTAGCGTAAATCAGGCAGCTCATCTTTAGTGACGGGCGGGAAACGCGGGTCGCGGATCGCGGCGTTGATGGCGTTGGCAATCAATTCTTCGAGGAGAGATTCCCGGACAGGCTCTATCGTGCCGATACAGCCGCGCAAATCTCCGGTCAGAGTTTTAATCGAAACGAAACAAGCTCCCGGCTGGTTTATATTTGAAGAAGGCGGTTTGACTTGACGGCCTTCACGAACATAGGTTTCAACAGCGAGGCGTGCCAGCGCGGGCAAGTTAGCACGCGACAAATCTTCGTGCGCTGCTTGATTCAGTGCGATATAAGGCGTTCCACTTTTTCTCTCTGCCGCATGGGCGCTCGTCAACTGCGCTACCATGTAGCCGACGCCGAACGGAGCTTCGTAGCTTAGAACTTCACACAGCGGAGACAATCCATCTGTCACTCCCAAAGCCACAAGCATCGAGCGATAGCCGCATTCACCGGCCATCCTTCTCATCTCCGGTGGAATTTTGATAATGCGCTCAGGCACGCAAGCGTGTATGGCCTCGACCACCTCTTGATCGAAAAAGTGTGCGTCCTTGTTGTAACCGGCGGGCGCGCCCGGCTTGAGCCTGTGGCTCAGATCGCCGCTGGCAACAAACGCGATGGGCTTCTCCGACTTATCCGCAGCTTCCTTGATGCACGAGCCAAAGTTGACATGGTCTTCGCTTGAAAGAGAAGTATAGCCGAGCGCGACGACACGCCCGCGCCAGCCGTTACGTTGCAGAAAATAGAGAGGCACGGCGGAGCCATGATCCAGATCGTAGCCTTTGACGCCAGCGATTTCATAACCTCTTGCTGCTGCCGCACGCGCGATGGCTGAGAGCATCGCTTCATCAAGCTGGACTTCGACCTCCGTTTCCGGCGCGTTAAAATTTGCGAAGCTGCCGTAAAGTCTATCATCCTGATAAGCGACGAAAGCGCGTGCGTCGAGCGGCGCGTGCGGGGAAATGAGGACGACTGTTTCGGCTCCGCTCCGGATGATGCGCTCCGTAAAATCGCGCATGGCATCTATCGAAGCGCGCACTTCTTCTGCCGCCTCGCCGCCGACTTCGGGAACCATGATTGGCGGATGCGGTGCAATACCGGCAAAGACTATGGAGCTGACGCTCATCGCGCTCTTCGCTAAATTCAGATGATGAAAAAGGGGTTACTGCTTCGCATTCTATCACACGACGCGCGCAACTTCGCAAGCCTCGAATTGCGCCGCGCTGTGAAAGCCATTTATGATGCGGAGCGCAAGCATTAGAAGGATTTAATAAAACTCAGCCACAGAGACACAGAGGCACGTAGGAGGAAGAAGCAGATGAAGAAGATGCTAACTGAAATGTTCATCGCTTATCTCTGTGGCTCTGTGGCTCTGTGGCTAAACTTTGGTTTTCTTACGCACTCTTAATGACTGAAAGGTTCGACATTTTAATCGTCGGCGCTGGGCCAGCCGGATCGTTCGCGGCTGAACGGCTGGCGCGCGAAGGGGTGCGTGTGGCGCTCTTTGACGGGCGGCCTCCGGGCGAGCCGAAGGCGTGCGGCGGCGGCGTGACTTCAAAGGCTCTCAAACAGTGGCCGCATCTGCTCGAAGCTGTCGGGCGCACGGTCGAAGAGTTGGAAATGTATTCGCCCGGCGGAAAAATGCTCTATCTAAAATTGGAAGAGCCTTTCGCCATCTACTCTCGCATCGCTTTTGATTCATACCTGCGCGACCGCGCGGGAGAGGCGGGCGCGCATATCTTTACGGAGCGCGTTTCGTTTCAGCCGCGCAAGAGTGAAAAAGATGACTGGGTTGTACGCGGTAAAAACGGTGTGGAGTGGAGCGCGCCGCTGCTGGTCGCGGCGGACGGAGCGGGCAGCCGGATTGCGAAACTGATGGCAGGCGCGCTGCCGAAAGAAGAAATGGAGGTCGCCTTTGGCTATCGCGCGCCGCTGCCGAAAGAAGAAGATGCGCCGACCGTCGTCGCGTTTCTTCCAGGATGGGCTGGTTACGCCTGGGCTTTCCCGCGCCCGGATCACATCTCTTTTGGCATCGCTACATCGCAGGACGCATTCGATCATCAATCGCTCGATGAACTCTTGTGGCGATTCATGGTTGGCTATTACCGCATGCGCGCGGACAACGCGGCGCGGCTCTGGAAGGCGCGCAAGAAAGATAAAGCTCTTGATGAGGTGATCGAAACGGAACTGCGCACAAAGGCGGAGCGATACGCGGCGCGGATTCCGGGACTCGCGGCGAAGACGTGGGACACGCGGCGCGCGTGCGGCGAAGGCTGGGCGCTGCTCGGAGACGCTGCGGGATTTGCAGACCCCGTGACGGGCGAAGGAATTTATTATGCTTTGCGTTCGGCAGAGATTTTCGCAGAAGCTTATTTGTCCGGCAATCCTTTGGATTATGAAGCGCGCTGGCGCGCAGACTTCGGGCGCGAGCTGAGACGCGCGGCAGAAATGCGTAGGCGTTTTTACGGAAACTTCTGGGGCGCGCCGTTCACCGAGCGCATGATAGAGTTTGCGCGAGCGCATCGCGGAATACGCAAAGTCTTAGGCGAACTGGTCGCGGGCGATCAAGGCTATGTCGGCCTCAAACGCACGCTCGCGCGCCGCGCTCTCAGGCCGTTATAAGAAAGGATGAAGGCGGAAGGATGAATGATGAAAGCGATGCTATTAACAGCTTATGAGGCAGCTTGATTAAGTGCCATGAACTATAGAAGGCGTTAACTGTTTTTGCTACACTTGGCTTATGAAGCCGTCCGTGTACATTGAAACCACGATTATCAGTTATTTGACCGCCAAGCCAAGCCGCGATTTGATTATTGCGGCTCATCAGCAAATTACAAATGAGTGGTGGGCGGACGTTCGTCCACAAGTTGATTGCTATATTTCGCCGTTTCTGATTGACGAAGCTTCACGCGGAGATGCGGTGTATGCTCAAAAACGGCTCGACGAGATTGTAGATTTCGCAGTGCTTGAGGTCAACGAACAAATTAAAGATTTAGCGCAACATTATTTTGCGGCTTTACAAATTCCTGAAAAAGCGAAAATTGATGCTTTTCATTTAGCGATAGCGGCTTGGCATAAAATGGATTACGTTCTTTCGTGGAACTGCAAGCACATTGCGAGCGGGCGGGTGCAAAAAACATTGCAGGAAATCAACATTCATCTTGGCGTTCATACGCCAATAGTTTGCACGCCCGAAGAATTGATGGAGGTTTGAAATTATGTGGGAAGACCCGATAGTAAAAGAAGTTCGTCAAGCACGGCTTGAGATTGAACAAGAATGCGGCGGAGATTTTCGCAAGATTTATGAGCGAGCTTTAGAAATACAAAAGAGAATTGCGGAGAAACGAGTTTCCGATTCTGCCGTAAAAACCCAGGAAGCATTGATTGTAGGTTAAGACAAGCCGAACCTTCATTGGATGTGAGGCGGAAATAGCGACTTTCTTATTACGTTGTCCAATGGAACAAGTAAAATTCGAGCGGAGAGCGGAGAGCGCGGCTTTCATCTGCGAGACTTAAATGGTTGATGGGTTGTATGTGACTATTCAATTCGGGGGGTCTTCATCCTTCATCCTTTATTTCGTCGCCGAGCAATAAGTCTTTAGCTTTGTTGAGCGCCTGTGTGGTGTTCAGAAGCTCTTGGAGGGCGCGTAAAATTTCTGCGTGCGTATATGAATTTTCGTTGGCGAGCAGGGTCATCAGCTTTGAGGAATCGCGCAAGCCTTCCGTCACATAGAGCGCGATCTTTTCGGCTTCGAGCAGTTCATGGCCTTTAGCCGTCAGGACATCCGCGAGGACGCGCCTGATCTCCTCAAACCTGTCAAATTCCATGCTCGGATTCGGATCGTCAATCATGCCTTATTCTTCGGGACTTTGGTTAGCTTCACGCGAATCGTAAATTGTCCGCCGTTGCCCTGCGGCGTCTTGTCGTTGAGTCTGAATTCCAGCATGCCGCGTTCGTCCGGCAGATTTTTCCAGGAGCCGTTGGCTGTGCTAGCCGCGACCGCTACCGTATTGGAAAAGCGACCGTCTGCATACCGCGTCCGCATCAGGAGCGCGCCCGTCGGCCATTCGGGAAACAGTCGTCGCTCTTTGTACTTTGCATCGTTGGTGCCGCCCGCGCGGATTCCGGCTTTCGCATCAGCCAGATCAACGATGCCTTCAACGGTGGTCGTAAATTCTTCATTGGGGACGACCGCGATGTCTGACAACTGCCAGTCGTCGTTGGCATAGACGGTGAAGCTGCCATCTTTGGTCGGCTCTGTCGGCGGCTCGAAAGCGAGGCTGGGCGACGGAGACGGAGCGGGCGTCGGGGACGCTTTTGGCGAAGGCGACGAATCGGCATTGGCGTTGTTACTGTTCGCGTCCGCCTCATCATCTAAAGGATTGGCGACGCCCTCATTGTTATTGCCGTTAGCCGTATCCGTTCCGGGCTGTGAATAGTAATAGAAACCAACGCCCGCGCCAATCACTATGAGGCCGAGCAACAGGACGGCTGAGATGATGCCGATAATCAAGCCCGTCTTGCTTTTCTTCGCTTCGCTGACGGGAGGCGCAGGCTGGTTGAAAGCCCCGCCTAAATTGGGCCAATTGGTCGGAGCGGTTTGCGGTCTGGTATTAAAGCTCAGGGTCTCGAAGGATGATGGATTAATCGCATCGCTGCTCGTCCCGCCGGGCGTTTCGGGTATAGCTTCACCGCAGTTAGTGCAGAAACGCATCCCCGCAGGATTCTCTCTGCCACATTTCAAGCACGTCGCCATCGCCCACTCCTTCTCGCCGAAATCCAAGCGAATATCAGATTAATCCCGGATATTCTAACATAGTGACAAGTGACAAAAACATAATCTGGTATGCGCTCGAAGAAGTTGTTCCGGTCGAATCCAGCATGCGTTTGTTTGCCGTTCTCTTATTCCTTCAGCTTTGATTCGATGCGCCGGTCAGGGACTAGCCACATCATTGCTACGAAGATATAAAGCCAGTCCGCGATCCACTGATTCACAAAGGCTAAAGGGATCGCCGCGGCGTATAACGCCATTGAGAGCTTGCCCTTCTTATCCTTACCCACTGCCTGCGCGAGCTTGGAGTTTGCCTTGTGCTCGGCAACGATCATCGTTTGAAGAATCGTGTATGCGATGGCGGCCATGAGCAGCACCGCACCATAAACGGCGGTCGGCACCGGGGCGAAGTGATTTTCTCCCATCCAGCCGGTAACGAACGGTATCAGCGATAGCCAGAACAAGAGGTGCAAATTCGCCCAGAGAATCTTGCCGTTGATTTGCTTCGTGGCTTGCAGCATGTGATGGTGATTGTTCCAGTAGATTCCCAGATAGATGAAGCTCAGCACGTAGGTCAGGAAGATGGGCAGCAGCGGGCGCAAGGCTGCCAAATCCGAGCTGTGTGGAATTTTCAGTTCCAGCACCATGATGGTGATTAAAATTGCGATTACTCCATCACTGAAAGCTTCGAGACGTGTTTTATTCATTAGCCTCTTCTCTACTTGAAACCAAGATCGTGCATGGTCGCTCTCGGGCTGTTACTAACTCAAGTTACCTGTCACTCATCACTGCTTTTCGGTGTAAGGCGCGAGGCGGCTTTTGAGTTCTGCGGGCAGGGCGACAGTTTGAAAAGTGTCGCGGCGGACGGCGACGAGGACGAAATGAGCTTCGGCGACGAGCGCAGCTTCGCCCTTGCGGCGCACTTCAAAATTCAGGCGCAGGGATTTTGTGCCGACGCGCCCGACGTAGACGCAGACTTCGAGCAGGTCATCAAGCTGCGCCGCGCTGCGAAAGTCGCATTCCAGGTGCGCGCGTGGCAGCCACACGTCAAGCTCGTCAAACATCACGCCGTAGTTCAAGCCGACCGCGCGAAACAGCTCCGTTTCCGCAAACTCGAAAAAGCGTATGTAGGCTCCGTAAAAAATGATGCGCGCCGCATCTACATCGCCCCAGCGCACGCGCTCTTCGATACAGAATTTTTTAAATTGATCCATTATTTAAAGTTCCTGCAAAATCTGCCGCAGAGGCACAGAGACACAGAGCGATTTTAAGAGTATTTTTAGCATGCCTTTCATATACTCTCTCTGTGTCTCTGTGGCTAATACTTAGTCTGATAATCCATCGAGAAAATTTCCGAGAGCGCGATTAAATTCTGCCGGGCGTTCGAGGTTTGAGACGTGGCCTGCGCCCTCTATGATTTCCAGACGCGAGCCGCGAATCTCGCGCTGCATCGCTTCAGAGTCACCGGGCGGCGTGATCGCGTCCCGGCTGCCGACGATAATCAGCGCGGGCACGTTAATCTGCGGCAGCAGCTTCGTGTGGTCTTCGCGTGCGGCCATCCCGCGCAGGGCGGCGGCTGTCCCTTGCGGCTTCGTGCTCAACATCATCTCGCGCACACGAGCGACAACTTCCGGCTGCTCGTCAAGCGTTTCGGGCGCGAGGACTTTTGGCAACATTGTTTCTGCGATGGGAGACATGCCTTCTTTCAAAGCTTTCAACGCCTGCTGCTCACGAGCCTGTTGAGCTTCCTTCGTATCCGCCTGCGGCCTTGTGTCTGCGAGGACGAGAGCGCGCACACGTTGCGGAAATTTTTTGTAGAAAGCGAGCGTCACATAACCGCCCATCGAAAGGCCGCCGATGACGGCGCGCTCGATTTTCAACTCATCCAACAGCGCGGCAACGTCCGACGCCATCTCATCCATCGTCGCAGTCTCAGTCACAGTCGTCTCGCCGTGGCCGCGCAAGTCCGGCGTGATGACTTGATAACTCGCGCTCAAAAATTCGGCCTGCCCGCGCCACATCGAACGGTTAAAAGGAAAGCCGTGCAGCAACAAGACGGGCTGCCCCTCGCCAACCACGTCATATGCCAGCTCAATTCCACGCACTCGCGCGACGCTCATAAAAACCTCTTCCCCGTTTCAAAAACGATGTGCGCGCAAGCTTTAATCAGGCGCACGCGCTCGTTCCATTTGTGTTTGAAAATTCGTGAGGCGTAGATAACACGCGCCGCGCGGCGGGGTCAAACGGAAACTATGCTGATGTTTAACCCAAGTTGCCAGCTATATATGTGTTAGCGGTTTGCTTAAATTGCCACTAGCTTTAGCTAGTGGGCAAGGAAGCCTCACTCTCATCGGCTTTAGCCGAACTGTTCGGCTAAAGCCGACAGCTATATTGGGCATCTGCTCCACTAGCTAAAGCTAGTGGCAATCTATTAGCCAGCAACTTGGATTACTTCATTTCATAAATCTCGACCGTTCCATACTTTGCCAACGCTTCGCGGATTTTCGCGGCGTCGCCGACCGCGACGATCTGCATGCGCTCAAGGTCAATGTATTTCTGCGCGGCGCGCTGCACGTCTTCGGCGGTGACGGCGGAAACTTTTTGCGCGTAAGTGTCCCAGTAATTTGCGGGCAGATTGAAAAGCTTCTGGTAAGCGATATTTTTCAGCAGGTCGTTGGGGCGTTCGAGTTCGAGAGCGAATCTGCCGATGATCGAGCGGCGCGCGTTTTCAAGCTCTGCCTGCGTGACTTTTTCATCGCGGATGCGTTTTAGCTCGTACATAAATTCGCGCATCGCGCCGTCTGTGACTTCAGTCCTGACGGCTGCGCTGGCGAACCAGTAGCCGCGATATTTCGGCAGATTGAAGAAGCTGGAAACCGAATAGGTGTAGCCCTTCTCTTCGCGCAAATTCAGGTAGAGGCGCGATGCGCCGACGCCTCCTAGAATGTTATTCATCAACAGCAGCGCAAAATAATCCGAATCATTGAACTCTATTCCGAGACCACCAAAGCCGAGAAAAGTTTGCTCAGAGCCGGGACGAGACACCAAGTGAATGCGCGCGACATCTTGAGCGGGCGCAGGGGGAATTTTTATTTCCGGCAACTGCCCACGCTGCCAGTCGCCAAAGGCTCGCTCGATTTTGGTCTTAACTTCACTCAAAGTCACATCGCCCATGAACAGCAGGATAGAGTTGTTCGGTTTGTAGTGCAGCGCGTGAAAGCGTTGCAGGTCGGTTTGCGTCGTGCGCGCGATGGCTTTGACGGGAGCGTCAAAGAAGCCGCCCGGATGATCGCTGTAGACGGCGCGCAGTATCCGTTCAACCCCCAGCACAAACGGATTGGCGCGCTGAGATTTTTGAGAGGCGATAGTCCGAGTCTTGAGTTTTTCTAATTCGTCGGGCGGGAATTTTGGATGGCGTATCACGTCCGCGAAAATGTCCAGAGTCTGATCCAGATTTTCCACCAGCCCTGATGCAGTGATGCCAGCATACGCGCTTTGCAAATTGGCTTCGGTGCTGAAACTCGCGCCGAGCGTGTCCAGTTGCTCGGAGATTTCCTTGCTCGTGCGCCGCGCAGAGCCTTCGCGCAGCAGCGAGACCGTCATCTGTGAAAGACCGCGATGATCGGATGCGTCGGAAAGACCGCCGCCCGTCTCGATAATCATTTGCATCGAAAAGGTCGGAAGCTCGTGGCGTTCAAGCAGGATGACGCGCAGGCCGTTCGGCAACATAAACTCCTGCCCGCGCGGATGTTTGATGCGCAGCGTTTCTTGATTGACCGGCGCACGATTCAAGAGCACCGCGCCGACGGATGGTTGTGAGGTTTGCGATTTCGGCGCGCTTGCACTCTGCGCCAGCAAGATAGTTGATGAAGACAATGCTAACAGCAATGCCTGCGCTGCTCCGGCGCATCTCATCAAAAGGCGGCTGCGATTCGTCATGCGTAATCTCATTTCTCTTTCTCCTGCTGTGATTAGAGCGTGCAAAAGTCTTCTACTTTTTCGGCATCGTCAGAACGGTTGTGCGATTGGTTTGTCGCAGGTACTTGCCCGCGACGCGCTGCACGTCTTGAGCGGTGACGGCGTCAATTCCGTCGAGCCTTTTGTTAATCAAGCCAGGGTCGTTGAAAACCGTCGCGTAGAATCCGAGCCGGGAAGCGCGCGAAACGGAATCGCTTAAGCTGCCGATAAAGGAGCGACGCGCGAGGCCGCGTGCCTTCTGCATCTCCCAATCGGCGACCGGCTCTCGCTTCAGCCGCTCGATCTCTTCGCTGACAATCGTTTCTATGTCTTCGGCTTTCTGCTCCGGCCTGAAGACGATGCCGACGAGCAGCATGCCCGCGCTGCGCTGCTCCTGCACTTCGCCGCCGAGATCGTTTGCAAACTCTTTTTCCTTGACCAGCTTTTGATAGAGCCGCGAGCTTTGCCCCGTTTGCAGGATCAGCGAGAGGATGGCGAGCGGGTAAAAATCCTGATGATTACCGGGCGCGACTTTGTATGCGATGTCGAGACGCGGCAGGCGTGCGGCAGGGTCTTCGACCGTTGCGCGCCGTTCCGCGCGCTGTTCCGGCTCCGTGATGTCAACGGGCGGCGCGGCGTTCCGGCGCGGAATGCTCTCGAAATATTTTCGGACTTTGAGCAGTGCCGCATCGGTTCTGAAATCTCCGGCGATGGTCAGCACAGCGTTGTTGGGCGTGTAGTAGGAAGCGAAAAAGTTTTTGAGCTTTTCGACGGTCGTGGCATTGAGGTCTTCCATCGTGCCGAAGCCTAGATGCTTGTAAGCATAGCTGTCATACAAAGTCTCGAAAACTTTTTCGATGCTCAGGCGATAGGGGCGTGTGAGTTGCAGGCGACGTTCTTCCTTGACGACTTCGAGCTGGTTGTCGAGATTCTCCTGCGTCAGGTTCAGGCTGCGCATGCGGTCTGCTTCGAGAAAGAGCGCGAGGTCAAGTTGGTTCGCGGGCAGCGTGTTGTAATACCAAGTGCGCTCTCTCGCGGTCGAGCCGACGGGGATGCCGCCGTAGTTCGAGACCAGGACGGTATGCTCTCGCCGCCCGACATTCGCGGAGCCTTCAAACATCATGTGCTCGAAGAGATGCGCGAGGCCGGTGCGTCCCTCGCGGTCGTCGCGCGAGCCTACGTCGTATGTGACGACGACAGAGACGACGGGCGCGCTCCTGTCTTCGACAGTGATAACGCGCAGGCCGTTCTTCAAAGTCGTCTCTTTGAAATCCACGCGCACACGCCGCTTCTGTCCCAAGACAATCATGCCCGGCCACATCAGCGAGAAGCACAGCAGGAGAATGAAAACTCTTTTTGTTTTATTCATCTTAAAACCTCGAAATTAATTAACAGGGATGGACAGGATGGATAGGATAAAGAGAATTTCAGAGAACAGATTTGAGATTTGAGATTCGGAATTTCAGAGATTTGAGATTCGGAATTTTAAATTTGAGCTTCTGAACTTCAAGAGGCTTGAGATTCTGAATTTCAAGAGACTTGAGACTCTGAATTTCAAATTTGAGCTTCTGAATTTTAGATTGTAGATTCTGAATCTTAGATTTTGAATTTCAAATCTCAAATCTTATGTTCCATCCTGTCTATCCTGTCCATCCCTGTTTGAATTCTTCTTTCATTTCACCAAGCTTTCCAGCTTTCGGTTGACTTCGAGATAACGTTTTTCCAAAGCTGTGAAATCCTGCCAGCGCGGCTCATCACGAATTTCGATGTTGATGTCCTGAAATTGACCGTTGCGCAAAATCAGCAGCTTGAGTTTGTCGCCGGGCTTCTTGATAAAAATCGTTTGGTCGAGCGTGACCGTGCCGCCCAACGATTGACCGTCAATGCCGAAGATGAGGTCTGAGCCTTTCAGGCCGCTCAGTGCGGCGGGCATGCCTTCGACCACGCCTGTGACTGACAAAACTTGCTCAGGCTTGATGCCGAGTTGAGCGGCGAGCGCGCTGCTGATGCCGTCCGTCTTGAGGCCGAGCCTGCCGCGCGCGGTGAAGGGGTCTAGCGCGGGCGTGTAAATCAGGCTGCCGTTCGGGAGAATGCCGACGACAAAAAGCGTTTCGCCGCCCGCGCCCGTCACGCGCATGATGTTGCCCTGACGCACGAGGCGACCTGCGGGCACAAGCACACCGTTAATCATCGCGTCAAAGACGCCTTTGCGGCTGCGTATAAAAAGCTCTCCGTTGGCGTTGAGGAAAATCAGTTTCGGTTCCGCGCCCGCGCTGATTTGATAAGAAGGCTGTAAAGCATCGCTCGCATCATCAGGGCTTGCGCCGTTGTTGCCTGAGAATGATGCTATTGAAGATGCCGGGCGCATCTCTGCACGCCAAGCCTGACCGGCTGCGGTTTGCTGGATGGTGTAAATCACCTCGAACGCTTCGCGGTTACGGATGATGCGCAAAGATAATTTGTCGGTCGCGGCATCCTGACTCTTCTTATAAATGGCAGGCCACATCTCGCCTTCACCCGCCGGAGCTTTGCCGTCAACGTGTGTGATGACATCGAATTTCTGAAGACCTCCCGGCACGGTCAGGACGCCCGCGCTCGTTTCCGTGACGACCATCGCCGTGCCTGATTTGAGGCCGAGTTGAGCGGCGAGCGCGCCTTCGACCGAATCGGTCTTGATGCCAAAGCTGATGGCCGCAGGCAGCGCGTTCATGCGGATGCCGTCCGAAGTTGATTGCAGCAAATATGTCTCCGGCGCATCGAGCGAGAAGGTGAACTGCCCGCCGAGCAGCGTGTCATCGAACATCGCTGCACGCTCATTTGTCTCCAAGCTCAAAGTCCAGATGGTTTGATTGTTCTCGTCAACGATGCGAACTTCTTCGCCTTCATGCACGACGCGCTTTTCATAAATCGCCACGCCGTTGACTTTGATGGTCAGCTCTCTGGGAATCTCTACGAGCCGCCCGTCATCCTTAAAGTCGAGCTTGCCCGCGCCGTCCATTTTGATGATGCGGTTTTTGGAAAACTCCATCTGCCGCCCGCCGTCTTTGATGACGAGCCACGCATCGCTTTTCTTGCTCATGGAGAGCGCGCTGAGCGCGGCTTCGGAAATCTCTTTGTTTGAATTCGCCGCCAGCTCGCGCAAGAGGTTGAGAGCCGCCGCATCGCTCGTGCGCCCGAGCCAGTAGATAGCCTTTCTTCGCAGCTTCACGTCCGGCTCGTGGCGTGCGACTTCGATTAGCCGCTCTGTCGCGTGCTTGCTGCTCTGCATTCCGAGCAGGGTAATCGCGGACTCTTTCAAACGCGCGCTCGCGCCGGAATCGTTTTTGAGCGCGCGGTCAACCATCTCAAGCGCACGCGCGGGGTCTGTCTTGAAAAACCCCTGCATGGCCGCGATTTGAACTTCATCGCTCGGCTTCGATTCATTTCTGACAATGCGGATGACGACATCCTTTTCGCCTAGCTGCGAAGCCACCTCTAAACGCATCGCCGTCGCGTCGTTAATCCAGGTCGAGTTCGGAAACTCGTCAAACAATCTGATGAGAGCCTTCTTTGCTTCCTGAAGCTTGCCCTGTTCCTTTAAAGAGAAGGCGAGCCAGTAGAGCGCAGCGTCCGCCGGGTCGCCCTTCGGATAAAGCTCTATGGCACGATTGAATTTCTCAGCCGCGCTCACCCAACGCTCTTCGGCCACCAGCTTTTTGCCCTCGCGGAAAGTCTCCATCGCCGCGTGAATCTGTGCGAGGCGAGATGGCTGCGCGCCGTCCTGCGGCAAAGCCTTTGCGCCCGCTTGCATGATGCAGAGAAGAGCGAGCGACACGATAAGCATCAGGATCGCGCTGCGCTTTTGTAGAGCCTGACGGTTGTGTTGACGAATGCTGAGTCGGAATAGCATGGCTTTCATCCTCAATCTCAAAAACCTGTCGTGGCCGCGCGCGTGGAATAGACTTGCAACTCGGCTACGATTTCTTTTTCACTCATGCGCTCTTTAATCTGTCGCCGCTCGTCGGGCGAAGGTTTTTCGCTCAGGTTGGCGATGTCCAGAAGGAACGGCTCAAGGCTGCTCAGGACTTCTTTGACCGGCAGATTCCGTCTGCCCTCAGCCGCGCGCCGGTAGAGCCTGTTGTCGTTAAGCAGTTCGCGCGAAAGCTGTTTCTCGTAAGCCACATCAACCGCTGCATCAGCCGCCGCCGCGTCCGTGTTGCGGAATGAGCGAAGCAACAACTGCGCCTTTCTCAAATGCCGCGCGGTCTCGTCGTCAAGAAAAAGATTGGATTGGCTTTCAAATGTAAGATTCTCGGATTCGGGATTGAATATCTCCCTGCGCTCTTTGCGCTTAACAGGCATGCTTTTCTGAAAAGATTTTTTGGGATTCTCAGCCAGTTGAATCTTCTGCTCCGGCTTTTCTTCCGGCCTCTTCGGATTCTCTATTGGCCCAGCGGTATTTTCTTTATCCTTCTGTTCTGGAACAGCATTATCTTTAACCACGGTCGGCGCGGTCGGTTGACGGCGCAGGACGAAAAACAGCACGCCCGCCAGAAGCATCAGAATGAACGTCGCGGCAATCGCCAGCAGGCGCAGTCCGAACGCTTTGCGCGTGCGCAAAGGAAAGGGATGTACCGTCGCTTGAAGCGGCGTTTCCTGCTCGATGCGGCTCATCACGCGCGCGGCGAAACCGGCTGGCGGTTCTTTGCGGCGCAGGAATTCTTTCAGTTCATCATCCGGGTAGCTCATAAACAAACCTCTCCAAGCGTGCGCGTCATCTTGCCGCGCAACATCGCGAGCGATCTTCGCAAATGGCTTTTGACTGTGTTGACCGGCATCTCAAGTATCTCCGCGATTTCCGTCGGCTCAAGCTCTTCCTGATAACGCAGGATGACGATCATGCGCTGCGTCTCTGGCAGCGAAGCGATGTACCGCTCAAGCGTTTGGGTGAGCGCGGGGTCAAACATCTCCGGCGCGGACGGCGCGATTATCTCCGTCGCTTCATCGAGGCTGACCTGCGGGTGCGTGCGCGTCGCTCGAACCGTATCAATGCAGCGATTGGTCGTCACCTTCCGCAGCCAGAACCGCAGATGCTCCGCAGACTTGATGCTTGACAGGTGGCGATAGAGTTGCAGGAAAACCTCTTGTGCCAATTCTTCGGCCAACGCAGGATCGCGCAGGAAGTGACAGGCCAGACTGTAGACCATCGCCTGCTGCTCGCGCACGATCAAGGCAAAGGCCGCATGGTCACCACCTGCTGCTCTGGCTAAAGTCTCCGACACTCGGCGCTCCGTACAATCTTTTGATCGGTCGAGCCTGCTACTGTTAAATACGCGCGGGATTAGTGAGAGAATGCAAAAATTTGATTCGTTGAAATGATAACAAAGAAAAGTTTCACGCAAAGGCACAAAGGCGCAAAGAAAAGATTCAAGAAGGAGAAGATGAAAGCTTTGCCTTTCTTTGCGTCTTTGCGCCTTTGCGTGAGATGAATTTTTTGCAGTTGAGAAGTTTATTAGTCTACGGCTTTAAGACCTGCGCTCTTATTTTGCGCCGCAACGTGCGCGACGGTTTTGACGAGTTCGGCTGGTTCGGTCGGCTTGGAAAAGAAAGCTTCAAAGCCTTCGGCGAGCGAGCGTTCGCGGTCTTCGTCTCGCGCATAAGCCGTCAGCGCGATGGCGGGCAGGTGTTTGCCGCGAGCTTTATCCACGCGCCGCAGCTCGCGTATCAGATCGTATCCGTCTGCTACGGGCATCCCGATGTCGGAGATGAGCACGTCCGGCCTCTCCGCCTCGATGACTTCCAGAGCCTCATGCGCGGAAGCAGCCGTCGTCACTTTTGCTTCATCACGCTCAAGCATCGCTCGCAGCATCTCGCGCGCATCCGGTTCATCATCCACGACGAGAATGTGCAGCCCTTTGAGCGGCGCGGCAGATTTTTTTTGTCTGGCCTGAGAAGCCGTTTGAGCTTCCCTGTCATCAATCGCTTCGCGCGCGGCGGCAACCGGCAGCCGCAGCGTGAAAGTTGCTCCCATCCCATCGCCTTCACTTGCGGCCTCAACGGTTCCGCCGTGCATCTCGACCAGATGGCGCACAATCGCCAATCCTAAACCCAGGCCGCCGTGCATTCTTGTCGTAGAGCTATCGGCCTGACGAAAACGATCAAACACGTAAGGCAAAAATTCTTTGCCGATGCCCTGCCCTGTGTCCGTGACTTTGATTTCGACATGAGCCTCTACGCGCTGCATTTGAATCCCGACCAGACCGCCGCGCGTGGTGAACTTGACGGCGTTCGAGAACAGATTCCAGAAAACCTGTTGCAAGCGATTCGCATCACCGGAAACTAAATGCGAGCCAGCCTCAAGCCGTTTTTCGATCTTTATCTCTTTGGCTTCAGCCGCCGGGCGCACGGCATTGATGGCCGACTCAACCAGCGCGTTCAAATCAATCTGCTGCACGTCCATGTGCATCTTGCCGGTGACGATGCGCGAGACATCCAAAATGTCGTCAACAATCTGTGTTTGCAATTTGGCGTTGCGCTCGATGGTTTCGAGGGCGCGCACCTTTGTCTCCTCGTCAAGGTCTGCCGCGCGCAGCATGTACGTCCACCCGAGCATGGAGGTCAGGGGCGTGCGCAACTCGTGCGAGACGGTGGCGAGGAACTCATCTTTCATACGGCTGGCATCTTCTGCGGCGGCTCTGGCGCGACGCTCGCGCGCGATGAGCTGCACATTCTCAATCGCCACTGCCGCAAGGTTGGCAGCCATCCGCATCGCCGTCACATGCTCCTCACGATACGCGGCAAACTCGTGACTCTGCACTTCTATCGTGCCGACGATGCGTCCCATCACGGCCATCGGCACGACCAGCGAAGATTGCGGCATCTGCCCGTTATCGACTCCGACCTTGACGGTCGGATGCCCGCGCATCAAGGCCATGTAATCATCCGTGATAATAACTTCGCCGCTGCGGACGGCGCGGCTGTTGGGGCCGTCTTTGGAGATGGGCATCGGCGGAAGCTGCGAGACATCCACATCCTCACCCTCGCCCCAGGCGTAAGCGGCTGTTCGCACATCCCGCTTCGGATCATAAAGCGAGACAAAGATGCCTATGGCGGGAACTGAGGTGAT
The DNA here is from genome assembly GCA_963700165.1 of Pyrinomonadaceae bacterium. Classification (GTDB taxonomy): domain Bacteria; phylum Acidobacteriota; class Blastocatellia; order Pyrinomonadales; family Pyrinomonadaceae; genus JACMLC01. The sequence goes on along the minus strand of OY969475.1, from coordinate 4,109,723 downwards.
TGTAAACTCGCGCAGCGCAGGATAGATTGTCTGAAGGTCGCGCGCCCCGCCCAGCGCCTGCGCCAGACTCGTAATTCTGACGAGCAGGCGTTCGTACTCACGCACCGCGCGCTGCTCTGTTTCGATTACCTCTTTGGCCGCGCGCTCGGAGAGAATGCGCGCCTTAACCTCTAAGCGCGTGATGCCGAACAGCACAAGGCTCACCATCCCGCCGACCAGCAGGATATACGGCAACAAATTTCTTCCAGACTGGTGATCGAATTGCGGCCCTGTCGCAAAGACCAGATACCATGTGCGGCCTGCCAGCCTGAGCGGCGTCGTGGCCGTAAAGCGCGGGCGATAAGAACTATCCTGCGGGGCTTGCTCGGAGTCATACAAAAGGGAATTAGGATTAGAAGCTGCTTCGTCAAAAACTTTAAAATCAACCTCATGGGTTTTCTCAGAGCCGAAGATGCCGTCCAATAAATCACCCGCGCGAAAGGGAGCATAGACGAAACCTTTCAGCTTCTCGCGTCGCCCGGCCTCGGTCGTTGGAATCACTCCGCCTTGATAGACCGGAACATAGATGAGAAAACCTGCCTGCTTGTGTTCTCCTATCTCCTGAATCAGCGTGACGCGCCCCGTCGCCGTCGCCTCTCCAGAATCGCGCGCCCGCTCCATCGCTGTGCGGCGCACGGTCTCCGTAAACATGTCAAAGCCGATAGCGCGCTGATTACGTTCGTCAGGCGGTTCGAGATAAATAATCGAATGGTATTCCGCGCGCTCAGGTTCCGGCCAAATCTTAAAATCGGTTACTCCCTGCACCCGCAAAGAATTGATGAGCGCATCTTTTTCCTGCGGCAAGACCCGCGCGCTGTAACCGATGCCACGAATTCCCGCATAGCCACCTTGCAATCCGAGCCGCTCGACGTAAATGCGAAACTCGTCGCGCGTGACGCTCTGGCTGGCGGCAAACAAGGCCGTGCCTGCGCGCAGCATGGCGACGTAATTTTCAATTCGATTTTGAATGTTATCGCGTGTGCGACGGACGGAGTTTTCAAATCTGAGGCGGTCGCGCGCTTCGCTCTCCGCCGCCACGTAATACATGGCGACAACCGTCAGCAGCATCGTGGTCGCCAGCACGAAGTATGGAGTCCACGCGCGCCACGTCTGTTCGGTTCTTGAGCGAAAGTTAGCGCCCATCGCAATCAGAAATCCAAAACGAAAAATTCAACTGCTCAGAGTTTCTCTGACTTGTTACTTGGCTTCTCTCTGGTTTCGTATGTTAATGCGAATCAAGGGTAGAAACAAATCAACTGCTTTTTCTTTGCGTTCTTTGCGGGGTTTCACTTTGCGGTCTTTGCGGTTAAAGGCTTTTTTAACGAAAAGACCGCAAAGATTTAAGACACAAAGATCGCAAAGAGTTTCTACTCTTGATTGACATTGTTACTTGATCTTGACTCGCGTGGACACTATCACAGCTTACCTAGCGTGCAGCAACAACGGTTGTGTCAGGAGCGAGCAGCGCGATGCGTGCGCGCAGGGATTCGCTCTCCTGAAACTCTTGAGGCGAGAGGCGGGTTGCGAGACTCTCCAGCAGGCTGCTCAACGCGCGGTTCTCGTAGCCCGCGCGCTCCAACCACAAAACAGCTTGCCGGTCAGCTTCCATTTCATAACGCAGCCGCGCTGTGTCTAGGACGGGAGGAAAAGCGAATTGCACAATCTGGCCTGTCACGATTGCCGCACGGGTTGGAAAGTAAGCGCGCTCTTTGGCTGACAGTGTGAGAGCCAGCCGGATTAAATGGGCCAGATGCCGCCGCCGGACATGCGCCGCTTCATGCGCAATCACAGCAGCCAACTCGTCGTCAGATCGTGCCAGCTTGACGAGCGTCGAAGTGATGAAGATGCGATTGGGAGGAAAGCTTACGGCTTCGGCTTGAGAGCTTTTGACGATCGTGATGTCAAGCACGGGCATTTCAAACGCGGCGCACATGCGTGTCGCAATCCGGTTGAGTCTCTCTTGCATCCTCACATCCACTGAAAGCGAGTGGCGCTGTGCATAGAGATAAGCCAACCGCTGTCCGACCGCGCGCTCTTCATTAAGCGACAACGGAGCGGCATTGAGTGTCAAGAGATTAATATCAGGCTCTGGACGCGCGTTTTCAGTCTCAGCGGTTTCGGCAGCTAAGCCGTTGGAGGCTGAAGAGGGGGCTGGACACACAGCGATACAGAACAGCGTAAAACACGCTGACAGGTAAATAAGTCTCATTTCTATGTCAATCTTAAAGTCATAATAGGGCGAATTCTCCACACCCGAAACCCTTGCTGCCAACCAACCGAATCTAATCGAAAACCACGTTTAACTTGAGGTTTTTGACATATTTGCGGGCGAAAGAAGGCAGGAAAAGCCCTCTCTGGCGGGCTGGCTACGGGCATGAGCGGAGAGGGCGTGTCAAAATTTTGACAAAAACGGTTGACAACGCAGTTTTGCCTTGTTAAACTCCGTTCATCAACTCTTGTAGGGGTTGATTCCGACATACTGAATTACCAATCTATTCCGACACAACCACACGGGTTTTCACTCAGGCTCTCAGGAACGTATTTTTCAGATTTCGGCCTTGCACCGCGCTCACAGTAGCTATCTGTGCCGTTCCTTTAGGAGCCATCCGGTTTTTAACCCTTCAAGGAGAAAGTTACATGAAAAAGCTATTGCAGAACCGCGCCCCGGTGTTTGCTATCGCCTGCGCCTTACTGGTCGTAGGCGGCGCAGCCGTCTTCGCTAAAACAAAAGCGGCGCGTTTATTTACCGCCCGTCCCGAAGTCAAAGTCTCTTTGTCCGGGTTCGTTTCGCGCGGGCAGGCGCAGGTTTCCGTCGAGAAGGCTGAAGCTGTCAGCACGGGCGAAATCGTCAACTGGAACATCGGCTCCGATAACGTCGGCAACGGCGCGGCGCACGATTACAAAGTCGTCGGGCAGATTCCCAAAGGAACTGTTCTCATCGCGGGCAGCCAGAAAGCGGATGGCCGCGTTCGCGTCACCTACAGCATTGATGGCGGCAAGAGCTTTGTGCCGACTCCGACCATCGCTGAAAAACAGGCTGACGGGACGATGAAGCAAGTGGACGCCCCCGTTTCGATGTACACACAGGTACGCTACGAATGGGCAGACCCACTCGCCGCCGGTGGCAAACTCAACGCCTCCTACCAAGTGCGCGTGAAATAATCTATTTCACGCCTCACCATTTTTGTGAACCTTCCTTCGGCGGTTCAGCCGGACAGCGTTTCATTTCGAGGACGAAAGATAATGAGCAGAAACAAAATTCTCCAGCACACACGCGCGCTTTCGCGCTTGATTGTGCTTCTTGCAATCGCCTGCACTTTTTTCTCAGAAGGCGCAGCGCAAACAACTCCCGGTGGCACACAGATCAATAACCAAGCCAGTGCCAGCTACACGGACGGCGGCGGCAACAACTACGGCACGGTCTCGAACACTGTGACCGTGACGGTCGCCAACGTTTCGGGCTTAGCCATCACGCCGGACGCCGGAGCCAACCCGACAATCGTCGCCGGACAAACGAACGTAGACTATGTCTTCCGCGTGACGAATACGGGCAACTTCTCCGACCAGGTGCGCTTTCTCGCCAATGGTCAGAGCATTCGCGTCGTCGGCGCGGGCACGATCCAGTCCGTTGTGATTTTGGGTCCGAACACGGATGTGTTCACGAACGGCGCGGACGTTTTGTCGGCTGCCATCGCGCAGAACGGTTTTATAGATGTGCGCGTGCGCGTCAACATCAACGCGGGCGCAGCCGCCGGCAGCACCGTGCAGGTTCTGCTCGGCGACGCTTCGACCGGCAGCCCGACTTTCGATAATCAGGCGACCGCCGGCGCGCCGTCCACCAATGAAGTCCGCACGGTGGCGAGCGGTTCCGTTAATGGACTGCGCGAAGCGCGCGGCGACATTACGGCTACCGTCCAGAACGATGCGCAGTTGCAAGTCACACTGACAGCGCCGGCTGGCCCGGTCGCGCTCGGCTCAAACATCAACTACGCGATGCAGACCTGTAACGTAGGCCAGCGCGTGGTCTCGTCCATGACCCTCGGCGGAACGAACGGCGTGTTTATCGTCGCTCCGATTCCGGTCGGGACTTCGCTGGCGACCGGCCAGACTTTCCCGGCAGGAACGCTCTACACGACCTCGCCGCTCTCGACCGCTCCGAGCGCAGCCACCTGGACTGCGACTGCTCCGGGCAGTCTCTCAAGCGTGACGCGCATGGCCTTCAACGTCGGAGCCTCTCTGGGCATCGGCGCATGCAGCGCCAGCGTCTCGATGCAGGTTACGATTACGACCACCAATGCGACGACGCCGATTTATGAGATCGTTGATACCTTCGGCAACAACAGCATCGGTTCGCTGATTACGGATCAATCGGGCGATGTGATTCCCAATCGCGGCGATTCAAACGCTAACTTTGATGAGCCGCTGCCCGCCGGAACGCCGACTGCTAATCAGGGTATTCAGCAGCAGACGCTCTTAGCGCAAACAGGCAACGTCCTGATCGGCCCCAACGGGTTCCCCGCAGCCGTTGGCCCAACCAATAACAACGACGACTACACCAACCGCAGCATCAACGTCGGCATTGCAGCGGTTGCGCCGGGCGGAGTCACCACCGCCGCCGGTCAGGTCGTCTTTACCAACACGGTGCAGAACACGGGTAATGCCAACGACACCTTTACGCTCACGGCTCCGACCGTGCCCGCAGGATTTACGGTTGAGATTTCGACCAACGGCGGCGGTTCTTATACGACCGTGAGCGGTGGCGGAAACACGACCGTTGCCATCGCCTTCGGCGCGTCGGCGCAGATTCTGGTGCGCGTTTCGATTCCGGTAGGCGGCACCGTGCTGACCGGGTTTGATTCGGTGATTCAGGCCGCTTCGGGCGTCACCCCGGCCAACACCAACCGGACGATTGACAGGCTCTACACGGGCTTCATTCGTCTGGACAAGACCTTTACGGTCACTAACTCGACGGGCGTCGGCGGCGCAACTGATGCCGTTCCCGGAGCCGTCATTAACTACACGATCACCTACACCAACATCTCCAGCACGGGCGGCACGAACAACTCTACGTTGACGGCTAGCAATCTCGTCATCACAGAGAACGGCAACACCTTGCCGAACAACTGGGGAACATTCACCGATCACGTTGTCGGAGCGACGGACTCCCGCGGCGGCATAATCACGGGTGATGTTGTCGGCTCAAGCTTGCTGACAGACACCATCGCGACGCTGCCCGCAGGACAATTCGGCACGTTCGTCTTCAGACGCCAGATCAGGTAAAGAGCGTCACTTCCGAGCAAACGGCGCGAGGCGGGCAGAAGCTTCGCCGCTTCCTAAAAGCCTCGCGCCGTTTGCCCGTCTTCCCCTAGCGGTAAAGCTTGCTCCCACTTACATCTCGTAGAAAAGATGCTGCCTCCTAATCGCACAAAAGCTGCTGTCATTCTTTTCCTTACGCTTGTTCTGATAAGCGCGGCCACCGCTGGCCGTGCGCTCGCATTTGTGGCGGGTGAAATTGGTGAGACGCCCGCGAACACTATCATCAGCAATCATGCGACAGCTACTTACAGTGATGAAGAAGGCGCTGATTTTGATACCGTCTCGCCGACAGTCACGGTTACTGTCTTAGCCGTTTCCGCTATCGTCGTCACGCCTGACCAAACAGAGCCGTCAGCGGTCGTGACGCCTAATGAGCAAATCACCAGAGTCTTTCGCATCTGCAATCCCGGCAATTCCTCAGACATCTACACCGTCACACGCGCGGCTGCCAGCGCGCCCGCCGAAATCCTCTCGCTGCATTACGATATTGACGGCAACAACATTCTGTCCGAAGGCGATGTGCCGATCATCGTCGGGCAAAACATGAGTCCGCGCCTAAGCCCGAGTGCATGCATCGGCGTCTTGATGATTCTTCAGACGCACACTCTCGCGCCCGGCTCACAGCTCTTGCTGAATCTGACTGCGCGCTCCAACCTGAGCATCGGCGCGGGCGGCATGGCAACGGATGACGGGACGATTATCAACGCCGTCGGGCGCGGAGCGCAGCTCACACATCCGAACAACGCGCAGCTTCCGCCGCTCAAGCTCGTCGAAGACAGACCGAGCTACGTTGCTCATATCGGACAGACGCTCAATTACTCCGTCAGCTTCCGCAATGCCGGAGAGGTCGCGGCGCAGAACGTCGTGCTGGTTGACGACCTGCCGGTCGAGCTAGATTATGCGCCGAACTCTTTGCGGCTTAACGAGCGACAGTTGACGGATGCGGATGATGCTGACGAGGGGCGCGTCGCGGGTCGCCATATAGAGATTCGCTTGCAGCAGCCGGTTGCGCCCGGCGAAGTCGTCCTGCTCAGATTTCAAGCCGTCGTGACGAACACAGCGATTGGCGGCGTCGGGATTATCAACTTTGCGACCGTCTCGGCCTCGAACGCTGCGACCGTCAACTCGTCCGAAGCGGTGGTTATAGTTGATCCTTACGGGACGGTTTATGCCGCGCGTGGCGGAGCCGGAGCGCCCATTCCGGGGGCGCAGGTCTCGCTGCTGGCAAGCCGGACGAGCGGCGCGCTGCTTGAGCTTGTGCCGGACAGCGGCTTTACTCCGAACCAGCCGAATACGAATCCCTTTGCTTCGGATGGAGCGGGGCATTTCAGCTTTACTCTGACTCCCGAACAGGTTGGCACAGCGCAACTGCCCGCAAACTATTTCATCAACGTCACGGCCACCAATTATCGCTCGCGCCTCTTGCAAATCTCCGTGCGCCCGACGAGCGGCGAGTTGTTTGCGATGACGGTGAGCGCGCTCGATGGAATGCCGGTCGCGGTCGCGGGCGGGTTCGAGCTGACGACGGAAACGGTTGAGATCAACAATCTCGCGGACATCGCGCTCAACATTCCGATGTTCGAGAATTCAACGCTCGACATCTCGAAAACGGTTGACCGCGCGCAGGCAGAGATCGGCGACATTTTGACTTATCGCGTCGAAGTGCGTAACGCCACAGCCGCAGCGATTTTCGATGTCGTAGTGCGCGACATGCTGCCGCCGTCGTTTCAGTATGCGGTCGGCACAGCGACCTTGCAGAAAGGCTCAAGCCAGAGCGCGAGCATCACTCCGCTTATCGAAGGCGCAACGCTCGTCTTTCAAATCGGCCAACTGCAACCGGGCGAGCGCGCCGTTCTGACTTACCGCGTGCGCGTCGGGGTCAACGCGAGCGAGGGCGATCAAATCAATACCGCCATCGCGGGCGGGCATTTCGCGGGCGGCGAAACGATTACGACGCCTCCGGCGCAGGCGCGCGTGCGCGTTGGGCGCGGCGTCTTCTCGATGCGCCAGATAATTTTAGGAAGAGTTTTCGAGGACGCGAACGATAACGGGCAATTCGATAAAGGCGAGAAGCCGGTCTCGGGCGTGCGGCTGTATCTGGCGAACGGACAATCGGTCGTCACGGACTCGCAGGGGTTATACAACTTTCCGGCGGTCGCGGAAGGCGCGCTCGTTATCTCGCTCGATCCCATCACGCTGCCCTACGCTTACAATTTGAAAGACGACGGCGCGCGGTCTGAGCGAAGCTGGACGCGCCTGTTGCGCACACCGCTCGGCGGCGGCGCGCTCCTGCGCCAGAACTTCGCCCTGCGTCCCAGCAATCTTGCTTCAAAGATGCCCGCGAGCGATGCTCTTCCGGCATCCGGTTCTAAGAGCGAAGCCTTACAAGAGAAAGCCACGACAAGCGACAGCCAGAGCAACGCCGCGCTTCCATCCCCGACGCCGAACGCGCCCGGCACTTTTGAGGTCGAAGCGACGGAGACGATTGAGCCTGTCGCGCCGGGTGAGGTGGTGGTTCTCTCGCCAATCGTGGATGAGGTCATCATTACTCCCGCGCTCGCGGTCGAAGCGCGCGTTGCCGAAACCTGGACGGTCGCGCTGGAAGTCAACGGCGAGAGCATCTCTGATTCGAGCATCGGCACGACGCGCGTTGACCACAAGAACGCGGTCGCCACATACGGTTTCGTCGGCATCAATTTGCGCCCCGGCCCGAATCGCGTGCGCGTCTCGGCCTTGGGGCCGAACAAAGAACCGGGTCGCGTGACGGAGTTGATGGTTTACGGGCGCGGCCCCGCAACGCGCTTGGAGATAGTGGCTGAGAAGACAGAGCTTCAGGCTTCCGGGCGCGACTCGACCCTTGTGCGCGTGCGCGCTCTGGACGAGTGGGGACATCCGGCTGCGGACGCTCAGGTTGCTATCGAAACCAGCGCGGGTCGCTTGCGCCTGACCGAAGATAACGACTCGTCCGCGCTCGCGCTGACGGGCGCGAAGGTCACTGCGGCGAACAACGGCGTGTCTGAACAGGTCAACACGAACGCACATCAAACGGTCGTCTCGCTCGTGGGCGGCGAGGCGGTCGTCGCTTTGATTGCGGACAACACGGCTGGCGAAACGAAACTGCACGCCACGCTCGGCAACGTCAAGGCCGAAGGCCGCGTGCGCTTTACGCCCGAAGTGCGCGACCCGCTGATGGTCAGCCTCGTGGAAGTCTCGATTGGCAAAGCCGCGCCGGAGATGGAAGCGCGCGGCACGGACGAGACGGTGCGGACGCATCTCAACTTTTTCTATCGCGGGCGTTTCTTCGGCGATAACTTGCTGACCCTTGCTTATGACAGCCAGCAGCCTTTGAATCGTCTGGCGGGACGCGACCGGCTTTTCCAGCTTGATCCGCTTGAGCGCGCTTACACGCTCTTCGGCGATTCTTCGACTCGTTATGAAGACGCCGCTTCAAACTCCAAGCTCTTCGTGCGATTTGATCGCGGTCGTTCTTACGCGATGTTCGGCGACATGGAAGCGGATATGGACGAAGCCGGTTTTGCTTCTTACAGCCGCAAGCTGACGGGCATCAAGTTTCATGTGGAGAATGACAAGGGCGATTTTGTGAGCTTGACGGGAGCGCGTCCCGACACAGCTTTCGCGCGCGATGTTTTTCCCGGCGGCACGCTCTCGCTGATTCAATTGTCGCGCCCGGACATCCTGCCCGGTTCGGAAAATGTCGTTATCGAAGTGCGCGACCGCCGCAACCCGGAAATGATTCTCTCGCGCGAGACGCTGATTCGTTCCGTTGATTACAATCTCGATTCGAATCTCGGGACGCTGTTTTTCCTGCGCCCGATTTCCGCTTTCGATTATCATCTGAACCTGGTGCAGATCGTCATCACTTACGAGCATCGCGCCCTCGGATTTGAGTCTTCGGTTTACACTGGGCGCGCGGTCAAGCGGTTTGGCAAACTGCGGCTCGGCCTCTCGTTTATCAACCAGCAGCAGCCGGATTTGGGTTCCTTCAGCATCGGTGGAATTGACGGCGAATGGGAACTGCCCGGTCGCGGACGCCTGCAATTCGATTTTGCGACGAGTCAAGGCCAGCTCGCGGTCAATAGCTCTTTCGGGCAGGCCGGAGCAAATGACGAGCATAACGGGAATGCTTTTCGCGCTTCGCTCGAACAGCCTCTGCCTTTTTACGAAGGCCGCCTGCGCGCAGAGTTTCAACGCACCAGCGCGGGCTTCTTCAATCCCTTCGGCGCGACGGCGACACCCGGCAACATGCGCGGCACAGTTCAGCTCGACCTCAAGCCGCATCGCAAGGGACTCTTGCATCTCGGTCTGACTCAAGAGAGTAATCAAACGGACAATGTTGACAACCAGCGCACGACCGCGAGCATCGGTTGGACGCAGATCATGAGCGACCGCCTGCGCTTTAACTTCGGATTCGACTATCGCCGTTACGAAGATGAGACGGGCGGGCGCGACGTGAACTCGCAACTCGTCACGCTCGGCGCGGACTGGCACGCGACGGACAAACTCGACCTCTCTATCAAGCACGAACAGAATGTGAGCGAGGCCGACCCGACCTATCCGACGCAGACGACGCTGTCGGTAACTTATCAGTTAAAGCCCTGGGCGCAGTTGTTTCTGACGCAGCGCATCGCTGCTGCCGCGATTACACCGATCAGCGATTCGAGCCTGACGGGCTTTGCCGCTTCCAGCGCGCGGCGCGAAACGGCCATCGGGATTCAGTCGAAGCTCGGGCGTTACACGACGCTCGGCGGGCGTTATCAACTTGAGAACGGCATCAACGGCACGGATAGCTTTGCTGTCATCGGCTTGCAAAATCGCCTCCCGATTAACAAAAAGCTATCGCTTGAGCTAGGCTTCGAGCGTGGCTTTCACATGTCTGGCAACGGCGAGAGCTTTAACAGCCTGACGGTTGGCGGCTCGTGGCTGCCGACGGAGAATTTCCGCTCGTCCGTGCGTTATGAATTGCGCGACCGCGACGGCATGGGACAACTTTTTGCGGTGGGCGCGGCGGGACGCTTGTTTGACGGCGTGACGACGATGGCGCGATTCCAATATGCGCGCTCGTTATTTTCCAATCGCCAGAGCGAAGTCTTGGACGGTACAGTGGCGATTGCCGTGCGGCCTCTGGAATCCGACCGCTATGGCATGCTCTTCAGTTATCGTCATCGCAGTTTGTTTCAAGACGGCATCAACGGGCTTGCGCCTGTGCGCCAGCGCGCGGACGTGCTATCGAGCGACGGCTATTATCTCTTGAGCAAAAACCTTGAGCTGTACGGTCGGCTCGCGGTGAAGCTGAGCGCGGACGGCGATGCGCGTGTGTTTTATGTTTCGACCTTTACTTACATGACACAGGTGCGTGCGCAGTATCGCTTGGGCAAATACTTTGATTTGGCCGGAGAGACGCGCCTGCTGATGCAGCCCGCCAGCGGCACGCGCCGTAACTCGTCCGGCGCGGAAATCGGCTTCTGGGCTTTGCCTGATTTGAGGCTCGGCGGCGGTTACAATTTCACTTCCGCAACGGAGCCGCACCGGAGCACTTCGTTTAATAACGAGCGGCGCGGTTTTTACTTTACTATCTCATCCAAGCTCTTCTCGCTCTTCGACCTGTTCGGGACTTCGCGCAACGGTTTACAATCTGCTGCGGCTGACGGTGAAGCACAGCCGGCGGCAACCGAAAACGCGGGAGATCAACCCTGATGAGCCGCCGCATGAGCGCATCGCCTCTTAATTCTTCAAGCCGCCCGGCCAAGCGGAGCTGGTCGCGTCGCGCCGGATTATGCCTCTTCGCCTTGCTCTGCCTCTTCGTCTCCGCCGCAAACACGAGCGCGCAACAAGTTTGCGCCACGCCCGGCAATCAGGGCGCGGGCGGCTCGCTGACAGGCATCGTTAATACTTATTATCCGGGCACATCGAGCGCGAGCGCGGGAGCGACTTCGATCTCAATCGGCACGCCTTCGGGCGCATCCAACCCCATCGCCACAGGCGACTTGCTGCTGGTGATACAGATGCAGGACGCTGCGATAAATTCGACCAACACGGATGCGTATGGAGATGGCGTCGGAGGCAGTCCGGCATCAGGTTCAACTGCCATCAATCGCTCAGGGCTTTACGAATACGTCGTCGCGCTCAGCAACGCGGGTGCTACGGTTTCCATTCGCGGTGCGGGCACAGGCAACGGTCTCATCAATGCTTATACGAATGCCGCCGCGACCGGCACACAGGGGCAGCGCAGGTTTCAGGTCGTGCGCGTCCCGCAGTATTCATCCGCGACTTTGACTTCGGGGTTGACCGCGCTGGCTTGGGATGGAAGGGTCGGCGGCATTCTCGCGATAGATGTTTCGGGCGCGCTCGCGCTCGGCGGCGCGACCGTCAGCGTCAACGCGCTCGGCTTTCGCGGCGGCGGCGCGCGTCAAGTCGCGGGCGACCCGGGCGGCACGAATACAGACTATCGCAATCTGGCTGCAAACGATTTTCATGGAATGAAGGGCGAAGGCATCGCCGGAACGCCGCGCTATGTTTACGAACCCGCGACGGGCACTGTTGATGACACCGGAGTTGACGGTTATCCGAACGGCAGCACCGCGCGCGGCGCTCCGGGCAACGCAGGCGGCGGCGGCACAGACGGCAACCCGAGCGCCAACGATCAAAACTCGGGCGGCGGCGGCGGCAGCAACGGCGGCGCGGGCGGCATGGGCGGCAACACTTGGAGTACGAATATCGCGCTCGGCGGCTTTGGCGGCGCTGCCTTTGCGGCAGCAGCCAATCGCGTCGTGATGGGCGGCGGCGGCGGCGCGGGCACGCGCAATAACTCTGCGGGCGTGGAGAGCAGCGGCGGAGCGGGCGGCGGCATCGTGATGATTCGCAGCGGAACCATCACAGGCACAGGCACCATTACGGCCAACGGCGCAGCCGGATTAGTGCCGGACAATGACGGCGGCGGCGGCGGCGGCGCGGGCGGCAGTATCTCTGTCGTAGCGATCACCGGCGGACTTGGAACACTGACGACACGCGCGCAGGGAGGCGCGGGCGGGAATGCATGGCCGACGCAGGCTCCGGGCGCTTCGCCTGGGGAACGGCACGGGCCGGGCGGCGGCGGAGCGGGCGGCGTCGTCCTCCTTTCGGCTGCGGCAACCGTTAATGTGAATGGAGGCGCACGCGGCACGACGACGACGGCGCTCGATGCGTATGGCGCGACCGCCGGCGGGGCGGGTCTTTCGCTTAGCGTGACTCCCGGCCAGATACCGGGCGTCAGCTCCGGCGCGACCTGTTTGCCGCCCAGCGTCGCTTTGACCAAGAGCGTCTCTCCGAGCGGCACACAACCGCCCGGCACGGATTTGACTTACACGCTCACTTTCACCAACACGGGCGGCAGCGCGGCGCGCAACCTTGTCATCACAGACCCCGACCCGGCCAACGTGACCCTGCGTTTGAACACCAGCACCTATTTCAGAATTGGCTCAGTGACCAGCGTCTTGGGGACGACGGGATTGACTTTCACCACTACTTATTCAAACAACAACGCAGCCACCTTCGCCTACACACCCGTGAGCGGCGCGAGCGGCGCGCCCGCCGGTTACGACGGCGCAGTGACACACATCCGCTTTAACTTTACGGGCAATCTCAGCCAGACCGCTCCGAACAATACAGGCAGCGTGAGCTTCACAGTCAGAATTAAATAGCGCGAGTTCGACATCAGATTAGCCACAGAGACACGGAGACACAGAGATAACAGCAGCTATCTGATTTAAAGCGAGTTCAGGATAAGAATATTTTTACCGCCGAGACGCAGAGACAAGATAGTAGATAAGAAACAATAATAGCATCACTGCCAACTGCCAACTGCCAACTGCCAACTGTTATTAACTACTTAACGCGGCTCGTTCTGCGCTTCAAAAAATCCATCAGCACGAATTGCGAAAGGTTGTTGGGGTTGGCAAAGTACGCTTTGCCGTTGGTCATCGCCGTCATCTGCTTGACGAACTCGACCAGATAATAATCCGACGCCAGCATGAAAGTATTAATCATGATGCCAGCCTTGCGGCATCCTTGAATCTCTTTAAAAGTCTCGTCCATCACGAACGGGTCAAGCCCCATCGGGTTTTTGTAAAGCTTGCGCTGCGGCATGCTGCCATCGTTTGAGCTTCTTCTGTATGGAACTGAAACCGGGCTATTCGCATCCAGAAAGCAAGCGGTCGGCTTGCCGTCCGTGACCATCACGATCTGCTTCATCTCCTTGCGCTGAGCTTGCAGCAAGCGGCGCGCAAGCCGCAAGCCTTCCGCCGTGTTCGTGTGATACGGGCCGACCTGCGTCGTCGCCAGTTTCGCCATCGGCAACTCTTCCGCCGAATCATGAAACAGCACTATCTTGAGCGAGTCGCCCGGATACTGCGTGCGAATCAAATGCGCGAGCGCGAGCGCGACTTTCTTCGCGGGCGTAAAGCGGTCTTCGCCATACAGAATCATAGAGTGCGAGCAATCCAGCATCACTACGGTCGCGCACGAAGATTGATAATCGCACTGGTGCACATGCAGATCGCCGTATTCCAGATTGAGCGGCACGCCCAAACCCTCGCGCCTGATGGCGTTGAGCAAGGTCGTATTCACATCCAGATTTATCGTATCGCCGAACTCATAAAGCTTGCTCGCGGCTGCGGCCTCAACACCCGTTGAAAGATGCTGCGTATCATGTCGCCCGATAGAGCTTTTCCCCATGCTCCCCAAAAGGCTTCGCAGAGTCTTATAGCCTAGAAAGTCCAGGCCCTTCTCCGTCACCTCAAAATGAACATCACGCGGCAGGGCTTCTCCGACCTCGCCCTGCCCGCCGCGTCTGTCGTCCCGCGCCTGCTGCCTTTGTTCCTCTTTTAAGTTCAGATAACCCTCTTCCACCAACCGCTCTATAAGCTGATTCAGCATCTCTTCCAACAGAGAGCCTTTGAACTTTCCCTCATTGTCCGCCAGCATCTCCTTTATCTGCTGCTCGTCAATCAAGCCCTGATCCAGCAAAGCCTGCAACAGCGCACGCCTCAAAGCATCCAGCGACGTGTCCGGCTCCTGCCGCTGTCTGGTCCAGTAATAATCGTCGTCGTATCCCGAATTCAAAACAGAATCCGACAACGCCTCCATCAAATCGCCCAGATTGAGCGAAGAGATGTCGAGACCCTTGAATTTTGAATAACGTGTGAACTTCATTTTGCCTTAATGCTAATGTTATCGATTTGCTCAGGCTTTACCCAATTTGCAATCTTTGAGGTAGCACCTGAGTCCTCTAAGAACTCAATCATGTATGCCTCTTCGGGGCTATCGAAAACCTCTACCACAGTGCCCTGCGCCCCGCGATAGACACCATACTCTGGCAAGTCTTCAGTTAATTCGACTATGTCTAATTCGTGAGCTTTTTTTAATTCAATCATGGCTCACCTCTTTCTTTTATCGTGCGCGGTGTAACAAAACTTGGATAGTCAGTTTCGGGTTTAATTATCCAGATGGTTTCGACAATAGCTATGTTAGCATTAAGTCCGATTATTGGAAGAGATACCAGATACTTCTTACCCCAGTGACCTGCTTCAAGAAACAATGCCTCATGATAAGGAAGTTCATCAAGAATTATTTTTTCCAGCTTCTGCCAATCGGTTTTCTCAAATCCAAGAATGCTTTTAAAGAGGCGCGCTTTGTGCTGTCCTTCTTTGTGCGCAGGATTCAGAGCGTACTCTTCAAGCTTGCTACGCGGAACAACTGCTTTCTGGTAGTTAGGCAAAGCCTTCAGATGTACGCTTCTAGTCTCGTAGCCCATTAATTACGGTTTTCCGGGAATATTAACTATACCTTCCCGTCTCCGTCAGGTCATCATAAATCATCCCGCGCCGGTCTTTCTTAGTCCTTGTTAAATTACTTTTCAGTGATAACAGTCAATCCCGGCACATTATAAAAGTCAGAAGGATTATGCGTGACCAGTGGCACAGCGTAAGCTAACGCGGTAGCTGCGATCCATGCGTCAGCTTCAGTGATAGGTCGTCCTATCTGCCTTGCATTCGCTTCCACTCTAGCCCATTGCAGGCAAATAGCCTTATCAACTTCCGCAAAAGCGTAAGTTTCAAGATAAGCTCGAAGAGCTTCATGACGATGCCTTCCCCATCCATTCTTTAAAGGCCAAGCTTCAAGCTCCGCAAACGTCTGTGCAGCGATGATTGCTACCCGTCCCTGAAGGTGAGAGGTATAAAGAGTTTCACGTGAGTCGCGCTTGAAGATATAAGAGACCACATTGGTATCAACCACGACAATATCGTTTATGAACGGCTCGCTCACTCCAAACTGCTCCGGTCTTTATCTTGTCGCCGAAGGGAATAAATCCATGACAAAAACTCGTCTACGCTATCTTCTTCCGGGCAAGGGTCTCTTGGCAGTTCATCAATGCTGCGGATTGGCTTCACCCCTTGACGCCGCGCAAGTTCACGCGCCCGTGCATGCGCAAGATTCCGCTCACGATCTGCTTCCTGTCTTTTCTCGCTCATGGCTGCTCACCTCTCTTTCAATGTTGCCTTCAGCCATTTAATTTTAACTATAACGCCCCGTCTCCGTCAGGTCATCATAAATCATCCCGCGCCGGTCTTTCTTCGCTTTGGTCGCGGCGGTGTAGCCGCCCTCTTCGTTGCGGCTGATTTTGTTTTGTGCGTAGAGACCTTCTAAGACAAACTCGCAGGCGGAGACGGTTTGGGCTTCGTCCGAGCGTTTGAAGTCGAAGGGGATGAGCGCGGTGTCTACAAGTTCGGGCACGGCGTCGAGCAGGTTCATGCATTCGAGAGCATCGGCTGTGTCGGCGAGGCGCAGGTTGTTGCCGCTGTCGAACCAGCGTGTCGCTTCCGCGAAATCTATGCCGACGAAATAGCCCTCGAAAATTTCTCCGGCGGCGCGCTTGATTAAATCTTTGGCGATTTTGTGTGCGCCGATCTGTTCGCCCTCGTACTCAAGCTCCATCTTGCCGGTCATAGAGGGAATCGCGGCGTACACGTCCGAGATGCGCGGCACGATCTCTGCTTCTTCGGTCAGGAGCGCGCGGCGCTCTGCGTTGGAGATGACGGATTCCATAACCGTGATGGGCAGCCGCTGCGAGACGCCTGAGCGTTTGTCTATGCGCTGGTCGTCGCGCGCTTCAAAGGCTATTTGTTCGATAGTGTCGCGGATAAAATCTGGAACGTTCAGGCGTCCGTTCAGTTCGGGGCGGACAGTCCATGCTTCCTGCTTTGTAATCTCGACGCCGAGTTGCAAGTCAGTCGGATAGTGCGTGGAAATTTCCGCGCCGATGCGGTCTTTCAAAGGGGTGATGATCTTGCCGCGCGCTGTGTAGTCTTCAGGGTTAGCAGAAAAGACGAGCATCACATCGAGCGGCAGGCGCACAGGATAGCCTTTAATTTGCACGTCGCCTTCCTGCATGATGTTGAAGAGACCGACCTGAATTTTTCCAGCGAGGTCTGGCAATTCGTTGATGGCGAAGATGCCGCGATTGGCGCGCGGCAAGAGGCCATAATGAATCGTCAACTCGTCGCTTAAAAGGTGTCCGCCTTTAGCTGCTTTAATCGGGTCAACGTCGCCGATGATATCCGCGATGGTGACATCCGGTGTGGCGAGTTTTTCGACAAAGCGCGCGTCGCTGTCAATCCATGCGATGGGAGTCTGGTCGCCTTCGGCTTCAATTAGCTGTCGCCCGTAAGCAGAGATCGGATGCAGCGGATTATCGTTGACTTCAGAGCCTGCGATGACCGGAATCTCAGCATCAAGCAGTTCTGTCAGTTGACGTATGATGCGGCTCTTGGCCTGCCCGCGCAGGCCGAGCAGGATGATGTTGTGACGCGAAAGAATGGCATTGACGATCTGCGGCACGACCGTTTCGTCATAGCCGACGATGCCCGGAAAAAGTTTTTCGCCCGCCCGCAGTTTTGTTATCAGGTTGGCGCGCATCTCGTCTTTGACGGAAGAGATGCTGTAGCCGCTCTTTTTTAGCTCGCCTAAAGTTTTCGGTTGTGACATTACTTTTAAACCCTCTATTAATTTTAGAGCCTGAATCGAATTACAAATAAATTTCACGCAAAGGCGCAAAGACGCAAAGGAAACGAAGAAAAAGAAGGAGATTAAAAGTAAGCATTCTTGTTTATCCTGCTTGCGCCGTCTTTGCGTCTTTGCGCCTTTGCGTGAAAATTTAGTGAACTAGCCCACAGACAGATTTGCGTCGTGAGCTACATAAATATCATCGCCGTCGCGCCTCACTAAATTATCAGCTTCCAGTTTTTCCAAGTGCGCCAACGCCGCACGCCCGGCCATCGGAAGAGCTTTGGGATGCACGTCCGTGTAAACGCGCGCGACGATTTCTTTGATGCTGCCTGCTCCGTCGCGCACCGCTGCTAAAATGTTTTTTTCTCTTTCGAGACGATGCGCGATGTACTCTTCGATCTTGGCGCGCGGGTTGCCCATCGCGGGGCCGTGCGCGCCGAAGAGGACGGTCAGATGCGGCAACGCTCGCAGGCGTTCGAGCGACTGAAGATAATCACGCATGTTGCCTTCGGGCGGGTCAATCAGGACTGAGCCGAGACCGACTATGTTATCGCCCGTGACGAGCGCGCCCGTGCGCTCTTCGTAAAAACAGAGATGCCCGCGCGCGTGCCCCGGCGTGTGCAGGGCGCGCAAAGCAAGATGCGGTTCGCCCTCAAGCTCTATCGTCTCGCCGTCTTCAATCAAGCGGTCAACGCGAATCGTGCCCTCAAGGGCTTCAGCCGTCAGGCGATGCGCCGCGACAGGGACACTGCCTCTCAAGTGTTTGATTAAAGCGTTGACGCCGCCGATATGATCCGGGTGCAAGTGCGTCAGGATAATTTCGCGTATGTTGCGGCCTTCGGCTATCAATTCATCAACGCACGCGGCGAGCGCGGCCTGCTCTTCTTCATAAGGCGATGCGGGGTCTAGAATCACAACTTCGCATGAGCCTATAAAGTAAGCGTTGGTGTGCGTGGCGGGCGGCTTGGTCGGCGTGCGCACAGGGAAGCAGATAAAGCCCGGTCGAAATTCGATGCGGCGCACGGGCAGTTGATGAGCCTGCGGGACGTTGAGAAATCTTTGAATCAGATTATCGTCAAGCCCGCCCGCCAGCGTTGTCAGAGCATGCAAGACCGGCGGCACGCACAAAACCTCCGAACGCTGCCAGCGCGCAAAGGCTTCGCTCGCGCGCGTCCATTCGCCAGACTCAAGCTCGCCCGCAGCGACGTGCGGCTGTTGCTTGGATGGACAACGTGCCAGAAAAAACCACGTGTCGAATCGGCGCGGGCTAAAAGGCGGCGTCACCCAACGCCCCGCGAAAGTAAAATCAGTCGCATCAAGATGCAGGCCGTAATGCTCTAAAAGTTTCGGAAACGACATCCGCCCCGATTCCAGATCATCAAGCAGCGAGGCGCGCTGACCTTTAGTCAATCTCTCAGCCCCGCGCGCGATAAGCACGCCGACTTCTTCAAACAACTCGCGCGCCGCGCACGTTATCATCGCAGCGGTCTCTGCATCGGCACAGTTCGCGACATCCGTTTCAGCATCGCTCGCATCAAGCTGCCCGCCGGGAAAAGCATGAAAGCCGCCTAAGAAGGCCAACTTCTCGCTGCGCCGCACCCAGAAAACTTCCGGGTCGGACGCATCTGTTCCATCTCGCAGCAAAATAACCGCTGCCGCATCCTTCGGCGTCGCAGGCTTGCTTTGCGCTTCAATAGCAATGTTAGTTTGTGTACTCACGATTTAAAAAGTCCGGAGTCAAGAGTCTGGAGTCAAGAGTCAAAAAAAAGCCTGAGACTCCAGACTCTTGACTCCAGACTTCTGACTTTAAATCTTTACTACCAGCGAAAGCGTTCGCCGTCGCCGCCGTTCCAAGGCACGCCTCGCATGTGATAGCCACCCTCTTCCCAGAAGCCGGGTTCGTCGCTTTCGAGAAACCGTATGCCCTTGACCCACTTGGCGGATTTCCAAGCGTAGAGCTGCGGCACGATTAATCTCACGGGGCCGCCATGCTCCGGCGCAATCGGCTGGCCGTCGTGCGACCAGGCGAACAGTGAATCTTCAGCCAGAAAATATTCGAGCGGAATATTCGTCGTCCAACCATGATCGTGCCCGAAAGCGAGAGCGAATTTTGCCTCCGGCTTGAGACCAACAAGCCGCGCGACCTCTCTGGTCGAAACTCCGCTCCACACATTATCCAGACGCGACCAGCGCGTCACGCAATGAAAGTCCGCATAGACCTTGACGGCGGGCATCTGCATAAATTCGTCGAGCGACCACTGTTTGGGATTTTCGACGAGGCCGTCTACAGCGAACTCCCACGTCGCCAGATCAACCTCAGGTGTGCCGTGCGCGTCCAGCACAGGCCACTTGCGCGTGCGCGTCTGTCCGGGCGGAACGCGATTCTCGCGCCGCGTATCCGGGCTGACGATGATTTCGCTCTCATCAATCTCTTCGGGCTTGCGCGGCTCGTTCTGCTGGTAGAGAGGATCGTTGAAAAGCCTGTTTAGAAAACTCATAATCTTTTGTGCTTTGTTCTTGGTACTTTGTTCCTTGTATGTGATGCTCAAGCGTGAGTCACCAACTCGATGTTGAATAGCGTGCAAAGAACAAAAGACAAAGAACAAAGCACCAAAAACAAATATTTACTCTTCTACTTTTTGCCCGGTCAGAGCCTGCAACTCTTTTGGCATCCATTTCCCAACGCCCTTTTGCGTCGAGTCTTTGATGCCCGCTGTCCGGTCGTGCCATTCGTCTGCGGCTCCGGGTCTGCCGCGCTGTTGCTCGTAATTCTCGGTCTGCTCAAGGCTGAGGACGATGCCGTTGGCAATCTCTTTCCAATCCTCCTGCTGTATGCCGCGCATGACGAGGGGCAATCCTGCCGTCCAATCTTCTTCGGGCGCGCGTGCATCCTGCTCCGGAATCGTCAATTTGTCCGGCGACGGAAAAGGCTGGCCCGTGAATTCGTTGACCAGCAATTCCTTCAGCTCTTTGTATGAAAATTGTGGTCGCTCCTGGCGTATCGCCTGTGCGCGGCGAAAGATGTCCGCCACGGTCGGTTGCTCTGTAGCCATCTGTAGCTTCTCCAGACCTCCCTCAGAAAATTTTGCCGACGGATTTTTACAGAATACCTTACACGCGCGGCGCGCGAATCTCAACTCAAAGCCCAAGAATGTATCGCCAGCCAGCCTTGCATAGATTTGTGTCTTGCGTTAATCATATCCGTCTTAACTTAAAAGAATCAGAACAAGGGGTCTTGGAAATATGTCAGACGTGATTATCTCAACACAGCCGACGGAGATTCATTCGGACAGGGCAGCGGGCAATCCCGTGTGCCCTGTGTGCGGGCGCGAGGCTCCGGACGGGCGCGTGCCGCTCGTGGCGTTGGCGGAAGATGTACAGTTGATGATTGCCGCGAATGCTCCGGCGGATGCTATTGTCGCGGAGGTCTGCCCGCGCTGTGTGGAATTGTTCGAGCGCGCCAAGCTTCAGATTCAGAGCGATGCGGCGGTCTTTGAGCAGGGCGGGCATGTCCTGTCAACTCCCTTAAGGCTCGATGCTGACGACCGCTTTGCAGGGCGCGGCGTGACCATCGCTTTTTTGGATTCAGGCTTTTACCCGCACGTTGATTTGACGACGCCGCACAATCGCATCCTCGCTTATCACAGTCTTGCCGCGACGGAAGGCGATAGGACGACGCTCGACACGCCGGATGTTTCGAGCTGGCACGGGATGATGACTTCGGTCGTGGCGGCGGGGAACGGGTCGCTCTCGAACGGCTTTTATCGCGGCATCGCGCCGGAATCGAACGTCGTTCTCATCAAGCTCGCACGGACGGGGCGGATCAGCGAAAGGAATATCAAGCACGGCCTCGAATGGGCGTTGGCGCACAAGGAAGAGTACGGCATCCGCATCGTCAACATCTCTGCGGGCGGCGACGAAGAAGCTTCTTACCTGCACAACTCTCTCGCGAAAACCGTCGAGCGCGCCGTGCGCGAAGGCTTGATTATAGTTTGCGCAGTCGGCAACGCGGGGCACGTGCCCGGCCATCCTGTGCTGCCTCCGGCCAGCTCTCCGTCATGCATCGCCGTCGGCGGGCTTGACGATAAGAACTCTTTGAATCGCGCGCGTCGCGGGATGTATCGCTCGTCTTACGGGCCGACGATTGACGGCCTGCAAAAGCCTGAGCTGATCGCGCCCGGCATCTGGGTTCCCGCGCCTATTCTGCCGCACACGCCGACCGCCGAAGAAGCCGCGCTGCTGGCGACGCTCGACGGCGCGCCGGACGATCAACTGCACGCGCTGCTTGCCGCGCATCACGGCATTGATAGAGATTTAGATGAAGCGCGAGGATTGCCCGTCTATCTCCTGCGCCAGTTGATTACCATCAAGCTGCGCGAAGAGAATGTCATCACCAAACATTACAAGTATGTTGACGGGACTTCGTTCGCCGCGCCCATCGTCTCGTCCGTCATCGCGTGCATGCTCGAAGCGAACCCCGCGCTCACGCCGCAACAGGTCAAGCGCATCTTGATAGACACGGCTGAACGTCTTCCACACATAGAGGTTGACCGGCAGGGCTGGGGCGTCGTCGCGCCGCGCCGCGCAGTCGAGCAGGCGCTCTCGCTGCGAAAGCTGATTGAGTAAAGCTGTCAAAGCCGTGCCGCTAGACATGCCGCGCAAGCGTGTGCCACAATCTGTGAAAACATCAGACAGCTTGAAGAGCAGAATCAACACGAGAGGAGAGCGTTCAAACTCGCATGCCAGAAGACGAAAACACTTTAGCCGAAAGCGCACCGCAGCCGGAAAGCACGCCAGAGCCGGAAGGCACTGAGCAGACGGAAAGCGCGGTGCAACCGGAAAGCACTGAGGAGTCCGCGCCAACTGAACCGGTAGCGACGGAGGAGATTACGTATCACGCCGTCGAAAAAGATGGACAGGTCACTGCCATCTGGGAAATGCAGGGGCGCAAGCACTTGCGCACGATTGACCCGCGCTCGCGGCAGGGTCAGGAAATCCTGCGGCTCTACACGGCGGATCATCACGACGAAGCGCCAGCCGCACCGCCGCAGGAATCCGGCGAAGCCGCCGCCAGTTAAACTACAATTAGATTTTTTCGAGCCTGACAAACAGGCTTCAAGTCAAAAGGCTGAGACTTCCTGTCTCAGCCTTTTGACTTGAAGCAACTTTGGAAAATTTCCTTAGAGCTGTTTGAAAATTCCGTTAAGCCGCGTGAGCGGCGATAAGAAGGTAGCCAGACGTGCAACGTCTGGTTAGCTGATACAATCGTTGCCGCGCCGCAAGGTGCGGACAGACAGTTCTGAGCGCATCTTCAATGCGCGAATCTTTTCCTCAACCTACCAGACGTTGCACGTCTGGCTACCTTCTCCATGCGCCTTCAGCGCACATGTTGGAATTTTCAAACAGTTTCTTAAAGCTCGCAAACCATGTCATGCTGGCGATCCACTTCGGCGAAACCGTGCAGCCTGAGCGCGTGGTTGAACAAACTCTCTTCGGGTTCGTTGACCACGCGCAGCGCGCCGCATCGCGTTGCTATCCCTGCGGAGAGCGCGTCAGCATAATCTTTATTCGCAGCCGCCAGATCAAGTACCAGCATACTGCCGTCCGGGCGTTTGAAGAGCAGCGCGTATGCGTCCGGCGCATCTTCGTCTCCCAGATAAAAGCCTTGCAGCAGGTCTGCCATCAACAGCGAGATTTTATCTCGCTGCCATGCCAGCTTCCACGCATGCAGCCGCTCGAAGTGGCGCAGCAGCGTTGCCGGTTGTCCCTCTTTTAAATCATGTGTATATGCTGCCGTGCTGTCTTCTGCGCTGCGTGTGCGCTCAAAGATAATCAAATCGCGCGTGACGCGCATCCCGGCGCGTTGATACAGGCGAATCGCGGGCGTGTTGCGCGTCAAGACTTCAAGGCTCAGACTTTTCACTCCGCAGCCGCGCGCTCGCGCGATGAACTCTGACATCAAGAGGCTCGCGCACCCGCGCCCGCGAAATTCCGGCACGATGCCGAAGCCTCCGCACCAGCCGCGCTCTCCACGCATTCCGAAAAGCCAGAGGCCGACGAAATCTGCGCCCTGATAAGCGAGCAGCGAATTTTGTAGATCAAGCTGTTCCAGACGCACGCGCCGCGCGAGTATCTCTCCATTCGTTTGCATCGGGTAAAAATAACCTGCGAACGAGTGGCTAAAAGCTGCGGCCAACTCATCCAGCGAAACGGTCGTGGCGGATTTGAAATTAAGGGTCTGCATGGTTCAATTCAAACAGGGATGGACAGGATAAGCAGGATAAAAGATTTCAAATTCATCATCTGAAATTTCAAAGTTCCATCCTGTCCATCCCTGTTAATTTCCTGCCACTAAATTTTGAGGCGCGCCGCTGGCGAAGGCTTCTATGTTGTCTATCAGTTGGTCTGCGAGAGCCTGCATCGCTTCGTTGCTGGCCCACGCGACATGCGGCGTCAGGATAAAGTTAGGCAATCTTAAATCGAGCAGCGGATTACCATTGCGCGGCGGCTCTTCGCTCAGGACATCAAAGCCCGCGCCGCCAAGTTGGCCGCGCTGCAAAGCATCTGCGAGCGCGGCTTCATCCACCAGACCGCCGCGTGCCGTGTTGATTAAAATTGAATCCGGGCGCATCCGCTTCAACTCCTCTGCTCCGATCAAGTGGCGCGTCTCTCGTGTCAGAGGGCAATGAAGCGTGATGATGTCTGACGCGCTCAAAATCTCTTCAAAGCTCACACGTCCTTCTCTGACTTCTCGCGCGTGCTTATGTTCAGAGACGAGGACGCGCATGCCGAAAGCGTGCGCCAGCTTTCCCACCGCCTGGCCGAGCGTCCCGTAACCGATAACGCCCAGCGTCCTTGCATGCAGGTCGCGCATCGTGTGGTTGAGCAGGCAGAATTGATTCGACTCTTGCCACGCGCCGCGCTCTATGTCTGCGCGATGGTTGAGGAGATTACGGCTGAGCGCGAGCATCAGCATCAGTGCATGCTCAGGCACAGCATGCTTTGCATAGCCGCGCACGTTCGCGACCGCGATGCCCCTGCGCTTGCAGCTTTCCAGCTCAATGATGTCTACGCCCGTCGCCGCCACCGCGATCAATTTGAGCCGGGGCAATTGGGCCAATTCCGCTTCGCGCAGCTCGACCTTGTTGACAATCGCGATGGTCGCATCGCGCAGGCGTTCGACGACTTCTGCGGGAGCGGACTCCGCATACTCTCGCCACTCGTGCGGAAAAGCAGGCCGCCTGACATCTGCTATCAGCGCGTCACGATCAAGAAAGACAATTCGATTCATAAGAGCAGAATACAGGAGTCAGATTAAAAAAATCGGCTGCGAGCTACTTGATAATAACTCTTGCGAGTGTTTATCGAGTAGTTCGCAGCCGTCTAATTAAGAGGCTGTATTCTGCTGTAGCCGAAAGCGATTAGCCTATGCCGCCTTTTGATCTACCCGGCGGCGGCTCCGCGCTTTTCGCCGGAGGCGGAGGCGGTGGCTTAGACTCCTGCCTTCTCGTCGGCTCAGACTCCTGCCTTCTCGGCGGCGGCTCAGACTTTTGAGGCGGCGGTGCGGGAGGCGGCGTTTGACGAACCGGCAGATCAGGTCTGACAGGCTCCGACACTTCCGGTTTTCTTTCCGGCGGTCGTTGCCTCCTCGGCGGCTCAAGCGTCTGCGACGGCGGCGGCACATCCGGCTGCTTTTCGGGCGGCCTGCGAACCGGCCTGACGGGCTGGTTCTCCGTGCCTGTTGAAGACGAGCCATCATTCTGCTTGATGTTCGCGTCCGGACGCCGTGGGCGCACCGGAGCAGCATTGTCATTATCGCTCTTTTCAGTTGGAGGCTCGGTCACAGGTTTCCCGAACGGGCGGACGGGGCGCGTGACCGCTCCTGTGTCTTTGGTCTCAGAGCCTGCGCTCGCCGCGCCGGGTTTCGTGACCGGCTCGCGCCCGTTTTGAAGGCGCGTGCGGCGCAGTTCTTCATCAAGCGCGACGCCGGGCTTGCGTACAGCCGCGCCGGTCTGAGGAACTGCCAGAGGCGCAGACAAATCGCCACGCCCGCGCGGGCGGACGGGCAGAGCCTCATTGTTATTTCCGGCTGTGAGCGCGCCCATCTGTGACTTGGGCGATTTGACGGGCAGGTTAGTGACAGGCACCGGATCGCTCTGGATAGTAACCTGCGCCAGCGCGAGTGAAGCGCGAGTGCCTGACCCTTTCACGTTGCCGAAATCTTTGGTGGGCACAGAGGTCACGGCGTTTAGATATGCGGTGTCGGCCAGCAAGGGCTTCACACCGCCTTTCGGATTCGCCAGTACCTGTCCGCCTTTAACCGGCACCTGTCCGCCAAGCAGAACGCCGTTGACATTCCCGTTATTATTATTACCCGCGTAAACCGGAGGGTTCGGATGTCTGGGCGGCAACGGATACCAGCAGACCTGATTTCCGTAGTTGTTGTTATTGATCGTGACAAAGACAACCAGCGCGGGACTCCACCACTGCCGTCTTGAAAAACCGTGATGACCGTGCGGCGCCCAGCACCAGGAGTTGTTGTAATAAACCCAGCGGCCATAATGATACGGCGCCCATCCCCACGGCTCGCTGGCGATCCAAGTCCAGCCGTATGGCGGAACCCAGCGCCAGTGCCCGTAACGATACGGTGTCCAGTTATAATAGTTGTTGATGACCGTGACATGCGGACGCCAGACCCAGCCGTGCGAGCCTGCATAGCTCCAATCGCCATAAGCGTCCAACTCTTCCGCGCCCCACAAACTGCTGTTGTAGTAGGTGTCGCGGCGTTCATAACGTAGCTTCTGCGCCAGAGCGTATTCGCGCTGCTCTACCCATTCGTCCCATCCGTCAAGCGCAGGCGCGGAAGCCAAATCCCAATCGCCAGCTTCCTCGGTTCCGTCAAAAAAGAGCCGCGCCGTGCGCCCGTCTTTCAGGGTAAAGCCGGAAGTTTCCGAATAGATGCGCGCACGGCCACCGTCGCGCACGGTGATGCGTACATCGCTCGCGCCGCTTGAGTTGCGCGATGCGTCCAGGCGATAGAGGCCGCGCTTTTCCGCCGCCATCGTCGTCTTCGGCGCATCCACCTCGAAATATTCGCGGCCACCGTCAAAGCGCGAGAGGCGCAACGTCGCCGTGCCTTCCGCAAGGCTGAACGCGATGCCTTCATCACGCAGGGTGACGACCGTTAAAATCGAATTCTCCTCAACGCGCACAAAGTTGTACGCATCAATCTGAACTTCGAGGCGCGAGTCTTTGCCGGTCGAGAGCTGATCGCCTTCGACCAGCGGCAGGTTCAAGTCCGCGCTCTCCCACTCGCGGTTTCCCGCGCGCTTTAACTGCACGTCACCGCTCAAGAGGCTGATGCGTGCGACGCGCGCCTGCTGGCTATAGTCTGTGCTGTCCTCGTCGAGGTTGTTGGCCGCTGCGCCGGATGAGATGAGCAGCGATGCAAGCAGGGCTAAAAAAATCAGAGACGGATGTCTGGTCTGTCGGCGCATGATGCGTAGACTCCTTTTCTTTTGAATCATCGGGCAAGATGGAAAGCTCACCGCAGGCGCTAACACGAAGTAGGGAGCGTGCGCGTGCAGGAGAAAAAGCGCCTTGCGAGGGTTTGCTTTTACAGAAATCGCGCGAGCAAAACCCGTGCCCGCGCGCAAAGCTGGCAAAGCTCTTTCCTATCTCCGTTGATTTCGCTATGAAATTATAATACTCCGCTCAAATGCTTTATGCCAGATGGGGCGGCAACGGCACTATATCGTGCAATTACTGGTAGTGGGTCAGTCGATAACGAAAGAATCTCGCGCAAAGGCGCAAAGACGCAAAGGAAGACGCCAAGAAATCATTTAAGATAAATAGAGCTTCAACACCTTTGCGTCTTCTCTTCTTTGCGTCTTTGCGGGAACCTGTCTTTTCTTTGCCATGTTTGAAACTGAACCATTACTCAATTACTCGTATCATTGACAATTTCCTACACGTCAATTAACGTTTCCGCCATCGCCATCCGCTTAAGATGTTAATCACATTGCTTCGCAAGCGTTTAAAGAAATGAACGCATACTTGAAGGAGATTCTATGAAATCATTAAACCCTCTACACCTCTCGCTCTCTGCCAGCCGGAAATGCAAGTTGATATTGATGCTCTGTATTCTACTGCTCGCATCATCTGCCGTGCAGGCGCAGAAGCGTAAAGAAACTGCGCCGCGAAACGTCAAGCAATACACCATCGAGCAGTTTATGGACACGACCCGGATTTCGGGCAGCTCTTTCTCGACGGACGAAAAGTCCGTGCTCTTCTCAAGCAATAAGAGCGGCATCTTTAATGTCTACACTGTGCCGGTCGCGGGCGGCGCGGCGCGCCAGTTGACGACCTCGACCAAAGAGAGCACCTATGCCGTCTCATACTTTCCGGGCGACACGCGCTTTATCTACAGATACGACCGGGGCGGCAACGAGAACGATCACCTGTACGTGATGGGAACGGACGGCAAGGAAACGGACTTGACGCCGGGAGAGAAAACCAAAGCTTCTTTCTTAGGTTGGAGCCACGACAAAAAGTCTTTCTTCTTTTCCACCAACGAGCGCGACGCGCGCTATTTTGACATTTACGAGATGAGCATCGCGGACTTCAAACGCACACAGCTTTATCAAGACACTGCGGGTTATGATATTGGCGCTATCTCCAACGACAAAAAGTTCATCGCTTTCACCAAGACGAACACGACCACCGATACGGACATCTTTCTCTATAACGTCGAGACGAAAGAACTGAAGCACATCACGCCGCATCAGGGCGAGATAGGTTATAGCGCGGAGACCTTCGATCCCAAATCAGGGTATCTTTATTACCTCACGGACGAAGGCAATGAGTTCAAATATATCTCGCGTTACCATCTTGCGACCGGCAAGACTGAAGTAATCGAGAAGGCTCCGTGGGACGTTTCATTCACGTACTTTTCCGAGAACGGCAAGTATCGCGTCGTCGGCATCAACGAAGATGCGCGCACTAAGATTAAGATTTACGACAATGCGACGGACAAGCTTATCTCGCTGCCGAAGATGCCGTCGGGCGACATCACCTCCGTCAATATTTCGGATAGCGAGAAGCTGATGGCCTTCTATCTTAACGGCTCGCGCTCTCCGAACGATCTCTACGTTTACGATTTCGCCACCAAGAAAGCGACGAAGCTGACAAGCAGTCTCAATCCTGAGATTGACTCCGCTGACCTTGTTGAAGCAGAGGTCATTCGCTACAAATCTTTTGACGGGATGGACATCCCTTCGATCTTGTACAAGCCGCATCAGGCCAACGCTCAGGCAAAAGCGCCCGCGCTCGTCTGGGTGCATGGCGGCCCCGGCGGGCAGACGCGCACGGGCTACAGCGCGTTTATGCAATATCTGGCGAATCATGGGTACGTGATTTTGGGCGTCAATAATCGCGGCAGCAGCGGCTACGGCAAGACTTTCTTCGCCGCAGACGACCAGAAGCACGGGCGCGAGCCGCTCTGGGATTGCATCGAAGCCAAAAAATATCTGGCTTCGACAGGCTACGTTGACGAAAACAAGATAGGCATCATCGGCGGCAGTTACGGCGGCTACATGGTCTTGGCCGCGCTCGCCTTCAAGCCCGAAGAGTTCGCCGTCGGCGTGGACATCTTCGGCGTCTCGAACTGGGTGCGGACACTTGAGTCCATCCCGCCCTACTGGGAATCTTTCCGCAAGGCTCTCTACAAAGAGATGGGCAATCCCGAAACCGACAAAGAAAACCTGCGCGCCATCTCGCCGCTTTTTCACGCGGACAAAATCCGCAAGCCCCTGATCGTCCTGCAAGGCAAGAACGACCCGCGCGTCATCAAGCCCGAATCCGACGAGATCGTCGAAGCCGTCAAGAAGAACAACGGCATCGTCGAATACATCGTCTTTGACAACGAAGGCCACGGCTTTACCAAAAAGGCCAACGAGATACACGGCTACAAAACCGTGCTCGATTTCCTTGATAAGCATTTGAAGGGAAATGGAGTCGCTTCAAAATAGCAGAGTGTAGATAAATCTGACCCATGTCAGAACCGCCTGCGGTAGCGGGCGGGTCTTCGCAAGTTGATGACCCGCCCGCTACCGCAGGCGGTTCTGACATGATCCCTCGACCGCTCAGCCAAAACTGTTGACTCCAAAAGTAGACGGGCTATAATCCTCTTCGCTCACCGGAAATTTTCACTTGCTCGCGAATTGTTCAAGGCGGAGTTCTCAAGCTCGTCCGATCCGTTTCAGGAAAGACGTGGAGGGCCAATCCCGTGTACTCGAAAAAAGCAGAAGCATTGCAAGCTGTTGATGGTCGTCGCCTGCATGACATCTCTACTTTCAGTCTGAGGAAGTTTATCCAGACGCTCGTGCTGCTCTGTGCGCTCGCGTGCCTCTGCGCGATGCCGCTCGCGGCGCAGACTTTTCGCGGCACGATTCTCGGCACTGTGACCGACCCGAATGGCGCGGTCGTGCCCGGCGCGCGGGTCATGACGCGCCATGTCGGCACGGGTCTCCAGCGCGGGACGTTCACGGATGCGGATGGAAATTACACCATCTCTGAATTGCCGATTGGCACTTATGAAGTGAGCGTCGAGCAGTCCGGCTTTCAGCCTTCGCGCGTCACGAATGTCGTGGTCGAAGTTTCGGCAGAGAAACGTGTTGACGTGGCGTTGCTGGTCGCCGGGGCGGATACCGTTGTGACTGTCGCCGAAGCCGCGCAGGTTGAGACGACGAACAACACGCTCGGCGGAACGATTACGGCCAAAGCCGTCTCAGACCTGCCTGTCAACGGGCGCGACTTCACGAAGTTTCTGGTGCTTGTGCCCGGCGCGACGGGCGATCCATCGGGCGCGACTGATTCGCCCGGCTCGTTTGGCCTGTTCAGCGCGAACGGCAATCGCGGTCGCTCGAATAACTACTTGCTCGACGGCACGGACATGAACGACGGCTACCGGAATCTGCCGGCCATTAACGAAGCCGGAGTGTTCGGGACGCCCGCCACTATTCTGCCCGTCGAAGCGATTGCGGAGGCGGCCATTCTGTCAAACTTTGAAGCAGAGTACGGGCGCAACTCCGGCGCGATTGTCAATCTCGTCACCAAGTCGGGCACGAACGAGTTTCACGGCGCGGTCTTCGAGTTCTTTCGCAACAACGTGCTCGACGCGCGCAACTTCTTCAATGTCGTAGCAGACCCGGCCAGCAACATTGATAATCCGCAGACGGCTTTTCGCAACAATCAATTCGGCTTCGCGCTCGGCGGGCCGATCATCCGCAACAAGACGTTCTTCTTTGTCTCTTATGAGGGACAGCGCGAGCGCGTCGGCCTCAACTCGGTCGCGCGCGTGCCTGACCCCTTGGAGATTGCCGCGCTCGGCGGGGCAACCAATCCGGTCATCGCTGCGCTGCTCGCGCGCAATCCATGGCCTACGCCGAATCGCCCGGTGCCACTCTTCGACCCGTCGCCCAATCTCTTCTCGACGACGCGCGCACTCAATGACGTGGACAGCTTGATTGCCAAGATTGACCACTCCTTCAACGAAAACAATCAACTCACGGGTCGCTACTTTTTCGGCACGAGCGACCAGTCGTTCCCGCTTGCGCTTCAGGCGGGCAACATCCTGCCCGGCTTTAACACCGTCACGCCGACGACCGTGCATCTGGTTTCCATTTCGTACTTGAAAATTCTTTCGAGCACGAAGCTCAACGAAGCGCGCTTCGGCTACAACCGCTTTGAGCAGGGCTTCTTCCCTGAAGATGGCGACTTCGACCCGCGCTCTATCGGCCTCAATACGGGGATTGAAAACGCGCAGGATTTCGGCTTGCCGTTCATTCGCATCAGAAACGATCCGGTCTTCGGTTCGTCGCTCGCATCGCTCGGCGCGAACCTCTCGCTCCCGCGTGCGCGCGTTGATACCAACTGGCATTTCATAGACAACTTTTCGTGGAAGCTGACGAAGCACGATCTGAAATTCGGTTACGAGTTTCGGCGCACGTTCGTCAACGCCTTCTTCGACGCAGGCTATCGCGGGCGTTTGGACTTTGCCTCGCTACAGGATTTTCTGACAGGCACGTTGGACGGCGGACGCGCGGCGCGCGGCGATTCGCGGCGTAATACTTTTCAAAATTCGCACGCGGCTTACCTGCAAGACACTTTCAGAGTAACGAGACGCTTCACGCTCAATCTCGGTTTGCGTTACGACTATTACGGCGTGATTGACGAGCAGGACGGACTGTTCAGTAACTTTGACCGTCAACTCGGTCTCGTGCAGGTTGGCACGAACGGACTCGATAGTCTCTACCGGCGCGACTGGAATAATTTTAGCCCGCGCGTCGGCTTCGCATGGGACGTGACGGGCAAGGGCAAGACGGTCATTCGCGCGGGATGGGGTTTGTTCTACGACGCTTTCTCGCAGGATTTTTTTGTCGGGCAACTGCCGTTCAATACTTTCAATCCCGGCCCGGCCTACAATCCGGTCGGCCCGTCTCCGGTTCTTTTCTCGTTCTCGACCATCCCGCAAATTTTACCGAACGTTCCAATCTTCACTGACTTCACGGACTCTGATGTCTTCGCCGTTGAAAGAGACTTGCGCACGCCTTACGTGCAGAATTTCAATTTCAACATCCAGCACGAGTTATTCAAAGACATCGTGCTGCAAGCTGGCTACGTCGGTTCGCAGGGGCGCAAGCTCTTTCGCTATCGAGACATCAACCAGCCTGTGATTCCAGGCGGGCCGCGTCCCTTCGACAACGGCCCGTTCGCGCCATCGGGCGGAACTTTCTTCTACGTCAATCAACTTGAGACTTCCGCCAATTCAAATTACAACGCGCTGCAAACGAGCCTCACGATGCGTGCGCGTAGCGGCTTCACCGCGATGGTCAACTACACCTGGTCGCACTCGATTGATAACGCCTCGGACGGTCAGGACTACGTTGCCAACGCGACGCAGCCGGACAACAGCCATCGCGCAGACCTTGAGCGTGCTAATTCCAACTTTGACGCGCGCCATCGTTTCGTGGCGACTCTCAGCTACGAAGTCCCGAATTTCTTCAAGGAGCATCCGCGACTCGGCGGCGGTTGGCAACTCAACGGCATCCTGACGTTGCGTTCGGGCAGCCCCTTCAACGTCAACCTATTTGACGATTACAACGGCACGGGCGAATTCTTTCCGCGACCAGACCTTGTGGGAGACCCGTATGCGGGCACGAGTTGGCCTGACCGCTTCCTGAATCTGGAAGCCTTCAGAGTACCCTGCACGCTCGACCCTGCGGGCACAGGCAGCGCGGCAGATTGTTTGCCGGGGACACAGCATTTCGGCAGCCTCGGGCGCAATTCTCTGATTGGTCCGGGCTACAGCAATTTCGATTTCTCAATCTTCAAGACGACGCCCTTGACCGAGCGCGTCAAACTGCAACTGCGCGCAGAGATTTTCAATCTCTTCAATCATCCGAACTTCGCCTCGCCCCTGTTGCCGGGGTTTGCTGCCGACGCCAGCTTCAACGGCATTGACCCGGTCACGGGACGCGGCATAGGTTTTCTGCCGATTACCGTCACGCCCGATGTCGGCATCGGCAATCCATTCTTAGGAGGCGGCGGCTCGCGCAACATACAGTTCGCCGCGCGCTTAACGTTCTGATACCAAGTGGCAATGAAAAGAAGAGGGACGATAAGCCACAGATGAGCGCAGATAAACGCGGAGCTGAATCAGTAGTTTGGTGCTGATCCGTGCTGATCCGTGTTCATCTGTGGCCTCTTTTTCTTTTGCTATTCGGTATGAGTTTGAAAGAATGTCGTTGTGAAATGAAAAGGCCATCGGAATCGCAACTCCGATGGCCTTTTGAAATAAGTCAGCGGAGACCAAGCTTGAATCGGTGGTCTCCGCCTAAAATTGGTAGCGCATACGAGGATCGAACTCGTACTCTCCGCCTTGAGAGGGCGGCGTGTTAACCAATTACACCAATGCGCCTCGCATCGAGGTGTGATTATAAAATCAGGCATCGGTGATTGGCAAGCGCAGCACATCCTTGACAGCATGCCTCACAAGCTTGTTAGCGCATTTAACCTGCGAACGTTCGAGTTTAACTCGCGCCAAGCGAGCATCACACAAGATGATGGAACAATTCATGATGAGAGCTATGCTATCGAGGCTTCGGGTTGAATGAATTGTCATGGCTGTGGCTTCTATGAAATCAGCCTATCATAATCAGCATGTGAGCCAATCCAGAACCACACCACGCCTTCTGTCTTATCTAAACCTAACGCTCGATAGTGCGCCCCAACGCGAACTGACCATAGTTTGCCAATTTTCTTAAAATGCAATGAGGGATGTCTGGAATCGGCTTTGAGCAATTGGAAGTTCTTATCTGCAAGCTCACGCGCTTCAAGCGGCAGTTGGCGATAGAGCCGCCAAAACTGTGGAGAGGCAAAATGTCTCACAACGGCTCACAACGCCCCTGCTCGAAATCCTGCTCCGCTTCTTTAAGCAGCGCGTCAAGGCGACCGGCTTTCACATCGCTTGCAAGCTGCTCATCCCACGCCTGAGCTTGAAATTCTTCAAACCATTTAGCCAACTCCGCTAATTCCGATGGCGGCAGTTGAGCAATAGCAGATTCGATCTCTTTAATGTCCATGTCAAAAGTTTAGCCCACTTTATTATCAGCGGCAATAACGCACGATCTAACCGGGCGCGGGCGGAAGCATTCAACTTCATCGCAAGGAAGAATGATAAAAGCCCTGCTATTCCGTGTTCCGGTTGAGTGAGTTTTTAGGCGTCATTCCACCACTCGCATTGTCAATAATAGATAGTCGAGAACGAAGTATAAAATTGCAAGGTTTTGATCCATATCGTCAGCTATCGTAAAAATCTGGGCACCATCCGATTCACGCATGGCTTTCAGCAACTGCGTCTGAGCTTCTAGACGCAACTGAAACATATCATCAAGCGAGTTAAGATTCAGGGGGAAGCCCTCTAACGTACTCTTGATTTTCGCCACTGCATTCTCATAGCTATACTTATACTGTTCGGTGGCATTAGCTATGCAGAAACGGTTCAAGCCCTCCCCAATTTGTCTCATTTTCTCGAAGTATTGTTCATGAGAATCACTCAGATTTGGCTCGCGCTTAAGACGACCTAACATCCACGACAATCTAAGCTCCAACTGATTAATCTGTTCATGGGACTTAGTGTCAAGAGCTAAAGAATATGTCGCAATACGACTGCGAAGGTCACCAAAATGCTGATCTGCCACCTCTGTAAAATTCGTATATCTATCAGCGTTAGCAAAATTCGCGAGGGTAGACGAAGCCACATACAAAAGCCTCATAAGATCAACAAACACCATCGCCATCGTCTGAGAGATAGCCCGACCTGCGAGACTTTTGAAGTTTCGGGGAGCCGCATCTTGTGCAATCGCGTCCTTTGATGGCTGATTAGTTTCTGCTAGGTAACGACCAATACCCGACGCAACTTTGAATGCCAGCACTTCAGGCGTGGTAAAAATATCTCGCACAAAAGCCTCATCAATTCTCTGTTTGAAATTATGTAGCTTGGCCTTTGCAGGATGTTCCTCAATCATTTTCGGAGGCCAGGGATAATCCTCATCCACCATGAAACAAAAAATTGGCTTTTTGTGCTCTACTGCATGATTGAATTCTGCTTCAGTAATTGAAATTTGTGAGCCAGCGGGTAGGTATCCATATCTGTGGGCGTAAATACCTACAAAAATATCACATGCCTCTATTTCCAAAAGGCACGCCTTTGATGGCTCCTCAGGGCGCGCACCAAAAACTTCCATCCGTCCAACTTCCTGACCAAGCCGCTCCAATGCTTCAACGGCTAATTTACGATGCTCGATTAAATCTATGTACGTTGAACTTAAAAAGGCTTTCATGATTTTAGCTCATAGCTTACTAAGGATTAATGACGCCTAATGCGTATTCCCATGCATG
The DNA here is from genome assembly GCA_963700165.1 of Pyrinomonadaceae bacterium. Taxonomy (GTDB): domain Bacteria; phylum Acidobacteriota; class Blastocatellia; order Pyrinomonadales; family Pyrinomonadaceae; genus JACMLC01. The sequence goes on along the minus strand of OY969475.1, from coordinate 4,074,347 downwards.
AGGCACGATAATATGCACGAGCATCATGTTATCGCGCATCAGCAAGCATGATGATATACATTTCGACCGCCAAGCTCTAGCCTAATGAAGTCCATTACCACCGGATCAGATATGCTTAAAAAGAGGGCTATCTGGACTCAGATAACCCTCTTCACCGGAGCCTGATTTTCGGGGCACGCTTTGCTGGCATCTTTCAGGGTTTAGTCGTCGCAGGCTTGCGGGCCGGACGCTTGCGCTCGCTCTTGCGCACGCCGCCGCCCTTTTCATATTCGTCGCTGTCTTTGCCGAACTTGGACCCGACGCCCGCCAGCATCCGCTCCGACAAATCGCGTAAGGCATTTTCCGCAGCATCAACCTGATTCTGCTTTTCATCCAACTGCGAAAGCATCTGGTTGTAAGCCTCAATGGTCGTTTGCAAATTCGTGATAGCCTGTTCGTAATCGCTGACCTTTAACCCGTTGCCCAAGTCGAGCGCAGGGTCTATGCTCTTCAATCCAGCCAATCTTTCGCTTGCTTGTGTAAGGATTTTGGAATTACGTTTTCTACGTCCCATGTGAAGCACCTCCTTTAAGGCATGTGGGTGAGAGTTTAGGGATGCGAGGCCGCCGCCCGAGTATCGCGCCAACTAATTGAAAGCGCAAGCACTTTTTACAGGCAAATCCTGAAGTTGAGTCGAGTAACTACCGGGCGTTTCTTTTCAACCTTTGAGCGTTACTCTTAAACATTAAAGCTGCGAAGAGTTTTGTTAAAACGAAACTCGATAACGCTTGAGTGTTACTTGATAATGCTCAAGTGTTATCGAGTTTCGTTCAAACCTTACAAAGTATCACTCAAGCGTTACAAAGAAACGCTCAAACCTTACAAAGTAACGTTTGAGCGTTTCTTTGTAATGAAAGAGCGTTCTTTAGTAACCCTTGAATATTATCAAAGAAGCACAGAGATTAATTGAGCGCAGCTCAAGGGTCTGAGTATGCGTCAACATTATCGCAAGAAGAAATTTATCTGATTGAGACCGTTAAGGTGTAGCTTGTAGGGCGGCCTGACGTGTTGACGATTGAAAGCATATGATCGCCTCCGGTCATGTCCAGACTGAAACTTTTCCCGCTCGCTGTTCCGGCATTGACGATCACCGCGCCGTTACCGGAGGTGATTTCGATTGACAGCAATTGACCGGCACGCCCGCTCAAAACATATTCGCGGTAACCGCGTGCGCCAATCTTTCCGCTCACTGTTGCCGAACTGCGTCCACGACGAAAATTGATGCGTGTTTGCGCCATCAAATCCGCGCCGGACAAGATCAGGGTTAAAGCTAAGGCCATAACTTGCAGACCAGTTTTTTTAAGCATTGGGGTTCGCCTTTCTGTCAGAAAAGTTTTGCAATGATAGTCATGGAATAGAGCGTCAGAAAGATTTATGTTGGCGGGCGGGTACGATTTAGCATTTATGCCGGTGACGATTTTAAGCTGAGAAATGTCAGAACATTTTGCATCCTGAATTTCAGGCAGCGCCGAGGGCGCGCAACCTTTCGACGACCTGGTTGATGAGCCAGTTTGGCGTAGAAGCTCCGGCGGTGACGCCGACGCGGTTGATGCCTGCGAGGTCTGCGGGGTTGATCTCTTCGGCGGTCTCTATCAGGAAGCTCTTCTCGCATTGCTCCTGGCAGACGGCGAGGAGCTTGACGCTGTTCGAGGAATGGCGTCCGCCGATGATGTAGAAGGCATCCACCTCTCCGGCCAGGGCGCGTGCGGCATCCTGACGGTCGCGCGTCGCGGAGCAGATGGTGTTTACAATCTGCGGGTCTGCGTCGGCTCTCTGTTTGACGGCTTCGGCGGCGTCGAGAAAGGTTTGCAGCTTGATGGTCGTTTGCGAGACGACGAGCGGTTCATGAAGCATGGGAAGCTTTGCGACTTCGCTCGCGTCGCGGACGACGTATGTGTTTTGGGGAGCGTAGCCGACGACGCCTATCATCTCAGGATGGTCGGGGTTGCCGACGAGGACTACATCGCGGCCTTGCGCGGCGGCGCGCTCTGCGAGCTTTTGTACTTTGGTGACAAAGGGACAGGTCGCATCAACGACTTTGGCGGCGCGCTCTTCCAGGTCGCGCTGGACTTGCGGCGTGACGCCGTGCGCGCGTATGACGGCAGTGACCTGTGCGCCCGCTTCCGAAGGCGCGTCTATGGTCTGGACGCCCCGCGCTTCGAGCCGTTTCATCTCCTGCGAGTTATGAATCAAGGGGCCAAGCGAGCGCACGACTCCGCCCTCCGCGACAGCCTCTTCGACCATCTCGACGGCGCGCTCGACGCCGAAACAGAAACCGTACTCTTCAGCCAATAAGACTTCCATGTCTTCTCTCTTCAGATAAGAATTAACCTTCGGCAATGCGAGAGCAAATCATGCTCTTACTTTTACCTTTTACCTTTTTACTTTTACCTTCTAAATGCCGCTGCCGACATTTTCAGCGGGGCGCGTGCTGCCGCGCTGCCACTCTTCGCGCAAGCGGTCGCCGCCCGCGATGCGATTGTCTATCCATTCAATCTCTTTATCAACCAGCCAGCGCACGCCGCCCCAAAAATTCTTTTTCAGCTCGCCCAACTGGTGCGCCATATCCTTCGGCAGCACGGCGTAAGACGCATCGCCCAGGTATCGCAAGGCATCGCACACGGCATTGCCAGCGCAGTAAGGAGACTCTTTTGTGTCCTGCATAATTCGTATAACCTCCGCACTGTTTATTCTAGCATAGCGCGAAGAAGTTGGCAGTGCATGGTGCTATGCATTAAGAGCGATTACCAAAATTCAGCCACAGAGGCCGGAGAGACACAGAGCAATAAAAGTAGATGAAGGAGATGCTAAATAAAATGTCCGCTCTTATCTCTGTGGCTCTGTGTCTCTGTGGCTAAACTTTGATTTTGCAAGGCATGCTGAGTATTGATTCTTTAACTGGAAAGTGTTTGACTTCTGCGAGAATCAGATGCCATAGTAACTGCCGCATGACCAACTCAGCAGATGACCGGCGGCGCGCCGGTTTAGGGTATTCAACCAATAGCCTTGAAGCTTTAAAAACCCCTGACGAACATCCCTCCCGATTCCGGCGGCCAGACCGTTCATTCTGGCGAATAAGGAAAGGACGCCTCTTTTAATATGAGCACCAAAGCAAACACATCAAAACTCTCCGGCGCGTCAAAAAAGCCGTCGCGCATGAGCCGCCTATGGTTGAGCATCGCTCTCGCCGCAGTCTTTGTGATGGCGATTATGGGAGCGCAGCTAATTAACTCTCAACCGGCTCAGGGCGCTTCGTCTTCCAAGTCATCAACGCAGGAGATCGCCGAATCGGAAGGTTTCTGCGCGCTCGCTCCCGTCACGCTGCAACAGCGCGTGAATGGCTCTTCGCTGATTGTCGAAGGGCAGGTCGTTTCCAGCTACTCGTTCTGGGACGAGGGGCGCAAGAATATCTACACTTCTAATTTGATAAAAGTTTACAAAGTCTTTCAGGGCAGCTTTGCCGGTAGCAGTCTGGAAGTCATCACAGAGGGCGGCACGGTCGGAGACAGGAAGGATGTCGTCACGCCGTCTCTGCAATTGAGCGCGGGCGAAATGGGAGTCTTCTTGCTTGAGCAGAGCACAATCTCCGATCCGGCGAAGGCGCAACGCAGCCAACCCGTGTTCATGACTAACAGCAGCGTGCAGGGATTTATCAAATACGATCTCCAGAATCATACCGCCTGGGAGCCGTTCAGGACTTACGAAGGCATCGAGTCGGACGTGTATACAGCCGTCACAGGATTGACAGGCAGGTCGTATCGCGTGATTGCAGAAAATACAGAGCTGGCAAACAGCTACAGGCAGACGGAGGCGGCTGCGCCTGACGCGACGCCCACCATCAGCAGCTTTAGCCCCAATCCGGTGACAGCCGGAACGGGCGCGATTCTGACTATCAACGGAACCAATTTCGGCGCGGTCAGAGGCACAGGGTTCGTCGAATTCGCAACCGGCGATTCCGGCGGCGCAACCTTTATACAGCCGCCGATCAACGATTATGTTTTATGGAGCAACACGCAGATACAGGTCAAAGTTCCCGGCTCTGGTAACGCAAGCACGGGACAAATTCGCGTGACCAATAGCGACCCTGCCTCGGCGACGAGCGCCAGCATCTTAACCGTCACTTATTCCGTCATCAACGTGAATGACGGAGGCTTCGGAAAGCATGGACTGCATCAGAACCGGGACGGGCTTGGAGGCTACACTTTTCAGGTCAGCAACAATGCGAGCGGGGGAATGGCTTCAAATACTCCCGCCGTAGATTCCTTTCTGCGTGCCATGAACACTTGGGTGTGCTCGACGGGCGTCAACTTCAGGAAGGGCACGGACACTGCGGTCAACACCTCTGCGGCGGATAACGTTAATATCGTCGCCTTCGATAATGCACAACCGTTGCCCGGCGGAGTGCTGGCACGGATGACCAGCCGTTTTAGCGGGTGCGGCCCCGGCACGGGACTCTTTGACTTTTACGTGCTTGAGCTAGACCTCATTGCTGCCAGACCGGGAGTGTTTAACTGGCAGTTCGGCCCTGCTGCTCCCTCCGCCGCTCAATTTGATTTCGAGACTGTCTTGCTGCATGAGATCGGACACGGCCACCAGCTCGGGCACAATAACAACGGCACTGCCGCGTCCGGTTCGATCATGTACTTTCAGATCGCCAACGGCGTCGCCAAGCGAACGCTCAGCGCGACCAATGACATTTCCGGCGGGAATTACACGATGAGTCTCAGCACCTCTACGGATCGTTGCGGCTTAACGCGCATGACAGTGTTGAGTTGCCCGACGAATACGTTCAACAAGGTCGCGGACTTTGACGGCGACGGCAGAACGGATGTCTCTGTCTTTCGTCCTTCAAACGGCGCATGGTATCTCTTGAGAAGCACGCAGGGCTTTACGGCTGTCGGGTTCGGAGCCAATGGAGACAATCCTGTACCGGGAGATTATGACGGCGACGGTAAGACGGATGTCGCTGTCTTTCGTGTCGGCACATGGTATCGCCTCAATAGCTCTAACGGAGCCTTTGTCGCACAGAACTTCGGCATCGCAGGCGATATTGCAGTGCCGGGCAGGTACGACACAGACAGTAAGACCGACCTCGCTGTCTTTCGTCCATCGAACGGCACCTGGTATGTGTTGCGGAGTACGGATGGCGGGTTGACGGCGCAGCAGTTCGGCGCAAACGGCGACTTGCCAATCGCAGGTGATTTCGATGGCGACGGCAGAACCGATTTCGCAGTCTTCCGCTCGGCGATTGGAACATGGTACATACAGCAAACCACAGCCGGATTCACCAGCTTGCAGTTCGGCTCGAACGGCGACATGCCTGCGCCGGGTGACTTCGATGGTGATAACAAGACGGACATCGCTGTCTTCCGTCCCTCGAACGGTGTTTGGTACTTGCAGCGCAGCCAGCTTGGATTTACAAGCGTGGGCTGGGGCTTGAACGGAGACCAACCGTCCGCAGGCGATTACGACGGAGACAACAAAACGGATGTCGCTGTCTTTCGTCCGTCGAGCGGCACGTTCTACATCTTGCAGAGCTTGAGCGGCTCCGTCAGAGCCGAGCCTTTCGGCCTCAACGGAGACATCTCCATCCCACGCTCTTACGCTCCGTAAGCGACAAGACAACCTGTAAAAATAATGAGCGGGCAACCGGTAAGTTGCCCGCTCATTTTTTTGTATCAAAGCATTAAGTCAGAACCGCCTGCGGTAGCGAGCGGGTATTATTTACGCTAAGAACCCGCCCGCTACCGCAGGCGGTTCTGACTGCCAACTGCCAACTATTTTTCCATCGCTTCCTTGACCGTCGGCCACATCAGCTTAGCCCAGTACTCGTAGCCCGCATCGGATGGATGAAAGTTATCCGCAGAGAAAAATTCCGGGTGCGTCGGGATCAGGTCGCGCGTCGTCGTGTAAGCATCAACGACGAGCAATCCGTGACGGTCTGCCGTCTCTTTGATTCTTTCATTAAAAGAGATAACCCGGCTGCGAACCTGTTCGCGCAGGCTCGCGGGTACGGCTGGCGCAAGCGAGATGTCCGGCAGATTCGTGACGACGATGGGCGCGCTCGTTTCTTTCTTAATAGTGGCGATAATCTCTTCAAAATTGCGCGCGAAAGTTTCTTCGGTTACGCCCCTGCCGATGTCGTTGATGCCGATGCCGAGTGTGACAAGGGTCGGGCGCGCAGCGAGCGCGGGCTTTAACTGTAAGCGCAGGACATCGCCCGACGTTGCGCCGCTGACGCACAGGTTAGTAAGGCGCGATGCGGGACGCTCGCGATTGATTCTGTCAAAGAGGCGCGCGACATAGCCGCCGTCTCTGGCTCCGACGCCGACGCCCGTCGAATCGCCGAGCGCGACATACGTTACAGGAGCTTTCTTTTCATCAGACATCATCCCGGACTCGTTCTCTCTCGATAATAAAAGACTGTCTGTCCCGCAGGCCGTCGCCAGCACGAAGACGAAAAGCAAAAGGAGGCAAAGGGTAACAGGGGAAGATGGAAAATGAAACACACGCAAAGCCGCTCGCTCTTTCTTCCTTGTACCCATTTCCTCTTTCCCCCTTTTGCCCAAATTGTTTTTAACGCACAGGCTCGCGCAGGATGGCTTCGGCTGCGAGTGCTGCTGTACGAGCGGCGGCGGGCTGAGCTTTATGCAAGCCCGCGATTTGTAAAAGCGATTCGCCCGTGCGCGAGAGCAGGCGAACCAGATCGCCTTCTTCGGCGCGCGTCCGGCGGACAATCTCGTCCCACTCCATCCCGCCAGCCCAGTGCGCCGCAGTCGCCGCCGCCGAAAAATTCATCTCCGGCGCAGGCTCTACGCCCTGCTTCCATTCTTCGGTCGCGACCGTGTAGGCGACCGTGTCAAACTCCGCGAGCGCAGAGACCAGCGCATCGTCCAGCTCAAGCTCTCCGAAATCGCGGTCGGCGTCAGCCGCGAGCGCAGCTATCAAGCCAGCCGCGCGCGGCATGTCGAGCGAAGCGAAGAGTCCCTGCCTGACAGCCTCTCCGACCAGCAAGGGACGATCAACATGCAAGTCCGCGAGCCAGCGACCGCGCTCCGTGACGCGCTCGGTTGCAAGTTCCAGATAGCCGAAAGATGCGAGCACTCGTGCGCGCCGCTCGAACGGCTGCCAGATTTCTGCGCGCAGGGCTTCGATGCGCCGCTCGGCTCTTTCGACTGCCTCCGCGTCTTCAATCACAGACCATAAGGCTTCCGCGCAGGTCGCTCTCTCGTCTTCGCTCAAAGTCTGCGGCGCGAGGTCTTCGATCATGTCGTTAATCAGGTTGACAGCATCGTCTTCATCCGCGCGTGCGTCGCGCAGCTTCGGCTCAGGCAGGATTTTGTCTTTCCCCGCGCGGACGTTTTCAAAGGCGGCTTCAATCGCATCCTCGCTGAGCGAATACACTCCCTCATAAACTTTGCCGATGCGGTCAAGAGCAAAGGTCGCGCTGCGCCCGTCTTCGCGCATGGCGATGACGCCTTCGCCGCGCCGCCGGATGACGAGCGCGAGCCGACGCGACGCGCGCCCGATGCCGACGATGCGACCGGGCACGACCGCTTCATCCAGCCAACGCAGAAAAACTTCGTAGCGTGTGTGTGGCAACTTTTCCAGGAGCCGCTGTCGCGCGCTCGCCAGCCGTTCAAGTCCCCGCGCGACCCTCGAAGGCAGATGGCATCCGGCCTTGTCCAGCCTTTCGCGGATGCGACGCTCGCTCTGGTCGCGCTCGCGCTCTGTCCGCGTGACACGCTGCGCCGTCTCTCTGTAAGCAAAACTTTTTTCCGCGATGTCGCGCACATGCTGAAAGCTCTCGTAAGCGTCAAGCAGGTTGAGCAAGGTCGAATAGGTCGCGCGGAACTGGCTCTGCAAAGGGTCTGGTGTTGATTCGAGCAGATGAGCGATGCGCTCAGGGTCTTGGTGCAGCCCCGGCGCGACGACGACAAAGCCCACGCGGTCGCGCCCACGCCGCCCCGCGCGCCCGGTCATCTGCTGCAACTCCGACGCCGAAAGAATGCGCCACCCGCCGCCCGTCCGCGTATCCACATTCGAGATGACTACCGTGCGCGCTGGAAAATCCACGCCCGCCGCGACGGTCGCCGTCGCAAAAATCGCGTCGAGAAGTCCCGCCTGCATCAAGCGTTCGATGAGCAGCTTCCACGCCGGAATGTGTCCCGCGTGATGCGAGGCGACGCCCGCCTTGATGATCGCGCTCCAATGGCGATGCCCGCGCACTTCCCCAAACTGTTCGGCAAATTTTTGGGCAATGGTGCGCCGCTCATCCCTGCGGCGCGCATCGCTGTTGTCCTGCCGCCTCAACATAGCGGCTTCGGCAGCGGCCTCGTCGCAGCGGCGGCGCGTCGGCAGAAAGACGATAGCCGGAAGCAGGTTGTAAGACTGAAGCGCCGCCAGCAATTGTCCGGGCGGCATCTCAGGCATCTTGAGTTTCAAAGTGCTGCTCCGTGAAAAAACATCTCCCGCAAAGGCGCAAAGGCGCAAGGGAAAGCAAATAAGGATTTTTGCTGCACCATGTTTCTTTGCTTTCTTCGCGTCTCTTCTTTGCGTCTTTGCGCCTTTGCGGGAAACTTCTTCTTGCTCAACGATAGCCACCCCTTCTCCCTCTCCAAAAGGGACGCGGCTGACGCTCCTGTTTTTCACCTAGCCGCTCTATGTCGGGATGCAGATTTCCGTTTTCATCCAGGAGCGGCGCAAGCTGGCCTTCTGGATAAAGAAATGCTGCGCGCAAGGGGACTGGACGCGCGCCGGGACGCGAGACGATGCCGCAACGCACGCCGCGCACGTCTTCGATCCACTTCGCAAACTCCGCAGCGTTGCCGATGGTCGCCGACAACAGCAGCAGGCGCACGCGCGGCGGCGTCAGGATAATCGCTTCTTCCCAGACGTGCCCGCGCTCTTCGTCCGCTAGATAATGCGCTTCGTCCAACACGACGAGGTCTGCGCGCAGCTCGCCGCCGCCGCGCAGGGCGTCGAACAGTTGATTGCGATAAATCTCAGTTGTCCCGACGATAAGCTGCGCGTCGCCGTTCTCTTTTCTATCGCCCGTCAGGATGCCGACGCGCTCCGCGCCGAACTCCGCTGTGAACTCCTGATACTTGGAATTTGTCAGAGCCTTGAGCGGGCTGGTGTACCAAGCCTTGCGTCCCGCTTCGAGCAGGCGGCGAATTTCTTCGCGCGCAATCCAAGTCTTGCCGCTGCCTGTGGGCGCGGTCACAAGCACGTCTTCATACTCAAGCGCGGCCAGAGCTTCGAGCTGAAACGGGTCAGGCTTAAAGGGAGCGGGAGCAGGCGCGCCGATGCCTTCCAGCAGTTTTTTGAGGCCGCGCTGCTGAACAGGACTGCGCACGCCTGCGCGCAAAGGTTCTTGCCGCGCTTCAGATGTGCGCGACGGCTCGACCGCGGCTTTGCGCCTACCGCCTTTGTCAGTCTTACTGCGCCGCCGACCCTTTTCCCTTGAATGTGGCATGAGGCATTCTAACAAGGATTTAATCTTTTATTCATTTGCCCGGTGATTAAATGAGCAAATGAGAATCTATTTGGAAAATTCCTAAATTTGCGCCGGAGGCGCACGGAGAAAGTAGCCAGACGTGCAACGTCTGGAAGGTTGCGAAACAAGATTCGCGCATTGAAGATGCGCCCAGAACTATCTGTCCGCACCTTGCGGCGCGGAAATCATTGTGTCATCTAACCAGACGTTGCACGTCTGGCTACCTTCTCATGGCCGCTCGTGCGGCCTTAACGGAATTTTCAAACGGCTTCTGAGTAATTGAGCGAAACCTTTCATCCTTGCTTTTCGTCCTTCATCCTTTATACTTATCTCGCAACGCGCTGCGAGATTTTCGCGTCTAAGGGTGGGGTCGCGTAAGCGAATTATTCGGGCTTCTTTGGTGGATAGGAAAGAAATGTCAGAGCTTTTCGATAAATTTGAGCTTGACCGCAGGTCGCGCTGGCCGATGATGATGCGGCTGTTGGGCGGCTCTATCGTGCTGCACATAGCGATGCTGGCGTGCGCGCTGTATGTGCCAGCCGTGCGCGATGCTTTGAATATCGCTTCGACCTTTTCGGGCAACGACTTTGTGGATAGGGAATACAGGAAGACTCAGCTTCAAGACCGCGCTCAGATTCTCAACCTGCCGAAGTTTCAATACCCGGAAGGCTATTTTTACAAGGAGCCGCTCGTAGACCCGAACGCGCCGCAAATCATCACGACCGCCATCCCCGGAATAACCCCGCCCGTCATGACGCCGCCCGTCGCCATCACGCCGCCGCTCATCAGCAAGGGGCCAAGAAGGGGAAGACAACCGAATGTTCCCGTGCCGATGGCCAGCCCGTCGCCGACGGTTGACCCTGCGCAAGCAACGGCTGCGACCACAGAGCAGTCGAAGACTCCGGCAGAGGCGGACAAAGAGATTGACAAAATCGCGGCGGCGAACAATGTCGGGCGACCCGACGAAAACGCGATTAACAAGCGTCCCTTGAAAGACTGGCTCAAGAACGCGAGCGACTTGAAGGCGCAGGGCAAGCTCGATTTGAATAAGCCCGTCGAGATCGTTATCATGGCAGAGTTTGATGATGACGGTAAGCTGAAGGGCACTCCGTTTATCACTCAAAAATCCGGCGATCCGGCTTTGATTAAGCTGGCTTCGGACTTAATCATCGCGGTGATTGACAGCAACATGATGCACTTCTTGAAAGACCCGCAGAGCAAGCGGCTCGAAGCGCGGCAGATGCGTATCACCGTCAAGCTCGACGATCAGGAAGTGGTCGGAAAAGTCGAGTCCGATGCGGCGTCGCCCGAACGTGCACAGCAGTTATCAACCACTTATAATACAATGCTCTTTTTCGGGCAGAAGGCCAGAGAGGGTAAAGACGAAGAAGTTCTGATGAAGGGCACGAAAGTGTCCGCCGAAGGCAAGCAGATCATCATCAACTTTAACATGACCCGTCAGGCCGCAACGGAGATGCTCAAGAAACAGCTCGCTTCTGAAACTTAGAGGACCCGCCCTATTTGATGGGCGCGTTAAAGATTAAATTGTCAACCAATCGGATTAACAACGTCTCGCTTTTCGTCACGGTGCTGTCGGCCTGTCTCGGCCTGCTGGTTTTCGGCACGCCGATACAGGTACGCGCACAGCAGGCGACCGAAGCAGAGATTGACGAGCCGGATTGTTCGCCGTCGAGGCTAGAAGAAGAGGCACAAAAAGCATACAATGCGTTAGGCATTGCTTACGAATGGCGCTCCGATTTTATTCAACTATTCAATAGCTTCACCACCGATGACAAAGATAGCCTTCAAGGTTCTTTCGACATAGAAATCATCGTCGAATTCTCGAAGGGAGGCGCGCCACAGCTAACTTCTAAATTCTCAACCACGCAAAGGCATACAGGCGTTGATCGTTCGCGGGTTGATGAGCTGGCAGAGGAGTTGTATCCACTTGCGGAAGATTTCGCTAGTGGCGTAAACGGAGCAGGTAAAAAACATCCTTCGCCCGTTCAGTTTGAATTTCGACTGGACGAAGCTGAACTTTACGCCAGCGTCAAGTTTAATCAAGCTTCGGCGGATTTCGCTCGCAGATACGCGGATGCCTATAACAAAGACCTCGCCGCTACTGTTTGCATAATGGACGGAGACGCCGATCTCAAATATCTTCTCTACCATGCCGCCAGAGCCATTGCCAATGGCAGCCAAGTCATGATTGTCACACGCCTGCCGCGCGCGACTTTAGATGCCCTGCTTGAGAGCAAAGCAGCGGCACGCTAAGTCAAGTGGAAGCTTCCAAACGCACACCTTTAATCTAGCACTCGCTTGCCTCTGCCATCATTGCTCCATTAAAATCGCATGTTCAGCGCAGAGTTTGTGCGTCTGCTACAGTTTTTAAACCGTGCGCAAAAGAAGGCGCGTTTTCGATAGGAAGAGATTATGGGTTTCGATAAATTTTTGACCAAAGTTTTCGGCAGCAGCAACCAGCGCTACCTGAAAAGCATTCAACCGATCATCAATCGCATCAACGAGCTTGAGGCGTCCGTCAAAATACTTTCGGACGAAGAATTAAAAGCGCGCACCGTCGCGTTCAAAGAGAAAGTCGCACGGGCGGTCGCTGACTCGCGCGACATGGACGACCGCAAGCGGCGCGAGCGCGAAGCGTTGGACGAGATTCTGCCGGAGGCTTTCGCCACCGTCCGCGAGGCGAGTGTGCGCTCAACCGGCATGCGCCACTTTGACGTGCAGTTAATCGGCGGCCTCGTCCTGCACGAAGGCAAAATTGCAGAGATGCGAACGGGCGAAGGCAAAACGCTCGTCGCAACCTTGCCCGCTTATCTCAATGCTTTGACGGGTCGCGGCGGCGTCCATGTCATCACGGTCAACGATTATCTGGCCGCGCGCGATGCGGAGTGGATGGGACAGATTCACCGCTTTCTCGGTCTCGAAGTCGGCTGTATCCAGAATGACATGGATGATTTCGAGCGGCAGACGGCGTATGCGGCGGACATCACCTACGGCACGAACAACGAGTTCGGCTTTGATTACCTGCGCGACAACATGAAGTTTGACCTGGCGACCTGCGTGCAGCGCGGGCACTACTTCGCCATCGTGGACGAGGTGGATTCCATCCTGATTGACGAAGCCAGAACGCCGCTCATCATCTCCGGCGCGTCGGACGAAGCGACGGACAAATATTACAAGGCCGATGCGATTATCCCTTTGCTCAAGAAAGGCCATAAGGATGAAGCGACCGGCAAGACGACCGGCGATTATCTGGTGGATGAAAAGCAGCACACGGCTGTCTTGACGGAAGAGGGGGTTGATAGAGCCGAACAACTCTTAGGCGTCGGCAATCTTTACGACCCGTCGAATATGGAGATGCTGCACTGCGTCGAACAGGCTATGAAGGCGCACACGCTTTACAGGCTCGACCATCAATATGTCGTGCAGGACGGAGAGGTCATCATCGTTGACGACTTTACCGGGCGTTTGATGAAAGGCCGCCGCTGGTCTGACGGCTTGCATCAGGCCGTCGAAGCCAAAGAGGGCGTCAAGATCGAGAAAGAGAACCAGACCTTAGCGACTATCACACTGCAAAACTATTTCCGGCTTTACGAAAAGCTTTCGGGCATGACGGGCACGGCGGAAACCGAGTCGGCTGAGTTTCATTCGACCTACAAGCTGGATGTCATCATCATCCCGACCAACCAGCCGATGGTGCGCGAAGATGCTTCGGACATGATCTATCGCACGCTGCCGGAAAAATGGGACGCAGTGGTCGAAGAAATCAAAGAGTGCTACGAGAAGGGACAGCCCGCGCTGGTCGGCACGGTCTCGGTGGAGAACTCCGAGTTGATTGCGCGCCGCCTCATCAAGGAAGGCGTCCCGCACAACGTCCTGAACGCGAAATATCACGAGCGCGAAGCCGAGATCGTCGCGCAAGCGGGACGCAAAGGCGCAGTCACCATCGCCACCAACATGGCCGGTCGCGGCACAGACATTCTGCTTGGCGGCAACCCTGAGTTCCTTGCGCGCGAGGCTTTGAAGCGTCAGGAGATTGACCCGGACGAAGCGACGGAGGAGCAATGGGACAGGGCGGTCGAAGAGGCCAAGCGCGTGGTCGAAGAAGAGCATAAAGAAGTCGTCGCGGCGGGCGGGCTGTACATCATCGGCACGGAGCGTCACGAATCGCGCCGCATTGATAACCAGCTACGCGGTCGCGCAGGCCGGCAGGGCGACCCCGGCGCGTCGCGCTTCTTCCTTTCTCTGGAAGACGATTTGATGCGTATCTTCGCGGGCGACAAGGTCAAAGCCCTGATGCAGCGGCTCGGCATGGAGAAGGGCGTCGCCATCGAATCCAAGATGGTCTCCAAGCGCATAGAGGGCGCGCAAAAGTCTGTCGAAGGCCGCAACTTTGAATCGCGCAAGCACCTGCTTGAGTACGACGACGTGATGAACAAGCAGCGTGAGACGATTTACACTCTGCGTCGCCAGTTGATGGAACAGCCAGACCAGCGAGAGTTCCTGTTAGGCGAGGCGGGCGTCGCGCGCGACCTGTTCGCGGATTTGACCAAGCAGTACCTTAACCCGGACGCCGCGCCCGATGACTGGGATGTTGATAATTACAAGATTCAGCTTGACTCTATTTATGACTTTGACCCGGACGACGAAGGCATAGATTTCCAGAACGCTGCTTCGGAAGAGATCGAAGCCGCCATCTGGGAAAAGCTCAAAGTCAAGTACGCCGGGAAGGAAGCGCAGATCGGCCCCGAAGCGATGCGTACTTACGAACGCATCATCATGCTCAACATCATTGACGCGCAGTGGAAAGACCACCTGCTCTCGATTGACCATCTCAAGCAGGGCATCGGCCTCGTCGGCTACGGGCAGAAAGACCCGCTGGTCGAATATAAGAAACAGAGCTTTGATATGTTTCAAGAGATGCTCGACCGGATAGACACCAACACGATTCGCTCGCTCTTTAACTTGCAGGTCGTCACGGAGCAGCCGCCGGAAACCCTGCGCCAGCGTCGCCCGCTGCGCCGCCCTTCGCAATTGCAGTTCACGGGGCCGAATCAGGGCGCGGCTGCCGCCGGTGAAGAAGAGGGCAGGATCAAGACCGTCACGCGCGACCAGCCCAAAGTCGGGCGCAACGAGCCGTGCCCGTGCGGCTCAGGCAAGAAGTTCAAGAAATGCTGCGGGGCTTAACTTTGCCCCGCAGGCATTTATGGTCGCGCCGTTTCACGGTATGTAAACCTTGAATTTTATTTCCACTGAGCAGCGTGCGCGTCTCTCGGTCTTCCGGCAAAGCAGATAAAACCTGTCGCCGCCGCTGCATTATCTCTCTTTTATGAGCGCCAACGTCACATCCACGAATCCGGTCGTGCAGGCTATCATCGCTGGCACGGCTCCGCGGGCTGCGCGGATGGCTGCGGCGCGCGGGCTGTTGCCGCTCTCGCAGGCAGACCTGTTGGAAGCTCTCGTCGCTTTGCGCTCGGGCACGGAGCCGGAGTTGGTGCGTGCGGCTCAAGAGACTTTGGACGCGCAGGAAGCGCCGTCCCTGCTGGCGGTGGCAAAGGATAGCGAGACCGCGCCGTCCGTGCTCGGCTATCTGGCCGGACGCCAGAGCGCGGGGCCGGAGATACAGGAAGCCGTCGCCCTCAACAAGAGCACGCCCGATGAAGCCATCGCGCTGCTGGCTTCAATCACCACGGACGGCTCGCTCCTCGAAGCCATCACCGTCAACCAGCAACGTCTGATTCGCGCTCCCTCGATCATCGAAGCCGTCATCAACAATGCCGCGCGCACTCCTGAATCAGAGCGTCGCGCGCGTGAAACCAAGCGCGAGTTTTTCGAGAAAGAGCGCGGCGCGCAGCAGATCGCCGGAGAGTTGCGCGCACAGGGCAAGGCCGCCGCCGCAGAGTTTATGGAGAGCGCGGAATCGCTCGGCGTAACCGAAGGGCTTTCGCTCGATGATGCGTGGCTCATCGCAGAGCACATCGAAGTCTCGGACGTAGACATAGACGATTCGTGGCTGCTGCTGGAACGCATCGAAGAGTTTTACGAAGAGACTTACGAGCAGCGCGTCGCCAACGCCGAGCGCATTATCGGCGAGACGAGCCGCGAGGGAGAAGACTCGCCTGAGCGCATCTCTCTGATTCGCCGCATCATGCTGATGACCGTCAAGGATCGCGTCAAGCTGGGAATGAAGGGCGACCGCGAGGCGCGCTCTATCCTCATCCGCGATTCCAACAAGATCGTCGCCACCGCCGTCATACACAATCCGCGCATCACGGAACACGAGGTCGAAAACATCTCTTCGATGCGAACGGTCTCGGATGAAGTCCTGCGCCTGATTGCGATGAATCGCGCGTGGGCGCGCTCTTACCCGATCATCCATAATCTGGCGCGCAACCCGCGCACGCCGATTGTGACCGCGATCACCATTCTGACGCGCATCCGCGTCAAAGACTTGCAGCACCTCTCGCAGAATCGCAACGTTTCGGAAGCCGTCCGGCGTCAGGCTTTCCGTCTGGTGCAAACGCGCGCCGGGCACTGACTCACGCTGGCCTCGCTTTTACCTAAAAGGAGAATAGTATGACTTTGATTTCGTGGATCGTCTTCGGCTTGGTCGCGGGCGTTATCGCCAAGCTCCTGATGCCGGGCAAAGACCCCGGCGGGTGCATTATCACGATGCTGCTGGGCGTAGCGGGCGCGGTGCTCGGCGGCTTTCTCGCGCAGGTCTTAGGCATCGCGGGCGAGACGGGTCGCTTCGGTGATCGAGGCTTTCTGATACGCATGGCCTTCGCCGTCATCGGCGCCATCATCCTCCTCGCCGTCTACCGGATGATCGCAGGCAAACGAGCGTGAAAAAGCAGTGACAAGTGATGAGTGACAAGTGACAAGATAAGAATTGTTCTGGCTTGTCACTTGTCACTCATCACTTGTCACTGTTCTTAAAATATTTCCGAGCTTTTGCGTAGGACAGACCACGCGACATCTGTCAGTGTGTGGCTCGCCGCGCCCCACCACAATCCCGCGAACGCAGCCCACACGGTATGCTTGCCCCATGATGCGCTGATGCCGCCTTCAATCGCACGCCACGCCTGAGCCAACTCATCCGAACTAGGAAATGCGCCGCCCGTCAAAGCCGCGCGCAGGTACACCGCCGCCGCGACGAGCGTTGCGATGACCAGCCCAAAATAGATGACGCGAATCAACGTCCCGAAGAGGAGGCCATGCGACCAACGCGAGCGATGGCGAAAGATCATCCGGTACGGCAGCCACACAAAGCGAAAGAGTCCCCACCGCGTATACTGTCTGGATTGAATATCCAAATCAGGCCCGAACATCAGCCCGCCAAACAGCATCGCAGAAGTCATGATGATTGCCAGCACGATGCTTCCGGACACAATCCAGGCCCCCGCGAAAGTCGGCGCGGCGAGAATAAACGTGATTGCATCGTGGGTTTTTCCTGAAGGCATTACTCAGCCCTTTTCGACCCCATCTGACCTGTAAATTTCAAAGACTTATAACGGGAACAATATCACGATCTGATGGCTTTCACCCAAGCCTCGACTATCAAAGGAGGGCTGGCACATAACAATGTAGTTTTCAGATAGTGGTAAGATGCCGTTGGTCGGATCAGATTCGTAAGAGACACAAGCAGGGAGGCAGCCTCTAGTTGCTGCCTCGCCTCTAGCTATAAAAGCCGCTCATCGCATACTGATGAAATCCGGGACACATCGAGCTGCGCCAGATGCCGGCACGGCGAAACCAAACTCCGGCGGACTCAGCTTTATGCTGCGCGCTCTGAGTCACAAGAACTACAAACTCTTTTTCAGCGGCCAGAGCATCTCTCTCATCGGGACGTGGATGACACGCATCGCCACGAGTTGGTTGGTCTATCGCCTGACTGGCTCTGCCTTGCTGCTGGGCATCGTCGGCTTTGCCGGACAGATACCCTCATTCGTTTTCGCGCCCTTCGCAGGCGTCCTTGTGGATCGCTGGAACAGGCATCGCCTGCTGGTTGCCACTCAAGTTCTGGCGCTCGTGCAATCACTGGCTCTCGCAGTCCTTGCCCTCACGGGACTCATCAACATCTGGCATGTCATTGTGCTGAGCCTCTTTCAAGGACTGATTAATGCTTTCGATATGCCCGCGCGTCAGGCTTTCCTCGTGGAGATGGTCGAGAAGAGAGAAGACCTTGCCAATGCCATCGCGCTCAACTCTTCGATGGTCAATGCGGCACGTTTGCTGGGGCCTTCCATTGGCGGCGTCATCATCGCGGTGGTGGGCGAAGGCTGGTGTTTCATGCTGGATGCGGTGAGCTATCTAGCGGTCATCGCGTCGCTGCTTGCCATGAAAATCACTCCGCGCATAACCGGACGAACGAACGGCGCAAATATCTTTCAGCAACTACGCGAGGGCTGGACGTATGCCTTTCGTTTCGCTCCGATTCGTAATGTCCTGTTGCTCCTCGCGCTGGTGAGCCTCGTCGGAATGCCGTACACGGTCTTGATGCCCGTCTTCGCCAATGATGTGTTGCACGGTGGCCCCTACACGCTGGGCTTACTGATGGCTGCGTCCGGCGTCGGCGCGCTCGTTGGCGCGATGTTTATGGCGGCGCGCAAAACGGTGTTGGGCCTCGGCAAATACATTCCACTGACGGCGGGCGTCTTCGGCGCTGGCCTCATCGCTTTCTCGTTTTCACGAATGCTCTGGTTGTCGCTCTTGTTAATGGTCGTGACGGGGCTTGGATTCATGGTCCAGATGGCGGCGAGCAATACTGTGCTGCAAACTATCGTGGACGAAGATAAGCGTGGGCGCGTGATGAGCTTCTACACGATGGCCTTCATGGGCACAGCGCCGTTCGGCAGCCTCTTGGCCGGAAGCCTCGCCGAGAGAATCGGCGCGCCGCGGACCCTCCTTTTGGGCGGCGTAGGTTGTGTGCTGGGCGCGCTCTGGTTTGCGCGGTCGCTTCCCGCACTGCGGCGCGATGTTCGACCGATCTACGTCAAGATCGGCATCCTGCCGGAGATGGCTGCGGGGATTCAGCAGACCTCGGAACTCAGCGTTCCGCCGGAAGGCTGATGGAGCAGCAAGGCGTGTCAATTAATACCAAGTTGCGATGAAAAGAGAGGGACGAAGAAGCCACAGATGCACGCAGGTAAACACGGATCTGAATCAATAGTTTTATTCTGATCCGTGCTAATCCGTGTTCATCTGTGGCCTCTTTTTCTTTTGCCATTCGGTATTATTGAACAAAAGCATTCGGCACGGGTGTGTCGGTTGACGTGCCGAAGGCCACCGCCGCAAAGCCTGCCGTCGAGCGGTTCAAATACCACGTTCCATCGCGGAAGACTGCGACATCCGCCTTGCCGTCGCCGTCGTAATCCGCAGGGACGGGTGAATCCGTCGCTAAGCCAAAAGCGATAGCGGAAAATCCATTCGTGCTTTGCTGTAGATACCATGTTCCGTTTGAAGGTCTGAACACTGCCACATCAGTCTTACCATCTCCGTCATAATCTGCCGGGACGGCTGCATCACCTGTGATTCCGAATTGGATGGCGGCAAAGCCAGCCGTCGAACGATTCAAATACCATGTTCCTTCCAATGGACGCCAGACTGCCACGTCGGCTTTACCGTCGCCATCGTAATCGCTTGCCGCCGGGACATCGCCGCTGATGCCGAAGGCGATTGAACTGCTCACGGAAGTCGCCAGATTATACTTATACCACACACCGTTCGAAGGCCGGAAGACGGCAATCTCTGCTTTACCATCGCCGTCGAAATCGGCAGGAGCAGGAACATCTCCGCTTGCTCCGAACTGAATTGCGGTAAAGCCTGCCGTGCTTCTTTGCAGATACCAAGCGCCGTTTGAAGGTCTGAAGACGGCAACATCGGTTTTACCGTCGCCGTCATAATCTGCGGGCGCAATCACATCATCCGCCAGCCCGAAAGCCGTGGCGATAAATCCGCTCGTTGATTGCTGCGAATACCACACTCCGTTGGAAGGCCGAAAGACGGAGATGTCTGCTGTTCCGTCGCCGTCGAAGTCAAACAATGTGCTTGCCGCCGGAACCATCGCGTAGGCGTGCACCTGTCCGTTGTAAACGCCGGTTCCGACGATGACGTTGTTGTCACTAATTCCAAGAGCCGATGAGGATGTGTTCATAGACAGATCCCAACCCGTACCGGCTGGAATGAGATCCGCAAGGCGATATGTCGTGACGCCATCGTAAAGGAACGGAATGGCGAACGCAGAGGAGTCAGTACCGACAACCCAACCGGCTGAATTAACCGCTCGTGCGGAGCCTTGGCTCGTGCCCGCAGCGAGCGGGATTGCGACCATGCCTCCAGCCTGTGACCAGATGAACGGCAGTCCGGAGCCTTGATTAAGCATGCTGGAGCCGACCACATAACCTGTGTTGCTGACGGCAAAAGCCAGTGCGCCGTTAAAGCCGGACAGCGCGCCGACCTCGAATGCGGAGCCGCTTCCGATGTCATAAACCATACCGACATTGCGCGCGGCATTATTAGGATCGATTCCTGTGCCGACGACGCGACCGGAATCGTTGACGCCAAAGGCCGTCACAAAAAAGCTTCCATTGGAAGTCGTCTGCGTTATGACGGTCGCGCTGCCGCCGCTGTAGACGACGCCGCGCTGTAGGCTTCCGCCGTTCACCGAACCGACCGCGACTCCGGAAGCGTTCACGTCGCTGGCATCCCCCAGTGTTTCGCCGCTGGGAAGCGGAAGCTGCGATACTGCGCCGTTCTGCCAGATCGTGGGCAAACGACTTGAGCCGAACAACGTGGTCGCACACGTCCCCACGACGATGCCGCTGTTATTCGCGCTGTTAGAGACACAAAAGGGGCGCGCGGAGAGGTTCGGCAAGCCGACGATGCCGCCGCCCTGCGTCCATGAAAAGGCTTGCGACCCGCCCGTGCGAACGGAGCGGCCAACAGCGACATCTCCCGTAGACACACCGAACCCCTGTGAAGCGGTGTCGCCAGCTTGCACGATGCCAATATCGTAAATTCGATAACGCGGTGGCGACAGCATCCCCACGGATGACCTCATTTCGGAAACACCCTGCGCCGACCGCACGAGAGACTCACTCTTAAAAGTTTCTTTCCCGGACTGAGATGAAGCAATCCCTGTAGACACCAAATTGGCGGTTAGTGCGAGACTGATTACCGTGACGCAAAGCATAATGCGGAGCCTAGCAAATGTTGCTTGTTTCATATTCGGGGAATGAACTCCTATTTCTCAGAAATGTTTGCGCGAGCATAATTTAAAACAAGCTCGAAGTACAGAATTCTAATTCCGGGGTAGTAGTTCAGTTTGAAGATGAATGAGTCAAGAGTTGAGGCTCACCGCCGAGACGCAGAGAGCGCTGAGGATGCGCAGAGAGTTGAATAGCACTCAAGCCTCCGCGCCATCTCCGCGTTCTCTCCGGTCTCTGCGGTGAGTCTGACTTTCTTTCCCTTATCTTCAAACTGACCCACTACAAATTCCGGCGCGCCCTGAATTGGGGATTAAGTTGGATGGCTCGTTGAAAGTGTTTTTCGGCAAGCGCGTTCATCCCTACGTTTTGCAATCGGAGGCCGACCATCCAATGAAAAAACGGATCCGCCGGAGTGTATTGGTCGGCTTGTTTTTCATAAGCGACGGCGGCTTCGGATTGGCCCACCGACGCGGCTGCGCCGGCGAGTAGATTATTCGCTAAAGGAAGACCGGGATTGCGCCCGACAGCATCGCTCCATGCTGAGATGGCTTCCTGCTTGCGGCCAAGCTGCCAGAGCGATTCGCCTCTTTCCTCACGAGCGAGGATTAAGTCCGGCGCTTCGGCCAAAGCCTGATCGAGACTCGTTAGCGCTTGCTCGTAACGCCCCAAACGGTTCAGAATCGCGCCGCGATAATAGAAGCTCAAGGCTTTGCCCTGCCCGTCTTGATGCTCTGCGGCTGCGCCGAGCCGCTGGACGGCTTGCTCCGTATCGCCGGACAGATATTCGACCCACGCGAGCTTTGGCAGCGCATGGCTATTGACGAATAAACCGGCATCCACAGCGGCGTGAAGATGTTTTTTTCCTTCGACGATATTCTGGCGGTCGCTCGGACTTATCCATTGAGCGGGATTGGAGCGCGCTAAGGCAAGCTCATCCGGAATCTGAATGTTTTCAAATGCCAGCGTGCCCGCGCGTTCGTGATAGCGCACCCAGCCGCTGTGTGCATTCAAGCCAATCCACAGCAGCGCGAGACTCAAAAACGCCCATCCCGCTTTTCGAATCGTGCCGGACGCCTTCAAATTAAAACGGTAGAAGGACAAGTCTTTGGCGCGGAATAATTTTAAAGTTCTAAGAGCAAGAAACGTCGTCACCGTAGCGACTCCAAGAGCCATCAACATTGGAACGAGTTGATAGACATCCCAGACAGCCAAAAAGCTCGCCACAAACACGACCGCTCCCAGGATTTCTTCAGGCCACGTCAGAGAATAGTTTTTCGTAATCGTTTTCGGAACTCCGACCGCCAGCTTCCCAAAACCGAAATACAAAGCATCGTTAGGGCAGACGCTGACGCAATCCATGCACTTCATACAGCCTGGGTCAACCACCATCCCGTATTGTTTCACCTCTGCGTGAACCAGCACGTTTGAAGTGCAGACCGCCGTGCAATGCCCGCATTGATTGCAGGCGTCTGTGACGCGAATCTTTCCGGGCGCGACCTTGTCTGCGAGACTGAAGAAGCCGCCGTAAGGACAGGCGTAGGTGCAGAATCCCTTCTGCCCCAAAAAATAAACGGTCATGAAGCCGCAGATAAAGAGAAAAGGAATGGCGACTGCGACGGAAGGGAAAGTTTCCCAAAAATTGCTCGTCACCAGATGGTTTGTAAACTGAGGAATAAGCGGCTGGTTCTTCGGCGCGGCGAAGTAGCGATATGCAGTCGGCCACACGAACATATAGAGCGCGGCGATAAGCGGGACATAGACCAACAGCCGTGATCGAAACGGCTTCGGTGTGAGGCCGATTTTCTTTAGCAGCCAGGCGCAGAAATCCTGAAGGGCGACAATGTGACAGCCCCAGCCGCAGACAAAACGCCCGAAGATGAGCGTTGCCAGGATTGCCAGAGTAAAGAAAATAAATCCCGCGTTGACCGCGCCGCGTTGCAGCGTATACATGGTCTCGGAAGGCTCGATTGGCGAAATCGTCTGCCCCATGAGACGCCACTGAATGACGTGCGCGATCATTAGCAAGGTAAGAGCAATGAGAGCCGCCGCACGCCAGCGGCTGGCCCGTGAGTCGCGGATACCGTCTTTCTGCGCCGGAGAATTTTTTAAAACGGGGAGTTGAATCGAACGTTGTTTCTTAACTTCCCGGCTTGTACAACCGCTTTTCATAAATCGCTCTCAATTCTTCACCGGAACTTCGGCAGAAAGACATACTATACCTGACTTGATTAAAGCACCTAAATGAGTGTATAAGAAACCCCACCACTGTGCACGAAAGTGCATAGATTACGGCGATGACTGAATGTCGCGCTTCCTCTCAGAATGACAAATTCGCTGACATGCCGCGTCATGAAATGGATTAATGCCACGCACATGAGATGTATTTCAGCGGAGTGGGTTGCAACTGAAAGTCTTGCACTGTAACGCGCAGAGCTTCAAGAGCAATGCACCGAAACAGTAAAATCTAAGTAACCGATACAAATTGGGTTCATCTCTTTGCAAAGCCCAAGTGGCTGGAAGGCGAATTTATGTTAAAGACAATTCTCATCGCTTTTATGATCCCGTTGCTTGGTCTCTTTAGCAACGGGTCGTCTCTTTTATTACCCGCGAGCAATCCAGGCGTTCCGCAAGGCAATAGCGGAACTCTTGAAAAATTGATCGTGGCGAATGGCAGCGTCGCGATAGAGCTTGATTTGAACCGGCTCAATGCGACCGGCTCCGGCGCGAAAGACCCCAGGTCGAGCCTCTTGCGGTTTGATGTGGAGAATAATTCTTTTTTTACAGTCATTGTTTTTAACAATGAGTTGCGCGGGCCTTTACCCGGCTCAATGGGACTTATTACCAAACACTCTGCGGATCTCCCGGCAAAATTGAATGCCTCGTATCAACAGCTCGTCGTCGAGAACATGTCACAAGGCGGAGCCTCTGAGCTAGTCGTTCGCGATGGGAAAACGGGCTTCGTCTTTTTCAATATTGAAGGACATCTATACGACTACGATGCCAACGCGCATGCGCTCAGCATCCAGGCGGGAAGGCTGCTGATGTCAAAGGAGTATGCCACAGAGCTTGGGCGTCCGTCAGATGCCGGGTCTATTGTCGGGCAAATCTCTATTACCGCGAACATGCGCGCCATCGAAGTCACGCAGGTTGTTGAAGGCGAAGCCAAAGCGACTTCCATGCCTGCCCTAAACCCGGAGGCCGGGACTGTTCCGGGGCCGGATGTCATCGTCGGAGACCTGAATGGGCTGGCACAATTTCAAGGCAGCAGCGGAGGGCAAGTCGGCCTCGCTGTTGGAACCGACTCTTGCAATGCGGGCGTGGTGAACTTGAACTGGTTGCAAAACCCGAACAACGACCACCCGGTGATTCCGCAAAACATGTATCGAATGAGCGGAGGCGCGACGAACAACGAACGCTTTGAACAGATTGGTCAATCTCACGTCAAACATGCGTTCACGGCATTGACCCAGAACCTCTGCGGCTTTGGTTGTAACGGGACTGGCGGCTCTGCACTTGGTTCAGGATGTTCAGACCCTTATGATGCCAGCCTGAATGCCGGACCAAATTTGGGTTCGCGCGCATGGATCAATCCGTTTACCGGCGCTTACCCGCGAAATGATTCCATGACGCCGAATAACAGCCACGGCGGCCATACGCACAACGGCACATCGCACAGGATTCTTACGAACATCAGTGACCTGAGCACAACTCAGAATCCCGGCGCGACCTATTATGCCGAGGCACAGTACGTCACGCCACACGAGTATGCCTGGTGCGTGACGAATCCCACGCAGTGCAACATGAACAACAACGTCTCGTACCGCAGGTACAATGTCACAGGCACTGGCAGTCCTTTCGGCTTTTCGCCTGCGGCATCGACGGTGCGAATGAAAGCAGCCGTTGAGGCATGGACAGGAGCTACGCTGGTCCCGATACAACCGGCTCCCGGAACCGATGGCGTTGGAATAGTCGCCTACAAAGTGACGAATACGGCACCCGGAGTCTGGCATTATGAGTACGCAATCTATAACCAGAACATGGATCGCGCTATTCAATCTTTCAGCGTGCCTGCGGGAGCGGGAGTTACTTTAAGCAACATCGGATTCCACGCGCCCCCACAGCATCCCGGATATACAGGCGATGGAACAGTAGGAAATACGGGATTTAGCAGCGCGCCCTGGACTCAGACGCAAGCCGCAGGTCTGATGACCTGGAATTCGGAAACCTTTGCCCAGAATCAGAACGCGAACGCGATTCGTTGGGGCACGATGTATAACTTCCGTTTTGATTCCAATCGTCCGCCACAGACCATGAATGCAACGGTTGGCTTCTATAAAACGGGAGCTCCGATTACCGTTCAAGTTCAGGCTCCGAGCGCCGCGTCCGCATTCGCAGCCGTGTCCGGTCGCGTAACTACGGCTAGTGGCAGAGCAGTCTTTAATGCCCGCGTGACGATGACAGACTCAGGCGGTAATACACGCATCGCACACACAAACGGAGCGGGCTATTACCGCTTTACCAATATCGCGACAGGCGGGATGTACACCATTGCAGCCCGCGCCAAGCTCTACACCTTCGCATCCCAGTCGATGCTCATCAATAACGACCTCTCGGATGTGAATTTTGTGTCCGAGCAGTAACACCTGAAACCTATAGACTTAAACTTTAAGGCGGCCTTCGGGCCGCCTTATTTTTTTACTTGTCCGGTTTGAATTTTAAGTTTTCGGCGTTAGCCGCCCGTTCGGGTTGACTGCTCTTTGTCGAGCAACATCTGCTTGCGGTCAACGCCCCAGCGATAACCGCTTAACTGGCCGTTTGCGCCGACGACGCGGTGACATGGATTGACGAGCGCAACCGGATTGGTCGCACAGGCGCGGGCGACGGCGCGAACGGCTTTCACATTGCCGAGGCTTTCGGCAACTTGCTTGTACGAGCGCGTTTCGCCGTAGGGAATGCGGCGCAGTTCCGCCCACACTTGCAGTTGAAAAGCCGTCGCCTGTAAATCGAGCGGCAGGTCGAGCGTGCGTCGCGTCCCGTCCAGATGTTCGACAATCGCCCGCACGTAATTTTGCAAATTGTCTTCGTCCGGCTGGACTTCTGCGGCGGGAAATTCTCTGGCTAAGTTTGCCTTTAATTCTTGAGCGGTGTCGCCGAAAGCGACGGCGCAAACTCCTTTGCCGGTAGCGGCAACGAGCAGCTTGCCCAGGCTGCTGTCGGCGGTCGCAAAGCGTATGTGAACGCCTTTGCCGCCTTTGCGATAGACTGCCGGAGTCATTCCCAAATGCTGCCCTGCCTTTTCATAGAGCGCACGACTCGAACCAAAACCGCTGTCGTACATCGCCGTCGTCACGTCCGTTTGTCTGACTTGCCGCTTGAAATTTTCCAGGCGCTGCGCGTCGGCAAATTCCTTTGGCGAGACGCCGAGCGCGTGCTTGAACGTGCGCTGCAAATGCGACGGAGAGACATTTAATTCCGCCGCTAAAAATTCCAGCGAGATTTCGTCGTCCCGTTTGCTTTCGATTATTTCGCAGGCGCGCACGATCAACTCTGCGCTTGCGTTGCGCGTGTTTTCCGCTTTTGGATGGCAGCGCAGGCAGGCGCGAAAACCAGCGTTTTCGGCTTCAGCGCAAGAGGCGAAAAACATCGTATTCTCACGTTTCGGGCGACGCGCCGCGCACGAAGGTTTGCAGTAAATTCCCGTCGAGCGCACGCCAAAGAAAAACAAATTATCGAACTCACGGTTTCTGGTCTGGACGATTTGCCACTGCCATTCGCCGCTTTGTTCCTGTGTGGTAATTTTCTTAGTCATCATAAAAATCATTCTACGCACGAAACGCGCGACGTTCTATCCGATTATTGCTTTCAAATTTATTTTTGAGTCGATAAGCAAAAAACATTCTCGCGCAAAGGCGCAAAGAAGGCGCAGAAGAATTTAAGAAGAATGCTTTCTTTAATCTTTGCGTCTTTTCTTTGCGCCTTTGCGCGAAACTTCTTCGTGCTATACAGATGAAATGATAAAGCCCGTGACGACCGCTGCTGCAATTGAAAAGACTGCTATCAAACTTGACCAGCCCGCGCTGCTCAGACGACCGTTTACGAGAAATCCTTTAGCAGCTTTGCGCTCAAAACAGAGGTGCGCGAGGGCGAGACATGCGCTCGTGATTGCCAGCCAGTAAACTCTCTGAATCAGGATGCGTGTGAGGCTATTGCCTGCGCCCGTGAGGTCTGCATAAGTCCAGAGCTTGTACAGCACAGGATTGTAGAGCCAGTGGTTATAGCCTTGCCCGTACAGGTAAAACAGCCCGATGCCAATTCCCACGCTCACGGCATACGTCAGGTATTTGTCCCGCAGCAGCACATTCAATATGACGGAAACGCCGGTGATAAAAATCACGCCCGGAATCAGGACGATTGTATAAACAGACAGGTACGCAGAAAGCTCTACGGGCGTGTGTCCTCTAAAAATCTGGATGGCGATGGCGGTCAGAGCGACCAGCGCGATTAAGGACAGCGCGAGCAGAACGGTCGCCATGAATTTCGAGAGCAACAGGACAAGATTCGGAGCAGGCGCGCTCCACAACACAGGCGCGATTCTCACTTCGCGGTCACGATGCATCGCTTCGCCCGTGTAGAAAACCGCCATGCCATACAGAAAGAGCGACAACCCGCCCGCAGTGCCGCTCGCATACGAGGCCGAATAAGAGACCTCCGGAACGACCGCGTAAAAAGCCTGTTCCAGCGTCGCGAGAAACCCTGCCAGAGGAATGAGCAGCACAAGGCTGCGTTCTGCACGCAGCAGGCGAAACTCTATGCCTAGAGCCACCGACAGCTTATTCAAATGCACCCGCGCGCCCTGATTGATTGTGCTGACAACGGGGAGCGCGGGCGGCTCTGCTATAGCAGCTTTTTCAAATTCAACCTGCCCGCCTCGCGCTGATTGAATATCCTGAGCATCGTTATAAATTTCTTCGACTCTGGTCGAGAGATTGAGCAGCGAAAGCTTGCCGGTGTCTTCCGCCTTACTGGTGCGCTCCGTCTTTGAGAAGCGCAGGTAAAGAATCGTCAGGCAAATAATCGTGATGAGCAGCATCAACGCGCGGTTAACGATGAGGTTCGAGTCGTAAGCGACTATGAATTGATTGGCCCACTCGGCGCTGCGACTATGAAAAGATTTGTCCCCCCAGTTCATCAGCAAGGGATCGAACATACTGTTCCAGCGCGACGGCAAGCTCTTTAATAAGACGACCTGATAAGTGATGTAGAGAGGGTAAAAGAAGACTCCCAAGCCATATACGATTTTGACATTGCGCGTCAGAGTTCCGACCGTAAAGTAGAAGGCGGCCAGAGCCAGGTGGGAGATGACCACGAAAACAAGGAAGTGTTTTAAGTAAGGAAGCGCCCGCACATCCTGAACAATCATGCCCGGCCTGCGGAATGCCTGAAGCACAAATAGCATGAGCACGAAAGCTGACTGACAGCACACCAGCACGAAGAAGTTGCCGAAAAACTTTCCCAGAAGATATTCGGCACGGCTCACCGGCTTTGAAAAAATGAGCGGGGCGACGCCCGTGCGGAAGTCTCTAATCACAGGGTCCGCCATGATGAGGGCGGTGAACAGAGGCAAGGTCATGAAAGAGTAGACCGGGAGGACGCCTGTAATGAAAAAGTCGCTGTTGATAGCCCAGCCGCGCCCGGTGGCCGGTCCCCAGCCCCACCAGAGCAGGGCATTACCCCCACAAAGGATTGCCATCGCATAAGGCGCGACGCGCTTTGAGTTGAGCAGGACTTCGGCTCGGAAGATTGCGCCAAAGGCTGTGCGTGCGGGGCTTCTCATTTTGAATGGTTCCCGGTGGCGGATTGGCTGACCAACTCTAAATAATTCAAGTTGCTAGATAAAGATGTGTCGGTGGATTTCTTTCATTGCCACTAGCTTTAGCTAGTGGGTCAAAGTTGCCCTTGCTTTCGGCTTTAGCCGAACAATTTGGCTAAAGCAATTAGGGCATAAGATTTTATTAGACTTTGGCTCAAGCCTATTTTCTGTTGTGCCATGTCTCCACTAGCTAAAGCTAGTGGCAATTTATTAACTCGCAACTTGGGTTAAATAATAGTCTTCGAGCGTCGGAGTCACGGGCGTAAATTCTGCGCCCGGCGCTCGCCCGTCCTTTGAGATTACACGCAAGCGCATCAAGCCATCGGACATTCTGGAAGAGATAATCCGGTAGCGCGCTTTCAATTCAGCAACCTGCTCGCGCGGCACGGCTGTTTCCCAGACCGAATTCGCGAGCCGGTTGACGGCCTCATGCGGCGTGCAAGCGGCGAGGATTTCGCCCGCTCGAATAATCGCCATCCGGCTGCACAGGCTTGAGACATCCGAGACGATGTGCGTCGAGAGGATGACCACAGCGCTTTCGCCTACGGCTTCGGAGAGCAGGTTATGAAAACGCGCACGCTCTTCCGGGTCGAGTCCGGCGGTCGGCTCGTCCACGATAATCAAATCCGGCTGGCCGATGAGAGCCTGCGCGATTCCCAGACGCTGCCGCATCCCGCCCGAAAATCCGCCAACCCTTTGCCCGCGCACGTCCGCGAGATTGACTCTTTCAAGCAGCGCGTCAACTAAGCGTGCGCGCTCTTTTTTATCCAACACGCCCTTGAGCCTTGCAAAGTAATCGAGCGTCTGCTCAGCCGTCAGCGTCGGATACAACCCGAACTCCTGCGGCAAATATCCGAGCATCGCCCGCGCGCTCGTCTTATCGTTTATCAAATCCACGCCGTTCATCTCAGCCGCGCCCGCATCCGCTTCGAGCAACGTCGCGAGTATCTTCATCAGAGTCGTCTTGCCCGCGCCGTTCGGCCCCAGCAATCCGAACATCCCCGAGGGAATTTCCAGACCGATTCCCTTCAACGCCTGCACGCCGCCCGGATAAGTTTTCTTCAAAGCTTCGATATTGAGCATCGCTTCTCCGCCATATGGTGAACTCCTGTCAGAACCGCCTGCGGTAGCGGGCGGGTCGTCAGCTTCAGCCAAGAACCCGCCCGCTACCGCAGGCGGTTCTGACCTGCTGCTTTGCCCAAGCAGCTATGTCCAACCGCAATTCGCTATGATACGTCTTAGACACTCGCCAGCCCCGAATGTTCCGTTAGGTGAAGCTTGTTTGTATGAGGATGAAAGAATGCTATCGGGCGTTACGAAGGATTTATAAGTCGGGCGCGCCTTTATTTAATCTTTGCGTGCCATGTGCCGCTGCGGTCGCCTAAGGTGTCACAGCACCACTCGACTGTTCCGGTGATCTGTGTGTTGTCGGCGTTGAGAGTGCCGCGATAAGTCGCCTTTGTGGCTGCGGTCAGGTCGCGGCGCGTCACGGTCACGTTCTTTCCGTTGAGGGTAATCGAGAGATTTGCCTGGACGCCTCCCCATTGACCGCGCCACTGCCCGTCGGAGGTGCGAGTCCAGAGTCCACAGATGTCAAATTTAAAGTTCTCGCACTGTTCCCAACTCTCGCCGGGTAATTCAGTGAGCAGACCGGGCGGCGTCGCATTAGTATTTGAAATCTCAGGCCGCTCAACCTTCGCATTATCTTTGCCGGAGTTGAGGAAACTTATCGTCAGCCACACACCTAAAATAATTCCAAGAAGCACGGCCACAACGATAAATAATCCGGTTCTACCGCCTCTTTTCTCCGGTGTTTGAGATTGAGGCTTCTCTGTATAAAAAGGCGGTGGTTGCGGAGCCGGGATGGTTGGATATGGCGTCGGTGGAAGCTCATTCGGTCTCCGTGTCGGATACAATTCTGTAGGGGCGGAATTAGTGCTCCGTGGCGCGGGGATACGCTGCGTTTCAGGCGGGCCATGCGATTCGGAAAGGACGGAGCCATCATCCAGACAGAAAGTCAATGTGTCGTCTTCATAAGCGCGATTGCAGTTCGGACAGATTTTCATTTATCTCCCCTTGAGAATAATCCCATTATTAGCCGCCCGGCACTAACGCTTGAATTAACCGGGAGGGAAATATCTGACCAAGCATCCAAGCTTGCGAATAGACAAGCTCATTCCGCTCCGGTTGAATGAATTTTTGGGCGGCGCACGCACGCTAACAGCGACGAGACACTTTACCGCACCTCACTTTTTCTTAAGCCAATTTAGGTATTGCCGAAAATCTCTTTCAATTAATCGCTTGTGCTCACCATAAAAAAGGTTTTTATCGTGAATATCCATGCTTGAACTCTCCGGGTATTCAGCCAAGTTTATTACTCTCATGAAATCGCGCTGCGATCTGGCAACCTCAATATAGTAGCGCAATTGATCTATATCCCCATTACTCAGCTTAAGGATGTTCAACTGCATTCGCTCCAGCCCCCAAAAAGAAGGCAAGTCATTATCGAGGAGTTGCAGGATTTCAGCGGGATTATGGTTCGGGAATAAGGATTTAATCTTAGCTTCGACGACTTCTCGACGGAAATAAGGTTTCAGCCTTGCTAACCCTCGATCATCATCCTGCGGGCTGTACACCTCTACTCGACTTCTGCGATCAAACCATCTGAGACAAAGCCAAATGGCTAGACAGGCGATGACGACAAAAGCTATCCAGAACATAAGAGACATTTGGTTATTCCGGGCTAAATTGTGAACCGCATTGCTGCCGCATAAATGTTAGCCGTCCATCTATCATTAGGCCGTATAGACGGTAAGTTTTCATCGACAAATGAATTTCAACGGCACTGGCGCTTTCAACTTTTGGGTTTATACCACGCAGCGTTGGACATTACCATAGCTTCGGAGTTTGCCCGCCCGGTGGCCTGAGCATTACACTGGCGCGGGTTTTTCGAGATTGGCAGCGAAATGGGTAAACACGGAAAAGTTCAAACGGCATTGGAGTATGCTGCGGCGCGCACGATTCTGACGGGGCTGCGGTGGATGCCTAGAAGACTGTCTGTCGCGGCGGGGCGCGGGATGGGGCGCATCGCTTACGCGGTCGGTGGCAGGCTCAGGCGCGCGGGCACACGCAATCTTGAACTGGCTTTTCCTGAGATGGATACTATTGAGCGCGAGCGTATCCTGCGCGGCTGCTTCAGGAATCTGGGAAGACTGCTCGGAGAGTTCAGCCACTTCGGCCATGCGACGCCGGAAAGCTTGTCCGGCATCTTCGAGGTCGAGGGCTTGGAACATCTCGAAGCGGCGGAGGCGCGGGGGCGCGGAGTCATACTTTTCACAGGGCATGTCGGCGCGTGGGAGTTGACGAGCTTTGCTCTGTCTGCGTTGGGGCACAAGGTGGATTTTCTGGCGCGGCGGATAGACAATCCGTTGGTCGAAGGGTTAGTGGAAAAGACGCGCACGCGCTTTGGCAATCGTTCGATAGACAAGCGAGCGGCTGCGCGCCCGATGCTGCGCACGTTAAATTCCGGCGGCAGGCTGGGGCTGCTGATAGACCTCAACACGCATCCGCACGAAGGCGTCTTTGTGGATTTCTTCGGCATCCCGGCTTTGACTACTTCGAGCCTTGCGACGCTCGCCTTGCGGGCGGGCGCGGCGGCGCTTCCGATCTTTGCGCCGTGGGACGAGGCGCGCGGGCGTTTCCTGCTCAAAATCGAGCCGCCCGTTTCCATTGAGCCGACCGGCGAGCAGGAAGAGGATGTGCGCGCTCTGACCGCAGCCGTCACATCCGTAGTCGAAAAATATGTCAGGCAATATCCGGAGCAATGGCTCTGGATACACAAGCGTTGGAACACACGCCCCGTCGGTGAAGCAGACCTCTACGCGAGCCGCACACAAGAAATTAAAAGCAGCGCAGGTGAAGTCTTAAGAGACGACCTCAAAGCTCAAGGTTGATACTCTTCTTTGCGCCACCAGCGTCCTCTTTGCGTCTTTGAGAGAAAAAGCAGGTTTCACGCAAAGACGCAAAGAGAAAGCTTAGAGCGGATTTCGATTGAATGTACGGCAGGCTGTGAGCCTGCCGCCTGTCCGACGCGAGCGGCAGGCTCACAGCCTGCCGTACACTAATTTGCAAACTGCTCTAAGACGCAAAGAAGAGTTGGAGTCTCTCTCACGCTCCAAATATTGATGCCACAAATTTCCGGCGAGTGGTGTTTATCATTCAAAGAACATTCTACGCATGTGTCAATTCGCTGTTAATCAGATAAGGAAAGAGAGTTCATCATGAAGAGATCGTCCTGCCTTTTAATCATCGCGCTGCTCTGCTTTCAACTCCTGCTATCTCCTGCTAAAGCATTTACCGTAAAACCCATTCCGGCGCAGGCCGCTGGCAAGTATGCGGATAAGATCAAAGCTTTTGAGGATTTCGTCCGGCAACAGATGGCGACAGAGCGCGTGCCGGGACTTTCTATAGGCTTTATCAAAGACGATTTTATGTGGGCCAAGGGTTACGGCTACGCGGATTTGGAAAACAAGATTCCGGCGAAGGCCGAGTCGGCTTATCGTCTCGCATCCGTCACCAAGCCGATGACTGCTTTGGCCGTGCTGCAACTCGCGGAAAAAGGAAAAATCAATCTCGATGCAGAGGTGCAGACTTACGTTCCTTACTTTCCGAAAAAGCAATGGCCTGTCACGGTGCGACAGGTGCTTGGACACCTGGGCGGCATCAGTCATTACAAGGGCAACGCGAACGAGATGCATATCAAAGAGAATAAGACGACCAGAGAGGCCATCGCCATTTTCGAGAACTTTGATCTGGTCGCAGAGCCGGGCACTAGATACAACTATTCCAGCTATGGCTATAACCTGCTCGGCGCGATTATCGAGAGCGCGTCGGGGAAAAGTTATGGCGAGTACATGCGCGAGAACGTCTGGCAGCCGCTCGGCATGAACGATACGCGGATGGATAATCCGAACGATTTGATTCCGAATCGCGTGCGTGGCTATCAGATGGACAACGGGGAAGTCAAAAATTCCGACTTCGTAAACATCAGCAGTCGCTTTGCGGCGGGCGGCACACGCTCGACCGTCGTTGACCTGCTTAAATTTGCGAAGGGCATCAACTCCGGCCAGCTCCTATCAAAAGAGAGCTATGATTCGATGTTCACTTCGCTGGCGACAAAGGACGGGCGATATACGGATTATGGCATGGGATGGGAGACGACTCCGCTCAACGGCCATTTCACAATCGCGCACAGCGGCGGGCAAGAGGAGACACGAACGTTGCTCTACATTTTCCCGGCGCAGAAATTTGCCATCGCGGCGGCCATTAACTTTGAAGGCAGCTCACCGGGCGCATATGTTGACAGGCTTTATCAACTCCTGACGGACGAGTCGTGGATGATGCAGGCTTACACGGCGGATAAGACAAACGCTCTCTTGTATCGCGGCCTGTTCGCATCCTTTGTGCCGGGCCTGGCCTACTTCGATCGTTATCAAAAGCCTGTCACAGAATCGCGGGAAGAGCTGCGCGCGGCCTTCGCTTACTTTAATCAGGCTCTGAATCCTGAGACTGCAAGCAGCGACGCGGCGGGCGCGTCCGCCAAAATCAGAATGGGGCGTCACCCAGCATCCGCGCATGCCTTTACCAAAGTGGCTTCCTACGCCGCGATGAAATTAAAAGAGCGCGGCGCAAACTCTCTTAATACTTATACGGGCGCGGGCGCGATTACGTTTTTCGCGGACTATGTTGAGCTGTACAAAAAGGACGCGAGCATCCCGCAGGAGTTTCGCTTTAGCGAGCCGGTGGAGAAGATGCTTGGCACGTGGAACCAGTCTTGGGCTAAGGCCAACACACCATATGTGCGCAAGCTGTTCCTCTCCGAAGCCAATCTGGATGAGGCTGCGGCAAATCTGAGAAAGAGTTTCGCCGGAGCAAACATTTATCCGAACGTGCTGGAATCGCTGCTGGAAATCGCGCGGCAGGCGGCGGTGCGCGGCAGTCGTGAGAGCGCGACGAAAGCCGGGTCGCTCGCCGTAGAGCTTTATCCTCAAGACGACACGGCGGTGGCGACGCTCGGCGTGATACATCTGATCTTCGGAGAGAGAGAACAGGCTGCGACGATGCTCAAAAAGTCTCTGGCGATTAACGCCGGAGGTCTGGCGAGCGCAGGCGGCCTCAACGGCATGGCTTACCAGTTGGCCGGAGCCGGAAAAGCCGAGCAGGCGATTGAAGTCTTAAAACTTGCTATTGAGTTGCACTCGAAAGATGCAGACCTTCATGACAGTCTCGGCGAGTTTTATCTGAACAAGGGAGAGAAACAAAAGGCTATGGAGCAGTACCAGAAGGCTCTGGAACTTGACCCCAAATACCCGAACGCCGAAAACGCGAGAGAGATTGTAAAGAAGCTATCGAGCTAGGCCAGCAATAAAGCAGTTTCACCACCAAGACGCAAAGGCACTAAGAGATCAGCATAGATTTTTCTTAGTGCCTTTGCGTCTTGGTGGTGAAATCGCTTTAAATATTTTATCCGCCTGCATCTCGCTTGCTCATTCATCTGGCATTAAGCTTGCTGCTTTTACAACCGTTGCATCAATTCACTGTAAATGCCTGTAAATCTAAGGATGCATCAGGTCGGGGCGACTCGCGCGCGTATCAATGTGTGGCGCGCGTGTTCGCTTACTGAACATTTTAAAATCAAGAAAGGGGTTTCGAGATGGCAGACGAAAATAATGCTAATCAAAATCAGAATGCCAATGCGGCCACGGCGAGCGCGCAGCATCAGGAGAGCGCGCGGCAGGGTGATGTAGTGAGAGGCAGGGGCGGCGAACAGACAGACCAGATCAGCGGCGAAACACAGAGGGGCGCGCACAATCAGGAGATGAAAGGCCGCAATCCGCAGGGCAATAAAGATGACCGTAACCAAAGCTCGTAGCAGGAAGGCAATTCTTAAAAAGGAGAAAAATGAGCTGGCAAGAAAATTTGATTGAAGACGATGCGGGAATCAGGGAACTGCTGGCAGAGACAAAGCGCGTGGCCGTGCTCGGCATGAGAAGCGAGGATTATCCATCCAAGGCCGCTTTTTATGTTCCGCAGTATCTCGTTTCCGCCGGATTGGAAATCATCCCCGTGCCGGTTCATCCTCCGCTTGCCGAAAAAATTCTGGGGCAGAAAACCTACGCCCGGCTCGCAGACATTCCCGGCGGGGTTGACCTTGTCAATGTGTTTCGCAGGGCTGAAGACATCAACGCACATCTCGAAGACATTCTGGCAAAGCAGCCCAGGGCGGTCTGGTTTCAATCCGGCATCCGCAACGACGCGGCGGCTGAGCGTTTGGCGCAGGCCGGAATCAAAGTCGTGCAGGATCGCTGCCTGATGATAGACCATCGGCGCGCGGCTCCATTCGATTAAGGGGGCTTTTGAAAGAGTTTAAAATTTCAAGGAGGTTAAAAAAGGGATGAGTGTGCAGCTTAAGAAATTGAACGAGCAGGTATTGGTGCTGACCGGCGCGTCGAGCGGAATCGGCCTTGTGACCGCACGCATGGCCGCAGAGAGAGGCGCGCGGCTGGTCTTGGCTGCGCGCAGCGAAGAAGCCTTGCGGCAGTTGACGGATGAGATAACGGCTGCGGGCGGCGAAGCGATTTACGTCGTCGCGGACGTAGGGCGGGAACAGGACGTGCGGCGCATCGCAGAGGAGGCCATCAGGCGTTTCGGCGGCTTTGATACATGGATTAACAACGCTGGCGTTTCTATCTACGGGCGGCTGTTGGAGATTTCGCTGGAAGACGAGCGGCGGCTGTTTGAGACGAATTACTGGGGATTGGTGCACGGCTCGCGCGTCGCGGCGGAGCATCTGAAGCAAAGAGGCGGCGCGCTCATTAACATCGGCAGCGTTCTCTCAGACCGCGCCATCCCTTTGCAGGGAACTTATTGCGCGTCAAAGCATGCCGTCAAAGGCTATACGGACGCGCTCCGTATGGAGCTTGAAGAGGAAGACGCGCCCATCTCCGTCACGCTCGTCAAACCGAGCGCGATTGATACGCCTTACAAAAACCACGCGAAAGACTACATGCCGGTCGAGCCGCAGAATCCGCCTCCGGTCTATGCACCGGAAACCGTCGCCGAAGCCATCCTGCATTGCGCGACGCATCCGGAGCGAGATGTCTATGTCGGCGGCGGCGGCAAGATGCTTTCAACGATGGGAGAGTATGCGCCGCGCGTGATGGACAAGGTGATGGAAGCAGCCATGTTCGATCTGCAACAGACAGACAAGCCCAAATCGCCGGTCAACCATAAAGGATTGTACCAGCCTTCGGGAGAGTTGAAAGAGCGCGGCGGCTATGAAGGTCACGTCGCGGAAAGCAGCCTGTACACAAAAGCCTCGTTGCATCCACTGATTACCGGCGCGCTTCTGGTCGGCTCCGGCCTCGCGCTCGCGGCGCTCCTGCGCAGCAGTAACGGAAATGGAAGTATAAAGCGGTAAATTAGCCATAGAGCACACAGAGCGCACAGAGGAATTTCAAATTCAATATCTCAAATTTGATTTCCTTTTAAACTCTATGCTCTCTGTGTCCTCTGTGGCAAATATTTAAAACTTACTGTCTGCCGACCAGCTTTATGCGATGCGTTGCATCAACCAGATTGGAGCCTTGAACAGAAATCCGGCTTCGCCTCTGCCTGCGAAGAAAGGCTTTATCTTCTCTGTCAAAGACGCCCTGACTTCTTGCGCTTCTTCATCGCCGCCTTCAACCTTTGCGATGACGTTGCTGTGCGTCATCAGGTAATCCACCAATGTCGT
This sequence comes from Pyrinomonadaceae bacterium, assembly GCA_963700165.1. Classification (GTDB taxonomy): domain Bacteria; phylum Acidobacteriota; class Blastocatellia; order Pyrinomonadales; family Pyrinomonadaceae; genus JACMLC01. Next base: position 4,036,917 of record OY969475.1, on the reverse strand, counting down.
GAGCGAAAAGTTCTGTGTGTTCTCATGCTGCTCTTGACTTATCAACTCGAAACCTTCTTTGAGAGTCTCTTCAGCCGTGAAGGAAGCCCATGGACGGTGCGGGCTTGGATATTTTTTGAGATAAAATTCCCGGAACCAGTCGCGAAATTTCTCGTTCTCGTCCATCCGTTCTGAGAAATAATTGTCATAGACGACGAGCCAGCCTCGCGCACGCAAGACCCTGCGCGCTTCCGCGAAAAACTTTTCCCGCTCAAGCCAGTGGAAAACCTGACTGAGAGTGATGAGGTCAAACTTCCCTTCACCGAAAGGAAGATTTTCGGCAACGGCCATGCAGAAACTGAGTCCCGCGCGGCGCGGCGCATGCGCGAGCATCTCAGGCGAAGCATCCACGCCGACAACTTTGCCAACCATCGCTTGAAGCGCGACGGTCGAAAGACCTGTGCCGCAGCCTACGTCGAGAGCGCACGGCAGAGGCTCTGTCAGGGATAAGACTTCTCTGATTCGACGAATGATTAGTGGATGAAAAAAAGGACGCCCCTTCGCGTATCTTTCGGCGGCGGATTTAGGGTTGAAGTAGTTCATATCGAATTGTCAGAACCGCCTGCGGTAGCAGGCTGACCGATTGCGGATTTGGGAATGCGGAATGCGGATTGGAAAACGCCGTCATGCTTTTTAATCCGCAATCTGCAATCCACAATCCGCAATTGCCATCTCACGCCTGCTACCGCAGGCGGTTCGGACCTGTCGAAATTGCCCGGACAATAACACGTAATTTAATCGAAGCCGAAGAGTTTGTAGAGAGCAGCGCACCACGCGGCTGGGTGATGCAGACAATGCTATAATCGCTCGCTCTCAAAATTCGAGCCGTCCGGTTTGACGGGGAAATAAAAACGCCTGTGCCGCTCACTCCTGATAACACGCGCCTTGTGGCGTCTCTCAAAAAAGCTTTCGGCGATTTGCAGATGCCGCTTGAGATGAGCATCCGTTCCGTGTGGCGCGGCGCGGAGCAACCGCCGGACGCGAAGATGGTTTTGGAGAATCAACTGCTCGCCATCGCGCGCCGCTTCATAGACGTGCGGCAGATTTCCGTAGAGGGAAAGCAGCGATACTTTGAAAAGATTTGTTTCTGGTTCGACCTCAAGTGTCTGGAAAACGCTTTCCCGCTTCCCGCGCAGACATCCTTTGACCAGCACATCCTGCAAAGGCTGGATCGCGCGCCGGTCGCAATCTCTTACTTGGAAGAGTACGACCGCCGCTACGGATTCAATTACGCAGACCGCGCACGGCACGCCCTTTTTGAGTTCGCCAATCTGGTCATCAAATTCGACGGCACGGTGACGAAAACCGAAGCCGCCGCGCTTCTAAAATTCAAGCAGACGCTGTACCCGCAAGGCGGCGCGCCGGTTGATGCGGAAGAAGTCAAAGCAGCAAATGCTGTTGTCGAGACAGAAGAAGAAAAAGAAGTTGAAGAGGTTGAAGACGAGCCGCCGCGCCCGCTCGAAGATTTGATGAAAGAGCTGGACGCGCTCGTCGGTCTTGAGCGCGTCAAGGCGGACGTGCGCCAGCTTATCAACTTTTTAAAAGTCCAGCAGATGCGCGAAGAGAAGGGAATGCAGCCTTTGCCCATCTCGCGGCATCTGGTTTTTTACGGCAATCCGGGCACGGGCAAGACGACTATCGCGCGCCTCCTGGCGCAGGTCTATCGCACGCTCAAGATTTTGAGTCGCGGGCATCTGGTCGAGACGGATCGCGCCGGTCTGGTCGCAGGCTTTGTCGGGCAGACCGCTCTGAAAGTTAAAGAAGTGGTCGGCAAATCTCTCGGCGGCGTGCTGTTCATAGACGAAGCTTACGCCCTGAACCCGGAAGGGCGAGGCAACGATTTCGGGCAAGAAGCCGTCGAAACCCTGCTCAAGATGATGGAAGATCACAGGCATGATTTGATCGTCATCGTCGCGGGCTACACGGAAAAAATGGACGAGTTCATCGCCTCGAATCCGGGGCTTCGCTCACGCTTTAACAAATATCTGCATTTTGAGGATTACCAGCCTGCACAACTGGTCGAAATTTTCAAAGGCTTTTGCCTCAAAGCCGATTTCAAGGTGAGCGCGGATGCCGCGCAGGAGCTACTGGATATTTTCAAGCTGCTGACGCTCGCGCGCGATGAATCTTTCGGCAACGCACGCACCGCGCGCAATCTGTTCGAGATGACGATCAGCAAGCAAGCCAACCGCATCGTCTCACTGCCGGAAGTTAATGCCGAAGTGCTGGCGACGATTGAGGCCGCAGACGTTCCGACCGAAGACGACTTGCGCACCAGCGGGATACGCATTGCAGGCAGCGAGCCGGTTTAAGATTCAGGCGTGTTTCCAACTCATGGATTATGCGAATCAAGGGTAGCAACAAATCAACTGCTTTCACTTCGCGTTCTTTGCGGTTAAATGATTTTTTAACGCAAAGACCGCAAAGAATTAAGACGCAAAGACCGCAAAGAATTTCTACTCTTGATTGACATAGATTTTAATGAAGCAACGCCGGCAAATGTTGGCGGCTCGCTTCTGTTTCAACATTTAACCAACTCAAATTAAAAAGGTAAGTAAGATGATTTTTTATACCAAACTGCGATGGCTCGCCCAGAGCGCGCTCGCCATCGCTCTCACGCTCGCGCTGTCTCAGTGCCTGATGACGGCTTCGGCGCGAGCCGCAGACAAAGAGTATACGGGCAAGCTTGAAGCGGAACTGAAGCCGAATCAAGATGAGCTTGACCGTGTGATTTTTAAGCCCTTGAAGGATTTCTCGAAAATAAAATTCGCGACGCCGCTCGAAGGCGAAAACCATGTGACCGCCGCAAGGCTCTATCATGCACCGCAGGATAAATCCGCGATCCTCGCGCTGCTGGTCGAACCGGAAGACGAGACGCCTTACTTTTACGCAGACCTGAATCTCGACAACGTGATGGCGGACAACGAGCGTTTCACGTTCGAGAGCGAGGATGATGGTTACGCTCTGCATCTGACGCTCAAGCTTCCGCTCGCGGGCATGATGTTTCAGAGTTATCCGATTTTCGTCCGCCACTACAAGAACTCCCGCTGGAGCGACATGAAGGAAGGCGAGCGTTACTTACAACAATCAAACACGGCCTATGCCAGAGGCATGGTCGAGATAGAGGGGCGCAAGACCCTTGTTCAGTACGCTTTTAACGGGCGTTCCAAGAAGATCAGTGCGAGCAACGGTTGGAGCGGCGTGGACACGGATGGCGACGGCGAGATTTTGATGGATAGATTCTCGCCCGAAGCCGCCCTTACGCGCGAGGAAATAGCAGTTTTTCGCATCGGCCAGAATTATGTTTCAACCAAGCGCGTTGATGTCGAGAAAAATGAAATCATCCTGCGCGCTCATCCGGCCTCGGACTACAAGCGAGCGGAGCTGCGCGTCGGCGGCGAAGCGCCGGATTTTAATTTCACAGACTTTAACGGCAAGAAGCGCAAGCTCTCGGATTTTCGCGGCAAGTATGTGCTGGTAGATTTCTGGGGACTCTGGTGTCCTGCATGCCTTGAAGAGCTGCCGTATCTGAAGGCCGCCTACTCGCGTTTCCAACCGCGCGGCTTTGAGATTCTCGGCATGGATACAGACGAGAACGTGGAGGGCGTTAAAGAGTGGCTCAAGCGAAACGGCTTGACGTGGACGCAGGCGAGGCAGGACAGCATCGAGGACGTGAAGAAAGCCTTTCGCATCCAGTTGTATCCGACCACCTTGCTCATCGGCCCGGACGGCAAAATCATCTCGCTCAACCAGAAGGGGCAGCCGGAATTGCACGGACAGGAGTTGCTGAAGACGCTGGACGCGATCTTGCCTCCCTGATGGTTAAGAGCAAAGGGTGAAGGGGATAGGGTGTAGGGTCGTAGTCAAGAACAAATCTTTTCTACACCCTACACCCTTCTTCCTTCACCCTTTTCTCTTTTCCGGCGGTCATCTGTAACGCGCTGGTTTGCATGGTGTCGAAGGGCAGGCTAGAATAAATACATCCCTCGTTTCCCCAACAGGTACCAAAGAAAATCTGGAAGAAGATGCGCCTTCGGTGTTTGACGGCGCACGCCGCGTCTTACAAGCTTGCTCGCACGTCGCGCGCGGCTCGAAGGAAAAAGGAGACCTTATTGTCATGAGACTCAAACGCCTCGTTGTCGTCCTGCTCGCAGTATCAATCTTTTCACCGGCTCTCGTGCTCGCGCAGAAAAATAACATGCAGAACAAAACATCCAGCCCGACCACTGCGGATGCGGCTCCGTTGCCGCCGATTAACTTTACCGAATTCAAGCTCGAAAACGGCCTGCGTGTGATTTTGCATGAAGACCATTCGACGCCGATTGTCGCCGTCAATGTCTGGTATCACGTCGGCTCGAAGAACGAAGTGCCGGGACGCACGGGCTTTGCGCACCTGTTCGAGCACATGATGTTTCAAGGCTCGAAGCATTACGACAAAGATTTCTTCGGCCCCTTGCAGGAAGCGGGCGGAACCCTCAACGGCTCGACCAATACGGATCGCACGAACTACTGGGAAGTCGTGCCTTCAAACTTTCTTGAGCTGGCCTTGTGGCTCGAAGCAGACCGCATGGGCTACTTGCCGGAGGCGATGACCGAAGCGAAGCTCGCCAACCAGCGCGACGTGGTCAAGAACGAGAAGCGGCAGAATTATGACAATCGCCCGTATGGTTTGGTGCGCGCGAAGATGGCAGAGACTTTGTATCCGCCCGATCACCCGTATCACTGGCTGACCATCGGCTCGCTCGAAGATTTGACCGCCGCCTCGATGGATGATGTCAAAGACTTTTTCCGCCGCTTCTACACGCCGAACAACGCGAGCCTCGTCATCGCGGGAGATTTGAAACCGGCGGAGGCGCGCAAGCTCGTCGAGAAATATTTTGGCCCACTCAAGCGCGGCCCCGAAGTCAAAAAGATGGACGCGCGCCAGCCGTCGCTTGAGAAAGAGCTTCGCCTGACGATGGAAGACCGCGTCACCTTGCCGCGCATCTACATGACCTGGCACAGCATGCCGCAGTACGCGAAGGATGAAGCCGCGCTCGACACGGTCGCGACCATCATGGATAACAGCAAAGGCTCCAGGCTCTACAAGTCTCTGGTCTACGAAAAGCAGATCGCGCAGGACGTGTCCGCCTTTAACCAGACGGGCGAGCTGGCCGGGACATTTCAGATCGTCGCCACCGCGCGCCCCGGCAAGACGCTCGAAGAGTTAGAGAAGGCCATCAATGAAGAGATCGAAAAAATGAAGGCAGAGCCTCCGACCGACGAAGAGGTGCAGCGCGCTTTTAATGCGCGCGAAGCGTCGCTCATTTACGGCATGCAGACGGTCGGCGGCTTTGGCGGCAAGAGCGACCAGCTTAACCTGTACGCCACTTACCTAGGCAAGCCGAATTATTTCCAGCAAGACCTCGCGCGCTATCGCAGCGTCACGGCGGATGATGTTAAGCGCGCGACCAACACGTATCTGACGGACAAGCGTGTGATTCTGACGGTGACGCCGCGCGCCAAAGGCAAGACCACGGGCGAGCCTGTCGCCTCCGGGCCAAAGGAATCCATCGCACAGCCTTCGCAGCAGACCGCTGGCACGCAGGTCGGAGCCACCACCGGAGCCAAGCCCGCGACCGCTTCGAGCGGGCAGCAGCAGGGAGCTACGACCCAGACGGACAAGCCCGCCGGAGCGCAGACGCAGACCAAAGCGGAGGCCGCCGCGACGCGCCCCGCCGGAGCCACGCCGCCAGCCGCCGAGACTGTGACGACAGATAAAGACAAGCCCGTGGATAAAACCAAGATGGGCGGCCTTTACGTGATGCCCAAGCCCGGAGCGGATCCGCGCCTGTCTCTGCCAAAGCTGCAACGCCGCACGCTCTCGAACGGTCTCGAAGTCTTAATCGTAGAGCATCACGAATTGCCCGTCGTCAACATGAATCTGGTCTTGAAGACAGGCGCGACGGCTGACCCGCTTGAGCGCGGGGGCTTGTCGAGCCTGACCGCTGCGCTGCTTGACGAAGGAACCAAGACGCGCACGGCCTTAGACATCTCGAACCAACTCGCGGCCATCGGCGCGGCTGTCGGCACGGGCACGGACTGGGACTTGTCCGCCGTCAATTTGCTGACGCTCACCAAACACTTAGACCGCGCGCTGGATATTTACTCGGATGTGATTATCAATCCGTCTTTTCCTGACAGCGAATTGAATTTGCAGCGCAACCAGCGGCTCGCAGCCCTCTTGCAACGGCGCGACAACGCGGACGCTATCGCGGGCGTCGCTTACGCTTCGCTCCTGTACGGGCGCAATCATCCTTACGGCCACCCGCTCATCGGAGACGAGCAGAGCGTGCGCGCCGTCACGGTTGATGACATCAAGCGTTTTTACGAATCTTACTATCGCCCGAACAACGCCGCGCTGATCGTGGTCGGCGATGTGAAGCCGGACGCGCTCATCCCGCAGCTTGAGCGCGCCTTTGCCAAGTGGGAGAAACGGGACGTGCCCGCCGTCCGCGTGCCAGAGGCGCAAGCGCACGACAAGGCCGCGCTCTATCTGATTGACAAGCCGGGCGCGGCGCAGAGCGTGATTACCATCGGCAACATAGGCGTCGCGCGCTCGACGCCGGATTATTTCCCGCTTCTTGTGATGAACATGATGCTCGGCGGGCAATTCTCGTCGCGCGTCAACATGAACTTGCGCGAGAACAAGGGCTACACCTACGGCGCACGCACGGGGTTCGATTACAGGCTGGGCGCGGGGCCTTTTGCGGCCACCGCCGGAGTGCAAACGGCTGTCACCAAAGAATCCGTCGTAGAGTTTTTGAAAGAGCTGCGCGGGATACGCGGCGAGATTCCGGTCACGCCCACAGAGCTTGATTTCTCCAAGCAGGCGATCATACGCGGCTACCCGCGCGGGTTTGAGACGCCGGATCAGATTGCCACTCGCCTGACACAGGTCGTCATCTACGGCTTGCCGGACAGCTACTTCAATGATTTCACCGGCAACGTCCGCGCCGTCACGGCAGAGGACATCTCGCGCGTCGCCAACAAGTACCTTGACCCGTCACGGATGGCGATTCTGGTCGTCGGCGACCGCAAAGTCATAGAGCCTTCGCTGCGCTCGCTGGACGAGATCGGCACGACCATCAGCCACCTCGACCCGGAAGGCAAGCCCATCTCAAGCGGCGGCGAAACGAACGAAGGCGGAGGTAACAACAAGTAGGAAAGATGAAGGATGAAGGATGAAAAGCATGCTACTGAGCCTTGAACGGCTCATCTTAAATAGCATCATTTTCATCCTTCATCCTTCCGCCTTCATCCTTTATTTACTGCTCCGCAAGTAGTTTGACACGCCACATTCAAACCGCCACCTGACAATCTCGAAAATATCTTTTAGGGAGAAGTGTATGCGAAAAAAACTTCCGCTCCTGCTCGTCCTCGGCATGGTGGCCGCCATCGCCGCGAGAGCTTACGCGGACAATGATGACAAGGCGGCTTTGCAAACGGTCTCGGCGGTTGACCTCAAAAGATATATGGGCAGGTGGTACGAGATCGCGCGCCTTCCCAATCGCTTTCAGAAAAAATGCGCGGGTGATGTGACGGCCACATACTCTCTCGGCGAAGACGGAAAAGTCTCTGTGCTTAACCAGTGCCGCGATGCTTCCGGCAAGCTGACTTCCGCGAAGGGCAAAGCCAGAGTCGCGGACAAAAGAACGAACGCCAAACTCAAAGTAACTTTCGTCAAGGCATTCTTCTTCTGGCCTTTCGGAGCCGACTATAAAATCATTGAACTCGGCACAGATTACGAGTACGCGGTCGTCGCTTCGGGACGCGACTATCTATGGATACTGAGCCGCACGCCGCAGATGAACGAAGAAGTTTACAGGCGGCTCGTGAATCGCGCCGCCGCACAAGGATTCGATGTCAGCCGTTTACAGAAGACACAGCAATCAGGCGCAGGCAAACTTTAAAGAGCATGCCTGTCATCGCTTCCATAACTTTTGCGATGGCACGCGCAGGGCGCGGTTGAATTTGCTGGAAGCATTTTCCCAGGCGATGATTTCCGTCAGTTCGACCAGCGCGTCATCGTCGTAAAACCCGCGCAGCCGCGCGAACAATTCATCCGATACTTCGCGTCCGGTGATGGTCATGCTGTCGGCATATTCCAGCGCGGTCTTCTCTTCCTCGCTGTAGAGCGGGCTTGCTGCATAGTCCGCGAGCGCGAGAATTTTTTCTTCGGTCAAGCCAAGCTCGCTGCCCACGGCAGCGTTGATGTCCTGTCAAAACTCGCAGCCGTTGAGCGCGGCCACGCGCCTGTTAATCAGCGATTGCAGCCTGCCGTCAATCAAGCCCGAAGCCTCTATCCCGGTCCACATCGCGCGCACGCCGCGAAAGATGGTCGGGCGTCTGGCATGCACTAAATGATTGAGCAGAGGCGCACCCCACTTATCAGCCTGCGCCGCGAAGACTTTTCGTGCATACCCGTCCGCCTCGTCAGGCTTGACGCCTTCGATCCTTGCCATGTGTTTATTCTCCATCATGAATCAAGCGTAGAGAAACTTTGCGCACTTGGCGCGGTTTTTCTTTGCGGTCTTTGCGGTGAAAGGCATTTTTAACGCAAAGGACGCAAAGTTCTTTCGCAAAGAGCGCAAAGAAAAGACCTGATGTTTAGCTCGTCCTCATCTGCTGCATTTCCAAAATTTCGTAAATAATTTCATTTCTTCGGAGCAGCCGTGCTATCGAAAATCCGCATCAGAGCGAGAGAAGCGCAGAATTTTCAAAGGTCTGCGGCTTGCTTTCCGATTAACATCAAGAACCATTCAGGAGCTTCTCCCCAGGCCAGCTATTTATTCTTTTTGAGCTACCGGAAGGATAATGCCATGCCGAAATCGAAAGATATTCTTGATCGCATCAGCATCCCCAAATCCTGCACAGCCGACTGGGACGAAATGATTGGCAATGACCAGGTGCGTTTTTGCAGCCATTGCAGCCTGAGCGTGCATAACCTCTCAGCCATGACCCGGCGCGAGGCTTTGCGCTTGGTCACTAAATCGCAGGGAAAACTTTGCGCCCGTTACATCCGTCGCCCGGATGGGGAGATTCAGACTTCGCATCCTGCATTGCATCAACTGCAACGGGCGCGGCGACGCGCAACGCATTTGGCCGCAGGCGCTTTCACCGCCGCCCTCAGCCTGTCCTCAAGCGCGTTGGCCGCCGGGGCAACGGTTTCCACTCCCGCCGCTCCCATCGCGGTCAATCATACCGCGACGGCTTTTATCAGAGATAGCACGCCGCGCCGGACGAGCGGAGCGAGCCTCACAGGAATCTTGAGAGACCCGCAAGACGCAGTGGTCGCAGGAGCGAGCGTGACCATCATCAATGAAAGGGATGGCGACTCAAACACCACTTCATCAAATGATGAAGGCTTCTATAGTTTTCAATCGCTACCGGAAGGCAGCTACACGCTGAAAGTTGAAACGCCGGGTTTTCGCTCTAAAGAAATCTCTCATATCACCTTGCGCGCCAATGAAGAGCGAAGTCTGGCGACGACGCTTGATAGCGGCGATGTGCAGAGTGGAGTGGTGGTGATGAGCGGGCCTGGCGACCCGCTGGTCGCGGCAGTCTACAACGGCGAAGTGAGGGAGGTTACAAGGCTCTTGGCGACGGGCGCGGACGTGAATGTGCTGGATACGGAATACGATTCGACGCCTCTGGCGGTGGCCGTCTCAAAGGGACATTCCCGGCTCGTGAAAATCCTGCTCAATGCCGGAGCAGAGGTGAATGCAAAAAACAGCAGCGGCCAAACCGCGTTGATGAGCTTGAGCAGCGAAACCACTGCGAGGATCATCTGGGAATTGATAGATGCCGGGGCGAAGGTTGACCTGCAAGACAATAGCAAGAAGACGGCCTTGATACACGCGGCGGGATACGCCGACGTGAAGGTCTTGAAAGCCCTGCTCGATGCCGGTGCGCCGGTTGATGCCAGAGATGAAGATGAGCGCACAGCCCTGATGACCGCCGCCGATGCGGGAAACGCAGAGAACGTTTCCGCGCTGCTCAAGGCCGGAGCGACCGTCAACCTGCGCGATGACAATGGCAAGACGGCTCTCGGCTTAGCCAGCGATGGCGACTATGACGAAGTGGTGAAGATTCTTGAAAGCTACGGAGGCGGCGAGTAATTAATCAGGTTGCTGATGACGGATGTGTGCAAGGCAAATCCGTCAGACAGTCAACTTGATTTAAACACAGAAAAGCGATCCACGAAATTACATAAAGGACAAGCATGTTCTCGTAACCTTTGTGTGATTTCGTGGATCGTTTCTTTTCTTAAAGCTTATCACTGCGCTTTGTTCTGGAGACATCAAAACCTAAGGCTGTCCCAACTCGTGAGATGCGGTGTTCGGATGTTAAAATGGAAGCGCAATGAATGAGAAAGTAAATTTAACCGGACTCGGGCAGGACGAAGCGGTCGCGTTGGTCGCAGAGATGGGCGAGGCCGCGTATCGCGGGCGGCAGATTTTCGCTGCGGTTCAGCGTCGTCGCCTGCGCTCGTTTGAAGAGATGACAGACCTGCCGAAAGAGTTTCGCGCACGCCTCGACGAGCGCGCGTCCGTCTCGACGCTCAAAATCGAATCGCGTTATTTGTCCGAAGACGGCACGCGCCGCTATCTGATGAAGACGCACGACAATCTTCCGGTCGAAACGGTCTTTATCCCTGAAGAGCGGCGCGACACTATTTGTTTCTCTTCGCAATCGGGCTGCCCTTTGCAATGCGATTTCTGTTTGACGGCCAAGCTGGGTTTGCTACGCACGCTCGACGCGGGCGAGATGGTAGAACAGATTATCATCGCGCTCAACGATGCCTACGGAGTTGGCGAGCGGACGCCGCGCGGCACCAACCTCGTCGCGATGGGAGCGGGCGAGCCTTTCCTTGCCTTCGAGCCGCTGATGAAAGCCCTCAACGTGATGTCAGACCCGAAAGGCTTACACATCGTCCCCAATCGCGTGACTGTCTCAACCGCAGGCATCGTGCCGCGCATACGCGAGCTGGCACACATCAAAGAGCGCCCGCACCTTGCTATCTCTCTGGCCGCGCCGACCGACGAGTTGCGCGACCGCTTGATGCCGATCAATAAAAAATGGCCGCTCGAAGAACTGCTCTCTGCCTGTCAGGAGTTTGAAAAATCTTTGAAGCCGGGCGAGCGTTTCACTTTCGAATACGTGATGCTCGACGGCGTCAACGATTCCGACAACCACGCGCGGCAGCTCGGCAATTTGCTCAACCGTCACGGCCTTGCGCGCGTCAAGATCAATCTGATTCCGCACAATCCTGCGGACACGCTGCCCTATCAGCCATCGCCGCCCGAACGTGTCGAAAGCTTCCAAAACATTCTGGCAACGAAAGGCATACATGCCTTTGTGCGCCGCCCGCGCGGGCGCGACATCTACGCTGCCTGCGGCCAGCTCGCCGCGCGCCGTACGATTAACGTCGAACAGAATGCGCTTCATCAACCGGGATAACATTTGCCACAGAGGACACAGAGAGCACAGAGATATGAAGGATTTCGAATCCGAGAATTTGAATTTGAAATTCCTCTCTGTGTCCTCTGTGTCCTCTGTGGCAAATGTTTGGCAAACTTCTCTGGCGTTGGCGGCATCTGTAAGCTTTACCGGCGACGAACATTTCGGATTTTCGCCGCGTGACTGTACAATCAACTTAAAAGAAATCAACCGCAAATTATCTGTGATGAGAAGAATGAAAATTACTCGACGCGCTATTTTGTTTATGCTGGCGGCTGTGGTGGTCGCGGCTTCAATCAACTTCAATCTCGCAGCGGAGCTTGACAACACTTTGCTACCGGTCGCTCCGATGCCGCAACCGGACATCAGCGTCAGCGGTTCCTTTGCATCGAAGAAGGCGCAGCGCGGGCGCAACCTACAGGCGACGGTCATGCTGGATATTCCGAAAGGGTATCACGTCAACGCCAACCGCACGCTCAGCAAGTATCTTGTGCCGACGACGTTGAAAGTCGAGGTCGGCGACAACGTCAAGGTCGGCAGCATCGGCTACCCGAAAGCCATCACGCGCACCTTTAGCTTTTCCGAAGAGAAGCTGGCTGTCTACGAAGGCCGCGCCGCGATGCGCTTTAACCTGAGCATCCCTGCCGACTTTCCGCACAGCAAGATGCTCGTCAAGGCCAGCGTTAAATATCAGAGTTGCAGCGACAGCGAATGCTACCCGCCCGTGACGCGCGCGATAGAGATGTGGGTTGACATGGAATGAGACGAAGAGCAAGGATGAAGGCGGAAGGATGAAGTAAAGGCTATTCAGCATGAAGCATTCATCCTAAATAGCATGCCCTTCATCCTTCCGCCTTCATCCTTGCTTTCCTATGACCGACATCAAGCGTCCCGTGCGACCGTAGGTTTTCTTTTCGCGGCGATAAGAGAAAAAGATGTCCGTGCGGCACATGGTGCAGAGCGGGGCTGTGTGAATATTTTCCGGCGCGATGCCTGCCGCGACGAGTTGTTCGCGGTTCGCTCTTTGAAGATCAACGCGCGCGTGTCCTTCGCGTGTCGGGATAAAGAGGTCGGTTGAGTTGGGAAAGCTGGCGGCAAAAGCTTCTATGACTTCCGCGCCGACTTCGTAGCAGCACGCGCCCGCCGCCGGGCCAATCGCTGCGCGCACATCCGCCGCGCGCGTCCCGTATTCCGCGCTCATGCGCTCAAGCGCACGCGGCACGATTGCAGCGAGCGTTCCGCGCCATCCCGCATGCACCGCAGCACATGCGCCCGTCCGCTCGTCGCCTAAAATAACGGGCACGCAATCCGCCGTCTTAACGCCGAGCAGGACTCGCGTCGCATCCGTCAACAGCGCGTCGCAATGCTCCGTATCGCAGCGCGCATCAACGGCGTCAAGCACGCGGCGCACTTCCGAGCCATGCACTTGCCAGCAGGCCGTGAGCGTCCATTCGCCTTCAAAGAGTTTGAGAAAGCGGCGGCGGTTCTCGTAAATATTTTCGGCTTCGTCTTCGTTAAAGCCAGCGAGGTTCAAGGCATCCTGCGGCATCCGGCTCACGCCGCCGAGCCGTGTTGAAAAAGCGTTGGCGAATCCAACTTGTTCGAGCGGCGCGCACACCAGAGCGCGCACCGCTCCACTCTCGCGCCAGTGAAAGCCTGCGCGCTTCAGTTCCGTTGCATCATCCGTGATTATTTCCATCGGCATAGACATTATCGAAGTTCGCCGCGTGCGTGAAGTCCTCAGGCGCACGCCGCGTTTTACCGAGCGCGTTTTTACACTGAGTGAGCGCGCCTACTGCGACTCTCGCGGCGTCGTCGCCCCGCAACATTATGCCGCACGCTTCGCCGCCAAAGAAGCGACCCTGAAAGCCTTCCAAACAGGCTGGACGGGCGGCATCGCTTGGCAGGACATCGAAATCTCAGCCCTCGAATCCGGCGCGCCCATCCTCCAATTTCACGGGCGCATCCTTGAGATTTACCAGCAATCCCGCGCGACCGCCGCGCACCTCTCCATCTCACACACCACCGAACACGCCATCGCTCAAGTCATCCTCGAACGCGCAGAATAAAAGCATATTCGGTCCAATCGCCTTATAACAAGGTGCATGATTTATAGTGTTTTGAGGAGGGGTAGTAATAAGCACTCGGACAAAATTAAGTTGCGGTGGCTGTGATGTCAGAACCGCCTGCGGTAGCGGGCGGGTTCTTAGCGACACTTGCGACCCGCCCGCTACCGCAGGCGGTTCTGACTCGCTCCTGCTTTAACTTAATTTTGTCCGAGTGCTTATCTGCTATTACTCACTGCTATCACTTTTAGCTAAAATCGGATTGCTGCCAAACGGAAAGAAAATAAACGTGTATTGTTACTATCTGCTGGTATCACATCCCAACCAAAATCTTTAGCAAACATGCTGACCAATTGCAGAGTAACAGATTCTGGCTGACCTACAACTTCCCATAGATAGGATACTGAAACTTCTGCTTGTCCTGTTTGTTTAATCTGGCCTGCTATATGTCCTGCTAAATTATCTGGCTTCATTATTATCTGGCTTCATTTCTTGCCTCTCTTCTTACTCGCCTTTTAAGCGGTTTCATCTTCAGCCTTTATCAAGAAAAACAGTTTTCATCTACCGTAAATATATTGATCGTGATTTTCTGAAGCATCTTCCGAGTCATCCGCGACGGGTCGTTTGCCAAGCTGAAGAATGGGGTCTTCAGTAATCGGTTCGACGACGACGAGGCCGTTTTCCTTGCGTATCTCGACTTCTTCGATTCCTTTGAAAAACTTTTTGGGAATGAGGACGCCTTGCTCTGTAACTTTCGTTTTCATAGCCTGTCAGTCTTTCTTCGCGCCGGCTTTTTGGGGAACCTCTTCGCTGGATTCGTGTAAATCCTTGACAACGGAATCTACGACGGCGCGGAGGGCGCGGAGGCTGCTGCCGCGACTGTCGCCGCGTGCCTCCAGGGATGGAAACTCTGCGACGCGGGCGATGAAGACCCGCTCTTCTTCCGACCACATGGCCTCGTATGTGTACTGTGCCGCGTTCATTCGTTGTGCCCTTTCTTCTCAAAACATCGCTGCTTGGTCTTTCTCTTTCGGCTTCGGTGATTGAATGATAAGGCAGAATAACAAAAGGGCAAAGCCTTGCAGCCCTGCCCGTCGCTTAAACATAAAATGTTTCGAGTTTAAGATTGCCCGTTGCGACCCTGCACAATATCAATCAGCGCGTTCAAACGCTCATCCGTATGCTGCTGCGAATCGGCCATTACTGCTACCACTTCGTCAAGATGCTCCTGCTGGCGGGCATTGTATTGAACCTGCGTGGTTAAAGCTTGGACGGCTTCATCTGTCCGCGCCTGTGCTGCTCTGAGCGAGTCCATACCTTCTCTGAATGCGTCCATATCTACAGAGAATTGAGCCTGCCGCTCTTCGAGCTTCTGTATATTGATGGAGAAATTTGCCTGCTGCTGAAGAATAAAGTCCATCATGCGCTGGCGTTCGTCGTCGGTCATAAGGGTCTCCGAAGCTAAAACATTTTTAGGACTAAGAACTGCTGCGCTCAAGGTCGCTTAAACGCTCACGGTGCGAGCCTGCGCGAGCGTGAGCGCACGCACGGTTTCCCGCATGGATTGATTAAGCTCGCTTTGGGCTTCCATAAAGCTCCGCACAAATCGCGCAAACTCTGTATGAGTCTCTACCATCACTTCTATTTTTTGATTGGTCTGCTCAAGTTGCGCTTCAAAGACAACTTGTCGCGCTTCAAATGCGGCCTGCCGCGCCTCATACTCTGCTTGCCGTGCATCAAAGTTAGCCTGACTTTTCAGTAAGAACTCGATGCCTCTCTCCATCTCATCATTAGTCATAGCTTCATCCCTCTCGCGCTGAATGTAGCAGAAATGAAGTGACGATGAAAGAGTATTCACGCGCTTGCCCAAAATGTTGCAAGTGCTGCTATTCCAAGCTGTTCTGCCTGACGCTGATATTTGAGAGGCAGGCTATTTGAGGCGTGATTATCTGTTTGATTTGACGCGCATGTCGTTGACCAGCACGGAGCGTCCGCGCCTGTCTGTTGTGATGCGTGTGCTTGACGAGTCGAGGTCTCTTAGCTCTTCTTTGCGTATCTCGCGCGGTTGCGGTGCGCGTGTATCGCTTGGCGTTGGTTCGGGTATGTATGCAGACTGATCTGCGTAGGGCAGTTCGTAAATATTTGAATCGGCGATCAAGGAAGCGTCGTTGTGCATGTAGCATTCGACGTTGGGGGCGAGCCTGCGTGTGATGGCGATGCGTTCGCGGTGCGGGCAGGTGGCTGAGGCGAGGCTGCCTGTTTCGGGGTCTATGTCAACTTGGATGATTTCGGCGGGGCGCGCGAAACTCTCGCCGCCGAGTTCGGGTCTCAACTCGACCGCGCCTTTGACAAACTGCGTCCATGCGGGCAGCGCGGCTTCGGCTCCGGTCAGGCCGAGCTGCTTGTTGTCGTCAAAGCCTATCCAGACGGCGACGACCAGATTCGGTGTGTAGCCGACAAACCAACCATCGCGCGACGTGCCGGTCTTGCCCGCAATCGCCGTGCGTTTGACCGCGCCGCGAGCCGCGCGTGCAGTGCCGTGATCTATCACGTCCGCGAGCATGTCCGTAATCATGTATGCGGTCGAAGCGTCTACGACTTTGCGCGTGCGCGGTTCTTTATTGACGAGGTTGAGGCCGGAAGCATCCGTGATGCGCGCTATCGGATTCGGTTCTGTGCGGACGCCCGCGTTGGCGAAAGCGGTGTAAGCGGAGGCGAGCGCGAGCGGCGTCGCTTCGGTCGTGCCGAGCGCGAGCGAAGGGTAAGCTTCGGGACGCGGCAAGCCAAAGTCCTGTGCGTAGCGCGCGACGCGCTTTAATCCTGTCCGCATCGCTACATCCACCGTCACGACGTTCAGAGATTTGACGAGCGCATTGCGCAAGGTCACGTCGCGCATCGAATAGCCGCCGCCATAATTCGCCGGACGATATTTAGCATGCCTGTCATAAACAAATTCCTGCGGCGCGTCCGCGTACATGGTAAGGGGCGAGAGTCCCGTTTCAAGCGCCGCCGCGTAAACGAAAGGCTTGAAGACAGAGCCGGGCTGGCGCAAGGCATCAGTCGCGCGGTTCAGTTGCGATTCTTCGTAGCCGCGCCCTCCGACCATCGCCAGGACATTGCCCGTCTGCGGCTCGATAGCGACGAGCGCGGCTTGCGGCTTCGCATCACGATTCTTGGAAGTTTTTTCGAGCCGCTCAAGCTGCTGTTTGATGGCTGCTTCGGCAAGCTGTTGCAAATCAAGATCAATCGTCGTGTAGATACGCACGGCACGCTCATCGGCTTGATTAGACGCGGCAAGCTCTGCTTCGACAACTCGATTGACATAATCAATAAAGTAAGGCGCGGTAGCATCGCCTTCATCCTTCAAGGGCGCGACGGCAAGCTGTTCAGAGGTCGCTGCATCCGCCTGCTCTTTCGTAATCGCACCGTCACGCAGCATCGCGTTCAAGACAGTGTTGCGGCGCGCGATGCTTGCTTCCGCATGACGATCCGGCGCGTAACGACTGGGGCTTTGAATCATCCCCGCAATCGTCGCGCTCTGTGACAACGTCAAATCTTTTAGCTCTTTGCCGAAAAAGATGTGCGCCGCCTGCGCCACACCGCGCACGCCGATGCTGCCGCGCTGCCCTAAGTAAATCTCGTTACAATAGAGCGCGAAGATGTCTTCCTTTGATAAGCGGCGTTCGAGCGTGAAGGCGAGCATGGCTTCAGCATACTTACGCTGGAAAGTTTTTTCGGGTGAAAGGTATGTGTTCTTGACGAGCTGCTGTGTGATGGTCGAGCCGCCCTGCCCTCTCTCGTTATCGCCCGCATTGCGCAGGATGGCGCGACCGATACCGAAGAGGTCTAGGCCGCGATGCTCGAAAAAACGCCTGTCTTCAATCGAGAGGATGGCTTGCATGAGCGGCTGCGGAATGTCTTTGTAAGAGAGCGCGGCGCGCTGTCCCGTCTTCATCGAAGCATCGTTGGTCAACACTTCAGGCTCAAGCGTGTAAGATTCGAGCGATGCTCCATCGCCCGTCAATTCCGCGATGCGATTCTTTTTATTAAAGCCGACGCGCACGACTTGCGCCGGAGTGTTTGCTCCTGCTTGATGCGGGCGAATCTCAATCGAATCTTCTTGCGCGATAAAGCTCCCGTTCCAGACATCGCTCGCGCTTGATTCGATGTAACCCGCGCGGCGCAGCAACGTAACAAGGCCGTCGCGCGTCAGGGTCTGCCCGACACGCAAGGTGCGCGGCGCGGCATAGATTCCCGCGCGGCTCGTCAAGTATCCGTTGGCAAGTCGCGCGTCAACGATTTTTGAATACGAGATATAAGATAAGCTGAGAAATGTGATTGCGCTTCCGATGGTGATAACGAAGGCGGCGATGATGGCCTGGATGACAAGACGGCGTTTGCGTAAACGCGCGGCGTGCGCTCCGTGTTTGAAAACCTGTCCGGCCTTTTTGATGATGCGACGATGACGCCGCTCTTGTATGGATGTAACTTCGATTGCCATGCACACCTCGACCTACGCGGGCGCACGGCTCTCAGGCCAAAAGACCGGCGCGCCTTCAGAGCAAGACTTTTTTTCTATGCTCTTTCAATAAACTCCTAATCGAGTGAAAATTCTTGTCTTCAGCGTTCTGAGACAATCTGTGATTGGATCGCCGGACTCGCCCCATTGCTGCCTGCATCGCCGCCAGCCCACTGTGAAATCGCCGCCGTCGAGACCGCCAGCGTAATCAGAATCATAATAATCGCAGCCAGTTGCGCGAAGTTATTAGCAAGCTCTTTCATCTCAAGTTTTCCCCTCTTAATTCTTTTGTCTTTGACTTGGGAGAGTCGGCTGCAAGCTGTCTGTGCAATGAACGTGCCGGAAGGCGTTCGGGGCATGGATGATGAAAGGCAAGCTGTTTATAAAAGCTATTTACGGTTGCTGGCAAACACAAGTTGGCAAGGCAAGACAAGCGTTATGTGTTTGCTTGCAATACAGCTTTTTATAGATGAGCGCGACGAAACGTGTTCTATAAGCTTACGATAAATCCCTGAAAGCTCAGCATTCAAATCTTAGAGAAAATTTCACCTGGGTGTCAGGCAAGCAAGCTCACCGCAGAGACGCAGAGAGCGCAGAGGATGCGCAGAGAGTTGAATATCATTCAAGCCTCTGCGCTATCTCCGCGTCCTCTGCGTCTCTGCGGTGAACTGCTTCGTCCCCTACACCCAAGTGAAAACCGCTCTAGGGGCTGGTTGAAGTTTACTCATCAGCGCAGTGGTGAAAGGCGGCGGCGGTCTTCCGGCTGCTGCTGCTCGCGGCGGCGGCGCAGGAATTGATACCAGCGCGCGGATTGTTCGGGCAGCGGCTCTGCGAGGTGTTTGATTCTTTCGATGGTTGAGCGCGCGGCCTCTGCGCCTGCCGCGATCAATTCATCTGCGCGCCCCACTTCATCCCAGCGGATGTGCCCGACGCGCGGGCGGATGACGACATCCGCGTCCTGCAATTGATGCGCAGAGGCCGTGCGCTGCACGACCATCATGGATTGAAGCAGGATGCCGATGGCCGATTGCGGCGTCCCCAAAAATTTAGCTCCTTCGGCATTGACATCAACCGCGATCACGATGTCTGCGCCGAGCGAGCGCACAGCCGCCGTCGGGATGACTGCGACCAGCCCGCCGTCAACCAACTGCCGCCCCTTCTCGTCCGTCACGGGAACGTACCAGCCGGGAATGCAGCAGCTCGCGCGGATGGCAAAAGCAACATCGCCTTCGCCGCTCATCACAACGGCAGAGCCTGTGTGCAAATCCGTCGCGACGGCTGCGAAAGGAATTTTCAATTCCTCGAATCTGGTCGTGGGAAAGCGTGCGCGGATAAAGTCTTCCATCCGCGCGCTCGATTGGACGCCGAGCCGCGAGAGTGTCATCCGCCCCATGTCGCGCCAGCGCATGTGGCGACTGATGTCTTCGATCTCTTCGAGAGACATTCCGGCGCAGAGCGCGCCGCCGACCAACGCTCCGGCTGAAGTGCCCGCGACGAAATCTACTGGAATGTTATTTTCCAGCAAGACGCGCAAGACGCCGACGTGCGCCATCCCGCGCGCCGCGCCGCCCGACAGCGCCAGCCCTATGCGAGGCCGGTTGTTTTCTTTGTGAGACATGGAAAAAGTCAAGAGTCCGGAGTCTGGAGTCAAGAGTCAAGAGTCAAGAGTCGAAAAGCTTTGTGTCTCTTGACTCCAGACTCTAGACTCTTGACTCATTTTATACTTGGCTCAAAATCACGATCACTGCGCGCTCGCGTGCGCTCTGGATAAACTCATCTGTGTCGGACTCGATCTTGCTTTCGGCGAGCGTTTTTTCCAACTCGGCGCGCACTTCTTCGAGCGTCGGCACGATGCGTCCCGAGGATTGCTGGCGAAAGCGCGGGACGTACACGTCTTTGTAATAATCCGCGACCTGCTGCGGCGTGATGACGACAAAGGAGCGAAAGCGAAAGTCCAGATATTTTTCAATCACTACGCGCTGGCGGACTATCTCGCGCAACTGTTCACTGCTCAAGCCGACGCGCTGCATGCGTTTTTGTAATTCAGCGATTGAGGGGAACTGTTTGGACAAAGTCTCGCTGGCAATCCTGACTTCCTCATTAGACGGCGCGACCGCCGGGAGCTTCTCTGCTTCCTGAAGAATAAGGCGCTGGTTGATGAGCAGGTTCAAGGCGCGATTCAATTCCTCTGAAGCAGGATTTTCAAGCGGAGAGTTTGGCTGCAAAGCGATTTGCCACAAGAGGTCTGAATAAGTAATCAGGTCTACGCGCGTTCCGCCGTCAACAGTCGCCACCATCCTGTCCACAGTCTTCTGCGCATAAGCTGTCGAAGGCATCAGAAAATAAGCAGCAAGCAGCAAGCAACCGGCAACCAGCAGCTTCCCGCTCACAGCTTTCTGACTCCTGACTCCTGCTTTCCCCATCTCGCTCTCCCTTACACACATCATAAATCAGGATTGACCGGCGCGCCAGCAGTGGTTCAGTTGCAAACATAGCAAAGAAAAACGAGCGGTTCACGCAAAGGCGCAAAGACGCAAAGGTCTTGAGCAATGCTTTATCTGGAAAGCTTTTCTTTGCGTCTTTGCGCCTTTGCGCGAGATTCTGTCGTGATGATGGATAGCTACCGGCATTTCAAACTGAACCGCTATCCGCGCGCCAGAAGCCTTGACAGAAATCGGCGGCATCGTAGATGTTACACGGCGGGCAATTCCATTAACGCATTTCAGAGGAGAAGCAGATGAGATACAAGCTGGCTGCGTGTTGTGTGCTGCTGCTCGTCGGCGCGCTCGCGCCCGTTTTCAAAGCGCAGGAGGAAAGGCCGCAGGCTTTTGTCGGCGCGCAGATTATTACTGTCAGCGGGCAGCCGATTGAGAACGGCGTGCTGGTCGTCTCGCGCGGCAAGATCGTCGCCGTCGGAAGCAGGGGCACGACCAACATTCCCGCCAATGCACAGACCGTAGACGTGTCCGGCAAGGTCATCATGCCCGGCCTCATTGATACGCACAGCCACGTCGGCGGCGGCGCGGGCGGCGACGGCTCTGGCCCAATCCAGCCGGAGACGCGCATTCTCGATTCGATCAACGTGCGCGATTCGGGATTGATGCGCGCACGCGCGGGCGGCATCACGACCGTCAACGTGATGCCCGGCTCAAGCCACCTGTCAAGCGGGCAAACACTATATCTGAAACTGCGCCGGGGAAATATCATTGACGATTTGTTAATCAAAGACGCGCAGGGCAACATCGCGGGCGGATTGAAGATGGCGAACGGGACTAACTCACTGCGTCCAAACTCTCCCGGCCCCTTTCCCGGCACGCGCGCCAAGTCGGCCTCGCTCGTGCGCGAACAGCTTTTAAAGGCGCAGGAGTATCGCGAAAAAATTCGCCGCGCGAAGGGCGATGCGACCAAATTGCCCGTGCGCGACCTCGCGCTCGAAGCCTTAGTCGAAGCGCTCGAAGGCAAGCGCGTCGTGCATTTCCACACGCACAGGCATGACGACATCCTGACCGCCCTCAGGCTCTCCAAAGAGTTCGGCTTTCGCATCGTCTTACAGCATGTCTCGGAAGGATGGAAAGTCGCCGACGAAATCAACAAAGCGAAAGCTCCCGCTTCGATCATTATCATAGACAGCCCGGGCGGCAAGCTGGAAACCGTTGATGTCTCTTTTCAAACCGGAGCCGCGCTTGAGCGCACAGGCGCGCTCGTAGGGTTTCACACGGACGATTACATCACGGACTCGCGCTTCTTCCTGCGCTCTGCCGCGATAGCCGTGCGCGCAGGCATGTCGCGCGACAAAGCTCTCTACGCGATGACGATGGCGGGCGCACGCATGCTCGATCTGGGCGAGCGCACGGGAACGCTGGAAGCAGGCAAAGACGCGGACTTTATCATTCTTTCGGGCGACCCTTTGAGCGTGTACAGCAAAGTGCTTGAAACTTATATCGAAGGCGTGCGGGTCTTTGACCGCAACAACGCGGAAGACCGTCTCTTCGCCGTCGGCGGCTACGGCGCGGGACACGATCAGATGTTGGACTTCGATTGCTTCGATCATAGATTGGAGGAAGGCAGATGACACGAAAAACAGTTGGCAGTTGGCGGTGGGCAGTTGGCAGAAAAAAGTTTGTTGTCTTCCTTCTCGCATTCTTTGTCGTTTGTGCGGCGCAGGTTTCGGCGCAGGATGTGAAGGATATAGCAGTGCGCGGCGAGACCGTGTACACGATGGCGGGGCAGCCGATACGTGACGGCGTGGTGCTTATTCGTGGCGGCAAGATCGAGCGCGTCGGTGCGGCAAGCGAGGTTAAAATCCCTGCGGGCGTCAAAACCTTGCGCGCCAAAGTCGTGACGCCCGGTTTGATTGATGCGCGGACGGTCGTCGGCCTCGCGGGTCATCTGAACCAGCCACACGACCAGATGCAGCTCGAATTGTCTGCGGCGATACAGCCGGAGTTGCGCGCTATAGATGCTTACAATGCGCGCGAGCGGCTGGTCGAATGGCTCAGGCGGTTCGGCGTCACGACCATCCACACAGGCCATGCTCCCGGCGCGCTCATCTCAGGCCAGACGATGATCGTCAAGACTTACGGCGACGAAGTGGATGACGCGACCATCGTGCCTTCCGCGATGGTCGCGGCCACGCTCGGCAACGCCGGGTTCGGGCAGAGCGGAAAATCTCCCGGCACACGCGCCAAGCAGATTTCCATGCTCCGCGCGGAATTTCTGAAGGCGCGCGAATACGACACGAAACAAACCACTGCGAAAGAAGACCAGAAGCCCGCGCGAGACCTGCGCCTCGAAACTCTCGCGCGTGTTCTTAAAAGAGAGATACCGCTGCTCGTCAACGCGCACAGGGCGCAGGACATCATCAGCGCGCTCAGGCTCGCTAAAGAATTCAACCTCAGCATCGTCCTTGACGGCGCGGCTGAAAGTTATCTGGTGATGGATGAAATCAAAGCCGCAGGCGTCCCTGTCATTATTCATCCGACCATGTACCGCGCTTCTGATGAGACGGAAAATTTGAGCATGGAGACGGCCTCCAAGCTTCGCAAGGCTGGCATCACCGTCGCGCTTCAGAGCGGTTATGAAACCTATGTTCCGAAAACTCGCGTCGTGCTGTTCGAGGCCGCTGTGGCCGCCGCCAACGGTTTATCTTTTGAAGAAGCCTTAGCAACCGTGACCACGGACGCCGCGCGCATCCTCGGCATCAATAATCGCGTCGGCTCCATAGAGAAAGGCAAGGACGCAGACCTCGCGCTCTTTGACGGCGACCCCTTCGAGTACGCCACGCACGTCACAGGCGTCATCATCAACGGGCAGATTGTCAGCGAAGAAGTTAGATGATCCAAGTTGCTAATCATAGAAGTGTTGGCAGCTTGTTTAAATTGCCACTAGCTTCAGCTAGTGGGTCAAGGTTGTCGCTGAACTTTTGGCTTTAGCCGAACCATTAAGCTAAAGCTATTAGGAAGAGAGATTTGATTGATTGTTCGGCTAAAGCCAACATTCTTTTATTCTATCTCTCCACTAGCTAAAGCTAGTGGCAACTGCTTAACTCGCAATTTGCGTTAGATAGTTGAGAGCTTGGCATGTCATCCGAGATAAAAACCCTTTGCACAGAGATGCGCGCGGGGATTGATACCATCACGCGCGAGTGGATCAATCGTGTCAAGGCAGACCCTTACCTGCGTTCGGATGACCCCTTGACGCTCTCGCAGCTCATAGACCACGTTCCGCAAATGCTCGAAGAACTTTGCACGCTGCTCGCGCATGAGGGCGAGCCGGATTTCAAGAGCGTGCGCGCGGCCAGCTCGCACGGCTACACGCGCTCCCTCGCAGGGTATTCTTTGACAGAGCTATTGCGCGAGCTGGAACTCTTGCGCGATTGCGTTTTCAATTTTGTCGCGGAGAAAGAAATCGAGCACAACGTCAGCCGCGCCGGAACGATTCGCGCGCTCCGCACCGTCAACCACTATTTCGGTGAAGACACCATCTTCGTCGTCGAGCACTACCTGCAACGCCGAGCGCCGCGCCAGAGAGATAAATAAAGTCAGAACCGCCTGCGGTAGCGGGCGGGTCGCTAGTGTTGAGTACCCGCCCGCTACCGCAGGCGGTTCTGACAGGCAGATCAGAACGATTGTGTGAAGCGGAAGTGAACCTGCCCGCGCTTGAGGCGGAAGATGGCGATGCCGCCGTCCGATTGCGGGATGAGAAACTCCGGCGGGTCGAGCAGGAAACCGTAGTCAACCGAGAGCGCGCCGCCAATCGGAGTTTTGATTCTGAGGCCGAGTCCGACAGTGTTGCTCCATTGTGCGCGCAGGTTGGCAGAGGTCGTATCGCCGCCTTGCTGCGTGTTGCGCCCGAAGAGATCGCCGACGCGAGTAAACACGTTGCCGCCGTCGTAGAACGGCACGATCTGAAAAGCTTTGGTCAGGGGGACGCGCGCTTCCAGATTTAGATTCGCCACCGCGTTGCCGCCCAAAGGCACTGTGAAGGGATGGAGCGTGACCTGTTCGCCCTTACTGTTAAAATAGATGCCCGCGCGACAGATGCCGGTCATGCCTTCGACGACGAGGCCGGGTGAGCCGGGACAGATGACCATGCGCGGCCCCGCCTCTTCATAACCGAAGCCGCGCAGCGTGGTCGAGCCGCCGGAAAAAAATCTTTCGCTGATCGGTAAGGTCAAATCTACTTCGTCAATCACGTTGTTGCCGTCGCGGTCGCGCGGATCGAAAATGCTCGCCAAGCCCAGCGTCATGTTCCCCGCTAAGACAGTCCCGCGCGCTTTTTTAATTCGATAGTAGCGGCGATAGGTCGCCTGCAATTTGTTGAAAGAGATGTTGCCGCCAAGCTGCCTGATCGCGAGCGAGTAATCGAGCGAGAGGAAATCTCCGTTCGTCGCATCCGTCGAGCTATATTCACAGGGGTCGTTGCTATTGTCTCTTTCGTTAAGTTGCAGGAGGCGCGAATTATTGTCCACGCACTTTTCGCGCGTGTCGCGCACGAAGGCCGCGCCAAAGCGAGAGATACGCACGGCGCGATCCGGCTGCAAGATGGGCTGTATGAGCAGGCTGTTGATATAGAACAGCCGCACGTCTTCGTAAGAGTAGCGCAGGAACAGTATGCTGCGCGTGTCGCGGTCAATGACGCGCTGCGTCTCTATGTTGAAGGTGAAGCGATTGATCGTCGGCTCGCGCACGGTGTTGCCGAACTCGTCTATCGGATTACCGTTCGCGTCGAGCCGCTGGACGATGCCGAACGTGCCGCGATCAATCGTCGAGCGAAAGAAGCGTGTAATCGTGCTGTCGCGCGTGTACTGCGCGGAGATTGTGAGCGGCGAAAATTGGCCTTCGCCGTAACGACGAAAGCGCGGGTCGAAATATTCCAGGCGCACTGTCTGTTGACGGCGACTGCCGCGCACGCGAAAACCTCCCTGCCGCAAATTGCCGAACAGGTTGACGTTGCGGATGTCCACGAAACCGAGCGGCCCGTTGTCTGTCGAAAAACCGCCGCCGTAGCTCAAAATGCGCGGCTTCAATTCTTCGACATCAATAATCACGTCGCGCTTCTTAAAGCCGGAGGCGGTTTCGCCCGCAGGCTCCGTGCGAATGATGACCTGCCGGAAAGCGTCCGTCGCATACAAGACACGCTCGCTCTCTGCGATCTGGTCTGCGCGCAAGACCTCGCCCTCTTCGAGCGGAATCGCGCCCGTGATGGCCTCGCGCTTAGTCAGCACATTGCCGTTGACGAGAATGCGATTGATAAAAACCTTGTCGCCTTCGTTCCTGATCGTGTAGACGAGGCGCACCTGTTCTTCGCGCTTGCCGTCGGGCAGGATTTTGTCCGGCAGGGCGACGATGGAAAAGTCCAACTGCGCGTCTATGTAGCCGTTGCTCGCGTAAAGATTAAGCACGCGGTCGCCATCCGCACGCGCCTGCGAGCGCGAGAACGGCGCGCCCGTCACCGTGCGCAGCTCGTTGCGCAGTTGCGCCTCCGTATAAATCTGATTGCCGCGCACTTCGACACCGGCGAGGCGCGTCAGCGGCCCTTCGTTGACGGCGAAAGTGATAATCAAATCTTCGCCGTTCAGGGATGCGCCCTGCCGCACAGTGACGTTTGCGCGCCGGTATCCGAGATCGCGCAGCCGCGCCTCAATCGCGTTCGCGTCTTCTTCCAGAGCCTCGTTGCTCGTGATGCCGCGCCCGTAACCCAAGTAAGGGATAAAGCCGAAGGCGTTGGCTTCCTGCGTGCGCAGATCGTCCTTGACATCTTCGATGGTCAACTGGCTCGTGCCTTCGATGCGAATGTCCGTGAGCTTAAAGCGACGACCGCGCTCGACGTTGTAAGTGACTGTGACTGTGCGCCCGGTCAGTTCCGTCGCATTGAGCGTCTCGCACATCTCAGGCGTCCCGTTCTGCGTCAGGTCTCCATCAACGGCCAGAGGAGGCGTGACGGTGCAAACGGCTTCGGGCTGCGCAAAGAAATAGCCGTCCCGCTGTAACTTGTTACGCAGCCGCCGCTCGCCCTCTACAATGACAGACCAATCCAGGTTGCCCTCGCGCTTGACCGGCAGCAGGTCGCGCAACTCTTTTTCCTTGAGCTTCAAATCGGGCACACGCACTTCGACCTTTGGCCCAATCCCGCCCGTCACGTTGATCGTAATCCGGTTAGTCGGGGAATCGAGCGAGACCTGAGAGTCTTTGAGCTGTGGCGCGAGATAGCCGAGCGCGATAATCGCGTTGCGGATACGCCCTATGTCTTCGCCGAGCGCGGTGCGCGTAAACGGCGAGCCGGTTTGCAGAACGAGCGTGGGTCGCACGCGCGCGGCATCGAACCCTTGCACGTTGATGTTGAAAGCGGCGACGCGCGCCTGCACTCCCGGCTTCACGAGATAGGTGATAGTCGCGCGCGTGCCCGATGCGTCGAGCTGAGAAGTGAATTCGACTTCCGCCTGATAAAAACCACGGTCACGCAGATAAGCCTGAATCAAATCGGCGTTAGTCCTGAGCGACTGCTCCGTGGCGCGTGCCCCCGGCTCAAGCATGTTAAGCCGCCCGCGCA
Organism: Pyrinomonadaceae bacterium; assembly: GCA_963700165.1. Classification (GTDB taxonomy): domain Bacteria; phylum Acidobacteriota; class Blastocatellia; order Pyrinomonadales; family Pyrinomonadaceae; genus JACMLC01. The sequence continues at coordinate 4,009,740 of OY969475.1, read as the reverse complement.
GCTCGTCTTCGGAAATCGGAGTGCCCGTAATCGCGCCCAGCTCAAGCAAGACCTCAGCGACGCGCGGCTGGCGTTTGATGATAAAGCGCAGCCGCACCGGGCGACCTCCTGCCCCCTGCGACCCGTTCCCCGATACAGCAGCCCCTTCATCAACTACCTCGACACGCGCATTGGCGACGCGCCCGGACGCGAAAAGCTCCTGCAAGGAATCGCGCACGCGCACTGCCGCATACTCGTCGCCCGGAGCCACACGCAGCAGCGTCAGAAATTCCGCCTCCGCAACTTCATCACGCGGGCTGCCGTCGAACACAATCTCAACCACGGCAATCTCCCGCCCCTCGTAATCCCCCACATCTAAAGCGGAAGCCGCACGACACACAAGCGCGCCCTGCGCCAGCACGCACACTAAAAGAAGACCAAAAATGAAGGGACGAAGATTCACAATGATAAAGCAGTAGTCAGTAGTCAGTAGCCGCCAGCATAAAAACAAGCATGCTTTTCTACTGGCTACTGACTACTGGCTCCTGGCTACTCGATTTCAAAATCTCTTCTTAAACCTGACTTCAAAACTAAAATTATCGTTGCGCGACTGAAGGCCGTTGACAGAGCCTTGCTCGTACTGCGCGACGAAGGAGAGGCGATTCGAGACGCGATACTCGACCGCCAAAACTTGATTCTGATCCGCCGTCACGTTGGTCGAATAAGTGATCGAAAGATTTTTATTAATCTGTCTTCCGATGGTCAGGCGCGCGGTCGGGCTGGCCCCGCCGCGTCCCGTAATCAAAGGGTCAATCTCAAAACGATTGAGGCCGAACAGCTTGTCCGTCGCGCGTCTGGCCGGAGCGTTAATCAGCGAATCCGTCAAGAGACTCGCAGCCGTGCCCAGTCCCGTCTGCGCGAGCGATGATGTCCCTACATCACCCGACGAGAGATTGCCCGTCAGCACCAACGAAACAACATCCGCTTGCGGCAACGCCGGGTCTGAGCGCAGCGCTACGTTCGGCTGCGAGAGCGGCCCCGTCATGTTGGCGACCACCGTGTAGCCTTTGATTTCCGCCTCCGCCTGAATGTTGAGAATCGGGTCTGCGTCGCGCTGTGCGGGCAAGTCAATCAGGGCGCGCGTAATCTCGTAACGGTCTCTGCGAAAGTTGAGCGTCCCGCCCGTCGCTGTGATGCGTCCCGAAACGATAGGGTCTTCCAGAGGCCCGACGATGCGCAAAGAGACAGAGCCGGTCGTGTCCGCTAAGTTGTTGCGCACGACGAGCGCGTCGCGCCCCTCTACGCGGAGGTCAAGCTGCGTTGACGCGGCCAGAGTCGAATCGCCGCCGCCCTCTGTCAGCGAACCCTCGCGCCGCTGGTTGATTAAATCCGCCAGCTCTATGTCCTGCGTATACTCCGCGCGCCGCAAATTGACTGCGCCGCTGATAATCATTGACAACTGCCCGCCGCCCGTGCGCGAGCCGCCGATTTCAAGGCTGGCATCCGCAGTCGTCCTGAAGCCTTCCGGGAACGGCACGGTCACATCGTCTCCGCGCACGCTCAAGCGAAACCGCGAAGGCGATAAGCCGGCGAGCAGCGCGCCGCCCGTCGCGGAGACGCGCCCGCCGCCGATAGTTCCGTTCAGGTAATCAATCTGCGCCTGATTGGCATTGAAGATAATGCGCCCCCTGACATTCTGAACGCTCAAACGCTCGTCAGTCACCAGCACAGAGACGGACGCGCCCGCCAGCGACGCAGAACCGGAAAGTCTAGGCTGCTCAAAAGAGCCGCCGACGCGCACCGCAACGTCTGCCGCGCCCGCAAGAAAGATGTCCGGCGAAAGCCCGTTCAGCGCACGCAAATTCAGCTTGCCGTCAACCGTCAGATTTTGTCTGCCGCCCGCGCCGATGGCATAAGTGCCTCCTAAAACTATGTTCGTGCCGGGGCCTGTAAACTGCGTCTTCTCGAAAAAGATTTCGTTCGATTTAAATTGCACCAGCAAAGGCGAAGTGGCCGAAAGCTGTATGTCTTCGACAAAGACCGTGAGGTCTGAAAACTCTGCCTTGCCCTGCAAGCCCTTGATGGAAGGATTATTGTCTTCATCCACCAGATTGCCCGTGACGCGCAAGGTTCCGGTCGCGCGTCCAGTCACACGCACGCTGTCCGGCGGTAAGAAGACCGCGAACAGCGAAGTCAAATCCGCCTGCGTGAAAGTGGTTTCAATCGTCGTCGCCAGCTTCTCGTCCCCTAGATTGACGTTCGCTCTCACAACCTGCGGCTGTCCCAAAATCCCCGTCGTAAAAGTCACATTGAGTTGCTTATTTTCCGTGCGCCCGACGAGCGTCAATTCTCCGGCGGCTTTGCCGTTGATGGTGACGTTTTCACCCACGCCGTCAAAAGTAATTTGATATGTAGAGAAATCCGTGTAGACGCCCGACGCTTTAGCATTCAGATTGGCGGTGCCCGTAAAGAGCGGCAGGTTCTGAGCATTCTTTGCCAGCGTGCGCAGGCGTTCGAGCTGTATGTTCTCGCCTTTCGCATCAAGATTGAACGCCAGAGTTTTGGTGTCGAGCGTTCCGTTGGCCGTCACGCGCCCCGCGTTGAATCGCGCGTCAACACTCTCCAGATTGATGAGCGAGCCGTTAAAGGTCGCACGCGCAAGGATGCTCTCGAAAGGCTCGCCGCTAATTGAGCCTTGACCGAATCGCAAGTCTGCATTGCCGTTCATCGCGTCCGGCAATCCGGTAACGTTGACACGACCGGAGAGATCAGAACGCAGACTGCTCAGGCTCTGTCGCGTTTCCGTCTTAATCAACGGCAACGCGGCAATCAGGTTTCCGGCATTGACCCCGTCAAGCGTCGCTTCGAGCGAGATATTATTCTCGCCCGCGCGTGGAGCATTGAGCGCGAACTGGATGCCGCCGCCATCCGGCTCTGTCAATTTTCCTTCGGTCACGTTAATGACTTCGGGCGTGACGTTGAGCCTCGCGGAAAGTGCGCCTAAATTTCTTTCGCCCATGACGAAGCTTCCAACCGACGCGCGCCCGTCAATCGTCGGCTCTGTGAGCCGCCCGCGCAAGTTACCGTTAAAAGCCAACTCGCCCGCCAGCTCAATTTTATACTCGTCCAATCTTTCCTGTGCTTCCGGGAAAAAGCCTGTCGAGTTAATCACGCGCTGCAATTCCGTCGCGTCAGACGAAGCGAGATTGAGATTCAAATCCGAATCATCCGTCTCAAAAGAAAAGCGTCCCGTCGCCGTCAACTCACTCGCGGCGGTCTTCAACGTCGCGCGCTCGATGTTGAAAACGCCGCGCGTCGCATTGAGCGCGACTTCGCCATTCAAGGGCGTGCGCCCGCTCTCTTCGTCTCCCGTTTCGGCTGTGAAATCGGCGCGCACAGTGCCGCTCGCCAGCTTCACATTCGTGCCCGGAAACGTCAGGTCAACATTGCCCTTCGTGTTTCCGGCCAGCGGCACGACCTTTCCCGATACCAGCGCGAGCAGCTTTCCAATATCTAGATCGGTAAACTCAGCCGCCACGCGCGATGCGCCGCGCGTCGTTGTGCTCACAGTCGCATTGCCTTTCGCGCGGCCATTCATAATCGCTGCATCAAAATTGTTAAGCTGAACCTGATTATTCGTCGCGACCACAGCCGCACGCGCCGCGCCCAGGTTGACCTCGCCCAGCACGCCGCCGCCCAGGCTCAAATCCGCGCTCACGCGATAACGCCCCGCAGGATCAAGCGTAAAGACCGGACGCGCGACGCGCACATTTTCGATGCGACCGGCAGGCATGTCCTTACTCGCGTCGAGCGTGACAGTCCCGGCGTTGATGTCATTAGAAGACCCTTGCACACGTCCCTCGCGTATCGCCAGGCGCACGCCCGCGATGTTGAGGCTGCCGACACGCGCGCCGCGTGCGAGAATGCCCGCGATATTTACTTTGCCGATGGTGACATTCGTTGTCCCGTCGCGGTCAAACGCGCTGACTCCGCTCGCCGCCAAGCCGTTGATGCGCGCTCCCGAAGCACGCACCTCTTTAGCGCGCACGCTTCCCGCAGAAGCAGTCGTCACTCCATTTTCAGAACGCACGCGAATGTCCGAAGCCTGCGCACCGCTCACGGTCGCGTCCGCCGTGCGTATACTGTTCGCAGATGCGCGAGGCGCGCTGGCCGTGATGACCTCATCGCGCGATTCCGCGACCGCGTCAGAGAGAATCAAGCCCGCGATGGTCGTCCCGCCGGGTACGCGCGCAGACGCCGCGTACAATTCGCCGAGCCAGCGAAAGTCCGTGCCCGTTCCCATCACGTTGCCGACGATTTGCAGCGTGTTCAACTGAAAATCGCCTGCGGTCAAAAGCTCTGCGACGGCCTTTCCATTCGCTTCATAAGTCGCGCCGTCACCGCCGCCGCGCGCGTTGACAGTCAAAGCTTTTAAGCGCACTCCGTCCGCCGCGAGCGCGTCCGATTTAATCTCGCCGTCAACCTGATAGCGCGTGCCTTCGCCTGAGACAGTCCCTTTAAAATTGCCCGAGCCGCGCAAGGTCGCGCCCGCTTGCAAGACATCCGAAGCCTGCGTCAGATCAACCGTCGAAGTCACCTGCATCTTGTAACTAAGCTTGCGCCAGTCGTCCATCACTCCCTGCAAGCGCGCTTCCGCGAGCGGCGAGCGCAAGACAAGCTCTTCAATGTCTGCGCGCGTCTGGTTGACGCGCCCGCGCATGCTCAAGCTGATGTCGTTGACCGGGCGGCCTTCGTAAGTAAAAGTCGAATTGGTGAAGGCGAAGCTGACCAGATTGGACCAGCTCTCTTCCGGCGCATTTCGGTTCTCAGGCTCAATGGTGGCGACGATGTTGCGCGCCTCGCCGGAGATGTCGTAACGCTCGTCGCCGTAATGCACGACGGAGTTGCTGACTTTTATCTGTGCGGTCGAGTAAGAAAAGAGGATGCGGCGATTCGGGTCTGGCGCGGGCAGTTTCAGGTTGCTGAAATTCGAGCGCCCCTGTGCGTCAAACTTGACCCATATTTCGAGGCCGTTAATCTCAAGCGATTCGAGATTGACGTTGCGGCGCAAGTTGAGCGCGTAGAGGTCTTCGATGCGAACGGTGGCGAGCATGCTTTTGATATTTCCCAAAGGCGCGCCCGTCTGCATATCATAAAGCTCTATCTCGCGCAGCTCGACCGTGCGCGGCGAGAACTTCGTCTCGAAATGTTTGATCTCCGCGCGGATGCCGTACTCCGCCAGCGTGTTCTTAATCTGCCCCGCGACGTAGCGGTCAACGTAGCCAAGCTTGTAGACCAGCATGGCTATCAGGATGAGCGCGAAGATGATGACGAAGATGGCGAGCGTAGCGATGAACGCATTGCGTCTGGTCAGGTAGCGGCGACGTTTTCCCTGCGGCGTGGTTGGCTCAGGCCGGTTCGCGTCGCGCTCTGCGATAACCTCGGCGCGCGGAGGCAAGGGCGCATCCGTCTCCGATTTGAGCGCAGCGGAAACGTCAGGCTCTTTGCTCTCAGGCGGCACGGGAGCATCAGGGCGTTCGTCGCGGTCATCCACAGGCATAAGTTGCAGTGGCTCTCAACAAAATTAAATTCAAGAGGGAGAGCGGAAATATTAAACCGAAACAGGCGGAAATGGAACACAAGATAAAAGCGAACTCACGCAAAGGCGCAAAGACGCAAAGAAAGAAAATCACAAGGAAAACCTCTGGGGGCTTTTTTGCGTCTTCTCTTCTTTGCGTCTTTGCGCCTTTGCGTGAAAAAAAAATTACCCATCCTTGCGCCCCTCGATTTAACAGGCAAGCCGTGAGCCGTCACAGACTTTGTGTACTTTCACTTATCTTGGGAAGAGTTAAGAAATTATTTACCTGACTTAGTATTTTTCGGCAACGCCGCATCTTGCTGACGATTGTCCGCTAATTCTTTCTCGGCGGCAGGCGTGCCGAGCGACACGTTCCCGATGACTTCCAGCCCGAAGCCTTCGAGCGCGGCCACCTTCGGCGGATGATTGCTCAAGAGCATGATGCGGCGCAGCCCCAGGTCATGCAGGATTTGTGCGCCCACACCGTAATCACGATTCACGCCGTAGCCTGTGACGACGCTCGCTTCCGGCGCGCTCAAATTCTTCTCCTGCATCAAGGCATAGGTGCGCAACTGGTGAATCAAATCCAGATTGTGCTCGCGCTGCCTGAGATAAAGCACGACGCCGCGCCCCTCCGAAGCGATTTTCTCAAGCGCCGTGTGAAGCTGAAAACCTGTGTCTCCAACCAGCGCGCCGAACATAGCGAACGTCACGTTCTCCGTATGCACGCGCACCAAGACAGGCTCGTCTGTCGCCACGTCGCCCATCACCATCGCCAGATGCACTTCGCCGTTCATCACATTCTCGAAAGCGACCGATTTAAACTTTCCGTAAACGGTCGGCAGCTCCGTCTCAACCGCGCGCTTGACCAGCGTCTCTTTGCGCATGCGATAACGCACGAGGTCTGCGACAGAGATAATTTTCAAGTCATGCTCTCTGGCAAACTCTTCCAACTGTGGCAGGCGCGCCATCGTGCCGTCCGGGTTCATGATCTCGCAAACGACGCCCGCCGGAGACAGCCCCGCGATACGCGCTATGTCAACGCTCGCTTCCGTCTGCCCTGTGCGCACCAGGACGCCGCCCGTCTTCGCACGCAAAGGAAAGATGTGTCCCGGCCTCGCCAAATCCTGCGGCTTCGTCTTCGGGTCAACCGCCGTCAGAATCGTCGTTGCCCTGTCCGCAGCAGAGATGCCTGTCGTCACGCCTTTGCGCGCTTCGATGGAAACAGTAAAGGCCGTGCCGAGAAAAGAGGTGTTATCCGCGACCTGCATCGTCAAGTGCAACTCGTCACAGCGTTCCTCAGTCAGAGGCATACAAATCAAGCCGCGCGCGTGCGTCACCATGAAATTAATAATCTCAGGCGTCACCTTCTCAGCCGCGCATACCAGATCGCCCTCGTTCTCGCGGTCTTCGTCGTCAACGATAATAATCATCCGACCGTCGCGAATATCTGCGGCGGCCTCTTCGATAGAAGCCAAAGGCATAACTTTATTTACTCTACAACTTTCAGGGGGTCAGAATAACGTCCATAATGTTACCCGAAAGTCTCTTTTTTGGCGACTCCGTTAACCATCGGCAGGCCAGAAAAGGGTAGAACCCTAACGACATCGTAACCGGCCCTTCAGTGTTATAATTGTTTCGGCTCTTAGCTAAGCGGGGAGATGATTATGGAAATCAAAGAAACTATTAAAGCGAACCGCAATGAAATCTGTCGTCTTGCAAAACAACACGGCGCACTGAACGTGCGTCTGTTTGGCTCTGTTGCGCGTGGCGAAGCTAAGCCGGGAAGCGACGTAGACTTGCTCGTTGATGTCGCGGCACAAACAAGTTCATGGTTCCCGGCAGGATTGATTCTTGATCTGGAAAGATTGCTGGGGAGGCGCGTCGAGGTCGTGACGGAGAGAGGCTTACACGATGATCTGCGTGAGAAGGTGTTGAGCGAAGCTATACCGTTATGAAAGATGATGCCATATAATGCCAAGGCTGAGATCGTCACTGATTAACCAAACAAATCATCTACAGGCATTCTCCAGCCGGAAATCGCGGGTTCAGCTTCGGCAATCTCACCACGCCGATATATCTTTGGATTATCCGGATCAGACGCGCGATAGACTTTAACCACGTCATCGCTTAACAAATCCACATCCCAGATGACTAATGTTCCGGCAGCAAAATAGTCTTTACGCTTTAAATCAATCTCGATCTCTGCCTCCCTCCCATAATCATTTTCACTTCTGATTTCAGCAGCGAAGACCGGCGCGCCTTCCAGAAACTTCATACCTGAAGATTTACCCACATAGAAAGCCGCGTCGGGACTAAAAGATTTACGGTTTGGAAGATGTACCTTGAATCCAACGTTATCCGGATACGCGCGCCCACCAGCCTGACGTTCAACTCCTCTGAGGCTGACGTAGATCGAGCCTCCTGCACGTCCGGGCATATCACCTGTTGGACTCATGAGGACAATTTCTCCATTTACGATTTCAGCTTTCCCGTTATCAGGGATTCGATACAAATCTTCAATAGTTGCTTGGGTTTTAGTAGTCATATCCAAACCTCATTACTCGAATATTATCACAACTACCAGAAAGCCCCGAATAGGCGTTAGTGATGCTGGTTACGTATACCACCAATCCGCGCGGGTCGAGATTCGAGATTGATGTCACTGCTGTGTTGGAAGCGCGGGTTCTGGGATGTAATCTTTTACCCATCTTCCGCGTCCCCGCAAATTTAATTGCAAGCACCAAAAAATTTTCTTCCACTAGCAGGATTTTTTGCTATGATGTGCGGGCACACTACAACCGTACCGCCACGAAGCCTCATGGCGGTCTGTTAGTGTTCAATTTTTCTGACAAACTAGATCAGCGCCAGCAGGCTTTGCAGCAGCGTCAGCACGATATCTGTTGTGACGGGATTTCCTATATCACCTGTTTTGGCTAGCTCTGAGCTAGATTGAACGGCTCTTCCATCCGGCGGTGCGACGGGCATTCCAATGTCGCCCGCCCATGCAGGAATAGCCAGAGCCAGCGTGAGTGCGGAAGCTCTCAATAATTTTCGCATCGTTTTTTTCCTCGATTTTGATGAGATTTAACCAATTCTGCCGTCGCATCTTGTTATGAGGTGCGGCGGCTTTAGCGTCTTTGCGCATTTCTACGCAAAGTATGAGAAAGGTAATCCTCACATGAATTTAGCAGAAACGCTACAGCGTGAGTTAGAGAATCCGAACCTTACTGCAACCGAGCGTATCTTACTACGCTGCCGTACCGCCGCAGACTTTATTCATCGCGGGCAATACGAGGCTGCCCGTGATGCGCTTGGTGAATTGTGGCATGGCGTGGGAGAACGTCCATTCACGGGAAAGTTCAAAAAGGCGACGGCGGCGGAACTATTGCTGCAATGCGGAGCTTTATCAAGCGGGCTTGGCAACGCACGCAATTTAGCGGGAGCGCAAGAAAACGCAAAGGATTTAATCAGCGAAGCGCAACGATTGTTCGAATCAATCTGGCTTCCGGTAAAAGTAGCAGAAGCGCAAAGTGAGTTAGCTATCTGCTATTGGCGGTTAGGCGCGTTTGACGACGCGCGTGTGGTGCTAGAGGAAGCAGCCAAAAGGATTGACGATAAGAATGATGAATTAAAGGCGAAAATATTGATCCGTCGCGCGTTAGTGGAGACTTGGGCATGCCGTTATCACGACGCATTGTATGTTCTTAAAGAAGCGGAGGCTTTTTTCAAAAATCTTAATGATGCGCTTAAGGGTAGATGGCATGGGCATATGGCAATAGTCCTACGAAGGCTCGGACTAGCTGAAGGACGTGCTGATTATGTAGATCGCGCCATTATTGAATTCACTGCTGCGATTTACCACTGTGAACAAGCTCAGAATGATCGCTATAGTGCAATCGCTCGGAATAACTTTGCAATGCTGCTACATCGCGTTGGACGATACCAAGACGCATATGAACACCTTAATCGCGCTGCCGAGATATTCTCAAAGCTTAAGGATGCTGGCACGCTCGCGCAGGTCAATGAGACGCGGGCGAGGGTGTTGTTGGCGGAGAAACGTTATGACGAGGCGAAGGAGGTGATCGCGTCGTGTGTGCGGGTTTTTGAAGAGGGTGGGGAGCAGCCGTGTCTGGCGGATGCTCTGACGATTCAGGCGACGGTGTTGGCGAGGCTGCGTGAGTTTAAGCGTTCGCTGCTGTTGTTCAAGCGGGCGGTGGAGGTGGCGGCGAATGCGGGTGCGCCGGAGTATGCGGGGCATGCTTCGCTGTCTATGATTGAGGAGCATGGGAAGGCGCGGCTGACTGAGCTTGAGGCTTATGCTGCTTACAGGCGGGCGGATGAATTTCTGAAGGGGACTCAGGATGCTGAGGACATCGCGCGGTTGCGTGCGTGCTCGCGGATAGTCTTGCGTCGCATCGTGGGAGCGCAGATGTCCGATGCCGATTTCTCCCTGGGTGAGGCCATGCATGTCTACGAGTCGCGGTTTATCGAGTCGGCTCTGATTAAAAGCGGCGGAAGGATTTCGCAGGCGGCTAAGATGCTCGGACTCTCTCATCAAACGCTGTCGAACATTCTGAAGAACAGGCATAGCAACTTACAAAGCAAGCGTCTGCCGCCGACGCCGCGACGCCGTAGAATAATTCGTGGCTCGACAACGGCGCAGACAGGGAAGTTAAAAGACATCTCGATCCTGTATGTGGAAGATAACAGGATTGTGGCGGATGCTGTGAAAGAGACGCTTGAGAATGAAGGATTCAGGATTGAAGTGCTCGCGGATGGAAGGTCTGCGCTGGCTGCCTTGCAAGGCGAAAAGCATTACGACGTGCTGATTTTTGATAACGAGATGCCGGGTATCAAGGGCGTCGAGCTGGTGCGGCGTGCGCGCCGCTTGCAGCGAAGGGAGCGCACGCCGGTCATCTTGTTTTCGGCTGACAATATTGCGCGTGAAGCATACAGGGCGGGCGCAAATGTCTGCCTGCGAAAACCGGAAGACGTGCTTCAGCTCTCGGAGAATATCAAACGGCTGCTGTTGAATTGAAGGCGAGGGTGCCGAGGTGCGCCAAAGGGTGAGCGCGTCTCGACATCTCGCTCAGGCACGCCTGCGGAGGGGAGCAGGTTGTGCCGCCAGAGCCGCCTCGCTTGTTATCCCACAAAAGCGAGGCGGCCAGCACGGCTCTTTGTTCAGGGATGGCAAAGGGTCGTGTCAGGAAGCCGTCGTGGCGGGAATCACGGCGGCTTCCGTTTCTGTATCGCTTAAGCATAAACGTTTTTCGCCTCACTTTTCAAACTTTCTCGATTTGTCTTTCCGCTGGCTGCTTTTTCCGCCCATGTGGCATCTGAAATTTTACAATTTTGACATTCGTGGACTTAGAGCCTGCCAAGGAGTGCATGCTATACTTTCATGACCTAGCGAGAATCAGGAAAACCCGCTCAAGCAGACTCGCTATAGGACGCCGGTTTTAAGAGGAGATTTCATCGCGTGAGAAATAGAGTTTTATTTGCGCTCAGCGTGTTGCTGATTACGGCCTTAACGCTTCCCGCTTTTATTTATGGACAGAGAGATAGTTCGGCGCAGTCTGCGCCTTCCTCCGGCGTTGGAGCCGGAACCGCGCGCTCGGCGCGTGAGCGCAGGGCTGTCGAGGCGGCAGAGATCGAGAAGGACATGTCCGAAGCTCTGACAGTCATTCAGGACAACTACATTGACGGCAACAAGCTGGATTATAACGCCGTCTTTAAATCTTCCATCACGGGTATGCTGCGATCCTTAGACCCGCACTCGAACTATTTCGACCGCGCGGAGTTTGACGAGTTTCGCACAGACCAGCGTTCAGAGTATTACGGCATCGGCGCGACCATCGGCGATTTGCGCAATGGCGAAGAGGTCAACACTTATATTCGCGCGACGTTTGATAAAGCTCCGGCGCATCGCGCAGGGCTTCGCTACGGCGACCGCATCGTGGATGTTGACGGCAAAGACATGCGCGGCAAGCCTTATTACGAAGTCCGCACACACCTGCGCGGCCCGCGCGGCTCAATCGTCAAGGTCACGGTCGAGCGCGGAACACCGCGCCGCACAGAGACCGTAGAGATTACGCGCGACGCCGTCCCGCAGCCTTCGATTCCAGAGGTCTACATGATACGCCCCGGAGTCGGGTATGTGGCAATGACCGGAGGTTTTAACCTGACGACCGGGGATGAGTTTCGTGAAGCCTTAGAGAGCTTGCAAGCGCAGGGCATGAAGATGCTCGTGCTGGATTTGCGCGGCAACGGCGGTGGACTCTTGAGTCAGGCCGTGCGCGTCGCCAGCGCGTTCCTGCAACGCGGGCAGTTGGTTTTGACGCAGAAAGGGCGCGTCCGTGGAAGCACGCAGCCTTACTATGCGGATAATGATAATCCCAGTTCGACGCCGCTGGTCGTGCTGGTCAATCGCGGCAGCGCATCCGCTTCAGAGATCGTGGCGGGCGCACTGCAAGACCACGACCGCGCATTGATCGTCGGCGAGAACAGCTTTGGCAAGGGCCTGGTGCAGATGCCTTTCCCGCTCGAATACGGCTCGGCCTTGTTGCTGACCATCGGCAAATACTACACGCCATCGGGTCGGCTGATTCAGCGCGATTATTCCACCGCGGGATTTTATGATTACTACACGCGCGGCGGTGTACGGCGCGAGGATAATCAGAGCGCGGCGACGCCTCCTGCTCCGACCGGCCCGGAAAGCCGCACGGACACAGGCCGCACGGTTTACGGCGGCGGCGGCATCATGCCGGATGAAACGGTTGGCCCGCGCATTATCTCTCCCGCGCAGCAACGCATGACCGATCCGACTTTTGGTTTTGCGCTCGAACTGGTAGCGGGGCGCGTGCAAGGCTTCGACGCTTATAAAATCCAGCGCCCGATTGAGTTCGGGCATGATTTGAAAGACACGGATTTTCCCGTCACGGATGCGCTCTTCAAAGCGTTCAAGGATTTCGCGGCCTCCAAGCCTGTCTACAAAGTCACAGCCGCACAGATGGACAAGGAGCGCGCATACATCGAGCGGCAACTGCGTTATGAATTAGCGACGGCTGCTTACGGCTCGATCACAGCGTTTCAGGTTTTCAACGCGGACGACCCGCAGATCATACGCGCCATAGACCTGATGCCGCGCGCACGCGATCTCGCGCTGACGGCCAAGCAGGCACGCAATCCTTCGTAAGACAAAAGCTGGTAAATAGTAAATAGTGAATAGTAAATAGAAGAACGCTTTATCTTCTCCATTTACTATTCACTATTTACTATTTACTCGCTCCCGCCTTTTACCTTTTTTACCCAAGCCCATGACATCGCGTATACTCGTCTTTCAAATTGCCATCCGACAAAACTCTTTGGAGAGATCATGAGACAAACCTTTCGCTTCCATCCGCTCTTGAAAGCATCCACTGGCGTGCTGCTCGCATGCGCCCTGCTCTTCACTTCCACTGTTGGCGCGTTTGGACAGCAGAGCGCGAGCGCGCCGCAAGCTGTTTCCGCGCTGAGTGCAGCGGAGCGCGAGGCGTCTGCGCGCCTGAAAGTGGAGACCGTGCGCGAGGTGACGACCGCGCTCTCAGACAAAGAGATGGAAGGGCGCGGCACGGCTCAGCCGGGCGGCGAGAAGGCTGCCAGATACATCGCCGACAAATTTACGAAGTTGGGTTTAAAACCTCTCGGCGATGCGGGCGCATACTTGCAAGCAGTCAAATTCAAAACCACGGAAGTGTCGCCCGAAACCTCGCTCAAGCTTGGCGACGCGCCGCTCAAAATCGTTGAAGAGTTTGTGCCCGCGCCTCCCTTCACTTTCGATAAATCGAGCGCGAGCGGCAATCTGGTCTTTATCGGTTACGGCGTCACTTCGGAAAACTTGAAGCGCGATGACTTTGCCGGAATTGATGTGAAAGGCAAGATCGTCGTGATGCTCAGCGGACGCCCCGCAAATGTGAACGAGGATGTCTGGCGACAGGAGGCGAGCCAGCAAAGCATCGGCCTGAATTTGATTCAGCGCGGCGCGGCGGCACTCATTACCGCGAATGCTGCGACCAATGCGCGCCCCTTCTCTTTGATTGCGAGGTACGCCACGTTTCGCCGCGTCGCGATGACGAACGCTCCTGAAGCACCATTCAAACTGCCGCCGATTGCCATCATCAGCGACGCCGCAGCCGAAAAGATTTTCGCCGGAACCGGGATGACTTACGCGCAAACTCTGGCGAAAGCATCGGCTGGCGAATTCGTCTCAAAGGATTTGAACAAGACAGCGACGATTGATGTCTCTATCAAACGCGAAGAAGTCACTGGCTATAATATTGCCGGAGTGCTTGAAGGCTCGGACGCAAAGCTGAAAGATCAGGCTGTCATCTACACCGCGCACTACGACGCTTTCGGCAAAGATGCTGCGGGACGCATCTATCCGGGCGCAGCGGACAACGCGCTCGGCGTCGGCGAGATGCTGGCTATCGCTGAAGCTTTCGCAAAGTCTCCGGTCAAGCCCAGACGCTCGATTATTTTTCTGGCCGTGACGGGCGAAGAATACGGGCTGCTCGGCGCGGAATACTGGGTCAAGAATCCCACTTGGCCTGTAGAAAAAATCGCAGCCGATTTAAATTTTGACGGCATCGGGACAGAAGTTTACGCGCCCGTCAAACGCATCGTCGGGTTCGGCGCAGAGCATTCCGACCTGGGCGACGTGCTCAAAGGCGTGCTGGCCGCAACCGACATGATACTCACCGCAGACCCCTTGCCGCAGGAGGGAGTCTTTTATCGCTCAGACCATTATGCCTTTGTTAAAAGAGGCGTCCCCGCGCTGATGTTTCTAGGCGGGCCGGAGGGAGACATCACGGTCTGGCTCGCGCGTGCGCAAAAATGGATGGCGACCGATTATCATCAACCCGGCGACACCGTGCGCCCCGACTGGCACTGGGACGGCGCACGCAGCGTCGCCCTCGTCGGCCTCATCACAGGCATGCGTATCGCCAACCAGGAAGCGATGCCGCGCTGGCTGCCCTCTTCGCCCTTCAACCGCGCACGCGGCACGGGCGAGCCTCCGCCGTCGGAGAAGAACTAAACGCGCGAGATAATACCAAGTTAGGCATCTGTTGAATAATTATGAAAGGAAATAGAGCAATATACGCAACGATATTGATTGTCTTGTATTTGAGCTTAAACGCTGTAGCTCAAACCAAGCAGGATGTGTCTAATGCACCAGTTGTTGATTATTGCGATCTTATCCGAGAGCCAGCTTTATATGACCAGAAGCTCATTCGCGTGAGAACTTTCTATATGGTTGGTTTTGAGGCTTCTCTTTTCAATAAACTTGATTGTCGTGGTAAAGATGTTTGGGTAAGATTCGACTCTTCTTTCGAGAAGCGCACGAAGTCTAAAATCCTTAAAAAATTCAATCGCTTGACAGATACGTCTCCTAACAAAAAATCTGATAGTGGCTATCAAACCAGAATGATTGAGGTTCTGGCAGTTGGGCGGTTTGAAGGCGTAAAGCCTACGGTTAAGATTGGGAACGTAACGCGGAGCAGAGGATTTGGTCACTTGGGCGCTTATGATTTCCAGTTCACAGTGTTTGCAATCGAAGAGGTTAATTCTCTTCCTATATCCGCGCGACGGAATAGAGTTCCCGCAGCGTGTTTTCTTATTGTTTCTAAAGGAAATTAATCGCTCGCTGCCGCTTGCAACTGGACGCGAGCTTCGGCGGTGGGGAGTGTGATGCGGAAGGTGGTGCCGCGACCGGGAGTGCTTTCGACTGTGATGTGGCCGGAGTGTTCCTGCACGATGCCGTAAGAGACTGCGAGGCCGAGACCCGTGCCGCGACCGACGCCTTTGGTGGTAAAGAAGGGATCGTAAATCTTGGCGACGTTTTCGGGAGCGATGCCAAGGCCAGTGTCCGTGACTTCAATCGTGAGCGAATCATCTTCGCTTGAAGCGGTCGAGAGGCTGATGCGCCCGCCGTCCACGATGGCGTCGCGCGCGTTCAAGAGCAGGTTGGTGAAGACCTGTTGCAGCTTTCCGGCGTTGCCGAAAGCTTTTGGTAAACCCGTTTCGTAAGCGCGGACGGTCTCTATCTGGCTGTGACGAAGCTGCGGCTCAAGCAGTTGCAGCGTGTCATCAAGCACTCGATGCACGTCAATTTCCGTGAACTCCGATGCGCCGCCCGTGCGCGAAAAATTCAAGAGGTTATTGACGATGTCCGAGGCGCGGTCTGCCTGTCTGCGAACTTTTTGCAGGAGCGCGTGTTTCGGGTCAGTTTCGGGCAGCATCCCCAATAGCATCTGCGTATAAGACGAAACGCCCGTGAGCGGCGTGTTGACTTCGTGCGCGACGCCCGCGGCTAAAAGGCCGATGCTCGAAAGTTTTTCGCGCTGTTGGAGTTGTTCTTCGAGACGCACGCGAGAGGTCACGTCTTCAACGATGACGAGCGCGCCGGTCTGCTCCGGAAACTCTGACTGCAAAGGCGCGAGCGAGATGTTCAGGATGAGTGCGCGCCCCGTGCGCGTCGCCGTGTGCAGCTTGTAGATGTTGCGCAGCTCCGTCAGCCGCCAACGCTCGCCGCCCAGAAGCTGTTGCAAGGTCTCCGCGAAATCTTCTTCAAAAAGCTCTTCGACGTGTTTGCCGATGGCTTCATCGCGGCTGATGCCGAGCATCGCTTCGAGCGAAGAATTGCAGCGCGTCACGCTGCCTTCGAGGTCAACCGCGAGCAGGCCGATGTTGACCGATTCGACGATTGATTCGTTAAACTCCTTGAGCATCTCAAGCTCTGTGGCGCGCTCCTGCTGCTCCTGATAAAGCAGGCTGTTCTCAATCGCCACCGCGACATAGCCTGAGACGGTGCGCAAAATTTCCACGTCCTCCGAAGAGAGCAACGCGCCGTCGGCAGAACGCCCGAGGCCGATGACCGCGACCATCCGCCCGCGCACCACGCACGGCACATAGTAATGCAAAGCGCGCCGCACAAAGCCTGTCGTTTCGGGCATCAAGTCCAGATCGTCCGCGCGCACGACGCCAGTTTCGGCGGAGCGGCGGCGAATCATCTCGCGGAAATCCGGCGGCACTATGACAGAGGCGGACAGCCCCGCCGCACGCGCCACACGATAGCCCGAAGCCGCGCTCGTATCTTCGATAAAGATGGCGATGCGATTGACGCTCAAGACCTGTTGCAGGCGACTGATGAGCGCGGTTAAGAGCGGCTCAAGCGCGGTCGTCGCAGAGAGCGTGCGCCCGAAATCCATCAAGCCCTGACGCATGTCATACGTCTCGCCGTAAAAGTAACGGTCGGCTCTCTCTTGCAGGAAATTTTTTATCGGCGCGGCGACCATCACAATCACGGCCATCGCGACGACCGCGATAATGACGCGCAACGTAATCTCGCCCGGCGTCACCGCATCGCCCAAGGCATACACGCCTGCGCCCCACACCACGCCGCCGATCAGCAGCGCAATCGCCAGCGTCGTGATGGCGTAAACCACTGCGCGACGCACGACGATGTCCACATCCATCAAGCGATAGCGAACGACCGAATGCCCGAACGCGAGCGGAATCAGAATCAAAGGCAATATCGCAACGTCCGTGACCCAACGTTCGGTCTCAAGCTCTAAGACGTGATTGATGCCATAGAGCAGCGTGAGCGGCGTGACTGCGATGAGCGCGCCAGACATAACCCACTTGAGCTGCTGGCGGGCGACAGCCGATTTGCTCTTGAAAAATCTCCACACCAGCAGGCTCGTGCCAAAGGCCAGCGCGAGCCAGAAATGCACGAAGACGGCTTTGCCGTAGCGGCCAACGAGATCGAAGCTTTCGTTGATGCTGAAACGCTCCAACCGCGAGGGCGGCGCGAAATATGTGACGGCGGACACGGCCAGCAGGAAAAATGCCGGGAGATAAATCAGAACGGCGAGCCAGCGACGCTTACTCGAAAGATTATGGCGCGTCGGATAGATGGCGCAGAAGTGCAGAAAGAGCGGCGCGAATAATATCAAGGCCGCATCATCCAGAAACGCGATGGCGAGGTCTAAGTCTTCATACGTGCCGAGCGGCTTGTAGAAATGAAAAACAAAAGCGACCAGACAGACGCTCGCAAAGTGCAGGACAAAGGGCGCGCGGCCTCCCTGCTTGAAGAGCACGAAAAAGCCGATTAAGAGATAGACCAGCCCGATGAAGTTTAAGTAAAGGTCCTGCTCACTCCATCTCGGCTTCGATTCAAGATTATAGAGGGATGCGTAATAGAAGCGCGTCTCGGACGGATTTGACGGGCGTTCGTAGTAGTAAGAGAGATGGCCGCCGACGCCCGCCTCTTCGAGAAAGATTTGGACTTCAGAGGCAGCCGTGACGGTCTCGAAATTAGTTTCGTCCTGACTGATGCCGATCAGGCGGTCGCCCGGAATTATCCCTGCTCGCGCGCCCGCCTGGTCTCGTTCGGTCTTCTGCGCGAAGATGCCCTGCGGAGTTTGAATCCAGGTGATGCCGTCGGTCGGCGGGAATTTCTCTGTCGCGCGCTGCGCGAAATTGAGCACGCCGGCAGCGGTAAACAAGGCCGCCACAATCAGCAGCACCCATGTTCGCGTTGTCAGCACAGACCCTTTCACCGCGCCTCGCTTCCCCCTTAAATGGTGAGCACACCCCTACATCCAGCAAAATCAGGCAAGCAATGTTCCAGCCGTTTCACTTAATTCTTTTTCTCCCCTCGCTTTACCGCGATTCTCTAAGGAGCCTCTGGCAAATGTTCTCTACGCGCCGCTTCTTTCCTGTAAAAAGCACGATTAGCCTTTGATTTACCGGGAATGCTGAGGCGCGTGGGTTATCCGATTTTTTGGAGTTTTCCGAGAATTTGGAAAGAAAAGGGGAAGAGGAAGAAAGTTGGCTACTTTTTTCCTCTTCCCTTTTTCAGTTCAATTTTCACTGTCCTAAAACCTGACCGAGATTCCCCCGCGCAGCGAGCGGCGCATCGCATTGACGATCATTTGCATCTCGCCGTCTTCCGCGCTCACCTGCGTGTCCAGCAGATTGCGCGCGTCTATCACCGCTTCGGCTCGCAGTGGCAATCCAAAGGTCGGCAGCTCCTGCGTTATCAGAATGCTCAGCGAAGGGTCGTAGACCGCGAGCCTCCCCGCGAACGGGTCGATGGCAAAAACCGTTGCGCGCGGCGAAAAGCGGAACACCGTGCGGATATAAGTCCCGTTGCCAATGTCCGCATTGAGCTGCGCCGCGACCGTCTGGAAAAATCCGCTGTCGAAAAGTTCCGCCGGGTTGGTCAAGCCTTCTGCGGAAAGCTGCTGGCCGCGCCCGAAAGAGTATCCGGCAGATGCGCTCAAGATGCGGCTGATGCGGCGCGAGTAAACAATCCGCAGGCCGTGCGCAGAGCCTTCCTGATTGGCGATATTAATCAGAGCATCGCCGCCTTCGCCGTTCAGTTCGGATAAGGGCAGGCTCAGAAGCCCGACGCCGCGCCCCATCGTGGTATCTAAAAAGGCGGTCGCTTCGACGCTCGATTCGTTATCGAGAACTCTCTCGATGCCGAACTCAAGGCGGCGGCTCTGCTCCATCACAGCACGCCCTTCTACGAGCGCGACAGGCTCTACGTCAGGTTGCTTGAAGACGATATTATTATCTTCAAATGCGACGACCGTTTGCGCATCCGACTCATCGCCTCCGGGCGCGTATGCCGCATGCAGGCGCGTGCGCGCGTTAGCATCGAACTGCACGCCGAAGCGCGGGCTGATTGAAGAAGCGTTGCTTGACCCGACAAAGCGCGAATAATCCACGCCAAGAACGATGACCACACCATCGCGCACGATCCATTCATCAACCGCGCGCATGGAGACTTGCCCGAGGGCATCGTCGCGCGCCTGCTCTTGAGCAGAAGCAACGGGGCTGAGACGCATCCCCGCGACGCTCAGGTTCAACCGATGTCGCTCATGCGGGCGCAAACGCGCGGTCGTTTCAAAGCGCTGCGGCGCACCCGTCCCCAGGCCGAACTGCCCTGCAAAAATCAAATCAACATTTCCGCGCACGGGGGTTGCGACCGCGAAATTCATCCCGACATGGCCGGGAGCCAAGCTGTTTGATGAAGCGACAGCATAGGTCTGAACCACGGCCTGCATGCGCGCCTGCTTTTTCCACTCGGAACGAGACGACACGGCGCCGTCATCGGAAACGTCCGTTGCAGCAGCGTCATCCGAGGTCTCGCTTGATTGGGACGCGCCTGCTATTGCTTCATCCTGACCTTCCTGCGCATTAAAGATCGAGCGGCGGCCTTGCGCAGAGCGCAGACGCCACTTGGAACTGTCGCGGTCTATGCGACGCTCAGGCGCGGTGCGCCCTGATCCTGCCGGGATGAGATTGAAGAGATAATTTAATTCGTCGGCGCGACGAATCTGGACGGCTGGGAAAGATGCTGTATTAAAACCTTCTGCCTCTGCGCGCAGGCTGTAACGTCCCGGTGTGATGCGAGCGGTAAAAGTGCCGTCGGCTCCGCTGCGCGTCTGTTTGACGATTTCGCTGGCGCCTTCGCGCAGGAGCGCGATCAAGGCTCCGGCCAGCGGCTTGCCTTTATTGTCTCTGACCGTGCCGGTGATTGTGCCGAGCGCAGAAGAAGAACTGCCGCCGCGACTATTGCCGTTCGCATACACGAGCTGCATGCTCGCCGCAGAGAGCGACAAGACGGCCAGCAACGCCAGCTTCATCTTCCGAAATTTTTTGTGCTGAATGCCTTTTGGCATCATAGGAATACTCACCTCCGATTTAAAACAAGAGGTTACAAGTCGGAGTGTTATACGCGAGGCACTGCTGTAGCGCACTTCGGCATTGATCGGATTCTTAGGCTTATCCGCCTGAACGCCGTGCATTTTCCGCCAATCGCGCGATTTGTGTCAAGCAACTATACAGACTTCTGGATGCTGTTGCTCTGATGACGGATTCCGGCTCTGGGATGCCGGAGGCAGGTATCCGGCGTTTTTCAGACCACAAAATTAGATGGCAAGTGATTTCTTCGCGCACTTTGCGTCTTAAATCTTTGCGGTCTTTGCGTTAAAAAATCATTTAACCGCAAAGACCGCTAAAGAGAGGGCGCGCAAAGAGCGCAAAGTATTTCTACGCTTGATTCACAATCCGATTGTCGCACCCGTTTGCCGCCGATTTTACGCCGTGTTACGATGCCTTGCTTCAGCTTAGGATGCTTAATTTTCAACTGTTTATTTATGGAGTAAGCTTTTACAGCTCAATATGAAAGACCCGATTCAATCCACACGGCTCGCCAATGGCCTGACCATTCTGACGGAACACATGCCGGGCTTGCGCTCTGTGAGCATAGGCATCTGGGTGCGGCGCGGTTCGCGCCACGAATCCACAAAGCTTAACGGCATCTGCCACTTTATAGAGCACACTGTTTTCAAAGGAACTCAAACGCGCACGGCCCTCGACATCGCCATCGAATCAGACCGTTTGGGCGGACATCTTGACGCCTTTACGACGCATGAAGTGACCGGATTTACGATGAAGGTCACGGACGCCGCGCTGCCGCAAGCCTTTAATTTACTGTCGGACATGATTGCCCGCCCGCGTTTTGACGAAGAGGATTTGAGGCGCGAGCAAAAGGTCATCATCGAAGAGATGAAGATGGTCGAAGACACGCCCGACGAATTTTTGGGCGAGCTTTTCAACGCCGCATACTTTCCCAATCACCCTTTGGGTCTTCCGATTGAAGGCACTGCTGAAACCGTCTCATCTTTTAACAGGGACAGGACTGCGGAGTTTCACGCGCGCGAGTACGCCCCGCGCAACCTTGTCATCGTCGCCGCCGGAAACGTGTTGCATGAGAAGTTAGTCGAGCTTGCCTCTCAAGCATTTTCAGAAATCGGCGTGCAAGATGATGCGACCGAACATCAGACCGCGTCGCCCGCGCCCGCCGCGCCGATTCTGATTGAGAAGAAGAAAGAGCTTGAGCAGGCACATTTGATTATCGCCGCGCCTTTCCCGGATGCGCGAAGCACGGAGCGTTATGCGGCCAGCCTGTTGGGTTCGATTCTCGGCGGCGGAACGTCCAGCCGCCTCTGGCAGTCAATCCGCGAGGAGCGCGGCCTCGCCTACGCTGTCGGCGCGGGCAGCCATGCTTACACGGACGCTGGCATCTTTACGATTTATGCCGGGACATCGCCGGAACATCTTGACGAAGTGATTGATCTTTCGCTCACGGAGATGCGCCGCGTGGTGCGCGAGAGCGTTGATGCGGAAGAACTGCGGCTGGTTAAAGATCAGGCTGTCTCTTCCATCCTGCTCGGCCTCGAATCATCCAGCATGCGCGCCGGAGCTTTAGCGCGGCAGGAGATCGTACACGGGCGTCGCATCTCGCCGGACGAGATTATCGAACGGCTCGAAGCCGTCACACCCGAAGACGTACAGCGCATCGCACGCGCCTCTTTTACTTCGGACGCGCTCGCGCTCGCAGCCCTCGGCGACCTCAACGGCTTTCGCGTTGACCGCTCGCGGCTGGAGATATGAGAGCAGTGACAAGTGACGAGTGACAAGTGACAAGATAAAAACTTGTTCTTGCTCATCACTTGTAACTCGTCACTTATCACTTATGAAATTTACTGTTTTAGGCAGCGGCTCGACCGGAAACGCGGTGCTCATCGTGGCGGGCGAGACGCGCGTGCTGGTGGATGCCGGGATGAGCGCGAAGGAGACCGTGAGGCGGCTCGCTCTGATGGGCGAGGATGCGTCGCGGCTCGACGGCGTTATCATCACGCACGAGCACGGAGATCATGCAGGCGGCTTGCGCGTGCTGCTCAAGAGCTTAGCGTGTCCCGTCTACATCTCAGGCCAGACGCGCGAGGCTTATGTGGGAGAGCGGCACGGCGTCTCGAATGAAGAGCCGCGCAAGCGCGCAGACGTTTTGCGCGACCGCGTGGAAGAGATCGAATCGAGCAGGGACTTTCGCATCGGCGCGATTGATTTTCATCCCTTCACGGTTCCGCACGACGCCGTTGACAACTTCGGTTTCACAGCCACGCACGATGGAATCAAAATCGCGACCTTGATGGATTTCGGCTGCATCACGACGCTTATCACGGAACGCCTGCGCGGCTGCGCGGCAATTGTTATCGAATCGAATCATAGCCGCGATATGCTCAAGGCTTGCTCTGTTTATCCATGGGAATTGAAGCAGCGCATCCTGTCGCGCACAGGCCATCTTTCAAATGAAGACGTGGCGGATTGGCTGCGCGATGGGTTCGACGGCGCGGCGCGGCACATCCTGCTCGCGCACCTCTCGCAACGCGCCAACAATCCTTACGTCGCCAAGCTGACAGCCGAAAGCGCGCTCAGGGAACGCGCGCCGCTCTTTCAAGCGGAAACGGAAATCACGCTCTCGCATCCCAAAGAGCCGACGCCTTGGATCGAGCTTTGATGAAAAAGATGGTCTCACGCAAAGGCGCAAAGACGCGAAGAAAGCTATTGACTGCACGCCTTGCGACTTCTCGTCTTTGCGCCTTTGCGCCTTTGCGTGAGATTTCCTCGTTGCGCTTTCTTATCGCCCTGCTCTTAATAGCATCACTCGCATCATGCAATGCGGAGCAGAAGCAGGTCGGCATTCCGCCCGCAGCGCAAGCGACGATTGACGGTGTGACCGCAGACATCGCCGCCGAAAGCGACGAGAAGATTTACAGGGAGGCTGCGGAAGAATGGCGTCAGGCATCAACGCTTGAACAGAGCCGTCAGTTTTTCAAGACGCTGCGCACACGGCTCGGCGGCGTCAAGGGACGCACCTTTCACACCGCGCGGGCAGAGCAGAGCGCGGGCGGCGCACAGCCTGAACAAACGCTCATCGTCCAGTATCAAACCAACTTCGAGCGCGCCGCAGGCATGGAAACATTCACGCTCGTCGAACGCGACGGGCGCTGGCAACTCGCCAGATATTTCGTCAACTCGGAGGCTCTAAAATAAGTCCCAAGTCCCAAGTCTCAAGTCCCAAGATAGGGCAACGTTGATTTGAGACTTGGGACTTGGGACTTGAGACTTGGGACTATGATTTCACGTTACACATTGCCCGAAATGGGCGCGCTCTGGTCTGAGCAGAACAAGTTTCAGAAATGGCTTGAGGTGGAGTTGGCCGTCTGCGAGGTACACGCGGAGATGGGCACGATACCGCGCGAGGCTCTGGAAGAAATTAAAAGCCGCGCGGCGTTCACGGTCGAGCGCATCAACGAGATCGAGAAGACGACAGACCATGATGTCATCGCTTTCACGACGAATCTGGCGGAAGCCATCGGCGCGTCATCGCGCTTTGTGCATTACGGCCTGACATCTTCGGATGTGGTGGACACCGCGAACGCGCTCCTCTTGCGTGATGCGTGCGATTTGTTGTTGGAAAAGATTGACGCGCTGGAAAAGATTTTAAAGCGGCGCGCGTTCGAGTTTAAGGATACGCCGCAGATCGGGCGCACGCATGGCATCCATGCCGAGCCGACTTCTTTCGGCCTCGTGTTCGCGCTCTGGTATCAAGAGATGCGCAGGAATCGTGAGCGCATGGTGCGTGCGCGTGAAAGAGTCTCGGTGGGAAAAATCAGCGGCGCGGTCGGCGCGTTCGCGCATCTCGATCCGATTGTTGAAGAGAAGGTCTGCCAGCTTTTGGGACTTCGCGCTGCGCCGGTCTCGACACAGGTTATCCAGCGCGACCGTTATGCGGAATATTTATGCACGCTGGCAATTATCGCTTCGTCTCTGGAAAAGTTTGCGTTGCAAGTCCGCCACTGGCAACGCACCGAAGTGCGCGAGGCGCAGGAGAAATTCAAGCGCGGGCAGAAAGGCTCTTCCGCGATGCCGCACAAGCGCAATCCGATTTTGTCAGAGCGCATTTGCGGCATGGCGCGGACGGTTCGCGCCAACTCAATCGTCGGTCTTGAGAACGTAGCCCTCTGGCACGAGCGCGACATCTCGCATTCTTCGGCAGAGCGCATCGTCTTGCCGGATTCGTCCGCGACGCTCGATTACATGCTGGCTAAAACGGCATCGCTGTTGGACGGTCTGGTCGTGTATCCCGAACGGATGCTGGAAAATTTGAACGCGACGCGCGGCCTTGTCTTCAGCGGGCAATTGCTGCTCGCTTTAACGCAGAAGGGCATTTCGCGCGAAGAGGCTTATGAATGGGCGCAGCGCAATGCGATGCGCGTCTGGGACGAGGGCGAAGATTTTCAGTCGCTGCTCTTGGAAGACGCGGACATCCGCGCCCAGCTCGCGCCGGAAGAAATCGCGCGCGTCTTTTCGTTCGACACTTATCTCAGAAACGTGGACGCTATCTTCGCGCGGGTCTTTGAAAAGCAGTGATGAGTAATAAGTGATAAGTGATGAGATAAAGACAAAGCTTTTTCTTATCACTTATCACTTATCACTTATCACTACTTAATAAACTTCTCAGCGATGTTGCCGATGACGGGCAGCTTGTACATCTCGTTCTGATAAGCCTTGAAGGCAGCCATTGCGACCGCGCCGAGCATGGCGAGACCGAACAGCAGCCAGAGTAGGAATCCGAGCAAGCCGAGCAACGAACCGGCAGCCGAACCGGCGGCGGCAGCAATCATCGCGCCGAGCATAGTAAGGACGATGAATACAACAAAAAGGACGATGCTGAGAACAATGCCGAGCACCATCAACACGATGGCCTGCATCGCGTGAAAGCGCACAAAGCGGTTCTCTTTCTCCATCACCAGATTGACGATGGCGAGAATGCCTATGGGATAGCCGAGCGCGGCGGCCAAATTGCTATCCAGCCCGATGGCCGATTTTCCGGGCGGGGGTGACGACGGCGCGCCGCCATAGTTGCCATAGCCCTGATCGGGCGGAGGGTTCTGCATAATGATTACTTCTCCTGTTCTGATTGAAATAGTGTTCGGGTCGAGAGCCTGACGATTTTACGGGACATGTCCGTCCCTGATGCTTTTGTCACAATTTTTTCATGTGTGGCGCGAATCTTATGTCAACGACTACGCGCCGCGCAACATTTTGCCGTATTATTCTCATTGGAATTAAAAGAGGGAGCGACCCCAAGAGCATGAAAGCCAAAGTTTACGTCACCTTAAAACAGGGCGTGCTTGACCCGCAAGGCAAGGCCATACAGCACTCCGTCGAGCTGCTGGGCTTTGACGGCATCGCCGATGTGCGGCAGGGAAAATATTTCGAGATCGCGCTGGACGGCACGCTCGCCGAAACGGAAGCACGCGAAGCCGCAAACCGCATGGCGCGCGAGGTCTTGTCCAATCCCATCATCGAAGACTATCGCGTGGAGATTGAATAAGTGAAATTCGGCGTCATCGTTTTTCCCGGCTCAAACTGCGATCATGATGCTTATCATGTCATCTCAAAGCACGTCGGCCAGCCCGTTGATTTTATCTGGCATCGAGACACAGACCTCTCCGCTTACGATGCTCTGATTATTCCCGGCGGATTTTCTTACGGCGACTACTTGCGCGCGGGCGCGCTCGCGCGTTTCTCGCCGGTGATGAATTCCGTGCGGGATTTTGCGGCGCGTGGAGGCTTTGTCTTAGGCATCTGCAACGGCTTTCAAATCTTGTGTGAAGCGGGACTGCTGCCCGGAGCGTTGATGCGCAACCGCGATCTTCATTACATCTGCGACCACATCCACGTCCACGTCGAAACCACAGAGACGCCTTTTACAAATCAATTAAAGGGCGGGAGCACCTTGCGCATCCCCATCGCGCACGCAGAGGGCAACTATGTCTGCGACGACGCGACGCTCGAAGAACTGCGGCGCGAAGACCGCATCGTCCTGCGCTACTGCGACGAGCGTGGGGAAGCGACGGAAGCGGCGAACCCGAACGGCTCGCGCGACAACATCGCAGGCATCTGCAACCGCGAACGCAATGTGCTGGGCTTGATGCCGCACCCTGAACGTGCCTGCGAAGACCTCCTCGGCTCGTCCGACGGGCGCGACATCTTCCGCTCGCTCGCGGCGACGCTGGCAGCGATGGCGTAAATTCAAACAGGGATGGACAGGATAAACAGGACATAAGAATTGCAGATTTGAAATCTCAAATTTGAGATTTGAAATCTCAAATCACAAATCTCAAATCTCAAATTCGCTGATTTGAAGTTCTTATCCTGCTTATCCTGTCCATCCCTGTTTATGTTCTTTGTTTATGCAATTCCTCTCATGGGCTGAAGTCAATCACACGCATCGCATACGGAATGGCGTCTACCAGCGCAGAGGGCGGCTCGTCTCTTTGCTGACGGACTTCGGGCGCATCAATCCCTGTTATCCGGACAGGCAGAGCGAATCCGAAGACCGCATTTACTACACGGGCGAAGGCCGCAGGGGCGACCAGCATTTGAGTCCCGGCAATCGCGCGCTCCTGGCCGCCATCGAGAGTGGGCACAGCGTGCCTCTCTTTAACAAGCTAGCGGTCGGACGCTGGCAGCACATGGGATTCTGGCGCGTGCTCGAAGGTAAACATATTTTCGACGAGAAAGAGAACCGCATGCTCTGGCTGTTCACGCTTGAGAAGGTGGATGAGATTTAATGTGTTAAGGCAAAGTCAGGAAAGACAGGCATCCAACCCTTTGCGATCTTTGCGAAAACCTTTGCGCTCTTTGCGTTGAAAAAAACTTTAACCGCAAAGAGCGCAAAGAAATGAAACGCAAAGGAACGCAAAGTGTTGTTCGCTCTTAATGTGTCATTCTTTCTTTCTCCGTTCATCACTTTTATCTTTCCGCTTATCACTGGATTCCAGCGCTTCGTCACAGGTGGTTTCCGGCTCGTCACTGCCCGCTTGTCACACGTCACATATCGCTGTTAAGCTTGGCTTTCACCGGCTACGCATCTTGAAAAGGAGTTCTGAAATTTTATGAAGAAGTATTTGACCGCACTCACGGCTCTCGCGCTGCTCGTTGGCGTGCTCATCCTTCCGACCACCAGCATCAAAGGCGCAGATGAAATGTCTTCGACGGCTCCGGCCATCGGCGCAACCATCAAAGACTTTAAGCTGGCTGACACCAGCGGCAAAGACCAGTGGCTCTCTACGCTCAAGGGCAAGAACGGCACAGTCTTTATCTTCATCTCGGCGCAATGCCCCGTCGTCAAAGCTTATAACGAGCGGATGGAAAAGCTGGCGCAGGATTACAAAGCGCGCGGCATCAACGTGATCGGCATCAACTCTAACGCGACGGAGAAAGTTGACGACATGAAGGCTCATGCAGCCGACTACAAGCTGACGTTCACGATGCTACAGGACAAGGGCAATAAGATCGCGGACATGCTCGGCGCGAAAGTCACGCCCGAAGCGTTCGTCCTGGATGCCAACAACAAGCTTGTCTTTCACGGGCGGATTGATAATTCAAAGACCGGCACGAACATCGAATCGAACGACTTGCGCGATGCTTTGGATGCGATGCTCGGCGGCAAGCCGATTGCGAACGCGGAACCCGCCGCCTTCGGCTGCTCGATCAAGAGAGCGTAAGTTTTAGCAGATGAAACGCATCTTTTTCTTCACGCTCGCAGCGTTGGCTCTCGTGTCAATCAATATGGAGCGGCGTGCGCCACAGACGCACGCCGTTTTCGCGCAGCAGGAGCGCAAAGGTGAAGCGAAGGCTTCGGTGGTGGTCGCGGACGCTCCTCCCGTCGTCGTGCGCGAGATTGACTTGGAAGGTCTCAAGAAGCTCTTGCAGCGCGACGCGAAGACCCTTGCGCGACCGCGTCTCATCAACTTCTGGGCGACGTGGTGCGTGCCCTGCCGCGAAGAATTTCCAGACCTCCTGCAAATCGAAGCGGACTACAACAAGCGCGGGCTGGAAATGATTTTCATCTCGATGGACGACCCGACGGACATCAAAACCGTCGTTCCGGAATTTTTGCGCGAGATGAAAGCGGAAAAAATTTCCACTTATCTCCTGAACGTGCCCGATCCGATTCCAGCTATTGAAGCCGTTGATGCGCAGTGGGAAGGCGCTATCGCTTTGCCCATCACCTTTCTCTTCGACGCGCAGGGCAAGCTGGTCTTTAAGACTACCGGACGCATCAAGCCTGCGGAACTCCGTTCCCTTCTCGATACCATCTTCAAGAATTAACCACAAAGAACACAAAACGTTGTGTAATCAAAGTTCGGGCTTTCTTAAATTGCCACTAGCTTCAGCTAGTGGATAAATTTGCAGAAGGTTACCGGCTTTAGCCGAAATCATTTCGGCTAAAGCCAACGCTTTTTAGCTCTCTTGTTCCACTAGCTGAAGCTAGTGGCAATTCAAAACACTTTCATTGCACAGCGCTAAGAAATAACTTTCTTGAAAAACTTTGTGTCTTCGTGTCTTGGTGGTGAATCCTATCCCTTCAAGTGACAAGCGGCGGGTGACAGGCTAAAATCTCTTTTTCTATCTTGTCACTTATCACACATCACTTATCACTGCCTTATGATTACTCCTGAAATCATCAGCACGCACAATTTAACTCAAGCAGAGTACGAACGTATTTGCGAACTCATGGGGCGCGAGCCGACCTTTGCAGAGCTGGGCATCTTTTCCGTCATGTGGTCTGAGCATTGCTCGTATAAATCTTCGCGCGTGCATTTGAAAAGACTGCCGACGACGGGCGAGCGCGTGATCGTGCCGCCGGGAGAGAACGCGGGCGTGGTTGATGTCGGCGACGGTTGGTGCGCCGCGTTCAAAGTCGAATCGCACAACCACCCGTCTTTTATAGAACCGTTTCAGGGCGCGGCCACAGGCGTCGGCGGCATCCTGCGCGACATCTTCACGATGGGCGCGCGTCCTATCGCGTCTATGAATAGTTTGCGCTTTGGTTCCTTAGACCATCCGCAACACGGGCGTCGCAATCGCTCGCTGCTCGCGGGCGTCGTCGCAGGCATCGCGCATTACGGCAACGCTTTCGGCGTCGCAACGGTTGGCGGCGAAGTCGCTTTTGATGACGCTTATGCTTTCAATCCTCTGGTCAATGCCTTCGCGCTCGGGCTTGTGCGCCACGATCAAATATTTTTCGGTAAGGCGACGGGCATCGGCAACCCTGTGCTTTATGTAGGAGCCAAGACGGGGCGCGACGGCATACACGGCGCGACGATGGCTTCGGCAGAGTTTGACGAGGAAGCTTTAGAGAAACGCCCGACCGTGCAGGTGGGCGATCCGTTTTTGGAAAAGCTGCTGTTGGAAGCCTGCCTCGAAGCGATGCGCAGCGGCGCGGTCGCAGGGATTCAAGACATGGGCGCGGCTGGCCTGACTTCATCTTCATGCGAGATGGCCGCACGCGCAGGCACAGGCATCGAGCTTGACCTCTCGCTCGTCCCGCAACGCGAAGCAGGAATGACGGCTTATGAAATGCTGCTCTCCGAATCGCAGGAGCGCATGCTCATCGTCGCCCACAGAGGCAGAGAAAGAGAGGTCGTGGACATCTTTCGCAAGTGGGACCTCGACGCCGTCGTCATCGGTCGCGTCCGCGAAGGCTCGCGCATGGTCGTCATTCACGAAGGCGAAACCGTCGCAGACATCCCCGTCGCCGCGCTCACCGACGAAGCGCCGCTTTATGAAAGACCTTTAAAGAGTCCCAAGTCCCAGGTTTCAAGTCCCAAGTCCCAAGTCTCAAGTCCCAAGTCGGAGGCAGATTTTTCGTCTGACTTGGGACTTGGGACTTGGGACTTGGGACATTTTAATGATTCTCTTTTGAGTCTTATCGCCACGCCGAATCTCGCTTCAAAGAAGTGGGTTTATCGTCAGTACGATCATATGGTGAGGACGAATACGGCTGTGCTGCCGGGAGCGGATGCGGCGGTCGTGCGGATTAAGGAAACCAGACGCGCGCTGGCGATGTGTCTGGACGGCAACGGTCGTTACTGCGCGGTCAATCCGCGTGAGGGCGCAAAGCTCATCGTCGCGGAAGCCGCGCGCAATGTCGTCTGCGTCGGCGCGCGTCCCTTAGCGATTACGAATTGTTTGAACTTCGCTTCACCCGAAAAACCTGAAGTGATGTGGTCTTTCTCGGAAGTGATAGACGGGATGGCCGAAGCCTGCAAGGCGTTCGAGACGCCAGTGGTTTCCGGCAACGTCTCTTTCTATAACGAGACAGAGGGGCGCGGCATTCTGCCCACGCCGGTCATCGGCATGGTCGGACTCATCGAAGACGTGCGCCGCGTCATCCAGCCCGGCTTCAAAAATTCCGGCGATCTCATCGTGCTGCTGGGCACGACGGGCGACGATCTCTCTGTCAGCGAGTACGCTGCCGTTATCGAAGGCCGCACGACCGCAGAGATGATTGCAAGCGGAAGCGTCCCCGCGCTCAATCTCGAAACGGAACGCGCCGTGCAGGAAACCGTTCTCAGCGCGGCGGAAGAAGGCTTGTTGGTTTCCGCGCATGATTGCTCGGACGGCGGCCTCGCGGTCGCTCTGGCCGAAAGCTGTTTCTCATCGCTCAATCGTTCATCCATCGGCGCGGAAGTTGATTTGAACGGCACGCTCTCCACGCCTGCGCGCCTCTTCAGCGAAACGCCTTCGCGCATTATTTTGAGCTTCAACGAATCCGCTCTCGGCAAAATGGAAGAGCTTGCCGCGCGCAACGGTTGCCCGCTCACCTTGCTCGGGCGCACCGGAGGCGAAAGCTTAATCATCAAAGCGGACGGCGAAGAGGTCGTTAATCTCACTATCAATGAAATAGAAACCGCATGGCGCAGCTCGCTCGGAGACAAACTGCAAGCAGAGGCTTTAGCCGCCGGAGCGGAATAAAAAATCTGGAAAGAGCGTGTTCTGCATTAGATAGCTGATGAATCTTCCTAAAGAGTATAATCAAGGCCGGAGGTTGAAGGATGAACTACAAGGTTCTCTTGCATGAGTCTGAGGAAGGCTACAGCGTGTCGTGTCCCGGTTTGCCCGGTTGCTGGTCGCAGGGTGAGACGGAAGCAGAGGCACTTGAGAATATTCAGGACGCTATCAAAGAGTATCTCGCTGCGGTTGATGATCTGGTGAAGGATGAAGATGTTCGAGAGATCGAGGTGACAGTTTAGCTGTGCCGAAGATTCCCGGCGTTAATCATCTCGATGCGGTCAAAGCCTTGGAGAAAGCGGGCTTTCGCATCCTTCGTCAAGGCAAGCATGTTGTCATGTCCGATGGTACTCGCATCCTCACGATTCCGCGTCATAATCCGGTAAATGCGTTTACGATGGCGGCATCGCGCGAGATGCAGGCTTAACCGTCGAGCAATTCAAAAAGCTACTCTAAAAAAGATGCTCACTGTGCAATAACCCACTTCACAGGCTACTTAAAGGAGCAATGCGATGAAGAAGAATCTCCCACCAAGCACGCTCGACGAGTTGCGTACGCCGAATAAGAGTCACAAGTATTTTGAGAACTGGCAGGCAAATCCGTTTAAGCCGGACGCCGTTGATTTCGAGATGGTAAATGCGTGGTGGCTCGCGGAGGCCGCGCTGCTGGCGTATGGAGACGCGGCTTTTGTCAACCAGACGTTTGAGGCTGCGGGGCTAAAGGGCGCTGGGTTCGCCGTCCAATCCTTTGTCCAGCATAACGTACAGTGCTTTGTCGCGCATAGCGATAAATTTATTATCGTCTCTTTCAGAGGGACGGAGATTGATAACTTCTGGGGCGGCGTGATGGACGTGGCCTCGGACGTGAAATTCATTCCCGTGCCGGACGGGGCTGGCGGTCTGGTTCATCAGGGCTTTCATCTGGCAATCAATGTCGTCTGGGAAGCTGTGAGAAATCATCTGAGCCAGCTACAAGGCGGCGGGCGCACGCTGTGGATTACGGGTCACAGTTTGGGAGCGGCAATCGCGACACTCGCCGCCGATAGAGTCGCCGGAGAAGGCAGCTTTGAAGTGAAGGGCTTGTACACTTTCGGCTCGCCGCGTGTCGGAGACGGAAGTTTTAAGAGCCGCTTGATTGAGCGCGGTATCGCAGCGCGCACCTTTCGCTTTGTCAACAACAGCGACATCATCGCCAAAGTTCCGCCGGGAATTCTCTACACGCATACGGGCGCGCTGAAATACATAGACAATGCCGGGCACTTGCATCATCTGACAGACGAGGCGCAGATCGTCAGCGATGCGGACGTGATGCAGCTCTCGCAATCGCTGTTTCAAAAGTTTAGTTTCTTAGGGAAGATCGGCAAATTCAAAATTATCCTTCCCGGCTTTCTGGCGGATCACGCGCCGATTTATTATGCGCTTAACGTCTGGAACAATCATGATAGCAAGGATGAAGGATGGGGATGACGATGGAAATTCAGTTGAAGGCGCTTGACCTCCTTAAAGATTGGAGCACCTGGCTGGTAGCTATTCAGACAGGGGCGCTGGGCTTAATCTCTATTTCGGGTCAGGATAAAATCAGCATCAAGCCCGGGTGGGCCTATGCCGTACTGATTTGCTTTGCGGTGTCAATCATCACTGCGACGTTCGTCCTCGGCGGCATTCCTTCCATCGTGCAGCGGTTGCCTCAATCAGAAGAGAAAAACATTTATCACATACCGATTTTTGAGAGGTGGCCTATCCTCTGGTGGTTCACATTTGTCGAGCACGTCTCCTTTTTACTCGGCGTTGTTCTCTTCGTGATAGCCTTCACCACGCGCAACGTTTGGTAGTTTGCTACTTACTTTTGAATCTATTCGCGGCAAGCTTTTTCATGTATCCTCACTGGCGCTACACACATTTCACTGAGCATTCATTTTAAGAGCGATGCATTCGCGCATCATTCTCAACCATCGTCTGACGGAAGCGACGAGAGCGCGGCTTGAGGCCGTTAGCTCCGCGACGCTGTACGGGCGCGGGGTCTTTACGACGCTGGCGATTTATGGCGGGCAGCCTTTTCTCTGGCCTGAGCATTGGGCGAGGCTCACCGCGCATGCGTTGCGCGCGGGCGTTGACCACGGCCAGCTTGATGAAGCAAGCGTTCACGCGCACCTCTTGCGGTTGATCGAAGCGAATCAGGTGAGGGACGGGCGCGCACGCATCACGCTGCTGTCAAACACGGGAAGCGGCATCTGGGAATTAGAGGAAGACAGAGAGCATCAAACCAATCTTTTAATCATGACGGGCGAGGCGCATCGGGAAGCTGCGGAGGGACTCGCGCTGACGGTCTCGCCTCATCGCATCAACACGCACTCGCCGCTCACAGGGATTAAGAGCGTCAACTATCTGGAAAATATACTGGCTCTGGAAGAAGCGCGTGCGCGCGAGTTTGACGAAGCCGTCAGGCTTAACGAGCGCGGCGAGATCGTCTCTGCGACGATGGCTAATCTTTTCTGGGTCAGGGACGGCAAGATTCACACGCCCGCGCTCTCGACCGGCGCGCTGGCAGGCGTGACGCGCGAATGCGTAATGTCGCTCGCGGGCGAATTATCCATGCCGCTGGTCGAAGGCGTTTACGAAATGGCGCAATTGTCGGATGCGGATGAAATCTTTCTCACCTCTGCGGGCATGGGCGTCGGCATCGTCACGACCTTTGACTTTCATCGCTACACAGTCCCGGTCGGAAGCCTCGCCCTGCACCTGCACGAAGCGTTTCGCCAGCTTACTCTTCAAACTTCAACATAATGGCAGAGACCCGACCGTGAGGGGGTTATAGACGCAGACACATTCAACTGCAAACAACAATAATGTTCAAAAGCAGTTCGTAATCTGGAACGTTTTCAAGAATAGACTTGCTCACCTCTTACTCCCTTTCTTACCCGCCTTTGAACCTTTGTCAGCTTTAGCCTTTGACGGCCTTCTGATGCCTTCGCTTTTCTTCCGGCTTGGAATGCCATCAGGTAGGTCAAGCTCGTCGTCAATCAGAACCTCTGCGTGGACATTTGCGACGCGCGCATACTGCAACACAACTAACAAACTCGGTTCCCGGCTTCCTAATTCATACTTTGATATTTCGTTGTAGGCGATGCGATCCTCAACCCCAAGCCGCTTTAACATCTCGGTTTGAGAGCATCCGAACTGCGTCCGAATTTGCAGTAGCTTCTCGGCAAGGCGTTCTGGCCTCTCACGCGACTTTGTGCCCATCAGGAGTTACCTCCCGATAAACAAAATGTCCCTTGAGGCTTGCGCTTGTGCCCAAACGGGCATAAAATCCTGTCTCTCAAAGAAATCGCCGTGAGAATGAACCTTTCATCTCGCACGGCGATGCTCATTACTCTTCTTTGAGGTTGAGGCGTGAGCTACGCATAGACCGTTGCCGATTTTTCAAACAGAACTCTCGCATCATATCACATGCCTTTGCACCGCATCCTCTACGCCGGGCGCGACCTCTCGCTGTTAGGGTTTTTGCATGACAGGCTGGATGATTGTTTTATTGTGCGCTGTCCGAGCGGTGGTGACGCCCGCCTCTTCTTAAAAAGCAAGCTTGATTATGCGTTGTTACTATTAGATGAAAAGCTGCCGGACACCAGAGGGCCAGCGATAGCACGCTTCACGCGCTCGTTATCGCATCGCCAGCACACGCCGATCATCATTCTAACGGTCGGCGAGGCGCGGTATGCGGGCGGGGTGTTCTTTGAAAGGCCGGATGAGTTGAACCTACTGGTGAAAGTTATCAAACGCTTAGTAACTCAAGTTGCCAGTTAATAAATTGCCACTAGCTTCAGCTAGTGGAGACCTTGCATAAAAGAATGTAGGCTTTAGCCAAAGTATAAATAAAGCCCTTTGGCTTATTGCTTTAGCTTAAAGGGTTCGGCTAAAGCCGAAAGCATCAAGGAAACCTTTTTCCCACTAGCTGAAGCTAGTGGCAATGGAAGAAAGCCAAAGACACCTCTATATCTAGCAACTTGGGTTAGTAGTGTCTCATAGATGAGCAAATCGCATTTCCATCTAAATCTTACTATCGCGTTCAATTCGTTAGCGTCTTTCAATCAAGGCCACTGTGCGCGGCCTGTTGCATTATCGGGAGCTTGCGCTGAGGCGTCTGCCGTGTTTCAGGATGCGGCGGCTTCAGCATCGGGAGTGATGATGCGCAGGTTCGGAGAGTCCGGCAGCACGCGTGTCTCCGGCGGGACTGAGTGCGTGAGCCAGACGTTGCCGCCGATGACCGAGCCTCGACCGACGATTGTCTCGCCGCCCAAAATCGTCGCGCCCGCATAAATCACCACGTCGTCTTCAATTGTCGGATGACGCTTGGTGCCGCGCACAAGCTGCCCTGCGGCATCCTTATCGAAAGAGAACGCGCCAATCGTCACGCCCTGATAGAGCTTGACATTATTGCCTATGACGGCTGTGCCGCCGATGACGACGCCCGTGCCGTGATCTATAAAGAAGCGCGAGCCGATTTCTGTGCCCGGATGTATGTCTATGCCGGTGCGGTGATGTGCATGCTCGGTCATGATGCGCGGGATGAGCGGGATGTCCATCTCGTAAAGCTCATGCGCGAGGCGATAGACCATCACGGCATAGATGCTCGGATAGCTGAAGATGATTTCATCCTTGCAGGTCGCGGCGGGGTCGCCGTCATAGGCAGCATCCACATCGATGGCTAAGGCTTCGCGCAGGCTGACGAATTTTGAGAGGAACGTGGCGGCGCATTCCGCAGCCTCGCGCGCGGTGATGTCGCAGGCTTCGCCGATCTTTTGACTGTGGCCGATAGCGCGGCGAATCTGCTCGGTCAGAGTTTCATAGAGCCATGACATGCGCGTCTCTACATGCAGGTGCAGGCTCTCGCCCGTCAACCCCTGCGCGCCGATGTAGCCGGGAAACAACAGCTCGTGCGCCGTCACCAGCATGCGTATAATTTCCGCATGCGACGGCAAAGGCTGGCGGTCAAGGTGATGAATCTTGATGCCTTCGATGGAATATGATTCGACCAGCTCGTTGGCTGCCCGGATGATTTTTTCGTGCATAAGCGCAGTAGCCAGTAGTCAGTAGCCAGTAGTCAGTAGAAAAGCATGCTTGTTTTTATGCTGGCTACTGGCTACTGGCTACTTTACTCGATCTCTATCCCTCTCTCTTTGGCGATGCCGCGCGCTTTCATGATGACATCGTCGTCAACTGTCTCGGCTCCGCCCGTCCAGCCCTGCACTTCTTCGACGGGGCGTCCGAGCGCGACGGACAGCTTCTCATCGCTGCCTTCAAATCCTTCGTCGCGCAGTTTTTTCAAGATCGCGCGGCCTTCCGTTTGGGTTGTGCCGCGATCATCAACTTCGCCGCCGGATTCAGCCGGGGCTTGTCCTGTATTTTCTTCCATTATGCTCCCACCTCGTTTTGCGATTCATCTGATTTTCGGTTTTCTAAGTTCATCGATATTATATAGGGCAAAAGGTCAAAGGAAAAAGGCGAAACTTAATAGTTGTGGGTCAGTTTCAAGATGAGTAAGAGATAAATCGAGACTCACCGCAGAGACGCAGAGGATGCGCAGAGGTAGCGCAGAGGCTTGAATGGCATTCAACTCTCCGCGCCCCCTCCGCGCGCTCTGCGTCTCTGCGGTGAGTTTCAATCAGCCCATTACTCATTTCCCAATTAACCTATTACCAAATGACTCGCCTCTTGCCCAGACGCCATTTTCCAAATACTCTGTTGCCCGTTGATGACAAACTTTTCGATTGCACAAGCATTAGTCGAAGCCACGCAAATGCTGCGGCGCGCGGAGGTCGCGGAAGCGCGGCGCGATGCCTCTACGTTGCTGGCGCATCTGCTCGGGCGTGACGCGACGTACCTGATCGCGCACGCCGAAAGAGAACTGACGGCGTCGGACGTGGCGCGTTATCGCGGCTTTATAGAGCGGCGCGCGGCGGGCGAGCCGCTGCAATACATCACAGGCCGTCAGGAATTTTTTAATCTCGATTTTACGGTCACGCCTGACGTTTTGATTCCGCGCCCTGAAACAGAACTGCTGGTCGAGACTGCGCTTGAGCTGATGAAGGAAACAAACGCGCCGCCGTTCATTTGTGATGTCGGCACAGGGACTGGGTGCATCGCCATCTCGATTTTGCATGAGCGTCCACGGGCGCGCGGCGTCGCGCTCGACATCTCGCCAGCCGCGCTCAAGGTTGCGGCACAGAACGCCGCGCGGCACGGTGTCAGAGAGCGTCTTTCATTCGCCGCTTCCGATTGCCTTGATGCGTTTGATTCGGCGCGCACGCGGTTCTCTTTAATCGTCTCGAATCCGCCTTATGTGACAGAGACAGCCTACGACGGACTGCAACGCGAAGTCCGGGAGCATGAGCCGCGCGCGGCTTTGACGCCCGGAGGCGACGGGCTTGGCATGATTCGCAGGCTTCTCGCAGACGCGCCGCGCTTTCTTTCGACAGGCGGACACATGCTTCTGGAAATCGGATTCGACCAGCACGAAGCAGTTCGTCAAATCATAGATGCAAACGTCTGGACGCTGCTCAAGATACACAAAGACCTGCAAGGCATCCCGCGCACGGTCGCGCTCAGAAAGCAGGGATGAGGGCGGAGGGATGAGGGATGACAGGCATGCTATTGAACCTTGAATCGCTCATCTCATATAGCATCGCTTTCATCCTTCATCCCTCATCCTTCATCCCTCCGCCCTCCGCCTTGCTTTTCCCCTTTTGCGTGTCGTGGTAAAATCCGCGCGAACTTCTGCCCCAATTAAATCAGCTTCCAGTCTTTGGTCTCTGCTCTTCAAGCGGGTATTTTTCGGCAGCGATGAGAAGGCGCGCAAACTACTGCCGTCGCCGCGTTCAAGTAACCGTCAGTGTTTGGAAAATCGCTTTCAAAGTGTGGGGCGCGAATAAGGAGTCAGCTTTATGGAAAAATTTCGGATCAGCGGAGGCCGCCCCTTGCGCGGGCGCATCGGTATCAGCGGCGCGAAAAATTCCGCTCTGCCCTGCATGGCCGCCAGCCTCCTGACGCCTGAAACCGTCACGCTGCACAACATTCCATACGTGCGCGACATCATTACGCAGAGACGCTTGCTGGAAGATTTAGGCTCGACCGTGCTGACGCCCGAACTGCGCACGAACAAGATCACGGCCTCGAACATAGAGCTGTTTGAAGCTCCATATGAGCTGGTCAAAACCATGCGCGCCAGCGTGCTTGCCTTAGGGCCGCTGCTCGCGCGTTTCGGCAAAGCCAAAGTTTCTCTGCCCGGTGGCTGCGCCATCGGCACGCGCCCGATTGATCTGCACCTGACTGCTTTTCAGGCTCTTGGCGCGGAAGTCTCGCTCGAAGCAGGCGATGTCGTCGCACGCGCTCCCTCCGGCGGACGCCTTCGCGCCAACGAAGTCCAGTTTGATAAAGTGACTGTGACGGGCACTGAAAATCTGATGATGGCCGCCGCGCTGGCTGTTGGCACGACGAAGCTGCATAACGCCGCGCGCGAGCCGGAGATTACAGACCTCGCGGAGCTTTTGAATAAGATGGGAGCGCGCGTGCGCGGCGCGGGCACGCCGACCATTACGATTGAAGGCGTCGAAGCTCTCGGCGGAGCAGAGCACACGATTATTCCCGACCGGATAGAGACAGGGACTTTTCTCATCGCCGCCGCGATTACCAAAGGCGAGCTGGAAATTTACAACTGCCGCCCCGAACACTTGTCCATCGTGATTGCCAAGCTGCGCGAAGCCGGAGTCTTGATTGAAGAGGTCAATCAAAGCACGCTCAGGGTCAGTTGTTGCCCGAAGGGCTTGACGGCGCGCGATGTTGAGACAGAGCCGCACCCGCGCTTTCCGACGGACATGCAGGCGCAGTACATGGCCTTGATGACGCAGGCCGAAGGCAAGTCCGTCATCACCGAAACGATTTTCGAGAATCGCTTTATGCACGCTTCCGAGATGCAGCGCATGGGCGCACGCATCCAGATCGAAGCGCACAAGGCGACGGTCGAAGGCGCAACCGTCTTGACGGGCGCGCGTGTGCAGGCTTCGGATTTGCGCGCTTCCGCTTCGCTCGTCCTCGCGGGCCTGGCCGCTGAGGGCGAGACGATTATTGATCGCGTCTATCACATAGATCGCGGCTATGAAAAGATTGAAGACAAGTTGCGCTCGGTCGGCGCAGAGATAGAGCGTTTAAGAGATTCCATTACGGCTCCGCTCAACGCGCCCGAACAGGCCGTGGCGGCGGAAATTTAACTACAGTGACAAGTGACGAGTGACAGGTGACAAGATAAATCACTTGTTTTTGCTTGTCACTCGTCACTCGTCACTCGTCACTGATTTCATATGTCTGAAAACAATTGCATCTTCTGCAAGATTATAGCGGGCGAGATTCCCGCGACGTTTGTTCATCAGGATGAACGCTGTGCGGCTTTTGATGACATCAACCCGCAGGCTCCTGTGCATGTTCTTGTGATTCCGCGCGAGCATCTGGAATCCCTGGACGAGGCTTCGCAACGCGATGAAGCCTTGCTCGGGCACGTGTTGCGAGTGGCCGCACGCATCGCCAACGAGCGCGGGCTGTCAGAGAGCGGCTACCGCACAATCATCAACACCGGCGCGGGCGCGGGTCAATCCGTCTTTCACCTGCACGCGCATGTCATCGGAGGCCGCGCGCTCGCATGGCCGCCCGGATAAAGGGATGAGGGATGAGGGATGAAAAAGTTGCTATTGAAGATGAGCGGTTTAAGGCTCAATAGCATGCCTCTCATCTTTCAGCCTTCGTCCTTCAGCCTTGATCTTTGCTTTTCTATGAAGCGAACATTTCGTATGAGAGCAATCATTGTCGCGCTGGCCTTTGCGTGTCTCGCGCTCGGCTCGGCGGGTTGCGCGCGGTGGCGCGGCCAGACGACAAATTCTTCCGCGCTGCCGGACGGCTCTACCAGTGCGAATGCGAACGCACAGGTGTCCGTGCCGGAACAGGCGGACGCGGGAGGCTATTTTAATCAGGGCAAAGAATTCTTAAAGAACAATCAGGACAGAGAGGCCGCCGAATCTTTCCGGCGCGCGGTCGAGAAGGACAAGGATTACGCCGAAGCATACCTCAAGCTCGGTCTCGCCTACGACGCATTGAATCGTGATGAAGACGCCGACAAGGCTTACAAGGCTGCCGCCGAAGCTTATGAGAAAAAAGTGCGCGAGGATTCCAAAAACTTTCAGGCTCACTTCGAGATGGGACAGGCTTATTACCGTCTCGGAAAATACGATGATGCCGCCAGAGCTTTCAAACAGGCGACCAAGCTGGAACCGGAAAACGGCGACGCGCAGTTTGAGCTGGGCATGGCGCACAGCAAGCAGGCGCGTTACGATCAGGCCGTCGGCGCGCTCAAGAAGGCCGTCGAGCTTGACCCCGACAACTACCGCGCCGTCGAAGCCTTAGAGAAAGCCGAAGACGGGCGCAAGCGTCTCTCCGAGATGGTCAGGCATCAGGAAGCCACGCTCAAGAAACAACAGGAAGCCGAAAAGAAAAAAGCCGAAGAAGAGAACGCCAACGCCAACGCCAGCCCCGCGCCTAAGCCAAGCCCCTGAAATTGCCACGGGGACACTGAGCCAAACAGTAAAAGGCAAGCAGCGTCGTGTGCTGCTTGCCTTTCACTGTTTAATCCTCTCTGTGCCTCTGTGTCTCCGTGGCTAACTCTTAAACAGACTTAGCACCAGCACTACAAACAACAGCAGGAACAGCATCGCCGTCGCGAAGAGCGCGATCTTGATGTAGCTGTAGGGGCGGTCGCCCTGTATCTCGCCGGTGCGACCGTTGACGACGATTTGGAAGACCTTCTGGTTAAAGCGGTACGCGCCAGCGTAAACCGGCAGCAGCAGGTGCTTGAAGGTGATGCCGGAATAGTGCGTCTGGATATTGTGAACTCTCTGTTCATCGCCGCCGATGTCGCGGCGCACGTCGGAGGCTATGACGCCCGACGCCATCTGCTTGGCGCGCTCGAATCCTTGAGCCAGATCAACCTGATAACGCTGCGCTTTGTAGCCGGAGAGAAAAGCCGGATCGTAAGGCTTCAATTCATTTAAATCCCAAGGCTCTAAAGCGTCCAGACGATGCTGCGGCAGCGAAACGGTCGCGGGGACGAGCAGGTCGTCGAACCAGCGCGTGACCGTCCCTGAAGCGTTATACCAGCGCGTGTGGCGCACCTGTCTTGTGCGCGCTACTTGATTGCCCTGCGCGTCGCGCTCGTAATAAGTTTCGGTCTCGTAATAATGCTCGCCCCGCTCGCCCGTGTAGTAGCTCGTCGTGTGCGAGTCGTAAGTCCAGAACGGCAGGTAGATGCCGTCTATCGCGTCTGGCTGCGCAAAGTGCTTGAGGGCGTTGGGCGCGAACCAGCGCGAAGAGAGCCATTGCCTGAGTCCCGCGCTCGCCTGCTGCTGCGTGATGCCAAAGGGCAGGACGGCTTCGGGCGCAAGCATAGGGTCTGCGATTTTCGGCTGCGCGACGATCTGCGCGCCGCAGAAATCGCACTGGCGCGCGACCTCCGGCGGCGTGAACGTCACCAGCGCGCCGCAGCTCTGACATTGCACTTCGAGCGCGTCGGCGGACAAACGCTCCAACTGCTCCGGGCGCACTTGTAGATACTGCTCATAAGAACGCTCTTCGATCTGCTCGGCGGTGGTCGGAATCGCCTCTTTGTTGCCGCAGTATGGACAGACCAGAAATCCGTCCTTCGGCTCGAAAAGCAGGTTGGCTCCGCAGGCCGGACATGGATAGCGATGAATTTTTTGCTGGGTTGCTTGTGGGGAAGGTGTTTGCATGTTTTTGTAATAGATAAAAATCAACGGCAATCAAGCTTGAAGATCATTCCGAACGTCGCCCTATTTAATAGGCCAAAGCTCTTGAATTTGCAATCGCAAAATATTCGTTCCAGCTTTCAATTTTTAAGAACTTCTGTTATTTCTAATGTCCCTTCAGCTAATGAGTTGGCTCATCATCGTGTTTATTCAAATCGGGATGACGGCTAACCTGAACTCGGTTTCATTTGAAAGAAAATCTGCCATGACATTATATATGCGCCTTTGTCTAGCCACGTTGCTGGCGGTCATCCTGTTGACAGCATGCCTCTCGTCATTAGTTCAGTCACCGGCTAATGCGCAAAAGCCTGACACACAAAATATCGTCGCGCGCGTCACCGTCCGAAGCGAGCAGGAGACCAAGCGGCTCGTCACGCTCGGCCTGGACCTTTTGGAATCGCGCGAGGGCAACGATCTGTTTATCATCACGACGTATGACGAGCTTGAAAAACTCCGCAACGCGGGCTGGCAGATCAAAATAGATGAAGCTCAGACCAGCGTCCTCCAGCGCAGTCAGAACGTTGACACTTTTTTGGGCGGCTATCGCACAGTGCCTGAGATGCGCGCGTTCGTAGACGCACTGGCCGCGCGCTGGCCCAATCACGTAGAGGTCGTCACTTACGGGCAAAGCTGGGAGAAAGTTAATAGCGGCGGGACGGCTGGACACGATTTGTTCGCGGTCAAGCTGACCAACCGGCAGAGACCGGGACCGAAGCCGACGATTTTAATCACCGCTTCAATTCACGCGCGCGAGCTTGTGACATCAGAGATTGCGCTGCGTTTGATGGAATATCTGGTGAACAACTACGGCTTTAACGGCGATGTGAACTGGCTGCTCAACGATCACTTGATTGTCATCGTCCCGACCGTCAACCCGGACGGTCGCAGGCTCGCAGAGCAGGGCTACTTCCAGCGCAAGAACACGAACACTTCTTACGGCGGAGGTTGTTCAAACCCGCCGGCTTCGTCGAATCATTACGGCGTTGACCTCAATCGCAATTTCAATTTCAAGTGGGGAACGGTCAACACGCCTTCAGAGCCTAAGTGCGGGCAGACCTATCCGGGGCCGAGCGCGGCGTCTGAGCCGGAAGGGCTTGCGCTTCAGAACTTGATGGGGGCGTTGTTCGCAGACCAGCGCGGGCCTCTTGACACAGACCCCGCGCCGCAAACGACGACCGGCGTTTTTATAGACTTGCATTCGACCGGCAATCTTGTGATGTGGCCTTGGGGGCACAACTCTACAGTCGCGCCCAATGGCGTTGATATGGAATTGATCGGAAGAAAGCTCGCCTCATACAACGGATACACGCCGCAGCAAGCGATTGTGCTTTACCCTTCTTCCGGCGCAACCAAAGATTACGCATACGGCCAGCTTGGGATTCCAGCCTATACTATCGAGATCGGTCCCGGCGCAGGCGGCTGCGGCGGATTCATGCCGCCGTTCGGTTGTCTGGACGCGGGCAGCGACGGTCGCTTCTGGGAGCGCAATCTGCCC
The DNA here is from genome assembly GCA_963700165.1 of Pyrinomonadaceae bacterium. Classification (GTDB taxonomy): domain Bacteria; phylum Acidobacteriota; class Blastocatellia; order Pyrinomonadales; family Pyrinomonadaceae; genus JACMLC01. The sequence continues at coordinate 3,966,054 of OY969475.1, read as the reverse complement.
GCGCTGCTGTACGCGGCGAAGATCGCGCGTGCGCCCTACCAGTTAAGCAAGGGGCCGACGCCCGAATCCGGTTCGGCCTCAATCCTGCTGACAAATCCTGTCCGCATCTACACCCTGCGCGCGCAGTTCAGCGAGCAGTACAACGGCGGGCAAAACATCACGGCTGCGGAATGTTATCTGGACACTCCGCCGTGGCAGGGGGGAGCATCCGCGCCGATGACTCCGCTCGACGGCAGCTTTGACAGCCCGAACGAGGTAGCCATCGTTCCTTTCGCACAGCCGTTTCAAACCAGCGAGCCTTATTACGTGCGCGCGCGTGATTCCGAGGGCAACTGGGGGCCTGTGCTCGCCATCTCGCAATCGACCCCGCCGTATCCGAACCTGACTGATTTTGACGGTGATGCCAGAGCGAACTTCGCCGTGTTTCGTCCGTCGGACGGCACTTGGTACATGCTAATGAATCCGGGCAACACCCTACACGCGCAGAGTTGGGGCATCGCAGGAGACCGCATCACGCCCGCAGATTATGACGGCGACCGCAAAGCAGACATTGCTGTCTTTCGTCCCTCAAACAGCACCTGGTACATTTTGCAAAGCGCGACGGGCACGCTGCGCGCAACGGCTTGGGGCGTCAGCGAAGACATCCCCGCGCCCGGAGATTATGACTACGATGGCAAGGTGGATGTCGCAGTCTTCAGGCCATCCAACGGCACATGGTACGTCTTGAGAAGTACGGACGGTTCCCTGCTCTCACAACAATTCGGCGCGAGCACGGACAAGCCTGTGCAGGGCGATTACGACCGCGACTCTAAGACTGATTTCGCTGTTTACAGACCCGGCGCGGGCGCGGGCACATGGTACGTGCTTCACAGTTCCGACGGCAGTTTCAGAGCGCACTCGTTCGGCATCAGCGGCGACAGACCCGTCGCGGGAGACTTTGACGGCGACCGCAAAACAGACATCGCTGTCTTCAGGCCATCCAACGGCACTTGGTACATCGTGCAAAGCTCCAACAATATTTTTAAGGCGCAACAGTGGGGCGTGAGCGGCGACGTGCCCGTACCCGGAGATTACGACGCGGACGGCAGGCTGGATGTAGCAGTGTTCAGACCAGGCAGCGGCACCTGGTACGCATTCAAAAGCTCAAGCGGAGAGTTGCTGGCGCAAGGCTGGGGCACAAGCGGCGACGTGCCCGCGCCTGCGGCTTACGTTCCATAGGAACCAGTCCGGCAACAGGCTCAGCCACAGAGAACACAGAGGTCACAGAGTTTGAGAAGGATGTAATAGCGCGTAATGAATTTATCTCTGTGACCTCTGTGTTCTCTGTGGCTAATCTTTTCAGTGTAACGACGCATCACTTCGCGCGTTTGAAGTAATAGACTTCCTGCGCGCCGCCCATCTCGACCGTGACCAGTTCCCAGCCCTGCGCGCCCAAGTCATTGAGCGCGATCTTGTCTGTTTCGGAAACGACCTTGTATTCCCAAGTGACTTTCGGCTGGCTCTGCTTTTGTCCATTGACAGTCCAGCCTGCAAAAATCAGGATGCTCAACGCAATCAGGATCATAGGCCAGCTTAGCTTTGCTCTCATTTCAATCTCCTCTTTATCAAGACGCTCGAATCAAGCTTAAAGGATATTCTACACGCCTACGGCTCACATCTTGAGCGCGCAGTGTGATTGCCGAATTAAAATAATCGTTAATGCGACTTGGCGAGGATTTCCAGCAGAACGATGATGCCCGCGAGAACGGTTATCACTAGCAATCCGATGACGATAAGGTGAGGCCAACGCGGCACGAAGCGGTCACACATGCGGCAGCGCAGGCTCAGAGCGCGCACAGGCCGCTCGCAATACGGGCAATTCATCTATTATTTTCCCCTTAGCGTGAAGCGAGGCTGAATCACGCTCTGCCCCGGAGACGTTATAGAGAGGGATGCCGGGAAGCTCTCCGGGCAGAGATGCTTTAAAAAGTTCTGTGCAATGTTTTAAGACCGGGAGACAAACGCAATCTGAGTATAGCATTATTTGTAGCGGCAGTGAGCGCGCAAACTTGACGCGCTGGCCGCACGCACCGCCAGCCCCTTTCGGCTTTGCCCGACGGTTGACATTTACGACCGATGCCGTCATAAGTTTTTATCCTGCTTATTTGCGTTCATCCCTATTTGAACCGGTTTGAAATTGATTGAGCATGACGACACCCGAATCACTTAACTGCCCTATGTGCGGCGCAGCCGTTTCGACGGACGCGCCGCAATGCCTGTATTGTCGCGCGCGACTGGCGACCGTCGCCTGCCCTTCGTGCTTTGGCATGATGTTTCTGAATAGCCGCCACTGCCCGCACTGCGGAGCGAAAGGCGCACGCGCCGAAGATGCTGCGGCAGGCACAGAAAAGCGCAGTTGCCCGCGCTGCCGTGTTGAGCTTGCAAGCGTCCATGTCGGCGAAACTGTCTTGCGCGAGTGCGCGCGTTGCGCGGGCTTGTGGGTGGATGTCGCTTCGTTCCAGAAAATCTGCGCGGACAGAGAGCAACAGTCGGCTGCGCTCGGAACCGCGACGTTTTCGCCTACGGTTGCCGGAGCATCCGAAGGCGAAAAGCGCGTCCGTTATGTGCCGTGCCCCGAATGCGAGCAGTTGATGAATCGCGTCAACTTCGCGCGCTGCTCAGGCGTCGTCGTGGACGTTTGCAAAGGTCACGGGACATGGTTCGACCGCGACGAGTTGCGGCAGATTATAGAGTTCATACGCGGCGGCGGCATGGACGCGGCGCGCTCGAAAGAGAAACAGCAACTCGCGGACGAATGGCGGCAATTAAGGCAGGAGCAGCAACAGCTTTCCGCGCGCAGCGGCGAGGCCACGCCGTTCTTTGTCACGGGCGACAAGGGAGAGCGAACGAGCGTCATCGTCGCCGCCAGAGAATTACTCAAACTGATTCTCGAATAAACCCGCGATAGCATTTTTGACATCATATGTAAATCAAGCGTAGAAAATCTTTGCGCTCTTTGCGAGAAAAACTTTGCGGTCTTTGCGGTTAAGTAGAAGTTTAACCGCAAAGGCCGCGAAGAAGTCAGACGCCAAGGAACGCCAAGAGAAAAAATCTGATTTAGAACGGAAATAAGAATGGCGAAGAAGGGTTCAGTCCTCGTTGTTGACGACGAGGAGATCATGCGGGACGTGCTTGAGACGCTGCTGTCTGCGGAAGGTTATCGCGTTGACCTGGCGAAGACGGGCGAGGAAGGCTTAGAGGCTTACGGGCGGCGCGCTTATGACGTGGTGCTGCTGGATGTTTCGATGCCCGGCATGGGCGGTCTGCGTGCGCTCGCGGAGTTTTCCAAAATGGATGCGGATGCGGTCGTGATTATGATTACGGCTTACGCGACTTTTGACACGGCTATTTCGGCCTGGGAGAAGGGCGCGCTGAGTTGTATCCGCAAGCCTTTTCAGAACGAGCAGATCGTAGCGACGGTCGCGGCGGGCATCAAGCGGCGGCGCAAAGAAGAAGAGCGGCAGACACTCAGGCGCGCGATGAGCCGCGCCGTGGATCGCGGCGCGATGGTCGGGCGTTCCGACGTGATGCAGCAGGTTTTTCAGATGGTGGATCAGGTCGCGCCCGCGCGCTCGACCGTCCTTATTACCGGCGAGAGCGGAACCGGCAAAGAGTTAATCGCCAAAGCCATACACGAATCCAGCCCGCGCGCACAGATGCCTTTCGTCACCGTCAATTCGTCCAACATTCCTTCAGAGCTTTTGGAATCCGAACTCTTCGGCCACACGCGCGGCGCGTTCACAGGCGCGGTCGCTGCTAAAAAAGGTTTGTTTGAAGTCGCTGACGGCGGCTCGATCTTCCTAGATGAAATCGGAGACATCCCACCCGAAACTCAAGTCAGATTGTTGCGCGTGATACAGGAGCGCGAGTTCACGCCGCTCGGCGACACCAGCCCGCGCCGCGTAGACGTGCGTATCATCGCTGCTACCAATATTGATTTGAGAGAAGCGGTCAAGCAGGGCGCGTTTCGTGAAGACTTGTATTACAGGCTCTCCGTAGTGCCTGTCGAACTGCCGCCTTTAAGAGACAGGCATGAAGACATCCTGCCGCTCGCGCAGCATTTCATCCGCAAGTACAACGAAGAAAACAGTCGGCAGGTCTCGGAGCAGATCGCGCCCGAAGTGCTGGCCTTGCTGGAAGCGCACACATGGCCGGGCAACGTGCGCGAATTAGAGAACGCCATCGAGCGCGCGGTCGTCATCGCTCCCGGCAACGAGGTGACGCGCGAATGTCTGCGCTCTGAGATTAGCGACCCGCAATCCGTCCGCGCCGCCGCGCGTGAAGGCGGCAGCGCGCTTTCCGTTCCGGACATCGGGCGCGGCGTCAATTTTTATGACGAGGTGCGCCGCTTTGAGATAGACCTGATTCGCCGCGCGCTGGAACAAACCGGCGGCCACCAATCCCGCGCCGCCCGCCTCTTAGGCATGAACGCAACGACGCTCAACTCTAAAATCAAAACTTACAACATAGACCCGCGCGCGTGAGGGAACAGCGCAAGGTTAAAGGAGAAGAGACTTGATTGGCTGTGCTCAGCTTTTCGCTTTGAGTTTTCGTGAACGGCTCACAACCTGACCCGATTTGATAAACTCTCGTCGCTCCTGAAGCTTGAAAACGATTTCGATCTTTTTCTCGAACGGCAGCGCGGCCAGCGAACGCCTGTGCTCCTGCTTTTGCTTGATAGCCTCAGTGATGTCAGGATACTTTTTCACGGCTTGAATTTATACTCGTTATCTTTCCACTTTTTGGAGAGACCGTGCCGCCTCAAAACAGCATGCAGTGAGCGCATGTTGACTGCGCCCAATTCTAAAAACATGCTGATTCGCAAATAGTCTTTGGGGCGTCCGGTATCCAGCATGATAGCCACCAAATGCTCCGGGCGCATAATGCGCGTTGTCACCCGCGCGTACTTGATCGTGTGCGCCTTCTTCAACGCTTCTTCCGTCAATGGATTGTAGACCGGCAAGAATTGGACGGGGATTTCTTCAAGATAGATGAATTCACCTTTCGCGTTGTAGCCTCGCTTAATCAGGTACTCGTAAATCGGAGCGAGGATCATCAGGTCGCTGCCCGTCGCATTTACCTGAACGAAGACATCTAGGTCTGCCGTGTCAAACGGTTCGAGATAATAGATTGCGGCAATGGCTCCTCCAATGGCGTAGTCCTGAATCACCCCAGCCCTAACCATCCGGTTTAGAACTTTGATAGCTTCTTTCATATAAGACTAAGGTAGAAGATGCCGCCCGTCTCACTTTATTCCGCTATCACAGCAAGCTATAGAATCAGCTTTAATCATGCCTGCGAGATTATTCTCTAATCTCCATGCGCCGCTTCGCTTTCATCGGGTTTGTTCGAGATGACTTCGCCGTCGGGCATGGTGATGCTCTCGTGATCGGCGGAGACGCGCTCGCCTTCCATGGTGACTTCTTCGCCGGTCGGGACGAGGACGGGCAGGCTGTCTAGGAAACGCTCTGCGTCAATGGCGGCCATGCAGCCAGTGCCGGCGGCTGTGACGGCTTGGCGATAGACAGAGTCCTGCGCGTCGCCACAGGCGAAGACGCCCGGAATGTTGGTCGCCATCGAGTGGCCTGCGGTCTTCAAGTAACCGACTTCGTCCATCTCAAGCTGGCCTTTGAAAAGGTCTGTGTTGGGCTTGTGGCCGATGGCGATAAAGACGCCTTCGCAGGGGAACTCGCTCTCGGCGCCGCTCTGGTTATTGGAGAGCTTGACGCCCGTGACGCCCGTTTCTTTCGTCCCTAAAATCTCTTTGACATCCGTGTTCCACACGAAATCAATCTTCGGATTAGCGAAGGCTTTTTCCTGCATGATCTTCGAGGCGCGCAAGCTGTCGCGCCTGTGTATGAGCGTGATGCGCGAAGCATAGCGCGTCAGGAACGTAGCCTCTTCCATCGCCGTGTCGCCGCCGCCGACGACGACGAGGGGCTTGCCCTTGAAGAAGAAGCCGTCGCAGGTGGCGCAAGCAGAGACGCCGTAACCGCCAAGCCCTTCGGGCGCGGGAGCTTCGCCGGGAATCCCAAGCCACTTGGCAGACGCGCCCGCAGCGATAATCAAGGTCTCTGCTTTAATCTCATGGTCTTCCGTGTGGAGCGTAAAGGGACGCTTGCTGAGGTCTGCTGTGTTAATCCATGTGGTGAGAAACTCCGTGCCGAAACGCGCGGCCTGCTCTCTGAACTCTTCCATCAATTCAGGCCCCTGTATCCCTTTGGAAAAGCCTGGATAATTTTCGACATCGGTCGTGATGGTCAGTTGCCCGCCGGGTTGCGGCCCTTCGATGACGAGCGGCTTGAGGTCTGCGCGTGCGGCGTAAATCGCCGCCGTCAATCCGGCTGGCCCGGAGCCGATGATGACCACGTCCCTGTGCAGCGTATCTTTTGCCATAGGGGTTTAACAATTCTCCTTCGGAAAAATTAGGGCGGGAGATTTTTTAAAAATTCTCGCGCTTTTCGGGTATAGCCTTTCGCTAGCTCGTGTAGTATAACTAGACATGCACTGAGTAGTCGAATATGGCTTGGCGAATTTGCCGGTGGGCTGCTCTGGCCCCTCTCTTTTAACGGCATCGCCCGCGAGCAGCAAAACTTTCAGAAACCACTTTGAGCGCTTCGGAGAATCAACACAACACATCGCGCGCAATTGAGAAGATTTCGGTGCTTGGCGCGGGCACAATGGGGCACGGCATCGCGCAGGTGGCGGCAGCAGCAGGCTATCCTGTCATCCTGCGCGACCTCAATAAAGAGATGCTCGCGCGCGGCATTCAATCCATCGAGCGCAATCTAGCCAAAGGCATCCAGCGCGCCAAATTAACCGAAGCCGACCGCGACCAGACCTTGCAGCGCATACGCGGCACGACGCATCTCGAAGAAGCCGCGAACGCGGATTTAATCATCGAAGCCGCGCCCGAGCGTTTGGACTTGAAGCAGGAAATCCTGCGCGAGATTGAAGCCACAGCAAGGCGTCCTTTTATCTTTGCCACCAATACTTCATCGCTCTCGATCACGGAAATCGCTCGCGCCTCCGGGCAGCCGGGCAGAGTGGTCGGCATGCACTTTTTCAACCCCGTTCACCTGATGCGTCTCATCGAAATAGTGGCCGGTGAAGCCACTGATGAAGAGACCGTGCAGGCCGTCATGGACGTGGCGCGCAGGATGAAGAAAGAACCGATTGTAGTCAAAGACGTGCCGGGCTTTGCGTCGAGCCGTTTGGGGATCGCGCTCGGGCTGGAAGCGATGCGAATGGTCGAGCAGGGCGTGGCGAGCGCGAAAGATATAGACACGGCGATGGAGTTAGGCTACAACCATCCGATGGGGCCTTTGCGCCTGACGGATGTCGTCGGCCTGGACGTGCGCCTGCACATCGCGGAATATTTGCACAGCACGCTGGGGACGGAAAACTTTCGCCCCCCGGAAATCCTCCGCCGCATGGTCGGCGAAGGCAAGCTCGGCAAGAAAAGCGGCGAAGGCTTTTACACTTGGGATGAATGACAGTTTTCAGTTTTTAGTTTTCAGTTTTAAGCTTGTCGCTTCAACTGAAAACTAAAAACTGAAAACTGAAAACTGCTTTATGAGTACGCCTCCGAATACAGGAGATAGACGCTTTGCGCTGCGCATGTCTTTGCGGCTGCCGATTGTCGTGTCCGGGCGTGCGGAGGACGGAGCGGCTTGGAGCGAGCCGACCGAGACGGATGACATCTCGACCACGGGCGCGCTGTTTCATCTCAATCAGAAAGTGGCGCGCGACGAGCGTTTGTACCTGCGCGCTCATCGCCCGGACGGCGCGCCTATCGAAGTCACCGCGATGGTCGTGAGGGTCGCGCCGGCCATCTACGGGACGGCGCGCATCGGCGTCTCGATCAGCGAGCCGGTCGAGAACTGGCTGCGCCTCTTCGTCTCTTGGGTCGCAGACGAGCAGCCCGTCACGCCTGATGCCGAAAACGAATCTTCTTTGGAATAACATTATCGGAGTCTGAAAATTTCTAAATTTCAAATCTCAATCCGAGTTTGAAAATCTCTAAATTTCAAATCTCAAATCATCGGAGCACTCAAAAGTCATGTCGCAATCTCAAGAAACACTTTCGCAAGCTTACGAAACACTGCTGGTCGAGCGGCGCGGGCGCGTCGCGCTCATCACAATCAACCGCCCCGAAAAGCGCAACGCCCTTAACATTCAGACGCGCGAGGAAGGCGCTAGACTGCTGGAAGAGCTGCGCGATGACGATTCGGTCGGCGTCGTCGTTTTCACAGGCGCGGGCGACAAGGCTTTTATCGCGGGCGCAGACATCGCGGAGTTTGCGGGGCGCACCGCGCTTACGCAACGCGAAGTGATGATGGGACGCTCGCTCTTTACCGCGATTGATTCATTTCCGAAACCCGTCATCGCGATGGTCAACGGCTACTGTCTCGGCGGCGGTTGCGAGCTTGCCCTCGCCTGCGACCTGCGCATCGCCAGCGAGACGGCCAGCTTCGGCCAGCCGGAAATAAATTTGGGCATCATTCCCGGCGGCGGCGGCACACAACGCTTGACCCGTCTGGTCGGCGAAGGCAAAGCGATGGAGTTGATTCTGACGGGCGACATCATTGACGCACAGACGGCTTACAATATCGGCCTCGTCAACACGGTCGTGCCTGCCGCCAACCTCGAAGCCAAAACAATGGAGATCGCTGGACGCATCGCGGAAAAGAGTCCCATCGCGTTGCGGATGGCGAAAGAGGCGGTCAAGCTCGCCTCGCGCTCGAACCTCGACGAAGGCTTGCGGCGCGAAGTAGACCTCTTCGCGCTCTGCTTCTCCAGCGAAGACAAGGACGAAGGCGTCAACGCATTCTTAGAAAAACGCAAGCCGCAGTTCAAGGGAAAATAGATTCGATTTTAGATTTGCGATCGACGATTTGCGATTTTAAGAAGATACCATCTTGAATTTCTTCAAATCGCAAATCGCAAGTCTAAAATCGCAAATCCCATGAGAGTCGTCGGAATCATCATTGGCCTTCTGGTTGCCGCCGCCGGCGGGGTGCTGGCCTATCGCGCGTTCTTTGTAGAGCCGAGCGCGGGCGTCTTGATTACAGATACAGACGTGCGCGAGTTTCCCAACACCCTACGCATCGCGAGCGGCGTTATCCTGCTCATCTTAGGCGCAGCCCTCGCCTTTTACGCCGCCCGCCGTAAGCCGCTCTAAACTACATCGTTAAAATGGTAGTGGACGCGCATCTTTGGCTTTTCATCCAACGAGGAAGCGATGCGTTGCAATATTGTTTCGCTCTATCCTAACCCGCAGGCGCGCCGCTCAAGTTGACTCTTCGCGACGGGTTTTGTAAATTGAATCGCTCAAACGATTGCTCGTTTAATTTACAAGCAAATTATTCCTTCCTCTCTAACTTGTGAGAGCAACTCGTTGAAAATATGGGGCCGTAGCTCAGCTGGGAGAGCGCATGACTGGCAGTCATGAGGTCAGGGGTTCGATCCCCCTCGGCTCCACCATTATTTGCAATAACTTAGGGGCAGTCATATAACTGCCCCTAAGTCGTTTGAGTCACTATAGTGTCACGCCCGTTTGAAAAGCATCTTCTCAAGCTCTTCAGTAGCAGGGGCTTTGCACAAAAATTAAAACTCCGACCAATTCCAAGCTCGTACATGATTGAATCACGCAGCACAGATTGTGACAAAGAATTTTGCTAAGCACTTCATTCGTTTGAGAGATCGAAGTCTTGCTTCTAATTCGCTCTCCCCTGTGGGCTATTCCCTGAGAGGTATTCGGCTCGCATCGCTCAGGGATGTGCGACTTGTCCTCATGCCAGCGTTTGCAATCACTGGCATGAGTAAGCGAGCCGAAAGTGGTAAAGTGTTATATACTCCTGCTCATAAAACTATTGCAATATACCTTGCGAAATTGTAATCTCTGGCTTCGTGAGTGTCACCTTGCCGGATGACTCGGTTTCCGACGCTCTCACCTAAGCACACTTATAGTAAGCCGCCCGTGAGGATTCACGGCAGCGTGAGATATTAAGGCTGTAGCGTGCCTGTTAGAACAGAGGCAGTATGCTTTGCAAGAGTTGCAAGGCCGTCGCTGTCACAGGGTCAATGGTACTCGTTTTGTCAATGGGCATCTCTCCGACCCGACCGCCATTACCCTGATTGCCGTCTTTGTCGGTTTCCATGATTCCGGCAGAGGCAGAGACGGAGAGTACCAGCACAAGCAGTAACGCTCTCAAAGCTTTCATCGCGTTTTTCCCTTTCGCTTTTCGTGGGATTTCAACAACTTCGCCGCCGCATCTCATACGGATTCGGCGGCTTTGGTGTCCTTGCCGCATTTTTGCAGGGATACAGAAAGGCTTTCCTCACATGAATTTAACAGATAACCGTCTGCAAGAACTAGAAAACCCTTCTCTAACTCACAATGAACGGATTTTGCTGCGCTGCCGTCTCGCCTCTGAGTTTATCCACATCGGACAATATGAAGTTGCACGCGAGGCACTAGGCGATCTGTGGCAGGGCGTAGGCCGTCGCCCCGAAATAGAGAAATTAAAGCTGCCGACTGCTGCCGAAGTGCTATTACAGTGCGGTACATTGTCCGGCTGGCTTGGCGGCGCGCAGCACATCTCAGGCGCACAGGAGAAGGCAAAGGATTTGCTCTTTGAAGCTCTGCGCATGTTCAAGGCTCAAGACCAACATGCAAAAGTCTCGGAAGCAAAGTATGAGTTGAGCAAGTGCTATTTCCGGCTTGGTGCTTACGATGACGCGCGGGTGATTTTAGAGCAAGCTATCAAAGGGCTTGGAGAAAAAGATAATGGCCTCAAAGCTAAAATCTTTATTCGGCAGGCTGTCTTTGAAATATGGTCAGGTCGCTATCGTGATGCGCTGGACGTGCTGGAAAAAGCCAGAGAGTTTTTTGAAGCAAGCAGTGACGCTCTCAAGGGCAGATGGCACGGACAGAGAGCCGTTGTCTTGATGCAATTAGCCACGACAGAAAAGCGGACGGACTACGCAGACAGAGCGATTATCGAATATACCGCCGCCATCTTTCATTGTGAACAAGCCGGACACGAAAGGTATTGTGGCAGTAACTTAAACAACCTTGCATTCTTACTCTACAAGCTAGGCCGCTACAGTGGAGCGCACGAACGCCTTGACCACGCGCAGGAGATTTTTGAGCGGCATAAAGACACGGGCAGCCTTGCACAAGTGAACGAAACCAGAGCGCGGGTTTTTATAGCAGAGCGTTATTATAACGAAGCTAACCGTCTGATCGCAGATGTGATTCAAACATTCGAGAAGGGCGGCGAGTTTGGTAGATTGACTGATGCCTTGACCATTCAAGGCGTCGCGCAGGCGCGGCTAGGCTTGCATGAAAGCTCAATCAACATTCTCCGCCATGCCATGAGCATAGCGCAAAACTCCGGCGCATATTCCAACGCGGGACTAGCGGCTTTAACCCTCATCGAAGAACACGGCAAGGAACGGTTGTCTGCCACAGAACTTTATCATGTGTATCGCCGCGCTGATGAATTGCTCAAAGATACTCAGGATGCAGAGGAAATAGCACGCCTCAGAGCGTGCGCGCGAATAGTGACGCGCAGAACAATCGGAGTGAGTTTAAGTGATAAAGATTTTGTGTTGCCGAAAGTGGTTCAAGACTACGAGGCAAGATTTATCCGCGAAGCACTAGAGGCAGAGCAAGGCGTCGTCTCGCGCGCAGCGAAAAGGTTAGGTGTAAGTCATCAATTACTCATCAACGTTCTCAAGACACGACACAAAGACCTGCTCAGTTTGAGAACACCCGCGCAGCCGCGAAAGAAAAGCATCCTGCCGAAGCGATGAAACGTTAAGAGAGGGCGTTGCGTAAAAAATTGCAATCATGCCTAAGCCCTTAAAGGTCAATTACTTTTGAATTTTTGTGCAGGATTTTATTTGAGCCTATTTTGTGTAAAGCCGTACATTTAGACCAATTTTGCGACTATGTTTTCGATTCGTTCCCATCATGCACCTTGCTTTCGGTGCGCGATGTGTAAACAAAGAGGCTGCGACTTAGGTATGGTCACTCACGCTGTGGTCGAAAAGGTCTAGCTGGGCGTTGGCGCGCTCGGCTAAGCCCTCTTTTTTGAATTGAAAAGAACTTGCACCGCCTCACCTTTAAAATCAATAGGTATTTTGTTGAAAATAAAGAATTTAGGTATAACTATCATCGCTTGAAACCTTTCCCCTTCTAGTATCGTAGATGCAATTTCATCGCATACACAGGACATTCGTTTTACCACAAATTTACTGGCTCATCTATACAACTCTAGATATGCAACTGTAGATGTATAACTGTAGTTGCATATCTAAAGATGCGTAATTATAGTTGTGCATCTAAAGTTATATAACTGTAGTTAAACAACTATAGTTGTATATCTTTAGATATACAACTGTGGTATTACAGCCCGTGTGGTGAGATTGCGACTAAATGAATTGCTGCGCGGAAGGACGCTCTATTGGTTGGCTGACCGCTCAGGTCTTAAATATCCGGGACTAGCCAAGATTTCAAAGGGTCAAACAAATGGCATTCAATTCGACACTCTAGATGCGCTTTGTAGAGCACTAGACTGCAAATTAAGCGAGTTAATAGTTCGAGATGAAGATGAAGAAACTGCTGAAAAGAAATAACTAACTTTGCTGAAAGTCCACACAATGAGTGACCAGTTGGAAATCCGTGATATTAACCTTTGGCGAAAGAAGCTTGGCCTCTTTCCAGTACCATTATTTGGGAGAGACGCCAAAGAGAATGAGTTTGTATTGCTTAATGGAAATAAAGGCAATTTCTGTCTTGATCTCTCTAATGAGCAATTAGGTAGTGAAGCCCGTAATAGGGCATGGTCATCTAATGTTGGCCATTATGTTACGTTAGATGACCAAAATAGATATGTTGAAGTTCAAAGCTGGGATCAAAGAGCGTCTACTATAAATCGTTACTCTTATGAAAGCGTTGCTACTAATCTAGAAGGTTTTCATCGTTACTTAATAAAGGATGAGCCGAAGTCGGAAATTTCAGTTATATCTCACGTAATCCGCGTATATAGAAGTTTGCGTTCAGCACTCGGACAAAGTGCTGATGGCACAGATTCATTGAAAGCTTTTTTGTATTTACTCGCCTGCGTGACTGACGGGGTAAGGAGAGATAAGCTTGCTTTAAAGAAATGGGGATTAGATGCACAAGCAGGGCGTATTGCTAAACTTATCCGAGACAATGAATGGAGTGCCTTAGAAGGTGAGTTAATTCGTGAAAGACCACTAGAAAGTCTGACGCCAATTCTTTCTTTAATACTTCGTCATTCATCTGGACAGATATTTCAGGAAGCACATTATGAAGCTATATTTGTAAGACAGCCACAGTTAATGTTTGAGGGTTTCGCTCCGCAGCCCATTGAAATCGGAAAGCATGGTAAAGGTATAGGACTTCATTTCACTCCGCCAGCACTTGCAAGGACATTGGTTGAGGAGGCGCTATTAACGCTAGATAAGTTACCCAAAAATTCAATCACCATTTTCGATCCTTCCTGCGGTTCTGGAGAATTTTTGAGAGAGGTGCTGCGACAACTCATCATCAAAAAGTATAGGGGTAAGATTAAACTAATTGGCTGGGATATTTCACCTGCTGCATGTGATATGGCTAGATTTGGGCTGGCTTGGGAAATGAGAGGACATAACACCCAAGTGAATATGCAAATTGAGTGTGTGGATTCCCTGAGTAGCGATGAGAAATGGCCAGAAGTTGATCTAATTTTGATGAACCCTCCGTTTGTATCTTGGCAAGATATGAACTTAGAGCAGAGAGAAAGGGTAAGGGAAATATTAGGAAACTTAATGGTCAAGCAGCCAGACATGTCCAATGCTTTCATTTGGAGGGCAGCACTTTGTTTGCGTCAAGGAGGGGTGGTTGGCAGTATATTGCCAGCATCATTCCTTAATGGAGTTGCAACCACAAAACTTCGTGGAGAAATAGGCCAAGCTGTCTCTACAAGATTAGTTGCAAGATTGGGCAGTCATATGCTTTTTCCGGGAGCAATGATTGATGCAGCCCTTTACGTGGGAAGAGCAGATAATAAAAATGATGCGCCAGCAATTGCTTTCTGGGCTGACTATCGTTCAGCCTCAAATGCTAGGGGACTTCGCGCCTTACGCATAATACGCTCTACTCCTCAACAAGCAATGTTCCTAGCCGATGGAGATGGATATAGTATTTATCCCAATCCTGAGATAGGTAAAGGCAGCGAAAGCTGGGCACCTAGACCATATAAATCGTGGTCACTACTACACAGCCTTAATCACCTACCAAAGGTCAAAGATATTTTTAATGTTATGAAAGGTGCCCAAACAGGGCATAATAAAACTTTCATATTAGATAAAGAGCAATGGCAGGAGTTACCAGACTCTGAAAAAGTGTACTTTCGCCCAGCTGTGCTTAATAAATCCATTAGACATGGTTTTCTAATAGATAGTGCTTATGTTTTTTATCCTTACGGAGAAAGCGCAATCGAGACTGAAGCCAAATTAAGAAAAGCAGTAAAAACTTTTTACGATAAAGTTCTAAAGGATAACAAAGAAAGATTATTAAATCGGACAGGAGTAAATCCTGAAAAGTGGTGGAAACTATATCGCTATGGGACTTGGCAAGTAGATAATGTTCCACAATTAGTATCTACATTTTTTGGCGATGCGGGTTCATTTGCTTGGGATGAGACTGGTCAATATATTGTAATACAAGGTAACAGCTGGTTGCTTAAACCAACCAAAGGCTTCACCGAGTTGCCTGAAAATGTAGCATTGGCTTATCTTGCAATTTTAAGTAGCCCTATCTTCTCCGAACTTTTATCTGCTACTTGCAATCATGTTGGGGGAGGTCAGTGGGACCTATCAAAGAGATTCGTCAACAATATCGCAATACCCAATCTGCTAAGCACTAGTATGCCTCCCCGCATAATCTCAGATTTGTCTGAAATAGGTAAAAGTATCCATGAGGGGTTGCCCTTTGAAGATGAAAGACTAAAAGAACTAACAAGCCTTGTTTACCAACCAAACCAAGTCTTATAAGTTAGATGTCAAAGAAGGCAAAGAAACAGCAACAGCCACCTCCGTCCGTTGCTAAATCAAGCGACTCGGAAGGTATTGTTGTGTCTCAAATTGAAAGCGTTACCGATGTTTGTCGAGCTACTATTGAGCCAATAATTAAAATACAATATTTAGGTTTTAATCAAGAAGCATTAGCAAGGCGAAGATTTAAATGTATGTTAGTAGGTGGTGCTGAAGCCACCAGAGCCTATGAGAGGGAGACATATACCGTTCATCCCTTTCCTGAAGTAGGCAGCGATCTATACTGGCTTGCTGTTGCGCTATATTTTCAGTTTGAGAAAGGTCGATATAAATTCGAGGGAGTAAGTTTGCTTGTTTTTAGGGGTAGAGCAAACGATCCAACGAAGACGGCAGTGCTAAGAGCCGAATGGGATTGTACTAATAAAGTAGGACATACAGTACACGCGCAGCCTCATTGGCAGATATTCCCAACCGCTATTGACAGTCTAGCAGATAGGGGAAGACCGGCCTTCGACGAGCAAACCAAAGTGAGAGAATTTGATCCTTCAGAAGAATCAGTTGAAGAGGTCAATGACGTTGAAACACTAAAGCGGGTGTCTGATTTTCATTTCGCAATGGCAGCAAAGTGGCACTGCGAAGAAAATGCTCCCCAGCAAGTTCCTCTTAATCAGGTTGATGAGTTAGTAAGATGGATGAAAGGCTGCATTAGTTACACTATAGAGCAATTAAGATACCTCAATAAATAGTCTACTTGGACTTTCCCCTCCTACTTTTGAAACAAAAATCTCTCCACTTTCATAAGTCGTGTAATCCTTTCATTTTTGAAACAACGCCTTACTAAGCATGTTTGGGAGATTGCGAATATTGTGGCTCTGTTTAGATTAGGGTTCCCAGATGTTCCAACCGTAATGTCATTTACCGATCACGCCCCAAATAACATCTTCTCCAATTTCTCAGTCGCGGCTTGCTGCATAGAAGGCAAGACGTGAGAGTAAGTGTCGAGTGTTAGCACTACTGAGGCATGGCCTAATCGTTCAGAGACTACCTTTGGATTCTCGCCAGCTACCAAGAGCAGAGTAGCGCAACTATGGCGCAGATCGTAAAGCCGAAACTTTAGGGAAAGCTCGGCGTTTGTGAGAATGGTTTGGTAATGCCGTTGCGCAAGATTACGCGAATTATGCGGTGTGCCTTCACCAGTAGCGAACAGCAGATCATTATTTTGGTAGGCCGCGCCCGCTTTGAGCCGTGCAGCCATTTGCTTACGCCTGTGCGCTTTCAGCATTTTTACAAGAGTTGTTGGCAAAGGTACGGTGCGCCGTGAACGTGATGTTTTCGGCTCACCAAAATACCAACCACCGCCTTTACGCCGGACAAGCACGCGGCGAACAACCGCCATGCCTTGCTCTAAATCCAGATCAGACCATTTCAAACCAAGAAACTCTTCCGGGCGCATCCCCGTTGCAAGCGCAAAGACGAAAATCACACCATGCTCATTTCCCTTTGCAGCTTTTAGAAATCTCTCTGCTTCTTTTGGAGAAAAAGCCTTCATCTCGCGCCGTTCCGCGCGTGGCAGGTCAACGGCCTCACACGGATTATAAATAAGCATGTGCCACTTGATAGCCTGTTTGAAAGCAGATGAAAGGATAGCGTGAGTGTAGCGCACTGTGCGCGCCGACAATCCCCGGCCTGTCATATCAGAGTAAAGGTTTTGAACGTCGAGCGGGCGCACATCGCACAATCTTTTTCCTCCTAAGTCCGGGTGAACGTATCTTTTCAATAGCTCCGAATAATCTTCATAAGTGCGCTCTCGCAAACGCGGGCGAGCAGCAGTCTTAAGCCACTTGTCGAGATAGTCCTTGACGGCCAGAATCGCAGGCTCGATAAAAGTCCCCATGTCTCTGTCTCGCGCCACTTTGTTACAATAGGTTTCTGCATCCTTTTTCGTACCGTGAATGGTCTTGCGGTGAAATAGCTGCTTACCTTTTGCATCGCGCCCCAAGAAGAGACGCACCAGCCATGTACGATCCCCGCGCTTGATGATTTGTCCAGCCATGTTAACTAGCCCTCCGATCATCCACTGCGCGATGCCTTCTCTTCCGTGTTATTCTTTCCATGCTCTAGCCTTTCTTTGCGTGAAGGGTACTGAGTGAAGGGATAGGGAGCGTTGGCGCGCTCACCTATCCCGTTTCGTTTTAACGAATGGCAAGCTGCGTTTGAGCCATAAACGAATGGAGCGGGATCGCAGCCACGCCATGCTTGCAGGGCACACCGTCTTTCGTCTGGCAAGAGCAATCAACATATTTGCCTGTGCGTTCTTTCCAGCAGCGCACCAGATAAGTGTTGCCCTTGCTGCCCGTCACTTCATACAGGCCGAACGAGACACATTTGACTTTGGGGTGGAGCGAGCGTGCCCGCTCAATCGCTTTGCTCATATTCGCCTTTCCGAGTCTGAACATTGTTTTGAATCTCCGTTTCAAGCAATATCAACTTACACGCCTATTCTACCGCGTGCGGTAGTTTATGTCAAGATTATATTCCTCTTGCGGAAGATTAGTTTTTAATTCATAATGCCTCTTGTGAAACTGCTGAACACATCAGAGGCGGCTGAAAAACTTGGAGTGAGTGTGCGGCGTGTGCGCCAGCTTATTGCAGAAGGGAAAATCTCAGCACATAACTTAGGCAGAGATTACGCCATAGATGAAACTGCACTCGCTCAAGTTAAGACATACGGTAAAGCAGGCAGACCTTCTAAATCAGATCAGACAAAACAAGCCAGTTCAAAGAGCCGTAAGAAGCGTTAAATCGGCTCAGGTCATTTCAAATCCTTGCAAAAGCTTTCATTTCAGCTTGTGGTCAGGCTCTATATAAATCCGTTCTAATGGATGCAAGCTCTGCGCCTTTTGCCGTTGCTGGCTCTCGTACCCTGTTTCTACTTCGTTTACAGGATCGCCCTGATAAATGGATTGCCCTGATACCGGCGGGGTAAGACCAAGCCTCTCCAATCTCTGACGCTCGCGCTCCTGCTTTTCGCGTTCATATCGGGCTTCTCTTTCGGCCTTTTCCGCTAAACGCTTTCGCTCTCTTTCTTCAATCTCGCGCTGCCGTTGTGCCTCTGCTTCAGCGAGTTCACGCTTGCGGCTATTCAGTAGTGCCATCGTTTCCGCCGACTTCTCACCCCATATAAATTTCTCCATTGCGATCATCACGTAATAGCAGAAAAGTTTGTGGTCTTTGATCTCGCCCCGGCGTTCACGTACTTTATCCAGCATCGCCAGCGGACGCGCCCAAGCTTCTTTTCGCCCCGACTTGACCAACTTTTCCCGTCTTTGCTGTTCTGCCATGCTCGCTGCTTGTGCAGCCTCATGCTCATCTAAAACCTTCACTTGCTTACGGGCGGACTCCCTGAGTCTCAGATTCTCTGAGTGTACCTGCCCGCGCAGCCGCTTCTCTTCCACTTCCCCTATGTCCTTGATCTCTTGAAAGCGTGGGTGATGCTGCATCCAAGCATAGCTTGCCAGCCACTTTGCAGGGTCACCCTGTTCACCACATGACACAGCTATTAGCACCGCACGATCCCGCTCCGAATAGCCTGAATGAATCAAGGCGAGAGTCTGTCCACATTGCATACAAGTGCTTATATAAAGGTCTTCAGGAGCAGTCCGTTTTATCTCATCACCAAAACGAATGTAGTGGACACGACAGTTCAGGCAACGCTCGCCGATGCCCGCAGCCTCTTCCAGCTTTTTGACTTTCGCCCTGATGCTCATGCGCCGTCGTTCCGATCCTTTAACCGCTTCTCTAGCTCCTTAATTCGTTCCTCTAGGTCGAACTGCTCACGGGTCTTTAGGGTAAAATCAAGAATGGTCTTGGCGGCCTGAACTTCAGCCGATGGAGTGCCACAGGTCAGATTCTTTTTCAGCGATTCAATCGCCTCAGTCGCAGCCCCTTGCAGAGTGCCGAGCGCGCCATTGAGAGCTATATTCTGTGCCTCTCGATAATGCTTCTGAAAGTCTTCCCGCTGCATTAAGCGCCACACAGTAGACTCGTTGACGCCAGCAGCAGCGGCTGCATCCTTGAGAGTCGGGTTGGCTAAGAGAGCCACCATCACGTTCTCATGCCGACGCGACAAGGTAGGCTCTACCACTTCAGGAGTGAACACCTTTTCTTTCTTTTTCGCTGGACGCTTGCTCATTTCTGACTACCTTTCCACTTAATTCTGAATGAATCGAAGAGCTTATGAGCCGCTTTTACGTCAAAAGCATTCATGACTCAGCACCATCCGCTCGCTTTTTAACCCTCTCTGATTAACTTGCCTCAGCCTTTCCGAGAATCCCCGGCTCTATAGAAATATTTTCTCTTTGCTATCTCTCCCTCGACACCCTGTTTTAGCCCTTTTTCGCGTTGTGCTACGGGCAATTCAAAACGGCAAGTCGCTCAAGTTCTGGTCGCAGTTCGGGCAATTCGCGTCTTCACTAGAGACTGACGCCGAGCAAGTCCAGCACGGATAGCTGTACGACTTCGCCAGAGCTTCATCCGTTTGGTCTGTATGCTCAAACAATGGCGAGGCGTCGAATAGCTGCCCGCCGGATAAATTGCTGGCATCTGTTTCTGAGATTTCTAGGTTTCTAGGTTTCTCTATATCTATAGACCTAGAAAACCTACTTTCATGGTCTTGGTCTGAAGGTGGGTTTGTCAGGTTTTCTAGGGTTGTCGGGTTTGCTGGGTTCTTTCGGTAAGTATAAGGATTGCCCTTTTTCCCTTCACCATTACGAGCAAGTTTAGACTCTTCCACCAAATGCCGAATAGCTTTCGAGACTAAGCCTTGTTTGCCGCCAACTCGTTCTTTCAGGTCTGCTTCAGTAAGTTCTTCGGTATCGCTCATCGAAGACAGGATTTCGGATTTCTTGTCGTCCTGTAAAACCTTTTGCAAATCGCCCTGCGCTGTGATGAGGCCGGTTTCTGCGTCCAGCTCAACAACTGTTTCCGGCAAGTCCTCGCCATAGCGTTGCGTCGTCAGGATCGTGCGCCCGCGCTCACGCTTCTTCATCTGAATATGACAATCAACCGCACCGAATAAAGCTGTCGAGCCTAGCACGGCATCGCCGCCGTCCCGCTCGCCTTTGCCGTCGTGGTGCAGTGCGAGGATATGACAACCCATCTTCCGAGCTAGATCAATAAAAGGCTCAAGCGCACGGCTCATTGACCCATAGTCGTTAAAGTCCCGAACGCGGAGAAGGCGCGAGAGCGGATCAATAATTGTTAATAATGGTTCATGGTCTGCGATTGCTACTTCTAAGGCCGTCAGCGCATTCTCCGGCGTGGCGAACGCTATTTGAATATCATCATCAGATGTACCCATGCGGCGAAAATGTTTGGCGATCTCGGCGCGCTTCTCTTCGAGGCACAGATACAAGACTTTACCCTTAACGGTTTCGCGTCCAAGAAACGGCTCGCCGCGTGATACTCCAAGAGCAAGGTTTCGGGCGACCGTAGATTTACCGACTTTCGGCTTGGCCGAGCAGATCGAAAAGCCACCGACAGGCAAAGTCTTTTCCCAGACAAACGAAACATCCTCTTCCGGCTCTGCCAGCAGTTGATTAAGCGACGTAAAGATAAATTCTTTCGCGCCTGTTGATTTTCTGCTTGCTCCGTTTTGACTATTAGTAAAAGTTGATTGATCTTCCGGCGCGTATCGTTGCACTACGTCTTGGCACAACTCCAAAACTTCTGTTTCATCGAGAGGCGGCTGACAACGTAAATGATTCGTCACTTTCAAAGCCGCAAATATCTCTTCTTTGCCTAATCCGCGCCGTCGCATCGAACCAGCTAAACTTAAAAGCTCCTTATGCCGGGAGCCGTTGCTGATGACATCGGAGACGTTCGCCGCAAAACTCTTAGCTCTCGAACCAGAATCATCTGTAGATGTAGCCGTTCCTTTTGCTTTAGACATTTGCGGAAATGCTAACTGCATCTCAGCCAACGTAAAACGTCTATCCGGCTCAAAGGTCTGAAGCTCAACGCACTTGTATTGATGCCCGTGCGTTTGCTCGTCGTAACGAACATGGCTAAAGAATGGCAGACGCATCACGCGAGAGGGATTCTTATTGCTTGTGTCGCTCTGGAAATAAGCAATCAATGCTTCTTGCTGCGCACGCCACTGAGTTTCTATTTCCAACCATGCTGCACCGTCGCTCGTTGCCAGCCACTCACACCAGCTTTGGAGCCAGAGTTTTCCTTCATCCGTTCCCATCCACTTGCCTTCAGTTATCCTTAAGCGTGATAGAACGGCTCTCTTCTCACGTTGCAGGTCTGGCAAACTGCGCGTCAACGACTTGTCAAGCAGCCAATAAGCATGAACGCTTTTGCGTGTGACTACTCGAATCGAAGGCTGAATCGGCGCGGCATCAAGCTGACGATGTTGCTCATCTACCGGCAAGCTATCATTTTCGATAAAGAACGCCGTGAACTGCGTTATCTCAGCATCTGTATTTCCGCCAGCATTGACAACGAAGTACCAGCCGCGTGTTTTATTTGCAGCAGCTATCATGCTTTTCAATGCAGCATCCGTTGACAATCTTTTCCGCGTCACAACTTCGACCAGCGGATGATTATCCGGCGCATCCGGCGCACCTTTGGCTTTGAAAGCGCGTAGATAAATCTCTACATCTTCGCTGGGATAGAAGGGCGCGAGAAAATCCGTCAAGGGCGTCACGGCCTCGCCTCGCTTTCAATGACACTGCCACCCCGCTCCATCCACTGCCTAATAGCTTCAGCATCAAAGCGATACTGCCGTTCACCGAGACGAATTACAGGGATTGCATTTCGCCGCGCAAGCTCATAAACGCGTTGGCGGTCAACTCTCAGCATCTCTGCTACTTCATCAGCAATTAAAATTTGTCTTTCCATTTCTTTCCTCTCTAAAAATCAAAAGACTCGATAGAAAACCTATCGAGTCCTAGATTGACAGACACAAAAAGTGAGCGTCAAAACTTTTTTTGATTATCAGAAATCAAGCCGTTCTCTTCTGATTTTCAAGTTTTATCTTGAGCATCAGAAGCCAAATCCTTGCCTTTGTAGTAGTGAGTTTCTAAGGTTGAGTATTTAAATTCATCGGGATAGCTAAGGAGATATAAGGCATGACGAAATTCAAAAGAACGTGGTTTTTCTTCCCGTTTCATTTCCGTCCAATTTTCTCGTTCGAGATATTTGCGCCATACCTTTATGGCGTCTTTAAAAAGATCATCGGGCAAAGCCTTAAAAGCAGGATGACTCTTAAGCCAGCTTATTGTGTCAGAATCAAACTCATTTTCTACTAATTCGTCTAAGGCAAATTGCCAGCAAGATTGATTTTTTATTTTTGGTAAGGATTCAATCTCATTATAGAAGGCTGATTTTCTCTCATTCGTCCAGTGGAAGCCTTTTTTCTCTCTCTTACCGCCATGTTTCCGGCCTAGCCTTAAGTTTGTATTATGTTGGACGGTCTTGAAAATGCCGTCAGCAAGATTCTTTATGTCGCCGCCTGTCAAGACTTCCCCTAGTAGAATCTCAGCATCAATTATCTTTGAATTGTTTGCCATTGCTTCAATCAGCAAGCGCATAAACGATTCAGCCACTAAACCGAAATAGTTGTCTTTAATGTATTGCTCAAAGCCTGCCTCAAAGTCATGAATACTTTGTATATACGGTTTCGCCTCATCTTCTGCAAATAACCGCTCAATTTCTTTGTGTGCTGCCCTAACCGCTGTGAACTGGTACGATAGCCCGTCAGGAATAGAGGTAGGGTTAGTCAGCAGAGAAAAAACCTTGTCTTGATCGTAAATGAGTTCCTTATTGAGCTTTTCTGAAAGTATCTCTGTTGCGAGCACATAGCGAAATCCCAAGATAAAATTAGAATGCACCATGTAAAGCTGCTTGATGAACAAGTGATCGAGTCGCTTGCCATTCAATAATATTGTCAATCTAATTGCGCTTAATCGCAGACTTTCAATTAACTCAAGTTCAGCGAAACTCGATTTGACTGCTGCGAGTTCAGGAATTGAGTTTGTAAGATTTAGAAGTATTTCTTGAGAAGATTTAGAAGGGTCTGCGGGTTCGAGCAAATCAAGCGACCATTTTTCGGGATCGTAGATATTAAGCCCTTCTAATGTTGAATAGATTTTTTCTTTTAATTCTTGCTCCGAGACGTAAAACTCGGAGAAGTATGTTTCAAACATATCATCAACCAATCTATCTAAGCCTCTTGCCTTCTCTGCTAACTCACATTATAAGATAAACGGAGTTAGTCTCACTAAAACTTATCACACGTTATCAAAGCTTAAAGGCTTTGACATTTTCCCAAAATGGCAAAAAAGAAATCATCTCCCAACGCTAAGCCGATTGAGCAATACACACACGCCGACAAAGACCGCGTGAATAATCCGCCCGTCGGATTGGTAACACCGGAGACGGACAAGGAAGCAGGCAAGCAAGCTTACGCTTACGATCCGCATCTTGATCCGCAATTACAGTGGGCTGGCAAATCGGAACACACTTCGTTTGAAGTGCCGACCGTTTCGCTTCACGTCCACGAACGCATTGACCCGCGCACTATCATTGAGAGCGTGCGGCGCAAGCACGAAGAAGAGTCTGGCTTTCAAAATTCGCTGTTTGAGAGCGAACAGGCGCAGTTGCCGCTTTTCAAAGCCGTAGAGTTTTACAAGCACAGGCATAATTGGTCGAACCGTTTGATCGCGGGCGACAGTCTGCTGGTGATGAACTCCTTGCTGGTCAAGGAAGGCATGGCTGGCGGGGTGCAGATGATTTATTTCGACCCGCCGTATGGCATTAAGTACGGCTCGAACTTTCAGCCATTCGTGAACAAGCGCGACGTGAAAGATGGCAAGGATGAAGATTTGACCGCCGAGCCTGAGACGTTAAAGGCTTTCCGTGACACTTGGGAGCTTGGCATTCATTCTTACCTAACCTACTTGCGCGACCGCCTGCTGCTTGCGCGTGAACTGCTCCACGAATCAGGCTCAATCTTCGTGCAGATTTCAGATGAAAACTTGCATCTGGTTCGGAACTTGATGGATGAAGTTTTCGGCGAGAGAAATTTTGCGGCTTTGATCGCTCTTGGTAAGACTAGCGGTCTTGGAAGCAAGTTGCTCTATGGTGTCTTTGATTTTGTTCTTTGGTATGCAAAGGAACTACCTAAAGTTAAATATTTTCAGCTTTTCTACACTAAAAAGGCCGCAGAAGAAGGGGCTAAAAAGTACGACCGTGTTTCTTCACCTGATGGTACAACTCGACCAGCAACAAAAGATGAACTAAGAGGGATTACTCAGCTTCCTGATGGGGCAGACCTTTGTACACTTGGCGACCTTACTTCACAAGGAAATACGCCTGTCGAATTTACTTTCAATAATAGAAAGTACATCGGTGGATGGAAAACCAATTTAGAAGGGATGGAAACTCTAGCCAGCCAGAAGCGAATTGAAGTTCAAGGAAACACACTTCGCTACATTCGGCGATTTAACGATTTTCCTGTTTCTCCAATTACGACAAATTGGGATGATATTGGTGGAATACAAAGCCGGACTGACGGCAAAATTTATGTAGTTCAAACAAGCACGACGGCTTTAGAACGCTGTCTTTTGATGACTACCGACCCCGGCAATTTAGTTTTAGACATTACTTGCGGTTCGGGAACGACTGCCTTTGTCGCCGAGCAATGGGGCAGGCGTTGGATAACTTGCGATACATCGCGTGTCGCACTCACGCTTGCCAAACAGCGTTTGATGACCGCGACGTTTGATTTTTACCAACTCGCCAAGCCCGAAGAAGGGATCGCCTCCGGCTTCAAATACAAAACCGTTCCGCACATCACCTTAAAATCAATCGCCAACAACGAGCCGCCCACGCCGGAAACGCTCTACGATCAACCCTTGCCGGATAAAAACACGGCTCGCGTCACATCACCTTTCACCGTCGAAGCCGTCCCCGCTCCCTTCGTCCAGCCTTTGCACGAAGCGACCGCCACCGAACAAATGCCCGCCGACAGTTCTATTGCGCGCTCTGGCGAAACCTTGCGTCAGGACGAATGGCGTAGCGAACTATTGAGAACGGGCATACGTGGGCGCAGAGGCGAAAAGATGTTGTTCTCTCGCGTCGAGCCGTTGGCAGGGACTCGTTTCCTACACGCCGACGCCGAAGTGATGAATGAAGACGGAACCGAAACCGCTCGTGCCGTCGTCTCCTTCGGCCCCGAACACGAACCGATGCCGCCCGCTCAAATCGAACTCGCGTTGCTGGAAGCGAACAAACTTTTTCCCAAACCGAAATTCGTCATCTTCGCCGCCTTCCAGTTCGATCCCGTTGCCGTCAACAACATCGAGCAAACCAACTGGCAAGGCGTGACACTTCTCAAAGCGCAGATGAACGCCGACCTGCTCACCGAAGATTTGAAAAAGAACCGTTCCAGCAATGAAAGCTTCTGGCTCATCGGCCAACCCGACGTGCAACTGCGCGAAGCCGGGAAGAACGAAAGAGGCGATAAGCAATATCAAGTCGAAGTGCTCGGCTTCGATTACTACAACGTCAAAGAAGGCGTCATCGAATCAGGCGGAACGTCACGCATCGCCGTCTGGATGCTCGACGCGAATTTTGACGGCAGAAGTCTCTTCCCGCATCAAGTCTTTTTCCCGATGGCTGGCGACAAAGACGGCTGGGCGCGGCTCGCTAAAAACCTCAAATCCGAAATTAACGAAGACCTCATCGAAGCCTATCGCGGCAACGTCTCTCTGCCATTCACCATCGGCAGTTACAAACGCATCGCCGTCAAAATCGTTGACGACAGAGGGATCGAGAGTCTGAAACTGATGGATGTTCAATGAACAATAGTTTACGTGATACCAATTCGGTACAACTCACAAAAGGAGAAACTCACAATGCCTGCTAAAACTTTTCCTGAAAAAGCAACCTTACGGCTCATTTTATCTTGCCTCTTTATTTTACTGTTGATTAACAATACATATTCTCTCAGTGTCCTCCGGTCAAATTCTTCGGATCGCTCGAATGTGAAACCTAATATTAACTTACCGCCCCAACCGCCCCATTTGAGCGGCGCATTTATCCAATATTGGGAAGATTTGCTTGATGAGACAGCTTGGCGCAATGTTCTTGATTCAATGGTTCGAGCGGGCATTCATCACACAATTATAATTCAACATCTCGAATCAAAAACTGGCGACGGTAAAGAGCATATATATTACCCTGCAAATCCAAACAACTTTGACCCAACACGCTTCATTCTCGATTATGCTGATGGTCGAACCGATATGCGCGTTTATATCGGTCTTAGGGAAGATGCAGGCTTCTTACCAACACCAAGCTGGGATGACACAAATCAATATGCATTACAACTGAATGCAAAGAATGGTGAGGCTGATAAAAACAAAGCGTTAGCCAAAGAAGCTTGGAAACGTTACGGGCATGGAAAAGATGGGAGCATACGAAAATCATTCGCAGGTTGGTATTTACCGAATGAGATGTGGAATCAGGATTACTCTGTGGTACAAATAACGGAACTACAAAAGTTCCATCGCAGTATTAGTGATTTCTGCAAGGCTCTTGATAACAATAATAAGCCCGTCGCAGTATGCCCTTATTTTAATCCTAACCTATCTGAACTTAGGCATCCCCTCAACGCTGAGAAATTTGCTAAATCATTTGGCGAATTCTTACAACCGACTGCTTCAGGCCAAAAAGGTGCTGGCATTGATATTGTCATGCTACAGGATGGCGCAGGGGAACGGCGTTTAACTGTAGATAATTATAAAGAAAAGGTTGAACCCTTCTTCAAAAACTTTAGTGAGATGTGTAACTCAAAGAAAGTTACGTTTTGGGCAAATGTAGAGAGTTGGGAATACAAACCGACATTCTTTCCAACAGACATCAATCGTTTGGAAAAACAGATTGAAGTTACAAACCCTTTTGTCGAGCAAGTGGTTACATTTGATTATTTTCACTATATGAATCCCTACGGGCATTTTCACCAGGGTAAGTGGCAAGAAGCGGAGAAAAATCTGTACTGGTGTTATCTCAGAAAGTTTTTCCCGAAAGCCATTAAGGATACTGACCCACAATGTATCAATCCTGAAGAAACTGCTGATAAGTAAAACGCAAACGCATTTAAAAAATAAGAGGTTAGCTAAAAGCTAAGCTATCCGAAAAACTGTATGCCCACTGGAATAGACCATTTAATCATCAACTCGCCATACGAGGAGCCGCGCCAGCATTGGGAATACAACCATCACCGCATGGCGTTTGAGCTTGCGAAAGGCAGGCGATCCTCTGGCTATACCATCGCTTCAACTGAAAAACGGCTCATCAATGATCCGGGTGTGTTCGTCCAAATCCCACTCGTCAACAAGGTGCGCGAGCGCGTTAAAGAGTGGCGCGAGAATGGCTACGCGGGTATCTCAGGCATCACAAAAAATTTGCTCGAACACTGGCACAATATAGACGAGCGCACCAATCGCTTCTTCTTTTGCCAGCTCGAAGCCATCGAAACCCTGATCTGGCTCGCCGAAGCTCCTGATGCAGCAAAAGTCGGAATTGATATTCCTTCCGATGGCGGCGACCTCACGCGCATCTGCTCAAAGATGGCGACCGGAACAGGTAAGACTATCGTGATGGCGATGCTCATCGCATGGCAGTCGCTGAACAAAATCAACTATGCAAACAAGAAGGGATACGCCAAAGACTTTCTCATCATCGCGCCTAACCTGACCGTCCGCAGCCGTCTGAGCGTCCTGCTCCCCGCTGGCGAGGAAAACTATTACGACGCCTTCAACGTCGTGCCGCTCGGCCTGCGTGAGCAACTACGCCAAGCAAAAGTCGTGATACGCAACTGGCATGCGCTCGCATGGGATACAGAAGAGAGAATCAAAAAGAAACGCTCCGTTGACAAGCGCGGCGCAAAATCAGATGAAGCATATGCCCGTGAAGTCTTAGGCGAGCTGGCGAACTCTAAAAACTTTATCGTCATCAATGACGAAGCACATCATGCTTGGCGAATTCCGGCAGGCGCAAAACTCAGCCGTGACGAAAAGAAGGATGCCGAAGAAGCAACTATTTGGATCGGCGGCCTCGACCGCTTAAACCGTGTGCGCGGCATCCAGACTGTTTATGATTTCTCCGCGACACCGTTTACACCTACCGGCAAAAGCTCCACCTCGGAAAACCTATTTGGTTGGATCGTCAGTGATTTCGGGTTGACCGAAGCCATCGAATCCGGCCTAGTCAAAACGCCGCGCGTCGTCATTCGGGACGACGGTCAACTTGACGCTGACTATCGCTCAAAGTTTTATCATCTCTACAACGATCCCACCGTAAAGCCATCGCTCAACAAGAAGGGCGCAGCAGAGAGCGAGGCGTTGCCGCCTTTGGTCGAAAATGCCTATGCCCTTCTAGGCAAGGATTGGCGCGAGTGGTCGCAGGCGTGGAGAGATTCGGGCGGTACAGTTCCGCCTGTGATGATCTCTGTCGCTAACCAGACGGAAACTGCCGCACGCATCAAATATGCTTTCGACCATGAAAACATCTTGATTCCCGAACTATGCAATCCGGCAAAGACGCTACACATTGATTCAAAAGTCTTGGAATCTGCCGAAGCCTTCGCAGAAGAAGAAACAATCACAGAAGCTAAATCAACTGATGAAGATGCTGAAACAGAGCCGACGCGCAAGCTCAGTAAAAAAGAGCAGGCTCAAAGACTACGCCAAACAGTTGATACTATCGGCAAAGTAGGAGAGCTTGGCGAGCAGATTCAACACGTCATTTCTGTTGGGATGCTAACAGAAGGATGGGACGCAAAAACCGTCACGCACATCATGGGCTTGCGCGCCTTCTCAAGCCAACTTCTCTGCGAACAAGTGGTTGGGCGGGGTTTGAGACGTACTTCATATGACCTTGATGAAAAGGGTTTCTTTACTCCCGAATACGTCAACATCTTCGGCGTCCCGTTCGCTTTCATGCCGCACGAATCTCCCAAAGACAGCGAAGCAAAGCCCTCAGTTCAAAAGCAACGCATTCAGCCTTTAACCGAGAAAGTAGAATTTGAGATTCGCTTTCCTAATGTCGTGCGAATCGAAAGCAAGTTCAAGCCTGTTCTGAAACTTGACTTGAATAAGGTCGCACCGCTCACCCTTAATGCTTACGACACGCGCGAGATTGCAGAACTCGCCCCTGTCATTGATGGCAAGCATGATGTCACGCGCCTCTCTGAGATTGACTTAGAGCAGATTTATAGCCAAGTGCGGCTACAAAGCAGTATCTTCCGCGCCACCCTCGACATCTTCAAACAAATCAAAGTTGACTGGAAGGGAGACCCGAACGCCTTATTTACACAGATCGTTCCTGTCGTCGAAAAATTCATCGTTTCAGACAAGTTACAAATTTCCCCGCCATTGTTCGGTTTGGAAGATAAGCGCAAAAGAGTGCTTGTTAGGCTCAACGCAGCGACGATAGTTAATCATCTCGCGCCCTTTATTCAACAAGAGAACGTAGAATCATATGAGCTGATCGTTAATACCAATAAGCCAATTATCTCAACCAGTGATATGAAGGCTTGGGATACAAGCAAGCCTTTTGTCCATACCCGAAAGTCTCACATCAACTTTTGTGTTTGTGATAGTCGTTGGGAGAGCACAGCAGCCTTGCATCTTGACCGTAGCCCGCATGCTACGGCTTGGGTAAAGAACGATCATCTCGGCTTTGAAATTCCCTACATCTTCAATGGCGGCGAACATAAATACCGACCGGACTTTTTAGTAAGATTATCCAATGATGAAATTCTTGTCATTGAAATCAAGGGTGAAGAAGACCAGAAGGATAAGGTGAAGCGGGAAGCCATGCGAGAGTGGGTTCGCGCGGTAAATCAACATGGTGGATTTGGCCGCTGGCATTCAGACCCGGCAGTTTCAAAACGTCCTGATGATATTCCTCAGATTTTGGATATATCAATAAATAAAAGATAGCCTCTTAATTCACATAGAGCAATTCTTTCAAACAAGGAGTATAAAGAGCGGAACTCTTCAGGGATTTGGTCTTCTATGATCTATCAGCCCTATAGTTAATTGACATGACGGCTTACTACCACAAAACGATAGTGGCTTTATGCTAATCCAACTTGGAACACCAACAATGGCAAAGAATTATGACTTAGAGATAAGAGAAGCATTCAATAATGAATACTTAAAGGTATTCCTTAAAGACTTAAATCTAATTCAAGAAATACAAGTATTGATTGAGCAATTACCATCAGTTCGCACAGCAAATATTACCGCAAGCCAAAGCAGGGCTAATCCACCTAAAACTCTTACCGTATATCCTAATCGCGTTTATAGCACACAAGAGATGATGTCAGAGGTCGAGGCTGCACTAGAAGGTTACTTTAGTGGAGGCACTCATGATCCAGTATTTATAGATGAAACAATACCAACACTTGGCGACGCTGCTTATTTTCAAATCCTAGATTACATTCTGCAAATAGGCCGTAATCTTGAGAAGTTTCCTAGAGTAACTAGCAAATTAGGAGAAGAGGGATTAAGGGACTACTTCCTGCCATTTTTGAACGCTGTCTCAAGAAATCATTCCGCTACAGGAGAAGCATTTAATAAGATCGGGCGAACAGACATCTTAATTCAGGATGCAGAGGGAACTAATGTCTTTATTGCGGAATGTAAGCTCTGGAATGGAAGGACTAGATTAAGGGAGGCAGTCAGCCAATTACTAGAGCGATATGTAAGTTGGAGAGATGAAAAGGTTGCTCTAGTAATTTTCAACAAGACCGTCCCAGCTTTTACAGAATTAATTGAAAGGGCAAATCAGGCGATGCTTGAACATCCTAATTGCCTGCAATCTCTGGGAGAAAGAAATGAAACATCCTTCTCATATATTTTCAGACATTCTGATGACCCAGATAGGCAGATTAAATTAGAGCTAGTCCTTTTTAATTATTATTCGCAACTCGCGGAAGCTGCCACGATGAATGAGGCTGCGCACTAAAGTTTCTAAGGCGCTACGATTAAAATTTTCGCCACCACTTCATTTAAATGGTTTTATGAACAGATGACGTAATGCTCATTTTCGTTTGAGTCACTATAGAGTCACAACTCAGCCAAACCAGCCTAAAATCATCTTAATAGACCAGCATAGAATTGCGAGGAACATCAATGGAAACACACTCTTTCACTTTCAACTAAACTAGACACAACTCAAATTTTAGACTGGCAGTCATGAGGTCAGGGGTTCGATCCCCCTCGGCTCCACCATTATTTGCAACAAGTTACAGGCCATCTTGCGATGGCCTGTTTTTGTGTTTGCCCCTAAGCCTGTCCCTAAGCGAGAGCGTTATTCTGGTTTTGAGGTGCTATTCATGGAAATGCGCCAGATTAGGTTTAGGAAAGTCAGCTCGCTCAAGGCCATTAGCCGATATGATCGCTGGCGAGAATGTCCCATTTGGCGGCAGCGGACGCCGCATAATCCGAAAAAGCTATATCGAGAATAACGATATGAAGTGTTCAATTTCTAAGCCTTCAAACTGGCCCACTACATCATTTCTGTCAGGATTGACTTCTTTGCTGATAAATGGTTGATTCCGCCAAAGAGAGTAGACTACACTGCTCTTGTATTCCTTACCCTCGATAATACGTTGGTAGTTTCCAGCCTCCGACTAATGAGACTCAATTACCTCTGGTTCAACTGCCAAGTCTTGACCGCACCTGCACAGAAAGATAGATATGGAACTTCAGCGGCGTCAAAACACCATTCTCATAATAGACGACACTCCTGAACATCTTGAATTAGTGGGTTCGCTGCTACGCCAGGCAGGCTTTCACACACTCACCGCAGGAGATGCTCATGAAGGCTTTAGAATAGCGCAGAGCGAACGTCCTGACCTTATCATCAGCGATGTCGTGATGCCAGACATCACGGGTATTGAACTCTGCCAGATGATTCGTGCGGATGCGGATCTGGCCAGAACTCCGGTACTGTTGGTAAGCGCTTTGGATAAAGATACGGAGAGTGTCGTTGAGGCTCTGCAAACTGGGGCAGACGGCTATATCGAAGTGCCGTTTGAGCCGTCTCTCCTCGTAGCCAAAGTAGCGCGCCTCCTCGAACATAAACATGTTGAGGCAGAATTAGAACATCGTGTCGCCGAGCGCACGGCGCAACTTGCCGCCGCCAACCAAAAACTGGAGGAGGAAATAACGGAGCACAAGCTGTCAGAGCAGGCTCTCATTAAAAGCGAGCAGCAGTTGCAGCAATCGCAAAAGATGGAAGCCATCGGCACTCTGGCCGGAGGCATCGCGCACGATTTCAACAATCTGTTGACAGCCATCCTCGGCAATACATATCTTGCGCTACGTACACTGCAACCGGACGATCCATTACAACTTCGCCTGATAGAGATAGAAAAGGCCAGTAACCGTGCTGCCGGGTTGACTCGCCAACTGCTGGCCTTCAGTCGTCGGCAGCATCTGCAACGCCGCGCCCTCAACGTCAATGACACCATCGGAGAAATCATCGAGTTGATTGGGCGCATCATCGGCGAGGATGTCGAAGTACGCGTGATAGCTGACTCCAACCTATCGGCGATTTTTGCTGACCCGGCGCAGATTGAGCAGGTCATTATGAATCTAGCCGTCAACGCCCGCGACGCGATGCCGCAGGGCGGACAACTGACCATCGAAACAAGCAACACCGAATTGGATGAGATTTACCAACGCCAGTACCCTTATGTTAATCCCGGCAAGTATGTGCAGATCAGGGTGAGCGATACCGGCAGCGGCATTGACGCTGAGACGCAGAAGCATATTTTCGAGCCATTCTTCACGACCAAAGAGATTGGTAAAGGCACTGGTCTCGGCCTCTCAATGGCCTATGGCATCGTCAAGCAGCATGACGGCCATATCAATGTCTATAGCGAGGAAAGGCACGGGACGAGCTTCAAAATCTTTCTCCCGGTGGTTGAGAGAGCCATTGAGAAAGAGACGTTGGCGATCCAACGTCCTTTGCTCGGCGGAACGGAAACGATTCTGGTTGCCGAAGACGAGGAGGCTCTGCGTGGATTGGCAAGAGATATTTTGGAAGGACTGGGTTACACGGTGCTGCTGGCGAAGAATGGCGCGGAAGCAGTAGAAATGTATGAACAGAATCACGAGCAGATAGACCTGCTGTTGCTGGATGTAGTGATGCCGCGCATGGGCGGATGGGAAGCTTACGAACAAATCCGCGCGCTAGGTGATGATGTGCCGTTGATCTTTATGACCGGCTATAGCTCTGAGACAGTGCAGAGCCGGTTCCTCAAGCAGAACAAACCGATGGAAGAGTTAGGCGCGATAGTGCTTCAGAAGCCGTATAACATCGAGGGCTTGGGACGCAAAGTTCGTGAGGTGCTGGATCACGCAGTAGTTAGGTTTTGACTTGAAGGTTTCAAAATCTGTGCTGAAGGCCCCCTATGGGTTTGTGGACAGTGACGTGCTGCTCATTTACGCTTGGGGCACTATAGAGTCACAACTCAGCCAAATCAGCCCAAAATCATCTTACTAAAGCAGTATAAATTTGAATGAAACAGCAATCAAAACGTACTCTTCTACTCTCAGCCATACTCCATCAAACTCATTTCTTAGACTGGCAGTCAAGAGGTCAGGGGTTCGATCCCCTCGGCTCCACCATTATTTGCAATAAGTTAGGGCATCCTGCATGGATGCCCTATTTATTTTGTGTGCCTATAGCGTGCCGACTCTTGAATGCTACTGTCGCATATATCTTCTCAAGCTTATTTATAATTTTTCGTTAGTCGGAGGCATGACCATTCTACAAAAGAATCTTTTTGTGGAATTCGTTATGCTTCACACAGTAGTTGAATTTTGCATCGGATGACTGTAATACTTAGCAGTAGTGCTCAATGGAACTCGCTTACTAGTTCACCCGACACCTCATAATAAGAGATTGGATTTTAATGGGGCTTCCTAAAATAACCAAAGAGCTTATTCATGAGATCAAAATATACTGATGCGTTATCATGGAATTTAGATAGCATCCCTTTCGAGCGGATTGAGGCGAAACGGATTCGAGACAATGAAGGACTATTTTTCTTGTTGGCTGCTGGTTCGTTTATCGAGATAGCGTCCGATGCTTACGCTCACAACTTAGCGAAGTATTTCGCCGAGGATGAAGAAGTTTCAAGTTGGCTAATAGACCATTGGGAACGTGAGGAAGTGCAACACGGACTAGCCCTTAAGACTTACGTTTTGCAGGTCTGGCCTGAATTTGACTGGAATGCTGCCTATAAAGACTTCTTCGCAGAATTCACACGTGACTGCCCCAGCGAAATGCTCGAACCGATACGAGGTTTGGAGATGGTAGCGCGTTGCGTCGTGGAGATGGGCACTGCGACGCTCTATCGTGCAATTCATAATTACACGGACGAGCCGGTTCTCAAGCTTCTTATTGACAGGATTAAGCGCGACGAGCTACGTCACTACAAGCATTTCTACAGATATTTCACGAAGTATGACCGCATCGAACGCAACGGGCGACTGAAGGTGCTAGGTGTCTTGAGACGACGCTTGATTAAGTCGTGGCATAACCATGCAGAGTGTGCACTACGTTACACGTTCTGTTGGCGATACCCACATGAGTCGGTAGAGGGGCAACATTACCGCAACATCACCGCCAAAATCACTGGATTACTGCGCAAGCATTATCCAACTAGCATGGCGATCAAGATGCTACTCAGACCGCTTACTTTGCCACATTCCTTACAACGGCATGTCAACTCGCTCGGTAAGATAGCACAGTGGTGGATTCTACGGTGATGCTATATAAAGAGGTTTCAGCTTATTTTTACATATGTAAGATTGAAGGTCTGATACGATACTTCCCGCCCGGTTAATACTGACAGATCAAACAACTCAGCAGTCTCAAAACATACGGGAAGATTATGAATACAACTCGTCCTGAACAAGCAAGTATCCGCAAAGTTATTGACCTTTATCTTCTCTTACGCCTGACCGGTCTGGCGTGCGCGCTGTTCATGGCGTCGCACACAGTTCACGGGCAGAATGTCGTCTGGCCGCAGTTCCGCGGGCCGGACTCAAATCCCGTGGGAGCGAATGCGCGGCTGGCCGAACGCTGGTCGAAGACGGAGAACGTCGAGTGGTCGCAGCCGATTCCGGGGCGCGGGTGGTCGTCGCCGATTGTGACCGGCGACAAGGTGTTCGTCACCACCGTGACGACGGAGGGCAAGTCGAAGCCACCGCAGAAGGGGACGGAGTACAGCAACGAGTACGTCGCGGAGTTGAGTAAACAGGGGCTTTCGAACGAGGAGATACTGGAGCGTCTGACGGCGCGCGACATCGAGCTGCCGAAAGAAGTAACGCTTCACTACTTTCTCTATTGCCTGAACCTGAAGAGCGGCAAGGTGGAATGGAAGAAGGAGTTCTACACGGGGCGTCCGCCGGGTGGGCGTCATCGCAAGAACAGCTTTGTCTCGGAGAGTCCTGTGACGGACGGGAAGTTCATTTATGTGTATGTGGCGAACATGGGGTTGTGGGCGTTTGACTTGAAGGGGAAGCAGGCATGGTCAACGCCGCTCGAAGCGAATCCGATCTACCTCGACTTTGGGACGGGGAGTTCGCCTGCGCTGGCGGGCAACCTGCTGGTGATCGTGAACGACAACGAGAAGCAGCAGTACATCGCCGCGTTCGACAAACGAACAGGCAAGCAGGTCTGGCGCACGAATCGGGACGTGGGCGGCAAGGGGCAGCCACCACAGCGTTCAGGATGGGCGACGCCTTTTGTTTGGCGGCACGCGCTGCGCACTGAGGTCGTGGCGGTGGGACCGGGGGAGGCTGTGAGTTACGACCTGGCGGGGAAAGAACTGTGGCGCATGTCGGGAATGGCGGCGACGCCGATTCCGACGCCCTTCGCTTACGACGGACTCCTGTATATCAACGGCGGGCGGGGAAAGCCCTTGTTCGCGCTCCGTCCCGGCGCTGCGGGCGACATCTCGCTCGGAAAGGATGAGCGCTCGAACGAGTATGTCGTGTGGTCGGAGGCGCGCGGCGGGACTTATCTGCCGTCGGCTCGTGGCTTATGAAGGCGCTGTGTACACGCTGACCGAGACGGGCATCTTGAGCCGCTTTGACGCAGGGACTGGAAAGATGACTTACCGGACCCGGATCGACCCGATGGCAACGGCTTTCACGACCTCGCCCTGGGCCTACAACGGCAAGCTGTTCTGCCTGAGCGAAGAGGGCCAAACGTTTGTGGTCGCGACGGGAGAAAAGTTCCAGTTATTGCACGTGAATGAACTGGACGACATGGCGCAGGCGACGCCGGCGCTGGTGGGTGAGCGCTTGTTGATACGGACGGAGCACGAGCTGTATTCGATCCGCCGAAGTAAGAGTGGTCAACGGCGAACACCTCCTACGAATTAATCCAACAGGGAAACACCAACAGGTTTGAGGCGTCAGAGAAGGGTCGCCGCTTTTAGACTTGCAGTCAAGAGGTCAGGGATTCGGGTAGTGGTTCAGTTTCAGAGAGCAAGCTCAAAGACGATTAGGAATCTCCCGCAAAGGCGCAAAGCAAGACCGCAAAGCCTTGAATGCCACTTGCTCTTGGCGTGCTTTTCTTAGCGTCTTTGCGCCTTTGCGGGAAACTATTTCTCTCTGCATGTGATAGGTCACGAGTGACGATTCATCTCATAAAGTTCAAACTGAACCATTACTGGGATTCGATCTCTCAGCTCCATTTCCTTAACTCAAATAGAAATTGACAAAAAACATCGCATGGCTGGCCGCACAAAAACTCCGCGGGCTTTGACCGACAAGAGCTTGAAAGAAGGGTTATCTTTCCTGTCACGCGCGGATGCGGATTTGGCGCGGGTGTTGGAAAAGTTTGGCGCGCCGCCTTTGTGGGAGCGCGAGCAGGGATTCGGGACTCTCGTGCTAATCATTCTCGAACAGCAGGTGTCGCTCGCTTCTGCAAAGGCTGCGTATGATCGCTTGCTCACAATCGCTTCGCCGCTCACGCCGGAACGATTTCTTGAGATAGATGACGTTGCGCTCAAGGCCGCAGGCTTTAGCCGACAGAAGATTGCCTATAGCAGAGGTTTGGCTGAGGCCATAGTCGAGAAGAGACTCGACTTGAATGCGCTTGAGCGAATTGAGGATGATGCTGCACGTGCGGAGTTGATGAAGCTCAAGGGCATCGGATTCTGGACGGCTGATATTTACCTGTTGCGTGCGCTTATGCGCCCTGACGTATGGCCTGCCGGAGACCTCGCGCTGGCGATTGCCTTGCAGCGGCTCAAGCGTCTTCCGGCGCGACCGGCCTTTGATGAATTGAATGACATGAGCATCAGTTGGAGACCATGGCGGGCTGTCGCGGCGCGCATCCTGTGGAATTACTATCTTCATGGATGCACGCTCTAAGAAGCTGAAAATTCCGTTCAGCCGCGCGAGCGGCGATGAGAAGGTAGCCAGACGTGCAACGTCTGGAAGGTCGAGGAAAAGATTTGCGCATTGAAGATGCGCTCAGATGCTGTCTGTCCGCACCTTGCGGCGCGGAAATGATTGTGTTGTCTCACCAGACGTTGCACGTCTGGCTACCTTCTGCCTGCGCCTTCAGCGCACATTTAGGAATGTTCAAACAGCTTCTAAGCAGCGTTAGCTCGCGTGGATGGTTCAAGCGCGCTCAGCCACTTTGCGCGCAGATGCTCTATCGCAAGCTCTTTATGCTTTGCTTCGACCTCGATCCATGGCGCGTGGCGAAAGGCTTCGGGCATGACCTCAATCAGATCGCTGTGATGCCGGTCGGCGAACGATTCGCGACCGTTAGAGATATGCACCATCTGCCACTCTGGAACCGGCCAGGTCTCGCGCGCCGCATCTAACATCTCTGCCACGCTCCGGTCATCGTAGCTCTCAAGCTTCTCATGCACGATATGATGATGCGCGTCGAAAACCATAGGCACGCCTGCGGCGCGACAAACATTTAAAATCTCTTCCGCGCTGTACGCATACTCGTCATTCTCGAAAGCGAGGCGCGAACGCACATTGTCAGGAAGCTCGCGCACGACCTCTATCAAACGCTCGTTGCGCCCACCCTTGCCGCCGTGTATCTCCATCACAGCCCAGGCCGAGCGCGGCTGCTTGAGCAAGTCAAGGATGTGCGCGTGCGATTTGAGAATCTTGATACTGTTGTCCACCACGTGCGGAGAGTCCGAGCTTAAGACCACGAACTGATCCGGATGAAGAGCTAAGCGAATATTCAAATCGTGTGCGCGCTGTCCGGTTCGCCCCAACTCTTCTTGAAATTCCTCTAACACATCGCCGCCGATAGCATCATCCGCAAAGGGAAAGAGCGAGGAAGTTAAGCGGTACAGCTTAATCTCGCGCTCCACACAAAAATCCAGTGCGGCATTCAGGCGCGCTAGATTATCTGCATAGAGCAGTCGCAGCAGACGCTTCTGTTCGTCTTCATCGAATTGCAGCAGACGCTTGCGCGTCACCGCGCGATACCGCACAGCATCAGAGACGGTGATGCACACCAACCCGAGCTGCGGGCGCATGTCGGAATTTAATTTCATTGCGCCATTACTATATCTCAAAATCGCTCAATCCGTGCATGCGCAACAGTTTTTCAGCTATTTTGCAGTAATATTGTTTAATAAATCGCGAAGGGGAGTTGAGAGCGGTCTGAGAAAATCGCCAGAATCGCTTGCCTTCATCGTGTGGCTGCTCATGACTTGAGCCGCGAAGAAAGCGCCGATTTCGCGCAAAGGCGCAAAGAAAACACGCCAAGTCAAAGAATGGCTCAACCCCTTTGCGTCTTTGCGCCTTTGCGTGAACATGGTTTTTACCTTGCCATGTTTGGAACTGACTCGGTACTTAAATCTTTATCGTCCACACTTGAATGAATCTTATTTTCCCGTCAGCTCTCGCAAAGCTTTTTTCGCGCTCTCGGATTGCGGGTCAAGCTCAAGCGCTTTGCGATAATTTTCAATCGCCTGCTGCTTGTCGCCGTTTGCCAGATAGGCTTCGGCCAGACTGTCATAGACATTCGCCGATTGCGGATAAGCCCCGGCATTGAGCTTAAAAACTTCTATCGCCTCTTTAAATCTTTTTTTCGCTAACAGCCTGTAACCAAATCCGTTCAGGTCGGATTCGCTGGCGTAAATATCCTGCGTGCCTGCCGCGCCCAGTTGCTGGAACTGTGTAATCATCGCATCCAGCCCGCGCGCGTTTAAGGTCGCAGACAGAATCTCCGCCAGAGAGGTCGCTTTGACATCCACCAGCTCGACGATAAAGATCAGCGTCGCGTCGGGAGGAATGACGCCGCCGCCCGCTCCCCTTTTCCCGTAACCGAGTTGTGAAGGAATGACCAGAATCGCCTGATCTCCCACGCGCAGTCGTGCGATGCCTTCATCCCAGCCTTTAATGACCTGCCCGGCTCCGAGCTTAAACGCCAACGGCTGATTCTTGTCATGCGAGCTATCGAACTTCACGCCATCTGTCAACATGCCTGTGTAGTGGACGATGACCGTCTCTCCGGCCTTCGCCTGCTTCCCCGCGCCGCGCCGCGTAATCAAATAAGTGAGACCCGTCCGCGTCGTAACGCTACCCGCAGCGGCTAACGTCCCCGCAGTTTTCACTGTTCGCTTTGATGAACCTCTCCCACGTCTGCTCTGCGCCTGCGCGTCAAAGACATAAGCCGATGACGCGACCAGCACGAGCGTCAAGATAATGAAGCCTCTCATTTAATAATCTCCCCTCCGAGTATGCCAAGACGAAACCGCCCCGTCTTTTCCAGTGTGAAATCCGAGTCAGAATGCGCCATTATACACACGTTTGCGCGCGTGTGAGGCCGCATCATGCAAGATAACATGCGTTAGGCTGCTCTCGCATAATCGTTACCCAGATAGCAATCCACGCTACCTTCTGTGATATATTCTAGCCTCTAGCCGTCGTCTCACAATAGGCCGATCGTTCTCAATAACCGAAAGAAAATAAGATAATGGGCAATAAAAACTCCTCCAACGGCATTAACGATAAGGTAAAGGAATTTCTAGCTACAATTGTGGTAGCAATTATAGTTATTTATATCATTTTGTATCTCATCTATAAGTTTATCACTGAAATTTTAATCCCCATTCTAATAGGATTGTTTCTAATCGCATTGGCCTTAATCTTAACCATACTTTTAGTCAGAGTCTTAGCCCACTTATTTTCTTACCTTACCTTGGAGAAAAGGTGTGGCCGGAAAATTTCAGACCTCAGTGAAAAAGTCTCTCAACTCGATGCATATATCTCTGCCGCTGGACAAAGAATCCCGGATTTGTCCGCTCGGCAAAGGTCTGCTGCCGAAGCGGAATTGCGAGAGCGCGACATAACGCTAGAGGCACTGAAAATTAAAAGGCGAAATATTGCTACGGCATTGGCCGATCATTTAGCAGATAAATTGGATGGAGTGAATAGATCGCGGAATAAGATATTACGCAAGATCGATAGACATGAGAGTGATAAATTAAAGCAAAAGCTAGAGAAGAAAGACGAGAAAGTATCTATACTTGAGGCAGAGATAGAACGTTTAAAGATTGAATATTACATAGAACCTGATCCCGCTTTTGAACGCAAGGAAAGGAAGTACCCTATAATTAGTGGGTTTGATAGATTGGTGTCTTCTCTCTTCAATAGGGAGAGGGATCAATAGCTTCTCTTTCATCTTTGTCTTCTCCGATGATATTGAATGCCTTATGCTCGGCGCGGGTTTGTTCGAGCGTTCGGCGCTTATCTGTATCATTTCGTGCAACTTATCTGAATTGGCTGTAAACTTATTCTAGATTTGAGAATGTTTTATTTGGTGAGAATTATGAGCACACAACTAAAACCGCTTGACGAACTTGTGAAGGAGCTGCCGCCGGATTCGCAGGCTGAGGTCCGGGATTTTGTGGAATTTTTATTGGAGAAACGGAAACGGAAAGCTGTCGGAAAACTGCGGCAGAATTGGGCTGGCGCTTTGAGCGATTACTGCGAAGAATATACGTCGCTTGAGCTTCAGAAAAAGGCATTGGATTGGCGGGGTGATTGATGTATCTGGTAGATACCAACATCTGGCTTGAGCGTCTGCTTGGGCAAGCTAAGTCTGATGAAGTCGGTCAATTTCTCAACCATATACCCTCGAATCAACTATTCATCACAGATTTCGCTTTCCACTCCATCTGCGTAATACTGACCCGCCTCAAAAAGAAAGTCCCTCTTCTTGATTTCGTCCAAAATAAAAATTTAAAATCTTCCATCGCCGTCTTGCCATAGATGAAACAGAAACCGAGAGAAGTCAGGAGCGTTTACGATCTGGTGGCGGCGGATTATGCCGCGCAGTTTCGTGATGAGTTGGAGCAGAAGCCGTTTGACCGGAAAATGCTTGAGTGGTTAGTCGAGAAAGTTTCGGGGCGCGGCGTGGTCTGCGATATGGGATGCGGCCCCGGACAGGTGGCCGGGTTTCTGCACAGTCTGGGCGCAAGGGTCTGCGGCATAGACCTGTCGCCGGACATGATAGAGCAGGCGCGCGGGATACATCCTTTGATTCCATTTCAGCAGGGAGACATGCTCGCGCTCAGCGATGTGGCAGACAATTCTTACGCGGGCATCGCGGCGTTTTACGCTATCGTCAATCTGCCGCGCGCGTCGCTGGGTCAGGCTCTCGGAGAGTTGTTTCGCGTGTTGTCTAAAAACGGCGTGCTGCTGCTCGCTTTTCATATCGGGCAGGAGATTAAGCACTTGGACGAATGGTGGGGCAAAGAGGTCTCTATAGACTTTTTCTTTTTTGAAACGGAAGAAGTCAAAGGTTATTTGCAGGCGGCGGGCTTTGAGCTACAGGAAGTGATTGAAAGAGACCCGTACACGGACGTAGAGTATCCGAGCCGTCGCGCGTACATCTTTGCGAAGAAGCCGTAATGGCAAACGCGCGCCGCACCTTTTTTGAACCTCATGAACGCGCACGCTCGTACAAGTGTGGAAGTAGGAGGTAGCAGCCATCATGTATTGC
The DNA here is from genome assembly GCA_963700165.1 of Pyrinomonadaceae bacterium. Classification (GTDB taxonomy): domain Bacteria; phylum Acidobacteriota; class Blastocatellia; order Pyrinomonadales; family Pyrinomonadaceae; genus JACMLC01. Next base: position 3,923,844 of record OY969475.1, on the reverse strand, counting down.
CCGCGTTGCGCAGCGCACAACCCCGACGACACCAAATTTTGTCGCGCCTGCGGCACAAATCTTGAGGCGGTTGCCCTCGCGCTCGCAGGCCAACATCATCCCGCGACGCCGGACACAGGTAAAAGCGAAGCACAGAAGCCCGCGAAGACCTGGAAGCAAAAGCGCAGAGAAGGTGTGAGCAGCCTCGTTCAGGGCGCAGGATTTTTAGTAGCGTCGCTCGTGATAGGCGCGGCGCTCGGTCTGTTCAGTAATCAGGAGGATTGGATTCTCATCTGGGTGGGCTTGGTCGGATGGATGGCATGCTGGGGAATCATCTCGCTGGCGTTAGGCATCAACGCTCTTTTGGAATCCAATTCTATCTTTAGTCAGCTAACGGACACAGCAGCGAGCAGCACTGACCTAACGACAGCTCAACTATTATCTGCGGACGATCCGAAAATGCTTCACGAAGCGCCGGCTGCGCCCGGTTTTATACCACCGCTCAGCGTGACGGAACAGACGACGGAGCCGCTGGTCAAACAGCCGCGCAGAAAGTCAAAACGGGCAAGCTAAATAACCCAAGTTGCGAGTTAATAAATTGCCACTAGCTTTAGCTAGTGGAGACATGTCATAACAGAAAGTCGGCTTTAGCCAAATATAAATGAAATCCTCTTCCTTATAGCTTTAGCTAAATAATTCGGCTAAAGCCGAAAGCTAAGGGGCAACCTTGATCCACTAGCTGAAGCTAGTGGCAATTTAAGAACTCTACCAAATCATCTATGAATAGCAACTTGAGTTAAATATCCTTTTCTCGTTTCCTGATGCCGTTGAAACAAAAATATTCACATCGATTCTACCTGCTGGCAATCATCTTCACGCTTTTTCAGAAAGGCGGTTCGCCGTTGGAGACGACGGATGAAGTCCTTCAAATAGATGACGAAGAAACGGGTTTCAGCCGGATTCGTTGCCCGCTCTGCGGGTGGCAGCCGAACGCCTCAAGCCTCTGGACGTGCGATGATTGCGGGCATCCTGAATATTTCTACGATGGTTGCTGGGCGGTCTGGAATACTTTCAACACGCGCGGGCTGTGTCCGGGCTGTGGACACCAGTGGCGCTGGACTTCGTGCTTACTCTGCGAGGGATGGTCGTTACATGAAGACTGGTATCTGACAGAACGCGGTGACAATCGCCTCTGATTTGAGCAGGATATGCAAGAGCAGCTAACAAAACCACAGATTAGCCACAGAGACACAGAGACACGGAGATCAGAGCAGTCATTTCATTTAGCATCTCCTTCATCTACTTTTCCTCTCTCCGTGTCTCTGTGGCTGAGTTTTGTTAAGCGTTCTAAGTACGAATAAGACAGATTTAAGAACCAGCGATTTATTTAGCAAAGATCAGAGCGAATAAATTTCGCAGCTTGCGCGTTTGCGTTTGAGCTTCGCGCCCGCCCGCCTGATCCTGCGCGGTAAAATTGCGATCAATTGTCTGCTCGCCGCGCACGACGCGAATCATAATGCCTCTGGCAAAGTAGTAACGCCGCTCAATCGTCTTGCCATCTGCGGCAGCGAGGTTGTCGCTCACCAAAGCGAAAACCAGCTCGCCCTGCTTGTTAAAGAGATACTCTGCACGCGCCATCAGATCAGTCGAGCCGCGATAGCCTGTGACAATCTTGACGACGAGCTTGCGGGGGTCTGCGCCACAGGCTTCGGTGTGTCCCGGCTCGCAATCGAAATAAAATTCCGTACGGTCTTCCATCGTGCCGACGGCGCGCCACTGCTGCCCGTCCTTTTCGCCGCCGACGGAAATCATCGCGTGATGCAAGCCAAGCGTATGGTCTTCGAGTCCAGCCGCGATGCACTCGTTCACTTCCGTATAAAGTTTGCGAATGGCCGCGACTTGCCGCTCCGTCCGATTGTTTTGCCCGAAGACCACGTTGATGAGAGCCGCGCTATTAATCAAGAGGAGCAGCGCGAACAAGTGCAAGGTATATTTAACGGTTATCTTAAACATGAATGTAGTCCGCCAACTCAGACGGAATCCGGGATTCTATCGCTGAGTCGTGCATGCATTGGCGCATAGCGGAGATTGGCTTTACGGTTGGCTTGGAATCCGGCGAACACCTTCCAATGGAGATGCTTGTTTCGATCAATTAGAGTTGATGACCTCAAGAGCTTTTTCGAGTAATTCATCTCTTCCTTCTTTAATTCCCTGTATGGTCGGCCTTTTAATAATATCAGGAACAATGCCGATCCTCTGCGTCTCTCGCCCGTCCGGGTAATAAACCCCGATCCCGCTAATCAGCGTTCGAATTCCGCCGGGCAAGACGATCTCCGAAACGTTTCCGTCGGCTCCGGCGGTAGTACTGCCGATAACGACGGCCTGCGGCGCGACCCGGAAGGCCATCGCAGTATACTCGGCCTGGCTGAGCGTGATCTCGTTAACAAGTATCACGACTTTGCCCGTATAGTTTTGGGTAAGCCAGCGACGTGTACAGATCTTCGTTTTGAAAAACGGGATTGCCGACAAACGGGGCGAGCGAGATATACCGATTTTGCCCGGTGCGGGCCGCGTTTTTTACCAGCGTGAGATATTTTGAAAGCCTGGGGCCCAAGTCCCTGGAATTGATCCATGCAAGATCAGGGGCAAGCTTAACGTTTGCGGCATTCGGCGGCGCGGGAAATGGGAAATCGCCCAGACTCCTCGCCCAGTCGTAAAGAATGTTGTTTCGCTGAAGCGCACTTTCCGCGGCAAGGATGTCAGGCAGCAGCCGAAATAATTCCAGGTCCCAATTAGAGGTTGATGTTGCGACGGTCGGGTGATGATATTTTAGGAATCCCCAAACTTTTCCGAGAACTGCGAGGTCTTCGATCTTTGCGGGATCAAGCTGAACGCGCTGCGTGCCGGAAGGGCCGACTGCACGAATCTCGTTACTGCCAAAACCGGGACCGTACTGCGGACTGGACTGCGCTTGTCCGGATATCGTGGAAACAGATAATAAAACTATCCCGAAAAAAATAGTTCTCATTGTTTTGCCACCTCCGACCGTCACAAATGAAGATTCCAAAAGTTTCGCGTTGATTGTAAGGGGCTGATTTTATTGGTAGCGGGGGGGAGACTCGAACTCCCGACCTCGTGGTTATGAATCACGTGCTCTAACCGGCTGAGCTACCCCGCCATAAGTGGAAGAGCAATTATAAAGGCAGTGATTGAAAGGTCAAGCCGACATCGCTCTTGACCGTCAAAGCAGCATTTGCGCGCGGTATCCGTGCGCGCGTATGATGCGGACGCTCTTGCCGAATCTTTACCTGTAGGAATTTTTTGGAATGGCTGAATTGATTCATCGCCCGCGACGGCTCAGACGCAGCGGAGCCTTGCGTGCCTTAGTGCGCGAGGCGCGGCTCGCACGCGAGGATTTTATTCTTCCGCTGTTTGCCTGTCCCGGCAAAGGCGTGCGGCGCGAAATCTCTTCCATGCCCGGCGTTCACAATTTGTCCGTAGATGAGATCGCGCGCGAGGCTGCGGAAGCTTATGAGGCAGGCGTCGGCGGCGTGATCTTGTTCGGCCTCCCCGAAACGAAAGACGAGACGGCGACGGGCGCTTACGCCAGCAACGGCATCGTGCAGCAGGCCGTGCGCGCAGTTCGCCGCGCAGCTCCCGAAATGATCGTCATCGCGGACACCTGTTTGTGCGAATACACTTCGCACGGCCATTGCGGGGTCGTGCGCGACGGCGAAGTGTTGAATGACGAGACGCTGGAACTGCTCGCGCAGACAGCCGTCAGTCAGGCCGAAGCAGGAGCAGACATCGTTGCTCCGTCTGCGATGATGGACGGGCAGGTCGGCGCGATTCGCGAAGCTCTGGACAACGCGGGCTTTGAGCAAATTGCGATTATGTCTTATGCGGTGAAATACGCTTCGGCTTTTTACGGGCCGTTCCGAGAGGCTGCCGACAGCACGCCTGCCTTCGGCGACCGCCGCGCGTATCAGATGGACGCGGCCAACGCGCGCGAGGCGATGCGCGAAGCGGAATTGGATTTTACGGAAGGCGCGGACATCCTGCTGGTCAAGCCCGCGACCGTGTATCTGGACATCCTGCGGGCTGTGCGCGACCGCTTTGACTTGCCGCTCGCCGCTTATCATGTCTCCGGCGAGTACGCGATGATTAAAGCTGCGGCGGCGAAGGGCTGGATAGACGAGCGGCGCGTGATGCTCGAAACTTTAACGAGCATCAAACGCGCCGGAGCGGACATCATTATTACTTACTACGCGCGCGAAGCAGTGAAAGCAGTGATGAGTGATAAGTGACAAGTGACAAGCTAAAACCTCTTGCTCATCACTCGTCACTTATCACTCATCACTGCTTTTCATCTTTCGCAGTTCTTTCAAAAAACCCAACGGCTCAATCACTTTGAGCGGGCGAAACCTTTGCCGAAATTCTTTGGCTTCATCCGTGTGGCCTGCCATCAAATCAAGCAAGTCTTTATCGCGGCTGACGAGATAATCGGCTTTGGCTTCGATGGCGAGATTGAGGTAAGGCTCGTCGTCCGGGTCGCGTGAATAGCTAAAGTTCTTTGGAACCCGGCTAATGATCTGCGAGTTTCTTCGCAATCGCAAAAGAAAAGCTTCAACGATTTCATCGGTCAAAGTTCTAAAATGATTTCGGATTTCGGGACGATTTAGAACTTCTTCAACTTCCGTGAGGACTTCTTCGCTCAAATAATGCTGAACCAAACCTCTTTCAACCAATCGCAGACATTCTGCCGCTGCACTTTCTTCGCGTGCAGCCGCTTGCAGGTAGACATTACAATCAAAGACCGCGCCGACTAAAGTTTTCTCTTTCATTTATTACGTCGCGCTTTGAAAACTTCTTTTCGTGCCTCAGTAAATAATCCGTCCAATTGGTCGTCGGTTATTCCGCTGGCTTCGACCTCATCCCTGAATGGTTTAAGAATTTCGTCAAAGGATTTTTCTGACAATTGCCGAACTCGACGGCGTTTGAGAATCGCATCCTTGACCACCAATTCAACGTAGGCCGTCAGCGGCAAACCTTCTTCTTTGGCCTGCTCGGCTGCCGTCAATTCAATTTCGGGTTCCAGTTCCAATGTTACCGTCATAATTAGCAATTTTAACACAAATCGGTTCTGTGGCCTCTTTATCTCTGTGCCAGCTAATATAAGACGCTACCGCTTTAGTTCCACCTCAACCGGCGCGGCGTCTTTCGCGTCGTAGCCTTCAGGCCAGTTTGAAATGTTGATGCCGAAGGGTTGGTCTGCATCCGCTTCGACGACGAAGCGGATTGCGAGGGGCTGTCCGCGCAAGGCGCTCAGGCGCACTCCCCATGAATCCACGCGCCATTCTTCGACATGCGCCTGCGGCACAGTTTCCAGAGGCACGAGCCGCGAGCCGCAATTTTTGCCGTTGACAAAGAGCGTGATGCGCGTGGCCTTAATGCGCCCCAGAGCATCATGCGGGATGACGGGTTGCAGGTGCGCGCGGACAACGATGTTTCCGACGCGGCGGTAATCTGTGCGCGCGGGCACCAGATATTCGACGTGGCCGACGCCTCCGCCCCAGATATAGCCGTCGCCCCCGCCCACTTTTTCAAAGCGTTGACTGATGGCCTGCTCAGGCTTAAAGCGGTAGATAATCGTTTTGTCTTCGCGCAGCTTCACCTGTGGCTGGACAGCCGGGTCGTTTGCCGCGAGCGTAAAGGCGAACTGGCGCGGAACCAGATGATGCCCGTCGTTGCGCAGGCTCTGCGGCGGCTTATCGTTTTGCAGCGAGACCATCAGCTCCGCGCCGCGCCGAATTTCCGCGCGCACTGCTTCATCGCGCGGCATCGTGTAATTGACGCCGTAGCCGCGTTTCGGGTCAGGCGTCAGAATCCAGAAGATCGCGCCGCTCGCGCCTGAGCGCGCGGCTCCCTCAAAGTAAGCGCGAAACCATTCGGCAGCCGAAAAGCCTTTGTAGCCTTCGGGAGCCATTCCGAACTCGCCGAAGACAATCGGCTTTTCGAGAGCGTAAGCGGCGGAGACGCGATTCTGTATAAACTCATTAAGCGCGGTCGGCGAATCAACATAGCTGTCTAGATCGTCGCGCGGGTAATTATGCACGTCTACGAAATCCACATTCGGGAGGCTGTGCTCTGAGAGCCATTCGCGCCGCTCCCACGCGGAGCGATAGCCCCAAGTGCCCGGCGTGATGAGATGATCCGCATCGAGCGAGCGTATGTAATCGCTCATCTCCCTGACCCACGCGCTCCGCTCATGGCGGCGTCCGGTCGGAGCCTGCGCTTCATTCATCAGCTCGTAACCCATGATGGTCGGGTCGTCTTTGTAGAGAGCGCCGGTCACGGTGTTGCGGCGCGTGACGATTTTTTCCACATGCTGGCGATACATCCTGCGCGTCTCTTCGTTAGTGTAAAAGAGCATCGCGCGCTCGACGTTGATGCCGAAAGGTTGTTTGTCATCAGCCGCGTCTTCGATGCCAGCCCAGCGCAGGTACTGCGTCACGCCGCCAGTGTCTCGCCACCAGTTGGTCAGGCAGAGCTGGACATAAATCTTGTTGCGCGCGGCTTCGGCGATGACGTTGTCTAGATGTACGAAGGCTTCTTCGTTCCACTCGTCCGGACGAAAGCGAAAAGGATGCTGGCGCGGCCAGTCCTCGCGGTCGCCGCCGACAGATTTGATGGGAGAGTCCGTGCCGCCTTCGCCATAAGCCCAGACGCGCACGACCCGTATGCCGTCCTCGGCTGCGACGCGCAAAGTCTCGGGCATCCGTGCGCGGTCTTCGTTACGATACATGACCGCGACGTTGGCGCCGATAAAGCGGAACGGGCGATTATCAATTACAAACTGTGCGCCGCGCGTCGCGACAAATCCGGGACGCACGTTTTTTTTGCTCTCGCGCGACACGCGCCCGCCCTGCGCGGCAAAGAAAATCGCCGCGCCCACAAGTAATGCGAACGCGGCGAATAAAAAATGTTTCTTCTTCATGCAATCAAGCGTTCAAAAAATCTGAGAGTTAATAGATGACAATTAATCGGGACTGGTGGCCTCCGGCTCCGCGCTCGCGGTCTTTATTTCAGGAGTCGCCGTCTTCATTTTAGTAAATCCGATGATGGCGCAGATAGCTCCAATCAAGATAAAAAGATTGAAGAACGCGCCGACGTTGAGCATCATCCCGTAGTCTTTTTCACGGCGATTAATCCCGACCGCGCCGATGATACCCAGCAATAATAAATGCAGGTGATAAAGAATCAAGCAGAGAGCGGAGAGCGCGAACCAGCGCGCCGGTGCGCCGTAGGAGCGCGCCCGCCCGAACCCCAAGACCGCCGCGATCAACCAGACCACGAGGCTGATGACAAACAAAGTTACGAATACCGGAATGAAATATCCGGGCTGTGTAGCCTGCGTTTGGGTCTGCGCGAGCAGCCAGAGCGAAGTAGCGATCATGCCCTACATGCCTCCACTGAAACTCAATCTCAAGAACCAGGCCGTCTCACAGGCAAATCAAAGCGCCGTTTGCGCGCAGGCGACCATCTCGTGCTCGCGGCTGTCGCGCAAACGGCGTCAAGAAAGGTTATGCTGCTTAACCAGAGAGACTTTAAGCTCCGGAAAAATGCAGCCGACCGGAAGCCACAGAGCTTGCCAGCCTCTTCCAGAGAAAGCCAGACCCTTGGGCTATCCGGGAAACTCTTACTGCGTAATGTGTATCTCTTCTTCCTTGTTGACGTGGCGCACGAAATAAATTATCCCGCAGGCCAACGCGACGACCGTGGCCCCGATTGCCATCCACAAGTGGTTCCGGCCACCCTGCATATCAAAGTTCCCGCCCGCCCCTTTAAAAGTGGCGAACTGGTAATATGAGTAGATAGCAAAAATCGCCGCCGCCAGTCCCACAACCCACATCAGAATGTCCAGCATCTTCATATCTTCGACCTCCAGCGTCCGTTTGATGTCCAAAAATGATGGCTTTACCTGCTTAAAAAAAAGCCAGTCATGCACACAACTAAAGCTTGGAAGAGAACTGTCGGGTAAATGTATTAGCTGCCCAGAGACTGCTTAGGTGTTGAAACAGCCAATATGTTACAGCGACAACAATACTAAGCGCAAGCCCTTTGTAACTAGGGAGAAGGGGATAGGGTGTAGGGTGTAGCAAGAACAACTGTCTTGAACTACACCCTATCCCCTTCTCCCTAAAGTATTAATCGTTTGTCACCGGCGCGGCGTGTGATGCGCTCGCGGTCAAGGTATTCGAGAAGCGGAATCGCGTACTTGCGCGAAACCCTTGCGAGGTCTTTGAAGGTGGCAACGTCAATCAAACGCTCTGGCTCGTGCGCGCTTGCATACTCGCGCAATTGTTTGAGCAGCAGTTCGAGCGCGGCGCGATGAAAAAAGAGATCGCCGCTGACACGCACCAGCGCGCCTTCGTCAATCAAGAGCTGCAAGACTTTGCGCCCGTGCTCGCGCGGGATGCGTGCTGCTCCCGCTTTCTCTAAAGCCTCGTCAAAGGTCGGAGCGGCCAGAGCGGCATCGTTGTAAACTTTCTCAAGCTGTTCTTTGAGCGCGGCATCTTCCGGCGAAAGCGACAAAGCATGCGCGGCTGCGCGCACGACCTCTTTATCAATCACGAGCGCGCCGCCTTTTTCCAGATGCGCCAGGCAAGCGCGAAAGATTTCCGGCGGGGTGTGCGCGAAATGCCGCTCGCGCAAAGTCTCGCGCAGGAGGCCGCGCGAGAGCGGCTCGCGCAGGTGATGCTTTGCGACTTCATCCTGCGCCGCGCGCATCAGCGAATCAAATGCGGCGCGTCCAACGTAAACGCTTTCGGCATCAACCACTGCGCCGCGTTTAAGAGCTTCATTCACAGCTTCCTGCAAAACTTCATCGCGCCAGCCCGTGCGCGCCGCAAGCGCCGCGCGCCGCAGACCGGCGACTCCAACCGTCTCTGCAAAGAGCGCGAGCTGTGCGGCTCTGTCTGCTTCCATCAAGGCCGCGAGCCGCGCCCGCGCAAGGGACGCCTCGCGCCCGCGATGTATTGTGGCAAAAGCGTCCAGCACACGCCCGCCCGCAATCGTGCGCGAGGGAGAATACGAGCGCAGGATAAAACGCTCTCCCGGAACCACGACGACGGGCGATTCCAGCCTGAGCTGCACAGAGCCTGACGCGCCCGGCGCGATCTCGCCGCCGTCTTCGAGCACGCGCACGCGCGCCAAAATTTCCGCCGCGCCCGCGTGAACACGCACGCGCGAACGCGAACGCAAAGCGCGCGGCGCAAGCTCAAGCACTTCGACTTGCGCGTCTATGATTTGTGTGGGATGCAGGCGTCCGGCGGGCGCGAGCGTCATGCCCCGTTCAATCGAGGCGGCTTCGACGCCGCCCAGATTAACGGCTGTGCGTTGTCCTGCCTCTGCACGCCTGACTGTTTGGCCGTGAACCTGCAAACCGCGCACGCGGACATCAAGCCTCGCGGGCAGCAACTCCATCTCGTCGCCTTCCGAGATGCTTCCGGCGACGAGCGTGCCCGTCACGACCGCTCCGAAACCGCGCATGGTAAACGCGCGATCCACAGGCAGCCGTGCAACTGTTTCGGATGAGCGCGCAGGAACGTTGAGGGCGATGGCGCGCAGCGTCTCTTTTAACTCTTCTATCCTTGCGCCCGTTCGCGCGCTGACCGCGACCACTGGCGCGTCTTCCAGAAACGAGCCGGAGATTAGCTCTTCCGCTTCGGCTTGCACCAGCTCTAATAATTCTTCATCAACCGTATCTGTTTTGGTGATGACGACGAGACCGTGCTTGATTCCGAGCAGGCGACAGATGTCGAAATGCTCGCGCGTCTGCGGCATTACTCCTTCGTCCGCCGCGATGACCAGCGCGACCACGTCTATGCCGTGCGCGCCCGCAAGCATGTTCTTGACGAAACGCTCGTGACCCGGCACGTCTACAAACCCGAGGCGCAGGTCGTCCAGCTCAAGCTCCGCGAACCCCAAATCAATAGTGATGCCACGCCGCTTCTCTTCCGGCAAGCGATCCGCGTCCACGCCCGTCAGAGCGCGCACTAAGGCGGTCTTTCCATGATCTATATGCCCGGCTGTGCCGACGATGACTGAGCGCATGAATGCGATGATGAGTGATATGAAAGGAAGGTTCAAGCCGCCGTGCGCAACGCGCAACGCTTGAAGCGTGGGAGATGAGACGGCGCGCGGCTGGCTTCGCGGCCTAGTTTTGTGTAATCAAAGTTCTTGGCCTTCTTTAATTGCCACTAGCGGAAGCTAGTGGCAATTAAAGAAACTTTCATGACACTGTGCCAGCCTCAAATCCGCTTTTGCTACTTACCGCTCGCAGCTTTAATGATTAGCGAGATTTTTATCAAGTCCAACGTCTCCGCGAGATTAATCACTTGACCGTCCGTTTTATCAACTGAGCGAATCACCCTGACTCTTCTACGCAAGCTTTTGCTGCTCAGCTTGATGAATCTGAAATTGATGTTTTTGATTTCGCTCCACCGGCAGGCTTCGAGCCGTCCACGGCTCTCATACGTAAAACCGTTTTGATAAATTCTCAGCTTCACCGTTCTGGTCTTGAGCCAGTTCCGAACATCGCTGATCCAGAAGCCGCCAGCCAGCGTTAAGATCAGACACGGAGCAACCAGACAAACAAAAAACTTCCCGACCACGTCGAAAATGCTCTCCTTGTTTTCCGTGAACAAGGAAAGGAAGGCATTGAAGGTAAAGACAATGCTCGCTATGACAGCCAAGACAAGAGGGACGAGAACTATGCCAAAAAGCAGAATGCCGAAGATCGCCGGGCGATGTATGCTGCGCAGCTCGCCAAGCTCAGGATGAAGGTTTTGCATCTCAAACCACTCAACGCCCGACATCCTTGCAGAAGACGACCTCTGCACGCTCCTGTAAGTTTTCGATGACGCCCGACACGCGGTAGCCCCTGCGGTCAAACAATTTCAGCATCGGCAGGTTGTCGCTCTCCGTCGAGGTGAAGAGCTTGTCTCCGTCGCAGATGCCCTCAACGTACTCCAATAACTTGTTGGCAAGACCCCGCCTGCGCAGCTCCGGCGCGACACAAAGAAACTGTATGAACGGCTTGAGGTAGAAAGAATGATTGAAGACGACGAAGCCCGCGACTTGCTCTTCTTCAACCGCGACAAAGCACTCGCCTCGCTCTATGTTCAGGCTTCTATCGCCGGTGAAGATGTCGAAAGAATTTATCGCCTCCAAGTCACCCGGCACAGCTTTTCTAATTTGCATCATGAAACGACTCATCTCTCCAGAGCAAAGCCATCTAACGCTGTAATTAACCCGTGCCGAGCGCTAGCGACAACTTACTACGCATTGTGATGCGGCTTGGTTGTACTAACATCCAAGCCAGTTATGAATGGCTGTACTAATTGCCGGTTCGGGCGCCGACCATTGAAAGTGATCCTGAATTAATCCCCCTATGTCGGCGCGACCGAGGTCGAAAGTATCTTCAACGAGATAGAGGACATCTTTACCCATGCCTCGCATCCAACCCCATTCCATAGTGACATTTGGATTTAGTTCATGCCGGTACTTGCTTTCGACGATGGCAATACCTCTTTGACAGCCAAAAAGGTAGACTTCAACATTGTCCCAAAGCCCTGCATGATATTTTTTTTCGGAGGCAATTCGCGGCGTAAAACCGCACGCAACCACCGCATCCTGAACCGCCTTGATGACCCGCTCCAATTCGGCGTCCAGAGGAGTATTGCCTTCTGGAAATTTCGTCATGATGAAGACTGACTTTTCATATAACGAGATATTGTGAAACTCTACCAGCTTCGGGAAATGCCGCAGGTGTTGTGGTGGAAAGGTCACCAACTCCTCAAGTGCTTTGGCCTGGCGAGCTTCGTAGTTTTGGATATCCTCTCCAATTTCAGCCTGAATCTCATCTTTTTTTGGCTTAGGCAGAGGGGAATGAAGGCACTCTACCAAATCCTCTTGAAGTCTCGCTATTCGCTTGGAATAGACCTGTAAGGTTGCAAGGGTCTCTTCTATGCTAGGCATGGTAGCCCTCCTCGTCTAAGCCTTCCTGTCGCAGAAAGCCAACCATCTCGCGCAACCGCATGCCATCTGCTTCGTCCATCGTTTGCCGGATAGATTCCAAATCTCTAATAGTTGATTCCAACATCCAGCGCGAGGGGGATTGCTCTATCGCTCGGTGCGCCAACTCCTCAGCCTCTCCCCACTCTCTCGCCACACATGCAAGATGGAGCGCCGTGGCTAATTCCCAATACCCCATCAGCCCGTCCTCCATCTTGTTTTCAACGGCCTGTCGTACTCTGGGCAGAATCTCCTCCAACTCCTGCTTGGCCGCCGCATCCTTACGTTGCAGTAAGAGCATCACGACATTTACACCCGGATAATAGTCTGTGGGCTGTTTCTCGAAGCCTTCCTTGTAATACGTGATCGCCGTGTTTAAATCCTCTTGTCGCCCATCAACTGTATAACGGTCTTTGTAAATTCGCCCGAGTATCCCGTAGCTTTCGGCATCACCGCCGGTTTCGGCGATGAGGTGCTCCATGACCGAGATGGCTAGGTCTTGGTCGCCGGTTCCTGCCCGGCGATTGAGTGCCAGAGCCAGTAATTGCTGCACCTCTGGAGATTTGCTAATTGCCGGGGGCATGGCGTCGGCAAGTCTAATCATATCGTCCCAAGCCGAGATATCCCTGTAGGCCTTCAAGACATTAATCAAGGTAAGAGGCTCAGCCTCGGGAGAGTTCAAGGCCTCTAGTTCGGCGCGCATGACAGCCTCGCGCGGTTCTTCCTGTGTAGACCCCTTCTCGGATCTCAAACGGCCCCTCTTGCCTCGCGGCGTAGGTAAGTGGCGTTTACTTTCAAATACGGTTGCTGCTCCCGGCAAATCTACATGCAAGTCAGGGAAGAATTCGTATATGGGACTGTCTACATTGAAGTCTTCCAGCCCAGCCCGTATCGCTGAACCGATCATCTGCCGGAGCACCTGCGCGGCACGCGCTGACACCCCTCCGTCCGTATCCAACTCGTAGATAATTGTTTTGGAGTAATTAATGTCGAAAGGGATGAGTTCTGGATTGGCTGTGATGAGTAGCGTCAAGCCGCGTTGCACGGTGTGCCGTATGCCGAGTTCATACATTACGTTGGCATTGGTCATCGTCAGATCCGCAATCATCACATCGCTGCGGAGTACGGCTGAGATGATAGATTTCTGTTTCAAGCCTCCTGACGGAAGCTCATCACCCCGCAAACAGAGCAATCCGGTTCCCTCCACGGCTGGCTTGATGCCTTCTGTATAGGTACGGTCGAAATCTATTAGCAAGCCGGAACGATCAGATTTGACTCCAATTGGCATTGAAACGTAGCAAGTTTTCACAGAGCCTCCTTAAATCAAGCGAAATGCATGGTCGCCACTTCAACCACAGTTTATTTCATATATTGTAAGCTGCCGCGATATGAGCAGGGAAGACCCTGTTTGATTCGATCAGAATACTAGCAGCATACCGCCCAAATTAACCCGCGCCGAGAATGAGGCATTCAACCTGATTTGTACAGACAAGCCTCAAAGAGATGCTATCGAGGCGTCGGGTTGAATGAATCGTTAGGCGCGTGTTGGCAAGACAGTTTCCGCTTCTTCGGCGATCTCCTTCTCTAAGCTCGTCGCTAGTTCATTTACGAACCTCAGGTCGCTTTCGAGTGCTGCTAGAATTTCTTTAAGTTTATGGGTTTCATATCGGCTGTCTCTTTGAATTAAATCCAAATCGAGGAGAGAAGAAGGCAATCTAATGCGTGTTATCTTGCATGCTGAAAGATAATGACCCTTTCGCGGATGCTTGTCGGTTTGATGGATAAGCGGAGGGCTGAGCAATCGTTTGCTCAGCCCTCTTTGCTTATTGAAGTTGAAAGTCCATCCACTGTGTCGCGGTGCGGTGCTTCGGGTCTGCGAGGGGGTCTGTGACGATGACTTGGAGGACGTAGTCGCCGGGTTGCATGTCTGTGCCGAGTTGGAGGCGTCCGCCGACGCTGAGTCGCTTGAGGTTGCTTTGCATGAGCGGGTCGAAGGGCAGCACGTCTCCGGCAAAGATTTGCTGGCCGTCGCGGAAGAGCTTGATCTGTGTTTGCAGTTGCGGGCGGTTGGTGGATTTGTCCGAACGCGCGTTGTAAATCACATAGCCGAACTCAAGAATCATCCCGCGACGCAGGCGACGCACGGCGGGCGCGGACTGCTGGTCTGTTTCCGCGCTCGCATCCTTTGCCGGTGTCGTCGCTGCTCCGGCTCCGGCTCCGGCTGCCGTATGGTTTTTGACTTTGGCCGGGTCAAGCCCGTTGAGGATGATGCCTGAAAGCATCAGGCGATTGTTGCCGAGGTCTGGTATCGTGATGAACTGGCTGGCAGAGCCGACGCGCTCGGTCGCGGTATCACGCAAGGCCGTGCGTAGTTGATAAGCGCCGGGCTTTTTAACCGGCACGGTAATGGTGTAATAGAGTCCGTCCTTCATCAGGCGGCGATAGGCTTCGCCCCACACGATAATAGTGTGCGAGCGGTTGGCCTCGTCCACGACCGTGCCATTGTCGCCGAACGTGACGGCCAACACATCGAAAGAGATCGAGTGCTTGCCCTCCGGTTCCTGTTTGAATGTCAGGTCGCGCGCGTCTACGTGCAGGAATGATTTCATGTAAGAGCCTGACTTGGCGTCGTTGGCGAAGAGCGAAGTCAGGCGCAAGCCGATGCCTCCGGCGGCAAAGGGCGAGGTAACGGCTTTCATCAATTGTTGTGCGCGCGTGCGCGGCTGGTCTGCGGCTCTTTGCGCTTCGTCAGTGATGCCTAAAAAGCCGCTGCGGTAGCGCACAGAGAGACCCGGTCGCTTGACCTTGATTGTGAGCTTATTGAAACGCGCCTGCTTCGGATCGAACGTCTCTTCGTCAGGCCGATAGCCGATCAGGTAAAACCCTTGCTGGTCATCCAGCATCTCTTTAATGCCGCCGCTCAAATCGTTTGTATTGCGGATAGCGATGCCGCCCGTCTCCTGCGCCAGATAATTCAGGCCGCTCTGTGTTTCAAAGAAGTCTTCGCGGCGTGCGAGCAAGTTTTGTTCGAGCGGGCTGGCGACGAGGCCGCCTTGCTCCTCGCCTCTGGACATGCCGCGCGAGTTATCCGCCGCCGACAGGCCGAGAGTTTGCAAGCCCCTTGCATCCATCGTGTAAACCACCACCGAAGCGCGATTGGCGCGGTCTGTCAGGCGGCGCAAAGCATCTCTCAGGCGGTCGCTCTGGCCTTCCCTGTTGTAGATTCTGATGCCGTCCGAAAGCAGCATCACGGACTTGCGCCCCGGCAAATTTCTGAGGCCGTTGATAATGTGATCGAGCGCGCCGAGCGTGCCGACCGTAAAAAACTCTTCGCTAAATTCGCTTAAAGTGTCTTCGCCTTTACTGTCCTCTTCGGACGCGCCGGGCAATTCGCCTTGCGTCTGCGAGATGAGGTCGTCGCGGCCTTGCATCGGCGCGTAAGGACTGATGCCGCCGCGCCCCTGTCGATACCAGGCGATGCGCTCGATGGCCGCGTAAAGCTGTCGCTTGTCGGATGTGAATTGCTGCAAAGCTCCGACTCCGCCTGCGGTGCGAATGACGGCCACCAGATCGCCCGGCTGCATCTGCTCGTCCACAAACTTTTTCAGAGCGCGCCGCACATAGGTCACGCTCTGAAACGAGAGTCCCAGGTCATCCACGACGAGCGCGAGGGTGCGGCGCACCTGTTCCGGTCGCAGCGCGGGCGGCGGCGCGGGCGACGCATTTGCACCTGCGGTTGAGGCATCAGCCGCAAGCGGAAGTTTTGTCGAGGCCACCGCCAGCGGCACGTAAGAGAAGTTTGTGATTTGCCGCGTTTCGCCGTTCTCCTGAATCTCGAACTCGTCGGCGCGCAGGTCTGTCACCTGCTTGCCGTTTTTGTCCGTCACCACCGCATCAACCTGCACGAGGTTGGTGGTGATACGCACTACATCTTCATTATCATCTTGCGGCGGCGTGGCCGGATTCTGCCCGAAGATGGGAGCGACGAGCGCGAACATGAGCGCGATGGCGAGAGAGGATTGTTTCTTCATAAAAGCCTCCAGTGGTTATTTCTTTCCGGCACGAAGGTCTACACTGAAATAAAGACGCTTCATGCTGTGAGAATGTCTAAAAACTTATGCGAATCAATCGTTAAGCGGAAATTTCTTTCTTTGCGGTCTTTGCGGTTAAGGGCAGTTATAACTGCTGGTGCGCGCACAGAGAGTTTCGCAAAGAGCGCAAAGTGTTTCCCGGTCTGACTCGCACAAATGTGGTCGCTGGATTTTCATGTTTCAATATGAGATGCTCGGGCGCGCCGGGCAGCTCAAAAAAACTTTCAACCAGAGGACTAATCATGCCAGAGCAAGCGAAAAAAGGCGATACCGTGCGCGTTCATTACGAAGGCCGTCTGACGGACGGGCAGGTCTTTGATTCTTCCGAGGGCGGCGAGCCTTTGGAATTCGAGGTCGGCTCAGGGCAAGTCATCACGGGCTTTGACGAAGGCGTGCAAGGGATGAGCGTCGGCGACAAGAAGACGATTGAGATCGAAGCCGACGACGCTTACGGCCAGCGCAACGAAGCTCTCACACGCGAAGTCCCCCGCGACAGCATGACTCTTGAGAACGACCCGCAGCCCGGCATGAACCTCGTCCTGCAATTGCCCGACGGCAACGAGATTCCCGTCGCCATCACGGAAGTCACAGAAGAAGCCATCACACTCGATGCCAATCATCCGCTCGCCGGACACAAACTGATTTTCGATATAGAACTGGTCGGACTCACCGAAGCAGCCTAAAAGCAGTGATAAGCGACACAGGTATGTGAATTAGCATGTCAGTCCAAATCGTTAGACGACATTTCAACATTGCCGAATATTACCGGATGGCGGCGGCGGGCGTCCTCTCAGAGAACGACCGCGTTGAGCTAATTGAAGGCGAGATTATCGAGCTGAATCCGATTGGCAGCCGCCACGCGGCTTGTGTCGGGAGACTGACAAAAGTTTTAGGGCAATTGGCAGGTGATAAGGCAATCGTCTGGGTGCAGAACCCTGTACAGATTAGTGATTACTCCGAGCCGTTGCCGGATGTTGCTCTGCTTAAACGCCGTGATGATTTTTATGCTCAGGCTAATCCTCAATCAACAGACGCGCTCTTGATTATTGAGGTCGCTGACAGTTCAGTCGAATATGATAGGGGTATAAAAATTCCTCTTTATGCGGAAGCAGGCATTCCCGAAGTGTGGATTGTTAATCTGCCGAAAGAAATTATTGAAATTCATGCCCGCCCGATTAACGATACCTATCAGGAAATCAGCATAGTGCAACGTGGTGAATCCTTAGCGGCGCAATCTGTGCCGGGTTTAAGCATTGAAGTGAATCAGATTCTCGGCTAAAAAGCGGGCGTGAGCGATTATTTATTATCCGCGCTTTCCTCATCATCTTCTTCACCAACTCCGAAGTAGCGCATCCATTTGTTGACATCTTCCTGCGCGACGTTTGCGCCGTCTTCTTCCTGCGCCGACTTTTCTGCGAGCGCCTCTTGCATACGTTGGCGGAACTCGCCGGAGCGTATGACCTGCGCGCCGCAGCGGCGAACGTATGCGGCCAGCGCGCGGTCTGAGGTGATGACGAACAGCGTGCGACGCTCGCGCGCAGCCTCCACCATCCGCTTGATGCGCTCGTCTGCATCAGAGCCGCGCTCCGCGTAAAAAACCCGTATCCCCTTGTAGCCTGCGCCGTCCGCGAAATGCTGTTCCGGCGCGCCGTCAAAGACCACAGCGACTGTGACCTTGCGTGCCTGCGCAAAGCTCGACAGTTCATCCAGCAAAGCGCGGCGTGCTCCCGGCTTGTCACGATGCCAGCCGACACGCTGCGCCATCACGTTGTTGCCGTCAACGAGGTAGGGCATAGAAATTCAAGAGATAGGGCAGGATTCATGGACGACTCCTGCCTTGCGCCTCACCTTCGAACTTAGAGCGGTTTTGACTTGAGTGTAGGGGGCGAAGCCGTTCACCGCAGAGACGCAGAGAAGTCGCGGAGAGCGCGCAGAGGCTTGAATGCTCTTCAACTCTCTGCGCCCCCTCTGCGTCTCTGCGGTGAGCTTGTCTGCCTGACACTCAATTGAACTTTGCTCTAACGTCAGGTTAAAGACATTTTTTTCGCGCTACGGGATATAACCCGATGGCACAGGGACATCGCCAACGGTGCCGAACTGTGCCCCTCTAACTGTTCCATCAGAGCTTTGCAGAATGAACCAGAGGCCGTTGCGATAGACTGCCAGATCCGTTTTGCCATCAGCATCATAGTCACCCGGCACTGGTTGGTCTGTGCTGAGACCGAATTTTTGTCCGGTAAAGCCGAACGCGCTGCGCAGGATATACCAGACACCGTTGCTCGGGCGGAAAACTGCAAAGTCTGTTTTCCCATCGGCATCATAATCGCCCTGCACCGGGCGATCTCCACTGCTCCCAAACGGCGCTGCACGAAAAGACCCGTCAGAGCTTTGTAAGAAGTACCACACGCCGTTCGATTGACGAAAGACGGCGACATCCGCCTTGCCATCACCATCATAATCACCTGTCACCGGCTGGTCTCCCGCGAGACCGAACGCATGCGCCCGAACAGTTTGGTCGAGGCTTTGCTGTATGTACCAGGTGTTATTCGAGGGACGAAAGACGGCCAAGTCCGTTTTACCATCGCCATCGTAATCGGCTGCGACCGGAATGTCGCCGGCCAGCCCAAACAGGTAAGAGCGAAAAGCATTATCCGAGCTATTTAAAATGTACCATGCGCCTTCGCGAAAGACCGCGATGTCAGCCTTGCCATCGCCCTCATAATCTCCCGGGGTCAGCTTATCGTTGCCGTCGCCGAATGGCTGCGCGAGGTAGTCGCCGTTGGAACTGTTAAAGATATGCCAGACGCCATTGCCCGGGCGAAAAACGGAGAGATCGGTTTTCCCGTCGCCGTCAAAGTCTGCTCGACTGCGCGGAGTACCGCGATAACGAAGCAGAGCAAAATCTTTATTTAAATCCCCTGGATCAGTAAAAGTATATCCTGCGACAACGATTCGGCCATCAGCCTGCACGGCCACAGTATTCGCCCTGTCATCTCTCTCGAAAAAGTCAGCCGTCACTTTTCCGTCGAGACCGAAGGCTGTATCAAGGCTGCCGTCGCTTTGATAGCACGCCAGCAGAATATCCTGTTTCAGGCTCTCGCCGCTCTTGAAATACTCGCCGACCACCAGAATTTTACCGTCCGGCTGGAAGGCCACCGCGTATGCGACCTCAGAGCTGCCGGAGGTGAAGTCCGTATTAACTTTTCCGTTAACGCCGAAGGTTGAATCGAGGTTTCCGTCGCTGTGATAACGGGCGATGGCGAAATCGTGAGCCGTGTTGGTGATGCCGCTATAGCTGTATCCGACGGCGACCAGTTTGCCGTCCGGTTGCAGCGCCATATAGTGCAGATAATCGTTTCCATTGCTGCCCGTAAAATCAGTGAAAATCTTTCCGCTCTGGCCGAAAGTGGTATCCAAACTGCCATCGCTATTCAGTCGCACGAGCGTGAAATCATTATTCAGATTCGGAGAGAAGAGGAAGGAATATCCGCCGACTACAAGTTTACCGTCCGGCATGAGCACGACGGCGTTGGCATGACCGCTGCCTTCAAAAAAGCTGAGAGTTACTTTGCCGTCGCCGTCAAAGCTCATATCGAGGCTGCCATCATTCAGATAACGCGCCAGCACGAAATCAAATCCCGACGCGCTTTGACGACGGGTTCCTGCGACAACGAGTTTGCCGTCAGGCTGCAAGACTAGAGATACGATATACTCATCACCACCCATCTCGGTGACGACTTTGCCGCCTGAGCCAAAGCCTGTGTCTAGACTGCCATCGCTTAGATAGCGCGCCAGTGCGAAATCCAATGAAGATGGACTACTGCCTGTCCCTCCCGCCGCGACGATCTTGCCATCCGGTTGCAAAACAACGTCGGTCACTCCGCTGATAATATTCCCATTAAAATTAGTGGAGACCTTGCCGCCCGCGCCAAATGTCGGATCGAGGGTTCCGTCCCTCAGATAACGTGCCAGCCCAAAATCGCAGACTATCGTGCTCTGTGCGGAGCCGGCGGCCACGATTTTCCCATCGGTTTGAAAAGCCAGAGAACTCACAGAATCAAATGTGCCGGCCAGAAAGTTAGTAGTAAGTTGCCCATCGTTACTGAAGGTCGGGTCAAGCACGCCCGCCCCGTTGGCCTCTACTGTTTTCGTCAGTCCTGCCAAAACAAGCGTTGCGACGAGGGCAGCCGCAATCGCGGCGGTGCATACTCTGGATGACAAATCCATCTTCCGCTTTTGATTCATCCTCACTTTATTCAAACCAAAAATACTTTTCCTATGGGATTGTAAAGCGGCAAACTTAATCTTAATTTGTAATTGATTGCGATTAAAGAACTGCATTGATTGTTACTCCTGAGGTTAAGGAAGGAAGATTATCACAAAAGGCAAAGGCGTACTTGTGACAGCCAAGTTTGACAGAACGGCGGGCGACTGGCAATCGGAATTTATAAAATGTCGGATGACTTTCGCCCCATCCGGCTGTCGCAAACAGATTGGGAAAGCTGTTATTGGGGATCGAAGTTATAAATCAGCGTGCCTGTGACCTTGACCGTCTTGCTTGCGAGCAGGGTCGGAGAAAAGGTCGCCTGTCGCGCCGCGCTCACGGCAGAGGTGCGCAAGAGCGCGTGCCCGCTCACGGCTGAAGCCGAAATGACCTTACCCTTTTCATCAACGGTCACCTGCACGACGACTGTGCCCTTGGCGTTCGCGGCTCTGGCTGCCGGTGGATAGACAGGCTCTGGCAAGCTGGTCGCTTTGCCATTTAAGACGCCGCCCGAAATGGTGCCGGGTACAGGCTTAGCCACATTGTTATTGGAATTTTCCTGATTGGAATTCGGCTCGACATTCGCGTTCTCACTGCTCTCGTTCGGGTCGTAGATACCCGTGTCTCTCGTCTTATCAATGATCTGTATGACATCGCCGCTGTCCAGATTGACCTGCGCGCTTCTGACATGCCATACGCTTCTGACGCGACTGAGCGCGGCAACGTATCGCCCGTCCGCCTTTTCTCCCTCGACCGACATCGTAAACGCGGCAGTGCCTGTGCCGTCCGCTTGTTCGCTATACACGCCCCACGGGTAGCCGATGCTCTTGATGTTGCCGAGCCTCTCTTTGACCGCCGCGTTCTCCTTGAGCGTGGACTCCGCCAGCTTATAAGCGTCGGAAGATTTGACCGTTCGCTCGTAAGACTTGAAGCCGAAATAGACTGCCAGACCGACGCCCGTCGCGAGCAGGATTAAGATGATGCCGATAATCAGGAGCACCTTGCCGACGCGCGACTTGCGTTTGGGCGGCGCGAATTCCGGGTTCGCGCCCCACGAAGTTTGCATCTGCCCGGCGGGCGGCGAGTATTGCGGCGGCGGCTGTGGTTGCGGCTGCGCGGCGCTCGTGGGCGTGCCGCATTTCTGGCAAAACTTGATGGACGGAGCAAGCTCTTTACCGCAATTCAGGCAAGTCATTTTCGTGGCCTCTCTAAAATCTGGAATTCCCGTAGTCACAATATTCCACGACCGGGCAACGGTCGCAGAGCGGTTCGCGCGGGCGGCAGAGCGTGCGCCCGTGCGTGACTAGGTTGACGTGAAACGAATAAAACTTTCCGGGCGGCACGATGGCGTTCATCATCTCATGCGCGCGTGCGTCCGTACACTTTTGCGGAATCAAACCGACGCGCCGCAGGATGCGAAAGATATGCGTGTCGAGCGGAAAGACCTCTTTGCGACAGGCAAAGAGGAGCGTGCAGGCGATGGTCTTTGGGCCAATGCCGCGAAACTGTTTGAGATAATCAACAGCCTCTTCAGCCGACAGGTCATGCAAGAATTTCAGGTCGAGCGCGCCGTGCTCTTCTTTAAGCTGGCCGAGCAGCGTCTTGATGACTTTCGCTTTTTGATTCGCAAGTCCCCCTGCGCGAATCGTGTCGGCGATGGTCGTCTCGCGCGCACGCAGCGCAGCATCCCACACTGGAAAACGCTTCTTCAAAGCCGCGAAGGTGCGATGGCTGTTCGTATCGCTCGTCGCCTGCGAGAGAATGATTTTGACCAGCATGTCGAGCGGGTCAGAAGCGCGCCGATTTTCGGGCACGCCGTAGGTGCGCTCAAGATTCTGTATGATGTAGCGAATCGGCTTTTCGCTTTGCGAAAAGTCCGCGTCGCTTGTCTCCGCTTTACGCGGCGAGGATGCGCTCATAAAAATTTATGTACTGCGGAATGATTTGATCGGTGCTGTAACGAGAAAGGGCGGATTCGCGTGCGCGCTGGCCCATCTCGCGGCGCAAGGTTTCGTCTTCGAGCAGTCGAATCGCGTCCTCGCTCATTTTCTCTACATCGCCGACTGCGCTCAAGTATCCGGTCTCGCCGTCGGTCACGACTTCGGGCAGTCCGCCGACTCGCGAGGCGATGACGGGGACTTCGCAAGCCATCGCTTCGAGCGCGGCAAGGCCGAATGATTCCTGTTCGGAGGGCAAGAGCAGCACGTCTGCCGCCGAAAGATAATCCACAATCTTCGGCTGCTTGCCGACGAAAGAGCAGTATTCCTGCACGCCGAGGCAACGCGCGCGATGCTCTGCCTGCGAACGCTCGCTGCCGTCGCCGACCATCACCAGCCGCGCCTTTGTTCGCTTCAAGACGCGCGCAAAAATTTCTATGCAATCAATCGGACGCTTGACCGGGCGAAAGTTCGAGACGTGCGCCAAGAGCGGCAAACCGTCCGGCGACAGCTTCGCGCGCAGCTCTGGCACTTCATGCTTCCGGTAATCCGTGCCGCAGATAAAGTTTGGAATAACTTCGATCTTATCGAATTGGAACGTCTCTTCCGTCGCCTGTTTCAAGTAATGCGAGATGGCCGTCACGCCATCTGACTGCACTATGCCGTAGCGTGTGATGGGCAGGTAAGAGCGGTCTGCGCCGACGAGCGTGATGTCCGTTCCGTGCAGGGTCGTGATGACCGGAAGACTGATGTTCGGCTTTAAGGATTCGCGCGCGAGGATCGCGCTGATCGAATGCGGGATGGCGTAATGCACATGGAGCAAATCCAGCTTTTCCGTCTCTGCGACCTTCGCCATCTTCGTCGCTAAGGCGAGCGTGTACGGCTGATGCTCAAAGAGCGGGTATGACATCATCTCGACTTCGTGGAAGCGCACGCGCTCGTTCAATTCCGTCAGGCGCGTGGGCAAGGCAGAAGAGATAAAGTGAACCGTATGGCCGCGCGCCGCCAGTTCTTTGCCAAGTTCCGAGCCGACGATGCCGCTGCCGCCGTAAGTCGGATAAACGGTGATGCCGATGTTCATAAAGCAGATGCCGGATGCCGTGTGTCAGTTTCCGGCTTCATACTAACATCTAGCATCTAACATCTGACATCCGTTTCCGTAGTGTCTGTGATTTTTTGAGTAAGAATGGGGTTCTGAATAACGAGAAAGCAGGCGACCCTCGCAATCGCCTGCTTCTCGTCTCAACTTGTCTCACCTGAAAACAGGGGGGTCAAGCGAGAACGGGAGTATATACCCAACACCGAAGCTTTGGCAATGTTTACCTTGCAAGGAAACAGGCTGTTCAAGTTAAATTAAGATGTTTGTCACATTTGCCACCGATTTAAAGCCAATTGCGGATTTCGGATTTCGGAATGCGGATTACAAAGCATGACGATGTTTTCCATTCCGCAATCCGAAATCGCCAATCCGCAATCGGCACGCCCGCTACCGCAGGCGGTTCTGACGTTGAAGCCTGGTCGGCTGCATGTATGTGCGAAAGAGAGTATAATCGTAGTGTCAGTTAGTCATAAAACTTTATAGAAATTTGCTCTCGGAGCAATTAAAAATTTGGAGATTGATGAATGCCGAAAATTAGTGATATTGAAGAAACACCGAATCCGAACGCGGTCAAATTTATACTCAAAGAGCCTGTCAGCAACGGGACAGCGCACCAGTTCGCTTCCGTTGAAGCGGCGCAGGATGACCCGCTCGCCAAATCCCTGTTCGAGGTCGGGGGCATCGTCTCCGTCTTTTACATGGACAAGATGATTACGGTCGAGAAAGAAGAATTCGGAGATTGGGACGAGCTTTTGCCCACGCTCGCCGTGCCGATTCGCGCAGCCGAATCAACCTCTGCATCAGGAGCGTCAAGCGCAGCCGCAGCGGTCGGCGGCGCGATTGCCGCAGCCGTTGAAAGCTCAGACCCGCGCATCGTGCAGATCAACGAGATACTTGACGAGAAGGTGCGCCCCGCGCTGGCAGGCGACGGCGGGTGGCTCGAAGTCATGGGACTCACAGACCACACGCTGACGATTCGCTATCAGGGCGCATGCGGCAGTTGCCCCAGCTCGCTCTCAGGAACCTTGATGGCAATCGAAGGCATGCTCAGGCAGGAAGTTGACCCGGAGATGGAAGTCGTCGCCGTCTGATCGTATTGTCAGAACCGCCTGCGGTAGCGGGCGGGTTCTTAGCGTCAATAAGAACCCGCCCGCTATCGCAGGCGGTTCTGACTTTTAGTCCCTCACATCGCTCGTCGCCAATCGTTTGTAACTAAGCTTAGAAATTTTCTTATGCCTCGTCGCACATCCAAAAAAGCAGGGGCGCGCAAGGTGGCTGAGTCCTTACAGGAGTACGGGCGCGGCGTGGCGGGCGGGTTGATGTTCAGCCTGCCGTTGCTGTACACGATGGAGGTGTGGTGGGCCGGATTTATCACGCATCCGTGGCGATTGCTCGTGTATGTGCTGGCGACTTTGACGCTGCTGCTTGGCTATAACCGTTATGCCGGGCTGCGTCATGATGCGAGCATGCTGGAAGTCTTGATTGACTCGCTCGAAGAGATGGGCATCGGCATCGTGCTCTCAGCCCTGATGCTGTTCCTGTTGGGACGTATCACATGGCAGATGCCTGTGGGCGAGAGCGCGGGACAAATTATCATCGAAGCGATGACGATAGCCATCGGCGTTTCCGTCGGCACGTCGCAGCTTGGCGGCACGGGCGCGGCGGAAGATCAGGGAGAAGGCTCGCAGCAGACCGGGCGGGGAGAGATACATTTTGGCGGGCAGATGGTCCTGGCTCTGTGCGGAGCAGTGCTGTTTGCCGCCAACCTCGCGCCGACCGAAGAGATTGTGATAATCGCGATTGAGGCTTCATGGATCAAGCTGCTTGGTCTGGCATTGGTCTCACTTGTGCTTGGCACGTTCATACTTCACTACAGCGAGTTCACAGGCACTAAAGAATTTGTTCGCACGGATGGCTTTAACGCCGTGCTAATCGGCACAGTCATTACCTACGCGGTTGCGCTTCTGGCTTCGGCGTTGATTCTCTGGTTCTTTGGTCGCTTTGATGGAGTTCCGTTCTATACCATGATGGCGCAAACTGTCGTGCTGGGGGTAGCCGCCACGCTGGGCGCGTCCGCCGGAAGGCTCCTGTTGCAATGAGCAAGCTGCATAAAAATTGGTTCGAGTGGGTGGTCTTCGCCGTCGGCCTCGTGCTGGTCGCAGCCGTGCTCTCGTATCTTGTTTACGAAGGCGCGACGATGGGCGATGCGCCGCCAAGCATAGAGGTTCGTTTGGGCACGCCCGAACAACGCCCGCACAATTTTATCGTGCCCGTCACGGTGATTAATCACGGAGACAAAACTGCATCGGGCATTAAGATAGAAGTTGTGTTGGAGAGCGGCGGGCAGGAGGCGGCTCGCAGCGAACTGGATATTCCTTTCCTGCCGCGCCATGCGACGCGCGAAGGATGGGTGACGTTCGAGCAAGACCCGCGCACATCACAGCTCAAGGCGCGCGTGCTCGGATATGAAAATCCGTGAAGCCTCGCTCGAGGGCATCAGTTAATATCAACGCCTGCGGGTTATGCAAAGCAAGTTTTGCAACCAGACCTCTCGCTGAACGTATATGCAATCAAGATTCGGTTTCAGAATTTGCCACAGAGGCACAGAGTCAAAATTAGATATATAAATCAAGAGTAGAAACTCTTTGCGGTCTTTGCGCGATTTATCTTCGCGGTCTTTGCGTTAAAAAGCCCTTAACCGCAAAGAGCGCAGAGAGAAAAGACGCAAAGAGCGCAAAGAAAAAGCAGTTGATTTGTTGCTATCCTTGATTCGCATTAGATATGAAAATCAGCAGGGAAATCACTTTAGCCTTCTTCATTATTGCTCTCTGTCTCTGTGCCTCTATGGCTGATCCTGATTTTGAAATGAGTTCTTCACATCAACATACGCCGTGCGCGCTTTTACGCTCTTGGAGACACACATGATTCGACGGACACAAATCTTTCTGGCCGCGTTTTTTCTAATAGCATCGCTCTCATCTGCCAGCGCGCAAACGCCCGCGCCTTCTCCGAAGAACGCGACGCCTGCCAAAAGTCCTGCCGGTGATAAAAGCAAAGCGGCGCGGGACGAAGCCAAAAGGCTCGCGGAGCAAAGACGCGCGACGGCCATCGCGCTCCTTCTGTCGCTCGCGGACGAAGCGCGCAGCTATCGCAACCAGACTTTGCGCGCCCGCGTGCAGGCACGCTCCGCAGACCTCCTGTGGGAGTCGGATGCCGAGAAGGCGCGCACGCTTTTTCGCCGCGCGTGGGAATCTGCGGATGCGGCGGATGCGGAGAGCCAGCGACGATTTGACGAAGAGCGGCGCGCACAAGAAGAGGCGGGCAAGCCTTTTAACGGCGCGTTCCCGCCCAGCGTGCGGACAGAAGTTTTGCGCATGGCCGCCAAGCGCGAACGCGCTCTCGGCGAAGAGCTTTTAGCCAAGCTCGACGAAGCCAGAAAGCAGGAGGCCGCCAACGCTTCGACGCAACAGGATAAGCCTGATGTAGAAACCGCTGACCCGTTTGAGTTGCCGCCCACACTCAGGCTGCGCCTCAGACTGGCGCGGCAACTATTGGATTCCGATGTTCCGCGCGCGATTGAGTTCGCAGACCCCGCGCTCGGTCGTGTGAGCGTCGAAGCTTTGGTCTTTCTCGCCTATCTCAGAGCGAAAAATGCTGTCGCGGCAGACGAAAGATATGCAGCGATGCTCACGCGCGCCGGAGCAGACATGGCATCCGATGCCAACACGATTTCGCTGCTCTCTTCCTATCTCTTCACGCCGTTTCTCTTTGTCAGGCAGACGCCCGAGGGGGCCACCAACAGCAGCCAGTATGACCAGAATCAAACGCCGCCCGACGTTGCGCCTGAACTTCGCGCACTTTTCTTTCGCGTCGCAGAGCAGGTTTTCCTGCGCCCGCTGCCACCGCCCGACCAAGACCGCACCACGTCCGGGCGCATCGGAAAATATCTCATTATGTCTCGCCTGATGCCCTACTTTGAACAGTACGCGCCGGAGCAGGCGACCACGCTCGTGCGGGCGCAGCTTACGGCTCTCGGCAGGGAGATTCCGGACGAGTACAGGCAGAGGGGCGAAAGGAGTGTCACGCGAGCGAATGATTCGGATGACTCTGGCCGCGACACCATCGAATCAATTCTGGCTCAGGTTGAGCGTGCGCAGAATCAGGATGCGCGTGACGATCTGTACGTGCAGGCCGCGGTAATGGCGGCGGAAAAGGACGATGCTCGCGCCTTTGACCTTGCGGACAAGATTGAGAACACAGACGTGCGCAAGAGCGTCCGCGCTTACGTGGATTTTGTCGCCACCCGTCATGCCGTCGAGAAAAAGCGCACCGAAGAAGCCATAAAGCTCGCGCGCAAGGGCGCACTGACAAACATGCAGCGCGTGTGGGTTTTGACAGAGCTTGCAGAGTTGCTCTCGAAGTCAGACCGCGAGACCGCGCTTGAGTTGATTGACGAAGCCGGAGCGGAAGCGCGACGCATCGGCGGCTCAAGCGCAGACCGCCCGCGCGCCCTCGTCGCCGTCGCCACGCGGCTATTCGAGCTTGACCGCCAGCGCGGATGGGACTTGATGACCGAAGTGGTGAGGGCTTCCAACAACGCCGCAGAGGATTTTTCCGGCGAAGACGCGCGCATCGTCGCCAGCCTGCAAACCAGAGCCAATACCTCCATTCAGACCCACACCGCAGACGAATTCGACATCCCGCGTATCTTCCGCCTCCTCACCGCAGACAATCTTGAGCGCGCCATCCTGCTCGCCAAAGATTTCAACGGCGAATCACCGCGCGCCACCGCCCTCATCGCCATCGTCCGCGCCGAGCTAGAGAAGAAGCAGGAAGCGAAAGGGAAAAAATAAAAACCAATTGGCGTCAAGAGGGAAATTTCCAGCATTAAATACAAGTGCGCTGAGAGGTCACTGCGACGAGCATATTGACCCCGCGATTGTCGGCGGGCTACAGTTTTCTTAGAGCAAAATTCACATGAGTGTCAGGCAGGCCAACTCACCGCAGAGACGCAGAGAACGCAGAGGATGCGCAGAGGCTTGAATGGCATTCAACTCTCTGCGCAATCTCAGCGTCCTCTGCGTCTCTGCGGTGAACTGCTTTGTCCCTGACACCCAAGTCAAAACCGCTCTAGTCTGTTGTCTTGCGCCTTCTCAAGAATAAATATTCATCGGGCGCGTGAGCAGCGCGACAGGGTCGTCTACGTTCAAGGCTTCGCGCACATAGAAGGCTTCGCCCGCCGCGACCCCGATCAGCGAGCCGTAATAGCGCATGCGCCATTCGATCTGTTGCAGAAAACCTTCGGAACTGATGCGCGTCTCAGGCTCGTTTGACTCAGCTCTGTAAAACTGCGAGGCGTGCGCGCGGATGGCTTGCATCTTCTCTTCCCAGAAATCCGAAACGTCCACGACAAAGGAAGGCGCGACGAGGCGCGAGTAGACCGCGTGCGCCAGAGCCGGAACGTGTGTGGCTGCTTGTCCGGCCTCTTCATCATAGCGGCGCATGCTCGCCAGCCGCGCGGCTTCGCGCACGATGCGAGAGGTGTTGGCGTGATCCGGGTGCGGGTCGTCCCAGTGCGAAGTGAAAATAATTTTCGGCCTGTGCGTGCGAATCACGCGCACCATCGCACTGCGCGCGGCTTCGGTCGGCCAGACGTGCCCGTCCGGCTGCTCAAGGTTGAGCCGCACGTCCAGCTTCAGAAGGCGCGCGGCCTCACCTGCTTCAGCGGCGCGCGTTTCCACGCTGCCGCGCGTCCCCATCTCGCCGCGCGTCATGTCCAGCACGCCCGTCCTGTAGCCCAGGGATTTCAGCCTGAGCAGGGTTCCGGCAACCGTCAACTCCGCATCATCCGGATGCGAGAAAACCGCCAGCACATCAAGCTCTGTGTCCTGTGTCGTCATCTCTCTAAGGTCAAAAACTTTCTCTAAATTCTCTGCTGCAAGATGTAGCTTAACCGGAGCGCGATGGTCAAGCCGAAACAGTAATGCAAAATTAAAAATGTAAAGTGCAAAAATAAGAACGCGATTTCATTTTGCATTTTACATTTTTAATTTTGCATTATGTCAGCTATGGAATTAATCATTTTAGGCTCCGGCACTTCCGTTCCGCACCCGTTGCGTGCGTCGAGCGCGCATTGGCTTCAGACATCGAGCGGGAGTGTGTTGTTGGATGCGAGCGCGGCTGCGGTGCACCGGATGGCGCAGGAGAATCTGGATTGGGCTAATCTGGACGCCGTCTGGATCAGCCACTTTCATTTGGATCATGTCGGCGGCCTCGCGCCTTTTCTGTTCGGGATGAAATGGTCGCCGCAGACGCAAACGCGCCGCCAGCCGCTCTTGATTTATGGCGGCTATGGTTTGAAAAAGTTGCTGCGCGCGTTTGACGAGGCCAATGCTTACAAGCTCTTTGAGCAAAAATTTCCGGTAGAAGTGCGCGAGGTCGCGCCGCGCTCAAAGTTTGAACTCTTGCCGAGACTCGCCGCGCAAGTCTTTTCGACGCCGCACACGCGCGAGAGCCTTGCTATCCGCCTGACGGACGAAGAGGGCGCGTCGCTCGTTTATACTTCGGACACGGGTTATACAGAATCGCTCGGAGCGTTCGCTCAAGGGACAGACCTCTTTTTGATGGAATGCTCATTCCACAGGGACAAGCCCGTCGAAACGCATCTGGAATTGGAAGACGCGATGCGGCTCGCGCGCCGCGCTGCGCCCGGCAGGGTTGTGCTGGCGCATCTGTATCCTGAATGGGACGGCGTGGACATCGCCGCCGAAGCCGGGAAGCACCAGCCCGGTTGCGAAGTCATCGCCGCGTCAGACGGCCTGCGTTTGAGCATCAGGGCTGAGTCTGAAAGTTTAGCCACAGAGACACAGAGACACGGAGAAAGAAAAGTAGATGAAGGACATGCTAAATAAAATGTCTGTTATTATCTCTGGGTCTCTGGGTCTCTGTGGCTGAATTTTGTTGGGCGCTTTAAAGTTGCAAAAACTGCTTGGAGAGGCCACAATCTTGCCGCACTCAGGCGAAAAAGCTTTTCAACTTCCGGTATTACAGCTAGACCATTCCCCCGGTAAAGAATTTCTCATCGGCTCTGACTAACTGAAGGATAGCTTGCAAATGCTTGTTTTAAGACAAGGTTTTACACGCATTTTAGCTCCGACGCTTCTCATCATCATTCTCGCGCTGACGCAAATCATCTCTCTTGCCGCAGATGTGCCGACCGCGACGGATGCGAAGCTGGTTGAAACAGGCGGCGCGGCAAAGTCCGGGAGCAAAGCCGCAGCGACGAATGAATTCAAGATCGTCCAGTACAACATACGCTGGCGCGGCGGCGAAGATTTGCGCAAGCTGATTAAGCTTTTCAAAAACGATCAAGAGATTGGCGGGGCTGCCGTCATCGGCTTGCAGGAAGTTGATCGAAATAAGAAGCGCACGGGCAATACGAACACAGCGCGCCTGATGGCTGAAGAGTTGGGGATGCACTACGCCTGGGCTGCGCCGCCGCAGGCCAAAGGCAAAGAGTTGGAGGAAGAGGAAACAGGCGTCGCTATCCTGAGTCCTTATCCGATAACGGACGTGCAGCGCATCGTCCTGCCGCACGCAGGCCCCGGAGGCCGCCGCCGCGTCGCGCTCGGAGCCACCGTTCACATCGGCCAGAACAAATTGCGCGTCTACTCAGTCCACGCCGAAACGCGCACGACTAACGAAAAACGGCTCGAACAGTTCAAGGCCGTGCTCGACGATCTTCATACACATCAAGCAAAGCATGCGGTCGTGCTGGGAGATTTCAATACCATCACCGGCAAGGATGTCAACGCCACCTCAAGCCTCTTCATAGGTAAAGGTTTTGAGACGCCTTTTCCAAACGATAAAGCGACGTGGAAGACATTCATTCTCGAACTGAAACTTGATTGGGTATGGCTGCTCGGACTGGAAGCCGGAGAGTACGGGATTGATAAAAAAATCGGATTCTCAGACCACTGGCCGCTGTGGACTGTCGTTAAGCTGAAGGACGAAAGCGCGAAGAAGTAAGCAACTCTCAACAGCCCCGTCAGGGGCGACTCCGCCCCTGACGGGGCTGGTTGAGACTTGCTCGCGTGCCCCATACAAATTCAGTTCGCTATGTTAATCGCTCTTAACTTTTATTCGCCGCCAGCTCGCCGTTGAGCTTCAAAATTTCCAGCGTCATCTCGGCAGAGGCGTACATGTCTTTCACGTCGAGCCATTCGTTGACGGTGTGGATGGCGCGCATGCCCGTGCCGAGGTTGGCGCATTCGATGCCTTTGCGGTTGAAGATGTTGGCGTCGCAGCCGCCGCCCGAAGCCATCGTCTTCACCTCAAGCCCCATGCGCGAAGCCGCCTGCAAGACAAGCTGCACCACATGAGAGCTGTCCGGGACATCCATCGCGTAATATTCCGCCGAGACGTTTGATTCGACGCGCGCTTTCGTAGTCTTTCCGGCGACGGTTACTTCATATTTTGCGGCAGCATCTTCAAAACACTTGACCATGTGGTCGCACTGCGCTTTGAGCTTCTCTTCGCTCAGGGAGCGCGCCTCGCCTTTGAGGACGACAAGGTTGGTGACGATGTTGGTCGCTTTGCCGCCTTCAATGACGCCGATGTTGGCTGTCGTCTCGTGGTCAATTCGCCCGAGCTTCATCGCTGTGATGGCTTCGGCGGCAACTTTGATGGCGCTGATGCCTTCTTCGGGAGCGACGCCCGCGTGCGATTCGAGGCCGTGAATTTTGAATTCCAGATGATTCGACGAAGGGCCTTTGGTAAAGAGAAATCCCGGATCGTCCGAATCAAAAACGATGCCGTACTTCGATCTGATCTTCGAGACATCCAGATTCTTCGCGCCGAGCAATCCAACCTCTTCGCAGATGGAAAAGACAGCTTCGATGTCCGTGTGCGGGATGTTCTGCTCTTTCAGACAGCGTATGGTTTCGATGATGACGGCGCAACCGGATTTGTCATCGCCGCCCAAGACCGTCGTGCCGTCAGAGCGTATGATGTCACCTTCGATAATCGGCTTGACGCCTTCGCCGGGAACGACCGTGTCCATGTGCGCGCTCATCATAATCGGCTCGGCGTCCGCAATCGTGCCCTTGAAACGCGCGATGACATTGCCGCTGTTGCCGCCGACTTTCTCGCCCGCATCGTCAATCGAGACTTCCGCGCCCATCTCTTCGCAATGCTGTTTGATGCGCTCTGCCACGTCGCGTTCCTTGCGCGAGTGGCTGTCAATCTGTACGAGTTCGAGCAGCAGATTTTTGATACGCTCCTGATTAATCATTTGTCCTCCGTCAAAGGGTAAATAATGAATAGTAAATAGAAGAACGGTTTATATCTATGTACCATTTACTATTTACCAGATAATTTTTCGCGCCACTCGTCGCCGCGCCGGTTCAAATCATCGAGAGCTTGCTGTAATTCATCGCGCTTGGCCTGAAGCAATTCTTCATCCGCGTCTGCCGGAACGCGAATCGGCGGCGCGACGTACACACGCGCGCGTGTGAAAGGTTTCGGGATTTGAAAAGAGTCCCAGCTCGGAACTTTCCAGTAGCGCGCGAGCGTCATCGTCACGGGCATGATGGGCTGGCCTGACTTTTTCGCCAGCAGCACCGCGCCCATCTTGGCGACATAGGGCGGCCCCTTTGGCCCGTCAATCGTGAAAGCCGTAGTGCATCCGGCGCGCATCAGGCGTGCCATCTCAACGACCGCGCCGACCGCTCCGCGCGAGCTTGAGCCGCGCGCCGCGCCGTAACCGAACCGCTGTATAAAACGCGCGATGTATTCGCCGTCAAAGCTCTGCGAGGTCATGACGACGATCTTGCGCGCACGCCACCAGTAGGTTGTCAGAAAAATGCGGTCGTGCCAGAAAACGTAGATGGGAAGCCCGCCATTCTCAGTCGCCTTGTCGTGATTTTCCCAGTCGAGGACTTCAAAACGCGCGGTGCGGCCTATCAAATTGATGAGCGCGTAAAAGACCAGATCGGCGGCGCGAATCATCAAACGCTTTTTAAATGGATACGCGGAGAGGTCTGCGAATTTGTACGCGCGCTCGACGCTTTCTTCAACACGGTCTTTTGAAGGACTGGCCGCGCGCTGGTTCTGTTGTTCCGCCGATGCCTGCATTAGAAGGCAAAGGGTAAAAGGAAAAAGCTAAAAAGGGAAGCCGCGCGTTGAAAAGGAGATTCAGGGAAGAGTAGAAAAGGAGTGAGATGAGTTTTTATTCTTATTTTGAAATTTTCAATATGCTTTGCTTCACACGAGATGCGAGAGATGCTAAACAGGCTTTGACTCAAGCTTCTCAACCCGGTCTTCCAGCCCTTCCTGCTCGGCTCGCAAAGTAATCATGTCTCTACTGAGTATATCAACCTTGCGCACCATCGGACGCACAAGCTGCTCCAATGTTCCAAGCCGCTCTTTGACTTCAAGTATCTCTGCGAGAGCGCGTTCCCAAATTGGCTTTGTCTCCAATGCTCGGCGTTCAGCTTGAATTTCTAATGCTTGCAAACGCTCATCAAATACTTGCAAACGCTCATCAAATACTTGCATACGAACATCAAACGCTTGCAATCGCGCATCAAGGGAATCGAAGCGGGCGAAGACGCGCTCCTCGAAAG
Organism: Pyrinomonadaceae bacterium; assembly: GCA_963700165.1. Taxonomy (GTDB): domain Bacteria; phylum Acidobacteriota; class Blastocatellia; order Pyrinomonadales; family Pyrinomonadaceae; genus JACMLC01. The sequence goes on along the minus strand of OY969475.1, from coordinate 3,889,771 downwards.
AGCCGTTCTGCTGCATGTTCTGTGTCGTATCTTCGCTCATGCCATAGATTATGAACCTGATAAGAATTACATTCAAGCGGGAAATTACCGGTGCGTTGCAAAACTTTTACCTTTTTCCTTTTACCTTTTTCCTTCTTTAGCGATATATTTGAAACGAGGCGCGCTCCTTTTTCGTACAGTGCTGACGAAAAGAGCGAGGCGTGCTCTCCCTTCCTCGTAAAATAAGCATCGTCAGGCGGAAAGAGGCTGATGGAAAAACGACGGATTCTCATCGTTGATAATAACGAAGAGCTGCGCTCATCGCTCGAAGAGGTCTTGCGCGAGTTGGGGCACGAGGTGATCGCAACCGGTGATCGCAACGAAGCTCTGGCGCGCGAAGACCTCGAAGAGTTCGACCTGATTATCTCAGACCTCACGGATGATGCCGATTCCGGCGTTCAGCTTTTAAGCGAAATCAAACGCAAGCGGCTGCTCGTCCCCGTCGTCATCTCTTCCGACGAAGCGCAGCAGCCCGGCGTCGTCAAAGCTTTTAAGATGGGCGCGGTCAATTACCTGCGCAAGCCTTTCGAGAAAGCAGAGCTGTGCGACATCGTTGACAAGACGCTCGCCTACAAGCTGCGTTTTGTTGACGACCTCAAAGTCCTCGCGCATGTGCATGAGAAGATAGAGTTTGAATTGCCTAGCGATCTTTCCCTGATGAACGGCGTGCTGCATTACCTGATTGAGCGCGTCGCTAAATTGGGACTCATTAAGCCGGAACGCTCCAATTTGTTCATCGCGCTCGACGAGGCTTTTGTCAACGCGGTCAAGCACGGCAACAAGAACGATCATTCCAAGCTGGTGCGTATCACAGCCGAGTTGTCACCCAAAGAAGCGCGCTTTACGGTTGAAGACGAAGGCGAGGGATTCGCCGTGCAGGAGATTCCTGACCCGCGCGACCCGGAAAATCTTTTCAAGACTTCCGGTAGAGGCGTGCTCCTGATCTATAACATTATGGACGAAGTCAAGTACAATGAGCGCGGCAATCGCTTAACGATGGTCAAACGCCCCGAAGATTCGCTTGACGCAGAACTGATTGACGCCCTCAGCAAAGACAATAACGACCACGCGCAAAAGTGAAGCAGACCACGCGCCGCCGCCGGAGCAGCAGATGAGCCTGCGAGCCGCGTGGCGCTGGTGGTTGCCGCCCGCCCTCATCGCACTTCTCCTGACGCTCTACTACATAGACCCTTTTATCGGAGATTGGGACGGGCTTGATTACACAGTCCTGTCGCTGCGCGGCGAGCCGTCCACGATGGCGCTCGGTCGCCTGCTCTTTATCTTCTTCAATCACGCGCTCTGGCGCATCGCCCGCACGCTCTTTCAAATTGAGCCTGCTCAGGCTTATCTCATTTTCAAATATGTGGTCGTCGCGCAAAGCCCGCTGGTGGTTATCAGTTGCTGGCAGCTTGCGCGTGACCTGACGCGCTCGGTTTATGCTGCGACCATCGCGGCGATGCTCGTCGCGGTCTCGCCCATCTTCGTTATTTATAGCGGGCAGGTGATGACGGATGTGCCGTCGCTGTTGATCGTGACGCTCGCGCTAATCTTACACCTGCGCGGCATCAGGAGCGGGCGCGTATGGATGATGCTGCTCGGAGCAGCCCTGCTCGGCGCGGGCGTCAACGTGCGCGAGACGACTGCGTTTTATGCGCCGTGGCTGGCCTTTGCTCCGTTCGTGTGCGGGTGGCGATTCAAAGCGCGCGAGATTCTCCTGACGCTTGTTACGTGCGCAGTCTTTCTCACACTGGCGTTCGCGCCGTTCGCGTTGTGGTATGCGCTGGATGTCAACGGCTATCGCGCGGCTTGGCATGGCTGGCGCGAATCCCTGCGGGCAGAGTCCGCGCGGCATCCTATCGGGCTGCGCAACCTGGGGCCGTTCGCGCTCTACTTCTTTGCGCTCTCGCCGATGACCTTTGTGGCGCTCCCCGCCGCCGCCTGGAAGGAGTGGCGCGAGCGCAGGCTTTCACCCACGCTCCTGCTCGCGCTGGTCGGACTCTTTGCGACGCTGCTGCTCTTTTTCAATTACAGCACGGTCATCAACTGGCGTTATTTTTTGACGGGCTTGCCCGCGCTCGTGCCGCTCGTCGCAAGCTACCTGATGCGCGCACAGACGAAGCTGATGGGCAGCGAGCGACGCGCGTTCTGGAGCGTCGCGGCGTGCATCATCTTTATCGCTGTGATGTGCGGCATCTACTTAAAGCCCATCAGCAACGAGCATGTCATGAGGCGAGCCGAGACCAAAAATTATCGCGAGCGGCTTGCGCCGCTGCCGCCGGATGCTGTGGTCATCGCGGGCGGGCAAACCGTTGCCGTCACTTACTGGCGCGGCATCGGTGCGGGCGAATGGCTGACGATTGGCACGGGCGGAGGCTGGCCGGGCGATAATCTAATCCCTTTGATCGAAACATACCTGCGCGCAGGCCGCCGCGTCTTTCTAGACAAAGACCCGCGCTGGTGGGCGCCCTGCGGCTGGCAGCAGGAAGAGACGCGCGCCATCGTGACGCTCGAACAGCATTTTCGTTTTCGCCGCGTGATGGACAACATCTACGAGATCAGGCCGTTGACGGATGAAGCTGCGCCGGACGCGCCGAACCTCAAGAGCCTCTTGCCGGAGAACCGCCCCGAAGAGATGAAGAAGTGCGCGGTCTTGGAAAAAGCATCGTAAGTTTCAATCATTCGGCATGCGTGCTTTAAAGCAAGCATCAACCGGCAACTCGCATCCGTTCGACAGCAAACGAAAAATAGCATCCCCTTCATCCTTCATCCTTCATCCTTCATCCTTCATCCTTCATCCTTGCTCTTCCTCCTGTCTATCCTACCCGTCCCTGTTTATAATCCCTGACGATTCATGCCCTACGAAATTTTTCTCGCGTTGCGTTATCTCTACTCGCGTCGCCGCAGGCCGTTGGCGCGTGTGACCGCTCTGGTCGCCATCTGTGGGATAGCAGTCGGCGTCGGCGCGCTGGTCGTCGCGCTCGCGCTCGCCAACGGATTTCGTGATGAGATGCGCGACAAAATCCTGCGCGGCACGGCGCATGTGTCCCTGATGCGCAAAGACGCTGGAGCCATCGAGGACTGGCCGAACGTCATCGCGCGCGTGCGCGAAACGGAAGGCGTCCGCGACGCTTCGGCCACGACCTACGACGGCGCGCTGCTTACGGGCGAGACGGCTCCGTCTTACGCAGTGCTGCGCGGCGTTGACAAAAATTCCGAGCGCGTCATCAGCGAACTGCGCCGCACCATCACAGAAGGCAGCCTCGAACCTCTGCTCAACGACGCGCAGCCTGCAAATGATGAACAGCAATCCGCAATCCGCAATCCGCAATCCGCAATCGAGCCTGACCTTGAAGCTTTCGCACGACCGCCAAGCGAAGCCGCGCTGCCGCACGCGATTATCGGAGCTGAGCTGGCCTTGCGCGCAGGGCTGCGCACGGGCGATGTCGCGCAAGTTATTTCCGGCGACTCGCAACTGACGCCGCTCGGCCTCGCGCCGCGCACGCGCCGCCTGCGCATCGCGGGCATCTTTCGCACGGGGCTTTATGAATATGATGCGACGTGGATTTACGTCTCGCTTCCCGTCGCCTCAAGCTTTGCCGGAGCTTCGCGCGAATCTGCTTCCGTCATCAGTATCGAAGTCGAAGACATTTACGCCGTCACCGAAGTCTCCGCCCGCCTGCGTGAAAAGCTGGGCGGCGCGTACACGACCGTTGACTGGCAGGAAGCCAACAGGCCGCTTTTCGCCGCGCTCGCGCTTGAGCGCAAAATGGGCTTGGTCATCATCGGCCTGATTATTTTTATCGCCACGCTGAACATCACGGCGACGCTCGTGCTGGTCGTCGTCGAAAGACGCACAGACATAGCCATCCTGACCGCGATGGGCGCACGCGCCCGCAACATCATGCTGATTTTTATGATCGAAGGCGCATGCGTCGGTCTCATCGGCGCGCTTTCGGGCATCCTGCTTGGACTCCTTGCCTGCTACTTTGGCGACCGTTACAAGCTGGTCAGCCTGCCCCCAGACGTTTATTCGCTGAGCAGCATTCCCTTTCACACACGCGCGCAGGATGTCCTGCTCGCCGCCGTCATCGCATTCTTTCTGAGCCTCATCGCGACCATCTATCCGGCACGCGCCGCCGCTCGCGCACGCCCGGCAGAAGCTTTAAGAGACAACTGAATTTTGGATTTTGGATTGGCGAGAAACTAGGTGGTTTTGTGATGAGGGCACTCGATTTCACTACGCGGGCAAGTTTACAAGCTCGGACAAATCTTCAAAGTATCGGCGATGGGTGCGCCGCAAAGCTTCTTCGGTGTCTGCATCTAATAAAACCACCTCTCGATCTGCTCCAAGGCGGTTAAGTTCGAGTTCCATTTCGAGCCGTGCGTTTTCAGCCTCCTGCCGCTCTGAGTCGTCGAACTCTCTAAAGGTAACTATTCGACCACGCTTGCGATCATACTCGATTAAAAAAAGCGTCATTTCTTTATTCCTTCAATTTCTCTGCACGCTCTATGTAAGTACGAAGAAGCTCAAATATTTGCAGCCTATGATGCTCGTTGAAATCAGCCAATCGCTGTTTAAGTTCAGTTGTTAGATCGTTTTGCGGAACAGCTAAGCCAGCCTCAATGGCCTCTTCACTAGCAACTAGTAAGGAGGTAAATGTCAGAATCTCTTGAATATTTTCATCGCCCCCACCGTACTTAACGGCAGGGTCAATTATATCCGAGTATTTCTCTGAAAGTTCAGCCCAAAGCTGCTGTAACTTAGTTCTGACCTGTATCTCAATCAACTTGCCGCGACAACTCACAAGTACATGAACTGCACGATAACCATGACTCGGTTTCTGCCGACGGTCAACGATGACGGTCTTTTCAAAGAGATTCTTAAGAGATTGAATGACCGTCTCTTGGTTCGCGATGTCCGCTACAATCAACCTGCAACCTGCGATGTCTTGAATCTGGGTTAAGCGGATGCTCTCTCGACGCAGCTTGTCAGATATGGACGTGGTTGATTTTGCCCGTCTGCCAGTTGGCTCAAGCTTTAACTCTTTCCGAATAGTTCCGACGACAATCTCGTGTGCCTCTGTAAACGACCGGCGATACGAATCGAGAAGCCGCAGGTCAGCTTCAGTAATGTTGCCTTTCTTCAAGCGGTCGCCTAAGCGATCAACTTGAGTCTTGCTTACTTCGTTTGTCATAAGCAGGATGCCTTCAGTATTTTAGCATCTCGTATTGGATTGCATCCAGCATGAAAGCCGAAATCACAAGGGAGGTCTTTTAATCCAAAATCCAAAATCCAAAATCCAAAATGTCTTAACTGTTTCCGACCTGAGCAAAGCATTTCGCACTCCGGCGGGTGCGCGGCTTGAGGTGTTGCGCGGAGTCTCTTTCGTGGTCGCGGGCGGCGAGATGGTGGCGATAAAGGGCGCGTCGGGCACGGGTAAATCTACTTTGTTGCATTTGCTTGGCGGACTCGACGTGGCGGATGAGGGCAATGTCAGGTTGGGCGAGTTGGACATCACGCGGGCGGGCGGCGCGGAGTTGGCGCGGTTTCACAGGCGCGAGGTCGGATTTATTTTTCAGTTTCATCATCTGCTGCCGGATTTGACGGCGGCGGAAAATGTCGCGCTGCCGCTGCTCATTAATCGCGAAAAGCGCAGCGAGGCAATGCGGCGCGCTTCAGCCGCGCTGGATGAAATGGGCTTGAGTCAATTTGAGAGGCAAGCTGTCTCGCATCTTTCGGGCGGCGAGCAGCAGAGAGTAGCTGTGGCGCGTGCGCTCGTCGCAGAGCCGCGATTGGTGTTGGCGGATGAGCCGACGGGAAATCTTGATGCGGCGATTGGCGAAGAGATCGGCGCGCTGCTCGCTTCATATTGCCGCACGCGCGGGGCGGTTGTGGTTATCGCAACGCATAATGTGCATCTTGCGCAGGCTTGTGACCGTACTCTTCAATTGCAGGAAGGAAAAATTCTCGCGAGCAGCTTGACTGATTCAGGTAAGAGCCAATGACCGAGCCAATCACAAGCGAAGAACAAATCACGCAGGGCTGGTTGATGGACAGGCTGCGCCGGAATGGTTATCTCGCTCAAGACGAAATCGTAAAGCTCAGTATCAATTATTCCAAGACGTTCTTCTCTCATATCTATCGCCTAGAAGTTGTCTATTCGATTGATGCTGCTCCCGCGCTTCCCTCAAAGCTGCTTTTAAAAATCCCTTTTCACGATAACGAAGCCGCGTTGAAGATGGGAAGGGATGAAATATCTATCTATCGCGCGCTCGCCAGAGCGATGAACGACCCGCCTGTGGTGCGCTGCTTTGACGCTGTCTATTTCCCGGATTCGCAGCAATCACATCTCTTACTGGAAGATTTGTCGGACACGCACTTTCAGCCGGAACTGCCTGTTCCGCCTTCGCTGCGACACTGTGAATTGTGCGTCGAGACGCTGGCGCAGTTTCATGCGTTCTGGTGGCGTCACGCGGATTTGGGGACGGAAGTGGGACAACTTCTCGACGAGGAAGCTCTGGGAAAAATCGTGGAGCTAATCAGCAAAGCCGTGTCGGATTTTATAAATTTTATGGATGATCGCCTGTCCCTTGAGCGGCGCAAGGCTTGCGAGCGAGCGATGGCTTTTGTCCCCGAGTTCTGGAAGCAGCGTTTGATGTCCTTTGAGCACAACACGCTGATACACGGCGATGCGCACCTGTGGAACTTTCTGCACCCGAAAGATATTGAAACAGGGCGCGCTTTTCTGATTGACCTTGCGACCAGCAACCGGATTCGCCCGCCGACGAACGATCTGGCTTACATGATGGCGCTTCAGTGGTATCCGGACAGGCGCGCGATTATGGAAGACGCGCTCCTGCGGCATTATCACGACGCCTTGCTTTCGCATGGAGTCAAAGATTATTCATGGGAGGCTTGCCGTCTGGATTACAGATATTCTGTGATAGCGCATCTCTTTACCCCGATTATCCAATGGGACAGCAAGCAGATACCGGCCACCGTGTGGTGGCATAATTTCGAGAGAATCTCGGAAGCCTACAAGGATTTGCGTTGCGATGAGCTGGTCCGTTAATCCATTGCCACTAGCTTCAGCTAGTGGAGACAGTGCATAAAAGAAAGTAGGCTTTAGCCAAAATATAAATAAAATGCTCTTCCGATTGCTTTAGCTAAATTGTTCGGCTAAAGCCGAAAGCATGAGGAAACCTTGATCCACTAGCTGAAGCTAGTGGCAATTTAAGCAATACCAAAACATCTATTTAAGCAATACCAAAACATCTATAGCTAGCAAATCGGGTTAGATAAGCAGAGACTAATAGCCTTACTGCCAACTGCACACTGCCAACTGCCAGCTATTTTTTCCGAGTCCTGCTTTTTTTCACACTACCCGCACATCTCATTATTAGGTTATACTGCGGGCGGCGGCGAGAATCGTTTTGGTCTCCCTATCAAAAGCATTCTGCGCCGTACCGGCAATCATACAGAAAGCAATTCGGCAATCACGGGTTCCCTTATGTTTGAACGCTACACGGAAAAAGCGCGGCGGGTCATCTTCTTTGCGCGCTACGAAGCATCGCAATTCGGCGCGCCTGCCATTGAGCCGGAGCACTTGCTGCTCGGCTTGATGCGCGAGGACAAGACCCTGACGGGAAGATTTTTCCCGCGCGCACAGGTTTCCATCGAAGCCATTCGCAAAGAGATCGAAGGGCGCACACTGCTGCGCGAAAAAATTTCCACTTCCGTCGAGCTGCCGCTCGCGCCTGAAACCAAGCGCGTGCTGGCCTACGCGCACGAAGAGAGCGACCGCCTGCAACACAGGCACATCGGGACAGAGCATCTGCTGCTCGGCCTCTTAAGAGAAGAACGCTCGATGGCCGCAGAGATTCTGTACGAGCGCGGGCTTCGTCTCAACGCCGTGCGCGACGAGATTGCGCGGCAGAGCGGAGCCGATTCACGTTCGGCGGCCAAGAAAGACACGCCGCATTTAGTAGAGTTCTCGCGCGACCTGACGGACGATGCCGCGAGCGACAAGCTTGACCCGCTCATCGGGCGCGAGGCGGAGATTGAGCGCGTCGTGCAAATCCTCTGCCGCCGCACAAAAAATAATCCAGTCCTGATTGGCGAGCCGGGTGTGGGCAAGACCGCCATCGTCGAAGGCTTGGCGCAGAGAATCATACGCGGCGACGTGCCTTCGTTTCTTGAGAACAAACGTATTCTCTCGCTCGATTTATCGCTCATCGTCGCGGGCACGAAGTATCGCGGGCAGTTTGAAGAACGCCTCAAGCAGATCATGCGCGAGCTGGTCGAGAATCCGCATTACATCGTCTTCATAGACGAATTGCACACGCTGGTCGGCGCAGGTTCTGCGGAAGGCTCGCTGGACGCCGCGAATATCTTGAAGCCTGCTCTGTCGCGCGGCGAGATACAGTGCATCGGCGCGACCACTCCCGCAGAGTTTCGCAAGTCTATTGAAAAAGACCGCTCGCTGGAAAGGCGTTTTCAGGCCGTCAAAGTCCCGCCGCCTTCGGAAGCAGAGGCGGTGCAGATTCTGGACGGCGTGCGCGAGCGTTACGAGACTTTTCATCAGGTGCGTTACACGGATGACGCGCTCGAAGCGGCTGTCTATCAATCGAATCGCTACATCCCGGACCGCTTTCTGCCAGACAAAGCCATTGACGTGATTGATGAAGCGGGTTCGCGCGTCAAATTGCGCGTCCGCCGCGAGCAGGGCAATTCTCTGGAAGAGAATTGGGGACAATCCTTTGACGATTGGCCGCGCTCCGCTTACGGCTTGGACAGGCCAATCGGCCTGCACATTCCCGAAGACGAGCCAGACCCGCTCGCCGCCGTCGAAGTCACGAAAGATGATATAGAAGAAGTCATCGCGCGTTGGACGGGCATTCCGGTGACTTCGCTCAAAGAGGGAGACACGCTAAAGCTCCTGCGCATCGAAACGGAATTGCACCGGCGTATCATCTCTCAGCGTCCCGCCATTTCCGCGCTGGCACGCGCCATCCGCCGCTCGCGCGCAGGACTCAAAAATCCGCAAAGACCCGTCGGCTCGTTTCTTTTTCTCGGGCCCACCGGCGTCGGAAAAACTGAAGTCGCTCGCTCCTTAGCGGAATTTCTTTTCGGCTCCGAACGCGCGATGATTCGCTTTGACATGTCCGAGTTTATGGAGAAGCATTCGGTCTCCAAAATGATCGGCAGCCCGCCGGGCTATGTCGGCCACGAAGAGGGCGGGCAATTGACCGAGCGCATTCGCCGCTCGCCGTATTCGGTTCTGCTCTTTGACGAAATCGAGAAAGCGCACCCGGACATTTTTAATGTGCTGTTGCAGGTTTTTGAGGACGGCATTCTGACGGACGCGCTGGGCAACACGGTTGATTTCAAGAACACGATTATTATCATGACCTCGAACATCGGCGCGCGTTTTATCCAGAAGAAAGGGACGCTCGGGTTTCAGGCGACCGTGGATGCTTCGCGCGAAAAGCTGGAAGAGATGGTGATGTCCTCCGTCCGCCAGACTTTTAATCCGGAATTTATCAATCGCCTTGACGAAATAATTATCTTCGATGAGCTGCTTGAGACAGACTTGATCGAAGTCATCCAGTTGCAGATTGACCAGATCAACAAGACGCTCAACAATCACGGCCTGGAAGTGCGGCTCACGGATGAGGCCAAGCGTTGGCTGGTGGCTAAGACCTGCGCAGACCGCTCATACGGAGCGCGCCCGCTGCGCCGCGCGCTGCAAAAGCATGTCGAAGACCCGCTTTCCGAAGCATTGATTCAGGGACACCTGAGCGAAGCCACGCTGATCGAAATTTTTCTCGACGAAAACGAGCTGAATTACCGCCCGGCGGGTGTCGAAGAACCCGGAGACGCCGTCTTAATTCACTAAGTTATCGAGTCTAAAGCCCTAAAGTCCAGAGTCCGGAGTCAGTTTGGCCTTTGACTCCGGACTCTGGACTTTGGACTTTAGACTTCCTTTGCCTGTATAATGCGCAACTTTGCTGGACAGGGACGCTGGCAACGGGACTATAGCATCTTGGAATCAAAGTGTTTCCTGAATACCTGTGCGCTTGTTGAAGGCAGTTTCGCTTTTGCCTTTATCTTTCTAACTTTTACATTATTTCGCGCTCCCTGAAGTCTTTCAAGAACCTCTGAGGGAAAAGCTTTTATGCACAATTGTCGTGCCTCTCTGCTCATTTTACTGGGTGCAATCTGTGGACTGATTATCACAGTGGCTCCCTCACGCGCGGTTTACGCGCAAACCCCTTCACAACAGCTTGTCGAATCGGTTGACATACAGGGTAATCGCCGCCTCCGGGACGAAGACATCCTCTATTATGTGAACACGCGCGCCGGTGATGCCTTTAACCAAGTGCAGGTCGAGCGCGATTTGCAGGCGATTCTCGCACTCGGCTTTTTCGATAAGACGGCCACGCGCGTGCTGACCGAAGAAGGCGTGCGCGGCGGCATCAATGTCATCTTTGAAGTCAAAGAATTGCCGATTATCCGCGACATTCAGTTTGAAGGCTTGAATAGCGTCCCCGAATCCGACGTGCTCAAGGCATTCAGAGAGAACCGCATCGGCATCTCGAAAGAGTCCATCTACGACCCCGTTAAAGCGCGCAATGCCATCCGCGTCATCAAGGAATTGCTGGCCGCGAGCGGGCGACCCAATGCGACGGTCGAGATTCGTGAAGACGAAGTGTCCGCGACTTCGACGGCGATTACCTTTGTCGTCAACGAAGGCTCGAAGGTACGCATCGTCGAGATTCAGTTTGAAGACAACAAGATTTTCAGCGACGGGACCTTGCGCTCGCAATTGAAGCTGGTCAAAGAATCAGGACTCATCTCGCGTTTTAAAGAGCAGGACATTCTGGATCGCAACAAGCTCGATTATGACCTTAATTTGAATGTGCTGAATTACATGCGCTCAAAGGGTTATCTTCAGGCGCGTATCGGCGAGCCGAGGGTCGAGGGCCTGGGACGCCGCCGGACTGGATTCTTTTTGCCGATTCCGTTTATCTCTTCAATAGACGACACCCTGCGCGTCATCGTGCCCGTCACCGAAGGCAAGCTCTATCGTATCGGCGAGATTAAGATTGAAGGCAATTCTATTTTCAGCGAGCAGGCGATTCAGTCCGTCATCGGTCTTCAGAAAGGCGACATCGCCGACGGCAAAAGAATCAGGGATGCGCTTTTTGAAAGCCTGAAAATGCTCTATGGCAGGCAGGGCTTTATACAGTATTCGGCTGAGCCAGACCCGGAGTTCAAGGAAAATCCGCAGAACCCGGAAGAGGGCCTCGTGGATTTCAAGATCACGATTGACGAAGGCCGACAGTTCTCCCTACGCCGCCTGGAATTCTTCGGCAACACGTTCACGCGCGACAACGTGTTGCGCCGCGAAGTCCTGATTAACGAAGGGGACATTTACAACCAGACGAGCTTTGAGTATTCCGTGCTGCGTCTGAACCAGCTCGGGTATTTCGAGCCGATTGATAAAGAAAAGGATGTTGACTACCGCACGGACGAAGACACAGGGCAGGTGGATGTCAACCTGAAAGTGACCGAGCGCGGACGCCAGCAAATCTCCTTTAACGGCGGTCTTTCCGGCGTCGGCGGCTCGTTCTTCGGTCTGGACTATTCGACCAACAATCTGTTGGGACGCGGCGAGACGCTCTCTTTCAATGTGGCCTTCGGCAACCGCCAGCGCTCATTCCAGTTCTCTTACACCAACCCGTATTTCCGCGACCGACCGATTACGGTGGGCTTCTCTTTATTCACCTTCTCGCAGAAATTTTTCGGCGAAGGCACGGGGCTGTCGCAGAATCAGGAAGTCCAGCTTGCGCAATTCTCGCCTTTGGGCTTTGAGGCAGTCAGCGACCAGAACCTTTTCACGCGCACCTCTTACGGCGGTTCGATTTTTGCGAGTGCGCCGCTCTCAGAGTTTTATCGCAAGCGCCCCTTTACGCAGTTCTCGCGCGTCGGCATCTCTCTTTCGGTCTCCTCAACGACCGTCGAAGACCCGCCCGTCAACGCAGATCAGAACCAGCAAACGCTGATTCCTGTCATCTACAGCCAGCCGAACATTATCACCAGCCGCGTGACGCCGAGCTTTGTTTACGACACGCGCGCCTTTACGCGCGATGCGAACGATCCGACGAGCGGTAAGCAGATTGCCGCGACGCTGGCCGTGGCGGGCTTGGGCGGAGACGTGCGTACCTATCAGCCGACCCTCTCTTACATACAGTTTATTCCGGTTCGTAAGAAGAATACTGATCGCGTCGAAGTCTTTGGTTTCCGCATCGTTCTGGGCAATGTCGGAAGCTTTGCGACTTCTCGCAAGGTGCGAGACGCAAACTCGCTTTCGTTCATCAACGGCGTGCCGATCTTCGAGCGTTACTTTCTCGGCGACGAGTTCACGATTCGCGGTTATAACGTCCGCTCGATCAGCCCGCTGGCGCCGGTTGATGTTTTTGTCACCTCGCAGAACGTGATCGTAGCCAACAATTCCACCGGCACACCGAACCCTGTCGCAGGACTGCCCGCCGCTTTTATCCAGCAGCTTGCACGGGTAGGCACTTTCACCGGCGCGGGCGGCGATAACCCCGCGAAGATAGGCGAAACGACATTCACTTCTATCGGCGGTGACACGCAGATTCTGGGTAACTTTGAGTATCGCATTCCGATCTACGGTCCGGCCAGCTTTGCTGCGTTCGCGGATATAGGCACGGTCTTTAACCTGCGGGGCGGGCCGATTCAGTCCATTAACACTAACTTTCTGCCGGATCAGCCGTTCCTGTTCCCCTTCAGCCTGTCCCAGTTGGCGATTCAGCAAAATCCTGATATAGCTTTTTCTCCGCTGGGCGGACTCGTGTTACGCGGTGCAGAGGTGGTCTCGCGCGAAGATTTTGCTGAAGCGATCAGAGTCAGCGGGATTGACCCGACGACCGGATTGCCGGTGGGCATGCAGCAAGTCTTCTTTCGCGGCGATGCGCAAACCAACACGCTGGTGAGCGTCGGCGACAGCCGCTTTGCCAAATTCTCGGACATTCGATCCAGCATCGGCGCTGAGTTGCGCGTACAGGTGCCCATCGTCAACGTTCCGTTCCGCTTGATCTATGCCTATAATCCGTCAGCGCGGCGCGGTTTCTACGAAGACGTGCCCAATTTCTTTTTCAATGAGCAAAAGAGCGTTTTTCGTTTCAGCGTCGGGCGGACGTTCTAAGAAGCATCCGAAGAGAGTCAACCACATAGGCGGCGCAGACATCTGAAAGAAAGGTCAATAGTAAATATAAGATAGCTACGATTGACCATTGACCATTTACGACAAATCAATAGCATTGTCTTTTACAGTTTTAAGGAGCATTACAAGAAAGTCATGAGAATATTTCGTTTGACCGCCGCGACGCTTTTTATCGCGGCTATGGCCGCCGTTCCCGCCTTTGCACAGCGCACGGGAGCTACTACGCAGCCCGCCGCTCCCGCACAGAGCGGAGCGGCAGCAAACATCCCGGCTCCGAAGATTGCTGTGGTGAACTCGCGCATGTTCGGCGCGGAGAAGGGCGGCATAACCAGATTCGTCGCTGCCTACAATAGTTTAAATCGCGAGTTTAATCCCCGCCGGACGGAGCTGCAAAGTCTTGAGGCTAAGATTAAAGCCGTTGCCGATGAGATTACTAAGACTCAATCGGTCGAGCCTCCTGAGGCAACCCGGCGCAGGCAGGAAGAAGGCCAGAGACTTGAGCGCGAGTTGAAATTTAAACAGGAAGAAGCTGAGGCGGCTTACCAGAAGCGATACGAAGAAGTTGTCATGCCTATCTCCAGAGACATCGGCAACGCGGTGATCGCTTTCGCCAAACAGCGCGGCATCACGATGGTTTTCGACATGGCTAAAATAGCCGACGGTGTGCTGCATGTGGACATCACTACAGACATTACGGCGGCGTTCATCGCCGACTATAACAGCAAGAATCCGGCGACCGCTTCGACCGCCGCCCCCGGACGCTAAATATTAGAGTTCGGTCTACGGCATAGATAAAACTACAGTTGCCATTAACAAGTTACGAATCACCCGCATCGTCTTTTCAGTAAGGAGTATAACAAGAAAGATATGAGAATATTTCGCCTGTTTGCCGCCACCATGTTCGTCGCGGCCATCGCCACTCTTCCCGCTTTCGCACAGCAGCGCGGCGGAACAACCGCAGCGCCCGCCACCACGCCTGCAACCCCCGCACAAACCGGCGCCAGCACTGTGCCCTCGTCCAAGATTGCTTTTGTGAACACACAGGCTTTCGCCGACGAGAAGGCCGGCATTACCCGCTTTGTCGCAGCCTTGAAAAATTTAGACCGCGAATTCAAGCCGCGCCGGGATGAGTTGACGACTTTAGCAACTCGCATTCAGACGCTTGCCAAAGAGATCGAGCAGACACGAAGCGTCGCTGATCCCAAAGCTCTTCAAGCCAAGCAAGATGAGGGCGAGAAATTGCAACGCGAGCTGAAGTTCAAAAAAGAGGAAGCCGAAGCTGCTTTTCAGAAGCGTTCTGAGGAAGTCCTCGGCACGATTACCGGCGACATCCTCAAAGCTCTCGACGCCTACGCCAAACAGCGTGGCATCACTTCAGTCCTCGACTGGAGCAAAATGGAAGCGATGCTGATGCTTGATCCGTCAGCAGACATTACGGCGGCGTTCATCGCCGACTATAACAGCAAGAATCCGGCGACCGCTTCGACCGCCGCCCCCGGACGCTAAACATCAAGGGATGAGGGCGGAGGGATGAGGGATGAAGGAAAAGCTTATTAAAGAAATATTTTAGTGAGCTATCCATTCAATCCTGTTCATCCCTCATCCTTCATCCCTCATCCCTTATTCTATGGAAACGCTTCTCGACGCACGCGCCATTCAGCAGCTTCTGCCGCATCGCTATCCCTTTCTGCTCGTTGACCGCATTATCGAACTGGTGCCGTTTGAGCGCGTCGTCGGTATCAAGCAAGTGACGGTCAATGAGCCTTTCTTTCAGGGACATTTTCCGGGCGCGCCGGTGATGCCGGGCGTGCTGGTGGTCGAAGCCTTAGCACAGTGCGGCGCGGTTCTGGCCTTGCGCGAGATCGAAGACCGCGACAAAAAGCTGGTGCTTTTCAGCGGTATTGATAAAGCGCGTTTTCGCCGCGCCGTTGTTCCCGGCGATACATTAATGCTCGAAGTCACAGCCCTCCGGTTTCGCCAGCGTGCGCAGCGGATGCGCGGCGAAGCCAAAGTCAACGGCAAACTCGTCGCCGAAGCAGAGATCATGAGCATCGTGGCCGACCGCGAAGCCACTCAATGAAAGTAAAAAGGTAAAAGGCAAAAGGCGAGAGCGTGTAAATGGTAGATAGTAAATAGTAAATGGAGAAAAGACCGCGTTCCTCTATTTACTATCTACCATTTACTATTCACTAGCTTTTGCCTTTTGCCTTTTTACTTTTGCCTTATGTCAATTCATCCTTCAGCAGTCATCAGCCCCCGCGCACAGATTGGCACAGACTGTTTCATAGGGCCTTACTGTATCCTCGGCGATGAAGTCAGTTTGGGCGACCGTGTGCGTCTCGAATCGCACTGCGTCATAGACGGTCGCACACACATCGGCGATGAGACGCAGGTCTTTCCCTTTGTTTCCATAGGGCTTGCCTCGCAGGATTTGAAATACAAAGGCGAGCCGTCCGAAACACGCATCGGCAAGCGAAATAAGATACGAGAGTTCGTCACCATTCATCGCGGGACAGAGGGCGGCGGGATGCTCACGGCGACGGGCGACGATTGTTTGATTATGGCGCAGGCGCACATCGCGCACGATTGCATTTTGGGCGAAGGCGTCATCATGGCAAACGGCGCGACCCTCGCGGGTCACGTCACGGTCGCAGACCGCGCCAACATCGGAGCCTATTCGGGCGTGCATCAATTCTGCCGCGTCGGGCGCGAAGCCTACGTCGGCGGCTATTCGGTCGTCGTCAAAGACGCGCTGCCTTTCGCGCTCACGGTCGGCAACCATGCGAAGTGCTACGGCCTGAACGTGACGGGCATGAAGCGGCGTGGCTATTCAAAGCAGGTCATAGACTCGCTGCATCACGCATTTCGCCTGCTGCTTTCCTCGCGCCTCAACACCTCGCAGGCCGTCGCCGCCATCAACGCAGAGATTACAGCCTCCACCGAAGTCACGGAACTCGTGAGCTTTATCGAAACCTCCGAGCGCGGAGTCATCAAATAAAAGTGATAAGTGATAAGTGATGAGTGATAAGAAACAGCTTTTCTCTTATCTCATCACTTATCACTTATCACTTATCACTGCTTTATGAAATACGGCTTGATTGCGGGCAACGGGCGATTTCCTTTTCTGGTGCTGGAAGGCGCGCAGCGGGCTGGCGTGCGTTTGTCGGTCGCGGCGATTCGGGAAGAGACGGATGCGGAGATCGAGCGCGTTGCGGAGAGCGTCGTCTGGGTTGGCATCGGGCAACTGAATAAGATGATTCGCTTCTTTAAGCGCGAGGGCGTCGAGCGTGCGATGATGGCCGGTCAGGTCAAGCATGTGCAGATTTTCAGCGGCGCGATTCCCGACTTAAGGATGCTCAAAATGCTGTTGCGCTTGCCGCGCCGCAATACGGACGCGCTCATCGGCGCGGTCGCGGCAGAGCTTGCGAGCGAAGGCATAGAGTTGATTGACTCGACTTTTTTTCTCACGCACCTGCTCCCCCAACCCGGCACGCTGACCCGCCGCCAACCGGACGAGCGCGAGCGCGGCGACATCGAATACGGTCTCGAAGTCGCGCGCGAGATTGCGCGCCTGGACCTCGGGCAAACCATCGTCGTGCGCGCCAGAGCCTGCGTCGCCATCGAAGCGATGGAAGGCACAGATGCGACGGTAAAGCGCGCGGGAGAATTGGCGCGCGGCAAATTAACGGTCGTCAAAGTCGCCAAGCCAAATCAGGACATGCGCTTTGATGTGCCTGTCGTCGGCATCCCGACCATTGAGACGATGGCCGAAGCGGGCGCAACCTGTCTCTGCCTCACGGCAGGCAAGACCTTAATGTTCGACCGCGAAGAGATGTTAAAATTAGCCGACGAGAAACGCATCGCGGTCGTCGCCGTTCCTTAATCGTTAGGAGAAAACATGAACAGAACCCGCTAGGCCGGTCTGTTTGACTTCGTAATTCCCTGACAGATTAATACCGAATTGCAAAAGAAAAAGAGGCCACAGATGAACACGGATCAGCACAGATCAGCACCAAACTATTGATTCAGATCCGCGTTTATCCGCGTTCATCTGTGGCTGATTCGTCCCTCTTTTTTCATTGCAACTTGGTATTAGATGTCTTCTTACTATCTGAGCTTGCTAATTCACTTGTCACTTTCTAAATGACTTGTCTAAGCCTGATGGCGTTGGGGAGGGACTGACGGGCAGCGTGTTGACCTTGTGCAACATAAAGAAACCTCTATCAGAGTAAAGCGTGATAATGTTCGTCCCGGAACTTTCAAACAAAGAGGACTTCACCTATGACGATACACATAAGATTTTTTCCGGCTGTGGTTTGTGTCTTGGTACTTTTTAGCATCCCCTCAGTTGCTCAAGTTCCCGAACGTCGTCAAACGAATTCGACATCTCAAGCTCAAGAACAATCGCCAAACCCTCCGCCGAATGCCAGTTCAAATGCCAGTTCAATTGACATTGTGGCAAATGAAATCGGGCTACTGCGAAAATCGCTGCAAACTTTGAACATTAGATTGCGCGAGATAAGCGAAAAAGTTCTCGCCCCCGGTTCAAATCAAAGCGGCTCGCCCAACGACAAACAAAGCCGCATTGCGCTCTACTTAGATCTTTTAACCCGTGCCGAACAACGCGCCGAAGTCTTACGAAAACTGCTCCTGGAATTGATCGAGAAAGAAACTTCGTTAAAAAGCCGTCTGGTGCAAATCGAAGAAGAGATACGTCCCGAAAGTATTGAGCGCACTATGACGCTGGCTGGCTCTACCCGCACTGCCGAGTTGCGGGAAGTTCACCGCCGTGTCCTGGACAATGAACGGAAGGGATTTGAAAGCCTGCTGAATCAAACTACTCAAAGCCGCCTCCGGCTCGATGACGACGTAAAGCAAGCTGATTCGATGGTTTTCAAAATCCGGCAACGCATACTCCCGTTGATTGAAAAGGAAATTGAGAAAATCGATCCCAATTAAAAGTTACCTGAATAGGTTCAAGCGCGGGAAACTCATTGACAACCCGAACTTGAAAGGAATAACTTGCGAGTGCTCTAACACCCTACATCTGCTCAAGTCTTCAACGACGGAAGGAGTCCCCCGTGTCAATAAAAGTCATCGTTGCTCAAGCCGGGCCGCTGCCCATAACCACCGCTTTTGCCTCACCGGGCGACCTGCCGATGCATTTGGAAGTCAGTGGCTCAGTCTGGACCCAAACAACCAACGCATTAATTGGAATCGTAATCGAGCTTGATGGCAAGGTAATCGGCAAAGCACAAATTTGGTCAAACGGCAACGCAACGCACCGCGCCGTAGTCCCGGCTTACATTGAAGTCCAACTCAGCCACGGACAACACAAGCTCACACTGTCCGCCGACAGTAATACGATATCGGATTACAATGATCGCTACACCGCCGTACTTAACTACTAAATATGTAAATCAAGAGTAGAAACTCTTTGCGCTCTTTGCGCGAACATCTTTGCGTTCTTTGCGTTAAAAAAGCACTTAACCGCAAAGAGCGCAAAGAGGGAAGACGCAAAGAGCGCAAAGAAAAAGCAATTGATTTGTTGCTACCTTCTCAAGTTTTTGCTCCGGCTGTGCGCGCTCGTTGATGCCGCGCACGTAGACGCCGCTCCCCTTGCGAAACTCGACCCACCCGCGCACGGACAGCTCTCGATCTGAACCACTACCGAAGGCTCATGAGGAGAATGCTATACTGAATTTCGTTCACTAATCTGAAGCTGAGGAGTGTGCGGCGATGAAGGACATTTTTCACAAGATAGCTCAGAAGACCTCAACTGCTGCCGGTTCACCATGGGCTTTCACCATCGCCATTGTCATCATTATTGTTTGGGGCGTGACCGGGCCGGTCTTCGGTTTCTCAGATACATGGCAGCTCATCATTAACACAGGCACAACCATCGTCACCTTCCTGATGGTGTTCCTGATTCAAAACACGCAGAACCGAGATGCCAAGGTCGTCCATCTCAAGCTGGACGAATTGATTCGCGCCAACAGGAATGCGCGCAATCATCTGGTAGATTTAGAAGACCTATCAGACGAGGAAATCAAGATATTGGAATTGGAGTTTCAAAAGCTGCGTGAGCGTGATGAAGCAAAGCATAAGAAGGCTGGCGAAAAAGGTAAAAAGTAGTAGTCCGGGCTTTTTGTAGAACACTCGAAGGAGATTTGTCAGCCAACAAAGGCATAATGTTGGCTAACAACAGAGCTTTGTCGGCTAACAAAGGAGTGATGTTAGCCGACAAAGGAGCTTTGTGGGCTATCATTGAAGCGTTGTTAGCCAACAAAGGAGCTTTGTTAGCTCACGATGTAGTATTGTCAGACAACAAAGGCTTGATGTTAGCTAACAATAGAGCGCTGTTAGCTGGCAAAGGAGCTTTATTTGCTAGAGCAAATTTCACTTGAGTGTAAGGTAGGCCAACTCACCGCAGAGACGCAGAGGACGCGGAGATGGCGCAGAGAGTTGAATATCATTCAAGCCTCTGCGCCCCCTCTGCGGCTCTCTGAGCGTCTCTGCGGTGAACCGCTTCGTCCCTGACATCCAAGTCAAAACCGCTCTAAGTCGTTCTTAACGAGAATGTAAAAAGGGCGCTGCCTTTTGAAAAGCAGCGCCCGTGTTTGGCGTTGAAGTTTGAGAGTGATGCTATTACTGCGCGCCGGTGGCGGTGGTGGCCTGCGCGGTCTTCGGGTCGTAGGGCGTCGAGAGGAATTTCTTGACGGTCAACAGAGCATTGTCAAAGTTGTCGCCCGTTGACTCAGCCCTCTTGTATTCAAAGACGGCGCGCTCGCGCTCGCCTCTCGCGTCATACGCATTGCCCCGCTTGATGTGCGACCAGACGGAAATCCACGTCGGCCTGCCGTTGCCTCTAATCGCCAGATCAAAGTTATCGAGCGCGAGTTGGTAATTACGCTGTTCCAGATAGAGCAGCCCCAGGTTGTAATAAACCCACGAGTTTGATTTATCCAGCTTGAGCGCGGCCTCGAACTGCTGTTGCGCTTCCGCGAATTGGCCTTCCTTAAATTGCTCTATGCCGCGCCGCGCGATGACGGCCACGCGCAGGTCATCCGACATCCGCAGGATTTTATTGTTCGGGTCAACCAGCACTTCGACGGGCGGCCCTGTTGATTCAAAGGAGAAATCCTCGCTCTTCTCTTCCATGCGAACATTCGTGCTCAAGACCTCGCCGCCTTCTGTGCGGAGCGCGAGTTCGACGGGCAGGCGCAATGTCTCAAAGTTTTGGCGGACGGTTCCGCGCGTCACGAACTTGCCGCCGCGCGTGCGGATGATTTGATAATCAACCTGAAACTCAGGCACTCCCGTGCCTTCGACCCACTGCGCGAAAAAGTAGCGCAGGTTTGCGCCGTTGACTTGCGTCGCCAATCGCTCGAAGTCATCAATCGAGGCGTTCTTGCCGCGATACTGGTCCAGGAAATCGCGCAGCAGTTGATTGAACTTATTCTGTCCCATCGTCTGGCGCAGCATGCGAAAAGCCATCGCGCCTTTGTAGAAGATGATGGATTGAAACGCGGCAGATTGATCGTCGAGCGCGGAAGGCGCGCGGGCGATTGACGCCGTCTGCTCAAAGGTCAGTGCGCGCTCCTGCATCTCTCTCTGCGCACCGTCGAGCGCGCCGCCCGTCATAGTAGATTCGCGCAGGGCAAATGCGCTCCATTCCGCCAACCCTTGCGAGAGCCACGCATCGTCAAAGGATTTCAAACCGACCGTCTGCCCCCACCATTGATAAGCGACTTCGCGTTGCAGCCTTTCTTCAGGCACGGGGCGCGTGGGGCTGAAAAGCCTTGAGGCGAAAAAGTGCATGCCCGGAGCCGTGTAAGCGTCAAGACTATCGTCGTCAATCTGCGCGACGACGAGGCGCGTGCCGCATTCCGGCGTGCCGTACATTTGCGTGTAATGCTCTAGCGCCTTGCCCATCAATTCGCCGTAACGCTCGATGCGATTCTCGCTGCCCACTTTGGTGAAAAACTGTATCTCGAACTTGCCGTAGCGAAGCTCGCGCGTGATGTATTGACCGGCGGCGAAATTTCCGATGAGCGCGGGCTTGGCGCGGACAAAGCGATAACGCACGTTGCCGTCTTTGCCCGGCGGAGGCGTCGTCTGCGGCTCGTCGCTTGAGCCTGCGACCTGTATGCCGGGAGGCACCAGAATCGTGATGTCGGAAGTGGCGCGATCCGCCGCGTAATCGTGAAACGGAAACCAGCGCGCCGCATACATCAGGTAAGAGCCTTCAGTGCCGATGTAGGCCAGCCGCTTTGTCAGCAGCGGCCCGCCTTCGGGTGTGATGAGCGCGCCGCTCCAACGAAAGCGCAGGGTGACGGGCGTATTGGCCGGAACCACCTCGCCGAGATCAATCCTCACGTTCGGTCCCAACGAGTCGGCTCCGACAGCGTCCTGCACAAAGTTGGTGACGGGCTTGCCGCCCTTCTCAACGGCCTCGACTTTAAGCGAGCCGTTCAGCTCGAACACCACAGAGCGCGTCGCATCGAGCGGCGTAAAAGTCACTTCGGCTGCCGCCCGCAGCAGGTGTTGATCCGGAATCAACTGCGCTTCGATACGGTAATGCGTGACATCAAAGCGTGCGCGCCCCGGCACTTGCTGGGCGTTGGCAGAAGCGGCAACGAAGAAAAGCAGCGCGAAGGCGAGCGCGGCTGCACGGCAAAAGTAAAGTCGAATATTCCTCATAAACAGCGTCCGTCTTAAATCCGAGTTTGTAATGTGAATGTGATTATACACCGTCCGCCGCGCGGCCTGCCAACTCCCGAAAATCTCGTCCCTCGTAACACTTTGCTGAGACGATTCACGGCGCATCGGCGAGGAAGCACGGCTTCTCTTGTGCGGTCTCGTTTTTGATGGTTGCGAAGGCTTTACGGTTGGCTGAAAGAGGGAATTATAGCAGTAACTGAGGAGACAATGCTCTTTTGCTCAATCTCTGTTTGAAACCTGCCGGGGCAGCGAGAGCGTCTCCGAAGAGAGCCGCTGCTGTGCGTACTCAATGCCGCTCTGCAAGGTGCTGCGGGTCACGAGGTTGCTGATGTCAACGCCCAATCCCACTAAAGTTTGCGCGACGAGCGGGCGCACTCCCGTCAACACGGCCTCCGCGCCGAGCAGGCTCAAGACCTGCGCGGCCTTCATCAGCGCGCTCGCCACATGCGAATCAACCATCGAGACGCCCGTAATATCTATGATGGCGACACGCGCTCCCCTTGAGATGATGCCGTTCGCCAGCGTGTCGAGCGCACGCTCTGCGCGCTCCGAGTCAATAGAGCCGATCAGCGGCATGACGACTATCTGTTTACTGAGCGGGATGAGCGGCGTGGACAATTCTTCCAACCGCGCGGCCTGCATTCGAATAATCTCTTCATGCAGCCGTTCGCGTTCCTCTTCCGTCCGCTTGCGCTCAATGCCCAGCGCGATGCCATTAGCCACGGAGGCCATCGCCTGCAAGGTCGCCTGGCTCTGGGCTTCGCGTGCAAACATCGCCATCACGCCGATCAGCTTACCGTCAACGATCAAGGGGTATCCGGCAAAGGCCACCATGCCTTCACGGCTTGCCCACTCCTGATCTCCGACGCGCGGGTCGCCGATGACATTATTGGTCAGGTGCGGTTTTCGCTCTTCTGCGATCAAGCCGATTTTGAACTTGCCGACGGGCACGCGCCCGTGCGCGCCGTCAATGTGCTTATATAGCCCCGCGCTGACCTGCAATTCCAGCACATTTTCTTTTTCATTAAGCGTCCAGATGCGTGCCAGCGCGGCATTCAGATGTTTGACCAGAGCCTCCGCACAGCTTTCGAGCATCTCTGTCAGGTTGTCGCTGCGTGTCAAGGCCATGCCGATGTCCGCTGTCATCATGGCATGACGCGCACGCTCTTCTCGCTCGCTTTCGGCACGCCTGCGCTCCGTGATGTCACGAGTGAAGCAGCGCGTGTGCGCAAACTTTCCCTCTTCCAGACGAACGTTCGAGCTGATGAGGACATGCCTGATCGAGCCGTCCTTGCAACGCAGCCGCGCTTCGTAATTATGCAGGGTTTCGTTGGCATTGAGCCGCCGGAGAACGTCCTCTATGATTTCCTGATCCACATGAAATTCTGCGATGTGATGCCCGACGTATTCTTCCCGCGTGTAACCCAGCATGTCCAACTCCGCCTGATTCACGCGCAGGATAATTCCGTCCGCTCCGACCCAATGCAAGCCCACCGGAGCGTTCTCGAAAAAATCCGTCAATGCCTGCTCGCTCACGCGCAACTGTTCTTCGGCTTTTTTATGCTCGCTGACATCCCGAAAAAATATGGTTAAGCCGTCCGGCGAAGGATACGCGCGAACCTCGAACCAACTGTCTAGTGGAGGATAAAAAGTCTCGAAAGTTACGGACGCCTGCTCTGCCACAGCGCGCTCGAATTCCTCCCGGACTTGTGAGCCGAGCAAGTCTGGAAACGCATCCCAGAAATTTCTTCCCAGCAACTCGTTGCCCTCTTTTTCGAGTTGCAGCAGCAATTTTTCCGCTTGCGGGTTCAGGTAGGTAACGAGCCAGTCTTTATCAAAGCCCATAAAACCATCGTCAATGCGGTTGAGGATATTGAGGGCTTCCACGTCTGCTGTTTTCATTTGATTTCCCTGCTGGTGAAGATGCTGCTATTTGACGCTGACGGTCACGTCCTTTGCGCCGCACGGCGTTTTGAACGTGATGGTAAAAGTTCCCGTCTTCTTGCTGATAGAGGTGATGGAAAAACTCAGCGTGTTGCTCGCCGTCGTGCTGCTCTTTGGCTCAGGAAAGACGGCGAGGGCAGACCAATCGCTGGTCGAGGCGGTCACGCCGTCCGTGTTGGTGACGCCTTCGAGCGTCAGCGTGAGGATGGCAGAGCCGCTATTGTTCTGGATTGCCAGAAAATTCTCGCTCACAGAGATGGTGCAACTGCTGGCTTCGCCGACGCGCCGCTGTCTTTGCTGGCGGCTCGCCGTCGAATCAGGCGCGGAAGCAGGCGGCGGCGAGGATTCGTTTGCCTGTGGCGTGTCCGTTTGACCGGCGGTCGGCTCGTTATTGTCGGCTGGCGGCGGCGGGCCGGGCGCGACTTCGACCGGAGGCGGTGTTGCAGCCTTCTCAGAATTTGAATCGACCGGTGCGGGCTGCTGTGTCTCCGGCGGCGCGGCGGCTGCCGGTTTCGTTTCTTCCGGCTGTGTCTCAACCGGCTTTGTTTCTGCCGGACTTGTCTCAACCGGTTTCGTTGCTTCCGGCTTTATCTCGACAGGCTTTGTGTCTTCCGGTTTTGTTTCTTCGGCTTTCGTCTCAACGGGCTTGACGGTTTCGGCGCTTGCGCTCGATGCCGGTGCGGGAGTCGTGTTTGAAGCGATGAAAGACGAGGGGCCGATTTTTTCGTCAAGACCATCCAGCGAGCCGTTGATTTTACGATACAGAGATTCGATGACGGCGCGGCGCGTGATGTTCGGCGACCCGCCCTTGTAGCTCTTGATATATGCATCAAGAGCCTCTTGCGGTTTGCCGCTCGCGTCGAGCGTCGAGCCTAAGTGCCACAGGCTGTTGCGCCACCATGCGCTGTTCTCAGGTATCACGCTCATCGCGCGCCTGAACCTGACAAGGGCTTCGGGAAATTTATCCTGATTCAATAAAGCCAGTCCCGCCAGGTCTTCGATGTGCCCGCGCAGGATGCTGGAAAGAGTGTTGCGTGGGACAGTCGGAATGTTGAGCGTGCTGCCGCGCAAATTCGCGCTGGCGCGTGCGTCGCGTATCTCTTCCGCCATCACCGCGACCGTCGCCGTCGGCACATCCAGAGCTTTTTCCACTTCGGCTGTGACGGCCTCTGTCAATTCCAGAACTTTCGCGTATGCGACTCTACCCTCAAGCAGGCGATTCGCCACGTACAGGCGACGGAACGCACGCATCGCATCCGCGCCGCCGATAAACTCCTCAGCCGCAGCCAGCACGTCCGCCTCCTTGATCGCTGCGCGGCCTCCGACCGGATTGAGCGCGACGTTAAAAGCCACCAAGGATTTGAGCATGCGTGCGCTCGTCTCATTATCCGCCGCAGTAAATTGGAAGATGCTGGCGCGGCGTTCGGGCGCGAGCAATTCTGTAAAGCTGCCCGCGCGTGCCAGCGTGCGCCCCGCCAGATACGTCTCCAACTGATCGTCTTTCATTCTAAAAGACGAGAGCGCGGCTGCCGCTTCGCCGTACAGACCGGCAGCCGCCAACACAGAAGCCAACTCATAATCGAGCGTCGGAAACCTTCCATATTGTCGCGCCGTCAGCAGCGTGCGCTCCGCATCAAGCGGACGCTGTTGCGCAAGGAGTCCGCGCGACAGGGCGACATGGCTCCATGTATAACGCGGCTCAAACGCGATGGCTTTTTGCGCCAACTCGACGGCGCGCTCGCTCTCGTCGTGCGCGGCGAACCAGTAAGCCATGCCCGTCAGCAGCGCGAGGCTGTTCGGCATTTCTTTCAAAGCCGCTTCAAGCTCGCGCTCGGCTTCTTCTTTTTTTCCTAATTCAAAGAGCGACACCACCATGCCCGTCCGCGCAAATTCATC
This sequence comes from Pyrinomonadaceae bacterium, assembly GCA_963700165.1. Taxonomy (GTDB): domain Bacteria; phylum Acidobacteriota; class Blastocatellia; order Pyrinomonadales; family Pyrinomonadaceae; genus JACMLC01. Next base: position 3,863,915 of record OY969475.1, on the reverse strand, counting down.
CTTCGGGTCAACGCTCACGCGCTCCTTGTACAGCGCGAGAGCCTCTTCCGTCTTGCCCGTCGCACGCCGCAGGTCTGCGAGGCTCTTACGCGCGCTTTCGGATTTAGGCTCAAGCTCGACGGCGCGTTCGTAATCGGCTACGGATGCTTCGAGGCGGAGCGCCATGCGATGCGCCGCGCCGCGCGCCTGATATGCAGCAGACGCTTCCGGCGCGAGCTTGATGGCAGCGTCCGCCACGCGCATCACGTCATCCGTCGCTTCGATGCCTAAATAAAATGGCGCGACCATCAACAATCGCTTGGGGTTATCCTTAACGCGCTCTTCAATCAGGCGTGCGAGTTCGAGCGAGGCCGCGCGCTCGCCGCGCAGGAAAAGGTTTGTGGGAATCTGTGACACGACTTCGCCGAAGAGCTTGTCCGACATGGGGTTCGGAATCCCTGCCACCGCAAGACGAAACTGCTCTGTCCCGCCTGCCGCGTCGCCCGCCGCCAATTTCTCTTCGCCGAGCGAGGCGTGCGCGCTGACGAGCAATTCCAACGCGCGAGCTTTCAAAGCAGAGCGCGGATGCGCCTCTACGAAAGCCTTCAATTTTTCAATCCGCTCGGCGGGCGGCAAAGCAATCGCTGCCTCTAGCTCTTCCTTTTCATTTTTGACAACCGAAGCAGACGCGCTGCTCCCTGCGCCGCGCTTTTTTTGCGCGTTGACGATGGTAATCAAGCCGCAGGCCAGAATCAGGCTCAGGCAAAAGAGATATAATTTTATTTTCATCACAGAAACTCTCAAATTATTTATGCGAATCAAGAGTAGAAATTCTTTGCGGTCTTGGCGTCTTAAATCTTTGCGGTCTTTGCGTTAAAAATGCACGTAACCGCAAAGACCGCAAAGAAGGGACACGCAAAGACCGCAAAGAGAAAAGCGAATTTATTTCTACTCTTCATTCGCATTATTTTTTGATTCCTTCACTCAGCACGCGCCCGGTCGCACTGCTCGGGGCTTGCACGCCGAGGACAGATGCGAGGGTCGGGCACAGGTCAGCGGGCGTCGCCGCTTCGATGTAGCGTCCGGCCTTAAACCCGTTGCCCATGATAATCAAAGGCACATGCGTATCATAAGAATAAGGCGAGCCGTGCGTCGTCCCGCCGCCCGGGTCAGACGGATTATCCGGCTCGTCGAACAAGATGCTGTACGGTTGATAAATAATAATCAAATCGCCGCTCCGCTGCGTGTGAAAGCCGTGAAGCACGCGGCGCGCGACCGGGTCGGCGTTTGAAATAGAGCCTGTCTCAAGCTGTGCGCGCGTGAAATAACGCGCAGTGCCCTCGATGCTCAAAGCCGCTTCACCGGCGACGCGCGCAAACTCATCCACATTTATCTTGTCGCGCCTCAACGCATTCATATCAAAATATATATTGCCGTTGATAAAGCCTGCGCGGTCTTTGTCATTATACTTGAAGCTCTGTATGTAGTCGCCCGCGTCCTTCCGCCCGTAACGCTCTCTGATTGCAGCCCTGATGACATTTAAAACGTTCGTGCTGCTAATGCGCCTGCCCGGAAGATTAGTCGCCGCCGCGTGCTCTGGAATCGGTGCGACGCCGTGATCCGCTGTAAAGGCGACGAGCGTGCGCTGCAACCCGACGCGCGCTTCGACTTCGTCAAGCAGTTCCGCTATCTGGCGATCAACGCGCAAGGCCATGTCCATCGCTTCCTGACTGTAAGGCCCGAAGCGATGCCCCACATAATCGTTGCCGGAAAAGCTGACGGAAAGAAAGTCCGTCTCATCATCCGCGCCGAGGCTTTCATTTGAGATAGCTTGCCTCGCAAACGCCACCAGCAAATCGTTAGAGAAAGGCGTGTAATCGAATGCGTCGTAAAAAGCCTTGCCCGGCTTGCTGGCTCCGCCCGTGAGGATGTGCGGAAACTTGTTTGTGTCTTTCGCAGTGCTGATGTCTTCCCACACAGGAGCATCCGCGCCCGCGCGCTTGACGTATTCGGCCTCCGGCAACAAGCGATCCCAACGCGCGCCGTAAAACTTGTCAGCCGGGCGCGTCAGGTTAAATCGCTCGACCCACGCGGGCAGGTTTTTAAAATAATAAGTGCTGGAAACCATGTTGCCCGTGTTCGTGCTGAACCAGTAAGCTGCGTTGGCGTTGCGCCCTGCGGGCAAGATGGCCGAGCGATTTTTGATAGAGATGCCTATGACTTTAGCGCGGTCATTAGTCGCAAATCTCAGCTCGTCGCCGAGAGTTGAGACAAGCAGGCGACGCGGGCTTGACCCCTTCTCGCCCTCGCGCCCGCCGAGCAGCAACGTCGAGTCATCCGTCACGGATGAAACACGCTTACCCGTCTCGCGCTCGTACCAAGAGTTAGCGACGATGCCATGCTCACCCGGCCACGTTCCCGTCATCAGCGTCGCATGTCCCGGCGCAGTGTACGTCGGAGTGTGATCGTAATTCGCTTCTGCCCACGACGCGCCGTCCCGCTGCAAACGCCTGATGCCATTCGCCGCGAACAAATCGCCAAAGCGTTCCAGATAATCATAGCGAAACTGGTCTACGACAATCAGCAACACGAGGCGCGGGCGCGCGGCTTGAGCGCGCGGCTGTGCAGACGCTTGAGCGGCGCGCTGCCTCTTCTGCGCGCGAGATTGCTCCGCGACAATCCCGATTATCAAAGCGCAGGCAACAAACAACGCGAACGCAAGAATAGCAACGCGGCTTTTTTTAAGATGTCTCATGCCTGACAACATTATTAAGCGACCACCCAACCCCTTTGCGTCTTTGCGCCTTTGCGCGAGAAATATTTCCCGCAAAGGCGCAAAGACGCAAAGAAAAACACGCGGTCAAATTCTCAAAAGCCTTTCAGCGTGCTTCTTCTTTTAGCAGCTTTGTCTGCTTCCGAGAGATTCTTATATTCGTAGACAGCGCCTTCCCATTCTCCGTACATGGTATTGGCGATCACGATAAATCGCGAGCCGAACTCGTCTTTCATCTGATCCACGGCGGCGCTTCTGTCGGCGATGGATTTTTTCTCAAAGGCCTGTGCCAGATCGTTCAGGTTGTCGCCGATAAGAAGCACGATGCGGTGCTTTTGAGAGATCATCTGTCGTCGCGGCTCTTTGCTCGAAGTGGTCTCGCGCAGCAGCAGCGTCTCGTCGCTGACATCCGGAAAGCCTAGCTGTTTTAAGTTATCCGCCGTGCATTGCCTTTCAGCAGAATTGCGATTCGTGACATAAAAAACTCGCGCGCCCTTCGCGTGCGCGTACTTGAGAAAATCGAGCGCGCCCGGCACTGCCGCAGCCGTCCTGCTCTCGCACCACTGCGTGAAATCCGCCGCCGTGAAAGGTTTGCTTTTCAGAATCGCAGCGACCTGAAAAGGGCTGTTGTCCATCACTGTCTCATCCACATCAACCACGACGGCGCGCTTCATCTTCTTTTTGCGATTCGTTTTCAAGTCGCGGTCAAAGAGCAGCCTTGCATAGTTGAATGATTGATAAGCCAGCGCGCGAAACTCTGCGGAGGTCTGTGTCCATAAGGTCGCGCCCACCTGATATTCATTGTCAGCGGCTGGCGCGGGTTGCGCCTGCTGCGCCGCCGATTGACCGAAAAAAGTTGCGCCCGCATAGGCAGACAGAAATAACGCCAGCACCAGACCCGCCTCGCGCAAGCCCCTGCGCTTCACAGTAAGTTTCATTATGTCGCCTCGTTACAGAAATTTTGGGGGAGAAATCGAGCGCGTCATCATAACATCAACGGAAAGGCAAAAGGAAAAAGGTAAAAGGCAAAAGTTACCAATTCTAAGCCCTCAAACAAAATTAAGCTGCGGCGGCTGTTATGTCAGAACCGCCTGCGGTAGCGGGCGGGTCGCAAGATGCGCAAGTGACAACTAAACAATAAGAACCCGCCCGCTACCGCAGGCGGTTCCGACCCGCTCCCCTCTTTCCCTTTTCCCCCTTTCCCCTTTATTCTTGAATCGTGAGCGAACTTGATGAAGCATGGGCGCTGGCGTTGGCTGAAGCGGAGCGGCGGGCGCGCACGGCGGGACGCGGGGACATCGCGGATTACATAGCCCTGCGCGCGTCCAACGACCTGATGCGCTCGACCGGCATCGAGTGGTTGATGAATGCTTTAACCACTCTTGCGGGCGAAGCCAACCGCGCCGGAGCCAGCATCCGCATCGAGAAAGCGGACGGTCATAGCTTTCGCGTCGGCAGCGCGACGATGGTGGGGCCGCGCCTGATCTTTCGCACGGGCGTGCGTACCCTCACAGTCGAAGCCGGATGGCCGCGCACTCCGCGCGATGGTTTTGTGCGCGGCGGCGGGCTTGCCTGCGGGCGCATCAACCATTTCGGCAAACGCGCGGCGGATGAAGAACTGATGCTGGTGCGCTCACAGAGCGGCGTGCCCGAATGGTACATCCTCGAACAGACAGGCACGCGCAACAACCTGCTGGAAGCGCGCCTGCGACGGCATCTCTCAATCTTCCTCGCGGAATAGAACGGCCAGTTAATCTAATTGCCACTAGCTTTAGCTAGTGGAGACATGTCATAAAAGAAATTTGGCTTTAGCCAAAAGATAAATCACCCTTCTTGTTGATTGCTATCGCTCAATGGTTCGGCTAAAGCCGAAAGCATAGGGAAGCCTTTTTCCCACTAGCTGAAGCTAGTGGCAATTTAAGCAATCAACCCAAACATCTATACCTGGCAACTTGGGTTACTTACTCTTTGCCTGACGATATGCGATACGGGCTGCACGTTTTGGAACGTGTGTGAGCGCGCCGCAAACTCGCTTCAGGGAATCCCGATAAAAAATTACAGAGCTGTTTCTCTTCAATCACTTACGCCGTTCGCGCGGGCGTGTTCTGCGCTCTCAGGCGCGCTCACGGCATAGGGCTTGCCATCGCGGCTTTACGTCTGACGCCGCATCTTCAGTGTCATCCCCGGATGAGGCGCAACGGAAAAAGGCAGAGCGGATTGCCCGGTACTTACCCAACCGAGTTCGCGCACCCAGTCGCCTTCATCAAAAAATCTTGCGAGGAGATACTTACAGATGATTAACCGACGTACACTGATTCCAACGATTTTCGCAGTCGCTCTCATAGCGCTCAGCCTGCCCGCTCTGGCGGCGGCGCAGGGCGGCTCTTACGGGCGCAACAGAGATGACGATAACCGGCGCTACGGCAATTACGACCAGCGCCGCTTGCGCGAGAGCGTCAAGCGGCTGGAAAACCTGAGCGATAATTTCAGAAAGCACCTGGACAGAACGCTCGACCGCAGCCGCTATGACGACAGCCGTCGTGAAGACAACATCAACAATGTCGCCGGAGAGTTTCACAACGCCGCAGATACTTTAGAGGATCGTTTCGACAACGGCAGAAACCTCAACCGCAGCTCGAACGAAGCGCGCAGGGTCTTACAGTTGGGAATGCAACTGGACAGAGTCATGGGGCGCAACCGTTTTGACAATCGCGTCGAATCCGAATGGGCGCGCATCCGTCAGGAACTGCGTTACGTGGCGGACGCCTATGGCTTTAACATGTCGGACTTTAACGACAGCTACTATCGCCGCGACGATGACAACAATCGCAGGCGCGGAAATAACCGTCGTTACTAATGTCAAAAGAGCGATAGAGAATGATTCCCCGACAACGAAGCTATCAGTTCGGGCTTCGTGAGAAAGCCGCGCTTATTCGATACAGGATAAGCGTGGCTTTCAATTTTTAGACGAATCAAAAGTTAAAAAGAATTTTTGCCGATTGAAAGAATTCTTCTCTTTCTTTGCGTGCTTTGCGCGTTTTCCTTTGCGCTCTTTGCGGTTAAGTAGAAGTTTAACCGCAAAGAGCGCAAAGAAGTCAGACGCAAAGGACGCGAAGAGTTTCTGCTCTTGATTCGCATTAATCGCTTACAATGCAGCGCATGACAGGCACGCTGTATCTGGTGGCAACGCCCATCGGCAATTTATCGGACATCACAGAGCGCGCACTTCGCACGCTCGCAGAGGTTGATCTGATCGCCTGCGAGGACACACGGCACACGGGCGCGCTGCTGAAACATTTCGGCATCAAGACAAGGCTCATCAGCTATCACGAGCATAACGAGCGCGAGCGCGCAGCCCAACTCGGTCAATCGCTCACAGAGGGCATGAGCATCGCTCTCGTTTCGGACGCGGGCACGCCCTGCATCAACGATCCGGGTTTCCGTCTGGTCAACATCGCGCGCGAGTGCGGCGCACGCATCGTGCCTGTTCCCGGCGCGACGGCTTTTGTCGCGGCTCTGATTGCTTCGGGGTTGCCGACAGACCAATTTTTCTTTGGCGGCTTTTTGCCAGCGCGCTCTGCGGGTCGTCGCGCGCGGCTCGCGGAATTAAGAATGATTCCCGCGACGCTTATCTTTTACGAAACGCCGCATCGCATCGCGGACGCGCTCCGCGACGCGCGCGAGATTTTGGGCGAGAGGGAAGCAGCCGTCGCCAGAGAGTTGACCAAGCTGCATGAAGAGATCGTGCGCGGCCTTTTGAGCGAGTTGGCTGAGAAATTCGCGGCTGCCGAAACGGCTGCGCGCGGCGAGATCGTGCTGGTCATTGACCGCACGAGTCTAAACGAGCAGTCCGCGGGTCAGGATTCTGAGATGGACATCGCCGCGCGCATCGCCGCGCTCGAACAGGAAGGCTTTGAGCCGCGCGCCGCGCTCAAAAAAGTCGCGCGCGAGATGGGCTTGACGCGCGCGGAGGCTTATCGCCGCCTGACCGCCGCACGCTCGCGCGAGCGTTCCTGAAATAGCATGCCTTTCATCAGCCGCAACAGCTCTCCCGGTTTGCCAAAACTCGCAAAATGGCTAAACTTACATCTGCGCTAGGGGCGCGTCTTACAAGAGGCTTTTCCAATTCACACGCACTGAACGCGAAAGGATTTTAAAATTGATTATGAAACGATCAGGATTTTTCTTCGCAGCCCTTACGCTGCTGCTCGTCACGGCGTTTTCCGCTGCGGCTATGAGCGCAGACGAACATTTCAGCGTTAAGGAATACAACGAGTTTCACGACGTGCTGCACCCCTTGCAGCATGAAGCCCTGCCGAATAAGGATTTTAAAACAATTCGCGCCAGAGCAAGCGAGTTGGCGACGCGCGGAGAGGCCATCATCAAGCTCGGCGTTCCCGCCGGAGTGAAAAATACTGCGGAGTTCGAGAAGGAATTAAAAAGCTTTACCGAAGCGATTGCCAAATTCAAAAGCGATGCCGCCAAAGCCACAGACGCACAACTGGAAGAATCCTATCTCGCCGTCCACGACACCTTCGAGATGCTGGCACACATGCTGCCGAGGAAATAATTTAACAGGGATGGACAGGATAAGCAGGATAGAACTTTAAAGTTTCAATTTTCAAATCTGAGATTTGAGAAGATGAATCTGAGATTCGAGATGCCGAATCTGAAATCTAAATTTCTTTCATCCTGTTTATCCTGTCCATCCCTGTTTTGAATCTGTCCTGATTTAGTCTCCGGTCAATTCCGGCGGCAGTTGCTTGTCCACGCGCGGGCGCGTTTTCAGATCGGCTACTTCCCACATCGTCACCAAAATCGTGCGTGTCACGCGCTGCATCTTCTCGAAATCAATCTTCTGCACCTCGTCGCCCGGTCGGTGATAGTCCTCATGCACGCCGTCGAAATAGAAGATAATCGGAATCCCTTTCTGCGCGTAGTTGAAGTGATCCGAGCGGAAGAAAAAGCGATTCGGGTCGTTCGGGTCATCGTACAGGTAATTAAAGCTCAGGTTAAGATATGACTTGTTGACGCGCTCGCTCACTTCGCCTAACTCAGTGCTCATCAGCTTCGAGCCGATAACGTAGATTTCGTTCGTCCCCGTCAGTGAGCGATTGAAGTTACTCGTGTCGCCTTCTTTTTTGCTGCGCCCGATCATGTCTATGTTGAATTGCGCGACGACGCTGTTGATCGGGATGGTCGGGTAGCGCGTGAAATAATCTGACCCCCAGAGATTTTTTTCTTCGCCGCAATGCCAGACAAAAATCACAGAGCGTTTCGGGCGGCGGGCAGAGCGCGCGATGGCTTCGGCCATCGCCAGCACGGACACAGTGCCTGAGCCGTCATCATCCGCGCCGTTATAAATGATGTCCTTCGTATTGCCATCGCGCGCAGGCGACCTACTGTTGCTGCCCGCTGGCCCAGTGCCGACGTGATCGTAATGCGCGCCGACCGCGACGTACTCGTTCTTGAGCAAGGGGTCGCTGCCCTCTATCACGCCGACCACATTCTGCGTCCAGATGGTTTCCTGCCCGCCCGCGACGGTAAAGTTTATTTTCTTGTTGCGACCCAGATCAAAGGCCGGGACGGGTTCGCTCCCGGTCATGCTCTGGAAGATTTCTGAGGCGTTATGTTTTTCTCCCTGAAACAGCGCGGCGGCCATCTTTGGCGAGAGCGTGAGAATCGGAAGAGACGACCCTTCACTATCCTGTAATTTGGTGACGACGAGAGTGCCTCCGGCCTGCTGGTTGCGGCGCACGCGCTCCCAATTGGCGAGCGTCTGAAAATCCGGCATCTCGACTATCCCGGCTGCGCCCATCTTCTGCGCGTAAACTTCCGGCTCTGCCCAATCTTCGCCGCGCTTGCCGCCGTTCTGAAGATCGTTCAGCGTCACGCCCTTCGGCAAGCCGCTGTTTGAAATGATGACGATCTTATTCTTCACCTCAATGCCGCGATAGGCATCTATATTTTTTGATTTAACGAGCCAGCCGTGCCCTGCGTAAACGAGCGAACCGCTAGCCATGCCTGCTTGCGGGATAGCCAGAAAATCTTCGCCGTAACTATAGCTCTGACCATTAATCTCTGCGCGCGTTTCGGCGGCTTCAACTTGCGCATGATGGAGCGCAATTTTTTGAAAGTATGTGCCGTCATCTCCGGCGGGCTTGACGCCCCAGCGCGCGAGCAAGGTGGCGATAAATTTCGCGGTGATATTCAACCCGCGCGAAGGCGTGTCGCGCCCCTCCATCTCATCCGACGCAACAAAACTTAAATAATCTTTAAGCTGTGCAGCGGTAACGTCTTCAGCCGCTTTGCGCGCCGGAGAAGCGGCGGCGGCGGAAGCAGTTGACTTGCTCTTACGCTGTGCATAGCTCGCCGGAAAGGGCGCGGCCAGCGTCCCAATCAGCACAAATACAATCAAGAATCTACGCATGTTTCCTCCGATGAATTAATCTGGAAATTATTGTCAGTATAGTGTGAGAAGTCAGATGAGCCAAAGCTCTTTCACAGTTCGCTGGAGAATATTGCCACTAGCTTCAGCTAGTGGATACGGGTATGCCTCTAGCTTTCGGCTTTAGCCGAATTATTTAAGCTCAAGCAATAAGGGCTAAGATTTATTTATAATTTGGCACAAGCCTTTTTCTGTTATGCAATCTCTCCACCAGCTAAAGCTAGTGGCAATGTATTAACCCGCAACTTGGGTCATGCTAAGATTCAGGCAGTGAGATTTAGCCATGAGCACGAAAACCAGAGCCACCATCGAAGACCTGTACCACGTAGCCGATAATGGCAAGGCCGAAATCGTTAATGGAGAACTGGTCATTATGTCCCCCACCGGATTCCTCACCGGCTATGCGGGAGGCGAGATTTTCGCCAGCCTGCGCGAGTCTGCACGCCGCTTGAAAAATGGAATCGCCACGCCGGACAACGTCGGCTATTCTGTAAATCTTCCGCACCGCAATTCCTTCAGCCCGGACGCGGCCTTCTATACAGGCCAGCCAACAGGAATGAAATTTCTGGAAGGCGCGCCCACTTTTGCTGCTGAAGTGAGAAGCGAAGGTGACTATGGCCTCAAGGCGGAACAGATGATTTCACAAAAACGTGCGGACTATTTTCAAGCGGGGACGCTTGTGGTCTGGGATGTAAATTTACTCAGCGACGATGTGGTGAAGGTTTATCGCGCGAGCGACCCGCATCATCCAACCGTTTATCGTCGTGGTGAAATCGCGGAAGCTGAACCGGCAGTGCCGGGCTGGAAGATGCCTGTAGACGATTTATTTGCTTAATTCCGGCTTAGAAATTCTTTAATCTCGCCTAGACTTTAGCTTCTCTAAACAACTTATCCAGCCACAGGTTCGCCTGCTTCTCCTGCACGGTGTTGGCGCGCAGGCGCGAGTTGAGATTGCGAAAATCCACTGCGTCCAGCAGTTGATCCTGATTAAAGCAGGAGAAGACGAAATGCTCTTTGCCCGTCAAGGGGTCTGTGTGTCTTTGCAGGCACTGCGCGCAGACCTCTTTCATCATGCACTGCATGGGGCTGTTGATGGAGCCGATGCCGATATGCTCTCTTTTCAAATACGGAGCCAGCACAGCATGCCGCGCATCCTTAACTGCGCTCATCATGCGGTCTGAGCCGATGGCGATGATGCGGTCTACATCCGAGAGACGAAACATCGCTTCTCCCAACCGGCCTTCCGCATAAGCGACCATCGCCTGCACGATGTTGCCGCGAAAGTGCGTGTCCTGCGCACGGTGCGGCTCAATCTCGACGCCTGTGTCTGTAGCCCAGATGACCTGATCCGTAGCGGCTTCGATCTCTTCGCGCTTAAAAAGGTCTTCGCCTTTTTTGTACCCTGCGAAATAGACGACGCGATTTTCTTTCTCGCGCAAAGCTTTGGCGATAGAGAACAGGACGGCGTTGCCAAGCCCGCCTCCGGCGAGCAGCACGGTTTCGTTTTCGGGAATCTCGGTCGGCGTCCCCGTCGGCCCCATGACGACTACTTTCTGTCCGGGCTTGAGGGTGGCACACAGGCGCGATGACACTCCCATCTCAAGCACGATCAAGCTGAGCAGACCCTGCTCGACATCTACCCATGCGCCTGTCAGAGCGATGCCTTCCATCATGAGCTTGGTCTGGTGCACGACGGTCGCGTCCGTCTCGTAATTTTGCAGGCGATAGAATTGACCGGGATGAAACTTGCGAGCCTGCATCGGCGCATGCACGATGACATCCACGATGGTTTCCGTCAGGCGGTCAACGCGCACGACGCGCGCGATAAGTTGCTCGTCAAGATATTGTGTGATCCGCGCAAACTCTTTTTCACGCGCTGTTTGGTCTTCCTCGCTTAACTCCTGCAACTCATCCGCAAAGAGCGCGGTCACATGCTCGTAACCGTCTTTCGCGGACGCCATCGCCTTGACGACATTGCCCGCGTAGACAGGATGATTGTCACCGTAATAAGAGATAACGCGGCCATCTTTTTCATAAGAAGTGAAAAACCCGCGCTCGCCTTTTGGCACTGGAACGACATGCGAGCTTCCATCTTCATTGCGTTCAATTTTATGCGGAGCGAAAAACTGGTTCCATTCGTCGAGCTTAAAAGTGCCCGGCTGTTCCTTCTCGTAAATGATGTTCGGGCTGGTGCCTGCGGCGACGCAAACTGTGCGCGCTGGGAACGAGACCAGCTCGCCCGTGTTCGACCATTTACCCGTTTCCGCGTCCTGCCGCATACGCTCGAAGATTAGTTCCCTGACCGCGCCATGCTCGTCCGGCACGGCTTCATGCGGACTCATGTTCTCGACATAGCTGATGCCTTCTTCGAGCGACTTGATGACCTCTTCATGATTCAAGCGATACGCGGGCGAATCCTGCAAGCGTTTGCGGTAGATGATAGAGACGCCGCCCCACGCGCGCACTAAGGGAATAAAATCGGGAGCCTCGCCAGCCGCACGCGCGCGTGTACGCTCTGCGCGAATGGCCTGTCCGTGCGTCAGGAATTCTTCATAAGCGGCATGCTCTTCCGCATCGAATCTCTTCCGTATTTCCTCTTCACCGAACTCCGCGACCAACTGCTCATGCCGCTCCAACATCTTCTCGACCTGAACGGGGTAATAAGCGAAAAGCTCTGTCGCAGTGTCTATCGCAGTGAGGCCGCCACCGATGACGATGGCCGGAAGCCGCGCCTGTAAATTGGCGAGCGCGTCGCGCTTGAAAGCTCCTGTCAGTTGCAAGGCCATCAAAAAATCCGAAGCCTTGCGAATGCCGCGAATCAAATTGTTCTTCATTTGAACGACGGTCGGCTTGCCCGCGCCGGTCGCAATCGCTATGTGGTCAAAGCCAAGCTGCCATGCGTCTTCAATCGTCAGGGTTCCGCCAAAGCGCACGCCGCCGTAAAAGCGAAAGCGTTCGCGCCGCGCCAGCGTCAGGTGAATCAGCGTCAAAAAATTCTTGTCCCAGCGCACAGTGATGCCGTATTCCGAGACGCCGCCGAACCCTGCCAGCACGCGCTCGTCCAACTTTGTCTCGATCTCTCGCACATCGCGCACGGGCACAGGCACATGCCCCTCATCGCCCGCGAGCATTCCCGCCAGAGGCTCTATTTTTAGCCCGTCAATGCCAACGACGCCGAAGCCTTCGTTCAAGAGATAATGCGCTAAGGTGTAGCCAGCAGGCCCCAGACCCACGACCAGAATATTCTTGCCGTTGTAAGGCAGAGCGTAAGGACGCTTGGCATTGAGCGGATTCCAACGCGCGAGCAGCGAGTAGATTTCAAAGCCGTAGGGCATCTCCAACACATCCGTCAGCACGCCCGTTTCCGCCTGCGGAATATCAACCGGCTCCTGCTTCTGAAAAATGCAAGACTTCATACAATCGTTGCAGATGCGATGCCCAGTGCCCGGGCACATCGGGTTATCAATCATCACAAGCGCGAGCGCGGCAATCGAATCGCCGTGCTTCTTGAGAACGTGCATCTCAGAAATTTTTTCATCGAGCGGGCAGCCGTCCAGCTTGATGCCGAGCGGATTGCGCTTCACAGAGCCGTCGCGCTCGTGCAAGCCTTTGGAGCAGGAATCCTTCTTGCGCTCGTGGCAATAAAGGCAGTAATCAACTTCATCTAAAACTTCTCGCTTGGTCGCGCGCGAATCGGTCAGGCCAAAGCCGTCGCGCCGCCGCAGATTCACGTCAAGCCCGCGCATCAATTCGGGCAACTCCCGGTTCGGGCGTTCGATCTGGACAAGGTTTTGATAATCGAGCTGGTGCGGAAAATGAAAGCTGGCCCAGCCGCGCACGCGCGCATGAGCTTGAGACGCATGAGCAGCCGCCCAAGCTTCTATCAATCTCAAAGCGGCGCGCACACTCGATAAATCTTCCGCGCCATCAACGGCTAAATCCTTTTCAAAACTGGCTAGCAGTTTCCCCGTCTCAGTTCCCGCAAGCTCTCTCAGCGCAGACTTCAGAGCGCGCAACGTTTCATCCGTGACAGCAACACTCTCATCAACTTTCTTCTCAAGCTGCTTCTCGGCTTCCAGCAGCCGCACGGTCATGCGCGCCGTGCCAAGCTCATCGTCATCGACCAGCGTGTCCGGAAAGGCCGCGCATCGAAACGCCTGAAGCGCGAGATGCAGCGATTCAGCATCCAGCAACGCGGCCTGTTCGCCCGGAAACTTCTTCAACGCACGGCGAGCGATAAAGGACTTGAAAGTCCAGATCGGGTCTTGCTCTTTAACAGCTTCAATCTGGCGGTCGCGTTCTCTTTCCACCTCGAACAAACGCGCCACAAAACGCGAGAGATGTGGCGCGGCGGCAATCAGAATTTCCGATTCCGTTTTCTGTTCATAACCCGCGCCGCGCGCAGACACATATGCCGACAGCGTGCTGTGAAGCAACGGCTCAGCCTCTGCTAATTCCGCGTAAAAAACTTCCGCGAGAGTGCGCAGACGTGCAGGGCTATAGAGGTCTCTGTAAGAGAATCCGTCTATCCCCAGCTTGAAATCCGTGTTGGTCGGTGCATCTGTGTGTTGTGCGGCGCGGCGATTTTCCGTAAAGGTTTCTGGCATAGGATGCGGCAGGTCTTTCGTCAATTCTCAAAAAGTCTTGTGGGGAGCAATTTCACACGGAGTATAGCATCCACGATGAATGGGTCAAAAAAGAAGTTCGGCTGCTAAGCTGAAAATAGTATCAAAGGTGATGAAAAAGCCGGTAGCGGGTTAGTTTCAAATATAGCAAAGAAAAAACAGGTTCCCGCAAAGACGCAAGAGAAATTAAAAAGGGCAAAATGTAAAATGCAAAATGGAAGCAGCTTCTTATTTTTGCATTTTACATTTTTAATTTTGCATTACCTTGCGCCTTTGCGGGAGCTTCTTTCCCGATGCTGGATGACACTTGAATTTCAAACTGACCCACTACCGAATGGTGTAGGCGTTTTCAATCACTAGATGGCATCTACTAGAGCTGTGTTGACTTGAGTGTAGGTGACGGAGCCGTTCACCGCAGAGACGCGGAGGACGCGGAGATAGCGCAGAGAGTTGAATGCTATTCGACTCTCTGCGTCTCTGCGGTGAGCTTGTCTTGCCGACACTCAATTGAAATCCGCTAAGCGGCAAATGAATCCCCAGCCGCCGCCGAGTTCGCTGACCGCCAACATCAGTTCATTGTTGCCCTTCTTCAATGGAAGGTAGACGGTGTCGTTTTCCGGGTTAATGATGCCGAGGAAACCGGGGTCGCGGAAATACTGCGCGCTTCGGCCACGGAAGAGAATCTTGCCATTCAGAAAAACGCTGACATCGTCGCTATAGCCGAGGTAGAGCTTTTTCATCTGGTCGCGGTCGGAAGCGATGCTGGTTCGCGCATAGATGACTTTCATCCCCGGCTGGGGTTCCAGACGCTTTGAAAAGTCGTTCATAAACGAGACCCTCGGATGCGGGGCTTCGCGATAACGATAGATGACGACAAAGCCGGGCGGCTCCGCCTCCACCTCCTGCCAACGTATGGCATCGCTCTCGGAAGGCGTGAGCGCCGCCTCCGGGTTACGTGCGAGCGCATCGTATGAAGGCGACAGGCTCCACTTGGTCAGTGTCCCCTGCGGCATCGGCGGCAGTCGCCGCTCCCATGCCGCATCGGGCGTTGTCCGTATCTCGAAATTCGAGAAATAGGTCGCGCCTGTCAGGACAGCCAGCGCTACTTGTCCTTTCTGAACTCCGCTTTTCAGATCGTTCATCACGAAGGCGGGCTTGTCCATGTCCTTGACGTAGAGCTTTGCCTGCGCGCCCGACACTTCCAGACGCAGGTGGAACCAGACATCTTTCGGGATGTCCACCGCGCCGGTGAAGCCTGTCCCGTTATAGATTTGCCAGTTGAGACCGGTGTTGAGAACCGGCGTATACTGCAAGGCGTCCGGAAGGCCGGATTTGTGCTGGCGTAGATAAACCCATTCGGCGTTGGCTCCGTCGCCTGCGATCCGAAACTGAATACCGAAAAATCCACGGCTGGCAGGGGTTGAGACATCCATCTCGATAACGCCGTCGCGCATTTCAAAGTCCTTCAAAACCGCCGCTCCACCATCAAGGAAGAGGGACTTGCGGCCTTGATATTCAGCCGCCTTCGCTTGTCCCTGCAACTCCCAGCGCGGGGAGTCTGCGGGAACGGAGAGCGTTTGCGCCGTCTGTGCCGTCTGAGAGCGCGCCACGGTCTTTGGCGCAACAGAAAAATTGAGACCTATCAGCGTCGCCGCCAACCACGCTCCGACCGAAGCGGAACGCAAAAGACAAATCGCTTCTCTTCGCATCATCATTTCGAAATAGTATCCTTCCGCTCTGGAATCGAGGGAGTAAGAGATAACCCGGAGCGAACACTTGCCGGTTCGGTTTTCCGAAACGACAATGGCGCAAGCGGACGATCCAAACCTTGAAGCCGTTCACCGGCATTGAAACATAATGTATTTCTTTCTGCGCCAGCACTGTTTTGTGATTAAACGACCCGAAGCGGTGACGAACCGAGCGGCCTTGCTGGTGGGACAGGCTGATTGAGAGGATATTATGAGTATCTTTTTTCATCTGATGTAAATCAAGAGTAGAAACTCTTTGCGATCTTTGCGCGAAAACCTTTGCGGTCTTTGCGTTAAAACGGAACTTAACCGCAATGAGCGCAAAGAAGGAAGACGCCAAGAGCGCAAAGAAACAGCAGTTGATTTGTTGCTACCCTTGATTCGCATATCTGATGAATGAGTATTATATTGCATGCTCACAAGAGTAAAAAAACTTCGCGCGCTTTGCGTTTAAGAAAAAGTTTAACCGCCGGGAATGCAAAAGAGGGAGCGGAAAATTTTCACACAGCAAGTTTAGTTTTCAATTCTTGATGCACATATTGGTTGATTGGTTATGAACACCACCAGCAGCCCTGCTCCGTTGTCTCGTCGAAAACGATTCTTCTTTTATCTCATCACATATACTTTCATCGCGCTCTTGCTCTTCGCCGTAGCCGAGATTATTTCGCGGCTCAAAGGGCTTCAGCCTTATCAGATAAAGACCTTCAATATCGTGGTTGAGCCGGGAGGCCGGTTTTATACTGCCCATCCGACTCTTGGCTACACACATTTGCCGGGACAATTTAAGGTTACACTTGATGGCGTTTTTACCTTCAAGACCACGAACCTTGACAATACTTTGAGAGTCACGCATCCATTAAATACCTACCCTCCCCGTGATAATAAAAGAGAGATTTGGGTCTTCGGCGATTCGATTACTTATGGCTGGTCGGTCAGTGATGAAGAGGGCTATACATGGTTATTGCAGGAACGCTTTCCAGAGTACGAAGTAATTAATTTCGGAGTGAGCGGCTACGGCACCCTGCACTCTCTGGTTCAACTTCGCGCGGCGCTTGAGAGCGGGAAAAAGCCACGCTTAGCCATTCTCGCCTATGGCTCATGGCAGGATGTCAGAAATACTTTTATTCGGATTCGTCGAAAAATGCTTGCGCCCGCAGCTTATTTGGGGCCGCTCAATCAGCCCTATGCGCGGCTGACCGCCGATGGCAAGCTCGATGTCTTTATGGATACGATAGAATATCGCGAGTTCCCTTTGATGCGCCGCTCGGCATTCATACACATGTTGGAAGACACTTATAACAGGTACGAAGAGCGTCACGTAAATAGTCATCAAGTAACCAAAGCCATCATCAAAGAGATGTCCGATTTGTGCAGAGCGAATGGAATCGAGTTTGTGGTCATCGGTCTGACTTCCGATCCCACCACATCCGACATGTTTGAATACTGTCAAAGCAACGGAACCATGACGAGCAATATCTGGGTTGATTTGAACATCAAGGAAAATAATAATCTTCCCTTTGATTCACATCCGAGCGCGCTTGGTCATCAGCAATATGCTCAAAAGCTGGAATCGTTTCTGCGTGGTAATGTCTTAAAGGAGTTATCTACGGCCAAGTGATTTAGAAATTCGGTAGTGGCTCAGTTTGAAGTTGAATGAGTCGAGAGCTGAGGTTCACCGCAGAGACGCAGAGAGCGCAGAGGGGGCGCAGAGGCTTGAATGCCTCTCAATTCTCTGCGCTATCTCCGCGTCCTCGGCGTCTCTGCGGTGAGTCCGACTTTTATTTCTCATCTTCACACTGAGCCACTACCGGAAATTCTGCCGGGTAATCAAAGCGATGAAATAGGACTCTCAGCTTTCGCCTCTTTAGCCTGGCTCAACAGGCTGACCATGCAATACGAGAAAGAGTTGATTGACAGGAGCGTTGGCGAGAACTATCTTTTCCACACAGGGACACGGCGGAAGCCGGGTTTGTTTCTTGATTCCGCTCTCATTTCTTAATTTGTGGCGCAGCAACCGGTCTGCTTTCGCTCTCGTTGCCTTATAAAAAGAGTCATCTTAATCTGGCGGTGTGGAGCTGTCTTTCAATATTGGAGACAAAACAATGAGAACCTTTTTACTCTTGCCGCTGCTCCTAATGTTCATTTCGCCAATTCACAGTCAGAACACCAAGCCTCCGCAAGACGGCTCTGCGGTGGTAGTGCTCTCTTCCAAGTGGACGAAGAGCCGTCAGGTGGTCGAGATACTGAATGAACCGGGCACCAGTCCGATTCGGGCTGTGATACCCGCCAATAGAAACTTCGAGCGCAACCGCAGGATTAATGACCCGGTCGGAGTCAGAGACCCCAACGACGATACTATTGACGGGCGGAGCGCAGCCATTGAAAAGAACGTGCAGGAAGCGCGGTCTCCGAAATCCAAACCCGTCAACGGCTTTGCCTATCAAATCAAAGTTCGCAACGCGAGCGCCAAAGCCATCGAAATCGTGTTCTGGGAATATCAATTTAAAGAGTCTGCGAATCCAAAGAACGTCGTGCGCCGCCAGTTTCTGTGCGGCGTCAATATAAATCCCGACAAAGAGAAGGAAATACAGTCCTTCAGTATGTCCGGGCCGAGCGATGTGATTAGCTTGGAAAGCCTTGCAGGTAAGTCCGGGAATCTTTTTGAAGAGAAGATCGTCATCAATCGCGTGGAATATGCGGACGGCACAATCTGGCAGCGCAAGGACTGGAATTTTAGCGAGGTGCGCGCATCTATCGCACGCGCCCTCAACACTCCGTGGGGACGCGAGATGTGCAGAGGTCTTTAAGATTTACTAAAGCATGGTAGTTAATCAATTGCCACTAGCTTCAGCTAGTGGAGGAGACATAGCACAACAGAAAGTCGGCTTTAGCCACAAATATAAATAAAAATTACTGATTGCTTTAGCAAAATGGTTCGGCTAAAGCCGAAAGCTAGAAAGCCTTTATCCCACTAGCTAAAGCTAGTGGCAATTTAAGTAATCTGCCAAAACATTTATCACTACCAACTTGGGTTATTTATGAAAAAACCATTTCCAGCAATAGGCATTGGGAAAACTATGCGCCGACTCTATCTGGTTCTAACGGCTTTAATCATTTTGTCGTGCCCCTTCGCTGTCGCCGCTCAAGCGGATTTCTCCGGTGTTGATGCCTTCTTGAAAGCTACCTTGAAAGGCGAAGATCGGTTAAGCCTTGAGGCCAGAGGCGACTTGAACGGCGACGGGCAAGCGGATTGGGCGGGCGTGATTCGACGCCAGCCAGCGGACGCTTCGGCAACGTACCAGCTTTATGTCCTGCTGCGGCAGGCTCAGGGCGGCTATCGCGTAGCGGAAAAATCTATAGAGGAAGAGATTCCGGGGATGGGTTGTTGCTGGGCTGAAAGTCTGGAAATTCGACGCGCCAGCATTTACATACAGAACAATGCCAAGACGGCGAGCGTCATGGATGCCACAACCCACCAATTCAAGCTCTATAAGGGCGAGTGGCGGCTAATCGGAATCAGAACCTACTCTACGGATTTTACTCCCGATGCTGAGGCAACACTTGATACTGACATGAATCTACTGACAGGATTGGTGATAGAAAAGAAGCAGGAAGGCAATGGTAAACCGGTGACTAAGAATCGCCGCAAGAAATTTGCCAGCTATCTCCTCAAGGACTTTGACTTTTCCAGCACGTTCGGCAATGAAGAATCTTCAGCCTGCAACTGAGTAACGGAAGCGCGATAAAAAAGCTTAAGCGTCATCCTCTTCTTCGGCAGCCATCTCTGCTTGATCGAGCATGTGTACGAGGTGACGCGCTTCTTCATTGCCGTACTCGTCTGCCTGTCGTTCGATGGCCTCGCGTGCGACGTTTGCGTCAACCGGGTCTACGAGCAGCGAGACCAGCACGCCCGTCGGTGACTGCGCGAGGGCTTCATGCGCCAGAGCGCGGACGACCGCATGATCGTCGCGCGCCAGCTCGCACAGCTCGCTCGGTGCGAACCGCTCGGTCAGCGCATCCGCGAGCGCGTCTATGCGTGCGAAATCATGTGCGCGGTGGGCGCGTGCGACGAGTTGCGAGAAGACCTCTGCCGATTGCACCTGATTCTGCAAAAGGACGGCGCAGGCTTCGGCCATGCGGCGCGTCTCGCGCGCCTGTTCATCGCTTAAGGCAGAGCCGCCTTCGGCTACGCGCTCGTCGAGCGCGGCGAGCAGGCGGCTCAATTCCCAATCTGAGCGCGCATCATAAGAGGTCGCGCCGCTGCCATGCGCCTGCTGGACTGGCGTGGTGGTTCCGGCAGGGGATTGCAACGCGCCGACAACCATCTTTCGCGTCGTCGAGCGCAAGCCTTCCCACACGCTCGCCACACGCGCTCCGAAATCTTCAATCATCATTCTCAAAAAAATCGCTCCTCAGCCGACATTACTGATACCGGATTCCGTTTTATGCCCGCCCTACTATAACGCGAAAAGAACACGAAAGGCGAACAAAGGCAGGGATAAGGGCGGAGGGATGAGGGATGAAAGGCATGCTGTTCAAAGATGAAGCCTTTAATCTTTGGAGGCGCGCATTCGTCCCTCCGCCCTTATCCCTGCTTTTCTAGTTGTGATCTATAATTTCACTGATGTCTGTAAAGGCGATTTTGACTATCTCGCCGTCGGCGCGTTCCATTTTGACGGTCGGCGTCGTCAGGGCTTGCGTAGTTTTCATGCTGCGGACGATGCCGCGCACACGTTTGCCGTCAAGGGTAATAATTTCGATGTTGCCTTTGGTGTAGAGCGGCTGCAAGGCTGCGAGGGCTTTGGTAACTTCCACTTTGTTAAGACCGTGCTTTCTTTTGATTCGAGCAGTTAATTAAAAACCTATGTGACGCGAGATAGTTGACGCCTCTCGTGTCCGCATAGGATTGGCCTGTCATTTGAGGAACTCAGATGACCGTTAAGAGCGTGCCCGTTGCCTTTTCGAGCGCATTCTGATAAAGCAATGAGCGCGTTGGCTAAAGAAGATGCAACCGCAAAGCTCGAACCGGCGTATAAGGCCACTGGACGATCAAAAGCCTTCGCGCTTTTTATTCTTTAACCGAAAATAGCAACTTATGTCATCTGAATCGCAAAACATTGATCCGGAAAACAGCGCGGGCGCAAACGGCTCTCAGGATAACATGCCGTGTCCTAACTGTCGTGCGCAGATGCCGCAGGGCATGCGCTTTTGTCGCGTGTGCGGCTTTCGTCTGGGCGAAGGCGTCGAGGAATACACGGAAACCGTGCGCCTCGGCAGTCAGCCCACTGCGGCGACTGCTATGCAATCGCATACCACTCCGTTCGGGGCGGGCGCGATGTCTGCTGCGGGCGCGTCGCAGGTCGCGCTGGGCAAGAAGAAGCGCAAGGGCAAAGGCCCGCACTGGATCGTCTGGGTGATTTTAGCCGCCATCATCGTCTCGGTCGCGGGCGGCAGTTTTCTGAGACCCTTTAGCATGACTATTGGCGGCCATCCCGGAGCCGGATCGGACGCCCCTAAATCCAAGTTTGGCACCAGCAAATTCGTCAGCGTTGACGGGGGCGCGATGCTGGATGCCATCGAACCGCCCAACGGCCCTGCCGATAAGGCCGGATTGCTCGGCGGTGACATCATCACGACCTATGACGGGCAGACGGTCAAAGACGATGATGACATCCGAAAACTGCTCGCCTCGACGCCCGTCGGCAAAACCGTCGAGATCGTTTTTATCCGTGATGGAGAGACCAAAAACACACAGCTCACGACCATTAACGAAGATGAGATGGAACGGCTGAACGAACTGTTAGAGTCGAGACCCGAAGGCGAAGGTTTTATCGGCGAAGGCACGAATCTGGATCGCGTGCAGGTGCCGGGCATGAATATTTACGGCGTCCAACTCCACGACGTGCGGAGAAATCGTCCGGCCTATATTTCCGGCCTGCGTAGTGAAGATATTGTTATCGAGTTCGGCGGGCTGCCGATGCGCACGCGCAGGGAGTTCGAGCTGCGCATCGAGCGCGCACTGCCCGACACAGAGGTCAAAGCCGTCGTGATTCGCAACGGCGAGCGGCTGGAAATTCCCATCAGGATTGGCATCAATAATTAATTCCCCGACGCATATTCTCTGAGGCGCGCTTCCATTTCCCTGCGCATTTCTTCGCGCGCCTCTTCCGCTTCGTCGGCCTCAAAAGTCTCAAACAACGCATAAGGCGTCTCGCCCACCAGCCGCAGTTCCCATGCTTCGCGCCCCGCATGCGAGGGACGCGCGAACCACAAGGCATCCACCGCCGCCGCTTCCGGCGTCACATTTTCAAAAGCATCAATGTCAAATTCAAACAGCGCGCGACGTGTCTCTTCGCGCACGAGGACGCGCCTGAGCTGCCAGCCGTGCCTGCTATAATTAGCGATGATTTCCCTGAACCGCTCAAGCTGATTCATGGCTCTTTCGTTCGCGCACAGTCTGAAGATGCGTAATCAAACATCACTTACTTTCTCGTAGTGGGTCAGTTTGAAATTCAAGTGTCATCCAGCATCAGGAAAGAAGCTCCCGCAAAGGCGCAAAGCAAGCATGCCAGATAAAGCATGGCTCAACCCCTTTGCGTCTTTGCGCCTTTGCGGGAAACTGTTTTTTCTTTTCCATCTTTGAAACTGACCCACTACCTACTTTCTTAATGAATTGCCGCCAGCTTTAGCTGGTGGACAGGATGCGCCATCCTCAACCGGCTTTAGCCGAATCCTTTGGCTAAAGCCGATCAATGCTGCAACTCTTCTCCACTAGCTGAAGCTAGTGGCAATTCAAAATATCTTTGATGACCAATCCCTAACGTGTCGGAGGCTTGATGCCCTTCTTCGGCTCAGGCTTGGCGTTGGAATTTGAACTCGGCGGAGCCATTGATGGTGGCGGCGGCTGTGCCGTGCCGGGTTGTGCTGGCATTGGCGCGGCTGGGCCGGTTGACTCCTGCAAGGGGCCGGGCTGTTGTTTCCCGCCGGGAGACTGGTTGGCTCCGGGCGCGGGGGACGGCATTTGGCCGGGGTTCTGCGGATTGGTCGGCCCCGTAGGCGACATCGTGCCCTTAAAGAAAGTGTCAATCGCCAGCTTCCATTGCCCGTCTTCTTTGGCAAAGGGCAGCGACTCCCACTTGCCTGTTTTTTCATTCTTGACTTCGAGGATGGCAACGTCGCCCCAAATCTTCTCGTTGCGCATCTCCGGCAGCTTGGGCGCGAAGGTCGTCTCTGTTATGCCGTTCTCGATGACCTGATCGAGGGTTTTCTTCTGCATCGCGGCAGCGCCCTCCATCATCTCAATCGTGCCTTTAGAGAGCACCTTCTTGATGCCTTCGGAGTCTTTTTTCTTGACCGCTTCATATAAAGCTTTATAAGCCTGAGTCGGCGTGGGTTTAGCACTGCACGCTGCGCCGATGCTCGCAAGGGCTACCAGCGCAAACGCCAGCAGCTTTATCATTCTGATCTTCATATTATCTCCTAACAAAAAAATTGATGGCTGGTTAGTGAATTACAAGAGAGAACTTTTGCTCTCTTCTTTTCGGTCAACACTTCCGGCGCAAGCGGCGCAGTATACAACAATCAAAAGCAAGGATGAAGGCGGAAGGATGAAGGATGAAGGAGATGCTATTGAAGATGAGCAACTCAAGTTTGAATAGCATGCCTGTCATCCCTCATCCTTCATCCTTTATCCTTGCGCTTGTTGACCGCACGGACGCAGCCCTTTATGATTCGTTTCCCGGTCAAGATGAGCGCGACAGGGCGCACATACGATTTTTCGAGCCGGTAAATTTTCATGGCCTTATTTGTTTCATGGGATCGCTAAAGTTTTCGTCTCAAAAAATTCAGCAAGCATGGTTGCGCTGCGCGTTTATGCTGGCGGCTTGCGGCCTGCTCCTCATCGCGGGCTGCTCTGATGCCACACCGGAGACGGCGGCGCAGAACCGGCAGACGCGCCCGAGGCTCGCCTCTGACAACTCTGCGCAGACGAACGAGAAGAAACAGGAAATGCCCGATCAGAATAAAGAGCCACCGCGCGACCTGACGCCCAGCGATTTTTATGCGGCTTTGGAGAAAGCTTTGGCGCAGCGCGGCAGCACTCAAGCGGCTGTCTGCCAAAAGAGCGATCCGGTCTCGCGCCGCGTGCTGGAAGATTACGGCGCGATGTTCGTCGCCGCCGGGAGCGTGCTGCCGCCGCCCGTCTGCGTCTTTACCAGTGAAGCAGACGTGTCGAAATTTCAGAAGCAGGCGGGGTTCACAAAGGCTGTCATCGGAGGGGATGAAATCGAGCTGCAACCAGCCGCGATGGAGGCTTTGCTCGCGGCGCGCAAAGAGGCGCAGGCTGCGGGCTTAGACATCACGCCGCGCGGAGGCTCTGAGGCAGCCCGCCGCAGCTACGAGGACACGCGCCGCCTGTGGGACACACGCTTTCTGCCCGCGCTCACGCACTGGCAAAAGCGCGGGCGTCTGTCCAGAGAGCAGGTCGCGCGCCTGCGCGCACTGCCTCTTAAAGAGCAGGTCGGAGAAGTGTTGGAGCTGGAAAAGAGCGGCATCTTTTTCAGCAAAGATTTGTCCAAGTCCATACTCTATTCCATCGCCGCGCCCGGCACTTCGCAGCACATAGCGATGCTGGCTCTGGATGTCACAGAGTTCGGCAACGCGCGCGTGCGCAGCATCCTGGCAAAGCATGGCTGGTTTCAAACGGTCAAGAGCGATCTGCCGCACTTTACTTACTTAGGCCAGGCGGAAGAGGCTTTGCCCTCGCTCGGCCTGCATGCGGTGATGTCCGGCGCGCAGAAGTTTTGGATTCCCAAGGTTGTTGAAAAGCAAAATTGAGAAAGCAATAATTGCCACAGAGGACACAGAGAACTCAGAGATGTTAAATGATTTCAAATTTGAGATTTAGAATTTGAGATTTCTCTCTGTGGCTTAGATTTTCGCAAGCATCCGATTTGATGAATGAATCCTTTCATCGCCAAACTTGAAGGAGAACCCCTGAACCATGATCTATTGCACCAACTGCGGCCAACAAAACGCCGATGATGCGCGGAGCTGTTTCAACTGCGGTCAGGCTTTTACGGGGCAAAGCAGCTCGACTCCCTTTACCACCCCCGGCGCAACTCCATACGGAGAGCCACAGCCACAACAGCAGCCACCCGGCACCAGCCCGTGGGGCACGCCCTCTTACGGCGCGCCGATGCAGCAGCGACCGGGCGGCGGCTTGACTGCCGTCGGCGAGAGCCGCGATCCCATCATGACCATCGTGCTGGCTATCGTGACGTGCGGCATCTACATGTACTTCTGGATTTACCAGACCAGCACGGAGATCAAGAACGCGCTCGGCGGGCGCGAGGACATCAACCCCACGCTCGATGTCGTCTTGAGCATCTTCACCTGCGGCCTGTACATCATTTATCTGGCTTACAGGTATCCGCAGCTCATCAATGAATTGCAGGACAGAGCCGGTCAGCCGCGCAATGACATCTCAACCATCTCGATCATACTGGCCGTCGTCGGCCTCTGGATCGTGAGCCTGTTTATGATTCAGACAGAGCTGAACAAAGTTTGGGACGGCGCGCGTAGTTAGTTATGAGTGAAGCTGTCAGAGCGAGAGCGGGCGGAGCAGCAGAGCCGTCGCCGGTCAATCCCTTTGGCGGGATCGAGCGGCGGATGGCTTGGGTCGTGTTGGCGGGGCTGTCCGTGATGTTTTTAATCAGCATGTTGTGGCGTCCGGCTGATGAATCAACTTTCATCCTCTGCCCGTTTCGCCGCGTGACGGGTTTGCTCTGCCCCGGATGCGGGATGACCAGAGCGTTCTGCGCGCTCGGTCATGGCGAGCCGCTTCGCGCGGTGCATTTCAATGCCCTCAGCCCGCTGCTGTTTGTCTCGCTCATGGTCGTCTGGGTGGGCGCGGCGGCGACCGTCTTTAATCTTCGAGGGTTGCGTGCGGCTGTGATGCGGCTGCGCCCGAATCGCACTGTGAGCGTGATGTTGTTTGCGGCTGTGATGGTGTGGTGGGTGGTGCGGCTCGCGTTCGGAATTTGATTCCCGGCTGAAGAGGGCACGAGAGGGGAAGGATGAAACGTTGCCCGACATGCCAGCGTGCGTATGTTGACGACACGCTGAGCTTTTGCCTGCAAGACGGCACGTTGCTCTTGAGCGAAGGAGAAGCTGCGCCGACAGTCTCTTTCGATCCGAACGCGCCGCCGCGCGAGCGCGTCTCCTCGCACCGCAGCGACGCTCAGACAGAAGTCTTGCCGAACTCCCGCTCGACTCCGACGGAACGGATGCCCGACACCGCGCAGACCGTCGCGCAGCCGCAACGCCCGACCACGCACGACGCTCATGGCGAAGCCCGCCCTCCGAAGACACAAAACACTGCGCTCGTCGTCGGCCTGACCGCGATTGCGACGCTGATTCTGGTCGCGCTCGCAGGCGTCGGCGCATGGCTCTATCTCAGAGACGAGAAGCCAACCAAACCGACGCCGCAGCCGAATCAGAATGATTCTTCTAAACTCCCGGACCCGAAACAGAAGGACGCGACGCCCAACGCCTCGCCGACGGCTCAGGTTTCGCCGACGCCCGTGGATGCTGAGGCTGTGCGCGAGCAGGTGACGGCGGCCTTGAACGGCTGGACTTCCGCCAGCAGAGCGCGCGATCTGGACAAGCACATGAGCTTTTACGCGGACACGCTCGACACTTATTACAAAGCCTCGAATGTCAGCTCAAGCCGTGTTCGCTCAGACCGCTCACGCGCATACACGCTCTACACCACGCTCGATATTGAATTGAGCGACATCAAGATCACACCCGACCCGGCAGGCCAGCGCGCCACCGCGACTTTCGATAAGACATGGACGTTTGAAGGCGACACGAAATATTCTTCCGGCTCTGTGCATCAGAAAGTCTGGCTTACCAAAATCAATGGACGCTGGCGCATCACTGGCGAGCAGGACTTGAAGGTTTACTACGTCAATAACACCAGAGACCTATGAGATACAAAATCTTCAGCTCTCATTTGTTTTCCGGCTTCTCAAAGCGATGAAACGTTGCCCTACTTGCCAGAGCGCATACACGGATGATTCGTTGGTCTTCTGTTTACAGGACGGCGCGCGGCTCTTGCCTGCCAGCGACTCCTCGTCCCCGCCCAGCGTGAATGCGACATGGATACTACCTGAACATCCTGCGAGCCGGCGCGAGCCAACGCCGACCAAAGCTGCGGAGTCGAGAGCCGCGCCGACGCTTCAGATGGGGCCGACGGCTCAGACAGCGCACGAGCCTCCTGCGCCTGACACGGCACGCGAGGCACAGTTAGCTGCACCACCGCAGAAGACGACAAGTCCCTTGCTGATGGTCGGCATCGCGGCCATAGTCATCTTGCTACTGTCCCTCGTCGGCATTGGAATCGCTTTGCTGCTTCGCCCTGCTAGCACAGAAGAACAACGCGGCGGAACCAGTCCCGGCGCTTCATCCAATGCCGATGCCAAGACCAATGATAATCCGCCCGCGCAGATTACCGCCTCTGCTTCTTCGACGCGCGTGCCGATGAAGACTTTTAATTACGATGCGGCACAAGTCCTTGATGGAGATTTGGCGACCGCGTGGATTGAAGGCTCAAACGGCCCCGGGATCGGAGCGTGGCTCCGCTGCGACTTTGGCCGCGAAGTGAAAGTTAAGCAAGTCCTGCTCACTCCCGGCTATTTCAAAAACACCTCTATCTGGAAACAGAACAACAGGCTATCCGCCGCGACCCTCCACTTCTCCAACGGAACTTCGCGCCGGTACACTTTTCCAGACCTCATGCAGCAGCAGCGTCTCGATACCGGAGGCATCCGCACGCGCTTTGTGCGCCTCGTCATCGAAGAGATATATCCCGGCTCGGTTGATTCCGAAGACACAGCCATTTCCGAAATCTCTTTCGACTGGGAGCAGTGAAGGCCGACATGAACTATGCGAATCAAGGCTAGCAACAAATCAACTGCTTTTTCTTTGCGCTCTTGGCGCGATTTATCTTTGCGGTCTTTGCGGTTAAGTGCTTTTTTAACGCAAAGGACGCAAAGATAAAAGACGCCAAGAGCGCAAAGAGTTTCTACTCTTGATTGACATGAACTGTAGGTGAAAGCAAATCAGCTCCTCGGCGATAGAGCACTATCCTTTTCACGGCAGGGATGTCACAACAAAAATACTTGCCTAACGCAACAAAAATGCTACACTACGCGCTCACCCGGCTTGCTGTGGGCACAGAAGTAAAGGCCGGTTGGCTCCCCTCTCCCGTTTTACAACGGCAACACAAATATTTGTTCGAGCGCCGCTTGGCGCGCGCGTCTCTTCGTCCCCCCTGCTGCCGACGAGCGCGAATTGAGCGACCCTTGATCCCGACTTTACGAGGGTTTCAATCATGGATGTCCCCCATATTATTGCCGGACGCTTCCGCATAGAATGCGAAATAGGCAGAGGCGGCATGGGCACTGTTTATCGTGCCACACACCTCGGGCTTGAACGCCCGGTCGCCGTCAAAATCATCAAACCGGAATTCGCGACCGATCAGGCCGTAGCCGAACGCTTTATGCGCGAGGCGCGGACGATGGCAAAGCTGCGCCATCGTTACGCCGCGATGATCTTCGACGCGGGCAACTTGCCGGATGGACGGCACTTTATCGTGATGGAATTTGTGGAGGGCGAAACGCTCTCCGAATGCCTCGCGCGCGAAGGCCGTTTTAGCGCAGAGCGAGCCGTGGACATCGCTTCCGACATCTGCGACGTGCTGTCGGAAGCGCATCGTCTAGGCATCGTGCATCGCGACCTCAAGCCGTCGAACATCATGCTCAACGAGCGCGGCGTGTGCGTGCTGGATTTCGGCGTGGCGAAAGTTTTGGCGACTTCGGCTGCGGCTGAAGCGGCTGCGACGCACGCGACGACCGGCTCTGGCTTTATCGTCGGGACGCCACGCTACATGTCGCCCGAACAGTGTTTGGGACAAAAGGTCGGAGCGCGCTCAGACCTTTACAGTCTCGGCGTGCTGCTCTATGAAATGCTGGCGGGACAGCCTCCATTTACGGACGTGCTGCCTTCTGCCGTGCTGGTCAAGCAGGCGACGATGTCACCGCCGCCTTTGCCTAAATTAAGACAAGACATCCCGCGCCCGCTCGCGATGGCGGTTCACACGTTGCTCGCCAAGCAGCCGGAAGACCGCCCGACCAGTGCAGCCGCCGCGCGACGGATGCTGGAAAAGAGCCTGACCAGAGGCGAATGCGAACTGCCTGAGCCAGACCCCTTCTCCGCGACCGTGGCGGCGATCAGCGCGCGTCCCGGCCTCGCCTTTCGCGCGGTGACGCCGCTCTTTCTGATAGCCGTCCTGGGAACGTTGCTTTTTGTCTGGGGACGCGACAGCCTGTCCGCTGTGCCGCCAGCCTCTGCGCAGGCATCACTGCTCCCGGCACAAATGCCAACCACCACTACACCGGCAACTGCCACGCCTGCGGTCGAAGCCTTTGATACGGATTCGGTTGATCGCGCTCTGGAAAAGCCGGTCGCACAGGAAGCGCCCGTGTCGCTCGAAGTCGCGCGTCGGCTGGTGAGTTCTGCCGCGCAAGAGACGATTGACGACGTGCGTGTGATACGCATGGGACGCGAGAGCGCGATAGCCGCGATTCACGAAGATGACCGCACCGGGATGTCTTATCTTTTTACGTTACAGCGACAGGGCACGCGCTACAGTGCGACGGGACGCACGCCGCTCGACAAGTCAGACTTTCGCGGCGCGCACTGGACATTCGAGAGCATGGATGTAGACGGCGATGGCTATGACGAACTGCTCTGCACGGGCACGAACGCAAGACAGCGGTTCGCGGCGACGCGCCTCGTGATGTATGTCCCGCGCACGCGGCAAACCTACAGCCTGCGTCATGAGCCTGCGTTACGCGGAGCCAAACGCCCGCGTATCACTCTTTCACCGAATGCCATGACGCCCGAGGCGGCGCGCTATCGCGCGGCCTTACAGCAACGCACGCGCACCTTAACGGGCACATTCTGAGTTTGAGAAACTCATGACAGCCTTCTTCAATCGTTCACAAAAACCAGCGGGGAAGTTAATCGCCGCGAGCAGAGCGGCGGTACTGGCGATGCCGACGGATGCTACGCCACAAACTTATAACCGTGGCCGCGCATAGTGAGAAAATGCCGCGGCTCCTTCGCGTCGTCTTCCAGCTTCTGCCGCAACAAGCCCACGTGAACGTCAACGGTGCGGGTCATCATTCCGGTTTCATAGCCCCAAACCTCGCGCAGCAGTTCATCGCGCGAAAGCGTCGCTCCGCGCTGGGCGATAAAGTAGCATAGCAGTTGAAACTCTCGCGCGGAGAGTTCGACCTGCTTACCGTTGCTAAGCACCTCGGTGCTGCGAAAGTTTACAGTCACAGAGCCAAAGCTAAATGCGTCGAGCTGCTCCGCTGCGCTCGCCGTGGTCTGGCTGCGCCGCAGCAACGCCTCCAACCGCGCCAGCAACTCAAGCGGCTCGAATGGCTTGCAAAGATAGTCATCCGCGCCCAGCTTCAGACCCAGGACTTTGTCTATCACCTGTCCACGCGCCGTCAGCATCAGAATCGGCGTCGTGATACTTCGTTGCCGCAGGTCGCGGCACACATCAAAGCCGTTTTTGCCCGGCAGCATGACATCCAGAATAATCACGTCGAAGTTGCCTTCACAGGCGTGCGCCAAACCCGTCAAGCCATCGGCGGCTGTCTCAACGCGATAGTCTTCCGCGTTGAGCAGGTCTGTCAGTGCCATCGTGATGCCTGAATCGTCTTCAATCAACAGAATCTTGTTTGCCATCGTCGTTGTAAGGGGCCGGGGCACGGCTTTGCACAAAAAGTCCGAATACAGTCCCGCTTCGCGGGACGACTGACAATAGCCCAGCACTTCAGTGCTGGGATTAGAACGCATACATCGAATGAGTCCGCGAGGCGGGCGACTGAACTTCTCCGATAATTCAGCCGTCCGTTTCACGGACTGGAAACCTTTTTGGCTCGCTTCACCCAGCACTTCAGTGCTGGGCTATTATCAATCGTCGGCTTCGCCGACTTAAAAGCCGACTCTTTGTGCTAAGCCGATCGTATCACCCTACCAACGGAAGCCCGCCAAGCCTCATTCAGGAAACCGGCAGATGCAACGTAAACGATGTCCCGTCACCCGGCGTTGACTGCACCGTCACGCTGCCGCCAAGCGCACGCAGGTTACGCTCGACGAGACACAGCCCCAGTCCGGTGCCGCTAGTCGTCGCGGCAATCACACTCTGCCCGCGATAGAAAGGTTCGAAGATATGCGGCAGATCCTTCGGCGCGATTCCGTGCCCGCGGTCAGCAACAGTGATTTGCACTTCCTTGCCCTTCGTGCCTTGCGCGGCACACGCGCTGACACTCAACCACTTGCCTCGCGCTGCGTACTTGAGCGCATTCTCAAACAAATTCTTCAGGGCACTTTCCAACGCGGGACCATCAGTGAGCACCAGCGGCAGGTCTTCTGCAAAGTGCTGCTCGATTTGCCAGCCATCTTCTGCGAAAGGCACGGCGTACTCGGCCAAAGAGCGTTCGGCTATCTCAGTCACGTTGGTCGGTTGTGGGTCATAAACTCGACGACCCGATTGAATACCCGCAAAGCTGAGCATTCGCTCGACCTGATTAATCAGCCTGCGCGCTTCACGCTGAATCACGTCACCGTATTGTTTCACCCGGCTCGGGTCCTGAATCGTGCCCTGCGATAAATTGTAGCTCGTCGATTGAATGACGGTCAGCGGCGTGCGCAATTCGTGAGAGACTCCCGCCACGAACTCCATCTGCTGTTGCGCCAAACGGCGTGCGCGCACCGTAGCCAACATCAACATCACTGAGCTGCCAGCCAACAGCACGAGCATAATCAAACTGAACATGAGGATGTGTAGCCGTGCATTTTCGACCAGCGCCTCAATCGAACCGCCTTTGTTTTTCACCACCAGTAGCCAAGCCCGGTCGTCGTCGCCTCCTCGATTGCCGCCGATCTCAGCGAGCGGCACACCTTGCGGGCCAGACACAAACGGTTTTGGTCCCGGACGACCCTGCTGCATGTTTGCGTCGAGCAAGACAATGCCTGCGTCAACCCGTGACAACGCCCCAATCGTCAGCGTTGGCTCCGAACCATAAATCATACTCGATGGGTAGCTGGCAACGACCGCCACCTGATAACGGGCACCGGTACCGTAATGCCGCGCCACCAGTTCGGGGAGCAGATATTGACGTAGATAGTCATCATCGACTTCAAGAAAACACCAGCCCCTCAGCTCGGGCACATGCGAGCCACCGGTAACGAGTGGAAATATCAACACCGGTCTACCTTGAAAAAACTCAAACGCAAATCCATTCGGGAAAAGCGGAGGCTGGCCTCCGGGCAAACCCAAACGCTCCTCCAAGACGCGGCGGTAAACGACAAACTCGTTGGGCCAGTCATCAGTCTTGAATTGGTTGTCGCCCGACCACAGCCGTCTGAAGACGACTCCCTTGTCGCTTTGCGTGCCGATGCTGATAGAGGCTAGTAGGTGCGGGCGGTCAGAAGTGCTGTGCCATCGTCTGGTAATCTCGATCATGTATGGCTCGAATGCGGCATCGTTTCTTTCGTCCGGCGGTGGACGGAAGAAAGGCGGCAGGTGCAGCAGGGTATCCCGGAAATCGCCGCTGAAGTTTCGTAGCGCCACCTCCATGGCTTCACGGCCTTGTCGCCGGTGGGCCTCGCTCGCGAAATTGATCCAGCGATACTGAAGCACACCGGCAATCACCGTGAGCAGCAACACCGCCACGCAACCCGGCACCAGCCAATTTGTTCTGACACCATCGAACATCGCTCGCATTATAGCTTTCAAATTTGGTCACGGGGCATTGATTGGGACCAAGACTTTACCTCGTCTTTACAAAACGGTTGTCACTTTACCTACAGTTTACACAGCCACGCCAACCTTTCGCTTAGCATACCCGTACATCTTTGCAGTTCCACAAACCCTTTCAAGAGGAGAACCAATGCGAAAACTAGCAATTCTAATATGTCTTGTTGCGATGGCCGCCGTCGCGTTGCCGCGAGAAAAGCCGAAAGCCGACAGCGCGCAGTCTGATGCGAAAAAGGCTTTCGAGAAACTTAAGACCCTGACAGGTTCCTGGCAAGGAAGTATCGGCGATTTGCCCACGCAGGTGACAATTCGCGTGACTTCCGGGGGGAGCGCGATCATGCACGATGCCTTTATGGCCTCGACTAATAAGATCACGATGATTTATTCGGAGGATGACCGTCTACTCCTGACCCATTACGGTGGCGAGGGAAATCGTCCACGCTTTGAAGGCAAGTTAACGCCGGACGGAAAGAGCATAGAGTTCAGCTTTCTCGATGTCGCCGGAGGCACGCAGAGAGGACTCATGAAGCACATGATGTTCACCATGGTTGACGCAAACAATCATATCGTTGAAGTGACTTACATGCTGCCGAACGGTAAGTCGGTTCAGGCGCGCGGCGAATTTCAACGGACAAAATGACAGAACCTTTTTAATCGCTGCCCCGGGAAGCGGATATTGCACCAAGTTTTTGTAGGGCAACCCTGCAAGGGCAAGATAAATAATGTCAATCAAGTGTAGAAAAACTTTGCGCACTTTGCGGATTTCTCTTTGCGGTCTTTGCGGTTAAGGGCTGTTTTAACGCCAAGACCGCAAAGATGTAAGACGCAAAGAAACGCAAAGGAAAAGCTGCTTCCTGCGAACAGTTTCTACTTTTGATTCGCATAAATAGTTTATCGACATTCGATATTGGGAAGGTGGTGAATCATGTCAAAGCCAATCTCGTCATCCGTCGCGCTGCCGATTGCATACGTCATGCTGCGGAGCCTCATCGTCGTCAACTGGTTGATGGTCGCCGTGATCCTCGTTCTGTTGTTTGTCCTGCCGAACGAGCAATGGATCATGAGCGCTTTCAACCTCTCTCCTTCGCCTGAGGCAGAGCGGTTGGTCATGGGCCTGCGGGCGATAGCCGTGCTCGGTCTCGCCGCGATTCCGCTCAATCATGCCGTCCTGAAGCGGCTGCTCGCGATTGTTGAGACGGTTCGCGCGGGCGACCCATTCGTCGCCGCGAACGCATCTCGTTTGCAGGTGATTGCCTGGGTGCTGCTCGCGCTGAACCTGCTCAGCATTGTGATCGGCGCAATCGCCAAGACCGTTTCGACTCCGGCACATCCGCTCGATCTCGATGCCGGATTTTCGATCAACGGCTGGCTCCTCGTACTCCTCACGTTCGTGCTGGCTCGCGTGTTCGCGAAAGGCGCGCTCATGCGCAAAGACGTGGAAGTGACAGTGTGATGGCGAACGCCGTCAAGCGCGCCGACCTACTCCACGACCGGCGGGTGACGCTGACCGAGCTTGCGGATCGGGCAAGAGGCACACACAAATCTGACACGGAGAATATCAAATGAAACACAACGTTATGTTGACCATCACGTCTCTGCTCTCGATCCTCTTCTTCACGTTTCACCTGGCGGACGACATCGTCCGTGGGATAGAGCCGGGAACGGCCACGAACCTCACTGCTGTGCCCATCTTTGTTGTTTGGCTGTACGGAACGCTGGTGCTTGCCGAACGGCGGTCGGGGTACATCATCGTCCTCCTCGGGTCGCTCCTTTCGTTGGCCGTCCCCATCCTCCACATGACGGGGAAGGGTGTCGGCATCGCAAGCAACATCGGCAAGTCCAGCGGAGCCTTCTTCTTCATCTGGACGCTCATCGCGCTCGGCGTGACCGCGCTGTTCTCCGTCATCCTCTCGGCGCGCGGACTGTGGAGCCTGCCCTGGCGTCGTCCCCGGTAGTCCACCAACCCGAACATGTAAAGGCCCTCGCACCCCGTAGGTAATCGGCTCGTCCGGTCTTTACGAGGAGACCCGCCGATTTTTCTTCTCCTGAGCGATATTGCCAGCGAGTAAATGCCCGCCGCTTGTCGCGCGCCCGCGCGTCGTGTCAAGATACCCGCGTTGATGAAAATGATGCTAACTTGAGGATTGATTTACGCGAGGGGCGAACATCCCTCGCGCCTGCGCTGACATCGAATGCTACTCGGGAAATTTAGATTGTCTGCCTGATAATCCGTCGCTTTGTTAAATTGATGAATGGAGCTTTTGTGAAACGTCATCTGTTAGCTTTCGCCCTTATTGTATCGCTCTGTGTGCCGCTCACGAGCGCTTTGTCCGGCTCAACCGCCTATGCCCAACAGCGCACCACGTCGAAGAAACCTGCGGCTACTGCTACTGCGCCTGCGCCCAGATACCAGACGCTGTTTGTCAACCGCGTGCTGGACAACGGGCTTGAGGTCGTCGTTATAGAAGACCATTCCGTGCCGCTCGTGACGGTTGAGATGGCCGTCAAGAACGGTTCTTACACAGAGCCGCCGGAATTGAACGGCCTCTCGCACTTGTACGAGCACATGTTCTTCAAAGCCAATCGCGCAGTCGCAGATCAGGAAGAGTACGTCGAGAAGGTTTATCAAATCGGCATGGTCTACAACGGGCAGACGCAGGAAGAAATCGTCAACTATTATTTCACGACGACCAGCCCGAACTTTGCGACCGCGATTCGCTTTATGCGCGACGCTGCGCGCTACCCGCTCTTTGACGAGAAAGAGTTCGCGCGCGAAAAAGAGGTCGTCATCGGAGAGATTGACCGCCACGAATCGAACCCCGGCTTTTATCTCAACGACGCGATGATAAATCGTCTCTTCTATAAATATCCGAGCCGCAAGAATCCCGGCGGCAATCGTGAGACGGTGACGAAGGCGACGACCGACATCATGAAGATGATTCAGCAGCGTTACTACGTGCCGAATAATTCCGCGCTCGTCATCACGGGCGACGTGAAGCCGGAAGATGTCTTCCGGCAAGTGCAGGAACTGTTCGGCGACTGGCCGCGCGCCGAAGACCCTTTCGTCAAGTATCCGATGGTCGAGCATCCGCCGCTCACAAAGAGCGAGGGAGCCATCGTCAAGCAGCCGGTGCAGAATGTCATCATCAACATCGGTTGGCACGGGCCGTCCATCGGCAAAGACAATCCGGGGACTTACGCGGCAGACGTTTTCTCTTTTATCCTGCGCCAGCCCAACTCGCGTTTTCAACGCGCGCTCGTGGACACAGGATTGGTGACGGGGGTCAACATAGGCTATCTGACGCAGCGCAACGTCGGGCCGATTCAAGTCGTCGCGCAGACGACGCCGGACAAAGCTCGCGCCGCGCTCAAGGCCATCTATGCGGAAATCTCGCACTTCAACGATAAGGATTACTACACGGACGAACAGCTTGAGAGCGCGAAGGGCCTGCTCGAATCCGAAGACCTCTACTCGCGCGAGAAGCTGAGCGATTACGCGCACACGATTAGCTTCTGGTGGGCTTCGACGGGGCTGGAATATTTTCGCGGCTATCACGAGAATCTGCGCAAGACTTCCCGCGCGGACATCAGCCGCTATGTCACGACCTACATCCAAGGCAAGCCGCATGTGGGCTTGGCGATGATGTCTGAAGAATCGCAGGCCGCCGCGCAATTGACGCCCGCAGAATTAATCGGTCAATGAGAAAGAGAAATTTTGGTATGTTACGAAGATTCACATCGAACTTTTTGAGCTTCCTGCTGTTGGGGACGATGCTTGTCGTTCCCGTCGCGGCGCAAACAACTCCGGCGAAGCAGGAGCAGAAAGCCACAGCCTCGACGGCTGGCGTCGCGACCGCTCAAATAGCCGAAGCGCAGGCCGCGCTCGTCACAGAGTTTGAAGTCAACGGCCTGAAGGTCCTGGTCAAACGGCGCGCGGGCAGTCAAACCGTCGCGGCTGGACTTTTTCTGCGCGGCGGCTCGCGCAATATCACGGAGAAGAACGCGGGCGTCGAATCACTGATGCTCGATGTGGCGACGGAAGCCAGCGCGGGCTTTCCGCGCGAGCGTCTTCGTACCGAGCTGGCGCGGATGGGGACGGGCATCAGCTCCGGCTCGAATTACGATTACTCCGCGCTTCAATTTGGCTCAACGCGCGCCAACTTCGACCGCTCCTGGGAAATTTTTACGGATGTCGCGCTGCGCCCGTCGTTCGCGCCCGAAGACTTCGAGCGCGTCAAGAGCCGCACCGTCATCGCTCTGCGCGGCCAGGTTGACAGCCCGGACGGCTATCTGAACAAGCTTCAGGAGCGCGTGGCTTACGCCGGGCATCCTTACGCCAACAGCCCGAATGGGACTGCGGAAACTGTCGGCAGCCTGACGGTCGAAGATGTGCGCCGCTATCACGCGCAGGTCATGCAGACGACACGCTTGCTGTTAGTCATCGTCGGCGACCTAGACCCGGCGCAGGTGCGCTCGCGCGTCGCCGCCACGTTCGGCAAACTGCCGCGCGGAGATTATCGCCAGCAGCCTTTACCGCAACTCAGCTTCGACGCGCCGACCGTTGAAGTGACGCAGCGTGGGCTTCCGACCAACTACATTCAGGGATATTTCGTCGCGCCGCCTTTGACCGCCGACGACATACACGCGATGCGTATCGCTTCAAACATTTTAGGACAGCTTGTCTATCAGGAAGTTCGTGAGAAGCGGAATCTCTCTTACGCGCCGGATGCGTTTTTGAATAGTCAGGGAGCCAACATCGGCGGCATCTCCGTGACGGCGGTTAACGCTAATCAGGCCGTCGCCGTAATGCTCGAACAGATCGGGCTGCTTCAACGCCACATGCTTCAGCCGCAGGTCATCAGCAACGTCATCGCGGGCTACCTGACCAACTACTACATCAAGCAGGAGACGAACGGGGCGCAAGCCGGAGAGCTGGCGCAGTATGAATTGATCGGCGGCGGCTGGCGCAACTCAATCGTGATCCTCGAACGCCTGCGCGCGGTGACGCCCGAAGATGTCCAGCGCGTCTCGCAAAAATACATGCGCAACATCCGCTTCGTCGTGCTCGGCAATCCTGCGAGCGTGGACAAAAATATTTTCATGGGACAGGTGACGGATTAACAGGCATGCTATTTAACCCAAGTTGGGAGTTAATAAATTGCCACTAGCTTTAGCTAGTGGAGAGATGGCATAACAGAAAGCTGGCTTGAGCCAAAGTATAAATAAATCCTAGTCCTTATTGCTTTAGCTTAAATCGTTCGGCTAAAGCCGAAAACTAGGAAGTAACCTGTCTCCACTAGCTAAAGCTAGTGGCAATTTAAGCAATCCATCAAAACATCTATCACTAGCAACTTGGGTTATTTAAAGATAGGCGATGGCAGGCTGCTTGAGCTGTTTGACTGGCTTTGCAGCGTAACGTAGCATAGCCATTTGAAAGAAGTTTGGAAGCGGGAGACTACCGTTTGTATCTTTTTATTTTCGAGTTTCTGGGAACCAACGAGCTGCTCGTCATTCTGATGGTGGCGTTGATTCTGCTCGGCCCGCGCAAGCTGCCGCAGATGAGCCGCAAGATCGGCAAGAGCCTCGCCGAATTCAAGCGCACCTCCGAAGATTTCAAGCGCACCTGGGAGAGAGAAGTAGACCTCGAAAGCTCTAACAAAGATGCGCGGATTGAGCGCGCGATGCTGCCCGCAGAGAGTTCCATACTTGATACGACGGTCGGGCGCAGTAGCAGCAGCATGAGCGCAGCTTCCGAATACGGCTCAACCGGGGATGCTGCCCCCGAAAATGTGCCCGCGCCGTCCGTCACACCCATTGACCCTTCAGTGATGCAGCCCGCTCTGACAGCAGCATCTTCCGGCGAGACGCCCGCTGCTACTATAGCCGCCGCGACCACAACGCCGACGCGCAAGCGAGACTGGCTCTAACGCATCGGCATCCGCGCCGCTTTTTTTAAGACTCTCCAATGGCTACCATTTTAGAATCAGACACCAAAGATAAAGAGCACGATGGCAGGCTCGGCGCGCAGATGTCTTTTCTGGATCATCTGGACGAACTGCGCCGCCGCATTATCCGCTCTGTCGTCTTTGTCACAGTCATCTTTCTGGGCTGCTGGTTTGTCTCCGATTATATTTACAACTTTCTCGCCATTCCTGTGCAACGCGCGCTGGCCGAAGCGCAGCGCCGGAAGATAGAGCTGGCCGGGTTGACCGGGCAGGAAACATTTTTGCCGCTCAGTTCTGTGAAAGAAGGAGACACCGGGCGTTACATCTTTGCCGAAGAGACAAAGCTCGGCGCGAGCGTGATTCCGATGGGCACATCCGTACTGACACGGATGGCTAGAGACGCGCAGGGACAGCTCGGACTTTTTACGGATGAAGCTCTGTATGCGGGCAACACTGTGATTCCGAAAGGCGTGCGGCTGCCGATTGATTTAAACGCCAAGCCGGGCGCGCTGCCGGGAATTGATGACAAGCTGATCGTGACGACGGCGATGGAGCCTTTCTCGCTCTACGTCAAAGTATCTCTGTACACGGCGATTGCATTGGCCGTGCCGTTTCTGCTCTGGCAAATCTGGGCGTTTGTCGCGCCCGGCCTCTACGCGCACGAGCGCGCTTACGTCACGCCGTTCATAGGGCTGTCAACCGTCTCATTCGTTCTCGGCGCGGCTTTCGCTTATTACATACTCTTTCCTCCTGCGGCCAGATACCTGCTCGGCTTGGGACAGGATTTCCGTCTTCTGCTCAAGGCGGATGATTATTTCGACTTTATCATTCTGGTCATGCTGGCGATGGGCGTGGTCTTTCAAATGCCCGCCATCACCTACGTGCTGTCGCGCATCGGCCTCGTCTCCGCGCGGTTTCTGATTCGCGTCTGGAAGACAGCCTTAGTCGTCATCCTCGTTGCGGCGGCGGTGCTTTCGCCCACCAGCGACATCCCGAACATGATGCTCTTTGCCGCGCCGATGTTTGTGCTGTACGTCGTCTCAATCTTTATCGCGTGGATGTTTGGCAAGAAAAGAGTAAAAGAATGATAATTAACGATTGATGAGATTCGTTTTCGAGCTTTGGCGATCCATTGAATAATGATAGGCTTTCTTTCACCTTGTTAATATTTGTCAGAGGTTTTGGCAATGACTTATACAGTTGAATACGCACAAGAGGAAGATGGACGCTGGCTGGCGGAAATAGTAGAAATTCCCGGCGTCCTTGTTTATGGACAAACCTCTGATGAAGCGATGGCTAAAGCTCAGGCTCTGGCATTGCGCGTCTTGGCAGATCGCCTTGAGCAGGGCGAGAGGCAACTTTACAGCCCTTTTCCGGCATCTTGACTGTAATCTGGTCGAGGCTCTAAAATTCACAGTCAATCGAAACGGGCGCGACTATCGAGAGCGCGTCTCAAGCTTGCAAATCGAATGTTTTAACCTTTGTTGCGGCGTTCTCTTGAAATAATGCCATTTATCGCCTGACAGGCGTGTTGCTCGAAAGCCCGGCGCGTGTCGCCCGGGTCGCCGCTTAATTTCTAATGATTCAACAGGAGTTTTCCAAAGTGATGTCTCATCAAAGATTCGCACGCGGGCTGGTGTTCGCCTTCCTGCTCATGCTGGCTACAGCCCCCGGTGCGCTGGCGCAGAAGAAAGATCAGAAGGGCCAGGACCCGCAAGACCGTCCGCGCACCGTCAAGCCCGAATTGAAACGGGCTTACAAAGACTGGCTTGAAAAGGATGTGGACTACATCATCAGCGATGAGGAACGCAAGGCTTTCAAGAAGCTGGCGACGGATGAAGAGCGCGAGCAGTTCATAGAGATGTTCTGGCGGCGTCGCGACCCGGACCCGGACACGGAAGAGAACGAGTTCAAGGAAGAGTATTACGAGCGTTTCGCCTATGCCAACGAGAACTTCACGTCTGGCAAGCCCGGCTGGATGACGGATCGCGGGCGCATCTACATTAAGTTCGGCAAGCCGCACGAGAGAGAGACGCATCCGACCGGCGGCAACTACCATCGCCCTTCTTATCACGGCGGCGGCCAGACGACGACCTATCCTTTTGAAATCTGGTTCTATCGCTACCTGCCGGGCGTCGGCTCCGGCATCGAGATCGAGTTCGTTGACCCGACAGGCACCGGAGAGTATCGCATCGCGCGCTCGCCCGAAGAGAAGGATGCGCTGTTGAATGTTCCGGGCGCGGGATTGACGCTCGCAGAAGAGCTTGGGCTGTCGGACAAGTATGACAGGCTTTCAGGACAGGGCGGGTATGCGCGTGGCTACGGCTACTCGCGCGAGCAGGACGCGCCCTTCACGCGCATGCAAACCATCGCCGACCTGAATCGCCCGTTGCAGGTCAAATTCACAGACCTGCTGCCGGGATTGTCAGGCTCCGGCGTGGTCGAAGAAAACCCGCTCGAATTCGACATGCGGGTTGACTACTTCCGGCTTTCGGATGATCGCGTGATTACGGCCTTTACGATTCAGACTGAG
This sequence comes from Pyrinomonadaceae bacterium, assembly GCA_963700165.1. Taxonomy (GTDB): domain Bacteria; phylum Acidobacteriota; class Blastocatellia; order Pyrinomonadales; family Pyrinomonadaceae; genus JACMLC01. Next base: position 3,822,961 of record OY969475.1, on the reverse strand, counting down.
AACAAAGACCTTGTGTTCGAGGACAGCGGCGGCGTGCAGAAAGCGACGCTCAACATCCTCGGTCGCATTACGTCCGTCGCCAATCGTCGCGTCGGAATGTTTGAAGACCCCGTGACGACCGAAGCCACCGTCGAAGAATTGGCGACCGCCAAAGACCGCAAATCTGCGTATCAAAAAGCCGTCGCGTTGCCGCCGGGCAGATACAAGGTAGATGTCATCGTGCGTGACGTGGTTTCCGGCGCGCAGGGCGTCCGGCATCTGGGCTTCGAGGTTCCGAAGTACGAAGCGAGCAAGCTCGACACCTCGACGATGATTCTGGCCGCGCGGCTGGAATCCATCGGCGACCGGCTGCCTTCGGAGATGTTTCTGATCGGGCAGAACAAAGTGATTCCCAACGTCTCCGCTACTTATCATCGCGGGAATGACGTGGGCATCTACATGCAGGTCTACAACGCAGGGATTGACCAGACCACCTTGCGGCCTTCGGTGGATGTGGATTACGTGCTGCTCAAAGACGGCAAAGAGATAGCCAAACATGCGGAAGACTGGCGCGGAATGTCCGATTCGGGACAGCGCCTGACCCTTGCTCGCCTGATGCCGTCCACAGGGCTTGCGCCCGGCAGTTACAAGGTCGAGATTCGCATCCGTGACCGCGTCTCAGGACAGACGATCACGCGCGCCGCAGACTTTTCGATTGTGCAGTAAGGGCTGACTTTAAAGCTGCAAAAAACTAATAGCCGGTGCAAGCGCGAGCGTTTGCACCGGCTATCTTTTTAAGGATGAAGGCGGAAGGATAAAGGATGAAAGCGATGCTATTTGAGATGAGCCGTTCAAGGTTCAATAGCATGCCTGTCATCCTTAGCAAATTTCACTTGAGTGGAAGGCAAGACAAACTCACCGCAGAGACGCAGAGAATCGCAGAGGGGGCACAGAGGCTTGAATGCCCCTCAACTCTCTGCGCTATCTCCGCGACTTCTCTCGGGTCTCTGCGGTGAACTGCTTCGTCCCTGACACCCAAGTCAAAACCGCTCTAGGAACGGTTTTTCTTTTAACTGACCCCCAACTCCTGACCCCCGACCCCGACGCTAAAATCCATTTGCTCGCTCGCCGAAATGTTTGCGCCTGAACGAATGATTGAATGGACGCGCCAGCGTTGATCGTCGCGCTCAGGGAAATCCATGCGAAAGTGCGCGCCGCGCGATTCCTCGCGCCAGATGCTGGCACGCGCGATGAGCGTCGCGACGGTCAGAAAATTACGCGAAGCGCGACCGAGTGGAGCTTGCGCAATCTGCTCGAACTCGCGCAGAGCGCGCTCTAAACCTTCGCGGCTGCGCAGGATGCCAGCGCGCTCCCACATCAAACGCCGGACGCGCTTGCGCACGGCGAGCGCGACATCCCCTTGTCTGTTGCCGTTGCCGGGCGGCTGTGGCTCTGAATCCATCGCGGCTACACGGTTATCAAAATCGCGCTCGCTCGCGCTCATGCAATCGACGGCGGCGGCGCGCCCGGCACGCGCGCCGAACACCAGGCCTTCCAACAGAGAGTTTGAAGCGAGCCGGTTCGCGCCGTGAACGCCAGTGCAGGCGACTTCGCCCGCTGCGTAGAGTCCGGCCAGCGTTGAACGCCCCTCAAGGTCTGTCCGCACGCCGCCCATACAGTAATGCGCAGCGGGCGAGACGGGCAGCAAGTCTCTTGAAAGATCGAGGCCGTAACGCAAACACGTCTCATAAATTTTCGGAAACCTGTGAAGCAGAAACTTTTTATCAAACGCGGTCATGTCCAGATAGACTGTGCGCGTCGCCGTGCGCTGCATCTCTGCGACGATGGCGCGGCTCACGATGTCGCGCGGCGCAAGTTCCGCGCGCTCGTGATAGCGCGTCATAAAACGTTTGCCGCGCTCGTTCCGAAGCACGCCGCCTTCGCCGCGCATTGCTTCCGAGAGCAGAAAGCGCGGTGCGCCTTCGATATTGAGCGCGGTCGGATGAAACTGCACAAACTCCATATCGGCCAACTCCGCTCCCGCGCCGTAGGCCATAGCCATCCCATCGCCCGTCGCGACCTGCGGATTGGTCGTGTGCAGGAAAACCTGTCCCGCGCCGCCTGACGCGAGGATGACCGCGCGGGCGCGCAATTCGCGCGGCGCACGAACTAAGGGGTCTAGATAACGCACGCCCGCGCAACGTCCTTCGGACACGATGAACGAATCCGTCGCCGCGTGCGCGACAAAGGCTATGCCGCGCTCTGCACGCGCACGCGCAATCAAAGCGCGGACGATTTCTCTGCCTGTCGAATCGCCGTGCGCGTGCAGGATTCGCCTTCGCGAGTGCGCAGCCTCGCGCGTAAAGACCAGCCGCCCGCCCTCGCGGTCAAACTCCGTGCCCCAATCAATCAATTGCTGTATATAACGCGGCCCGTCTTCGACCATCACGCGCACGGCGCGCTCGTCGCACAGCCCAGCGCCCGCGCTCAAGGTGTCTTCCTCATGCAGCGCGACCTCGTCTTCTTCAGAGAGGGCGACGGCGATACCGCCCTGCGCGTATTCGGTATTGGATTCGCTGGTGCGGTCTTTGGTCAAGACGGTGACGCGCGCCCCTGCCTGCGCGATCTCGACCGCCGCGCGCAACCCCGCGATGCCGCTGCCGATGACTATAAAATCGGTCTCAAGTGCCATTCAGATAATTTCCCGGTTTTGATTTGATGAGCAATCTTACGTTGCGTCGCAGGAAAGGTTCAAGCGGCTCTGAAAGGAGTTCGGAAAGAGCCGAGAGAAAGTTGTTCCGTATGAAATTACTCAGCCACAGAGGACACAGAGAGCCGGAAAGGTAGATAAAGGGCATGCTAAATCAAATGCTTGTTTTTATCTCTGTGCCCTCTGTGTCCTCTGTGGCTAATTTTTGGTTTCGTCAGGCGCACTTAGCTTCTTTCTCAGAAAGCATCTGCGATGCCCCGCCGGAAAATCTTCCAGCTCGCCAAAAATGGTATAGCCGAGCTTCTGATAAAACTCTACCGCTTCAAAGCTAAAGGTATCCAGATACGCATGCCTGCAACCATGACTGACGGCTTCCTGCTCTGCCTGCAACATCAGCCGTGTGCCGTAGCCGCAGCCTCTCACAACGTCAGACACCCAGAGCGTGCTGATATACAACCATCCCGACACGGAATAATTTCCATGAACGCCGCCGACAATCGCGCCCTCTTCGTCACGCACAAAGAAAGTCACAGACCTTCTTTCTCTCGCCCCGATTTTCGCCCTGTCGTATTCGGCTATTCCATCGCTTAAGATTTGAATCTCTTCCGGCGTCGGATTTTCTTCAAAAGTGATTTGATACGCCATAGCTTCATGCCTCCGGAGGGCTAACGCACGAACTAAAAGGTCTCACACAAAGATGAAAGAGATGCTGTAGAGGGGTCGGGTTCAATGAGTTGTGAGCGAAGTCAAGACCTTAGCGCACTGTGATTCTATCGCCAATCCGGGGCCTTCTCCGGCGGCACATAATCTTTTTCCGGGGCCGGGTCTTTATCTTTCAGCAACTTTGAACTGAGCGCTGGTGTGAGCTTGTGCTTCAGCATCGCTCTAAAGGCATGTTCTTCTTCCTGATTCTTGAAAGCGCGTTTGGGGATTACTATGATCTCGCCCTGACCTCGCTCAAAAAGGTAGAACCGTTCTCCCTCCAGCAGCTTCGTACATCTTCTCCAGGGCAGGACACCATTATCATGTTCTGTGCCATAGATAATTCCTTGCTCGGTAATATGATACCAATACTCATCCACAGCCTTGTAGGAATGCCGAAACCTCTGATGCGGGAGAGTATAGAGGAACAATCCGAGCATCGCTGACAGAACCCCGGTTGAGCAGATTATGAACCAGGTAATATTAAAATAAGCATCGTCACTAAATAAAAGTCCTAGCAAGCTGATTAACAGAAGATACAAAAAGGTGAAAAAACCGATAAATTTAGGTTTACGCACCAAGTACATGCGCAATGCCGGAACGTACTCATCTTCATTATAATTAAAATGGAGATTAATCATCTCAGTGATTATTTGCCCACTTTGAAATACTTTCAATCGCCTGCCACGCATTATACGTGGTGATTGCTGGCAGGAGTCCAATAATATTACCGGAAAGCCACCGCGATTTCATGCTAGAGTAATTGTTCATACGAAGTTCACAACCTTGTCAGCCCTTTCAACGTATATCCAAGTATGAAGACAAAGGAAGAATGGCCTGAGATAGTGAATATTAACGGAGGAGGCTCTATGCCGAAAGGTAAGTATTTCATCGTGTTGGTGGTTCTGATTGTGATCGTGCTGCTGATTGGCGGCGCGGTGACATATTCCAATATCAAGTTTGCACAGGAAGGCACCGTACAGGTCGTGACCAAGTGGGGCGCGATTGAGCGCGTCTACGCGCCTTCGGACGGCTGGTTCACGACCGTTGCTCCGGGGCGCAAGAGCTATGAGGTCAATATCAAATCGTTTACAGAGAGCGCGCAGATGCGCGTCACCAGTAAGGACAACGCAGCCTTGCAGGTAGAGATTTCGCTCACGGCCTACACAGACCCCGCGAAGGTGATGGAGTACGTGCGCAAGTACGGGTTCTCTGAAGAAGAAAGACATCGCAGGCGCACGGAGATTTTAAAAGGCATCGTGCAAACGGAAGCGCGCAATGCCTTCGCTGATTACGGGGCTTACGAGATTTATGCCAATCAGGAGCAGATTCAAAAACGCATCATCGAATCCCTGCGCCCACAGCTTGGCAGTCAACTCCAACTCATCACCGAATCCGTGCAGATCGGCAATCCTGATTTCCTCGACGACAGAGTTGAGGCAGCGGCCTCCGGCGTCGTCGCCAACGAGAAACAAAAGCAAGCGGAAGAAGCGCGCCTCGAAGCCGCCAAAGTCGCCGCGCAAACCAAGCAGATCGAAGCGCAGACCTATGCCAATCCCGCTTTGCTGGAAATCAAAAAGCTCGAACTACAGCTTGACATCGAGCGCGCACGCGCCGACGGCATCAAGAATCATCAGGGCGCACTCACCATCATGTATGGCAACCCCGGCGTACAGGTGCAAGTCCCTGTGGGAAGGTAAACAAGGCAAAAGTAAAAAGGTAAAAGGCAAAAGTGAAGCAGAAGCGGCAATCGCTCGTGTCTTCACTTTTGCCTTTTTACTTTTGCCTTTTTACTTCTTTCAAGGCTTTGGCGGCACGGGCGGCTTAGCGCGTTTCGGAGCGCGTTCGACGTGGCTCGCGCTGAGCCATGCTGCGAGGTTGGCTGTATCTTCCGCGAACGTGTTACGCATAATCGGGTCAAGCTCTCTCACAATGTTCGAGCCTTCATCTATCGCATCGTCAATCGCGGCTGTCGCCGTCACATGCTTTCCCGTCCCTTGAATCTTATGATTGATCGCAGTCTCGAATGCAGTGATGTCTGCTTCCAGATCATCCAGGAAGTCTAACGGGAGGCCACGCCGTATGAACTCTGCGCTCAAGGGCGTCGCGTCTGTTTCGAACGAGCGCGCGACGGCGAGCAGTGCTTGGTCGCTGATGCTGCGCGGCGCACGGAACTTGTCTTCGAGTCCGGGCGTCGTCAAAGCCATCGCGCGTGCAGTGCGGCTGATTCTCTCAAGGTCTTCGCGCAACTCCGCCCGCGCAGAAGCTTTGCTGCCAGCCCCCTCCTGCGCCGCGCGCTTACCGGAAGATTGCGACGCCGTGTGCCCATCAAGCCCTTCGATAATCGTATTGAGCCGCGCCAGCAACTCGCCGCCGAGCGTCGTGGCCGGAAACTGCGCAGCATGCTCCGCGCCATGCACGCGCACGCGCAAAAACATTTCATACCTGCGTATCTCTGAATCTTTCATGGTGATTGTCTCCTTCTGGTTGAGGCCAAAGGCGGTTTTTGTGAGCGAAGCCACAAGCAGCAGCGCGAGGACTGCTTGAGCCGTTAAGAAGTATCTGCCAGACAGTAGTGAGCCACTAAGGATGGCAGGTTGCGCAAAAGTGGGAAAGGGCCTTGTTGATAGCAAGACCCTCTTCAGCTTTCAATTTCCGTACTACCTACTCACCAATCCCGCAACTGTCCTTAAGTGCCGCCGGGTGGTTCCGGGTCTTCTGTGCGGCTACTACCGCGGCGGGCCTGAGCCACCGCCGTGGGGGGGCGGGACGTCTTCTGGCGCTGGCGTTTTACGAGGCGGCGTGTATGCATCATCTGTGCGGCTACTACTGCCGGGGGCTGTTTCCGGGTCTACGCTGCCGCCGCCACCGCCGGGGGGCAACTCGTCGGGATCCGATTGCCTATCTGAGTTGTTGATTTTGTCATCCTTCATTGTAATTGCTCCTTTTCTGAGGTTGATTATGAGGCTGGTGAGATTGAGGCTCGCCAACAGAACCGTGTGAAACTACAGCATGAGCAAAATACGCTTGCTTCGTGAGTGTGTCAACGGCGATGTGAAAGCTGTTTGGAAAATCAGGCGTCTGAAGACGGCTTCTGTTTGGTGAATCAGTTGAGCAGGCGAGCCTGACTTTTCTTACGACTGTTACCCTCAGCTCGACTTTATCCATTTTGGGTGCGCCAAAATGCTGGTGGCATAAGTCTTTTGTTTTCAACGCCAGACTTTTTGAATGTCGGTCAAAAAAGAAGGCATTCAATAAATCTGGCGAATAGTCGGGACGCTAAGTCTTTTATTTACTTCCCCTGTTTCCAAAATGGATAAAGTCGAGCTAAGAATTAATGAAGTTTTCGGCTGTATTTTTAAACTTTCACGCGGTCTGAACAGACTTTCACGCTGTCTCGGCATACTTTTGCTTTGTATAAGTGAACTTTAAACCTGTATGGAGAGACTTTCACCCTGTCTGAAGGGACTTTCACCCTGTCTCAGCCATGTTCTGCATTGTCTGAAGGGACTTTCACCCTGTCTGAATGATGTTTCGCACGGTCTGAAGGAACTTTTACCTTGTCTGAGCTATCTTTTCAAAGAAATGGCCAAAGCAAGACCGCCGCGAGTGGAAGTTCGCGGCGGCCTCTCCGCACCATCCACTGCTTGCGGCCAAGAGCAGACGTGCGGCGGGAGCGCGTCACCCCGACACGCTCCCTGACAAACGCTTTCACCATTAGATAAGTCTTTCGTGAGGTCATATGAAAGAGATGCGCGCTCTGCTATCATGGCGCGCACGTTCTAGTCTTTGAAAACACAGCAACGGCCAAATGCGTAGCTCAAGCCTCAACCTCAAAGAAGAGTAATGAGCATCGCCGTGCGAGATGAAAGGTTCATACTCACGGCGAACAGGTTGAGCAGCAGTATATTATCTGTATTTGCAGATAAAAGCAAGTGGCATTCTGTCTTATCGGGGGGCAACTCCTGATGGGCAAGAACGCGCGCATGAGACAGGAACGCCTTGCCGAAAAGCTTCTACAAATTCGGAACGCGCTCGGACTTTCTCAGAGTGAGATGCTTAAGCATTTGGGATTCGCGGACGTGATTGATTACAAGCGAATCTCGGAATACGAATTGGGAAGGAACGAACCGCCCTTAGCCGTGCTCCTGCACTATGCTCGTGTTGCGGGCGTCTGCGTAGACGTGCTGATTGATGACGAGCTTGACCTGCCCACCAAATTGCCAAGCAAGCCAAAACACTCCCGTCGTTAGCGCCGACCGCAGTTAGCAGTCTGCCAGAATTAAGCTGTCCCATTACTACTTTCAATATATCTCTCGACGGTATCCGCTAATTTATCAACACGTCCTGTCAGTTGGTCAACGCGCCCTGTCAAGGAATTGAGAGCTTCTTCCGTCCGTATTTGAGCATCTGCCAGAGCCGCCATTTTCACATCCAAATTAGCCTGCCCTGCTCCGAGCGTGTTAATCCATCCCTCATGTGTATCCATGCGTTCACTTGCGCTAATTATTAGTTGCGTGAGCATCCTGAATTGCTCGTCCCTCTCACCATTGCGTGCGTCTGCGTTATTCATCCTCTTCTCAGCCCTCACCGCCAACTCCGCGAGTGTCCTGAAATGATTTTCCAGATCACCATTGCGCGCGTCCGCATCATCCATCCTCTTCTCAGACCTGACAGCTAGTTCTGTAAGCACTCTAAGTTGCTGCTCCATGTCACCGGCGCGCTCATCTGCTTTTGCGGCTAATTCAGATAGAGTAATGACAGCATTCTCAAGCTTTAGTAATCTTTCTTCAGTAGTCATCTTTTTGTATCCTCTCGAAAGTGATTATAACTTAATCGGAATTGGTGGAATATTTATTTTGCACAGGGAAGGGGCGAAGGTAGGACGCGAACACTTTTAACTTTTGATGATGTTCTGTGCATCTGTAACTGTGGAAATTTCTCTCACTCGTTGCAACACGCGGCAAAGTTTTCCACAGCTTTTTCCACAGCCATACTAACGGCATACGCTTTGATGCTTGACCCTCTTGACAGGTTTTGGTGTGCGTGTATAATCCGCATCCCTGTCGCGGCTCTCACGGGAACGCGACCGGCGTGGGGAGAGGCGAGCGGTGCGGTGACGCGCCGTTTGAGAGCAACAGCAGGCGGATTTGAGGTTGCTATTGACGCCCCGCGCCGAAGCCGAAAGGCTTGCCAGGGAAGGGTTGAAAAAACTTTTCCCGAGCGCCCGGATAAAAACGGGTGGCGCTTCGAGGACTTGATCAGCCTCTGAAGGAGCACAGTCGTTCAACGCAAGTTGAGCCTCGTTCGCCGGAGTCGTAACCGGCGGTGGAGGAAAAGCCACCACAACAAAAACCAACAGGCGCATGTTCGCGAGAACATAAACGGTTTGTGCAAACGAACCGGCGCTGACCGGGGATGAGCCGACCGCCGGCACATGCTTCGGGATACAAACAACGGCGATTGCTCCGCGTGTACATGCAGCAGTTGCCGGGTTCCCCTGAATCGTTTCGACGGTTCATCGGAATTAAGAGGATGCGCCGCGCTCACTAGCTGGGATGCGGCGCATTTTCGTTTTAAAGACAGAACGGGAGTTTCACGCAAAGGCGCAAAGACGCAAAGGAAAGCAATCAATTCTTCCTTTGCGCCTTTGCGTGAAAATTGTTTTCAAGAACCCAACTTGATTATTTCATCACGTAACTTCTGATGCTTCTGAAGCAGCCGCAAATAACGTGACTCTTCCGCTCCGACCTTCGCGCGCACGATATGCGTGACAGCTTCCTTCTCATCCTTCGTCCAACGCGCGAGATTTGGAATGAGAGATAAGACGAGCGCGAGATTTTCAAAAGCGCGCCGCTCGGATTCTTTCCATCCGAACGCCTTCGCGCCGAGTGCGCGCTCAACGGATGCCATAGATGCGCGCCGCATCTTCAACGCATCGCCGTCGAAACTGCTCGCCATTCGCTGCTGAACTTTTAGCCCCAGGTTGCGTATCTGAAAATTGTCCCAACTGCTGCGTGTCGCGGGCTGCGTCTCAAACAGCATGTGCCCCACGGCCATCTGCCGCAAAGTCTTCGCGCTTGTGCGATAGGCTTTGCGCGTCGCGATTTTTTCTTCTTCCGCGCGCACCAGCTTGTCTATCTCTGCACGCACGGGACGAAAGCCAAGCTTGCGATAAAACCAGAACGCGCCGGACTCTATGCCCTCTTCGTTCTCGAAGCCTATCTGGTACGGGTCAATCGAGAAGGCCGTGACGCCCAGCAGTTGACGAAACAGGCGCATGACGCGCCCGTAGAGCCACGCGGATTCACCTTCGCGGAAGGTGTAATAAACGTTGATGCCTGTCTCAATGCGCTCAAACAGCGAGATGCCTTCGGTGTAGCCGATAGGCACGCCGTTCTTGACTATCAGCGCAGAATGATAAGTGCGCAACGGCAGGCGATGCTCCGCTCTGACGCCGCTCATAAAAAATTCCACACCGCGCCCGGCTTCCACACGCACGACATGCGCCGGGTCGCCGTAGGTGAAGCCGTGCAACTCTCTGTACCGGATCGTCGAAGAGTCTCGAATCATGTCGAGCACTTTCGTGCCCTCGCTCCGCGAGAGTTTTTTGAGCGGCAGCGGCGGCGCGTTCAACTCTGCCGTGAGCGAGACCTCGCGGCGCGAGATCAGGGGCTGGTCGTGATAAAAGATTTTACTTACCTTGCGCTTCATCCCCGTGCGCGTGATGCGAAAGTCACGCGGCTGCCAGGTGATATAAAGCTTGAGCGAATCGTAAAGCTCCGCTTTCTCACTTTCAGACAGACGCAAGCTCTCAAAGCGGCGCATGAGCCATGTTAGCTCACGCTCGTTGCGGCTTCTCGCGGCGCGCAGCCATGCGTTGTACGGTATGTTCGCTTCGACCAGAGATTCTTCTTCCAGCAGCGGAACGAAGCGCGGCAAGGTTTCGCCCAGACGCGCCGTGTCCTCGTAGCCCTCCCAATCAATCATTACCTCTGACGGGTAACGCGCGGCCAGCCAGCGCGCCACCGGATAGCTGAAAATGGCCGTCAGAGAAGTCCCTGCAATGCCGGAAACTTCCGTGTCTGCGAACAGGGAAAGGTCTGCATCCATGCTGCGCAGCAACAACACGCGGCGCGGAAAAGTTTTAAGCATCGCTTCCACCTGCCTGAGCAGGCGCGGACTCTGCGGATAAGCGCGCATGAAAAGCAGCATCTCGTGAAAGCGTATGAGCGCGCTCGCGTCCGTAAACTTTCGCCGGTTGAGCTGCGTCAGCAAGTTTGTCAGCCGCGCCGGTTGCGCCGCACCGGATGGACGCTTTAATTCTTCGAGGCGGTCGAGCAGGCGTGTGAGTGTTTGAGAAGACACAAGGGTTGATTGATCGCTGGTAAGTTGATAGAGCGCATAGCTTCTATGCCAAGTGGAGGCGCGAAGTCAACCCTGCGTCGCTGAAGGTAGTGGGTCAGTTTGAAATTCAAGTGTCAAACAGCATCAGGAAAGAAGCTCCCGCAAAGGCGCAAGGTAATGCAAAATTAAAAATGTAAAATGCAAAAATAAGAAGCTGCTTCCATTTTGCATTTTACATTTTGCATTTTTAATTTCTCTTGCGCCTTTGCGCGAACCTGTCCTTTCTTTGCCATGTTTGAAACTGACCCACTACTTCGCTGAAGTCCAAACGAAAAAAAGGACTGGAGCTTGACTCTTAAGCCAAGCTCCAGTCCTTTTTAGTTTTACTCCTTAACTAAATTGCCTGTGTTAAGGAAGGTAAGCTTCGGGCACGGATGCGTCGCCGCTCTGGCCGAAGTACTGGAGAGACAGCGAGTTGGTCGAGCTGAGCTTGATAGTCCAGCTTCCGTCTCCCGCGCGGAACACAGCCACGTCAGCCTTGCCGTCGCCGTCGTAATCTCCCGGTGATGGCTGGTCTGATGCCAAGCCCCAGAGGAGCGACTGGAATCCGGCGGTGCTGCGCTGGATGTACCAGATATAGGTATCGCCGCTCGCACGCGCTACGGCCAGATCAGTCCTGCCGTCGCCGTCGTAGTCCGCAGGGACCAGCGTGTCACCTGTGAGACCGAACGATTGCGATGTCGCGCCGCCGGTGGTTCGCAGTTGATGCCAGACGCCGTTGCGGAACACCGCAAAGTCAGCGAGTGCGTCAGTGTCGTAGTTTCCGGCCACCGGAATGTCTCCGCTGGTGCCGAACGTCTGCGAGAGCGCCGTGCCGTTCGAACTGCGCAGGACATACCAGGTGCCATTGCTCGGACGCCACACAGCCACGTCCGTCTTGGCGTCGCCGTCATAGTCTGCGGGGACTGGAATGTCGCCGGATGCCGCGCCCCATGAGACTGTCAGGAAACCGGCGGTGCTGCGCTGGACGTACCAGACACCGTTGCGATAGACGGCATGGTCTGTCTTGGCATCTCCGTCATAGTCGCCGGGGACGAGACGGTCTGACGCCAGGCCAAACGGTAAGGCGTTGAATCCGGCGGTGCTGCGCTGGACGAGCCACGTTCCGCTGCGGAAGACCGAAAGGTCTGACCGGCCATCGCCGTCAAAGTCTGCGGTCTTGGCAAGCAGCGCGCCAGTGACCGTAAAGTTAGTATCCGAGATGTCGAAGAAGATGTTGCCAATCGCTTCGATTTTGACGCGCGCGGTGGACGTGTTCGGGATAGAAGGGAACGCAACGCTTTCCGACCCGTCATTCGCCGTCGAGGCCGCAAGCACCGTCGGGAATGTCTGCCCGCCATCCGTCGAAAGTGAAATCTTCACGTTCGCCGCGCTCACCGGTGCGCCGGTTGTGCCTGCAACATCCCATGTCACATTGTGACTGCCGCCACCCAGCACATTAATATTCGTGTTCGGCGATGTGACCTTGAACGGTCCAGCCGCATTGCTCACCGTCACGGTCATATCCGTAAACTGGGTTTGTCCAATCGTGGAAGATGGCACGTATGGACGATTATCTCTGACCGTCAATCTGAAGTTGAGTGTTCGCGAAACTGAGCTTAACGCTTCGATGTTCGCGCCCGCATCACCGCCCGGTAACGGGCCGGTGACGAATTGACCGGCCAGGATGGTTGACAATATGGGGAACGTTCTGGTCCCGGTGCTTGTCGGATTAAATGTTAACCAGTTCGGGCCGGTCGCTTTCGTCGGAGATGCGACGCTGGCTGCTCCCGTCGTGGTGGAGTTGTCATTCTGCTCCCACTGATAAGTCAGCGCGTCACCCTGAGGATCGGTCGCCGAACCGGTCAGCGCAAACGGCGTGCTGATGGGAATCGTGTAGTTGCTCACCGGAGACACAACGGGAGGAGTGTTAGCTGTCATGACCGTGGTTATCGGGCAGGTTTTGCCTGCCATGTTCACCTGAATCTGGTCGATTGAAGTTTCATGGAAGGTATCAATCGAGTGTGGCGCTACGTCCTGACCCGTGATGCCAGCATAGCCCATCACGGTGATGCCGGAACCCACTTCTTTGTTTTGGCCGGTGCCTTCCGATTGAAATGAAAAAGTATGATTCGCTCCCATTTGATGACCGATCTCATGGGCGACGTAATCAATATCGAAATTATCTCCCATCGGGATTGAATCAGCAGGCGAAGTGATACCTCTGCCCTTTTGTCCGTCCACGCAAACGCAGCCGATACATCCGGCATTGCCGCCGCCGCCGGAAGCTCCGAACATGTGGCCGATGTCATAATTGGCTTCGCCGATGTTTGCCGTTAAGGTAGCTTGCAACTGGTTATTCCAGTTTCCCAAAGTGGTGTAAGGGTCTGTCGCCGCGTCGTAATAAATAACCGCGGTGGTGTTGGCGATCAGGTTGAGGTGGATTGCTAAGTCTCTTTCATAAACTCCATTCGTGCGGGTCAGCGTGCCGTTAATACCAGCCAACACCAAAGCGACCTGCGCAGAACTGGTAGCGCCGAAGAAGTTCGAATACTCTGCGTTGACGGACTGAGCCAAGCGCATAGTCTTGAGCTGACCGGCATTGCTATCGGGCTGGCCTGCTGTCTCAGGCAGTTGGGATTTGACATCGGAAAGCATTGCTTTGTCTTCGGTCGAGCATTCCCACGGCAATTCCCCTCTTGCTCTCTGCGTTCCGAAGACGGCATAAACGGTCGCATCTTGAGAGTAGGGTTCGATGAATTCATTAACCGTGTTGGTTCTGAACACCGTGGATTGAATGCCCTGCGGAGAAATGCTCAATTTCAGAGTGGCATATTTATCCGTCACGCCCTTGCCGGAAAAAGCACGAATCTCAGGAAAGCGTGCCTGTAGCTCCGGGTCAAAATTGGAAGCTTCAAAAACTTCAAACTCTTCGAGATTACCGGCAGCGTTAGGTACGGAAATGACCGTGGACTGCTGACGGTTATTGGTATCTACGATAGAAAATAATTGTTGCCTGAGAGGATCAATATTCAAATTAAATAATTTGAACTCTGTGGGAAAGGATTGTCTGGCAACCGCTTTGTGGGTAGTGATACTGGCGCGGTTGTCAGTATTGGCAGACCACACGTTTTGTTGGGCTGTGACCGTGAGCGTCGAAACGGCGATAGCCACTGCGATAATCGCGACGAGCGACAAGCCTAGTTTGTGTTTCCACGTCGTAAACATGAACAATCTCCTTTTAAGCATTGTGTACCGGCTCTACGACGCGTCCCGCATGGTTATCGCCGTAAGAAAGAAAACAACAAATTCGGGGGAAAGCTCCCCTTTGTGAATCAACTCTAAGGATTTGGAACTGTACCATACAGGAAAACTTGCAGATGCACATCTGACAGCTAAACGGGTTGATTCTGGTTTCCAAAGGTGAAGGATTGCACTACACGACAAGTGTATCGAGAAAGCGTCCTCTAAAGTGCGAGCGTGAATGTAATCCGAATGGCCTGTGACTGTCAAGGACAGAGGTGCATTTATTGCTGTGATTTTGTGCAAAGCAGGGGCAGGGATATACCTGGCGCATCGTGCCGCTTTGCATGTGGTCAGACTTGCGCCTGTAGGATTCGCTTGAGGGTCGAGAGCACGCCCAAATGATAAGCGTTGTGGTCTGCGACCAGCAGCGCTTCGCGCAAGACGGTCTGCCCCGTGCCGTGCGCGATGGGCGCGAATAAATCCGTGGCTGAATCCGACACTACGCGCTTCATTTCTTCGAGGTCATCGCGAAAAGTCTGCACGCTCTCCTGCCATTTATTCTCATCAGCTTGCGCGTCAGTCGCAGGCCAGTAGCCTTCCGGCCATGCGGGAGAAACGTGTTCGGGATTGCGGCTGAATTCGAGTATGTCCACTTGCGCGATACGCATGTGCTCAAGGACTTGCCAAGCGGTGTAAGGAACATGCTCGACCCTTTGATTAACCAGCGCGACAGGGAAATCCGCGACCACCGTTTCAAAGTCAACATGCGCTCCACCGCCGCCCAGCAGATACAACAAATGCTCACGCAATTTTTGATCGTCGCTCATAAAGGTTCTCCCTCGCTCTTAAATTTAAAGACCAAGTCCGCAGCGTTTCTCATCCCGGCGTCAAAGGTGCGCTCGATGAAAGTGATGCTGTCTTCGATGTCTATCAACAGCAGAGTCGAAGAGCGCGTCCCGTAAATCGGAGTCCGTATAAAAAGCGGAGACAGCACACGTTCCACCTCGACGCTGACTCCCGTGTTTGGAAGAGCTTGATCTTCGGCTCTCGATTCATCCGCAAGAATATCAAACAAAGCTTCAGTCTCAACCTCTCCGGCCTGCCGGACCATCTCTGTGAGAGCCTGCTTGCCACGCGACACTTTCGGCCAAGATGTATCGAGCAGGTGATTGCTCAAACCATAAACACCCGGCGTCAAGACTCTCACGCCCGCGTCTTTGTTTGAATGATAAGCGAGTTGGCGGCTGTCTCCGGCAATCAGGTTGAAGCCGTTGTAGATGGATGAGACGGAAGCTGTTCGTTCAAGATAGCTGGCCGGAGATTCGGGAGAGCGCAGAAAATCGCTGACGAGATGCCCGCGCGAGGGCGCGCCTTTTTTAAGCTCTAACGGCGCGCGAAAGTTGGTCACGGCTGCGTAGCTTCCGCTTCTGGTGATGCCGAGCCACGTCCCGCCGCGCTCCAAGTCGCGGCCTCCCAGAACTTCCGGCGCATCTTCCCAGAATCCCGCACGCGCCGTCGGGCGCGCGTAAAATTCATCTCGGTTAGCGGCCAGAATCAGCCTGTAAAGTGGATGCGCCTGGTAGGCGAAAAGAATGATGCACATCCTAAGGTCAGAACCGCCTGCGGTAGCGGGCGGGTCGGCCTCAGCCAAGAAGAACCCGCCCGCTACCGCAGGCGGTTCTGACACGAGTTCCTATTTTGCACTTCTCTGCGAGGGTTTGCCGATGTGTATGTGCGGGCCTGTGGCAGAGCCGGGGACGGCGCGGCGAAAGGCCATGAAGGGGATGCCCTGACTGCTCAGATAATTCATCAACGCCTGACCTTCTTTGGTGTCGGGATGAAGCGCGACATCGAGCGCGTTGCGATGGTCATAACCCCAGCGCGTGTGCAGGTCGGATTGCCCTAAGGCCGCGACGGGCAGAGGCCGCTTGAACTTCGCCGCGTAAAACTTTTCGATCTTCCCGGCATCCGAAACAGAGAAGCTGGCGTGGCCTCGATAGCGTATGTAAGCCACCTTTTTCAGAAAGCTGCCGGAGGACTGTGCCGCGTCGAACTCCGCGATAGACTTAGCATCGTTTTCAGCCAGAGACTCTACGACCAGCACGTCTGTGGCGGCCAATTGTTTGCGCACCTCTTCGACCTTATGGCGGGCTTCAATCAGCTCAAGCTCTGCTTCGTCCAGTTGTCTTTTTGAGATGAGGCCGTCTTTATAAAGAGCTTTGAGCTTGTCCATCTGCGCGCCATCCTGCGCCGCCTGAGCCTCGCGCGCGGCAAGCAACTGGCGCAAGCTGGTCTTGTAGATTTCCGCAGCCTTGACTACCTCGCCGCCGCTCTTGGGCGCGGGCGCGCCGTCCGCTTCGCTCACGATTCGCGGCGTGGTTTCAGTCGTCGGGCGCGGCGTCGCGGCCTTCTTCTTTTTGCCCTGTGCCGCAACTTCCATCGTCGCGCACGAAACAAGCGCGAGGGCGATGACCAGATTGATAAAAGCTTTTCTCATACAAAAAATCTGCCGGGCTGCAAATGCTTCGGGGGATTGATTTAGATGCCGTTTCCTCCGAAGAAGTTCTTACGCTCCCCGTATTATTTAAGTTCGAGATAAGTAATTATTTGACGATTTTACGGTAAAAACGCCGCGCTGATGGGTTTGTCGTTTGCCGTGCCGAATAGGACTGTGCCGGAGCCTTGTTGGGAACGGCGTATATTCCAGAGACCGTCGCGGAAGACTGCGACATCAATTTTGCCGTCGCCGTCATAATCCGCCGGGACCGGCGTATCGTTTGCCGTGCCGAGTTCGACGACAGAGTAGCTGAGCGCGGGGCCTAAAATATACCAAACGCCCGAACGATAAACCGCAATGTCGGCTTTGTGGTCGCCGTCGTAGTCGCCGACGACCGGTTGGTCGGCAGTCTCGCCGAATTGATAGAAGTGATATTGATTATCGGAGCTGTGCAGCCAATGCCAGATGCCGTTGCGGAACACGGCAAAGTCAGTTTTCCCGTCGCCGTCGTAATCTGCGGGAACCGGTCGGTCAGTCGCAATGCCGAACGGCACGGCTTGAAATTGATTGTTCGAGAGATCGAGCGTATACCAAACGCCGCCGCGATAAACCGCCAGCTCGGCGCGTTTGTCGCCCGTGTAATCGAAGGGCAAAGGAATGTCGCCCGCTTGACCGAATTGATACGCGCTGAAGCTGCCGTTTGAACTGTTCAGCCAATACCAGGTGCCGTCGCGGAATACGGCGAAGTCGGTTTTGCCGTCCGCGTCGAAATCCGCCGGAGCGATGCGGTCGGTTGCCAGACCGAACGGCGCGGCGGCCACTCCCGCGCTCGAACGCAGCAGATACCAAGTGCCGTCGGACGGACGGAAAACGGCCTGGTCGGCTTTTCCGTCGTAGTCGAAATCGTAAAGAACCGAAGCCGGCGCGACCGGAACCGAACTCCAATCGGGCGAGGTTTCCTCAGTCGCTTCGTTGAACGTCAGGCGCATCGGTGTTCCGCCGCCCGCCGAGTCTATGACGTAAATATCATAGTTAATATCGCCGCTGGTATTGCGTGCCGAAGTGAACGCGATTTTGCTGCCGTCCGGTGACCACGACGCATGGTCGTCATCCCGGAAATTCATCAAACCGTCCGTGACACGGTAACGATTTGAGCCGTCGGCATTCACGACGTAAATTTCGCTCCCAAGCCCTTGTTCAAAGCTCGTTAAAGCTATTTTTGAACCGTCCGGCGACCAGTCCGGTCCGCGGCTGAACGGATTAAGAACCAACGGCAGTACCCCTCCGTTGGTAAAGTTAAACGTGAAGATGTAACTCGATGCAACATCGTGTACGATTCGTGAACCGTCGGGCGAAAAACTCGCTTTATAACTTGCGCCGTAACCACCGTAGGTCAGCTGGAACAGATTTGAGCCGTCCGGGTAAATCAAAAAAAGCTGATCGGTTCTGGAAAATACTATTGCGCT
The DNA here is from genome assembly GCA_963700165.1 of Pyrinomonadaceae bacterium. Taxonomy (GTDB): domain Bacteria; phylum Acidobacteriota; class Blastocatellia; order Pyrinomonadales; family Pyrinomonadaceae; genus JACMLC01. The sequence continues at coordinate 3,804,975 of OY969475.1, read as the reverse complement.
GCCGTTCGGAGAAAAAACCGGATAATCCGCCGAAAAATTAGCGTTTGGGATACGAATCTTATTTTTGCCGTCGGCATCCATAATATAAAGGCGATCATTGCGGATGAAAACGATTTTACGCCCGTCAGGCGACCAGCTCGGCTTTGAATCTCTCAAATTTGAAGTCGGGCCGTTTCTGGACAAATTAACTTTTCCGCTGCCGTCCGACCGCATACGGTAAATCTCGGAACGACCGAACTGTGAATCGACGTAAACAATCTCAGTCAAAGGAGTCTGCGCCGAAGCAATTAAACATGAAACGGCAAGCAGCCAAAAACTAATAATTAAACGAAACATAATTTGAAAGCTCCTTAACTGAAAATTCAGAATGTCGAACGCACATTATTTATGTTCCCCATGCGCTTTTATGCGGGGCTTTTCTTCTCCGCCAGCTCGATCTCTTTCTGTATGAAATAATGCAGCCCTTCCATCTCGATGCCCTGCTGTTTCAGGCGGTAGAGGACGGACGCGCTCTCGCTGTCCAGAAAGTTGAGGTCGGCCAGATCGAGCGTGATACCGTGCGAGGTCTGCTCGCGCAAGTCCGCGCAGATTCTTTCCAGCAGTTCTGCATCAACCAGAGTCAGCGAGCCTTCGATGCGGAGAATCGTTCTGGTTCCGTCTTCACTCTCAAGCTGTGTGATGCTCGTCGGCATTTGGCTTCCTCAGTTTCTCGAAAATTTTTTACAAGGGAGATACGTTGACGAGGGGGAATTTGTTACCGATGACAAATCAAGCATCTCGAACGACGCGCTCATCAGGTAAACAAAAGCTCTCCGCGCAGGACTGTGACGGCCTGACCGCCGAGCAGGACGCGCTCGCCTGCGACGCGGACGCGCACCTCTGCGCCGCGCGGGCTGGCTTGATAGCCGAGCATGTCTGCGCGTCCCAGACGCTCTTGCCAGAACGGGGCGAGACAGCAATGCGCAGAGCCGGTCGCATGGTCTTCGTCAACGCCCGCATCCGGCGCAAAAAAGCGCGAGACGAAATCGTACTTTGAATCCTCTGCGCGGCTGGTGACGATCACGCCGCGCACATCCAGCACACGCAGCAGACGCAGATCAGGCTCTATGCGGCGCAAGGTTTTTTCATCCTCAACCTCGACGATAAAGTCAAAGCGGTTCAGCCCGACATAGCGCGGCTCGACCTTGAGCGCGTCTCTCAACTCCATCGGATAAGATGTTTGCTGTGTTGCCGGGTCGGCTGGAAAATCCAGCTCGATCCATTCGCCCGCGCGCACGGCAGTCAGGACGCCGCTCCGGCGCGTCTGAAAAAATAGTTTGGCCTCAGCCCCGACGATGCCTTCTTCCCACAGGACATGCGCGCTGGCGAGCGTCGCGTGCCCGCACAGGTCTACCTCGATGGTCGGCGTAAACCAGCGCAAACGGAATTTGGCTTCATCGTTCGCATCGCGCACCAGAAACGCTGTCTCCGCGACGTTCATCTCACGCGCGACCGATTGCATCCACTGCTCGTCTTTCTCTGCGGGCAGGATGCACACGCCCGCAGGGTTGCCCTTGTACGGCTCGGCTGTGAAAGCATCAACCTGATAAATCTTTTGTGTCATCTCAATTCCTGTCAAGCGGTTGCCTCATCGCGTTTCTCTCCACGCATCATATCAGGCCGCGTGAACCAGTAAGCCCATGCGATCAATACTAGCTGAAGAAGCAATCTTATCCATAATGCCAGAGGGCTTATCTCAGGATACAACTGCGGATTGACGGCCATGTGAATGTTGGCCGGAAAGACCGCGATCAGCAACATGATGATGCCCCACACCGCAATGCGTGTGAACCGGGGAATCAGAAGTAATGCCCCCCAAACTATTTCAAACACTCCGCTCAAGTAAACCAGAAACAGATGCCACGGCAGATACGGCGGCATCATCTTCAAATAGAATTCAGGATTCAGAAAATGATTCACCCCCGCCAGCACAAACAAAATCGCCAGCAGATATTTCAATATGAACTTGAGCATACGCATCAGCGCAAGCTTACGCCAACTATCTTCCGCTGCCTAACGCAAGTTATCGAACATAGGTGATTTTCACTTGAGTGTAGGGAACGAAGAGTTCATCGCAGAGACGCAGAGAAGTCGCGGAGATAGCGCAGAGGCATGAATGATATTCGACTCTCTGCGCATCCTCTGCGCGCTCTCCGGTCTCTGCGGTGAACCTCATCTCGCAACTCATTCATCTTCAAACTGCACCACTACTAAAATCAGAAGGGTTCCGTTAATCGAGTTGACAAATCGCCGCATGGCAAGATAAAAATACGCACGTTCGTTTTTTTTAGTCATCATGCCAAAACTCCGCAGCCATGTCATCGAAGAGAATAAGGCGCATATCGAGCGTGCGGCCAAAGAGCTTTTCATCAATCGCGGTTTTCACGCGACCCCGATGCGCGAGATCGCCTCGCACGCGGGCGTTTCGCTCGGCAATCTCTATAACTACTACCGCACCAAAGAAGACCTCTTAACCTCTATCATCAACGGCTACCAGAAGACGATTGATGAAAGGTTGCAGGAGATGCTGGCTGAAATCAATGAGCCATTCCGAGCCGAAGAGATGATTCGGTTCGGGCGACGGGTCAAAACGCTGGTACACAGCCACGCGGACTACTGGCTCTTGATGTACATAGATGTGCTGGAATTCGAGAACCGGCACTTTCGTAAAATGTTTGAGGGGCTGGCCGCCAAATTACGCAAGCGGTTCGCAACTTATTTCGCAGCCCTGAAGCAGGAGCAGAGTCTGTACGACGAAGTTGACCCGGCCATTGCCTTCACGGCTGCTTACATGCAGTTCTTTAACTATTTTCTGGTGGAGAAACTGTTCGGCGGTCGTCGCCATTTCGGCCTCAGCGACGAGCAGGTGATTGCACAGATGGCAGGGATTTTCTGTCGCGGAGTCCTGCGTCCCGACAAGGCCGGCAGGTCTGGCGGCAATCGTGCCAGTCGAGTCATAAAAGGTAAAACCCCGAAATCACGAAAACTTTAAAAGCTGTTTGAAAATTCCGTTGAGACAATCGTTGCCGCACTGAAGGTGCGGGCAGACAGGTTCTACGCGCATCTTCAATGCGCGAAATCTTATCCTGCAACCTTCCAGACGTTTCACGTCTGGTTACCTTCTTCATGCGCCTCTGGCGCAAATTCAGGAATTTTCAAACAGCTTCTTAAGAACAGGAAATCAGCGCGCTTCATATCTTTGTGGCGCACTCTAAAAAAGTCGCTCTCAATCATGCCTGTTATCAAAGCCGGAGAAATTCAACTCTATTACGAAAGCTACGGCGAGGGCGAGCCGCTCGTCTTGATTCCGGGCTTCAGGACTGGACTCTGGCTGTGGTTCAAGCAGACAGGAACGTTTGCCGAAAAATTTCGCACCATCGTTTTTGACCCGCGCGGGATAGGCCGCTCCGGTAATCTAGAGGGGGCTTTAACCATCAAGACGATTGCGGATGATGTGGCGGGCTTGCTCTCTGCGCTCGGCATTGAGCGGGCGCATATCCTGGGGGCTTCGTTCGGCGGCTTCGTCGCGCAGGAGTTTGCCATCAGCTATCCGCAGATGACCGGCAGCCTGATTCTGTGCTGCACGAGTTCGGGCGGGGCCGGCCATGTGCTCCCCCCTGTCAGCGCCTTGCAGAGTCTGGCGACAATCGAAAAGCTCAATATGGAAGAACGCACGCGCCAGAATTTGCTGATGGCGTTCTCACCGAAATTTGCCGGTGAGCAACCGGACGAGATCGAGCGAGTCATCGAACTTCGTTTGCGCAATCCGGTCACGGACGCGGCGCATTTCGCGCAGCTACAGGCAGCCGCACATTTTGACACCTCCGCGAGAGTCTCGCACATCACCGCGCCGACGCTCGTGCTGACCGGCGATGAAGACACAATCGTTCCGCCCGTCAACGCTTCGAACCTTGCGGCGCAGATACCGCACGCCCGGCTCAAAGTCATAGCAGGCGGCAGCCACATGTTTTTTATCGAGCAGCCTGAAAAATTTAATCACACTGTCATCGAATTCATTGACCAAGTCAGGAGTCGGGAACTGGGAGTCGGGAGTCAGGAGTCAGGAGTCTAGAGTCAAAAGAAAAGCTATCGTGTTCTGTCTTTGACTTCAGACTCCTGACTCCTGACTCCCGACTGTTAAAATTATGACCTACGCAAGAATCACAGGCACGGGTTCGCATGTTCCCGAAAAAGTGCTGACCAACGACGACCTCAGCCGCATGCTCGGCGAGGACATCAACGAGTTTGTTTCGCAGGTAATCGGCATCCGCGAGCGGCATATTTGTGCAGCAGATGAGAGTACGGCTGACTTAGCGACAGAGGCAGCGAGGCATGCGCTCGAAGCCGCAAAAGTGCGCGCGGAAGATTTAGACCTCATCATCCTCGCAACCGATACGCCGGAGTATCTCTCGCCCGCCACTTCCGTCGTGGTGCAGCATCGCTTGGGCGCGCACAGGGCAGGGACTTTCGATATTAATTGTGCATGCGCCGGTTTCGTCACCGCGCTCGACACTGCCTCGAAGTTCATCATCGCCGATTCCTCTTACAAGAAGATTCTGGTGATCGGCGCTTACGCCATGAGCAAGTATCTCGATTGGACTGATAAGAAGACCGCGACCATCTTTGCAGACGGCGCGGGCGCAGTGGTTCTGGAAGCCTCTGCCGACGCGCCCGGTTTTCTCGCCTCCAGGCTGGTGGCAGACGGCAGCTATCACAAACACATGGGAATTTATGCAGGCGGAACGCAGATGCCGGTTACTGAAGAGGTCTTGGGCGAAGGCATTTGGACGAAGGTTCGTTTCGCCCAAAAATATCCGCCGGAAGTTAATATCGAAGGCTGGCCTGCAATCATTCACGATGTGTTGGAGAAGTGCGAGTTACAACTTGATGAGGTCGGACTCTTCCTGTTCACGCAGGTCAATCTCAGCACCATAAAAGCTGTGATGAGCGGGTTGGAAATACCCATGTCGCGCACGCACACGATCATGCAGAAGTGGGGCTACACAGGTTCGGCTTGTATTCCGATGGCGCTTGACGACGCCGTGCGCGCGAGGAAACTCGAACACGGGCAAGTGGTCGTCATGTGCGCTTCCGGCGGCGGCCTCAATATGGCCTGCGCGGCCTTTCGATTTTAGATTGCGGATTGCGGAATGCGGATTGAAAGACAATGGCTTGACCCTTCAATCCGCATTCCGCAATCCGCATTCCGCAATTCGACAACAGATGAAGTACCCGAACATCTACTCCCTTTTTTGTGAGCGCGTCGAGCATTATCGCGGGCGCGATGCATTCTTCGTCCGGCAGGGAAGTGGCTGGAAGGGGATTTCATGGAAACGATTTGACGGGGAAGCGCGTGAGTTCGCATCCGCCTTGATCGCTTCGGGGATAGAGCCGCTTGGCTCGGTTGCAATCCTGATGGGAAACGTGCCCGAATGGCCTATCAGCGACCTCGGCACCATCATGGCGGGGGGCGTGAGCGTGGGTCTCTACCCGACCAGTTCCGCAGAGCAGTGCCAGTACATCATCAATCATTCGGACGCAGAATTCGTCCTCGTCGATACAGGGCTGCAATTGGAAAAGATTCTGCGGCAACGTCGTGAGCTTCCAAAATTAAAGTTAGTCATCATGCTCGATGAAGAGGTCGCGAGCGAGACAGAGGGCGTGATGAGCTATCGAGAGTTTTTGCAATTAGGTTCAGAGCGGCTTGGAGAAACAGGCCGGATAATAGAGGAGCGTGCGCTGGGCGCGCAGCCCGAAGAGACCGTCATCATGGTCTACACTTCCGGGACGACGGGGCTGCCGAAGGGGGCGTGTCTCAGTCACCGCTACGTCATCAACAGCGTAGAGTCTTTGCGCGACACTATTCCATTGTTCGATTCGGATGTTTCCTTTTCTTATCTTCCTTACTGCCATGTCGCGGAACGCATTTCGGGTCTCTACAACCGGCTCTATGCAGGGGCGGCGGCTTACTTTGTTGACGACATGACGAAGCTCTGGGATTACATGCTCGAAGTGAAGCCGACAGTCTTTCCCAGCCTGCCGCGCTTTTTTGAAAAAGTTCACGCGCGCATTATCTCCGACCTCGAAACTGCCACGCCTGAAGAACGCCAGCGGTTTGATGAGGCTCTCTCTCTGGGAAGGCAGCTCGGTCGTCAAAGGCAGCAGCGGCAGCCCGTTTCTCAAGAGCTTGAAAAGGAGTATCTGGAAAAAGCTCAGCCCGTTATCGAGCAGGTCAAGGGCTACTTCGGCGGGCGGATACGCAGCGCGACTTCCGGCGGGGCTTCTCTACCGCAGGAGATCGCAGAGTTCTTCGACGCGCTCGGCATCCCCATCTTGCAGGCATACGGGCTGACGGAAAATCTGTGCGTGGCCTTTAATCGCCCGGACAATTATAAGTTCGGCACGGTCGGGCCGCCCATGCCCGGTTGTCAGGTCAAGATAGCCGATGACGGCGAGATTTTAGTGCGGAGCCAAATGATGTTCAGCGGTTATTACAAAGAGCCGGATAAAACTGCCGAAGTGTTCGGCGACGGGTGGCTGCTGACGGGCGACTTAGGCTTGATAGATGCAGACGGATTTCTCAAGATTACGGGACGCAAGAAGGAACTGATCGTGACCTCAACGGGAAAGAACATCGCGCCCGCGCACATCGAAAATTTGTTGAAAGAGCATCACCTCATTAGCCATGCGCTGGTCTATGGAGAGGGCAAGAGCTATCTGGTCGCGCTCATCACGCTCAACCCTGCTGAGATGATGAGCCACGCACGCGCGTGCGGCATCCCTGTCCGCGACTTCTCCGATTTGACTCGCAACGACGAGATCATCGCCCTTGTGCAGAATATCGTCAGCGAAGTGAATGCCAAAATCTCTTCGACTGAGGCCATCAGAAAGTTTGCGATACTGGAACACGACCTCAGCATCGAAGCCGAAGAGATTACGCCGACCATGAAGCTCAAGCGAAAAGTCGTGACCGAGAGATATAGAGATATTTTAGAAGGGCTGTATGCTTAAAATTCCGGTGATTATCCAGCATCACGAAAGAAGCTCACGCAAAGGCGCAAAGGGGTTGAGTGCTTCTATATCTTTCATCTTTTCTTTGCGTCTTTGCACCTTTGCGGGAACATGTCTTTTCTTCGCCATATTTGCATGCAGACAGAGGAGCATAATTGATGAGTTTTAAAGTCGGAGATTCGGCTACGGTTTCAAAGACCATCACGGATGAAGACATCCATCGCTTTGCCGACCTCGTAGGCGATCACAATAGCGCTCATTTAGATGAGGAGTATTCTCGTCAGACACGGTTCGGGCGACGTGTCGCGCACGGGATGTTGGGAGCGTCGTTGATCTCGACTGCGCTCGGCACTAAGTTGCCCGGTAACGGGACGATTTATCTGAGCCAGACTTTCAAGTTCACAGCGCCCGTCTATCCGGGCGATACCGTCACGGCCAGAGTGACCATTACGAGCATCAGAGAGGACAAGCCGATTGTGACGCTCGAAACCATCTGCACCAATCAACAGGGCGAGCCGGTGGTCAAAGGCGAGGCTGTAGTCTTGGTAGAGAACATGGACTAAAGAAGGGCAAGCGTTATCAAGATGCGAGAAAGATTCGTCCTCGACCGCAAAGAAAACATCCTCTTCATTGACTTCGCCGGTTTGAAGATAGAGAGCCGCGAGCAGGTTGATGAGATGGCGGGCTTTGTGCGCGAGGCGGTCGAGTTGAACGGAGGCCGCGTCTACGCGGTAGTTAATTACGAAGGCACGGAGATCGCCAACCAGATCGTTCAGTATTACGGCGAGCGCATCAAGGGCTTGCAAGATCGTTACGCGATGACGACCGTGCGCTATTCCTCAAGCGGGCTGACGCGCTCCATGCTGCGCTATCTCGGCGCGGCCTTCGATCTGGAATCCAATATCTTCAGCACGCGCGAAGAGGCCATCCGCGCCATACAGGAATTGGAGCAGCGAAGCCCTGCGAAAACCGTTGCCTCCTTCTGGGCGCAGCTCGACCCGCGCCGCAGCATCCTGGGAAAGCTGCTGCTCGGCTGGCTCGCGGGCTTCATGTTTCTCCTACTGGTTTATCTCGCGCTGGTCTTTAACGTCGCGAGCCGCGAACAGCTACGCACCCTGCATGTGTTCGGCGCGATTTCAGCCATCTCCCTGATTATCGTCGCGGTGGCTGGCATCTTCGTGTTGTACTCCTCAGTCATTCGTCCTCTGCGGCAGATGGACGCGCTGGCGCGCAGCCTCGTCATCGGCAGCTCTTTCGAGCCGGTCACAGTCACGAGCAAAGATGAGGTCGGGAATCTGGCGCAGATGCTCAACGAGGCGGCACAGCAACTCGGCAGAGACATAGAGCGTTTGAGCGGTCTGTATCACATCTCTTTGATGATGGGCACGGGCACGGAGGTCAGCACCATCTGCGAACTCCTGACGCGCAAAATCGCGCGACTGCTCGGCGCGGACATGTGCGTTATCCTGCTCTCTGACGAAAAAGAGAAAGTCATCTACGCGCAGCTTCCGGCCTACGGGGTGAGCGACCAGCATGTGCAGTCTTTGCGCTCGCGGCTGGACGAAAGAAATATTGCCACCGAGGTTTACAAGACTGGCGAGCCGTACTTGAATAATGATATTGCCGCGGACTCTTTAATCAGCAAGCATGCAGCAGAGTTGCTCGGCGTGAGCGCGATTCTGGCCGTACCGCTTCAAGCGGGCGAGCAGACGCTCGGCACGCTCGAAGTGATGAACAAAGCAGGGGGCTTCGTCGAGGATGATAAGAGGCTCGTGACCATCTTCGCGTCACAGGCCGCGCATCTGATCGTCAACGCGCAACTCTTCGAGCAGGTCAGGGAATCCGAAGAACGCTATCGCCAGATTTTCGAGAGCGCATTGGATGGCCTGTACCGCAGCACGCCTGATGGCAAACTGCTCACGGTTAATCCCGCGCTCGCGTCCATGCTCGGCTATCAAGGGACTGGCGAATTGATCGGCGCGAATCTCATACAGGATTTTTTCGTAGACCCTTCAATCAGCATCCGGTTATTGAAAGAGGTCAACACGCGCGGGCGCATTCTCGATGTCGAGTGCGAATTGCGCAGGCTGAGCGGCGAAAGCGTGCCCGCACGAATCAGCATTCGCGCGGTGACGAACGAAGCCGATCACGAACAATACTATCTGGGCATCATCAGGGATGTCACAGAGCAGAAGCGGCTTTCCGAACAGTTGATTATCTCCAAGCAACTGGCGGTCGTGGGCGAACTGGTGGCGGGTGTCGCACACGAGGTTCGCAATCCACTGTGCGGCATCACTACAACCTTGAGCGCTATGTCCCGGCGGCTGAAAGACAAGGACGAGGTGCAGCCCTTCATGGATGTAATTATGACTGAGGCCGATCATCTCAACCGTTTGATGGAGGAACTGCTCGAACACAGCCGCCCGAGCCGCCCGGATAATCATCCGGCTGACATACGCGAGGTCGTCCGCGAAGTCATCTGCGAATGGCGCAGCCAGGCGGAAACCAAGGGCGTCGCGCTGGCCTTCGAGCATCCTGAAACTCTGCCCGGCTTTCGTCTGGACCGGCGTCAGATGCACGGTGTTTTTGCCAACCTGCTGAATAACGCCCTGTTTCACACAGAGTCGGGCGGCCATATTAATATCAAGCTCTCGACCGCGCCGAACGGCCACCAGTTCAGGCACAACGGCCACAAAGAGATACGGGTTGAGATCAGCGATGACGGAGCCGGTATCACTCAGGAAAATCTACCCAAAATATTCGAGCCGTTCTTTACCACACGAACGACCGGCACGGGCCTCGGGCTGGCAATCGTGCGCAAGACTATTCACGATCATGGCGGGACGATCAACGCGCGTTCCGTAGAAGGCAAGGGCACGACCTTTATCATCCACTTGCCGACAGAGCACAACGGGTATGCCCAATAGCAAGTCGAACATTTTAATCATTGACGACCAGCCGTCTGTGCGCTTCGGCCTCCGCAGTTTGCTGGAGGGCGAAGGCTATCGCGTGATGGAAGCCGAAGACGGGCAGAGCGCGCTCGCGCTTCTGACAGAGAATGCGCCGCAACTGATTTTGCTTGACCTGCGCTTGCCCGACACGGACGGGCTAGACCTGCTGCCGCGTATCAAGGCTCTCGACGATGACGTGCCCATCATTATCCTGACCGCGCACGGCACGATTGAGACGGCCATTCGTGCGCTTAAAAACGGCGCGGAAAATTTCGTCACCAAACCACCCGACGCAGACAGCTTTCTGATTCTCATCCATCGCACACTCGAACAGAGCCGCGTGCGGCGCGAGCGTCTGTTAATCGGCCTCGCACAGGAGCGCGTCGCCGCAGAGTATTTCCTGGGACAGGGCGAAGCGACCTTGCGCCTGCATCATGCGATTGAGCGGCTCGCGCCTTCGGACATGACCGTCCTGCTGCAAGGTGAAACGGGTACGGGGAAGGGCATGGTCGCACACCTCATACATCGCTTGAGCGAGCGGCATGCGAAGCCGTTTGTGACGATCAACTGCGCGGGCTTGAGCCGCGAGTTGCTGGAATCAGAACTCTTCGGCCACGAAAAGGGAGCGTTCACAAGCGCGGTCTCAAACAAGCCGGGGCTGCTTGAGCTGACACACGAAGGCACTATCTTCTTTGACGAGATAGCCGAGATGGAGGCTTCGATTCAAGCGAAGCTCCTGCACGTTCTGGAACACAAAAATTTCCGTCGCGTCGGCGGCGTGCAGGAGAAACATGTAGACGTGCGCGTCATCGCCGCGACCAACAAAAATCTGCAAGGGGAGATTAAGCACGGGCGCTTTCGCGAAGACCTCTTTTATCGCTTGAGCGTGATGCCGCTCATGCTCCCGCCGCTGCGCGACCGCAGAGAAGACATCCTGCCGCTGGTGCAGCACTTCATTACGCAGTTCAACCAGAAACTGAACCGCCGCGTGCAGGGCATCACGCCCAAAGCAGAGGTCTTGTTGGAAAGTTATAACTGGCCGGGAAATATTCGTGAGCTGCGAAATGTGATTGAGCGCGCCATCATTCTCTGCGCGGGCGACCGCATACACGCCAGCGAGCTTCCGCTCAGCGGGCTTGATGACTGGCAACACGCACCGCGTGAAGAGAGCGAGCAACTGCTCTCACTCGATGAAGTCGAAAGCCTGCACATAAACAGAATACTCACGGCCACCGGACAAAATCACAGTAAAGCCGCAGAGATTCTAGGCGTCACCCGCACCACTCTTTATAACAAGATGCGTAAATATAACCTCGGCGCTCACTAGCCCGCGTTTGCGCCGAAGGCGCAAGGAGAAGGTAGCCAGACGTGCAACGTCTGGAATGTTTAGGAAAAGATTTGCGCATTGAAGATGCGCCAAGAACTGTCTGTCCGCACCTTGCGGCGCGGCAACGGTTGTGGCGTCTCACCAGACGTTGCACGTCTGGCTACCTTCTCATCGCCGCTCGCGCGGCTTAACGGAATTTTCAAACAGCTTCATGGAAATAGTGCTTAATTTTTGAGCAGTGTTTACGGGCGATGTTTAATAATTAAGCACCTTGCTCTGAACCAACCGTCAACCATCCGTTTTCCAATCAGACAATTTGCGCGAAAATCTCAACCTTCGCGCTCGATTCTCAAAAGGCGCGCGGGCGCGTTTTATTGTGGAGCGGCAGTTGCAATACTATTCCGTGTTCGTGTCTCAATTAGAGCAAGGGTCCCCAACCAAAACATTCCGATTACAAGTTTCGTCGCGTCAGTAAGGTACAAATTTTTTCTGTCATCTAAGGAGAAGACCCACAATGATGCCCCACAAGTGTGTTGCGTTATTTTTGACGGCTTGCCTGCTGTCCGTCTTTAGCGTCCCGGCTTTTGCACAGAGCCAGACGACAGGCCGCCTGAGCGGAACGGTCAGGGATGAGCAGGGCGCTGCCGTCCCCGGAGCTGAAATTACCGTTGCCAGTAAAGCCACAGGCGATGAGCGCAAAGTCACAAGCGATGCGGACGGCAACTATTTTGTTCCGCTGCTGCCGCCCGGCGCATACACTGTGAAAGTCACTGCCAACGGGTTCAAGACATTCGTCTCCGATGATGTCAAAGTAAACATTACGGAAACCACGACGCTCAATCCGAGCCTGCCGACAGGCGAAGTGCAGGAAACCGTCAACGTCTCCGCTGCGCCTACTGTGGTGCAGACCGAAGGAGCGCAACTCGGGCGCGTGGTTGATTCGCGCACCGTCTCGGAATTGCCGCTGGCGACGCGCAACTTCACGCAAATTTTGGGACTCTCGCCCGGAGCCGCCACGTACCTGCCGGACAACACTGCGGTCGGTCGCAACTCGCAGAACATCTCTGTCAACGGCGCGCGTGTGACCAACAACAATTTCCAGATTAACGGCATTGATGCCAATTCGATGGGCACCAACTCCGCGCCTTCGCTGTCTGTTCCCGCGCCTGAGACGATACAGGAATTCAAGGTTCAGACTTCGCTTTACGATGCCACCTTCGGTCGCTCCGGCGGCGGCAACATTCAGGCCGTCACCAAGAGCGGCACGAACGAGTTTCACGGCGGCGGATATTATTTTTTCCGTAACGAAGCGCTCAACGCCAACAACCCGTTTCTGAAGGCGAGCGGAGTCCAACGACCTATCCTGCGGCGCAATGTCTTTGGCGGCTACGTCGGCGGGCCGGTTATAAAGGACAAAGCTTTCTTCTTCGCCTCGTTTCAGGGCACGCATGAGTTCAACGGCGCTTCGATTATCAATAGCCTCTCTTCCAACATTTTGATTGACCCGCGACTGACGGATGATCGCACAGCGGCGACGCTTCAGGCAGCTTTCGGTTTGCCAGCCATTCACCCGACTGCGCTCGCGCTCTTGAATGTGAGGCTTCCTAACGGACAGTTTCTGATTCCGACGCCGCAGGCCGGTGGTCGCTATTCCGGCTCGACCCCTTCGTCGTTTGAGGAGAACCAGTTCAACGCGAATTTCGATTATCGCTTCAGCGACAAAGATACGCTGGCAGCAAAATTTTATTTTTCGAACGCGCCGCAGACCCTGACGCTGCCGAGCTTCCTCGGCGGTGGGCCAAACGTTCCGGGCTTCGGCAACTTTCAGCAGAACAATAATCGCCTGCTCTCTTTGCAGTGGATACATATCTTCAGCCCGAACGTCTTTAATGAAGTGCGCGCAGGCTACAACTTCATTCGCGTGGATGCTTTTCCGCAAGAGCCTGTCAATGATTCCGACATTGGTATCACGCGGGCTAACGCCGCCGAATTTCCGGGCTTGCCCCTGATTCGCATCGCGCCTGCGGCGGGAGGCATCGTTATCGGCACGTCTCCGACGATTGATGTGAGGGCGGTCTCGCCTTCGACGACGCTGGCCGACACGGTTTCGATTACCTACGGCAAGCACAACATACGCGCGGGCGGCGAGTTCCGCTACAACGAGAACAATTATGTCTTGAACTTTTTCACGCGCGGCCAAATTGACTTTCTGAATTTCCCGAGCTTTCTGGCGGGCACAGGCTCTGTCTCTGTCTTCGGCAGCGGTCTCGGCAATCGCTCTCTGCGAGCGCACGATTACAACTTTTTCGTGCAGGACGATTGGAAAGTCACGCCCAAGCTGACGCTCAATCTGGGCTTGCGTTACGAGCTGGACTTGCCGCCCTATGACACGCGCGGGCGCATCGCCACCTTCGACCCCGCGCTCTATGTTCCGCGTCCGTTGTTCGTAGTGGTCGGCGGCGTGCCGACTCCGCTTGGCCCACCCATCGGCGGCTTCGTGCAGGCTGGCAATGCGCTGCCGGAGTACGATGTGGCGAGCATTCCGAATGTAGACAAGCGCGTCGTCAATAGCGTAGACCCGAACAACTTTGCTCCGCGCGTGGGCTTTGCGTATTCGCCTTTTGACTCCGGTCGGATGGTGGTGCGCGGCGGATACGGCCTCTTTTATTCACGCACGTCATTCCAGTACCTCACGCTCAACGTGATCGCGCCGCCGACCTATGTGTTCGGCGCAAGGGTCGGCGTCCCCTTCTCCAATCCATTCTTCCCGGCTCCGGCGCAAGGCCAGTTTCCGACGCTCGTGCCCGGCGTCGCGCTTTCGGGGACACTCTTTGACCGCAACATTCGCACGCCCTACCTGCACCAGTACAACCTGAGCGTGCAGTACGAGTTGTTCAAAGACACTTTGGTCGAAGCCGCCTACGTCGGCACGAAGGGGGCGAATCTGTTTCGTCAAGTGGCAATCAATCAAGCTCCGCTCATCCCTACTGGCGGCTCGATTACCAATGCGGTCACGGGACAGGTGATTACCACTAACACTCCTGCGAACGCTTCTTTGAGAGCGCCGTTTCAGGGAGTCTCGGTCAACGGGTTCTTCCAGAATCAGACAACTGCTGAATCCGATTACAACTCGCTTCAAGTGAGTGTGACCCGTCGCTTCTCGCAAGGGCTGCAATTCTTAGCTTCGTACACGCTGGCTAAATCCATTGACAACGCATCGGGGCAGGGCGGCGGCGCAGGCATCGGAGGCGTGGTGAATCCGGGCGGCGTCGGCGAAACCAGCCCGATCCTCGGCAATCAACTGAACGACCGCGCCAACCGGGGGCGTTCCGACTTTGATCGCAAGCATAGGCTTGTTGTCAGCTTTCTCTATGATCTGCCGGAGTTCGATTTCGCAGAGCGCTCGACTGCCGGTCGCCTGTTCTTATCGAACTGGCAGATTGCGGGCATCGTCACCTCTATGTCCGGCTTGCCGATTGATATTGTTGATACCGGCGCAGGCTCGTTTTATGGCATCTCCGGCGGCGGCAGCCCGCTCGCCCGACCGAACATCGTCGGCGATCCTTTCAGCAACATTCCAGCCGGATACTTTTTTAACCCGTTCGCCTTCGCTCGTCCCGTTGTCCTCGCAGGGCAGGTCATCCCGAGTTCCGACGGCACGGCTATAGCTGGCGCGGCGGGCACGGACATCGGCAACGTCGGGCGCAATATCCTGCGCGGGCCGCATCAGAACAACTTTGACATCTCCTTTATCAAGCGTTTTATCATCGGAGAGTCAAAGAATTTGGAGTTCCGCACAGAGTTCTTCAACCTGTTCAATCACGTCAACTTCGCAAACCCGATCAGCGACTTCAACGCGGTGCTGGCTTCCGGCGGAAGCATAGACCCGGTGACGGGGCGCATCACCAATCCCGGCTCATTCGGGAAGATCATCTCGACGAGCAACAACCCTCGACTGGTACAGTTTGCGCTCAAGTTCACTTTCTGAAGTAGATGATTGCGGAAAGCGGAAAGCGGAATCGCGGATTTGAAAGAACTGGTTTTTCAATCCGCATTCCGCAATCTGCAATCTCCGATTGATTGAGGAAGACATGTACATCAGAGATTGGCTGGAGCGTCGCGCACAGCTCTCGCCGGATAAGACTGCGATTATTGACGCGGCGACGGGCGACGAACTGACCTACCGACAGTTGAACGAGCGCGCCACGCGGCTTGCTAATTTTCTGCGCGAGCGTTGCGCGGTCAAAAGCGGCGACCGCATCAGCATCCTCGCCATGAACCGCGCGGAAATCCTTGAAGCTTTTTTCGCCGCCGCCAAGCTCACGGCCATTCTGGTTCCGCTCAATTACCGCCTCGCGCAGCCCGAACTGCAATACATACTCGAAGACTGTGAGCCGAAGGCGCTGCTCTATGAGAGCAACTTTAGCCCTCTGGTCGCGCGTCTCAGCCACGAGACCACAATTGAGCATTACCTCCCGCTCGATGAATCTGAAGACGCTGCTATTAGTTATGAGGAGGCATTGTCGTCAGCCGGTTCTGACTCCATCAAAGTTGAGAATTTTGATGCAGAGATGCCCGTCCTCATTATCTATACCTCGGGCACCACCGGAAGACCCAAAGGCGCGCTTCTCTCGCACAGGATGTTGACCTGGAATTCGATCAACACGAATCTTAACTGGGACCTCGTTTCATCAGACATCACGACGGTGCATGCGCCGCTGTTTCATACGGGCGGCTTCAACGTGCTGACGCTTCCGCTCCTGCATGTCGGCGCAACGGTCATCATCTTGCGCACGTTCGACGCAGAGCGCGTGCTGGAATTGATCGAGCAATATCGCTGCACCTTCTTTTTCGGCGTCCCGACGATGTACCAGATGATGTGGGAATCGCCCGGCTTCGAGACAACGGATTTTAGCTCGCTGCGTTATTTCATCTCAGGAGGCGCGCCCTGCCCTCTGCCTCTGATAGAAGCTTTTCAAAAGCGCGGCGTCTTTACTCAAGGTTACGGGCTGACGGAGGTCGGCCCCAATTGCTTCAAACTCGGAGTCGAAGATTCGGTGCGCAAAGCAGGCTCCATCGGCTTCCCCAGTTTTCACAGCGAGGCGCGGATTGTTGATGAGAAGGGGCACGACGTAGAGTGCGGCAGGGTCGGCGAACTCATCCTGAGCGGCGGGCATGTCTGCTCCGGTTACTGGCAGAACATGGCCGCGACCGAGGCCGCGTTATCCGGCGGCTGGTTCTATACGGGCGACCTCGCGCGACAGGATACGGAAGGGTACTATTACATCGTTGGCCGTGCTAAAGATATGATTATCTCCGGCGGCGAGAACATCTATCCGGCTGAAGTCGAGGCCGTCCTGCACGATCATCCGGCTGTCGCTTCGGCTGCGCTGATAGGTTTGCCGGATGCGAAATGGGGCGAGACGCCCGTCGCTGTCATCATCAAAAGAGAAGGAAAGATTGTGACGGCTGACGAAATCATAAATTTTTGTGAAGGCAAGCTGGCGCGCTATAAAATTCCCGGATGCGTTTTCTTCGTCGAAGAGTTTCCCCTGCTGGCTTCCGGCAAAATCTTCAAACGGCTGCTTAAAGAAGAGATTGAAAAGAAAGTAATGAACAAGAGTCTGGAGTCTGAAGTCTAGAGTCTAGAGTCTAGAGTTAGGAGTCATTGAAATTCTGAGAAGATGAATTGCCATTAGCTTTAGCTAGTGGAGTAGATGCCAACATATCTTTCTGCTTTAGCCGAACATTTCGGCTAAAGCCGCTGAGGGTCAGGCTCTCCCTGTCCACTAGCTAAAGCTAGTGGCAATTCAAAAAACTTACTTTACACGGCACCGGAGTCAAGAGTCATTCTGGTTTTTGACTCCAGACTTCAGACTCCAGACTCCTGACTTATAAACCTTATGAGTGATCGAGGAAAAACCATCTTCGCGCTGGCTGTGTTGTTTGCTATTAACACTCTGAACTTTTTTGACCGTCAGGTGTTCGGCGCAATCAGCGAGCCTGTGAGAAAGGAATGGGCGTTAAGCGACAGCGCCATCGGCCTTATCGGCACGGCCTTTACGCTGGTCTATGCAGCCGTAGGTTTGCCGCTCGGCAGTCTGACGGATAGGATACCTCGAAAAAAGATACTCTCGGTAGGCGTCTTCGTGTGGAGCTTGCTGACTGCCGCTTCGGGGCTGGCGATGAGCTACTGGCAATTGTTCGCGCTGCGGTTGGGAGTCGGCGTCGGCGAAGCGACCTGCGCGCCCGCTGCGACCTCGCTGATTGGCGATCTGTATCCTGCGGATAAGCGTTCAAAAGCTCTCTCGATTTTTATGCTCGGGCTGCCCGTCGGCATCGCCCTGAGCTACGCCATCAGCGGTTCTGTGGCTCAGGCTTACGGGTGGCGGATGGCCTTTTACGTCGCGGGGCTGCCGGGGATAATCTGTACTCTGGCAGTTCTTTTTATACGCGAGCCGAAACGCGGCGCATCTGAGATTCATGACATCGGAGCGCGTAAGCGCGAAGGCTCGCCTTACAAACTGGTGCTTTCAATCCCGACCATGTGGTGGATCATCGCATCGGGCGCGTTGCAAACTTTTAACATGTATGCGATAGGCCAGTTTCTGACGCCGTTCCTGATGCGCTATCACAGTCAGGACATACGCACGGCGGGTTTCACGACGATGATCGTCTTCGGCCTGTCAGGCATCCCCGGCTTGCTCTTGGGCGGAGTCATCGGCGACGCCGTCATGAAGCGTTGGACTAATGGACGCCTGCTCCTTGCCGCTCTGTCACTGCTGGCTTCGGTTCCGCTAATCTTTCTGGCATTGACGCGCCCGCCCGGCGGCGTCCTCAGTTTCATCATCCTGATGGGCACTGGCGTCGCCGTGATGAACGTTTACTACGCGACGGTCTATCCGGCGATTCAGGATGTCATCGAGCCGAGTCTGCGCGGCACTGCCATGTCAATCTACTTCTTTGCCATGTACGTGCTGGGAGCCGCGCTCGGCCCGCTCGGGACGGGGCTTGCCAGCGATTTCTTCACCGCTCGAGCCGCCGCCGCCAGCGGCATCATCGAAATCACACAGAAGACCCTTGAGCCTTTTCGTGCTCAGGGACTTCACTCCGCGATGTATATCATCCCTGCGCTCGGTTGCCTGCTTACGCTGGTGCTGTTCGCCGCTTCGCGCACGGTGAAGAAAGACATGGAGCGGCTGGACAAGTGGATGAGCAAGTCTGCGACCGAATCGGACGCGCAGGCAGAGCCTATAATTCCGGGCGCAGAGGAAGCGCAGGTTTAGAACAAACATGAAATACAGCAAGCCTTTTATCTATCTCATCTTCGCACTGCTCTGGTTGTTGCTGCCTGCCGCTCGTGCGCATGCCGGAATCTGGACTAACGGGACTGTGACAAACTCTTTCGGGTCGCGCAGCTACAAGCTCTGGGTTCCTGACGCGCACAAGAGCAAGACAGAAATGCCGCTGGTCATGATGCTTCACGGTTGCACGCAGACGCCGGATGATTTCGCGGCGGCAACACAGATGAACTCCGTGGCTGATAAGCACGACTTTCTTGTCGTCTATCCGGAACAGACGAAAGAGGCGAATCCTCTCAAATGCTGGAACTGGTTCGACTCTTCTCATCAAGCACGCGGACAGGGCGAGCCGTCGCTGCTGGCAGAGGTCGTCAATCATGTTCACGGCTATTACAAAGTTGATTCACGGCGCGTCTTCGTCGCGGGATTTTCTGCCGGAGGAGCGATGGCGGTCATCATGGGCGCAACGTATCCGGAACTGTTCGCGGCCATCGGCGTTCATTCCGGTATCGCTTACAAAGCGGCAACGAATCTGAGCGGAGCGATGCCTGTGATGGCGCAGGGCGGCACAGATGCGGCTCGTCTGGGACATCTCGCCTTTGAGACGATGGGCGACACAAAGCACATCATGCGCGTCATCTTATTTCAGGGCGCGAAAGACAGCGCGGTCGCTAATATCAACGCCGATCAAGTCATCACTCAATGGGCGCAGACAAACGATTACATAGACGACGGCAAAGACAACAATAGTGTGGACGACGTAGCGGATAAAACAACCGAAGGCAGCATCGCTGGCGGTTATGCTTACAAAAAATATATCTACAATGATCGCTCGCGCAAGCCGCTCATGGAAAAATGGATTGTGCCGGACTTAAAGCACGCATGGTCCGGCGGCGCGGCAGGCGCATCCTACACAGACCCGAAAGGCCCCAACGCCGCTCAGGAGATGTGGCGCTTTTTCCGTGAGACGCGACCATTATCTCAGACGAAGCAATAGACTTAAAAATGCAAAATGTAAAATGCAAAATTAAGAATCCGATTTCATTTTGCCTTTTACATTTTTAATTTTGCATTATCTGCAATCGTTCGAGCGCGGTTCTGATGTTTGGTGGTATAGGCACGGCTCGTCGCGTCTCGCGGTCAACAAACACATGCACGAAGTAGCCCGTCGCTGCCGCGTGGGTTTCGCTCTGCTTGAAGATGGCAAGCTCGTAACGGACGCTCGAATTTCCCAGCTTGCCGACGCGCAAGCCCACTTCGACCACTTCGGGAAAGGCGAGCGCCTGCATAAACTGGCACTGCGTCTCTGCCGCCAATCCGATGACGCGCGAGGAAGTGATGTCCAGCCCGCCTTCTGCGATCAGATACTGATTGATGGCCGTGTCGAAAAAGCCATAGTAGAGCGCGTTGTTGACGTGCCCGTAAATGTCGTTGTCCATCCAGCGGGTCGGCAGCTCTAAAAAGTGCGGGTATTCAGTGCGTGCGATTTGTGGTTTCTGAGTCATACCTTTGCGAACGGGTTAAGTAAAATCAATGAGCTGCCTGACCGCCTGCGCCTGTGCCAGCCTGTCAAAGCCTGTGTTGATTTCGTCCAGCCGCAACGTGTGCGTGTGCAACTTGTCAACGGGTAAGATTCCGGCCTGATACATCTTGATGTAGCGCGGGATGTCCCTGCGCGGAACAGATGACCCCATGTAAGAACCTTTAATCGTGCGCTCTTCTGCCACGATACTCAGGGCAGGAATAGTGAACATCTTTTCCGGGGGCGGCAAACCGATGGTGACGGTCATGCCGCCGCGCTCTGTGGACTGGTAAGCTTGAATCAGCACCACCTCGTTGCCAACGCTTTCAAAGACGTAAGCTGCGCCGCCAAGCGTGACTTCTCTGATAGCTTCGACCGGATCATCCTGCGCAGCATTGATAGTATGCGTTGCGCCGACAGAGCGTGCGAGCGTCAACTTTTCGTCCAGACGGTCAACCGCGATGATCGGGTAAGCTCCGACGGCGTGCGCGCCCATCAACGCGCTCAACCCCACGCCGCCCATCCCGAACACGGCGACGGAAGTGCCTGCTTCGACGCGCGCAGTGTTGACCACCGCGCCCACTCCGGTCATCACCGCGCAACCGAAAAGAGCTGCCTTGTCAAGCGCGACCGTCTCATCAATTTTTACCAAAGACTCCTCTGCGGCGACGGTGAATTGCGAGAAGGCCGAGACGCCCAAGTGATGATGACAGGTCTGCGCTCGGGAATCGGCAAATCTACGCGAGCCGGAAAGAAGCGTTCCGGCAACATTTGCCCGCTCTCCCGGCTCGCACAAAGCGCCTCGACCGGACACGCAATAAAGACAACGCCCGCAGAGCGGCACAAAGCTAAACACCACATGATCGCCCGCCGCGAAAGCAGTAACTGCTTCTCCCGTGTCGCGCACGATGCCGCTGGCTTCATGCCCCAGAATTATCGGCACAGAGCGCGAGCGCGAACCATCCACCACGGACAAGTCCGAATGGCACAATCCTGCCCCGGCGATTTCGACCAGTACCTCTCCCTGTCCCGGCCCGTCGAGCGTGACCTCATCAATCACGAGCGGCGAACTTTCCGCGTAGGGTGATGGCGTTCCCATCTGATATAGAACAGCAGCTCTTGTTTTCATATCCTGCTTTCACCCGACCGTCTTCAACCGAGATGTAAGACTATCTCTTCGATAAAATCTTCAAACGCCTGCCCGTATTGCTCTTCGTCTAAAAACTCTGTGATGAATCGCCTGTACGGCTGCCCGTAGTCGGCACAGACAAAAGGACTCTCATGCACACCCAGCTCGAATTCCGCGACGCGCACGCCCGTATCTCGCCTCAGCCCCTGAAGTGTGTTGAGCATAGAGCCTGCGGGCATGACATCATCGTTGACGTTGGCGATGCCCAGCAGTCTCGGCGAAATTTCCCTGAGCCTCGCTTCTAAACGTTTGCTGTTCGCGCGCAACCCTGACAAGTCCCTGATCCACCTGCCCTCGCCGTGCGACTCAAACCAGTGGCGCATGCGCGGGTTGGAAAGTTTGTCTATGTTTTTAACATACAACTTCATCAGCGCGACCTCCGCCGCCAGATCCAGTATCAAAGGCGAAGAGAGGTTCAGGTCTCTGGTGGGCACGCCCGACGCGAATACTACACCGCGACTGTCCGTGTAGAGCTTGTCGGGGTCTTCCAGCATCAGCAACAAACTCAAATAGCCTCCCGCGGAAAAGCCGAAGAGGTCTACGCGCGCGTCCGGCGCGAAGTGCGGATGCTGCCCCGACCTGATCCGGCGCGTCAGGTCTACAAGGTCAAGATAAGACTGCACTGCGCCCCAGAAGAATCGCCCCGGATGCGCCTCAAGCCGCTCGCTAATCACGGCGTTGAACCGGTACATGCTTTCATTTCCCGCGATCTCGCACCGCCGCTCGTAGCTCTCTTGCTGGTGCTTGGCCCAGT
Source organism: Pyrinomonadaceae bacterium (assembly GCA_963700165.1). Lineage (GTDB taxonomy): Bacteria > Acidobacteriota > Blastocatellia > Pyrinomonadales > Pyrinomonadaceae > JACMLC01. The sequence goes on along the minus strand of OY969475.1, from coordinate 3,782,881 downwards.
CCGGCAGCACACGGTTGATGTGGAAAGTCAGCGGGAACAGCAGCACGGGCACGCGCGTCTTATCCCACAGTTGGTATGCCCATGGAAGATACTTGCTGAAGCTGCGTTCGTTGAGGCCGTGCAGCAGGATAATCAGGCGGTCGTGGCGATGAAGCGTGCCGCCCACTTTTTGCTCGCGAACGAGCGGATACCTGAAACGAATGTTCTCCTCAATTTCGCTATCGCTCGACTCGCCCACGACCGGCTCGCCGTCGAATGACAGCTCGTGCTCTTCGCAGCGATAGCCCGGACAGCCCACCAGGTGACGCGCGTTGGCGGAAGTGTATGACAGGTTGTAGAGGTCTGCTCCCACGTCGTCGAACGACAACGGCTCTTCATCGTGCCACACGGCCTTGTGGCGGAAAGATTTGCTGAGAGAGTGATAATTGATATGCTTCATGAGACCCTTAACGTTTCCGATGACTGCCGAGTTGCGAAGAGAGCTTGAGGGCAGCCGTCCGCACGATCTGCCCCACGGTCGGGAAGTAATCATCATTATAAACAGCAGCGCCGTGATCTAAAATTGCCAGATGCGCGCCGAGCCGTGTGCGCTCGACCACATGGCGCAGGTGCGGCAGCGCAACCTCGCGCAACTCCATGCTCTGCATCGCCTGCCCGCCCAGAGTCAGCAGCCCAAGCCTGAGCGTGTGTTGTCTTGTGACAGTGTCGCGGCGCACTACCGGGCTGTCAAACATTAGGCGTTCGTTGGCACTGGATATTTTGATGCAGTTGCTCAAACCATCTCCTGCGGAGCGACATCGACAACAGCCCTCAGCGGCTCGACCGAAGAAGAACAATTTACCTTAGAGCGAATTTCGATTGAATGTAAGGTAGGCTGTGAGCCTGCCGCCTGTCCCACACGAGCGGCAGGCTCACAGCCTACCCTACACTGATTTGCAAACTGCTCTAGAGGCTTCGACTGACCGTGTGCAATATACGGTTTCGACCAGCTAATATTCCTCTGGCTCGTGACATTCAGTTGCAACCCTTCAGAAATTTTTGTCCTTGAAAGTCTCTGCGTGAAATTCGAGAGCGGCAAAGTCCTCCACAAAACTTTGCCGCGCATCATTCGTTTAAAAGCCTTAGGGGTCATGTAAGTATTTGAGAGTGAACGTTTATTATAGTGAGACAGGTAAATAGTGGTAAAAGCTGTAAACGAATTGTAAAAGTAGTCCTCGTGCTACAGACTCTGGCCGCCGATTCGGTGTATAAGAAGAATTTGGAGACGTTCGAGCTGTTATAGAGATGCTGAGACTTCGCACATTCCTGAGGCGACATATCCTGTGGGTGGGATTCTTGGCGGTCATCGCGCCGCTGCTGTGCATTCTCGTGCTGCAATATCGTTCGCTGAACGAGTTGAAAAACACTTCGACGGTGGCGCAGCATGTGTGGATGAAGAACTACCTGTCGGATGTTTCTAAAGAGGTCAAGTATTTTTATAAGAGCAACGCAGAGCAAACCCTGACGACGCCCGCGAGCGCGCTCCAGGCAGAAGGCGAGCCGAAAGCCAACTACCTGTTCGGCAAGTGTGATGTCGAAGGCGCGAAACTTTTATTCGTCGCCGCCTTCAAAGGCAAAGACCCGGCAGCGGTTTATTTCTACAATCCTGCCGACAACAAGAAAACAATCGTTCCCTCTTCAAGCGAAGCACGCGCGGTCAATCTCGCTATCGCGCCTCTGAACATTCTCAGTCAGGAAGAGACGCCAAAGGATTCGCCGGGGCTGCTGGTGGACGAATACGACCCGGAGAACCGTGTCATCCTCAAGGCGATTAAGAACGAAGCGCGGCAGGTGGTCGGCGTCTCAGGGATGATTATTGATACGGAGTATTTTCGCAACGTCTATTTACCGCGCGCGATTCAGCAGTCGCTGCCGAAATTTTTCCCGGATGACGCGCAGGATAACATCATCGTCACAGTGCATGACAGCGATGGCAAGCGCGTGATGGCGACGCAGGAGTTCAAGGGGCAGGATGACGAGACGACGACGGGGTTGCCGTTTTTCAGCGACTGGCGCTTGGGCATTCGCAGTCGTCACATGACGCCGGCGCAGTGGGCGCGCTGGAACTTTAACGTCAGCCTCTCGCTCTCGGCCTTGATGACAGTGATGCTATTGGGCGGCATCGTGCTGGCCTTGAGAACCGCGTCGCGCGAGATTCGTCTCTCGCAGATGAAGGCGGATTTCGTCTCGAACGTCTCGCACGAGTTGCGGACGCCGCTCTCTTCGATTCGCGTCTTCGGCGAATTCTTAAAGCTCGGTCGCGTCAAGGACGAAGAGAAGATTTGCGAGTACGGCCAGTACATCGAGACCGAGAGCCGACGCCTGACGCAGCTTATCAACAACATTCTGGATTTTTCAAAAATCGAATCAGGCCGCAAGACTTATCAATTCGAGCGCACGGGCATCACGGAACTCGTCGGCGAAACGCTCAAGACTTTCGACGTGCAATTCAAACAGCAAGGGTTCAGCATCATCTTTGAAACTCCGCGCACGCCTCTGCCACAGGCCATCGTGGACACGGACGCGCTCGCGCAAGCCTTTATCAACCTGCTCGACAACGCCGTCAAATATTCCGGCGATGCCAAGCAGATACATGTGCGCCTCGGGCAGAAAGAAGATTTTCTGACCATCTCCGTCACCGATCACGGCATAGGGATTCCGCGCGAGGAGCAGGCCAAGATTTTTGAGAAATTTTATCGCGTCAGCACCGGCCTTGTGCATGATGTGAAGGGCAGCGGACTCGGCCTCTCGCTCGTCGCGCACATCGTCAAGGCGCATCACGGGCGCGTCACGGTCGAAAGCGAGCCGGGTCGCGGCAGCACGTTTACCATTGAACTGCCCGAAGCCTCTCACGTTCAGGGGGAAGAAGAAAAAACACGCGGCATGGTCGGCGGCGAGCCGTCTCTGACGTTGGAAGCGAGACACTAATTGCTATTTCAAGACGATTGCTTAGCCACAGAGGACACAGACAGCACAGAGAGATTTGAAAATTCGTAATCTTGGATTTGAAATCTTTTATATCTCTGAGTTCTCTGTGTCCTCTGTGGCTGGTTATGAATGAAATTATTATGCGTAAAGTTTTAATTGTCGAAGACGATCAGGCGATGGCCGTCGCGTTGCGCGATGGCTTTACTTACGAGGGCTACACGGTGCAGGTGGCGCGTGACGGGGCGGATGGGCTGCGGCTCGCTTCGGGGAAAGAGTTAGACCTCGTGATCTTGGATGTGATGCTGCCGAAGATGAACGGGCTTGACGTGTGCAAGCAGCTCAGAAACGAAGGCAACTCGACACCGATTATCATGCTGACGGCGCGCGGGCAGGAGATAGATAAAGTTCTCGGCCTCAAGACCGGCGCGGATGATTACGTCACCAAGCCCTTCAGCTTTCTGGAATTGATGGCGCGCGTCGAGGCAGTCATTCGTCGCTCCACCAAGCCTACGGAAACGGTCGAGGGAGTCAGCTTCGGCAGCATCGAGCTGTGCTTCAAAAAATTCGAGGCGACGAAGGACGGGCACGCGCTCGATCTTTCACCGCGCGAGTTTAAGATCATGCGCTACTTCGTAGAGCATCGCGGCGAAGTCGTCAGCCGCGACCAGCTCCTCGATGCCGTGTGGGGTTATGATTACCTGCCCCTGACGCGCACGGTGGATATGCACATCGCCAAGCTCAGACAGAAAATAGAAGACACACCGGGCGATCCGCGCTACATTATCACGGTGCATCGAGTCGGTTATAAATTCACGGGATAAAAAACAGTCAAGAGTTCGGAGTCAGGAGTCAAGAGTCTCAAATCGTTTTGACTCCTGACTCCTGACTCCTGACTCCTGACTCTTAAAGATGAAACGCACGCTATTGGTCATCGCTGTCGTTGTGCTGTATGTGCTGCATCAGGACTTCTGGTTCTGGCGTAGGGCGCGTCCCTTCGTCTTCGGTTTCATGCCCATAGGGCTTTTTTATCATGCGTGCTTTGCGGTGGCGGCGGCGTTGATTATGTGGATGCTGGTCAAGTTCGCGTGGCCTGCGCATCTGGAAGAAGATGTCCCGCTCACAGCTTCAGACGTGGAGGATGAAGCGCATTGATTCCTGCCATCGTAGTCTTTATCTATCTGGCCGTCGTCGTCTATATCGGCATCTTCGCTTTCCGGCGTTCGACCGGGAAAGCAAAGGCCGAAGACTATTTTCTTGCCAACCGTTCGATTGGGCCATACGTTTTTCTGCTCTCGTTGTTTGGCACGAACATGACGGCGTTTGCCATTCTAGGCTCAAGCGGCCATGCCTTTAACAACGGCATCGTGACGTTTGGCTTGATGGCTTCGTCTTCCGCGCTGGTCATTCCGCTCTCGATCTTTTTCATAGGCACGCGGATGTGGGCTTTGGGAAAGAAGTACGGCTTTATGACGCCGGTGCAGATGTTCCGCGACCGCTGGGAGTGCGGGCATATCGGGACGGTTATCTCAATCGTGCAGGCAGTCCTGCTCGTGCCCTATATCATCATCGGCATCATGGGCGGGGGCACGACTCTGAACGCGATCAGCGGCGGTCTGGTGCCGTTCTGGTTCGGCGGCGCGATTGTGGCATTGGTCGTGATGAGCTACGTCTTTTTTGGCGGGATGCGAGGGACGGCCTGGGTCAACACGTTTCAGACCGTGCTGTTTTTAATCTTCGGAGCGATTGCGGTCATCGTCATCGGCTCGGCGATGGGCGGCTTTTCGGGCGCGGTCGCCGCGCTGGAAAAATCTCCGCTGGCGACGCTTTTGACCAGAGAGCGCATCTCGCCTTACTACTTTTTCAGCTATACCTTTATCCCGCTGTCTGCCATCGCGTTTCCGCACATCATAATTTTCTGTTTGACTGCCAAGAAGATGGCGCAGTTTAAGAAGACTGTTATCTTTTACCCCTTGTGCATCATGGCAATCTGGCTGCCGTGCGTTTTTTTGGGAGTGATGGCGAACCGCGTCACGGACGTTCCCGAAATCAAAGCCAAGCAGGACGCGCGGCGCGTGCTGGCGCAGCAGGGCGCGCAGATGACGCCCGAAGCGCGCGATGAAAAGAGAGAGCAGGCGGCAGGCGACGATGTGATTTTGCTGCTGCTGAAAAAATATGCGCCGCTCTGGCTGGCGGGAATTTTGGGCGCGGGGATTATGGCGGCTGTGATGGCGAGTGATTCGCAGATACTCGCGCTCTCGACCATGTTCACGGAGGATGTGTTTGCCTTCTACGGAGGCAAGCGGCGATTCGGCGAATCGGTGCAGGTGCAGACGGGGCGCATCTTCGTCATCGTCCTGACCATCTTCGCTTATGCGGTAGCCTTGCGTGCGCCGGAAACAATTTTTGAGCTGGCGATTCAATACGCCTTCTCAGGTTTCGCCGCGCTCTCGCCCTTGTTAGTTGCCGCTCTCTTCTGGCGCGGCAGTACCAAGTGGGGCGCGCTGGCTTCGACTCTCTGGACTGCTGCGGCAGTCGTCGCCGTCGCCCTCTTTCAACATTTCGTTCCCGCGCCCGCGCCCGGCCCTTCCACCGTCTTCTGGTCTTTAGGCGGCACGGAAATTCTCTCGCGCACACCGGGCGGCACAGCCGTCTACGGCTTTATGCCCGTCGTGCCGATGGTCATCATCTCCGCTTTGTTGATGATCGTAGTTTCCAAGCTGACCGCGAAGCCGCAGGGCACAACGATAGAAAGATATTTCCCCGCCAAATCAGCGGCTTAGCAATTAAGGATAGCAAAGAAATTTTCACGCAAAGGCGCAAAGAAGATATTGAGTCTTTCTTTGCGCCTTTGCGTCTTTGCGCGAGATTCTTTCGTGACGGCTGCGAGGAGCTTTTATCTGGATGTAACTAACTTTTATCTGGATTTAAGTCGCTTTTATCTGAATTTGAGTAACTTTTGTCTTGATGTAAGTAACTACTATCTGGATGTAAGTAACTTTTATCTGGATTCAAGTAACTTTCATTTGAATTGAAGTAGCTTTTATTTGGATTCAAGTGGCTTAAATCCAAATTGAAATAGCTTTTATTTGGATGTAAGTAACTTGTATTTGGATTTAAGTCCCTCGTATCAAGACTTGAGGAGCTAATGTCATGATATTAGCTCCTTTTATCTTAATCGTAGAAGCTTCGGTGAAGACATTACTCGCTCTTCAGCCGAAGCAGTAAAGCCGCCCGTCCTGCGAGCCGACGACGATGCGACCGTTGGCGATGCCGGGTGAAGCAGAGATGGGCGAGCCTGCGTTGAACTCCCAGACCTTTGCGCCGTTCGTTAAATCCAGCGCGTAAAACTTTCCATCGTTCGAGCCGACGAAGACCCTGCCGCCCGCGATGGCCGGAGAGGATTCGACGCGGGCGCGGGTCGGGAATGTCCAGAACTTGCCGCCGGAGCGCGAGTCAAGGCAGTGAACCAATTTGTCGCGGCCTCCGACGACGACGCGGACGCCTGAGACGGCTGCGGATGAATAGAAGGGAAACTGTCTTTGCGGGTGGCTGTAACGCCAGACGACCGTTTTGGCGTTGAGGCTCACGCCGAGCACGTCGTTATTGAAAGTGCCGTAGAAAGCCGTCAGGCCAACCACAGCCGGAGATGCGCCCGTGTATGCTCCCGAAGAGATATTAAAAATCTCCTTCCCGTCAGAGATACGTATCGCGCGAAACTGCTCGTCGCATCCGGCGATGTACGCGACTCCGCCGGAGATTGCGGGCGTCGCATGAACCTGCGCTTGAGTTTTAAACTTCCAGAGCTGCGCGCCGCTCTGTGCGTTGAGACAGTAAAGATGCCCGTCATAAGAGCCGATCAAAACCCTGTCGCCGTCAACGACCGGAGAAGATTTAATCTCGCTCGCGGTCTTAAAAGTCCAGCGCCCTTTGCCGTCCGAAGCATTGACGGCGTGCAATGTCCCGCCCAGATCGCCCACGTAAACCATGCCGCCCGCGTAAGCCGGAGACGATTCGCCGATGGGCTTTCCGGCATTATATTTCCAGTAAACAGAGCCGTCCTGCAAATTGAGCGCGACCAGCTCGCCCTTCTGCGAAGCGGCGAAAACCGTGCCGCCCACCACCGCCGCCGAAGACTCTATCGCATCGCCTGCTTCATACGTCCATAAAAGCTTTAAAGCCTTTGGCATGCCGGAGCGCGAGACGCCCGTCAAATTTTGATTGCCGCGAAACTGCGCCCAGTTCTCCGCCGGAGCTTCCTGCGCCTGCACGGAATGCAAAATGCAAAATGCAAAATTAAAAATTAGAAGCGATGTTCCATAAAGTAAGCCGCGACGCAAACCATTTTGCATTTTTAATTTTGCATTTTTAATTTTTAGTATGCCCACTCGTAAATCTCCTGTGCTCCCGTTGCGTCAAGTTTTCGGGGATTAAATTTTCCAGTCCATTGCTCTGCGGCTTCTCTTGCGAGCGTTGGGAGGTCTGCTTGCGCGATGCCCGCCGCGCCGAGCTTTGAGGGCAGCTCGCCCGCTTTGATTAATTCTTCAAGCCTGTCTGCCAGAGCCTTGCTCGCATCGCCGTTCAGCGATTGAGGGCGAGCGAAATTCAGCAGCTCTGCGTATCTTGATTCGACTTCGCAAGCGTTCCAGCGCACGACCGTCGGCAGCACAAGAGCGATGGCCGCGCCGTGCTCCGTGCCGTAGCGTGCGGTCAGAGGATTGGCGCAGGCGTGCGTCGCGCCGAGCATGGAATTTTCAATTGCTACGCCCGCGAAATAGGCTCCGAGCTGCATCGCGCCGCGCGCCTCTGTGTCTTCAGGCCGCGAGAGAGCGCGCTCATAATTCGCTTCCAACAAGCTCCACGCCTCGCGCGAGAAAATTTCAGAGAGCGGGCTGCGCTTCGTTGAGACGTAACTTTCAACCGCATGCGAGATGGCGTCAAAGCCTGCGGTCGCGGTGACGTGGCGCGGCTGCGAGACGGTCAAGACGGGGTCGAGAATCGCCGCGCGAAACGCTGCATCATGCGAGCCGCAGGCCATCTTGACATGCGTCTCCGCGTCGGAGATGAGCGCATAGCTCTGCGCCTCGCTTCCCGTCCCGGAAGTCGTCGGAATGCCAATCATCGGCAGCAAAGGTTTTGAAGCCTTGCCGTATCCCCAATAATCCTGCATCCGCCCGCCGTTCGTCAGCAGAAAGTTGATGCCCTTCGCGCAATCCAGAGAGCTTCCGCCGCCAAGCCCGATGATGGAGTCAATGCTCTGAGAGGCCGCGAACGCCCTGCCCGTTTCAATCATCCGCGTGTCGGGATTAACCTCGAAGTCGTGAAAATGGATGACTTCGATTCCGGCTTTTGCCAGCAGCTTTTCCGCGCGCTCGACATGCCCGCAGGCGACGAGGCCGCGATCCGCGACCAGCAGCGTGCGCTTAAATAAAAGCTCGCGCGCGATTTCTCCGAGCCGCTCAATCGCGCCGTCGCCAAACATCACGCGCGTGTGAGATTGAAAGTCAAAGAACTGCATCAGAGGTGTTACGGCTTTGCCGCTCCCCCTGCTTTGGGCGGCGCGGCTGCCGGTGCGTTCGCGAGCGCGTAGAGGCGATTGCGCGTCGAGATGTAAAGCACGCCGTTGGCCGGAACGGGGCTGCTGTAAACAGAGCTGTCCATACGCATCTCGCCCAGCTCTTTCTTTACCTTTCCGGTCTGCATGATGATGACATCGCCGTCCTCGTCTCCCAGATAAAGCTTGCCGTCAACGACCAGAGCCGAACCCCAGATGGCCGCGAGCAGGTCGTGTGTCCAGTAAACCTGTCCGGTCTTCGCATCGAGACAATGCAGGAAGCCGCTGAAGTCGGGCATGTAAATTATCCCGTCTACAATCGCAGGGGTGGAGATCGAGCGGCGAATCTTGTCATAGTGCCAGACCATCCCTGTCTTGGTGATGTCGCCGCGCTTGGTTGCGTCTATGCAGTACATGTGTCCGACGCCCTCGCCGTGCTCAGGGTCTTGGCCGTTAGCGATGTAGACCTTGTCTTCATAGATGACAGCGGTGCTGATAATCTCGTTGCGCGTCTTCGGCCAGACTGAATCTTTCGGGTTGGTGTCAAACTCCCACAGCTTCTTTCCCGTCAAGGCTTCATAGCCGCGTATCCAACCGTCGCCCTGTCCCATCACGACCTGATCCACGCCGCCGATTTTCCCAACGGTCGGCGAAGCCCATTGACCGTGCAGAATTTTTTCATTGACGGAATTTTCTTCCCAGACGAGCTTGCCCGTCTTCTTATTGATAGCCACAATCGCCGGAGCTTTCGGCGCGGGAACATTGACGTGGCTCTCGTCCTGACCGTTTGAAGTGCTGACGTAAATCAAATCGCCGAACGAGACCGGAGACGAGTTCGCCAGGTTATGCGGCAGCGACCCGACCTCTTCCATCATGTCGAATTTCCAGACGATGTCGCCGTTAAAATCTCCGGTCAGTTTTTCATCCGTCACAGTCCCGTCGTTCTCTTTGTCACGAAAGCCCTGCGTGTCGAGACACATCAGCTCTGCGCGATTCGAGACGTAGTAGACGCGGTCGCCTTCGACCAAAGGCGAAGAGGCCACGCCCTGATAAGGCCAATCGTTGACACGGCCTGCGGCGAGCTTGTCATGCACCATCTGCCACATGAACTCGCCGTCGGATTCGCGGAAAGCCATCAGGACGCCTTTGTCTCCGGTCTGCTTCGGGTCGCGCAAGCCTTCGTTGTTAGTGCCGAGAAAGATCATCCCGCCGGAGACCACGGCGTTGCCGTAAGTCTGCGAGCCGAGCTGCGCCATCCACTTGACGTTCGTCTTCTTCGCCACATCCCATGCGGTCGGCAACCCCTTCATCTTCGAGGTCATGTTGCGGTCGGGCGTTCCGCCCCACATCGGCCAATCACCCGTGCCCGGATCGGACGCTTTAACAGCAAAGGCAAAAGGTAAAAGTAAAAAGGTAAAAATCAGAGCGTATGAAGACAACGCTATCACTGCGCGCCAATATCTTTTGACTCCGGACTCCGGACTCCGGACTCCGGACTTCTTTTTACTGCCAACTGCCAACTGCCAACTGCCAACTGTGTTTCTCATTTATTCCCTGTCACCTTTATGTTGTCGAAATAGATTTCCGCCAGAGCGTTGCCGAAAATTCCGGGGCTGCCCTGATGATTGCCGATTGAATCAACGCGCTCGATAGTCCAAGCGGCTGGCTCAGCCTCACTGGCAAGCCAGACCTTGCCGCGCGCACGCACCTTGCCGTCCGGCATGTTCTCGACCATCAATTTCATGCGATACCAAGTGTTTGGCTTCCAAGGGAAAGCGACGGAAGCCGTGCGCGCGGTCTCAGGCTGCCACGGAGCCAGATCGAGCTTCTGCGAGTTGCCGAAAAGCGAGAGCACATAACGCTGCGCGATGACTCCGGCCTCGCCTATCTGCCTGCGCTTTTCGGTCGCAAAGATGTCCGCTTCGACTGTGTAGTTGGACAAATCGGACGGCCCCATGTAAGCCCGCGCGCGGCTCAGGAGCGAAGAGCCTTCAGTGGTTTTAACCAAGACCTTGTTGCCGTCAACTTCGCGGACGATGTACTTCATCCCCGTGTTGGTCCAGTGCTGCGGAAAAGTGTTGACGGCCATCGCGTCGAAATTCTCGCTCCACGGCAGCGGCGGCACAATACGCACGCGCGCCTCGCCTGTGATGCCGTTGACGGTTGCTTTGATTGTTCCGGCTTGCGCGACTGTATCTGTTGAAGCGGTGAACTGCCCGTTCTCAACCGTGCCTTTGAGTTGGTCTAAAGACCAAGTGGCTGCCTGCTCTTCTTTGACGAGGTCTCCTTCCGCATCAAAGAGACGGACGCGCAGGCGCACGCTCTCGCCGGGTTTGAGCGTTAGTTCAGTGGGAAATACTTGCACGTATGTGGCACCCTTACTCGGCGGATAGAGAAGCAGTTTCTCTTTGGGAGAAGCTTGTGAATGTTTCTTGCCGATGCAGTACAAATGTTCTTCAGTCGCAAGGAAAATCCGTCCCCGCGAAATAGCAACCGAGCCGAGTATCTTTTCCGGCACGGCTTCCGTCCCAAGCTGGTCTTCGTCCAGAATCTCGCAGCCCGTAGCAGATGGTTTGAGGATGAAAAACTTTCCATTCTCCGTGCCGACATAGAGCTTGCCGTCTGCCAAGACAGGCGAAGCTCTCTGAATCGTGCCGAGATTTTTAATCCACAATTGCTTGCCCGTCGCAATCTCAAAGGCTGCGAGGTTCGCGCTGTTGTCAATCTGGTAAAAACGGTCTCCGTCAATCACCGGTGAAGAGAATCCGCCCTGCCATCCCTTGACGTTCCACTTCACCTGCTCTTTCTTGATCTCGCCCTTCAGCCCGGCGTCAATCGCGGCGACCATTCCCATCTCGCTTGAATCCAGATTCTCTTCGCTGTGCGTCAGGATAGCTGTCGTGTCTTTGACGACGACGCCGGTGTTGAGGCCGCGCTTGCTGATCTCGATTTTCCAGACAGGCTCACCCGTCTGCGGCTTGATGGCGTGAACGAATCCGTCGCTCGACCCCTGTATCAAGAGGCGCGTGCCGTTGATGTTCACAATGATAGGCGCGGCATAAGTCGTATCATACGGTCTTCCGCCCGGAGTGCTGACCCAGATGGTCTCGCCCGACTTTTTATCAAAAGCCATAAACCGATGCGAGCCGCGTGAATGCGTGCCCCAGCTAAAAGTCGGGCCGCTGGCAATCACCAGATCGCCGTCAATCAATGGAGAGACAGTGCGCCCGCCGTGCGTCGTCAAAAGGCCAAAGTCTTCGCCCAGGGTGCGCTCCCACAAGAGCTTGCCGTCTTTGGACAGGGCAATCAGGTTGCCTCCTACGCCCTGCACATACACATTGCCCGTCGCAGGATCGCCGACAGGCGAAGCCCAACCGACACGATGCGGCGGAACATCCGAAAGATAAACGTTAAAGCGATGCTCCCACAAAAGCTTTCCCGTGTTCGCGTCAAAGCACATCACACGCTCCTGCAACTTCTCGCCCATCTCGGCAGAGTTTTGCAGGTACACGCGATCTCCCATCACGATGGGCGCGGAGCGTCCGCCATATGGAGCTTTCCAAGCTAAATTCTCTCCGCCTGGAGACCACTTGGCGGGCAAGTTCTTTTCCGCAGAGATGCCGTCGCGCGCGGGGCCGCGCCATTCAGCCCAGTCCTGCGCCTGCGCCGTTGCAGCCAGCAGCAGCAGAGTCGTTAAGAGCATTATCCGTTTCGGAATCAAGGCATTTATCATGTGCTTTACCTGTCACGCATATAATCAACCATTAAGCCACAGAGCCACAGAGACACAGAGAATAGTAAGAATCAGGAATGCTATAGCCTCCTTTAATTTCCTCTGTGTCTCCGTGTCTCTGTGGCATGTTTTGTACGATTCCCATCTTTGAATCAGCAACTTGAAATACTTAAGGATACATGGAAAAGGTATTATGACTCTAACGAAAAACAAAGTGTTGTAAAAAAACGGTAAAATATCGCCATTTTTACATCTTCAAAGGCTGTTGAGATGTACAATCCCCTGCGCATCAACGCTAGGAGCAGCCGCGTTTTTCTTGCTTTCAACTAACTTCACAGTTAAATACCAATCTCGCTTTTTGAAGTTCGGCTGACTCTCTAAAGCTTTTCCGACATTATTCCGGGAGATACCTGCATCATGAAAAGATTCTACACAATGATTGTGTTCGCCGCCTTGACCTGCATGCTGTTTGTGACAGCATCGTCTTCAGCTTCATACGTCGCGAGCAAAGATAAAGATTCCAATTGGCCGCAGTGGCGCGGGCCTGAAAGCATGGGCATCTCGCCCGACAAGGATTTGCCGACCGAATGGAGCGCATCCAAAAACATCAAATGGAAAACTCCAATCATGGGCAGAGGTCTTTCGTCGCCCATCGTCTGGGGCAAAAAGATTTTTTCTGACCACAGACATCGAAGGCGCAGTCGTGCCCGGCGCGCAGGCTCCAAAGCACATGGAGGGTGACCAAGAGTTCAAGCACCCCGACAGCGTCGGCGCAGACCGCAGCCACCAGCTCAAAGTCGTGTGCGTTGACCGGGACACGGGAAAAGTCTTGTGGGAGCGCACGGCTTACGAGGGAACGGTGTATGATGACAGGCATCGTAAGAACACTTATGCTTCTTCGACTCCGGCGACGGATGGAAAGCTGGTGTATGCTTTCTTCGGCTCGGAAGGCTTGTACGCTTACGACTTTGACGGCAAGCCTGTGTGGAAAGCGACGCCGGGAAAATTGAGCCTTGTCGGGATGGGGCCGGGCACTTCGCCGACGCTCTACGAAAATCTGGTCATCGTGCAGTGCGACGAGGAAGCGGGCGCGAACTCTTTTATCGCGGCTTACGATAAAAAGTCCGGCAAAGAAATGTGGCGCACAGCGCGCAAGGTGCAGGCGAGCTGGACTAGCCCTATCTTAGTGCGCGGCGCAACGCGCACGGAACTGGTGACGAGCGGCAACGAAGCCATCATCTCTTATGACCCGGCGACCGGCAAAGAGCTGTGGCGCACAAAGGGAGTTGCGAGCAATGCTATTCCGACTCCGGTTGCGACGAGCGAGATGGTCTACATCGCCGCCGGATACCCGACCAAGATTGCGATGGCGCTCAGGCTTGGCGCGAGCGGCGAAGTGAAGGATTCGGATGTCGTCTGGAAATACACAAAGGGCATTGCTTATGTGCCGTCGCCGATTCTGTATGGAGATTATCTTTACCTGATGACGGACAGGGGACTCATCACCTGCCTGAACGCGAAGACGGGCGCGCTGATTTACGAAGGCGGGCGCGTGCCGATTCCTGCGACCTTCACGGCTTCGCCGGTGGCGTTCGATAACAAGCTGCTGCTCACGAGCGAAGACGGCGACACCTTTATCATCAAGGCCGGGCCGAAACATGAAGTGATGACGACCAACTCGCTCGACGAGCCTGTCTACGCATCCCCGGCCATCGCAGACGACAAGATTTTTATACGCGGCGAGAAAAACTTGTACTGCATCAGCAAGGCGATGAAATAAAGTGATGGTTCAAAGTTCAAGGTCAAGGCATTGCCTCTGACTTTGAACCTTGAACTTTGAACCTTGAACTTTTGTTGGAAAGGGAGGAGAGAAATGTTCGCACAGGAATCAACACCATGGTATCGCACGACGATGGCTCTCATCGTGTCGTCACTGATTTTGCCGCCGCTTGGCATTGTCTTGCTCTGGATTCGCCGCGATGCGGATGTTTTGAAAAAAGTTCTCGGCTCGCTCTGCATCCTTGCGCTCGGAGCGGGCTATGTTTATCTCGTGTTCGGCGTCATGATGCGCGATGTTGATAAGAACGCGCATTACGATAATCTTGAGCGGCATCGCGCGGAGCAGCAACAACAGGCAGCGCAAAGCGCAGCTCCCGGCAGCGCGGAGCAAGCGGCGGCGAATCCCGCGCAGGCGAACAATGCGAACGGCACGCCTCAGAGCGCGGACAGCGTCAACCTGTCGCATGTGGCGGACGCGGTGAGCAATTACTGGACGGACTTTCGCGGCCCGAATCGCAACGGGCATTATGAACAGAAACCGATTCAGACCAACTGGCCTGAGAAGGGCTTGCAGCAATACTGGCGTCAGCCAATCGGCCTCGGATTCGCTTCGTTCGTCATCGCTGACGGGCGCGCTTACACCATCGAGCAGCGTCGCGGGCAGGAAGTCGCAGCCGCTTACGAAATGGCGACGGGGCGCGAGTTGTGGACGCAAGCGTGGACGGCTGAGTTCAAAGACAGCACGGGCGACGGGCCGCGCGCGACTCCGACATGGCATGAGGGAAAGCTGTACGCGCTCGGCGCGACGGGCGAGCTGCGCTGTCTGGATGCCAAGACAGGCAAACAGCTCTGGGGCAAAAATATTTTAAGCGATAACGGAGCGGATAATATTTCTTGGGGCGTCGCAGCCTCTCCGCTCATCGTAGACGATAAGGTCGTCGTGATTGCCGGAGGGAAAAACAATAACTCCATCGTCGCTTATAACAAGATGACCGGCGCACCCACCTGGAAGTCGCAGAGCGATACGGCCTCTTACACCTCGCCGATGCTCGTCACGCTCGCGGGCAGGCGGCAGGTTTTGTCCGTGACGGCCAACCGCGTGCTGGGGCTTGCGCCCGAGGACGGCTCTCTGCTCTGGTCGCACACCTGGGACACGCAGATGGGCATCAACGTCTCGCAGCCGATCATCGTGGATAAAAATCGCTTCTTCATTTCGGCTGGTTACGGCAAAGGGTGTTCGCTCGTGGAAGTCACAGGCTCCGGCAAGAGCTTCACGACGCGGCAGGTCTGGGAAAACACTTCCATGAAGAACAAGTTCAATAGCTCTGTCTTACATAACGGCTACGTCTACGGGCTGGACGAAGGCATCCTGACGTGCCTAGACGTGAACACGGGCGAGCGCAAGTGGAAGGGCGGTCGCTACGGCTACGGGCAAGTGTTGTTAGCCAGCGGACACCTCATCGTGACCAGCGAGCAAGGCGAAATCGCGCTCGTCAAGGCCGCGCCCGAACAATATTCCGAGCTGTCGCGCTTTGCCGCGCTCTCAGGAAAAACGTGGAACGTCCCTGCCATCTCTGACGGACGCCTGCTCGTGCGCAACGCGACGGAAATGGCTTGCTACAACATCGCGGCGCAATAAAAGAGGCGTTGATAATTACAACGCCTAACAAAACTCAGCCACAGAGACACAGAGACACGGAGGAAGGCAAAAGTAAAAAGGTAAAAGTAAGAAAGCATTCAACGGTTCTTCACTTTTACTTTTTTACTTTTTCCTTCTTCATCTCCGTGTCTCTGTGTCTCTGTGGCTAATCCACTTTCTATCTTCACTCCACAAGAAAAGTCGCGCTCGTTTGCCTGCTGCTGTAGAATAAATCGCTCTTGAATCAAATGCAGAACGTTCGATAGCATCGCTGTCATCTTTGCTTCATCTGAGCAGTGATTAGAGCTGCGGACGAATTTGTAATCCCGAAAATTAAATCTGAGTGGAGGATTTTATTATGGCGGAAGCAACAGGAACCGGAGGCGGATATAAAGTTCATGCAGTGGACACCAGCTCTCCCGAAAGCCTCGCGGACTCTTACAGCCGCGCCGCAGAGCAAGGCGAAATCGCTGCCTCTGTCTGGGACGGCCAGCGCGTCAATATCATCACGCGCACAGGCACCGCAGGCGACACCGGCAAAACTTACAAATCGGTCGTCGCCAAATCCGGCAACGCCGAAGAGCTTGAGCAGTCCATCACCGAAGCCTCCTCCGGCGGGCGCGTCATCAGCGCGGTCTGGGACGGGCAGAATGTGAATTTGATTGTGGAGGGATAGTTCGCAGGATGGGAGATGACATTAGCATTATTCAATTCATCTCTCATCCTTTAACTTATCACGTAGAAGAGAGTTATAACCACCTTTAATGATTTGTTCGTCAAGATACTTTCCGTGAGAAGGTGCATTCAATAGCTCATCAAATTTGAGCAACGGCACGTTATAGTATTGGTAAATTGACCCGCCATGAAATTCTACCTCTAGGGTACGGGTCCTTTCGCTATATCCGATCGAAACAAGATTTGATGAGTTCACAGGAATTCTACGGATTGTTTCTTGCACTCCGCGCACACGTACAAAACGCCGCTTTCCAACTTGAATTAGTAGTGGTTCTACTTCGTTTGGATAAACCGCTCCTTCCAAAAGTTCACGCTTCTCCCCGTTAACTCGCACACCACCTTGTTTGAATAGCCTATTTGCTTCTGCAACAGTGGTGGCTAGACCTGTGGCTACCATCAGGTGAGTCAGCTTCCACAAATCTTTACCTATAAGACGTTCTTCTATCTCGTCCGGCAGTTCTTTGCGTTTAAAGATACGTGTGAACTCTTCTTCAGCCGCACGCGCGTCATCAGCAGAATGAAAGTCTGTGATGATGCGTTTGGCTAATTCGACTTTGATGTCGCGCGGGTTGCGCTCGCCTTTTTCGGCAGACTCGCGCATGGCTCTAATTTCTTCGATGCGCAGGTCTGTCAGCAGTTCGTAGTATCGCCACATCAAATCGTCCGAGATGGACATTACTTTGCCGAACATCTCCTGCGGCGGCTCGTTGATGCCGATGTAGTTGTCAAGGCTCTTGGACATCTTCTGCACGCCGTCCGTGCCTTCTAAGAGAGGCATGATGACGGCAACCTGCGATGCCTGGCCGTATTCTTTTTGCAGGCTGCGTCCCATCAGGATGTTGAATTTTTGATCTGTGCCGCCAAGCTCTACGTCCGCTTCGAGGGCGACCGAATCGTAAGCCATGACGAGCGGGTACATGACTTCGTGCAGCGCGAGCGGGCGATTGTCTGCGAGCCGTTTTTCAAAATCGTCGCGTTCCAGAATCTGCTTGACCGTGACGTGCGAGGCGAGGCGGATAAAGCCCGCGCTGCCGAGCGTGTTCATCCAGCGCGAGTTGAAATCTATGACGGTCTTTTCCGGGTCGAGCAGCTTGAAAATCTGCGTCTTGTAAGTCTCCGCGTTGGCTTCTATCTCTTCGCGCGTAAGCTGCGGGCGCGTGGCGCTCTTGCCAGACGGGTCGCCGATCATGCCTGTGAAATCGCCAATCAGAAAAATCACTGTGTGCCCCAACTCTTGAAAGGCGCGGAGCTTGCGAATCACGACCGTATGGCCGAGATGAATGTCGGGCGCGGTCGGGTCTGCGCCGAGCTTGACGCGCAGGGGCTTGCCTGTACGCGCAGACTTTTCCAGCTTGGCGCGCAAATCTTCTTCGCGGATGATTTCGACCGTGCCTTTGCGCAGGTACGCGAGTTGTTCGTCAATCGTCATAAACAAAAAATAAGCTCCCGCAAAGGCGCAAAGGCGCAAAGAGAAGACGCGAAGAAAAGAGAAGAGACCAAGAGAACAGAGATTCTTAAGCGTCCTGCTTGCGCCTTTCTTTCTTTGCGCCTTTGCGCCTTTGCGGGAAACTTCTTCATTAATCCTCCGAAGCGATAGAGTAGCGCATCTCGTACGGGCTGCGCTATCTTCTGTGATTATGACTGATTCACCAGAGCAAACAAACCCGGCAGGCGAAGCCGCAAACGCGCTTGAAGGCGTGCAGCTATCTTTTATCGGCAGCGGCGTGATGGCCGAAGCGATTATCGCGGGGTTGCTCCGGCAAGGGCTGGTCACGCCCGCTCAGATCGTCGGCAGCCACCCGCGTGCCTCGCGTCGTGAAGAGTTGGAAGCGAAGTACGGCATTCGCGCGGTTGAGAGCAATCGCGATGCGGCGACGCTCAATCCTTCGTTGAAAGACGAAGCAGATGCGCGCGGCGCATCTCCTGCAAGCTCAATCGTCGTTCTCGCCATTAAACCGCAAAGGCTCGGCGGCATCCTCAATGAGCTGAAGGGAGCTTTGCGGCCAGACCAGCTTGTCCTCTCCATCGTGGCAGGCGCGAAGATCGAGACGATGGCTTCAGAACTGCTTCATTCCGTAATCGTGCGCGCGATGCCGAACACGCCCGCGCAGATAGGGCAGGGCATGACCGCCTGGACGGCGACGCCGGAAGTCGGCGAGCGGCAGCAGGCACAGGTGCGCGCGATGCTGCGCGCTCTCGGACGTGAAATCTATGTCGAGAGCGAGCGGATGATTGACATGGCGACGGCTCTGTCCGCGACGGGGCCGACCTATATTTTTCTGATGATGGAATCGCTGGTGGACGCGGGCGTGCACATGGGATTTTCGCGGCACGTCGCGCAGGAATTGGTCTTGCAAACGATGCTGGGAAGCGTGATGTTTGCGATGGAGTCCGGCAAGCATCCGGCGGAGTTGAGGAACATGGTCACTTCGCCCGGCGGCACTTCCGCAGACGCGATTTACCAGATGGAGAAAGGCTCTCTGCGCACAGTCCTCTCGAAAGCGGTTTACGCGGCCTTTCAGCGCGCCGTGGCGTTGGGCCAGAAAAGCAAATAGCAGAATTGCTCAAGCTTCCGTTAAATTTTATATGCGAATCAAGGGTAGAAACAAATCAACTGTTTTTCCTTTGCGCTCTTTGCGTCTTTTCACTTTGCGGTCTTTGCGGTTAAGGGCTTTTCAACGCAAAGACCGCAAAGTTTTCTCGCAAAGAGCGCAAAGAATTTCTACGCTTGATTGACATTTTATTTGGCGGCTGACAACCGTTGAGCCGTTTTAAGACTCAAAAGACGTTCAGAAATTGAGCCGCTTTAAGTCTCAAAAGATACCCCTAAAAATTCTTTATCGCAGAGGTCAAAATTAAAAGATGAATTTTACACAGCAGCCCACACGGCGATGGCAGGCATCCATTGCCGCCTTGCTCGTCAGTTTGCTACTTCTCGGGCAAACCTTCGCGCAAACCGCAGCGCCCGCAAAACTTTCGACGACCGAGAATCAACTGGCCGAAAAAATCAGCGTTGAAACGATCAAGGCCGTCACAGCCGCCCTCTCTGCGGAAGACATGCAGGGACGTGGCACGATGCAGCCCGGCGGCGACAAGGCCGCCAACTATATCGCCGACCGTTTTGCCAAGCTGGGCTTAAAACCGCTTGGCGACAAAGGCTCGTACCTGCAAAAAATTGATTTCAAAGAGACCGTCGCTACGCCCGAAACGATGTTCAAAGTCGGCGAAGAGACTCTGACACACGGCACGGATTACGCTTTCGCTCCGATGCACAACGGCAATAAAGATGTCAGCGGCGAGATGGTTTTTATCGCCTATGGCATTCAGGCGAAATCAATTGGCCGCGACGATATGGAAGGCGTCAGCGTCAAAGGCAAAGTCGTCGTGATGCTCGAAGGCCCGCCCGCCAACATCAGCAAAGAAGATTGGAAAAGCGCTGAGGCCACTCGGAATATCATGTTCATGTTGGTCAGAAACGGCGCGGCGGCCATCGCGTATATCGGGCACGGGCGCGAAGAACACGGGCCGGAGGAAACCATCCAGTATCTGAGCCGCAGGCAGATTACGCTGCCAAACGAAGAAGGCTATCCAGAGTATGTGCCGCCGTTACTTTATGTCGGTTCAAAGGCGGCGGAAAAACTCTTCGCCAAATCTGGCGTCACTCTCAAAGATGCTTTAGTCAGAGCCGAGCAGAACAATTTCAAGCCGATAGAATTAAATCAAAAAGCCAAGCTCGTCGCCAAATATAAAATTGCGAAAGGCACTGGCAGCAACGTGGCCGGTTACCTGGAAGGTTCGGACGCGAATTTGAAAGCCGAAGCCATTTTATTCAGCGCGCATTACGACGCTTACGGGATGGAGAACGGCAAGATTTATCCGGGCGCGGCGGACAACGCGCTCGGCGTCGCGGAAATTCTCGCGATTGCCGAAGCCTATTCAAAGATGGAGACGAAGCCGAAACGCTCTATGGTTTTTCTGGCCGTGACGGGCGAAGAGTACGGGCTTTACGGCTCAAAATACTGGGCGAAAAATCCGACCTGGAAAATCAAGCAGGTCGCGGCCAATCTGAACCTGGACGGAACCGGGACGGAAGTTTACGCTCCCGTCAAAACCTTTGTCGGTTTCGGGGCGGAACATTCGACCCTCGGAGCCATGCTCGGAGATGTTTCCGGAGCCTTCGAGATTAAAGTTATCGCAGACCCGATGCCGGATCAGAAAATCTTTTACCGCTCCGATCATTATTCGTTTGTGGAAAAAGGCGTGCCCTCACTGATGTTACTCGGCGCGCCCGCAGGCGACCCGCAAGTGTGGATGAAGCGCGTCAAAGAATGGGAAAAAACCGATTACCACAATCCGGGCGACGTGATTAAATCCGATTGGGATTGGAGCGGAGCGCGCACGGTCGCGGTGGTCATGGGCATCATGGGCTGGCGCATTTCCGAAATGGAAAAAATGCCCGAGTGGTTGCCGTCATCGCGTTTCGCCAAATACGAACGCGGCAACACAAAAGAAATCCCGGAAGAGAAATAAGCTCAAGTCGCAGATCGGTATTAGGTTTCGTTGATAGTTGGTTTTGATAAATTGCCACTAGCTTTAGCTAGTGGGTAAGAAGTGTGAGAAAGACGGCTTTAGCCGAATTATCAGAAAAAGATTTTTCCGCATCGCTTTAGCTAAAGCTAAGCAGGAAAGATTGATTTTAAGTTTGGCTAAAGCCGGGAGACTTTTTTCCGCTTCGCTTCCACTAGCTAAAGCTAGTGGCAATTGATAGATGTCAACAGAACCCGGTTGAAATTAGAGATGGCTTTTGGCTCAAATCCTCTCTAGCTCCGCGACTGTAAATTCATCTTCGACATTGCCTGTGTTGAGCGTCGTCGCAGGCTCGAACAGCAGCACATGCGCTTCCTCTTCGGCGACGGGGCGATGCTCGATGCCGCGCGGGACGATGATGAACTCGCCTTCTTCAATCCACTCCTCGCGGTCACGGAACTCCATCCGAAAACGTCCCTTAACGACCATGAACATCTCGTCTTCCGTTTCGTGATGATGCCATGTGAACGGCCCTTGAAACTTGACCAGTTTGACGTACTGGCCGTTCAGCTCTCCGGCGATTTTGGGCTGCCAGTGTTCATCAAAGAGCGAAAGCTTCTGTGCCAGATTAACTTTCTCCATCATTCAAACTCGCTTTCTCAATAAGAAAATTCAAAAGCCACTCAACCCTTTCTTAAACTTTAAAATCGTCTCTTGGCTTTCACACGTCGCCCGACGATTTCATACTCTCCGCTCAACACCAGCGCGAGGGCTTCCGCGTAAAGGCGATGCTCTTCTTTGAGGATGCGCGCCGCGAGCGTGTCTTGTGTGTCCTCGTCTTGAACGGGAACAATCGCCTGCGCGATGATGGGGCCGCCGTCCAGCGTCTCGTCAACAAAATGAACTGTGCAGCCGCTCCATTTGACGCCGTGTTCGATAGCCTGTCGTTGCACGTCAAGGCCAGGAAACGACGGCAACAAACTCGGATGGATGTTGAGAATGCGACCGCTAAAGGCTTCGATAAATTCCGGCGAGAGCAGGCGCATGTAACCCGCTAGGCAAACTAAATCAACTTCATGCACGCGAAGAGCAGCGACGAGTTCCCGGTCATGCTCGGCGCGCGTGCGCCCGCGCCGCTCTATCAAAAGCGTCTCGACGCCGCGTTCCCGCGCACGCTCAAGCCCCGCAGCATCGTGTTTGTCGCTGATGACCAGAGAAACTTCCGCGCCCGTGATGCGCCCATCCCGCACGGCATCGCACAAAGCCACCATGTTCGACCCGCGCCCGGAAATCAAAATCCCGATTCGCTTCATAAAAAGTCCCAAGTCCCAAGTCCCAAGTCCCAAGTCTAAGACAAGTTTTTAACTTGGGACTTGGGACTTGGGACTTGGGACTAACCTATGTTGACTTCGTGGTTGCCTTCCGTCACGCGCCCGATTTCGTAGCAGTCTTCGCCAATTGTTTGCAGGTGAGATTTGATTGCGTCTTTCTCAGCTTCGGCGCAGATGATGACCATGCCAACGCCCATGTTAAAGGTGCGGTACATCTCCGCGTCGGGGACGTTGCCGATTTCCTGCATCAGGTTAAAGACGGGCAGCACAGGCCATGTGTCGCGCGCGAGGCGGACGCCAACGCCTTCGGGCAGGATGCGCGGGATATTTTCAAGAAGCCCGCCGCCCGTGATGTGCGCGAGTCCTTTAACCTGTCCGGTATCGAGCAAGCCTTCGAGCGGGCGCAGATAACTGACATGCTGTTTGAGCAGAGCCGCGCCGATTGTTTCATTAAGCTGGTCGAGATGCGTGCCCGCGTTGTAGCCAGCGACCTCGAAAAAGAGCTTGCGCGCCAGCGAGTAGCCATTTGTGTGCAGCCCGACCGAAGGCAAAGCGAGGACAGCATCACCCGCAATAATATTCTTGCCGTCAATCACTTTCTCTTTATCCACGATGCCGACGATAAAGCCCGCCACATCATATTCGCCCTCTGCATAAAAGCCGGGCATCTCCGCCGTCTCGCCGCCGAGCAGCACACAACCATTCTCGCGGCAGCCGTCCGCCATGCCTTCGACAATGCTCGCCACCACGTCCGGCGCAAGCACTCCCGTCGCTATGTAGTCCAGAAAGAAGAGCGGTCGCGCGCCCTGCACAAGAATGTCGTTGACGCAGTGATTGACCAGATCGCGCCCGATGGTGTTGTGCGTGCCGGTCTCAAAAGCGACTTTCAACTTTGTGCCGACGCCGTCAGCCGAAGCGACTAAGACGGGCTGCCTTAAGGAAGGAAAAGCCGCGTCGAACATTCCGCCAAAGCTGCCTATCTCTGTCAGCGTGCGCGCATTGAAGGTACGCTCGGCGAGCCGCTTGATTTTTTCCGTCGCGATGTTCGCCGCGTCAATCGAGACGCCCGCGTCGCTGTAGGTGATTGATTGAGTCATTTGTTTGGATATGAAAAGAAGCCACGGATGAACAGGAGATAGACGCGGATGAAATTAAAGCTATTAATTCTTTATCTGTGTTTATCCGCGTGCATCTGTGGCTAATCTTCCTTCTCGTCCGTCAAGTTACGACTTGCTGCGATTCAATAACTCTTCCTGCAAGCTTCTGATTTTGTCCTGCATCGAATCGCGCGATTCTTCGTCGAGCGTGATGGTGAAGCGCAGATGGTCGCCGTCGCTCGCGTCTTCGGGAAGAAAAGAGAGAGGCATATCGAGACGCGCATTCTCATCATCGCCGAGCAGGATGACTGCCATGTCATTATCTTCGATGCGGTCTATCACGGCGCGGAATTCGGCGGAGCGCGCAGAAGTTTTTTGATCTTTGTGGCTCATCACTTATCCTCTGCCGTCCACGCTTTGCCCTTTTTCTGTTTCTTCTCGCGCGGCGGCGGGCCGTAATCGCCGTAAGCGACAAAGCCCGACCGATCCGAGTCGTCCTTTTGCGGGTCGCGGCCAGCCCACACATCGCCTTTGGTTTCCTTCGCCGTCTTGATGTCGTAGAGCTTTTTGTCCTGCATCTTGCCGTTGGTGGTAATCGTAATCTCGCCGTGCAAGTCAGTGCGATAGAGTTTGACCCCTGCTGCCTTCAAACGGTCGAGCGCGGCCTGCGAAGGATGCCCGTAACGATTGTTATCTGCGTCTGAGATTAAAGCTATCTCAGGCTTCACGGCCTTGAGAAAGTTTTCCGTCGTCGCGTACTTCGAGCCGTGATGCCCGACCTTCAGGACTTTTGCTTCGAGCGTCGCGCCCTGATTCATCATGCGCTCTTCGGTTTGCGCTTCTGCGTCGCCCGTCAGAATCATAGAGAACTCGCCGTAGTCCAGCCGCGTGACGACCGAATTGGCGTTCGGCGCGTTGCCTCCCGAGCGCACTTGATCCGGAGTAAAGAGCGGCTCAATCGGAGCCAGCACGGTCAGGAACGCGCCGCCGCCCAGGTCAAACTTTTGTCCGGGCATGGCCTTCTCATAATTCGAGCCGTTCTTCTTCACGGCTTCCAAAAAGTCCAGATAAGATTTCGTCGTCGGCAGCTCCGTGCTCTTGCCGCTCGTTTTGGGCTTGGCGTTTTTGTTTCCGTTCTCATTGGACGAGCGCGAGGGCGGCACGACGCCGCTGTCAATCACGTTCAAAACTTTCGTCGCGTTGAGAACTTCGTCCGCGCCGCCGATATGGTCTGCATGCGCGTGCGTCGCGATAAAGTAATCTAGCTGTTTGACGTTGTAGCGGCTGAGCGCATCCAGCACGATCTTGCCGCGTCCCGTATCGCCCGCATCAACCAGCACCGTCTTGCCTTCCGGCGAGACGATCAGAATCGCATCGCCCTGCCCGATGTCGAGCATGTGTACCTGTAGCTCTTTGCCCGAAGGCGGCGGAACCTTTCTCTTATCCAGCAACGGACGGAGAATAAGAAAGTAGGCCGCGACGACCACGCCCGCAAAAACCACAAAGGCCGCAATCGCGCACCCGCACCCGCGTTTATTTCGCGCCATCTATTGCTTCTCCCACACGCTGAGCGGTTTGAATGTGATGCTCATTTAACTTCTTTCAAGAACTCTTCAAGACTAAGGCTCTAAATATAAATCTATCGCTTCGCGGATATTTTGCAGGGCTTCTTCTTTGGTTTTACCCTGGGACCAACAGCTTTTGAGAGATGGAACATGAGCAACAAAATAGCCGTCTTCGCCTGGCTCGATGATTACTTTGATATTCATATGCGCTCCGTTAAAGTTCATCCTGCATAAGCAACACATCCTTCATCTTAGTCAGACGGCACAGGCTCATGCTCGCGCGCGAACATCGTCTCTGCTTCGCGTGTGATGCGCGTCGGATAGTTGCCCGTCCAGCAGGCGACGCAGGAAGAGTCCGCACCTATGCCCGTCGCCTCAAGCATGCCTTCGAGCGAGAGATAGCCCAACGAATCGGCTTCGATAAAACGGCGTATCTCTTCGACCGGCATCTGCGCGGCGATGAGGTCGGACTTGTTCGGTGTGTCCACGCCGTAGAAGCAGGGGCTGGTGGTCGGCGGGCAACTGATACGCATGTGAACTTCGGTCGCTCCGGCTTCTCTGACCATTCGCACGATTTTCTTTGAAGTCGTGCCGCGCACAATCGAATCGTCTACGAGGACGATGCGGCGGCCTGCTATCAAGTGGCGCACGGGATTCAGTTTGATGCGGACGCCGAACGAGCGTATGGATTGTTTCGGCTCGATGAAAGTGCGCCCGACATAATGGTTGCGCACAAGGCCCTGCCGGTAATTGATGCCGGATTGTGCAGCATAGCCGATGGCTGCGGCGACGCCGGAATCCGGCACGGGGACGACAAGGTCTGCGTCTGCGGGCTGTTCGACGGCGAGCCGCTTGCCCATCTTGTGACGCGATTCGTTGACCGAGCGGCCATAGATCGCCGAATCTGGACGCGCGAAATAGACATGCTCGAAGATGCACATCGAATGCTCTCGCGGCGGCAAGGGAAAGGATGAATGAAGACCTTCGTTGTCAATCAAGATCATCTCGCCAGGTTCGACATCGCGTATGTATTGCGCGTCAATCAAATCGAAAGCGCACGTTTCGGACGCGACGACCCACGCCTCGCCCAGTCGCCCAAGCGCGAGCGGGCGAAAGCCGCGCGAATCGCGGATGGCAATCAAACTCTGCGGCGTCAGAAAGAGCATCGAGAACGCGCCCTCTGTTTCGCACAAGACTTCAGGGATGGCTTCGCCAACAGTCCTGGCGTGCGAGCGCGCGATGCCGTGCAGGATAACTTCCGTATCCGAAGTCGAAGAAAAAATCGCGCCTTCGCGCTCCAGCCTTTTTCTCTCGTCCGTTGCGAACGGCAGGTTGCCGTTGTGACAGATGGCGATTTGCCCGTGCTGGCAGGCGACCAGAAAAGGCTGCGCCTCGCGGATGGAAACTTCCCCTGCGGTCGAGTAGCGCACATGCCCGATGGCCGAAGCTCCCGGCAGACGGTCGAGCGAATCCTGATTAAAAACATCCGAGACCAAACCCATCGCGCGCTCAGAGCGCAGCTCTGCACCGTCCGAAGCGACGATGCCGCACGATTCCTGCCCGCGATGCTGCAAGGCGTAAAGCCCCAAGTAGGTCAGCCGCGCCGCCTCCGCGTGCCCGTAAATACCAAACACGCCGCACTCGTCTCGAAACTTATCCGTCATAGGCTGGCTCATTAAGATTCCGCTTCCGTCTCTACGCGCGAAAAGGTACTGCAAACATTCTAAGTCGAAAAGGGTAAAAGAGGAAAAGGCGAAGCAGGGATGAGGGATGAGGGATGAGGGATGAAAGGCATGGTATTCAAGCTTGAGTCATTCATTTTCGAGAGCCACGCTTTCATCCCTCCGCCCTCTGCCCTCATCCCTGCTTTTGATGTTGTCCGGTTTAGCAGGCGATGGTAGATTAAGCAGCCAATTCATAAACGCGCCATTCTTTAATATTACGTGAACACGCAAAGCTTTACCTACAATCTGGTTGCCGCGTTGCTGCGCGCCGCGCTGGTGTTGGCGTTGGTCGCGGCGGGGTGGAGCATCTATCGCCAACTGCCGGACGACGAGCCGCAGGCAAACGGGCGCGAGGCAAACGCGCAGGCTGAAACCACTCTGCAAATCAGCTTGCGCGGCGTAGCGGGCACGAGCCTCGACGTGCCTCTGGAGTTATATCCGGTAGACATCTCGGCGGCGCAGAACGAGTTTTTCTCGGAAAGGCGTCCGGGCAAACGGCTCGATGATTTTCTGGCGGAGCGGATGGAGGGACGTACTCCAATCGAAGGCCGCTTTGATCGCAACGGGCAGGCGACTCTGACGGTCAAGCCGGGCGCGTGGTGGATTCACACAACGCTCCCCGGCGAATTGAATATAGAGTGGCGCATGCGCGTCAACGTCTCTGGCCGCAGGCAAGCGGTCGAGCTGACGCCCGCTAATGCTTACACGCGAACGAAAAGTTTTTAAGAGCACATGACATGGATAAAGCAGACAGAAAAACGTTACAGGACATTGAGCAATATGGCTGGCATGTGCTCAAAGTTACGGAAGATAATGAAGTCCCGCCTTTCGCATTTACTATCGGCCTTTATCATTCCTTTAAGCATCCTGAAGTGTTAATGATTGGGTTGGATTTAGATTTCATGCACCACATCTTGAACAACGTCGGTGATGAGATAAAGAAAGGCATGAGGTATGAAGCGGGGAAAGAATATTCAGAGATCGTAGAAGATTATAATTGCTCGTTTCAGAAAATTGAGCAGCGTTTCTACAAAGATTATCTGGGAATGGCTATGTCTTTCTACAATACCGAGTCCTTTCCTGCCTTGCAGTGTGTTTATCCGGACAAGTCTGGTCGCTATCCTTGGACCACAGGATGCTCGAAAGCTTTTCGTGAGCAAGAGCGTGTACTTACAATGAAGCCAATGGAGAGATGAGGCGCAGGTTAATTCCTGCGTTCTTGCTCGTCACCTGTAACTCTTCACTCATCACTGTTTTTTTATGAAGGCGCTGCGTTACGAAAACAGCAAGCTTGCTTTGGCAGAAGTTCCAAAGCCGCTTAATGAAGATGAAGCGATAGTGCGCGTCACGTTGTCGGGCATCTGTAATACGGATGTCGAAATCGTGCGCGGCTATGCCGGATTTCAAGGAACGATTGGACATGAGTTTGTTGGCATAGTCGAAGACGCGCCGGGCGCTGAAAGCTTGTTGGGCCAGCGCGTCGTCGGCGAGATCAACGCCGGATGCGGGCGTTGCGCTTTGTGCGTTGCGGGCGATTCGCGCCATTGCCCCGAGCGGACTGTGCTTGGCATCGTCGGGCGCGACGGCGCGCATGCGGAATTTCTGACTTTGCCCGTCATTAATCTTTTACCTGTACCTGAAGAGGTTTCGGATCGCGCGGCGGTCTTTGCAGAGCCGCTCGCAGCCGCGTGGGGCATCACGGAGCGCGTGCGTGTGACAAAGGAAACAAAAGTAGTCGTCATCGGTGACGGCAAACTCGGGTTGTTGTGCGCGCAGGCTCTCGCGCTCAAGGGCGCGCCGGTGCTGCTCGTCGGCAAGCATCCTGAGAAGCTTCGCATCGCGGCGGCGCGCGGGATTGAAACGGAAACGGTTGACAACCTTAAAGGACGCGAGCGCACATTCGAGGTCGCGGTCGAAGCTTCGGGCGCGGAGTCAGGCTTTGCGCTGGCGCTCGATCTCTTGAAGCCGCGCGGCGTGCTCGTGCTGAAATCAACTTTTCATGGCGCGACCAACATCAACGCCGCGCGCCTCGTCGTAGATGAGATAAGCGTCGTCGGCTCGCGTTGCGGACGCTTTGCTCCCGCGCTCGAACTGCTCAAAGATAATGCGGTTGATGTCGAAAGCTTAATCAGCGAAGAATATTCTCTGGCGGACGGCGTCCATGCCATGAGTCGCGCGACGAAGCGCGGCGTCCTCAAAGTTTTGCTGAGAAGATGAAAAAGCGGGAGTCAAGAGTCTAGAGTCGGGAGTCAAGAGTCAGGGGTCAAAAGAAAATCTTTTGCTTTTATTCTGACTCCTGATTCCCGACTCCTGACTCCTGACTTCCTCTTTGCGGCTTTCTTGCAGGTTCGTTATACTAATCACACCTTCCCAAACTCATGCGCCCGCTTTTGAACCCGACGCATGAGGCTGTGTCATTAGGATTAAGATTTAGTCATTGCGGTTCTCTCAATAATAGGTGGTGCATGATGTTAGAACTTCCTAAGGGTCAGACAACGAATGAAGAGCGCGCGATTCTGAAAAAGCTGCGCGTGTGGATTGCCGGTCTCGCGGTCGCGTGTGTGATTGCCGGAATCGGCATCGGCGCGATGCTGAACGGACTTCCGGCGATTGCGCAGAACGAAGCGCAGATTGCGCGTGCCCCCGAAGCTTTGTCCGCTTCGTTTGTCGAAATCGCGCGGCGCGTAGAGCCTGCCGTCGTCAACATCGATACCAAGACGGCTGTGCCTGAAGTCGCGGAGCGCGGCGGAGAAGAAGGCGAAGAACCTTCGTCCGGCAATCCTTTGCTTGACATGTTTCGTAAGCAGCCGCGCCGTCCCTCTTATGGAGTCGGCAGCGGTTTTATCGTTGACCCGAAGGGCTACATCCTGACCAACCAACATGTCGTGCAGGGCGCGACGCGCATCACCGTGCGCTTGCAAACAGGCGAAGAGCTGCGCGGCGAGATTGTCGGAATGGATGAAGAGACAGACCTCGCGGTCATCAAGGTCGTGCCAAAAAATGATTTGCCGACCGTTAAAATCGGCGACTCAAGCTCTGCACAGGTCGGAGACTGGGTGCTGGCTATCGGCTCGCCTTTCGGATTAGATCAAACGGTGACGGCTGGCATCATCTCCAAGCTGCAACGCGAGACGCCGTACTTCACCAGCTTCCAGCAGTTCCTCCAAACTGATGCGGCCATCAATCGCGGCAATTCCGGCGGGCCGCTCGTCAACATGCGCGGCGAAGTCATCGGCATCAACTCGCAGATCGCGACTTCGACCGGAGATTACAACGGCATCGGATTCGCCCTGCCTTCCAATGAAGCCGATTTTGTGTATCGTCAAATTATTTCGCTCGGCAAAGTGCGGCGCGGATATTTAGGCATCAACCCTGAGTCGGTCAAAGAGCAATTCGCGCGCGTCTATGAATTGCCGGAAGCCAAAGGCGCGGTCGTCATAGACATGCCCGTCAAAGAAGGCCCCGCCGCCAAAGCCGGAATCCAGATCGGCGACATCATCGTCGAATTCAAAGGCCAGCCCATCACCAACGCGCAGGACTTGATCGTTAAAGTCGCGGGCACGCCGGTTGGCGAAACAACATCGCTCGTATATTTGCGCGAGGTCGGCGGCAAGCTGGAACGCCGCACGGCTAACGTCACTCTGGGCGAAAGACCCGGCAATCTTAACCCGCGTGATGAGGGCAGCGTGAGCAGCAAGAGTAAAGCCGAAACGTCGAACACGGGCGCGAGCGGCAACCTGCGCCTGGGAATCACGCTGGCGGAATTGACGCCGCAGATTATCGCCGCAGGCAATCTGGCAGGCGTGCGCGGCCTCTCCGTCAAAGAGGTTGACCCGAACGGCATCGTCGCAGATATACGGCAGCCCAACGGCGCGCCCGCGCTCATTGACGGCGATGTCATCACACGCATCAACCGGATGCCCGTCACGACGCTCGCGGAGTTTGCGCGCATCGTGGACAATCTCAAACCCGGCGATCCGGTCGTGCTCAACATCGTGCGCTACGACAGAAGGGGCGAACGCCTCGTCCAGCGCATCGCACAATTCACGTATCAATAAAAAAGTCTCAAGTCCCAAGTCCCAAGTCCCAAGTCGAATGACAAACGGACTTGAGACTTGAGACTTGGGACTTGAGACTCATTCATGGCACAAGCGAAAAAAGCTCTCAGTAAAACTACGAAGAAGAACAACGGTCGCGGCGCGGCGCGCTCGTCCGTCAAAACTTATCAGAATTATATCGGCGGCAAGTGGGTAGCGAGCGCGAGCGGCGAGACCTTCGATAACTTTAATCCTGCGGACACGCGCGATGCTGTCGGACGCTTTCCGCTCTCGACGCATGAAGACGTTGAGCGGGCGGTTGAGGCTGCGAGAAATGCTTTTGATCGTTGGCGTCGCACGCCTGCGCCGCGCCGCGCAGAACTCCTGTTTCGTCTCGGCGAAATCCTGATGCGCGACAAAGAGCGTTACGCGCTTGATATGACGCGCGAGATGGGCAAGGTCTTGAAAGAGACCGGCGGCGATGTGCAGGAAGCGATTGATTGCACATACTACACCGCGGGCGAGGGGCGTCGGCTTCACGGCTTCACGACTCCGGCGGAGATGCCCAACAAGTTCGCGATGTGCGTGCGCCAGCCCGTCGGCTCGTGCGGATTGATTACGCCGTGGAATTTTCCGATGGCGATTCCGTCCTGGAAACTGATTCCCGCTCTGGTCTGCGGCAACACGGTCGTCATCAAGCCTGCGGAAGACACGCCGCTCTCGACCTACAATCTGGTCAAAGCCTGCGAGGAAGCAGGCATCCCGCCGGGCGTCGTCAATCTCGTCACCGGTTCCGGCAAGACGGTCGGAGCAGCGATTACGGGGCACGAAGATTTACGGCTCATCTCTTTCACAGGCTCTACTGAAACGGGTCGCCTCATCGCTTCGGCCTGCGCCGAGCGCAACGCGATTTGCTCGCTTGAGATGGGCGGCAAGAACGTCATCATCGTGATGGACGACGCGGACGTTGACCTCGCTGTCGAAGGCGCTGTGTGGGGAGCGTTCGGCACAGCCGGTCAACGCTGCACGGCTTCATCGCGCCTCGTCGTGCATAAAAAAGTCTATAAGCAGTTTGCTAAAAAACTGACGGAGCGCGCTTCCGCCTTGCGCGTCGGCAACGGCGCGGACACCAAGACAGAGATGGGGCCTGTCATCAACGCCGATGCCGTGCACAAGATTATGGGCTACATCGAAATCGGCGAGAAGGAAGACGGCGCGACGCTCGCCTGCGGCGGCAAGCGTCTGGACAAAGGCGCGCACGCGCACGGCTTCTTTATCGAGCCGACGGTCTTTACAGATGTCGCGCCCGACATGCGTATCGCGCAGGAAGAAATCTTTGGCCCGGTCACTGCCGTCATCCCGACAAACTCTTTGGAGAGCGCCATCGAGATTGCTAACGACGTGCGCTATGGCTTGTCCGCAGCGATTTATACGCAGGATGTCAACCGCGCTTTTCACGCCATGAACGAGATGTACACAGGCATCTTCTACATCAACTCTTCGACCATCGGCGCGGAAGTTCATCTGCCCTTCGGCGGCACGAAAGGCACCGGCAACGGCCACCGCGAGGCGGGCACACAAGTCTTGGACATTTTCACCGAATGGAAATCCGTCTACGTTGATTACAGCGGCAAACTGCAACGCGCGCAGATAGATCAGGTAGAGCCGCAGTAGGCAGACAAGATATCAGATGCTAGATGTCAGATGTTAGTTCACATGCTAAAGGACAGATCAGAAGCCATCGTGACTTGATTGTCTGGCAGAAAGCAATGGACTTGGTTGTAGTGGTTTACAACACTAGCAAGAGTTTTCCAAAGGAAGAAACTTATGGTTTGACCAGTCAGTTGCGTCGAGCCTCTGCATCAATTCGGCTAATATAGCAGAGGGACAAGGGCGAAGATTGCCAAGGGAATTTACACAATTCTTGGCTAATGCAAGGGGTCGTTATTGGAATTGGACACTCACCTGGAACTTGCTTTGCGACTTGGGTATATTGACGCGGGACAGCACTTGGCATTACAGGAAAGGGTGGATGAAGTAGGACGTTTACTGAACGGCCTTCTCCGCTCAATCAAGTTCTAACATCTAGCATCTAACATCTAACATCTGGAGCAAAGCGATGATCGTCGGACTCCCAAAGGAAATCAAAGACAACGAATACAGAGTTGGCCTGACGCCTGCGGGCGTGCGCGCTCTGACGGATGCCAGCCATAATGTCATCGTCGAGCGCAGCGCGGGCGAAGGCTCTGGCTTTGCGGATGAGTTGTACGAGCGCGCGGGCGCGACCATGCTTGATGCGGCTGATGACGTGTGGGCGCAGGCCGATATGATCGTCAAAGTCAAAGAGCCGATTGCGCCCGAATACCCGCGCATGCGTGAAGGTCAGGTGCTGTTCACTTATCTGCATCTTGCGCCCGACCCGAAGCAGACCGAGGCGCTGCTGCAAAACAAAGTCACAGGCATCGCTTACGAGACGATCACGGACAAGAAGGGAACGTTGCCGCTCTTGACGCCGATGTCTGAGGTCGCGGGGCGAATGGCGATTCAGGTCGGGGCGACGTATCTGGAAAAGATGAATGGCGGGCGCGGCATCCTTCTGGGAGGTGTGCCGGGCGTGCCTGCTGCGCGCGTGGTCATCATCGGCGGCGGAGTGGTCGGAACGAACGCTGCCAAGATGGCTGTCGGGATGGGCGCGCAGGTCACGATCATAGACAATAATCTGGATCGCTTGCGCGAACTCGATGACATCTTTCTTTCAAAAGTCTCGACGCTCGCCTCCAGCGCTTATATGATTCACGATGCTATCTCGCAGGCAGATTTAATCGTCGGGGCAGTGCTCGTTCCCGGCGCGGCGGCTCCGAGGCTCGTCACGCGAGGCATGCTCAAGGATGTGCCGAATGGCTCGGTCATCGTAGACGTGGCGGTGGATCAGGGCGGCTGCATTGAGACGACGCATCCGACGACGCACTCGAACCCGACATATTATGTTGAAGACGTGCTGCATTATTGCGTCGCCAACATGCCGGGAGCAGTGCCGCGCACTTCGACCTTTGCGCTGACCAACGCGACCTTGCCGTATGCGCTCAAGCTGGCGAACAAAGGTTTCGTCGAAGCCATCAACAGCGACCCCGGCTTGAAAGAAGGCGTCAACACTTACGCCGGAAAGCTGACTTACAAAGCAGTCGCCGAAGCGCAGGGTCTGGAATACACTTCGCTTGACGACATGCTCGGCGGCACAACATAAGAAGGTTCAAGGTTCAAAGTTTAAGGTTCAAGGTTAAGACATTGCTCCTAACCTTGAACCTTAAACTTTGAACCTTGAACCTTTTGTTAAGCTGCTTTAAGCAGCAGGCGCGCGAGGCTGCCCGTGAGTTCTTCGGGGCGCACGGGCTTGGCTAGATAAATATCTGCGCGTGCTTCCGCATCCGTGTTGGAATCTGCGCGCTCAAGACCACTCAAGAGAATGACCGGCAGGCATGAAAATTTTGGATGGCGGCGCAGGAAGCGGCACAACTCGTAACCATTCAAGTGCGGCATAACCGCATCGGTCACGACCGCGTCAATCGCCGAAGCGAGCGCAGCCTTCATCGC
This sequence comes from Pyrinomonadaceae bacterium, assembly GCA_963700165.1. Classification (GTDB taxonomy): domain Bacteria; phylum Acidobacteriota; class Blastocatellia; order Pyrinomonadales; family Pyrinomonadaceae; genus JACMLC01. The sequence continues at coordinate 3,748,605 of OY969475.1, read as the reverse complement.
CTCAAGCCCGTCCGCCGCAGCGATTACCTTGTAACCGGCGCGGCTCAAAATCACTTCCAGATAGCGGCGTATGGAGCGGTCATCTTCGACCAGCAGGATGGTGCCGCGTGTCGCGCGCGGGTGCATAGCGGGTTCTGCGGGATGGATGGTTGCAGTGGCGGTTAATTCGGAAGTGTTCATGACTGTTTTGGGTCTCCCCTGAATCATTCCGAGGTTTCCATCAACGGGGGAAACCTCTTACCTTATATGCGTGTGAGCAAGCCGCGTGCCCTATTGCTTTATTATCAGAAGAGAGAGATTATCGGAAACTTGGCCTGACCTTCGCTGTGTTCGCTAAATTGCTAAAGCAGAATCAGTTGCAGGATTTCTGCGCATGTTCATTAGAGGAGAGTCTAACGGGGCTGTCCATCCTTCTTGACCGGACATTTAATACCTTAAGTCTTTGCAAATTGATTGTCAATGATTTCATTTTGAACGATAGGCTCAGTCAATCTGAAAACTCAGGTCAGAACCGCCTGCGGTAGCGGGCGGGTTTTGGTGATGCTTGCGACCCGCCCGCTACCGCAGGCGGTTCTGACTTGGACGCTATTGTGTCGCGCGCAAGGCGTCCGACGAGGCGCTATGTTATACTAAATTCTTTCATCACTGAGCCTCTCAAACGGCTGATGAAGACAATGCTGGGTCAGCAATAAATCGCCGCGCTGTTTGATGGGCGCGGGTCGTGTTAAGGATTGAATTTTAGATGTACGAATTTGCAGTTGCTCCGGCTGTCACGAGCTTGCGTCGTCGCGGGGTGGAGATTACAGAAGTGACGCCAGCCAGTATGGCCGCCGAATTGGAGCTGGAAGCGGGCGACCGTATCCTGCGCGTCAACGGTCGAGCCGTGCGCGACTATCTAGACTTTCGTTTTCAGACGGGCGGCGAGACCGAATTGGTTTTAGAAGTTCGCAAGAAGAGCGGCGAAGACTGGGAGTTGGAGATCGAGCGCGACGAAGGCGAAGATTTCGGTCTCGGCTTTGAGCAGATTGTGCCGCGCCAGTGCGCCAACGAATGTCTCTTCTGTTTCTGCAAAGGCAACCCTTCGGATGCGCGCCCCTCGCTCTTTGTCCGCGACGAAGATATACGTCTCTCTTTTCTGTACGGCAACTACACGACGCTGACTTCGATTACCGAAGACGAGATGCGCCGCATCATCGAACAGCGTCTGACGCCGCAGTATGTTTCGGTGCATGCGACGGATTTAAAAGTGCGCGCGTACCTGCTCGGCGTTGATGAGAAGCGCGCGGACATTTCAGACAAGATGAAGCGGTTGCTCGATGCAGGCATAGAGCTTCACGCGCAGGTGGTCTTGTGCCCGGAGATTAACGACGGCGCAATTCTACGGCGCACGATTAATGATCTGGCCGCGCTCCACCCGCAAGTCAAGAGTGTAGCGATTGTGCCGCTGGGTTTGACGCGCTACAACACGGACGCGCGCCTCGCTCCCGTCACGCCGGACTTTTGCCGGCGCACGATTCTTGAAGTCTCCGCGATACAAAAAGAATTGCGCGAGCGTCTGGGAACGACGTTCGCTTTTTTAGGCGACGAGATTTATGTCAAGGCTGGTCGCGCCGTGCCTTCGCGCAAGCATTACGGCGACTATCCGCAGATAGAAGACGGCATTGGCATGGTGCGGTCTTTTCAGAACGACTTTGCCGCGCTCGGTCGCAGGCTTGAGCGTCGTCCGCCCGCGCTTGAAGACGCTGCTAAACTTGATGGCACGGTGATGACTGGAACGCTGTTCGCGCCCGCTTTGAAAAATTCGATTGAGCGCATCAACGCGCGATTCGGAACGAGGCTGCATGTGGTCGCGGTCGAGAATCATTACTTCGGCGGCGATACGAGCGTCGCAGGGCTTTTGACCGGAGGAGATTTTCTCAAAGCGCGTGAGAGTGTTCGAGGCAGCTTTGTCGTCATCCCCGGCTCGGCCATCAAGAGCGATGAAGATGTGATGCTGGATGGAATGACTCTGGAACAGCTACAGCGAGAGATAGGTTTGCCCGTGCGCCCGATGGATTTCACCTCGTTCGCCAGCATGATAAAAAATGCGGATGTTGGATGTTAGTGCCGTGAGAATATTATTCCCCTGATGAATTGCCACTAGCTGAAGCTAGTGGAGAAGATGAGCAAAATAATTGTTGGCTTTAACCAAAAGTTTGGCTAAAGCCAAATTCCTTCCTGCTTATGATCCTCCAGCTAAAGCTGGAGGCAATTCAAAGAACTTTCATGACACTGCGCCAGTTGAAATCTCAAGTAAAGTTAGAACTGGCATCCGGCTCTTACTGAATCATTCCATGACGGCCTCCAATTTTTCAGCCTCCGGCGGCAAAAAAATTCTCGATGTCGGTTGCGGGCGGAACAAACATCCGGGCGCGATTGGGATGGATTTCAACCCGCGCACCGATGCGGATGTGATACACGACTTGGGCGTGGTGCCGTACCCGTTCGCCGATGATGAGTTCGATGAGGTCGTCAGCAATCATGTCATAGAGCATGTGCCGGATGTGATGGCTTTCGTCTCAGAGCTGCATCGCATCACGAAAGACGGCGGGCGCATTCGGCTTCTGACGCCGCACTACTCTAACCCGGACTGGCCGACAGACCCGACGCATCGCAACCATTTCAACAGCTACTCCTTCAACTGCTTCATGCAGGATCGGCAGCTCTTTCCCTTCTACACAGAGGTCGAACTCAAGCCTGTGCGAACCTACGTCTCGCTGGCGAATCTGTGGCGCTTCACGGGCATCGAGCTGCTGGTCAATCTGGATCAACGCTGGCCTGCATTGCGCTTCACGCGCAAGCTGTGGGAGCATTATTTGAGCTTTATCATGCGCGGCAAGGAATTGCGCTTTGAGTTCGCGGTCGTCAAAAAAGCCCACAGCCGCACCGAAACCTAAAACACAGCTTTCTTTTCAACCCTTCACAAAAAATTGGATGTAAATCCGAAATCTTGGAACTCCGTGCACCGCTCAGAGAGCTAAGTGGAGTAAATAGCAGCCCTTACGTGTCTGTGGGCGCAGGGAACAGGGATTGCTTGAACTTAACTCGCAAGATCAATATTTGGCAAGCACTGCCTTCTGACATCAAGTCCAGAGAGACTAGCACCGGACAATCGAAGTCGCATTACTTGCCAAAATTCAAATGAGTTTCCCATCCACCAATCGGATAGATATAAAAGTTTAGGGAGGATTTTCCATGAGTGAGTTTCGCACCAGAATTTGGATCGCGCGAAGCGTCGTCCTGCTCGTGGCGCTGTTGTTTGCCGTGCCGTTTGCTTCGGCACAGGTCACGACAGGTAACTTGCAGGGCGTTGTGAAAGACCCCAACGGGGCAAACGTGGCTGGCGCCTCCGTCAAGGTCACTAATGCAGATACCGGAATCGTCAAAGAGACGACCACCAATGACGAGGGCTTTTGGCGCGTCACCAACCTGCTGCCCGGTTCCAACTATACGGTTGAAATCATGGCGCAGGGTTTTGCCGCGACTATCAAAGAGAAATTGGTAGTTAGTCTCGGTATTGAGAACACCGCTGATATTCAGATTGGCGTTCAACAGGTAGACACCACGGTTGATGTCTCCGGCGACGCGCCGCTGATTCAATCCACGCAGAGCCAGCTTTCACAGTCTTACTCGCCACGGCAGTTGACCCAGTTGCCGTTCGCCGGTTCGATTGACAATCTGGCGCTCCTGACCCCCGGCGTCGTGACCCCGGGCGATGCGGACTTTTCCAACGGCGTTGGCATCTCTGCCAACGGTAATCGTGGCCGCTCGAACAACTTCCAGATTGACGGCCAGGATAACAATGATAACTCGGTCGCCGGCCCCAGCCTTGCTATTACCAATGCTGAAGCCATCGGCGAATATCAGGTTATCACCAACAGTTTCTCTGCCGAGTTCGGACGCAACTCCGGCGCGCAGATCAACACCATTACCAAATCCGGAACCAACGAGTTTCACGGCACTGCTTTCGAGTATCACAACAACTCTGGACTCGATACTCGCAACAATATCGAAGAGCAGACCTTCCGTAACTTTAAGTTCCTGAATGACAATGGATTTTCCGCCTTCGGCACGCTCTTAGGCCGCGAAGGTAAGAACGTGTTCAATAACAATCGCTTTGGCGGCAGCATCGGCGGCCCCATCAAGCAGAACAAAGCGTTCTTCTTCGTTACCTATCAGGGAGATCGCCAGAGAGGCGAAGGCGATGTCAATGGCCTGACCTCCGCCAACTTAAGCCCGACATTGGATGGCTCGGTTCGTGCCAACCAAATCTTTGGCACGGCTGCGACCGCTGCGCTGGTTTGCACCGCGCCCGGTTGCGGACCCGCTGCGGTTCAGGGACAGGGCACGCTCCTGCTCGCTCCGCCGACGGTTGATACCAACGGCGACGGCGTGGCCGACGGCTTCCAGTTTGGCCCGGGCAACCCCTACGGCCAGCCGGTGACGCCGGGCTTTTTGGCTCCGCTGGCTACGATAGCCGACCCGCTGGCTCCCGGCGGACGCTTCACGATCTTCGGCGGTGAAGGCGTGCGTATCGTCCGTACCGACAATTTCGTCAACCAGATCATCGGTAAGGTTGACTGGAACCTGACGAGCAAAGATACCTTCATCGCTCGCTACATTTTCGATGACGCAGATTTCCCGCTTGCGACCGGTCGTTTCGTCGCTGGCGCGCTCTTTGCGGTTCCCTCAAGGAACAACAATCTTGGTGTGACCTATACGCGCCAGATTTCGAACAACATGGTCAACGAGGCTCGCTTTAACTTCTCGCGTCTGGATGTCAGCTTCGGCGACACATCTGTGGCGAGCGGCCCGGGCACTGCCTTTACCGGAACGCGCGACCGTTTCAACAACCTGCAAAATGCGTTCGGTACGCCGAACAACTTGCCGCAGTCACGTAAAGTTGACGTGTACCAGTTCCAGGATACAGTGGCTTCCACCATCGGCAACCACTCGATGAGATTCGGTGCGGACATCCGCTTGCAGAAAGTGGAGAACTTCTTCCTGCCGAACTTCCTCGGAACCTTTAGCTTCAACGGCGGCACTGCCGCAGCCTCGGCGGGCGTTCTGCCGCCGGGCGTGTTCTTTACTTATGGCACCAACGGTCTGGACGGCGCTCCTTTGGCCGGAACGGCGACGGCATTTGAGAACTTGCTGCTCGGTCGTCCTCGTGACATCTCGTTTGCCAAAGGCAATCCGCTGATTAGCACGAACCAGAACGATTTCTTCTTCTTCTTTCAGGATGACTGGCGCATTCGCCCGAACCTGACCTTGAACCTCGGCATTCGTTACGAAATCTCGACGCAGCCGTTCAACCCGATCATTGATGATGTCAATGCTCGCGAAGCTAACCCGTCAACGGCGCTCTTCAACACGGCTTTCCCACTGGAATTCCGCACGGCGAGAAAAGTGCCGATTGACAAGAACAACTTCGCCCCGCGCGTAGGCTTTGCGTGGCAGCCGGATCTGAAATTCCTCGGCGAGCGTTTCACCAATGGCCGCACGGTGATTCGCGGCGGTTTCGGTGTTTCTTACGATCCGTCGTTCTTTAACATCGTGCTGAACACAGTGACAGCCGCGCCGTTTGCGGTGGCTGGCCTCGTGCGTCAGACTCCGGGAGCTCCCGGTTCCTTGACGTTCCCGACCCTCCCGACCACGCAGGCACAGGTTAATGCGACGCCCGGCACCAACGGTGGTGACCCTCGCCTCTTTAACCAGACCCGCGTCGCGGATGATTTCCATAACCCGTATTCGCTGTCCTACAATTTCGGTATTCAACAGGAACTCTTTAAGAATTCCGTGTTCGAAGCCCGCTATGTGGGAACGCGCCTGATCGGTCAGTTCCAGACCATCAACGGTAACCCGGACATCAGATTCCTGGCCGGAGCCGGTAATTTCCTGTTCGGCGATCCGGGACGCTTTACCGGCGGCATCCTGCCCACGTCCTGCGTGGGTGCTGATCCGACCTGTATCGCTCCGGTTGGCCCGACCTTCAACACTCGTACCGTAGACGGAACCGGCACTCGTATCACCGGCAGTGGCCGCTTGAATCCGTTCCAAGGCCCGACGCGCACACGTATTAACGGCGCTTCGGCCACGTACAACGGAATGCAGCTTCGTTTCGACACCCGCTTTATTGATGGCTTCGTTCTCAACATGAACTATTCGTTGAGCAAGACCATTGACAATGCTTCCGAAATTTTCGGAACGTTGGGCGGCGGTCAGGGCGTCGCGGCATCGCAGAATCCGTTCGACATCACGGACGGCGAGCGCGGCCTCTCGGCCTTCCACCAGAAGCACATTTTCACGACCAACTTCATTTACGAACTGCCCTGGCACAAAGAGCAGCGCGGCGTGGTTGGTCATCTGCTTGGCGGCTTCCAGCTCAACGGTATCATCCGCGCTGGCTCTGGCCGTCCGTACACTCCGCTTGAGGTTTTGGCGACAGTTGACCCGGCCTTCGAGATTGCGTTTATCAACGGCGCGAGCCGTCCGTTCAACGGCAATCCGAGCGCACCGACGGGAACTATCGCTTTCGGTTATGCGGCAGCCTGTCTGTTGCTCTTCGGCGGTCCTGAGTGCGACTATAACGGTGGTGCTTTGGATCCCGGCGAGTTCGTGGTCTTCAACACGCTGAATCCCGGCTCCGTTGGTCAGGTCGTCACGCCCGCGCAAGCCTTGACGCAGGCTCGCTTGATCTACAACGACTTTGGCTTTAACGGTCGTTCTGGTATCCCGTTCGCGCAGTTGGAAGCGTTCAATCTCTTCCAAACGCCGTTTGGCGATGTCGGTCGTAACACCTTCAGCGGCTTGCCGTTCTATTCGGTCAATTTGTCGGTCTTCAAGACGACGAACATCACCGAGAACACCAAGCTGGAGTTCCGCGCGGAAGCGTTCAATGTACTCAACCGCCGCAACTTCGGTGTGCCTGATGCGATTACGGAAGATGCTTCGAACACCTTCGTGGTCGGCAGCTTCCAGAACCCCGGTTTCAACGCTGGTGACAAGCGCACCTGGCGTCTGGGCTTGCGGTTCATCTTCTAATCACTCCATCCGGAGTTTGAGCGCTGCTTGAAAGCGCTACAGGGGAGAGGACGGCTTACAAGCCATCCTCTCCCTTAAATTTTTTCAGTAGCTCTCCGGTAAACTCTTCTCTTTTGCCCGACATCTGATAAAATCATTTCGTTTACCGATAGCTGCAAAAGGCTCGCGCCCGTCGTGCTCTTAAATCTCTAGCGAGCGCTTCAACAAACACAGAGGCTCAGTATCTGTCCAGCGATCTTTCTCCTTCCGGCGATTCAGCGAGTGAGCGACGCGCGCTTGATGCCGAAAGCAGGTGAGGCCGGTTGCCCGTTTGAGAACCTTGTGATGTTTTTACAAAGCATCGGATCGGTCGTCTACTCCATTCACTTAAAGAGGTAATTTGATATGTCCCAAAGCAAACCATTGACTATTATTGCAACCCTGTTTTTAACATTAGCTCAAGCCATCACCTGTTTTCCTCAAACGCCGAGCACCTTTCCTGCGGCGCAGGACGAGACAGTCCGTGTGGCAACAACTGTTGTCCAGACCGAAGCGATTGTGACGGATAAGAGCGGGCGGCGGATCAACGGGCTGAAGGCGAGCGACTTTCAAGTGACGGACGAAGGCGCACCGCAGGCGATAGATTTCTTTACCGTCATCGAAGGCTCGCGCGTGCAGGGCGGGAATCCGGCAACGGCGACAACCGACAACGCGCAGTCTTCTTCATTGTCCATGGCCTATGAAGGGCGACACATCGCGCTCGTCTTTGACGATACGACTCTCTCACTGGAAAACTTCAATCGCTCGCGCAAAGCCTTTGCCGATTTCATCAACACGAAGATGTCGCCGAACGACATGGTTGCGCTGATGTCAACGGGCGGAGCGTTGGCGTCGCTGCAACAGTTCACGAATGACAAGCAGCGATTGCTGAGCGCCTTGAACCGTGTGGCGGCGCAGAGCGGCGTGGCTGAAAGAGCGCGCAGGCCCCAATCCAACATGACGCCTGCGGAGGCGCTGCGCATTGATTCAGGCGACCGCAAAGTTCTGGAAACCGTCAGACGCCGAATCGATTTGGAAGAGTCAGGCGGGATGCAGGGATCAATAGCTAACCAGCAAGATGTGATGCCGATCAACAACGCCGGGGCCAAAGGCTCCGGGGAACCGGCAGGCGGAGGCGATGGCAATATGGACGCGCGAGTTCGCACGCAAGCCAAAGCCTATGTCAGCGAGATCGGCCAGAACACACGCAACAATATCTCGACCCTGCAAAGCTTGTTCAAGGCGATGGCCGATTTGCCGGGGCGCAAAATAGCCGTTCTCTTAACCGAATCTTTCGTGACTGCGGCAGGCACCAGTGAAGATATTTCAAACCAGCTCACGCAGTTGATCGAGGTCGCACGGCGCAGCGGCGTCAGCGTTTACGCACTCGATGCGGCGGGGCTGCGGACCAACAACGCGACTGCCAGCGAAAACTTGACCGGCAGCGGAATGGCCTTGCGAAATGCTAATCCCGACCTGACTTTAAGCAGCTTTGAAGAGCTTGCCGGAGCACGCCTGCTGGTCACCGGAACGGGCGGCGAGTTCATCTCTAACACCAACAGTCTCGTTAACGGGCTTGAGCGGGCGATGGAAGATTCAAGCTTCTATTACGTGCTGGGTTTCAAGCCCGCCGTGCTCGACAATAAATTTCATCGTCTGAACATCACGGTCAAAGGCAAATCCGATCTTATCGTGCGGACGCGCAGAGGCTATCTGGCGGCTAATCCCGAAACCATTCGCGGCACTGAGGCCGAGCTTGTCCAGGCGCTCAAGTCGCCGGTGGCGGTGACGGCTCTTCCGGTTGACCTTGTCGCCAACGTCGTGCCGAAAGCTGCAACCGGCGAGCAGACTACTCAGATAGGTCTGCATGTCGGGCGCAACTATCTATCGCTGCCTGCTGCCACTGCTCCTGACCAGACGGCTACTTACGACATTCTGGCTTATGTCTTTGCCGCCGGGCGCGACACGCCGGTGGCAGAGTTTGCGTCCGGGAATTCAACGCTGACATACGATTTCGCAAAAAATCCTGACCTCAGGCAAAAAATCAAAAAGGAAGGTCTGATCGTAGTCAACGAATTCAAGCTTAATCCGGGCATCTATCAGGTGCGCGCTGTGGTGCGCGAGAAATCAACCGGCACCACCGGCTCGGCCTACCAGTTCTTTGAAGTTCCAGACCCGAAAGACAAAAAGACCGTTTCGATGAGCAGCATCCTGATGTCGGCGACCGGGCAAACAGGCTTTAGCGGCGCGAACAGCTTTAAGCCCGGCTCGGATGTGGACGTGCGTTTTCTGATTTATAACCTGCCGAAAGAAGTGACCGGATTGGTCCAGCGCGTGAAACTGATGGACGCGACGGGAAAAGCTTGGTTAGACAGCGAGCTGCCTCTCGCGCCGCCCGCCGGTTCTGACCGCGCCAAGGTGGTGCAGGGCACAAGCTTCAACTTGCCGACGATGCGAGGCCGTTATGCTTTGGTCGTGACCTTGAAGGACGCGAAGGGCAAAGTGGATGTCGAGCGGCGCACGGATTTCCTTATTGATTATCAACCCTGAACTCTGTCGCTCCGAGAGCCGGAATTTTGCGGCTCACGGCCTATCGGTCGTGAGCCGCATTTTTTATATGCTTCATCAGTCAGAGAGCGGTAGTGGGTCAGTTTCAAACAGAGCAAAGAAAAAACCTGTTCCCGCAAAGGCGCAAAGCCGCAAAGGGGTTGAGCTATTCTTTATCCGGCATGCTTGCTTTGCGCCTTTGCGCCTTTGCGGGAGATTCTTTTCTGATGCTGTTTGACACTTGAATTTCAAACTGTCCCACTACTCAGAGAGCAAGCGTCTCGTCCGGGACAGACCGTCTGTGATAGAATTTCCCTCCAGATTTAGTAAGCCAATTTTCTCTAAGATCGTTGGGTGATAAGACTGTGGCGACTCTGGCCGTCAACCAACTGCCTCTTGCACCGCTCGGCGCGGGTGATTTGATTGATCGCGCGGTGCGGCTCTACCGGCGTCATTTTATGACGTTGATTCGCATCGCTGCGCCGCCGGTCGTGATTTCGGCGGCGGGTTATGTGTTGGTGACGATTAGCTGGCGCGAGCTGGAAGCGACGGGCAGCGAAGCCTCGCTTGTTCTGTATGGCTTGATGATGTTCTTCGGTCTCGTGCTGTGGCTCGGCGGCCTGATCCTGAACGTTGTCGTGATGGGCGGAGCGGCGCGCAATCTGGTCACGCACCTCTTGTGGGACGAGCCTGTTTCGGCGCGCACGACTTATGCCAACGCGCGGGCGCGTTTCTGGGGGCTGCTCGGCGCGACCATCATCGTCTCCCTCATTATCGGCGTCGCCTTCGTCATAGTCTTTTATGTCTGGGTCTTGGCCTTCTCGCTGGTGGTCTTCGGAATCCTGATCTTAGGCTTGCCTTACTGGCTATCCGGTATCCTCAGCGTCTTATCCACGGTGACGGTGACGCTGGGCGCGCTGTGGCTCTTTTTTCTGTTGGCGGGGCGTTTCGCTTACGTGCCGCAGGTGATGCTGGTCGAAGGCAAAGGGGTGTTTGAAGCGATGGGGCGGAGCATGTCGCTCGCGAGCGGCAACGTCAAGCGGCTGATGGCGATGGTTTTCTTCAGCACCTTTGCGACCTATTCGGCGTTGATGATTCTGGTCGTGCCGCTCGGCTGGTACGGTTATCTGAACGGGATTGATCCTTTCTCGATAGGCTCTGAAGCATGGCCTGCATGGTACGCGATCAGCTATCAGGTGCTGGCGCAGCTCAGCTCGATTTTGTTGACGCCGGTGTGGATGCTCGGGCTTTCTTTGCTCTACGTGGACGAGCGCGTGCGGCATGAGGGTTATGATATTGAGCTGATGGCGGCGCGCCGTCTCGGAGAAATTCCAAGATTGCAGGGCGGCATGGCCGCGCCCATCACTCCGGCGCTGGCGACGGAGGCTGACCGGCTGGCTCCGAAGTATGAGCCTTCGCCTTCGCCCTTGCGACGCTCGCCCGGCTCCACTCTCGGACTCAGTTGAGAACGGAAAAAGCGAAACCTCGTGTCTGAAAATCTTTCCAGCCACAATCTGACTCGCATCGCGCAGGCGGCGTGCCTGTTGTTGCTTATCCTGCTGGCGGGCGCTACTACTACTGTGATGGCGATTCCGCTCAGCACTTATCGCGAGCGCGTGGAGCGGGCAAAGGTCGCGCTCGACGCGCTGCAAGCGATGGATGAAGAGCTGGATGATTTATCGCGCGCAGAGCGCGTCGCACAGACCTTAGCGGAAGTGCGCCGGATTCTCCCGCCGACAGATTTGGTTGAGCTGGATAACACTTCGATGCCCGTGGACAATGCATGGCTCCAGGCGGCCTTGAAAAATTACGAAGAGCTGCCGCCGGGGGATGCGCGGGGCAAAGCAGCGCTGACCGAAACTTCTGAGCGGCTCGGCGCGCTCGCGGAGGCTCTGGCGGCGTTGGAGCAGCAACAAAAGTCCGGCGCAGGCAGCAAGGATGAAGAAAAAGCCAGACTGGAATCAATCCTGCGCCGCCCCGAATTCGCCAAAAAAGCTGCGGAAGACAGCGCGCTCATGCGCCTCTTAAAAGAGTTTCTGGATTGGCTGAACGGCCTGTTCCCCAAAAGCGACCCCGCTGTCACCTCGCCCGGTCAGGCAGGCTTTCTCTCATTAATCGCGCAAATCGTGGTCGTGGTTCTGGCGTTGGCGGTCATCGGGTATGCCGCGTGGAAGTTTGGCCCACGAATATGGCACGCCAGAGGCAAGGTCAAAAAGAAAGCCAAGCGCGAGGCGCGCGTCGTGCTCGGAGAACATCTTGAGCCGGATCAGACAAGCGCAGACCTTTTGGCAGAAGCCGAAGCTCTGGCGCGCGAAGGCAATTTGCGCGCGGCGATTCGCAAAGGCTACATCGCACTGCTCTGCGAGCTTGGCGACCGCAAAATCTTAGGTCTCGCACAACACAAAACCAATCGCGATTACCTGCGCGCCGTGCGCAGTCAGGAGCAACTCTATCGAGAAATGAACCTCCTGACCAACAGCTTTGAGAATCACTGGTACGGCTTTGCACCTGCCAGCCCCGAAGACTGGAACATGTTCCGCACGCACTATCAGCAAGCCTTAAGACAAGGATGAAGGATGAAGGATGAAGGCGGAAGGAGGATAGGACAAAGCGAGAAGCTGAAACACAACGGATGACAAGCAAGCTATTAATAGCATCGCTTTCATCCTTCATCCTTCCGCCTTCATCCTTGCTTTTATGCGTCAACGTCTCGCCATCATCATTACCGTCGCCGTCGTGCTGGTCTTGCTCGCGGTGCTGAACTCTGCCTCTTACGTGCGGATCGAGAAGACTTCAGACCTTGAGGCGAGACCGAATCGTTCGACTTACAATGCGGGCGCGACCGGCACGCGGGCGCTCTATGATTTTCTGACTGAGACCGGGCGCAAGCCCTTGCGCTGGACTGAGTCGCCCGCGATGTTGCTTAACCGGCAGCCCATGCAAACGGCTACGTTTGTGATCGTCGGCGACACACTGGTGCAGCTTGAAAACGAGGATGTCGAAAATCTGCTGCTCTGGGTCAACAGCGGTGGCCGCCTCGTCCTGATAGATCGCAGCCCGGATACTCGCCTGCTGCCGCCTTCCGGTCACTGGAATTTCTCTATCCAGCTAACGCAGTTTCCGACATCCGAGATTCTTGCAGACAATCCTGAGCAGATGACACAGGGCGTACAGCCTTTGCGCGCGGGACAGCCGACGCTGCTCACGCGCCGTGTGGAGACGGCTTTGCCTTCACGCTTCGCAGGGCTTATCAGTTTCTATGCTAAAGAGAATGAAAATAATACCGCGCCACAAGAGGGCGGCGGGCCTTCAGTAATTTATGATGAAGAGACGGGAGAGCCTTATGAGCAAGAGCCTCCGCCGCCAGGGCCGCCCCTAAGACGCGCTCCGACTCCTGCCTCGCCTCCGTCTACAGTCGCGGTTAAAGAAATTGCCTCGCCCGCTCCGGTCGCGCATCTTTACAACGAGCGCGGCGCGCTCTTGGTTGATTACAAACACGGCGCAGGCCAGATCATCGTTTTAAGCGATCCTTTCATCGCCGCCAACAACGGCATCAGCCGCGCGGATAATCTGCAACTCGCCTTAAACGTGGTCGGAGGCAGAGAGGGACTGATTCTTTTTGACGAGTATCATCAGGGACATGCCGTCTCGAACAATCGCCTGATAGCATATTTCGCGGGCACGCCGGTGCTGGCGATGCTCGGGCAGCTTGGCCTGATCGTGCTGGTCGTCATCTGGACACGCGGTCGAAGGTTTGCGCGCCCGTTGCCTTTGCCGCAGGTTGACCGCCGCTCAAAGCTGGAATACGTGGCTTCGATGGCAGAGCTACAGGAGCGCGCACGCGCCTTTGATCTCGCCATCGAAAATATTTACGCGCGAACGCGAAGAGTGCTAGCGCGTTATGCCGGAACGGATAACATGGCCCCGCGCTCGGAGATTGCCGCGCGCGTCGCGGCGCGCTCAAAGCTCAACCGTCCGCAGCTCGAAAAGCTGATGCACGATTGCGAGGAAGCCATCAACGGCGCGCCCCTAACCGCCAAACGATCTCTCGCGCTCGTGGCAGGTTTGCGCGAGGTCGAGCGCGTACTCGGCCTGCGCATGCGCTCGCGCGAAATTCGCCAGGCCAAAGAACAGGGTGTAGGGGATGGGGTGTAGGGTATAGGGTAAAGCATGGTGCTTATAAATATTCTTGACGGATTAATTGCGCTCCTTCTATACCCTACACCCTACACCCTACACCCTTTCTCTTACACCCTATCCCCTCTTGAATTATTTTTTCTGGCAGCGCTCTTTTTCCTGACCAGCGTGGTCGGAGTGGTTACGGGCAGCAACTCTCTGATTGCCGTACCCGCGATGTTTCAGTTCGGCATTGACCCGCGCGTGGCCGTCGCGACCAACATGTTCGGCTTGACCTTCATGGCCGCAGGTGGCACGCTACCTTTTCTTGGCAAGGGAACGATAGACAGGAAGCGGCTGCCCCTCCTGATTGCGCTGACGCTCCTGGGTTCGATTGTCGGCGCGCTGCTCTTGCTGGTCATCCCGATTCGCGCTCTGCCGCTCATTATCTCTGCCGCGATGATCGCAGTCGCGCTGTTCACGATTCTCAAGCGCGACGCGGGCGTGATTCCAGGTGAGGGCGAAACAACGCGCGCGGCAGAAGTAGGAGCTTACGCGCTGACGTTCGCGCTCGGCATCTACGGCGGATTTTTTAGCGGCGGTTATGTCACGATGCTGACGGCGCTCTTCGTCGCGCTCTTTCGCATGACGTTCGTCGAAGCCGTCTCGACGACCAAGCTCGTCAATGTCTTTTCGTCGCTCGTCGCAACTATCGTGTTTATGGCGCGCGGGCTGGTGGATTACAAGCTGGGACTGCTGCTCGGTCTTTCGATGTTCGCCGGAGCGTTCCTCGGAGCGCGCATCACGCTCAAGCTTAATAACATTTGGATTCGTCGTATCTTTCTCGGAACCGTTATTTTGTTAGCACTGAAAATCCTGCTCTACGATTTCTTATGGAAAGGACTGGTGTAGGGATGAGGGATGAGGGATGAGGGATGAGTAATAGCATTCCTTTCATCCCTCATCCCTCATCCCTCATCCCTCAAAACTTGCCTGAATACGTATCTTCAACCGTCGAACACATTCTGACGGAGCTACGCAAAATCATCGTCGGACAGGATGAGCCGATTGAACACATTCTGGTCGCGCTGCTGGCCGAAGGACATGCGCTGATCGAAGGCGTGCCGGGGACGGCCAAGACGCTCGCGGTCAAGACGCTCTCGCGCATCATCGGCGCGGATTTCAGCCGCATCCAGTTCACGCCGGATTTGATGCCTTCCGACATCACAGGCACGAACGTCTTTAACGTTGCCACTTCCGATTTCACCCTGCGGCGCGGGCCGATCTTTACGGACATCCTGCTCGCGGATGAAATCAATCGCACGCCGCCGAAGACGCAGGCCGCGCTTCTCGAAGCGATGGAAGAAAGACAGGCGACGATCGACGGCGATTTGCATCAGCTCTCGCCGCTCTTTACCGTGCTGGCGACTGAGAATCCGATTGAGTACGAAGGCACGTACCCGTTGCCGGAAGCGCAGCTTGATCGCTTTCTCTTAAAAATCCAGATTGACTATCCTTCGCTCGAAGCAGAGCAGCAGGTCGTCGCCAACTGGGACGCGGGCTTTAACTCGCGCCGTCTTGAACTGGTTGACATTCGCCCGCTCGCGGATTCCGACGCCATCTCTCGCTGTCGCGCGGAAGTCCGTGCGACGCGCATGGAGCCGGGCGTGCAACGCTACGTGGTGGACATCGTCAGAAACACGCGCTCGCATCCATCAGTCCTGTACGGAGCCAGCCCGCGCGCATCGGTCGCGCTCCTGCTCTGCTCAAAAGCCTTAGCGGCTTTGCGCGGGCGCGAGTTCGCCACGCCCGATGACGTGCGCGACATCGCGCGCCCGGTCTTGCGCCATCGTCTGTCGCTGCGCGCCGAAGCGGAGCTTGACGGCGCGACGCCCGACGCCGTAATCACGGACATCTTGCAAAGCTCGGAAGTCCCGCGCTAGTCACGAAAGCGTCTACGGCCAAACACTGACAAGCGAGATGCACAGCCCTAAGAAAATCGCTTTCTGGTTTTTAATCGCCTCGGTCATACTGAGCGCGCTGCTGGGCATCGTCGCCATTCTGTCAGGCTCCTTCGGCTGGCTTGAAGTCAGAATCATCCTGACGACGGTTACTATCTCCATCGCAAGTATTTGCGCGCTCGCCAATGCCGCTTTGTGGGAGAGCAAAAGAGGGAAAGTCCTCGCGGCAGTTGGGTTGGTGTTCTCGCTGCTGGCAGCTCTGATGCTCATCGTGGCTATCTGGTTTGAGCCGTCGAGCCAGCGTTTCTGGAGACTGACCGTCCATCTTGTTGTGCTGGCAGTATCAACCTCTCATGTTTGCCTGCTGTCACTGGCAAACCTCAAGGCGCGTTACATTTGGGCGCGGGCGACCGCTTACGTCGTCATTTATTCTCTGGCTTTTCTGATTATCCTTGTGTTTGAGTTTAGTATTGAATCGAGAGCAATAGTTAAAGCCATTGGCATCAATTCGATTTTGGTCGCTGCCATCTCGATCATCATTCCCGTGTTGCACCGTTTGAGCAAAGCGGATTTAAAAGAAGAGAGCGATAAAGTTTCCGCAGAGGGCGAGCAAACATGGAGACAGGTCATCTGCCCTAATTGCGGAGTCGAGCAATTCAAAGCTCTCGGCGAGATTACCTGTCAGGCTTGTCAGTGTAAATTTATCGTGAGAATTTTAGCTTCCTAATTAACCCAAGTTGCGAGTTAATAAATTGCCACCAGCTTTAGCTAGTGGAGACCTTGCATAAAAGAAAGTCGGCTTGAGCCAAAAGATAATTCTTATTGCTTTAGCTAAAATGTTCGGCTAAGGCTAAAGCCGATAGTTAGGAAACCTTTTCTCCACTAGCTGAAGCTAGTGGCAATGGAAGAAATCCAAAGACACCTCTATATCTGGCAACTCGGATTAATTACCAGACATGCGTTTCGTTTTCTCCAGACTGTTTTACGTCCTGCTCGCGCTCGGCTTTATCCCTCTGTCTTTGTCTTGGGGCAGGCCAGCTTTGCGGTGGGCGACGCTGGCCTTTGATGTAGCGTTGTTGTTGGCGGCTGCGATTGATGCGCGAACGAGCTTGTGGCCTGCGGGTGTGAATGTCGAGCGTGTGTTCGGCGGTCGCTTTGCCGTCGGCGCGGAAACAGAAGTGCGCGTGCGTGTCTTGAACAATACGCCGCGCGGCATAGCTTTGATGATTAAGGATGAGTTTCCGCATCAGATGAAGCTTTCGGGATTGCGCGAGGGGCGCGTGCGGGTTGAAGCGCAAAGTTCCGCCGCGCTGGTTTACAGCTTGAAGCCGCCCAAGCGCGGGCGTTTCGAGTTCGGGCAAATTGCCGTGCGTTATCTTTCGCGTTTGGGGCTGGTCTGGCGCGAGGCGCGCGTCGGGTCTGCGGTCGCCGTCAAGGTTTATCCGAACATGCGCCGTGCGCGCGAGGCAGAGTTGAAAGCTTTGGGCGCACGCTCGCTGGTCGCGGCGCATCGCAAGTCCTCATGGCGCGGCGAGGGGCGCGAGTTTGAATCCTTGAGAGATTACGTGCGCGGAGACGAACTGCGGCACATCTCTTGGTCTGCGACCGCGCGGCGCGGAAAGCTTGTGACGCGGCAATACCAGATCGAGCGCGATCAAACGATTCTCATCGCGCTCGATGCGGGGCGCTTGATGACCGCACGGATAGAGCAGGAGACCAAACTGGATTCGGCTGTGCATGCGACGCTCGCGCTGATGTCGGCGGCGGCGCGCGGGGGCGACAATGCCGGAATCGTCGTCTTTGGTCGGCGCATCAAATCCTACCTGCCGCCCAAGCGCGGAGGCGAGCACATGGACGCCGCGCTTGAAGCCCTGCACGCGGTCGAGCCGGAGATGATCGAGCCGTCTTATGCACGCGCGTTTGAATTCATCGCCGCCAACTGCAAACGCCGCGCGCTGGTCATCGTCCTCACGGATTTGGTGGACGAAGAAGGCTCAAGAGACCTCTTGACCTCGCTCAAAATCCTGCGCCCGCGACACCTTCCGCTGGTCGTCACCATCGCCGACCGCGACCTCAAGGCCGCCGTGCGCGACGTGCCCGAGACCGTCCCGGACCTCTTCACGCAATCCGTCGCCGAAGAGATCATACATCAACGCGAAGCCGCGTTGCGCCTCGTCGAAGCACAAGGGGGACTCGCGCTCGATGTCACCGCCGCCGCGCTCGCGCCCGCGCTCCTTGAAACATACATTCGCGTGAAAGAGCGCGGCCTGCTGTGAAGAAGGCGAAGAAATTCTCACGCAAAGGCGCAAAGACGCAAAGAAAGACATAAGCTCTTCTTTGCGTCTTTGCGCCTTTGCGTGAGACGTTCGGCTTGCTGAAACTCACTTTTGCTTGAAAGCTACAATATAAAATTCTTCCTTTTTACCTCTTTCCCTCTTCCCCTATTTCCCCTTCTGTTTCACCCCTGCCGACCAGAAACAAATAAGCATAGAGCGCGAGGCCGGTGATGATGCCGACGCTGAATTTGATGAGAGGGCTAATCGGCGCGGGTGAAATAAAGCCTTCGATGATGCCCGCGACGACGAGCAGCGGGACGCATCCGGCAATCAGAATCACGGCTTCCATTCCACGCGCTTTCAAAGCATCGGCGCGCGTCAGGTTGCCGGGGACAAGCAAGGCATAGCCGATCATCATCCCTGCGCCGCCCGCGATAAAAATACAGGAAAGCTCTACGACTCCATGCCCGACGACGAAGGAGAGAAAGTCGAAACCGAAAACACTGTCTGCTTGATAGGCGAGCGCAAAGACCGCGCCGATACTCGCTCCGTTGAGCGCCATCAGATACAGCGTGCCGACGCCGAACATCGCTCCGAGCGCGAAGGCGTTAAAGGTCACTTGTATATTATTCGTCAGAATCTCGCTTGAGCCGATCTGATTCGCTTCGTTCAAATCTTCCCACCAGTGTACCTGCGCGTTGATGACGTAACGAAAGCCGGGGGGGACGCCTGCGAATTCGGAAAAATCAGGGTCGCGCCAGGTGCCCATGAAACCGATGATCCCGAAAATCCAGAAGACTGCGAACGCCAGTGCGGTGTAACGCCATGTGCGGCGAAAGGTGACCGGAAAGTCCCGCGTAAAGAATTTGCGGATACGCTGTTTGCCCTGCGCGTCCGCGCGATAGATGCGCCCGTGCGCGCGAATCACAAGGCTGTTGAGATAATTAATCAGGCGCGGGTCGCGCGTCTCCGCACGCGCAATCGCCAGGTCGGATGCCGTCCGGCGATAGATGCGTCCAAGCTCGCGCACCTCTTCGCGGTGGAGCTTTCTGAGCGAAGAACGATCCAGCAGACCCAGCAACTCCTCAAGCCGCTGCCATGCGCTCTTGCCCTCGCGTATGAAACGATTAGTTGACATAAAATAGATGTCGGATGTCAGATGCCGGATGCTAGAATCAAGTCGGCTTCTGACATCCGACATCTAGCATCTGACATCTTCGATTATGCATCGTCTGGTTGAGTGTGTACCAAACTTTAGCGAGGGCCGCAAGCCGGAAATCATCGAGCGGCTGGCGCGCGTGATTGAATCTGTGCCCGGCGCGGTCGTGCTCGGCACGCATATAGACGCGGATCACAACCGCTCTGTGATTACGTTTGTGGCCGACGCTGAAGTGGTGGTCGAAGCCGCCGTGCGTGTGGTCGCGCTGGCAGCCAGGCTGATTGACCTGCGCCGTCACGCGGGCGAGCATCCGCGCGTCGGCGCGACGGATGTCCTGCCCTTCGTCCCCGTGCGCGGCGTGACGATGGAAGATTGCATCGCGCTCGCGCATGAAGCGGGCGAGCGCATCGCCAACGAGCTGCACATTCCGGTTTACTTTTACGAGCGTGCGGCGCGTCGCTCCTATCGCGTTAATCTCGAAGACGTGCGGCGCGGCGGCTTTGAGCTGTTGCGCGAAGAGATAGAGATAGTCGAAGAGCGCATGCCGGATGTCGGCGACGCGCGCATACACGAGAGCGCGGGCGCGTGCATCGTCGGCGCGCGTCCCTTTCTCGTCGCTTACAATATCAATCTGCGGACGGACGATTTGACAATCGCGCGGCGCATCGCGCGCACTGTGCGCGGGCGCGATGGAGGCTTGCGTTATTTGAAGGCGCTCGGGTTTGAGCTTTCGACGCGCGGGCTGGTGCAGGTCTCTACGAATCTGGTGGATTATGAAAAGACTTCTTTGTCTCAGGTCTTTGAGATAGTGCAGCGCGAGGCAGCGCGCTACGGCGTCTCTATCGCGGGCAGCGAGATCGTCGGCCTCGTGCCGCAGTCCGCGCTCGACTCGGTCGCTGAATATTTTCTACAGATCGAAAACTTTGCGCCCGGCCTCGTGCTTGAGAATCGCATTGACGCTGCGTTCGCAGGCAAAGGCGAGACGGAGACCATCAAAGATTTCGTCACGGAAGTGGCGAGCGGCGCGCCCGTTCCCGGCGGCGGGGCGGCGGCGGCGCATGCGGCTTCGCTCGGCGCTGCGCTTGGCGAGATGATCGCGCACCTGACCACAGGGCGCGACAAATACGCAGAGGTCGAAACGGAAGTGCGCGACGCGCTCGCGCTCCTGACTCCCTTGCGCGCACGGCTCGCACAGGCCGCAGGCGAAGACGCAACGAGCTTTGAGCGCGTGATGAAAGCGCGACGCCTGCCGCAAGCGAGCGAAGAAGAGCGGCGCGCACGCCTGAGCTATCTGGAAGAGTCTCTGAAGGGCGCGGCGACAGTGCCTTTGGAAGTCGCGGGCGTCGCAGTGCAGGCGCTTGAGCTGCTGGAAACCCTGGCGGAGATCGGCAACCCGAATGCTCTGTCGGACGCGGCGACGGGCGCACAGCTTTCGCTCGCGGCGGTGGCTTCGGCGCGCTATAACGTGCTGGTCAACACTGCGGAAATCGAAGATGAAGAGTTCGCTCAAGAGCATCGCTCGCGCGCAGACGATCTGCTTGAGCGTGCGCGCGAGATTACCGCACGCATAGAAGCTCTACTGCTTGATTCGATACAGTAGCGAGAGCGACACAAAGTTTCTCTGGAACAAATCGCATGCGCTCGCTGTCTAACTCACCAGACTGCCAGCGGTATGCGAGGGTGACATGAGCAATGAGGTCAAATCATTTGTAAAATTGAGTTGGGTGATAGCGAGCATCGCCTGTTTTATCCTTCCCCTGATGGTAATTCCAATTGGTAGCTTTGAGCACTGGCTCAGCAGAGCCGGAAAAGATATGGCGTTCGGGATGGTTATCCTGACGTTCCCGTCCGGTTTATTGTCTTTTCTTGTGTTGGCCTTCATTTTTCACGTGGTCTTCTCGATACACGACCAGCCAGTTTCGTTTTACGTGTTGGTGTGGTTCGGCTTTTTCGTCACAGGCTATCTGCAATGGTTTCATGTCCTGCCGAATTTATTGAATAGACAAAATCTGACCACTCTGGGGCTGGCACAAACTGAAGCTTTGCCGGAGGGTCAGAAGAGGCGACGCGCCTCCCGTTCGCGCCGTCGAAGCAGGCACGCGCCGCAGACGCAGCTTGGCGACAAGTCGGTTTTGCCATTTGATGTGATACGCCGAACTCCGATTGAAAAAGTCATCAGCGATAGTTGAAAAGAAGAGATTTTTTCAGAGCTGCTTGCGGAAGAAAGAAGCGATCTTCCAGCCGTCCAGATAGACCCACGGCTTTTCGCCGCTCGTGTAGTGCCCGCACGGCAGCCACGCGACATCGAGCGGGATGCCGTGCCGTCTTGTCTCTTCGATGACATCGCGCGAGAGGTCAACCGGAAATGTCAGGTCATAACGCGCCGCGATAAAACGCATCGGGCGGGCGCGCATCTGTAAGAGGCGTGTGATAAAGGGCAGCGGGCTAATGGGCAGCCAGTATTGGCGCAGCTCTTCAAGCTCCACCTCATCGCCGAACCCTGCGCGGACATGGCGCGTAGAGATGCCGCGCCACACCACGTCCGCGAAGTAGCCTGAGACGTGATTGAAGACGCCCGCATCAATTCTCTCGTCATGCGCGTATGCGAGAAAAGCTGTGCATGAGCCGATGCTCGTGCCCATGATGCCAATCGAATCGTAGCCCTGCTCGACCAGCCAACTGACGGCAGCGCGTGCATCCAAAACAGCTTGCCTCACAGATTGAATCGTCCGACCGATGTTCGAACTAACCAGATAATCCGCGCGCTCAAGCTCCGGCGGGCGTCGCGCTTCGTGATAAGGAAGCGTCAGCCTGAGCGCGCTAATGCCGAAACGATTGAGCGCACGGCCAAGCGCAACATGGCTCTCGCTGTCCGCATTCCACTGCGGCAGCATCAGGACGGCGCGTCGTTTCGCTCCGACAGCTTTTTCTGCCGCCGGAAAAAATCTTGCGCGGGCAAGGTTGTTCTCAGGCGCGGGCGTCTGAACCGCGCTCGTCCATGTGAGCCGGTCGCCGTCAAGCTTGTAATCGGAAATTTCCGGCAGCGCGTAAAACTCTTCGCTTCTGTGCAGGGCTTCGCGCGCGTGATCGGAAAAGATTTGGCGCGGGTCGTCGCCGTTGACGTGTTCTCTGATAAAGGACGTGCCCCATTCAAACGGGCGCACGATCCTGTTCGTGTCTCGCTGCGAGTACCACAACTCTCGCGCATGCATCCAGCGTGCTAACAAATCTCTATCCTTCTCTCAGCTTCAACCTTTTATGTTGCGCCAGTGATCCGCGATGGTGAAGCGAGATAAGTGACCTATATTTTCCGTCGCAACAATTGCGTTTATCTCAAATGCTTGTGCTGCCAAAATAACATCACAATCTAAAGCTTTCGGGTCAGCCGTAGGCTGCCCGCTCCTTCTAGCCTGCGCCCATAGCTTTGCCGCCCTCAGCATTACCGAAGTGGTGATCGGCTGGTAGCCAACACTATTTTTTATAAGATTAAGCCGGGCGATGCCTTGAGTTTTATTGGCTCGTAGTAGCTCGCGCCTGACCTCGTAATCGGCGATTTCAGGAATGAATACTTGGTTTCCGCCGATAATCAGAGATTCCATCCACTCATAGCATTCTCTATTGGAAGCAGATGCATGAGGATTCGAGATCATTCCAAGAGGGCCTGCATCAAGCAAAACAATCATAGTTACTGAAAGAGTTTGCGATTAGAGGGACGGTCTTCATCTAATGCTTGCTTAAGATATTCGAACGTCTCGCGTTGTTCCTCTTCGTCTCCGTCAAGTAAAGTTCTCAATGAATGCACAGTTGCTTGGATTTCAGCCTGCTGATTATCTGAAGTCGAAGGTTCTTTTATTGTTCGATCCGGGTGTGTTACTGAGTTCATTAATCTGTGCCTCCGAGTTTAAATGTATACTCAAATTAATTCTAAGCCAAATGTAATTTTAGGGTTAATACATTACAAGCAAGCTTCTGAATTACTTAACTTCGTCGCTCAAACAATCGCCGGATCATCTGCGGCAGGAGCAGAGAGGTTTGCAGCGGATTGCCGGTCGCAAAGCGGCGCGCGAGGCCGCGAAAAAGCTCGGCGGCGCGCGGCGTGTAGCTGAACCACCAGAGATCGCGAAAGGATGTGACGCGGTTGACGTGTATGTGCTGTGGCGCGACCAGCTCAAGCAAGCCCAGACGCCCGTGAGTTCTGCCGATGCCGCTCTGCTTCATCCCGCCCCAGGGTGTCTGCGCGATGCCGTGCGTGTAGAGGACTTCGTTGACCGTTACCGTGCCCGCTTCGATTTTTTCGGCGAGGCGCAACCCGCGCCCGACATCGCGCGTCCACACGCTCGCCGTCAAACCGAAGACGCTGTCGTTAGCCCATCTCAAAGCTTCCGCTTCATCTTTGAAAGTCATCACGGGCAGCACAGGCCCAAAAGTCTCTTCGCGCATCACGTTCATTTGATGAGACACGTCTGCCAGCACCGTCGGCTCATAAAACGTGCCGCCGAGATCGTCGCGGCGATGCCCGCCCACAAGCACACGCGCGCCCTGCGAGACAGCATCGCTCACATGGTCTTCGACAATTTTTAACTGCCGCTCGCTGGACATCGCGCCGATGTCCGTGCCTTCGCGCGTGCCTATGTTTTGTTCGAGCGCGCGAACCTGTGCGACGACCTGCTCGATAAATTGCGGAGCGATTTTTTCATGCACGTAGCAACGCTCGACAGACGCGCAAGCCTGCCCGGAGTTGGCGAAACCGCCCCACACAGCCGCGCTCGCGGCCATCTCAACATTCGCATCCTCAAGCACAATCATAGGGTCTTTGCCGCCCAGCTCAAGCACACAAGGGATAAGCCTCTTGGCGGCTGCTTCGGCGACACGTTTGCCCGTCGCGACGCTGCCCGTAAACATGATTTTGTCAACGCCTGCTTCAGCCAGCGCGGCTCCGGTCTTGCCGTCTCCCGTCACGACTTGCAGCAATCCATCGGGCAGTCCCGCGCGCTTGAAAACTTCGCCGATCTTTAAGCCGACCAGCGGCGTCAGCTCACTGGGCTTGAGCACGACCGCGTTGCCCGCCATCAATGCCATCACGACTTCGCCGAGCGGAATCGCCCACGGGAAATTCCACGGCGAGATAATGCCCACCACTCCGAGCGGTTTGTAAACGATACGCGAAGAGCGACCCATCAGGCCGTACTGGCCGATGTCTATCTTTTCCGTTCGCAGCAGCCTCTTAGTCTTGCGCGCAAAGAACTGCATCAGGTCGAGCGTCGGCGTCAGCTCCATAGAGATAGCTTCGGTCAGGGGCTTGCCTGATTCCATGGAGATCAGACGCGCGATAGCATCTATCTCATCAAGCATGATTTGCCGTGCGCGCATCACCATGCGCCCGCGCTCCTTAAAATCCAGCGCAGCCCAGGCGCCTTGCGTTGCGCGTGCGCGCTTCACAGCTTCGACTACTTCCGCCGCCGACAAATTCGGCACGCGCCCGACCTCTTCGCCGGTCGCCGGGTCGTGCGAAATAATTTCTGTGTTTTCGGCTGTTGCCAGAGTCAGGGTTTGGACGCTCATAAAGCATTTTCTCCGTGTCACGAATTATCACTCAAAACGAGCCGCTTGTGTAGGCTGTGATGCAATTCAAACTTTCTCAATTTCACGAAGGCGCGCCTCTCGGTTACAATAACTCTCCGGAGCCGCCCCGCAGCGGTGATAATCATTTTAAGGAGATCAGGCAATGATTCGACCGCAACTGGCGGAGTTCATGAAGCGCATCGGCGAGGATTCCATCGCCATCATTCCGAGCGCACGCGAACTCTATCGTTCCAACGATTCCAACTTTCGTTTCCGGCAGGATTCGGACTTTTATTATTTGACGGGCTTTGAAGAGCCGGAAGCCGTCGCCGTCATCAAGCCCGCTGATGAAGAGCATCCCTTCACGCTCTTTGTCAGGCCGCGCGACCCGGAAAAGGAAGTCTGGGACGGACGCCGCGCCGGAGTCGAAGGCGCGCTTTCCGAGTACGGCGCAAGCGCAGCCTTTCCCATCGCCGAGTTTGATGAAAAGCTCATGGACCTGATGAACGGCGCGACCAATCTTTATTATCGCATCGGCAACGGCAACGCTGAGATTGACCACCTCATCATCAATAGCATCCGTCGCATGCGCGGCATGAGCCGCAAGGGCAAGAGCGCGCCGCAGGCCATCATAGACACGGGCGCAGTCCTGCACGAGATTCGCCTGATAAAAAGCGAGGAAGAGATCGAACTGATGCAGCGCGCCGCAGACATCGCCGCCGAAGCTCATATCGAAGCGATGAAGGCCGCGCGCCCCGGCATGAAGGAATATGAGATCGAAGCTTTAATCGAATATCATTTCCGCAAAAGCGGCGCGGCGGCTCCGGCTTACACTTCCATCGTCGGCAGCGGCGCGAACGCCACAGTGCTTCATTACATCACCAACGACGGGACGCTCAAAGACGGCGACCTCCTCTTGATTGATGCGGGCGCGGAATATCGCGGCTATGCTTCGGACATCACGCGCACCTTTCCCATCAACGGTCGCTTCACAGAGGCGCAGCGAGACATCTACGACCTCGTCCTGGAAACGCAGGTCGCCTGCGTCGAGATGGTGCGTCCCGGCGTGACCAATGACGAGATTAAAAAACGCTCTATCGAGATGCTGACCGAAGGCATGGTGCGCTTCGGACTCTTGCAGGGCGAACCCGAAAAATTGATTGAGGAAGAGAAGTACAAGCAGTTTTACATGCACGGCCTCGGACACTATTTAGGCATGGATGTGCATGATGTCGGTCGCTACTATCACAAGGACGAAGCGCGCCTGCTGGAACCGGGCATGGTGATGACGGTCGAACCCGGCCTCTACATCTCTGTGGATGCCAAAGACGTGCCCGAAAAATACCTCGGCATCGGCGTGCGTATCGAAGACGACGTGCTGGTCACAGAAGACGCCCCGCGCGTGCTGTCAAACAAAGTTCCGAAACAGGGCGAAGAGATCGAAGCCTTGATGGCGCGCTGAAGAATTAGATAGGAGGTTTGTTATGTCATCAAATATCGAACAATCAGTCATTGATAAACTAAAAGAACTGCCTCCTGAAAAACAACATCAAGTGCTGGCTTTCATGGAAACTCTACTGGCTGGGAGAGATTCAGGCGCGGAAAGGTCGGTAACCACCGGCAAATCCATCTGGGAAGAAATTGAAAAGATTACGCGGGAAGCGCCGGAGGAATCATGGGAACAAGTGCCGACAGACGGCGCAGCGCAACATGACCATTATCTCTACGGAGCGCCTAAGAAATGAGAACCGTGTTTGCCGACACGTTCTATTGGATAGCTATGCTGAATCCGAGAGATCAATGGCATCACAGGGCTAGGGCAGCTAAAGATGAGCTTGGCACAGTGCGGTTGGTAACTACTGAAGCAGTGCTGATGGAACTGCTTAACTACTTCTGTTCTTACGGGACGGCGATGCGGCAAGTCGCTGCTCTGACCGTTCGCGCCTTACTTGATAATTTTGATGTCGAAGTGCTGCCGCAAACTTCAGAAACATTTTTATCCGGCCTCGCGCTCTACGAAGCACGTCTTGATAAGGGTTACAGCCAGACTGATTGCATTTCCATGTCTGAGATGCAGCAGCGAGACATTACGGAAACGCTCACGCACGATACACACTTCGCACAGGAAGGCTTCACTCTCCTGCTATAACAATCACGGGAAGCTTGCCATTGATATCTGGCAGCGCTCATCTAACGTCAGGCAAAGTTCCGAAACAGGGCGAAGAGATTGAAGCATTGATGGCGCGTTAGGAGTTGGAAAGAGAAGTCAGAAGGCAATTGAGGGATTTGCTTTTGGAGCAATCCCTTCAGTCTGTTTTATCTCATTTAGTTTGATGGCGCAGGCTTTGGAGGTTGCGCGCCGGTTGGAACAATCCATAACTCGATCTCTGTTTTACGACGACGGCCCCCCTCTATTGTCACGATGCGACCGCCAGTGATGCCTCGCGCTTTAATTACATAATCACGGATGCGCTCAAGCCGCGCTGCCGCCACTCCGCGTCGGCTGCGTGGCCCAACGTAGGCGATAACGTAGCCCTGCGCTCCCGGATTGTTATTCAACTCAATCGCAAAATTATTGAGCCGTGCTTGCTCATCTTCCTCTTCAATATCACCGTATTTATCAAAGCGGCGACTAAGGTCAGGAGGACACACTATGGTTTCTGTGCATGACGCAGTATTTATACAATTAGCGTCAAGCCCGAGAACTTCGACAGTGGCGGTGACGACACCGCCGGGGCTGCCATCTTTTTTGACGACAATCGTGGACGTGTTTTGACCGCTGGTGAGCGTGCCCGATGAGATTGTCCAGTAGAACCTTATGTTGGCATTCGGGGCTGCATCTTTGACTTGAGCCGTGAATGTCAGGGATTCTCCATAGCCTGCCGGCTCCGTGGGACACTCGACTACGATTGTGGGGCACTTTGCCTTCGTCTCAGGTTTCGACACCTGTGCGCGCAAGCTAACTTGAGCCACAACAATAAACGCCAGAATGTAAATCGCTTTTCGCATGGTTGCTCTACTTATCGCTAATCGCTATCCATTGACAACTCTTCAACAATCTCGCGCACGGCTGCGCGCCCCCGCTCGACTTCATCTGGCGCGAACGAGACTGCGCCGACGACCGCGTGGCCGCCGCCGCCGTAGCGTTCGCAAATAGAGGCTATGTTGTGCGTGCGCGGGCGCGGTGCCCACGGGTTCGAGCCGACAGAGATTTTCGTGCGGTGTGTCCCGCGCGTCAGCGCGACGGAATAAGTCGTCTGCGGGTAAAGATAGTACGGGATGAATTTATTAAAGCCTTCCAGGTTGTCTTCGACCAGATCGAATTGGACGACGCCGCGCGCGTATGTAGCTTTGCGCCGGACGAGTTCGAGCGTTTCCAGGTGCTGCGCTTGAATCGGGCGAAAGCGGCGTTGCACCTCTTCGCTCAGCGCAACTTCTTCGAGCGTGTGCTGTGCCAGATCGCGGATAATCTGCTCGATAAATTGGTCGTCCGGGTCGCTTTCAATCACCTGCATCAGTTGGAGTGCGGGGGCTTTCAACTCCACGCACTGCGCAGGGGATTCATAGAGCGCGCCGTCTATGATGTGCGCCCATTCGACCAGAGTTCCAATAGCATCGTCTTTAAAATCAAAACGCGCGCGCGCGACATCCGCTATAAATTCCGTGCAGGACTTGCGCGTCGCATCCAGAAATTTTCTGCCCGAATCATCCGCGCGAAAATGCGCTTCGTCCTCCGGCGTCAGAAAAGCAGATTGATGATGATCGAACCACCATGTCAGGCGATTTGAAGTTGAATACTTGAAATCAACAATCGCGTTCTCGTCGCCGTCAAACATCTCTTCGTCAAAGAGCGAGCCGGGGCGATGCAGGAGTCCTGTGTATTCGACCTCTGCGGCAGGATTGATGCGGCTCAGATAAAAGCGCGTGAAGACGGCAGCCGAAGCTACGCCGTCAAAGCAATGTCCGTGATAAAGTAAGCGAAGTTTCATGTGAGTTAATGATAAGCTATAAATTGCGGTCTACCAAAAGCCGTCCATCTTAACAGCAGTCGCACATGGTACGCCAGAAGCGGATGAGTAGAGAGCGCCCTCCTCGTGGACGCGAATAATCAAACCGGAGAGCCGAAAAATGTCGGATGAGCAGGAGGTACGCGAAGCCAACGAGCGTTTCTACATGGCTATGAACGCGGCGGAGATCGGCGAGATGGATGAAGTCTGGGCGGACGACCCCACCGCAGTCTGCATCCATCCGGGACGCGAAGCCATCATTGGTTACGAGCGCATACGCGAAAGCTGGCTCGTTATCTTCGGGTCACCCAATTCCATGTCCATTGCCGCGGGCAGCGAGATTATCACCGTCTCGCATGATGTCGCATGGGTCTCTTGTGTCGAGACCATTTCATTGATGATGGAAGAGGGATTAGCCGCCGCTGCCGCGCAGGCGACAAACATCTTTCGCCGCACGAATGGGGGCTGGCGCATGATCGTCCATCACGCCTCACCGATTCCCTTCATGACACAGGATGAATGGCCGGATGTGATTAACTAGGGTATAGGGGGAAGGGTGTAGGGTGTAGCTCAAGACAGCTTTTTCTACACCCTACACCCTATTCCCTACACCCTGCTTTTAAGGTTTCTTGACGGCTGCGGTATCCAGCTTGAGAGGCTCGCAGGGAGTCGGTGCATTTGTTGAAGCGGAGACTGCCGCAGTGGTTTTGGCAGCGTCCAAGCCCAGACGCTCGCGTATGAACTTTTCGACATCCGCCTCTATCAACTCGCCGTTGACGACCCATGCTTTTTCCATTAGCACGTCGCCGCTCTTAGTCAGCTTTGACGGCTCCATAAAAATATTCCAGGGCGATCCCCACTTGCGCGTGTCGCCTGTGGACTGGCGATAAGCGTAATGCGTGGTTTTGTCGCGCGCTTCTTTCGATTCGGATTCGGTGACGACTGTGTAGGTCGCGCCCTTCTCGCCAAAACAGCTTTTGACTTCGTCGAGCGTCCCGTACTCGCTGACGCCGATAACATCAAAGCCATCCGCTTTGTACTTTTCATAGAGCTTGGCGGCGACGGGCATCTCGTTCTTCCAGTTGCCGCACCACGGAGCGAAATAGACGACCATCACGAGCTTTTTGCCCTGCACGAACGAGCGCAAATTAACCTCTTTGCCGTCAGCCAGGCGTTTATAAGTCCAGTCCTTGTAATTGACCGTCTTTTCCTGAAGCGGCGAGTATTCATGCTGCGCACGCACCGCAGCGGCGGGCGCAAACGCTAAGACCAAAATGGCGAGAATGAAAAATCTTTTCATGGCAAACACTCCTGAGTGATTTTGATGGCTGCTGTCGGTCGGTAATCAGTTATCAAGCGGGACTTCTTCGTGCAGCAAGCTTTGATGAACAAAGCGTAACTTCGCCGTCGCAGGGGCTTCATCCAACAATGGTTTGATGACCGATTCGAACCCCGCGCGGTCACGGCTTCCGATAATTTTCTCGCGTATGTTTCCATCGCGGTCAATGATATACGTAGTCGGCAAGCTTGGGATGCCGCCGAACTTTTCTTTGATGCCTGCATCGCCGTGCAGCACTGTGTATTCCTGCTTGATGTCGTTTTGAAAATCTTTGACCTGATCCATCGTGTCGTCCAACGCCGCGCCGACGATGGTCAGCCCTTTGGCATCCAAATCGCGCTGCATGGCGTTTAGCTCTGGAATCTCTGCGCGGCAGGGAACGCACCAAGTCGCCCAGAAATTGAGGACGACGACGCGCCCGCGCAAACTGCTCAGGCGAAACTGTTGGCCTTCAAGCGTCTGCAACTCGATGTCCGGCGTGGGCATCAGCACGGCTTTGGTCTTAGCCGGTTGCGGCGTGCCTGAAGCGCCTCCATTTTTCTTGCTCCACGATTCAACCCAAGCCTCCGCGTTGGGTATGAGTCCGGCGAGAGTCGAGCTATTGAGCTTCGTCGTCAAGCCGAGCGCCACGACCGCGCCTATCAAAATCAGTATCACGCCGGAGACAACTTCCACCTTGTGCAGGTGCCTGCGGAACTTTGCATAGAATCCCAAAAACTGGTTGATGCCTAACCCGGTCAAAAGAAACGGCACGGCCAGTCCGGCAGCATAGAAGGATGAAAGAAAAAGACCGCTCTTCCATCCGCCGCTGGTGGCCGCGAGGCCGATGATGCCGCCGAGGATTGGGCCAATGCACGGCGTCCAGCCTGCGGCAAACGCCATCCCCAGCATCAACGAGCCAAGCATGCCGCGCGGTTTCTGCTGCGAGAAAAAGCGCGTGTCTTTGTAGAGCGCGCCGATCTTTAAGAGGCCGATAAGCTGCAACCCGAAACCGATAATCACCAGCCCGCCGATAACGCGCAGCCAGATATTATTCAGGATGGATGCGCCGAGCCATCCGGCTGCCGCGCCGAGCGACACGAAAATCATCGAAAGCCCGACATTGAAAGCAATCGAGTTGAGAATGACCGCGCGGCGCGCAGATGATTTCGATGCGCCTTCGCCCTTCAAGCGATCAATCGAGACGCCCGAAATCAAAGACACATAGCCGGGCACGAGCGGCAGCACACACGGCGAGAGAAACGACGCGAGGCCGGCCAGAAAAGCGACGGCAACGGTAATATTAGAGCCTTCCATAAAAACTCATTTGGAAATCATTATTGTTCATGATTCACGCTTCCGGAAAATGGTTGCAGGCCAAACTCCTCCTGCGAAAGATGCGTTCGCTAGTATAGCAGAGGATTTCCGTAAAGCTTAGAGGCAGAGAGAGCGTGCCGCGCCGCGTGAGTTATTGGAAACGCTACGGGGCAAGGAAATCGGGCAAGCAGTAAAGATTGTCATGAGTAGTTAACCCAAGTTGCCAGAGATAGAGGTGTCTTTGGCTTTCTTCCATTGCCACTAGCTTCAGCTAGTGGGAAAAAGGTTCTCCTAAGCTGTCGGCTTTAGCCGAACCATTTAGCTAAAGCAATAAGACAAGAGGATTTTATTTATACTTTGGCTAAAGCCTACATTCTTTCATTCTTTTATGCAAGGTCTCCACTAGCTAAAGCTAGTGGCAATTGATTAACTGGCAACTTGGGTTAGTTAAGTGTGCGCCCTCCCTTGACGCCGGAAGCCAGACCGTCAGGGAGGGCGCACATGATTACAACTTGCTCTTAAGCCTGCTTTTCAAGTTTCAGCGGTCTGTATCGAAAGCCTCCTTGTAATTGGCGACTTTGGTGTAGTCGAAACCGATTGCGATGTCGCCCTTTTCCAGTTGCTCATCAACATAATGTATGAACTCTTTGGTTGTCAGCGAACGATTCGTAATCGTTTCCAGCGGCTCAGTCGCCGTGGCATTTTTGCCGGTGCCCGCTACTTGTTTCTCTTTCACTTCGAGCTTTTTCAATGATTCGCCGGTGACAGCGAAGCTCATCAGTTCATTCTCTAACGCATCATATTTCCGGTATAAGTTTTTATTCGCCTGAATGTTCTCGCTTTGTTGGAAGACGCCCGGAAACGCGCTGTAGAAAACGGTGCAAGCGGTCATAATAAAGAAAGCGGTCATGATGTACTGGTTGCTCTGCTCCCAGCCGCGCTTGCTGACCAGCACCAGCGTGATGGCTGCCAGCGCCGCAGAGATTGAGAAGGTAAGGATTGTCATGTAATACCGTGTGTAAAAGAATTTCATCACATCCAGATGCAGCATGGCGCGATTTCTAATTCTCCTTAACTGATCTCCCAGTCTAGCTTTTTCAGCGTCCGTTGGCAGGTCGTTGTCTTTATTAACTACTGCCGGCGTCTGACTACCTGGTTTGGCCTGTCCACCCTCAGCGGTCAGTATGGGGACGGCAAATGTGATGCCGACTTTGTCATCCGGCTTCAGGTATCCGACCCATTCTTTCGCTTGTGTCTCCGCCTTATATGAAAACCACTCACCCAACCCCCAGATCATCAAGATCAGTAAGAGGGCGAGCAGCGCGTGCTTCAACACTGTGGAGGCGGTGAGAAAAGTAGCCTTGACCACTTGTGGAATTTTGAAATGCGTTCTGTAAACAGCTACGGATTTGAAGAAGGGGCTATCATAGTGCGCAATCTCTAGTTTCGTTTCACACGGCTCGCCTAGCACGGCTCCTTCGGGGTCGTGAAGCTGCAAGTTCACGGTTCTGGAATCTTCTGACAATAATCTGTCAGTCATCTGGATTTGCACTTTTTTCTGCGTTTCGCCGGGAGCAAAGTTGAGCTTTTCCGAGAACGCTTGATAGTCAATATCAGGCATCGCCGTTCCGCCATCTGTGGCGACGTTGACGCTAATGGGTGACTTCAGGTCGCCTCTGCGCGCGACGATAATCCACGCGCTGGCATAGTCGTTTTTGTTGATATGATATTGGTCTTTGATGAACTGAACGGTCGGCAAAGCCGTTGGGGTGGCTGAGCCTCCGTTGGGCGCGCCGCCGTTGGTCGCGCCCTGCGCTGCTTGGGTCTTTTCCGTGGCGGCAGACGCTCCGTTGTTGGACACCGGAGGGACATCGAGTTCCGTAGACATTTTGAGGACTCCTTTCGGGGATTGAGGTGTGTGTCGAAAAGACGGGCAATTACAGATATTCCCGGCAGGCACCGTGATGAGCGATGCAGTGAGCGATTAAAGAGTGAAGAAAGTAATTGTTCGGTTCCGATCTTTTTTGTCAATGTTTTCAGCGGCTTATCACTTTGGAGCAGCTTTGAATTGCACTCTAAAGGCAAGGTCTTTAGTCATGAGAGTCAAGCGACACGTCAGGCTTTTTCCTTTCAACGGCTTAACGCTCGCGCCAGTGCGGCTTTAAGTTTTACCTGCGCTACTATCTAACGCACCATTTCTCTTTCGCAAATATCAAATCGCTGCTTTTCGCCGGTCATTTTTCTTGAAGCAGCTTTTCGATCATGGCTTCCATCTCTTTGCCTTCGATGGCGGAAGCCCCGATGGTGATAAAGCGCACGACGCCTTTGCGGTCTATCAGAAACGCGCTCGGATATGAAGAGATGTCATATTGCCGGTCATTGTCTCGATTATCTGCAATGACAAAACCGTAGGGCAGGCGGTGTCTCTTCTTGAACTGTTTCAAAAACATCAGCTCTTCGACAGGCTTCATGTCGCGTCCTTCGGCATAGCCTTGATAAGCAGTCACGCCGAGAATCACAAAGCCCCGCTCCTTGTATTTGTTGTGCCAGTTGGTCAGTCGCGGAAAGGTCGCGATGCAGGGGCCGCACCAGTGTGCCCAGAAATCGAGCAGCACCACGCGCCCGCGAAGCTCTGAGAGCTTGGCCGTTGGCTGCTCTATCAATTCTTTGAAGACCAACTCAGGCGCTGTGTCCGTGCGTGCTTCTGTGTCGCTCGGCTTCGCCAGCGTTTCAAATTGCTGGCCCAGCCCGAACAAATTAATCAGCGTTTTCTTGTACAGCGTGGCGGACGGCAGCAGCAGCGCGAGTTGCCTTGTCTCTTCCAGCACGGCGACGGCTTCGGCCTCCCGGTTCAGGTCCAGATAGACTT
Organism: Pyrinomonadaceae bacterium; assembly: GCA_963700165.1. GTDB lineage: Bacteria > Acidobacteriota > Blastocatellia > Pyrinomonadales > Pyrinomonadaceae > JACMLC01. The sequence continues at coordinate 3,714,372 of OY969475.1, read as the reverse complement.
CGGATAAAAACTTTGAGGCGGCGAGCATGACATCCCTGCGCATCGTTCTCTCGGCGGGATTTTGCGGTTGAAACAGCTTCGCCGCCATGAGGGCTTCGCGCGCATGTTTGGCGGCATCTTCCAGCTTTTGGGCTTTGTGAAAAGCTAATGAAAGCTCCGCTTCCATCAGCATGCGCTGCTCGATGCGCTGCGGCTGGCTCTTGAGATATTCTCCTAAGACCTGTTCGGCCTCAGCGTAGATTCCTTTTTCGGATGTCAGAGAAACCACAGTCGCCCGCGCGAGCTGTGCGTGCTCGCTGGGGCTGGCGGGCTTCGACGCGAGAAAGCGGCGAAAGGCGTCCAGCGTTTTGTCGTCGTTGTCCGCGAGCTGGTAGAGCATGCCTAGATAATAAAGATCATCGCCTTTGAGGTTCGGGCGCAAGGCCAATTGACTTGCGTGGCGCGCGGCGGTCTCGCGTTGCTCGCGGAAAGTTTGCTCCGCCAGCGTCTTGTCAAAAGCGAGATTCGTGCGCTTGAACTCTTCATACTTCCGGCGCACGTACCCTTCGGCTTCTTCGTGAAGCACGGAAGCCGCGCGTTCATCTTTCGCGGGCAGCGGCGGCGCGTCTGTCTTGCGCACCACACTCTTCTGCGCGAAACCCGCAAGCGGCGTCAGCGCGACGGCTGCGATAACGATTACAAAAGCGAGATAACGTTTCATCTGTCTGCGATTTCCCATCATGACATTTGTAAGTAACCCAAGTTGCTGATGATAGATGTTTCAGTGGATTGCTTCCATTGCCACTAGCTTTAGCTAGTGGATCAAGGTTGCCCTTAGCTTTCGGCTTTAGCCAAATAATTTAAGCTCAAGCAATCGGCCAAAGGATTTTAATTACATTGTGGCTAAAGCCAAATTTATTTTTGTGCCATGTCTCCACTAGCTAAAGCTAGTGGCAATTTATCAACGGCAACTTGGGTCAAATAATACCAACCATCTGAAAGCGATCCGGGCTAAAGTCTTCGAGCAGCGCGGGCGCGTCGCCCGTCGCGATGTGCGCCGCGACTAGCTCGCCCGTCACGGGCGCGAGCAGGATGCCGTTGCGATAATGGCCGGTCGCGTAAAAAAGCCCGCGCACTTCTGCGCACGCGCCGATGACCGGCAATTCATCTTCCGCACGCGGCCTCAAGCCCGCCCACGCATCTATGAGCGTGGCATTCAGAATCGCACCGGGCGCAAGCTCCAACGCATGGGTCGTGATTGTGTGAATGCCGCCTCCCGTCACATGCTTGTCAAAGCCCACCTGCTCTGTCGTCGAACCCGCGAGCAGCCGCCCGCTCAGTCTCGGCACGATGTAGCCACGCGGGCTGTAGAGTACGTGCTGAACTTTTTCCGCCATCTCAAAGCAGAGCATTTGCCCGCGAACGGGTTCGATGCCGACGGGCGGCACGCGGCTGTCCGAAGTTGTCAGGGAAGAAGCCCATGCGCCGCTTGCCAATACCACATGAGGCGCGCGAATCGCGCCCAGCGTCGTCCGGACTCCTGTGATTTGCCCGCGCTCTATGCAAAGTTTTTCGACGCTCGTATTTGTCAGCACGCGCACGCGACGTTTTTCGATGGAAGATAAGAGGGATGCTATTAAACGCCTGTTCTCGACCTGCACGTCGAGCGGAAAGCGGAGCGCGCCGCGCACCTTTTGCGAGAGAGAAGGCTCCATGTCGCGCGCTTCATGTGCGCTCAATCGCTCGACGGGCAAGCCCGCTTCGCTCTGCCAGCGAAAACGTCGCGCAAGCTCAAGCTCGTCCTCTTCCGTCAAAGCTACGTAAAGCGTGCCCGTCCTTTCAAGCTCAATATCAATCCCTGTCTCTTCGCGCAACTCATCCGCCCAGGCCGTGTACAGGTCGCGGCTCGCACGCGCCAGCTCGAAAAACGCATCCGCAGCATTGGCCTCGGCCTGCACCGCGAGCATCCCGCCCGCTGCATGCGAGGCTTCCGCGCCAACCTGCCCGCGCTCGACCAGCGTGATGCGCCCGATGCCACGCTTCGAGAGCGCGCGTGCCACGGCCAAGCCGATGACGCCGCCGCCCACAATCACGACATCAGCCGTCATGCCTTCTTTTGATTCCGGTTCCGGCATTGATTGAAAATCAGGTTTTTTGTTCTTCGTTCTTTGTCCTTTGTCCTTTGTTCGTTGTACATTACACAGGCTCAATGCAGCATCAATAAGACGACAAAGAGCCAGGAACTAAAAACAAAGAACAAAGCACAAAAGCACATTATGAAGCATACTATCACACTCATTCCGGGCGACGGCATCGGCCCGGAGGTCTCTGCGGCGGTCGTCCGCATCATCGAAGCGGCGGGCGTTGAAGTGCAATGGGAGACGCATTACGCGGGCGCGCAGGCGCTCGAAAAATTCGGGACGACGTTGCCGGACGAGTTGCTCGAATCCATCAAACGCAACAAGGTCGCGCTCAAAGGCCCGATCACGACGCCGGTCGGCAAAGGCTTCACGAGCGTCAACGTCGGCCTGCGCAAGACGCTCGATCTGTATGCGAACCTGCGCCCCGTGCGCGCTCTGCCGAACGTGCCTTCGCGCTATCCCGAACTCGACCTCGTCGTCGTGCGCGAGAACACGGAAGACCTCTACTCCGGCATAGAGCATGTGGTCGTCCCCGGCGTGGTGGAAAGCATCAAGATAATTACCGAGAAAGCTTCGACGCGCATCGCGCGCTTCGCCCTAGAGCACGCGCGCATCGAAGGACGCAAGAAAGTGACTGCCGTTCACAAAGCCAACATCATGAAATTGTCGGACGGACTCTTTCTCGAATGCTTCTACAACGTCGCGAAGGAATATCCCGAGATCGAAGCCGACGACAAAATCGTGGACAACGCCTGCATGCAACTCGTCATGCGCCCGGAACAGTTCGACATCATGCTGCTGGAAAACCTTTATGGCGACATCGTTTCGGATTTGTGCGCGGGTCTGATCGGCGGACTCGGCCTCGTGCCCGGCGCGAACATCGGCGAGCTTGGAGCGGTCTTCGAGGCCGTACACGGCTCTGCGCCGGACATCGCTGGTCAAGGCATTGCCAACCCGACCGCGCTCCTGCAATCCAGCATCCTCATGCTGCGCTACATCGGCGAGCGCGAAGCCGCGCAGAAGATCGAAGCCGCCATGCTCAAAGTCTTTGCCGAAGGCAAGGTACGCACGCGCGACATCGGCGGCACAGCCAAGACCGGAGAGTTCGCGGACGCCATCATCGCCGCCTTTTAAACTGAAAAATTAACAGGGATGGATAGGATAAATAGGATGAGAATTTCAGATTAAAAATTTGAGATTTCAAAAGGCAATCTGAGATTTCAGATTTGATTGAGATTTCAACTCTGATGGAGATTTCAAAAGTCGGTTTGAGATTTCAACTCTGTATTGAGATTTCAGATTGAGATTTCAGATTTGATTGAGATTTCAGATTTCAAATCTTTTTGTCCTGCCTATCCTGTCCATTCCTGTCCGAAGATTTCTGGGAAAATCCTTGACAGTCTTTCGCTCGGAGGCGTAGATTCGTGCGCGTTTCGATTGGCGCTTAATCTTCGACGTTCGCCCAGACGATACTCATCGCATTTCCCTCGTTTCCGGGAATTTTCTCAGCCGCGCTTTCCCGGAATGCAAACGCGAAGACAAAACTCGATTCATTTGCCCTGCTGACGGCGGTTGTCCCGGACGACTCTTGAGGGGCAATCCACACTGCATTTTCAGACGCTACAATTTTAGGAGGTCCCTATGTTAAATCGCTCACCACGTTCCTCTATAGCTGCGCTCTTAGCCCTGACGCTCTTCATCACAGGCATTTTGCCCACCGCCGCCTTCGCCCAAAAGAAGGATGAGAAGAAGGACGAGAAGAAGGATGCGTCGCAACAGCAGCCGAAGCTCACGAAAGATGAGCGAACGTATCAGAAGATTAAGAAGTTCAGTCTCGATCTTTACAGTAAGGATGAAGACTTTCGTCAGGATGTTGACGAGGCTTACAGGCAGAAACAGCGTGAACACAGCGAGTTTGCCTATTACACCAACACGCGCGACGGGAACGACGACCAGTTCACGCGGACAGGTGACAAGCTGAAGGTGGACGACACCTTGTACGACAACCCGCTCGCGCAGGATTACGTCAATCGCGTGGGGCAATCGCTCGTCCCCAGCGGCACGCCACATCGCTACGGCTTCAAGATTACGCTCAACCCGATTCCGGAATCGCGCTCGCTCTCGACCGGCACTATTTACGTCTCTTCGGGATTGCTCTCGCAGATTGATAACGAAGCTCAACTGGCCTACGTGCTCGGCCACGAGATCGCGCACGTCGAAGAAGAGCACTGGAAAGAGGATGTGCTGGTCGCACAAGGGGCACAGGAATACAACGAGAAGCAGCAGAAGAAGCGCGCACGCCTCGGCTTGCTAATCGGTATCGCCAGCGCAGCCGTCGGCGCGGGCTTCGGCGGCGCAGATGCCGGGTTTGCCAGTTGGCACATCGCAACACAGTTGGCTCCATCCATACTTAAGCTCGCCGTGCGCGATGTGGCCGTCTCGTGGGATCGCTTGCAAGAGGACGAAGCGGATCAACTCGGACTCAAGTACATGCTCGACCGCAACTACGACGTGACAGAGGTGCCAAAGTTTTACGCCACTCTAGGCCGCCTCGCGCAACGCGACCCGCGCGCACGTCTCGGTTTCATAGCCGATCAGGAGCGCATCAAAGAGCGCGTCGAAGTGATTAATATCACCATCGCCACCGTCGGCAATACGCGAGTGATGACGGTCGGCGCGACCAACTTAGCCAACCGGGAGCCGGATACCGGGAAGACGCTGGACCCGATGCGCGATTCTGCCGGGCGCGCGGCGGCGGCAGAGAGGGCCATCAGCGGAACTCTCTCGGCAGAGATTAAGGCCAAGCTCGATGCAGGCGAGTTGATCGGCTCGTCAGCAGAGTTTGAATCGGTGATGGCTGGCCTCAAGCGCGACAACGGCGTGCGCGCCTTCTACTACGATATGTTCCACATGGCGCGCGAGAATCTGGAAGATTCGATACGTATCCGCTCCAACGACCCTTACGCACACTACTACTACGGCAAGGTCTTGAAGCTGACGGCGCGCACCGCGACCGAAAAGTCGCGCGCCCTGAGCGAGTTTGTCAAAGCCATCGAACTGGACAAACGCCGCGTCGTGCCCGAATCGCATCTCTATCGCGCGCTCTCTCTGATTGAGATGAAAGACCCGGGGCAGACGCGCGAGATCATCTCCAGCCTGAAAGAGTACGTCAGTCTCTATCAACGCGAGCACATGGGAGATCTGCCGCCAGACATGGATGCCATCTATGACTACATGCAGGAAGCGGGCGAAATGACTTGGGCCGCCTCACCCGCACGCAACGTTTCGACCAAGAACATCGAGCCAATCGGCGTTTCCACGTCAGCAGGCGCGCGTTCCGTCACCCCGGCGCAAGCCACGCCCACGCCGCCACCAGCCGAACCGCAACCACCGCCAGTTAAAGGCAAAGGCCGGAAACCATAAAGAGCAAGGATGAAGGCGGAAGGCGGAAGGATGAGAGGCATGCTATTTAAGCTTGAGCTGCTCATCTTCAATAGCATCTCCTTCATCCTTCATCCTTCATCCTTCATCCTTGCATTTCGTTATGCGTAAACTTCGTCTCTACAGTTTGCTGGTCGCGCTCGCGCTCTTGCTCTGCCTGCGCCCGCCTGCGCCCTACGTTTCTTCTGCTGCTGCGGAGGAATCTGCGCGCACGCCTTTCTCTCTGGAATTGCCGGAGGTTGGAGGCGTGCCGATAACCGCGCCCGAAGCCCGCATTCCGACTTCAAACATCAACACGCTGCGGCTGAAGGTGCAAAAGCGGTTTGCAGACAACATCAATTACGGCGAAATCTACACGACGATTAACGGCGAAGCGGCCAACACCATCTGCAACAAGACGCGCGGCAAAGACGGCTACGTTGTCAATTGCAATCTGGAAAGCAAGCCGCGCTTTCGCTTGCAGCCCGGCAAGAACGTCATAGAAATTAGCGCGACAGACCGCGAAAATCGTTCCTACTACGCCTCTTACGTGCTGCTCGCGGGCGGAGCTTCAAGCCTCAGAGACGATGCGACCGGGGCGACCATCACGCTGGAAACAGTGGTTGTAGAGCAAGGGGCAGACCGCCAGCCGCCGCAGCTTAAACTGAAAACGCCGGACGGCCTCGTGCGCCTACAGAAAGCCACGGACAGGTTAAAAGTCTCAGGAACTGTCAGCGACGAATCCGGCGCGCTAGCCTCCGTCAAAGTCAACAATCAGATAGCTGCACTCTCAGGAGGCGCATTTGAAAGCGCCGTCAGCGTCTCCGTAAATTCTTTTATCGTCATCGAAGCGGAGGACAGGGCGGGCAATCTTGCGCGCCTGACCATCCCCGTGCGCGGGCGCGAGGCCGCAGTCTCTTCGACCTTCAAGGGACGCAAATTCGCAGTCGTGATAGGAGTTTCGCGCTACAAGTTTCACGACGGCGGTTTGAAAGATTTATTCTACGCGGATGCGGACGCGCGCTCCATGCGCGACTTTCTGCAATCAAGCGCGGGCGGCGGCTTTGCCCCGCAGGACATTCTGTATTTGGAGAACGAGCAGGCAACGACCGGAAGCGTGCGCGCCGCGCTAGCGCGCTTTCTGCCAAAGGCAGAGCCGAACGATCTAATATTTCTCTTCATCGCGAGTCACGGCTCGTCAGACCCCCATTCGCCGCTCAAGAAGCTCTACTTTATCTTTCACGACACGAAAGTTGCGGACATGCCGAACACGGCTCTGCCCATGTCAGAGCTACAGGAATTACTGGAACACACCGTGCGCGCCGAACGCATAGTCGTCTTCATAGACGCCTGCCACAGCTTCGGCTTGAGCGGCGCGCAGCTCATCACGACGCGCGGGCTTGAACACACGGAGAACAACGTCCTCAACCTCTACGCCTCAAAGCTTTTCAACGAGACCGGGCGCGCCGTCCTGACTTCATCCGACGTGAACGAGGCTTCACAGGAAAGCGACAAGTGGGGTGGCCACGGCGTATTCACCTGGGCGCTCCTTGAAGGCTTGCGCGGCAGCGCAGACATCAACGCCGATCAACTCGTTACCGCCGGAGAACTGTTCGAGTTCGTCAGCGAGCGCGTCATCCGCGCAACGTATTTTACCCAGAACCCGAAAGCCCTCGCGGGACTGAACAAAAATTTCGCCCTCGCCGTCGCGCAGAAACAATCGCCGCCGGGAAGATAAGAAAAAAGCTTTTATGCCTCCTGATAACAAACCGGATCATCTACAACCATTCGCCGCGCCTTCGACGGTGGCTCAAGAGCCGTCCGTGTCTCCGCTCTCGCCTGCCTCGACCCTGCCGGACGCGGGCGAAGCCGTGTCGCATGCTCAAGGGCTGGTGGGAAAGGTGCTGGACGGGCGTTATCCGGTTGAGAAAGAGTTGGGGCGCGGCGGCATCGGCGCGGTCTATCTGGCGCGTGACAGCAAGCTGGTGGATAAGCCTGTGGTGATTAAGGTGTTGCTTGAGAAATCGCTGCAAAATGAGTGGGCCACGAGAAAGTTCAAGCAGGAGAAAGAGGCTCTGGCGCGCGTGGATCATCCGGGCATCGTGGGCATCTTGGATGCAGGGGATTTGCCGGACGGCAAGCCTTACATCGTGATGCAATATGTGGACGGCGTCACGCTGCGCTCTGTGCTGAGGCCGGAAGGCATAGGGCTTGAACGCGCGGCTTGCTTTATCAAGCAGATGGGCGCGGCCTTGAGCGCAGCGCACGAGAAGGGAATCCTGCACCGCGATTTGAAGCCTGAGAACATCATGCTCCAACTGCTCAGCGGTGAAGAAGAGCAGGTCAAGATTATAGACTTCGGCGTCGCCAAAGTTAGAAACTCGAAGGTTGCTCCGAGCACTATTTTGAGCGAATCGCCGGGAACCGCGCTCTACATGTCGCCCGAACAGTTGCACGGCGAAAAGCTGACCCCTGCCAGCGACATTTATGCGCTCGGCGTCATCGCCTACGAGATGGTTTCGGGGCGTCGCCCGTTCAATCCTGAAACCGCTTTTCAGTTATCCGAGATGCAGCGCGCGGGCGTGCAGATCAGGCCAAAGGATTTACGCCCCGCGTTGCCGGACGCGGCGGAGGCTATCATCCTGAAAGCTCTGTCGGTTGAACCACGTGCGCGTTACCAGAACGCGCGTGAATTCGGCGACGCCTTAGAGGATGCTTTGATCGGCGACGGGGAAGACTCGGCCTGCCGGATTTATCAAGAGCCTTCGACGCGAAGCATCCCGGACAACAGGCCGCTTAAATCAAACAAACCAATTTCGCGAAAGCTGATCGCCGCACTTGGCCTCGCGCTCTTCCTACTTGTCGCGGGCATCGTTGGCGCAGTCATCTGGACTAGCTTGAAGGCGAAGAGGGACATGCCTTCGCTTCAGTCTGCGCCGCCACAACCGTTGAGTAACGCAGAGCCTTCGCTGCCAGCCGCAACTCGCACGTTGAGCTATTCGCTGACGGTGCAAAAGATGCGCGACGGCCAACCTTTTCAAGAGCCTTTTGAATCATCCGGTCAGGAGATTTTTGAGAGCGGTTATAAGTTCCGCCTCAACGTCTCAAGCCCGCAGGCGGGTTATCTATACCTGCTCAACCAGGGTTTGTCCGAGAGCGGCGCGGCCAGCTTTACACAGATTTATCCGACGCCCATCAGAAACGGCGGCAACGCGAGCGTGGACGCATACGAAACTATACAGACCGGCTGGAACACTTTCGCCGGAAAGACCGGAACCGAATCGTTCTGGATATTCTGGTCTGCGGAAAGCGTCGCCGAGCTTGAAGAAGCCAAAGAATCCGCCTTTGAGAGCGAGAAGGGCGCGATCACGAATGCTGCGACCATTCAAAAAGTGCAGGCGTTGATCGAGAAGCACACGGCGCAGAAGCCGGAAGTGGTTAAAGATAAAGCTACACAGCAAACAACCGTTCGCAGCCGGGGAAATGTTCTCGCAACCCTGCTGGAACTGGAGCATCGTTGATGATGAGAAGCAAGCTGCAAAAAGAAATTTCACGCGGCAAGCCCAGAGCTTTACCAGCTTGCCTCTTAACCGCTTTCTGTTTTGTCGTGCTCGTCTTTGCCGCACAGCCTCCGGCAGTGTTGGGGCAAGAGGAGGGGCAGATAAATTCCCGCGAAATCGTCTCGGATGATTTCACCAAAAATCGCAAGTCATCACCCAAGCCGCCAGCGACAGCGACACCCACGGCCAAGACGGGCGGCAAGCAATCGAACACTACGGCTAGTAATAAAAAGCGGCGTGTTTATCGTCCCGCTCGGGCACAGGCCAAGCCGACGAGGCCGCCTACCAAAAGCTCTGTCCTCGCACAGGTCGGCATCACGCTCTGGCGTTTGCGCACGGCGACCGCTTCCGACAGGGGAGCCAGAGTCCTCGCGCAGGAGGAATCAGGAACGATTGAATTGACGCCTGTGAGAGCAGAGGCGGAAACACCTTTGGCGTTGGGCGAGCGCGTGCGCCTGACTATCGAGTCGCCGCTCGAAGGCTATTTGTATGTCATAGACCGCGAGCAATTCCGTGACGGCTCGCTCGGTTCACCGACGCTCATCTTTCCCACACAACGCACGCGCGGCGGTGATAACTTTGTCAGAGCGGGCATGCTCATAGACATCCCTGCACAGACGGATTCGCCGCCCTACTTCATGTTCGATTCCAAAAATCCAAACTTTGACGGAGAGCTGTTGACGGTGATTGTGACTACGCAGCCGCTTGAGGGAATCAAGATCGAGCGTAATGCCATCGCGCTCACGCCGGAACAGGTCAAGGAGTGGGAGCGCAAGTGGGGCGCGGACACCGAAAGATTCGAGTTGGAAGACGGCACGGGCGACGCCTGGACGCCGGAGGAAAAGGAAGCAGGCAGGGTGTCAGGCCGCGCACTGACTCAGGAAGAGCCGCCGCCGCAAACCATCTATCGCGTCGCGGTCAAGCCGGGCAACCCGCTGCTCATCCCTGTCAGATTGCGCGCACGCGATTAGCAAGGATGAAGGATGAAGGATGAAGGATGAAGTAAAGACAGATAGCTTTCATTTCATCCTTCATCCTTCATCCTTCATCCTTTGATTATTTCGTGATGCCGCCGCCGTCCAGCGCAGTGTAAGTGTCCGGCGAATAGAGGCCGAGCCACGGGTCTGAATCGGGTGTCAGAAATAGCTCTGCGTAAACTTTTACGTTAAAGCTCTCGACATCCTTGCGCCCCCAGACGCTTGCCAGCCATGCGTGAAGCCGTGCGTGCATCGTGTATTCATTGCGCACCGTATCGAAAGCCAGATACCGCTCGAAGTTTTGCACGAGGCGCGAGAGTTGTTCCTGAGTCAGAGGTGATTCTTTGGCGTTCGCATGCTGGCGACGGATGAGAGCGATGCTGTCTTGATCCAACTGCGCGTCTTTGCCATGCAGGCTTGCGATCTTCATCCAAGCGGCTTCGTCCGTCGCCCCTTTGAGCAATATCACGTCATGGCTGATGGCGTTGATAATAGTATTTTCCGACATGGCTTTGGTCATCGCCGTGCGTGCGGCGACGCGCGCGTCGAATGACTCGCCTTCGGCTGCTTCGCGTGTGATTGATTCGGGAACCGGCGTGCCGACTTTCTGCGCATCCGCCGTCCAGGCTTTGGTAATCGCATCCACGCGGTCTCTGTGATAGCGATTCAGCATCTTCGCGCGTTCCGCTTCATTTTGTCCGGCGATTTGTTTGACGACTGCTTCAGCCTCCGTGAGGCCGCGCAGGAAGCCTTGCGGCCCGTAGAGTCCGGGCAAGGCGTCAACGATTCCGCCTTCGGCATCGAGTATGTAATGAATGCTGTTGCCGGTCAGCGTGCGCTCAAGCTTGCGCCCGTCGCCGTAATCAATCGTCACGCGCGGCGCGGGGCGCACGCTCTTCCAGTGCAGCACGAACCGCTCGCGCAGGACATCCGAAACAGCTTTGTTCGCATACAGCACCGTGCGAAAGAAACGGCTGTTGGCGCACGAGAACTCTTCATTAAGATTTCCGAGCAAGCGCAAAGAGAGAATCGGCTTGCCGCTCTTGCGTGCTTCGGCCTCAGCCTTTGCCAGGTCCGTGTGCCAGTAGAGACGCGAGGCGTAGCTGTTTCGCTGCTGGCTGACACCGTCGAGCGCGCTTGCGATGCGCTGCCACGAAGCATTCTGATTTCCGGCGGCGTACTGCTTAATCTCTTCCGCGTATGTCTCGAACATCGCATCAAGACCCGCCTGACCCATCGCGCGCAGGGCGTTGATAGCCCCGGCAGACTCTTTCGCATTTTCCGAGACGGCCTGCCGCGCTAAGGTCTTCGGATTAGTATTGGCCTGTGTTGGTTGAGCGAATGAGAATGTGACGACGAAAAACAGAGCGAACAACGCGAAAGTTTTGAAACGCATAGCGGAAAATCTCCTGACCGGAATTGAAGAAGTTTAGCAAGGACGTTCTGAAACTTTGTATATTTTCACGTCTGTTTGGTTGCACGCCCCGGACATGCTGACGGGGTGATGTTAAAATTTTGCAGGTTTTGTGGCGAACATTACTTGGCACAAAGCATTGACAATGGAGACTCGTTGGAGTACAAGTTGCCTCAATTGAGCCGAGCAAGATTCTCGCACGCAGCAAACTCAACTCGGCGCGAAGTGTTGCTAGCTAGTAATCGCACCAACAACCTTAGAACTAGCGGCGATATTTAAACCCGTTAACTTAAACCACCGAGTCTTTCCAGCAGGCTCTCCTCTTTCATCGCTATTGCCTGCTTGAAACTTCTTCTAGTACCAAAAGGTAACCTCATAATCTAGGAGTCTTGCTATGAACAAAAAATCAGCGTTATGGGTCATGATATTTGTGGCAATCAGTTTTTGCCTCTTAGGTCTTAACTTCTCAACATCATCTGCATTACCAGAGAGCAACTCACTACTCCCGGATCAAGTATCGAAGGCGGAGATTCATGGTAAAGCAGGCAATTTCGATAGCGCGACACCGATAATGCTGAAATTATCAATGACCAAGCTGCCAAAATTGAACGAAATTACTGAGGTTATCTGCACTGTCAGCACTGCTGTAGATGCTCCCAATACGACCGCTTCAATCTTGTTGCCTGAAGATGCCGTATTAATCGACGGCATGATTGAGTGGCACGGTGATCTTTCGCCTAGCGCGCCCGTCTCCTTCTCAGCGAGAATCTATTTCCAAAGCGAAGGGAAAAAAGCAATTCGCGCGCTAGCTAGACATGTCATTGATGAACGGAATTCATGGGGAGACATTGATGCTATTTACCTCACGGTGGGCGCCGAGCGTAGCTATAAAGGTTTCTATGCCCTCGAAAGTAAAGATGAGATAGCCAGAACCAAAGCCATTCCGTCTACGGTTTCGTTGCTTAGCCAGCCGCCGCCCGTTCAGCCAATGGCGCTAGATAAGAGTCAAGTTCCCGGAGAGCCGCCTGCTCTCGTCTTGGCTGGCCGAAGCGCTGGTCAGAAATTATCACAGGAGCTAGCTCCGCTGGGTAACCTGACGGTGACAGGTCGGTGGTCGCACTACAGTCGCATTGGTAGTCTGACGCCATCCAGAAACTTTCTGGTGCAGCTTCGCAGAGCATCTGATGGCGCTCATCTAGCCTTCACCTATACTGACAACAACGGAAATTTTTCGCTCGGGCCGGTGACTAACCCGGGGAGCGCCGGAATCAGAGTTAGAATCTATACCTATGTTAAATATGATTCGGCGGACCCAACAGATGATGAGTTGATGATTGTTCTGACGGGAAGCGCGAGCAGTTATTTGAACACCTTTAACGGTGAAACACAGACGTATATTTTTGCTGATGGAACCAGCAACGTTGGGGCATGGGAGATTAATAGGGACTTTCCCGAAGGCACTAGTCCGAATGCTCATGCGTGGTACATCAAGGACGATATTGATAGGGGATACCGCTATCCCCCGGATGCGGTGGGCGATTGTACGGCCCAATGGAGATTTGATAGTAATGACGGAACCTATTACATGCCTGGAGAGCATGTTCACCTGAAGGGTGAGGATAGAAGATCACCCGACACCATCATTCATGAGATGGGTCATAACGTCATGTATAACGCCTATGGTGGAGCAATGCCTTCGCCGAATGATTGTCCAGCTCCACATTTCATTACTGGAGTGAGCGGAATCGTTTGCGCTTGGATCGAAGGCTGGGCAGATTTTTTCCCGCTCGCGGTGAACGGTGATCCATTTTATACCTTTTCCAGCGGAAGCTCTTTAGACTTAGAAAATCACACATGGGGCACTCCAGGATGGGAGAATGGCGAGCGTGTTGAAGGTCGAGTAGCGGGCGGTTTGTGGGATATCTATGACAGTACGAATGAAGGGTCAGACCAAATCTCTGACGGGTTTACACGCATCTGGCGAACCTTTTTTGACCAAAACGACAATACGTTGAGGGAATATTGGAACGTCTTGAGAACCAGTGGGCTTAGTCAGACCGCCGCCTCTAATGCCCTGCTCCAAAACACAATTGATATGGGGACGGTAGGCGGCGGCGGTAGTTCTAAAACTTCCGACTTCGACGGTGACGGTAAGTCTGACATAGCTGTGTTCCGACCTAATGGGGGGACATGGTACATCCAGCAAAGCCTGTTCGGATTCCGCGCGCAACCGTTCGGCGCGAATGGAGATCGCCTTGTGCCGGGCAACTATGACGGCGATGACAAGACTGATGTTGCAGTTTATCGGCAGGGTGTGTGGTATATTTCGAATAGCTCGAACGGTGCTTTTGTCGCGCAATCCTTCGGCACGGCAACAGACATCCCAGTACCCGGTCGCTACGATAATGACAACAGAACAGACCTTGCTGTATTTCGTCCAGCGAACGGCACTTGGTACGTCTCGCGTAGTTCGAATGGGACGCTCCAAACGCAGCAATTCGGACAGAACGGCGACGTGCCAATCTCCGGAGATTTTGACGGTGATGGACACACTGACTTCACGGTCTTCCGCAATGGCGTCTGGTATATTCAGCAGACGACAGCGGGCTTTATAGGTGTGTCGTTTGGCATTGGCACAGACAAACCTGCGCCTGCGGATTATGATGGAGACGGCAAAACTGACATTGCCGTCTTCCGCAACGGGACTTGGTACATCCAGCGCAGCCAGCTTGGCTTTACATCAATTTCTTGGGGTGTCAGTACCGATAGACCATCGCCGGGAGATTATGACGGCGATGGTAAGGCTGATGTCGCAGTCTTCCGTCCATCGGGCGGTAACTGGTACATCTTGCAAAGCCAGAGCGGCACGTTGCGAGCGCAAATGTTCGGCGCTAATGGTGATATTTCCGTGCCGGGCGCATACATTCCTTAAAGAGCATCCTCGTTTGAAGTACTCTAACAATCAGGGCTGCGCGTTTATCTCTTCGTTAAACCGCAGCCCTGATCCTTTCAATTGCACTCCCACTTTTAAGTAATGGGAACTTCGCTCAAGGTCGCACCATCGTAATCGCCCGCGATGACGATGGTGAGTTGGTCGGGGCGAAAATATTTGCGGATGGCCGCGTTGACTTCTTCGAGCGTGGCGGCCTGTATGATCTGCGGGTAGCGGTCTATGTAATCAATTCCGAGATTGAAAAACTCCGCGTTCCACAGCGCGCGTGCGAGGCCGCGATTGGTTGCAAGGCCGACTTTGAAAGAACCGATGGCGGCTGATTTTTCATCCTCAAGCTCATCGGGGCGCATGCCTTTCTCGACGTAATCGCGCAGGACGATGGTGGCTGACTCAATCGCGCGCTCGACGTTCTGCGGATTGACCGAAACGCCTATGTACCAAGGGCCAGCGGCGAGCGACGGCGCGCGGAAAGATGAGTTGATGCCGTAGGTCAAGCCCTCTTTATCGCGCACCTGAAGCCCGAGCCGGGACGAGAGCGTGGATTGCCCGAGCGCGCTGTTGGCGATTGTGGCTGCATAATAATCTTCGGACGAGCGGCGCAAAGGGGCTGCCGAGCCGATCAAAACGTCTACGTTGGCTTTGTCTTTGAGCCGCACGACTTCGCGCCGCGCTGCGGTCTGCGGCAAGGGGTCTGTGACGTTTACCTCAATGCTCTCAGTCCCCTCGAAAGAGTCGAATATCTGCGCAAACTGTTCGCGCACTGCTGCCGCATCAACATCGCCTACGATTGTCAGAATCAGAGAGCGTCCGCCGTATCGCGCCGCGTGAAAATTTTTCACGTCCTCGACCGTGATGGAATTGATGCTGTTGATAAAGCTGTCGCCGGGAGGCACGTAGTATGGATTGGCCTCATCAAAAAGCAGTTCGCTCAAACGCTCGTAGCCGCGATAACGTGTGTTGGCTTGCTGCTCTTGAATCGAAGCGATGATTTGCTGCTTTAATTTTTCCAACTCGTCTGCGGGAAAAGCAGGCTCGCGCAATTCTTCTGCGAGCGTCGAGAGGACGAGCGGCAAGTCCTGTGTCAAAGAGCGAGCGGCGATATTGACGGCAAAGGGGTCTGTCGAAAAATCTATATCCGCGCCGACCGATTCAAGCTCGCCCGCGATGTCCAGCTTGCTGCGCGAGAGGCTTCCGCGCGAGAGCATCTCGGCGGTAATCTGCGCGAGGCCGGGTTTGTCACGCGGCTCGAAAAAGGAGCCTGCGCGCAGAGAGCCGCGCAAACTGACGGTCGGCGTCGCGCGATTTTCGAGCATCAACAAAGTCGCGCCGTTCTCTAATTGATGGCGAATGATGCGCCGGGCAAAGCTCGTCTGGCCGACGCTCTGCGGCGTGTTGGCTTCCGCCGCCTCGGATGATTTGCTGCCGCGCCCGGAAACCGGCTGTTGCTCCAACTCTTGCGGCGTGGTCGCGCCGCCCTTTTCAGTCATCAACGATGCATCCGTGGCTTCTCCGGCAGCGCCGCGTTTTTCTGCGCCCGGCTCGTCATAAAATTTTACGCCGCGCGGAAAGAGCGCACGCGCTTCGCTCTGCTTCGGTTGCGAGCCGCCGTGGCTTGCCGTCGCCTGCTTTGGAATAAAACGCCCGACGGTTCGATTGTCTTCATGGAAATAAGTTTGAGCGACGCGCTGCACCTCTGCGTCCGTGACCTTCGAGATGTTTGATGAGTAGTCTTTGTAAAATCGCCAGTCCGCGACGGCCTCTGCTTCGGACATCTGGACTGCGATGTTGAATGTGCCGTCACGCCCGAAAGCCTCTGCGGCGAGAATCTGCTTTTTCGCTTTCTCGACTTCGGCAGTCGTCAAACCTTCTTCCGCGACGCGCTGCAATTCAGAGAGGATGACCGTTTCAACCTCTTGCGCTTCGACGCCGGGAGAGACCATCGCATAGAGATTGAAAAGCCCCGGGTCGCGGTGCTGGTCGCAGTTGGTGTCAACGCTGACGGCCAATTCTTTTTCGACCAGCGCCTGATAGAGACGGCTGGTGACGCCGTTCGACATCGCCGCCGAAAGCAGGATGAGCGGGTAAATGTCGTTCTCTGCGGGCGGGTTGGCGGCGCGCAACGCCAGCTCTGCATTCGAGAGCGTGTTCATCTGTCCCAGGACGCCGGGTGTGTGAAAAGCTATCTGCACTAAGGCCAGCTCGCCCGCGCGGCGAATCACAAGACGCCGCTCGCCCTGTTGCGGCGGCTCGTCCGTGTAGACTTCCGGGATTGATTTTTCCGAAGCCGGATGCGCGCCGAAATAGTTGTTGATTAACTCAAGCGTGCTCTCGCGCTCAAAGTCTCCGACGATGATGGCGGTCGCGTTGTTCGGATGATAAAAGGTGTCGAAAAATTCTTTGAGGCGCTCTGTCGGCACGCCTTCCACGTCTGCGCGCCAGCCGATGGTCGGATGATGATAAGGATGCTCGCGAAAGGCTGCGGCATAGACGGCTTCGTCCAGCACTTCTGATGGCTCGTTCTGCCCGCGCTCAAGCTCGTTGCGCACGACTGTCATCTCAGACTGCCGGTCGCTGTCCGCGATCAAAGAGTTGCGCATCCGGTCCGCTTCGAGCTTGATTGCCAATTCGATCTGGTCTGACGGCACGGTCTCGAAATAGTTAGTGCGGTCGTACCATGTGGTCGCGTTAAAGTCCGCGCCGATTTTTTGCAGGGTCGCGGCAATCTGCGTGTTCTGCTCTTTGTTAAAGGTCGGCGTGCCCTTGAACATCATGTGCTCTAAGAGATGGGTCGAGCCTGTATAACCGACAGCCTCGTTGCGCGAGCCGACTTTGTAAAGCACCATGACCGTGACGACCGGGGCGACGCGGTTTTCCACCAGCAGCGTCTTCATCCCATTCGCCAAACTGTATTCACTGATTCCTTCTTCTTCAGTCACAAACGTGACGCCAGCGGGCAATCTTTCCTGCAAAGTTTCAATCTCCTTCAAACATTTAATTCAAGCGATACATATCAAGCGAGCTGTTAAATAATCCGACTGGGCCAATCCAGATTTCCGTCTGACCTCAAAACCCATTGTCATCTATCTGCTGCGCGAATGCGAGTGCCGAAGCGCCTTCTCTTGAGAGACTGAGCCGCGCGAGGCGAACAAAATGACAACATAAAGATAAAGCAATTCTTTTGCGGTTTCTGCGCCTTTTTGTGGCAATACTTTTCTATCTTCAAACTGAATGAAAGCGAGGACGCCATGAGTGGGAGTCATGGCGGCCTGTCCGCATCAAGCCATCTCTAGCGGCCTAGCAAGAGAGGCGAGCGGCAGGGAGCGCGGCTCACCCTCTGGTCGCGCTCCCCTATCAATCTCTGTCAAGCTTTGGTGATGTAAAGAAATGCGCGCTCTGGTAAGATGGCGCGCGGTTTAATTGAAAAGTCGGCAACGGCACATGCGTAGCTCAAACCTCAACCTCAAAGACGAGTAAATGAGCATCGCCGTTCGAGATGAAAGGTTCATACTCACGGCGAAAAGGTTGAGCAGGTATATTCTAACCGGAGTTCCGGTCATAGGCAAGCTGCGTTCATTAGGAGGAAACTCCTAATGGTGAGGGGAGCGCGTCTAAAGCCGGAACGACTTACCGAAAAGCTTGTCCAGATTCGGACACAGTTAGGGCTTTCTCAAAATGAGCTAATCAAAAAATTTGACGTTGATCTGACTCAGAACAGAATCTCGGAATACGAAACGGGCAATGGTGAGCCATCCTTACCCTTGCTGTTAAAGTATGCGAGACTCGCAGGAGTATGTTTGGAGAGATTAGTTGATGATGAATTAGACCTACCAGCTAAGTTGCCGAGCAGAACGAAACACTCTTACTGACTGTTCGGGTAAGCGAGGCTTTTTAGCTAAAGCCCACGAAAGGCTATTAGAGGCTGTTTAAAAATTCCTGGATTTGCGCTGAAGGCGCAGGCAGAAGGTAGCCAGACGTGCAACGTCTGGAAGGTTGCGAAACAAGATTCGCGCATTGAAGATGCGCGCAGAACTATCTGTCCGCACCTTGCGGCGCGGCAACGATTGTATCACCTAACCAGACGTTGCACGTCTGGCTACCTTCTCATGGCCGCTTCGCGGCTTAACAGAATTTTCAAGCAGCTTCTTGGTCTTATATACAACCCCGCGCAATTTATATACAGCCCTGCGCAATCTTCATACATACCTGCCATAATGTGCGACGCACCCGCCAGCATTTATGACAAGCGTGCCAATTACATCGGCTAACGTGTCATAATGTTTGGCCGACGTGTAGTTTAATGTGGCACACCAGCCATCATGATTGGCATGCCTGTCATATTTAATGGCATGCCTGTTATAAGCATTTGCAGCCTCGCCTTATTTAAGGGCGAGACTGCTTAAAATAATTATCCTCGCGCGTTTCCTGTGTGATATTCTGCGCGCCAGCTTCGTCCTCAGCGGAGCTGTCTAAAAACTCCAACCCTTACTCAAAGGAGGTGTCCCACAAATGCCAAAAGGCAAATCAATGGATGCAGTCTTGAATGAAGCGGACCAGATCGTGCGGGTGTGGACAGCTAACCCGACCTTCTCGCTCGGAGACCTGACGCTTGCGCAGTTTCAGGCGATGATTACAGACCTGCGCGCACGGCGCAACGAGACCGAAAACCTGCGCACGCAACTGACGGCAGCCGTCAACGACTCGAACAGCAAAGCCGTTGCGGTCAGCACCATCGTAACACGCGCCCGCAGTGGCTTTCGCGCCGTCTACGGCCCGGACTCTTCGCAATACGAACAGGCCAGAGGCACGCGCACAAGCGAGCGCCAGCGGCCTACACGCAAGCCAACTTCAACCACCTAACCTTATCGGGGCGGGGCTTGTCCCTGCCCCTCTTTTATTCAAGTAAATTACTCAGTACTCCGTAATTTAAGTTTTTTGAATTTATTGAATTGCCACTAGCTTCAGCTAGTGGAACAAGAGAGCTAACAAGTCTCGGCTTTAGCCGAATCATTTCGGCTAAAGCCGGTAACTTCTGCAAATTTCATCCACTAGCTAAAGCTAGTGGCAATAACACTAAGAACTTACATTACACTGTACTCAGTATATGCAAAGCCCTAAACAATTTGAGGAGCAAAGATGACCACCCCGACTCAAATTACCGAACAGACGCCGCAAGAGTCCGAGCCTAAAGATGAAATAGTGACTACAGCAGAACTTGAACGGAAGAAACTCTTGCTAGAGATTAAAGACCTTGAGCGACCATTTTGGAAACGCCCAACCTATATCCTAGCAGCGTTGCCTACACTTTTGGCTATTACCGCTTTAACGGTTGGGTTTATCAATGGATTCTTTGGCGCACAATTAACTAAACTTGATAATCAGAAGCATGACCTTGAAGCACAGATTAAGGAGTTTGAAGAGAAAAAAGCTGGACTATATTCACAGAATGAACGCCTCCAGCACGAGCTTAAGAAAAAGAAAGATGCGCTTGGGATGATGCGTTCAATGTTACTCGAAAATTCACAGATGACCCGTAAGCTAAGAGAGATTCAATCCGCGCCTCAAATCGCTTCGGTCGCCAAGCTAAAGACTCAGCTTGAAATTCAAGAGGAGTTGGAGGGACTTCTTTCGGCGTTAGAATTTCTGCTAGCAGAGGCGGAGGAATAATCAGCAATACCCTATTAGGACTCTACCCAGACGCGCTGCTGCTTGACAATCTGAAACCGCAGATTAGAATACTGTGAGCCTTTGAGGCTCACGGAGATGTGGCCGAGTGGCTGAAGGCGGCGGTTTGCTAAACCGTTATGGGTCAAAAGCCCATCACAGGTTCGAATCCTGTCATCTCCGCCAGCAACTTCAGTGACGAGTGACAAGTGACGAGTGACAAGGTTTTTCCTCTTTGCCCCTCGTAATTGTCACTCGTTGCTATTTTAGAGCGACGAGAAGCTAAAGCCTTTGTCTCGTCACTTATCACTTGTTACTGGTCACTGCACTTATGATTCGCGTTCGTTTCGCACCATCGCCAACCGGCTACCTGCACATCGGCTCTGCGCGCACGGCTCTTTTTAACTGGCTCTACGCGCGTCGTAACGGCGGCAAGTTTCTGCTGCGCATCGAAGACACGGACTTGCAACGCTCGACTGAGGCTTCGACGCGCTCGATCATAGAGGGCTTGGAATGGCTCGGCCTAGATTACGACGAAGAGATAATTCTTCAGTCCGGCAACGCAGACAAGCATCGCGCGGCGGCTTTGCGGCTTATCAATGAAGGCACGGCCTATCGTGATTTTACTCCGAAAGAGGTGCGCTCGGACGCGACCGTCAAAGAAGGCATCGCCGAACGCGCACGCGCGCACGCAGCCGAAGGCGTGAATCATCGCAGCAATCCTTTCCGCGAGCTTTCCGAGGAAGAATCAAACCGCCGCGCCGAAGCCGGGGAGCCTTTCGCCGTGCGTTTGAAAGTCGCGCGCGAGGGGCGCACGCATTTTACGGATGCAGTGTACGGCGAGCAGGAGCGCGATTATACAGAGATAGAGGATTTGGTGCTGCTGCGCTCTGACGGACACCCGCTCTACAATTTGTCTGTCGTGCTTGATGACATCGAAATGTCTATCACTGACGTGATACGCGGGCAGGATCACCTGACGAACACGCATAAACAGATTTTGATTTACGAGGCTCTGGGCAAAGAGCCGCCGCGCTTCTCGCATCTGCCGCTGATACTCGCGCCGAACAAAGGCAAGCTCTCAAAGCGCAAGCACGGCGAGGTCGTCTCTCTGACAACCTATCGTGATAAGGGATTTGTGCCCGCCGCCTTTCGCAACTTCCTCGCGCTTCTCGGCTGGTCGCCCGCAACCGAGCAGGAGTTGATGACGCTCGAAGAGTTGAGAGAAAAATTCTCGCTCGAAGGCATACACCGCTCCAACGCCGTCTTTAACTTTAACGAAACGGACCCGCGCCGCTGGACTGACGACAAAGCAGTCTGGATGAACGCCGAGTACATACGCACGATGCCCATCGCAGAGTTGTCCCCGATGGTCAAAGCGGAATTGAGGGCCAACAAATTGTGGCGCGAAGAATACGAAGACGATGATCGCGAATGGTTCGAGCGCGCGGTTGATTTGATTCGCCAGCGATTCTTTACCCTCAAGGATTTTTCCGAGCAGGGGCGCGCGTACTTCTCAGACGATTTCGATTTTGACGCGGCGGCTGTCAAAAAGAATCTGTTGAAAGAGCCGCGCTTGAGAGAACTGCTGCCCGCGATGGCTGAGCGGATGGAAGCAGTCGAACCTTTTAATGTCGAGACGAGCGAACAAGCCTTGCGCGCCTTCGCGGACGAAGCGGGCGTCAAGGCCGGACTGCTCATCAACGCCTCGCGCACGATGCTGACGGGGCAATCGGTCGGCCCCTCCATGTTTGAAGTTTTTGAGATTCTCGGGCGAGAGCGTTGCGTCACGCGCTTGCGGAGCGGCGCGCCGTGGTTCGATTATCAGGAACAGTCCGGTGATGTCTGAGACTTTTTTCAGGCTTAGAGGATTTAATAAATGATTAAGAAATTAACTTTCGTCATCCTGCTGACTTTAGCGTTGGCTACGCTGGCTGAGGCGCAGACGACCAATATGCCTTCGCCTGCGACGCGCAAGCGAACCGTCAACGCCAACCCGAACCCGCAGCCGACCGCGCAGGACGGGGCAACAAAACAAACGGGGAGCAAGCAGACCGGAGCGAAGAAGAAAGACCCCGCCTCGCCGAATGTTTTAGAGGTTTTTGAAGCATTGCTCGACGGCATCCGCGCCGCAGACGTAAAAGTCGTGACTGGCATTTACTGGAACTCGCCGCAGCTTGTGCTCTTTAACAACAACGGCACAGTGACCAAAGGCTGGGAGCAGATGCGCAAGAACCGCGAAAGCTCTTATCCCGATATGAAAGATGTCGTGCTCGAAGTGCGCGATGTGCGCGTGCAGATGCTCGGGCGCGAGGGCGCGCTCATCACCTGCCTGTGGACGCAATCGCAAAATTTTCGCGGCGCAGAAGAAACAGCTTCGGGACGCATGACGCTGGCCTTCAAGCTGGTCGGCAAAACATGGAAAGCAATTCACCTGCACACTTCGCCGGACGCTCCAGACCCGTCGCGCGTCATGCCATCAGAGCGGACAACACCCGAAACGACGCCGAACACAACCCCCACGCCAGGCAGGCCCCGTTGATAAAACTCCTGCGAGGCTTTCATTCATCCCCCAAATTAAGTTTTATGACCGACAAGACAAGGATTAGCAGAAAGGGAACGAACCATGGATTGGATGAACCAGCTCAGTGGGATTTTGCAGCAATACAACGGCGCACAGCCAGAGCAAGCGCCACAGACAGTTGACGACGATTTCGATCAATTCACCCAGGCCGCACCGTCTTCAGCCGTTGCGGACGGATTGGCTGCCGCATTTCGCTCAGACCAGACGCCCGCCTTCGGGCAGATGGTCGCGCAAATGTTTGGCAACGCCAACGGCCAACAACGCGCAGGCATTCTCAACACACTCGTGCAGGCGCTCGGCCCGACTATTCTTTCGCAGATTATGACGCGCGGGGGTGGGCTTTCAGGCTTGGCAGGAATATTCGGCGGTGGGGAAAAACAGGTGACGCCGGAGCAGGCCGAACAGGTCTCGCCCGAAGCCGTGCAGCAGTTGGCGGCGCAGGCTGAAAAGCAAGACCCCTCCATCATTGATCGCGTCAGCGGCTTTTACGCCGAGCATCCGACACTGGTCAAAGGCTTAGGCGCAGCAGCCCTGACCATCGCGCTCGCCAAAATCGCTCAACGCCAATAGGCAGGCAAAAGCAGGTAAATAGTAAATGGTAAATAGTGAATAGAAGAACGCCTTCTTTTCTCTATTTACCATTTACTATTTACTATTCATCGGCTTTTGTTTTCCGCCTGACGATCAAGATAATCCAGCAGCACGTTCGACATCACTTTCGCCCCGACGACCAGACTCTCTTCGTCAACATCAAACTCCGCTGTATGAAGCGCAGCCGTGATTCCCTTGCTGCGATTGCCGACGCCCAGGAAATAATAGAAGCCCGGAATGACTCTCTGGTAATAAGCGAAATCTTCCGCGATCATAAACGGTTTGATTGACCTGACATTCGACTCTTTAAGCACACGGCGCAGCGTCGGCAAAGTCTCTTCGACCAACTTCGGCTCGTTAAAAGTGACCGCCGCGTTCTCTTCAAACTTCAGCTCGAAGGTCGCGCCGTAAGCCGAAGTGATGCCGTTTAGCGTCTCCTTCATCAATTCCTTCGCGCGGGTGCGCACCTCTTCATTCAAGGTTCGCATAGTGCCTTCGAGCTTTACTTCATCCGCGATGATGTTGAAACGATTGCCTCCCTGAATGATGCCGATGCTGATGACGAGCGGTTCTGTCATGTCTATCCGGCGGCTGCGAATCGTTTGCAACGCGATGACGGATTCCGCTGCGACAACGACAGCATCAATCCCCTGTTGTGGCTGTGCGCCGTGCGAACGCTTGCCGCGAATCGTAATATTAACTTTATCTGACGAAGCCATCGCCGCGCCGCTGTGATAAACGACCTGCCCGACTTCTGTCTCAGGCGAGGTGTGTAAGCCAAAGATGGCGCGCGGGCGCGGATTCTCAAGCGCGCCTTCTTTAATCATCAAAGCCGCGCCGCCTTCTTCGCCTGCGGGCGGGCCTTCCTCTGCGGGTTGAAAGATAAATTTGATAGTGCCGGAAATCTCCGAACGCATTTTTGTCAAAATCTCCGCGACGCCAAGCTGAACGGTCGTATGCACGTCATGCCCGCAAGCATGCTTGACGCCGGGCGTCTGAGATTTGTAAGGCACGTCTATCGTCTCTTGAATCGGCAGCGCGTCCATGTCCGCGCGGATGGCAACGACCGCTCCGGGCTTCGCGCCTTTCAAGAGCGCGGTCACGCCGTATTTGCCGACGCCCGTTTTCACTTCTTCCAACCCGAGCGCTTTCAACTTCTCCGCAACGATTCGCGAAGTGCGCTCCTCGCGGTTCGACAATTCCGGGTGCATGTGAAAGTCCCTGCGCCGCTCTATCATCTGCGCACGCAGGGCTTCAGCCGCTTCCGCAATGCGCCGCTCGCGCGCAGACGTATCGGCAAGGCTCGCCCTGACCTTTGCGGCGTGACCCTGTCCCCCTGTGAAAGAGAGTAGACCGAAGAAAATTGTCAGCATTGAGACGAGCGCAAGCTTTCGCTTCATGGATTGCCTCCGGGAATGAGATTGGAAAAAAATCCAGACATCACTTTCGGTCAAGGCATGTGCTTCGTCAAGCCTTTCCGGGTTAACATAAGAAGACCCGCCGGGGCGACTTGCTCCGGCGGGTCTATTTCGGTGAACTGATGGGACTAGCCGTCCAACCGCTCACAAATGTATTTGTGTGTGGGTGCCGCCTCGAATGGTGTCTTCTAAAAAGGCTTTCGATGCACCAACCGAAGCTTATCAGGCTTCAGCCACCTCACTGTGATAAGAACTCATACTTGTTATTGATCACCTCCTTTCCAGTGTTGAGGCGCATAATAAATGACAATAAGTTGTGCGTCAAGTACATTTTTTACCCTCTATCTTGTGGCTTTACTTTAAGAAGCGCGACGGTAGGCAAGACGCCCTTCGACGAAGGTTTGGTGCACATGCTCGACGCCGAAAAAGTATGCTACCTCGCGGTAGTCCGCGCAGTCCTGTATGACGAAATCAGCGCGTTTGCCAGCTTCGAGCGAGCCTAAATGGTCGCCCCTGCCGAGGCTGTAAGCAGCATTAATAGTAGCCGCCGTAATCCCTTCGGCGGGCGTCATCTTCAAATGCGTCGAAGCGAGCGAGAGAATCATGGGCATCGAAGGCGTGGGGCTTGAGCCGGGATTAAAATCCGTCGCGAGCACGACAGCCAACCCAGCCTCTATCATCTCGCGCGCCGCAGGGTAGCGCGTAGAGCCTAGAGCGTAGACAGAGCCGGGCAGCAAGACAGGCTGCACGCCCGCCGCTTTCAAAGCCGCGATACCTTCGGTGTCCGTATGCTCAAGATGATCTGCGGTCGTGGCCTGAAGCTTCGCCGCCAGCCGCGCGCCGCCCGAGAGCGAGAGTTGATCCGCGTGCATCCGCAAGCCCAGCCCGTGACATCGCGCCGCCGTCAGGATGCGCCACGATTCATCGCCCGTGAAAACTTTTTCCTCGCAGAACACGTCGCAGTATTCCGCCAGCTTTTCTTCCGCGACGCGCGGCAGCATCTCTTCGATCACGAGCGCGACATACTCTGCGCGCCGCGCGCGATATTCGTCCGGCACATCATGCGCGCCCAGAAAGGTCGGCACATAACTGAGCGGTGTTTCTTCATTTAACTTTTTAATCGCACGCAGGATTTTCAGCTCGTCTTCAAGCGTGAGGCCGTAGCCGGACTTGGCCTCGACGGTCGTTGTCCCGTTGCGTAGAAACCACTCTGCGTAACGCTTGCCAGTCTGAGCTAATTCATCAAGCGTCGCCGCGCGCGTGCGCCTGACGGTCGAGCGAATGCCGCCGCCGCTGGCAGCGATCTCCTGATATGTCACGCCGAGAGCGCGCTGCTCATATTCATCCGCGCGCGTCCCCGCGAAGACAGGATGTGCATGAGCGTCAACAAAGCCCGGCATCACCACGCGCCCGCCCGCATCAACCACTTCGCAACCCGCTTCAATCAGAGGCTCTATCTCACCACGCGCGCCCACTTTCTCAATCACTCCATCGCGCACCAACATCGCGCCATCTTCGATGACGGCAAGCTCGCGCATCTCCCCTAAGACACGCGGACGCAACGGGCCTGCGAGCGTGACAAGCTGTGAACAGTTTACGACGGCTAAAGACATAGAAGTCCCAAGTCCCAAATCCCAAGTCCCAAGTCCCAAGCAGTTTTTGACTTGAGACTTGGGACTTGGGACTATTTCATGTACCGATCAAGAAAGTCCGCCATCAGCGGATAGACTATGAGGCGATTTGAAAGCTTGACGACGCCGTGTCCTTCGTCGTCAAAGAGCTTGTATTCGACGGGCGCGCCGCGCTTGCGCAGGGCTTCGACGATCTGCTCGGCTTCCGTGTAAGGCACGCGCGGGTCGTTCTTGCCGTGTATGACCATCAGCGGCGTCTTGATGCGGTCAACTTTATAAATCGGTGAAATGCTTTTCAGGAATTCCAGATCGCGCTCAAGCGACCCGTATTCGACCTCGCGCGATTTGCGGCGATAGCCGGAAGTGTTTTTCAGAAAACTCTCATAGTTGGCGATGCCGATAGTATCAACCGCAGCCGCCCACAAATCCGGGTACAGCGTAATCGCTGCCAGCGTCATGTAGCCACCGTAAGAGCCACCCATGACGGCGATGCGTTTGGGGTCTGCTCCGCCATGCGTTTTGAGCCAGTCAACCGAGGCCGCTAAATCTTTGACGGAGTCCTCGCGCTTTCGCACGTCGTCCAGGCTGGTGAAAGTCCTGCCATAGCCGGTCGAGCCGCGCACGTTCGGCGCGAGCACAGCGTAACCGCGCGAGAGAAAGTATTGAAAGATCGCGCTAAAGGTCGGCTGCGCCTGACTCTCCGGGCCGCCATGCACGCTGACGATGACGGGCAATCCATCTAAGAGAGTAAATTCTTTGGCGGGGACAAAGTTGCGCGGCGGCGCTTCGGTAAGCGTTCCGCTGACACTGGCATTTAAGTTGATATTTCCGCCCGGCGGTATCGTCGCCTTCACCTGCGGCCTGTAATACCAAGCCGGAATCTCGCGCCCGTCAAATGTCTTGTAGCGAATCAACTCCGGCTCGACAAAGGAATCTTGCGGAATGCCCGCGAGCGAGCTTTGCGTGACCTGCTTGAGCGCGCGGGTTTTGATGTCATAGAGCCACACGTCCGAAGTCTGGCGCGAGCTGTTAAAGGTAAAAGCCAGCTTGCCCTCTCTCTCTGCCTCTCCGCCCATGTCTCTGGAAAATTCGAGACCGCTGACGACGCCCTTGGCAGGCAATTTGACGGGAGCTTCTTTTGCGCCAATCGCTGTTATCAAAGGCTTGCCGTTCGTGTCGAGCCGCCTGACGTAAAGCTCGCTGTAGCCATCACGATTGATCGTGTAAGCGAGCGCGCCGCCGTTCGGCGATAATTCCAACGAAGACATATCCCACTCGGTATCATCGAGAATGTGAATGCGCTTGCTCGCTAAATCCATCTGCGCGAGAGCGTAATACTCGCGCTTATGGTTCGTGCCGAGAAAGATGGAATGGCCGTCGGGCGAAAAGCGCACATTATCAAACAGAGCTGCCCCTTCATGAGGCGTCAGGTGCGTCGCCTCTTTTGTTTGCAGGTCAATGAGGTACAGGTCTTCGTCCATATTCAACTGCTCGTTATTATGCGAGACGATGATTTTCCGGTTATCGAACGACCACGCATCGGCGTTGTTCGAGCCGTCCTGTTGATAGACCAACTCCTCTCGCCCCGTCGCCACATCCATCACGTAGATGTCAAAATAATCCCGGTTGCGCTTGTTCGAGGCATAGCTGATCTTCTTTCCATCATGCGACCATCCGCCGAAGTTGTGCCTGATCTTCGGGTCGCTCGTCAAAGCTTTAATCTCAGAGCCGTCCGGCGACATCCAGTAAAGCTGCTGGTTCTCGTCCCCGCCTTTCGCTTTTCCGAAGACGAGGCCAGCGCCGTCCGGCGACCATCTCACGAAACCAACGCGATCCTCGTAAAAGGTCATCTGGTCAGGCCAGCCGCCCGCAGCGTTGACCATCCAGACCTGCGGCGTGCCCGTGATGTTCGTCAGAAAAGCGACTCGCCCGCCGTCAGGCGAGAGCGCGGGAGAGGTTGCGCTGCGGATGTTCAGATAGCGTTCAAAGCTGTATCGCTCATTAGTCTTTGCAGCGGAAGCTACGTGCGCCGCCGCAAATGAAAGAGACAGCAGCGCGACAAAGACAATCGTGCCGAGAGTTTTTCGCATCATGGAAACTCCTGCTAAAGGTTTGATTAATCCACGACTCATTTATTAATTTAGCGATGCAAGGTCGGGGTGCGCGCCATATTCTAACGCTTTCCACGACTGTTGCCTAACGATTGGCACACCGATGGTATACAAATTTTGGGGTGTCCTGACTCGAATGGCTGTTCCTGTTAAGAGGATTGAGGCATTTCTCTTTGCGCTCTTTGCGCCGTTCTTCCTTTGCGGTCTTTGCGGTTAAATGCTTTTTTAACGCAAAGACCGCAAAGATTTAAGACGCCAAGAGCGCAAAGGTGTTTTTACTCTTGACTAGCATGATGACTATTTATTTAGCCAGCGAAGTGGTCGGGCAGGTCGAAGCTTGAAGGTGTTGCAATGAATTTGCCTGCCTAAGCCGCTGCCGCCTGCATCACGCGCGCAATAGCTTTGGGCAAACCATCTATGTCCGGCTTCGTCACATAGGCTTGTGCGCCCCAACTCAATGCACGTTGCTTATCAGTTTCATAGGCATCGCCCGAATAAAAGATAATCGGCGTATCGCGGTCGAATTCGCGCAGCCTTTTGCATAAGTCTTGACCTGTGCCGTCAGGGAATTTATTGTCAAGCAAGTACAGGTCAAAGGCTTCCTGCTGCGCTAAGCTCAACCCGCTCGCCACACAGTCTGTAGTCATAACTTCATAGTCTGACCTCTGAAGCAACTGTGTCACCATGAAGCGGATGTCATCATTATCATCAACGAAAAGGATGCGGGCTTTCGTTTTCTGCATAAGATTTTCCTGCGTAAATGATGTGTTGGAGGTAAGCGTGTATTTGTACAGCAGTACCACCGTCAGGCGTATGGCTTGATAAAGTCATCGCTTGCGGTGGCACTGCGCACCCTGCTTGTTACCTGCTTGTTAATATACCCAAATAATAATTATGAGATTGGGCGATGTCTGTCCGAAACCGAACATATAAAATTTACCAAAGAGTGCTATAATTGTCACGATAGCTGCACTTGTTCTTTTGAGAATTCAACACTCGACATCGGGATGAGCCTATAGAGCCTTCTCCTTATGCCGTCTGCTGTGTTTTTACACGCGACCGCAGACAAAGGAGAACCCAGATGTCCCAAGAAACTCCACCTAAAAACACAAATAAAATTCTGGCTGCACTACCCGCCAAAGAATATGAACGCCTGCTTTCACAGATGGAGCAGGTCTCGTTGCCGCTTGGTGAAGTCCTTTATGAAACCGGTGATAATATCCGCGATGTTTATTTCCCGAACCTGGGCGTTGTCTCTCTCGTCACGCACATGGAAAAGGGAGCAAGCGTTGAAGTGGGGATGATCGGAAGAGAGGGATTGGTAGGCATCTCTGTTGTGCTCGGAGACGGTATTGCGCCGAACCAGGCCATCATGCAGATTGCAGGCGGAGCGATGCGTTTGTCAGCCAACGCGCTTGAGAAAGAATTAAGTCAGGGCGGTCAATTACAGCCTCTACTGCTGCGCTACATTCAAACTCTGTTAATGCAAGTCTCGCAAACGGCGGCCTGCAACCGCACGCACCATGTTGGAGAAAGGCTCGCACGCTGGTTGCTGACCTGCCAGGACCGCGTAGAGTCCAACGAGTTGCGGCTCACGCAGGAATTCATAGCCGAAATGTTAGGCACACGCCGCTCCGGTGTCAGCGAAGCCGCGATGCTGTTGCAAGCCGCAGGATTGATTCGCTACGCGCGCGGACACATCACTATTTTGGACAGGGAAAGATTAGAAGAATATGCGTGCGAGTGCTATGAAGTCGTGAAGAAAGAGTTTGACCGCTTGTCTGCGAATTAGTCCTACGCTGTCGTCAGGAAACGAGAGAGAAGAAAATTCAGATAAATAAAGTCAATCGGCTTCGTGATGTATTCATTGCATCCTACCGCAAGAGCTTTAGCGCGATGGTCTACAGTCGTACATGCGGAGCAAGCAACAATCGGCACATCTGACATTTCCTCCGCTTCCCGTATCTGCCGTGTGGCAGCATAACCATCAAGCACAGGCATAGTTAAATCCATCAGAATCAGGTCTGGACCCACACTCTTAGCAATCTCTACAGCCTCTTTACCATTCACTGCTTCCACCACCTTATACCCGCGCTTGTTAAGGCTTGCTTTCAATACCTCACGAATGTCCTCGGAATCGTCAACAACCAGGATGGTGTGCGAGCCATCATTATTCTTTACCATAACCTAATCCCTTTCAACCATGCTTCGGACAGAGCTTGCTTGTAGCAAGCCCGAATGCATTTGGGGGAATAATGTCCGCGAAAGATTAAGGCTTGGGCGCAGAAGGTAGCTTGAAAGACCTTCTCGTCACAGACGAAGGATTAAGACTTCGGCGGAAATCAACTCGAATATGCGTGACTCTACGCGGGCGTTAATGTGAAGTCAAGGTTATATGTTCGGAATCGAACATAGCTGCACTTGTTACGCAGATTTATGAAGCAGGTAAATGGATGACAAAACTGCTCTCAGGCGGATGAAGTATGATCGTGCGTGATGCGCCAGCCGTCAGGCGTGCGGCGAAAGATAAGCGTAAAGCGTCCGTGCGGCGTGTCTTTCTCGCGCGTCAGTTGCCAGCGCCCCAGAGCAATCGCAGCATCATCGCTGACAGCTTTGATTTCAAGCTCCGTAAAGGCGAGCGTGCCCATCTTCTCACGCGAACTGTAGTTGTTCTTGTAACGGTCAAGCACCGTCTGCCACCCGCGCGTCACCACATCGCCGGACACAAAAGTCGTCTCGTTCGATTTCGCGTAGCCGACCATAAAACCTTCTATGTCGCCACGATTCCACGCGGCGACCTGCGCGTCCAAAACCGCGCGCACGGCTGTGTCTATCTGTTCATTCTTCACAGCGGTCTCAGGTATCCCGGCATGATTCTGGCGATTGCATCCAGCAACAAAAATGGTTATCAACAGAACAAGAAAAGCCAGAGTGAATGTGTGTGTGCTTTTCATAGCGGCCTCAAAACTATTCAGGAGATTGCCACAGAGACACAGAGGCACGGAGAAGAAACGATCACCAATAAAATCTGCTGTTCAGTTTTATTTCATCCCTTTGCTTGTCTCTGTGTCTCTGTGGCTAACAATTAAAAGTATCGGTAGTGCCCTGTAATCTGCCATGAAAACAGAGCATTTTCAATGCGTGCGCCGCCGCCTATGTTGTGAACGATCAAATACTGCTGCGCTTCGGGCAGCCACAGGTTAGTCACGAGGCCGATGTGATCGAGGCCGCCCACGTCCCACGCGACGACATCTCCCGGCTGGTAATCCGCCGCTTTCGAGGTGACAGGCAAAGATTTTCCACGCCGCTCGAAAAATTTTTGCAGGTTGGGAACTCTGCGATGGTCTATGTTGGAATCGGGTTTGGTCAAGCCCCACTTGGTCGGATAGACGCTGAAGGCGCGCTGCATGTCTTCGTGAACTTCTTTTTGCAAATCAACGCCACCTTTGCGAAAAGCGCGCACCACGACATCCGTGCAGACGCCGCGCTCAAGCGGCACATCGCCGCCCGGATAATCCAGCTTGACGTAGGCCGGATCGTAATAAAAAGTCTGCTTGGGCTGCTCCGTCGCGCCTTCAATCATACGCACCAGCGCGGGCGGAGCGTTCGCCGGAAGCAGTTTAACTTCCACATCCGAGAGCCGCACACGATCCGCCGCCCTGCTTGCGCTCTGCTGGCACGAGACGAAAAACAGCAGGCTCAGCGTCAATAGTAGGAAACAAATTTTTCTAATCATATGCAGCAATTTATCTTCAAACTCTGGCATCATCACGGCGCGCTTTTGAAATCTTAGAAGCACGCATCAAGCGTCGGGATGCTTTCACGCGCGAAAGCCATGTACGGTTGCAGAAAGCATGTTTTAAAACTTGATTTAAATGCGCGCCTGCAACCACGCGCGCACGTCTTCGCGCATGGCGGGCACTAGCTCATGCGCCGCTTGGTAGCTTTTCGCTTCAACGTCGCTGGCTCGCTCCTGAAGCCGCGCCGCGTAATCGGCGACACGGGCGGGCGGGTAAAACTCATCCTGTTCGCCGTGCAGGTAGAGCACGGATGCGTTCGTCCGTGCGTATTTATCATTCGTTTCCCAATCGCCGGGAATGCCGCCGCAGATGCCTATGACGCCGCGCAAAATTTCCGCGTGCGTGAAAGCGAAACGAAAGTTGAGTGCGCACGTTTGCGAAAATCCCAGGAGGAAAATACGTTCCATGTCTGCCGTCTGTTCCTCGCAGAGCGTGTCAATCAAATCCAGCAGAGCGCGATGATGCAGCGCGACTGAATCCTCCGGGCGAAAGTTCGTCAGCCAGCCAAAGCCGAAACGCAGGGGGCCGTCTTTGACCTTCGGCTCTTTGATGTGTTGATGAAAGCCCTGCAATGAAGCGATGGCGAAACCTTCCGGCGCGAGCAGCCGCGCTTCGCGCATCATCTGTCGCTTGCTCGCGCCGTAACCGTGCAGCGCGATTAAGAGCGGATGCTTGCCCTCTCCCGGCACAAACAGATCGTAATAAAGCTTGGTCTCTGCCTTGAGCGTGCGGTCTTCGGCTTGGTGGGATAAATTATGTTGTGTCATGTCTCAATCAGTCAGGGCTTTATCTGTTTTGGAGAAAAATTTAATAAGTCCCAGAATCACGTAACAGAGCGCGACGGGCACGAATAAGAAAAACGAGAGCAGGGACAGCAAAAACAAGATTTCGTATGCCCCGTCATTCCCGGACCTTTCGTTCGGAGTCAGTCCACCCATAATGCTGAACACAGCCTTTTCCAGATTCAAGGCGGTCAGCGCGACGACGATCATCGTCAGCGGAAGCAGCGTAACTGTGACAACGGAGAGCCAATCGAGCGCGCCAGAGCGTCTCAGATAGAACACAAGCAACGCCACGCGCCATGCTGCGACGATACCAAGAAACCAGACATTGATGTTGTTTGCCGTAGCCAGTTGGAAAGCGCGCTCGACCGGAATGGCGTAGAGAATGGCTGGCGGAGAGACGAGCGAGATAAAAGTGCAGACGCGAAAGTATGTCCAGTCCTTCGGCTTCAAAGGCAACACGAGCAGATAGAGAAGAAGCGCCAATGCGAAAACATAAACGACCGAGCCGATGCCCAAGTGCTGCACCACAGACACGCGCGGGTTGTCCCAGTAACGCCCCATCCCGACCAGCCATGTGCAGAACAAACCGAACGCGAGATGCTTCCACCCAAAGCTCAAAAAATCCTCGCGCGTGCTGCGAAAAGTCAGCAAGCGAAAGGTCGTTCTAAGCACGCTCATCCAACTGGCTGTGACTTCACTCATTAGCTTTATCAAACGGCGATGTTGGTAGATGCGTTGGCGGACTTCTTCTAAAATTGCCACTAGCTTTAGCTAGTGGGAAAAGATTTCCCAGCTATCGGCTTTAGCCAAACTTTGGCTAAAGCCAACTTTCTGTGATGCTATGTCTCCACTAGCTAAAGCTAGTGGCAATTGATTAACTGATAACTTAGCTCAGTTAATATAGCCGCGCGGCGTCTGCTCTTTCTCTTCTGTCAGGTCTTGAATCCCGCTCTCTTCTTCCAGCGTCCAGATGTCGTAAAGCTCAGGCGGAACTTCGGTCACAAAGCGCGAGGGTTTTTGCACGATGGTCTGGCGGCTGTAATCCGTGACCATCAAAGGATAAGTAATGTAAAGCTGGTCTGCCGCGCGCGTCAGCGCGACATACCAGAGGCGTCTCTCTTCTTCCTCGCCTTCGGCATCGCGCAAAGAGCGCGGGCTGGGAAACTTGCCGTCCGCAGCCCAGATGATAAAGACCGCGCGCCATTCCAAACCTTTAGCCTGATGGACGGAGGTAAGCGTTAAGGTTTCATCTTCATCGCCGCCCATCACTACGTCTTCGCCTGCGAGAGCCTGCGGCGCGCCGTAGCGTTCGGTTGAGAGCAATGCTAACTCCCCTAAAAAGTCTTCGGTCGAACTGTAACGCGCGCTGTAATGCGCGAGCTGTTTTAAATCTTCGATCCGCGCTTCGGCGTTCTCATACGTCGCTGCGAGATGCGCCGCATAACCGCGCTCTAAAATCATCTCGATCTGCTTGGCAGGATTACGCCGTGTCTCATCATGCACGAGGCTTTCGACGAGGGCTAGAAAATCCGTCCAGCCGCTGCCGCGTCGCGGCGCTGCCGGAAAGTCCGCGCGCCGCACCAGCGCGAGCGGGTCTGGCGCGTATGCAAGCTGTTCCCAGATTCTGTTCGCGGTCGCCGCGCCGATTTGCGGGACGAGTCGCAGGACGCGCTTCCATGCCAACTCGTCGCGCGGATTCGTGATGATGCGAAGATAAGAAATGACATCCTTGATATGCGCCTGCTCGAAGAAGCGCACGCCGCTTCTGATGCGATAGGGAATCGCGCGTCTCGTCAATTCAAGCTGCAATTCGAGCGAGTGATAATGAGAGCGATACAAAACCGCTGTGTCCGCGAGCGGCACGCCTTCGTCTCTGAGTTCAAGAATCCGCGCGGCCACGAACGCCGCCTGCTGGTCTGCGTCGCGGCAGGGAACGAGCGCGGGCGGCAAGCCTTTTGAAGGGCGCACGGCATGCAGGATTTTGGGAAACTGTTTGCGATTGGCTGCGATAGCAGTGTTGGCAAGACCCAGAATTTCAGGCGTCGAGCGATAGTTCGTCTCAAGCTTAAAAACGCGCGCTTCCGGGTATCTTTCCGGAAACTCGTAAATGTTCGTAAACTCCGCGCCGCGCCAAGCGAAGATGCTCTGCGCATCGTCGCCGACGACCATCACATTGCGATGCTTCACTGCCAGGAGGTCTATGATTTCAGCTTGCAGCTTGTTCGTGTCCTGATATTCGTCAACCAGTATGTGCTGAAACTGATCTGCATAAAGCGCGGCGATGTCCAGCTTTTCCATCAGCAAACGCTTCCAGTTCAAAAGCAAGTCGTCATAATCCATCACATTGCGCTCGCGCTTGCGCTCCATGTAGATCATGTCCACACGTTTGATTTGTTGAACGAGAGGCTCAAAGTGCGGATAGCGGCGCGGGATGACATCTTCAATCGGGCGATCCGTGTTATTCGCAAAGCTGATGATGTCCTGCAAAATCTCCGCCTTCGGAAACCGCCGCGCCTTTGTGTCTATGCCTGCTTCGTCAATGCAAGTCGAAACAAAATCCTTCGCATCCTCAGCATCCAGAATCGTATAGTTCGACTCATACCCGATAGACGCCGCGTGCCTGCGCAAAATCAAGTTAGCGATGCGATGAAACGTTCCGCCCCACACGCGCCTTACGTCGCCGCCGCTCGTCAACATCTCAACGCGCCGCAGCATCTCTCTCGCCGCGCGATTCGTAAACGTCGCCATCATAATGCGCGCGGGCGCAACCCCCTGCTCGATCAGGTACGCGACCCTATACGTGATCGCGCGCGTCTTCCCCGAACCCGCGCCCGCCACTACCAACGCCGCGCCCGGATTCGCCGTCGCCAC
Organism: Pyrinomonadaceae bacterium; assembly: GCA_963700165.1. Taxonomy (GTDB): domain Bacteria; phylum Acidobacteriota; class Blastocatellia; order Pyrinomonadales; family Pyrinomonadaceae; genus JACMLC01. The sequence goes on along the minus strand of OY969475.1, from coordinate 3,678,476 downwards.
CTTAAACTGTTCCTCATTCAAATCAGCCCTGAACCGCGCCAGCTTCTCCGGCACCACCACGTCAGGCCGTTTGATGATATATCGCTTCGACATCGTTCTGGCTTATAACATTAACGAGGGCGAATGATGAAATCATTTAGGCATTGACTGCCAAAGACGGTCGTAATTACAATGTAGCTATGAAGACTAGAATCGTAAAAATCGGTAACTCGCAAGGCATTCGGATTCCGAAGCTACTGTTAGAGCGCAGTAATCTGGCCGAAGAGGTCGAGCTTGAAGCGCAGGATCATCAGATCATCATTCGCTCTGCCAGACAGCCGCGCGAGAATTGGGCGGCGGCATTTCGGGCGATGGCTAAGAGTGGCGACGACGAGTTACTGGATAAAAATCTCCACGCTCAAACCCGTTGGGATGAGGACGAGTGGCAATGGTAGTCAAACGCTTCGATGTCTACTTGATTAACCTAGACCCGACCATTGGCAGCGAGATACGGAAAACCAGACCCTGCCTTGTCATCTCGCCGGATGAATTGAATCGTTTTATCAAGACTGTCATCGTTGCGCCGATGTCTACTAAAGGAACTTCTTATCCGACAAGAGTGGCGTGCAAATTTCAGGGGAAGCAAGGGCAAATCGTGCTTGACCAGCTTCGCACATTGGATAAGAGCCGGTTAGTGAGAAGGCTAGGGAAAATTGATAAGCAGACTCAAGCAGAGGTCTTATCAATTTTGGGCGAGATGTTTGCTCCATAGCAGTAATCCAAATATGTAATTCGAGCGGGTAGGCTGATGGCTACCCTTGCCTGTAACAATACCTGAGATTTAGTATCACGCTTATGACTTATCAAAACATCATCACCATCGAACCCGGCAAGCGTGGCGGCAAGCCTTGTATTCGAGGGATGCGGATCACGGTTTATGATGTGCTCGAATATCTGGCTTCCGGCATGACGCAAGAGGAAGTCCTTGATGATTTTCCGTACCTCACGAAAGAAGATATTCTGGCCTGTCTGGCGTATGCCGCAGATCGAGAAAAGCGGCTGATGGTAGTCGAGCCGTGAAACTACTCTTTGACCAGAATCTGTCGCCCCGTTTGGTCAACCACCTCGCTGACCTCTATCCAGATTCAAATCATGTTTACATGCTTGGCATTGATCGAGCGCCCGATGTCGAGATATGGGAATATGCCCGCCGCGAAAACTTCCTGATCGTGACTAAAGATGCAGATTTCAGCGACTTGTGTATGATGCTGGGCTTTCCGCCAAAAGTGATTTGGATTCGTCGCGGAAATTGTAAGACCTTAGATATTGAGGTAATCCTTCGTCATCACCATGCAGATATTGAATCTCTTAATAAAGATGAAATCGTGGGCGTGTTGACGTTGTTCTAAGCTTGGTTTCCGATATGCTTTATTGAAATTTGATGGGATACATCATCAGAAAAGCGACGCTTGAAGACCGTGCTCGAATCGAACAACTCATCGCGGAATCGGCGCGTGGGTTGGGCCGGGAGGATTATTCCGAGAGGCAGATTGAGGCGGCTCTCGCGGCGGTTTTTGGTGTTGATACAGACCTCATAAATGACGGGACATATTTCGTCGCGGAGGCCGGGGGCGTGCTGGTCGGGTGCGGCGGTTGGAGCCGGAGAAAAACACTCTTTGGCGGGGACAGGTTTGCCGCGAGAGAGGCGGGCGAGCTTGACCCGAGCGTTGATGCGGCGCGGATTCGGGCGTTCTTCGTGCATCCTGATTGGTCTCGGAAGGGGATTGGCCGCGCGATACTCGAAAGATGTGAGAGCGAGGCAAAGGCTGGCGGCTTCGGCTCGCTTGAGTTGATGGCGACGCTGCCGGGGGTGAGGCTTTACGCGGCGCAAGGGTACGAAGGAAGCGAGAGGATCGTGTATGAGCTTGAAAACGGCGTCAGGATAGAGCTTGTGCCGATGAAGAAAAATTTATAGTTAGTGTCGCGCGCTCTCTCAAAAAGAAACACGGAAGAAAATGTGTTGGCGCTTCGTCTGATCGGTCTGGCACATGACCACTTCTCGAAACTAAAGAACGCTCACTACAAAGACACGAAGTCACAAAGAAACCTTTGGGTCTTTCTTTGTGACTTCGTGTCTTTGTGGTTTTGTCAGATGCTTTAACCTTTAATCGCTCCTGTGTTGGCATAGGCTGTGGGGTTCATCTCGCGCTTGCCCTCTTTGGCGCGTAGGGTCATGTCCGGCGGTGTCGTCGAGAGATTCGAGCCGAAAATGTAACCCGTGACGCGGCTGAAAAGCGGCGGGTTGATATTGGAATGATAAGGGTTCGGGATGGCGCGGTGGATGGTGACGCTGATTTTGTGCCAGCGTTTGTCCGTCTCGTGCGCGCCGTGCCAGGTGACTACGTCGCCCGGAGACAGGATTGCCAGCACGTCTGAAGTGGGCGAGATGTCCTGCATCAGACGCGCCGAGTGAACCTTGACATAGAGCGTGCCGCCGGTCGCCGTCGCGCGGCTCGCGACGTTATGAGAATTCCAGACTTCCTTTGGCGGTTCGTGTTTTTTCTGCGGCTTCATATGATTACCTCCGGCGCGCATTTATAAGGAGCGCGCTTCTTTTATGATTCTTTAATGATGGCGGCCTGTTTATCTGTTTCAGGCTCAGCGCATCTGCTCTCACTTTATTAACGCGCATTCTGTAGCAGAAAAGGATCAGCTAAAAATATAAAGCTCATGACAAAGACACTAAGACACAAAGAAGTATTGATGAGAAATCTTTGTGCCTTCGTGCCTTTGTGGTTGTCCGTGCCTGCCTGCCGTTGCATTCGCGCTTGATGAAAGTTAGGATGTCTGTCCAAAGGATTCAAAAAATATTTACTGCGAGACAAGCGAGGTGACGGCGATGAAATTTCCCGGTGGCATGAATATTCAGCAGATGATGAAACAGGCGCAAGCCATGCAGGAGAAGATGGCGAAGGAGATGGAAGAGCTGCTGGTAGAGGCTTCTGCGGGCGGCGGCGTGGTCTCCGTCCAGATGCGCGGCAACCATGAAGTCGAGTCAATCAAGATTGACCCCGAAGCCGTCAAGGAAGGCGATGTCGAGATGCTCCAAGACATGATCGTCGCGGCCTTCAACGAAGCCAACCGCAAAGTTGACGAAGCCATGAAAGGCAAACTCGGCGGCATGCTCCCGCCCGGACTACTCTGATTTTCGATTGCGGATTGCGGATTGCGGATTTAAGAAAGAAAGGCGTCTAATCCTTTTCTTAAATCCGCAATCCGCAATCCGCAATCCGCAATCGCATTATGTTGGAATACGCCGAACCAGTCACGAAGCTGATAGACGAGTTCAAACGCTTGCCGGGCATCGGCCACAAGACGGCGCAGCGGCTCGCGTTTTATATCCTGCGCACGCCCGAAGCGGATGTCGAGCGTTTTATCGGAGCGATGCAGGAAGTCAAACGGCGCATCATCTTCTGCACCATCTGCAACAATTTGACGGACGTTGACCCGTGCCGTTTCTGCGCCTCGACCTCGCGTGACCGCTCCATCATTTGCATCGTCGAAGAGCCTTACAATCTGGTCGCGGTGGAAAAGACTCGCAGCTACAGAGGTTTGTATCACGTCTTGCACGGAACGCTCTCGCCGATTCGCGGCATCGGGCCGGATGATTTGCATCTGGCAAACATGCTGCCGCGTCTGAAGCCTGAGAATAACGAGGGCGTAGAAGTCCGCGAAGTCATCCTCGCCACCAACCCGAATACAGAAGGCGAAGCAACCGCCAACTACATCAGCCGGCTCTTAAAACCTTTGGGGATACTGGTGACGCGCATCGCCATGGGTATGCCTGTGGGAAGCGATCTCGAATACGTTGACGAAGTGACGATGGATAAGGCGCTCGCCAATCGCCACGAAATGTGAAAGGCAGTGACAAGTGACGAGTGACGAGTGACAAGCAAGAAGATGCTTTAACTCGTCACTCGTCACTTGTCACTGTTTTTAGAATCGGACGTGTTCTTCGGGCGCGTTCTCTTTGCAGTCAGCGCATTCTTCGCCGTCGTCGTACATCTTGGCGTCAAACTCTATGAGCGATTGGACGGGCACGTCGCCGATCTTCTCCGGCGCGGAGGTGAAGCGCACGATGGTGCCGAAGCCGATGACTTTCGCGCCCAGCTCTTCGACGAGCTTGACGGTTTCCTCGATGGCGCTGCCGCTGCGTATGATGTCGTCAACGATGATGCAAGGGTTGATCTCTCCCTGATTGACGTACTGGCGAAACATGCGCTTGCCCTCTTCGCGCTCAGCCCAGTAAATCTGCTCTGCGCTCAAAGCTTCGCGGACGCCGAAGGCGACGGGGATGCCGCCGGAACTGGGGCTGATGATGGCGACCTTCGGCAGTTGGCTGGCGATGTCCCGGTCTAGGCGAAACTTGCGCGAGAGGGCGACGGCCAGCACGCGCGCCGTGTCGTAATAGCGAAAGGCCAGCGGCATCTGAAAATAATGCGGCGAGTGTTTGCCGTTCGGATGCACGAAATGGCCTTCGCGGAAAGCTCCCGTGCGCTTCAGGATTTGCATCACCGCATCCGATGACGGAATCAGTTGTACCATTCTTCTCTTCTCCTGAAATAAAAGTGAACTGAATTTTGGCGTCGCACAGCATACATCAAATCTACCGAATTTGCTCAATCACTTTAGCGCGCGTTTGATAATCCGGCGCTGGTCTTGCCCCAACTCTTCGGGAAGCCCGTCGAGCGCGAACCACTTTACCTGATTAATCTCAAGGCTGCGCGCCACAGCCTGCCCGCGCGTGCGACAGCGAAAAATAACTTCAAAGTGATTGATGCGCTCAAGCGTGCGCGTGAAAGCCAGCTCGACCTGCTCAAGCTCTAAGCCGGTCTCTTCCAGCAACTCGCGCCGGATGGCTGCATCCGGCTGCTCGCCTTTGTTGATAAAGCCGCCGGGAATGCCCCAGCCCGTTCCCGTGCGAAAGACATGACGCAAGAGCAGCACGCGCCCGCTCTCGTCCAAGACCACCGCTCCCGCCGAAACCGTGAAGCGTGTTTGAAAGACGTGCGCGCTCCACCGGCGCAAGCGTCCCGGCGCGGCGCGCCATACCAGCCCAAGCACCTTTTTCAGCATGTGCCGCGTAGCATATCACGAAAAGCCGGACGGCAGGATGAAGGCTTTAAGCATGAAGGGCATGCTATTCATTCCGAACCGCGCAGGGTCGAGTAGCATGGCTCTCATACGCCACCCCTAACCCTTCATGCTTGCTTTTCCTCGCCGAAATTTTCCTTTCCGAAATCCCGCGCCTCTGTTAAGATGCGGCCACATTGAAACGCGCTATAGTTTGATTATTCAGAGCCTACTTGTATTCTTTATCCAAATAGTCTGTGCCCGGACGCCCGCATGCAATACCGCCTTTTAGCAGAAAGCAAGGGCATTATTGCATCCGTTGCAAAGTCTCTTTCAGTCAACCAGCAGCTTGCTTTGACTTAACTTTAATTGATGAAAAGGCCGTGAAATTTTTTCGAGCGCACTAGAGGCGGACAAGTTACAAACACTCCTGCTCGGAATTTCTTGAAGTCAAGACACATCAATAGCCCTTGAGTTGCCATATCGAGCATCAATAACCGTTCGCATGCTTATGGCATCTTGTAACCCTTACAATAAGGAGACAGCATGAGAGTTCTATCATTTTCCAATAATCATCGGACAGCCAAACGGGCGCTTTGCTTAATGGCAATCTTCTCGTTACTGACCATGATGAGTTTTTCCACCCGCTCCAGCGCGGTCGCCAACGACGCTCAGGAGGCGATGCAGGATAGGGCGCCTGACGTAGTCTTTACCAACCCGGCGCCCATCGCTCCCGCAGACCGCGTCAGCAACAACGCGGGCACCAATCCCGGACTTCCTCCGGCAGGCGTCTATCCTTCGAACATCGCCGTCTCAGGCTTGAGCGGCACCGTGACCAAGATCACCGTGACTGCCGCCCTCACAGGCACGTTCCCGGATGATCTGGATATTTTGCTGGTGGGGCCGACCGGCGCGAGGTCATTAGTGATCTCCGATGCCGGTTTGACCGCCGACCTGGTGAACGTCACTTACACTTTCGACCAGGCGGCAGCGACGGCTTTCCCTGACGCCCCGGCCACAGCCCCTCCGGCTGGCACCTATCGTCCTGCCAATTACTTGGGGTTGGCTGCGCCTGAGCCGGGCGGAGTGGATAACTTTCCAACTCCCGGCCCCGGACTGTTGAGCTATACGGCAGACTTCAATGTCTTCAATGGGACGAACCCGAACGGGACGTGGAGTTTGTATGTGGTAGACGATCAGGTCTTGGACGTTAACAACAGCTTGCCGAGTGGGTGGAGCATTAACATCACCACTGCGGGCGGTTATCGCGGTACTTATGATTTCACCGGCGACGGTAGTACAGATTTCACGACTCTGACGTTGGGTGGCGCTGTCGGCTCACCAATCACCTGGAGGGTTTTGCGTAATCCGGCAAACCCGGCCCCGGGCGCTGCATTTATCAGGTTCATAGACTTTGGTATGGTCGGCGACTCAATCACTGCGGGCGATTATCTCGGAGACGGTAAAACAGAATTGTCCGTCTGGCGCACCGGCTTCTTTTACCATATCCCGTTCCAGGAGAGCACCAGCCCCACCGGCCCGGTCACAACGGTCAACTGGGGACAGGCCGGAGATAATCTGGGACGTGTGGGCGACTATGACGGCGACGGCAAAGACGATGAAACCGTCCTGCGTATTGTCTCTAACGTGATTGAATGGCACGTCAGGGGAAGCGCGGGCACTAACCGAGTAGTCCCGTTCGGACGCACGACAGCCGGAATTTCGACTCTGGCATTTCAGGGATCCGATTTTACCGGCGACGGCAGAGAAGAATTCGTGATCTGTCAGGTGACGAATTCTTCCGGCGCAGGACAATGGCTGATCGGAGATTCCATTACCGGAGCCGTCATTCTGACTGTGGACTTCGGCAACTTCAACACGGACTTCTTCATCAATCCCGATGATTACACCGGTGATGGAAGAGCCGACATTCCGGTCTGGCGATTCCTCGGAGACAGAGGTTGGTATATCCGTGACACAGCGACTGGTAATTTGTTACCGGTTGTGGTCTTCGGAGTCGGCGGCGCATCGGGTAACGACATCGCGCTTCGTGGAAATTATGACGGCGATAACAGGGCAGACATCGCCGTCTTCAGGCCATCTACCAGAGAGTGGTTCTGGATCAGAAGCTCGGATGGCGCTCTGGGTTCTCAGCAATGGGGTCTTGCCGGCGAAACCCCCTTGCCGAATTTCTTTACTTTCTAGTCAGACCGGAAAAAGAAATTCGTTGAGTTAAAGGCGGAAGGATGAAGAGGCTTGATTCATTTGCTCTGAATGAACAAACGAGTCAACGCTTCATCCTTCCGCTTTTCCACTTCATCCTTGCTCTTCCGTTAGGCTCTTCGGTAAGATAAGACCAATTCCGTAGAGTTCTGTCATTTCAAGCTCCGCGAGTCTCGAAGCGAAAGGGAAGCCGCAAGCCGAAGAAAGCCATGTCAACCGAGACTACTCAGAATAATACTCAGACTCCTCCGCCTACGGCAGTTGAAGCGGATGCGTCAACGGGCGTGCCCAAGCCGCTCGCGGGCGGGCGAACCGTCTGCAACGAGCGCAACGAGAAAAAGAAATTATGTAACGGGCATTTGAAGCAACTGCGCACGGGCGGCGAAGAAGCCGAGAAACATTTGAGCGGCGATGATGCGCTTTTCAAATGCCAGACGTGCGGCACGCTCTACATCGGGCCACCGCTCGGACACCTGCGCGACCCCGACAAGCAATCGCGCTTTGTCGAAAAAGAGTTGGCCGCGCTCTTGCAAGCGGCTGGCGGAACCTTGCCGTCCATCGTCAAAAATGAGAAGGGCGCATTTGTGCTGGCCGAAGAAGCGAAGGCGCACGCGCCTGCCGCCAAGCCTGCTGCGGCGAAGGCTGCACCCACAGCGCAAACGCCCGCAGCCGCTCAAGCTCCCGCCGCGAAACCCGCCGCAGCCGCGAAAGGAGCGCACATCAAAGTCGGGCATATTCCCGGCGCAGACGGCCCCGTTCCCGGCGAAACCTTTGAACAAAAAATCGCGCGCCTCAAGGCCGTCTCAGCCGAAGCCAAGCGGCGCGCACAGGCCAGAGAGGCTGCGGAAGCCGCAGGCGAAACTCTGCACACAGAGCCAGCAGCGGCCTCGACCTCCGGCACGGATTCATCCGCAGAAGCGGACAGGCATCGCCCCGCAGCCGAAGCTCAGGCCGCAACCGGCATGGCCTCAGCCGCGCCGCTCAGCCCCGCCGCAGCCACAGCCTCGCCCGTCGCCGGTGCGGAAACGGTCGAAGACCTCGCGCCCGATGTTGTAGAGCCTGCGGCAGCCGCGCAAACCGCTTCCCCGCCGATTCCCGGCGCGGACGGCCCCGTCCCCGGCGAAACCTTTGAAGAAAAAATCGAGCGTCTCAAAGGCGTCGTCGCAGGCGCCAGAGAACGCGCCATCAGAGAAGGCAAGCGCGAAGGATAATCAAGGCAAAATTAAAAATGCAAAATGCAAAAGTGAAGAAGGCTTGAATGCCTCCTCACTTTTGCATTTTTAATTTTGCATTTTTAATTTCGAGCTTACCAGCTAAGTTCAAACTCGTAATCGCTGGCCCCGCGATCCATGTCACGCACTTCGACGATGGTGGTGTAATCGTTGGAGCGCGACGGCTGCTGTACGATACGCACGTCACCGCGCCCACGAATCTTGTTGAGACGCACGACCACTCCCCCCCGACCACGAGATGGCATCGGCGAAGTGAAGTTGTAGGTGCCGTCGGAATACTCTTGGCCGCCGATAGCAACCACTTGGACGGAGTCATCACGGATGCGTAACTGCGACACGTCATCAATGGTCCCGCGCCAGCGCATGGTGCCGCTCATGGAGCCGCTGCCAATCCCGCCACCCGTTCCGGTTCCGATGCCGCCGCCGAAATTCAGCTCGCGCTGAATATCGCTGATGGTGCGCCGAATATCATTCATCAGTGCGCGCTGGCGATTGTAGCGGTCTGCGCTGCGCGCGAGATCGCTAAGGACGGCGCTGGCATTCTGCAATTGCGTTCTCGGACGGCGGTCGCGCGCCATGCGGCTAAACAACGCCGCGCTGGACTTGACCTGTTCATCCTGATAAAGCGCTTCGACATCAGCGCGTGTGTTACGGGTTCTGTCCGTAAAATCTCTGTAGCTTTGCTCGGCCATCTGTGATGCCTGCTCAACCAATCTGTCGGCCAGCGCGTCGAGTTGACGCGATTGAGCCGTCGCCGATGACACGAGTAAAAGTAGAGCTACCAAAGGCATTAACAAGCGAAAGAATTTCATCTTCATCCCCTCCAAAGTTTTTTCAACTTTCATGTACGATTAAGCCCTGACCATCAGGCTTCCAATCCAGAATCTCGACGCCCTCTTCTTCAAGAAGCGCGCTTTCGACTTCCTGCCTGCGGCCTTCCTCGCAGAAGAAAGCGATGCAGCCGCCGCCGCCCGCGCCGCAAACTTTGGCGGCTTCGGCTCCGCTGTGCAAAGCTTTTTCGACCAGCCTCTCCATCTGCGGCGTGGTCACATTCGGCGCGAGACGCTTGCGCCTCGGATACGCGGCGCGCATCGTATTCCTGACAACCTCCCAGTCGCCTGCCAGCAAAGCCGCGCGCATTTTCAGAGCCGAGTCGCGAATGTCATCAAAGAGCGCGAACAATTCCGGCTGGCCGTCTATGTGATTCTTGGTAATCTCCCAATTGTTCGTCCCGGAAAGTCGCGGCTCGCCCGTGTAACAGATGGCAAGGCGTTTTTCCAGCGTTGCCATGTCCGTCTCAAGAAATTCGCGCTCGATGCCGTCAATCCGAAAATGTATGCACGACGCGCCGCCGTAAAGCGCGGAGTAATAATCCTGAAAACCAGCCGGAACGCGGATCACAGTCGTCTCGACATTAGCGGCGATGGTGACGAACTTGCTCTCCGGGTAACGGTTGCCGACGAGGCGATTGAGCGCGCCGATACAGGCGATGTTCAGCGCGCTCGACCCTGCAAGGCCAGCCCCCGCAGGAGCCTGACTGTCTGCGATCAGGTGAAAGCCCGTCTGCGGTTTGAAAAAATGGACGAGCTTTGAGATTAGCTCAAGGCGTTCTTCGCGAATCAAATCTTCGATGGCTGCCAACTCTGTCTCGAAAGCGACTTTGCGGTCGCGCGATTCAAGGATGATGCGCCCATCATCGCGCGTCTCGATGCGGCAGTGCGCTCGCAGCGAGATGGCAAAGTTGACGGTGGCTGCGCCGGGATGGAAAAGATACAGAGGCCAAATATCAATCGTGCCCCCGGCCAGATCAACGCGCGTCGGTGCGGATGATTCGATAATCATAGTAATTCAGTGACAAGTGACAGGTGACAAGTGACAAGCAAGAAATTGTTTTAATCTTGTCACTTGTCACCTGTCACTTGTCACTATCCTAGTCTCCTTCAGCTTCGCCACGTTTTGGTGAATCCTTACGGCGCGGCGTCTGCGGCTTAAAGTGTATGCGCTCCTGTATCTCTTCTTTTATCTCGTGCAGGTTTTCCTGCGCCGCATGCCTGAGTTCCTGTATGCGTTCGGGGTCTGCTTCTTCGACCTTCTTTCCGAGCCAGAATCTTTCGGCTAAGTAAAAACCGGCGATGCCCAACACAACAATGATTAAAAGAAAAATACCTATCTGATGAAAGTCGCCGATGAACTTTGTGATCGCGCCGCTGAAAAAATAACCCGCGCTGCTCAAGGTCAAAACCCAGATAAAACAGCTTCCCAGCGAGAGCGCGAGAAAGCGCAGAAACGGCATCCGCCCGACACCGTAAAACACACAGGAGGCCGTGCGCAAACCGTAAATATATTTCGACAGAAAAATCGAGAGCGTCCCGAATTTATCCGTTAGCCGCTCGATACGCGGCCTCGCCATCCGGTAAAAACGAAAGTCGCGCACGCTCTTGCCAAAGCCGCGCCCGCCTGCATAAGCGAGCGTGTCGCCGGTGGCTCCGCCGAGCGTTCCCGCCAATACCACCAGCGGAAAACTGTACTCGCCGAAAAAACCGCTGTGCGCCAGCACGCCCGCCAGCAGCAAGGTAATATCCCCCTCGATCATCGCGAGAAAGAAAACCGCATACAGGCCGTACAGCCCGATTAGCTCGTAAAACGGATGACTGTCCATAAAAAACAGTTTTCAGTTTTCAGTTTTCAGTTTCCAGTAAAACCAAAATACTCTTAAAGCTGAAAACTGAAAACCGAAAACTGAAAACTAACTTTCTTGCGCCGGTTTGACGACAAGCACCGGGCAGGGCGCGTGGCGGACGACCGATTCGGCGGTCGAGCCGAACAGGATGCGCCCCAGTCCCGTGCGCCCATGTGATGAGATGACGATCAAATCCACGCCGCGCTCTTTGGCGACACGCACGATCTCTGCCGCCGCGTCGCCGTGCGCGATGACCTCTTCGACTTCGATGCCGGAACATTCATCGCACGCGCCGATCTTGGGCAGCTCGCGCTCTGCGGATTCCTCCAACTGCTCGCTCAAGTCTGCGATGGGCAGCGGCTCGGTCAAGCCGGTATAGCCGACCGTCGGCACGACCGGCTCTATGACATGCACGCAGATAATCGAAGCTCCCGCTTGCCGCGCCAGCGACCCCGCATACGAGAGCGCATAGTTCGCGCACTCGCTGAAATCCGTCGGCATCAGGATGGAACGAATTAACATAAGATTGTTAGATTGCGGATTGCGGATTGCGGATTAAGTAGGCGTGGAAAGCTGCGCCTTCCAAAAATCAGCTTCAAGATGAAGCAGCACGCCAATCCGCAATCTAAAATCCAAAATCCTATTCATTCTACACGGAGAAAGCTTTGTTTGACAGCCCTTGCAGCGGTCAACTAGAATGCTCAACGCCTCCTGCCCTTAAAAGCATTGTCTGAAACTCGTGTCCGGAAGGCTCCTTAAATCATGACAGGCTCCATGCCAAACGCAGCAAACTTTATCGGCGTTGATGTCTCCGGCGTGACCATGCGCGCGGCCATCGTGTCTGGCGAAGGCGCGCTTATCGAGCGGCGCGAGTCTCCGCTTGAGCGCGATGACGTGGCCGCACAGGTCGTCCGCACCGTCGCAGAATTGCGGGATGTCGCGCCGAATGTGGCCGCAATCGGCATCGGGATTCCCGGCCTCGTCAACCGGCAGACGGATCGCGTGCTGGTTTCGACAGACCTGCCCAATCTTGTGCGCGGCAACCTGCATGAAGAATTGACCAAAGCGACGGGCTTGCGCGTAGAGCTTGAGAATGATGCTAACGCAGGGGCTTACGGCGAGTTTCAAGTCGGGGCGGGGCGCGGCTGCCGCGATATGTTCTATGTCACGATTGGGATGGGCATCGGCGGCGCGATTATCCTCGACGGCAAACCGTGGCTCGGCGCGAGCGGCTTTGCCGGAGAGTTCGGGCACATCACGATTGACACCGAAGGCATCGAATGCGTGTGCGGCAACACGGGCTGTCTGGAAACAGTCGCTTCCGCTCCGAACATCGCACGGCGCACGCACGAACGTCTCTATCGTGACTCGACCTCATCGCTTTCCAAGCTGGCGGTCAACAAAGAATTTACAGCCGCAGATATTGCGCGAGAGGCACGCGCGGGCGACGACTTCGCCGCGATGATGATCGAGCGCACCGGAAAATATATCGGCGCAGCCGTCGCGAGCGTTATCAACCTCTTGAACCTTGAACGCATAGTCTTAGGCGGAGGCGTGATGGAGGCTGGCGATATGATCTTGAATCCGATTATCCGCGAAGCCGGTCGCAGAGCCTTCCAGCCCTGCTTTGAAGCCACACAAATCGTCGCCGCCGCGCTCGGCACAGACGCCACCTCAATCGGCGCGGCACTCCTGGCGCGCGACACGCCTGCTGCTGCGAGATAAAAAGTAAAAGTAAAAAGGTAAAGTCTGGACACATTTTGTGTCCCGTGAGGGACGCAAGATAGTAGCCCAGCGATTCATCGCTGGGAACCAGCCACCCACGCGACCAGAGTCCCGAAGGGACGGCTGAAACGCACGTCGTTGGAAGCTATCAGCCGTCCCTTCGGGACTGGAATTACGCTGTGACTGTCCCCAGCGATGAATCGCTGGGCTATTCTCACGAGTCCTCACGGGACAATTAATCGTTCTGACTTCACAATAAAAAGCTAAAAGTGAAGCTGCGAGAGGTGCTGTCTTCACTTTATAGCTTTTGCCTTTTTTGCTTCAACAGCGACTCTGCGATTAAGTTTCAAATCTCCGGCCTGTCAAAGTTTCTAATCCACTTCAACATGTTTTTGTAGCAATTGCGGGGTAGCCTCTGCCGCACGCAAAACTTTTTGCCGGTGTGATATAGTGAAAACTTGCACACCGGATAAAAAAGTAGTATCACTTGAGCACTTCGTAGTTCTGAAAATTTGTGGAGAGCCTTGAGTTCGGCAGGCGTCCAGACCGTAAAGGTAAGCCGTGCGCGCCGGGATTTTTGTATCCGTCTCTGAGACGGATGCGCTTGGTCTCTCTATATCCTCTGTCTCCAGAGCAATGCCGGGCTGGAATCAGATGAAAGGCATGTGGGGATGCCCCAGATTTTTCATCACAGTACGAACACGCTCGCCAAGCTGAGCATCTTCGGAGCCATCTTTATATTGCTGGCTGCGATGTGGGCGCTGGCAGAGATCAATCGTTCTTCTTACAACACGGGGCAATACATAGAGCGGCAGCAGCCCGTTCAATTCAGCCACAAACATCACAGCGGAGATGACGGTATAGACTGTCGCTACTGCCACACTTCGGTCGAGACATCGAGTTCAGCCGGGATGCCTTCGACGCAGACGTGTATGAATTGCCACTCGCAAATCTGGGCGGACAGTCCCTATTTAGAGCCTGTGCGCGAGAGCTGGAAGAACAAGACGCCTATCGAATGGACGCGCGTGCATGATTTGCCGGACTACGTTTATTTCAATCACAGCATACACGTTGCCAAAGGCGTCGGCTGCGCCAGTTGTCACGGGCAGGTGGACGAGATGCCTTTGATGTATCAGGCGTCGTCCCTGCAAATGGAGTGGTGTCTGGAATGCCACCGCGAGCCGGAGAAATTTATCAGGCCGAAAGAAGAGATTTACAACATGAAGTGGCGCTTGCAGAACAAGTCGGAAAGCGAGTTGGCGGACGCGCGGCGTTGGAAGCAGGAATTCAAGATTCTGGATGAGAGAACGATGACCAGTTGCTCGACCTGTCACAGGTAAGTTTTGGTTAAGGATGCTTTTAGATGCCAAGTAAAGATCGTCACATCAACTTCGCCCTGATACGCGACCGCGTGTTGTCGCGTCAGGGCAAAGAATACTGGCGCAGCCTTGAAGAGTTTTCCGGCACGGATGAGTTCCGTGAATTCGTCGAGCGCGAATACCCGCAGCACGCAGAGGAATGGGACGACCCCGTCGAGCGGCGCACCTTTCTGAAATTGATGGGAGCCTCGCTGGCTCTGGCAGGCTTGAGCGGCTGCGTCTATCAGCCGCCCGAAACCATCGTGCCTTACGTGACACAGCCCGAAGAGTTTGTGCCCGGTAAGCCGTTGTTCTTTGCGACGGCCTTTACATTGGGCGGCATCGCGACCGGACTGCTGGCGAAAAGCAACGAAGGCCGACCGACCAAGCTCGAAGGCAATCCGGATCATCCGGCCAGCCTCGGCGCGACAGACCTCTTTGCGCAGGCTTCGCTCCTGACGCTCTACGACCCGGATCGCTCGCAGTCTCCATCCTATCGTGAAACCGAACGCCCGTGGACGAGTTTTCTGACAGACATACGGCTGGCTCTAGATGAGCAGAAGGGCAAGCAGGGCGCGGGCTTGCGATTCCTGACAGAGACCGTGACCTCGCCGACGCTTGGCAATCAGTTGCGAGAAATTTTAGCGGAATACCCGTCGGTCAAATGGTACCAGTACGAGCCTGCGGCGCGGCATCATGCGCGAGCGGGAGCGGAGATGGCCTTCGGGCAGCCGGTCAATACGCTCTATCGCTTTGATGTGGCAGAGAGAGTTCTTTCGCTCGACGCGGACTTTCTGACCTGCGGAGCGGGCGTGGTTCGCTATGTCCGGGACTTTATCGCGAAGCGGCGTGTTGATGAAGGCAAGACGGCGATGAACCGTCTCTATATGGTGGAAAGCACGCCGACGTTGACCGGCGCGAAAGCAGACCACAGGCTGTCGCTTCGCCCGAGCGAGATAGAAGCCTTCGCGCGTGCCGTCGCAACCGCTGTCGGCGCAAACACTGGCGGCACAAGTGCGCCCGCTTACACTGCTCATGCCGACTGGATAGCAGCCCTCGCGCGCGACCTGCAAGCCAATCGCGGCAAGTGCATCGTCGTCGCGGGCGACGAGCAATCGCCAGCCGTGCATGCTCTGGCGCATGCGATGAACGAAGGCTTAGGCAATGTGGGCCAGACTGTTTTTTACACAGACCCGGTCGAGTTCGAATCGAAAGATCAGATCGCGGGATTGCGCGAGCTGGTCGCGGACATGGATGCCGGTCGCGTCGAGATGCTGGTGATGGTCGGCGGCAATCCGGTCTATAACGCTCCGGCAGATTTGCGATTCGATAAAGCGCGGCTCGACAAAGTTAAGCTGCGCGTTCACCTGAGCCACTATAAAGACGAGACTTCAGAGCTTTGCCACTGGCACATCCCCGAATCACATTACCTGGAAGCGTGGAGCGATGCGCGCTCAAACGACGGCACGGTCTCAATCGTGCAGCCGTTGATTGAGCCGCTTTACAAGAGCAAGTCTGCGCATGAATTTTTGGCGGCCTTCTCAACCGCGACGGATCGCACCGGCTATGACATCGTGCGCGCTTATTGGCAGAGGCAGAGGATGGGAGCCGGACAAGGGCAAGCGTCTCAGGCTCAAGCGGGCGCGCAGGCTTCGGCTTCGCCCGTCGCGCAAAGCTCGCCGACGCCTGCGGCTCAAGCGGCATCGTCGCCCGCCGCTTCTCCCGCCGCGCAAGCTTCAACGGCTGTTGCTTCACCTGCTGCACCAGCGCAGGATTTCGAGGCGGCGTGGCGCAAGGCTTTGCATGACGGCTTGATTCCCAACACGGCTTTTCAGCCGCGCACCGGATTGTCCGTCAAAGGCGACTGGGCCAAAAATACGGAAAGCGGAGCGGCAGCCCCGCCCACGTCCTCTAACCAGCTTGAGATTATCTTTCGCACCGACCCGACCATTTACGATGGCCGCTTTTCCAATAACGGCTGGCTGCAAGAGTTGCCGAAGCCGATATCGAAACTCACCTGGGACAACGCTGCGCTGGTGAGTCCGAACACGGCGCAAAGGCTCGGCCTCGTCAAAGACATAGGGTCAAAGGGCGGCAATGTTTTTGTAGACACGGTCACGCTCAAGCTCGGCGGAAATCAGACGAGCAAGCCCGTGCCCGTCTGGATTATGCCGGGACAACCGGACAATGTGGTGACAGTGCATCTCGGCTACGGGCGCAGGCGCGCGGGGCGTGTCGGCAATGATGCCGGCTTTAATGCTTACGAGATTCGCACCTCGAATGCGCTCTGGTCTGCCAACGATCTTGACATTACCAAGACCGGCGAGCGGTATCAGCTTGCTACGACTCAGCTTCACTTCACCATCGTGGATGACCGCGACATCATACGCGAGAAGAAGCTGGTTGATTACCTGCACGAGTCCGATGAAAAGCACGCAGAGGAGAAGCAGAAGCACGAACAGGAACTCAAAGACCTCTCGATGTACCCGGAGTTCGAGTACAAAGAATATAAGTGGGGGATGGCGATTGACATCAGTTCCTGTGTCGGTTGCAGCGCGTGCGTCGTCGCTTGCCAGTCCGAGAACAACATTCCCATCGTCGGCAAAGCGCAGGTCGAGCGCAGCCGCGAGATGCACTGGCTGCGGATTGATACTTACTTCAAAGGCAAGGACGAGAACAATCCCGAAGGCATGAACTTCATGCCCGTTCCGTGTATGCACTGCGAGAACGCGCCGTGCGAGCCTGTCTGTCCCGTGCATGCCACCGTTCACAGCTCCGAAGGCTTGAACGACATGGTTTACAACCGTTGTGTAGGCACGCGCTATTGCTCGAACAACTGCCCGTACAAAGTCCGTCGCTTTAACTTCCTGCTCTATCAGGATTGGAACACGCCGACCTACAAGCTGATGCGCAATCCTGAAGTCACCGTGCGCTCGCGCGGCGTGATGGAGAAATGCACCTACTGCGTCCAGCGCATTCAAAACGCCAAGATCGAATCCGAGAAGGACGGGCGGCGCGTGCATGACGGCGAGATTGTAACCGCCTGTCAGGCCGTGTGCCCCGCCGAAGCCATCGTCTTCGGCGACATCAACGACCCGAACAGCCGCGTGCATAAATTGAAAAAACAGCAGCGCAACTATTCGCTGCTCGAAGAATTGAACACGCAGCCGCGCACAACCTACTTAGCGTCTTTGCGTAATCCGAACCCGGAGATCGAAAAAGAGAAGGCTTAAAGAGGAACATGCAAAAGGTAGATGAGCCACATGATGACGAGGGGATGCACCTGACCGCTCCGGTGATTGAGCCGGGACATACCTTCGCTTCGGTCACGGACAAGATCAGCTCGCTGGCCTTGAAGCGCCGGACTCCGCTCGGCTGGTTTATCGGGTTCGCCATCTCGTTTGCGCTGGCACAGGTGCTGCTTCTGACCATCGCTTATCTGGTCACGACGGGCATCGGCATCTGGGGCAACAATGTTCCGGTCGGATGGGCTTTCGACATTATCAACTTTGTCTGGTGGATCGGCATCGGCCACGCGGGCACGCTGATTTCCGCGATTCTACTTTTGCTGCGTCAGGAATGGCGCACTTCGATTAACCGTTTCGCAGAAGCGATGACGCTTTTCGCGGTCGCATGCGCGGGGCTTTTCCCCTTGCTGCACACGGGTCGCCCGTGGCTGGCGTACTGGCTGTTTCCGTATCCGAACACGATGGGGATGTGGCCGCAGTTTCGCAGCCCGTTGATGTGGGACGTGTTCGCGGTCTCGACTTATGCGACCGTCTCCGCGCTCTTCTGGTACATAGGCTTGATTCCCGATCTGGCGACCTTGAGAGACCGCGCCAAGAGTCGTGCGTTTCAGATAGTGTACGGGATGGCCGCGCTCGGCTGGCGCGGGAGCGCGCGGCACTGGCATCGTTACGAGACAGCTTACCTGTTGCTCGCGGGACTCTCGACGCCGTTGGTGCTGTCTGTTCACACCATCGTCAGTTTTGACTTTGCGGTCTCGCAGCTTCCCGGTTGGCACGCGACGATCTTTCCACCTTACTTCGTGGCGGGCGCAATCTACGCGGGCTTTGCGATGGTGCTGACGCTGACGATTCCGCTTCGTAAGTTTTACGGCCTCGAAGATTTCATCACCACTTACCACATCCGAACTATGTCGAAGGTGATGCTGGCGACCGGGTTGATAGTCTTCTACGGCTACATCATGGAAGGCTTTTTCGGTTGGTACAGCGCGAACGAATATGAGTGGTACATGATTAAGAATCGCATGACCGGGCCATATGCGTTTTACTACTGGCTGCTGATTGTGTGCAACGGCGTCGTCCCGCAACTGCTCTGGTCAAAGAAAGTGCGGCATAACATCGCGCTGGTCTTTATCATTTCCCTAGTCGTCAGCGTCGGCATGTGGCTGGAGCGTTTTATTATCATCGTGACGAGTTTGCACAGGGATTTTCTCGTCTCGTCCTGGGGCATGTATTCGCCGACCATGTGGGATTGGTCTATGTTTTTGGGAACCATCGGATTGTTCTTCTCGCTGATGTTTCTGTTCATACGCTTCCTGCCCATCATCTCGATCTTTGAGATGCGGACGATTCTGCCGGAAGCGGAGGTTGAAGAAGAGGCAGCAACCTGATTCAAGTCTGGAGTCCAGAGTCAAGAGTCTAGAGTCAAATCGCTTTAGACTCCAGACTCCAGACTTCGGACTCGGGACTTGTGAGTTATGAGAACCAAGCATCCACTCTACGGCCTGATGGCTGAGTTCGATAACCCGACCGATCTGGTGGCGGCGGCGCGCAAGACGTACGAGGAAGGCTACAGGCGCATCAACGGCTACTCGCCGTTTCCGATTGAGGAGTTGTCGGACGCCATCGGTTTTCACAAAACGGGTTTGCCTTTGATAGTTCTCATCGGCGGCATCATCGGATGCGTGGGCGGCTACCTGATGCAGTATTACCTGTCCGTGTTTGCGTATCCGCTGAATGTCGGCGGGCGTCCGTTTCACAGTTGGCCTTCGTTTATTCCGATTACGTTTGAGACGACAGTGCTGGGCGCGGCCTTAGCGACCGTCTTTGGGATGCTCGCTCTGAACGGGTTGCCGCAGCCGTATCATCCGGTCTTTAACGCGCCGCGTTTTGCCTTAGCCACGCGCGACCGCTTCTTTCTGGCGATTGAAGCGCGCGACCCGCAGTTTGATTACGAGAAGACCAAGCAGTTTATGCAGAGCCTTGAACCGCGAGAGGTGTTCGATGTCGATGCTTAAAGAGTCAGGAGTCAGGAGTCAGGAGTCAGGAGTCAGAAGGCGCAGAGCGTCTTACTGCCTACTGCTAACTGCTAACTGCCTACTGTTCTTTGCCGGTTGTCGCATGGACATGCAGGATCAGCCGAAGGTTGAGGCGTATGAGAAGGCTTCTATCCGGCAGCCGATCGCGGGGACTGTCCCGCGCGGGCACTTGAAGGAAGACAAACATCTCTATACGGGCAAGAAAGATCAGGCGGGCGCAGGAGGCGCGGCAAACAGCAGTAACGCGCAGCCGAATCAGGCTGCGCAGCAAGGCCAGCAGAGCGCAGGCAATGCCAACATGCAGGCGGGCGCAATGTTTCCCGATGACGTAGACACTTTTCCTTTTCCTGTGACGGAAGAGATCGTGCGTCGCGGCAAGGAGCGTTACGAGATTTTCTGCGCGATGTGTCACGGAGCGACCGGATTCGGCGACGGCATGATCGTGCGGCGCGGTTTTCGTCGCCCGCCTTCGTATCACACGGATCAATTGCGGCAGGCTCCCGTCGGGCACTACTTCGATGTGATTACAAACGGGTGGGGTTCTATGCCGCGTTACGATTCGATGGTTCCGGTGACAGACCGCTGGGCTATCGTCGCTTACATACGCGCCCTGCAACTGAGCCAGAATCCGCAAGGGACGAGCAGCACGAGCCAGAGCGCGCCCGCCGCGAGCCAGAATCAACCGCAGGCTGCGCCGAGCCCACGACCACAGGCTGAAACCGGAGGAAGAAGATAAAGGATGGATTCTGCTTATACAGCTCCGCCGGAAGTAAGCCGTTACCAGCAGCGTGCGCTGATCGTGGGCGTCGTCGGGTTGCTGGCAATGATTGTCGGCTTTCTGTTGACACGGGATGCGAAGCAATTCTTTTCCTCTTATCTGGTCGGATACATTTTCTGGGTTGGCATCGCCCTCGGCTCGCTCGGCCTCTTGATGCTGCAATATCTGATAAGCGGCGCGTGGGGCCTCGTGATTCGCCGCGTGCTTGAGGCTGGGTCGCGTACTCTTCCGTTGATGCTGGTGCTGTTTATTCCGCTCGCCATCTTCGGCGTTGGCCACCTGTATCACTGGGTTCACCCGGAGACGATTGCGGACGAGCATGCGAGAAAAATAGTTGAGTTCAAGACGCCGTATCTGAACACAGGGTTTTTCTGGATTCGCGCCGCCGCTTATTTTGTGCTGTGGGGCGTGCTGGCGTATTTTCTCAACAAGTGGTCTGGCGAGCATGACCGCACCGCCGACCCGAAATTTTTGACGCGCCTGACCAAGATTAGCGGGCCGGGCATCGTCCTCTTTGTTTTTGCCGTCTCGTTCGCGGCGTTTGATTGGGTGATGTCGCTCGACCCGGAATGGTTCTCGACCATCTTCGGTTTGCTGTTCGTGGTCAACTGGTCTTTGACGGCTTTTTCGTTCGTCATCGTGGTGATGGTCTTGCTGGCGAACCGCAAGCCTTTTGAGGGCGTAGTCGCTCCGGCGCACTTTCATGACCTGGGCAAGCTGTTGCTGGCCTTCATTATGCTGTGGGCTTATTTCTCTTTCTCGCAGTATTTGATTATCTGGTCGGGCAACATTCCCGAAGAGACGAAGTGGTACCTGCATCGCCTGCGCGGCGGGTGGGGCGTGGTCGGGTTGCTGCTGGTTTTGCTGCATTTCGCGCTGCCGTTCGTGCTGCTGCTCTCGCGCGATTTGAAGCGCAATGCGCGCAGGCTCGCGCTGGTTGCGATACTGGTTTTCGTGATGCGTTTTATAGATGTCCTGTGGCTCATCGTGCCGGAGTTTCATCGCGGCAAGCTGCATTTTAGCTGGATGGATTTTGCCGCGCCCATCGGCATCGGCGGCATCTGGCTCTGGTATTTCGCATGGGAGTTGAAGAAGCGTCCGCTCTTGCCCTTCAACGACCCGGCGCTGGCAGAGGCGATTGAGCGCGGAAAGCATGAAGGACACTGAAGAACAGGGATGAGCGCAGAGGGATGAGGGATGAAGGAAGTGCTATTAATAGCATCGCTCTCATCGCTCTTACTTAGCACTGTGTAATGTAAGGTTTTTGAATTGCCTCCAGCTTTAGCTGGAGGTCAAGGCAATAAAAAAGAGATTGGCTTTAGCCGAATGATTCGGCTTTTGCAAATTTTATCCACTAGCTAAAGCTAGTGGCAATAACACTTAAGGACTTGCATTACACGGTACTTGGTCTCCTTAACTTGATTGGTTTTGGATTATGAGAAAACGACGGGACAACATTCACGAGACGCCGGATGTGACGCACATACACAATCCGGAGGTCGCGCACGAAGAGAGTGATGTCAACATCAAGGCCATCTTACAATTCACTTTCGGGCTGTTGATTTTTTTCCTGATCTCGCTGGCTCTGATGAAGCTGATGTACAACTTTTTAGAGCAGCGCGAAGTTAAGCGCGAGATGAAGTCGCCGCCCGGCCCAATGGCTTTGACCGAAGCCGAGCGTCGCCCGCCGCATCCGCGCCTGCAAGCAGCCCCCGGCTTTGGCGACGATCTGGAATTGGGCGACGGAAAAAATCTGGAATTGCAGGCTCCGCAGGCAGAGTACAGAATCTTGAAAGAGCGTTGGCGGCTGGCTCTTGTAGAAGGGCAGAAAGACGCGACGACGGGAGCCGTCACCGCGCTGCCCATCAAAGATGCGATGGAGCAGGTCGTCCGGCAGGGCTTGCCCGCGAGGCCACAGGCCGAAGGACAAAAAACATACGGGCAGGCGCAGGAGGTGCCTTCACAGTCAAGCTCCGGGCGGACGATGGAAGTGAGAAGACAATGAACGGAGTCAGGAGTCAGGAGTCAGGAGTCAGGAGTCAGATGCAGGCGTGCGGCAAGTTAGCGCTGTCTATTTGCCTGCTGTTTGCTTTCTGTTTTCCAGCGCTGGCGCAGATGGGGCAGAAGTATGGCACGTCGCCCTTGTATGGGCCGCGACCTGAGCTTGGCTCGATGGATAACGGGTTGCCGAAGGCTCTCAATAACGTGGGGATTGACCAGAAGCTCGGTGAGCAGGTGCCGCTCGATTTGATGTTTCGTGATGAGACTGGGCGCGAGGTGCGCTTGGGCGAATATTTTAATCAGGGCAGGCCGGTCATTATTTCGCTCGTTTATTATGAATGCCCTATGCTTTGCAATCAGGTCTTGAACGGATTGGCGGGCAGCCTGAAAACTTTGTCGTTCGATGTCGGCAAAGAGTTCGATGTCGTGACGGTGAGCTTTGACGCGCGCGAGACGCCGCAGCTCGCCGCCGCGAAAAAAGATTCTTATATGGCTCGTTATGGGCGTGCGGGCGCAGAGAAGGGCTGGCACTTTTTGACGGGCGACCAGAAAAATATAAACGCTCTGACTCAGGCAGTGGGGTTTCGTTATGCGTATGACGAATCCACCAATCAGTTCGCGCATGCCAGCGGCATCATGCTCGCGACGCCCGAAGGCAAACTCGCGCGTTATTTTTACGGCATCGAGTACGCGCCGAAAGACATGCGGTTGAGCATCGTCGAAGCTTCCGCGAACAAGGTCGGCTCGCCCGTAGACGCGCTCATGCTTTATTGCTTTCACTATGACCCGGCGACCGGAAAATACGGGCTGGCGATTATGAACGTCGTGCGCTTGAGCGGCATCTTGACCGTCTTTGGAATTGTCGCGCTGCTAATCGTGCTGCGCCGCAGGCGCGGCCAATTTGACGAAGGCTTGAAGGCAGGAGGCGCTGCTTAAAACTTATGCAGTCGTGGATTCCATTTTTACCTGAACAGGCTTCGACCGTCGCCGCGCGGGTGGACGGGCTATATTTCTATCTGATCGGGCTGACGCTCTTTTTCACGGTGCTGATCGTTTCGGTCATTATATTTTTTGTCATCAAGTATCGTCGTCGCGCGCCGTTTGAAGTCCCGCGTCCCATCGCCGGTTCGATTAAGCTGGAAACGCTCTGGTCTGTCATTCCGTTCCTGATCGCGATGAGCATTTTTGTGTGGGGTGCGAGCGTCTACTTCATACAGTATCGAATGCCGAACGAGGCGGGGATGACGGAAATCTTCGTCGTCGGCAAACAGTGGATGTGGAAGTTTCAGCACACGACCGGACAGCGCGAGATTAACGAGCTGCATGTGCCTGTCGGGCGCAAAGTGAAGCTCACGATGACGACAGAGGATGTCATCCACTCGCTTTATTTTCCGGCTTTTCGCACCAAAGCGGACGTGGTTCCGGGGCGTTACACGAATCTCTGGTTCGAGGCCACCAAGCCCGGCAAGTATCACATCTTCTGCGCGGAATATTGCGGCACGAATCATTCGGGCATGATCGGCACAGTGGTCGTCATGAGCCAGACGGATTTCGATAACTGGCTGAGCGGCAATGCCAACCAGCAATCACCCGTCGCCGCCGGTCAGGAGCTTTTTACGACCACGCTCGGCTGCGCTTCGTGCCACAACGCGGACGGCAGCGGCGGGCGCGGCCCCGCTCTGACAGGATTGTTCGGCAAGTCCGTGCAGCTTTCCGGCGGCAGCACCGTGACGGCGGACGAAGCATACATACGCGAGTCCATCGTCAACCCGCAGGCGCAGCTTGTCATGGGCTATCAACCCATCATGCCGACCTTTAAGGGACAACTGAGCGAAGAACAATTGCTGCATCTGGTCGCGTACATCAAATCGCTTAGCCCTGCGCAAAGCTCCGGCCTTGAGACGACTGCGCCCGCGCGCTCGAACAATCCGCAGGCGGGGACAACCACGCCCGCTGCGACCGGCGCGGCGTCTACGGATTCGCAGCGTTCTAACCCTGCGAGCATCACGCCGCCGAGCGCAAGGCAACCCGGAAATAATAATAGCAATAGAGCTGCGCCCGCGCGCGGCAATCAAAACAGACGGTAATCATGGACGAGCTTATAGAGAAAAAAGTATCACCGGATTTGCCGGTCGAGCCTGTCGAGTCGCGTGTCAATTATTTGAACGCGCAGTACGGCATCAAGTCCTGGCTGCTGACCAGAGACCACAAGCGGATCGCGCTTTTGTATCTGGGGTCGGTGACGCTCTTTTTCGCGCTCGGCGGCATCTACGCGATGATGATTCGCCTTGAGCTGCTGACGCCGCAGGGCGATCTGGTTCAATCGCAAACCTATAACAAGCTGTTCACGCATCATGGCGTCATCATGGTTTTCTTTTTCCTGATTCCGGCCATCCCGGCGGTGTTGGGAAACTTCCTAGTGCCCTTAATGATCGGCGCGAAGGATTTGGCTTTCCCCAGAATCAATCTTTTAAGCTGGTACATTTACACGCTCGGCGGCCTGTTTACGTTGTGGGCTTTGGTCAACGGCGGCGTTGATACGGGTTGGACTTTCTACACGCCTTTCAGCACGACCTATTCAAACACGTATGTCATAGCGACGGGACTCGGCGTCTTTATCAACGGCTTTTCTTCAATTCTGACGGGCTTGAATTTCATCGTCACGATTCACACGATGCGCGCCCCCGGCATGACTTGGTTTCGCCTGCCGCTCTTTATCTGGTCGCATTATGCGACGAGCCTGATTATGATTTTGGGCACGCCCGTCATCGCGATCACCATCCTGCTCCTGGCCTTAGAGCGCGCGGCGCACGTCGGCATATTTGACCCGGCTCTGGGCGGCGACCCGGTTTTGTTCCAGCACCTGTTCTGGTTCTACTCGCACCCGGCTGTCTACATCATGATTCTGCCTTCGATGGGAGTCATCAGCGAACTGATCGCCAACTTTTCGCGCAAGAACATTTTCGGATATTCGTTCGTCGCTTTCTCTTCCATCGCGATTGCGGTCTTCGGCTTTCTGGTGTGGGGACACCACATGTTCGTCAGCGGCCAATCGGTTTATGCCGGGATGGTCTTTTCGTTTCTGAGCATGGCGGTGGCGATTCCGTCTGCGGTCAAAGTTTTTAACTGGACAGCGACGCTCTTTAAAGGCTCTATCTCGTATGACACGCCGATGCTCTACGGCTTAGCCTTTATCGGCCTCTTTCTAATCGGCGGGATGACCGGGCTGTTTCTCGCCGCGATGGGATTGGACATTCACGTTCACGACACCTATTTCGTCGTCGCGCATTTTCATTACGTGATGGTCGGCGGGACTTTGATGGGATACTTGGGCGGGTTGCATTACTGGTGGCCGAAGATCACCGGGCGCATGTACCCAGAAGGCTGGGGCAGGTTTGCCGCGCTGGTTATCTTCGTCGGGTTTAACCTGACGTTCCTGCCGCAGTTCGTCGCGGGCTATCTGGGGATGCCGCGCCGCTATCACGCTTACGCGCCTGAGTTTCAACTGTTCAATGTGATGTCTTCGGCGGGCGCTTCGATCTTAGGCGTCGGGATGCTGTTGCCTGTCATCTATCTGATCTGGTCTATGCGTTACGGCAGATTGGCGTCTGCGAATCCGTGGCACTTGCCGGGACTCGAATGGCGCACGGCCAGCCCGCCGCCGACCGAGAATTTTTACGTCACGCCGGTCGTCACATGGGAAGCCTACGAGTTTGCCCCGCCCGAAGAATTACAGGTGGTCGGCAAGCTTGAGCCGGGCGACAAGGCCGACCATCCGACTGAGGTGACGCCATCATAAATATGAGCTACAAAAAATTTGCTGCGCTGGCTTTTCTAATCCTGTTCACGGCGATTACTTCGCTTGCGCAGAAAGAGGCTTATGGAAACGGAGCTATCAAAACCGAATATGGTTTTTTACATGTCTGGAACGAGGAGCCGGATAACTATTACACTCTGGAAATCAGGGGCAAGAATATTCAACGGAAATCAGACGGGCAGATTATGTTTAGTGTTGAGGGCAAGATGCTGCAAATAGTGACCATCCCGATAGCTAAGTTTCTCGGGGACCCGAAGAATATAAAGCTCAACGAGCGCGCGATTTTAACCGCGCATCAGGATTGGGAGTTTAAGTATCTGGAAGAAACTTACAAGGAAAAGCTCACTAAGCAGTCTTCATGGCAAAAGCGCGAAGGCAGCGGCGAAGCTCTCTCATGGGACATTGTCGTGCCCGCGAGCGCGAAGACTAATGTCACGAAGCAGGTTTTTCTGACAGCCGTGAAGGGCAACTATGTGATGATGCTCGGCGGAGTCGTGACCAGCGAGATTGAAGAGAGCGCGGCCAGAAAACTGCTGACAGATACTCTGGCAACGCTCAAGGTAAGCGATAAGCCGTCGGATTTGAATAAGCTGTCAGAGGCGATTAAGAAGGGCGTGAAGAATTAATCCGCGTCCGTTTGTAAGGGGAAAGAAAAAGTGGCTGCACACGTAGAGAGTCATGGCGGGGCGCACGGAGCACACGGGCATAGTGCGCTGCAACACCACTTCGACAACATGGAGCAACAGCGCGAGGCTGGCTCTATCGGGATGTGGGTGTTTCTGGCGCAGGAGATCATGTTCTTCGGCGGCCTGTTCATGGCTTACCTGCTCTATCGCTACAAATACCCGATGGCTTTCGCCGCCGGAAGCAACCACTTGAACTGGAAGCTCGGAGGCTTTAATACCGTCGTGCTCATCGTCAGCAGTTTGACGATGGCGCTCGCAGTCTATTACGCGCAGGTCGGCGTGCGAAAACTTCAGGTCGTCTTCCTGATTCTGACGATGATTCTGGGCGCGGCCTTTTTAGGCGTCAAGGCCGTTGAGTATCATGACAAATACGTAGACCACCTGATTCCCATTCAGGGAATGTTTGATTGGGATGAGAAGGCTTCGCCGCTCCCGCACAACACGACCGAGCAGCAGGTGCAGATGTTCTACTGGATTTACTTTGCCATGACGGGCTTGCATGCGCTGCACATGATTATCGGCATCGGCCTACTTGCATGGCTGGTGTATCACGCATGGCGCGGACGCTACACGCCTGAATATCACGCGCCGGTGGAAATCACTGGCCTCTACTGGCACTTTGTAGACATCGTCTGGATTTTCCTGTTCCCGTTGCTCTATCTGTTGGGCAGGCATTTCGGAGGCGGGCATTAAGGACGCGAATGAATGAGGGATAAAAAGCGACTCCGTGAAAGAGAGTTTCCCTTTGCGTCCTTTGCGAAATCCTTTGCGCTCTTTGCGGTTAAGGGGAAGGTTAAACGCAAAGAACGCTAAGAAGAAAGACGCAAAGAGCGCAAAGGCATTCACCTCTCTTGTTTTTCATTAAAGGTCTTGAGTTATGTCTGAGCATATCGTCTCAAAGAAAATTTACTTCGTCATTTTCGGCGCGCTGATGATTGGCACTGTCCTGACGGCGGCGGCGGCTTTTCAGGATTTGGATCATATCCTGTTTACGGGCGCGAACACGGTCGTTGCACTGACCATCGCGGTCGTCAAGGCGACGCTCGTCGTGCTTTATTTTATGCACGTTCGTTACAGCACGCGGCTGACGTGGGTGATTGTGATTGCCGGATTTTTCTGGCTGGCGATTATGTTCGCTTTGACGATGGCAGATTATATGAGCAGGCCGGGCGTGAGACACATCACCGGATAGGGTTGAAGAAGGCAGGGACGCACAGAAAAATTTATCGAAGATAAAGCGACGCGGCGGAGAATAAATTTTCTCGCCGCGTCGCTTATGCTTTTAACTCGCGCGATGTGTTGACGGCGGGCTTAATTTTCCAGAAAGAGTTTCTGGTCGCGGACGTTGATAATCTTCTCGCACTTCGGGCATTCGAGCTTCAATGTCGAGTCCGAAGTCTTGATAATCGTGCCGCAGTTCGGGCATGGCTCTTCAATATCGCTTCTCGCAAAAATATCGCGCACCATAAAAAGCGGCACGACCAGCCCTGCGATCAGGAGCGGGATGCCGAAGAGCAAGCCGAAGCTGCTGTCTTCGCCGAGCGTCAAAGAGACGACCAGCCCCGCGATAAAGAGCGCCAACCCGAGCGCGATGGCGAAGGAAAATCCGTAGGCGCTATCAAAAGTGCGCCCGGCAGCTTGCGGCTCCCCGGCCTCCGGCGAAACTTTCTTTGCTTCCATGTTCGTTTGACCCGCCATGTTTTGGAATAAGTGGAACAGGGACGTGCCTGACAAATCTTCTCACGACCCCTTATGCGATGCGCCAAAAGTTACCACAGGAGGCAAAGAGTGAACAAGAAAGATTCGGCCATTCTCTGCATCGCGCTTTGATAAAGTATGATAATGATATGAAGCCGGAGCAGAAAGAGAGAAAGACTTTTTATAGCGGCTTGCGATTGAGTGTAGCCACAGGTCAGAACCGCCTGCGGTAGCGGGCGGGTCTTCAATGTTGAGTACCCGCCCGCTACCGCAGGCGGTTCTGACAGGATGTCTTGCTCAAGCGACTACATCCAATCGCAAATCGCTATAAGCAGTTGCGGGGTAACAGGCGTTGAAGGGAATTCTACAATCGAGAGGCATGCCTTATGCGCTGGCGACGCTGGTCATCGCGGTCGTGGTGGCCGTCTTGCAGCCTCTGCACACGCATCTCAACCAGACGACGGTCGCGCTGGCATTGCTGCTGGTCGTGCTTTTGACGGCGATCAAGTGGGGCAGCCGTCCTGCGATGCTGGCCTCTGTGCTGGGCATGCTCTGCTTTAACTTCTTTTTCCTGCCGCCGGTCAGAACGTTTACCATTGCTGACCCTGACAATTGGATTGCGCTGGCAGCTTTCCTGAGTACTGCCCTGACGGTCGGGCAGCTCTCTGCACGCGCCCGCCGCCGCGCGCATGAAGCGGAGGCCGGGAGACTTGAGATCGAGCGGCTATATGAAGAGCTGCGCGGAGCTTTCGAGCGCGCCAGCCACGCGGAGGCTTTGCGGCAGAGCGAGCGTCTGAAGTCCGCTCTGCTGGATGCCGTCACGCATGACCTGCGCACGCCTCTGACTTCGATTAAAGCATCTGTGACAACGCTGCTGGAAACGGAAGCGGGCGCGAGTCAAGACGCGCTCCCGATTGATGCGGAAGGGCGGAAAGAATTTCTCGAAGTCATCAACGAAGAGGCAGACCGGCTCAACCGTTTTATCGAAGGGCTGGTTGAATTGGCGCGCATCGAAGCCGGAGAGATGCACCTGCGCCGCGCGTGGGGAAACGTGGACGAGATTATCGCGGCTGCGCTCGCACGCGCAGAGCCGCTGACGCGCGGGCATCGCATCGCAGTCGAGATAGAAGAAAGCCTCCCGGCGGTGCGTGTGGATGCACGCGCGCTGGCCGAAGTCGTCTACACGCTGGTTGACAACGCGGCCAAGTATTCGCCCACCGGCACGCGCATTCTGGTCAAGGCCAGCCGCGCGCCAGCCGAGATGGTAGAATTTGCAGTCGAAGACGAAGGGCGCGGCATTCCCGCAGACTTGCGCGAGCGCGTCTTTGATAAATTCTTTCGAGCGACGGGCGAAGCTGGCGAGGCCGGGATGCCTTCGACAGGTCTCGGCATGGGACTCGCCATCGCGCGCGGCATCATCGAAGCGCACGGCGGGCGCATCCGCGTTGAAGACAAAGCGCACGGCACAGGGACTCGCATCTCATTCGTCGTGCCCGTCGGTGATGAAGACCCGGACGAAACAGTTAAGAGTCAGGAGTCAGGAGTCGGGAGTCAAGAGTCAAAAACTTTCCTCTGACTTTAGACTCCCGACTCCCGACTCTAGACTCCAGACTTATGTATGAGTGAGATCAAACGCATCCTTATCGTTGATGACGAGCCGCAGATTACGCGCGTGCTGCGGCGCAGTTTGACGACGCATCGCTATGAGGTGCGCGTGGCGGCTGACGGCGAAGCCGCGCTTGAGTTGTTCGATGATTGGCATCCCGATCTGGTCATCACAGACCTGACGATGCCGAACATGGGCGGGCTTGAGTTGTGCCGCCGCCTGCGCGCCAAGTCCAGCGTCCCCGTCATCGTCCTCTCTGTCAAAGGCGAGGAACGCGCCAAGGTCGAGGCGCTGGATGCGGGCGCGGATGATTACGTGACCAAGCCTTTCGGGATAGAAGAATTGCTGGCGCGCGTGCGTGCGACGCTCAGGCGCGCACCCGATGCGGCGGGCGATAAGCCTACAGTTATCGAAACGGGTGACTTTCGCGTTGACCTCGAAGCACACAGCGCGCTCGTGCAGCAGCGCGAAGTGCATCTCACGCCAAAGGAGTTTGACCTGCTCGCCTTTCTGGTACAGCATCCGGGCAAAGTCCTCACGCACAGGACACTGCTCGCAGCCGTCTGGGGCGGTAATTACGTCGAACAGACCGAATACCTGCGCGTCTTTATCGGCCAACTGAGAAAAAAGATAGAGTCAGACCCGGCCTCGCCGCGATACATCCTGACGGAACCGTGGATCGGCTATCGCTTTCACGCGGGCGAGTCCTGATTGTAGGTTAGCAAAAAACGTCTCCCGCAAAGGCGCAAAGACGCAAAGGAAGAACGCAATCTTTTTCTTTGCGTCTTTGCGCCTTTGCGGGAACATGTCTTTCTCTTCATGCTGAAAGTTGCTTTCATGGTTCGACGCT
The DNA here is from genome assembly GCA_963700165.1 of Pyrinomonadaceae bacterium. GTDB lineage: Bacteria > Acidobacteriota > Blastocatellia > Pyrinomonadales > Pyrinomonadaceae > JACMLC01. The sequence goes on along the minus strand of OY969475.1, from coordinate 3,647,426 downwards.
CCTTCAACGTCCCACTTCAAATCCTTATAAACTTTTTATAAATCCTTTACTCCATCCTTATACGCGCCGCCGTAACATTCAATGGTTGACAACTTGTTTGCCGAAGCTGCCCGCGATGGTTCTTGAAGAGAGCCGTGAGACGGGCAGCGCGGGGGAACCAAAAGCGCTGCGCTTTGAAGAGCAGCGCACGGGGCGCATCGTGAAAGGTCACGTCGGACACTTCTTCAGTCCAAGCCCGGCAGCTAACCTCGCAGGCTAAGAAGGAGAAGAGAAGAATCGCGCAGCACACAAGAGGGCGTGGAGCTTTTGCTTCCACGCCTTTTTCGTGTGTCCGGGAAAGTGAAGATTATGAACATGACTTTTGATAAGTTTGAGACGCGCCCGAAAGTTAATCGCCGGGAGTTGGTCGAAGAGTTCACAGAGCACGGCTGGCCCTGGTGTGCCATCGGCGCAGTCTTCGGGTTGGCGGGCGGCATCCTCGCGGCTCTCACAGGCTCGCTGTTGACGGCAACTGCGTGGCTCACGGTTACGCAAGGCTCCGGCTCTGACACTCGAACTGTGGGAACAGTTCTGCTCGTCCTGACGATGCCGCTGCTCATCTTTGGCGCGCATTGTCTGGATTTGATGGAGAGACGGAAGGACAGAGAAAAGGAAATCAAAATTCATGGAAAAAAATAATCAGCAACTTTTGGTTGAAAGCGATGCGATAGAAATATGCTGCGAGCCGCGCCCGTTCAAAGGCACGGTCGGCGCGCTGTTGTTAAAAATGCTGCTGAGCATTTTGGCGGTCTTGATTTTAACGGTCGCCATCACGCGAGTTCAGGCGCAGCAAACGGTCTTCAACGTCCCGACTACGGATGTGCTTCCACGCGGCAAGGTCTATGTCGAGGTGGACATCAGCGCCAAGCCGAACGAGCCTGGATTTTCTTCGTTTGTGCCGCGCGTGGTCGTGGGCACGGGCGACAATGTTGAGATCGGTCTCAACGTCACCGGCAATATTCAGCCGGGGGCGGACTCGACGACGCTGGTGCCCGCCGTTAAGTGGAAGTTTTATCAGAATGAAGATAAAGGGCTGGCGATAGTCTTCGGAAGCAACCTGTTCATCCCCGTGCGCAATCGCGCTTACAAAGCAGGCTCTTACGCTTACGTGCAGTTCAGTAAGTCTTTTAAGTCGGGAACGCGGCTGGGCTTTGGCGGCTACAACTTTACGAAGAACGTGGTCGCGCCGAACGCGAATCGCGCGGGCGGCCAGTTCACTTTCGAGCAAGCTGTCAACCACAGGTTCGGTGTGCAGGCGGATTGGTTTACGGGACGGCACACCAGCGGCTATTTCACCTCCGGCGGCTATTTCAAGTTTAACCCGAAACTAATCGGCTTTGCCGCGTATTCCATCGGCAATGCAGATGCGAAGAAGGGAAATCATTTCTTCTACTTTGCGATGGGCTACAACATCAACTGAGAGGAGCGAATGATGCAGGACATTATCTTCGTCGCTTTAACTATCGCCTTTTTTCTTCTCGCGCTCGCGTATGTGCGCGCCTGCGAAAAGTTACAGTAAGAGGAGCGAACTCTTTTGAGCTTAGAAACAATTCTGACCTTAGCAGCCTGCGTCCTGTTGCTAGTCTATCTCGCTTACGCGCTGTTGCGCCCGGAAAAGTTCTAAAGGCAGATGCTAGATGCTAGATGCCGGATGTTGGTTGGAGTGACTAACATCTAACATCTGACATCCGATATCTGCTCCGAAGGGGCACGATGACTCTCAACGGTTGGTTACAAATACTGTTTTTCTTCGCGCTGATTCTGGCGGTCACAAAGCCGCTGGGCTTGTTTATGACGCATGTCTTCGAGCGCGAGCGGACGTTTCTCGATCCGGCTCTAAGACCTGTCGAGCGTATGATTTACAGGTTTACCGGCGTGGACGAAACGCGCGAGATGCGTTGGACGGAATACGCCTTTGCGGCTCTGCTTTTCGGCGGCGTCACGATGCTCGTCTTGTACCTGCTGCAACGCTTGCAGGGCGTGCTCCCCTTTAATCCGCAGCAGCTATCCGGCATCGCTCCCGATTCATCATTCAACACGGCATCGTCGTTTATGACGAATACGAACTGGCAGAGCTATGTGCCGGAAGTGACGATGAGCTACCTGACGCAGATGGCAGGGCTGGCGTATCAGAACTTCGTTTCCGCAGCGACGGGCATCGCGCTCGCCATCGCTTTTATACGCGGCATCGCGAGGCGCGAGGCGCAGACTCTAGGCAACTTCTGGGTAGACCTCGTGCGCGCGACGTTGTGGGTGTTGCTGCCGTTCTGTCTGGTCGGCGCGCTCGTGCTCGTCTCGCAAGGGACGATTCAGAATCTGCGGCCTTATGACAGGGCGCAGTTAGTTGATACGGGCATCACCGTTGAAGTTGATAAGAAAGATGCTATCGGAAATGTCATCACGGGCGCGGACGGCAAGCCTGTGAAAGTGAGCCAGCCGATCACCGAACAGACAATCGCGCAGGGGCCGCTGGCGTCGCAGGAATTTATCAAGCAGTGGGGCACAAACGGCGGCGGCTTCTTTAACGCCAACAGCGCGCACCCCTTTGAGAATCCGACGCCGCTGTCGAATCTGATAGCGATGTTTTCCATCTTTGCCATCTCCGCCGGATTGACTTACACGCTCGGTCGCATGACCGGAGCGCAGAAACACGGATGGGCTGTGTGGGCTGCGATGGCGACGCTTTTTCTGGCGGGCGTGCTTGCCGTGTATCGTGCGGAATCGAGCGGCAATCCATTGCTGGCCGGAACGGATCAAGCTGCGAGCGCGGCGCAGGCGGGCGGCAACATGGAAGGCAAAGAAGTGCGCTTCGGCATCGCTTCGAGCGCGCTCTTTGCCGTTGTCACGACTGATGCTTCGTGCGGCGCGGTTAATTCGATGCACGACTCTTACACGCCGCTCGGCGGGATGGTGACGCTCGTCAATATCATGCTCGGCGAAGTCATCTACGGCGGGGTCGGCGCAGGGATGTACGGCATCCTTATTTTCGTCGTCCTGTCGGTTTTTATAGCAGGGTTGATGGTCGGTCGGACGCCGGAATACCTGGGCAAGAAGATCGAAGCGTTCGATGTCAAGATGGCGATGCTGGCGGCGCTTATCTTCCCTTTGACGATTTTAATTTTTACGGGAATCTCTGCCGTCTCGCCGGAGTTCGGCACGTCGCAACTCAACAATGCCGGGCCGCATGGTTTGTCTGAGATGCTTTACGCCTTTACTTCGGGGACGGGCAATAACGGCTCTGCCTTCGCTGGAATCTCTGCGAATACGAACTGGTACAACACGACTCTAGGCATCGCTATGCTGTTCGGCAGGTTGCTGGTCATCATTCCGATGCTGGCGATTGCGGGCAATCTGGCGCGCAAGAAAACAGCGCCGCCTTCGCCCGGTACGTTTCCGGTGACGACGCCGCTGTTTACCACGCTGCTCGTCTGCGTGATCGTCATCGTCGGCGCGCTGACCTTCTTTCCGGTACTTAGCCTTGGCCCAATCGTCGAGCATTTTTTGATGCAAGCGGGAAAGACGTTCTGAATTTTAGATTTGCGATTTTAGATTTGAGATTGGAAGCAGACTAAAGAATTTAATTATTACCAATCCTCATCAAATCGCAAATCGCAAATCTAAAATCTAAAATCTGAAATTGAAGAGTTGATATGTCTGACAAAGAGAAAAAGGTTTCCATCCGCGATTCAAAAATCATCAGGCGCGCGTTCTTTGATGCGTTCAGGAAATTAAGCCCGCGCACGATGATGAAAAATCCGGTCATGTTCGTGGTCGAAGTGGGCAGCGTCATCACTACGATACTGCTTATCCGTGACATCGCGGTTGGGGCGAGCGGCTTGGGCTTCGCGCTGCAAATCACGCTATGGCTGTGGTTTACAGTCCTCTTCGCCAACTTCGCAGAGGCGATGGCGGAGGGGCGCGGCAAGGCTCAGGCGGACACTTTGCGGAAAGCCAAGACGGAGACGACCGCCAATCGTTTGTTGCCGGACGGGCGGACGGAGATTGTCGCCGCGCCTGAGCTGCGCAAGGGCGACGTGGTGTTTGTCTCTGCGGGCGAATTTATTCCCGGCGACGGCGAGGTCATAGAGGGCGTGGCTTCGGTTGACGAATCTGCGATTACGGGCGAAAGCGCGCCTGTGATTCGTGAGGCGGGCGGCGACCGCTCGGCTGTGACGGGCGGCACGCGCGTGCTGTCGGATCAAATCAAAATCCGCATCACCTCGAATCCCGGCGAGACTTTTATTGATCGCATGATTTCTCTAGTCGAAGGCGCATCGCGGCAGAAGACGCCGAATGAAATCGCGCTCAATATTTTGCTCGCGGGATTGACGATAATCTTTTTGCTCGCGGTCGTGACCTTGCAACCGTTCGCGATTTATTCGGGCGCGCGGCAATCAATCTTCGTGTTGGTCTCGCTGCTGGTGTGTTTGATTCCGACGACCATCGGCGGGCTGCTGTCGGCCATCGGCATCGCGGGCATGGACAGGCTCGTGCAGCATAACGTGCTGGCGATGTCCGGTCGCGCGGTCGAAGCGGCGGGCGATGTCAATACTTTGCTGCTGGATAAGACGGGCACGATCACGCTCGGCAATCGTCAGGCGTCAGAGTTCATTCCGTTGCACGGCGTCTACGAGCAAGAGTTGGCTATCGCGGCTCAACTCTCATCGCTCGCGGACGAAACGCCGGAAGGCCGCTCAATCGTCGTGCTGGCAAAACAGAAATTCGCTTTGCGCGGGCGCGAGCTTTCGCCGCATGAAGCTCACTTCATTCCGTTCACGGCGCAGACGCGGATGTCCGGCGTGGATTATGACGGGCGCGAGATACGCAAAGGCGCTGTGGATGCCATCGAGCGTTATGTCGCGGCAAATGGCGGGAGCGCGCCGCCGGAACTGCGCCGCATCGTCGAGCGCGTTTCCAAAGAGGGAGGCACGCCGCTCGTCGTAGCCGATGGCAAACGCCCGCTCGGCATCATTTATTTGAAAGACATCGTCAAGGGCGGAATGAGCGAACGCTTTAATCAGCTCAGGCAGATGGGCATCAAGACCGTGATGATTACGGGCGACAATCCTTTGACCGCCGCCACGATTGCGCGCGAGGCAGGCGTGGATGATTTTCTGGCCGAAGCGACGCCCGAAGATAAGATAGCTCTGATTAAAAAAGAGCAGGCGGAAGGCAAGCTGGTGGCGATGACGGGCGACGGGACGAACGATGCGCCCGCGCTCGCACAGGCGGATGTCGGCGTCGCGATGAACACGGGGACGCAGGCTGCGAAAGAGGCTGGCAACATGGTTGACCTGGACTCGAACCCGACCAAGCTGATCGAAGTCGTTGAGATTGGAAAACAACTTCTGATGACGCGCGGAGCCTTGACGACCTTCTCGATTGCCAACGACGTGGCGAAATATTTCGCGATTATCCCGGCCATGTTCAGCGGCGTGGCAGCCCTCGGCGCGCTTGATTCTCTGAACATCATGCGGCTCGAATCTCCGCAGTCGGCGATTCTCTCGGCAATGATTTTTAACGCGCTGGTCATCGTCGCGCTGATTCCGCTCGCGCTCAAGGGCGTCAAGTATCGCCCGATGAGCGCGGCTTCGCTCTTGCGGCGCAACCTTTTGATTTACGGACTCGGCGGTCTCGTCGTGCCGTTCATCGGCATCAAGCTCATTGACTTGATGATTAACGCTATCGGGCTGGCATAAATAGTCCCAAGTCCCAAGTCTCAAGACCCAAGTCAAAAGAGGTCTTGAGACTTGGGACTTGGGACTTGGGACTTGAGACTTGGGACTTGCGACTATGAAAAATTTAGTGACTGCAATTTTGATGACTGTTGTGACGACCGTGCTGCTGGGATTGATTTATCCGCTCGCGGTGACGGGAGTGGCGCAGTTGATTTTTCGGGACAAGGCGAACGGAAGCTTAATCAAGCGGAGCGATGGCACGGTGATTGGCTCGCGCCTGATTGGTCAGCCGTTCTCGTCGCCTGGTTATTTTCGCTCGCGTCCCTCGGCGGCGGGCGCAGCCGGTTATGATGCGGGCGCGTCGTCAGGCTCGAACTTAGGGCCGACGAATCAGAAGCTGATTGACCGCGTCGAGGCTGATGTCGCGAAGCTTCAGGCGGAGAATCCGGGACAGGCCGTGCCGGTTGATCTGGTGACGGCCTCCGGCTCAGGGCTTGACCCGCACCTCTCGCCCGCCGCCGCAGAGTTTCAAGTCCCGCGCGTCGCGCGCGAGCGCGGGATGAACGAAGAAGCCGTGCGCCGTCTCGTCTCCGCGCACACAGAAGGGCGACAGCTAGGCTTTCTCGGCGAGCCGACGGTGAATGTGTTGATGCTCAATCTTGAGTTGGATAGTAAGAAACCGATGAAATAGAAGTTAAGGATATTGCAAAAGCGTCTTTGCGTCTTTGCGGGAGAAAAAACGGTTTCGCGCAAAGGCGCAAAGACGCAAAGAAGAGTTTTTCCGATTCTTTACTTTTGCTTAATGGTGAATCATAGACCATCGCCGGAATCGCTGCTTGCTAAACTCAAAGAGGGCGAGCTGGCGCGACTGCGCGTGTACATCGGTGCGGCTCCCGGCGTCGGCAAGACCTATCAGATGCTGGAAGACGCGCACCAACTCAAGCGTCAGGGCACAGACATCATCATCGGCATCATAGAGGCGCATGGCCGCGCGGACACGTCTGCGCTCATTGGCGGGCTTGAGCGTGTGCCGATGCGCCGCATCGAATATCGCGGCGTGACGCTTGAAGAGATGGATGTGAATGCGATCATCGCGCGCCGTCCGGCCATCGTGGTGGTTGACGAGCTGGCGCACACGAACGTGCCCGGCTCAAAGAATCGCAAGCGTTACGAGGATGTGCTGGAACTGCTCGGCGCAGGCATCAATGTCATCACCGCCGTCAACGTCCAGCACATAGAATCTTTAAATGATACGGTCGCGCGTGCCACGACCGTGCGCGTGCGCGAGACAGTGCCAGACCATTTCATACGCCGCGCGGACGAAGTAGTCAATGTTGACGTGTCTGTGGACACGCTGCGCACGCGGCTCAGGCAGGGCAAGATTTACGGCGTCGAAAAGATAGAGCAGTCGCTCAATAACTTCTTTCGCAAGGGAAACCTTTCGACGTTGAGGGAGCTTGCGCTGAGGCAGGTGGCGGAAGAGCAGGCCGTGAAGTCGCAGGATTATCGCGAGCGCAACGGGCTTGAAAAGGCAGTCATTCCCGAAAAAGTGATGGTCTGCATGGCTTCGCGCGGGAGCGCGAAAAAGCTCTTGCGCGCAGGCTCGCGCATCGCCGGTCGGCTCGCTTCGGATTGGTATGCCGTCTATGTCGAGACGCCGCGCGAAGAGCCTGGACGCATCCAGCCGGAAGATTACGCTGCGCTGACCGAGAACATACGCTTTGCCGGAGAACTGGGAGCCAAAGTCGAGCGGCTCAAAGGGCGCAACATCGCCGACGCGCTGGTTGATTTCGCGCGCCGCGAAGGCATCACGCACGTCGTCTTCGGCCAATCCGCGCGCTCGCGCTGGGACATTCTGCTGCACGGCTCCGTCATTGACCGCTTCCTGCGCGAAGTGCGTGATGCCAACGTGCAGGTGATGCCGCTGCATGAAACCTGAGAGAGCTTCGTGCGGAATGCGGATTCCACTCGATGTAGAATGATAAGACGCCTTCCACCGGCGCGTCCGCTCCGAGGACTTTTACAATCATTCATGCAGTATAATTATTTCAACGAGACTATCTTATCTTTTAGCCTGATGACGCTCAAGGCCGTGAAAGGCTCACCATCGAAGATGATTTGCAGCGTCTTTGTGCCGTGCCGGTTGAGGTAATCTGTGACATTCATCCAGCGAATCTGGCCGTCCGAAGTACGTATCACCAGCATCACGGGAGAAGCTTGAGCCAGCCAGTATTCGGCTTGACGCTCATCCTTAATCGTGAAGAGTTCCTTGCCGTCGCTTTTCCGCGCGTGGAGGTAAGAGCCGCCGGACTTGAGCTGAAGGTAAACGCGCTTTCCGCTTAATTCGCCTTTGTCGTTCTTAAATTCTATCTCACCATCAAGCCCCCACTCAGAGTTAGGCATCTGGCGAAAAATTTGTCCGGTCTCCGACGCTATGGCAAAGGCGTGACCAATCAGGATTAACTCTCTGCTCTCATTGTCAATGCTCATGCGCGAATGTTCTTCCAGTTCGCGCACCTCGCGCCGGATTCGCTCAGAAGCAAACTTCTCTTCGATCAGGTCTTGGATAAGAATCTGCTTGCCACAATACAGGCAAGGAAGTTTCTTTTTATTGGTTGCAATCGCATTCTGCACGGCGCGTGCGCTCTCAACAGGCTCGCCGCATTTTGGATTTTGACAGACATAGTGCCGCACACGTTTGACGTTCGGGTCTTTCGCCTTCAAATGATCGTGGATGTAGCGGATGAATGTGACCTTGGTATCCTCCGGCGTGTCAGGCTCACAGTAAACCGTGAGTTCAGCCGCTCCCTCCGCTTTCTTAATCATATAGAAGCCGACACGTTTGCTGGCCTGCGTTTTAAAGTCGGCAGCGAAACGCCAGAGCCATTTCTCATCTGTGTTGAAGGCAGCAGTATGCCTGAGCTTTACAACCAGCGTCGCGTAAATCTCATCCAGCATTCCGCTAAACTGATACGTCACGAGCGCGGACGGGTGATCCGGCTGGTCTGGTCGTTCACGCTTGAAGTAAGAGGGGAAGACGAGCAGCGTCCCGGCTTCCGTATGTTCGCGCAGGCATAAACTGTGATCCACTAAAATCTGGTGCATTGCGCGCAAGACGACCTGCTCCTCGTCCGGCGGTAATCGCTCCATTTTATGATTGTCGGGTTTCTGATAATCCAATTCTCCGGCCAGCACACGCTCTTCGGAAATACACCCTATCTCATCCGTGTGTGCGCGGACGGAGCGAATCACAGCGGCGGCATAAGCATTGATGCGTTCGGGTTGGAGCAAGACGAAATCGCCAAACTCCAACTGCCAGACGATGCCGGGGCCAGCCAGCAAACCCACCACCGCACGCAACTGTTCCAGCGTGAAGCTCTCGCCCGTCAGACGCATTTCCATTTGCTGCTTCAACTCGCCCATACGAAGCAGAGCCTTGCCTTCATCCTTAAGCTTCACTATCTCTTCTTTGAGCAGCTTGAAGATGCACGGCGATGAAGTCCAAGGAATATCTTCCCACGGGATATTTTTGATAATCGCATCGCGCAGCGCGTCACAGCCGTCTCCCGTGTACGCGCTTGTTTCCAGATAACGGTTAAAGCCGCGCTCTGTGTAAAAGCGTTCAATCGTCTCGCGGCTCACCATCAAGCCCCCACGATCACACCTTCCCGCGACGAGTAGCTTTTTAAACGGGCGACGCGCAGCCCTTTGCAAGTCCCTGTCCCACTGGCCGAGACCCTCGAACGGATTCTCGCTCTGCGGGTTAAAGACGAGCACCGCCAGCGCGGTCTCGTCCATGAAGAGTTGATGAATCAAGCGATAGTCTGCCTGCCCCGCAAAGTCCCAGAGCCAGATTTCCCGTTCGATTTCTTTGCTGCTGGTATCATGCGGCAGGCTGAGTTGAGTGGCCCACGCGGCATCAGTCGAGATGGTCGTCTCGAAGCGGTCTTCTGTGAGGCGATATGCCAAACCTGACTTGCCGACGCCGCTATCACCCACAAGGAGAACCTTTGCATTGGTGTATCGAGTAGCTTCGGATTCTTTAGCAGCCTTCTCGTCATAGGGTAGTAGCTCCCACACCCGCACGGTCTTGTCCCCAGAGCCGGAGACTGCACGCCGTCCGTCTGACGTTATCGCTACTCCCCAAACCGAATTCGTATGACCTTCGAGAGTGGCGAGACACTTACCCGTCTCGACATCCCACACTCGCACGGTCTGGTCATTAGCACAGGAGACTGCACGCCGTCCGTCTGACGTTATCGCTACTCCCCAAACCCCATTCGTATGACCTTCGAGAGTGGCGAGACACTTGCCCGTCTCGACATCCCACACCCGCACGGTCTTGTCCCCAGAGCCGGAGACTGCACGCCGTCCGTCTGACGTTATCGCTACTCCCCAAACCGCATTCGTATGTTCTCCGAGAGTGGCGAGACACTTGCCCGTCTCGACATCCCACACCCGCACAGACTTGTCATCAGAACAGGAGACTGCACGCCGTCCGTCTGACGTTATCGCTACTCCATACACCGCATCAGTATGACCTTCGAGAGTGGCGAGACACTCGCCCGTCTCGACATTCCACACCCGCACAGACTTGTCATAAGAGCCGGAGACTGCACGCTGTCCGTCTGACGTTATTGCTACACCCCGCACCCAATGGGTATGACCTTCGAGAGTGGCGAGACACTTACCCGTCTCGACATCCCACACCCGCACGGTGTTGTCATCAGAACAGGAGACTGCACGTCGTCCATCTGACGTTATTGCTACTCCAAACACCCAATCGGTATGACCTTCGAGAGTGGCGAGACACTTGCCCGTCTCGACATCCCACACCCGCACGGTCTTGTCCCCAGAGCCGGAGACTGCACGCCGTCCGTCTGACGTTATCGCTACTCCTTCTATCCAATCGGTATGTCCTTTGAGGACTTTGCCTGTTGTTGGTTCAACCTTTTGCTCAACGGCAAGCTCTAATGCAACGACTGGTGGACTGCACGCGGCGAGCAGGTTCGCATATTGCTCATCTGTCTTGTGTCGCCAGTCAACGTAGGCGAATTGCTTGAGCGTGTCAGTGATCTCGGCATCATCTAGTCGCAGGGGGATGAAGCGGCGGTGTTTGTTGGTGGGGTCATTGAAGCGTATGGTCTGGCTTTCAAATGTCACCCATTCCGATTCGGAAGCATTGGCAGACATGACCAAGACCAGCGTGCGTGATTGCTCAAGCCCTTGATTAACCTTGAGGCCGATCATGTCGCCGGGTTTGATTTCCCATTCATCGAGCCAGACGCGCAGGCCGTCGCTTTTGAGGCGCGCGGCGAGTTCGCGGACGGCAGGTTTGTCCTTTGTGCTGTGGCTGAGGAATACGTCGTATTTGAAAGGTTCGGTCATCGCTTGTTCAACCCTCGCAGGTGTGGGGCTATTTATAGGAGTAGAGCCGTGGGGAATAATACTCTCTCCATGCATGTTATCTATACTGATTTTTGCTAAGCACGAGATTTGCCCGCTCCGCTTTGAGCCTTGCGGTGGATGCTGTTAAAGTATCGGGTTTTGATTAACAGCTTATTAAACGTCTGAGGTATCTATGAGCGCAAACGATAAAACTACGTTCGAAAATTTCCTGCATCAACATGACGAAGAGGCTTGGGCTGCGGCTTTGACAGACCTGCTGCGGTCGGTTCACGAGGTTGACCGCAACGCGACGCAAATCTGGTTCGGCTTCTATCCGCTCTCGCTCTGGCGCGCATTAAATGAGGCGGCGGATGCAGAAGCTCTGGCAAAGCAGCTTTTGATGCAGGGCACATATTATTTGAAAGATCAGATTGATTCTTCGCATAAATTTTTGTACGGGCATCGCTACTGGCCTGAAGTTAAAAAGGCCGTCGAAGAACATGCCGCAACATTTCAACCTTCTGAAAATGCAAACCTGCCGGACGAGGTGCGGAAAGTGGCTGGGGGAATCGCGGCGCGTGTCAAGGCGGACGAGTCTCTGCTGTTAGGCATCACGGCGGTCGCGTTTATGACTTTGGTGCAAGTAGGGTTGGTTGCGTTCAAGGCCGCTCCCGGCGCGATGAGCATTGATAAGAAGCATGCTAAAAAAGCTCCTGCGGAAGTTTTAGAGGAGCGGGCGAAGGATGACAGTCAGGGCTTGTTCGGCTTTCTCAAGACGGTGGACAAAGACTGGACTGTAACTTATGACGAGGCGGACTCGCGTGCGCGCTTTAAGTTGATTAACAGCGAAGAGCTGGCTTCGGCTGCGGCGCGGGACGGGTCGCAGGATTGGCGTGCGCGCGACTCGCGTTGTATAGAGGGGCCGATTCCGGTCGAGTGCCGTTCGGCTTCGTGCGGGACGTGCTGGGTCGGCGTGCTGGGCGGCGCGGAGAAATTGACGGACGTATCCGTGCGCGAAGGAAAGAAGATTAAAGAGTTCGGCTATATCGAGACGAACGAGCCGAAGCCGATTATTCGTCTCGCGTGCATGGCTCAGGCCACGGGCGCGGTCTCCATCGTCATCCCGCCGTGGAACGGCGTCTTCGGGAAATTCTTAAAAGCGCAGGAGAGTGCGGAAGAGACTCCTGCCGCAACGACGGAAACAGTCTCATCTAACGGCGTTGCAAACTAAGCCGGGACACCTGAGCGCACCGGGCGCGAACAAGGCTGCGCCACACTTCTCGCCGCTCCTGCTGGTGTTGGGGGCGGCGTTGTTGTGGAGCACGGGCGGGTTGTTCGTCAAGTGGTCTTCGCTCTCCGCCTTTGAACTGACTTTTTATCGCTCGCTGCTTGCCGCCGCGACGGTCGCCTTGCTCACACGGCGCGAGGGTTTTGGGGTTAATCGCCTGACCGTTCTCGCGTCTGTTCTTTACGCCGCGCTCCTGCTGCTCTTCGTCATTGCCAACAAAAAGACGACCGCCGCGAACGCTATTTTTCTGCAATACTCTTCGCCCATCTACATGCTGGTCTTCGAGCCGATCTTTTATAAAGAAAAGTTCAGGCGCGCAGACCTCATCACAGTCTTGGTCTGCATCGGCGGGATGTCGCTTTTCTTTGTGGGACAGCTCAAGCCTGACGACATCGAAGGCAACATCGCCGCGCTCGTGTCGGGCGTGTGCATGGGCTTTTACTTTCTCTTGCTGCGACATCCGCGTGCGCAGGAAGTCAATCACGCATCATCCGTGATTTACGGAAACCTGTTGCTGGTGATTCTGTGCGCGCCGGTCGGGCTGGCCGTAATTCCCGCGCTCGGCATGAATGATGTGATGGCCGTTAGTTACTTAGGGATAATTCAGATCGGGGTCGCATACACTCTTTTCACGCTCGGCATGGCGCGCGGCGTGCGCTCGCTGGACGCGGGCATCGTCGCCTACATCGAGCCGGTGCTGAATCCCGTGTGGGTCTTTCTCTTCCTGGGCGAGAGACCTGCGGGCTGGGCTATTCTTGGAGGAATGATTATCGTCAGCGCGGTCGTCACGCACATGATTTTAAGAGCAAGAAAGACAAGATTGAAAATATAAGCTTTGCCACAGAGGACACAGAGAACACAGAGGGAGATAAGAGACAGTTTCAAAACTCTAGAGCGGATGTCGATTGAATGTACGGTAGGCTGTGAGCCTGCCGCTCGTACGGGACAGGCGGCAGGCTCACAGCCTACCGTACACCGATTTGCAAACTGCTCTAAGCCTAAAACTTTTCCTCTGTGTTCTCTGTGCCCTCTGTGGCTTATTTCTTCAGAGCATCCACTGATGGCGATTTGAGAAATAATTTGGAGCGCCTTGCGGGTGATGCGCGCGAAACTTTTTGTAGCGCGCGGCCATTCGTTGGTATCTGTTGTCGGAAGATTTTAGTTGACGATGCGGTATCTCGCGCAGGTGGTTCTCGATTTTCCAGATGTTTTTGGATGTGAAACGCCAGTCGTAACCGCCTAGCTGTTCGAGATTCGTCAGGCCGTAGCCGGTGATGCGTCCGGTGTAATCAATGTAAGTGTCAAAGTAGCTCCACACGAGCGAGCGCAAATTGTGAAAGATTGCTTTGCGTCCATGAAGCCCCGTGTCGCGCGAGCGCGCGATAGAACCCCACAAGCCTTTTTCCCGAAAGACGAAGATGACGTGATCCAGCTTGTCCTGCGATTCGAGGCTCATGAGCAAGGGCGGGTATCCGTGCTGTTCAAGAATCACAGCCGCCACGAGCGCGGCCTCCAAACAGTGCGCCTCACGGCGGCGCACGACTTCACGAAACGAGCGCAGGGTCGCGCCCCCCGGTTCCCAGTTATAAGGAATTTTGGAAAGATACGCCTGCACTTGCTGCGGCGTGCGCAAGGCTTGAATCAGATTCCACTCTTGTTTGGTGAAGGATGCTTTGTCCGGCACGCTCATCTTGACTGAACTCGGATAATTGAAATGCCAATCAAGAGTAGAAACAAATTAACTGCTTTTCCTTTGCGGTCTTGGCGTCTTTTCTCTTTGCGGTCTTTGCGGTTAAGTGCTGTTTTAACGCAAAGGACGCAAAGTTTTCTCGCAAAGAGCGCAAAGAATTTCTACTCTTGATTGACATTTGAAATGAAAGGGACGAAGCCTGTTGCCGGATGAAGCGAGCGGGAGCAAGCTTTCCATCAATCAGAGTTGATTAAAGGAAAGCTTGCTCCCGCTTCTTGCTATCGCTTTTAGCCTACAGGCTCAAACGGCTTTATTGGTCGCCGGGAGAAGCCCCCCATTGAACTGTTCGTACCTGCCCGTTCGAGCTTTGCAAGATGAACCAGATAAGCTGGCCGCTGACGATACGACGCGCCACAAAGTCTGACTTGCCATCGCCGTCGTAATCGCCGAACAGCGCCGTATCGGCAGGAGCCGTCGCGATGCCATGCGTCACCTGCGCCGGCTGATTGTCCGAGCTGCGCAAGTAGAAGAAGACTCGCTGGCCGCCCACATTCCGGTTAACCGAGATGTCCTGTTTGCCATCGCCGTCCGCGTCAAACGGAGCGAAGAAGAAGAAACCATCGGTGGCCGACGCTCCCCACGGCTCTCTGCGCACCACGCCGTCAGAACTTCGGCGAATGTAAAAGACGCGCTGGCCGCTTTCGGTGCGCACCACTGTCAAATCGGCTCTTCCGTCGCCGTCATAATCGCCGACGCAGACCTGATCGCCATTCGCTGCCACGCCGACGGCTAAACCGAAATTCTCAACCCGCTGATTGCCGGTCGAGCTTTCGATGATATACCAGGTGCCGGTCAAGCGACGATAAACAGCAATGTCTTGTTTGCCGTCTCCATCATAATCGTTGATCGCGAGCTGCTCTCCGTTGGTGGCTGTAAAGTTACCCCACCGCTCTGTGCGGACAGTGTTGGTCGCGGTTTGTAGAATGCTCCAAACTGCTACGTTCGTGGTCGCTTCAATCTTGAGAAGAAGCGGATCGCCTCTGCCGTCGCCGTCGAAATCGGCTGTGTTATTTAACCAGTTGTCGCCGGTTCCAGACCCGAACGGGTTGGGCTGCAACGTGTTGGTCAAGCTTTGCAGAGTGTAGAACGAATTCGCCGCTTGCCGGAACACAGTGATGTCCGAGCGCCCGTCGCCGTCCAGATCAAACACAGTGTTGGCCTGTTTGACTTGCCCGCGAATCTCGCCGCCGGGAAAGTTGACACTGTGCAGGTTGATGTACCAGAGATGGGCGCGCATGTTGGCGACTTGCGCCGGAGTGACGGCGAACGGCCCGGCTGTGAATGAGCCGCTCGTGCCGCCCGTCTGAGCGAAGTTGAATAAAATGCCGGCGTTCACACCGGGCGCGGCGTTGGCGTGAATGTGGTCAGCTTGCAGGTTGGATGTTAAGCCTGTGTAGGTACAGGCGACGCCGATTGACGTTTCGGCTGCGTTAAGGGTGACGACGCAGACGCCGTTTCCCGTCGAAGCTGTCGAGGGAACTTCCTGCTGCGGGTCTAAGTGAGCGATAAATTTTTGATCGGCCATAGCAGAGCCACCGAACAGCGCGAATGCAGCGAGTGCTATAAACCAAGAGACTAACTTCCTTTGCATTTCTTTGGACTCCTTATCCTTTAAGAGGCGAACCTGTAAATTAAAGGGCGCGTAGGAAACAAGCGCACCCGAAGGGTTTGAAAACTTCTGTCCGGTTATGGTCTGCATTGTGCTGATTTCCGTTTGAAAAGTCAAAATATTTCTGAAAAAAAAGCGCAAGCTGTGTCACAGCCTGCGCTCGTCAGAGAGGTTTTCGGAGACTCGTTCAGCGAATGGAAACAAAGATTGAATACGCTGTGTCCTCGCGCTTTGAATCAACGATGATGGAGTAGTCGCCGTCGGCGGGCAACGTCCCGCTAAAGCTTCGCCCGCACGAATTCGCAGGCATCTGGCCTGAAGGATAAGTGACACAGATGCTCACATCCTTGCGCGCCGAAGAGAGCCGCACGGTCAGCGTCTGCCCGGCACTCGCGCCCAGCAAATATTCATGCGTCGTCATGCGGTCTGCGATATACCCCTTGACAGTCGCGCTTGAACGCCCGCGCGCAAAGCTGATCCGCCGCTCGACATTCGTCCCCTTCTGCGCCAGCGAAGGCGTGAGCGTCAATGATGACAAAGCTAATAACAGGCAAAAGCCGAAGACACGTTTACGTGTGATTCCCATATATCCCTTCCCACCGGAAAATTTTTTAAGTGACTTTCGGAGACGAATTATACTGCATTGATGTGCATACGCTAATTAGAAGCTGTTTGAAAATTCCGTCAGGCCGCGCGAGCGGCCAACAGAGCGGCAACTGGTAGCCAGACGTGCAACGTCTGGAAAGTCGCAGGACAAGGATTCGCGCATTGAAGATGCGCGCAGAACTTATCTGTCCGCACCTTGCGGCGCGGCAACGATTGTGGCATCTGAACCAGACGTTGCACGTCTGGCTACCTTCTGCCTGCGCCTTCGGCGCACATGACAAACGCTGTCGGCGCGGCACTGCTCAAGGATTAAGGGGCAGAAATAAATTCTGCCCCACGATTGGCGGGTTACTTGGTAATGGTCGCGCTGCTCGCCCTCGCCATTCGACGCAAGTTCATGCGCTGAGGCGGGTAACAAAAAGGGCTTGGCTAATCTTGTCTTGGTCGTGATTATTTACGACCCGCTGCTTGCTTCGGACTTGGCCTCGGTTTTGATGCCAAAGGCTCTTAACTCGACGATCTCATCGCCCCGAAAGCGGTAGATGTCGCAGTAAGAGTATTGAGCCGTCTTTCCGTCTTTGTCCTTCATTGTCATATCGCCGTGTGCCATGACGAAGTCACCTTCGGCGATTACGTTATCAATCGTAAACTTTGGCGGCTCCGGCATCTCCATTGATGCCATCCATTGGCGAATGGCTTCTTTTCCTTTAACGGTCTTGTCGCCGACCATCGTCCATTCCACGTCTTCCGCACAGAACGACAGGAATCCTTCAGTGCTGCCTTCGGCAAAAGCCGCGTTGACCTTTTCTATGATTTCTTTGTTTTTTTCTGACATCTGAATCTCTCCTAATTTTCCCTACAGTTTAATCGCCTTCGTTAAGCCACTCTTCGTAAGCCTTGAAGTTGAAAGAGCGACCCAAAAAGTCTTGCACTAAGACATTCGCAGGAGCCGCGCCGCCGCGCGCCAGCACCTTATCGCGGTAGCGTGTCGCCGCGCCGCCGGGAGCGAGCATGTTCGTTTTGTTGAACTGGCTGAACATGTCTTTGGCGATGACGAGCGACCACATGTACGTGTAATAAGTCGCGGAGTAACCGTCCAAGTGCCCGAAGGAAGTCTGAAAGTGCGTGTCGTCAACATACGGGAACGGCTCGTACTGCTGAGTCAAGTCTCTGACCAGCACGTCCGTGTTGACCTGCTTCGGGTCACGGTCGTAAATCGAGAGCGAGAGCTTGGCATAAACCATCTGCCGCCGCACGCCCAGAGCTTTGCCGAAATCTTTGGCGCGCTTCATCTGCTTGACCAGCGCAGCCGGAATCGGCTCGCCCGTTTGATAATGTTTCGCAAACGTCGCGAGCGTCGGCGCATCCCAAGTCCACTCTTCGAGCATCTGCGAAGGCGCTTCGACAAAATCGCGCTCGGTGCTGATGCCTGCGATGCCAATCCAACGCTGCCTGCCCGCGAGGAGTTCGTGAATCAAATGCCCGAACTCGTGAAAGAAAGTTATGACATCGTCGTGTTCCATCAAGCCCGGATCATTCGCCTCGCCTCCCGGCAAATTGCAGACGAGCGTCGCCTCTGGAATCTGTCTGCCAGACACGCCGGTGCGCACGACGAATTCCGCCGCGTGCTTAAACTTGTTCTCGCGCGGGTGCATGTCCAGATAAAAACGCCCGATCAGCTTGCCGTTCTCAAACATCTCATAGCCCTCCACGTCCGTATGCCAGACGGGAGCATCCTTGAGCGGCTTGAAAGTCACGCCGAACAGTTTTGATGAGACATCCAGCACGCCCTTCTTGACGTTTGTGTAAGAGAAGTAGGGACGCACCTGTTGAGAATCAAAGCTGTACTCGGCGCGGCGCACCAGCTCCGACCAATAGGCTTTTTCCCAAGAGTTGATGACATTTGCGCCGGGCATGTCCTGCGCTTTGCGCTTGAGCAATGATTGATACTCGCGCTTGGCTTTGGCGTCCGAGGCCGCGACGATCTTGTCTATAAAGTCCGAGGCGTTCTTCGCGCTGCCGACCATCTTGTTAGCAGTGATGTAGTCAGCCCACGTCGCGTAGCCGATGAGATTCGCCAGCTCGTGACGCTTGGCGATGAGGCGATTGAGGACTTCCATGTTCTGCGGGTAAGCGCGATTGTTATAGGCTATGAACATGCGCTTGCGCAGGTCTTCGTTCTTCGCGTAGGTGAAGACGGGCAGCGAGTCAGGGTAATCGGTCGTGAGCGTGATAACGCCGCTCGCGTCCGGCTTGTGCCGCGCGATGTAATCTGCGGGCAAGCCTTCAAGCTCGGAAACATTGTTGACGGTTATCTTGCGCACGTCGCCGCGTATGTTCTTGTCAAAGTCCTGACCGATCAGCACCAGCTCGTCACGCAGAGCCGTGATGCGCGCCCGCGTCGCTTCGTCCTTATCCACACCCGCGAGCCGAAATTCGCGCAAGGTCTTTTCAACGTAGTAGCGCGTCGCGGCATCCGCCTGTTTGACATCCAACGCGGTCAGCGCATCGTAGACGGCGCGATTGAGCGAGAGCGCAGTGCCGAAAGACGAGACCTTCTGCGTCATCCTCTCAGCGGCCTCGCGCAGAGACTTGTCTGGATGAACGACTTCCATCAACCCTGCGCGCGAGCCTGCGGCGTCCATGTGAATCAGGATTTCGTCGTAAGCCGTGAGCGTGTTTTCAATCGTCCGCTTGCCCTTGACGGCCAGCAGGCGGTCAAGCGCGGCCTGCGCCATCTTCAGACGCTCTTCCATCGCCTTCTCGAAAGCGGCTGCGTCAGGCTTGCCGGTCCAGAATGGAGCGTCATCCGATTTTTTGGAAGGCATACTATAAATCGTATTTGCAGACATCAGCGCCACCAGAATGAGAGTCACAAAAGTAGAAATTCGCATCAATCGAGTGTCCTCTTCATTTCGTAAATTTTATTCAATCACAGAAGGAAAGCTTCATACGCGCGGCGGGCAGGAAAAGTTTTTCCGGCTTCACTTTCGGCACGAGAAAGCTTAAGACGCTGCGGAGGCGGGAAAGGCTGTCCTGTGGGAAAGGTTTTTGTTACAACCCGAACAAGAGAGATAAGAGAAGCGCTTTGCGTTCTTGGCGTCTTATTTCTTTGCGATCTTTGCGTTGAAACAAACTTTAACCGCAAAGAACGCAAAGGAAAACCCGCAAAGAACACAAAGGAGTGGATGCCATTCCTGCTAGTATAAATTTTGCTGTCGCTGCCTGCGCAGCCTGCTGAAAATCTCTCCCGTCTTTCCAAAAAGCTCGCTCATGACTTGATATGTGAGGCGTCCTTGATGTAAGACATTATGCACGCGAAAACAGATTCGTAATTTTGGAAGGCGCGCCGGAGCTTCTCGCGGGCGTTCCAGCGTGCAAGGGAGGGTGACGGGTTGATCCGAAATGGCCGGAGCGGCCTTCTTCTGACCCCGTTGTGGTAATGATGGAGACAAGGTTATCAAATCCGCAGATGTCTAGAGCCGAACAGGAAACACAAACCGAAGCCAGTCGTTTGACGACGCACATTGAGCGCGCTCTGTCGGCCGTGACCGTGCGCTCAAGCACTGAGACCGAAGAACTGGAAGCGTGCGCCGATGCCCTCGAACGCTCCGCGCGTAATCTGGTGGCCGCCTTGCGCGAGTTGGCACGCGAGAGAAAGAGAGAACTAAGTGACGAGTGATAAGTGATAAGTGATAAGTTAAAAGTAACGCTTTTTCTTATCACTTATCACTTATTACTGTTTTAAGAGGAGACGAATAGATGCAGGATCAGGGCCGCAGGAATAGCGAGTACGGATTAGACAATTACGGCATCACAGAGGCCGAAAACATTTATTGGAATCTTAATACGCCGGAGCTGTATCAGGTTATCGCAGAGCGCGGCGAAGGCATCCTTTCCGATCACGGCGCGTTGATTGTTGACACGGGCGAACACACCGGGCGCGCCGCCAAAGACAAAGCCATCGTTAAAGAGCCTGCGAGCGCAGACAAGGTCTGGTGGGGCGAAGTCAACAAAGAATTTTCGCAGGAAAAATTCAACGTCCTCAAAGAGCGCATGATGCAGCACCTCAAGGGGCGCGACCTCTTCGTGCAGGACACGCACGTCGGCGCAGACCCGCGCTATCAACTCCCCGTCCGCATCATCACAGAACTGGCCTGGCATTCACTTTTCGCGCGCACGATGTTCATCCGCAAACAGCAAGACGGGACAAAGCACCAGCCTGAATTCACAGTCATCAACATTCCGAGCTTTACCGCCGACCCCGAACGCGACGGCACGCGCTCGCCGACTTTTATCCTTGTGGATTTCAGCCAGAAGCTGGTCTTAATCGGCGGCACATCCTACGCCGGGGAAACCAAGAAAAGCGTCTTTACCTTAATGAACTACCTCTTGCCGCAGCGCGACGTGATGAGCATGCACTGCTCCGCGAATGTCGGCGACGAGGGCGACGTGGCGATCTTCTTCGGCCTTTCGGGAACGGGCAAGACGACTTTGTCGGCAGACCCCGAACGCCAGCTCATAGGTGATGACGAGCACGGATGGTCGCATGACGGCGTCTTTAATTTCGAGGGCGGCTGCTATGCGAAAGTGATTAAGCTCTCGCCCGAAGCAGAGCCGGACATCTATCGCACGACGCGCATGTTCGGAACCATCATCGAGAATGTGATGTATGACCCGGAGACTCGCGCGCTTGATCTGGACGACGCGACGAAGACCGAGAACACGCGCGCAGCTTACCCGCTCGAAAGCATTCCGAACATCAAGCCCGAAGGCTACGCGGGGAATCCGCAGAACATCATCATGCTGACGGCTGACGCCTTTGGCGTGCTGCCGCCGGTCGCGCGCCTGACGCCTGAGCAGGCCATGTATCACTTTCTTTCCGGCTACACGGCGAAGGTCGCGGGCACGGAAAAGGGAGTCACCGAGCCGCAAGCGACTTTCTCAACCTGCTTTGGCGCACCCTTCATGGTCTTGCATCCGGGCGTCTACGCAGACCTTCTGGGCAAGCGCATGAACGAGAATCAGGCCAAGTGCTGGCTCATCAACACTGGCTGGTCTGGCGGCCCCTACGGCGAAGGCCAGCGCATGAAGATTCAATACACGCGCGCCATGATTCGCGCCATCCTTTCGGGCGCGCTCGCAGACGTTGAGACACAGCCAGACCCCATCTTCGGCGTCGGCGTCCCCGTCTCCTGCCCCGACGTGCCACAAGAGGTCTTGATTCCCCGCAACACCTGGCAAGACAAAGACGCCTACGACCAGAAAGCACGCCACCTGGCCCAACTCTTCAACGAGAATTTCAAGAAGTACGCCGACGGAGTCTCAGAGGCCGTCCGCGCCGTTGCGCCGGTGGCGGATTAGAAGCGAAAACATAAAACAAAAAAGCGGCGCGTGGATATATTCTACGCGCCGTTTCTGTATAGATAGAGGCGAGTGAAATACTCGCCCCGAAAGCGTGATTTAATCAATTATTTAACCGACCAGTACCTCCGCATTTGTCACAGCTAGGATTTATGCCACCGCACCTACAATTGTCCATAGTGTTACGATGATAATGATTTCTGCCGTCTTTAAGCTCACGAGACTCATTTCGTTTGTTAAGGCAAATGTGTGGCGGAAGAGGCTCCCCAATTTTAAGCTCCAAAGTTTCTTTGCCACAACAAGACTTATTTCGTACCACACGGTTTACTAATTTTAACTTTCCTGCACGGTGTACAAATGTCCACATGGTGAAATCCTCTCTTACTTTTAAATTTTAATCTTAAATTGCAAAGATAGCTTTGCGGCGGTAAGACTATTCCGGTGAACGGAAAAACACAAGAAAGATGCGTTAGTTGTTCATCAAAACATATAGCGTTACCCTTTTCTATTCTGTTTGTTGATTGGAAGTAAGTGTTACAATCAGTTCCGACGTTCAAATTGCCATCGCAGAAAGAGGGAAAGATGACGGATAAAAGCTATATCGAACAACGCGATGGGGGATACTGGATTAAGGGAACGCGTATCTCGCTGGATTCTATAGTTTATGCTTTCAGGCGCGGCGCAGCGCCAGAGACGATCAGGCGTTCCTTCCCGCTGCTGTCGCTCGAAGAGATTTACGGCGCGATCACTTTTTATCTGGCGCACGAGCCGGAGATTGATGACTACCTCAAACAAGCCGAAGTCGAATTTGAAAAGCAAGCCAATGCGCGCCGTGAACAAGCGCGGACGGCGAATCCTGAACTCTACCAACGTCTCGAAAGCACGCGGCAGGCACGATAACGCAAGCCCATGAAAATACGCTTTCAGGCAGACGCTGATCTCAATGAAGAGATTGTTTCAGGTGTCGTCCGCCGCGAGCCGGAGATGGATTTTCAGACGGCAGAAGAAGCAAGCTTGCGCGGGCTACCCGATCCGGAAGTGCTCCGCCATGCTGCCAAAGAGAACCGGATTTTGGTCACACATGACCGCCGCACAATGCCCAAACACTTTGCCGATTTTGTACAAGCTCAACACAGTCCGGGCGTCATCATCATCGCCCAAAATGTGAGCGTGCGTGCGGCTATCGAAGAGTTGCTTCTCGTTTGGTCAGCTTCTGACGGTGAAGAGTGGAGCAATCTCATCGTTGATCTTCCACTTTGAGCGGCTGTTCACCGGCACTTCAAGAAGTACGCCGACGGAGTCTCAGAGGCCGTGAGAGCGGTCGCACCGGTGGCGGATTAAAAGCAACACTCAACTTTAGTAAGTGAAAAGCGGCGCGTAGCTCAACCTCTACGCGCCGCTTTTCCGTGAACGAAGGCAGATGGAATGCTTATCCGAAAGCAAATGGCATTGATAAAAGGACTGTCAGCCGCTAAGCTATAAATGCGATTTGGAGAATAACGATGAGCCTTCCACATGCCCTGCCGTTTTTCACTTCGGAAGAATATCTCGCGCTTGAACGCGCGTCAGAGATTAGACATGAGTGTCTTGATGGCTCTGTCTATGCAATGGCGGGCGAGAGTCCGGAGCACAGCACAATCTGTTTTAATCTCGCCGGAATCCTGCATGCCCAACTAAGAGATACGCCTTGTCGCGGCTTCTCTCCCAACATGAAAATCCGAACAAATGACAGTGGCCTCTATGCGTATCCTGATTTGACGGTTGTGTGCGGTGAGCCGCGCTTTCATGACGAGCGGCGCGATGTGGTGATAAATCCGACAGTGATCTTTGAAGTTTTGTCGCCTTCGACCGAAGCCTTTGATCGCGGGGAAAAATTTCTGCGCTACCGCACACAAATCGCCACGTTGACGGATTATCTGCTGGTCTCGCAGACGAAACCTTTGATAGAGCATTTCTCTCGCCAGCCGGATGGCGCATGGCTCTACACTGCTGTGAGCGGGTTGTCGGAAACTCTATCGCTGGCTTCGATTGATTGCCGCTTGCCTTTGGAAGAAGTCTATAGTCGCCTTACCTTTTTTATAGGTGAGACCACACAAGAAGGCGAGATGGCTTCATGATGTCAGCCGTTCTTAAGGATACTTTTTATTTGGGGGCGTAGACCATCAACTTGTTTTCGTCCGTGACGGCTAATTCCACGGAGGTCGTGGAGAATTTAACGAGGCCGCTGCTTTTGATGGCGGCAATCTGTTTGTTTTGTGCGATGTTCCAGACGGTGGCTTGCTCCGCGCCTTGGATGGCTAAGAGCGAGCTGTCAAAAGAGAAACTGGCGAGCGTGCCGGAGCCTTCGGGCTTGTAACGCCCGAGTCTTTTCATAGAGCCAAAGTCCCAGACATCAACGAACGCGGGTTGCCCGTACCAGCCGCGCCCGAGAGCTACGAGCGTGCCCGCACTGCTCGCTACGACGCGATGAGTAATGGCGTCATCGTCCTCTAACTTGCCCATCGAAAATACGAATTTGTCTTTTTCGACCTGTTGGATCTTGACAGGGGTTTTCTTGTCCTTGGCGGCTGACAACTCTTGTTTCTGTTTAGTTTCCACATTGATTATCAATGACGGTTTGTCCGCCGTAATCAGATGTTTGCCGTCTGCCGTAAAGCTCATGTCGTTAATGCCGCCATTGGCGGAATCTGTCAGTGACTTGAGTTTCTTTAAGGTGCTCAAGTCCCAGAGCAGGATGTTTCCCTTTGAGTCCTTTCCCGCAAGCAGTCGCCCGTCTGCTGACACAGCGCTGGCATAACCCAACTCCTTGACAGAGCCTTTCTCGCTCCAATCCTTGGTTGACCATAAACGTGCGCGCTTGTCTTCGCCGATGGTGATAAGCAGCGACCCTTGCGCGTTGAACTGAACTTTGTTGACCTTCTCCGAATGGGCTTTCAGAGTTGTCACTAACCGGCTGGTTTTGATTTCCCAGACCGTGACGTTTCCGTCCGTGTGCCCGACCGCGATCAACGCGCCGTCGTGTGAATAATCGAGCGCCGTCGCTTTTGCCGGAAGCGTGAGTTGCGTGGTCAGCTTCCATTCCGCATCAATCGCCGCCACCGCGCACAGGGACAAAGCAGAGGAGCACAAGAGTATGATTGCCGCACACGCTTTTGATAAATACATCTTAACTTTCCCTCCTGAAACAAGGTTTGAAGCCGCTCAAGTCTCACTTTTAATTGGTGTCTCAATCGTAGTCCGAGGCAGTTAAAAGAACAAGCAGCGAGCATTGTTTCAGTCTCCGTCAATGTCTGGATACACGGCGACGATTAGGAGCTGGCCGTCGCGTCTTGTCATCAATATCTCGAAGGGAAAAATTCTGGTGAAGAAAAATTGCGTGCCCGCCGGAAATCCGGCTGCGCCGGTTTCGAGCGTCGTCATCCAGGATTTATAAATGTGGTAAGTCTCTCTGTCGCGTTCGGGCAGCAGCCGTGGAAATCTCGCCTTGAGCTTCTGCTCCTCGCGAAGTTTCGTGACGCCTGCGCGCATCAGTGCGACGCACTTTTCCAGGGTCGAGGTGAAGTCGCGCAGCCTCGCAATGCTATTGATTCTGTTGGCAATGATAACGCTTTTATGAACCTCTTCATCGCCCGCTTCTTCGTCCGGGGAATCTAAGACCAATCCGAAGACGAGGGCTGCCACCAGCGGATCGCTTTTGGCGGTCGAGACATAATCAGGAGTCAAAGCGTCCTCCATGATTTTCCGGTGAAGCTGCTCGTAGGGCGGTTTGTACAACTCTACCCGATCCTTGATTTCGTTAGTCACAGAGACGTAGTCCCACGCGGTATCATCCAGCACATCTCGCAGATTCCAAAAGTTCAGCAAGGCCACGTAAGCTCTGCGTAAATCCGCATCGTCGGCCTGAAGAAGAATTTGACGCTCTAACCCTAGCTCCCGGAAATCTTCGTCTGTAAAGTCCTGTTCGCGGATAAATTGTTTCAAGCGCCCGGTGAAATCACTGATAAAAAATTCGTCCAGCAGCGGCGCGAAGTCATCTGTTTCATTAAGTCGCTTCATCAAGCGGACTGTAAAATCTGTGGCTTCCTGCTCTTGTGCGGATGAAAGCTCGCCCGCCTCGTCTGATTGCGCGCACGCATCACGCGGGACGGAAATCGCCAGCGCAAGCATGAGAAAAAATACTGTTAATGCTCGTGTCATAATGGTGAATCTCCTTTATCTCACGCCGGATAATGGCAATGAGCGTGCCGCTTGAGGATTTAGCGTCAAAAGTGAATTAAGGAAGAAAAGGCTGGACGGCGCGCGACGGATTGCGCCGTCAGGTGAAAGAAAATTGTTGCAAGTCGCGGCGCGCGTCTACGCGGTGTTATAGTAGCCGCCGAAGCTCATGGCAAATAATGATTCAAGGCGATTGGGCGACCTGACGGTCGGAGATGCCAAGCGCATTCTGGTTTACGGGATCATGTTGGCGCTCGCCATCGTCCTGTTCGGGATGCTCATAGGGCATGTGCTGGTAGCTCTGCTGCTGGGCATCGTCGTGGCCGTGTACCTGCTGCCGATTCAGGAATGGCTGGAAAAACATTTGCGTGCGCGTGCCGGGAGCGCGCTCATCTCGATTGCGCTGATCGTCGTTCCGCTCGTCGCGCTGACGGGCTATACGTGGCACGAGCTGTCGAGCTATTCAAATCTGGTCACGGAGAGGCGCGACCAGATTATTGATTCGATTAGCAACTCGCTGGAATCTTACCTGCCGGGAGTCAAAGAAGGCACGCGCGCAGGACTGCAAGCGGCATTCGGCGAGGCTGTGACTCGTTCGGCAAATGCGATACAAGGGTTGCGTCAGCGGTCTGCTCTGTTGCTCTCATCGCTCGCGGTTTTTTTCTTCACGGTCTTTTATGTGGTGACGCAGCGGACGCGCATCTCCGCATACATCAAGGTGCGCGTCCCCGGCGATTACCTGCCGTTGTATGAGAAGTTGACGGAGAACGTCGGCGGAGCTTTGCGCGGCGCGTTGCGCGCGGTCTTTATAGACCAGTGTTTGAAAGGCGCAATCATTATCATCCTCAATCTAGTGTTTGATGTTCCGTTGGCGGTGGTGCTCGGCCTTGTCACATTTCTGCTCGGCTTCTTTCCGCTGGTCGGAGAGTGGGCTGTGTATGTGCCTATCTCGATTTATCTTTTTGTCTTTCGCGGGCAGGAAGCGAGCGCGGCGATCTATTTTGGTATCGGGTTGATGATGACGCTCGGCTCGTCGCTGATCCTGCGTCCCAAGCTGGCGAGCAAGGGCGCGCGACGCTTCAGCTTTTACTGGATGTTCCTCTCGCTGGTGGCGGGCGTGTATGTCTTCGGCATTCCGGGCATCGTGCTGGGGCCAGCCATTCTCGGCTTCGTCAAGGCCGTCAGCGACACGCTGTTTGGAGACGTGCGTTACGAGACTTCGCTGCTCAAATCAGAGAATGAGCAGAAGCAAGAAGAGGCGGCACAGCCTCAGCCAGCATCCGGCGCGGCGGATTAAAATTCGAGAGCAACTTTCAGTTAAGCGCTTGACCGATTAGCTCATCGGACTATTAAAAAAGCCACGATGAATGATGCCTAAGCATCACTCATCGTGGCTTTTCTCTTATCCAACTCCGGAGTTATGGAACAAAAGCGGAAGGCACAGCCGTGTCACCGCTCGCTCCCCATTGCTCGCTCCTCGTCAACCCGCTCGTGCTTTGCAGGATGTGCCACACCCCTGCGCGGAACACTCCGAGGTCGGCCTTCCCGTCTCCATCATAATCCGCCGCCACCGCCTCATCCGTCGCGAGGCCGAACTGACGGCCTATGAACCCTGCCGTGCTTTGCTGCACGTACCACGTTCCCTGCGAAGCGCGATAGACCGCGATGTCCGTCTTGCCGTCCGCATCATAATCGGCTGGCACTGCCGTATCGGTGCTTAGACCGAACTGCAAGGCTTGCAGTGCAGAGTCACTGCTTCTCAGGATGTACCAGACGCCGGTGGAAGGACGGAACACGGCCAAGTCGGCCTTGCCATCTCCGTCAAAGTCTCCTAGCACCGGTCGGTCTCCAAACGTGCCGAACTGCTCTGCCCTGACACTGCCATTGAGGCTGGAGAGAATGTAGAAAGTTCCGGTCTTCTCGCGCCACACGGCAAGGTCTGCCTTGCTGTCTCCATCATAATCTGCCGGAGTCGGCACGTCTCCGCTTGCTCCCCACTGGTCGGTCCTCAAGGAGCCATTGAGACTCGACAGCGTGTACCACGTCCCGCCACGGAACACTGCGATGTCTGCCCGGTTATCTCCGTCATAATCCGAGGGCACTATCCGATCAGTCCCGATGCCGAACTGCTGCGCCAGCAGTGAGCCGTTCGAGCTGTTCGAGATATACCACGTGCCTGCGTTCGAGCGAAACACCGAGAGGTCTGCCCTGGCATCACCATCAAAGTCGAAGGGCGTCTCGCCCGTCGCTCTGGCCTGCATGATGCTCAGCACCCGGTCTCCGATCTGGATGGTGCCCGTGCGCTCAGTGCCCGTCGGGTTGGGAGCGACCGTGAAAGTCACCGTCCCGTTGCCTGACCCGGAGCCGGATTGAATGGTAATCCAGTTGTCATCGGTGGTAGAAATCCAGCCGCAGATGCCAGCGGCGGTGACGCCGACATTGCCTGCCCCGCCGCCGCCGCCAAAGTTCACCGTCTCCTGACTCAAAGTGAACGGGCAGCCCGATGGCTGCTGGACTGAGAAAGTGCGGGTCATAGTCGCGCTGGACACGCTGATGGTGCCGGTGCGACCCTGCCCCATGTTGGCCTCCACGGTGAAGCCCAGACTGCTGTTGCCTTCACCGCTTAGTGGGGAAGTGATGGTGATGAAACTCACATCGCTGACGGCAGTCCAGCCGCAGCCACCGCCGGCAGGCAGGATGTTAAAACTGCCCGCGCCGCCGGTAATGGGAAACACTTGGAGCGGCGGCGTAAGGGTCAAGCCGCAGGCGGTGTTGGAGGTATTGAGCAAGAGGCTCCAGCCGCCGTTGATGCTGCCCGCGTTGGCGCCATTGTCGTCCACCAGAAAGAGACTCCAGGTGCCGTTGGGAGCAATGCCGTTGAGGGCTGAAAGCGTGGTGCCTGACGGCGGGCCTTGGGGAGCAGGAGCGGGAAAGGTGTCGCCGCTGCCGACATTGGTGGGTTTGAAGCTGCCGGAAGCCAGCGCGGCCTCATCTGGGAGCGAAGAGGTGGCGGCGTCGGAAAAGATGAGAGAGAGATTAGAGACGGGAACTGCACCGCCGACATCGGACATGAGGACGACCTTGCGCCCGCCGGGAGCGACCAGCAAGAGGTCTACATCGTCCGGCGCAGTGTGCGTGAAATTATTGAGAACGACAGTCGCATCCGTCACTGCGCCGCCCAGGCCGGAAACAGTGAGGCTCGAAGGATAAAGCGAAGCTATGCCTGAATCCGGAATGTCTATGTTGACGGTATTCTCGGCTGTGATGACATTGGTGATCGTGATGGTGTCAATCCGCCAGCCCGCACCGGCAACACTGCTATCGGAACCCATGCGCCAACGCAGGCGAACAACCTGACCTGCCGCCGCGAAAGGCATGTTAACCTCTGTCGTGAGATAACCGCCCGAAGTTCCCGTCCATGCCGGGCGGCTGGTCGCGGGCGCGACGGGCAGCGGGTTGCCTGTCCCTTTCGCCACGCCGTTATAACCACCGCTGACGAATGAACCGCCAGCCGTGAGAATGTCCACAAATAAACCTCCGGAGATGCTGATTTCCAGCACGCCTCCGTCCCAGTTGGATTCCGTGTTGTAATTATTTCTGAAGATTAACTTCGAGCCGGTCGGCCCGATATTGATGGACGGCGTAACCAGCGAGCCTTCGCCTTCCGTCGAGGGATCGTTGACAAAAGCCGCGTTCATAGGAGTGTCAGGACTGATGACAGTCGTGACGAATGGAGTAACCGCGCCCGCGCTGCTCGTGCTCCAATTCAAAGGCAGGGTCGGAGCAGTCAGGCCATCGAAGTTTTCCGTAAAAGTTAAAGCCTCCGGACTCGCTTCCTCCCCCTGCGCATCAACTGCCGTCGAGTGATGGCGAAAGGCTGTGGCAAGTAAACTCAAAACCAGTAAGAGAATAAAATATCGTGCCAGCCGTCGGGTGATTTTGCCCGGCTGTAAAATTGAATCTTTTCTCATAAAGCATCCTTATGTGATGAGAGACCGCTCAGGGCGGCGGCTTAGGAAGAGCGCAGCGAAAGTTCCTGTTGTGGATAAACCGGCGTTCATCCCTCGGAATTGCCGTGCCGTTAATTCTGCAAAAGCCTTGTTACAAGGCCAACTAGCTTTCTTACTTGTTTGCAACTCAAAGCAGGGGGGAAGCGCATGTCGCAAGGCTCAGCTAAAATATCTATGTACTGACAGGCATGTACCGCGACGGGTTGGAAATTAAATCCGTCGCAATCAAATGTCAACATTTATTTCACGCGGTCTCAATCCGAGTTCCGCGAGTTGTTGCAGGATTTAACTGAAATCTACTCGTCCAAACAAAAAAGCCACGATGAATAATGCTCAGGCATTGTTCGTCGTGGCTTTTCTATTTATCTCACCTTAACGCACTCACGGAACGAAAGCGGAAGGCACAGCCGTGTCCCCGCTCGCTCCCCACTGCTCGCTCCTCGTCAACCCGCTCGTGCTTTGCAGGATGTGCCACACCCCTGCGCGGAACACTCCGAGGTCGGCCTTCCCGTCTCCATCATAATCCGCCGCCACCGCCTCATCCGTCGCGAGGCCGAACTGACGGCCTATGAACCCTGCCGTGCTTTGCTGCACGTACCACGTTCCCTGCGAAGCGCGATAGACCGCGATGTCTGTCTTGCCGTCCGCATCATAATCGGCTGGCACTGCCGTATCGGTGCTTAGACCGAACTGCAAGGCTTGCAGTGCAGAGTCACTGCTTCTCAGGATGTACCAGGTGCCAGTGGAAGGACGGAACACGGCCAGGTCAGCCTTGCCATCTTCGTCGAAGTCTCCTAGCACCGGTCGGTCTCCAAACGTGCCGAACTGTTCTGCCCTGACACTGCCATTGAGGCTGGAGAGAATGTAGAAAGTCCCGCTGCTCTCTCTCCACACCGCCAAATCTGCCTTGCTGTCTCCATCGTAATCTGCCGGAGTCGGCACGTCACCGCTCGCTCCCCACTGCTCCGTCCGCAACGAACCGTTGACACTCGACAACATGTACCATGTCCCGCCACGGAACACTGCGATGTCCGCTCGGTTATCTCCGTCATAATCCGAGGGCACTATCCGATCAGTCCCGATGCCGAATTGCTGCGCCAGCAGTGAGCCGTTCGAGCTGTTCGAGATATACCACGTGCCTGCGTTCGAGCGAAACACCGAGAGGTCTGCTTTGGCATCACCATCAAAGTCGAAGGGCGTCTCGCCCGTCGCTCTGGCCTGCATGATGCTCAGCACCCGGTCTCCGATCTGGATGGTGCCCGTGCGCTCAGTGCCCGTCGGGTTGGGAGCGACCGTGAAAGTCACCGTCCCGTTGCCTGACCCGGAGCCGGATTGAATGGTAATCCAGTTGTCATCGGTGGTAGAAATCCAGCCGCAGATGCCAGCGGCGGTGACGCCGACATTGCCTGCCCCGCCGCCGCCGCCAAAGTTCACCGTCTCCTGACTCAAAGTGAACGGGCAGCCGGAGCCTTGTTGCACATTGAAGGTGCGTGTAAAGCTGGCCGTCGAAACGCTGATGGTGCCGGTGCGACCTTGCCCCATGTTGGCCTCCACGGTGAAGCTCAGGCTGGCGTTGCCTTCACCTGTAGCCGGGGAATTGATCGTAATAAAGCTGACCTCGCTGACGGCAGTCCAGCCGCAGCCACCGCCAGCAGGCAGGATGTCAAAACTGCCTGAGCCTCCCGTATAGGAGACCACTTGGAGCGATGGCGTGATAGTCAATCCGCACGCCGTGGTCGAAGTGGCAAGCGCAATGCTCCAGCCGCCGTTGATGCTGCCCGCGTTGGAGCCATTGTCGTCCACCAGAAAGAGACTCCAGGTGCCATTGGGAGCAATCCCACTCAACGCCGCCAGCGTCGTGCCTGAAGGCGGGCCTGGCGGAGCGGGAGCGGGAAAGGTGTCACCGCTGCCGACATTGGTGGGCTTGTAAGTGCCGGAAGCAAGTGTCCCTTCATCCGGCATCGCGCTTGACGCGCTATCCTCAATCGTCAGGCTTAAATTAGAGACGGGGACAGTGCCGCCGACATCGGACATGAGGACGACCTTGCGACCGCCGGGAGCGACCAGCAAAAGGTCTACATCATCCGGCGCAGTGTGTGTGAAATTATTTAAGATGACGGTGACGCTGGCGACTGAGCCAGCCAGGCCGGAAACAGTGAGGCTCGAAGGATAAAGCGAAGCTATACCTGAATCCGGAATGTCTATGTTTCCTGTGTTCTGGGCGGTTATGGAATTGGTTAGCGTCAGCGTCCATCCGCCTGCGATGCTCCCGATATCTGTTCCTACATCATCACGCACATATAAGCTCCACGTCCCGGTCGTCGTCGTTCCGGTAAAAGCTGACGCCAGCGTCGCCGTGCCTGTTGGCGGTGGTGTGAACTGCCCGCCGGGAGCGGGAGATGGAAATGTATCCGCAACTTCCTCATCTGTTGGTCTATACGATCCGGCCAAGATAGGCCCGTTCAAGGGCACTGACGTTGCCGCCGTATCGTCAAATGTTAATGACAGACCGATGGCATCTACGCCACCGCCAACGTCTGACATCAGAGTCAAAGCCCTCCCCGAAGGGCTGACCAGTAAAATGTCTACATCATCCGGAAAGGTATGCGAAAAAGAATTCAAGGTCACAGTTATCTTCTCAATCGTCCCGGGCAAGGTCGGCACAACAATGTTCGATGGATAAGGCGAAGCCGGCTGATTGTCGCTAATGGTGATTGGTGAAGGATTGGAAAAGGTAAATATCGAAGCCGTGGTGTCCGGCGCATCCGTGCCGTTTATCTGTCCCGGCTTGATTGACGAAGTTTGATTAAGAGACAACTCATGCGTCTTCTGCAATGCCAGCGAGGTCGAGCCGCGCCAAGAGCCTGTGAGCATACTGAAGGCGATACATAAAATAAAACTCCAGGACATTATCTTACTCAACTTGTTTGTGATTGAAGTCGAGATTCTTCGCATTGTAAATCCCCTTATCTGGTGGAGACCGCCTGCGCGGTGTTTAAGGAAGAGAGTATCGCCACTCACTCGATAGGCTTAATCTTTTAAGGAGCTATCCAAACAGAGTTGTTTTGTTAAAGCACGGCAGAGCCGTCCTGCCGTGCGATCATGTTTTGAGCTTGTTTGCGACTAGAGCAGGGGTAGACGTATGTCGGCAAGGCTCAGCTAAAACATCTCTGGACTTACGGGCATGTACCGGCGACGGGTTGGAAATTAAATCCGTCGCAATCAAATGTCAACATTTATTTCGGCAGCCCAGCTATCGCTTCTACAAGGTTTTTGCAAAATTAAACGAAAAATACCTTACTCAGGTAAAAAAAAATATTGCGATTTTGTTGTTTGTAGTGTATATACCCCCTGTTCAGGAATCCCAAACCGGTTTTCCCCCCTCCTTTGTTGCACATTTTAGGTAGTAGTCTGCTTTTCAATCGTTTGGTCGCGGTGTCTCGTGACGGAGAGTAATTCTTATGAATAAGAAATCTGCTGCTGGCTCCGGCATGCGCTTTCTGATTTGGATTTGCGCATGCTTAATGGTATTGGGCTGCGCTTCGCTTGGTCGAGCGCAAGCTTTGGCGGACGCGCCCGTGCTTATCAGCGATGCGAAATCAACGCGCGCACTGGTCGTCAATCCCGGAATCAACAGAGGCACGCGTTTACCTGCCTCGACGCAGGTCGCCTGGCCTGCGGGCAACGACACGCGCGTCACTGTCTTTGCAACTAATCTGATAGATTTGCTGGCCGATGAAGGCGCGACCGCTTTTCGCGCGGACGTAACGACTGGACAGGGTCGTCGTTACAGCCTGACGGTCGAATCCATCACCCCGCTGGTGAGCTACCCGTGGATTTATGCTGTCACGATCCGGCTCAACGGCGATCTGGGAGATGCCGGTGATGTGCTGCTCCGTTTGAACTGGCGCGGGATGGCAAGCAATCGCGTGCGGCTCTCGGTCGGTACTATCGGCGGTGGCCCAAAGGATGACGAAGGAGCTGTGCCGACGCCCGCTCCGCTCTCGCCGCCAGAGCCTGTCTTGGAGGAGCGCATTGCGCGCCCCTTCGATCCGAACAACATGCGGCTTCTCGAACAGGCGACCTTCGGCCCGACCTATGCGTCGGAGCTGCGGCTCAGGAGAATCGGCGCTCAACGCTGGATCGAAGAGCAGATGACGCCTCGCTTCGATGGCCCCAATCAACGCTACTCAAGCATCCCGTATCCGGTGGTGACGCTGGAGCCGACAAATATTCCAACGGGCTGCAACGCTGCCTGTATCAGAGACAATTACAGCCAGTACAAGCTTCAGAACTGGTTGTATCAGGAAGCCATATACGGCGAAGACCAACAGCTCAGGCGTCGCGTGTCCTGGGCTTTGCACCAGATTTTCGTGGTCTCCGGGCGCGATACGCAGCAGCCCAGCCACATGCTGCCTTACATCCAGATTCTAGACCGCCATGCGTTCGGCAGTTTCCGCGAGATACTTAGGGAAATGACGCTCAATCCGGCGATGGGCAACTATCTGGATACGATACGCAGCACGCAGGCCAATCCGAACGAGAACTATGCGCGCGAGATTTTGCAGCTCTTCTCCATCGGTCTGGACATGCTCAAGCGGGACGGCACGCCCCGTCTGGATACGAACGGCAACCGCATCCCGACCTACGACCAGGACACCATCAATGGCTTTACCAAAGTCTTTACCGGATGGAACCTGTGCAGCAGCGCTCCTCCCGTATGTCCTTCCAACACGGTGGCGGGACGGCTTAACTACATTGATCCGCTGCGGGTCAATCTCGCCGAGCACGACACAGGCCAAAAGGTCTTGCTGGCTTATCCCAATCATCCTGCATTCGTCATCCCCGCAGGACAGACGCCTGCGGAAGATTTGAGACTGGCGATTGATAATATCTTCCTGCATCCGAATGTTGCTCCGTTCATCAGCAAGTTGTTGATTCAGCATCTGGTGACGAGCAATCCGACTCCGGCTTACGTTGATCGGGTCGCGAGGGTGTTTGAAGCTGACAGCATCGGGGAACGCGGCAATTTAGGGTCGGTGGTGAAAGCCATCCTGCTTGACCCGGAAGCGCGCGGCAACCTGAAGACCGACCCGGATTACGGTTATCTTAAGGAACCTGTCCTGTTCGTCACCAACCTGATGCGTACATTTGACGCCCGGTCTGCGAACAGAACCGCGCTCAGCGACGGCGTCATCAACGGCGTCACGATAGGACTGGATCAGGATGTCTGGAATCCGCCTTCGGTCTTTAACTATTATCCGCCGGATTACCAAGCTCCCAATACCAACATCCTCGGTCCCGAGTATGCGATTATGACGACGGGAACGACCTTGAAACGTCCCAACTTCATTAATCAAATGGTTTTTGTCAACTCGCCGCCCGGCGGAATTCCGGTAAATGTCGCCAACGGCATCCCGAGCGGCACTTCGATCACGATGGAGAGGTTGCAGCCCTTAGCTGCCGCCGATCTGACGGGAGGCCAATTGGTGGATACGGTTAACAGCCTGATGATGCACGGCTCCATGTCTGCGGCCATGCGTACCAGCATCATGCAGGCCGTGCAAGCTGTGCCGAGCGCGGATTCGCTGAAGCGTGCGCGAACGGCTGTCTATCTAGTGGCGACTTCGTCGCAATATCAGGTGCAGAGGTAAAAGCTATGACACAATCAAGAAGAGAATTCCTGCGCAAGTCAGGTTGCACTGCCCTGAGCATGGCGGCGCTCGCCACCAGTGTCAGGCACTTCGGCATGGTTGATGCGATGGCGCAGGACGGCGGCGGCGGTTATAAGGCGCTGGTCTGCGTCTTTCTACGCGGCGGCAATGACGCCAACAACATGATCGTCCCGAATTACACAGCGGGCTATGACCAGTATTTCGCAGAGCGCGGGTCGCAGCAACTCGCCATCCCGCGCGCCAGCCTGCTCCCGGTCACGCCGCCGAGCATCGGGCAGGCTTACGGTTTACATCCCAGCATGACGGACATGAAAACGCTGTGGGATCAACAGAAGATGGCTGTCGTGACCAATGTCGGGACGCTCACGCAGCCGCTCACCAGAGCGCAATATCAGGCAGGCGCGCCGCGCCCGATCCAGCTTTTCTCGCATACGGATCAGGAAAACCAACACCGCACGGCGATCTCGGAATACAACTCGACGACCGGATGGGGCGGGCGCACAGCCGACCGCACCATTGGCCTTAATCCCGGCGCGGCGATTTCAACTATCACCTCTGTCGCCGGTTCATCACTATTCACGGTGGGCAACTCGACCACTCCGCTGGTCGTCTCGCCCTCGCCGACGCCGCTTAATCAGGTCTTTGCGCTCAATGGCTTCAACGCCGCCCTCTCAGAGGACACTATCCGGCGCAACATGATGACCCAGATTAGGGGAATGGAGCTTGACCGGACACTGGTCAGGGCGGCCAGCGAATTGACGCAGCAGGCCGTGGATGTCAGCAACCAGCTCAATACGGATCCGGTGCTGACGGCGACCTTCCCGAACACCACCCTTGGCAACCAGCTCCGGCAGGTCGCCAAGCTGATGAAATTCCGCACGTCGCTCAACATGAGCCGGCAAATCTTCTTTGTCTCGCTGACAGGCTTTGACACACACACGGGTCAGATCACAAATCAGGGCAACCTGTTAACCCAAGTCAGCCAGGCGATCAAAGCCCTTTATGATGAGACTGTGGCGCAGGGGATCGCGAATCAGGTCACGACCTTTACGCTCTCAGACTTTAACCGCACCTTGAACCCCGGCGCTGTCGGAACCAATGCCGGTTCCGATCACGGCTGGGCCAGTCACTCTATGATCGTGGGCGGCGCGGTGCGCGGCGGCGACTTTTACGGCATGCCCACCTCGAACGGCACTGTGTTCCCGACGTTGATTAGCGGCGGCCCGGATGATGCGGAAAGCAGAGGCCGGTTTATTCCGACCACCTCTGTGGAAATGTTCGCGGCGACGCTCGCCTCCTGGTACGGCGTCTCGGCGGCGGACATCCCGCTCGTCTTCCCGCTCATCACCCGTTTCCCGATGTCAAATCTAGGGTTCATGCTCTAAAGAACCGTTGGCAACGGCAGCATCAAAACAGGCTGCGAGGCTAGAGATAGTCTCGCAGCCTTTTTCTTTTATGCGCGGGTGAAAATTTTTCTGCCACGAACTTTCCGCGCGTGGTGTTCACACATTGGAAGGACAGAAAGCGCATGAATTTATCCCCGGCTTCCTGTAGAGGCCAGAGGATACGCGAGAATACCTGTGCGCTTTATCCGGAAGTGATAGCGAGTCTTTTATCCGTTCGATGCCGAAAGGCTTTTGAAATAATTTTATAGAGGAGCTTGGAAAATGAAAAAATTCTGGTGTCGGCTAGCTCTGACAGTATTCGGTGTGCTGCTGGTTTTCTCTTCTGCGAAGGCGCAGGATTTTCAGCAATCTTACAAGCTTGCTGCGGGCGGCTCGATCAGCGTCAAGAATCTTTCGGGCGATATAAATGTCGTCGGCTATGACGGTGATGCAGTGGTCGTCAACGGCTACAGGCAGGGGCGCGACCGCGACATGGTCGAAGTCCAAGACCGCAGCGCGGGCAATCGCGTAGAGGTCGGCGTGCGTTATCCCTCGCCCTGCAACTGTGACGCGAGCGTGCAGTTCGAGATTCGCGTGCCTCGCTCTATGACTTACGAGATCGGCAAGATTTCCACCGCGAGCGGCGACATCGAAGTCACTGGCGTGCGCGGCACAGTCAGCGTCAGCACCGCGAGCGGCGACGTGCTGGTCAAAGATGTCAACGGCAGGATTAACGCTTCGACCGCGAGCGGCGAGATGCGCGTCAAGGATGTCGTCGGAGCCGTCAGCGCACAAAGCGCGAGCGGCAATGTCGAAGTCGAGATCGCACAGCTTTCGGGCACAGAGGATATGAAATTTTCTTCCGCGAGCGGAGACGTGCGCGTCCGTCTGCCGGCTAATCTCGACGCGGACATTTCAATGTCAACCGCGACCGGCGACATCGAGACAGACTTTCCGATAGAAATCAAAGAGCAGCGATACGGCCCCGGCAGTCAGGCACAGGCACGACTCGGCAGCGGCTCGCGCACGATACGCATCTCGACCGCCTCCGGCGATGTCAGCTTGATGAAGAATTGAAGAGCGTTGGATGAATGATGAAAGCGATGCTATTTGAGATGAGCAGTTCAAGGCTTGAATAGCATGCCTGTCATCCAACGCTTTTCGCGGTTTCAGGGTAAACAGGTCAACCTTAAAAAAGAGAGAGACGGTTCTGGGACGAAGCCTTTTCTCTGGATTTAACGGGCTGACCTCTTTACCCTGATACTTTTTTATCGCTGCATCTCGCTCATCAGCTTTTGATAAAGCTGCTTGTCGAGCGATTGCAGGATGCGGCTTTGCGCAAGGGCTGCGGTGCGGTCGTTCAATTCAAGATAAGCCATGCCGAGATTGTAATAGGCTTCGGCCATTTCGGGGCGCAGGCGCGCGGCCTGCCGGTAGGCGGCAACGGCTTCATAAAAACTTCCGGCGTAGTAGTAAGCGTCGCCGAGCTTGTTATATGCCTCGTATGAATTAGGCCGGAGGCGAATGGCCTGCTGGTAGGCTTTGATGGCTTCCTCATTGTTGCCCTGTTTGACCTTGCAGTAGCCGACCTGAATCCAAGCCTCCACACGTCCCGGATTTTTGTTCACAGCGTTCTCAAAAGAGCTGAGCGCGCTCTCGTAATTTCCCAGCCACAGCGAGTTCAAGCCGTTGCGATACCACCACTCCGAGAGAACTTCCGTCTTCTGATTATCCTTCTTCCCCGCCGCCAACTCGTCAAAGGTGACGAGCTTTCCGGCACGCAATTCCGCGACGCGCTGCGCGCCGAGCGCGAGGCTGATGTTCTGCCCGTTGGTCACTTTGATGGTGACGACGCCGACGACTTCGCCCTTCATGTTAAAGACCGGGCTGCCGCTGTTGCCGTGCGAGATGGGAGCCGTGATTTGAACGATCTTCCCCAAGCTCGGCACTTCGCGCACAGCCGCCACGATGCCGTCCGAGACAGAGCCTTCGAGCCGCAAAGGGTTGCCGATCACAAAAATCTTCTCGCCCTCATCGGGCACAGCCGCCGCCATCTCAAGCGTGCGCGCACGCCCTTCCGGCATCTCGATGCTCAAGAGCGCGAGATCGCCCTCTTCATCTACAGCGGTCACGCCGCGCACAGCATAGGTCTTGCCCTTGCCGTCAAAGGTGCGAATCTCTGCGCGTGACGAAGCTTCTATGACATGCAGGTTGGTAATGACCTGTCCGGGGCGGATAAAAAAACCGCTGCCGGTCATCTTCATCTGGCCTTTCGCGTCATAGGTGATAATGCTGACGACTGCGGGCTTGACGCGGCGAATCAGGTCTGGGAGCGAGTCCGTTTGCTGCGCACGCACTTGGGTCGTGATCGCGGCAAAAAGAAGAAGAAGCGTCAGCCAAAGGGGGAGTTGGCGTATGGTCATGGCTTTATTACTTTTTCGCGGGCGCTGGACGCGCGCCCATCCGGGAAGGTGATTCTTAAAAGAAAGCCTTCATCGTTTCGGGGGAGACAATGCGGCTTATCCACTTCAAGTTTCGCTGCCAGCGAGAAGCATCGGGAACGCCTCGCGCTCACGGACAATATACCACCGAAACGGGTGTGAGAATCAAGGTTATTCGGGAAAATTTTCAGACAGCAAGGCTCTCATCAAATGTTTGATGAGAGCCTTGCTGTCAAGACAAAGAGGCCGCCCTTTATCTGAGCGGCCTCTTTGATTAGCTTGCGCTTTGCCTTTCTTAAATCTCCTGTGGATGGCAAAGCACAGGCTAAAGCTTGAAGAGTGATGCTATCTGTTGACGGTGCCCACGATGGTTCCGTGCGGCGACGTGGATTCGTCTTCTGTCGTCACGAACAGACCGAAATCGCTGAAATGAGTTTCCGATTGAATCTGCGCCTCATTACGCTGTCCGGTGTTGATGACCTGTCCGAGCCGCTGGAACTTGTTGTCTGGCGAGACAGCCCACACCACATAGACCTGTCCTGCGGGCGCATCCTTCAATTCGTGGAAACGCATCAGGATGGTGGTCGCTCCGTCCTTACGCGGCTCGATTGAGACGTTGGCGCGCGAGCCAGTCAGTGCGCCTGTGAATTTAATCTTCATCTGCGTATCCGTCCCTTGACGGAAACTCGGAATGCCCAGCAGCGGCGCGCTGTAAGCGGGCGTCGCGCCGCTGGTCGAAGTGGCTGCCACGCGCTCGCCAATCGCCGCGCCGTCACGCTCGCCGCTGCTGCCGAGCGGCACCACGGCGAAGCCTTCGGGCACGACGCTCCTTAAGACGACGCTCGTCTCAGGCGCGATGGTCGTCAGGTTTGACTCAGGCGAAAGCACCAGCATGAACTTGTCGAGCGGCGTCGTCGTGCTGAGCGTTGCCATTCCGTTAGATACAGCCACCGGCCCCAGCAGTGTCACTTTGCCAAACGAATCAACCGCATAGAGATTAAAGTTGGCCGCGTCGCCGGTGAAGCCTTTGAGGTCAAGATTAATCATCGTTTGATCGTTCACGCGACGAATTCTGGCCGTGCCGGTCGCACCGGGAATAACCGTCGTCGGCGACAAATTAACGATTACCTCTTTGCCGACCGGATACTCGATCACGCTCCAGGTGCCGTCAGTGTTTTGCACCAGAGTGGTCTTAGTCTGTTCCTGCGCAAAAGTTAATCCGGCAGTTGCCAGCAAGAGCACGATAGCCCCCGCGATTTTAAGCAAACGCTTGCTCATAATAATTCTCCTCCTAAGAATTAAAATTTCCATCCGTTGGGAGAGATTTTTTAAGGGTGAACTAAAAACATATGGCAAAAAGGATGCCACTTATGAAAAAGCTAAGTATCTGATTTAAGGATATTTAAGAATATTGAGGGGAAGGCGCGGGCGCAACGTTACGATACATTTGTGTATGACAAACTGCCACAAAACGAGGGTGAAGGGGATAGGATGTAGGGTGTAGTGAAAACACGATTGCTTTATCTACACCCTACATCCTATCCCCTTCACCCTTTACTTTAATAGCTATACAACTGCGTAATCGCTCGCACGACATCATCCACCTGCGGCAGAATCGCGTCCTCAAGTTGCGGAGCATAGCCGACGAAGGTGTCGAGCGCGGCGACACGGCGGACGGGCGCGTCCAGATACTCGAACAGTTCGTCCGAGATACGCGCGGCGATCTCCGCTCCGTAACCGAACGAGAGCGAGTCTTCGTGCGCGAAGATGATCCGGTTCGTCTTTTTCACCGTCGCGGTAATCGCCTGCCAATCGTAAGGCGCGAGCGTTCTGAGGTCTATCACTTCGACATTGATGCCCTGCTGCTCCGCCTGCTTGGCCGCGACCAGCGAGCGTTGCACCAGCGCGCCGTAGGTGATAATGGAAAGGTCTGTGCCCTCGCGCACGGTCTTGGCTTTGCCGAAGGGAATCATAAAACCGTCGGGCGGGTACTGCGATTTGTTGTAAGCCTGACGATAGAGATGCTTGTGCTCTAAGAACAGCACGGGGTCGTCCGAGCGAATCGCGGTGCGCAAGAGGCCGTTGGCATCCAGCGCGTTTGACGGATACACGACGCGCAGGCCCGGTGTGTGCGTGAAGATGGTCGAGCCTGATTGCGAGTGATAGACCGCGCCGCCTTTTAAATAGCCTCCGACGGGGACGCGCATCACGACCGGAGCTTTAAAGTCATTCGCAGAGCGCCAGCGCATCAAGGCCAGCTCGTTTCTGATTTGATGATAAGCAGGCCAGATGTAATCGAAGAACTGAATCTCGACGACGGGCTTCATGCCGCGCGTCGCCATGCCGATAGCGCGCCCGACGATGTTGGCTTCCGCGAGCGGCGAGTTAAAGACACGCGCCGCGCCGAACTTGCGTTGCAAATTGGCCGTCACTTTAAAGACGCCGCCCTTGCCTTTGACCTTCTCTAAATTCTCTTCGCGCGAGCAATCCGCCACGTCTTCACCAAAGATCACGATGCGCGAATCGCGCGCCATCTCTTCATGCAGGCAGCGATTGATGAGATCAACCATCGTGCCCGCGTTGCCGGAAAGTTCCGCGCCCTCTTCCGTGTCAAACTCTTTCGAGGTCGGGTCAACATCGGGCGAGTAGACGTACAAGGTCGCTGTCTCTTTCGCGGGCTGCGGGCTGGCGAGCGCGACATCTGCGGCCTTGTTCACTGCTTTATCAATCTCGTCTTTGAGCTGCTGCAACTCATCCTGCGTCACAAACTCCTCTTCGATGAGCAGCGCGCCGAAGCGTTTGATCGGGTCGCGCTCCGCATCCGAAGTTCGCTCTTCGTCTGGACGATAGAGCTTTTCATCATCCGAAAGAGAATGCGAATAAGGGCGAATCACTTTCGCGTGAACCAGAGCCGCGCCTTTGCGCTCGCGGCAATGCTGGACGGCGCGCTGCATCGTCTCAAGCGATTCGATGGGGTCTGTCCCGTCGCAGCGTTGAATGTAGAGATTGGGAAATCCCTCTACGAGCTTTGAGACATCGCCGCCCGCCGTTTGCACTTCGACGGGAACGCTGATCGCATAGCCGTTGTCTTCAATCAAAAAGACGACCGGCAACTTCAGATTGCAGGCCGTGTTCATGGCTTCCCAGAACTCGCCCTCGCTCGTCGTCCCGTCGCCCGACGAGCAATACACGACCTCGTCACCCTTAAAGCCCGTCACTTTATCTTTAAGCTCATCAACCAGCGCGGCGCGATAACTCGCTTCGGCGCAGCCGACAGATTGCAAAAACTGCGTGCCCGTCGGCGAAGATTGAGAGACGATATTCAGCTCTTTATGTCCCCAGTGCGAAGGCATCTGGCGGCCATGCGAGTTCGGGTCTGCTTCCGCGCCAACCGCCGAGAGCAGTTGTTCGGTCGGAGTCATGCCAAGCTGCAAGCAGAGCGCGCGGTCACGATAGTACGGATAAAACCAATCGTAAGCGGGCTTCATCGCCAGCCCCGCCGCCACCAGCACTGCTTCATGACCGGCTCCGCTGATCTGAAAGAAAATTTTATTCTGGCCTTTGAGCTGAATCTCCTTGTCATCCACCCGCCGCGACAAATACATCGTGCGATAGATGCCAATCATCTGCTCTTTGTCCAGACCCTTAAACTCGCGCGCCTTCATCTCAGTCGCCATTTCGTCTCGTCTCCTGAGTGTTAATACTCGTGTGTTAAACTTCGTACTCCGCCGAAAGCGTCTCACGGTATTCCTGTGCCATCGAAGGATGCCCGTGCTTCTGAGCCGCCTCGATGCCGCGCAGGTAAGACTCGCGCGCCTCGTCACGCATCCCTACCTTCTCATACGCACGCGCGAGCATGCCGAAAGCAGCGCCTTCATCATCCGCACGCTCTAAATAATTGTTGAGCGCGTCAATTGCTTCTTCGTAACGCTCCTCTTTCAAATACTCGTT
Organism: Pyrinomonadaceae bacterium; assembly: GCA_963700165.1. GTDB lineage: Bacteria > Acidobacteriota > Blastocatellia > Pyrinomonadales > Pyrinomonadaceae > JACMLC01. Next base: position 3,604,027 of record OY969475.1, on the reverse strand, counting down.
CGCCAGCCCGAAGCGCACCAGCACGTTAGCCGGGTCGCTTTCAAGCATCTGTCTAAAAGTGTCTATGCGTGATGTCGCCATTTCTATCTTTAACCTTGTCTGCCTTAGAAAAGCTTTTAGGCGCGGCTCAAAAAATTCTCCAGCACAAAAATCTTACGAATGCGAAAACGCAATGGGCTTTCAACTATCGAAATCGCTTTTAAATTCTCGAAACCTGAGACGAAGTAAGGTTCAGCACAAGCCGGGATTTGCGCTAACCATTCTGGCGCTTCAATACCCATTTCATCGCAGAGCGCTTCCGCCGTCGAAGCCAGTAACGCATCCTTTTTATCCCCTTCCAGGGCGAAAGGCTCAGCCACCGCGCGCCGATCTTTGTGGTAACGAAAATCATCCACAAAGTCCATTAGGTATATGCGCCAGTGCTGTGGGTCAGCATTGATCTGTTCTCTTGCTTCACGCAATGTAATCATTGGTTAAACAGCTCTTCAATGAAATATTGTGTGGCCGGTTTAATCCGCTGGCGCGGATAATATTTTTCTATCATGGCAAATACTTCATCCGGCCTTTCTAGTTCCAGTAAACTAATTAGCAGTTTCACATCCTTTGGATCATAGGATTCCGCCCGCGCCGAGATGGCCTTCATTGCCAATAAGTAATCAGCCTCTGGTACATAGACTTTGAGATGAGATAAATCAAGAAATATCCTTTGCTGGTGCGGGACTAAGAAACCTTTTACCCCATCGTTGAGCCAGTCGGAGCGTAAATTATTCTTCTCTGCTACATGCTCAATAGCACGGCGCATTTCTGTCGTTGGCTTGAAGACTGCATCAACATCTTTGGTCGCCGGACGCGCATCGTAAACTAAACACATCACCGCACCACCATATAAACAAACCTCGCCCTTAACATCAATCGCGCGCAGTTCGTCGTTCAGCTCCTCAAGATATTGTTTGATCTCATCTGCCGTCACTATCTTAAAATGTTACTTGCCTCCGATAATCAACTTGGCAATCGTCTGTAGCTGCATGTTGGAGGTGCCTTCGTAGATCGCGCCGATCTTGGAGTCGCGCCAGAATTTTTCGACCGGGTAGTCTTTGACGAAGCCGTAGCCGCCGTAAAGCTCTATGGCTTTGGAGGCGATACGCTCGGCGGCGCGCGACGAGTAGAGCTTAGCCATCGCGGCTTCTTTGACAAAAGATTTTTTGGCGTCTTTGAGACGCGCGGCATTGTAGACCATCAGGCGCGCGGCCTCTAATTCGGTCGCCATCTCTGCGAGCTGGAATTGCACGCCCTGAAACTTGTTGATGCTTTTGCCGAACTGTGCGCGCTCAGAAGTGTAATGGAGCGCGGCTTCGAGCGCGCCGCGAGCGATGCCTATCATCTGCGCGCCGATGCCGATGCGGCCTTCGTTCAAGGTCTCTATGGAAACCTTGTAGCCTTTGCCCAATTCGCCCAAGACATTTTCCTTCGGCACGACGCAGTCTTCCAGAATCAATTCCGTAGTGGAAGACGCGCGTATGCCGAGCTTGTTCTCTTTCTTGCCGACGGAAAAGCCCGCGAAATTTTTCTCGACGATAAAGGCCGTGATGCCACGATAACCCGCCTCCGGGTTGGCGTTGGCAAAGACGATAAAAATTTCCGCCTCGTTGCCGTTCGTAATCCAGAGCTTGCGGCCATTTAAGATATAAAGATCATCTTTCAAGACCGCGCGCGTCGCCAGAGCGAAGGCATCAGAGCCTGAGCTTGCCTCGCTCAACGCATAAGCTCCGACCTGCGCGCTCGACAGCGCGTGTAGATATTTTTGCTTCTGCGCTTCATTGCCCCAGCGTATCAAGGCGTTGTTGACCAGCGTGTTCTGCACGTCAACAAAGACGCCGACCGAAGCATCCACGCGCGAGAGTTCTTCGACGGCTAAGATAGCCGTGAAAAATCCCGCGCCCGCACCGCCGTAAGCTTCCGGCGTCTCGATGCTCATCAAACCCAAATCGAAGCATTGTTTAATCAGAGCGGGGTCAAGCTGTCCCGCTTCATCCATCTCTTCGACGCGCGGGCGCAACTCGCCCTCTGCGAACTCGCGCACGCTTGAGCGAAACATCTCTTCATCTTCGGAGAGCAGGGTCAGTGGACTTACGGCATGTGTCTCGACGGTTTGACTCATCTTTGTCTGGCTCATTAAAGTACGTTCGTTTCTTTAGATAGAACATCATAATCAAGGCAAAAGGCAAAAGGCAAAAGGTAAATCGCATTCACGCCGGAGAACATTTTTCTTGCCGGTGAATCTTTTATCGTTTAGCTTTTTACTTTTACGCTGTTTGTGTCTAATCTTGCATGATTCAGGCACTTAAAATGCATTAATCGCGAGAGCGAAAAAAGCCGTTCGCCAAACAGGGAATGAATCAAAGCACTTCTAAAAAAAGCGTCTCCAAAAGATTTACACCTGTCGGAATAATCTTCGCCGTGCTGGGGCTGCTGTTGTTCGCTTACTTTATCTGGAAGGCGAACCCGGCGTTAATCTGGGAAAACCTCAAACAGCTCGGCGCGGGCTTCCTGCTGGTGGTGTTGATTTCCGGCGCGCGGCCAGTGGTTCGCGCGCTGGCATGGACGCGCTGTTTTGAAGGAGAGCATAGGCTGCCCTTCGCGGATGCTTTGCGCGCATACTTGATTGGCGATGCGGTGGGCACGCTCATCCCGCTCGGCATTTTTGTCAGCGAGCCGGCGAAGGCCGCGCTGGTCAGAGAGCGTGTGCCGCTGGTCGCGAGTCTTTCAGCCCTTGCGATTGAGAATCTTTTTTACAGTTTGTCGGTCGCGCTCTTTATCTTTTCGGGCACGGTCGCGCTGCTGCTGAGCTTTCAACTGCCAAAGCCTTTACAGATTGCCAGCATCTCGGCTCTGGTCGCGGTGGTTGTGATAATCGCGCTCGCTTACTTTGTCATCCGCAAGCAGTGGAAGTTTTTGAGCGGCACGCTCGAATTTTTGTACGGGCGCGGCATCGGCCAAAAATTTCTGGAAACCAAGCGTGCGCGCGTGCGCTCTCTCGAAGACAGAGTTTATGGATTTTACGCGCGCAACCGCGCACGCTTTATTCCGATTCTGCTGCTGGAAGCCTGCTTTCACCTGTCCGGCGTGGCAGAGGTTTACACGGTGCTTTATTTCATCAGCGATTCGCCGACGCTGCTGACGGCTTTCATTTTGGAATCCGTCAATCGTGTCATCAACGTAGCTTTTAAATTCGTGCCTTTGCGGATGGGCGTTGACGAGGCTGGCACAGGGATGCTCACGAAAGTATTGAAGCAGGGAACGGCGGTCGGCGTGACGCTGGCGATTGTGCGCAAGGCCAGAATCATTTGCTGGACGGCGGTCGGCGTGGCATTGCTGGTACGTCGCGGGCTGACCCTGAGGGCAATTGCCAGAGGCGCGGAAGAGGCAGCGCAGGAAGCGAGCGCGCCGCAAACATCTTCCACAGTTTCTGTGAGCGAGCTAAGATAAAAAAGGAAAGTTCCTTGTCGCAATCGGTCGAAGTAAATTCAGTTGAGAGTGAAGCTATTGCTGCTCCGGCGGTTCAGGCCGGTCGGCGCAGTGCGGCGCGTTCGGGCGCGCGTGCGATTGGCTTTGCGCTCGCGCTGATGTTCGTCCTCGGCTTTGGCCTGCGCTTGAGCGGCATCTCCGCGCTCGGCTTTGCCGAAGACGAGATCAACAAGCTCGAAGCCGTGCGCGCATACGAGCGCGGAGACATTCGCCCGAACGCAGAGCATCCGATGCTCATGAAGGCTTTGATGTTCGTCTCTATGCATGCCGCGCAAGCCTGGAACGCGCGCCAGCCCGCCAATCAAATCAGCGATGAAGCCGCGCTCAGGTTTCCCAACCTTCTCTTTGGCGCGTTGACCGCGCTGCCTATCTTTCTTTTGACCGCAGCTTTTTTTGACCGGCGCACGGCGCTTCTTGCGGCTGCGCTCTGGGCTTTCGGCATCAACGCGATCACTTATAACCGCATCGCCAAAGAAGACACGCTGCTGGTCTTTTTCATGCTCTTCGCCTTCTACTTTTACCTGCGCGCAAAGCAGACGAACGGGCATGACGGGCGGGGCAAGCGCCTGAATTACGGATTGAGCGGAGCCGCGTTCGGGTTGATGCTGGCGTCGAAATATTTCCCTCATTATTTCGGACTCAACGCGCTTTATCATCACCTGTTCCGCGTGCGCGAGCGCCAGCCGGGCGAGCCTCAGTGGAAAACGCCGGGACTTTTTTATCTGCTGATGTTAGTGGTTTTTCTGGTGGCGAATCCGTCTGTTCTACTGCCGCAGACGTGGGCTTATCTGCAATCTTACACGAGCGGCGAGCTGCTGACGCACACGGGTTATCTGGTGGGCGACACGCTCTACAAAAACAACATGTCGAGCACTCCGTTCCGGGGCACGCCCTTCTATTTCTACTTGTTGTTTCTCGCTATCAAAGTTCCGATTCCGATCATCATCGCCTTCATCGTCGGGCTAGTCACTGCCCTCAGACGCTGGCGTCATCCGGGTCATGCGTTTGTGCTGTTGATGTTTATCCTGTGGATCGTGCCTTACTCTTTGATCGGGGCAAAGTGGCTGCGATACGCGCTCTCGCTGATGCCGTTCGTGTACATTATCGCGGCGGTCGGCATCATGACGCTGGCCGGTTGGAGCGCAACGCTTTTCAAACGTCTCAAGGCAGAGCGCGCGAGCGTTTTTGGTTATGCTGCCATCCTGCTTTTTTTTATCGGGCTGCCCGCGTGGGCTGCTTACAAGAGCGCGCCGCATTACGCGCTCTACACTAACAGGTTTGTGAGCGAAGGCACGGCGGGATTCTATTTTCCGCACGACGAGTTTTACGATGACGGGCTGCGCGAGGCGATTCGTTATGTCTGCGAAAACGCGCCGCAGGGCGCAATCATCGCGCATGAGACGCCGGGCGTGGTGCGTTTCTACCTGCAAAAGTTCGGGCGCACGGACTTGCAATCGCGTGTCTTGTCCGACGCCAATTATCAAGTAGACCCGTCGCAGGAAACCTTTATTATCCTGCAACGCGGTCGAACTTATTTTGAGAATCAAGAGAAGATGAATCAGGTGCGTGCGCGATTTCCGCTCGTTTATGCTTCATGTCTGAGACGCGGCCTCGCTGCTGCCGAAGTGTATGCGACCAGGAACGGCACGGGCTTATCTAATATGTGCCCGGACGTTAATCTCTAGAGCAAATTTCAATTGAGTGGACGGCAAGAAAGATTCACCGCAGAGACGCGGAGGACGCTGAGAACGCGCAGAGAGTTGAGCGGTATTCAAGCCTCTGCGCTTCCTCTGCGGCTCTCTCTGATCTCTGCGGTGAACGCTCTATCCTTTATACTCAACTGATGCCTGCTCTAAATATTCAAACAGTTTCCTGCCAATCGAAATGAAAAAATATCACTTGATGAGAAAGATGCTGTTGAGCCTGTTGCCGCTTTTGGTTTTGCTCGTCTTTGCTTTTTCAGGCAGCGCGGATGGAGTGAAACGCGCGCGGGTCACGATTCTCTCGACGACGGATTTGCACGGCAATATATTTCCGATTGACTATTATACGAACAAGCCGGACGCGCGGGGACTTGCTAAAATTGCGACCATCGTTAAGCAGGCGCGCAAGGAGAATCCTGAGCTGCTCCTGATAGATTCCGGCGATACGATTCAAGGGACGCCGCTCGAATACTTTCATAATAAGAAAAATAACGCTCCGCCAGACCCGATGATGCTGGCGATGAGCGCGCTCAAATATGACGCGATGGCGGTCGGCAATCACGAATACAATTTCGGTTTGAAGAATCTTGATAAAGCCCGCAGCGAAGCGAAGTTTCCGCTCCTTTCGGCAAACACGTACCGGAAATCGAGCCTCTACCGGAAATCGCCTCCGAAAACTTATTTCGACCCGTATGTCATTAAGGAAGTCAGCGGCGTGCGCGTAGGCATTCTCGGGCTGACGACGCCCGCGATTCCGAATTGGGAGAACGCGGAGAATTATGACGGACTGGTATTTCGCGAGCCGGTCAGTGAAGCTAAAAAGTGGGTGGCGGTGCTGCGCAACAAAGAGCGCGTTGACCTGGTGGTCATCGCGATGCACATGGGCATCGGAGAGGATTTGACGACGGGTGAAGTAAGGCCGGGAGAGCAGCCGCATGAGAATGAAGCTCTGGCGATTGCCAGAGAAGTGCAGGGCGTGGACGTTATCCTGATGGGGCACACGCACCGCGAAGTCCCTGCTATGTATGTCAACGGCGTGCTGCTGGCGCAGGCTAATTACTGGGGCAAGCATGTCGCGCGCGTGGATTTATACCTGCAAATGGATACAAGCGTCAGGGCCTTGCCGCGCTGGCATGTGACTGCCAAGTCCGCGCGCACGATTCCCGTTGAGGATAAGACCGAAGTGGATGAGGAAATCGCTAAGCTCGGCGAGCCGTATGACCGCGAGACGCAAAACTGGCTCAGCCAGGTCGTAGGCGATTCCGACGCGGACTTGACGGCGCAAGATTCCAGATTTCGTGATACGGCCATCCTTGATTTGATTCAGCGCGTGCAGCTCGAAGCGGGCAAGGCGGATGTTTCGATGGTCGCGAGCTTTAATGACCGTGCGCGTATCAACAAAGGCAAAATCACAGTGCGCGACATCGCCGGATTGTACGTTTACGAAAACACGCTCGTCGTCATCGAAGCCAACGGCCAGCAATTGAAAGACGCGCTCGAACATTCCGCAAGATATTACCGCGCTTACGAGCAGGGCAAGACGGCTGCTGAATTGATTGACCCGAATATTCCCGGCTACAACTTCGACATCGCGGAAGGCGTCACTTACGACCTGGACATCTCAAAGCCTTTCGGACAGCGAATTTTGAATTTGCGCTTTCGCGGCCAACCGCTCAAGCCCGAACAGAAACTGCGGCTTGCCATCAATAACTATCGCGCCAACGGCGGCGGACGCTACACTATGTACAGGGACGCGCCCGTCGTCTATCGTTCCAGCGAAGAGATACGCGAGTTGATTATTGATTGGGTCGAGCGCGGGCAGCGCATTCCTACAGAGCCTACGAATAACTGGCGGCTCCTACCTTGAAGTGAAAATTTTTGGATTTTAAAAGAGAAGGAAGCGGCAATCCGGAGGGGATGTTCGGGTTGCCGCTTCGCTTGAAGGCAAGATTGTGGGTGAGGAATCTCGCCTATACCTTTAATATTTAATGCTGATAATTGATGCTCGCCGTGATGTCGTCGGTCTGGCTCTGCGTGGAAACTGAAGCCAGCGCCGACATGAATGCAATCATGATGACCAGCACTACCATTGCGAAAAATATTAAAGCTTGTCTTTTCATCTCGTCTCCTTGCGGGGGCATTGGCCTAATTTTTCGTGCGGCCAACTGCGGTGACATCCTTTCAAGTATGATAACGATTTATGTCTTGCTCTCTCGTTGCATTACTATTGCGAGCTTTGTGCCACAGGTTTTAAGAGGCATGCACGACTGCTCTTAATTTGCTCTAACCGGCTACGCCACAATAAGATATGGCGTTGCAAGAGCTTTTTCGCGGAGGCCGGTCAACGGCTTTACCGGGTCTTAATTGCTATCCGAAAAGATAGTCGCTCTATCCTGTCAGATAGGTTTTCGGGAAAAGGCTATCGCCAAAGCTTCTCTGTTAACCGATTCGTTGCCGTAGGTCTCAGGAGCTATTTTGAAAATCCCGTTCTAAGCCGCGCAAGCGGCTCGCAGAAGGTAGCCAGACGTGCAACGTCTGGTGAGATGACACAATCGTTGCCGCGCCGCAAGGTGCGGACAGACAGTTCTGCGCGCATCTTCAACGCGCGATTTTTTTCTGCAACCTTCCAGACGTTGCACGTCTGGCTACCTTCTGCCTGCGCCTTCGGCGCACATGTCGGAATTTTAAAACAGCTTCTCAGGAGCGTTTGCCGATTGGCCTTAGCACGCCGTAAACTCTGCGGGTGAGTTTGTTCCACACAGCCTGCCGCCTGAAGAGATGTGAAGCGAAAGCATGAATCCGAGACTGACATCCATCGCTGGCCCACTCAAGGGGATGATTTTCAATCTGACTGAGGGAGAAATCACCGCCGGTCGCGAATCGTCTAACGGCCTGTGTCTGGCGGACTCGTCCGTCTCGCGCCGCCATTGCACGATTAAAGGCGAAGCCGGAAGCTTTACGATTTACGATCTCGAAAGCCTCAACAGCACCTTTGTCAACGGCCTGCCCGTCAGGGAAAGAGCCTTGGCGCACGGCGACCGCATCAAGATCGGCAATTCGCTCTTTCTCTTTCACCTACACGAGACGGACATCCCGGCTGCGCTCAGTCAGGTTAATTTCGACGACCTGTTTTCGACCAGCCGGGACACAGTGCAGGTGCGCGTCTCGGATGCAGTTGACCTGATGGCGCGCGACCTGGGCGCGCTCATGAAAATCAGCGCGGCGATTAACTCCATACACAGCCTGAGAGAGCTTCAGAAACAGTTGCTCGAATTGATTTTTGAAGTCGTCCCCGCGCAGCGCGGCGCAATCCTCCTGGTTGATGAAGAAGAGGAAGAGTTGTCTTCAAGCTTCGGGCTTGACCGGCAGGCGGGCGTGGACGCGACCATCAGCGTGAGCCGCACCATCACACAGAAAGTTTTAAAAGAGGGCGTCTCTATCTTAAGTAACGAAGTGCCCGACAACGACGCTTTCGGCGCAGCCGAAAGCATCATCGCTTCGCAGACTCAATCCGTGCTGGCCGTCCCGCTGATTCTTTACGACAAAGTTCTGGGCATCGTTTATCTCTACACGACAGACCCCGCCGTGCGCTTTGACGAAAATCAACTGCAACTGGTGACGGCCATCGCGAACATCGCCGCCGTCTCGCTCAAGAACGTGCGCCACATCGAATCGCTCGAAAGCGAGAACGCGCAGCTACGCGCCGGACAAAGCATAGAGCACAGCATGGTCGGCGAGAGCCAGCGCATGCGCGAGTTGTACGCGATGATCGGGCGCGTCGCCACGAGTGATTCCACAGTCCTGATTCGCGGCGAGAGCGGCACGGGCAAAGAGCTTGCCGCACGCGCCATACACCTCAACAGCCCGCGCGCCGCAAAGGCTTTTATCGCCCTCAACTGCGCTGCGCTGACCGAAACCCTGCTGGAAAGCGAGCTGTTCGGTCATGAGAAGGGAGCTTTTACGGGAGCCATCGCGCAGAAGAAAGGCAAGCTGGAAATGGCCGACGGCGGCACGATTTTCTTAGACGAAATCGGAGAGCTTGCGCCGCTCTTACAGGCCAAGCTCCTGCGCGTCCTGCAAGAGCGCGAGTTCGAGCGCGTCGGCGGCACGCGCACCATCAAGATTGACCTGCGCCTGATTGCCGCGACCAACAAGGATTTAGAAGCGGCGATTCGCACCGGAGAATTTCGTCAAGACCTTTATTACAGGCTCAACGTCGTCTCGCTCCTGATGCCTCCTCTGCGCGAGCGCAAAGAGGACATCCCGCTGCTCGGAAATTTCTTCGTCGGAAAATACGGGCGCAAGTGCAGGCAGCGCGAGATGAAAATCTCTAAAGACGCACGCGCGCGGCTCGTCGGCTACGATTGGCCGGGCAACGTGCGCGAATTAGAGAACGCCATCGAGCGCGCGGTCGTCCTCAGCTCGACCGACACCATCCTGCCGGAAGATTTGCCCGAAGCCCTGCTCGAAACAGAATCGCCTTCGAGCGCGCCCGCCACCAAATATCACGAGGTCGTGCAGGAGACGAAAAAACAGCTTATCCTCCAAGCCATAGAACAGGCTCAGGGCAGCTACACCGGAGCCGCCAAACTGCTCGGCGTCCATCCAAACTACCTGCATCGCCTGATTCGTAACATGAACCTCAAAGCGGAAATTGAAAAATAGATTCAAACAGGGATAGACAGGATACACAGGATGAATAAACAGTTTTGAGTTTTCGGTTTTCAGTTTTCAGAGCGTGAATCTGTAATCTCAAATCTCAACTTTCAAATCTCAAATCTTATGTTTCTATTCTCGTCTTTCAATTCGATGGAACATCTTCATTAGCTTCACTCGCATGAAACGTCGCGCGCTGCTTCCATCGTCTGTAAATATCCAGCGAGAACGCGAGCCAGAGGCCGCTGAAGAGATAGCCGCCGAGCGTGTCGCTGGGCCAATGCTCGCCGAGGTACACGCGCGAGAGGCCGACCAACGAGACGGGCAGCGCGAGCAGGACGAGTGCGACGCGGCGCAAGCGTGAGCCGCGCGGCAAAAGTGCGTAGGCCGCGAAAAAGAGAAAACCGAAATAGGTGACATAGAACGTGACGTGGCCGGAAGGAAAGCTTTGACTTTTGAGGCTGCGAAAAACCGTGACCAACTCTTCGGCGGGGCGCGGGCGCGCGATCAGCGTCTTGACCAGCGTGTTGAGAATCGCGCTGCCAGCCGTGCTTAAGAGGAGTCCCGCTGCCTCTGTGCGAAAGCGAAACGCGAACAGGACGATCATCGTCAAAGCTGCCAGCGCGTAAGGATGCCACGTATCGCCGATAAACGATACGGCGCGCATAAAAGTAAATAACCCCGGCACGCGCAGCGATTGCAAAGCGTTCGAGACTCGTAAATCCCAACCGAAATAGGCGTTGAAATAAGCGAACAGCGTCAGCAGCGCAAACGCCGCCAGCCCTAGGCCATAATAAATTTCCGCGCGCAAGAGCCTGCGCACGGCGCGCCAGCGCGGGACGGTTTGCACTGCTGTTTCGGCTGAAGTCTCAGCCGCCGGTGTCGGGTCAGGGTTCATTTTAATACCTTATCAAGCAGAGATTGGCGCGTAGCAAACGCTTCATCTCATGCAGTATAATATTTCTTAACTTAATCTCCCGAAAATAAAAAGCGAAGCAGCGTTGGCACAGCGCCTTGCACGAGTTGGAGGTGTGCTGCGCCTCGAAGAACAAGAGGTGTATTTTGTTAAGAGTCGAATATCAAGAAGGCTTGTATCTGCCGGATTTGGATTTGTGGCTCGACGCGGACAGGCCGCGCGAGCGTTGCGTTATCTCGCACGGACATTCGGATCACATAGCGGAGCATCGCTCGATCATCGCGACGCCTGAGACGGCGCGCATCTTTCGCCACCGTCGCGGTGATGCGGAAATGGAAACGCTCGCTTACGGCGAGCGGCGCGATTACGGTCGCTTCGCGTTGACGTTTTTCCCCGCTGGACATTGTTTAGGCTCCGCGCAGGTTTTAATCGAAGCGGACGGCGAGCGGCTGGTCTATACGGGCGACATCAAGCTGCGCGCAAACGTCGCGGCGGAGTCGGCTGTCATCGTGCCGTGCGACACGCTGGTGATGGAATCAACTTTCGGCGACCCGCTCTATCGCTTCCCGCCGGACGTAGCGACGTTTGACAGGATGTACGCGGCGGTTGACCGCGCTTTCTCAGACCGTCGCGTGCCCGTCGTGCTGGCGTATGCTTTGGGCAAAGGTCAGGAAGCTCTTGAATTGTTATTGCGACGCGGGTTTCGCGTGACGCTGCACGGCTCTGTCTGGAACATCTCGGAGATTTACCGCGAACTGGGCGTTGAGTTTTCCGGGGCTTATGAAAAATACGACCGCCATCAACTTGATGGTCGTGTCCTTATCACTCCGCCGGGTTGCCGCAAGCAAGCGATGATTACCAACATCGAGCGTCGTTACGTCATCATGCTCACGGGCTGGGCTTTGCACAAGAGCGCGCCTTACATGTACAAGAACGTAGACCTCGTGCTGCCGCTTTCGGATCACGCGGACTTTGACGAGCTGGTCAGACTCGCGCGCGAATCAAAAGCTACACGCATCATCACCATGCACGGCGAGCCGAAGTTCGCGGCCATCCTGCGCGATGAATACGGCCTCAACGCAGAACACCTCGCGCATCATCCCGGTTCCGAGAAGACGGCCAAAGTGCGCCGCTCTAAAAAAGCTGCGGCGATTGTCGAGCCTTCCTTGTTCGAGTGAGTTGAAAGTTAAGAGTTACTCTTTCGTGTCTCAGGAGGCGAATATGGTGTCCCGGCTCTGATAACCTTTCTGCCGTCGGCTCTGACAAAATCAGGAAGGGAGCGTGAAGCCAATCGCCTTCACGCTCCCTTCCTGTCAATTCAGGCTTTCGCTTCCCCCCGGAGTTTAAGGAACTATCGAAGCTTGAGTCGGGATGTCGCCGTTGCTGCCGAAGGCTGTAGCCTGAAACTGACCGTCCGAGCTTCTCAGGATAAAGTAATTGCCGACGCTGGGCCGCCAGACGGCGATGTCTGTTTTACCGTCTCTGTCATAATCGCCGGGGACAGGCTTGTCGCCGTTGGTGCCGAAGTTTGTGGCCTGAAATTGTCCGTTCGAGCTGTTCAGGATGAACCAGCTGCCGGTGCTGGGGCGAAAGACTGCGATGTCGCTTCGCGAGTCGCCGTCGAAATCGCCGTCCACCGGAACGTCGCCGTTGCTGCCGAACTGGGTTGCGTTAAAGGTGGCCGAGCCGCTGTTCAGAACAAACCACGTTCCGATTGAGGGACGGAAGACTGCGAAATCGCTCGTGCCGTCACCGTCGTAATCCGACGTGTGAGATGTGGTCGCGCGCGGCTCGCCGTAGATAAAGTCGTCCATCGCCACGACATCTACGCCGTTGACGCCGTCCTGATTGGTCGCGGAAAGACCGGCGTTGCCAGATTCGATCACGACTCTGGCGATGCGCTCGCCCGCGTTGAATGAAATGCCGACGAAAGAAAGGCCGTTGTCTAAGACCGGAGCTGAGGCGGCAGAAAGCTGTGTGCCGTCCGCTCCATAAACACGGATGAGCGAGCGATTGCCGCCGGTGGCGGAATCTACGTCCGCGAAGACTAAGCCAAAGCCGCTGACGGTCGCCGGAATCTTCGTGCCGGGAATGAAGAATGTGATTTCCAGCATGTGTGTGTTACGCGCGATGAATAAGCGTTGCGCGCTGAAGGTTTGGAAGATAGTTGAATAGTTGGCGTTGAGATTACCGAAACGCACAGCCGTGCCTGAGGCTGTGGTCGCGCTCACGGCAAACTGATTGAGCGCGGCTCCCGTAGCATCTTCGATAGAGTTGAGAATGATGCCGCGCGGGCTGTTGACGTTGAAAAAGTTGGGCGGAAAATTGTTCGGCTCGGAAAAATTATCTGGCACGCCGTCCCAGTTGACTTCGCGCCTGCCACTGATGAACGCGCCGCCGACGCCGTTATTCGCGCCGCCGAGGTCTACGCGGAATTGATCTACGATTGATTGTAAGCCCGCAGCATTCGCGCCCGATCCCTGTCTGACGACCGGAGCGGCGAAGGTAGATAAGGACAGGGTGATTAAGAGCAGCGTCGCGCCTGCGATGTTGCGAATAGATTTGCTCATTGCATTTTTCATGTAGTTTTTCATGGGTGTTTATTTCCTTCTTCTTTCTCCTGAAATTGAGTGGAAAATTTCCGCCTCGTCTTTGGGTTTTAAGTTTGAGAGTTAGTCGGCCAGAGACTTCGCGCTCCAACCGGGCAGCAGCTTGCCCGATGGCGAGGCGCTTTCGTCTTCAAGCAGAGCCAGTAAAGAGTCCGGACAGATCAGCAGCCGTCCCTCCGTGGTCGTTGCGAAGTGGAGCTTTCCCGTTTCCGCCAGCCCGTAGATGGCTGCCTCGCTGGTCTGAATCATCTCCGCCGCTTCGCCCGCCATCACCATCGAGACCTGTGCGCCGCAGGTGTTGCACCAAGTCTTATGATTTCTGCTTTGACTGATGACGATCACGCGGTCTATCTCGATAGTGATTTCGGTTCTTCTCTTCATCTTCTTGTCCGTTCCCTTCTAAATTTGTTTTCCGGGACGCCGTCTTCGCGTTACAATCAGCCAGAGCTTCCAAATTTGGTAAATAGCTGTTGACTGCCGCGCGGGTATATAAATAATCTGCCAGGGGTCTGTGGGTCTTTAGAAAGTCCTGAGAGTTTTCTGAAGGTTTCTTCAAAAAGTTCTGAAAGCCTAAAAAGCCTAAAATGCCCAGACAAATCGGCCACTTGTATGAGTTCGGTGCGTTTCGCGTAGACACTGCGGAACGCCTGCTGTTCTGCGGCGAAGAGCTGATCTCGCTGACGCCAAAGGTCTTTGACACGCTGCTCTTGCTGGTCGAAAACAGCGGGCATGTGCTCGGCAAGGAAGAGCTGATGCAGAAGGTGTGGCCGGACAGCTTTGTCGAGGAAAATAATCTGGCGCAGAACATCTCTATCCTGCGCAAAGTTTTGGGCGAGGGCGCGGAAGGCTTGAAATTTATCGAGACCGTGCCGAAGCGCGGCTATCGCTTTGTCGCACGGGTCAGGGAAACGGGCGGCGAGCCGGAAACCAATATCATCGTCCGCGAGCGTGCCAGAGCGCGCGTCGTCATCGAAGAAGATGATGATGAAGAGCCTGCTTTTCAATCACTCTCACGCGCCACACGCGAAGCTCTCGATGCGCTTCAGCCGTCAAGCCTCACCAGAAGGCGAGAGCCGCAGCCTGAGATTGATGCCATTATTCACCGCGCGCCGGAAACGAGATACGCCCTCAGCGGCGATGTCAATATCGCTTATCAGGTCATCGGAGACGCGCCGCTCGATCTAGTCTTTGTCATGGGCTGGGTCTCGCATCTGGAATATTTCTGGGAAGAGCCGTCGTTCGCGCGCTTCCTCGCGCGCCTCGCTTCATTCTCGCGGCTGATTCTTTTTGACAAGCGCGGGACGGGACTTTCCGACCGCGTGCCGAACACGGAGCTTCCGACTTTAGAACAGCGCATGGACGACGTGCGCGCAGTGATGGAGGCCGTCGGGTCTGAGCGCGCCGCGCTGATAGGAGTTTCAGAAGGCGGGCCGATGTGCAGCCTGTTCGCCGCGACGTATCCGGAAAAGACCAGCGCGCTCGTGATGATCGGAACTTACGCCAAGCGAGTTTACGATGACGATTATCCGTGGGCGCCGACCGCAGAGCATCGCCAGGAGTTTTACGAATTGATGCAGCGCGAATGGGGCGGCCCCGTCGGCTTGGACGAGCGTGCGCCGTCGGTCGCGGACGACCCGCACTTTCGCGAATGGTGGGCGACATATTTGCGGATGGGCGCGAGTCCGGGCGCGGCTCTGGCCTTGACGAAGATGAACGCAGAGATAGACGTGCGCAACGTCTTGCCGTCCATTCGCGTGCCGACGCTGGTCATACATCGTGAGGGGGATTTGTGCCTCAAGGTCGAAGAAGGCCGCTATGTGGCTTCGAGCATTCCCGGCTCGAAATACGTAGAGCTGCCCGGCGTGGATCACTTGCCTTTCGTCGGAGATCAGGACGCGATACTCGACGAGGTTGAAGAATTTTTGACCGGCGTGCGACACGCGCCCGAATACGACCGCGTGCTGGCAACCGTGCTGTTTATGCGAATCGTTGATTCCGCTCAGCAGGCCGCGCAGGTTGGAGAAAGACGCTGGCGCGATCTACTTGAAAGACATCAGACATACGTCAGGCGCGAGTTGGAACTTTTCAAAGGGCGCGAGATAGAGATGGTCGGAGACGGCCTCCTTGCAACTTTTGACGGGCCTGCACGGGCGATACGTTGCGCCTGCGCCATTTCGGATTCGGCGGCTCGGCTCGGCATCCGTGTCAAATCCGGCTTGCACACAGGCGAGTGCGATGTGATGGGAGACAAAGTCGGCGGCATCGCCGTCGAGATCGGCGCGCATGTCGCCGCCCGCGCCTCGGTCGGAGAAGTCTTAGTCTCAAACACGGTCAAAGATTTGGTAGCAGGCTCCGGAATTCGCTTTGAAGACAGAGGCGTGTACAGCCTCGAAAACATCCCCGGCGAATGGAGCCTCTTCGCGGTCGAGCGCGGCGTCTGCGTCAGAAGATAGAGGATGATGAAAGCAAAGCTTTCAGGCATCGCTTGGCGCAAATTTTAACTCGCAGGCGATTTATCTTCTTCAATAGTCTCTGTTATTCTTCAGCCGCATTGTCCAGAAATTCATACTTCTGAGCGATTTCCTCCCATTCAGCCATCTTCTTCGGCTCGTCCGCGTATTGGCTATGCACGAAGGCGTCCATTTTCTTAAATCCTTCCAAGCTCTCTAAGGCGCACTCCTTTGCTGCCCGAAAACACTGTTCTTTGGTACGCCTGAGTGTCACCTCAAGGTTATGTCTCGCCAGATTTACACTCGCGTCGTAAAATACGTCATCAACCTCTTCATTTTTCATTGATTGCTCATCCTTTCTTCCTCTAAATTTGAGGACAAGTACGAAATTTCCGCCTGTAGAATTCGTGCATCTTGGTATCAAGTGAAGCAACCTAACTATTATTGTGCCGCATGATGCAGCCTAATAAGCCCAAGCGCGTGCCAAATGTTCGAGACAAACATCAGCCAGTCATCACGATGCCAAAATGCTCGCGCAGGGTCGCCGCGTACTCTTCTTGATTTGTTAAGGTTCGCTCTTGTCGCTCGCCAGTTTGAGACGTGTTGATAAGACGCATCTCGCTGAGGGTGACGCGCCCTTCAACGGTTGCGCGCGAGCAGATGCGCGCACGGGTGAAATGCGATTGCGGCGAAGTCTGATGATAAAGACACATCTCTGCATAGTCGGCATAAGTGTGGGGTTGCAGGGTGAAGCGGTACTGAGGCTTCCACTCTTCGTCATCGTCACGCTGCATCAGAATCAAGTGAGCATCATCCGGAAGTATGCGAAAGGCGCGTGCGCCTTGCACCTGCTCTTTGCGTTCATCGAGCAGCAGTGGCTCAAGAAATGAATCGCCAAAGCCCACATCTACGAGCCGACGCTCATGCTCTAAGGTCACCATCAGCGTCATGTGATCGAAGTCGGGGCCAAAGTCGCCTTCGTCGTTCGCCACTCCGGCTGAGAGCATGGTGACTTCAAAGCCCAGAGCGCGCAGTAGTGCGGCAAATAAACCATTGGCTTCATAGCAGAAGCCGCCGCGCCTGCGCTCAACGATTTTGGTAAACAGAGCTTCATCTTCAAGCACAATCGGCTGCCCGGCATGAATGCTCAGATTTTCAAAAGGGACTGTCAGGAGATGCGCGACCTGCAAGTCGTGCAGGGTCTCGGCAGTGGGGGCAAGCGAGCCGCGATAGTTGATGCGTTCGAGATAAGCACGGATGTTCAAGCCACTTCTCCTCAAGCAGCATGTAAGTTCTTAGTTATTGCCACTAGCTTTAGCTAGTGGACAGGATTTGCGGAATTTGTCGGCTTTAGCCGAAATGATTCGGCTAAAGCCGAGACTGTTTAGCTCTCTTGTGCCACTAGCTAAAGCTAGTGGCAATTCAATAAGTTCAAAAAACTTACATTACGCTGTACTGATCGCTGTCTTTGAAAACGATTTCAGTTCAGATTCTTCTATGCGCTGGATGCTGACTTCCGGTTTTCGTTTCGTTCTTCCACCAGTTGCGTGATGGCGCGCTCAAGGCTGGGGTCAATCGCCGTTAGCTCTTGAACAATGCGCGTGGTGAGCCTGAGCGAGACGATCTCCGATTCTTCTGCGGGCGTTTCCAGCGCGTGCTTGACGGCTTCGAGCATCAGGTCATAGTCAACAGGCTTTGCGAGATAATCATGCACGCCCAGCCGCTCGCACTGTTCGCGCAGTTGATCGTTTTCTTCACCCGTGATGACGATGACGGGGACGCTCGTGTCCAGGGCGCGTATCTCGCGCAAGACTTGCGAGCCGTGCATCTCCGGCAGGGTCATGTCGAGCAGAAGGGCGTCCGCGCCGTTGGCTTGAAATTCACCTATGCCTTCTTCGCCCGTGTAAGCAATTCTGACTTGATAGCCAGCCTTTTTCAGCGTCGCTTCATAAAGCGCGGCTAAATCTTCTTGATCTTCTATGATAAGAATGCAACTCTCGCCCATAAATCCCCTTTGCCGGTTTTTAGCATCCGGTTTGCAGTTTTCAGTTGGCGGAATTCAAATTCAGGCAGATAATCCCTGTCTGAAAACCGAAAACTAAAAATTGCAAACTGTGAAGAGATTATATCTCGAAAACGTTTTATGAGTCCCATTGCCGTCGTCTTGATTCTGCTGGTGGTCGCCGTCGTGCTGTTCGGCACGGAGCGCATCCCCATAGACATCGTCACCATCTTGCTGGTCATTATGATGGTGGTGACGGGGACGCTGACCGCCGGAGAGGCGTTCGCGGGCTTTGGCAATGACATCATTATTACGATTGCGGGATTGTTTGTGCTGACCGGCGGGCTGGTCAAGACGGGCGTGGTGGATACTGTCGGCAGGCGTCTGCACAAGATTGCGGGCGGCAGCGAGTTTCGCCTGACGGTTTTGATTATGGTCGTCGCGGCCATGTCCGCAGCCGTGATGAAGAATACGACCACGACGGCGATGTTTGTGCCGGTCGTGCTGGGGCTGTCTGAGCGCGCTCGCATCGCGCCGTCAAAACTCTTGATGCCGCTCGCCTTCGGCGCAATTTTGGGCGGCACTTGCACGCTGATCGGGACTTCTACAAATCTGGCTGTGAGCGGCGCGATTACGCGGTACAGTATGCCGCCGTTCTCTATGTTCGAGCTGACGTGGGTGGGCGTGCCGATTGTGGCAGCCGGGATGCTCTACATGCTGCTCCTGGGTTTGCGCCTCTTGCCCAGACGCGGCGGCGCGGATTCGCTGACCGAGCAATATCATATCCGAGAATACCTGTCGGAAGTCATCGTGCTGGAAGCTTCGCCGCTCGTCGGAAAAACTTTAACGGCAGCGAACCTGAGCAACGATCTGGATTTGACGGTCGTAGGCATCATGCGCGGCAAGCAGGGACGCATCGCGCCGAGCGCGCACGAGGTTATACAGGCCAACGATTTATTGCTGGTGCAGGGAAAGGTCGAAGACATCCTGCGCGTCAAATCCGAAGCGGGCATAGAGATTAAAGCGGACTTTAAGCTCAGCGATACTGTGCTTGAGACTGAAGAGGTAGAGCTATTTGAGGTGATGGTCTTGCGCGGCTCTGACTTTGTAGGGCGAACACTCAAAGGCTTAAAATTTCGCCAGCGTTACGAACTGACAGTGCTGGCGATTAATCGTCAGGGCGTCGCATTATTGACCAAGCTCAGCACTGTCAGTTTGCGCTTTGGCGATGTGCTGCTCGTGCAAGGGAAGCGCGAAGGGCTTGAGCATCTTATCGCGGACGGCAATTTGCTCCTGCTCGAAGATGTCTCAGAGCGGCGCGGGCGATACGGCAAGCGTCGCTGGGCGCTCATCGCATTCGGCGTCTTTCTCTTTTTCTCGATTACGCACCCGGCGCGTGTGCCGCTCTCTGTGGCCGTGCTGCTCGGCGTGTTGATACTGCTGGCGAGCCGCGCCGTGCGTATGCAGGAGATGTATAACCTGATTGAGTGGCGCTTGCTCGTCTTGATTGCCGGGATGATTAGCTTCGGGACGGCGATGGAGAAGAGCGGCGCGGACAAGTATCTGGCAGACTTGATCGTGCGCGGCGTCGGTGATTACGGCGGGCTGGCCGTGCTGGCAGGGTTCTTTGTGCTGACTGTGGCGTTGACGCAGCCGATGTCGAATCAGGCGGCGGCGCTCGTCGTCGTGCCGATTGCCATCAAGACCGCCGTCTCGCTCGGGCTGAACCCGCGCACTTTCGCAGTGATGGTTACTTACGCTGCTTCTTGCTCGTTTCTCACGCCGCTTGAGCCTGCCTGCGTTCTTATCTTCACGCCGGGACGTTATCGTTTTTTTGATTTCGTCAAAGTCGGCTCGATTCTCACAGTGGCTGTCTTTGCTATCGTCATGCTACTGGTGCCTGTGTTCTGGCCGATTCAGCAAAATGCAGACCTCTCGCTCGCGCAGATAGCTTCGCCCAAACCGGCCACAAAGGGGCACAGCCTGACATACACCATCGCCCTCACCAACAAAGGCGCGGACGCGGCGCGCTCTGTCAAGGTGATGAGTAACTTGCCTGCCGCCATAACTTTTGCTTCATGCCACGCGACGGGCGAAGGCGTGTGCGGCGGCGAAGGCAATAACCGCATCGTGACGTTCCCGGTGCTGGCAAGCGGGGCGTCCGTGACGGTCACGCTGGTAGCCCTCGTCAACGACTCTGCCGGGGGCGGCGCACTCATTGATAATGTCGTCACAGTCGAATCGCCGACCAATGATCCGGACAAGCAGAACAATTCTATAAAAGAGACGGTTTCGATCTCTCCTTAAAATGCGTTTGCGGGTTTCGTTTAACAGCTTACCTCTCAACATCTTGACGTTTTGTGTCCTTCTGCGGTCTTGCGCTCGCGCGCGGGCAACACTATAATGCGCGGGCTTTTGAGGAAGGCCGAACGGGTTCGGGCAGGAACAGTTGCTTTCTGAAAAAGCCTTGCCCACTTAAAATTTCATAATGGCAAACACGATTCGATTCAAAGAGCGCAGCCGCGCCCTGCGACGCGCCAACCACGCGCAGCAGCCAGCAACCCCTTTGCGCACGCTTGCCGCGAGCCTCGCGCAAGCCGCACGCGCAGCTCTCGCAGAGCCTTATATGCTCGCCGTCGAGCGTCACGAGATAGCCTTGAGCCGCTTGCCGCGCGAGCTTGACGGCCTGCGCATAGTCCAGCTCTCGGACATACACCACAGCCCTTTTACAGGTCGCTCTCAGATCATGCACGCGATTGAGACGGCCAATAGCCTTGAGCCGGACATCATCGCGCTGACCGGGGATTACGTCTCGCACGACCCCACATACGCAAGCCCCTGCGCAGAGATGCTCGGACGCCTGCGTGCGCGTCACGGCGTTTATGCTGTGTTGGGGAATCACGATCACTGGACGGATGCAGCGTTGATTACGGATTTGTTTCGCCTCGCGGGCATACAGGTGTTAGTTAATGAAGGCATGCGCTTTGAACTCGGCGGCGCATCTTTCTGGCTCGCGGGCGTGGACGATACGATGGTCGGCCTAGAAGATTTGCCGCTCGCGCTGGCCGGGTCGCGCGCGGATGAGATGAAGCTCCTGCTCGCGCATAATCCGATTATCCTGCGCCGCGCGGCGCGTGCCGGAGTTGACCTGGTCTTGAGCGGGCACACACACGGCGGGCAGATTACATGGCGCTCTGAGAAAAGCGCGTCCGGTAGACCACGTCGCCGCATCCTGAGAGGCTTGGGGCGCAGAGGCCAGACGCAAATCTACGTCACACGCGGCCTCGGCACAGTCGTTCTGCCAGTTCGTTACGGCTGCCCCCCGGAAGTTTCACTGCTCGAACTACGCTGCACGAATTAGTCCCAAGCCCCAAGTCCCAAGTCCCAAGTTAAAAACTTGTCTTTGACTTGAGACTTGAGACTTGAGACTTGGGACTTAAGTATGTCTTCACGCATTGTCACGCTTCCCAACGTGCTCACCATGTTTCGCATGGTGCTGATTCCGGTTTTCGTCTCGTTCCTGTTTTATCAAAAATTTATCTGGGCGATGGCGGTCTTTATCATCGCTGGCATCACGGATGGGCTGGACGGATTGTTTGCGCGCCGCTTTAACCAGAAATCACAACTCGGCACGATCCTCGACCCGATTGCGGATAAGCTGCTGCTGGTGACATCCTTCATAGTCCTTTCGCTCCCCTCCATCAGCCCGCAGCAACAGCCCCCCAGCCACCTGCCAGTCCCTTTCTGGGTGACGGCGACGGTCATTAGCCGCGACATCTTTATCACGGTCGGCGCGGCAGCCATCAACATCGTGACCGGCTTCAGAGGCTTTCGTCCCTCCTGGCTCGGCAAACTAAACACCACGGTGCAGATTCTGGCCGTCGTAGCCATCCTCCTCGCCGCCGCTATCCCTTCGTGGATCAGCGGCTATTACCTGCCCGCTGTTTACGTCACGATCTTCGCTCTGGCGATAATCTCCGGCCTGCATTACGTCTTTTTCGTTTCCCGCCTGCTCAATGAAGAGCGAAAGCAAAGCGATTAATTCAGTCTACCAGCCCCGCTAAAATCAAATAAAGCCTTTCCTTACGGGATTTAGCTTGCGCGTAAAATCTCAGTGAAGTTCTCACTTAAAACTTGACAATGATAGACTCAGATATTATACTGTGCCAGCGTTCAAATCAGTAGCAAGCCGGGCTGTGAGACAAATTTCGCAGCAATTATCGGGCGCAAAAGCATTTCGGGCGCGTCCAGCGTGCCGTCTTTTAGAGAAAAGGCGGCCACAGCTTATATTTGGAGAATAAAAGAGCAATGAGCAAGATTATAGGCATTGATTTAGGCACGACCAATTCCGTTGTGGCCGTGATGGAAGGCGGCGAGCCGACCATTATCACTAACTCGGAAGGCGGTCGCACGACGCCCTCCGTGGTGGCCTTTACAAAAGACGGCAACCGCCTCGTCGGTCAGGTCGCCAAGCGTCAGGCCGTCACCAATCCGGAAAACACAATCTATTCGATCAAGCGTTTTATGGGGCGGCACTTTGACGAAGTCGGCGAAGAGATGAAGCAGGTTCCTTATAAAGTGCAGGCTGCCGGAAACCGCGATGTCCGCGTCAACGCGGGCGGCAAGGATTATAGTCCGCCTGAGATTTCGGCGATGATCCTGCAAAAGATGAAGCAGTCTGCGGAAGACTATCTCGGGCAAAAAGTTGACAAGGCTGTCATCACAGTCCCCGCCTACTTTAACGACGCACAGCGACAGGCCACGAAAGACGCAGGCAAGATTGCCGGTCTCGAAGTGATGCGTATCGTCAACGAGCCGACGGCTGCGGCCTTAGCTTACGGCCTCGACAAGAAGAAGGATGAGACCATCGCCGTATTTGACTTTGGCGGCGGCACATTTGACATCTCTATCCTGGAAGTCGGCGAAGGCGTCGTCGAAGTCAAATCCACCAACGGCGATACACACCTCGGCGGCGACGACATAGACGAGCGGCTGATGGAATGGATTATCGAAGAGTTCAAGAAAGATCAGGGCATTGACCTCTCGAATGACAAGATGGCTTTGCAGCGTCTGAAAGAGTCTGCTGAAAAAGCCAAGATCGAGCTTTCGACGGCGATGGAGACGGAGATTAACCTGCCCTTCATCACCGCAGACCAGTCCGGGCCAAAGCATTTGGTGATGAAGCTCACGCGCGCGAAGTTCGAGCAGTTGATTGACCAGATTTTGCAACGCCTGAGAACTCCAGTCGAGCAGGCCATCAAGGATGCGGGCGTTGATGCCAGCAAGGTTGATGAAGTGGTCTTGGTCGGAGGCTCTACGCGCATTCCGAAGGTGCAGGAACTGGTTAAGGAGTTGTTCGGGAAAGAGCCGAACAAGTCCGTCAATCCCGACGAAGTGGTCGCGGTCGGCGCGGCAGTGCAGGCTGGCGTGTTGTCTGGCGAAAAGACGGACATCCTGCTCTTGGATGTGACGCCGCTTTCGCTTGGCATCGAAACGCTGGGCGGCGTGGGGACTAAGCTTATCGAGCGCAACACGACGATTCCGACGCGCAAATCGGAAGTCTTCTCGACGGCTTCGGACAATCAAACGTCCGTCGAGGTTCACGTCATACAGGGCGAGAGGCCGATGGCTGCGGACAATCGCACGCTCGGCAAGTTTCATCTGGTCGGGATTCCGCCCGCCCCGCGCGGCATGCCGCAGATCGAAGTCACGTTTGACATAGATGCTAACGGCATCGTCAACGTCTCTGCCAAAGACATGGGCACGGGACGCGAGCAGAAGATTACGATCACTGCTTCTTCGGGTCTCTCGAAAGATGAGATTGATCGTATGATGCGTGATGCCGAATCGCACTCGGCGGAAGACGTGAAGAAGCGCGAGGAGATAGAGGCGCGCAATCGTCTTGACGGATTGACCTATCAGGTCGAGAAGACCTTTACGGAGAACCGCGAGAAGATGGACAGCGCGGGCGCGACCGAAGTCGAAGCGGCCATCGCAGAAGCGAAGAAGGCTTCTACCGAAGGCACTGCCGAGACGATGAACAGCGCCTTTGAGCGGCTGCAAACGGCTTCGCACAAACTGGCCGAAGCTCTCTATCAACAGACGGGGACGAGCGGCGCGAGCACTGACACAGACGAACAGGCATCTGCGGCTGGCGCATCATCTTCGTCTTCTACGCAGGGCACGAGCGGCGGCGATGACAACGTGATTGACGCCGAATACGTGGACGTAGACGAGAACAAGTAAATTAGGAATTGCGGAATGCGGATTTCGGATTGCGGATTGGAAGATAACTGCTTTTCTAATCCGCAATCCGAAATCCGCATTCCGCAATCGAAAGATGGCAAAAGAAGATTACTATCAAGTGCTGGGCGTCAAGCGCGATGCCAAGCCGGAAGAGATCAAGAAGGCTTATCGCAGGCTGGCGCGTAAGTTTCATCCGGACGTGAATCCGGGCGACAAGTCTGCCGAAGAGCGTTTCAAGAAGATTACGGAGGCGCATGACGTGCTTTCGGATGCGAAGAAACGCGGCGTCTATGATCGCTTCGGGCAGTATTCCGACAATCTGGCGGATGCTGCGGCGCGCGGTGCGACGGGCGGCGCGGGCGCGGGGGGCAGTCGCGGCCCCGCTGGCTTTGACTTTGAAGGCTTTGACTGGGGCAGCGCGTCCGGCGCGGGCAGTAGCAGCAGTAGCGGAGGCTCAAGCTTTCGCGACATCTTTGCAGACCTCTTTGGCGGAGGCGCGAAACAACAGGAGCGCGAGCCGCCTAAAGCTCAGGCCAAACGCGGCGCGGATATAGAAATGCCCTTGGCTCTCTCATTCGAGGAAGCGATCACGGGCATGACCACCAACATTACTGTCAATCGCTCTGAGCAGTGCTCGCGCTGTAACGGCGCGGGCGACACGGGCGGGCCTGTCGTTGTGTGCCCGACCTGTAAAGGCTCCGGGCAGGTGCAGCGCGCGGGCGGGCGTCTTCGCTTCTCGCAGGAATGCCCGGATTGCACGGGCACGGGTCGTCGCCGCCAGCCTTGCTCTCTTTGCAAAGGCAGCGGTGTGACGCCCAAGGCAGAAACGGTCAAGCTTCGCATCCCCGCTGGCGTGGACACAGGCTCGCGCGTGCGTATCGTCGGCAAAGGCGAGGGCGGGCGTCTGGGTGCGCCTCCCGGCGATCTGTTCATTCTGACCAACGTCGGGAAGCACAAATATTTCACGCGCAAGGGCGACAATATTTACGTGACCGTTCCGGTGACTGTGTCGGAAGCCGCGCTCGGCGCGAAGATCGAAGTCCCGACGGTCGAAGGCAAAGCGCAATTGCGAATTCCGCCCGGCACGCAGTCCGGACAAAAGTTTCGCCTGCGCGAGCGCGGCGCGCCTTCACTGCGCAACGCGAGCCTTCGCGGCGACCAGTTTGTCGAAGTCAAGATCATGTTGCCGGAAGTGATTTCGGAAGAGACCAAAGAGCTTTTAAAACGCTTCGCGCAACTCAATCCAGAGAACCCGCGCGTGGTGATGGGGCTGGAATAATTGCGGATTGTGGAATGCGGATTGGAAATCAATCGTGGCATTCTTAAATCCGCAATCCGCAATCCGCAATCCGCAATGAAAAAAAAGGTTCGCACATACACGATCAGCGCGGTGGCGACGCAGTACGACATACACCCGCAGACTTTGCGGCTGTATGAGCGTGAAGGACTCTTGAAACCGTCGCGTTCTGAGGGCAACACGCGGCTTTACACAGACCCTGATCTTGAACGCCTCGAAGTGATTCTTTCACTGACGCGCGACCTGGGCGTCAATCTGGCGGGCGTCGAGATTATTCTCAACATGCGCGAAAAGATGGACGCCATGCAGCACGAGTTCGAGCGTTTCTTTGAATACCTGCGCACGCACACCGAAGAGTTTTCGCAGTTTACGGATGCTCCTCCGCCTCCCGAAGCGGGCGCGCTGGTTCGCACCTCACGCACGACCACGCTCCTGCGTCGCCGCAGCAATCGAAGCTGAAAAATTTTCTTGTCTCCATACATGCCTCAGTGATAAAGTGCGCCCCGCGTAAAGAGACTTTCGAGAAGGGCTTCGCTCACATGCATTCCCGCCTCAGAGCTAAAGCAGGCCGATTAATTTCCGCCCCGCAAGCGAAGCGTTAGAGTCTTACACTCATCCCAATTTAGCTCCGCACTGCTGGTTTAAATAAGAAGCGTTGCGAGCAATCATCTCACCCACTCACAATCTAAAAAGGAGAAGCCATGAATCGTTCTCCCTCACGGATGCTCGCGCTTTTTTTCGTTCACTGTGTTTCGCTCATCCTGTTCCCATACTTTGCAACGCCTGCCACAGCCGTCGCTCAAGACCTTGACGAAGTCACCATCAGCGGGCGCGTGACGGATCAGAACGGCGCGCTCATTCCGGGCGCGAGCGTGACCGTCCGGTTAGCAAGCACGGGCAGCGAGCGCACCGGCGTCACAGATGCCGAAGGGCGTTATCGCTTGATAGAGCTGCTGCCCGGCGTCTACAACGTGCGCGCGTCTTCCGCAGGCTTTGCGTTGGCAGAGAAAACAGGGCTTGAGACTCTGGCCGGACAGCATGTGCGTCTGGACTTCATCTTGCGACCGGCGGGCGTAGTGGCCGAGCAGTCAGTCGCGGCGGAAGCGGATGCGCCGCTGGTTGACACGACGCGAACCATCGTCGGCGGGACGATTACGAGCGAGGAAATCGAATCGCTGCCGAATCACACGCGCTCTCCGCTCGATTTAATCTTCACGCTGCCGGGCGTGACGGAAGAACCGCTCTCGACACGCGAACTGGCCGAAGACCGCAACACAAATCCGCGCGACACGCCCGAAGAGGCAGGCACGTTCGCGCTCTCCGGCGGCGCGGCTTATTCAAACAACATTACGATTGACGGCCTTGATAACAACGACGACCGCGCGGCGCGCGAGAGATTTCAGCCCTCGCTCGAAGCGGTCGCAGAAGTCCAGGTCATCACCAACCAGTTTTCCGCAGAGTACGGGCGCGCGTCTGGAGGACGTATCAACATTCGCACGCGCGGAGGGTCGAATGAATTTCGCGGTCGAGCTTTCTTCTTTTTTCGTGATGACATCCTGAACGCGAATACTCTTAAAAATAACGCCCTCGGATTAAAACGCCTGCCGCTCACAGAGCTTAATCCGGGCTTTACATTGAGTGGGCCAATCGTGTTTCCTCCGCTCAGGATTAACGGGCGCGGGCGCAGCTTTTTCTTTATCTCATACGAATACGATACGGTGTTGGACACGGCTCTGATTGATACGCTGGTTCCAATCGTTCAGAGCAATCTCTTTCCATTGCCTGCGCCGACCACGCTCGCGGGTCGCCGCTTTGAAACAGTCAGCACGCCGAGCCTGAGCGCAGAGGTCGCGCCGTTCGTCAGGGCTGTCAGCACACCTGTCAAAAACCATATTTTTACAGCGCGCGTAGATCATCAATTCAGCGCGTCGCACAATGGAAGTTTTCTTTTTCAGATGGGGCGTCTCGACAATCTGAGGCAATTCGGCGGCGGCAATCGTCTGGCGGAAGCCTTGCAGGGCAAGTCGCGCAACTCGGATGCACTCTCTTACACGGACAACTATGTCTTTTCAGCGCGGCTTGTGAATCAGGCGCGCGTACAGTTTTCGCGCCTCACGCCCGCGCTCACCGCACGGGGCGGCACGAGTCCTGTGATACTGATTTCGCTCAACGACCCGCTGCCCGCCAGCGATTTGAACCGGCGCACGGGCACGCTCGTCGCGGGGTCTTCGACGGCGGGCGGCAGTGACCGCCGCGAGTCTCGCTGGCAAGCGCAGGACACGCTTTCAATTTTGAGCGGCGCGCACACCTTGAGAATCGGCGCGGACTTTCAGCGCATTCGCTCGACCTTTATCAATCTGTCGGACGCTTCGGGGACATTTAATTTCGAGAGCGCGGGAGATTTTCTGGCTGGCGTGCCGAGCCGCTATCGTCAGAATTTTTTGACCGAGTCCACTCAGCGAAATACTTACAGCAGTTTTTTCGTGCAGGACGAATGGCGCGTGCGGGCGAACCTGATGCTGAGCTTTGGCCTGCGTTATGAGAATGAAAGCATCATCCGCGACCGCAACAACTTCGCGCCGCGCGTTGCTCTCGCTTACGATCCTTTTAAAGACGGCAAGACAGTGATTCGCGCGGGCGCGGGTATCTTCTACGGGCGGGCGCTTGTGAGAACCATCGATGATTTTACGCTTGGCGGTCAGCAGCTTTTCTTTGACACCAACGCGCTCAGAAATCCAGCGACCGGCAGGCTCCTGACCGCTGAAGAACGCCGCGCTTTTATCGCTGCCAACATTCACTTTCCAAACACCTTCGACGCGGATTCGCCGCTCATCGCGCAACATGCTGTGCGCAACGCAGCGTTCCTACGCAGGCTCGATCCGAATTTGCGGATTCCCGAAAGCTATCAAGTCAATATCGGTTTTGAGCGCGAGCTTGCAAGCGGCTTTGTCTTGGAAGCGAGTTATACGTGGAATCGTGGGATTCACCTGTGGCGCGAGTTCAACTCCAACGCGGCAAGGCTGCCGAACGGCTTTAGAGATTTGACCGAATACCTGCTCTCGCGCGATTTCCCGAATTTCAGAAACGTGCCGGGCGGCATACGGCCTCTCTATGATGTGTTGAGCGCGGGCGAGCTGGTGCGCTTTACGCTCTCGCCGTTTGATCCTCTGAATCCGGCGCGTTGTCCAACGCCATTCACTCCGAGCAATCCTGATGTCGTCGGCTGCATAGTCGAAGCAGGCGTTCCAATCAGCTTGATAAATTTAAACAGCTTCACTTCATCAACTTCGGTAGATGTCGCGCTGGCTGCTCTGAGAGATTTAAGGCCAGACCCTGCGCGCGGCGAAGTCGAGCAACTCGCCAGCATCGGCAACAGTTTTTATCACGGCCTGACGCTTGAGCTGCGCCGCCGCTTCGTCAAAAGCGAGAATGGTTTCGGCTTATCATTCCGCGCTGCCTACACGCTCTCGCATTTGGTTGATGACGGCATCGTCAACACCTCGGACGCGCTCACGCCCGGAGACTTTCGCGCGGAACGTGCGCGCAGCCTGCTTGACCGCCGCCATCGCTTTGTCTTTTCGGGGACGTTCGACACGCCGCGTTTCTTGGGACGCTTGCGCTTCTCGCCTATCCTGCGCCTAGCATCCGGCGCGCCCTTCAATATCTCAATCGGCGGAGCGGATCGCAATCTGGATGACGTGGATAACGACCGCCCGATTTCCACGGGAGCCATCAGAGCCTTGCGCGCACGCCGCCCGGGCGAAGCGGTTGACGCCGCGCTGCTGGACTTTTTCGTGCTGCCGACCATCGGGCGCACGGGCAACCTGCCGCGCAACGCAGGCAGCGGGCCGGGACTCTTTTCCCTTGACCTCAACCTCACGCGCGAGTTTCGCATCGGCGAGCGCATGCGCCTGCGCCCAGTCGTCGAGATAGACAACCTGCTCAACAAAACCGTCTGGAGCTTCGGCACAGAGTTTATTGATTTTAAAGCGTTCGCGCCCTCTGCGACGCCCGCGCAAAGACAGGAGTTTCTTGATTCGTTTCTCTTGACGACGCGCACGCTGCGCCCGCGCATGATTCGCATCGGGATTCGTTTTGATTTTTAAGGGAGGGAAAATTAACTACAGAGAAGCACAGGGAAAATTTCAGATTCGAGATGCTGAATTTGAAATTCCCTGTGCTTCTCTGCGTTGAAACACAACAGATTAAGAGCGCCTGACAAAAGTGTAGATTAGCCACAGAGGCACAGAGACACGGAGGAAGGCAAAAGTAAAAAGGTAAAAGTGAGGAATAAAGCATTCACCTTCTTTTTATCTTTTGCCTTTATTCATCTCTGTGTCTCTGTGTCTCTGTGTCTGAGTTTTGTTAGTCATGCTAAGGAATGCTTTTTGAGCTTCCGGTGATCCTGTAGAAAGCCTGGTAAGTCAGTCCGGGGTATTTACCTTTTAGATAGGAATAACTGGCGACGATTCTTTGATCCGTCTTTCTGATACTCGGATTAAAGATTCTCAAGGTCGTGCCTCCCGGCGACCCGCTGCCGCGCAAGCCCGTCAGGACGACAAAGTGGCTGTCGTTGGCACTCGCCGCGGTTAACAGAGAAGTCACACCCCTCATGTTGAGCATGACTCGACCGAACACCGCGACCATTCCGCATAAGGTAAGAGAATTGATACCCGACTCGCGCACCATCGTGAAACCGTGATATTTGGCGAATTTCTCCATGTTGGAATCTTCGTTGTTGATACCGGCAGTGCCAACGCCTTTAATGTTCTCGAAAAGAACGCCGAGCGGCTCACTCATATTGGGCGAGGTCTCGCCCTTCATCATGGCTGTGGCCGCAGCCCAGCAGTGATACTTGTTTGGCGCGGGCACATAATTAAAATTGTCATCATAGGAATTAAAAAGTTCCCAGCCGGTGAGGGCGTTCCACGTCCTATCTCCAACCATGCCGTCAATGGGCAGCCTAGCAGCTTCCTGATAACTCTTTACTAAGTCGTCCGTCTCTTTATCGAACTTGTCTTTTCCTTCCAGATCATCCAATTCCCATCCGTTCGGGTCTATCTGTGTCAGCTTCTGCGTGAGCAGTTTGTGAAGCTCGGTTACGTAATAGCCTTTAGCTCCGATAGCTAATAAAGGGTTTCCCATTTCTTTTATCCTTTCATGCGTTAAGCGCAGAGGTGACGCAGCTTCAAATCAGAATTTGCCGGGGGCATAGCTTATAACCTTTAGCGCGGCAGAGTAAATGCTTTTCAGTGTCCGCATGAAAGTTATAGCTGTTTGCAATTGCATGTGGTCTGCACAGCGAGCGTGTCAGAACCGCCTGCGGTAGCGGGCGGGTACTCAACATTAAAAGAACCCGCCCGCTACCGCAGGCGGTTCTGACCTGAGTCGCACTCAATGACAAAACAAAAATGGTGTGGAAGATTCCTTTCCACACCATGCGAGGTTACAGAAAAATTAAAAGACGTGCGCCTCTTGCTACGGCAGAGCTTTCTAATTGTTGCGGGTTGGAGAGGCGTCCAGAAAAGCTTCGACGACGCGCGGGTCAAACTGTTTGCAGGCGTGCTTGCGCAGCTCTGCCACAGCCTCGTTATGGTCGAGCGGTTTGCGGTACGGGCGCTCTGCGACCATCGCGTCATAAGTGTCTGCGACCTGCACGATGCGCGCCATCAGCGGGATGTCCTCGCCGCTCAGGCGATGCGGGTAGCCTGTGCCGTCCCAACGCTCGTGATGATGCTGCGTGCGTATGCGCAATTCCGGCGCGAGGTTGTAGTAAGACGCCAGCAGCGCGCCGAAGCTGGGGTGCAGATGCAGTACGAACAGCTCTGTGCGCGTAGGCTTGCGCGGGCGATTCAAGATGGTTTCCGGCACGAGTATCTTCCCGGCATCATGCAGGAGCGCGGTGTATGAAAGATGTTTCAAGCGCGCTTCATCGAAACCGATTGCGCGACCGACGGCGCGCGAGAGCCTGCACACGCGCACGCTATGTTGATAAGTTTCGGGGCGAGCGCGCCTGAAGCGTTTAATCAAAGCTTCCGTGCTGTTACTCTTACAACGGCTGCCGATGGCCTTCAGGCTTCGCAGGGCGCGCTGCAAATAGTTCGCCCAGCTTAGATCCACCAGTCGCAGAGTAGCTGCGTTCGAGGCTTCGAGCGCGAGTTCATCATACATAGAGATGCTGCTCCTCAAAAAATAAATAGGTCGCTGATCTTTCGGGGGTTGGATTTATACGCTATTCGAGAAATCTGACCGATGCCATCTTTTTGCCCAAAGCATAATTGTCAGACTTCTCAAGCGCGCTAAGAGGCATCTCGTATGCCAGATTCTTCATCATTCAGGGAAGGCCGCAAATTTTTCGCGTGGAAGCGTTTTGCGCGGGAGCCTGCAAAATTTTTTGCGGCGCGTAAGAGTAAACAAATTCAAGCTTAAGCGTTATGTGTTGAGAGCTTTGTTTAAGTCGAATCTTTTCACGCGCTTATTTTGTCTCATGCGAGAGAAGCTTTTTCACTCGCGGGCTTCTCAAATTTCATACGATTTCGTGTTGACCGGATGCATAAATAACGCACGAGGCGCGTTGCGCGTGGTTGTTTGTGATAAACTCGGATAGGTTGAAGTTAAACCGATTTTTAACAGCATCCCTCCCATGAAAAGCCTATGACAGACGCTTTACAGCCACAACCGGAAACAGTGCCAGAGGGCGAGATCGAAACGGCTTTGCTTGATGCAGACCTGTTTGTTAAGTACAAAGCACCTGAGCGTGCCATCAAACGCCTCAGAACCGCGCTTGAGCGGCACCCGCGCTCGATTCGCCTGCGCGAGCGGCTGCGCGAGGTCGCGGCCATCAACAAGCACCCGGAAGAATCCGCGCGCCAATGCCTTGCGCTCGCCAGTCTTTATATCGAGCGCGACGAGTTCGACACGGCTTATGACCGCCTGCTCGAAGCCA
This sequence comes from Pyrinomonadaceae bacterium, assembly GCA_963700165.1. Lineage (GTDB taxonomy): Bacteria > Acidobacteriota > Blastocatellia > Pyrinomonadales > Pyrinomonadaceae > JACMLC01. The sequence continues at coordinate 3,571,677 of OY969475.1, read as the reverse complement.
AGAATCTTGACCCGCGCATTTCCATCGCGTCCGGCCTCGAAGCCATTCGCCGCGCGCGACGCCCGGATTTGAGTCCGAGCGGTGTCGCCGCCGGACGCCGCGACGTGACCTTAGCCGGAGACCTCTCGCTCATCAGCCTCTTCGACGCGATACAGGTGATCGAGAACACACGCCTGACGGGCGTTTTGGTCATCACGGGCGAGCATAATGCAGGGCGCATCTTCTTTAACGATGGCCGCATCGTGGATGCAGAGACGGAAGAAGAGATGGGCGAGGACGCTTTTCAGAAGACGGTCGAGATGAACAACGGCATTTTCGACTTCGCCAGATCAGCACAGCCCTTTCCCGCTAAAATCAAGGCCGCCAGCAACACTAATTTGATTTTGGACACCCTGCGCAAGCTCGATGAAGAGAGCGCGGATAAGAAAGACGAAACAGAAGAAGAGAAGGAAGAAAAAGAGGAAGAGGATTTTTTTTAGCGTCTCTCCATTTCCAGCCTTACGCGCATCACACTAAATAATACGAGATGCGTAGAGTAATTGTGTAAATCAAGAGTAGAAACTCTTTGCGCTCTTTGCGCGATTTCTCTTTGCGTCCTTTGCGTTAAAACAGCACTTAACCGCAAAGAGCGCAAAGAAGGAAGACGCAAAGGACGCAAAGAAAAAGCAGTTGATTTGTTGCTACCCTTAATTCGCATTAATTGTGTTGCCTGGTGTGATGCACCGGATTGCTTATTCCCCACTGTATCTTGCAGCCCTACAATTAAGGAGACCGATTTTGAGAAGAACAAGTTTCTCTATACTCATCTTATTTCTGCTTAGCTCACTCGTTTGCCTGCCTGCGGCTCATGCTCAATCCAGTAATTACGATCTCTCGCATTTGACGATTTACAACGCGGGCATCGGCGAATTTTTGGAAGAGCGCACCATCGAATTGCAGCAGGGCTTGAACACGGTCGTCTGGCGCAGCCTGATGCCAAAGGCGAATATACGCACCGTGCGCGTGATGGCCGAAGATGCAGAGGTGGTGCGGCAGGATGTGACTTACGACGGCGCGCAGGTGAATAACGAAAAATCGCCTGTCTTGCATCTGGTGATTCGGAATCGTGGCGCAGCCGGGCGCAAGACAGTTCAGGTGGATTATCTCGCTCCTAACATTTCATGGGGCAGCGAGTACACGCTGGTGCTTGAGCCGACGGCGAACGGCGCGGCTCCGACCGCAGCCCTCCTCGATTCGTGGGTTTCGCTTTACAACAGCACGGGCGTTGACCTGAACGTCGGGACGGTTGATCTGGTCGCGGGCGAGATTGCGCTTTTGCCGGAGGGCGGTAACAATGCCTATCGCGAGCAATATGCGTCGCAAGCGCAGGCCAATGTGTATGTCACAGACGGCTCTTCCAGCGAAATCAGCGAATCGTCTTATGCGGAAGTGAGCGGGCTGAGCGCCTTCAATCGCTTCAAGCTGGGCGACAACATCAGCCTTAACGCCAACGCGATTATCAATCGCTTTCCGATCTTCCAACGCGCGCGACTCGCCATCGTGCAACGCAATATTTTCGAGAACACACACGACGCGCAAACCCTGGGTCGCGGAGGCTTTATCTTGCTGCCGCGCGGTTTGGAAGTGCGGCTCGTGGCGAAGAATACTGCGAGCGCGCCGATGGCTGGCGGACTCGTCACGATTTACCAGCGCACGGGCACGCTGGCGCAGATAGTCGGGCAGGATCGCATCTCGTTTACGCCGCAGAACGCGGAGTTCAGTGTCACACAGGGGCGCTCGTCCACGGTCTTCGGGACGCGCCGCGTGCTTGAACGCCGCGTCGTCAACTATCGCGACAAGCAAGACAACAGCCGGGATAAGCTGGTCACAAAAATCGAGGTTGTGCTGACCAATCGCGGCACGCAGCCGGTCGAAGCATTTGTCCGCGAAGGCATCGAACGCTATGACGACAACCAGTGGAAGATAGTTGAAAGCACTGAGACGGGCGAACGCCTCGCCGCCAACACGGTACAGTTCAAAGTCTCCGTCCCGGCGGGCGGCAAGACGACGGTTGTTTATACGGTCGAGAACGAATAAGAGGGTGTAGGGGATAGGGTGTAGGGTTTAGGGAAAGAAATTTTCTTTTCTACACCCTACACCCTACACCCTTGTTCTTAATCAATGAGCAGTCGTGTGTTGAGGGCTTCGGCGCGTTCGAGCGCGGCTAGCAGGCGCAGGTATTGCGCATAGTTTTTGCCGCGCGCATGCAGGCGTGCGATCTCCGAGGCGGAGAGGTCGTTGCGCAGGATGAAGTCCAGAAAGTCGTAATAATCCGCCGCCGCCCCAAAGGGAAATTCGCGCGTGTAGGTTGTCTGCGCCGCATCTTCCGAGCGAAACCCTGCGATCAAGTCGAAGATGTGGTCGGTTGAGAGATGCGCGGCCTCGCGCGTCAGGTGAATCGGAAGGCGCAGCTCAAAAAACCTCAATCCGCCCGTCGTCGTCACACGCCGCAACTCTTTCGTGCCCTCGCCATCGAAAGGCGATTCCGCATCAACCAAGAGGCGCAAGAGTCTCGGCTGGTCTTCCTTATCAAGCGTATCGAGCGCGAGCTGCACGCGGTCGGCCAGAAACTTTTCAAACTGCGCTTCAATCGGATAGCTGATGCGCCCCAAACAGCCGACGGCTTCGCCCTCGCCAGCAGCCTCCTGCGGCAAACACGCGGGGCACGAAACGCAGACCATTGACTCTTCCTGCAACAACTCGACTTCGTCGCGCGCGTCTTCGATAAAACGCAACTTGTCGGGCGTCGGCGCGACAGTGTCTCCGGTCGTGAGGCGCGTGTGAATATTGCTCAGGCGTCCCCACGCGCGCAGGTGTTTTTCCTCATAGCGCGCACGCAGCATACATGAATATTCGACGGCGAATTCTAAAGACAATTCTCTTTGCTCCGCGCCCGTCTGTTCCAAAGACAGGCTTTGAAGATTGCTCTCAGCTAAATATAACACGAGCGTGCAAGCGAGCAAGCAGCGATGGTGGATAAAGGATGAGAATGAACGCATTGCAACGTTCTGCTGTGAGTTATTTTTAGCTCTCGGGTTGAAGTTTTATATGTTCACTCGCGTGCATGGTATGTGGGATTCACCGCAGAGACGCAGAGGACGCGGAGACGGCGCAGAGGCTTGAATGGGATTCAACTCTCTGCGCCCCCTCTGCGTTCTCTGCGTCTCTGCGGTGAGTCTCAAGTCGCCAACCCCTCAAATCCAAACTGTTCTGCCAGACGTTTATTTGACCGCCTCATCAAGCAATGAAAGAATACGATTCAAGCAGACGCGCACAAAAAGTTGAGGAATCATAAGTGACAACGCTTCTTTATCCGCCGGGGCCGAAACGAAAATTTTTAGGGGCTAACTTCTTAGCCTTTCGTCGCGACCCTTTGGGCTTTCTGCAAGCGGCTGCGCGAGAACATGGCGACATCGTCTATTTCAAGATGGGGCTGCAAGGTGTTTACTTTCTCAACCATCCGGATTACGTGAAGGATGTGCTGGTCACGCATCACCAGAATTTTATCAAGGGGCGTGCGCTGCAAAGAGCCAAGCGTCTCTTGGGCGAAGGACTTCTGACCAGCGAGGGAGACTTTCATCGCCGCCAGCGTCGTCTAGCGCAGCCTGCCTTTCATCGCCCGCGCGTCGCCGCTTACGCAGAATTGATGACCGGATATGCCGCGAGGACAGCCGCGCGATGGCATGACGGCCAGACCTTAGACCTCTCGCACGAGATGATGGAATTGACTTTGAGCATCGTCGGCAAGACGCTCTTTGACGCGGAGGTCGAAGCCGAAGCGGAAGAGATCGGAGATGCTTTGAACGCCGTGATGGAGCTTTTTAACGCGATGCTCTTGCCTTTCTCAGAGCTGTTGGAAAAGCTTCCATTGCCGCAAAAACGTCGCTTTCAAAAAGCCAGAGACAGGCTCGACGCGACCATCTATCGCTTAATCAACGAGCGCAGGCGTGGCGGCGAAGATCACGGCGATTTGCTTTCGATGCTCTTGCTGGCGCAGGACGAAGAGGGCGACGGCGGGGGCATGTCCGACGAGCAGGTGCGCGATGAAGCTCTGACCATCTTTCTCGCGGGGCATGAGACGACCGCGAATGCTCTGACGTGGACTTTTTATTTGCTGTCGCAGAACGCCGAAAGCGAGGCAAAGCTTCACGCGGAGCTTGACGAAGTTTTAGCGGGCGGGCGGTTGCCAACCGTCGAGGACGTGCCGAAGCTGCGTTACACGGAGATGGTCTTGAGCGAGGCGATGCGTTTGTATCCGCCCGCGTGGGCGGTCGGGCGACTCTCGCTCAACGATTACGAGGTCGGCGGTTACACAGTCCCTGCGCGCTCGCTCGTCCTCCTGAGCCAGTACGTGTTGCATCGCGACGACAGATTTTTCCCGGAGGCTGCACGCTTTGACCCGGAACGCTGGACGCAAGAGGCGCGCGAATCGAGACCCGTCTATTCTTACTTTCCATTCGGCGGCGGCCCGCGACGCTGCATCGGCGAAGGCTTCGCGTGGATGGAAGGCATCCTATTAATCGCTACGCTCGCGCAACGGTGGCGATTGCGCCTCGTGCACTCTCATCCGGTCGCGCTCCATCCGGTCATCACCCTCCGCCCAAAGCACGGCATGCGTATGAAGGCGGAAAAGCGGTGATAAGTGATAAGTGATAAGTGATAAGTGAGATGCTGTTGCTGTTTCTTATCACTCATCACTTATCACTTATCACTATTTTTTGTTAAGCTTGGCTTTCATGCGCTTCAATCGCGCTTGCCGGTATATCAACGAGAAGGGGTTTTAAAATTATGGCGATTAGTCCCGAGCTGTTAGAGATTCTGGCGTGCCCTGCGTGCAAGGCCAAAGTGGATTTGAAGGCGGATGGCAGCGGTTTGAAATGTCAGGAGTGCAAGCGCGTCTATCCGATTCGTGATGACATTCCGGTGATGCTGGTTGACGAAGCGACAGTCGAGAATGAAGAGCCTGCGCAAAAATCCTGAGAACGAGCCGCGCTTTCAGCCTGTCTTCGCGCGCCCTGCTGAACAGGTCGTGAGCGCGCCTCGCCCACTCGCGCCCGCGCGCTGGGACTGGCAAGATGTGCGAAAAGTGCTGGTCGTGCGGCTGCGCTCGATTGGCGATACTGTGCTGGCGACTCCGGCACTGTATGCGCTGCGGAGGTTTTTGCCGGAAGCGCAGATAGACTTGCTTTTAGAAGATTGGGTCGCGCCCCTCTTAGAAGGTTTTGGCGAAGTGGATAACGTCATCACGGTTGAGAGAAAGAGCGCGGCGGTGCGTGCGCGCGTCGCACGCGCTCTGCGCAACGCGCGTTATGACGTGGCATATAATCTTCATGGCGGAACGACCTCGACGTTTCTCGTCCGGGCCTCGGGCGCAACGCATCGCGTAGGCTATGAGGAATATCGTTACAGTCGTCTTTATAACCACGCCGCGCCGCATCCGTTCGAGTTGTGGGGCAGAGAGAATCTGCATTCGGTCGAAGCGCAGCTCGCCCTGCCCGGTTGGACGGGCGTGCCTGTCAGCGATCTTCCACGGACGCGCCTCGCTGTGACGCCGGAAGCGGCTGCGAGCGTCAACGCGAGATTGCGCGCCGCAGGCTTGGATGATAAAGCTCCGCTTGCTTTGATTCATCCGGCGGCGGCGTTTGAGACAAAGCAGTGGGCTGCGGAAAACTTTGCGCGCATCGCGGAAGTTTTGCATGAGCGCAATCTTGCGCCCGTCGCCGTCGCCGCGCCGCAGGAAACGCATGTCATCGCCGAACTGCAAAAACATTCCCGCGCATCAATCAAAGCTTTCGCAGACCTGACGCTGCCGGAAGTGACCGCTTTGGCCGCGCGTGCGAGTCTCTTTGTTGGCAACGACAGCGGCATCGCGCACATCGCAGCCGCAGTTCGTTGCCCGTCCGTAGTCGTCTTCGGCTCATCCAACGTCGCGCACTGGCGGCCCTGGGCGGCTGCGCCCGCGACCATCGTTCGCGAAGAGTTGCCGTGCCAGCCTTGTCCCGGCTACACCTGTCTGGAATTTGAAGCGCCGGAATGTATTCGCCGCGTTTCCGTCGAGCGCGTGACAGCCGCGATTGACACCGTCTTAAAAGAAAGCGATTCGTTTCGTTTAAAGCAATGATGAAACAAAGCTACACACAAAAATTTATCTCTCTATTTTTACTCTTCGCTTTGTGCTTGAGCGCGACCGTAAGCCTTCGCGCACAGGAGCAGCAAAGAGATCGGCGCGTTGAAGTCACGACGCCCGCCGCAGCTTCGTCCGCGCCGGTCGCTGCCGCCAGGAGCGCGCCGAAGACTGTCGAAGAATTGCGCGCACGCATTCAAGAGATACTCAAGCGCGCGGAGCTTGCGCCCGCGCAGGTGGCCGTCAAAGCTGCGTCGCTCGATACGGGGCGCGTGTTGTTTGAAGAGAATGCGCTAAAACTTCTTCATCCGGCTTCGGTGATGAAGCTTTACACAGTGGCTGCCGCGCTTGACCGCCTGACGCCGGAGTATCGTTTTAAAACTTCGATCTACACGAATTCGCGCCCGGACGCGGCGGGCGCTGTGCGCGGCGATATGATCGTATACGGGCGCGGCGACCCGTCCATCGCGGCGCGTTTTAATAACGGAGATTACAACAAGGGGATAGACGAGCTGGCCTCGCGCATCGTCGCTGCCGGCGTCAAGCGAGTCGAAGGCGATCTGGTAGGAGACGAGAGTTATTTCACGGGCGCGCCCTTAGGCTTTGGCTGGGAGTGGGCGGATTTGCAATGGTACAGCGGAGCCGAAGTGAGCGCGCTTTCGGTCAACGACAACGCGCTGGACCTGTTCATCAAGCCCGGCCAGACGGCGGGCGTTTCGTGCTTAATCACGACGGGGCCTTTGACGCCGCTCGTCACTTTCACGAATCGCACGACGACCACGCCGCGCGGCTCAATGAGAGAGTTGAGCATCTATCGCGGACTCGGCGAGAGCGTGATAGAGATCGGCGGCAGCTTGCCCGTTGACGATCCCGGTTGGACTGGCAGCATCGCCGTTCCGCGTCCCGCGCTGGTCTTTGTGGACATGCTGCGCACCGCGCTGACCGCGCGCGGAGTGACTGTCACAGGCCGCTCACGCGCGGTTGATGCGCGCATGCGTTCGGGCGGGATGCTTGCGACCTCATCGCTCACAGAAATCGCCAGCCTGCTTTCGCCGCCTTTGAGCGAGATCGCCGCGCAGACCTTAAAGCCCAGCCAGAATCTTTACGCGGAGTTGATCCTGCGCGCTCTAGGCAGCGCGGCGCGCACGGATGCAAAGATGACAAGCGAAGAGGCAGGGCTTGAAACGGTCAAAGCTTTTCTGCGCGAGGCGGGAGTTGATACAGGCTCGATGGTCTTGACTGATGGCTCAGGACTGTCGCGGCGCGATCTGATAACGGCGCAGGCCACGCTGCAACTGCTCACATTTATGGATAAGCATCGCTATGCGAAAGCGTTCCGCGACGCGCTGCCGCTGGCCGGAAGCGAAGGCACTTTGAAGAATCGCATGAAGGGAACCGTCGCCGCAGGCAACGTCCGCGCCAAGACCGGCACGCTCCCGACGATTGCGGGGCTGTCAGGCTATGTCACGAGCGCGGCGGGCGAGCGGCTGGCTTTCACGATTTTGATTAACAATTACACGGAAAGCTCAAACCTGCGCCGCAGCTACTTAGACGAGATCGCAGTCCTGCTCGCTTCCTTCAACGGAAAATCCTGAAAGTAGATGTCAGATGTTAGATGTTAGATGTCAGTCAGTGTAAACTGAAGGCTGTTTCTAGCCTCTGACATCCGGCATCCAGCATCTATTCCTTTATGCACTTCATCAAATTTCACGGCTTCGGCAATGATTACATAGTGTTTGAGGCGTCTCAGCTTGCAGGGGTCGAAGCTCTGGGCGAACTGGCGCGTCGCGTCTGTGATCGTCACTACGGCGCGGGCGCGGACGGCATCGCTATAATCAGTCATGCCGAAGCTGGCGATGCAGATTTCAACGTCCGCATCTTTAATCCTGATGGCAGCGAGGCGGGCTTGTCTGGAAACGGCACGCGCTCTGCCGCAGCGTATCTTTACTATCGCAAGCTGTGGTCAGCGGATGAGCTGCGTTTGCAGACGCGCACGGGCATTAAATTATATCGCTTGCGCGAGCGCATCGCGGACGGGCATTACTGGTTTGAAGCAGAGCTGGGACAGCCCCGCTTCGACAGCGCATCCATTCCGATATTGACGGACGAAGCCCAGGAGCGCGTCATTGATTATCCTTTGAATGTTGAAGGCGAGACGCTGCCTGTGACTGCGCTCTTGATGGGCAATCCGCACTGCTGCATCTTCGTCGAAGATTTTGATGCTCTTGATTGGCGTCGCATAGGCAGCGCGCTCCAATCTCACGAACGATTTCCCGAAAGGGTCAACGTCGTGTTTATACGCACAGATGACCGCAGGAACATTGAGCTGCGTATCTGGGAGCGCGGCGTCGGCGAGACTTTTTCATCGGGCACTGGCGCGTGCGCGGCTTCGGTTGCCAGCATGATTAACGACCGGACGGAGCGGCGCATCAAAGTTCAGATGCCCGGCGGGCGCATCGAAGTCGAGTGGCGCGCGGATAATGAAGTCGTGATGACAGGCCGCGCAGACATCGTCTACAGCGGCGAATGGCTGGGAGATATTGGGTTTTAGAAGAGCATGATTAACGAGAGCAAAAACAAGCCACAGAGGGCACAGAGGACACAGAGCTTTGAAAATTTCAAATTTGAAATCTCAGATTTGAAATTCCTCTATGCCCTCTGTGTCCTCTGTGGCTTCATCATTTTATCGCTGAGCGGTTGCGGTAAGCAGGACACGCCTGAGGTTCATGCCGAAGAGCATCAGCCGAAGATTGTTGCGCCGCCTCCGACCGTGCCTGTGTGGCTGGGCAACACGTCGCGCAACTTTTACGGGACAGGCCCATGGCCTCAAGAGCCGCTCGAAGTCGTCTGGGAATTTAAGACCAAATCAATCGCGGGTCGCCTGCACAAAGACCAGTGGGGCGGAACCTCGTGGCCGGGACAGCCTTCCGTCGCGGGCGACAAAGTTTACTTTCCATCGGCTGACGGCAATGTCTACTGCCTGAGCACGAAAGACGGAAGCCTCATCTGGAGCTTCAAAGGCGAAGACAGTTTCAAAGCCACGCCGAGCATCATCGGCGATAGAATTCTTGCCAGCGGCTTAGACCATTATCTCTACTGCCTGAACGCCAACACAGGAGAGTTGATCTGGAAATACAAAGCCGGGTTCGAGATTGACGGCTCGACCGTGATGGTTGACGGGCGACTCTATTTCGGCTGCGAGGACGGCTTCTTCTATTGCCTGAATTTTGAAGACGGCACATTCGTCTACAAAACACAGGTCGGCTCGGTCGAAGGCAGTTGCACAATCGTAGACGACCGCGCCTACTTCGGCACGGAGCAGGGAAATCTTTACTGCTTAAACTTAGCCGACGGCGCGATTATCTGGAAATCCCTGATCAGCGGCGATTCGGATTCGACCCCTGCGGTCGTGAATGGTTTCGTCTACACGGCGGCTGAGGACGGATACGTTCGCTGTTATAAACAATCTGACGGCGAGCTGGTCTGGAAATTCAAAACGCGCGGCGGCATCTGGGCCAGCCCGATTGTCTTCAACGATAAAATTTACATCGGCTCGGACGACGGCTATCTGTACTGCCTGACGACGGACAAGGGCGAGAAGGTCTGGCAGTACAAAGCTCGCGCCGCGATTTGGAGCAGTTCTCCCGTCGTGGATGGCCGCGTCGTCTTCGGCGACAAAGCAGGCTGGATGCACATGCTCTCCGCCGAGACGGGCGAGAGCCTCTGGGAACTAAAAATCGGCGACAACATCAACTCCACGCCCGCTATCTTAGACGGTCGCATCTACATCGGCGCGTTTAATGGAAAGCTGTTTTGCTTGGGAAGGAAAAGTAATTAGCAATTGGTTATAACAATAAGCTAGATTCTGCATTGAATAAATATGCCAAAGAACCTCAGAGAGGCAGACTTATATCCGATAGTTGAGCGGTGGGCAAGAAGGCATTTTCACTGCTTCAAAACGGTTATAGATAAGGGTCTAATATATGGCCGAATTGATGTGCTTGGCATAAGAGACGTTGGCGGTGACTTGTCTGGTGAGATTGAGACAATTGCTATCGAAGTGAAGAAAGGTATAACTCCCTTTGCTAAAGCGAGCGGTCAGACGCTGGGTTATAGAGTTTATGCGAATAAAGTTTATCTGGCTGATTTAAGACAGGAGTCTTTCACCTCCGACGAAATACATATCGCCAGCAATTTAGGAATTGGATTGATTGAAATTCGTGGTCGGACATGCAGAGAGATTTTATCAAGCCCCCATTATCAGCCAATTGCTAAGCTTAATTTGTCTTTGCTTGAAAGTGTTGCTATCGGCAGATGCCAGATTTGCGGGTCATTCTTTGAGACAGGTAATTCTACATTGAATAAATTCTCTTACACTAAGCTGACCTCGGTAAATATGAGGCAAGCGATTATTAAAGAAAAAGGCTTGATGTTCTGGAATTATGAAGCAGCCCGCAGAAAGAATAAATTCAACCTTAAAAGAGCTAAGAAAGGCATAGCATATGAAAGAAGGTTTATCTGTCCTGAATGCGTGGAAGTAGTATTTGCTCCGTTATGGAATGATTCAGAATGACCAGCATTTAATAAGCTTTTCGAGCCGTCTATTCATCGCTTCAAATTCTTCTTTGTCTGAACCGGTAGAGTTGAAATGGTTTAGGTAAGACAACTTTTCGTAAACCTTCAACACATATATAATCAGTTCCATGAAACAGCTAACACGAATTACATTAAACCCGCTAGTCATGGGCGGAAAGCCCTGCATTCGCGGCTTGCGTGTGACGGTCGGCATGATTGTCGGCATGCTTGCCTCCTGATATTCATCGGGTGAGATATTAAAAATCTATCCATATCTTGAGGAAGAAGATGTCCTCGAAGCATTGGCATATGCGGCGTGGCGTGCAGAGGAAATCGAAATACCGCTGGTCGAGGCATGAAGATTCTCATTGATATGAATCTTTCGCCTGCTTGATTCCAAGCTGTTATCCATTCAGCCGTTTGATACAAATCCTACATTGCTATAATCTTCAAATATGAAAGACCTACATGATCTGCTTGAGAACAACAGGGCTTGGGCTGCGGGCATCAAGGCGCAAGACCCGGAGTTTTTTAAGACTCTTGCCGCACAACACAAACCAACCTATTTGTGGATTGGCTGCTCGGACAGCCGTGTCCCGGCGACGCATCTGATCGGCCTCATGCCCGGAGAGCTGTTTGTCCACCGGAATGTCGCTAACGTCGTCGTGCATACCGATTTCAATTGCCTGTCGGTGATGCAGTATGCCGTAGATGTTTTAAAAGTGAGCCACATCATCGTCTGCGGTCATTACGGGTGCGGCGGCGTGGAGGCCGCGATGCGGAATCCCAAGCTGGGTTTGATAGACAACTGGCTGCGCCATGTGCAGGACGTGATTCAGCGGCACACGGCAACGCTCTCTGCAATCAAAGACGAAGCAGAGCGTCTGGACAGGCTCTGCGAATTGAATGTCATTGAACAGGTCTTGAACGTGAGCCGGACAACCATCATTCAGAGCGCGTGGGAGCGCGGGCAGGAATTAACCGTGCATGGATGGATTTACGGATTAAATGATGGACTCCTGCGCGATTTGGGTATCTGCATCAGCACGCAGGAAGAGTTGTCGGCAATCGAGCAGGAAGCCGCGCTTAACGGCAGCACGCTTGGCCGTGCAGGCGAGCCGAAGGCTCAATAGCATCGCTCTCATCTGCGGTTATGATTTACCTTGTAGACAATACGATTGACGGGCAGGGCGCAAGCCCGCGCGAGATTCTGGATGCCCTCAGCCGCGTGCGCCCCGAAGCCGAAGTCCTGGTCGAAAAGTTTCAGGATGTCTCGCTCCGGCGCGTTGAGGAACTCGCGCCCACGCACATTATTCTGAGCGGGCAGAGCCATCCGTGGGAAAGCTACACGCAGGAATCTCTGGCGGGCGTGTTTGATGTGATACGCAACGCGCGGCAGCCCGTTTTAGGAGTCTGCGGCGGCCACCAGCAGATCGCGCTGGCCTACGGTGCGCCGGTCGCGGTGATGAAACGCCTGGGGGCGGGCGAGGGTTACGAAAACTGCCTGCGCGAACGCGGCTTCTTTGAGATTGAAACACAAAGCGGCGAAGATATTTTCAAGGGCTTGCCGGGACGCCTGAACGTCTGGCACTCGCACTTTGACGAAGTCAAAGAACTGCCCGAAGATTTCAAATGCACCGCCTCGAATGAGACCTGCCGGATTCAGGCAATGCAGCACAATTCCCGCCAACTTTACAGCGTGCAGTTTCACCCCGAATTATTCGATGAAGCACACCCGCACGGTCGCCGCATCGTTGAGAATTTTTTAGAGCTATCATAAACACTCATTTGAATCGCAGAGGAGAATTTTAAAATGGCTACTTACACTCCGCCGCCCTATTTCCCGCAAAGCTCGCTGTCGCCCCCCGATAAAAACAGGTACAAGAAATTCAAGCTCGCGATAGTCGGGGTCATTTTCCTGCTGCTGCTCTTGCTCGGCGGCGCGATTGCGGGATTGGTTTACCTGTTGAAGTGGTTATTCTGAAGGCAGCTAGTGCTGTGTAATTGAAATTCTTATCGGATGAATTGCCACTAGCTTTAGCTAGTGGAGCAGATGCCAATAAAGCTGTCGGCTTTAGCCGAACAGTTCGGCTAAAGCCGATGATGGTAAGGCTATTTTTCCCACTAGCTAAAGCTAGTGGCAATTCAGAGAGCTTACAGAGCATTAGCTCGAAGGCTTCTTCCAGATAATCGAATAACGCCACAGTAGATGCTTTCTCACCTTTGCTCCCGGCAGCATCTCCGCGCAGATACTTTTTATTTGAGATAACGTGAGAAAAGAGTCCGTTCGTTCATGCTCCTTCCATGCTGCGCGCACTTCTCGCGGCTCACGCAAACGCCCTGTCTTGAGCAGCCTCAAGCTCATGCTCACGGGCATGGCTAACATGCTGGTCAGAAGATCTGCTGCCCCTTCATCTTGAAACAAATCCAGGACGAGCAGCGTGCCGCCGGGTTTGAGCGCGCCTTTCATCTTCGAGAGCATCATTTTCATAGGCAGGTGGTGAAGCGTGGCGATTGAGGCGACACAGTCAAATCTTTCCGACGGAAATTCCCACACGCTCGCATCCGCGCATTGAAAGTCTATGTTTGAATATTCGCCTGAGAGCGATTTGGCGATGCGGATCATATTGGGCGAAAAGTCTAAGGCCGTGACACTAGCTGAACGCCTTGCCAGAAGCCGCGTGAAGCCGCCTGTGCCGCAGCCGATTTCGAGCGCGGCGGCGCAATCATGCGAGGCATGCTGTAAGAGAAATTCGAGATACAGGTTATTGTGATTCGAGTCGCTTGAGAGCAAGGCTATCCGGTCAAAGTCCGCCCTGACCTTTTGCATCGTCTCGTCCATCTCGCTGCACTGCTCCTGCTACATCAAGAAGTTTCCGGCGCGAGCCAGATGGCTGCGTTGCGCATGTATGTTTTGATGTCTTCGAGCGCGTGCGGCTCTTTTTTGTAGCCGTCGCCGGGAGGTTCTTCGACAAAGCTGGGGCAGCCCGCGTCCGTGTCCAAGTTGTAATCCACCAGATGATGAAAGCTCGATTCGGCGATGGCGCGCCCGAGCCGGTTGCCGTGCGAGTCTTCCGCGCGCTCAAAGGCGACGATGAGGTTGAATGGACGCCCGGAAATCGTACTCTGGCCGGTGGCGATGACGCGCGCGTGGCTCTCGTCTTCGGGAACGCCGACCGCGCCTTCGTGCGGATGCGCGGGAAAGAGTTCTATCAAGCCGGACGGAGCAGCGGGATTGCTGAGCAGTTCATGAGCCGGTTCAGCCGCACTGATTTTCTGGTAATCGCCGTTGCTGCCCGAATGATAATTAGGCCAGGAGATATTCTTCGTCACGTTATCATCAATTGAGTGGCGCGCCTCATCCGGCTCAGGGTTCTGCGTGTGAAAGAAATGCGCGCGACCGATACCTCCGAGCGTGCAGAGCGACGACCCCAAATCCTGATGGTCGCGCGTGGCGAGGATGCCGCCCCCGCGCTGGCGAAAGCGTGTGATTCCGGCGCAGTCCTCTTTCGTCAGGCCGTCGCCCTGGTCAACCGCGAACAGCCACAGCTCGTCAAAATCCGTCTTGTCGAGGCTGCTCAGCACAGCATCATTGCCAGCTTCATCGCGCTCCCGGTTGCGCGCCTCGACCTCAAAGAGCGGTTGCCCGTCTTCACCCTTCAGCGACGAGAGATGCTCACGCAGCATGTTGAAACGCCCTATGTGCCAGTCGTCTTCCGTTTCAGGAATGGTTGTTTGCAGCAGAATACGAATCGGCTTTGCCATCGCTTTGTTTCTCCGGGCTGAATTTTCAGTGACTGTATCACGAGGGTCACAGGCGGCTCAACGTGCGACGGGCACAGGCACGGAGGAAGGCAAAAGGTAAAAGGCAAAAGGCAAAAGTGAAGAAGACTGGAATGCCTTCCTTCCTTTTACCTTTTTACTTTTACCTTTTGCCTTCCCCTGTGTCTCTGTGGCTGGATTTTGATTTGAGAGCGATATGAAAGCCAATTCTCGCGGCTGGACAGGACGGAGTGCGTATGTTAGGTTATTTTTTAATGAAACAAGCGGGCATTTGATGTTCGCTTGTTTTTTCTTTTTTTTGCGTTTCTTTCAGCGCACCGCATCAAGGATGCAAGCCCCCAACTCCGGCTGACGCAAGCAGACTCCTAGAGCCGGAGGTCGAGTCATGGGAAAGAATGGACTCGCGCGCCGTGGCGCTGAAAGCCTGGATAATTTACGGACAGGAGACCCGATTTTGATGAAATCCCTTTTTGGCGGGAGCGCAGCTCTGGCTGTGACGATTCTCGCCGGTACTGTTATTTTTTACGCTCAACCGCTTTTCGCAGAGACCAACTCTCTTCAGCAGCAATCAATTCAACAAGAGAAGAAACAGACCGAAAAAACGGAGCAGACGACTGCTCAAACTGAGCCGAAAACTGCAACCACCACCACAACAACTGCTGCCGAAGCAACGGAAACGCCCGCTGTTCCGGCAGCAGCTTACACAGCCACTGCCTACGCCTTTCGCGGGCGCACGGCCAGCGGCAGGCCGGTCGGCAAAGGCGTCATCGCCGCAGACACGAGGGTCTTGCCGATGGGCACGCGCGTGCATGTCGAGGCAGGCAACTGGACAGGCATTTACACGGTCGCGGATACAGGCGGAGCCGTTCGCGGGCGCAAGATAGACATCTGGGTTCCGACCACAGGCGAAGCCTTTCGCTTCGGTCGTCGCAAAGTCAAGCTGACCGTCTTGAGCTACGGCGGCAGACGCGGCAAGACACCGGCGAAAACATAAAAAGTAAAAATAGAACTCTCGAAATCGTGAATCGTAAATGGCGGCAGTTTTAGCTATTTCGATTCACGATTTTCTTTTTACGAGAGGTCGAAGCCACGCGGAAAAGAGACAAAAGATTTCTTTGCGCTCTTTGCGAAAAAAACTTTGCGCCCTTTGCGTTAAAAAAAACTTTTACCGCAAAGGGCGCAAAGGAAAGACACGCAAAGAACGCAAAGAGTAGCTTGTTCAAGCTCTTCTGCTCGCGCTGCTAACTTTACGCTTCTCGCTTCGCACGGTAAGATGCGTGCCTTAATCATGAATCAGGAACCACAAGACCAAGACATTCCGCAGCCTGCTTCTCTGGTCGAAGTCCATCGCGGCTCGATTACGGAATCGCGCCATCGCGGCCACATCGTCGTGCTTGATGGAGACTGCCAATTGGTGGCACGTCTCGGCGCGCCGGAAACAGTTACTTTCCTGCGCTCGTCTGCGAAACCCTTTCAGGCCATCCCGCTTATCTCGTCCGGCGCAGCAGACCGCTTTGGCTTTAGCGATCAGGAAATCGCGCTGGCCTGCGCTTCGCACAACGGCGAGCCGATTCACGTCGAGACGGCGGCAGGCATGTTGCGCAAGATCGGCCTCGACGAGAGCGCGCTGAAGTGCGGCGCGCACGAGCCTTTCAGCAGCGAGGTCGCCAAAAATTTGCGCGAGCGCAATGAGCCGCCGAACGTCTTGCAGAACAACTGTTCGGGCAAACATGCAGGGATGCTCGCGCTGGCTTTACACCTGGACGCGCCGACCGAAACTTATGACGAGCCGGACAATCCTGTGCAGTTGATGATCGGGCGCACCATCGCGCAGTTCTCGGATGTCCCGCTCGAAGACATAGCCGTCGGCATAGACGGATGCGGCGCACCTGTTTTCGGCGTTACGGTGCAGGCGATGGCGCGCATGTTCGCGCGGCTGGTCTTGCCGCCCGCCGGTCTTGACGAAGAGACGCGCGAAGCCTGTCGCCGGATAGTTTCGGCGATGAACAGCTATCCCGAAATTATCGGCGGCGGTCTGACCGAGAGGCTCGATACAGAGATCATGCGCGCGGCGCGTGGGCGTCTCGTTTCTAAGGTCGGCGCGGAGGGCGTTTACACTGCGGGCGTCTTGCCCTGCAAGGAATGGCCGCGCGGGCTTGGCCTTGCATTTAAGATCGAAGACGGCGAAGACCGCCGCGCGCGTCCCACAGTCGTCATCGAATCCCTGCGCCAGCTCGGCGTCCTGACAGGCGATGCCTACGAAGCCGTCAAGCAATACGCCAGCTTTCCCTTGCGCAATCATCGCGGCGACACCGTCGGCGAAGTCCGTGCTTCGTTTGAGTTAAAATTTCAAGGGAATTAACAGGGATGGACAGGATAAACTGGATAAGACATAGAGATTTAAATTTGAGATTCTGAATTTGAGATTCTGAATTTGAAATCTCAAATCTTTAATTTAAAATCTCAAATCTTTACTTCGTGATTTTCTTCATCCTGTTTATCCTGTCCATCCCTGTTTGAATCTGCCTTATGTCTAACGAAGAAAACACAAAGGGACCGCCGCCGATTCAGTTGGACGCGCAGGGCGAGCTGTTGACGGGTTCTGTGGCGGAGGTGATTGAATGGTTTCTCAATTACGACCCGCGCGTGGCCGTCATCAGGCACCGGAGCGTCGAACAGATTTTTCAGTGGAAGCAGGAAGAGACCGTTCGTGCGGGCGAAGAGGTCTACCAGTTCAATCACGCGGAAGACCGGCTCGCCATCGGCATTCTTCAGGCGCTCGCGGAAAATTCCAGCGAAAGCGCATTGCACACCTGGCTGAGCCAGCTTCTCAACGTGCTGGATGATGCGGCGAAGACCAACGAAGAAATCGCGACGGCTTACAAGCTTGACGCCTCCGCCGAAGCCGCTCCAATCGAAGAAGCGCAAAAACTTCCCACGATGAGCGAGCGCAGGGTTTACCTGACCTGCTGCTGGCTCGAAGCTCTCTGCACGGCAGAGATTCGCGTGCTCGGCTGGATGTATCAGGAGCTTTACGGCAAAGCTTACGCTCCATAAAATATGTAAATCAAGAGTAGAAACTCTTTGCGGTCTTTGCGTCTTAAATCTTTGCGCTCTTTGCGTTAAAAAAGCCTTTAACCGCAAAGACCGCAAAGTGAAATTACGCAAAGACCCCAAAGAAAAGCAGTTGATTTGTTTCTCCCCTTAATTCGCATAAAATATAAATCTTTCCTCTCATCTAAAGCCTCAAACCACAATAATTATAATCTCGCTTCTCTGAAGCATTTTTGCGCGCATCCGTTTTTATCGGTACTATCCATTTGTAATTTCAAATATCAGATTAACTATCAAGGGCTTTGGATAAATGGTCATGCTCTCGAAACTTCGCCGCTTTCATCTGGTCGATGAGGGAGGGCGAAAGGCGAAGCTGGTTGACCTGGCGGTCGCTTTGCTTGAGGGCGAGTACCCGCCGGTCACGAAACTCATTTTCCATAACGCTGAGAGACAGCGCGCCGTCCTCGCGTGGGACAGAGTGCAGTCAATTGATTGGCCTGCGCGCCGGATTAAAGTTTTCAATCTCGAAGAAGGACGCGCCGCGACTACCTCTTCGCTCAAGCGAGAGGTCTCGCTCGGGCGCGATATTCTTGACGCGCTGATTCTCGATTTACAGAACCGCCGCGCGACCCGCGCCAACGACTTACAGCTCGAAGAAGAAGAAGGCAGACTCGTCCTGCGTGCAGCGGACACGAGCGTGCGTGCGATACTGCGTCGCTTGAGTCGCGGCCTCTACGGGCATGTTCGCCCGAGCGCGCTTTACGATTGGAAGTACGTAGAGTTTTTAAGAGGCGACCCGCGCGCGGTCAAAAACGGCGCGGGCTATCACCTGCGCATCACGCGCCTGCCGCCGGGGGAAATCGCGCGGCTCTGCGACCCCTTGCCTTACCTGCACGCGGCGGAACTGATTACCCTGCTTCCAGACCCGAAAGCCGTAGACACACTGGAAGCGATGTCTCCTGAGCGGCAGCTACAGGTGTTTGAAGAGCTTGATGAAGAGCAAGCTCTTCGACTGCTCGCCATCATGGCTCCGGACATCGCAGCAGACCTCGTCGCGCGGCTGCAAACCAAAACCATGCAGCATTACCTCGAACAGCTTCCGAAAAAGCAGGGCGAGCGCATCTTACAGCTTTTGCGATACCCGGAAGATACGGTCGGCGGAATTATGACTAACGATGTGGTCTATGCACGGCGCGATCTGACGGTGGCAGAGGCGCGCGAGCATCTGCGCGAGCGGCTGAAAGACCCCGAGTTCGTCTTTCTCATTTATATTGTTGACGACGAAAAGTCGCAGCGCCTGCGCGGCCTTATCTCTCTGCGTAATCTCATTACTTCCGACGACGATAAAACATTGGAAGAGGTGATGGACCCTTATGTGACGACGCTCGATCCGGTTGACCCTGCAAGAGAGGCTTCTTACAAAGTGCTTAACAGCCATCTCGCAGGCATGCCCGTCATCGGTAGAGAAGGCCAACTGCTGGGCGTGGTCACGGTTGATGCCGCTGTCGCACAGGTAGCTCCGCGCAGTTGGAGCGCACAGGCTCCGAGGATATTTTCATGAGCCGCGAGCCGCTGCAACCGCCCGCGCCGCAAGGGTTGGAGCCTTTGGAAGCAGTCGAGGCGACCGCGCTGCCCGTTCATCCGCGCCCGCTGGAGGAGGGCTTGCGCATCAACATACGCGGGCGCAGCGTGCGTCTGCGCGGCTTAAAGCGCAGACCCACAGGCATGCTGCGATGGCTGTTTATCTTAGGGCCTGGATTGATCGCTACTTCGGCGGGAAACGATGCGGGCGGCATTGCGACCTACAGTTCTGCGGGAGCGAAGCACGGCTACAGCCTGATCTGGGTGATGTTGATAATCACCATCTCTCTGGCCGTCGTGCAGGAGATGTGCGCGCGGCTGGGCGCGGCGACCGGGCGCGGCCTCCTGGACTTGATACGCGAGCGGTTCGGCATCGCCTGGGCGCTCTTTGCCGTCGGAGTGATTTTGATTGCCAACGGCGGGCTGGTCGTCAGCGAGTTCGTAGGCATTGCCGCAGCCGCAGAGCTTTTGGGCGTGAGCAAATATATAGCTGTCCCTCTGGCGGCAGTGTTGCTCTGGTACCTGGTCATCTACGGCTCTTACGGTTGGGTGGAAAAAATCTTTCTCTTGATGACGCTGGTCTTTTTCGCTTATCCGGTGGCGGCGATCATGGCGCGCCCGCAGTGGGCGGAGGTTGCGCGCGGAGCTTTTATTCCAACCCTTCGCTTCGATTCCGCATACATTTTTCTGCTGGTCGGTCTGCTCGGCACGACCATCACGCCTTACATGCAGCTTTTTCAACAAAGCTCCATCGTCGAGCGCGGCGCGGCGCGGCGTCATTACGGCCCCGAGCGAATAGACGCTTACGCCGGTTCCATCTTTTCCAACCTGATGTCCATCTCGATGATTATCGCGACGGCGGCGACGCTCTACGTGGTCGGAAAGCATGACATCACGAGCGCAGCCGATGCCGCACGCGCGCTTGAGCCGGTGGTCGGAAGCTCCGCCAAAACGCTGTTCGGCATCGGCCTCTTAGGAGCCTCGCTCTTAGCCGGAGCAGTGCTGCCGCTCGCTACCTCTTACGCCGTCAGCGAAGCCTTCGGCATTCCGAAGGGCATCAATCTGGACTTTCGACGCGCGCGAACCTTTTTCGGCCTCTTCACTTTTTTGATCGTCTTCGGAGCCGCGATGTCGCTCGTTCCGCGCCTGCCTGTGATTCAACTGCTGGTGACTATTCAAGTGCTCAACGGAGTCTTGTTGCCGGTGACGCTGTTTTTTATCCTGCTCCTGATTAACGACACGCGCCTGACCGGAGAGCTAAAAAACACGCGCCTCTATAACCTGCTCGGCTGGGGCACTTTTGCCATGATTACCATCGCGGTCGTCGTGATGCTCGGCAGTCAACTGCTGGACTTGCTCGGCATAAGTGTTTGAGGCTTCTCCTCAATACCTTCAACATCCCTCTAGCGGTTTGCCATTGCATGTGAACCCTTAAGCAAATTCATGTCAGAACCGCCTGCGGTAGCGGGCGGTTTCTTTCGTCGGTAGCGTATTAGTTTGAAGTTCAGGTGAATATTCATCATCACGAAAGAATCTCCCGCAAAGGCGTAAAGGCGCAAAGAAAAGATTTAATCGTCTTCTTTGCGCCTTTGCGCCTTTGCGGGAACATGTCTTTTTCTTCGCCGTTTCTAAAACTGACCCAATACTCTTCCGTCACCAGAGACCCGCCCGCTACCGCAGGCGGTTCTGACCTGAGCCACACTTAATTGCAAACGGCTTTAAGTTATTCAAAAGCGGAGCTTTATTCCCTTTCCGCGCCTTCCCGAAATCCGACAGCGCACTTGCGAAATGGCAAAGCAACTGTCCGAAATGGTAGAGGGGTTTTGCGAAATGGCAAAGCAATTGTCCGAAATGGCAGAGGGGGGTTGCGATAAGGCGGAGGGGATTTGCGAAATGGCGGAGGGGTTTTGCGAAATGGTAGAGGGGATTTGCGAAATAGAAGAGGGGTTCTTTGTTTTGTCGTGCGCGTTTGTCGGAAACGCAGAGGGCAAGACCGGATTGATGAAGTGAAACAGCATTAGGCACGCTCAATCGCAACTGGCTATAACAGCTTCCTTCTCATCCGCTTCATCGAAAAGTTTCGTTTGCACAGGCTCTGAGCCGAGCAGTTGGCGGACGGGGGCAAAGCTGCGGCGGTGTATCGGAAGCACGCCGAGCGTGTTCAGCGCGAGAAGATGCGCGGGCGTGCCATAGCCTTTGTGCGCCGCCAGCCCGTAGCCCGGATATTGCCGGTCAAGCTCTCGCATGTGTGCATCGCGCGTCGTCTTGGCGATGATCGAAGCGGCGGCGATGCTGGCCGAGAGCGTGTCGCCGCGTATGATGCCGCGCTGCGGAGCAGGGCATTGTGGAATCCTGCGCGCGTCAACGAGAACGAAATCAGGCTTGAGGTGTAAGCCTTCGACCGCGCGCCGCATCGCCAACAGGCCAGCGTGATAAATATTCAGCTCGTCAATCTCTTCTACTTCCGCGCGACCCGTAGCCCAGCACAGCGCATCACTTTTTATCTGCACGGCCATCTCTTCGCGCTTCGCCTGGTCTAGAATTTTTTTGGAATCGTCCAGCCCGCGCAGCTTATATCTTAAAGGCAGAATCACCGCACCCGCGACGACAGGGCCAGCGAGGGGAGCCATCCCTGCTTCGTCCACTCCAGCGATGAGTTGAAACCCTTGTCCCCACAACTCCGTCTCGTACTGCAAGAGCTTGCGAAGTCTCTGGCCTTCGGCGCGACTTTTCCGAAGCCGCATGCGGATACTTTTCGCCAACACTCTTGCGCCGCGCCGCGAGTCGCTCTCTAAGGCTTCCAACAAACCTTTCGGAACGGCTGCCTGCTCATCTATAAAACGTTTCCTGAGTTCTGAGAGCGTTTGAGCCAGCAGTTCTTCGAGTGATGTCATAACCGGATTTTAACAGCATCTCGCTTTCGATAGTCAGGCTCAAAAGAGAAAAGTTATAATCGCATAACTTTGATTCGTTGAAAGCCTTAAATTTTTTATGAATGATAATCTGCGCGCACTGTTTCCGATTACGAGAGAAGCTGTTTATCTGAATCACGCGGCGGTCTCGCCTCCGCCGACTCCGGTCGTCGAAGCCGTCATGGCGCAATTGAAAAATGTAGTCGAGCATGGCTCGCTTCATTATCGCAGTTGGATTGCGGTCAAGGAGCGTGCGCGCTCACTCGCGGCGGAAATGATTGGCGCGCGGCCTGAACAGATTGCCTTTATGCGCAACACGTCCGACGGGTTATCAACCGTGGCGAACGGTCTGAGTTGGCGTGCGGGCGATAACGTCGTCACTTTTCGTAAAGAGTTTCCGTCGAACATCTATCCCTGGCTTCGCTTAAAAAAAGCTTACGGCGTAGAGGTTCGCATGTGCGAAGAGCGTGACGGGCGCATAGACCTTGAAGAAATGATCGGCCTGATTGACGACAGAACGCGCGTCGTCGCCATCAGCCAGGTGCAGTACGGCTCAGGCTTTCGCGCAGACCTTGAGCGTTTGGGACGCGCCGCGCGTGCGCGTGATGCGCTGCTCGTCGTGGATGTCATACAGGCTATGGGCGTCGTTGAGACGAATGTCGGGGCGGAACTGGTTGATGTCGCGGCGGGCGCGTGTCACAAGTGGCTGCTGACGCCGGAGGGCGTTGGGGTTTTGTATCTGTCAGACCGCGCTCGTGAGCGCATAGAGCCGACGCTCGTCGGTTGGGTGAGCGTGACCGACCCGGAAGACTATGGAAATTTCGAGCAGGAATGGAAAGGCGGCGCGCTCGCATGGGAGACGGGAACTGCGGCGACGGCTTTGATTCATGGACTCGATGCCAGCCTGCGTCTTTTAACCGAGACAGGCATCAAGCGCATCGCGGCGCATCTTGAAGAATTGACGGATTATTTATGCGTTCGTCTGGCGGGGCGCGATTACGAGATCGTCAGCTCGCGCCGCGCAGGTGAAAAATCGCAGATCGTGTGCATCAAGCATCGCAACGGGCAAACGCCGAACGCACTTTACACGCAGCTCAAGCGGCAGGGTGTCATCGTCGCTCCGCGCGGCGACCGCCTGCGCATCGCGCCGCATCTCTACAACACAGTTGATGACATAGATGCTTTAGTTGATGCACTGCCTTGAGAGGTAGCAAGCATGTTTTTCTTTGCGGTCTTTGCGTCTTGCTTCTTTGCGCTCTTTGCGGTTAAAGGCTTTTTTAACGCGAAGACCGCAAAGGTTTTTCGCAAAGAGCGCAAAGAGTTGTTTGCTTATCTTGCTTGTTAAGTTTTTCTATTCCTTGATTGTTGCCCGAACGTATTCCTGTCCCAGAAAACTCCGTCTGAGTATCCCTGAACCAACGGATTGCTATCGGCAATCTCCAAACGCTTTTCAATCAGGCAGCAGAATCGCGTGTCTATCTCAATTCCTACATAATGTCTCTTCAGTTTTTTAGCGACGACAGAGGTCGTGCCGGAGCCTGCGAAGGGGTCTAGGATTAAATCTCCTTTGCGGCTGCTGGCGAGGATGATTTTGGCGAGCAGCTTTTCGGGCTTCTGGGTCGGATGCTCCGTGTTCTCCGGCATAGACCAGAACGGCACGGTCACGTCCGTCCAGAGGTTCGACGGGTGTGTCAGGCGAAAGCGGCCTTCGCTTTCCGAAGTCCATTCTTTGGGCTGGCCGTTTTCCGTGTAGGGCGCGAGGACGCGCCGCTTGAGCAGCACTTCGCCGACGTTGAAGGTGTACGCGCTTGAGACTGTAAAGAACCAGATGTCTTCGGAGCAGTTTTTCCAGTTGGCACGCGCTCCGCGCCCTTTCTCGCGCTCCCATGTGATGCGATTGCGCAACTGAAAATATTTTGTCCCAATTCTGTGAATCGCAGCGGACGAACGCCAGTCTCCACAAAGATAGACGGAGGCCGTCGGTTTCAAAATTCTCGAAGTTATCGAGAGCCAAGAATCAAGCCAAGCCTCATATTGTTCGAGCGAAGAGCTGCGAAAGCGACGCGCGTTAAAAGCTTTGGTCAAATTATATGGAGGGTCTGCGAATAATAGATCAACGGAATTTTCCGGCAGATGCGCAAGGGCGTCGAATGAATCCTGACAAATGGTCGTATCGAGAATGTCTTTCTTCTTTGCCGACGCTGATAAATGTATCAGACGGTCTTTGTATCTCGACATCTCAGCCCGGCTCAGCTTTAATGTCCTGTTTCGCGGCGCGGGCTTTTTCTTCGCTCTCTTGAAATGAGATTTTTCCGGCGTCAATAACTGTTTAGGCATGGCGGGATTCTACCAAAGAACCGCAAAAGCGTGTGATTACGATTCATTAGTACACTCGGCATGTATGAAAGTTATGCGATTTTTGTCGCTTTCGGTCAAAGGCTGACCGTCATCATGTGCAGCCTCTTTAGTCTGAAAATGCGTTTTTCAAAGGGATACTGCGGATTTTGCGAACTTTATGTAATTGAGAGGCGCAATTGGCACGGTCATTGCTAAACAAGGAAGTGTATAAAATTGAAGAGGATAAATTAAAGGGTAAATCGGGTCAGGCTCGGAGACAGCAGTGAGCGGCAGGCTTTGGGGGAGGTCTTCCACTCATTTGAAAAGCTAATAACGGTAGCCCTTTCGGGGGAACGGGGTTGCCGGTGGAAGCGAAAAGCAGTCAAAGGGCATAAGTTGCTGGGCTGCTGGTCGGCGTCCTGAAAGGGCTTGGGGGAGCCCGACAGGAAGACCAGCAGCCCGCAAACTTTTTTAGCGGGTCAAAAATTCAAAAGGGATAAAAAGCAAGCTGGCTAGAGATTCATATCTCAGCCAGCTTGCTTTTTGTGTTGCCAGCCCGAACTTCACTTCCGATTTAGCAGGTCACGATTGTTAGCCTTGCTTAACGTCGCCTTTACCTAAAAGTCTCGAAGGGTCAACCTTCGGAGTCATCTCGTCTATGTTGAGCCGCAGCATTCCGCCAGCGTCAGAATAAGCTTCGTTCGTGGCCTGCTGCGCGCGACGACGCCTGAAGATGAGGCTGCCAAAAATGCCGCCGATGCCGAGACAGATGAGCAAGGAGAGTCCGGACGCTTTGACGACTGACAGGATTACACCGGCGGTCGTCTCGCTATACTCTCTCTGCGCTCGCTCAAGCAGGCGCGGATTGCTGCCGAGCCATTGAACGACCTGTTCATACGCGACCTTATCCACGAGCTGCGCCGCCGTCGCCTCGTCCGGCGCGTCAAAGACAAAGACTGCATAATTCCCAACGCGGCGATAAGCGGAAGGAATGGCTTGCCCACCATTCTTTAATTCATTAATCCGCGCGTTGATGCGCGTGTCGTTCTCTGTCGCCAATTGCGGCGTAGTATGTTCGACGATGACAAGGCGCGATGAGCCATAGGTCGCCGTGACTGCTTCCGCTCCGCCTGCAAAATTGACTGCATCCAGAACCGTGCGACTGCCCGCAGCTTCTTGCAGCGCAGACAAATTGAGCGCATAGACGGCGCGCTGCTGCGCCTGTTCCCATTCCGGCAGATGTTTGACCAGCACCGGAATCTCGCCCTCGCCTTTATCCAGAGGCTCCGCCAGAAGCTTTGCGAAAGCAGTTAAGCTGTCGAAATTTTTCTCAGGACTCTCATCAAAGATGCTGACGAATATCAAGCCCTTATAGATGAGCGCGCGACCGGATGAATTGATAAGAGCCGCAGTGCCTACTTGTTCCAGCCTTGCGGATTCTGTCGAAAGCTTTTGCGCCTCGTGGGAAAAGAGCGCGTATGCGCCCCGCTCCGTGCGCGCTTTGAAAAGCTCGACACGGAATTTCTCGCCGCTTGTCAAACGATAGGTTCGGGAAAGAGCCGTCTCGGCCTCGTATGATTCCTTGCGCTCCGCAAAATCTGAAGACGTGCGAGCCGCGCCGACCGCGCGAAAGTCGCCGACTCTTTCAGGCAACAATTTAGCAGCCTCTTCAGTTGTGCTATTCGCAAAGACGGGCGCGAAGGAAAAGATTAAAAGGACGCAGGCCGGTAAAAGTTTGGATAAAAATGCCAGCAAAATAGTACCTCTTGAATAAAACGTAGCAGCTACAGTTCTTTAGAAACCGGATATGCTTAGATGTTCCCTGCCGCGCCCAAAGTTGTGCAGAAAGTTTGAGAAGCGCGAGAGGCTCTTAGCGACCGAAGCGGCGCAATTCGCGCAGGAGCAAGTCCGCGTGCTTACGCGGGTCGTTGATGTTCCGCAAAACGGTTGAGCCACCGATTTCGCTCGCGTTGTCAATTATCACGTTGCCGAACCCCAAGAGGCGTTGCGGGATAGAGGCGGAGACGGTCACGTCCTGTATGTTTCGCAAAGGGATGTTGCGCGTCGTGCGCGCGATCAAGCCCGTATCAATCTCGATTTTGGAATCGGTCAGAGTGTAAAGGACTGTGTTGCGCTTGACGTGATAGTAGGCCGGAATCAGCAGCAGCGCGAGCGCGAAGGGAAGCCAGATATACCAGGACACAGAGGGCAGCAGCATCGCTAACAGAATGGTCAGCAGGACTGCGGCGAGCGCGGCGGCGATGTAGCCCGCTTTGATAAACATCATCGTCGGGCGCGCGGTGAAAATTGTTCGCTCAAGATCGGTTGATTCATCTCTGTTGCGCGGCGGCATGACCGCTTGCTGTTGCGCTTGTGCGCGGGGGACGAGGCGCGTGGCTTCCGGGTCTGCGATGGTCGCGCCGCAGCTATCACAAAAACGCGCGTTGTCTCGAACGCTGGAACCGCAGTTCATGCAGTGCATGCTTTTTCCTCTTCAGTCAATGCTTCCGGCGCGGCGCACACTTTCCAGCAGCTCAGCCGGGTCGTAAGGCATCGCGACGATGCCGCGCGCTCCAAGCTCAAGCGCTTCATGGCGTGCGACCTCTTGCGTCAACGGCATCAACATCACGACGGGCAAAGCAAGTCGCCCGCCATGCTGCTTACGCAGGCGGCGCAGCATCTCTACGCCGTCTATCCCGTTCAGCTCATAGTCGAGCAGGAGCAAGTCAGGACGCTCTATGCGCAAGAGGTCAAGAGCCTGCTGGCCGTCAAAAGCCGTGCGCGCTTCATACCCTGCGGAACGAATCAGAGAGTTGAGCTGCGCCATCCGCGCGGCATCGGAAACCGTCAGCAAGAGCCTGCGCGGCATGATCGCTCCACGCGCACGTCGCGCACGCTCATGCGCAGCGGCTTCGGCGGCAGAGCGTACCGCCGCAGAGTTTTGCTCTAATGTCTCTATGTCTGCCGCTGGCAAAGCTGCGACAGCATCCATCTCATCATCAATCTTCTTTTCGCGCACCAGTGGAGAGTCGAGCCTGTCTACGAGCGCGTGCGTTGACAGGTACACATCCGGTCGTCTCGGAGAAGGCGCGGCTGGCGCAGGAGGAGCGACTTGCTTTGCGGCAGGCGCGGGCGCAGCAACGTGTACGGCGGGCGGCTTCTGCATCTGAGAGGTGATGACGCGCCCGGTCGAAGAGGCTGCGCGAGCGACGCCTGCCGCTGCTTCTGCCTGCTCGATCAGCCCCTCCACATCGTTGCTCTCTTCGGGAAACGAAGCGAGGCCAATAGCTAAATCGCTGCCCGTGCGCGAAGCCAAAAACTCTTCGCGCAGTTTGCCGAGCAGGTCTCTGGCCGCATGAGCTTTGATGCGCGGCAAGTACATGAGCAAAGTGGTCGGGCCGTAAAAGCCCACGGCATCTATGCGACGCAAATTGAGCTTGAAGAATCCGTGCGCTTCCGCCAGCGTGCGGTCGCGCGCCTGCCGGTCGAAACTCTTGCCTGCTCCGTGCGGCGCGGCGGCGTAGACGAGAGCCAGCGTGCCGTCCGCTCCTTCGCGAATGTCTTCGCGGACGGCGTCCAGCAGGACTATAAAATTGTCTATCTCCAAACGCTGGTCGCCAGCCATCGAAGCGGCACGCCTACCCGCTTCGATTCTCCAAAAAAGCGCGTCGAGCCGCGCTAGTATCTGTTCATGCGGCGTCCACGCGCCGAAACAATCGTCAACGCCGATGTTGAGCGCCACGCTGCGCATCATGCGTTCTTCTTCGCCGTAGACGATGGCGAGCGGCAGCGCGTGTGTCGCAGGCGCTGCGCGCAGGTGACGCGCTAACGCGACTCCTTCATTGTCCGCGCCCGCTCCGACTATTTCGAGACTGAGCAGGGCTACGTCCGGTGCGAACTCTGAAATCAGGCGCGAGGCATCACCAATCGTCGCGATGGCTGTCTCATAGCCGGACTCCGCAAGTTGTTGACGCAAAGATGCTGCGCTCGCGCCTCCGATAATCAGCGCGCGACGCCTGCGCCCGGTCGCAGGTGTGTTGGAATCAAATGCAGCGTTGTTCGACAATCAAGCCATGCCTCTCTTGAGCTTCGGTTGGTCACATGTGTATACAGCGACGCTCGCCGGAGCTAATGATACAGGAATTACCGCGCGCTCTGAAACTCAAAACGCGAGGCGGAGATTTTTGTCAAACCCCCGCCTCGCGCGCTGATATAGAAAATTTTGGTGAGCTTAATCTTTACTGGCTGACAAGCTGCAAGCGTCCGTCCGGCAGGCGCACGGCAAATACCTGACGCTCGTAGACGGTGAGCGGCACAGCCGGTTCCTTCTGCGCGGCGGCGACCTGCGTGCGCGTCATGCTGCGAGCGGTGTGCGCCGTCTCCGGATCGCGCATCAGGGAATATCGCCGGGTGATGCGACGCACGTATTCCTGCGTCTCACGATAGGGCGGAATCTGGCGGCCATATTTCAAGACAGCGCCTTCGCCTGCGTTATATCCTGCCAGAGCAAGCGACACATCCCCGCCAAACATATTTAAGAGAAACCGCATGTAGCGTGTTCCGGCATCGATGTTCTGGCGCGGATCCCAAATATTGTTGACGCCGAATCTGGCAGCCGTCGCGGGCATCAACTGCATCAACCCGCTCGCTCCTTTGTGCGACAGTGCGCGCGGCTTGAAAGACGATTCCTGATGCATCGTCGCATAAATCAAAACCGGGTCAACCCCGTGACGCGCAGCCGATTCGGCGATATAAGAATCCACATTCATATTTCCGGTCGTGAAACCATCGAGCGAGCGACTGACATTCATCGCTATCCCGCTTGAATAAGCAAGCGACGCGGTTTGTGCATTGAGGCCGTTTGCCGCAGCCATTTTATTCCGGCGGCCTTTCTTTCCGAGATTGGCAACGGGCGTTGGCGGCGGGACTTCTATGCGAACGCCGTTGGCGAAATCAAAATTGTCGAAAGTATAGCCAGTGCCCGATTGGGCCAAAGACGGAATCGCGCAGAGAAGTGTCAGGATGAATGCGTATGAAAATTTTTTCATGCTACCTACTCATGTTTTAAGATCAACGGGGCTTCAAAATGGTCAGGACTCTTACTTCGCAAAAGCGGAAGTTTGTAGGAAAAGATCGCAGCATTTTGAAGAGCCGTTTTCCCGGCTCGAAAAGAACGCCAAAAGGATAATAACATAGTGTTAAAATTATAACAACAAGTTTAACCACGAGAAAAATGTTTAGCTAAATGCAGGAAGGTACAGCATTTATCCTTCACCCAGAGTCCACCGGGAGTAGGCTAAAATGCAAACTTTTTGCAAGAAGGGTGTGCAGAGCTTTTCTTCTTTAAAGTCTTAATCGGAGTCAGTATGATGGCGCGGCTAAGGAAAAGCGGCGCATCCTCGGCGCTCAAAAACACGCATGTGCGACGCTCCTTCCATACCTAACTTAAGAGGAGAATAAAAATGAGAAAGTCCCTCACGGCGTTTCTGTTGCTACTGCTTGCGCTTTCCATTACGGCAGCCGCGCAGGACAATAACGCCAACGCCAATACAGCTTCGTCTGCAAACTCAAACACGACAACCAACGCAACCAAAAAGCGTGGCCCCATCTTTCGCGCCACGAAAGATCAGATCAAGCAGGCGCAGGCGATTCTCAAACAGCGCGGGTTTTACGGCGGCGAAGAGTCCGGGAAATTGGACACAGACACGCGCGCCGGTCTCAAGAAATATCAGGAGGCAGAGAGTCTCAAGGTCACTGGCACACTCAATCGCATGACGCTTGAGAAGATGAATATCGCGCTCACAGACAAACAGAAGGCGATGCCTGCCTGAGAATCGCAGACGTTCAAGATAAGAGGGGAAAGTAAAAACGCGAGCGCATCTTTTCTAAAAGAGAGATGCGCTCGCATTATGTTTGCATTATGCAACGATTGCCAGAGTGGAGTTCAGTTGAGCTTAGGGCGAGAGCGTTCACCGCAGAGACGCAGAGGACGCAGAGGGGGCGCAGAGGCTTGAATGCTATTCAACTCTCTGCGCTATCTCCGCGTCCTCCGCGTCTCTGCGGTGAATCATCCTGCTTTTCACTCAATTGAACATCGCTCTAAGACGCGCCAAGATCGCACACCCTCGCGTCTGTGCTTGAAACTTTATCTCTAACCGCCTGCTTGTTGCCTGCCTTCTCCGGCGAGCAGGCGTTCGATGATGCCGTAGCTGGCTTCGAGCGCACTCGCCAGATTTTCCGGTTGATTGCCGCCTCCCTCTGCCATGTCCGGTTTGCCGCCGCCGCGCCCGCCGACGAGCGGCGCGAGTTCTTTAATCACCTGTCCCGCCGGAACGCGCTTCAAAAGGTCTGGCGAAGTTCGCACGATGAGCGACACCTTGCCGTCGCCGCTGCGGCCTAAGACCACTACGCCTGTGCCGGTGCGCGCCAGCAGGGTGTCGGAAAGCTGCCGCATCCCTGACGAGTCAAGCCCGCTCGCTTCTCGCGCTAAGACCTTGACTCCGTCGGCAACCTCGCGCGCCTCGTTCCCGTTGGCGCTCCCTCCCACCGCGCCCGTCGCGATCTTCATACGCAACTCGTCAGCTTCGCGTCTGGCCTTTTTGAGTTCTTCCTGAAGGCGTTCAATCGACGCCGGAATCTCCGTGCGAGAAGTTCTGAGTTCGCCTGCCAGCATGTCTACAATCGCTTCGGTCTCCTGAAAGCGTGTGAAAGCGTCTGCGCCCGTGACGGCGCGTATGCGGCGCGTGCCGGAAGCGATGGATTCATCGCTCGTGATTTTAAATAAGCCTATGTCGCCGGTCGCGCGCACATGCGTGCCGCCGCACAACTCTTTCGAGAAACCGGGCACAGACAGCACGCGCACCTTCTCCGCATACTTTTCGCCAAAGAGAGCCATCGCGCCCGATTGCATCGCTTCTTCCAACGAGAGGATGTCCGTCTGCACACGCTCGTTGCGAATAATCTGGTAATTGACCAGCCGCTCAATTTCCGCAATCTCTTCGCGCGTCAGGGGCTGAAAGTGCGAGAAATCAAAGCGCAGGTAATTCGGCGCGACGACTGAGCCAGCCTGCTTGACGTGAACGCCCAAAACTTCGCGCAGCGCGGCGTGCATTAAATGCGTTGCCGTGTGATTGCGGCGCGTGGCATCACGTTTTTCCGCGTCAACGTCTGCCGTCACCTCATCGCCGACACTCAAGCTTCCGCGCTC
Organism: Pyrinomonadaceae bacterium; assembly: GCA_963700165.1. Lineage (GTDB taxonomy): Bacteria > Acidobacteriota > Blastocatellia > Pyrinomonadales > Pyrinomonadaceae > JACMLC01. The sequence continues at coordinate 3,540,065 of OY969475.1, read as the reverse complement.
GACCGTAACGCGATGGACTACAAGTCCGCCGGTGGGCGAAACAGTATCGTTGACAACGACATGTGCGTTGCCATTAGCAAACGCGCCGGTGTCGCCGACCTGACCGCCCGACTCGGCGTAGAAAGGCGTGCGATCCAAGATGGCTTCGCCTTCTTCGCCTTCGTTTAACTCGTTGACTTCTTCGTCGCCTTTAACGAGCGCGATGACGCGCGCATCGTCCAGCCTCGTGCCTTCGTATCCTGTAAATTCGCTCTGCCCGGCGCGCTCTGCAATTTGTGCGTAGACGGGCTTGGCTTTACTGCGCCCAGCATCCTGATCGCGCACGCTGGCCTGTTGAATCTCACGCAATGCAACATCGAAAGATTTATTAAACGCTTCTTCTTCAACCTCAAAGCCGCGCTCTTCCAAGCCGACGCGAATCAAATCTCGCGGCGTGCCGAAAGTATCATAAAGACGCGCGAGGTCTTTGTAATCCGGTATCGTGTTTTCGGCAAGGGTTGAGAAAAGCGCGTCAAGCTTTTGCAATCCGATGGTGAGCGTCGAGCTAAAGCGGTCTTCTTCCAGCCTGACCATGCGCTCGATAAATTCCTTTGAAGCTTCAAGCTCAGGATAAGCTTCGCGCATCTGTTCGGTGACGAAGTCGGTCACTTTGTAGAAGAACGAATCTTCAAGCTGAAGCGCGTGACGGCCATGATAAATCGCGCGCCGCATAATTTTGCGCAGAACGTAATTGCGGCCTTCGTTACCCGGCATGATGCCGTCCGCGATGGCGAAGGCGGTCGTGCGCGCGTGGTCTGCGATAACGCGCATGGCAAAGCCTTCGGGCGAATCAGGCTCGTAATGACGGTCGGCCAGCTTCGCCGTGTGCTCTACAATCGGGCGAATCAAATCCGTGTCGTAATTCGTCTTGACGCCTTGCAGGACGGCGGCGATGCGTTCGAGTCCCGCACCCGTGTCAACCGAAGGCTTCGGCAGCGGCGTCTGGATAATCTCGCCCGCATCGTTCTTGCTTCGCTCGTACTGCATAAAGACGAGATTCCAGATTTCCATCGTCGTGTCGCCGGGGCCGTTGACGAACTCCGCGCGGTTCTTCGCAGGGTCGGACGGGTCTTCGCCCATGTAATAATGAATCTCGCTGCAAGGGCCGCACGGCCCTGTGTCGCCCATCTGCCAGAAATTATCTTTGCGTCCAAAGCGCAGGATGCGCTCTTTCGGCGCGCCGACCTGTTCCCACAAAGTCTCCGCTTCAACGTCTGCCGGGACTTCCTCATCGCCCTCGTAAACCGTGAACCACAAACGCTCAGGGTCTAAGCCGTACTCGTTGACCAGCAAGTCCCAAGCGCAGCGTATCGCGTCTTCCTTAAAATAATCGCCGAAGGAAAAATTGCCGAGCATCTCGAAAAAGGTGTGATGCCGCGCGGTCTTGCCGACCTCGTCCAGGTCGTTATGCTTGCCTCCGGCGCGCACGCATTTTTGTGATGAAGTAGCGCGCACGTAATCGCGCTTCTCCGCGCCCGTAAAGACATCTTTGAACTGGTTCATCCCTGCATTTGTGAACAGCAGCGTCGGGTCATTAGCAGGCAAGAGCGGGCTTGAGCGCACGATCTTATGCCCGTGCTTCTCAAAATATTCCAAGAATTTCTGCCGAATTTCGTTTCCTGTCATAGTCATACAAACCTTATCAAGTCAGTGTAAACATAAATTGTAACATGCACCGGGCAGGCGGGCGAATGCAGGAATTAGCCACAGAGAACACAGAGGACACAGAGAAAAAGAAGATACAAAACATGTAAATCAAGAGCAGCCGCCTTTGCGATCTTTGCGAGAAAAACTTTGTGGCCTTTGCGTTAAAAGCACTTAACCGCAAAGACCGCAAAGAAGTAAGACGCAAAGCACGCACAGAGAAAAAGCAGCTAATTATTTCTATCCTTGATTCGCATAAAACACATTTCTTAGCTTCTCTGTGTCCTCTGTGTTCTCTGTGGCTAGAGTTTTAAAATACGCTTTTGGCTGAACTAAGCATCATCTTCATCAACGTTTGCCGCCGAAGCCGCGCGCACTTTCTTCATAGCCAGTTCGTATGAGAAGCCCTGCCGGAGCAGGTGGTCTAGGAGGCTTTTGGTTTCGGCGCGTGTTTCGGGATGCCCGCGCAGGCGCACGCGCTTGGCTATCGCGCGGTCAATCAAGTCTTCTTCGGGCGTCTCTTCAAAAACGAGCTTGATGGCTTCGTCCGCCGTCTCGCGGTCAACTTTTTTGAGTTGCAGCGCGCGTTGCAGACGCTGACGCCCGACGGGCTTCTGGCGCACTTGAAACGCAGCATAGCCGAAGGCGAAACGCTCGTCGTTCAAGTAGCCGTACTCTTTTAATCTCTCAAGCACAGCTTCGACCGTTTCTTCATTCGTCCACTGTTTTTCCAGCAGCCTTTCGCGCAGCTCTGCAATCGAGCGCGGCTTGGCTGCAAGGAGCTTGACGGCGCGCTGAAAGGTGCGCTCGCGCGCTTTCTCTGGATCAATGGACAGGGCTTTGCGCTCCTGTTCCTCAACTCCGATTTGAATTACTTTGGGTTTCCAGTTACGTTTACGCATGATTCTTAAAGAGTATTAAAAACTATTTACCACTAAGACACAAAGGCACTAAGAGAGCGAAGTCTCAAAGCCATTACAGCCCATAATAACAGTCTGTCGCAGTCTTATCCTTTGCGTCTTCGTGTCTTGGTGGTGAGAATTTTTGGATGGTCTTCAATGGATGGCATTTTAATTATAGACAAGCCAGTCGGGCTGACTTCGCATGACGTGGTGGCGCGCGTGCGGCGCATCATGCGCGTGCGCAGGGTCGGGCATACGGGCACGCTCGATCCGTTTGCGACCGGCGTGCTGGTCGTCCTGGTCGGTCGCGCGACGAGGCTCGCGCAGTTTCTGAGCGGCGCGATGAAAGAGTACGAGGCCGTGATACGTTTCGGTTATGCGACTGAGACGGGCGATGCGACGGGCGTTGTGCGACCTGAGACTAAAGCTGCCGAAGGCTCGGAAAGTTTCGCGCGGTCTTGGAGCGGCGCAAAAATAGAAGAGGGGCTTTCAGGATTGCGCGGAGAGATCGAACAGGTGCCGCCGATGTACTCAGCGAAAAAAGTTAAGGGTGAAAAACTTTACGAACTGGCGCGGCGGGGCATTGAGATCGAGCGCGCGGCGGTGCGCGTGAAGGTGCATGAGATGGATGCTATTGAAGATGACGGCGCGCTCTTGAGGCACAACGCGGACGGAACATGCGATCTCTCTGCGCGCGTCGTCTGTTCGGCGGGCACGTACATACGCACGCTCGCGGAATCTCTGGGCCAGCGTCTGGGCGTCGCGGCTCATCTCGCAAATTTGCGCCGGACGCGCGCGGGCGATTTTCGGCTGGCAGACGCTCTCACTCTGGAAGAATTGGAAGAAAGAGTAACAGCCGGGGACGAGATTTCCGGTTTCCTGCTTTCACCGAGGGCGGCGCTCTCCGCTATGCCTTCGGTGCATCTAACGGGCGAGGACGCGCAACGTGTGCGGCACGGCGCGATGTTGAGCGTCAGTGATGAATGGCGCGAGGGACAGCTCGTGCAACTCTGTGACACGGCGGGCGAGCTGATCGCCGTCGGAGTTTTTGACGCACGGCAAAGTGTTGTGCGCCCGCGCGTCGTCTTCGCTGGCGGAGAATGAAAGCCTTGACTTGGGGCTTGGCTTGCTGTGATATACTTAACGGCAGACGGTTACAAGCGAGGGCTGAACGCTTCCTGATGTTTCGCTTCATCAGCCCGCTTGTTTTGATTGGGTTTGTAGATCATTGAACGGGTGTCAGAGGCTTCGACGATACGCCGCACGCTTTCGCGCGCGTGTCGTCTGCGTATATCGAAGCTCCGCCTCTAAGCGAGCGCAGGCTCTAAACTTTTTTGCCTGCCGCCCGCGAGAACCGAAGGGCGTGCTCATCCCCACACGCTATCCACGCGCGCGTCAAAAGCCGAGAGAGGTACGAATAAGGCTATGCAAGAGCAGGATGGCAAAATACATTTTAATATCAGCGAGCGGCTGGAAAATTTACGCCATGAGCGTGAAGCACTCCGCTGGGAAGGCTCATTCCGCGATTATTTCGAGCTGGTCACACAGAATCCACGAATCGCACAACTGTCGCACGCACGCATCAACGACATGGTTCATGCGGCGGGCATCGAGAAGCTCAACGAGGGGACTCGCGACGAAGTTGCGCGCTACAACTTTTTTGCGCAGGAGCTATTCGGCATCGAAGAGCCGATTGCGCGCATCGTCGAATATTTCAAATCCGCCGCGCAGCGCCTTGAAGTTCGCAAGCGCATTCTCCTCCTGATGGGGCCGGTCGGCGGCGGCAAATCTACCATCGTGACGATGCTCAAGCGCGGCCTGGAAGAGTGGACGCGCAACCAGGCCGGAGCGGTCTTTGCCATTAAAGACTGCCCGATGCACGAAGAGCCGCTGCATCTCATCCCGCAGGAACTCCGTGCGGAAATCGAAAAACATTACGGCATCTACATCGAAGGCGACCTCTGCCCGCAATGCCGTTACGCGCTCGAACACACCTACGGCGGACGCCACGAAGATGTGCAAGTGCATCGCGTCCTCTTTTCCGAAAAAGAACGTGTCGGCATCGGCACTTTCTCTCCGAGCGACCCGAAGTGCGTGACCGGCGATACGATCCTTCTGACAAATCGCGGGATGCTGCGTTTCGATGAATTGCAACGTGAGGTTAGTGCGGCTGAAGACCAATTCATGCCATTGAGCGTCGGCGTCAGCGGCATGAAAGGAGCGGAGTGGACTTCGCACTTTTATAACGGCGGCGTGCGCTCCACGCGGCGCATCCGCACACGGCTCGGGTATGAAATCGAAGGCTCGACGGTGCATCCGGTCTTCGTTTTAAAGAACGGGCGAACCGCATGGGTGAAGTTAAGTGAGCTGAAGGTCGGCGACATGGTCGCGCTGCAACGTGGACAAAATCTTTTCGGCGACACGCCCGAATTGCTGCCCTTCATTTACGCGGGGCCGTCCAGTCGCGGGCAGAATAAAAATCTGACCTTGCCTCGCCGGATGAGCGCAGACCTCGCGCGCCTGCTTGGCTACATTGTCGCGGAAGGCTCGCTGACGGACACAGCCTTGTGGCTCACCAATGGCGACCGGCGTGTGATTGATGACATCCTTGAGACTTGCGAGCGTCTGTTCACCGTGCGCCCGAAGATTTATACCAAGCGGGGAACCCACGCGCTCTCGCTTTCAATCTCGTCCGTCAAGCTCGTGCGCTGGTTAGAGCAAGTTTGCGGTATCACGCGCGGCGCGGCCAATAAGCGCATTCCGCATCTCGTAATGGCTGCCCCGCGCGAGATTTTCCTGAGCTTTCTGGAAGGCTTGTTCTGGGGCGACGGCACGATCAGCGCACGCAAAAGTCTTGGCAGCAATCGCTTTAAGATTGCGACGGCTTCGCCTGAGATGGGACGGCAGGTGCAGGTCGCACTGCTCAATCTCGGCATCGTCTCGGCGCGATACGAAGAGACTATCAAAGAACGTTTTACCGCGTATTCGGTGGTCGTGACGGGCGACGCCGTCGTTGATTTATTGTCGCTCATTCCCTCGCTGCGAGAAAAATGCACGGATGCTCCCGAACGTCTCGCCGCAAGGCGCGGGCGCACGAACTTCGACACCATTCCGCAGATGCAGCCAGTCGTTCGAGACATGCTGCATGAAGTCGCAACCGTGAGCGGTAAAGCCTTACCACGCTTTCATCGTTATGCGACAGATGCTCCGTGGGGACGCAACCTGACGCACTCTCAACTCCGCAACTTAATCGAAGCCGGAGAGCGTGTGTTGCCCGCAGATACTCCTGCCCTGACACAGTTGCGCCAGCATCTTGATCCATGCTTGTTGTGGCTTGAGGTGCGCGACATTACGGAAGGGCAAGCGCAGGTTTATGACTTGACTGTGCCGGGTACGCATTCTTTTTGCGCCAACGGCTTTATCAATCACAACAGTCAGGACATTACGGAGCTAACAGGCTCGATTGATCTCTCGACCATCGGCGAGGTGGGCGTGGAGTCAGACCCGCGCGCCTATCGTTTTGACGGCGAGCTGAACATTGCGAATCGCGGCTTGATGGAATTTATAGAAATGCTCAAGTGCGATGAGAAGTTTCTTTATTCTCTTCTCACGCTCTCGCAGGAGCAGAACATCAAGACCGGGCGGTTTGCCATGATTTACGCGGACGAAGTGATTCTCTCGCACTCGAACGAGAACGAGTACATTTCTTTCGCGGGCAATCGCAAGTCTGAGGCTTTGCAGGATCGCATCATCTTAGTGCGCGTGCCGTATAACCTGCGCGTCTCGCAGGAGGAGCGCATCTATTACAAGCTCTTGAATCAATCGGAAGTCTTGCGCAACGTGCATATCGCGCCGAATACTTTGAGAGTCGCGGCGATGTTTGCGGTGATGACCAGATTGGAAGAGCCAAAGCGCGCCAACGTTGACATCGTCAAGAAGATGAAGCTGTACGACGGCGAGGATGTGGAAGGCTACAAATCCAAAGACGTGCGCGAGCTAAAGGACGACACCATCCGCGAAGGCATGGACGGCATCAGCCCGCGCTACATCATCAATCGCCTCTCAAGCGCGCTCGTGCGTGACGGCGTGACTTGCATCAATCCGATTGACGCCCTGCGCGCCATCAAAGACGGCTTTGAACAGCACACGGGCATCAGCGCAGACCAGCGCGAGCGTTATCTGAACCTGATCTCGGCTTCGCGCAAAGAGTATGACGAGCTGGCGAAGATCGAAGTCCAGCGCGCCTTCGTCTATTCGTTTGAAGAGATGGCGCGCACCATGTGCAATAACTATCTGGACAACGTAGAGGCTTTCTGCAATAAGGAACGCATCAAAGACCCGATTACAGAGGAAGAGATGGAGCCGGACGAGCAGTTGATGCGTTCCATCGAAGAACAGATAGGCATCTCGGACAACGCCAAGAACACTTTCAGGCAGGAGATTCTGATACGCATCTCTTCTTACGCGCGGAAAGGGCGTGCGTTTGAATATACTTCTCATGAGCGTTTGAAAGAAGCGATTGAGAAAAAGATTTTCGCAGACCTCAAGGACGTGGTGAAGATCACGACTTCATCGAAGACGCCTGACCCGGATCAGACGCGCCGCATCAACGATGTGGTTGACCGTCTCGTCAAAGACGGCGGCTACTGTCCGGTCTGCGCTAACGAGCTTTTGACTTACGTCGGCACTCTGCTCTCGCGCTGAGGGTGGGCGCGCTGAACAGAGCATCAGGTTTAAAATTAACGCCCGCGCTTTTCATTTGAAAGGCGCGGGCGTAGTTTTAATATTGATTGGAGTTTGAAAGAATGCCAACCTTTAGAGTGGGTGATACGGTGCGAATCAGGTCAGAGGCTTTCGCGTCGTTTACGGGCAAGATAGAAGGCATCAATCAAGCCCGCGCGCTGCTGAAAGTTATGGTTGTCTTCTACGGAAGGTCGAAGCCTGTAAAACCAAAGTTCTCAGATGTTGAAAGGGTATCGGTTGAATAGCTGCTTATGAAAAAACGTTACTGGATTGCCGGAGCCGTTGGAGTGGCTGCGGGCGCGGCTGTGACTGCGAAACTGCTGAGCCGCCCCGATGAAGTTACTTTTGACGAACACGGTCAGCAGCTCCCGCACAGAGAGCATTCGCGCTTTGCCGACATCGAAGGCGTGCGCGTGCATTATCAGGAAGCAGGCGCGTTGGATGCGCCGCCGCTCATCTTGATACACGGCTTTTGCGCTTCGACGCATGTGTGGCGCGCGGTCTTTCTGCCTCTGGCAGAAAGCGGCTTTCGCGTCATCGCGCCGGATTTACTGGGCTATGGCTTTTCTGAAAAGCCGCGCGACGGCGCATACACATTTGAAGCTCAGGCGCGCATGCTTAACGGTTTGATGGAGCATCTGAATATAGAGCGCGCGATGCTGGTCGGCAGTTCTTACGGCGGCGCTGTGGCCGCGACTTGTGCGCTAGATTACCCGTCGCGCGTCTCAAAGCTCGTCCTGATCGGCGCGGTCATTAACGACGAGCCTGTGCGCCAGCCCATCGCGCGGCTGGCTACTGCGCCGCTGGTCGGCGAACTCGTGACGCCGTTTATGGTTGACTCGCGCAGGCTGTCGCGCTGGCGGCAGAAGAAGAAAATCTTAGCAACGGGCAGCCCGCTGCTTTATGACGAAGAGCGTCTGGACGCACACCATCGCCCGCTCCGTGCCGCGAGCGCGCATCGCGCAGTCCTGCGCACCTTGCGCAACTGGCAGGCCGGGCGCATCGAACAGCAGGCGCACGACATCAAACAACCGACGCTGCTCATCTGGGGCGAAAACGATCTTGAGATTCCGCTTCGTCACGGTGAGTCGCTGCATGAAAAGATGCCTGAGGCGCGGTTGGTGATTTTGCGACGTTGCGGCCACTTGCCGCAGGAGGAATATCCGCAAGAGTTTGTAGAGATGGTGACGGAGTTTTGCGGCGACGCGAGAAAGCTTGAAGAGCAGCCGAAGGAATATGTTTCAGCGAATGCCTGATAAATATCGTGAGAAGAATTTATCCAGCCACAGAGGGCACAGAGAACACAGAGGGGGAAGAATTTCAAATCTGAAATGGTGAATTTGATATTTATATTCAAATCTGAAATGGTGAGTTTGATATTTGTCTCTGTGTTCTCTGTGCCCTCTGTGGCTCATTGAATTTCGCTTTTAGAAGATTTAAGAGGTACAGATGTCCATTCAACGCAACGACTGGTCTTTGCAGCGTAAAGGCATCATTGACCAGGATCGTCACAAGGAGCGCGTCAAGGAGGCGGTCAGGCAGAACTTAGGCTCTATCGTCTCGAACGAAGCGATTATCCTCTCGGACGGCAAGCGCACGGTCAAAGTTCCGATTCGCGCGCTCGACGAATACAAATTCCGTTTCGATTATCGCAAGCGCAAGCATGTCGGACAGGGCGACGGCAAGACCCGCGTCGGCGATGTCATCGGGCGCGAAGGCCAGCCGGGACAGGGGCAGGGCACAGGACAGGGCGGGCAGGGTGGCGGCGGCGAATACTATGAAGCCGAAGTCAACATAGACGAGATCGCCGCGCTCATCTTTGAAGATTTGCATCTGCCTTTCCTCGAAGAGAAAGCGAAAAAGGCTGTGCCGTCGCGCGCGACCCGCTTTAACGAGATTCGCCGCACGGGCGTGATGGCGAATCTCGATAAGCGCCGCATGATTTTGGAAAACATCAAACGCAACGCCCGCGAGCAGGGCAAGGCGCGTTTCGGCGATGTCCGAAAAGAAGATTTGCGATTTAAGACCTGGGAAGAAACCCTGCGCTATGAATCGAACGCCGTCGTCATCTCGATGATGGATGTCTCAGGCTCGATGGGCGAATTTAAAAAGTATATCGCGCGCTCGTTCTTCTTCTGGATGGTCAGATTCCTGCGCACGAAATATGACAACGTTGAGATAGTTTTTATCTCGCATCATACGGAAGCCAGAGAAGTCTCTGAGGAACAATTCTTCACACAGGGGGAATCGGGCGGCACGGTCGTTTCCTCCGCTTATCAACTCGCGCTTGAGATTATCACGCAACGTTATCGTCCGCAGGATTGGAATGTGTATCCCTTTCATTTCTCGGACGGCGACAATTATTACTCGGACAATGAAGAAGCCGTGCGTCTCGCGGATGAATTGATAGGGACGTGCAACCTGTTCGGCTACGGCGAGATCGGCGAAGAAGGCTCTTCCAGTTATCGCCGCTCGTCGGGCGCGCTGCTCTCAATCTTTAACGACCGCCTCAAAAACAGAGAGCGTTTCGTCGGCGTCAGGATTGATGAGAAGGAAGATGTCTATCCTGCGCTCAAGCAGTTTTTCGGAAAAAGAAATGAGCTTTGAAAGAGGTAAAAGTCTTATGAGCACAGCCACGTTTGTCACCGAAGTAGAGCCGCTCGTCCTGCATTTTCAGCCCATCCTGAAAAAGCTGAGCGATGAAGAGTTTTACGAGTTCTGCCGCGCCAACGATCAATGGCGCATCGAGCGGACTGCGGAAGGAGACATCATCATCATGGCACCCACCGGCGGAAAGACAGGCATTCTCAATTCCAAGCTGAATGCACGACTTGTTGTCTGGAGTGAAGCTGACGACAGAGGTCAGGTCTTTGACTCTTCCACCATCTTCGTCCTGCCAAGCGGCGCGCAACGTTCACCTGATGCGGCATGGATTAGGAATGAGCGTTGGCAGGCGCTCACGCAAGAACAGCAGGAAAAGTTTCCGCCGCTCTGCCCGGATTTCGTTGTCGAGTTGCGCTCGCGCACCGATTCGCTCAAGACGCTTCAGGCGAAGATGCAGGAATACATTGATAACGGCGCGCAGCTTGGCTGGCTGATTGACCCGCTTGAAAGAAAAGTTCACGTCTATCGCCCCAACGCTGCGGCAGAGATTTTAGACGACCCGCAAGCAATTTCCGGCGAGCCTTTGTTACAGGGATTCGTTCTCGATGTGGCGTCGGTTTGGCAATGAGTTTATGACGATGCTGGTTAAGATTTAATATGCAAGACCGCGAAATTAAGGATTTAGAAAAAGCTCTTGAGCAAATCTGGGAAGTCGCGCGAAAGTTCGGCCTCGATCCGTTTCCGACGCGCTTTGAGATTGTGCCCGCGACGGTGATGTACGAGGTCGGCTCTTATGCTCTGCCGGGACGTTACTCGCACTGGACGTTCGGCAAGGCTTATCACCGCATGAAGACGATGTATGACTTCGGCCTCTCGAAGATTTACGAGGTCGTCATCAACACCAATCCTTCATACGGCTTTCTGCTTGAGACCAACAGCCCGATTCAGAACAAGCTGGTGATGGCGCATGTGCTCGGCCATGTGGATTTTTTCAAGAACAACGTCTACTTTTCCAAGACCAATCGCCGGATGGTCGAAAGCGTCTCGTCACATTCGGGGCGCATGACCGAATACGAGTTTAAGTACGGGCGCAAGACGGTCGAGAAACTGCTTGACGCTGTGCTCGCCATCGAAGAGCACATTGACCCGAACTTTTTTATCAAGCGTCCAAATCCGCAAGAGCCGCGCGCTTTGCCTCTAAAGCGCGTCGAAGGCCGCTACGACGATTTATGGAAGATGGGCGAGAAGGCGGAAACAGAGCCGGAAGAAATAGCAAAGCCGCGCCGCGATCACCTGCCGGAAAAAGACCTTATCTATTACATCATGCGCCACTCGCCGCACCTCCAACCGTGGCAGCGCGACGCGATGGCGATGATTCATGAAGAGATGGAATACTTCGTTCCGCAGATACAAACCAAGCTACAAAATGAAGGATGGGCCAGCTACTGGCACTCACGCATCATGCGTGAATTAGACCTCACGGACAGCGAGCATATGGAGTTTGCGGAGCTTCATTCGGGCGTCGTCTCGCCGCATGTCGGGCAACTCAATCCGTATTATCTGGGCTATAAAATCTTTGAGGACATCGAAAAGCGTTGGGACAATCCGACCGCGGAGGAGCAGGAAAAATTCGGGAGGCATCCCGGCTCAGGGCGCGAAAAGATTTTCGAGGTGCGCGAGCTGGATAATGACGTTTCCTTCTTGCGCAACTATCTGACCGAAGAATTATGCGAAGAGCTTGACCTGTTCGTTTATGAATTGGTTGAAGAAGAGGATTGGACGATTACGGAAAAGCGTTGGGAGCGCGTGCGCGATCAACTCGTCTCGAACCTGACCAATTTCGGTTTTCCTTACATAGTCGTCGCGGACGGAGACTATAACGGCAACCGCGAGCTTTACCTGAAGCACGAATATGAGGGCACGGAGCTTGACCAGCGTTACGCGCGCAAAGCTCTTGAGCATGTTCATACTTTGTGGGGACGCCCGGTCCATCTCGAAACCGTCATGGACGATGAATGCGTCGTCATGCACTACGACGGCGAAGACCATGACGAGGACTAGCGAGAGCCGCAGCCGTCTATTCAGTTCCCGCATGGGTTCGGGCACAAAATGAAATTGTAAATGCAAGGCTGTTCACTCTCGTGGCTGAGGTCTCCTCAAAAGTGATAAGCCGTCAGATCTGAAATCGTATTGACTCTCAATAAAAATGGGGAGTACTATTTTCATGCTGCGAGTGCTTAGATTCTGCGCTTTTTCTCTAATCCTGCTCTATCCCATCTAAGGATTAGATGGCGCATAATCGAATTTTCAACTTCATTCCAATCTCTGTATAAGGTAATCAGAAAATGATTTACTCGGATGTAAATATAGCAGCGCCTTCATATCATAAAATGCCTAAAGTTTTCATCAGCTATAGTCATGACTCACTTGAGCACATGGATCGCGTGTTAGATATTTCAGACAGATTACGAGTGGAGGGTATTGATTGCACAATCGATCAGTATGAAATGTCACCTGCAAGAGGCTGGGCGCACTGGACGGCGAGCCAGATTGAAGATGCCGACTTTGTCCTTGTCGTTTGTACAGAAATATATATGAGAAGGTTCAAGGGCAAGGAACAGACAGGAACAGGACTAGGAGTAAAATGGGAAGGGGCAGTGATTACACAGGAGATTTACAGTGCCGAGGCTAATAACACAAAGTTTATTCCTATTCTATTTGCGAAAGGGGATTCTACCTATATACCTACAATTCTGCGTAGCACAACGTGCTATGAAGTATTCCTTGAGAAAGGGTATCAGGATCTTTATCGCCACCTCACTAATCAACCTCATGTTCTGAAGCCGGAAATTGGTATGCTGCGGCAGTTGCCGCCCCTGAAGCGTAACCCAACTTTCCAGTCTGATTTGATGAGTAGCGATAGTGAAACAGAATCATTATTTCCAAATGACGTAGATTCATATTTTGTCACACAACGTCGAATAATTGAGGAGCACGCTAAAAGATTTACCGGTCGCACGTATGTGTTGCAGTGCTTTAACAGATTCATGATTAAAAATAGCCGTGGCTATTTTATTGTACGCGGAGGGCCAGGACAGGGGAAGACAGCTCTTTCATGTCATCTGGTGAAAACTTATAATTACATTCACCACTTTATAAGTCGTACCGGCGGGCGCTCGGATGCGCGTTTGATCCTCCGCTCATTGCTGACGCAAATTATCCCACTAAGTAAAACGAAGGTTGTAATATCAGATAACCTTTCTGATCTGACCAAAACTTTTCAAGAGCTTCTGATTCTCCTGACAGAAAAACAGAACAAACTCATCTTAGTTATTGATGCATTGGATGAACTTGTCGAAGACCTCAGTGATGAATTTCCATTCCTTGCGACCGATGCGCTCCCCGAAGGTGCATACGTTGTGGTGACATCTCGTCCAGGAATCTATCTCAACAGATTAGAAGAATATCTATTCACGACACCGTATGAAATGTTTGATCTCGGCCCATTGGAAATCTCTGAGATGAGAGAAATTTTGCGCGTGCAGTATCCGGGGTTTTCAGAAGCAGAAACAGAGCGTATTGCAGAGGCTTCACAGGGAAACCCTCTGTATTTACGCGCAGCGGCTGAGGAATTGGGAAGAAATCTTGGATTCGATTTGCGTGATCTACCTTCAAGCATTGAGGGGTTTTTCAGGCGTGCGATCAAGAGCATTTACGGTAATTCAAATAAGATTCTTCACGATTTGCTAGGCATTTTAGCAGTTGTGCGGAAGCCTCTCAATCTTCGAGAGCTGAGCCAAATACTGGGCGAAAGGCAACGGCAGGTTTATGAACATGGGATCAGTCATGTGCGGCAGTTTCTGTTTGAAGTGGATGATTCTTACTGCTTCTATCACGTAGGATTCCATGATTTTGTTGCTCAAGAATTGCTCTACGAGGATGAGTTAAGGGAGTGCCATCGTATGGTATCTGATTGGCTACAGCATCCGGAGAGTCGTGTTTACGAATACCGTTGGTCATCACTGGCTTATCATCTCTTTGCCTCGGCGAGTCATGTCAAATTGAATGAAGTGATTGACCATTCTTTTCTGATAGAGAAAGTTCGGCGATATGGATATGCAGTACTTGAGGATGTGGAACTGCTCGCACGATCACTGCTTGATGCAGGAGACCCCACCCTCGTAGAGAAGTGTGTGGAGATTGTCGAGGGACTCCGGGAGACAGTGGGCGGGGACATTATTGAAGATACAAAGAAGGCCATACAACCTTACCGTCCCGGCCCAACTTCTTTTCGGACACAACTAATAACACCGACCATCCCGTCCGTTCCAGGCTTGGATGTTTATGTCGGAGTGCTCCCCAAAGTTGATGTCGCTGCGGATTTTTTCGAGATCATCCCCTTGCATCGGCAGTTGGTCATTGCCATCGGAGATGTGCCCGCCGTAGGACTCAAAAGTGCTTTCGTTGCGCGGTTTATTGGGAATGTTTTTCGCAAGCTTGTAAGCGAGACGGGGCAGTTGCATCTCGGCAAAATTATGGATCATCTGAATTCCACTATTTCTGCTCATGAGTATTTCAAGTGTATTTCAATGCAATGCGTAAATATCGATCCGGCACGCGGAACTTTGGCAATTGTAAACGCAGCGCAACCATATCCTGTTCTCTACTCAGCACGTCGCGGTAAATGCGACCGCCTACCGGTGCGCGGCAATGTTTTGCAACCGCTTCTGCCAGAGGGAATGACACCGGAGCATTACAAGGAACGACATGCGGAGATTACGCGGGGTGACATACTTGTCTTGCTCACAGATGGCCTAACAGAAGGTCATCTCCTGATGGGTGACCCTTACGGCTACAGATTCACGCAAATAGTCGAGCGGATGGCCGGACAGAGTGCTAAGTATATCGGCGAAGCAATACTTGATGATTGGCGCTCCCATAACCGTGAAGGAGATTATGCAGACGATGTGACAGTGATTATTGCCGTGATGAATTGACGTAATATAGATGCTGAATGTCTTATTCTCACACTTCCCCTATCGGGTGCTCTCAAATCTTGCTTTTGCTAACATAGGGGGAATTATTGTGGCTAAACTCGTGACGTAAGAAACGTCAAAGAAACCTCTTTTCATTATGGCCGAACTTAATATTAAAGAACGAAATATAGGGGACATTACAGTTCTGGATATGGATGGCAAGATTACCATCGGCGAAGGAAGTATGACATTACGCAATGTCATCGGAGGATTGCTTGAGCAGGGGAGGGACAAAATAGTCCTGAATTTATCCGGCGTTAGCTACATAGATAGTTCGGGCATACAGGAACTAACTTATACATTTGTCCGCATCCATCAAGCGAATGGGGGGATGAGGATTTGTCACTTTACACAAAAGCTCCAGGACCTGTTAGCTATTACTAAACTGATTAGTGTATTCCCGGTTAGTGAAAGCGTTGAACACGCTATCAGCGAATTAACGGCCATAGAGCTGTATATCATCTGTCCGGTTTACGGATGTCATAATTCGATCCTGTTCTCTGATCTAAATAACAGATGGTTTGTAAGTTGTTTCAGTTGCGGTTCTTCTATACATTTTCAAAGTCGCTTATCTTCTGACGAGGATAAACAGACTCTTATTAACTTTTTGCAATTCCCGACCTATGATAAGGAATATATTCGTGTTTACATGGAAACACCCTTCAGGATTAGCATAATCAGCCGCCTCGACCTGTTCGCGTCCGAAGTGCTCGAAAAGGCATGGCAGAGCTTGCCGTTTCCTCGTCGAGTGCTCTTTGACATCAGCTATGTCAAAGAGATTACTGACACGGGTAAACAAACACTCCTGAATCTATGCACACACAAGGAAAGTGATAGTTTGGGGGTCATCCTGGATAAACGGGAAGGCGAGAAAATAGTTTTCCTTCCAAGCACTCCCGTTTCTTATGAAGAAAAAGATGCTGTAGTAAAGCTTGGCTGCATTCCGGACAAATTCGAGTGGTTATTAAATATCTTTTTCTGTGATAAGCCCCATATAACTCGTAAGTCTTAGTGACCGAATGTTATTAACATTATTGCTCCAGGAGAGAGGAGCGTTGCATAGGCTCTGCTGACCGAAGGATTGGTTGGAAGAGACCTCCCGCTAATTGCGCTTCCGCAATTTCATTATATGCGCGAAAACCTTTTCACTTTATTCGCGAACCTACACTCCGCACTTATTTTGTTCAAATCATCTTCAGCAGTTGATGGAAATTCTCCGCGTGCAAGTCTGCGGGAAATCTCTGTCTGATAGCTCTCTCTCTAAAACCTTCACCGCCGAGCGCGATGCGCGTTTGATGTTTTAATGCGACGGCCTTGAACTGTGCGTACTCGCGCGCGTATCTCGAAAGCGCGACATTGGTGGTTGAAGAGATGCAGACAAGATGCGGGCGATGTCTCACAATCGCGTCGGACAGCGCAAAGAAGGGCATGTTTGCTCCAAAGTTTCTCACGCTCCATCCTTCGCTCTCAAGCAAGACCTGTACGCAGAGCGGTGCAATATCATGCAGCTCATCTTCGACAGTGCAGCAGACGGCCAATCTCTCGCTCAACTGTGACGGGCGCATAGCATTGCGCAGGGATTCGATGGCTCTGATGGCTGTATGCGTCGCCAGATGCTCGTCTGCGACGGACATCTCGCCGCTGTGCCAGCGATTGCCGACGCGACGTAAGGCTTCCGTGACCGTCTCTTCCAGAATTTTGACGGGCGGAACCCTGTCCAGATACTGCCTGAGCAGAATGGCTGTCGCCTCCGCCTCGTGCCCGATAGCTATCGCTTCAAAAAAGCGTTCGAGCGCGCCGGATGCAGTGGTCGTCGCTGCGCGCTTCGGCTCGACTCTTTCTCTGCCCGCATCGAACCCGCGCTCGCTCTGAAATTTTAAGACCTCCGCCAGCGCAAAGCGGCGATGGCCGCCGAGCGTTTTCTGCGAATTCAGGTGCCCGGCGTCCGCCCAACGTTTGATGGTAGCCTCGCTGACCTGCCACATACGCGCCAGTTGCCGCGTGGTCAGGAAATTTATTGTTCTTTCTTCCATGAGCGATTTAGGCGAATTCGAGAATTATAGCATGGCTCGCCAGTAATATGTCCCGAACGTTTCGGCAGCAATAAAAAGAATACGAATTGCGAATAATTCGTGATGAACGTTTTGGGCGATTTTGTTAGAGTCCTGAAATCGTGACGGAGCGAAACAGGAACAAGTAGATAGAGTTTATCGCTTCCTCTCAAAAAAGCTTTTGCAAAAGCTTTTTTGAGAGTCCACGAAAGGGCTGCACTTGTGGCGGGTGCGGCTCTTCGTGTTTTTAAAAGGGATGCTTCAACTCATCTGCAAAGCTTTGCCGACGGACGGGTCACGCCTCACGCGCCAGATTTTCGAGTCCAGATAATAATGTATAAAAGCGTACCCCCAGAAAAAGGCCGCGACCAATTGCGTCAGCAGTGTGCCTTGCCCGCTCGATTCAACATAACGTCTGGGCATTTGATACCAGAGGCCGAAGAGAATGCCGAACGCCACGTAATAAATCAAGCGGCGGCTAATCAACTCTGCCGCGCCGTAACGCTCTTTGCCGTCCGCGTCTTTCGTATACTTTTTATTGTGAAACCAGATCAGGCGATGATATTGCAGGTTGTGATAGATGGTCAGGATGGCGACGATGGCAAGTGGTTTTTGCGGCATCGGCGTCAACAGGACTATCCAGTGCATCGGGACGGCTGCGGCGAGCAAGAGATATTTCGGAACGTTCAAAGGCAAGCCCTGCCAGACGCGCTGCCCCTGCCGAATCAGCCATCCGGCTGCGGCGATAATAGTTGCCACCAGCAAGACTGTTTCGAGGATGCCGACGCCTGATTGCAGCCTTGCGGGCACGCGCCGCATCGCTTCGGGGTCGCGTGCAATAAAGGCTACGAACGGGTATGTGAAAGCGAGCAGCAGAAACGCTCTGTCCAGCGCATTGTCTAGTTTCGCCAGATCGTCGTTCTTCTTTTTGTACAGCACCATAAACCCGTAGTGCTGTTTGACCAGATGGTAATAAGCCCAGAGCGCGGCGAGGAAAAAGAAGATGAGGCCGATGCCCGCCAAGACCATGACGGGGCCGACCACGAAGAAAACGAGCGAACCCCACAGCAGGCGTTTACGCGCGCGTCGCTCTGCGCGGTCAAAGTACGTGCGCGAAAACGTGCCGAAGACGTGCGGCGCATCAATCAGAATCGCCCACGCTCCGACCATCCACAGGAGCGGAACCAGCCCGGACACGTACAGCCCCAGCAACAGGTAGCTAGAGAGAACAGAGCCTATGAACCAGACTAAATCCTCCTGCGCGCTGATGATCCAGCGCAGGCTGATGGCTCTCGCCTGCTCTTTTCCGGTGATGGCCGGTGCGGTGGTCGCGGACATAAAATTCTACTGGCTCTGTCCCGCGCTATTAGACATGCTCACGCGGTAGGTTTCATAATCAAAAAAATGCGCCATGCCAGGTGCCGGAAGATTTTAGCATTGATGCATGCCGCGCGAGAAAGCGTGCGGCGCTTTGGGAGAGAAACACATGTCTGCTGATGATGCTGCGCTACACGATCTGCTCGCGGTTCTTTTTCAGGCGCATCCGTGGCACGGCGTCGCGCCCGGTCTTGATGCAAGTGATGCTGTCAATGTCTATGTCGAGATCGTGCCGACCGATGTGGTCAAGTACGAACTGGACAAGCCTTCAGGCCACCTGCGCATTGACCGCCCGCAAAGATTTTCCTCTTTGTGCCCGACGCCTTACGGTTTTATTCCGCAGACCTATTGCGGCGATGCGGTCGGCGCATTGTGCTGCGAGCGCACAGGGCGCGAAGGCATCAAAGGCGACGGCGACCCGATGGACATCTGCGTGCTGACGGAAAAGACCATCGCGCAAGGGAACTTCTTTGTGCGCGCCAAACCCATCGGCGGCCTGCGGATGATTGACGGCAACGAGGCGGACGACAAGATTATCGCCGTGCTGGAATCCGATGTTGCCTATGGACACTTAAACGAGCTGGCGGATTGCCCGACCGGGTTGGTAGATCGTCTCAGACATTATTTTCTGAGCTACAAGCAACTGCCGAACGATGCGCCGCGCCGCGTCGAGATTGCAGAAGTCTACGGTCGCGCAGATGCTTTCGAGGTTATCCGGCGCAGCATAGACGATTACCGCGCGCGTTACGGCGCGCCGGAGAATCGTCTCAACGAGCTGCGCAGATTGCTCGGCTCTTAAGAACAAAGCTAAGCTCACGCAAAGGCGCAAAGACGCAAAGGAAAACAGCTTGTCTTTTCTTTGCGTCTTTGCGCCTTTGCGTGAACTCTTCTGGCTCAAGCTTTATTCAGCATCTCTTCTATACCGCAGCGCGGGCAAAAAAGAGTTTGCTGCGCGGCATCGCGCCAGCGTGCGAGCGCGGGCGTGGAAAGCAAAGGCTCTTTATCTTCCGCTTCACCTTCGGTAAAAAAACGCGCGCGGCCTTCATTACGGCTCACGCGCGTTTCTTCATCATCATGACAGTGCTTGCACAGCCACCCGTAACCCTGATTGATAAAGTGTTCCGTCTCCATAAGAGCGAGGGTGTAGGGGGAGGGGTATAGGGTGTAGCAAAAGCAATGTCTTGAACTACACCCTATACCCTTCCCCCTACACCCTGATTTTATCGTCTGCCGGGAGTCGTGCGGCGCGTGTCCGGCAATTCGAGCAGGCGCACCTGCACGTTGGTGCGCGCACTGTTGCGCAGGACTTCCACTTTGACTACATCCCCGATTTGATGCTTGTCGAGGATGCGATAGAGGTCATCGTTGTTGCGCACTTTCTCGCCGTCCATCGCCGTCACGATGTCGCCCAGAGTGATGTCGCCATCCTCTGTCGGCGTCGTGCCGCGCAAGCCCGCCGCGGCAGCCGAGCCGCCCGGCACGACCTGTATAATCAGGACGCCTTCTTCGACCGGCATGCCTCGCAAAGTGTTCACATCGCGCCCGCCGATGCCGAGCTTGGGACGGCGCACGACGCCGTTCTTAATCAGCTCAGGCACGATGCGCTTGGCGATGTTGACCGGGACGGCAAAGCCGACGCCCGCGCTCGCTCCCGAAGGCGAAAGAATTTGCGAGTTGATGCCGATCATGCGCCCGTGCGAATCCAAGAGCGGCCCGCCCGAATTGCCCGGATTGATCGAAGCGTCCGTCTGAATCGCGCCTTCAATCGGGCGATCATTACGCGCGCGAATCGGGCGCTGAAGTCCGCTGATGACTCCCGTGGTCAGCGTGCGGTCAAGGCCGAAAGGATTTCCGATAGCCAAGACCTTCTGCCCCACCGACAGCCTGTCGGAATCGCCGAGCGGAACGATAGTCAGTTGGTCGCGCGGCGCTTCGACTTTAATCACCGCTAAATCTGTATCCGGGTCGCCGCCGACGTACTTGGCCGGATAGGTCTTATCGCCCGCAAAGCGCACGGACAGTTTTTGCGCGCCTTCGACGACGTGATAGTTAGTCAGGATATGTCCCTGATCGTCTATCACAGAGCCAGAGCCGGAGCCTTCGCCCTCCTGCACCTGACCGAAGTAATCCCTGCGGTAAGAGGTCGAAGTAATATAGGCGACGCCGGGCGAAATCGTCCTGTAGACTTCTATGTTGTTCTGCTCGTCCGTGGCGAGCGACGGGTCTGAGATGCCTGCCGCCGGAGCCTCGGTGTAGGCCGAGCTGTTGGGTTGAAAGTTATTGCCAAAACGATTGAAACAGGCGACTGTGCCTGCGGCAAAGATGGCTGACAGTAATGCTATCAGCAAGATTTGACGGGCGGAGATTTTATACATAGCTTTTCTCTCTCAATCCTTATGAATCCCGATTTTAACGAGACATTTGTGCGTCTCTTTTGATGCTCCTGCGCAGGTCGGCGGTTCGCTGCCGGACATTCCGGCACATGCTCTCGCTGACTGTTTGCTTACTATTCTTCATTACGCAGAATCATGGACGCACGTTTATTGTAATTTTGTCGCAACCGGCGCGCGGCTGCAAGGGCTGAAGGCCGCAAGCGAGGTAATTTGAGAGAAATTCAGAGCAGATTCAAGAGCATTGTCTTAGAACTGTTTGAACATTCCGACATGTACGCCGAAGGTAGCCAGACGTGCAACGTCTGGAAGGTTGCAGAAAAGAATAGCGCATTGAAGATGCGCGCAGAACTGTCTACCCGCACCTTGCGGCGCGGCAACGATTATTTCATCCGAACCAGACGTTGCACGTCTGGCTACCTTCTCATCGCCGCTCACGCGGCTTATAAAAGGCAAAAGGAAGACATTCCTGCCCTCTTCACTTTTGCCTTTTACCTTTTATCTTTCCCGTCACTTCTTCGCGTCGGTATCCTGTTTGATTTTTCCGGCGGCTCGCTCAAAGTTGGTTTTGAAGATTTCCGTGTTGGCATTATTATTCTGTTTGCCCAGCGTGTAGGCTTTCTCGTAGTTAGAGCGCGCGAGGTCTAAGCGACCGCTCGTCTCGTAAGCTTCGCCGAGGCTGTCATAGACGTTGGGAGAGGCCGGATAGCGTTCGACGTTGGATTTAAAGGCGGCGATGGCTTCATCCATCCGTCCCGCGCCCATCAACTGATAGCCAAACCGGTTGACCAGAGCTTCCGCTGCCATAACTTTGAAGCCGAGCCTTTGCGAGAGCTTCTTATAATGATCTTCAACGTCCTGCCATCCTCCAGTGATGGCTCCCGTCGCGGGGTCTGTCGGAAGCAGCCAGCCATCGAAAACTTTGCGCAATCCCTGATAGTGGCTGCGCAGCACGACGGAGCCATGATCCTCGTCATTCATCAATTGAGCATCCCACTCAAAATCTTTCAACTGCTGTTTAGACATCAGTTCCCGGAAGCGATTATAGCCGGTCATAATATCTCCCGGCTCGTTGCCGAGCGTGACAAAGAGCGTCTTCTTCCACTCTTTGCGTCCCTTCAAAAACTCTTCGGCGCGTTTCACTTCCACATAGTTATCCCAGTTGAGCGACGGGCTGACCGCGATGTAAGCGTTGAAAAGCTCTGGTCGCGCGAACATCGCGTGAATGGCAAACAAGCCGCCAAAGGAATGCCCGGCGAACACGCGATAGGGCAAGACTCTGTATTTACTTTCGATGTTCGGAATCAATTCCGTCTCAATAAATTTTAAGAATTTGTCTGCGCCGCCGCTGGTGGGAAACGGCTGTGGCGAGCCGTCCGGGCGCGGCAGCGTCGCATTGGTCGGAGTCAAATCGCGCGTCCGGTCTGTGTTGTTGATGGCGACGATAATCATTTCCGGCATCCGGCCATTGCGAGCTAAGAATGAAACGGTCGCGCTGGTGTGTTCTATGTGCGCGTTGCCGTCCGTCATGTAGAGGACGGGAAAACGGTCAGTGCCGCGCTCGTATCCGGGCGGCGTGCGAACGAGGACGACTCTCTCTTCTCCCATCACTTCGGACTTGATAGTTAAGCGGACAGGCGCGGCGTCGCCGCCCTGAGCAAGCTGCGCACGTGCAGCGGGGTATGACAGTAACAACACGCCCAGCGAGATTGCGATTCTCAACCAGCTTTTGGAAAGAGAGCTTCTGTTCATAGTTGCCTCCGAATAAATTTAAGAGAGTTACAAAAGGTCTGACGCAAATTCTACAGGATTGCGTTGCTGGAAAACCGGACGAGCCGATTTTATTTACAACTGCGTAATAACTTTTACTATTATTTACAGGGCTTCATCTGTTTTATAATTCTTTGCGACCTTGGCGTCTTTCTTCTTTGCGCGCTTTGCGTTAAAAAGCTTCTAACCGCAAAGAGCGCAAAGAGCAATCGTCAAGCCAGCGCTCAAAGTTATCTGAGAGAGAAACCTGATGCCACAACCTTTTAAATGTCCCTCGTGCGGCGGCCCGCTCGAATACGACGGCGGCAAGATCACAGTGCGCTGTCAATTCTGTAGCAACTCCGTCATCGTGCCGGAAGAACTGCGCATGAGCCGACCCGCAGCTCGCGAAGATGCGACTTTGCAAGACCAGCTCGGCAATCTGGCGCAGATCGGGAGGCTGATTCGCGACGGCAACAAGATCGAAGCCATCAAAGTTTATCGAGAGACTTTCGGCACCGGCTTGAAAGAAGCGAAAGAAGCGGTTGAGAGGTTGGCGTCCGGCAAGAGCGTCGAGGTGATGCAGGGATTTGAGTCACATACGGTTCAGCCGCAGATACAAGTCTCGCAAACTTCTTTTGGCGCACAGCCGCATGCATACGGTGCTAAACGCTCACAGGGCTGCTCGCCGCTTGCCATCGCGCTTGTCGTCTTCATCGGCGTTATCTCAATAGCTGGCATCGGCATCGCGTTCTACTTTTCCTTTTCCGGCACACGATATTCACACACTACATCCGATGCGCCGACGATTGCGAATCCTGGAAACACGCGGACGGACAGGCGCACGGACACTCCGGCTCAGCGAGGCTTTGCCAGCGTCTTGCTCAAGTTCGGGAGAGAAGGCATCGGCGCGGGGCAGTTCAAGGACGCGCGCAGCGTCGCGGTTGACGGAGAGGGAAATATTTACGCTGCGGATTACATAGGGGGGCGCGTGCAGGTCTTCGACTCAAGCGGAAAATTTCTGACGCAATGGATGGTTGACCCTAAGATGCCCTTGCTTCGTCTGGCGGCAGACCGCAAGGGAGTTGTTTACGTCGTCCAGAGCGGAGACATCAATCGCTATGAAGGCATGACGGGCGAGGCTTTGGGGAAAGTTCCCGCGACGGGGAGATGGTTTAATGATGTCGTCGTGACGCCGGACGGCGGCCTCGTCGCCACGCAGAACGGGCAGGACATCGTGCGCTTTGACAGCAGCGGCAGAACTCTCAGCACGATCACCAAAGCCATCACAGAGCAGACCGGCGATTCTGAATTGGATACGAAAATAGCCGTGGACGGACTCGGAAATATCTACGCGCTGGGAACTTTCAATGACGCAGTCTTTAAGTTTGCGCCGAACGGAAAGTTCATCACGCGCATCGGCGGCGAAGGCGAAGAGCCGGGACTGTTTCGCGCCCCGCACAGCGTCGCCGTTGACGGGCAGGGGCGCGTCTACGTCTCGGACGTGAAAGGCATACAGGTCTTTGACACTAACGGGCGTTATCTGGACGTGTTCAAGGTCGAGAAAAACGTGGCTTTTGTGATGGTCTTTAATGACCGCAACGAACTCTTTGTCGCCGCCCGCACAGAGATCGTAAAATTCGCGCTGAATAAATAAAATCTAGCCACAGAGGACACAGAGGTTTAAGAAAGATTTCAAATCGTCAGATTCCGAATTTGAAATTTAAAATTCCTCTGTGTTCTCTGTGGCTAATATTTATTGACCGCTTTTCAATTTCTTCCGGTCAATCTTGCCGCGATCATTTTTGGGCAGGGAGTCAACAAACTCTATCCAGCGCGGGTATTTGTAGAGCGCCATTTTGGATTTAGCAAACTCCTTGATGCTCTGGTCTAACGCTTCGCCGGGCGCGAAACCCTCGCGCGCGACGACGAAGGCTTTGGGCTTGAAGAGGCCGCTGCCCGCATCGTGGCCTATGACCGCGCATTCCAGCACGGCTTCGTGTTGCAGTAAACAATTCTCAATCTCTGCGGGCGCGACATAGACGCCGGAGACTTTCAGCATGTCATCCGTGCGCCCGTGATACCAGTAATAACCGTCCGCATCAACATGAAACTGGTCTCCGGTCGTGCACCAGTCGCCCGCGAAAGTCTCTTTCGATTTCTCGTGCGCCTGCCAGTAACAGAGCGAAGCCGAATCGCCTTTTATGCGTAGTGTTCCCATCTCGCCCGTCTGCACTTCCTTGCCTTCCGCGTCAACGATGCGCGCTTCGTAGCCTTCGACGATGCGCCCCAGACTCCCAAGCTTCACATCCTGCGGGCGGTTCGTGATGTAGATATGAAACATCTCAGCCGAGCCGATGCCGTCATAGATTTCAACCCCGACGGTTTCCATCCAGCGCGTATACAACTCTACCGGCAGAGCCTCGCCCGCCGAATAGCAGAAGCGCAAGCTCGACAAGTCCCGTTTATCGTTGCCCTCTGCGTTCAGCATCGCGTTAATCATCGTCGGCACGGTCGTCAAAATCGTCGGGCGATATTTTTCTATGACTTCAAATAATTTCTCAGGCGTCGAGCGTTCCGCGAAGAGAGCCGTCGCGCCTCCCACCGCGAAGGGGAAAAGCAAATTAGTTCCCGTCGCATAACCGAAAAATAATTTAGGCACAGAAATCGTCAAATCATTCTCGCTGACGCCAATCGTGCGCTTGGCAAAGACCTCTGTGTTAAAGGGCAAGTCATGCTGCAAATGCACAGCCCCTTTGGGATGCCCCGTCGAGCCGGACGTGAACAGCCAGATAGCTATATCGTCACGATGCGTATCCGCAGGCACCAGGCTCTCCGGCATCTCGCTTGAGATTTTATCGAACGAGAGAAACTCGCCATGCTCTTTGCCTACCACGAGGACTTTGTGCAGATGCCGCGCAGCCTTCGCAGCCTCAGAGAAATTTTCCAGCAGCGATTCATGCACGACCGCGACACGAGCGCGCGTGTATTCGAGATAATATTTGTAATCCTCTGCGGGCAGCAGCGGATTGACCATCGTAATCACAGCCCCTATGCGCGCCGCCCCGAACCACGTCCACACAAACTCGGGGCAATCCGGCAAGACAATCAACACGCGGTCTTCGACCCGCACTCCCAATTCTCTGAGAGCATTCCCCACGCGATTCGACCACCGCGCCGCCTCGCCGTAAGTGTATGTCTCGTCTTCAAAATAGAGACATGTCTTATGCTCGCGCCCTTCCTCCAAGTTGTGATAGAGGAAGTATTCAGCCATGTTAAAGCGTTCGGGAAATTCGATGCTCATAGACTCATGATTTACCGGAGAAGGGGCAGCCTGTTTCGCCGTGCTTGGTGTCCAGATAGGTGCGCGCTTCCCAGAGTTCGGGAAAGAATTTTTTCCTGAGCGTGGTGCGCAGGTAGCCGACGCCTTCGGAGCCGCCTGTGCCGCGTTTGGTTCCGACCATGCGCTCGACCATGCTGATGTGATGTGCGCGCCAGAGCGAGAAATATTCGTCGTGCTCGATGAGGCTTTCGGCGAGTTGAAACTCTTCGTAACGCTCTTCAAAGTGCGTCAGGATTTCCAGCACGGCGCGCGTGCGCTGGCCGTAGAGTTTGCGGCTCTCTTCTTCGCTTAGGCTTGAATCGTGCGCCGGAGCGTTGAGGCCGCGCCGCCGCAGCAGAGCGTAGAAAGCATCTGAGAGCGAAGACGCTTTAAGGCGCGCCGCGAGCCGTTCGGATGCAAGCTCGTCTTCGCGAAACTCTTGCAGCAATTTTTCGTCCTTGAGGCCGGAAGAAAATTCTATCTCGCGGAATTGCATGGACTGAAAACCGCTCGCGGGCTTCAATTCATCACGAAAGCCTAAGAAGCTGATGGGAGTCATCGTTTCCAGAATGTGTATCTGGCCCACCAGAATCTTTTCTATTTCTACAACTCGATGCAGCGAGCGAGCCGCCGCCGCCGCGCGGTCTTCGTTCATCTGCGCGATGCTGGCGTCAATCTCGTGTAGAATCTGTTTGAACCATAGCTCGTAGGTTTGATGAATCGTGATGAACAACAGCTCATCATGATGAGCGGGGTCGGAGAGGCAACCCTGCAAGCCTATCAAATCCGCTACGCGCAGGTATTTGTTGTATGAGAGCGGAGCTTTGCTGCCGTATTCATTACTCATTTGATCTTGGTCTTTTGTTCTTTGTGCTTTGTCCTCTGTCGTTGCTTCAGGATTCAATTTGCGTAAAACATACAAAGAACAAAGCACAAAAAACAAAGCATCATTTATTAAAACGCTGCCCCTGCCGCTTCATGCGCAGCATAGGCGCGTGTGTCTCTAATCTCCTGCATCTCGCGGATGACGAGTTCGAGTTCTTCGTCCTTCGTATAAAAGTGCGGCGAGATGCGGACGCCCGCGCCGGGACGATAATCAACTATGAATTCGCGGCGGATGAGTTCTTTGGTCACGGCTCCGGCATGCTCTGCGGCGATGGTGATAGTGCCGCCGCGCTGCTCCGGCTGGCGCGGGCTGGTGACGCGAAAGCCAGCCTCTTCGGCCAGCTCTATCAAATGTTGGGTCTGGCGCACGCTCTTGGCGCGAATCGCTTCGAGGCCGATCTCGTTGATGATTCGATAGCCGCTCTCTGCGGCAAAGAGCGCGGGCACTGCGGGCGAGCCGTGCAGAAAGCGCGCGATGCCCGGCGCGTATCGCATCTCGCTTTCAAAAGTGAAAGGAGCTTCGTGCGCCATCCAGCCCGTTGTCTTCGGCTCTAATTTTTCCTGCCAGTCGGGGCGCACATAAAGATAGCCCGCGCCGGGGCCGCCGCAGAGCCATTTAACAGAGCCTCCCGTCGCAAAGTCCACATTCAAATCCGTGACGCTGAAGGGAACCGTGCCCGCGGACTGGTATGTGTCAAGCACGACCATCGCTCCGACTTCGTGCGCGCGTTCGATGATGGCACGCGCGTCTTGCAGGAACGCGCTCTTGAAAAGGACGTGCGAGATGGGCACGAGCAAGGTCTCTTCGTCTATCGCCGCGAGCATGCGCTCAAGCGGGATAGTGATGCCGTCATCGGATTTGACCGTCTCGATACGAAGCCGCCCTTCGCGCGCGTGCGCTTCGTAAACATAAAGCACGGAAGGAAAGTTCAGCTCTTCGCAGACGATTTTATTGCGCGCGGGCTGCGGGTCAAAGCAGGAGAGAAGCAGCGATTGGCAGATGGAGACATTCTGGTGCATGACGACCGTGCCCGCTTCGGCTCCGATGATGCGCGCCACTTCATCGCCGAGGCTGACGGGCATGTCCCACCAGCCTTCAGCCCACGCGCGCACGCCGCGCGTCGCCCACATCTCCGCGTAATCCTGCAAACGGTCGTAAGCACGGCGCGGCATCGCGCCCAGACTGTGCGAGATTAAGTAAACGCACTTATCCAGAATCGGAAACTCGTCGCGCCATTTCAGGAGCTTGTCCGTCAAAAGCTATTTCCTCCTGTGTAACACAAGTTGCGAGTTAAGCAATTGCCACTAGCTTTAGCTAGTGGCTATATTGCATAACAGAACAAAGGCTTTAGCCAAATATAAATAAAATCCACTGCCTTATAGCTTTAGCTAAATGGATCGGCTAAAGTCGAAAGCTAAGGGGCAACCTTGATCTACTAGCTGAAGCTGGTGGCAATTTAAGCAATCCGCCAACACGGCTATATCTAGTAACCTGGGATGTAAAGTTTAGATGAGACTGCGTTATTCGCTATTCGGACTCTTCTCATCTTTAATCTCTTCGCTTTCGGGATTCTCTGCGCCGGGCACGGTCGCTGGCTGTGTGCCTTCAGGTTGTCTGGGCGCTTCTTCTAAGTCACTTTGCGGTTCGTTGTTTTCTTCGTTCATGACAGGTCTCCTTGAAGTTAAATATGAATGAAGCAGAGAAACACTTTGCGACCTCTGCGTGATTTCTCTTTGCGACCTTTGCGGTTAAGTGCTTTTTAACGCAAAGACCGCAAAGATTTAAGACGCAAAGAGCGCAAAGAAAGAACTATGCTTCCACTTACTGCTCAATGCTTGATTCCTGAGTCAAATATTCCGGCATCCTTAATTCTTGATTGATACGCAATCTTAACAGACTTTTGTGTTGCTCTCATAACCCTGCTTCATTTGTCCGGGGGCGCGGCTTCGGCAAGTTTCGCTAAACCTGCTAAACTCGTCTGCATCAAATATGTGGCGTTTCGATAATCCTATCAGGCATGAAATCCCTGAGACGCGCTGGCCGACTGCGGAAGAGGCTGCGCGCTCTCTGCTGTTTCAGCCAATCAAAATTGGCCCAATCGAGCTGGAAAGCCGGACGTGGGTTCCGGCGATGGTGCCCTGGCGCGCGACCGAAGACGGTTTGGTGACGCCGGATAATCTGGACTGGTACGGGCGATTCGCACAGGGGCAGCCCGGTGCGCTGGTGGTCGAAGCGACTGGCGTGCGCGATATTCCGAGCGGCCCTCTGTTGAGGATAGGGCACGACCGTTTTATTCCCGGCCTGCGAAAACTGGTCGAGACCGTCCGCGCAGCCAGCGGCGGGCACACGCGCCTCTTGATACAGATCATAGATTTCCTCTCAGTCAAACGCCGTCCTGAGAAAGCTAAATTCTTTGACCGCTTTTTGAAATTGGAAGAACGCCACCGGCGCGCTCTGGCGGAAGCGTTTGAAGATGAAAGCTGGCTTGATAAAGATGAAGCATTGATACGCGCTTTTCTCAAAGACGCGCCCGAAGAGATTTTGGAGCGCGTGCTGGACGAGCGCGAGCTGGAGTCCTTGCGCTTCGGTTACAGAGAGCGCGTCACGGACATGGACTTGCCGCACATACGCGAATTGCCCGAAGTGTTGCCGGACATTTTCTCTGCCGCCGCCGTGCGCGCACGCGAGGCTGGCTTTGACGGAGTCGAGCTGCATTACGCGCACGCTTACACGATGGCTTCGTTTCTGAGCGCGCGGAACAATCGCCCGGACGGTTACGGCGGCTCGCGAGAAAATCGCGCACGGCTTCCAATGGAAGTTTATACGAGAGTGCGCGAGCGCGTCGGCGATGATTGGGTCGTAGGCGTGCGCTTTCTAGGCGACGAAGTGATCGCGGGCGGCAACCAAATTGAAGACGCCACTTATTTCGGCGTCGAGTTTGCGCGGGCGGGCTTTGACTATCTTTCAATCTCGAAGGGCGGCAAGTTTGAAGACGCGGCGCAGCCGAAAGTCGGGCATGCCGTCTATCCTTACACGGGACAGAGCGGTTATGAATGTATGCCGACGGTGCGCTCGGACGCGCGCGGCCCGTTCGGGCGCAGCGTTCCGCTCGTCGCGGCCATCAAGCACGCTGTGGGCGGCGCAGGCTTTAACACACCGCTCATCGCGGCGGGCGGCCTCGCGACTTTCGAGCAGGCCGAAGCCATCCTGCAAAGTGGAGACGCGGACATCGCCGCGCTCGCGCGTCAGGCTCTGGCCGACCCCGACTGGTTCTTAAAAGTGAGGCTCGGACGCGGGAGCGAGGTGCGCCGCTGCACTTACACCAACTATTGCGAAGCGCTGGACCAGATGCACAAACAGGTAACATGCAAGCTCTGGGACAGAGTCAATCTTGACGAGCCGGAAATCGCTCTGAGCAGCGACGGCAAACGCAGGCTCCTGCCTCCGCATTGGCAGGATTAATACGACAGCGGTTAAGTCAGAACCGCCTGCGGTAGCGGGCGGGTTCTTCAACCTGCAAGAACCCGCCCGCTACCGCAGGCGGTTCTGACCTTTGTTTACGGAGGCTTCGTAGGCGGCGATAAATTTGGGGTCGCGCTTTTTCAAATTCTCGTAATCAATCTTTTTGCTGCGCGTCATCAATTTGTAAGCGAAGTCAAAAGGCTCAAGGTGCATGTAATCTTTGACGTTCTCGAAAAAGATTAAGCTCTCGTGCGCGGCTTCCTGATAGGCTTCGATGACTGGCTTTCGCACTCTTTCAAATTCCGCCAGAGCTTCCCTGACATCCCCGAAAGCCTGAAAACATTTGTAGAGCGCGATGGCGTCTTCGAGCGCGAGCTTGGTGCCAGAGCCGATGGAGAAGTGCGCAGTGTGCAGTGCGTCTCCGAGCAAGACGACGTTCTGATGACTCCAATGATGATTCCTCACATTGACGAAATTTATCCACTTGGAGTTGTTCGACAAAAGCTCATGCCCCTGCAAATCATCGGCAAAAACTTTTTCCAGGTATTCGCGCGTCTCATCCTCAGACATCGCCGCGAACCCTGCGCTTTCCCACGTCTGCGGGTCGCATTCGACGATAAAAGTGCTGGTTGTCCGGTTGAATTTGTAGGAGTGAGCGGCGAAGACTCCCGCCTCGCTCTCGCGAAAGGTCAGAGTCAGGCCATGAAACAACTGGCGCGTGCCGTACCAGATATATTTGTTGGAACGGAGGCTCAAATCAGGCTCGAAAGACTCTTTGTAAGCTTGCCTGACAGTGCTGTTGATGCCGTCCGCGCCGACGAGCAGGTCACAGTCTTGAGCCAGCGATTCGATGTCCGAGACTTCGGTGTGAAAGCGCAAGTCCACATCCAGCTCGCGGCAGCGCGTCTGTAGGATATTCAGCAACTCTATGCGCGCGATGCCGGAAAAACGATTGCCGCGAATCGTCATCTTCTGCCCGCGATGTATGACATCCACGTTATCCCACATCGCAAAGCGGTCGGTGATGTTTTGGTGCGTCTCTTCATCATTCTCTTTCAGATAAGAGAGCGTCTTATCAGAAAAGACCACGCCCCACCCGAACGTGTCGTCGGGCGCGTTGCGCTCCCACACAACAATCTCATGCGCCGGGTCTGATTTTTTCATCAGCAGCGCGAAATATAATCCGGCTGGCCCACCGCCGATGATGTTGATTTTCATACTTTATGATTTTGATGACGCCTGTGATTTATGAGCTACTTGTTTCTTTTGCTCAGGGCATCTTCTAACAGCTCGCGCACGTTCAATGTATCCGCCCACTCGCGAAGATAGTCCATATCCAAATCGGTTCCCTGTGTGCCAATGATGCCTAATACGTCCGTCCACTGGGCGTCTGAGATTTCGCCGCTGGCACGATACCATTTTAACTTTGCCAGAATAGTATCTTCTGCGGTGGCAACATAAATTCCTTGCTCAATGTCAGGCGCGATTTTTTCTAACTGCCGGCGCGCTAATTGTTGGCGGCTGAAATCGCTCTCAGGCGGGACGAAAATATCAACCTTGAAGATAGAGTCAAGGTGAATGGCATTGAATGAGCGATGCTGCGCCACAGCACGGCGAACAGCTAGTTCGTCAAGATAGAAATTCTCCTCCAAGGCGGTCACCAGCGGCTTGATCTGCTCAGGATTGATGTCAGCCAAGATGTCCACATCCGCTGTGGCGCGGTACAGGCCGCGCATTGAGCTGGCGAAGGAACCGACAACTACATAGGCGATGCCCAATTCATCAAGCACATGGGTGATTTCAGATAAAACTGCAAAAGGAGTTTCCATGAGCCTTTTTAGCAGGGCGCTCAATAACCTTCCTTCTCAGGATCGAAACCGTAAGCGTGCCTCACTTCATCAGGTGACAACAATCTTGCGATTAGCCTGCGTCGCAACTCTTCTTCACTCGCTTGCGGAAAGCGCCGCCGCAAATCTGCCAGCATCAACTTGCGCGTCGCCTGAATCAGCTCACAGGTCAACGCCAGCCGTTTCCAGACAGGCATCCGGCGCATCATTTGAAAGAGCATCTGCTGCGCTTCGGGCGTGGTGTCTGATGAGAGCGGTTGTAGCATCTGTTCGGTAATCATTCCTTCAAAAGCTGACTCGCGATCACGAGTTTTTGAATCTCGGATGTGCCTTCATAAATGCGCAGGGCGCGCACGTCTCTGTAAAGTCTTTCGATGACGCTGCCGCGCACCAAGCCTGCGCCGCCGTGTATTTGAAGCGCGGAATCTATGATGCGCCCGGCGGCTTCGGTGGCGTAGAGCTTGGCTTGGCTGGCTTCGCGCGTGACGCTCTCGACGCCCGCGTCCTTCAGGTATGCGGCGCGATAGACGAGCAGGCGCGCGGCGTCAAGCTCTGTTGCCATGTCCGCGAGTTTTTCCTGAATCAGTTGATGTTCTGCGATGGGGCGACCGAACTGCTTGCGGGTTTTCGCGTAAGCGATTGCTTCGTCCAGCGCGCGTCCGGCCATGCCGCACGCCGCCGCGCCGACGCTCGCGCGAAAAGTGTCGAGCGTTTGCAAGGCGAGCCGAAAGCCATCGCCCGCGCGTCCCACCATGTCTTCGGCTGGCACGCGGCAGTTGTTAAATTCGAGTTCGCCAATCGGATGCGGCGCGATCATGCGCGTGCGCTCATGGACGCGAAACCCTTGCATGCGCGCACTGACGACGAAGGCGGAAAGCTCTGCGCGCCCGTCCTCGCGCGTTCCGGTTTTGGCAAAGACAGTATAAAAATCCGCCAGCCCTGCGTTTGAGATAAAACGCTTGCGCCCGTCAATGACGTAAAAATCGCTGCCGCTTTCCGCCTCCCGCTCGCGCCGCGCGCTAGTCTTTATCGCCGCGACATCCGACCCCGCGTCAGGCTCTGTCAAAGCGAAAGCGGCGATGGCTTTGCCGGACGCGGCGCGCTCAAGCCAGAAGTCGCGGACATGCTCCGGCGCGGCGAGGCTGATGGCGTATGTGCCAAGCCCCTGCATGACGAAAGCAAGGTCTGCGAGAGATGAAGAATAAGAAAGCGACTCGCGAATCACACACAAGCTGCGCGTATCGAGCGCGACGCCAGCCTCTGCGACCGCGTAACGCAACAAACCCGCATCCGCTAAGAGTCCGAGCAACTCGCGGAAATGCGCTTCTTCATCCTCACGCTCGCCCGCGCGCGGCTCAATCTCACGCGCCACAAAATCCGCCACGCTCGCCGACAGCGTCCGCTGCTGCGAGGTGAAAAAGGGTGTTTCTTCAATAAAGCTATCAGTCATTTGTTTCTCTGTGCTTTGTTCTTCGTTTGTCTAACTCACATTAAAGCTCCGAAACTCAAGATTGTGTAGCGTGCAAAGAACAAAGCACGAAGCACAAAGCTCACTTGAAGTTTGGCTCACGCTTCTCGACAAACGCTTCATAAGCTTCGCGGTAATCGGGATGCTGCATGCAGACGGCTTGCGCCTGCGCTTCCCATTCGAGCGCGGTGTCGAGGCTCACATCCATTTCGCGGTTGAGCATCTCTTTGGTCATCGCGAGCGCGAAAGATGGGCCGCGCGCCAATCTTTCGGCCAGCGTGCGCGTCTCTGTCGCTAAATCTTCCGCCGCGACGATGCGATTATAGAGACCTATGCGCCCGGCTTCTTCCGCAGCGGTGAAGTCTCCTGTGTACAGCATCTCCGTCGCCTTCGCGAGTCCGACCAGACGCGGTAACAGGTAGGCAGCGCCCATGTCCGCGCCAGACAAGCCGACCTTCACAAAGAGAAAAGCAATCTTGGCAGCGGGCGTGGCGATGCGTATGTCCGAAGCCAGAGCGATGCACGCGCCAGCCCCTGCGGTCGTGCCGTTCAAAGAGGCTATGACCGGCTTTGGCAGCGTGCGTATGTTGCGCACCAGCTCGCAGGTCATGCGCGTGAACTCCAAAAGCCCCTGCATGTCGCGCTCAAAGAGTGGGCCAATTATGTCCAGCACGTCGCCGCCCGAACAGAACGCGCGTCCCGCTCCCGTAATCACGATTGCGCGCACATCCTGCTCGTCGCGCAAAGCCGCGAACGTGTCTGTCAATTCACGATAGACTTCAAACGTCAGCGCGTTGAGGCGTTCGGGACGATTGAGCGTGATGGTCGCGACGCCCTCGCGCACTTCATAAAGAAAGCTTTTGGGTTCAATCATAGGATAAGTGATGAGTAATAAGTGATAAGTGATAGGTGATAAGAATAAAGCTTTGTCGCTTCTCTCATCACCCATCACTCATCACTTATCACTGCTTTAAAACTGCGATGCCTTCGATCTCGACTTTCGCTTCGTCTTCGAGCAGGCTTTTGACTTCGACCAGCGCCATCGCCGGAAAGTGGCGACCCAAGCGAGCGCGCCAACGCTCTCCAACCTCGCGCGTGCGCGCACAGTATTCCTGCTTGTCCGTGACGTAGACGACGACGCGCGCAATCTGCACGGGTGTGCCTCCGGCTGCTTCGACAACCGCGATGACGTTGGCGAGAGCGCGGTCAAACTGCTCTACGAAATCCGCGCTCACGATTTTCTGGTTAGCATCCCAGGCGATTTGCCCTGCAATAAACAACAGCCTGCCGCCCGCAGGCGTCAAGACTCCGTTCGAGTAGCCGCGCGGGCTTCCCAAAGATTCTGGATTGATGAAAGAAAAAGACATAGAAGATTTCAGATTTGCGATTGGATAAAGATAAGAACTTAGCGCGCCTGACAAAACCAGGATTAGCCACAGAGACACAGAGACACAGAGATAAGAGCAGACATTTTATTTAGCAATTCCTTCATCTGCTTTTACTGCTCTGTGTCTCTCCGGCCTCTGTGGCTGAGTTTTGTTCTGCTTCCAATCGCAAATCTAACATCGCAAATTTAAGAGAGCACGCTGCCGCCGTCCACGTTGATGGCCTGACCGTTGATGCCGCGCCCGTCTTCACTGGCGAGCAGCAGCGCGAGGGCTGCGACCTCTTCCGGTGTGATGAGACGATTCTGCGGACTCATGTGATTCAGGATGTCGCGCGCTTCGGTTTCGCTCTTGCCCGTTTTAGTGGTGATGTTTTCGATGGCATGCGCGGCCATCTCAGTCTCGACATAGCCGGGACAGATGGCGTTGACAGTGATGCCTTTGGCGGCCACCTCCATCGCCAGCGAGCGCGTCAGGCCGACGACTCCGTGCTTCGATGCCGTGTAAGCGGAGATGTACGCCGCGCCCGTCTTGCCCGCGATGGATGCGATGTTGATGACGCGCCCCCAACCGCTTTCAATCATCGAGGGCAGCGCGGCGCGCGTGCAATAAAATGTCCCGTTAAGATTGATGTTGATGTGGCGTTCCCATAACTCGTCGCTGGTTCTGTGGAGCGGCGCGCTCTCCGCGATGCCTGCATTGTTGACCAGAATGTCTACGCGCCCGAAACGTTCCAAGACGCTGCCGACGGCATGCTCTACGCTTTCCTTCAGAGAGACATCGCACTCGGCATGCATCGCTTCGACTGCGCACTCGCTTTCGATCTCAGCCGCGACCTGCGCCACCTGCTCCGTAGTGCGAGCAAGGACAGCGATGCGCGCACCCTCACGCGCAAAGGCCAGAGCAATAGCACGACCAATGCCGCGCCCGCCGCCCGTAATCAACGCTACTTTATCTTTAAGTCTCACGTTCCAAGTCCCAAGTCCCAAGTCTCAAGCCGAAAGACCGTTTGACATGGGTCTTGGGACTTGAGACTTGAGACCGAATTTAAGCTTGCTTAACTTTACGCGGCTCGCGCTTTTCCACAAAGGCTTTGACGCGCTCGCGTGCTTCTTCGGATTGAAAACAGGCTAACTGAGCTTCGGTCTCGTATTGTAGCATCCGCTCCAAGCTCGATTCTTCGCTCATATAGACGGCATGCTTGGCCGCCGCGATTGATTTGTAAGGCGCATCGCGCAGGCGCTCCGCAAGTTTTCGAGTCTCCGCTTGAAGCGACGCATCCGGCACTACCGCATTGACCAGACCCAGTTGCAAAGCTCTCTCAGCATTGATTGCATCGCCTAGAAAAAACATCTCGCAGGCGAGATTGGTCGGCACGACGCGCGGCAAAAAATATGTCCCGCCCCAATCGGGATGCAAACCGACCTTGACGAAAGACTGGCTGAACGAGGCGGATTCGGCGGCGTAGCGCAGGTCGCAGCCCAGAGCCAGATTAAAGCCCGCACCGTAAGCCGCGCCGTTGACCGAAGCGATGACAGGCTTCTGCATCTGCCTGATGGTCGTCAACACGCGGCGACCCGCGCCGAGCAAGCGCGCAAATTCTTCCACGTCCTGCCGCTCCATCAGCTCTGCCATGTATGCGACATCCGCGCCCGCGCAAAAACCCCGCCCCGCGCCCGTGATGATAATCACACGCACGTTGCGGTCGGTCGCGGCATGCTCCAAAGCCTCTGCCAGATCGCGCCGCATGTGCCCGATAAAAGCGTTCAGCTTCTCAGCGCGATCCAGCGTGATGGTCGCGATTCCCGCTTCGTTTTCAACTTTAATATTGTCGTATGGCATAAGCAAAGTTCAAGGTTCAAAGTTCAAGGTTCAAGGTTCGTTTGACTTTGAACCTTGAACCTTGAACTTTGAACTTTATCTTCCTTTAAACTGCGGCTTGCGTTTCTCAGCGTAAGCGTTGAGACCTTCCTTAGCGTCTTCCGATTGGAAGAGCTGTTGTTGCAGCTCTCGCTCAAGCGCGAGCGCGGACTCGAAGGGAATCTCCGCGCCGGTCTGGACGCTGCGCTTGATGCGCCCGACGGCACGCGCGGCTTTATTCGGCAGCGTGAACTTTTGCGCGTAAGCCAAGACCTGTTCCATAAATGCCGCGCCCGTTTCGGCTTCGTAGATGTGATTGAGCAGGCCCAGCTCCAAGCCCTTCTCAAAGTCGAAAAGCTCGCCGGTCGCCATCAATTCAATCGCGCGCGATTTGCCGACGATGCGGACTAAGCGTTGCGTGCCGCCCGTGCCGGGCAGGACGCCCAGTGAGACTTCTGGCAAACCCATCTTCCCCGCCTTGCTTCGAGCGATACGAATGTCTGCGGCCATCGCGACCTCTAAACCTCCGCCGACCGTATGACCATTGAGCGCGGCGATAACAAGCTTTGGCGTCTGTTCAAGCCGCGACAAAGTTTCATTCGCATGAAGACAGAAATAATATTTGTATTCCGGCGTCACGCTCGAAAGCATTTGGATGTTCGCGCCCGCACAGAAAAACTTTTCGCCCTGTCCCGTGATGACGATAACGTGTACGCCTTCGTCCATCCGCGCCGCCAAAATAGAGCGGTCAAGCTCCTGCATCATCTCGTAAGAATACGTGTTGGCCGGAGGATCATTCAGCGTCAAAACGGCAATGCCATCCTGCGCGCGATACTGTACGAGCTTTCCAGTCACTTCCGTTGTTTGCTGTACCTGTGCTTCCGCTTCTGCCATTTTAAATAAGTTCTCCTGAATTGAAATGCCTTGCTATTTCATTTGGGTGCGCGGTTTCAAAGAATAACTCTACCGCCTCTTTCAGATTGCTGCGAGCTTCTTCAATCGAATCGCCCTGACTGGCAATGTCCAGCTCTGAGCAGAGCGCGACGAAGCCATCATCTTCTCGCCAGATAGTAGCGGTTAATGTTCGCGTCATTCGGTGTCGCCTTTCTTCTCTTTTGTTTACGGCTCGCGCCAGACGCTGAGGCGTTCAGGATGTGCCGCCCTGGGCGCGAAGTGAAGTGTATCATTGTCTGCCCCTGCGAGCAGTCCGGAGAGAAACAGGCGCGCGATGTTGTCCACGAGGTCTGTGACCGAGAGCTTGCCGCGCGGGTCGTACCAGTTATAAATCCAGTTCATCATCCCGAACAACGCATAGGTCGCGACCGTTAAATCAACCTTCTGCGCGCTGCTCGATTGTTGCTCCTGCACTTCGGACAGAATCCTTCGCACGAGCTTTGTATATTGCTGCTTCTTCCCCGAAACATGCTCGTGCATCTCGCCCGCGAGCGATTCCGCCTCGTGCGACAGCACTTTCATCTCCGCCATGTTCGCCGCGAAAAACGAGAGATGATTTTCGATGACGAGACGCAGCTTGGCGATGGGTTCTGTGGTTTCCTGAAGACGCTGCTGTAATCGCTCAAGCACGCGCCCGAAGCAGTTGTCCTGAATTAAAAAGAGCAGCTCTTCTTTTGACTTGCAGTAATAATAAAGCCCCGACAGGCTCACCTTCGTCTCGCGCGAGATGTCGCGCATAGAGGTCGAGTGATAACCCTTCTCCGCAAAGATACGCGCCGCGTTGCGCAGGATGAATTCCAGCTTCTGGTCG
Organism: Pyrinomonadaceae bacterium; assembly: GCA_963700165.1. GTDB lineage: Bacteria > Acidobacteriota > Blastocatellia > Pyrinomonadales > Pyrinomonadaceae > JACMLC01. The sequence continues at coordinate 3,501,535 of OY969475.1, read as the reverse complement.
TAGCGCGTGAAATCCGTTGAAAGGTTTTCTGTCATTATTTCAAACAGGATGGGCAGGATGGAAAGAAGGAGTAATGGGGGAAAAGGTAAGTAGGGGAAATGGGAAAGAAAAGCGATTCGCCCATTGCTTCCTATTCCCCTCTTCTCCTATTTCCCTCTTACCCTTTCTGCATCCTGTTTATCCTGTCCATCCCTGTTAATTTCTTAAAGGCGAACATATTCAAACTCGAACGGCTTGCCCTTGATGCCTGCGTTGGGCGGCGCGATCCAGTTGGCGATCTTGCCGGGTTCTGTTACGGGGTGCATCAGGCTGCGAACGTACTCGCGGTCTTCAATGGTCGGGAGCCATCCGTCTTTTTTGCTCTCGAAATCTTCCTTGTTCGTCAGGTTGCCGTGAATGTCAAAGAAGTGTCCTGCGAATTCTCCGACGTGGCGGTGAAAGCGCGTGCTCGGCAGGTAAAGCTGCGCGTCCGCGCCTTCATCTTTGAGATACTTGTTCCAGCGTGTCATGGCGCGCTCGCCGTCTTTGACGTACTCGCCGCGCAGGACTTCGTTGAGCGCGTTACGAAGCGGGACTTCGCGCGGGACGAGTTGGCCGTCTTCGACCACCTGCAAGGTGAACGAAGCGTTGGCGGCGGTATGCTCTTCGTACTGATCCTGTTCCTTGTAACGGCCTTTGAGTCCGGCGGCAAAGAAGTCCGCCGAGTTGGAGCTAATCTCGCCGCCGAAAAGGTCTAAGGAATAGCTGTACCAGAAGTTGATATATCTTTGAATAATGTCGAGCGGAATGCCGCCAAGCTCGCGCACGTCGCCGCTCGTTCCGGCTTCTCGCATTAACTGACCTGTGCGTTTGACGACGCGCCCGACGCCCGTCTCGCCGACGAAGAGGTGATGCGCTTCTTCCGTCAACATAAACTGGCAGGTGCGCGCCAGAGGCTCGAAGCCGGATTCCGCCAGAGCCGCGAGCTGGTATTTGCCGTCGCGGTCTGTGAACATCGTGAAGCAGTAAAAGTTTAGCCAGTCATCACACGGCTGATTAAAAGCTTCGAGGATACGCGGCTTGTCGGGATTGCCGCTCCGGCGCTCTAAAAGCCCGTCTGCTTCGTCTCGCCCGTCGCGCCCGAAATAGCGTTGCAGCAAATAGACCATCGCCCACAAGTGCCTGCCTTCTTCGACGTTCACCTGAAACAGATTGCGCAGGTCGTAGAGCGAAGGACAGGTCTTGCCGAGCTGTCTTTGCTGCTCGACTGAAGCAGGCTCCGTGTCCCCTTGCGTCACGATGATGCGGCGCAGGGAGTTGCGAAACTCTCCCGGCACTTCCTGATAAACAGGCATCCCGTAGTTGTCACCGAAACCGACTTTCGCATTCGGGTCTGCGGGTTTTAAGAAAATTCCCCAGCGATAATCCGGCATCTTGATGTAGTCGAAATGCGCCCAGCCCTCAGGCTCGACGCTGATGGCCGTGCGCAGGTAAACATCCTTATCCTGAAAACCTTCAGGCCCCATCTCGCGCCACCACTCAAGATAATTCGGCAGCCACTTTTCCAGAGCGCGCTGCAACTGTTTGTCTCCAGACAAATTCACGTTGTTAGGAATGCGTTCGTATAAATTCATTTGCTCACTCCGTTCGCTGGTGAATAGTAAATGGTAAATAGTAAATAGAAAACCCGTCCTCCTATTTACTATTTACCATTTACTATTCACTGCCTTTAGGTTCTTTTATAGTCGAATTGCGCTTGCGTCGGTTTGCCGTAATTGGTCAATGCGCCTTGCGGGCCGACGGCGTTGGGTCGCTGGAAAATCCAGTTCTGCCAGGCGGTCAGGCGACCGTAAATTTTGGTGTCCATCGTTTCCGGCCCCGCGAAACGAAGCGACGCTTCCATGCCGGTCAGCGCGTCGGGCGAGAGCGATGTGCGCTCTTCGATGGCGACGCGAATCTCGTCTTCCCAATCCAAGTCGTCCGGCGCAAAGGTTACAAGCCCTGCTGCTTCCGCTGCTTCGGTATCGAACGCGCCTTCGTGTGCAAAAACTTCGTCCGCTTTTTCCGGCGTTGCTAGAAAGCGCGATTGCAGCCGCGTCAAACCATTCGACATCGGCAAAGCGCCTTTGTTCAATTCGCTTGCGGCAACAGACACTTTTTCATCCGGCGAATCGAGCATGTATGTGCGGTCGGCTGAAAGAGCCAGCTCCAAAAGGTTTCCGGCAAAGCAACTGCCCGGCTCAATCAGCGCGAAGAAACTTTTGGCTGTCAGGTCGAGCCTGCGCAGCACGCGCGCCATGTTGAGGGTGATCTCGCGTACCAGCCAGTGATCCTGATTGGCGTGGAGCGTTTCATCCACTGCCAGCACGTTGTCTATATTGCCCACAGTGCGCAGGCATACAAGGCCGGTCTCAAGCTCGTTCATGCGCAAGTGAAGCAGCGCATTATCCAGCTCTCTGTAAGCCTGCAAAGGCCAGTAAGCGTCTCCGAGCTTTTCGATCTCTTCAATCGTCGCAGGCGCACTTGCTTCAGGAGCGCGCACGGTCAAATCCGCATAACGCCCTTCGCGATTGAGTTTCAAGCTCACGTATTTGTACTCGCGCCCGTCATCGGTCTTTTCAACTTGAAGCGGGTTGAGCTGGATGCCCTTTGCGTCTTTCCTCTTCGTGTCTGCTTCGGCTATCACGCGCACGCGCGCGTCCACGCCCTCCTGAAACTTGCTCGTCGGGAAATAGTCGTTAATCAATCCCCATTCCTTCGCGCGCTTGCCCTTGAGTCCTTCTGCGAGCGTCGAAAAAACATCCGCGCGGTCACGGCGAATCTTTCGCTTATCAACTAAGCGCGTCAGGCCGCCCGTCCCCGGCAAGACCCCCAGCAAGGGAACTTCCGGCAGCGAGACGGCAGAGTTCCCGTCGTCCACCAGATAAATTTCGTCACACGCGATTGCCAACTCGTAGCCGCCACCGGAAGCCGTGCCGTTCAGCGCGGCGATATATTTTTGCTCTGAAAACAGTGAAGCGTCTTCGATAGCGCAGCGCGTCTCGTTTGTGAATTTACAAAAGTTGACTTTGAAGGCGTGGCTGGATGTGCCCAGCATGTAAATGTTTGCGCCCGCGCAGAAGATGCGCGGCTTGAGGCTGGTGACGACCACCGCGCGCACCTCTGGATGCTCAAAGCGCAGTCGCTGCACGGCATCCGCCAGCTCTATGTCAACACCCAAATCATAAGAATTGAGCTTGAGCTTATAGCCCTCATTCAGCGTCTCGTCTTCCTGCACATCCATCGAAAGCTTTGCGACCGCTCCCTTTATCTCTAACTTCCAATGGTTGTACGTTTCCGGCGTCGTCTCGAAATTTATCATCAACACAAACTCCAATTTAATAGGCTTTTAATTAAAATCCCGCTCGTTCGAACGTTCGTTCGAAAAAGATGATAGCGAATTTCAGCCACCAGCGTCAAGTGCGCTTGCGGGAGCAGGAAAGCGTTAGTTAGATTGAGTTCAAGCGGTTGCCGCAAGGATGGCAATGTAATTTGCAATTAAGAGGCAAGCTTGACAGGCTGGGCTTGCGGCGCGTAGGGTCTTGTTCGCTTTTGTGCTCACAAGGGAGGCGCATCTGTTCTGGTGAATGGCGCGGTCTTCAAAACCGTTTTGTGAGACTGTGAGAGCAGGCTCAGGTGGGTTCGATTCCCACACGCCTCCGCCACTTCAATTTTAGATTGCGGATTGCGGATTGCGGATTGGAAAGACCCTTTTGGTTTTTCAATTCCGCAATCCCAAATCCGCAATCCGCAATCATTATGCGAGAGTGGATTGCGCTCAATATGACGCCGGGTGTGGGGCCGCGTGCTGCCGCAAAGCTGTTGGAACGTTTCGGTTCGGCAGAGGGGGTTTTTGGCGCGCGGCGTAGTGAATTAGAGAGCGTGCGCCTGCGCCCGGAAGCCATCGAGAGCATCTTAGCGCGCGATAGAGAAGCGCAGGCCGAAAGCGAGTTGGAGCGTGTCCGCGCAATGGGCGCAGACATCCTTTTGCTCGATGACGGCGTCTATCCGTCCCTCTTGAGAGAAATTTCAGACCCGCCGATCACGCTGTATGTTAAGGGAGCGTGGACGGAATGTCTTGACCAGCCGTGCGTGGCGATGGTCGGCTCAAGACGCTGCTCGACTTACGGGCAGAACGCAGCCTTGATGCTGGCGCGCGATCTGGCACAGCGCGGCGTGACGATTATTTCGGGCTTGGCGCGCGGCATAGACGCCGCTGCGCATCGCGGCGCGCTCGAAGCCGGAGGCCGCACGGTGGCAGTGATGGGAACCGGCATAGACACTGTTTACCCGCGCGATCATAAAAAGCTGGCGGGCGAGATTTTGGATGGAGGCGGCGCGCTCGTCTCGGAGTTTCCCTTAGGGACGCCGCCCGCGCCGCAGAATTTTCCGTATCGCAACCGTGTCATCAGCGGCCTCAGTTTAGGAGTCGTGCTGGTCGAAGCGGCGGAGAATTCAGGCTCTTTGATTACGGCTCGCCTCGCGATGGAGCAGAACCGCGAAGTCTTTGCGGTTCCCGGCAATATCACTTCGCGCAACTCTTTCGGGACGAATTATCTGATTAAGGGCGCGGGCGCAAAGCTGGTCCAGCAGTGGCAGGATGTGGCTGCGGAATTGCCGCAGGAGATAGCTGCCCAACTCTTGCCGCCGCCGCTTGAGAAGAAGGATGAAAAGAATCTGGTCGAGCAGTTAGAGCTGGTGCCGGATGACCTGACGGCGACCGAGCATGCTGTCTGGAAGTTGCTTTCGACGGACGACCCGGCGCATATTGACGCGCTCGTGGCATCGAGCAAGCTGACGGTGCCGGAACTGTCCGGCGCGCTCCTGGCCTTAGAGATGAGAGAACTGATACGGCAACTGCCGGGTAAATGCTTTGTCAGAAAAATGTAATGGCTGATGGCTTCAGCCGTCTCAGGAATGGAGCGATGGAAACGCAGAGTCCGAACGACAAAGAGACGAATGATCCTGTGGCTGATCTGCAATTGCAAAAGCTACGGCTGGAGGTCGAGAGTCTCAGCACCAGGACGAAATGGGAGAACAGCATCGGGCGCTATCTCCCGTTCCTGACCGCTGTCATTGCCGTCGCCGGATTGTGGTTTAGTAATTATCAATTCAATTCTAAATTCAATGCCGAGCAGACACAGAGAGCGGAAGAGGTGAAAAAACAGTTACAGCGAGATACCGCAGCCAGAGAGCGCGAATCCAGAAAACCGTTTTGGGAAAAACAGATTGCTTTATATTTTGAAGCCTCAACCTCCGCCGCGACCATTGCGACGTTGCCGCTCGATAACCCGCAGCGAAAAACGGCGGAGGAAAAATTCCGGCTGTTATACTGGGGGCCGCTCGCTCTGGTTGAAGATCAAGCAGTCAAAGAAGCTATGGTGCAGTTCAGCAGTTGCCTTGACGGTCGAAGCAAAGAATGTGATTCGGAAATTGCCAGAGAGGTTGAGTTGAGAAACCTTTCTTTAAATCTGGCGAACAAATGCCGGAAATCCATCAGCGTTTCATGGGATATTGATTTGAATAGTATGTCTATGCCGAATGAAAAGCCGTGACTACTTGCCGCAGAGCATGACAATGATGCAACGCGGCGTGATGATTCTTCGCAGGAAGGAGTCTTCTTAAGATGAGAATAAATTTAATCAGCTATGCGGCAGGTCTTTTCTTGCTCGCCTCTCTCGGGTCGAGCGCGCAAAGCATGTCTTTGCCGTCCGGCAGAGGAATGTGGCAGGCGACCGCTGCGCAAAATAAGAGTCTGGTCGGAGACTGGGAAGTCAGCGATAACAAAGGCGGGGAAAAGACTTCGATTAAATTTTATCTTGAGAATAAGCAGCTCAAAGGCATCTACATGGCAAGGGACGGCTCGAAAAAGGAGCTGCTCGATATACAGTTCAAGACCGGAGGCAAGCTTTATTTCAGGGTTGCCTCGCCGCACATGGAATTCGACTTAAAGCTGGTCTCCAAAGGAAAGTACGAGGGACAAACGCTAAACGAGGAGAAGGCTCAGGCATTTGTCAGGATGCAGCGCAAGAAATAGTGCGAGCGCGCTGATGAGCTAGAGGTTGTGTTGACATTTGGTTTTGAAGAATTGCCACTAGCTTCAGCTAGTGGATAAAAAGGCAAGAAATCAGAGGCTTTAGCCGAACTGCTGTAAAAAGCAGCCTTCCGATTTTGCTTTAGCTAAAGCTGAAAAGGAATTGATTTCTTTTTGTTCGGCTAAAGCCGAAAGCCTTGTTTTGCCGCTCTCAACTAGCTTTAGCTAGTGGCAATTTATCAAATGTCAACACAACCTAAAATTGCAAGGTTGAATTAATTTTAGCGAGGCGTCGCGAACCGAAGCCTCGTCAACATTAGAAGCAAGGAAATTTAATGGCAAAGAATTTAGTCATCGTCGAATCGCCCGCCAAAGCGAAGACGATCAATAAATATTTAGGAAGCGATTATCGCGTGATGGCCTCAATCGGCCACATCAAGGATTTACCGTCGAAGGGATTGGGCGTGGATGTCGAGCATGATTTTGAGCCGACTTATGAAGTCATCCCCGATACCAAAAAGCGCAATAACCGCAAAATCGTCTCGGATTTGAAAAAGGCCGCGAAAGAGGCCGAGTCCATCTTCCTGGCCGCTGACCCTGACCGCGAAGGCGAAGCCATCTGCCAGCATCTGGCCGAAGAGATCGTGCCCAAGCGGCCAAAGAAGCCTGTCTTTCGCGTGATGTTCAACGAGATTACGAAGCGCGCGGTGCAGGACGCTTTCAAAGAGCCAAAGCAGGTTGACGCGAATCTGGTGGACGCGCAGCAGGCTCGCCGCGTGCTTGACCGCTTAGTGGGTTACAAGGTCTCGCCGCTCTTGTGTCGCACTGTGGGCGGACGCTTGAGCGCAGGCCGCGTGCAGTCTGTCGCCTTGCGCATGGTGGTCGAGCGCGAGCGCGAGATAGAGAGTTTCGTCAAGACGGAATACTGGACTGTGACCGCGAACCTGGCTGCGAAACTGCCTCCGGCCTTTGACGCGCGCCTCTGGAAAATCGGCGAGCAGACGGTCAAGACTTCCGGCTTCGATCAGGATATTAAAAAGAATGAAATCCTGATTGCCAACGAAGCGCAGGCGACCGAAATCGTCTCTGAGGCCAGAGAGCAAAGCTACGTTGTTTCGGAAGTCACGACAAAGGAGCGCAAGCGGAATCCGGTCCCGCCCTTCATCACTTCAAAATTGCAGCAGGAGGCTTCGCGCAAACTCGGCTTCGCGGTCAAGAAGACCATGATGCTCGCTCAAAAACTTTACGAAGGCGTAGAGATTGGCGCGGAGGGCGCGGTCGGTCTTATCACTTACATGCGAACGGATTCGACGCGCACGTCGGATGCCGCTTTGAATGAGGTGCGCGATTTTATCAACGGTCAATATGGCGAGAATTACCTGCCGGAAAAGCCCGTCCACTATCGCTCAAAGAAGGGCGCGCAGGACGCGCATGAAGCGATTCGCCCGACCGATGTCGCGCGCACGCCTGATGCTGTCGCGAGCTTTCTCAACAAAGAAGAGCTAAAGCTTTATCGTCTTATCTGGCAACGCTTCGTCGCGTCGCAGATGATGCCCGCCATCTTCGACCAGACGACTATAGACATCACGGCTGGACGCTACACGTTCCGCGCGACCGGCTCGGTGCAAAAGTTCGACGGCTTCCTCAAAGTTTATCAGGAAGGCCGCGACGAAAAGACAGAGGAAGATGAAGAGGCCGAGCGCAAGCTGCCGCTCGTCGCGAAAGGCGAACAGCTCGACCTGAAAACCATCACGCCCGAACAGCATTTCACAGAGCCGCCGCCACGCTACACGGAGGCGACGCTCGTCAAGGCGCTCGAAGAGAAAGGCATCGGTCGGCCTTCGACGTATGCCGCGATTATGACGACGATTCTCGACCGCGAGTATGTCGAAAAGCACGAAGGTCGCTTTCATCCGACCGCGCTCGGCACAACCGTCAACGATCTCTTGGTCGCCAGCTTTGACGATCTCTTTAACGAGACGTACACGGCGCGGATGGAAGAGGCTCTGGACGAGATTGAAGAAGGCAAGCTGAAATGGACTACTGCGCTGCATGAGTTTTATGGAAAGTTTGCGAAGGACTTGAAGAACGCAGAGACGCAGATGCGCGCCGCCAAGCAACAGGCGATTCCGACGGACGAAATCTGCGAGAATTGCGGCGCGCCGATGGTTATCAAGTTCGGGCGCTTCGGTCAATTCTTGGCCTGCTCGAACTATCCCGATTGCCGCACCACGCGCGAGGTCGCGAAACCTGCTGCGGCAGCGAGCGCGGAAGGCGCTGAAGCCGGTACAGCATCCGGTTCATCAACCAACGAAGCAGGCGCGGCGGCGGGCGCAAGCGATGCCGAAGAAGCCGAAGAATGCGAGCTGTGCGGCAAGCCTATGGCCTTAAAGCGCGGTCGCTTCGGGCAGTTCTTGGGCTGCACGGGTTATCCTGAATGCCGCAACATACGCAAGATCGCACGCAGCGGCGCGGTCGCTCCTGCGCCCGTCCCGTTGGACGAAAACTGCCCTATAGACGGCGCACAACTCGTCCGGCGTCACGGGCGTTTCGGCGAATTCGTTTCCTGCTCGAACTATCCGAAATGCACTTACATCAAACGCGAGACGACCGGCGTGGCCTGCCCGCGCCCCGGCTGCAAAGGCGAGATCGTCGTCAAGAAAACCAAGCGCGGCAAAGCCTTTTATGGCTGCTCGGAATATCCCAAGTGCGATGTCGTTTACTGGGACAAGCCCATCACCGAGCCGTGCCCGAAATGCAACGCTCCGTTCCTCTTGGAAAAGACGACGAAGAAGGAAGGCACTGTCCGCGTCTGCGCGCAGGAAGGCTGCGACTACAAGACCGAAGTGATTGCCGCTCCGCCGCCTGCGCCCAGCACAGAGCGGCGCGTCAGCCGGTAAGCCGTCGAGAAAACTCATAGCCACAGAGGACACAGAGCGCACAGAGAGATTTCAAATTCAGCATTTCAAATTTGAAATTCGTGTCTCTGTGTCCTCTGTGGCTTAATTTTTTGCAGGAAATACATTTCACTTTCAGAGCGTCACAGCTTCTCATCTTTAATTGCTCTAATCTTCATACACGATGTCTGCCGACATCTCATCCGGGACGCGCTGCCAGCCGTCCGGCGTGTGGCGAAAGTTTTCGGTAGCAGCAACGACAAAGGCAGAACGCTCGGCCTGCCACGAACGCCGCTCGACATTGATGTACGGGTGCTTGATGCGCAGCAGGTTGAAGGAGTTGGTCTCGCCCCGCGCCCGCGTCGAAGTGGCTGTGCCTGCCGAGACGACCAGCGCGCGATGCCCTGCAATCTTGTAGCGCGTGAAAGTATCTCCCGTATGAGAGACGTGCAGGTGGCCTGCCAGCAGCACGTCCGCGCCGCAACTGGCGAGCGCGTTCATAGCCATCTCTGCGCGGTCAACCAATTCGTTATCGTCGTGTCCTTCGGGCAAGTCGAACGGGTGATGCGTGACGACTATCTTAGTGATGTTGTCTGCGAAAGCGCAGAGCCGCTCGCGTATCTTCTCGACCTGCTCCTCGTTAATCCGTCCGTCTTTAATCGTCAGCGAGCGCGCAGTGTTGACGCCTAAGATAGCCACTTCTTCATCCGCATGAAACGGCTCAAGGTCGCTTGTGATGTACTGCTTGTATTTATCGAGCGGCTGGAAAAATCGCGCGAAGACATTATACAGTGGCACGTCATGATTGCCGGGGACAATAATCTGCGGCGAAGGCAGCGTATCCAGAAATTCGCGCGCTTCCTTGAACTGCTCGCTCCGTGCGCGTTGCGTCAAATCACCAGACACCACCAGCACGTCCGGGTCAATCTCCTTGATAGTTTGAGTCAAAGGCTCGACCACAGCGTAATCCACGCGCCCGAAATGCAAGTCAGATAGATGAACGATTTTTTTCATAACAATTTAAGAGCAGTGATAAGTGACGAGTGACAGGTGACAAGATAAAACAACCTCTTCGGGCTTGTCACTTGTCACTCGTCACTTGTCACTGGCGTTGATGGTACGATGACTTCGAGCGCGCGGGGCAGCACGCGGTAATTGAGGGGCGTCTGCATTACAGTGACTTCGCCGTCGGTTGCCACATGCAGCCGCTTACGCCTCGTTTCAATTCGGATTTCTTTGGTGCAGAGCGCATCAAAATCCTCTTCGTCGCGCAGGCCGCCGAAGAGAGCGCGCCAAGCGAGCCTGACGAGTCCCAGCCGCCCCGTGCGATGCGCGATGTACAAGCTCAAGTGCCCCGCGTCAAGACAGTTGCGCGCTCCTACATTAAAGCTCTCCATCTCGTATTCGTTATTGCCGACAAAGACAAACGGAGTGCGCCGCACCAATTCTTTTTCTTCCTCTTCCCCTTCAATGCTCAGCCGCACGTCCAGAAACGGATAACGCCTGAGCACAGACAGAGCAGCCCAGACAAACGCAGGCCACTTGCCGCGTCCCAGCCTCTCCTGCTGCTGCTCGCGGCGATGCACGATGCTTGGATACAAGCCCAGACTCGAATTGTTGAGAAACATCCGGCCATTGACTTCGCCGACATCAACCCTGACCGCGTGGCCTTCGAGAATCGTGCGCGCCGCGCCTTCAAGCTCAAGCGGAATCTTCATGTCTTTGGCAAAGTGGTTAAGCGTGCCGAGCGGCAACACGCCGAGCGTCAAATTTGTGCCGACGAGTTGAGCCGCGACGGCATTGATTGTCCCGTCGCCGCCGCCCGCGACAATCGGGTGGCGTTTTTCCTCGACGGCGCGTTTTGCCAGCTTGACGATTTCCGAGCCGTTCCCGGCCAGCGAGATACGCGCGTCCACGCCGCTCGCTTCAAACATCTCTTTCAGATATTCGACAGCCTCTTCCTTATCGTTCGTCCCCGAAGAGGCGTTAATAATCACAGCCGGACGCGCCTGCATTTTTTACGGCATCCCTTTCCGCTTGAGAGAGAAAAAGCTCAGAGCCATCAGCATATCACGAACGAGAAGACGAGTGCGCCCCACGCTCACAGCTTCACTCAGAGTTTACGGTCTCCGCTTTTTCGCCACAGAGGACACAGAGAGCACGGAGATATTAATGATCTCAAATGTGAGATTAAGGATTTGAAGTTCCTCCGTGTCTCTGTGTCCTCTGTGGCTAATTCTTTAGCGCAGAAGTAAAATCAAACTATCAATCAACGGAGCAACATGCGATGAGCGACAAGACCGTGCGGGAACAGGTGACGACGGATGAGAGCGATGCTAACGCTCACGCCGTTGAAAACGAACATAGCCACTATCGCCCGCACAAACCGGACATCAGAAGCGAAGGCGATAGCAGTCACACGGACGCATCGAACGGGCGTGAGCTTCAAACACCATCTGTTGACGGAGCCAGCGCGCAGCCGCCGGATGACATCGCCGGTATAGAAGTCAAACCCGCAGGCAAAGTCGCGGGCGGCATCCCCGCCATCATCAACACGATGAAGCACGCCTGGCGCGAGATGGGCGCGGCGCGCAGCTTTAAAACCTTATCGCAGGTCAACCAGAAAGACGGCTTTGATTGTCCCGGCTGCGCCTGGCCTGACCCGGACGGCGAGCGCACGCACACAGAGTTCTGCGAGAACGGAGCCAAGGCCGTCGCGGAAGAAGCGACCCTCAAGCGCGTCACACCGGAATTTTTCAAAGAGTGGAGCGTCCCGGAGCTTTCACGAAAATCCGATTTCTGGCTCGGCAAGCAGGGACGCCTGACGCATCCCGTCTGGCTGCGCGAGGGCGGCACGCACTATGAGCCTGTCAGTTGGGAGCAGGCTTTTCAGCTTGTCGCTGAGGAGCTAAACGCGCTCGCCACACCTGACGAAGCTCTCTTTTACACTTCCGGTAGAACCAGCAACGAGGCCGCGTTTCTTTACCAGCTTTTCGTACGCCAATTCGGGACGAACAATCTGCCGGACTGCTCGAACATGTGCCACGAATCGAGCGGCTCCGCGCTCACAGAAACCATTGGCATCGGCAAGGGAACTGTAACGCTTCAGGATTTCGAGCTGGCCGAAGCCATCTTTGTCATCGGCCAGAATCCGGGGACGAATCACCCGCGCATGCTGACCTCTTTGCAATCGGCAAAGATGGGTGGCTGCAAAATCGTTCACATCAACCCGCTGCCCGAAGTCGGCCTTAAACGCTTCAAGCATCCGCAGGACGTGCTTGGCATGCTGGGGCGTGGAACAAAGCTCGCAGACCTTTTCTTGCAGGTACGCATCAACGGCGATGTCGCGCTGCTCAAAGGCATCATGAAAGAGATGCTCTTGGAAGAAGACAAGCGTCCCGGCGAAGTCCTGGATCATCAATTCATCGCGGAGAAAACCAACGGCTTCGAAGCTTTCGCAACTGCTCTTCGCGCAAGCGATTGGGACGAGCTAGTCGAGCAAAGCGGCATCACGCGCGAAGAGATGCGCGCGGCGGCTGAAGTGATGATGCGCTCCACACGCACGATCATCTGCTGGGCGATGGGATTGACGCAGCACAAAAACGCCGTCGCCAACATACAGGAGATAATCAACCTGCTCTTGATGCGCGGGCAGATCGGCAAACCGGGCGCGGGCGCGTGCCCCGTGCGCGGCCACAGCAACGTGCAGGGCGACCGCACGATGGGCATCTGGGAGAGGCCGACCGAAATCTTTCTGGATAAGCTGGCAAGCGAATTTGAGTTTGAGCCGCCGCGTCATCACGGCTTCGACACTGTCGAATCAATTAAGGCGATGCACGAAGGCAAGGCGAAAATCTTTTTCGCGATGGGCGGGAATTTTCTGTCCGCCACGCCCGACACTGAATACACTGCGGAAGCTTTGCGCCGCTGCCGCCTGACCGCGCACGTCTCTACTAAACTGAACCGCGCGCATCTCATCACAGGCACGCAGGCTTTGATTCTCCCATGTCTCGGGCGCACGGAAGCAGACGCGCAGGCGGGCAGAGAGCAGTTCGTCACCGTAGAAAATTCGATGGGCATCGTGCATCCATCGCGCGGGACTCTGCCGCCCGCCTCCGAGCATTTGTTGAGCGAACCCACTATCGTCGCCCGCCTCGCGCGTGCCGTGCTCGGAGAGAGAACGTCTGTGGATTGGCAGCAGCTTGTAGAAGATTACGACCGCATCCGCGAACGAATCGCGCGCGTCATTCCCGGCTTTGAGGATTACAACCAACGAGTGCGCGTGCCCGGCGGCTTTTACCTGCCGAACGCCGCGCGCGACGGAGAGTTTAAGACCAGGAGCGGTCGCGCGGAATTTACCGTGCATCCACTAACGAGCCACGACCTTTTGCCCGGACAGTTTATGATGATGACGATGCGCAGCCACGACCAGTACAACACGACCATCTATGGCTTGGACGACCGTTATCGCGGCATCCACGGCGGGCGTCGCGTCGTGCTTCTTAATGCAGAAGACATAAAAGACGCCGGGCTGTCAGCCGGACAAATCGTAGACCTCACCAGCCACTTCGAGGGCGAAGAGCGCACCGCGCAACGCTTCCTCGTCATCCCCTACAGCATCCCTCGTCGCTGCGCCGCGACCTACTTCCCCGAAGCCAACGTCCTCGTCCCCATCGGCAGCGTCGCCGACAAGAGCAACACGCCCGCCTCCAAGTCAGTCGTCATCAGCATCAAGCCATCGGTCAATCCTTCTGCTAATTTCGATCACGATCATGTGGACGAAGCAAAAGTGAGCGGCTGGATAGGTAGTTAGAGGCTTACTTGTGCTCTCTTAACTTAAATCGTGTACTGCGGCATAAGCTGATATATTATCTTCCCAATTATGAATATTAGCCCAACAGCCCTCGCCCTGATTGTCGCCCTTAGCACTCTCACTGGCGTTATCATTACATCAATTTTTAATCTCCTAACCACACGAATCACGAACAAATCAGATGAGCGTAAACACCAGCGGGAACTTATTATGAATGCAGCGATAACTAATTGGAAACAAGCCTGTGAGTATTCAAAGGAGACAAAAGACCCGAACATCGTTGTTCCGTTAGATGATTATATTATCCATATGGTTAAATTATCCGAGTTGGTTATGGATGAGAAGCTTGATGCATCAAACATTGAGCAAAAGCTGTCAGAGGTAAATGACTTTACCAATAAATTAATAGAATACAGAAAACAAAAATACAAAGAAGAAGAAAAACTACGCCGCATCTAACAACCCATCCAACCCGATGCCTCGACAGCATTCTTTTCACTCTCATAATGCCTCTTTCGATTAAATTCCCGTATGCCGAAATTTGATGAGCGGATAGAAATTGTTTATGCCAGAGACCGCGAAGAGTGGCGGCGATGGTTGAAGGAAAATCATCGCACCTGTGCGGGCGTGTGGCTCGTGTTCTACAAAGTCGGCAGCGGGCAACAGAGCGTTCGATATGGCGAGGCGGTCAGGGAAGCTCTGTGCTTTGGCTGGATTGATAGCAAGGTGAACTCGCTGGACGAAGAGCGTTACAAGCAGATTTTTACGCCGCGCAAGCTGAAAAGCGCGTGGTCGAAATTGAACAAGGGGTACATCGAGGAACTCATCGAACAGGGTTTGATGGCGGAAGCGGGGCTGGCTAAAATTGAGGCCGCTAAGCAAGACGGCTCGTGGACGAAGCTGGATGCGATTGAGGAATTGAGGATTCCGCCGGACTTAGAGAAAGAGCTGGCCGCAGACAAGGTTGCGGGTGATTATTTTAAGGCTTTTAGTAACTCGGCGAAGAAGGGCATCCTGTTTTGGATTGAAAGCGCGAAACGTGCGGAGACAAGATCGAAGAGAATCGCCGAGACAATCAGGATGGCGGCTCAAAACAAGAGAGCGAATTTCGATAAGTAAGGTGGAAATATATTAACTGCTTTTTCTCTTAGCGTTCTTTGCGCAGTCCTTCTTTGCGGTCTTTGCGGTCAAGTGATTTTTTAACGCAAAGGACGCAAAGATTTAAGACGCAAAGCACGCAAAGATATTCGACTCTCGATTGCTACTTGAAATTGATGGTGACATCAACCACCAGTTTATCCTTGTCGGGCTTTGATTCAACTTCTGATTTGGAAAACTTGCTGAGCGCCATCGCCAACTCGCGGTCGTTGGGGCCGAAGCTGCGGAAGAATTGTTTGTCATAAGAGGCATCGTAGACCGCGCCGGGTGCGAGTTTCCATTTGTCGATCACGCGCTTTGTAAGCTCTTCGGGCAGGCCGTTCACCTTGAGAGTTCCCATGCGATACTACGGGCCTTCCTTGATGTTGAAGCGATAGGTGACTCGCTTGTTGGCGTCGTCAAACTCCGGCACTGCGCGCAGGTGGGCGTTGATGTAGCCCTGCTTGCCATACGCTGCTTCAACTTCCTGAACGCCCTTGTCAATTTTTGTGCTGCTCGCAACCTCGCCCGCTTTCATGCTCATCGCAGTGTCAAGCTGCTGCCCTGTGAGGACTGTGTTGTCCGTCCACAAAGCCTTGTCCCATGAATACTGCAAACCCTCTTCGGCAACAAGGGTGACGGCGACGCCGTTCCGGCAATTAGAATCGGCGGCGAGTTTGACCGGAGCTTCGCTGAAATTTGCGCGCAGGTAGCCGCGCTGGCGATAGAGAGACCGCAAAGCCGCATTGGCAAAGCCGACGACAAAGCGGCGCGAGTAATCCTGATTGAAGACGGATTTGGAATTTTCTTTCAGTTCGTCCGCTGTGATTCCCGCCGCGCCCGTAAAGCTCAATTCGCAGATCGGAATCTTGACGCCCACAATGCTAAAGACGTGTTCCGGGTTTCCGCCCGACTCGTTGGTAGAGGACATGTATTCGACCTGTCCGGCAATCTTCTTTTCCTGCAAGAGCTGCTGCAAGATAGCTTTAATCTTATCCGTCAGGTTGCCCGTTTCCAGAGCCGTGCCGTCGTAGGAAGGTATCTCTCGGCGGATGGCGTTCGCGAGTTCTTCGTCCGTGAACCAGACGAAGTTGTCGTAGACGACGGGCACGCCCCTGTCAGCTTTTTCTTCGACCTGAAAAGTGACCGTGGCCTGATCGCCTTTGGCGCGCACGCGATAATTCATGTTCTTGAAAAAGCCCGTCTGCAAGAGGCGATTGGCGGCCTCGTCAAGCACGGTCTCGTTGACGGTCTGCCCGACTTTCAGACCGCTGGCCTCTATGATCTGCTCGCGTGTGTAACGCTTGAGGCCGTCAAATTCTATGCGCGCCAGTCGCAGGGACTTTGCGCCCTGAGATTGCTGCGCGAAGGCGCAGGGAGCGATTGCCAGAAAAGTCAGAAGGGCGACGAATATTAAAAGGCGATAGCGTGGAAAAGACATGAGGTTTTAAAAATCTCTTTCTCGAAAATAGGTCTAACTTTTGTTTTATTGATGTGACGGATGCTCTATAACGATTTTCAATTGGATGTAAGGAAAGTCAGACTCACCGCAGAGACCGGAGAGAACGCGGAGATGGCGCAGAGAGTTGAGAGACATTCAAACCTCTGCGCCCCCTCTGCGCACTCTGCGTCTCTGCGGTGAGACTCATACACCATATACACAATTGCTCTAATGAAGCTTTCTTCTCTCAATGAGGCTTCGCTTGAACGAAGCATCATTGATGAGAAAAATGCTGTGCGAGTTTGCTGTCGGCGGCGAAATATCCTGACGCGCAACGGCTTCAGGCGTAGGGGGCGGATTCGACGCGATTGCGGCCAAGCTCTTTGGCGTGATAGAGCGCGAGGTCTGCACGCGCGATCATGTCATTGCCGGATTCGTCGTGGCGTAGATTGGCTGCGCCCGCGCTCAAAGTTAATTTAAAAAAATGTTCGCCGTCGCCGAAGAGTCTGGTCGAAGCGGATTCACGAATCTTCTCTGCGAGCGCGGCGGCTCCTTCCAAATCCGTTTCCGGCAGCAGCACCAGAAACTCTTCGCCGCCGTAGCGAAAGACCATGTCCGAGCGGCGCACCACTTTGGTCAGAATCGTGGCGACCTGTTTCAGCGCGGTGTCGCCTGCGGAGTGGCCGTGTGTGTCGTTAATCTTTTTGAAATCGTCAAGGTCTATCATCAGGCACGCGAGCGGGCGTTCATAACGGCGCGCTTCCGCATGTTCGCGCGCGAGTGCGCGTTGCAATCCATAACGATTGAGAAGTCCCGTCAGCGCGTCCGTCACGGCGCGCTCCTGCGCCAGTTCCGCATGTGCGCGGGCTTCTTCGGCGCTCGCGCGCAGGTTGTCGCGCTCGTGCTTGAGGCGCATGGCGACATCCACGCGCGCCAGCAGTTCTTCGGCCTTGAAAGGCTTGCTGATGTAATCGTTCGCGCCCATCGAGAGGCCGCTGACTTTGACTTCGGTTTCGTCGCGCGCGGAGAGAAAAATCACAGGGACATCGCGCGTCGTCTCGTCATCCTTGATGCGGCGGCACGCCTCTAGCCCGTCCATGATGGGCATCATGATGTCGAGGATGACGAGATCGGGAAGCGTGGCGAGCGTCTTCTCGACCGCTTCACTGCCGTTCTCAGCCGTTAAGACCTGATACCCTGCGCGCTCTAAGCGACGCTGAATCAAAGAGCGATTTATCGGCTCGTCATCAGCCACGAGAATCAGCGCGGGACGCGCCTGTGTTTCCTGCTTAATCATAATCAATTCCAAGGACTCAGAACCAGAGGACTCAGAATAAAAGCTTTTCTTTCTTCTGAGACTTGAGTTCTGTGTTCTTATGTTCTGCTTTCTGCTTTTCTCACCCATCTGCTCCGGGGATTTCCAGCGGGAGGCGAAACCAGAAGGTAGAGCCTTCGCCGGGAGACGAGGCGACGCCAATCTGCCCGCCTAATCTTTGGACCAATCTTTTCGAGACGGCGAGACCGAGACCGCTGCCGCCGTGGACGCGCGTTGTCGAAGCATTCAGTTGACGGAAATCGTCGAAGATGTGCGGAAAGGCAGTCGCGTCAAAACCGATGCCCGTGTCCGTGACGTTAAAGCGTGCGCCGCCCGCTTCGTCGCGCTCGACGCTGACATGCACGGAGCCGCGCTCCGTAAACTTGACGGCGTTCGAGAGCAGGTTCGAGAGAATCTGCCTGACGCGCTCAGGGTCTGTGCGAACATGCGGCACGTCTCTGGCAATCTGTATCTCTACATGAAGCCCCTTCTTGTCCGCATCGCATTTGACGCCCGCGATGGCGCGGCGCAAGACTTCGTCAAAGGCTATCGTATCCATAAAAATAGGAAAGCGATGCTCGTCCATCCGCGCCAGATCGAGCGCGTCTTCGACCATGCTCAACAATCTCTCTGCGGAATCGGCGATGGTACGCACATCCCCTGACTGCTCCGCGCTCAGCTCGCCCGAAAAGCCGTCTATCAACATCTGCGCATAACCGATAATCGCGTTGAGCGGCGTGCGCAGCTCGTGCGAGATAATCGCCATGAATTCCGTCTTGTACTGTTCCGCGCGGCGCAGGTTCTCCTCCAACTGCTTTGAGTGCAGCGAGAGCGCGCGCTGTTTGCGAACGGAGTCCAGGACCTGCAATGCGATGGCGACGGGACGCGCAAAGATGTCTGCGAGGCGTTGCTCGTCCGGCGTGACTTCGACCGCGACGCGCGCGAAAGAAATCAGCATCCCCAGCATTTGATTCGCCGGTCCGGCGACGGGTGTCGCCCACATCCCGCGCAGGCCAGACCAGCGCACGGCCGTATAAAGCTCTGTAAAGCGCGCATCGCCCGCGAGGTCTGCAACCACGCCCGCGCGCCGCGTCGCGGCCAGCCCGCAGACAGGATCGTCCGGCGGCACGCCCTGCGTGTATCTCTGGCTCAAGCCTGCGGGCAACTGCTCTCCGACCGCCAGCCGGTACAGCTTTGCTTCTTCATCCCAACGCAAGATGGCGTTGGAATCCGTGCCCGCAATCTTTGACCATGAATCGAGCGTGGCGCGCAGGACGCGCTCAAGGTCTGCCTCGCTCGTCACATCTCCGGCGAGGCGTATGAGCATTAAAAGGTCTTCGATATGAGAGCGCGTGCGCGTGTGTAGCTGCGCGTTGAGAATCAAAGGCGCAATCGTTTCCGCCACGCGCGCGAGCAGGAGTTGTTCCTCGGCCGTCCAGCTTCTGTGCCGGTCGGATTCGACGAGACCGATGCTGGCGAGCGTCTGCCCGCCGTAAACGACCGGCGCGAGACAGATAGAGCGCGCTCCCAAACGCTCTATGAGCGGGCGCAGTTCGCTGCTCGGGTTGCGCTGCGTGCTGGCGTCTTCAATTGACACCGCGCGTTGTTCTGTGAAGACCGGTCGCTCTTCTTTTGAGACGGGCGCGTGCAGCTCAAGCGGCTGGCGGTCATCTCCGGGCGTCCACGCGCGCAGAGTGTTGTCCGGCCTGCCGAGTGTGACCCGGCGCAGGATGATAAAGCTCGCGGGCATCGCACGCGCCAGCGCGTCTATCGCATGCTGGATGATTTTTTCAAGATCGA
This sequence comes from Pyrinomonadaceae bacterium, assembly GCA_963700165.1. Taxonomy (GTDB): domain Bacteria; phylum Acidobacteriota; class Blastocatellia; order Pyrinomonadales; family Pyrinomonadaceae; genus JACMLC01. The sequence goes on along the minus strand of OY969475.1, from coordinate 3,482,080 downwards.
AAGACGAGCGCGCCGCCGCGCCTAAGCTTTGCACCAGAGCTTCTTCGCGCTGCCGCGCATCCTCTCGCTCCTGCGTCTCCTTAATCTGCCCGGACAACTCAATGCGCGCGAGCGCGGACGCCAGTAAACTCGCTGCGATCCCGGCCACCTGCGCGTCTATGTCTGTATAAGCAGCGTCGCGCGTCGTGCTGGCGATCAGAAATCCGTTGAGCTTCGCTTGCAGAATCAACGGCGCACAGAGGACGGATTGCGCGTCTGGACAGACCAGCGAGAGCAGGAGCGCGCCGCTGCCAAGCTCTGCCTGCGCTTGATTAAAGATGATGGGCGCGCCCGCGTCCAGGACGCGCTCTAACATGGTATGCGCGACAGGCTCTGCGTCTTTGTTGGTGACGACGGCAAACGCGCCGTCATGCTCAAGCCTTGCGCATAATTGCTGGCTGTCCTGACCGGCAGCACAGGTCGCGCGCACGGCATCGCAGGGAATCAGGCTCGCAAGGCTGCGCAGGGCGGACTCGTAAGCCGCCGCCGCCGTCTGCGCCGCGTTGAGGCTGTTCGCCAGCGTCGCCAACTCCTGCACCGGTTCGCTATTTCGCTGTTGGTGTTCGTGTGCCACAGGTTGCTCTTTCGGCGCGCGAATCTCTTTCGCTTCCGGTCATACGAACAAACACTTCGGGCGGCAGCGGCAAGACCTCAAATCATTTCAAGCCAGCGTGCGAGATTCATCATACAGGCATTGTGAGGGCTGTCGAGGCACAAGCCCAAAAGGCAAGGCATCTTAAAACAAATTCATTCGCCGCCGCAATACCCATCCAAAAAGTCAGGAGTCAGGAGTCAGGAGTCAGGAGCCTGTATTCTCCGACTTGAATCCATAAATTCTGTGCTAAGCTTTGCCCGCTCTGGCTTATTGTTTTAGACTCCAGACTCTTGACTAATTAGAGGAGGCGAGGGATGCGACGACGTGAAGGCGACGGATGTCCCGTCGCGGGCGCATTACAGGTAATCGGCGACAAGTGGACGATGCTCGTCGTCCGCGATCTGGCGAATGGGCCAAAGCGCACGACCGAATTGCTATCTAGCCTGCATCCCATCAGCAGCCGCACCCTCGTCGGACGCCTGCGCGATATGGAGCAGGACGACTTTTTAGAGCGCGTGGATTACGGCGGCAATCCCCCGCACGTCGAATATCTTCTGACACAGCGCGGTCGCCTCCTCCTGCCCTTCCTAGACGCCCTGAAACGACTCGGCCAGACCCTCGACTGCAACGAGTGCCAAGACCGCAAACAGCGCAGAGGTGAATACTGCGAAGCCTGCCCGCACAGAGATTCGGAGCAAGCGCACACGCCTGCGCCACGCCGCCGCGAACACGACGATTCGATTGTGCTGCTGTGAACTCAAAGTAGAGACATGATGATGCCGAGACATGCTGCTTTACTGTCTTTGGGTTTAATTGATCTGCATGCGGAGCTACTATGACTGATAGAAAAAGTTTATTTAAGTTATCAGAATTACCAGAACCCTTTGGTATTACAGTACTCATTCTCTTGTTGATTTTCGCTTTAGCTCCCTATTTCTCTGGCGCAGACTTTGGAATATTCAAAATCCCGGTATTTACTGAACAAGCAAAAAAGTGGTTAAAAATAATTGGCCCAATTCTACTCATAGCTTGCATTACTATTTTCTTACCTCTGATACGAGTTATAGATTCCAATAAAGGGAATAGCGGAGTGACGCCCGCCACCTCACCAAGTACGACACCTGCGCCGCCCCCCATTAACTCGGAAACTCCAAGGAGTGATTCGGAAGCAAATAGTGGAGACCTTACTGGCAGCGCTAGTTCAATAATTCCTCGATCAAAGTATTCTATCCCAGCATCGAAACGCCGAATAAACGAAGTCATTATTCACGAGTTAGATGCGAAGAATCTGTCAGAGGCTATAGAAACGCTGAAGATGAAACGAATAAGGTTTGCGTATCACTATTTGATTGGTAGAGATGGCACTGTTACAAGGCTCATCGAAGAACGGGCGATTCCGTGGCACACACCCAATCGTAGCGATGAGTCCATCGCCATCGGTTTAATGCATTTGCCAAAAGCCTTCGTTACATTTGATTCGGACAATCTACGAGAAGAAAATTACCCCGAATCTCAAATAAATAGTTTGCTCAAATTGCTTGTGGAGATTAGTAATCGCAATAACATCGACTCATCAAAAATATATTCATACCAAGAAGCTTATGAGCATAGCGGTTGGGAAATGGATATTACCCAGAGAATGTCAGAGATTCGTGAAACCGTCCGTAATAGAAGACTAAGATGATTAGTGTAAAGCATTTATCTGTTCCGCCCCATGAAAGAAGTACAGAGCCATGCCTCAAACTATAAAATGTCCTAATTGCAGCAATCCTAACAATCTTCCCGCTGCTTCTTGCATATACTGCGATGCGGATTTCAGTGGCTTGCCTGAGATGCGTCCATTCTTGAGATCAGCAAATGAAAAAGCTGAATTTGATCGAAAAGCTGCTCAGGTTCTTCTTACGACCGCACACTCTTTAGAGGGCTTCAGAGTAATCGAAACGTTGGAAGTTATTTCGGCTGAATGCGTATTTGGCATGAATCTTTTTCTCGATATGTTCGCCGGTCTAACAGATGTCTTTGGCGGTCGGAGTCAAGCTTCTCAACAGGTTCTCAGAGAGGCGCGTAGAATTTGCCTCAGTGAGCTTAAAAGAGAAGCTGATGAAATTGGAGCGACTGCGGTTATTGCAGTTGATATGAATCACAGTGAATTCTCAGGTAAAGGCAAGTCCATGCTTTTCTTGGTGGCTACTGGAACTGCTGTCAAAGTTGGAAAGGTTAGCATGGAATAAGGGATTCAATTTTCCCCCTGTATTTTGGCGTAAGAAAAATAGTGGTTGAAAAAAGAGGGGCGAGTTCAAGTTGAGAACTCGCCCCCTTTATTTTTTGAACAGCATGATGCTGACGCTTAGCTGTTGCCGCCGCCCGGTGTGTCTTTAGGGTCTGTCGCGGGTGTGCCGGTGGCGTTGGGCGCGCTGTCGCCGCGCGGTGCGCTGAAGGCGCGGTTCTCGCTGCGTGCGTAGAGTTGTGACTCGCGCTCGTAGCGGTCGTCGTAGCCAACGCCCGTGTTGCGTTGCTGGCCGCTCTCGCTGCCTTGCGGCGTGCGCATTTCGGTGGCGAGTCGCTCAAACCCGCTGCGCGACTCGTCCGTGCCCTGAGAAGGGCTTGGCGTCTCCGCGCTGGCTGCCGCTGCCTGTGTGTTCTGTGGTTGAGCGGGCGCAGGTGTTTGCTGCCGTGCGGCGGGTGTTGCGCTCGCCTGCTGTTTGCCGGACAGGTCAACGCCGACCATCTCTTTGATCTTGTTAAAGAGCGCGGGCAGGACGATGGTGCGAGCGGCAGTCGCCAGCTCGTCCATAAAACGATTGCCCAACTCGCCTACCTCTTCCTGAAGACGGTCGTAGGCGCGCGTCTCTTTGAAACGCTCCATCAGGCCGGGCTTCGTTTCTTCTTCGACAGCCGCTTGCTCGTAACCGCTGCTGTATGAAGGCCGGGAGTCCGGTGCGCTGTCCGCCTGTGAAGGCATGGATGGAGCAGCCGGAGCAGGAGCCGCTGCCGCATATTCGGATGAGCCGTAAGCCCCGCCGGTTATCGCGTGCGAAGCGTAAGAGCGATGGTCTGTGAATACGCTCTGTGCCGCGGCTGCGTCTGTGCGGTCATAATCATCCGTCTCGTCATAGTCCCGATAATCTCTGTCGTCTTCGCGGCCACCGATGACGGCTCCGCCGAGACCGTAGCCGACGACCACACCGACGCCGAGCGCGCCCAGCGTCCACGCGACGGGGCGTTTGCGATACTGCTCGCGCCAGTCAAGCGCCTCGCTCACACTGTCTCTGACATGTTGATATTGATTGGTCACTGTCTCTTTAATTTCGCTGACGGTCTGTGTAATGGATTCGCGCGCTTCTTCCATACGGCGTTGAAGCTCTGCTTTGGTTGTATCTTCATCTGCTTCGGGCGCGCGTGCGACTCCTAAATTTCTTTCTTCAGCCATTGCTTATCCTTTCTGAATTCTTCAACGCTTCTATGAGGCACAGGGTCAACCCCTGCCAGACGACTCTTCATCACCATGACGATGATGCCGCCAATCAAGAGGTACGCCGCGCCGGTGATGACAAATCCGAGCGCGTAGTTGACCGGCTGGCTATATTTAAAGAGGGTCGAGACCAAGAAGGCGACCGCAACGTTCACGAGCGCAAAGCCGACTGCGGCAATCACGCCGCCCGTCGCGATCATGACGCCGCTTTTGACGTAAGCGTTCGCATCTTCCTTGACTTCGACTTTTAATAAACTGAGCTTCGTATCGAGAAGCGTCATCACATCATCGCCCAGACGCCCGACCAGAGACGGCAGCCCCTCAAGGTCTGCCTGCACGTCAGAGCTTCTAGCGGGAGCAGCGGCGCTGCTTCTTTCCAAATCGCCCATCGCCTCATGCCTCCTTTCTAATGTCTCAAGTCCCAAGTCCCAAGTCTCAAGTCCCAGAATTTTATGACTTGGGTCTTGAGACTTGAGACTTGGGGCTAATGCTTAACGACGGCTTCCGCGAATCAAAAGCCCGATGACCAAGCCGGCGGCGGCTGAGATCAGGATCGCCTGTCCCGGATTTTTGCGCGCATACTCTTTGGCCTCGTTGGCAACTTCGCTAAAATCCCTGTTCGACAGGTCTTTGATTTTATCGGTCATGACAGATGCTTTATCCGTCATAAAATCTTTGGCGGTCGTCGCGGCGTCTGCAATCTTGCCGCCGTACTCTTTGGCGGTAGCGGCAAGGCCGGTCGCTGCGCCCGTGCCTGTGCCCTGACCCGTGCCGGTCGTAGACGGCGTCAAGCCCTGATTGTTAATGTTGCTGGAATCGCGTGTCGTTCCGGCATCGGTTGCGCCTGTTCCGGCTCCGCCTGTAGGTCTGTTTTCTGACATCTTCTAATTCTCCTTCTAAAATGTTTTTCCATCCGGATCGCCGGATGATGATGCGAGAGTTGATGATTCTCAATTGAGTCGCACTTGTCAGACACGAGCAAACAACGTGCCGACGCTCTCGCCCAGCGCGCCCCGCCGACACTTCATGCCAGCCATTTAACAAAAATGGCCTGCATGCCCGCCGCCGCCTGCGCGCTCTCCAATCGTCTTGTTGCGAAAAGGTACGCGCTAAGATACTGCAAAGGTCGGGAACAGTACAACCCACGGCGAACAGTTTAGAGTCCGGGAGTCAGGAGTCTAGAGTCAAAAGTCAAAGGAAAGGCATTAGTTTTTGACTCTAGACTCCTGACTCCCGGACTCCTGACTTTTGGGGAACCAGAGCTTGCTTGACATCGTAAGGGAACGATGGTAAGTAAGTACTTACTTATGTTAGCAAAGAAACGGAAGCTTTAATCTATTGAGCAGACAACCAAACATCCCCGGCGAAACGCACACGGCTTCAGCGACCGGCGGGGGGCGCATGGCTGGCGGGGATCGCCGACTGCAAATCCTGAGCATCGCGGTCAGCCTCTTTTCGCAGCACGGCTTTCGCGGGACGACCACGAAAGAGATCGCGCAGGCGGCGGGCGTCTCAGAGGCGATGGTCTTTCGCCATTTCGCCACCAAGCAGGAGTTGTATGCGGCGATTCTGGATCACAAAGCCTGCGCCGACCATAGTTTCAAAAATCCGCTTGAGATAGTCGCGGAGGCTCTGAGCCGCAAAGATGACCGCGCGGTTTTTGAGACGCTGGCTTTTGAAGCCTTGGAGCATCACGAGCAGGACATGCAGTTTCAAAGGCTGCTCCTGCATTCCGCGCTCGAAGAGCACGAGCTGGCGCAGATGTTCTGGGAGCGCACGGTCTTGCAGGTCTACAAAATCTTAGGCTCGTACATACGCGAGCGGCAGCGCGACGGAGTTTTCCGCGACGTTGAGCCAAACGTCATCGTGCGCGCCTTTATCGGCATGATTATTCATCATTCGTTGAACAACAATTTATGGGACAAGCAGCGCACCTTGCTCACCATCTCGAACCAGCAGGCGGCGCACGAGTTCACAGACATTTTATTAAGCGGCATTGTCAGTAAAGACTCGCGCTCCGGTCAGAGCCGAAGCAAAAACGCTACTACTACTATTACTGCCCGTGCCGCCGCGAAGAAGAAAAAGAGATGATTCCTCGTCAGAAATTAAAATTCTTAACGCTCGCTTTCGCGCTCGCAGCCTTGAGCCTTTTCGCGTCCGCATGCGGCGGCAAGGCGCAGGCCAACAAGCCGCCCGAAGACGGAGCAGCCGCGCAGCCTACAACCGTTGACGTGACGACCGCACAGGCCATCTCCCGCCAGTTGCCGCGCTTCTTTGAGGCGACCGGCAGTCTTGCCGCAGACGAGCAGACGGATGTCGCTCCGACCGTCGCGGGCAAAATCGTCGCGGTCGGCGTAGACCTCGGCAGCTACGTCCAGCAGGGCGCGATGCTCGTCCGGCTCGACGACAGGGACGCGCGCATTCGCCTTGAGCAGGCACAGGCGCAGGTCGCACAGGCACAGGCCACCGTCAGGCAGGCCGAAGCGCGCATCGGTTTGAGGTCTGGACAAGGCTTTGACCCGACGCGCGTCGCGGAAGTCCAATCCGCGCGCGTGGCTCTGGATTTAGCGGAAAAAAATCTGCGGCGTTATGAGCGACTGATCGAATCCGGCGATGTATCGCGTTCGGCGTATGACCAGCAGCGTGCGCAGCGCGACCAGTTGCAGCAACAGTACGAAGCGCAATTGACACAGGCGCGTCAAAATTTCGCTGCGGTGCAGACCGCACGCGCGGCTGTGGATGCTGCGCAAACGCAAATCTCGCAGGCGCGCAAAGCCATCGCGGATGCGGTCGTCGTCGCTCCGATGAGCGGCTTCGTCTCTGACCGCCCGGTCGCGCTCGGCGAGTACGTCGCGACCACGAACAAAGTCGCAACCATCGTCCGCACCAATCCTTTGCGGATGAAGATAGACATTCCGGAGCAGGCGTTGAACGAAGTCAAAGTCGGCCAGAGCGTCTCTTTGAGCGTGAGCGCGTTTGCCGACCGCACCTTTAACGGGCGCGTCGCACGCATCTCGCCCAGCGTCACGGCTACCTCGCGCACGCTCACGGTCGAAGCCGAAGTTGATAACCGTGACAATCTCTTAAAGCCCGGACAGTTTGCGACCGTCAGGATTCTGCTGCCGCAGAGCGCGCCCGCAGTCCTTGTGCCCGCTCGCGCCGTCCATACAGAGAGCGGAGCCAGCCGCCTGTTTGTCATCAAGGACGGGCACGCGCAGCAACGCCTCGTTCAAATCGGGCAAACCGAAGGCGATCTGATAGAGATCAAAGGCGGCATCACAGAAGGCGAGACGGTTGCCACCAGCAACGTCGAGCGGCTTTCGGATGGAATGGCTGTCAGGCAATAAATCAGTCTCAAGACTCAAGTCTCAAGTCCCAGGTCAGTATCGGGATTGAGACTTGGGACTTCGGACTTGGAACTTGGGACTTATGCAAAAGCTTGCTGAAATTTGTGTTCGCCGTCCGGTCTTCGCGACGATGATAATCCTGGCCTTGACGGTGGTGGGCGTCTTTTCCTTCTTCTCGCTCGGCGTTGATTTGTTTCCGAAGATTGACTTGCCGACGATTACTGTGACGATCGTCAATCCCGGCTCTTCGCCGCAGGAGATCGAGACAGAGATTACGGACAAGGTCGAAGGCGCGGTCAACACCATCAGCGGCATAGACGAGCTGCGCTCGACTTCCGTCGAAGGCGTCTCGCAGGTCTTTATCACGTTCCTGCTCGAAAAGAATGCGGACGTGGCCGCGCAGGAAGTGCGCAGTAAAGTTGACCTCGTCGTGCCGGACTTGCCTGAGACGGCGGAAAAGCCCGTCGTACAAAAGCTAGATACGGACGCCGCGCCGGTCTTGCGCATCGCGGTCTCTGCGCCGCGCTCTTTGCGCGAAGTGACGGACATCGCGGACAAGCAGATCAAGCAGCGCATCGAAGCCGTCAACGGCGTCGGGCAGGTAGACATCATCGGCGGGCGCGACCGAGAGATACAGGTCTGGGTTGACCCGGACAAGATGCGCGCCTTTAACGTGACGGTCGCGGAAGTCGCGGGCGCGATTCGCTTGCAGAACATGGAAGTCCCCGGCGGGCGCATTGACGAAGGCACGCGCGAATTGACCGTCCGCACGATGGGGCGCATCACGAACCCGCAGGACTTTAATAACATCGTCGTCGCCACGCGCGGCGATTACGCGGTCAAGCTCAGCGACATCGGCTATGCCGAAGACGGCGCGGAAGAAGAGCGCACCAAGGCGACTCTGAACGGAGAGCCAGCCGTCACCATTATCGTCGTCAAGCAGTCCGGGCAAAACACCGTCGCGGTTGCGGACGAAGTCAAAGCGCGTCTCGAAGAAATTACCAAAACCCTGCCGCAAGGCGTTCGCACGAAGATCGTCGGCGACCAGTCCACGTACATCAAAGCTTCTCTGAAATCCATCCAGACGCACTTGATAGAGGGCGGCATCCTAGCCTCCATCGTCGTCTTTGTTTTCTTGTGGAACTTGCGCTCGACCTTTATCGCGGCCATCGCGATTCCGACCTCGATTATTGCGACCTTCGGCCTGATGTTGTGGATGGGCTTTACGCTTAACAACATCACGATGCTCGCGCTGACGTTGATGGTAGGAATCGTGATTGACGATGCGATTGTGGTGTTGGAAAACATCTTTCGCTTTATCGAAGAGAAGGGGATGTCGCCGGTTCAGGCGGCGATTGAAGGCACGCGCGAGATTGGGATGGCGGTGATGGCGACGACCCTGAGCTTGCTCGCTGTGTTTCTGCCGGTCGGATTTATGGGCGGCATCGTCGGGCGGTTTATGTCTTCGTTCGGACTGACATCCAGCTTCGCCGTCGCTGTCAGCTTGCTCGTCTCGTTTACCTTAACGCCGATGCTCGCCGCGCGTCTCATCAAGCGCAAGGAAGACCCCTTGCCCGCGAGCACCGGGAGCGAGCCTTCGGAGGGCGATGCTTCCTCGCTCCTTGCGAACGAATCGCGCGCAGTGGCGGCTGAGAGCGATGCTGAGAAGAATGTCTCTGATGATGAGAGCGAGGCTCTTGAAGCTTTGCCGCCGCGTCAGGCCGAAAAGCCGCGCGGGCATGACTCGAAGGACTCTCGCTTTTATCGCCCGATTGATCGCACTTACACATGGATGCTCAAGTGGTCAATGGCACATCGCTGGGTCGTCGTGCTGATGTGCGCGCTGGTTATTCTCAGTATCTGGCCGCTCTTTACGCTCGTCGGCAAAAACTTTTTGCCCGTAGACGATCAATCGCAATTCGAGATTAACGTCCGCACGCCGGAAGGCTCCACGCTGGAAGGGACGAGCGCGATTGTCGAGCGTATCGCGGCAGATTTGAGGAATAAAGGAAAATTTCCCGGCATCACGGACACGCTTATTACTATCGGCGGCGGGCAGCAGGAGCTGGTCAACAGCGCTTCGATTTACGTCAAGCTCGCAGACATTCACGACCGTGACATGTCGCAGGACGATTACATGACGGAGGCGCGCAAGCTGCTCCAGAATTATCCGCCGGAACTGCGTTCGAGCGTGCAGCAGGTGGCGGCCATCTCCGGCGGCGGATTTCGCAACGCGGATGTTCAGTTCGTCATCGGCGGCCCGGATTTGCAGAAGCTGACAAAGTATTCGGAAGAGTTGCTGGCAAAGATGAAGACGATTCCGGACATCGTGGACACGGATTCGACTTTGATAAACGGCAAGCCGGAATTGCGCGTCGTGATTGACCGCGCGCGGGCGGCGGATTTGGGCGTGCGTGTCGGCGACATCGCGCAGGCACTGAACGCGCTCGTGGCAGGCCAGCAGGTTTCGACTTTTAACGAGGGCACGGATCAACGCGAAGTTCGTATCCGCGCCACGGGCGAATTTCGCGCCAGCGTCGAAGGCTTAAAACGCATGATCGTCGCGTCGCCGAAAGTCGGTTGGGTCAGTCTTGATAACCTCGTGCGAATTGAAGAAGGCACGGGGCCTTCGGCGATTGACCGCATCAACCGCGAGCGACAGGTGACGTTGCTCGGCAACGTGCGCCCCGGCGGCTCGCAGGCGGCCGTCATCGAGCAGATGAATAAGTTCGTCAAAGAACTGAATATCGAAAGCACATACAAGACGGGACTTGCAGGACGCTCGAAAGAGCTTGGCCGCGCGGGCTTTTATTTTATGACGGCCTTCTTTCTTTCCTTCGTCTTTATGTACATGGTCCTGGCGGCGCAGTTTGAATCGTTCATTCACCCGATCACGATTCTCCTGACGTTGCCGCTCGCGATTCCGTTCGGCATCGTTTCACTGCTCGTGACGTTTCAGACGGTCAACATCTTTTCCGGTCTCGGCTTGCTGTTGCTGTTCGGCGTCGTGAAGAAGAACGCGATTTTGCAGATAGACCACACGAACGAATTGCGCTCGAAAGGCATGGATCGTTACGAGGCGATTATTCAAGCGAACCGCGACCGTTTGAGGCCGATTCTGATGACGACGATTGCGCTCGTCGCGGGCATGATGCCGCTCGTGGTTTCTTCGGGACCGGGCGCGGGCACGAGCCGTTCAATAGGCGTGCTGGTCGTCGGCGGGCAGTCGCTTTGTTTGCTGCTCACGCTCTTGGCCGTGCCTGTTTTTTACTCGCTCTTTGACGACCTCGCGCGCAGCCGCATCTGGGGACGCATCGGCGCGAGGGTAGTCGCGCCATTCGCATGGGCAAAGCGCAAAGCAGCGACGGCAGCTACATCTTTTTTGGGTTTGATAGGCAAGCAATAAATTTTAAGGTTATGAGAACAAGGCAAGATATTTATCGCGTGTTGATGACAGGCATGCTGTTATGCCTGCCGGTTATTGCGTCTGCGCAGCAACAGACGGGTGCGCCGACGAGCCAGCCGCCCGCTCCCGCTCCGTCCGGCAACACGCAGCAGGGCACGCCGCCATCTTCTTCGAGCGGCGCGGGCGTCGCTCCATCCGGCAACCAGCCGCAGGGCGACGCGCCCGCGCCCGGCTCCAACGCGCGTCCTGTGACGCCTGCGGGACAGATAGAGCAGAGCGTCCAGCCGACCACGCAGGCAGAGCAGCAGGGACGCGGCACACAGCCGCAGCCCGTCACGCAGCCCTCGACGCCGCAACCCGGCGCGCCTTCCGTTAACATCCCGACATCGGACAGCTTGCCTTCGAGCGGCGGCTCTCTGCCCGTTGCGCCCGCTTCAAATATTCAGCCGGGACAAACAATCGTGCCGGGACAAACGATTACCGCCCCGCTGCCTGCGCGCACGCCGGGACGCGAGAGCGTCGCCAGCCCCGCGCCGCAGGAACTCTTGCCGGATGTGCCTGCGATTGCGCCCGACTATCAAGCTCCGCAGCGGCCTTTGCCGGAGATGGCGCGCGTCGGCGTTGACCTTGCAGACCAGAAGCCGCTCTCTCTGCGCGAAGCTCTGGAAATGGCGCTCGTCAACAACAAAGACATAGAAGTCGCGCGCTCGAATGTGAAGATCGCAGAGTTTGATTTAAAAGGAGCGCGTGGCATTTACGATCCGCGCCTGACCTCGCTCTCTTATTACGAGCGCAGCGTGACGCCCGTTTCCAGCTTCCTGAGCGGCGGCGGCGCAAATGCCGCCGTCACCCAGTCGGATTTTACAGGCACGTTTCGCTTTGAGGGACTCGCGCCGAAATACGGCGGCGGCTATCGCGTAGATTTTTCGAGCATCCGTCTGGTCACGGACAACCAGCTCTCTGTGCTTAACCCGAACTATCCGTCGGCCTTGACCTTTAACTACACGCAACCGCTCTGGCGCGGATTCAGCTTTGACATCAATCGCCGACAGATAGAGGTCGCGAAAAAGAGTTTGTCTCTGACGGATGCGCAGTTTCGCCAGCGCACGATTGAGACCATCACTTCCGTCCAGCGCACTTACTGGGATTTGGTTTACGCGCTGCGCAACTTGCAGATACAGCGCGACGCCGTTAAGGACGCACGCGCGCAGCTTGAGCATAACAAGCGACTCGTACAGGAAGGCGTGCTCGCGCCGATTGACGTGGTTGCGGCAGACGCGCAGGTCTCAGGTTTTGAGCAGAGCGTTTACACCGCGCTCGAAGATGTCTCGCGCGCCGAGAATAATTTAAAAAATCTGATTGCCGAAAATCGAGACGCTGCGATCTGGAACGTTTCGCTTGTCCCGACCGATGCGGTTGATTTGACGCCGCCCTTGATTTCTCTGGAAGACGCCATGCACGCGGCGGTGGAAAATCGCCCGGAGCTGAAACAGTCCGAAGTCCTGCGCGAGATAAACCAGATTGACCAGCGTTATTTCCGCGAGCAGACCAAGCCGCAGATTGATTTAATCGGCAGCTATGGCGTGGTCGGCCTCGCCGGAACCTTGAATCCCAACGCGAGCAACATTTTGAGCAGCTCGAACGCTGAGCTGCGCGCCCGCATCAACCAGCTTTCCATTCTGAACGGCTTGGAGCCACTGCCCGTTACGCCGCCGCAGGCGATTGAGGGAAATCTGCTTGGCGGTTACGGGCAATCGCTCTTGAACCTGGGCGCGAATCGTTACAACAACTTTCGCGTCGGGGTGCAGGTGAATATCCCGCTCTGGAATCGCACGGCTGAAGCGCAGCTTGGCCGCTCGCTCGTCGAGGGCGGGCGCATCCAGACGCAGCGCGAGCAGCTAGAGCAGTTGATACAGGTTGACGTGCGCAACGCTTTGCAGATTGTCCGCACGGTAGAGTCACGGCTGCGCGCCGCCGCCGCCGCACGCAACGCTTCCGAGCAGCAATACGCGAGCGAGCAGCGCCGGTTCGATGCCGGACAATCAACGCTCTTTCTAGTGCTTGAGCGTCAGACCGCGCTCACGACCGCGCGCGGCAACGAGCTGCGTGCGCAGACGGATTTAAATAAAGCCATCGCTGAATTGCAACGCGCCACCGGCAATTCTCTACAAGCGAACGACGTTGTCGTGCGTGTGCGCTGAAGCTTTCCCGACAAGCTTCACTTGTGCAGCACCGTGCGACCGTGAAGGCGGCGAGTTTCTGGGGCGAGGCTCACCGCCATCATTTTCAAGTCAGAACCGCCTGCGGTAGCGGGCGGGTTTCTTGGCTTATGACGACCCGCCCGCTACCGCAGGCGGTTCTGACCGGAGGGTCTAAATCATCATGGAAAATAATTCTCTGAAGACGAACGTTTGGCCTGAGCTGCCTTTGGCGGAATGGCAGGATACCTATGCGACGCTGCACATGTGGACGCAGGTCATCGGCAAAATTCGTCTGGCGCAAACGCCGCTCGTGAATCACTGGTGGAACGTGCCGCTGTATGTGACTGCGCGGGGCTTAACCACGTCCGCCATGCCCTACGGCGAGAGGTCTTTTGAGATAGACTTTGATTTCATAGACCAGCAGCTTTTAATCAAATGCGATGACGGCGAAACGCGCACCATAGCGCTTGTGCCGCGCACGGTCGCGGACTTTTATCATGAAGTCATGAGCACGCTTGGCGAGCTTGGAATCGAGATCAAGATTTGGACGACGCCCGTCGAGATCGAGAACCCGATTCCGTTTGAGAAGGATGACGTGCATGCTTCTTATGATGCGGAATACGCGAATCGCTTCTGGCGCATACTGGTCCAATCTTGCAAAGTTCTTGAGGAGTTCCGCGCCCGCTTTATCGGCAAAGTCAGCCCCGTGCATTTCTTCTGGGGCAGCTTTGATTTGGCGGTGACGCGGTTTTCCGGCAGGCGTGCGCCGGAGCGCGAAGGGGCAGACCCGATTACACGCGAAGCCTACTCGCACGAAGTCATCAGCCACGGATTCTGGCCCGGTGCGGGGCCGCTTCAGACTCCGGCCTACTATTCTTACACGGCTCCTGCGCCGGACGATTTGAGCGCACAGGCGATTCGTCCGGAGCGTGCGTTTTATAGCAAAGAGATGTCCGAGTTCGTCATGAAGTATGACGATGTAAGGCAATCGGAATCGCCCGAACAGGATTTGATGGAGTTTCTGCAAAGCACTTATGAGGCGGGCGCAAATCTCTCGAAGTGGGACAGGGAATCACTGGAACGCTAAGTCTAATGCGTGTCAGAACCGCCTGCGGTAGCGGGCGGGTTTTCAATGCTGATGACCCGCCCGCTACCGCAGGCGGTTCTGACCTAAATTGCCATCTGAAAGCGGCAACCCGACGGCGGCTCTCTCGCGTCTTAATAGCACTTCTGTATATGAAATTTGTGAGAGGCGAACCGTTTGAGGGGGGTGACTTTCAGATGAAAAAGCAAAAGAAGATTGAAAGCAAGCAAGGTGCGAGCGCAACCGGTTTCGAGAGCAATCCTTTCTATGAGCGATTGCTTGAGATGAAGCAGCACAAGCCAGACACGTTCAAAACCTTGAGCGTGGTGACGCGCATCGCGCTCGAAGCTTATATCAAAGCCAAAACTTTCTCGACCTCCGAAGTGAGCAGGATTGCGGCTTGATTCGCGCTTGATAAAAAGCTAATCGGCTTTCTTGATATGCACGAGCAAGGATTTTGTCTGGTCGCCGTTTGTCCGCTCGCTGATGCGCGCCAGTAGGATTCTGACCGGCACTGCGCCGTCCTCATAGGCGCAGTTAAAGACAAAGCTGTGCGCGTGCTCGCGGCTCCTATAGAAATTGTCCAGACGTTGATGAAATTCTTCGACGTTCAGGAAGGGAGCGACTTCGGAGAAGAAATTATGTCCCGCCACATCTGCCGCCGCACCATTTAACTTGTCGTCGCCTTCCAATCTGGAATACAGCACCGTCCCCGCCGCATCGAGTTCGAGCAAGCCGAAGAGTTTTTGTCTTGAAAGAATCATACTGCTCATAAAGGAAGTCCCCGGTATTCTTGTTTCCGCTTAACTATTTTGCCTTGCCCTATAAAAGGTATCGTTCCAGCACGCTCCCGAGTTCGCCTAAGGCAAACGGCTTGACGAGATAATCTGTGCAGCCTGCGGCGAACGCCTTAGCTTCAGACTCCGGCTGCGCGTGACCGGAGAGGATGACAATCGGGATTTTATGCGTGGAGGTATGCGCGCGAATGCGCTCGGTCGCCGTATATCCGTCGAGCAAAGGGAGGTTTGTGTCCATCAGGATCAGGTCAACCTGCACATTCTTTGCCAGCGCAATCGCCATCTCGCCGTTTTCCGCTTCGACCACGTTGATGCCGCCGCGCAACTCAAGCATCGTTCTGAGCATGAAGCGCGTATCTTCATGATTTTCCACTACCAGTACACACGCATTTGAGATTTGCGACGGCGGAGGCGCACCTTGACCTTTTGCGGTTGAGCAAGGTGATTGGCTGTAACCTGTTGTGGTTGTCATGATGGAGGAGTGCGGAAATTGTGTGAGCGAACCGCATCGCGCTGCTGACTAAAACCACTTGGAGCGTGAACGGAAAGGTGAAATCCCTTACAGAGACTTCACCCCTTTTCCTCCGTTCGTCCCCCGTGTTCGTTCCGCCGTCTCGTCCCATAACTCAGCAGACGAAACAGGCAACCGTCAAACGCTTTTCTCCGGTACTGCAAAGGAGCTTGCGCTGATCCTGCGTGGACTAATGGCTTTAAGTTTTAACTTATGCAGAGAGTTTTGGATATTAGGAAGGTAAGTAAAAGTAGTAAGGGTTTTACCCTAATGAAGAGAGGGAACATTTTATATGCCGAGTCCTGGTTGAGAATTGTATAGTGTTTAAGGTCGTCAAATGCTATGGTGTGCCGTCACTTCAACTGAATTCCTCATGCACAAAGAATCTGGAGGTTTCAATGAGCAAGAACAAAGCATCCGAAGAGCCGAAGCGACAGCAGCCGCGTGAAGCATTCGGCCACAAATTTGCCAAAACACCACCACCTCAATATAGCGAGCATAAGTCTGGTTACGATGATTCCTCTCGTCCAAAGAAGGCTGCTGCCGGAAAGCAAGAAGCACCGGTAGGCGCAATTCTGCCACCTCGAAAAGCCGAAAAGTTAGCCAGAGTTTCTCTGGTGGAGAGACTTCGTCAGAGGCTTTCAAAAGAGGAGGAAGAGAAATGAGAGTCTATTTTCGCAACAATTATAGCTCCAGAGTATGGGTTGCTATTATGCGCTTTGATCCGGGCGCATGCGGCTCATCTGGTAATTGGGCCACAGAGGGATGGTGGAGCATTAACCCCGGAGGACAGATCTGGCCCTTCTCTACAAGTAACCGTTATGCTTGCTTTTACGCTGAAGCCGATGATGGTCGCATCTGGATCGGGCCATATGGTCCAGTCTACATTTACTGGGATGCATTTTCATCATGTATAAATATAGGATCAACTGCGGCGTATGACATGGTGGGGATGCGATTACTCGATCTAGGGTCGGGGGCATGGAATCCGTCTTCTACTCATACGGTGAAGCTAACTTAAATGAGGATAAACCGGAGCGGCTAGAGAAAGCCTTAAGTGTCTTGCAGCCACCCTTGCAGCAGTGCGTAGCTGACGATGTCAACCCGGCTTTTCATCCCCATTTTACGCATCGCGTTGGCCTTGTGAGCCTCTACGGTTTTGACGCTCAGGTTGAGGCGTGCGGCCACCTCTTTATTGATGTAACCCCATGCGATGAGGCGCAGGACTTCCGCCTCGCGCTCGCTCAAATTCGCGTCCGGGGATGCGCCGCGAGCGGCTCGTCTGCCGCCACGAATTTGAGTGACAGCCTTTTCGGTAATCGCCGGGTCGAGATATGTCTGACCGGCGGCGACGGCGCGAATCGCGCGCAGCAGTTCCGCAGACTTGCTCTGTTTCAGCACGTAGCCGCTGACGCCCGCCTGAAGCAGTTGTTGCAAGTAGCCGTCGTCCGTGTGGCGCGTCAGGGTCAAGACCTTCACTTGCGGGCTTTGCTGCTTCAGCTTCTTCGTCGCTTGCAGCCCGTTTAGCTCCGGCATTGAAACGTCCATCACGACGACATCGGGAAGAAGTTCCTGCGCGAGTTGCACGGCGACGCGCCCGTTATCTGCTTCGCCGACTATCTCCATGTCTGGCTGGTTGTTGACCAGAAGTTTCAGCCCGTCGCGGATGGTCTCGTGATCTTCGGCTAACAGGATGCGGAGCTTATTCATCTGTCTCTCCCGTCTCAGTCGCGTGCGGCGCGGCAATCCGCGCGACCACGGTTGCGCCTTCATCCGGCTGCGATTCAATCTCGACCGTGCCGCCGATGAGTGCGGCGCGTTCGCGCATGCCGATCAGCCCAAGCCCTTTGTCATCAGCCCCCAATACTTGCTGCAAGTCGAAACCCACACCGTCGTCTTCGATGATGAGCGAGACCTGGTCTGCGCGGCGTTCGAGCACGACCGCGACGTTTTTGGCTTCGGCATGTTTGGCGACGTTGTTAAGGGCTTCCTGCGCGATGCGATAGAGAGCGGTTTCGATCTCCGGCGTTAAGCGGTTTTTATCCATTCCGCTCGTATGCAGTTGAACGGGAATGCCGACATGTTTTGACCAGTTCCGGACGTAGCTGGAAAGCGCGGCCTGTAATCCCAGATCGTCGAGCGCGGTCGGGCGCATTTCCCAGACCATGTGGTCAACATCCGCGTCGAGTTGTCCGGCAATCGCCTGTAATACTTCAACCTGTTCGCACAGGTGCTGATGCTCACCGCAATCTTCTTTAACCATATCGAGTTTCAGTTTGAGCACGGTCAATTGCTGCCCGAGCTGGTCGTGCATCTCGCGCGCGATGCGGCGACGCTCGTCCTCTTGCGCGAAGACGATGCGGCGCAACAACTCGACGCGCTCGCCTTCGATGCGCCGACGCTCTCTGACTTCCTCCTGCAAGACGGCGTTCATCTCGGAGAGCGCGGCGGTGCGCTCTTCGACTCGCCGCTCAAGCTCTTGATGAGACTTTTGCAATTCCGCTTGGCTGCTGCGCAAGGCTTCTTCCGTTCGCCTGCGCTCGGTATAATCGCGCGTGGAACCCGCGACCACTTCCACCGTCCCGTCGGCTGCAAAGACCGGGGTGAAGATATATTCATAGAACCCTTGCGCGCCGGACGGGCTGGTGTAAGGGGTTTCATCCCTGACCCCTTGCCGGGTGGCAATGACTTGCTGAATCTGCTGCTGAAGCTGCGACGCAAGGTCGTCAGGATATTGAAGGTCGAAGAAATTCTTTCCCACCGCTTCGTCGAGCTTCAAACCCCACAGGTCGAGCAGCGGCTGATTCGCGTAGATGAAACGCCCTTCGCGGTCAAAGATGTAGGCGAAGTCAGTGATGGATGAAAGCGTAGTATTAAAGACGTTGGACTGCCGCTCTAATTGACGGGCGAGTTCGCTCAGCGAGTCTTCCTGCCGCTTGCGCTCACTGATGTCAATGGAAACTCCGATGATGCCAATCAATTTTCCTTCCGGGTCGCTGATCGGTGAATTAATGATTTGTGCCGGAAACGTCGTGCCGTCACGTCGCTGCACCTTAAACTCTCCAGTCCAGCTTTTGCCCTGACGCAGTTGAGACATAATCTCAAGAGCCTGTTCAGCCATCATTTCCGGCGTGGTCAATTCTATAATTTGACGACCCACAGCTTCCTGCGCCGTCCATCCAAAGAGCTTTTGGGCAAACTGATTCCAGTAAATAACAATCCCGTCCAGATCAGTGGCGATAACCGCCTGTTCAACCGTATCCAGCAAACGTGCTTGAAAGCGTATGGCCTCTTCTGCCTTGATGGCCCGGGTTTCTTCGCTGAGCGGTTGCAACTCTTCCTTTTGCTTTCCCCTGTGCAAGCGTTCCGGCATCGCCTGTAGCTGAGAGTTATTTTCTAAATTGTCGCCCATGAGGTTTCCCGTCTCAACCCTTTTGCAGCAAAGTGAAGAAATGTGAATCAAGAGTAGAAACTCTTTGCGCTCTTTGCGCTCTTTGCGTTAAAACAGCCCTTAACCGCAAAGACCGCAAAGAGTGAAGACGCAAAGAGCGCAAAGAAAAAGCAGTTGATTTGTTGCTACTCTTGATTCGTTCTTGTCCACACTATCCTCATCATTGATGCTCTGATTCTACCTTTTAAGCTTCTCCAAAAACTTCTGCCTGAACTTAGACACCTTTGGCGCGACGACCATCTGGCAATAAGGCTGGTAGGGGTTGTTCTGGTAATACTCCTGATGATAATCCTCTGCCTTGTAAAATTGAGGGAGCGGCGTGACCTCTGTCACAATCGGCGCATTCCAAATCTGCGCGGCGTTTAGTTCCGCTATCACTTCTTCAGCAACCTGTTTCTGTTCCGGCGTGTGATAGTAGATGGCTGAACGATACTGTGTGCCGACATCCGCGCCCTGACGGTTGAGCGTCGTCGGATCGTGGATGGTAAAGAAGACTTCGAGCAGTTCTTTGAAAGAAGTGACTTGCGGATCGAAAGTCACCTGCACGACTTCCGCGTGGCCGGTCGTGCCTGCGCAGACCTCTTGATACTTCGGGTTGGGAACTTCGCCTCCGGCATAGCCGGACTCGACCCGCTCGACGCCGCGCAAGTCCCTGAACACGGCTTCGAGACACCAGAAACATCCGCCCGCGAGCGTCGCGATTTCATAATTATCAGCATTCATTATTTCATCCTCGTTGCTTTTAAGATTAAATCTATTATACCTGTTCTTTGCGTCACTGTGCGTCTTTCTCCTTTGCGGTCTTGGCGGTTAAATGATTTCTTAACGCAAAGACCGCAAAGAGAAACCGCGCACAGGGCGCAAAGGAAAACCGAACTTGATTTGCTTTCTTTGCTTCGCGGCCTGCTGTAAATTGTACGCATGCAGCGACCATTTTATTCCATCTACTCGCACAAGTTTATCCGCGCCAGCGTGTGCATTCCGCAGGTGCGCGTGGCCGACCCTGATTTTAATGTTGAGCAGACGCTCTCGCTCGCGCGCCGCGCGTCGGAGATGAATGCGGCGGTGACGCTCTTTCCGGAGCTTGGCATCTCCGCTTATTCCAACGACGATCTGTTTCATCAAGACGTGTTGCTGGATGCGTCAGAAGCTGCGCTCGCAAGACTCGTCTCTGCGAGCAAGGAACTGATGCCGGTGCTGGTTGTCGGCGCGCCTTTGCGTTTTGAAGGCAAGCTCTTTAATTGCGGCATCGTGATTTACAAAGGGCGTGTCCTGGGCATCACGCCGAAAACTTATCTTCCAAACTATCGAGAGTTTTACGAAAAGCGACAGTTCACTTCCGGGCGTAATGCAGTGAGCCGCGAAGTTTTGTTTTTAGGCGAGCGCGTGCCTTTCGGCAGCGATTTGATTTTCGATGCCGTGAATGTCGAAGACTTTTCGCTGCATGTAGAAATCTGCGAAGACGTGTGGACGCCGATTCCGCCGAGCACTTATGCCGCGCTCGCGGGGGCAACGGTGCTCGTGAATCTCTCCGCGAGCAACATCACTATCGGCAAAGCTGAATATCGCCGCAATCTCTGCGCCTCGCAGTCCGGCAAGTGCATCGCGGCTTATCTTTATTCCGCAGCGGGGCCGGGAGAGTCAACAACGGATTTAGCCTGGGACGGGCACGCGCTCATCTACGAGAACAACGAATTGCTGGCCGAAGCCGAACGCTTTCCGGCTGAGGAACAACTGATCGCGGCGGACATAGACCTCGAACGACTCGCGCAGGATCGCATGCGCCTGACGAGCTTTAACGATTCGGTCGGAGACCACAGAGAGCGCGTGCGCGCGATTCGTCGCGTGCAGTTCGAGTTCGTTGTGCCCGAAGCGGAAATCTCTTTGATGCGCAACGTCGAGCGTTTTCCGTATGTGCCGAACGACCCGCGCGTGCGCGACGAGCGTTGTTATGAGGCATACAACATTCAAGTGCATGGACTCATGAAGCGGCTCACGGCGACGGGCATCGAGCGCATCGTGATTGGTATTTCCGGCGGGCTTGATTCGACGCACGCGCTGATTGTCGCGGCCAAGACTTTTGATAGGCTTGGGCTGCCGCGCGAAAATATTTTGGGCTACACGATGCCCGGCTTTGCCACGAGCGATGTGACTTTGCAGAACGCGCACGGCCTGATGCGCGCTCTGAAAATCACCGGCGAAGAGATTGACATCAAACCTTCCTGCATGCAGATGCTCAAGGACATCAATCATCCTTTTGCTAAAGGCGAAGCTGTCTATGACATCACTTTCGAGAACGTGCAGGCGGGCGAGCGCACCTCGCATCTATTTCGTCTCGCCAACTTTCACAACGGCCTCGTGCTCGGCACAGGGGATTTGAGCGAGCTGGCTCTGGGCTGGTCAACTTACGGCGTGGGCGATCACATGTCGCATTACAACGTCAACGGCTCTGTGCCGAAGACGCTCGTGCAACACTTGATTCGCTGGATCATCGGCACGTCGCAGTTCGACGCGGAGACGAGCGCGATTCTGCAATCGATCCTCGACACGGAGATTTCGCCGGAGCTTGTCCCAGCCGGAAGCGCAGAGCAGGAGAAGCCCACGCAAAGCACACAGGAAAAAATAGGGCCTTACGAGTTGCAGGATTTTAATCTTTACTACGCCTCACGTTTCGGTTTTCGTCCCTCCAAGATCGCTTTCCTCAGTCATCAAGCATGGAGCGATAAGACGCGCGGCGCGTGGCCTGATTCGCTGCCGGAAGAGAAGCATAACCAGTACGGGCTGGCGACGATTAAAAAATGGCTGGACGTTTTCCTTTATCGCTTTTTCAAAACCAGCCAGTTCAAACGCTCGTGCCTGCCGAACGGCCCAAAGGTCGGCTCCGGCGGCTCGCTCTCGCCGCGCGGCGACTGGCGCGCTCCTTCTGATTCAGAAGCCACAGTCTGGCTCGACGAACTGCGCCGCAACGTGCCGGATGAGTAAATCCTGAAGTGAACAAATCTTTCTCACGTCTCGTAAAAGCTGCGGAGAAAAATCTGAATGCCTGATTCATTGAAGACGTTGGAAACAACGCCTGCGGAAGATAATGCCCAGCCGCAGGGCAGTATGCTGTCTGCGATTGTCGAAGCCATTCGCGGCTCGGAGAGGGATTACACAGAAGGGACTATAGGCCGCGCCGTCCTGATGCTCTCAGTCCCGATGGTTTTGGAGATGCTGATGGAAAGCATCTTCGCCGTCGTGGATGTGTTCTGGGTCGCCAAGCTCGGCGCGGACGCGGTCGCTACCGTCGGCATCACCGAATCTCTGCTGACGCTCATCTACACACTGGCGATTGGCCTCAGCATCGGCGTGACGGCGGTGGTCGCGCGTCGCACGGGCGAGCAGAATCCTGACGGAGCCGCGCAAGCAGCCGTGCAGGCCATTATCGTCGGCTTGATTTTGTCCGCCCTGCTCGGCGTGTGCGGCATCATCTTCGCTCCCAAACTGCTCGCGCTGATGGGCGCATCGCCCGGGGTCATCAATCAAGGCTCAAACTTTACCAGAGTCATGCTCGGCGGCAACGCATCTGTCGTGATGCTGTTTCTCTTGAACGCGATCTTTCGCGGCTCAGGCGATGCGGCGATTGCGATGCGCGTGCTGTGGCTCGCCAATATCATCAACATCTTGCTTGGGCCGTGCTTTATTTTCGGGCTTGGCCCGTTCCCCGAACTCGGAGTGACCGGCGCAGCCGTCGCTACCACAATCGGGCGCAGCGTTGGCGCGCTCTATGCCTTCTCAAGACTCTTGCGCCCCGGAGGCCGTGTGCAGATTGAGCGCAGACATCTGATTCCTGATCCCGCGCTCATGTTCAGGCTGGTGCGCTTGTCCGCATCGGGCGCGTTTCAGGTTTTTATAGGCATGGCAAGCTGGATCGGCTTGATTCGTATCCTCTCAGGATTCGGGAGCAACGCCCTCGCCGGTTACACGATAGGCATTCGCATCATCCTCTTTGCGCTCTTGCCTTCGTGGGGGATGAGCAATGCCGCCGCGACGATGGTCGGGCAGGCACTCGGCGCGGGGAAGCCTGAGCGCGCCGAACGTGCTGTCTGGAAGGCAAGCTTTTATAACATGTGCTTTCTGGGAGCCATCGGCCTCGTCTTCGTGATCTTCGCGGGTCAGATTATTCGTCTCTTTACCTCAGACCCGAACGTGATTCCTTATGGCGTAGACTCTTTGCGAATCATCGCGTGCGGTTTTCTTTTTTATGCGTATGGAATGGTCGTCACTCAATCTTTCAACGGCGCGGGCGATACCTTTACGCCGACGATTATCAATCTCTTTGTCTTCTGGCTGTGGGAGATTCCGCTGGCATATGCGCTGGCTATAGTCTTTGGCCTTGGGCCGCGCGGCGTCTTTCTGGCGGTCACGATTGCGTTCTCGACGCTGGCGGTGGTCAGCGCGTTTATTTTCAAACAGGGACGTTGGAAGACGAGGCAAGTTTGAATCAAGGGTTGAGAAGAAAGTTAAGAGAAACATTTTCTTTGCGGTCTTGGCGTCTTTCATCTTTGCGTGCTTTGCGGTTAAATGCTTTTTTAACGCAAAGAGCGCAAAGGTTTTTCGCAAAGAGCGCAAAGCCTTGTTGCTCCTGATTCACATTCTGAGTTCTTAATGATGAAGCTAAATCGTTTTGCTAATTATGCGTGGTTCGTAGTCGCTTACAACCTCTTCGTTATTCTGTGGGGCGCGTATGTGCGCGCTTCCGGTTCGGGCGCGGGGTGCGGCAGCCACTGGCCCTTGTGCAATGGCGAAGTTTTGCCGCGCTCGCCGCAGACTGCGACTCTGATCGAGTTGACGCACCGCATCACGAGCGGTTTATCGTTGCTGCTGGTCATCGGCCTCGTGGTCTGGGCTTTTCGCGCCTACGGGAAAAAGCATCAGGTGCGGCGCGGCGCGATGCTGTCGCTGTTCTTCATCATCACGGAAGCGTTAATCGGAGCCGGGTTGGTGCTGTTCGAGCTGGTGGCCGACAACGCTTCGATAGCGCGTGCGATGTTTATGTCCGTGCATCTGATTAACACTTTCACGCTGATGGCTTTTCTCGCGTTGACGGCTTGGTGGGCTTCAGGCGGGCAGCCCGTCCGGCTAAGAGGGCAGGGATTTATCAACTGGCTTTTGGGGCTGGCTCTGGCGGGAATGCTGGTACTCGCCGTGAGCGGCGCGGTGGCGGCTCTCGGAGATACACTGTTTCCATCAGACTCGCTGGCGCAGGGACTCTCCGACGATTTCTCGCCGACTGCGCATCTGCTGATTCGTCTTCGACTGCTGCATCCTATGCTTGCGCTCACGGTCGGGTGCATCACGCTCTTGGTTGCGGGCATCGTTAATTTCCTGCGCCCGGGCGGGTGGGTCAGATTCTGGATGCTAATGGTGACGGCGCTGGTGGTCTTGCAACTCGGCGCGGGATTGCTGAACGTAGCCCTGCTGGCTCCAATCTGGCTACAGCTTGTTCACCTGCTGTTAGCGGATTTTCTCTGGCTCGCAATGGTACTTTTGACGGCTTCGGCTTTAGCCCACACGGCGAAAGAAGTGAGCGTCGAAGAATTGAGCTTAAGACCGGAACTGACAACATAAGGCAAAAGTAAAAAGGTAAAAGGCAAAAGTTAGGAAAGCATTCAAGCCCTCTTTACTTTTGCCTTTTACCTTTTGCCTTAACTTAACGTCTTGGCGTTGAAATTAATCTTCGTTCACTTGCGAGTTCTGCTGTGTGAGCAGCCCGCGCAGTTTCATACGCGCCTTGTGTAGCTGCGATTTCGATGTCCCGACAGAGCAACCCAGAATCTTTGCGACCTCTGTATGCTCATGTCCTTCTATGTCGTGCAGGACGAAGACCGATTTATAGCCGGGGGGCAACTGCGCAATCGCTTTGTCGAGCGCGATGCGGTCAATAATCGGCATCGCATTCGGGTCAGACGTGCCGGTCTCGATCTGGACGGGCGTTTCGCCGTCCTCGGTCGTCTTTTCCGTCTTCACGCTGCGCTTGCGAAAGTGCATCAAAACCTGGTTGACCGTCACGCGATGCAGCCAGGTCGTGAAAGCGGACTGCCCGCGAAAGCTGCCGATCTTGCGAAAGAGATGCACAAAGACATCCTGCGCCAAATCCTCGGCCTTCTCGACGTTGGCCGTCATACGCAGGCAGAGCGAATAGACGCGACGGCTGTGTCGCCTGTAAAGCTCTTCAAAGGCTTCCATGCTGCCTTCGGCGCTTTTTTGCGCGAGCATCAGATCAGAAGCCTGCGGTAGTTCGGTGGCTGTGGTATCTTCAGCCGTACCAGCATTTAACCAGCTCGGATAGATTTCAGTAGTTGCCATGATAGCTTCCAAAACCCCTTGATTCGGTCTGCCTCTACAGACCACTTAACCGAGTCCCTATTGACTCTTTCGGACAACCGGTATTATACTTAATTCATCTTAAATATTCAAGTGAATTAATCAAGATTCATTTTGAATATTCAAGCGAGTTAATCAAGTGGAGGCGTGATGGAAAGTGCGACGCCGGTCAGAGTTGAAGAAGTGTTAAATAGCTTTGCAGAGGTCATGTCGGCGTTGATGATTGACCAGTACCAGAAACACATCGCCGAACTGGATTTGACGTTGCCTCAGGCGCAGGTTTTGCGTATTCTCAGGCGCGCCCCGGTTCCGACCGGGCAGCTTGCCTGTGAGTTGAAGATTTCGGCTCCGGCCATTACGCAACTAACCGACCGCCTGATCCGTAAAGGTCTAATAGAGCGGAGCGCGAAGGCGGACGACAGGCGCTGCGTGATTGTGGCTCTTTCGGAGCGTGGCCGCCAACTGGTGGACGAGTTTCGGCAGCGGCGGCAACAGATATTTAGCCGCGCTCTCAGGCATCTTAGCCGGGAGGAGCAGACGCAGATTGTCGAGGCTTTGCTCAAAGTTGTCACGGCGCTTGAAAGTTTTGAAACACAGGGTAAGGCGGAAAGTTCCATCTCGAAATCGAATTCGACAGGTAAGAAACAGAAAAAACCGCAAGTAATCACGGGTGAAGCGTTACAGTAAGGGCGGTAATTGAAAGAAATATGCCGTGTGCGTGCCCGGCGGTTTCTACATAAATTATGCGTCGGACAAACTTTTATTAGTTTATTGATACGTTCTTAGCAAGAAGATAGTCATCTAATGTAAGCTTTGACTCTTGTCAAAGAAAATGATGGGGCGAGGCGACCCGACAAACAAGAAATTCGCTATCGCCGCTCAGGCGAAACTCGAAATGGAGAAGCTGATGCGAGACGCTCTCCCGGGCAGTTTGATTTTATCTCGCGTAGAGGTGAATCCACATTGGCTATGAAGAACAAAGAGCAAGGCGGAGTGGAGATGCTGGAAGTGGGCGCGGAGAAGTTCGTGCCTTTCGAGGGTCTGGATCAGGAGACGCCCGAAGACGACATCATCTCAACTGCTGATCTGGAAGAGGTTCTGCAAAGAATCGAAGGCACCAGTCTGGACGGCGATGTCCCGGCAGACCTTTTAATTGACGGAGACGCATCCGCGTCTGCCTCTGATGAATCGGAAGAAGCGCTTGAGGATGACGTTGAGCTGGATTTATCGGCTGGCGAATTGGAGAAAGGCAGCGATCCTGTCCGTCTCTACCTGCGCGAGATGGGAACCGTTCCGCTGCTGACACGCGAAAGCGAAGTCTCTATCGCCAAACGCATCGAGCGCGGGCAGCGCAAAGCTCAAAAGGCCATCACTCGCTCGCCCATCGCGGTCGAAGAACTGCTCCGCATTGGCGACAAACTGGAAGCTGGCGCGCTCAATATCCGTGAGATGGTCAATTTCTCGGATCAGGCCGAAGTCAGCGAGGAAGAGGACAAGGCCGAAGAGTACCTGCGCTGGACGCTCGAAGGCATCGAGAACATACGCAAGCTTTATCGCTCCGGTCTGAAGGACTGGGAAAAGATGTCTGCCGAGCAGAAAGTAACGCGCGGCAAGAGGACGAAAAAACTCCTGCGCCTGCAAAGCAAGGTGGCTCGCGCACGGCTTGAGATTGCCAACGAGATTAAGCTGCTCAACTTGAAAGAGAGCGTCGTCAGGCGTCTCATCAACGCGATCGGCGCGGTGCATAAAGAGATTCGCCAGAACGAGCGCGAGATAGAGAAGTACACGGAGAAGCTCAATCACAAGCGCGTCAAGCCGGATGATGCCAAAGAATATAAACGGCGCATCAACGCCGCCAAGCGTCATCTGCCACAGATTGAGAAAGACCATCGCCTCTCGTGTGTCGAGATCAAACGCGCGCATCAGGCGATCATCATCGGCGAGGCCGCAGCCATGCAGGCCAAGAGCGAGTTGACAGAGGCGAATTTGCGCCTCGTCGTCTCCATCGCCAAGAAATACAAGAATCGCGGCTTGCAGTTTTTAGACCTGATTCAAGAGGGCAACATCGGCCTCATGAAAGCCGTGGACAAATTCGAGTGGCGCAGAGGCTACAAGTTCTCGACCTATGCGACATGGTGGATTCGGCAGGCCATTACCCGTGCGATTGCGGATCAGGCGAGAACGATTCGCATTCCCGTTCACATGATCGAGACCATTAACAAGCTGAGAACCGCCTCGCGCGAGTTGACGCGCGAATTGGGGCGCGAGCCGACGACCGAAGAGATTGCCAAGCGGCTCGACATGCCCGTCTCGAAGGTTCGCAAAATCTTCAAGATGGCGCAGGAGCCTATCTCTCTGGAAACGCCGATTGGCGAAGATGCAAACTCTTTCCTCGGCGATTTCATAGAGGACAAAACCTTCGTCTCTCCTGCGGATAGAGTGGTCACACAAAATCTTCGCGACGTAACGGAAGATGTGCTGGCGACCTTAAGCCCGCGCGAAGAGAAGGTCATCAAGATGCGTTTCGGCCTGAACACAGGCGGCGAGGAACACACGCTCGAAGAGGTCGGACAAAACTTCACGGTCACACGCGAGCGTATCCGGCAGATCGAAGCCAAAGCTTTGCGCAAGCTGCGGCATCCGTCGCGGTCACGTATTCTCAAGCCTTTTCTTGACGGCTTGCAGCCGCAATAAAACCTGTCTGCTCTGCTGTAATGCTTAAAGCTCTCCTCTCAGATAAATCTGAGAGGAGAGCTTTTTTTATAGCCATTTGCCATTGCATCTGACACCTTACAGCAAGCGTCCATGTCAGAACCGCCTGCGGTAGCGGGCGGGTCGCCAATTTTGAGCACCCGCTCGCTACCGCAGGCGGTTCTGACATGGGAGTTTTATTTCAACATTCTGCGGTAGAGATTAAAGCCGATGATGAATTTTCTCGGCGGCAGGACGAGGTTGCTTGAGTTGTAATGCGACGTTGTCGTGGCTTGCGAGTTGGAAAATGTCAGGGCAAAAGAGTGACGGCCAATGCGCTTTTCGATGCCGAAACCGATCTGGGCTTCGGTCAAGTTTCTGAAATCCACGACATTAAAAGTGCCGGGGGCGAAGACCGGAGTAAGGCGTCCCTGTTTGAAGCCGAAGCGCGGTGTGTACTCGAAAAGGATAGAGACTGTCGGGCGGATATGCGCGCTAAAACCGAAGCCGAGCGACAGTGTGTGCTTGGGCTGGTTGAACTGGTCTGCGAAGGCTTGGGGCGGGAAAAAGCTTGAGGCGCGCGGGTCGAACCTGCGCTGACCGTTGGCGTTGAAGTGTGCGCCGGGAGAGAAAAAAACGTGCCCGTACTTGGTAATGCTCCGCGCGATCATCGCTTGCAGGTTGTATGAAAACTCTTCGGTAAAATTATCGTTGCCCTCTATGCTCGCGTAGGTCGAGAGCGCGATGGGAGAGCGCCCGGCCTCGTCCAGCCAGTGATAGCCGACGCCAATCTCTATTCGCTTGCACATTCCAAGCTGGCAAATCGGCGAGCGGTAAGCGTTGAGATAGAGCCTGTCCGTCAGCCCGTAGGACAACCCCAGACTGGAAACAGAGAAGCTGTCGAGGCCGATCAGGTTTTCGCCGCTCAAGCGAAAAGGGCGAACGGGCTGCGAGAAGCGATGCGTGAATTGCAAATTCAGGCTGTGCTTGACTACCCGCTTCGGTGTCGGGATGTTTATCAGGTGATAATCGTAAGGCTCGCTCGGCGGACTCTCTGAGGTGGCGACCTCGTCTTCCGCGTCGTCTTCCTGTGCGGGAGCGAGATCGGCGGGCGTTTCCAACTTGGTCACTGTCTTGCTGGTCGTATCAATCCTGATTTTTTCGCCGTTGGCCGCCGTGACGATGACGACGCCGGGAGTCGTCTCGTCAAACGCGACCTGCATGTTTGAAGCTTCCGCATCCTCGCTTTCATCTGAGGCATCTGCGGCATCTATAACTTCCGTTCCGCTCGTAGCCTCTGCGGTCTGCCCGTCCGTCACGACCAACTCGCCTATCATGTCGTCGTGCCCGTCGCCGCAATAGACTGAGCAGTAGATGCGAAAGCGTCCAGTCTGTTCAGGATTGAAGCTGATAGTTTTGGTTTGCTTGGCTTCGACGCGCTCCTTAATCTTCAGTTCCTTGATGCCGAAGCCGTGCTCGACATCTGCGGAATGAACGATGAACTTGACGGGCTGCCCCTTCTGCACTGTGATTCGCTTCGGGACGAATTTGTATTTACGCATCGTGACGCGGATTTCCCGCAGGCTCGGCTCGGCAGTCTCCGCGCGCGTGCCGACGCACACGAACGCGCAGGCCAGCAGGCAGAGAATGGAAAACAGCAGGAATGTTTTTCTCACGCTTTCTCTAAACCTCCTTGTCGCTTGTGTTATGGAACGTAAGCTGACGGCGCGGGAAGATCGCCGTTCGTGCCCCAAGCCTGCGCGCGGAATCCGTTGTTCGAGCTGAGCAGGATATAAAAATTGCCGTCCGCCGGTCGCCAGACAGCGACATCCGATTTACCGTCGCCTTCGTAATCTCCGGGCGCGGGACGGTCTCCGTTTGAGCCGAACTGGTGAGCGCGAAAAGCGCTGTTGGAGCTTTGAATGATGTACCAGGTTCCGTTGTCGGGGCGAAAGACCGCGAGGTCTGCTTTAGCATCGCTGTCATAATTTGCGGCGACGGGCAGGTCTGTCCCGGCTCCGAACTGTTGGCTGCGAAAACCGCTCAGGCTTTGCAGGATGTACCAGGTGCCGTCTGAGGGACGAAAGACTGCGAAGTCCGTCTTGGCATCGCCGTCAAAGTCTCCGAGCGTCGGTCTGTCTCCGCTCGTGCCCCAAGCCTGCGCGTGGAATGCGCCGTTAGAGCTATTGAGCCTGTACCAAGTGCCGTTCGAGTTGCGAAAGACAGCGACATCAGCCTTGTTATCTCCGTCATAATCGCCAGCCATCGGCACGTCGCCGCTTGAGCCGAACTGTGTCACCCTGAGCGTGCCGCTCAAGCTTTGCAGAATATAAAAAGTTCCGTCCGCAGGGCGAAAGACAGCGAGGTCAATCTTGCCGTCGCCGTCATAATCCGCAGGCGCTGGACGGTCGCCGTTTGCGCCGAACCCCTGACCGCGAAAACCGTTATTCGAGCTTTGCAGGATGTACCAAGTGCCGTTGCTTGGACGAAACACGGAGGGGTCCGTCTTGCGGTCTCCGTCAAAGTCGCTGTTGACGGCTGGCTGCTGGACGACCTGCTGGACGACCACGGTTCCCACCATGTTATTAAAGCAGTGCGGGCTGCAAAAATACGGAAAAGTTCCCGGCGTGTTAAAGGTGCGAGTGTAAACTGCGCCGGTGGGCGAAGAGGCTGTGCTGGCGCAGTCCGAGTTGCTAGGTGAGCAGAACACATTGTTGGCGATGCAGGTCGAGCCGCTGACGACGTTGTGCCCGACCTCTGCGAAAGTCCATCTGACCGTGTCGCCAGTATTGATGACTACCTGCTCCGGGACGAAGACCAAACCGGGGCCGACCGCCACATCAATTATCGCTGCCGGTCTGTTGGAAGCGGGCTGGCTGGCGGCATTGCTGGCTTTGCCGGACAGCCTCGCGGTCGAGGTGGTGTAGGCGCTTGAGACGAAGGCTGCAGACTCAAGCAACTCGTAAAAGTTAGTCCCGTTTTCCTTCGCGTGCATCGCGTGATTCATCTTCCCCGGCGATTTCGTAAAGTTGAGCGTCAGCGGGCCGAACGGCACGCTCTCGGCGGGAGTCCTGGCGGCTGCTTTGTCATGCCGCACAGCATCATGCTTACCGGCATCGTGATTGACGCTCTCTTGCGTTTCGTGCATCCCGTCCCGGTGCGTCGCCCCGTTAGATTTCTTTGCCGTCGAAGAGCTACTGCGTACCAGAAAAGTTGAGAAAGCGAGACTCACCAGCAGCATGATTACGAGGGAGATGCCGAGTCTTTGACGAGAGCGCATGATTTATCTCCTTAAACGTTTAGACAATCGAAATCAAAAAAAAGTTGATGTCATCCGGCGAATAGAGAGAAGCCTTCAGGCTCTGAAGCCGGAGCAGCTTCTCGACTGCGTATTGCGCCAAAACAAAAGATGTTCGCCAAAAGCAGGGGAGAGACGGTTTTGGCGGCAAGGTTTCCTGCCTCGTTCCGCAGAACCGTTAAAACCCTCCCGGCGAGAGTTCCGTAAGTTCCAGAGAGCGAGCCTGCCGCCAAAACCATCCTTTGCGAGCTTCACGATTTTCAACGTGAGGCCGATTTATAACCGTTTTGACGCCACTTCAGCGTGGCATTTCTGGAATTCCAGAAATGCCACGCTGAAGTGGCACGGCACAGCATATAATTCTTTTGGCGCGCCCCCGTGTGTCCGAAGGATTTATTCATGTGCTCGAATTCCCATCAAGTTATTGCTTGATTCGTGCACGTGAGTAAGCGGATAAATGTGTCCATGAACAAGCTATCCATTGATGAGCTATTGAACAAAGGGTTCTCTCTGGCCTGTTTTATTTTGGGCGAGAGGGCAGATGCTATACGCACTGTCGAAGAGGCTCTGAACCGGCTGGAAGTAACGATGGCGGCGCAGGGTAAGCGTCTTTATTACAAGCCATCGTCGTCATGGATGCGACAGGACAGGGCGGACAGATACCGGAATAAAGTTCTTTTCAGCGAGCTGCATCTGCTTCAGAGGCTGATCTACATCACGTCCGAGACTTACGAAAAGCAGAGAGAGACGGGCGCGGCTGGCGAAGAAGAGATGCTCATACGCTTTATCAAGCATCTGGTCAGAATCACGACCCGGCGCAACTCTTTTTATGTGACGCTCGGGCTGGGCAGGCTGCTCTACAACTACACGACGGCGGAGACGATGGAGGTTTACAACGCGGTGATTCAAGACCCGGAGCGGGTTAAAGACGACTATTACTATCGGTCGCGCAAAGGAGTCCTGATGCAGGAGCTAAAGAAACGGTTCGGGAGCTTGATCGAAGTTGCCCGTGGGACTCGCGGAGAAGAGAGATTTCGCGCCTCGCAAAATCAGGGACGATTTACCGAACTGGTCGCGGAAAGCCTCTCGTTTTTTACGCCGTGGTACACGCACTGCCTCGTGCCTGCCGGAGTGAATCCGATTATGGACGGCATCGCCGGATTCGCCTCGCGCGGCCAGCAGGAAGAAGACAAAATCGAAGTTGACCGCATACATGCTGTGCTGCATCCGGATTGTTATGAACGTCTCGTCAAATCTTTAGGCTTCGATTCAACCGAACAAAAGCTCGAAGTCCCGCATTTTTTCCTTTCGTCAAACGGCAACAATGGAGAAGGGCCGCGTGGGGGCGACCGCCGCCACCCTGCAAGCCTGGATGAAGAAGAATTGAGCGACATCAAGAGCAGGCTCGATGACCAATCCGCGCGCCGCAAGCGTGCGTTTGCCGGAGGGCTGCTGCGCGTCGTCGTGGACGGAGACGAGCGCGCACGCCTGAACCTTGCGCACACCAGCAGCGCACGCTTCACACTTGAAGACGAGGCCGAGCTGATAGAAATCCGCGCGCCCGGTCATGATGGCGAACTGCTCTTGGCCTCACATCTGCTTTCGGGTCGTGAAGCTGTTGGCAAAGACGCGGCTGCAAAGGCTTCCATCACTCTCGAAGGCGGGCAGAAGCTGACGATTACCGTGGCGCAGCGCGCGGGCGAAGACGGAGCCGTGGTGGATGTCGCTTACCGCGAGACCAACCCGCTCAGAGCCGCGACGCTCTACGCGCGGCGTTTAACTTCGGGCGGCGAAGAACCGTCGCGCGCGACGTGGCCGCGTGCGCGAGTGCCCGCGCTCGCGCTTGGCTTGGCGCTGCTCGCGCTGTGCGCGCTCGGCCTCTGGCAGGTCTTGAAGAATAACAAGTCCTCGCCCGCTCAAACTCCAACCGTGACAGAGAAACAGCAGGAAGAGAAGAACGACGCCGTTGATGTCCCCGTTGTCGAAGATAAGAATAAAGCTCCGCAGGTGTCCCAAAGCCCTGCGTCGAATAGCATGCCTCTTATCAAAGACGAGCAAAGACAGGGAGAGACGACGCAGCCAACCTCACGCACGCCGGAGCAAGCGCCCGCCGTCGCCGGAACGAATGATGCGCCACGCAACGAGCAGCCGCGCCAACAGAAAAGAGAAGCCGTCGCAAACATCCCCGACTCGGACAACACACGCACGCCTGCGCCTGAACGCAGCGCGCCCGAATCCGACACGAGGCGCAGTCCTTCAAACACTTTGGAAGCCGTGCCGCTTTCAGAGGTCAGGAAAATTTACGTCGAATTGAGCGGTGACGCCGCTGTAGAGTCAGTGCGCGCGAAGTTAATCGAGAGCCTGAACGCCAGCGGCAGATTCATCCCCGCCGCGAGCAAAGACGAAGCAGATGCTTTGCTTAAAGTGTCTGTCAAGAGCGTGGACGCAGCAAAAGTTTCCGCCAGCGCGCAGCTTATCAACGCACTCGGCGAGACAATCTGGCCTACGGCTGCGGGCGGAAAGTTTTCAGGCTCAATTGAGATTGTGGCTGGTGGGATCATAAAAGAGCTGCTCGATGAAGCCCGTGCTCGATAGGGTTTTCATTAGAGGGCGCAGGGGGAAACTGTCAGCCGCATACAGGCCAGCAAGGGTCACAGTCAGCAACTTTCACCGGTTTGAGGTGCTGACTCGAAACCCTCGCTGGCCTGCTTTATTTTTAGCGACCTTGCCTGAGTAACTGTAATTCCTCTGACTCTACTTCGTTAGACTCAAATCTCCTGTAAGCTAGAATTCCTGTTAGCCGTGCACCACGATCAGTTATATTGAATAGCCCTGTCGCCAAAGAGAGTGATTTTTGATCTGCACTTTGAAGATTAAGTATTACAAATCCCTCCCAAACAGTTCCCGTCACTTGGAAATCCTGGACGTAATTACCGGTCGCAGCCATAGTCTTAATAATAGTTGCATTACCCGTAAGCACATGGCCTTTTTGATTCAAGCCTATTTCATATCTATAGTGTG
Organism: Pyrinomonadaceae bacterium; assembly: GCA_963700165.1. GTDB lineage: Bacteria > Acidobacteriota > Blastocatellia > Pyrinomonadales > Pyrinomonadaceae > JACMLC01. The sequence continues at coordinate 3,447,801 of OY969475.1, read as the reverse complement.
CGCCTTTATCGTCTAGCTCGTTCACCCACTTACCCTCGACCTTGATCCCTCCATATACCAAAGCCTGATACCAGGGCAGCGCCACTTTTGAGAGAGCTACACCTAAACCGACGAACAGAAGTGAGGCAAGCAGATTGATTGACAGATCAGAGATAAACGAATCGAAGCCTAACATTTTGAATGACCCCCAACTATCCTAGTCCAACATGTTTCAGAATATATTCAAAAGCGAAAGGCATTTAACTCACATTATTTCGCTTCGCCCTGAAGCACGAACGCAGCCCAGTAGTATGGAGCTTGCCAACGCTTCTCTTTCCACACGGCAAGCTGCGCATTCCTGAGCGCGGCAGCGGGGCGAAGTCGCTCTCTGCCGAGCAATCCTTTGTAAAACTCCGTCATCAATTCCGCCGAAGCTTCGTCTGAAATGTCCCACAAGCTGACGACGACGCGCGCGGCTCCGGCGTACATAAAGCCGCGCGTCAAGCCCACCAAGCCTTCGCCTTTAATGTCTTTGCCCAAGCCCGTGCGACAGCCGCTCAGGACGACCATCTCGATTGGCAAGCGCAAATTAAAAACCTCGTGCGCCCACAAAAAGCCGTCCTGCTCCGCGCCCGCGCGATTGACGAGCGAGAGGACGATGCCTGAAAGCTCTGGATGCTCGCTGTCAAGCACGCCGTGCGTGGCGAAATGAACATAGCGGTACTGTCCAAGCTCAGGGCTGGTCGCGGTCGCACGGCTCGCGTCAAAATCCAAAGCGCGCTTGCTGCTTGCTGCTGGAACAAGCGAGAGGATTTCAGCCGCTTCGAGCCGGGTGAAGGGAAGACGCTCGATACGCGCGCCGTCATTCGCCTGCGCGGGCGCGTTTGTTTTAATTACAGGTTGCGTGTTTAGGGCTTCAGCCGCGTGATGCCCTCTTCGTGTTTCGACCAGGCCGCGCGTCTGAGGCTTCTTGCCATCCTCGCCAGCTTTGACTCGCGCATCACGTTTATCAAAGACAGGGTCGGCGATGACCGCTAAGGTCTTTGCCACAGGTTGGCGTCCAGCCGTCTCACGCCGCAACGCCGCGAGCGTCGAAGCCGATGGCAGCGTCACTATCTCGTGCCTGACAATCAAAGGGAGTCTGGAGTCTGAAGTCTGAAGTCCGGAGTCAGAACCGCTGTGTCCGGTTTTCTTTGACTCCTGACTTCGCGGAAGCGGCAAAGCGGCAAACGGAATGTAGTTGAGCGCGCCGTCGCCGACGATTAGCAAACGCTTCTGCTCAAGCTCTGACGCGAAGGGGCTTAAGAGCATGCTGCTCAACTGCGCCGCCGCCTGCGTGTAATCCTGATCCGCTTTCTCTATGCGCAGGCGTTTCTCTTCAACCGTCTCGAATTTAATCCGGCGATTGCGTTCGGTCAGTAATTTGTAGACGAGTCGAGCCGCGCTCTCAATCTCTGCCCGCGCCGGAAGCTCAAAGCTTTTCAAAGCGTTCGGCGTGACCAACCAGACAAAGCTTTTCTCGTCGCCGAGCGAGTATTCCAGCAGGATTGTGTCCGCATCGAGAGTCTGCTGCTGAATCTCTTTAAGGCCGAGCGGGACTGGCTGCGTCAGCGCGGCATAGCGCGGGCTGGTCGTCCTGATTTCCGCTTCGACCTGTTGATATTCATCCAAAACTTTTTCGATCTCTTGCTTCAGCGCGGCAAACTGTTCAATAGCTTGCCTCTCATGAATCAGCCGGGACTGCTTTTCCGTCAGCGCGGCGAGTTTGTTTTGCAAGCCGCGCTCGCGCTCAAGCAGCCGCGGATGCACACCCTGTCGTATGTCCGCGCGTGCTTCCGCCAACATCTCAAGCATGCCGCGTGCGCGTGCGCGCTCGCTGGCCTGAAGCGCGAGCGCGTCATAACCTTTGAGCGGTTCCTGCCTGTGCAGTTGCATGAGCAGCGAAATGTAAGTCTCGAAATGTTGCTGGACGGTGGCAAAGTAAGAAGCGCGCAATTGCTGTCCCGCGATTCTCGTGCGTAAGGTTTCGATGAGCGTGAGCGCGGCCTCCATCTGCCTGCGCGCTTCCGCAAGGTTGCCGCGCACGCGCTCTGCCAGAGCGATGCGTCGCAGGATTTCCGCTTCGAGCTTGCGGTCTTCGACCGCGCGGCTTAAGGAAAGCGACTGGTTGTAAAACCCGAGCGCCTTCTCTGTCTCTCCGAGAGAAAAATAGACCATGCCGGTATCGCCGAGCGAGACGGCCTCGCCTGCACGGTCGCCGATAGCGCGCCGATGATTTAATGCCTGTGTGAAATATTCCAGCGCGCTCTCGTACTCTTTGAGCGAGTGCTGTACGAGACCTATGTTATTGAGCGTGAAGGCTTCATAGAAGCGTTCCCCGGCGGCGCGCAAAACCGGCAGCGCGCGATTGTAATATTCAATCGCCTTTTGTTTCTCTCCGAGCGAATCGTGAACAAAGCCGATATTGTTGAGCGTGATGGCTTCGACGCGCACGTCGCCAATGGCCCTGAGGATTGGCAGAGCCTGATCGAAATAGTTGAGGGCTTGCTGCTTCTCGCCCAGTGAATCGTAGACGAAGCCGATGTTATTGAGCGTGACGGCTTCTTCGGCGCGGTCTCCGGTCTCGCGCAGAATCGGGAGCGCCTGTTGATAATGGCTGAGGGCTTTTTGCTTCTCGCCCAGATTGTCGTAAGCGAGGCCGAGATTGACGAGCGTGACGGCTTCGGTCTTGCGGTCTGCGTCATCTGCCGTTGCCGCGGCGCGCAGGATCGGCAGCGCGCGATTGTAATATTCAATCGCCTTGCGCCTCTCGCCCAGCGAATCGTAGACGAGGCCGATGTTATTGAGCGTCGCGACCTCGCTGCGCGTATCGCCGACTTCGCGCATGATGGCAAGCGTCCGGTTATAAAACTCCAGCGCACGCTGCTTCTCGCCCAGCGCGTCATGAATCTTGCCGATGAAGCTGAGCGTGATGGCCTCCATTCCCCTGTCGCGCGCCTGTTGCCAGAGCGGGAGCGCGGCCTCGAATTTCAAGAGCGCCTGCCGCAGCGACACCTCTGTTCCGACGGCGAACAGCCTGTGTCCCTCCGCGAAAAGATTCTGCGCCTCGCCGTCCTGGGCCTGAGGTTTAAGAGAAAAAGTATTGAGTGAGTTATGATCGAATGACGAGGCACGAGCCTCTGCCTGTGGACGGCCAAGATTAAAAAGCAGTCCCGCGCACAACAGCAGGCTGCCAAATAGCTTGCCTCTCATGCGGCTCTGTCTGACGGGTCGTGTCATCGCTCCTGCCTCAATCGCTAATCTTGACGCTTTGGGGCGACTTGTCAACCTTAATGCTAACCCAAGTTACCAAGTATAGACGTTTTGGTGGAATCCTTCTTAAATTGCCACTAGCTTTAGCTAGTGGGATAAAGGTTTCCTGGTGTTTGGCTTTAGCCGAAGATTTGAGCTAAAGCAGTTTGAGTTATCTTTTGGCTAAAGCCGACTTTCTGTTGTGCTCTGTATCCACTAGCTAAAGCTAGTGGCAATTTATTAACTGGCAACTTAGGTTAATGCTAGGCAAAGCTTGCGGAGAGGGTGTAAAATCCTTTCCACTTTCGCAGGGTCTTTTAGGCAGTCTCCTCTTCGTAATAATTTATCAAGAGCAGTTCGCCGGTTCGGAGAAAGCAATGTCATTCAGCTCTCGCCAGAAAGACAAGACCAGATGCTTCCCGGTAATTTTCTGGATGTTATTGACGGCTGCGCTGTGTCCTGCGCAGAGCGTTGAATTGATAAATAAAACTTCACCCGCCGCCGGGACGCCCGCCGCCTCCGCCGCGACGGCGACGCTTAATGGCATCGTGACGGATGAAAATGATGCTGTCATTCCGGGCGCGAGTGTTTCTGTCAAAGACCTGAGCCGGAAGTTGCAGAAGAGCGCGATGACCGGCAGCGACGGCAGCTTTATGATTACGGAGCTGTTGCCGGGAAGCTATATCGTAGCCGTGCAGCGCGAGGGCTTTTCGACTGCGGAAGTCACGGATGTCATGTTGCGGATGGGCGAGCAGACCGCGCTTAAGATACAGCTTCGCGTCGGCCACATCGGCGAAACGGTGACGATTACGGCAGAGCCTTCGCCGCTCAAAAAATCTATGGCGTCGGGCATGACGCTGGAACGCAACACGATTGAAGATTTGCCGCTCAACGGCAGAAGCTTGCAGCCCTTGCTACTGCTTGCGCCCGGCGCTGTGCCGACGCACGCGACCTTTAGCGAACAGGGACAACTTAGTGTCAACGGTCAACGCGCCAACACCAACTATTTTATGGTGGACGGCGTGAGCGCGAATATCGGCGTCGCGGCAGGAGCTTCCGGCACTGGACAGTCCGGCGCAGGCTCGCTGCCGGGTTTGAGCGCGATGGGGACGACGAACACGCTCGTCCAGCTCGAAGCGCTGCAAGAGATGAAAATCTTGACGAGCGCGTTTGCGCCGGAGTTCGGGCGCATGCCCGGCGCGCAAGTCCTGCTCACGACGCGCGGCGGGACAAATCAATTTCACGGCAGCGTCTTTGAATATTTTCGCAGCGATGCGTTTGGCGCGCGTGACTGGTTCGCGCCCGCAGGAGCAGCGAGCCTTCCATCCTCGCGCACGCACAACTACGGCGGCGCAGTGGGTGGGCCAATTTTCAAAGACCGCACACACTTCTTTTTCTCTTATGAGGGCTTGAGCGCGCGGCTGCCGCAGTTTGCGACCAGAGAAGTGCCCACGCTGCTCGCGCGGCAACAGGCTCCCGTGCGGCTGCAACCCTTCTTCAATGTTTTCCCGCTGCCGAACGGCGCGGCGCAAATCAATCCGGTCACGGGACTTCCGACCGGCTTCGCGGAATTCTCTGCGGGTTATACGGACAGCGCGAGCTTTAACGCCGCGAGCCTTCGCTTGGATCAGAGAATCGGCGACAGGCTGACGCTCTTTGCGAGATATAATTTTGCGCCGTCCGAGATTGTTCAACGCGGAGCGGGCAGCAGCCTCAGCGATTCGCTGCGCATGTCTTTCGAGACGCAGACCGTCACAATCGGCGCGACGTATCTCATCACGCCGCGACTGGTCAACGATTTTCGCGCCAATTACAGCCGCAGCCTCGGCGAGAAGTTTTTTGAGCAGGACGATTTCGGCGGCGCGATTCCGCTCGACGACGCGAGGATTTTTCCGGCGTTCGCCTCTCACGAAAACTCTTTCTATAGCTTCACTCTCGGCGGCAACAAAAGCATCTTCATCGGCAAGGATGCCAGCAGCTTTCAGGATCAATTCAACTTCGTAGACAATCTGGCCTACACCTTTGGCTCGCATCAATTAAAGTTCGGCTTTGACTATCGCCGCCTGTCCGCCGTCTATGACGAATGGAAGTATCGAGAGAACACGGTCTTTAACAGCCTCGCCGAGTTGCAGTCGGGCAGCGCTTCGTTTGTCGCCATCAGCGCGCAGGATCGCACCGCGATCAAGTTCACAAACTTTTCCGTGTACGCGCAGGATAGCTGGCGCGCGTCGCGCCGTCTGAGCCTCACATACGGCCTGCGCTGGGAATACAATCCCGCGCCAACGGGCGAGTATGCGCAAAGCCTTTTCACAGTGCAGGGGCTTGAAGACCCTGCGAGCCTGACCCTTGCGCCTGCGGGAACTCCGCTATATCAAGCTTCTTATAATAACTTTGCGCCGCGCGTCGGCGTCGCTTTCCAGCTTTTCGAGCGGCAGGGTTTGGAGACGCTGCTGCGCGGAGGCTTCGGGGTTTTTTACGATACGGGCACGGGGACGCTCGGCAATTCTGCCAGCTCTTTTCCATATCAACGGCGGAAAAATTATGCTCAAATCCCGTATCCGCTGAATGGCCTGTACACGACGCCGATTCCCTACACGCATACCTTGCCGGTCGGCCTGATTCGCGTCGCAGACCCGCGCTTGCAACTGCCGCGTGTCATGCAGTGGAACTTTGGCATAGAGCAATCGCTCGGAGCGAAGCAAGTTCTGTCTGCCACCTATGTCGGCGCAGCCGGGCGTCGCTTGCTGCGCACGGAGCTACTGCTCAATCCCAATCCGGATTTTGAGCAGGTCTTTGTCACGACCAATAAAGCGAGCGCGGATTACCATGCCTTACAGCTTCATTTTCAGCGCAGGCTGTCGCACGGGTTTCAAGCCATCGCTTCCTACACCTGGTCGCATTCGATTGACATTGCCTCGAACGACTCGACAGCCAACCTGCCCGCGCTGGCAGGCTATGACGCGAGGCTTGATCGCGCTTCTTCGGACTTTGACGTGCGCCACTCGCTGACAGCCGCAGTCACATACGATGTGCCCGCGCTCTTTAAAACCGGAATGGGCAATACGCTCCTGCGCGGGTGGTCTCTGGACACGCTTTTCAGCGCACGCACAGCCGCGCCCGTTGACATCTTTTCCAGACGCAATTCAGAGTTTGGGACATTCAATCTGCGGCCTGACCTGGTTGCGGGAGCGCCGCTTTATCTCTCTGACCCACAGGCTCCGGGCGGGAGGCGCATCAACCCGGCTGCGTTCGCTGTGCCGTTGGCAGACAGACAGGGCACGCTCGGTCGTAATGCCTTACGCGGTTTTCCGTTCACGCAAATTGACCTCTCGCTGCACCGCCGCTTTGCTTTGACTGAGCGCGTCGGCCTGCAATTCAGAATGGAAGTCTTTAATCTTCTCAATCATCCAAACTTCGGCGACCCGGTGAATGATTTAAGCAGCGACGGGTTCGGGCGCTCGAACGCGATGCTGGGGCGCAGCCTCTCGGCGATCAACAACACGGGCTTTAATCCGCTCTTTCAGGCGGGCGGGCCGCGCGCCGTGCAATTCGCTTTCAAGTTACAATTTTAGATCACGGCACAAGTTCCAGATAATCTCTATTCTCTTTGCGCCCCTTTGCGTCTTTCCTCTCTGCGGTCTTTGCGTTAAAAAAGCACTTAACCGCAAAGGGCGCAAAGAAGAACAGCGCAAAGAGCGCAAAGATTTTTATTTAGCTCTTGAGTGAATTATGAAACGCTCGACCGGCAAGCCTGCATTCGTCGTGCAGGAACATCACGCGAGTCACTTGCACTGGGATTTTCGTCTGGAGATTGGCGGCACGCTCAAGAGTTGGGCTGTCCCGAAAGGCCCTTCGCTTGATTCAACCGTCAAACGCCTCGCGGTCGAAGTCGAAGATCACGCGCTCTCTTACCTGACCTACACGGGCGAGATTAGCGAAGGCCGCTATGGCGCGGGGCAGGTCTATCGCTGGGACATCGGGACGTTTGAAACTCTCGAAAGCAAAGACGCGCTGGAAAGTTGGCAGGGCGGCTCGCTGCGCTTTCGCCTGCACGGCGAGCGGCTCAAAGGCGCATGGCGTCTCTTCCAGATGAAAGGCCGCAAAGAGGGCGGCAAACCGCTCTGGCTGTTGCAGAAGGTTGATGACCAGCATGCTGTTTCAGGCCACACGGCGCAGGTCATCGGAGAAGAGAAGAAGTGAAGACTGTAAATCAATCATGAAGGTGTTCAACTCAAGTTAGTAGTTATAGATGTTTTGGTATTGCTTAAATTGCCACTAGCTTCAGCTAGTGGAGCAAGGTTGCCCCAAAGCTTTCGGCTTTAGCCGAACCATTTAAGCTAAAGCAATAAGGACTAGGATTTATTTGTAATTCGGCTAAAGCCTGCTTTCTGTTATGTCATGTCTCCACTAGCTGAAGCTAGTGGCAATTTAAGCGCTCTACCAAGACTTTTTATAACTACCAACTTGGGTGGTTTGAATGAAACCTGATAATCCGTCCCGCAAGAGTTTGAATCGAATTACCCTGCTTATCTTCGCGTCTGTGTTGATTGCGGCGGGCATCATGGGCTTTGTCATCCCTTCGGAAAAATCGCTGACGAGCGGCGCGCCCGCTTACAATATTTTTCATATCATCTTCGGCAGCCTCGGCCTCGCGCTGGCTCTCTCAAAGAAAGAGAATTTTATTCGCGCCTTCAATATAGGGTTCGGCCTGATTGATCTTTATCAAGCCGTCGCCAGCTTTGCGCATCTGTTCCCGGAGCGTTTCTTTCAATGGAAAGCGGCGGACGACGTGCTGCATATCGTTATCGGCGCGGGGCTGGTCTTGATAGGACTTTATAGCCATAAAGCCACAGAGACACAGGGGTAAGGCTCAAAGATTTAATTTCTACGGCCAGCAGTGTTTTAGGCGAACGTTTAGGAAACTTGTTACTCTCGCAAACGTAATAAACTTTTCAAACATGTCTGAGAACTTGTTCCGAACAGGTGCTTGATGTCCTTTTACGAAGCGATAAAGCTGGCGTTGTCTTCCATCTGGGCGCATAAGCTGCGGTCGTTTCTGACGCTGCTCGGCGTCATTTTCGGCGTGGCGACCGTCATCGTCGTCGTCTCGCTGGTCGAAGGCTTTAACGCTTACGTGGACGAAAAAATCGCGAACATCGGAACCAACGCCTTTAGCGTGCAGAAATATTCGATTGAAGATTTTTCGAGCGTCGAGGCTTTGAACGCCGCGCGCAGGCGTAACAAGGACATCACGCTCGAAGATTTGTCTGCCCTGAAAGCGCGCGGCGGCGCGATTCGTGATGCAGGGGGCAAGGCTGGCTACTTCGGCGATGTCAAATTCGGCGCGACCACGCTGTCGCGCATACAGGTCAGCGCGACCACTCCCAACGTCGCCGAAATCGAAAAGATAGAGGTTGGCGAAGGCCGTTACTTTTTTCAGGCCGAAGAGGACGCGCGGCGCAACGTCTGCTTTATCGGCGCGGACGTGGCAGAGAAGCTGTTTCCGACGACCAATCCGCTCGGGCAGATGATTAAGATTGACGGGCGGCCTTACGAAGTCATCGGAGTCGGCAAAGCTCTCGGCACGGTCTTCGGCCAGCCGCGAGACTTGTATGTCTCTATGCCGCTACAGACTTTTCTCTCGACCTACGGCTCGCGCCGCTCTATCAACATCAGCGTCACTTCGACGAGCGATACGACTTATCTGGACGCCGTGGACGAGGCGCGCGTCGTGATGCGTGCGCGCCGCAAGCTTGAGCCGGGCGACGCCGATAATTTCGGCATCGTCACGCCAAGCGCGATTAACGAATTGCGCGACAAGATTTTCGGGACGATTCAGACGGCTGCCATCGGCGTGACTTCCATCTCGCTGGTCGTCGGCGGCATCGTGATTATGAACATCATGCTCGTCTCCGTCACAGAGCGCACCAAAGAGATTGGCATCCGCAAGAGCATCGGGGCGCGCAGGCAGGACATTCTCAAACAATTCTTAGCCGAATCAACTTTGCTCGCGCTCTGCGGCGGCAGCATCGGCGTCACCATCGCGTACCTGCTCGCCAAACTGGTTGCCACCGTCACGCCCGTGCCCACCTCGCTGCCTTTATTAGCCGTCGCCGTCGCCCTGCTCGTCTCCGGCAGCGTCGGCATGATTTCCGGCGTCTATCCGGCATGGAAAGCTGCTGGACTCGACCCGATTGAAGCTCTGAGATCAGATTGAGAATTTGTGCTTTGTCTTTGGTGCTTTGTTCTTTGCTTTTTCGTTCTTGGTTTTTTGTGCTTTGTTCTTTGCCCTCTATTCAACATAGAGCTTATGGCTCAAGGTTGAGTCGCATGCAAAGCACAAAGTACGAAGAACAGCTTTTATGCTATGAAACTTTTTCGCACAGACATCTACGAAAACCTGTTGATGGGCTTGGACACGCTCTGGCAGCACAAGCTGCGTTCGTTCCTGACGATTCTCGGCGTGGTGATAGGGACGATGACGGTGATTGTGATCGCGGCCTTTGTCGGCGGCATAGAGGCGCGCGTCTCCAAAGAGATCGAATCGTTCGGGACGAATTCCATTTACGCTTACAGGTTCGATCCGGGCTTTAACTTCAACCCGTCCGCCGAAGAGCGCATGCGCAAACCCTTGACCTACGAAGACGCGCTGGCAATCCGCGCCGAATGCCCTTCGATAACTTACGTCGCGCCGTTTATGTCTCCGGTTGATTTTATCGGCGGCCCGTTCACAGAGCGCGTCCATGTGCGTTATCGCGAGATAGAGATGACCAACGCGACTGTGCAGGGAACATTGTCGGATTATTTTCGGATGGGCGTGACGGAGATTGAGGAAGGCCGCTACTTTACGGACGAAGAGAACGAGCGGCGCGCGGATGTTGCCGTCATCGGGCGCGATGTGGCGAACACACTGTTTCCGAATCTGGTTGCGATTGACAGAGAAGTGCAAATTAACGGGCGGGGCTATCGCGTCATCGGCGTGATGGGAGAGCGGGACACTTTTATCGTCGGCGCGGAAGACCCGAACAATGAGAACAAGGCGGTCTATCTTCCATATAAAAATTTGCAGCAGCTCTATCCGAACATCGAAGACAACTTCATCATGGCTCAGGGGCAGCCGGGAAAGATGAAGCAGGGCGTCGAAGAGGTGCGCGAGGTCTTGCGCAAACGACGGAAAGTAGCATTTAACGCGCCCGACAATTTCGGTGTCCAAACCTCCGAGCAGATCATCGAACAGTTCAGCGCGATCACGAGCGGCGTCTTTGCCCTGATGGTCGCCATCTCATCTGTCGGCCTGCTGATTGGCGGCATCGGCGTCATGAACATCATGCTGGTTTCCGTCACAGAGAGGACGAAAGAGATCGGCGTGCGCAAAGCCATCGGCGCGAAAAGGCGCGACATCATCATGCAATTCCTGATCGAAGCCGTGACGTTGACAGGGCTTGGCGGCATCATCGGCATCCTCTTCGGCACTGGCCTCGCCAAGCTGGTGCAGCTCATCATGCCGACCTACATTCCGCTTTGGGCGCCAATCGCTGGCTTCCTGCTCTCGGTCGCGCTCGGCATCGGCTTCGGTCTCTGGCCTGCGTGGAAAGCCGCGCGCCTCCACCCGATTGAAGCACTCAGGTACGAGTAAGCGTCTTGAGTAAGATTTCAATTAGTAATCAAGGAAGCTCGAACACATCCGCATGCACGGCATGGTCGCCATCTTTTCGCAACTGGCTCGGGCTGTCGTAGACGATGAGAACCGCAGGCCGCCCGGTATCTGTCTGAAACAGGGTCATGCCTTCGGCGTGATCCGTGCGGTCGCCGTGCGGAACCTGAAACAGAGGTTCTAGTTTATCTTTGCCGGTCAGACTTTCCGCAGGCTGGTTTATACCATCCCGCCAGCGATAAACGAAGACCGGACCATCAGGATTCATCGTCGGGCCTGCGAGGACGAGCAGGTCGCTTCCGTCTCTGCATAACTCGCGCACGCCCAATCCGCCTAAATCCAGAAAATGTTTTTTGTAGGGTCTCGCGCCTTCTCCGATATTTTTCAGCTTGAGATCAGAGCCGTCAAACTTCTTAAACTCTATTTCGAGGATGACTGCCCAGCCGCGCAGGACAGGCCCGCGCAGGCCGAGAAAAATTTTGTCTCCCGCGACGGCCAAGCCTTCTATGTCGAAGCCATTGTCTTTGCCCGGAATGGACATGAACTTTGCGAAATGTGATTTGTCGAGCGGTTCATTCTTGATGGCTTCGGTCAACTCGTTGCCGTTAGAGTCTCCGGCCAGTTGCGCCGCCGTGAGCATCTGCGAAGCATCTTCCGGGTCAACGGCTTGAGGGACAAGCTCTGGCGCACCCGTCTGCGGATTATGTATCAGGGGGACGCGCGCCAGAATGTAACGATTGCCCACGCTTTCGGTCTTCGCCAGCTTCGCTATTTTCTTTTCGATTGTCCCGGTATCTTCAATCTTAACGTTCTTGCGCTTGATACTGTGCGAGCCGACCAGCCACAGATAATTGTCCTCATATGCGATTCCCTCAAGGTCTATTTCCTGATCTGCATTTTCCTGATCCAGCGCGGGAAGATGAATCAGCTTTTCGAGCGGGAACGATTCATGCTCGCTGAACGTCAATCCATCTTGGGAGGATAAACGCTCGACGCTGGTCAATTCGTCTGAGGCGAGCCAGAGATATTTTCCCATCGAGAGAGCTACGGACAGGGCGTCTGTGAGCTTCTCCTGATCGGCGCTGAATTGCAGGAGCGGAGAAGAGATTTTATTTCCTGTGGGAATCATAAATTTCCTTTCAATCGGAGAAGTTGAGTGGAAAGTGAGTTCGATTTGGTTTTAAGAAGCTGTTAGAACAATTCTTGATCGGCCGCGCGAGCGGACAGCAGAAGGTAGCCAGACGTGCAACGTCTGGAACACGCAAGCCACATCGTTTCCGCGTTGAAGACGCGGGCAGAAATATCTGGCGCTCCTTCAGAGCGCGATCTGTTTACTGTCTCCTAAACCAGACGTTGCACGTCTGGCTACCTTCTTTATGCGCCTTGCGACGCAGAAAACTATTTTCCAAACGGGCTGTTAATTTTCCACGACCGCGCCGCCGCAGCTAGAGCCTGCGCCCGCCGTGCAGCCGAAGCAATGTGCGCCGGTCATGATGCGCCTTCCGGCGAAAGTCGCGGGATCAAATTCGGAAATAGTTTGCGGCAGCTCGCTTGCAACGCCCAGCTCAAGCATCTGGTTAAAGTCGCAATCGTAGAGCCTGCCGGTCCAATCCACACTGACAAGGCTGCGGCACATCAAGCCTTCGACCGCGTGCGGGTTGAACGCTTCGACAAGCTTTCGCATGTACCGTTCCTCGTTCCCGGTGCGGCGCAGGTAATCCAAAAAACGCTTGATGGGCATGTTCGTGATCGTGTAGAGCTGATTGAATGTGACGTTGTACCTGCCCAATAATTCGCGCTTGAAATCCGCTTCGATAGAGCTTTGCGCGGGCGGCAGGAATGCTCCAACCGGATTGTAAACGAGGTTCAAGACGAGCTTGCTTGCCTCAATTCCATAGCCGACTTTATTCAAGCGGTGCAGAGCCTTGATGGATTTCTCAAAAACCCCGTGCCCGCGCTGGGCGTCCGTCTGCTGTTCCAGGAAATACGGAAGCGAAGAGACGACTTCGACCCCGTGTTCGCGGAAAAAGTCAGGCAAGTCTTCCTGTCCCGGCTCGAACATGACGGACAGGTTATGACGCACCATGACATGTGCGCCGAGGCTGCGCGCGGCTGTGACTAAATACCTGAACGAAGGATTCAGTTCCGGCGCGCCGCCCGTGATGTCCAGCGTGGGAAACCGAAACTTGCGCACGGCTTCGATGATTTGTTCAGCCGTTTCGCGCGTCATGATTTCAGTTCGTTTTGGCCCAGCATCAACGTGGCAGTGCTTGCACGCCTGATTGCAGAGCTTGCCGACGTTGACCTGCAAAGTCCCGACCATGCCCGCGCGCAAATCTATTTTGTGCGCCGCGAGCTTCTCGTCAAAATCGAAACCTGAGAGCGGTGCTGTTTGCGCTTGAATGACAGGCAATGCTTGCGGCATCACATCGAAACCTTGTTGACGGAATTGTGCGCTTGAATCCCGTGAATCAGAGCCGCGCCGCCCCTCAAGGCAGAGGCCATGTGAACGGCTTCGGTCATCTGCTCCATATTCGACCCGGATTCGAGACAGGATTGCGAATAGGCGTCTATGCAATAAGGACATTGCAAAGCATGCGCGACCGCGAGGCCAATCAGAGCTTTCTCGCGCCGCGTTAGCGCGCCGTCTTCCTGACACGCCTGATACCAGGCCATGAATTTCTCAAAGAGGTCTGGACGATGTTTGCCGATCTCAGAGAAACGCTGTAGGTCTTCTTCTTCATAATAAGCCATCGTGAAAAACTCCCGTCAAAGAAAAGTAAGGATGAAGGATGAAGGATGAAGGCGGAAGAAAGCAAGGCATTCGGTAGTGGTTCAGTTTCAAACATAGGAAAGAAAAAGCAGGTTCGCGCAAAGGCGCTGGTGACGCAAAGGGGTTGAGCCATGCTTTATCTTCGCGGCTTTCTTTGCGCCTTTGCGCCTTTGCGCGAGATTCTTTCCTGATGTTGAATGATACTTAAATTTCTAATTGACCTACTACTTCCGCCTGCCGCCCTCATCCTTGCCTCTTGTACATCCGTGCGAGCCTGCGCGGATGAACGCCGAGCCAGTAGAGCGTCTGCAAAAACGACCAGCGCGCAAAGGTGAGCGCGAAGCTGCGCCCCTCGAATCGGCGCGAAGAAGTGATGACGGTCGCGTGCAGATGAGCCATGCGCCCGGTGCGCTTTAAGCCTCGCACCAAATCCAAATCTTCAAAGATGGGAAAGCCTTTAAATCCGCCCGCGCGCACGTAAGCCTCGCGGCGCGCGAAGATGCCCGAATCGCCGTAGCACAATCCGAGCTTTCGCAGTTGCGGGTACAGCCAAGTCAGAAACCGCGCGGCGCGGCTCGCTCCATCAAATCGCACACGAAAATTGCCGCCGACAATTTTGTCATCGCTCAACGCTTCGGAAATTCTTTCAGCCGCATCAACCGGCGGAATCGTATCTGCGTGCAGGAACAGAAAAATTTCGCCGCGCGCGGCGCAGGCTCCTGTGTGAAGCTGCTGCCCGCGCCCGCGCTCGGCGTTGATGACACGCACGCCACGCTCGCACAGGATTGAGAGCGTCTTATCGCTGCTGCCGCCGTCAACGACGATCAGCTCAAACGCGCCTTGAATCTTCTGCACAGCATCGAGCGTCGCGGCTATCGAATGCGCTTCGTTGAGGGTCGGAATGATGATGGAAAGCGCAGGGCGTCCGGCTTCTCTCTCTTCGCTCATATCAAGGCAACAAATAATCCCGTGCGGCGGGCGATGACTCGCGCAAGGGCTGTCCGTCTCCCGGCAGATTCCATGACGGTCGTTGCGCCGCGAACGGCATCTTTAAAGTCTCTAACAGCTCTACCTCTTCCGGCTCGCGGTAAGCAGGCACGCCGATCTTGATCTCTTCCTGCGGGACGTTGAGCCGCAGCGTTCCGTGCAGCCAGTCCCACGCGGTCAACCCGCTAGACCAGTTCGAGTCCGTCTCCGCGCGGATGATGGAATGATGTATGCCGTGCATGCGCGGCGTGACGATGAAGCGATTCAGCTTGCGCTCAAGCTCAAGCGGCAACCTGACGTTCGAGTGATGAAACAGTATCGAGAGAAAAAGAAAAGTTTGCCACACAGAGAGCGAGAGCGGCGAGACGCCGATCAGCAACACCTGCGCCGCGCGCCACGCGGTCGAGATTGATAACTCGCCAAAGTGAAAGCGTAAAGCGGTCGAAGCGTCTAGGTCTAAATCAACATGATGCGCGATGTGAAAACGCCACAGGAAAGGCGCGCGATGCGTCAACACATGCCACAGGTACAAGGTGTAATCCAGCAGGACGACAGCCATCAATACCTCTAACCACTGCGGCAGACGCAGGCGTTTGAGCAATCCCCACCCGCGCCGCTCCACCAGATTTGTGAGCGGCTGGATGACCGGACGCTCGACAAGCTGAAGCGAGAGGGCAGCCACACCCGCCACCGCCAGATTACGCGCGTTGCGCTTTAGCTTCGGCTCGACGCTCCGGCGCAAAGGGCTGCGACGCTCTAAGAACCACAGCAGGCCGAACGCGCCGACGGCTAACGACGCGCCGAGCCAGTGTGGAAGCTTCCGTTCCTTCATCACAAATAAATTTCCCTGAGACTCGTTGATGAAAATCTTTTGCAATAACTTTCGTTCAGAATGTTCACACTTTTTGGGATTGGAAGTAAAGACTGTTATGAAGCCTAACGACGAAAACGGCAAGCTGCCGACCGCCGAGCGACCCTTTCGCGTGCTCATTATCTCAGGCTCTGACCGCAGGCAATATAACTGCCCCGGCGTGGATTCCAAATCGCGCACGCTGATGCTGCGGATGGCCGAACGTCTCCCGCAGGAATGGGAGATAGATTATGAAGACCTCGGAAATGTTTACGCACGCGCACGGATACAGAGCTGCAACGCCTGTGTCTCGACTTCGATGGCGCTGTGTATTTTTCCTTGCAACTGTTATGAGAAAAATAATTCGGCGGAGCCGGACTTGATGTGGGATTTGGATTTGTACGCGCGGCTTGACTTGGCGGATGCGTGGGCGATTATCGCGCCCGTCAACTGGTACGCGCCGACGAGCAATTTGAAGCTGATGTTTGACAGGCTGGTCTGCATGAACGGCGGCAACCCGCGCGAGGATTTGATTGAGCACAAGAATCAAGAGCTGGCGATGAAGCTAGAGCACGAGCCGATTTGGGAAGAATTGAGCCTGAATCATCTCGAAGGCCGCACGGCTGGATTTTTCTGTTACGGTGACGGGGGGGGCGATGAACTGGACGAGAGCGGGCGTCCTAAAATCCTGCGGCACAAAGATTATTTCGATCCTGACAAAGAGCCTTTCGATGACATGCGCGATACTTACGCTCCTTTGGTCTGGCAATGCCGTTACGGCGGAGTCGAAGCGCCGGACAGCCTCTGGCGTTATGTAGAGTTCGGACAGGGAAAAAAGTACAGCGAGAATCAGGCCGAGCACATGGCGACGGAGACAAACGTTTTCGAGGACTTTGATGAGTGGACTGACAAGTTCGCAATCTTCGTCGGCCAGAAGGGAAAAGTCGAGCCGGGCAAATACAGGGCTTACGGCTACGAGGCTCCGGGTCATTTGCTAAATGATTTGAAATTGAAGTGGCGCGAGATCAAGATCGGCCTCGGCCATCCGCCCGCAGATTCTTCCCCTGCAAAGCAGGAAGAGCTTGACCTCAACGAAGACGAAACGCTGAGGCCGAAAAAGAGCGAGGGCGAAAAACTGCGCGGGTAGATAAAACTTTTTTGGAATTGAGCATCGGGTGAGCGTTATTCAATGGAGCAGAGTGCGAAACAATCAAACCTAACCTTGATCTTTGTCTATAATGCTGACAGCGGCCTCTTTAATACTCTGACCGACATCGCGCATAAGACTTTTTCTCCGCAGACATACCAGTGCCAGCTCTGCGCGCTGACGCACTCGACGTTCGGGATGCGAAAGGGCTGGAAGCAATTTTTAGAGACGCTTGATGTGCCGCTGGAATTTTTGCACGCGGATGAATTGAGGCAGCGTTACGGTGTTTCGGGCGCACTGCTTCCGGCTATCTTTGAGAAAGATGGCGAGAGCGTAGAGATTTGGCTCGCGGCTGAATCAATCAATCAGTGCCGGACGCTTGACGATTTGAAACAGCTCATTCGCGGCAAGCTCCGGTAAGGGCGTTCCAGTCAGAACCGCCTGCGGTAGCGGGCGGGTCTCTTGGGCCAGCAAGAACCCGCCCGCTACCGCAGGCGGTTCTGACCTGAGTCCTTCCAAGATTTGCGCTTCGTCGTTATGATACGCGCAGTCTTAAAAACTTTTAACGCTGAAGGAATATTTCAAGATGAAGAGAACGCTTAATTTCCTGACAATGATTTTTCTCTGTGGCCTGGCCTCCGGTTTGATTTTAGTTTCTCCCGCACACGCTTCAGCCGCCGCTGATGAGATAGCAGCTATCAGGTCGCGTTATGCGACGATCAATAAAAATCTCAAGAGCTACCGGCAAGTGAAGAAAGAAATTTCCGGCTATTCAGCCGAAGGCGGCGAGCTGGTGGCTTACTTTGACGGTGATGCTATCAAGAAGATCGTTGCGCAACATTTCGGCGAGACCGGCAAGGCCGTGGAAGAATATTATTTCTGGAACAACGAATTGATGTTCGTCTTTCGCCGCGAGTCCAAATACGACCGCCCGCTCTCAGGCAAAGTGATTGCGACGGAAGAGAACCGTTTCTACTTCAGCGCGGGACGCTTAATCAGATGGATTGATGGAAAGGGCAAGCAGGTCAGCGCAAGCGATTCCGCGTATGCCGGGAAGCAGAGCGAATATCTCAACTTCGCGAAAGAATTCGTCACCCTCGCGCGCTCTTAATAGCATGGCTTTTATCATGAAGATTACGAGGAGAGACGAGCCGGGATGCCTGTCCTTAGAGCAGAACCAAACATCAAGACTGTTGCCGAAGCTCTCAGCGGCCACACTGTAGATGAGTTGAAGAAGTTTCTGCCGCTTCTTCAAACCTCAGAGAAACCCGTGCGCAAAGGCGAACTCGTCGCGCTCATCCAAAGCCACATGGAAGGCGAGCGCTTGCGTGCGCTGTGGTCGCGGCTGGACGAGACACAGAAGGCAGCGGTTGCCGAGACAGCCCACTCACTAACGGGGCGTTTCCTGCCGAACCGGTTTCTCGCTAAATACGGACGGTCACCTGATTGGGGATCGAGCGGAAATCCTATCGGATACATATTGGATTATGGCTATCGGAGATCGCCCTCGCTGCTCTGCCTCTTTATTTACCATGACGTGATGCCGGACGACCTGCGGATGCGTTTGCAGCAGTTTGTGCCAGCGCCGCCGCCTGCCTCGCTCAAAATCGCTGGCGAAGTGCCGGAGGTCGTCCACCTGAGAAAGGAGAGTTTCAATTTCGACGCGCGGAGAAAGGAGGTGAGCGTCAGGCAGCTTCCTATCGAAAGGCGTGAGATGGAGCGCGCCGCACAATCCGATTTGAAGACCGTGCTGCGTCTCGCGGAGACAGGCAAGATCATGGTTAGCGATAAGACGCAACGGCCTGCTTCATCGGCGACGAAACTAATTGCATCCCTGTTGCATGGCGGCGACTATTATCCGCTAGCTGCCGAGCCGTCCAAAAAGAAGAGCCGTGTCGTGCAGGAGGTCGGCCCAATCCGTGCATTTGCATGGCCCATGATCTTGCAGGCGGCGCGACTAGCCGAAATGTCCGGTAACTACTTGAAACCGACCCGTGCCGGTCACAAGGCGCTTGCCGGGCCGCCGGCAGAGATTATTCGTTTGGCATGGCAGCGCTGGCTCAAAACCAAGCTTCTCGATGAACTGCGGCGCATAGAAGTCATTAAAGGCCAGATGGGCGCGGGGCGTCGCACTCTGACCTCCGCTGAAGGGCGCAGGACTGTGATCGCGGAGGCGCTTGCCTGTTGCCCCGTAGGAGAGTGGGTCAAGACGGAAGACTTTTTCAGCTACATGCAGGCCGCCGGCTTGGACTTCGAGGTGACGCGCGAGCCTTGGGATTTATACATAGAAGAACAGGGACATGGCAGCCTCGGCTATCAGGGCTTCCACGATTGGCACATCCTGCAAGGGCGATACGCGCTCTGCCTGCTCTTTGAATATGCTTCGACGCTCGGACTTATAGATGTCGCTTACATTCCACCCGCAGGCGCTCGCAATGATTACGGGGAACTGTGGGGCACTGACGATCTGGACTTCTTCAGTCGCTACGACGGCCTGCTCTATTTCCGCCTGACCTTGCTCGGCGCATATTGCCTCGGCCTCTCTGATACATATACGCCCTCGACTCTGGCGGCAAAGCCTTCGCTGAGCGTCCTGCCGAGCTTGAAGGTAGTTGTCACGGGCGAGCCTCTTTCTCCTGACGAGGCGCTATTGTTGGACACCTATGCTGAGAAATTATCGGAAGCGCAGTGGTATTTGAATCAGCCCAGAACCATGGAGGCCATCGAGAGCGGGCATCAAGCCGCAGAACTGCGAGAGTTTCTGCAAGCGCGTGACGAACAACCTCTGCCGGAAACGGTCGAACGCTTCATCGCCGATGCGGAAAAGAACTCGCGCCTCCTGCATGAGCGCGGTCTGGCTCGTCTCATAGAGTGCGCGGATGCTGCGCTGGCCGAACTGATCGCCGGAGATGAGAGAACGAAAAACTTTTGCCTACGCGCCGGAAATCTACATCTCGTAGTCCCTGTTAAGTCCGAAGCACACTTCCGCAAAGCTCTTCACCTGCTGGGATACTGCATCAAAAGCAGCGACAAATGACCGGTGACGAGTCAAAAGCTTTTCTTGTCATGGTCCCTGATCGCCATTTGCCGCAGGCGAATGATGGGACGCAAACGAACGTGGAAGATGGTGAAGTAATGTAATCAAGAGAGCGATTTAATTTCGTCGCTCATCTTTCTCATTCACCTTATCCGACAAATATATATGCCTAGAGCGGTTTTGACTTGGGTGGAAGGGACGAAGCAGTTCACCGCAGAGACCGGAGAGAAGTCGCGGAGATAGCGCAGAGGCTAGAATGCTCTTCAACTCTCTGCGCCCCCTCTGCGACTCTCTGCGTCTCTGCGGTGAGCTGGCCTTGCCTGATACTCAAGTGAAAATTGCTCTAGTCGCTCGAAGATGTCTATCAAAGATTAAGGCCGTCCATTTATGGACGGCCTTAAGTCATCGGTAAAATTGGCTCCGCAGGTAAGACTCGAACTTACAACCCTCCGGTTACGCATGTTCCCATGTTTTCACATAGGGGCGGACTATCTCATCAACTTTCCAAACTTCAAAAAGTTGCCGGGTGCTAGTGGGATTTTATTGGTTAGGTCTCCTCAATCCCTAGTCTCTGCACGTTCTTGCTTACTTCAAGACCTTTCAGCAAGCTTCGCTCAGGATTACCATGCTCACTTTCGTTTGCGAAGGCTTCCCTGAATTCGCCCGGTGTTTCAACCACAGTCACCTGTGGAAGCTGCAACATTCCTGCATGAAATTTTTATTACATATCATGCAGCGCCTTACAGCCGGATGCTCTGCCATTGAGCTACTGCGGAATACGCGCTCTGCATTGCCCGAAAGCTTTGCCGAAAGCGCGGAAGATTTTTATAACAGACCATTGTGTGAGCGTCAAGCGGAGCCAGTGCGAGGCGCAGGGCTTGATTTGATGTTCGGATGAGCTTGCGCGCAGCGTGTAAATGTTAGATTATCTTCGACCGCTACACCTAAAATTTGAGTTCTTCGAGCTTCGCCAGACGGGCGAGAGACGGGAGAGTGTTCGCATGGATCGCCGCACGACCACTTGGTACAGTCACAATCTGGAAAGGGAGATGCCGCTCGTCGCTTACGGGCACGCGGGCTATCCGCTGTTGATGTTTCCGACCGCCGCCGCAGATTATCTGGAGTACGAGAGATTTTTGCTGGTGGATGCCATCAAGGAGCAGATCGAAGCGGGGCGCGTGCGCGCCTACTCGATCAATAGCGTCAATCGTTACAGCCTGCTCAACGACAAGGCTTCGCCAAAAGAGAAGGCGGAGTTGTTGACGCGCTATGACCGTTATGTCGTGGACGAGGTCTTGCCGCTCATTCGCCACGATAGCGGCAGTCAGGATGCTCGTCCCGTCACGACCGGAGCGAGCTTGGGAGCGTTTCTCTCGGCCAATGCTTACTTTCGCCATCCGGATTTGTTTCGCGGTGTGATTGCGATGAGCGGCAGCTACGACATACGCTCGTACCTGAAGGGCTATTCGGACGATAACGTGTACTTTAACAACCCTGCGGATTACATGCGGAATTTGGATGATGATTATCACCTGCCGCTCTTGAGACGCGCCGATGCGATTTACATCGTGTCGGGGCAGGGCGCGTATGAAGCACCCGACCGCAGCCGCGACTTCTCAGGCTTGCTGAGCAGCAAAGGCATCCCGCACAAGCTCGAATTGTGGGGACACGATGTCAACCACGACTGGCCGTGGTGGCGGAGGATGTTGCCGTACTACTTGGGCCGGATAAATTAAGAATAGTAGTCAGTAGTCAGTAGCCAGTAGCCAGTAGAAAGAGCGTTGAGCTTTTCTACTGGCTACTGGCTACTTTTGCTTAGGGTTCGTCCGATCCCTTCTTGCCCTTCTTCTTCGGCGCTTCGACTTCGCGCGGGCGGGTGGCGGAAGGGTCGCTGCGGGGCGCGGTTGATTCAGGTTTCTTGGGCAGCGTGTCGCTGGGTTTGGGCATCGGGGGCGAATCTTCTGCGCCGCGCGGTGCGGGCGGCAAGGTTACTTGTTCGAGCTTGGGTTCGTTGTTCGTGGTTGACAAGTCACCCTCTTCGCCTGCTTTGGCGCGTGCCGCGGCAGAGAGCTTGGCGCGCTCCTCAGACTGCTCGCGCGAGCGTTGGCGATTCAACTCTTTCATGTCCTCCGGTATCTTCGGAGCCTTGTCAAAATCTTCCTTCGGCTTGTCCTTGAGAAAATCTTTCATAAAGTCTACGAAGAAGGGAAGCGCGCCGTGCCCGCCCGTCATGTCGTTGCCGAGCGGTTTCTTTCTGCCCGGATAACCCATCCAGACGCCCGTCACGTAGGTCGGCGTGTAGCCGACAAACCACACGTCCGTATGATCGTTGACCGTGCCGGTCTTGCCCGCGAGCGGCACGCCCAACACACGCGCGCCCGTCGCCGTGCCGTTATCAATCACGCCGCGCATCATCGAAACCATCGTCAACGCAACATATTCGTTGAGCACCTTGTAAGTCGTCTTCTCCCACTCTTGCAAAATATTGCCGTCACGATCAAGGACTTTGCGGACAAGGTGCGGCTGCACCCTCACGCCTTTGTTGGGAAAAGCGGAGTAGGCAGAGACCATCTGGTCGAGCGGGACTTCGGTCGCGCCGAGCGCACTGGGAAGATACGGAGCCATCGGTACTGTGATGCCAAAGCGACGCACCATCTGCGCGCCGGTCTGGATACCGACCATGTCGAGCAGGTGCACCGCCGGGACGTTCAAGGATTTGGCGAGCGCGATCTTTAAAGGCACGTCGCCGTTGCCGGTCGAGCCGTCATAGTTGTGCGGCGTCCAACTGCCGCGCGTAATCGGCGCGCCTGACACAATCGAATCGGGAGTCATGCCCCATTCAATCGCCGCCGCATAGATGTAAGGCTTAAAAGCCGAGCCGGTCTGGCGATAAGCCTGCGTCGCGTTGTTGAACTTGTTGGTATAAAAATCATAGCCGCCGACCATGGCTATGACTTCGCCTGTCTTGGCGTTGAGGGTCATCATCGCGCCCTGCACGGCGGGGACTTGCGACAGTTCCACCTTCAGGCGTCGCTTGTCTTTGTCTACCTCTTTCAACTCGAACTCGCAGAGGTCGCCGAGCTTGAATTCGCTGCGCGGCTGGCGTCCGCTCCACCCCATATCCCCTGCGGTCACCGTCGCCGTATACGTGCCAAAGCGCGCGGTCACTTCGTTGCGTGCCTGATCTATCTTTGTGACCAAGCCCATGATGAACTCGCCTTCTTCGTAATCGTTGGCGTACCAGTCCGGGTATTTGTAATTCTCAAGCTGCTCTTTGGTGACTGTGCTGACGCCGTTATTGACCGTCGCGATGTTTGTGTAAGCGGAGCGCCAACCGCTGTGCGTCCGGTCGTACTGGCGCAGGCGTGCGCGCACTACGTCGTAAGCCTTCTTCTGCGCTTCGACGTTGATGGTCGTGTAGACGGACAGGCCGCCCTGCGCGACGCGCGTCGTGTACTTGTCTTCTAAATCCTGCCTAATCTGCTCGACCGGATAGTCAAACGGAGTCGAGCGAAGCTGCGATTGATAGTCAACCGTATCGGCCAGCTTGATGGGCCTGGACTTCGCAGCGTCCGCTTCCGCCTGCGAGACGAAACCGTATTTCGCCATCTGCTCAAGCACGAGGTTGCGGCGTTCTCTGGCCGCTTCCACGTTGACGGTTGGAGAATATTGTCCGGGCGCTTTCGGAATTCCCGCCAGCAGCGCGGCCTCTTCCAGCGACAGGTCTTTGGCCTGCTTATTAAAGAAGGTCTCCGCCCCGGCCTCCACGCCGTAGGCTCCCGCGCCGAGGAAAATGTGATTGGCGTACATCTCCATAATCTGCTGCTTGGTGTAGTAGCGTTCGATTTGGAGCGCGACGAGCCATTCGTTCATCTTGCGCTGGATGGTCTGCTCTCTGGAGAGAAAAAGATTTTTGGCGAGCTGCTGCGTGAGGGTCGAGCCGCCTTCGCGGCTGCCCGTCATGACGTTCTTCCAGACAGAGCCGGCGATGCGAATCGGGTCTATTCCAATATGATCGTTGAATCGCGCGTCCTCAATCGCGAGAATCGCATTCTTCATCACGGGCGGAATCTCGTCATACTTGAGCGGGATTCGTTTCTCCAAGGCGAACTCGCCGATCACAGTCTTGCCGTCATCCGCGTAGATGCGCGTCACCACGCTCGGGCGATAAGTGGCGAGCGAAGCGACCTCTGATGCGGCCTGCGAATAGTTGAGCTGGTAAGCCGCCACGATGCCCGTCAAGCCTCCTGCGGCAATCGCCAGCAGCAACACGGCTGGAAACCAGAAGCGGCGCAGAAAGCGGCGACGTTTGGGCTGTGCAATTGCTTTACTTGAAGACGTACTACTACTGCGCGGGCGCGATTCTTTGGCAGACATAAAAACTAATCCTCTTTAGAAAGAGTCAGCGAAGGCTTTCGATGCAAGTTCCTTCGCACACGGTTACGATTGAAGCGACGTTGGAGACTTTCGGTGTCGCTTTCGCGTGGCATGAATTATAACGCAATTATAAATGATGAGTGAAACGAGATAGCGAAGTAAAGCAAGGGACGAAAGCCCTTGACCCTCATACGCTCCTGCCCCTAGACTCTAATCTCTCAGGCCATCCCCAACGAAAGGAATAAGAAATGACCGACGAAGAAATGCAGTCCACCATGCAATTCATTCTTGAGCAGCAAGCTCAGTTCTCCGTCAATATTCAACAACTGGGAGAGTCTGTCATTAAGCTTGAAGCTTCTGTTGCTATCATCGGAGAGAAAGTGGAAAAGCTGGCTGAATCACACGAGAGCCTTCAAAGACTTGTCGGCGCGATAGCGGTTGCTCAGGCTACGACTGAGACCAATCTTAGGAAAACGGATGAGCGGCTCAACGCTTTGATAACGATTGTCGAGCGACATATCAGCGAGCATCATAACGGGACATTATAGGTAGGTGTGAACACATTTCTCAGAATGGGTTTGGCCTTTGTGGAACGGCGCACGTTTTGACCGCGCGCAACATCAAAGCTATACTTGAAAATGCTTCGCCAAAAAGTTGGGGGCGACAGGCTTCGACAGGAGTTTTGTACGTCGGCGGATGTCATGCCGGGCTCCTTCATGCAGCTCGTTAAAAAGCGTGGAGAAACAACAATTGCCAATAATCAAGAATTGGCTCTCGCTGCCTAATTAGGCCCGAGCGTCTCGCCGCAAGTTGCTCATGCGCGCGGAATGAGATGTCACTCAAATGAGCTGGCGCGCTGCTTCGGTCCGTGGCAGCGCGTGAGATCAAGCCGGACTAGCTCTTGCCGAGGTCTTGTCGCTTCACTGACTCGGCGGAGGGCGAAAACCGCGAAGGCTGCAAAGCCCGAGTGAAAAGAGAAGCGACTAAGCATGTAGAGTTTTCCGGCGGCAACTTTTGGATCCGAGTTCAATTCTCGGCGCCTCCACCAACCAAAATTAGAGGTCAGATGCTAGTCTCTAAAATTTCAATTTGAAATTCCCACGCCTCTACTGATTCTGAGCCGGAATTGGGAAATCGCCCGGCAACCCCCACTGCTCAGCGTAAAAGGTTCCGCTCGCGCTTCTCAACTGGTACCAAACGCCATTTCGATAGACCGCGATATCGACTTTGCCGTCGCCGTCATAATCTGCGGGTACCGGAACGTCGCCATCCTGCCCGAATTGAACTGCGAGTATCCCTTCGGTGCTGCGATTTACCCACCAGACGCCCGTTGATGGCCTAAAAATGGCGTAATCTGTTTGACGATCACCGTCGTAGTCGCCCGGAACGGGAATATCACCGGCTGTACCCCATTGAAAGGATCGAGGTCCCTGGAAAGCATCAACGCCGAACCCCATACTGAACCAGAATCCATTGCGGAAGTATCCGATCTCGCTTCGGCTGTCGCCGTCAAAATCGCCTACGACCGGAGTATCAGACGTTAATTCACCAGCTAGTGTTAGCGGGGGTGGCTGCTGATTGTTAATATAGCAGGAATTAAATGTTCCCCTGATATACCATTGCGGGACACCACTACTTAGGCGACGAGTAATAAAATATTCGCTGGTAGTCCCGAACTCGTCGAAATTTGCGATCACCGGCTTGTCACCCGGGGCTCCCAGGCACATAAATCGATGGATTCCACCGCTTGTCAAAGTATGCCACTGTCCGTCGCGAAATATGCCAACGTCACTTTTCCCGTCACGGTCGACATCCGCTGTTACAGGTTTGTCCGTCGGAAAGCCCCACTGCTGGCTGGCGAATCCCGCGGTGCTTTGATTAATGTACCAACCCCCATCGCTCGGGCGAAAAACAGAGATATCCGCCCTTCCGTCACCATCGAAATCGAACCGCGCTTTCGGCGGAGTCAGGTCCGGAACAATGCGACCGAGGCTATTCGTGGGTGTACTGTTAATAATCCCGAAAGTGCCGTAAACGTAGTAGCTCCCATTTCCAGCGCTTCGAATACCAAGTAAATCAGGACCGAAACTCATATTGTCCAGAGTGGTATCCACGGTTCCGTCCGGAAATACCCTGCCGAAGTCAAATACGTATCCAGACGACCACTTCCTGCAGTCTTTAATCAAAAAATCGCCGTTTTCCAGCGGAAGAAAAAAATCTCCGCTGCAGTTAGTGATCGTCTGATCCAGTCCGCCGTCGGGCAGGAGCCGACGTACCACCGACCCGTTGTCAATAAGCAGTTTGCCGTCTGCCAGTACGGTCAATCCGCTTCCCCATGACCCGGTAGCTAACGCTGCGTCGAATGACATGTCTTGACTGCCGTCCGAATTTAACCGGTATAAGGGCTTGAGGGGTTGGCCGCTGCTGGTGATCTCTCCGGTAATTAGGATCTTGCCGTTGGCCAGCGCCTTCACGTCGCGACAAAAACCGCCGTTTGCGAAGGTAAGCTGGAAGCTCGGGTCAAAGCTGCCGTTGGAGTTCAGCCGGTAAAGGATATTATATGTCACATTGTTGACGACTCGCGAGCCGCGGGCGAGTAGTTTTCCGTCGGGTTGAGCCGCACTGACGATGCTGCCATCAGACTGCAGCGTTGTATCAATGCTTCCATCAGAATTGATTCTCGCGTACCTGACGGTATTTGTACCGACTCTGAAATTACCTGTTATCAGAAACTGTCCATTCGCGAGCGGTTGAATTGTTCTCACCTCGCCGATCCCACCAACGGCTGGAAGTATCGCCGTAGTGAACGTCGGATCAACTGTACCGTCAGGGTTTATACGTTTGAGGTAAGGGCCACTTCCAACACCAACGGTTCCGGCGACCAGAATTTTTCCGTCAGGCTGTACAAAAACATCGAAAACATCGCCAAGGGTGGATAAGGATGAAGGGAACGTGGTATCTAAGCGATAATCCACTGCACAAACCGTTGTTGCGAAAATAGCTGACAGGAAAGCTAACAGGACAATGCGGAAGGTTTTCATATAGGTACCTCTAGATGTGTCAAGGACGGGAAAATTACTCTAGTCAACAAGGACGGGAAAGGTACTCTAGTCAATTTAGGGGCAAAGAGTCAATCGCTCGCACACTCTTTGCCAAGATAGTCTTTTTATCTTTACACTCAAACACGTTTCTTCAACTTTTTCGGTCAGCGTGTCTTGAGAGGATAAAGTGAATTTTAAGAGAGAGAGCGGCATCCTGCTGCATCCGACATCTTTGCCGGGGGAGTTCGGCATAGGGGATTTGGGCGGGCAGTCCGCGCGGTTCGTCGAATTCTTAGCGGCGAGTGGGCAAGCGTTGTGGCAGGTCTTGCCCTTGGGGCCGACCGGTTACGGCGATTCGCCTTATCAATGCTTCTCGGCCTTCGCGGGCAACACCATGCTCATCAGCCCTGAGCGTCTGGTTGAAACAGCATTGCTCTCATCCGCAGACCTCGAATCGCTTCCGGCCTTTGACCCTGAGCGTGTCGAATACGGGCGCGTGCAGGATTTCAAGAACGCGCTGCTCGGCAAGGCTTATCAAAATTTCCGTAAGACGAGCAACGGCGGCCTGCTGCTGGACTTTCAGGAATTCTGTAAAAAGTCCGCGACGTGGCTCGACGATTACGCGCTCTACCGCGCGCTCAAGGACGCGCACGGCGGCAAGCCCTGGTACGAATGGGAAGCAGAGCTTGTGCGGCGCGAGCTAATAGCTCTTGAAGACGCACGCGCGAAGCTGCGCGAAGAGATCAAGGCGCACAAATTTTTCCAGTATCTTTTTTTCAAACAGTGGTCTGCCGTCAGAGCCTTGTGCCGCGAGCGCGGCATTAAAGTTATCGGCGACATCCCGATTTTTGTCGCGCATGATTCGGTAGACGTGTGGGCTAACCCGGAGCTTTTCAAATTAGACGAAGCGCGCAACCCTCTGGTCGTCGCCGGAGTGCCGCCGGATTTTTTTAGCAAGACGGGACAGCTCTGGGGCAACCCGATTTATGATTGGGGACGCATGCGCGCCGACGGCTTCGAGTGGTGGACGCGCCGCGTGCGCGCGATGTTTGAGATGTTCGACATCGTGCGATTGGATCACTTTCGCGGCTTCGCGGCGGCGTGGGAAGTGCCCGCTAAAGATAAGACGGCAGAGCACGGACAGTGGGTCAACGCTCCCGGTCGAGAATTGTTCACCGCGCTCAGGCACAGCCTCGGAGAGCTTCCGATCATGGCCGAAGATTTGGGAGTCATCACGCCGGACGTGGAAGCCCTGAGAGATGAATTTGACTTTCCCGGCATGCGTATTCTGCAATTCGCTTTTGGCGGCGACGCGGGCAATCCGCACTTGCCGCATAACTACATCAAGAACGCGGTCGCTTACACGGGCACGCATGACAACGATACTACGCTCGGCTGGTTCATGTTTCTCAAAAAGAGCGGGGCGACGGATAACGGCTCGCGTCGCGCGCGTGAGCATTGCCTGAAGTATCTCGACTCGGACGGCAAAGAGGTTAATTGGGACATGATACGCGCCTCGCTCGCTTCGGTCGCGGACACTGCCGTGACGCCTTTGCAGGACGTGCTGGGCTTAGGCACGGAAGGGCGCATGAACCTGCCCGCGAGCAAGGGCGGGAACTGGGACTGGCGTTTTCAGGAAGGCGCGTTAACGCAGAAGCTGTCCGAAAGGCTCAGAGATTTGAGCGCGCTTTACGGGCGCACCACCTGAACATTAAACGTTGATCGTCTATCCTTTCGCACAAACTTACGCTACACTTTCCCGGTCATCCCTGCTAATAAATATACTTCGATTGCGGTGAAGAGATGGCTGAAGAAGACAAGATTCAAAGACAAATGGAGTTTATCATCGAGCAACAAGCACAGTTTGCTGCGGATATAAAGCAATTGCGCGAGTCGCAGGCAGCGAATGAAAATCTGCTGGGTCGGTTAGCTGCTGTTACTACGGTGGGCTTTACCGAGTTGAACGAGAAATTCTCTGTCATCGTTGATGCGCAGATTAGAACTGAAGATAAAGTTTCAACGCTGACTGATAATGTCTCAACGCTGACTGAGAAGATGACTGAGCTTGCAGAGGCTCAGGCACACACGGATCAGCGGTTGAGCGCGTTGATTGATATAGTCGGCGAAATGCGTAACGGCAAATCACAAAACTAAGAGTTCATTTAGCATCATTCTCAACTGACAGGAAAAGCTTTGAATCGAGAACTTCCCATCGGAATTTTTGACAGCGGTGTCGGCGGCCTGACCGTCTATCGCGCGCTGCACGCGGCTCTGCCGAACGAGCATTTTGTGTATCTGGGAGATACCGCGCGCATCCCTTACGGGACGAAATCTCTGGCGACGGTTGAGAGGTATGCTGTTGAAAATTCGCGTTTTCTGGACGCGCGCGGCATCAAGCTGCTGGTCGTGGCTTGCAATACAGCGTCCGCTCTGGCCTTGCCCGCGATTCGGAAAAGCGTCGGCGTGGATGTTATAGGCGTGATTGAGCCGGGCGCGAACGCTGCGGTCGCCGCGACGACGAAAGGCCGAATCGGCGTCATCGCCACCGAAGCCACAGTGCAGAGCGGAGCTTATAGCAAAGCCATCGCACGGCTCGACAAAACCGCGCAGGTGTTCGAGGAGGCGTGCCCGCTCTTTGTGTCTCTGGCCGAAGAGGGTTGGGCTGACTCTGACGAAGCGCGCTCGATTGCCGCGACGTATCTCAAAGACATTAAGCAGAGCGATGTTGACACGCTGGTCATGGGCTGCACGCATTACCCGATTTTGCGGAGCGTGATTCAGGAGACGCTGGGCAAGGACGTGCGCCTGATTGATTCTGGCGAAGCGACCGCGCTGTATGTCGTCACGATGCTTGAGACGAAAGACCTCGCGCGGCGTGACGGCGGCGAAGCGGCAGCCGTCGCGCGCGAGCGTCGTTTGTGTGACGACCTGGATCATTTTTATGTAACGGATGCGGCGGCGCGTTTCGCGCGGGTCGCAGAGAGATTTTTGGGCAGCGCGCCTTCGTCTTTGGAGGCGGTTGAAATCTGGGGGCAAGATGAGCTTTACGCGAAGTGACGGGCGCGGCGCGGACCAACTGCGCGAGGTGCGCCTGACGCCCGGTTATTTGCCTCACGCCGAAGGCTCCGCGCTGATTGAGATGGGACGCACGCGCGTCATCTGCGCGGCCTCGGTCGAAGAGCGCGTGCCGCCTTTCCTGCGCGGCAAAGGACAAGGCTGGGTGACTGCCGAATACGCCATGCTGCCGCGCGCCACCTTGCAGCGCACGTCGCGCGAAACGGGACGCGGCGGCCCATCCGGGCGCACACATGAGATTCAAAGATTGATCGGGCGCTCGATTCGCGCCGTCGTTGACATGCCTTTGATAGGCGAGCGCACCATCACGCTCGACTGCGATGTGTTGCAGGCCGACGGCGGCACGCGCACGGCTGCCATCACGGGCGCATACGTGGCCTTCGCGCTCGCCTGTCGCCACCTGATGCGCGCCGGAAAGATTACGCGCCTGCCAATCCGCAGCGAAGTCGCGGCCATCAGCGTCGGCCTCCTGGACGGCGTGCCGCTGCTCGATTTGAATTATACGGAAGACTCGCGCGCAGAGGTTGACATGAATGTCATCTGCGCCGGTGACGGGCGTTTTATCGAAGTGCAGGGCACGGCAGAGCGCGAGCCGTTCACCCGCGCCGAGATGGATAACCTGCTTGAGTTGGCGCGGCAAGGCATCGAAAGGCTCGTGACCATTCAACAGAGCGTGCTGGAAAAGCAGGGATGAGGGATGAGGGCGAAGGGATGAAAAAGTTGCTATTGAAGATGAACGGTTCAAGGCTTAAATAGCATGCCTGTCATCCCTCATCCCTCCGCCCTCATCCTTAGCTTTTGGGCAACGACCACGCACGGACAAGGCATCGAACATTTGTTGTCGAATAATACTTCTTTAACTTCATGCCCGCGAACACCTGTCATTCTAGTAATATCTTAAAAGGAGTTTAAGCCATGAGACGCCCAACCATCTCTCTTGCCGCCGCCATCCTGTTTGCGCTCTCGCTCTGCGCCACAAACGTCGCCGCGCAGGCATGGACTTTCAGTGATAAAAATGTGGAGTACACGCTGGAATTTCCCTCTCCGACATGGCGCATCGTCACGAGGCCGGATGGCATGAGCCAGCAGGCAGAAATCATTTACGGCGACCGCCTCGACGGTCTCTTGCAGATACGCAAAGAGGTGGTCGAAGGCAACATGACTCCGTCTGATTTAGCGAGCAGCGACAAAGAGAATAAGCTGCGTTTTCGTCCCGGCTATGTGGATGGTAAAGAGGAACGCTTTGCCGGACGCTTGAACGGAGTGACAGCCTCTTACGAATATACCAATTCCGGCAAGCCGATGGTCGGGCGCATCTATTATCTACAGGCCGACAAGCAGACCATCTATGTGCTGCACTTTACCGGCCACCGCGACAAGCTCGCGCGCATCCGCAACCAAACGGATGCGATTGTCCGCAGCTTCGCCGTTAAATAGTCAGGAGTCAGGAGTCTGAAGTCAAAAACAAAGACCTATGACTCTTGACTTATTGAAATGAGAATTAATCTCGCACACGGATTGTCCATCAAGTCGTCGCCGATTAACGGCAAGGGCTGCTTCGCGACCGTTCACTTTCCCAGACGCAAGAAAGTAGCAGAGTACGCGGGCGAGAAAATCTCGAATGCAGAGGCCGAGCGGCGCGCTGTCGGGCGGCGCAAGCTGCGCATCTGCGGCGTGGACGAGTATTACAGTCTAGACGGCAGTCGCGGCGGCAACGGCACGCATTACATCAACCACTCGTGCCAGCCCAACACCTTCGTCTCGATTCTTTACGGGCACATTCTCTTCTACGCCCTGCGCGACATCCATCCCGGCGAAGAAATCACTGTGGACTACGAAGAAACGCTTCACCCGAACTCAAAACGCTGCTCCTGCGGCGCAAAGAATTGCCGTGGAAAGATTAATAAACAGTGATAAGTGATGAGTGATAAGTGATAAGAAGAACCAATAGCATTTCTCTTATCACTTATCACTCATCACTTATCACTGCTCTTACAGTCTGGGCAGCGTAAAGCTGAATCTTGAGCCGCGCCCGACTTCGGATTCGAGGGCGACCTCGCCGCCGTGCTGCTCTACGACTTCGCGCACAAAGGCAAGGCCCAAGCCGGTTGATTCTTCATCCTTCTCCTGACCGTCGCGTGCGACGCGGTAAAACTTTTCCCAGACACGATCAATGGATTCTGGCGGGATGCCGTAGCCCCTGTCTTCGACCTGCACGCGCACGGCGTCTGCTTCGAGGACGGTCGAGACCGTGACGGTCGTTCGCTCAGGGCTGTACCTGATGGCGTTGTTGACGAGGTTGGAGACGACCTGTGTGATAAGGCTCTTGTCTGCGGCGACGGGCGGCATGCGCGAGGCAGGCTGTTCGACCAGCCGGATGCGTTTTTTCTTCGCCACAGTCTGAAGACTGGACAGGGTTTCGCGCACCACGTCGTCCAGCTTGAGCGGGATTTTCAAAACTTCCTGCTTGTCTGCCGCTTCGAGCTGCGTGACGGCGAGAAAGGTGTTAATCATGCGCGAGAGGCGCTGGGATTCGTTGGAGATGATGTTGAGAAACTCGCGCGATTCTTCTGGAATCGTCTCGTCCATCGCCAGCAGCTCGGCAAAGCCGTTGATGCTGGTAATCGGAGTCCGCAGCTCGTGCGACATCAAAGAGATCATATCGCTCTTGAGCTTTTCGTATTCCTTGATCCGCGTCACGTCGCGCACAGTGACGGCGAGGCAGAGCGGCTGCGACGGCGCGGGCTTTTCCGGCTCTTCGTCTTGCGGGCGTTCCGTGATGAGGGCGATGCGCAATTCCAGTATTTGATTGCGCTCGACGAAATGCAGCTCGCGCTCGTATGCGTCGCCCGTTTGCAGTACGCGCCTGACGGCGATAGACGGCTCGTCAAAGACGCCCGTGCGGAACAAATCCAGGAGGCCGAAGAGGTCTAGCTTGCGCGCCAACTCTTCCGTCAGCCGCACGGCCTTGAGCATCGCCGGATTGACGTAAGCGAGCGTGCCGTCAAGATAAGCCACAGCCTGACCGTCCGAAGTTTCCGAGAGCACTTGCGCGCCGAACCTCTGCTCCGTGAGCAGGCCGCTGACGACGCCGAACGAAGCCATGCGACGCTCTGAAGATTGGCCTGAGATAAAGTTATAAAAATCTTTGTCTTGAATCTGCTTGCGCGCCTCTTCGCGTTGAAAGTTGCGTGCCATCTGCGCGCTGACCGCAGCGAGGAGCGGTCGGTCGCTCTCATCAAAGCCTTCGTACAGGCGCACGAGCAACGCGCCCACCGCGCGCCCTTCGTGCCGCAAGGGGAGCGCGATGCTGGCGGGGCCGTCGCCCGTCTCATCGGTCATCGTCAGCATCTTGCCTGTCTTGACCGCGCGCTCGCATAGCTCCACGCCCTCGCGCCAGACGAAATTGGAATTCGTCTCATTCGAGTGGCTGGCGGAAGCGCGAAGGCGCGCCGCCGGAGCCAGATGATGATTCTCATCCGGATGAAAAATCACAGCCTCTTCCATCGGCAGCACCGTCTCAAGCAGCCGCAGGCCGCTCATCAAACGCGCATTGGCCGTGCCGCCTTCGAGCGCATGCGTCTGCGCCGCCACGCGCCGCATCTTGCGCGCGAGCATCATGTCAACGTGCCACAGCCGCGCCGTCTGCACCAGAAAGATCGCGACCAGCGCAGCCAGCGCGGCGGGCGCAAAGACCACGTCCACCTGTATGTAGTAAGAGCTGAGAAAGCTGGCGATGCACCAGAGGATAATGCCGCTGCAAATATAAAGCAGCGCCCGCCGCGCGCCCGCGCGCTCGACCGCAAAGCCCGCGACCGTGCCCGCAGATAAAATCAACAGCAGCGCAATTCCGTATTCCGGTTGGGAAACTTCTCCCGCTCCCGCCGGAGGCGCGAGCAGGAATGCGCTTTGGATTGAGACAAGCACGCCTGCGTCCCACAGCACACAGATTGAGAGAGCCGCCACCAGCGACAGCAACAGCGAAACGATGAGCGTTTGATAAGAGGTTGTGTATTTCAAGATGATCGAGGGATTGAAAGCTTGAGGAATGTTTTTTTAAGGACGGGCAAACACATGCGAGGGAACAATTCTCGCAGGCACAAGCATTATGAAGGAAAAGCGGCCTGCGCTGCAACACCTTTTTCAAAAGCTCTATTCTTTTCGGTTAAAAGCGCCTCAAATCAACTAAAAGACGAGGAAAGCCGACGATCCACGAAGACACGAAACCGGACAAAAGAATTGCTTCTGTGCTTTAGCGGACGGCATAATCTCTTTTTTGACTGTCATTTTAAATCGAGAGTAGAAATTCTTTGCGGTCTTGGCGCGATTTATCTTTGCGGTCTTGGCGTTAAAAAAGCGCTTAACCGCAAAGACCGCAAAGAAGTAAGACGCAAAGCACGCAAAGAAAAAGCAGTTGATTTGTTTCTATCCTTGATTCGCATAAGATATAGATGACAGAATCTCTATCAACTCTGCTTCCTCATCCTCGAACACGGTTCTCAAATCCAGCAGGACTTTATCTGCGGCAATCCGTGCGATGACGGGCGGAGTCGAGCGGCGCAAAGCGTTTTCTATCTCGTCCGCCGAAAGGGTTTCGTGCGTCAAGGCTATCAGACTTGTCCGCGGGTGCGTCGTGGGCGCGGAGCCGCCGCCGATAGCGGATTGCCCTCCGATGATTTCGCACTGAAGCGAAAGCAAGCCGTTGTGTTGTAAGCGTGTGAGAAAGTTGCTCGCGCGCTCAAGCATCTGCGCCGAAGTCTGTGCGAGCATCCGTAGCGCTGGGATTTCATCGAAAGCTGTGCCGCGACGGTGCGCTTCGAGCGTCGCTTCGAGTGCGGCGAGCACGAGCTTGCCCGCGCGCAGGGCGCGATAAAGCGGATGCTTTCGCAGACGCTCGACCACTTCTTGCCGACCCACGATCAAACCCGCCTGTGCCGCGCCGAGCAATTTATCGCCGCTGAAAGAAACCACATCCGCGCCGCTCGCGATGGATTCACAGATGACCGGCTCGCCTTCTAAGCCGTAAGGCTTGAGGTCAAACAGCGCGCCCGACCCTGCATCTTCATAGAGCGGCAGCCCCGCGTCGTGTGCCAGCTTTGCCAGCTCTGCCAGCGCGGGCGCAGCCGTAAAACCGACGATGCGATAGTTGGATGGATGCACGCGCATCAAGAGGCGCGTCTGCGCGGACAACGCGCGCCGGTAATCTTCGAGGCGCGTCCGGTTCGTCGTCCCGACCTCGACCAGTCGCGTCCCGGACTGAGCCATCACATCCGGCACGCGAAAGTCGCCGCCGATTTCTACCAACTCGCCGCGCGAGATAATCGTCTCGCCGCCTTGAGCAAGAACGCTGAGCACGAGCAAAGCTGCGGCAGCACAGTTGTTGACGACGAGCGCGTCTTCGGCTCCGGTCAACTCTGCCAGCAACTTTTCGACACGCCCGCCGCGCCGTCCACGCTTGCCCGTTTCCAAATCGTATTCGAGCGTGCAATATCGCGCGGCTTCCTCAGAGACACGGCGGCGCGCAGCTTCGGAGAGCGGGGCACGCCCTAAGTTTGTGTGGATGATGACGCCGCTCGCGTTGATGACGCGGCGCAAGCCCTTTGCACGCTCGCTCTCGCAGGCGCGTTCAAGCATCTGTGCCGCTTCCAGCAGCAATCCCTCGCGCGTCAGGTTGCCGTTCGAGGCAGTCGTCTCCTTTCCCGCACGCTCTTGAAGCCGCTCGCGCAACTCTTCCGTCACGTTGCGCGCCAGCGTCGCGAGATGCCGCGCGCCCACCGCTTCACGCAAAGCGCGCACACGCTCTGTCCTTAGCAGCGCATCAACCGACGGCAACGCACGCAGCAGCGAAGATGAATCCTCTTGAGCCATGACTCTTATCGTAAAGGCTAACTCGGTTTCCGTAAACAGTTTGAAGACAGTTTTCAGTTTTTAGTTTTCAGTTTTCAGAAATAGACTGCCAACCGCCAACTGCTAACTGCCAACTAATTTTATTGACACTGCGACGGCAAAACGCCTAGACTCAAAAAAGCGCGCCCCTCCGCCGCCCCGCCTGAGCGCGTCGCAATCAAAGTCTAGGAGAATTCCAGAAGTGCCAACTCGTGAGAACAAATTTGCGCGGCAGGCCAGACACCGCAAGCCCAATCTGGCGCGCGATAACGAGCAGACCATTGACCAGCAGCTCGCCCGCCTCGAAGAAGACATCCGGCGGCTCAAGATTGATTTCGATATTTTCTTTAACGGCGCGGGCAAGCGTCCGCCCTACGATACCAGGAACCGCGTCGAGAGCGTCATCAAGCGCATCGCAGACGACCGCACGCTCACGTTCGCGCAGCGTTATTATTACAACTCGCTGGTCGCGCGCTTCACCTCTTTCCGCGAACTGTGGCGGCGC
This sequence comes from Pyrinomonadaceae bacterium, assembly GCA_963700165.1. Classification (GTDB taxonomy): domain Bacteria; phylum Acidobacteriota; class Blastocatellia; order Pyrinomonadales; family Pyrinomonadaceae; genus JACMLC01. Next base: position 3,411,199 of record OY969475.1, on the reverse strand, counting down.
ACCATGCAGGGACGCGAAGAGGGACGCGACGCCCTCTCTGCCGCACGCGCTTTGCACCACGAAGCCGAAAGAAGCGTTCCCAGAGAACGCGCCATGTTCGTCTGCGACGATGCGCACAGAGATGTCTCAACCGTCAAGCAACTCTACGACGCCCTCATCGCCGCCAAGCTCCAATGCGGCGAGCCGACGGGCGACCTTTCCTTCCCACGCTTTCACCACCTGATCGCGTCAAAGACAGACAAGCTCAAAGAAACCCTCGGCTGCGACCGCGTCCGCTTCTCCATCGGCGTCGAAGACGGTCGCGTCAACTTCAAAGCTAAAGCGGATAAGGAATAAATTCCGCCTCTGCTCCCATTTGACTGCTCCCAGCCATTAAAAGCGATGTTGTCGTACTCGATGCAAGATAATATACTTGCGGCTCTTATTATCTTGCATCGAGCATGATGACACGTGTTAGGCGTCTGCTTGAATTCTCACTAAGGGAAAAAAGATCATGATATCAAACTTATTTCTCAGCCATGATCACCAAGATGATGAACTTGCGCGAGTTCTAGCGAAAGTTCTTTCAAGAGTGACGCTTACGCAATTAAAAGTCTGGTTTTCGTCTGATGAGTCTCCGACGGGCGGTGTACGACCTGGTAGGGTATGGATAGAAGAAATTAGGGAGCAGTTAAAACAGAGTAAAGCGATCATTATTCTTATCACACCAACGAGCCTAAACAGACCTTGGATATTATTTGAAAGCGGCTTCGGGGCTGCAATTCCTGATTGTGATGTAATACCTCTTTGTGTTGGGATAAGCACAAGTGAGGTGCCCTTCCCTCTTGCGATGTATCAGTGCTACCAGTTGGCTGATTACGAAGCTCTAAAAAATTTCACTTCTAAACTTCTCCAGCTATATCAAATTAATTTCGATGAAGAGATGGCAAAACCTGTCTTAAAAAAAGCCATTTCGGATTTTACAGGACTTACTCAAACGAGAAATAAGGATAGCAAACTTTCTCCCCTCACTCTTGCTGATCTAAGTGCCGACATAAAACAACATATTGATCGACGTATGATTGAATTAGTTGAGCATGAGCCATCTCCTAGCCCGGCACAGTCTACTCAGCCACGGGAGAGCGAGGGTTTGTCCTATACAGTTCCCGTATCAATTAATTTCTCTGACTTTCAGAGTCAGCAATATTTAGAGATTGGAAGCAGAACTACTGTGCAAGACATATTAGATAATGTGTATTTCATGATAGAAAAAAAGGTAAAACCGTTTCACTATTTGCAGACTTGGATAATAAGAGAGGCAAGGCTCGACATTAATCTAGTTGTTCGTGAGGTGGCAAGCGTGATTCCCGCGAGATTCATTTTCACTCCTGCTACTGAATGGGAAGTCGTAAAACTATCCAAGCCTTACAATCCTAATAGTGGAGATACGGATAGATGGTATGGAGTTACTTGGCGGTAGCTGCCTAATAAGTTATTCGACTGGGCGCTCAGATAGCATGACTCTCATGATATTTCCTTGCGCCGAAGGTCGCACGAGCGCCTCCCTTTTTAGTTTTCCAGCAAAGAAAAAGGCGATCTCTCAATGTTGAGAAATCGCCTTTGTTCTTTTAACGCCTTCCGGAACTCAGTACCGGAAGCGGTCAGTGGCTTTGCTTTGTGAGAAAGCCGGAGAGAGATTACATCTTGATCACTTTCTCAGCCTGCGGGCCTTTGGGGCCTTGCGTGACTTCGAATTCGACTTCCTGACCCTCTTCGAGAGTCTTGAAACCGTCGCCCTGAATGGCGCTGTAGTGAACGAAGATATCCGAAGAGCCGGGCTGTTCGATAAAGCCATAACCCTTCGAGTTGTTGAACCACTTGACCTTGCCGGTTATTCTAGACATAACAAACGAATCCTCCTAACGATTCGGTAAAAAGGCGGAGCGAAAGCTTTTTTTCAGGAGCCTTCTGCGCCGTCGCGAGTTATTGCTTGTGAGCCGGATGCGCTTTTTGTTGGGGCGCCGCACGGAAAACTTCACAATACAAGAAAAGCCTGCGCGGGTGTGGGCACGCGCTCGAAAGAAGAGCGCGCCACAACCGGACACAGACTTAAGGGGGGGACAACTGGTAACTCATTACTTGTAACGCTTGCAAATCTAACCACAGGGATGGGTTAGAGGAACTCCTCGTTGAAACGACGGCGCATACTAAGCGAAAGGCCATCAGCCTGTCAAGCAGAAAATCTAAATCAATTTTTTGAGAAATAATTTTTGGTAGTGGTTCAGTTTCAGAGAACAAGCTCAAAGACGATCAGGAATCTCCCGCAAAGGCGCAAAGGCGCAAAGCCTTGAATGCCATCTACTCTTTGCGTGTTTTTCTTAGCGTCTTTGCGCCTTTGCGGGAAACTATTTCTCTCTGCATGTGACAGGTCACGAGTGACGATTCACCTCATAAAGTTCAAACTGAACCATTACTAAATTTTTATCACGCTTTAATCTCCAATCGAATCGGTGTAGAATCCTGCGCGTCCGCTCAAAAGAAAGCTCAAGACCGCTTGTTACAGCATCGCTCTTAAAATCAAACCCGAATCATCCTGGACAGATAGCTTAACCGTTTACATTCATCAAGGAGTCAAAAACATGTTCCCTCGACCGTCAGGCTCTGCACTACTTCGTCGTTCCCCTTTGCGTAAATCACTGGCCTTTGGAGTTTGCGCGCTCCTTTTTCTCTCAATCTTAGGTGGAGCCATCGCGCATAAAAAATCCCCACAGCCAGCCGCAGCAGCGCAGGCGGGCGACAAATCCGGCGACCTTATCTGGCAACCAATCGAAGAGAGTGCGATTGCCGGGCGCAGGCCGAGCGCGGCTCTGCCCGCGTCTTATTTGACGTTGCGTTTAGATCATGACGCGCTGATGAGAAAGCTCTCGCAGGCTCCGATGGAGTTTACGCAGGCTGCGCGGAATTCAATGGTAGTGATGCCTTTGCCGATGCCGGATGGGAGCTATGCTAAGTTCAATATCGCAGAGTCTCCGATCATGGAGCCGGAGTTGGCCGCTAGATTTCCACACATCAAAACTTTTAGCGGGCAGGGAATTGATGACCCGACCGCGACGACGCGGTTCGACGTGACGCCGACGGGGCTGCATGCCATCGTGCTTTCCGCGAAAGGCACGTTTTATGTAGAGCCTTATGTGGATGGAAACACGCTCGACTACATAGCTTTTAATCATCGTGCTGCTCCTTCAGACTCGCTTGCTTCGCAGTGCAATGTGACGGAAGAGGCAGTCACTAAAGCGATGGAGCGCGGTGTCTTTAACGGGCGCGGCGATTCGACCGCAGTCATCTCGGGAGCCACGTTGCGCACATACAGGCTGGCTGTCGGCGTGACCGCAGAATACACTGCGGCTTACGGCAGCGGCACGGTCGCAGGCTCTTTGGCAGCGGTGACGACGACGATAAATCTGGTGGATGCGATTTACGAGCGCGAGCTGGCGGTTCGCCTGACACTGGTGGCGAATGAGACTTCGATTATTTACACGGACACGACGACGGACGGCTATACAACCGAAAATATCGGCGCGATGCTCAGTGAGAATCAGAGCAAGCTGGACACGATTATCGGCGCGGCTAACTATGACATCGGCCATGTCTTCGACGGCAGGCTGCTCGGCGGCGGGTTCTCTTTTCAGGGACAGGCCGGAGCTATCGGCAATGTGTGCGTAGCCGGGTCGAAAGCCGGAGGCGTCACCATCTTTCGTTCCGTCGTACCGGGTAACGTCATAGCTTATTACATAGTGGCGCACGAGATGGGACACCAGTTCGGCGCGACGCACACGATGAACGGCACGACGCCCGGTTGCGGCGGCGCGCGAACTTCCATCTCGGCTTATGAGCCGGGAAGCGGCTCGACCATCATGGGCTATCGCTGGAATTGCGGAGCGCAGGACATCCGTTCTGCCGACACATACTTTCACAACGCGAACCTTGAGCAGATAGTCAACTATACGACCACCGGCGCAGGCTCTTGCGGCACGCAGGCGGCGACGGGCAACACTCCGCCGACGGTCAACGCCGGAGCCAACTACACGATACCTCGCAGCACGCCGTTCGCGTTGACGGCGAGCGGCAGCGATGCGAACGGCGACGCGCTGACATACACCTGGGAAGAAGCTGATTTGGGGCCTTCGTCACCGCCGGACACGGACGCAGATGGACAAGCGCGCCCGATCTTCCGCTCATACTTAGCAACGACCAGCCCCGTGCGGAATTTCCCGTCTTTGCAGTACATCCTGAACAACGCCAATGTGCCTCCGACAAGCGCAACGTGCCCGGTAGGCGGCGGCACTTGTCTGGTCGGTGAAGCTTTGCCGACGATAACGCGGACGATGAACTTTCGCGTGACTGCGCGTGACAATCGCACGAACGGCGGCGGCCTCAACTCCGCAGCGATGCAGGTTAACGTCAATGCCGGAAGCGGCCCCTTTAACATCACTGCGCCGAACACGGCTGTAAGCTGGGCTGGCAATTCCGCGCAGACCGTGACGTGGAACGTAGCGAACACAGACAACGCTCCGGTCAGTGCGGCCAACGTCAAGATTTCACTTTCGACGGATGGCGGCAATACTTTCCCGACGACGATTCTGGCTTCCACTCCGAACGATGGCTCGCAGGCGATCACGGTTCCGAACATCGGCACTACGCAGGCGCGCATCAAGGTCGAAGCCGTCGGCAATATCTTCTTTGATATTAGTGACGCAAACTTCACCATCACGGCTGGGCCAAATTTGGCGCGTGCGGTGCTTGATTTTGACGGCGATAACAAGACGGATTACGCAGTCGTGCGCACAGGCGGCGGCGTGTTGACATGGTACTTGCAGCAATCAACCGCCGGATACACGGGGCAGCAATGGGGCAACGCGAATGAGGTCCTCGTCCCCGGAGACTATGACGGCGACCAGAAGTGGGACTTTGCAGTGTGGCAACCGGGAACGCCCTCCCACTTCTATATCCTGAACAGCCAGACCAATACGCTTCGGGTCGAAGCTTTCGGGACGACCGGAGATTATGCGCTCATCTCGCAGGACTTTGATGGGGATGGCAAGTGCGACCCGGCTGTGGCGCGCACTAGCGGAACTACTCTCACCTGGTACATCCTGCGTAGCTCGCTTGGAGCTACAGCCGTGAGGTTTGGATTCAGACCGGGCGACGTTCCGATTCGCGGCGACTTTGATGGTGATGGTAAGGCTGACATCGCAGTCTATCGCAGCGGGGCGGGCAGCCCGGCCAACACCTTCTTCGTGCTGCGAAGCTCGGACGGCGCTATGCAGTCCGCAACCTTCGGCATCTTCACCAGCGATTACCTCTTACCGGCGGACTTTGACGGCGACGGCAAGACGGATTACGCCGTCTGGCGCGGTATCGGAGCTGGGTCTAGCGGTACTTGGTACTGGCTGCGCAGTTCGGATGGTGCTTTTCAGGCGGTCACTTTCGGCCTCGGCGACCTGGACTTACCAGTGCCGGGAGACTATGACGGCGACGGCAGGACGGATCAAGCCGTGTGGCGACCGGGAACGCCCTCCACTTTCTATGTGAACCAGAGCACGGCTGGCTTCACCTCGCTGCCGTTCGGGGTGAGCACCGACACGCCGCCAGCATTTAGCTTGCAAGTGCGTTAGGACGACCTATAGCTAACTGCACTGTCCTTCGATGGCCTCTGTTTTTGCTGTTTTGTCGGCTGTCGGAGCTTCTTTGTTGGCTGACAGAGAAGCTTTGGCAGCTAACAAAACTGCTTTGCGGGCTGTCAAAGCTTCTTTGACAGCCCGCAAAGCTCTTTCAGCAGTAACAAAGAGGCTTTGAGACCTGACAAAGCTCCTCCGACGGCTGCCGAAGCTTTCCTGAGAGCTAACAAAGCTCCGTTGTCAGCTAACAAAGCTCCTTTGTTAGCTCTCAAAGCTCCGTTGTCAGCCGCCACAAACTCTCCGTGCGGTCTGCCAGATAAGCTGTAAAACTTTTTCGCTCCGCCTCACCGATTTCCGTAATCCGCACGCCGACTAAATATCCGATTCTCGTCTCGCCCTCTTCCAGCCGCTCGTAACGCACGGCGACGCAACGCATGCGCAGGGTGTCGCTGTGCGGCAACTCAAGCTGAATCAGCAGCGTGCGGCCTTCGCCGGTTAAATATCGCTCGCCGATGCGAATCGCGGGCAGCACTAAGCCCAGCCCGCTCGCGCTCACATCACATGTGTAGCCTTCCAGCGTCGCCGTCCGCCGCGCGCTGCTCACACCGTTTCTGCCGTCAACCAGCGAGACTGTGCAGCGCAGACGTGTCTCGCGGCGCGGTGCGCTCCGGCGGTCGCCTACCAGATGGCGCAGGCGCGCGGCAATAAAACGCATGACTTCCGGCATCGCTAGATTGATACCTCGCTTGGCATCGCTTGATTAAAACAAGCGTTCCTGATTTCCGGGCAGACGGGAGAGACAAAGAGGATTTCGCTGAGGGGCAAAATTGATTATAGCCGTTTTTACTTAATTGCAAACAGAAAGTTTACCGAGCGGGTAAATAGTGAATAGTAAATAGTGAATAGAAGAACGCTTTGTTTTCTCCATTTACTATTTACCATTTACTATTCACTCGCTGTTGCCTTTACGGTGCGGTTAAGTCCATCTGCTTGCGCTGTGCGGGCAGGAGCGTGACGCGCGGCGCGGTTGCGGCGCGTGATTGAATCCAGGCTTCGTTGACGGCGCGCGGGTTATCCGTGCCGCCCAAAAAGATAATCAGATATTCTCCGGGCGCGCCGCTGACGCTGTAGCTGCCGTTGCCTTCCGAGTTTCCGAACAGGTATGAAATGCGCGTGCGCCACTTGTTCGGGTCTGCCGGAATGAGAGCGAACTGCGCGCCGCTGACAGGCGTGTTGTTGGCAGAGAGCGTGCGCCCCGAAAGCGTCGCCGCATCCGGCGAGAGCACGATTCTCAAGTTGTTGATATTCGCGCTCTCAGTGATGACGAGCGGTGTTTGCATCAAGTCCGTGCCGCCCGCGTTCATCGCTTTGACATAATACTTGTCTCCGGGCGCGACAGAGACATTCGGATAAAATGCTCCTGACGGCAGGCCGTCAATCGTAAAGCGCCCGTCGGGTTGCACGTTCTGCTGATTCCCGCCGGTCATGCGCTCGCCGCTCACGTTTTCCAGCATGAAGTAGGTTTCTGCCTGCGGCAACGGGCGACCGCCTTCGACCGTGACCACGCCTGAGACAACCGCGCCCTCTGAGAGCGTGATCGTCAAATCCGTGATGTCGCTGCCGCTGATGGCCACGTCCTGTACTTTGCGCGTGAACTTGCGCTTGGGCGTCCCGGTCTGTGCGGGCACTGGCGCAGGCTCCTCTTCTCCCGCTCCTTCCTGTTCGCTCGATATGTCCACCTCTTCGCCCGCATACGGCGGCTCGACCGTGATGGTGTAAGAGCCGTCGGGGATTTCGTTTAGCGTAAAGCGACCCTGTTCGTCCGTAGCCGTGTTTGGCCCGGCCACGAAAGGAAAAGGAGAGTTTGCCGCGCCGTCTTTACTGGCGATAGTGAGCCGCGCAAATTTCAGAGGGCTGCGGTCATGCCGCGCGACGACCGTGCCGGAGAGCGTGTGCAATCCGCGATCAAGTAAAGAGATGTTGACCTCGTTAGATTCCTGTCCGGCATCAACCTGAATCGCGGTCGCATCGCCGGATTTAGTCGTGCCCTGATAATAGGTGACGACCAGCGAGCCTGCGCCGAACATTTGCCCCATGCCCATATAATCATCACGCGCGCTGGCATCGCCCGTATGGTCAATCGTTTCCGACGCGCTCAGGATGTACTCGCCCGGCGGCAGTCCCGCGATGCGATACATGCCGCGATCATCCGTCTGAATCCCCAGCAGCGCGCTCGGGTTCATGTTGGTGATAAAGCGCACGGCCTTGCCGTCTTTCTTGCGCATGATGTTGACGCGCACGTTAATGGCAGGGTCTCCGTCCGCGTAAGTCACACGCCCGCTGACCGCGCCGCCGCGCCGTGCGCGCACTTTCACGTTGGCGGTATTCGTGCCGTCCACAATCACTTCGTCAAAGTTCTTTTTAATCTCTTCGAGATTAATCTTCTCTGCGGCGGCGTCTTCCAGATCAATGAAACTGACGGGCGTGATGATGCCTGCGGCGTCAATCATCACCACATAGTTGCCTGCGGGCACATCCTTAATCTGAAACTCGCCGGAGCCGTTGGTCATTCCAGTGCGTTGCGCTCCGCGACTGCCCATGTCCAGCAGCAGCACCCGCGAGCGGCGCACAGGCCGGTTCGTGTCGTCGTACACGGCGCGGCCACGCACGATGGATTTAGCGACGGGCGCATCCTGCGCTGCACGCGCGACGGCATTCTCTGCTTTAATAGTTAGCTCTGCCTCCTGCGCCATAGCGCTTGATAAGAAGCAAGCTATTAAAAGACAGGCGGCGCAAAAAGGATGTAGTTTGTTTAAATATTTCATGTGAGATATTCCGTGACCGGCGCGCGCTCTCTGGCTTGAGCGATGCGGGGAGAAATTTATCAAGCCCTGCTCACTTTTTTTCAGGCACGAGCGGCTTGCCGCCCATGTCTTTTCGTTGCAGAGTCCCTGTCTGGTCAAGATAGTAGGAGAGCTTGCCCGTGCGCCCGTACTGCGCAGGCTCTGCGCCCACGCCATAAGTCTTCTTATCGCTGCCGAGCGTCAGGTGAAAACGATAGCCGGTCGAGGCCGTCGTTTCGATGTCTTGCGGAAGCAAGCCTGCTTTAATGAGCGTCGGGATGTCTGCAAAAAGACCGTTGTTCTGCGTGCTATGAACGACCTGCGCTTTGACGATGCGGTTCATCATCACCTTGACTTCCTCATGATGCGCCTCAATCCGCACCTGATAGAAGAACTCTTTGCCCGCAGCCTTGACTGTCTTTTCGTCCTCTGCGCTGCCGACGATCCACGCGCCGCCTGAGCGAATCAAATCAACTTTCGAGGTCTGCATGTCTCCGTTATCGTCCGGCACGCGGACGAAAACAGTGGCCTTCTCGCCGCTGATTTGCTCTCCTGTGACTTCGATCTTGTCTGCGCCGAGCGCCATCGCTTCAAAATCCGGGCGCAGCTCATCGAATTCCTGCTGCGTCAGTCCTTCGATGGCGGGCTTGTAAATGCTCATCCCCAACGCCTCGCGAAACCTTTTTTCAAAAAGACCTTTATAGAATTCGCGCACCGTGTCAGACGGCGTGCGCGCCGGAGTTGCTTGCGCCAACGCGCTCGCGCTCAAACTGATAAGCAGCAGCGCGGAGATGAAAATGGAAGCGAGTCGCCCTCTGTGAAACTTTGGTTTGTACATCTCTAATCGCCTGTCCTCTTTTTGGGTAAATATTAAGGCACGCCGTCTTGCTTGTGGCGTGCCGCTTATCATAGAGGATTGAAGAACGAAAATCGTTGCCGGTCAAGTGAAATTTGAAGGGTGAATAATAAATGAAAGATTGCATTCATCTATTATTCACCCTTCACGTGCCACTTATTTGCCTGCGTTTCGTGATTTGTCTGCGAGCAGCAGTTCGCGCCCGACCAGGTAGAGCAGCACGGTCAACAGGATAAACGGAATCATAGAGAGCAGGTCTGCATTCGCCCCTCCGTAGAAAGGATTATGCGCCTTCGCCCACTCTTCAATGCTTCTGGTTCTTTCCGTCAAAACTCCTGCCATGAAGGCGATGACGATTCCGGCAATCGCGCCGCCCGCGATGTAGCCCGAAGCCATCAAAACGCCCGGACTCTTATCGCCCTCTGCGACCAATTCTTCTTCCGACAAATTCCTGTGCGCCAACTTCTTGCGCAAACGCTTATCAACCAGCCAGCGCACAAGGCCGCCGACGAAAATCGGGGCGGAAGAAGAGAGTGGAAGATAAACGCCGACCGCGAATGCAAGAGATGGTATCCCTGACATCTCAAGCACGATGGCGATCATCACTCCCAAGAGCACCAAGCCCCACGGCAGCTTTCGATCCAAAACGCCTTTGATGATGTAAGACATGAGCGTCGCTTTCGGCGCGTCAAATTTCGTGACCTCCGAGCCATCCGGCCTCACCTTATGCGTGCCGTTGATGCCTGGGTCAACCAGCCACACAGGTGCGCCAGCATCGTCAACCAGATACTGTCCGGCGGGGCCGTTGGTCGTATCCGTTTTATGCCAGACCAGATATTGCTTGGAGTCGGCTCCGGCCTGCGGCCCTTGCAGGCCATGCTTCTCTGTGAGCTGCGCGACGGGCGCGCGAAGCTCCGGCGGGAAGTTGCGCGAGACTTTATAGAGCTTGTTCGAGTCGTCTACGAGATACTCGCCTGTCTTGAGTTCGGGGATAGGCGATTGTCCATCAGCCGCAACCGTTAAAGTGCGAAGCTGACCCGTCGCGCCCGTCGGCTTAGCTTCTTCCGTATAAGCCGGAAGCGCGGAGGCTGCGCTCGCGTTGAGCGGCTGGGAAACTTCCTTGACCTGCTCGAACGTCACGCGCGGCACATAGACCGTCGAAGCCTGATTAAGGCTAATCAGAATTGGCCCGAGAATCAACGCGGACGCGCCCGCGCCGAAGAGAATGGCTATCTGCTGCAATTTCGGCGTGCCGCCGACTAAGAAACCCGTCTTCAAATCCTGCGAGGTCGTGCCGCCGTTGGAAGCGGCGATGCAGACGATGGCTCCGATGGAGAGCGCCGTCACAAAATATGTCGGGCCTGTCCAGCCGACGACCAGAAAAATCAAACACGTCAGCAGCAGCGTCGCGACCGTCATGCCTGAAATCGGATTCGATGATGAACCGATCTCGCCCGTCAGACGCGACGACACTGTGACGAAGAGGAAGCCGAACGCGATAATCATCAACGCGCCGAGAATGGCGACGAGCGGACTGTCTAGAATGTACAAACCCAAATTCTTAAAGAGCATAATCGCCGCGATCATCACGATGATGCCGCCCAGCACAAACTTCATCGAAAGGTCTTGATCCGTGCGCGGAGCCGAAGCCGCCTGCGCCTGCCCGCCGCGCAAATCCGCAATGCCGCCTTTCAAGCCGTGCCAGATAGTCGGCAAGCTTCGGAAGAGGCTGATGATGCCGCCCGCCGCCACCGCGCCCGCGCCGATGTAGAGCACGTATGCGCCGCGTATGTCGTTCGGCCCCATGTCCGAAATAAGTTTGTCTCCGGGCGGGAGAACGGTCGTCATCCCTTCACCGAAAAATTTGATGGCGGGAATCAGGACTAGATAGGCGAGCACGCCGCCCGCAGCCATGATGGAAGCGATGCGCGGGCCGATGATGTAACCGACGCCCAAAAGCGCGGGATTGATTTCCATGCCGACCGAACCGGCCTTGAGCGGGGGGCCGAAAACTTTCTCCGGAACTTCCTTCCAGCCATAGAGAGCTTTGTTGATAACGTAGTAAAGAAAGCCCACGCCGAAGCCTGCGAAGATAGTCTTGGCTCCGATGTTATTTGCGCCAGCCGCAGCCATCTCTGCTTTCGCTTCTTTGGACGCCGCCGCCTTCGACTCGTCGGATGCTCCGGCCTTGAGCACCTCCGCACAGGCAGTCCCTTCCGGGTACTTCAAAATTCCGTGCTGCTGCACGATCAGCGCGCGGCGGAGCGGAATCATCATCAAAATGCCGAGCAGACCGCCGAGAACAGACACGAGCAGGGCGCGCGACAGTTCCAGATCGAAACCTAAAATCATGATCGCGGGCATCGTCACGCCGACGCCGAAGGCGATTGATTCGCCCGCCGAGCCTGCCGTTTGCACGATGTTGTTTTCAAGAATCGTCGCGTTCTTTCCCAATCGAAGCGTCGAGATCAGGCGGAAGAGCGTGATTGAAATGACGGCCACCGGAATCGAAGCGCTGACCGTGAGTCCGACCTTGAGCACGAGATAGAGCGACGACGCGCCGAAGATCATCCCGAGCAACGTGCCGACGATGACGGCGCGCGGCGTCAACTCACGCATCTGCGTGCCGGCAGGAATGTATGGACGAAATGAAGCGGCCAGCGGATTTTCCGGCTTGGCTCCGACAATATCCGGGTATTCGTTAGTAGAGGCAATATCCGGCTTGACAGTCTCAACAGTCTCAGTTGACATCAGAACTGACCTCCGACCAAGTTTTCTGAAAAGGGAGCGTTGCGGGGAATTATATTCGGGGCTACTTTACCGCGCGCGAGCGTGACAGGGCAAGCAGATTAAGAGAAGAGTAGTGGGTCAGTTTAAAATTCAAGTGTCATCCAGCATCAGGAAAGAAGCTCCCGCAAAGGCGCAAAGGCGCAAAGAAAACATTCAGGATAAAGAATAGCTCAACCCCTTTGCGTCTTTGCGCCTTTGCGGGAACCTGTCTTTTCTTTGCTCTATTTGATACTGACCCACTATCAAGAGGAGAGATGCCGTAGATAAGTGTAAAACTTTCAGCCCCGGCAAGAAGCCGTAGAAATAATCAATCGCTTCCTTTGCGTTCTGTGCGTTAAAAAACCATTTCACCGCAAAGGGCGCGAAAGAGAAATCCGCCGGTGAAGGCAAAGAAGCATGTTATCTTCTCCGGCAAGCTCCGTTTTCAAAACTTCAAACTTTGGGAGTCTCGATACGAATGCGCCCGCACCCGCTTAAAATCTCTACACTCTTGCTGTTACTCGTCTTGCTCTCAGGTGCGATGCCGGTCAGGGCGCAGCGCAAAAGCAGACCGCGCAGCAAGCAGCAATCCGCCGCGCCGCAGAGCCTCCTGCCGCCTGAATCCATTATTGGTTTTCGTCCCGGCGATGACCGCAAGCTGGCAAGCTGGAAAAGCGTGGTCGAATTCTTCCAACAACTGGATGCAACGAGCGACCGCGTCAAATTCGAGGAGCTTGGAAAATCAACGCTCGGCAAACCGTTTGTTATGGCGACCATCAGCGCGCCGGAAAACCTCGCGCGACTTAATGATTACAAGAAAATTCAAGAGCAGCTTGCAGACCCGCGAAAACTCGGAAGCGGCACAGACCGCAAAGCGGCGCGCCTCATCAAGCGTGGGCGTGCCATCGTCCTCATCACCTGCGGCATACACTCGACCGAAGTCGGCTCAACACTTTCCAGCATGCTCATCGCGCATCGCCTCGCTTCATCGGATGAGCCGCAAGTGCAGAAAATTTTAAAGGAGACGATCATCCTGCTTGTCCCCTCGCTCAACCCGGACGGCGTGGACATCGTCAAAGACTGGTACGACAAAACTCTCGGCACGCCATACGAGGGCACAGACCCGCCGGAGCTTTATCACAAATACGTGGGGCACGATAACAACCGCGACTGGTACGCCTTCACACAGGTCGAAACGCAACTAACGGTTAATAAGATTCACAACGTCTGGCATCCGCAGATCGTACACGACATACACCAGCAGCAAACGAACGGCGCACGCATCTTTCTGCCGCCCTACATGGAGCCGGTCGAACCGAACGTGCCACAGCAGATTGTCGAAGGCTACACGGAACTGGGAAACGCGATGGCGGCAGAGATGCGCGCGGCTGGCTTGAAAGGCATCACGACCGGAACGAGTTACGACGCCTGGACGCCCGCCCGCGCCTACTCGCACTATCACGGCGGCGTCCGCATTCTTTCCGAAACCGCCTCGGCGAAAATTGCCACGCCGGTGACGGTTAAGTTTGAAGACTTGCGCGGCTCTGTTGGCTACGATGCAAAGAAAGAGACGAACAACTTCGCTCCCCTCTGGCCGGGCGGCGAATGGCGTTTGAGAGACATTACAAATTACATGACGACCGCCGCCTTTGCTTTGATGACGCACGCGGCTGAGAACCGCGAGCGTTGGCTCATAAGATTTCATGAGATTGGAAAGGAAGCCGTTAGACCACGCAAGCAGGGCGAGTTGTTTGCGTTTCTGCTACCGCCTACTGACGATCCTTGCAAAGATACTTTGGGAAATATTTTATGGCGCGGTGACGTAGAAGTTTATACTACGGGCAGTTTTAGGTTAAATGGTGTCTTATATCCGAAGGGCACGCGCGTTGTGAGAATGGATCAGCCTCACAGCGGCTTTGCAAAAACCTTGCTCGAATCACAACAATATCCGAATCTACGAGACGATGCCGGCAATCCGGTTCAACCTTATGATGTAACAGCTCACACGTTGCCGTTACTGCTGGGACAAAAGGTGGAAGCCGTTAATGCTCCTTTCAACTACCGAACACTTCCAAGCTCAAGCAATCTTCTCAGATGCGGGCATGATGCTGCCAGATATATCACTCATGCAGGAATCTACATTTCTTATGTGCCTTCAATGGATGCAGGCTGGACGCAATGGATATTTGAAGAAAAAGATTATGAGCTGATACCTATTGACGATAGTATATTCAAAGCTGGCGATCAGTTTCTGAGCAGCGGGACTATCCTCACATCAAGGTTCAAAAGCATCATTATTCCAGATCAATCGCCGCGCACGCTTCTGGAAGGCCATCGCAAGGGAACAATGCCGGAAGAATATACGGGCGGGATTGGCGCGGAGGGCGTCAAAGCTTTGCGCGAGTTTGTCGAAGCAGGGGGCACGCTCATCTTCTTGAATCGCGCGTCGAATTTCGCCATCGAACAATTCAAGCTACCCGTGCGTGATGTGACGCAAGGATTAAAGCGCACGGAGTTTTTCGCGCCCGGCTCAATCCTGCGCACGGAGCTTGATACGACGCATCCGCTTGCCGCAAACATGCCGCGAGAATCCATCGCGTGGTTTGAGAATTCGCCGGTCTTTGAGGTTAGCGATGAGAAAGAAGCTACAGCGCGCGTGCGCGTCATCGCGCGTTATCCGGCGAAGCGCGAGCCGCTGTTGTCAGGATGGCTGCTCGGCGGCGAACGCTTGAAGGGCAAGGCCGCGCTCGTCGAAGTCACTCTGGGAAAAGGGCGCGTTATCCTCTTTGGCTTCCGCCCGCAGTATCGCGGGCAATCGCTGGCGACTTATCCACTCCTATTCAATGCGCTGAAACCCCGCGACAATTAGAGAATCTTTTGTCTTCCTTTGCGTCTTTGCGCCTTTGCGCGAAATTATCCTCACGCAAAGGCGCAAAGACGCAAAGGAAAACGGGTTGACGTTTGGCGTATTGAAAAACTAAACTTCGCGAGCCGAGTTGTCGTATAATGACTCTGCAACCGGACGCCCCGGCAGAAGCGCAAATCAGTGGAAAGCCATCGCGCAGGGCATCCAACAGGCCACGAATGGTCACCGTTCTCATCGCTTCATTTATCCTACTGGCAGCCATCTCTTTCGCTATTTATCGTTTCAGGCAAAACGCTTTGCCCGGCGAGCAAGAGACTCAAGCTCTGCCGCCTCCGCCGCCGGACTTCAAAGGTTTATTCCACGACCCCGGCCAAGAAGCGCGTCTTCGAGCCGAACAATTTGAAAAGGAGCGAGCTGAATGGCGACAAGCCTTGCTCGCCCGCGCCGCGTCGGGTGATAAAGAGACTCTGGTTGAAGCAGACCTGATGTACGAGAGCGAAGCGTATGATGAGGTTTTGAACATCCTCGTCGAGCGCGCTGAAAACGAAAAACAGTTGTTGTCTTTGGTTTCATACATCGCACGTAGCGACAGCTTGCCTGTCAACAAAAAGCTTGCGGAAGCTTTTATCGAATCCTGGAAACTTTCGCCCGACCGCCGCACGACGGCAAAAATGCTGCACCTCGCGGCTAAGGTTGGCGAAGCAGTCGTTTATCAAAACGCCATCGAGTCTGCGCTGCAAGGCTGGCGCGAGCGCAAACTCCCGGACATCAACGCGGAAGAATTAGCCCAACTCATCGAGAGCGAGTTCTGGGTCGTTCCGTCGAGCGCCAGAAATTCAGGCGCAGGCTTCCTCTTAAAACGAGAGCTTGCTAAAGTGCGCCGCGAGCTTGCAGCGCATAACAACAACACAGTAATAAGTGATGAGTGATAAGTGATGAGATAAAACAAAAAGCTTTTTCTTATCACTTATCACTCGTCACTTATCACTTC
This sequence comes from Pyrinomonadaceae bacterium, assembly GCA_963700165.1. GTDB lineage: Bacteria > Acidobacteriota > Blastocatellia > Pyrinomonadales > Pyrinomonadaceae > JACMLC01. Next base: position 3,395,217 of record OY969475.1, on the reverse strand, counting down.
TTGAAGAGGTTTGTAGCTATGGACATGACAGACATTTCGTCTTACGTTCCCTTTCTGGTCATCGCATTCATCTTGCTGATTGTGCTGGTCATCATCCTGCGCCGCATTCTGGTGAACGTCGGCGCGACGGAGATTGCGATTAAGGAGCGTCGCTATCTTGGCGCGAAGATGCCTCCGGGGCGCGTGGTCGCGACCGAAGGCGAGGTTGGCATTCAGGCCGATGTTTTAAAGCCCGGCCTGCACCTCATCAAATATCCTTTTGAGAGCGTCGTGCGCAAAGTCCCCTTAATCGAGATCGGCCCGGATGAGCTTGGCATCATCGAAGCCGTAGACGGCGACCCCATGCCTCCCGGAAGAATCTTCGCGCCCGACCGCGCACAGAACGCGCACAACAACTTTCAAGACCCGATTGCTTTTATCAAGCAGGGCGGCGTCAAGGGCATTCAGCTCAGAACCCTGCCGCCGGGCTTGTGGCCGATTCACCCGTACCTGTTCCGCGTCTCGGTCTCTAAGATGACGGTCATCCCGCCGGGAAAGGTTGGAGTCATCACGGTTGCCGACGGCGCGCAGCTTGATGCCGGACGCCTGCACGGCAAAGCTATCGAAGGCCATCGCAATTTTCAAGACGCCGAACAGTTTATAGCTAACGGCGGGCAGAAAGGGCCGCAGGTGGAAATCCTGACGCCCGGAACTTATCGCATCCTGACCCAGTCGGTTCCGCTCGATGGCGGCAACGAAACCAAGCCCGGCCTCTTTTTCGTGCGGCTCTACGATGCGACCCTGATTGGCGAGAATGCTATCGGGCTGGTCGAAGCTTTGGACGGCGCGCCGCTCGACCCGCGCGATTACGTTGCCACTCCTGTCGAAGGTCACGACAACTTTCAGGACTGCAACGAGTTCATCACGCGCGGCGGACAGCGCGGCCCGCAGAAGGATATTCTGCTGCCCGGCACTTACTACATCAACCCGTTCGTCTTCAAAGTGATTCCAGAGACGGCGAAAGAGATCAAGCCGGGCGAGGTGGCTGTCATCGTCTCGAATACCGGCAAAGACCCCGGCGAAGAGATACGCCGCGTGATGGCTGCCAAGGTGCGCGAGCGCATGGAGCGCGAAGAGAAGGAACAGGTCAGCAAGGCTGTGGCGCGACTTGATAAATTGGAAGGCGAGCAAAAGCTGGTAGATGAGCTTGAAGAAGAACTGCTCGCCAGCGACCCTGCCGATCAAAGATTGGATCAGGGCGCGCACGAAGCCTACGTCGTGCCCGAAGGCTTTCGCGGCATACAGGAAACGGTGATGGGACCCGGTCGCTATTACATCAACACGCTGGCCGTTTCGCCCATCGTTATTCCGACGACCAACATGACCGTCGAATGGACAGCCGAAGAGATGGACAACACGTTCGACCCGTTCGAGGTCATCTCGAAAGACGGCTTCACGATGAAGCTGGAAGTGCGCGTCGTCTTTCGCGTCAAGCCCGAAGACGCTCCCTTCATGGTCGCCAAGATTGGCAGCACCGAAAAGCTGGTCCAGAACGTGATGCATCCGCTGATCGACTCTATCTTCCGCAATCAGGCATCAGAGTCTTCCGCGATGGCTTACCTGCAAAATCGTCACGAAGAGCAGGAGCGCGCCGAAGCTCGCGTGCGAATGCATCTCTTGAAATATCACGTTGATGTCGTCAACGTTCTGATCTGCCACATTCATCTGCCCGAAGAGTTGATGAAGACGCAGACCGAAAAGATTCTCGCAGAGCAGCGGCAGAACATGTATAACGCGCAGCGCGAGGCCGAAGTCCAGCGCGTCCAGCTTGAGAAGACCAGCGCGCACGCGGACAATCAGAAGGCGCTCATGGCAGAGACCGTCGGCGTCGAGATCGCGGGCAAACGCGCCGAACAACGCAAGGCAGAGGGTGACGGCGAAGCTCACTACATTCTCTCAACCGGTCGAGCCGAAGCGGAGAAGGTGCGCCTGATGGGTGAAGCGCAGGGCGTCGCCTATCACGAACAGGTCAACGCGCTCGGCGCACAGGGGGTCGCCCTAGTCGAAACCCTGCGGGTCATCGGCGAGAAAAACGTTCGCATCACACCGGACGTGATGGCCTCGGGCGGCAATGGCGACGGCGCAGGCGGGCTGGGCACGCTGCTCCTGCTCAACCTGTTCCGCGACCGCATGAATTTCCCTGCGGAGAACGGGACGAAGGAGAACGGGACGAAGTCGCCTGTGACCAAATAACTCCTAACAGGAACTGCGGCGGGGAACGGTTGTCTAGAGAGCGCGCTGCAATCGTTCCCCGAAGCGTTTTAACCTATTGGGCGGGTGATAGTCTGAGCCTCCCTTTTGGCGCGCAGCCCGGAGGCGTGAGCCGCCAGGTCTTTTATCTGAGGAACTGTGACGTGCCTGAATTTCTCTCAAACATAAGCGCCCTGCTGGTCTTTCTCATCATCGGCGCCCTCGGGTTCATATTCCTGATTATCTCGCTGGTGGTGGGGGATATTTTCGATAGCGTCGGGGTGGATGCGAACTTTGATGGCATCGCGGACGCGCCGGGCTTTCTCGATAGCCGCGTCATCAGCGTCTTTGTCACCTCCTTCGGAGGCTTCGGTGCCATAGGCATCCAGATGGGGCTTGGTATCGTCGCCAGCTCCATACTCGGTCTCGTCGGCGGAGCCATCCTGGGCGGCCTCGTCATGCTGTTTGCGCGCTTTCTTTACAGCCAGCAGGCTTCCAGCTCTGTCGGCGCGTCACAACTGGTAGGCCGGACGGCGCAGGTCACTGTCGCCATCGGGCCGGGCAGTCTGGGGCAGATCAGTTGCCGCATCGGTGAAGAGAGGGTCGAGAAACTGGCGCGCACGAGGGCGGGCGGCGAAATCAAAGCGGGCGCGATTGTCCGCATCGACGAGATTGCCGGAGACTCTGTCATCGTGAGCCAGGATTCCAACTCTTAAAACAGATTCAATCGCTCGTTTGGAAAAAATCAACGCTGCATTCAAATAGAGGTCAAAATCAATGCCTGATATTACAAATCCAAGTCTATGGATACCCGTGGTGGTATTGGTCATCGTGCTGGGCTTCTTTATCGCCCTCATGTTGCTCAGCCGCAACTACATCAAAGTCTCGCCCAACATGGCGGCGGTCATTTCGGGCCGCTCGCGCAAACTGGCGGACGGCACGCTCGTCGGCTATCGCCTGGTAAGAGGCGGCGCGACCCTGCTCATCCCGTTTCTCGAAAAGGTTGAGTACCTCAGCTTGAATGTGCTCACCGTCCCTTTGGCGACGACGCGCGCTTACACGGTGCAGGGCGTGCCCGTCTCCGTCAAAGCGGTGGCGAACGTGAAGATCAAAGGTGACGACGAATCTTTGCGCGCCGCCGCCGAACGCTTTCTGGGGATGTCGCCGGATGTGTTTCACAAGCTCGTCTTTCAGACGCTCGAAGGTCACCTGCGCGCCATCCTCGGCACGCTCACCGTCGAAGAGATCAACAACGACCGGCAAAGCTTCGCACAGAAGCTGACGACAGAGGCCGCCGGTGATCTGGAGAAGATGGGGATCGGTCTCGATGCTTTGACCATTCAGGAAATCAGCGATGAGGAAGGCTATCTGGACGCGCTCGGCCAGCGGCGCACTGCCGAAGTTCAGCGCGACGCAGAGATAGGCAAGGCCGAAGCCCTGCGCGATTCCAAGATCAAGGCGGCACTGGCGATGCAGGAGGGCGAAAAAGTCCGCCTCGCTTCTGAAGCCGACATCGCCGCTTCGACCCGCGAGACGGAGGTCAAGCGGGCGCAGTTTCAGGCTGAGATTCAGCGCGAAAAGGCCACCTCCGAACAGGCCGGGCCGCTCTCTGAGGCCAAAGCGCGTCAGGAAGTGGTCGCTCAGGAAGTGAGGATTGAGAGGATTCGCACGCAGGAGCAGATCGCCGTGCAGGAGCAGGAAGTGCTCCGCCGCGAGAAGGAACTCGAAGCCACGGTGGTCAAGAAGGCCGAGGCCGAACGCCGCGCCGCCGTGCTGCTCGCACAGGGGCAGCAGGAAGCAGCGATTCTTGAGGCGGAAGGCCGCAAGCAGGCTTTGATTGCGACCGCCGAAGCCGAGAGCGAAAAGCTCAAACGCGAGGGACAGGGACGCGCCTCTGCGGTCGAAGCCGAGGGACGGGCCGAAGCCGAAAAGATTCGCGCGCTCGGGCTGGCCGAAGCGGAAAAGATACAGGCGCAGGGTCTGGCCCACGCCAAGGCCGTCGAAGCTCAGGGTCTGGCCGAGGCCACCGCCATCAAAGAGAAGGCTGCGGCCTGGCGCGAGTTTAACGATGCCGCGCGGCTGCAAACCATCCTGGAAAAACTGCCGAGCATCATCGAAGCGACTGCCCCGGCCTTGAAGGCCATTGCCGAACCGCTCGGCAACATTGACAAGGTCGTGATGATAGATCACGGCGGAGACGGAAACGGCGCGGGCGGCCTCAATCGCTTTGCTCAGACCGGGCCGACGATGATCTTCGGCCTGCTTCAGCAACTGCAATCGCTCGGCCTTAACCTGCCCGCGATACTCGGGCAACTGGGAGTGACGCCCAGCCCCGAGACAGTTAAGGCACAGCTTGAAACCGCCATCGAGACCAAGGCTGAGAACGGCGCGGAGAACGGGACAAAGACGGCTGCTAAGATGCCGGAATAACCGGCTCGAATTTAAGAGCGCACGGTCAAAAGCCGGAGGGCGAGAGAACACTTGAAAGAGGCTCTATCTTCTTTCTTCAGTGTCTTCGCGCCCTCCGGCTTTTGTGAGTTTGGCGGCTGTTCATGAAGCAGCGAGAAATTAGAGCAGTTTGCAAATCAGTGTCCGGTAGACTGTGAGACTGCCGCCTGTCCCGTACGAGCGGCAGGCTCACAGCCTACCTTACATTCAATCGAAATCCGCTCTGGAAAAATCGCTCAGGCTATTTCAATTCCGCACGTTTTGGCATATACTCCCGCCGCATCAGTTTTTAGATTGCCTCAGCTTTACCTTTCCATTTAAGTCGCAAAATAGAGTCGTTTTCCAATCGAGTTTTGTCTTGACATTGCCGTTTTGGAAGATTTGACAAGCGAACATTGGGCGGTACGAGTTCACGCATAGCTTGAGGGAAAATTACATTGCCCGGCAAATATCACTCAAAGATTTGTTGCGTGGAATGTCTCAACCCGCCTTTCACTAGCCCTGAGCCTTTTGCCAAAGGAAATCAAAGGAGAAGATATATGCGAAAGCTGTTTCCGCGTCGCAATCAACATCTGCTCGTGACTTACAGAATGACTGCAACGATTCTGAGTTTACTTGCCGCAGCGTACCTCGCGCTGTTCCCATTAGCCCTGAACAACAAGGCTCTCGCCGCCCCACAGGACGGCGATGCCCCCGCCGTGCCGCAGGCCATCATTTATGACAACGGCCCGTTGGCAACCGGCGCGAATTCTGTCAACGGCGTCGCCGCTCCCGCCGGAACCCAGTGGAGCGAAGTCGCGAATCCATTCGGCAACAACCAGCAGGCCAACACGTCTGCGGGCGTCTCCTGCTCTGTCACGGCCACGGTCTTTCGTTGTGCGGACGACTTTAACGTGCCGGTCGGACAAACGTGGACGATTAATCAGGTAATCGTCTTTGCCTATCAAACCGGCTTTGCCGGAGCGACCAGCCCGATTACCGCTGCCACCCTGCGAATCTGGAATGGTAGACCCGGCGATGCAGGCAGCACCATCATCTTCGGCGATACGACGACCAACCGCCTTGCGACTTCAACGGATTCAGGGCTGTGGCGTATTTTCAACAGCCTCGTTGGCTTTGCAGCGAACCCGCCGCCGGCTCCGGTCACGAACCGCCGCGTCTGGCAAAACAATATCAACGTCGCTCCGGCGGCTGTCTTGACGGCTGGAAATTACTGGATTGATTGGAACACAGCCATTGGCACCGCTGCACACTTTGCTCCGTCTATTACTATGACGGGCGGGCGCGCAGTGCCGGGTCAAAACGGGCGGCAGTTTACGGGAGCGGCATGGGGAGATACGCTTGATGCCGGACAAGCCCCGACGGGCGCTCCGGTTCCTCCCTCGTTGCGGCAGGACTTTCCCTTCAAGCTGGACGGCTCAGTCGCGGGCGCAGGCGCTGTTCCGACCAGCCGGAAGGTTGATTTCAACGGCGATAACAAAGCTGATTTAGCTGTCGCGCGGGCGACCGGCGCGGCGGCGCAAACGACCTGGTATATAAACGATGGGATCAACTCCACCGCCACAAATTGGGGAGTAGGAGTCGGTTTCGCTGGTGGCGACGTAGCGACGCCCGAAGATTTCGACGGGGACGGCAAGACCGATATTGCCGTCTGGCGTAGTGACCCGACCGCAGCCAACTTCTATATCCTGCAAAGTAACGGCAACACTTTGCGAACCGAGCAGTTCGGTAAAGCAGGTGATGACGCAAGGGTGGTTGACGACTACGACGGCGACGGCAAAGCAGATGCCGCAGTCTTTCGCGCTACTCCAGACCCCGGCGACCCGTGCGGCGGAGCCAGCGTCTGGTACTGGCGACCGTCCGGCACTCCGGCGACTAACTTTAGCTATGCGTGCTGGGGCGTGGCTGGCGATAAAGCCTATCCGGGCGATTTCGACGGTGACGGCAGAGCAGACCCGAGCGTCGTCAGAGACAACAGCGGCCCCGCAGTCGTGCTGCAAAATCGCACCACCGCCGGAGTCCGTTCAGTCAGCTTCGGCAACTTCACCGACAGGTTTCTCGCGGGTGATTACGACGCCGATGGCCGCGCCGACCTGGCAGTTGCCCGCGCCAGTGGAGCAATCCTGACCTACTACTTTATCACTAGCGGGAACGGTCAGTCTTTTAACTGGAATGTAGGCAATGCGACGACCGATTTTAATGTTCCCGGCGATTATGACGGGGACAACAAGACTGATTTTGGTCTGTGGAGAAGCGGGGCCGGAGCCGATAACGGGACATTCTATCTGCTCAAGACCTTCACTTCGCCATCGGCTATTAAATTCGGGGCGTCGTCCGCGAGCTTGACCGCACCCGATTACCCTGTGGCAGCTTATCAAGTCCACTGAGTTGTAAACTAGAGCGGATTTCGATTGAATGTAGGGTAGGCTGACAGCCTGCCGCCTGTCCCGTACGAGCGGCAGGCTGACAGCCTGCCGGACACTGATTTGCAAACTGCTCTAAATCAAAGCCCGACCTAATCCATGTGCAGGGCGGCGCGACTTTTGTGTGCGCTGCCCTGCATGAGGACACGAGTCAGGCTTTGATTTACCTTCTCTCACGCCTGCCAAAGCCTTCTGCACACTCTCCGCGCTGCCACAGCTTTTAGCCGCCCATAGCCTGCCTTGAACCGTTTGCGCCGGGTCTGTGAATTTTCGGCGGAGCGCGCCTGAGATTGAAATCAGTGCGGCTTGAATGGTATTTAATTGTCAAAAGATTTCTATCCATTTTATCGCGGGGATAATAAATCTTGGCAGCGATGCTGTTTTTCCAAAGTCTCTTCGCAGAATCCGCCCGGAGGCGTTTAGTTAATGAACTATTACGAAAATATTTTAGGACTGGTGGGGCACACTCCGCTCGTCAAGCTCAATCGCATCAACAAAGATTTAAAGCCGACGATTCTCGCCAAGATGGAAAATCTCAATCCGGGCTATTCGGTCAAGGATCGCATCGGCATGGCGATGATCGAAGCGGCTGAGCGCGAAGGCAAGATTAAACCCGGCGGGACGATTATCGAAGCGACTTCGGGCAACACGGGCGTGGGGCTTGCGCTCGCGGCGTCGGTCAAAGGCTACGAGTGCATCTTTGTGATGACCGACAAGGCTTCGACGGAAAAGGTTCGGTATCTGAAAGCTCTCGGCGCGGATGTCGTCGTGACTCCGGCGGCGGCGAAACCCGGCTCACCCGATCACTACATCACGACCGCGCAGCGCATCGCCAAAGAGACGCCGAACTCTTTCTATCCGGATCAGTATTCTCATGCAGCCAATCCGGACGCGCATTATTATTCGACCGGGCCGGAATTATGGGAGCAGACCGAAGGCAAGCTCACACACTTTGTCTCAGGCATTGGCACGGGCGGAACCATCTCCGGCACGGGGCGTTTTTTGAAAGAGAAGAATCCAGACATACGCATCATCGGCGCAGACCCTTACGGCTCGATTTACAAGACTTACAAAGAGACGGGCGAGATTGTCGAAGCGACGCCTTATCTGGTCGAAGGCATCGGGCAGGCGACGCTGCCCAAAAACTTTCATGCGCAGTACGTGGACGAAGTCGTCAACGTCTCAGACCACGACTCGTTCGAGTTGTCGCGCCAGCTTGGACGACTCGAAGGGATTTTCTGCGGCGGCTCGACCGGCACGAGTCTGGCGGCGGCTTTGCGCCTCGCGCGCGATCTGGACGAGAGCGCCCTGATCGTCTTTATCGTCTGCGATACGGGCGAGCATTACCTGTCAAAGCATCATTCGGATGAATGGATGAAAGAGAAGCGGCTGCTTGAGCCGCAGAAGATTACGGCGGGACTCATCAGCGAGACGAAAGGCGAGCGCGGGCCTGAAAGCCTGATTACAGTCGCGCCGCAAGAGCGCATCTCGGACGTGCTGGCGAAGATGAATGAAGCGGGCGTGACGCAAGTGCCTGTCGTCGAGGATGGACGCTCGGTCGGCTCTTTGCGCGAGCATCGCATACTCTCAAAAGTTCTCGGCAATCGTGACCTGCTCGACGGGCCTGCCAGCGAAGTCATGGAAGAAAGTTTTCCGGTTCTGGATGTAGACGCCAGCCTGAGCGAAGTCACACGCGAGCTGCAATCAAGCCCCGCCGTGCTGGTCGAAGAATACGGGCGCATCACAGGCATCATCACGCGCCACGATGTCCTGGACGCGCCAGCCACCAACTCACGCGGTTAAAACAGCGCAGGAAGAGATTGAGCCACAGAGGTCACAGAGGACACAGAGGTTTAAGAATCAATCTCAATTTCATCAAACTTCAAATTCATCGAATCTCAAATTCGTCGAATCTCAAATTCATTAAATCTCAAATTTGAAATCTCTCTCTGTGTCCCCTGTGATTGATTGAGGATATAACTTAAAGCAGATTTCTCTTGACTTGTGTTGGACGGGATTTATAATCCCCACATCTGCCAGAGACCTGCTGAGGGGCTTTCCTTAAAGATTTCCAACGCGCATTCCATGTCTTAAGACATGCCTGAACTGGCAGCCGCTCAAGCTTCTCAACTTATTGTGCAAGTGGCTTATACCTGGAGCCACGTCACTCTCTTTTCACACACAGGCTTTCAGAAGATCAAAGCTTTAAAAGCGGCTTTGTCTCTTCCGAAGCTCTCACATCCCTGAAGGAGAATTTAAATGAGACGCACTCAACTCACGTCTATCATTCAAAACACTCTGCGCTCGATTCAATCCAGACCTCGACTCCGCATTTCCCTGTTGCTTTTCTGCTGCTGCTTCATTGGCTCTGAGGCGGTCGCACGCGCGACGGATTATGGGCCAGCCACCACCACCGCGCAGTTGAGACAATACTTACAGCAAGCGCAGCGGGGCGATACCATCTTGCTGCAATATGATGCGACTTTTGTTGGCCCAATCGTGCTTCCGGTTCCGGCGGGCGGCACGGGTTGGGTGACGATTCGGACCTCGCGCCCCGACTTGTTGCCGCCGGATGGATACCGCATCAATCCCTCGTATGCCGGGGTGCTTCCGAAAATATACTCGCCCGGCAGTAATGAACCCGCCCTCTGCACGGGCATCTACAATACGCAGAATCCGAATGGAGCGTGTGCGATTGCTCCCGTCGATCACTATCGTCTTATCGGCATCGAGTTTACAAGAGCGAGCACCTCACATGTAGTCGTCAGCCTGTTAGACCTTGGCCATGGAGGACAAACTCAAACGGATCAAGTCCCTCAGCATATCGTCTTGGATCGTTGCTATATTCACGGCGACGCCGGAACGATGCGACGCGGAATCACTTTGAATACCAGAGATGCGGAAATTAGCAACTCTTACATCTCTAACATCAAGACTCTTCCTAACACGAGCGATTCGGCTGGGATTTGCGGATGGCGTGGGCCGGGGCCGTTCAAGATCACCAATAACTATATCGAAGCCTCAACGATTAACGTGCTCTTTGGCGGAGACCAGGCTCACAGTGTTGCCCTCAGCCCATCCAATCTCGAATTTCGACATAACCACGTCAGGAAAGACCCTGATTGGCGCGGCACCTATTCCGTCAAAAATTTGTTTGAGCTAAAGAATATGCGCGGAGCGGTGATTGACAACAATGTCTTTGAGTATAGCTGGCAGGCAGGCCAGAATTATGCCATCGTCTTTTTGCCAGCCGTTTTTGACAGTCATCCTGACGCCAGAGTGGAGAACGTAATGTTTAGTAATAATATTGTGCGGCACGTTTGCGGCGCGATAAACATTGCCCTGACTGACCGTTGCTCCACATGCGCGCCTTACCTCCTGCGCGCCAAAAATATCACGATTGAAAACAATTTGTTCTATGACGTTGGGTATAGTTGGCGAAATTCTGACGGCAGGGGTGAGGCCAGATTCATAATGCTGACCAGCAACCCCTCCGCCGCTACTGAAGCGATGAATCTGGCCATCAACCATAATACCGTGGATCAGGAAGCTAATATCATGGCCTTTGACCTCGGAGGCTTGGCTAATGCGGCGGCAGGTTTGGTCTTCAATAACACCATTGTCAGGCATAACGATAATGGAGCCGGGGGCACCTCTTACGGGATAAATGATTTTAGAGACGGAACCGGAGAGCCTGTCGTCGAGGGTGCGGCGGTATTGCAGTTGTTTAGCCCCGGATACAGCTTTCAAAAGAATCTGGTCGGAGGCGAGGCTTTCGGAAGCTATCCTGCTTCGTATCCTCAAGCTAACAATTTTTACCCGACGACATTTGCCGCCGCAGGCTTTGTGAGTCTCACTGCGAACATGGAAAATTTCCGGCTCGCTCCGACCAGCAGCTATCGAAATCTGGGCACGGACGGAAAGGATATGGGAGTTAATCTTGATGCTCACACGGTCACTTTGCGCTCATCGGATTTCGATGGGGATCGAAAAACGGAAACAGCCGTCTGGCGTCCGAGCGGTGGAGCATGGTATGTCTTGAGCAGCTATGACGATTCTGTGAGACAGCATCAGTTTGGCTCAAGCGGAGATGTGGCAGTGCCGGGAGATTACGACGGCGACAGGCAAACTGATTATGCTCTCTTTCGTCCCTCAAACGGCTACTGGTATGTCTTGAAAAGCTCTAACGCTTTCAGTATGACCTCGCAATTTTTCGGCACTGCGAACGATGTGCCCATGCCGGGAGATTACGACGCAGACGGTAAAACCGACTTCGCAGTTTTCCGCCCGAGCAATAGCGCGTGGTATGTGCGCAGGAGTTTGGATGGAGTGGAAACCAGTCTCTTCTGGGGTTCGAGCGGAGACAAACCCGTGCCGGGAGATTTCGACGGAGATGGAAAAGCGGATTTCACTGTCTTCCGCCCGAGCACTAATGGATGGTACATCCTCAACAGCTTCAATGGCACAATCAGAACGCAGGTGTGGGGTTCGAGCGGAGACGTGCCCGTGCCGGGAGATTATGACGGTGATGGCAGGCGCGACATCGCTGTCTTTCGCCCGAGCACTAACACCTGGTACATCCTGAAGAGTTCGAACGGCGATACCCTGGCGCACACATGGGGGAGCAGCGGCGATAAGCTTGTGCCCGGAGACTATGACGGCGATGGCAAGACGGATGTTGCCGTCTGGCGACCGAGCAACGGCGCCTGGTATATCTTGCAAAGCTCCAATCAAACTCTCAAAGCTGTGACGTGGGGGTCGAGTGGCGATATACCCGTCGCTTCGTCTTATCAACCTTAACGTGATTCAACATCAGAACGTCTGCACGTTCTATAAGGCATCCTGTCAGAACCGCCTGCGGTAGCGGGCGGGTACTCAATGTTGAGTACCCGCCCGCTACCGCAGGCGGTTCTGACCTGTGACTACACTCAATCTCAAACTGCTACAAGCTCCGTTCTCAATCAAGCAGCAAGCTCTTGGTAGGAGCTATTTCGTTTCTTACGTCGAACTCAAGTGAATTACGGCTGGCTGCTTTGCTGCAAGGACTCGATCAGCGTCAATGATTGTCGCAACGGGTCGGGCGAGACGCGCACGCTGCCGTGAAATGGGTTGTCCAGGACGACGATCAGGAAGAGAACGAATGAGAGAACGATTGCCAGCGCCGCCGTCATCAAAGCCTGCGCGCGGAGTTTTTCCACGCCGAAGAAATAGGTGAAGCAGAGCGTCATCAGCCCGCCGCCCCAGAGCAGAATCTTGACTATCGAAGGCAGGTCATTTTGGCTTGCGTGAAGACGCAGGCGGCGGCTGTCGCTCAGACCGTTCAAACTCTCCAGCGATTCGGCGTACAGCGCGCTCTCGCGCGAATTCTGCGGCTCCATCTCTCTATACGTTTGCCAGATTCTGTCTATTGCCGCCTGCGTTCCTTTGCCAGCCTCGCCGCGCGACATCGTCTCCCACTCTTCATCCGTCGCGGCATGCACATAAGCGCGCAGGTTTTCATGCACGCGCTGCTGGGCAGGAAGCGGAAAGCCCTGAGCCATGTGCGCGAGATTAACGAGATAATTCGCTTCCTGCGTGACCGTCATATCGGCTGCCTCAAACTGATTCCAGACGGCGACCGCGACGAACGCCAGCAGCACAGCGTAAACTGCTCCGAGCACTCCTATGATAAAGCCCGCTACTTCATGATGCTGCTTGAGCACTTCAAGCGGAACTCTGCCCCGCACCAGGCGCAATCCGAAGTGAGCTACGATGACGCTCCCACCCACGATCAAGATGCCCAATAACAGTGTCTGCATGATGGCTCAAGATAGAAATTAGCCACAGAGGACACAGAGCACACAGAGAAATTTCCAGCACAACATCTCAAAGGAGAATTTCAAATTTGAGATTTCGACTTCGAAATGCTTCTTTACCCTCTGTGCTCTCTGTGTCCTCTGTGGCTAATCATTAGAAGAACATTAACTGCCGAACAGCGTGCGTTCCTGACAGCGTATGTCTTTGGGATCGTAGAAAGGCTCCCACCATTTTTTCGTCGCATCGCTTCCCTCCAGCGTCCACGGCTGGTCGGCGGCGGTCACTTTCAACTGCGCGCGGAAATGATAGTGGTCTATGAGGCGGATGGCTTCGACCGCGTAAGCAGAGGCGATGATCGGGTCATAGATTGCAAGGAGGTTGTCGCCGTTGGCCTCTTCGCCGCCACTCGCAAGGTTTGAAGAGCCTGTGAAGACCACAGGATTCGCGCCGTTGAAATCCACGACTACGAACTTGTCGTGAATCACCATGCCCATGCCGCCGCTGTATTCATCCGCAAACGGGGGCGGCACTTTGCCTTTTAAGTAACTGAACGGCACGAGCATGGCGTTCGCTTCGCCGGGCTTATAAACCTTGATGCCCGCTGCGGCCTGCGTCATCCCGTAGGAAAATATTTTGTCGCGCGAGGGCAGAGCCTTGATGTCATCCATGACGGGGCCGCTGCCGCTCAGTTCCATCACCGCGAAGATGACAGAGCTGCTGGCATTGTTGATGGCGTCACCGACTTTTTGCAGAGAAGTCAGAGCAGCCTTGTGCGGCGAAAAGCAGACCGAGAATTTCGGCAAGCCAGCGCCTTCGACATCGTGCCAGCCTTCCGCGATTTCAGAGGTCGAAAACTTCGCTTCGTTGTCAAAAGTTTGATCGAAAGCGGCTCCATACAGCCCGGCTGTTGTCTCGTCGTCAAAGACCAGAATGTTGTTGGCCTGCACATACAAGCCTCGCACGGAAAAGTTTGCCGAGCCGGTCAAGACCTTGACAGGCTTTCCGTTCTTCTTCTGAATCATTACCTTGTGGTGCGCGAAGCGATGAAAATGTCCCTGCTTGACATTGCTCGCGCCTGCGGATTTGACCAGCATCTTATGAGCATCAATCTCAAGCGCGCCCGCTTTGGTGTGGAGCGGCGCATTGTCCAGAAAAGCTCTTAAGCGTTTGCCCAGCTTTTGCAAGCCGCGCATAAAATCCGGCTCGTCCAGATCGTATGCGAAGAGGTCTACGGTAATGCTTTTATCCTTGATGCACTCGTTCAGAAAATCAAAGACCAGCTTGTGCGCTTGATACCCGAGCCACTGGTACTGTTTGACGTAAGACTTCGTTTTATAGTCGATGGACTTTTTCGCCGGGCGGATGGGAGCGTTTTTGAAAAGGTCTGTGTACGCTTGCGAAGACAAATAGCCGCGCGTAAAACCGAACTCGAAAGCGGCGAGCTTGGGCGGCATCATTTCAAGCGAGACGGTCGCAGACGCTCCCTCTCTCAACTTGTCGCCGTCGTCGAAATACATCGCCGTCACTTCGTACTCGTACTCTCCCGGCATTAATTCTTCGGGAATATCAATCCAGCGAAACTTCTGGAAAGGAGCTACATTCGAAGGAGTAAAAACGTGGTCTTTCGGGTACGTGTCGGCATGCACTCCGGTCGTAAAATTGAGCCGGTTCGTCAGGTACACGGACGCGCCGCCGGGGGTCGTGCGCTTGACGGCAAAGCCCGCGAGGTCTTTGGTCAACGCTTTGTCCAGATCGAACGCCAGCATCGCCGCGCCGCTGCCGCGATACGCTTTGGCGGTCAATCCGTTGCTCGTGACGGAAGTGTGCAGGACATCTCTGGTTACCGCAGGTTTCTTTGCTTCGGAAGGTTTCTTTGCTTGAGAAGGTTTTTTGGCTTTGGTCATAGTCGAGATTAGCTCCCTATGCTGTTCGATGAATAGAATTATTCCCTGTCGAAAGAAGCGACAAAATCGTCGCCTGAAATTCAAGCTATGCGCGAGGACTTAAACTGTATGGCTGTGATTGCCGGAAAAGCTTTTCCAAACGCACGGCAACATATGCCGTCCACGTTTGAATGTCAACGTTTTGAAGAATGCAAAATTAAAAATGTAAAATGCAAAAAAAAGAATGCGATTTCATTTTGCATTTTACATTTTTAATTTTGCATTCTTCAGCTTCGCTCATAAAACGTCGCCGTCAAATCTTTTTCCAACTCTCTGGTTTCGACGGGCCGAAAGCCGGCTAAAAAGTTCTCCGGCATAAAGGCGTCCGCGCCTTCGACCTCAAGCGGAATCGCAGTCACGATCCACTTGTCTATGTCTTCAAGAAAGCTGCGGTAGATTTGCGCGCCCCCGATAATGTACAAATCGCGCGCCAGATAAGGCGCGAGCGAAAGGACTGAGAGCCGGTCGCGTAGCATAACAAGAGACGGGTGCGCTTCGATTTCGCTTGAGCGGCTGAGGACGATATTGAGCCTCTGCGGCAGAGGCTTTTTCAGGGCATCCCAGGTCCGTCGTCCCATCACACAGGCGTTGCCAATCGTCTGCTGCTTAAAAAATTTCAAGTCCGCAGAGTAATGCCACGGCAACTGCCCGCCCCTGCCGATAGCATTATTCTTATCCACCGCCACGATGCCGATTATAGACATGATTTTCGACCTTGAGAGATAAGATTCAGGAAAACTTAAACGCAAAGAGCGCAAAGTTTTTCGCAAAGGTCGCAGAGTAAAACCCGCTTTTTGCGTTCTTTGCGTCTTAAACTTTGCGTTCTTTGCGTTTAAAACAAAGTTTCGCAGCCACTCAACTTAAACCGCGACCGGCGCAGCGATCTTGCCATGCGACTTATAATCGGCGAGATTCAAATGCTCGTAACGCATCTCCAGCAAACCTTCAAGGCCGCGCAACTTTTCCGCCTCGTCCACAATCTCCAAACGCGGCAACGGCAAAGGCTCGCGCGAGAGCAACTCTTCGACCTGCTCAAGATGATTCTGGTAAATGTGATAATCGCCGAGCGTGTAGATGAACTCGCCTGCTTCCAACTCGCACACATGCGCGACCGCGTGCGTCAACAGCGCGTAAGAACTGATATTGAAAGGCACGCCAAGAAAGGCATCAGCCGAACGCTGGTAAAGCTGGCAATGAAGCGTGCGTCCCGCTTCGACTTTGAATTGAAACAGAGTGTGACAGGGAGGTAAATCGACTTCGTCACAAACTCGCGGGTCCCACCCCGTCACGATCAAGCGGCGCGAGTTCGGATTAGCCTTGATGTTATCAACGAGGCGCGCGATCTGATCCACGCCGTCATGCGTCGGGTAATGCCCGCCGAAAGACCGCCACAGATAACCGTAGACGGGGCCGAGATCGCCCGCCTCGCGCCCGAAGCGGCCTGTGTGTTCGGCGTCAGCCCACTCTGCCCAGATGTCCACGCCTCTCGCTCTTAAATTCGCTTCGTTGGTATCGCCGGAAATAAACCAGAATAATTCCTCCGCGACCCAGCGAAAAGGAATCTTCTTCGTCGTGACGATGGGAAACCCTTCTCTGAGGTCGAAGCGCGTTTGATAACCGAAGTGCGAGACGGTGCCGACCCCCGTGCGGTCTTCGTGCCGGTGGCCGTGTGCGAGAATTGATTTGAGCAGGTCGTGGTATTGTTTCATAAGAGCGATGCTAAAAAGCGATACGCGCTTGAAAATAGCGAGCCGGTTAATCTTATAATCCAGATGCAAGTCCAATAGCGAACCTTAAACGTCTTTGTCAAGCACGAGCGTGAAATTATCCAAATGATGCAGAAACTCAGAGTCAGCTTTAACAGCCCGCAGAGCGGTTGGATGTCCATCGGCCTCAAGGCCGGTGATAAATCGTTTGTCACAGCCGTCTCGCACGCGCCATACGATTCGCTGCGCGACTTGCTCACGGCTCTCAAAATGCTTCTCAAAAAGGACGGCAGCCACACCGTCAAATGGAATCAGGAGCCTGAAGAGTATGATTTCCTGCTCAGCCGCGAAGGTCTCGAAGCGCAGCTTAACGTCACGCGCTATCCGAATCATCGAAGGATAAAGAAGACGGGCGAGCAAGTCTTTTCGCACGCGGCGACGCCGCTCGGCATCTGTGAAGCGTTCTGGAAAGCCCTGCGCGAATTGCACAGGGATATCGAAGTTGACGAGTTTGATAAAAACTGGCGGCGCGCATTCCCGGAAGAGGAGATGCTTGAGTTGACGAAACTGCTGCGAGAGACCAAGCGGCAGCATGAAGGCGCTGCAAGATTGAAATAACCACAAAGACACAAAGGCACAAAGAAATATTTCTGACTTTCCTTTGTGCCTTTGTGTCTTTGTGGTGAATGTTGTTGGCTGATTTTTACTCTGGTGCGGCGGCGCATCCTACAGCAACTCTACCTCATCACCGACCTTGACGCTTCCGGCCTGCGTGACGCTCGCGTAGATTCCTAAGCTTTGCGCTGCGTCGCGGACGATGGTGCGGAGCACTGTCGGGTCTTTCGGCAGCTCTCCCTGCGCCTGCATGGTCATCCCGCAACGCGCGGTCGGTATCTCGCATTTCAAATGAAGCTCTCCCAGACGAAGCGTGCGATTGCTCCAACCGGCTTCGATGCGTCCCTCAATATCGTTCGCAGTCTCGATCAAAAAGTTTGGACGAAAACGCCGCACGTCCCAGACGGCTTGCGAATTGAGGCGCGACATCTCTGCCAGCGATGAAGTCGTGAGCAGGTGTATGGGAAATACGTCGAAGTATGTGCCGGGCAGCGAGGTGAATTCGAAAAGCTCTGAGGGCAGCAGCGAAAAATCGGGGAGCGGCTCATGAGGCTCGCGGCTGAACATACGGCGCGCGTTGCCTTCCAATCCGGCGAGACGTATCAGCTTGCCGATGTATGGACGCAGGGCGTTGGAGCGGCTCATGCGGCTCATGATAAATCCGCCTGCCTGTGCGCGTTTGTAATGAGCTTTATTGTCGGCGGGCTGAAGCGGCCAGAGCGAGACTTTGCGGCCCAGCATCCCGGACAGGCGCGAGTTAGCATCCGTGTCATCGCTGCCGACGCGCGTCCCGTCCGGAAAGCTTATGTCAACATGCGGAATCGCCCCTGCCACAGGTGGCTCACGGTAACGGGCGGAACATTGCAGGAGTTGCGGCATGTATTTCGCGCCGCGAATCTCTCCTGCAAGCTCGTCGCGCAAAGCCCATCCGCGATCCCCATAGATGCCGTGCGCGCCAGCCTCGCATGCGTCGAGCTTTTCTCCGCCCATAGACTTGACCGGATAACGCCAAATCTCGCGGATGCTTCCGACTATCATCTTTATCTCCAGATGCTATGCGAATCAGGCGTAGAAATATATTCGCTTTTTCCTTTGCGTGCTTGGCGTCTTAAATCTTTGCGGTCTTTGCGTTAAAAATGCACTTAACCGCAAAGACCGCAAAGAAGAACCGCGCCAAGACCGCAAAGAATTTCTACTCTTGATTCGCATATGCTATAGATTCTTATTCTTCCAGACTTGCCTCCATCGTAATCTCTGCGTTCAAGACCTTCGAGACGGGACATCCGGCTTTGGCATTGTTGGCTGCCGTCTCGAACGCCTGCGGGTCTGCGCCGGGAATTTTGGCTTTCACTTCCAGATGCACAGAGGTGATGGCAAACCCCGCGTCAGTCTTTTCCAGCCTGACGGTCGCGGTCGTGTTGATGCTCTCTGCCGTCAGGCCAGCCTGACCCAACTGCCCTGACAGAGCCATCGAGAAACAACCAGCATGCGCGGCTGCGATCAACTCTTCGGGATTGGTGCCCGCGCCATCTTCAAAACGTGTGCTAAAAGAGTATTGCGTGTTCGACAGCACGCCGCTGTCCGTCGAAATCGTGCCCTTGCCGTCCTTGAGTCCGCCCTGCCAGACGGCTGATGCTTTGCGTTTCATGTTCTCTCCTGTGCGAATGAAATAATTTACTTGATGAATGACAATTTAACTCATCAACAGAGCTTTTGTCAGTCAACGCTTAACTTCTGTTAATGATGAGAGAGGTGCTATCGCGGGGTCGGCTCTCGAATGACTTAGCGATGAGGCAGGTTTAGAAGCTGTTTGAAAATTCCGTTAAGCCGCGCAAGCGGCGATCAGACGGTAGCCAGACGTGCAACGTCTGGTACACGCGAGCCACATCGTTTCCGCGTTGAAGACGCGGGCAGACAAGCTCTGCGCGCATCTTCAATGCGCTATTCTTTTCTGCAACCTTCCAGACGTTGCACGTCTGGCTACCTTCTGCCTGCGCCGCCGGCGCAAATTTAGGAATTTCCAAATAGCGCATCGAAGCATTTACGAGTTCCTGAATCTTGCCAATCGCTCACCGGCCTGTTTCTGAACTTTTTTTCGTAGCAAGGGCGTCCAACCCAGCAGCATTCCGGCGGGGCCTAGTGCCTGAGAACTCCACTTCCAAAAATCGAAGGTGTCTGTGTGTTTGATGATCTTGCCGTCTTGAAACTCGAACCCGGCTTCGATCTTGTTATGCACGCGCCGCCCTGTAGCGGAAAAATCGTATCGCGCTTCCCAATGAGCCTTGCCGGTCTGCTCGTTCGCCTCAATCGCCGTAAATGTGAGTTCAAAGTTTTTGGCCTGTGAACATAACATCTTCCACATCGCACCAACTTCCGCTCCGTTTAAAACCGGGAAGACCGGATCGGAAAAACGGATGTTGGGATGGTAACAACGCACCATTGCAACGGCATCCAATTTTTGAAAAGATGTGTAGAAAGTTTCGATTAGCTCTTCGTGCGGGTGCATTCGTTTCTCACCTTCTGATTAAAAGAGCCGGATTTAAATTCAATGTTTCGGCTTGTTCAATCATCTATTTATTTCGGCGACAGTCGCCACGTTCGATGCTCATTTTGTCCAACTATAAATATCATCCAGAGTTCCAAAATAAACCAGCGTTTTGCTTTGAGCGATAACACCGCTGGCATAACCTGCATCAAGCTTTGTGACCTCGCCGCCCTGTTTTGAAACTTTGCACAAGACCTCTGCGGTCATGCCGTCTTCATCGAAAAAATAAATGTTCGTCTCATCTACCGCGACGGGCTTGAGCGAGTAAGTCTTGACCAGCGTTTGCGGTTCGCCGCCCTGCTTGGAAATTTTGCGTAAAGCCCAACGCGATTCGCCTGCGCCGCGAAAACCAAAATAAAGATTTTCCGTATCCTGCGCCAGCTCATCAACGCCTTCTTTATCTGTGGCTTGATAGATGACTTGTGTTTGTCCGCCCGCTTTCGCCTGCTTCAAAATGCTGGTCGGCGTGAGCCAGTAAACAAACTTTTCATCTATGGCGAGGCTATGCGGGATATGCTGCTGGTCGGCAAATATCTCCGTCTTGCCGCCCGCTTTTGAGACCGCATAAATGGGACTCGGCTTGGTCGGGCTGTTCGGCGAATAATAACTATGATTGGCCCAGTAGACTTTTTCATCGTCAACCGCGATGTCCACACCGATGCCGACATTTTCCGAAGCGATGGTTTCAGGCTTTCCTCCGTCTTTGGAAACGCGCAAAATATTTCCACCGGCGTTCCAGTAAATAAATTTCTCGTCCATCGCAATGCCGCCGTAATCCGATTGCGTCAGCTTGTCGTCAAGGCTCTCCACCACGCCGGAATCCAGAGCGACTTTCCGCAGACCGCTCATCCCTGCATTCTGGTCGGCAATGGTTCCGCCAATCGTCACATACGCAAATTTATCATCGACTACGAGTCCCGAAACATGCGAGAGCCGTTGCTCTTTCCCGGCAATTTTTCTGGCCTTCGTCCATTTGGCGACAGGCCGGTTGCCGAATTTGCCGCAGCCCAAAATCGCGCCCAAAAGTAATGAGCCTGCGCCCAGCAAAGCCAGATAAGGTCTGTGTTTTTTCATAAAGTTTGTAGCCTAATTCCGCCCTGGTTGAATGACTTGTTGTGTGGCGCGTGCGGGTCGCCGCTCAACTTTCCATCAGATGCTTCCAAACCTCTCCGATTGAACGAGCTTCAGGAACAATTCTTTGCAGCCTAACCCGCGCCGCACGCAGCGTACATGAGAGGCAAGCTGAAGGGGCGTCCGCTGCCTGCCGTTGCTATGCTGTGCCGCGTGCGCCTGCCGTCCCTCGCCTGCTCGACGCCAGTACGGCTCCGGCCACGATTAGATCAAAGCTAACACATGACCACGGATACCAATGCGGCGTGTATTCAGCTCCCGCGCCACTCAGGTGCAATAGTACATCCCATGCGACGTGTGCGGCCCAGCCCATCGCGAGTAACCAATGCCGTCCCCGAAGCCCGCCCCAGGCCGCCGCACCGTAGAAGAAGACGCCGAGACTTTCAAGCGCGAGCCACTGCGCGCTCGCCCCGCCAGTCGCCCCAAAGACAACGTAGATGAGTGCCGTAATCACGAGGCCGACGGCATAGACCAGCCTTTCCCTTCCTGGCGGGCACATGCGTGCCAGACCAACGAAGGCCAGCGAGAGGGCGATGCCGAGAAAGAGCGCGGTCATTGGAGTCAAGGGTCTGAATCCTTCCTATGCTTACGGACAAAAAAAAGCATAACACCCGAATCTAACCCGCGCCGAGCGTGAGGCATTCCAGCAGCGGGAACAATTCAATGATGAAAGAAATGCTATCCCGCGCTCCGGTTCAATGAGTGTTAGGCGTATCTTGCTGCGACTACTTCAGCGCCCTGTCTAACTTTTGGGCAAATTTTTCTAGCGTGATTCCGATAGCCTGACATATCTCACGCACCTCCAGCACGTCCAACCGTCGTTGACCACTTTCATACCTTGAAACATAGGCTTGGTCTTTTTCGATGTGTGCGGCCAGATCGGTCTGCGTCAGACCAGCCTCAATTCTCATCTCACGCAAGAGGTTGACGAGGCGGTCACGTTGAGCAATGTAAATTCTCTTCTTCATCCAATATGTTATATGGACATATTGACGGATATACAAAATTGACATATTCTGTATATGCAGGATTTACATAATTGCATCAATGGACGATGGAGCGCCGAATTGTAATGCCGCTTGCAGATGAAGAAGATTGGGCTGCCATTCTTGAGCCTGCCTTGTGTCAAGATGCAGCCGCCGTGGAATGTTTAGCTCGACTTCTGTTCAAGATTAAAAGAGCCATCGATGGCGGGCCGGAAGGGGCGATGGAGGCACGCAAAATGCTACTCAATGGCATTGAGTCAATCTACCTTCACACCAATGCTCACAAAGCTGCGGTCAAACTGTACGTGTTTTCATTAGAGGGCAACTTGAAGCCCCAAGATGAGCCGCTTAATCTAATCAATGCGGCCCTTGAAAGAGGGAAGAGTCGTGTGCATTAACTGATGAGCAGGTAGTGCGTCAGTTTGAAGATGAATGAGTAGCGAGGAGAGGTTCACCGCAGAGACGCAGAGAACGCGGAGATGGCGCAGAGGCTTGAGTGATATTCAAGTCTCTGCGCATCCTCTGCGCTCTCTGCGTCTCTGCGGTGAGTCTGACTTTCTTTTCCCTTATCCTCAAACTGAACCACTACCGATGAGCAGGTGTGATTGATATGCCTAACGCTCGAATTTGCAACTAACCACCCTCTTTCGCGTATAATCAGAGCCGTCCCGCTCTATTCAAATACGACCGTTCTACATCCGGGAGACTAAGAGATGAAAGACATGGCCGATGTCGCGCTGAATGTCGCCAAACAGCGCGGCGCATCTTACGCAGACATACGCATCAGTCGCACGATGAATCAATTTATTAACACGCGCGAAAAGATCGTCCAGAATGTGACTAACACAGAGACGTTCGGTTTCGGGGTGCGCGTGCTGGTTGAAGGCGCGTGGGGATTTTCCGCGTCGAGCAAAATCGAGAAGGCCGAGATCGAAAAGGTCACGGAGCGCGCCGTCTCAATCGCCAAAGCCAACAAGGTGATTTCGCGCAATCGCATCGAACTCGTCCCGGTCGAAAAATACCCGGACGCGAAATACTCTACGCCCGTCAAGCAAGACCCGTTCACGGTCTCGCTGTCGGAGAAGGCAGACCACCTGCTGAAGGTCAACGCCGAGGCGATGAAGATTAAAGGGCCGGGGCCGATGTTCGTCAACAGCGGAATGTTTTTTACCAAAGAAGAAAAATATTTCGCTTCGACCGAAGGCACTTACATCACGCAGACGCTGATTCGCTCGTGGCCGAACTTTAATATCACGAGTGTCAATCCCATCACCGGAACGTTTGAGCAGCGCAGCAATTTAGGCTCGCCCGTCGGCAAGGGATATGAAGTGGTCGCCGAATACGATCTGATTAACGAAGCTCCGCGCGCGGCGGAAGAGGCCGTCAAAAAGCACACAGCCAAATCCGTCGAGCCGGGTCGCAAAGACCTCGTGCTGCATCCGACGCACCTGTGGCTGACGATTCACGAATCGGTCGGGCATCCGACAGAGCTTGACCGCGTGCTCGGCTATGAAGCGAACTTTGCGGGGACTTCTTTCGCGACGCGCGAGAAGCTTGGAAAATTTCAGTACGGCTCGAAGCTAGTCAACCTGAAGGGCGACAAGACGCAACTGAACGGACTTGCGACAGCCGGGTGGGATGACGACGGAGTCAAGACTACAGAGTGGGACATCATCAAGGACGGCGTGCTGGTGAGCTATCAAACAGTGCGTGACAACGCTGCTGTCATCGGGTTGAAGCGTTCGCAGGGCGCGGCTTATGCGGATAGCTGGGGTTCCGTCGCTTTCCAGCGAATGCCGAACGTCAGCTTGCAGCCCGCGAAGGGCGCTCAGAATATCAGCGCGGACGATTTGATCGCGGATGTGAAGGATGGAATTTATATCGAAGGCGACGGCTCGTTTTCGATTGACCAGCAGCGTTACAACTTTCAATTCGGCGGCCAGGTTTTTTGGGAAATCAAGAACGGAAAGAAAGTCGGCTTGCTGCGCGATGTCGCTTATCAATCGCGGACGCCGGATTTCTGGAACGCCTGCGACGGCGTCGGCTCGAAAGAACATTACGGGCTGGGCGGTTCATACTTTGACGGCAAGGGCGAGCCGGGACAGATCAACGCAGTCTCGCACGGTTGCCCGCCCGCGCGCTTTCGCCAGATTAACGTTATCAATACGGGGAGGAAGATCAAATGACAATGCTCACACGCAGCGAGGCTGAAGCCCTGCTTAAAAAAGTTCTCTCCTTCTCGAAGGCAGACGAGTTGGCTGCAACCTTGAACGGCGGGCGCACTGCGAACACGCGCTTCGGCGTCAACTCCGCCAGCACTAACGGCGATATTGATAACTTGACGCTCGCCGTCAACGCGCATTTCGGCCAGCGCGGCGGCGTGGCGACGACCAACACGCTCGACGACGCGGGACTCGAAAGAGTCGTCCGCGCGGCGGAAGAGATCGCCAAGCTCAGACCCGAAGACCCAGAGCAAATGCCTTTTCTGGAAAAGCAGACTTACGAAGAAATCAAAGACGGCTTTGACGAAGCGACCTATAACGCGGACGCGAAGATGCGCGCCGACGGCATCGCCAAAACGATTGAGCCTGCACGCGCCAAAAATCTCGTCGCCGCAGGCATCTTTGATAATCAGGGAGGCTTTACCGCGCAGGCCAACACGCGCGGCAACTTCGGCTATACCATCGGCTCGCAGGCGTCTTACACGACGACCGTTCGCACAGCCGACGGTCAAGGCTCCGGCTGGGCTTCGCAGATGTCGCATCGCATACGTGACATCAACGCCGCAGCCATCGGTGCGCGCTCGATTGAGAAAGCCGAAAAATCGCAGAGCGCAGTCGCCATCGAGCCGGGTAAGTACACAGTCATTCTTGAAGCGAACGCGGCGGGCGATCTGATCTCTAACATGATGTTCTTCTTCGGCGCGCGGCAGGCGGACGAAGGCCGCTCTTTCCTCTCAAGAAGAGCCGACCCCAAAAACCCTCAATCGAAGGGCGGCGGAAATATGTTGGGAGAGAAGCTGTTCGGCGAAGAGGTCAATGTCTACACAGACCCGAATTATCCGGGCGCGCCCGGCGCTCCGTTTGACGGCGGTGGCTTGCCTTCGCGCCGCATGGACTTTATCAAAAATGGAGTCGTGACGAATCTCAACTACTCTCGCTTCTGGGCCAAAAAGCAGGGCAAGGAGCCGACGCCGTTTCCGTCCAATCTCATCATCATGGAGGGCGGCAAGACTTCCATTGACGAGATGATAGCCTCTACGGAGCGCGGCATACTGGTGACGCGGCTCTGGTACATTCGCCTCGTTGACCCGCAGAGCGTGCTGTACACCGGCCTCACACGCGACGGCACTTTCCTCATCGAAAACGGACGCATCAAGTCCGCGATCAAAAATTTCCGCTTCAACGAGACGCCCGTCAAGATGCTGAACAACGTCGAGGCCATCTCGCCGCTCGTGCGTATCACCGGCTCCGAGCGCGTCGGCGACGGCTTTCCCGTACTCGCGCCCGCCATCAAGGTGCGCGAGTTCGAATTCACCAGCCTGTCAGACGCGATTTAAGGCAAAAGTAAAAAGGCAAAAGGTAAAAGTGAAGACAAAGCAAATGCTTCTTCTTCACTTTTACTTTCTAGTCGGTCTATGGGATTAGTTTAAGAGTCTAGCTGAAGTAGTCAATCTCGTCCCTGTCGGAAGGGTATTTTAAGGTCATCAGCAACTCGTGCTGATTGCCGTTGCTGCCCGGTAGCGTGACACCGTCAGCGGCCTGTGGATGGTCGCCGTGCTGGCCTTCGAGGAAGCGCGTAAAGAACGGCACGCTGCTCTCTGGAGTAAAAGAGTCATGGGGGATGTTTGCGTCTGTCTTACCTTGCATTGAGTTATCTCCTTTAAGGGGTTGATACGAGATATGCGGAGCCCGAAGTTCTTAGAACCGCACGAACAGTCAATCACAATGTTGATGACGGATGTAATTTGCCAGGGACATCACTGCACGCCTTGCCGGGAAATTCTTCCCGCTTGAGCAGTTAGACAAATCACGATGACCTATTGATGATGCAACAATTCGGTGAAAGGTATGCTTGGCACTTGTTATGGTTCTGTAAAATAAGTGCCAAGCATACCTTATTCGGGAAGTTGTATATTGCACACATGTGCGCCGAAGGCGCAGGCAGAAGGTAGCCAGACGTGCAACGTCTGGAAGGTTGCGGAACAAGATTCGCGCATTGAAGATGCGCGCAGAACTGTCTGTCCGCACCTTCAGTGCGGAAACGATTGTGTCATCTCACCAGACGTTTCACGTCTGGCTACCTTCTCATCGCCGCTCACGCGGCTTCAAAAGGATTTTCAAACAGCTCCTCAAGTGAATCTTCCTTCCGGTTGTTTAATTGTAGGTTGCTGTATCCGGCACAAGATGTCGCCCCGGAGAAATTTGTTTCACGGTGAAACATGATTCTGCGTTTCTGAACTACTGTCATACATCCAGCCTTTTACTTAACTCTCTTCAATTACAATAAAATCGCAGTAAATCCATTTATTCGTTAGGCGGCACGGGGCTTGCTGAAAAAGGGAGTTGCATTTGTCCCGTGCGAAAGCGTCCCAGAAGGCTTTTCGCTACGACGCTTTTAATTTATCTCTCGACTTCGTCGAATCTCTTTCTTCAACCGAGTTGTATCTTTCCTGTTCAAGTAAAGACTGTTAATCGAAATTATCAAAAACTATCAGAGGGGAATTAGCATGATTAAGCTGGCAAGAGAGTTTCGCGTCGCAGTGCAGTTCGGCTTGAGCGGTGATGTGGCTGTGCCGTTTGCTCGCGTGCCGTAAGAATCAGATTCGGCGCGAAAGTTATTCACAGGATTATGCGAATCAAGGGTAGCAACAAATCAATTGCTTTTTCTTTGCGAGCTTTGCGTCTTTCCTCTTTGCGTTCTTTGCGGTGAAGGGCTTTTTTAACGCCAAGAGCGCAAAGATAAATCGCGCCAAGAGCGCAAAGAATTTTTACTCTTGATTCACATAGGATTATTCAAAGGGGCTGTTGAGATGAAAAAGATCACGGCGATGATTACGCAACGGGCAATGTGGAAAAGCTCGGTCATGCGACGCGCATGGCAAACGAGCCTGGTTGTGTTCCTCACGGCCTCTTTGTTTGTGACGATTTTGAGCGACAGAAGAGCTTTGATGCAGGGAAGCGCGGCGCAGGAAAACAGCCCCGCCGCGCCGAGCGCGCCCGCCGTCGTGCAGGTTTGCAACGAAACTCCTATCAGTATTCCGGTTGGCGGAATCCTCGGCGCGGCGACGCCGTATCCGGCACAGGTCAGCTTTACCGGTCTGGTCGGCACGGTCAGCAGCGTCACCGTGAGGCTCAATAACTTACAACACTTCTGGGCTTCCGACGTTGATATTCTGCTGGTCAGTCCGGACGGGCGAAAGTTCGTCATTATGTCGGACATCGGCGGCAATCAAGGGTTTGATGCGCCCGCGACGATTACGCTCAGCGACGCTGCGACCCAGAGCTTGCCCGCTTCCGATGGAACGCCGATTCCAACCGGCACTTACAAGCCGACCAATGTCGGCAGCGGTGATCTTTTCGAGTCGGGTGCGCCGCCGGGACCGTATAACGAACCCGCGCCCGCCGGAAGCGCGACTTTCGCATCCGTCTTTAACGGCGCGAACCCGAACGGAATCTGGAATTTGTTTGTCCTTGATGATAACTCTGGCGCGGGCGGCAGCATACAGGGCGGCTGGTGTCTGGACATTACTACGGATGCGCCCCTGCCCGGTCAATTGCAATTCAGCAACTTCAATTTCAGTCAATACGCAAACAACACCGCGACCGTGACCGTCAACCGCGTGAACGGCAACCTCGGAGCAGTCTCGGTTAATTACTCTGCCTCGAACAGCTCTGCGACCGGCGGAGCGACTTGCGGCGCGGGCGTTGACTATATACCCACCAGCGGCACTTTGAATTTCGCCAGCAATGAAACAAGCAAGACTTTTAACGTTCAATTGTGTCCCGACATCGGCAATGAGCCGGAGGAGACGATTCATTTAGCTTTATTCAGTCCGGCAGGCGGAGCGAGTGTAGGTATCCCGCCTACTGCAAGCCTGACTATCATCCCGACATCGAGAGCGCCCGCCACGCAGTTCTGCAATCCGGTTCCGATTCAAATTTCAGCCTTCGGCTCAGCCGAAGAGGCATCGCCCTATCCGTCCAACATACAGGTTTCCGGCTTGAGCGGCGTGGTATCTAACGTCAAGATAACGCTCAATGACTTTCAGCATACTTTCGCAGAGGACGTGGACATCTTGCTGGTCAGCCCGACCGGGCAGAAGTTCGTCGTGCTGTCGGATGTGAGCGGCTCGCAAGGATTTATTATCGGGAGGACAATCACGCTCACGGACTTTGCGGCGACGGAGCTTCCGGTCAACTCGCAGCCGGTTCAGACGGGCGCGTACAAACCGACGAATTCGGGCACGAGCGATTACTTTTCCGCGCCCGCGCCCGGCTTGCCATATGGAAATCCTGCGCCCGCAGGTTCGACTACGTTCCAGTCTGCTTTTAACGGCTTCGACCCGAACGGCGCTTGGAGCCTGTATGTGTATGACGACTTTTCCGGCGGCGAAGGCAGCATCAACGGCGGTTGGTGTCTGGACATCACGACTTCCGTTTCGCAATTGCCCGGTCAATTCCAGTTCGGAACTTCCAATTACACTACCAGCGAAGGCGAAACGGCGAACGTCACAGTGACGCGCGCGGGCGGCAGTTCAGGAGCCGTGACGGTTAATTACGCGACTGCGAACGGCACAGCCGTCGGCGGCTCGTCCTGCACGGCGGGCGTGGATTACATCAGCCAGAGCGGAACTTTAAATTTCCCGGACGGAGTTTCCAGCCAGACGGTTCCGGTTCATATGTGTCTGGATGCCGAGAACGACCCGGGCGAGACTTTTAGCGTCGCGCTTTCAAATCCGACGGGCGGCGCGACCCTCGGCGCTCAGAGCGTTGCGAGCCTTCAAATAACTCATGTGGAGCAGTCCATCCTGCGGCTCTACGGCTCAAGATTTTATGAGCGAGAAGGAAGAACCGCGACTGTCGTGTTGACTCGAAATTTCAATCAAATCGGAACGGTGACGATTGATTACGCGACCACGAACGGCACGGCGACGGGCGGCGCGACTTGCTCTCCGGGCGTTGATTTCATTAACGAGAGCGGAACTCTAACTTTTCTGCCCGGTGAGGTCACGCGCTCTTTTACCCTAACCACTTGCAGCGATGAAGTCTTTGAAGAACAGGAAACCTTAGGCATCGCTCTCTCGAATGCGGTCGGCGCGCAGCTCAGCATGCCTGATTCCGCAGACCTGTATATCTACGAATCCATGTGGCAAAAGCAGGCGAGTTTTCCGACCGGACAATCACTGTATGACGTGCATATGATTTCAGAGACAGAGGGGTGGGCGGTCGGCGGCTACGGCGTGATCGTTCACACGATTGACGGCGGCATCACCTGGGAGCGGCAAACGAGCGGCACATACGAGACGCTCTGGACGGTCTTTTTCACGGACGCAACTCACGGCTGGGCGTCAGGAAATATAGACCTGTATACGATTGATGGCGGGCAAACATGGAATCAGGCGCAACGCCTTCTTCCCGGCGTCGGCACGGTCTACAACATGACTTTCGCAGACCAGAACCGTGGCTTTGCTATCGGCATCGCGCCCACTTCGATTATGAAGACGACCGACGGCGGCAGGACTTGGTTCCGGCAGGATTTTCCGATTGTCATCGAGTTGGTGAAATTCTTTGACGCGCTTAACGGCATCGCCAGCAGTTATCAGGGAGTGTTGGTCACAAGCGATGGCGGTCAAACGTGGACACAGAGGCCGAACGCGACCGGCGCAGACGAATGGCTTGACACGAATCGCGGCTGGCGCATCAACAATTCGGAATTTACCGGCGGCTTAATCCGGCAAAAAATTGATTATACGATTAACGGCGGCGTGACGTGGACACAAGGGGCGACCCCCGAAGGAACTTTCGTCTCCCGTCTTTTCTTCACAGACGCACAGAACGGCTGGGGCGTCGGCACGAAGGAAAATATTATCCGCACCACAGACGGCGGCTTGACGTGGCAAACGCAGCGCGGCGGGATTAATGCTCCGCGAAGGTTTAATGCCCTGCTCGAAGACATTTATATGTCCGATACGTTAAGAGGCGTCACCGTCGGCACGACCGGCGTGACTTACACCACGAGGGACGGCGGCATCACATGGACGCCGCGCCAGACGGGTGCAGGTTATAGCGTGCATAAGATCGTGGCGACTGAGATAAGACAGGCTTGGGCGGCTCTCGAAGATGGCGAGATACTCAAGACCACAGACGGCGGAAAATTCTGGAGCCGCCAGAAAGTTTATGTCGGCGGCAGCCCGCAGGATTCTTTGATTGCAGGCATCGCGTTTCCAGACAATCAAAACGGCTGGGCTTGTATCCGTGGCAGAATCGGAACGCCGGGAATTCCTACTGTTCTCAGAACAACGAACGGCGGCAACGATTGGCAGGATGTGAACGACGCTCCGGCGCACAACTGCTGGGCGATAGATTCGTTTGACAACCAGACCATCGTGTCGGTCGGATTCGAGGGCGGCGGCGCGCCGATTGTGCGCTCGACTGACGGCGGGCAAACATGGACTTACACGGTCTTTTCCGGCTCCTCTATTATCCGCGACGTTGACATGGTCAGCGCGAACATCGGTTACATGGCTGCCGGAGTGCGAATTCTTAAATCGACAGACGGATTTGCCACTTGGACGACCGTTGCGACCAGTGGAAGCTGGTTCGACGTTTCTTTCGTGGACGAGAATAACGGCTGGGCTTTGGGAGCCAACATCAACGGCTTTATCGAACTCTGGCATACGACCAACGGCGGGCAAACATGGAGCATGAGATCAATGCCCGAAGCCGTCGCGGTTCACGCGGTCAACGCGCAGACCGCATGGGTCGTCGAACATGATTACGACCCGAATCTGCTCGGCAACGCGACCTTTGCCCAACGCACGATTGACGGCGGGCAAACATTTACGCGCGAGCTTGTCTCGCTCGACAATGTTTCTACCGGCGTGTTTTTCGTTGACCCTGACAACGGCTGGGTCGGCGGGATAAATAAGGAAGCCACCAGCTTAAACAGCGACGGCGCGGACATCTTCCGGCGCGGCACGCGCGGGCTAAATTCGGCTGGTACGCTTTTCGATTTCAACGGTGATGGTAAAGCAGATGTCTCTGTGTTCCGCCCATCAAATGGAACATGGTATCTGAACCGTTCGGCGCAAGGTTTCACCTCGACGCAGTTCGGCATCGGAAGTGACAAACTCGCGCCAGCCGATTATGACAATGATGGTAAGACGGACATCGCAGTCTTCCGCGACGGCGTTTGGTACATCATCGAAAGTGTCAGTAATCAATTGCGCACAGTCCAGTTCGGCTTGAGCGGAGACATCCCCGTGCCTGCCGATTATGACGGAGATGGTAAAGCGGATGTCACTGTCTTTCGTCCGTCTGCGGGAGCCTGGTATCGTTTGAGCAGTTCGAACAATCAGCTTGTCACGAGCCAGTTCGGCATTGCAGAAGACAAACCGACCGCCGGTGATTTCGATGGCGACGGCAAAGCGGACATCGCTGTCTTCCGGTCTTCGACGGGCAGTTGGTATCGCCTCAACAGCACGGATGGACAGTTTGTGGCGACGGCGTTTGGCACGGCTGGAGATCAGCCAGCCCCTGCGGACTTCGACGGCGACGGTCAAGCCGATATTGCGGTTTTCCGCCCATCAAACGGAACATGGTATCTGCAAAGAAGCACGGCAGGATTTTCGGCAGTACAATTCGGGTTGGAGACGGACATTCCGGCACCAGCGGATTACGATGGCGACGGTCAAGCGGATGTCGCAGTTTTCAGAAACGGAACATGGTATCTGCTGCGCTCGGAGCAAGGTTTCGGGGCAGTGGAATTCGGCACCACGAATGACCGCCCGATTCCGGCGGCGTTTGTGCCGTAAAGCTAAACGGCGCGTTTTCGCAAAGATGGGGTATTCGATTTTGACGCGGGAGAATAGAACACATGCTTAACCAAAAACTAAATCGTGGCGGTTTGACAGCACTTCTTTTCGGACTGGCAATGTTTTTGGCATTCGTCAGCTTTGTTAGCTTTTCTTCGAGGCAGCAAAGTTCGGAGGTGAACGCCAGCCCGTCTCCCACGCAAAATCAGCTTGATGCGGTCGGCGCAAAAAATGATTTCGGTAAATTGCCGCTGGCTTTTGAAGCCAATCAAGGACAGTTTGACGAGCAAATAAAATTTTTGGCGCGTGGGCAAGGGTACGCGCTTTTGCTGGCCGAAACGGAAACGATTCTCCGATTGCGGAAGGACGAAAAATCTGCCGTTCTCAAAATGCGGCTTGAGGGAGCGAACCGCCAACCGATGATTGGCGCGCAGGACGAACTGCCGGGCAAGAGCAATTATTTCGTCGGCGATGAAAAAGATTGGCGGACGGATGTTCCGACATTCGGGCGCGTCAAATATGAAAAAGTTTATCCGGGCGTGGATCAGGTTTTTTACGGTAACGGGCGGCAGCTTGAATATGATTTCATCGTCGCGCCGGAAGCGGATGCCGGACAAATCGCGCTCCGCTTTGAAGGCGCGAACGATTTAAAAATCTCCGATAAAGGCGAACTCGTTTTGATTGTCGGCGGCGACGAGCTGCGCCAGCAAAAACCCTTCGCGTATCAAGAGATTGACGGCGAGCGACGCGAAGTTGCTGCGAATTATCAAATACGCAATCCGCAATCCGCAATCCAAAATCGGAAGGTTGTTTTTGAACTCGGCGAATATGACCGTTCGCGCCCGCTCGTGATTGATCCTGTTTTGGTTTACTCGACTTATCTGGGCGGCAACGGCGCGGACAGCGGCAGAGCGATTGCGCTTGATGCAGAGCGTAACGTGTATATCACCGGCTCAACGACTTCGACTAATTTCCCGACCGCCAATCCTTTGCAAGCGAATAACGCTACCGGTTCGGGCGACGTGTTCGTCACGAAAATCAACGCGGCGGGCACTCAGATTGTTTATTCGACTTATCTCGGCGGCAGCGTCGGCGACATCGGTTACGGCATAGACCTCGACGCGGCGGGCAACATATACGTCACGGGCGTCACCGGCGGCACCAGCGGCGCTAACAATTTCCCGACGACCGGCGGCGCGTTCGACAGGACTTTTGATGCGCCGGACGAATCGTTTTTATTCAAATTAAATCAGAGCGGCAATGCACTCGCTTATTCGACCTACACGGGAGCGACCATCAGTTTTGAAGTGAAGGTTGATAAAACAACCGGCGAAGCGTTCATCGCCGGAAACGCCTTTGAGAATTTGCCGACCACGCCCGGTGCATTCAGAGCCACTTGTCCATCGTCGCCGTGCGCCAGTCATTCGTTTGTCACTAAATTCAACGCCAACGGCTCAGGATTGATTTACTCGACTTACATAGGCTCTGGCCCAGCGAACGATTTGGCGATTGACGCGGAGGGCAACGCCTACATCACGGGTTCGACGCTTTCGAGTGTTTTCCCGATTACGCCGGGCGCTGCGCAGACGACTTGTACGGGCTGCAATCTGGCGCGCTCCGATGCGTTTGTGACCAAGCTCAACCCGACCGGCACCGCGCTCGTGTATTCAACTTTTTTGGGGGGAAGCCTTAGCGAAGTGGGGAGAGGCATCGCGGTTGACGGAAGCGGAAACGCATATGTGACCGGACGCACGGAATCTTCGAGCAGCGTCAGCGTTCCGTTTCCGACTACGCCGGGAGCATTTCAAACCGCGTCTCAAGGCACTCCCGACGCTTTCCTGACTAAAGTTAAT
Source organism: Pyrinomonadaceae bacterium (assembly GCA_963700165.1). Classification (GTDB taxonomy): domain Bacteria; phylum Acidobacteriota; class Blastocatellia; order Pyrinomonadales; family Pyrinomonadaceae; genus JACMLC01. The sequence continues at coordinate 3,361,506 of OY969475.1, read as the reverse complement.
TCGACCGGAACGGCGTTCGTTTATTCGACCTTTCTCGGCGGCAACGTGCGCGACGAAGCGTTCGGCCTTGACATAGACCCGCTCGGCAACGCGCACGTCATAGGGCAAACACGCTCGACGAATTTTCCGCTGGTCAGTCCTTTTCAATCAACTTGTCCGGAAAATGGCGACTGCGTTTTTATGGCGTCTCTAAATCCGGCGGGCGCGGCAATTGTTTTCTCGACTTTCTTCGGACAAGGAGAAGGCGTGGACATCGCTGCTGACAACACAGGCAACATCTACGCGACGGGCGTGACCTATCAGGGATTAGCGAATCTGCCGACGATGAACGCGATTCAGCCGGATCACGGCGGAGTCAATTCCGTTTTCGATGCGTTCGTCGCAAAAATCGAGGTGCAGCCGATTCAAACGTATCGCCCGCTTTTCGATTTTGACGGCGATGGCCGTGCGGATATTTCCGTTTACAGAGACGGCACATGGTACTTGCTGCAAAGCACGGACGGCTTCAAGGTCGTTCAATGGGGCGCGAGCGGAGACATCATCGTGCCCGGAGATTATGACGGCGACGGTAAAACGGATGTCGCTGTTTTCCGCCGCAGCGCGAATAGCACCTGGTATGTCCTGCAAAGCTCTAACAATCAATTGCGCGCAGTGCAGTGGGGAGCTACGACGCTCGAACAGCCAATCGTCTTTGACACTCCCGTCCCGGCGGATTACGACGGCGACGGCAAGACGGATTTCGCGGTCTTTCGCACGACGGATTTCCTCTCCGAGCCAGCGAGATTCGTGATCCTGCAAAGCTCAAATAACGTTGCGCGCGTAGAGCAGTGGGGAACTGCTTTTGACAGACCCGTTCCTGCGGATTATGACGGCGATGGGAAAGCAGACCTCGCTGTGTTCCGGTCTGAGAACACCACCTGGTACATCTTACAGAGCGCGGGCAACACGGTTCGAGTCGAGCCGTTCGGTTTAAGCTCGGACACGCCCGCGCCAGCCGATTACGATGGCGATAACAAAGCGGACGTAGCTGTCTTTCGTGTTTCGCAGGGCACCTGGTACATCTTGCAAAGCACTGCCGGTTTCCGCGCAGAGCAATTCGGCATCAGCACGGACAGGCTTGTGCACGCCGATTACGATGGAGACGGCAAGACGGACATCGCTGTTTTCCGCGACGGCACATGGTACTTGCAACGCAGCATGCTGGGATTTGCCGCCGTGCAGTTCGGTTTAGCGAATGATGTGCCGGTTCCGTCAGCGCGCGGGACGCAGTAAAACGTCAAGCGTAAAATAATATGAGTCGTCCATGATGCGCTGCCGTCGCCTTTAGCAATCATGGGCGGCTCATATTATTTCAGCAAAGCATTGCGATGAATGGTTGCAATCTGTGAGTGAAAAGATAAAATTGCGCATCGTCAAATCTTGATTGAAAGTAAAACCGGAGTGGCTAAGGGTTATCGCTCCTGACGCTTATGTTATTTGCCATCGGTCTCATCTTAATCGCGATTGCGGGCGGGGCTGCGCTGACGTACCTGTATGACAGGGAAGCGTCTCTGCCTGCGCGCCTGTGCATGGGAGCCTGCACGGGGCTGGCGGCGTTGGGGCTGGTCGGATTTGTCATCGCTTCTTTTTTAGGCATGACGCCGCTCATGCTGCTGATCTCTGCGGCCATCGTCGCGTCTCCTCTCCTGCTGCTCTCAAAGCCTTTATTTCGCTCCGCAGTACAGGCGGACATGCGCGAAGCGACGCAGGGCTTGAGGCGCGCCGTCTTGCATCCGAACGCGAGCGCATACGCTTACTTTATCTTTTACGCGCTGCTGACAGTGATGCTGTACTTCTTCTTTGACCGCGCGGTGGTTGAAAAAGCCGACGGCATTTACACGGGAGGCAGCCACAACCTCGGCGACCTGCCTTTTCATTTCGCTTCGATCACGAGCTTCGTCTACGGGCAAAACTTTCCGCCCGAAGACCCGTCGTTTGCCGGGACGCGCTTTGCGTATCCGTTTATCGCGGATTTTGTCGCGGCGATGTTGATGCGCGCGGGCGCGTCGCTGCGCAATTGTATGTTCCTGCATAACATGGCGTTGGCAATCTCGCTGGTAGGGGTGCTGCATCGCTGGGCGTTGAAGCTGACGCGCAACTATCTGGCGGGATTTTTAGCGCCGGTGCTGCTTTTATTCTCCGGCGGCCTGGGTTGGTGGATTCTCTTGCGCGACGCGCGCGAGGGCGAGCGCGGCATCTTCAGCGTGTTGATGAACATGCAGCAAGATTACACTATCATTCCCGGCAATGCGTGGCGTTGGGGAAACTCGCTCACGTCCCTCTTTATCACGCAGCGAAGTTTGCTCTTCGGTCTTCCCATAGCCATCACTATCTTCACGCTGTTGTGGTCGGCTTTAAATGAAGAAGAGGAAACAGCGGAAAAGGGAAAAGCGAAAAAGGTTAAATCGCAAAGCGCGGAAGTTAGCTCGAAAGCATCGCGCCCGCTGCTTTACTTTTTCCCCGCTTATCCTTTTTCCTACGCCGCGAAGCAGATGATTGCGGCGGGCGTGATGACCGGCTTGCTGTTGCTGGTGCATGCACACACGTTCCTGACGGTGATGGGCGTGGCGGCGTGTCTGGCGGTGTTGAGGGACGATTGGCGCGCGTGGGGCGTGCTGTTGGGCGCGGGCAGCATCGCGGCAATCGTCGCGTACCGGTGGGGACAATTTACTGCGCTCATCGGATACATCCCCGGCGTAGGCGGGCTGCCGCGCTTGTTGCTGGCCGGTTCGATAGCCGCGCTCGTTACCGGCACGGCCATCCCCTTAGCAAAATTCGCGCGCGAGGCTTTCAAAAAAGGCGAGTGGCCGTGGCGCGAGTGGGTTGTGTTTTTTACGGCGGCTCTCTTGCTGGCCGTGCCGCAGATGTTGTGGATAATGTCCGGCAGCTCTGTCGAAGCCAAGAGCTTTATCGGCACGCATTTCGGGTGGGACAAAGCTGAGGATGCAAACTTCGTTGTCTTCTGGTTGAAGAACACGGGGTTGTTTATTCCGCTCCTGCTCGTCGCGCTCCTGTGGCGCGGTAAGGATTATTTGATCGAGCGGCGATGGCTGATGTTCTACCTGCCGTTCACGCTTTGCTTTATCGGCCCGAATCTGGTCAAGCTCGCGCCGTGGCCGTGGGACAACATCAAAGTTCTCATTTACTGGTACGTCGCTTCTATCCCGATAGTCGCATTGGTCTTGGCGCGTTTGTGGCAGCAGCGCAGCGTGGCTCTGAAAGTTTTGATGGGAGCGATGCTGTTATCGCTCGTGCTGGCGGGCGCGCTCGACGTGTGGCGCGTGACTTCAAAGCAGATTAACTATCAGGAGTACGAGAGAGACGGCGTGATTCTCGCGGAGAAGATTGTCGAGCTGACGCCGCCGCGCTCTTTAATCCTGCACGCGCCGACTTATAATCCTGTGGTATTTCTGACGGGCAGGCGGTCATTGTTGGGCTACATAGGCTATATCTGGGCGCACGGGCTGGATTACGTGCCGCGCGATAATGATATTAAGAGCATCTATGCGGGCGCATACAACGCCGAAGAATTGTTGATAAAGCACGGCGTTGATTATGTCGTCGTGACGCCGGTCGAGCGCAATTACATGCCCGTCAACGAAGGTTTCTTTGCGCGCTATCCGGTGGTCGCGGAATCGGGCACGCATCGTCTTTATCAAATCAAGCGTCCGTAGTTTGCAAAATTTTTCGACTCTGGCGAGAGAAAATTTTTAACGCAAAGAGCGCAAAGATTTTTCGCAAAGGACGCAGAGAATTTCAACGATCTTTGCGTTTCTTTGCGTCTTCATCTTTGCGCTCTTTGCGTTAAGATTGTTGTTGGCTGAGTGAAATTATAATGGCTTCTGCTCAAGACAAATCGTCCAAGTTTTTTTCAAAGCTCATTGAATTTGAGGATGCCATCTGGCTCTCTATCGCTTTGTGTCTGGGGCTGTCGCTGCGTTTGAGCCTGATAGGTTTTGTGAGCGGCGATTACGTTTCGCATCTGGGGTTGTGGTATGACCATATTCAAAACAATGGCGGGTTCGCCGCGCTCAAGGATAATTTTTCCAATTACACGCCGCCATATTTGTATCTGATGTGGCTGGCGACAAAGCTGCCGGTGCAGAAGCTCTATGCCATCAAGCTAATTGCGATCCCTTTCGATTTCCTGCTCGCTTTCATAGTGTTACTTCTAGTCCGTCTCAAGTATCAGAATAAAACAATCCAGTTGCTCGCCTTTTGCGCCGCGCTGTTTGCGCCGACGGTGATTTTTAACAGCGCGTTATGGGGGCAAAGCGATGCGATGTACACGAGCTTTCTGCTCGGCGCGGTTTATTATCTGATTAGAAAAAAGCCTGTCGTCGCTTTCGCTTTCTTCTCTGTCGCGCTGTCGTTTAAGACGCAGGCAATATTGATGGCTCCGCTTTTTCTGTTGCTTTACTTGAAAAAAAGCATTCCTGCGTGGGTCGTGCTGCTGGCTCCGGCTATCTATTTTCTGTTCGTGATTCCGTCCTGGATGGCTGGCAGGCCGCTGTTGGATCTGATGACGATGCACTGGCAGCAGGCAGAGACTTTCAAGCAGTTGACGATGAACGCGCCGAACTTTTACCAGTGGCTGCCGGATGATTATGGCGTCTTTGGCAAGTTTGGCATCGTGCTTGCTGTGACGTGCGTGTTCGTGCTGTGCCTGTTGGTCTGGAAGAGCGTTGAAGAGTTGAATCAGGAATTGATTGTCCGGCTCGCGCTCGCGTGCGTGCTGCTCGTCCCGTTTTTTCTGCCGCGTATGCACGAGCGATATTTTTTTCCGGCGGACGTGCTGGCGATTGTTTATGCTTTTTATTTCCCGAGATACTTTTACGTCCCCATCGTCGTCGGGCTGGTTTCGCTGTTCAGCTACTTTCCATTCCTTTTCGGAAAGACTGTGATTGGTCTATCTTATCTGGCGTTGGTGATGGGAGCGATGCTGGTTGTCGTCTCGGTTGACACGGTGCGCCAGCTTTATCCGAAAATGCAAATAAGAGAAAGCTGAGATTGCTTTGCCTTCACTTTTGCATTTTACATTTTTAATTTTGCATTCTTAATGAAAGGAGTCGCGGCAGTGCTAGTCTCTGTAGTCGTTCCCTGTTACAACGAAGAGCCTGTGATAGACGAGACGCATAAACGTCTGGTGGCGGTGCTTGAGCAGTTGGAGCCGGATGAGTTTGAGATTCTTTACGTCAACGACGGCAGCCGCGACCGGACGCTGGAACTGCTGGAAGCGATTCAGGCAGCGGACAAGCGCGTGCGCGTCTTGAGCTTTTCGCGTAACTTCGGACACCAGATTGCCGTCACCGCCGGGTTGGATAATGCCAGGGGCGATGCCGTCGTGTTGATTGACGCAGACCTGCAAGACCCGCCCGCAGTAATTCTTGAAATGGTCGAGCGTTGGCGCGACGGCTATCATGTCGTCTACGGGATGCGGACGGACAGACCCGGCGAGACGCGCTTTAAATTATTTACGGCAAAGTTATTTTATCGTTTGCTGAACAAGCTTTCGGACGTGGAGATTCCGCTCGATGTAGGCGATTTTCGCTTGATGGACAGGCGCGTGGTGGAGGTGATGCGCTCGATGCCTGAGCGCGACAGGTACTTGAGAGGGATGGTGAGTTGGGTTGGCTTTCGCCAGATCGCGGTCATGTACAGGCGCGAGCCGCGCTTTGCGGGCGAGAGCAAGTACCCGCTCTTTAAGATGCTCAAGTTTGCGACCGATGGCGTTATCTCTTTTTCGATGATTCCGCTCAGGTTAGCTGTCTGGGCTGGCGTCGTCGCTATCTTTATGGCGTTCGCGGGCATCATCTACGCGCTCATCATCCGGCTCTATTTTTACGAGCCGCATTGGGTGCGCGGTTGGACTTCGACCTTCGTGGCGATTCTTTTCCTCGGCGGCGTACAGTTAATATTTCTCGGATTCATAGGCGAGTACATCGGGCGCATCTACGGCGAAGTGAAACACCGGCCTCTGTATATCTTGCAGGAGCGGCTGGGGTTTCAAGAGAGCGCGGACGCGCCGGATAAAGTGCTGGCCGCAGGGCATGTACATGATGCGAGACGTTGAATAATAAAATGCCAATCAAGAGTAGAAATTCTTTGCGGTCTTTGCGGTTAAGAGCCTTTTTAACGCAAAGACCGCAAAGATTTAAGACGCAAAGACCGCAAAGGGGACAGCGAATTTATTTCTATCCTTGATTCGCATAACAAAATTGAAGGTTAGACAAGTTGGCTAAAATTTCTGCAAAATCGCGCGGTAATACCGGCCAGAGCGCAAAGCAATCTTTCAAAGCTCCCGCACCGGAAAATGTTGAAGAGGCGGGAGAGCTTTCGCCGGGCGTCTGGAAATGGGCGAGCCTTTTGATTATCGCTTTGTCGGTCGCGCTGCGCGTTTATCAGCTCACCTTAAAGCCCTTGCATCACGACGAGGGCGTCAACGGTTTCTTTCTCACGCGGCTCTTACGCGAAGGGATTTATCAATACGATCCGGGCAATTATCACGGGCCGACGATTTATTATTTCGGATTAATTTCCACGTTCATCTTCGGGCTGAATACGATTGCGATTCGCCTTGTGACGGTGTTGTTCGGAGTGGGGCTGGTGTGGCTGGCGCTCTGTTTGCGGCGTTACATAGGCAGTTTGGGCGCGCTGACGGCGGCGGGGCTGATTGCTATCTCGCCGGGTGCGGTTTATCTCTCTCGCTACTTTATACACGAATCGCTCGTCGTCTTTTTCACCTTCGGGCTGGTCGTCGCCTTGCTCAAGTACCATGAAAGCGAGCCGTCTGCGGAAGAGAACAAGACGAGCGGGTTAGTCGCAGTGATTGCCGGAATCGCGCTCATCGCAAGCTCGCTCGCAGCCGTCTACAAGCCGCAATATTTTCGCGCGGAATTGCTGCTGGTTATCGTCAGCTCAATCGTAGCGGTGCAGGCTCTCTGGCATTACGACGGTTGGCGCGCAATCTACTTGATTCTGGCGGCGACTTCAGCCGCGCTCCTGTTTGCCTCGAAAGAGACGGCGTTGGTTTCGGTCATCGTGCTGGGCATCGCTGTGACGACGACCGCCGTTTACCTGCGCTTTAGACAGGATGTCGGCGGCGGAGCGAAGAAGAAAAGACGAGATGGACGGAGCGCGCCGCAAGCTGAAGGATGGCTGCGCGTGACCGTCGAGAGGTTTGGAGGATGGACGCATATCGGTGTCGTGTCGCTCGTCGCCCTCTTTGTCTTTGCGTTTGTGAACATCCTTTTCTACTCGTCATTTTTTACCAATGCGAAGGGCGTCGGCGATTCGCTTCAGACATACATGATCTGGGCTAAGACCGGCAAGCAGGAGCATGTGCATCCGTTTTATCAACATGCATTTTGGCTGATGTGGATGGAATCGCCCGCGTTGATGCTGGGGATAGTCGGTGCGTTCGTGGCAGTCGTGCGCGCCAACAATCGCTTCGCACTCTTCGCCGCGCAGTGGGCTTTCGGCATTCTGGCGGCATACTCAATCGTGCCGTACAAGACGCCGTGGCTCGCGCTCAACTTTATCATTCCGCTGGCCGTCGCGGGCGGCTATGCCATCAATGAAATTTATAGTTGGAGCAAGCGGGGCGAGCGGCTCTTTGTGCTGGCGGTCTTGTTAATAGCGGCGGGCTTCAGCGGTTATCAATCCATCAAGCTCAACTTTTTCCGCTACGACGATGATAGGTACATTTACGTTTACGGCCACACCTATCGTGAATTCGTGCCGATGGTGGATGAGATCAAACGTATCGGGCAGCAGACGGGGCTGAACGAAGATTTGGACATCGCTATCCTCTCGCCGGATTACTGGCCGCTGCCGTGGTACTTGCGCGACTACAAGCGCATCGGCTACTTCGGCCAGATCAGCCCGACCAACAGCTCGCTGGTCATCATCAACATTTCGCAGGAGCCGCAACTCCTGACCACGCTCGAAGGACGCTACAAGCGCCTTAAAAATTATCCCTTGCGTCCGGGCGTCGTCCTCGTCATCTACGCACGCAACGACCTCAATCTGTAAAAAAGTTCAAGGTTCAAAGTTCAAGGTTCAAGGTTCAAAGCTCAAGCATTGCTTTTGACTTTGAACCTTGAACCTTGAGCTTTGAACTTTTTCTTTGCGCTTTCGGGATTATTTTCATAATGAAACACAGGCCGGTTGCGGTGATGCGCCCTGAAACATCCGGCCGATTCGCTGTTGTTCCTCTAAACCCTTTAATTTCAATCATTTTTAGGAATAAGTTAACTGGCATGTTGGTTGCTCATAGGGGGCTGGACAGACAGAAGTCCTTTCAGTTCTTTTTCTGCACCAACCGTATTTTTGCCAGCTTAATCGAGACTGTGTAAACGCTGGCTATTGAGTTCAAACCAGTAAGCTGTGGCAGCGGTCATGGCAACTTTGAATAAGGAGTTTGGTTATGTTTCGTCTTCGTCATCTTTACGCAAATCGCAGGTTTCGCGTGTTCCTGCCAGCGTTGATAGGTGCAATCATCTGGGCTACGTTGCCTGCTTACTCTTTGAGCAGCATCACTGGACTTTTAAGTGATGAGATCAGACTTTATGCGGCGCTCACTGGCGCACCCATTAACGGGGTGACGCCGGGCGGGACTGCCGAGTATCGCCAGCGCAACGACCAGAATCGTCGCCGGCTCGATGTGTCTGTCGGCAGCGTCAATTTGCCCGTCGGCACAGTGCTGAACGTGGCCGTCAATGGCGGCAGCGTCGGTCAGATTACCGTCAACCAGTTTCAGGGCGGCGGCTTGAACCTTGATACAAATAATGGTCAGAGCGTGCCGTTCATCAACAGCGGCTCAAACATTACTGTGAGCAATGGCGGAACGACGGTTCTGGCGGGAACATTCTCGTCAACGCCGCTGCCGTCGCCTTCCGGTTCGCCTTCGGCCTCGCCGTCGCCTTCGGGTTCTCCGAGTGCGTCTCCGTCGCCGTCAGGGTCACCGTCTGCTTCACCTTCGCCGAGTGCGTCTCCGTCAGCTTCGCCGTCACCTTCGGCGTCTCCGTCGGCTTCGCCTTCGCCCAGCGCATCCCCGAGCGCGTCACCTTCGCCGAGCGCATCGCCTTCGCCGTCCGCGTCGCCTTCCGCTTCGCCGTCGCCGAGCGCATCGCCGAGTGCGTCTCCGTCTGCTTCGCCATCTCCGTCTGCTTCGCCATCTCCGTCAGCATCGCCGAGCGCATCGCCCTCGCCGAGTGCGTCGCCCTCGCCGTCGCCGACCAGCAGCCGCCGGAGAGCCGACTTTGACATGGACGGCAAATCAGACCGCTCAGTCTTCAGACCCAGCACGGGTAGCTGGTACATACAGCTCAGCTCCAACGGTACAGTGCGCGGCGCTGCTTTTGGAAGCGCGGGCGATAAAGTCACGCCGGGCGATTTTGACGGCGATGGCATGACCGATACAGCCGTGTTCCGCCCGTTCAATGGAACGTGGTACATCATGCAAAGCTCAAACAACGCCTTCGTGGCACAGCAGTTCGGCACTAACGGCGACATGCCTGTGCAGGCCGACTATGACGGCGACGGCAGAACCGACCTCGGTGTCTTTCGTCCATCTGCCGGAACGTTCTACATCCTGCTCAGCCAGACCGGCGCACTGCGCGTCAATCAGTGGGGACTCAGCACGGATCATCCTGTGACGGGTGACTTTGATGCGGACGGTAAAGCGGATGTCGGTGTGTTCCGCTCCTCGAACGGCACCTGGTATGTTCTGGGCAGCGCGGCCAACAACTTGATTAGCAATCAATGGGGCGCTAACGGAGACATCGTTGTCCCCGCCGACTATGATGGCGATAACAGAACCGATATGGCTGTGTTCCGTCCATCAAACGGGTACTGGTACATCTTTGGCAGCGCGACCAACGGCTTGATCGTGCATCAGTTCGGGAGTAACGGCGACCAGCCGCAACCCGGCGACTTTGACGGAGACAACAAGGCAGACGTTGCGGTCTTCCGTCCGAATGATGGTAACTGGTACGTCCTGCACAGTTCGACCGGAGCCTTTAGCGCGATTCAGTTCGGCTCTAACGGCGACCTGGGAGTACCGGCTGCTTACAACCCCTAAACGGGTTCGTGAGCAAGCCTCAAAGCACATCGTGCGAGCGGCTTGCAGCCTGACTTCTGCGAACTGGTTGGGGGGAGGCAGGGGAAGGTGAAAAGCCGCTCACGCGATGGCAGCCTGAAATAAATTAGCCGGGCTGCCAGCAAAAAACAAAGCGAGGTTCGTGAGAAAGTTTGATTCACGAACCTCGCTTTGCTTTTTTCAAGAGGCCCACGGCTGAAGTTATGGTTTGACAACCCCGCTAAGTCCAACATATAGTGTCGCTCTCCCGCCGTATGCTCTAGCGGCTGTGCTTTGCTTGCCGCCAAGGGTCAACGGTTTACGAGCGATGTGACAGCATTCATGTTCAAACTTCAACGCTTAGAAATCACCGGATTCAAATCCTTCGCAGACCACACGGAGCTGGCCTTTACCGGCGACGGCATCACAGCGGTTGTCGGCCCCAACGGTTGCGGCAAGAGCAATGTCGCGGACGCCATCTCGTGGGTCTTGGGCGAGCAGCGCATCAAGCAATTGCGCGGCGCAGCGATGATGGATGTCATCTTTCAAGGCTCGCGCAATCGCCCGCCGAGCGGGATGGCCGAAGTCGTCCTGCACATGCTCCGCGATGAAACCGTAGAGCATGAGCCGGACATAGAAGACATTGATTCCACGCTCGAAGAGATAGACGAGCGCAGCGTGGAGTTCGCAGCAGAGAGCGTGACGGAACCTGCGATTGACGCCGCGCCGGAAGCTGTGTCTGAAGCAGAGCCGCAAACGGAAGTTGAAGGGGATGCTGTTGCGCCGCTCTCCGAAACCTTGAGCGTCACGACGGAGAATGCGGAGGCAGAAAATGCTATTGCTGATTCTTCTGCGACTCAGAAAGCTACCAAAGCGTACGGCAAGCGGCACTGGCGACCGAGCCGCATGGCTCTTGAATTCGCTCCCGGCGAAATCGTCTCTGTCACGCGCAGGCTTTACCGTTCAGGCGAGAGCGAATATCTGCTGAACGGGCGCATCTGCCGCCTGCGAGACATACAGGATTTATTTTCGGGCACGGGCTTGTCCGGCGCGCACTACGCCATCATCGAGCAGGGACGCATCGGCCAGATTCTCTCCGCCAAGCCGATGGATCGCCGCACGCTCATCGAAGAGGCCGCGGGCATCACCAAGTTTCGCGTCCGCCAGCGCGCAGCCGAAGCGAGGCTTGAATCCGCGCGGTCGAATCTTAATCGCATCTCAGACATCGTTTCCGAGATAGACAGGCTGGTCAACAGCCTGCGCCGTCAGGCCGCGAAAGCGCGTCGATACAGCGTCCTGCGCGAAGAGCTGCGAGAGTTGTTGCGCCGCGTGTACGTGGCCGAAGAGAGCGCGCTCACTGCACTCCTTGATGAAACGCGCGTCCAGCTTGACGAGGCTGCGCGAGAGGAAAGCCGGATCAGCGAATCGCTCGCGGCGCGCGAAGAGGACGCGCACAAGGCCACGCAGGAGGCGCGCTACCTCGAAGAAGAGTTGTCCCAATCGCGCGCCTCTGCGGCTGAGGCTGCTTTGCAGCGCGACCGCGCGCGGCGCGAACTGGTTTACCAGCAACAACAGGTCATCACGCTTGAGAAGCGTCGCGGCGATCTTGAGCATGAAATGGAAGTTTTGCGCGCTCGTCTCTCAAGCATCGTTGACGAATGCGAGCGGCTGCGCACGCACGATAGCCAGCAGCGTTTGGCGAGCGAAGAGAGCGCACTGCTTTTGCAATCTGCGGAGGCCGCGTACACCAACCGGCTCACACAGGCGGTCGAAGCCGAAGATGAAATCGAGCGCGCACGCGCGGAGCTTTTGAATCATACCGCCGTCACAGAGCGTTTGATGGAGATCAGCCGCCAGCTTGAGTCCGCGCTCGAACGCCTCGGCTTGCAGGCCGAAGGTCTCGCGCATGAGGGCGAGCGCGCACGCGCCGCACACGCAGAGCGCGCAGCCGAAGCCGAAAAGCTAAATGCGGAAATCGCTGTGGCGCGCGAAAGTCTGGCGCGGCTCATGACCGAGCGCGAGTCAGCAGTCGGAGCGGTCGTGCAGGGACACGAAGCCGTCTCTGACACACAGGCAGAGCACACCCGTGCGCGCGAGGATTGTTCGCGGACGCGCCATCGCCTTGACACTTTGAAAGAGCTTGACGAGCGGCGCGCTTATTATTCGCCAGCCGTCCAGCGTCTTTTCTCGTCCGGCGAAGTCGCGGAAGATTTTCATTTTATGGGCACGCTCGCGGACATGCTCAACGTCGCGCCTGAGTGGGAGCGCGCCGTCGAAGGCGTCTTCGCATCTTCGCTGCAATCCGTCATCGTCCCGACTCCTGATGATGCTGTGCGCGCAGCGCAATGGCTCCGCGCGAACGACGCGGGTCGCGCCAGCTTCATCGTCGTCGGCTTGCACGGCGCGAGCGAGGAAGTCACGGAAGCGAATTACATTTCTACATCAAAGACGAGTGAGCGCCAGCCCGCCGCGACAATCGAGAATCTTGACGGCCTGCGCGTTGGCGACCTGCTCGGCGCGTCGCCGGAAATTCTCGAAGTCCTGCGCCGCACCGCTCCGCAGCGAATGAATGCGCGCCTCGCACAAACGCTCGAACAGGCTCTGGCGATGTCGCTGTCAACGGGCGAGATGTGCGCGACGATTGAAGGCGACTGGGTGACGGGCGGACAGCTTGTGAGCGCGGGAGACGAGCGCGCTGTGGAAGAGGGCGCGGGACTGCTCGCTTTCAAACGCGAGATGCGCGAGCTGGAATCGCGCGCACAGGTCTTTGAATCGCAGCTTGCCATCGCAGAGCAAAAGATGACGGAAGCGCGCGGGCGTCTGACCGGGCTTGAAGACGCGGTCGTGCTTTTAAATGAAGTTATCGGGCGCGAGGAACGCGATGCGCTGGCGCGCGAGATGAATGCCAGCACGCTCGCACAGGAAATCGAACGCGCCGAACGCCACACGCGCGTCGTGGCCGATGATGCCGCGCGCATCGCCGCAGAGCGTCTGGAATTGGAAGAGCGTCGCGCAACGGCTTTGTCCGAAGCCGCGACGGCGGAAGCCTCGCGCCTTGCCGCTTCCGAAAAAGTCACGCAGGCCGCCGCGCTTCTTGCCGCCGCGCGTCGTGAAGCCGAGGCCGAAAGCGAGTTGTTGGGAGAGCAACGCGCCACCGCCGCCGCCGCAGCGGAACGCCGCCGCGCCACCGCCGCCGAGCTTCGCCGGATGGAGGCCGAACAGTCCGAGCTTGAAGCGCGGCTTGAGCGGCATTCGAGCGAGATGGCCGAAGCCACCGCGCGGCTGGAAGAGTTGCGCGGCTCGATTGCAGGGCTTGAGCAGAGCGAAGAGACCGTCGAAGCAGAGCATGCGCGCGAAGAAGAAGAAATTGCCGCAGCTTCTTCACGACTCGCCGATGCGCGCGCGAGGTCTGATGCGCTGACCCAGGAGCTGGCGGAGCTGAATCGTCACGCCGCCACCGCGCGCGACGTGCGCGCAGAGCTTGAAGTCCAGCGCGCAGAAGCCGCTGCCAAACTCGGCTACGTGCGCGAAGCCTGCATGTCGGAATTGAATCAACCGCTCGAAGAGCTGGCCCAACAGCATCCCCCGCAGGAAGATTTTAATCTCGAAGCGGGGCGCGTCCGTGTCGAAGAATTGCGCGCACGCATCGAAGGCTTTGGCGCGGTCAACATGATGGCGCTCGAAGAGTTGGCAGAGAATGAAGAACGCCTTGAATTCCTGACCGGCCAGCGGCAGGACATCATTGACGGCGTCTCTTCCACCGAAGAAGCGTTGCGCGAAATCAAGCGCCGCTCGCGCGAGCGTTTCCGTCAAGCCTTTGAGCAAATCAATCGCAACTTCGGAGAATTGTTCCAGCAACTCTTCGGCGGCGGTCGCGGCGAGATGAGCCTGATTGACGCGGACGACGTGCTGGAATCCGGCATAGACATCGTCGCGCAGCCGCCCGGAAAACGCCTTCAGAACGTCCTGCTGCTTTCCGGTGGTGAAAAGGCTATGGCCGCGCTCGCTTTGGTTTTGGGCATCTTTCACTATCGCCCGTCGCCTTTCTGCCTGCTTGATGAGGTGGACGCGCCGCTCGACGAAGCCAACGTCGGGCGCTTTACGGAAAAGATTCGCGAGATGGCTGCCGACACGCAATTTATCGTCATCACGCACAACAAGCGCACGATGGAAATGGCTCGCGCTCTCTACGGCGTGACGATGGAAGAAGTGGGAATCTCAAAACTCGTCTCGGTGAAGTTCGAGTGAGCAAACAGCCGAAATTATTTTCGCGCCTGATGATTGCCGCGCTCTTGAGTTTGAGCGCGGCGATTTGCGCTGCGGCGCAAAGTCGTGCTAACGAGAAACGGAACCCGCCCGATCCGCAATCGAATGCTCCGGTGACTCCGAAGCACAACACGCGCGAGCAGCAAACAAAGCCGGAGACAGCATCATCCTCAACTGCATCTTCCCCGAAACTTGAGAGCGATGCTGATTCGATTACTTATTCTTACGAATTCACCAAGCCGGAATTTTTTATAAGCCGCGTTTTCATCGAGCATGATGCAAACGGGCGCGGCAAAATCACCTTCGAGCGCAAGTTCAACGAGCCTGTGATTGACCCCGTAGAGCTTTCTCCAGCGGCCATTGCGCGGATCAAGGCTTTGTGGGAAGCCTTGCGTTTTCTCGATTCGGACAAGAGTTATCAATCCGATAAGGACTACCCGCATCTTGGCACGACGCGGCTGCGGATGAAGCAGGGCACGCGCAATCGTCTGGCGGAATTTAACTGGACAGGCGACAAGGATGCTTTTGCGCTCGCCAACGAGTACAAGCGCGCGGCCAATCAGGCCATCTTTATCTTTGACATTACGCTGGCGCGCGAGAATCAACCGCTCGAAGCTCCGAAGCTGATGACTCAGTTAGATAATTATTTGCGCCGCAATGAGCTTTCAGACCCGCAGCAACTCGTCCCCCTCCTGCGAGACCTGAGCACGGACGAGCGCATCCCCTTGATGGCGCGCAACCACGCCGGACGCCTGCTGAAAAAAATCGAAAAGTAAAACAATCCCGCAATGTGAATCAAGAGTAGAAACTCTTTGCGCTCTGTGCGAGATTTATCTTTGCGGTCTTTGCGTTAAAACATCAATTAACCGCAAAGACCGCAAAGAAGGAAGACGCAAAGACCGCAAAGAAAAAGCAGTTGATTTGTTTCTGACCTTGATTCGCATCCGCAGCAAACTTTTCCCACGCCTGCACGCATCTACTTTCATCTTTGCGGGCGAATTATTTTCCCCGGCCTTAAGCAAATTTCTTTAAAGCCTGCCGTCCACACGAACACGAGCGGTTGCCGGGTCGGTTTCCTTCTTGCCCGCTTGATAGACAGAGACAGTTTGATTTTTAGAGTAGCGACGGACGACCAGAACGTGCCGGTCGCTGCGGGACTCGCCTGCCTGACGGGCAGCGAGAAAGCAGCCCGCATTGCTTGAAAAATGATCTGTCCGGGCTAATAAAGCTCGAAAAAGCTCTTTGTTAATCGAAAGTGGTAGGCGAAAGCGCGCGGTTTAATTTATAATCCCTGTTCAAGTGACAATTCCTTCTCTAACACAACTTGAACTTGCGCTCGGCGACTGCACGGCAGATATGGACGCGCTCCATGCGCGTTGTGCTGCGGCTGCGCCCAATTACGGCATCACGCCGGAAGATTTCCGCGCGGCCTTGCGCATGGCTGTGGACAAATATCTGGTTGACCATTCGGGCGGGATGTTTCCGAATGCAGATCAGATTCGACAGTTCCTCGGCGAGCTTCAGGCAACAGACCTGTATCTGGCGCTCGCCTGTGCGCAGGGCAACGAGAATGCGTGGTGGGAATTCGATCAAGGCTATCGCCGCTTTATCGAGCGCATCGCGCGGCATTTAGCGAGCGCCGAAACGGCTGCCGAAGAAGTCATTGATTCCGTCTACGTAGAGCTTTACGGGACGCGCGTGGTGAACGAGGTGCGGCAATCAAAGTTTGCGACCTATACGGGACGTGGGACTTTGAAAGGCTGGCTCAGAACGGTTGTCTGGCATGCCGTGATTGACTTGCACCGGGCGCAGCATGATGAGATTTCGATAGATGACTGGTCGGAGGGCGGCGGCGAGACGCATGACCGACCGGGCTGGCGCGCAGAGGCGCGCGGAGGCGAAGGCGCGATGTTAGACAGGATCGTGCGCGAGCGTTTTCAAACGGCGACCGTCGCCGCTCTGGATGCTTCGTTCGCCACGCTGGACGATCATGAAAAATTGCTCCTGCTCTACTACCATGTCGAGAATTTGAAACTGCGCGAGATCGCGCGCCTTGTCGAAGAACCGGCCTCGCCCCTGCGCCGCTGGTTTCAAAGACAGTCAAAGCAGCGCACAGGCGCGCCCGCCAGCCGCGTCCACGAATCGACCGTCATGCGCTGGCTGGAAAAAGTTTACGGCAAGATTCTGGAATGCTTTCGCGCACAGTTGACCGACAAAGATAAATTGACGCCCGAAGAAATAGAGATGTGCGTCGAGATGGCGACCGAAGATTTAGCGAGCGCGGATGTGCGCCGTCATTTAATGGATACTCCCGAAGAAAATTTGAGCAAAGGGCAGGCTGAATAGCCGTCAACCGGAAAGGAGGCGAGAAACACCAACGTGCCGCGACCAAAGAGCAATCGAGAGACAGAAGGAGTCCGCAGGATGATTCACCAGCACCTGCGTCGCCGCGCGCTCGTCGCTCCGCCCATCTCCGCCGCCGCGCACATGGACGAAGACGCGCTCTCGGCTTTTATCGAAGGCCGTCTGAGCGAAACCGAATCCGCTCCGGTTGTGACGCATCTGGTGGCCTGCGCCTTCTGTCGCCGCATCACGGCGCAACTCGTCCGCCTCGATTCCGAGATGGGCGAGAGCGCGCCGCTCGCGCACGCCGCACAGGAAGAGCCGGGACGCATCCGCCGCCTGCTCGAAGACCTTGCCTCGCGCGTCTTCTCTGCACCTGAAGACGATGCTGTCTTTGCTTATCACGCTCCCGCCGAAGATTTTGAGAAAAAAGATGAAGCGGGCAAGGATGATGAAGCTTCGACAGGTGAGCCGGACGAGCCGCCAGAGACTCAAACAAACAAGTCATAAGAACGACTCCCGCAAAGGCGCAAAGACGCAAAGAAAGACTCGATTTCTTCTTTGCGTCTTTGCGCCTTTGCGGGAGTCGTTCTTTATTTAGCCTGCCAATTGCTTAATCTTTCATTCGCTCACTCACCAGCCTACAAAACTCCACGACGCGATTTTCAGCCCAGAAGCGATCTTCGCCTTTAGCCTCTGCCGAGACAAAACCCAGATGGCCTCCGCGCTCTGGCGCGAGCAGAATCACGTTCGGGTTCGCCGTGACCGTTGGATGACGCAGCGAGTCGAATGGGATGAACGGGTCGTCCTGCGCGTGTATGATGAGCGTCGGGATGCGTATGTGCTGAATCAGCGGCAGCGAGCTGGCCTGTGCGTAGTAATCATCCGCATCCTTAAAACCTCCGTCAGCCGCCGTGTAGCGATTATCGAAATCGCGTATCGTCCGCACCGTATGAAGATCGGTTGTGTCGTACAGCTCCGGGAAAAGTTTTTGTTTCTGCCTGATACGGCGTCGCATGCTGCGGATAAAGCTTTGGAGGTAGAGACGATTGTCACGCCGCTCGATGGCATTGGCGCACGCGCTCAAATCCACAGAGGGCGAAACGGCGCAGACGCCACCGATTTTCCCTGCGACCGTCTCGCCGTTTTCGCCTGCTAATTTTAAAACGATGTTGCCGCTCATCGAATAACCGACGAGGAAAATGCGTTGCAGCCCGTCGCGCTCTACAAGCTCGTTGACGACCGCGAGCACATCGCCGCTCATCCCGCTGTTGTAGAGCGTCGTCGTCAGATGCTCCGTGTTGCCGCAGTTGCGCAGGTTGAGGCGGATGGTATTAAAACCTTTGCGCAGGGCTTTGGCAGCAGTGCCGAGCATATACCGCGCATCGCTCGATCCTTCAAGGCCGTGCAGGACGATGAGCGTGGGATACTTTTGACGATGCTTCAGCCAGCGGCAATGTGCCAGCAGCTTGACTCCCGGCTCGACCTCGAAGAGACGCTGCTCATCGTGCCTGTGCGCTCTGGTGCGGAAGCGGCGCGGCCAGACAAAGCCGCCTAGAGTCTGCGCGTGGCCTTTGACGAAAAGCGTGTGCGGCTTGAAGGGCTTCTGGGCCAGAACGCGCGCAATCTCTTCGAGCCGGGAAGCTTCAATGCCTGCCTGCTCGACAACTGTTTCTGCGCCTGCGGTTAAAATCTCAACCTGCTTGCTCATCATCCCCTGCGTGATTAGTACAAAGTGTAATGTAAGCTTTTGAAATTGCCACTAGCTTCAGCTAGTGGGCACGGATAGCCTTACCATCATCGGCTTTAGCCGAACTGTTCGGCTAAAGCCGACAAGTATCTTGGCCTCTACTCCACTAGCTGAAGCTAGTGGCAATTCAGCCAAACCAAATGTCAACAGCACCTCAAACTTTAAACCAATCTTGTCGGCTCGCCCGTCGGCGGGTCGCCTGCGGGCATGGGCGTGTCAGGCTCGCGGACGGGCGCGGCGGGCGAAGGCTGCGTGTCCGGCGGGAGCGGAATCGGTTCCGGCTGCGACGGGTCTGGTTGAATGGGGTCGTGCGGCGTCACAGGCGGCAAGTCTGGATCGCCCGGTTGCGGCAAAGGCTCTTCAGGTTGCGGCGGATCTGCGTTCGGATTATGGCTCATCGGAAATCTCCTTTTAATTTCAAACACGAACATTTTACCTGAACTATACAAGGGCGTCTTTGAAAATCCAACCCTGTTATTAAGAAGTCCGTTCAATAGCATGCTCTTCATCAAACAGATAAAAATTAAGAGAGATTTAAGAAGCTTGTCCTCGCCTACCAACGTTTAATCATTTTCTTTAACCGTCCTGTCACAAAACAGGTGCGCGCGGCGTTTAGATATATAGAATGTCGAAGTGCCAGCGAGGCGCTAGAGGATTTTTGAAAATTCATGCCTGATTAAAACGGGTTGAGAATTTTTATGAAACATCGCTTCGCGCTCGGCGTAAATGGAAAGGTGCGACGCAATCTCTAAAACTTAAACGAGATGCGATTCGCATATCTCTTAAATTCGTCCTTTATATTGGATTCTAAGGAGTACGTGTAAATCATGAAGAAAACTGTAACCAGCATTGCTCTCGCTTTCATCCTGTGCGCGATGACGGGCGTCGTCGCGATGGCAAAAGAAAAAAGCCGCGTCGTGAGCTTCGGCAGCGATTTTGTTGTCGGAACCACGGAAGTCAAGGCAGGAACCTACAAGGTCAGCTTTAACGACCAGACCAACGAGCTTTCGATTCTCGACCGGAAAACCAAGTCCGTGATCGCCAAGACAACCGCGCGTCTCGAAAAACGTGAAGGCAGCAACAACGTTCTTGACATGCGCTGGACAGCCAAAGGCAGCTCGCAGGTGTTGATCGGCATTACGTTCCCCGGCGACAGCCAGAACATAGTCGTCAACGACGGCACACAGGTCGCCAATAACTAATCCTTCTCTCTCCTCCCTAAACGAAAGAATGCGCCCCGAACTGATCTTGCAATCGGGGCGCATTCTTTTTAAATCGAGGAAAGGGAAATAGAACTTGGGACTGATGCTTGTAGAGCGGATTTCGATTGAATGTCCGGTAGGCTGTGAGCCTGCCGCCTGTCCGACGTGAGCGGCAGGCTCACAGCCTGCCGTACACTAATTTGCAAAGTGCTCTAGTTACCAAATGAGATTGGGTTTTAACGACAAGCGCGCCTGTTGCTCTGCCACCCGTGTGTTTTCCGTCGTCACTACATTTATTTTAACGCTCAGTTCCCACGGCCACAGTTCGCCATACTCTTTCAGCCTGTACTTATCCGCCACAGATTTTATCTCAAAGTTAGTGAACCGGATTTCCCTGACCTCACCGGGATTGAGTTGTTTTATGATTTGTTGCCCGATATTTTGTCGCTCGGTCAGAGAAATTTGTCTCAGCGCGCCTTTGTCATCTAAGGCTCCGCTCTTTAAAGGCGCGACCAGAAAATCTCCGGTTGCCAAAACCATCAAATCAACCGGCTGCGTGCCCATATTTTCCACGCGGCAGACAATATCTATCTGCGTCGGAGAGAGAGGGTCGTTAGCATCCCACGCGAGCAGCTTACGATAATCATTGCGCAACTTGGTTTCATCTGCTTGAGCATTACTTGGCGCGACCACTTTTTGTTTCCACCAACCGGAAAACTCGACCGGCTTTAACTCGATAGATAAAGAGTCTGTTTTATGTGTAATCGGGATGGTAGAAAAAACCTTTTGTTGCCACCCGTTCAAGGCGGTAAAAGCCAAGACACCGAAAATAAAAGCGAGCAGGGCGATGAGGGCTTTGACAATGAGGTGATTCATGCTGATTTACTCCTTCAATGAGCAATCTATATAACACAGCTTGCGCGAAGACGCTAACGAATTTTCAGTAGTGGTTCAGTTTCAAACAGAGCAAAGAAAAAACAGGTTCGCGCAAAGGCGCAAAGACGCAAAGGGGTTGAGTCATTCTGTATCTTAGCGGCTTTCTTTGCGCCACCAGCGCCTTTGCGCGAGATTCTTTCGTCATCGTGGATATTCAACAGCATTGTAAACTGAATCACTACCGAATTTTCTCTTTCTGTTTTATCGCAGAGCCGAAATTTTGAAAAGAATCACGCCGCGACAAGGCGAGCCTTGAGCGTGCGGCGCAAGAGGGCGTTGAACTTGTCCGGATATTCTTCGGGCGGCGTCAGGCGGCAACGGTCAAAAATTTCCAGCGCGGCGCGCGGGTTCAAGCGCAGGAGTTCCGCCGCCTGCTCGATGGGATTGGCCGTGTCCTGCTTGCCCCAGACGAGCGTGACTGGCTGAGTGATGCGCGCGAAGGCTTCGCGAATGTCCGTGTTCAGATAGCCGGAGAGAAAGGCCGCGATGGCGTATTGCGCTCCCGGCAAGTGGCTCGTCGCATAGTGATGCGCGACGAGGCGGTCTGTCACGCGACGCTTGTCGAAAAAAAGTTGGTCGCGCGCGTAGTCGCGTATGCTGCGCTCGCTGGCGACCGCGTTATAAAAGGATGTGCCAAGCACGGGCGAGTGCATCAGGCCATAGAATGCCGCGCCGGTCATGCCGGGTCGTGCGCGCAGGTTGTCCGCGCCCGTAGGCGAAACCAGCGTCAGCGATTTGACGAGCTTGGGATATTCCTCCGCGACGCGCACGCAGTAGGCCGCGCCGAGCGAGGCCGCGACCAGATGTGCGGGCGCGCCCGTGACTTCGCGTATAAAGTCCGTGATAAATTCGACGTAGAGGTCTGCGGAGTAAGAAACATTAGCGGGCTTGTCCGAAAGTCCGAAGCCGAGCAGGTCTGGCGCGTAGACGCGAAAGTCTTCGGCGAGCGCATCGAAATTCTTGCGCCACATAAAGCTGGAAACTCCGGCTCCGATGCTATGGATAAAGATGATGGGCGTACCGGCTTTATCCGCTCCGGCCAGCTTGTAAATGATGTGCCCGTCGCGCCATTCATAGATGACCGTCTCGCCGCCGAGCGCGCTGTCATCCGGCTCGCTCGCTCCGCGCCTGATCGAAGCGTTAACGGCGGCGAGCGCAGCCATTCCCGCGCCGCCCGCCAGCATCGTTTTCCAGATTTTGCTGATTGCTCCCAACTTAGAAAATCTCCTAGCCAAGACCGGGTGCGATTAGCCACAGAGGACACAGAGGACACAGAGGAAGAATAACATTTACCTCTGCGGCCTCTGTGTCCTCTGTGGCTAATTCTATCTTATCCCTTCGGGCAGTCCGGCGATTCGGACGTGCAGACGATAAAACGCTCGAACTCGTTCTGCTCATTGTCACGAACGGCGATGCCCGCCGCGCCGATGGGGAAGTTGCGATTGGCGTCTTCCAGAGTTCCGAGCGGCAACACATCTCCGGTCTCGCTATCCGTAATCGAAACCTTAAACTTATTGCCCGTCGCTTCTATCGAGACGCTGAAGAATTGATTCTGCTTGAGCGTGCCCGTAAAACCGTCTACCGGAATGGTCGAGCCGAAACGTTGCGCGACGCCGTTTTTGACGACAAAACCACGCAGGACAAAAGGCTCGTCGGCCTTCGCGCCGGTAATCTGAATCAGATAATAATTCTGCTCGTCAACCGCGCGGACGGCATATGAAGCCGCTATGCCGTTGAGCATCTTAACATTGCTGACGAGGCGAAAGTCCGTATAGTAACGATAGCTTTCATCGCGCGGCAACGCGATGCCGCGCCCGCTCACAGAAAGCTTGCGCGATGCAACGCGCCAGCCCGCCTTCGTCTCCCAAGCCTCAAGGCTCACCCATGTCGCCATGAGCGTTTTGGTGCTGAGCTGTTTCGGCAGCGTGACATTGTAAGTCGTCTGACCGGGCAAGGTGAAAGTCGCGAGCAATGTTTGATAGCCGACTTCGGCTGAGCGCACGTCCACGCCGTATGTTCCGGCGCGTAAATTCGGCAGCGAGGCTCGCCCGTTCTGCAAAGGCGTGACGCGCGTCTCGCCCGTCACGTTGTATTTCATCTGCCCGGAAGCATCTTTGCTGCCCGTGACGAGCGCGTACCTGACTTCGCCTGCGGGAACGTTAGCCACGATAGTCACGCCATAAGTGACGGGCGTTAAATTGAGCGAGACCGAAGCCGTCTTATTGGCGGCGACAACTATTTCCTTTTCGTCTTCCGTGTAGCCGTCCATCTCTGCGGCAACGCGATAACGCCCCGGCTTGAGATCGTTAAAGATAAATTGTCGCTCGTCTTTTTCGACAGTGCCTTCGAGGGCGGCTCCGCCCCTGAGCGGTTCGACCAGAATGGCTGCGCCCGGCTCGGTCGCGACGGAAAGCGTGCCGGTCGTGGGCGTGACGACGACCGTTTTGGTGCGTGTCACAGTTCGCACGGAAGTCGTCGTCGCGGTGTTCCGCACCTTCGGGCGGCGCGGCGGATTACGCGCGCCGCCACCACCGCCACTGCTCGCGCCGCCGCTCAAATCCGTGCGGCCCGCGCCGCCCACCAAATCCTGCGCGAGCGCGCTGCCCGTTAAAGCATGAAGGGCGAACATCAATATGGCGAGAGCCACTGAGAGGCTCAATCGTCTTAACATGAATTAAAACCCTTTCCTCAAAGTCACAAGGCGATTCGGGAGAGGAAAAGCGTTGGATGAAGGCGGAAAGATGAAGGATGCAAGTGATGCTATTAAGCCTTGAGCCGCTCAAGCTTTAAATAGCATGCCTCTCATCCTTCCGCCTTCCGCCTTCATCCTTACTTTAGAACGAGTATTTTATCGCGAGCTGTATGCGACGGCTCGGCGTGACGGTCTCAATCGCGCGTCCAAAACCCGGCGATTCGAGCGTCCGAATCGGGATGCCGAAATTCGAGCGATTGAAGACGTTGAAAACCTCCACGCGGAACAGCAGATTATGCCCTTCCGCGATGTTGTAATTCTTCATGATCGCGAGATTGCTCATCATCACTAAGCCGGAGCGGAACGTGTTGCGCCCGACGCTGCCATCCTGTCCGAGCGGAGCCAGCAGTCCGCGCAGGAAAGCCGGGTTGCGGCTCGCTGTCGCAATCGGCTGGCTGCGGTCGCCCGTGATGATGATGCCGTTGAGCGTGTTTAGCCTGTCCGTCAGGTTGCCGTCCAGATTGACATCGAAAATGCTGTTGACCGTAAACGGCTGGCCTGTGTGTATGAAGCCCTGCGAGGCCGTCTGAAGCCCGCCGAAGAAAAAGCGCAGGATGGGATTACGGTTTCTCAACTCCGGAAAAGTCGAGACCGCGCTGTACGAAAAGCGATGGCGCACGTCGAAATTGGATGGGGCGCGCTCGCCTGCAAATGTATAACTGTTCTGCGGCAGTGATGGTGAGCCTGCGAGGTCAAACACATCCGATGCATTATCCTCGACTTTCGAGAAAGTGTAGTTGACCTGAAAATCCGTCGAGGTGATGAACTTGAGCCGCCCGCGCAGTTGCGCTTGCAGCGCATGGTAATCCGAACTGGCAGAACTCTCATAGATGGTGACCGCTCCTGCCGTCGGAATAGGTCTTCCAAGTTGCGGCGGGAACGAGAAACCGGCAAACGTCGGCACATTACCGGGGAAGCCGAAAAGAACCGGCACCAGAATCGCATTCGGTCCGAGGTTCGGAGTCGTCGTGCGTAGCAGATTATCTCCCCGCGTCCCCACGTAACTAACCGATGCGACCAGGTTGCCGCTCAATTGCTGTTCAAAAGTGGCCGAGAACTGGTGCGCCAGCGGCGTCTTCAAATTGCGATTGGGAAGCGTAGCTCCAAAGCCGCCCGGAAAGAAATCATTGACGGTGTTGACAAAAGTATTCAGCGGAACCTGCGGGTTCAGAGTATTGAGGCCATTGGTCAGCAGGGGGACGAAATTCGGCATCGGGATGGTGCCGATATTGATTACCACATCATTCGGATTGAAGACATTGAAAATGCCGCCGCCAGGACCGACGCCTCCCGCAAAATTAACCGTCAAAGCATTCGGGAAGACGTTGCGCGACTGGCTGACGACTGCGCCCAGAATCTGATCGTAAAAGAGACCATATCCGGCGCGGATCACCGTGGCGCGCTCTGCGCCAAACAAGTTCGGCGAATAAGCGAAGCCGAAACGCGGGGCGAAATTATTGCGGTCTGGCTCATAAATCTGGTCACGACTTTGAAAGGTGCCCAAACCCGGAACCAAATTCAAACTGGCGCTATTGAAGTCAATGCGGTCATTGACTTCACGCGGCGGCGTATTGTACTCGTAGCGCAGGCCATAGAAGACCGATAGATTCGGAAGGATGCGCCACTCATCCTGCCCGAAAAAGTTTATCTGGTAGTAGCGCAGACCGATCTCTGAACTAGCCCCCTGCGCGACCAATGTTTGAAAAAGCCCGGTCGGGGCGCTGGCGGCGGCCAAATCTACGCCGGAGATAAAGTTGTTCGTCCCGATGATGGGAGCACCGTTAAAGGTTAGGAGCGGGCGAAAGTTGCGCGGGAGGTCGCTGTTCAATTCCGTGCGCCGGATGTCGGCTCCGAACGCGAAGCTATGGCTGCCGACGCGCAAGGTCATGGTGTCCGCTATCTGATAAGTGTTATTAACGCGACGCTGCGGAAAGTTGAAGACATCCACGCCGACGGGACTGAAGCCCGCGATGACGAGTTGGCCGATAGGCCCAAGCCTTGCCGGATCAAAAGGTCCCACCCCGTTCTCTGCCGTTCCGACAGTCACATAACCTGCCGCCAGGCTTGCCGGTAAGGTGACATTAACGCTGCGCGGCGCGTTTAAGAGAAACGGCTCGTTCGGAAACTCATCGCTCGGAATCAAAAATTCAGTGTCGCGATTCTCATCAAAGATCAGGCGCGTGCGCCCGTATGAGAGCCGCAACTGGTTAAAGATCGGTCGGCTCGTGTTGGGGCCGCTCAATTCGCTGTTCAGGAAGGTCGAAAAATTCTGCGTCCGCACGCGCGGGCGCAGGGAAGAGAAGATCGCGCCGCCCGTCACAGGCAAGTCGCGCCAGTCGTCCGTAAAGTTATAGCGAGCGGTGAACTGTTGCTGCCGCTCGTTGACATTGAAGTTGTAATCAACTTTGCCGGAAAAAACTTTACCCTGACCGCTGGCAGGCAGGCTCTGCGTGAAAGTGTTCGCGCCGTAAATCCCGCCCGGGTTATTCGGGAAAGGGATGAGGCTGAAAATAGCATCCGCCTGAAGCGAAGTCGGAAAAGCTCCGGGGAAGGCGAGCGGCACGCCGGTAAACGGATCGTTGGAGATACCTGTCGCTCCGCTTCCTGCAAACCCGCGCTGTGCGACCGTCGGCACGGCAAAGCTGGCTTCTTTTCTGCCGTTTAGAAACTGTCCCTCTGCCGAGAGGAAATAAAAAAGACGGTCTGGCATCAGCGGCCCGCCGAGCACCAGACCCGCCTGTGTCAACGTAGAAGAGTCTTCGCCATTGCTCTGATTGCGCACGACGAGCGGCGCTCCATTCAAGTTGACGGCCCGGTTTCCCTCGCGCAAAGCAAAACTAGCATCGCCGTTATTCGTATCCAGCGGATTGCGCGCGTTCAACTGGCTGGAGTTGAGAAAGCCGAAAAACGTGCCATGCGTCTGGTTGCCGCCGGATTTTGAGATGGCGTTGACCTGCCCGCCGAAGTTGCGCCCGAACTGCGCGGGCGCGAGCAGCGTGATGACCTGAAACTCCTTGATTGATTCAACCGGCTGCGGCACGAGCGAGAGAAATCCCTGACGGCGCACGCCGATGTCTTCGTCATTGTTGTCTGAGCCGTCTACCATAAAATTGTTGGCGCGCGAGCGCAGGCCGTTGACGGCAAACTGTCCGGCTGAGCCGACGCCTGCGCCGACGCCCGGCCCGGACCCGCCGCCTTCGGTCTGCGGCGGCTCAGCCACACCCGGCAAGAGCAAGGCCAACTCGTCAAACGTGCGGATGATAGTCGTTGCTCCGAGCGGTATTCTGGACACCTCTTCTTCTGTGAACGCGCCGTCACGCCGCCCATCGGTGACGTTGATGTCGGCAACGATACTGCGATCCGGAGCCTTATCGGGAGGCGTCTGCGGCGCGCTGCCGGGATCAGGCGTTCCGGTCGGCGTCGGCGTCGGCGTGGCAGTCGCCGTCGTGGATTCAGGCGTCAGCAAGACAGGCACCGGCACGACCGAGTTGGGGCGCGTCGCCAGCAGGCGTTGCTCAACTTCTCTGGTCTGAAAGCCGGGTGCGGAAACGCGAATGGTATAAGTTCCGGGAGGCAACAAGCCTTGATAAAAACGTCCCTGCGTGTCCGTGCGCTTGGCGACGGGAACTTCGCTTAACTGGTTGATAAACTGGACGGAAGCTCCGGCGATGGGAGCGCCCGTCTGGCTGTTGGTCACATTGCCTTCAAAAGCGCCCGTCACAGTGTCCTGCGCCTCAGCCTGACCTGCGAAAAGCAGCAGGCAGGCGCACAAAGGCAAAGCGAAATTGAATAACCAGCGTGAGGAAAAGCGTTGGCGAAACCACATTGTTCTATCCTCCATATGTCAGGCTCAAAAGAATTGATTGGGAAATTTAAGCTGCCCCTGCGCCTTCGGGAGTGCGAGCCTTGATGGCAAGCAGGCGCGGGCGTGAAAGGTGGCGTTCAATGCCAGCCACCTACACAGCATCTCAACCGGACTTGAGGCGAAAACCCGCAAGACGAAAAAGGGGCTACGCACTAATCTTTAACAGCTTCTCATGTCATTTCTAAAGTCATGGGGACTGTAAGCTGGCATATTTTAATTGTCAAGATTTATGTGAAAAGCATAGTGGGAAGTTGGCAGTTAGCAGTTGGCAGTGAGCAGAAAAAAGTGGGCAGTTGGCAGTTGGCAGAAAAAAGCAGCCCGCGGAAAGCCTCAACATGCTCTCCGCGGGCTGCTTCTCTTTTTCTTACTGCCAACTGCCAACTGGCTTTTAGATAAAAGCGAAGTCGAACTGCTCCTGATGGACATGCTGGTCGCTGGTGATGTCCACCGCGCCGAGATAGTCTTCAATCTCTGTCAGCACATCGCTCTCGGTGCTGCGCAGGGCGCGTGCGACCTCTGGATTGATGCGCAGGGTGGTCTGCTTGATGATGTCGCCGTTCATGCCGCGCGCGAGCCGCCGCGCTTCTTCCAGAATCTCGTAGCAGACGGTTTGCGGCGATTTGACCAGCCCCGCTCCCGTACAGTACGGGCACGGCGCGCAGAGCGTGCGCTCTAAGGATTGCTTGACGCGCTTGCGGGTCATGATGACAAGGCCGAAGTCGTTGAACGAAAGCACCTTGGTCGGCGACTTGTCGTTTTGCAGAGCCTCCTGCAAAGCCTGCATCACGCGATTGCGATTGCGGCGGTCTTCCATGTCAATCAGGTCGAGCACGATGATGCCGCCGAGATCGCGCAGGCGTATCTGGCGAACAATCTCATCCACGGCCTCCATGTTGGTGCGCGTGATCGTGTCTTCGAGGCGCGAGCCGCCGCGCCCGACAAACTTGCCCGTGTTGACATCAATGGCGACCAGAGCTTCGGTCTGGTTGATGACGAGATAGCCGCCGGATTTGAGCCAGACGCGCGGCTTGATGGCTTTATCAACCTCTGCCTGCACGCCGAAGGCTTCCAGGATAGGCTCGTCGCGCGTGTAGAGCTTGACGCGCTTGACCATACGCGGCTGGATGCGATTGATGAACTCGACGATGCTCTGATATTCCTCTTCGGAATCCACGCGAATGGCTGTGAACTCTTCGGACAATTGATCGCGCAGGATGCGCTTCACGAGGTCTAAGTCCTGATGCGCCATCGCCGGGGCTTTGGCTTTTTCGGCAGAACGGCGAACGTCCAGCCATGTGCGTACAAGATAACGCGCGTCCTCTCTTAAAGCCTCTTCGCTGATGCCGACGCCAGCCGTGCGGACGATAAAGCCGCCCGACGGGACATCCTCTTCGGCGCGGATGGCCTGTATAAGCTTGCGCAGGCGCACGCGCTCGCTGTCGGATTCGATTTTGCGCGAGACGCCGACATGCTCGACCGTCGGCATGTAGACAAGGTAACGACCCGGCAGCGCGATGTGCGAAGTGATGCGTGCTCCCTTTTTGGCGATTGGCTCTTTGGCAATCTGGACTAAGATTTCCTGGCCTTCGCGCAAGAGGTCTGTGATGGTCGGCTGCTGGCGCGACTCGCGTCGTCCACCGCTTTCTCTGCCGCCGCCTTCCCGACCGCCGCCGCTGCGCTGCCGGTCACGACTGCTACTGGGACGGTCACGCCGTTCGCGCTCGCGCGGCTCACGCTCACGCGGCTCGCGCTCACGCGGCTCGCGCGTGGGAGCGGCAGCCACCGGCGTTGGCGGCGGCGGCGGAGGCGGCGCTGCGACGACCGCCTCGACTTCATCCGCGCCGCCCGCGTCTTCGTCTTTACCGTTAGCGCGGTCTTCATCCGCGCCGCCCGCTTCGTTGGGCTTACGGGTCGTGCTGCCGGTGCGACGCCTGCGCCCGCCGCGCCGCGTCGCAAACTCTCCGCGCGCCGGAGTGGTTGCGATGCTCGCTTCTCCGTCTTCATAAGCTTCGCCCGCATCGCTGACAGCTTCAAAATGCTCGCCGTCTGCGGCCTCTGCGGCAACAAGGTCTGTGCGCTCGACGCGCCTTGCTTCGGTTTCCAGCACGGCGATGTCAATCTCGCCGTCATCGCCTGTGGATGCCTGCGCGGCGGTTTTCCGCTTGCCCTTAGCCGCGCTCTTGGAGGCGGACTTTTTCGCGGCGGGCTTCTCTTTGACCGCGACGGGTTTTTTAGCCGCGCTCTTGGCCGCAGCTTTTTTCGCGCCGCCGCGTGTGCGTGCGGGCTTTGCCTCATCCTCTTCGGCGGGAGGCGCGGCTTTCTTCTCCGCAGCCTTCTTCGGCGTGCTGCGGCTGCCTTTCCCGCGTTTACCTGTTGTCTCTTCGATGCCCGCTTCCGTAGCCTTTTCGTCATCACTGACGCGCTCGAAAGTGCGCGCCGCGAGTGTGTCTCCGGCAATCTCGTCAATGAATGCGCCGACATGCGCGGCAACGGTTTCCTGCACGTAAGATGTTTCCGTTGATTCTCCGGCAGGAGCGATGTCGCTGTCGTCTATGCGCTGGAATGAAGCATCGTTTCGCCCGCCCGCAGAGTTGAGCAAGGAGCCGACTTCGGCGGTCGGCATGTCTTCCATGTCGAATTCGACGGCGTGAATCTGGTCAAAGAGGCGTTCTTGAAGGCGCGCGTCTTTGAACATCTCGCCTTCTTCGGCAGCGGCGCGCTCGTCTTCGTCAACAATGCGCTGGAATGAAGAGTCCGCCGCAGCGAAAGGCGTTTCAATCGCCTCGGCTTCGGGCGTGGGTGAAGCCTGCGCCGCATCTTCGGAAAATTTTTCTCCGGCTTCGGGCGCGCCTTTGCCACGACGGCGACCGCGTCGTCCTCTTTTTCTTCCGCTCTCTTCAGTCGTCTCGTCCTCCGGCGCGGGCGTTGGCGGCGCAGAGGCTTCGACTGTTTCCCGCACAGGCTCTTCCTCTTCGGGCTGTGGCTGCATGTCCTGCGGGATGGCTTCCAACTCGCTTTCCAGAAGCGGCTCGACGCGCTCCTGCGCTGCCTCTATGCGCTGCTCGCGTTCGATGCGTGCCTGCTCGATGCGCTCCTGCGCGGCGCGTTCGGCTCCGGCTGCGTCGCCCTTCTTGGTCTTGTCCATAACGATGCGCTCGAACTCTTCTTCTTCGTCAAAGAAGTCCGAGACATACAGAAAGGCGTCGCGCTCAAGCCCTATGTCCACAAAAGCAGACTGCATGCCGGGCAGGACGCGCATCACGCGCCCTTTGTAAATATTGCCGACGATGCCCTGATTTTCTTCGCCACGTTCGATATAAAACTCCGTGACCTGTTCATTTTCGATAATGGCTATTTTCTTTTCGCGGCCATTCACGCTGACGATCAATTCTTTTGCCATGTGTAAAAAAATGTCTCCCGGCCAGCAGCCCTCTCAAGAAGCGTTTGAATGACGAGCAGACGAATATCTAGCTCTTTTCAATTCATCAAAACGCCCGGTGGCTGTGGTGTTGAAAGTGTGAAGCGCAAAGAACTGCGCGCCTGCAAGCCGTCTGGCGAGGCGCGCGTCCGGCGCACGATAAGCGAAGCCCGACGGCTCGCTCGAAAAAGGTGTGTTGAGATGACCGGCCTCTGCGGCCTGTCCGTGTGTGTCGCCCGCGCTGGAAAAGAGTTTTGGCGGGCGTTGCTGGTGTCTCGAAAGTTCGCGCGCAGAGTGTGTCTCGGTAATTGAAAGAGACTCTTTCCCGTCAGCGCGAGAGGAGTATGGCTTAAACAAATGGAATCCCCATGCCGCCCGGCCTTGGAGCCTTTTGAAATTAACTTCAACGAGTCAGGGAGCACTCAAGAAGCGCGGATCACCCGCGTGCTCAAAAACCTGCCTTGTCGTTAATCGCGGCGGCAAAATACGTAAAAGTTCAACAGGGAACGCAAAACGGATGCGACCCGGTAAAATCGTGGCTCGCCTAAAGGTTCAGGCGCACGGGAAACAATTTGCTGTTTGCCTGTGCTACGAAATCTCGCGAAACGCTCCGGCTGGTAGCGGCCTTTAACGCCGCAGGCGCGGATGGTTCGGGCAGGACGAGCTAAAACGGAGTATAACCGAGAGAGCGGCCAAATGCGAAGCCGGAATCAGAAGCTTAACCACAAAGGCACAAAGACACTAAGAACTGACTAACAATAGTCAGCCACAGAGACACAGAGACACAGAGCAATAAAAGTATATGCAAGAGATGCTAAATAAAATGACTGCTCTGATCTCCGTGGCTCTGTGGCTAATCTGTGGTTTTGTGAGCGGCTCTTAGTGTCTTTGTGCCTTGGTGGTTAAATTGTCTTATTGCTTTTAGAGTCTGTAACTAAAACTGCGCCCAACGCCGTGGTCGTAGAGCGAAATGTCCGAGCCGTTCATCTTGCCGCTAAAGTGGCAGATGCTGCCGTGGTCATAGCCCTCGAACTTCTCGCCGTCAATCACAAGAAACAAGTGCTGCGCCGCGCCGTGATCGTAAAGCCTGTAAGTCGCGCGCACGCGCTCGCCCGTCATCTCGCAATCTCGCGCGTAGTCGTGAATCCTGATTTGACGCTCCCCGACGCTCCCGTCAATCACCAAATGCCTCGCCTGCGCGGAATCATAAATCACACGCGCCTCGCGTTTTGAGATCAAACGCCCTGCGATATAGGCGACGCATGCTCTGATATCTTGTCTCATCGAATGTAAGGCGAATCAAGGATAGCAACAAATCAACTGCTTTTTCTTTGCGCTCTTTGCGTCTTTCCTCTTTGCGGTCTTTGCGTTAAAAAATCATTTAACCGCCAAGACCGCAAAGATAAAGACGCAAAGAGCGCAAAGAGTTTCTACTCTTGCATTTACATCGAGTGTAATACTGGGTTGAAATTTAAGGCTCGTCTTCGCTATCCGCTGTGCGTTTTTCTTCCCGCTCCGTGCGGCGTTGCTCCCACAATTCTTTCACGCTCTTGTCGGTCAGGCGGATGCTCGGCCCCTGCGCGATCATCGAGGCGACGAGCTGGACATCGGCGCATTCCAGCGTCTGCCTGGCAGAGTTGACAGTCCACGCGCCGGGGGGCAAGCCGAGAGCCATGCTCATGCCCGGCACAAACTCTTCGAGCGTCTTCCACTTGTACGAGCTGTTGAAACCGATCCAGAGCGTGAACAGCTTGCCGTCCAAAAATTCCAGCGAGACCGTCCGCACGCCCGCGAACGCGGCTTTATCAATCTGCGGGTTAAAGTCCGGCGAAAAACTCGTCGTCGCAAAGCCTATATCATCTTTATGGCTAATCTGTATCGCGGGCACAACCGCCCGCGCCTGATCTGTGGTCATGCCGAGCCGCAAGCCGTACAACTCCGGCGTCTGCTTAAGCTCCGCGATTTTCAGCGCGCACTTATTCGCCTGCGCCGGAGCGGACAGAGCGCAGGCGAGCAGCACAGCGATGATTGCCAGAGGCTTCTTAAAATACATCCCGGTCTCCCTTCGAGGCTGAGAGGTCTCTCAAATTATGCGAATCAAGGGTAGCAACAAATCAACAGCTTTTTCTTTGCGCTCTTGGCGCGATTTATCTTTGCGGCCTCTGCGGTTAAGTGCTGTTTTAACGCCAAGACCGCAAAGAAGAGATGCGCAAAGAGCGCAAAGAGTTTCTACTCTTGATTCACATAAATTGTCTTGATGAATATAAGCGGGGGGAAATTCTAAAGGCAAGGGTATAGGGGGAAGGGAGTAGGGTATAGAAAAACAAATTGTCTTGAGCTACACCCTACACCCTATCCCCTACACCCTAATCTACGGTAGCTGGTTAAGCGTGTCGCTGGCTATCTCACGAATGTAAGGATCGGCGTCCTCCTCCGCCAGCCTGCGGACTTTGGCAAGCAGCCCTATATCTTCTTCGTCAGCCGCCGCGCCCTTTGCGGCTCCCTTTTTCGCCGCGCCCTTCTTAGCACCTTTTTTCGCCGCAGCTTTTTTGGCTCCCTTTTTGGCTCCGCTCTTCGGTTTCGCTTCGCCGAAGTCCGCGCCCGAATCGCCTAGAGCGCGGATGGATTTGAGAGTTACTTTGCGGACGCTGACATCGCCGTCGTCGAGCAAGCTGCTGAGCACATCCATGTTCGGCGACTGCGGCAAGTTGCGTGTCGCCGCCGCCGCCGCCGCGCGCACCTCTACGTGTTCGCTGGCGGAGGCTTCTTTGACGACATCAGCCGACTGGTCGCTGTTAATCATGCTCGCCAGATATGTGGCTTTTGAAGCGAGCAAGGTGTCTTCTTCTTGTAAGAGTTGCTTCAGATGCGGAATCGCTTCGGCTCCGAGCTGAGCCGCTTCCATGTAGTTCGGCTCATCGCGGGTCAAAATATTTTTTACCTGCACCATTGTTACAGCCATACTTTTACCTCCTAGCAGGGCCTCGTCAGGTTGCTTAGCCGCATCGTGCTCACCTCATTGTCAGCCAGATCAGGAGGTGGATTAGTGATGTTTGCGGTTCCGTTACCCGTCATCAGCCGGTTGTTATCGTTCACATGCGCAAGGCCGAGCACATGTCCGATCTCATGCCCGAACGTCCACCTTGTTGCGCCCTGCACGCAGACCGCGCCGGGTCTGCCTGTCGGGTGCGCTGCACATCCGTTGAGCGGGGGAACGGTGGAACGAACGAAGTATACCACCACGTCATCGGGCGCGGCGTTGTTGCGATTAGCGAAGAGTAGATTCTGCTCCGCAGTCGTTTGACCCGCAAAGCAGCCGCCGACATCCAGGTCGTTGAGCGCAGGGAGATTCAAATTCTCTGTGCTGGCAAGCACGACGCGGATGTTGGCTGTGTCATAGACTTGCTGCATGGATGCGATCAAGTCATTAACGGGAATGTTGGGCGGCGTCAGAATCTTCACATGCACGCGCAGGCATTCCGTCTCGCCGATGTAGAACGGCCCGTGCCAAGTCCACGGAGCCTGCCCCAGCCGCCAGTAGTGCGCGAGACGATTGCCTTCGCGCGCGATGACTTCCAGATTGCCCGCGCCGTAGTTGCTCTGAATCAAAGAGACTGCGCTGATGTTTCCCGTGCCAAAATTCGTTGGCCCACTCCACGGCAAATTCGGCAGATCGTTGTTGCGCCAGTAATGCGCCAGCCCGCCTCCGACGCGCGGCATGACCAGCTCGAAATTTCCTTTCGTGCCGTGATTGCTCTGAATCATCGAAGGCGTTCCGCTGATGCCGGTGGCGATGGTAAACGGCCCGTTCCAAGTCCACGGCGCTTGCCCCAACCGCCAGTAGTGAACCATGTTGTTTCCCCCCTGTCGCGCGATGACTTCCAGATTGCCCGCGCCGAAATTGCTTTGAATAAGGGAAACGCCGCTGATGCTTTCAAACCCGAAATTGGTCGGGCCGCTCCACGGCAGGTTCGGCAGATCATTATTTCGCCAGAAGTGCGCCAGCCCGCCACTGGTGCGCGGGACGACGACTTCAAAATTTCCTTTCGTCCCGTGATTGCTCTGGATCAAGGCTGGATGCCCGACGACTCCGCTGGCAGCAATCGTCGTCGGGCCGCTCCAAGTCCAAGGGGATTGTCCCAGTCGCCAGTATGCGACAAGCTGGTTTCCCTGACACCCTATGACTTCCAGATTGCCCGCGCCGAAGTTGCTCTGAATGAGCGAGATGCCGGTGTTGAGCGTTCCGCTGCCGACGGGGAACGGGCCGTTCCAGGGCATGTTCGGCAGATCATTATTTCGCCAGTAATGCGCAAACCCGCCCGCCGTGCTTGGCACAACCAACTCGAAGTTACCCTTCACGCCATGTGTGCTTTGAATAAAAAAACCACTCTGCTTTCGGCTAGATGGCATAGTCTCCTCCTATTTTTCTGCGATAGCGTCCGGCACGCACGCGCTTGCTCGCGCGGCAAATTTTTGTGCCGCCTCCCGCAGGTGAAATTTTTTGAGGCGCGGTGAAAAGTTTGGACTTAAGCAGCAGCAGCGGCTCTCGGCATGCACTTACGTCTAAGAGCGAGGAGGCAGCCTGCGCCTTTGGGAGTTAAGATTAACGGCTGCCACTAACCAGACCACCAAGTCAAGAATCGTGCCACCCGTTCCCCATCACGGCAACCTATGCAGACGCACGATATGCAGCCAACTTACAAATGTGTGGTTGTTCCCGACCTGTCTACTACAATGAACAGCGCGCGGAGCAAGTGTGTATTTTTAGCGACAGGCTGATGCCGAAACTTTCATTTAGCAGCTTCTTCATGCTAAACAAATTCTTCCGCGCGCTTCAACACTCCCTCGATAAAAGCAGCCTTGCCCTCCGTGTAAGCTTCACGATTAAACGGATACCGCATCGCCAGTTCTCTCTTGAGTTTGCCGTACTCCGCTGCCACCTCCTGATGCCCTCGCAAGTAGTCGCGAAATAACAAATGTGCCCGCCAGAACTCGCTCGACAATTCAACCATGTGAAGATGATACAGAGTCGGGTCGCCCTTCCTGAAATAATGCCTTCCGGGAATGCCATTCTCTCCGCGATAAACATAGCCGACACCTTCCAGCGGCGCGACGCATTCTGCCGCCTCCAAAATTTCCCTGACGGCGACCGCCATATCAATAATCGGCTTCGCTTCCAATCCACAGACAGACGTGCTTCCGATATGCTCGACTTCAAGCGCCAACTTTCCGATGACAGAGCGCAGCAAGGTCTTCTCCGCCTCAAACAACTCCCGCCACCCGGCAGAGTGCGCGACGAGCTTAACCGTTCCTTTGGGCAAACCGATCATTTAAATGGTAATTCGATACGCTAGATCTGAATCCCGCGCAGCTTCTCGACTTTCTTACCGGAGCCGGGTTTGGCGAGGACGGCGTTGTCTTGTGCGCGGCGCTCTCGTTCTTCGCCGGAGTGCCATTTGGCCCACTCTGATGGCGCGTCGAAGGTTTCGCCGCCGTGGCGTGTGAGGCGCGGACGGATGCGGCACATGACGGGAGTGTTGACGCCGACGCCGGAGATGACGGCTTGACCTTTGGTGAGCGCGGGGAGTTCATCAAGGAGTTGGCGGCCTGCGCCTTCGACCGATTTGGCGACGGTGTCCTGGTCAATCGGGTTGACGATGCGCATGATGATTTGGGTCATACATTGCGAGAGCACGTCCTGGTCTAATTTGCCGGGGCGTTGGGTGATGAGGCCGATGCCAACGCCGAACTTGCGGCCTTCGGAGAGAATCTGTTTGAGGATGTTTGTAGAAACGACAGTCTGCCCGGCGGGCGCGAAGCGGTGCGCTTCTTCAAGTAAGGCAAAGACCGGATAGGGAAGAAAGTGGTCGCTCGTCTCTTCGGCTTCTTCGCGGACGGTGGCGACGCGCGCTTTGTTGACGCGGCGCAGGAGCGTGGCGACGACGACTTGCTGCTCGTTCTGCTCTATGTCGGAGAGTTGCAGGACGGTGCAGCGCCCGGGTTTGAAGAGTTCTTGTAAGGGGATGTGTTCGTGATCCGAAAAAATCGAGTCCGGGCGGTCAAAGCGATTATCAAGTCGCCACAGTAGAGCGTCAATCGAGCTGACGTTGCCGCCGGAGCCGCCGCCGCGACTGTCTTCGTCGCCGTACTTCTCCTGCGTCACTGCGTCGCGCAGGTCATGATAGCCCCACGTCCCGCGCTCGCCCCTCTCGCCCGCCGTCAGCCTGCGATAAGCCTGCGACAGATAGTGCAGCATCTTGTCGGAAGTGCCTTCGGGCAAAAGATATTTGATGTCCGCTTCGGTCAGCGAAGAGACGCGCACCTTGATGCGGTCGTGCGTAAAGATTTTGACTTCGGGTTGATAACCGTCCGCGCCGCGAAATTTCTCGTCGCCTTCGATTGAGCGCAAGGTGTCATACTCGCCATGCGGGTCTACGATCAAGACTGACGCGCGGTTGTAAGGACGCATCAACTCTTCGACCAGCACGCCCGCAGTGTAAGACTTGCCCGCGCCCGTCGAAGCCAAAATCGCAAGGTGCGTTGAGACGACATCTTTGATTGACAGCACGACAGGGACTTCGTTCGCGCTTCGCGTCAGCAGGCTGCCGACGTGGGCCGAGCCGATCTCTTCTCTCATACGGGGCGAGAGGACGCCCGACAGAGTTTCGGATGAAGCTAAGAAAACAGGGTCGCCCGGATTCGGCGGGATGCGCGGGTTGGTGAAATCTCCCATGCCCTCGCTGAAATAACCTATGGTCTCCACCGTAATCTCGTAAAGCTCACAAGCCTCGCCGTTCAAACCGATCAGCGATGAGACGACAGCGGGCGGCGTCTGCGGGTCTGAGAGAAAAGCGTCCGGCAAATTGCGCACAAGGCGGCGCGAAGTGATGTTGCCTAAAATATGCCGCTCTTCGTCCGCGTCGCGCGCCACGTAGTAGACGAATTCGCCGATGCGCGTGCGCAAGTTATCCGCTGTGATGAAAAGATATTCGTGCGGCAACTCGCCGGGGCCTTTGACCGTGCCCGTCAGTATGTCTGAAGCTGTGGTGTCTGAGCGCATAAAGAGAAGTTACAGGCAAGGCAGCTTTATCCAAACGCTCGCTGCAAAGATGATATTGAGACCGTGTGTGAGTATAGCACGGCGGTTATCCGCCTTAACCTTAAAAGAGCAGACGGTAATGGTTCAGTTTGAAGTTAAATGAGTCGAGAGCTGAGATTCACCGCAGAGACCGGAGAGAGCGCAGAAGTGGCGCAGAGAGTTGAAGGGCATTCAAGCCTCTGCACTATCTCCGCGTTCTCTCCGGTCTCTGCGGCGAGTCCGACTTTTATTTCTACCACTGCCGAGCAGACGCCAAAAAAGCCTGTGCCCCTCCCGCTTTGAGCAGGAAGGGCACAGGCTTTTGGAATCGTTGATGAAACTGATGACAGCAGAGCCGGAACTTAAAAAGTTTTAGAACGGGCTGTCGTTGTCATCATCATCATCCGAGACGACGTAGGTAATCACAGCGGCTGCGACAAGCGATGCCGTCAGGATGAGGCCGAGAGCATTGCCTCCCTCTCCGGCTGCCGCGCCCGCAGGAGCAGGAAGAGCCGCGTTGACCGCGCCTTCCGGCAGCGTCACCGTGCCGTTGACTCCGTTGTTCGTAGTCAGAAATGCGTTGCCCTCTGCCACTCTGACATCAACGTTTGCGCTATCAAACGTCACCGTCAGATCGGTGTTCGGAGCAATTTCGAGTTTTCCAGCCGTGCCTAACTGCACTGTCGCAGTCACCCCTTCAGGGGTTTGCAGGCGTGCGCCGGAAAAGATGGTTGCGCCGGATTTAGCCCCGTTACCGTTGACGAGAATAAACTGGCTGCTGCTTAGGTCCAGCCGACCGAAAATCATAGCGCCCGGCGTGGAGCTTTTGATGTTTGAACTTGTCGCATTGGCAAGCACTGTCACTTGCACGATGCTGAAGACGAGAAATAAGGCGACTGCTTTAAAAGCTTTTTGCCAGCAAGCGCTCATACCTGAACCTCCCTTTGTGGATGCATGGGTCAGATGCATTTAATCAAACTTCGATGTCAAATTGCTGAAAACAATTGGTTCTCTCAACTAATGATGAGGCCAAGAGTCTACTGTTATCTTCGCTTATCGTCAACTTTTTTTGAGCAAAGTCGGAACTTACGGGAGATTTATAGCAGATTAGCGAAAAGAAGATTTAACAGGGATGGACAGGATAGGCAGGATAAAGCAAAATTCAGCAGCCTGACTTTGAGATTTGAGATGCGCCAATCTCAAATCTCAATAGCTTGTCATTCATCCTGTTAATCCTGTCTATCCTGTTTGAATCCTCCCGTAAATTTGCTACGGCCATTTACGCCAACCTATGTGCCTCTGCTATGATGCCGCGTTTATGAGAGGCCAGTTTTGTCTGATTGCTGATGATGTCAGGCTCGGGAGCGATGTCAGCATCTATAATTTCGTTAATCTCTACGGCTGCGAAATCGGCGACGGCACGAAGATCGGCTCCTTCGTAGAGATTCAAAAGGGCGTGCGCGTCGGGCGCAACTGCAAAGTGTCGAGCCACACATTTATCTGCGAAGGCGTCACCGTCGAAGACGAGGTTTTCATCGGCCACGGCGTCAATTTCATCAATGACAAATACCCGCGCGCAACCGGCGAGGGCGGCGCATTGCAAACCGAAGCCGACTGGACTCTGCTAAGCACGACCGTCAGGCGCGGCGCGAGCATCGGCACGGGCGCAACTATCTTAGGCAACATCGAAATCGGCGAGCGCGCCATCATCGGCGCGGGCGCAGTCGTTACCCGAAATGTCCCCGCAGGCGCAACCGTCGCGGGCAATCCGGCAAGAATAATAAAGGAAGTGATGAGTGATAAGTGATGAGTGATAAGAGAAATGCTAAATAGCATCTTTCTTATCTCATCACTTATCACTCATCACTTATCACTGTCTTATGATTCCTTTCGTTGACTTAAAAGCGCAGTATCAATCAATCAGAGAAGAAGTGAACGCTGCGATTCAGCGGGTGCTGGATAACACTTCTTTTATCCTGGGGCGCGAGGTCGAAGCCTTTGAAGCAGCGTTCGCAGAATATGTCGGCGCAAAATTTTGTGTCGGCATCAGCAACGGGACGGCTGCGATTCAGTTGGCCGTGACCGCTTGCGGCCTCACGGCGGGCGATGAAGTAATCGTGCCCGCTAATACTTTCTTCGCCACCGCCGAAGCCGTCTCGACCGCCGGAGCTGCGCCGGTCTTCGTGGATGCAGACCCAAGCTCTTACAACATTGAGGTCAACCGGATCGAAGCAGCCATCACGCCGCGCACGCGCGCCATCATGCCCGTGCATCTTTACGGGCAGGCGGCAGACTTGGGCCCTATCTTTGAGATTGCCGCGCGCCACAATTTAATCGTGATTGAAGACGCCGCGCAGGCGCACGGAAGTTTGTATAAAGGAAAGAGAGTCGGCGCGCTCGGGCTTGCCGGATGTTTCAGTTTTTATCCGGGCAAAAATTTGGGAGCGTATGGCGAGGGCGGCGCGGTGGTCACGAATGATGCGGAGGTAGCGCGCCGCTTGCGCCTCTTGCGCGATCACGGTTCTGAGCGCAAGTATCATCACGAAATCATCGCCTACAACTTTCGCCTCGAAGGCTTGCAAGGGGCTGTGCTGGGCGTCAAGCTCAAACACCTCGACCGCTGGAACACTCTGCGCCGCGAGCACGCCGCGCTCTACAACCAGCTTTTGAAAGACACCAATCTTATCCTGCCGCGCGAGATGGATTACGCGCAACATGTTTATCATCTCTATGTCGTGCAGACAGAGGAACGCGACGCCCTGCAAAAATCCCTGACCGAAGCGGGCGTGCAGACCGGCATACATTATCCGATTCCCATTCACCTGCAACCGGCCTACGCTTTTCTGGGACACAAGCCCGGAGATTTCCCGGAAGCCGAACGTCAGGCGCGTCGCGTGTTGTCGCTGCCGATGTTCCCGGAGTTGACGAATGAGCAGCTTGAGCATGTGGTAAAGATGACTCGACAGGCTATGAGTATCTCGACAGTGGTATGAGAAACTAATGACCCTTGAAGCTATTAATATAGAAGAATTAAAAGCCCGTGTTACACAGGCACTTGATACGCTCTTGGAACAAGATGCTGACCTATTAAATAGAGACGTGCAGGAAGAGGCGATAAGTCATAGGCTGGCTCGGTATTTGGAAACTTTGTTTGAAACTTGGAATGTTGATTGTGAATTCAACATGGATAGGGATAAACGGAAGAGAACTCCTTTGCCTCAGAAACAAAATCCTGAAGTCGTGGACGACGCCCTTGTTCGTCCTGACATAATTATTCACAAAAGGGGAACTTCCAATAATTTATTAGCTATTGAGGTCAAGAAATCCTCAAACAAAGATCGAGGTGAGATTGCGCGCGATAGAATGAAAGTAGAATCCTACATTAACAATCCCTTAAAGTATCGCAGCAGTGCTTTCATAATTATTCGCACAGATCAAAGCATAGATAAACCATATAAAATAGAATGGCATGGAACGGAATTTGGACGACCGGAGGTGGCGGATGCATAACGAGTTCACGTCTATTATTGAACAGGATGGAGAGTGGTACATAGCTTATTGCCCGGAGATTCCCGGCGCTAACGGGCAAGGGTTGACTATTGAGGAGTGCCGGGAAAATCTTGCTGAGGCCATCGCCCTGATTCTCGAAGACCGTCGAGAAGATGCGCTGCGGGGACTTCCAGCCGATGCAATGAAAGATATGGTTGTGGTGGAATGAAGCGCGAATCCCTGTTGCGCCATCTACGCAGGCATGGTTGCTATCTTAAACGTGAGGGTCGGGCGCATTCTTTATGGTGCAATCCTAACACCGGCGCGGTAGAAGCTGTGCCACGTCATACGGAAATCTCCAATCAACTTGCTAAAAAGATTTGTCGTAACCTTTCCGTCCCGGTAATCGGCGGCTAACTTATAAAATTGATGAAAGCAATAACCATCGGCGTCATCGGATGCGGCTACTGGGGGCCGAACCTCCTGCGTAACTTTGCGGAGAACGAGGGGGCGGAGCTGCGCTGGATGTGTGATGTGGACGAGCGGCGGCTGGCTTCTTTCGGGCGGCGTTATCCTGCGACACAGACGGCGGAGGATTACCGCACGCTGCTCGCAGACCCGCAGCTTGATGCGGTCGTGATCGCGACGCCCGTCGCCACGCATTTCAAGTTTGCCAAAGATGCTCTCGAAGCAGGCAAGCATGTGTTTATCGAAAAACCTTTTACGGCGAGTGCGCGCGAGGCCGAAGAGTTGATCGAGTTGGCCGAGCGTCAGAAGTTGACGGTGATGGTGGATCACACTTTTATCTACACGGGAGCGGTGCGCAAGATCAAAGAGATTGTCGAGAGCGGAGAACTGGGCGACCTGCTCTACTTTGATTCGGTGCGAATCAACTTGGGGCTTTTTCAGCGCGACATCAACGTCGTTTGGGACTTGGCTCCGCACGATCTTTCCATCATGGATTTTATCATCGAGCGGCAGCCCGAAGCAGTCTCTGCCATCGGCAGTTGTCACATCGAGCGCGGCATCGAGAACATAGCCTATGTCATGCTGCGCTTTGCCGATGAGTTTATCGCTCACTTTCATTTTAACTGGCTCGCGCCCGTCAAGATTCGCCGGACTCTGCTGGGCGGCAGCCGCAAGATGATCGTCTATGACGACATCGAGCCGACCGAAAAAATTCGCATCTACGATAAGGGCGTCACCACCAACCGCAGCGAAGAGGCTTCCGATAGAGAAGCCGCGT
Organism: Pyrinomonadaceae bacterium; assembly: GCA_963700165.1. Classification (GTDB taxonomy): domain Bacteria; phylum Acidobacteriota; class Blastocatellia; order Pyrinomonadales; family Pyrinomonadaceae; genus JACMLC01. Next base: position 3,319,041 of record OY969475.1, on the reverse strand, counting down.
ATCGCACGCTGGTCAGCTATCGCACGGGCGATGTGTGGGTTCCGAAATTGGATTCGACCGAAGCTCTCCAACACGCTTGCGCAGAGTTTTTAAGCGCGATCAGAGAAGCGCGAAGACCTTTGACGGACGGGCACGCGGGTCTTCGCGTCGTGCGGATTCTGGAAGCCGCGCAAAAGTCCATCAATGAGGGCGGGCGTCCGGTCAAGCTTTGAAAGTAAATGTGAGATGTTTAAGGAAGCTCTTGTTAAGCGTTGAATTGTTAGTACAATGCGCTCTGGAAACTAAAGTAAATATTCTCGCGCAAAGGCGCAAAGGCGCAAAGAAAGCGATTGAGTTTTTCCTTTCCGTCTTTGCGCCTTTGCGCGAAACTTTTGTCTTGCTCTCTCATAAATTACTTCTGCAAAAATAGCTTATGACGACACACAACGATCAAAACAGTGAAACCGTGTTTGATGAAAAGCCGCGTGAGACAGACCCTTCACGGGCTTTGACAGAAGTGGCTGCTGCGTCCGATGCGTCTGTGCAGCAGACGATAGCCTCAAGCAGTCTCGGCGTCGGCATGACGATTAACAATCGTTATGCGATTGAGAAAGAGTTGGGGCGCGGCGGCATCGGCGTCGTTTATCTGGCGCGCGACCAGCAGCTTTTGTCCAAGCGCGTCGTCGTCAAAGTCCTGTTGGAAGAATCGCAGCAGAACGAATGGGTACGCCGCAAGTTTCAGCAGGAGATAGAAGCCCTCACGCGCGTCGAGCATCCGGGCATCGTCGGCGTGTTGGACGCAGGCGCGCTGCCCGACGGCAAGCCTTTTCTGGTGATGCAGTATGTCGAGGGCGCATCCTTGCGCGCGGCAATGCGCGTCGAAGGCATGGAATTAGAGCGCGTCGCGCACCTGATGCAGCAGATCGGGCGCGCTCTGTCCGCCGCTCACGACAAAGGCATCCTGCACCGCGATTTGAAGCCCGAAAATATCATGCTGCAAACCCTGAGCGACGGCGAAGAGCAGATAAAAGTCATAGACTTCGGCATCGCCAAGATTAAAGACTCGCTGGTTGCGCCTGAGACTGTGACGGCTGCCACGGTCGGCACGATTCTCTACATGGCTCCTGAGCAGTTGAGCGCGAAGCCCGTCTCGATGGCGAGCGACGTGTACGCGCTCGGCATCATCGCACACGAAATGCTGACCGGGCGCAGGCCGTTCAATCCCGATTCGTCTTTTCAGCTTTTAGAGATGCAGCGGACGGGCGTGCGCGTCCGCCCTGTGGACTTGCGCCCGTCTCTCTCGGAAGAAGCGGAGCGCGTGATCTTCAAGGCGCTGGCCTTTAATCCGAAAGACCGTTATCAACGCGCCAAAGATTTTGGAGACGAACTGGCAAAGGCTCTGACGGCGGATGCGGGCGTGATTGACGCGCCCCTTTCGGGAAGACTTTCAGACCCGACTTTGCCGACCATGCCCGCCGGCTCCGGTATCGGGACAAATTCTATAGCTTCGGAAAGGACTTTCCCCGCAGGGGCTTCGCATGGAACTGCCGCGCCGAATTATTCGCCTCAACAGGGAAGCGCGCCCTCTGCGCAAGCGAAGCGCGGCATGAACCCGCTCTTGCTTGCGGGTGTCGGACTCATGGTGCTCGGTCTCATCGGTTTCTGGGCCTTGTACTCCTTTAAGCCAAAATCCGCATCTCAGCAAAATCCGGGCGGCGCGGCAGTCACAACGCCGGAGCGGGAATTAAGCTTTTCGTTGTCGGTGCAAAAGATGCGCGACGGCAAATCCTTTCAAGAACCTTTTGAAACATCCGGGCAGGAAATTTTTGAAAACGGCTGGCAGTTCTGGATGAACGTCATGCCTGCGCAGGCGGGCTATCTTTACGTCATCAACGAAGGCCCGCATCCCAGAAACGGGTTGCCAAGTTATAACGTCCTGTACCCGCTCGACGGAGGCTCTGCGCAGGTCGCCGCCAATCAGAAAGTGGAAAGCCCGCCGCGTCAGGGCAGAGGCTACTTTTTCGACGCGGAAGCGGGCACGGAAAAGATGTGGATGATCTGGGCGGACAAACCCGTGCCGGAATTGGAGAACGTCAAAGGCGTCGCCAACCCGCAGGACAAAGGCATGATTACCAATCCAGATCAGGTCAGAGCCTTGCAGAGTTTTTTTACAAAGCAACGAGCCGAGTCCAACGCGCAGGCTGAGAAGGACAAGAAGCGAACCATCATCAAAGCCAAAGGCGACGTGCTGGTCAATCTGGTTGAGCTGGAACATCATTGATTCACATCAAGAGCAGAAAAACTTTGCGCGCCTTTGCGGGTTTCTCTTTGCGCTCTTTGCGGTTAAATGATTTTTTAACGCAAAGACCGCAAAGTAGTAAGACGCAAAGAGCGCAAAGCAAAGAGCAGAATTAAAACAATCACGGGATGAATGAAGTAAGAACGAGAGAAATCATGTTTAAAAAATCAAGGACAATCAAAAAAATATTGCTGCCGTTATGTGCGCTCGTCATCAGCGCGTTTTATGTGGACGCAGCAGCGGCGCAAAATCAGATTAAGCCACCGACCGCGAAGCCGACCACTGTCGCTCCTTCTCCGCCTCCGGCTGCTGCGCCTCCCGCGCGCGAGCAAGCGGGCGAGCAGGAAGATGAATCGAGACAGATTTTTTTCGAGTACGCGGAATCGAGACCTAAAAAATCTGCTGCGAGCGCGAAGCCGAAGAAGTCGCGCCGCTATGTGCGCCGGACTCCGAAAGCGGCTGTCGCCGTTGGCGTGGGTGTCAGCAAGGATGCTAAACCAAACGATGCGAAAGAAGTCCCTGTGCGGAAAGGCGAAGAGCTGGCACAGGTCGGCGTCACCATCTGGCAACTGCGCCCGTCGAGCGCGTCGGATGATAAAGAGACGCGGATTCTCGATCAGGAAGAGACGGACGCGCGGGTCGAGCTGACGCCCGTTCGCATCGAAGCCGAGACTTTATTGAAAGTCAGAGACAAAGTGCGTCTCAGTATCGAATCGCCGCGCACGGGTTATCTTTATGTCATTGACCGCGAGTTGTACGCGGACGGTTCCATGAGCGCGCCGTATCTTATCTTTCCCACCCTTCGCACGCGCGGCGGCAACAACGCCGTGAGCGCAGGCATGCTCGTAGACATCCCCGCGCAGGATGACCGCCCAAACTATTTCACTTTAAAACCGAGCCGACCCGATCAAGTTGGCGAAGTCTTAACCGTTCTCGTCACCACGGAGCCGCTCGACATCCCGCCCTTGCAGCGCAAGTACATGCGGCTTGACGAAGCGCAGGTGGCAGAGTGGGAGCGCATGTGGAAAACGGATGCCGAGCGTTTCGAGATGGAAGGTGGAGCAGGCCAGACCTGGACTCTGGCAGAGAAAGCCGCCAGCGGAAATGAATCGAGAGTGCTGGATCAGGAAGACCCCGCGCCGCAAACCATCTATCGTGTGTCCGCAAAATCCGGCAGCGCAGTGATGATTACAGTCCCTTTGCGGTATGCGGAGAATGCAGGCTCGCCGAAAAATAAGTAGTGTGATTGATTGGTAATTGAGTGAGAGATAAGTTGAGGCTCACCGCAGAGTCGCAGAGGACGCAGAGGGGCGCAGAGGCTTGAAGGATATTCAACTCTGTGCGCTATCTCTGCGACTTCTCCGCGTCTCTGCGGTGAGCCTCAATCCGTCAACCACACAATCCCAAATTTACCCGCCCCCGAAAAATAAAAAATGAAGCTCGCTCATCACATCATTACCAGCATCGCTCTCATCTTCGCTCTTACTGTGTCTGCTTCATTCGGGCAACAGCCCGAGCTGGTGGTCGAGACGGGACATCAGGACGGAGTCAACGACGTGGCTTTCAGTCCTGACGGAAAATTGGCTGCCAGCGCGAGCCGCGACCAGACCATCAAGCTCTGGGAAGTCTCGACTGGAAGAGAGCTACGCACGCTCGTCGGGCACAGGGATTACGTTTTCAGTTTAGCTTTCACGCCTGACGGCAAGCGGCTGGCGAGCGGCAGCCGCGACCAAACCATCAAATTATGGAATGTGGAGACGGGCGAGTTGCTCCGCACCTTCACCGGACACACGGACATGGTGCGGCTGATTGTCATCAGCCCGGACGGAAAAACGCTCGCCAGCGCGAGCCACTTTCCAGACCGTGGCATACGCCTCTGGGATATTGTGACGGGCAAAGAGAAAGGCCGCATCGCCGTCACCGATGACGAATTTACTCCGGTCACATGGAGCCGCGATAGCCTCTCTCTCATCAGCGGCGACGGCAAAGGCACGCAGGCGATAAAAGTCTGGGACGCCGCGACGCGCGCTGAACGCTTCAAGCTCAAAGGGCGCACGTTTACGCTCAGCCCGGACGGAAAAACCGTCGCCGTCGTTGATGGAAAACAAGTCGCTCTGTTCGACCTGCAAACGGGAAAGCCGCGAATCGCTTTTGACAATCTGGCGGCGGAAGAAGGAGAACCAAGCTTTAGTCCTGACGGAAAAACGATTGCTTGCGTCGGCGCGGAGCACTCCGTCTTGCTATTTGAGACAGCGAGCGGCAAACAGAAACTCAAACTCGAAGGCCATAACGGAGACGTTTTTTTTCTGGCCTTCAGTCCCGATGGCAAGACTTTAGCGACGAGCGGCAGAGAGCAATTGCTTTTCTGGGATGCTGAGAAAGGCGCAAAGCTGTACGAGAGAGAGAACAGCTATCTGCCCGGCATCATCGCCTTTAGCCCTGACGGGCAAACCCTAGCCATCTGGCAATACTCGGACGTGTTTACCGCCTGGGACGTGCGGAGCGGGCGCAAGCGTTTCGATTCCGGCAAGCACACGAGCAAGGCTGTCTGCCTCGCCTTCAGCCCGGACGGCAGGACGCTGGCGAAGACGCGCGACGATGGAACGATTCGTTTGTGGAATCTGACCGAAGGCAAAGAGCTACGCACCTTTACAGGGCACACCGAAGTTGTCAGGGCTTTGGCCTTCAGTCCTGACGGCAACATGTTAGCCAGCGGCAGCGCGGACAACACCGTCAAGCTTTGGGATGTCCAGACAGGAGAGCTTAGCCGCACGCTCAAGATGCCGGATGATGTTCACACGATTAAAACCGTAGGGGCCATCGCCTTCAGTCCCGACGGCAAAAATATCGCAGAGGGCGGAAGCTGGGACGGCGCGCTTCGCTTGTGGAATGTAGCGACGGGCGCGCTCGTGCGCTCCTTCAAAGGCCACACGAATCGCGTCAACGCCATCGCCTTCAGCACGGATGGAAAAATTTTAGCCAGCGCCAGCTCCGATAAAACCATCAAGCTGTGGGACGCCGCGACGGGAAATGAGCTGCGCTCGCTCGCAGGCTCATACGAAACCTTGTCCATCAATTTCAGTCTCGACAATCAAACGCTCGCGGGCAACAAGAGCGAAGCGGGGCTTATTCTCGCAACCGGCGAGCAGACCGTGCAGGTCAAGACTTCCGTCAACGACGTTTTCCTCTGGGACGTAGCGACGGGCGCAGAGAAGCCGCCGCTCAAAGGCCACACGCTCAGAATCAATTCGGTCGTTTACAGTCCCGATAATCGCTTGCTGGCGAGCGCAGGCGATGACCGTTTGATAAAGCTGTGGGACACGGCAAAGGGCGCGGAGCTGCGCACGCTCATAGGCCACACGGACGGCGTCAACGTCGTCGCCTTCAGCCCCGACGGACGCTTGTTGGCAAGCGGCAGCAACGATACCAGCATCAGGCTCTGGGACACCGCGACGGGAAAAGAATTGGCGAGCCTGCTCGACATAGACGCGCATGACTGGCTCGTTATCACGCCCGAAGGTTTTTTTGACGGCTCGCCCGCCGCCTGGAAAAAGATTCTCTGGCGGTTCGATCAGAATACTTTCAACGCCACTCCGGTCGAAGCCTTCTTTAATGAATTTTTCTATCCGAACTTGCTGGCAGATATTGTGAACGGCAAACAGCCCGCCGCCAAGCAGAGCATCGCAAATCTCAATCGCCAGCAGCCGCGACTCAATCTCACGCTCGTTCAGATACAACAGGCGCAGACTATAACGATAGGCGAAACGAAGCAGAGCGAAGATTCAACCGCCACTGAAGAAGCTGAGAATTCATCGAGCGATGAAGCGGCGCAGGAAGATGAGAGCGATGCTATAGAAGAACAGAGCGAGGAAGAGAAACAGGAAGCTGCGGAGAGGGCAAAGCGCGCTTTGAAAACGCGCAGGGTGACTCTCAGGATTGAAGTGTCGGACGCATCAGCCGATAAGCGAGCCGCATCGAATGCCGCCAGCGGGGCGCGTGACGTGCGCCTGTTTCGCAACGGCTCTTTAATCAAAGCGTGGCGCGGAGATGTGCTGGAAAATCAGCCGCGCAGGACGCTGGAAGTGTCCGTGCCCATCATCGCCGGAGAAAATAATTTCACGGCCTACGCTTTTAATAGCGACAATGTTAAGAGCGAAGACGCGCAGCTTATCATTGACGGCGCGAGCAATTTAAAACGTCAGGGCACAGCGTACATCATCACCGTAGGCGTCAACGAATATGCCAATCGTGAATTTAATTTGCGTTATGCCGTGCCGGACGCACAGATTTTCGGCGAAGAGATTAGCCGCCAGCAGCAAGCCTTAAAACGCTTCGCGCACATCGAAGTCGTGCCGCTGCTTGATCGCGAAGCGACCAAAGCCAATATCCTGCTCGCGCTCCAACGCCTCGCCGGGACGGATGATGAAATCTTTCCCGATGGCGCGCCGGAAGTCTTAAAAAAGCTCGACATCGCGCAGCCCGAAGATTTGGTGATGGTCTACTTTTCAGGTCACGGCCTCGCCGTCTCGCAGCGCTTTTATCTGATTCCGAACGACATCGGATACGCGGGCGCGCGGACGAAAGAGGGAATTACGAGAGGCTTGCAGACCATTCTCGCGCACAGCATCTCAGACCGCGAACTGGAAGAGGTTTTCGAGAAGGTTGATGCGGGACAGCTTGTGCTCGTGATTGACGCCTGCAATTCGGGTCAGGCTCTCGAAGCGGAAGAGAAGCGGCGCGGCCCTATGAACTCAAAAGGCCTGGCACAGCTCGCTTATGAAAAAGGCATCTCGATTCTGACGGCGGCGGAGAGCCAGCAGGTAGCCGTCGCTCCCAAAAAATTGGGACATGGCTATCTGACTTACGCGCTTATCTCGGAAGGTCTCAAAGCCGAGCGCGCCGACGCCGCGCCGCACGACGGGCGAGTTTACCTGCGCGAATGGCTCGACTACGCCACGGAGCGCGTCCCGCAGATGCAGGACGAAGGCGAGCGAGAGCAGCGCATCCTTGAACAGGAAGAGACCAAGAAAAACGGAAAGCCAACTTCGAGCGCAGCGAAGAATGAAACGCAACGCCCGCGCGTCTTTTATCGCAGAGAGATCGAAACCCGACCCTTGATTATTGCCGGAGCGAAATAGTCTCTGTATAACGCTCCACGAAATTACCCAAGTTGGTAGTTAATCCATTGCCACTAGCTGAAGCTAGTGGAGACATGTCATAACAGAAAATTGGCTTTAGCCAAAAGATAAAATAAATCTTCCTTATTGCTCTGTAATGAAAGTGTTTTGAATTGCCACTAGCTTTAGCTAGTGGATAAAGAGAGCCTCACAATCATCGGCTTTAGCCGAACTGTTCGGCTAAAGCCGACAGAGAGGTTGGACATCTGCTCCACTAGCTAAAGCTAGTGGCAACTCATCTTTTAAGAACTTCAATTACAAAGCACTTATCGCTTGAGCTTAAATTGTTTGGCTAAAGCCGAAATCATAGGGCAACTTTGACCCACTAGCTTTAGCTAGTGGCAATTAAAGCAACCCGCCAATACCTCTCTCACTAGCAACTTTGGTTAAAGTAGCATTCCTCTCATCCGGCATGGGTGTGCTAAAGTGCGTGGCAAATATTAAATACTACGGGATATTTTTCTGATGACGGCAACCAGTGCTCAGACAAATTCTGAGAAGATGAAAATGAAAGTGCCGCTGCTTGATCTGCATGCGCAGTATGAGACTTTGCGCGAAGAGATGCGCGCGGCTGTGGATCGCGTGTTTGAGGCGCAGGCTTTTATTCTAGGCTCTGAAGTCGCGGAGCTTGAGCAGGAGTTGGCGAGTTACTCAAAAGTGCGACACGCAATCGGTTGCGCGAATGGCTCGGATGCATTGCTGCTGGCTCTGATGGCTCTCGGCATCGGCGCGGGCGATGAGGTTATCACGACGCCTTACAGCTTCTTTGCCACGGCCAGCTCAATCGCGCGTTTGGGAGCGCGTCCCGTTTTCGTGGACATCAATCCACAGACTTACAACATAGAGGTCGAGAAAATCGAAGCCGCGATTACGGAGCGAACGCGCGCTCTGATTCCGGTCCACCTGTACGGGCAGTGCGCGGAGATGCGCGCGATTGAAGAGCTTTGCGCACGGCACGGCATTCAAATCATAGAGGACGCGGCGCAGGCCATCGGCGCAGATGAAGCGGACGGGCGACGCGCGGGGGGCATGGGAGCCATCGGATGTTTTAGCTTTTACCCGTCGAAAAATTTAGGCGCGGCGGGCGACGCGGGGATGTTGACGACCAATGATGACGGGCTGGCGGAGAAGCTCAACATCCTGCGCGTGCATGGCGGCGAGCGTCGTTATTATCACAAAGTTATCGGCCTCAACTCTCGTCTTGATGCTTTGCAGGCCACAGTTTTGCGCGTCAAGCTGCCCAGACTTGATGAATGGTCTGACGCACGCGCGCGAAACGCGGCGCGCTACACACAGCTTCTTACGGATGCGGGATTAACGGAGCAGGTCACGCCGCCGTTCGTGCGTCCGGGCGTGCGCCACATTTATCATCAGTACGTGATTCGCGCAGACAGACGCGATGCGCTCTTAGAGCATTTAAAGCAGCACGGCGTCGGCACGGACATCTATTATCCTGTCCCGCTGCACATGCAGGAATGCTTCGGCTACCTGGGATACGAGTTGGGCGATTTGCCGGAAGCCGAGCGCGCCGCGCGGGAAACGCTCGCCCTGCCCGTCTACCCGGAACTGACCGCAGAGCAGCAGGAATATGTCGTGGACGTGATACGCGGTTTTTACAGTTAAAGATTTAGCCGCGAAATATCACAAAAGGCGCAAATATAAAATTTGAATCAAGAGTAAAAACTCTTTGCGTTCTTTGCGAAAAAACTTTGCGGTCTTTGCGTTAAAAATCACTTAACCGCAAAGACCGCGAAGAAGAAAGAGGCAAAGGCGCGCAAAGAGAGAGCAAACATTTTTTCAAGTGGCAAACTTCTCTCAACCCTTGATTTGTCAAGGCTGATAGAATAGGGTTTTCGGGATTTCGATAGGCCGCTTAAAATTTACGGGCAAACGTGTCTCAGGCTACATCCACAGCTCAACTAAAACTGATTGATGTGCGTGCGCCTCTCTGGCGTGCGCTTTTAATCATCCCGGTCGCGCTGGCGTGCGCGGGAGCTTTTTTCGCTGCGCGCTGGTACATCGGCAACACTCTGGCAGAATTTACACCGGGCGTGGAGCAGGGCGGGCTTGGGACGACGCGACGCGCTCTCGGTTATGCTCCGGGCGACCCCATCGCTTACTGGAGCGCGGCCAATCTGGAATTGAGAAGTCCAGACCCGGCACGGATTCCTGAAGCCGTGCGTCTCTATGAAGAGGCCGTGCGCAGGTCGCCGAATGATTATCGCCTGTGGCTCTCTCTGGGTCAGGCGCGCGAGCGCGCGGGCGATGCCAATGGATCCGAAAAAGCCTTGCGACGCGCCATCGAGCTGTCGCCGAATTATGCGCGCCCTCGCTGGTACTTGGGCAACATGCTGTTGCGCGCCGGGCGCACGGATGAAGCTTTTGTCGAGATGCGCAAGGCAGCGGACGGCTATCCAATCGTCTTGCGCCCGCATGTCTTTGAAACAGCGTGGAACGTCTTTGATGAAGATGTCAAAGAAATAGAAAGAGTGGCCGGAGCAGACGCAGACACGCGCGCACAACTGGCAGCTTTTGTGGCGGCGCGCGGGCGCGCCAGCGATGCCGTGCGATTGTGGATGAGCCTGAGTGCGTCGGAAAAGCAGCAGCAGAGCGCGAAGGGCGAAGAGTTGATGCGCGCTCTCTTTGGAAAAAAACAATTTCGCGCGGCGCGAGAGCTGGCGCGCGACCTCAATCTTGAGAGCGCGGAAACCGTCGGGCAGTTTGCCAACGGCGGTTTTGAAACGAACATCGCCGCGCCGAACGTCAGCCTCTTCGGCTGGCAGGTCGCCACGGTCGCGCAAACGGAAGTGAGGATTGATCCGGCACAACATCGCAGCGGCAGCCGCAGCCTCCTGATTATCTTTAAAGGATTTCCCGGCCCGAACTATCACAACGTCATGCAAGTGGTCGTGGTCGAGCCGAACACGCGCTATCGCTTTGAGGGCTATGTGCGGACGCAGGATTTGAAGAGCGGCGGGACTCCGCTCTTAGAGGTAGCGGACACGGGCGACGGCAAGATACTCGGCACGTCCGCGCCGTTTCCCATCGGCAGAAACGAATGGCAGCAAGTGACTTTTGAATTTTCCACGCCGGAGAAAACGGAAGGAGTTTACGTCCGCACCAACCGCGCTTTTTGCGGCGAGGTGTGCCCGATCTTTGGCAGCATCTGGTATGACGACTTCAATCTCCAACGTCTCGGCGCAAACGCCGGACAGGACAACAGCGGCGCAGGCCGCGACCGAAACGACAAAGCCGCCGCCACCACCGCTCGTTGAAATTGAGCAGACGTGGGCGAGCCGCCTTGTCTTTCTGACGCTCACGGTGGCCGTCGTGCTCTCGACGCTTGCCTTTGGGACGGTGGATTATTTTCCGCTCGCCATCTTTCAGGCGGGCGCGGCTCTGATCGTAGTCCTCTGGGCGTTGGATGCGTGGCGCACGGGTCGCTTGCGCATGAGCGGTAACTCGCTGCAATGGCCGCTCGCGGGGCTGATTCTGCTGGGCTTGATTCAGTTGTTGCCTTTGGGCGGCATGAGCCAGACGGGCGGCGCGCTCACGGAAGAAGTGAGACAAGCCCTCTCGCTCGATCCGTATGCGACACGTTTAGTGTTGATTCAACTCTTTGCGCTCTTAATCTATTTCGCCGCCGCGCTCTCTTTCACAGACAGCCCCGCGCGGCTGCGCACGCTGGTTCGCACGATTATCATTTTCGGTTTCGCGCTGGCATTTTTTTCCATCATTCAATCGCTCATCAGCCCGGCGCGGATTTACGGCCTGCGCGAGCCGCCCTTAGCCATTCCGTTCGGCCCGTTCGTCAACCGGCACAACTTTGCAGCGTATATGGAAATGACGCTGGCTCTGCCGCTCGGCCTGCTCTTTTCCGGAGCGGTCGAGAGCGAAAAGCGTCTGCTCTATCTGACAGCCATCGGCTTGATGGGAGTCGCGCTCCTGATGAGCGGCTCGCGCGGCGGGATGATTAGCCTCATCGTCATGGTCTTCTTCCTGGTAATTCTGACCGGGCTGAAATCGCAGCCGCGCGGCCTTGACGGCATTGAAACAGAAGGCTTAGAGCGCACGCGCCACATAGTCCTGCGCGTGGGGCTGGCCTTTGCCCTGCTCATCGTGCTCGCGGCAGGCGCGGTGATGATCGGCGGCGAATCTTCGATGAGCCGCTTTGTGGATACGGTCAACGCGAGCGACCCGACGACAGGACGCACGAACATCTGGCGCGTGACGTTGGATGTCATCAAATCTTATCCGTTGATTGGCGCGGGACTCGGCGCATACGGCGTCGCCTACACGTCGCTTGACACAAGCAACGGCGTCAATCGCCCGGAGCAGGCGCATAACGATTACCTGCAAGTCCTGGCCGATGCCGGAATCATCGGAGCCATCCTCGGCATCTTCTTTATCGCAATGCTGTTTCGCATGGCTCTCAGGCGCAGGCAGAGCCAGGACCTGTTCCGGCGCGGCGTGGCGACGGGCGCGTTGGCCGGATGCTTTGCATTGCTGGTTCACAGCCTCTTTGATTTCACCTTGCACACGACGGCTGTCGCGCTGCTGTTTCTAGTGATGGCCGCGCTGGCAACCGTCAATGGTCGCGTCGAGCACGCCGTCGTTCAGCGTCGCAGTCGCTTGAGATCGGATGATGAGTTTGGAGATGTCTATGAATAAAAGTACGAGATGTAATAGCTTTATGAATTGCCACTAGCTTTAGCTAGTGGACAAGGATGGCATAAGAATCTTTGGCTTTAGCCGAACTGTTCGGCTAAAGCCAAATCCTTCAGGCTTGCTTATCCTCCAGCTAAAGCTGGAGGCAATTAAAATTTTTCATGACAGCTAATCGAATAAAGCGATGACGAATATCTTAAATTCATTAAAGAGCAGGGGAGACCAGACTGTCTTGAACACTCTGAACATCTCCATCGAATCGGCAGAGAAAGAGCGCGTCGTGCTTTCGATGCCTGTGACAGAGCGCGTGCATCAATACACGGGGTTGCTGCATGGCGGCGTGTCGGTCGTGCTGGCGGAAACGGCTGCGGCCATCGGCGCGGCGCTCAATACGGATTTGACGCGCTACACGCCGGTCGGAGTCGAGATCAATGCCAATCACCTGCGCTCCGTTTCCAGCGGCACGGTCAAGGCCGAAGCGCGTCCCGTTTACCTCGGCAGGCAGATGTCCGTCTGGTCTATCGAGATTAAAGACGAGCGAGAGCGTCTGGTCTCCGTCTCGCGCTGCACGCTCGCGCTCAAACCGGGCAGCGCGTTGGAAGAAGGCAAAAGCTAGTGAATAGTAAATGGTAAATAGTAAATAGAAGAACGGTTTCTTTTATCCATTCACTATTCACTATTCACTATTTACTCGCTTCCGCCTTTTTACTTTTACCTTTAACTTATGTTGCAACATTCAAACGAATCAACGCCGGATACGATTCCCGCGCTGTGCTTTGACGCGGTGCGCAGGTTCGGCAAAGCGGACGCGCTTAATAAAAAAGAGGCGGGCGAGTGGGTACACCTCCCGGCTGAGAAATTTATCGAGCGCGTGCGCCGCGTCGCGCTCGGCCTCGCGGAACTTGGCATCAAGGCCGGAGACCGCGTCGCTATTTTGTCCGAAAATCGTCCCGAATGGTCTATCACCGATCTGGCGATTCTCTCTTTGCGCGCCGTCAACGTTCCCATCTACACGACGCAGGCGGTGGAGCAGGTGCGTTTTATTCTCGAAGATTCGGGAGCGCGTGTCTTGTTCGTCTCCGGGCGCAGGGTGTTCAAGCACGCGCTGCCGGGCATCGAAGGCGTCGAACAGCTTGAGCAACTGGTCTTCTTTGACAAAGACGCCGCGCCGGACATCGAGCAGGCGATGACCCTTGATGCGCTTGAACAGCGCGGCGCGTTGCTGGATGCGCAAGACCCTTCTGCTTTTGAAGAATTGATAAATGAAATCCGGCCTGATGATTTAGCGACGATTATCTACACTTCGGGGACGACCGGCGAGCCGAAGGGAGTGATGCTGACGCATGATAACTTCGTCTCCAACATCATCTCGATTTCGAGCGTGCTGCCGATTCTGTCAAGCGATGTCGCGCTCTCCGTCCTGCCGCTCTCGCATATTTTCGAGCGCACTGTCTTTTACGTCTTCTGTTGTAACGGCGTCTCCATCTATTACGCGGCCTCGTTCGATCAGGTCGGAGAATATCTGAAAGAAGTGCAGCCGACGATTATGACCGCCGTGCCGCGCCTGTTTGAAAAGGTCTATCACAAGATAGTCAAGAAGGGGATGAGCGCGGGCGGATGGAAGACAAAGCTTTTCGCTTGGGCGTTAGCCTTAGGTCAACATTACGCCGAGCTAAAAGACAAGCGCGAGCGCGTGCCGCCGCTGTTGGAAATCAAGCAGATGATTGCCAATAATCTTGTCTTCTCAAAATGGCGCGAAGGCATCGGCGGGCGGCTGCGCTTTTTCGTGTCGGGCGGCGCGGCGCTTTCTCCGCATCTCTCTTACGCATTCCTCGCCGCAGGCATTCCCGTCTTGCAAGGCTTCGGCATGACCGAAACCTGCATCGTCTCCGCGAATCGCCCGGAAGACAATCGAGTCGGTTCGGTCGGCCTGCCGTTTCCCGGCATAGACGTGAAGATCGCTGGCGACGGGGAAATCTTAGTGCGCGGGCGCAACGTCATGCGCGGTTACTACAATCACCCGGAAGCGACCGCAGCCGTGATGCAGGATGGATGGTTTCAGACAGGCGATGTCGGACACATAGACGCGGGCGGGCATCTCTATATCACGGATCGCAAGAAGGATTTGTTCAAGCTCTCAAACGGCAAGTACGTCGCGCCGCAACTCGTCGAAAGCTTTATCAAGCAGAGCGAGTTCGTCAATCAGGTCGTCGTCCTCGGCGCAGGCCGCAAACAACCCGCAGCCCTCATCGTCCCCGACTGGGAAGCCCTAGCCGACGCCGTCGCGGAAGCAGACGCAAACGCGCCGAAATCTCACAAAGAGTTGAGCCAGCATCCGGCAGCCATCAAGCTCGTGCAAACGGACGTGGCCGCTCTGACCAAAGAGCTGCATGACTATGAGCGCGTCCGCCGCGTCGCCCTCCTGCATGAAGAATTCACGATAGACGGCGGCGAATTGACGCCCACGCTCAAAGTCAAACGCCGCGTCGTTGACGAAAAATATCGCGCGCTGATAGACGAGCTTTACGGCGATTCTTGATTGGAAAGGACATTTAAATATGAAGCGCAAAGCCAGGCTGGCAATCCGGCTCGTCATATTTGCTGTCTTAGCTTTCTTGATGGCGCAAAGCGCAGCCGCGCAGACGATTGGGAAAAACTCTCGCACGCGAACTCCTCGCCTTGAGAGCGGAAACCGCGCGCAGGAAATCCCGTTCCAACTCACTGAACGCGGGCACATCTTTCTCCCCGTGCGTATCAACGACTCCGAGCCGCTCTGGTTTGTGCTTGACAGCGGCTCAGGCAGCACGCTGCTCAACAAGCGTCTGATTGAGAAGCTGAGCCTCAAGGTCGTAGGCGTCGGCGAGGCGACAGGGGCGGGAGAAAGCGCGGATGAAGTCAGCGTGACGAGCGGCGTCAACTTCGACCTGTCCGGCGTCAAGCTCGCTAATCAGGAAGTCCCTGCGATTGATTTCAAGCGGCTGGAAACATTCTGGGGGCGCACCGTTGACGGGTTGCTCGGTTACGACTTTATGCGGCGATTTGTGTTCGAGGTTGATTACGAGGCGCGTGTTATCAAAATATACAAAACCGCGAACTACCGCTACAAGGGGCGCGGGCAAAGCTTTCCGATTACCACCGAGGACGACCACCCGCATATTCGCCTGAGCTTCACTTTGCCGAAACGCAAGCCTCTGGAAGGCAAGTTCATAGTGGATGGCGGAGCGGGCGGGGCAACGATGGAATTTGCTGGCCCCTTCGCTAAAAAACATAACCTGCTGAGAACCGTTGAGCTGACGGAAACCAAATCTCTGCCCGGTATCGGAGGCAACGTCAGCATCAGCTATGGTCGCGGAGAAAAGATTCGGTTCGGTCGCTTCTCGATTGAAAATCCAATCGTCGGCTTTCCGCAAGCCAATCGCGGAGCGTTTGCCAACCCACGGATAGCCGGCATCATCGGCGGCAAACTGCTGCGTCGTTTCACAGTCATCTACGATGATAGACGCCGCCGCATCATCTTCGAGCCTAACAGCAGCTTTGCCCGGCCTGAATAGCGGTAGAGCGTGCGACGCGATCAACGCCAGCTTAGCCCGCGAATGTTTCTGTAATTTTGTGCTTGCATACGATGATATGAAGTTTTAAGCTAAATGTATTATGAGCACAGAGCTTTCAGAGATTCTGCAATTAAGTATTGCCGAGCGAA
The DNA here is from genome assembly GCA_963700165.1 of Pyrinomonadaceae bacterium. Taxonomy (GTDB): domain Bacteria; phylum Acidobacteriota; class Blastocatellia; order Pyrinomonadales; family Pyrinomonadaceae; genus JACMLC01. Next base: position 3,303,218 of record OY969475.1, on the reverse strand, counting down.
TCCAACTGGCGGAGGATATTTGGGATAGCATCGCTGCTTTCCCCGAATCTGTGCCTTTGACGGACGCTCAAAAACAGGAACTTGACCGCCGTTTGCAGGCTTACAGCCAAAGTCCGGATGAAGGTATCTCCTGGGAAGAACTGAAAGAGAAAGTGCGTAAATCCGCATGACCTACCAGATTATTGTTCGTCCGGAGGCTGCCCGCGAGATTCAGGACGCCTTTGATTGGTATGAAGAAAAAAGCGAAGGATTGGGACTTGAGTTTTTGCGTGCAGCGGATGCTTGTCTGGCAAGTGTCAAAAGAAGTCCGCTTGCTTCTCCGATAGTTCATGAACAGATTCGCCGGGCGTTATTGCGAAAGTTTCCTTACGCACTCTTTTATCTCGCTCAAGCCGACAGCCTCATTGTGCTGGCATGCTTTCATGTTAAGCGGCATCCGGTAGATTGGATGCGGCGAATTTAGCCTAACCCGGCGTTTAACCAAATCTTTCCACTGGAAGCCCGGATAGCATGCCCTTCATCATTCTTCCTCGCGCCCAAGCTTTACGACATTGCTGGCAGTTGATAAATTCCATCTTTAAGCCTGATGTGTAATCGGAATCCTCTTGAGTCTCGCTTAACCAAAACAGGAGCCACGAACATGCGCAAAATCTATTCATCCAGATCAATGTCCCTCAATCTCGCAAAGTCCTTCATGCTCCTTGTACTTTGCGCGCTGGTCACGCAGGCACAGTCTGCCGGTAGCCGCGCAGGGACGCCGGAACAACAAACTGCACGCTTCTTCGAGTCCATACGCAAATCGCCTCCGCAGCAGTTGGCTTTCCTGTTAAGGATGCCGAAGGGCGCAGACCTGCACAATCACCTGTCGGGTTCTGTTTACGCGGAGCGTTATCTTGAATGGGCTGCCGAGAAAAAGTTATGTGTGAACCAGACGACGATGGCGCTGTCTGAGTCTCCATGCAACACGGCTGCGGGGCAACTGCCTGCGAGCCAGGCCCTCACGGATGATGGTTTGTACAGGCGAATGATTAACGCCTGGTCTATGCGCTACTGGCAGTTCTCAGGACAGAACGGGCACGACCAGTTCTTTGACACGTTCGGAAAATTCGGCGCGGCCACATGGAACCAGACGGGTCAGATGCTGGCAGACGCCGCGCAGCGCGCAGCCCGTGGGCGCGTGAGTTACCTTGAATTGATGCTCACGCCGGACGGCGGCGCGTCGGGTAAAATCGGAGACAAGCTGGGTTGGGATGGAAACTTTGAAGGCACGCTGAATAAGCTCAAGAGCGATGAGATGGCAAAGGCGGCGCAGGCCGCAATCAAGGCTTTGCAGGATGCCGAAGCGAAAAAAGACGAGGCGTTGAAATGCGGAACGCCGCAGGCAGACCCCGGATGCCTTGTGACGATTCGCTATATCGCTCAGGTGGCGCGTGCGGGGACACAAGGCTCTGTCTTTGCGCAGATGGTGATGGGGTTCACGCTGGCGTCTGACCCGAACTCGAAAGTCGTCGCCCTGAATCTGGTGCAGGCCGAAGACGGATTGGTAGCGATGCGAGATTTCTCGCTGCACATGGAGATGCTCGGGCGCCTGCGCCCGCTTTATCCGAACGCAAAACTCACGCTGCACGCGGGCGAACTGGCTCCCGGCATCGTCCCGCCCGAAGGCTTGACCTTTCACATCCGCGACTCTGTCATGAAGGCAGGCGCGCATCGCATCGGGCACGGCGTTGACATCATGCACGAAGACGAGCCTTACGAATTATTAAAGGAGATGGCGCGGCGCGACGTGATGATCGAAGTCTGCCTGACAAGCAACGAAGTGATTTTAGGCGTCGCCAAAGAGCAGCACCCGCTTGCGACATACATGCAATACGGCGTGCCCGTCGCGCTGGCGACAGATGACGAAGGCGTCTCGCGCTCGGAGATTTCGCGCGAGTTTTTGAAAGCCGCAGAGGAACAGGGACTCGGCTATGTCCAATTGAAAACGATGGCGCGCAACAGTCTTCAATATGCGTTTCTGCCGGGCGCGAGCCTGTGGAGCGATGCGAAAAAATTCGCTCCCGTCCCCCAATGCGTCAAAGACATGCAGGGCATGAAGCTCGTCTCCAACACTTGCCGCCAATACATCGAAAGCAGCGAGAAGGCGCGTCTGCAATGGAAGCTTGAAGAAGATTTTAAAGCGTTTGAGAGCCGGTACTGATTGTCTCAAGATACGGGAGAAAAAGAGGCCACAGATAAACGCGGATAGACACAGATTAGAATAAACACATTTCTTCATCCGCGCGTATCTGCGTTTATCTGTGGCTCATTTGTTTCTCACTTGCGCACGCTGATGTTGTATGAGCCGGTTCCGCCGGCCTTGTTGAAGTGCCGAATCTGGACGAAATACTGGCCGGGAATGAGGTCTGCGATAATTCGCGCGTTCGTGCTGACGCCGCTGTCATCATCCTCTGCAATCAGGCCGGTCTGGCTGTCGGGGCCGAACAGCTTCATCATGACATCCGTGTTGCCGCCGGTCTCAATCGTATGACGGCCAGCGGATTTTACTGTAAAGCTAAAGAGGTCTTCTTCTCCCGGCTTGCCGATGCTGGCTGATTTGGCTTTGTCGTTGACCGTCAGCTTCACCGCCTGCACCGGAGTCGAGCGCGGATACGCCTGCGCGCTCGCGATAAAACCCTTATCCATATCAGACAACTTTTCGTTGGCTTTGGTGCCTTTGCCGCTCTTGGTCCAGCTCCCCGGAAAGAAGTAGAGCATGACCGAGTTCGGGTCAAACTGTGTCCCACGAATTTGATCTGCGCGATATTTCTCCAGGACGTTATGTTTGACCTGCGAGGGTGTCCAGCTATTGGGCGGCTTGCCAAGCTCGCGTATCACTACGTCTTCCTTCCATTCGATGCCGCCCTGCGGGTTCTGGTGCTCGTGCCCGAGACCAATCGCGTGGCCGAATTCATGCGCCGCCGTGCCGCCGTCTAAGAATCCCAGATTCATCGTCGCTTCGTTCTGGGGAATCGTGCGGCAATCAGTCCCTATATAAGACCATGCGCCGTCATCCTCATCGAAAGTAATGCGAATCTCTGCGTCCGGCACGTCTATGAACTCGAACGTCAGATTGGCATGCTCCGACCACCACATCGCCTGTTTTTTGACGAGCGCACGCTCGGAGGCCGAGCCGCCGCTCATAAAACTCACACGCAGGGTCGAGCCGTTAATCCACAACTTCCTGAATTCTATTACTGCACGCGGGGCCTTATTGCCACGGGTTTTGACTGTGCGTTGCTGCCGGAAAATCTCCTGCGGCAGAATCCGGTCGTGACAGACTTTTAGCTTTCTAGGCATTTTCTTTCTCCTTTAATCGTTGAGGGTGAGTCGGGAAACTTTCATTGGGATTGAGACCTGAATGCGCGGCTCTTTTGCGAATCAGAGCTATAAAATGAGGCCGAAGCGTTCGGCCTTGAGACGTGTACGAGGATGGCAAGACCCGCAGACAAAATACTAGAGCAGGTTGCAAATCAGTGTACGGCAGGCTGTCAGCCTGCCGCTCGCGTCGGACAGGCGGTAGGCTGTCAGCCTGCCGTACATCCAAACGAAATCCGCTCTAAGCCCGTGTGAAGAAAACTTGGGGATATTACACCGAATCAAATAAATTGGATATGAAAATCAGCGTGCGCGTAGGAACGTGTCAGGCGTCGGGGTGAGACGCATTGTATGTGGGAAGGAGAAAGCAGGGGAATCGAAATCTTTTAAGCGTCCGTCAAGGTCAGACGCTCTTTCTCGTAACCCGCATCGGAAAACATGTCGAGTGTGAGAAAGCTGCCGGTCAAAAGTTCTTCTGCCAGACGGCGCAGGGACGGCGGGATTTCTGTCGCCAGCGCTTCGCTTTCGTCCGCTAGCGGGCATTCGGCCAGCAGTTGCAATTCCGCACAGCAGAAATCACAGCCCGACAAATGCGCGTTGATCTTGGCTTCACGCTCGGACTCTAAGCCGAACGCGCTGTAGGAAAGCAAGGTCTCGGAAGAAGGGCAGCTTGCCTGTTTGCAAAAAGAGGTTGCGGTCACGGTTCTCATAAATTCCCCCTTTACGGGTCGCACAACTGCCTGCTGAGTGGGACGGATACGGCTCTGATTTAGAGCGCAAAGCGCCGCACAACAACAGGACGGCGAGGCCAAGGGGCAAGAGTAAAATTGCGAGCCGCAACTAAATCCCGTGCTGGCGCTTCGCGTATTCAACGAAAATAAACAGTCAATACCCGCTCGCTTCCATAAGTTTGGCCCAGCTCAAAAAGATTTTTATCTGAGCTATTTCAATATTTAGCCCTAAGTGTAAAAAGATGTTGCTCATTTTGTAGATTGCTGATAACATCTTTTCTGGTTGAGGAGGCTTGCCGGCTCCCTTGACTCCTTTCCAGGTTGGCCGCGCCCGTTCCCCTTTTGCGGTCATCTTCAGGCGCGCCACTTTAGATACGTTTGTCAGAGAGGATGATTTCCCCGGATATCATGCCCGGCAGCAGTTCGCGCATCTCCTCAAAGTTTGACGGGACATGCCCCTTTTCAAGCGGTCTCATAAATCAAACACCTGCCAAAGGCCGGCCCCGCACTTGTAGCCTTGTCTCATCAGTCTTTCAGGAATGTGTCCAAAGGGAATCTAAAGAATATGCTCAACGCCGGTTAAGATTTTTGTCCGCGCGGGAAGCTATAATCAAACAAGACTGTGAAATCTACTAGCCATAATAATCCGAAAGGTTCCATGATGAGCGCTATCAAAGAGCAGCCACGCTCGCTCAAGCCTCGTGACTCTGGCCGCCCGGCTCGCGGAGGCCACTGGGTCGAGAGCTTGCGCTGCTCGGATGTCAACCGTCTCTGGACGGAACTCCATCGTCTGGTCTCCCATCACCCCCTCGTGCGCGCTTCCAAAAGCGCGGGCCTACTGGTCGAAGAAGGCGCTCATAATGCCTACACAGACCTCACGCAGGAACTCTTCGTACAGCTTCTGAGCAAAGGCCGTTTCCAGCATTACCTGGATACGGAGATGACTGATTCCGAGATCGAGTGCGAGGTCGGGCAGATTGAATTGACGAACCTGCTGACGGCAGAGCTGCGCAAGCGTCACCCGGAATCTTATCGGCTCGCGCGCCGCATCTCCACGCTCATTCAATCGAGCGCGAACTTTCGCCGCTTTGATACTTCCGGGATAGACGACGAGCCGCATCGCCGCCTCGCAGACCGCATTTACGGTTTGAGCGAGTGGGCGGATGGCAAGCCGGGGCGCGAGATGCCCGACTTGGAACAGCGAACGCACATGATTCCCGTGCGCCACCGCGACACGCGAATGGTCGGCTGCACCGGAGACGCGCAGATCGTGATTAGCAATTCCGACTTGGAAGATTTGATTATCTCAGTGCTTGAAGCGGCGGACGCGCCCGTTGACGTGCGCGCCTTGCGTAGCCTCGTCATGTCGCGCCTGCCCGTGATGGACATCTATCTGGTTCCCTTGAGCGGAGGCGACGACGGCAACGAGAACGGTTTCAACTACGAGCCGGTTGACGAATGCGATACTCCCGAAGAGGGGTTGCTGAGGCGCGAGTCCGAGCAGGAAGCCGCAGGATTCGTAGACCAGTTTCTCAAAGGCTTGCAGGGCGCGGTGCGCGGCAAGGTCAAACAGTATAATCGGATGCTGGGCGTCCTGTGGCATTGTTATCTGAGTCAGGATCACGGCACGCAGCTCGAAGTCGCGGCCACGCTCGGCGTCTCGGATTCTCTGGTCTCTGACTATCGCCGCCGGATCGAACAGGAATTACGCGCGCTCTCGTTTTCCGAGATCGAGGAAGCGCGCCGCTTTGAGATGGCGTTGCGCGAGCGCGTCCGCACGCTGGTCGGCGATACAGAGAGCGTCGCAGTCTAAAAGCAGTTTTCAATTTTCGGTTTTCAGTTTTCAGAGATGGCTTAACTGAAAACTGAAAACCGAAAACTGAAAACTGTTCATTCGCTTGACGGTCATCGTTCTAGTTGCCTACAGTGGCCGAGGCTGCAACGTGGATTTTGCCGCTCGTTTTGGCGAGCGTGCAAAGACGAATCGCTTCTCGTTCGGATTGCCCCGGACTGAAGAGCAGAGCATTTCGCGTTGCCGGACACACGCGCGCACCAGTGCGGACATGAAATGCTGGCAGCGGTGTGAGCGACCCTTCGAGAGTGCCGCAAGATGTCATACCGGAACCAACAGGCTTTAGACTATGAACCTGTGACCAGACGCGGGGGCGATTCTTCGCGCTCTGACGAAGAGTTTCTCGCGCCGCCGCCGCTCGAATTTCCCACCCCGCGCTTTGAGGTTGATGAAGGGGCGGAACCGAAATCTCATAAAAATGCTGCTCAAGAGAGTTCAAAAACTCCCGCGCTAATCGAGCGCGCCGCAAAGAGCGCGAAAGACGAAAGCTGGATTGTTAAGCGCGGGCATTTCCTCACTTATCTTGGCATCTTCGGGTTTACCTTCGTCCTGTACTTTCGCCCCTACGAGCTGTTTCCGGCTCTGTCAGGATTTTCTTCGATGGCGTTTATCATGGCGCTGTTGACGCTGGCGATTTTCATTCCTTCGCAATTTGCGCTGGAAGGCAACCTGACCGCACGCCCGCGCGAAGTCAATCTGCTGTTGCTCCTGACCGTCACGGCCTTGATCTCGATTCCGACAGCTCTTAACCCGCCCGAAGCATGGGAGACCTTTAACGACACTTTTATCAAGGCCGTCCTGATGTTTATCGTGATGGTCAACGTGGTGCGGACGGAATCGCGCCTGAAGGGATTAATCTGGCTCTCGATAGGAGTCAGTTGCCTGCTCAGCCTGAACGCCTTGGATAATTACCGCGCGGGTCTGTTTACCGTCGAAGGCTATCGCGTCGAAGGGGATTTGGGCGGGATGTTCGGGAATCCGAACGACATGGCCTTGCATCTGGTGACGGTGATACCTCTGGCGGTGGCCCTCCTGCTCTCAGCGCGCAACGCGACCATCAAGCTGCTCTACGGTGTGGGCGCAGCACTGATGGTCGCGGGCACGGTCGTCACTTTTTCGCGTGCGGGTTTTATCGGTCTGGCAGGCTCGATGTTAGTCATGGCTTTTAAGCTCGGACGCCGTAATCGCCTGCTTGTCATTTTAATTAGCGTGGTGGTAGTGGCTGCTTTTCTGGCTCTCGCTCCGGGCAATTATGCGATTCGCATTCTCTCCCTGTTCGACTCGAATCTGGATGCGGTCGGGTCGTCAACCGCGCGGCGCGAACTGCTCATCAGGTCTATCATCATCGCCATCCGTCACCCGCTGTTCGGCGTCGGGATGGGCAATTTTCACATCGTTTCGATTCAAGAGCATGTCAGCCATAATGCTTACACGCAGGTCGCTGCGGAGCTGGGAATGGCGGCGGCGGCGTTTTACACTTTGTTCATCGTGACGCCGCTCAAGCGTTTGCGGCAGATTGAGAAAGAGACGTTCGAGAACAGGCATAGCTCTCGCTATTATTATCTGGCGGTGGGAATGCAAGCGAGCCTGATCGCTTACATGCTCAGCAGCTTCTTCGCTTCGGTCGCTTATCAATGGTACGTTTATTATCTGGTGGCGTATGCCATCGCGTTGCGCCGCATTTATGAGTTGGAGCAGGACACGATGAGAGAGCAGGAAGGCAACGCAGGGGAAGGCAGGCTCGCGGGCGCGGCGCAGAAGGAAGAGGACAGGCGCGCAGCCACTTTGGGCGGCCTCGGGGCGAGGGCTGAACAGGCAACAGGATGATGGTCAGACTGGCAGCAGAAATTATCTTTTGGGCGAGCGTCGCGGCGCTCTGCTACACCTATGCCGGTTATCCGCTGCTGGTTTTTCTGGTCAGCACTCTGCGCTCACGCGCCGTCGCGCGTGCGCCGCAAGAGCCAAAGGTCAGCGTCATCATCACCGCCTATAACGAAGAGCGCGACTTGCGCGCCAAGCTGGAAAACACGCTCGCGCTCGATTATCCGGCAGAGAAGCTGGAAGTCATCGTCGCTTCGGATTGCTCGACCGACCGGACGGACTTGATCGCGCGTGAGTTCGCAGCGCGCGGCGTGCGCCTGCACCGGCAAGAAGAGCGTCTGGGCAAGACCGCAGCGCAGAACGCAGCCGTCGAACAGGCGCGCGGCGAAGTCATTTTATTTTCCGATGCCACAACCTTGTACGAGCCGGATGTCCTGCGCCTGATGATGCCGAACTTTGCGGACGCTTCGGTCGGCTGCGTCGCCGGAAGGCTCATGTATGTTGACCCGGCACAGACGAGCGTCGGGCACGGCGCGCGTTCCTACTGGGGCTACGAGACGTTTTTGAAAAAGCATGAGAGCCGCGCCTGCTCTCTGATCGGCGCGTCGGGCTGTTTGTACGCGGTGCGCCGCGCGGCTTATGTGCCGATGTACAACGAAGCGTGCAGTGATTTTTTGATTGCGACGAAGATGGTCGAGCAGGGTTTGCGAGCGGTCTATGAGCCGGATGCCGTCTGCACGGAAGAGACCAACCGGCGCGCGGATAAAGAGATGCGTATGCGCGTGCGCGTCATCACGCAAACCTTTACAGACCTCTGGCGTCACCGCGCCATGATGAATCCACTGCGCAGCGGCTTTTACGCCGTACAGCTTTTCTCTCATAAAGTCTTACGCTATTTCGTGCCCTTCTTTTTGGCAGCGATGCTGTTGGCCTCAGCCGTGCTTGCGCCGCGCTCTATCTTTTATGCGGCGATGCTGGCCGCACAACTTCTGTTTTATGCTCTGGCGGCGGTCGGCTGGCTGCTTGAGCGCGCCGTTGCGAGGCGTCTACGGCTGCTGGCATTGCCGCAGTATTTCGTGCTCGCCAACGTCGCTTCGGTCATCGCCTGTTACAAGTTCCTGCGCGGCGAGCGTTACGCGCGCTGGGAGCCGATTCGTGAGCCGTCTCCGAATTCTTCCCCCGCTTCAACAGTTGTGACGGCTGCCGCGCCGCACGGGAGAGACTGATGAGCCTGATGATGGAAACCGCAGACAGAGCAGAGACGCCCGCGCGCATCGCGCGTCACGCCGCCGTGCCGCCCGTCGTCAGTGTCATCATCCCTGCTTACAACGTCGCGCCGTATATTTCCGAAGCGCTCGATTCCGTGCTGGCGCAGACCTTCAAGAGCCACGAAATCATCGTCATCAACGACGGCTCGCCGGACACGCCCGATTTAGAGCGTGCGCTTGAGCCTTATCGTGAGCATCTGGTTTATCTCAAGCAGGAAAATCGCGGGGCGGCGGCGGCGCGCAACACTGGGCTGTACGTAGCGCGCGGCGAGTTCGTCGCTTTTCTGGACGCGGATGATTGGTGGTTGCCGGATTTCCTGCGCTCGCAAATCGAGTTTATCAATCACTCGCAATGCGACTTCGCTTATGCAGACGCTCTCATCTTCGGCGAGTCGCCGCTGTCCGGCAAAACTTACATGCAGACCGCGCCGTCAAAGGGAGAAGTCACCTTCGAGAGTTTGATTACCGCGCGCTGCAACGTCATCACGTCCGGCGTCGTCGCGCGCAGGCAAGTGATTCTCGATGTCGGGCTGTTTGATGAAGAGCTGCTGCGAGCGCATGATTTCGATCTCTGGCTGCGGATGATACGGCACGGCGCGCGTGCGGGCTATCAGAAAAAAGTCCTGCTCAATTATCGCGTGCGCCCAGACAGTTTGTCGGGCGATGCCATTGAGCAGGTCGAAAGAGAATTGGAAGCCTATGACAAGATCGAGCGTCATCTGGAACTGACGCCCGACGAGCACCGGATGATGGCCGAAGAGGTCAAGCGGCTTCAGGCAGATTTGAATGTCGAGCGCGGCAAGCAGCATTTGACGCGCGAAGAGTTTGACAGCGCGGCGACGCAGTTTCGCGCCGCACGGAAATACCATCGTCACTGGAAACTGCCGGTGGTGATATTAATGCTGCGCTTTGCGCCGCGCCTCTTACTACGCATTTACAAGGGGCGTCGCTAGCAGCCTGGTAAGAAAGTTTTTTGAATTGCCTCCAGCTAAAGCTGGAGGTCAAGGCAATAAAAAGAGATTGGCTTTAGCCAAATGCTTCGGGTAAAGCCGGTAACTTTTGCAAATTTTATCCACTAGCTAAAGCTAATGCAGTGTAATTGAAATTCTAAGAGGATAAATTGCCACTAGCTTTAGCTAGTGGACAAGCAAGCCTTACCATCATCGGCTTTAGCCGAACCGCTTCGGCTAAAGCCGACATATAGGTCGGGCCTCTGTTCCACTAGCTAAAGCTAGTGGCAACAACGTTTAAGGACTTTTATTACGCCTTACGAATAGCCGTCAAAATTTTTTATGGCTGAGATGCCTTCAAATCTTCTGCACAACACACAGGCGGGCGACGCGGCAGCAGCAACGCGGGCTGACGGCGTGCGCCGCGTGCGTGTCTTGCGCCCTCCCTCGTTCTCTCCGGCGGGTTTGATGTACAGCCTGACAGACCTCTGGCAGTACCGCGACTTGCTCTACACCTTGAGCGTGCATCGCATCAAAGTGCGATACAAACAATCCGTGCTTGGCGTCGCGTGGGCAATCGTCCAGCCCTTGATGCTGATGCTGATTTACACTCTGATTTTTTCGGTCGTTGCCAAAGTCCCGACGGACGGGACGCCCTATGCTGTCTTTGCGTTCGCGGGGTTGCTGCCGTGGCTCTGCTTCTTCGACCTCTTTGACCAACGCGACGAATTCGCTGGTCAGCAATTCCGAGCTGGTCACAAAAGTCTATTTCCCGCGCGAGATTTTGCCGCTCACTTATGTCCTGTCATCGCTCTTTGACTTACTCGTGGCTTCGACAATGCTGGTCGGCTTGATGCTCTACTATCGCATGCCGCTCAGCATCAATTTCATCTACGTCATTCCGGTTGTCTGTATCCTGCTGTTGTTCGCCGCGACGGCCTCACTCATTTTCTCTGCGACGCAGGTGCGCTTTCGCGACATCGGCGTTGCGATTCCGCTGCTCGCACAGGTCTGGATGTTCGCCACGCCGGTCGTGTACCCGCTCTCCGCCGTGCCCGAACGATTCAGAGGCTTTTATATTCTCAATCCGATGGTCGGAGTGATAGAGAATTTTCGCCGCGTCGTATTGCAGGGAATGTCGCCGGACTTTCGCCTGCTGGCAATCTCCGCGCTGATTTCCCTCGCGTTGTTTCCCGTCGCTTACATCTACTTCAAGCGCGTCGAGGCGACGGTGGCCGATGTGATCTGAAGAGAGGTTTTCGAGAAAGCGTGCATCACAAGGTCTCCAAATCATGACAACCACCGATTTAGTTTCAGTCATTATCCCCTGCTACAAGCAGGCGCACTTTTTGGGCGCGGCGATTGAGAGCGCGCTGGCCCAATCTTACGCGCCTGTCGAGATAGTCGTGATAGATGACGGCTCGCCTGATAACACATCGGAAGTGGCCGCGCTTTTTCCGCAGGCGAGATACATAAGGCAGGAGAATCAAGGCTCTTCGGCGGCGCGCAACACCGGGATACGCGAAAGCAACGGAAGCTTTCTGGTCTTCCTCGACGCGGATGACAAGCTGCTGCCGCACGCGCTCGAAACTCATCTCAAATACTTTCAAACGCAGCCGGACTGCGTGCTGGTTTCGGGGCATTATCAAATGATCGCGGGCGACGGCTCCGCGCTTCAGACTCCCGCACAGCCACACGTCACGGGCGAGCATTACGCGCGGCTGCTGCACTCGAACTATATCGGCTGTCCCGCGATAGCCATGTACAGGCGCGCTGCTTTCGATGCGGTGGGCGATTTCAATACCTCTTTACGAGCCGCCGAAGATTACGAGATGTACCTCAGAGTCGCCCGAAAGTTTCCGCTCTGCTCACACACGGAAGTCGTCGCGGAGCATCGCCGTCATGAAAGCAATACTTCGGACAACCTCGCGCTGATGGAAGAATATTCGGTCGGCGTCTTGCGCGCGGAGTGGGAATACGTGAAGGGCGATAAGCGTTTGGAGCGTGCGTACCGCAGCGGCCTCAGATTCAAGACGCGCATGTATCGCCGCGAGATGCTGGTCGAAAAGCTGCGGCAACAGGCAAGAGCAGGACATTGGAAACAGGCTCTGCCGAGCATGTTTAAGCTGCTGGGAAATTACCCGCTCGCGTTCGCCGCGCACGCCGGGAAAATTCTTCGCAACAGCGTCTTGCGCAATCAAAGTTAGCCGGGGCTTTTTTTAGAGGACAACTAACAACCGATAATTTGTGTGACTCTTTCGATGATTGACTTAAAGTTCGACAATGTTTCCAAGAGGTATCGCATCCGCCGCGAGCGCGAAGTCGCGGGCGGGCGCAGCCAGCTCGTGCGCAAGCTGATGAGTTTGCGCACAGAGGCGCAGGATTTTTACGCGCTCCGCGAGGTCAGCTTTGAGGTGACGCGCGGCGAAGCCCTCGGCATCATCGGGCACAACGGCGCGGGCAAGAGCACGATTCTCAAACTGCTCTCGAACATCACGACGCCGAGCGATGGCGAGATTACGATTAACGGTCGGCTCTCGGCTTTGATCGAAGTCGGCTCAGGCTTTCATCCGGAATTGACCGGGCGCGAAAACATTTATCTGAACGGCTCTATCTTAGGCATGCGCCGCCGCGAGATTACAGAAAAGTTCGACCGCATCGTAGAGTTCGCGGGCGTCAGCCGCTTTATAGACACGCCCGTCAAAAGATATTCGTCGGGCATGCACGTCCGGCTGGGGTTTGCCATCGCCGCGCATCTGGATTTGGACATCCTGCTGCTTGATGAAGTCCTGGCTGTCGGCGATGCCGCTTTTCAGGCCAAGTGCCTGCAACGCATCCGCGAGTTAAAACGCGCGGGAACAACCATCGTTTTTATCTCGCATGACTTGAGCGCGGTCGAAGGCTTGTGTGACCGCGTGCTCTTGGTACAGCGCGGGCAGATTATCGCGGAGGGCTGTGCGCGCGACGTGATTGCCGAATACCAGAGCACGGCTCATGCGGCTCTGCCCGCCGAAGAGGATGCGCCCGCCGCTTCTGCTGCTAAAAAGGCAGCGATTACTTCGGCAGCTTTTTATGACACGGAAGGCAGGGAAGTGTCTGCGGCGCGCAACGGCGGCGCAATCGTCGCGCGCGTCAATTACATCGCGCGCGAGCGAATTACGGATGCGGTCTTTGAATTCTTTTTCTACACGGGCAACCGCGAGTTGCTGTGTCATCTCTCCACCGAATTCAGCGAACAGCGATTAGACCTTGAACCGGGCACGGGAGTCGCGGAGTTTATGATCGGGGAAATGAGCCTTAGCCCTGACGTTTATTATACGGACGCGACCATTAAATACCGGGACGCGCCAGACGATATTGACTGGCAACGCAACTGCGCGACCTTGCGCGTTGATCCGGGCAAGCTGCGGCGCGGCCAGTTCTACATGCCGCACGAGTGGCGCGTCAAGCAACGCCACAGCCACGCATCGAGCCTTGAAACGCAAGGCGAAAATTTCTCTGCTTTTGAAGAAGAGCGGGAAGAGATGTTGGATGTTAAGCCTTCCGGGGTCTGACATTAAGTAGAAACTCTTTGCGGTCTTTGCGTTAAAAACCACTTAACCGCAAAGAGCGCAAAGAGAAAAGACGCAAAGGAATGCAAAGAAAAAAAGCGATTTATTTCTATCTTTGATGCGAATCTGTAAAGCCGTCATATGAACATCACTGTTGCCATCTGTACATGGAATCGCTCGGAACTGCTCAGGCAAACGCTTGAGCAGACGGCGCAGCTTTCGATTCCGCAGGGCTTGGAGTGGGAACTGCTGGTCGTCAACAACAACTCGACGGATGCGACTGATGAAGTGCTTGCTTCATTCGCTTCGCGCTTGCCGCTGCGCAGCGTCTTCGAGGCGCAGGCGGGGCTTTCACACGCGCGTAACCGCGCCGTGCAAGAGGCACGCGGAGATTACATTCTCTGGACGGACGACGACGTGCTGGTGGATGAAAACTGGCTCGCGGAATATTTTAAAGCGTTTACGCGCTGGCCTGATGCAGCGGTCTTTGGCGGGATGGTCGAGCCGTGGTTTGCGGGGACGCCGCCGCGCTGGTTGCCGCGCGCCTTCTCGCAGGTCGCAAGCGCATTCGCGACGCGCGACTTGGGAAGCGAAGCGATTTCTTTAACGCATGATTTGATTCCTTACGGCGCAAACTACGCCGTGCGCAGAGCAGAGCAGTTGCGTTACCCCTACGACCCCGGCTTGGGCGTGCGTCCCGGCAACAGCATGGGAGGCGAGGAAACCACGGTCGTGCGCGCGATGCTGGCCGATGGAATTAATGGATGGTGGGTTCCTGAGGCGCGCGTGCGGCACTACATCCCGGAGGCCCGGCAGACGACCGCGTATCTGCGCCGCTACTTTTACGGCTACGGAGAATATTGCGGGCGTCAGGTCAAAGGCGATGGCGGGCAGTTGCTTTTCGGCAAGCCGCGCTGGATGTGGCGGCAGGCTCTTGAATCTGAGATCAAGTATCGCCTGCGCCGCTTCGTCTCGCGCCCGGAAATCTGGGTCGGCGATCTGGTCGCTGCGAGCGAAGCTTGGGGACAGATGCGCGGCTATGGCCTGCGTCATGAAACGGCTGAAGCGCAGGACGATGAAAAGGAAGTGCGGCATAAAGTTGTCGCTTGATTTGTGCGGTGTAATGAAAGTGTTTTGAATTGCCACTAGCTTCAGCTAGTGGAACAAGAGAGCTAAAAAGCGTCGGCTTTAGCCGAATCATTTTCGGCTAAAGCCGGTAACCTAGGCAATCTTCTCCACTAGCTGAAGCTAGTGGCAATTTAAGAAACCCCGGAACTTTGATTACACAATACTAGAGACCTGATTTCAGGTGTTTTGATTTAAAGAGAGAAGAAACTTCCAATGTGCGGCATCGCGGGATTTGTTGAAAGAGATGTGACCGGTACGCGCGGCGCGGCGGAAGAGAATACTGCTGTTCTCGACCGCATGTGCCGCCGGATAGCGCATCGCGGGCCGGACGATCAGGGCATGTTCTTGAGCGGGGGCGTCGCGCTCGGCATGCGTCGTCTCTCGATTATTGATCTCAAGGGCGGGCATCAGCCGCTCTCGGGCTGCGATGAACGGGTGACGATTGTCTTTAACGGCGAGATTTATAACTACCGCGAGCTGAAACGCGAGTTGGAAGCGCGCGGGCACAAATTCCACACGCATTCGGACACAGAGACCATCGTTCATGCTTACGAAGAGTTCGGGACAAAGTGCGTAGAGCACCTGCGCGGCATGTTCGCCTTCGCTTTATGGGACGAGCGCGCACGGGAGCTTTTTATCGCGCGCGACCGCGTCGGCAAAAAGCCGCTCTATTACACCGTTACGCAAAGCGGCGCGCTCGTCTTCGGCTCGGAATTAAAATCGCTGCTCGAACACCCCTTTGTTGAGAGCGAGATGGACGCGGATGCTCTCGATGCTTATCTCTCATTCGGCTACGTGCCAGACCCGTTGTGCATTTTTCGGGGGATTCACAAACTGCCGCCGGGACATCACCTGCGCTTTGCTAAGGGGCGCATCACGATTGAGCAGTACTGGGATTTTGAGTACGAGCCGGTAGCGGCAAAGCGTGAAGAGGAATATTTAGAAGAGCTGCGCGCGTTGTTGGATGAAGCCGTGCGCCTGCGTCTGGTTTCGGATGTGCCGCTCGGAGCGTTTCTGTCGGGCGGCGTTGATTCGAGCGCGGTTGTCGGACTGATGTCGCGCCACATGTCGCAGCCCGTCAAGACATTTTCGATTGGCTTTAACGAAGACACTTACAACGAGCTGAAGTACGCGCGCGTGGCCGCTAAACATTTCGGCACAGACCATCACGAGTTTATCGTGACGCCGGACATCTGCGAGATCGTAGACGAGCTGGTCTGGCACTTTGACGAACCGTTCGCGGACTCTTCAGCGATTCCGACCTACATGGTTTCAAAGCTGGCGCGCGAGCATGTCACAGTCGTGTTGTCCGGCGACGGCGGCGACGAGCTTTTCGCGGGTTACACGCGGTATGTTCGTGACCGCAGCCGGAGCCACCTCGCGCGACTGCCGCGCGTCGTGCGCGAGGGGGTCATGCAGCCCTTGAGCGCGCGTCTGCCGCATGGAGCGTGGGGACGCAACTACCTGCGCAACGTCTCGCTCGCGCCGCTCGAAAGATACATTGACAGCATCTCTATCTTCACAGACCTCAACAAGCACGCGCTCTACACAAGCGATTTCGAGCGGCGGCTGGGTGGCGCAAACAAAGGCCGCGAGCTGTTTCAAAGCTTTGCGGAGAGCGTTGATACGGGCGATGCTATAGACCCTTTGCTTTATCTTGACAGCAAGACTTACCTGCCGGGAGACATCCTGACCAAGGTTGACCGGATGAGCATGGCCGTCTCGCTCGAAGCGCGCGTCCCGCTCTTAGATCACAAGCTGATAGAGTTCGTCACGCGCATTCCAGCGTCTTTGAAGATGAAGGGTTTGGAGACGAAATATATTTTCAAGCAGGCCGTGCGCGGCCTCGTGCCGGATGAAATTTTGAATCGTCCCAAGCAGGGCTTTGGCGTGCCCGTTCAGGAATGGATTAACAGCCAGTTGCGCGAGCGCATTCAAGACACACTGACGGACAGGCGCACGCGCGAGCGCGGATTTTTCGATGCTCGCTATGTAAGCCTGTTGCTTGATGAGCATGCGCGCGGACGCCGCGATCACTCGCATCCCTTGTGGGCTTTGATGATGCTGGAACTGTGGCATCGCACCTTCGTTGACCGCCCGCAAGATGCTTCCGTGCGCGTCTCTCCCGAAACACCAAACCTCATGCCGGTAGCAGCCTTATGAGCGCAAGCGATTCAACATTAGACAAGCTGGCATGGTCGCTGCCGTGGCTCATGCGCTATCCGTTCTGGCGTGCGCGCGAGTTTGCCGGAAGGACTGCGGCTGAGAAGCACGCGCCCCAGCATTTAGTCTTCATCGTCGCTAATCATTTCGAGCCTGCTTGGAACGAGCAGGGCGCAAGTCTGGATTGGAACCAGCAGCTTACACAACTCGACCACTGGTGCGAGCAGGCGCGCGTCATAGGCGAGGCCGTCCGCGATGTTGACGACACGCCGTTTCGCCACACCAACTTTTATCCGGCGGAGCAATATCACCCGCGCCTCTTGCAGCGATTGTCAGAGCTTCAGGCCGAAGGCTTCGGCGAGGTCGAGGTGCATCTGCATCATGGAATCGAGAAGCCCGACACGCCCGAAAATTTGAGACGCACGCTGGTTGAATTTCGTGACGCGCTGGCGGACGAGCATCAGTGTCTTTCGCGCCTGGACGATAAAGGCTCTCCGATGTATGCGTTCGTGCATGGCAATCTCGCGCTCGCCAATTCAGCCGGAGGCAAGTTCTGCGGCGTGGATTCAGAGATGCAGATTCTCGCGGAGACAGGCTGTTACGCAGACCTGACTTTGCCCTCCGCGCCCGACCGGACGCAGGTTCCGCGCGTCAATGCAATCTATCAATGCGGGCATCCTTTGCATGAAGCGAAACCGCATCGCACGGGGCCTTCGGTGCGTGTCGGAAACGAAGCGCCGCAGCTTCCGATTATCCTGACGGGGCCGCTCGTCTTTAACTGGCAGCGGCGCATCAAGGGCTTGCCCGTCCCGCGCATAGACGAGGGCGCGCTCGTTGCGAATCAACCGCTCGACATGGCGCGGCTCAATCGCTGGCGCGGCGCACGCATCCACATCGAAGGCAGACCCGAATGGGTTTTTATCAAACTCTACTGTCACGGCTTTTTCCACTTCGACCAGCCTTCGACTATCGGAGACAGGATAAAGCAGTTCTGGCACGAAGCGTTCGAGCAGGGCGAGCGCACGGGCGAATATAAGATTCATTTCGCCAGCGCACGCGAAGCCTTCAATATGATCTTAGCCGCGACGGACGGGCGCGAGGGCGCACCCGGCCTTTATCGAGACTATCGCCTGCGCCAGATTATGCGGCGCGAGTCTCATCGCTCAACCGGCACCGAAGGTTAATAACCAATTTCATCATTAGCCACAGAGGACACAGAGAACACGGAGAAATATGAAATTCAGAATTTTAGATTTGAGATTTTCTAAAACCTCTGTGTTCTCTATGCCCTCTGTGGCTAATCAAAGTTTTTAAAAGTGAAACCAAACGTACTCCAACTGATAGACAGCTTTCATCAGGGCGGCACAGAGCGGCAGGCCGTGCAACTCGCGCGCCTGTTGCATGAGAGCGGTCGTTATAACGTGCATGTCGCGTGTCTCAAAGGCGAGGGCGTGCTGCGTGATGAGGCGTTGCGATTAGGTTTAGCTGACATCCCGGAATTTCCCCTGACGAGTTTTTACGATGCGAACATGGCAAGGCAGTTGCGCCGCTTCGCTCGTCTCTTGCATGAGCGCGAGATTGATGTCCTGCACACTCATGATTTTTATACCAACGTGTTCGGCATGGCGGGAGCCGTGTTGTCCCGCGCGCCCGTTGCGCGCATCGCCTCGCGCCGCGAGACGCGCGGGATGCGAAGCCGCGCGCAAAAGTTTATAGAGCGTCGCGCCTATGCACACGCGCATGCCGTGGTCGCCAACGCCGAAGCCGTGCGCCGCGAATTGATTTCCGAAGGCGTGCGCGCCGGTAAGATTGTGACGCTCTATAACGGCCTTGACCTCAATCGCGTGACGCCGCCGGAAAATTCAGAGCGGGAAGAGACGCTCGCGCGGCTTTCTCTCAGCGGGGCAGCGGGAAAACGCCTCGTCACGATTGTCGCCAACATGCGTCATCCCGTGAAAGACCATAAAACATTCCTGAGAGCCGCGCGGCGCGTCCGCGCAGAAATCCCGGATGCTGCATTCGTACTGGCGGGCGAGGGAGAGCTGTTGGAATCTTTGCGCACCTTTGCCGCAGAGCTAGGTCTTGAGAGCGATGCTTTTTTTATTGGTAGTTGCGCGCAGGTCGCAGAGCTTTTGAAAGTTTCCGAAGTGTGCGCGCTCAGCTCTACGCATGAAGGTTTCTCGAATTCGATTCTC
This sequence comes from Pyrinomonadaceae bacterium, assembly GCA_963700165.1. Classification (GTDB taxonomy): domain Bacteria; phylum Acidobacteriota; class Blastocatellia; order Pyrinomonadales; family Pyrinomonadaceae; genus JACMLC01. The sequence goes on along the minus strand of OY969475.1, from coordinate 3,284,202 downwards.
GAATACATGGCGGCTGCGCGGCCTGTGGTCGTGACGGATGTCGGCGGCGCACGCGAGGCTGTCGTCGAAGGCGAGACGGGCTATATCGTCAGGGCTGGCGATGATGAAGCAATGGCGGCGCGCATCATCTCTCTCTTGCGCGAGCCGCAGCGGGCGCATGAGATGGGAGCGCGCGGGCGTCTGGTGGTCGAAGAAAATTTTTCCTGCGCGGCGCAGCTCGCGCGCACGGAAGAGTTGTATGAAAAACTGCTGGCGACAGTGCGAGACGGCAAGCAAGCGCGGCCAGCGCAGGTGACAGAAAGAACGCAGGCTATCTTGTGAGCAAGCGTTAAAGAATTGAAGTGTTAGAGAAATTGAACAAGCTGAAAGGACGAAGTTTTGCCGAGCTGCGCGACCGCGCGGCGCAGGCTCTCTCTGCGCAAGCAGAGAGAGGCGGCCTGAGCGCGCAAGCTCGCCTGCCATCGGACAGAGCGTTCTTTAACTTGCTTGACTCCAAACATTTTGAGCGCACGCCGGATTCCGCCGAAAGCCTGCTTGAGCATTTCCGGCAACGCGCGCAACCAAAATTTTTCGCGGGCTTTGATGAAACGGAAACGACGCGCGAAGAGTTGCAGCACCGCTTTCTCTCAGGCCGCGAGGCTTTGATTGAAAAAGCCGACCGCATCACGCATGGACGTTTTGACTTGCTGGGTTTCCGCGAGCTTGATTTCGGAGAGCCTGTGGACTGGCATCTTGAGCCGGTCAGCGGTCAGCGGTCGCCGCTCGCGCATTGGAGCCGCATAGACGAATTGGATGCGAGCACGGGCGATAAAAAAATCGTCTGGGAGCTGAATCGTCATCAGTATTTCGCTGTGCTTGGACGCGCTTACCGGCTCACGAAAGATGAGCGTTATGCCGAAACATTCGCAGCGCATCTAGCCGGTTGGATGGATGCGAATCCGCCGAAGCTGGGGCTGAATTGGCGGAGCAGTCTTGAGATAGCATTTCGCTCAATCTCGTGGCTTTGGGCGTTTCACTTTTTTAAAACTTCGCCGCATCTTGCGCCCGCGCTTTTCTCGCGCGCGTTGAAATATCTGTACCTGCACGCGCGGCATCTGGAAAATTATCTCTCGACTTATTCAAGCCCGAACACGCATCTGACGGGCGAAGCCCTCGGACTTTTTTATCTGGGCACGCTGCTGCCGGAACTGCGTGACGCCGCGCGCTGGCGCGAAAAGGGAAGCCGGATTTTGCTCGCAGAGCTTGATCGTCATGTGCTCGCGGACGGAGTTTATTTTGAGCGGACAACGTACTATCACCGCTACACGACGGATTTTTACACGCACTTTCTGATTCTCGCTGAGCGCAACGGCGAAGCGGTTTCGGAGAAGCTGAAAGTAAAGCTGCAATCACTCCAAGACCATCTGATGCACATTACGAGACCCGACGGCACGACGCCTTTTGTCGGCGACGATGACGGCGGGCGTTTGTCTCTGCTTGATGAGAGCGATGCTAATGATTTTCGCTCAGCCCTCTCGACCGGCGCGGCTCTTTTTGAGCGTGGTGATTACAAGTTTGTTGCAGGCGAAGTGAGAGAAGAAACTCTCTGGCTGCTCGGTCTGGAAGGCGTGAAGAAGTTTGAACAGCTTGCCTCTCAAACACCTACGGAGATGTCGCGCGCTTTTTCGGACGGCGGTTATTACGTGATGCGCGACGGCTGGACGCAGGATGCAAACTACCTGTTGCTGGACGGCGGGCAACATGGGGCTTTGAGTTTCGGGCACTCTCACGCGGACGCGCTTTCCTTTGAGTTGTCGGCGCGCGGGCGCACGCTGCTGGTTGATCCGGGAACCTATACCTACACGGGTTCGCGTGAGCTGCGCGACTATTTTCGCTCAAGCCTTGCGCACAACACGCTCACGATTGACGGCGAATCTTCATCCGTGACGGGAGGTGCTTTCGGGTGGAAACATGTCGCGCATGCTTCCGCGAGCGCATGGCGGCCTCATGCGCGTTTCGATTATTTCGCGGGGACGCACGACGGCTACATGCGGCTTGAGGCTGCGCCAACGATGCACGCGCGCAGCATGCTTTTTCTCAAAAATGATTACTGGATTATGCGCGATACGATTGAGACAAGCGGCGCGCATCGCTATGAGTTGCATTTCCATTTCGCGCCGCACGCTCATCCTTCGTTTGCAGAGTCCGTAGAGACAGCGATTTCTTTAAGTGAGCGCGCATTCGATTTGCCGGGACTTGAAATCTTCTCGTTCGGTAACGATGGCGAGTGGCGCACGGAAAACGGCTGGGTATCGGTATGCTACGGCGCACGCACAAAAGCTCCCGTCTGTACTTTCTCCGCGAGCGGCGCGGGCGCGCAGGAGTTTTTTAGCTTTCTCATCCCGCGCCACGCGCAGGAGGCAAACGCGCGCGTGCATGAGATCGAAGCTATCGGTGGCCGCGCATTTGAAATGAGGGATAAAGCTTCACGCGACTTCCTGCTCGCAGGCAGCGGCGAGTTGGTCGAGACGGCGCGGCTTGCTTCCGATTTCAAATTGGCTTGGGCGCGATTTTCGAGCGATGGTGAAACGCTCGAAGAGCTGGTTCTGATTGACGGAAAAAACTTACGTCTTGACGGCCAGGAAATCCTGAATCTTCCAACGCGCGCCAGCTACATCGTCGCGCGCCGCGCGGGCGACAAACTGCATTTAGAAATAGATGATAAGCTGACGCAGGTGAGCTTGCCCGTCGAAGAGCTTGTGCCCTCCGCGCCGTTCGCTAATCTAAAATCTAAAATCTGAAATCTAAAATCTGAAATCTAAAATCTGAAATCTAAAATCTGAAGACTGAAAACTGAAAACTGAAAACTGTTTATGTGTGGAATTAACGGAATAGCCTTTTCGAGCCGGTCGGGACGCACGATTGACGCGCGCGTGCTTGAACGTATGCGTGATTGTCTGACGCATCGCGGGCCGGACGAGTCCGGGCTGTTCGTGGACGGCAATGTTGGTCTTGGGCATCGCCGTTTGAGCATCGTTGACGTGGCCTCAGGCCAACAGCCTATGACGGTCGAAGACGGCCTGCTTCACATCAGTTATAACGGCGAGATTTATAATCACGCTGATTATCGCGCGGAGTTGGAAGCGAAGGGGCATCACTATCACACGCATTGCGACACGGAAACTATCCTGCATCTTTATGAAGAGCATGGCGCTCGGTCGGTCGAATACCTGCGCGGGATGTTCGCCTTTGCCATCTGGGACAAGGCCAAGCGCGAGCTGTTCATCGCGCGCGACCGTTTGGGCGTCAAGCCGCTTTACTATGTTTATGACAGCGACGGCTCGCTTTACTTTGCTTCGGAGATCAAAGCTTTGCTCGAAGCTCGCGCCGTCAGGCCGGAGATAAATTACGGTGCGCTGCCGGATTATCTGGCGAATCGCGGAACCTCCGGCGAGGAAACTTTATTTCGCGGCGTGCGGCGGCTCTTGCCGGGCCACTGGCTCTGCTGGCGTGACGGCGAGATTAAGATTGAGAAGTATTGGGATGTTCAATTCACGCATGAAGGAAACAGCGCGCGGCGGCGCGATGTGGATTACGTAGACGAGTGGCGCGAGTTGTTTCGCGAGGCTGTGCGCCTGCGCCTGATGGCTGACGTGCCTCTGGGCATGTTTCTGTCGGGCGGAATTGATTCTTCGGCCATCGCCGCGATGATGAGCGGCATGGTCTCTGAGCCAATCAAGACTTTCTCTGTCGGCTTTGCCGAAAGAGAAGCCAACGAACTCGGCTATGCGCGACTGGTCGCCGAAAAATTCAAGACCGAGCATCACGAAATCATCATCTCGCCGCAGCAGTTTTTCGACGCGCTGCCGCGCCTTATCTGGCACGAGGACGAGCCGCTGGCGTTCGATTCGAGCATCCCGCTTTTTTTCGTTTCCAAGTTGGCGCAGCAGCACGTCAAAGTCGTATTGACGGGCGAAGGCAGCGACGAAATACTCGGCGGCTATGCGCGTTACCGGAAAACTTTGCTCAATCTCGCTTTCGGAAAAAATTATGAAGCGGTTGCGCCCACGGCATTGCGCGGGCTGGTCCAGAAACAGATCGGAAATCTGCCGTTCGCAGTGCAGAAAAAACTCTCGCGCACTTTTCTAAATTTGCCGAGCGACATCGAAAGCCTCTACTTCGACAACTTCGCAGTGTTCCCGCGCTCTGTGCAGGCAAAGCTTTTGACACGCGAGGCGAAAACTCTGATCGGCGAGTTGAATCCTTACGCAGCCCTGCAAAATTATCTGCGACACACGGATGCTCAAAGCGTACTGGACAAATTGCTGTACGCCGACACGAAAACTTACCTGCACGAGCTTTTGATGAAGCAAGACCAGATGAGCATGGCGGCTTCGATTGAAAGCCGCGTCCCGTTTCTAGATCACAGGCTGGTGGAATTTACAGCGCGCTTGCCGCAGCAATTCAAAATCAGGGGCAAAAAAACGAAATGGATTTTGCGCGAAGCGATGCGCGGGATTTTGCCCGACGAGATTTTAACGCGCAAAAAGATGGGTTTCCCTGTACCGCTCGGGCGTTGGCTGCGCGACGAATTTCGCACGGTCGTTGACGAATTTGTGTTGCATGAACGCGCGCTCGGTCGTGGAATCTTCGCCGCCGCAGCCGTCCGCGAAATCGTTGCCGAACACAATTCCGGCGCTATCGATCACGCGGCGAAACTATGGGCTTTGATAAACTTTGAAGTCTGGGCGCGCCAGTTCATTGACGGCGAAAGCTTGTTCGAGAGAAACAGCATTCCATAAATAACCCAAGATGCTGGGGACAGGTATTTGGGTGGACTTCTTAAATTGCCACTAGCTTCAGCTAGTGGATCAAGATTGCCCTTAGCTTTCGGCTTTAGCCGAATCATTTGAGCTAAAGCAATAAGGAAGAAGATTTTATTTATATTTTGGCTAAAGCCGACTTTCTGTTGTGACCTGTGCCCACTAGCTGAAGCTAGTGGCAATTAACTCGCACTTGCTTAACTCGCAACTTGGGTTAAATAGATGAATAGTTTGAATCAAAAATTTTCACAGAAAAATTTAGCCGTGTTGATTCCGGTTCTGGTCGGCATCGGATGTGCGATGTTGATGATCTGGGTTTTCGGATTTCATAAAGTGGCTTTCGGCGATGCTAATGATTACATGACGGCGGCGAAATCTTTTCTCAACGGGCTGCCTTATCCGCGTCGCAGCGAATTTCATCCGATGTTTCGCCCGCCGCTGTACCCGATTTTTATCGCCGCCGTCTGGAAGATTTTTCCCGGCAGCATTGTGGGCGTCAAAGTGGCTCAAGCGTTGTTGCACGGCGCGACTTGCTTTCTGGTGTACCGGATTGCTTATGAGATTTTGAGAAACCATGTTCCAGCGTTTTTGGGCGCGCTGGTGTGCGCGGTCAATCCGTTGCTGGCGGCGCACACCGTTGATTTTTTCACCGAGCCGTTGCACACCTTTCTGCTCGCGCTGGCGATGTTCTTCATCGTTAAGCTTTTGAAATACGACGAGGCTTTGTATCTGAATGCGGCTCTGGCAGGGCTTGCCTTTGGGCTGGCGACCTTGTGCCGCCCTTCGGCTTTAGGCGTAGCTCTGTCTTTGTTGCCGGTGCTTTATTTGCTCAAGGTCAAAGCGTTGCAGCGGTCTCGCGCCTTTGCGGTGTGCGGCGTGCTGTTGGCCGGGACGTTTGCCGCCATCCTGCCGTGGACGGCTTACAACTATCGCACGACGGGCGAGTTCATTCTCGTCAACGATGGCTTTAGCTACAATCTCTGGCTCGGCAGTTTGCCGGAAACTATCCGGCTCTATGAAGGCGAATTCAAGGATGCCGAAGACAATCAACGTTTCGCCGATTACGTTTGGGGAGAGGTGCAAAGAGCAAAGCTCATAGAGCTTGAGCGCACGGACAATTACAGCGCGCTCAAAATTAACGAGCGGGAAAAAGTCTGGCGGCGTGAGGCTATAAAAAATCTCAAGCAGGATTATTCAATCACGGCGCGCATCATGTTCGGAAAAGTCAGGACTTTTTGGACGCCGTTTCTCAACCGGCACGCTTACGGCTGGAAGGTGGTGGCGATTGTCGCCATGTTCGTCATCAGCGTTTATCTGCTGAGCATTTACGGCGCATACATCGTGAGCCGGAATCAGACGGGCATGGGTTTTGTCATTCTGCTTGCCGTCTCGTTTGTCGTCGCCACGCTGATTCACGTCTTGATTATGGGGTTCGTGCGTTATCGCGCTCCATACGTTGACCCTTATGTATCAATGCTCGCGGGCATAGCTTTGTGGCGCATTGGAGAAAAATTTTTCAGCAAAAAACATTTGACGGCAGAAGCTCGCGCTTAAACGAAAATGAAAGTCGAATATATTTGTCACGCCTGTTTGTTGATTGAGACGGAGGATTTGAAAATCCTCACTGACCCGTGGTTCAACGGCCCGGCCTATTGCGGCCAGTGGCACGTTTTCCCCAAACCAATCAACCCGGAAGCTCTCAAGGACACGGATGTGATTCTGCTCTCGCACGGGCACGAAGATCATATGCACGAGCCGACGCTCAGCTCGCTGCCCAAGTCTGCGAGCGTGATGTGCCAGTACAGCTTTTTCGGCGGCTCCAAAGAATTTATCGAGAGCCTCGGGTTCGCGCAGGTGCGTGAAGCCGTCTCTCACAAAAAATATGAACTGTCGCCGAAAACGTCCGTCACTTTTCTCATCAATTCGCACGACAGCATCATGGTCATCGAAAGCGGCGGCAAGGTTTTGGTCAACGCCAACGACGCTTTGCATTCGTATCCGAAAAAGGTCATAGACTTTTTTATCAAAGAGATTAAAGACAACTGGCAGAGTATAGACATAATCTTCTGCGGTTTCGGCGGCGCGGGGTATTTCCCGAACATGATGCACCTTGAAGGAAAAGACGACTATGAAACCGGAATCGTCAGGGAGCAACTTTTCGCCCATAACTTTTGTCACGTCGCCGCAGAGCTACAGCCCAAAGTCGCCGTTCCGTTTGCAGCGGATTTCGCGCTGCTCGCGGATGAGCAGCGTTGGATTAACAACGCCAGATTCCCGCGCGCGAAGATGAAAAGCTACTACCAGAGACACTTTGGCGCGAACGGCTTCCAGCCGGAAATTTATGATATGTATCCGGGCGACATCCTGGAAACAGAAGAGCTTAAAAAGTTGTCGCCGTACCGCGCACAGATGCGCGACGACGGCAGCCTCGAACATCTGATTGACGAGCAATATCAAGAAGAGATTGCGGCGTTGCAGGCAGAGACTTCGCTTTCCGAATCGGAAGCAGAAAAACTGTCTGACGAAATTCTTCAGAACGTCGAAAAGCGGATGGCTTTATACAACCTCGAAAAATTGAGGAGTCTGAAATTTTGTCTGGAAGTGACGGACATTGCCGGGCGAAATATTTACAACATCGCTTTTGTAGATGACAGGCCGAAAGTTTGGCGTTCCGGTACGGCGCAGGAAGACGCGCTGTTGACGATGCGTCTTCCGAGCAAGATTTTAAGATACTCGCTCGAAAGCGATTGGGGCGCGGATGTCGTCAATATAGGTTACGGCGCAGAGATAGATATTTCGAGCGCAAGGGCTGCCGAAGTTGATCTGGAACGCACTTGTATGCAGTTGCTCGCCTGTTATCCGACCATCAAAGGCACTTTGAAAAAAGCTCCGCTCAGGTCTTTGAAATTCATGGTGGGCAATTCGCCGAAATACACGCGCTCGGTTAAAAAACTAAAACAACTCAACGTCGAAAGCGAAAACTATGACCGCAAGCTCTGGTTATTAAATGACCCCAAAGACATTCGCAAAATTTACGAGTTACCCGAATTAGATGCAGATTTCCTCTCATAAAACATCGAACGGCGATGTCTCGCGCGGGCGCGACATTCTCTGCTTCAGCCATGATTGGAGCGGCGACCCCTTGTCGAAAACGCATGTCATGCGAATCTTGGCGCGCGACAATCGCGTCTTGTGGGTCAACTCAATCGGGTATCGCGCGCCGACTGCTTCAAAGGCAGACATCAGCCGCGCCTTCAAAAAACTGGCGGCGGCGGCGACGCCGATTCGCGAGCCTGAGAAAAATATTTTCGTGCTCAACCCGCTCGCGATTCCGGCTTACGGCAAGCCGCGCATACGCGAGCTTAATCGCCGCCTCTTGCGCTTTCAGGTCAAGCGCGCGATGCGGAAACTGGGTTTTAAAAATCCTCTTAACTGGGTTTTTAATCCGGCGGCGGCGGTGATTGCCGGGACGCTCGGCGAAGAGAAAGTTATCTATTATTGCGTGGACGAGTACACTGCATTTTCGGGCGTCTCTGCGCGCTCACTCGCGGAGCTTGAGGAAGAATTGCTGCGCCGCGCAGACCTCGTGATCGTCTCGGCGGACAAGCTTTATCAATCGAAAGCTCCTTTCAATCCGCATACGGTAATGGTCAGGCACGGCGTTGATTACACGCACTTTCGCCGCGCGCTCGATGCAGAGACAATCGTGCCCGAAGAGATTGCGAATTTGCCGCGCCCTGTCATCGGCTTTCACGGTTTGATTGCCGATTGGGTTGATCTGGATTTGATGGCCGAAGTAGCAAAGCATTTCTCGCACGGCTCAGTCGTGATGATTGGCAAGGCGACGACCGATACTTCCGCTTTGAAGAATTTGCCGAACGTACATTTGCTGGGGCGCAAGCCTTACGCAGAGCTTCCGGCTTATTGCAAGGGCTTTGATGTCGCGCTCAATCCGTTTCGGATTAACGAGCTGACGCTCAACGCCAACCCTCTCAAGGTGCGCGAATATCTGGCGGCGGGCTTGCAGGTCGTCTCGACCGCGATTCCCGAAGTGGAAGTCCTGGGGCAGTGCCGCATCGGCAGAAACAAAGAAGAATTTATAGGCGAGATTGAGGCCGCGCTTCAAGACCCCGGCCCTAGTGCGGCGCGCAGCGAGAGCATTCGCGCAGAAAGTTGGGAAGCGCGCGTGGATGAGATTCGCGGTCATCTGGCGAGTCTCGATGCAGCTTAAACGAAATCAGCCACAGAGACACAGAGGAGGAAGAAGTATTTGAAGAAGATGCTAAATGAGATGTCTAATATTTTATGCGAATCAAGGGTGGAAACAAATCAGCCGCTTTTTCTTTGCAGTCTTTGCGTCTTATTTTCTTTGCGCTCTTTGCGGTTAAAGGCTTTTTTAACGCAAAGACCGCAAAGAGAAGACGCGCCAAGAGCGCAAAGAGTTCCTACTCTTGATTTACATATTTTATCTCCGTGTCTCTGTGTCTCTGTGGCTAAAATTTATGTGGGGCAAAGTTTACTGTGAGCGTTAAAGGAATGGCAGAGAATTTCTATGGCGGGGCGCGAAGATTAATCGCGCCCGGGTTGCAGTATTCTCAAAACCTGTATGAAGACGTGTTGAAGGAATATGTCATCGAAGGAACGGAGTGGCTTGATCTGGGATGCGGGCATCAGATTTTGCCGGGTTGGCGTGCGGAGGCCGAGAAGCGGCTGGTTGAAAAATGCAGGATGGTGGTCGGGGTTGATTACTCGCTCGGCTCTCTGAAAAATCACGAGAACATCTCTTTAAGAATCAGGGGCGACATCACCAAGCTTCCGTTCCGGGACAACTCTTTCGGGCTGGTGACGGCTAACATGGTCGTAGAGCATCTGGATGACCCGGCCACGCAGTTTCAGGAAATCAACCGGATTTTAAAACCCGGCGGCATCTTTATCTTTCACACTCCGAATAATCTGGGGCACGCCACAATCATGGCGCGAATGGTTCCGGGCGCGCTCAAAGATAAGCTAGCTTATATCCTGGACGGCAGAAAAGAAGAGGATGTGTTCGAGACGCATTACAAGGCAAACACACGGAAAGAGATTGACGACGTGGCGCGTCGCACAGGGTTTGAAGTGTTGAAGACAAAGATGCTGGTATCGGATGCCATCTTTGCCATCATCCCGCCGCTGGCCGTGTTGGAGCTAATCTGGATCAGAGCTTTGATGACCGAACCGTTGAAGCGTTTTAGAACGACTATCATTTCAATCTTGAAAAAACAGTCGGAGCCAGAGGCTTCTTGAGAGAATGTTGAGCCGTCGCTGGAAAATTTTGCGCGTGGTCTTATTCGCGTTGGCTGCATGGATGTTGCTGGCGTGGGGGCTTGGCTTTGCGCTGGTGGTGCGTGCGCCGCTTGAGCGCGCGGATGCGCTGGTGGTCTTGAGCGGCTCTGCCACTTACATCGAACGCACGCAACGCGCGGCTGAGCTTTACAGCGAGGGACGCGCGCCGAAAATTATTTTGACCAGCGATGGGCAGCAGGGAGGCTGGTCGTCTGCACAGCAACGCAATCTTTTATTCATCGAGCGCGCCAGAGAGGAATTGCTGCGGCTGAACGTGCCCGCGCAGGCGATTGAGGAAATCCCGCACGCGCTCTCCAACACGCACGAAGAAGCCGTAGAGTTGCGCGCGTATGCGGCGCGGAGCGGTTTGCGCTCTCTCTTGATCGTGACCTCTGCTTATCATACGCGCCGCGCGTTGTGGACTCTGCGCCGCGTCTTTAATGGCAGCAACATCGAAATCGGCATCGAATCGCCCCCGACCGGGCAACAAACGCCGCGCCCCTCCGTCTGGTGGCTCACCCCGTTCGGCTGGCGAGTCGTCGGCGGCGAGTATCTCAAGCTCGTCTATTACCGGCTGAATTATTAATCCGTTTCAAACATTTGCCACAGAGACACGGAGACACAGAGATATTATGAAGATAGCAGCCGCGACTTCCATACCTGATTTTGACTCCGTGTCTCTGTTGTCTCTGTGGCTGATTCTGACTTTGAAATGTATTCTCGAAAATATTCGCTCGTTAATGGTTTAATAGCTTGTGCGCTGGCGCGAGCGGGGCAGAGGTTGAAGTGATGAGAAGAAAAAGAAGAAAGAGCAGAACTCCGAAGAAGTGGCCTGTAAAGTGGATGCTGCTGGTGCTGGCCGCGATTCTTCTTGTCGCAGGGCTGGCGTTTGTCTTCGCGCAGCAGCAGCGCAGCCGCCGCGTCGTCGTGAGCGGCAATACGATTACCGTCAAGGCCGGGGGCGATGTGCAGGCCGCGCTCGACCGCGCGCGACCGGGCGACACGATTTTACTCGAAGCCGGAGCCACGTTTCGCGGCGCGCTCAATCTTCCTGACAAGCGCGGCGACGGCTACATCACGATTCGTTCTTCCGCGCCGGACGCGCAACTGCCCGCCCCGAACGAGCGCATAGACCCCGCGCGGTACGGAGCAGTGTTGCCAAAGATTGTCTCTACGACTCCGGGCGAAGCCGCCGTCACCGCCACCAACGGCGCGCATCATTATCGCTTCATCGCCGTCGAGTTTGGCCCGACTCCCAAAGGCGATGGCAACATCATCACGCTCGGCACGACCGAAGAGAAAAGCTTTGAAGCTTTGCCGCATCATATCGAGCTTGACCGCGTCTATATTCACGGCCATCCGACCGACGGGCAACGGCGCGGTGTCGCTCTGAACGGGCGCAACCTGCGCGTCATCAATAGCCACTTTGCAGAGATCAAGCGCAAAGGCGATGAGAGTCAGGCGATAGCCGGATGGGCTGGCGACGGCCCTTTTGAGATTATCAACAACTACATAGAGGCCGCCGCCGAAGGCGTGCTCTTCGGCGGCGCGAACTCGCCTCTGGAAGTCGTCCCATCGGACATCGTCGTGCGCGGCAATCATTTCAATAAGCAGCTCGCATGGCGCAGTGACAGGTGGGTCGTCAAGAACCATTTCGAGTTGAAGAACGCGCGCCGTGTAGTGATTGACAGAAATTTGATGACCAACAACTGGGCCAGCGGTCAGACCGGAACTGCCGTCGTGTTCACATCCACGACGGACAGCGGGCCTCATGCCAGAGTCGAGGACGTGGAGTTTACAAACAATATCGTGCGCGGGGCGGGCGGCGCGCTCAACCTGCACGGAGCGGAATCGCAGGGCGGGCATCGTCTCACCATTCGCAACAACGTCTTTGAAGATATTAACGGCCCGAAGTGGGGAGGCGACGGGCAGTTTTTGAAAGTGGCGCATTGGGACGGTCTCGTCATCGAGAACAATACGGTGCAAACGACCGGAGCCATCACCATCGCGCACGGCGGGCCTACAACCGGCTTTGTTTTTCGCCACAATATTATCGCGCAGAACGAGTACGGCTTTTTCGGTGACGGCAGAAGCCCCGGACAGGATTCGCTCGATACTTTTTTCCCGCGTGGCCGTGTCAGTTATAACGCCCTCATCGGCGGCGAGGCGGATAAATACAGAGACCGCAACGTCTATCCGGTCTCCTTCAAGCAGCTCAAGTTCGTCAACATGGAGGGCGGCGATTTCAGGCTCAGCCCCGATAGCATGCTCAAAAAAGCAGGCACGAACGGCGCAGACATCGGCGCGAATTTAGACCCCTCGACGGTCGGCAACAATCGTTGACGTTGTGGCTCTAAAAATCTTTTCTTTGCGGTCTTTGCGCTGTTCTTCTTTGCGCTCTTTGCGTTAAAACAGCACTTAACCGCAAAGAGCGCAAAGAGGTAAGACGCAAAGAAACGCAAAGGGTTTGAGTTTTTGAAGCAAGTAAATATTTCTACAAATTGCTTTACACTTATGAACGAAATGATAAGTAACATGAGTTCGCACGCGAGCGAGGTCTCAAGCGGGGAACGCTTTGAGTTCGGAAAGAACTGGACGCGGTTTCTCGCGCTCCTCAACGAGAAGCGAATCGTCGAGGCGGAAAACTCGCTCAAACAAATGCTCGGGGTCGAGAGCCTGTCGGGCAAAAGCTTTCTTGACATCGGCAGCGGCAGCGGCCTCTTCAGCCTCGCGGCGCGTCGTCTGGGAGCGCGTGTGCATTCCTTTGATTTCGACCCGCACTCGGTCGCCTGCACGACTGAACTGCGACGGCGATTCTTTCCCGGCGATGCCGCTTGGACGATTGAAGAAGAATCCGCGCTCAACGAAGACTATCTGAAATCTCTGGGCGAGTTCGATGTCGTGTACTCGTGGGGCGTCCTGCATCACACGGGGCAGATGTGGCGTGCGCTTGAGAATGCACATCTGCCGGTTGCGCCGAACGGCAAGCTCTTTATCGCCATCTATAACGACATGGGCAGCCAGAGCACGCGCTGGCGTTGGATCAAGCGTACTTATAACGAGTTGCCAAAGCTGCTGCGAACTCCCTTCACGCTGCTTGCCATCGCGCCGGACGAAGGCAAAGCTTTGCTGCGCTCGCTCGTCACCCTGCGCCCGCAAAATTATCTGCGCACTTGGACGAACTATGACCAGGCGCGCGGCATGAGCCACTGGCGCGATGTAGTTGATTGGGTCGGCGGCTATCCTTACGAGGTCGCGCAGCCGGAAGAAATTTTCGATTTTTACAGGGACAGGGGATTCACTTTATTAAAGCTCAGGTCAGGCGGCGTCGGCTTAGGCTGCAATGAGTTTGTCTTTGTGAAGAATCAGGACCCTCGTTAAGAGCCGCAAGCTCAACGGCAGAAACAAACGAAAAAGAGATGACTGCGCCCGCGTCGGCAGACGCGGTTCAGAAGGTAGCCAGACGTGCAACGTCTGGGAGCGTCAAGCATCAAGTTTCGCGCATTGAAGATGCGCGTAGAACCTACCACAAATATCGCTCATCGTATTCAATCCCGCCCGCAAGAGCGGTGGCGGCATCGTCTTCTGAGCGCGTCTTCAACGCGCCCTCGCTATGTGTCTGCTGGTTCCAGACGTTGTACGTCTGGCTACCTTCTCTGAGCCGCTTGCGCGGCTAATGAAGAATCCTGTGTAACTTGAGTTACAGGGCTACTTTTCGCCTGCGTCCTGCCACTTTCGCTTCCGCGCCAAGCTCGTTGTAAAGAGCGAGCCATTTGTTTCCCACTCTCTCCCAAGTCCATTGACGGCTGTGTTCGCGTCCCTGCCGCGCCACCTTCGCCGCCAGCGACGGGTCATCGAGCAGGCGCAACGCGGCTGCGGCCATCGCTGCATGGTCGTTGCGCTCGATCATCATGCAGGTCTCTTCGTGACGCACGATGTACGGGATGCCGCCCGCGTTGGTCGTCACCACCGGAAGCCCCGCCGCCAGACATTCGGTGATCGAGCTTGGCATGTTATCCAAATCAGTCGCGGTCAAATACACGTCCGCTCCATCGTACATCGCGGGCATTTCCTCAAAAGCGACGCGCCCGATAAATTTCGTCTCGCGCAAGCCGAGCGTGCGCGCCAGTTCTTCCAACTCTGCGCGCTGCCAGCCTTCTCCGGCGACGGTCAAACGCGCTTCCGGGCGTTGCTCCTGAATGATCTTGAAAGCGCGCAGGACGCAGCCGACGTTGTAAAGCGGCTCTAACAAACGGCTCGTCAGAAACACCGGACTGAGAGGTGCGCGCTCGCGAAAGCGAAAGCGGTCAAGCTCGATGATGTTGAAAATTGATTCGGCGCGCAGGCCAAAGCGCGCAAAGACATCCACCAGATAACCCGAAGGCACGATGATCGCATCCGCCAGCCGCATCGTCGGAATCGCCGTCCGCCAGTTGGACAGGTGGTCTTCGGCCTCGCCGCTGCGATAATTGAGAATCGTTTTCTTGCCCAACAGCTTGCCCAACAGCAACGGCGGCATCGCGCACAGCATGTAAGAGTAATAAGACGCGGAAAAAATGTGCAGGATGTCATAGCGCCACACGCGCACCAGCAGCAGAGTCCAGTAAGCGAGCGTCGTCACGATTGTCCGCACGTATTTAATCTTCTTGAGCGCGTCCAGGAATCCCGGCAGGCGCGGGTTGACCGCCAGAAAAGAGACTTCTACGGAAGGTTCTTCTTTGAGACGACCGAGCAGCCGCGCGCATTGCCGCGACTGCCCGCCGAGCATCTCAAGCGACGGCGCAATGAACAGCACGCGCAAGCCGTGTGATTCGGCGGCTCGCTCCTGTCCGCTTTCTTTCGTGCGCGTCTCGTCTGGCATCAATGTCTGCTTTGAAAATCGGCGGCGACGCCGGATGAAGAGGTGAGAGAAAATTCCTGGAAGGCTTGCGCGGCTCCGGTGTCGTTTGCGCGCGACTGTTGCTCGTGCTGCAACCAGGACTCAAGCGCGAAGATATACCAGAGCTGTTTCGGCGCCCACCCATCGCGCGCAGCCTTGTCCAGTTGAGCAAGCGCGGGACGGCTGTGAATCCAGCCCTCGCGTTCCAGCAGTGAGTCGCGCAAAACTTCTTCGACGCGAGCGCGCCAGCGTCCGGCGATCCATCTTTGGACGGGAATGCTAAAGCCGCGTTTGCGGCCACGCGCGACCCGCTCGCCAACCTTGCGCCGCGCCAGCTCTCTTAAAATCGCTTTGAGCTGGCCGCGCCTCAATCGCAGGTCAAAAGGCAACGTCGCCGCGAACTCCCATAGCTCCTGATCCAGAAACGGCGAGCGCGCTTCCAATCCATAGCGCATCGTCGCGCCATCTACTTTTGTTAAGTATTCGCCGACGAAGCGGCCACGACGGTCGTGCAGCAGAAATTCCGCCAGCACCTGTCTTCCCGAATCGAGCGACCATTTGATAGCCCTTTGCGGCACGGTCGCATCCTTTAAGCGTTCGCCGAGAATTCCATTTTGCCTGTACATCGGCAGCCCGTCATGCGCGGCTGCCACTGCGCCCAGGCCGCCCGTCGCGTAATCGGCGAAAGATGCGGCGCGGCGCAAAGGGCCAACGCGCGGCAAGCTCTCGCGCAACGCCAGCCATCCGCGCGCCGCCGTGCTTGGAAGCCTGCGCGCGAGTTTCTCCGCGAGCCACAAATGACGATGCTCAGGGTATCCCAGAAACACATCATCGCCGCCGTCGCCCGTCAGCAAAACAGTCGCTTCCGACTTGACCGCGCGCGACACGCGCAGCATGCCGAGCGCCGAAGCGCATGCGAAAGGCTCTGCATACGCTGATGCCAAATCGTCAACGCCGGGAGCATCTGCGGCAGACAATTCCAGCACGCGATGATTGATGCCAAGACGTTCAGCCGTCGCACGCGCGTCCGCCGTTTCATCCCAGGCGTCGCCCGGAGTGCCAATCGTAAAAGCCGTGACCTCGCCGCCCAACTTCCGTATCGCCCAGCACACAAGGCTCGAATCCACGCCGCCGCTCAGGAGCGCGCCGACCGGCACATCCGCATACAAACGCTTCTCTACGGCTTGCAAAAACAGCCGTTCGGTTTCCTCTACCGCTTCGTTAAAAGACGGCGCGGCAGCCTCCGAAACAATTGGCGGCGTCCAGTATTCCTGCGTCTTTAACTTTCCATCCGACCATTCGACGATGGTTGCTGCTGCGACTTTCCGGACGCCGCGATAAATTGCGCGGCTGTCTGTGACGTAGCCGAATTCGAGAAATTCCGCGACCGCCGCTTCATCTATCTCGCTGGCGAAACCGCCCGCACGCAGGGCGCGCACGGTTGAAGCGAAAGCTATCTGTCCATCACGCGCGGCATAGACGAGCGGCTTGACGCCCAGCCGATCACGCACCAGAAACAGCCTGCGCTCGCGCTCATCCCACAACCCGAACGCAAACATCCCGCGCAGCTTTGAGACAAGCACAGGCATGCCCCACGCACGATAGCCGTGAAGCAACACTTCCGTATCCGTGCGGCTGTGAAAGCGAAACCCCTGCGATTCCAATTCTGCGCGAAGTGACAGAAAGTTATAAATCGCGCCGTTGAAGACCACGCCGAGAGACTTGTCGTGTGACAGCATGGGCTGGCTTCCGGCCTCGCTCAGATCAAAAATCGCCAGCCGCCTGTGGCCTAAGGTCGCCGTCTCCCAACTCTGTAAGCCCACGCCATCCGGGCCTCTGCGTGCGAGCGCAGCCGTCATCCGCCCGACGCTCTCTTCTGCATCCGGGCGATGAGACATGCCAGCTATGCCTGCGATTCCACACATGGCTAAAATTACTGAACTGTCAGAACCGCCTGCGGTAGCGGGCGGGTTTTTGGTTGACTAAGAGACCCGCCCGCTACCGCAGGCGGTTCTGACTTATCAAAGCTCAATCTTGCACGGCTCCAAAGTCCGTGCGGATTCCAGCATTCTGAGTCCGCAGATGGTCGCGCGTGCTCCGTCGAGGACAGTGACCTCAGGCTCGATGCCTTTACGGATTCCGTTCAGGAAAGATTCCATCTGCGCTGCATAACCTTTCTCGGCCAGCCAGCGCGTCCGTGTGCGGCGCAGCTTGGCATTGACCGTCAAGCGTTTCATGTCTTCGCTCGTCGCGCCGATGCCTTGCGCGAAAACCTCTACGCGCTCGCCGCCGCTGGTCTTGCTGCCGACCGTGCAGTAAGTCAGATTTCCGATTGAGCCGTCGGCAAAGCGAAAGCTGGCAGCGATATTGTTTTCGCCAATCGGGTCTTCTTTGCCTGTCGGCAAGCTGTAGGCAGAGACGCTGACGGGTTCAGATTCCAGCAGCCAGTACATCAAATCCGTGAAGTGGCAGGCTTCGCCTAAAATGGCTCCGCCGATCTTCGGGTCTGCCGCCCAGAAAGAGCCTGACAAGCCGGGCGAGTTCATGCGTATGCTGATGACCGCCGGGCCAGTGCGGCGCGCGAGATGTTTTTTCTGCTCGACATAAAAGGGAGCGAAGCGACGATTAAAGCCGACCGTCAGTTGCTTGCCGCTTTCTGCAACAGCGAGAGACAACTGCTCGCATTCTTCAACGGTAATCGCCATCGGCTTTTCCAGAAACACATGCTTGCCCGCGCGCAAGGCCGCGATGGCCTGCGCCGCATGATGCTGGTGACGGCTCGCAATCAGGACTACATCAACTTGCGCGTCATTCAGAATCTCTTCGTAATCAGAGCAACTGTACGCCGCGCCGAATCTCAGTGCGTAGCTTTTCCCGCGTGCGCCGCTCGCGGAATAAACCGCATGCAGACGCGCGCCGGAAATCTTTTTCAAGTTGGGCAGATGCTCCCAGCGCGCCAGATTGCCCGCGCCCACGAGCGCGACACGCAACTCAGCTTTGCCTTCATCAACATTTGGCGCAGTCTCAATCTTTCTTCGCGGCGTGAAAAGCTCTGCCGGTTCGGAGACGCGCGTCGAAGGATAGCTCAAGAGCACGGCCAGACTGTTCGAGCCGGGAGCCATGATGGTTTGATATGCGCTGCTTGCGTCTTCCAAAGGAAACTCGTGCGTGATGAGCGGCTGCAACTCGATGCGCCCGGTGGCGACGAGGCGCAGGAACTCTTCCATGTTGCGGTTCTCAGTCCAGCGCACATAGGCGAGCGGATAATCACGTCCCTGCTTTTCATAAACAGGATCGTAACTGCCCGGCCCGTAAGCTCTCGACATCAGAAGCTGCAACTCTTTGATGTACATCTGATCGCGCGGCAAATCCAGTGGGACTGCGCCGAGGATGACGACGCGCCCGCGATCTCTGCTCATGTGTATGGCCTGCTGCGCAGGGATTGGAGACTTCGATGCCGCCGCGACGATCACGCAATCCGCGCCCCTGCCCGAAGTCAAAGCCTGCACCTGTTCCGGTGTCGAAGCGTTGCCGACCATGACGTAATCCGCTCCGAGCTTTCTCGCCAGCTCGACGCGATCCTGCCTGACATCAATCGCAACCACCACGCCGCCCTGCGCTCGCACGAGCTGCGCAACAAGCTGTCCCACCAGACCGAGACCTATGACCGCGACCACATCGCCCACTCCGATAGTGGCGATGCGAATGGCATTCATGGCGATGCTGCCAAGCGTGGTAAAGCAGGCATGCTCTAAAGAAACTTCGTCCGGCACTCTCGCAATCAGGTTGCGCGCGGCTAAGATGGTCTCGCCGTGCCCTGTGCCTTCGCCTCCGTAACTCACACGGTCGCCGACCTGCAAGTCCGTGACGGACTCATGCGTGTCGGCCACCACGCCTGCGCCTGAGTATCCGAGCACAGCGTACTCTTTGAACTTGGCTCGCACCTCTGAAACCGTGCGGGTGGGGCCAGCTACTTTCATCACGTCCCAAATCTTTCGCAGGTGCGAAGGATTCTCAGCAACCTCTTTGAGGACGCCTTCCTGATGTATGTCAGCCGTCTCCGTGCCGCTGCTGATGAGCGAGTAGAGCGGGCGCACAAGGACATGATGCGGCGTGACGATGGGGTCTGCCACCTCGTCCACGATAATCTCTTTTAAGCCTCTGCGGATAACCTGTTTCATATGTTTGGAAGAATACTGCGGCGGGCTTGTCCATTGCCCCTAAACGTTTACAATCGCACGGCCTGATGTTCTTGTCAAAACAAATTTAGGCGTTTGACGGCGGCGGGCTACCGGGAAAAGGGAATCCGGCGAATGACGCTTATCTGATTCAGCTATCAGAGTTTAGCGCGAGCGCGAGGCTCTTCCGCAGAAAAGATTTTACCGCAAAATTGAAGTTGTTGACAACCATGCTTAACTTTGTTAAATTCAGTTGTCCGCTGCCGACGCCACAATCCGGCAGCGCCGATCTTTCGCATAGTGACGATTGCACACGATAAAGGCAAACCTGTTGTGAAGCAGGGACGCAAAGCCGTGAGTCTCAAAGAAAGCGCGCCGGACTGGTTTTATTCTGAGCCGCTTTCCGAGAGATAGTCTGGTTGCCGAAGGCGGTCGGAGAAATCCGAAGGCGCGAAAAACATCCGTGGATGAATTTCGTTGCCGACGGCTGGAACCAGTCTAACGCGGTAATCTTTTTGAGCAATCGCCGGTTCCTCTTTCCTCCAACTCTTTCCCCTTCTTCAACTCCAAAAAAATCACAGGCTCTCCCGGCGTCGAATAAATTTTTAAGCTGCTCGCTTCACGAGCGGGTTTCGGCCTGCCCCTCTGGATTGATGCTCTCGTCCGTTCCAAATGCTTATCTCTCGCGCTCGTCCCTTCTTCTTTTGTGAGCGCGCCCATCACCGATAAACGGCACCCCCGTAGCGATGCGGGTTCGCAAAGCCAGGAGTCTCAGACACACGCTCTCCGTGCATGAGATCGTCCGGCTACCGAAGTGAGGTTCACATGAATACATCACGCTGCGCCAAAGCGTTCTCCCTCTGCTTAACCCCTGCCAATTTTCGTTTCGCGTTCGCGTTGATAGTCTCGCTCATCGTTCTCACAGGAGTGGGAACAAGCGCCTCTGCGGCGACGATTACGGTAAACGCGGGCGGAGACTTTCAAGCTGCGCTCTACGCCGCACAGCCCGGCGACACCATCGTGCTTCAGGCCGGTGCATCGTTTGTGGGGCCGTTTACGCTGCCGGTCAAATCAGGCGCGAGCTATATCACTATCCGCACTTCGGCTCCTGATTCAAGCCTGCCCGCGTCAAATGACAGAGTGACGCCCGCGTATGCGAGCGTGATGCCGAAATTGCTGGCTCCGGCGAACGGGGAATCCGCGCTGCGGACAGCTCACAGCTCGCATCATTACCGTTTTATCGGGATTGAAATCAAGCCCAGCGGCAACGGGCTGGTTTACGACTTGATACAGCTCGGCGACGGCAGCAACGAGCAAAATCAGATGAGCCAGGTCGCGCATCATTTAATTCTCGACCGTTGCTATATTCATGGAAACCCTTCGGGACAAGTCAAACGCTGCATCGCGGCCAACGGCGCGCACACTTCGATTCTCAATTCGCATGTCTCCGACTGCAAGGGAATCGGCTATGACTCGCAGGCCATCGGAGGCTGGAATGGCCCCGGCCCCTTCACGATCATCAACAACTATCTGGAAGGCGCGGGCGAGAATGTCATGTTCGGCGGAGCATGGGCACAGACCGGCTTAGACCCTGCCGATTTAGAGTTCCGGCGCAATCATGTCAGCAAACAGGTCTCTTGGCGCGGCGTCTACACCGTCAAAAATCTGTTCGAGTTAAAGAACATGAAGCGCGCAGTGATTGACGGCAATGTGTTTGAATATAACTGGCCTCATGCGCAGAGCGGTTATGCAATTATGCTGACCCCGCTCTCAGGCGATAGCGGCCCCAATGCGGTGGTCGAGGATATTCAATTTACAAACAATATCGTGCGTCACTCGGCACAGGCGATTGACATGGTCGGGCGTGATTATATGGATCCCAATTACCCGAACATCCCTGTGCAGAACAAACGGGTCACGATTAAAAATAATCTCTTTTACGACATCGGCGGCCAGTGGGGTGGCGATGGCAGGTTTATGATGTTGACCAGCGGCGGCGGGCCGGACGACCTGACGATTGACCACAACACAGTGATTCATAGCGGAGCCGTGTTGGTCCTGGACGGCGGGCCGCAGGCGCGCTTTGTGTTTAATAACAATTTGATGGCGCACAATGATTACGGCGTCATCGCGGTTGGCTGGCTGGGCAGCGGCTTCGGAGCGAATGCGCTTAACCTGTACGCGCCCGGATATGTTTTCCGGCGAAACCTGATTGCCGGAGCGAACCAGTCCACCTTTCCCTCAGACAATTTTTATCCTTCCACGCTCGACTCCGCAGGCTTTACCAATCGCGCGGCTGACAACTATCGCCTGTTACCATCAAGCCCGTACAAAAATGCCGGAACCGATGGCAAAGATGTAGGCTGTGACTTTGACGCGCTGTATGCAGCGCAGTCCGGAAGCGTCACGCCGACTCCGACTCCAACCCCCACGCCGACTCCGACTCCCACACCGACTCCGACACCGTCGCCGACTCCTTCAGCGACTCCGAGCATCGGGTTTAATGACAATTTCAACGACAACGTTTTTGACCCGGCCAAGTGGATTTACAACACCATACAGGGAGCGATTTATTCCGGCTCTTCTGCATGGGATGCGACCGTGCCGGTTTTGGAGCGCAATCAACGACTCGAAATCTCTCCACGCTCGAATGTCAGCGGCGACCATTACAACGGTTATGTCTTCGCTAACTCATGGAACATGACGAACTCGCGCGCCAGCGTGGAGGTCATACAGTCAGCCGCAGGCACTTCCGATACAAATCTTGCGCTGTGCCTGAACTCTTCTAACTTCTACATGATCTCAGTCGAGGGCGGGCAACTGCGTTTTGAGCAAGTCGTCAACGGCGGTAGATCAGCCACTAACATCGCTTACAACGCGGCGCAGCATCGTCACTGGCGCATTCGTCACGACCCGACCAGCGATTCGATTATCTTTGAGACCAGTGCGGACGGACAGGCTTGGACGGTCAGGCGTACCATGACGCGGCAGCTTCAGATTACTTCTTTAAGAGCGGAAATCAGCGCGGGGACATGGGAAGCCATCAGCGCGCCGGGCATTGCCGTCTTCGATAACTTCCATCTGGAATCGAATAACCAGATGACGCCGCTGGCCTCGCCCATGATGGTTACCAGTGCACGGCAGTTAGCCATCTCGCTGGCATCCGTGCCCAACGCCAATAGCGCAAGCGTCAACGCTCTGGTCACAGACATCGAGCAGGCTTATACGGTTTTTGTCACAGAGTACCCACGCTTCTCGTCAGGCAGCAGCATAGACAAGAATCTGCGCAGCGCACTCTCTTATGCCAGCGCCGCCAGCATGGGGCCTCGTTCGGCAATGCGTAAGAGACTGCTTAACGTGGTGCAGCATCTGAGCGAAGCGCAGGCGCTGATGTACGCTACGGGAGCGCGCGACTCCGGCGCAGAGGGCGTTACTTTAAGCGCCGGACTGGATACAAGCGGCAGAGCGTCGCCGCTACCCGCCGCATCAAGTGTGGGCGCGAGCAGGCGCATGCGTGCCGCACAATTTCGAGCAAGGTAGTAGGGAGACAAGCCGCGCCGGATTTACGAAGTTGCGCGGCCTGTCAAACAGGAATCGCAAAGGGTAGCGATTCAAGGGATTGGCGCGGGCTTTGGCTCGTGTCAAACAGCGGCGCGAAGGACGATAACTCAGGCAATCGTCCTTCGCGCTTCTCATCTACGGCGGATAAGAAACAGGCTTTCAGGGAAAGCGGGCGAATTAAACTTTTAGAGCTTTCGGCGGCTGCGGGTCAGATTTCGTTTGTTTCTACAGCCGGTTTTGCGTTAAGCTTTCAGACGAGCGACCCCGATTCGCTCTTGCGCGCCAAAAGCTTCTCGTGCGGGAGAAGTGCCCCTTCCTGCACGAGAACATCTAATAGAACCATTAACCAACATGAGTGTCATCCGTGCGGTCTGGAAAACTGTCGCTATTGCTGCCGCGCTCGGCTTTCTTTACGCGAGCGTGCTGGCGAAGCTCGGTCAGGCATGGTGGCTGGATGAGAATTACTCGCACGGCCTGCTGATTCCTTTCATCATCGGTTACATCTTGTGGCTGGAAATCTCGCGCAGGCACGACACAACGACTCGTCCGGAGTTGTGGTGGGGCGGCGCGTTTGTTTTTTCCGCGCTGTTGTTTTTGTGGGCGGGAATTGCCGGGGCCGAGCTTTTTATTCAGCGCGTCTCGCTGGTCTTGATGCTGGCGGGCATCGTCATCTATTTCTGGGGATTCAAGCTGCTGAAGTTGACGCTGGTTCCGCTCACGCTCCTGCTGCTGGCGATTCCGATTCCGACCATCATTTTTAACCAGATAGCTTTTCCGCTACAGCTCTTTGCGTCGCGCTGCGCGGTGTGGACTATGCGCGCTCTGGATATTTCCGTGCTGCGACAGGGAAATATCATCGAGCTGATGCCGCGCGGCGCGAGCGTGACCAAAAAGCTTGAGGTCGTCGAAGCCTGTAGCGGGATTCGTTCATTGATGACGCTGGTCACGCTGGCTGTCGTCTTCGCTTATTTTACGTACCCGCGAAGCGGCGGCGGCGATGGCGATCAAGCGAGAGGCACAGATAAAAAACACGGTCTCGCGGCTGTGCTCAAGAGCTATGGTTTCTGGCGTTCGGCCATTCTGGTATTGTCTGCGATTCCGATAGCGATTGTGACCAACGCCTTGCGCGTGAGCGGGACGGGCGTGCTAGCGCATTATTACGGCACGAAGGTCGCGGACGGGTTCTTTCATACCTTCTCCGGCTGGGTGGTTTACATCGCCGCTTTCCTCTTGCTGCTGGCGGTCGGGTGGCTGCTGGAACGTGCGGGCAGACTTTTTCGACGGACAAAGCATGAAGCTGCGCTCGCGTCCCCGGCGACTGAGAAGAAAGCCGCGAAGGCTGAGCCGGTGACGAAGTTGAGAGAGAAACCTTCGGCTCCGGTCAAAGCCATTCCGGTGAAGGGCATGGATTGAGGTTAAAGATGAAGACGAAGCTCAAAGAGATTATGTCATGGCGCTTCGGGCTGCTGCTGGCGGTGTTGCTGCTCGGCGGCGTCTTCATCAATCTGTGGGAGCGCGCGGGCGAGGCGCGCGTCGAGCGTCGTCCCTTAAAAGAATTTCCGGCGCAGCTTGGCGATTGGCATCAGGTTGGAGAAGACCAGCGATTTATTCCCGAAGTCGAAAACATCCTGCGCGCGGACGATTATGTGTCGCGCACTTACGCCTTGCCCGGTGGCGGGATGGTTTCGGTTTATATCGGCTACTATGCAACGCAGCGCACGGGCGTGACTTATCATAGCCCGCAGAACTGCCTGCCCGGCTCAGGCTGGACGATGTACGAGCCTCAGCGACTGAACATCGCTTCCGCCGACGGCTCGCGCACGTTTGAAGCTAATCGCTACATCGTGCAGAACGGAGACGACCGCCAGCTTCTGATTTACTGGTATCAGGGACGCGGGCGGGCTGTGGCGAGCGAATACTGGGACAAGTTTTATACGGTGATGGACAGCGCGCGGCGCAGGCGTTCGGACGGCGCGATGGTGCGCCTGATGACCTCGACCGCCATCTCCGAGACGACCGCGCTCGAATTAGCCAGAGACCTGTCGGCGCGCGTGTCCGGCACGCTCCCGGCTTTTGTCCCAGACTGAAAGTCTGTTAAGGTCTGTGGACGCCCTTTGAAATTCGCTAAAACGAGCGAAATTCCAGCTTTTTCAGGAAGATAGCCGGAATTGGCTGTTTTCATATATTGCCTCTGAAGCCCTACTGAAATAAGTTTTAAGAGGGGGCGGGCACGGACGACAAGTTTTTTGAGACACGGAATGTAACATGCAGCCCTTAATCTTTCCCGGCATCTGCGATAGGCGTGAGAGAGAAAAGGGAAGCGGCTTTTTCCGGCAAGCTTGAATGTATCTTGCTTGATATTTTGATTCACGCTTCAGAGCGACCTTGCCCGTTGCTCCGGCTCATGCGTGAGAGATTGAAAATCCCCGAACGCGGCTTAGTGACGCCAGATCGTTTGCCCGATCAAAAGGCGCGCGAGATGAGCCGCGAAGGAGTGTCAGCCCCAGATGAATCTAAAAGAGTGCATCCCCCCCAGAGGTTTCAGAACCTTTCTGTGTGCGCTGCTCATCGCCTTGACGGCGTTGGCCGGTTGCTCGAATCCCGAAAAAGCCAAACAGCAATATCTGCTTCGCGGCGAAAACTATTTGAAGGAGAGCCGTTATCAGGAAGCCTCCATCGAATTTCGCAATGCCATCCAGATTGACGAACGCTTTGCTGCCGCCCACTGGGGACTGGCCCTCGCCTACGAAGGCTTGCAAAGGTTTCCCGAATCCATCGAAGAGCTAAAGCGCACGATTGACTTTGACACGAACCACTTGGATGCGCGTGTTAAGCTCGCCAACTATTACCTTGTCGGCAGGCCGCCGAGGATTGATGAAGCAGAGCGGCTCGCCAATGAGGTGCTTCAGAAAAATCCGAATCACATCGAAGGCATCATCCTCAGAGCCAGCGTGCTGTCGGCGCAGAACAAACCAGCCGAAGAAATTCTTGCCGAAATCAATCGCGCCGTCAGCCTTGACCCGAAACGCATCGGGTCATATCTGAGCCTCGCGCGCTTTTACGTCACGCGCAACGAGATGGGCAAAGCCGAAGAGACTTTTCGCAACGCCATCTCGATCAACGAAGGCTCTGCTCTGGCGCACACACAGTTCGGCAGATTCCTGTCGCAGATGAATCGCGCCGGAGAGGCCGAAGCAGAGATGCGCCGCGCCGTCGAGGTCGAGCCGCAGAACCGCGACTCGCGCCACTCGCTCGCCAACTTTTATCTTTCCACCAGACAGTTCGATAAGGCCGAAGAATCTTACAAGGCTCTGGCGGAGCTTGACCGCAATCGCGCGGATGGCCGCGCCGTGCTGGCGGATTACTACGCGACCGTCAATCGCCTGGACGAAGCCATCCAGATTTATAACGAGATTTTGACAAAGTCGCCGGACTACCTGCGCGGGCGTTATCGCATGGGCGAGATCATGCTTGAGCGCGGAGACATGGCTGCCGCCGCCGCACAGGCCGAGATGGTTTTGAAGAAGCAGGAGAACGACCGTCAAGCCCTAATCTTACGCGCGCGTGTGCGCCTTCAGATGGGCTTGCACAGAGACGCTATCAAAGACCTCGAAGAAGTCTTGAAACAGGAGCCGGATTCGCGTTCCGGTCTCTATTTCATGGCCGAAGCCAAGATGCGCGCGGGGCAGGTCGAGCAGGCACGCAATCTGGTCGGAGAACTCGACCGCCGCTATCCCGAATATCTTCCCGGCAAGCTGATGCGGATGCAGGTCAACTTTGCCGCCAAAGACCCGAAGACGGTGCTGGTGCTTTCGAATGAGATGTTGAGCAAGCTGTCTCAAACGACGCCTGACATGGAGACTTCGCCGCAGCTTCTGGCGGACGCACGCGCCAAAGCCCTGACGGCGCGCGGCCTCGCTCAATTACAACTCGGCAACGCCGCCGCCGCCCGTCAAGACCTGACGATGGCGCGCGATCAGGCTCCGAATTCTCCAGCGGCTTACGTCAATCTGGCTCGCGTCGAGCTGAAAGAAGGCAAGACGGATGAAGCCATGGCGATGTATGAGCGCGGGCTGGCTATTGACACAGTCAACTATGATGCGCTAAATGGTCTCGTCAACATCTACGTCAGGCAGAGTCGCGCAGCAGAGGCGCATGCGCGGTTGGATCAAGCCATCAGCTCGCAGCCAGGTAACAAAGACGCTCTCGCAACGCTGCATTACCTGAAAGCTCAAATTTACGTCTCGGAAAAGAACTCTTCGAGCGCCGAAACCGCGCTGCGCCACGCACTGGATAACAACCCGAACTATCTGGCCGCATATTTTGCGCTCGGCGCGCTCTTTGCCAACGCCAGCCAGCAGGACAGAGCCATTGCCGAATATCGCCGCGTCATCGAGCGCAAGCCGGATGATGTCACGGCCTATACGCTGATCGGTATGCTGGAAGACACGCGCGGCAACTATGACGCGGCGGCTGAGAATTATCGCAAGGCTCTGGAACTGGATCAGAACACGGCGATTGCGGCTAATAACCTCGCATGGATTTACGCGGCCTACGGCAAGGGCAATCTGGACGAAGCGCAAAAGCTCGCGCAGGGAGTGGTGCGGAAATACCCGGACGAGGCCGGATTCGTAGACACGCTCGGCTGGGTCTTTTACAAGAAGGGCTTGCATTCGGCTGCGGTCGAGCAGTTACAGAAGGCCATCGGGCGCGACGAGACCAGAGCCGCGAGGACAGGAGCCGCGCCGACTCCGGCTTATCGTTTTCACCTGGGAATGGCGCTCGCCGCAAAGGGCGATAAGGCGGGCGCGCGGCGAGAACTGGAAGCCGCGCTCGCGCTCGGAAAGCGCACCGCATTCGCCGAAGCTGAGGAAGCGCGCAAGACCTTAGCGACATTGTAAAACCGTCCCCCGACATGTTGAGGTAGTTATGAGAACCACTACGGCAGCTTTAGTTCTGGCATTGATGCTCAGTCTGACCGCGCTCTGCGTGCTGAACCTGAGCAGCCGCCGCGAACCGGCAGCCCTCTTAATCGTCGGCGCAATCCTGACCGGCATCGCCGGGATCGCACGCCGCCACACGAAACGCAGCCGCGCTTCCGAAGAAATTCTCTGAAGCGCATTTGATAATTTCCTGCGCATCGCAAAGCACTGAAAGAGCTTGCCCGCTCTCTACTTGCTCGCCGCGCATGAGCTAAAAAGTAATGAGCGATGAGACAGATGCTATTTGTCTTTGACTCGTCACTCATCACTCATCACTGTTTTTAAGGAGTGCCGCATCATGAGCGTTGATTTTCGCCAGCGAACGCCGGGCGAGTACGCACAGATTCTCTGGCGTCGCAAGTGGCTCATCATCCTGCCCGCCATCGCCATCGCCTGCGCCGTCGCGTGGATCGTTTGGAGCCTGCCCAATATCTACGAATCAACCACGCTGCTGACCATCCGCGCGCCGACGATTTCGACCGGCATGATACCGCAGCTCTCCAACGAGGATTTGTCGCTCCGCATTAACAGCATCAACAAACAGGTGCAAAGCCGCTCATCGCTTGAGCCGCTGATCGTCAAATACAATCTGTACGCGGACGAGCGGCAAAAGGGCGTCTCGATGGAAGAGCTGATCGAGCGGATGCGCAATCGCATCGTCGTCGACATAGAGGAGCGCGAAGATAACAACGTTCCGGGCTTTCGCATCTCGTTCAGAGGACGCGACCCGCAGGCGACGCGCGCCGTCACATCCGAACTGGCGAGCAAGTACGTCAACGCGCAGGCAGAGGACGCGCAGAGCATCGCCAAGGAAACGATAGAATTTTTCAAGAGGGAGCTTGAGAAGGCGCAGAAAGAACTGGACGACATTTCCAACTCGCGTCTGGATTACATGCTGGCGAACGTCAATCGCCTGCCTTCGAGTGTGGCGGCATTAATCGGCCAGCTCAACGGCTTACGCGAGCAGCAGAAGACCCTGATTACGGAGATCGGGCGGATGCGCGACACGCGCACGCTCCTTAGCCGCCAGCTCGGTGATTATCAGGAACAATCCGAACGCGATGTCACAGTCGAATCCGAGGGGCTGAACAATCCGCGAAATACGCCTGCGTGGGGGATGCTCTCCAGTCAGAAAGCAACGGTCGAGTCCGAGTTGCAGGAGATGAAAGTCACGCTCAGGCCGGAGAATCCAGACCTCAAGAAAAAGCAGGCGCAGCTTGATTCCATCATGCGTGAGATGAAACAGTTGGAGACGGACGCGGATGCGAAGGCAGAGCGGATTAAATCCAAAGTCACCGGCAGCGCCGGACTGCGCGTCAAGCAAATCACCTACGAAATAGAAAAACTGGATAGCGAGATTGCGCGGCAGGAAGGCATTCTCGGGCAAGCCTCCGGACAGATCGCAGAATTGCAGGCGCGCATCAACAGCGTGCCCGATGCGGAAGTCGCGCTCGAAACCATGAACCGCGATTACGCGACGAAAAAAGCTCTCTACGATCAGTTGCTGGAAAAGAAACGCGATGCGGATTTGGCCGCCACCGTGCAGATCAACGCGCAGGGCGAAACCATTCAGGTCGTAGACCCCGCGAATTTGCCCAGCGCGCCGGTCGCGCCCAAACGCCTGACGCTGATCGGACTCGGACTCGGACTCGGACTCGGCGTCGGCTTTGCGCTGGCCTTGATGTTTGAAGTGCCGCGCCTGATGACGATTCAAACCCTGGATGATGCGGCGCACTATACGAGCCTGCCGGTGCTGGCCTCCGTGCCCGAACTGATGACGCCGCAGGAGGCTCGCCGCCTGCCGCAAAGACGCGCGCTCTGGCTTGCCGCCGGAGTCTTAGCGACCATCATCAGCATTCCGCTGCTCGCGTTCGCGCTCAAGCTGTCGCACATCTTTGACCGCTTTGTTCTGTAAAGGATGAAGGCGGAAGGATGTCGGATGAAGTAAAGCAAGCTCTTATTTCATCCCACACCCTTCCGCCCACATCCCTCCATTTGCCCCGGAGGTTGATAAGAGAGTGTATAGAGAATTTTACGGACTCCAAGAGCTGCCTTTCGCGCTGACGCCCGATCCGCGCTTCATCTACTTTACGCCTTCGCACAAAGAGGTGATGGCGAATTTGCATTACGGCATCGAGAACGGCAAGGGCTTGATTGTCGTGACGGGCGAGGTCGGGACGGGCAAGACGACGATCCTGCGCTGGATGCTGGAACGCCTTGACCGTACGGTGCTCGTGGCTTATGTCTTTAACCCGCGCCTGACCGTGCCGGAGTTTTATCAATACTTCACAACCTTGCTCGATGTCAGACAGTGGGAGACGAAGTCAGAGCTGCTGATACAGCTTGGCAAGACGCTCGAATCGCGCCACGCAAGGGGCTTGCGCACCGTGCTCATCATTGACGAGGCGCAGGGACTCTCGCCATATGTTTTAGAAGAGATACGCCTGCTCTCGAACTTTGAATCCAATTCGGCAAAGCAGTTACAGATCGTCTTGACCGGGCAGCCGGAATTGCGCGAGGTCTTGAACACGCCGGAGCTGCGCCAGCTCAAGCAGCGCGTCGCCCTGCGCGGGCAAATCAAGCCGCTGCCGAATGTCGAAGAGACTGAGAAATATATCTTTGCGCGCCTGCTCGTAGCCGGAGCCGAGCGCACGGACATCTTTTCACCCGGTGCGGTTGATTTTATCTTTCGCTGCTCTGAAGGCATCCCGCGCCAGATAAATAATCTTTGCGACAACGCGCTCCTGACCGGCTACGCATCGGGCGAGCCGACCATCGGGCGCGCGATTATCGAAGAGGTCGCAGAAACTTTTGACATGCTGCCGCGCTCGGATCGCGGGCGGCAAATGGGCGAGGAGCGCGAGGCTCCCGCACGAATTTTCTCAGCCGCCGGTCGCGCGGAATTATGGAATGCCGGAACAGGCCATTCTTCATCCGGCAGCACAGCGACGGCCTCGCCGCTCGCCATGCGTGATGAGGCTGTCGAAGCCGCGCCCGGCGCGGAAGAAGTCGGGACGGCTTTTCGCCGCTCAGGACTAACGGGGGAGTAACTCATGGGAAGAGTTTATGAAGCATTAACACGGGCTAACGGCAATGGCAACGGTAACGGTGCGCACCGCAGCAAGCCCGACGATTCAACCAGCCGCAACGGAGAGAACAAGGCTGCTGCGATACCGCCGCAGGCCGCAGCTACAGCGCAAGAGCCGCATCCGTGGGATTTTTCTCCGATCTTCAAAAGCTCCGTAGCGGTCTCAGTCTCAGCGTCCACTGCGCACACCGAAGCAACCGACGGGTCGGCACTCCCCGGCGGAGGAGCATCGCGTGCTGCTGGGGCAACTTTGGACGCTGCCGGTTCGACGCGCGTGTTGCGCTGTGTCTCGCAGGACATCAACGCAGCGCGCGTCGAGCCACACTTGGTCGCCATCACACAGCCGCGCTCGGCCTACTCGGAAGAACTCCGCTCGCTTCGCACGCACGTCATACACCTGACCCAGCGCAAGAAGATGAAGTCCATTGTCGTCACCAGCACCGGCGTCTCCGAAGGCAAGAGCTTGACCGCGCTCAATCTCGCTTGGCTGCTCGCGCAAACGGACGGCATGCGTTGTCTTTTGATTGACAGCGATTTGCGCCAGCCGTGCCTGACGGAATACCTGGGAATCGAAGAGGAAGATGAAGTCGGGCTGTCGGAAGTGATGGGCGGCGAGGTGACTTTAGAGCAGGCGATGCGACGCCTTGAGCCTTCCGGCCTGTATCTGTTGCCCGGAGGCGCTGCGCGCGACGATGTCGCGGAGCTTTTGTCCGGGCCAAGGTTCAGCAGCATTCTCGAAGAGGTGCGTGACCTTTTTGACTACATCATCATAGACGCGCCGCCGCTCGGGTTGTTTACGGATGCCACGGTTTTGATTAATCGCGCGGATGGCGCGCTGCTGGTCGTGCGCGCGAGCAAGACTCGTTATGCGCTGGTCAATCGCATTCTCGACACGTTGCCGCGCAGCCGTATGCTCGGCGTCGTCCTGAATCGCAGCTACGAGCAGTTGACCGAAAGCAATTACTACTATCGCCGTGACCGCCGCCCGGATGAGACGGTCATCGCACGCGCCAAGCTGAAAGAAGAAGAGGAACAAGCCATCTCTTGAAGACCACGCGCTTTAACGCACGCACAGCCCTGCTGATTCTCGCCGAAGCGATGTTGCTCTTCGGCGGCATGATCGTCGCTGTGTACGTGCGTCTGGGCACGTTCGATGCAGACTATGAGCTGATTGAGAAGCACGGCTTTTATAAAGCGGCGCTGGCATCTGTCTTCTGCCTGAGCGCGTTTTATCTTTACGACCTTTACGATTTCGTCATCATGCACGACCGGCGCGAGCTGGTCTTGCGCCTGATTCAAGCATTGGGTCTGGCATGGATGGCGCTGGCTCTGGCTTTCTACGCCATCCCCGCTCTGATGATCGGGCGCGGAGTTTCTTTAATCGCTTTGCCGCTGGCGTTGGGCTTAATGGTCGGATGGCGGCTCTCGATTCACTGGCTGCTCGGGCATCCGCACATAGGCGAGCGCATTATCATCGTCGGCTCAGGCGAGATGGCCGTCGAGACCGCGCGCGAGGCTCTGGAAAGACGCGACGCGGGCTATCGCATCGTCGGCTTTACAGACAACGACCCTGAGCTACTGGGCAAGAGCCTCATCAACCCGCGCGTCATCGGCCTGACTTCGGATTTGATGGAGATCGTCAAGCGCGAAAACATAGATCGCATCGTCGTTGCGATGGGCGAGCGGCGCGGGCAGTTTCCCGTCGAGCAGCTCCTGCAACTGAGTCTGTCGGGCGATGTCTTTATCGAAGAATGCGCTTCGTTTTACGAGCGCGTGACCGGGCGCGTGCATCTAGGGATGGTGCGCCCCAGCCTTCTCATCTTCTCCGGGCGCGGGCGGCAGGCGCGGCTCAATTCCTTTACGCGGATGGCTATGCACCGGGGCGTCGCGCTCATCGGCGCGATGTTGTCGCTGCCGATTGCCATCTTGACGGCGATTCTCATCAAGCTCGAATCCAAAGGGCCTGTGCTTTACAGGCAGGAGCGCGTCGGGAAAAACGGGCGCAAGTTTACCTTGATGAAATTTCGCTCGATGCGTATGGACGCGGAGAAGAACGGCCCCGTCTGGGCGCAGGACGGAGACGACCGCGCGACGCGCGTCGGGCGCATCATACGCCGGATTCGCGTGGACGAGATTCCGCAGTTCTGGAACATCCTGCGCGGCGACATGAACTTTGTGGGGCCGCGCCCCGAACGCCCGCACTTTATCAAACAGCTCGCGGAAGAGATTCCTTACTACGAGCAGCGACATCTGATTGCGCCGGGGCTGACGGGCTGGGCGCAGATTAAATACCCTTACGGGGCTTCGATTGAAGACGCGCGGCAAAAGCTGCAATACGATCTTTATTACATCAAGAATCAAAATTTGTTGCTCGATGCCGCGATCCTGTTCGAGACGATCAAGACGATCATCTTCAGTCGCGGCGCACGGTGAAAATTAAAAATGCAAAATGTAAAATGCAAAATTAGAAGAAGCAGGCGAAGTCGAACCTAGAACTTTGCTCCGGCAATTTTGCCTTTTACATTTTTAATTTCGCATTCCTCGGAGGTTGGAAAGATGAAGATGAAAACGATGCTAAAAATGATGACGCTCGCGGCTGTGCTGGTGATTGCAGGACAGGCTGCGTTGGCGCAGCAGGCTGCTTCGGGCGACGAGACGAAAAAGAAGTCCGGCTTCTATGAAAAAGTTATCGGGCAGGATGCCGGGTCAAAGAAGAAAACTCAGGACGGTAAGACCGGCTCGTCTTCATCCACAGCCGTGCGGTTGGAGCCGGACGATACGACCTCTTTGCCTTCGGACGTTCCGCCCGATGCTCTTGCCAACCGGCGCGGCATGATGTCCGAAGAAGAGGCAGCGATTGTGCCTTACTACAACAACTTCATGACGACCTATCACCTGGGGCCGGAAGATATTATCTCCATCTCGGTCTTCGGGCAGGACCGGTACTCGCGCACGGGCATCACGGTTCCGCCGCACGGTCGCATCTCGTACCCGCTCATCCCGGAAGGCATCTTCGTCGCGGGCAAGACCATCGAGCAGGTGCAGGAAGAGCTGACCAAAAAATTGGACGAGTACATCATTGATCCAAAAATCTCGGTCTCGCTCGACAAGGCCGCGTCGGCCAGATACGCCGTGCTCGGAGATGTGGGGACGCCGGGAGTCAAGACCATCACGCGCCGCATGAGCGTCTACGAAGCGATAGCCGAAGCGGGCGGCATCCTCAACACGGGCGATAAGAGCAAAGTCTTTATCCTGCGCCGCCAGTCGGACGGCAACCTGTCACCGATTCCGATCAATATCAAAGACATCGAGCGCGGTCGCGCCAAAGAGATGGCCTTCATCGTTCCCGGCGATCAGGTGATCGTCCCCGGCAACAAGCTGAAAACGTTCCAGCAAATCATGAGCTTTACCTCCATCATCAGCTTCGCGCGCCTCTTCACCGGCTGGTAAAACTCAATGCAAAATGAAAAATTAAAAATGCAAAATTGAAGACAGTCCTTCTTTTTGCATTTTTCATTTTGCATTCCTAAAAGGATTAGCCATGGCGAAAAAAAACGCATCCCCGAAAACTCCTCTGGCACAATTGATTACCGCGCGATTGCGGGAACTCGGACTCAAGCAGGTGGATTTTTGTCGCCTGACCGGATTCGATCAGGGCTTGCTCTCAAAGCTTCAAACCTCTGTCATCACGACGATTAATCTGGAAAGTGCGCTGCGACTTGCGGACGGCCTGCAAGTTTCGCCCGGCGATATTCTGAGAGTGCTGGGAAAGGCGGACGCGCATATCCTGCTCAAAAAACTCTACGGCAATAATCTGTGCGCCGAGTGCGGTGAAGAGAATGCGGTGACGCCTGAGCCTGTGCGCTGGATTACGAACGCAGCGCAGGAAGCCTTCACCCTGGGGCGCGATGTCTCGCCGGTGCTGATGCTCCTGCAACACCTGAGCGTCGCACGTCGCGTCGGCGCCGGGGGAGGAAACGGCGAGCCGGCAGAGCGCGCAAGCCTCGGAGGACACTCGTAAGGAAGGGATGAGGAATGAGGGCGGAAGGATGATGAAGAAGGGGATGCTATTGAAGATGAACGGCTCGGGCGTGAATAGCTTTACGGTTATCACGCGGCCTTTCGTTTTTCGCATGGCTTTAGTTTCTCTTTCGCTTATCTTCATCGCTTCACAAACTTTTGCTGAGGGCAGTTGGACAAAGCAGAGGTCGGGCACGCTGTCGTGGCTGCGCGCCGTTTACTTTCTGGACCAGCAGAAGGGTTGGATAGTCGGCACGAACGGGATCGTGCTGGCGACCACAGACGGCGGCGAGTCCTGGAAGCCACTGCTTCGACCGACCGAAGACAATGTGCGCGATCTTTATTTCTCGGACGAGCGGAACGGCTGGAT
The DNA here is from genome assembly GCA_963700165.1 of Pyrinomonadaceae bacterium. Taxonomy (GTDB): domain Bacteria; phylum Acidobacteriota; class Blastocatellia; order Pyrinomonadales; family Pyrinomonadaceae; genus JACMLC01. Next base: position 3,249,000 of record OY969475.1, on the reverse strand, counting down.
AGTCTGCGAGCGCAGCCTTTACCTGCTCAAAACAAAAGACGAGCAGCGCAGTTATCTGATGAGCACGATTGACGGAGGCCGTGCGTGGCGGCGCGTGAACATGACCGGCGACCCGGACGCGCGACTCCTGCGCGTGCTGTTTACGACGGAAGGGCACGGCTGGCTATTTGGCGAAGGCGGGATGATTTACGTGACGGGCGACGGCGGCCAGACGTGGTTGAAAAAACGCACCCCGACGCGCCACATACTTTTCGGTGGAGCCTCGCTCGACTCGACGCACTTGTGGTTGGTCGGCACGGGCGCGACCATCATACAGACACGCGACGGCGGCGAGACCTGGCGCAACGGCAACGTGCTCGGCATCACTTCCGAAGTGCGTTTTACTGCGACCTCTTTCGTGGACAAGGTGCGCGGCTGGGCTGTCGGCAACGCAGGCAGCATCTTTATGACTGTGGACGGCGGGCGCACCTGGTCGGCGCAGAAATCGAATGTCGAAGAAGACTTGAACGATGTGAAATTTTTGGACACGACGGAAGGCTGGGTTGCGGGCAACGGCGGCGTCCTGCTGCACACGACGGACGGCGGCTTTCACTGGACTGTGGAGCAGACGGGCACGACGCATCCGCTCGAACGGCTGTTTTTCGTGAGCCGCGAGCGCGGCTGGGCTGTCGGATTCGGTGGCACGATTCTCTCATATGCGTTCAGCAAGGCTCCCGCTATAAAACAACCACCTGCGCTGAAAGGCGCGGGGCTTAATAAATAATGCGAATCAAGGGTAGAAATAAATTTGCTTTTTCTTTGCGGTCTTTGCGTCTTCACTCTTTGCGGTCTTTGCGTTAAAAAATCGTTTAAACGCAAAGAGCGCAAAGAAGAACCACGCAAAGAGCGCAAAGAATTTCTACTCTTGATTAGCATAAATAATGATAGTACGAGTTTGGAGAACACCATGCGGTATCACAAGAATTTATATAGCTCTTTAACACGCTTTGCATTGAGCCTCGCTTTGATGCTGCTGTGCGGGCTGGCCGCCACCGCGCAGGCGCAGACAGACCCTCCGACAGGCAGCACGGAGACGCGCGACCGCCGCGCGCCGGTCGCTGACAATGAGGCTCAAGAAGAGACGGGCGATGCGGCTTCAGGCACGATGGAAGATGCCACGACCAACTCGCAGCCCGAAGCGCAGCCGGACAAAGCCAAGCCGTCAAACGCTTCTGCAACGGCTGGCAAAGATAATGTACGCGGCGACCGCGTCGGCTCCTTGCGAGCGCAGATTAAAGCTGCCAAAACGGAAATCGAGCGGGTGCGGCTTCAGCGCACGCTGGTTGATTATCTGGTCGCTTTGAATCGCCGGAGCGAAGCCGTAGCCGAATTGCGTTCGATGCTCGGCGCAGAGCGGCTTGATGCAGCCAGCTATTACAACATCGGTAACGGCCTTGCGCGACTGGGCGAGGCAGAGCATGCTGTCGCTGCTTACCGCAAAGCCATCGAAGCGCGGCAGGGCAATTATCCGCGCGCTCTGAATAACATGGGCGTCATGCTGATGAAGCTAAATCGCATGGATGAAGCCTACGACGCATTCGTGCTGGCGGTTAAGCATCAGAATTTTCGTTATGCCGAAGCGAGTTATAATCTCGGCAAGCTTTACGCCATGCGCGACGAAGCAGACCTCGCCATCAGCGAGTGGACGCGCGCCCTCAACGTGCAACCGGATCACATTGATTCAGCCGTCGCGCTCGCACGCGCCTACGCCGTGACCGGGCAACAGGAGCGCGCGCTCGACGTGATCGAAGCGACCATCAAGCGCACCGGCGCAAACGAGCGGCTCGAAGCCGTGCGAGACGAAATCAACTCGAACGCCGCTGCCAGAAGATAAGAAGTAGCCGGGGAGAGATTGAGACGGCCAGCACATCCGCGAGGGCGCGCCCTCCGGTAGGAGATGTGCTGGCCGTTTTGTCGTTTCAACCGAACAGACGATTCATTGCCGTTAAGCAATCAAACAGTTAGACACCCGCCCGCCGAAAATTGTTCCAGAAGGCATCCTGTCAGAACCGCCTGCGGTAGCGGGCGCGTCGAAAGTGTCGCCAAGAACCCGCCCGCTACCGCAGGCGGTTCTGACACGAGTCTCTGATTAGCTTTCAGACTCCTGCTCGTTAGCTTCTTCCGCTTCTACAGCTTTTCGCTCAGGTCGCATGTGCGGGAAGAGAATCACGTCGCGGATGGAATGCTGCCCGGTCAGGAGCATCACGAGGCGGTCAACACCGATGCCGATTCCGGCGGCGGGCGGCATCCCGTAAGAGAGAGCGCGGATATAATCTTCATCCAAAACCATCGCCTCTTCATCACCGCGCTCTCTGGCCTGTCCCTGCTCCATAAAACGCTCGTACTGCTCCACAGGGTCATTCAATTCAGAGAAGCCGTTCGCGCATTCCATCCCCGCGATGAAAAGCTCGAAGCGTTCCGCGATGGCCGGGTTGGCGGGCGAAGCTTTTGAGAGAGGCGAAATAGATTTAGGGAAATCCGTGATGAATGTTGGCTGAATTAAGTTCGACTCAACCACATGTTCAAAAAGATATTCAATACCTTTATCTACGCTCGATTCTTCAGGAACATTAGGTTTATATGATGAGTGTGATATTACTCCATTAGCCTTCTCCAATATTCGCTCAGAGATAAAATATGATTTCTCATCAATAGGACTTCTTTCTATGAGCATTCCTTTATGTACAAGGTTTAAAGCATCGCTGAGATCGTAACGTTGAGGATCAGCATTATAATATTGGCTGTCTATGTGAAATTTCACTTTCGTGCTCAATCCGATGGCAATAGCTCTAACTAATGTTTGTACATACTTCAATTCATTCAATCTGTTCTCGTCAACACTATCTCCAATTAGATTCGTTAGTTCGTTTATCCCCCAATACTTGCTAATTGCTTGCTTCATTGTTAGCCGCTCGAAGCTGCGACCGAAATCAATCTCTTCATTACCAAAGCGGACAGTTGCGCCTCCCGTTGCTTTAATAACGGACTCTCGAATCATCTCCTCGCAAAAATCCATCATTCCGCTCGCGTCCAGATAGGCGCAGTAAAATTCCAGCATCGTGAATTCCGGATTGTGCGTGCGGTCTATGCCTTCGTTGCGGAAATTACGGTTCAACTCGTAGACCTTTTCAAAGCCGCCGACGACGAGGCGTTTTAAATAGAGTTCGGGTGCGATGCGTGCGAAAAGGTCTATGTCTAGGGCGTTGTGATGCGTCTTGAATGGACGCGCGGCTGCGCCGGTCGCTTTCGGCGAGAGCATCGGCGTTTCGACTTCGATGTAGCCGTGGTCGTCCAGATAGCGGCGCATCTCGCGGATGATTTTTGAGCGTCGCTCGAAGACTTCGCGGACGGTCAGGGCATCCGTGTCGGCATCGTCTTCGGTTTTGACTTTGAGGCTTCCGGCGATTAAATCCGCGTAGCGTTGACGCTGGCGAATCTCAGGGTCTGCGATGCCGTGCAGCTTGTCGGGCATCGGCAGGAGGGCTTTGGAGAGAAACTGAAATTCTTTGACGTGAACCGAAAGCTCGCCCGTTTTCGTCACGAAGAGATAACCGTCAACTCCTATAAAGTCGCCGTGATCGAGCAATTGAAAAACTTGCCAGCCTTCTTCGACCGGCGCGCCGTCGTCGTTGTGTATCGCTTTGACTTCTTCCCTGCGCGCGTAAATCTGTAGGCGCGAGACGCCGTCCGAGAGATGCACGAACGCGGCCTTGCCCATCACGCGCGGCGGCGTCGCGATGCGCCCGCTGATGCGAACTTTGTAATTCTTCAGTTCCTCGTTCGCCGCTTCGAGTTGTTCCGGCGTTGGTCGTTGGCCTGTTTCTAATTGAGGCTCATGCTGTTTAATTTCCTGATGGCTGACAATCGCTGTGATCGTGTCTTCGCCGCCGGTTGCGCTGCTGCGCGCGAATTTGTTCGGATAGACGTTGCCGACGAGTTGGCGCAAGGCTTCAAGATGCTCACGGCGAGCGCGCGTCTGGTCGTTCTCTTCTATGAAAGGGATGCTCACGGTTTGTTTGTTCTCCGGTTAAAAACTCTGCTTCAAAATGTTGATGGGAGAGATGCTAAGATAGGTCAAGCAGAATGGCTCACCACGCAAAAGGCTGGATTTCGCTTAAGCAAATATCAGGCGGCCTTTAGGCTCCGGGATTTCCCGGCCTAAATCTTTTGCTGTCTCAATCCACTCGTCAATAATGACTTCTACGTTTGCGAGAGCCTCCGCATATGTCGCTCCGTCCGCCATGCAGCCGGGCAATTCCGGCACTTCAGCGATGAAAGAATTATCCTCTGCGCTCCAATAAATTATTACTTCGTATTTATATTTCTCATTCATCATCCTGACCTCCAAGTCCGTACTTCAAAATCACTCCGCGAACTTGTTTGACTTGATAGGCTTTAGCTTTTGAGCCTAGCGGTTGCAAGTTCAAGATTTCCTCTACACCCTCTCTGGTAAAAATATGATGACTGCCACGAATACGCTCATCGAAGTCTAAATGTGTCAACATCGAGCATAAATCGTCGAATGAAATGTTTGCATCAGCAGCTCCCCGCAAAATTTTAACCAGCAGCTTCTCGTATTTGCTCATAGAGAATTTATCATGTCCTATCTAATAACATAGCATATGCAAAGTATAGAGAAGCTTTCAATCATCAGCAATCAGGTATTCAGTAGTCTTCATTTAGCGAAGTTAGGAGAGGCATGTTAGATTCTTGAGTTCAAACAAAGAAGAAGTATCGCGCAAAGGCGCAAAGGCGCAAAGGAAGGCAAGCGCGGTTAGGCGGTTTAGAGCTAAAGTGATGAGCAGCACGGTTGAGTCCACTTCAATTTTGCAGGGCGCGCTCGGGCGCGTGAGGGAAACCGAAGAGTACGCGCGCCTGTCGGAAGAACTCGGGCGCGGGGCGCGTGTGATTTCCGTCAGCGCGTTAGCGGCTGCCCCGGCGCGTGCGCTCGCGCTCGCGTGTTTGCAGCTTGAGACGGGGAAATGTTTCGCGGTCGTGACGGAAGCGAATCGCGATCTGGAAACGTGGGAGCGCGATGTGCGTTTCTGGTATTGCGCTCTGCGCGGGCGCGTTGATTGCGAAGAGACTGTTTTGATGCTGCCAGCCTCAGAGGGCGACCCCTATGCCGGAGTGTCGCCGCACGCAGAGACTTTGGAACAACGCGCGCTGACCCTCTGGCGTTTGTCGCGTGGGCGGCAGGATTTCGTGCTTTTGACGGCGCGTGCGCTGGCGCGGCGGACTATCTCGCCGGAAGAGGCTGCTAACTTGGGCGCGATTCTGAGGCGCGATGAAGATTATGCGCCGGAAGAGTTTTTACCGAAATTGCTGGCTTGCGGATACGTGCGCGAAGACCCTGTCGGAGCAGTCGGCGAGTTCTCTATGCGCGGCGGCATCCTGGATGTCTGGCCGCCGGGCAGAAGCGCGCCCGTCCGCATAGAATTTTTCGGCGACACGGTGGATTCCATCCGCGAATTTGACCCGGAGACACAGCTTTCGACAGGGCAGCTCAAAGAGGTTGAGGTCGCGCCGATGCGCGAGCTGGCCGTCGCGGGCGACGACTTTCGCCTGTGGGCTGAAGCTGCCAGAGAGCGTTGGAATGATGAAAGATATACGCGCGCCCTGCTCGACCGCACAGTGTATGCGGATGACGGCGAAGCTTTTAATGGCTGGGAATGGTTGATGCCGCTGATGGAAATGCGCGCGTCGAGCGTCTTTGATTATCTGAAGGACGCCGTGCTGGTCGTGGACGAGCCGGGAAGTGTGGAAAAATTTCTGGGCGGCGTTTACCAGACGCTTGAGACGCGATACGCGGAGACGGAAGAGGCGGACGAGCTTGGACTCAGACCGGATGAGTTATACCTGACTGTCGAAGAGTTACGCGCGCGTATTGATGCAACGCAGCGCGTCGAGCTGCGCACTCTGGGACGCGCCGCAGCGAGCGTGGATGAAGCTCTTTCGTTCGAAGCGGAACAACCCGAAATCTCAATCGGGCGCGCACGCGCCGCCAGCCGACCGCTCTTTCTCTTTCCCATCGCGCAAACCGCGACAGAGGTCGAATGGCTTGCGCAGAGCGTCCGCCGCTATCACGGGCGCGTCGGCGATCTGGCAACAGACATCGGGCGCGCGACCGAAGAGCGAGACGCGCTGACGTTGCTGGTCATGCACAGTCACGGTATGGCAGAGCGGCTGGCAGAGATTCTGAGCGATTACGATGTGTCTGCGCGTATCGCTCTCAGCGATGAGAAGGGAAGCCGTGTAAGCTCCGGCGCGCTCATTACCGTCGGGCGTCCGTCAGGCGGATTCGCTCTGCCCTCATCCGACTTAATCGTTCACGTCGAAAGCGACCTCTTCGACGAAGCGAGCGACACTGCGCTGCGCGGCGAAGGTAAAAGGCAAAAGGAAAAAGGTAAAAGGAAGAAGTCTAAGACAGCAGCCTTCCTTTCCGACTTTCGCGATTTAAGAGTCGGCGATTACGTCGTGCATGTGGATCACGGCATAGGGCGTTTTGGCGGTTTGCAGACGCTTGACCTCGGCGGCAGAAGCAGCGAGTTCATGCTGCTCTTTTATGTGGATGAAGCGAAGCTGTATGTGCCCGTCGAGCGGCTCGATCTCGTGCAGAGATATTCGAGCGCGGAGGGCAAGCAACCGAATCTTGATAAGCTCGGCGGCATCGGCTGGCAGAAGACTAAGGCCAAAGCCAAGCGCGCGATGCGCGACATGGCGGACGAGTTGTTGCGTCTCTACGCGGAAAGAAAATTGGTCGGTGGCTACGCCTATGCGGGCGATACGCCGTGGCAGGACGAGTTCGAGCAGGGCTTTGAATATGTCCTCACGCCCGATCAGGAGACCGCGATTGAAGACGTGAAGAAAGACATGGAGCAGCCGGAGCCTATGGACAGGCTCTTGTGCGGCGATGTCGGGTACGGCAAGACCGAAGTGGCGATGCGCGCGGCCTTCAAGGCTGTCATGGAAGGCAAGCAAATCGCCGTGCTGACGCCGACGACCGTGCTGGCTTATCAACACTTCGAGACTTTTCGCACGCGCTTTGCCGCTTTTCCCGTGAAGGTTGAATTGCTCTCGCGCTTTCGCTCTCCGAAAGAACAGAAGGATGTCGTCAAGCGCGTCGAAGGCGGAGAGATTGACATAGCCATCGGCACGCATCGCTTGCTCTCAAAGGATGTCAAATTCCGCGATCTCGGTCTTGTGGTCGTAGATGAAGAGCAACGTTTCGGCGTCGCGCACAAAGAGCGTCTGAAACAGTTGAAGAAAAAAGTTGATGTCCTGACTTTATCCGCGACGCCGATTCCGCGCACGCTCAATATGTCTCTGATGGGCTTGCGCGACATGTCCGTGATCGAGACTCCGCCGCGCGACCGGCTCGCTATCAATACTCAGGTCGTGCAGTTTTCGGAAAGCGTCATCAAGTCCGCCATCGAATTAGAGCTGGCGCGCGGCGGGCAGGTCTTTTTTATACACAATCGAGTCGAATCCATAGAGACTATCGCTGCGCTGGTGCAAAGGCTTGTGCCGCAGGCGCGCATCATTGTCGGGCACGGGCAGATGAACGAGCAGGACATGGAGCGCGTGATGCTCGATTTTGTTGATTATAAATATGATGTTCTGGTTGCAACGACCATTATCGAGAACGGAATAGACATCCCGCGCGCCAACACCATCATCATAAACCGCGCAGATGCTTATGGCCTGTCGCAGCTTTACCAGTTGCGCGGGCGTGTCGGACGCTCTAACCGTCGTGCTTACGCATATTTACTGATTCCATCCGAACAGGGCTTGTCGCCGATTGCGCGACGCAGGTTGGCTGCGATACGCGAATTTTCAGACCTCGGCGCGGGCTTTCGCCTCGCGGCTCTGGATTTGGAATTGCGCGGCGCGGGAAACCTTTTGGGCGGCCAGCAGTCCGGGAATATGGATGCGCTCGGCTTTGATCTTTACACGCAGATGCTCGAAAGAACCGTCGCGGAACTGAGGGGCGAAGACGTGGTTGATGAAGCCAGCGTCTCCATCAACCTCGGCGTGGACGTGGCGATTCCGGATGATTACATACAGGACATGGGACAGCGGCTCAGGACTTATAAGCGCGTCTCTTCGGCGCGCGATGAAGAGACCCTCAGGGAGATTCTGACCGAGACGCAGGATCGTTACGGTCGGCTGCCGGAAACTGTTTTGAGGCTCTTCGAGTATGCGCGCCTGCGCCGTCTGGCCGAAGAGGTCGGCGTCGTCTCGATTGACCGGACGCCGACGGGCATCGCCATCAAGCTTGGCGAAAAGGCGCGCGTCGAGCCTGAGAAATTGATGGCCTTAGTGGGCGAACGCGAGGGCGCAAGCTTTGCTCCGACGGGCGTCTTGCGGCTCGCTTTGAATGAAGATGAGAGGGATGCTGTTCTGGAAACAGCCCGCGCCATGTTGCACGGCATTCGCGCCGAAGGGTAGAATCCCACGGTTTGAAGTCAGGAGTCAGGAGTCAGGAGTCAGAATGAGAGCCAAGCTTTTCTTCTGAATCCCGGATTCTGGATTCTGGCTCCTGAATTATAAGGAGTTAATCTCAGTGAAATTTAATAGCTTCAGATTGGCGCAGGCCGCGTGCCTCGCCTTCGCTTTAATGCTCTCGCTCGTTCCCGTTGCACCGGCGCAGGAAGGCGAGGTGCGCGTGATTGACGAAGTCATCGCGGAGGTCAATACAGAGGTCGTCACGCTCTCGATGGTTAAGCGCGAGATGAAAGAAGCCGTCGCCATGCTTAAGCAGCAGGGCAAGACCGAAGAGGAAGCGACCGGAGAGGTGACGCGACGCAGAGCTGAACTGATAGCCGGTCTCATCAACGAGCAGCTTCTCCTGCAACAGGGCAAGGAGAGCGGCCTCGCGCGTGATGTCGAGGACGAAGTCAACCGGCGCATGCTCAGCGTGGCAAAAGAGCAGGGCATCAAGACTATCGAAGAATTGAAAAAAGCCATGCGCGAGAGCAACTATGATTATGATGAGGTGCGCCTGAAGATGCGCGCGGAGTTGCTGAAGCAGGCGGTGCTGCAACGCGAGGTGGACGCCAAGATTTATTACGGCCTCAGCACTAAAGAACTGAACGATTATTTCAACACGCACAAAGATCAATTCAAAAAGCTGGAGAGCGTCAAGCTGTCCGAAATCTTTTTGAGCTTCGCCGGAAAATCCGAAGCCGAGGTCAAGGCCAAAGCAGATCAGATCGTCGCGGAAGCACGCGGCGGCGCGGATTTCGGCAAGCTCGCCGCCACGCATTCCGAGCGCATGCAGAACGGCAAGCCCATCGCCGTCGAAACCAAAGGCGATGTCGGCATTTACGACGTTCCGAATCTGAAGGAAGGAATTGCCAACGCGATCAAGGATGTCAAGGCCGGAGGCATCGGCGACCCGATTCGTTATGACGAGGGCTACCAGATCATCCGCGTGGACGAGCGTTTCCCGGGCAGCGATACCCCGACCTTCAACGAGAACCGCGTGCGCGAAGCCATCACCACCGAGCGGACTGACAAAGAGCGCATCGCCTACATGGAAAAGCTGCGCCGTGGGGCTTACATCAAAGTCGCGGAAGCTTACCGCGCAGAGGTGATGCCGCTGCTCACCACAGCGCCGACGCCCGCCGCTTCCACTGACGCCAAACCGTCCGCCTCCCCCGCCGCCAGCGCGGGCAAAAGGTCTGACGGCAGCAACGGCAAACCATAATTCAAGTGATAAGTGATGAGTGATGAGTGATAAGCAAGAACAAGTTTTATCTCATCACTTATCACTCATCACTCATCACTTTTCTCATGCGTCTTGATCTCTTTCTTAAAGCGAGCCGGTTGGTCTTGCGGCGCACGCAGGCGCAGGAGCTGTGCGAGGCTGGCGTCGTCAAGGTCAACGGTGCGCCCGCCAAATCTTCGCGCACCGTCAGCGTCGGAGACGAAATCGCTTTGCGTCGCCGCCATCGCCTGCTCACAGTGCGCGTCGAGAGCGTGCCTACCTCGCGCCAGACCGCACGCAGCGACGCCGCAAGCCTTTATCAAATTATCAGTGATACGGAAGAGATTGATTCAACCGCTCATTAATCCATTGATTCAATGAGCAAATGAGCACATCATTTCATCCTTGCGGTCTTCCTATTTGCGTGTCTACCGTCTCTGTTTCCGGCCTCTCTTCTATTCTCTTTATTTCAATTTGGTCTTGTGTGATTGCCTCGCGCACGGCATCGCGCTCAGGCAGCGGGAGTTGATGATATGCCGCGACTAATCGCCCTGCGTTTTCATCCGACGCGCGCACGGGCGTAGGGGTCAGCAATATCAATCCCGCGACGTAGAGCGCGAGCGTGAAAAAAGAGATATAGCCCGTCGCCGGTGCGAAAGCCTGCGCATCGAGCGTCCCCAGAGAGACGCCTTCGAGCAGCGCGCCCATGATGCGTTTCAGCCACCCGCCCTCCGGCGCGTAGAGGCTCGCAATCAGCATGTGCTTTAAGACAAACGCCGTCCCGAACAAAACCGCTAGGCTGCGCAAGAGCCGCTTCGCATCGAACTGAGCGAACTGGTTGTTCCAGAGCGTCCACAGGAAAAAGAAAGAGAAGAGCCAGAACAACAGCCCGCTTTCGGGCAACACGGAATTGAAAGCTTGCGCCGAAGCGAAGAACAAAGAGAGCAAAGTGAGCGCGTGCGAAATGTTTTCAATCGCAGGATGCTCGCTTGCCAGCCACGCTTTTAAATCAACGAGGCCGCCGCGCACAAAGAGCAGCATCAACAGCACAGCCAGCACCAAAGTGATAAGCGGCGGCGCGACAAAAACAAAAACCCTGTCCGCCGCGCTGACGCGCAATCCGCCCATGAGCGACACCGTCAGAAAAATCATCGGCAACGCGACATAGCGCACCAGCGCGCGATTTCTTGAGCGAACTTTTTCGGTCATTTGCGTTCACGCAGGACGCGCAGCGGGTTCAAATCGTCTAGGCTGCGCTCTGTGCCCTGTTCCAACTCGGCTTTTAACTCGGCGGGAGACTTAATCTGCAAGTCCGCGTCTTCAACTTTCAGGCTTCCGTCGGGCGCGAGCCGGATGGCGCGGTTAACGGCCTCGACTCCCTGCTTGAACAAATCGTCGTCGTTATAGACGCGCCCCCAGCCCTCTCTGTAAAAAGCGTAGGCGATATAAAACTGCGTGCGCGCGTCCTGCTGTTGCGGGTCTGCGCGTCCCCATTCGTCTCGCGCGGCGCGAAATTTTTCCTGGCGAAAAAGCTGCAAGGCCGCGTCAAACTTCGCCTGGTCAATCTGGTAAGTGCCGACTGCGACCTCTGCGCCGGTCGCCACTTCCTTAAAAGTGCGCGGCTCGGTCGCGTAAATCCAGATGATGAAGATGGCGTAGAGCAGCGTCCACGCGATGCCTACGCTTTGGATGAGCTTGTGTTGCATTGTTATAATCCGAACGCTATTTAAAGAGAAACTAATGGACGGCAGTTTCAGTTGTCAATCAAATGAGCGACCAGGCGACAAAAGCAAAGATTGTTGAGAGCGATGCTGTAGAGACTTCAGCCGTGCTGCTCTACGACGGCGTGTGCGGCCTGTGCAACAAGAGCGTGCAGACGATTATCAATCACGACCGGCGCGGCAGCTTGCGCTTTGCCGCGCTCCAAAGCGATTACGGGCAGGCGGCAACCGTGCGGCATCCCGAATTGAAAAAAGTGGATTCAGTCGTCTTTCTGGAAACCTCCGGCGCGGATGGAAAGGAGCGCGCCTACATGCGTTCAACCGCCGCGCTCAAAGTCGCATCATACCTGGGCGGCTTCTGGAAAATCTTTTTAATCGCTTACGTTATCCCGCGCCCGTTGCGCGACGTGCTTTATGATTTAATAGCGCGTTATCGTTACCAGATGTTTGGGAAGTACGATACCTGCATGTTGCCGCCGCAGAGCGTCCGCGCGCGTTTTCTGGATGCCGCATAGCCCTTGATAAATTTACGATGGACGAAAATACTCAAATCCAAATCATTCAATATCGCAACACCGCGCAGCAGATGGGCGACGCCGCGCTCGAAGCCATGCAGCGCGGCGACATCGGTCTTGCGCGCACAGCCGCGCGGCAGGCTGCGCAATGGGCGCGCGTCGTGATACAGCTTGAGAGCGGCGAAAAGCAGGTTGAGCCGGAAGACGAGCAGGCCGCAGAAGTTTAGAAATGATTTGGAATGTCCCGTCTTTGAATTGCCTCCAGCTTTAGCTGGAGGACAAGGAATCAAGAAAGAGTTGGCTTTGGCCAAAATGTTCGGCTAAAGCCGATGATTCTTTGGCTATCTCTGTCCACTAGCTGAAGCTAGTGGCAATACATTAAGCCGGAGCAATTCATTAAGCTGAAGCTGACGGTAGCTTGCCTCTCATCAAAAGGATTTACCATGAAGTTAATCGCACAACTATTTTTGACGAGCGCGCTGCTGGCAACCCTGATTGGTTGCGGCAGCGGGCAGGTGCGTAGCTCTGCAAAAGAGGCTGGCAACACACGGAACGGGGCGCGGCAGCAGGCAAATGAATCCGGGACAAAAAAAGCCGCGCGGCAGAATCCGGGAAAGCTCGTGCATGTGTTGGTCGCGTTGTGCGATAACGAGAATCAGGGCATCGTTCCAGTCTCCGCAGTTCTCGGCAACGGCGAAGACCCCGCGCGCAATCTCTACTGGGGCGCGGCCTTCGGCGTCAAAACTTTTTTTAGCAAGAGCAAAGACTGGAAGCTTATTTCAAACACGCGCGACCCGAAATATGCGGTCATGGAACGGCTCGTCTTTAAGCATCAAACCAAAAATGTCTACTTGGTCGCGGACGCTTACAAAGGGATTGAAATCAAGCGCGCGATTGCAGATTTTCTCAACGCTTCCTCCGGCGGCATGGATGAAACAATCGAAGTCAGCGTGGATTCCAAAAAGCTTGAGCTACAAATCGGAGGCGGCGCAGACCTCCTGACCTTTGTCGGGCACAACGGCCTGATGGATTTCAAGCTCTCCGAATATCCTCTGAAACAGGACGACGCGCAGCGCGAAGCCATCATTCTCTCTTGCGCCAGCAAGAGTTATTTCACCGCGCCGCTTCGTCGCACGGGCGCGCAGCCTTTGCTCTGGACGACTAATCTGATGGCTCCCGAAGCATACATTTTGCAGGCCGCGCTCGACGGCTGGATCAAGGGCGAAGCGGGCGAGCAGATTCGCCTGCGCGCCGCCGCAGCGTATAATTCCTATCAGAAGTGCGGACTGAAAGCCGCGCAAGGCTTGTTTGCCAGCGGATGGTAAGCATGCTCAAGTCAGAACCGCCTGCGGTAGCGGGCGGGTTCTTTGGTGACAAATGACCAAGCCATTTAAAATTCGTGATATTGAAATCAACCCGCCGCTCATTCTGTCGCCGATGGCGGGCGTGACGGACATCTCTTTTCGCCGTCTGCTCAAGCGGTGCGGCGGCATCGGTTTGACAGTCTCGGAATTTATCTCTGTCGAGGGCCTCACGCGCCACAATCCGAAATCAAAAAGGCAGATGCGCTTCTTTGAAGAGGAGCGGCCATACGCGGTGCAGATTTTCGGCGGGCAACCGGGGCGAATGGCGATGGCTGCGGAGATGGCTCAGGAAGTCGGCGCAGACATTCTAGACATCAACTGCGGCTGCCCCGCGCCGAAAGTGGTCAAGCACGGCGGCGGCTCCAGCCTCCTGCGCGACTACGCGCGGCTGGAAACGATTTTGAAGGAAATCAAAAAGGCCATCACCATTCCGATGACCATCAAGATTCGCGCGGGCTTTTATGACCATACGATAAACGCCGTCGAGACCGCGCGCCTCGCCGAAGCCTGCGGCGCAGAGCATATCGCTCTGCACGGTCGTACAAAAGAGCAGGGCTACAAAGGACTTGCTAATTGGGATTTGGTGCGGCAGATCAAAGAGGTCGTGAAAGTGCCCGTCTCAGGCAGCGGCGATGTGACGACCATCGAGGGAGCGTTCGCGCGCTGGCGCGAGACGAATTGCGACGGAGTTTTAATCGGGCGCGGCGCAATGCAGAATCCATGGATTTTCCGGCAGATTGAAGACACGCTCGCGGGGCGCGAGGTTTTCCAGCCGACATTGGAAGATAAACAGCAAGTGCTGCTCGAATACTTCGACATGCTGCGCGAAGACATGCCTGAGATGGCTGCTATCGGGCGCATGAAACAGCTCGCCGGACAATTCACGCGCGGGCTTCAAGGCGGCGCGCTCTTTCGCACCACCCTCTATCACTCGCATTCGGTGGAGGAAATCCTGGATCGCATCGCCGAATATTTCGAGGCCATCTCAGAGGGTCGCCCCTACTACGGCGAAGCAGGCGCGCCCGTAGAGGAAGAAGCGCCCGTGCTTGATTCCTGTGAAGCGGCGACGATAGTTTCTTAATTACAAGTTGGATTGCTTTGCACTTTTGAATACCATGAGCTTTGAAGCATATATCAGAAACAATTACGCGGCTGCGTGTAAAATACAGCGAGACATTGTCAAAGATGTAAAGATGAAGACAATGTTGGCGAGTGGCGATCAAGACATACATCTAGTCAAGTCGTGGATGAAAGATTATGGCTTATTCCAAGGCCTCACAACTGAGAACAGAGATAAGATAGCCAATAGATTTCTCTCATTTTCAATCAGTGCCAGATTGACGGCGAGTGTGTCGGACAGGAAAATTCTTGAAGAAAAATATACAGAGCTATTCACAGCACTTTTTCTTGAGGTCAAACGAAGTTGGGTATCAGCAACATCCAAATTGCTCTGGTGCATCTACCCAGATGAAGTCGTCATTTGTGATTCTTTTGTTTGGCGGGCTTTGGTTGTAATGCAATGCTTCGATAAGGAGTTGGCTAGCTTCCGAAGAATCGGTGTTGCCCCAAAAGTTGCCCGCAAATCGGAGATTGCATCAGCAGTAGAGTATTATATGAACTTTCAGGACATGGTTAGGCGCATCTTCGAGCGCAACTCCGATACTCTGAATGAGCTAAAGGAAAAGCACAAAGAAACGTATCCCCATGACATTCGAATCATTGATAAATTGCTTTGGATGATTGGTAATCCAAATCAGAGTTTCGACATTTAGCTTGAATATATTCTGCGCATAGATGTCTTATCGCTTTAAGCCTAAAGGTTGCAAGGGGCGCGGCTGTGTGCCTTCAAAGAACCAGCTTGCGCCGACTTTGAGGCGGTGATGCCAGGTCGGAAGCCTTGAGGTGTAGAGCGCAAATCTGGCCTGACGTGCGAGCGCGCCGCCGAAGGCTTTGCCTCCCGTCAAAACTGCCGCGCGCTCCGTGCCGAGACTCACCGCTTCGCCCATCTCCTCGAAATGTTTGGTCTTTAATTCTTTGCCCTTGAGCAAGGCTTTGATATTGTCGCCCAGCAGACCCGCTTCCTGTAAGGCAAGCTGCGCAGTGCCCGCGAGTTGTGGGCTGGCGTCTTCAAATAAAGCTATGTCGCCGAGCGCAAACACGTTGTCATGCTTTTCCGCTTGCAGCGTCGGGCGGACGAGAATCAGTCCGCGTTTGTCTTTCGCAAGGTCTAGGTTTTCGATGAGCGGGTTGATGCGAACGCCGCCCGTCCAGACGGTCGCTGCCGCCTGCAAGTCCGTAGTCTCTCCGTTATGCTCGAACGTGAGGCCGTCCGCTCTGACGCTCAAGACGCGCGTGCGCGTGTGGAGTTCGACGCGCGCCTCTGCGAGCGCGTCTTCGACAAAGACGCGAATCTCTTCGCCCATGCCGGGCACGACGCGGTCGCCCATCTCTATGACCATCACGCGCGGCTCGCCGTGCAAGGCTCTGCGCTTGAAAGCATCACGCAGGAGGTCTGACATCTTGGTCGCAAGCTCTACGCCGCTCGCGCCCGCGCCGACGATTGCGAAAGTGAGAGCGCGGCGCGCATCCTGCGGCGCGAAATCCGGCGGCACATGGTCAAGCGCATCAATCATCCGCCCGCGCAAGGCGTCCGCGTGCGCCAGCTTGCGAAAGGGCATCGCATGTTCCGCTGCGCCTTCGACGTTCCAGTAATTCGTGATGCCGCCGACGGCCAGTACCAGCACATCGTAAGCGAGCGGGTCTGTGCGCCCCGCGAGACTCGCCTTGCGCGCGTCAAGGTCAATCTCCGTGACCTCGCCGTGGATGAAATTGACGCTCTCGTCAAGCAGCTCTGAATAATGCGGCGCGATGTGCCACGCCTCGACCTCGCCGCTCAGGTATTCGTAGAGCATCGGCGAAAAGAGAAAATGGTCTTCGCCGCTGACGAGCGTGACCTCACACGAGTCTGCCAGCTCAAGCGCCGTGAAGAGTCCGCCAAAACCGCCGCCGATGATTAAGATTCGCGCCCTGTCATTTGCCATAGAATTGATGCTTCAGCCGTTTCAAATTTAATGATGAATGACTCTTGTTTAGACCCAATGCAGGGCATTGTCAACCGCACTCTTAAAAGAAATCAATTCATAATTAGCCACAGAGGACACAGAGAACTCAGAGGAAGGCAAAAGTAAAAAGGTAAAAGGTAAAAGTGAGAAATAAAGCATTCGCCTTCCTTTTACATTTTTGCTTTTGCCTTCTTTATCTCCGTGTGCTCTGTGTCCTCTGTGGCTAACTTGCTTTGAGCTTAAAACGCTTCTCAAGTTCCTTCCGGGTTCGAGTTGGCGACGAATGAGCGCACAGCGGTGTCAAGCTCTGTTTGCAGGCGGTCGCGTTCGGTTGAGGCTGTGCGGCGTTCTTTGGTCAATTGCTCGATGCGCGATTCCTGATCTCCGGCTTTGGCGACATAGCGCGCGATGAGCTGTCTGGCTTCGGCTGTGTCTTTGAGGGCATTGATGTTTTCTCTTAGACGTTCCTGATCTTTGGAGATTTCATTGATCTCTGCGTCAATGGCCGTGAGGCGTGCGTTGGTGGCGGCGATGCGGGTCTTGATGTCAATGATGCTATTGAGCGCGGCGCGCATCTGCTCGTTGATGTAGCGGCGTGCGATGAACATCTCGACATCCTTCGGCGTCAGGTTCGAGATGGCATAAGAGTCCATCAGCGCGCGACGCTCTGTCACGGGAAGCGTGACGGTCTCGCGCGGTTTCAGCTCGACGCGAAAGCGATAAAAGCTCGCGGTCTTGTCCGCGAATTTGGGTTTGCCTTCGCCTTCTGCGAGCTTCCAGTCATTGCGGAGCGGATGCTCTATGTACAAGAGGCGCGGCTTGTCCGTCTGGTTGGTGACGGTGTAGGTCTTCTGCTCGACTTGATAATAGTGAACCTGTAGGACGCCGTTGACGGCTTGCACCAGAAAGACAGGCTCGCGGTCGTTGGTCGAGCGCGCAGTGACGAGCGTGCCGAGGTCGAGCGCGAAAGTGACAAAGCGTTTCTCGCCGGGTTTAAATCTTTCGAGCAGCGATTCACCCGCATAAGCATCATTGTCAATCACCGTCAGCGCGCCGTCGTCCAGCGTGAGCGGCGAAGTGTTCTGAAGGCGCATCCCGCCGAGCGGGCGGTCGCGGCGCACGGCCTCGTTATAAACGGAGACGCGCTCGCCCTCCATGCGCGTTTGCAGGATGGGAATCAGGGCTGAGCGGTCGCGGCGCACGGTGACGGGCTGCTCGATGCGATACTCGAACAGGTCGCCGACCTCCGCGCCGCTGGCAGCGGTCATGACTCCGGCTTCTCCGCTCGTAATCGCGTTGCTCAAGCTGGTCCCCGGCCTTGATGCTTCATTTGAATCCCCGCCGTCAATCGCAAAAGCGTTTGAGCTGGAGCGGTTTCCCGCTTGGGAATAGCCTTGAGAAAGCCGGCTCTGTACGGGTGGGGGTGGCGGCGCGTCGGCTGAGACAGTTACATCAAACGAGCCGCCGTCGCCCGAATTGCTGCCTTCACCCGTGCCGGGTTCGTATGTTTGCGGGTCTAGATTCAAATCTTCTCGAATCGGCACGACCGGGCGATAGCGATAAAGCGGCTGCTGTATCGGCTGGATAAAAGAGATGGGCGAGCCTGAGACGAGCGAGAGCGAAACGTTCGTCCAATCTTCTTCGCTCACATTGTCCACAATCGCCCAACCCTGAAAGAAAGGTTGGCCTGAAGAATCAAGAATGACGCGATAGGATGTCTTCCAAATCGGCGCGGCGATGGTGTAGCTGACGACCATCTCGCGCGTGCCCGCGCCATCGGAAGTGACGACGATGGTTTTCGCATCGCGGCGACGCGCAGAGGCGGAAGCCTCCGCGAACTGCGAGACATCGCGGCGCGCTCCTTCATCCACGAGACGCACGGAGCGAACTTCCTCCAAGTCAAAGCTCGACAGCTCGCCCGTCTCTGAAGCGATAACCAAAGTGTGCGTCGTCATGGGAGGCTTCGTCGCATCTATCTGCGATTTTTTTTCTTCGACCGTGAGAATCGCGCCCGTCACCGTGCGCGTTCCGGCGTTGACGACGACGCGCGCTCCCTGTAGTTGCTTGAGGACGCCTGCCAAGCCCCCTTGTGTCCCTCCGCCCGCCACAGTCCCTGCTTCGATGGAAAAAGGAATCTCTGACAAACGTGCCGAAGGGGGCGCGGAAGAGTTATAGCTGACCGCCCCGATCTGCCCGCGCCCGAGGTCGAGCACGACCATAGACTTGAGCACGTCGTCCACCTGCGACTGCTTGAATTGCAGGTTGACCTCCGCATGGCCGTTGACAAAACCGCGCCGCTCAAAATAGGCGACGCCGTTGCTGTAAATGATGACGCGACGGATGGGCAAGGTCTGTCCCTCACCCGCTTGCGTTGTCGCGGCAATGATGGGACGTGTGGTCGCCTTTGCGCGTCTCGCGCTGCGCGTTTGCGCCTGGAGCGGCGTTGAAAGGGTGATGGACACCAATAGCAATGTAATGATGAGCTTCATAAAGCTTATCGAGCCTCCTAAAAGGTTTGAGTTTAAAGAGTAATTTATTGGCGCGCCCGTACACGTCTGGTCAGGCGGGTGCGCCTGACGAAGACAGGCCGGAGAGCCTTGTGGATTTCTGCCCGGGGAGCGATTGTTACCGCGCCGTGTGCTTTCATCCTCTTGGATGCAGGTTTCGCCAATCCGTCACGTTGAAAGAACGAAATTTTGGAAAAATCCTGCGGCGAAAAGCAAGGATGAAGGCGGAAGGATGAAGGAGATGCTATTCGACCCTGAGTTAAATGTGATTAGGCTTGGCTGAATTGCCACTAGCTTCAGCTAGTGGAGAAGAGGTCAACGTAACTGTTGGCTTTAGCCATAGGATTTGGCTAAAGCCAACACTCTTTCCAACTGATTACCCTCCAGCTAAAGCTGGAGGCAATTCAAATTACTTTTGATTACACAGCCCTGAGTCGCTCATCTTTAATAGCTTTTCCTTCATCCTCCCGCCTTTATCCTTCCGCCTTGCTGCTCGCTGGACAGTCCCTGAATGGCGTGTTAAATTGCTTTGTCTTTTAATCTTAGCGGTTGCCGCTGGTAGTTTAGCGGACTCGACTGCGGTCTGGGAGGACCATCCGAAAGCTATGTCGTTAGCCAGAGAAACCAAAGAAAAAATAGTCACAGAGTACCGCACCCATGATGCGGATACTGGATCGCCACAGGTGCAGATTGCCTTGCTCAGCCAGCGCATCAACGAATTGACCGAGCATTTCAAAACGCACAAGAAAGATAACCACTCGCGGCGCGGCCTGCTCAAGATGGTCTCGCAGCGCAGGAGTCTACTCGACTACCTCAAGCGGAAGGACATAGAACGTTACCATGAGGTGGTCAGCCGTCTCGGCCTGCGCCGCTAGACGGTCACATGACTGAAGAGAGCTTCGACTCTTTAACTTACATTTCGCATCTACTCGAAGAGCTTGCGGCAGTGCCGAACGTGACGGCGATGACTGAAGGCAAGGCGGATGCGAGCACAAAGCCCTAGGCAAAAAAACTTAAGGCGACGCAAGGCTTCACGGCACGGTTCGTGGCAGCGGCGTCGCTTTTAGTTTGATGCGAGAGAGTTTATCCGGGCGGGATTTTACTGCGCCTCACGTAGCGCAGACCCTTTCCCGCCCCGGACTAATTAACAATTTTTCGCCCAGAGGCCGGGGTGGATGAGACGCCCCAGCGCCATCCTGCCTTTCCAGAAAGAGCAGGAAGCGAGTTCTCTGAAGGAGACAAAACACATTATGCCAGTCAAGAAATATTTGAAAGAATCCATCAAACTTGGTGACAAAGAGCTAACGGTCGAAACCGGGCGGGTCGCCAAACAGGCCAGCGGCTCAGTCGTCATACGCTATGGCGATACGATGCTCTTGGTCGCCGCCGTCGGAGCGCAGAACCCGCGCGAAGGCATAGATTTTTTCCCGCTCACGGTCGAATATCGTGAAGCCAATTTTGCCGCCGGGCGTATTCCCGGCAACTACTTCCGGCGCGAAGGCCGTCCCAACGAAAAAGAAGTCCTGACCAGCCGCCTGATTGATCGTCCCTGCCGCCCGCTCTTTACCGAAGGTTATCGCAACGAAACACAGGTCATTGCCTCCGTCATCTCGGCAGACCCGGATAATGACCCGGACGTGATCGCCATCACGGGTGCATCGTGCGCGCTTTATCTCTCGGACATTCCGTTTGCGACTCCGATTGCGGGCGTGCGTGTCGGCTTGCTAGACGGTCGCTACGTTATCAATCCGACCTATGACGAGCGGCGTGAGTCGCGCCTCAACCTGATCGTCGCCGGAACCGAAGAGGCCATCGTGATGGTCGAAGCGGGCGCGCTCGAAGTTTCCGAAGAGATTATGGTCGAAGCCCTGATGCTCGCGCACAAGGAGATTAATCGTCTCTGTCGCTGGCAGAAGGAATTGTACAAGGCGCTTGAGATTCAAAAGCGCGAAGTCACCGCGCCCGTGCTGAACGAAGAGATGCTCGGCGAGATTGAGCGCAATTACACGGATCGCCTGCGCGCCTCTCTCGATACGACGAAGCAGGATAAGATTGCCTCTTATGCGGGCGTTGACGCTCTCAAGAAAGAGGTCGTCGAATCTTATCCCGACGACCAGCCCGAACAGCGCTTGATGGCGAAAAAGATTTTCGATCATCTCAAGGAGACTATTTTCCGCGACGACATCTTGAATCAACGCCGTCGCCCGGACGGTCGCCGCTTCTCAGAGATTCGCCAGATTACGTGCGAGGTCGGCTGGCTGCCGCGCGTTCACGGCTCCGCGCTCTTTACACGCGGCGAGACGCAGGCGCTCGTGACCACGACGCTCGGAACCAAAGACGATGAGCAGTTTATGGACGACTTGGAGACCGGCGAGATTAAGCGTCGCTTTATGCTCAATTACAATTTCCCGTCCTTTTCGGTCGGCGAGGTCGGACGCTTTGGCAGCCCCGGTCGCCGCGAGATCGGGCACGGCGCGCTGGCGCGTCGCGCTATCGAACCCGTGCTGCCCGAAGAGTCGGAGTTCCCGTACACCTTGCGCATCGTCTCGGACATTACAGAGTCGAACGGCTCAAGCTCTATGGCTTCTGTCTGCGGCGGTATCCTGAGCTTGATGGATGCGGGCGTGCCTTTGAAACGCGCGGTCGCGGGGGTCGCGATGGGCCTCGTGATGGAAGGCAACAAGTACGCGATTCTCTCAGACATTGCCGGAGCGGAAGACCACTACGGCGACATGGATTTCAAAGTCACTGGCACGAGCGAGGGCATCACCGCGCTTCAGATGGATATTAAGATCGCGGGCATCAACTCGCAGATTATGGCCGAAGCTCTGGAACAGGCTAGAAAAGGACGCCTGCACATCCTGAGCGCCATGGAGAAAGCCATCGCCGAACCGCGCGAAGAGATTGCGCCCTATGCGCCTCGCATCATCCAGATTAAGATCAATCCGGACAAAATCCGCGACGTGATCGGGCCGGGCGGCAAGATCATCCGCGCGCTGGTCGAAGAGACCGGAGCCAAGATTGATGTCGAAGACGACGGCACGGTTTCGATTGCGACCGCAGATGCGGAGGCTGCGAAAGCTGCCGTGGATAGGATTCGCGGGCTGACGGCGGAGGCTGAGATCGGTGAAAACTATCTCGGCACGGTCTCGCGCATCGTTGATTTCGGAGCCTTTGTCGAAATCTTTCCGGGCACGGACGGCCTCCTGCATATCTCGGAGATTGCCGACCGCCGCGTCAAAGATGTGCGCGATGAACTGAAGGAAGGCCAGCAGATTATGGTCAAGTGCATCGGCAAAGAAGGCAATAAAATCAAGCTCTCGCGCAAGGCAGTCCTGCGCGATGAGAAGCAACAGGCCGAAGCCGCCGGAGCCGGAGAAGGCGACTAAAGCAAGGGCTAACTAAAAAGATAAAAGGCAAAAGTGAAGTATCTCTGTTCGCTTTTGCCTTTTATCTTTTTTTCAGCTTTTTAATTGAAAGTAATTTTTTAACAATTTGTCCTGTTTTTTCTTGACATTCGGGTGTAAACGCTAGTTTAATCACGCAACGAAATTGGAATACAGTTCTTATTCGGCGTCTTTCTCTAGTGATGAAGGAAGCCTCTTCATCGGTTTTCGTTAAGAAATAGAGATCTTTTGACGACGAGCAGGCTATTAAGAAGAGTCCTAACCATGGGGAATCCCGACAGAGGCTGTGATCCAGCCCACCCCGTCATTTGCTTAAGGCAACAACAGCAAATCAGGTCGCTTCCCAGAAATATGCAGCGTTGTCTTTAATCTGTTTTAACTTTTAATCGTCCGTTCGGCTCGCGCCGCGAGCGATCCACGCTTGCCACGCTTCTTATTAAAGCGAGCTTGGAGTGTCCAAGGAGGGACTCCTGAAAATGAGGAATCGAGCTTTTAGCCCCATTGCTACGATACTCTGCGTCCTGCTGATGACGGCTGTCACGGCACAGGCCGGCCCGGTGCAGATGGGAGATGTCGTCAACGTCGTGAGCGGTAGTTCCCGCCAGGGCTGGCAAAACTCTACTACAGAGCTTCGTCTGGTGACGCAGGAAGAGCGTGCGGCTACGCCAACCGATGGTACTGCCACCACACAGGATGGCGGCGCATCGAGCGGCATACAGGTGCAGACCGAAGAGGTCACCGAAGTGACTGCCGATGTATGCGAGTGCGCGGACATTCCGATTGCCGGTGGCGGCTTTCCCAAGTGGCCGTTTCTCGCGCTGATTCCGGCTGTCTGCCTGACAGGCGTCTGCACGCCGGATGAAGACTGCCCTCCGGGCAATCCCAAATGCACACCTTCATCGCCGGTCTGCGTAACAAATTGCGCTGAAGTCGTGCCGGAGCCTGCGACGCTCCTGTTGTTCGGCACCGGACTCGCTGCGCTTGGCGCAGGCGCGCGTCGTCGTTATACTCGCTCAAAAGCAGCCAAGCAGGCTATGACCAATTAGGAGGGCTTTATCCAAATTATGCGAAGAACTTACGTGACATGCGCTCTCGCCCTCGTGCTCCTGTTGACTTGCTCTGTAGCGCAGGCGAATAGCGATACCAAATCAAAAGAACCGAAACTCAAAAAGGGTTATGGCCGGATGGATTTGAAAACGTCTCCGGCTGGCTACCCGCTGATTGTTGACGGCAAGGATTACGGCCTGACCTACAACCCGGCACAGTCCATAGACCTTCCGGCAGGCCCACACACGGTCGAAGTCCTTTTCCCGAATCGTCGCTGGTCGCAGGAAGTCAACATCGTCGGCGGAAAGCGCAATTGCATCTGTCTCAATTACGTTAAGACTATTGTCACCAGACCCTGCCCGTACCCGGTCAGCGTCTCCGCGCCTTCGGTGGTTGACGACGGCGACGTGATTACGTTTAGCTCCGATGTGGCCTATGGCGGCACGCAGCCGCTCAACTACACCTGGACGGTCAGCCCTGCTTCGACAAGGATTTTGAGCGGTGCGGGCACGAACGTGGTGACGGTTGATTCGTCCGGATTGGGCGCGCAGAAGATCACCGCGATTCTGGTGGTTGACGATGGCTCAGGCGATCCGACCTGCCGGCAGATGGCGCAGGCAATAGTGGATGTGACCAAGCCGCCGATAGCGAAGATACCGCCGCGCAAGTTCGACGAGTTTCCATCCGTCGCCTTTGACGATGACAAAGCGCGTCTGGACAATCTGGCTATCGAGCTGCAAAATTCGCCGGATGCGACGGGCTACCTGTTCGTCTACAGCGGAAAGTCCAGCCGCCTCGGGCAGGCCGACCGTCTCGGCGCACGCGCGCTCGATTATCTGGTCAACACGCGCGGCCTTGATTCGCAGCGCATCGTAATCCAGAACGGAGGCTTCCGCGAGACGGACTTCTATGAGTTCTGGGTCGTCCCGCAGGGAGCGGAACCGCCGCAGCCCAGCTCGACCGTCTCCGCAGATCAAGTGAAGCCCGCGCCTGAAGCAAAGCCGCGACGACGCAGTAGTCGCCGCAGGTAGGAAAAAGCAGTGACAGGTGACAAGTGACAAGTGACAAGTAAAAGCGATATTGCTTGTCACTTGTCACTGTTTTATAAGCGTTCCCCTTTGTCGGAATAGTTTAAGGCCCCTTGCAATTTTCTCGTACCAGTTGAAGGAGGGTAGGGTTTATGGCGGATGATAATGGCGGCGGAGGCGGCAGCAGCGTCGGCGTGGTGGCGATTCTAGTGATTTTTATCATCGTGGTAGTAGCGTTGTTTCTGGCCTATCGCGGCGGCCTTTTCGGCGGCAAGAAGACGGAAGTGGACATCAACGTCACAGCCCCCGGCAAATAGTTTTCGCACCACAAATCAGACGGGTAAAGTTCAAGAGAGGAGCGCAAGGAAACGCGCTCCTCTTTTTTTTATGCGACGGTTAAAGTGACGATTGATGAATGATGTAGTGGTTCAGTTTGAAATGCGGTTGAATATTCATGATGACGAAAGAATCTCGCGCAAAGGCGCTGGTGGCGCAAAGCAAGCCGCTAAGATAAAGCATGGCTCAACCCCTTTGCGTCTTTGCGCCTTTGCGGGAACCTGTTTTTTCTTTGCTGTGTTTGCAACTGAACCACTACTATGAATGAATAGCTTTTGTCTTTTAGCCGTTTACCATTTACCATTAACGATTCATCAACCATTCCACGGAAGAGGAATTTACAGAACAGTGTCTGCGCCAAACATAGAAACCATCGTCAGCTTAGCCAAACGGCGAGGCTTTGTTTTTCCTTCATCGGAGATTTACGGCGGACTCGGCAGCGCGTGGGATTACGGCCCGCTTGGCGTCGAGCTGTGCAATAACGTCAAGCATGCCTGGTGGCGCTGGATGGTTCACGAGCGCGACGATATGGAAGGCATTGATTCCAGCATCATTCTCAATCGTCAGGTCTGGAAATATTCCGGCCACGAAGACACTTTCAGCGATCCGCTCGTTGATTGCCGCGAATGCAAGACACGTCTGCGCGCGGATAAGCTTGAGGTGGCTGTCGGAGCTAAGCCTAGCTGTCCGAACTGCGGCTCAACTGACCTGACTGAACCGCGTCCTTTCAATCTCATGTTTCGCACGACCATCGGCGCGACTGCTGAAGAAGACGACCCGACTGCGCTCGCTTATCTGCGGCCTGAAACGGCGCAGGGCATCTTTATCAACTTCCATAATGTGTTGACGACGATGCGCCGGAAAATTCCTTTCGGCATCGCGCAGATCGGCAAGAGTTTTCGCAATGAAGTGACGCCCGGCAACTTTATCTTTCGCACGCGCGAGTTCGAGCAGATGGAGATGGAATACTTTGTCCGCCCGGGCGAAGACGAGGCTGTGCATCAGGAATGGATTGATTATTGCCACAACTGGTTTCTGACGCTTGGCATCTCGACGGACAACCTGCGTCTCTACGAACAGCCGAAAGAGGAACTGGCGCACTATGCCAAGCGCACGGTTGACATTCATTATCGCTTCTTTCCCGAACGCGAAGAAGACGAGCGTCAATGGGACGAGTTAATGGGCATCGCCAATCGCACGGACTTTGATCTCAAGGCGCACTCGAAAAAGCCTGAAAACGCGGAAGGCAAGCGGCTCAACCCGGATTCGACAGAAGACCTTTCTTATTTTGACGAAGCGACGAAAGAACGTTTTTATCCTTTCGTCATCGAACCCGCAGCCGGAGTCAATCGCACGGTGCTGGCGGTGTTGATGGATGCCTACACAGAGAAGACGAATGATAAAGGCGAGAAGCGCGTCATCCTGAAACTGCATCCTGAGTTGTCGCCGATTAAAGCAGCCATTCTGCCGCTGGCGAAGAACAAGCCTGAGATTGTCGGGATGGCAAAGGCCATCAAACGCTCGCTGCAACCGGTGTTGCGCGCCGTCTACGACGACACGGGCGGCATCGGCAAGCTCTACGCGCGGCAGGACGAGATCGGCACGCCCTTCTGCGTCACCGTTGACCATCAATCGCTCGAAGACGAAGCCGTCACCGTGCGCGACAGAGACACCTGGGAGCAGGAGCGCGTCAAGGTCAGCGATCTTCAAGAGCATTTACAGATGAGATTGAAATAGGGCACAAGTCCCAAGCCCCAAGTCACAGAAGTTTTTAGACTTGGGGCTTGAGGCTTGGGACTTGGGACTTGGGACTCATGGCTATCGTTAAAAAACGCAACGAGCAAACTGAAACTCGCCTCTTGCTGGAATCGGGCGAGCGGGTCGAGTTGCCTCCGGCTGAGATAGCGGACGGCGCGGTGCTGGTGCAATTCGATAAGTTCAAGCCCTTCGTGCCTGAGCTGCTGGCAACCCTGCGCGCGGGCACGGTGGCAGAGCCTGTGCCGGTGATGCTCGACGGCTCGACCTTTGCGATACACTGCGAGACGCGCACCTTCTGGGTCAAACTCTGGCACACGGCCTCTTCCGAACTGACCCGCATCGAGCGCGCACAAATTATCAGTTGCCTGCCTTCAACGCGCGGAGTGCAAATCGTCGTTGACGAATGAGTCCCAAGTCCCAAGTTTCAAGTCTCAGGTCGGAATCGGGCTTTTGGCTTGGGACTTGGGACTTGGGACTTGAGACTTAATGACTAATCTTCCCGATAAAATTCTCAAGCTGGCGCGAGAGGTACGCGCACTCGGCGGACGCGCCTTGCTGGTCGGCGGTTGCGTGCGCGATTTTTTGATGGGCGTCGAGCCGAAGGATTGGGACGTAGAAGTATACGGGGTTGAGCCTGCACGCCTGCGCGCTTTGCTCGAACAGTTCGGGCGCGTGGATGCGGTCGGCGAAGCTTTTACGGTTTACAAGCTCGGCTCTGATCTGGATGTTTCGCTGCCGCGCCGCGAGCGAAAAATGGGGCGCGGGCATCGCGCCTTCGTCATCGAGGGCGACCCTTCGATGTCGTTTGAAGAGGCTGCTAAAAGAAGAGACTTTACGATCAATGCCATCATGCAAGACCCGCTCACGGGCGAGATAATTGACCCGTTCAACGGGCGCGAGGACATCCGAAATAAAACCCTGCGCGCCGTCTCGCGCGAGACGTTTGCCGAAGACAGCCTGCGCGTCCTGCGCGCAGCGCAATTCGCCGCCCGCTTTGAATTTAAAATCGAAGCTGAAACAATCGGGCTGTGCCGCGCGATTGATTTAACGGACTTGCCGGCAGAGCGCATCCGGGGCGAGATGGAAAAGCTCTTGCTGCGCGCACGGCGTCCCTTTGTCGGCTTGAAATTATTGTATGAGATGAATGCTATCGCGCAGCTCTTCCCGGAACTGCAAGCTCTGGTCGGCGTGCCGCAAGAATCAGAGTGGCATCCTGAGGGCAATGTAGACGTGCATACCATGCTCGTCGTTGATCGTGCGCGCGAGTTGATTGACGGCCTCGCTTATCCGAAACAGGTGGCGGTGATGCTCGGCGCGCTGTGCCATGATTTGGGCAAGCCCGCGACGACCGAATTTATAGAAGGCCGCTGGCGTTCGCGCGGGCATGAGGAGGCGGGCGTCGCTCCGACGTTCAGTTTGCTGGATCGTTTGAACGTGCATACGCTCGACGGCTACGACGTGCGCGGGCAGGTGGTCGCGCTGGTGCGTGACCATTTGAAGCCGGGAGAGTTTTACAAGAAACGCGAAGAGGTGGGCGACGGCGCGTTTAGAAGGCTGGCGCGGCGTTGCGAGCTAGACCTTTTGTATCGCGTGGCAAAGGCGGATTCCTTGGGGCGCAACGCCGACTGGGTTCCGCGCGAAAAGTGGTACGGCTCCGAAGCGCAGGAGTGGTTTATAGCGCGTGCGCGCGAGCTTGAGATTGAAGAGAAGGCTCCCGCGCCGCTCCTGATGGGCAGGCATCTGTTGGAGCTGGGCTTGGAGCCGGGCACGCGCATCGGCGAAATCACACGCGCCGTTTACGAGATGCAGCTAGACGGTCGCGTCCGCACGCTCGACGAAGCGATTGAAGCAGCGCAGCAAATGAGGGAAGATTCGGAGAAAAATTAGCCACAGAGGACACAGAGCGCACAGAGCAAACATGAGGAATTTCAAATTCAGCATCTCAAATTTGAAATCCTCTTAAACCTTCTGTGTCCTCTGTGGCTAATTATTTCTCGCTCTTCGGCGGCCAGTAGCGCGTGTCTTCTTTGGTAAAACGCAGGTAAGCTTTGGGAAAGTGCAATCCGAAAATACGCCCGCCCGTCGCTGCTTGATTTAAGGCCACGAAACTTTCGTCCGCATAGACGGCGCTTGAAACATCGCCGCTGAATTGCGAGCGCGGAAGCCACGCGAGCGTCGCGTAAGGTTCGAGCATCTCCCGGCGGGACGTTGAGAGGCTGCCCAGATAATACTGGTCTGCGAAGAGTATGCGCCTGCCAAGCTCTGTGTCCGTGCCTGCGGGAACCAGCGGCCCCACTTCGATGAGCGTCGGAAACGGCCCGCCCCCGTCGCTCATAACCTCGCGCAAGCGTCCTTCCTTGAGCCACACGTCAAGCCTTGCCCTGCCGTCGGGCGGAAGAACTTTCAGCCACAGGTAGCTCGGTTGAATCATGTAGATACGCGCCTGCGGATTGTCAGGAAGTTTTAGTTCCGGGTTCCAGTCGAAGTATGAGCGGTAATCATCAAAACGCCCCTGCGCGGCGGCAACGTAAAAAAGCATGTGCATGTTGAAACTGCCCCACAAGACCTGCGGCTGCTCCGGCGGCTTCGCGCACAGTTGCGAGACGGTTTTATCAAGCGAAACGACCTCGCTCTCATATCGTTGATGGTAAAAGCCCTTGCGCACTTGATTATAAAAAGTCAGATAAGAGCCGGTCGGAATCGCATTGTCCGCCGTCGGCAGATACCATAAATATCCCTGCTGTGGGCCAAAGAATCCGAAGTTCGAGAGCGAGAAAATCCACCAGAACGCGATGCTCGCCACCAACCCGGCGCGCACCCACACGCGCGCCGTCAGCAGTATCCATGCCACCGGCACTACGTAAAAAATCGCCATCACGATGATGTATTTCGGCGAGTACAAATCATTAAAGTAGACGACGAGCGGGAGCAGCAGGAGCAGGTGCAACAAGCCTTCCTTTGTGCGTTTGAAAAGCAGGAGCAGCGCGCCGATGCCGCCGGTGATGACGATGCTCGGGCAAAAGGGAAACGTGACGTTGCCGATCCAGAGCATCCATCCCGTATGCCCCAGACCAAAGCCCAGCGATTTCGGAAAATTCCCGCGAAAGACGATTGCGCCGTAAATCAAAGTCGCAGCGACAAAGACCAGCCCTATGACAAGGATGCTTCTCAAGGCTTCCTTTTTATCGCGGACGCCCAAGCCATACAACAACACCCAGCCAAGCCAGTACGGGCAGATGACTGCCATGTCAGCCCGCGAGAAACAGGCCAGCACCATCAGCACGGGCGAAACTATTTTGGCCCACTTGCCGCCGAACGAAGCGGCCCCGAGCGCGGCTCCGAACAGCCCGAATGAGAGCGCCACTTCATTGCCATAGCTATTGGTCAACACGACGACCGGCATGGACAAAAACAGCGGCAGCGAAACATACCAGCGAATGCCGTGCGCTCTACGCATCGCCGTCGTCATGCCGACCAGCCCGACCGCGCCGAAAACGGCGGAGAGCTGATTCATCAAGCCAAACAGGTTGCCGCCGAACGCTTTATAAATGAAGGCGCAGACGATGTAATAAAAAGTAAAGAAGGCGTCCTGATAAAGTTGTGTCGCGGCGGGGTTGAAGGGGAGCAGTAGCTCGCCATGCTGAATCATGTACAGAATCTTGGCCGCTTTGCTTCCCTGATCCTGCTCCCACAACATAGAGTCGTGCGCGAGCAGGCTAAAGAACACGAGGCTGACGACTCCGACAACGAGCGCGCCCAACAGCAGTTCCTTTGTCCCGGCGCGCTCTCCGGCACGCACGAGGGGCGCAGGCGTTTCCCCCGCGCCTCGCGCCGCAGGCTCACGCCTGAGTCCGTTTGCAGACATTAAAAGTTCCCCGTTTGATCGAGAAGGTATACGGCAACCGCTTTCCCAAGCGGCGTGTGATTCGTAACAGAAGACAAGCTTTGCGGTCAAGCGAGTAGGTCAGAACCATGAAGCTGTTTAAAATTCCTTTTTAAGCCGCGTGAGCGGCGATGAGAAGGTAGCCAGACGTGCAACGTCTGGTTAGCTGATACAATCGTTTCCGCATTGAAGATGCGGGCAGATAGATTCTGAGCGCATCTTCAATGCGCGAATCTTTTCTTCGACCTTCCAGACGTTTCACGTCTGGCTACCTTCTCCCTGCGCCTTCAGCGCAAATTCCTGAATATGCAGAAAAGCTCGCTCTAGTGTATGATGTGCGTCCTTGTCGCTTCGGAATTTACCAGCAGATTGGAAAAAATCGGCAGCGCCGCCTGTAGAAATATCTTCAAACAATCTTAAGACTCTTCAAAGAAGGGAATCTCAGGATATAAATTTGTTTGGTGTCGGCGCGCGTCTCGGTCTCGGAAATGTCAGTAGCATCTAATCAAGCTTCCATGTTCTTAAATAGTTATTCCGGCACGCGCGTCCTGTTGACCGGGGACACAGGGTTCAAGGGCGCGTGGCTCGCTTGCTGGCTGCGCAAACTGGGGGCAGAGGTTCACGGTCTCGCGCTTCCTCCGGCTGACGAATCAACTTTGTTCATGCGTGCGCGTCTGGGAGAGTTAATCCAACATACGGACGGAGACATACGCGACCCGGCGATCATCGAGAAAGCGATTGAAGCCGTGCAGCCGCGGATAATTTTCCATCTGGCGGCACAGGCTCTGGTGCTCGAATCCTATCGCGACCCGCTGGGGACGATGATGACCAACGTCATCGGCACGGCGCATCTGTGCGATGCTCTCAGGCGTTATGCGTCGCCCTGTGCGGTGGTGATTGTGACAAGCGACAAGTGCTACGAGAATCATGAATGGGTGTACGGCTATCGCGAAAATGATGCGATGGGAGGCGGCGACCCATACAGCGCATCCAAAGGCGCTGCGGAATTAATTACCGCTTCATGGCGTCGCTCGTTTTTTCCAATCGAAAAATTATCGGAGCATCAAAAGCCTATCGCCAGCGCACGCGCGGGCAATGTCATAGGCGCGGGAGACTGGGCCAAAGACCGCATCGTGCCGGACGCGATTCGCGCGCTCTCGGCCAGCGAGCCGGTGTCGGTTCGCAATCCAAGCGCGGTGCGCCCGTGGCAGCATGTGCTTGAGCCTCTGTCGGGCTATCTCTGGCTGGGGGCAAAGCTCCTGGGCGCGAACGCGGCTGAGTTCGCGGACGGATGGAACTTCGGCCCGCTTCCGGCGAATACGCGGACGGTCAAAGATTTGGTCGAGGGCCTGATTAAGGCTTGGGGCAGCGGCTCGTGGGAACACGCGGGCGCGATGAATCCGCCGCCTGAAGCGCATCTGCTTCGCCTGGTGATTGATAAAGCGTTTGCGCAGTTGAACTGGTCTCCCGTCTGGAATTTTGCAGAAACGGTCGAGCGCACTGCCGAAGGTTATCGTCTCATCAACCAGCACCGGGATGATGCAGATGCCGTCCGCGAGATGGTTGAAAATCAAATCGCCGGTTACGAACATGCGGCACAGGCTATGAGCCTGGCGTGGGCTGGCACGAGCTAAAATAAAGTTCAATGCTAATTAACCTAAGTTGCTAGGTATAGATGTTTGGGCGAAGCTCTTAAATTGCCACTAGCTTTAGCTAGTGGACCAAGTTTGCTTCTGCTTTCGGCTTTAGCCAAACAATTTAGCTAAAGCAATTAGCCGGAAGATTTCAATTAAATTTTGGCTAAAGCCAACTTTCCGGGATGCAAGGTATCCCCTAGCTAAAGCTAGTGGCAATTGATTAATTGGCAGCTTGAATTAGGATCGCAAAAGCCAGAGTTGTTGAATAATGGTTAGGATGCAATCGCCGTCCACGGTCATTCTTACAGGGGCATCGGGTTTTATCGGCCAGCATGTCGTGCGCCAATTCACGGAGCAACAGGCTGGCTTCATGACGCTCGACATACGCGCGATTGAAGGCGGCGAGGCAAAAGGCTTGAACGTGCGCGCGGTGGATGGAACGCTGCATGATTTTTCCAGTTTGCGTGATTGCACGCTCGTTCACCTTGCATGGTGTCGTCCGGTGCGCGATACTCTGCGCCCGCACGTTCAGCAGGTGAAATTGCTGTCCGAACTGCTGGAAGCTTATGGCGATTCCATCAGCAGGGTTATCGCGCTCGGCTCGGCGGAAGAATATGGCTCGTGCGCCGGTCGCTTGCGAGAGCAGGACGCGATGAACAGCGCGCTCTCGCCATACGGCTGGGGCAAGCGTTCGGCGCAGACGCTGCTTGAGACATGGTGCGGGTTAAATGGTAAAGCGGGGCTGTGGCTGCGCCCGTTTATTGTTTACGGGGAAGGCCAGCAGTCCAATATGGCCGTGCCTTATGCCGTCCGTCAGGCGCTCAAGCGCGGGGTCGCAGAGTTCAGCGACGGGACACAGCAGCGAGACTTTATTCATGTTGATGATGTGGCTCGTGCGCTTCGCCTTGCGGCAGGCGCGTCCTGGACGGGATTCAACATTGCCAATCTGGGCACGGGAACGGGGACGCGGCTGCGCGATGTGTTAGAGCAGATAGCCGTCTTGTTCGATGCCAAAGATTTGTTCCGTTACGGTGTCCATTCGATGCGCCCGGGCGAGCCGGATGTGCAGGTTGCCGCGACCGAGCGGGCCACAGAACTGTTCGGCTTTACGGCGCAGATAAATTTGAACGAGGGGCTTCGTCGCATGCAACAAGCCATCCGGCAACAACATGGCGTCAGTTGATACCAAATACGACGGAGTCTTAATTCTCGGTGCAGGCTTGTCCGGGCTTGGCTGCGCGCGAGAGCTTCCCGGCGCGAGGATTTACGAAGCGCAAGCTTATGCGGGCGGTCATGCGCGCTCTCATGCCGCCGGAGATTTTCATTTCGACGAAGGCGCGCATATCTGCCATTCGCGCGATCAGAAATATCTTGAGATGGTTTTTGAATCAGCGCGCGAGGTCAAGCATGTCGCGGCCAGCAAGGTGGTGAATCGCAGGGAAGGAAAGTGGATTACTTACCCTGTGCAAAATCACCTGCATGAGCTAGAGCAAGCGGAGCGCACACAGGCTCTGACAGGATTTGTGCAGGCTCAGATTGAGCGGGCTGGAATCGAGCCGCGCCATTATCTGGATTGGTGTTTGAATCAGTACGGCGAATTTCTGACAGAGAAGTTTTACGCTCTTTACACTGCGAAGTACTGGCGCACGCCTATGGAGGAACTCTCGACCGACTGGCTTTCGGGGCGACTGTTGCCGTCACAGGTCAACCGCGTGATTGCCGGAGCCATCGCCGAGCAGAAGGATGACCAGGCAGTCTTTGCAGCTTTTCATTATCCTGAGCGCGGCGGATATTTCAGTTTTTTTCGTGACCTGTTTCAGGGCTTGAATATCACGCTCAATGCCCGCGCGGTCGAGATAGATACCATGCGCCGGTCTGTGACTTTTGCTAATGGCGACCGGCAGGATTATACAGAGCTGGTCAGCTCGATTTCTCTCCCGGCGCTTGTTCGCATGATAAAGGACGCGCCGCAGAGCGTTCGCGAGGCCGCCAAGCTGCTGCGTCATACACAGCTTCTGTGCGTCAATCTGGTGATTAATCGCCCGCGCCTGACTGACCTGCACTGGTTCTATATTTACGATGAGGAGATAGAAGCTTCGCGTGTCTCTGTCGT
Source organism: Pyrinomonadaceae bacterium (assembly GCA_963700165.1). Taxonomy (GTDB): domain Bacteria; phylum Acidobacteriota; class Blastocatellia; order Pyrinomonadales; family Pyrinomonadaceae; genus JACMLC01. Next base: position 3,214,871 of record OY969475.1, on the reverse strand, counting down.
TTCCAATCTGGGGAATGAGCCTGCGGCGGTTGAGAAAACGGCTTTGCAGGCAGAGATTTTCCGCCGTGATGATGAGCCGGTTAATGTCGAAGAGTTGGTCGAGAATACTATCGAGCATTTGACCGCCGCCTTAGGTTTCAGCCGCGCGGAAATCGAAACGGTTAAGCCTGTGCTGGTTCCGCACGCTTATATTATCTCTGATTTGAAACGCGCACGCGCGGTCGAGCATGTACAGGAATGGCTCGCGGGGCAGGGCATACATTGCACCGGCCTGCTGGGCAAATGGAGATTTATCTGGTCGGATGCTGCGTTCCGCGACGGGGTCGCCACGGCGCAGGAAGTTATACAAACAAGGAATTAATGTTAATCAAGAGTAGAAACTCTTTGCGTTCTTTGGGTCTGTTCTCTTTGCGTTCTTTGCGGTTAAGGGCTTTTCTAACGCAAAGCTCGCAAAGAATTAAGACGCAAAGAGCGCAAAGGAAAAGCAGTTGATTTGTTGATACCCTTGATTCGCATAATTTAACGAGCGGTTTTGGGCATAAGAAAATAATATGAAACAGACTGGTTTAGTGACACTTGCTTTGCCCTGCTATAACGAGGCGGAGAATATCACAGAGGTCATGCGGGCTTCGATTCTTGAGCTGGAAAAGTTGGGACGCCCGTGGGAGCTAATCGTTATTGATAATCATTCGAGCGATAGCACCGCCAGCGTCGTCGAGGAATTTATCAAGACGGAACCGCGCGTGCGCTTGATCGTGCATCCTGAGAACAGGCTTTATTCCGGCTCATGCGCGACGGCTTTGGCCGAGGCGCGCGGCGAGCTGGTGGCAATCATGGATTCCGACAGGCAATTTAGCGCGGTGGATTTGCCGCAGATGATCGCGCGGCTCGAAGCGGGCGCGAATCTGGTCATCGGCTGGCGCAAAGACCGCCACGACCCTGTCTCACGTAGGGTCATGTCCGGTGTCTTCAACATCATGGGCAAAATGTGGCTGGGCTTTCCTTTGCATGACCTGAATTGCGGCATCCGCATGTTTGACCGGAAATTTATGGAGGTGGCGGAAATCCGGCATCGCATCAACATGGTGAACCCTGAGCTGTATGTTCGCGCACACAATGCCGGTCTCAAGCTAGAGGAAGTTGTCATCACGCACGCCGAGCGCACGCAAGGGCAAACGAGCCATAATTTCAAAAAAAGCTTTCAAATCTTTATGAACGTCAACGCCTACTTTCGCACCTTGCGCGGAGAGAAACACAAACAGGAAATTGCCGAAGAGAGTCAGGCCGCGAAACCCATAAGCCCGGAATCGTGATGTCCCGATAGTGGTTAAATTTGAAGTTGAATAAGGCGGGAGATGAGGTTCACCGCAGAGACGCAGAGGACACAGAGATAGCGCAGAGGCTTGAATAGCCTTCAACTCTCTGCGCTTCCTCTGCGTTCTCTGCGGTGAGGCTGGCTTTCTTTTTACTCAGCTTCATGCTGTGCCGCTAATGTTGCTCCGGCATCTTTGATGAAGCCACAACACTTGATGTAGGATACCGAAAAATAAGAAGGACATAATTAAATGATAGATTTTGAATTGACCGAAGACCACAAGGCGATTCGCCAGACCGTGCGCGATTTCGCGCAAGGCGAAGTTGCGCCGCGCATTAAAGAGTTGGATGAGAAGCAGCAGTTTGATCGCTCCATCTTAGACAAGATGGCGGAGTTGAATATCTTAGGCGTCTGCATCCCTGAAGAATACGGCGGTGCGGGCTTTGATTACATCTCGCTCGGCCTCGTGTGCGAGGAACTGGAAGCCGTAGACACTTTCCTGCGCGTCATCATGTCCGTGCATACGGGCTTGAACTCGATGACGCTGCACACCTGGGGCACGGAAGAGCAGAAGCAAAAGTATCTCGTGCCGCAGGCCAAAGGCGAGAAGATTGCTACCTATGGATTGACAGAGCCGGGCGCGGGGTCTGATGTGGTCGGTTCACGCTCGACCGCGCGGCGCGACGGTGACGATTGGATTTTGAACGGCGAGAAAATGTGGATCAGCCTCGCGGACATCGCAGACAACTTTCTCTTCTTCTGCTGGACGGATGAAGAGAAGCGTAAAAATCGCGACCACACTGGCATGTCCTGCTTTATCGTCGAGCGCACGATGAGCGGATTTTCTTCCGGCACGATTCACGGCAAGCTCGGCATCCGCGCGGGCAACACAGGCTATTTTTCTTTGCAGGACGTGCGAGTTCCGCAAGCGAACATGGTCGGAGAAGAAGGCGAAGGATTTAAAATCGCTATGTTCGCGTTGGAGCAGGGACGCTACACCGTCGCCGCCGGAGCGACCGGCCTGATTCGCGCCTCGCGTGACGCTTCGGTCGCTTACGCGCTTGAGCGCGAGACGTTCGGCACGAAGATCGCCAATCACCAGCTTGTCAAACAGAAGATTGCAGAGATGGAATCCGATTACCAGATGAGCCACCTGCTCTGGCTGCGCGCGGGGTTTTTGAAAAATCACGGCAAGCCGAACGCCAAAGAGACTTCACTGGCAAAGTGGCAGGCGACCATTCGCAGCGAGAAGGCCGCTTCGATGGCGATAGAGGTTCACGGCGCGAACGGCTACGCCAACGATTATCCGGTCGAGCGTTACCTGCGCAACTGCAAGGCCGCAGTCATCTACGAGGGCACGCGCGACATACACACCTTGATGCAGGCGGACTGGGCTTTGGGTCTCAAGAAAGAGAAAGCCGCGCGCAAGACCTTGCCGCCCTACAAATCAAGCGACGCGCGCGAAGCCGTCGCTGCCGATTAACATCAATCTCAAGTTAAGTAAACCGGCGTCTCGCGCGAGGCGACTGGCGATAAAAAAGCCAGCCCTTCTTGATTAAAGAGGGCTGGCTTTTCTTATCATTAAAGCAGGTTGCAAATCAGTGTACGGCGGGCTGACAGCCTGCCGCTCGCGTCGGACAGGCGGCAGGCTCACAGCCTGCCGTACATCCAAACGAAATCCGCTCTAAGCTCTCAACGCTTACTTCTCTCCCTTATCCAGCGAGTCCACCTTGTCCATCGCATCGGCTATCTCGTCGAACAGCGCGATCTTCCACTGGCCGTCTTCTTTGGCGAAGGAGATTTTCTCCCACTTATCCATCTTCTCATCTTTGACTTCAAGCGTGGCCTTGTCGCCCGTTATCGTTTCGTTACGAGTTTCCGGAGCCGACGCCGGAGCGTCTTTGTTCATTTCCTTGAAGGCGTCGTCAACCGACTTGTTCTCTTTAGCCGCTCCCTTTTGCATAAAGTCCATAGACCGCTTGGACAATGAACGCTTCATGGTTTCGATGTCGTTGCTCTTGGCGGCATCGTAAAAGGACTTAAACGCCGCAGTCGGAGAAGAATAGTCTCCCTTGGCTGAGGGCGGGGCGGGCGTAGCCGTCGTATTTTTGTTAGCCGCCGAACTTGCGGCAGTGTTATTCGCGTTGTTCGCGTTGTTCGCGTTGTTGGTTGTTCCGCTCGTGCATGCCGCCAGCGCGAATGTGCAGAGGGCAAGAATGATTACGAGCTGTGTGAATCGTTTTGTCTTCAAGTGTCGCTCCTTCAGAGAAGAAAATTTTAATTCCGTATGGATCGTTAAGGCTTCGCAAAGTATACACGAATCCTATGTGCGCTAGCCTCCGGGCGCGGAAGTAATGCGCCGCGCAAAGTCCTGAAAGCGAGGGTCTGAGCGCAGGCCGTCGAACATCGGCTCGACGTTGACGAAGGCGAGAAAGCCTGAGCGTTCCTCAAAAGCTTTCTCAAGCCATTCGAGCGCCTGATCCGGCGCGTCCAGGCCCAGATAGATAATCGCAAAGTAATAAGCCGGAACATATTTCTCTTTTGACAGCTCTTCCATTTCCGTCAGAGCCGCTTGCGCCTCCGTCCAGCGTCCGGCGAGCGCGTTGACGTATCCCAGATGCGCTTTAAATGTCAGGCCGCCGCCGGAATATTTGACCGCGTGCTGCAACGCGCTTGTGGCTTCTTCGATTTTTCCCAACTGCGCCAGCGAGAGTCCCATGTTCCAGAAAGCAAAGACAAAGCGCGCGTCCATTTCGAGCGCCTTGCGGTTCTGTTCAATCGCCTGCTCGAATTTCCCTGCGAAGTAATAAGCCCAGCCGGTGCTGACATGCGCAAAGAGCGAGAGCGGGTCGCCTTTTTGAGCGCGCAGGCATTCGCGTATGGCCTTCTCGTGCTGCGCGGTCGCCTTGAAATAAAAGCTGTAGCCGTCATGCGCGTTCGCGTAGTTCGGATTCAATTCAATCGCTCGCTTGAACGCTCTCCTCGCTTCGGCAAAGTTCCACTCGTACATCATGTAGCAGAAGCCCAGAGAGGTGTGAGCTTCCGCCAGTTCGTTATCAATCTCAAGAGCTTTGAGCGCGGCGGCCTTTGTCTTCGGATAAAACTCCGTCGGCGGTCGCTCGCCCGTCGAAGAGCCTAAGAAAGCGTAAGCATCCGCCAGTCCCGCATAGGCCAGCGCGTAGTTCGGGTCAAGCTCAATCGCGTGCTCGAATTGCTCTATGCCTTTCTTAATCCAATCGGTCGTGCGCTTGTTGGTGTAATAGCGTCCCTTCAGATAAAAGTGAAAAGCCTCCGCGTTCTCCGTATAGCGTTTGCGCAGCCGCTTCTTTTCTTCGCCGCTCAACTGCAAGCGCAGCTTCAGGCTAATCTCCTGCGAAATCTCTTCCTGTAGAGTAAAGATGTCTGTCAGGCGGCGGCGATATTCCTCGCCCCAGATTTGAGATTCCAGCGCGACATCAATCAGCTCCGTCTTGATAATCAGCAGGTCGCCCACCTGAAACACGCGCCCGGTCAGGACTGCGCGCACGCCCATCTCGCGCCCGATTTCGAGGGGGTCTGTCTCGCGCCCCTTGTAGCGAAAGACTGTGCTGCGCGGAACAAGGCGCAGTTTCGGAAGCTGTGACAAGCTGTTGATGATGCTTTCAGTGATGCCGTCCGAAAGATACTCCATCTGCGCATCGTCGCCTGCATTCGCGAGCGGAAGGACTGCCAGAGAGTCTATGATCTTTGAGCGCACAACGCGCCGCTTACGCTGAAGCGGTATCGTCAGCGATGAAGACGTAACCGCCTTGCCCGACGCGCGCCCGACGCCGAAAACCTGAGTCTGAATAGCATCATTGTCAGGAGTCGGCAGTTTGATGAGCGTCTCCTGATCTTCCGCCAGAGACGACGAAGCAGCGACGAGCATCGTGCCGTCAAGGCGGCAATAGCTCATCGAATCCACATACGTGTACTGGCAGGCAGGGCAGCGTTTCATCTGTTAATCACAACGGGAGCAGGATAACGTCTCCATTCTAAAGCAGGGAAGGGAAGATTCAAACAGGGATGGACAGGGAGCAGTCATTCAGGTTCAAAACAGAGCAAAGAAAAACGAGAGGTTCGCGCTGGTGGCGCAAAGACGCAAAGGTGTTGAATGATGCTTTATCTGGAAGGGTTTTCTTTGCGCCTTTGCGCGAGATTCTGTCTCTGCCTTATCCCTAACTCTTTTCTTTATCCTGTTTATCCTGTCCATCCCTGTTAATTCTTTGCTTGCTCTGCTACTATGGCGACGCATTTTCCAACCCTTATTGAGACGAGCGAGTGAGAGCAGGGACGCTTCGCTCCCGGCGGCGCACATTTCCACGAACAGGAGACCAGAGGTCTGTATGAGACACGAGTTGAGAACCGAGCGCGAGTTGTCACTAGATTTCCTACGAGTCTGCGAGGCGGCGGCGATTGCCTCTGCGCGCACGATGGGACAGGGCGATAGAAAGTATTCGGATCATGTCGCCGTCGAAGCCATGCGCGAGGTGATGGACACCGTGCCGATGCGCGGGCGCATCGTCATCGGCGAGGGCGAGCGCGACGAAGCTCCGATGCTCTACATCGGCGAAGAGGTCGGCGGCGGCGTCGGCGGCCTTGACGAAGAGATACGCAACGAGTTCCCGGAAGTTGACATCGCCGTTGACCCGCTCGAAGGCACAAACCTTTGCGCGCTCGGCGCGAACAACGCCATCGCTGTGCTCGCGGCAGCAGAGCGCGGCGGTCTCCTGAATGCGCCGGACATCTACATGGACAAGATCGTCGTCGGCCCCTCTTCGCGCGGCGTCGTGGATATTGACGCGCCGGTCAAAGATAACTTAAAGAACATCGCGCGGCGCTTGGGGCGCGACATAGAAGATTTGACAGTCATCGTGCTTGACCGCACGCGCCACAAAAAATTGATTAACGACGTGCGCGAATCGGGCGCGCGAATCCGCCTCATCTCGGACGGAGATTTGTCAGCCGGAATCTCTGCGGCGGTCGCGGGCACAAACATACACGCGCTGATGGGCATCGGCGGCGCGCCCGAAGGCGTCATCACGGCGGCGGCGATGAAATGCCTGAATGGAGAGATACAGGCGCGGCTGGTCTTTGACCCGGAACGCCTCGACGTGGACAAGAATAAAGTCCCGGACAGAGAAGAGGTCATCGGACGCCTCAATGAGATGGGCATCACAGACCCGGATAAAATTTATGACACGGACGATCTCGCGCCGGGTAAGAAAATCATCTTTGCCGCGACGGGCGTGACGGACGGATCCCTGCTGCGCGGAGTCCGTTTCTTCGGGACAGGCAAGCGCACACACTCGCTCGTCATGACCACAGAGTCCAAACACATCCGCTTTGTGGACACAGTCCACGTCGAAGGCGGCCCCGATGCCGTGATACGATTTTAGATTGCGGAATGCGGAATGCGGATTGGTGTGCTGCTTTCATCTTGAAGCTTTATTTAGAACTTTCGTTACATGGAAAATCCGCAATCCGCAATCCAAAATCCGCAATAACGTTATGCCTTCTCCTGCCGGACAATACGTTGCGCAGTGCGCGCCGCACGGGTCGCCTGATCGCTCGCAAGTAATCATGTGGGCCGGTGTGGCTGTGTTTGTGCTCGTGCTGGTGGGGCTGATTGTGGGTGCGCCGGTGGCTCTGGCGAACGGGCACGAGTCTCTGGCGCAGGGGATTTACAAAGCGTTCAGCCCGCTCTGCCATCAAATGCCGGAGCGTTCTTTTCATCTCGCGGGGCATGCGTTTGCGGTCTGCTCTCGTTGCACGGGCATCTATGCAGGGGTCGCGGCGGGCTTTGTCTTTTATCCGCTGGTGCGGTCTTTAAAGCGGACGGATTCGCCCGCGCGCGGATGGCTGTTTCTTTCCGTCGTGCCGATTCTGGTTGACTGGCTGCTCGGAGTAACGGGCATCTGGGATAACACGCATCTTTCGCGTTTTCTGACCGGCGCGTTGTTGGGAGCGACGGCTGCGTTCTTTATCGTGCCGGGCTTGATGGATATATTACAGGTTGACTGGCGACGCTTCTTTGCCAAATCCGGGACGGGCGCGCAGCAGAGCAAGACGAAGCCTCCTCCTGCGCCCGTCGTGAGCGGTCGCGCCGTCGAGAGCGATTACGGCTCGCCGTCGAGCCGCATTTGAACAAAGCATAAATTCAACCATCGCTAAATGAGACGAAAGCAGAAAAGATTATGAACAATAAGCTAAAACCGGCAATTATCGGCGGCGTGGCCTTAGGCGTCTTGTCCGCCATCCCGTTCGTCAACATTGTCAATGCGTGCTGCTGCGCGTGGGTCTTGATGGGCGGCGCGCTCGCGGCCTATCTTTACATTAAGGACTCGCCGAACCCTGTGACGATGGGCGAGGGCGCGATGCTCGGCGCGATGAGCGGCGTCATCGGCACAGTCATCAGTTGGATTATAGGTATCCCGCTCAGCTTCATCTTCGGCGATACTTTTTATGCCATGCTGGTGAATCTGATGGCTAAGGTGGACCCGCGACAGGCAGAGATTTTGCAGCGACAAATAGAGATGGCGCAAAATCAATCATTAGTCGAGCGACTGCCATCCATGCTTTTGGGAATGGTGTTCGGCATCGTCGTGATTACGCTGTTCGCCGCCGTCGGAGGTTTGATCGGCACGGCACTCTTCGAGAAACGCAAGAGGAACACGGCTGTCATGCCGCCGCCACCGCCGCCACCAACACCCGGTTACGGCGGGTAATCGAGAGGGCGAAGTTAAAGAAGGGAAGCCTTGATCTAAAAGCTCTTTCTACTTTGGCGTAAGCAAAAAACATCTCACGCAAAGACGCAAAGGCGCAAAGAAAAACTCAATCGCTTTCTTTGCGCCTTTGCGTCTTTGCGTGAGACAGTCGGTTTCATTTGAAAGCCGCTTCAGTATCAAACCGGCTTGCCCAAAGAAAAGAGGCCGCAGATAAACGCGGCCTCAAAGTGGGATGCAAAAGTAAGAGTCGTGAATGAACCCGGACTGCTCAGATCGCAGTCCGGGTTCTTCAGTGTCTGTGACTTACTGGACGGATACATCATCCACGCGGAATGATGTAGGCAGCGTAATGTCGTTTGTGCCACGGAACTGGATGCGTACCGTTTGCCCCGCAAAGCTTGAGAGACTGTAAGCCCCTCTCAGGACATACACACCAGCCGTACCGCTGTCCTGGTTGCTAAAGGTTGCTAAGGTCGCCAGCAGCGTTCCCGTCGTACTACGCACTTCGATGAAGAGACGGTCATAGATAGGATCGCCCGTCGCCTCGCTGGTCGTGATATTGAGCCAGAAGTTGAGGCTCGGCGAGCAGCCACTCGGAATCGTGACCGTCTGGTACAACGTGCCGCTGCTGCTGTTGACTCCGTTGATAATCATGTAGGCCGTGCCGCTGTGCGGGAAAGTCCCGGTGCTGCGTGTGACCTGACTGCTGATCGTCCACGGGGTTGTGCCTGTCTCAAAGCCTCCATTGGTAATCAACTGCCCACAGCCGCCACCCGTGCTGCCTGCTTGCGTCACCGTGAAGGTCTGCCCCGCGATGGTCATAGTGCCCGTGCGCGAAGACGTGCCCGTGTTGCTGGCGACTGAATAACCAACCGTTCCGTTGCCGCTTCCGCTGCTGCCGGAAGTGATGGTGATGAAGGTGGCATTGCTCACAGCCGTCCAATTGCAACCGGCTCCGGCCGTCACGCTGACGCTGCCTGTGCCGCCCGCAGCCGCGTAGCTTGCGCTCGACGGGCTGATTGAATAGCTGCAAGTGCCGCCGCAATCCGAGGGCAGGTTAGTCGCGGCTGTGTGTGTCGTGCCATCGTTACCGACCGCAGAAACGCCCATGCCGTGACGCGCAAACACAGTCCAGATGGCGCAGCGATTTGCTCCGCCGAACAGGTTCGCATCGGCTTGCAGGATGCCGTCGCGCGCGTTCAGGAAAGACGGGCGGATCGGCGTGAACTTCATGCCGTTGAGCACTATGTTATCAGTGATGGTCGCGCCGAGTTGCGTGCGCAAGTCCCAGAGCGTCGCCGCCCAGACTTCGCCGTCATTGTGGACTGCAAAACCCTGATTGCCGACATCTGCATAAGAGTCGTGAATGGTGTTGGCCGGCACGCTGTAAGCTGCGCGACGGATGCCAATCGAGTTGTTCATGACATACTCGCCGACCGCGCCGTCGCCATTGATGGTGGTGGCCCAGTAGTCAGACCAGCCCTCGCCCATCGCGCCCGACTGCGTGCCCTGCAAAGCTGTGCTGCCGTTACCGATTAAGCGATTCGAGATGCCATGTCCGTATTCGTGAAAGACCACATCGCCGTCCACAGAGCTATCGCGATCCGGATTGGGCGAGGTGAAAAGATACTGCTGCATGCGTGGTCGCTGACCGTCGGGCGGCGTCGCAAAGTTGGCGTTGTTCGTGCCTGAGCCGTCCTGCGCCTCTGCTCTCACGGAGTCGTTGCCCGTGCCGCCGCGCCCGTAGTTGTTGACCTGAAAGTTGCGCGCCGTCTCCGTAAAGCCCAAGCCGTAGGAGAAGTCGTGCATGATATTGTTGAAGTAGAAAAGATTGGTCACGACCGCAGCCTGCTGCGTGCGCGGGTCAACGGTGGTTGAGAACGGGAAAGTGAAATCCTGATTGGCTGCCGAAGCATGGCCGCTGGAAAGTCCCGTCGTGTTGTTGTTGTCGGGCGCGTTGTCAGCGTTCGTATCGAGATAGGCTTCGACGTTGTTGCCTGTCGTCACAGTGGCAGTTCCCATCCAACCGGCGGCGGTGTTGATGGTCGTGTCGCCCACAAAGGAGACGAGCTGGCGTGCGCCCTTGCCGGGGTCTTCCGTGTAGACCGTGCCCTGCGCTTCAAAGACATACAGGTTATGACGCAGGAGCAGTTCGCCGTTGTGCGCGTCAACCAGCAACTCGTACCACTCATTAGGGCCAACCTCTGCGTAGACATGCCATGCGAGGTGCGCAGCGTCGCCGACGCGGACGACGTTTAATTCCGAAAGCACCTCTTCAAACTGTGGATCAAGAGGATTGGCGAACGAAGAGCTTTCGCTTTTCGAGGCGCGTGCATTGGTCTCTACGAAAGACGGCATCACGGTTCTGCCCGCGTACTCAAAAGCTTTGGCGATGCCTTCTGCTTCATTCAAAGTGGGTCTCAGCTTGACCTGCTGTCCGGTGATGAGAAAACCTTCGCGGACGGAAAGCGCCTCGCCGTTTTTGTTGACCGCGACCTGCACCAGTCCTTCAAAGACTTTAATGCCCCCGACGGTCTGCGAGTAATCCAGAAAAGTTGTTCCCCTATCGTTGTCTTCCCTGTGCAATTTCAGATTGGCAACCGCAGCATCCGGGAGCGTGAAAAGCTGCGCGTGTTGCTGCAAAAAGCCGCGCGCGATGTTGTCCGGCGTGTCTGACTGCGGCGCAGAGAGCGCGCTGCCGTCAATGAAAAAGTTTTTCATCGCACCGGCTTCGTTGACCTGCGCGTGCAGGTTCGTCGCGGCTTCGGGCTTGAGGCCAGAGCGGAAATTCTCGACCGCCGTGGCACGCGCTCGCAGCGAGACATTGTCTGTTTGCAAGGCTCTTTGCGTGTCGGCAGCGGTGTTGAGATCGAAATCCATAAACTCGCCCTGACCGGCGAGGCGTATGTCATAATTGGGCAGCGTCGTGTGTCGGGACTGGGCATGGCCGGTGGGAACAGCCTTGAGTTGGGGCGCATTTGTCGCGCCCGACTTGGTTAAAGGAAATAAAGTGGCGGCTGCTAAGGCAACGCCTAACAATCCTACGATCAATCTCTGACGCATTATTCTCATTCCTCCGTTTAGTGTTGGTTGAGGTAAAGCAATAAATCTTACGGTGGCGCGGCTTCCCACGGGTGAAGGTTATCGAAGGACGCCTTGCGATTTTAACCGTTTGAAAAATTGCCCTAACGTTCCTGGTTTGAGGGAATACACACATGCCCTGTTTTTGCGAGGATGGCAGAAGCAGCGCAATCCACCCGACTCTAGTTTTAGGCCCGGACTGATTCAAAAAAGCTCTCTCAGTCGCGTCCCATCATAACTACTCTGTCTATCGTGTTGGCCGTTTGAGGCATCGGCGACAGCCCCTCTGTCGCCTATCTTTGTCGGGCAAGAGATTTTAGAATAGCAGATAACAAGGTCTTGTTGCAAAAACCTTTGCAATAACAATTGATGCTGTCCCAAAATCTCTCATCTGCGACCTTTCATGTTGGCATCTGATAGGGTACAATCTCGCGTCTCATGGCGGGCAGCGCGAATGCTTGAAGCAGGTGCGCTGCCCGCACTGTGTGAGATAAAGGCGAGCCGGTACGCACGAGCGGGATTTTACGGTTTCGCCGCTGTCGCTTTAAGAGAAAAGCATCCCCCGTTGTTTTGATTTTAGATTTGGAATTAACTGCTATGTCCCTCCACGCGCTCGCCGCGATTATTCCGACGACCGAAGAGTTGTTGAAGAATTATCTGGATGTCATTGAAAGGACCTCCGGCAATATCAGCCCGTTGTATCGGCTGGACGGGTTCGACTACGCGATTCTGATTTTCTACTTCAGCATCCTCGGCATTCTTGCCATCTACGGCGGCTATCGCGTCAAGCAGGTCATAGACTTCTGGCGTTATCGCAAGCTCGTGCCCAAGCCGAAAGCGCTCTTTGCCGAAAACGAGTTGCCGCGCATCACTGTGCAGTTGCCGCTCTTTAACGAGATGTATGTCGTCGAGCGTCTTTTGAAGTCCATCACGGAGATTGATTACCCGCGCGACCGTTTTGAGATACAGGTGCTTGACGATTCGACGGACGAAACGGTCAAGCTCGCACACGCGACCGTCGAGGCTTACGCGCAAAAAGGGTTCGACATCCATTACATACATCGCACAGACCGGACGGGCTTTAAGGCCGGGGCGTTGGAGAATGGTTTGAAGTCTGCCAAAGGCGAGCTGGTCGCCATCTTCGATGCGGACTTTGTGCCGAAGCCGGATTGTTTGCGCAAGCTCGTAGACTTTTTTACAGACCCACTGGTCGGCTGTGCGCAGATGCGCTGGTCGCACATCAACGGCGGCTATAATCTTTTGACTCGACTTCAGACCATCATGCTTGACGGCCACTTTGTCGTAGAGCAGACGGTCAGAAATCGCACGGGCGGCTTCTTTAACTTTAACGGGACGGCTGGCATCTGGCGGCGCAAGGCCATAGAGATGAGCGGCGGCTGGCAGCATGACACGCTGACAGAGGACACAGACCTGAGTTTCCGCGCGCAACTGATGGGCTGGCGTTTCGTTTACCTACTGGACGAAGAAGCGCCTTCGGAGATTCCGGTTGAGATAAATGCTTTTAAGGCTCAACAGCGTCGCTGGGCTAAAGGCGTGATGCAGGTCGGCATCAAGCTCTATCGCCGCATCTGGGCTGCGCCCCTGCCCTTGCGCGTCAAGCTTGAAATGTTCTTTCGCCTAACGGGAAACATCAGCTATCCTTTGATGATCGTCGTCAGCTTTCTGCAATTCCCGCTGCTGCTCGTGCGGTACAATCAAGGCTTTTATCACTTGATGGTGTTTGACGTGCCGCTCCTGTTTTTCTCGACGATCTCGGTCGTGCTTTTTTACGGGACGGGTGTGTGGTATTTGGACGAGCGGCGGACGAAGCGGCTCTTGCATCTGCCGCTGGTGATGGCTATCGGTATCGGCCTTGCTTTCTCGAACGCGCGAGCGGTGCTGGAAGCCATCGTCGGTTTCAAGACAGAGTTCGTGCGGACGCCGAAGTATCAGGTCGAAGAAGCGTCGGATGAAACATGGAAGCGCAAGAAATATAAACGCAAGCGCGGTTGGTTGCCGCTGATCGAATTGAGCTTTGCGGTCTATTTCCTGCTCGCCATTGTTTACGCCGTGCGTTTCAGTTTGTGGGGAACGATTCCGTTTCTCTCGCTCTTCTGTTTCGGCTACGGCTATATGGGTTTGATGAGCATCTTGCAGGCCGGTGGCGCGCGTCGCTTGCAGAATCTATGGCGTCCGATAGCCGCCATCCGCCGCACCTAACTGTCAGAACCGCCTGCGGTAGCGGGCGGGTTCTCAACATTGAAGAGCCGCCCGCTACCGCAGGCGGTTCTGACCTGCGGCCTCTCCCTGAACTAATATGATCGAAGGAGATAAGATGAAAAAAATACTCGCACTCTTAATCTGCCTCTGCGCGTTCTCGCCGCTCGCGTTGAGCGCGACCGCGCAGGACGGAAAGGCTCAAGAGAAACCAGCGCAGGAAAAGAAGGAAGCGAAAAGTTACGACCTCTACGTTGGGGAGTATCAGGTCTCAGAGGGATTTGTCCTGACCATCACAAACGAGAATGGCAAATTGATGGGACAGCCGACCGGCGACGAGAAAGCCGAGTTCAAGGCCGAAGAAGCAGCCGATCAATTCTTCTCATCCGTCGTCAATGCACGCCTCAAATTCGTCTGGAACGACAAGAACAGCATTGTGGTCGGGGTCATAGTCACCATTGGCGGCAAGGATTATCCGTCCAAGAGAATCAAATAACACGCCCGCCGCAATAAAAAAATATGAGTTGGCGTCAGTCCAACTCGGCTTTGTCATGGAATTTTGTCGGGTGGTCACAACGGCCTGTCTCCCGCGCCAATCCAGAGAAACCAAAGCTTCGGTGCGTGCGTAACATGCACGAAGGAGAATTATGCAGATAAAAAAACTGCTGATCGTCGCACTGTCTTTATGCCTCTTTGCCCCGCTGTCTTTCGGTCAAACGACGGGCGTTAAGACTGCGGAAAAATTGAATCAGGCGCAAGCGTCCGCCATGAGTGCGAAGGATGCCGAGCGCGAGGCGCAGGTTGATGCCTTGATGGCCGAGTGGAGCAAGGGCGAGACGCCCGGCGCAGCCGTCCTCGTCGTGCAGGACGGGCGCGTCCTGCTCAAGAAGGGCTACGGCCTCGCCAACGTCGAGACCAAAGAACTGATTCGCCCCGACACGGTTTTCGATTTGGCTTCCGTCTCCAAACAATTTACGGCGATGGCTGTCATGATGCTCGCAGAGCGCGGCAAGCTGAGTCTTGACGACCCGCTCTCAAAATTCTTCCCCGGCTTTCCCGCCTACGCGCAGAACATTACCGTTCGCCACATTCTCAATCACACATCCGGCTTGACCGATTACATGGAAGTCCTGACGGCGACCGGCAAGATTGATAAGAACTGGAAGGCCGGAGGCTTTGAGCCGACCTCTGCCGATACTGTGAAGCTGTTGTCAGAGCAGAAAGAGTTGCGCTTTGCTCCCGGCGAGAAATGGGAGTACAGCAATTCCGGCTATGTCGTGCTGGGACAGATTGTCGTCAAAGCCTCCGGCAAATCTTTACCGAAGTTTTTGAAAGAAAATATTTTTCAGCCGCTCGGCATGAATCACACGCTCGTCTCGGATGAGACGAGGCCGAAGATTAAGAATCGCGCGATCAGCTACAGGATGGAAGCAGGCAAGTACACGAATGCGGATTACACGCCGCTAAATCTCATTTATGGCGATGGCAACGTCAACACGACCATCGAAGACATGTATCTCTGGGATCAGGCTCTCTACACAGAGAAGCTGGTCAAGGCGGCGACGCTCAAACAGGCTTTCACTTCCGGCAAACTCACAAACGGCAAGGAGACCGGATACGGTTTCGGCTGGAGCACCATCAAATACGGCGGTCTGGAAACGGTTGGTCATTCCGGTGGTTGGGCAGGCTTTAGAACCGACATCACACGTTTTCCGCAGGAACGTTTTACGGTCGTCGTGCTGTCAAACCTGGGCAGCTTCAAAATCGGTAAAACCTCCCAAAAAATTATTGGCATCTATTTGGGAGACAAGCTGACTTTCCCCCCTGCTCCCACTGCCGTCAAGGTGGATTCGGCAGCCCTGCAAAAATATGTCGGCAAGTATGAATTGGCTCCGGAGTTTATCCTGACCGTCACGCTGGAAAACGACGCTTTGCATTTACAAGCGACAGGACAGGGAAAGAATAAGCTGGCCGCGAAATCCGAAGCGGACTTTTATCTGGAAGCGGTCACGCAGATCAGCCTGACTTTCAACAAGAATGAGAAGGGCGAAGTCACCGGCCTGACGCTGCATCAAAATGGCGACCATCCGGCTAAGAAGATTGAATAACCCAAGTTGCCAGTTAATAAATTGCCACTAGCTTCAGCTAGTGTATACCTTGCACAATAGCAAGCAGGCTTGAGCCAAAATATAAATAAATCTTAGTCCTTATAGCTTTAGCTTAAATGATTCGGCTAAAGCCGACAGCTAAGGAGCAACCTTGATCCACTAGCTGAAGCTAGTGGCAATTCAAGCAATCCGCCAAAATATCTATCACTAGCAACTTGGGTTTGAATAACTGAAAGGCGCTACTTTATGAAATCGCTTCGACGGCTTTTGCTGAGCCTGCTCATTGCGGCCACGCTTTTGGCTCAAGCTGCACCGGCAACGCTTGCGGCGGACTATTACGACGAGGCGGGCGTGCGTCTCTTGAATCAACCGCTCAGTGAGTACCGCGCGCGGCGGCAGAAATTGTTGAGCGAGATTAAAGACGGCATCGTCGTCATCCTCGGCAACGTAGAAGAAAGCGCGGGCGTCGAGGAGCGTTACCGCCAGAACAACTGGATGGGTTACTTGACGGGCGTCCGCACTCCCGGCGCGGCGCTCCTGCTCGTGCCTCAAGGGTTGCCGTCGCTTGGCGGCGCGCGTGAGATCGTTTTCATTCCGCCGCGCAATCTGGCGGGGGAGCGTTGGACGGGCGTGCAGCTTGCCCCCGGCGAAGAGACTGCCAAAGCCTTCGGCGTCGAGCGCGTCCTGTCTTTCAGAGACGACTTCTGGCCCCGGCTCAAAGAGGCCGCCGCGCTTCCGGCTTTCAAAGATGCACAGGGACAGGGCAGCCGCATGAAGCTCTACACGATTGCGCCGGGGCGAGTCAAAAACGGCAACGTGCGTGAGTACCTGTTCGCCGAGCAGGCGCAAAAAGATTTACCGGGCGTGCAGGTCATGCGCGGCGAGTTTGATGAAGATGAAGGTTCAACCGGGACTACGATTGCGGACATCATCGGCGAGATGCGCAAGTTTAAGTCGCCCGCCGAAGTCGCTCTGCTTCAGAAAGCAATTGACATCACGGGCGACGCGCACCGCGACATCGCGCTCAATCTCAAACCGGGCATGTACGAGTATCAGATTCAAGGGATTCTGGAAGCCGCTTTCCTGCGCGGCGGCGGCGAGCGTCCCGGCTTTCCCTCCATCGTCGGCAGCGGCATCTATTCGACGATCCTGCATTACAACGAGAATCGTAAAAAGATCGAGGCGGGCGATTTAATAGTCTGCGACATCGGCGCGGAGTACTCGCTCTACACAGCCGACATCACGCGCACCTATCCCGCGAGCGGCAAGTTCACCGCGCGCCAGCGCGAGATTTATCAGCTTGTGCTGGACGCACAAACCGCCGCCGCCGCTCATTTCAAAGCGGGCATGAGGCATGACGAGCTGCATAACTTCGTCGTCCAGTTTTTCCGCAAGAGTCCTTTACGCGCACGCGACACGGACGGCAAAGAATACACGCTTGACCGCTTCTTCATACACGGCCTCGGGCATTATCTCGGCATGGATGTGCATGACACGGGCAATTACTTAAAGCCCATCCAACCCGGCGAGGTCTTCACGATAGAGCCGGGCATCTACATCCAGTCGGAAAAACTCGGCGTGCGGATTGAGGATGATTACTTGGTGATGCCGGACGGCACTTTGAAGAAGCTCTCGGAAAAAATTCCATCCACGCCGGATGAAATCGAGCGCGTGATGGCCGAAGCTGCTAAGAGCAGAAGAAGCTAGTTACAAACATTCATAACTTCCTTTGCGTCTTTGCGCCTTTGCGTGAGAGTTATTTCTCGCAAAGGCGCAAAGACGCAAAGGAAGAAGAAATTCTTGCTCGATTAAGTCTTTATTCTGGAATGTATGTGGATGGCAGAGGCACGTCTCCGCTCTGTCCCCATTGCTGCGAGATAACGCCTGCGTCAGAGCTTCTTGAGACGTACCAGTAACCCGAACCCGCGCGCCACACTGCGATGTCTGCTTTGCCGTCTCCGTCATAATCTGCGGGCGCTGCTTTATCAGCAAAGCTCTGATTGCCCCACTGCTGTGCCAGAAGCGTCTCGTTCGAGCTGCGCAGGATATACCAGAAGCCTGAGTCCGCGCGCCACACCGCGACATCCGTTTTAAAATCGCCGTCATAATCTCCGGGCACTGCGACATCGCCGCTCGCGCCCCACGCCTGGACTCTGAGCGCGCCGTTCGCGCTCTTGCGGATATACCATGCGCCGTTTGACGGGCGGAAGACTGCTAAGTCGGTTTTGCCGTCTCCGTCAAAATCACCGGGCGCGGCCTTGTCCGTAGCCGTGCCGAACTGCTGCGAGAACAGAGAATTGTCTGCGCTTTGCAAGACATACCACGCGCCTGCGCGAAAGACTGCGATGTCCGTCTTGCCGTCGCCGTCATAATCTCCCGGCACAGGTCTGTCTCCATTTGCGCCCCACGGCTGAATTTTGACCGTGCCGTTCTGGCTGTTAAAGATATACCAGACGCCCTCGTTCATGCGGAACACGGCGAGGTCAGTCTTGCCGTCGCCGTCGTAATCTCCCGGCACTGGCGCATCGCTGAAGCTTGCCGCGCCCCACGCTTGAGTCCTGACGGAATTATCCGAGCTGTTAATAATCTGCCAGTTGCCGCTCGCAGGATTCCACGCCGCGAGGTCTGTCTTTTCATCTCCGTCAAAATCAAAAGTCTCCGCCACTCTGGCGCGCGGAATAATCGTCGCGCTGCGAAACTGTGTGGCAATCACACCATGCCCAGTGTCGTTCGGGTGCAGCGCATCGAAAGAGATGTAACCGCGTGCGCCCGCGTCCATGTCTCCGGCAACCCCGTTGAATGCTGCATAGACCTTAGCGCAGGCGACGCCGTTCTCTGTCGCGGTCACATGAATATAATTATTCAGCTCGTCAAGGTAAGGCTTAAACACCTGATAGTCGTTCAGCCCGCCGTCATTAGCCCAGGTGTTCGTATTCCTGTCCGTGTTGACATAAGGGTTGTACATATCCATCGTGCGAATGATGGTGTCGCCGGTGCTGCGCAGCGAGAGTATCTCTTCGATGATGGCATTCAGGTTGGTCTTGAAAGTTGCGAGCGTCGTGCGCAGGCAGTTTTGATTGTCCGCCCCGCCGCACGTGCTTGATTTGTAAGTGCTGCGCGCATCCAAGAGGTCATTGCCGCCGATGTCCCAAGTCACTACCCTTGAATTGGAAATCGAGCTGCGAAAGTTTGCGTTCGTCTCAAGCGCATTCAGCAGATCGCTGCTTGTCCAGCCGTTCACGCCCAGATTATTGAGATTCACCGTGACGCTATTATCCGTTTGCAGGAAGTTGCGGTATCTAGGCACATACCCGCTGAAAGCGAAAAGCCCGAAGCACAGAGAATCGCCGACCGCTGTGTAATTCCAGGTGGTCTGCGCCGCCGCCGGAACAGCCAATTGCGACAATAGCATCGCTGTCATCAACGCGCTCATGACAAAGCGGCTGAGAGCCTTGCTAAACACGGACGTAACACGACGCGCACGCCGGTCAATCGGGGGAGAGAGCTGCATCTTTGATATTCTCCTTTGAAGAGGAAAGCCAAGCAGAAGCGTAAAAGCTATATGGAGAACCAGAGAGTAATTTCGCCGCCGGTAAAAGTCAATCAAGTTTGAAAATCAAGAGGGTGGAAAAAGCTCACCACTTGAGAGGCTTCTTCTCTTTCTTTGCGTGCTTTGCGTCTTAAATCTTTGCGTTCTTTGCGTTAAAAAATCACTTAACCGCAAAGAGCGCAAAGAGAGAAGACGCGCAAAGCACGCAAAGTTTTTCTACTCTTGCTTCACCTGAAATTTGAAAATTGAAAGCGCGTCAAGCTCGATTGGTAACATTGTGCGGCCTCTTTTCGATTATCTGGTAAGTGAAAACCGGGAAGCCTAAGAAGCGATTGCTGGGCGTATCATCCAGCAGCGAGAGACCGTTTTGGTGAAAATATTTCGCCAGCCGCCGCCGCGATTGATAGATAGTGTCACCCATAAATCCCGGCAATCGTCGCCCCGTGATGGCCCATGTCCAAGTGTTGACGAGCGACCTCAAACCATAAAAGCTTTGCTTCCAAACGGGGGGCTGTAGCAGATATTTCAGGTAATAACCCGCGCCGTGACATTGCAGGTAACATCGCCCTCCCGGTTTGAGCAGGCGTCCGAACTCGCGTATGACCTGCTCTTCGCGCGTGTACGGCAGGACGACTTTGCAGACGATGCCGTCAAGGCTGGAATCTTTAATCGGCATCTGCTCGGCATAAGCGCGCAGCACGGATAACCCTTCGCTCCGGCAATGCCCTAAGGCAGAGAGGTCTAAATCAATACCGATCATCAAGCTTCCCCCATGCGCCAGTTCTTTCATCTGATTTCCCAGACCACAGCCGACATCAAGCACCACAGTTTCCGGGTCAAAATGGATTCGATAATCTTTAAGAATGTAACCGTCCCATTCCGACATCTCGTTAAGCCCTCAGATATTTGCAACGCCTGCATGATGATTGCTCTCGCCGGCGGCGAGAGCATACTCCATTTGCGATATTAGCCGGTAAGTTTTATGTCAGAACCGCCTGTGGTAGCGGGCGGGTATTATGGACGATAAGAACCCGCCCGCTACCGCAGGCGGTTCTGACATGACGCTTTGAAGGGCTGAAATGAGAAAAAGCGGCGGAAGCTTCAAAGCTATCCGCCGCTCTTAACTTTTAGTTTATGTCTCTCTTCGCTGGCTGAACTCTTATCGCTTGCCCGCGTTCAGGATGCGCAGCAGCGCGAGGAAGATATTGAAAGCGTCCAGATAAAGATCCATCGCACCCGCTATATATTCGTTCGTCGGGTAGCGGCGAATGATGTTCGACGTGTCATAGAGCACGAAGCCTGAGAACAGGAGCAGCGAGGCCACCGCGACCGCAAATCCGAGCGCGCTGGAAGCAATGAACATATTAAGCAGCACTGCCAGCACGACCACTATCAGGCCGGTCGTGACCATCCCGCGCATAAAGCTGAAGTCGCGCTTTGAGATAAAAACGTAAGCCGTCAGGCCGCCGAAGATGCCGACCGTCAAAATTCCCGCCTGCCAGATAGAGTTCGGGTTAGTCTGGCTCACAATGTACAGCAGCGGCGACATGATCGCGCCCGACAGTGCCGTAAAACCGAAAAAGGCCAGCAGGTTGAGGCCGGGCACATGCCGCACAGCCTGCGCTCCGATGACGCCGCCCATCAATATCAGCAGCGCGATAAAAGGATGCTGCGCGACCGCTACCATCAGCGGCGGGTAGACAAAGCCCAACGCCACACCGCCAATCGCAAACAGTATCCCTACGAAAAAGAGCGCGTACACCTTGCGTATAAATCCCATGCGCTCAGAGACGCTTGCCACAGCCGCGGTCTGCGCCTGAAGGCTGTTCCAATCGCCTTCGGGTTGCCACCCTTGCGGCTGATTCTGAAATGGAGATTGATTCATTCTGATTAATCCTCGATAGAATTTAACTGGCTCACTCGCCGGGCATTTTAGCACTAACGGATGAGCGACGCTAAGATGCTTTTTAAAACAGAGCGGATGTACGGGTCGGAACAGGCGTTGAGCATATCGTGTGCGCGCCTGTCCATATCGCATACGCTATTCGTGCCGCAAGCTATTTGCAAAATCGCGGGCGATATTGTTTTTTGATTGCAATCAATTGATTTACGCTGTGCCAGCCCGCTTAAATACTTGATTTCAAGCTTCTATCAGCTTTGCTCATGCATTTCTATAGTGGAAGGGAACGCGACTTGCCATTACTTACAAGCGAAACACCCGCCCCCAAAGAGAGGCGCGGGGCAATAAGCAGAAGGAGCTAAAAGAGATGAACCCATTAAAGAGAATTTTACCGGTAGCTTTAATCGCAGCCCTGCTGGGTGGATCAGTCGGCGCGTTTGTCATGCGCCCCGGAACGGCAAAGAGTGCGGAGACTGCTGGCAGTGCTGCCACGCCCGCGCAAACACAGGTGACGGGTGCGCCGCTTGCTAATCAGGAATTGGCAGACGCCAGCCTGACAGGCGAGCAGGCCGCTTTCCGTGACGGCTTTGAGGAAGGCTTTCTTGCTGCGCAAGAGAGACGCGGGACTCAATCAGATTATCTGACCGCTAATCAACAGCGTTCGGCGACTCCCGTTGTTTATCAAAACAATAGCCGCTCAAGGCGCGTGTCCAGAGGCAGCAACAATTCGCGCAGAGCTTATTATGACTACGAGCAGCCGAAGAAGCGTTCTTTCTGGCAAAAGCATCGTGACAAGCTGACGGTGGCGATGGGCACGGGCGGCGGCGCAGTGGTCGGCGGCCTGATCGGCGGCAAGAAGGGCGCGCTCATCGGCGGTCTGGCGGGTGCTGGCGGTTCTGCGCTTTACACCTACAAGCTGCGCAAACGTGATCCGCGTCGCTAACTCAAAAAGGAAAACGATGAGTCGCGTGTTTAAGACAAAAGCATTTGTCGCAGTCGCGCTCGTCACCCTCGCAGCATGGGCAGCTTCGTATGGTTACGGAGCTGCCCGTAACTATTTAGGCTCTGCGAGGCGTGCCGTCCCTGCTGCCGTGAGCTTCAGAGAAGTCGAAGGACGCGGGCTGCTGGTCAAGACTTGGGTCAACGGCGCAGGCGCGTACACCTTCGCCATAGACACTGGCGCGGGCGCGACGATTCTCTCAGAGCGCGTCGCGCGCGAAGCGAGAGTGTCGATTAAGCGCGATTCTACGGTCAGCATCAGCGGCCTAAGCGGAGCCAGCGACAACTCCGGGCGTGAAGCGACTTTGCGCGAGCTGGCGATTGGCTATCAAGACAACCTGCTGCCCGCGCACGCGACCGTCATCGTCACCAATGGGCTTCCGCCGGACATAGACGGCGTACTTGACCCGACCGAAAGCTTTGCGCCGCTGGGCTACGTCATAGATTTGCCGAAGGGTGAAATTAGCGCGTTCGACCCGCGCACGAATCCCGTCAGGACGAGCGATGCGACGCCGGGCGGAGCGGTCGTGCCGTGGGTTTTTCAGGCTGGCAGCAAGCGGCCATTCGTCACGCTTGAAGGCGGTCGGCGCGCGTTGATAGACACAGGCTCAGGTTTTGGTCTCGCGGTTAATGATGAAGGCGCGCGTGCGCTCGGCCTTGTCCCGCGTGCGGGCAGAGAGCGAAACGGCGTGCGCGATCTGGGCGGCGGGCAGGTCGCGGCTCGACGCATCGCGCCTGCCACCATCAGAATCGGCGAACTTGAATTGCGTCGCGTGCCGACGGATTTGATTTCAAGCGAGAGAGGCGCGCCCATCCTGCTCGGGCGTGATGCGCTCGCGCCGTTCCGCTTGACTTTCGACCCTCTCCACAGGCTTATTCAAATCTCACCGCAATGATGTTGCGCTCAGAATAAGCAAAAGGGATCAAAGCATGTCTCGCTTTCACAGGCACGCGCCTTTACCTTTAACAGCACTCCTGATTCTTGTCTTACTGTCTCATGCGCTGCTGCCGGATGTTTCTACAGCGCAGGACGGCGATGAAGTCGTGCGCGTCGAGACAGACCTGACGAATATCCTGTTCACGGCGATTGACAGGGACAAGCGATTTATCACCAGCTTGCGAAGAGAAGACGTGCGCGTTTTTGAGAACGATGCGCCGCAGGAGATTTTTACTTTTCAGCGCGAAACGGATTTGCCGCTCTCGGTGGCGATTTTGATTGATGTCAGCCGCTCGCAGGCCGAGCCTCTGCCCAATGAAAAGGCTGCTGCGCTGGCTTTCGTGAAATCCGTCCTGCGCCCTGATAAGGACAACGCCGCCGTCGTTTCATTCACCGGCAAACAGAAGATTCAACAGCCTCTGACCAATGACGTTGCCGCTTTGAAAAGCAGCATCGAACGCCTCGAAGTAAAAGTCCCGCCCGCCAAAAAACTCACAGGCCGTGTGGCATACCCGCAGGCGGAAAATGCTCCGGCGGTTGATGATGAAGATGATGCTATTTATTCGACGGCGATCTGGGACGCGCTCTTCTTTACGGCGGACAAAATTTTGGCTCACACGCCCGAGCGCACGCGCCGCGCCATTATCCTTTTAAGCGACGGCGACGATACGAGCAGCGACCTTAAAAAGTCCGAAGCCGTCGAGCGCGCGATTAAATCCAACGTCACCATTTACTCAATCGGCATCGGCTCAAGCGATTGGGGGATTAAGAAAAAGACGCTGCGCGAAGTGTCCGAGAAGACCGGCGGCGGAGCATTTTTCCCTGAAGACAAAACCGCTCTCGGCAACGCATTCGCGCAGATAGAACAAGAGCTGCGTTCTCAATACCTGCTCGCTTATACGCCATCGAACAATTTGCGTGACGGCTCGTACCGCCGCATCCGCCTCGAAATCATCAATCCCGATCTGCGCAAACAGAAGCTGCGCCTGCTTTACCGTCAGGGATATTATGCTCAGGCGGTGAAGTAGCCACGGAGACACAGAGCAGTAAGAAAGTAAAATTGCTGCTTTTATTTCCGTCTTTCCTCCGTGTCTCTGTGTCTCTGTGGCAAGATTTTGCTTTTCCTTTCGTTCAAGTCAGGTCTCAAGAATTCCTCAACCGTTCTTGGAGATAATCCATAAGTCATTCGGGGCAGGTGTGACCTGCACGCAAACGGATGGCGGAAGTTGTTGATTCTTAAAGGTGTAAGACTTTCTGAGGCGAGTGCTGGCATGATCCTCTTAAGCTCACAACCGAAATTGAAGCTGGTTAAGGAACTCAAAAGCATGCAATTGATCCTCGATAAAATCAAGATGCCGTCCGAACTGCCGCGCATTTCGCGCCCGCGCCTGTCGGGCGAGCTGCGTTTATCGCTGAACTCTTGCACCTCGACCATCATCAACGGTCGCGCGGGGACGGGTAAAACGCTGCTGGCGGCTGATTTCGCACAGCGCTGCGGGCGGCGCATCGCTTGGTATAAAGTGGATGCTACGGACAGCGACCGCCGCGTCTTTTTTCAGTATCTGGTCGAGAGCGTGCGCGAACAGCGTCCCGGCTTCGGGGCTGAGAGGATCATGAGCCTCGTCGAAACTTCTTCGATTGAAGACATTCCTTTGCTGGCCGAATCTTTTATTTACGAGCTTTTAGAGAGCGGCAGCGAACCGCTCCTGATTGTGATAGACGATTTGCATCTGGTGTATGATGCGGATTGGGTCGTGCCGTTCTTTCGCCGTTTGCTGCCGCTCCTGCCAGCCGAAGCGCACATGATGATTACGGGACGCAGTCTGCCGCCCGCTCCGCTCTGGCGCATGCGCTCAAAGCAGACGCTGTGTGTGATGGACGAGCCGATGCTCGCTTTCTCGAAAGATGAAGCGAAGGAGCTTTTTGCCAGTTACAAACTGACGGGCGCGCAGGCCGGTGCGGCGCACAAGCAGACACGCGGGCGCGCTGCCGCGCTCGATGCGATGGCGCATCTGCTGCTGGCCACGCCGCCGGTCGTTAATAAAGAATCGCGCAACGCCTCGCACAGGGGATTGCGCGTCGTGCAACAGCTACACGGCTACGTTTTTTAAGCCGGACGAAAGAACATAAGGGGAAGGGAGAAAAGTTAGAGACGCCTCGCGGGCGTGACTGAAATAAAATTGATCTTCAATGCGATAAGCCGTTTGAGGCTTTCTTCTAATCTTCGCGCTTCTCCCTTCGCCCTACTTGCTCACTCGTGTTAATCTTCGTCCACTAGGCCGCCTGAAAATTCAGAGACGCTCCGCCGATGGCATCCAGTCCACAAAGCCATAACGCAGTTCCGGCTGCGCCCGATGAAAAGGTAGATGAAGAAGCTGCTATCGAGACTTCTCCGGCTGCCGCACAGACACGCGCGCCGCGTCCTGCTTTCTTTCTGCGCACCAAGCTGCTGCCGCCTCGTCCTGCGCCCGAATTGCTCACGCGCCCGCGCCTGACGGAAAGGCTGCTGGCGAATCTGGCTCATCCCGTAACCTTAGTGACGGCCAACGCCGGTTCGGGCAAGACGACTTTAGTCGCCGACTTCGTGCGCCAGCACGCGCGCCAATCCGTCTGGTATCAGCTAGACCACACGGACGCAGACCCTTCCGTCTTTCTCGGCTACATCACGTATGGCATCAAGCAGTCCGTGCCCGGTTTCGGTGAAGTGATGTTTTCTTACTTGCAGGAATCCGCCAACGAGCTGGCGCGGCAGCCTGAGCGTGCCGTTGACGTGCTGCTCAACGAAGTCTTGGAACGGGTCGAGCAGCAGATGATTCTGGTCCTGGATGACTATCACCATTTGGGCACGGAGACGCCCGTGCATCGCGTGGTAGACCGCTTGCTCGCCTACTTGCCGGACGTGTTGCACGTCATCATCATCTCGCGCGATGTGCCGCCGCTCGCGCTCGCACGACTGCGCTCGCAAGCCTCGCTCTCAATCGTTGACCGCTCCGACCTATTATTTACGGATGAAGAGACGCGCGAGCTTTTTCGGCAGGTGTTCGACCTTGAGTTGACCGCAGAGCAATTATCCGAGTACCGCGAGCGGACGCACGGCTGGATTACCGCTCTACAGCTTGTCCGTCAAGTGGCGCAGCGGCAGGCTCTGGCGCATGACAGAGAGGCCGAATCGCTCAACCTGAGCGAAGTCCTCAGGCAATCCGAGCGCGACATCTTCGACTACTTCGCGGAAGAAGTTTTCGCGGACGAAACAATTGAAGTCCAGCAACTGCTCCTGCGCGTCTCTCTTTTAGAGCGCATCGAGATAGACACTTGCGGGCGTTTGTATCCAGAGATGCACTGTGCTTCCGCTTTGCCCGCGCTCGTGCGGCGCAACGTCTTTCTGACCATCGCGAGCGACGGGCGCGGCGAAGAGTATCGCCTGCACCCGCTCTTTCAGAGTTTCCTGCGCCGCCGCTTTCGCGCAGAGGCCGGGCGCGCCGCAGTCGCCGCAGAGCATGTGCGCTACGCAGACCATTTCCTGCAAGGCGGAAAGTGGGAGCAGGCCATGTATCACCTTTTGGCGGCGGAAGATTTCGTGCGCGCGGCGAATGTCATCGCGCTTCATGGCGGAGAATGGATCGCTTCGGGCGCGCTCGCCTCTCTCGTTTCGTTTGCAGAGGCTCTGCCCGCGACAATTCTCGAAGCGCAGCCGCGCTCGCTCGCGCATCGTGCAGAGGTCGCGCGCTTGCAAGGCGACGATGATGCCGCGACCGGATGGTTTCGCCGCGCCGTCACGCTCCTGCGAGAGCAGGGCGACCGTGAAGGCGAAGCCGAAGCCCTGCACTCGCTCGCCGCCATCGCGCGCAGGCATGGAGATTTTGAAACGGCCTTTGCACATCTTGACCGCGCCGTCGAGTTGACGGATGGAAAATCCATAGTCCGCGTCAAGTGCGGCAATACGCGCGGCTTGTGCCTGGTCGCGATGGGCGAATGGACGAAGGCCGAGTTGGAATTTCGCGTCGCGCTTCAGGCAGCGGAAGAGCACAACGACGAGCATTACATACGCCTCATCGCGCACAACCTGGGAACGCCCGCCGGGATGCGCGGAGATTTCGGCGAGGCCTTGCGCTGGCTGCGCCGCATGTTGCGCGATGATGCTCGTGCGCCGATGCCGCAGGAAGCCATCGGGCATCTGAACATCGCGCGCTGTTATTTCTATCGCGGCGATTTCGCTTCGTGCGAGCAGCATCTTGATCGCGCGCTTGAAACCTGCCAGCTTTTTAATCTGATGTCACTGCGCGGAGAAATCTTTGAGGCTTACGGAAATCTCTATCGCGAGCGCGAAGATGCAGCGCACGCTGCGGAATTTTACGAGCGCGCGGCGCGTGCATACGACGAAGCCGCGATTGACCCGACGCGCCGTGAGTTGTGGGAAGAACAGGCGCTCTTGCGTTTGCAGATGGGCGATGCTGTGGGCGCGCGGATGCTCCTAGACAGGCTCGTCGCCTCGCGCAAGGATGCAGGCGATGAGATGGGCAGCCATACCGCGACGCTCACGCGCAGCCGCGTGATGCTCGTGCAGGGCGAGCATGAGACGGCACGCGCGGGGCTTGAACCCGCGCTCGAATATTTTCACACGCACGGGCTTTATTATTACGAAGCGCAGGCTTCGCTCGCGCTCGCGGCCTCGCTCTTTGCGACAGGCGACAGTGAAGCGATGCTGGAACCCTTGAGTCGCGCACTCGATCTCGTCGCGCGCTACGATTACGAATACTGGCTGCAACGCGAAGTCGCAAGCAATCCGCAACTCTTCGCTTCGACAGACGCGGCGGAACTGTTGCCGCCGGACGTGCGCGAACAGATTCCGGCGGCCACAGCCAGAGCGCAGCACGCGGCGCAACCCGCAGCCGCGCGTGTCTTGCCGCCCGCGTCGCAACGACCCGTCACGGATTTGACCATTAGCATGCTCGGGCCGGTCGAAATTTTCCGCGACCCTGCGCGCCCGCTCGCCGCCGATGCCTGGACGACAAGGCGTGCGCGCGACATTCTGTGCTTTATCGCGTCGCGCAGGCATCGCCGCGCCTCGAAAGACAGCATCATCGACACCTTCTGGGAAGACGCGGATTTCGACGCGGTGGAAAAGAATTTTCACCCGACCGTCTCGCATATCCGCAAAGCTCTGAACAGCAACCAGCCGCTCAAACAAAATTTCCTGCTCTACCGTGACGGCGATTACCAGCTTAACCCGGACTTTTCTTACTTTATCGATACGGAAGAGTTCGACCGCCTCGTCGCGGAGGGAGAGGCCGCGCGCCGAGCGGGTCAGCAGGAACTTTACATCAAATCTTACGAGCAGGCGCTCGTGCTCTATCGCGGCGAGTTCATGCAATCAATTTACGACGAATGGGTGGATGAGCATCGCTCTTATTATCGCGAGCAATACCTGCGCCTGCTGGAATCCTTAGCCGCCGCCGCAGAGAAGTCGCAGGAATGGTCTAGGGCTTTAGACCTCGCGCAGCAAATCTTACGCGATGATTCATTCCGCGAAGACATCCATTGCACGATCATGCGCGCACACGCCGCGCTCGGCAATCGCGTCGCCGTCAAGGAGCAATACGAAACCCTGCGCAAGCTCTTGCGCGAAGAATTAGGGGTCGAGCCGGTGGCCGAAACGCAGAAGAGTTACAGGGAATTGATGAAGTAATGAAAAATCCCTTCACAGGCGCGGCCATAATAGTTGAGGGATTGAGGGTAGTGGGTCAGTTTGAAATTCAAAAGCCATCCAGCATCAGGAAAGCATTTCACGCAAAGGCGCAAAAACGCAAAGGGGTTGAGCCATGCTTTATCTTGAATGTGTGCTTTGCGTCACCAGCGCCTTTGCGTGAACATGTTTTTCCTTTGCTATGTTTGAAATTGTCTCACTGCCGGATTGAGAAGTAATTGAATGAAATCAAAATTTCGTGCTAAGATTACTCGTTTTCTTCGGGCGCTTCCCCGACCTCTGAGCGCTTGCTTCCCCCGTGTGAACAATCGAATCTGTAAGTCCCGGACTGGGTTTCAAGACCCGGTTTTTGAGCTAGCCATAATTATGCTCGATAAATTCTGTCAGAAGTCCCGGCAGCCCCTCGCGCTTTTTCTCGCCCTTGTCATAGCCGCCAGTCAGGCCATCGCCGGAATTACTATCACCGGCGCGGACGGCATCACCATGACGGGCGCGGACGGCATCAGCTATGTCGGCATCGACGGTATCACGATGACAGGCGCGGACGGCTTTCTCTCGTTCACTCCGAACGGCATTACGATGACAGGCGCGGACGGCATCACGATGACCGGCGCAGACGGCGCGACTTACACAGGCAGCAACGGCGTCAACGCCAACAGAGCCGACGGCATCACGATGACGGGCGCGGATGGAATTACGATGACGGGCGCGGACGGCATCACCATGACGGGCGCGGATGGCACAACCTATCAGGCAGACTCTGTTGTGGTTCGACAACCGAATGGAATCACGATGACGGGCACGGACGGCATCACGATGACGGGCGCAGACGGTATCACCAGAACAGGCGCGGACGGAATTACGATGACGGGCGCGGATGGAATTACGATGACCGGAGCCGACGGCATTACGATGACGGGTGCGGACATCCTCAATGGTATACGCGCGGACGGCAGCCTCTTCTCCGTTGTGCCCAACGGAATTACGATGACGGGCGCGGACGGCATCACGATGACCGGCGCAGACGGCATCACGATGACGGGCGCGGATGGTATCACGATGACCGGCGCGGATGATTACGCGGGCGGGATGGGAGGCACGCAGAGCGGGCTGCTCAGCGTTGACCCGGAGCTTGCCGCGCGGCTTAACACTTTGACGGATGACAGCAACATTAATGCTCTCATCGTCTATCACCGGCCAACGACGGATGCGGACATCGCTGACTTGCAATCAATCGGCGTCCTGGGCGGGACGCGCTATCGCATGCTGCCTATGATTTGCATCACCGCGACGCGCGCACAAATTGTCTCTATCTCCAGCCTCTCGAACGTGCGTTCGATCTACGGCAACCGCACGCTTCAATTGAGCATGGACACGCGGCTGGCAGCCAACGGAGCCGCGCGCGTGCCGCGTGACGGGGATTTGAGTACCGCGAACAGTGGCATGCCGGTGACGGGGCGCAACGTGACGGTCGCCGTGCTGGATACAGGAGTCAACGGCGCGCATGCGGATTTGTCAGGCCGCGTCGTCAGGAACGTCAAGCTCGCAGACATGCAGAGCTTGAGTATAGGGTTCAATACCCCTGCGAACATCCAGAATTTACAGAACACGGATTTGGTCAACGGTCACGGAACTTTCGTCGCGGGCGTGATTGCCGGAAGCGGCGCGCGTTCAAATGGTAAATACAGCGGGGTTGCGCCGGGGGCGCGCATCGTGGGCTTGAGCGCAGGCGAACTGAATCTCACATATGTGTTGACGGGTTTCGATTACCTGCTTGAGCACGCCGCGAGCCTGAACGTGCGCGTCGTCAATTGCAGCTTTTCCGCTAACACCGCGTTTGACTTTAACGATCCGGTCAACATCGCGACGAAGATGCTGGTCAATCATGGCGTCAACGTCGTCTTCTCGGCGGGCAACACGGGGCCGGGAATCGGCACGATCAATCCGTATGCGGTTGCGCCGTGGGTCATCAGCGTGGGCGCGACGGATGATAGGAGCCGCCCTGCCAAGTTCTCTTCGCGCGGGACTTTCGGCAGCGAGATATTCCGCCCGACTCTGACCGCGCCGGGCGTGAGCATCGTCAGTTTGCGGAGCGGACTTTTAACCAGCCTGACCGGCTTGCTCGGAATTGAATCCGAAACGGACACGCACCGATTGACGCTCGGAGAGCTGCCTTTTTACACGACCGCGAGCGGGACGAGTTTCTCTGCGCCGCAGGTGACCGGAACCATCGCGTTGATGCTCGAAGCCAACCCGCAACTGACGCCAGCGGAGATTCGGGACATCCTGCAACGCACGGCGACTCCGCTGCCTCCGTATTACGCGCATGATGTCGGCGCGGGGATGCTGAACGCTCATGCAGCAGTGCTGGAATCCGCTTTTCCGCAGCGGCGGATGGGGATGTGGCGCGCGACGTTGAATCGCGGGCAGGTGCGCTTTATCACAGACCAGTATCAGACTTTCAGCGGGACGGTTTATCCCGGCAGCGCGTATGAAGCAAATTTTAATATCCCTCAGAACGCATTGATTGCTTCGGTGCAGACCGCCTGGGGGCCTATGTGGAGCCTCAACGATCTGGGGCTGGCGGTTTATGACGGGACAGGCATCAAGCGCGGCGAATCGAATCAAGTGAACCTGCCCGGATTGACGGGCAAGCGCGAGCGCGTCGTGTTGAAGACTCCAGCGGCGGGCACTTATCAGGCGCGTCTGATGAACACGCTCGGCCCCGTCGGGACGCCGCAAGCTGTGACGGGCGCGGTCGAAGTCACGCGCGTCGAGCAATCAACGCTCTCTGATATAAGCAATTTAAGCAGCGCGTCGCGTGCAGAGATTTATCAGGCTCTGCGCACTTTTGTGATGTCTTCGTATGGAAATAAATTCCGTCCGGGCTTTGCGGTAACGCGCTCTGAATTAGCAGCCACGTTGGTGCTTGGCGGGCGCGCTCCGCAATACATGTCCGGCCAGCCGAACTTTATGGATGTCAGGGATCGCGCGACCAGAATATTTGTCGAGAGCGTGCAGGCTGCGCCCGGCGGCGGATTCTTCCCGGACGCAGAGACGGGCGGATTTTTCCGTCCTGATGCGCGCATAGATCGCCTGACGGCTGCGATTGTGCTGGTGCGCGCGGCGGGTCTCAAAGCGGAAGCAGAGTCGGGCAACGCGCCGCTGGCAATCCTCGATGTAGGACAGGTTCCGGCAGCCCTGCGCGGTTATGTTTCGGTCGCGCTTTCACGCGGCCTGCTCACGCAACAGGGAGTGCTCTTTAATCCGCAAGGCGGCCTAACGAGAGCCGAGTTGGCGCACGCGATGGCTGTGATAAATAAGCTGGCGACAGAGTAAGCTAAAGAAAGCTTGAGAGATAAGCAGGAGCGGGCGTCGGCATGATTGCTGACGCCCGCTTTGTTTTAACAATCCATTTCTGCTCCGGTTCAATGATTGTTATGCAGC
Source organism: Pyrinomonadaceae bacterium (assembly GCA_963700165.1). Taxonomy (GTDB): domain Bacteria; phylum Acidobacteriota; class Blastocatellia; order Pyrinomonadales; family Pyrinomonadaceae; genus JACMLC01. The sequence goes on along the minus strand of OY969475.1, from coordinate 3,182,867 downwards.
GCGTTGCTGTTGATTAATGAAGCTGCTTTGACAGGCGCTACTGATAAGGATTTGACTAGCTCTATAGCTTCTAGACATTCGGCCTTGGTTTCATACTGTTCGCTTGAAGTGGCAATTATGCGACCATTAGCAGCGACCAAATGCCAACCCCACTGCCCGGAAGCATCTCTCAAAACTTCGTAGGTGGCATGTCCTCCAACATATTCAATGCTCGAAGAAGGTTCAGGAATGGGCTGACCATCTTCCTGCAAACCTTCGATGTGAAATTCAATTGCCTCTTCGATGAGCTTCAAGACTTCTGCTCTCGTTTCACCTACGGCAACACAGCCCGGAAGGTCAGGCACATATGCCCCAAAACTTTTTTCACCTTCTTCGATAATCACGGCATAACGCATATTCTTCATACCTCGCGCTTACTTTAAGCCTGCTTGCTTCAAGATGCTGTTGAGTGTTCCCGGAGGCACATCAACGCTCGGTTTGCCTGAAACTGTAACTGTTCCCGACTTCGTAGGATGCTTCAACTGACGATGGCTGCCCTTCGTTCGCGCTAAATACCATCCATCCTCTTCGAGCAATTTGATGACCTCCTTAACCTTCATGTGAGAATAATATGATGCATTCTACTCCAGAGGAAACCACATAGCTCTTGATTCAATTACTGGCTGACCACAGCAATCGCGCGCTCAAGCTGTTCGTCCCTTTTCTCTGCGACGCCGCGAATGGTGCGCGAGGCGGGGATGGTTGGCTTGATGCCGATGCCGTGATGCTGCGAGCCGTCGTGCTTGAGGACTTTCATGCCAGTCCAGATGACATTGTAACGTCCCGGAAGCATGAACGGATTGATGTTGCCGTTTGTCCCTGCGGTCGTCTCGCCGACTATCTCTGCCAGCTTGTAGGCTTCGATGATGCCCATGTAAGACTCTGCGTAGCTGATGGCGCGCCCGTCTGTGAGAAAAGCTATTTTGGCTTTGAGTCTTGGAGCTACCGGCGTAAGCTCCCAACGCCCGCCCGTTTCAAAGTTGGTCATGGCTTGATGATCCGGCCTGGTAATCAAGGGAACGTTCCAGCGCGCGGACTGGACTGGCTTGTCTATCAAGTGCGAAATCACGACCGGCGAAACGGTCGGGTAGCCGCGCAGCTCGAAGATGATGCCTTTCGCCTGCTCAAGCTTTGGCAGCATGGCTTGAAATTCTTCATCCTTGAGGCGGCCAAGGTCTAGATAGAAAATGCCCTGCTTCAGTTCTTGAATTTTTTCCGGGCGCGGTTCTTCCAGCGCGCTTAGCTCCATGCTGCGTTTCAAGGCGATGGTCGTTCGCTTGCCGCCCTGTGCCTGCACTTCTAAGTTGACTTCGGAATCCTTCATGCCCATGCGCAACCTGTACTCAGCCGTATAGCGTCGCCACTGCGGGGTCGCGCCGGAGATCAGCGTCTCTTCTTCGCTCAAAGCCGCGAGAGCATCTTTCCCATCAACCTTCAGCACGACATCGCCGGGTTGCAAGCCGCCCGCGCCTTCCGCCGCGACGTGTGTGATGACCAGCCGCCCCTCGACCACTTCCCAGAGCGCGGGGATGGTGAAAAAGCCTGAGTCGCTTTGATGATAGACGTTGCCGTGGCCGTCATAAAGCTTTGCCACCAGCAAACGCAAAGTACGCAGGAAAGCCTTTTCATCAGCATCCGTCGCCGCAGATGTCAGAGCCACTTCGAGAGCGCGCGGCCAATCCGTCTTGACTACATCGAAGTAAGGATAAAAATGCTGGAAGACATTCCACGCCAGAGCCACGTCCGCCAGCCGCGTCGCGCGGTCGTTGCCAGAGGGTCTGGCATTCTCCAAAGGTTTTACAACCGGCGGTTTCGGTGCGCGCGGCAGCGTATGCTCAACATCCGCGTACAGAGAGAGCGGGACGAGACAGGAGACGCCCGCGCCGAGGTCTGCCATGAAAGGCTCTTGCGGAGCAGGTATGTCAGAGCGTGTCATTTCCGCCACGATATTTCGTTTGACGCGCTCGCTATTGTACGCGCTGTAAGCGCCGCCCCCGCCGCCCTTGTTGCCGAATCCCTTGTGATTCCAAGAGATGATTTTCAGAGACGTTTGATCCGAAGGAGCTTCCAGCTCTTTGGGCAGCGGCGGGCGTTTGCCCGTCTGAAACACACGCACAGTCGGAGCCACCGTGCGAAACAAATCTTCGAGCCTGCTCGCCAACTCGACAGCATCTTTCGCATCCTCAACGGCGCGCACGCCCTTGATCGCAAACGCATCCCAGTTGGTCGCGGCGGCTTCGTCGCTCGGATGAAAATGCCGCACATAACCCAGGAGGCGCGTGTACGCGATTAGATTTTGCAGCCCCCGTTTAGTGAGCGGGCGCGCAGGCTCTGCCACGACGACGGCTTTGCCCAAATCCTCAAACGAGACATCATCGAGCCATACTTTGCCTTTGCCGATCAGGAGCAAGCCGAAATAAATCGCTACAGCATCTTCTTCAACATCGCCGACGATTTCGTAATACTGCCACTCAGCCGAAGTAATCGGGCGGTCACCCATGTTGTCGAAAAATCCCATCTGTTTTTGCGGGCGATCAACACGCAGCCAGAGCTGCCCTCGCGCGCCGCTCTCGGACGAATCAGTCCTGACGGCAGCACGAAAGCGCACACGCTTGCCCCTGTAAGGCGTGGCATCAATGCTCTGCATGAGATTGCCGAAACTGTTTGCGGGAGCCTCGCCTTCGCTGCGGATGAGCGCAGAGCGCGTGCCGGATTTCGGATTTTCCGTGACCAACTCCACAGGATAGCCCACGGCTTTAGTCGTAGCATTCCATCCGGTCGGGACTTGCCCGATCTCTCCCTGTTCCAAGTCCAGATTAGCCGGAGCCGTCTGCTGTGTCCCGGTGCGAACGGGACTCGACTGGGCTAGAGCGATAATGCCGAAAGCGGCGAGCAGACAAGTGAGAATGACGACCTGACCGTAGGCCGACGGGCGCGTGTGTGAGTTTTTCATCTTTTGTTCCTTTGCCTGAGAATCCGTCTTGAGTTTAACAAGGACAAATGGCTGCCGATTTGGCTCAAAAAGCTTGCAGGCTTGTACGCTCCGCCCGCCTCAAGGTTTCCTCAAGTGGCCTCATGCTCCCGAAAAGCCGCAAATTTCCTAAGAAAATCGCAAATTAAATTTTTTTTTGGCGGCTCAAGTTTTTCTCAGGTGTGATTTCTTATTATTTCACACGTTGACAGAGACGCGAAGCGAATCTCGCGGAATTGAAATATAACCATACACATATTTTGGGGTCTCAGACCCGACACTAGAGGCCAAAATGTTTAAGAGAATCTCAACCACGCTCATCGCGGCATTGCTCATCAGCTTTGCCTGCATCTCTGCTGCACAGGCCGCGACTTTGAGCCAGACGCTCAGCAACCAGCTTAATCAGCTTCCCAATTTGGCAAGCGTCGGGATAGTGATTGTTTCCTTTAATACCTCTAACGGTCTGAATAACTCGCATCTGAATTTGCTTCGCAGCAAGGGAATCCTCAAGGGCTACACTTTCCAGAAACTCGGCATGGCTGCTGTCGTAGCCAACGCCGGTCAGGTTCGCGCGCTCGCAGCCAATCCGGCTGTGCGCTCTGTCTGGTCAAACGACCGCCTGCACTATTACATGCATGAAGCGCGCGTCGTGGCGGGCGTCAATCGCACCTGGGGAGACAGCGGATTCAGGGCGGCCAACGGCGGCCAAACGGTTGACGGCAGCGGCAATTTTTCCGTGATGGTGATTGATTCCGGCATTGATGCGACGCATGCTGATTTACAGCTCGGCTCCAAAGTCGTGCAGAACGTGCAAGTCTTGACCAGCACAGACCTCATCGCACCGGGATTTACTCCGCTCTTGACGGTTGAGAACATGCCGAACACAGACCAGACGGTCGGGCACGGCACGCACTGCGCAGGCATCATCGGCGGCACGGGCGCACGCTCGAACGGTCTCTATGCGGGCGTCGCTCCGGGAGCGAAAATCATCGGCGCAGGATTGGGAGCGGGTCTCTTTGTGCTGAACGCGGTCGGCGCATGGGAATGGGCGCTCGTTAATCAGTTCCAGTACAACATTCGCGTCATCTCCAACTCTTACGGCAGCGGCGGCGCGTTCGACCCGAACGATCCGATTAACATCGCCAGCCGGACAGCTTACGAACGCAACATCACAGCGGTCTTCGCGGCGGGCAACTCCGGCCCCGGCAAGGGCACTTACAATCGTTATGCGAAAGCTCCGTGGGTCATCGGCGTTGCCGCCGGAACCAAAGAAGGCGGATTGGCGAGCTTCTCTTCACGCGGCCTGCCGCGCGATGAGCGTTTGGGCAATACGGACACCAGCGATGACTATGACGTTCCGACCATCACGGCTCCGGGCGCTGGCCGCGAGTTTGAAACCAACATCGCCAAATTTACTTCCGCCATGGTTTCGGTTCGCTCAATCTCTAACCTGACGGCCAACGGCACGACCGCCGATGCGGATTTGCCTGTCGAGCATGTGCCCTTCTATACACAGATTTCAGGCACTTCGATGGCGACGCCGTTCGTCTCAGGCGCTATCGCGTTGATGCTCGACGCAGACCCGACGCTGACGCCGGATGAGATCAAAAGCATCTTGACCGGAACAGCTTCGCGGATGCCGGGTTATGAGGATTTTGAAGTCGGCGCAGGCTACATCAATGCTTATGCAGCGGTGGACAAAGTTTTCAATCGCTCGAAAAATTACGGCACGTTCAACGAGCCGACCTTTAACGCGCAGTTTACCGTGAGCGGCCCAGCGCCAGCGCCTTTCCATATTGATTACAGCCCGACGGGTCTTCCCGGCCCCGGCTCTGGCAACTCCGTCACGTTCCAGGTTGCAGAGGGCATGAGCGTGCTCGACGTGTTCGCCACTTTCGATAATGTGATTGAGACGCAGGACGGCAACACCATCGGCATCCTGCTGACCGCGCCGGACGGCACAAAATATTCGAGCGGCATCGCGCTCCCGATTCTCGACGGCAGGACACGCCAGGTCGTCGTCAAAAATCCGCAGGCTGGCGCGTGGCTTCTGGAAGCGCGCGGCGTGCGCGGCCTCGCGGCTCTGCCGAATGTGAGCCTGCCGACTTCCGGCGCGGCTGCGCCCGGCCCCATTGACGGCACGATCACGCAGAAAATGTTCACCCTCGCTCCCGTGCCGGACATTCAAGGCCACCCGGCACAAGCACAGATCGAAACCGCGCTCAAGAATCGCCAGATGGATATTTTTAGCGATGGCAGCTTTTATCCTGACCTCAAAGTGACGCGCGAAGATTTCGCGCACCTGCTCTCACTCAACACTCCGCTGCGTCAGACAGTTCCGGCCAGCCCGACCTTCACAGATGTATCAGGCGCGCTGGCTGCAAAGGCCGAATCGCTGACGGTAAACGGCTCTACCTTGCGCGACTGGGACTTTGAGACGGCGGGCTTGATGAGCGCCAGCGGCAGTAACTTCAACCCGACCGGACCAGCTCTTCGCCTTGATGTGGCCGTGACGCTGGTACGCGCTCTCGGTCTTGATAGAGAAGCGCGAAACATGGCCGGGCGGGATGTGACCGTGACCTATCAGGGGCAGACGCTGGTCGTAGCGGATAACGCGGACATTTCGTCTGACCTGCGCGGCTATGTGCAGCTCGCACTCGACAAGGGAATTCTGCACGCATCTGTGTCACAGGATCAGGGACCTACGACGGCGCGCGTCAATCCGAATACTCCAACTACCAGAGCGATTCTGGCATACGCGCTCGACAGCTTCAGACAGCGTTTCGCCGCAGGTAATTAGAGAATCGAGTCGTCGTGTTGCGTCTCTTAGTCGGGAAGCGACGCAACGCGACCTCGTAGGCACGGGGGTAGCCCGAGCTACAAAAAGTTTAGGCCACCCCCGGGCCGCTTCATAAAGATTCTTACCTGTTTGATTCTTGAAGGAAGAAGGCAATGAACTCGACTTCGACTGCGATGGAAGACAGCACGCAGATTCTGCTCGAAACAACAGTCATGGGCGGCCTGTTGTTAAACTCGGACAACGCGACGGGCAGAGATTTTTATATCGGTAGTTAATGCTTACCTCGCCCCAATCGTGGTGCGTCCTTCTGGGGGGAAGGGCTGCAACACGGTTGCCCTGCCGGTTCGGTAAACAGTCTGTCGGGGGCTGTTTGCCGGACCGGCTTTAATTTAAGAGCGATGCTTTTAACAGCATCGCTCTCATTTTTTCGCTTTAAAGTTTGCAGCCTACGCTTTTGTCGTGTTAATTATTGCCTCGCGTTCTGGAAATCACTTACGAAAAACTTGCGAATTGAATTATCCTATCGCCCCGCGCGAAATTATTTTATTTAAGGAGAGCTGGAGATGACTTATGTGGTAACTGAGTTGTGCGTGGATTGCAAGTACACGGATTGTGCTGCGGTCTGCCCTGTAGAAGCTTTTCATGATTTGCCGGATCGGTTGTACATCAACCCGGACACCTGCATTGATTGCGATGCCTGCGTGCCGGAGTGCCCGGTCGAGGCGATCTTTGCCGACACGACCCTGCCGGATCATTTTCAGGAATGGCTTGCGCTAAATGCCGAGGCCGAAAACTATCCGACGCTTACCAGCAAGATTCCAGCCCTGCACGGTCCCGGCTGCTCCGGCCCGCCGGAAGGCTAAGCGCATGACACTTTGCCTCATTCGACAGGCTTCGCGCTTCAGGGCTTGAGCTTAAAATAACTTCTGCGCGCTTTCCGGCAAGCAGCGCCGCCGCTTGCCATGTGCATCAGCATCCCAACTGTCCACGCGCAGCACACGAAACGATGAGAACAAAGCTATAGTGCGAATCAAGAGTAGAAATAAATTCACGGCTTTTTCTCTTTGCGTTCTTTGCGCGTTCCTTCTTTGCGCTCTTTGCGGTTAAGGGCTGTTTTAACGCAAAGGACGCAAAGATTTAAGACGCAAAGAAACGCAAAGAATTTCTACTCTTGATTGACATCTATACGAACTTTGTCTCGTTTCGTGTGCTGCGCGTGGATTACTCTTTTCTCAAGTCGAGAATTCAACCGTCCTGCCAACAATGATTAAAAGGGTTGTCAAAACGGATGCTTTTATCCTAATATCAAATATGTGGACGAGGAGTCCAACATCTTTTTAGCCCCGGTCGCTCCCAACGCAGAGGGCACAAGCGGCTCAGGCGTCCCGAAAATCCGGTCGTTCGATATCTAACAAACCTTTTCCCCAGAGCATTTAGATTTTCCCGGCAACTCCGGGACAGCTCTAAAATTAGCGGAAATCGTGTGGCTTTAATCCTCTTTCACTATTGAACGGGAGATGTCATCCGACCTGGCACGGGCGTGGTGAGTTACGAAACCGAAGCTGTCACAAATCTCCCGGCGTTTGAGCGCCCCGACCAATGAGCACCAGCACAGTGATAACCCCCCGGCCTGACTGGCTGAAATTATTCAAATTGCGGCGACCCGCGCGCCGGAGTCCGCGCCGTAAAGTGCTGACGCTTTTTGGGACGCGCCCCGAAGCCATCAAGCTCGCTCCCGTCATCCGCGAGCTTGAAGCGCAACACGATTCGCTACAGACCATCAATGTCACTTCAGGCCAGCACACAGACCTGCTCTATCCTTTCATCAGCCTCTTAGGAATTCGCATTGACCAGGACCTTGAAGTAATGGAGCCGAACCAGACTCCGAATCAAGTTTGCGCGCGTGTGCTGTCCGCGATGGACAGGATACTTGAGCGCGAGCAGCCGGATTTGATTCTGGTGCAAGGCGACACGACGACCGCGATGGCGGGCGCGCTCGCGGGCTTTCACCGCAAAGTTCCCGTCGGGCACGTCGAAGCGGGTTTGCGCTCAGGCAACCTGCACAGCCCGTATCCCGAAGAGATGAATCGCCGGATGATTACGCGCGTCGCGACTTATCATTTCGCGGCGACGACGCGCAATCGCCGGACGCTGCTCGCAGAAGGCGTCGAGCAGAAAAATATTTTCGTGACGGGCAATCCGGTGGTTGATTCGCTTCAGGCGATTCTTAAGCAAGCGTCTAAGAGAGATGCTATTGAAACTTTGTTGAGAGAGACGAAAGGCTTGCGGCGCGTGGTGTTGACCACGCACCGGCGCGAGAGCTTTGGCGAGGTGATGCTGGAAAACTTGCTGACGCTGCGCCGCTTCGTCGAATCGCGCGAAGATGTCGCTCTTATCTTTCCAGTGCATCCGAACCCGGCGGTCGTCAACGCCGCGCACGCCGCGCTCGCACAGCACCCGCGCATTCACTTGATAGAGCCTTTGGGATACGAAGATTTTATCGCTTTGTTATCCGAAGCATGGCTCATCGTCTCGGATTCCGGCGGCGTGCAGGAGGAAGCCCCGACGCTCGGCAAGCCGCTTTTAATCTTGAGGGAAAATACGGAGCGACCGGAAGTTTTAGACTCCGGCATCGCGCGGCTGGTCGGCGGGCAGCCGGAACGTCTGGCACAGATGCTCGAAGAAGCTTATGCTGACGAGAGCTGGGCTGGCGAAGTGCTGCGCATCAAAAATCCTTTCGGCGCGGGAGACAGCGGAAAGCGCATCGCAGAAGTCATCGCGGAGCTATTGCAGGTGCAGCACGCGCAAGAGCCTCTGGCAGTGAATGTTTAAAAGATGAGCGAGAATTCCAACAACCTTTCTTCCAAACGGCATCTTTTGACTGTCCTGCTGGAAGACTATTTTCATGTTGGCGCTTTCAATCACATCATCCAGCGCGGGCAGTGGTATCGCTTCGAGACGCGCTTTGAACAGAACACCATCAAGGCGCTAGACCTGCTCGACCTCTACGACATCAAGGCGACTTTTTTCGTCCTCGGATGGATCGCGGATCAAAACCCGGAGCTGGTCAAAGAAGTCGCACGGCGCGGGCATGAGATTGCCAGTCGCGGCTATTATCATCGCACCATAAGGCAGATGACGCCGACGGAATTCCGCGAAGATTTGCAACGCGCACGCGCGGCTCTGGAACGCGCGAGCGAACAGAAAATCATAGGCTATCGCGCGGCGCATCGCCTGTCCGCCGCCTCGGATTTGTGGGCTCTGGATGTGTTGGCCGAAGAGGGCTACGCCTACGATTCGAGCTTCGTTCCCAACGTGCGCGCCACGCATCAGGAGCCGCGCCTGCGTTTTGCGCACCAGCATCGGACGAATGAAAAAGAGATTTGGGAATTTCCCGTTTCGACCTTTAAGCTCGGTCGCTGGATGGTTCCCATCGCGGGCGGAAACTATTTCCGCCAGATTCCGCACACGCTCCTGCGCCACGCCGTAGACCACTGGCACAAAGCTTATGACGCGCCGTTCGTGATGTACTTTCACGTCTGGGAGCTTGACCCCGAACAGCCGCGCATCAACGCCGCTTCTTCGCTCAATCGCATACGCCATTACCGCAAGCTGGACAAGATGGAATGGGTGCTCAAAGAATATTTCAGCAAGTACAAATTTGTCGGCGGCGCGGAATATCTCGGCCTCAGCACTTCGCTTGAAGAAGCCACAACGCCTGCGTTGGGTCAGGCGCAAACGATGCGCGCACCCGCGATAGAAATTTCATCAGGGCTTACAGAGCCGCAACAAGTTTCACCAGCTTCAGATGGCAGAACGCCCGTCAGCATCGTCGTTCCATGCTTTAACGAAGAGCTGGCTTTGCATTATCTCTCGAACACTTTAAAGAGCGTCGAAGCGCGGCTCGAAAAAGATTACGACCTACGCTTTATCTTCGTGGACGATTGCAGCACGGATAAGACCTGGAAGTCTTTGAACGAATTGTTCGGCGCGAAACCCAACTGCGAATTTGTCCAGCACGCGCAGAATCGAGGCGTCGCCGCAGCCATCCTGACGGGCATTCGTCAGGCCAAAACGGATGTCGTCTGTTCGATTGATTGCGATTGCACGTATGACCCGCACGAGCTTGCCAACATGATTCCGCTCTTGACGGAAGAGGTGGACATGGTGACGGCCTCGCCTTATCACCCGCAGGGCGCTGTGCGTAATGTTCCGTCGTGGCGTTTGTCGCTCTCGAAGGCTTCGTCGTTTCTTTACCGGCACACGCTCAGGCAAAAGCTGCACACTTACACGAGTTGTTTTCGCACGTATCGCCGCAGCGCGGTGGCCGATTTAAAGTTAAGAGAAAACGGATTTCTCGGCGTGGCGGAGATACTGGGACGCCTAGACCTGAGCGGAGCGAAGATCGTCGAGTATCCGGCGACGCTCGAAGTGCGCCTCTTCGGTTGGTCGAAGATGAAAATTTTGCGCACCATCATAGGGCACTTGCGAGTGCTTTCACGCCTGCTCGTGATGCGCGTCACGCATCGCGGCTATCCTGCAACCAGAGCGCAGCTTTCCGGCCACCTGCTGCCGGAAGCTTCGCTCGAAGCTCGAACCTATCAACCGACACCCGTAGCTACACCAACGAAATACAGAACATGACAGAAACATTATTGCACCCCGAAAAGCTCTTAACGCTGCCGTCGGATCAGGATGCTTCAGGCCGAACTCTCGGCGCAGAAGAGCTGGCCTTGCTCGCGGAAGTTATAGAGAGCGGATGCCTGACCAGCACCAAAGGCAATCTCGTTAAGACGCTTGAAGAACGTTTCGCCCGAAAGCTCGGCGTGCGTTATGCGTATGCATGCGCGTCCGGCTCAGCCGCCGTCCACACAGCCGTGGCCGCGATTGACCCAACCCCCGGCGACGAGATTGTGACGACCGCGATTACAGACATGGGCGCTCTCTCGCCGATTATTTATCAGGGCGCGATTCCCGTCTTCGCGGATGTTGACCCGCGCACTTACAACGTCACCGCGCAATCCATCGAAGCCGTCTTGAGCGAGCGCACGCGCGCCATCATGGTCACGCACCTGTTTGGCAACCCTTGCGAGATGGACGAGATTATGGAGCTGGCGCGCACGCGCGACATCCCTGTGATTGAAGACTGCGCGCAGTCTTTTCTCGCGGAGCATGATGGCAAGCGTGTCGGCGGCATCGGCGCGATTGGCTGCTTTAGCCTACAGCAGGGCAAGCACATGACGACCGGCGAGGGCGGCATCGTCACGACCAATGATGAAGCGCACGCGCGACGGATGTTTCTCTTTATCAACAAGGCTTGGGGCTACGGCGATGCGAATCCCGATCATTACTTTCTCGCGCTCAACTATCGCATGAGCGAGCTTCAAGGAGCCGTCGCCGTCGCGCAGCTTGAAAAACTTGATGAAGTTGTCGAGAGCCGCGTTCGCACTGCTAATAGCTTGACCGGGAAATTACAGGGCGTGCGCGGCGTCGAGACTCCGCATGTCGGCGCAAAGAGTTTTCACACGTACTGGAAATATTGTTTGAGCATAGATGACCGCCTGATTGCGGACGGCGCGCCGGGAATGGCGCGGCTCTTGAAAGAGAAGGGCATCGCTTCGGCTCCGCGCTACATACAAAAGCCAGCCTTCATGTGCGAGGTCTTTCAGAAACAGCGCACCTTCGGCCAGAGCAATTTCCCCTTCAACCTCGCGCGCCCCGAAACCGTTGATTACAACCGCGATAAATTTACCGGCACTTATGAAGCGTTGCACAATGTCTTAGTGCTGCCGTGGAACGAACGGTACACGGAAGAACACGTTGACTACATCGCGGATGCTGTGCGCGAAGCTGCTGCCCGGTTAGCAAATTAAAACAGGGATGGACAGGATGAACAGGATATAAGATTTGAAATCACTAATTTGAAATCTCAAAAAACTAACTTTGAAATCTCAAAAAACTAACTTTGAAATCTCAAATCTGACTTTGAAATCTCAAATCTGACCTGAAGAATCAAAATCTAAAATTTCTTGTTCTTTATCCTGCCTCTCCTGTCCATCCTGTTAGATTCTTATTATGAAAAATAAACTCAAGTTTGGATTAGTCGGAGCCGGGAGCATCGCGCAGGCGTATGTGCAGGCGTTCGAGGATTGTGAGACGGCGCATCTGGTGGCCGTCGCAGATGTGCGCGCGGATGCTGCGGCTGCGTTGGCGGAAGGCTTGGGATGTCGCAGCTATGATTCTTTTCAGGCGTTGGCTGATGCCGAAGCAGGGCTTGATGCGGTCATCGTTTGCACGCCGCCGGTGACGCATCCCGAAATCTCGATTCACTTTCTGAAGCGCAAAGTTAATGTCCTGTGCGAAAAGCCTTTGAGCCTTGACACGGTGAGTGCGAAGCGAATGCTCGATGCCGCGAAGGAGCATGGCGTAACGCTGACGATGGCGACCAAGTTTCGCTTTGTCGAAGACGTAGTGCGCGCCAAGAGCATCGTCACTTCCGGCATCCTGGGCGAGATAGTGCTTTTTGAAAACGCTTTCACTTCGCGCGTTGACATGGCTTCGCGCTGGAACTCGAACCCGGCGGTCAGCGGCGGCGGCGTGCTGATTGACAACGGCACGCATTCGGTTGACCTGATGCGATATTTCTTAGGTCCGCTCGCAGACGTGCAGGTCGTCGAAGGCAAGCGCAGTCAGGGCTTGAGCGTGGAAGAGACAGTGCATATTTTTGTCCGCAGCACGCGCGGCGTGATGGGCGCGATTGACCTTTCGTGGAGCATCAACAAAGAACTGGACAGCTTTATCAACATCTACGGCTCGCAGGGCAGCGTGTCTGTCGGGTGGAAGGAATCGAAGTATCGTCAATCGTCCAGCCGCGATTGGGTCGTCTTTGGCAAGGGCTACAACAAGGTCGAAGCCTTTCGCAGCCAGATCAATAATTTCTCACGCGCCATCACCGGCGACGAACCCCTCTTAATCACACCTGAAGATGCGCTCGCGTCCGTCGAAGTCGTCGAAGCGGCTTATGCCGCTCTGAGGCAGAATCGCTGGACGACCGTCAACGGCGAAAGCTTTGAGAGCCGCGAGCATGGCAGCAGCGGAGACATCCTCATCGAAGCGCGCGATATTGTATGAGCGATGTACGCATCCACCCGACCGCGATTATCGAAGACGATGTGACGCTTGGACGTGGCACGTCCGTCTGGGACAACGCACACATACGCCACTCGACCAGCATCGGCGAAGAGTGCGTCATCGGCGAAAAAACTTATATCGCTTACGGCGTCTCGATAGGCCATCGGGTCAAGATTAATGCGATGGTTTACATCTGCAACGCCGTGACGATTGAGGACGGCGTGATGATTAGCGCGGGAACGATTTTTACCAACGACCGTTTCCCGCGCGCGACGACAACCGATTTAAAAACCTTGCGGCCTTCAGAGCCGGACGAGCATACTTTGCCGACGCTCGTGCGCGAGGGAGCAACCATCGGCGCAGGCTCGACCATCGGCAACGACCTGACGCTCGGACGCTTTTGCATGATCGGGATGGGTTCGCTCGTCACGAAATCCGTGCCGGATTTTCATCTCGCCATCGGTCACCCAGCGCGCTCTGTCGGCTGCGTTTGTCGCTGCGGTCAATTATTAATTCGATTTCATGAATTGGGCCACGATTTAGCGCAAAATGTCAGATGTGCTTCATGCGGATTGGCGTATGAAATCAAAGACCGAACAGTTAAAGAGGTGATTACAGATCAGATCGCGGAATGAAACGCCGTATAACGAAAAAGCGCATTCGCAAAGCAGAGCAATATCTCGCCGCTCGGATAAGCAGTTATCTCTCTACGAAAGCGCCAGCGGCTAAAGAAGGCAGAGTTAGCAAAGGGGGTTGGGTCTGCTCTGCTCTCACGAATCTTTTGGCTTCATGGGTCATGCTGGAACCTCAGTGGAATGACAAGGAGCGTTGGCTTGATGGGATTATCCACGGGCATTTGTTGTTGAGGCGGCCTGATACAATTCAAATTAGAGGAGAGATGGTCTGGGGGCTTCAGCGCGACGTTGGCGGGCATCAATGGAGAGAGCCTTTCGTTGCGGTCGTTAAGCTGTCAAAGAGCGGTCATCGCTTGCGCTCTTATTCGCTAGGCTTTAGTAACGATCAACTACTCTCAGAAAAATTAGTCAAGTCCGGTCTGTACAGCACTTTGATTTCGGAGGGCGAAGTGGATTTGTTAGACACAAAAGACACTGCTTTCGGGGATGCTTTCAGCTTAACGTCCGGTAACAAATACAAACACCTATTCTCTAAGCACAATAAAGTCTGACAAACTGGCTCACTTGGTTTAATGCAATCTACTAATTCGGAAAATTGGGCAATCGTTGGTGGCGGGCTGCTCGGCATGACGCTCGCGCTGCGGCTGGCGGAGGCGGGCAAGCGTGTCACTCTGTTTGAGAGCGCGGATTATCTCGGCGGGCTTGCGAGCGCGTGGAGTCTGGGCGAAGTGGTGTGGGACAGGCATTATCATGTGACGCTGCTTTCGGATAACTGTCTGCGCGCGTTGCTGGATGAACTGGGACTCGAAAAAGAGATGCAGTGGGTCGAGACGCGCACAGGGTTTTACACGGACGGCAAGCTGGTTTCGATGTCGAACACTTTGGAGTTTTTAAAGTTTCCGCCGCTCGGCCTTGTCGGCAAGCTGCGTTTGGGCGGGACGATTTTTTACGCCTCGCGTGTGAAAGATTGGAAGAAGCTCGAAAAAATTCCGGTCGCAGAGTGGCTCGCGAAATTATCCGGTCGGCGGACGTTCGAGAAAATGTGGCTGCCGCTCCTGCGCGCCAAGCTCGGCGAGAATTATAAGAAGGCTTCGGCGGCATTTATCTGGGCGACGATTGCGCGGATGTACGCGGCGCGGCGCACGGGTTTGAAAAAAGAGATGTTCGGTTATGTGCCGGGCGGCTACGCGCGCATCCTCGCGCGCTTCGGCGAAGTGTTGGAAGCGAAGGGCGTCACGATTAAACTCAATCACGCGGTCAGAAAAGTTGAGACGACCGGCGACGGCGCAATCAGTTTGGAGTTTGAAGAGGGAACTCGTGAGACGTTCGACAAGACAGTCTTGACCGTGCCGGGAACTGTCGCCGCGCGCGTGTGCGCAGAGTTGACGGGTGAAGAGAAAGCTAAACTCGAAGGCGTGCAATATCAGGGAATCATTTGCGCGTCCGTGCTTTTGAAAAAACCGCTCGCGGATTTTTACGTGACGAACATCACGGATGACTTTGTGCCTTTCACAGCCGTGATAGAGATGTCCGCACTCGTAGATAAAAAACAGTTCGGCGGGCACGCGCTGGTTTACCTGCCGAAATATGTTGCGCCGGACGACCCTGCTTTTGCCTTGACGGATGAAGAGATAAAAGAGAAATTTCTCGAAGCGATTGCGCGGATGTATCCTGCTTTTGAAAAAAGCGATGTCGTCGCTTTCCGCGTCTCGCGCGTGCGCTACGTGTTTCCGATTCCGACTTTGAATTATTCGGAAAAGCTGCCCGCGATGGAGACAAGCGTGAAAGGGTTGCACGTCATCAACTCGGCGCATATCGTCAACGGCACTTTGAACGTCAACGAGACAGTGCAGCTTGCGGAAAAATCCGCCGCGCGCCTGTTGTCTCTGCCCGCAAGAACGCATTCATCAAATGTCAGCTCGCAAGTCGTCAACGATTATGAAGAAGAAGCTATCTGCCAGCCTGTCCTTAGACCTTGATAACCAGTGGTCTTATATGAAGACGCACGGCGATGCGGGCTGGGAGACGTTTCCTTCCTACCTTGATACGGTCGTGCCGCGCGCTCTGAAATTTCTGGACGAGCGCGAGTTGAAAATCACTTTCTTCGTCATCGGGCAGGACGCCGCGCTTGAGAAGAATCGCGAAGCCCTCGCGCAGATTAGTGCAGCCGGACACGAGGTCGGCAATCATTCTTTTCATCATGAGCCGTGGCTGCATCTCTATCCTGAAACGGAAATCGAGGCGGAGCTTACACAGGCCGAAGAAGCAATCGAGCGCGCGACCGGGCAGCGTCCAGTCGGGTTTCGCGGCCCCGGTTTTATTTTTTCAAAAGAGATTTTAAAAGTGCTCTTGAGGCGCGGCTACGAGTATGATGCTTCGACGTTTCCGACTTACTTGGGGCCGCTCGCACGCGCTTACTATTTCATGACGACGAAGCTGTCGGACGAAGAGAAAGAGGAGCGCAAAGAGCTGTTCGGGAAAATGAGCGAGGGCTTGAGGCCGATCAAGCCGTACCGCTGGCAGATGGATGAGCGGACGCTTTTGGAAATCCCGGTCACGACGATGCCGCTCACGAAAATTCCGATTCACGTCAGTTACGTGCTGTACCTGAGCGTGTTTTCGCCGGCGCTTGCGATTCAATATTTCAAGACGGCCATGCGGCTCTGCCGTTTGACCAGGACTGAGCCATCGTTGCTGCTGCATCCACTGGATTTTCTAGGCGCGGACGATACGAATGCGCTCGACTTTTTTCCGGCCATGAGAATTCAGAGCGCGAAAAAGCTGGAAATCGTCGGCGAAGTCCTGCGCGCTCTGTCGGAAAATTTCACAGTCCTGAATTTGCGAGAGTATGCGCGCACGACTTTAGCCGCTTCGCCGGATTTGCGTTCGCTTAAACCTGATTTTAGCAGCCCTCGCATCAGCCGTATGCGCGCGACGAGCGTCGGGACGGAGAGTTAGAGAGATGAGAGAGACGATGAAGGGCGGCAGGCTGGTTGTCCCGCTCCTGATTCTGCTGAACGTTGCCCTCACGCTGACGCTTTCTCTCAAGCTCAACATCTGGATAGACGAAGCCTTTTCGCTGCACACGACCGGAAAAGGCTTCGGTTACGCGCTCCATCAGGCTTTGAATTTCGAGCTGCAAGCCCCGCTCTATTTTCTACTGCTCAACCTGTGGCGAAAGATTTTTAGCTCGATCTTTTTCGCGCGATTGTTCTCAGTCGTGTGTGTCGCGCTGGCTCTCTGGACGGTTGCGTGTCTTTCCCGAAGGCTCTGGAAAGAAGTGCATCCAGGCTGGATTGTGGCGGCGGTGGCTTTTAATCCGCTCGCTATCTCGGTCGGGGTCGAGGTGCGGCTGTATGCGCTGGCGTTGCTGCTCACATCGCTCTTGTTGCTGACGTTTTACGATGGCTTTTTGTCCGAGACAAAAAGCAGGCGTGCGCAAATTTGTTATGTCCTGCTGGCCGTCGCCGCGCTTTACACGCAGTACTACATGGGATTTCTGCTGGTCGCCAATGCGTGCGCGCTGCTGGTCTTGAGGCGTTGGCGTCCTCTCTTTGAATATCTGGCGGGGATGGTGATCGTCGCGATCTGTTTTTCGCCGATGCTGCCCTTCATACGCTATCAGATGTCTCCGCACACGGCTCCGGTGCGGGAGCCTATTTCGTGGTTTCTAGCCTTCGAGTTTGTGACGTGGCGAGTCAAAGATTATTTATTGCCAGCCGGGTCGAATGCTTTGATAACGGTGCGAAGCTTGTTTTTAAAAGCCTGTTACGTCGCAACCATCATCCTGCTCATCTTCGCGCTCATCAAAAAGCGTCGCAGTTTGAAGCCGGAAATGATTGCGCTGTGGACGATTCCAATCTTTATCGCGCTGGTCTTTTTCATACAGGCGCGCCTCTCCGGCGACAAGCTGTTAGTGGCGCATCACACGACTGTGCTGCTGCTGCCCGTTCTCTTCGCTGCCTTCTCAATCGTCATCCTCGCGGGCAGGCGTGAAGTCCTGCTCGCATGGCTTTTAATCACGCTCTTCTTTTCCGGCTCTTACCTGTACGTGCGATACAGGCCGATGGCGAAGTACGGCGACTGGCAGCGCGTGGCCTCGTACCTGATGCAGTCGGAAAAGCAGGGGCAGGCGATTCTGGTTTTTCATGGGGGCGCGGCGTTGCCGCTGTCGCAGTACTACGCGGGCGTTAACCCTCTGGTGCCTCTGCCGAGAGACAATACTTTTGAGAGATTCGATTTTCACGATTACATTTTGCGGGACGAGCGAGAGATCGTCGCCGCGCTCGCGCGTGTCGGCGCGGAGCACGAACAACTCTGGCTCGTCACGGACGGCGATTGCGGCTTTGCAGACATCAAGTACAATTGCTCCATCCTCGAAGAATTCGTGAACAAGTATTATATTGTCGAAGAAGTAAAATATTTTAACGGCTCGATGGTCAGACGCCTGCGCCGCCGCGCCTGACTCTTTTGGAAATCGAAGGAGAAGCGATGGCTGAAATCGAAGAGACTGTTGCTGCTGCCGATCAAACGTGTGAGCGATGCGATCAGGAGAGCCGCCACGTCATCAAGTTCATAGGCGACGATAATCAGCCGCACTATGTCTGCTGGACTTGCCTGCAAAGAGAAGAGAAGCGCAACAACCTGAGCGGCAGTTGGAAACGTTCCGGGCGCGTTGCGAGGCCGGCAGCAAAGCTCTAACCGGAATGGCGATTCTGAAGATCACAGAGTTTCCCGCCAGAGTCCTCGCACAGGTCGGCGAGCCTGTCGAAGCTTTTGACGACGATTTAAAGAAACTCGTCGCCGACATGTTCGAGACGATGTACAGGGCTGAAGGAGTCGGCCTCGCTGCGCCGCAGGTCGGCCTCTCTTTGCGCCTCTTTGTGATGGACTGTGACGGCATCAAGCTGGTCGCGGCCAACCCTGAGATTTTGGAAGCAGACGGCGAACAGTCCGGCGACGAAGGATGCCTCTCTGTCGGCAAAGTGGCTTCCCCACTGAAACGCGCCGCGCACGTGGTGTTGAGCGCGCAGGATGCCGAAGGAAATTTCTTCGAGCAGGAAGCGACGGGACTTGCCGCGCGCTGCCTTCTGCACGAGACGGATCACTGCGACGGCATCCTCTTTATCAATCGCCTGACGCCGCTCAAACGCGAGATGGTCAAAAAGCGTTTTCAGAAAATTAGAAAGTGGGATTAACACAGCTTGGCTCTATTCTTGAATGTCAGGTTCGAGGCGGTTCACCGCAGAGACGCAGAGAGTGCAGAGATAGCGCAGAGGCTTGAATCATTCAACTCTCTGCGCCACCTCCGCGTTCTCTGCGTCTCTGCGGTGAGTCTCTTCTCTTTATAATTCAATGATCGTCTTACAAAAGCTTATGAGGAAATTATGACGCAACCGGAACTTGCAGAGCTGATAAATTTTCTTGAAGCAACGCCCGCCGCTGTGCGCAAACTTGCAGAGAAATTGAGCGAGAGCGAGACGCGCTGGAAACCGGATGAGAGCGACTTCTCCGTCGTCGAAAATATCTGTCACCTGCGCGATATTGAGTTGGAAGGCTACACGGCGCGCATCCACCGGATGCTCAGCGAAGACCAGCCCTTTCTCGCGGACATAGACGGCACGCGACTGGCTCACGAACGCCGTTACAACGAACAGGAACTGAACACCGCGCTCGATGCCTTCACACAAGCACGCGAATGGAACGTGCGGACGATTCGAAATCTATCTTCGGAGCAGCTTGCGCGCACGGGCATGTTTGAGCAGACAGGCTCGATCACGCTTGAGAAATTGCTACAGATGATGCGAGAGCATGACGAGGCTCATTTGCAGGAGCTAAACACCTTGCACGGCAAACTGGCCTCCTGACGGCATAGAGGTTAAGAATCGTTTCTCGAAAATTCGCTTAAAACTTTGGCACAGTGATATTAGCTCGCTGCTTTCTTGCCCACGTTGACAAATTATACTTGAGAGACCAAAATCTTGAAGCTTCGGGTTCAAGGGACATATCAATGTGCTGCAGCAGCGGCAGGGTCGGTGCGCTCTGGTTTGCCCGACGGCGTTACTCCTCTGAAAGTGTTCCCGCCCGCGCCGAGGTAAGTTGTTGAGGCGGCCATCCGTTCCGGTAAGCCTTTTGCCATCAGATGTGATTTCGAGATTGACGGGAGATGATCGGTAACTTATGACCCGGTATCGCAAGATTGTCTGGAATGAAGGAATGCTGTTGACCCCGCATCATTTCCAGCAGTGGGACAATTACTACGAAGACATCGTCAGCTCACGTCTGGCTTCCGTTATGCCCTACGAGTGGGGCATCCTTGAATTACAGGTCAACCGCGAGGCCGTCGCCAACGGCCAGTTTCAGATCGTGCTCTGTCGCGGCATCATGCCGGACGGTTTGTTGCTCAACATCCCGCAGACGGACATGGCTCCTGACCCGCGCCCCATCGAAGACCATTTTCACCCGGAGGCCGAACGCCTCGAAGTTCATCTGGCGATTCCCGTCAAGCGTGTCGGCGCGGCGAATTTTCAAGCGAACGGCGGCGCGCCCGATCAGATGGTGCGCTTTCAGCAGGACGGCGGCCTCGTGCCTGACGAAACGACGGGCGAGAATGAACAGCCGCTCTCGTTTGCGCGCAGCAATTTGCGCATCCTGTTCGCGGATGAATTGAGAGACGGATACAGCTCGATCAAGATCGCGGAGGTCGAGCGCACTGCGACGGGACAGTTGACGCTCTCGGAAAATTATATTCCGCCCGCGCTCTCGACGACGGCCTCGCCGTGGCTCGTCAACATGCTGCGCCAACTGGTCGAGATATTGATTACCAAGAGCAGCTCGCTCGGCGAGCAAAGGCGTCAACGCTCTGCCTCGCTCGCGGATTTCACGACTTCAGAAGTCGCTGTCTTCTGGCTGCTGCATACGGTCAACTCTTCGATTCCGGGGCTGGCACATTTGTTTCGCACGCCGCTCGTGCATCCAGAGCGATTGTATTTCGAGATGGCAGAGCTGTGCGGGCGCTTGATGACCTTTACCACCGATTACCATCCGAAGGACATCGTGCGCTACGAGCATCAGGATTTGTATTTCACGTTCAGCCAGCTCTCCGCGTTGATTCGTGAATTGCTCGAAACCGTTATCCCGACGCGGTGCGTGCCGATTCCTTTGGAGAAGACGCGCGAATCGCTCTATGTCGGGCGTGTGCAGGACGAGCGTTTGTTACAGGAAGCAGGGTTCTATCTGGGTGTCCGTGCGCAAGTGCCTGAGAGCCGCCTCATCGAAGGCGTGCCGCGTGTCGTCAAGATTGCTTCGCGCGATGTGATTGATGCTGTGATTGGCTCGGCTTTGCCGGGAGTGACCCTGACGCATGCTTCGCCGCCGCCCGCGCCAATCCCTACGCGCGTCGGCTTTCACTATTTCATGCTCGATACGATTGGCCCATACTGGGAAGGCATTCGCGGCTCAAAGACCATCGCCGTCTATGTGCCCGACGAAATCCCGGACGAGATTTTAGAGATGTACGCGGTCAAACCCTAAAAGCAGGGATGAGGGATGAGGGATGAGGGATGAGAAATAATATTCCTTTCATCCTTCATCCCTCATCCCTCATCCCTTGAATCATGAGTGCTACAGCAGACCGTAGAGCCGCCGCGATGAGCCGCCGCGCCGCAAGGGGCGGCAGCGATTTTGTCAGTCTCGCTTCGCCGGTGTTAGAGCTGGTGATGAAAGTGCAGGCGGGCATCGTCGCGCCGTCGAATGAGCTGCGCCCGATGGTGGCAGGGCTGCTGGTTGAGATGGAAGAGCGCGCGGGCAAGCTCCGCCTGAGCGAGAGGCAAACAAACACTGTCAAGTTTGCGCTCGCGGCCTTTATGGACGAGACGGTGCTGACGAATGACTTTCCGTTGCGCGAGGAATGGGAAAAATTCCCGCTCCAGCTTGAATATTTCGGAGAGCATCTGGCGGGCGTCAAATTCTTTGAGCGGCTGGACCAACTGCTCCTCGCGATTGAGACGGAAGCTGATGTGGTCGAAGTCTATTATATCTGCATGCTCCTGGGCTTTAAGGGTAAATATAAAATTTATCTGGAAGACCAACTGAAGGGCGTGATCGAAAACACAGCCGACCAGTTGCGCAAAGTCGGGCGTTTGCAGGAGGGCGAGCTGTCGCCGCACTGGCGCGTGACGGATCAGCCGGAGCCGCCGCGCGATAAGGGGCTGCCGCTCTGGGCGTGGATCAGCGCGGGCGCAGGAGCGTTTCTCGCGCTGATTATTTACGTGACGCTCAATTTCGTGCTGACGAAGAATTTGAATGAAGCGATAGACCAGTTGCTAAGATAAGAAAGGATGAAGGATGAAGGCGGAAGGATGAAAGGCATGCTATTTGACCTTGAGCCGTTCATCTTCAAATAGCATTTTTTTCATCCTTCATCCTTCCGCCTTCATCCTTGACATAGGAACGGAGTGTGCGATACACATGCAAAGCAATCTGAGCTTCTAAAAAAATCCCGGCTGTTTTTTAGCCAGAGACACGTTAGCAGAGACTTTTGATAATTAAGCTGTCCCAGCTTTCGCAAGGAGAGAAGGTCAGGAACTCGCAATCAGCTTCGTCTCATCAGAAGCAGGCTTCAAACGCCCCGCGTAAGGCAATCTATTGCAGTCTGTTCCTTCGTTATTAAAGAATATCTGCTGGTTCTTGCTTTCACCAGACACCAAGAGGCGGTGAGTAATGTCCGGGCACGGCGACCAACTTAAATATGCTTTAGGCATCTCGTCTCTCGTTACCTTCTACGGGATTGCCAGCCTCATCGTGCTTTATCTAGGCCCGCAGTTCGGCTTCGGCATCTCCTATCAGATCGTTCTCATCGCGCTGATTCTTTTAACTTTACCGTTCGCGCTGGTCATCAACTCTGTCCGTAAGCGGCGCGCTCGCAAACGCGAGGCCGCCGCCGCTGCCGTCGCGGAAGAGGCCGCCGGTGAGGACGGGAAGAAGGGCAAAGCCTCTTCGGCTCCGGCGCGTGCGTTCGAGGAATTGTCGCGCGGCGCGGAAGAGGCCGTGCAGTGGCTCAGGAGCACGCAGCTCGGCGCACAGAAATCCGGCGATGCTGTTTACGCTTTGCCGTGGTACTTGACCGCAGGGCCGCTCAAGAGCGGCAAGACTTCGCTGCTGCTCTCGTCCGGTCTGGATTTTCAAACGCTGCCGAGCCAGCGGCGCGCAGAATCTACCATCGTGCGCCCGACGCGCAACTGCGAATGGCGCGTGACGGATGTCGCGCTGCTTCTGGATACAGCGGGGCGTTATCAAAACGACAGCCCCGACCGAGACGAATGGGCTGCGCTGTCCGAGACCTTGCGCAAGTATCGCGGGGATCGCCCGGTGGATGGTTTTCTCTTAGCCGTCAGCGCGTCCGGCGTGCTGCGCCTGAGCGAGACGGACATCGAGCAACAAGCGAAAATCCTGCGCGCACGGCTCGATGACGTGATGCAGCGCGTCAAGAATCGCTTTCCCGTCTATCTTATCTTTACCAACGCGGATACCATCGAAGGTTTTAATAACTTCTTTGACGCTTCACGGCGCGAAGGCAAAGCGGAAGTGTGGGGCGCGACCATTCCGCTCGAAAAGAGCGTCAACGCGCACGCGATGTTCGATGCGGAGTTCGATTTGCTTTATGGCTCGCTGGTGCGTCACCGCTTCCTGCGGCTCGCCATCCCCGCACAGCCCGCACAGAAGCTGCGCGTTTTTAGCTTTCCGTCTCGCTTCAGCGAAGCGCGCCGCAAGCTCGGCCTTTTTACCTCCGTCCTTTTTCGTCCCAACCCTTTTAGCGAAAGCCCCTTGCTGCGCGGCTTCTACTTTACGGCGACCCTGACAGACGGCGCGGACGGCGGCGGCAGAGAGCGCGAGGGCGCTCCCGTTGACGGCATGACGACGACAGCAATGCTCAGAGAGGAGCCGGTCGCGGAAGTCCTGCGCCCTGTCGGGCAAGGATATTTCACAGAGAGATTTTTCAAAGAAGTCGTGCTGCGCGACAAAGACCTGGCGGCTTCGTTTCAGGCTTTGAAGAAACGCCCGCCGCGCTGGCGCAACATCCTGCTCATCGCCGGAGGCGTCCTGCTGTTTTTGTTTCTGGTCGGAGCAATGATTGCATTCGTCGCTAACCGGCGGCTGCTCGAAGAGGGCGTGATGAGCGGCGGGCGCGTGCTTGAGATTGTCAATCAGGATCAAGGCAAGGATGTGCTCAAGAAAGAGGCTGCGTCGGCGCGCGTCGAGATTGAATCCGCAGACGACTTGCGCGAGTTGCTGGTGCGGCTCGACCAGTACGATCAGGTGAGGCCGCCGCTCTACATGCGGTTCGGGATGTATTCGGGCAACCGGCTGAACGAGCAACTGCGCCCGCTCTACTTTGACATTATCGAGCAGCGTTTTAAAAAGCCCGTCGTGCGCGCGATTGAAAGTGACCTGCGCGCCTTCGCTGCCGGAAATCCGGTCATGCCTCCGCCCGCTGCGACCGGCTCATCTTCATCAACAGACGCGCAAACGGCTGCGCCCACAAAGGAAGAAATTCTAGGGCGGCATTATGATTTGCTGAAAGCTTACCTGATGCTTTCGAGCGATCACATAGAGAACATAGAGCCTACGTTTCTTGCCAACCAGTTGCGCGATTACTGGAAAAAATATGCGCCGGAAGACATGGAGCTGCTCTCGCACCAGCAACTTGATTTCTGGGCTAAACAGGCCAATCGCAACGACTTTCCGCACATCCGCGTTGACCCGCAGCTTGTCTCTCAAGCCCGTCTCAAATTGCAGGAATATCCTGCGGTCAATCGTTTCTACAAACGCATCACGACCGAGATTAACATCAAAGTTAATCCGATAAATCTGGAAACGATTCTCGCTGGGCGCGGCGGCGGCGTGCTCAATAGCACCTACACAGTGCCGGGTAGCTTTACCATCGAAGGCTACAGAGATCATGTCAAGCAGGCGATTGAGACTGCTAATGAAGAGATCAGCAAAGACGATTGGGTGATGGGCGCGGCGGCGGCAAGCGCGGCCACGCAGGGCGACGAGATAGGCAAGCTGCAAGCGATGTACTTCCGCGAGTACACGGATCAGTGGCGCAAGTTCGTGCGCGGCATGAGCGTGCGCGAGTTCTCGTCGAAAGAAGATGCCGTAGACGGTTTGAAATCTCTCTCGTCCACAGAATCGCCGATTGAGCGCGTGATGCAGGAAGTCGCGCGCAATACCAATCTCTCCGCCAAGCCCGAAGAGCAAGGATGGTGGGCTTGGATTAAGAGCTGGTTCGTGAGTCCCGAAGACACTGCGACGGGCGGCAACACGGAAGTCGAAAAAGAGTTTCGCCCGCTCTTCCAGTTCGCGCAGACCGAGAAGGGCAAGACGGATTCCGCGCCCATCTCGCAATATCGCGCGGAGCTGCGCCGCGTGCTTGACCCGCTCGAAACTCTTTCGGCAGAGCAACTGGCGCAGACGCAGAAGGCTCTGGCCTCCGGCAAGGATGAGATCGGATTGCAGAAAGCGGAACAGAACGTCTCGCGCATGCTCGACGGATTCAAGACGGCTGCGGCGGCGGATGTCGCAGGGCTGCTCAAACAGCCGCTCGATAATTTGCGCGTGCTGGTTTATGGCAAGGGTTACAAAGAGATTGAAAAGACCTGGCGCGAACAGGTGTATCCGAAAGCGCACGCGCTCGAATCCGGCTTCCCGTTCACGGACACTGGCGAATCCAGCGTTACAGACCTCGCGCGGTTCCTGAACCCTAGCAACGGGCAGTTCTCCGTCTTCTTTAACGAGCGGCTCTCCGCTTCGTTTGAAGACGCGCAGGGACAATGGAAGCTCAAGGAGTCGAGCGTCTTTAAATTCTCCGATGATTTTATCAAGTACATGAACAGCGCGCGTAAATTGCGCGAGGCGATGTTCCCGAATAACGGGCAGCAGCCGGAGGTCAGCTATGACATCACGCTGCAAGCCGTGAAGGATACGGACATCACGCTTGAGATTGACGGCACGCGGGTCGAAACGCGCGGCGCGTCTCCGGCGTCCGCCAAGTTCATCTGGCCTGCGCGCTCAGGCGCATCCGGCGCGCGGATAACAGTCCTGCCCAGCGGCGGCGAGCCTTCGGAGAAATCTTTCCCCGGCGAGTGGGGCTTGTTCAAGATGTTCAATTCGGGCGGAGCCAGCAAGACGGGCGATAACCAGTACACGCTGCAATTCAACATCGGCGGCGTCCCCGTCAAAGCGACGCTCAGGCCGTCCAGCGCAAATAGTCCGTTTGAGCGCAGTCTCTTTACCAACTTGCGTGCGCCCGCGAATTTGGAAAAGTAGGTCGGAACCGCCTGCGGTAGCGGGCGGGTATTTTTGACGATAAGAACCCGCCCGCTACCGCAGGCGGCTCTGACAAATTTCTTGACACTTTTGAAGCCTGCATTCCGCGTTATGGATTAGGGAGACTCTGAAGATGCAAAAGGCAAAAGCCTTGCTTGATGCCGGTGAGCTTGAAGGAGCCGTCGAACAGCTCATCAGCGACGTAAAGGCCAATCCGACCGATGTAACCCTGCGCACGTTTCTCTTCGAGGTGTTCTGCTTCGCGGGAGAATGGGAGCGCGCGGAAAAACAGCTTGATGTCATCGGCCATCAGAGCATGCAGACGGCCATCGGCGTGCAGGCTTATCGCAACAACATCAAGGCCGAGCGCGACCGCCAGCGTCTTTTTACGGACGGCCTGCAACCGCACTTTCTCTCGGAGCCGCCCGCTTACGTTGACCTCCTGCTGACGGCGAACAATCGCCTGCGCGAAGGCAATCTGACGGAGGCGCGCGAAACGCTTGACCGTGCAGAGGAGGAACGCCCCGCGCTGGCAGGCAAGCTCAACGAGAATCGTGAGTTCAACGATTTCAGAGATTACAATGACGCGACCGGCTCTGTGCTCGAATTGATTGTCAAAGATCAGTACACATGGCTGCCCTTTGAGCAGATACGCCGCATAGAGATTGCCGAGCCGAAGAATTTGCGCGACCTGCTCTGGGCTAATGCGCGCATCGAGTCGCTTGATGGAACGATGGGCGAAGTGTTTCTGCCGACGCTCTACGCAGGTTCATCCGCGCATGAAAACAATCAGGTGCGTCTCGGCAGGATGACGGATTGGCGCGAGGCTGGCGGAGACATTTACACTGGCGTCGGCATGCGCCTGTTCCTCGTCAATGATGAAGAAGACAAAGCTCTCCTGGAAGTCAGGAGCGTCGAATTCAATCAGGCGGCGGAAGAAGCCACGAGCGCGGTTTCCTGATTTCAGGCATGAGAAATTTAAGTTAAAAGGCGGGCGTTTGAGAATATTAAAAGTGCGATTGCCATTTATGATATATTTGTTGTCACCATTACTCGCACCTATTGCCCGGTTGAGGCCAACGCTCATTCGCGTTCCCAAGACTTTGACTGCTCACACCAGATTGAATTAGCTATGAGGACTCTTTAAATGTCGGCAGTTGTAGAAAATGCTTCCCCGGAAACGGTGGCGGCGGTGGCTGATCTGGAAGCTCTGCTGGCTCCCATAGAGGGTGAAAATCCCGCCGGCGCGAGCTTGCAATATTCCGGGCTGCACGACGAGATACGCGAAGCGCGCCGCGCCGAAGACAATCTGGCGCAGGGCGAATGGCAGTACGAGATGAAAGTCGCGGATTTTCATCAGGTCTTGAACCTGGCCGTGCCCGCGCTCTCGACTCAATCCAAAGACTTGCAGGTCTGCGCGTGGCTCGCCGAATCGTTCGTCAAGCTCTACGGCTTTCCCGGCCTGCGCGACGGCCTCAAGCTGATGCGAGGGTTGCACGAACAGTTCTGGGATCAGCTCTACCCGGAGATTGACGAAGGCGACTTGGAAGGACGCGCCAACTCTGTGGCGTGGATGGATCGCGAGCTGGCAGAGGCGATTAAAGAAGTGCCGGTCACCAGCGCGCCGGGCGGCGTCAATTACAGCTATCTGAAATGGGAAGAGTCAAAGCAGTTCGACATCCCTGAGAATCTGGAAAATCTCGATTCGGACAAGCTCGCGCGTCTGGAAGAGCTACGCGCACAGGCCGTCGAAGAAGGACGGACGACCGGAGAAGATTGGCGCAAGG
Organism: Pyrinomonadaceae bacterium; assembly: GCA_963700165.1. GTDB lineage: Bacteria > Acidobacteriota > Blastocatellia > Pyrinomonadales > Pyrinomonadaceae > JACMLC01. The sequence goes on along the minus strand of OY969475.1, from coordinate 3,155,174 downwards.
CCGTGAACGCGACACGGCGCGCGTTTTATGAAGAGACTTGGCGAATCTTAGAAGAATGTTGGGCTGAGTTTCAGGCGCTCGATAAGGTGATGGACGAGAAGTACGAGCGACAGACGCCGGGCTTGGGCGCGCTCAAAAAGTCGCTCGATGAGGTACGCACGCTCGTCGAAAAACTGCTCAAAGAAAAACGTCTGCTTGAGCCAGACGCTTCGGACGAAACGGAAGGTGCGGCAGGCGAAGGACAAGAGGGAGAAGCGGGCGCAGTCGGCGGAATGACCGGCCCCGTCCGCAGCCGTCAGGAAGCTCTTCGCAAGCTGGCGGAAGTCTCCGAATATTTTCGCCGCACAGAGCCGCACAGCCCCGTCGCCTATCTCGTCCAGCGCGCCATCAAGTGGGGACAGATGCCTCTTGAGACCTGGCTTCAGGATGTGATTAAAGATGATACGGTGCTCGGCCAGTTGCGCGAGACGCTCGGACTCAACACGCCGTTTGACGGCAGTGGAACGGAATAACGCGAACAGCTTTTTCGTGCTTTGACAGTCAAGCGATGAGCTTCTACCGCTTCCGGCTGTTAAAGCGAGTAATGATGATGACAACCAACACCCATAACCGAAGTGGACGATTAAACCTATTTTCAAGCCGGTTGGAGTCAACCGTGCGCCCGTCTACGACAACACTTGAAAGGAGTGACCCTTATGCCTAAAAAGGAGAGCACACAACATAAACTTGGCCGCGTCCGACCGCCGCGCGTGCATATTACTTACGACGTGGAGATCGGCGGAGCGATTGAGTTGAAGGAGTTGCCTTTCGTGGTCGGCGTGCTGGGCGATTTCTCCGGCAAGCCGGACGAGCCGCTGCCGCGACTCAAGGATCGCAAGTTCGTTGAGATTGACCGCGACAACTTCAATCAGGTGCTGGGCGGGATGAAGCCGCGCCTCGCCTATCGTGTGGATAACAAGCTGACGGACGATGGCAGCAAGTTGAACGTCGAGTTGCGCTTTAACAAGATCGAGGATTTCGAGCCTGACCAGCTTGTCAATCAGGTCGAACCCCTGCGCCGTCTGGTCGAAGCACGCAAGAAGCTGTCCGATCTGCTCTCGAAGATGGACGGCAACGACAAGCTGGAAGAACTGCTTCAGGAAATCATCGGCAATACCGGCGCGCAGCAACAGTTGAGCGATCAACTGGGACTCGAAGCGTCCGCCGCTGACGGCAGCGGGACAAAGGAGGAGCAGCCCAATGAGTAAGAATGCAGAAAAGAAAGGCGCAGCCGTCGTCACTGAAGAACAACAGGGCGAGACCGATCTGCTCAGCCGGATTTTGGATGAAGGTCGCCTCGCGCGTGACGAGAGCCAGACCGCACGCGCCAAAGACATGATCGCAGAGTTTGTCCAGCAGGTCATGCAGGGACAGATGACCATGTCCAAAGACATGGAAGCAACCATCAACGCCCGCATCGCCGCCATAGACAAATTGATGTCTGTGCAGCTCAACGAAATTATGCACGCCGAAGACTTTCAAAAGCTCGAAGGCTCCTGGCGCGGGCTGCATCATCTGGTTCATAACAGCGAGACCAGCACGATGCTCAAGATTCGCGTCATGAACTCATCGAAGAAAGACCTGCTCAAAGATTTGGAGCGTGCGCCCGAATTCGATCAATCCGCGCTCTTTAAAAAGATTTACGAAGAAGAGTTCGGCACCTTCGGCGGCGCGCCGTTCGGAGCTTTGATCGGCGACTATGACTTTGGCAACCACCCGCAGGATATGTCGCTGCTCGAAAAAATCTCGAACGTCGCGGCGGCGGCGCATGCGCCGTTCCTCTCGTCGGCTGCGCCGGGACTGTTTGGCTGGGACTCGTTCACAGACCTGACGGAAGTCCGCGATCTGGCGAAGATTTTCGACCGCACGGAGTATGTCAAGTGGCGTAGCTTCCGCGAATCAGAGGATTCGCGCTACGTCGGTTTGTGCCTGCCGCATACCCTCATGCGCCTGCCTTACGGGCAGGAGACAGTCCCGACCGAAAGCTTTAATTTCGAGGAGGACGTGGACGGCAAAGACCACAAGAAATACTTGTGGGGCAACGCGGCCTATTCTTTCGGCACGCGCCTGACCGAAGCCTTCTCGCTCTATAACTGGTGCGTAGCGATTCGCGGCGTCGAGGGCGGCGGCCTCGTGCAGGGCTTGCCTTCGCATACCTTTGAAACGGACGAAGGCGAAGTCGCACTCAAATGCCCGACGGAAATCGCCATCACAGACCGGCGCGAGAAAGAGTTCTCAGACCTCGGTTTTATCCCGCTCGTGCATTGCAAGAACACGGACTATGCGGCCTTCTTTGGCGCGCAAAGTGCGAACAAAGCCAAGAAGTACGATACGGATTTTGCCAATGCGAACTCGCGGCTCTCGACCCAGCTTCAATACATCTTCGCCGTCTCGCGTTTCGCGCATTACCTGAAGGCGATGATGCGCGACAAGATCGGCAGCTTTATGTCGCGTAAGGACTGCGAAATCTTTCTCAATCGCTGGATTAACAACTATGTGACTGAGGATGATACAGCGTCGCCGACGACCAAAGCGCAGTACCCCCTGCGCGAGGCGCGGATTGAAGTGGCGGAAGTGCCCGGCAAACCCGGAGTTTACAAGGCTGTGGCTTTCTTGCGCCCGCACTTCCAACTCGACGAGTTGTCGGTTTCATTGCGTCTGGTCGCGGAACTTCCGCCGCCGGTTAACAAGTAAGTCCATTCGCGGTGATAGGCTGGAAAACATCCGGTCTATCACCGCTTAATTCTGGCATGGACGCTATTCTATCGCTCGCTTTGAGAGCGCAAATCTGCCGGGCGCGTGCGTCTCTGATGTCATTAGGCGATGAGATGATGAGATACCCGGCGGACATGTAAAAACTACTGGCAAATTGGCGAATTGAGGAAACTGCCCTTGCTGTCAGGTGAAGCATCGGCGTGCCGATAGCCGGGCGGTCAGTTCCTCGCAGTCTTTGTCAAACGATTTTTGAACTTAAAAAGACATTCGGAAGCGGCTGAACATTCAGGCTTCCATTCCCACTCTCGAAAGGAGATACAACAATGGCAGCGGTAGATTATTTCTTAAAGATCGCAGGAGTTGAAGGCGAAAGCGCAGACCACGCGCACAAAGGCGAGATTCAGGTCGAATCATGGTCGTTCGGTGCGCAACAATCAGGCACGATGGCGTTCGGCGGCGGCGGCGGCGCAGGCAAAGTCACCATGAATGACTTTCACTACGTGATGAAAGTTTGCAAAGCCAGCCCGAAGCTCTTTCTGGCTTGCGCGACCGGCGAGCACTTCAAAGAAGCGACGATGACCGCGCGCAAGGCCGGTAAGCAGCAGCAGGAATTTCTTAAATGGAAATTCACAGACCTGATCGTCTCTTCGTACCAGACGGGCGGCTCCGGCGGCGCTGATGTCATCCCGATGGATCAGATTTCGATGAACTTTGCCAAGGTCGAAGTCGAGTACAAAGAGCAGAAGCCGGACGGCAGCCTCGGTGGCGCAGTCAAGGCCGGTTACGACCAGAAGCAGAACAAGGAAGTCTAACGGGCAAGCGCCAGAGCGCGCCCCGTGAGCCTTTGTGGGGATGTAAGCACTGGAGCCGTAAGGAAATTGAAAACTGAACTTGCGGGCGCTTGCGGCGTGCAGCAAGCGCGACCCGGCTGCTGACGCCGCGAGCGCCCGATTTTTTTCCTTTGAGTCAACTTTCTCCGGCGCCAGCGCCCCGCTTTTCTCGTTCCTGACAGGCGAGAAACTTCAGCGCGGGCGCAAATTATTTCCGAAGGCTAGTCCGGATCTAAAGTTTTTTGTCTCTCGCGCCCCCTCCGCTCGAAGTCATGAGCCGTGTCTTGGATTCTCCTGAAAGTTTTGGACCAGAGTAGCCAGTCGTCAGGCTCGCTTTCAAAGGAAGAGTCCGAAGACCAATGGCTTCTGAATATTTTTAGTTAAAGGAAAGAGTTTTGCTCAGAACAGACAACGAAGTCCGCATCACTCCTTCGGTGCTTGACCGCCTGCTCGATTACGAGCCGGAGTTGTCGCGCGAGCCTGTGACCTCGCGCGCCAAAAGCCTGCGGCAGTTAAAGCAGTCGGTCAAACGCGATCTCGAATGGCTGCTCAACACGCGCCGCACCGCCGAAGATGTGCCGCCCGAATTGAAGGAGCTGAATAACTCGCTGGCCGTTTTCGGGCTGCCGGACTTTACGACCGCGAGTGTTAAAAATGCGTCGGATCAAAAAATGATGCGCCGCGCTCTGGAAACAGCGATCCGCGTCTTCGAGCCGCGCCTTGAAGATTTGGTCGTGACGCTGGAGCCGATGGATAGCATCGAGCGCGTGATGCGTTTTCGCATTGACGCGCGCCTGAAGGTCGAGCCTGCGCCTGAGCCGATTACCTTCGATACAGTCTTACAGCTTGGCAGCGGCCAGATTCTGGTGCAGGAGAAATAATGCGCGACGAGCTTCTGGGATACTACGAGCGCGAGCTGGTCTTTATGCGCCAGATGGGAGCGGAGTTTGCCCGCAAGTATCCGAAGATCGCTTCGCGCCTGCTGATTGAAGAGAACACTTGTGACGACCCGCACGCAGAGCGAATGATCGAAGCTTTCGCTTTTCTAGCGGGTCGCGTACATCTCAAAATAGACGACGAGTTTCCGGAAATCACGGAATCTTTTCTGAACGTTCTTTATCCGCACTATCTGGCTCCGATTCCTTCGATGTCCATCGTGCAGTTCTCGCCTGAGCGCGCGAATCTGACGACCGGGTACGCGCTGCCGCGTGAGACCAGCTTGTATTCAAACCCGGTGCAGGGAACGCCGTGCCGGTTTCGCACTTCTTACGACACGACGATCTGGCCTGTAGAGGTTGAGTCGGCTTCGCTGGAATCGCTCGACCCTGTGGACACGCGCGGGCGTTGGGGAGAAGCCGTCATCAAGCTCAATCTGGCCTGTTATAACGAAACTCGGCTGGCGACGATGCGTACCGGCGAGGGCGAGGTGATTGACAGTCTCAGGTTTTATCTGAACGGCGAAGCGCAGATTATCTATCCGCTTTATGAATTGATTTTTAATCAGGCGACGCGCGTTGAGTTGCGCCCCAAGCCGACCAAGAAGACTTCCAGAACCGCTTTGCTCAAGACGCCTATGCCGACATCGCCCATTGTGCTTCCGGCCAATGTGCTCAAGCCTGTGGGGTTTGAAGCGGACGAAGGAATGCTGCCGTACACGGCGCGTTCCTTTGCCGGATACAGGCTGCTTTCAGAATACTTCGCCTTCCCTGAAAAGTTTTTATTCTTTGATGTGACGGGCTTGAGCAAGGCTGCGCTGGCGGGCTTTGGCGATTATTTTGAGATTGCTATTTACCTGCGTGATGTGACGCCGCCGCGCGGGGCTGTGGACGCCGAAACGTTTCAGCTCAACTGCACCCCTGTCATCAATCTTTATCAAGAGCTTGCCGAGCCGATTCACCTGACCGCGCAGCAACACGAGTATCATGTCATCCCGGACGTGCGCCGCCAACTGGCGACCGAGATTTATAAAGTCGAGAGCGTGAGCGCGTCCGACCCGCGCACTAAAGAGACAAGAGAGTTTCAGCCTTTCTACTCGTTTCGCCATGCCTATGACCGCGAGCAGGATCGCACCTTCTGGTACGCGAGCCGCCGCCAATCGCAGAAACCCGAAGACACCGGCACAGAGGTTTACATCTCGCTCGTTGACCTGGGATTCAACCCGCATGTCCCGGCGGTCGAAACGCTTAACGTGCATGCGCTCTGCACTAATCGCGATTTGCCCGGCAAGTTGCCGTTCGGCGGCAGCGAAGGCGATCTGGAAGTCGAAGGCGTCGCGCCTTTTTCGCGCGTGCGCTGCCTGACCAAGCCGACTGAAACCTTGCGCCCGCCTTTAAAGCGCGCGGCGCAGTGGCGTTTGCTCTCGCACCTGACCTTAAATCATCTCTCGCTGGTCGAGGGCGAAGGCTCGCCCGAAGCCTTGCAGGAGATTTTGTATCTTTACGATCTGGCGGATTCCTCTTCGACGCGCAAGCAGATTAAGGGCATCAACAAAGTCTCAAGCCGCCGCGTGACCAGACAAACCGGCATGCGTATCGGCGCGGGCTTCGTGCGCGGCTTGGAAACCACTATCGAGTTCGACGAAGAACAGTATGTCGGCAGCGGTCTGTTTCTGTTCGCTTCCGTGCTGGAACGCTTTCTTGGACTCTATGCCTCTATCAATTCTTTTAACCAACTCGTGGCAAATACCAAACAGCGCGAAGGACAATTCAAGCGATGGCAACCGAGGGCGGGGGAGCACATACTCCTCTAATCAAAGTTCTCTTTGACGAGCCGTATCGCTTCGATTTTTTTCAGGCGGTGCGCTTAATGGAAAGAATCTATCCGGAGCGTGTCGGCGTCGCGCGCGAAAACGTTCCGTTGCGCGAAGTCGTGCGTTTTCGCACGCGCGCCGCGCTCGCCTTTCCGCCCAGTCAGCTTTACGAGATTGAGCGCGGGGATGATGCGGAAGCGGATGCGCCGCTTGAGATGACCGTCGCCTTTATGGGAATGACGGGGCCGCTCGGCGTGCTTCCGGCGCAATACACGGAACTGTTGATGGAGCGCGCTCGCTACAAAGACAGTGCGCTCTGGGATTTTTTAGACCTCTTCAGCCACCGGATGATCTCGCTCTTTTACCGCGCGTGGGAAAAGCATCATTTCCCAATCGCCTACGAGCGCGGCGACGAAGATCGTTTTACGGAATTTCTCTTTGACATCATCGGCATGGGCACGCGCGGCTTGCGCCCGCGCCGCCTCAATCTGGAAGATCAGGGCTTGCTTTTTTACGGCGGCCTGATCGCGCAAAGGCCGCACAACGCGAGCGCGATTCGAGCGATGCTCGGCGATTATTTCGGCGTCCCCTGCGAGCTAGAGCAATTCAAAGGGCAGTGGCTCAAGCTCGACAAAGACAGCATCAGCTTCTTAGGTCAGGCCAACACAGAGCTTGGCGTCAATACCATCGCAGGCACGCGCGTCTGGAACGATCAAGCAAAGTTCCGCGTCAAATTCGGCCCGCTCACATATCAGGAATTCAAAGCTTTTCTGCCGGTCGGCACGGCTTACAAGCCTGCGACTTCGATGATTCGCTTTATGGCCGGGATGGAATTCGACTTCGATATGCAACCCGTTTTGAAAGCGAAAGAAGTGCCAAGCTGCATTTTGACCACGCGCGCCCGGCGCAGGCCGATGCTCGGATGGAGTAGCTGGCTCAAGACCAAAGCCTTCGCAGAGGATGCAGATCAGGTGGTGCTTCCGGTAAATAACTAAAAGCAAGGATGAAGGCGGAAGGATGAAGGATGAAGGATGGACGCGATGCTATTCGGAGATGTGCTGTTCAAGGCGCAATAGCATGCCCTTCATCCTTCATCCTTCATCCCTCATCCTTGCTCTTTAAGGGAAACGTTATCGCATAGAAAGGGCAGAGCCATGAACGTAAATCATAAGTCACTTATTGACAGGTTGAATGATACCTGTCGCGATGCTTTGAGAGGGGCGGCGGCGATATGTCATGCGCGGACTAATTATGATGTTGACGTTGAGCATCTCCTGCTCAAGCTGTCTGAAGATCAGGAGAGTGACTTAGCACGGGTGCTGCGTTATTTCGAGATTGATCTCGACCGCCTGACCAAAGACTTGATGGTGGCGATAGAAAAGCTTGAGAAGGGAAATACGCGGACTCCGGCTTTTTCGCTCGACCTGAAAAATCTGATCCAGCAAGCGTGGCTCTTAGGATCAATAGATTATGGCGCATCAAAAATTCGTTCGGGACATTTGATTCTGGCTTTACTGGCGGATGAACGTTTGGCTCGCAGCGCAAATGCTATCTCGAAGCAGTTGGATAATATTTCCGTCGAGACGCTCAAGAAAAATCTGCCGGAGATAACGGCTGGCTCGGCTGAAGATAAAGAAGCTGCTACAGCAACTTCTTCATCTGCTTCAGCGCAAGGCACAGGCGACGGCGCGGCGGCGACACAGGAAGGCATTCCGGGAAAAACAAAAGCGTTGGATCAATTTACGATTGACCTGACGGCCAAAGCCAGAGCCGGGCACATAGACCCCGTGCTCGGGCGCGATTTCGAGATTCGGCAGGTCGTTGACATCCTGACTCGCCGCCGCCAGAACAACCCGATTCTGACGGGCGAAGCGGGCGTCGGAAAAACGGCTGTCGTCGAAGGCTTTGCCTTGCGCATCGCTGAGGGAGACGTGCCCGCCCCGCTCAAAAATGTTGCTGTGCGGACGCTTGATTTAGGTTTGTTACAGGCGGGCGCGGGCATCAAAGGCGAGTTTGAAAACCGCTTGAAGTCTGTTATCGAAGAGGTCAAATCTTCGCCGCAGCCCATCATTCTTTTCATAGACGAAGCGCACACGATGATCGGCGCGGGCGGACAGGCAGGGCAAAATGATGCTGCGAATCTTTTAAAACCTGCGCTGGCGCGCGGCGAGTTGCGCACTCTTGCGGCGACCACCTGGGCTGAGTACAAAAAATATTTCGAGAAGGATGCCGCCCTCGCGCGCCGCTTTCAGGTCGTCAAGGTCGAAGAGCCTGATGAAGAAAAAGCTATTTCGATGATGCGCGGTTTGACGGAGATGATGGAGCTTCATCACAAGGTGCGCGTGCTTGACGAAGCCGTCGTGGAATCGGTCAAGCTCTCGCATCGCTACATTTCGGGTCGGCAGCTTCCGGACAAATCCGTCAGCGTGCTTGATACTGCGTGCGCGCGTGTCGCCATCGGGCAGGGCGCGACGCCTTCGTCCGTCGAAGATTCGCAGCGGCGCATAGATCGGCTCGCGACGGAGATGGGCGCGCTTGAGCGCGAAGTCGTCACCGGCACGGATCACGACGAGCGGATACAGGAATTGAAGGCTGCAAAAACGGAAGAGGAAACGCGGCTCGCCGGACTCAAAGAGCAATGGGAGAAAGAGCGCGCTCTGATTGAGCGGATTCGAGAAATTCGCACACAGCTTGAAGAGCATGCGAAAGGAAAAGCTGCGGCTGCGGCGGGCGCATCCGGCAACGGCGCGGGGCAATCTGCGGGCGGCGACGCTTCATCTCCAGGCAGCGATGCTTCATCTCCGAGCGGCGCGGCTTCATCTCCGGCTGCGGAACGTCAAGCGCAGGCCAGCGCGGCTTCGGCGCAAGCTGGCGCAGGCCAAGCGCAACCCGGCGCAGCTTCGTCGCAGCCCGGAGATGCTTCGTCGCAAGCGAGCGCGGCTGCGTCGCAGGCTGGCGCGGCTGCATCTCCGCCCATAGATGTCGAAGCTTTGCGCGCGGAGCTTTCAAAGCTTAATGACGAACTGGCGGAGTTGCAGGGCGAAAATCCTTTGATGCAGGCGACCGTGAACGCGCAGACCATCGCGGAAGTCATCTCAGGCTGGACGGGGATTCCTGTCGGCAAGATGCTGACGGATGAGATCAATGCTGTCCTGGCTTTGCACGAGCGACTCGCGCAGCGCGTCATCGGTCAATCGCACGCGCTCGAAGCCATCGCACAACGTATCCGCACGGCTCGCGCTGGCCTGACAGACCCGCGTCGCCCGGTCGGCGTCTTTCTGCTCGTCGGCACGAGCGGCGTCGGTAAGACCGAGACGGCTTTGTCGCTGGCCGATACGCTTTACGGAGGCGAGCGCAATCTCATCTCCATCAACATGAGCGAGTATCAGGAAGCGCACACGGTCTCTTCGCTTAAAGGCTCGCCGCCGGGATATGTCGGTTACGGCGAGGGCGGCGTCTTGACCGAAGCCGTGCGGCGCAAGCCTTATTCGGTCGTCCTGCTCGACGAAGTCGAGAAGGCGCACCCGGATGTGATGGAGCTTTTCTATCAGGTCTTTGACAAAGGCATGCTCGAAGACGGCGAAGGGCGCGAGATTGATTTCAAGAACACCGTCATCCTGCTCACGTCCAACGTGGCGACAGACACGATCATGAAGCTGTCGGCAGACCCGGACACGCGGCCTGAGCCGGAAGGCTTGGTGGAAGCGATTCGGCCTGAACTGATTAAAGCTTTCAAACCCGCGCTTCTTGGTCGCATGGTCGTTGTCCCTTATTACCCCATCTCCGACGACGTGATGCGCGAGATTATCAAGCTGCAATTGGGGCGCATCGGCAAGCGTCTGGAAGAGAATCACGGCGCGGAATTTTCTTATGACGAGCAGGTCGTGCAGGAAGTCGCGAATCGCTGCAAAGAGGTCGAGAGCGGCGCGCGTAACGTTGACCATATCCTGACCAGAACGCTGCTGCCTGCGATGTCCGGCGAGTTTCTTTCGCGGATGGCGACCGGTCAGGGCGTCACGCGCGTCCACGTTGGCGTTTCGGACGCCGGGCAGTTTAAGTATGAGATTACCTAAAGGCTGCGACGTTGACGGAAAATTCATGAGAGAGAACATCAGCGGCAGTTTGCCCGCCAAGTGGCGCGAGCCTTTTGAAGTTTCTTACGGGCGGAGCTTTGCACATGTGCGTGCCCACGCGGGGCCGGAAGCGGATTGTCGTCTCGCTGCGTTGGGCGCGCTCGCGCTCGCCGTAAACGAGGAGACGATCTTTTTTTCCGAGAGGTTGAGGGAAATGTCCGAGACTGCGCAACTGGCAATCGTCGGGCACGAATTGGCCCACACAGTACAGCTTGCGCGCGGCGGAAGCGATAGCCGCGAGGCTCTGGAAGCAGAAGCCTGGCGCGCCGCCTGGGCTGCGCTGCGCGGCGAAAGGTGCGAGATACGCTGCGGCGCACGGCAAGAGTCCCCTCTGGCAGCCGTCGCTTTAGTGATGGACGCAAACGGCTCCAATTATTTCAAAATCTTTGATACGCTGGCCTCGCTGAAGGTCACGATAATTGAACTCATCAAGCCTCTGACCTACGAAAAAATGCTGGACCTCATGCTGGATGCTAAGCTGGCTAACGAGAAGGATTTTATAATTCAGGCGCACGGGACGCAGCTCGGATTTCTGATTCCGATTACGCAGGTCACGGACAAAAAGGATACGTTGTCCAAGCCGAAAAATGCTCAAACAAACCTGCTCCGCCAGTTAAGATTGCTGGCGGAGTTAATCAAGCAATACAAAGAGGCGGGTGATGACCTGCAAAAACTAAAGGATATAGTGAATAAAAAGTCACTCCCTCCGGTCTCCGATGTCGCGTCGGCCAAAGCCGCCATCGAGCGGGAGATAGGGCGGCAGAAAGTGACGGTCGGGCTTAACAGCGATGATGACATCTTACGCATAGTCAAGAAAATGGATGCCGTCAAAGCCATCCAGCGCCAGACCATCGAGTTGCGCACGTGTAATATGGGAAAGTTACAGGACACGCTCACTTTTTTCCGCGAGGAGTTTAACGCCGATAGCTTGGCTGCGCCCAAGGAACTGAGCGCCTTTGGCAGTTGCGTGCCGGGCACCGGCAAGCAAGCGATGGATGTCTTCGACAAAGACCATAAGGCGGGAGCCGCAATCTTCAACTCCGGGACGGACAGGTTCGGATTTGCATGTGGCCCCATGAAAGCTGATTTCACAGCCGACACCTTTAGCGCGGCCACCAATCTTTCGGTTATCAATGCCTTTGTGACCGCTTCTATTATGGGGGGCAAAAAGTTTAGCCCCAATAATTTCCCGATTCATTTTATGTTTACCGTGCCGCCGGCATTCCCGCTTGAAGCGGCCTATACAAATCTAATCGTGCGGGTGAAACGCTGACGGGAGAAGTTATGGCAGATGTAAAAGCGAAACAGGATGACCGGCTGCTCATCGTAGATGTGGCGTCGGTTGCGGCGGATGACCTGCTGGTCACAGGCTGTATGGGCCATGAAGAGGTGTCCTCGCTCTTCTCCTTCAGGCTGGATTTGCTCTCGGACGTGCCGGAAAAAATCCAGCTCCAAAACATCGTCGGGAAAAACGTGACCATCGGATTGATGCTGCGCGACGAATCGTATCGCCACTTCAACGGTTTTATCAGCCGCTTCTCTTTAAGCGGGCGCGATGAAGGCGGCGAGCATCGTTTTACACATTACCGCGCAGAGGTGGTGCCGTGGCTCTGGTTTCTCACGCGCACGGCGGATTGCCGTATCTTTCAAGACAAAACCGTCCCCGAAATCATCGAGAAGATTTTCAAAGATTTGGGGTTTCAGGATTTTCGCTTCGATACCAACCGCGCTTATACCAAGTGGGATTACTGCGTGCAGTATCGTGAGACCGATTTCAATTTCGTCTCGCGGCTCATGGAAGAGGAAGGGATTTTTTATTTCTTCGAGCACGAGGACGGAAAGCACACGCTCATCATGGCCGATGCGACAGAAGCCTACAAGCCATGCCCGAATCAGAATAAAGCGAACTTTTTCCCGGAGGGCGGCTACAACGACCGTGAAGATACAGTCAACTCTTGGGAGATGTATCAAGAGTTCAGGCCGGGCAAATACTCGCTGCGTGATTATCATTTCCAGATGCCAAGCAAAAATCTGGAAGTGGTCGAGCCGACGACGTTCGTGGTCGGCGGTAACGACAAGTTTGAAGTTTATGATTACCCGGGCGGCCACGCGCAGCGTTTCAATAAGCCGGAGGAGCGTTTGGAAAAGGTCGAGCCGGAGGGGCGCACCATCGTCAACCTCCGCATGGAGGAAGAAGAAGCTCCGCATCTGGTGCATTACGGCGTGTCCATCTGCCGCTCTTTCACTGCGGGCAAACGTTTCGAGTTGGTAGAGCCGCCGCCGAGCGTCGGCTCCGGCCCGTATGTGTTGACCTCTGTCAGCCATACGGCGACCCAGCCTGCGGAATTCGTTTCAGGCAGAGGCGGCGCGGCTTCCGATTCTTCGTATAACAATAGCTTTACCTGCATCCCCGCCTCTGTAACATTTCGCCATTCGCGCATCACGCCCAAGGCTATCGTGCAGGGGCCGCAGACGGCTGTCGTCGTCGGGCCGAAGGGCGAAGAGATTTTTACGGATAAGTTCGGGCGCGTGAAGGTGCAATTTCACTGGGATCGCGAAGGGAAAAAAGACGAGAACAGTTCTTGCTGGCTGCGCGTCGCACAAAGCTGGGCGGGCAAACGTTGGGGCGCGTCCTTCTGGCCCAGAATCGGGCAGGAGGTCGTCGTCGCTTTTCTTGAAGGCGACCCGGATCAACCGATCATCATCGGCAGCGTTTATAACGCAGAACAGATGCCGCCTTATCAGGGCGACGGCCCCGATGGCAAGCACAAGAATGACAATAAAGTGACCGGCGTTAAATCCAATAGCACGAAGGGCGGCGTCGGCTTTAACGAATGGCGTTTCGATGACACGAAAGACAAAGAACAAATCTTCCTCCACGCCGAGCGCAATATGGACACGCGCGTCAAGAACGAATCTATGGAGCGCATCATCTCTCATCGCCACTTGATTGTCGGCAGCGAGAAGGACGGCAAAAAGGCTGGCGACCAGCGCGAGATGGTCTATCAGGACAAGCACCTGAAAGTGCATCGCCATCAGGTCGAGCACATCGGCGGCAACATGGAACTGAAGGTCGGCGGCGGCGACCAGGGCAGCGGCAGCCAGGACATCTCCATCGCAGGCAAGAAGACGGAAACCATCGGCGGCGATAACGATTATCATCTCAAGGGCAGCCGTAAAGAGAAGATTGACGGCTCGACCTCTCTGACCGTTGGCGGTTCTCAGCAGGAAAAGGTCGGCACAAAGCATGCCCTTGAAGCCGGGCAGGAGATTCACCTCAAAGCAGGCATGAAGGTGATTATCGAAGCCGGAGTGCAGTTGACCATTAAAGGGCCGGGCGGTTTTGTTGACATCGGCCCGTCGGGCGTGACGATTCAGGGCACAATGGTCTTGATTAATAGCGGCGGCGCAGCCGGTTCGGGCGGCGGCTCAAGCCCGGATGCGCCCAAGGATGCGAAGGAAGCTAAACCGACCGAGCCGACCGTCGCGGATGATTCGAAGACGGGACAGAAATCCGCGCCGTAATTCTCCAAGCAGTCGTAGGTTTCATGTCACAGCTACCAGATAGTAAGCATTCGGACAAAATTAAGTTGCGGTGGCTGTGATGTCAGAACCGCCTGCGGTAGCGGGCGGGTTCTTAGCGACACTTGCGACCCGCCCGCTACCGCAGGCGGTTCTGACCCGCTCCTGCTTCAACTTAATTTTGTCCGAGGACTTAAAGTTTGAGAAGGGAGTACAAACATGCCTCCAGCATCGCGTTTGGGTGATATGCACACCTGTCCGCTGGTCAATCCCGGCCCCGTGCCGCACGTCGGTGGCCCGATTTTACCGGCCTGTATGCCGACTGTCCTGATTGGCGGCCAGCCAGCCGCACGGGTCGGTGATATGTGTGTTTGCACAGGCCCACCCGATGTCATCGCCAAAGGCTCGCCGACCGTCTTGATCGGCAACATGATGGCTGCGCGCATCGGCGATTTGACAGTTCATGGCGGCGTCATCGTGCAGGGATTGCCCACCGTCATGATTGGCGAAGTGGGAGCGGGATCGCCTGTTCAAGGCTCTGCCATGTCGGCTGCGGCGGCCAGCGGCGCGGGTTTCTGCGAAGTCTGCTCTTAATCTTAAATCGCGGAAAAGATAGAAAATATTCGAGCGATGCAGGTCATTGTAGAGATTAAGCCCGCTCCCGTCGGCGGCAAAAAGCAGATACGCATCCAGCCCGGTCAGACAGTGAGCGTGGGGCGTACCACCCACGCAGATTTTTCCCTGCCAGATGATACCTATTTATCCGGCGTGCATTTTGCTTTGGAATGTGAGAGCGACGCTTGCAGGCTGCGCGACCTCAATAGCAGCAACGGCACCTTTGTCAATGGTAAGCAAGTTGCTGAAGCGACCCTCAGCGAGGGCGATGAGATTGTTGCAGGCCACACGACCTTCGTCGTTCACCTTGAGGCGGATGAAAATGAATTTGCCCCGTCTGTTGCAACACAGACCGATGCCGCCTTCCCGCTGTCCGTCGGCATGGACGAGGCCGAGACGCTGGCTTATAACAAGCGTTTGCTGGAAATTTTGCGTGGGCAGCCTGAGCCGCTTTTTGCCCTGCTCGATGCTGCGCGAGACGTGCGCGTGCTTGAGTTGCTGCGCGCTTCCAAAGAAAAATATCAATCTCTGTATGAAGGGGAGCAAGGAAAGCTGCTGGATGATTACGCGCCTTACCTGTTGAGCCTGCCGCCGCAGTCGGATTTTTTGGAGACGTTGGTCTATGAAGGCTGGGGAAAAAGCTGGGGGCTGTTCCTGACTTGCGATAAGCAGTTCGCACAGGTGCGCAGGTACCTGCGTCGCTTCCTACTGGTCAAAGATGAAAAGGGACGCCAGCTCTACTTTCGCTTCTACGACCCAAGGGTCATGCGCGTCTACCTGCCGACGTGCAACGCCGCCGAGACCGCGCGCATGTTTGGGCCAATCAGCCGCTATCTGGTCGAAGCCGGAGAGCCGGATGTCCTGTTGCAGTTTACGGATGGCGGGCAGGATGGAGCGTTGGAGCAAAGATTGCCGTTGGCTTATGAGAACTGAGCAAGACTTGCGCCTCATGAAATGTTCTCGCCAGATTGCCAGACCACACGTCACAGATTTCACACCGGATAGAGCCAAACCCTGAAAAGAATATTATTCATTCGCCGGGCAAGAATTCCGCCTCCCCCGTGGTCTTATTAACAAGCACAGCGTGATTGCCGCCGGGGGTCGGGAACGGCTCTGACTCGTCGAACCAGACGATCCATTGCTTGTCGTCGGCGTGATAGGTTTCGATGGTGATAGTGTGTTCGGCTGCGCGAAGGTCGTGTTTTTCAAACTCCTTCTTCGCGATCTCGATAGCTTGTGCCTCAGTAATCATCTTGTTGTTACCTTTAGACGGATAATGGCATCCGGTCACCAACAGCCAGCAGACAATTATCAGAGCGTTCCTGTGCTCCATCCCATGCTTGGACGATCTCACTCGCATTTGTTTTTTTCCAACTGTGCCTTGTCCCGGTCAATTTTCTTCTGAATGGCAGCCTTGTCCGTATCGGACGCAGTCTTCATCGCATTCTGCCGGCACTCGATGCCCACCTGATATGCTTTGCACTCCGATTGCCTGAGAAACTCTTTATAGCCGTCGCCTCCGACTGGCAACTTCCCGTCATCAACGCCCACGCAGAGGTCTTCGCCATAACGCTCTTTCCAATCACGCGCATGCGACCCCTCGTGTGCCTCTGTGCAGTCACGCTCTACTCCCGTGTTATTGTTCTGGATGACCAGCGTCCCGCCCTTGCAGACGATACTGTTCTTGGTGGGAGCCACAACCGCGGGTTTACCCTTGACCTTCGGGCACGGAGTGACAGCCCCGCCGTCACCGGGTTTCGCAGGATTCTCGCCTCCGTTAAAACACATACGCTCTTACTTCTCCTGTAGATGTTGCAAGACATGGTCCAGGTAAGTCATGGTCTTAGAGTACAGCCTCTCGACACGCTTGTCCGGGTCTGTGATCGCGGGGTTCGTCAGCGTCTTGTATGCCCACGGGTATTTCGGATCATTGATAAACCCGTGTCCGACCGCAAACATCAACCCGATGAACAGGCACACGCCCGCGTCTGTGAACACAGAATATTTTTTGGTCTCTTCGATGGCACGGGGAATCAATCCTTTGAGATTCGTTTCGCCGACGTAGGCGACCTTCTCCGGGTGATTTTCCTTCATGTACCTGATGACTTCATCCTCAAAGTTCGGGCTGGAAACGGGGATGTATTGAAAAGGTATCTCCCGTGCTCTCTGTAATGCTCGTCTGGCGTATTCGCGTTTGGGGCCGCCAGCCGCGTCGAGCAATTCGATGAGCCATGCGTGAATTTTATCAGCACGTTGCGTCTGGTCTGGAATCGAAAGGTCGCGAAGAATCTCGCCCGGTCGCGGGTATTGAGGGTCGGTGTCAAAGTCAACGCCGAGCAGGATCATGGTTTCGATATAGAATTTAACGGGGCCTCTGTGCGTGAATCCATGTCGCTTCGCGCGTTCCATGCCCACACGAATCAGTGTGCGAATACCCGCCTCCCCGAGCGATTTCGAGTGTAAGGGACTAAACTTCCCCAGATGCACGACCATGTAGTCCTCGAACTCCGGCAACCGGGCTTCTTCCAGAGCCTGCATCTGTTCTTTGCGAATCAGCAAGGCGTTCTCCTGGATGGCTGACATCAAAGCCATTCACATACAAAAACTTTTCGGCGTTCGTCCCTATGGCTCGATCTGTGCTGAATCAGAATGCATCCCAACGCCCATGCAAAGCCGTCATGGGAGCTGAGAGCGATTGAAAGCGCGCGAGGCGCACGGTGTCGCGTCCCTGAAAAGAGAGCAGCGGCATCAAGCCTGCATCCAAGATTTTTTCGGCGGCTCGCATGGTGAGCAAAGTCTCTGCACAGGGCTTGATGTAAGAGTCGCCTTCCTCTTGATAAACGTGCAGCGGCAAGCCCTCTATGTCCTGTAACGCGCCCGGTTGCAAGTCCCAGCCGTGTTCGGTAAATGCCTGCCCCAGCAAGAGCGCGCAGGCGAAAGACGGATTCGCCCACAGATAATTTTCGTGCTTTGAGCCTTCGGGCATCTCTTCAAAATCGAATCGCTCAAGCGGCTCTGTCAACGCGCCGTAAGGCAGCCGCACGAGAAAGCGCGGCAGCGCCAGCCCCACATAAGAAGCTTGCGGCAGAGCCTTTAGCGCGTCCCAAGCCTTGCTGTCCTCCGCCACAATCTCCGAACGCCAATCGTCCGGGTCTGGCGTCTGCGCCAGAGATTCGCAACCGAGGATACGTGCGCTCGCGCCTGCGATAAACGGCGCACCGGCTCGCTTTGCGATTTTTGCAAGGCGTCCGAGCAGCCGTGCATCTTCGCGCACAGGATTGAAAATATAATTGCCCGCCAGCGCGCCCCACAACTCGCCGCCGAACGTGTTGACGGATTGATCCGCCAGCAGCTTATAAACGCCCGTCGCTTCGAGCTTCTCCGACGCATTGAGGTCAGCCGCCAGTTCGTCTTTCGTGATGTCTATCAAATAGAGCTTGAGGTCTGTGCCCGTTTCGAGACGCGAAGTGAGAAGATACGCCGCGCGCCATGCCGCTTCGAGCGATTGGAAAGCCTGATGATGAAGTATCGAGCGCATCAAGCGCGAAGTGGCCTCGTCAACCGAGGCGACCAGCGACGCCTGCTGCGCTTCATCTACGGAAACCAGAAAGGGACGGACGGCTTCGCGCAGCAGCGTGCGCAACTCATCGTCTTCCGGCGCGTTCTTGCGTGTCTCTCGCGGCTCGTCGGTCTCTTCGAGCATTCGTTCAAGCAGGTTGTCGTCGCTTATTGATGATTGTAAATCAGAGGCGGGCGCGGTTGATTCCGAAGACGGTTCAATAGCTTCATTCTTATCCTTGCTTCCAGCCCAACTGCGCACCTCTTCAGCCGCCAATTCATAAGTCGAATCATCTTCGAGCCGTTCGCGCGTCTCGCGTAAGGCTGCAAACAATTCTACGCGCTCGTAAATACGGTCAGGGTGAAAATCATCCAGCTCGTTGAAGCGAAGCGCGAGCAGCGGCGCGTTATCCGCGACGGGCAAATTCAGGGACACTTCGAGCTGCGCCATCACTTCGTCAAAATTATCGCGGTCAATCAGAATCGGCTGGCGTTCTCCGGGCGCAATGCGCTCTGTCTGAAGCTTGCGATTCTCCCGCCCGCTCCAATCGCCGAGCAGTGCGATGCGAAACGGCGTCTCCGGCTCTGCCCTCGCGGGAGACTCTTCCATCGAAGCTACTATCTCAAGCTCGCCAAAGGAAATTACGTCCGACATTGAAGCCTCGCTAGTTAGGAAATTGCCACAGAGGACGCAGAGACAATTAAAAATGCAAAATGTAAAATGCAAAATAGAAGAAGATTCTCATTTTTACATTTTGCATTTTGCATTTTAAGACGGCAACTCCTCGCCGTGACTCCGAATCAACTCGACCAGACGTTGCTTGAGCGGGTCTTGCATTTGCGCTATGTCTTCGAGCCGCACGACTTCTTCAAAGACATCCATGCCGGAAATTTCTGTGCTTTCGATAATCACGCTGTCGGGCGGGCGGGCGGTCGAGATTGAAGATGAAATGTACGTCAACGGCAGTTGGCCGAAGTCCGCTTCGGTGCCGTTGGTGATGGGGAAATGCAGCGCGTCGAGAATCTCTGTCACGCCCGTCTGCTTACGCATCACGACATGCAGCACTACGTAGTGCAGCAGGAATCGCTGCACCTCTTCGCCTGCGCGACCGCGATCACGCAAGAGTTCTCTGACACGTCCCGGCGCGAAACCCGAATAGGTGAGCATCCACTTGAGCGGTGAGACGACCGTCACGGTTTTGCTCTCGCCCCCGGTCTGTGCCTCGTAGCTGTACTCCATCGGCGTCATTTCCAGAGCGGTGCTGGTAATCTCAATCGGCGGCTTCAATTCGCCGGAGAGGTTAAAGGGCGAAGCTCTGGCGACCGTTTCATAGATGCCCTGCAATTCTTTGAAAGCGGCGTCAGCGATCCGGCTGGTCTCGCGCGTGCTGCTCTGCACGTAATCGCCGAGCGTCGCGCGCGGCCTCAAGAGCGGCGCGAGCGTCGAAAGATATTCTTTCATCTGCCCGCGCAGCAAATCTGAGATCGCACGCGTCAGTTTTCTCAAGACCAGCAATCTCTGTATGTCATAACCCTCTTCTGTCATCAGGTTGTTCTCCGGGATATTCAATATTGGATAAACGCCGCTTGATGGACTCTTGATTGATTACTGAAATCGGCGGAAGCCTACAAGGCCACAGCGGGGCTTGTCAACAATCGTTTGAGAGCGGGGCTTAAGACGGGTTATGATAGCGGTCGAAGATGAGCGAAGAGAACAAATGCCCGATGGGCAAGTATCCGTGGCTGGCGACTTTTCTGGTCGTCGCCTTTGTCCTGTGCTTTATCGCCAAAACTTTCGGGTGGCTTTATTGATGAGTGCCCGAAAAATTCATTAGCCACAGAGAACACAAAGGATCGCAGCGGAATTTCAAATCCAGAATCTCAGATTTGAAATCTTCCTAAACCTCTGTGTTCTCTGTGGCCTCTGTGGCTAATCTTTCTTTAGTAAGGCAAGCCGTCGCGACCTTCAGCCTGCCTGCGCAGTTGATCCATCACCGAACGAATCGCCGGAGCAAGGCTGCCGTTCGGTGACAGCTCAAGATATTTCTCGTAAGCCGCGACCGCCTCTTTGTACTTTTCCAGCTTCTCGTAAGCCGCGCCGAGCAGTTGATACACGACCGGCTCTGTGTCCGAAAGCTGCGCGATGGCCTTGCGAAACTCCGCTGCGGCCTCTTCGTGCTGGCCCTTCTCTTCATAGATCAACGCCAGCCCGGTGTGAGCTTCGGGCTGAAATCCCTTCGCTACACGAATCGCGTTCTGGAAAGCTTTGATAGCTCCATCCGTATCCGCAGCCATCCGCAGGATACGCCCTTCGACCGCAGAGGCTTCCGCGAAGTTGGCGCGGGCTTCGTGCGCCGCATCAATTTCTTCGAGCGCGGCATTGTAATCATTCAATTCCAAAAGGACGCGCGCCAGGCCCACATGCGCCGCCGCGAGTCTTGGCCTCAGCTTTATCGCCGCGCGATAAAGCTCAGCCGCCGCCTCGCGCGTCCCGTCATCACGCGCCTTCTCGCGCGCATCTTCGGCCTGCTGAAACAGCAACTCTGCTTCATCCGTCGTCCGCACGAGGCGAACCGCAATCTCTCCGCGCCGCGCAAGGGGCAGTGCCATTGTCACTTCTTTAAATCTGCTCGCGCGCACGCGCAAAGTGTGGCGACCGGCAGACACGTTCTTGATAACAAGTCTGCCTTCTGCATCCGCCACGCCGCGCCGGACTTCATCAATCCAGACGACGGCATTCGGCTCTGTGCTAACGGTGATGGATTTAGAAGTTGAGGCAGCGGCAGGCTGCTTTCTCTTTTGCGCGAGCGTCTGCGGAACAAAAAAAGAGGTTCCAAGAATTAAAGCCGCCAGCACAAAAAGTTGAGGAGCTTTAGCGCACAAAGCAGAGTTTCTATAAATCAACACTGAAATCCGAATCCCTTCTGAAAATCTTGAACAGCACGCGCTTATTCCTCTTCGTTCCCTACAATCCGGCGCGGGCGCACAGTTGAATTAGTAGGTTGCGCGGCGGGCGCGTTGGGTTGCGCCGCATCCGTCACAGGGCGCAGGGCGCGCGAGCCGACTTCCGCGCGAAACTTGCCGTTGTCGTCATACAGCCGCTTGTATTGAAGAGAGTTGCGCACGACGCCCTGCACGTAGCCGCGCGTCTCTTTGAAGGGAATCGCTTCCGCCCATTCGTCTATCTCAAGCGGCAACGTCGCGCGCCATTGCACGACGCGCCCCGGCCCCGCGTTGTAGGCGGCGGCCATATATTCGATGCGCCCGTACTTGTCTATCTGGTCGCGCATGTAAGCCGTGCCGAGCTGGATGTTCAGGCGCGGCTCATAAAGAGATTCGGCTGTGATGTCACGCTCGACGCCGTACTTTTGCGCGGTCAGCTTGCCGGTCGGAACCAGCAACTGCATCAATCCATAAGCCTTTGCGGAAGAGCGCGCTTTCGCGTTAAAGACCGATTCCTGCCTGATTAATCCAGCGACCTGATGCGGGTCGAGCCGTCGTGCGCGCGATTCCTGCACGATGATGTCCCAGTAAGCGAGCGGGTAAAACACGTCCCACTGCTCTGCGGTCATCTCTTCCGGCTTCATCTGCGCATAGTCCGGAAAACTTTTTCTCAGCGTGTTCAGAGCGCGCACGTTGTCTTCGCGCGCACGATAAACTTGCGCCAGCGCGAGGTTGATGCGCGGGCTGTCAGGCGCGGCCTCAGAAGCAGAAGTCAATTCATCTATCGCCCAATCTTCAAGACCGATGTTGGTCAGTTGATCCGCTTTGACGATGCGCTCCTGCGCGCTCGCGTCTGCGTTCTCGTCCGCGACGGAGACTGTTTGCAGGTTAGCGACGGCACGCCCAATCATAGAGTCCGGGGCAAAGTTCTGCTGCGGCGCATTGCGATTGCGATCTAAGACTTCAAGCCGCTGTTTTGAGAGATAGCCGTACCAGTTCGCGTCGTAACGACCGAGCATCGCCTGATGCAGCGCGCGTGCTTCCGCGAGCTTTCCGGCGCGCTCGAAATCACGCGCCGCCCAGTAGCCCGCGCGCCCGCGATTGTCAGTATTTTTATCCGCATAGAGCGCGAGATGCTCTGTCAACAGCCGCGAAGATTCCTCATAGTTTTTGGCTTCATGCGCGCTCCACGCCAGCTCGAATTGCGCTCCGGCCACTTCAATCGCGTTCGGATATGCGCTGACCGCCGCGCGGAAAAAGTTAGAAGCGTCAACAGCATTCTTCGCATCACGCGCCAACTCGCCCGCGCGCACCATCGCGCGGACAGTCCACACGCTGCCCGCAAAGCTGCGCCGCATCTCGTCTGTCGTTTGGCGAGCCGCGCTCCATTGCCGCGCCTGCGCGTAAGCCTGTGTGACTTGGTAGAGAGCTTCCGCGCGCGTCTCGCCCGCAGACGAAGGAATACCGTTGAGAGCCGCGACGGCATCGGGCGTGCGCTTGAGATTTGCGAGAGCGATTCCGCGACGGAGCTGCGCCTGCGCGCTCGCGCTCTGCGGAAAGCGTGTGAAGCTGTCTGTATATGCGTCCGCAGCTTCCTTGAAACGCTTGCCCTCGAAAAGCTTCTCGGCGCGCGTCGCGGCCTCTTCCACGGTCGCGGGCGCGAGCGTCGAATTAAGCCGCACGAGCGCGGCCTGCGCCTCTGTGCTTTCGATTGACGCGGGAGCATAGAAATAGAGTCTACGATATGCCGCAACGGCGCGCGTCGCATCGCCCGTCTGCTCGTAAGCTTTAGCCGTTAGGAGCAGTGCTGAAGCATCATTGTTATCGCTCAAATCTTTCAGGAGCACAGGCACTGCTGCGTGCTGGCTTTCCTGCATCACCAACTCTGCATTACGCACGGCAGCGGTGCGCGCATGCATCGAAGTGGGAAAGTCACGAACGAGTTTTTCGTAAGCGGCGCGTGCTTCCGTCCCGCGGATTACCTGTTCGAGCGCGCGTGCGCGCATCAGCAAAGCATAATCGCCGAGCGCAGTGTGTTTGCTAATCACATTTGAATCCAGCAGCGCGGCGGCTCCGGCCAGATCGCCCGCGTTCGTCTTGATGCGCGCCCGCAAGATGCGTGCGAGACCCGCAGCTTTTGTGTCCGGGTAGTCAGTTTCGATTTTCGCCACGACCGATTCCGCAGGCAACACCCCGCCGCGCGTCATCGTGCGCAGTTGAGCTAGAGCCTGAGATTCACCCTGCGCGCTGCCATGACGCGAACTGCAACTCGCGCTCAGCAGCGGCGAGACCGAAAGGCCGACAACAACGGCAAGCCCGGCGGCAATCAAAATAAAATGATGCTTACGAAGATTAATCATGAAAATTTACGGAAGCCTTTCTTGAAAATCATGCTATTGCCGGACACGGCGATTTTTTTCGCCAGTGGCAAAAGGGGAGTGAGAGCGGAAAATCATTTTGAGCAGCAAGTTCGCAGGCTTTGATGCTTGAGCAGTCTGAAATTGTTGGCCGCAAAAGAGCAGTGACAAGTGACGAGTGACAGGTGACAAGATAAAACCTCTTCTTGCTTGTCACCTGTCACTTGTCACTTAAACAGAGACGCTTGCGCCGGGATAGCCTGTGCCGAGCCTTGATTCGTCGCCTTCGGCGAGCGAGTTGACCAGCTCGTGATGAAAGTAATCGTAACGTGAGCCGACAGAGATGGCGTAACGCTTGTTGTACATCTCGCGCGAGCGGTCTATGGTTTCGCGCAGCCGCTCGTAAAGGTCTCCTTCGGCGCGTCCCTCTTTGACCTTCTGCTCGTTATAGAGCTTGATTTCAGAGACCAGCAGGCGCGCGAAACGGCGTGCGCCGACGTGTTGCGACCTTTCCTGCTCGCTGACTTCGACGGGCAACTCCGCATCAGCCGCGCTGCTGTAACGACGCGCCGTCCCGAGCGGGTTGGCAAACTGCGCCGGAGCGGCAGGCTCTTCCGGTGCAGGCTGTTCCTGCTCTGTATGAGTCTCGGTTATTTCGGATACGGGAGCAGGCTCGGCCACAGTTTGCTGCTGCTCGGTTACTTCTTCCTGTGCGGGCTGTTCGGCTGCGGGTGGCGGCGCGGGCGCGGCGCGTTGCGGGCGCGGCTCGATGCGCGCGGCGGGTCTGGCGGCGGGCGCGGGGCGCGAGACCGAGAGCATCTCGACGGCCATGCCTGCGACGCGCGCCAACATCTCCAACGCTTCTAGATTTATCGCGTCGGATTCGAGCGCGGCTGAATCAGCGTAAAGCACCGCGACGGCTTTGCCGCGCGCGATCAGCGGAATGGCGGCCATCCTCTGCGGCGGCTCTTCGCCGAGCTTGGTGAGCAGAGCATGATTATCGGCATGGCTGCCGGGTGAGCCGCTCCATGTGGCGCGCGTGTTCACGACATCGCTCAGAACATTGTCGGACGAGAGCGGCAGCGAAATATCACGCACGGCGTTATCGCCAACCGTGCCTTGCAGTCCGCGCGCTCGCCAGCCGATGGTCTGGTCATTCTTGACGACAAAGAAGGCTATGCGCGGCGCGAAAGAGGCCGCGCGATTGACGAGCGTGTTGAGAATGTCTGCCTGCGAGCGTTGATCGTCAAGATCGTCTATGGCTGATTTGAGGATCGCGATGTCGCTTCCAGTTTGCGTGTGCGTCGATTCGGCTGAAGCATCTTCGATGCCGCGCTCGTGCGCCGCGCGGATGTGTTCCAGAATAGACACGCCGACAGGAGTGTCGGATTGCGTGTTGCTGGTGGCGCGCTCCAGCAATTTCGAGAGCGCGTCGTTCACCTGGCTTTGCACACGCCTGATCTCTTCCTGTAATCCGCTCAGTCGCGAATTGATGTATGTGTCAATATCTGCGCGCAGACTCTTTTCCAGTTCTTCGCTCGCCACAGTTTGTCATCCTCCATGATTAGTGCGCGCGGCTCTCGCTCATTGGAACCAGAACTTTTGCCAAAAGCCGCGCTTCTCAGATTGAGATAGAATCGAGGGTTGAAGACGCGAGACCAAAGCGTTCAAGCCGTCTTCTTAACGAATTATGGACGGGCTGGCTCAAGGGTGTCAAGAAATGCTTTTTGCGGGGCGGCGCGCGAGGAGTTTGACACCCGTTTGGCAGCTAAGTTATAACCACCCGTCAGTCAATTCCGGCTTTCGGATTGCGGATTGTGGATTGGCTCTCAACATTAGAAGACTTTTAGCAATTATCGTTCTAATGTGTGTGAAACAATAGCTTTCGAGATTAAGCTCTTCCGGCATTCTTAAATCCGCAATCCACAATCCGAAATCCAAAATCCTTTTATGCCTTCCCGGATTCTAATTGCCGACGATTACGAGGACAACAGAGAGTTGTTGCGCCTGATGCTGGAAGGTGACGGCCACACGATTCTCGAAGCGCGCAACGGGCGCGAGTGCGTCGAGATGGCGCAGGCAGACCCGCCGGATATTTGCCTGATTGATATATCCATGCCCCTGTTGGACGGCTGGGGAGTCCTGCGCGAACTGCGTGCGGACGCGCGCACGCACAGCATCCCCTGCGTCGCCGTCACAGCTTTCGCAGACATCTCGCCCACGCGCGCCAGTCACACGGAAGAGTTCGACGCCTACATCTCAAAACCGTTTCGCGGCAAAGACCTGATCGAAACGGTCACGCGCCTGCTGGAAGGTGAAGGGGAAAAGCAGACGGCTTCGCAGTAAGAATTTTATGACGGCGCGTCAAGATAAGAGTGTTGCTAAAGAAAATGAGCTGAGCGCGGGCGTCATTCAGGTCGCTTTTGAAAAACTTTTCGGCGGCGGGCGCGGCGTGCAGAAGTTCGCGCGCTCCGGCCTGCGCTACGTTAAGCTGGCGGGCGGCGCGTCGCTCATCGAACAGAATCCGAAGAAAAAGAGCGAGTGGGCTGAGTTGGCCGCGAGCGGTCATCGCGTCGCGTGGGTCTTGCGCGACGGCGAATATCTGGCGCGCGTGGTTGACGGCGAAGTGGTGTCGCTCGATTAGAGAAATTTTTTTGAGGGGAAGAATTAATTGACGCTGACAGGGGCTAACGAGCTAAAACGAAAGATGATGATCTCGGTTGACGGCCAGCCGTACACGGTCGTAGAGGTTTTCTTCTCCTCGCCGACGGCACGCGGCGCGGCGACGATGGTGCGGACGAGGTTACGCCACCTGTTGACGGGCATCGTTCTGGAAAAGAGTTTTCGTTCAAGCGAAAAATTTGACGAGCCGGATGTGCAACTGACGGCTGCCTCTTTCCTTTACGCAGACACGGAAGGCTTTCACCTGATGGACGAATCAACTTATGAGCAGTTCGTTTTTTCGAGCGAACAGATCGGAGATGATCGCGGCTATCTGAAGGAAGGAACGTCGCTCCAGATTTTGAAATACAACGGAGAGCCGGTCGCGTTACAACTCCCGCAGTTTGTCGAACTAAAAGTGCAGAGCGCGGAACCGGGCATGCGCGGCGACACGGCGGCCGGAGGCGCGACCAAACCGGCGACGCTTGAAACAGGATTGCAGGTGCGCGTGCCTCTCTTTATCAAGGAAGGCGAAATCGTGCGCGTCAACACACAGACCGGCGATGTCGCTGGCCGCGCCTGATTGGCTATTTTTATTTGCGCGGCGCAGTTCCTCTCATTAAAAAAGCGCAAGAGACACAAGGGAAGTTTAATTCCTTAGGTCTCTTGCGCTTTTTTGCGGCTAATTATTATTTGCTGCCGCTCGGCGCTGTGACGCTCAACGGGGCGACATAAGCGGGGCGTGAGATGGCCGTGCGCTTCTCTTTGTCTTTGTCCCTGACGATTGCGACCTTCACTTTGCGATAGGGGTTGCTCTTGAGATTCGGCGCAGGCGTGTAGCCGATGACGTACTGCGTTCGGAGGCTGCGCACAATCTCTTCTGCAATGCCCTGCAAGTCCCGGCGCGATTTCGGATACAGAGCGCGCCCGCCGGTCTCTTCCGCCAGTTGGTCAAGCATATCTATCGCTCGCCGCTGCGGATTTTTCACCTTCCTGAATGGAGCATTGCCTTCATCAACCTGTGACACCAGGCCGACCACAAAAATCTGTGCGTCGGTTCCGCGCAGAAGCTCAAAAAGCTGCTCTTGCTTGTAATAGCTCTCGCGGTCTTCGCCGTCTGTGATGAGTATCAGGGCGCGGCGGCGCGGCTGGCTCATGTTCTCCAACAGGCGTTTATTGAGGAGCTGAGTCCCCATGTAAACCGCATCAATCAAGGCCGTCTGCCCGGATTCGATAAAGAGTTCGTCAATCGAACGATTGAGGGCTGCTTTGTCGGAGGTGAAGTCACGCAAGACCTTGATTTTCTTCGAGTTGGCAAAGCTCATCAGAAAGACTTCATCTTCGGGTCTGTTAGCATTGACCATTCTCTTGCCCGCCTCAATCACTTCCTCAAACTGGCTGCGTAGCGAGCCGGAGTTATCAATCAACAAACCGTAACTGAGCGGCCTTTCATCCTTTGAAAGAGTTGAGATAGATTGCTCCACTTCATCTTCAAAGACGCGAAACTCTTCCTTCGTCACGTCGCCTGATGCGCTCTCTGACTTGTCCAGCACAATCACGTTCAGCTTCGCGGACGGTTGCGGTGGAGCCTCTTGCGGCTGGCTGACGGTTTGCGCCAGCGTGCTCAAGGCGCAGGCCGCCAGCACGATGAATAGCATCGCTCTCATGCTCAGGCTGATTTTCGACAACTGCTTCAAGGCTTCATGCCCTCCGAATCATTTAACCGGCGCAGTGTAAAAGGGTCTGGTCAAAGCCGTGCGCGGGCTTCGATTGGGCGAGTCTTTGATGGTCACGCGCACCTTGCGCTCAGAGCCATCGCGTTTACTGTTCGTCGAATCGTAACCGATGAGATACTGTGCGCGCAGCTCAAGCCGTATGGTGCTGGCTATCTGCGGCAGCTCTTTTGCGGATGCGGGAAAGAAAGCGCGCCCGCCCGTCTCGTTCGCCAGCAGATTGAGTAGATTCACGGCTTTGCGAAACTCCGCTTTTCCGTCACGGTAGCGTTCTCTGGCGTTCTCCTCAACCTTGCCGACCAGACCGATGCAGAAGATTTGCAGATTCGTATCACGCAGGAGGGCGATCAAATCTTTTATCTTGTAGTAACTGTCGCGGTCTTCGCCGTCGGTGACGAGCACCAGCGCATACCTGCGTGCGCCCTGCGTCTTCTTTTGATGTTCTAAAACATGCTGTGCGGAGAGGTAGACGGCATCAATCACAGCGGACTGTCCGCTATTAATGTAAAAATCATCCAGCAGCTTAGACAAATCTTTTTTGTCCGATGTCCAATCAGCGAGAGTATCAATCTTATCCGAGCTGGTAAAACTTACCAGAAAGGTCTCATCCTCCGGCTGGTTGTGTGCGACGATTATTTTCCCCGCCTGAATCACCTCCTTCAGTTGCGAGGCCAGAGAGCCGGAATTATCAACCACCAGACCGTAACTGAGCGCGCCGGATTTTTCCGCGAACGAAGTGATGGTTTGCGGCACATCATCCTCAAAGACCTGAAACTCTTCCCTGCGAACATCCGTCACGGGGCGCGTCTCAGGGTCTATCGCCAGCACGTTCAGACGCACGGGCAGCGGCTTCCCGTCGCTCCTGGGGGTGGACGTTGGTTTAACTGTTTTCTGATTCTCGTCCTCATGCTTTTGATTCTTATCCTGCGCGTGCGAGCCTAGCGTCAAGACCAGCAAGGCACAGACGAGCGACGCCGCCGGGAATCCTTTGAAGCTACGATACATAAATCTCATTACAACTCTATTGTCTCTGCGAATCAAGCGTAGAAAAACTTTGCGTGCTTTGCGTGCTTTCTCTTTGCAGTCTTTGCGGTTAAATGATTTTTTAACGCAAAGACCGCAAAGTTTTTCTCGCAAAGACCGCAAAGATTTTCCACTCCTGATTTACATTGCTCTGATGATTTTCATTTGCGGATAGCGCTGCTGCCTGTCGCTTGCTGCTCATAAATCACTTTGCCTGCGAAGACGGTCATCACAGCTTCTGTCTGCAAAATCTCTTCGGGCTTGATGGTCAGCAAATCGCGCGAGTGTATGACCATGTCCGCAAGCATGCCCGCCGCGAGTTGTCCTTTATCTTCCTCTTCAAAACTGGCGTAAGCGCTTTCGGCTGTGTAGCAGCGTATAGCTTCGGCGATTGAGAGACGCTCCTGCGGCCACCAGCCGCCCGCAGGGTCGCCCTCTGTGCTCTGCCGCGTAACGGCTGCGTAGAGGCCGAGATAAGGATTGATAGGCTCGACAGGCCAGTCCGTGCCGAAGGGAACGTGAACGCCAAACGATTGCATCATGTGCCATGCGTAAGCCCCTTGCACGCGGTATTCGCCCAAGCGATCCTGCGCCCAACGCTTATCCGAAATAGCATGCGAAGGCTGCATCGAAGCGATGACGCCGAGGGCACGAAACCGCGCGAAGTCAGAAGGCGCGACGACCTGCGCGTGTTCGATGCGATGGCGTTGCATAAACAATAAAACTTTGTCGCGCCCGGTACGGTCTTGCACAGTTTTAGTTACAGGAAATACAGCAGCAGGGGATGTGTTCTGTTGTAGAGCCGCTTCAAAGCCATCAAGCGCCATCCGATTAGCTCTGTCGCCAATTGCATGCAGGGCGATTTGAAACGCTTCCTTATCGCGCTCGACGATCATCTTCGTCAATTCTTCCGGCGAGCGGCGAGGGATGCCGCTGTTCTGCGGGTCATCTGCAAACGGCGCGAGCATCGCCGCCGTGCGAGAGCCGAGCGTCCCGTCAACATAGCCTTTGAGCGCGGTCAGTCGCAGTCGCAAAGGGTCGTCTTTGAACGTCGCGAACTCCGCACGCTGCGCCTTCAATTTCTCCAAAGGGTCTTCAAAATCCATCCATTCCGCGACGCGCACGGTCAGCTTGCCTTGCTTCAACAGTTCGCGGTAAATCTTCGTCTGGTCATAACCTGAATTGTCCTGCACGGATGTGATGCCGTAACGCCTCGCTTCTTCGAGAGCGCGTTCAATGCCGCGAATCTTCTCTTCGCGCGTCGGCTCAGGCACGATCTTTGAAACAAGCTCGCCCGCAGTCTCTTTCAAAATCCCCGTCGGCTCGCCCTGCGCATCATGCAGAATCTCGCCGCCCTCCGGCGCTGGCGTAGCGCGCGTGATGCCAGCCTTTTGTAACGCGAGCGAGTTAGCCCAACTGACGTGCCCGTCAACTCTCTGGACAAAGACGGGGTTGTTCGGCGCGACTTTGTCCAAATCCGCGCGCGTCGGCCACTCGCCGCCCCACAAAGTATGATCCCACCCGCGTCCCAGAATCCAAGAGCCTGCCGGAAGTTCTTTGACCTTTGCCGCGATGCGCTGCAAGGCTTCTTCGAGCGTGCGCGAACCGTTCAACACCACGCGCAGGAGCGACAGGCCGCCGCCCGCGAAATGTATGTGCGCGTCGTTAAAGCCGGGCGTCACCAGCTTGCCGTTCAAATCTATCTCGCGTGCGCCCTGATAGAGCGACCGTATCTCGCGCGTCGTGCCGACGGCTGCGATGCGCTCGCCGTCAACTGCTATCGCCTCCGCCACGCTGCCGCGCGCATCCGCCGTAAAAACTTTGCCGTTAAAGAGAACGAGGCTTACCTTTCGCTTGCCCTGCGCACGCAGCGCGAGCGTCGGCGAGAGCAGCGAAAGCAGAAGCAGCGAAAGTATAAATAAACGTGTCCGCATATTTTTTCAGGGAAGGGGAGAATCAGATTATCGAGCGCGTATTGTTATATCACTGATTGAGTTTGTTCAGAAGTTTCAGGAGTTCCCGCAAAGGCGCAAAGACGCAAAGAACAAATCAAGAAATTTCACTATTCTACACTTTGCGTCTTTTCTCTGCGCCTTTGCGCCTTTGCGGGAAACGTCTTATCTTATTCACCATCAAATTTTAGTTGAATGCGGAGCGTAAAAAGATGAAGACAGAAACCATGAGGTTGGAAACAAGCTACGGCCAGACGAGCGCGCACGTCGCGTCTCCGGGCGATGCTCAAGCCGTAGGCGCGGCGGTGATTTTGATTCAGGAATGGTGGGGCATCAACGACCACATACGCGACCTCGCCGGACGCTACGCGCGCGAGGGTTACATGTGCGTCGCGCCCGATTTGTATCGCGGCAAATTGGCGCAGGATTCGCAGGAAGCCTCAAGGCTGATGAACGAACTCGCGCTGGAAGATGGAATGGAGACTATCAAACAGACTGTCGAAGAATTGAGAAAGCGCGGCGTCGAAAAAATCGGCATCACTGGCTACTGCATGGGCGGCACATACGCCCTGCGCGCGGCCTGCTTGATTGAGACGCTCGGCGCGGCGGCTCCCTTCTACGGCGACATCCCTGAAGATGAAGCGCTGGCTCAACTGAAAGTTCCGACGCTCTTTATCGCGGGCGCGCGTGATGGATGGATTACGCCTGAGAAGGTGGAAGGCTTGAAAGACGCCGCGCGGAAATACGATTTGCCCGTCGAAGTCGTCAGCTACGATGCGGATCACGCTTTCTTTAACGACACGCGGCCTGAAGTTTACAACCCGGATGCGGCGGCAGACGCCTGGCGGCGCGTCCTCGCGCTCTTTGACGCGCGCCTTCGTCAGTAAAACGCTCTCAGAAATTCAACCACAAAGACACGAAGACACAAAGATAAGTTAAAAAGCTTTCTTTGTGTCTTCGTGTCTTTGTGGTTAATCCCGGCCTAGATAAATTCGGCAAGCTCTGCCTGCGTTGGCAGAGATGTACGCGCTCCTAATTCTCTGCATTTAAGCGCGGCGGTCGCATTGGCAAGTCTCAAGCTCTGCTCGATCTCTTCGCCGCTCAGCAAGCCGTAAAGCAAGCCTGCGTGAAATGCATCGCCCGCTCCGGTCGTGTCGCGGCATCCGCCGGGAACGTCGAACGCCTGTGATTCGATAAAATTTCCGTCGTGATAAACGAGCGCGCCGCGTGCGCCGAGCGTCATCCCGACCAGCGCGCAGCCGTATCGCGCTTTTATCTCAACCAGCGCGGCGCGCTCATCACCGATGCCCGTCAGGCGATGCGGAAATTCCGCAGATGAAATCAGCACATCTATCAGCGGCAGCAGTTCCGGCAGTCCTTCGTAGATATTATCTATATCGGCAGAGACAATCGTCCCAGCCTCTCGCGCAGCGCGTGCCAGCCGGGCGCATGCGTGCGGGTCATGCGCGTCCAGATGCAGGACGCGCCCGCGCGCTGCCATCTCAACCGGAGCTTCAGCCGCCTTGTATGAGAGGCGTTCATCTCTGTCCCAGATAATCGTCCGCTCGCCGCTTCGCACATCAATGATGATAAATGCGATCTGGTTACGCGCGCCTTCGACCGTCTCTGCGTAGTCAAGATTGACGCCTTCCTCTCGGATCGCAGCCAGCCCGAAATGGCCTGTCTCATCCGAGCCGAACCTCCCTGCATAAGCAGTCTTCATCCCCAGCCTTTGCAACGCGACCATCGCCGAAGCCGTCTGCCCGCCAGCCGCCTGCGCATGCTCAAGCAAATGCACCTTCGTATCGAACGCAGGATATTCCGGCACCACAATCAGATGGTCAACCGCGTTGAGGCCAAAGCCGACGGCATCAAACTCTCTTTCAGGAGGCAAGTTGAAAGGGAAGCGCACTATTGATTCCTCTCAAGAATTTCGACTACGAAAACATTCTCGCGCAAAGGCGCAAAGGCGCAAAGAAGGTACGCAAAGAACAACTCGGTTAATTTTATTCTTCAATGCTTCGCGTCTTTTCTTTGCGTCTTTGCGCCTTTGCGGGAAACTTGCGTTTTCATTGTTGCAAGCTCTGCTTTAGAATGCCAGCACAATAAATTATTAATCAGACAAGCATCTAATATAAACAGTGGTCTTAGAAGAAAAACTCAAAAACCTGCCCGTCGCGCCCGGCGTGTATCTTCATAAGGATGAAGCCGGAAAGATTATCTATGTCGGCAAGGCGAAGAATTTGCGTAATCGCGTGCGCTCTTATTTTCAGTCCGGGCGCGGGCATGACCGCAAGACGCGCGAGCTGGTCAAGCGCATCGCAGACCTTGAATTTATCGTCACAGACACGGAAGTCGAAGCCCTCGTGCTGGAATCCAATCTCATCAAGCAGCACAAGCCGCGCTTTAACGTGCTGCTCAAAGACGATAAGCAGTACCCGCATCTGAAGCTGACCATCAACGAGCCGTTTCCGCGCGTGATGATTACACGGAAAGTCCAACGCGACGGCTCGCTCTATTTCGGCCCGTTTCTCCCTGCGTCTCTGGCGCGGCGCACGATTGATCTTATCAACCGCACCTTTCAACTGCGCACCTGCGATATAGAGATCGACGGCAAATTGCCGCGCCCGTGTCTTGAGTATCACATCAAACGCTGTTTGGGGCCGTGCGTCAAAGGGCTTTGCACGCCCGCAGAATATCAGGAGTCCGTGCGCGATGTGCGCTTGCTGCTCGAAGGCAAAAACAGAGAGCTGGCAGACCAGCTCGAAGCGCGCATGACGCAGGCTTCGGAAGAGATGCGTTTTGAGATGGCCGCGCGGTATCGTGATTTGCGTAAGACCGTGCTGGCGATTGCAGAGCAGCAGAAGATGGCTACGTCGCCGGACAGGGACGTGGACATTTTTGGTTATTACCGCGAAGGCGCGCGGCTCGCTTTGCAGCTCTTCACGATGCGCGAGGGCAAGGTCGTCGGGCGCCGCGAATTTTTCTGGGAAGATTTGCCGGAAGAGGATTTCGACCCCTCCGCGTTTTTGAGCGAAGTGCTGGCGCAGTATTACTCGACCGACTATGTGCCGCGCGAGATACATGTGCCCGTAGATTTCGCTGACCGCGAAGTTTTAGAAAAAGCTTTGACTGAAAGGCGTGGTCGCCGCGTCCACATCCTTGATCCGCAGCGAGGCCAAAAGCGCGAGATGATTGATCTGGTTGAGAAGAATGCCAAGCTCGCTTTCGAGCAACGCTTTCGAGTTTTAAAGCCGGACATGGAGCGCGTGCTCGAAGAGATGCAGGAGGTTTTAGAGCTACCGCGTTTTCCGGCTCGCATCGAATCCTTTGACATCTCGCACATACAGGGCGCGGAGAATGTCGCGGGCATGGTCGTCTGCGAAAACGGCAAGATGAACCGCGCAGAGTATCGCAAGTTTCGCATCAAGACGGTCGAGGGCGCGAACGATACTGCTTCGATGCGCGAGGCTGTCTTTCGCCGCTATCGCCGCCAGCTTGATGAGCAAAAGCCTTTGCCGGATTTGGTGATGATTGACGGCGGCAAAGGGCAATTGAGCGCGGCTGCGGACGCGATGCGCGAGCTTGATCTCGAAGCCCTGCCGATGATCGGCGTGGTCAAGCCGCCGCGCCGTCATAACGACATCTCGCACCTGCTCGTCAAAGGCCGTGAGCATGAGCCTGTCTTTCTCGATTCGCATTCGCCCGTCCTGCGCCTGATGCAGTTGATTCGCGACGAGACGCACCGCACGGCTGTCTCTTATCATCGCAAGCGGAGAGAGCTGCGTGACTTTACTTCCGAATTGACGGCGATTCCGGGCGTCGGCGAAAAACGCAAAACCAGATTGCTGCGAAACTTCGGCTCGATTCAGCGCGTCGCGTCCGCTTCCGTCGCGGAGTTGTCGCCCTTCATCGGGCGCAAGACGGCTGAAGAAGTGGTAGAGCATTTCACACGGCAACGCGCGCTCGCCGGAGGCGGCGATGCCGGAGCAGACACAGGGCAGGCAGGCGAGCCAATTCTTGAGAGCGATGCTGTCTTAGAGTTAGAGCCGGTCGAAACGCGGCTGGTTGACCCGGAAGGCGAGGCCGAAGATTTACAGCCGATTCGCTCCGTAGATCACAATGGCCGCCTGCGCTCCCCGCGAAAGAGGACGCGCAAGCGCGGCGAGCGTTCGACCAACCCGCACGGGGTCACACGAGAAAAGTTGTCCGATGACGACTAAGGATAAGACGAAAGATATTTAGGGGGAAAATATTATATGAAAAGACAAATCAGTGACGCTCAAAAAGTCCAAGTGATGACTAAGTACCGAAAAGTAGATGGTTCTATACATTGCTTCGTCGATAACGAGAAGATTGAAAATGAGAAGGACATTCACTTTGATCACATCGAACCTTTCGCAAAGGTTGAAGAAAATTCCCCCGACAATATTGCTCCGGTCTGCAAGAACCATAATCTCGCAAAGAAGGATATGACCCTGTCGGAGTATAGAGATAAACTCCAAATGGAAGATTTTTTTAAGAAGTTTGAATCTGAGGGAAAGCAAGCCAAACTCAATGATGTCCTTCACTTCAAATTCGGAAATAGTTATGGACTGCCCATCCAGTATGAATTTGATTCTGAGCAGATGAAAGTGAGCGTCAAGTATTTCAAAGATAGAGACAAAATCAATCTTCCGCATACTGAAACATATCAAGTTTATCGCTGCCCAATCACAAATATGGATTATTTCTATGCAGTGGTTCCAGCCAAGAATATCTTGAATGATGGTAAGGAAGAATCAGAACTCGAATTACAACCGCGCCCTTTAATCCTTGATCACTGGTGGTCTTTGTATCGGCATCTAAGAGTCAATACTCAACTACAGCCATCTATTTGTCGGGTTGATGGAACTGTCGTCCTCGTTTTCGACGGGCAACATAAGGCAGCCGCAAGGATTTGGGCCGGGGCTGAAAACATTGAGGCAAAGGTTTACATTGAGCCAGATGTAAATTGGCTCATGCGTACAAACTTAGTTGCGCACGACAAACTGAAACAACTTCGATTTTATGCTTCAATCCTTGCCGACAAGATGGCACAACTCTATGGGGCAAATTGGCAAAGATACATGGAAACGGCAGATAAAAAATCGGAAAGGGGCTTTTGCTCATTTATCAAATATGCTGAAGATAAGCGTGACGAAAAGCCTGAGCAGCAAATTGAATCGTTTTTGATGAATTCGATCCTCAGAGACCCGGAGAATGAAATTTTCCAGTTTATAGCTCCTGAAAATAAAACCGGAAAACAATATGCGATTAGCTGGGATTCGATGAAGAAGTATTACTTTCGTTATTTCCTCACGAAGCCGCCTCTACAAGTAGAGATAGATTCTAAGGACGATTATCGTAATCAAGAGGTGCGCAATAATATTCGACTGCTGAATGTATTAGCGAATGAACTCTTAAAGGGTAAATGGAATCCTTCCGCTGCCGATGATACACATAAAAAGGCAGAAAGAATATTCAGACCCGGTGCGGTTATGGCGTGGTTCCCGATGCTCAGTAATGTGGTTTACAACAAATTAGATATAGTTAACCCCGAAGAGTCAAAACGCATCCTCTTTAGAAATATAACGGATGATAAATGGACAACACTTGAACATTTTGTCAAGAGAATGTTCAGCCACTCAATGTGGATTGAACGTGATACCAACATTGATGTTGTGCTAGTGAACAAGACCTTAGAACCAACCAAAAATCTCTTTAGGCAAAAAGGTTTCACGATAGAGTGGATACTCGGAATTGGTAATACATAAGCACAAGCACTCGCGAAAAGTTGTCTGGCTCGGATTAAGATGATAAATCTCTTTGCGCTCTTTGCGCGGTTCTTCCTTTGCGCTCTTTGCGGTTAAAGGCTGTTTTAACGCAAAGACCGCAAAGATTTAAGACGCCAAGAACGCAAAGGTGTTTTTACTCTTGACTAGCATAGGTGTTAATAATTCGATTGTCTGAAGAAGGAGTTGATGATGAAGCTAAAAATTCTCTGCTTTGTAATTCTCTCTCTGGCCTGCTTAGGCGCGATGAGTTTTTCGGGCAGCTCGCAGGCGCAGACGCGGCGACAGCAAAAAGGACAGGTGTGTCCAGACCCGACTGTGAAGTGCCGGACGACTGTGCCCTTTGAGCCGCATGACCTCCCGTTTCGAGTGAATGAAAAGGCCGTCATCTGGGAGTCGGAATTTTTCTACGCGATAATTTTGAAAAGCATGACCGCTCCGATGGATGACTGCGACAAGTTCGTCCCGGAAAGCGAGCGTTTAGAGGCGCAAGCCCTCTTTCCGCGCCAAAAAGTTTTCGCGTCCAGATGCACCATGGCAGGCGCACTGTATTACACCAACGTTGACGACAAATATCGCTTTATGGCCGTCTATGCGGGGGCGACGCAGGCCGATGCCAACCGCATGCTTCAGACCGTCAAAGCCACAGGGAAATTTCCCGGCGCGAATATCCGGCGCATGCAGACTGGCTTCAACGGCACTTAAGCTGAAATCAATTCGATGAAAAACATGAAACGCTATTTTTTCGCAGGTGCAACGCTCCTGTTACTAACGATGCTGGCGTGCGGTCAAAAGGCTGCGAGTCCGCCCGCTCAGCCGCAAGCTGCGCCCCCGGCTTCTGAGAGCGTGCAGCCGCCGCAGCGAGGCATGGTCTTGAAAGACGTGCCGGAAAAGATTGATGCGCAGGCGAGTTATTTGTTCTACCTGCACGGGCGCATCATCGAAGAGAAAGGCATTCGCCCGACGGATGAACGCTTTGGCGTCTATGAGTACGAAGAGATTTTAAAGACCCTCGCGGACAGAAATTTTATCGTCATCAGCGAGGCGAGGCCAAAGGGAACCGACCCCAAACAGTATGCGCCGAAAATTGTCGGGCAGGTTAAAGCTTTGCTCAAAGCGGGCGTCGCGCCGCAGCGCATCACTGTTGTCGGAGCGTCGAAGGGCGCAATCATTACTATGCTGGTCTCGACGCTCTTGAAGAACAGGGATGTCAATTTTGTCGTCATGTCCAACTGCAACGATTGGGTGCTTGAGAATTTCGAGGTTGACCTGCACGGCAACGTGCTTTCGATTTACGATGTCAAAGACGAGTTCGGCGTCTCCTGCCGGAAAATCTTTGAGCGCGCGAGCGGCCTCAACCGTCAAAATGAGATTATGCTCAAGGTCGGCACGGGGCACGCCATTCTTTACAAGCCCCTGAAAGAATGGGTTGACCCCGTTGTCCGGTGGGCTAACGAGCAAAAGTAAGAGAACTATAAAATAAAAGATTAGCCACAGAGGGCACAGAGAGAAGAAAGCAGATGAAGGAGATGCTAGAGCAAATTTCACTGGAGTGTCAGGCAGACAAGCTCACCGCAGAGACGCAGAGAGCCGCAGAGGCGGCGCAGAGAGTTGAAGAGCATTCAAGCCTCTGCGCTATCTCCGCGACTTCTCTGCGTCTCTGCGGTGAACTCTTCGTGCCTGACACCCATGTGAAAACCGCTCTAAACAACATTTCTGCTCTGATTGCTCCGTGTCTCTGTGCCTCTGTGGCTAATCTTTGTTAGGCATCCTGAACAGTCTTTCCTCTTAAAAAGACGTTCAAAAAATCCTGCCACAAATCCGGCGTGCGCGGTGTTTACAGATTTGAGAGCGCAAAAAAGGTCGTGCTTTACGGCTGAAAGCGTAAAAGAGTCGTAAAAAGTTGCGGCGTGCCGGTAACAAATCAAGCATCACGGCGTATTATCTTTAGAAACAAAATTGCTCTACCACAGAGCTTTCCCCGCTGACAGTGACGAACAAGATGGTAGGTGGCGATATGAAACGCAAAGGGCTGACAATAGTTTTCTTTTCAATGATGGTTCTGGTGGTGACCCCGCGCGCCATGCAACATTTCCAAAATTATGTAGCGGCGGCGCAGAATCGCGCGCAGGTCGAATTGCTGAACCTGCTCTTGAGCTACGGCGTGCCGCAGACGGAAAGCAAGACCGCGCCGCAGCAGGCTTCGCAACAATCGCTCGCGTGCGCCGTGCCAAAGGTCAAAGAGTCGCAGGCAGAAACAATCAAGCCGCGCTCGAACGCTCCAGACCACAAGGCTTTATCCGCCGCGCAGGCGCTCAGGTCAGGCAAACGCACGGGCAGAGATTTTGAATTTTCATTTGTAGATTTTTCAAATGCGAGCGGGCTGGCGCTTCAGCCGCTTCACAACAACGTCGAAGCTCAGGGCGAGATGATCGCCCGACTTGCTCCTATGGCCGCGCGTCAGGCTCAACACGGCGCGGACGCTGCGCAGGCCAAAGTCATCAAGACGCTGCTGCGCACCGTCAAGCGTGGCGACAGGAAATCCATTCGCGCGCTGGAAACGGAATTGTCTGCGTTGGTAAAGTCCAACCCGCGTTTGTCAGGCGTGCCATCTCCTTTCGTGCGTGTGAAGATGGAAAGAGACATTAAGACTTCATCCGCCACAGAGGGCGAACCAGTTGTTCCAGCGGGAGAGTGCCGCCCGCCTTATGCGGAAGCGGAAGATTCCATGCGCTGAAATTTATCGCTTATCGAATTCAGCCCCGTTAGGGGCGGAAGGTAATAGCCCCGGGCGTCAGCCCGGGGAATGCGATACGATAAAATCATCAAGCCCTGTAGGGGCGGCAGAAGTTTCTGTCGCCTCTACGGGGCTTGATTAATAAACGCAACTGTGACCCCGGGCTGACGCCCGGGGCTACTCCCTGTCGCCCCTAACGGGGCTGGCTGAGAGTCGTGCACGAGACGTGTAAGAATGTCCCTCGCTATAAGCTCCATTTGATGGTGATGCCTGATGCGAGCTTGACCGCGAGCGGCAGGCACAGGCAAGATTCAGAAGTTATGATTTACCCTTGCTGCCGTGCCGCGCAAAGCCCCGCGCGCGTTCCCCTTCTTTATCCGAATTTTTTTCGCGCTCTCTGCGCTGTCCTGCTCCTGTTTCCGGTCTGTGCCGTAACGGCGAGCGCGCAAAACCTTGAGCGGGAATTAAACGCTCCTGAAAAAGTCTCTGTCCACATCAAAAATCGCAACGGTCGCGTCGTCGTCATCGCTTCGGAAGAACAACAGAAAAAAGTTTCTCTCAAGGCCGTCTCGCAGGGCGCTCCGGTAGCCGAAACGGATGTCACGTCCGTCGCCTCCGGCGGCGAGGTGAAGATAGACGTGCGCGTCCGCCGCGAACAGGATCGGATAGACATCACAGTGCGCGTCCCTGCGCGTGCAAAGGTGACAGTGACGACCGATACGGGGGCTGTGGATGTCGTCGGCAACATCGCTTCGGCTGAGATAGAGACGAACACGGGCACGATTCACGCGGACGTGCCGCTCGATGCCGTTCGCTTCAATTTTGTCTGGCAGGCCAGCCGCCCGCGTTACCTGAGCGACCCGGAATTGCCTGAGGTTAAAGAGAAGGCTGGCGGATGGTATGTCCTCAAGGGAAAGCTCGGCGATCAGAAAGCGAAAAAGGACGCGCGCATTGAGCTTGAGTTCATCACGCAGCGCGGCGTCGTGCTCTTTAACGTTGACCCGAACATGGTTCCGCCGGATTTGCGCGAGCGGCCTCTGACCGAAGCCGCTCGCGCCATCATGCGCAGCGGCAACAGCAACTTGATGGATTCCATCAGGCTGGTCTCGCCCAAGCTGTTCGGCGATTATGCGAAGACCTTGCCTCCGCCCAGAGAGGCTCCGAGTTTGACAGAGCGGCGTGCGCCCGAAAATGTCGCCGTGCAGGTCGCGCCGGGGTTGATGAGCGTCAACGCGCATGTCACTGATCGCAATGGCCGCGCCGTCAGCGGCCTCAAGGCGAGCGATTTCAGAATCATCGAAAACGGCACGGAGCGCGAAGTCACGGAAGTGACGCAGTCTTCCGTGCCCTTCAATCTCGTCCTGCTGCTGGATGTCTCGGGCAGCGTCGTCGAGCGCATAGACTTTATCCGCAAGGCCGCGCGCAATTTCCTCAGCACGGCGAGCGCACAGGATCGCATCGCGATTATCAGCTTCCGCGACGACATACAGGTCATCTCGAACTTTACGACGGATCGCCGCCTGCTCTCAGAGAGGCTTGACCTGATAGATGCCGGAGGCTCGACCGCTGTTTATGATGCGCTTGCATATGTGCTGGTCGAAACGCTCAAGCCGCTGCGCGGAGAGAGAACGGCCATCGTGATGATGTCGGACGGAGACGACAACAGATCGTTCGTCCCTTTTGACGCGCTCGTAGACGAGATTCTCGAATCGGGCGCGCTCGTCTATCCGCTTTACATCCCATCAGGCTTGATGCCGGAAGCGAGCGCACCGCAGCCAAGCGTCACGCGCGACCCTTTGCGCACTCGCTACCTGACGCTGACCTCGCGCGCCGAAGCCGAAGGCCAACGTCTCGCAACCATCTCCGGCGGCGTCTATTATCCGATCAAATATCTGGAAGACTTGCAGCGCGCCTATGACGATGTGGTCGCACAACTCCGCATTTCCTACGTGATTACTTACGCCTCAGACCTTGCCGCGACCACCGAGCGGCGCGTCCGCGCCCGCGTCAAAGGCGAGGGCGTCGCCGTGCGCCTGAGTCTGCCAACCGGCACGACATCATCAAGAGAAAAGCAATAATTTTTAGCTGCGTGCCTTTGGGTGGCTATTCATTAAGGAGTAGTGGGTCAGTGTCAAACATGGCAAAGAAAAAACAGGTTCCCGCAAAGGCGCAAAGACGCAAAGGGGTTGAGTGCTTCTTTATCTGACATGTTTTCTTTGCGCCTTTGCGCCTTTGCGGGAGCTTCTTTCCTGATGCTGTTTGACACTTGAATTTCAAACTGACCCACTACCGGGTTAGGGGTTTACTTTTTTTCATTCATCCCGCATCCTTCCGTTTTGAATTATGACCAATCCCTTGCTCATGTCCCTGTTCGATGAAACGGAGCGGCGTCCGCTCTCGGTTTCGGAGTTGACGATGCAGGTGCGCGCGGCTCTGGAAAGCCGCTTCGCTTCCGTGTGGGTCGAGGGAGAGATTTCTAATTTTAAGGCGCATGCTTCAGGCCACTGGTATTTCACGATTCGCGATGAGGGAGCGCAATTGCGCTCGACCTGTTTTCGCGGGATGAATCGCGCGATACGCTTTCGCCCGTCCGATGGCTTGCAGGTGCGTGCGCGCGGGCGTCTCTCTGTGTATGAGCCGCGCGGCGAGTATGAGTTGATTGTCGAAGCGCTCGACCCGGTCGGCGCGGGCGCGTTGCGCGTGGCGTTCGACCAGATGCGCGAGCGGCTCGCCGCAGAAGGCTTGTTTGACGAAGAGAGAAAACGCACGCTGCCGCTCTTTCCGCAACGTGTCGGCGTGGTCACGTCGCCTTCGGGCGCGGCCATCAGGGACATCCTGCATGTTTTGTCGCGCCGCACGCGCACGGTGCATGTATTGTTCTCGCCTGCGCGCGTGCAGGGCGAAGGCGCTGCGCTTGAGATTACGCGTGCGATTGAATTATTAAATGAGCATCACACGCAAGCGTCGCGTGACGGGCGCGCGGATGAAACGATTGATGTCATCATCGTCGGGCGCGGCGGCGGCTCTGCGGAAGATTTATGGGCTTTTAACGACGAGCAGTTAGCGCGTGCGATTCGCGCTTCAGCGATTCCGATCATCTCTGCCGTCGGGCACGAGACGGACTTTACCATCGCTGATTTTGCAGCGGACGTGCGCGCCCCGACGCCCTCTGCCGCGGCCGAAATGGTGGCCGCGCGTGAAGACGAACTGGCGGCTCAGGTTGAAGATTTAACGCGCGATCTGTTGCTCGCCACACGCTATGGCATCATGGAAAAGCGTGCGCGTCTTCAGACGGCGGCAATGTCACCTGCCTTTGACGAGGTGCGCGTGCGCCTGCGTGATGCTCTGCAAGCGACGGATGAAGCGATGCATCGTCTTGAAAGTCTGGTCGCGCGCCGGGTGCAGTCCGCGCGTCGTCGCACGGATGCGATTGCCTCTCGCCTCTCGCCCGCGCGTCTCGGTGCGCGTGTCTCTGCGGCGCGTCACAGGTTCGGTGTGCTGTGCGCCCATCGTGATGCAACGATGCAGGCCAGACTTGAGCAGGCGCGCCTGCGCTTTCATCTGGCAGCCGCTGCGCTCGACGCGCTCTCGCCGCTCGCTGTGTTGCAGCGGGGTTACGCTCTGGCGCAAGGCGAGGATGGGCGGCTCGTGCGCGACGCACATGCGGTTGAAGTCGGAGACAAGATAAAATTACGTCTCGCGCAGGGAGCCTTGCGCTGCCGCGTCGAAGAGTTGGAGAAAGCCTGATGTCCCCTTCTGTCGAAAACAGCGACCGCCCGAAGCCGAGTCGCATCGTCGTCAACTTTGAGCGTGCGCGCGAGATGGCGCACATCCCGCCGCGCGGCAGTCGCGGTTTCAAAATCTTAGGCATCATCGCCGTCGCGCTCGGTGTCGTCGTGCTGGTCGCAGCCCTCGGCGGCTATTTCTGGTGGAGCAGCTATAAGACAAAGCCCGCCTACTCGCTCGCGCTCCTCGTAGAGGCGGTCGAGCGAAACGACATGGCAGCCTTTGACCGGATTGTTGACACCGACAAGGTCGTCGAGGGCTTTGTGCCGCAGGTCACAGAAAAGGCTGCGGGGCGATATGCCTCTGGGCTGACGGGGCCGTTGCGTAGTCAGGTCGAATCGCTCATCCCGACGCTGATGCCGACCGTCAAGGAAAAAGTGCGCGAAGAGATCATCGCTCATGTCAAAGAACTGAGCGAGCGCGCATCCGGCAAGCCTTTTTTTATCGTCGCGCTTGGCGTTCCTTATGTGGTGGATATTAAAGAAGAGAACGGCGCGGCGAAAGTGACTGCCAATTTTAAAGACCGCCCGGTGCTGCTGACGATGCAGCCGAACGGAGACCGCTGGAAAATCGTCTCCGTCACGGACGAGACGCTTGTCGAGCGCATCGTTGACAACATCGCGAAAGACTTGCCCGCGGTCGGCAGCCAGGTCGAGAAAGAAGTGCGCAAAAAACTCCAGAAGAATCTGCCGGGCGGATTGCCGAATGTTCCACTGTTGAATGACAATAAATGATGAAAAAGACTGTTGCGAAAAGTCAGAATTTTGAAGCGTCACTAGCCGCGCTGGAAAAAATCGTGCGCGAATTGGAGCGCGGCGACCTGCCGCTCGAAGAGAGCCTGCGGCTGTTTGAAGAGGGCGTCACACTCTCGCGCGAATGTCAGGAGCGTCTCAATCAGGCCGAGCGGCGCATCGAGACTTTGCTGCGTGATGCGGAGGGGCGACCCGTCCTGAGCGCGTTTGACGAAGAAGCCAAAGAGCTGCGCCTGTCTGAAGATGCGGAGACGGATCAGGATGAGAGCGTCTTCTGAACCCCGCGCGCCGGAGGCGTTGAAGGGCGAGGTGCAAGGCTTTCTCGCGGAGTGCCGCGCGCGTGTGGACGAACTGCTGGACGCGCTCGTGCCTGCGGAAACAGCATCGCCTGTGAGCGTTCACAACGCGATGCGTTGGAGCTTGTTTGCGGGCGGCAAAAGATTTCGTCCGGCCTTGCTGCTGGCAACGGGCGAAGCGTTCGGCGCACGCCGCAAAGACCTCCTGCACACGGCCTGCGCGCTGGAGATGATTCACACCTATTCGCTGATTCATGACGATTTGCCTTCGATGGACGACGACGA
This sequence comes from Pyrinomonadaceae bacterium, assembly GCA_963700165.1. Taxonomy (GTDB): domain Bacteria; phylum Acidobacteriota; class Blastocatellia; order Pyrinomonadales; family Pyrinomonadaceae; genus JACMLC01. Next base: position 3,110,675 of record OY969475.1, on the reverse strand, counting down.
CCTGAGGCGCGGGCGCGAGACCTGTCACATCAGGTTCGGCGAAGCGACGGCCATCCTCGCGGGCGACGCGCTGCACACGCTGGCGTTTCAGGTTATCGCGGAGGACGAGCGGCTCAACGATTCAACGCGCGTGCGCGTCATTTCCGAAGTGGCGCGTGCTGCCGGGACGCCGCAAGGCATGATCGCTGGACAGGCTCATGATCTTGAAGCGGAATCGCGCGAGGTCACGGGCGCGGAGCTGGAACTTATTCATCGCCACAAGACGGGCGCGCTGATTTGTGCAGCCGCGCGTGCGGGCGCGATTATCGCCGGAGCCAGCGCGGACGAACTGACAGCCATTACACGTTACGCAGCGCAGCTCGGCCTGCTTTTTCAAATCACGGATGACCTGCTGGATGTGACGGAGAGCGCGGAAGTGTTGGGCAAAACTCCGGGCAAAGATGCTCGCTCGCGCAAGGCTACCTATCCGGCTCTGTACGGTCTGGAAGCATCCAGAACGCGAGCGCGCGACGTGCATCTGGATGCCTGCGCCGCGTTGGATGCGTTTGCGCCTCAAGCAACGCTGCTGCGCGCCATCGCGGATTTTATCTTCCACCGCCGCGCCTGACGCGCTCCAAAAAAATCGCTCGTTAAATCAATTATTTGATGAAAGTGAAACAACCGTCTAAGGGTTCAAAGCATCTTTGTACGTGCTACATTTTCACCCCCGTGAAGCTGTTTAATCAATTCAATCCCAAATAGTCTGAGTGTCACAATACCTTCGCCTGTAAAGTTTATTACTGAGCTTTCAGGGCCGAATTGTTCCTGGTTCGCGTCTCGCTTAAGTGATGACATGCAAGGGATTAGAGTGTTTCTTGGGCAGGGCGCTAAATTCGGCTTAAGCATTTTGTGACTAAGCTTTTGGACAGCTAAAGTTTTCGATATTCGTTTTTCTAAAATGACAAATGCCGCTCAAGAGAGGGCTAAGTCGTCTTCTACTTTGACGCAGGCCAAACCCCCATGCAAAAGAATTCTGATTCATTCCTTCGGAGAAAATAAATGAAGAAAAAGTTTGTGGCTGTGCTGGCGCTGGTCGCGCTTGGCCTGACCTTGGTTTTGACCAATAACACACTTCTCAGTGAAGTTCATGCACAGAAAGCTCGTGTTGATAAAACAGAGTTGATAGAGGCTGCGGCAGACACAGATGCGCCATTTAGCCTGAACGGCAGAAGGTGGGCCAGCAAGCAGGAATGGGCGCAGACAGGCGGACGCTGCCGCACGCCCCTCATGACACAAGCACAGGCACAGGCCGTTCAGGATCAAATTAACATTCACAAAGAGAATCAGAGGCTCGTTACAGGCTCGACCGAGGTTGAGAGAGCGCCGGGTTCCGTTACTATCCAAGTCAGATTTCATGTCATCAATCAGGGGGCGGGAATTGGCAACGGCGATATTCCGCAGTCAATGATCGACGCGCAGATACAAGTGCTGAATAACGCTTATAGCGGAACGGCTCCGGGCGGCACGGGCTTTAATACTCCCTTCAGGTTCGTGCTGGCAGGCGTGACTCGCACCACCAATGCTGCCTGGTACAACGCCGATGCGGGTTCGCCCGAAGAGGTAGCGATGAAGGTCGCCCTGCGTGTCGGCGGCGCGAATGTTTTGAACTTCTATACCACCAATGCGGGCAACGGCCAGCTTCTCGGCTGGGCTACGCTCCCTTCGGACTACAGTAGTTTCCCCAGCTACGACGGCGTTGTCGTTCTCTTCGCTTCGTTGCCCGGCGGTTTTGCAGCCCCCTACAATCAGGGCGACACGGGAACGCATGAAGTCGGCCACTGGCTCGGTCTTCTTCACACCTTCGATGGTGGTTGTGACAAATCTACGGGGGGCGATTTCGTCTGGGATACCAGACCCGAAGCCGCAGAAACTTACGACTGCGTGACCACGCAGCGGTCTTGCCCGAACATCCCGCGCGGTTATGACCCGGTGCAGAATTTCATGGACTATACGGACGACTCCTGCATGTACAAATTTACTGCCGGACAGTCTGAGCGGATGGATGTCCTGGCGGCAATTTATCGCGGACTGTAGAAATTCGCTGAACAGCGAGGCTGAATCAAAAGAGGGAGCGCATGATGCGCTCCCTCTTTTTGCTGCAAGCCGGACTTGAGCCGAAATTTTTTTAACTGGAATCATGGCGTGCCTCGCGGAGCCGTCTCATCACCCGTCGGCGGCTGCCAGTCAATGATGGGAGCGCGCCCGTCGCTGCACACCCACGCGCTCGCACGCATGCCTTGCAGCAGGCGGCCTTTGGATGATTCGATTTTGTTCCAATCGCTGTTTGTGAAAGCTGCGCCGCGCAGCAGAAACCATCTCGCCGGACTGCTCTTGCGCGAATGGCGCAAGCTTACCGTCTCGGTCGTATCCCAATCGGTTCGGATTCTCAGGGTCACTCGTCCCGCGCTTCGCGTATAAGAAAGCGCCTTGCCTGAGTACACAGTCAGATTATTGCGGTCGCAGGTGACCGTCTCAGGCGGGCGCACACGTCCCGCATCCTGCCCGCTCGTCCGCGCTGCTCCATCCTGACGCACGCGCTGAGCTTTCATGGAAGCAGGCACAGCCACAATGATGGCGCAGGCCAATGCCAGGCAGAACAAGCTGACGCGGATCAAAAACATATCGTGATTCCTGTCAGAACCGCCTGCGGTAGCGGGCGGGTTCTTTGAAGGTTGAGTACCCGCCCGCTACCGCAGGCGGTCTGACGTGATGCCGGGAACTTAGACGCTGCCCGCGCGCTGCATCGCGCGCAACTGCTCCGGGATGAGCGTCGTGATGTGATGCGTTGCCGTGTGCCCGTCCGCGAATGCCTGATACAAGGTGAAGCTCGGCAATTCAAGACAACTCAGGGGCGAATGAATATCGTAACCCGTATCAATGCCGATGGCGCTGTGAAAGATATAAATACCGTGACGCCCGAGACGCCCGCGCAACGGCAGGAAAGGCGTCGGCGTATGACCGAACACGCAGGGCTTGCCGTTGTAATGTTTGTAAAATTCGATGTCGCGCGTCCAAAGAAGCGCATGCGTGTCTGTCTCGCGCGGGTGCTTGCCCTTGTCCAACCCCGCGTGTACGTAGAGCGCGTAATCGTCTTCGTAATAAAAAGGCATCTGGCGGAAGAAGTCTAAGTGCTCGGCGGGAATTGCTCCGGCAACTTTCTGTTGCGCGGCCTCGAAATCTTCATCGGTCTTGATGCGCAGGGCGCAGCCAGTGTACTGCTCGTAGGTGCGCGTGCCGCCCGTCTTCGGCGCAAACCAGATTTTCGCGCCCTCTTCTATGCAATCAAGCAGCATCTGCTCATGATTGCCGCGCAGGGTGACGACGCGCTCGGGCTGCTCTTGCTTGAGTTCCAGGACATCTGCGACGACGCCGGGAGCGTCCGCCCCGCGATCAATCAGATCGCCTAAGAAGACGAGCGTATCCGAAGCCGCGTCGCGCGGAATCATCTGCATGATGTGATGCAGTTGCGCGCGACGCCCGTGAATGTCTCCGACGACGAAGGTTCTCATTCAAGAGTTCCTCTGGTGAAGTAAATCGGATAAAGCCGTGAAAAGGCGCAAAGGGAACAGATGGAAAAATTATTAACTGAGTAAGACAGGCATCTATATTAAAGCATTAAATTCTTCTTGTGTCTTCTGTGCTTTTGCGCGGCTCTGATTTAACTAGTGGCTGGTTAGTCAATTGCCACTAGCTTTAGCTAGTGGATATATTGCGCAACAGAAAATTGGCTTGAGCCAAATATAAAATAAATCTTAGTCCTTAATAGCTTGAGCTTAAATGATTCGGCTAAAGCCGACAGCTAAGGAACAACCTTGATCCACTAGCTGAAGCTAGTGGCAATTTAAAAAAACACCTAAACATCTGTCACTAGCAATTTGGGTTATTTTTGAGCTTGCTTTGACGCGCTCGTCTTGCGCATCAATGCCTGAAATTTTTCATCGTCGCGCAGGTCAGCCCAGTTCGGGTCTGATTCAAACCATGCGCGATTCTCGTTGCCTAAATCAATCGCACGCTCAAGCCACTTGAAAGCTTCGTCGCGCTCGCCTTCAAGCGCGTAGGCCGAAGCCGTCCAGTAGGCTATGTCATGATCCGCGTCTGCGACTTCGCGCACGCGCTCGGAAATCTCTGCACGCGCTGCTTCATGCTGCCCGAGCTTGCTCAAACACATCGCATAGATCGGGCGGATGCCGTCCAGACCGGGATTGTGTTCCAGCACTTCGCGCAAGATTTCCGCCGCCCTCTCGACCTCTCCCTGATAATAGAGTATGCGCGCACGGAAAGTTTTAATCAGCGGATGATCCGGCTCGACTACGCTGCCACGATCCAGCTCTTTAATCGCATCGTCGTAACGTCCCTGATAAGCAAAGATGCGTGCGCGGTTATAGCTGGCGACGACAATCGCCGCCGGGTCGAGACGCGAGAGTTTATCCCAACTGCGCAGCGCGCGGTCGTATTCGCCGTCGAGCCTGTGCAGCGTGGCCTTGACGAAATAAACAGAGCCTTCGTTCGGAGCCTTGCGCCTGAGGCGCGCCACTTCATCGCGCGCTTTCTTCTTTTCGCCGCGCGAGAGATAGATAAAGACCATCAGCATGCGTGCTTCGACCAGTTCGGGGTCGAGCGCCAGAGCCTCGCTAAAAGCATCTTCGGCACGCGCGTAATCTTCCGCATCGCCAAAGCCTTTGAAGACGCGATTGGCATAGCACGCGCCGAGACCGCCGTGCGCGAGCGCGAAAGACGTATCGAGATGAATGGCTTGTTGAAAATGTTCGATGGCGTCGTCGCAATCCTCGCGCGCGAGCGTGCGAAAGATGTAACGGCCAAAACAATCGCGCCCGCGCAGGTACTCTTCGTAAGCCTCCGCGCTCTCGGTCGGTCGCTTCCCCAGTTGTCCCTTCTCATCGGGACTCAGCTCAAGGCGCAGGCCGTCAACGATGCGCTGCACGATTGTGTCCTGCACGGTGATGATGTCTCCGGCAGCGACATCTATCTTATCGCTCCACAGAATCTCTCCGCTCTGCACGTCAAGCAGTTGCGCCGTCACGCGAAACCTTTCTCCGGCTTTGAGAAAGCTGGCGGCTAAGACTGCGCTGACGCTTAGCTCGCGCCCGATCTCGCGCGGGTCGTCCGCCTTGCCCTGATACTTTGCGACCAGAGAAGAAGGACGCACGACGAGCGAGCGCAGTTGCGCCAGCTCCGTAATCACCGCATCGGCCAGCGAGAATTCATAAAAGGTCGCTTCCGTATCATTGCCGATATTTTTGAAGGGCAGGATGGCGACGCTCTTTTTCTCTTCATCGCCGACGCTCGTCATCGGCGTCTCATGCACTTGCTGCGAAGTATGCGGGGGCGAAGTGGGCGGCTGCGTTTTTTGCTCGCCGGTTCTGATGTTGCGCAGCCAGCGCAGAGCGCGCGAGACGGGGCTTGCGCTCGCCGCGTGACGCGGCGCAATCGGCATCACAGAGTCCATGAATTGATCGCCCTGCGTGCCGCCCGCCGAAACCTCTTGCAGGATGCGGCGCAAATCGTCGCGCATCTCTGAAATTTTCTGGTAACGGTCGCGCGGCTCTTTCGCCATCGCCTTGTCAAGCAACTCTTGCAGTCCCGCAGGCACCGGGCCGGGACGCGCCTCCGCGAGCGGCTTGGCGGCGTCATGCAGCACGGCATGGCGCACGTCTATGCTCGTCTTGCCGTGAAAAGGCCACATCCCCGTCAGCATCTCGTAGAGCAGCACGCCCGTCGAAAAGATGTCCGCGCGATGGTCTACGCGGTCGCCGCGCGCCTGCTCCGGCGCGGCATACGTCGCCGTGCCGTAGGGAATGCCAATCTCAGTCAGTTCCGTGCGATGGATGCCTGCCGCGTTCGCCTCGTCTTCATCGAGCAGCTTGGCAAGGCCGAAGTCCAGCACCTTGACCTGTCCCGTGTCGGACACCATCACATTGCCTGCCTTGATGTCGCGGTGAATGATGCCGCGCGCGTGCGCGACGGCCAGCGCGTCCGCGACCTGTATGGCGATGGTCAACGCGCTCCGCAATTCGAGCGGGCGACCGTTGACGAGCTGGCGCACGTTGCGGCCTTCGATGTGCTGCATGGCGATGTAATGCACGCCGTTCGCTTCGTTAAGGTCAAAGATAGTGCAGATGTTCGGATGGTCGAGAGCCGAAGCCAGACGCGCTTCACGCTCAAAGCGTTTGAGGTTAGCTTCCTTGACGGTCAATTCCGCAGGCAGGACTTTAATCACCATCGTGCGCCCGAGCTTTGTGTCTACGGCTTTGTAGACAGCGCCCTGCCCGCCCGCGCCGATCTTTTCGAGGATTCGATAATTATGGAGCGTTGTACCAATCATATTGATTCATGCTCTTGGCTCACGGCCAATCAATCATGCACGGTTCAACCACGCGGCGGCGTGCCCCAGCCTGAGCCTACGTACTCGCCTGCGTCGACGATGCACGGCACGGTCGGGTCGCCGTCGGAAAAGGCTAACATCTCCTTGCGCCGCTCGCGGTCATTCTGCGCATCGTATTCTGTGAACTGGATGCCGTGCTCATTGTAATGATCGCGCGCCTGCTGGCAATACGGGCATCCGGGCTTCGTATAGATTACCAAAGACAATTTGTGTGACCTCCGTTTTAGGGAAGTAGTTTATCAGTGACCGGAAGGAAACAAAAAGGGAAACAGGGAAACAGGGAAACAGGGGAACAGAGAAAGGCTGACAAGTTTTGCCTCTTTGCTTCTTTGCCTCTTTGCCTATTAACCTATCTTTTATCCCTTCTGTTATACTTTTCTTGCTCTCCCAAGCACCTTCGTAACCTGAAACCTTTAATACCCGGAAGATGGACAGCGACCTTTTCGATCCCTACGAGAAATTAATCGAGATAGAGATTCTCGGCCAGCGCGTCAAAGTGCCCGAGAATAATCGCCTGCTGCGCTGCTTTCAATATCTTTCGATGCAAACGATTTCCTACGGCGATTTTTGCTGGAACGGCGACTGCACCAACTGCCAAATCTGGTTTCACACAGAAGGCCAGACCGAAGCCGAAGACCGCCCCGCCCTCTCATGCCGCATGCAAGTCACAGAGGGCATGGTCATCACACGCATGAGCCACTGCGTCGAGCTGGAAGGCATCAATAAATAAGGCAACAGCGAGTGAATAGTAAATGGTAAATAGTAAATGGAGAAAACAAAGCGTTCTTCTATTCACTATTCACTATTTACTCGCTGCTGCCTTCTCAATACTTCGGCACGCTGGGGTCTACTTCATTCGACCATGCGGTGATGCCGCCTTTCAGGTTGGTGAGCTTGCCTGTAAAGCCTGCGCGCTGTAACGCCTCAATCGCACGCGCGCTGCGCCCGCCCATCTTGCAATGCACGACCGTGTCGCGGCTCGCATCAATCTCTGACATCCGATTGACGACCTGCCCGAGCGGAATCAATGTGGATTCTGGAATCCGCGCATGGTCATACTCGTTCTGCTCGCGCACATCTATAAGCTGTATATCGTCTCCCCTGTCCAAACGCTCTTTCAATTCGGTCGCGGTAATCTCCGGCATCTGCTGATTAGTTTGCTGGCTCACTTCGTATCCTCCATCAAGTTATTAAGTGCGGCGCATTTTATCTTGACGTTAGAAAATATGGAAACAGGAAGGGGTCATAGGGGAAAAGGGGAATGGGTTAAAAGGGAAGGACAGAGCGTGCGTCAACTGCTTCCTGTTCCTCTTTTTCCCTGTTACCCTATTACCCACAGTTCCTGATAGAAAGGATTTTTATGAGATTCGAGTATTACCACGCGGGGCTTGACGGCGTGCCAAAGCTCTCGGTTGATGGAACGGTTGATAACGCAGTGCATTTCTCGCACTGGATGGGCAACGAGACGCCCGCTTCGGTCAAGGCGGATACTTCGACGGAGATTGCCTTGAACCTCGTCGCCGCGCCGAATCGTGAAGAGTTGACGCGAGGCATAGAAGCTGGTCACGAACAATCATTTCGACACGGACGGAGTGCTTTCGGTGTGGACTGTCCTGACGGGCGAGCATGCGCTTGGCCTTCGCACGGAATTGATAGCGGCTGCCGAGGCGGGGGATTTTTCAGAGTTCACGGGCGAGAACGGCGTGCGCGCGAGCATCGTTATTCAAGGCTCGGATGATCCGATGGACGAGGCAGGCTCGCCGCTCGCGCGTCATCTGGCGGGCGGGTCTTCGTGCGACGACGCGCGTGCTTATGAATTGATACTGCCCGAAGTCGAGCGCGTGCTGACGCGCACGGATGATTATGAATTCCTCTGGCGCGACGTGTGGCAACGCATCGCCGATGCGCTGGAAAGCTTCGAGCGCGGCTCATCGAAAGTCACCGAGTACGAGGACGCAAAGCTTTCCGTCATCACTCTCTCGCCGGAGTTGCTTACCTCGCCAAATTTCAAAGCTACCAAGCACGGTGCGCCCTACACGGCCATCTCGCAGCACGCGCGCGGCGAGCTGTACCTGATTGCTCGTCCGCTCGCGGGCGGTTGGAGCTATCGCCTTGATTACCCGTACTACTCCTGGGCTGAAACAGCAGTCCGCCCGCCCATCGCGCGCCGCGATTTGGGCGCGCTCGTCGCGCGGCTCAACGAGCTGGAAAAAAGCTCCGGTGGAGAATGGCTCGTGGACAGAAGCGAGCTGGCGTCTGCGGCCAAGTTTGCGGGTCAGGACAAAACCCCCGCGCTGTCTGGCCTCGCGCCGGAAATTGTTGCCGAAGAAACACGCACGGCGCTTTTACAGGAAACGGAAAAAGCGTTTGCCGGAGCGTGAAGCCCGAATGGCAGATTGGAACGAGCGTTACCGTCGCGGCGAGCACGCGACCACCGAGCCGAGCAAATTGCTCGTGCGCGTCGCCGGAAATCTCTCGCCGGGACGCGCGCTCGACATAGCCTGCGGCGCAGGCCGTCACGCAGTTTATCTGGCACAGCATGGCTGGCAAGTAATGGCTGTGGACGCCTCGCGCGTCGGCATTGACATCACGAAAGAGCGTGCCCGCGCGTGCGGCGTCACGGTTGATGCCCGCGTCGCTGATTTAGAGCGCGACGAGTTTGTGATTGAAGAAGACTCATACGATCTCGTTTGCGTCTTCTATTACTTACAGCGAGACCTGTTCCAGCGGCTTCGCGCGGGCGTCTCTCCCCGCGGCACGCTCGTCGCGGCAATTCACATGGTTGACGATGCTCCTGAAGTCAAGCCGATGAATCCTGACTTTCTGCTTCAACCCGGCGAACTGCGCGCATTCTTCAGCGGTTGGCAGATTGGGCATTATCACGAAACCACGCAACACGACGACGATGCCGGCGAGCACACACGCCGCACTGCGGAAATTGTAGCTAAGAAGATGACAGGTAACAGGTGACAAGCTAAAACTTTGTTTGGTGGCTTGGCCTTATGTGTTTGGCTAACAAAATGAAGGCTAGTAAAATCTTTCGGGGGATTGATGCTGATGGAAACCAAAACTTTGCGCGCTCATTTTGACGGCAACCAAATTCTGCTGGACGAGCCATTTGAACTTGAGCCGAATGTGGAGTTAATCATTACTGTGTTACCAAAGACTTCAGATGAGGAGCGCGAAGATTGGGCGCAGCTTTCGTTAGAAAGCTTAGCGCGGGCTTATGGCGATGATGAGCCGGAATATTCGTTGGAGCTAATCAAAGAGGCGAATCCCGAATATGAAGGAAGGTGATGTCATCATCGTGCCGATGCCACAGTCTGACGGAGTGGTCAAGAATCGGCCAGCTATTATCCTGCGAGAGATGCCGCCTTTCCGAGACGCGCTTGTTTGTGGTGTAAGCACACAGTTACGCCAAGCGGCGAAAGATTTCGACGAGGTGATTTCTCCGGGCGATGCTGACTTTGTTTCAAGCGGCTTGATAGAGGAATCTTTGATTAGGCTCGGCTTTCTGGTTGTAGTTCCGCGTGCCAAGATTGTTGGCTCAATTGGTTCGATTTCATCGGAGCGGCATAAACGCTTGCTGCAACGATTAAGCGAGTATCTGGTGAAGTGAGCCGCCCAAAACTCATTCAATCCGACCCGCGATAGCATGGCTTTCAAGACCAGCGTTCCTGCTTGTCACCTGTCACTTGTTACTGTCTTTATGCACGACGTAATTATCATCGGAGCCGGAGCCGCCGGTTTGTCAGCCGCTCTGTGGTGTGACGAATTGGGATTGGACACGCTGGTCATAGAGCAGCAGTCCGAAACCGGCGGGCAGCTTTTGTGGATTCACAATCCAGTCAAAAATTACCTGGGCGTGCAGACAGAGAACGGGCGCGAGTTGCGCGAGCTGTTTGCCGCGCAGGTTGAAGATGCAGAGTTTGACCTCTGGACTGAAGCGGAGATAGAGAGCGTTGACCTGCGCGCACGACACATCAAGCTTCGCAGCGGCGAAGAGCTTCAGGCCATCAGTATCGTCATCGCGACGGGCGTCAGGCGCAGGCGGCTTGGGATTCCCGGCGAGACGGAATTGGCGGGCAAAGGCGTTGTCGAATCAGGCACGCGCGACCGCGCTCTGCTGGCCGGAAAAGACGTGTGCATCGTCGGCGGCGGTGACGCGGCGGCAGAGAATGCCCTGATGCTGGCTGAACTCTGCCCGACCGTGACGCTGGTTCATCGCGGCAAAACTTTGCGCGCCCGCAAAGAGTTTACAGAGCGGCTGCGCGCAGAGCATTGCATCACAGTCTTTAAGGAATCCAACCTGCTGCGCATCATTGGCGAGAGCCAAGTCGAGGCCGTCGAAATCCGGCGCGACGGCGCGATCAAGCCTTTCCAGATGGCCGTCGGCGGCGTGCTTATACGCATCGGCGTCGAGCCGAACACGGAACTGTTCCGCGACCAACTGCACATGGACGAGCGCGGCTATATCGTCGTCACGGGCGAGCAGGAAACGAGCATCGGCAATGTCTTTGCCATCGGCGATGTCTCGAATCCGCTTGCGCCGACCATCGCGGGCGCAACCGGCGCGGGCGCGACCGCCGCAAAAGTCATCGCCTCGCGGTTGAATAGTTAGTTGTGTTGCGAGCTTGAATGGAGATTCATGGTGATTAGTACAGACGGTATATGTCGTCTGCCTTAGTTCCGGCTTTTTTTAACCTTAGCAGCTTCTCGCGCAATGAGGAATCTGATATTTCTCTGGAAAGCTCATCAGCCTCTTGCCAGCGTTGCCTAATCTCTGCTTCTAATGCAGCTTGATTATCATAATAGTAAGCCAGTGCCGCATGAATCTGCGCCAGAGAAAGGTGAGGGTATTGAAAGTGCATTTCCTCCGGGCTTGAGCCGTGCGCGATTTTATCTATGACAATTTCGATGACTTTAACTTTTGTGTCACCTATCCAGGCCACTCCATTTTCATCAATCTCAATGTGCGTTATAGCAAGAGTTGACATCGCTCTACACCTCTCTATGAATCTATGATTAAAGTATCATGACCTTAATCAAAACCCAACGCCCTAAATCCCTGAGCATTTATCTTTCCCGCTCGAATGTGGTTTAATACGCCTTCTCCTCTGGGCGGCCTCGTCCCGGCTCTCTGTAAAGCTGCGGCATCAGGCGCGAAATTAAGATTCAAAAGGAGCTTGTTGATGAAAAGAAGTATCGTCTTATCTGTTTGCCTTGGGTTGCTGTGCTTTGCTTCCGGTGCGCAGGGACAGGAAGCTAAAGGGGACAAGAAGGCAGGCACAGCCGCGACCTCGTTACAGACATCCGCTAATTCTGCTTCGCAGGAAACAAAGTATGTCGCGGTGCATGATTATGACCCGAAGCGCAATGCGGAGCAGGACATCAAGGATGCTGTGGCCGAAGCGAAACGGACGAACAAGCGCGTGCTGCTTGAAATCGGCGGTGTGTGGTGCATCTGGTGTCGTTTTATGGACGAGTTCTTTGTCAAAAATCCTGACCTGCTGGCTTTCCGCGAGAAGAATTACGTGATGCTCAAAGTCAACTTTAGCGACGAGAATAAGAACGAAGCCGCGCTTGCCAGCTATCCGAAGGTCGCCGGATACCCGCACCTCTTTGTGCTGGATGCGAACGGCAAGCTCCTGCATTCACAGGACACAGGCGAGCTTGAAGAAGGCAAGGGCTATAATCTCGAAAAGTTCAGCGCGTTCCTGAAACAATGGGCTTCCGAAAGGTAGAAGCTAGTGAATAGTAAATGGTAAATAGTGAATAGAAGAACGCTTTCTTTTCTCCATTTACTATTTACCACTTACTATTTACCCTCTTGCGCCTTCTCTGCGAATCTCTCCCGTGAAAATGAAACGTAAAATCTTGCTTGGCCTGTTGGTGGTCATCTGTGCGCTGGCGCTTTATTTGTTGTTCTGGCCGGTGCCGATTGACCCGCAGGCATGGACGCCGCAGGAGCCGCCGCCGCTCGCGGGAGTTTATGCGCCGAATGAGCTGCTGGCGGCAGTCGAGAAGTTAAATGCAGGGCATAACCCGGAAGGCGTGGCGATTGACGCCGGGGGGAGAATTTACGCGGGGCTTGAGGACGGTCGTATTATGCGGCTGCGCGCGGACGGAAGTGGGCCGGAAGTCTTTGCACGAAGCGAAGGCCGCCCCTTAGGGATGCAGTTTGACGCCGCCGGGAATCTGCTCGTCGCCGGTGGAGACAAAGGCTTGTTGTCTTTCAATCGTGACGGCGCGCTCAGCGTCCTGAGCACAGAGGCGCAGGGCGTTGCCTTTAGCTGCGTTAATGACTTGGGCGTGGCGGCAGACGGCACAATTTACTTCAGCGACACTTCGCACAAGTATCCCATCTCGATTTATAAACAGGATTTGTTCGAGCATCGCCCGAACGGACGCCTCCTGGCTTACGATGCGCGGACGCGCGAGACGCGAGTGGTGCTTGATGGCCTTTACTTTGCCAACGGCGTCGCGGTCAGCCGGGATCAGAGCTTTGTCCTGCTTTCGGAAACGGGTAAATACAGAGTCTTGCGCGTGTGGCTAGACAAGGAGCGCGCCGGAAAGTGGGAAGTCTTGATTGACAATTTGCCCGGCTTCCCCGATAACATCTCTGCGAATGAAAGAGGGGAGTTCTGGTTGGCGTTGGTCACGCCGCGCAACGGCCTGTTGGACTGGTTGCTGCCGAGACCGTTTCTCAGAAAAATTATCCTGCGCCTGCCTGCCTTTATGCAGCCCGCACCCAAGCGTCACGGCTTTATTATAGAGCTGGACTCAAGCGGTCGCGTCACGCGCACTTTGCAAGACCCGTCAGGCAAATCCTTTGCGCTCGTCTCAAGCGTCCTGGAGCATCAGGGCAAGCTTTATTTAGGAAGTATCGGAGAAGAAGCCGTCGGACGCCTGACCATTCCTGCAAGATAAGCTCTATTAAGTGTATAATGTAATTCAAGAAGTAATGGAATTAATCCTGTTTGACTTTGCCTGAGAGATGTTGAAGAGCCAGACAGGAAAGAGTTGTTGAGTGAAATAACCTCCCACCCGAAGTTTTAATCGCGACAACCCCCAACGATAGATAAATTGCTTCACCGCTGTGGGACGGTGGATTAGTGTGTCTTCAGAGTATTTAACAAAACATGTAACTTTAAGAAGGAGTCTCCTCGAAAATGATCGTAAACTTACTGTCCTCTGCTACTTCGCTGCCCCCGCACAAGTTCAGCACGACGGAACTGACAGCATCTTTGATGCACAAGCTCTCGCCTGAATTGATTAACACGATAGGCACGCTCGGCGTAGACCAGAGATATTCGACGCTCGAAAATTATCCTGCGTATCTCGCCGGAGAAGAGATGCACGCGACGACTTCCGTCACGAACATGAGCATCAACGCCGCCTCCGAGTGTATCGAAAAATGGGGCGGCGACCCGCACAAGATTGGCCTGTTGATCGCCGCGACCAACACGCCTTCGCAGCTTCTGCCGTGTCTGGCTTCGGAAATGATGGCGAACATGCGCGGCGTTTTGGCGCGCAACATCAGCACCGTCAGCATGCAGGCGCAAGGCTGCTCGGTGCTTTTGAAAGCCATCGAGGTCTCGCGCTGGTACTTGAACAGCAACCCGAACAAGGTCGCGCTCGTCATTGTGGCCGAAGCGCACACGCCTTATATCAGGCCGCTCTTGAACGACGATTATTTCGGCTACAGAGAGCTGGCGCGGATGCGCAAGCGTTGCACGGAGGAAGAGCTTGACAAGCTGCGCACGGACACGACTTTTGTCGTGCAGGCGATGCTGTTCGGAGACGGCGCGGTCGCTTTTCTCATCGGCAAGGAAGAAGGCATCGCTGCCTTTGGCCCGATCTCGCATCTGACCAACGATGAGCCGGGCGATGTAGACTTGCTCTCGATGGAGGGCGGCAGCCTGCAACCGTCCACGGGCGGCAGGCCGCAGTATTTGATGCGCCCCAACGTGCCTTATCGCGGCGCGCATTACGCAGTCTCGACCGTCAACAGCGTGCTCAACGACACGCGCTCGCCCATCACTTCTCTGAGTCAGGTCGAAGGCTGCCTGATTCATACGGGCAGCAAAAAAATCCTCGACGGCATCTGCGCGCAATTGGATTTAGACCCGGATTCAGCTAAAGTTAGAACTTCTTACGAGATTTTGCAGAACTACGGAAATCTCTCCAGCGCGTCCACAGGCTTTATGCTGGCCGAGAAGAGTTTTCAGAAAGGCCCTGCGATGGTCGTCAGCTTCGGCGTCGGTTTCGCCGCCAGCGCGGGACTTATGAATTTCAACTAAGAAAGCTTTTTCAAAACTAAGAAGTTAGCCACAGAGGACACAGAGAACACAGAGAGAATTAAACCGGGGTTTAGTTTCTTTCTTAACCATTCTCTGTGTTCTCTGTGTCCTCTGTGGCTAATTTTATAACCGGCTCGAAAATAAGTTTGCATGAGCGCAGTTGAGAAAAGTGAAGATGAGCGTCCGGCGTACACGGCAGAACATGCTGCCGCGTATCCGATTGAGTACATCGCGGGCATAGACCTGTATAACGAGCGAGAGTTTCATGCGGCGCACGACGCCTGGGAAGACCGCTGGCGAGACGATGTCGGGCCGCAGGAAAAACTTTTTCTGCAAGCGATGATTCAATCTGCGGTCATCTTTCATCACCTGGAGATCGGGCGTCCGGGCGCGGCGCGGCGCATGTACCAGATGGCGACGGAAAAGTTTGCGCGGCTCGGGCACAAGCGTTTCATGTCGCTCGATCTGGAAGATTATCAGGCACAGCTTGAACGCTCTCTCTCCTGGCTCCTGACCGCCGCAGACCCGCGCGAAGTGACACGTCCAGACATCGACCCGCCGGTCATCCGCTTGCAGCCCGAAGTGATGGAGTACGACTAAAGATGGCGATAGGACTCGGAGAGCCGGAAATACCCAGACCCGCCAGCGTCCCGCACAAAACCAAAGCACAGGAACCAGGCCGAACCAGCTTGCCTGTCAAGGCCGTCCGCGATGTGCGCCTGCTGCTTATAGCGGTGTGGCTGGGCGCGGCTGTCTTTTTCAGCTTCGCCGTTGCGCCGAGCGTTTTTAGCGTGCTGCCCGCGCGCGAATTGGCAGGCGCGGTCGTCTCGCGCACGCTCGCCATCGTCAACAGCGGAGGCTTTATCATCAGCCTCCTGCTGCTCTTGAGCGCGCCGCTCTATAAAAATAATTTGAGCAAGCGCGCTTTCTATGCAGAGCTGGTGTCGCTCGCTGTGATTGCGTTGACGACCTTTGCGGGGCAATGGATTATCGCCGCGCGGCTGCAAGCTTTGCGCACGGCGATGGGACGACCGATTGACGAAATAGCGCAAAGCGACCCCTTGCGCGTTGCTTTCAACAGCCTTCACGGTTACTCTGTCACAGCACTGAGTCTCGGCATGATAGCCGCTGTCATAACCCTGCTGCTCATCGCGCGCCGCACGAACAGATAATTTTTTTTAAGAAGTAAGAAGTATGAAATACCCCACCGCTCGCAAGTCATTCCCCGTTGCGCTCCTCCTGTGTCTCTCTTTGTTGCTGCACGGCTTCATGCGTCCTGCCGCGTTGCAGGCGCAGCAGGGAATCGCTTCCGCAGCCATCCCACAACCAATTTCTCCGGCTTCGTCTGAAACAGCCAAGCGGCAGGAAGCCTTCGAGATCGTCTGGACAACCGTCAAACAGCAATTTTACGATCCTTCTTTCGGCGGCATTGATTGGGATAAGGTGCGCGCACGCTATGCGCCGCGCGTTGCCGCCACCGGCAGCGATGAGGATTTGCATCTGCTCTTGCAGGAGATGCTGAATGAGCTTCACCAGTCACACTTTATCATCATCCCGCCCGATGCAATTCCGAAGTTCCCCTTGATGGATGGCGACGGAAATCCGCTTGAAGGCAAAGAGGCTGGCGCAGACGGCGATGCTCTGGACTTGAACGGCAACTACAAATTGACCGAGCAGTTGACGACGGGCATCGGGATAGACTTGCGCGTGCTGGATGGCGCGGCGGTGGTGACGCGCGTCGAACCCGGATCGAGCGCGGCGCGTGCGGGGCTTCGTCCCGGCTATATCATCAAGCGCGCGGATGGAATGTCGCTCGATCTGGTAATCGAAGAGACGCTCAAGAATCCTATCTGGCAGGCGGTCATCCGTCCCGAAATGCACCTGGTCTTACTCGCCGGGTACATCAACGGCGAATCGCAATCGCCAGTCCAGTTGCTTTATCTTGACGGGCGCAACCGCTCGCGCCGCGTCAGCGTTCAGCGCGAAAAGCTCAAGGGTGAGATGTCGCCGCCCATCGGCAACTTGCCTTCGACCTACACGGAGTTTGAAGCAAAGCGTTTGGAGCACGGCATCGGTTACATACGCTTTAACGCTTTTGTGCCGCCGTTGATGGAAAAGCTGTGCGGCGCGCTGCGCACGATGCACGACGCTCCCGGCCTTGTCATAGACCTGCGCGGCAATCAGGGCGGCCTGCTGGGAATGATCGGCGGGCTGGCCGGTTTGATTGAGACGCGGCAAATCTCTCTCGGCACGATGCAGACGCGCGGCGGGCGCAGCAGCTTTTACACTTTTCCTCAAAGGTCTCCCTACACCGGCCCGGTCGTGATCTTGATTGACGGCTCGACGCAATCGGCAGCCGAAATTTTCGCCAGCGGGATGAAGGAGAATTTTCGCGCGCTGGTGGTCGGCGAGCGCAGCGCGGGCAATACATTGCCGTCCGTCATCAAAGAGCTGCCGACGGGCGCGCTCTTTCAGTATGGCTTTGCCACCTATCAATCGCCGTATGGTATCACGCTCGAAGGGCGCGGCGTCACGCCCGATGTCAACGTCAAGATGAATCGTCGCGCGCTGCTGTCCGGACGCGACCCGCAGCTCGCAGCCGCCACAAAACATTTAACGCAACTGCACCTTGCCGCTCAGAGTTACAAAGAGAATAAGGCGTCCGCGCCCGGCATCGTCACCGCGCCGCCCCCTACAGTTATAGGCGGGCCGATTGGCGTCGCGGCGGATGACGCGCCTCCTATGCCAAAGCCGCCGCCGCCAACAATGATGCCGCCCGGAAAATCTGCTAACGCAAAGCCGGAAGAGAAGCCCGCCAACAATGAGCCGAGCGTGGATCAGATACTCGAAAAATATGTCGAGGCCAGAGGCGGCAAAGCTGCGCTGGAAAATCTCAAGAGCCGCGTCACCAAAGGCAAGGCAGAGATTTCCTCTATGAACCTGAACGGAACCGCAGAGCTTTATGAGAAGGCTCCGAACAAGGCGATTACGAACATCAACGTGCCCGGACTCGGCCTCATGCAGCGTGGTTTCGACGGCAGCAAAGGCTGGTGGCAGGACTCCATGCGCGGCTACATCAAGTTCGAGAGCTACGGCCTGACGGAAGCGCAGCGCGAAGCCAGCTTCTACAAAGAACTGCATCTTAAAGAGCTTTACGCTCGCCTCACCTACACGGGCAAAGAGAAGGTCGGCGAGCGCGAGGCTTACGTCTTGCAGGAAATGTTCGGCGCGTTCGGCGCGGAGAAATTATATTTCGATACCGAAACGGGTCTGCTCCTGCGCCGCAACAATATTTACTATGAAGATTACCGCGAAGTGGACGGCGTCAAACTGCCCTTCATCATCCGCGAAGAAAGCTCCAACGGCTTTAACTTCACCTTTCGCATCACAGAGGTCAAGCACAACATAGCGATTGACGACGCGACCTTTGCCGAAACTCCTAGCTGCTTTACTCGCGCCGGTACAAATTAAGAGCAATACATTTCCCGCAAAGGCGCAAAGAAGAGATTGAATCTTTCCTTTGCGCCTTTGCGCCTTTGCGGGAGATTTTCTTTTCTTCCTCTCTCTCGTCTCTGCGGTAAATTGGGGTTACAATAACTCGCACACTGACGGCACAAAAATTTGAAGAGGGAGCTTGATTAAAGTGGAGACGATTGAGCGGATTGACGAATGGCGAAAGCATTACGCCGATTGGCAACGTGGGCGCGGCGCGGGAAACTCCAATGATGAGGTCGGCGACGATTATCCTTTCGTGGAAAATAAACGCGCGCCTTTTACTCCCGCGCGCCGCGCGCTGCCGATGCTCAATCTGGCTTTGATCTCGTCCGCCGGAGGCTACATTGACGGCACACAGCCTTTCGATTTGACCGCGCCCGGCGGCGATACTTCTTTCCGGGAAATTCCGATTGAGGTCGAAGCCGGAGACATACTGTTTGCCGCGCGCGGCTATGACCCGCAAGCCGTTCGTCAGGACATCAACTCCCAAGTCCCAATCCCACGCCTCTTTGAGTTTGAGAGCAACGGCATCATCGGCCAGCTCAATCCAGTCTGGTGGAGCTTTAATGGTTTTATCCCGGACGCCGCGCGCCTTGTGGACGAGATGCTGCCCAACCTGCTTGAGCGCGTCAAGCGATATGAAGTGCAGGCGGCTCTGCTCATCCCAGCCTCTCGCCTTTGTCATCAATCCATCGCGCTCGTCGCCCGCGCGCTTGAGCAGGAGAACATCCCGACCATCATGCTCGCGGTTGAGAAAGATGTCATCGAGCGCACACGCCCACCGCGCGCGGGCTATTACAAAGGCGAGTACGGCAGCGTCGCGGGCGGCCCTCTCTGGCCTGAGCATCAACGCCGCGTCCTCGACGAAGCCCTCCGCTGGCTCGAACCCATAGACCAACCCACCATCCGCAAACTCGTCGTCGAATTAGAGAGCGAGGTCGAAAAGGAAAGAGGAGAAAAATAAGCCTGTGCTCTCAAAGTATCTTGCCAATCAGCATAACTAGCCTACACAGACAGCAGGATTAAACAGCCTCATTCCAGATAACATGCCTCAAGAGAAACGTTATCTGGAATAAGGCCACTCACACAGTAATTTGCCTTCCGCGCATCAATCAAAGTGTTCATCACTATCGAAAGGAGTGTTATCTTGCATGGCTTGCAAGATAACACTCCGACAAGTGATATTATCGTGCATCGTGCATGATAATACGCATTAGGCGTTTCGTCCCATATATCATGTCTTAAATACCGATGGAGGAATAAGCCTTGAAATCGGAGCAGCTAGACAAATCGAAGTTAGTGGGAATAAGCCAACTGACTAAAGATAGATTCGACATTGGGTCAAAGTCAGTTGCTATTCTCGGGGGCATACTTTCAATCATTGCGCTGGTCGTAACTTTACATTTGAATAACCAACAAAGGGCAATAGATACAGATCAAAGAGCCAAAGAATTACGATGGAATCAGGCTAAATTAGCTAAAGACCTTGTTGATGCAGTGATGTCAGACAAAAAAGCTTTCAATGCCCTCCGTATGACTGATTGGAGTAAATTCGATTATAGTGTCGATGGAGGCCCAAAGGGCGAAATTAAATTCGGAGATGTAATGTATGCTCTTGATCCCAAACATGACGAACAGTTATTAACAAATCACGTTTACATAAGAGAATGCTTCGACAGACTTTTCTATCATATGGGGGAAATTAAACGTTCTGTGAGAAATGGCCTCGTTAAATTTGAGGATATTAAATCTCCTTTAGATTATTACATTGATCAAATGCGTAAGAATGAAGAACCGTATAAGATGTACAGTGAATATATGAAGCACCTTAAGCATCAGGATGCCTTGATTTTATACGACTGCTATCCAACAGCGTGCATAGAAATAGGTAATGAAACAAAGAAGTAACTCAAAGGAACGCCTAATAACTCATTCAACCGGAGCGCTCGATAGCATCCCCTTCATCATCGCTCTCCGATATTGCATACTGCTTACCCTACGCCTTGCTTGTTTGTGACTTGTGTGATGGTCTCTGTGACTTGCTGGAAATCGAAGGGCTTGCCGATGACGCCGTCAATCAGATTCTTCTCGCCGGAGGGCGGCTCCGTTCCTTTGCCGTAGCCCGTGACGAGCACGACCAGCATCTCCGGCCAGCGGCGGCGAACCTCGCGGGCGACTTCCCAACCATCCATCTCAGGCATCGAGAGGTCTGTAAAGATCAGATCGAATTGCTGCGCGGTGAGCGTCTCAAGAGCTTTGCGCCCGCTGTTGACCAGCACGACGCGGTGCTTGAGAATCGCCAGCATCTCGCCCAAAGTGTCGCGCACCACATCTTCATCATCAACCACGAGGATTGAGAGCGAGGCCGTTTCATCCTGCGCCGGATGCTCATCCTGCTCAAGCGCAGACGCTTCGGCGACAGGCAGGTCTATCTCAAACACAGTGCCTTTGCCGACTTCCGATTCGACGTTGATATGCCCGCCGTGCCGCTCGATGATGCCGTAGCTGACGGCGAGGCCAAGCCCTGTGCCCTGCATCCCTTTGGTCGTATAGAAAGGCTCAAAGATTCGCTCGCGCACCTCTTCGGTCATGCCGACTCCGGTGTCCGCGAAACGCAGGTACAACTGCCCGTCTTTGCGCTCGCAGCTAATCGAGAGTTGGCCGCCAAAGGGCATCGCGTCCACAGCGTTGACGATCAGGTTGACGAAGACCTCGCGCAATTCCGAAGCGGAGCCTGCCGTGTACGTCTCGCAGGGCGCACTCAGTTCGACTTCATAATGCAGGCCGCGCGTGCGCGCTTCGTTCTCCCAGCGCGTGCGCGTAATCTCGACCGCATCCTTGAGCAGGCTTCCGGCTTCCAAAAGCTCGAACTCTTTGGCCTGCGATTGGCGCGCAAAGGTTTGTATGCGGCGGACTGTGGCGGCGGCATCTTCGGCTGCGGTCTGGATGATGTCGAGGTTGCGCGTTTGCCCTTCGTCCTGAATCTGGCGGCGCATCAGTTGCGCGCGTCCCAGGATGGCCGCGAGCGCGTTGTTAAAGTCGTGCGCGACGCCCGATGCGAGTTGCCCCAAGGCGCGCAGCTTGTCTGCTTGAGAGGCACGCTGTCTTTCCTGTTTCTGTTCCGTGATGTCACGCGCGATAAAGAGGACGCCCGTCGTGCGCCCGTCAACGACGAGCGGCGTGTTATCTATCAAGGCGTAACGCACGCTGCCGTCTTTGGTGAAATAGCGTGACTCGTATGTTTGCGGCTCGCCTGAAAGCGTCTGCTCGAAACGCTCGCGGATCATCTCGCGGTCGCCCTCATACATCCACTCTACAAAGTGATGACCGGCAAGGTCTTCAGGCTTGTAACCGCCGATGACGAGCGTCGCGCTGTTGAACCACTGAAAGCGACCGTCCGTGTCCACCGCGTAGATGGCCTCGCGTGCGCTCTCTAAAATATTCATCAGCAGCGATTGATTCTCGCGCGCTTCGGCTTCGACCTTCCGCAGCTCCGAGAGGTCGCGCGCAGTGCAGACCGCGCCGACCGTCTGGTTGCCGCTTTCAATAATCGGCTCGACCGTGACCAGGAGCGGGCGGTTGTAACGCTCCGGCGTCACTTCTACCGTAATCGTGCGCCCTTCCCGGATGGTCTGCTCGACGATGCAGGTGGTGCTGTCTGCGCCGCTTGAGCGCAGGATGTCGCAGCAGTGGCGGTTAAGCAGCAAGTGCGGCCAGGTGTCTTCCATGGTCGCTCCGGCGCGATTGACGCGAATAAGCTGCCCCGCGTTGTCAAAGATAAAGAGGCCGTCGGACATCGCATTGAAGGTCGTTTCCCATTCCTTGCGCGCACGCTTCGCCATCTCGTACAGCTCTGCCTGCGCGATGCCGGTCGCCAGTTGCGCCGCGACGGCTTCGACCAGCGCGACTTCATCTTCCTTCCAGTGTCGCACGCGATCAGTCTGGTTGATGCAGAGCGTGCCGCGAAAACGCCCGTTGACGACGAGCGGGCAATCTATGCTTGAGCGGAGGCCGGTCAGCACCGCCTGACGTTGAATATGCTCGTTAAATTCTGCTGCGCCGCCCGCATAGTTGAATGCGTCATCAATCACAATCGTCTGCAAAGAGCGCAGCAGTCGTTGCCCGACCGGGTCGTCATAGCTTACGTCTATGTGCCGTATGCTCTGCGCATGCGGGGCGACATATTCGTGGTCGAGCGGCGAAGCGGCGCGTCCCGGCTCATAGAGGCGCAAGTGTACGCGCGAGGCTGTCAGAGCGCGTCCCAACTCGCGCGTCGCCGTGTTGAGAACTTCAGGCAGATTGAGCGAGGCGCGGATGGAAAGGCTCAGGCGATTGATGAGAGCTTCGCGCGCAGATGTCGCCTCGGCTTTCTGAAAGAGCTGCGCCTGCCTGATGGCGATGCCCGTCTGGTCTGCCACGGCTTTCGCGAGCGCGACATCCATCTGACGCCAGTGCCGCAGGCTGCGCGTGGTCGAAATCGCAAAGGCCGCAGGGGTCTCGTCGCCGACCTTGATGGCGACATACATGATCGAACGCACGCCAACCGGGCGCAGCACGCGATTGTAAATTTTCCCCAAACGCTCGTCCGTCGCCGCGTCTTCAAAAACCAGCACGCCCTGTTGGTCTATTCCGGCGATCAGGTCTTTGAGCATGCCGATCTCAAAATCGCGTCCGACCGAAGTCACTCCCGGCGCGTCATATTCGGCCATGTTGCGCGCCCGCCCAGCCTCCTCGTCGCTCATAAAGAGCGTGCAGCGGTCTGCGTTCAGATACGGCCCCAGCTCTCTGACGGCGGTCTGAAAAATTTCCGACAGGTCGAGCGAACGCCTGACCGCGCCGGAGATGCGATTAATCATCGCCTCGCGCTCGGCCTGTTGCGTGAGGGCTTCGGATGCTTGCTGTAGCGCCAGCAGTTGTGTGATCTGCCGCGCCAGCGCGACCACCGGCAACACGCTCTGGCGGTCGGGCGAGCGACCCGAGCGCGGATCGTCCAGCGCGATTAAACCTATGTATGCGCCTTCGTGTGTAACGAGCGGGACGAACAGCTCGTCTCCGGCGTACCAGCGCGGCCCGTCGGTCGGATGCGGCACGTGGAGGTCCGTCTTATAGCGGTCGGGCACATGGCGGTCAAGCAGGTAATAATGGCTCGGGGGATAATAGGCCGCAAAGCCAAGCTCGCCGACCTCTATCTGCACGCTCTCCTCAAACAACTCGCTGATGAGCGAGCGCGGGAGCGGCTTCCCGCAGACCAGGTTGATATATTCGTCAGGGACGTTGGACGAGCGCGACAGGCAGCGCGGATGAAAGGGCGGATTGTCCGTGCAGAGCATAACCAGACTACTGCGATAGTCCGTAAAAGTCGTAATCGAATCGGCAAGGCCGGACAGCAGCTTGTCAACTTCGCCTGCATCCTTCGCAGCGGTCGCCAGCGCGGTCAGCATCTCAAGCTGCTGCATAGAGGCGAGCATGCGCTGCGAGCTTTCGGCGCGCTCTGTGATGTCGCGCCCGATGCCCTGCACGCCGACGGGCTGGCCGTCGCTGTAAATAAGGCGCGTGCTCAATTCCAGTGCTACGCGGCGACCGTCTTTCGCCTTGATGTTCAATTCGTAAACGGTGGCAACATCTTCGGTGGCCTTGCGCTCGATCATCTGGTGTGCGCGCTCAAGGTCTTCGGCGACGACCACTTGCGCGATGTTCATTCGCATCGCTTCGTCGCGCGTGTAGCCGGTGATGCGCTCGCCCGCTTTGTTCAGAGAAGTGAAATTTCCCTTGAGGTCATGGGTGTAGATCAGGTCGTTGGCGTTTTCATATAGCTCACGATAACGCTCTTCGCTGTTGCGCAGAGCCTGTTCGGCGCGCGTGCGGTCTGTGATGTCCTGAATCTGCGAGATGAAATAAAGCGGCTCGTCCTGCGCATCACGAACCAGCGAGACGCTCAACATGGCCCTGACTTCGTGTCCCAGCCGGTGTATGTAACGCTTCTCCATCTGATACGAGTTAATCTCGCCGGAGAGCATTTGCTGCACATACTCAAGGTCTTTTTCAAGATCGTTCGGATGCGTGACGGACTGAAAGTCAATCTCCAGCAATTCTTCATCGGAATAACCGATGATGCCGCAGAGCGAGCGGTTGACTTGCAGCCAGCGCCCCTCCGGCGAAACCAGCGCCATGCCGATGGCAGAGTAATCGAACGCGCTGCGGAACCGCGCCTCGTTCTCCTGAAGCGCAGCCTCTGCGCGTTTGCGCTCCGTGATGTCGTGAATGATTGAATAGAGGACTTTTCCGCCCTGCACATCAATCGGACTGGTATGAATCTCTACATCTTTGATCTCGCCGGAGGCGAGCCGGTGCTGGAAGATAAAGAAGGAACGTCGCTCTGTCACCGCTTCCTCTCTGGCTGCAATAAGCTGTGCGCGAGGGAGCGTGTTGATCTCGGAAATGTTTTTCGCTTTCAGTTTTGCGAGCGTGTAGCCGTAAAACTCGCAGGCAGCCGTGTTGGCATCCTCAATCGCTCCCGATTCAGGGTTGATTAAGAGCTTGATGGCGCGATTCTTCTCAAACATCTGCCGGTAACGGCGCTCGCTCTCGCGCAGAGCGTCTTCGGCATGCTTGCGCTCTGTGATGTCGCGCACCACGCCGCGCACTGCGGTAGGCTGTCCTCTGTTATCGCGCTCAAGCGTGATGATGCCTTCGAGATAATGACCGACGCCCTTCGTGTCTTTCAGGTAATGGAGGGTGCGTTGCGGAAACTGTGCGGAGCTTTCTTTGGCCTCCGCGATGTCTCTGGCGGCGGCTTCGGCTCCGACCATCTCTCGCAAATGCGCTCCGGCCAACTCGGATGCGGGACGCCCGAAAAAGCGCGCTCCGGCCTCGTTGATGCTCGTCACATAGCCGTCCATGTCGCGCGTGTAAATAATGTCTGCGGCCTGTTCGACCAACTCTCGATAGTGCCGCTCGACGCGATGCCGCTCGGTCAGGCGCGCGACTTTGACCAGCAATTCCTGGCGACGAAAAGGCAGCTCTAGATAATCGTCCGCCCCTGCGATCAAGCCGTTTAAGCTGTCTTCATTTTCCTTCCGCAGCGCGCTCACGAGCAGCACCGGCACGTCCGCCGTGCGCGGGTGCTGCTTCAGGCGGCGGCAAAACTCAAGCCCGTCCATCTCCGGCATCACGACATCGCTGATAACGATGTCAGGCTCAACCGAAAAGGCCAGCTCAAGTGCGTGCAGGCCGTTGTCCGCCGTCACCACCTTGTAGCCTTCGCGTTCAAGCAGGACGCTGAACAGCTCAAGCACGTCCGGCGTGTCGTTGACGGCCAGAATGGTCGCCGTGTGTCTGGTCGCTTTCATATTTTAAAGTAGGAGGTACTCGCGCACTTGGCTAAAGCGGATGAGGATGATTTTGCTTAACTCAATCTTTAAGATTTGCGAGGAGCCGCCTGCCGCTTGAAGTATAACAAAAATCTGCCGGTCACGACAAAAGGCAGCGTGTAAATAGTAAATGGTAAATAGTAAATGGAGAAAAACAAGCGTTCCTCTATTCACTATTCACCATTTACCATTTACTAGCTGTTACTTTTTTACTTTTGCTTCCGACCTTGCGAAGTAGCCCTGCCTGTAATTGAGGCGAATGTTCTGGCCGCGCAATTCCGGATTGACGATCTCGATCTGGATGCGGCGATAAGAGCCGTCGCGCGCCGTGTTCGTCGGAGAATAGGCGATCAGATATTGCTCGCGCAGCTCTTTTTGAATCTGCGTAAAGGCCGAGCGCAAATCTTCTTCGTTGCGCGGAAAATAGGCGCGGCCTCCTGTGCGCTCGGCTATTTTGCGCAGCGCGCTTTCATCCACGCCCCGGTAACGATAGCTATCACCGATGCCGATGGCAAAGACCAAGGCATCCGCTTTGACCGCACGATCAATCGCCTCGTCCATCTTTTTCTTGCTCGAAGTATCATCGCCGTCCGTGACCAGAATGATTGCCCGGCGCGTCTTCTCGGCAGCCTCTGACATCACTTCGGCGGAAGTCACCCAGACAGCATCCCAGAGCGCGGTCGAGAAAGCGAGATTCTGGTTAGAGCCGGAAATCGGCGGCGTCCCGACCACGCGCCCGTCGCCGATATAGCCGGACGGCGGCGTAAACTCTACCTGGTCAATCGCCTGCCGGAGGCGCGTCACATTTCCCGTCAAGCCCTGTTCGAGCGTGACCTCGCCGGTAAATGAGATGACCGCTGCTTCGTCTTTGCCCTGCCGCATGATGGCGTCAACAAAGGCGCGGGCGGCGGCTTTTTCATCGGGCAGGGTGCGCTCCTGCGAACGGCTGGTGTCAATCAGAATCGCTATCGTCAGCGGCAGGTCAATCTGGGTCGCGAAAGTGAAAATATCCTGCGGCTGGCCGTCTTCCAGAATACGCACATCCTCTTTGCGAAGCGTCGTGATAAAGCGCCGGTTTTTATCCGTCGCCGTAAACAGAATGTTGGTCAAATCCGTGTCAACGCGCACGACTTCATCATCCGGAAGCGTGACATCATCCGGCTGTCCGGGCGAAGGCTGTGGCCGTGCCGGGGTCGGCTGCGTCGCCGGAGTGTCATTTGCCGCGCGACGCGGACGGGACGCATCCTGCGGCGCAGAAGCTGTAGTGTTCTGCCCGTGCGCTCCGGTCGGGAGCCATCCGCTCAAGACCAGCATGCCTAACAGCATCACTGCCAGCCCGCCGCTCAATACTTGTTTTCGGTGTGACATATCTATTACTTACTTTCTTAAATTACCAAACGCTGAAACGATAAGCTCTCGCGCACTCACTCGCTATTGCCTGACGTTGTCTCTGATCGCGGTGTATCCGCGCCGTGTACGCACCTTCCAGCCGTCGCTTTTATTCTTCAGGCGCACCTCGATGTTGCGGAAGCTGCCGTCGTAACGCTCATTCATAGGCTTGTAAGTGATGATGTATTTAGTCCGCAGCTCTTTCGAGATGCGCGTAAAGTCGCGTTCGAGTGCCAGCACATCGCCGGTGAAAAAGGCCGCGCCGCCCGTTTCGGCGCAGAGCTTTTCAAGGATACGGTCGCCTTCGTCTGCCACCGTTCCGGCTTCGACACCGGGCACACTGCCTGAGAATCCGGCTTTGGTCGAGATGGCGAAGATGGTGGTTTCCGTGCGCTGCGCGATGTCAATCGCCTCGGCCAGCGTGGCACGGCTATAAGTATCATCGCCATCGGTAATGATGACCAGCACGCGCAATCCGGGAACGCCGCGCATCTTCTCATCACAGAACTGCCAGACGGCATCGTAGAGAGAAGTTTTATCGCCGGCTTTCTTAATGCCCTCAACGGCGGCGGCAAGGTCGTCCTGCTTGTCTGTAAAATCCTGACGCAGCTTAATCTCGTGATCGAAGGTGACGAAAGCGACCTTGTCTTTGCGCAGGCGCATCACGGTGAAGATAAAATTCTTCGCCGAATCTTTCGCGAACTTGAGCTTGCCCGCCGTCGAAGGCGACGTGTCCAACAGCACGCCGACATAGACGGGCAAACTATCCTTATCGTCGCGGAAGCTGACGATCTGTTGCGGTTGCTTGTCTTCAAGGACGATAAAATCATCTTTGGTGAGACCGGTAATTGGCTGCTTCTTTTTATCCAGCACGCTGATTGGAAGACGCACCTCATTAATAAAAATTTCTTCTCTTTGTGGCGCTTCCGGCGTGGCTGTCGCCGCCGGAGGAGTCGGGCTGGGTTTCGGTTGCGGTTGATTGTTTTGCTGGGCAGGCGCTGGCGCGTTCCACGCCAGCGCAAACAGGCCAAGCGTCAGGATAAAAAGAAAATTACGAAAAGTTGTTCTCATATAAGAATTAGAAACTACAGCTTGTCATTTATACAGAAAGCGTCCGGGACACGCGGTTTGGATGCGCCGCTTGCGAAACCCCGTTGCTTTCCGGCGGCAAATGTCAAAACGATAGTATATCAATCACTTGCCTTTGGCGCATACCGGTTGGAGTAAACAAGATTTCACCACAAGAGGACACAGAGGTTCAGGCAATCTCAAATCTCAAATTCAAATCCCAAACAGGCAAATTCAAATCTCAAATTGGAAATTCCTCTGTGGCTAATTTCGCTCTAATCCAAAACATCAAGCAAAGCCGTCAACTCTGCTGGAAGCGGAGCCTTAAAGCGCAACTCTGCGCCCGTGCGCGGATGATGAAAGCCAAGCTGTTCGGCATGTAGAAACAGGCGTTTGAGCCGCGTGAGCCTTGCGCGAATGCGCGTGTCCGCCACGGCCTTGTCGCGTCCAGCGCCGTACACTTCATCGCCGACGACAGGGCGTTTGAGCCAACTCAGATGAACCCTGATTTGATGCGTCCGCCCGGTTTTAATCTCCACGTCGAGCAGCGTGAAGCGTTCGCGCCGCTCTCGCACGCGATAAATTGAGAGAGCCGGGCGACCGCCGCGCACGACCGCCATCCGCGTGCGATTGCGCGGGTCGCGCGCAATGGGTTGCTCTATGATTCCTTTGTCCTCCGCGACGCGGCCATGCACGAGCGCGACGTAAGACTTAAAAACCTCGCGTGCGCGAAATTGGTCTGCGAGATTTTCGTGCGCGGCTTCCGTTTTAGCGACGACGATGAGGCCGGACGTATCTTTGTCTAAGCGATGGACTATGCCCGGACGAAACGCGCCCGCGCGATGAGAGAGCTGCTGGAAATGATAGACCAGCGCGTTTGCCAGCGTGCCCGAAGCTATCCCCGCGCCGGGATGCACGACCAAGCCTGCGGGTTTGTTGACGACGACCAGTTCTTCGTCCTCGTAAACGACTTCGATGGGAATCTCTTCAGGCTCGAACTTCGTGGCGGGCGGCTGTGCCAACTCGACATCAATGACATCAACCGCGCGCAGCTTGTAAGAAGACTTGACCGTGCGCCCGTTAATCAGCACGTCGCCGTCTTCTATCAATCGCTGAATCCGCGCACGGCTCCAATCCTCAATCTGCGTTGCGAGATAGGCATCGAGCCGCGCCCCGGCATCCGTTTCTTCGACGCGGAAGACGAGCGTTTCCTGTTCCGGCAATTCAATATCTGCTTTAGGAAACACTGGCGGGCACCGGAGAGTTTTTCTCAGACCCTTGCGCGTCTGCCGCGCGGCGTCTGCGGATAAAGTAGAGAACCAGCGCGCCTGCGAATATCACGATGCTAATCATCTGCGAGCTGGAAAGACCCGTGAGCGTGGTCAGACCCAGGATGTCTCCGCGCGGATCGTCGCGGTAAAATTCGATGATGAAACGCGCGACCGAATAGAGCATGGCGTAAACCAGGATGACCTGCCCGCCAAAACGCTTGCGCTTGTGCAGCCAGAGCAGGAACAGAAAAATCAGCAGCGTGATACCCGCTTCGTAAAGCTGCGTCGGGTGCAGATGCACGCCCAGCGGCACGCCTGTAATCTGGTTTCCGGCTTCCGTAAACTGGACGCCGCACCAGGCGTCCGTCGGCTTGCCCCAGCAGCACCCGGCGGAAAAACATCCGAGCCGCCCGATGGTTTGCCCCAGCGGAATAGCGCACGCCCCCGCATCCGCGACACGCCACCACGGCAGCTTGTAACGGCGCACGCCTATGTAACCCATCACCACCGCGCCAATCAGCCCGCCATAAAAGACTCCGCCCGAACGCAGGAAATCGAGCGAGATTAAACGCAGCGGATTGTCCCTATACTCTGACTCGGTCAGAATCATCAGGAGCTTCGACCCGACAATCGCACCCAAGATTATCCACAAGCCCAGATCATAAAGCCGCTCGCGCGGCAAGCCATCGTGCGCCCCGACCTGCGCGAACACAAAGATGCTCAGCATCAGCGCGAGCGCCAGCAGCACACCGTAAGTGTTAATCGGAAAACTGCCGATACGAAAAAGCTCTGGAAACATAATTCAGATTATAGAACGATAAAGGATGAAAGGCATGCTATATAAAGATGAGGGAGTGGTTCAGTCTGAAGATGAGTGACAAGCAAGCCGGACTCACCGCCGAGACCGGAGAGAAGTCGCGGAGATGGCGCAGAGAGTTGAGAGTCATTCAAGCCTCTGCGCCCCTTCTGCGCTCTCTGCGTCTCGGCGGTGAACCTCACTTCCTATTGATTCAACTTCAAACTGAACCACTACCAAAGATGAACGGCTCAGCTTTAAATAGCGTGCCTGTCATCCTTCATCCTTCCGCCTTCATTCTTGTCCTTCGATTGTCACTTTCTCCATACGCACTTCGGATGTCGGCTTGTCGTTGCGGTCTCTGTCGGTCGTGGCGATAGCGTCAACCACGTCTTGCCCTTCGGTGACGCGGCCAAACTTGGAGTAGCTCGGCGGCAAGGGATAGTCCACGTGCATGATAAAGAACTGCGAGCCGTTGGTGTTCGGCCCTGCGTTCGCCATCGCCACAGTGCCAGCCGTGTATGGCCCTTGATAAAGCGCAGACGAAGCGTTGATCTCATCATCAAAGCGACCACCCTCTGCCGATTCGCCGCCGCGCCCTGTGCCCGTCGGGTCTCCGCCCTGAATCATAAAGCCCTTGATGACGCGATGAAAGATAACGCCGTCGTAGTAACCCTTCTCGGCCAGCTTGATAAAATTCTCAGTCGTCTTTGGAGCTTCGTCCTCAAGCAGCTCGAAACGAATCGTGCCCTTGTTAGTCTGTATCACTGCGGTGCGGTTTGCCATTTGTCGTCTCCTCTGTAGTTAAAATAAATTTTTCAATCGCGACAGCCACGCCGTCTTCATCATTCGTCGCCGTGACATGCAAATTGACGAGATCGCGTAAAGATGAATCGGCGTTGCCCATCAAAACGCTCGTGCCCGCGTATTGAAGCATCTCAAGATCGTTAAAGTTGTCGCCCATCGCCATTACCTCTTCGCGTGTCAGGCCGTATTCGCGCGCGGCTGCGGCCACGCCCACGCCCTTCGAGGCTTCCGGGTGCAGCACGTCGAGCAAGGTAAAATCCTGTCGCGGGTATTCCGTGCTGAGAATTTTTATCCCGTCTCCAATCTCAGCCGCGAGGCGTTCGCGCAAGTCCCGCATCGTCGCGCAAGAGCCTGAAAAGGAGATGTGAACCGGCGCATGGTCTAAATAATCTTCGAGCGAAGGCACGCGGCGCACAGAGTCTTCGGCTTCGTCGCCGTGGATGCGGCGCGACCACGCGATGTACTTGGCGAACGCGAGATTGTCTTCGCTGATGTGATCGTAAACCAGAAGCCCTTTGCCATCCGGGTCGTCGCTAATCAGCACGTCCTGCTGCTCCGCGCGCCCGACGCCGAGGACTTCGCGCGCGGCTTCCAGCGGCAGCAGCGTCGCGTTGACCGTCTCAAGCGTCCGCGCGTGTTTCGTGAGCGCGCCGTTATGCGAGATGACAGGCACATCCAAACCCATATCCAGCGCGAGCGGGCGCGCATCCCGAAACCTGCGTCCCGTCACGACCGCGACGCGCACGCCGCGCTCGCGCACTTCGGCAATCGCGCGCCGGTTGCGCTCGGATAATTCACCACGCGAATTGAGCAGCGTTCCGTCAAGGTCGAGGGCAAGCAGGCGTATCGGCATAAGTTCAGTGACAAGTGACGAGCGACGAGTGACAAGTTTAAAGACGAAGCTATTCTAACTTGTCACTTGTCACCTGTCACTTGTCACTGCCGGATGAATGCTCCACCTGACGGAAGGTGTTGCAGGCGGTATCATGCGGCGGAAAATATCTTGCAGAAGGGAAAGGCGAATTATTTATGAATGTGACGCATCTTGAGTGCGCGGCGTGCGGGACGAGGCACGAGGCACGAGGCTTGCAGAATCTTTGCACAGAATGCGGAAAGCCGCTGCTGGTGCGCTATGACCTGACGCGCGCCGCGCAGAGTTTGACAAAAGAATCTTTGCCGGGAAGACGCGCGGATTTGTGGCGATACAGAGAGGTCTTGCCCGTCGAGCAAGAGGAAAATATCGTCTCGCTCGGCGAAGGCTGGACGCCGCTCCTGAAGGCTTCGCGGCTCGCTGAAAAGCTTGGCTTCGGTGGCGAGCTGCTGATTAAAGACGAGTCGCAAAATCCGACGCAGAGTTTTAAGGCGCGCGGAATGGCGGCGGCAGTTTCGATGGCTTTAGAGCTGGGCGCGCAAAAGCTGGCTGTGCCTTCAGCCGGAAATGCTGCGGGCGCGCTCGCGGCTTATGCGGCGCGTGCGGGACTTGAAGCGCACATCTTTATGCCGCTTGATACGCCGCGCGCCAACATCGTCGAGTGCGAGCAGATGGGAGCGAACGTAACTTTGATGGACGGCCTCATCACGGACTGCGGCGCGGAGGTGGCGCGGCGCAAGCAGGAAGAAGGGTGGTTCGACGTTTCGACCTTGAAAGAGCCTTATCGAGTTGAAGGCAAGAAGACGCTCGGCTACGAATTGGCAGAGCAACTGAATTGGACGCTGCCGGATGTCATCATCTATCCAACGGGCGGCGGAACCGGATTGATAGGCATGTGGAAAGCTTTTGATGAGATGGAAGAGATGGGTTTGATTGGCAACACACGCCCGCGCATGGTCTCTGTGCAATCGAGCGGCTGCGCGCCCATCGTCCGCGCCTTCGAGGAAGGGAAGCGGTTCGCAGATGAATTTCCAGATGCCGCGACCATCGCTTCCGGCCTGCGAGTGCCGCGCGCCATCGGAGATTTTTTGATTCTCGATGCGCTGCGCGCTTCGGGTGGCACAGCCATCGCGGTTTCGGATGCAGAGCTGCTCGCAGCCGTCCGCGAGATAGGCGCAACCGAGGGCTTGTTTGTCGCGCCCGAAGGCGCTGCCTGTTTGCCTGCTTTGAGGAAACTTTTGGAAGCGGGCGAGGTTGTAACAGACGAGCGCGTCGTGCTTTTCAATACCGGCGCAGGCGTTAAGTATCTGGAAAGTTTCGGCTGACTTCCATTGCCACTAGCTTCAGCTAGTGGATCAATGTTTCCCTCTGCTTTCGGCTTGAGCCGAACAATTTAGCTGAAGCAATAAGCAAGAGGGTTTTATTTATACTTCGGCTAAAGCCTACTTTCTTTTATGCAAGGTATCCACTAGCTGAAGCTAGTGGCAATTGATTGACTGGCAACTTGGGTTAATCAGATTAACCACGTTTGAGGTGCTCATATGATTTTACGTTCCGTGTTCGCAATATGTTTGTTGTCGCTGGTGCTATCCGTCAGCACGAATGCGTCGGCGCAGGAAGAGGTCGGCAGGCGTGTCGCTCCGGCTATCGCAACGATTCTGGCGCGCGATGGCGCGCAGCGTTTCGAGGTTGTCGGCTCCGGCGTGTTCGTGCGTGATGACGGCGTGCTGCTGACGGCTTACGAGCTTGTGAAAGGCGGGCGCGAGCTTCAGGTGCGGATGGCTAATGGCGAGGTTTATGACAAAGTTGAAATGCTCGCCTCGGACGAGCGGCGCAACGTGGCCGTGCTCAGGATTAACGCGATAGAGACGCCGTTCGTGGTCATCGGAGCAATCAATGATTCCGTCATCGGCATGCGCGTCACAACTGTTTACAATGCGGGCGCGCAGACTCAGTACGCAACGGGCGGCATGGTTAGCTCAATCAGTCTGGCAGACGAGATTCCGGGCGCGGGCACTGGCTTTCGCGTGCTGAAATTCACCGCGCCCGTCACGGCAGAGGCAGCGGGCGGCGTGATCGTGGACAATTACGGTCGCGCTCTGGGCTTGATAGCACCGCTCGCGCAGGCGCAGACGCACAGCTACGCGCTGCCGCTTCATCACATCATAGGTCTGGTGCGCTCTGTGCCGAACGCGCCGGCGACGACCAGCGCGATTGCGCTCTCTCCAAAAATTCAGGAGCTGAATCGCGCCTATCCTGTCTATCAATCGTCCACCACGCCGCTTGAGCCTATGCCGCCGGTCGCCGTGCCGCAACGTGCGACCACCGCGCTCACACCCGCAGGCCCCGGCTCTGTGGTCATCAAGGAAACAGACCCCGGCAAACTGCTCGTCGCTTCCAAAACTCTTTACATAGTCTCGTACAGCAATGTCTTCAAGTCCGTTCAATTGCTGAACGAGCTGAGGAAGAGAAAAGAGTTTACGGATTGGAATTTGTCGTTCGTGGACGAGCGCGAAGTGGCGGATTTGATTCTTGACATAGAGCATGTGCCGTTGACCTGGGAGTTTCCTTTCTCAATCAGGCACCAGCGCACGGGCATCGTGATTACCGCCGGGAAAATTTACGCCTGGGGCGGCGGCGACGGGGCGCAGTTGATGGCCTCGCGCGTCGTCGAGCGGCTGACCAAGCTCCGCGCCGGCGTTAAAATAGTGACCATCACAGAGAACAAGGCGACGCCGAAGCAGTAAGCCGTGAAGGAGAAATTGGAATGTTGATTCGAGCAATTTTGTTATGTGGAGCGTTGATTGTCCTGTTGATTGGAACAGGCAACGCGCAGGCGCAGAATCCCTCTGTGAGCGAAAAGAGCGGCGCTGTTGCAGCGACCGAAAGCGCGGGCACGGCGCGTTTGGATGAACTGCGCAACGCCGGATTCGCCGCGCTCTATAATCTCGATTACGAGACGGCGCGCAAAAATTTTAAGGAGATTGCGCGGCTTTTCCCGGAGCATCCGGCGGGGCCGCAGTTTCTGGCGGCAACATTATGGGCTGAACAATTGAACGAATCGCGCCGCTTGCAGGCATCGCTCTACAACTCCGAATCTTTTTTCAAAGCGGCGGAAGACAAGCCGGACCCGAAAACCGTCGAGCAGTTTCGCGCGCTGACGCGACAGGCTGCGCAGCTTGCCAAAGCGCGGCTCAAGCGTAACAGGCAGGATATTGAAGCTCTCTATTTTTTAGGCGCGACTGAAGGCTTGAAGGCAGCGTTTGCGACGGCGGTCGAGCGTCGCTTTATGGCCGCGCTCGGCGACGGCTCAAACAGCGTTGACCGGCATCGTGAAGTCATCAAGCTCGACCCGAATTTTCATGACGCGGAATTGACCATCGGGCTTTACGATTACATCGTCGGCGGCTTGCCGCTGCCGGTCAAGGTATTTGCGAGCATCGCAGGCGTGCGCGGCTCGAAGCGGCGCGGGCTGGAAACGCTTCAGCGCGTGGCGAAAGAGGGACGCTGGGCGCGGGATGATGCGAAGGCTCTGTTGATAGTTCTGCTCAAACGCGAGAAGCGATATGCGGACGCGCTGGCCTTCTCGCGCGAACTGGCGGAGAAGTACCCGCGCAACTACCTGTTCAAGCTCGAAGCGGCGGACGCGCTCATCACGCAGGCCGCCATGGAACGTGAAGCGAATCATGCAGCAGCAGCCAGCGGGGCGGAGCGCGAAGCTTTCGTCATCTTTGAATCGCTCCTGAAAGACCGCGCGACCAGAGACACTGCGGCGCGCTCGCTCGATTTGATTCATTATCGTTACGGGGAAGCTCTCTTCGTCGCAGGGCAGCCGGAGCGTGCAGCCAGCGAATTTCTCGCAGCCGCAAACTTCAAGGGCGCAGAGCAGACTCTGGCGACGATGGCGCGCCTGCACGCCGCACGCGCATTTGATCTCGCAGGCAAACGCAACGATGCTCTCGCACAATATAAAATCGTGCTCACGCGCCCGGACATTTACGACTCGCACGAGGATGCGAAGCGCGGCTTGCGCGAACCGTACAAGATGAAAACAAAAGAGCCGAAGGGCAAGCAAGAGGATTAGCTGTCTGCCCTTTGCGGTCTTTGCGTCTTCTCTCTTTGCGATCTTTGCGTTAAAAAAACATTTAACCGCAAAGATCGCAAAGAACAGACGCGCAAAGACCGCAAAGGGTTTGAGTCTTCCTATTTTAATGATAATGGAAAGTATATTTTCAGAATGAAAAATAATATTACAAATATCAGGGACGATGGCGCGGGACGCATGCGTGCGCGCCGGTTGCTGCTCTGTCTTGACGGCGTGCCGCACGAGGTCATCAAAGCCGCGAAGGGACGCGGGCTGTTCGATGCGTTCGGCGAGCCGTCGCGCCTGCTCTCGCCGTTTCCGACGATGACGAACATCGCGCTCTCATGCATGCTCGATGCCTCTGCGCCGCTAGGATACGAGAGCCTTTATTTTGACCGTCAGGCACGCGAACTGCGCGGCGGTGTGCGCAAGTACATCGGGCGACGCACGCCCGACAAAGCCCCTTCGTCTTACATGGAAAAGCTCGATTATCAAGAGCCGCTCGCGTTCGAGTTTCTGGTTTACGTCGCGCCCGAAACGGTCTGGCGCGCAGACATGCAGAGGTTTCGCGAACGCTTTCGCAACGCGCCGCAAGACAGAGACTTTTTTGCTTTTCTCAAAGGCACTGACGGTCTCTTGCACATACGCGGGCGCAATCGCTTGGACGCCGCGCTCGAATCGCTCGACCGGATTTTGCGAGAGATACATGCCTTCTGCGGCGAGGAAACAGAAATCGTGCTGTTCTCGGATCACGGGATGAATTTGCAGGAGAACAAGCGCGTGCATCTACAGACGCACCTGATGCGTTACGGCTACAACCTGACGAACAGCTTGGGGCGCAGAGAGCGGCACAGCGTTGTGATTCCTGCCTTTGGCCTGTGCGGTTACGCCGCGCTCTATTGCGGAGGCGAGGAAGACGCGCCCACCTTAGCCGATGCGCTGGTGTCGCTCGAAGGCGTTGACTTTGCGCTTCATCGTGATGGAGATGAAGCATCCGTGATGGTCAAAGGAACGCGCGGCGCTGCACGCATTGAGCGACACGAGACAGAGTCCGACACGCTTTACCGTTATGAACAACTGACGGGCGATCCTTTGAGCCTCGCGCCGGTCATGCGCGCTCTGGCTGAAGAAAACCTTCTGGATGTGAACGGCTACGCGCCTGACAAAGTGTGGTATGCGCGCACAGCCGATCACATCTATCCGGACGCGCTCGCAAATCTTTTCGACTCACTCCACGCCACGCGCGTCGGCCACACGGCGGACGTGCTGGTCAGCTTACAGGACGGCTACTATTACGGCGCGTCCATCTTTAGCCGCTTCGTGCGCCTCGCCGCGACACACGGCAACGCCCTGCGCGCCAGCACCAACGCCTTCCTGATGAGCACCCACCGCGCCTTTCCCTCATACGTCCGCGCCGTCGAAGCACGACCATATTTACAGGGATAGACAGGATAAACAGGATAGATAATAAGATGGCAAGAAAGAGGAGAACGGGGAAGCACAAGCCTTGTTCTCCTTTTCCTTGTACTAGAGCAAATGTCACTTGAGCGTCAGGCAGGCAAGCTCACCGCAGAGACGCAGAGAGCCGCAGAGGGGACGCAGAGAGTCGAGTATCATTCAAGCCTCTGCGCCATCTCCGCGACTTCTCTGCGTCTCTGCGGTGAACTGCTTCGTCCCTGACACCCAAGTCCACGCCGCTCTATTTCTTTATCCTGCTTATCCTGTCTATCCTTGTTCAATCTTAGCTTGACCGCATCACTGGCAGCGCGTACAAATCAAAGGCATGACGGATATGTCTTCTTCTGAAGCAAATGCTTTGATGCCTGCGGTCGAGATGGTTGACTTAGTGCGTCGCTTTGGCGATTTCACGGCGGTTAACCGCATTAGCCTGCGCGTGCGGCGCGGGCAGTTCTTCGGTTTTTTGGGGCCGAACGGCGCGGGCAAATCTACGACGATCAAGATGCTGACGGGCTTGCTCGCGCCGACGAGCGGGCTGATTCGAGTGCTCGGGCGCGACGTTCAAACAGAGCCGCTCGAAGTCAAACGGCGCATCGGTGTCGTGCCGGAAGATTTGAATTTGTTCGAGCGTCTGACCGGAGCCGAGATGCTGACCTTCACGGGGCGCATGTACGGATTGCACAGGCAGGAGATCGCGGAGCGCACGGCGGAACTGCTGGATTTGATGGAGCTTGATGCGGAGCCGAAAAAGCTCGTCGTCGAATACTCGCACGGGATGAAGAAAAAGCTCTCGCTCGCCTGCGCGCTGATTCATCGCCCGGAAATACTTTTTCTCGACGAGCCGTTCGAGGGCATTGACGCCATCGCCTCGCGCACGCTCAAAGACCTGCTCTCGCGCCTCACAGCGCGCGGCCTGACGGTCTTCCTCACCTCTCATGTCTTAGAGATAGTCGAACGCCTCTGCACGGACATCGCGATTATTTCCGCCGGTCGCCTCGTCGCCTCCGGCTCGCTCGATGAGCTGCGTCGCGGCATTACAATCGAAGGCGACGGGCCACAGCCCGCCAACCCTCTCTCGCTCGAAGATTATTTTATCCGTGTCATCGGCGGAGCGCGCACGACCGGCGATGATGTCTTGGAATGGCTGGGTTGAAAATAAGAAATCTGCTAATCAAGAGTAGAAATAAATCAATTGCTTTTTCTCTTTGCGATCTTTGCGAAAATCTCTTTGCGGTCTTTGCGTTAAAACAGCACTTAACCGCAAAGACCGCAAAGAAAAGACGCGCAAAGCACGCAAAGAATTTCTGCCCTTGATTTACATGGAAAAATGAAACGGGAGGTTTAGATAATGAACCGCAGAAGCTTTCTGCAAACTAGCATGCTGGTCGGCGCGATGGGGCTGACGCGCTCTGTGTCGGCGAACGATGCCTCTGGCGCGGCGGTCGCTTTGCCGGATGATAAAAAGTTCGAGCTGGCCGAAACGACCATCGCGGATTTGCAGGAAGCTATGAAGGCTGGGAAGCTGTCCGCGCGCAACATCGCAGAGAAATATTTGAAGCGCATCGAGGATGTAGACCAGCGCGGGGCGAAGCTTAATTCCGTTATCGAGATCAACCCGGACGCGCTGGTGATAGCCGAAGCCTTGGATAAAGAGCGCAAAGAGCGTGGCGCGCGTGGGGCTTTGCACGGCATCCCGGTTTTGATAAAGGACAACATAGACACTGCGGACGGGATGAAGACCACAGCCGGTTCGCTCGCGCTGGTCGAGTCAAAGCCTTTGCGCGATGCCTTTATCGCACAGCGTTTGCGCGAAGCGGGCGCGGTCATTATCGGCAAGACAAATTTGAGCGAGTGGGCGAACTTTCGCTCGACCCATTCCACGAGCGGATGGAGCGCGCGTGGCGGGCAGACGCGCAACCCTTACGCGCTCGATAGAAACCCTTGCGGCTCAAGCTCAGGCTCAGGCGCAGCCGTCGCCGCGAATCTCTGCGCCGTCGCCGTCGGCACGGAGACGGACGGCTCAATAGTATGCCCTTCATCAGCCAACTCGATTGTCGGCATCAAGCCCACGCTCGGGCTGGTCAGCCGCACGGGCATCATCCCCATTGCGCACAGTCAGGACACAGCCGGGCCGATGGCTCGCACCGTGCGGGATGCAGCCATCCTGCTCTCTGCTCTCGCGGGCATTGATGCGAGCGATGCTGTCACGCGCGAAAGTCGCGGGAAAGCTCACACGGATTACACAAGCTTTCTGGACACGAACGGTCTCAGCGGCGCGCGTATCGGCGTCGCGCGCAAGACTTTCGGCTTTAACGACGATGTGGACAAGCTGATGGAAGATGCGATTAAAGAGATGAAGCGGCTCGGCGCAATTGTCGTTGACCCTGCGGACATCGCGACGCATGGCAAGTTTGATGACTCGGAATTTGAAGTGCTGCTCTACGAGTTCAAAGCAGACCTGAATGCGTATCTAGCGAAGCTCGGTGAAAGCGTTCCCGTGCGCTCTTTGAAAGACCTGATCGAATTTAACAAACGCCACAAAGACAAAGAAATGCCCTACTTCGGCCAGGAGATTTTTATTCGTGCGCAGGAGAAAGGCGCGCTCACAAGCAAGGCTTACAGGCTGGCTCTCAGCAAAAATCATCGCCTCTCAAGAACCGAAGGCATTGACGCGACAATCCAAAAACATCGTCTTGATGCCATCATCGCGCCGACCGGAGGCCCCGCGTGGACGACAGACCTCGTCAACGGAGACCATTTCGGCGGCGGCTCATCAAGCGCAGCGGCGGTCGCAGGTTATCCGAACATCACCGTCCCTGCCGGCTATGTTCACGGCCTGCCCGTCGGCATCTCTTTCTTCGGCAGAGCCTACAGCGAACCTGTGCTGCTCAAGCTGGCTTATGCTTTTGAGCAGGCAACAAAGTTTCGCCGCCCGCCGCAGCTTTTGTAAGTTCAAGGTTCAAAGTTCAAGGTTCAAAGTTCAAGGCTCAAGCATGGCCTCTGACTTTGAACCTTGAACTTTGAGCCTTGAACTTGTTTACACGCGAGCCGTCGAAGATTGTGCCGCGCCGCGCACGCGCTCGGTCTCAGCTTCAAAGATAAAAGCCAGAGATTTGTAAATCAGCTTGGCGCACAAAAACGCAGAGGCATCGAAGCCTTCGACGTAAGAATATTCGGTCAAGTCCATCCCGACGACCCGCCGCTTGCGCGCGAGCGTGCGGATGAGGCCGACCGTTTCGTACCAGCCGAGTCCGCCCGGTTCAGGCGTGCCGG
The DNA here is from genome assembly GCA_963700165.1 of Pyrinomonadaceae bacterium. GTDB lineage: Bacteria > Acidobacteriota > Blastocatellia > Pyrinomonadales > Pyrinomonadaceae > JACMLC01. Next base: position 3,070,048 of record OY969475.1, on the reverse strand, counting down.
TCTGCGCCACCAGCGAAGGGTCTAAGCCGTCTATGTCAATCGTCAGGTAAACATTTTCCGTCAGGCCGTCCACCGCCGCGTCCCACCAATCCGTCTTCCCTACAATATCCTTAGCCCAGAAGATCCGCGTCGGCAGAGTGTCGAGCGCACGCGCCTCTTCGGCGGAAATCGAGCGGATGCCGCATTGCACGGAAGGGATTCGCAAATCGCGCACAACGCGCGCCATGATAGAAGCATGCGAATGCGGCGTCCCGTCGTAGGTGTCGCGCAAATCCGCATGCGCGTCTATCTGCAAGACCGAAATATTTTCGTACCGTTCCGCGTGCGCTCTGATGACGGGCGCGCTCACGGAATGCTCGCCGCCGATCATCGTCACGAACTTGCCCGTGCCAGTTAATTCCGTCGCGCGCTCATACAGCGATTGCATCATTTGTTCCGGCGGGTCAACCGAAGGCGATTCTGCGACGGTGTGAATGCCCAGCTTATAAACTTCTGCATCCGTCTCTTCATCATAAAGCTCCATGTTGCGCGAAGCGTTAATCACAGCCTGCGCCCCCAAACCCGTCCCCGTGCCGTAAGACACAGTGCCCTCGTAAGAGACAGGCCACACCAGGACGCGCGCCCGCTCAAAATCGGAAAACTCTGCTTCGGCAATCCCGCCGAAGTTCATTGGAAGTTCTGCTGATTCAGACATGCTGCAAGTTTACAGAAATCAGAAAGCAGAAGCTAGTGCTGTGTAATGCAAGTTCTTTGAATTGCCACTAGCTTTTAGCTAGTGGAGCAGATGCCCAACCTAGTTGTCGGCTTTAGCCGAACTGTTCGGCTAAAGCCGATGATTCTGAAGGCATCCCTGTCCACTAGCTAAAGCTAGTGGCAATTCATCTTTTAAGAACCTCAATTACAAAGCACTAGAGCAGGTTGCAAATCAGTGTACGGTAGGCTGTGAGCCTGCCGCTCGTGTGGGACAGGCGGCAGGCTCACAGCCTACCGGACATTCAATCGAAATCCGCTCTAGTAGTCAGCATAAAATGGTGAGTGTTATAATCCGGCTTATGAAAATCCTGAATTACACGGTCATCATGACTCCTGACGAGACGGGCGGCTACGTCGTGACCTGTCCCGCACTGCCGGGATTGGTTACTGAAGGCGACACGCTGGAAGAGGCGCGTGCGATGGCTACTGAGGCCATTCTTTGTTACTTAGAAGGGCTACAAAAAAATGGACAACCACTCCCAACGGATAACTCCATCGCGGAAGCCGTAACCGTTAAGGTTGCATAAAAGAATAGCGATGTATCGTAAATAGCTTCAGAGTAAATCCAAGAACTCTTCAACTGTTAATCCGGATTGCTTAATAATATCGTGTAGCGTGCCGGGCTTCATATCCCTGCTATGGTAAGGAATAATGAGGTTAATATCTCCTTTCCTTAAAAAGTAATGACTACCTTTCACATGGTGGATGTAAAAGCCATTACGTTCGAGAGCCTTAATAACTTTCTTGGGTTTTAACGCAGGTAATTTACCAGCCATTAAGTTTGCCTCTTTCTTTCCAGACCTCGCCTGATAGGGCGAACAATTTCACCATAAAACGACAAAACCGCCTAATAGCGGCTTGTCGTATGACCTGCTGCTCTTAGGCGGCGATAACCTGTTAAGGACTTATAGCCTATTCAATTGTCATATGCTTATAAGAAAAAACTTCCTATAAAGCAGTTGCATGCTACAGGACTGACCCATACAGGTCAGGAAGTTATTTCCCCATAACTGCTCTTTCATACGCAGAGCTTATCGGTCAGCTCTTACGGAACTTCAATGGTCAAATCTTTACCCGTAAAAATAAAGTTCGGACGCTTGCGGCCTTTCATGTACTTGGCGGCGGTTTGCGAGAGGGCTGTGACCAGGATGGGAAGCGCGATGGTCGCGTCGCAGTTGACGTAGGCCGTGTGCGCGCCGCGTGCGAGCTTGCCGTAGATAAGAGAATCGTCGCTGGCGGTGGCGTTGGAGCGCCCGCCCGGATGCGGCGCGTCTGTGGCGACGGTGATGGCGTATTTGTGTCCGCGCGCGGGAGTCTTGACGATGGCGGTGGAGACTTCCATCTGTTGTATAAAGCTCTTGCTGGTTCCGCCGCCGAGGTTGATGATGCCGGAGACGCGCGCTCGCGCCGCGATCTGCGTCATGTCCAGCACGTCCTGAATCAAATCGAATTGGAAATTATTTTTCTTCTCAAAGCGTGAAGCGGCGATGCCGATGGCGATGGCGCTGTTGGAGATGGCAGGACAAAAGACCGGTACGCGCGCTTTGTAAGCGGATGTCAGCACGCCGTCTTCGGTCGCAATCTCAGCCAGTTCGCGTCCCAAGAGATGCATAAACTCGCGCGTCGAGTAGGGACGCGTCTGGTCTAACTGGTTGGCAAAGCCTCCGACCCATTCGTCCGCCTCGCGGTATTCTTCATCGCTCGCCAGCAAGTCCCACATGCGATTGATCTGCGAGGCTTCCAGCTCTGCATCCGTCATCGAGGGATGCGCCTGAAAGTGATGCCGCCCGAGCGTCTCGTGCAGGTCGTGAAAGATAATCGAGCCTGACAGCACCAGCACATCAACGAAACGATTCTTGATGACATAGGCGAGCAGGCGGCGCATCCCGGCGGGAATCAGCGCGCCGCTTCCGGCGACAAAGATGGTCGTGTTGTCGCCCAGCATGTCGAGCCAGATGCGGTGCGCTTCGGCCAGTTGCCGCGCTCCAAAACCCGTGCCCTCCATCTTTTCCAGCAGCCCGGCCACAGAGCGGTCGCGGTCAACCTGTACGGGGCGTGTCGGCACGGTTAAATACTTCGAGGCTCTCGGTTTTCGTTGAGTTACCATAGAGGTCACAGTCTTCCTTTTCATCGGTGATAAGTGATGAGTGATAAGTGATAAGAGAAAAGCTTTTTATTTTTATCTCATCACTTATCACTCATCACTTATCACTCGTTCAATCTCTACCGCGTTTGCTGCGGCTCTCTGCGCCGTCCACTGCGAGGTAGGTGTAGGCGCTGAAGCGCGATTCGTAAAATTCGATAATCTCCGCGCCTTCCGCTTCTGTCAGGTCGCCGCGCTTGACGCGCACTGCAACCTGCCTGCGAAAGCCGTCGTGGAGCATGCTGCGCTCGTAACGCGCACGCTCCGCAGCTTCGCCGATGGACGTGCCGCGAATTACTTTTTTTATCAGATAGCCGTCATCGTCTATGTGTATGTGCGCTTCGTTCGGCGTGCCGAACAAATTGTGATTGTTGCCCATCACTTCCTGATAAGCCCCGACCAGCATAAAGGCCAAGTAGTACGGCTCGCCCTTATGCAGCGGATGCAGCTCAAGCACTTGTTTGACATCGTGCAGGTCTACGAACTTGTCAACGATGCCGTCCGAATCGCAGGTGATGTCGCACAGCGTAGCGTATTCGGTCGGCGTTTTGTTGAGGCCGTGAACCGGCAGAATGGGAAACAGTTGATCGAGCGCCCAGTGATCCGGCACTGAGCGAAAGACGGAAAAATTGGTCAGGTACTTGGCGCACAAGAGGCGGCGCAAATCGGCGAACTCTTCGGCCACGTACTTGGCCTGCTGCGCGTACTTGTCCGCGCGCTCGCACACATCCCAGAAAAGAACTTCGCCTTTCGCGCGGTCTTCCAAAGAGATAAGGCCGAGGTTGAACATCGTGAACAGCTCGTCCCGGTGCTCAAGCGCGTCGTGATAATACTCTCTGTAATTTTTGGGGCCGATGGTTTCGCGCAAATCGCTCAACTCGACCACCGTATTCGGATCGTCTTCCTTTAGCTCAATCGGCGTGATGTCTTCGACGACCGTTTCGATCTCGTCCACGACGTTGGTGATAAGAATCGCGTGATAGGCCGCGAGAAAGCGACCCGATTCCTGTATGATGGTCGGGTGCGGAACGTTCTCGTCATCGCAGACCTGCTTGATCGTGTAGGTCACGTCGTTGGCGAATTCCTGCGCCGTGTAATTGGCCGAAGAATCAAAAGCCGTTTTTGAGCCGTCGTAATCCACAGCCATCCCGCCGCCGACATCCAGATAATCAATCGGAGCTTTCATCTGCTTGACTTTGGCATAGACGCGCGCGGCCTCTTTCATCGCGTTCTTGATGCGCTTGATGTCCGTCAACTGCGAGCCGATGTGAAAGTGCAGCAGGCGCAGCATGTCCATCCGGTTTGCTTCCTGCAAGCGGCGTATGACTTCTAAGATTTCCGTCGTCGTCAAGCCGAACTTGGCCGCTTCGCCGCCGGACTTTTCCCAACGGCCAGAGCCTTTCGAGTACAGCTTGACTCTCATCCCGACCATCGGCAGGTCGCCCTCGTGCGTTTCCGCCAGATCGAGTATGTGATCCAGCTCGCTCATTTTTTCGATGACGATGACGACGCGCTTTCCCGATTGCGCGCCGATGAAGGCGAGCTGGATAAATTCTTTGTCCTTGAAACCGTTGAGGACGAGCAGGCTTGCGGGCGATTGTTCCATCGCGAGCGCGGCATACAGCTCTGCTTTTGACCCGGCTTCGAGGCCGAAATCGTAGCGCGAGCCTTCGCGCAGGTATTCTTCGACGACCGAACGCTGCTGGTTGACCTTCATCGGATAGACGCACATGTGCGCGCCCTCATACTCGAATTCGCGGATAGAGTTGCGAAAGGCTCTTTGGAGCTTGCGCACCTGCGCGGCGACGAGCTGCGGAAACCTGAGCAAGACGGGCGTGGAAAAGCCGCGCTTGCGCAAGTCGTCTATAATCTCTTTCAAATCGGCGGTGCGCGTGTCGTTTTCCGAAGGGCGAACGATCAGATTCCCCTTGCGATTGACGCCAATATAGCCCGCGCCCCAGTTTTCGATGCCGTAAGTTTCGAGCGTTTGCTCAATCGCCGTGGTCAATTCACGAGTCTCCTACCTTGCCGCTGTTCCCGCCCGCACAATCTCGCTACCGTCAAGGCACAGGTGCCTCTTGTCAGAATGTCATAGGGGATTTTCATGGCTGGATCAATAGCGCGCAATGTAACAGAAAATTCGAGGTCGGTCAAAAACTATTTTTTTGCGCTCGGAAGCGCGCTCCGCGAGCTTAAAGTGAAAGGCGGTAAAGGTTTAAGCGATAACGGATACGCGCACGCGCTCCTTGTGCAACAGTATCTTGCAGCAAAAGACTTGACACTGCTTCGCGCGTCAATATAATGCGAAGCTTTTACGCGCTGCCATATGACCCTTCGCGGGCTTCGCACGACACCTGCTATTGAGTATTTTCGCCGCGCTCGAACGCTTTCCGCGCGGACTAAGCCTCTGACACTCATATTTTACCAACAGGAGATTATATGAACGCAAAAACAGTCTTGAAGTATGCCTCCGATCAAGGAGCCAAGTTTCTTTCCTTAAGATTTACAGACCTGCCGGGCGCATGGCATCACCTGACTTTTCCGATTGGTCAACTGACAAACGATTCTTTTGAAGACGGTTTTGGTTTCGATGCTTCGAGTTTACGCGGCTGGGCTGCGATTAACGAATCGGACATGCTGCTCGTGCCAGACCCGACGCGGTTCTGGATGGATCCGTTCGCGGATGAATCAACGCTCTGCCTGATAGCCAATGCGGTTGACCCGATTACCAAAGAAGGCTACGGCCTTGACCCGCGCTCGGTCGCCACGCGGGCTGAAGCTTATCTGAAATTCACGGGCCTTGCCGACACGGCCTTCTTCGGCCCGGAAGCTGAATTCTTCGTCTTCGATAACGTCAAGTTTCATAACGACCAGCACTCAGCCGGATACACTGTGGATTCGGACGAAGCGCACTGGAACACAGGGCGCGAGGCGGACGAGTTTAACGGGACTAATTTAGGCTATCGCATTCGCGCCAAAGAGGGCTATGTGCCTGTGCCTCCGACTGACTCGCTCAGCGATCTGCGCTCGGAGATTTCGCTCACGCTCGGAGAGGTCGGCATCAACGTCGAATGCCATCATCACGAAGTCGCCACCGCCGGGCAATGCGAGATAGACTTTCGCTTCTCGACCCTTTTGGGGACGGCTGATAATTTGCAGCTTTTCAAATACGTCGTGCGCAACACGGCTTACAGCTACGGCAAGGCGGCGACCTTTATGCCTAAGCCGCTCTACGGTGATAACGGGTCAGGCATGCACTGTCATCAATCGCTCTGGAAGGATGAAAAGCCGCTCTTCGCGGGCGACGGTTACGCGGGCTTGTCAGAGATGGCGCGCTTTTACATCGGCGGACTGTTGAAGCACGCGGCGGCCATCGTCGCTTTTGCCGCGCCGACGACCAACAGCTACAAGCGTCTGGTTCCGGGCTTTGAAGCTCCTGTCAACCTCGCTTATTCGGCGCGCAATCGCTCTGCGGCGATACGCATCCCTATGTTCTCGACCAACCCGAAACAGAAACGTTTGGAGTTTCGTCCGCCAGACCCTTCGTGCAATCCGTACTTAGCATTTTCGGCGATGTTGCTCGCGGGGCTTGACGGCATACAGAATCGCATAGACCCCGGCCAGCCGCTCGACAAAGACATCTACGACCTCTCGCCGGAAGCTTTGAAGGACGTGCCATCTTTACCCGGCTCGCTCGATGAAGCGCTCAGGGCGCTCGAAGCCGACCATGAGTTTCTGCTCAAAGGCGATGTCTTTACGACGCAACTCATCGACCGCTGGATTACCTACAAGCGCGAGAAGGAGATTCAACCCCTTCGCATGCGCCCGCATCCGCTTGAGTTCGGGATGTATTTCGACATCTAAAAAAGTCCCAAGTCCCAAGTCCCAAGTCCCAGGTTCAAAAACTTGTTCTTGACTTGGGGCTTGGGACTTGGGACTTGAGACTTGAGTATGCTTATCGAACCCGTCACACTCGAAGGCCGCAGCGTTCGGCTCGAACCATTATCGTTTTCGCATCATGCCTCGCTCAGCGAAGTGGGGTTGGATGAAGAACTGTGGAAATTGAGTCCGCAGCCGGTACGCACCCCGCCGGAGATGTTGGCGTACATTGACGAGGCGCTCGAAGGACAGGCGCGCGGCACATCGCTGCCTTTTGCCACTATCGAGAAATCGTCCGGCAGAGCCATCGGCTCGACCCGTTTCAGCAACATTGAAATGCCGCATCGCCGTCTTGAGATAGGCTGGACCTGGATTGCGCGTGCGTGGCAGCGAACGGCTGTCAACACAGAGGCCAAGTACCTGATGCTCCGCCATGCCTTTGAAACTTTGGACTGCATGCGCGTGGAGTTTAAGACGGACTCGCTCAACGAACGTTCGCGCAACGCTATCCTGCGTCTCGGCGCAAAGGAAGAGGGAACCTTTCGCAATCACATGCTGACCTCGACGGGACGCAAACGCCACTCAGTCTTTTTCAGCATCATTGATTCCGAATGGCCTGATGTTAAGACGCGGCTGGAAGAAAGGATGAGGGCGGAGGGATGAGGGATGAAAAAGATGCTATTAGAAGGTGAGCCATTCAATAAAGATGAACCGCTCAAGGTTGAATAGCATGCCTTTCATCCCTCATCCCTCATCCCTCATCCTTGCTTTTCCAGCAGTCCGAGCTTTGCCAGACGCGCGAGATTTTGTTCGAGCAGTTCCGGCAGATTTTCTAAAACTTTTCTTTTCCCGTCGGTTGACCCATCTTCCGGTTTCAGCGCGTCGGACTCAATCAACGCCGTCAACTCTTTGAGCAGTGCGGCGCGGTCTCGCGTCCCGTCCAGCAGGAGCAGCAATCGTTGCCCCAACTCGTCCTCAATCTCAAGCCCCGTGCAAAGCAGCGTGGTAACGACCGGGCCTTGCTGAATCTGCCAGCGCGCGAGCGGGCTGGCGGTGGGACGCTCTCCGGCTGTGATGGCTATCTGCGGTTGATACACATGGAGTTCTATCAGCCCCGCCGCATACACCTGTAAGAGAAAGTTGCCGAGCACCAGCGCCTCTTCATCCGCAGAGCTTTCATCGCTTTCATTCCTGCCAGCTCGTGCGCGTGCGCGCGTGAGCAACTCATCGAAGTGCAGCGAGTGCGGATAAGCTTCGCCGAGACAGACGATGGCTGCTTTAGCCAGCGGATGATTTGTCTTCATCGCCGCGCCCTTCGCCCCGTGAAATTCTTCGACCGTATCGCCCTCGATGTCCGGCGCATCCGAAACCGGGCGCGCGGACGAAGCCAGATAAAAGAGGCGCATCCGCTCAGGCTTTAGAGCGCGGTCAAGCTGCGCTTCTTTGTGGCACAAAAGCGTCTGGCGAAACCTGCGGCATTTGACGAAATCAAGATATTGCTCTCTGGCGATGATGTCGCTTGACAGGATACTCAAAGCCTCTTTGACCTGCTGTGGGTAGATGTGATCCTGCATCTCGAAATAATCTACTTCGGAGAGAAATTGCAAATCATGCGCGGCGGCCTTTTCGATGAACTGGTGAAAGTAGAACGGCTGGTTAAACTTTTCCAAATCATCATGGAAAATTTGCTCGTGACGACGTTCTTGCAGGCTTTCCAATTCGTTCTTGAGAAACATCCTGTAGAGGTCTGTCTCGGCAAAAGACTCCGAGAGGAATTTGATTAACGCGATGGCCTGTACGATCCGCTCCTGCGAGTCCGTCACGTTGCGCACATGAAAGAGCATCATCTCGCGCGTCATGTCCCGGAAATGGCAGCCCGGATACGCATTGTAGCTGACGTGAGCCACGCCCTGCGGCGAGAGATTCCGGCGACAGATGTCCAAAATCTTTTCGCGCACTTCCGGCGGAACCCAAGAGAACAATCCATGCGCGACGATGTAATCGAATTGCCCGAAACTCTCGTCCACATCCATCACATCGAACTGGCGCAGTTGGACGTTCTTGAGTCCGAGAGCTTCGATTCTCTGCTGGCCCATAGCCACCGAACGCGCAGCCAGATCAATCCCGATAAATTCGCTTTCGGGTAAGTGGAAGCCGTAAGGAATCAGGTTGCTCCCGTCGCTGCATCCGAGTTCGAGCACGCGACATTTTTCCACCGGCGCGGGCTGCATCCCGTAGAAAGCAGCCATCGTCGCCAGCCTGTCCGGCTGCGTCTGCACATGCAGATAGCTCGGATATAAAACTTCTTCGTAAGATTCGGACAGCGCATCAGTCATAGTCAGCACAAAAGAAAGGGCGATAGGGGAAGAGGGGAACAGGGGAATAGGAAGCAGGAGACTAAGCTTTCTTCTTTCGCTTTACCCGTTTCCCCTTTAACCATTTCCTTGCTCTTATTCATCCTTATTAATTGTTTCAAGCTTCGTGAATTTACTTTAGTCACGTTGAGACATCAATGCGCGCATTGTACTATTCTTTCATCTAGTCAAACGATAGAAGAAACGCTCTTGCTGAAATACGAAGAAAAAATCGAATCGCTCGTGCGCGACCTGCCGGACGCAGAAGGGGCGCGGCTCTTCTTCGAGCGGCTCGCGCGTGAGCATCCACGCGAGGCCGAGCGTCTGGCGAGAAGTGAAGGTTTATTCTCGGATGCGCTCGCGCTCGCCGCCTGGAGTCCGCTGCTGGCGACGACGCTGGCGCAGCATCCGGATTATCTTGTCTGGCTCGGGCGCGAGCGCACGCACACGCGAGTCAGGACGCGCGAGGAGCTTGGCGAATCTTTAGCGCGCTTTAATCTCACGCACTCGCAGCTTGAGCCGCAGGTCTTGCTCGCGCGTTTTCGTCGCCGCGAATTGCTGCGCATCTACCTGCATGACATACGCAAGGTTCGCACGCTGGTCGAAATCACGGAAGAGTTATCGAATCTGGCGGACACAGTGCTTGGGTATGCCTTGAGCCTTGCGCGGCAGGAGTTGGATAATCGTTACGGCTCGCCGCTCAAAGTTGATAAGAAGGGTCGTATCACAAATGCCAGCTTCGCGGTCGTCGCGCTCGGCAAGCTCGGCTCGTGCGAGCTGAATTATGCTTCGGACATAGACCTCTTGTTTCTCTATTCGGACGACGGCGCGACTTCCGGCAAAGGGGAGCGCGGCGAGCTAACCAACCGCGAATATTTCGTCAAGCTGGCCGGAGCCGTGGCGCGCATGGTCGGCCACCCTTCGGGCGAGGGCGCGGCCTATCGCGTTGATTTGCGCCTGCGTCCCTTCGGGCGGGACGGCGCGCTCGCTTCGTCGCTGAATGAAGCCGTGCGTTATTACAGAGAGACGGCGCAGTCCTGGGAGCGGCAAGCGTTGATACGCGCGCACGCGGCTGCGGGCAGCCCTGAGCTTTTCTCGCAATTTCAGGAGCGCGTGCTAAAGAGCGTTTATGCGCCGGAGGTGACGGTCGAGCGCGCTCTCGGCGATGTGCGGCTTGCCAAGCAAAAGATTGACCGCCAGCACGCGAGCGACATGCGTGGCTTTAACGTCAAGCTCGGTCGCGGCGGCATCCGCGAAATAGAATTTATCGCACAGGCTCTGCAACTCGCTTTTGGCGGCGGGGATGAATGGCTGCGCGCCTCGCACACGCTTATCAGCTTGGGACGCCTCGCAGACCGCAAGCTCATCACAGAGCGCGAGCGGACGGAGCTGTCCGACGCATATGCTTTCCTGCGCACGCTCGAACATCGCTTGCAGATGGAGCAGGGCTTGCAAACACATTCAGTGCCGGACGAGCCTGCGCGCCGCACGCTCTTCGCGCGCCGGATGGATTTTGCGGGCGAGCGTGCGCTGGATGATTTCGACCGCGCGCTGGAACAGCATACTTCTCAGGTGCGAGCCATTTATGATCGCATCTTCGGTCAGGCTGAAAATGATGAGATGGATGCTGTCGAGCATCAATCCGTTCCGGCGCACGTCAGCGTGAGAGCGGGGCTGGACGAGCCGGTCGAAGTCGAGACGACGACCGCGCAGGCGGCGGCGACAGTCTTTGCTCCGCTCATCGCGGAAGATATTCACCTGACGGAGACAACCAAAGCAGAAGAGCTGGCCGCGCGCATTCTCAAAGCCGCTGCTGCATCGCTCAATCCGCAACGCGCTTTAAAACTCGTTTCGGGCATCGCTTCTTCGCTCGATAAATCCAGCGCGCGGGTCGAGCTTTCAGCCGCGCGGCTCGACGCGCTCGTGCGCCTGTGCGGGACTTCGGAATTTTTCGGCGAGATGATCGCGGGGCATCCCACGCTTATCTCCGTCATTCCGATTGCAGATGATGCCGAGCGCGATTACAAAGCTTTGCTGCGTGCGGCGGTCGAAAGGGAAGAGACTTTTCGTGCAGAGTTGGCCGCGCTCAGGCTCGCATGGTCAGAGTTGATGGTTGAGATAGGGACGCTCGATGCTGCGGGCGCGATTTCGATGCGCGAGGCGAACCGGCGACAAACAGAATTAGCCGCCGCGAGTCTCGATGCCGGATGCCTCGTCGCGCGCCGCGAGATCGAGCGGCGTTATGGCTATTTGCAGGCAGAGCCGGAATTGGCTGTGCTCGGTTTGGGACGGCTCGGCGGCGGCGGAATGGATTACGGCTCTGACCTGGATGTCGTGCTGATTTATGATGATGAAAAACCCTCGCCCATTCCCGCGCTCAATCATGCCGAAAGCTATGCGCGCTTGAGCGAAGTCTTTGTAGCATCCCTCTCAAGCCTGATGCGCGAAGGCTACCTCTATCGCGTTGACTTGCGCTTGCGCCCGGACGGTCGGAACGGCCAGACCTCGAATGGCGCGCACGCCTTTACCGCTTATTTGTCAGAGCGTGCGCTGGCGTGGGAATGGCTGGCTTACGTCAAGCTGCGCGCGGTCGCGGGCGCGCATGAGTTGGGGCAGAAAGTCGAAAGCGAAGCGCGGCGCGTCATACACGAAGCCGCGCGACGAATGGAAGACGCAGAGTTGCGCGCGGAGACGCGGCGCGTGCGCGAGCGGCTTGAGCGCGAAAGAAGCAAACGACGCGGCGCGGGCGTGGACATCAAATACGGACGCGGCGGCATGCTAGACGTTTACTTTGCGACGCGCTATCTGCAATTAAGAGACAACGTGCCGGATGCATCCGGCGACCGCTCCACCGTCAAGACGCTTGAAAGACTGCACGAAGGAAAATCTTTGAGCGATGAGGATTATGCAGCGATGAACGAAGGCTACGCGGTCTTGCGCGAGGTAGATCATAACCTGCGCCTCATCGTCGGACGCTCGACGCGCCTGCCCGCGAGCGATCATCCCTCGCTCTCAGACATCGCGCGCCGCATGAATTATGCTTCATCCGCTGCGCTCTCCGTTGACCTGACAACGCACATGGCAAACATCCGCGCGGCATATGACCGCATCACGAATGGATAAAGAAACTTCGCAGAAGCTGTTCTGAAAGTCCCGCAGGGACAGGATGAAAGTAGCCCAGCGATTTATCGCTGTGGATCATCCGAGAGTGAAGCGGAGTCCCGTAGGGACGGTTGAGGCAAAAGCCATCAGTCGTCCCTACGGGACTCCACTGCTTGCTGCTCGTCAATCCCCAGCGATGAATCGCTGGGCTACTTTCGCACGTCCCTAACGGGACTCTTCAAGCCGCTTCTTAAATTTAAATCACAGATACACAAGAATATTTTTATCATCTTGAAATTGACTAGCCTGCCCCGCTGCTTTAGCATTCGCATTTAGAAAGCTTCAACGACAACGCAACGCGAGAGAGAAGGGGAACGCCGCGTCATCAATTACCGGACTGCATTAGAGCTTCTGGGCTTTATCATCGTCGCCACTGTGCATGGTTACGGAGCGGCATGGCTTGCCGTGCGGATGCTCTTTCGCCCGCATCGCCCGGTCAAGCTGCTGGGGTTGACCATCTGGCCGCAGGGGATGATTCCGCGTCACCGCGAGCGGCTGGCGCAGACCATCGGCAACGCCGTCGGCAATGAATTGGTCTCGCAGGAAACGGTCGTGCACGCGCTGTTTGAAACCGATTTCTTCAAGCGCAAAGTCGAGGGCTTCGTCAACTCTTACACGACCGAGCTGCTCAACACTTCTTATCCGTCTTTCATAGACATCCTGCCGCGCGCTGCGCGCGAGCCTGTGCTGGACGCCATCTCCGGCCTGCAATATCGCATCGCGGATTACATCGTCAACGTCCTCAAGAGCGAAGAGACAGCCGAAGCCATCTACGGCTTTATTGATCGGAGGGTCGAAGAACTGCTCTCGCGGCGTCTGAATCAAACGATTGAGGAAGAGACCTTCGAGCAAATCATCGGCTTCGTCGAGCATCGTTTTCGCGGTCTCGTCAACGAGGCAGGGTTTGAAGAGAAAGTGCGAGATTTCGTCGGCGGTCGCCTTGAAGAGCTTTTTCAAAGTCAGGCGACGCTCGCAGAGATGTTCACGCCCGACACGGTCGCCCTCATCAAAGAGCGCATAGACCGCCAGATTCCTCCAATCGTTCACCAGCTCGCGGACATCGCGACCAACATGAAGACGCGCACGCAGATCGGCGCGCTCATCAAACGCGAAGTGGACGAGTATTACCAGCAGTTGTCGTTCTTTAAAAAAATCTTCGTCTCGCGCGACAAGATTCATCGTGAAGTTGACGACATGGTTAATTCCACACTGCCGCGCCGCGTCGAAGAGTTCTTAAGAGGTGAAGCCTTTGAGCAGGAGGCAGAACATTTTCTCGATTCGACGATTGACAATCTGCTCATGCGCCCGATTAACGAGCTGGTAGGGCAAGTCGCGCCCGATAAGCTGGAAGCAGTCAAAGACCAAATCACTGTGCGCGTCCTCGCGCTGGCGCGCAGCCGGGAGCTAGAGGCTTCGGTTTCCGCCTATGCGACAGACGCGCTTCAGCGCATCAAGCCGCACACCTTACGCGCGCTGCTTGAGCATGCCAGCCCTGATTCGGCAGAGCGTTTGAAAAACTTTCTCGCTAAGGGCTTGCTCAACGTCCTCTCGCGCGAAGAGACCGCGCGCACCGTCAACTCCATCTTGAGCGCGCAGCTTGAACGCCTGCTCGTCGCTCCCATCGGGCGACTTTCCGATCATGTGCCCGAAGAATCCGTGCGCAACGCGGGCGAATCCCTGACCGAACGCATCACCGAAGCCGCGCGCGAACGACTGCCCGCAGCCATCGCGGAGTTCGACATCGGCAGCATCGTCCAAAAAAAGGTCTCGGAATACCCGTTGGAAAAACTCGAAACGCTCGTCCTCTCCGTCGCGCAGCAACACCTGCGCACCATCGAGATGTTCGGCGCAGTCATCGGCCTCGTCATCGGCGTCATACAAGCAGTCTTGTGGTGGTGGAAACTCTATAGTTAAAAGGCCAGAGGGGAATAGCTAAAAAGGGGGAATAGGGTAACAGGAAAACAAAGGATGCTTTTTCTTCCTATTCCCCCTTTCCCCTTTGCTATCTTGATTGAACTTTAGCATCGCTCTCATCGTTCCTTTTACCGGCATCGTCGTGAATAGCTTTCCAGAGACCTTTCAGAAACGGGAGGGCGCAAGCCTTGAAATTAACTATCGTACTTTTACTAGCCTTGCTGTTGACCGGATGCAGTCACATGAAGAGCTTCGGGGATGAGGTCGTCGGCTCAGGTGTCATCAAAACAGAGAAGCGTTCCGTATCGGCTTTCAAAACCATTGATGCTTCGGGAGCATTTGATGTCGAAGTCGTTTGCGGGAAAGAGCCAAGCCTTGAATTGGAAGGCGATGACAACATCCTGCCGCTGGTCAAGACTGAAGTGCGCGGAGACATGCTTTATCTCAAGTCCGAAAAAAGTTATTCCGTGAAAAAGTCCATCCGAGTCAGGCTCACCGTGCAGAATCTTGAGGGCATCGCTTCATCCGGCGCGACCAGCTTTCGCGTCACGGACATCAAAAACGAGAAGATGAAGGTGGACATCAGCGGAGCTTCGAGCATCAATCTTTCGGGAGAGACTAAAACGCTCGACATGGATTTGAGCGGCGCGAGCAAAGTTGATACCGAAAGCCTGCGCGCAGAGCGCGTGACCATTGACATGAGCGGCGCGGGCAAGGCCAACGTCTACGCTTCCGAAGAATTGAACGCGGAGGTTTCGGGCGCGGGCAGCGTGACCTACACGGGCAATCCGAAAACAGTCAACCCCAAAGTCTCCGGCGTCGGCTCTGTGTCGAAGAAGCAAGGCGCGTAGATAAACGCGGATGAAACGAACTTACCACAAAGGCACGAAGTCACTAAGACAGAATTAGGATTTTGCTTAGTGACTTCGTGCCTTTGTGGTAAAGCCTTAATAGTTTTGATTGTCTATATTCATCTCGCGTGCTTTGTGTGGTTTAATCTCTCTTGCAAGCGAAATCTTTTGCGCTCACAGCGAGAGAGGATCAAGTCAAAGTGAACATCAAGTGCCCGCAATGCGGACTGACCAACTGGGCGACGGCGGCGGCTTGTATCCGCTGCCGGATGCCGTTTGAGAATCTTCCACCGCACGCATATGTCTCGCTGCCCGCTTACGAACAAGCACAGGCGCAAACCGTTCCCTACAACTATCGCCCGCAGCCTTTGCCGCCGCCAGACCCTGAGCTACAACGAAAAGTCTGGACGTGGTACGTCGTCTATTGCGTGCTGATGACTTTGGTATATTTCTTATGTCTGGTGGGCGGCATCGTCTTGGTCTCGGTCAACCCGCAGATGAGTAATTCTGATCGGGGCGAGGCTCTGGCAAACGGCATCTGGCTGATTTTGGTGGGAGCGGCCTTGATGGTTCCGTTTGCCATCGCGCCGTTCCTGCCCAAGAAGAGCTGGGGTTGGATTTATGGTCTGGTGATGCTTATCATCGGCGCGATGAGCTGTTGCTTCTGGCCCATTACGATTCCCTTAATCATTCAATGGGTCAAGCCGGACATCAAACAAATGTTCGGGCATCGTTAGAATCAACTAGAGCAGAGACAGCATGTCAGAACCGCCTGCGGTAGCGGGCGGGTCAGCCTCGACTAAGAAACCCGCCCGCTACCGCAGGCGGTTCTGACATCTCTATTAGCTCAATGTAAAGCGGAGTAATTTATGACAAGTAAAACGGAAAGCGCGCCTGCTGCCAATCCTGACGATGTAGCTTCGATAGACGCCATCATCAAGGCTCTTTACGATGTCATCTCAGGCGGGCAGGGCGTGCGGCGCGACTGGAATCGCTTGCGCTCGCTCTTTATTCCCGGCGCAAGGCTGATTCCAACCGCTGCGCGACCCAACGGCGAAAAGGGCGTGCGCGTGTTGGATGTCGAAGGCTACATCGCAGGCGCGGGGCCGTATCTGGAAGAAAACGGATTCTTCGAGAGTGAGATAGCGCGCCGCACAGACCGTTTCGGCAACATCGCGCACGCCCTCAGCACATACGATTCGCGGCACAGGGCGGATGACCCCGAACCATTCTCGCGCGGCATCAACAGCATCCAGTTGCTCTATGAAGACAATCGCTGGTGGATCGTCACAATCTTCTGGGACGCAGAGCAGCCGGACAAGCCGATTCCTGAAAAATATTTACAGACCGTGAGCGATTAATCAGCCGCAGGTCAGAACCGCCTGCGGTAGCGGGCGGGTTCTTAAACTTGATGACCCGCCCGCTACCGCAGGCGGTTCTGACAAGAGTCTTACGTCTATCTGTTTCTTGCCTGAGCATGCTATGCTCGCGACGTTCCACATGAATTAAAATTTATCTACAGACAGGGCATCTCACGATGGCAGCAGCGCGCGGCAAAACCATTTGCTTTATAGACAACGCAAACATTTTTCACGGGCAACAGGATGCCGGATGGCGAATTGATTGGGAGAAATTTATAAGCTACTTGGAGCGCGAGGGCGAAATCTGGCAAACTCATATTTTTGCTTCGGAGCATGACCCGCCGCTACAGAACGAGACGAGCTTTTATCAATTTCTGAAAGAGCAGTTGCGCTGGGAAGTCTCGCTCTACCCGCTCGGCCTGAAAACGATCACCTGCGCGAGCTGCGATCACAGGCACACGGTCCCGGCGGAAAAGGGCGTGGACGTGGGACTTGCGACGCGGATGCTGATGCTTGCCATGAATCAGGCATACGAGACCGCGATTCTGGTGGCGGGAGACAGCGATTATCTGGAAACCGTCAAGTTCGTCAAAGGCTATGGCCTGCGCGTAGAGGTGGTGGCGTGGCGCAAGGGACTTTCAGATGCGCTCGCGGATGAATCCTCCGAGCCGGTTTTACTGCTCGATAGTTTGAGAAAAGAATTAGAGAAGAATTAGAGCGGTGTTGACTTGAGTATAGGGGACGGAGCAGTTCACCGCAGAGACGCAGAGAGAAGTCGCGGAGATAGCGCAGAGGCTTGAGTGAATTCAACTCTCTGCGCCCCCTCTGCGGCTCTCTGCGTCTCTGCGGTGAGCTTGTCTTGCCTACACTCAATTGATATTTGCTCTAAAGGCGGGGGGCGAACAGGCTTTGCCAAATCTTGCCGGTACATCAAAAGGGCAGTCGCAGAACTTTAATCCTGCGACTGCCTTTTATTTTGATGCCTTGCTTTAACTTATTTCTTTACGGGAACGACGGAATCTTTCATCGCCTTGCCGATGCGAAACTTGAGTGTGGTCTTGGCCGGGATTTTGATCGTCGCGCCGGTGGCGGGGTTGCGTCCCTCGCGCGCCTTGCGCTTGGCGAGCACTATCTTGCCGAAACCCGGCAGCGCGAATTCGCCGTTGCGCTTGACCTCTTTGCCCGCGAGCGCGGCCAGTTCATTGAAAAATTCTTTGGCGTCGGCGCGCTTCATCTCGAATTTTTCTGCGAAATGATTGATGACCTCGGCCTGGCTCATCCGCTTAGCCGTCGCGGGTTTCCCGTTGCTTGATTTACTGCCTGTCTTGTTAGTTGCCATTAAAAATAGAATGCCTCCGGTTGAAAGTGTTTGGTAAAGCTTCTGAAAACTTATACCATGCGCGGCGCGTAAAAGTAGAATCAAGGCGCGGATGCGCTACTGTATATGAACGCTCGAAAGTGTCTTCTGTATATTGTATGCTTCGATTTCCTATCGAACAGTCTCACGCTCAGGGGTCTCTACAAAAGAGCAGGGAATCATAGATGGCTCTAAAAAATCTTATCGGAGAAGTGTTGGACGGCAAGTACCACATCGAGAAGCAACTCGGTGAGGGCGGGATGGGCGCGGTCTATTTTGCCACGCATCTAGGCACGGAGCGCCCTGTCGCACTGAAAGTCATCGCGCCGCAATTTATGAAGCACGACGAATTCGTCGAACGCTTCAGGCGCGAGGCGCGTGCGGCGGGACGCCTGCGCCATCCGAACGTCGTGGATGTGACGGATTTCGGATTCGCGCGCGTCGGCGCGGATCAGGTCGCGTACCTGGTCATGGAGTATCTGGACGGCTGCACGCTTGATGAAATTCTGGAAGAGGAAACGAGCCTGCCGCTCAGTTGGGTGATAGACATTCTGGAACAGACCTGTTCGGCTGTGGACGAAGCGCACCAGCAAGGCATCATCCACCGCGATCTGAAGCCGGATAATATCTGGCTTGAGCCGAACCGGCGCGGCGGCTACACGATCAAAGTGCTCGACTTCGGCATCGCCAAGCTGGATGAGATTGCAGAACCTACTTCTACAACCTCAGCGGAAGAATCTCTGCCGTCGCGCCCTCCATTTTTTGACGCGCTGGCTCCAACAGAGTCCGGCGAATCGCCCACGCTCATCACAGGGGGAGCGAGCGCGCCGCCAGCCGCAGAGCTATCCGAAGCCGCTACGCAGATTCATCCGCCCGCCGCGCAGACGGACGCGGACTTGTCCGAAGCGGGCACGCAAATATTCACGCCGGAAGCGGATGAGTCAGAGGCAGGCACGCGCATGCTTCCCGCACAAAGCATGGAAGAGATGGGCACGCGCATTCTGGGGCAGCACACGACGGATAAACAAATTGCGATGCAGACAGGCTCGGCCAGCTCTCTGACGCGCGTCGGCTCGATTTTGGGAACGCCGCTTTACATGTCGCCGGAGCAATGTCGCGGCGAGCAGCTTGACGCGCGCACGGATATTTACAGTTTAGGTGTGATTGCGTATCGACTGCTCTCAGGCCAGACGCCGTTTAGCGGCGACCTGCACACGGTGATGAAGATGCACCGCGACGAGCCGCCGCCGCCGCTCGAAGTCAAGCGCGTGCCGAAAAAGGTGAAGGCGCTGGTGATGTCCGCGCTCTCGAAAAATCCTGACGAGCGGCCACCGAACGCGGCTGCCTTTTCCAGCGCGTTGCGCGCACATTCCGAAGGAGCCGGCTCGTTACTGCGTCGCGCTCTGACACTGTACAGCGAGCACCTGCCAGTCTTCCTGCGCCTCGCGCTGTTGGTTTTCGCGCCCGTCATCATCTTCACCCTGTTACTGGTGACGGTTATGATACTGAATATGCTGCACCTGATTCCGCAGCCGTGGGACTGGGTCTTGCGCGTGTGCGCGACCATCCTGAATATCCTCGTAAATTTCGTTTCCTCGTCCATCATCGCAGGCGTCACGACCTGGCTGGTAACGCAAATGCTGGCCGTGCCCTTGCGCCCTGTTCTGTTGCGCCCGGCCTTCATCGCCATCAAAAAGCGGCTCCGGCCCCTTCTCACGACAACCATTCTGATTAGCTTACTGGTTCTCTCGGGAATGGCCTTATGCTTAATTCCGGGAATATATCTGGCGTGCAACTTTGCCTTAGTAGCTTCGGTTTTGATGATGGAAGATTTTCGCGGGCGCGCCGCCATCAAGCGTTCACGCGCTTTGTACAAAAGGTCTCGACGAACTGTGCTGGCGGTTATCTTAACTCAGTTTTTTGTGCCGATGGTTTTAAGCAGTGGCAGCTCACTATTAATCCTTGCGGTCATCGCAGCGTTTCATAAAGGAGAACTCAAAGGCACGGCGGAAATCAACACTATCTTGCAGCAACTCGTCTCGCTGCCGCTCACGATTATTGCTACCTCGCTGACTGCGGTCATCACAGCATTACTGTACTGGAAAACACGGCTGGCCGGAGGCGAAACTCTGAGACAGGCTTTTGTCCAATTTGCAGATGAAGAAGTGTCCGCCAGCAAGTGGCAACAACGAATGCGGACGCGGCTTCAGACGCATATGAAAACTCATCGTTAGAGCTTTTGAATTGCCACTAGCTTCAGCTAGTGGAGAAGGTTAGCAAAATAACTGTTGGCTTTAGCCAAATACTTTGGCTAAAGCCAACCTCCTTCTTGCCTGCTTGTCCTCCAGCTAAAGCTGGAGGCAATTCAAATAACTCCAATCAATTTGGTGTAGCAACCTTTATCCCTGCGGTTGCTGTGGAGCTTGCCCTCCGCCTTTAAAATCATAAGTGACGTGGAGGCGCAGCACTCCTTCTGCGACTTCTGCGCGGACATCTATGACGCGCGCGTTGAGTGTGCCGTTGCTGGCCTGCACGGGGACTGCGAGCGCGAGTTGCGCGGCGCGCAGGATTTCCAGCGGGTTGACTCGTTGGTTAATCGTGCCCTGCACGAGCGGCGTGATGATGCCGCTGACCATCGGCGGCGTGCCTTCGAGGTTAACGCCCTCGACATTAATCTGCCCGTAAACAATCTGCTTCGACTGGTCATAAGCAAGCTGCATGTTCGCCTGCGCCCAACCCTTAAAGTTTACGCAACTGCCAAAGACGCTGTAGCTCCCGTTAAAAGCGAGCGGGGCCATGACCTTGCCGCCCGTAAAGCGTACGCCCGTCTTCATGCCGCTGCCTTCGGGCGTGAGTGTGACTTTGTCTTGACAGCCGCCCTGAAACGCGGCGAAGCGAAACGAGGGCTGACCCTGTTGCTCCGTCTGCCCGCTCGTGCTTGTCAGCTTGAGCGGGAAAGAAGGCGCGCTCATGTCTCGAAAAATCGCGCCGAGCACGGCATCGAAAAATTTCTCGTCAAGTGAGACGATGGCTGTGCCGGGCGGCGGGCCGCCCTGATCCGGGGGCTTGATGGGCGAGCCGGGCAAGGGGTTGGCGCGCGGCGCACCGACGAAAAAGAAATAGACGAGCGCCGCGCCAAGTATCACTCCGCCGAGCAGCGTTAAGATATATTTCATCCTTGAGCGTCTCCTATTTTAGAGCACTAAACTAAACTAAAGATTAGCCACAGAGGCACGGAGGAATTTCAAAGCCTTAATCTCAAATTTGAGATCATCAATATCTCTGTGCCTCTGTGCCTCTGTGCTTGAGTCTTGTTTTGCATTCTTACGTTTATCGCGCGGGCGAAGTGGAAGCGGTCGCTGTGGGCGATGCTGCCGGAGCGTTATTTTGTGCGCTCTGCATAAGCTGTCCGACGATGGCGAGGACTGCCTGCCCGACTGCATCAACACTTTGCCGTACCTGTTGGTCGGAAATCTTGCTCATGCCCTGCGGCACTTCCAGGAGCGCGGCATCAACGCTTGTCTTGAGGTCCGTCATCTCCGTGATGAGCTTTAATCCCGTCACGCCTTTGACGTTGCCGCTTTGAGATTCCGAAACAGTCTCGGAACGCAAGGGCAGGCCGGTCTCTTTATCAACCAGCACGATGGCTTCCGTCTGCACGTCGCCAGCCTGCGTTCCGGTCTTGGCCGTTCCCGAATAACGATATTTGATAACAGCGCGGCCATTGTGTGTGTCCTCGCCGACGCGCTCGTACCCTTGTAAGTTTTTGACCTGCTCGACGATCTGTCCGGGCGTCATCATGCGCGGGACTTCAAAGCCTGTGGATTGCGGCGTCAATTCTGCATACTGCTTGCGCTTTGGCAGGATGATGTAACGCTTGTCCGCGCGGTCAAGATAGACGACCGATTCTCCGCCCGGCAGGGTGAAAGAGAAGCGGCGGTCATTTCCGCTGCGCGCGACTTCTGCCGTGAGCGGCGGAATCGAAATGTTCTGGCCGCTGCCGGTCGTCTGCGCCGTCAGAGTTATCTTCGCCTGATAGTTGTCCGGCTCGCGCGCTTCGATTGCCGCTCCGGGCGCAGGGCTGCTTGCGGCGTTGATGTTTCCGGCGGGCGTCGCGCTCACGTTCGCGGTGTTGGTATTGGTATTCGTGTTGGTCGCCGTCTGGCACGCGCCCGTGATTAAGACCAGCGACAACATCATCAACAGGAAGAGAAAATTTGACAGCCTTACGGAAAAGATGCGCATCGGTTCACACTCCTCGGTCAAGCGGCGTCGGGGAGCCGCCGTACATTTTCTAAATACTGACAGGGGGGGGAAGTGCGACAAGCATATCACGCGCAGGCTTGCAGACAGAAGGGAAAGAAAGAGGCGGTAGTGGGTCAGTTTGAAATTCAAGGGTTATCCAGCATCAGGAAAGAATCTCCCGCAAAGGCGCAAAGGCGCAAAGGGGTTGAGCAATGCTTTATCTTAGCGGCTTTCTTTGCGTCTTTGCGCCTTTGCGGGAAACTGTCTTTTGCTTTGCCCTATTTGAAATTGACCCACTACCCATTTCTTATTTTCCTTGCCACAAACGCGCCGCACGAATTATTGTAGGGGCGCTTTGCCAACCTTGCATTTCTTAACGGAGGTGAGTCGTCATCCATGAAGCTGATTCCCGTAATGATAGTCCTGGGTCTTTCTTTATCGCTCTGCAATCTGGCGGATAAACTCAAGGGCAGTAAGAACGACAACAACACCAACGCATCCGGCGCGAACTCGAACGCCTCCAAAACCGGCTCAGCCGATTTGCCTCCGGCGGAAAGCCCCGAACCGACCGCAGCCCAAACAGCCGCGCTCGCAGGCGGCCAAAGCCTCACTTGGGATCAGCAGGGCATCACGTGGACAGTGCCGCCGAAGTGGACGAAGATGAGCGCGGACTCAAAATCATTCAATTGGAAATCGCCGGGTTCATTCGATGCCGCCTTTCTGCTTACCAACATCTCTGTCATGGACGCCAGCTTTCCCGTAGATGTGAGCCTCAAAGCGTATTACGATCAGAGTGTATCGCGCCAGAAGAACGGAGAGGTCGCCGAGGTGCGCTGGCTGGAACTGGATGGCGTGCGGGGCGTGCAGTTTCTGGAAACTCCGCCGGAAGATAAGACAGGCGCGCGTCGCTTGCAATGGCTAGCTTACCGGAAATATGCAGGGCAGACGCAGATGGTCAATCTCATGCTCAGCACACAGGGACAGCATTTCGATAAGCATAAAGACGCGCTCTACGGAATCATGTACTCGACCAAGCTGGTTCACGATTAAATAAGGATTTAGCTAAGAGTGTAGCGAAGAGAATTTCACGCAAAGACGCAAAGACGCAAAGAAAAGATACAAGCTTCTTCTTTGCGTCTTTGCGCCTTTGCGTGAGACGTTTTGTTCGTCCTTTATTTCTTAATGTAGCTTCTGTGAACCCACGTCTCTTTTTGATTCGTGTCGTGTGTTTCCAGAAATATGTTTTGGTCGGTCTCGCGCGTGACGGTTTTACTGCGCCCGCCGACGTTGCTTTCGGAGGCTTTGCCCTTCTCGGCGGCGGCGAAGAAAGCCTCTACATCATCTTTTTTAGACGGCGCGAACTTTAAATCTTTCTGTAGCTCTGCCACAGCTTCGACCGCCGTCGCTTTCAAGAGCTTCGGCCACAGCTTTTTAAAGAGCGCGTTCGAGGCGTAAACATCCGCGCTGTTAATCTTGCCGTTGATGGCGAAAGCATAGCCTATGACATCCGTTTGGCCTTCGATAATCTTCGACAGGCTTTTGAGATAGTTGTCGGTCGTCTCCTTCACCTTTTCATTTTCGAGGCTGAGCTGAAGGCTTGAGGCAGACTGTTCAGAATTAACGGATGTGCCGACATTCTGGCTCAGCTTGTTCTGTGCCTCGCCCACTTTGGCCCAGACCTCTTGTTGAGATTTCGTGCTGCTGTTAGCGGCAATCTTTAAATCCTTAGTCGCAATGCGGTCGGAAGATGCCTCGAATTTGGCTGCGTCTTCATTGCCGCGCTTTTTCCAACGCCCGGATTCGACGCAGAAGGCCGCAATCGGAATCTTGCCTGAGCGCGGCGGCACAATCAGATCAACCGCCAACATGCGGTCTTGCTGCCCGCCCTTAACGATGTCGCCGGATTGCACAAAGACATCTTCGTGACGCGAAATGTTTTCAATCGCCAGCTCGTTGACATCTTTTGTCTCATGCACGATTACCTGCTTGCGCTCCATCGCTTCCTGAAGCGTCAGGATGTTCTTGCCTTTAATCGTGTCGTTCCCGTGAATCAGAAAAATCGTCAGGTTGTTGTGCGCGTAAGGCCCGGAGAGCTTATAGCTCGAACCTTGAGCAGGTTGGTTTTTCGGGGAGACGGCTTTCTTCTGTGTCTGAGCCGTGACCAGAATAGCGAGGGGAATTCCAAAGACCATCAGAAGCACGGCGATCCCGATGGCATACGCTTGCATTTTCATATAGACCTCCACAAATCAGCGAAAAGAGCCTCGAAGAGAGCATTAGCTGCTTCATGGGGAGAACGAGGGCAGGGATTTTTTCTTGCGCGAGGCGAAATTGACTTTCGCTCGCTTGGTTGCAGAGTGGCTACGGTGAAGTTGCCTGTGCCGCTTTATTGCGACAGCAAATTAACCACAGATGACACAGAGAGCACAGAGGTTTAAGAAGATTTCAAATTTGAGATGCTGAATTTGAAATTCGTCATTTTGAAATTCGTCATTTGAAATTCCTCTGTACTCTCTGTGTCCCCTGTGGTGAAAATTGTATTAATCGGTTGCTTCTGTGATGTAAGAGGTGGGGGCGTCCGCGTGCGGGACAAAGCAGCGGCGGCAGCGCGCCTCGTACATGTTGCCCGCGCCGACCGCGACGCGCTCGTCGGATTCAAAAGTGCGTTGCGAGTAGTTGGCAGGCTGGCCGCAGCGCACGCAGATGGCGTGCGTCTTGGTGATGTATTCGGCGATGGCTAGAAGCTGCGGCATCGGCTCGAAAGGCTTTCCAGTGTAATCCTGATCCAGACCGGCGATGATAACGCGGACGCCTTTGTGCGCCAGCGTGTTTGCCACTTCAACCAAGTCGTTATCAAAAAATTGTCCTTCGTCTATGCCGACGACCTCCGTGCCTTGCTCGACTTTTGAGAGCAACTCGGCGGCGGTCTCGACCGTATTCGATTCGTGGCGCATCTCGGAATGCGAGACGATGTGGTCGTGCGAATAACGCACGTCAATCCTGGGCTTGAAGACCTGTACTTTCTGGCGCGCAATTTTGGCGCGGCGCAGGCGGCGTATCAACTCTTCGGACTTGCCGGAAAACATCGAACCGGCGATGACTTCGATCCAGCCGGGCGACGTGCGCAAATGCGCCAGGTGATCGTCGTTGCCCTGTGCGGTTAATTCTTCCATCTTTTTAGGAACCTTTACTAAAAGGAGTTATAAGAACGCTTCGCAAAAATCTACAGCTTAGCCACAGAGGCCGGAGAGACAGTAGAGAGCCGGAAAAGTAGATGAAGAAAATGCTAAATCAAATGTCTAATGTTATCTCCGTGTCTCTCCGGCCTCTGTGGCTGAGTTGTGTCTGGCGTTCTAAGTATCAAGACTTGCCCGGTAAAACGCGACCTGACAGGCGAGAGAGGCTATAACACAGTGCGGCCATGCGTCAAAGAGCGCGCCGCCAAAGAGGCTTGCTTGACATTCGATGCAGTGCTTGTTGTAATCGAAATTCCTTTTGATAACGCTAAATTCGCAGAGAAATTTTTTATGCTGAGAGGTATCTGAAAGTGCCTGATAACGAGCTGGTTTATGATTGGAATATGATTGAGCCGCAGACAGTTGCGCCGGGACGCAAGATCAGTTTTGATGACGAGACCCTGCGCGACGGCTTGCAATCGCCTTCGGTGTGCGAGCCGCCGGTTGAGCAGAAGTTGGAGTTGCTGCATTTGATGGACGCGCTCGGCATAGACACTGCCGACATCGGCTTGCCCGGTGCGGGCGGCACTCACGCCGAAGGCGTCGAGCGTCTGGCGCGCGAGATCGTGGACAAGAAATTAAAGATTCGTCCCAACTGCGCCGCGCGCACGCACCGCAATGACATCACCCCGATTGTCGAAATCTCGCAGCGCGCAGGCATCGCCATCGAAGCCTGCACTTTTATAGGCTCATCGCCCGTGCGCTTTTACGCTGAAGACTGGACGCTCGATAAGCTTTTGAGATTGACGGAAGAAGCGGTCACGTTCGCCGTCAGCGAGGGCTTGCCCGTCATGTACGTGACGGAAGATACGACGCGCGCAGACCCGGAAACGATACGCGCGTTGTATACGACCGCGATTCGCTGCGGCGCGCGTGCCGTGTGCGTCTGCGATACGGTCGGGCATGCGACGCCGGACGGAGCGCGCTCCGTCGTGCGCTTTGTCAAAAATATTATCGAAGAACAGGGCGAGCAGGTGCGACTTGACTGGCATGGTCATCAGGACAGGGGCTTAGGAGTCATCAATTCTATCGCGGCGATTGAGGGCGGCGCGGATCAGGTGCATGGCTCCGCGCTCGGTGTCGGCGAGCGTGTCGGCAACACGCCGATGGATCAACTCCTTGTCAATCTCAGGCTGATGGAATGGATTGATAACGATTTGTCGCGGCTCGGCGAATACTGCGAGACGGCTGCGAAGGCTTGCGAGTGGCCGATTCCGCTCAACTATCCTGTGTTCGGGAAAGACGCTTTTCGCACGGCGACGGGCGTGCATGCGGCGGCAGTGATTAAGAGTTACCGGAAAGGCGACCCCGGCTTGGCCGATCTGGTTTATTCGGGAGTTCCCGCAGGGCTGTTCGGCCTCAAGCAAGTGATTGAGGTCGGCCCGATGAGCGGCAAGTCAAACGTCATTTACTGGCTCGAATCGAGAGGTCTGGAAGCCACCGAAGATCGCGTCGCGCGCATTTTCGAGTGCGCCAAGAAATCTAAGGGCGTGCTCGAAGAAGATGAAGTCAGGCAACTCGTCTAAGATCATTGATGTGAAATCAAGAGCAGAAACTCTTTGCGCTCTTTGCGTTCAAAGTTCCACTTAACCGCAAAGTACGCAAAGAAGGAACGCGCAAAGTACGCAAAGAAAGAGAAGAAATCTTTCAATCGTCGAAATCTCTCTTCAACTCTTGATTCGCATCATTAAAGGTTGAAACATTGTTTGCTGTGCTAAGTTTTGTATGTCTTCAACACTCACACTAACGCCGGAAGTCTCTGTGCGAGAGTTGCTCTCAACGGAAAGCGTGCGCCGCGCTTTCCGTTTTTTTGAGTCGCGCGCGGATGAGATTACAGAGGAGCAGATACGCATCTGCTCGATCCCCGCGCCCCCTTTTGGCGAGGGTGAGCGCGCAGAATACTTTGTCGAAAAATTCCGCGAGCTTGGGTTGGTTGATGCTCATCTTGATGAGGCGGGCAACTGCGTGGCCTTGCGCAAAGGCCGCGCGCCGTCTCCGCTGCTGGTCGTGAGCGCGCATCTCGATACGGTATTTCCGGCAGGAACTGATTGCACTGTGCAGCGCAAGCAAGGAAAGCTTTATGCTCCCGGCATTGCCGATGACGGGTGCGGGCTGGTCGCGCTGGTCGCGCTGCTGGGCGCGCTTGAAGAGTGCAGGATTGAAACCGAAGGCTCGCTGCTATTTGTCGGGACGGTGGGCGAAGAAGGCGAAGGGAATTTGCGCGGCGCGCGTTATCTTTTGACGGAAGGCGAGTGGGCGGGCAAAGTTGACGCCTTTATCAGCTTTGACGGGCCGGGAACAGAGCGCATCACGCATGCCGCGCTCGGCTCGCGTCGTTATCGCGTG
Organism: Pyrinomonadaceae bacterium; assembly: GCA_963700165.1. Lineage (GTDB taxonomy): Bacteria > Acidobacteriota > Blastocatellia > Pyrinomonadales > Pyrinomonadaceae > JACMLC01. The sequence goes on along the minus strand of OY969475.1, from coordinate 3,042,447 downwards.
CGGCTGCGCGGCGCGGGCGGGCATTCATGGGGAGACTTTGGCGCGGCTAATCCGGTGCATGCGATGGGACGCGCCATCGCGCGGCTCGCGAGCTATCCGGCTCCGTCTGACCCGCGCACGACTTTTAATGTTGGCCGGATAGAAGGCGGCGCAGGCGTCAACGTGATTCCGACAGAGGCCGCGATGGATGTGGACTTGCGCTCGGCTTCGGCGGAAGAGCTGCATCGTCTTGATGCTTTCTTTCGCCGGGCGGTGCGAGAGGCTGTGGAAGACGAGAACGCCGCGCGGCGCGCGGGCGATCCGCCCTTAGAGCTTGATCTGAAATTGATCGGCAACCGGCCAAGCGGCGAAACTCCTACCGATTCATTAATCGTGCGCGTGGCGGAAGAAGCGACGCGCGCAGTCGGTTCGAGTTCACGTCTTGACCGTTCTTCGACGGACTCTAACATCCCAATCGCGCTTGGCCTTCCCGCCGTGACGCTCGGCGCGGGCGGCATTTCCGGCAACTCGCACACGCTCGAAGAATGGTTCGACCCGCGCGGGCGCGAGGTCGGCCTCAAGCGCGCACTGCTCGTCATGCTCGGTTTAGTCGGGATGGAATAAGCGGATAGAAAGAACGTTTCACGCAAAGGCGCAAAGCCGCAAAGAAAAGATAAAGCTTCTTCTTTGCGGCTTTGCGCCTTTGCATGAGACAGTTGTTTTTTAGTCTCTGAGCTAAGCAGAGTCGGACAAAGTTTAGTTGACTGGAATCGTGACCGTTGCCGAGCCTGCTTTGCCTGCCGGAAAACGTTTCTGGCGCGCGATGCGCAGCGCGTTGGCGTCGCCGCCCGAAGCCCCCGTCACGCGACCGTTTTCATCATAGGTCACCTGCACCGCCATGGATTTAGGTTTGACCGGCTCCGGTTTTTTCGCTGCGTCGGTTGGCGCGGCGGATGCGGCAGGCGATGCGCCCGGTTTAGCGGCGGCTGTTTCTGTGTTCTCCTGTGCCGCTTTCCAACGCTCGCGCTCGCGTGCCTCGCGCGCTCGCTGCGCAGCCAGAGCCGCAGGGTCACTAACCGGCCCGACTGTCGCGCTCTGGTCAGCGGATAAAGTATCTGCTGTTGCAGAAGCGGGCGATTCAGACGAAGTGGTGCTAGCGTTGTTACTTATCTGCTGATCTCCAGCGCCCGAAGTTGCGGCTGGCTGAGAAGCGTTAGCAGCCTTCTTCTTGCCATACCATCCGGCTGGAAAACCTACGGCAGCGATGCTGATAATCACGGCGGCGGCAATCGCTCCGTAAACCATCATGCGCCTTCCGCCCCCTGATGCGTTCTCAACCGTCAAAGAGAGTGGAGATGAGGTGTCTGCGGCAGGCTCGCGCGCTTGCACGGGCAGCGGCAGCGCTGTCTCGCTCTCGTCTTCATCTACGGAAGCAATCTCGTTAGCTCCATCTTCATCTTCCATATAGGCCACATCGGAGCCGTCCGGAAAAGCCTCGCTCGGCGCGATGCCTTCATCCATCCGGCGCAAGCCTTCGAGCGCGACCTGCGCCCATGGTTGATGAATCGTCCGGCGCGCAGGCTCGAACGAAGCGCTGAATTTGAAGGAGGCGTTCTGAAGCGTCAGAGCGTAATAGACCGCCTCGACGCCGCTCAGCGCGCCTATCTTGGCGTCAACCAGCGCGCCTTTCTGAAAGTAGAAGAAACCGGGAGCGCGCGGGTACGAGACTTTCAAACGTCCCGACTTGCGCTGATTGCAAAAAAATTCGATCAATTCCGCCAGCGAAAGATCGCTGAGTTGTCCACTGAGTGCCATAGTCGCTCCTCTGGCTTGAGGCAAAGCCGTCGGTTGTTCAAAACCTCGCGCCTCTGTTTATTTGGCGAGGGAGAAATTGTAGTTAATCGAGCCGGTGACTTTGACCGGCTGGCCGGAAAGCGTGGTCGGAGAAAATCGTGCGCGCAGCGCCGCACTGACCGCCGCCTGATGAAGCATCGCATTGCCGCTCACGGCCTTTGCGGCAATCACTTTGCCGCTGACATCAATGACGACTTCGACCGACACCATGCCCGCTGCGCGCATGCGCCTTGCCATATCCGGGTAGTCGGGCGAGGGAAGCGCAATCGCTTTGCCGTTGAGCACGCCGCCGGAGACGGGTTTCAGCAGAGGCTTCGGCGCGGCCTTGACGGCTGGCGGCTCTGTCTCCATGACCACGTCGGGCTTATTGCCCGCGCCTGCTCCGCCCGGCATCGAAGTCGAGCTGATGGGGTTAGTCCCTGTGGATTTGTTCAAAGTCGCAACGCCCGTTGAGGCGGGGATGATAACGGCTGTCTTCTGTTGCTCCGCCTGCGCACCGGCAGGAGCATTGTTCGCCGCAGTAGTTTGCACGGCAGGCTTGGATGCTGGAGTCGTCGCGGGAGCCGTCGCGCCGTTTGCGGAATCCGGCTGCATCATCTTCGCTAAATTTTCATCCAGATAATAAGAGATCGTGCGATAGGTCACTTCGGTCGGCTCAAAACTCAGCTTGCCGCCTTCGATAACGGCGACGGAAGTGGTCATCTTCGTCCAGTTGCCGACAAAGTCATATTCATACGAGTACACTTCCTTGCTCAGGAGCGAGCCGTCCGCGTTGAGCAGTGTCATCTCGCTGATGTTGCCCTTGTCGTCGTACTTGTAGACCTCTTTGCCGGTCAGCGTCGCGGCTCCTGCGACTGGAAAATATGCGTTCTCGATCTTGATGCCCTTGATGTCATAGGCTGCGGTCTCCAAAGGGACGCGCTGTCCTTCGGCTTGCTTGCCGCTCTTGTTGGTCAGCTTGGTCGTCTCCGTGCGGATGCGCCGCACAGGGCCTAGCAGCCCGTCGCGATCCCTGTCCGTATCCGAAAGCGTGCTGGATAAAATCAGAGAAGGCATCAGCGAGCTATTCGCCTGCGCAGGGACTGCCAGACTGAGCATCGTGACAAACAACGCCGCGAGCGAAATCAGGTTGGTATGTTTCGACATGGTTTTGTGCTCCTGCAAATCATGTATGCGTGAGTGACCTTAGCGAGTCTGGATCAAAGGTGAGAAGGGGAAAGGGCGCGGGCTGTAAGCCTTAAAATCTGTAACAGTCACACGGTTTCCGCCTGAGCCGTACTGGACGGCACGACAATATTACATTGCAAAACATAGTTTGTCCAGACAAAACATTTAAAATCACGCTGTTTTGAATCACAGGCAAAACTTGAGGGGCGTTTGTTTCCAGACGGAGTGGGGAAGCTATAGCAAATAAAGAACTTAGAGCAGTTTTGACTTGAGTGTGTGGGACGGAGCAGTTCACCGCAGAGACGCAGAGGACGCGGAGATGGCGCAGAGAGTTGAATAGCACTCAAGCCTCTGCGCCCCCTCTGCGCTCTCTGCGTCTCTGCGGTGAGCTTGTCTTGCCTACTCTTAATTGAAATTTGCTCTAAAGATGCAGGCTTCAGCGATTTGCGGTAAGCAGCAGGGCAATCGCATCAATGATCGGGATGCTGCTGTTGGGTGAGGCTTCGTTGTTGCAGATGATGGAGAAGGCGAGCATCTCGCCCTTGCCTGTGACAGCATAGCCTGATAAAGAGCTTGTGTAGGTCAGCGTTCCGGTCTTGGCTACGATGCGCTCTGAGGCTGCGCGCAGGCGCGAGCGCAAAGTTCCATCGCGCCCGGCCACGGAAAGCGAGTCTCGAAAAACACCTGCGGCGGGAGATTTAGTCATGGCGGCCAGCAGCCTTCCGGTCGCTTCGGGCGTCACCAGATTAAGACGCGAGAGACCGGAGCCATCATGCAGCGAAAGGTTTCGAGTCGGCACTCCCGAATTGTCGAGCCACTTGTGTATGACCGCGAGTCCGGCTTCGTCGTCCCCGCGCGTGAGCATCTTGCGCGCGTCTGCGTCGGGAGCCGTCGCGCCCTTCTCTTTACCAAGCGTGCGCAGAATCAATTCAGCTTCGAGATTCAAACTCTCTTTATTAGTCGCGCTCGCGATTTCGCCTAGCGTCTGGCCGTTGGTAGAAGCCAGCTCAACCGCGCTTTGCGGATTGAATCTTTCTCGCTCGCTCGTGTCGCGCGCATTTCTCGCGCGTGCTTCGCCTTCGACCGCAATGCCGCGCGCGAGCAACTCCTGGCGGAGCAGACGAGCAGCCCAGAGCGCGGGCTGGTGCACAGAGAGCCGCGCGTTAAAGCCGCGACCTCCGAGCGGGAAATCGCCCCAGACTCGAACTACGTTGTCTGACAAACCGCGATTGATGCCGATGGTGGCGGGCTGCCCACGCTCGACAGTCATCGTCTCGTTGACGAGGCGAACATAATCGGTCTCAGGCTCAAGCTTGATGCGTGCAGGCTCGCCGGGTTTGGCGGCGGGCGTGATATTCAGCGTCACCTCATTACCGCCGACGGTCAGCGCGCTTGGCTCTGCGCCGAAATACCATTGCACGTCGTTCCACAGCCAGCCATCGCCGAGCGGCTCGCCGCGAAAATAACTCTCGTCGCCGATAACGTTTCCGCGCACGCGCCGCACGCCGCGCCGGTACAACTCATCGGCCAAGACGCCAAGCGAAGACTTATTCTGCCCGTTCTTATTTCCGATAGCCATGTCAGGCTGGCCGCGCCCGTAAAGCATCAGGTCGCCGTTGATGGTTCCGTCCTGCTCCGGCGCGGTCGCGGCGTAGAGAGAGGTGCGCCAGCGATAGCTCGCTCCCAACAGGTCGAGCGCGATGGCGGTCGTGTAAACCTTCATGTTCGAGGCGGGCGTGAAACCGTAGCCGGCATCGCGCGCATACAACACGCGCCCGTCGCGCACGCTCATGATGAACAAGCCCCAGCGCGCGGTATTTAAGCTGCTCGAATCAATCAGCCCGTCAATCCTGATTCGCAACTCGCGGTCGGCGGGGGCATTGGAGAGGACGAACGAAGCGGGCGGTTGCGCTCTGTTGTTCGCATCGCTGTTTGTAGTTTGTTCGCGCGCCGGAACATTTTCCGGTTGCGTGCGCCCGTTGATTTGCCGCTGGAAAAAGATGAGCGAGAGGATGATGAGCGAGAGAGCGAGCGTGCCAGAGACGAGCAGGATGCGCTCTGTGTTGTGAGCTTTTTTGTTCATCGGGTCGGGTGGAAAACTTAACCTGCAAAGAGCGCGGCGGTGCGCCCGCTCGCCAGTATCTCGCGCGCCGCACGATAAACTTCATCAACTGTCAAATCCTGAATCCGGCTGTCGCGGATAACCTGATGCTGCCCTGAGACCGGAAGAAAAATATCAGCCGAGCCACGCTCAAGCAGCAACACAACCGAGACTCCCATCGCGGTGGCGATGTGCATAGGGCCTGTGTCGTTCGAGACGAAGACCGAAAGCCGCGCCAGCGCCGCAGCCAGTTGCGGCAGCGTGAGCCGGTCAAAGATGATCGTATCTTTGGGAAAAAGCCTGCGCATCTCTTTCACCAGCGCGCGTTCTTCCGGCCCTGCAAAAACTATGATCCGCACGCCGTCATCGCGCACCAGCTTTTCCGCGAGCGCGGCAAATCTCTCAAGCGGCCAACGCCGTGCGGGATGCCCTGCGCCGGGGAACAGTCCTATGAGCGGCGTTCCGCTGTGGGCCTTCTCGCGTTTGAGCAACTGTTCCACAACCGCGTCATCTTCGGGACGTGTGCGCAGGCGCGGCACGCGCTCCACATCCTTGATGCCGAGCGGTTCAAGCATCTTCAGGTAACGGTCAACCACATGCGCTGCCTTATCTTCGACGGCAGGCTGCGGGCGAAAGTTTGAGAGAAAGTCCAGCGAGCGTCCCGGCCTGCGCGCATACAGCCTGTGCGGCGCGCGGGAAAGAAAGCCCAGCAGGTTTGTCTCGGACAGGCTGTGCAAATCAATCACGAAATCAAAACGAGCGCGCCGCACTTCTTTGACGATACGCATGATACGCATCACAGCCCACAGCTTGGCCCCGTCGCGCAGGGCGACGCGATCCACGACGAGCGTCGTATCAGCAGAGCCGGAAAGCTCTACAACCTGAGCGCAGGATTTGCCGACGGCGACTGTGATGTGTGCGCGCGGAAACCTCTGGCGGATGGCCGAGAGAGCGGGCAGGCTCAAGACCACGTCGCCCAACTGGCCGAAGTCTATGACTAGAATATTACGCGGGTCAAAATCCATGTTTCTTAGCTTTCGCTCAACTCGAACGCTTGATGCCATAAGGCACACGCGCTGAAGTTTAACATGAGAGCGATGCTGTTAATGAGTTGGCGCGCGTGTTGGTAGTGGTGCAGTTTGAAATGTTGTTGAATATCCATGATGACGAAAGAATCTCGCGCAAAGGCGCAAAGGCGCAAAGAAAGCCGCTAAGATCAAGCATGGCTCAACCCCTTGGCGTCTTTGCGCCTTTGCGTGAACATGTTTTTTCTTCGCTCTGTTTGAAACTGAACCCCTACCCGCGTGTTTGCCGTTCAATAAAAAACGAGGCACAGGATGTTGCCACCCCGCGCCTCGCTTCTGAAGCCGGAAGTTGATGACTAATAGCTCAAGGTGTCGCAGATGCTTTGGCAGTAACGTCCTGCTCCGGGGCGGCCTTCGGAACAGTGCTTTCGGCCAGCGTGACAAAGTATTGCACCGTCGTCTTGCGTTTTTGCAAGGCTGCGGCTTGTTCGGCCTCTTCCTGCTCGGCGGTTTTCTCAGCTACCGCTTCGTTATTCGCTTCGGGCGTCACTTCCACTTCCACAGTTTCTACGGCTTCCTCGTATTCGCTGTTTCTGATCTTTTCGGCGAGAGCGATAATGGCCTCGTCGCCGAGTTTTTTGGCGACGATCATCATCAGGTTATCTGTCAGGTAGGTGCCCTCTTCGTCAGGGATACGGGTAAGCTGAGACAGCAGATAGGGAACGAGGCGCGCATCATCCCATTTCTCCGCCAGCTCGATCAGATAATAATGTTCGCTCCGCAGAGTCTCGATGCTGGTGAGGGCGGTCGTCAAACGATATTTCTGTTCGGTGGTCAGCAGCCGCGCCCATTTAGCATTCATGGCATAGTCACCGTAAAAGGTTATTTCCTGACTCGGAACTTCATCCGAATTAATCTCCACGTCTCCGGCTTCTGCGGCCTGAGCTTCTTCTGAAGTAGTCGCGGCCTGTGCGGCTTCCGCCTCTTCCGTGTCAGAAGCTTCTACTGCGCTTTTTCCTTCGCTCTCGGCTTGCGCTTTCTCAGCTTCGACTGCGTAATGGCTCATTGCCAATTCGTATGCGCCTTCCCACTGTGTGACGGGGTCTTCGGCGCAGCGCACCAGCCATTCGACGATTTCCGTGTCGCCCGGTTTTTCCGCTTTCATAATCGAAGCCAGTTCTTCGATGCGCTGGACGTAAACTTTCAGGTGTGCGTCGGAGAGCTTCTTGATGCCATAGCTCATATCATCAACGTAATAAGTTCCATCCTCTTTATTCTGTGAGAGAAATACCAGAAGCTGCTCGCCGTCTGTCACGCTGCTGATGGCGTCTTTATATTCCTGGTACATCCAATGATGAATATAGACGACAGGCTCCGGCTCGCCCTTGAGAGTCGAAGAGACCAGCAAGGCGGTTTTCAGATAAGTCATCACATCCTCATCCTCGCCTTCGGTTTTGGTGATTTCGCTCTTGCCGACGCGGGCGACGACTACGTGCGCGCTCTGTGCGTAAAGCTGGCGCAGGGGCTGCGGCGGCGGAGCCGGACACGCTTGTGTCCGGTTGGAGGCGAACGGAATGGCGACACCTATCATTGAGATAACGATGATTGAGAAACCGAGGAGACGCGCGACAGGTTTACGGAACAGTCTGGCAGATAGCATGACTAGACTCCTTGTGGCTGGTTAAGACTTTCTTCCGAAGAAAAGAGCGTGTGCGCTTGCCGCGAGTTTGCGTGAAACAAAGAAGGCGCGTGCGCGCATAACGCCCGCCGGTTGACACCAAGCATGCCGGGCATATATGGGGCGGAAGTCTGAAGGGGAGCGCTCGCTTCCCGGCCCCGGCATAGAGCCGTTGCTTTTTGTCTAAGAGATGAATGTACGAAACATTGGTTGCTTGCACGGTATCAATTTATTTTTAAACAACTATTCTGGCAATGAGGCCATCCTCAGTGCCGCACCGTGCTTTCCGTCACAACTGCTTCCGGCATGCTCGCCCGCTTCGTTTGATTAGACGCCCGGTGAATGAGGATGTTCCAGAAGTTTGAGTCTTGAGAAGATGTTACAAAGGCAAGCCACAGAGGCACAGAGACACAGAGATAGAAAAGGTAAAAGTAAAGAGGACTGTAATGCCTTCCTTCCTTTTTACCTTGTGCCTTCCTCTGTGTCTCCGTGTCTCTGTGGCTATATCTTGGCTTTACTTATGCGCTCTACAGCTCGCGCAAGTCGCGCCCTGTCATCTCCGCAGGCTGTTCGACTCCGAGTAGAGCGAGCATCGTCGGGGCGACATCTTCGAGGGCGCAGTCCGCGCGAAGCTTGAGGCCGCGCGAGGCTTCGTCTATCAGGTGAAAGGGGACGAGGTTGGTGGTGTGCGCCGTGTGCGGCTGGCCTGTCTTGAGGTCTAGCATCTGCTCGCAGTTGCCGTGATCGGCTGTGATTAAAGTTGTGCCGCGCGCCTGCCGGATGCCTTTTGTAATCCAGCCGAGACAGGTGTCTATGTATTGCACGGCTTCGATGGTCTGCGAGAGCTTGCCCGTGTGACCGACCATGTCCGGGTTGGCAAAGTTGACGATAAAGACATCCGTTTCGCGTTCCTCAATCGCCCGTAAAACTTTGTTTGTGACTTTGAAGGCGGACATCTCCGGCTCTAAATCATAAGTCGCAATCTTGGGCGAAGGGACGAGCAGGCGTCGCTCGCACGAAAACTCTTTCTCGATGCCGCCGTTGAAAAAGTACGTGACGTGCGCGTACTTCTCAGTCTCAGCCATTCGATAGTTGCGCACGCCTGCGCGCGAGAAAACCTCTGCCAGCACATTCTTATGCTGATGCTGCGCGAAAGCGATGGGCAGAGGAAAAGTCGCGTCGTAGAGCGAGAAGCAGGTGAAAGCAATCCTGGAACGTTGCGGCGTGGAAAAGCCGCCGAAGCCGGGCACTGCGAGCGCGTTGGTAATCTGCCGCGCGCGATCCGGGCGAAAGTTAAAGAAGATGACCGCATCATCTTCCGAGATGGTTGCGACCGGCTCGTACTTTTCATTGACGATGACGATGGGTTCGACGAACTCGTCCGTCACGCCGCGCTCGTAAGATTCTCTGACGGCTGCGACCGGGTCAATCGCCCGCTCGCCCGCAGCGTTGACCAGCAGGTTATAGGCGCGCTCCGTTCTCTCCCAACGCTTGTCTCTGTCCATCGCGTAATAACGCCCGACGACAGAGGCGATGCGGCCACATCCGATCTCTGAGCATTTGACCTGCAAGGCTTCGACATAACCGAAAGCGGACATCGGCGGCACGTCGCGCCCGTCCAGAAAACAGTGTACGTAAACTCGCTGAAGCCCGCGCTGCTTTGCCATACGCAGCAACGCATACAGATGCTCTTGCGATGAATGCACTTGCCCGTCAGAAACGAGACCCATCAAATGCAGCGCGGTCTTGCGCTCCAACGCGCCGTCCATCGCCGCGACGAGAACTTCGTTCTTAAAAAAATCTCCGGTCTCTATGTCATGGTCTATGCGCGACAAGTCCATACGCACGACGCGCCCCGAACCCATGTTCAAATGCCCGACTTCGGAATTGCCCATGATGCCTGCCGGAAGCCCGACACGCGCGCCCGAAGCTTCGAGCAAAGTGTGCGGATATTTTTCTCTCAACTCGTCATAAAAAGGCGTCTGCGCCAGCGCGATAGCATTGCCTTCACGCTCAGGCGCGTAGCCCCAACCGTCTATGATGATGAGCGCGAGCGGCCCTTTTTGATTTTTCAAAACCGTCTTTCCTCTTGTTCAATCAAAGATTAAATCATCTATTTGCAATCCCACCGGAGACGCGCCAGCTTCTTTGACAACGGACACGATTTTCTTTACCTCGCCAAAAGTCAATGACCGCGCGGCCTTGACGAATAAAGTTTTTTCGACCTCTTTCGTGTCAGAACGAAAAGCTTTATCTTCCAGTCGTCTTTGAAACAAACCCCTGAGTCTTTGCCTGAGAGGCGAAGTGTCTTCTGCCGTTCCCATCGCATCTTGATTGAGCGTGAGTTTGCGGTCGGACGAGATTCCGACGACCAGCGTCAAAGGATTGGGTTTAATTTTCACTAGATCATTCGTGGGACACGGCTCCATAGGCGTAGACACATACGGATCGTTCCGGTCACTCGCAGCTTCTATCTTAAGCGGGTTGGCTCCGGCACTCCTGACCGCCGCGATAAGGTCTGTGACCAAGCCATAATTCAGCGAATCATCGGCTTTGATGATGACCGGCCATCTCTGACAATCATCCGTCCTCTGCTTTGACTCTGAAGCGGTATTACTCTCTCCCCGCTCAGAGAAAGTTTGCTTGAGACTGTCTTTGACGGCGACCAAATCTGAGAGCGAGCCTGCGGGCTTGTCATTTATCTCAACCGTCCCGTCAGCCCGTGCGCTTACAGTGACGGCAGTTGAATTCTGTTTAGTCAACGCGGACGCGCCGCCAAAAGTTAAAAGGCAGACAATAAAAATGAGGAGCGCCAACGCTTCGCGTTTGTTAGCCAAAGCCACGTCTCCTTTATGAACCCATTTGATAGCGCGCTTTACAGGTCGGGCACTGTGCGAGCTGCTTGACGCCGCTAATCGGAATCACGGGGATGATGAAAAAGAGCGTGATGAAGTTCATCCCCTTCTTCAAAACAAAATTTGCCACCGTGCCGCAACTGCCGCACTGCATCTGCTGGGGCATAGGAACTGACCCCCAGGTGAAAAACCGCGTGCCGATGATAAAGAAGAAAAACATAGGTTTAGAGTCTGTAGAGTTTATAGAGTTCTGAGAGTTTGGAGAGTTCGGAGAGATTGTGTACAAAGGACTGGCTTTAACTCCCTAAACTCTAAAAACTCTCCGAACTCTCTAAACTTTTAGGTCGTGTCTGCCGCCCAGTAATCGGGCGACTCTTTCATGTTCGGGTCGGGGCGTTCCATCCAGCGTTCGGGTCGCTTCAAATCCTGAAAGCCATATTTGCGATACAGCCCATGCGCGTCTTTGGTCGCCAGCACCCAGCGGCGAAAGCCCTGCAACTCAGGGTGCGCGAGGATGACTTCGACCAGCCATTTCGACAAGCCCTGCCCGCGATATTCGTTGAGAATGAACACGTCCGCGAGCCAAGCGAAGGTCGCGTGATCCGTCACGACGCGCGCGAATCCGATCAATGCTTTGTCTTTGTAGATGCCGAACGGCAGGGAATTGTCTATCGAACGCTGCACTGTCGAAACGTCTCTGCCGACAGCCCAGTAAGATTCCGTCGAGAGAAATTTGTGTATAACTTCGATGTCAAGACGCGCACGATCATCTGAAATCTCGTACTCGCCGCGCTGCCATTCGTGAGTCACTGGCTTGATTCTCCTTTAAGGAAAATATCTCGCGCAAAGGCGCAAAGGCGCAAAGAAGAACGCAAAGCGTTGAGAGTCAAAATTTCATGAGTGCGTCTTTGCGCCACCAGCGCCTTTGCGTGAAACTCCTGCTTTTACTTCTTCGCTGTTTTTGCCTTTTTCTGCTTGTTATTCGTCGCAGGCGACGAACGTGCGATCTGATAAAAAGCGTCGCGCCCGGGATAACGAGCGGCGTCGCGCAGGTCTTCTTCGATGCGGAGCAGTTGGTTGTATTTGGCGATGCGGTCTGTGCGCGACAGCGAGCCGGTCTTGATTTGTCCGGCGTTGGTGGCGACCGCGAGGTCTGCGATAAAAGTGTCTTCCGTTTCGCCTGAGCGATGCGAGATGACAGCCGTGCGGCGGTGCGTGCGCGCCAGCTCGATGCAGTCGAGCGTTTCCGTGAGCGTGCCGATTTGATTGACTTTGATGAGAATCGAATTGGCGACGCCGCGCTCTATGCCTTTGCGCAGGAACGAAGTGTTGGTGACAAAGAGGTCGTCGCCGACGAGCTGCACGCTGCTGCCGACCGCATCTGTCAGAGCCTTCCAGCCATCCCAATCGTTTTCCGCCATCCCGTCTTCGATAGAGATAATCGGGTAATTCTCCGTCCAGTTTTTCCAGTAAGCGACCATTTCATCGCTGGACAATTTTCTTCCATCCGACTTTTTGAAGACGTAATTTTTCCCGTCATAAAACTCGCTGGCAGCCGGGTCGAGCGCGAGCATGACATCGCGCTCCGTTTTGTAGCCCGCCGCGTTGATGGCTTCTAAAATCGTCTCCAAAGCTTCTTCGTTGGATTTCAGGTTAGGCGCAAAGCCGCCCTCGTCGCCGACGCCCGTCGCATAACCGCGCTTCATCAAGACCGATTTGAGCGCGTGAAAAATCTCCGCGCCCATCCGCAAGGCTTCGCTAAAACTTTCCGCGCCGACGGGCATCACCATGAACTCTTGAAAGTCCACGTTATTGTCTGCGTGCGCGCCGCCGTTCAGGATGTTCATCATCGGGACGGGCAAAGTGCGCGCGTTCGGCCCGCCCAAATATCTGTAGAGCGGCACGTCCGTGTAGGCGGCTGCGGCGCGTGCGTTGGCGAGCGAGACGGCGAGCAGCGCGTTGGCCCCGAGCTTTGATTTGTTCTCAGTCCCGTCAAGCTCTAACAAGACCTGATCTATCTCCGCTTGATCGAGCGCGTCCATGCCTTCGATGACGGGTGCGATCTGCTCGTTGACATTGCGGACGGCTTTCGAGACCCCTTTGCCGCCGTAACGCTTTTTGTCGCCGTCGCGCAATTCGACGGCTTCATGCTCGCCTGTGGATGCGCCCGAAGGCACAGCCGCGCGCCCGACTTCGCCGCCAATCAGCAACACTTCCGCTTCGAGCGTCGGATTGCCCCTCGAATCCAGAATCTCGCGCGCATGAACCTCGTCTATTAAGCTCATAGATGAATAATCGTCTCCTGAAATTGTGGTCGGAATAACTGTAGGTTTACTTTATCACGAAAAAAAGAAAGGGTGGAAACGCAAGGATGAAGGATGAAGGCGGAAGGATGAAGCATGAAGGGGATGCTATTGAGCCTTGAGCCGCTCAGCTTTAATAGCTTCACTTTCATCCTTCATCCTTCCGCCTTCATCTTTGCTTCTCTCCTGCGCTTCTTCCTTATCTTTTTTATCTTCGGCGCGTTCGAGGCGGACGCGGACGACGCGCCTTTTCTCTACCTTCTCGATATGAAAACGCAGGCCGTCGTAATTCACCGCTTCGCCGGGTTGCAGGACGTGCCCGGCTTCGGTCATCAGAAAGCCCGCGAGGGTCGTGTAAGCTTCGGATTCGGGCAGGGAAAGTTTTAAGCGGCGATTGAGGTCGCGCACAGCGAGCGCGCCATCGAGCGCGTATGTGCCGTCGCGCTCCTCGCTAATCTGCTCGTTGACTTCCTCGTCATGCTCGTCAGAGATGTCGCCAACGATCTCTTCCAGAAGGTCTTCGAGCGTGATGATGCCTTCGACGCCGCCGTGCTCGTCTACGACAAAGCCGAAATGTGCTTTGGCTTTCTGCATCTGCCTGAGCACGTCTTCGAGCCGCGCAGTGTCCACCACATACATCGGCGCTTGCAGAACATGCTCAAGGCGAAAGCTTTCGTGCCTGAGCAAGTAAGGCATCACGTCCTTGCTGTGTATGAAGCCGATCATGTCGTCGAGCGATTCGCGATAAACGGGCAGGCGCGAATAGCCGTGCTGTTGAAAGGCGCGAGCGATCTGTTCCAGATTACAGTCGCTCGAAATAGCAGCCATCTGCGTGCGCGGAACCATCGCTTCGCGCACAAGGGTTTCGGAAAATTCAAAGACGCGGTTAATCAGTCGCTGCTCTTCGCGGCGCAGGTGGCCGCTCTTGTGCGACATGGTGATGAGCTGGCGCAGCTCTTCTTCCGTGTAAATCGAAGCGTGTTCGGTGGTCGCGTGAATGCCGAAGGGACGCACGACGCGCGCACTGGCCCAATCCAGAGCGTGTATCGGCCAGCGAAATGTTTTATAGAAAAGCTCCATCGGCCACGATGTCACCATCGCCACTTTTTCCGCGCTCGCTAAGCCGAACAGCTTGGGCGCTTGCTCGCCGATGACGATATGCAAGCAGGTGATGATGATATAAGCGATGACTAAAGCAGTGATGTGTCGCGCGGTATCGGACAAGCCTGACAGGGGTTTTTCAAGAAGCCGCGCGATGGTCGGCTCACCCAGCATGCCTAGTGCGAGCGAGGCGAGAGTGATGCCCAGTTGCGAGGCCGAAAGATAAGCGTTGAGGTTATCCAGTATGCCGAGCAGGCGGCGTGCGCTGCGATTGCCGCTGGCCGCTAAGGTCTCTATCCGCGAGCGGCGGACGCCGACATATGCAAACTCCGCTGCGACAAAAAACCCGTTGATGGCAACCAGCAACAGGACGGCTGCAAGCTTGAGGACTGCGCCCCAGACCGAAAGCGGCGCAGCGACAACGGCCTCGTCTACAAAAATAGTTAGAAGATAACTCGCAGGATCATCCATCGCGCTGAATAAGCAGAGGAACTCAATCTAAGACTTTTAGAGCTTTAACCGGAAGATTATAGCATGCGGCGTCCGTGTCAACACACATCAGCGTGCTTCCCACGCGCTGCCTCTAAAGAAAGCAGAGGCGTGCGTGCCTGAGACACACGCCCGGAAAGGCTGCTGACATTTGGATTGATTGATAAATGCTGGCCGGTCAATGACCAGCCGTCGCACTGGCAGCGCGTGTGCGTGCGGGGCGGCGCTCATGCCTTGCGCAGGCGCGAGCCAGCGCCTGTTCGACGCGCGGCTCGACGTTGCATTCGGGCTGGCGACAGACGGCTGCCAGCTCGGAAATGACGAGATAGCGTGCGCGCTCAAGCATGCGTTGCTCACGGAAGGAGAGCGGCTTGAGATGGCTCAAAAAGGTTAAGTTCTTGAGCACGTCGGCGGTTTCAAACACATCGCCGGTACGCATCTTTTCCGAAAAATCTTTAAAACGATCTTTCCAGTCATGGGCGGGGGACGAGAAATCATCTGCTAAACTTTTTAAGAGCAACTCGCATTCGCCGGTTGAGATTGGGGAACGAAGGCCAACTTCCGAAGCGTTGGCAACTGGAACGAGAACGACAGAATTTGTGGCAGCAAGGCGCAGGGTATAAAAGGGAAGTGAGGTTGCGCCGATTTGTTTCTGTTCGATCTGTTCGATGGTTCCGATCCCGTGGTTAGGGTAAACGACTTTCTGGCCGACTTTAAAGCCCACCATTGCACCTCCATCGAATTACAAAAATCAGACTGTGTCGCATATGCGGCTTGAAGAGGAACTCTTCTTCTTTGTCCTGCGACGCAGTAAGCGTCGGGTATCGCTTTGATCTTACAAAAGTGTAACAAGCGGCCTTACAGAGCGTCAAGGAATATAAAACAGTGACAAGTGACGAGTGACAAGCAAAATCTTTTTGTCCTTAACTCATCACTCGTCACTCGTCACTCGTCACTGCCTTTGGGAGTTCGATGGTGAAGGTGGAGCCTTCGCCGGGGGTGGAGTGGACGGTCGCTTCGCCGCCGTGCGCGCGTGCGAGGTGTTTGACGATGGCGAGGCCGAGACCCGTGCCGCCCATCTCGCGCGAGCGGGCGCGCTCTACGCGATAGAAGCGTTCAAAGATGCGCTCGATATGCTCGCCGGAGATGCCGTCGCCGGTATCCGTGACGCTGATGCGGTCACGCTCCGGCGTAGCTTCATGACGAATGATGATCTGCCCGCGCTCGCGATTGAATTTAATCGCATTGTCAACGAGGTTGGTCAGCATCTGTTCGAGCCGCCGCGCGTCTGCGTAGACCATCACGCCGTTTGAAATTTCATTATGCAGCGTTACCTGGCGCGCCCCGGCGCGGGCGGCCAGCGCGGTTGAGACATCTTCGATGACACCGGAGAGGCGCACCTGTTGCGGCTCGACCGTAACGATTCCGGCCTCGATGGATGACAGCTCCAGGATGTCGTCAATCAGATTGTGCATCCGCTCCGCATTCTTGCGGATGACCTTGAGAAATCGGCGGTTGTTCTCTTGATCTTCAATCGCGCCTTCTTCCAGCGTCTCGACAAAAGCGATGATGGCCGTCAGCGGCGTGCGCAACTCGTGCGAGACGTTGGAGAGAAATTCCTGCCTGACGCGCTCAAGCCGTTCGAGCTGCGTGATGTCGAAAAAGACGCCGATGGCTCCGCGCGTGCGCCCGCTCGTGCCAAAGCGCAAAGGGGCGACGCGCAAATCGAAGATGTGACGGTCGCCGCTGCGCATCTCGACTTTGACTTCGGCGCGCTCGCCTTCGTCAAGCGCGGCGCGAAAGGCATCGTGAATCGGCGGGTTGCGCGTCAACTCGCTCAAACGCCGCGCAGTGAGATCGCCTTCGGTTCTTTGAAAAATATCCCGCGCCGCAGAGTTTGAGGCGATGACGCGCATCTCCTGATCCACAATCAAAACGCCTTCGCGCATGCTGTTCATCGTCGCATCCAGCAGCGCGCTCGGCGACACATCTTCGGTCGCGGCCTGGCTCACGGCGACGGAGGCCGTTTGAGTTGCGACGGCAACTAAGCTTTCCGGCGCGGGCTGTGTTTCGTTTGTATTCTTAAATGTGAGAAGGCGTGTGACGGATGCTGCGGCGAGCGCGGCGCAGAGCGCGAGGGCTGCGGCCAGCGGATTCCAGAGCGCGACGGCGACGAGCGCGGCCAGACCGGCGACGCCTGCAACCAGCGCCAACATGTGACGACCAGACACGGTATTTATGAAGGGATGAGGGCGGAGGGATGAGGGATGAAAGAGCTGCTATTCAACCTTGAATCGTTCATCTTCAATAGCATGCCTGTCATCCCTCCGCCCTCATCCCTCCGCCCTGCTTTTCCTCCGGGCAGCCCGCGAAGCGATAGCCCACGCCGACGACCGTTTCGATGGCGTCGCCGCACCCGCCGAGCTTTTGCCGCAAGCGTCGGATATGCACGTCGAGCGTGCGCGTGTCGCCGAAATATTGATAACCCCACACGTTGTCTAAAAGCTGCTGGCGCGTCGCGACGCGCCCCGCGCTTTTAGCAAGCACGGAGAGCAGCGCGAACTCTTTGCGTGTCAGCTTCACGCTGTCGCCGTCGCAGACGACACGCATGTCCGCAAAATCAATTTGCAGGTGACTGTCTTCATAACGCGCGACCGTGCTTTCGTCAACGCGGCGCAGCACGGCTCGCACACGCGCCATTAGCTCGCGCACCGAAAAAGGTTTCGTGATGTAATCATCCGCGCCGAGGTCAAGCCCCGCGACGCGCTCCGATTCGGAAGTCCGCGCCGTCAACATGATAATCGGAGTGCGGCGCGTTTGCGGCTCGCGCCGCAGGCGGCGACACAACTCCGTCCCGCTCATACCCGGCAGCATCAGGTCGAGAATAATCAGCGACGGCGCGCCCACTTGCGTATCGAGCGCCGCCGACAAACCCTTCTCGCCCGTCTCTGCGACGCGCGTCTTGAGGCCATCGCGCTCAAGGTTGTAACGCAGGCTCTCCGCGATGTCGGCATCGTCTTCAACAATCAAAACTGGTCCGGGCATAATTAGTTTTCAGTCCTCAGTTTTCAGTTTTCAGTTTTAGTCATCAGTAAGAATCTGAAAACTAAAAACCGAAAACCGAAAACTGCGTTAGTTGCTGTGCTTAATAAATGCGGCTTCCGTCATATAGACCGTCAGCTCGCAGATGTCCGTGACGTAATCGCCGATGCGTTCGATGTGCTTGGCGACGAAGAGCATGCGCGCGGCGCGGGTCGTGGTCGTCGGATCGGCGACCATCATCTCGATCAGGTCGTGAAAGAGGCGATTGTAAATTTCGTCTATCTCGTCATCGCGCTCGATGACCGCACGTGCGGCCTCCGCATCGCCGTTGGTGAAAGCGTCGAGCGCGGCGTGTAGCATGCTCGAAGCCTGTTCCGACATGCGCGGCAGGTCAATGTAGGGTTTCAGCTCCGGCTCGTCATTAAGGTCAATGGCGGCGCGGGCGATGTTGCAGGCATGGTCTGCGATGCGCTCGAGAATCGGCGTGATCTTTGCCACCGAGATGACAAAGCGCAGGTCGCGCGCGGCGGGCTGCCTGAGCGCGATGGTGTCCACGCAGAGACGGTCTATCTCGACTTCCAGATTGTCTATCTGGTCGTCGTCGTCCAAAACTTCCTGCGCCGTCACGCTGTCGCGCTCGACGAGCGAGTACATAGCCCTTTGCAGCGCCCGCTCTGTCTCGCCGCCCAACAGCAGCACACGGTCTCTTAAGGCATCAAGCTCGCGGTCAAGTATTCTACGTTCCATGATTTCTTCTTTTGTACTTTGTACTTTGTGCTTTGTTCTTTGCTTATCTCGCTCGCGTTGAGTTTTATCTCTCAAGGTTGAGCCGCGTGCAAAGCACAAAGTACAAAGTACAAAACACGCTTTTATCCAAATCTCCCCGTGATGTAATCTTCCGTCAATTTCTCGTCCGGGTTGGTAAAAACCTTTTCGGTTGAATTGATCTCGATCAGCTTGCCCAACCAGAAGAAAGCCGTTTGATCCGAGACGCGCGCGGCCTGCTGCATGTTGTGCGTAACGATGACGATGGTGTACTGCTGTTTGAGTTCTACGATCAACTCTTCAATCTTTTGCGTCGCCATCGGGTCGAGAGCCGAAGCAGGCTCGTCCATCAAGACTACTTCGGGCTGGACGGCGAGCGCGCGTGCGATACACAAACGCTGCTGCTGTCCTCCCGATAGTCCGAGCGCGGAAGATTTCAAGCGGTCTTTGACTTCAGGCCAGAGCGCGGCATCCGTCAGAGCCTTCTCGACCTTCTCCTGCAACTCGCCTTTGCTCGTCGTCATGCGATTGATGCGCAGGCCGTAAGCCACGTTGTCAAAAATTGATTTCGGAAACGGATTCGATTTCTGGAAAACCATCCCGACCTTGCGCCGCAGCTCGACCACATCCGTGCCGGGAGCGTAAATGTCGCGCCCGTCAATCTCGACCTGCCCGACGGCGCGCGTCCCCGGAATCGTGTCGTTCATACGGTTCAACGTGCGCAGGAAGGTTGATTTGCCGCATCCGGACGGCCCTATAAAAGCCATCACCACGCGCTCGGGAATTTCCAGAGAGAGGTTATAGAGCGCCTGCGCGCGTCCATAAAAAAAGTCCAGATTGCGCACGCTGATCTTGGCCTGCACCTCACTCGCCGCAGGCTGCACTATATTTTCGCTCTGATGCTCTACGGCACGCGCATCGCCGACACGCGGCTTTGGCACAGAGGCTGGGGTAGTCGTCGACATAATTAAAAGATAGTGCTTTGTGCTTTGGCCTTTGATCTTTGTTCGTCTGACTCAACTTGAATTTTGCATTTCAAGGTTGAGTCGCGTGCAAAGAACAAAGACCAAAGAACGAAGAACAGCTTTTCAAACTTTCTGCCGCGTAAAAAAGCGCACGGCAATATTAATTGCCAGAATCAAAGCCATTAAAACGAGCGTGGCCGCCCAGGCCATTTTATGCTCCACATCGTAAGGCCCGATGGCATAGTTGTAAATCTGCACGGTCAGGGATGACATCGGCTTGTCTAAATAATAGTTATAGAAGCGGCTGCCGAGGGCTGTGAAAAGTAGCGGCGCGGTCTCGCCGGAGATGCGCGCGATGGCGAGCATCGCTCCCGTCGCAATGCCTGAGGAAGCCGCCGGAAGCACTACGCCCAGCGTCACGCGCCACTGCGGAGCGCCGAGCGCGAGCGCGCCCTCTCTTAAAGAGGTCGGCACTAAACGAATCATCTCTTCGGTGGTGCGCGCGACAATCGGAATCATAATCAACGCCAGCGCGATGCCTCCCGCGAGCGCGGATGCGCGTCCCATCGGAAGCACGATCAGCGTATAAATAAAGATGCCGACGATGATGGAAGGCACGCCCGTCAAAGTGTCCGTTACAAAGCGCACGATGTTGCCCATCCAGCCGTCTCCGAACTCTGCCAGATAAACTCCGACAGCGATGCCGAGCGGAAGCCCTACCACGCTTGAGAGCAGCATCATGATAAACGAGCCGACAATCGCATTGCCGATGCCGCCGCCTTCGCCGACAGGCTTTGGCGTGTCTATCAAAAATTGCCAGCTAATCGAAGTCACGCCGCGAATGGCGATATAGCCGAGAATGATGACGAGGATTGCGACAACGAAAAAAGCGCACGCAGCCGTCAGGCTGGTCATCAGTGTGTTGACCACGCGACGAAAATTCTTTTTACCGCTCACACTGACTTCGCTCATCAGGTCGCCCTCGCCGTGCCGCTCGTGCCGCGCGTCACGCTCCAGACCAATAGCTTGGCTACACCATTCACAATAAAAGTCACGAGAAACAGAATCAGGCCGATTTGAATCAGAGAGCTAAGATATAGCTCATCGGTCGCTTCGGAAAAGTTGCTGGCAAGCACGGAAGCAATCGTGTAAGACGGCTCGAACAGCGACGCGCTGATCTGCGGGACATTGCCGATGACCATTGTCACGGCCATCGTTTCGCCGATGGCTCGCCCGAGTCCGAGGACGATTGCGCCCGCGATACCGGACGCGGCATTCGCCAGCACGACGCGGGTCGTCTCCCACTTGGTTGCGCCGAGCGCAAAGGCTGCTTCGCGCTGCGAGACGGGCACGGCGGCCAGCACATCGCGCACGACGGCTGTAATAATCGGCGTCACCATAATGGCTAGAATGACTCCGCCCGTCAGCAGCCCGATGCCCGTAATCCGGCCTTGAAAAAGCGGCAGCCAGCCGAACCATTTTTGCAGCGGCGGCTCAACGTAAACGCGCAGGAACGGAGCCAACACGAAGATTCCCCAGAGTCCGTAAACGACAGAAGGAATGGCTGCCAGCAGCTCGACTAAAAAAGCTATGGGACGCGCGATGCGCCTCGGAGCCTGCTCAACCAGAAACACAGCGACGCCCAGAGACAAGGGCACGGCGATAATCAGCGCGATGATAGATGAAACGATAGTCCCGTAAATGAAGGGCAGCGCGCCAAAGCTGTCCGCCACCGGATTCCAATCGCGCCCGGTCAGGAACCCAAAACCGAACCGGCGGATCGAGGGCATCGCGTTCACCGCCATCATGGACACCATCGAAATCACGATGAGCAGAATCAGCAGCGCGCACAAAAACAGAATGACGCGAAACACTGCATCGCCCGTGCTGCCCGTCGAAGACAAAGCCCGACGCCAGTTCCAGCGACGCGCACTCGCACCGTATTGGGCAGCGGGTGTCGGGATGTTTGGCTGCATCTTCAAGTCTCAAGTCCCATTCAAGTCCCAAGTCCCAAGTCTCAAGTCTCAAGTCTCAAATCTCGATGCTAAAACTTGGGACTTGGGACTTGGGACTTGAGACTTGGGACTTTTTTACTGTCGCAGCGGCTTGCCGCCGGAGGTGATGGAGTTGATCTTGGCTTCGGCGCGTTTGACGATGTCAGGAGGCAGGGGCGCGTATAATTTCTCCTTCACATATTTCTCGCCGTCGTGCAGGCTCCACCACAGGAAATCAACCAGCGCCTTGCCTTTCGCCGCGTCCTTCTGCTCTTTGTAGACGAGAATGTAGGTGTAGCTGGAAATCGGATAAGTGTTCGCTCCGGCGGCATTGGTGATGGATTGATGAAGCGCGTCCGGCATGCTGGCTGCCGATTCGGCAGCGGCGGTCGTCACGGCCTCAAGCGAAGGCTCTACAAAATTGCCGGAGCTGTTTTTGATGAGCGCGACGGGAAGCTTTTGCTCTTTCGCATATGCCAGCTCGACATAGCCGATGGTGTTCGGCGTGTTCTTGATCTGTCCCATCACGCCCTCGTTGCCTTTGGCTCCCATGCCGATTCCTTCAGGCCACTTGGGAGCTTTATCCGCGCCGACTTTTTGCTTCCATTCGGGGCTGACTTTCGACAGGTAATCGGTGAAAACCTGAGTCGTGCCGCTGCCGTCCGAGCGATAAACAGCCGTAATATCTTTGGCCGGAAGAGTCACGTTCGGATTGTCCGCTTTGATGCGCGCGTCGTCCCACTTCTTTATCTTGCCGAGAAAAACATCCACGATGACATCCGGCGAAAATCTCAAAGGCTGCGCGACGCCTTCCAGATTATAAGTCAGCACGACCGCCCCCAGCACGGTCGGGATATGCAGGATTTCGCCTTCCGCTTTTTTCATATCCTCGTCGGACATAGGGGCATCGGACGCGCCGAAATCAGCCGTCCGGTTTTGAATGGCCTTGATGCCCGCGCCTGAGCCTTGCGATTGATAATCGATCCGGACGTTCGCATGGAGCTTGCCATACTCACTCATCCACTTCTCATAAATCGGCTTGGGAAAGCTCGCGCCCTGTCCCTGTAATTGGACTGTGCCGCCTCCGCTATCACCTGAATTTTTGCCGACAGGGTCGCCGCTGCATGCCAGTCCAAAGGCTGCGACAGAGACCAGAACCAGCGCGAGAATTGTTTGCGAAATCTTTTTTGGGGATAACATAAGGCCAAGCTTCTCCTATCGGTGATTCAAGAGCGAGTCGGGAAAACGCTATATTTTGAACGCGCGATGTTACATCTATCTGAATTCAGCCTGAACATTTTGTGAACAGTGATAAAAGCAGGGATGAGGGCGGAGGGATGAGGGATGAGAGGCATGCTATTGAACCTTGAACCGCTCATCTCTGAATAGCATCCCCTTCATCCCTCCGCCCTCATCCCTCATCCCTGCCTTTCATCCTTGCCTTGAGGCAGCAGCCTGTAGCCGACGTTGACCATCGTCTCGATATTGAGTCCATAGGGCGCGAGCTTGCGTCTGAGACGATACATGTAAACATGCAGGCTGACGGCGTTGAAGGGCTTGCTCAAGCCCCATGCATATTGCCAGAGTTCTTCCGAAGCGACGATGCGCTCAGGCGTGCGCGCCAGCCTTGAGATAATCAGAAACTCAGAGCGCGGCAGCTTGATCGAGCGTCCTTCGCAAGCGACATAATAATTATCATGCTCGACGCGCAAGTGCCCGTCGTCATACACATTCGCCTCTGCCATACCCTGTGCCGTGTGGGTCATTAAAGTAGACATAAAAAAGAAGTGATAAGTGATGAGTGATGAGTGATGAGTGAAAAGAAAGAGACAGCTTGTATCTCATCACTTATCACTCATCACTCATCACTGCCTTTAAAAGTTGAACCGCAGTGCGAACTGAATCTGGCGGTTCGTGCCGAGGCCGACGGTGCGGCCTACGGTCGAGTTGACTAAAGAGAAGTTGGGAGCCTGCGCCGAGGTGAACGACTGTCCCGGCTGAAGGCCGGAACCGGCGGTCGTGATTCCAGTGCCCGCGTTGTAGGTAATGGACGGCAGATTCTCGCCGAGCGTCACAGGCGGGTTGGCAAAGTTCGCTTTATTGAAGATGTTATACACCTCCGTGCGAAACTCTATGTTCATCGTCTCGGTAATCCTGAAACGCTTCTGCAAGGTCATGTCTATCTGGTGAAAGCTTGGCCCGAAGAGCGCGTTGCGTCCGAGGTTGCCGTAAGCGCCGGGAGCCGGAATCGCGAAGGCTTCAGGATTCAGGAAGAACAGTGAATTTCCATTCGCATACGGATTGACTCCGGCCACTATGTCAGGCCGCCGCGTGTTGCGCGAAGCGTTACCGCCAGGCGTGTTGACGACCGCGATAAAGCCCGGAGGCAAGGGGCTGGCCGCCGTCGGCGCAAAGAATCTGCCGACCGTGCCGAAGGGGATGTTCGGTTGGCCGCCGCCGCGCGGGCATCCCGCCGGATTCGCGCATTGAATCGCAAGGTCTGCGCGGGTGATAAGGATGCTGAGCGGCGTGCCCGTGCGCCCGTTGTAAACGCCGCCGACCTGTATATCGCCTAACAGGGTGTTGGCGATTCCGTCTAAGTTATACCTTCTGCCCTTGCCGAGAGGCAGCTCATACAGCACGCTCAAATTCGCGCTGTGTCGAATGTCGAAAGTGTTGTTGCCGCGCTCGCCTTCAAAGTTAAAAGGGTCTTGCGCGGTCTGCGCTTCATTCGACCCCTGTGTGGTGCCGATGCTGTGCCCCCATTGATATTGACCGCCGAGCGTGAGTCCAGCCGTAAAGCGACGATTGAGCGTCACCTGCATCGCGTTAAAGTTGTCGCGCCCGCCGCTCGTCTTGAAGTCAATCTCGCCGAACGGTTGCAGGCGTGAAGCAGGATTCGCAGTAATCGCGCCGGTCGCGGCGTTGTAAGCAGAGCCAACAATATCGAACTCGCGCACGGTCGTGACGCCTACAACCTGTCCGGCTGCATTGACTCGATTGATGACGCCGACGCCTCTCGGCAGCGCCGTGCCGTCAAGAATGGTCGTCTGTCCCGGCAGGACTTTGTTAGTGATGCTGCGCTGGAAGAGATTGCGCCCCTGACTGCCGACATACGCCACCGTCAGGACTGTGCTGCCCGGCAATTCCTGCTGAATCGAAAAGCCATACTGCCCGACGCGCTCGGGGACTCTGTAACCGTTGACATCATAAGCGCGCGGCGTGAACGGCGCGGGCAGCGACGTGGCCGACGGATTAGCAATGCCGCCTGCGGTGGTCGGCGTGAGTCCCGCAGCGAGGGTCTGGGTCGTGCGGAACACATCGCTCTCAATCGGCTGAATCAAATCTTCATATTGTCCCGGCCCGTAATACAGGCCGCCGCCGAGACGAAACACAGTCTTACCGCCGAATCTCTTGGGTGCCCATGTGACGCCGAAACGCGGGCCGAAGTTGAGCTTGCTCGATTGATAAAAATTCGATGTCGAAGGATCAACCAGTTTTCCGCTCGCGGCGTCGAACAGGATCGCGCGATTGTCTTGCTCGCGGTTGGGCGAATAATACTCATAGCGCAGCCCGTAGCTAATCGTGATGTTGGAGCGCACGCGCCACTCGTCCTGCGCGTAACCGATCAGGTAATACTGTCGCCCGCGATGAAAGCCTTCGTTGGGCCTGCTGATGGTCGTCACCGGATTAGTCACGATGCGAAAATCACCGGACTCGGAAAGGTCGCCGATAAAGGCCGCCGTCACGTTCTGGTTGAGCGCGAAGTCGCGTATGCTGCCATAGCTGAACGTGAATCCGCCGAGCTGGTCAAACTCTACATTTATCAAGCGGACTTCGCCGCCGAACTTCATCGAGTGGTTGCCGCGCGTCCAACTCAGATTATCTATAAAGGAGATGCTGCGCGCGTTAATCGGTTGCGCGCGTCCGTTACCGGCAGACGACTGGCGCGTCAGCCCGCCGGGACTGGCAAGTCCGGTCGAGGCTCCGCCGTTGACGCCCGGATTGACGATGCTGCCGCCAAGATTGATCGAAGAGCTTGAAAAATCAATTCCGTTCGCGCCGGGCACGTCGGGGAAAGATGTTTGCAGCGTGGTCGGAGAACGGTTGATGCCGATCTTCGTTTCGTTGACGATATTCGTGCCGTAGAGCTGCTGCAAAGTGAAGACAGTATTGTCCGGCTTTTGAGTCGCGAGCAGGAAGCGTCCCGTCGTGCCGTCCGGCGAGAGCAGGTCTCCATTGTCACGTTGATAACGCCCGTAAAAGCTAAAGCGGTCATTAATCTTCCAGTCAGCGCGAAAACTGAAAGCGTTCTCGTCAAGCCGCGCGATGCGATTCGTCTGTAGGAACTGCGCCGAATTGTTCAGCCCGCCGAAACTGATCGGCGCGCCTGCGCCAAACGGAAATCCGTTGACGACGCCGGTCGCGCGCAGATTCGCGATTCGCGCCAGCGAGGCATTGGCATCCGCGAGGCTGATATTGAGCGCGGCTCGTGCCGCCTCGCCGCGCGGGTCGGCAGTGCCGTAGAAGTTGATAAAGTCGCGAACGAAATTCGACGGCGTCAGCTCGATGGTGTTAAATCCTGCGCGCTGGCGCAAGCCTTCGTAGCTTCCAAAAAAGAAGAGCTTGTTTTTGATAATAGGGCCGCCGATGCTGCCGCCGAATTGATTCAGGCGCAAGGGGGATTTTTGCGCGCCGTCGAAATAGTTTCGCGCATCCAGCGCATCGTTGCGAAAGTATTCGAACACCGAGCCGTGAAAATCGTTGGTTCCGCTCTTGCCGACCACATTGATTTGCCCGCCCGTGCCTGTGCCGTACTCTGCCGGGTAGTTGGACGAATCAACGCGAAACTCCTGTATGTTTTCGAGCGAGGTTTGCAAGCGAAACTGCGATCCCTGCACAGTCAAATAGCCGGGTGAAGCATCAAAGATAGCAGTGCTTTCAATTCCGTCGAGCCGCGTCTGATTCTGTTCGTTAGAGCGTCCGTTAAAACGAATCTCATTGAAATTTCCGGTTCCGACATTGACTGCGCCGGGGGTCGTCAATTGCAGTTGCGAATAGTTGCGGCCATTGACCGGCAGTTCCTGAACTTCGCGCGGCGTCAGGTTGACTCCGAGCCGGTTCGAGCTGGTATCAATGGCTGCGAGTTCGGCTCCGCCTGTAACCGTGACTGATTCACCGACCTCTCCGATCTTCAATTCGATGTCGAGGCTGCGTGATTGTCCCGCGCCAAGCTCAAGGTCATTAACCTGTATGGTGTTGAATCCTTGCTGTACCACAGTGACAACGTATTTGCCGGGGCGCAACTGTGGGATTGAGTAGATTCCATCGCCCGATGTCGTGGTCGTGCGCTCGATGCTGAGAGCCTCTGAGCGCACCGTGACGGTCGCGCCGGGGACGACCGCGCCGTTCTGGTCGCGCACGACGCCTTCGACTTTGGCAAGGTCTTGTTGCGCAACGGCGCTCAGGCTTGCCAGCAAGATAAAGAACGTCGCGAAGGTTAGAGATAGAGTGCGGCGAAGCCGCTCGGATTGCGACTGCATCATTAAAAGCCTCCTGTGGAGCTTGTGAAAAAGTTTAGGTCTTTGTGCATGTGCGGATACAACGTTACAAAGAAATAGCGAGAGCCAAATTCTCTTGCCTGTGCATCCTCATGTTTATTTAAAAGTGCGTTCGAGGTGTGATGTATCAAAGGCGGAAGGTATCGCGTTGAAGTTAAGACAGCGTGAATGTCATCTTAATTGTTTGTTACATCGGCAGGGCTTTAGTTTTTGCGGGAGATTGATTAGGCTAGGCGCAGTGTAATGAAAGATATTTGAATTGCCACTAGCTTCAGCTAGTGGACTTGGATGTCAACTCCTTAATCGGCTTTAGCCGAACTGGTTTGGCTAAAGCCGGTTGTTTTTAATAACCATGCTGTCCACTAGCTAAAGCTAGTGGCAATTTATCAAGACCAAAAACTTTCATTACACAGCACTAAGCGCAGTTTGAAACATGTGTCTTGAGCAAGTCGTAACAAACAAGTTAATAGAAAGGAGCAAAGCGGATGAGTTCAGACCTGTGGGGGTCAACGACCGAGAGCGATCATGATTTGAAACTGACGCTGCCTGGAAGTGCAGAGACTTTGCGCCCGCGCCTGATCGAAGCTCTGGAAAGGCTCGATTACAAAGTGCTTGACGAGCAGCCTCTGCACGCAAAGCGGCGTGCGCGTGGGTCTGCAAGCTGGAACGGCTCCTTTAATGCGCTGGATTATCCGAGGAAGCTGGGCATAGGGATTAAGCCGCTCAACGACGTGGCGACGCTGGTGACTTTCAGCTATGAGGTCAAAGCTGCCACGTGTCTGACGCGCGGCGACCGCCAGACGCTCGATGCGGAAGCCGAAGCGATTGCCGCGCTGGTGATGCAGCGCGTCTGGGTCACTTCATGCACCGCCTGCGGGACGGAGATAACAGACGATTCGCGTTTTTGCCGGAAGTGCGGCGCGCCGCTCGCGATGGAGGTCGCGGAGTTGGAAGTCCTGCGCCTGATGGAAGGCGGGCGCAAAGGCTATCGCGCCGTGACGATTGGCGTCTTGACCTCTCTCTTCGCCGCGCTGCTGCCTGTCATTCTCATCTGGATTAACACCGCGAAGGCGGCAAAGGCCGTCGGCTTATTATCCGCTGTCTTCGGAATGATGGGCTTGGTTATTCTCTTTCAAGGCATGTGGCAACTGTACAGCACGCTCAATCCGGCGGCGCGGAAAAAGTCTTCAAGCGAGACGCGCCAGAATCTTTCAGCCCCGCAACCGGCAGCCCTGCCGTCGCGCCCTGCACAACTCTCCGTCACGGAAGGCACGACGGAATTGCTCATCTCTGAAGAGCGACAAACCGCGCGCGTCGCCGTGCCCGTCGAGCGAAAGAAAGTTGATACTGCGGAAGTGAAATAACTCGACATCGAGATCAGGTGAAGATTCATCATCACGAAAGAATCTCCCGCAAAGGCGCAAAGAAGACGATTGAATCTTTTCTTTGCGCTTTGCGCCTTTGCGGGAACATGTCTTTTTCTTCGCCGTTTCTGAAACTGAGCCACTACTTATTTGCGAGCGATTTGCTTAGCGGCTTCCAGCCCGCCGACGACATTTGCGTCCCAGACAATCCAGTAACGCTTCTTCTTGTTCGTCTCCGGCAGATGCACATCAAAAGCCAGACGCACAAAGCGCGTCGTGAATTCGCCGCGCTCCTGCCCCGGTAAGAAATTGAAAAAATATCCGGCGCGCACAGCCAGCCCGCACTCGCGCCGCATCACGTTAATCAGGCTCTCGCATTCGCCGACTTCTTCAGCATCTTTTTGAGAGTCAGCCGAGTCATGCACGACATGCGCGATCTCATGCAGCGCAGCCCATCCTTCATTAAAAGCCGCGAGCGCGGCTTCGTCGCCGATGACATGCGAGAAGTCCGCAAAGTCTATGAGAATTAAAAAGACAGGCGGCTTGGCGGCGGCCTCTCTGGTCCAGCGGCCTTCCGCCACGCGCGCGAAGACCACGTCCGCGCGATTGCTCGCATCTTCAAAGACTAAAATGTTCGAGCCGGAAATGGCCGCACGCAGCAGCCCGCGCGCAGACGCTGAGCCGCCAATAGCCTTGCTCTCATCCGCCAGCCGCAACGCGCCTTCAGCATCAAAATCCAACGTCGCCCAACCCGTGATGGCGCGTAATTTTTCAGCCAGCTCTGTGCGATGCGTTATGGAAAGGTCTGGACGGCAAAGAAGATTAGAGGATGTTGTTTCTGCACGCGCCACAGCAGCCGCACACACAAGCAGGGATAACAGGCAAACTGTCTGCCCTATGCGCGAGAGATTTTTCCAGAGAGGTTTATCCGGCACGTTTGGGAAACCCCTTCCCTGACATCGCTATTTAAGGCTCAAGCCTTTGGTGATGTCGCTAATCGTCTTTAAATCGCGCCCGGTGGACGAGCGCGGTGAGCCAATATTACCAAAGAGTTAATAAAATGTGTGCAGAATGTTAATTGGCAGGCAGTTTTGAAAAAGAGAAATGACGCTGCGAGAAGCTGCAAAGGACACAAAGGATTAGCTTTACGCGGACGCTGCTTTGTCAGATATTATTTCGTGGCTTCAGCTTGAGTTCAGACTTGATTCATCCGGCAGTTATTTGTGGTAGGCGAACAGATGGCGGCAACGAAGATGCTTTTTGTAACATTCCGATAACATGGTGTGCTTATGATGCCCGGCACACTTCAGGCTTGAAGCTCTCGACTTCGTGTCTTCTCGATAAGGAGATTTGTCTAAACTAATGGCTATCGCTAATGAACTGAGCAGTGATGTCGCTACAGCCGTGCTGGCGCATCAGGAGAACGAAGACCAGAGCAAGACCACAGAGCTGAAAGAGATTCTCCTTAATTTTTATTCAGCCCTGCGCCCATTGACTACCGAGGCGCGCCGCAGGCGTTGGCGCGCTCAATCACATACCATCACGCCTGCCAGCGAATCGCACGCGGCGGGAAATCACTAGCGGGTAAATAGTAAATGGTAAATAGTAAATAGACGAACGCTTCTTTTCTCTATTCACTATTTACCATTTACTATTTACACCCTGTTACTTTTCTTCGATCTCTTTTGGCTTGACGAATTGGATGAGTTGGCCGCAGTTCGCGCTGACGCTGCTCCACTTCTCTATGTCGAGAGCTAGCTGCGCCAGCGCGGCGGTCGGCATGTGTTGAGCCTCGCCGGTCAAGGCGGCCAGCAAATCTGTAAAGCCGGGGTTGTGGCCAATGAGGAGGGCGACGCCGACATCTTCTTCGATCTGTGAGATGACGCTCTGAAGCTGCGCCGCGCTCGCCTCGTAAATTCGTTCGTCGTAACGCAAGGTCACAGCCGCGATACCCGCCGCTTCCGTGACGAGACGGGCGGTTTGTCTGGCTCGCTCCGCCGGAGAGGAAAGCACCAGTTCAGGCTTAATCTTCTCGCGCCGCAGAAAGCCGCCGATGAGTGGCGCAGCCCTCTTGCCGCGATCATTGAGCGGGCGTTCAAAATCCGGCAGCGTCTGGTCGCCCCAATCCGATTTAGCATGCCTCATAAGTAAGAGAGTTTTCATAGTCCTCACGCATGCTTGTAACATAAAACTCCCGCGCTCGCCTATTCGGCATTCTTCGTAAGTAGTGGTCCAGTTTCAAACAGAGCAAAGAAAAACGAGAGGTTCGCGCTGGTGGCGCAAAGACGCCAAGGGGTTGAGCCATGCTTTATCTTAGCGGCTTTCTTTGCGCCACCAGCGCCTTTGCGCGAGATTCTTTCGTATTCGTGGATATTCAACAGCATTTCAAACTGCACCACTACCTCTTCGTAA
This sequence comes from Pyrinomonadaceae bacterium, assembly GCA_963700165.1. Classification (GTDB taxonomy): domain Bacteria; phylum Acidobacteriota; class Blastocatellia; order Pyrinomonadales; family Pyrinomonadaceae; genus JACMLC01. The sequence goes on along the minus strand of OY969475.1, from coordinate 3,011,792 downwards.
GTGAAGTTGTTGCGCGTCACGTTTTCATGTTGTAATCAATAAACATCTTATCGAAAAGCGAGGTCTGGACTGCTTGCATCGAGGGAGCCGTCCAAAAAGCAAGGGTGTCTAGTCTGAAGAAATTGAAAACACATATTCTGGTCTGCTCACACAAAGACTGTGTCAATCAGGGCGGGAAAAACTCTCTCAAAGAATTGAAGCACGCGCTGAAAGAGCGGGACTTGCGCGAGCATGTGCTGATTACCAAAGTGGATTGTCTGGATCAATGCGGGCGCGGCCCCGTGATGGTCGTCTACCCTGACGGCGTCTGGTACGGCGGCGTTGACGAGAAGCGCGCACGCGCCATCGTCGAGAAGCATTTTGATGAAGACAGCGAGGTGAAAGGACTGAAAGTCTTGCACGACATGCAGGATGAAGGGAAAGCGAAATGAGCGGGCGCACCATCGTCGTCGGAGACATACACGGCTGCGCGGACGAGCTTGAGATGTTGCTTGATAAAGTCTCGCTCAAAGCGTCTGACCGCGTCGTCTCGGTCGGCGATCTCGTGACGAAGGGAAAGAAGAACAGAGAAGTGCTTGACCGCTTTATCGAAGACAAGCGTTTCGCAGCCGTCTTAGGCAATCATGACCGCGCGCTCAGGCGTTACTGGCGCGGCGAGGGGATCTCGCTCAAGCCCGCGCAGCAGGCCGCGCTCGACGAATTGAAAATTGACGAAGCCCGTTATTCGACTTACTTGCAGGAATTGCCGCACCTGCTGGATTTGGGAGAGCATCTGGTCGTGCACGCGGGCGTCAGGCCGTCCGTCGCCCTCGACGCGCAGGCGGTGGAAGATTTAACGGAGCTGCGCACGCTCGGCGAAGACCGCACAAACCGCGAGGGCACGCCGTGGTACGAAGTCTATGACGGCGAAAAAATCGTGCTCTTCGGTCATTGGCCTGCGCCTGAGCCGCGCCGCGCACGCCGCGCCATAGGGCTTGATACGGGCTGCGTCTACGGCTATCAACTGACGGCTTACATCATCGAGACGGGCGAGTTCGCAAACGTGCAGGCGCGCGAGGCTTACAGTCAACCGAAGCGAGTAAATAGTAAATAGTGAATAGTAAATAGTGAATAGTAAATAGTGAATAGTAAATGGAGAAAATAAGGCGTTCTTCTATTTACCATTTACTATTCACTATTTACCTGCTACTGCTCTTGTAAAATCAGATTCATAAAGGGGGGCGCATTGAAACTCGCAGCGATAGACATCGGCTCAAACTCAATCAAGCTGGTCGTGGTCGAAGCGGCAACGAGCGATTCGTTTGCCGTGCTGGGGCGCGAGAAGGAAAGCATCCGGCTCGGGCACGAGACGCTGCGCAAACAGCATCTCGCTCAGGCGGCGATTGAGCGCGCGGGGGATACCATCAAACGCTTTCGTTCTATCGCCGAAGCCAGAGGCGCGGAACGAATGGTGGCGGTCGCGACGGCCTCTGTGCGTGAAGCGCACAACGCAGCGGACTTTATCAACCAGATTGAAAAGCGGACGGGCGTGCGCGTCGAAATCCTCTCCGGCGTTGAAGAGGCGCGCTTGATTGGCCTTGCGGCAGCGCAGGGCTGCGCGGCGCGCGGCGTCTCTTTGATGAACATAGACATCGGCGGCGGCTCGACGGAAATCTCTCTGATGCGCGACGGCGTGCCCGCAGAGCTTTTTTCAATCAAGCTCGGCGCGGTCGGCCTCACGGACGAATTTATTTCCAACGATCCGCCGAAGCCGAAAGAGCTGCGCGCCCTGCGCGAAGAGATACGCGCCGCGCTCGAACGCCCTAGCCGCGAGCTGCGCCATGCGCGCTGGCAGCAGGCAACAGGGACTTCCGGGACGATCATCGCGATTGGTGAAGCGATACGCCTACGCGCCTTGCGCGCGTCCGGCGAGAGCGAGCAGGGCGCACAGCCCGCCGCCACCGAAATCGCGCTCAGCGTCCTTGAGAAATTTAACGAGCGCGTCTCGCAGATGACCGTCACAGAGCGGCGCGGCATTTCCGGCATCAGCTCGCAACGCTCTGAAATCCTCGTCGCGGGCGGGCAAATCCTTGAAGGCGCAATGCGCGCACTCAATCTTAATTTGCTGCGGACGTGCGATTACGCTCTGCGCGAAGGCGTGATTATCGAGACCCTGCGCGAGATGGAAGCCGAATCGCTCCCGCCCGTGCCGGACGTAGCGGATCAAAAACTGCTCGGCGTGCATGCGGTCGGGCGTCGTTTCGGCTATGAAGAAACGCACGCGCAGCAAGTCACGCGGCTCGCGGAAAAAATCTTTGACAGCGTGGTGGAGACTTACGCTTTGACGCGCCACCAGCGCACGCTGCTGTCCGCCGCCGCTCTCCTGCACGACGCCGGATACCACATCGCGCATGAAGCTCATCACAAGCACACGCTCTATCTCATCAAGCATTCCGAGCTGACAGGATTTTCCGAAGCCGAGCGCAATGTGATCGCCAACGTCGCGCGGTATCATCGCGGCGCAGCGCCAAAGGAGCGCCACATAGATTTCGCGGCTTTGAATCAAACGGATCGCGAGACGGTCTGGCGTCTCGGCTCGATTGTGCGGATTGCGGATGCGCTCGACCGCCGCTACGACAGCCGCGTGCGCGACGTGCGCTGCACGCTCGAAGGCCAAATCATGCATATCCAGCTTCGCAGCGAACAGCCTTGCGACCGCGAGATTCAGTCCGCAGAGCAGAAGGGTGATATGTTCGAGCAGGCGTTCGGATGCAAGCTGACCTTCAGCGCACGCGCGCTGACAAAAAAAGCATCATGAAAGGAAGAGAACTCAGGACTCAGAAGCTGTTTGAAAATTCCGTTCAGCCGCGCGAGCGGCAGAGAGAAGGTAGCCAGACGTGCAACGTCTGGAAGGTCGCAGAAAAGTTTAGCGCATTGAAGATGCGCGCAGAACTTGTCTGTCCGCACTTGCGGCGCGGCAACGATTATTGCATCTCACCAGACGTTGCACGTCTGGCTACCTTCTGCCTGCGCCTCCGGCGCACATTTAGGAATTTTCAAACAGTGTCCGAGTCTTACAGCCTGAGTCCTGTTTTATGAAAGCTAAAGAAATTACCGGGCTTGATTGCGATGCGCGTGCCGCTGATGGCATCGGTCATGTGCTGCGGGCGCGTCTCGAAGAGATGTCTGAATTGCGCGCGGCTGCGCTCGATTGGTCGGATATTGAAGGCGTGCATGACATGCGCGTGGCTTCGCGACGCCTTCGCAGCGCGTTGAGAGATTTCAGACCTTTCCTGAAGTGGCGCAAGCTGCGGCGCGCGGGCGAAGAGTTAAAAGAGGTCGCGGATGCGCTCGGCCACGTGCGTGATGAAGACGTGGCGATTGCGGCTCTGGAAAAGCTGGCGGCGGAAGCTCCTGCGGATATTTCAAACGGCATTGAGCAGTTTGCGGCAGCGCGCGGCGCACGGCGCGAAAAGGCGCGTGCGGCTCTCTTGGATGTGATAACGGAAGAACGCCTCGCCGCCCTGAATGCGCGTTTTGCCGAATCGCTTGAAGCCGCGCTCAAACCGAAGCGCGGAAAGAAAGATGAGAATGATGCTATTAAGCAAAGCTTTCGCCGCGCGGGGTGCTTGATTGTCGAAGCGCGGATGCAGGAGCTGAGAGACTTGAGCGCGAGCTTGTACCGGCCTTTTGAATCAGAGCCGCTGCACCGCATGCGTATCGCCTCCAAAAGATTGCGTTACGCGATAGAGCTTTTCGCGCAGTGCTGGGGCGAACAGATTACGCCTTTCTCCAAAGAAGTTTCAGAACTGCAAACCTCTCTCGGAGAACTGCACGACTGCGATGTGTGGATAGAAGAGTTCGGCGCGCTGCTCGCCAAAAAAGGCGATAACAACTCTGAGACTTCGGATGTTTCCGGTGCGGAAGAGAAAGAGCGGCGCGCTGCCGTCTGGCTGCTTCGTCATTTCACCAAAGCGCGCACGAATCATTACAGGGACGCGCTCGCGCGCTGGCTCGATTGGGAAACGAGCGATTTCTTCGTGCGCCTCAAGGCCATCATCGAAGACAGCCTGCCTGTCAACATCAAGCTGTCGCCCGCAGCGATGACCGCCGCAGATGCCGTCGCCTCCGATATCGAAGCCTCTTAAAAAATAGCCACAGAGGACACAGAGAGAAAGACAAGAATTTCAAATTCTGGATTTCAAATCTGAGAGATATTGAATTTGAAATTTTTGCAAGCTCTGTGTCCTCTGTGCCCTCTGTGGCTAATCGCCTCCTAGAACCTGAATGTAGTATCAAACTGCAAACGTGTCGTCGGGCGATTGAGCGATCCCGGCGGCGTGCTGCCAAAGACGCCGAGCAGCCCGTTCGAGCGTTCCGTCAAGATGCCCGTCAGCGTCAGCAAGACACGCGGGTCTGCCGTGTAGTGGAACGTCACGCGATTTCCGCGCATGTCAGATTGCTGAAAGACATCTGAGAAGTTGAAAGGCGTCAGCACAGCATCCTTCTCGATGCGGAGGAAGGTGTAGCCGAACTGCATATCGCCGCGCTTTTCCTGCTTGCCCACCAGCAGTTCCGCATAGTAACCGTTGTTCTCGTTATTCTTAAGAAACAAATTCGCGCCTCCCGCCCCCGCCACGATGACATCGCGCGTCTGCGTGTTGGTGACGAAATTCAAGAGCAGCATGACAGGCCATTGCTTGCTGTGTTTTAGCTCAAGGCGTGCGATCACGTCTACGAGGTTGAAGCCGGACGAGAGCCGCCCGTCACGATTGACAGCATTGTTCGTCGCCGTCGAAAGCCCCAGGTTGCCGTTGCCCGCGATAAGCAGGTCACGCGGAATGCTGATTTGCGTGGTAATGGTCTGCGCCGGAGAGGTGGGAGTCGCTGGAATCGTGAAAGTGACGGGCACCAGCAGCGTGTTGCCGACAACCTGTATGGGAGTGACGAACTGCGTGCCTGAGTAATACAGATCGGCAACCGAGAGCGTGAGCGCAACCTGTTTCGAGAATTCAAAACGCCCGCGCACCTGCGCTCCGTACAAGGCCAGATCGCGCCCGGCACGCTCCGACTCGTCCACGTTGACCGTGCCGTTCGCGTTGCGCACGAGCGTAGAGTTGCGCTCAAGAAGAGGAAGCTGCCACGCGACGAAGGCCAGGTTTTTAAACACGGAGTTTTTAAAGCCGCGCGAGTAGATTTGATTAAAACCTTCCGGCTGCAAGTCGTTATCAATCGTCATCTCCGTTCGCACCCACGGCACGTCGAACTTGCCAGCCTGTAGGCGCAGTCCGGGCACACGCTCCGGCGACCATGCGATGTAAGCCTGATCGAGGCCGAAAGGCTTGCGGTTATAAAAATCCGTCAGCGTCTGGTTGGTCGAGATGGCGTCGGCAAAGCTGCCGGTCGCGAGCCGCAAACCCCAATCAAAATCTTTGCCGAAGACGCCGCGTACACTGAGCCGTGCGCGCAGGCGAAAGCGTTGCCGCGTCGTCAAAGGGTTGCCCAAAATAGCCGGATTAGCATCATTTGCCGTCGCGCTCAGGAGGCCGTAAAGAGATTCATAACGAAAACGCACATCGCCGCTGATGGTCATCGAGCCGAATTGCTTGCTCAGCGTTTCGTTCCGCTTGCGTCTCTCGGCATCGGCTTTGGCTGCATCCGCGTCTTCTTTCTTTTGACTCTCCGGCGCGGGTGCTGTGGCCGGGACTCTCATCGCTTCGGCGAGCGTGTCGCTGGCCGCGACGTTGGTTGTACGGACGACTTCAGTCATCATCCTGACTTCGGTTTGCTCGACGCGCCGCTGCAACTCGTTGATGGTTTTCGTTTGCTCCGTGAGCAGTGCGCGCATGCGTTCAAGCTCTGCCTGCTGTGCGCGCAGGAGGCGCAGGACTTCTTCACTCTCCGATTTTGTCTGAGTCGCATTGCTGCTGCTGCCGGTATCTGGCGCGACGGTCGGCGGCTCTTCGTTAGAGGCCGTTTGAGCCGCGTTGGTCTGCGCGGAGACAGGCAGCGCCAGCGAGAAGAGAAAGCAAAACAGAACAAGACGCAAAGATTTTTGGAGAAGCATGTTTCTTTCCTTTCAAACGGAGAGCAGAGAAAAAGCCGCTGGTAAACGTGCAAGCCATCGTGCCCGCCTGACGGTCAGGTGCGGGAGACGCCTGCTGCGCGCAAGTCTTCCGAACGCAAGCTGGCGATGATATGAACCGAAAGTTACATTCAAGTTAATTTTTTTGTTCAGAGCGGATGTCGATTGAATGTAGGATAGGCTGTGAGCCTGCCGCCTGTCCCACACGAGCGGCAGGCTCACAGCCTACCGGACACTGTTTTGCAAACTGCTCTAAGCTTGCCTCTCAAGTCCCGGCTCGCTCAAAAGATAGAAAAGAGTGTCGCTTCCATTTTAAGACCGGACGGCGGCTTTCGCACGTTAAATAAATGTGAGCCTGTCCGGCACTGCTAGTAACGGACGGCGTTTGCCTGTAAAATCGGATTCGACAAAGGGCAAGCAGGTCAGAGAACTTTTGATAATCGTTTGGAAAAGAGCGTGCCGCGTGAGCGCGCTTGATTAACGTCTTCGATAATCTTTATGGCCTTACTGAAAATCACAGATGCCAGCGGTCGTGAGTGGGAGTATCCGTTAAGTCCGCAAATGCTCTGCACTGTTGGCCGCGCTCCGGACAACTGCGTGGTCTTGGACGACCCGCGCGCCTCGCGCCACCACGCGCACGTCGCACACGAAGAGGGCATGTTCAAGCTGGTTGACGGCGTCTACGTCAACGAGCAGTTGCGTCGCAGCGCCAATAAAGTTTTCGTCAACGGCGAGCCGCGCTTTGAGCATGTCTTGAACAACGGCGACCGCATCACCATCGGCGCGAGCACTCTGCGCTTTGAGCAGCAGCCGGAAGAACGCGCGACCGCCGAAGTGCGTTACGATGATAAGCCGCTCGGGCATACTCAACTTTTAATCTCCGCCAACGATGTGCTGCAAACTGTGCTGCGCTCAAAGCCTCCGACCCAAACCAACTCTTCGCGCGACAGGGAGATGGAAGAGCTGCGGCGCAAGGCAGACATCCTCGCCGTGTTGTACGAGATGAGCAAGACGCTCGGCTCTGTCTTTGACTTGAACGCCATCTTTGCCAAAGCGACGGATATTATCTTTCGGGTCACACCGGCGGACAGGGTCGTCGCGCTGCTCGCGGACGGAAAAGTCACAGGCGAAGGCGATCAGGCAGACTTTCACCTGTTCCCGATTGCCACCAAAGCGCGCGATGAAAAACTGGAAGCGCATGCCAAAAAGCTGACCATCGGTCGCACAATCACGCGCAAGGTGATGCAGGAGCGCGTCGCGCTGCTCTCGCAGGACGCGGCGGCGGACGAGCAATTCGCGGGCGTCGAATCCATCGTCTCGCAGGGCGTGCGCTCGACCATCTGCGCGCCGCTGATCGCGGAATCGGGCGTGCATGGAGCGATTTACGCAGACCGCCTTGATCCATTCGCTTCATTCACGCCGGACGATCTGGAACTAATCAGCGCGGTCGCTTCGCAAACGGCAGTCGCGGTGGAAAATGTCCGCGCGCATGAACGGCTCGCGCGCGAAGAAGTGGCGCGTGCCAACTACGGGCGGTTCCTGCCCGAATACGTCGTCAAGCAGATGCTCGAAAATCCAGAGTCATTCAAGCTCGGCGGCACGAGCCAGACGATCACAATCCTCTTCGCGGACATTCGCGGCTTCACGCGGCTGTCAGAGCACGCGGAGCCGGAGAAGGTCGTGCAGTTGCTCAACAAATATTTCTCTGCGATGACGGACATCATTTTCGCGCACGGCGGAACGCTCGACAAATATTTGGGCGACGGTTTGATGGCGCTCTTTGGCGCACCGACCGCGACGCCGGACGATGCGACCAATGCGCTCAACGCGGCGGTCGCCATGCAGCGGCGCGTGATTGGCATCAACGCAGATTTAAGGGAAGAAGGCTTGCCGGAAGTCGCCATCGGCATCGGCCTCCACACGGGCGAGGCAGTCGTCGGCTATATCGGCTCAGAGCGGCGTTCTGAGTACACGGCCATCGGCGACACTGTCAACACGGCGGCACGGCTCGAATCCAATTCACAGGGCGGACAAATTTTGCTGAGCGATGCGGCCTCGCAGGCAGCCAAAAGCCGTTACCCGCTCAACCCACTTGAGCCAATCGCGGTCAAAAATCGCGAGCAGCCAGTGCCTCTGTTTGAAGTGCAATGGCAACAACAGTAAATAGTAAATGTTGAATGGTAAATAATGAAAAAACAAAAACTGTGTACCTCTTCACTACTTACTATTCACTATTTACCATTCAACATTTACTAAAAAATTATGTCTTTCATGCAGAAAACAGCCGCGTTTATGGGCTTTCACGCATTGCGTGAATTGGTCTCGGATTCGATGGCGATTGATATGGGTTCGGCCAGCACCATCGTTGCCGTGCGCGGGCGCGGCGTGGTGATTGATGAGCCTTCGATGATTGCCGTCAATAACATGACGGGCGAAGTCATCGCCGTCGGGCACGAGGCGCAGCAGATGCAGGGACGCGAGGCGCGCGATGTCGTGGTGATTGCGCCGCTCGTGGACGGCGTCGTCGCAGACTTTGAGCGCACGCAGGCAATGCTCAATCATTTCGTGCGCGAAGCCCGGAGCGGGGTCTCGCACTTCAGCCGCCGCGCCGTGATGAGCGTCCTGTCGGGCGTCACACAAGTCGAGCAGCGCGCACTGCTGGCCGCAGCGGAACACGCGCGCATCGGTCGCGTCTACATGGTCGAAGAAGGCTTGGCCGCAGCCATCGGCGCGGGCGTCCGGTTTGATGACCAGCACGCTTCGGCTGTCGTGGACATCGGCGGCGGCACGACCAATATCGCGGTTGTCGCCCACGGGACAATCGTTCACGCACGCGCCGAACGCATCGGCAGCTCCGACATCAACGCTGCGATCATAGACCACGTGCGCCGCCATAGAGGGCTGACCATCGGCGCACGCACCGCAGAGCGTTTGAAGCTTGATCTGGCAACCGGAAATGTCCCTGAAGATTTAGGGCGCGAAGTCACCATCAAAGGACGCGACGTGCAGACGGGCAGCCCCGGCGCGATAGAAATCACAGCCGGAGAAGTCTACGCCGTCGCGCAGCCGGTGATTCACAAAATCGCTGTCGCCGTCAATGAAACGCTCGCGGAACTCCCGCCCGAAGTCGCCGCGGACATTTATGATCGCGGCATCATCCTGACCGGCGGCGGCGCGCAGATGGAAGGCTTAGAGGATTATTTAAAAGGCGAAACTAAACTCCCCACACGCACCGCAGACGACCCCCGCTTTGCCATCGTGCGCGGGCTTGAGCAGATGTACGACGAACCCTTACTGCTCCGCCGCGTCACACGCAACGAGCCGCACCCGCTCATGGATTCGGAAGCCAGCGCGTTTGAGACTTAAACATCTAACCAGCCTTACTCAAATAGGTTGTTGATGAATTTTGAAGTTATCAGTGAAATTAAGAACATTGAAACTATTGCGGTTGGCAGCAAAATTCGTGATGTGGCAAGGCTCAGAAAGACCTATGGTAAGGGTCGCTGGCGAAAGCTAAAAGGCGTAGCACAGGTGCGTTTGCGGAGCGGGAGAATTCGTCTGGCAGAATTACATTGGTATGAAGCGCATGGAATTGGTCGAAAAGAATTAAAGCGTAAACTATATCTGGATTAGAGCGATGAAACAGCAAACGAAACTTGCCCTTCAATTTGCAGTCTGCATTAACAATGCAGATTATCCTGCATCATTGGAACTACATAAAATTTATCGCGTGTTGCCGGATAAAGACGCGGCAATAGATGATGACATTCGGGTGATAGATGAAAGCGGTGAAGATTATCTCTATCCGGCAGAGTGGTTTGTGTTCGTAGAGCTGCCGCAGGCCGTGGAAAACTCTTTTTCCAGAGCAGCCTGAGATGATTTCTATTTTAGCAGATGTCCGATAGTCCCCTCTTGCTCCGCCGTGTCACGCGCAACGAGCCGCACCCGCTCATGGATTCGGAAGCCAGCGCGTTTGAGACTTAAGAATAAAGCTGCCAGGGAACTTCTCTGACCGAAGCGGTGTCCAAAGTTACAGCAGAGTCTTTATTTCGTTGGCCTACGCCCTATTCTTAGTAATGTGAATCAAGAGTAGAACCTCTTTGCGATCTTTGCGCGATTTATCTTTGCGGTCTTTGCGTTAAAAAGCGCTTAACCGCAAAGAGCGCAAAGATGAAAGACGCAAAGACCGCAAAGAATAAGAAATTGATTTGTTGCTACCCTTTCGCATTAGAGCGGATGTCGATTGAATGTACGGCAGGCTGTGAGCCTGCCGCTTGTTGCGCACGAGCGGCAGGCTCACAGCCTGCCGTACACTAATTTGCAAACTGCTCTAGTATCCATGCTTTATGAAGTTTGGAGACATCGCCAAAAAGCAGATTTCGGTGGCGCGCGTCTACGGGATTCCGGTGCGGATAGATTATCGCTGGTTTCTGGTGTTCGCGGTGGTCTTGTGGCTTATCGTAGCTAACCTGCGGCACGGGTCTGCGACGCTTCCGGCGGCGAATCTTCCGGCGGCGTTGCTGCTCGGCATCGTGACGACGCTCGCGCTGTTTCTCTCTGTCTTCGGGCATGAGCTGTCGCATGCTCTGATGGCGCGCATCGAGGGAATTGAGACTGAAGAGATCGTGCTCCATCCGTTCGGCGGATTGGCGCGGCTGCGCAGTTTGCCGGAGAGTCCGGGGGCGGAGTTTCGCATCGCCATCGCTGGGCCAGCCGCGAGCTTTCTGTTTGCGCTCCTGGCATTCGCCGGAACTCTCATCGCCGGAAAAATCGGTTATCAAACCGCCGCCTCTGTTTTCTTTCTGGTTTTCTTTGGCAATCTGCTGCTGGCCGTGTTCAATCTCTTTCCCGGCTACCCGCTCGACGGCGGGCGCGTCTTGCGCGCTTTTCTCTGGCACAGGGGCGGCAACATCGCGGACGCGACGCGCATCGCCGGACGCTTCGGTCAGGTCATAGCCTTCGCCCTCATCGCATTCGGCGTTTTTATCGTCATCGCGCGCAGAGATTTTTTTACTGGCTTGTGGACTGTGCTGATTGGACTCTTCCTGCTGGATGCTGCGAGCGGCGTCGTCAAAAATATAGAGGGCGTCGAGCAGGCGACCGTCAAGGATGCGATGAGCGTGCCCGTCACCATCGAGCCGGACGTGCTGGTCAGCCATTTCGTAGACGCAATCCTGCCCATGCATCGCCAGACATCTTTTCTGGTTGCGCGAGACAATCGCCTGCACGGCGTCCTGACTCTGGAAGATTTAAAAGCCTTGCCGCGCGAACGCTGGCGACAGGTGCGCGCGAGCGAAGTGATGCGCCCGGTTTCTCCACACTTGTTTGTCGCCCCTTCAACGTCCATCGCACGCGCCAACGAAATCATGCGCAGCAACGGCATCGGCGCGCTCGCCGTCATTGATAAGAGCGGCGCGCTCGTCGGCTTCCTCCAACGCGGACAATTGAAACGGAAAAAGTAAGTGCAGGATTTAGGAATCGGAACTTAGAATCCAGACCGTTCGAGCCTTTTATTCTGAGTCTTGAGTCCTGAGTCCTGAGTTCTGTTTTCGCCCCTTCATTGTCTTACACTGATTTTTCGTAGATAATCCAAACGGAGCTTCATTCCCAACTGTAAGGAGACGACTATAGATGCTGGCAGTGCTCGGGGCACTCTTTGCCAATGGCATAATTACTATCCTGAAGTTTATCGCCGCCGTCATGACGGGTTCTTCGGGCATGATGGCAGAGGCTTTACACTCGCTGGCGGATACGACCAATCAGGTGTTTTTATTGCTGGGCCTGCGCTTTTACAAGCGACGGGCGTCTGAGAAACACCCGTTCGGCTACGGCAAAGAGCGGTTTTTCTGGTCTTTCATCGCCGCGATTTTTATCTTCGGCGTTGGCGCGACCTACGCGCTCTATGAAGGCTTTCAGAAGCTGACGCATCCGCACCCGCCCGAAAATCTGTCTGTGGCTTACTGGGTGCTTGGCATTTCTTTGGTGCTCGAAGCGGGTTCAATCGGGCTGGCGATTTATCAGGAAGTCAAAGAGGCGCATCACGAAGGGATGACCTTCATGGAGTACTTGCGCGAATCGAAAGACCCGACAGCCAAGACCGTGCTCTTTGAAGATACCGCCGCGCTGCTCGGCATCATTATCGCGTGGATAGGTCTGTACCTGACGGAACATCACGCGGGGCCGGGCGGCGGAGCTTACTGGGATGGCGTGGCTTCGATGGTCATCGGCGTGGTCTTAGCCATCGTCGCTTTCTCGCTGGCGCGCTCGTCGCGCGGTCTGTTGCTCGGCGAAGCGGCGACGAAAAAGTCGGTCGAGAAAATCCGGCAGGCCATCAAGGAGCACGCCAACGTCGTCGAAGTCGTAGAGCTTTTAACCATGCATCTTGCGCCCAAACAGATACTCATCTGCGCGCACATCAACCTGCGCAACAACCTGACGACGGATGAGATCGAGCAGACCAACGAAGCGATAGAAGCTTTAATCAAGCAGGCCGAACCGAAAGTTGACATGATTTTCCTTGAGACCGCGCGCGAGAGCGAAAGCGATGTGAAACACGCGATACCGGAACATTTTGGATAAAGACGTTCTTGGATTTTTGTGCTTTGTTCTTTGATTTTTTGTTCTTAGTTTTTTGTGCTTTGTTCTTTGCACGCTATTCAATATAGAGCTTGTCACTCAAGTTTGAACGCCACATGCAAAGGCCAAAGACCCAAGACCAAAACTAAAAATCAAAGCACAAAGCACAAAGCACAAAGCACAAAGCACAAAGCACAAAGCACAAAATGCTATTACTGCTGCCATACACGGAATATCTTGGAAGACTGAGCGAGCCGCGCAATCTGGTGGACATCGCGCTGGTCTTTTTCGTCGTGTATGCGATCTTGAAGTTAGTGCGCGGGACGCGCGCCGCGCCGATGGCTGCGGGCATCACTGCTTTCGCGCTGCTCTACTGGCTGGCGGTCAATCAGGAATTGGCGACGCTCGCTTTTGTGTTACGCGGGGCTTTGCTTTATATCGGCGTCGCGATCATCGTGCTGTTTCAATCCGAGATCAGGCAGGCGCTCATCTCTTTCGGCAATCGCTTTCGGCTGCCGTTGACGCGCAAGCATCGCGGGCAGTTCGGCGAAGGCGTCTATGACGAGATAGTTTTGTCCGCCACTACATTGGCTTCGACCAAGACCGGCGCGCTGATTGTGATCGAGCGCGGCGTCGGTTTGAAAAATGTGATAGACGGCGGCGTCAAGCTCGATGCCGAATTGAGCTACGATCTGGTGGTCACGATCTTTAACCCCACCACGCCATTGCATGACGGCGCGGTGATAATCCGGCGTCATCGCATTGCTGCCGCCGCCTGCTTTCTGCCGCTCACTTTGAACCCGCGTCTCTCAAAAGATTTGGGCACGCGCCATCGCGCAGCCATCGGCATTACTGAAGATACGGATGCCGTCGCGGTGGTCGTGTCAGAGGAAACAGGGCTGATCTCTTTCGTGCAAGGGGGACAGATCAGGCGCGCTCTGGACGCCACCAAGCTGCGCTCACTTATCTTCCACGCGCTCGAATCTCCAGCCGGAGCCGCCCGCCGCGACAAAGAAAGACAGCGCGCCGAAAAGGAAGCGGAAGCGGAAGAAGCGATCACGACCTGAAAGCAGTGACAAGTGACGAGTGATAGGTGACAAGTTAAAAACTTGTTCCTGCTTGTCACTTGTCACTTATCACTTATCACTGCTCTTAAAATGCCTTTTCGTGACACAGATGATGAGTTGGGGCGTGCGGCGCGTGTGCAGCGCGGGGCGCAAGGGTGGCTGCGCGCGATTTTTCTGGATGATTGGAGCCTGAAGCTGCTCGCGTTGGCAATCACGCTCGGCCTGTGGTTCGGCGTCACGGGGCAGCGCACGCCCGCCACCATTCGCCTGAGCAACGTACAGCTTAATTTCCGCCTGCCCAACACGGTTGAGATTAGCAACGAGCCGCCGGATAAAGTGGATGTCATTCTCACCGGCAGCAAAGAATCGCTTGATCGTTTGAACTCGCGGAACTTAATCGCTTTTGTAGATGCCAGCGGTTTTCAACAGGGCATGCACACCATCAGGCTGATGCGCGATACCGTCACGATGGATTTGCCGGAGGGCGTGCGGGTGGATGCGATTGACCCGAACAGCGTGGCCTTGCGTCTTGAGCCGCGCGAGGAGCGCGAAGTCCCCGTCGAAGTCGAGTTCATTGGAAAGCTTCCCGATGGTTACGAACTGCGCCGCGCGACGCCGACGCCGACGCAGGTAAAAGTGCGCGGCCCCGCCAGCCGCGTCAAAACTGTGAGCCGCGCGCTCACCGAAAAAATCTCGCTCGACGGTTTGACCGGCAGCACGAACGTCGCGCAGGCGGCTCTCAGCCTCTCGGACGATCACGTCACGGTCAGCGATCCGGTCGTCAGCGTCTTTCTGGAAATCGGCGAGCAGCGCATCGAGAAAAGTTTCTCCGGCATCGCCGTCAGCGAAAGCAACGGCGCGGCTGTCCGCCCGCAGACGGCCATCGTGACGCTCTACGGCGAACGCTCCGTCATTGAGAAGCTTCGTGCGGAAGACCTGCAAATCATCTTGAGCGTAGCCGACGACGGCTCAATCGCACAACGCCTGATTCTCCCGCAAGAAGCGGAAGGCCGCGTCGAGCTACGCTCTACCAAGCCGGCGGGCTTTACCGTTATCAAATGAGTCCCAAGTCCCAAGTCTCAAGTCTCAAGTCAAAGACATTTTCTTAACTTGGGGCTTGGGACTTGGGACTTGGGACTTGGGATTTTATGAACAGACTCTTTGGAACAGACGGGATACGCGGCGAGGCGGGAAAGTTTCCGCTGGATGCTGCGACTATGCGCGTGGTTGGAAACTCGCTGGCGCGTAAGCTCGGGGCACGGGCGGATGGACGCGCTCCGCGTATCGTCATCGGGCGCGACACGCGCGAGTCGGGCGCGTGGCTTGAGCAGGCTTTGCTCGCGGGAGCGATTGAAGCGGGCGCGGAATGCGAATCGGCGGGCATCATTCCGACGCCGGGCATAGCCTTTCTGGCGCGCACGCTCCCTGCGGATGCGGGCGTGGTCATCAGCGCATCGCACAATCCTTACGGGGACAACGGCATCAAGATTTTCGCGCCCTCCGGTCGCAAGCTGGATGATGCGACAGAGCGTTTGATTGAAGCAGACATCGCGGCTGCGCCAGTGTCAAAAGAGATAGAAGAAGATGCAGCATCGCTCGTGAGCGCGGCAACGGATGCCCGGTATGCTTTGGAACTGCAAGAGCGTTATCTGGATTATCTGGCGGAGAAAATCGCCGCCGGTCTTTTGCTGAGCGGCTTGCATCTGGTCGTTGATTGCGCGAACGGCGCGGCGTCGCATCTCGCTCCGCGCCTGTTCGAGCGTTTGGGAGCGCGCGTCTCTGCGATCAATCATCAGCCCGACGGTCGGAACATCAACCGGGATTGCGGCTCGCTGCATCTCGAAGGCTTGCGGGAAAAAGTTTTGGAAGAAGGCGCGGACGCAGGCATCGCTTTTGACGGCGATGCTGACCGCGCTCTTTTTGTGGATGGGCGCGGGCAACTCGTGGACGGCGATGCGACGCTGTGGGTGATGGCGAATTACCTGCACGAGCGTGCGCGCTTGCACGATGACATGGTTGTCTCAACCGTGATGAGCAATCTAGGTCTTGAGATAGCCTTGCGCGCTCGCGGCATCGAACTGCTGCGCACGGACGTGGGCGATAAATACGTGCTTGAAGAATTGCTGCGCACGGGCGCGAGTGTGGGCGGGGAACAGTCCGGCCATCTTATCTTTCCGCGCCTGAGTCTGGCGGGCGACGGGATGCTGACGACCCTTTGCCTGCTGCGCGCGATGCAGGAGACAGGAGCCAGGCTTGAGAGCTTGACCGAAGGTTTTGTGCGTTACCCGCAGGTGCTGGTCAACGTGCGCGTCAAGCAGAAACTCCCTTTCGCGGAAGTCGAGGCCATCCGGCACGCCGCGCGCGAAATCGAAGGAGAACTGGCAGAGCGTGGCAGGCTGCTCTTGCGCTATTCCGGCACAGAGCCTCTGGCGCGCGTGATGATCGAGGGCGAGCATCAGGACGTAATCGAGCGGCAGGCAGGCGCGCTCGCGGCTGTCATCAGAGAAGCCCTCGGTGCTCCGTAAAATTTTGCCGGATGGGAAAAACTTACGCAGCCTTGAGTGTAAGTCTTACACTGCGCAGCGCTGTTCGGCAGCTCTTGCCGTGCCCGATTTTCTTCAAAAAGCCCGAATGCTTCGTAAAATCGCACGGTTTCAAAGAGTTTAGAATTTATGCTTGCATGGCATAGGCATTGCGGTGTATATTGCGGGGCAAGAGAGACGGTTGGTGGATCCTCCGTCTCAAGTGGTTGCTGGGGTGAGGACAGTAACCACGAATATGAACAGGCGCGACACACTCCCACGTTGTCGCGCCTGTTCGCTTTTTCACCCTCGCTTTTCCCGCCGCTTCAACTTTAAGCTTCATTTTGCTTCCAGCCATGTTACAATCCAAACCCCCACGTTTCTCCAGCGATTTTGCTTTTAGCTCTACCAATTTGAGGAAAGTGCAGTAATCCTCACGGGTCATGGATGTTAGTCAATATCGCGAAGAGTTCGCCGCCTATAGCTCTCAGATAGAGCGTGCTCATTACCTGTATCGAGCCGGTCTCGATGAGGTGCTGCACGTCCAGCCGATTTATGATCGCTACGGGGGATTGTTTACCACCGGCGCGATTGAATCTTTACAGCAAGCCAAAGCCGACGCGCCCGCTCATCTTGAGACCGAGCAGGTGGGCTTGCGTGCGCTGGCGGGCGCGGCCTGCATCGGCTTTCTGGAAGCGCAGGCCAAAGATTTGACGGATGAGCTTGCGCGCTGCGAGTCAGCCGCGCATGTGTCATGGGAAGGCGAAAGCCTCGCCGCGCACAGCGTTCCGAGGAAGATTGCGAACGAGCCGCGAGCCGCGAGCCGCCGCGAATTGTATGCGCGCTGGATAGACGTGGTCAGCGCCTGTGACGATTTGCGCGCGGCGCGATTCGAGTCCTTCCATCAATCCTCGCGCACGCTCGGGTTTGAATCCTACAGGGCATTGTTCACAGAGATTACGGGCACGGATTACGAGCAGCTTGCACGCCGCGCAGAGGCTTTTCTCGACGCCACTGATTCGGCTTACCGTCGCGCTCTGTCGCGCGTCACGGCGCGCGAGTTGCCCGATGTCGCGCCGGACGACTTGCAACACGCAGACTTTTATTTCTTTCAGCGCATGTCAAGCCTCGACCAGTTCTTTCCGGCGCAGGACTTGATGAAGACTTATGCTGCGGCGATGGGCAATCTGGGCATCCGCGCCGAGCAGCAGTCGAACATACACATAGATGGCGAGGTGCGCCCGCGAAAGCATCCGCGCGCCGCCTGCTTTCGCATCCAGCCGCCGGATGACGTGCGCCTGCTGGTCGCGCCCATCGGCGGAGCCTATGATTACATGACGCTCTTTCACGAAGCGGGTCACGCGCAGCATTTCGGCTGGACTTCGCGCGACTTGATGACGCAGCATCCAGAATTTATTTTCTCGCCGGATTACGCGACGACGGAGAGCTACGCTTTTCTCTTCAATCATCTTTATCATGACGCTGGATGGCTCAGAGAGCATCGCCCCGGACTCGGCGCAGAACAGGCGCGCAGCATCGTGCGCGATCTGGCGGTTTTGACCACGCACACCATCAGGCGTTTTTGCGCCAAGCTGCGCTACGAAATTCCCCTGCACGATAGCCCTCAAGTGCGTTCGGAAAATCTGGCCGCGACCTACTCCGGGCTGCAAACCGAAGCGACGAGTTTTAAGCGCAGCACGGCGCATTACCTGTCCGATGTGGACGACGGCTTTTACGCCGGAGCTTACTTGCGTGCATGGGTGTTCGAGGCCGCGCTGCGCGAATACCTGCGCACACGTTATGGCCGCCGCTGGTGGGCTTCGCGCAAGGCCGGTGATGAATTGATAGACCTCTGGAACACTTCCTCGCGCTATAATGTCGAAGAATTAGCGCGGCTCCTGGGTCTCGGCGAATTGAGCTTTGACCTGCTCGCGGACATCTGGATTAGAGCCATGAGTGAGGAGTAAGCAAACCAACTGTGCAGCATGTGCGCGTGCGCCTCTCACAGAGGCGTGAAGAGTATCCGATTGAGATTGGCGCGGGAACGCTTCACAGTCTCGGAGATTATGCGCGCAACGTGTTGCCGCCACACGCGCGCCGCATCGCTCTTTTCTCCAATCGCACGGTCTTCGACCTTTACGGCGACACGGCTATGCGTGCCCTGCGCGAAGCCAAATTCAAAACCTCCTCCTGGCTGATGGGAGACGGAGAGCGTTACAAGAACCTCAATTCGCTCAAACGCGCACTTGATTTTCTCTCCGCCTCAAACCTCGAAAGGACTGATGCCGTCATCGCTCTCGGCGGCGGCGTGGTCGGCGATCTCGCGGGCTTTGCCGCGGCCATTTACCTGCGCGGCGTCGCTTACCTGCAAGCGCCGACAACCTTGCTGGCACAGATAGACTCGTCTGTCGGCGGCAAAACTGCCGTCAACACTTCTTTGGGGAAAAACATCGTCGGGGCTTTTCACCAGCCGCGCGGAGTTTTGATTGATACGGAGACTTTAAAGACGCTGCCCGCGCGCGAATTGACCGCCGGGTGGTGCGAGTGCCTCAAGCATGGAGCCGTTGGCAGCCGCAAACTCTTTGAACAGACCCGGCAATTTCTGCTTCAAGAAAGCGCGAATGAGGGATGCGGCAAGCGTGAGGTTGCTCTGACAAACCTGATTGCTGCGCACTGCACTTTTAAGGCTCGCATCGTCGCAAATGATGAGAGGGAAGCTCTTGAGCGCACGGACTCGCGCTCGCGCCGCATCCTGAATTTCGGGCACACAATCGCGCACGCGCTCGAACAAGTGACTGATTACAAACGATTTAGGCACGGCGAGGCGGTCGGTTACGGGATGCTGGCCGCCGGAGAGATTTCGAAAAGACTAGGCATTTTGGATGGTTTTGATTTAGAATCATTAAAGGCCGCCATACAGTTGGCAGGCCGCCTGCCCCACGCCAACGATCTTCGTCCTGCGGAGATACTGGGCACACTCGCCCGCGATAAAAAATCGGTTGGCGGTCACATCAAATGGATCCTGCTTGAGCGACTCGGGCGCGCGCGTCTCGTGGATGGACGAGAGATTGCGCCGCGCGTCTTGCGTGCCTCCCTCCGGGCTGCATTACAACCAATTTAATACTTTAGTGAGGCAAGAATTAAGATGAATAGATCGTGCGGTACATCTCCCAAATCAGCCAGACATGGCGAGCGCGGCGGCGCGCGTCTCAAATTTCTGATTATCTTTTCGCTGGTCGCTTTGACTGCCTACATAGGCTATCAATATATCCCCGTCGCGTTTCAGTCTTACCAGTACAGAGACTATATGCAGCAGAGCGTGGATAAGGGCGCGGCGATGGGCAGGACTCACGACTGGGTCAGAGAGCAACTCGTGAAAAGCGCACGCGAGTACGGAGTTCCCGAGAACGCCAACATCATCATTGACCAGAATGAGGGGGCTATGCAGGCTCGCGTGCAATTCAAACGCCCGATCTCTGTGCCGGGTTATACCTACGAGTACGCCTTTGACCACACGGTCAAAAGCTCCAGCCTGTGGAGCGTCAAATAACAATAGGGAAAGAGGCGGATTAGAAAGCAGTTTAACCACAAAGGCGCTAAGACACTAAGCAGACCATCTGACCTGCTCTTAGTGTCTTAGCGCCTTTGTGGTTAATTGTGTTCCTGTTTTTATTAAATCAAGCGGCAGCGGGCGCGGCCTGACGTGCAGTTGCGATGCCTTGCAATTGCACCAGCCCTGCGGGAGCCGAAGCGAGCCATGTCGTCGGGCACACGCCGCAGCGCGTGCAGGTGTCAACGGAAGGACACGGCGCGGTTGATTTGGCGACCTGAGCGCGCTCATGCTCTTTCTGTAAAAACTCGCGGGACAGGCCGGGGTCAACAATCTCCCACGGCAAACGCTCTTCATAAGAACGGTCGCGGCTGGTATGAAAAGCGGGATTCACATTCGTCTCGCGCAAAGCGGCATTGATGTCGCCGCCGAGCCTCGCGGCAACGTCAATCACACGCGCCACAGTCCTGTCGCCGGATGAGAACAAAGCTTGTTCATGTGCGATGCGCCCGGACATCGCGCGCACTTCGACGTTCGGAATCCGCGCCAAATTTTTCGAGACCCATTTCAAACGCCGCTTCAATTCCTTCTCGTCACAAATCGCATCCCACTGCAAAGGCGTGTTCGGCTTGGGCACAAAGCCGTTGAGCGAAGGAATGATTTTTCCAGCCCGCCCGAAACGCTTACCGGCTTCGAGCATGCGATTCTTGATGCGCTCGACCAGCACGATCATCTCTTCCAAATCTTCGTCGGTCTCCGTCGGCAACCCGACCATCAGATACAGCTTGACTGTCAACATCCCGCGATCAAAGACCGCGCCGCAGATGTCTACAATCTCGTCGTTCGTCAAATTCTTGTTGATGACTTTGCGCAAACGGTCAGAGCCTGTTTCCGGCGCGACGGCAATCTGCTGGTCACGAGACTCGACGAGCGCGTCCAGCAATTCATCGGAAATCTGATCCAGACGGAGAGAGGAAACGGAAATCCTGTAATCCATTGCTCGAAGCCCTTGCAGGATTTCGCTAATCTCAGGATGGTCGCAGACGGCTGTGGAGACAAGACCGATCTTGTCAGTCTTGCCGCGCCACTGGCTCGCTTTTTCTAAGATGTCGCGCGCGGGCACGACGCGCGGCGGCCAGTAGTTAAATCCTGCCCAGCAGAAGCGACACCCCTGCGAGCAGCCGCGCGAAATCTCAATCAGAAAACGCTCGCCCATCTCTGCGGTCGGCGCCCAGATGGAAGTTGACGGCGCGAAGACTTCTCCCTGTAAAAGCTTTTCGACGATCTCCGTCTCGCCGCGACGCATCGCGCGCCTGAGACTTCCTTCCTTCGGATTCTCAGCCGACACAGCGCGCCCGACACGCAGGGGAACGCCCTCCGCAAGCGGCGCGTAATCCTCAATCGTGCCGTCCGCTTTGTAAGTCACTTCATAAAGCGACGGCACATAAAATCCGCGCCCGCGCCGCGCGAGAGCGAGCAAAATCTCTTCCTTTGATTCTTCCGCGAAAATCGTGTCAATCAACTGCGGCGCGAGGATTTCGCCTTCGCCGACGGCAATCACGTCCGTAAAATCCGCGATTGGCTCTGGGTTGAGAAACGAAGCCGCGCCGCCCATCACTATCAGCGGGTCATGATGCGTTCTATCTTTAGACCAGACGGGCACGCCGCACAGTTGCAGCACGCGCGCCATGTTCAGGTAATCCGTCTCAAACGAAATAGAGAAAGCGACAACATCAAAATCGCGCACAGGCGTCTGCGATTCCAGAGAGAGCAGCGGCGTCCGAGACTTTTCATACTCGCGCAGCTCTACAGTGTCCGGCAGAAAGACTCTTTCGCACGAGACTTCAGGGATGTTATTGAACAATTCATACATCGCATGAAATCCCAGATTCGCCATCCCGATTGCATAAGTGTTCGGATAACACAAAGCTACGCGAAGCTGTGCCCCGCGCTTCAATCGCCAGCCTTCTTCAGTAGCTAACTTTTGTTTGTAACTTTCGATGATTCTTTTCATTTAATAAATGTGCTTTGTTCTTTGTCTTTTGTTCTTGGCTCTTAACTTTAATCGACAGCCTTCAAACTGGCTAGCGTGCAAAGCACAAAGAACCAAATACAAAATACATCTTTTATCTTTGCGCCGTCTCTAAAAACGCTTTTAATTTACGCGAGCGAGACGGGTGGCGCAGCTTTCTCAGCGCCTTTGCTTCAATTTGTCTGATACGTTCGCGGGTGACGGCAAAGTGCTGGCCGACCTCTTCGAGCGTGTGTTCTGAGCCGGTCGTGTCCAGACCGAAACGCATTTTGATGACTTTTTCTTCGCGCGGCGTCAGCGTCCGCAAGACCTCGTCCGTAATCTCGCGCAGGTTAGATGCAACAACTGAGTCCGCGGGGTTCAAGATGGATTTATCTTCGATAAAATCGCCTAAGTGAGAGTCTTCCTCTTCGCCGATGGGCGTTTCCAGCGAGATAGGCTCCTGCGCAATCTTTAATACTTTGCGGACTTTCCCGACGGGAATGTCCATCTTCTTCGCAATCTCTTCGCTCGTCGGCTCGCGCCCGAGTTCCTGCACCAGCGAGCGCGAGGTGCGAATGAGCTTGTTAATGGTCTCGATCATGTGAACGGGAATGCGAATCGTTCTCGCCTGATCCGCAATCGCACGGGTGATTGCCTGCCGGATCCACCATGTCGCATAGGTCGAGAACTTGTAGCCTCTGCGCCACTCGAATTTGTCCACGGCTTTCATGAGGCCGATGTTGCCCTCTTGAATCAAATCGAGAAACTGCAAGCCGCGATTGGTGTATTTCTTGGCGATGGAGACGACGAGGCGCAAATTCGCTTCGACCAACTCGCGCTTGGCCTGCCCGGTCTTGTGCTCGCCTGTGACGATTGTAGCCAGAGCGCGTTTGATCTCGACGGGCGAGACGTTAAAGTCATGCTCGACCTGTTGCAGCTTTTTCCTGGCGGCTGAGAGACGACGCTTGTACTCTCTCTCGTCTTCGGGCTTGATACGGCGGCGATTGAGCTTGTCGCCGAAATTTTCGACATCCTTTTCCGCGAGGCGAACTTCTTTCTGCACGCTGCGGATCGAGTTGATGAGTCGTTGCCGTGCGCGCTCGGTCAAATTCAGCCGCCCGATTTCCTGTGCTATCTCAAGCCGCATGCGCGCGACCTTGCGCCTGAATCGCAGGAGCTTGCGGCTCTTCTTGCCGCGCAATAGTTTCTGCTCGGCGCGCAGCTTGTCCCATTCCTTGAGGCCGTTGCGATAGTGCTTGCGTATGTTCTGGATGCCTTCGATAGTCCATGCCAGATATTCGTCGGCCTTGTCTTCCTGCCCGGTCAACTCCGCCTGCTCGGAAAAGGTGACGATGTCGCGGATGTTGAGCTTGCCGGTCTCAAGGCCATCGCCGATGCGCAGCAACTCTTCGACCGCGATGGGCGAGCGCGTAATCGCTTTCCGCGTTTTAATCTGCCCGCGCTCGATGCGTTTGGCGATGGCGACCTCGCCCTCGCGCGTTAAGAGCGGCACGATACCCATCTCGCGCAGATAAAGGCGCACAGGGTCGTTCGTCTTATCCAGCGCGCCCGCAGAGAGGTCAAGCTCCATGTCTTCGTCAATCGCTTCGTCTTCGTCATCGGTCGCGATGGCGGCGGCCTGCTCTATAAGTCTCTCTTCGGAATCCGCGACGGTGATGTTCGAGCCTTCGAGCTTTTGCAGCACGTCTTCAATGTCATCCGGCGAGACGACGTTGTCCGGCAACTCGCGATTCAGCTCGTCGAAGGTCAGATACTTTTTATCGCCGCCCAGCTCCAAAAGGCGCTGCATCACATCTTCGCGGTCTTTTTCTTCCATGCTCATTTTAGATTTCGGATTTCAGACTTTGGATTTCGGATTGGCGTGCTGATTAAGCTAAATCCAAAAATTCTAAAATCTAAAATTGTTCTTGCGTCTTGCGTAATCCAGATGTTCCAGCGCCAGTTGGTCGCGCCGTGTGGTATCGCCCGCGCGCTCTGCTGCGGCAATCTCTAAGCCGAGTTCGTTGATGCGCCGGTCGAGCGTCATCAGGCGCAGCGCCTTTAAGCAGCTTTCCGCGCTCGCCAGCACGTCATCCATCGCTTCGTCCTTCTCCCGCTCTGATTCCGACATCAAAAGCAATGGCAGGAGGTCTGCCGCTACGGGGTCATCTTCGACGCGAGTCATCAGGGCGGACGTGTCCAATTCGCCGCCTTGTGCTTCCATTTCCATCATCGCGCGAAAGATAGGAGCGGTCGGCAGCTCTTCATAATCCGCAGGCTCCATGCGCGGCAGAATCGTGCGGCGCAGTTCCGCATCGTGTAAAAGCAGTTCCAGCAATTGATGTTCGGCGACGGTCGGCTGCGCGCTGGCAGAGCGTGCGATGCTTTGCCTGACATTGGCCTGCTCGGGCGCGACGCCTTTCTTGATGGTCTGCCACAGCTCATTACGCAGAGCGGCTTCTTCAATACGCAGAGCGTCCATCGTCATGTCAAAATATTCGCGCTTTTGAATTCCGTTGCGGACAGCGCGAACATACGGCAACGCTTCCTCAACCGCCGCAGCCTTGTCCGCAGGGCGCAGAAGATTGCGATCCCGTACAGCCTGATCGAGCACGAATTGGATATGGGGGAGAGCTTTGCCTCGCCTCTCGTGATAAGCCTCGACGCCGTCGCGGCGGATGAACTCGTCCGGGTCTGAGCCTTCAGGCAAAACCAGCACTTTGATGTCAAAATCTTCGGCCAGCAGCGTTTCGATGGCTCTTTTTGCGGCTTTCACACCCGCGCTGTCTCCATCATAGTTGACAACCACCTTCCGCGCAAACCGGTTAAGCAGCTTGGCCTGCTCCGGCGTCAAGGCAGTCCCGAGGCTCGCCACCATGTTGCGCACGCCGAATTGAAAGGGGACGATTAAGTCAAGATAACCCTCGACCAGAATCGCAAATTTCTTGCGCCTGATCTCATCGCGCGTGTGGTGCAAGCCGTACAGGTGACGGCCTTTTGTGTACGCAGCCGTCTCCGGCGAGTTCAGATATTTCGGCTCTCCCGTGCCGAGCGTGCGACCACCGAAAGCGACCGCGCGCCCCTGCGCATCCATGACCGGAAAAATCAGCCGCCCGCGAAAGCGGTCATAAAATCCGCCCGCGTCTTTTTTGACGACAAGGCCGCTGCGCTCGATCTGCATTTCGGTCGCGCCGCGCTTTTTCAAGTAAGCGATAAGAGCTTCCCAACTGTCCGGCGCATAACCGAGACGAAAAGTTTGGCGCGTCTCATCCTTAATCTCGCGCTTCTCCAAATACTCGCGCGCCGCACGCGCCTCCGCGCCGCCATCGGCGAGCTGCGCTTCCCAGAATTCGAGCGCCCATGTATTCATCTCTACAACGTCGTCCGCCTCTTTGCGCCGCGCCTCAAACTTTCCGTCATCCACCAGCGCGGGCAGCGGTACATTCGCTTTCTCCGCCACGATTTTTATCGCTTCGGGAAACGACACGCGCTCCATCTCCATCACGAAGTTGAAGACCGAGCCTCCTTTTTGACAGCTAAAGCAATAATAAATATCTTTAGCCGGGCTGACGGAAAACGACGGCGTCTTCTCCTGATGAAAAGGGCAGCACGCCATCCAGTTCGCGCCCTTCTTTTTCAAAGAGACGTAATCCTGTATCACGCGCACGATGTCCGCCTGTCTTTTGAGATCGTCAATGAATGTTTGCGGGTAGCGCACGGCTTTACTCTGTTTGTTACTTTAGTTGAATAAGAAAATCCGTCGGAGAGAAGACAGGCAGCGTTGCATTTTTATAGTCTTTGAGGTTGCGCGTGACAATCGCATCCAGTTGGCTGGCTGTCGCGCTGGCGTGCTGCACAGCATCTTCATAATCGGTGAGGGGAAGCTTATATGCACTCTCAAGAACAGCTTGATATAAAGGACAGATCTTCACAGTGGTCAAGAGTTCTTCAACAGCCTGCCTGGCACTTCCGATGCCTTTAATTTTACGAGTTACGTAGAACACGTTAATCAAAGTGATACCTGAAACAAAAATCTCAATGCGTTCCTGTTCGTGCAATGCGAGAAGCTCTGCGGCAGCATCAGCGAAAGGCTCACGATCCAGCACCAAATCAAGCACCACATCTGTATCTAACAACACACGCATCAGGAGTATTTCTCCATGAGATAGCGTGCGTAATCCTCTTTGATTTCCTCATCTGTTGGGGGCGGGCCATCATCAGGCTTGGCGATACCGCGCAAGCGGCTGACCGCTGATTTTCTTTGTTCACGCGGATGCGTCTCTTCGCGCACGCTAAGCGAGATCACTTCCATTAACTCAATCCTCTCTTTGAGCGGAAGTTGTCTGATTTCTTTGATTAATTGTTCGTGTGTCATAGCAGCCTCCTATCAGACAATTCTAACGCAATCCTGAACTACGTGCATGATGTCCGCCTGCCTGCGAAGGTCGTCAATGAATGTTTGCGGGTAGCGCATAATCGGTTAAGGCATTTCAGGACGGGTGGATAATTTCAAGCCAATTTTAATTGTGTGCTCGACGGGTTCCTGTTCTTCGCTATCTTCCGGCGTGGCCTCTGACGGCTCGCACGGCTCGGAATCGTATGGCTCGAAAACGGCGCGAGATGAATTCTTGCCGACGCTTGTTATTTCAAATTGTCCGGGCACGCTCTCATCTGATGAGTTAAATGTCATGCCAACCTTGACTCCGCTCTTGCTCCCGGCATTGAGTGTGACCGGAATCACTTCGCGTTTCCAGCAGCCATATTCTGTTTCAAATGCAACATAACTTTTGCCGATGCCCGTGATTTTGGCGTCAATCGGTTGCTTGAGGAATTGCTCATAGCCCTCTGGCAATACCGGCAGCCCTTCGATTGGCTTCTCAGCATCGCTGCTTTTCAGGTAGACACCCTTAACCATAGTCTTCTGATTTTCGTCAGACACGTTAACCCCAGCGATCAGGTCGCAGAACTCGGCAATTTTATTCTCAGCAATCAGATAATGCCGTTCTCCCCATTTCACTTTCAGGTAATTGGTGACGGGCTGTTGTTTCCGGCCTGAACCGGTCGGGTACTCAGGAATGAATTGGAGCATCGCGGGAGTTTCAATCAGGCTGCCTAAGTTCAGGCCGCGAAGCTCGGGAAGACAGGTGTACACATAGACTTCGACAAACCCGGCTTCCTTAGACCAACGCAATACATTTAGGGAAACTTCGCACATGTCACACACCAGTGCGTAATTGCCCGCCCATTCATTGGCAGGCGATTGCTCGGTCTCTGCCTGTATATGCTTCCATTTTTTTTGCGCTTCTACGGCATCTGTCTTTGAGTATCTCTGATAGCTAAGAAACCATGCTTCATATTCCCCTGTGGCCCATCTTTCGTCGTCACTGATTTGCGCGGGCGCGGAAAGAGAAGCGAGCGAGAGACAGAAAAGCGCGACCACACAAACGATAGCTTTACGTGATGAAATCATAGGTACTGTTTCCTTCTTACTGTTTCAACTCAACCACGGTTGCGCCCGAGCCGCCCTGATCCTGCGGGGCCGGGGCGAAGCGCGCGACGTGCGGGTGGTCTTTTAATAATTGGCTGATGGCGCGGCGCAACGCGCCCGTACCGTGGCCGTGAACGATGCGTATGTGTTGGAGGCCGTTCAAGAATGCTTCGTCAAGAAACTTATCTGCCTCGTCAACGGCTTCGTCGGTCGTGCGCCCGATGACGTTAAGCTCTGCGCGCGGGTCTTCCGTTGAAGAGCGCAGGTGGACTTCCGTGCCGCGTTTCTGCGCCAGCGTGCGCAGGCGTGCGCCGCGCCCGGATTCAATCTCAGGCTTGGTGGCTTCGACCAGCTCAAGGTTTGAGAGTTTTTCGCGGAAGCGAAGCGACTTGACGCGCACTTCGGCCTCATCGCCGTTGATTTTGTCCACGATGCCGATGGAGCCGAAGGATTTGAGGCGCACCTGATCGCCTTTTTTAATGGCGCGCGGCGGAGCGGTGCGAAATTCCGTTTCTTCAACATCATTCTCAAGCGTTGGCTCGTTGTTAATCACGCGCCCGTCGCGGACGACACGGACGCCGCGCGCTGCCGAAGTGTTTGATGAAGGGGATGCTGTTGCGGCGCGTGCGGCTCGTTGTGCTTCGCGCTTCAACTCTGCGACATGGCGTTGTGCTTCGCGCTCGACCTTCAAACGCTCTGCGCGGTCTTCGATCTTTGCAACCAGCTCGCGCGAGCGTTTTTCAAATTCTTCGATGGCTGTCAAAAGCTCTGTTTCAAATTTAGATTGCCGCTCGCGTTCGCGCTTCGCAGCTTCCGTCTCAAGCGAAGCATATTTTTCGGCGACCGCCGTGCGTTCTTCTTCCAGAGCAGCGCGCAGGCTGGTGGCTTCTTCGGCTTCGCGCTTGATGCGGCGCAGGTATTCGGTCGCGTCGCGCGTGGAAGCTTTGACATTCTCGGAAGCCGCGCTGACGACTTTGTCTGGAATGCCGAAGCGGCGCGCGATCTCGATGCCGGAAGACGCTCCGGCGATGCCGACGAGCAGCTTGTAAGTGGGCTGCAAAGTCTTTTCGTCAAACTCTACGCTCGCGTTGATGACGGCTTCTTCGTTGGCGGCGTACATCTTGAGGCCGCTGTAATGCGTCGTCCCCAAAACATGCGCGCCGCACGCGCGGCGAAAGTGGTCAACCACCGCGACGCCTAAGGCAGAGCCTTCTTCGGGGTCTGTGCCGGTGCCGACTTCGTCGAGCAGGACGAGCGCGGGCGCATCGCAAATCTCAATCATCCGGCTGATGTTGGCGACGTGCGAGGTAAAGGTCGAGAGATTCGCGGCGAGCGATTGATGGTCGCCGATGTCCGCCAGCACCGAAGCATAAAACGGAAAGCTCGCCGCGCGTGCGGGAACCGGAAGACCGGACAGCGCCATCAATGATAACAAGCCTGCTGTTTTAAGCACGACCGTCTTGCCGCCCGCGTTCGCGCCGGAGATGACCATCACGGGATGTTCCGCATCAAGCGAGAACGAAACGGGCACGACCGCGCCTCCGCTCGCGCGCAAATTTTCTTCGAGCAATGGATGACGCGCAGAGATTAATTCAAGCGCGCCCTGCTCGCTGATTTCCGGGACGACGCAAT
Organism: Pyrinomonadaceae bacterium; assembly: GCA_963700165.1. GTDB lineage: Bacteria > Acidobacteriota > Blastocatellia > Pyrinomonadales > Pyrinomonadaceae > JACMLC01. Next base: position 2,982,879 of record OY969475.1, on the reverse strand, counting down.
CGAATCTTTGGAGAAAGGCGACCTTCGCTCCGACGAAATCAAGCGACGCGACGGCGTGCGCGGCCAGCTCAAGCGCGTATCGCTCGTTTCTCAATTCTTCGGTCAGTGTAAAAAGAATGCGCGCAATCTCTCGCTCTTCGGTTTCGCGCAGAGCCTGCATCTCATTATTCGCTTCGATGGTTTCCAGCGGCTCTATAAAAACCGTCTGGCCGGAAGATGAAGAGCCGTGCGCGACACCGCCGACGCGCCCGCGATGATCCGCCTTGACAGGGATAACGAAGCGGTCGTTTCTGACCGTCACCAACTCGTCCTGAATCGCTGCTTCCGAGCGGCGCATCAGGCTTTCGAGCGTGCGCGTGATGCTTGAACGCAGGCGCGTAATGTCGTGACGAATGCGCGCCAGCTCCGGGCTTGCGCGGTCGTCCAATTCGCCGCTCGGCAGGATTTTGCCAGTGATGCGCGCGGCGAGGCTGTGCAGCTCGCGCGGCAGGGCTTCGATTATCTGCCAGAGCGCGGGAACCGCTTCGCGTTCCGTGAGAATGACCGCACGCGCCGCCAACGCCTGCTCTGCCAGACGCGCCAGCTCAAGCATCGCCAGTGGCTCAAGGGTTGAGCCTTCGATGTTCAAGAGCGCGAGCGCGTCGGACGGGTCTGCCATCTCGGAAAAAGACCAGGTCAGGCCGCGCTGCCGCAGCTCGACAGCTTCCGCGATGACGCGCAACGTGTCGCGCAGCTCTTTCAAATCATCAAGCGGCGTGAGCCTCTCAACCAGCGCGCGTCCCATAGGCGTCTGCGCGCTGCGCCTTACAAGTGCGCGCAGAGAATCATATTCCAGTGTCTTAAAAGCCTGTTCGTGCATTGTCCCTGAATGATACCAATTCGCAGCCGCAAGCGAAAACACGCGGAAGGCAAAAGCAAGTAAATAGTAAATGGTCAATGGTCAATAGCAGAACGCTTTGTTTTCTCCATTTACTATTCACTATTCACCCGCCTTAATTTTTCTGCCACAAAAATGTTGGCTGCGGTGTCTACCTGTTGAAAGCCGACGTGTCTCGACTCTGAAATAATCATTCCAAGCCTTTAAGGAGAATTCCGATGCTCATCAAGAATTTAAGATATGCAGCGTGTGCGGCCATCATGCTTGTCGCCAGCTTCACCTGGCTGGCTGCGGAAAGCTATGCGCAGAAGGGCGATAGAGGTGAGCTGACCTGTCGTGATGACTGGTACAACGAACGCCTTGCTTCGCATTGCGAGATTAAAGAACAGACCCTTCAAGCGGGGCGCGGCCTGCTCAACGTGGATGCGCGCACCAACGGCGGCATCCGTGTCAGAGGCGCAGACCGCAACGATATTTTAGTGCGGATGCGGATTCGCGCAGCCGCCCTGACCGAAGCCGAAGCGCAGCAGATAGCCGGGCAAGTCCATGTCGAGACCGGCGGCCAGATACGCGCCGAAGGGCCTTCGATGGCGCAGAATCGTTACTGGGATGTGAGCTATGAAATCTTTGTCCCGCGCCGGACGGATATGTCTCTGGAAACATATAACGGCGGCATCTCGATCACGGACGTGACGGGGCGCATCGAGTTTGAAGCGCACAACGGCGGCGTCCATTTGCAAAACTTAGCGGGCAGCGTGCGCGGGCAGACGGTCAACGGCGGGCTGTCAATCAGGCTCACGGGTTCGCGTTGGGACGGCGAAACGCTGGATGTCGAAACGACCAACGGCGGCATCAGCCTGAGTATTCCAGACAACTACTCTGCGCGGCTCGAAACGGGAACCGTCAACGGCTCGCTCAACGTCAGCTTTCCCATCACACTGCAAGGCCGTATCAACACTAAGCGACTCTCGCTCGACCTCGGCAGCGGCGGCGCGACCGTGCGCGTCGTGACCACCAACGGCGGCGTCGTCATCAAAGGCGGGGAGCAAGATAAGAGCCTTTAATTCTTGAGCTGCTGTCTAAAATAAACTTAGGGGCAGAAATTCGATTCCTGCGCGTGCTCGTTAAAACAGGCACGCGCAGGATTTGAGTTTCTGCCTCTACAAATTTGTCAGGTATTATCTTTCGGACTCCTGGGCGTCTAAATTATTTAGCTCAACTCGGATTCGCTACGGGTAGGGGAAGACCGTCATGAAATTCGGAAAAATATTAATCCGCCGATTTGCCTGTCTGGCCGGGATTTTTGTACTGCTCTGCAATCTGTGTGTCGCTCAGAATAAAATCCCGGATCAAACCATCGTTTCCAAGGCCGATGATTATCTTAAGCCGCTTGTTAAAGAAGGACGATTCAGCGGCTCGGTTTTACTGGCGCGTGGCGACAAGGTGATTTTGAGCAAAGGTTACGGCATGGCAAATCTCGAATACGGGATACCAAACACTCCTCAAACCAGGTTTCGCATCGCTTCCCTGACCAAGGAGTTCACGGCCACTGCCATCATGATGCTGCAAGAGAGCGGCAAGCTGGATGCGCAGGATTCAATTTGCAAATATGTGCCGGAATGTCCGGCTGCCTGGGAGCCTGTGAAGCTCTACCACCTCATGAATCACACGTCCGGCATTCCAGAGTTTTACAAAGTTTTCCCGGACATTGATGCTTATCGAAGAACGCCGACCACCATCGCCCGGACACTTGAGCGCGCCAGAACTGTCTCGCCCGCCTCAACGCCGGGTGAGAAGGTCAGCTATAGCTCTCTCGGTTTTATGCTGCTCGGCTACGTCATCGAAAAAACATCCGGCAAGGCGTATGAGGATTTTCTGAAGGAAAATATCTTCGAGCCGCTCAAGATGAAGCACACGGGCTTGGAGCAGCAGAAGAGAATCACGATGCAGCGCGCGGCGGGCTACGCGCGTGACAAGGACGGCACGCTCATCAATGCTCCGTACTATGATCTGAGTTATATCTCTGCTGCCGGTGGCTTGTATTCAACCATCGAAGATTTGTACCTGTTCGATCAGGCTCTTTACACGGAAAAGATTTTAAAGCAGAAAACGCTGGCCGCGATGTTCACGCCGGGGCTGGAAAACTTCGGCTACGCATGGGATAGCTTGCAGCAATTTGATCGCCGGTTGATACGCGCGGACGGTCGCTCGTTCGGCTTCTCCACTTCGATGATGCGTTATCCTTCCGATCAAGTCACAGTGATCGTTCTGAGCAATATAGAAACCGCAGGCGCGGACAAAATCGCGGACGCGCTGGGAGCAATCATCTTCGGGCAAAAGTATGAACCGCCCGCTCAGAAAAAATAGGTGAGCATTTACCGGTCAACGCCGATTCAAGAGATTTAAGTTAAGACTCCGGATGATGGCACAAGAGCGGGAGGGCTGCGGAGATGGCTGCCGGTGTCAGCTCTGCGTGCGCGAGTCCGGCTTCCGAGACCGCGCGGGGCATGCCCCAGATGACCGCCGTCTCGCGTGATTCGACGATGATGCGCCCGCCCTTTTGATGAAGCGCACGCGCTCCCTTCAAGCCATCGTCACCCATCCCCGTCAAGACTACTCCGAGAGATTCCGCGCCGCACGCAACAGCCAGAGAAGAGAGCAGGCGGTCAGCCGACGGCGCATAAAAATCGCTTGCGCCCGAAGGCTCTATGCGAAAGCGCAAAGTCTGCTCAGCATCTCTCTCAACCATTGTGTGCTGCCCTCCCGGCGCGATGTAGACATGAGAGCCTGCGACGCTCTCGCCGTCGCGCGCTTCGCGAATCGTGAAGGGGCTGTGGCGCGCGAGGCGTTCGGCAAAGGAGCGCGTGAAGCCTTGCGGCATGTGCAGCGCGACGACGACCGGAGTGCGAAAGCTTGCGCGCAGGCGCGAGAGAATCTGCGTCACGGCGGCGGGGCTTCCGGCAGAGCCGACGATGGCGACCAGACAGGCGCGATCCTTATTCTTGACTTGCTGCGCGACACGCGCTGCGGCCAGAGCAGCTTGTTTATCTTCAACCTGCTGCGGCAAAGTGACGCGCCCGTGCGCTTCGGCTGCCGCCAGGACTCTCAAGCGAAGCCGCTCCGCAAACTCTTCGGAGCGAATCGCGTGGCGCAGCTCAGGCTTAGTGATAAAGTCCACCGCTCCGGCTTCCAGAGCCTGAAAAACGCTGTCACCCTCGCCGCGCCCGCTGCACACGACAACCGGCAGCGGCGCGTGCTTCATCGCCCAACGCAGCACGCTAAAACCGTCCAGCAGCGGCATCTCGAGATCAAGCACCAGGACTTCCGGCCTCCGCTCCTTAATCAAGCGCACAGCCTCCTGCCCATCACCCGCCAGCCCGACAAGCTGCAACCCGTCCGACGCGGAGAAAATCTGCGACAGCCGCAGCCGATAAAGCGGCGAATCATCTGCGATAAGCAAGCGATAAGTCATAGGCACAGTGACAAGTGACAGGTGACAAGCACGAACTCTCGAATTAACTCGCCGCCGGACGAGATTACACAAGCCACATCGCAGGGCACAATGTTGATGAGAGGAAAGCTAAGGTAGGCTCAGCCGCCAGCATATTAGTAAACTTCTTTATGAGTCCCTATATCTACGAATAAAGCCTTCTTATCATCTGTAAACGAGAAGATTATCCGCACATCATATTCGATGCTAAAACTCCACAAATCTTTAAGCTGACCTGATAATTTGTGTGTTTTCAATCTTGGATCAAATGGATCGTTCTGAAAGATTGTCATCCTTTCCCACAAGCGGGCTTCTAAGCTGACCTTACTCCGAACGCTTTTTCTAAACGCTCTCTTAAAAGATTAGCTAAAGGTAATTTCAATCATGCGATAACATTTCCTTAAGTTCATCTGTGTTACTTGAGAAGTTCATTCTATTCTCATGTAATTCTTTTAAGCTCGCCTGATAATTCTCATGAATTTCACGTCTCCTTTCATCAACGAGATATTTTTCCAGCAAATCCTGTAGTTCTTCCTTCTCTTCAGTAGAAAGCTGCTTTACCTCTTCCACTATTTCTGCAAAATTATGACTCATCTCTACAGTCCTCAAGTTTGTATTTTTTATCAAAACTATCGGAGAAGACCGCGCCATTCATGGCGGGGATGAATCCGCAGCCACCGCGCAAATGCTTTCAAATTTGCGCCTTCAACGTATGCTATAATGCAAGCGAGCCGTAACGCCGCTATCAACAGCATTCCGGCTCTCACCAAAGCCACACGCGAAATGGACGCGCAAGCAATGGCTAACCAAAGAATACCACGACTGACCTTCAAGTTTCGTTTGTACCCGGCACGCTCTCAAGTCAGTAGTTTTGAGGCGACGTTGGATATCTGCTGCGAACTCTATAACGCGAGTCTGCAAGAGCGGAGAGATGCATACAAACTTGAAAGAAAGTCTATCCGCTATATCGAACAGGCGAACCAATTGCCTGAGATTAAGAAAGTGCGCCCTGACGTTGCGGGCGTACATTCCCAAGTCTTGCAGGACGTTCTCAAACGAATAGAGAAGGCATTTGACGGGTTCTTTCGCCGCGTTAAGACAAAACAAAAGGCTGGCTTCCCTCGCTTCAGTTCTCGCAAAAGATACGACAGTTTCACTTACGCTCAATCTGGCTTCGCTCTCAAAGATGGCAAGTTGCGTCTGTCTAAAATCGGAGACGTGCGAATCAAGTTGCATCGCCCGATTGAAGGTAAGGTTAAGACTCTCACCATCACACGCTCCATGACGGGCAAGTGGTATGCATGCTTTTCTGTGGAATGCACGCCTGAACCATTGCCGCAGAATGATAGAGCGATAGGAATTGATGTGGGCTTGTCTCATTTCGCCACACTCTCGAATGGCGAACATCTTGACAACCCGCGCTTCTTTCGCACGGATGAGAAAGCGTTGGCAAAGGCGCAACGTAAAGAGAAGCATACATCGGCAAGGCACATCCATGAGCGCATCACCAACCGTCGCCGTAACTTTGCGCATCAACTTAGCTATGCGCTCGTTTCCATGTTTGGACTCATTGCCTTTGAAGACTTGAACATCAAAGGTATGGTCAAGAATCATTGTTTAAGTAAAAGTATTTCTGACGCATCTTGGAATCAACTCATACAATTCACTCTCTACAAAGCTGAAAACGCTGGCAGACAGTGCGTGCAAGTTGACCCACGCGGGACGAGTCAACGTTGCTCCGCTTGCGGAGCAATAGTTCTCAAGGATTTGTCTCAACGTATCCATGATTGTTCGTGTGGCTTGAGTCTCGATAGAGACCATAACGCCGCGCTCAACATTCTCGCACTGGGATTACAGTGCGTTGGCCTCAGAGCCAAAGAAGCTGCGTCCTTCTAGGGCGCGGAGTAGTCACTAGATTACGCTTTTTGTTTAGAGCGCACAAATTGTAACCTCGAAGTCGAGAAGCGAAGTTTTATCTTGCCCCTTGTCACTGCTTTTGATAAACGAGATCGTTCTGCAAATGTGCGAGACGAAAAGGCGCGTTGAGCGTGACGAGCGATTCCGCCGCGCCCAAAATTAAATAGCCGCCCGCGCGCAGTTGTTGATGAAAGCCCGTGACGGTGCGCCTGCGCGCAGCCGTGTCGAAATAGAGCATCACGTTGCGGCAGAAGATGACATCCAGATCATCATAAATATTAAAGCGACGGCTGTCCGCGAGGTTGAAGCAGCCGAAGTTGACCATCACGCGCAGCCGCTCATCTATCAGCCAAGAGCCGTCGGGCTGCTGTGTGAAATAACGCGCGCGGCGTTCCTCGTCCATCGTGCGAAAAGAGTTGGCGCGGTACCGCCCTGCACGCGCCTCTGCGATCACGCGCTGCGACAAATCGCTGGCCGACAGCTCTAACTTCCAGCCGTCGAAAAGCCCCGATTCGAGAATCAGAATCGCGAGTGTGTAAGCTTCTTCACCGGTCGAGCAGCCCGCGCTCCACACGCGCAAGGTGCGCGACTCGCGATTGAGCGTGGCGAACTCGCCGAGCATCTCTTCGCCGAAAGCGCGCAGCGCACGCAACTCGCGGAAAAAGTAGGTCTCGTGAACCGCCACCGCATCGAGTGCGCGGCCAAGCTCTTCGCGCCGGTCGCGGTCGAATTGCAGATAAAGATAATACTGTTCAAAGCTGCCGAGGTGCAGCGCGTTGACGCGCGGGCGCAGGCGTCTTTCCAACGACTCCTGCGTTCGCTGGTCGAAATGCAAACCCGACGCCTGATAAATCAAATCGCGCAGCCGCAGAAATGTGTTCTCGTCCATCTCTGGCCGCGCGCCGTCGTTTGATAATAAAGATTGTTTTGAATTAAACGACATCACAAGTGACAAGTGACAAGTGACGAGTGACAAGAAGAAATAGTTTTCAGTTTTCAGTTTTTAGTTTTCAGCAAGAATATTTTGCGCCTTTTTCTGAAAACTAAAAACTGAAAACTCACCCGTCACTTATCACTGTCTTTAAAATATTCGCTGCGCGCGGGGCGCAATGCCTGGTGGCCTTTTGCATCTCTGCGCGGCGCGTGTGCGCGATGGTTTTCAGCGCGGCATAAGCGTCTTCATAAAGCATCGCTTCCGGGTCGCGGAGCGCGTGGCAGGCCAGCTCCAAAGTCTCCTGTGCATCGCGCCCGGCCAGTGCGCGCAGGGCTGCGCCACGCACCGCTGCCTCTTCCGCACGGTTGACCGCCGCGTCGAGCAGGAGCTTGAGCGAAGCTGCATCTTTAAATGCAGCCAACACTTCTATGCCTGCGCGGCGGACAGGCCATTCGGTATCGTTGAGCGCGTGGCGCGCGACCGCCAGAGCCGTGCGCGGCTGCGGGCAGCGTGCGAAAGCTTGTACGGCGGCGCGTCTGGCTTCGGCTTGCGAATCGCGCCGCGCCATCTGCGACATGTCCTGCCAGTCGCGCGGCTGTGCATGTCTTGCCAGCGCATCGCATGCGGCGACCCGACAGAGCGGGTGCGATGCAGTCAGGGTTGCACGCAGCCGCGCCTGAACTTTCGGCTCTCCGTTGAAAAGCAGGCCGAGAGTCGTCACGGCTTCGGCTCTGACCCAGATGTCTTCGTCCGCCAGACAGGCCAGCAGCGCGCGTTGCGCTTTGTCCGTCGGCGCGCCGTGCCGCATCGCGCGCGTCGTCGCGCGTCGCACGCCCGCCGCTTCATCCGTCAGATGTTGCGCCAACGAGAAGCCGCTCGCACGCGCGGCGCGGCGGCTCAAAATCTCAATCGCTGCCATGCGGACAATCGCGCTCGGGTGACGCTGCGCGTGCATCGCTTCTTCAAATACCCGCGCCGCGTTGCTGCGTTGAAGCAAGGCGAGACGCGCCAGCACAAAATCTTCGGCCTCAGAGCGTGAGAGCTGTTCCAACACAGCGTCAATAAAAGTTATCGGCAGCACATTTGCGATGACGCCCAGCGTCTCTGCGATCTCAGGCAGCGCGCGGTCATGCGCCGCACGCAAAGCTGCGCGCAGCTTTTCTGCAAGCCTGATGGCCTCGCCTTCATCGAGCGGGGCGATGCGCCCTCTTTGCCAGAGCCATTCACGCCCCTGCGCGAGCGCGGCAAGGCTTGCTTCCAGCGTCTCTGCCTCAGTCGTCTCGACCGAGAGACGCGCCGCCGCTTCAATCGCTAAAAAACTTTTCGCAGCTCCCAGCGCAGCCGCCAACTCCGCCTCCGGTATCTCTTCCGTGTGGAGCATCGCTGCGAGCAACACTGCATCGCCGGACAACTCACACAGCACCACGCGCGCGTTTTTAACCAGAGACGGGTCAGCGAGCGCGCGAGCGATGATCGGAACGGCTTGCACATCGCCGAGCCATCCGAGTGCGGTCAGGTAAACGTGTGCGCGTCCATGCTCGCCAGACGCCATCAGGCGCACGAGGTCGCTCAAGGTCGTCTCGTCTATCGCTTCGCGAAAAGCGCGACGCGCTGCGGCCTGCACGGCTTCCGTGACGGCGAGCGGAGTAGCGCGCTCGTCGCGCCCGAGCGAGACCAGCGCAGTCAGCACAGCCGGGCGCAACGCTCCGTCCGCCGCGCGCAGGTGTCTTGCCAGCGCGGTCGCGGCTTCGACCGTCGCAATCTCGACCAGCGCAGCCGCCGCAGCCTCCTGCATCAAAGGTTCTTCAAGCAGCAACTTGATTCTGTCAATCGCGCCTGCATCGCCAAGCTCGCCGAGCGCGCCGACGGCTGCGAATCTCAGCCAGTCATCCGCCGCTTCAAGCTGTTCGAGCAGGATGCGCGTGGCCGCAGGCTCGCGCGTGCGACCGAGCGCGGCAATGGCTGCGGCTGCAACATTCGTATCCGCATCTTGCGCGAGCGGCTCAAGCAGGCGAACCGCCTCTGCGCCTCCCGCGTTGCCGATGACTCCGGCCAGCGCGATGCGTGCAGAAGCAGTTGCGTGTGGTAGCTCAAGCGCGAGGCGCGGCAATGCGCGCTGGCCTATGCCTTCGAGCGCGGCGATGGCAGCGGCGCGTCTGCCCGCGTGCGTCTTGTCACAGACGGCTGCGATCAATTCTTCAAAGAGCGGTTCGCTGTCGGTCGCTTCAGACGATGCGCAGACGGCTCGCGCGATGGCTTCGGCAGCAGCCCGCCGCGCCTGCCAGTCTTCGTCCCCAAGCATCAGAACCAGCGCACGCACGTCCGCCGCCGCGCCCGAAGACGCCAGCCGCTCAACCTGATTCAATGTGGCTTCGAGTGAAGACATCGTTCGATTTTGGATTTCAGATTTGCGATTTGCGATTTGAAGAAATATCTATCTTTGTTTTTTCTTTCAAATCTGAAATCGCAAATCTCTTAGCTGCGCTGTCGCCGCCGTTCGGCTCCGTGGAAGGCGGCGTTGAAAATCTCTTCGATGTTGAGCACGGCTATCATCTCGCGCCCGTGCTGGACGATGCCGCGCACCAACTCCGCGCCATGCTGTACAGCTTCGATCTCATCAACAAAGATTTCGAGGATGCGCTCTGTGCCGTCTACGGCCAGCGCGAGTTGCTCATCGCCGCTCAGCGCGATGAGGAAAGACGGATGCGTTTCTTCATCCGCGCGCCGCTCGCCAAGCAGCGCGAGCGGGTCTATTACCGTCAGCATCCGCCCGCGCACGGACACCACGCCCAGCACGGCTTCCGGCGCACGCGGCAACGGCGTCGGCTCGCGCCACTCCAACACGCTCGCGGCCTCGTCCGCGAAAATCCCGATTAGTCGCGCGCCCGATTTTGCGACGATTAGATCGCGCCGCTCACGCGCCTCCGCCGCCTCGTCCGACAGACCGAGCGAGCGCGGCAGAATCGAAATGTCCGCAAAGTTGTCAGGCGAATCACTCATCCCCAGACAGTCTAAAGTCTGAAAGTCTGAAGTTCAAAGCATTATTATCAACACTGCCAACTGCACACTGCCAACTGCCAACTATTTTTCTCTTTGCGTCTCTGCTGTACAATCACGGTTTCCGGCATCTAAAACAATCTGAAACTTGAGATAAAGCGTATATCGAGTGAATATTTCATACATGAAAAGGATGCTATTAATGGCTAGTCGTTTCGCCTCGTTACTCATTATTATTGCTCTGGTCTTCTCGACAACGTTTGCGCCGCGCGGGGTCGCGCTGAGCTTTCTAAAGGATGCTTCTAACATGGCTCTACCGCAAGAGGGGCGTGTGCGTGCGCCGGAATTGACGGGGCATCGCGGGTGGCTCAATACGGACAAGCCGCTGTCGCTCGCCGCGCTCAAGGGCAAAGTGGTGCTGCTGGATTTCTGGACTTACGGCTGCATCAACTGCATTCATATCATCCCGGATTTAAAACGGCTGGAAGCGAAGTACGCTAATCAGTTGGTCGTCATCGGCGTGCATTCCGCAAAGTTCGAGAACGAGAAAGAGACGGACAACATACGCCGCATCATCATGCGCTACGAGATAGAGCATCCGGTCGTCAACGATGCGGACTTTGCCATCTGGCAATCTTATGGCGTGCGCGCGTGGCCGACGCAAGTCTTGATTGACCCGGCGGGCTATGTCGCCGGAGCGGTTTCGGGCGAAGGCAACTATGAAGTGATTGATGCCGCGATTGCGAAGAACGTCGAAGATTTTCGCAAGCGCGGCGAACTCAACGAGCAGCCTTTAAAGCTCACGCTCGAACGCGCGAAGGTCGGCGATCTGCCGCTCGCCTTTCCCGGCAAGATTCTCGCGGACGCGAAATCGGATCGTCTCTTTATCGCAGACTCGAATCACAATCGCATCGTGATGACAAAACTCGACGGTACGCTGCTTGAGACAATCGGCACAGGCACGCCCGGACAAACGGACGGCGCAACAGAGCGCGCCGCGTTTTATCGCCCGCAAGGGATGGCGCTCGACGGCGATACGCTCTATGTCGCGGATACTGAAAATCATTTGATTCGTCTCGTCAACCTGAAGACGAAAACGGTTGTAACCATCGCGGGCACAGGCCAGCAATCGCGCGCTTATGGCGAAGCAGGCGCGGCTCGCAGCATCGCTTTAAATTCGCCGTGGGACTTGCAACTCGCTGGACGCACGCTCTACATAGCGATGGCCGGGCCGCATCAAATCTGGAAGCTCGATTTGGACAAAGGACAAATCGCCAACTTTGCAGGCTCAGGGCGCGAGGCGCGTATGGATGGAACGCTGTTGATGTCCGGCTTCGCGCAGCCGTCCGGCATCACCTCTGACGGCAAGACGCTCTATATCGCGGACAGCGAATCCAACATCATCCGCGCGATTGATATTGCACAGGGAATCGTCGAGACGCTGGTCGGCGGCGACCTCTTCGAGTTCGGAGACGTGGACGGCGAGGGCGATGACGTGCGCCTGCAACATCCGCTCGGCGTCGTGGCCCATGACGGCAAGGTTTTGATAGCGGATACTTATAATCACAAAATCAAACAGCTTGACCCGCAAACACGAAAGGTCAAGAGTCTCTACGGCACTGGAAAGCCCGGACAGGCGGACGGCGCAACTGCCTCATTTTATGAACCCGGCGGCTTGAGCCTCGCGAGCGGAAAACTTTATGTTGCGGACACGAACAATCATGCAGTGCGTGTGGTTGATTTGAAGAGCGGAGAGACGCAGACGCTCAAGCTCAAAAACTTGCAGCCGCCAGTGATGAAGGAAGCTGTCGCGGATGCTTCGCAGGCTCCGAACACGGAAGAGATGACGCTCGCCCCGCAACTCCTGCGACAGGCGAGCGACGGCGGCACGCTCATCTTAGACGTGACGTTGCCCGCAGGCTATCACCTCAACCCGTCCGCGCCGCAGCGTTACAAAATTTCCATCGAGAAGGGAAGCGGCGCGCTCGCCCTCGCCGGAGACGCGCCCGCTCTCACGCAGCGCACAGCCAAAGACTTACATCTCCCCCTGCGAATCCCCTTACTCACGAACAAGGTTGGACAGGCGGAGCTGCGCATACAGCTCACGCTCTATTATTGCCGCGAAGACAACACAGGCACTTGCCAGATCAAAACCCTCGTCTGGCGTGCGCCCGTCACCATCTCAGCCGAAGCCAACGCCCTGCGCGAAATCAAAGCGCAGGCGAAAGTTCAATAAAGATACGAGCGGGTAAATAGTGAATAGTGAATGGTAAATAGAAGAACGCTTGTCAGGTTGCCGTGTGCCTCTTCAAGTGTGCAGCGCGTTTGATACTATATTGCCAATTAAAGAGAACAGTAGTGGGTCAGTTTCAAACAAAGCAAAGAAAAACAGGTTCCCGCAAAGGCGCAAAGGCGCAAAGAAAGCACGCATTCAAGATAAAGAATTGCTCAACCCTTTGCGTCTTTGCGCCTTTGCGGGAGATTCTTTCCTGATGATGAATATTCTCAAACTTTTTCAGTTACTTACCAGCTATTACCAGATGTCTCTCGACCAGGCGCGCGGGAGCTTCCAGTGGGCGCTCGCAGCCGCTGGCGTAGGTCTTATTTTCTTTCTTGCCGCTATAGGCTTTCTCCTTTTTTCTCAACAGTCGCAGGGGCTTGCGTCCGCCAGCATCATAAGCGGCTCACTCATTGAAGTTATCTCTGCTATTAACTTCTATCTATATGGGAAAACGTCAGCTCAATTCGCTGAGCTTCATACTCGCCTCGGCCATACTCAACGTTATCTCCTAGCCAACAGCTTGTGCGAAGGTCTCGAAGGAGACTTCAAGCAGCAAGCACGCGCTGACTTAGTTAAAGTAATTAGTGGTGTGGAATAGAATAATAGAAATTCCCACTATTGAAATACAGTAGCCAAAAATAAATAGTCAGTCGTCTCGGGCGTTATTCTCCATTTACTATTCACCCGCTCGTTACCTTTTACCTTCTTTAGCTCGCGTGTTCGCTGGATTGTGCGTTGCTTACCACAGAGAGCGGTGCGCTTCTTAACTGGGGAGAGTTTTGTGCAGACTTGTCTTTAATCTCGACTTGCGCGCTGGTCGCTGTGATGGCTGATTCGGGTATCGTTGAGAGGGCGAGCGCGAGGAGTCCGACGGCTTCGCTCATTAACCTCTGGCGTTTGGCGTCGTACTCGCTGAGCGTGCAGGAGTAGAGCGCGACGGTTCCGAAAATCTCTTTGCCCTTGATGATGGGAAAGACCGCCAGCGTGCGATAGGAGCTAAACTGTTCCAGGAGCGCAGGCGGAAGATCGAGTCGCGGGTCTGTGTTGCAGAAGGGGTGACGGTTCGCCAAGACCCAACCGGCGACGCCTTCGCCGGGCATCACCCTGCGCCCGACGAGCGACGCGGCGTGTTGTCCAGCCCCGTGCGTAATCTCGTAATTGCCGCTCTCTGCATCGGCCAGCGTGACGGCGCAGGTATCGTAAGAGATAAAGGAAGAAAGTTTCTCAAGGAAAGATACCGCAATCTCATCGCGGCTTCGCATGTTTTGAAGCGACTGCACCAATCCATAAAGAGCGCGCAGCTCTTCCAGCGCGAATTCTTCTTTTGCCTCTCCCGCATCAATCGCCACGGCTTCGGCAAAGCCTGTCGCAGGGGCAACCTCGCGCGCCGCTGCCGAAAGCTGCTCGACTGGCTCTATGCCAAAGGTCGGCGCGGCCTTGTGCGCCCTGATCTCCGCTTCAAATTCGGGCAAGTGTGTGATGAAGGTGCCGACTACTTGAGGGTCATAAAGGCTGCCGCTGTTGTTCATAATAAATTCTATGGCCTCTTCGCGTGTCATGCCCTTGCGATATTGACGGTCTTCGCGCACGGCGTCGAAGCAATCCACGACCGACAAGATGCGTGCGGTTAAAGGAATGTCCTCGGCTGCCAAGCCGTCCGGGTAGCCTTTACCGTCCCAACGCTCGTGATGATGACGCACGACCGGCACGACCGGATACGGAAACTCCACGCGCCCTAAAATCTGCGCGCCGACGACCGTGTGCATCTTCATCTTCTCGAACTCGGCGGCGGTGAGCTTGCCGGGTTTGTTCAGGATGTAATCAGGGACAGCTATCTTGCCGATGTCGTGCAGGAGCGCGCCCGCCTTTAAAGCTTCAATCTCAGCAACAGAGCAGCCTAAGAGACGCGCGACTCCGGCGGAATAGATTTGAACGCGCAGGACATGCTCGTGCGTAACTTCGTCTTTGGCATTGATGGCGACGGCGAGGGCTTCGACCATCTCGTGATGAGCCTTCTCAAGCGACTTGATGCGTTCCTGTATGCTGTTGCGATGTTGTCTGTGGCCGGAGAAGATGGCGATGAGCAGCGGCGCGCCGATGGCAACCGTCAGCAGCACATCGTATTGCAGCGCGATGTACATCAAGCTCGCCGCCGCGCTCGTCGAAAGAAACATCGGAGCCGCCCACAAGATATTGGCTTTCCAACTTTTCATCACCGGATGATGATTGCGCAGGGCAAAGAGCGTCGAGATAAGGCCGGTGTTGACGACGATGTGAACGAGGCTGGCTGCGAGCAAGGCGACGACGACCAGCGGAAAACCTTTGCGAGTTGCACCCGCTGTGCTGAGGCCGATCTGAATCACCCACGTCAACGTAACCCCTGCGGCGGCCACCGCCAGCGACATCATGCCGGACGAGAAAAGATTGCTTGAGAGACGACGAACCGTGCGCCGCGATGAAGTAAAGCCCTCGATGCCCGCGATGAAGATCGAAGCCGCCAGCCCGTAGCGGCAGACCACTAAGAGAACGATGGCGTCAGAGAGCGTGAAAGTGAATTTTTCATGCGGAGTTTTCAGAACTGACGGAAGCGGAAAAGTGTTCGGGAACAACCCCGTGATGATGGTCAGGGGGACGAGCACGAGCACCGTCAACTGATCCGGCGCAGCATAACGCCACGCGAAAAAAGCTGTGGCGGCCAGCCATAACAAGATGCCTGTCACGCTGACCAGAGCCGTGTATGCGCGACAAATTGTTTCACCTCTTGCTTTGGACATGACCTTTTATGATGCCTTTCGTCCGGGGGACATACCGGCGTTCGCCACGATGCTTTACCAGAGTTGCCGCGACCAGATCAGCGACGCGGGAAAAGCGAACTCGTCGTTAAAAGTCTCCGCACTCCCGGCGGCATAGCTGCTTCGCCCTGAATCATTACCTCTTCCCCGACATCGCTCATAGAGCTGGGGTCAATCAGGTTCGACCCCCACAACGATTGATTCTCAAAGCACCAACTGCTTCTGGTGTCATTCGTCAACGTGCCGTCGGCCTTGACCACGTTGCTACTGACGACCAGCCCGCTACTGACGACCAGACCACTGCTCACGACCAGACCACTGCTGACGACAAGGCCGCTGCTGATGATAATCCCGCTGCTGACCACCAGGCCGTCGGAAAAGACGTAACTTCCATCTGACAGCATGTAGTCGTCTGCGAGCGCAAAGCCGTTTGTGATCGTGCTTCCGTCCGTCAAGCGATAGCCGCTCGTGAGCTTTAGCTTATCCGTGAACGCGACGCCCTCTGCCCAGATGAGACCGTTGTTGAGCGGCATCGCTTCGCCTGCGATGGAAGCAGTCAGGCCGAGCGATTGGTACGTGACGTTATTCTTCGTGATGAGATTGTCGCCAATCCGCGCATCATCTGCGTCCTTGCGGATCGCTTTGGCGAGCGTGACGACGGCGCTGGTGTTCAGCGCGCCCGCGCCTTCCGTGATGACGCGCTCAAAGGTTGACATCTCGCCGGTCGCCAGCATCGTTTCATAAACGGGCAAGCGCTGCGCCGTCCGCATCAGCAGGGCTTTGACGATGCGCGGCGTCAACGATGGATTGGCTTCGAGCATCAGTGCGACCGTGCCGGAAACGGCCGGAGCGGCAAACGAGGTTCCGCTTAAAACCTGATAAGTGCCTGTCGCCTGCGGGTTATAGGCGGTCGTGTTGCCGAACAGCAACGTGCCGACGACTCCGCCGCCGCCGGATGGCGAATAAGAGTAAGAGGAAGATGGCGATGAAGTGGCCGTCTCTGCCGCGCCGATGCGGTTGCCCGGAGCTACCAGATCGGGCTTCGCGATGCCGTCAACCAGCGTCGGCCCGCGCGATGAATAACTGGTCACGACATCATCCGAGCGCCGGTTGGTCTGCTGCGTGTTGGTCGCGCCGACCGTGATGACCTTCGGAGAATTGGCAGGCGAAAGAATGCCTCCATAAATCACGTTGCCGTTTGAATCCTTGCCCCAGTTGCCCGCCGCGACGACGACGACGATGCCTGCATCAACCGCTCGCCCGACCGCCTGGCACAAGGGGTCTGTCTCATAGCTCTGCGTCACGGACGTGCCGAGCGAGAGGTTCATCACACGTATGTTATATGTGCTCTTGTTCTGTATGACCCAGTTGATTCCCGCGATCACGTTTGAAACAGAGCCTGTGCCCTGCGAGTTGAGCACGCGCACGTTGACCAGGTGCGCGCCCGTCGCGATGCCGCCGTAAGTCTGCTCGTTTGAATTATTGGCAGCATTGTTTTCGCTCGCCTGTCCCGTTCCGGCAGCGACTCCGGCTGTGTGCGTGCCGTGACCGTAACCGTCGGTCGTGCGGTTCTCGCCCGTAAAGTCTACGTGTTTCTTGATGCGGTCGTATGATTGGACGTAGTTCTGCGAGAGAAGGAGACCTAAGCCGAGCAGTCCGCCGCTCGATTGCGTCTGGTAGCCTGCGAACTCGGCTGCGTCTGCGGGACTGATGCCGCTGTCCAGAATCGCGATTCCGACTTTGTTGCCCGCGCCGCCTTGCGCCATCGAGTTGTTGTCTTTCGGCAAAATCTTGCTTGCGCCGGTCGTGATTTCAAGATGGCTCGTATTATTCGGCGGGTTGTTCGAGAGCGAGCGCACTTCCTGATCCGCAGACATCCACGCGACATCATCGCGCGCGGCTAACTCTTCCAGACTGCCGACAGGGACTTCCGCCACCAGCACGTTGAGCGCGTCCAGTTGCCGCGAGACGCTCGCGCCCGCAAGCTCAAGCGCGCGGCGCGTTTCGGTCGCAGCTTTTCCATTCGCGACGTTCAGAATAATGCGCGCTCTGTCAGAGCCGCCGCGCGCCTGATTCATCTCATCGCGCAGGTTCGCGGCTATCTTGCTGCTGGCTGCCATGTTGCGACGCGCCAGCGGCCTTTCCAGCTCCTGAGCCAGCAGCGGTCTGTTTATGCCTGCCAGCGGCGCGAGCAGCGAAAAAATCAGCACTAGGGCAAGCGAGATAGAATTACGCATCACAAACAATACTCCTCATAAATAGATGGCTGTTC
The DNA here is from genome assembly GCA_963700165.1 of Pyrinomonadaceae bacterium. Taxonomy (GTDB): domain Bacteria; phylum Acidobacteriota; class Blastocatellia; order Pyrinomonadales; family Pyrinomonadaceae; genus JACMLC01. The sequence goes on along the minus strand of OY969475.1, from coordinate 2,965,319 downwards.
GCCGTCTCAAAAAATAAATTCAAAATCATTAATGGGTCAGCTCCGATTCCATAGAGGTCCGCGACAAATTCAGCGGAACCGTCTTGTAAGCCCTTGCTGTTTCAGGTGCGAGCGTGGCGGGCGCTTCCTGTAATGTGATGGGCGCGCCTGCTTCGCTGGGGGCGGCAGAGAGCGCGGTGGCGACAAAGGCTGCGGCCTCTTCAATCAACTGCTGGTGCTCGTTGGTGTACTCGCCAATCTCTGAAGAGTAGAGCGAGACGGCTCCCAGCACTTCTTTGTCTTTGATAATCGGAAAGGCCGCGAGCGTGCGATAGCCCGCAAATTTCTCCGCCAGCGCCGGGGGGAAATCCAGCTTGGGGTCTGTGTTGCAGAAGGACTTGCGATTCGCCATCGTCCAGCCCGTGACGCCTTCGCCAAACGTGATCTTGCGCCCGACGAGCGCGCCTCCGTGTTCGCCCGCCGCGTGCATGATGATATTTTCGCCTGTCTCAGGCATGACGAGCGTGACAGAGCAGGTGTTATAGGGAGCTAAGTCGAGCAACTTCTCCGTAAAGGTTTTCAGAATCTCTTCCCGCCCGCGCGCGGTGTTGACGGCTTGCGTGAGGACGTGAATCGCGCGCAGTTGCCGCGTGTTGGCCGGAGCAAATGTCGCGTCCTCTGCTTCCGCGAGACCGGCAGCCGGTGCGACCATCCGCGCCGCTTCGGAAAGCTGCTCCATCTCCTCTATGCCAAAGCTCGGAGCGGGCGCGTCCTTGTGCGCCAGAATCTCTGCTTCAAATTCGGGCAGGTGCGTGATAAACATGCCGACGACGCGCGGGTCATACTGCGTGCCGCTGCCCTGCATAATCAGGTTAATAGCCTCTTCGCGCGTCAGACCTCTGCGATATTGACGGTCTTCGCGTACGGCGTCGAAGCAATCCACGACCGACAAGATGCGTGCGGTTAAAGGAATGTCCTCGGCTGCCAATCCGTCCGGGTAGCCTTTACCGTCCCAACGCTCGTGATGGTGACGCACGACCGGCACGACCGGATACGGAAATTCCACGCGCCCTAAAATCTGCGCGCCCGCGATGGTGTGCATCTTCATCTTCTCGAACTCGGCGGCGGTGAGCTTGCCCGGCTTGTTCAGGATGTAATCAGGGACAGCTATCTTGCCGATGTCATGCAAGAGCGCGCCCGCGCGCAACGCATCAACTTCGGAGTCGGAGCAGCCTAAGAGACGCGCGACACCGGCGGAATAGATTTGAACGCGCAGGACATGCTCGTGCGTAACTTCGTCTTTGGCGTTGATGGCGACGGCGAGAGCTTCGATGGTCTCGCGGTGGCCTTTCTCCATGATGCTGATGCGCTGGTCAACGCTGTTGCGATACTGCCTGTGGCCTAAGTAGATGGCGAGAAAGATCGGCGCGCCGATGATCGCCGTAATCAGCAGGTCATATTGGAGCGCAAAGAAAATCAGTGTCGCCGCCGTGCCGGTCGGGAGAAACATCGGCGCGACCCACAGGAAATTTTCCTTCCACGTTTTCAGAATCGGATGGTCATAACGCAGCGCAATCACAGTCGAGACCAGCCACATGTTGACGATGTTGTGAATTAGGCTCGCGATCAGCAGCGTGACGGCCACCGCCAGCAAAGAGTGCTTGGTTCCCCTCTGCGATTCGTCGAAACCATATTTGAGGATTGCCTGAAGTGCGAAAGCGGCGGCTGCGGTCGCCAGAGCCATCATGCCCGAAGAGAAAAGCTCGCGGACGATGTCAGTCTGTTTGACGCGATGTATGCGCCACGAAGAGGTGAAGCCTTCGATGCCGTGAACGAAGATGGCTGCCATCGGGTTAAACCACACCGCGACCAGCAGCACGATGGAATCCACGAGCGTAAAGGTGAACCTGTCGTTCGTAAATTTCATGCCTTCGGGCAGCTTGAAGGTATGAGAAAACATTCCGACCACGATGGTGAGCGGCACGAGCGCGGCGATGATTGACATCTGGCGCACGGTAAAACTGAAAGGCAGGCTAATAGCGGCAGCGAGCCAGACAGCGATGCCTATCACGCTCACAACAATCTGAAACACACGGCTTTTTTTGCTGAATTTACTTTTAGCCATTATCCGCACCCTTTGACCTAATGAAGCGACGGGTCATAAAGCTCCCAAGTCCTTGTTCAAATTTTTATCTCAAAGAAAGCAATGGAGGATTAACGTCCGGGGCTTCTGACATGACCGGTCAGCTTCCTCAAAAAGCAGACCGCCGGTCATTTCATAAACAACCCTCGTGCCGCGCTTTTTGCGCAGCTAAGTTGTTGAAAACATTAGGTCGTGAGAGAGTGCTGAAAAGAAAGACTCGTCTGTTTGACCGGTTGACTTGACAGTCATCGGTCAAACAGACGAGTTGGAGAGAGTTGGCAGGTAAGTCAGGGTTTACGGTTCGGCTGGCATCGAAGCCGTGTCGTCACCATTAAGCATGGACGACATGGCCTGCGTGACGGTATCGCTCAAGAGGACGCCATCACTTATCAGCACGCCATCCGAGATCAACACGCCGTCACCCAGTATCGTGTTATCTGAAAGCAGCACGCCGTCGCTTATCAGCACTCCGAATGGGAGAAACACAGTCCCATCACTTAAGAGCACGCCGTCGCTTATCAGCACGCCGTCCGAAATCAAGACCCCATCTGAGATCAACACGCCGTCTGAGATTAGGACTCCATCGCTTATCAGCACGCCATCCGACAAGAGCATGCCGTTGCCATAGACTTTCTGGTATTCGGTAATCAGCTTCGAGCCGCTGGCGATGGTGTGATTGAGTACGATGCCCTGACCCCATGTAAAGGTCTGATTGGCAATTCTGGAAGTCGGAGTCGGCACAGTCGAAGAGATCAACAGGCGCGTGCCGGTGGTCGCCGTCGCCCAATTCAAATCTGTGCGAACGGCTTTCGCCAGCTTGACCGCGCCTTCGATATTGAGACTGCCTGCGCCCTGCTCCAAGGTGTTTGCGCCGTTGATGGGCTGCGCCGTGTACATCAAGATCATCTTGACCATGTTCGGCGTCAGCTTCGGATTGGCTTGCATCAAGAGAGCCGCCGCGCCAGCCACGATGGGCGATGCCATCGAAGTCCCGCTCAAGCGCATCAACTGCTTCTTCGGGTCTGTCTCATTGGTCGGCACATGCAAGTCCGGGCTGCCCGTGACCAGCGCGTTTTTGACGAAGACATCAACGCCGTTAATTCTCTCTTTGTTGATGGCCTCGGCGGCGATCAGCTTGTTGCCGGGAGCGACGAGGTCAGGCTTAATCAGATTGTCATAGTGGTTGACGCCCAGCTCATCCGTGTAATAGCTGCGGGTCGGCCCGCGTGAGCTGAAACTGGCGATGCTGTCATCGCTGCGCAGATCTGTGCCGAGCGTATTGGTGGCTCCGACAGTAATCGCCGAAGGCTCGTTGCCGGGCGAATGGATGTGACCGTAAACCTTCTCTCCCGCAATTGTTTTGCCATTGTTACCGGCGGCGGCGACGACGACGATGCCCGCATCTACCAGACGGCGGACGGCGCGGCACAAGGGGTCGTTGATATAAGAGCTGACGGCCAATGTGCCGAGGCTCATGTTGACCACTTTGATTTTGTATCTCTGAAAATTCTTCTGACCTGTCGGATTGTTTGGATCAACCGGAGCCAGAATCCAATCCAGCGCGTTCAAAAGAGCCGAGACCGAGCCGACGCCTTGCTTGTTCAGAACTTTAAGACTGACTATCTCAGCCTTCGGTGCGATGCCCACGTAGGCCCCGTTCATTGCATCCTTGCTCGCGAGCAGACCGGCGACATGAGAGCCATGTCCAAACTTGTCAACAGTGCCGTATCCGTCGTTGGTGAAATCTTTTTGATAGACGACTTTGTCCATCAGCTCATGGTCTTTGTAGACACCGGAATCAATGATGGCGATGCCGATGCCTTCGCCTTCGAGATTGCCGTTGCCGCCCATGGCGCGCATGGCGTCTGCGCCCGTCGTGTTCTCGACGTGGCCGAGCGTGCGTGTCTCCGCGTCCTTAGAGATGTAACGCAGCGCGCCGCTCGTCGCCAATTCGTTAATCGCGCTCAAAGGCAGTTCGACCGCTAAGGTTCCGAGCTGCGACATCCTGCCGTCAACTTCAACTCCATAACGGTTGAGCAGGGAAGCGAGATTGCCGCTGCGAATATCTGCGGCCTGCAAGATGACTTTGATGCGATCCTTGCCCTTGGAATTTTTGAGAGCCTCGCGCAAGTCGGGCGAGACTTTGTCGCCTACATAATCATCGGCATTCATGCCAGCGTCCATTTTGTCTGCGGCCTGCGCGCCTTCGTTCATGCGAATTTGCAGGAAGAAGTTTTTAGCAGCCGCATCGCTCTGGATGTACTGCGCATAAGCTGCGGATGAAGCGAAGCCGACGATTTTTACATGACCTTTATCAAGCCCTGCGATGACGGCCTGAGCGGCAGCCTGTGCGGCGCGTGTGCCGACAAATTGCTGCAATTCCGGAGCAAAAAGGATGATTTGCCCCTGTGCCTGCGCTGCTTCGTCGAGCGTTGCTTGCAGGCGCACGCCGAACTCTTCAGCCGATTTGACACCGGCAGAGAGCGCGGCCACGTTGAGGCTGAATAATAGCTTGCCTCTTAAATTTTGCGGCACATCGCCGGAAGCGATGCGCTGTGCGAGAGCCTCTGCGATGCTCCTGCTTTCGTCGCCGGAGAGGCTGGTCAAAACGGGATTCTGTTGCGAGTCGCGCGCCAGAATCTGAATCACGCGCTCGATTTCGGCATGGTGTCCGGTGCGGGCTTCGAGCCTGCCCGTCCGTGCCAACTCCGTCAAATCCGTCGCATAGCGCGAAAGCATTGGAAGCTTTGCCTGCCCCGTGCGCGGGGAATCTTTATCACTGTGCTGCGCTCCTGTGTGTCCGGCGAAAACCGTGCCGCCACACAGAGTAATTAGCAATGATAAGAAGGTCAGCCATGTGACAGCCGGCGACCTTTTGATGCTTTTCATTAAAACCTCCTTGTTCGTTCCCGGCGAAGGGATACGAGGTGAAACCGAAGTGTCGGGTCTAGTTCTGTTTCTCCTGTAAGAAAATCGTGCTGTAGTAACTGCGTAGTTGATACCCTGCCTTGCGATACAGGGCGAGGGCTGCTTCGTTTTGCTCATTGACGAGCAACGAAATCGAGACGGCGCGCGACAGCAGGACGCGCCCCATCTTCATCAAACACCGCGAGCCATAGTTCTTGCCGCGATCATCCGGATTGACATAAACGCCTTCGAGATAAATGACATCGGGCGTGTCGGAAACGATGTCCGCTTTGAAGATGAGCTTTCCGTTTTCAATCAAGACCCAGACGCGCTCCTGCTCGATGCGGCGCGCGGTGCGCAGGCGAAAGCCAATCGGGTCTGTCTCTAAAGGATTGACTCCGGCCTCTTCATAGGCCAGCGCGGCATGCGCCGAGACGACGTGTCCCAGATCATCCATCGTGGCCGGGCGCAAGGCAGCCATTTCCGCAAAGATGTCAACCGGCCAGCGTTGCTCCAACAGCAACTCGCGACAGACCGTGCGCGGCGTGCGCCCGGATTCTGAAAAATGCTCCCAGAATTTTTCGATCTTCGACTCTTCACCGATGATGAGACGCGCGCTCTCGTCTTGCCGTGCGAGGCGTGCAAAAGCCGCCATCGCTTCATCGCCTCTGGCTTCGACCAGCGTGGCATGGCCGATCAGGGCGACGCCTTCAAGCTCGCCCTCGCCGTTGCGGCAGCCGTAAAAAGTTCCGCGATTGAAAGGGCTGACGATTCCGTTATCACTGATAAAACCGGCCATAAAGACCGTGTGAATCGGGCGCGCGGAGAGAAATTCCAAAACCTCTGCTTCATCTTCGCCCGCGAGCGGAAAGACCGTCAGCGGGTTTACATCAGCAGTTTCGGGCGAGGCAAACGCCGGAGCCAGCTTGTCTTGAAGAGTTAAAAGTGTCATGGCCTTAATCTGGGTCTTGAGTGGGAGAAATTTGAGCAATGCAGGAGCGCAAGCGAGAGAGTTTTTGCGCTCCTGCAAACAGAGCTTATCGTCTTTATCACCACGGTAGATCAGTCATCGAAGACGTATCGTCACCATTCAAGAGCGATGACATGGCTTCTGTCACGGCATCGCTTAAAAGCACGCCGTCGCTAATCAACACGCCGTCGCTAATCAGCACGCCGTCGCTAATCAGCACGCCGTCAGCTAAAGTTCTGCCATCCGAAATCAGCACGCCCGTCGGTAAGACGCAGACGCCGTCTGAGAGAATAATGCCGTCATTCCTGAGTATGTGGTCGCTCAGCAGCACACCATCGCTCATCAGAACACCGTTGCGGCTCAGCACAGTGTCGCTCAGCAGCACGCCGTCCGAGAGTATGATGCCCGTGCGATAAACGCCTTGAAATTGGGTAATCAGATTAGTTCCGGTGACAAAGGTATGACCCATAATTATTCCCTGTCCCCAAGTGATGGTCTGATTGGCAATTCTGGAAGTCGGAGTCGGCGCGGTCGTCGTGGTCAAAAGCGGCGAGCCGACAGGTGTGGTGGCCGTCAAAGTCTGGCGCACCAGCTTGGCGAGCCTGACCGCGCCTTCGATATTGAGATTGCCTGCGCCTTGCTCCAAAGTGTTCGCCCCGTTGATGGGCTGCGCCGTGTACATCAAGATCATCTTGACCATGTTGGGCGTCAGCTTCGGATTGGCTTGCAGCAAGAGAGCCGCCGCGCCAGCCACGATGGGCGATGCCATCGAAGTCCCGCTCAGGGTCATGAACTGTTTCTTCGGGTCACTCTCAGGAGTGTTAATGTGCAATTGCGGATTGGCTTCGACCAGAGCGTTTTTCGCATAAGTGCCGTTGCTGTTCTTGACTCGCGATTCGGCGGCGATCAGCTTGTTGCCGGGAGCGACGAGGTCAGGCTTAATCAGATTGTCATAGTGGTTGACGCCCAGCTCATCCGTGTAGTAGCTGCGGGTCGGCCCGCGTGAGCTGAAACTGGCGATGCTGTCATCGCTGCGCACGTCCGTGCCGAGCGTATTGGTGGCTCCGACAGTAATCGCCGAAGGCTCGTTGCCGGGCGAGTGGATGTGGCCGTAGGCTTTTTGCCCGTCTGCCGTCTTGCCGTTGTTACCGGCGGCGGCGACGACGACGATGCCCGCATCTACCAGACGGCGGACGGCGCGGCACAAGGGGTCGTTGATATAAGAGCTGACGGCCAACGTGCCGAGGCTCATGTTGACTACTTTGATTTTGTAGGCCGTGCGGTTCACCAGCACCCAGTCGAGGGCTGAGAGCAGCTTGGCGACAGAACCCCTGCCGTCTTTGTCCAGCACGCGCAGGTTGACAAGCTCCGCTTTGGGGGCGATGCCGACGAAATAACCGCTAAACGCATCCTTGCTGGCGAGCAGACCGGCGACGTGTGTGCCGTGACCGTACTTGTCTTCCGTGCCGTAGCCGTCACCGACAAAGTCCTTCTGGTACGTAACTTTATCCATCAGCTCATGATCTTTGAAGAGACCTGAGTCAATGATGGCGATGCCGATACCGTCGCCTTCGAGACCGCCGTTGCCGCCCATGGCGCGCATGGCGTCCGCGCCCGTCGTGTTCTCGACGTGGCCGAACGTCCGCGTGTCCGCATCCAGCGAGAGGTAGCGCATCTCGCCGCTCGCCGCCAACTCGTTGATTGCGTTCAAGGGCAATTCCACAGCCATCGTGCCGAGCTGCATCATTCTGCTGTCAACTTCAACTCCGTAACGCTTGAGCATGGAAGTGAGATTGCCGCTGCGAATGTCCGCCGCTTGCAAGATGACTTTGACGCGATCCTTGCCGTTGGAATTTTTGAGAGCCTCGCGCAAGTCGGGCGAGACTTTGTCGCCTACATAATCATCAGCATTGACACCGGCATCCATCCGCTCGGCGGAAGTTGCGCCTTCGTTCATGCGAACCTGTAGGAAGTAATCTTTGACCGCTCTATCGTTCTGAAGGTACTGCGCGAAGGCTGCGGTCGAAGTCGCGCCGATCATCTGGACATCGCTGTTCTCTAAAGCTTTGGCAACCGCCTGCGCCGCCGCATCGTTGGCGCGCGTGCCGACGAACTGTTGCAATTCGGGGGCGAAGAGAATCGCTTCGCCATTCATCTGCGCGGCTTCGTCAAGCGCTGCTTGCAGCCGCGCGCTGAATTCCGCAGGGGTCTTAAGTCCGGCAAAGAGCGTGTCCAGATTCAGACTAAACAATTGTTTGCCGAGCAAGCTCTGCGGCGCGTCGCCGGCGGCAATGCGCAGTGCGAGGGCTTCGGCAACGGCTCTCATGTCCGCGGCGGATTCGCCAATCAGGACAGGATTGCGTTGCGCGTCACGCGAGAGAATCTGAATCGCGCGGGCGACCTTTGCTTCGTGGCCGGCGTGGGCTTCGAGCCTGCCCTGCCGCGCTAACTCCGTCAGGTTCGACGCATAGCGCGAAAGCATCGGGAACTTCGTCTTCTGGCTGCGCTGCTCTTTGGTGTCTCTGGCCTGTGTATTGGCGCGACCGGACATGACCATCCCGCTGCACATCGAAACCAGCAGCGAAACGAATGTGAGCCATGTCACGAAGGGGGATTGTTTGACGCTTTTCATCTGGAACTCCTGCATGTTTTGAATCGAGGTTTGCTTCTTGCCACTGTCATGTGGCCGGAATCACGCACCATTGGTGCGCGCCAACACTTTCGCAAGCCTCATGCCGCATCCCGTAATCTGGCAAAATCAGCGTTTTTCTTAAGCAAAAGCGACGATTTGAGAAAATTTGCAGAAGCGCAACGGCTGAATGATTCGGTCAGCCTGAAAGCAATCGGTCAAGCAGATTGACTGAGAAGCGAGAAGCAGCGAAAAAAAGTAATAGCCAGCGAGAGAAGAAAAAAGGGTAGTGATTCAGTTTGAAGTTGAATGAGATAGCGAGATGAGGTTCACCGCAGAGACCAGAGAGAGCGCAGAGGGGGCGCAGAGGCTTGAATGGCTCTTCAACTCTCTGCGCGTTCTCCGCGCACTCCGCGTCTCTGCGGTGAGGCAGGCTTTCTTGTCCCTCATCATTCAGACTGAAATATCTGCTGCAAAAGTCAGGCAGGCAAAGTAAAATCCTACTTACAAACGCTGTCGCCTCGATAGCATGCCTGTCATCTTTAGAGACGCATAGATGAAATCAAAACCACGTTTCTCCACAGACATACTGGCTGCGATTCGCAGCGGCAAAATCTTGGGGCTGCGCGCCGGGACTGCGCCGCATCGCTTTATAGGTATCTGGGCGGTCGTGGTCGAAGGGCGCGTCTTCGTGCGCTCCTGGAGTCTGAAGCCGCGAAGTTGGTACACGACCTTTCTCAAAGAGCCGCGCGGCGTTATCAATATAGACGGGCGCGAAATCGCCGTCCGCGCCGTCCGCACCAGAAGCGAGCGTTTGAAGACGGCTGTCACTGCGGCCTATCGTGAGAAATACAATACGCCGGGTTCCGTCAAGTACGTCAAAGATTTCGCACAGGCCAAACGCCGCGACACGACCACGGAGCTTGCGCCGTTGTAGAGAAGAGCTTGAACAGTTGAAGCCTTCTTCAAAACATTAGTAAAAGAAAGTAGGACTCACCGCCGAGACGCAGAGAACGCGGAGGACGCGCAGAGGGTTGAAGAGCGTTCAAGCCTCTGCGCTTTCTCTGTGACTCTCTGCGTCTCGGCGGTGAACCTCAGCTCGCCACTCATTCAACTTCAAACTGAACTACTAACCCAAGTTGCGAGTTAATAAATTGCCACCAGCTTCAGCCAGTGGAGACATGACATAACAGAAAGCAGGCTTGAGCCAAAATATAAAATAAATCTTAGTCCTCATTGCTTTAGCTTAAATCTTCGGCTAAAGCCGACAGCTAAGAGCAACCTTGACCCACTAGCTTCAGCTAGTGGCAATTTAAGCAATCCACCCAAACATCTATCACTCGCAACTTGGGTTACTACTAAAACTTTTTATTCTCCTTCAAACTCCTTTTCGCTTTTCTTTGTGCCCTCTCCTCTGGCAGCCCTCTATCGCTTCAGTGTAGAATCTTCAAAAGGCATAAAAACTTTCTTGGCAAACGAAGCGGACAAAAATATTTATAACGGGCGACCGAGCGTGTGTCGCAATTGCGGCATGCTGGTTGGCGCGGGCGAAAGCGCGTGCGGGCAATGCGGTGCGCCGCTTGCGACCGCTGCCACGCGAACTCAGGAACGCAATGCTGCGCGCCGCCCGATTTATGACAGCGAGACGATGCGCTTTGCCCGCGCCATCCTCACGCGACCGGCGACCTTCACCATCATTTTCTTAGTCCTTAATGTCCTTATCTTTTTATTGGAAACCCTGTCGGGAGGCGCGGAAAATCCGGGCACGCTGATCGCCTACGGCGCGAAGGTCAATGAGTTGATTAACACGCAGGGCGAGTGGTGGCGGTTTGTGGCTCCGATCTTTCTGCATGGCAGTTGGCTGCACTTGCTCTTGAACATGTACGGGCTGTGGGCTATCGGGCCATACGTGGAGAAGCTGTACGGCTCTGCACGATTCGTCGTCTTCTGGGTCTTGACGGGGATTGCCGGTGTGCTCGCGAGTTATCTGAGCGTGCGCCCGGACATGCAGGGCAGCTCCGTCGGGCGATTTCTTTTCAAAGCGGAAGACGTGCCTTCCATCGGAGCGTCGGGCGCGCTCTTTGGCCTTGTCGGTGTGCTGTTTGTTTTCGGCATTAAGTTCCGGCGCGAATTGCCGGAAGGTTTTAAGCGCGCCTTTGGGACGGGCATGCTGCCGATTATCATGATTAACCTGTTCATAGGTTTTCTCGGTCGCGGGTTGATAGACAACGCGGCGCATCTCGGCGGCTTGGTTTCCGGCGCGCTGCTCGCGCTCGTCTTTGGTTACAAACGCCCCGGACAGCGCGGCCCCGTCGCTATCATCTGGCATATCCTGCAAGCGTGCGCGCTCGCGCTTATCGTCATCAGCTTTGTGATGGTCTGGCGAAACTATAACGGGCAGCCGCCGACTTTTACGATGGACTCTTTGCAGCAAGGTCTGCGTGGCATTGGAAGCGCCATCGCCGCTCATGTCAAAGCCATCAATGAAGGCGAAGAAGCTTTCGTGAATGCGTTCAATACCGGAGACACGAGCAAAGTTAATTCCGCTATCCAGACCATCAACGACGCGCCGTCGCTGGATAAAGAAGCGGACGCTTTAAGAAACGAATTGAAGACGCTGCTGGAACGCTTGCGGGAATTGGACAGCGCCAAAGGGGAAGACGGAAAGCCACAGCCGTCTACCAATCGTGCGCAACTCCTCTCGGATTTTGAAGCATGGGAAAAGAAAAATATACAGTGGGTAAAAACCGCAGGCCAGAAGTACGGCCTCAGAGTGGACGAGGCCAAACCGGTCGCCAGTCCTTCACAGTAAATGAGAATCAAGAGTAAAAATAAATGTGCTGCTTTTTCTCTTTGCGCAACTTTGCGTCTGCTACTTTGCGGTCTTTGCGGTTAAGTGCTTTTTTAACGCAAAGGACGCAAAGATTTAAGACGCAAGGAACGCAAAGAGTTTCTGCTCTTGATTGACATCGTAAATAAAGATTTAAAATCACGCGCTCAACACAAGAGAGCAAATTAACAGGAGACTGAATATGGAAATTAAGAAAGTCGGTGTGCTCGGTTGCGGCCTGATGGGTTCGGGCATCGCACAGACGGCAGCCACCGCCGGATTTGAAACCATCGTGCGCGAAACTTCTGACGAGCTGTGCGAGAAAGGCTTTGCGGGAATCGAAAAGTCACTCGGGCGATTCGCTGAAAAGGGAACTATCACAGCCGAGCAGCAAACGGACATTCGTGGCCGCCTGACGGGCACGACCCGTCTCGAAGACATGAATGATTGCGACATCATCATCGAAGCAATTATCGAAAACCTGGACCTCAAGCGCGACACCTATCGCCAGCTCGATGCCATCTGCAAGCCCGAAACGATTTTCGCTTCTAATACTTCTTCGATTTCAATCACGGAGATGATGACGGCGACTTCTGCCGACAGGCAACAGCGTTTCGTCGGGCTGCACTTTTTTAATCCCGTGCCCTTGATGAAGCTGGTCGAAGTGGTGCGGACGATTTTGACGGACGAAGCCGTGTATGAGCAGGCCGTAGATTTTGGGAAGCGACTCGGCAAAGTTCCCGTGCGCGCGGGCGACAAGACAGGCTTTATCGTCAATCGCCTGCTCGTCCCGTACATGCTGGATGCGATTCGCGCGCTGGAAGAGGGCGTCGGCTCCATCGTGGATATTGATAACGCGATGAAGCTCGGCTGCGGTTATCCGATGGGGCCTTTCACGCTCGGCGATTTCGTAGGGCTGGACACGACCTACTACATCGCAGAGATTATGTTCAACGAGTTTCGCGAAAAGCGTTTCGCGCCGCCGCCGCTTTTAAAGCGCATGGTGCTCGCAGGTCTCTACGGTCGCAAGTCCGGGCGCGGGTTTTACGACTACACCCAAGACGCGAAGAACCCGACGCCGATGAATCTCTTATAAGTCTCAAGTCTCAAGTCTCAAGTCCCAAGTCCCAAGTCAAAAAACTTGTTCTCGACTTGGGGCTTGAGACTTGGGACATCTGTCGCTGGTCCAGAGCTGTTTGGTCAAAATGCTTGACCGAATGCGCTCAGGCTGACCGGAGGGCAGGCTCCCATCCAGTGCGCGCGTTTGCGCGAATAACCAATTTCTTTCAACTAAATCACTGCTCTCAGGCGAGGGAGCGCATGCGGCACAGAGCTTGCCCTGATTGGTCGCGGCGCAGGCTTTGCGCTGTACCTTGTCAAGCGTGCGAATCGCTCGCGCTCTTCCCCCACATAAGTCTTCCACAGGAGTCTTTAAGATGAAAAGAATCAAACGCTCTCCGCTCATGACCTGGCTGGCTTTCGCCTCCCTGCTGGTCACTTTATGCAGCGGTCTGATAGCGAGCGATACAGCACGTGCGCAGAGCAAGCGTGACGGTATTTTAATCGGCGATGAAATTAACGAGACCCCCACAGGTCGCGGCGGCATTTTGATAGGCGATGAAGATCAGGCTTCTCTAACTCCGGATGAGAAAGTTTCCTCAGACCTCCTTGAGCGTTCCCTTGATGGAGAGCGCAAAAATGAGCGCGTCCGCGTCATTCTGCAATTCAACGATAAGCTAAGTCCTGCGCTCGACGCCTTGCTCAGCAGCAACGGCGTCAGTGTTCGGAGCCTGATGCGCAATCTGAATGCGGCGACAGTCGAATTGCCCGCCAGAGTCGTTCGCCAGTTAAGCGAATTCAAAGAAGTGTCTTTCATTTCGCCGGATGATGAAGTCAGACCGTTCGGCGGCCATCTGGTGCAAACCACAGGCGTTGATAACATTCGTCAGGCAGGCGACAACGGAACGTCCACCCTCGACGGTCGTGGCGTTGGAATCGCCATTATCGATTCCGGCATTGATCCTCTGCATGAGTCATTCAAAGGCTCAAATAACGCTTCGCGCATTATCAAGAGCATGGATTTTACAGGCGAGAATCGTGTTGACGACCCCTACGGACACGGCACGCATGTGGCCGGTATTGCCGCCGGTAACGGCCGCATTTCTAACGGCAAATATATCGGAGTCGCTCCCGCCGCTAACCTTATCAACCTGCGCGTGCTGAACGCACAGGGCATCGGCGCGGCTTCCAGATTATTGAACGCGCTCGACTGGGTGCTCGCCAATCGCACTGCCTACAACATCCGCGTCGTCAACATGAGTTTGGGAATGCAAGCTGTTGATTCCTATAAGAACGATCCGATTTGTACTGCCGTCCGCCGTCTGGTGGATGCGGGCATCGTGGTCGTCGCCGCCGCCGGTAACAACGGCAAGGACGGTTCGGGCAGCAAGCTTTACGGACAGGTACATTCGCCCGGCAACGAGCCTGCGGCGATCACCGTTGGCGCATCCGACACCAAAGGCACAACCGCGCGCAACGATGACGGCGTCGCCACCTACAGCTCGCGCGGCCCCACTCGCAGCTATCAGACCGTCAGCAATACAAAGAAATACGACAACTTGATTAAGCCTGACATGGTCGCCCCCGGCAACAAAATCATGAGCGCAGAGTCTGCCAACTGCAAGATTGTGACTGAGAATCCGTCGCTCGATACCGGCAATACCAACAACCCGAAGCGCAAGATGATGAGGCTCAACGGCAGCTCAATGGCTGCGCCGGTCGTCGCCGGCACAGCCGCCCTGATGTTGCAGGCGCGTCCGAACCTGACGCCCAATCTGGTGAAATCCATTTTGATGTACACCGCGCAACCGCTCGCAGGCTACAGCATGTTCGAGCAGGGCACGGGACAACTCAACGCGAAAGGCGCGGTCGAACTGGGCAAACTGGTACGCACAGACCTGACGGCGACGACCGCTGTCGGCTCGCCGCTGCTGACCACCACCGCCCCCGCACAGCAGTCCGTTATCTCCGGAACCACCTTCCCGTGGGCGCGTGGCATCATTGTCAACAGCAGCTACGCCACCGGCAGTAATCTCATCACCCAGTACCAGAAGATTTTCAAGCTGGGCGTTATCCTCGGCGACGGCGTCATTCTCGGTGACGGCGTTATCCTCGGCGATACGACGATGCTTTCAAGCGGCGTGGTGCTGGGCGACAACGTGATGAAGAGCAGCGGCGTCATCCTCGGCGACGGGACCATCTTCTGCAAGATGCACGCCTCGTCCGGCCTCATCCTGTTGATGACCAACGGCGTCGTGCTAGGCGATGGCGTAGTGCTAGGCGATGGCGTAGTGCTCGGCGACATGGTAGCCAACGGCGTCGTACTGGGCGATTTTACGACTCAGGCGTATTCGGCTGTGTCCGGTGGAGACCCCACGCCTTCGATGGAGTTAGAGGTAGATACAGGAGTTGATTACTTAGACTACTAATCCGGCTACGAGCCATGCGCTCGCCCGGAAAGTCACAACATCAACCCGACATGTAATCATCTTTAACCTCATACGGAGATAATGTTATGCAAAACCTAAGTTCCATTGATAGTCAGGCACCGGGGATGCCGATCCCATCCTACTCTGACGAAAACTTCCTGAGCGTTCATGAACTGACTCATGAGCATGAGGCCGATGTCCTGAATTTTCTCGCCCTGCGCCCGCTGCATACGGTAGCAATGGTGAGCATGATTCATGACAACGGCCTGGTCAGCCCCCTGAACCGGGGCGCTTTCTACGGCTGCCGCGATGCTATGGGCGAGTTGGAAGGCGTCGCTCTCATCGGTCACGCGACCTTGATTGAGACGCGCACCGATGCCGGTCTCGCAGCCTTTGCTCCCATCGCGCGCGAGTGTAAAAGGACGCACGTCATGATGGGCGAATGCGACAAGCTATCTACCTTCTGGCGTCACTATGCGGAAGACGGCGAAGCGCCGCGCCTCGTCTGCCGCGAGATGCTGTTCGAGCAGCGTTCCCCCGTGCAGAACTTTGAGGGCGTGCCCGGCCTGCGCCGCGCCACGCTTGATGATCTGGATTTGGTGGCTCCTGTGCAGGCGCAGATGGCCTTTGAGGAAAGCGGGGTCAACCCTTTAGAGAAAGACCCGATAGGCTTCCGCGCCCGCTGCGCCCGCCGCATCGAGCAGGGACGCTCTTGGGTCTGGGTCGAAGATGGACGCTTGATTTTCAGAGTTGACATCATGGCTGAAACAGCCGAGGTTCTCTATCTCGAAGGGGTGTATGTCAGCCCTGATGAACGCGGCAAAGGATACGGCCAACGCTGCATGGCGCAACTGGGCCAGACGCTGCTCGCGCGCGTCAACTCCATCTGCCTGCTCGTCAATGAAAAGAACCCGCAGGCCGCAGCCTTCTACCGCAAAGCCGGTTACAAGGTGCGCAGTTACTACGACACCATCTACATGCAGAACAATTAAGAAAGCTTGCCCACAAGCGAGGCCAAAGCAAGGAAGGGATTGCTCTTCCTTGCTTTGGCATTTCTCATTTCTCAATCAGGCTGACGCTTCATCCCACTTCAATCTGACCTGTTCAGTCACGCCAGGACTTCTGCCAGGCATCCGTTGCTGATGCCTAACTCCTGCTATCTCAGCGATTAGCCATCCGGCGCGACTGTGGCATAAGGCTTGAATAGTAATTCGCCGGAGCGTCCCGAACTTGTCTGCGCTCTCCTCGCATAATTCAAAGCGGTTTTACTTGCCCCCGACACAAGTAGGAATCTTAAAGCAGATCCCAACACATCTTTCGCAGCAGCGAAGAGGACGGGCGAGACAATTGATGAAACTCACTAACAGGCAACAATTCTTTAGACCTTACCAGTGGATGGTCGCGACCCTCGGCGTGCCAGCCATTGCGGCTTCGGCTTATCACCTACAGCCGTCACGTCTGGACCTCGGCTTCTGCCTGCTGGCGCTCGCTACCATCATCGTCAGCTCTCGCATTGCCGTTCGCATTCCGGGCGTCAACACTCACATCACCGTTTCCGATACTTTTATCTTTATCACGCTCCTGATGTATGGCGGCGAAGCAGCCGTGCTGCTTGCGGCGGCAGAAGGTTTCTGTTCCAGCCTGCGTATCAGCCGCATGCCTGTGACCATCTGCTTTAACACGGCGGTACTCGCGCTTTCAACCTTTGCCATCGTGTGGACGTTGCGTCTTTGCTTCGGGCAGATTCCAGACCCGCACACACTCTCGTTCTCGGCAATTTTCTTCGCCTCTATCTGCGTCATAGGGATGGTGCAGTACATCTTTAATACCGGGCTGGTGGCGATGGGGCTGGCTCTCAAACACGGGCGGCCCTTCTGGCCGACGTGGCGAGAACATTATCTCTGGACTTCGGTCAGCTACTTTGCCGGAGCCTCTGCGGCGGGCATCGTCGTGCTGGTTCTCGGTCATGTCATATTCTATGTCACGCTCGCCATCGCGCCCATCATCGCTATCCTGTACTTCACTTACCGGACCTACATGAACAACGTCGAGGCTTCGGCCTCGCAGGCCACGCAGGCCAAACGCCACATGCAGCAGTTGGAGGAAAGCGAAGAGCGTTTTCGCAGCGCCTTTGATTACGCGGCGATTGGCATGGCGCTGGTCGCGCCGGACGGAACATGGCTCGAAGTCAATCATTCTTTGTGCCGCATCATCGGCTATTCGGAAGAACAATTGCTGGCGACCAATTTTCAGAGCCTGACACATCCCGAAGACCTCATCACTGCGCAAGAGCATATCAGCCAGTTGCTGGCCGGGAAGATTCCCGCCTGCCAGATGGAGAAGCGATACACGCACATCCTCGGCCATGCGGTCTGGGTGCTCCAGAGCATTTCGCTGGCACGCGACCCGGATAATGAATCTACGCGCCTGATTTTCCAGATTCAGGACATCACAGATCGCAAGCGCGCCGAAGAGAGATTGGTGCATGATGCCTTCCATGATGCGCTGACGGGGCTTCCGAACCGCGCGCTCTTTATGGATCACCTGAAACTCGCCACCGAACGTTCTAAGCGGCGCGAGGCTTATCGCTTTGCAGTCCTCTTTATGGACCTTGACCGCTTCAAGAACATCAACGACAGTCTCGGCCACATGGTCGGAGACCAGTTGCTGATTTCAATTGCGCGCCGCCTTGAAGGCTGCCTGCGCCCCGGCGATACCGTCGCGCGGCTCGGCGGAGACGAGTTCACCATCCTGCTCGAAGAGATTACAGACATCAGCGAAGCCACACAGATAGCCGAGCGAGTCCAGCGCGAGATGGCGCATCCTTTCACCCTCTCAGGCCACGAGGTTTACATGACCGTCAGCATCGGCGTCGCCCCGAACGTCACCGGCTACAACATGCCGCAGGACATCCTGCGCGATGCAGACACGGCCATGTATTACGCTAAAGCCAGCGGTAAAGCGCGCTATGAAATGTTTGACCAGGCGATGCATGCACATGCCGTAGACATGCTGCGATTGGAGACGGATTTGCGCCGCGCCATAGACCGGCAGGAGTTTCGTCTACACTACCAGCCCATCGTCTCGTTGCGCACAGGCAAAATCAGCGGCTTCGAGGCTCTGGTGCGCTGGGAGCATCCCGAACGCGGCTGTATCTCTCCGGATAAATTTATTTCTCTGGCCGAAGAGACGGACATGATTCTGCCTATCGGCAAATGGGTGCTCACCGAAGCCTGTCGCCAGATGCGCGAATGGCAACAAGAGTATCCGGAGCATGGTCTGCTCTCCATTAGCGTTAATCTTTCCTGCAAACAGTTCAGACAGCCAGACCTTGTCGAGCAGATTAATCGGATTCTGCAAGAGATCGGGCTTAACCCGCGCTGCCTGAAGCTTGAGATTACGGAAAGCGTCGTGATGGAAAACATAGACACGGCCATTGACATGATGAAGCAATTGCGCGCTCTCGGCGTCCAATTGAGCATGGACGATTTCGGCACGGGCTATTCATCTTTGAGCTACCTGCACCGCTTTCCCATCAGTACGCTGAAGATAGACCGCTCGTTCGTCACGCGGATGGACGGGAATAACGAGAATAAAGAGATTGTGCGTACCATCGTCATGCTGGCCTGCAATCTGGGCATGGATGTGGTGGCCGAAGGCGTCGAAGGCGAGACGCAGCTTTCGCAACTTATCGCGCTCGATTGCCAGTACGGGCAGGGCTATTACTTCTCCAAACCGAAGACAGCCGAAGCCATTGCCGAACTGCTCACTCCGTTTCAGCCGAGCATGCTCGTCAAGCCGCAGGCGCTGGTGTATAACAATCCCCCGGCGGGCGCGGTTTCCGCGTTGCTCTTAAATGTGGCACAGGATATGGAACTGGAATTCGAATTCACGCACTGAATAAGAAGAATGTTTTGTGTGCCCGACGTTTAGTGTCTGGAGGCAAGCGTCATAACGCTCTCAGACTACGGACTCTTGACTCTGCATTCCAGATTATTTAACCCAAGTTGCTAGTTGCCACTAGCTTCAGCTAGTGGAGACAGTGGCTAACAGAAAGTTGGCTTTAGCCAAATTGTCATTAAAAGCGTCTGGCTGAATTGCTTTAGCTAAATTGTTTGGCTAAAGCCGACACCTGAGGGGCAACCTTGATCCACTAGCTGAAGCTAGTGGCAATTCAAGCAAACTACTCAAACATCTATCACGAGCAACTTGGGTTATTTATGAGCGTTATTTTTGAAGCGCGCGGTGGGGTCGCGTTTGTTCGCTTGAATCGTCCTGATAAGCTCAATGCTTTATCGCGCGAGATGATGCTTGAGCTGGGACGGCTCTTTGAGTTGATTCAGCATGACTCGCAGGTGCGCGCCGTCATCCTCACGGGTGAGGGCTTGAGGGCTTTTTGTGCGGGCACGGATATTGGCGAGCTGGCGTCGCTTGACGTTGCGGGCGCGCTTGAAGCCTCGCAGCGCGGGCAGGAAGTTTGCGACATTATAGAGCGTTGCCGCGTGCCGGTGATTGCAGCCGTGCGCGGCATCGCGGCAGGCGGTGGCTGCGAGTTGGCTCTGGCCTGTCACCTGCGCGTCGCTGCGGAAGATGCTGTGTTCAGTTTGCCGGGCAAGAACGTCAATGCAGCGGAAGCTCTTCGCCTCGGTCTGGTTAATCGTGTCGCTGAATCTGCACGGCTGCTTGACGAAGCGGAATCACTTGCACTTGAAATAGCGAGCCTCGCGCCGCTCGCCATTCGCGCGTGCCTCGAAGCCGTCACGCGCGGTCTTGCTTTACCGCTTGCAGAAGGTCTCGCGCTCGAAGCAGAACTCTTCAGCCAACTCTTTGCGACCGCAGATGTGCGCGAAGGCACACGCGCCTTTCTGGAAAAACGCGCGCCCGTTTTTCAGGGAAGATAAAACGCGAGAGGCATCACGTCTTGCCGGAAATTACTCGACAAGAGGTGGCAAGCCGTGTTAATTCCTGCTACTGAAAATAATATCATTCCGATTTGCCTCGCAGATTTCTTAATTCGATTAAGGAGAGATGAGATGGAAAAAGAACGTGAAGTTTTGCGCCGCCTGAAAACAGACCATAAGGAGAAGCTCGAAGGTCTGAAAAATTTTGTCAGGGAATTAAAAGAGCAGTGTCATGACTGTGACACCTCACACAAGCATGTCAATCAGGACTTGATGAAGGCTGAGAATGATGCTCAATTTTATGAGAGCCGGATCAAGGGTATTAACGACAGGATCAAGGAACTGGGCGCGGTGAGAGAGAAATAAAAGTCCCGGATGTTGCCCTTGCTTTCTTTTTCAGGGGAAGTGATGACGACCCGACTTTACCTTAGACCTTCTTTCAAAACCATCGTCGCGCTGTTCGCTCTCTCATTTTTAGTGACAGCGATTTTCTCCGCTTCGCTGAAAGTGTTCTTTACGACTGTCGTCTGGCCGGAAGTGTTGGCGAAGGGGTTAATCATTCCTTGTTTCACATGGACGGTGCAGTTGATCTTGTCTGCGGTTTATCTGAATCGAGAGAGAAGAATTATCTACTGGACAGAGCTTGGATTGGTTTGTCTGATAGGCTCTGTCGCGCTCCTGCCTGCTGCCTTTTACAACCTTTTCGCGACGAAGCCGCTCCCGGCAATCTCAGTCATCAATGTGCTGTTGAGCGTCGCTCTGATGGGCACGCTGCTTTACGTGCGCCTGAAGTCACAGCGGTTCAAAACAGGTTGGACGCTGAGTTGGCTGGCGCTGATTATCGTCAATATGACTTTGTACCTGTATTCGGTTCGACCTTAGGTAAGGCAAAATTAAAAATGTAAAATGCAAAAATAAGAATCTTCTTGCATTTTGCATTTTTAATTTCTCTTGCGCCTACGACTATCTTTTCTTCACACTTGTCACTCGTGACGCGGTTCTCTATACTGAGTTTGCATTCACTTTCAAATTAATTTCGGAGACGGGAAAAACTTGCAGCCGTTGATTCATCAGGGACGCTTGAACGCGGAAGGCTTTCGCTTCGCCGTCGTTGCCAGCCGCTGGAATGATTTTCTGACGGCGCGGCTTGTCGAAGGCGCGCTGGATGCTCTCGAACGCCTCGGCGCGAGCGAAGGCGCGGTCGAAGTTTTCAAAGTTCCCGGCTCGTTCGAGATTCCGCTGCTGGCGCGCAAGCTGGCGGGTTCGGGAAAGTGGGATGCAGTCATTTGCGTCGGCACGCTCTTGCGCGGGCAGACGCCGCATTTTGAATACCTCGCGGGCGAGGTGACAAAGGGCATCGCGCAAGCAGGGATGGAAACGGGCGTGCCTGTCCTGTATGGCATCGTCACGGCTGATACGCTTGAGCAGGCGATTGATCGCGCGGGCGTCAAGGCCGGTAACAAGGGGTTCGACGCCGCCATGTCGGCTGTCGAGTTAGTCAATCTTTACAAGGCAGTGACCAGTTCTGAGTGATGAGTGATGAGATAAATGCTTTTGTCTTTTCACTCATCACTTATCACTCATCACTCATCACTTGAGAATTATGGGTTCCAGACGTAAGGCGCGCGAATGCGCCTTGCAAATGCTCTTTGCGGCAGATATATCCGAAGCGCGGGTTGACGACCTCGTGTGCCTGTTCTGGTCTGAGTTGTCAGACCCGGAGATGGAAGAGCCTGCACGCGAGTTTGCGACACGGCTGGCGACGGGCACGCTCTCGCATCTGGCGGAGCTGGACGAGCGCATCCGTTCCCGCGCAGAGCACTGGCGCATCTCGCGGATGGCGATTGTGGACCGCAACGTTCTGCGTCTCGCCGTCTACGAATTCCTGCACGAGCCGACGCCGCGCACCGTCGCCATCAACGAAGCTTTAGAAATCGCGCGCCGCTTTTCCACCTACGAAGCAACGCAGTTTATCAACGGCATTCTCGACGCCATCAAACGCGACCTCGACCAGGAGCATCCGCAGGCGGTCACGGAACAGCCGGACGCGGAAGAAGAAGCAGACGGCGACGACGAGCAGAGTACAGGGTCTTCAGCTTGACCTCCCACCTGGATTGAAAAGTTTTCCAGATAACTAATTGGCAACCGCGAACGTATAAGCGATGTTCTGCTTAACCTTCGCGAATGATTACTCTTGCTCTCTGCTGGCGCGTTCCCGGCGGTGAAGGCACGGGACAAGTTCCGCCCTGCTATGAAGCGTATCCTGATTGCAGATGATTCGTCCGCCGCGCGCTCGCTGCTCGCGGCTGAGCTTTCCGAAGTCACAAACATAGAAATCGAGCGCGCCTCTTCGGGACTTGAAGCCATCAAGCTGCTCAAGACGACAGAGATTGATCTGGTCGTGACGGATGTTCACATGCCTGAGATCAACGGGCTTGAGCTGGTGCGCTTTATCAAAGCGGACGCACGCCTCAAGAGCATTCCTGTCATCGTCATGTCAACCGAATCCGACGAAGCAGACCGCCTGCGCGGCCTCTCGCTCGGAGCCGACGACTATCTGGCAAAGCCTTTCACCGCCAAGGAGCTGCGACGGCTCATCACTAAATACTTAGTGATAAGTGATGAGTAATAAGTGATAAGATAAGCAGGGTTCTTTCTTGTCACTTATCACTCATCACTTATCACTGCCTTTTTATGGATCAACTGCTGCGCGAATTTCTGGGCGAGGCTGAAGAGCTGATCGAAGTTCTGGTCGGCGACATGCAGGCGCTTCGTGCGCGTCACCATGAAGGCCGCGCGCGGCGCGAATTGGTCGGGCGCATCTTTCGTCATGTGCATACGCTGAAAGGCTCTGCCGCCGCCGTCGAGCTGGAAAGCGTCACGGAGACCGCGCACGAGTTCGAGACTTTGCTGGACGGCGTGCGGTTGGGTCGCGTGGCTGTGGATGATGCCGTGCTGGACGCATTTGAAGATACCGTCTCGGCTATCTCGCAGATGCTGCGCGCCGTCACGAACGAAGAACAGCCTGCGGCTTCAACGGCTCTCGTCGAACGCCTCCGCCGCCTCGCGCACAAAGCAGGCGGTGTGGATGCGATTTCTCCTGCCGCCGCGCGTGTGCTGGCCGCGCTGCCGGAAGACATCTCAGGCTCGCTCAGCGAATACGAAGAGCATCGTTTGCAGGAAGCTCTGGGTGAAGGCGCACGCGCCTTTATCGTGGCGGTTGATTTCGACCTCGCGACTTTTGACGAGCAGTTCAGGGACTTGAGCGACGCGCTCGGCGAAGGCGGCGAGATTATTTCAACCCTTCCGGGCATGGAAGCCTCCGCGCCCGACAAAATAAACTTTCGCATCGTGTACGCAGCCGAATCTTCAACCGGCGAATTGACCGCGCGCCTCGCTCCCTTCGGCGCAATCAACATCACAGAGCTTGATGCACAAAGTGCGGAAGCAGTTAAACCTTCCGTGACGGATGCGCTTGAGAGTGAAGCTGAAGAGAGTCTCGCGCCGACGACCATCGCGCCTCTGACCGCGCTGGTGCGCGTCGAGCTGGCAGAGCTTGACGAGATGATTACGGCGACTCATGAGCTATTCACGGATACGCTCGGCGCGCTTGACCTCGCTCTGTCGGCAGAGCTTCCGTCACGAGCCGCGCGGACGGAGTTGGAAATTCGCGCCGCGCGCATTCGCCGCCGCTTCCTTGAGCTTGAAGAGAGTCTCATCGGGATGCGTATGGTTCCGGTGGCGCAGACTTTGGCGCGTGCCGTGCGCGCAGGCCAGATGGCTGCGCGCACCATCGGCAAAGAGATTGATTTCGAGACCGCAGGCGGCGAAACCCGGCTCGATAAATCTCTGGCAGATGCTATCTCCGACCCGCTCCTGCATCTCTTGCGCAACGCGGTGGATCACGGCATCGAGCCGCCGCAGGCGCGCACCTCTTCCGGCAAGAGCGCACGCGGCAATGTCCGTCTCGAAGCCGTCGCCGAAGGCAGCCGCGTGCGCCTGCTGATTTCCGATGACGGGCGCGGCATAGACACAGAGCGCGTCGCGCGCACAGCCGTCGAGCGCGGCATCGTTGACACGCACGCCGAAGTCACGGGACAACAGGCTTTGCGTCTTATCTTCGCGCCGGGATTTTCCACCGCCGATGCGGTCTCGAATGTGTCGGGCAGGGGCGTCGGACTTGATGTGGTCGAGCGCGCGATTGAACAGGTCGGCGGCGAGATTCGCGTGCGCAGTCAGGTTGGCGCGGGCACGACTTTTGAGCTGCTGCTGCCAACGACGCTCGCGCTCGTCCCCGCGCTCATCGTCCATTCGGCGGGTCATCGCTATTGCATAGACGCGAGCCACATTGCCGAAGCGGGACTTTTCCCCGCCACAGAGATCGAGCGGCTGGGGGAGGCGCGTGTCATTCGCTGGCGCGGCTCAATCGTCCCGCTCGTCGAGATGCGAGAACTGCTCGGGCAGCCCTCGCGGCAAACGTCGAATGGAGACCGCGTGCATGTCGTCGTCTCGCGCGTCGCGGGACAGGATGATGATGAAGCGAATGCTAAAACCCACAGGCGCGCGGCGGTTTGCGTGGATGGTTGGGATGGGCATCGCGAAGTTTTGGTGCGCGGGCTTGGACGGCACGGCTCGCGCTGGCGCGGAGTCGGCGGCGCGACCGAATTGAAGGACGGCAGGGTCGCGCTGATTCTGGATTTGCCGCGCCTGCTGGAAATGGTTTTATAGTTGAGCAAAAAGAAAAGTGCGCGGAAGTCTAAAATTCGATTGCCCGCATCAAAGCTCACGACGCGCTGCTTTAAGTTCTGAATCAAGCGTCGAGCAGGATGCAGCGAGACAATCTTTTCTTTGCGTTCTTTGCGTCTTAAAACTTTGCGGTCTTTGCGTTAAAAAAGAACTTAACCGCAAAGACCGCAAAGAAAAACGCGCAAAGAGCGCAAAGGGGCGACTCTTAATTTATTGGATAGCGATGATGAAAGCTCAAAAAACTTTATCGGGTTATCGAACTCAACGCGCAGTGGTCTTGCTCCTTGCCTTGACGCTCTTTTCTTACGTGCCGTTCGGAGTCGCGCAGCAAACTGAAAAGAAGCCCGCAGCGGCGCGCACGTATCCGAAAGAGATTCGCGGCTACAAGGTCGAGCGGGCAAACGTCGAGGTCAAGAAACAAAAGGAGCAGAAGAAAGTTGCTGCTCAAGATGAAGCTGCGGAATCAACCGCGCCGGACTCGGACGCTTTGATTCAATTCGGCGAGGCGAGCATCGCGCGCATGACGCCGCTCGGCATCACGCTCGAAGTTCCCGTCACGGTCGCCGCCGTCAAACAGAAAGGGCGTGTTGATTTTCTGACCTTTGAAGACATGGTCGTCAACGACATTCCCGTCACCGTCGAAGATTACAATCACAAATTCGAGCTTCCATCCAACAAAGCGACAAGGCTGCCGGAGCCTGTCCGGCTTTATATAAGTATGGAGCGTGCCCTCTTAGGCGCGCTCGGCGAATGGCGCGACACGAAAGAGACCTGGCCTGTGACGGGGCGCGTCTACGTCTTCGGCCAGTTCAAAAAATTTATCTTCAAGTTCAAGCGCGTCGTCCCCGTCGAGCTGAGCCTCTCGCTGCCCAATCCGATGTTGAAGATGAAGGACGATAAAAGCGGAACGAATGACGAAAAGGCCGTGCCGTAATTCTTATACCAGAGTGCAGAATAAAATTAGAGCAAATTTTACTTGAGTGCCAGGCAGGTCAGCTCACTGCAGAGACGCAGAGAGTCGCAGAGGGGGCGCAGAGAGTTGAATATCATTCAAGCCTCTGCGCGATCTCCGCGACTTCTCTCCGGTCTCTGCGGTGAACTGCTTCGTCCCTGACACCCAAGTCAACACCGCTCTAGTATTACTTCGACGGCTGCGCGTTTTTCAGGCTCTGAATGATTGCCTTGAATTCATTTTCCGACCGGATCAAATCAAAATCTTTCTGCTGCTCAATCAACGCATAGTCTTTAAGACCTTTTTCGACGGCGCGCTTTAAGGTTTCGAGCGCCTTTTTCTTTTCGCCCGCGAGCGTGTAGGAGCGCGCCAATTCGTAAAGGATAAATGGGCTGGAGTTTGTCACTTCCGCCGCGACTTCGAGATTGACGATGGCTACGTCGTATTGCTTTTGCGGGCGATAGTTGTGGACGGCTGCTTCATAAGTTTGCGCCAGGACCTGTCGGAGCGAGCGGCGTGCGATGCGCCGCTCGCCGGAATCAACGGGCGCGTCGGCCTGCTTTCTCAAATTGTCAATCATGGCGCGCAACTCCTTCAGCGCGCCCGCGCGATTCGACGGCTCCGTCAATAATTTTCTGCCAAGCTCAAGCATTTGCCCTGTCAACTCCTGCTGTTTTTGCAGTTGTTCCTGCTCATCCTTGAGAGCCTGCTTGACCTCTTTCGACTCTTTCAGAGCCAGAGACTTTTTTTCCTGCTCCGCGACATCTCGCAACGTTTTGAAATCCGCAGCCAGCGCGGCATAGCCCACGTATGCTTCATAAAATTTTCCGCTTGCTTCATCCGCAAGCGCGCGTTCTGTGGCTTTCTTCCACAAGCTTTCTATCAGAGCCTCGTCGCGCTCGCGCCTGCCCGCACGCATTGCTTGAAGCTCCATCCACTCGACTGCTTCGCCGAGTAATTTCGCGGAAGCCCATTCATGCCTGCCCGCAAAAGTGGCTACGCGATGCGGAAGATTGAGCGCGCTCAGCTTCTCGTCCAGCCGCTTCAACTCCGGGAAATTGTAGTCGTCTATCCCGACCGTGGCGAAGTAGACAAAGCGCGCATCGGCTTTCGGCGTGATGTCTGTGGGAAAGCTCGCGCCGCACGCGATGACCCCTGCGACGCAGCCGCCGCACGACGACGCGATGCGTGTGGCGACGCGCGCCCCGCCCGAAAAACCCGTCGTGTAGATTCGCAGCTCGTCAATCGAAAGACGCTGGCGCGTATCGTTAATCATGGTTACGATGGCCGTCTGCAAAGGCACTGGCTGCATGCCGTTTTGCGAGTTGTAAGAGCCTGCGACGATATAGCCGTACTTTTCAGCAGCCTCTTTTAAAAGCTCTACGGGCGTATTGCCCTGCGCGCTCGGGTCAAAGGCGTAAATCACAGGCCACTTTTTCTGCGGCGTGTAGCCAGACGGAAGATACAAGGCATAGCTCTGCGTGGCGTCGCTCTGGCAGACGATCTTTTCAATCAGGACGCCGCGCGGGAGTTTTTCATCGCTTGCCTCAACCGCTGGCGCGACAAGCATGAGCAACAGCAGCGCCGGAAAAATCAGCAGGCCGGATGTTTTAGGGGGATTGCATCTCATTGCGATTTCCTCTTTAGGTAATGAACTGCCTGGAACGGATTGTATGGCTTGGATGGCTCTTGTCTGAACTTAGATGCATTGAGAATCGGAAGGTGATAGTCTATATTTTACCGAATTCAAAGAAGCGCGCACGGTGATTCTCATGGTCGCCGGGCGCGACAGTTTTTCAAGCGCGAGGTGACAAACCATTGAGCGAACAGCAAAACAAGTCCGATTTGTCGGCGGTCATCGCAGAAAATTTCGGAGCCAATGCCACTTACGTCGAGGGGCTGCTGAGCCGTTTTCGCAGCGACCCCGCGCTCGTTGACGAATCGTGGCGAGCCTATTTCGCGGAACTG
This sequence comes from Pyrinomonadaceae bacterium, assembly GCA_963700165.1. Lineage (GTDB taxonomy): Bacteria > Acidobacteriota > Blastocatellia > Pyrinomonadales > Pyrinomonadaceae > JACMLC01. The sequence goes on along the minus strand of OY969475.1, from coordinate 2,937,806 downwards.
CTTGATGAGAGCGATGCTGTCTCCGCTCCCGCTGCCCCCGCGACCGGCAACGGACAAGCCGCGATAGTATCCTCTTCATCAAGCGACGGCGCACCGGCAACGGCGAAATCAACTGCTCCCGCGCCCGCGCCGCAACAGCAGCAGACGCCCGCGACCGCTCCCGCCGCGAAGCCTGCCGCTGACGCAACAGAAGAAGCGTTGCCGATACGCGGCGCGGCGCTCAAGATCGTCGAGAACATGGAGACGAGCCTATCTGTTCCGACCGCGACCTCCAATCGCCAGCTTCCCGTCAAAGTGCTGGACGAGAATCGTGGTCTCATCAACAAGCATTTGAAAGAGAACGGCAGAGGCAAGGCTTCATACACGCATCTGATCGCGTGGGCGCTCGTTCGCGCGCTCGAAAAGTACCCGCAGCTTAACGACGGTTTTACAGAAGTTGATGAAAAGCCTGCGCGCCTCAAACGCGCGAGCGTCAATCTGGGCGTCGCTATTGACATGGAGAAAAAAGACGGCTCGCGCAGCCTGCTCGTGCCGAACATCAAAGGCGCAAACGAGATGCGTTTCTCTCAGTTCCTGACGGCCTATGATGATGTGGTCAAGCGTGCGCGCGACGGTAAATTACAAATCCCGGACTTTCAGGGCACGACCATTTCTCTGACCAATCCGGGAACCATCGGCACTGTTTCTTCCACGCCGCGCCTGATGTCCGGGCAGAGCGTCATCATCGCGACCGGAGCGATTGAATATCCGGCTGAGTATCAGGCGATGGCTCCCGAAGCCCTCTCGCAGCTCGGCATCAGCAAGACCATCAACATCAGCTCGACTTACGACCACCGCATCATACAGGGCGCGGAGTCGGGAGCGTTCCTCGCGCGCGTGCATGAACTGCTGGTCGGCAAAGACAATTTTTACGATGACATCTTTGCCGATCTTGAGATTGCATATCCGCCGATGCGTTGGGCGATTGACCGCAACCCGGCCTTGCTCGGCGGCGACCACCTGCGCGAGCAGACGATCAAACAGGCGCGCGTGCTTGAGTTGATAAACGCCTATCGCGTGCGCGGCCACCTCATCGCGGACATAGACCCTTTGCACGCGATGCCGCTGCATCATCATCCGGAATTGGACATAGAGTCTTACGGATTGACCATCTGGGATTTGGATAGAGAGTTCATCACGGGCGGCTTAGGCGGAGTCGAGAACGCGACCCTGCGCGAAATTTTGGACATCCTGCGCCGCGCCTACTGCGGCAAGGTCGGCATAGAGTATCGCCACATCCAGAGCAAAGAACAGAAAGTCTGGATCCGCGAGCGCATCCGGGAAGAGCTGGTTGACCCCGCGCCGATTGACGCAGAAATAAAAAAACAAATCTTATGGAAGCTGATTTCGGCGGAACAGTTCGAGCGTTTCCTGCATACAAAATATTTGGGGCAGAAAAGATTTTCGCTCGAAGGCTGCGAGACGATTATCCCTACGCTTGACCAGCTTATAGAGCGCGGAGCGGAGCGCGGCGTCGAAGAGATTACACTCGGCATGGCGCATCGCGGGCGTTTGAATGTGCTTGCCAATGTCGTCGGCCATTTCTGCGAGCGCATCTTTACGGCCTTTGAGGGAAGCGTGCATCCGAGCTTTCCCGCAGACGAAGGCGACGTGAAATATCATCAGGGCGCGGTCGGCGAGCGCGAGACCGCGAGCGGGCGTAAAGTGCGCCTGACTGTCTCTCCGAATCCGAGCCATCTGGAATTTGTTGACCCTGTCGTCGAAGGCATGGTGCGCGCCAAACAGGACGCGATTGACAAGCCGCGCGAAGAAGTCATTGATCTGGAATTGCCTGTGCTGCTGCATGGCGATGCTGCGTTTGCGGGGCAGGGCATCGTGATGGAGACGCTGAATCTCGCAGACCTCAAAGGCTACTCGACGGGCGGCACGATTCACATCATCATCAATAACCAAATCGGCTTTACCACTTCGCCGGAAAAGGGACGCTCGACGATTTACTCGACCGACGTGGCGAAGATGACGCAGCTTCCGATTTTTCACATCAACGGGGACGACCCGGACGCGGCCTTTCGCATGCTGCGCACCGCGCTCGATTACCGGCAGGAATTTAACAAGGACGTGGTCTTGGACATCGTCGGCTTTCGTCGTCTGGGGCACAACGAGGGGGACGAGCCGAGCTACACGCAGCCTCTGATGTACGCGCGTGTCAAAGCTCATCCGGGCGTGCGCTCCATCTATGCTCAAAAATTGATTCGTGAAGGCGTGATGACCGAAGCGGAAGTCGAGCAGATGATGGAAGAGCGCGTTAAGCGTTATGAAGACGCATGGCAGCGCGCCAAAAAAGTCGTCGGAGAGAAGACCCCGAAGAAAGAGCTGTCGCCGCCGGTGGTCGAAGAAGACGGCTCGAACGTGCTTGAAACGGGGATTGATGCGGAGATGCTTCGACGCATCGGGCATCACATCGCGGTCGTGCCCGAAGGCTTTCATATTCACCCGAAAATGGTGGGACAACTCGCGCGCCGCGCCAAGATGAGCGAAGGCGAAGTCCCCATGGATTGGGCTTTCGCCGAAGCGGTCGCGTTCGGCTCGCTCGTCCTGGATGGCACGCGCGTGCGCCTGAGCGGGCAGGATTCAGGGCGCGGCACTTTCAGCCAGCGACATGCCGTGATGTATGACACGCAGACCGGCGACGCCTGGACGCCGCTCTCCGAACTCAAGAATGAAGCTCACAAGCATGCTGTTTTCGAGGTCTTTGACAGCTCGCTTTCAGAGCAGGGCGTGATGGGATTCGAGTATGGCTATTCGGTTATCGCGCAGGACGCGCTCGTGCTCTGGGAAGCGCAGTTCGGAGATTTCGGCAACGGCGCGCAGGTCATCATAGACCAGTACATCGCCGCTTCCGAAGACAAGTGGAAACAGCGTTCGCGTCTCGCGCTGCTCTTGCCGCACGGCTACGAAGGACAGGGGCCTGAGCATTCGAGCGCGCGGCTTGAGCGTTACCTGCAACTCTGCGCGGAAAATAATTTGCAGGTCTGTTACCCGACCACTCCGGCGCAGTATTTCCACCTCCTGCGCAGGCAGATTAAGCAGGAGATGATGCGCCCGCTCATCGTCATGACGCCGAAAAGCTTGCTGCGGCTTCCGGCTGCGACTTCGACCGTCGAGCAGTTGACGGGCGGAGGCTTTCTGCCCGTCATAGACGATGCGGAAGTGGCGTCTAAAGAGAAAGTGCGGCGCATCGTTTTGTGCAGCGGCAAGGTCTTTTACGACCTCAGCGCGGCGCGCAAAAAATCCGGCGACGAGCATGTCGCCATTCTCAGGCTTGAGCAGTTTTATCCGTTCCCGGAAAAACTCTTGCGCGAAATCTTCGCCGGGTATCCGAACGCGACACAACTGGTCTGGACGCAGGAGGAAGCGAAGAACATGGGCGGCTGGCATTTCGTCGAGCCGAGACTCTTCCATCTGCTACCGGGCGCAGAGCGACCCTACTTTGTCGGGCGCACGGCTTCGGCCAGCCCCGCGACCGGCTCATACGCCGTTCACGAACTGGAACAAAAACTCCTCGTCGAGCAATCGCTGACGAAAGACGACGCGGCGTTTATCTCCGATGCCAGCACCGCGAAGTTTGCCGGAAAGGCAGACTCTTAAAAATGCCACCTGTCAGAACCGCCTGCGGTAGCGGGCGGGTATTATGGACGCTAAGAACCCGCCCGCTACCGCAGGCGGTTCTGACACGGGATGAATCATGAAATGAATGCTCTTAAAAATTTACGTTGCATCGCGCTCTCGTTGCTCTTTTTATCCTTAGCAGGTTGCGGCGCAGAGCGTACAGTGCCGCAACCGGGTTCTGCTACGACCGCGAATAATGCCAACAACCCGGAGTCGCCTTCTTCTCATCCAGACCCGGCAGGCGGCAGCACGCGCGAGTTGGGCGACACGTCTCCGGTAGAGTTTGAAGGAACAACCGCCGCCACTGAAAAGAAGAGAGCGTCTGCGCCGCCCGCAGTGCTGCGCGAAGCCCGCACCGGCCTGCACCCGAATTTTGATCGCATCGTTTTCGAGTTCGCAGGCAAAGCCGTGCCCGGTTATCGCATCGAGTATGTGAAGCAGATCGAGAGTTGCGGTGAAGGCTCGCCCATCAAGTTATCCAGCGCGGCCAAGCTCCGCATCTCGCTCATCCCCGCGCAGGCGCACACAGAAGCGGGCGAGGCGACGATTAAAGATCGTGAGAGAAAACTGAGCTTGAAAGTTTTGAAAGAGTTGAAATTAACGTGCGATTTTGAAGCCGACGTGACGTGGGCTGTGGGGCTTGCGGCTTCCAAGCCTTACCGCGTGCTTGAGCTTGAAAATCCGTCCCGGCTGGTGGTTGATGTCAAACATTGATGCTGACAAGTATGCTATCTTTCCTCACGGCGAATAAATTCTACGGAGATTTCCATTGCGTCCCCCAAAAAAGCTTTTCCTAATTCTAATACTTCTCATCCTTGCGCTTTCAGGCATCGCGTCCTGTCAGGCGGTCAAAGATGTTCCGGCGGCTGAGGCCGCGCCCGCGCCCTTGCCGGATATGCCGAAGCCTTTGGCCGTTGCAGATGACGAGATACTCATCGCAGCCGTCGGCGACATCATGCTCGGCACGACTTACCCGGATTCCAACAAGCTGCCGCCCGAAGACGGCGCAAAGCTGTTGACGGAAGTGACGCCGATTCTCTCAGCCGCAGACATCGCGTTCGGCAATCTCGAAGGCCCCATGCTCGAAGGCGGCGAGACGACCAAATGCACGCCGACCTCTACGCGCTGTTTCGCGTTTCGCGTCCCGACACGCTATGGCAAACATCTCAAGGACGCGGGCTTTGATTTGATGAGTCTGGCGAACAATCACGCTTCGGACTTCGGCGCGGAGGGCAGAGCGAGTTCGCAGCGCGTGCTGAAAGAGCTTGGCATCGCCTATGCCGGTGGCGATGCGAATGACGTAGCTTATCTCAACATCAAAGGCAGGAAGATCGCGGTCGTCGCTTTCGCTACTAATCGCGTCTCGCTCAACTTAAATGATATTACGATTGCCAAGCGCGCCGTCGCTGCCGCCGCGAAGAAAGCAGACCTTGTCATCGTCTCGTTTCACGGCGGAGCGGAAGGCCCTGCCAACCAGCACGTCCCGCGCGGGGCGGAACTTTTCCTGGGCGAAGCGCGCGGCGACCTGCGCGCCTTTACGCACGCGGTCATAGACGCCGGAGCAGACCTCGTGCTCGGGCACGGCCCGCACGTCCTGCGCGGAATGGAAATTTACCGCGAACGCCTGATCGCATACTCGCTCGGCAATTTTGCGACCTACGGAAAATTCCAGCTCGTTGGGCCAACCGCGCTGTCGCTGATTTTGGAAACGCGCCTCGCGCCGGACGGGAAATTCCTGGGCGGGCGCATCATTCCCGCCAAGCAGGAAGGCTTGGGCGGCCCGCGCCTCGACAGTAACCGGACGGCCACCAATGTCATACGCCAGCTCTCAAGCGAAGATTTCGGTGCGAGCGCGGTCAAGGTCAGCGATGACGGCATGATTTCAATGCCATCAGAATAGCCGGACTATTAATCCATAATGTGAATCAAGAGATAGAAACACTTTGCGTTTCTTTGCGGATTTCTCTTTGCGGCTTTGCGGTTAAGGGCTGTTTTAACGCAAAGACCGCAAAGAGAGAAGACGCAAAGAAACGCAAAGAAAGACCTGTTCCCTGCATCTATCAAGCGGGGGCAAGCCCCTCTTCCCGACCTGCGAATTAGATACGCTTGAATCTCTCAAGCCGCATAGTCTCAAAGGTCTGGAAGGCGGGCTTGCCCACGCTCTTTATCTGTCATCGTATGTGCTTTATTTGATAAAGTACTTGACAGATTCAAGAACTTTTGTATGATTGGCTTATGGCTTCGATTCACCAACTGAAACCGAGACTGGTCAAAGAGCCGCCCGCTTTGCATGACCGGGCGATGGATAACCTGCGATTTATCCGCGAGACGATGGAGCGCGCTTCCTCTTTCACAGCCGTGCCGGGTTGGGGCGGGGTGGTGATGGGCGTCTCGGCTTTGTGCGCGGCGTACATTGCCGCGCAGCAGATTACCGTCAAGGCTTGGCTTTTGACGTGGTTGGTCGAAGCCCTGCTCGCTTCCGTCATTGGCGGATGGGCGATGGATCGTAAGGCACGCGCAGCAGAGTTGCCCCTGCTTTCGGGGCCGGGCCGCAAGTTCGCGCTCGGCCTCGCGCCGCCGATTTTTGTCGGTGCGCTTTTAACCATCGTCCTTTCTCGCGTGACCGGGACACACATCATTCCGGGCATGTGGCTGCTGCTTTATGGCGCGGGCGTCGTCACGGGAGGCATGTTCTCTGTCGGTATCGTGCCGATTATGGGGCTATGTTTTATGACGCTCGGCGCGCTCGCGCTTTTTTCGCCCGATGCCTGGGGGAATCTTTACATGGCGTTCGGCTTTGGCGTGCTGCATATAATTTTCGGCCTCATCATCGCGAGGAAACACGGTGGCTAAGCAGAATGCTTTGTTAAAGAACGGGAAGAAGAGCCGTGCGGGCAATGCGCGCGGCGGCCTGCGCAACGTGCGCGAGGCGGAAGCCGGAGCCGAAAACGCTTCGGAGTTGGATCGCCTGATACACGAGCGCCTGCGGCTCGGCATCATCAGCGCGCTCGCGGCCAATGATTCACTGTCATTTAACGATCTGAAAAATCTGATGCGGACGACCGACGGCAACCTGAGCGTTCACGCGCGCAAGCTTGAGGATGCAGGTTACATTGCCTGCGCCAAATCGTTTGACGGGCGCGTGCCGAAAACCGAGTACAAGATTACAACGACGGGACGCCGCGCGCTCGAACGTTATCTGGATCACATGGAAGCTCTGATTCGCGCCATGCGTGACCTTTAAAAATCGGGTCGCGCTTTTTTTTGTCGTGCCGCTTTGTATTGCAAAGCTCTTTGCAGAAATCAAATCGCTTTTCTCTTAAATTCTCAGGATTTACCGGAGGCGTCGTGCCTGCTCACGACCCTGCACTGTGGAGAACCACATTGTTAGCGAGAGGAATGACGGTTGAGAATGAAGCTCTCGGACGTTTCTCTGCCGGGTTGAGTAACAATGCGCGCGTGTGTGCGTGATGATGAAGGTTTGAAAACTACTTTTTAAGGAGTCGAAGGCTATGGTCAAGCGTATTACCGCTATCGCTTTTATTTTTGTCTGCGCTTCGGTGGCATGGGCTATTTTAGGCGCAACGATTTTCCAGCGCACTTATTCTTCGGACGCATCGTCGGAGGGGCGCGTCGTCTCGCTCTGGGGCGCGCCGCACAATCAATCGCCGCCCGCTGCCTCTTACATACAGCTTGTGCCGAAGACTGTCTCAAGCATGGAGAATGGAAAGACAGTGGTGAAGACGGAGCAGGAGCCGGTAAAGCATGTGCTGCCGCTCGAAAGCAGCCGCATAGATGTCGCGCTCGATCTTGAGCACAGGCAGAAAGGCTTGCTCTGGTATAGCACCTATAAGGTTGCGTTCGCGGGCGTCTACGCTTTTAAGAACCCGAGCGAAAAGGAAGAAGAAGTCGAGTTCACGCTCAATTATCCGACCGAGCAGGCCATCTATGATGAGCTGGTCTTTAGCATTGACGACACGCCCTTGACGCTTGAGAACAAGCAGAATGTCGTGAGCGGCAAGGTCAAGCTGGCGGCTGGCAAAACGGCGACGCTGCGGCTCGGCTATCGCTCGCAGGGCTTGAATAGCTGGCATTACAACTTCGGGCAGAATGTCACGCAGGTGCGCGATTTCACGCTGGCGATGAAGACCAACTTTAAAGAGATAGACTTTCCCGAAAACACTCTCTCGCCAACCGAGAAGCAAGAGACGGACGGCGGCTGGAATCTAATCTGGTCTTCCAAGAGTCTCGTCTCCGGCTATCAGATCGGCATGGTGATGCCCGAGAAATTACAGCCCGGCCCGCTCGCCGGTCGCATCAGTTTGTTCGCGCCGGTCTCGCTTTTTTTCTTTTTCTTCCTGATGCTGATTATCACTACGTTGCGCGGGATAGAACTGCACCCTATGAACTACTTTTTTCTGGCAGCGGCGTTCTTTTCGTTTCACCTGTTGCTGGCCTATCTGGTTGACCACGTCTCGATTCACTTAGCGTTTGCCATCTGTTCTGTGGTCTCGATTTTTCTGGTCGTCAGCTACCTGCGCCTCGTGGTCGGGATGCGCTTTGCGAGCGGCGAGGCGGCGTTGGCGCAGTTCATTTATCTGGTGATGTTCTCTTACGCCTTCTTTCTCAAAGGCTTCACCGGGCTGGCGATTACCATCGGCTCGATTATCACGCTGTTTGTCGTGATGCAGATGACCGGGCGGATTCGCTGGAAAGAAAAGTTCGCGGTCAAGACGGCTGAGACGGAAGAGAAGACAGCTTAAGAGCGAGGGCGTAGGGCGTAGGGTGTAGGGTGTAGTTCAAGACAGTTTTTATCTACAACCCTACACCCTATCCCCTACACCCTCGTTGAAGAGGTGTTAATAAGATGAAGCGGTATGACGTTATCGTGATAGGGGCCGGGCTGGCGGGGCTTCAGTGCGCGCGGCTGCTGGCGCTCAAGGGGGCGCATGTGTTGCTCGCGGATCGCAAGCTCTCGCTGGCGGAGGCGGTTCACACGACCGGGATTTTCGTCCGGCGCACGCTCGAAGATTTTGATTTTCCGCAAAATTGTCTGGGGCCGCCCGTGCGGCATGTCACATTGTATTCGCCCGCCTGGCGCGCTTTGAAGTTAGAGAGCCAGCATGACGAGTTTCGCGTCGGGCGGATGAGCAAGCTGTATTTGCATTATCTGGATGAATGCGTCCGCGCGGGAGTCGAGTGGGCGCCCGCCACGCGCTATGCCGGAAGCGAAAAAGCCGGAGCGGATACGCTCGTCCAACTGGAAACAGAGGGCACACGTTGGGCTGCGCGTGCGCGCTTTCTGGTCGGAGGCGACGGCGCGAACTCGCGCGTGGCGCGCGATCTTGAGCTTGACAGCAATCGCGAATGGATCGTCGGCGTGGAAGAAGTTTTGACAGGCGTACCGCTGGACGGACCTCCGCGCTTTCATTGCTTTCTCGACCCTGTGCTTGCGCCGGGATACCTCGCATGGATAGTTCACGACGGCGAAGAGACGCATATCGGCGTCGGAGGCTACGCCAGGCAGTTTGATCCGTTGCGCGCGTTGGAAACTTTTCGCCTGAGCGTGTCCGGGAGCATCGTTGACCTGAGCCACGCGCAGAGCGTTGAGCGCAGGGGCGGGCGCATCCCTGTCGGCGGCGTGCTGCGGCGCATCGCCTGCGAGCGCGGTCTGTTGATAGGAGATGCTGCGGGCGCTGTATCGCCGCTGACTGCCGGAGGCTTAGACCCTTGCATGCGTTTGTCGCATCTCGCGGCGCGCGTGATTGTTGATTATCTGGGAAGCGGAGATGCCGCTTCGCTCGCGCCGTATTCGGGCGACGCCTTCCGCACGCGGTTTACCTCAAGGCTCTGGATGCGGCGTTTGATAGCGAAGCTCAAGCAGCCCGCTGTTTTGGAAATGGGATGTGCGATTATGCGTTTGCCGCTAGTCAATTCTCTCGCGCGGCACGTCTTTTTCGGGCGCGGGTCGTTCCCGGATATGCAGCCATCCGACCTGAAAACGCGAGCCTCTCTGGCTGCCTGATTGCCGCACAAGTGAATCGCAGGCAAGCTGGTTGGTAAAGTCATCCGGTTAAAACACAAAGGCACTAAGACACAAAGGTATTGATCCGAATTTCTTAGTGCCTTCGTGTCTTTGTGGTTATCTCTGTCAGCAACCGAAACTATTATTAAACATTCTTTCTGCATGCGTCGTACAGGCAAATTGTCAGGCATTCAGCGTTTTTCTCTTTTCCGTTTTCCCAGATGAAACATATCTATTCATTTTATGTAGATGCCGCGCGTATTGCGCTCCAATCCATCTTTGCGCATAAGCTGCGCGCTTTTCTGACTCTGATTGGCATCATTATCGGCGTGGCGTCGGTCGTGGTGGTCGGCGCGGCCATCAGCGGCCTGAATACTTATGTGGTGGACAAGGTGACGAAGGTTTTGGGAGCCAATCACTTTATGATTGCGCGCATCGCTTCTTCAGGGCAGTTGTCGGATGAAGAGTTCGAGCGCATGAACCGGCGCAACAAGCGTTTGCAATGGGATGATTTCGAGTGGGTGCGAGATAATTGCCGCTCCTGCTCGGAGGTCGGGGCGCAAGTTCAGAATCAAACCGATCTCAGCCAGGAGGGCATAGAGTTTCCTTCGGCTATGGTCTTCGGCGTGACCGCGAATATGGTCAGCATCGAAGACAAGACGATTTCCGATGGCCGGTATATCACCAACGATGAAGTGCAACGCTCCGCGCTGGTCTGCGTGCTGGGAGCGGACATTAAAGAGAAATTCTTTCCCGGCACAAATCCGGTCGGGCAGGAATTGAAGGTGCGCGGCCTGCCGATGCGCGTTGTCGGCGTCGAAGAAAAACGCGGCGCGTTCTTTGGCGATTCCTTTGACCGTCATATCTATATTCCGCTGACGACGCATCAACAGATTTTCACACGCGCTTCCGGCTTGCAGATTCACGGCAAAGCGGAAAACCGCGAAGGCTTACATCCGGCGATTGAAGATGCGCGCCTTGCCATGCGCAACAAGCATAAGCTGAAAGGAAATGAAGAGGATGATTTCGGCGTCATCAACGTCGAAGAGGTCAATAATCAGGTGGACGAGTTTACGAGCGGCATCGCGGCGGTCGTGATTCCGATTACGCTGATTACGCTGATCGTCGGCGGCATCGTCGTCATGAATATCATGCTGGTGTCCGTGACGGAGAGAACTTTTGAAGTCGGTTTGCGCAAAGCCGTCGGCGCGACCAAAAAGCAGATACTGATGCAGTTTCTAATCGAGTCCGCGACGCTCTGCGCGCTCGGCGGAGTGTTGGGCTTGCTGCTCGCCGCCGGAATCTGCTGGCTGATTTCGACGCTGGCTGAGATGACGATGACGATCACCATCGGCTACATTTTTCTGGCGGTCGTTGTTTCGAGCGTCATCGGCATCATCGCAGGCATCTATCCTGCATTCAAAGCGGCGCGGCTCGATCCGATTGTCGCGTTGACGCAAAATACGTAAGAGATTCAAACAGGGATGGACAGGATAAACAGGATGAAAGTAAGAGGGAATATGAAGAAACGAAAGTTAGCTTGCTTTTCATCATGCTTTCTTCCTGAATTGACATTTCTCTATCCTGTTTATCCTGTCCATCCCTGTTAAAGTCTTTCTTAGAACGCAGATTGTTATGAGGTTAAAGCTTCCGAGATTTATTCCGCGAGAGACGCTGAAGATGGCGCTCGACAGCGTGCGTGCGCACAAGTTCAGAAGCTTTCTGACCGTGCTCGGCATCGTGATCGGAGTGATGACGGCCATCGTGATTGCCTCTATCCTGACGGGGTTGCGCCAGAACATCGTTGCCATCATCGAAGAATACGGGACGAATAACATCTATGCCTTTCACCTCTCGACGGGCTTTGGCCCGGAAGACCGTTCGGAGCGCACGCGCAAGCCTTTGACCGTCGGCGATGTCGAAGCCATTCGCGCCTCGTGCCCTGCGGTCGAGGATGTCGCGCACGTCGCGCCGAATGTCGGTTATACGGGCGGGCCGTTTGACGACAATATTATTTATAACGGCTTGAATTATCGCTGGGGCAACACGCAGGGAGTCTCGCCGAACTATGCGGACATCACGAACATCATGCTCAAGGAAGGCCGCTTTATCTCAGAAGCGGACGACCAGCAGCGGCGCAAGGTGTTAGTCATCGGCGTTAATGCCGCAGAGGCTCTGTTCCCGAATCAGGACACGGGAATCGTCGGAACTTTGGTCAAGATGGGCGGGCATACTTTCGAGATCGTCGGCGTCCTTGAGAAAAGAAAGGCCGGATTTTTTGGCGAGAACGAAGAGGACAACGCTGTCTTTCTGCCGTTTCGCACGGCGCAAAAACTCGCTCCGGCGCGCGGTTATTTGTTGATGGTAATACAGGGGCGCGCGGGGCAATTGAACGATGCGCTCGAACAGTCCAGAGAAGTCCTCCGCCGTCGTCGCCAGGTCAATTTCAATGACCCGGACAATTTCGACATCAAGACCGCAGACAAGTTTATAGAGCAGTTCGACAGCATCACCGCCATGATCGGATTGATCGCGATTGCGATTTCCAGCCTCGGCCTGCTGGTCGGCGGCATCGGCGTGATGAATATAATGCTCGTCTCTGTGACCGAGCGCACCAAAGAGATCGGCATCCGCAAAGCGATTGGCGCACGCAGGCGTGACATCGTTAATCAATTTTTGTTTGAAGCCATGACGCTGACTTTTATGGGCGGCCTGATAGGGGTTGTGCTCGCGGTCGGCATCAGCAAGCTAATCATGCTTTTGTTTCCCTCGCTCCCGGCGCAGATTCCGCTCTGGGCTGTCATCTCAGGTCTGACCGTCTCGGTCGGCGTCGGCCTCGTCTTCGGCGTCTGGCCTGCGCGCAAAGCCTCGCGCCTAGACCCCATCGAATGCCTGCGCTACGAATAGAAGCTTCAGGTCAGAACCGCCTGCGGGAGTTGGCAATTGCGGATTGCGGATTGCGGATTGGCAAACACCTTCCTGCTTTGTAATCCGCAATCCGCAATTTTTATTTTTCCGTGTCCGGCTTCTGTTAGAATGCGGCCTGAGTCGGAAAAATAAAACTATCGAGCGTTGATTGAATGACTACAGACAGCAAGCACGGGCGCGATCTGGTGCGTGAGTATCTGGCATATTTGCAGGTTGAGAAGGGGTTGTCTGCGAACTCTCTGGAGAGCTACGCGCGTGACCTGAAAAAGCTGCAAGCGTGGGCTGTGGTGAAGGGCGTCCCGGTAGCCGACCTGACGCGGAAAGACTTGCGCGAGTGGATCGCGCAGTTGTCGCGCGAGGGGCTGTCGCCGTCAACCGTCACACGTGCGGTCAGCGCGGCGCGCGGTCTCTTTCGCTTTCTGATGCTCGACGGGCATTTGAAGATACACCCTGCCGAAGACCTTGATACGCCGCAGCGTATGGCATATCTCCCGCAGTTCCTGACGGAAGACCAGATGGAATCGCTGCTTGACGCGCCCGATACGGAGACGGGCGAAGGCCAGCGCGACCGCGCGATGCTCGAATTGATGTACGCGACGGGCTTGCGCGTCTCGGAAGTGGTGTCGCTCAAGCTGGCCGAAGTTGATCTGGACGCTGGACTAATCACCTGTCACGGCAAGGGCAGCAAAGAGCGGCGCGTGCCGCTCGGCAGAAGCGCGACGCACTGGCTCATGCTCTACATCGGCGCACGCGCACGAAGGGGAAGCAGCAGCCCTTTGCTCTTCATCAATCGCGCCGGACGAAAGCTCACACGTCAGGCTGCATGGGCGACTATCAAACATTACGCGGAGCAAGCGCGGCTCGAAAATGTCTCGCCGCATACCCTGCGCCACAGTTTTGCCACGCACCTGTTGCAGCGCGGGGCGGATTCGCGTTCGGTGCAGGCGCTCCTCGGGCACAGCGACATTTCGACGACGCAGATTTATACGCACATCACGGATAATCACCTGCGCGCCACCTACGACAGGCATCACCCGCGCGCCTCGCTGACGCCGCCGGTTGTAATCAAGGCGGATGAAGATTAGGCTGCGGCTTGGGATTAAGCAGCCGTGAGGATTAAAGCTTTCGCCGCTTCGGATGGGACTTCGACAAACACAAAATATGTTGCCGGATAAAGATAATCTTCTCCGGTTTCGTCTATTACCCGGATGTAATTACTTCTCGCCGCAGATTCGTCCGGCAAGACTTGATAAACAGTTCTGACCTTCAAATCATCAGGATAACCTGCATTATTGAGACAGATGGCAAATCGCGGCTGTAGATTTTCGGTTTCCATAACACTTAATCCAAATATCGTTTGATTTTCATTCTCACCTTACCAATCAATCTCGAAATCAACATCCATGAAGGCAGGATGTAATCAGTTTTATCCGGGAAACTCAAGGCGAGCAGCCGAACGACAGGGTTCTTTAATTGCTCTTGGCCTTCAGACATAATAAAATCGCGCGTATGAAAAAAGTAATAATCATTCTGGCCGTCGTCGTCGCCGTCACAGTTGGAATAGTGACTCTGTCAGCAAGGCGCAACGATTCGATAAGGCATGAACACGAATCCAACATGGATAAGGTTTCCGTCCCGCCACAGACGGAACGGGTTCCGGCTCACTTCGAGGACGCGCAGAGCGCACGCCCGCTTAAGCCGACGCTTGACCCGATGCAGTTCTTTGGTAAGACGCGGCAGGCTTATCAGGTCGCCAGAGAGATACCGGAAACGCTGGCGCAGCTTCCATGCTATTGCTACTGCGATCAGGGCTTCGGCCATAAGAGCTTGCATAGCTGTTATGAGGACGATCATTCTTCGCACTGCGCGACGTGCGTTGACGAGGCGTTGATGGCCTATCGCCTGCAAAAGGAAGAGAAGCTCTCGCCGCCGCAGATACGCGAAAAGATTATCGCGGAATTCTCTCGTTAGCTTTGGAAAGGGCGCGTGCGCCGCAAGTAAGGTTTTATATCGCCCGCCTCCGCGTGTGAGATGCGCCCGATTCCGGCCTGCCGTTTTCCGAAATCTCGGATATAAAACCATTAGGTGGGTCAGTTTGAAGATAAGGGAAAAGAAAGCCGGACTCACCGCAGAGACGCAGAGAACGCGGAGATGGCGCAGAGGCTTGAGAGCCATTCAAGCCTCTGCGCCCCCTCTGCGCTATCTCCGGTCTCTGCGGTGAACCTCATCTCTTGACTCATTCATCTTCAAACTGACCCACTACCAACCATTAAGTAGTGGGTCAGTTTCAAACATGGCAAAGAAAGGACAGGTTCCCGCAAAGGCGCAAAGACGCAAAGAAAGCCCGCAAGTCAAAGAATGGCTCAGCCCCTTTGCGCCACCAGCGCCTTTGCGGGAGCTTCTTTCCTGATGCTGGATGACACTTGAATTTCAAACTGACCCACTACCAACCATTACCCCGCATTGACTAGGGGGCGGAAGGTGTGTTAAAAACTGCCCCCGAAGATAGATAGTGAGTCCTGTCCGGCGTTGTCTGAGGACATTCATCGCAAGATTCAAGTTTACATCTTCAGCCTGTGCTTTAATTGTCGCACCGGAGCCGAGGGGATGCCGTGCGATGAGAGTTTGTTGTAAACGCTTCGGCGACTCCGGTAAAGACGATTGAAACCTACTGTTTTGATGCTTGCCCGTGATGTCTTCGGAATGACCACTCTGATTATCGCTTTGATCCTTTTTGCAGCCAGACTTAAAACTTAAAAGGGCGCAAGCTCTCGATTAGCCTCTGATCGTGGGCAGCGGCTATTTCTCTGTTCAAATTACATGAGGAGCGCGGCAGTTTTCATTCGCCTTGATACAACGTTAATCACCCTCGCAAGAAGAGCGTCGCACAAGGTTTTCCACTCAAACTAAGAGAGCGCACTTTTTCTCTCATACATTATTCGACAAGGCAGCAATAATTTTTCGTTGAATTCTTCAATGCTTGGTCAGGCAGGCCGGGTGGTCTTCTGACTAAGACTTGATTCCTGTAAATGGCAAGATGCGTCTTTTGTGAATTCATGTAAGAAGTTTCGTGAAAGACGATTGAGTTTGCTGAAATCCCCAAACCCGTGGCTTTTAGGAGGGCCTAGTTAATGAAACAACGCTTTGGTCTAAGAAGTATCCAGAGAAAGTATCGCGCCGGTCTGGCAGTCATGATTCTGCTCGGACTGGCCGTGGCGCTGCCTCTGCAATTTCGCTCGCAGGCTTACGTCGGCGATAACTTTCAAACAGCAGGGAAGGTGACGGTCAGTCACGTCCCCGGCCTGGAATTTTATGACATCCGTTTCGACAAGTCTGACGAAACGCTAATGGCGCGCGAACAGTATCGCCAGAAGGCGGGCGGAGCCGAAACGATGGCTCGCCAGGTCGAGACCAAAAGACTTGAGGCGGAACAAGAGTTGTCACGCCGCGTCCCGGAGTTGACAGTTGACTACAACACGGAACTGGGCATCGCGCACATCGTCGGCACAGACGTGCTGAAAAATGGTGCGTTCCTGACCGAAGCGACAGCCAACAATCGCGAATCACGCGAAGCGTTGGTGCGCGGATTTTTGGCGCAGAACAAAGGGTTGTACGGACTCACGACCGAACAGGTCGGGCAGCTCCGCACCTTTGCCAACTACACGAACCCCGCAGGCAATCTCTCCTATGTCGAGATGGCGCAGGAGATTAACGGCATCCCGGTCTTTATGGGCGAAGTACGCGCCATCATCGCCAGAAACGGCGAACTGTCGCGCACCGTCAACAACCTCGCGCCCGGCCTCAACTACGAGAGTCTGGAAAGAGTCACGGGCGCTCCGCAGGATGCCGTCATCGCGGCGGCCAAAGCGATTAACCGTCAAGCGACGAGCGCCGATTTGAAAATGGAGTCGAGCGAACTCGAAGGCCGGAAAGTGATTTTTGAGCGCGGGCAGTTTGATCGCGAAACGACTGCCGAATTGATGTACTTCCCGCTTGAGACCGGCGTGGCGACCTTAGCTTGGCGCGTGCTCCTGTGGGAGCCGGTCGCGGCTTACTACGTGATTGTTGACGCGAGCAACGGGCGCATGTTGTGGCGTCAGAACATCACGGCAGACCAGACGGAATCTGCGACCTACACGATCTATGATCGCGGTAATCCTGCGCCGCTCTCACCGTCGAACGCTATTCCGGGTTCGGGCATTCAGGGCGTGGGCATCCCGCGCGTGACTGTTTCGCTCATCGGCAACGAAGGCCCGCTGAACTTCAACAACAACGGTTGGATTACTAATGGCGGCAACACCACGACCGGCAACAACGTTGATGCCGGATTAGATAGAGTCACGCCGAACGGAATTGACCCGACGGGTCGCCCGACCGGCACGCCTAATCGTGTTTTCACCTTTGCTTACAATCCGCCGCCGCTCGGCACGGATGATCCTCTGACCGTTGGGTACCAGAACGGCATCGTGACGAATTTGTTCTACTGGAACAACCGTTATCACGATGTCCTTTACCAACTGGGTTTCAACGAGCAGGCCAGAAACTTTCAGTTGGATAACTTCGGTCGCGGCGGCGTTGCTAACGACCGCGTGATGGCCGAAGCGCAGGATTCGTCCGGCACGAACAACGCGAATATGAGTCCGACATCGGACGGCACATCGCCGCGTATGCAGATGTATCTCTGGACTGGTCCGACCCCGGATCGTGATGGAGACCTCGACGCCGAAATCATCATCCATGAATATAGTCACGGATTATCGGGTCGTCTCCACGCCAACGGCTCCGGCTTGACCTCCGCTCAGGGCGGCGGCATGGGCGAAGGCTGGGGCGATTTCTTTGGACGCTCGGTGACATCCAATGCGTCTGAAGACAACGCGGGCCTCTTCAGCACCGGTAGTTATTCGACGCTGCAACTCGGCGCAGAGGGAACTGATAACTACTACTACGGCATCCGCCGCTTCCCCTATGCGCTCAGGTCAAACACGGGCGGCCCGATGAATAGGCCGCATAGCCCGCTGACCTACGCCGACGTAGACCCGGCGCAGGAGAACGTGACCGACGGCGCGTATGGCAAGAACCCTGCTATCGCTAACGGCACGGGCGTGCACAACATGGGCGAGAATTGGTGCAACATGCTGCTCGAAGTTCGCGCACGCATGATTACACGGCTCGGTTATGCGGTTGGCAACCAGCGCATGATGCAGCTTGTGGTTGACGGCATGAAAGGCGATCCGACCGGCGGCGCGCTGACCATGATAGCGGCGCGGAACTCGATTCTCGCGGCTGACAACGCAGGTTTCGGCGGCGCGGACTCGGGCGACATCTGGGCTGGATTTGCGGCGCGCGGCTGCGGCTTCGGCGCGACCACGACCGGCTCGGCTGTCGTTGAATCCTTCCTGCTTCCCGGTCTGCTTCAAGCTCCGACCTTCTCGTTCTCTGACAGCTCCGGCAACAACAACGGCTTTGCCGAACCCGGCGAGTCGCTGATTCTGACCGTGCCGGTGCAGAATCCGTTGTCTGACCCGGCCACCAGCACGACCGTTTCGGTCAACGGCGGCCCGGCAGTCAGCTATGGAACTATCGCTGGCGGCACGACTGAAACCAGACAGATCAACTACATTGTTCCGGCAGGCACGGCTTGCGGCAGTATGTTGACGCTCAACTTCGCCATCAACAGCAGTCTCGGATCAACCGCCGCCAGCCGCGAGATTCGCATTGGCGTGCCGACGACGGGCGGCTCGCTTGAGGGCTTGGACGGTGTGACAGCCCCGGCGCTGCCTAACCTGTGGACGACGACCAACTCCGGCGGACAATTGGCATGGGTGACTTCGACCACCACGCCCAGTTCTGCGCCGAACGCGGCCTTCGGAAACGATGGCACAACCGCCGGCGAATCAACTCTGGTTACGCCGGACGTGAGAATCACTTCGGCTGCGGCCACGGTGACCTTCAAACGCAACAATGCTTTTGAAACGCCTGCCTGGGACGGCATGGTGTTGGAAATCAGCGTCAACGGTGGAGCTTTCCAGGACATCGTCACGGCTGGCGGCAGCTTCACAGTCGGTGGTTACAACGGCACGCTTAGCGCTTCAGCCAATCCTCTGGCCGGTCGTCCGGCTTGGATCGGCACGACCTCGGGCCTCTATGTAGACACGACGGCCAACTTGCCCGCTTCAACCAACGGGCAGACCATTAAGCTGCGTTTGCGCATCGGCACGGATGCTTCGGTCGGCGGAACCGGAGCCAGAATTGACAATATAAACTTCACGGGAGGCTTATACGTCAATGGCTTTACCTGCCCGCCGATTAATGTGCGCAAGCCTGTGGCGGACTTTGATGGTGACGGCAGAACCGACCTCTCGGTCTTCCGCAGCGGCACATGGCACATCCAGCGCAGCACGGCTGGCTTTATCAGCCAACCGTTCGGCTTAGCTTCAGATAGACTCGTGCCGGGCGACTTCGATGGCGACACCAAAGCCGACATCGCGGTCTTCCGCACTAACACGTGGTACATCTTGAAGAGCAGCGACGGCACCGTCATCACTACCCCATGGGGCGCGAGCGGCGATGTGCCGATGACGGGCAACTACGATGGCGACACCAAAGCCGACATCGCTGTGTATCGCCCGAGCAATAACACGTTCTACGTGCTGCGTAGCTCTGATGGAACAGCAGCCGCGCAGGCGTGGGGCATCAGCGGTGACTTGCCTCTGGCCGGAGACTTCGACGGCGACAGCAAGACAGACTACGCAGTCTTCCGTGGCGGCGTCTGGCATGTCCTGGGAAGCACGGCTGGCTACTCTGCAACTTCGTTTGGCTTGAGCGGTGATAGGTTGGTTCCGGCTGACTATGACAACGATGCTAAGACGGACTATGCAGTGTTCCGCAGTGGCACATGGCACTTGCTACAGAGCACTGCGGGCGGGGCTTCAGTGTCCTGGGGCTTGGGTTCGGACACAGCAGTTCCCGGCGATTACGACGGAGACGGCAAAGCTGATCTAGCGGTCTTCCGTGCCAGCACGGGCACTTGGTACATCCTGCGCAGCAGCAATGGTTCGACCGACACGCAGAGCTTCGGTCTGAACGGAGACACTGCCGTGCCGGCGGCTTACCTGCCGTAATGACCTGAACGGCTCGAAACAGATTGACGGAGAGTTTCGGTTTAAGAAATATTAGCGAACCGAATCTCTCCGTCAATCAAACCCTAGAGCAGATTTCGATTGAATGTACTGTAGGCTGTGAGCCTGCCGCCTGTCCTGTACGAGCGGCAGGCTCACAGCCTACCGGACACTGATTTGCAATCTGCTCTAACTTCAAACAAAAGGCTGAGAGATGTTTTAAGACATCCCTCAGCCTTTTCTCTTTCCAACGAGTCGAACAAGCTACATCAGCATCACTCTTATACCAAGTGGCAATGAAAAAAGAGGGACGAATCAGCCACAGATGCACGCGGATAAACGCAGATATAAATCAATAGTTTAGTTCTGATCCGTGCTGATCCGTGTTCATCTGTGGCCTCTTTTTCTTTTGCAATTCGGTATTATCCGGTCTCTCCTGTCCATCCCTGTATGAATCTTTTCTTTAGCTCACGGCGCGCTCAGGCACCGGATGCGTCGCAAAAAAGTCTTTATAAAATCGCTCTGTGTATTCATGCAGCAAATATTCCACACGTCCCCAATCGGGCGACATCACAATCATGCCCGCATGAAAATGTTTATTCATGCGCCACACGACCTCTGCATCATCATAAGCGGAAGTGTCAGGATATTCCTGCCGCGCCAGCGAGACGATTAACCCTGCATAATCCTCGCGGCCAGCGGGCAATTGATAAGCCTGCTCGCGGCGAGAGGTTTCAATCTTGGCCCACTCCGCCCACAAATTGATGCCGCACGCAGCCTCGACCAGTTCCGCGATGTTGGCTCCGCCGACGCGCGCAGAGGTTTCGAGAAAGTAGAAACGCCCGTCCGACTTGGCCTTGATAAATTCCGTGTGCGAGACGCCGCGCATGAGTCCCATCGCGCCCAGCACCGCGCGATTCAAAGCCAGCAGCTCTGCTTCATCATCCGAGCCGCGCCTGATGGTCGCGGTGGTAAAGACGCCTCCCTCGTGAGCCACATCGAGCGGCGGCTGGCCGTAACGGCTCGCCACGGCAAAGAGGACTTCGCGTTCCGACACGATAGAGTCAACGTGAAAAATGTCTCCCGGTATGTACCTTTCAAGCACGTAATAAGATTGCCGGTCGCCGTAAGACTCAATCGCAGGCCAGAACTCATCCTGCGTGTTGATTTTCTTGATGCCGGTCGCAGAAGCTTCAAAGCGCGGCTTGATGAGCCACGGCGCGGGCACGCGCTCCATGTACTCGCGCAGGCAATCTTGATTCAGCACATGCACGAATTCCGGGACGGGGATTCCGGCCTCGGCGGCCTTCATCCGCATCGCCAGCTTGTCGCGAAAATAGCGCGTCGTCGTCTCGCCCATACCGGGCACGCGCAAGTGTTCTCTGAGCGCGGCGGCTTTTTCGAGATCGAAATCATCGAGCGGCACGACCCTATCAATCGTCTCGCGCCGCGCCAGAAAGCTGGCCCCTTTAATCACGTCATCGAGATTCCATTTCTTGTCCACATCGGGAACCAGAAAAATCTCGTCCAGACTCTCACGCGGCCAATCGGCGTCGGCAATGCTCTGCGAGGTCAGCAGCAGGACACGACAATTCTGCCGCTTGCACTCACGCATAAACTCTTCGCCCTTGTGGTAACTGGCAATGCACAGGATGGTCAACGGTTTCGATGCGCTCATCGCGGAAGCTCCTAACAGGTAATTGGGAGCGACATTCTACTTTCAAATGACGAGATTTGCTATTTGTGGGAGAGGGAAGAGTTTCACGCAAAGGCGCAAAGGCGCAAAGAAAGCTTGAGAGAGGTCAACAGGAATTCTCCTTCGCCATAGCTTCTTCTTGGCGTCTTTCCTTTGCGCCTTTGCGCCTTTGCGTGAGATATTTTCGCAGTTATAAGAATAATTTGGAGTCTACACACAGCTTGGAAAACACAGCAGAAAAACAAAGAGCAGCAAAGATTATCAACCTTCTCAAACGAGCATACCCGGACGCGCGCTGCTCGCTCAATCACGACAGCCCGCTTGAATTGTTGATAGCTACTATCCTGTCTGCGCAATGCACGGACGAGCGCGTCAATCAGGTGACGGCCAATCTGTTCCGTAAATACCGCCGCGCGGAAGATTACCTGCAAGTCGCACAGACAGAGCTTGAGACGGACATTCGCTCGACGGGGTTTTATCGCAACAAGGCGAAAGCGATTCAGGGCGCGTGCCGGATTATCAGCGAGACACATCAGGGGCGCGTCCCCGAAGTGATGGAAGAACTGCTCGCCTTGCCGGGAGTCGCGCGCAAGACCGCCAATGTCGTGCTCGGCAATGCTTACGGCATTACCTCCGGCATCGTCGTTGACACGCACGTCACGCGACTCTCAGAGCGTCTGGGCTTGACCGCCGAAAAGCAGCCGGAAAAAATTGAGCGCGATTTGATGTCGCTCGTCCCGCGCAAAGAGTGGATTCTATTTTCGCACCTGCTCATCGCGCACGGGCGCAAAGTCTGCAAAGCGCGCACGCCGCTCTGCGCCGAATGCATCGTCGAAAAGCTCTGCCCATCGTCAAGACTAAGGATGAAGGCGGAAAGATGAAAGTGATGCTATTTGAGATGAGCCGCTCAAGGTTCAATAGCATGCCTGTCATCCCTCATCCCTCCGCCCTCATCCCTGCTCTTCTTCTATCCAGTCGCGCGTCATGTCGCACCATAGTGCGAGGCCGCGCCAGGAGTTGAAGCGCGCGTAGTGGCGCGCGATTTTTTTGTCCGGGCAGGCGCGGCCTTTGTTGTGCGTGCGCGCGAATTTTCCGCGCACCCAGGAATCGAGCGCGAGCACATCGTAACGCCCGACGAGCTTTAAAAGATTCTCGGCCGCGTAATCGCCGACTCCCTTAACGCGCTTCATCTCGCGTTTCAATTCATCGGTCGGCAATTCGCTGTCAATCCAGCCTTCAACATCCAACTCGCCTGAAGCGACACGCTCTGCCAGCTCTTTAAAGTACAGAGCGCGATAGCCCGCGCGCATATCGTCTCGATAAAAATCGCTTGAAGCCTCTGCCATCGCTTCCGGCGTGGGAAAAGCCTTGCGGCCATCCTTTGCTTCACGCCCCAGATTGTTTGTCAGGCCAGCGACCATCTTCAGCGTCAGCCCCCAGGAGCAATTCGTCGTGCAGATGGTTTTTACCAAATCTTCAAACACGGTCGGCGAGCGCAACATTCGCCCCGCGCCCGCGCGCACAATCCACTCGAAATTCGGATCGGCGGACATGGCCTCGTAAAATACTGTCATGTCATCGTCGAGCCTGAACATGTGCCGCACGTCGCGCGTTATCTTTTCCACGGCGCGCTTACCGGGCTTGCCGAGCGAGATGTTGACTTCAATCGTGTTTCCGCTTTCGCTGATGCTGGCCGTTAAAGGCTGCGCGTCTCCAATATCAAAGACGCGCGTCAGCCTCCATCTTTCTTCGTCAACCTCACAAGGGAGCAGCCCGCACCAACCATGCGAGAGCATCGTCCGCTTAAAACTAAAGCCCTGCGGAGTGGCAATAGAAATTTTCATTTGGGTGTTATCTGACAAGCATTGATTTGAAAATCAGAGCCTTGACAGAGTATCATCGAATCATCAAAAACGGAGGCAAGCAAAACATGAAAGCAACCTGGCGCGG
The DNA here is from genome assembly GCA_963700165.1 of Pyrinomonadaceae bacterium. GTDB lineage: Bacteria > Acidobacteriota > Blastocatellia > Pyrinomonadales > Pyrinomonadaceae > JACMLC01. The sequence goes on along the minus strand of OY969475.1, from coordinate 2,914,420 downwards.
CGCGACCTTAGCCGAGAGCGATGATACGGTTGTCGTCGAAGGCAATCACTACTTTCCCGAAAGCTCGATCAAACGAGAATATTTTAGCTCCAGCGACAAACACACGACCTGTCCGTGGAAAGGCGAGGCCAGCTATTATGATGTCGTGGTCGAAGGCGAAACCAACAGCGGCGCCGCATGGTATTATCCAGAGCCGAAAGAAGCCGCACAGCAAATAGCCGGTCGCGTCGCTTTTTGGAAAGGCGTAGAGGTCGGATAAGTTTGGACTTCATGAATTGCCACTAGCTTCAGCTAGTGGACAGGGATGCCTTCAGAATCATCGGCTTTAGCCGCACATTGCGGCTAAAGCCAAACCCTTATCTTGCTTCCTTACAAATTAATTTTGATTTTCTGCACTACTTTATTGCAGACATCTGTTATTTCACGGAAATGTCACGGCGAATGCTCTTGCTTTGCATCAGAGTCGGACACTCACGGTCAAATTGCTGGTTGAACTAACCCGCCGGATTGGCTAGACTGCTAAATGGCTTGCATCCTTCTGGCAAGCTTAAAGCAATAAACAAACAATAGATTTAAGCACTGTCCCCCAATTGCCCCGACGACTGTGCTTTTTCGCAAGCATCGCGCAAACCCCTGTCCGTATTTTTGCGCGCATCGCTTGCCGGGTAAGTTTGAATGATAAAAAATACGACTGCGTTTCGCTGTTTCCCCTACGCCAACTTATTTTCGCCACGCTGCTCTGATACCGGTATTACTCGCCGGAGACAATTCAAGCTCATTAGCTTCGCAACGCTCGCCGTCTTCAGTTTGTTACTGGCCGCGCCCTTGGCTGCGGCTCAGACGAAGGCCAAACGCGCGCACACGAAGGCTGAAGGACGCTCGCGCCGCGTGAATGATAAAAAGCAGCCGACGAAGGCGAAAGAGAACGTCAAGCGCGTCAACATGACGAGAAGCGCGCAGCCTCCCGCAGTCAGAAAGACAGTTATAGTCTCTGCCAAGCAGACCGACAACCGCGCCGCACGGAGCGCGCTGGTCAACGACATCGTCATCATCTCGGAAGCTCCTGTCGCAAGCCGTCTTCCAGCACCCACGCCGAACATTAAATCTTCAAACAACATGCCTTCCATCTGGCCTGTCGCAGGAGCCATGCGCGGCGGCTACGGCGTGCGCCGCAATCCTTTCGGAGGCAGGTCATCGGAATTTCACAAGGGGCAGGACATCAGCGCGCCGATGGGCACGCCCGTCATCGCCACCGCCGACGGCGTGATTACGATTGCAGGCAGGCTGAGAGGTTACGGGAATGTCGTGTACGTAGATCATGGTAACGGGCTGACCACGCGCTATGGTCATCTCTCGCAGATAGATGTCATAGTCGGGCAAACAATTCAGCGCGGCTCGCAACTCGGTCTGGTCGGCTCGACGGGACGCTCGACCGGCCCGCACCTGCACTACGAGGTGCGCGTGGACGGACAACCGATTAACCCTGTACCGTATCTTCCAAACGTGCAGAGCCTCCCGGTTTCGGCTCAGAAGGCTGCGCCCTGAGAAGCTTCAACAAAATAACAAAACGAAAAAGGCTGCTGAGAAGCAGCCTTTTTCATTTCTGAATGCACCCGGAATGCTTGTCGAGGTCTTCATAACCTGTCACCACCTCGCACGCTGGATTGAGCACACCTTCGGCAAACTGCCGGACATCCCACTTGCCCTGGCAGAGATTTGCCTGATTAGCTAAAAGCGCGAGCTTAAGGCGCAGTCAGATTCGGCACAGCCGGAACTTAAAAATCATAGCGGCTCGTGATGTAACCGCTGTAGTGCCAGTCCTCGGCATAGCCTGCGGGCGTGCCCACGTAGAGCTTGAAATAGTTACCGACCGCTCCGCTCAGGCCGTAAGCCTTGCCCACGCAATCGTCGCAGACCAACACTCCGTTGCGCTTGATGTCATAGAGACCATCAATCGCGTCTCCGTCTGTGCCGGACACGCTGACCAACTCGAAGTCATAATTGAGAGTGGATGAGACGACTGCGTAGGCGCGAAAGTAGGCTGTGGCCCCGCCGCCTTCCGTCCATGCCGTCGCCATGTTTCCGCTGACAAAGCTTGAGTACTGGGTGTTAGTACTGTCATCAACCAAGTAGAGCGGCCTCGTAGACCACACGCTATGTGTGTTTTGTGCCAACACTGCGGTGGCCGGGAACAGAACCAGAACGGTGAAGAGCAAGCACAGTCTGAATGTGAGTTTAATCATGTGAGCCTCCTGAAAAGTCGCGGTCTGCCGCGAGAGGTAATGGACAGTTAGAGATACGCTACCTGCGAGGCGAGTAGCGTGAGACTTACCCTTGATCGTGTGGACAGCGATGATTATAGCAAGCAAACGGCGGGTTGAGTTAGTAAAATTTTAGTCGCTCTTTCAAGCGGCGCGAATTGTTTTATTGGCTGGGCGGCAAAGCTGGAAAGAGCGAATATCCGCCGCCTTCTCTTGTCTCGATGGCCGTTGTTGATTAAGAGCTTTAGCGAGAGCCGCCCGCACCGTTCATGATCTTGCGATATGAGACATACAAGTCGGACAGCCGATCTGCGGAAGCAGGGTCGCTCCGCGCGAGCAACGTGATAATCTCATCACGCCCTGCAAACAACGCCTGCACTTCATCTCTTTGCGCCTGCGTGAGATTGGAATCAGCCTGCTTGTCAATTTCTGCACGCAAAGAGGTAAAGAACTGGCTGGCAGCCTGACGCGCCGGTTCATAATCGCCGCGCCGCGCATGAATTGTTGCTGATGCCAGACTGTCTTGCATCCTCAGCAGGACTGATTGATGCTCTGCCCCGGCAAGACTGCTTGCACACTGACGAGCCTTGATCCACATCGGAATAAAGCCGAGCAAAAAGACGACGAGCAGCACGGCAGCATAGATGCCGATGCGTCGCATCGAAGGAGTTGGCTTGTACAGGTTCGGTTGCACTTCATCATCATTCATAGCTTGCTTATCTTCCTAATACAGACTGTTAGAGTCATGCTCAAATGGATTTCTGCGGCTTGCTTCAAGGCTTGATGGCAACCTTGATGACGCCTTCCGCGCGCTCGCCGAAGACATCATACGCCTTTTGTTTCGTCTGTGCTTTAACACACATATAGGGTATGTAAATCAAGAATAGAAATTCTTTACGATCTTTGCGTTAAAAAAGTCCTTAACCGCAAAGAGCGCAAAGAGAAATACGCAAAGCACGCAAAGGAAAAGCTGCTTCCTGCGAACGGTTTCCACTCTTGATTATTGTTAACTGAATTGCACAACAACTGTGCGAGAGGTCGATTTTGTGTTGAAGTCCAAACGTACTCGCCCTGTTTATTGATGTAGCCTACATGCTTACCCGTCGTCGCCTGGGCCAACCCGTGATTGAAAGGCATCACCTTATCAAATTTAGCTTTAATGACGAGTGTTCCTTCCCGCGTGATATATCCCCATGTATCTCCGCTCTTCACAGCAGCCAATCCCTCTGAAAACTTATGTGCATCATCAAACTCGGCAGCGATAGCCACTTGCCCGCTTCGGTTGATATAGCCGGTCTTGTGATTGATCTTGACCACAGCCAGCCCTTCATAAAAGCTATCAGCTCTGTCAAATATCGTTGGAATCACTATCTCCCCGGCTTTATCTATATAGCCATAATGCGCGCCCTCTCTCACGACCGCCAGCCCCTCTGAGAAGTTCGGCAGAAAGAGCGGGTCCGAGTATCCGAGCATGGGGCTGAAACGTGGCTGGATGGCCCAAGCGCCCGATTTGTTGATGTAGCCTACTCGTCCTCCATACGTCACGCAGGCCAATCCATCTGAAAAGCTATTCGCTTGCTCGAAGCGGAACGGGATAGCCACTTGTCCTGTCTTATCTATGTAGCCCCACCTATTCATCCTTTTTGCCAGAGCAAGTCCATCACGAAAATTAAGAACTGAAACATAGCGAGATTGAAAAACGACTCGTCCTGTCAGGTCAATAAACAGCGTCTTATTATCTACCTCGACCCGCGCCAACCCGTCTGAGAATGCCGCCGCTGCATCGAATTGTGGCGTGATCGCGACCTTCCCGGAAGTATCTATGTAGCCCCACTTGCCATGCCGTTCAATTTGCACCGGCGCAAGTCCTTCGCTGAATTCGGTCGCATAGTAATATTTAAATCCGATGACCAGCCTTCCGGTATTATCAATGAAGCCGATCCGGTCACGGTCGTACTCAATGACATTGTCAACCGTGACAGAAAATAGATGTTGACCTTTGCTTTCCTTAACTGAGGAGAAGGTTGGAAAGGAGATGAGCAGGAAACAAAAAAGAAGCGGGAAGTTTTTTTTAAGCATGGCGTAGTGTCCCAGTGTAAGGTTCGATCAGGTAACACTTAGATTCGTGAAGCGCGCGTGCTGCTTGATTCCCCTCTCAGAGCGGATTTCGATTGAAGGTACGGTAGGCTGTCAGCCTGCCGCTCGTGCGCAACAGGCGGCAGGCTGACAGCCTACCGGACACTGATTTGCAAACTGCTCTAGAATCACCTTAAGGGAGATAAACAGGGAAATTAAATACCCGTTCCCCTGTTTAGGCAAGCTTTTTTCAAGCTTCTTTTCATGCAACAGGTAAAGCTAATTTTGCACGAGCGCTTATATTGCAACGGTTTCATATGACGCAACATTTTTAAAAATGCGCAATCTGGAAGAAGTAAGATAATTTAGCGAGCTTATGATATTGCCTGAGCATGTGTGCATATCTTTGTATTCCTCAAACTCAAAGGAGAAACCTCATGGACGATCTACTCCGCACAGAACGTTTGCAACAAGTTGTGGGTGGCACGCTGGGCAATTTCGGAGTCGGCAGAGAGCTTGAATTTGAAGGCTCAACGATTACGATTCCCATCGTCGCTCAACTAAAGAACGGCTGGATTAGCACGGAAGAAGTTGACCTCAAGGCGTATATGCGTCTTGAACTTGACCGCCGCGTGCGTAACCAGCTTAACCGCACGCAGTTTGAATTCAACATCGCCGTGTGGGAACTGCATGGCCGCAGCCAACTGCTTTCGGAGAAGTTTGGCAAGGATGCTTACATCACCTTTAGCCTGACGCCACCACCGCAGAAGCAGCCGCGAAGTATCTGTTTCGCCAATCAGGAAGGGACGGACTTTCCTGCGACAATTATTTACAGCGCGTGCTACGACGTGTTTATCAACGACATGAAAATAATGGACGGACAAATGGGCGTGGCAATTTGCACGCCGGTTGTCAGCATCCCTCCGCGCGGCGTGCTCGTCGCCTTCGAGAAGCCATTTGAAGACCGCAAACTCGGCATCGCTTTCAATCGCGGTTGCTGTTGGGGAATGAGGACTATCACCTCGGATGACTTTCTTGCCGGGGCAAATGAGGCGCGCAAGATTCGCGGCTGGTCTGCGCAACGCGACGCCTACGGCAGTTTCGCTGGACCCGGCGACATAAAGCCTCCGAAGAAATAAGCTCGGCAACAAGCTGCATCAGAGAAGTTGGAAAGCATCTTGTTCAAGAAAACCGGCACACAATAAGACTCTTATCAAGGGGTTGGCACACTACAGGCACGCAGAACAAGAAAGGGCAGCCGCGTGGCTGCCCTTAACTTGTTGATAATATATGGTGCACCCGGCATGATTCGAACATGCGACCCCTTGATTCGTAGTCAAGTACTCTATCCAGCTGAGCTACGGGTGCGCTTTAAGGTTTAAAGCGAAAAGAAAATATACGGGCGGCTTAGCCGGGTGTCAAGCGTGCCTGCCTGTCGGGTGGCTGTCTCATACGGCTCCGGCGAAGAGGCTAGCGCGCATAGTAGCCGGGGCGCGTGCGTGCGAGCAGTTCCGGGCGTGCGACTTCGACGCGAATCGCGCGCCATTTCCCATCCCTCGTGCGTTCGCTGGCGGGCTGGTAGGTGACGCTGTAGAGCGTGCGCAAGTCTGCCGCAACTTCTGCATAGAGGCGTCCCATATCTTCGAGACGATTGATGGCGTTGAGCCGTCCGCCGGTACGATTTGCCAGCGTCTGCAAACGCGCACGCGCGGAGGTGTAGATGGCGATCTGCTTTGGAGTAGGAATCGCAATCTTCTTCGGGTCGCCGGAAGCCAGCGCGAGCGGGTAAATCGTCACGCCCATTCTATCAGCCGTGTTGAGGACGCCGTTCAGAGTCGGGTTTTCTTCCGGCTTGATTGAGGCGATGGCCTCTTCATTGGTCTGAGCCGTCAAGGTCGCGGCGCTGTCCGCCTTGCGCAACTGCGTGTCTATGCCATCGGTTAAAACCACAATGGCTTTACGCCGCTTGCCCTCCTGCGACAATTTTTCGAGCGAGAATCTGAGAGCTTTATAAAATTCCGTATTGCCCTTGCCGTCTGAATACAGAATCGCATCCGCAGTCTTTTTCCGGTTGGTCGTGAAGTTCGAGACCATCTCAACTTTGTCGTTGAAAGTGATAACGGCGACGCGGTCTTCAGGCGACAGGGCATCCAGAAAACGAAAAGCGGCTTGCTGCAAAATCTGGCGGAAGCCTTTCGTGGAGCCGGACATGTCCAGCATCAGCACGAGGCTGAAGGGAGCCGTCGAAGGCTCAAAGCTCAGGATGCTTTGCTGCTTGCCGTCTTCGTAAACCACAAAGTCCGTGCGCGTGAGGTTGGTTATGGCGCGCCCCTGCTTATCCACGACGCCGACGTTCAATTGCACCACAGACGATTCAACGCGAACGACATCTTCGTCGGTCTGAGCGCGCAAGGCTGTGGCGCACAGGCACACCAACGCCAGCGCCGCAACGAACCCGAAAAAGTTTCTGACAGGAATGGTCAAAGGAAAACGTAAGCGTATCATCGCAACAAAATCAACCACGTCCTCAAAGCTTAATAAAAACGAGTATGCACGCCGACCTCAGTATTTGGCAAGCCGCCATACCGGAGCCTTACGTTACCCCTGTCGGACGCCGCAAATCGGCTGAAAGTTGCATGGAAAAGCGGAAAAGCAGTTGGCAATTGGCAGTTGGCAGTATAAAAGCAATTCCAGCTTTCCTGCTGTCAACTACACACTGCCAACTGCCAACTATTTCATTCTCCCACCGCTTTGGCGAGGCGTGTGCGCTTGCGGCGCGTCGGCGCGCTCTGAGATGTCGCGTCGGTTGACGTGGCGACGGAGAGCGGCGCGGCGTGTGATTCGACTGGCACGGGACGCGGGCGAGAGCGGCGCGCGGCGGCGCGTTCGGCGTCGGCTGCGACGATGCGTTTGGCCTTGTCGATGCGCTTGCGCGGCACCAGTTGAAAGCGCAGCTCCATCTCCTGCGCGACCTTGTAAATGTGCTTGGCTTTCGAGCCGCGCTCGGCGCGATGAATGATCTCTTCCAGATTAAGCAACTCTGCCTGATCGTCTTTTCCGATCCAGATGTATGAGGCTTCAGCCATCTCTTGTTTGACCTCCAAACGAATTAAAGCGCGCAGGGTGACAGGCTCTGCCGCCTGTGTAAACTCGCGCGCGGGCTGCGCGTGCGACTCCTGCCTGCGCGCCGCGAAATATTGAGCGACAATCCCGTCCACGCCCTCACGATGCTCGTCATAGTAGAGCGCGAAATCCTGACAGCGCGTGCGATAGGGACAGACCACAGAGCAGACCAGAGGGTCTTTGAAATGCCCGTAACGATTGCAATAAAGTTTCTGTCCCATCAAAATTTGTTGACAGCAACAGGCGGCAAAACTACTTCACTCGCATGTCCGTTTGAGATTTGAGTCAAATGAATTTTTTAGCGAGCGAAGCCTGTGCGAGTCTTCGGTCAGTATCCGGGAGTACGGAAACTATAGCACGCCGCGTCTTACACATGCAACTCGTTATCGCACGCGCAACGCAGAAAAAGATTGCTCAATAGCATCATTGTCAGCATATAATTCCCGCACATCCCTACAAACAAATGCTCCTCTCGCTCTCACCCGCGCCCGGCGTCAGGAGCTTCACACGCTAAACGGAGTTTCTCGCCATGTACAAACCGAATTTCTGCGCGGACTGCGGGACGCGAATCGCGCGCGTGCGCTGGCGCATTTGGACCAGCAGGCGTTTCTGTGATGCTTGTGCGCGACGCTGGCGCAAATCTGGAATCTTGTTTCCCGTTATCGCGAGTCTGATGCTCTTCAGCATCGGCCTCATCGCAGGGCGCAGCGCACGCCCAAGCCCGCCGCCTTTGACAATCGAGCGCGGGCAGATGGCTCCCTTGCCGCAAGAGACGAACACGAAGGCGGAAAAGAACAACGCGCCCGCCACCTCGAATTCTGCTTCGAGTTACGGCGCGGACGGAACTGACGCAGAGCGACCGACAGACCCGAACGAGGTCGTCTCAATCTGCGGCGCACGCACACAGAAAGGCGCGCCCTGCTCACGCCGCGTGCGCGGCACAGGACGCTGTTGGCAGCACAAAGGAAAGCCAGCCATGCTCCCGCCAGAAAAATTGACCGTGCAGGGATGAGCGCAAGGATGAAGGATGAAGGATGACAGGCATGCTATTGAACCCTTGAACCGCTCATCTCAAAAAGCATCTCCTTCATCCTTCATCCTTCATCTTTGCATTTCTCCCTCTTCTCAGATTCGGCTTTGTGTTTTAGTATGTAGATGCACTTGAGAAAGATGCTGTTATAGATGACTCGGACGCGGAATCTGCGGCGCGGGTTTCTCGGGTCGAACGCATGCCTTACAAAATCACTTGCCTTGCGCGCAAAGGAAAATTTAAAAATGAAGCTCGGAATCATCTGGCGATTGGTGCTGGTCATCGTGTTTGCGGCTCTCTTCTGCGTCTTTGCCCTGCGCGAAAAAGTCGAAGCGCGCAAGGGGTATGCTCAAGAGAAGACGCAGGAGGTGAAGAAGTGCGAAGTTCCTTTTCCGCTTCCCAACGCGAGCGAGATCGGCAGCCAGAAGTACGAGAAAATGCTCTACGCTTTTCTGGAACAGGGCTGCTACAAAAGCTGGATTGCCGATTCGCGAATCCGCGACACGGGGCCTTTCATCAACGGCATCTATTACGGCACGCATCCGGCTGTGAAGATTTATTACTCGCCGGGAATGTGGGATTGGCTGAAGACGAAAAACCGTCAGGGCGAGATTCCCGACGGCGAGATGATGATTAAGGAGATGTACCCGCCCCCGGCCAAACAAGACTCGCAGTTTACAAGCTGGACGACGATGGTCAAGGACAAGAAAGGCTCTTTCGACGGCTGGTACTGGTCGTATCACTCGCCCGGATATGCTTCGGCTAATCCTGATATTGATTACCCGGATTCGGGCTTTGGCCTCTACTGCGTCAGATGTCACGCCTCTGCCGAAAAGGAATCAACCTTTGCCGCCGTCAAGAATGTGTTGGGCGACCCGATCTCGTTCAACATTCAGTTGCCGACGATGCAGCCGCAACCGCTGCTCGACAAAACGGATTTTCATGAGCAGGTCGCGAACACCAAGCAGGTTGTCGGCGGCCCGTTTCCGACGCCGCGCAAAGTTCCAGACCCGAACTTTTTAAAGCTCTACAAAGACATGCCTGTCGTCCCGGCGCACGAAGTAAAACGTTTTCCGGGAGAGACCTTAGATCACGTCGTCTCAGGCCCGCGCGGGCCGGAAAGCTTTCTCACTTCGAGCCAGTGCATAGGCTGCCATTCGGCCTCAGCCGAGAACATGGCTTTCATGTTTGAACAGCCGGGCAAAAAGCCCATCAACCTTTCACCTTATACGGAATGGCGCGCATCCATGATGGGACTCGCGGGGCGCGACCCGATTTTCCACTCGCAGCTAGAAACAGAGAAAGCCTTGTATCCGTCACAGTCGGAATTTTTTGACAACACCTGCTACAGGTGTCACGGCGTGATGGGGCAAAGGCAAATCGAGCTGGATAAAAAGCAGCCTTTTGAGCACGGCATGGTTTACGCGCTGCCGGATGAGCCTGATGGCAAATACGGTGCGCTCGCGCGCGACGGCGTCTCTTGCCTGGCCTGTCATCAAATGTCAAAAGAGGGACTGGGCCAGCCGCAGACTTTTACAGGGCAATTCAAATTAGAGCCTTTCAATGTCGTCAACGGCCCGTATGAAGAGGTCGCTACACTACCGATGAAGAACGCGCTCGGCATCACTCCGCAGTACGGCGAGCACCTCAAATCATCCGCGCTTTGCGGCAGTTGCCACACCGTCATCCTGCCCATCTTCGACAGCAAGGGCAAGCCTGTGATAGGCAAGAACAAACAGCCGAAAACTTTTCACGAGCAGACGACATATCCCGAATGGCAGAACAGCATTTACCAGAACGAGAAAGAGCCGATTAACAAGCAGGCCGTCAAGACCTGTCAGGACTGCCACATGCAGACCACGTTTCAGAATCGCCAGCTCATCTTTCGCATCGCCAACATAGAGGATAACAATTATCCGTATGCCGACCATCGCGCTCCGGACAAAGACATTACCCTGCGCGTCCGCGACAAATTCTCGCGGCACACGCTAATCGGCATCAACCAATTCGGCACGATGATGTTCCAGCAGTACCCTGACATCTTAGGCATACGCACTGCGGATTACATGTACGCGGACGGCGTACTTGGACTCCTGACGGCCCAAAGCTCCAGCTACAAGCTGGCGCGCGAAGAGACAGCGAAGATCGAAGTCAGCGCTTTGAATCGAACGGACACAAATCTTGAAGCCACCGTCCGCGTCGAAAATTTAGCTGGACACAGCCTGCCTTCCGGCGTCGCCTTTCGCAGAGCCTTCCTGACCTTTGAAGTCCTCGATGCCGCAGGCGAAGTCATCTGGGCTTCGGGCAGAACCAACAGCGTCGGCGCGCTGGTCAAAGGCACGAGCGATGAAATCCTGCCGACCGAATTTTTCTATGACCCGCAGACGCGCAAACAAATCTTTCAGCCGCATCATGAAGTGATAACCGACGAATCGCAGGCGCAGATTTACGAAGAGCTGATGGCGGACACGAGCGGCAAAATCACGACCAGCTTTGTCGCACTCGATAAGCACATCAAGAACAATCGCCTGCTGCCCAAAGGCTGGCGACCCGACGGCCCCCTCGCAGAATTCACCAGCCCGCACGGCGAAGCAGAGCTTGACCCGGAATACGTCACCAAAAATCCGGCAGGCTCACCCGGCGCGGACACGATCATCTACCGCATTCCATTGAACGAGAAAACACGCGGAGCCGTATCCGTCCGCGCAGTCCTCTACTATCAATCAATTCCTCCGTACTATCTGAAAGAACGCTTCACCCTCGGCAAAGGCCCTGAGACCAAACGGCTCGCTTACCTGACCAGCCACCTGACGGTCGAGCGCACGCCGATAGAAGACTGGAAACTCCTGCTCGTCTGCGCCGCACGCAACGTCGGTGAAGGGAAAAGCGCACGCTGCGAGGAGTAAAAAGGCTAAGAGCTTGTTTCAAAATCCTTCAAGTCTTTGCGCCTTGAGTCTTTCTTTGTTTGCGTCTTTGCGTGAAACGTTGCTGGTTCTCGCCAAGGCGCAAAGAGAAGAGATAAGGCGCAAAGAGTTGAAACAATCTCTAAGCCATGAAGGATGTCTATTTAACCCAAGTTGCCAGTCATAGAGGTGTTAGTGAATTGCTTGAATTGCCACTAGCTTCAGCTAGTGGGTCAAGGTTGCTCCTTAGCTGTCGGCTTTAGCCGAACCATTTAAGCTAAAGCAATTAGGACTGTGATTTGATTATCTTTTGGCTAAAGCCAACTTTCTGTTATGCAATCTCTCCACTAGCTAAAGCTAGTGGCAATGGATTAACTCGCAACTTGGGTTATTTAAGATGCTAGCGAAGCATGGCGAATCTTTGGTTTCGCAGGTGGTGGCGAATCTGACGCTTGAGGCTGATGATATTCTCGGTTAAGCGTTTTAGTCCTGCAAAATCCCTCGCGCATTTTTCCGTTCCAAAGCTATCAGAAGAATGAAGGACAAAACAGTTGCGAGCAAGGCTGTGCGCGTGTTGATGTGGGCGCACTATTGCTACCTGTTGATGTTGCCGGGGCTGGCTGTGCTGGCGGCCGGAAGGCTGGGGCTGGGGATTGAATTTGCGCAGGTGTTGTTGATCGTCGGGTTTGGGCCGGTGTTCATGTATGCGCTGTTTTTAGCGACCGGATATGCGTTGCCGAAATCTTTGCCCATCGCGTTGATCGTCACTCTGGCAGTGCCGCTGCAAATTGCTCTCAGCGTGTTGGTGTTCGGTGGCCGGAGCGGGTGGCTCTTTCTTGCCGAAGACGCCACGGTTGAGATCGGAGCGTTCGTGCTGGGCACGATGTTCACGGCGTTGCCTAACGTCCGCCGGAAATACGGCTGGAAAGAGTTTCTGTTTCTGGCTGTGGTTGCAGGGGGGCTATTTATCGGCGGGACGATTCCTTATCTGTTGCTGGTCTGGCGCGGTTATGGCGGGTTATCGCTGTGGCTGCTGCTTTTTATTACTTCATTTCTGACGTCGTTGAGCGAGCATGCAAAGCTTTATTCCAATCTGATTAAAGAGCATGAAAGAACTGGCGACTTTCAGGAAGTAGGCATGAAATACGATGGCGGTTTGATCGCAAGGCTCTTCGGATTGAAGAAGGAAGTAAAGCTCATCGCCCCTTTTCAAGACCGGTACAAAAAGGGAGACATTCGCGGGCTGCCGATTCTTTTGGGCTTCATCTCATTTTTTCTGACGTTTGTCGCCATGATGATTCTGGAATTTACCAAAGGGTAAGGCGGCGTGACGCACCTTGCGGTTCATGCCTGGACAGCATCATTCTCAACTTTTGCGCGAGGCGGAAGGGGAGCGTTGCATTAATTTTTTGGTCAAATCCGCGCTGAGTACCGTTTGCATGGCAAAGCGCATGCTGGGGTTGCGATTCATGAGTTGTTTTAAATCTTTCTTGGCCCATGCGAGGTAGCGTGTCGGCTCCAGCGCGCGTACCGTAGCGGTCGCCGCGCCGCCGGTGATGTAGCTCATCTCGCCGATAAAGCTGCCGTCCTTTAATTGAGCGACCGCCTGGCCTTCGGCCTCGACGTGGACGAGGCCGTTGTAAATCAGCATTACGTTATCAAGCTGTTTCTGTTCGACCGCCAGCACCTGATCTTTTTGTGCCTCAAGCCACTTGCCAATCCGCAAAAGTTTCATAAACTCGAACGGCGCGAAATTTTGAAAAAGAGTTTCGTACAGCTCTTTCTCTTCTTCTGAAAACTCGACCTCGCGACGCTCTTTGATGATGAGTCCGATTTGCACGAGGTTGATGACGAGAAACAGTATGTTCCAGTAGATGACGACCCAGAGCGGCGTCAACGGGACTGTATAATTGAAGATGATTCCGGCGATGCACGCGAACACCGTCAGGATGCGCAGCCAGAGAATGTCTTTGACCAGATAAGCGATGGCCGTCAGAATCGAAGCGGCATGCGCCGCCAGCTCAAAGTAATTCATAATCTCTCGATGTAAAAGTTCAAGGTTCAAAGTTCAAGGTTCAAAGTTTAAGGCTCAAGCATGGCCTCTGACTTTGAACTTTGAACTTTGAACCTTGAACTTTTTTTAGCGTTTTACTTTCTGTCCTTGAATTGCTCGTAGAGTTCCGTGTGGCGGCTGACGAGCGGAATCTGTTTGCCTTCTATAAAAAGATGGCGAACGTTCGTGCGCGCTTCCAACAGGTCGCCGTCGGTGATAACTAAATTAGCCATCTTGCCCACTTCGATTGAACCCATGCGGTCTGCGACATTCATGATCTGCGCCGGGTAGAGAGTGACGGCTTTGAGGGCTTCATCGCGCGGCAGGCCGAATGATGCAGCCATGCCCGCGTGAAAAGGAATGTCGCGCACGTTCGCGCCGCTGCTGCCCGAAGAGATGCAGAAACGCACGCCCGCGCGTTGCAACTTCGCGGCGTTTTCATAAAGCGTGTCGTAGTAATCGTCTTCGCGCGAAGGCAGATCAAGCACGCCGGTTAAAATCACCGGCACGTTGTGGTCTTTCAAAAAGCCAGCGACCTTCCACGCATCGTCTCCGCCGAGGATGATCGGGCGCAGCTTCATCTCCTCTGCAAAGCGGACGACGGCGCGGATGTCAACTTCACGGTCTGCGCGAAAGACGACGGGACGCTCGCCGCGCGCATACGGAACCAGCGCGGCCAGCACGACAGAGCTTTTCGGGCGCGGCACGGTTTTATCACGCGCGTAAGCGTCCTGCGCTTTCCCGTAAGCTTCCGATTCGCGCAGGATTTTGCGGAGCTGCTCAAGCTGCGTGTCGCGCGTCTTGATGGCTTCGTTGATGTTGACTTCCTGCGGGTTAAAAAACGAGTCGAAGCTAAAGGTGCTGACGCGCGGGAAATTGACTGCGAGCGCGGCTGTGGGAACGACCGCCATCTCGCGTGGCGTCGAGCCGTTGAGATTGATAAAAGCCGCCTGCCCGGAAATGACATTGCCCGTCGGCAAGGAAAGCACGCTGGTGACGCCCGCGACGCGCGAGACGCCTATGTGCGCGCTGTGCGGGCTGATGGCGACGATGGCCTGCGCGTTCGGGTTCATGTCGCCAACCTCGGAAGTGTCAACCGTGCCGGGCGCGCCGCTATTTATCTCGACCAAGCCCATCGAAGTGCCGAGATCAATCATGCCCGGATACACGCTCAGGCCGCTCGCGTCTATCTCCGTTGCGCCCGCCGGAACGCTCGCGCTCGCGCCAACGGCTTCGATCTTGCCGTTGCGGATAACGATAGTGCCGCTCTCGATGACGGGGCCGCTGACGGTCACGATACGCGCGTTGCGAATCGCAAAGACGCCAGCCGTGCCGTTCCGGTTCTGCACAGGCACGGCATTAATCTGCTGTGCGAGAGCAGAGAAGGGAAACAGCAGGGATAGTAAAATGGAAGTCAGGACGATTGCCCATTGAGTATGATGTAAATCGCTTTCACCGCAGAGACACAGAGGACGCGGAGATTGCGCAGAGGCTTGAATGATATTCGACTCTCTGCGCCCCCTCTGCGCTCTCTGCGTCTCTGCGGTGAGCTTGCTTTCATTGGCTTTCGCCGAACAAATGTTTTCCAAAACTCTCATCGCTCCTGATTCCCTCCATCCACATGGTCGTCGTCCTGCTCGTATGCGGGGCGGCTCTCGCGCGGGCGCGCGGGCGGCGTGCCTCCCGTTGGCGCGCGATTCGGCTCGGCCTGTTTCAGGGTCGCTGCCTCGCGCTCAAGCTCCGCGCGGCGCGTGATGTCCCGCTGGCGGTCAAAGAAAATCTCGCCGTCAATCAAGGTGGTCTCGACGCGCGCATAAACACTCAACGGATGGTCGTTCCAGATAGCGAGGTCTGCATCTTTGCCGACATCAACAGAGCCGACGCGATCCTGTATGCCGAGCTGCCATGCGGGATTCATAGTAATAAGTTTTAACGCCTCGACTTCCGTCAGGCCGCCGTATTTCATCATCTTCGCGGCATCAATATTGAGACGGCGCATGCGCTCGTTGGAATCCGAGTTGATGGAAACATTGACCCCGGCGCGCATCATAATCGCAGCCGCGTAAGGGATAGAATCGTAAGCTTCGATCTTGTAGCCCCAGTTGTCTGCAAAGAGCGAGCCGCCTGCGCCGTGCCGCGCGATTTCCGGCGCGACCTTATAGCCCTCCAGGACGTGCTGAAAAGTTTTGATCTTGAAACCAAACTCGTCCGCGAGGTTG
The DNA here is from genome assembly GCA_963700165.1 of Pyrinomonadaceae bacterium. Classification (GTDB taxonomy): domain Bacteria; phylum Acidobacteriota; class Blastocatellia; order Pyrinomonadales; family Pyrinomonadaceae; genus JACMLC01. The sequence continues at coordinate 2,898,755 of OY969475.1, read as the reverse complement.
ATGAGCATCAGAATCTCGTCCGCGCGATAGCAGTGCGCGTGGACGAGCCTCTTGCCTTCCAGGATTTCCACGAGCGGTTCCAATTCCAAATCGCGGCGCGGCGCGATCAGGTTTTTATCGCGGCGTAATTTCGCGCGGTAATCATCCCACGCGGCTTTGTAGTCGCGTGCGCGGACAAAGGCGTCGCGGATGACTTCTTCGACACCCATGCGCGTCGCGGGATAGCGGCGTTGGCCGGGAGGCTGCGGAAAGTTTGTGCGCTTCGGATTTTCGCCGAGCGCGAACTTGATGCCCGGCATCGCGCCCGGAAACATAAATTCTTCGACGGGACGCCCGTACTTAATCTTGACGACGGCGTTTTGCCCGCCGATAGCATTGCCCGAGCCGTGCAGAATATTAATCGTCGTCACGCCGCCAGCCAGCGCGCGATAAAGAGCTTCATCTTCAGGATTCAGGACATCCGTGATACGCACCATCGAAGTCACAGAATAAGTCAGCTCGTTAATCGCGTCGGACATCGCATGCGAGTGGCAATCAATAATTCCCGGCATCACGTACTTGCCGGAAGCATCAATCACACGCGCATTCGCGGCGGCTTTTAAATTCTGCCCGATGGCCGCGATCTTGCCCCTGCGAATCAGGATGTCGGAATTGACAAGCGTGCCGTGCGAGACGGTCAGAATCGTCGCATTGCGAATCAGGGTTTCGACCTCATCGCTCGCGCGCCGCTGCCCCAAAGCAAATCCACTCAATGAGAGCATTAAAATTAATGCCGTCAGCTTTTTCATGCTTCTCTCCAAATGATAACCAGGTAATCTGCAAGTCATGAGAAATAGCATTTCTCTCATCACTCATCACACATCACTGCTACTGCGGTTTCGTGCCAGTGAAAGTCGCTGGCGAGCGCCCTACGGTTTGCACCGTCCCGCTCATTTGATTGCCTGTCAACTTGCCTGTGAAAACAGCTTCCGTGGTCTGCCCGCCAAAGGTCACGGGAGCCGTAAAGCGCATGTTGCCCGAAGCATCAACAGAGCCGCCGGAAATCTGCGTTGCGCCCATGTCTCCCTGCAAAGAGCCTGTCAGCCGCGTGCCTTCCTGTTGCAAGGTGAGCGTCGCTGTCTCCTCTCGACCCTCTTCGGATTTAATCTTGAGCGTCCACGCGCCGGAAGCCATCGCGCCCGTGCCTGCCGCTGCTGCTCCGGTGGCTGCCGGTGTCGCTGCCGCAGGCTTCAGGTCAACCGGACGCCCGTCAATAAAGACGTGCGCGATGCGCGAGGTCTTATCGAAAATGTCTCCGCGCGTGATGGTCAGGTTAGCAATCTTGCCGACTTCAATCGTGCCCAAACGGTTCGCCACGCCAAAAATTTCCGCCGGTCGAATCGTCATCGCGCGCAAAGCTTCGTCGCGCGCCAGACCGTTCTCGATTGACCTGTTAGCGTTGGCTAAAAAGTCCGCCATGCTGGGCATCGCGCCGGACTGGAAAGCAAAGCGCACGCGCGCGGCATTCAAACGCCCGGCTGTTTTAGGAGCTTCGACACGCTGGCGCATGACACGCAAGGGGTCCGGGTCTGCTTCAGGCACTTCGGCGGTCGTGCGCTTTGGAAAGTTGAGCGAGAGCAGCACGGGCACATTCATCTCGCGCAGGCGATCCGTAACTTTCCAACTCTCCAGGCCTCCCGCGATAATCGCGCTCAAGTTAAATTCCTGAGCCAGATCGAGCGCGCGGCGAATCTCACGCTCTGTGTCCGCGTACATCACGACCGGCATCTCGCGCGCGAGCGCAGGAAAAAGTGCGTTGAGCGATTTGTCCTGTGACGGGCGGCGAAGGCCACGAGGGTTGCGCTCGTAAATCTGATTCGCTTCGCGCAGGCGTTGCGCGTCTAAGAGCATTTGCCTGAGCGCGGAAAAGACTCCCAATAGCGAAGCCGGATAGCCGCCCGTCCGCAAAGGCGTAAAGCCCACATGCAGCGCGACCGGCGAGCGCACGATCATCGCTTGCGGCGAATCTCCGGCGAGATTTATCAAAGCGGATTGACCTACAAAAATTCCCTCGCGCGGCGCAGACAGCGCAGTCGTGATACCTGCGTTGCGTGCCGCCTCGATCTGGTCTCCGCCGGGTCTTATAAAATCTACGGCGAGAATTTCGGGCTGAAGCCCGACGGGCTGCGCAGAGTTGGGCGAAGAGATGGCGGGCGTTTGCCCCGCCGCGCCGCCGCCACGTGTAGGCGCGGGGGTGGCTGGAATACCCAGACTCGTGTTCGAGTCAATCAAACCCGGATAGATGGTCAATCCCGCGCCGTCTATCACGCGCGCGTCCACGGGCGCAACAGTCCCGATTCCAACCGCGCTAATCAGACCGTCGCGGATGACGATGGTGCCGCGCTCGATGACCGGGCCGGAGACTGTGTGAATCCGCGCATTGGTGATGGCGTAAGTGTCAACCGTCTGTGCCGCGTTCAGTTGTTGCGCGCGGGCGGCGGGAACTGCGGCGTGCGCAGTCGCGATGGCAAACAGGATAGTCAAAGCGGCAACACGCCGCGAGATTTTTTCAGGCATGGATGTTTCGCTTCCGCATAAGTGTAGAGACGCTCTCCGCGCAGTCCCTAAAATCATGTCCGGCGCGCGGCGATTCGTGAAAGCTTGTGTACTTAAAACTTAAGAGGAGTTGAGCCGGAGCGAACTCCCGACTCAATCATAAATCTCTGCTTGAACTGAATTGCACGACAACGAGCGTGAGCGTTCTTACGCAGTCCCCGCGCAGAAGGTTTCGATGCGCGTCCATTCTTGATTTTTAAAAGAGACGCAAGAAGTAATGGAAAACCTCTCGCGTCCCTTTCAAGACTTTGAAGCGCAAAGCACGTCGCACGCTTCAGTGTTTCATGTTAAGGGCGCTTTGTCGCGTTACTGTTATTCTCGTTCGTTGATTTGACGCCCGCAGTATTATCGTTGCCGTTGTTATTCTGTACGGTCATGGTCTTGGAATCGGAGGTCTTGTTGTTGCCATTCGCGTTCATATTATTAGCATTGGTTTCAACTACGCCGTTCCGGTTCGCGCCGTTCGAGTTGTTAGCATTACTGGTGCTGTTGGCGTTGTTGGTATTGTTAGCGTTGTTCGCATTATTCGCGTTGTTGGTGTTATCTGCTGCGCAACCGGCTGCAAATGCTGTGAGCGCGACGCTGGCGATGAGCGTGGCAATTTTCCTTTTGTTCATGTGGTCTCCTATGTGATCTTTGAAAATGTTTAGTGGGCGAGGCTGCAAAAGCTGTAGCCTCGCTCCACTTTGGAAAGTGAAAAAGGTTAGCCCTTCTTCTTGTTGGTACTGCTGCTCGCGGCGTTCTTATTACCCGAATCAGCCACGACTTTAAGCTTGTTCTGGACGCCCTTTTGCCCATCTATGCTTTTGGCGATGGCGTCCGCTCTCTTCAACTGTTCATTGCTGGCGACGTTGCCGGTCAGCGTGATGACGCCGTTCTCCACGTCAACCTCGATGGTCGAATCGCGCAGGTCTTCGGCGGTCGCAAGCTCTGAGCGAGTTTTGGTCCAGAGCCACACGTCATCCGCGCCTGCCCCGACCTTGCGCCCGAGCCTCTTGGCTTCCGCCAGATAGTCATTCGCCTTGCTCTTAACATCCTCGCGCGTCATGGCGCGGTTGGCGTTCGCGTTCGCATTCGCATTCGCATTCGTGGCGGCTGGCGAAGGACTGGGCGTAGCCGCGTTGGTATTGGTGTTCGTGTTGGTGTTGGTAGCCGTATCACAACCTGCGGCCAGCAACGCGAGCGCAAGACTTGCGACGAGCAATCCAAATTTTTTCTTCTTCATAAATCTCTCCTCAGCGAGCAGCCAAAAGTCAGCCCTCATAACCTACGAAGTTTCGGCCACAGGCCGGAGCGCACAATGCGACCTACGGCGTGCGTCGGGGAGCTTCGCCTAAAAGCTACATTTCTTCTAAAGGGGGATTTAACAGCCCGGATAGTAAAGCAGGAACGGGTCGGATGCAAGAACGAATGAGCGGTCACGGCTTCTGAAAAGCGCGTGACCGCTCATTATTAAAGTGGATTTCGCGTGTGCCGCGTTGTGCGGGCAAACGAATCAGGACTTCTTGGTCGGCGGAGCCGGTGCGGTCTCGGACTTCTTGTCCGTTCCGGACTTGTCTCCGGACATGTCCATATTTTTGTGATCCACCGCTGCGGTCGTCTTCGCCACAGAGCAGCAAGCGCCGTCTTTGCCGCCCGCGCAGCAAGCCGATTTTCCTTCCTTCATTGAAGAACATTCGCCGTCCTTGCCGCCACAGCAGCCCTTCTCGCCTTCCTTATGGTTGCAGGCCATGCCGACGGCAGAGCACTTGCAGCCTTCTTTGGTGCCGCCCGTCTTGGCCGTCGCTTCGGAGCTGGCCGCGACCACTTCCTCTGTCTTCTGCGCGGTGGTCGCCGGAGCCGTTGCCGCAGTGTTGTTGGCATTGTTGGCCGGCGCGTTAGATGTATTTGATTTGTTGTCGGCGGTATTGCATCCGGCCAGAGCGAACACGATGAATGACAGCAGCACTGCCAGCTTCAACTTCATAAATTATCTCCTGATGAATTAACTTTTTTAGAGCGACAAAGCTTCCGGCTTGAAAATCTTTAGAACTGGCGCGATAGGCATGAATCACGCGCCGGATGCAGGATGTTACATTGACCTACGCGCCGGACGCAAGGCCGAAACGAAAGAAAAGGTTAAAAGGTGAAAAGGGAAACAGGGTAAAAGGAAAGCAAGGCCGGTCGTTTATAGGTTTTTCGCTCTTACCCTTTTCCCTATTCCCCTATTTCCCCTTTTCCCCAAATCTTTACCATTTAACCGAGCCTTCTTTGGACGTATCTATGTCGACCAGTTGGACGCCTTCGTTGAAGAAGAAAATCTTCATGTTGTCGAAGAGGAACTGGTGCGTATCCGGGTTGGACAAATCGAGGCCGTAATGATTGATAAGCTGGTTCTGCTTTGCCAGCCAAGCCTTCCAGCAATCCCCGCAAATTTCCTGCCCGACCCTTTGTCCCAATTCGGTCGGAACCGGAGCGTAACCCAGCGCGGGACGCTTTTCGCCGCAACGCGCGCATTTAATCTTGTCAGACATTTATGTAAGACTCCTTTTTCTCTTTGCGTCCCTTTGCGTCTTCGCTCTTTGCGCTCTTTGCGTTAAAAAATCATTTAACCTCAAAGACCGCAAAGAAGGCACGCGCAAAGTGCGCAAAGAGTTTTCTACACTTGATTCGCATTATAACGATGCCAGCAGATGAAACCAATGCGGCGCACTCATGGCGCAGGCGCGCTGGTTGTCCTTGCGTCCCGAATCGCGTCCAGCACCTCGTCGTCCTTCGGGCGAAAGAGGCTGAGCGACTGCACTTTGCGATAAGCGATGAGGCCGGATGCGTCTATCACCACGACCGCCCGCGCAGACCTGCCGGGAAACCATGAGAGAGCATCATAGGCTTTTGAGACTTCGCCCTTCACGTCCGCGAGCAGGCGCAAGGGAAGCTCGTGATGCATGGCAAACTTTTCATGCGAGGCGGCGGAATCCATAGAGATGCCGACGACCTCTGCCCCGGTCGCTGCGTAATCTTCCCAGCGGTCGCGCACAGAGCACATCTGCCTGGTGCAAACAGGCGTCTCGTCGCCCGGATAAAAGAGCAGGACGACCACCTTGCCGCGTTTGTCAGACAGCCGCCACTCCTCGCCGCGCGCATCCGTCAGAGTAAAGTCCGGCGCGCGGTCGCCCACGCGCGGAGAAGAAGCTGGTCTTTGGTCTTCGGTCTTTGTCATAGATTGTTTTTTGTGTTTTGTCCTTAGTTCTTTGTGCTTTGCCTGTGGCGTTCGAGATAGAGTTATAAGCTTAAGGTTGAAGAGCGTGCAAAGAACAAAGCACAAAAGACAAAGAACTATTCAAAATCCCGTATGTCCTTGAACGGCACGCCGGGGTCTGTGAAATCCGGGCGGTAATAATGCGACGCACCATCGTATTCCTGCATCCAGCCCTCTGCCATTCCCAATTCATCGAGAGCCGAAAGAGCGCGTAGCCATTCCGATTCGGTGATGCGGCGCGAGAGCAGTGTGTAACGCGAATCAGTCGCCGCGCGATTCGTAGCGTAGTATTGAGCCATCATAGAGACCGCGACGCGCGGACTCAAAGCATCCCTGATCCATTCTAAGGACTCGCGCACGCCCGCCAGATCGTTCGGCAGCACGAGCAGTCGTATGACCAGCCCGCGCTTGAGCAGTCCGTCCGCGCCAAAAACCAGCTCGTCGCCCGTCTGCCTGTACATCTCTGCAATAGCATGTCTCGCATGCGTTGTATAATTTCGGACTTTTGAATAATCGTAGCCCGCTTCGTCCTCCGCGTACTTCAAATCGGGCAGGTACACATCAACGATGCCTTCGAGCAGCTTGAGGACTTCGACCGAATCATAAGCATTGGTGTTGTAGACGATGGGAAGTTTTAAGCCGCGCTCGGCGGCAAGCAAGACCCCGCGTGCCACTTGCGGCGCAAAGTGCGTGGGCGAGACAAAGTTTATGTTATGACAACCTCGCGACTGCAATTCCAGCATCATCTCTGCGAGGCGTTCATGCGTGACTTCGTTCTTAAGCTGCTCTTTATGCGTTTGCGAGATTTGAAAGTTCTGGCAATAGACGCATCGCAAATTGCAGTTGCCGAAAAAGATATTGCCCGCGCCGTGCGTGCCGACCAGCGCAGGCTCTTCGCCAAAATGCGGAGTGTATGAAGAGACGATTGGAAGCCTGCCCGAATAACATCTGGCTAGCTCGTTCTGCAAACGGTTGTTGCCGCAATCGAGCGGGCAGACGGTGCAGCGTTCAAGCAAAGCTTCCAGCGCAGACACGCGCCGCACAAGCTCGCCCGTCTCAAGCAGACGCAGATAAGAAGGATGCTTTTCTTCCTTCCGGCTTCCGACTCCCGACTCCTGACTCCTGACTTCGTTATTCATGCTTTCTAAAATGTATGAAATGCGCCCTGTGCTTTTCGACCAGCAACGCTGCTGAGAGTCCGTTCATAACTCTATTTCTGAAATCGCTACAACTCTATTTATAAAGGTTCGCGGCATGGAAGGGCAAACGCTTGCGCGCGGCCTTGAAAATATTTTCCTTCGTAACGAGAAAGTGAGAATCACGCGCACGCAAATTATGTTATGCTCCGCCGAAAAAAGCGGACAGGATTTTTCGGACGCATGTGACAACTTACAAACACGGGTTTTCCCTTGAGGGAAAGGAGAAAGAAAAATGGCGAAACAGCGCAAAGGCAGAAATGAAGATCAAAAGAACGATGATGCAGGACGCTCGGAACTCGGCAGCCTGCATGAGGGGATGTCGTTCGTTGATCCAGGCGAGTCGCAGGGCGCGAGCGACACAGGCGCAGGAGGAAGCGACGCGGGCGAGAGTCGCGGAGGTGGACAGGCCATAGGCCGCGCGACCGGAGTCGCCACGAAAGGCGGAGCCGGAAGAAGCGGCGCGAAGGCCGGGGTCAAAGGCGGAGCCAAGACAGGCGGCAACGCCGGCGGCGGCACAGGCACGACCGGCGGCGCAAAGAAAGGCGGCGGCACACAGCGCAAAGCCTCGAAAGCCGGAGCCAAAGGCAGCTCTAAAGGCGGCGCAGGCAAAGGCGGCAGCGCGGGCGGCGCAGGTGGACGCGGCGGCGCGACTCGCCCTGTCGGCGCAAAGAAAGGCGGCGCAGGAGCAGCTAAAGGCAGTTCTAAAGCTGGCGCAAGCAAAGGCGCATCGAAGGGCGGCGCGGCGAAGTCCGGCGCGAAAGAAGGTAACGGCGGTGTGCGCGGCGGCTTCAGAACCAGCGATGCCGGGAGCGCGAAGAAGGGCGGCGCAGGCGGCGCGAAAGGCAAGGGCGGCGGCACGCGCGGCGGTCAGGGCGGCGGCGGCAAAGGGGCTGCCAAAAAAGGCTCGACCGGCGGCGGTGCAGCTAAAGGCGGCGCGAAGAAGGGCGGCGGCTCCAAAAAGAGCAGCGGCAAAAAAGGAGCCGCAACCAGAGTCGCTGAAGTCGTCGGCAGAGGCGCAGCAACCCTCGTCAGTGTCATAGACACGCTCACAGGCGGCGGCAAACGTCGCAAACGCTGAAGAGCAAGGGTGAAGGGGATAGGGTGTAGGGTGTAGATAAGAGCAATGCTTTTTCTACACCCTACACCCTATCCCCTTCACCCTGCTTTTACTGCTATAATTCGTCCGTCTCAAAGTGAATCCGAAATCAAAAACTATTCGGCGAATCATTTGCGCGCTCTTGCGCCTGATGCTTCGTGTTTTTTTTCGCCACATAGAGATCGCCGGATTGGAGCGCGTGCCGCAGAGCGGCGCGGTGATGTTCGTCCTCAATCATCCGAACGGTCTGGTTGATCCTGTCTTTATCCTGTGCCTGACCTCGCGCCCGGTCTCATTTCTCGCCAAGTCAACGCTCTTTCGCATGCCTGTCATAGGTTATTTCGTCCGCGCGCTCGATGCGATTCCGGTCTATCGCAAGCAGGACGAGGGCGAAGACACTTCGCGCAATCGCGAGATGTTCCGGCAGTGTCGTGCGCTGCTCACAAGCGGAGGCGCGATTGCCATCTGCCCCGAAGGCGTCTCGCACAATGAGCCGCGCCTGCGTCCGCTCAAGACGGGCGCGGCACGCATCGCGCTCGGCGCAGCATCCACAGAAGGCAGGCGGCTAGACCTGCGCGTCGTGCCGTGCGGTTTGTACTACACCGCGAAGACGACTTTTCGCAGCGCCGCGCTTTTATATTTCGGCGAGCCGATTAAGATCGAGTCGGTCGCGCTCGGGAGCGACGGCGAGCCTCCGCGCGAAGCGGTCACGGAAGTCTCTCAATGTATCGAACGCGCCCTGCGCGAAGTCGTCCTCAACGCAGAGCATGAAGAAGCCCTCAACACGATTGCCAGAGCCGAGCGGATTTTTTCTTCCGAACGCGCGCAGCAAAGAGAAGATGATGAACAGAGCCTCACGAGCGAGTTCGAGCTGCGCCGCCGCTTTATCGAAGGCTATGCGTTTCTGCGCACGCATGCGCCCGAACGCCTCGCGACGCTGGCCTCGCGCATCACTCGTTATGAAGAAGAGCTGAATCAGGCTGGAATCAACCCGCGAGATTTGGCCGCGCCGGGTGCGCCGCGCGCTGTGGCCGCGCACGCCTTGAAGCGCGTGCTGCTGTTTCTACTGATGCTGCCGTTCGCGCTGTTGGGAACCGTCGCGCATTATCCGGCTTATAAGCTCTCAGGCTATTTCGCGGTCAAATTTTCCTACAGCTATGATGATGTCGTTTCAACCATCAAGATACTCGCGGCCACACTGCTCTTTCCTGTGACGTGGGGCGCGTTGGGCGTGCTGTGCTACTGGCTGGCGGGTTGGAAATATGCTGTGGTCGCGTTAATTCTCATCCCGCTCGCGGGCTATGCGGCGGTGCGCTTCTACGAAGAGCTTGACCGTTTTGTCGCAGGCGCACGCACCCTCGTCTTTTTCATCACGCGCCGCTGGTTCTTCAAAAAGCTGCTGGTCGAGCGGCGCGCGATACATGACGAGATTTTATCGCTCGGCAACGAGGCCGTGAGCGAAAGCAATTAACAGGGATGGATAGGATAAACAGGACAGGAAAGCAAGGACGAAGGATGCGGGAGATGCTATTTGACCCCACGCGGCTCATCTTCAATAGCATCCCTCTCATCATTTATTTTTGCTATCCACAGACATAATTTTATAGAGTAGCGATATGAAAATACTTATTGCTTACGATGGTTCCGATTGCGCGGACGCCGCGCTGGATGATTTGCAGCGCGCGGGCTTGCCTCCCGACGCGGTAGAAGTCGTCGTCATGTCTGTGACGGAAATCTGGCTCCCTCCGCCGTCAAGCCCCGAAGTTTCCGAAGATGCGACAGAAGCGAAAGTCCCTGCGGAGCTACAAAAAGTTTATGCGAAGCACAGCAAGGCGATAGAGGAAACACGCGCTCTTGCGACCAGAGCGCGCGTGCGCCTGCAACAAAACTTTCCGGGATGGCAGGTCAGCGCAGAGGATGCTTACGGCTCGCCCGCCTGGGAGATTATCAGTAAGGCTGATGCCTGGAATCCAGACCTGATCGTCGTCGGCTCGCATGGACGCACTGCGCTGGGGCGTCTGGTCTTAGGCAGCGTGTCGCAAAAAATTCTGACCGAGTCACGCTCGTCCGTGCGCGTCGCGCGTGGTCGCGTCGAGGTGGACACAACGCCTGTGCGGATTGTCATCGGCGTGGACGGCTCAGAAGGCTCTGCCGGGGCTGTCAGCGCAGTCGCCGCGCGCAAGTGGCCCGTTGGAAGCGACGCTCACGTCGTCGTCGTCGAAGACTCTCTCTCTCCGACCGCCGCCGGTCGTTTCATGCCGCCCGTCGCCGACTGGGTCGAAGCAAGCAACAAAGAAGATTTGCAGTGGGTACACGAGACAGCCGATAAGGCTGTGGCAGAGCTGAGCGCGACGGGATTAAATGTTTCGTCCCTCATCGCGGACGGCGACCCGAAACGCATGCTTATCGAAGAAGCAGAGAAGTGGGGCGCAGATTGTATCTTTGTCGGCTCCACAGGATTCAGCGGCAGCCGTCTGTCGCGCTTCCTGCTCGGCAGCGTCTCGTCCGCCGTCGCCGCCCGCGCGCACTGCTCTGTCGAAGTCGTGCGGATAACACTGGCGGAAGAATCGGTTTAGACGCAGAGACACGGAGCAGGAAGAAATAGATGAGGGAAATGCTAATCAGAGGTTAATTCCATTGTCAGGGAATGCCATTCCGACGGCTCGGAATCTTAATCTGAGCCATCGGAATCTTAATCTGACGCATGGGAATGTTAATCCCGGCCATCGGAATCAGAAATGTCTTGGAAGCGGTTTGAATATTCCTTATACAGCCGCGCAAGCGGCGATGAGAAGGTAGCCAGACGTGCAACGTCTGGTACATGCGAGCCACATCGTTTCCGCGTTGAAGACGCGGGCAGACAGTTCTGAGCGCATCTTCAATGCGCGAATCTTTTCCTCAACCTACCAGACGTTGCACGTCTGGCTACCTTCTGCCTGCGCCTCCGGCGCAAATTCAGGAATTTTCAAACAGCTTCTTAGCTCTGTGTCTCTGTGTCTCTGTGGCTGATTTGAGTTTTTGAAGGAGATGCTAAAGCAGCCGCTTCGTCCGTCATCTTTCCTGTTAGCATCAACCCGATCATCTTGTAATCAGCCATCAAAGACCACAAGGGATGCTCGAAGGTGGCAGGGCGATTGTGCTCTATGAAGAAGTGCGCAGCCCACGCCGCCGCGTAGCCCGGAACAAAGGCAACCGGGAGCCAGCGCCACTTGCCGCGCGCGATCAAGGCAGCGGCGCAAGCCATCCCGACGGTCGTGCCGACAAAATGCAGAGCGCGCGTCTCGGGCTTGCTATGCTCCGCAACGTAATGCGGCCAGAACTCTTCGAATGATTTCACTCTTCCTCGCTTTCTCCGAACAATCGTTGGAAGTCTTCGGGCGGGGTTGGCGGCAGCTTGACGAGTTGCAGATTTTCTTCGACGTGCTGGTCGCGGCTCATGCCGACCAGCGCGGTCGTGACGCCGTGCGTCGAGCGGACGAATTGGATGCCGGTCTGTGCGTCCGTGGCGAGCGAGCCGAGCGGCTCGCGTATGTGTTCCGGCAAACCTTGCGCGACGCGCCCCTGTAAGATTGATGCGCTCGACATCACCGTGATGCCGTGCGCGATGGCGGCTTCAAGCACGGAGACCTGCTCGCCGTCCAGCGTTTGATTGCTCAAGACCAGAGCTTCGGGCATCGCTAAATTAAGAGGCAGTTGGATAAAGCGAAAGCCGTTCGATTCGCCTCCGACTTCGCGCGCGAGCTTCACCATGCTTTCCAGCGAATGATACTCACGCGCGCTCTCTGCGACGCGAAAGCCGTTCCAGGTGGCCACGCCGTAGCATTTGATTTTGCCTTCGGCCCTGTTCTGTTCAAGCCGCTCAAAGGCTGCGCGCAGGCTTGCTTCAAACTCTGCGCGCGGGACGGATGCGAGCTGCGACTCCGGGTTGTGTATGTAGTAAACGTCAATGCACTGTAGATTCATGTTCCGCAGTGATTGTTCGAGCTGGCTTTGCAGGTAGCCTGGCGTCATGCAATGGCTGCCGCCGACGATGTCCGAAAATTCCGCGATGCCCGTTTTGACAAAAGTCTCTTCGACATAACGGCGCACGTCCGCAGGCGGCTGCCCGTCAAAGGGCAAGTAGCCGCCTTTCGTGCAGACAACAATCTCTTCGCGCGCGAAACTTTTACGCTCGATCAGTTCGTTCAAGGCCGCGCCGATGACCCTTTCGCTTCTCTGAAAACGATAGTTGGCGGCGGTGTCTATCACGTTGCAGCCAAGCTCGACCGCGCGCGTGATGGCCTGCGTGTAACGCTCGTCAGTTCCGGCGTCCGGGTCGCCTAGGTAAGTTCCGATGCCGATGGAAGAGATCCACAAGTCCTGTTCGAGCCGAAAATGTTCCGTCGCCGCTTCACCCTTAAAGCGGTCACGATAACGCGCAGTCCCTTCCAATGTTGCGCAGCCGTCAAAAGCCATGTGCGCTCCTTTGTCTCAAGTGAAATTTGATGCGGGGCAGTTTAACACACAGAACGAAGTCAGCCACACAGAGAGAGGCCGCAGGTCAGAACCGCCTGCGGTAGCGGGCGGGTAATCGTTAGCCAAGAACCCGCCCGCTACCGCAGGCGGTTCTGACAATTTTATGATAGTTTGAGGGAAAGACGATGAGCGAAATCCCGAAGCATGATGAAGATGATGCTATTGAAGATGACTCGCGTGTGCGGCGCGCGTCGTTGGATGTGCCGGAGGATGTGTGGCGCGAGTTGTCAGCGCAGGCGCAGGCGTTTGTGACGGAGTATCTTGAGAACGTCTCAGAGCTTCCGATATTTCCGCAGGGTGCGATAGCGGATTTCGCTTCGCTTTCGCCGGATGAATTGCCTTTGGAGGGCGCGGCGGTCGAGAAGATTCTGGAAGAGTGCCGCGCCATCAGGGACGGAAGCCGCCACACCGGGCACCCGCGCTTCTTCGCCTACGTCGCTTCGTCTGCGAGTCCGGTGGGCGTCATCGCGGATTTTATGGCGTCCGCGCTTAATCAAAATTTGACGACGTGGCGTTCTGCTCCGGCGGCGGTGGATGTCGAGCGCATGGTCGTGCGCTGGCTGGCAACGCTTGCCGGTTACACAGAGGGGGCGGGCGGACTTTTGACGAGCGGCGGCTCGATGGCGAACCTCAACGCGCTCTTCATAGCGCAGCGCGCAAAGTCAAAGTCGCCGCATCAAACTTCGCTCAAAGGCTTGTGGAACTACGGGCAGCCGATGACCATTTATGCGTCGGAAGAGATACATCTTTCGATTCGGAAAGCGGCGGATGTGCTGGGCTTCGGGCGCGAGCAGGTGCGGCTGGTTGAGACGGACGAGCGATTCCGGCTCGACGTGAGAGCTTTGCGCGAGCGCATTGAGAGCGATGCGCGCAATGGCTTGCAACCTTTCTGCGTCGTCGCCAGCGCGGGAACGGTCAACACCGGCGCGGTTGACCCGTTCGCGGAAATCGCAGGCGTCGCGCGCGAGCATAATTTGTGGTTTCACGTTGACGGGGCTTACGGCGCACCCGGCTTGATGGATAAGAAGCGTCGCGCTCTGTTTGAAGGTTTAGAGCTGGCCGATTCCATCTCGCTCGACCCGCACAAGTGGCTCTACGCGCCGATTGATTGCGGCTGCGTGCTGCTGCGCGAGCCGTCGCATGCGCACACGGCTTTCCCGCCGGAAGAAAAAGATGCGGCTTACATCAAAATTTACGAGGAAGGCGAAAGAGAAACTTTTGCCTTCTGGGATTACGGCGTCGAGTTGACGCGCCGTTTTCGCGCGCTCAAGGTCTGGATGATTTTGCGTTACTACGGAGCGCGCAAAATCGGCGAAGCTATCAGCGAAGACATCGCGCTGGCAAAATATTTCGGAGAACGCATCGAAGCGGCGGAAGATTTCGAGCTGCTCGCGCCCGTCGAGCTGAGCATCTGCTGTTTTCGCTACGTGCCTGTGGCTTGGCGCGAGCGGCTGCAAGCGGCGGATGAAACATTGCGCGGTGAGATAAATACGATGCTTGATGAATTGAACGAGCGGCTGATGTATGAGGTGCAACACGGTGGACGAGCTTATCTCTCGAACGCGACCTTGCGCGGGCGCTTCGCACTGCGCGCCTGCATCGTCAACTTTCGCACGACCCGCGCGGACATAGATTTGACGCTTCGCATCCTGCGCGAAACGGCTGAAGAATTATGGCCACAGGTGAACGCAGATAAATACGGATAAGAGATGTAAATCAAGAGTAGAAACTCTTTGCGATCTTTGCGTCTTAAATCTTTGCGGTCTTTGCGTTAAAACAGCACTTAACCGCAAAGAGCGCAAAGTAAGGAAGACGCAAAGACCGCAAAGAAAAAGCAGTTGATTTGTTTCTACCCTTGATTCGCATAAGAAATAGCATCCCTCTCATCCACCGTTGAGAGGTTGTTCAAAAAGCGGCGGCACAAGGAGTTTTAGTCAGGCTTACATAAGAGCCTGATGGTCTCCACCAGCTTATCAACCTCTACGGGCTTGATGAGATAAGCATCTGCTCCTGCTTCCAAAGCCTGTTGTTCATCCTCATCATATGCGGCTCCTGAATAGAATATAACCGGGATAGATTGAGTGCGCTCGCGAATCGTTTTGCATAGCTCAATGCCTGAGCCGCCCGGCAGCCAGTTGTCGAGTAGATAGAGGTCGAACTGCTCATCTTTGATTTTCGCCAGAGCGTCATTAACGGTCTCGGCAGAAACGACTTCATAGCCGATCAGACCGAGCAGGCTGGTCATCATCGAGCAGACATCAGAATCATCTTCCACGCAGAGAATGCGCTTCCGGTGAGGCAACATAAATGATCTCCCACATACGCTCTTGTGAGTAGAGCGAATCATTAGTAACAGCGCCTGACTCTAGCCAGCATGGTAAGGTTTGTCAATGAGAGGACGAGAGCCAGGCCAACTTCACCGCTTAAACCATCCGAAGCGAACGGCTCCCGGGATAAATATCCGGCGGCGTCGCAGCCGTGGAAAAACTTGCCATAAAAATATCGTAATCGTGGCGCAGAGATAGCCGAAAATATCTCCGGCGGCAGCATAAACCGTGTGCCCTCCTTCGATGAGCGCAATCTCTTGCAGAAGCTTGTCCGGCGGACGCGGACTCTCAGGCGTCCCGGCGACATAGGTCTCGGCGTAAATCTTCCCCGTCGCATCCACGTAGGCGGAGACGCCTGTCTGCACCGCTCTGACTAACTCCGTGCGATGTTCGATGCTGCGAAAGACGCTGAGGGATAGATGCTGCCACGGTTCGCTGGTATCGCCGAACCATGAATCGTTTGTGAGATTGACTAGCAGGTGCGGTCGCAGCTTGCCGACTTTGCGCCCGAACGCGGGAATAATATCCTCTAAACAAATCATTGGCCCCAGCCGCCACTCGCGCCCGTCCTTAGTCCGAAACGGGAATGTCACTGCCGCTTGACCCGCCGCATACTGGCTGCCAGCTTGCGGCGCAAACTTTTGCAGCCACGGAAACGTTTCGAGAAACGGAAAATACTCGCCGAAGATGAGCAGTTGATTCTTGTCGAATCGGGCCTCAAACTTTCCGCCCGAATCGAGCAGGAGCGCGCTGTTATACATCGGGCGGCGATTGGCCGTCGGCTCGTATGTAATCACGTTGAAGATGAGCGGCGCTGTAAAATCGCGGCGGATTCTGGAAGCATGTTGCTCAGGCCAATCGCCCTCCATCCGGCGCGAGATGGTTTCAGGATAAGCCGATTCAGGCCATACGATCAGGTCAGCGCCTTCGGCTTCAAGCTCTGCGGACAGCTTTTGCAGGATGGCAATTTGTTGATCCGCGAAAAGTCCCTTGCTGTTGCCGGTTTGGTTGGAGCTGATGTTCGGCTGGACGATGCCGACTTTGATTTTGGGAGCGGCGGCGCGCAGTCGGCTCATCTGATTAATGCGAAAGTACCCGTAAGCTAAAACGCCTGCCACAATCAAAGCAGACACGAGCGCAGTTCTTAACCTGCGGCGCGGATTCGTCACAAGATCGTAGATTGCTCCGTTGACCATCAACAGCAATGCCGTCACGCCGAGCGGCCCTGTGAGGTCTGCAATCTGTATGAAGTGTAATTGTCGCGCCAGCGTCATCGCCACATAAAACTGAAAAAGAAGCGGCATGCACAATTCGGTTGTGACCATGATGAGAGGAGCCAGCAGAGCTAAAGGCAGGTCGAAGTTACGGCGGATAGCATGCAATATCCATCCGAACAGCAGTAGTCCTAAAGCCTGAAAGCTACAAACCGCGATGAAGACAAGAACAGACGCAGGCAGGGGCAAATCGGCGAAACTCTCTATGACCGCAATCATCCAGTAGAAGCCGCCCGCATTGCCCACGATTCCCATGCACCAGGCGAAAAGCGCAGCCCGCCACCTTGACGAAGCGCGATCAATAGCAAAGAGCGCAGGCAGCATCGCAAACCACGCGAGAGGCCAGAGGTTAAATTTAGGACAGGCGAGGAACCATAGAATGCCGGAAAGAATGCTGAGTCCCAGTCCCACCAAAAGCTCATGACGGCTCAGCTTCGATGCCGGAACTAACTCAAGCTGATTCCTGAGTTCGTCGGGCGTGTTTGGCTTGACATCCGTTTGAGTTGACACAGGCTGATTGGCTGCCATCATACGCACAGAATCTTCGCTTAAACCAGAGCGCAGTGACATTTCATCATTTGCCACTAGCTTTAGCCAGTGGAGAGCGGCAAAATAAAGCTTTCGGCTTTAGCCAAACAAAAAGAAAACAATTCCTTTTCAGCTTTCGCTAAAGCAAATCGGAAGACGGCTTTTGTATTATCAGACAATCTTGAGAGAGCGAGCAAAGGCTTAATGATGGAGCAGGGAAGCAGGGAAAGTCTTGAGCGCGAGTTACAAGTCGCGCTGAATCTGGCACGCGAGGCGGGCGCGGCGATCTTAGAGCATTACGACGAGCCGGTCAGAGTCGAGCGCAAAATTGACGCGGATGATTACGTAGAGCCTGTCACGGAGGCCGACCGCATCGCCAACGAGTTAATCGTCAACCGACTTCAAACAGAGTTTCCGGGCGACGGCATGCTGGCCGAAGAATCCGTTGATACCGAAAGACGCTTGAGCAAGCGGCGCGTGTGGATGGTGGATCCGCTCGATGGCACGAACGGCTTTATCGCGCGCGACGGAGATTTCGCGGTGCAGATCGGATTGACAATCGAGGGCGAGAGCGTGCTCGGCGTCGTGTATCAACCGCTGCCGGATGTTTTGTACTGGGCGACGGCGGGAGGCGGGGCATGGATCGAGCGTCAGGGCGGAGCGGCGGAGCGTGCGCGAGTCTCGGATGAGAGCAACTTGCACAGCATGCGATTGGCGGCGAGCCGTTCACACAGAAGCCCGCGCATGGACAAGGTCGTCTCGGCTCTGGAAATCAGGGAAGAAGTCAATCGCGGCTCGGTCGGCGTCAAGGTCGGTTTAATCATCGAGCGGCAATGCGACCTCTACGTGCATCTCTCGCCGCGCACGAAGCAATGGGACACTTGCGCGCCGGAAGCCATCCTGCGCGAGGCGGGCGGACGCCTGACAGACCTCTTCGGCCAGCCGCTCAGTTACAACTCGCCCGAAGTCCAGAATCGCAACGGCGTCGTCGCCTCTAACAGCGCAGCGCATGACGAGATTATACGGCGTCTCGCGCCCCTGCTCACACAGTTCGGGCGACTCAGGGTCGAGAGCTAGTGCCTTGTCATAGAATTTCTTAGCTGATGAATTGCCACTAGCTAAAGCTGGAGGCAATTCAAAGAACTCCAATAATACAGCACTGGCAGATGTCAGATATTGGAAATTCGTGTACCATTGGCGCGTCCGACAAGGTTCTCTGATGGATGTTAGGGCACAATGCTCCACTGACATCTAACATCCGGCGCGCGGCATCTTTAGGCCAACGTGGGCATTCGACCCAAACTCTTCTTAATCTTTTTCTTCCTCGGCATCGCCCCGATGTTGTTGCTGAGCGGGTTGCTGTATTGGAACAGCGTGCGCTCTGTCGAAGTGTTGCTGCGCTCGGATGTCGAGCGCGACGCGACTGGAATCGTGCGCTCTGTCGAAGCGGGTTTGCACAAGCGCGAGGCCGGAATAGTGGCTCTGGCGCGCTCTCCAGCTTTGCTCAATTACGTGCGCGATAAAAACATTGCGCGCAGCGCTGCTTCATCGAATAACAGTCGCCAGCCGCTTGTGACGGGCAATCTCCCGCCGCCCGCAGAGGTAGAGGCGGAGATACGCGCATTGCTGCTGACGAATCCCGAATATTACGATTCGATAACTTGCCTCAACTCCGCGCGCCATCCGCTTTTTCGCGCGAAGCTTGATTCGCCGGAAGGCGACGCTACTGTTGCCGCGACGGTAAAGTTTCAAACCGAAGATTTTTTATCGAGCGCCATCGCGGCGGATGAGCGCGTGTGGACGACGACTGAACAAGCGCCTGTGCGCTCGGCTCTGTCCAGTGAATCTTCCGGCGCAACGCTGCGATACACGGTTCCTGTTTTTACGGGAGGAGAAGGAACGCCCGCGCCGCGCGGCGCGCTGATTGTGGAGTTGAGTCAGGACAGATTGTTCGAGGAAGCTTTGGTCGGGTGGGTGAACGAGGCGGCGCAGAGTCCCGCGCAGTCATCCGAATTTTCCGCTTCCCGCTTTATCCTCATCCTCGACCGCACAGGCCAGATTTTGTATCACACGAATCCCGCGTACAAGCATCAATCGGTCAAGTCCGAAATGATGATACCCAATTTCGCGGACATCTCAAGCACGATGATGAGCGGCGAGAGCGGCTGGAAATTTTATCGAGGGGAGAATGCGCGCTCGCTGGTGGCGTATCGCCCTGTCTCTGCGCTCGGCCAATCTGTCGCGGTCGCCGGGGATCACTCGAACGCCGTCAGGGGCGTACAGCGTTTGGGCTGGATCGGCCTCATTCTCTCCGCGCTGTTTGGCCTTATCACGGCGGTTGTCTTGACAGGCGTGGCGGGACGCACGGCGCGCAGCATTGAGCGCGTCACGGAAGGAGCGGTCGCCATCGCCGGAGGCAGGCTGGACCAGCGAATAGAAGTACGCTCCAGCGATGAGACGCACTTGCTGGCCGAGAGCTTCAATATCATGACCGACCGCGTGCGTGAGCAGATCGCGCGCGAGACCGAATCGCGGCAGTTCGAATCTTTCATGCGGCTGTCGGCGATGCTGACGCACGATTTGAAGAACTCCATCGCCTCGCTCTCCCTGCTGGTGAGCAACATGGAGCAACAGTTTCATCGTGAAGAGTTTCGCGCCGACGCGATGAAATCTGTGACGGCTGCGACCGACAAGCTGCGCGCTCTGGTCGCCAAGCTCAGCGAGCCTGTGCAGAGCCTCAGCAGCGAGCATCAGTTGCCGCGCCCGATAGACCTCATTCCCGTCATCCGGCATGCGCTCAAAACGATAGCCGAGCCTGTGCGCCCGCTTCACCAGATCGAGACGCAGTTGCCGGAGACGCTGGTCGCGACGGTCGAAGCGGATCGCTTTGAGAAAGTCTTCGAGAATCTGATTCTCAATGCGCTGCAAGCGATGGGAGCGCAGAGCGGTACGCTAACCGTCAAGGCCGGGCCGACGCCGCACGGCGAAGTCTTCTTCAGCGTCACGGACACAGGGCCGGGCATGAGCGAGGAGTTCCAGCGCACCAAACTTTTCCGCGCCTTTGCGACAACCAAGAAAACAGGCGTCGGTCTTGGCCTCTACACTTGCCGCGAGATTATCCGGGCGCACGGCGGGCATATTGATGTCGAATCAAAACGCGGCTCTGGCACAACATTCCGCGTCGTGATACCATCCGAACAGAAGAGCACAGGACACGGCTAGAGCGAACGGCGCGTGTGGGCAGGCGACGACAGCTTTTCAAATATCTGTGGCCTGTGATCGTCCTCTCAGTTTTTCCTTACAGCAAAGTTTTGAGCGGGAGAGAATTGAGCGTGTGCATGGCGGCACGCGCGTGTTCCGGCTAAATTCTTATCCTCTGTGACGGGCGACAGAATATTCCGATGAGCGAAACCAAAGGAAAAGTGACGGTGCTGGTGGTGGATGACGACGAAGCTATTCGTCGGCAGCTCTTCTGGGCGTTGGATGAGCAGTATCACGTGCTCGAAGCATCCACGCGCGAAGAGGCCACAGCGCTGTTGCAGCACGAGAAGGTTGATGTCGTCCTGAGCGATTTACACCTGCCGCCAAACGTGGATGACATCTCGGAAGGCTTGGCTATCGTCGAGGCCGCGCGTGCTGAGCGGCCTCCCGTGCCTGTCATCGTGATTACCGGCAGCGCGTCGCGTCGCGCCGGGATGGAAGCCGTGAATCGCGGAGCTTACGGCTTTTTTGAAAAGCCCTTCGATGCAGAGGAAGTCTCGCATATCGTTAATCAGGCCGCGCGCCTCAGACGGTTGGAGCAGGATAACCTGCGCTTGCGCTCCGAGCTACTGTGCAGCCTCAAAGGATTCGCGCATCTGGTCGGCGCGAGTCGCTCGCTCGAACGCACGCTCAAACAGGCACGCGCCGTCGCTCCGACCAGCGCGACCGTTTTGCTCACGGGCGAGAACGGAACCGGCAAAGAGATGCTCGCGCTTGCCATTCACGAAGAAAGTGCTCGCGCCGATGGCCCGTTTGTCGCAGTCAGTTGCGCCGCCCTGCCCGAAGCTCTGATTGAATCCGAGCTGTTCGGTTACGAGAAAGGCGCGTTCACAGGCGCTCTTGGCAGCAAGAAGGGACGCTTTGAACTGGCAGACGGCGGGACGCTTTTCCTGGATGAAATCGGAGAGCTGTCAGCAGCTGTGCAGGTCAAGCTCCTGCGCGTGCTGAACCAGCCGGTTTTCGTTCGCCTCGGCGGGACGAAAAGCGTCACGGTTGACATACGCTTGATTGCTGCGACCAACCGCGACTTGGAAGAAGAGGTCAAAGCCGGACGGTTTCGTGAAGATTTGTATTACCGCCTGAATGTCGTGCCCTTGTGCCTGCCGCCTTTGCGCGAGCGGCGCGAGGACATTCCGATTCTCGCCGCGCACTTCGCGGCCAAAGCGGCGGAGAAGCACGGGCGCACCGCGCCGACGCTCGATCTCGCCCTCATCGAAGCCTTGCAGGAATACGAATGGCCGGGCAACGTGCGCGAGCTTGAAAACCTCTTGGAGCGTCTGGTCGTGCTGACCATCGGCTCACAGCTTGGCGTCGAGTTCCTGCCGGAAAAGATGCTGCACACTTTGCCGGAAGCCGCGACAGCCGACGATACCACGACGCTCGAAGGCGCGATTATCGCGCTCAAGCGACGGATGATTGCCACCGCGCTTCAACTTGAAGACAACAAGGTCGCAGCCGCGCGCCGTCTCGGCATCAGCCGCTCTTACCTGCATCGCTTAATCAGCGAATTCGGCATGGCCGACATTGACATACACACCACACCGAAATAATGCGAATCAAGAATAGAAACCGTTCGCAGGAAGCAGCTTTTTCTTTGCGCTCTTTGCGTCTTTTCTCTTTGCGGTCTTTGCGGTTAAGTGCTTTTTTAACGCCAAAACCGCGAAGATAAATCTCGCCAAGAACGCAAAGAGTATCTACTCTTGATCTACATTTCTACTTGCCCCATATTCTTGATTTCGTCATGCAATCTTCTTCGCTCAAGCAACAGGCGTAAGAAGAGGCGGCGTCGCCTGAGCAGCGCCAGCACTGCCTTGTACCAAGCCTTCATGTCAACCACTTCTTCGACAAAGCGCATCGCCACATAGCCGCAGAGGATTGTGAGAGGCGCTGCGATAAGCGCTATGCGCCAGTTCCACAACAGGAAAACGAGGAAGGCGACCGCCAGCCACGTCAGCGGCATCAACAGGATGGCCGCCAGAATTTTGACCGTCGAGACAATATCATCTACGCCGTGCCTGTCATAAGACTGCGCCAGCGCGTTCGAGAAAAAATAGGCAGGAAAGTGTATGAGCGCGCCAATGAAAGCCAGCGGCAACAGCATCAGCAATAACACGCTGCGCAGCAGGAAGTGCGTGAAGACGTACCAGCGCGAGTGCGCCGTGACGGACAAAGATTCCGGCGTGATGCCGAGTTCACCAAGCTCTGCTTCATATCGCAGGAGGCGTTGCCGCAGCTTGTCCATCTGAGGTTGTATCGCGCGCACTCGCATCTGTTCGGCAAAGCGGCGACGCCAATCCAACTCTTCCGAGAGCGACTGCCGGATATTGATGCTCTCGTAGATGGATGAAAATAGCTGTTCGACTTTCGAGACCTCTTCCAGAGCTTCATCGCTTTCAACATTGAGCGTCACCGCGCGCAGAGCCGTTTCGATGCGCTTTGACAAAAGCCTGACGGCTTCGCGTGGCGGCTCGTTCTGCTCGTCCAAATCAACGGGCTGGACTTCGATGTAATCTCCGAACCGGATCAGAGCCTCGCTGCGAAAAGATGTTTTGGAAGTGTAATACAAACCGACCGGCACGATTTTCAGATTCAATTCTTCCGCCTTATCTTCGTCCGCCCGCACGGAAATCGCGCCGAGAGCGATGCGCGCCGCCCCCGTCTTGATGGGCATCAGTTGTGTCGCACTGTGCGACAGTCCTTCTGGAAACAAGGCGATGCAGCGTCCCTGCCTGAGCAGCCCGTGACAGGCATCGAAAGTTCTGCGGTTGAGCGTCATGTCCTCGCCGGGATCAACGCGCCTGTAAAGCGGCAACGCCTCGACGGCGCGCAGCAGAAAGCTAATGACAGGGATGCGAAAAAGCGTTGACTTGGCAAGAAAGGAAACGCGGCGCGGCAGCGAGCAAAAGACGAACGCGGGATCAATCAACCCGTTCGGGTGATTGAGGACGAAGACGACAGGCCCGGACATCGGGACAACCTCTTCGCGGCTCGTTTCGATGCGACGAAAAAACAGGCGCAGCGCGATGCTGAGGACGGCATGAACGAAGCGGCGCGTGAGCTTACCTTTCTCCAGAATTATCATGTCTCTGAGGCGCAGCACGCGCACGTTTGCCATTTGAGAATTATATGCCTTTCGCGCTCGCAAGCGCACATTGCTGCACCATCGGTAGTGGTTCAGTTTGAAGTTGATGAGTCATCAATCGTAAATTGAGTGAAGAACAGAGCAGGATTCTCACGCAAAGGCGCAAAGGCGCAAAGCAAGACCGCAAAGGTATTGAATGCTACTCGCTCCCTGCGTGCTTTTCTTTGCGCCTTTGCGCGAACATTTCGTTTTCTTTGTTATCTTTGAAATTCTTCCACTACAGAACCATCGTCGGCTTTGACCAGCCGCAAAACATTTAAATTTCACTGTCAACAAATGTAGACACAGAGGCCGTAAGCTGTTGCAGCCCGTGTACATGGAAGATTCCTTGCATGACCCGGAGATGAGCGATTTGCTCAGCCAAATGCTGATTTCGCTCATCAGCTAAAGACGGCACGAGCATTGCTAAAGTTCTTGTCAGCTTGTGAAGGAAAGATATTCAAATGAAGCCCAGAGTATTGATTGTTGATGATGACATAGCGATTACGCAGCAGTTGTTTTGGACGCTGTGTGACGATTACGAAGTGATGACTGCCAATGATATGCAGTCCGCGCTGCGCCGTGCCACCATCTACGAGCCGCAGGTTTCAATCCTTGACTTGCATCTGCCGCCGACGCTCGATTCGCCCGAAGCCGGGATGCGGATTCTGGAATTCATCAAGAATCGTTTTCCGCACACTAAGGTGCTGATTGTCAGCTCTGATGCGACCGAAGAGATGCAGCGCGCCTGTTTCGAGGGTGGCGCAGACGGATTTTTGGATAAGCCTTTCGAGGTCGAACAGCTTCTCTCGACCGTGCGCGGGTATGCGCCTCAGCGGAGGCTTGATACTGCCTGACGCAAGAAATTTTTTTAGGCGCTTGGTTGGCAAAAGAAACATTGCCCGGCGTCAACGGAACATGAGCAAAGTGCAATACATCATCCTCTTCGCGATTATAGGTTTTTACGCCTTGCTCTTCGTGACTCTGGTGGTCAAAGCGGTCACCGGCACATGGCAGGCGCGGCGGCATGAAGTCAAGCCGCAGATGGAAAAGATTTCCCGCGCCGTCGCGCACGCACGCAGCCGCGCATGGACGCGCGCCGTCTGGCGCGGCACGCTCGCGCACGAAGCGCAGCAGAAAGTTCTTTGCTAACAAGTTCCGGCCACTCGCCCCATTGAGAGGCCGTCAGTGCCTGCGTTTAGCGGAATCCCCTCCCGCCGCGCCGGCCCATGAAGCCCCTGCTCCTATTCGACTCCTGCCCAGAGTCGCGGGGGCTTCATAATTTAAAAGCAGAAGTCAGAAGCCGGAAGAAAAATGGTTTTAGCTTTTCCTTCCGGCTTCTGACTTCTGACTCCTGACTTCCGCTTTTCTATCGTATAATGTACACATCATGAAGTTTCTACATCTGGCGGACATCCATCTGGGGTGTCGCCGCTATAATCTGGAAGAAAGAACGAAGGACTTTTTCCGCGCGTGGCGTGATGTGATAGAACTGCATGCCATTCCCAATCAGGTAGATTTTATGTTGATCGCGGGCGATTTTTTCGACCGTCGCAATATTGACCCGCAGGCCATGAACCACGCTATGGCAGGGCTTCAACTTCTTAAAGAAGCTGACATCCCGGTTATCGCTATCGAGGGTAATCACGACCAGCACAATGCCGTTTCCGATTTCACCAAATCTGAATCCGACCGCACACATAGCTGGTTGCGCTCGCTTTCCGGCTGGGGCTATTTGAAGCTGCTTGAGCCGACGCGCGATGAAGAGGGACGATTGACGCTCGAAGCTTGGGATGATGATGAGCGTTCCGGCTCCTACGTGGACATCGCGGGCGCGCGTATCTTCGGCTCACACTGGTACGGGGCGAGCGCGAACGCGGCGATTCCCATGCTGTCCGATGCGCTCAGGCGCGCGAGCGAAGAAGGCCGTTTTAATATCCTGATGCTGCACACGGATGTCGAAGGGCAGATTAATCGTCCGATTCCTGCGCTGACCATCGCCAATCTGAAAGAGCTGAAAAAGCTGGTCGGTTATGTCGCTTTGGGGCACACGCACAAGCGTTTCGCGATAGACAACTGGGCGTTTAATCCCGGCTCGCTTGAGCCTTGCTCGATTGACGAGTACAGGGAAGAGCGCGGCGCATTTCTGGTCGAAGTAGACGACGAGCGCAACGTCACCGCCGTGCATCTGACAGACTACATACAGCGTCCCTTTCAGCGTCTCTCGTTCGATGTCTCAGGCGCGCAGGATGCCGAAGCCGTCTACACGGGCGTCATGGAAGTGATCGAGCATCAGGCGCGCAAACATGAACCCGATTCCGCAGAGCTGGCTCCGATTATCGAGATCAGCTTGAAAGGACACCTGGGGTTCAAAAACTCGCTTTTGGAAATCACACGCATGCGCGAAGCGGCGCAGGAGCGCACGGGCGCGCTGCACATCATGATGCGCAACCAGAGCGTTCCGGTCGAATACGCTGTTGCCGCCGGGCTGGACGCAGAAGCCCCGCGCCACGAGCGCGAGCGACGCATCATAGAAGATTTGATCTTGCGCGATAACCGCTACAAATCGCGCGCACGCGAGGTGGCAGAGCTGGTTGTCGAATCAAAGCGGCTGGCTCTGGCGGGCGAAGCGCCCGACAAGATTCTTGACCTGATTGCACAAAAGCTTGAACTACATAACGCGGAAGCGATTGTCCAAACCGCTTCCGAACTTGAACCCGCGCCGACGGCCACAGCCCTCAGCGCCATCGAGCGAAACGCCTTAACTACAGTGACAAGTGACAGGTGACAAGTGACGAGATAAAAGCCTTGTTCTTGCTCGTCACTTGTCACTCATCACTTGTCACTGCTCTCATATGAGTGAAGCCTTAGACAGAGTTCGCGGGGTGCGCGAGCTGCCTTTGTTTCCGCTGGCAGCCGTGCTGTTTCCGGGCACGCCTTTGCCCTTGCACATCTTCGAGCCGCGTTACAAGCAGATGCTCGCGGACATTCGTGTGACAGGCAATTTGTTCGGGCTATCTTACTTTGATTCGAGCGTCTCTGAGCTGGACTTTCCGCCCGTCGGCCACACGGGTTGCGTCGCGGAGGTCAGGGAAATGCAATCGCTGGAGGATGGCCGCTCGAATATCCTGACCATCGGATTGATACGCTACAGGGTCGAAGCTTATGTCGAGAGGGATGCTCCATACCTCATCGGTAAAATCTCTTTTTTCGAGGATGGGGAAGAGGATGCCGCGCTGCTTGAAGAGCGCTCGCAGCAAGTCTCCGAACTCTTTCTCAGAATCGCGCGTGCCGTGCGCGTCATTAACGACGAGCGCGCGGCTTTGCCTGACCTGCCTGAGACTGAGCCGGAGCATCTCTCTTTTCTCGTCGCGGCGGCGATGGAAATGGACTCGGAGGTCAAGCAGGAATTGCTTGAGCTGCGCCACACCTCCGAGAGGCTGAAGCGCCTGCGCGATCTGCTGGCACGCGCCGTCAGTGACTATGAAGAGCGAGCGCGCATTCACGACCTCGCCAAAGGCAACGGGCACAGCGGCAGAAAAATAAATTACGAATGACCGGCAGCGACACACAAACCGAAACACAATCCAGCGAGACGCGCATCATCACCGTGCGCGTCCTCTTTTTCGGCGCGGCGCGCGAGAGCGCGGGAAGCGATGAAGTACGGCTTGACTTGCATGCTCCGGCGACTGCCCGGAGCGCGTTCGCGGAAGTGCTGGACGCTTATCCTGCCTTGCACGAACGCTTCGGGCGTTCCTTGCTACTGGCAGTCAATCAGGAGTATGCGCCGGGAGACTCGGAAGTGCGCGAGGGCGACGAGTTGGCAATCTTTCCGCCCGTCAGCGGCGGCGCGGAAGATGAAAGCGGAGCTTCTAAACACAGTCTCGATTTCTTCGAGCTAACGACAGAGCCGATTGATGTCTCAAGCGTCGCGCGCCGCGTCGTGCCACGCGAATGCGGCGCAACCGTCACGCTCGACGGCTACGTCCGCGAATGGACGCGCGGGCGCAGGACTCTCTATCTGGTTTACGAAGCCTACGCGCCGATGGCCTTGAGCGAGATGAAACGCCTCTGCGAGCAGGCGCACACGCTCTTCGACATCGCACACCTCGGCATCGTCCACCGCACCGGACGCTTAGAGATTGGCGAAACCAGCGTCGTCATCTCCGCCAGCGCGCCCCACCGCCGCGCCGCCTTTGAAGCCTGCGAGTGGGCCATCCGCGAACTCAAACGCACCGTCCCCATCTGGAAAAAAGAGTTTTACGAAAACGGCGAAGTCTGGGTCGAAGGCGAAGGCGCACCGGAAGAAATGCTCGGCCCTGCTCAAAGATAGCTAACCTAAAATTATTGACTCGAAATTTTTTAATTGCTGGACAGCTTTTTTCGCAGTATTCCACGAAAAAACCGAAATTCTTCTATCTTCCGAAACTACAATTGCGAGGCAATCCTTTTGCTCAAAAACGAATTTAGCTGCTGATTTATGCCTAGTTCCAACATTCCATTGAGAAATATCAATTAGGTTTGATTCACTACCTTCAAAAGGCTCAGTGATAACAATCCCCTGTATCTCACATTTTGAAATAATCTTTGCTCCAAAGGCTAATACCGTAAAATCCCGTGATAGAACAGTCGCACCGTCAATTTTTGAGAGATTGGAAATGTCCTCAAAAGATGTCTTGGCTCTTTCCAGAGCTAAAGTAAGTTTGTCCTTAAAATTCTCTCGCTTAAGGGAATCAGTATCTTTCTGGTTTAACCTAGATTCAAATTCGCTCAAGATACCATACTTATAGACTATGGTTTGATTTCGGTATCCATTTATATAGCTGGCAAGTTCATACAAGGAAGGTTGTTCAATTGATCGTTTCCACTGACTTTGATTTTCTCGAACCAATAAAACTATTCCACCGTAGCCATCTTGGAACATCCGTGAAAATATGTTGTTAAAATCTAAGCCTCTATGAATAGAAGTTAATAATCCATCTCTACCAAGCCAGTTGGCTACAGGATTTGATCTACTTGAAAAAGGGTTAATGAATTGGGTTTGCGATAAACTTATCAAGCATTTGAAAGAGTAATCTATATCTGAAATACAGCTTAATGAGATTTTGCCCGGAGAGATTGAGGTTATAGATAGGAACTGAATATATCTTTTGGGACTAAATCCCCAAATTGCTAACCCATTGTTCTCACCAAACCAAACTCCGATTTGATGAGTATTTGGATTAAATGCCGGAGCTAACTTCTTTAGATTTGTTGGCGTTAATTCAATATCTCTCTCAAACTTATAATGAAGATTAAATTCATCTGGAATAGGTGGCTCCAAAACAACCGAGAAATTGTTGAACGTACCTTCTTCTCTTTCCAAGCTTGCTAACAAGCAAATTTCAACCAGCTTCTTAATTAGTTCTGTAGAAATTCTGGGTAGAATGCCAACAGTTATAACATTACAAAGAACCGAGTTCTTAAAAACATCATTATTACTTGCTTCGTTGACTGAAAGTAATGTTCGTTCATAAAGCTTATTTACAAAATCTTCATTTACCAGATAAAAGCTATCCATAATTTTCCTCGCCATACACTTAGCCACACACTAACTTTTAATTCCTTACAAAATATTAGCGTACATTTGTTTGGCACAGAAGCTAGCGCATAACATATATTCATAGCCTTCGCTCTTGCTTTCATTTCGATTCCACATAAAGCCCGTTGATTTTTTGCCACATAATTACAGCCAGTGGTGTTTACCTTTCAGAGCGAAATTGTCAGCAGTCGTGTGTCCGCCCCGGACATCCAGCCATTCTTTGGAATTCTTGAGGTGCAATGAAAATGAAAAAACTAATCAAGCTTCTATGCTGTGCAGTCTTTTCCATGTTGCTATTGAGTGCGCCGCTCGTGGCGCAGAGCAATAATCACGCGGTCGCCGCGCTGAGTCCGGCGGAGGTTGAGAAGTGGCGTCAGGACTTGCGCCACTTGGCGGAAGAGATGCCGCGCAGGCACAAGAATCTTTTTCACACGATGACGCGCGAGCAGTTTGAAATGGCCGTTAAGCGTCTGGATGAACGCATCCCTACGCTCGCAAGGCATCAGGTCATCGTCGAGCTGTCGCGCATCGTCGCGATGGTGGGCGATGGGCACACGGGCATTCAGGGCATCCCCTTTGACCCGAAAATAAATTTTCGCTCGTATCCGCTGACGCTCTATCTCTACAAAGACGGCCTCTTCGTGCAATCCGCCGACGCGCAATACCGGGACGCAGTGGGCGGGCGAGTGATTAAGATTGGAAACGCCACCGCCGAAGCCGCGCTGCGTGCAGCGGGCGAGCTTGTCTTTCATGACAACGAGATGGGCATCAAAGCCTTCGCGCCGATGGTGGTCGTGATGCCCGAAGCCTTGCACACTCTCGGCATCATCAAGGAGATGGAGAGCGCGCCGTTTGTCTTTGAGAAAGGCGGCAAGCAGTTCACACTTGACCTCAAGCCGATTTCCAGACCCACGCCTGTCGGGCACGGCACAAACTTTATGAAGCCGCCCGGCTGGGTTGATGCGCGGGACGGAGCGAAAGCTGCGACACCGCTCTACCTGAAAGACCCTGAGAATATGTACTGGTTCGAGTATCTGCCTGAGTCAAAGACCGTTTATGTGCAGTACAACGGCGTGCAGAACAAACCGGACGAGAGCATCGCAGATTTCGCCAAACGCCTCTTCGCGTTTGTTGACAGCAATCCCGTAGACCGCTTTATCCTAGACATGCGCCACAACGGGGGAGGGAACAATTACCTGAACCGCCCGCTCCTCGTCGGCCTCATCAAATCCAAAGTTGACGAGCGCGGCAAGCTGTTTACAATCATCGGACGCCGCACCTTCTCTGCCGCGCAGAATCTGATTAACGAATTGGACAAATACACCAACACGCTCTTTGTCGGAGAGCCGACGGGCGAGAACGTCAACTTTTACGGAGACCCTGCGCGCATAGAGCTGCCCAACAGCGGTCTTGTCATACGCGCTTCGACGCTCTGGTGGCAGAACATGGACCCGCGCGACCGACGCAAATGGACTGGCCCACACATCGCTGCCGAGATGACCTCCGAAGAGTATCGCGCGGGCACAGACCCCGCGCTGAAAGCCATCATGGCTTACGCGCCGAAGAAAGAACTGGCCGAAGCGATGCTCGAAGCTTTGACGGCGAACAACCCGGAGCTGGCGAAAAAGCTTTTCCGGGAATACAGGAACGATCCGGCCAACGCCTATCTGAACCCGGAAGGGGCAGTCAACACGCTCGGCTATCGCCTGATGGAGACGCGGCGTTTGGAGCAGGCGATTGAAGTTTTTAAAATGAACGTCGAAGCGTTTCCGCAATCCGCCAACACTTATGACAGTCTCGGCGAAGCTTACATGAACGCCGGAAACAAGGATTTGGCAATCAAGAATTATGAGAAGGCCATAGAGCTTGACCCCGCAAACGCAAACGCGGTGACTATCTTAAAGAGATTGCGGGAGCAATAACGAAGGAACTTTCTCGCAAAGGCGCGAAGGCGCGAAGAAAGACTTAAATGCTTTCTTCGCGCCTTTGCGCCTTTGCGTGAGACTGCTTCTAAACGGCTGCGCCGTCTTCGACCACAGCCTCTTCACCCGAAGCGTCAATCAGCGATGCGCTGGTGACTTTGTCGCCGTTATCCGTCTTAATCAGGCGAACCCCTTGCGCGCTGCGCCCGGTCTTGCGAATGTCTCCGGCTTCGAGGCGGATCAGCTTGCCCTGCTGCGTGATAATCATGATTTCGGATTCATCATCAACCGGGAAGACGGCGACGACCTTGCCTGTCTTTTCGGTCGCCTTCATGTTGATAACGCCCTTGCCGCCGCGCGACTGAAAGCGATAATCCGTGATCTTCGTCTGCTTGCCGTAGCCCTGCTCCGAGACGGAAAGCATTCTCTCCGAATCTTCAGCGGAGACGGCGCAGAGGCTAACTACGTAATCATCTTTGCGGAGGTTGATGCCGCGCACGCCGCGCGTCGCACGTCCCATCGGGCGCGCATCCTTTTCGTCAAAGCGAATCGCCAGACCGTTGTGTGTCGCGATAAAGATGCGCTTCGTTCCGTCCGTCAGCACCACATCGAGCAGTTCATCGCCGTCATCTATGTTGATGGCGTTGATGCCGTTCGTGCGTATGTTCTGGAAATCCGAGAGCGCGGTTTTCTTGATGACGCCCTTCCGCGTGACCATCATGACATAGCGGCCTTCGGAAAATTCACGCACCGGAACAACCCCGGCCAGCCTGCGGGTTGACGGAATGCTGATGAGGTTGACCAGAGCCTTGCCGCGCGCGGCGGTCGGCGCATCCGGCAATTCGTGAACCTTCAACTTGAAGACTTGCCCGTTATCCGTGAACACCATGATGTAAGCATGCGTCGAAGCGATAAAAATATGCTCTACATAATCGTTGTTCTTGCCGGTTGATGCGCCGAATCGCCCCTTGCCGCCGCGCCCCTGCCGCGTGTAGGCGGTGACGGGCGTGCGTTTGATATAGCCGCTGTTGGTGATCGTGATGGCTACGTCTTCGTCCACAATCAAGTCTTCGATGGTGAACTCGACGCCTTCATCTATAATTTCTGTCTTGCGCTTGTCGCCGAAATCTTTTTTGACCTCTTCCAATTCCTTGACGATGACGTTACGCAGCACCGTCTCGTTATCGAGAATGTTTTCCAGCTCTGCCATGAGCTTGATGATGCTCTCGTACTCGTCCAGAATCTTCTGCCGCTCAAGCGCGGAGAGGCGGCGCAGTTGCAAGTCAAGAATGGCCTGCGCCTGCAATTCCGAGAGTTCCAGCCGCTTCATAACTTTTTGCAGCTTGGTCAAAAAGCCTGCGAGCGTCAGGTCTGCCGGGACGCCTTTCCAGTTTTTGGCATCACCCATCGTCTTCATCTCGCCCGTCAGCCACCAGCGCGCTTCGTCAACCGAACGCGCATTGCGAATCAGCGGGATGATGTAGTCGAGCGCGTCAATCGCCTTGTTCAATCCTTCAAGGATGTGCGCCCGCGCTCTGGCTTTGCGCAGGTCGTATTCGGTGCGGCGGCGCACGACCTCGCGGCGAAAGTCCACAAAGGCTTCGAGCATTTCCTTGAGATTCAGGACGCGCGGCTGGCCGTTGACAATCGCCAAGTTGATGATGCCGAAGGATGATTGCATCGGCGTCATCTTGTAGAGCTTGTTCAAGACGACCTGCGGCACTGCGTCGCGTTTTAATTCGACGACGATACGCATCCCGTTCCGGTCGGATTCGTCGCGCAAGTCCGCGATGCCGTCCAGCTTTTTCTCATTGACCAGCTCTGCGATGCGCTCTATGAGACGCGCTTTGTTCACCTGAAAAGGAATCTCTGTGATGATGATGGCGTCGCGCTCGGTGGTGCCGCGCCCGATGCGGTCGATGCCCGCGCGTGCGCGCAATTGCAGGATGCCGCGACCTTCGAGGTAGGCTTTTTTAATCTCCTGCCGACCGTAGATAAAGCCGCCGGTCGGAAAGTCCGGGGCCGTGACGATCTTCATCAAAGCTTCGATCTTGATACCCGGATTACGCAGGAGCGCGACGGTCGCGTCAACTATCTCCGTCAGGTTGTGCGGCGGAATCTTAGTCGCCATCCCGACGGCGATTCCGTCCGAGCCGTTAATCAAAAGATTCGGCACGCGCGTCGGCATCACAGACGGCTCGCTCAAGGACTCGTCATAGTTGGGCCTGAAGTCAACCGTCTCCTTTTCAATGTCGGCGAGCATCTCGCTGGCAAGGCGCGCCATCCGCACCTCCGTATATCGCATTGCGGCTGCCGCGTCGCCGTCCACGCTGCCAAAATTGCCCTGCCCGTCCACGAGCGGATAGCGCATCGAAAAATCCTGCGCCAGACGGACGATTGTGTCGTACACTGCCGTGTCGCCGTGCGGGTGATACTTACCGATCACGTCGCCGACCACACGCGCGCTTTTTTTGTAAGCTTTGTTATATTGATTTCCCAACTCATTCATCGCCCACAGGACGCGGCGATGGACTGGCTTGAAACCATCGCGCACGTCCGGGAGCGCGCGACCGATGATGACAGACATCGCATAGTCGAGATAAGAACGTCTCATCTCGTCTTCGATATTGATATAATTTCGCTCGGTTACTGTTTCCATCAAAGAGACCTTTCAAGTACAATCCGCACACGCGCGAGCTAAGAGGAGCCGAAGAGGGGAAAGGCTCTGTCCGGGTCAACCAAAGCTCGCCAAAGGCGCGCTCTGTTGATTCCTCGCCGGGGCGAAAAGTGTTATCTGATTTTAAGCTTTCGGGTACTCATTTGACGCCGAAAAGCGCCGTTCATGAAGTACGATATATTGTAGCCGGAAAAGGCGTTTTTGGCAACCGTCGGAATGGCTAAAAGTCCCGTAAAATCAATGGCTTCAGTGTGATTTTAAGGGTGTGCGGGAGGGTCTTGCAGAGACCCAATATATAGCGTCTCAGGAAGAGGCGTTGGTGGAACTTTTATCCCACTGAAAAATATGTCCTTTGACGGAAAAACGAGGCGTCGCCGCGAGCGTTTGGAGATCAGCTTGCCGGTGCGTGTGCAGGGGCGCGAGAGCCTTGATTACGAGTGGGTCGAGCTGACGCGCCTGCTTGACGTGACGCCGTTCGGCGCGGGATTTACCATCGCGCGCCCGACAGAGATGGGACGCCTGTTGCATCTGACACTGCCGATGCCGCGACAGCTTCGATGCTTCGACCATGTCGAACAGCAATATCGCGTCTGGGCTTTGGTGCGTTACGTTCGCGCGCTGCCGACTACGGAAGGCGCAACGCAGCGCTATGAGGTTGGCGTCGCATTTGTCGGCAAGCGTCCCCCCGCGAGCTTTGAAGCAGACCCGACTAAGCGTTACGATGTCGCGCCGACGCCGACCGACAGCGGGATGTGGGGCTTGCACGAGCACCCGGACAGCACGCAGCCGCGCACAGTGCCTGACGAATCGCGACCCGAAACGCGCCAT
Organism: Pyrinomonadaceae bacterium; assembly: GCA_963700165.1. GTDB lineage: Bacteria > Acidobacteriota > Blastocatellia > Pyrinomonadales > Pyrinomonadaceae > JACMLC01. Next base: position 2,864,593 of record OY969475.1, on the reverse strand, counting down.
CACATCCCGGTCGAAGTCATCATCGAAACGTTTAACGAGAAAGGTGAGACAGCGGAGAGCGAAACCAGCGTGACGGAAAACCTGAGCCGTCGCGGCGCGGCTGTCTTTACCACGCTCAACGTGGCGCGCGGGCGTTTTGTGCGCGTGACCAGCACGCAATATCAAATCTCTATCCTCGCAGCCGTGCGCGCACGCCGCCCCGGGCCGGACGGCATCACCCGCTTGCATCTTGAGTTCGTGGACAGGCAGTGGCCTCTGGAAGGCATTGATTAACCGATGAGCAAGCCCAAGATCATCATTCCCCGTCGAGTGCTGCTGGTTGAGATAGAGCGGCGTTGCCGTGTGCCTGAGTGCAACGCAAAGACGCGGACGGGCTTGACCAAAGATGAAGCGCGCACTTATTCAGGCTTTGAGTGCGAGCGATGTAAAGAGTGGAATACGGATGCGTTGACAGAGCGCGACGTGCCCGAATGGTGGGAAGAATTAAAAATTACGGATTTGTATTCGGTGCGCGAGCTGTCCTCGCCACTCCCGGACGAGCCGGGCATAGTCATCACGCGCCTGAGTGATGATTACCGTAGAAAGAAACACGAAGAATAGATGCCAGATGACGGATGTTAGATGTTAGTATTTAACTGCCATCTAACATCCGTCATCTGACATCCGCCTCTTAAATCTATTGTGAGTGAGACAAGCACAAATCTTCCGCGTCGCAGGCGTTCCGGCAACGGCTCCGTTACAGAGCCGTTCGTACTGCCGAAGTGGGCGATTGATATGACTCGCTTCGCAGGCCGGTCGCTCTCGCGCCTGCTCTGGAAAATCAATTATCAGGGGTTGGAGAACGTTCCGCAGACGGGCGGCCTCATCATCGCCGCCAATCATCAAACTTACATAGACCCTTTCTGGATCGGCTTTCCCATCTCGCGCCCGCTTCGTTTTCTGGCGTGGAACAAAATCTTTGACTGGCCTGTAGTGGGTAATCTCACAGGTCTCTTTGGGGCGTGGCCTTTGGAAGTAGAGGGCAGCGACCCGACGGCCATCCGCCGCTCGTTGCAATGGCTCAAGAGCGGCGGCGCAGTGGTCATCTTCCCGGAAGGCGGGCGCGGAAAACCCGACGGCTCGATGATTAAGTTCAAGCCCGGAGCCGTGCGGATGGCGCTCGAAGCAGGCGTGCCGATCCTGCCCGTAACGATTCGCGGCGCGCATCGCGTCTGGCCTTCAACCAGGCGATTTCCGCGCCTCGCGCGCGTCGAGATTATTTACCACCCGCTCTATCACATCGAGCCGACCGAAGGCACAGAGGCGCGCTCACACGCACGTCAAGCCAGCCAACGGCTGACAGAGATTATCGGCTCGTCGCTTTAACTCAAAACCTCTTTAAAACCCTTCCATGCCTTCTCACGGAAGCGGACTAAGCAAGGGAGCAGCGACATGTTTGGTTCTAGTATTCTGGAAGTTGCCATCGGCGTGGTTTTTATCTACCTCTTCCTCAGTCTCATTTGCAGCGCGATCAATGAAGGCATCGCTTCAACTATCAACAAGCGCGGCATCAATCTGTTTGAGGGAGTCAAGAATCTTCTCAACGACCCACAATTTACGGGACTCGCGCAACAGCTTTACACGCACGGGCTGGTTGACGGCATCTCGCAGGAAGCATCGAATCCCGTTAAGAACAACCGCCTCCCTTCGTATATGTCTTCCAATACGTTTGCCCTCGCGTTGCTGGATATTTTAGGTTCGCAGGGCATCAGAGAGAGTTATCAGGAGACGGCTAATCAAAGACAGGCGGAGCTGGATGAAGCCCAAGCCAAACTTGCTGCGACACCAACCGATGCCGATCTTCAAAGCAAAGTCAACGAGGCTCAGGCCGCGTTAGCGAAAGCAAACGCGATTCTTCTGAAGGCAGACGCGGTCAAGCAGGCACATGACGCAGCCGCTACCGCAGCGCAACAGGTCGCTGGCCGCAGAGACCTTGCGAGACTCCAAAACGCTGCCAAAGAACTCGCCAAAGCGTTGAGCCTCGGGCGGTCGCTGGCCGCTGAATTCCCGGATCAGGTGGGTAACATTGAAAGGGCTGTCAACAGTCTGCCTGACGGGCATACCAAGCAGTCTCTGCTGGTGCTGATAAGTAAGACAAAACGAGAGTCCACACAAGGCGCAGATCAACTGGCAGCGATCCGAAATCAGATAGTGGGACTAGAGCACAACGTGGAAGTCTGGTTCAACGATGCGATGGATAGGTGTGGGGGCTGGTACAAGCGTTGGACGCAAAAGGTTCTGCTCGTCATCTCAATCGTCTTAGTCGTCAGCACCAACGCCGATACGATCATGCTGGTCAAAAGATTTAGCAGGGACAATGCGTTGCGTGCTTCCATCATCTCGGCGGCAGAAAGAGTCGTCCAAAATAACGCAGGCAATCCCGCAGAAAATACGGCAGGTAATCCAGCAGAAAAACCCCCGGATGCGCGGCAAGCTTTACTAAAAGAAGCCGAGAATATCCAACTTCCTCTAGGATGGATGTCGAATCCAAATGACCCTTTCAAATCAGACCAAATCCCCAATAGCTTTCCCGGTTGGTTGTTGAAAGGGCTTGGCCTGTTAATCTCAGTCTTCGCCATCTCGCTGGGAGCGCCATTCTGGTTTGATATACTCAGCAAATTTATCAACCTGCGCGGCGCGGGAACTCCTCCCGGCGAAACTAAAAAGAGCGCGCCGCAGCCCACCACGAGTTAGCGAAAAGAAGAATTCAAACAGGGATGGACAGGATAAACAGGATAAAATAGGAAGGGATCATTTACACATTTTATGATTGACTCATTAAACTAATGAGCAAATTGAATCAATGAATAAATTCTTTTACACCCTGTCTATCCCTGTTTGAATTCTTCTTCAATACCTTAACCTTACGGCTGGCGATTGCGCTCTTGGCGCTGCAACTCTTCGGCGCGTCGTCTCTCTCTCTCGGCGCGTTGCTGTTCCCTGATGGCGCGCTTTCTCATCTGCGCCGCTTTTCTTTTCTCTTCGGCGATCTGTTCCGGGTCATAGTAGGGATTGTCTCTGTCGCGCCTGCGCCTTTCAGGTGGAGCGTTCGGGTCTGTCTGAGTCTGCGCGTCGCCGTCGGGCGGTTCGGGCGGCTGTGGTGCCGTGATGGCCTCTTTAGGTTTGTTTGGCTCCTGAGCGCGCCGTGCGTTTTTGTCGGCGGAAGAAGTGGTCTTGCGCGCGTCGGCAGGCTCAGCATCAGCGGGCAAGGCCGTTTGATTCTCTGTATTCGTGTTTGTTTGCTCTACTGCTGGCGATTCGCTCGCGGGCGGAACGCTGGTCTGCGTGGGGGCTTGCTGCGTGGCTGGCGCGGGCGTCGAGCTTTGCCGCGTCAGCGCATAGACGACCGCGCCCACCAGCGCGAGAATCACGACTCCGGCAGCAATGCCGAGCGCGCGACCGGACGACGAGCGTTTGGCAGTCGCGGGCGCAATCTGCGTGACCACCGAATCAGCATCCGTGCTGCCGGTCGTCGCGTGCGACGCGCTCATGCTCGTGACAGGCACGGCATCTGCGACAGTCGCATCCTGAAAAGCAATGACAGAACCCATCTTTTCATCATCAGCATTCGCCACTGTCGGAGCATCTGCTTGAGGCGCAGCCATAAGTTGTGTGTCCTGCTCTAAGATGGTGCTGGCAGGAGAGCCATGCGCCTGCGTGGTGTGGCCTGCGAGCAAGGTCTGTTTGCCAGCTTCGCGCAAGGCTTCGCGCATCGCGGAGGCGGTCTGCGGCCTGTGGCTCGAATTCTGCGAGAGGGCGCGCATTAAGACCTGCGCGACGGCGGGCAGCACCTGCGCGTGAATCTCATTCGCAGGACGCAAGGGGTCTGCTTGTCCATTCAAGACCGCAGACGCGCGCGTCAACGCATCGGGCGGCGTCACGCCGGTCATTAAGTGGTAAAGCGTCGCGGCCAGAGAATAAAGATCGCTGCGCGGGTCTGTGCCAGTGCCTTGAATCTGTTCGAGCGGCGCATAGCTGCGCGAGTAGCCGAACAAGCTGCCGGTGGCCGTCACCTGCGACATCTGCGCGGGCGTTCCCTTAGCCAATCCGAAATCGAGCAAGATAATTTGGCCGCGCGTGGTCAGCTTCAAATTCTGCGGCTTGATGTCGCGGTGTACGACCGCTGGCTCCTGCGTATGCAGGTAATCGAGCGCGTCGAGCAACTGGTCTGCCCAGTCCAGAACTTCTTTGAGCGGAAACGCGCCGCCCTGCGTCTTGAGCATCTCCCACAAATCTTCGCCGGTGATAAACTCCATCACGAGGAACTGCCCGTCTTCCTCCATGAAGTGATCGCTGACACGTGGCAAGGCCGGATGGCGCAGGCGATTCAGCAGATGCGCTTCACGCTCAAACGCACGGCGCAGCGCGGGGTCTGTGAAGAAAGTCTCTTTGAGAGCCACTGTGCTGCCGAAGCGTTGATCCGTAGCGACGTAGACCGCACCCATACCGCCCTGCCCGATCTGGCTGATAACCAGATAGCGATTCTGTAACAGCGTCTGCGGGGCAATCATAAAAACGTCTCCTGCTAAAAACTTAGGTCAGAACCGCCTGCGGTAGCGGGCGGGTCGTCCTGAGCCAAGAAACCCGCCCGCTACCGCAGGCGGTTCTGACACAATGTATTCCTCTCTAAATATACTACACACGAACTTACCGCGAGAACGCCGGAAGCAAACTGGTCGGACTTTAAAGCGAAAGCGCCTCGCCATGACGAGACGCTTTCGCTCAAAATGAGTTCAGAGATAACGCTTCACTTCCGGGAAGTAAAGCCGGGCTATCGCCGCAACTGGCGCAGGTTGTAAACGGCTGCCAGGGCGTTTAGCTCTACGCGCATGTTGTCCCAGACTCTTTCCGTTTGTCCTCCCATGCGCCGCTTGCGCATCGAGACATTGATGCCGTCGGCGAGGTTCAAAACGCGCGAGACTTCCGGCCTCGTCTGCCAGTAGCTTTCCTTGCGATTAAACTCGCGCCGCAACCCGTCAAGCGCTCTTTCCAGATCGCTCGCGCGCTCGTTCAAACGGTCTTCACGATTCGAGCCGTTCAATCCGCTGTGGTCGAGCGAGCGGTCAAAGAGGCCGATGAATTCATCGCTCCGGCTTTCCACATGCTTGATAATGCGGTCAACGTCCGACCTGGTGTAGGCGCGTGCGCGATGCTGCGCCTGCCCCGTCTCAGACACCATCAAAACCGTGCATAGAGCAGCCACGGCAAACAGAACTTTTGACAAGTAACTTTTCATTTTTTTCTCTCCTTCTCTCTTCCATTGCGCGGCGCGCGTTTTTCGAGGAGAGATTCCGCACCGCGCAGCCCTTGTGTTTAAAAATCCGGCGCACACTTCTTGCGCGCTCGAACATTCAGACGCGAGAGGATGATGAATAGTCGGGAAAAGTGATGAGTGATAAGTGATAAGTGATAAGAGAAATGCTAAATGGCAGCCTTCTTATCACTTATCACTCATCACTTCATATTGAGAACGCGCATCATGTCTTCGTGGACGAGGCCGTTGCTGGCTAGGATTGGCGGCGTGTAGATGTCAAAGGCCGCGCCGTCGTAACGTGAGACGCGCCCGCCAGCTTCTTCCAACAGCAACACTCCGGCGGCGACATCCCACGGGTTCAAGCCCTCTTCCCAGAAGCCGTCGAATCTGCCGCAGGCGACGTAAGCCAGATCGAGCGCGGCTGAGCCGTCGCGCCTGACCCCTTGAGCGTGCATGATGAAATTATGAAAGTGACGCGCGAAATCTCCACGCTCGCGCACGTTGTAAGGAAATCCCGTGCAGAGCAGCGCGCGGTTGAGGTCTGATGTCTCGGAGACGCGCACGCTGCGCCCGTTCAAGGTCGCGCCCTGCCCGCGCTCAGCCGCAAACAACTCGTCGCGCGTCGGGTCATAGATAACCCCGATCACAATCGTGCCTGCGCGTTCGAGCGCGATAGAGACGCAGAAGCATGGATAGCCGTGCGCGTAATTCGTAGTCCCATCGAGCGGGTCTACGATCCACTTCCACTCGTTCTCTTCAACGATAGCGATTGTTTCGCCTGACTCTTCGGCCAGAATCGTGTGACGCGGGTAGTAAGACTTGATGCGCTCAACGATCAGACGCTCTGCGGCGAGGTCTGACTCGGTGACGAGGTCTATGTCGCCTTTGTTATTAACCTCAATCGCGCGCCCGAAACGCTCTGCCAGCACACGCCCCGCATCACGCGCAGTTTGAATAGCGAAGTTAAGCATAATAAGAGCAGTGATGAGTTATGAGTGATAAGTGATGAGAAAAGACACGTTCTTTCTTATCACTTATCACCGTAGTATAGCAATTATTTCCGTCTGCACCGGCTGGCCTGTGACCAGAGCTTCGCGCTCGTTGACGATATAGACATCAATCTCTGAGCGCACGCCGAACTTGCCTTCGAGATAAATTCCCGGCTCGATGGAAAAGCAGGTGCGCGGGATGATGCGGCGCGTGTCCTGTGTTTCGAGATTGTCTATGTTGACGCCGTTGCCGTGTACTTCTTCGCCGATGGAATGACCCGTGCGGTGCAGGAACTGCTCGCCGTAGCCCGCGCGTTTGATAACGCCGCGCGAGACATCGTCAACGGACGCGCCGGTAATCGGTTTGCCTGCGCGCAGGTTGCTTTGAATAAAAGTGACAGCCGAGTCGCGCGCCTCGCGCACGATGTTAAAGATGCGCGTATATTCTGCGGGCACGCTCTCGCCGACAAAGCCCGTCCAGGACTGGTCTGCGTAAACCGCGTCCGGCTTTTTCAGTTTTCCCCACACATCGAAAAGGACGAAATCGCCGCGCTTAACCGGCGCATGAATCTCGCGCGAAGGTTGATAGTGCGGATTGGCAGCATTGGCATTAACGGCGACGATGGGCGGGTCGTTATCGTTGGTGATGCCTTCTTCCGCGAAACGCTTTTCCATAAATTGCTGAATGTCGTATTCGGTCGTCGGCTCGTTGGCGCGTATGCGGCGCGCGATCTCCGCGAAAGATTCCATGATGATGCGATGAATCTTGTCCGCCGCTTCGTTGTGCATCTGCAACTGTTCGGGCGTCCAGACGGCTTCAAACTTTTGCACGAGGTCGGCGCTTGAGACAGGCTCGACTTTAAACGAGCGGAGAAGCTCAATCGTGCCCGCGTCCACGCGAGACATGTAGGGAATCGAGTTGTTGGGCGAATACTGCATGGCGATGCGCTTGACTCCCGCCCTGCGATAGACTGTCCGCTCAGGATGTCGTGGGTCGTCCATTGGCCCAGCCCATTTTGTTGTGCCTCCGGCGGTCACTGTCTCGCGCAGGAATTTCTCTAGCTGCTGCCACTCGCGGTAAATCATCTTCTGGCCGGGCAGCGCATCCAGCTTGCCCCGCTCAATCGTATGAACGATCTTAGTCGGCTCGCCCTTCGCCGGAATGTAATAGAACCAACGGCGCGTCGTGATGCCGGTCGGGCCAAGTTTGAGTATGCGATAGGCGAGCGGGTCTGAGCCGCGAAAGTCGTAAAAGAGCCAGCCCTCAAGCTTTGCTTCACGCAGCGCGGTCTGAATCTCCGCGACGCGCCCGGCAGGCGTCTGCGCGCGAGCGGCGAAGGCGATGGTGAGCAAAAAGATTAAGATGAATAGGCTGCGTGCGTGATTTGTTCTCATAATTATTGCCACTAGCTTTAGCTAGTGGAAACATGACACAACAGAAAGTTGGCTTTAGCCAAAAGATAAATAAATCCTAGCCCTTATTGCTTGAGCTTAAATCTTTCGGCTAAAGCCGAAAGCTAAGGGCAACCTTGATCCACTAGCTGAAGCTAGTGGCAATTTAAGCAAGCTACCAAATTATCTATCACTGGCAACTTGGATTAATTATGCGGTCGTGTTTAGCTTGCCTGCTTTAACGCTCTCGGCGCGTTCTGCTTCTTCCTTTCGCTTGCGTGCTAAGCCTTCGCGCCCGTCATAACGCAGGAACGCGGGGAGCGCGAGGGCGAGCAATCCGGTGCCGATGACGCAGAGAATGCCGCCCGAAATGACAGAGGTTCTCAGCCCGAAAAATCTCGCGGCGATGCCTGCTTCCGCGTTGCCGAGCAGAGGCCCGCTAGTGTAACTCACCATCTCGATCCCCGCGAGCCGTCCACGCAAATGATCCGGGATGGTTTGATTCCAGATGGTCGAGCGGAACAGGCCGCTAATCATATCCGATGCGCCCGCGAGCGCGAGACACAGCAGCGCGAGCCACAGCCTGTGAGCCAGCCCGAATCCGATGATAGCGACGCCCCAACAGGCCGCGGCGATGGCGACGGCCAGCCCGTGACGATGAACTCTCTTTGTCCAGCCGGAAGTCAACGTCGCGAAGAGCGACCCGACTGCGGGCATGGCATAGAGCAAGCCGACGGATGCTCCGCCAAAACTGACGGCGATGGCAGGAAACAAAGCCATCGGCATCCCAAAAAACATCGCATTCATGTCTATCAGATAAGTGCCCATCAACTCCGGGCGGCTTCGCGCATAACGTAAACCTTCGATGACGGAACGGATGCCCGGACGCTCTCCGTCTACGGGCGGCGGCATGGATCGCATCATCCAGAGCGCGACGAGGGAGACAACGAAAGTTATTAAATCAATAAAGTAAGTAGCCGCCGCGCCAATCGTAGCGACCAGCAAGCCGCCCAGCGCGGGGCCGACAATCATGCCTATGTTCCCGCGCAATGAATTGAGCGCGGCAGCGGCAGGCATCTGCTCCGGCGGCACGAGTCGCGGAACCAGCGCATCGAGCGACGGTCTTTGCAATCCATGAACGCCTGCGAATATCGCTGCACACACATACAAGACCCACACACGCGGCTGTGTAAGCTGCGCATTGAAAATCAGAACCGCTGCCCCCACAGCCAGCGAGAGTTCCGTCAATCGCACCATCAGGCGGCGGTCAACATAATCTGCCAGCGCGCCGCCGATAAACGCCATCAGGAGAATCGGCACGAACTCCACCACTCCCAGCAAACCGACGGCGAGCGACGAATTCGTCAACTGGTACATCTGCCACGGCAGCACCACAAAAGTCATCATCGAGCCAAAGAACGAAACAGACTGCCCTATGTAAAGCAGCCTGTAGTCGCGCGAGATTCTGAGCGGCGTGACATCAAGGCTCAACCCGCGAATCGCCCGCCGCACGCGCGCAATCCCGCGCGGGGTCTCCGGCAAGCCGCTGCCTTCAGGCGACGGGTCGGGCGTAGCATGTGTGGTGATAGGTACGTGCGGGTCGCTCACGAGGATTGCTTATTTTGCTTGTTCTATTTGAAATTGTTGCTGGAGTGAGTTAAGGGAAAACCTCAAACGCCTCTTTGTTATTAAGCCGGTAAATATAGAAATCGCTATCCAGAGTAAAGATACGTTTTAGTCTCTGTGCTTCGGCTAAAGCAACAAGTGAAGCGTTAGCTAAATCCATCGGGACATCTTCATATTGCTCCATCAAAAGTTGCATTCTGGCGCTCTCTTCTGTAGTCGGCGTGTGCATCAAGAGAGCGCCCTGCGATATGAAGCGCCACAAAGCTTTTTGCCCGGGCCAACCGCGCAAATCCCCAAGAAAATACATGGCTTCTGTCAGGCACGGCCATGTTGTGAGCAGTGGTCCTGTGAGAGAGTCTTGTGCCTTCAATCATCGCTGGTGCGCATCGCCCTGTCCTTTATCAAGTAAAGCTATAAGTGGACCAGCGTCAATCAATGTCATGGTCTTTTCAAACCCTGACGGACAAGCTTTTCAACAACGGCAGAACTGAACGGCATTGGCCGGTGCCTGCCGCGCGGTTCTACATCGCTGTTAATCACTCCGGTCAAACCAACCAGATATTCTGCGAGAGGCCGCTCCTGATTTTGAGCGGCAGGCAGGCACAGATTTTTCGTCAGCCACTCGCCAGGCGTCATCCCTTCTGCGCGGGCGGCTGCGATCAAGGCTGCATAGATTTCATCCGACAGCTCAAGCTGGTGGCTCATAGTTTTATCTCCCGGTTGATTAGCATGTTACGATTCAGCTTCCGGCGAAGCAAGCATCGGAATCTTCACGCCTTTTTCGAGAGCCGTCGTTTCCGCTTCTTCATAACCCGCATCAACGTGGCGTGCGACGCCGAGGCCGGGGTCGTTGGTCAGCACGCGGTTCAGACGCCGCGCGGCTTCGTCCGTGCCGTCGGCGACGGAGACCTGCCCGGCATGCAGGGAGTAGCCGATGCCGACGCCGCCGCCGTGATGAAAGGAAACCCAGCTCGCGCCGCTCGCGGTGTTGAGGAGCGCGTTTAAGATAGGCCAGTCGGCGATGGCATCAGAGCCGTCTTTCATCGCTTCCGTTTCACGGAAGGGCGAAGCGACGCTGCCCGTGTCGAGGTGGTCGCGGCCAATCGCGATGGGAGCTTTCAAATCACCGCGCTTGACCATCTCGTTAATCGCCTCGCCCATTTCCGCACGCTCGCCGTAGCCGAGCCAGCAGATGCGCGCCGGAAGACCTTGAAACTGCACGCGCTTTCGCGCCAGCGTGAGCCAGCGATTCAAGGTGTGGTCTTCCGGAAAAAGTTCGAGCGCGAGGTCGTCCGTCTTGCGTATGTCTTCGGCGTCGCCGGAAAGCGCGACCCAGCGGAACGGGCCTTTGCCTTCGCAGAAAAGCGGGCGTATGTATTCGGGCACAAAGCCGGGAATGTTAAAGGCGTCTGTGCACCCGGCATCAAAAGCAAACTTGCGTATGTTGTTGCCGTAATCGAAAGCGACCGCGCCGGATTTCTGAAGCGCAAGCATCGCCTCTACATGTCGCGCCATGCTTTCGGTTGAGCGCGCGATGTACTCCTTCGGGTCTTTGCGTCTTAACTCATCGGCCTCTTCCAAACTCAAACGCGCCGGAACATAACCGTTGAGGGGATCGTGCGCGCTCGTCTGGTCTGTGACAGCATCAATTTCAAGACCGCGCCTGACAAGCTCCGGCAAAACTTCGGCGCAGTTGCCAACCAGACCGACCGAGAGGGGGCGCTTCTGCTCGCGCGCGTCTTCGCAAATATCCAGAGCCTCATCCAGGCTGAGCGCGAGGCGGTCACAGTAGCCCGTCTGCACGCGCCGCTCGATGCGCGTGCGGTCAACGTCTATGCCTAGAAAGACCGCGCCTCCCATCGTCGCAGCTAAGGGCTGCGCGCCGCCCATCCCGCCCATCCCGCCTGAGACGACAAGCCGCCCCGCGAGGGTGCCTCCAAAATGTTTGTCCGCCATCGCGGCAAACGTCTCGAATGTACCCTGAATGATTCCCTGTGTGCCGATGTAAATCCAGCTTCCGGCGGTCATCTGCCCGTACATCGTCAAACCTTTTCGCTCAAGCTCGTGGAACTGCTCCCAGTTCGCCCACGCGCCGACAAGGTTCGAGTTGGCAATCAAGACGCGCGGCGCGTATTCGTGCGTGCGAAAGACCGCGACGGGCTTGCCGGATTGAACCAGCAGCGTTTCATCATTCTCAAGTTGATGCAGCTCGCGCACGATGGCATCGAAAGAATTCCAGTTGCGCGCGGCTTTTCCCGTGCCGCCGTAGACGACCAAATCCTGCGGGCGTTCCGCGACATCCGGGTCTAGATTGTTCATCAGGCAGCGCAAGGCCGCCTCCTGATGCCAGCCCTTGCAGTTAAGCTCAGCGCCGCGCGGCGCACGTATGATTCTTGAACTCATAAGATGATTGATGATTTTAGATTTGCGATTTTAGATTTGCGATTCGAGAGGGACACATCTTCGATTTGAAATCCGAAAAATCTACCCTCCTTCAATCGCAAATCTAAAATCTCGAATCGCAAATTCCTTCACTCGCTCGCGGAGCTTCCCCACAAGCGGCTGAGCCAGCCTCCACTGTCCTTCTTCGTCAGGGTTTCGAGTTCTCCGGCGTCGAGCCACGCGCCGCCGCATTTGTCGCAGATGTCAATCTGGACTCCCTCAAAAGCCACCTCGGCCAGCTTGCCGTCGCATTTGGGACAGTTATGAGCCGCCGCAGCCGCATCGCCAGCCGCTTTTTCGGCATCCATGCGTGCGCGCATCTTTTCAATCACCTCGCGCTCCTGACGCCGGAAATAATCTTCTTCAAGAGCTTTCTTTCGCTCATCCAATGGATTCGCCATGATTCTCCCTCAATAGTTGTTTATTTGAATCAAGAGTTAAAAACTCTTTGCGTTCTTTGCGAAAAAAACTTTGCGCTCTTTGCGTTAAAAAAGCATTTAACCGCAAAGGCCGCAAAGAAGTAAGACGCCAGGCACGCAAAGAGAGCGCTAATCTTTTTCAAGCAGCAATTTTGTTTTCAACCCTTGATTCGCATTGTTTGTGATTTTGAGCCTGGGTAATTTAATAACAGAAAAAGAGAAAAGAGCGAAGCGCGCAAGCAGGCTCAAAGGTCGAAGTCGCCGCGACGAATTGATGTTGCGAGACGCTCTATGTCATCGGAGAGCGAGCGGTCTCGGGTCAATCGCTCGGCCTGCTCGCGGACAATCTCGTGCGCGCGACGCACGCCCCTGCCGGGTTGCAGCGGCGCGCGATACTCCAAGCCTTCTGCGGCTGCGAGCAATTCGATAGCCAGCGTCTGCTCTGCGTTCTCGACAATCGTGCGCAGCTTGGTCGCGGCGGTCATCCCCATCGAGACGTGATCCTCTTTGCCGCCGTCCGTCGGCACGTTGTCCACGCTCGCCGGGTGCGACAAGACCTTTGCTTCACAGAGCAGGGCAACGGCTGTCACTTGCGTCATCATAAAACCGGAGGACGTGCCCGCGCTTGAGGTCAGAAACGGAGGCAAGCCTTGATTAAGGTCTGGATTGACCAGATGATCTATGCGCCGTTCACAGATGCTCATCAAATCCGTGACGGCGATGGCTGCGTAATCGAAAGCGAGCGCGAGCGGCGCACCGTGAAAGTTGCCGCCGGATAAAACATCTCCTTCTTCGATAAAGACGAGCGGGTTGTCTGTCGCAGAGCCTGACTCTATCTCAACCGCCTCACGCGCATGCTTGAGCGCGCCGCGCACCGCGCCGTGAACCTGCGGCATACAGCGCAAGGAGTATGCATCCTGCACGCGCGGGTCGTTCAAGATATGCGACTCTCTAATTTCGCTGTCCTCCAAAAGTGCGCGCAGGTGCTTTGCAACTTCCATTTGTCCAGTGTGCGGGCGCGCGGCGTGGATGCGCTCGTCAAAAGCGACGGGCGTGCCGCGCAACGCTTCCAAAGTCATCGCGCCCGCAACATCCGCCGCACGCGCTAGGATGTCCGCTCGATGAAGAGCGAGACCGCCGACGGCTCCCATCGCCTGCGTCCCGTTCAAGAGCGCGAGACCTTCTTTCGCTTCAAGCTGCAAAGGCTCTATCCCGGCGCGCTGCAAAGCCTGTGCGCTCGTCATTCTCTCGCCCTGATAGATGCACACGCCTTCGCCAATCGCGGTCAGCGCGAGATGTGCGAGCGGAGCCAGATCGCCGCTCGCACCGACAGAGCCTTTTTCGGGAATCAGAGGATGCACGCCGCGCTCAAGCATCATGAGCAAGGTTTCGACGACGACGGGGCGCGCACCGCTAAATCCGCACGCAAGTACATTCGCTCTCAAAAGCAGCATCGCGCGCGTCTCTTCTTCCGAGAGAAAACGCCCGACGCCGCAGGCGTGGCTGCGCACCAGATTCAGTTGCAGCTCGCGCAGCTCTGTCGGCGGAATGTGAACGTCCGAGAGCTTGCCAAAACCCGTGTTGACGCCGTAGACAATGCGCCCCGACGAAGTTATCTCTTCCACGATTCGCCGCGACCGCGCGATGCGCTCGCGCGCACTTTCCGCCAGCGCGACCTGCAACCCTCCGCGCGCAACTTCGGCAATCTCTTCGAGTTTGAGTCTTTGGCCGTCGAGTGTGAGCATAAAACAGTAGTTGGCAGTTGGCAGTTAGCAGTTGGCAGAAAACGAGCGGTATAAAACTTCTGGCTTTAGTCTTTACTGCCAACTGCCAACTGCTAACTGCCAACTATCTAACAATCGTCTCCTCCGTTCTGGGTTTGCGGTCGGGTGTTTCGCTGATCTCTATGCGTTTGAATTCGCCGGTTGCGGTGCCGCTGCTGGTGGTGCGGACACGATGGCGCGCCTGTTTGGCTCTGCGCTCCGTCGAGCGACGGCGCGAGATGCCTGTCGTCGCGGCGCGCGTCCAATCTCCCATCCGCTGCAATGGACGCATCGAAAACTGGTGGCGCGGCAACACTTCGCCCGTCGCATCGCGCAGGCGCACAGTCCCAACAGCAAACATCACCACTGCCAGATTGAAGATAATCCCGCAAATAAAAATCAGCGAGCCGGGGACGATTCCGACTGTGGCGCGGTCAAGAAATGCCTGGAAGTCATGCGCCGGGAGCGGGTGCAGGTAAACCTTCAGATTCCAACTCAGAGCCAGCAACGCGAAAATCCAAAGATAGTTGCGCCTTAGTCGTCGTCCCACCGCCTCCCATTCGCTGATCGTAAAATGCGGCGTGATGAGATCGTTCGCCAGATGCTCTGCCCACTCTTTGTCGGGCAGGATGCTTTCCGGCGCGAGCATCTGAGCGATATAGCCAGTCTCCAACACACGCACGCGGCTCGACCAGATTTCGTAATAACGATAACGCCGCGCTTCCATCAAAAGAAAGATTGCCACGAGCAGCGAGTTAATCGGAATCACGAAATGCGGATTGTTGGGCGAGCTGAAAACAAAGGAGAGGGTCGCGCCTGCGGTCAGCACAGCCCAGTTGGTCGTCGTGTCCAGACGATTGCGCCAGGTGTTTGAGCGTTGCACCTCGCCGCGATAGAAATGAATCATCGCGGTATTGAATTCGGCGGGCGAGACCTGTCGCGGGACGATGGGCAGCGTCGCAGAGCTTTTCTTTCTCGCGTTGACTTCTTCGACCAGCGAAGGCGGAGTTGGAAGGCGACCGGAAGCACCGCGCTCGCCGCCCGACAGTGGGCCAGAAGTAGCGCCTGTGCGGCGCGCTTCACTATTCATCTTCTTGAACGGATTGCCTCCTTCGTGGCCGGTGTGCTGATCGCGCTAACTTTTCAGGGACAGCGATTGTCCTTAGATGATAACACGCGCGCGTGTCAGAGGTTTATCATTCTCGCTCATCCGACCGCAAGCGTCCCGGGAAATAGCATCGTTTTCATCAAACATCAATCTCGCTCCAAACATGGCTGCCAATTGTGAAGCGCGCGGGCTGCCTTCGGGTTGTCCGACCGCTTTTCCTGAGCCTCGCTTGACACTATAGTTTCCCCGCACCTATATTTGAACTTTGTGTTACTGGCGGGATTGAAAACCTATGTTGCCGGAAGGCGTTGAGAATTCTGAAGAGGCATTGACGAGCCTCAACGACGACGAGCGTTGGATGCGCGAGGCTCTCGCGGCGGCGCATGAGGCACAGGCCATCGGCGAAGTGCCGGTCGGCGCGTGCGTCGTCTCAGGCGACGGCGTGTTGCTCGCGCGGGCAGGCAACAGAACGCGCACGGATTGCGACCCGACGGGGCATGCTGAAATCGTTGCGCTCCGCGAAGCGGCACAGCGCGCTGGCGTCTACAGGCTCACGGGCGCGGTGATGTACGCGACCATCGAGCCTTGCGCGATGTGCGCGGGCGCGCTGGTGCAGGCGAGAGTCAAACGGCTCGTCTACGGCGCACCGGACGAGCGCGCGGGCGCAGTCATCTCGCAGTTTCGCATCTGCGATGCCGGTTCTTTGAATCATCGAATGGAAATCACATCCGGCGTACTCGAACCGGAATGCCGCGCCATCATGCAGGCATTCTTTCGCGCACGCCGGAAAGTAGATGTCAGATGATAGATGTCAGATGCTAGTGACTGACATCCGACATCTATCATCTGACATCTGTTTAGGAGAGGTCGCATAGTGGCTTAGTGCACCGGTCTCGAAAACCGGAGTGGGGGTAACTCCACCGTGGGTTCAAATCCCACCCTCTCCGCCAGATTAATTGCGGAATGCGGATTTTGGATTGCGGATTAAAAGACAAATTAAATCTACAATCCGAAATCCGCATTCCGCAATCGGGAGAGGTGCAAGAGTGGCTGAATTGGCAGCACTGGAAATGCTGTGAGCGGGGAACCGTTCCGTGGGTTCGAATCCCACCCTCTCCGCCAATACCTCAAACCCACCAGACGATGCAATTGACCGGCTGGTCGGTTTGTTTGCCGGCGTTCGCAATTGTGATGCGTGAGCGAAGGGCCGCTGCCTCTTGACCACTTCCGACCCTTTCAAGCGCAAGCGCCCTCGGTTCGAATCCGCATCAGGGTATTTTCCTGCTCCGTAGAGATTGTTTTCTCTTTCAGTCAGGCGTACAATTTCGGCCAGCTTATCAGATGGCTCTCCAGTTGAGCTTTTGCCCGACATCTTAATATCCATGGTTACTTTACAAACCCCTGTGTAAAGCAATTGTTCTCGTCATGAGTCGTTGATGATTCTAATCCAGCCTAACCGAACTGGATAACGCGAAGGACACAACGAACGCGACCGAGTTGGTCGCATTCCTACCCGTAATCGAAACCGGAAACAGGCGAAGTACTGAAAGACAAGATCGCTGTGTCGTTTTGAACTGCGACTGACCAATTCAGGAGAAGACTATGAAACACCGATTGAACTCGTTCACTTTTTGGCGTCGGATGGTTCTATTTGGCGGATTACTGATTATCGGTTCCGGCGGATTCTATTTTCTTAATATTCCAGCCAAAACGCAGGGGGTCAAGAACCCTGTGGAGCAAAATCTCGTGAACGGCAAGTTGGCGTTTTCACGCAGGGATGCCGGTCCATCAGGGTTTCCAGGCGGGTATATCGTCACTTCCAATCCGGACGGCTCCGGACGGACCACGTTAACGCCGGGCACCTTCCAGCCATCTATGCCCGCATGGTCGCCCGACGGCACCAGGATCGCCTTCAACTCGGGACCGGGCGCCAGTGATATTTATGTGATGAACGATAATGGCAGCGGAGTGACTAATTTGACTAACACGGCGGAGTCCGAAGCTAATGCGTCATGGTCGGTGACGGGAAAGATCGCTTACGAGCGCGCCGCGCAGATTTGGGTGATGAACGCTGATGGAAGCGGGCAAGCTCAGTTTTCAGGTATCACACAGCCTTCGCCAACCGGTCCCGCATGGTCGCCAGAGGGAATGAAACTTGCATTTTCGAGCGGCGGCGAGATCTGGGTGATAAATGCCAACGGCACAAACGAACTGCGCCTGACGACAACCGCATCCACGGATACAGACCCGGCGTGGTCTCCGGACGGTTTGAAGATCGCCTTCGCGAAGAGCGGAAGCGGCGTTAGTGTCATAAATGCGGATGGGTCAAACGAACTGCTCCTCTCAGGAGGAGTCGCACCGGCGTGGTCGCCCGACGGAACGAAGATCGCTTACCGCAGCACGAGCGGAATTTGGACGATGGAAGCGAACGGCGCAAATCAGGTCAGAATTGTTGCCGACGCGATCAGCTTTCCGCAATGCTGCGACTGGATTTTCGAAAACCCGGCTTGGCAGCCGGTCGCTCAACCGCCAAACACGTTCAGTATTAGCGGCCAGGTTACATATGACAATTCGCCTGTGAGCGGCGTAACCGTTAATTTAAGCGGCACGACAAAGGTCGCCGTGCTGACCGATGCAGTCGGAAATTATCAGTTTTCAGGCCTTGCTGCGGGCGGAAATTATACTGTTTCGCCATCTTTCGTTAGGCATTATTTCACGCCTCCAAATCGTTCCTTCAATAATTTGTCTTCAAATCAAACGGGTAATTTCGAGGTGTTGGGAGTCTGTGTAGGCGGAAGATGCGTGAAAAACGGAAAGATCGCTTTTGTTCGCAGTGGGGAAATTCACACGATAAACCTCGACGGCACAGGGCAGACGAACATTACGAACAACGCCGCAACCGACGATAGCCCGAATTGGTCGCCTGACGGTTCAAACATAATTTTTTACTCCAACCGCGACGGCAACAACGAGATTTATCGAATGAACGCCGATGGTAGTAACCCGGTGAATTTGACGAACAATGCAGCTTCGGACGGCACCCCCAGTTATTCGCCCGACGGCGCCTCGATCGTTTTTGCCAGCAACCGCGACGGACCCAGCGAGATCTATAAAATGAATGCGGACGGCTCCAATCAAGTACGCTTGGCGAACACTACGACAAATGAATTCTTTCCTGCGTTCTCACCCGATTCGCAAAAAATAATTTACGTAGGCGGGCAGAGTTTTCCGTTTAACCTCTATACGATGAATGCCGACGGCTCGAATGTGCAGCAAATTCCGGGTCCCGTCTCGGCGTTCCAGAATTATCAGCGTCCATCTTTTTCACCCGACGGCTTTAAGATCATGTTTACTTATATACAGGACGTTCAGGTTGATTTTAGAAGGACCTGGACGGCAAACGCAGACGGCACAAATCGCAATGTGCTTCCTAGCGGCGGTCGTTCGGGCGCCTTTTCGCCCGACGGGGCGAAGGCTACAACATCTTGTTGTCAGTTGGACTTTACCGATCGCCTGCGGACGTTAAATATAGACGGAACTTCCGTGCAGACCTTTCCGGCAGCAACGGCTCCCGCAGATTACCCTGCGTGGCAGCCTCTTCCCGCGCCGCGCCCCGCGCAGTTTGATTTTGACGGCGACGGACGCTCGGACATCTCAGTTTTCCGTCCGTCGAATGGTGTCTGGTATCTGCTTCGTTCGAGTTCGGGGTTTGTGTCTAAAGAATGGGGAATTTCAAGCGACCTCCTCGCGCCCGCCGATTATGACGGCGACTTGAAAACCGATCTTGCCGTGTGGCGACCGTCTGACGGCAACTTTTATGTTATTAACAGTTTTGATAACACGATTCGCGCTGAAGAATTCGGTATCTCCGGGGACGTTCCGACAGGTGGCGATTGGGACGGAGACGGCAAAGCGGACGTTGCTGTTTATCGCGAAGGAGGACCGCAACACGGTTTTCATTATCGCGGCTCGATGGGTAATCCGAACAGTAATATTACGTCAATTCCCTGGGGAGCGCCGGGCGATAAACCTGTGGTGGGCGATTTTGACGGCGACGCACGTACTGATGCAGCAGTTTTCCGACCATCGAACGCCACCTGGTATGTTCGCCAAAGCTCGAACGGGCAGCTTGTTGCAACCACTTTCGGTCTGGCAAACGACAAGCTCGTTCCGGCTGATTACGACAGCGACGGCAAAACCGATTTGGCGGTTTTCCGCGACGGAATTTGGTATGTGCTGCGCTCGGCCCAAGGTTTCACGGCATTTCAGTTCGGGAGTTCGAATGACATTCCCGCACCCGCGGATTACGACGGCGACGGACGCGCGGACGCCGCGATCTATCGCAACGGTGTATGGTGGATTTTGAATTCACAATCAGGAGCGGCAGTGGGTATTCAGTTTGGACAGGTTGGCGATGCGCCCATTCCGTCGGCGTATGTGAGATAAACGGAAACGAATTGCGCCTTCAGGTGTAATAGCTTCCTTGCGGCCATAGCGCCCAACAAACTTCATTCTGTACAGCGCCCCTTATATTTGGTAGTGGTTCAGTTTGAAGTCGAATGAGTAGCGAGGAGAGGTTCACCGCCGAGACGCAGAGAGAGCCGCAGAGGATGCGCAGAGGCTTGAATATCTCTCAAGCCTCTGCGCCATCTCCGCGTTCTCTGCGTCTCGGCGGTGAGTCTGACTTTCTTTTCCCTTATCTTCAAACTGCACCACTACCGGATATTTTCGCGAGATGCATAAATCAATGGAATAGGCTATGCTCTCTCGCTTGATTGGTATTTGAAATTCTGCGATAGCCATCGTAACGCTGTTATTGAACGCGCCGTCGAAATTCGTTTGTTGTTGCGGAGAGGTGCAAGAGTGGCTGAATTGGCAGCACTGGAAATGCTGTGAGCGGGGAACCGTTCCGTGGGTTCGAATCCCACCCTCTCCGCCAGAAATCAAGGCAAAAAAGTTCAAGGTTCAAAGTTCAAGGTTCAAAGTTAGAGGCTATGCTTGAACCTTGAACCTTGAACCTTGAACTTTGAACCGCTTTGCTTGTCTGTTGCCTTCTCGACGCGAAAGCGTTAGAGTCGTTCGTGAGATTAAGGCTCTTTGGCAGAGACGAACGTTCGCGCAGAGGGGATGCAATGGAAGATAACAAGCTGGCGGCGGATGAAGCTCGACGCGAGTTGCAGCATGAAGCGGTCAAGTCGGAGATAGAGGCTGAAGTCGGCGGCGAAATTGCCGCTCGCGCGGATCGCACGACGCGCCCTGAAGCCGAGCGCATGGAACACATCGCCGGTGAGTTTCGCGGTAAAGCGATTGATGAAGTGGTCGAGACCGAGCGCGAGGTCGAACGCTCGCGCACGCTGGCGCGCATCTCGCAGGTCATTGATTATATCTTCTTCATCATCTACGGGCTGCTCTTTATCCGGCTCATTTTAGCCCTCCTGGCCGCGCGCAAGGGCGCAGGCTTCGTGACGTTTATCTACGCCCTGACCGATCCGCTTTATGCGCCGTTCAAGGGCATCGTCGCCAGTCCGGCGACTCCGGACGGACATGTGCTGGCATGGCCGATTGTGATTGCGATTATCGTTTACGCGCTGGTGCATTTGGGCATTAACGGCTTGCTCAGATTGTTTGCGCATCGCAAGACAGAGATTTGACAATTTATCAGACTTCGGGCTCCGCACAACGCTTGCCTTGTGAACCCCGCCAGGCCGGGAACGGAGCAACGGTAGCAACGGCGGCGTGTGTTGCGGGTAAGTCCGGAGTCTGGCCAATCCTATTGCGGATTGTAGATTGCGGATTGCGGATTAAAGATGGCATGAACAAATCCGCAATCCGCAATCCGCAATCCGCAATCGTTTATGTCTTATCACGTCATCGCACGCAAATGGCGTCCGCAGTCATTTGAAGAAGTCACCGGGCAGGAGCCGATCACGCGCACGCTGCGCAACGCGGTCGAGCATGAGCGGCTGCATCACGCCTATCTTTTCTCAGGCGCGCGTGGTGTGGGCAAGACGACGACCGCACGCCTCTTAGCCAAAGCCCTCAACTGTCACAAATTCGATAAACCGACGCCGACGCCCTGCGCCGTGGGCGACCCGACAGCATGCGCTTCATGCAGCGAGATTGCCGAAGGCCGCTCGATTGACGTGCAGGAGATTGACGCCGCCTCGAACACGGGCGTGGATAATGTGCGCGAGGCGATCATCGGCTCTGTCGCCATCGCTCCGGCGCGCGACCGTTACAAAGTTTTTATCATAGACGAAGTTCACATGCTCTCGACCAATGCCTTCAACGCGCTGTTGAAGACGCTGGAAGAGCCGCCGCCGCGCGTCATCTTTATCATGGCGACGACCG
The DNA here is from genome assembly GCA_963700165.1 of Pyrinomonadaceae bacterium. Lineage (GTDB taxonomy): Bacteria > Acidobacteriota > Blastocatellia > Pyrinomonadales > Pyrinomonadaceae > JACMLC01. The sequence goes on along the minus strand of OY969475.1, from coordinate 2,843,210 downwards.
AGAGCCATAAGCTGCCCGACACGATCCTCTCGCGCTGCCAGCAATTCGAGTTTCGCACCATCGCCGCGAGCCGTATCGCAGAGCGTTTGCGTCTCATCGCGGACGCAGAAAAAATCAGTATCACAGACGATGCCCTGCGCGACATCGCACGCGCCGGAGAAGGCTCTATGCGTGATGCGCAGAGCGCGTTCGATCAGGTCATCAGTTTTTCCGGCGACAAGATAAAGGCTGAGGATGTTGAAGCCGCGCTCGGTATCGCAGGCGTTGAGGTGCTCGCGCGCGTCGTGAACGGCATCGCCGAAGGCAATGCAAAGGAAGCTCTCGCGGTCGTGGATGATCTCGTGATGCGCGGGCACGACCTGCGCAACTTCTGCCGCGATTTGCTGGCGCACCTGCGAGACCTGTTGGTCGTCAAAGTCTCCGGCGAGACGGCTGAATTCCTGGAATCATCCGCTTCAGGCGGTAAAGAGTTAAAGCGGCAGGCCGCTGCCTTTACCGAATCAGACCTGATACGCTTTTTTCATTCGCTGACGGAAACCGAAAACAGTTTGCGCACCGCTGCGCACCCGCGCTATCAACTCGAAGTCGGCCTCGTCAAGCTGATGGAGATGCGTCGGCTCGCTCCGCTCGTGCAGATTATCGAACGTCTCGATGCGCTCGAAGAATCAGCGCGGACGGGCGCTGCGCCCGCGCTCAAGCGCACGCCGCCGACGGCTGCGAGCGGCAGCAGCAATCCGGCAGGCGCGGGCGGCAAGCAGCCGAAAATCTCCGGCGCATCCGGTTCAAGCGCGGGCGGCGTAAACCGTACGGTCGAGAAAGACGAGCCGCCGCGCGCGTCTCTTCCGGCTGAAGAGCCACCATTCGATGGCGTCGGCGGCACGCCTTCATCCGCCGCCGCGCCCGTTCTCACGCTCGTGCCTCCCGCCGGTACGCCTTCCGAAAACGAGAACGACGTGCCGCCGCCTTCAACCGTTCAACCAACGCCTGCGAGCGTCGAAGCCGCAGAAGCAACTCCTGCACCCGCTGCCGTAGGATCAATCATCGAAAGTATCAAGGCCGCGCTTGAGAAACGGCGGCGCATGTTTCTGGTGACTGCGCTTGACGGGGCGCGCAAGGCCAGCGTCGAAGGCGACGAGCTGTCTATCGTATTCGCGCCCGAAGCCAAGCACCTGCGCGACACTTTAGCCAAACCCGACAGCGTCAAAATCCTGCGCGAAGTCTGCCGCGAGCTTTTGGGGCGTGACATGGGCGTGCGTATCAGTGTCAGGGAACGCGCCGATGCAGGCGGCGGCGAAGATGGCGGCGCGGCAACTTCAAAAGATGAAGAAGAGCGCCGCGAAAAACAACGCCTGCGTGAATATGCAGAGCAGCATCCGGCAGTCCAACAACTCCTGCAAACTTTTCATGGAGAGATAGTGGATGTCCGGCGCGTCGAGCGAGAACCGGGCGACATGAGTTGAGAGTTAAGGCACTTTAAAATTCCGGTCATGACATAAATTAAAGTTACGAATCGGACATCCTTTGCGTTAAAAAGGCTCTTAACCGCAAAGAGCGCAAAGAGAAAAGACGCAAAGTTACGCAAAGTGTGATTCATTCTCCGCTTGCCCTATCTTTTTAAACCAGCCTTCAAATTTATACTGTCCACTGCTTTTCCTTGAACCGCCGCGCAGGGCTTGGCGTATATGGACGCGGAGGTTTTCATTCGATGCGCGATCCATTTCTGGCAGGCTCTCTCAGTTTTATCATTCCCGGTATCGGCCAGCTTTATAACGGCAGGATTCTGGCGGGCATTTTGTGGCTGCTGTTCACACCCGGTTTCTGGATTGGGACGGGCGGCACGCTGGGCTGGGTTTGTCACATCGTTTCGGCATGGTGCGCGTACAGCTATGCCAAAGAAAATCGGGTACGCATCTGAGCTGTCAAGAGCGTTTTTGACGCTCCCAGTGTTGCCAGTTGCGCCAGCGATATTTGATGCTGAGCGGCCGAGAGGTATGGTGAGCGCCGACGATGACTTTGACTCGCAGCTTAACGTAGTACCATGCAAACGACAGCACTTCGGACGGCGGCGCGCCTTCCTCATGCCGCTTGACGCGCCGCGCATATCCCATCCGTTCCTGCGTCTCACCCGGCGCAGGCTCTTTAGCTTCCGGAACGTCTTCACGTCTTCGATAATTCCGGGACTTCCGGCTCGTATGCTCCGGCACAGTTCCGGGCACGGCAAATCCTCTATAGCTCAGATTGCAGCCATCACACAACAGCCCGTGAAGGCCGATTAAGCGAAGCACCAGAGGCGGCGTTTCATACCCGCGCCGGACGCGCGAGCTTCCACATTTAGGACAGCGTAGACCTATCATCACATTATGAATTTAATGATAGCTCAAATACCTGCACCATGCACAGTGAGGGGCATTTCTTCCTTACCATAAAAACGCAAAGAGAAAGTAAAAAGGCAAAAGTGGAGAGAGCATTCAAGCTCTCTTCACTTTTGCCTTTTTACTTTTACCTTTTACCTTTATTTATGCACCGGATACTTTGGCCGCTTCGGCATGACCTGCGGCGTCCGCTTCATCTCTTCCAGAGCTACCTGCACGGCCTTTTCCAGTTGGGGGTCGCGCCCGGCCATCAAGTCGCGCGGCGTGATTTCGACCGGGTAATCCGGCCTGACGCCGACGTTCTCGATGCCCCAAGATGTGCCGTCGGGATTGTAAGCGGCGCGGTTGGGAAGCTGTATGCGGCCTCCGTCAATCAATCGCGGCGTGAAGACATAGGGGCCGATGCCTGCGCCGTAAGTGCGCCAGCCGACGATTGGCCCAACCTTGCCGAGCTTGTACATAAAAGCAAACGTCTCTGCGGCAGAACCGTTATGCTCGTTAATCAGCAAGACCTTTGTTGCTGGCCCCGGATTGACGGGCGTGGCGATGTCGTCGCCCTCGCGGAATCTGTAATAGTAAATCGGCTTGCGCTGGAGCCATTCGATCAGATAGTCGGGCGTGATGCCGCCGCCATTGTATCGCTGGTCTATGATGACTCCCTGCTTGTCGCTATAGCCCGTCAGTCCGCGTATGAAATCCATGATGCCGTTGCCGTAGTTCTCTACATAAATGTAGCCGAGCTTGCCGCCGGACAATTCTTCCACGCGCCGCCGGTTTCGCTCTGCCCAGTTGACGCGCCGCAGCAAGTTTTCGCCGCCCGCCGGAAAGACAGAGACGGTGCGCGCTCCCGTCCCGTCCGGCTTTGGCCCGACGGTAATCTTGACGGGCTTTGAGACCTTGCCGTCAAAGTAGCTGTAGATGCTCTTCGACGCATCAATCTTCTGCCCGTCCACTTCGAGCAGGTATTCGCCTTCGCGGACGTTGACGCCGGGACGGTCGAGCGGCGCTGTGACCGCCGCGCTCGGCGAGTTGTAAGAGAACGAGCGATAGATGCGTTTGAAGCGATAGCGATTCTGGTCTATCTCGTAATCCGCGCCGAGCAAGCCGATGCGGCTCGGGCCCCCCGCAGGCGGTGGAGCATCGCCGCCGCCAACTCCCAGGTGACTGATGGAGATGTGTCCAAGCATCATTCTCATCAAGTTATTAAAATCGCTGCGCCGTGTCACACCCGGCAAGTATGCCGCGTACTCTTTTTCGAGCAACGCGAGATTTTGCCCGTGATAGCTTGGGTCGTAAAACCAGTCGCGCATGATGCGCCACGCCTCATGATACATCTGCTGCCATTCGGCGCGCGGCTCGACCGTCGCTTCCAGCTTCTTCAAGTCCAGCTTGCCTTCATCGGCTTTCGGCGGGTCGTCCGCTGATGTCAGAAACCAGTCGCGTCCTTTCAAGTACAGCAGTCGCTTGCCGTCGCGCGACAATTCGTAAGCGTCTATCTCTTCCAGCATTTTCTCGAACTTCGCGGGCTTCGACATGTCGTAACGGTACATTGCCAGCGTCGGATTCGAGCCGGGACTCGGAGACTTAGGCCACTCCGCGACGGTCAGGTAAAGCAGTCCGGGCTTGTCTGCGATTATCTCTGCATAATCGCGCGCCGCCAGCGGCAGCTCTATCACGCGCCGGTTGATGTTCTCAACGTCCACACGCACGGCAGACGAAGCCTCGTCCAGCTTCACTTCCGGGTTCGGTTGTCCGTTCGGCAGCAGCGGCGCAGGCTCATCGTTTCTGAGGACGAAGGCATAAACTTTGCGCGTCACGAGCGGGCGCGCGAATTCGCCGTTGAGGACGGCCCATCCAAATTCGCTCGTGCCCGCGTTCGGGCTTGAGACGAAGTACAAATATTTCCCGCTCGCATCAAAGACGGGAAAACGCCCATCCGTGCGACCATCGGTGAGCTGGTGAATCTTGCCGCCCTCTACTTCGTACAGAAAGACCGTGCGAACGCGGTTGCGCAGGTGTCTCGAATAAGTGAGCCAGCGGCTGTCGGGCGACCATTTAGGCCACCATTCTTCCTGATAAGAATATTGCGAAGTGTCCACGCGCCGCGTCGTCCCGCGCTCGACATCCGCGTACCAGAGCGCGAGCCTCTTGTCCGTAAATGCCAGCTTCTTAGAATCCGGCGACCACATCAGCTCTCTATAAAAAGACGGCTTCGGCTCAATCGCTATTTTCTTAACTGCGCCTGCGTCATCAAGGCTGCGAACGTGCAGTTGATACTCGCCCGACTCGTCTGAAAAATAAGCGAGCAGCTTGCCGTCAGGAGAGATGATCGGATAACGCTCTGCCGCGCCGGAGGTTTTAGTTAAATTCTCCGTGTCGCCGCTTTTCGGATTGAACTGCAAGGCTTCACCGCGCGCGTTAAAGATGATGCGGTCGCCGCTCGCGTTCAGTGTCACCCATTCGATATTGCGCGAGACGTTGACCGTGCGCTGCTTCATCTCCGGCGTGTCGGGATTGGCGCGCACTTCGACCATGCGATCCTGATTATTTTTGAGATCGTACAAGTGTATGCGCCCGCCCTGCATGAACGTAATGACTCCTGCGCCCGCCGAAGCGACACGGATACCATGCCTCTCATAGCTGGTCAGTTGTTTGGTCTGCTTGCCCGTCAAATCGTAAACGAAAAGGTTGTATGCGCCCGTGCGGTCTGAGAGGAAATAGATTTTATTCTCAATCCACATCGGGTTGCGGTCGTTGTAATCGCCGTGCGGCAATTTTTCGAGCGCGCCGTCTTTGAGACTGGCAATCCAGATGGGCGATTCCATCCCGCCGCGATAAAAACGCCATTCACCAAAAGGGGACATAGGCGAATAGGCTATGCGTGCGCCGTCGCCGGAAAAGGAGCCTGCGAAAGCCTGCGGCAGCGCGAGCGCGTTCGGCATCGCGCCGTCAACGGCAATCGTGTACAGGCGGAAAAGATTTTCCTCTTCGCGGTGCGATTGAAAAAGTATGCTCTTGCCGTCCGGCGTCCAGCCCATCACCAGATCGTCTTCGGAGATATAGGTCAACTGCCGCGCCTCGCCGCCCGCGCTCGGCATCACAAAAAGCTTCCACGCGCCGCCCGTCAGTCTTGAGAAAGCCATCTGCGTCCCGTCCGGTGAATAGAGCGGGTAACTCTCTTCAGCCGGATCAGTCGTCAACCGCCGCGCCTCTCCGCCGCCGCGCTCGACAGCCCAGATGTCTCCCGCATACTGAAAGGCAATGTGAGTCTGATTGACCGTCAGGCGAGAGATGAGCATCGGATTGCCGGTCTGTCCCAAACATATCAAGCTGCTTGCTATAAGCAGCAGCGATGCGAGCAGCAGTTTACGCATGTGGATTTTCTCCCCGTTTAAAGAAGCTCTGATTGAGAAAGTGAAAAGCTTGAGGGTTAAACTTAAAGCTTAGAACAAGATTGAAGTACGCTCAATATCAAGCGTTTGTTCGCTTCATTTTTTCACTAACATAAACGCCCGGACAGGCGGATTTATTACAGGTCGCGCGCCTGATATTTTGATTAACGTCAGTTAACGTAAGTAGGGCGCGGCCAGCAGATGGTAGCCGGACGTGCAACGTCATTTGGGTGTAAGGAACGAAGCAGTTCACCGCAGAGACGCAGAGAAGTCGCGGAGGACGCGCAGAGGCTTGAGTGCTATTCAAATCTCTGCGCCCCCTCTGCGTCCTCTGCGTCTCTGCGGTGAGTTGGCCTGCCTGACACTCAAGTGAATTTTGCTCTAATGCTGCTCTGCCACGGCTTTCGGCAAGACAGCCAAAGCGTTTGGCAGAGGCGGTCAAATGCCAAAACCAGCGCAAACACGCGCACTTACTGTTCACGAGATTAAAGAACGTCAGTTCGACGTAAGTAGGGCGAGGCGACCGCCCGCTACGCAGGCTCTTTGAGTGGCTTATCTCGAACTGACGTTGATTAAAGGAAAGATGATTCGCGCTGCATGCCGTTTTCAGCGAATCTTTCCGCCCTGAGCGGCGAAGCGTCCAGGAATTCCGAGCGTCCATTTAAAATTATCTCGGCCATCATGCGCCCTGCGGCGGGCGAGTGCATGACGCCGTGGCCGCTAAAACCGTTGACTAGAAATAGTCCTTCGACGTTCGGCGCTGCGCCGATAATCGCGTGATGATCGGGCGTCATTTCATAGAGACCGGCGCGGCAATGCCCTGCGTCCGCTTCCAGCTTTGACCACGACGGCACGCGCTCACTGGCGCGCTTGATAACTTTATCTGTGAAGGCTGAATCGTAATCAGTTTTGAAACCATGCGTCTCATGCGGGTCAGGCCAGGCGAGCAGGATATTTGTCTGCGGAGCTTTGCCGTCCGGGCGAAAGTGAAAGCCGTCCGTCATGTCAATCACCATCGGCAGCTTTTCGGAAAACCCTGTATTTGTTCTCACGCTCGCAATCTGCCTGCGCAGCGGCGTGACAGGCAGTTCAACGCCCGCCAGCCGCACAACCTCTGCCGCCCAGGCTCCGGCGGCGCACACGATGGCGCGCGTGTGTATCGCTCCGCGCGTCGTTTGCACCTTTGACACGCGGCCTCCGTCCATTTCGATTCCGACGACTTCCGTTTCAAGCCACACACGCACGCCGCGTTCAGACGCACGCGCCGTAAACCCACGCATCACCGCCAGCGCGTCAATAAAGCCATCCGTTCCGCAAAAACTTCCGCCGACCACATCGTCCACACGCAACTGCGGCAACATGCGCGAAATCTCTGCGGGCTTTAATAGCTCTACATTCATCAATCCCAGAGCGTGCTGGCGTTCACGATTTTTTTTAAGCTCAAGGAATTGTTGCTCTGTCGTAGCGAGAAACAGATAGCCGCGCGGCTGGTAGCCTGAGGGATGTCCCGTCGCTTCCTCGAACTCTGCAAGGAAAGCTATCGAGTAGAGCGACATTCGTATATTGATCTCTGTCGCGAACTGCGCTCGCACGCCGCCCGTCGCGCGCCCCGTCGAACCCATTCCCTGTTTAGGCTCGCGCTCGACGATGATGATATTCGTGCAGCCCGCTTCGGCCAGATGATAGGCCACGCTGGCCCCTATAACACCGCCGCCGATGATGACTACATCCGCGCTCTCTGTCATCACATGCTCCTTCTTCCATCAAGCGAGAGAAGTATATCCGGAAATTAGCTGCATCTGATAGACAAGCCCTGCAAAGTGCGTTATAGGCTTGATTAAAGAAAGAGGACATCAATGCGGCACAAATTTTTAAGCTATATTTTTACCGCAGCCTTACTGGCAACAAGCTCTGTTTACACAGTAGTCGCGCAGGACGTTCGCGTGGAAGTAGGAAAACGCACGACTCTGATTCCGAAAGTTTGCGAGTCCGTAACTCCGGCTTCGCTGGAAGGCAAAATTGATGTCCTCGCGCTGGTCAAAGAGGCAATCTGTAAGGGCGCGGGCGACATGCTCATCGAATACACCTATCTCATGAAATCCGCCGAGCGCACGAAGCACAAGAAGGGAGGGATTAGAGAAGAGACGACCACTTACGAGGTTTACATGCCGGTTTTCAAGAGCGGCGTACCCGCGCGCGGCGTCCTGCTGGTGACAGAGCGCAACGGCATCTCTGTGCCGCCGGATGAACTGGAAAAAGAGCGCATGCGTGCGGGCGAGCGTCTGGAAAAAGAAGAGAAGAGAATCGAGCGCGTCAAAGTTGACTCGCAGCCCGGTAAAAATTCAGCCCACATGAAGGGCTTGATTCCGCTCGGCATGTATCCGCGAACGAGAGTCAACCGCGAATCATTCGGCTTCAACCGGGGCAGAGCAGGAATCAACATTCACGCGGTTCTGATAAACTCCGATTTGACCTTCCAACGGCGCGAGCAGCTTAACGGGCGCGACACGCTGGTCTTCAATTTTACCCCGCGCCTTAACGCTCAATTCGATGATGCTGAAGAATACATCGCGCAACTTACAGGCACGATCTGGATTGATGCGTCCGACAGAATCGTCTCGCGGCTTGCAGGCTGGCCTGTGATTGCACCTAATCCCAAAAAGGCTACTGTTGTTGCCGCTCCTGCTCCTTCATCGCCTGCTTTGAACGACGCTCCGCCCGCCATCTACGTCGAGATGATGCGCCTGCCCGAAGGCATCTGGCTGCCGGGCCTGACCCGCCTCAACGGCCTCGATCACCCGAAGCTGTTCGACGGCATCACGAGCGAAATAATTTTTACTTATAGCGAATACAAACGCTTTAACACAGAAACGTTCGACCCGGAGATGGAAACGCCCAAGCCCCTCTGAGGAACTGGGACGCTTGCAGACTTTATCCAAGCAAGTCAGCGACAATAACTCTTAAATCTGCGATGCTCTGCGCCTGCACTTGTTCGCCGCGCTTGAAGTTTGTCACGACTTGATAAATGCCGTTGTCAGGCTCTGCATACACCTCGATTTTTTCATCCGGCAAGTTGACGAGCCACATTTCCGGAACGCCAGCCTTTGCATAAAGCGGCATCTTGAATGAGCGATCACTTTCAACCGTCGAATCCGCTACTTCGACAACCAGCAACACATCTGCGGGCGTCGGGTGCGCCTGACGGTAAAAATCGTCGCGCCATTTAAGCAGCGCAATGTCCGGCTGCGGCTCTGAGAAATCGTTAAGCCTGATAGGGTCTTGTGTGCTAACAATCATCTTCCCGTTATAGAGTTGATTGAGTAACGCACTCAGGTACTTAACACACGCCGCGTGAGGGCTGCCAATCGGTGACATCTCGTAAATCGCTCCTTCAAGTAGCTCAAGGCGGTCATCCGGGTGAAAGATGCCCGCCTCGCCCATGCGCTCGTACTCGTCAACCGTAATCCAACGCTTTGCCAGTTGCCGTGACATTATTCTCTTCCTTCTTAATCTTCCTCTTCCGCTCTGATCCTGCCTTCGGCCCGCTCCTGCTCGACGATCTTCTGTGCGATCTGGCTGGGCACGGGATCGCCAGCCTCGAACATCACATGAGCTAGTAAAGTTGGTCTTGAGCCTCCGGGGCGACATCCGGTGCTTTGTCCATAGCTTGATCGAACTTTTGCCGGTCTCCGCGCGCAGCCCGTTTTTTCAAGTATTCAACGGTCAGTAAGGCCGACATCTTTTCCGCCAGCGCGGACGAGATGAATTGATCGAGCGTCATGTCCTCTTTCTCTGCCATCTCCTGAGCTTGCTTGAGCAGCGAGTCAGGCACCTTAATATTCATAGCTGCTCATGTTGCCGAAAGGCTTGTCGCGCGCTCTAATGCAAAACTGACTTTATACACAAATAGCTCAATATTTGGCACCGTTAAGAGCGCATACTGTAACCGTAAGTCTTTGGCTTGAGCGATTATGATTCCATTAACGTCGTGACCGTCGGCGAGTTCTTTCTTCACCCACCCCATGTAACGGGCGACTTGTCCGACAGTGTCGTCGCTGGTTTGTCCCTTCTTCAATTCAATGACTGCGAACTGCTTGGTTTCTTTGTCTCTGACCAATAAGTCTATGATACCTATGTCAGTTCTATATTGGAGACTGACAACGTCGCCATCTTGTTCGAGGAGTTCATACTTCTTACCCAGCGCGGTGGACTCCCAATTCCTGACAAGGAAGTCCTCCAAATGTTTTTCCAGCGCGAATTCCGCTGCGAATTCCACTTTGCCGGGGGCTTGGTCTATCTCTGCAACTTCGGCCTCAACCGGTTCGGGAATTATCTGGTCGCCGCTCTGCCAGTAGGCTTTGATGTTGGTGGTGTGACCGCCGTGTGGCGTATACATGAACCTTGACAGGTCTCTGGGATTAGCTTCTATTCCGTACCTGTCTCGGAAGCCGTCTATTATCCTTCGGTTCGACAGAATTATCTGTTCACCGTAGGTCATAAACTTGTCAGGGTCGCCTAGATCGAACGCTCGCATTACCTGAAACCGATGGGATAGCGAAACGATACTGAGGAAATTCGTCGGGTTGTTAAGGAAGAGTAAAGCATTGATCGCAACTGCCGACTTGCCAGTCAGACCGTTCTTATTGTTTTTATTTTCCTTCTCCAAACGATCTACTAAGCCGATTAATTTGGAATCATCGGTTTCTGCGAAAATCTGGCTCAGTGTTTGCTGAATGTCTTTCTTGGTTTTTAACTGATCGAACAAGCGCTCCCACATGCCTTGACTCAAGCCGACCCGAGCGACTGATTCGTCTGTTGGCTGGTGCCCTCTTCCCTTAGTATCCAGCAGTCTAATGATCTCGTTAGTATCAGCTACAGTCAGTTCAGACGCTGGATTGAGTATCTTATCGTTCCAAAAGCGTTTGAAAATCTGCCTCTGATTTTCCCAAATCTCGCGATGACGTGCCGAATCAAATTCCGACAAGAACTGTTTGAAGAAGACTTGGATTAAGGCTTGGATTTCGGTGCCTTCCATTAGTCTTCCTCTTCGGCCCTAATCCTGCCTTCAGCCCGCGCCTGTTCGACGATCTTCTGTGCGATCTGGCCGGGGACGGGGTCGTAGTGCGAGAACTGCATGTGATAGGAGCCGCGCGCGGCGGTGATGGAATTGAGCTTGGATTGATAATCAAGCATCTCGGCCATCGGGACTTGGGCTTTGACGACTTGCTGGTTGCTGCGCATCTCCATGCCTTGCACGCGACCGCGACGCGAGTTGAGGTCGCCCATGATGTCGCCGCTGTACTCCTGCGGCGCGACGACTTCGACATCCATGATGGGTTCGAGCAGCGCGGGCTTGACCTTCTCAATTGCTGCGCGCAGAGCCTTGCGGCCAGCCGCGCGGAAACTGTGTTCGTCCGAGTCGACTGTGTGATATGAGCCGTCTATCAGAATCGCTTTGAAATCCACTAAGGGGTATCCGGCGACCGCGCCGGTGCTTGCGGCGTCAACGATGCCTTTCTCAATCGCGGGGCGGAAATTTTGGGGAACTGCGCCGCCGAAAATCTTGTCCTCAAAGATAAAGCCTTCGCCGCGCGGCAAGGGTTCAAAGATGACTTTGCAATCGCCGAACTGCCCGCGCCCGCCTGTCTGTTTCTTGTGGCGTCCCTGCACCTCTGCGCGCTGCGTGATGGTCTCTTTGTAAGGAACTTTCGGCGGATGCAGCGCGACTTCGACGCCGTAACGTTTTTTGAGTTTATCAATCACCGTCTCGACGTGTAGCTGGCCTGAGCCGGAAAGCAGAAACTCTTTGGTCTGCGCGTCGCGGTCAAAGTGAAGCGCGGGGTCTTCTTCCAAAATCTTGTGCAGGGCGACGGAAATCTTTTCTTCGTCCTGACGCGACTTAGGCTCTATGGCAAACGCGATGGCTGCCTCAGGATATTGCACGCCGTCGTAAACAATCGGCGCGGCTTTGTCGGAAAGCGTATCGCCGGTCTGTGTGTCTTTCAGTTTCACACAGGCGATGATGTCGCCCGCGTGCGCTTCTTCGATCTTGTCCAGTTGTTTGCCCTGCACGGAATGGAGCGCGCCCAGACGCTCCTGCGCGCTGCGCGAAGAGTTCAAGACATTGGCGTCGTGCTTGACGTGGCCGCTGATAATCCGCATGACGTTGATGCGTCCGGCGAAGGGGTCTGCGATGGTGCGAAAGACGTAAGCCGAAAAAGGCTCGCTGTCGGAATACTTGCGTGTCAGCGGCTCGCCGCCGTCGGCGTCCGCAGATGCGCGCCCGTGCTCGGCCTCGTGTGCGGCAGGATTCGGGGCAAAGTCTACGATGCCGTCCAGCATGGTTTGCAAGCCGACGAGCGTCGCGGCGGAGACGGCGTAAACCGGGCAGAGCTTGCTGCGCTCAATCGCTCGCTTGACGTTCGGCACGATGTCTTCTTCGGGCAGCGTTCCTTCTTCAAAATATTTCTCCATCAGCGCGTCGTCTGATTCGGCGACCAGCTCGATTAATCTCTCTCTGGTTTTATCCACGATCTCGCGCCCGTCGGAAGGAATCTCAATCTCTTTAGCCTTGCCGCTCTCGTCAAACTCGTAAGCCTTCATGTGCAGGACATCCACGACGCCACGGAAATCTTTCTCCTTGCCGATGGGCAGGGTGAAGGGAATGATGGCGCGGCTAAAAGTTTTCTGCGCGCTTTCGAGAGCCATGCCAAAATCAGCATGCTCTTTATCCAGCGCGTTGATGACCATAATGCGCGGCAGCATGAATTCGTTTGCGTAAGCCCAGGTCTTCTCGGTCTGCACCTCGACGCCTTTGCCGCCGTGAACGACGACGAGCGCGCAGTCCGCCACGCGCAGGGCGGGGCGCGCGTGCGTAATGAACGCTGCGTAGCCGGGCGTGTCTATAAAATTGACTTTCGTGTCCCTGTGTTCGAGGTGTGCGAGCGCGGTATTCAATGTCACTTTGCGTTCGATGGAATCTTCGTCGTGATCTGTGACGGTCGTGCCTTCGTCAACTTTGCCCCAGCGCGGGGTCGCGCCCGCAATATAAAGCAGGGAACTGACGAGCTGTGTCTTGCCCGCATCGCCGTGCCCGATGACGGCCAAATTGCGTATTGAGTCTGTTGAATAAGCTTTCATGGCTGGTAAAAGATTTTCCTTTCAAACAGTCTTATTTAGATAGCGAAGGATAGCCATCCGCGTCCGGTTTCTGAGTCCGAAAAATAGGCTGGATGCGCTCCGGGTGAGGCCATAATTTAGCCGAGCGGGAAGGGGAAAGCAAGCGAGGTGTAGACTTAAAAAGTCAGCGCGGCGGAATCGGCGAGCGCTCCTGAAGCTTCGGCGTCTGGTTCGCGGCATAAATGCGATAGCCGAGCAGCAGCGCGAGAACCAACGCGAAGGTCAGCGGCACGCGCGTGTCGGATTTAACTATCATGTAATAGTGTATGACGCCGCCGATGGCAGTGAGATAGACGAGCTTGTGCAATCTGTTCCAACGCTTGCCGCCGAGCCGCTTGACCATCCCATTGGTCGAAGTAATCGCCAGCGGAACCATCAGGAAAAAGCTCGCCATCCCGATAGCGATAAACGGTCGCTGGATGATGTCGCCCACCATGCTCTTGAAATTAAAAAAGCGGTCGAACCAGATATAAGTCATCAGGTGCAGGAAGCCGTAAAAGAATGCGTAGAGGCCAAGCATCCTCCGAAATTTTACGAGAAAGTTCCAGCCAGAGATTTTACGCAAGGGCGTGACCGCCAGCGAGATCATCAGAAAGACCAGCGTCAGCATCCCCGTCGTCCGCGTCACAAACTCGTAAGGATTCGCGCCGAGCTTTTTATGATAAGCATCCCAACCCAGCAGCGCGAGCGGCACAAGGCTGTTGATGAAGAGCAGCACTTTGGAAAATTTAGTGTCAATCATTGATTCAAATCACAGGAGATTCAAACAGGGATGGACAGGATAAACAGGATGAATAAACAGTTTTCAGTTTTCGGTTTTCAGAGCGCGCATCTGTAATCTCAAATCTCAAATCTCGATTTTCTATTCTCGTCTTTCAATTCGGAATCTTTTGTATCCTGCTCATCCTGTCCATCCTGTTAAATTCTTGCTTAGAAGTTCGTGCGCAAATCCATCCCTTGATAAAGCTGCGCGACCTGTTCTGCGTAGCCGTTGAACATCATGGTGTTGCGCAGGCCGTATTCGCCGATGCGTTGCTCTTTGGCCTGACTCCAGCGCGGGTGGCTGACGTTCGGATTGACGTTGGAATAAAATCCATACTCGCGCGGCGCATAGGCGTTCCAGGCGGTCGGCGGCATCTGTTCGACGAGCTTTATTTTGACGATTGACTTGATGCTCTTAAAGCCGTACTTCCACGGCACGACCAGACGAATCGGCGCGCCGTCCTGCGGCGGCAGCTTCTCGCCATAAAGTCCCGTCGCCAGAATCGTCAGCGGGTGCATCGCTTCATCCAGACGAAGCCCTTCGACATAAGGCCAATCGAGTCCCGTCCCGAGACCTCTCTGCCCCGGAAACTGTTTCGGATCGTGGAGCGTTTCAAAAGCCACATAGCGCGCCTGCGCGGTCGGCTCAACTTGCTTGAGTAGCTCCGCGAGCGAAAACCCGACCCACGGAATCACCATAGACCAACGCTCTACGCAGCGCAGGCGATAGATGCGTTCCTCCTGCGGCACAAGCTTTATCAAATCATCGAGGTCGTAAACTTTTGGCTTGTTGACCAAGCCTTCGACCGCGACCGACCACGGCTTTGTGACAAACCCTTGCGCCAGCTCTGACACTTCCTGTTTGTCTGTCGAGAACTCGTAAAAATTATTGTAGTTGGTGATGTCCTTAAAAGATGTTTTCGCTTCGTCCGTCGAAAAGCCTGCCGCTGGCGCGGGCTTAACGATGTCCGCGATCTTCTCGCCGGGGCGCGTCACGGGTGGCGGCGGATTCAACTCGCGATAGAGCCACGCAGTTGCCGCCGTGGTCGCCAGCAGCGCAGCCCCGCGCATAAAATTACGGCGGTTAAGATAAGTCTCTTTGTCCGTAATCTCGCTCGATTTGATGTCGTCAGGCTTTTTAATCAGCATCCTTGCACCCGAGTTTGTTTCAAACCTCTGATTTATCATTCCCGCTCACAGTAACTTACGAAGCGAACGCTTCAGGCGGTTTTCCGACCTTCACCTAATAGTCGCGTGACTGCGCCAAACCTTACAAACGATTTTCGCTTCTTTTTCTTTATCTCTGCCTGCGTCCATCAAAAAATTATTCGGCCAGCAGCTTTTTGATGACGCTCTCCTGTTCGTCATAAAGCCCTTCGCCGATGTGCAGCCAGCGGATACGGCCTTGCTTGTCCAGGATGACGACGGTCGGCCATGCGCGCACGCCGTAAGCGCGCCATGTCGCGTAATCATTGTCCGTCACGACCGGATAAAGTATGCCCAACTCGCGCACCTGCTTGCGCAGGTTTGGCAACTCTTTTTCATGGTCAAATTCCGGCGTGTGGACGCCTATGATGGTCAAGCCTTGATTTCGATAACGCTCGTCAAAACGCTTTAAGGCAGGCAAAGTATTGCGGCAGTTGTAACAGCCGTAAGTCCAGAAATCCACCAGCACGACCCGCCCCTTCAAGCTCTCAATCGTAAGCGCGTCCGAGTTGACCCACTTTCCCTCAGAAAGAGCTGGTGCGCGCCTCGCCTGTTTCGCGTTGATTAGAACATCGCGTTGAATCTCATCGCCGGTTTCAGCCTCTAGTTCGTTCCCGACGCTCTGCTGTGATTCCGCTGGCTGTGTCGGTTGCCTATCAGCCTGAGTTCGCTTCCACGCAAAGCCAGTGAACAGGGAAGCGGCGGCGATGATAAGTATGAAGGCGGCGATGTGTGTGCGTCGAAGCATTGCGATTATCTCCTGAATCTAAGCTCACTCGCGGCTCTAACTTAAAGAGCCAAAGAAAACGTCTCTTATCAAAATTTAAGGGCTTTAGATGCTTAACGCTACGCCCCCGAGATGCTGCCAGTCAAATCGGCTCATCGAAGATAGCTTGCCTCTCAACTTTGTCTGCTTCTCCAAGCCACCCTCGCACGCTTCCGGGCATCATAATGCTGCAATAAAAAGCTTGCCTGAAGGTTAAGTTTGACGGCAATTATTTGATTAAGTTTGTCTCTAAATAATAGAGACAAGGAGAGAAGGAAGTCATGTTGAAGACAAGAAATTTCTTAGCGGCATTGATGGTTTTGGCGTTAGCCATGGCTGCCGTGTTGATTGTTCCGACAAGGTCGGTCGCTTTTACCGGCGAAGATAAGAAAAGCTCTGAAAAGGCAGGCGTCCCGGAGGCTTTGAATCTGGCGATTTTGATTCAGGACGATTTGGATTCGCAGGTCGCTAATGAATTGAAAGTGACGCGCGAGTTTATCCGCTCGTTGCCCGCAGGCTCGCGCGTGATGGTCGGCTATATCAGGAGCGGTTCATTGCAGGTGCGCCAGAAGTTCACGGATGATTTGGAGAAGGCCGCAAACTCATTGCGCATTCCCGTTTCCAGCGATGCCGTGTCGCCTTACAATCCTTACGTGGAAGTCATAGAGGCTCTGCGCCGCTTTGACAAAGAAGAAAAGAGCGAGAATCGCAACGCCATTCTTTTGATCTCGGACGGCCTAGATGTGTCGCGCGGTTTTGATTCGACAGCCGCCGGGCAGACACTCGATCTCAGAAGAGCGATTCGCGAAGCCAATCGCCGCAACGTCGCTGTTTACTCTTTCTATGCGCCGTCGGTCGGTTTGACGAGCTACAATCGCATCGCTGTCAGCTACGGCCAAAGCTCTCTCAATCGTCTCTCGGACGAGACGGGCGGGCGCGCTTTCTTTCAGGGAACGACGGGCTTTGTGAGCTTCGATTCCTACTTTGACCGCCTGCGCGAGACGCTCAATGACCAGTACGCCAGCGCTTACTAAAATTCTGTCAGCAGCGCGGCAGAAAACTTTAAACTCCGTCGAAAGGCTGACGCCCTTCGGCGGAGTTTTTTTGTCTGGAAAAACCTTTGCCGCAACTCGCCGGGCAATGGTAAAGTTATCGCGGTCAGCCCGCGAGGGGCATCCGTAGAGCGAACAAGTTAAAACCTAAGAACGCCTAACAAAATTCAGCCACAGAGATACAGAGACACAGAGCAAGAAAACAGATGAAGGGGATGCTAAATAAAATGACTGCTCTTCGCTCCGTGTCTCTGTGCCTCTGTGGCTAATCTTTGGTTGCGTTAGGTACTCTAAATCAGTCGCCGCAGGCGCAAAAAACCAACTCGTGTCATGAAGACCACTACCGGGCGCGAATATTGTCTCATCGTCGAGGGCGCATACCTCTCAGAATCCGAAGCCGAACACGCCTTGCGCGACCCCTTCATTGAAGATTGGGTCGAGCAGACAGGCCATTTTCGCATTCACAACATGGGCGACATAGAAATCACGCCGGGAGTCGCGCTCGGCATGCTCGGCGTCCTGATGCTGGATGACCGCGTGTTTGAAATCGCCAGCGTTGACCCGGAGCATCCGCTCACGGAACACAAGGCCAAAGGCGTCGCCGAAGCAGTGCGGCGTCAGGACATGTTCGATGACATCAAAGTCGAGCCGCGCGAAGAGTGGGATGATGCGTAAATGACAGCTTCGCTCACGGCGCTGTATCTCGCGGCCACAATGACGAATCTTCTCGAACAGGCCGTTGCAGTCGCCGGCGCAATCCTCGTGCTTCTGGCTTTTGCGTTGCAGCGTTTCAATCGCATCTCGGCTGACAGCTTCGCTTATCTCATTCTCAATTTTACAGGCGGCGCGCTGCTCTGCTGGGCTGCCGTCAACACAGGGCAACTCGGCTTTATCCTGCTCGAAGGAACATGGGCTTTAATCAGCCTGATCGGCCTCTGGCATTGGTGGCGGAGCAAGACCAGCCTCAGCCGGTAAACCGAACATGTTTCCAGAGCGCATCGTATTCAGAGTTGAACGATTTTCTTATCAGCTTAGGAGCCAGTCATGTTTTGCCCCAACTGTGGAAATAAAAATTCTACGGATCAGAAGTTTTGCCGCTCGTGCGGATTGAGTTTGGAGAAGACCGCACTCTCGCTCACCGAACAGCTTCCGACCAAGCTGGATGAAAGCTTGCAGGCGCGCAAAGACAGGCTCGAATGGTGGGGCGTCGCGGCTTTGAGCGCTTTCGGAGCAGGAATTTTGGGAATCATCCTATATGGCATCATTTACAAGATCATGATCGTGCAGGGTAAATTTTGGGCGGGAATCGGATTTCTCGGTTTTATGATTCTCGCCGCCTGCGGCCTTCTTTCAGTTATCCTCTTTGCCAAAGCCAACGAAGTCAAAGAAGCTGCAAGCAAACAGCGGCTACAACAACCGGAAGAATTGCCGCCGGGCGAGACGACCGGAAAGCTCCTGCCCGAATCTCATTTCGAGCCGCTTCCGAGCGTCACCGAAGGCACGACTGAACTACTGTTTGCGGAGAGGAAACGCAACACTAAAGAAGTCTGAGCCATTGTCGGTCAGTCGTTATTGAGGTAATAAAGTAAACATGAAAACCTACACTTACGTTGTCGAAAAGTGTCCTGATACAAATTTTTATGTCGGGTATGTGCCGGGATTTTCAGGCGCTCATAGTCAGGCTGAAACCCTTGATGAGTTACAACGGAACATGCAGGAAGTAATTGAAATGTTGCTTGAGGATGGCAAGCCTGCCCGATAGTCAGTCATGGACTCTGAACCTTTCGTCAAAAGTTTTCTGGATGGTCGCGTCGTCGTGCTCACTGGCGACATCACGCGGCAGGAGGTTGACGCCATCGTCAATGCGGCTAACTCGACGCTGCTCGGCGGAGGCGGCGTGGACGGCGCGATCCACCGCGTGGGCGGCGCGCGGATTTTGGAAGAGTGTCGCGAGATTCGTCGCACGCAGTACCCCAAAGGCTTGCCAACGGGCGAGGCGGTTATCACGACGGGCGGCAACCTGGCGGCGCGTCATGTGATTCATACGGTTGGGCCAATTTACGGTTCTCAGGGTGGACAAGAATCGAAACTGCTCGCGCTCTGTTATCAAAACTCACTCGCCCTCGCGGTTAAGCACGGACTTTCATCAATCGCTTTCCCTTCAATCTCCACCGGGGCATTCAGCTATCCGCGTGCCGAAGCCGCCGCTGTTTCCTCGCGTGCGCTGACAGACTTTTTAGCGCGCGACGACCAATTGAAGGAAATTCGCCTTGTTTTCTTTTTACAGGGCGACGCCTCCGCATTTCTCAAAAATCACAGCTTCGATTAAGCTAGTCAAGAGTTTTAGAGTCTAGAGTCCGGAGTGTGGAGTCTTTTTGACTTTAGACTTCAGACTCTAGACTCCTAACTTTTTGGCAAGGATAAATTGTTGATGATAGAAGCGACTGACGAGATTAATCAGATGATACAAGCGACAGCGCGTGTGCTGCCGGAGCCGTTGCGCGAGTTGGAGCGGCTGGCGTGGAATTACTGGTGGAGCTGGGCGCCGGACGGCGTCGGAGTTTTTCGCAGTCTTGATCCGGCTGTCTGGGAAGATTGCGAGCATAACCCGCGCCGCTTGCTGGCGGAGATTTCAGAGTTTCATTTATTGCAGAAGGCGACCGACCCGATCTATGTCGCGCAGGTGCGCGAAGTCGCCGGAAGATTCGACCGCTACATGGCTGAGCCGGTGCATAACTTCGGCACAGAGCCGGGACGTGTGATAACGCCCGAAAGGCCGGTCGCATATTTCTGTGCAGAGTACGGCGTGCATAACTCTCTGCCGCTTTATTCGGGAGGCTTGGGGATTCTGGCTGGCGATCACTTGAAGTCCGCGAGCGATCTGGGCTTGCCACTGATTGCCGTCGGGTTGCTCTATCGCTACGGCTACTTTCGCCAGCGACTGACGCGCGAAGGCTGGCAGGAAGAGCATTACGGCGAATCGCATCCATCCGTGATGCCGATTCGTCAGGTCTTGGACGCGCACGGCGAGCCGCTCTTTGTAGAAGTCTCGATGCGCGAGCGTGTTGTTCGCGCACACGTCTGGCGCGTCGAGGTCGGGCGCGTCGAGCTGTACCTGCTTGACACAAACATTCCCGAAAATCAGGAGACAGACCGTTGGGTGACGGGACATCTTTACGGCGGCGACCGCGAGACGCGCGTCGTGCAGGAAATGCTGCTCGGCATCGGCGGCGTGCGCTTGTTGAGGAAGTTAAAGATTGAGCCGCACGTCTTTCATTTGAACGAAGGCCATTCGGCATTTCTGACTTTAGAGCTGGCGCGCGAGTTGACCGAAGGAAAAGATCGTTTGAGCTTTGCGGAGGCCGCGCGCACTGTGCGCGAGCGTTGCGTCTTTACCACGCACACACCCGTCGCGGCTGGCAATGATGCTTTTCCCTCTTCGCTGATCGAAAAATGTTTCGGCTCGTCTTATGAACAATCTCTCGGGCTGGCGCATGACGAATTTCTCGATCTGGGGCGCGTAGACACGAATGACGACATGGAGTGGTATGGCCTGTCGCCGCTGGCGATTAAGATGTGCCGCTCGACGAATGGCGTCAGCCTCAAGCATGGCGAAGTCTCGCGCGCTCTGTGGCAGGAATTGTGGCCTGCCGGAACAGAAGTTAAAGATGTGCGAATCACGCACGTCACTAACGGCGTTCACGCGCTGACGTGGGTTGCGCCGCTCTTGCGCGAGTTGTTTGTCAAATATCTAGGCGAAGACTGGGTCGCACGCGCGCATGACAAAGACGCTTTCGCAAGCGGCATCGAACAAATTCCAGACCGCGAGTTGTGGGATGCGCATCAATTGCTCAAACAACGTCTCATCGCTTTTGTGCGCCAACGCTCTTTTCACGCGCGCCAGCATCGCAGGGAGAAAGCCGAATACACAGAAGCCGCGCGCACCATGTTTGACCCGGAAGCTTTGACCATCGGCTTTGCGCGTCGCGTGGCGGGATACAAACGCTGGAAGTTGCTTTTGACAGAACCGGACAGGCTGATGCGCCTGATTGATGATGCTTCGCGCCCCGTGCAATTTGTCTTTGCAGGCAAAGCGCACCCGCAGGATCAGGGAGCCAAACTGACCTTGCAGCAGCTTGCCATTTGGAAATATGACCCGCGCGTGATGCGCCGCGCAGTTTTTTTACAGGATTACGATCAAGAAATCGCGCGCCAACTCGTTCAATCAGTGGATGTCTGGCTCAACGTCCCGCGCCGCCCGCAGGAGGCATCGGGGACGAGCGGCCAGAAAGTAGCGATGAACGGCGGCCTGAATCTTTCGATTCTGGACGGCTGGTGGATTGAAGGCTACGACGAAACGAATGGCTGGGCGATTGGCGAGCAGGACGAGAGCGCGGATGAGACTCTGATGGATGCGAACGATGCTGAATCGCTCTATCGCGTACTGGAACAGGAGGTTGTGCCGCAGTTTTACGAGCGCGACGCAGAGGACATTCCGCGCCGCTGGGTCAAGATGATGAAGCGTTCGATTGGCACGCTGCTGCCCGTCTTTAACAGCGATAGGATGGTTGAAGAATATGCACGCGAAATCTATTTATAGCATCTCTCTTAAGAAGCTGCTGAAAGTGAAGCTCCTGCTAATCTCTTTTCTCTTGCTCTCTGTCACAGGCTTTGCGCAGAAGGCAAAGCTGGATAGTGAGTTCAGTCTCAAAGCAGGCAGTGAAACGCTGGTCAAAGAGGCCGGGCTTAAAATCAGATTCAGTGCATTAGTCGAAGACTCGCGTTGTCCAGAAGGCGTGGATTGCGTGTGGGCTGGTAACGGAAAAATCACCGTCACGTTGAAAAAGGGAAGACAAAAGGCTGCTTCGTTCGAGCTGAATACGATGATGGAGCCGAAGGGCATCACGTATCAGGGCTATGAAATCAAGCTGGTGAAGCTCGACCCGTATCCGAAGCATAACGTGACGGCTAAAAAGAGTGATTACATAGCGACGTTGGTGGTCAGCAAGAAGAAAAAAACTTGAAGTGATTCACCACAGAGGACACAGAGGACTAAAAATTTCAAATTCAACATCTCAAATTTTAAAGCTTCTTAAATCTCTGAGTTCTCTGTGCCCTCTGTGGCAATAACGTATTCGCATGAAGACCTGTCAGAAATGCGGGACGAGTTATGAGAACGCGCAGAGCTTTTGCTCGCGCGACGGCGAAGTCCTCAAAGACGATCATGCGGAGATGGTCGGGCGCATTCTCGACAACCAATACGAGATCGAAGCTTTTATCGCGGAAGGCGGAATGGGCGCGGTCTTTCGCGCGCGGCACACACTCTTGGGCGACCGCGTCGCCATCAAAATCCTGCCGCCGGAAATGCGGCGCAACGCCGAATGGCTCAAGCGTTTTCAGCGCGAGGGACAGGCCGCGCGCCGCTTTCGCCATCCGAACGCGGTCATCGTCCACGACCTGCGCACGTCCGGCGAGGGCTGGAATTATCTCGTCATGGAATACGTAGAGGGGCGCACGCTCGATGAAGAAATCAGAGCGCGCGGCGGTCGTCTCGCGCCTTCGGAAAGCATCAGGATGATAGAGGCTGTGGCGGGCCTCCTGGACGCGGCGCACGCGCAAGGAGTGATTCATCGTGACTTGAAGCCGTCGAATATCATGCTCACGAAAGAGAGCGGCCTCGTCAAGGTGCTTGATTTGGGAATCGCGAAGATCAGCGATTTGCAGATTGGCGAGACTGCTTTGACGACCGCGGGGCAATTGCTGGGGACGCCTTATTACATGTCGCCGGAGCAGTGGGGCGAGATTCCGCGCGACGGTGGCATAGAGATAGACGGGCGCGTGGACATCTATTCGCTCGGCGTGGTGGTGTACGAGATTACGACGGGCGTCTTGCCGTTTGAGAAGGACACGGCGATTGAGCTGCGCCGCGCGCATTGCCACGAAACGCCGCGCCCGCTCGAAAATTTTGACGCGAGCATTCCTCTCGCATGGTCGCGCGCGGTCTTGCGCGCGATGGCAAAGGACAGGAGCGAGCGACAAGCGACGGCTGGCGAGTTTGCGCGCGAACTGCGTCAGGCCGTGAGCGGCGCGGGGGAATCTACGCCTTCAAGTTTCAGGGCGGATGCCCCGACGATAGCGGGGTCGCTGAATGAGACAAACATCTCCGGGCGCGGAGCGACGCCGCAGAATCTCGCTGCGCGGACGGTGAATGAGAGCGATGCTGTCTCGAATGTGCAGCTTGCTTCGTCAGGCACGGCTCCGGCGATGCCTTTGGCTGCCGCCGCTCCGAAACGCTC
This sequence comes from Pyrinomonadaceae bacterium, assembly GCA_963700165.1. Lineage (GTDB taxonomy): Bacteria > Acidobacteriota > Blastocatellia > Pyrinomonadales > Pyrinomonadaceae > JACMLC01. Next base: position 2,820,185 of record OY969475.1, on the reverse strand, counting down.
TTGGACCTTAGGCTTGATGAGTTCGCGCGGCTGTCAGGTCTCTGTGACGGTGGCGGCGATGTTGCTCGTAGCCGTGATGGTGGGCGGCTATGCTTTTATGCAAAAGTTCGCCAGCCGCTCGGCGGACACACAGAACGCGCCGACCACTGCGACGCAGAATGCAAATAAACCGACGACCATTCCCGACACGGCGAATGCCAATAGCAACACGAGCGCGGCTGGGAAATCTTTTTTGAGTTATCGTTTGCTGCTCAGCCCTTCCGCGCTTGACGCGCAGACGCCCGCGCTCGGCAATGAGCCGATTGCCGCCGGGCAGAGCTTGCAGTTCTCATTCAAAGCGAGCGAGGACGGCTATCTGCACATGCTTGGAGAGGACGGCGCGGGAAACCCTGTCGTCATGCCGCTCGGCAGTTTCATTGCGACAGCCGCCGTTCAGGCGGGAGAAGAAACGGAATTACCAATGCTCGCGCGCATCAAGCTTAACAACGCTCCGGGCACGGAAACTTTCACGGTTATCTACAGCGATGAGACGCTCGACCTGCCATTTGCCAGCGAGCCATTGCCCCTTGACGGCTCATTTCGTAAACTAACGACCGCAGAGCAAGGCAAGATCAAAGAGTTAAGGCAACAGTCCGCGCCCGCGACCGTCAGCTACAGAGGCGGACAGGAGGACGGAGAAGCACACGTCAGTCTCAGGGGCGAGCGCGCGGGCAGGCCAGTCGTGTTCGACATCAAGTTAAATCTCAAACGATAAAAGTCACTTGCTCAAAATGATGGAACGAATTATTTCCCGCAAAGGCGCAAAGAAAGCGCAAGAGGAATATAAAAACTTATTCCTGCCATGCTTCTTTCCTTTCTTCGCGTCTTCTTCTTTGCGCCTTTGCGCCTTTGCGGGAACATTCCGTCTATTCCAATCTGATACGCTTTGGTTTAGACTCTGGAATTTAAACCCCCGGACTGTGTTGGACTCTCTCTTATGAAATATTGCACGATTTGCGACACCAAGTATGAAGACAGCGTGAGCTTCTGCCCGCTTGATGGCGAGGTTTTGGAAGACGATCCGACTTCCATCGTCAACTCGACGCTCGACGGGCAATATCACATCGAATCCATGCTCGGCAAAGGCGGGATGGGCGCGGTCTATCGCGCGCGTCACATTCTGTTGGGCGACCGCGTGGCGATCAAAGTCCTGCCGCCGCAGATGCGCAACAACGCCGAATGGCTGCGCCGCTTTCGCCGCGAAGGTCAGGCCGCGCGTCGCTTTCGCCACCCGAACGCCGTCACCGTTTACGATCTGCGCACGACCAACGAAGGCATGATCTACATGGTCATGGAGTACGTCGAAGGCCACACGCTCGATGCGGAGTTGAAAACGCGCGGACGCTTTACGCCTGACGCAGCCTTAGATGTGCTTGAGCCTGTCATGAGCGTGCTCAATTCAGCGCACGCGCAAGGCGTTGTTCACCGCGATTTGAAACCGGAAAATATCATGATCGGCAAGCCCTCGACGGGCGGCGAGCCGGTGGTCAAGCTGCTCGATCTAGGCATCGCCAAAATCAGCGAGTTGGCCGGAGCGGATTCGGGCGGCTCGACGGCTCTGACGGTCGCGGGGCAAATCTTAGGCACGCCTTACTACATGTCGCCGGAGCAGTGGGGCGAGCCTTCGCGCGACAATAGCCCTGAAGTTGACGGGCGCGCGGACATCTACTCGCTCGGAACAGTCTTTTATGAATTGGTCGCGGGGCGCAGGCCCTTCGTCGGTCTGACGCTGCAAGAGTTGAGGCGCGAGCACGTGAACGTCGTGCCGAAACCTTTGCATGAAGTCGCGCCCGATGTCCCGGAAGGGTTTAGTCAAGCGATTGCCCGAGCGATGGCAAAAGAGCGCGACGACCGGCAGGCGACCACCGGAGAATTGGCGAACGAGTTGCGCGCTGCTCTGGGCATGTCGCCTGTGACACTGTCCGCGACTTCGGTGGGCGCGTCCAGCCCCAACATCCCTTCAACTCCCACGCCGACCAATATTGATGCGCCCGCCGCCGCAGCGGGAACGAATGTCGAAGGCGATTCACCCTTCTCGACGGGAATTGAAGAGGGCAGACAGACCAGCTCTGAAATCAGCGCGGCAACAGTCCTGACGCTGGATTCGCCGCGACCGAAGCCGCCGAGCGCGCCGCCCCCGGCAGCAACCTCGCTGGCGCAGATGCCGCAGTTAGATTCACCGCCGCCTGCGCCTCCAAACAATCCGCCGCCGATGGCAACGATTGCGACCAATCCGAATGCAGCCGGAGGCTTTGCTTCATCGGCACAGATGCCGTCGCCTTCATATGCGCCACAGTCTCCGCCTCCTTTTTCGCCATCGCCGTCGGCCATGCCCGCGTCCAAGGGTCGTTCGCCCGTGGTTCCGATCATCATCGTCGTGGTCGTGTTGTTAGTGTTAGCCGGAATCGGCGGCGGTGTTTTTATCTGGATGAAGTCGGGTTCTACGGAAGACACCAGCACCGCGAAAACCGACAATACGAAGACGGGCGATAATACCAACGGTGCTAATAACGGAGACACGCCGCCCGCGGCGGCAGAATCCATACGATACTGGCTTGAGCTTGAAGGCGTGACGCCCGCGCGGGTGGCTGCGGTCGTGCCGCTCGCTTCAAAGCAAAGTTTCAAGTTTCATTTCACGCCGAAGGAAGACGGCTATCTTTACATTGTCGGACCGGGCAAGAACAACGTGCCGACGACCTTTCTGACAGCAGTGCCCTTCGATGGCTCAGGCGTCACGACCAACAGCGTCAAGGCCGGGGAGAATTACAGCTTCCCCAGCGGTGACAATAACTGGATTACGCTTGACGAAAACCCGGGCACGGAGTTCTACACGGTCATCTTCTCAAAGACGCCGATTACTCTATTACCTTTTCTTAACGAAGAGGCTGGACAAGCTTTATCAAGTGTCGAGCAGGACGATCTGGATAACTTCCTCTCGCCGCACAAGGCAAACGCCCCGGCGACCAACGTCATGGACGAGAACAAGGATGAGGCATACGTCTCTGTCAAGCCGCCGCAGGCGAAATCTGATGATGACCCGCTCGTCTTTGACGTGCGGATCGAGCACAAATAAATCTAAATGAGGCGGGCTTGAAAAAAACTCTTCCCGACACGGCTCGCCTGCGACACTATAGTTAAATTCTGAGGAGTAAATTTCATGCGATTCAAAAAACTGCTTCCCTTGCTCGCCCTCGCTGCGCTCGCCGCCAGCCTTGCAGGTGCGGGGCACGCACAGCAAGACCCGAATGAAGAAGAGGCCACGCGCGGCTCTTTCATGACCAGTCGTCCCCCTGCTTCTGCGGGAGCGGGCAAGACCAACAGCAATTCAGGCTGGGGCGGCAACAGCAGCAGCGGCAATAGCAGCAGCGGCAACAAATCAACCGGCAAGAGCACGGGAAAAAGCACAGGCAAAAGCACAGGGAAGAGTACAGGAAAAAGCACCGGGAAAAGCACCGGTAATAGCACGACGACGACAGCAGGCGTCGGAGTCAAAAGTTATTCGCATGCTCCCATCGGGCTTGGCTATACGATGTACATGCGTAACCAACAGGGCGATGCGATGCGTATAGACCCTGAGCGCGTCTTTTACGCGGGCGACCGGATACGCCTTTCGATGGAGCCGAACACGGACGGTTATCTCTACGTTTTTCACACGGAGAACGATGGCCCGCCGACGCTCATCTTCCCGGATTGGCGCTTGAACGAAGGCGACAATTCCATTCAGGCGCATGTGCCTTACGAAGTGCCGTCGCCTTTTGAAGCCAGCGAGACTCTGCGCTGGTTCACCTTTGATAACAACCCGGCGCGTGAACGACTCTACATCGTCATCACGCGCGAGCCGATACCGGGCACTCCCATCGGCGACGATCTCGTCAACTTCTGTCGTGAGAATCAGAGCAATTGCCCGTTGCGCATGAAACCGGAATCATGGGCGAAGATTAAGACAGGCTTGAATGCGCGCGTCAAAGTGAGCAAGAGCAAGACCTATGGACAAACGCAGACGCGGGGTGAGCAGGAAGCGACGACACGCGGCCTCGGCCTCGACCAGAGCGCGCCGGAGCCTTCGGTCGTGCGGATGAACGTCTCTTCGACGGACGGCTTTCTGGTGACTGCGATTGATCTCGAACACCGTTGAGAAAGTAAAAAGGCAGGAGCGGGTAAATAGTAAATGGTAAATAGATGAACGCCTGTTTTTAACTATTTACTATTCACTATTTACTATTTACTCGCCCGGTTACAAGAAATCACGCGCGGTGCGTTCATTGGACATGTGTTTGTGATAGACTCCGCGCCGATTCCGAAAACGGCCCGATATTTTAAGTCTAGGTTAATGCCTCTAAAGCGTGCCACTCGCTTACTGAGAGTCTTACCGTTATTTCTGGAGGAGAATCATGAAATCTATAGCCAAGCCCCTCGTTTACGTCCTCTCGTGTGCAATTATCGCCGCCGGATTGCAAGCCCCTGTCGCATCGAATGCGCAGACACTCAATCAACCGGCTTCATTGAATGCCGTCATGCCGCAGGGAGACGGCAAAGCCGCTCTCAAGCAGGGACGCGCGCTCCTGAAGCGCGGCAATGCAGAGCAGGCTCTCGGACAACTCGAACAGGCGCTCAAGCTCTACACCTCTGCTAATGATGCCAAAGGCATCGCGGCTTCGCGCGACGCGCTCGGCGATTTGTACAGCCGGCAGGGTCAGTACAGCGTCGGCCTCATGCAATATCAGAAGGCCAACGAGTCGTTCGCTGCGGCCAACGATACTTACAACGCTAATCTGATGCTCGCCAAAACCGGCGACATGTTTTTCCGCGCAGGCATGGCTACGGAGGCGCGCGATGCTTACTCTCGAATGACCGTGCCCAAGATTGATACGAGCGCGGCAGGCACTGCCAAAGATGTGCAGAGCAAAGCCAGCAAGGGCGCCAGCATCTTTGGCAAAGCCCGCAGTATTGCTAGCGGCACACCGAGCGTCTCCACTGTGGGCGATGCGGCCTCGCTCGGCGCAGAGGTCAAGGGCACGATTGACGAGCAGCGCGAGAAATATCGTCAATACATCATCTATTCCATCTACGAGCTTGGCATGGGTCGCCTCGATTACACGAACAACCAACTCGAACCCGCCAAAGGACATTTCAACAACGCGCTCGCTGCCGCAGACAATCCGTTGTACGGAAAGTTCGGGCAGGCGCGTCGCTGGCGCATCGCCTCTCGCACTTCTTTGGGCGACATCGCCTTGCAACAGGGACGCTACCCGGACGCCATCAAGCTCTACACAGCCGCCACCGAAGGCGCACGCAAAGATAATCGCGCAGACCTGCGCTGGCCTGCGCAGCGCGGCATCGGCAAGAGCAAGTGGATGCAGGCCGGGGCCGAAAGAGATCAAAAGAAAGCTACTAAAGTTAGAGAAGAAGCGATTGTCGCTTATCGTGATGCGCTTGTGACTATCGAAGGCATGCGCGAGGGAAGCCTCAGCGCAGACGAATCGCGCTCGACCTTTCTGGCGACGACCAAAGACGTGTTTGACGAAGCGGCGGGAGCGCTCGCCGAAAGAGCTTTGATGGTTTCGCCCGCAGGCACTGCGCTCGCCGGAGCCGCTCTGACGGACGCCGCCGAAGCATTCAAGATCATCGAGCAGAGCCGCGCGCGTTCGCTGCTGGACATGCTCGGCGAAGCCAACGTCAACATCACCGAAGGCGTCCCCGCAGACCTCTTGACGCGCAAGCAGGACAACCTGAATCGCCAGCAGGAAATCGCACAGGAGCTGGCGGGTCTCGGAGGCAGCGAAGAAAGCAAGAAGAAATCAAACTCCGATCTCGAAGCCGAGCTGACACAGCTTCAGACCGAATACGACAGCATCGAGAATCAAATCAGGCAGGCCAGCCCCAAGTATGCTTCGCTGACCATGCCGCAACCTTTGACGCTCGCGGAAGTGCAGCAGCAAGTGCTCGATGATAAGACCGCGCTCTTGGAATACAACCTCGGCGCGCAGAACTCTTATATGTGGGCGGTCACGCAGGGCGGCGTCGCGATTTATAAATTGCCCGCACGCGCCGCAGTTGACCAGCAGGCGATAGAACTGCGCACGCAGATGATTCCCGAAAAACTTCGCACGCCGATAGCGGGCATCAATACCGCTCCGACGCGCGGTCTCGGCATTAGCTCTGCGCCCGCATCCGGCAACGCAGGAGGCTTCGCCACTGCTTCCAACAATCTCTACAAAACTATCATCGAGCCAGCCGCGAGCATGGTCGGTGACAAGCGCATGCTGATCGTCGCGGACGGCGCGCTCAACTACATTCCCTTTGAGGCTCTGGTTAAAACACCCGGCACGGATTATTCCGCGCTGCCGTATCTGGTGACGACGAATGAAATCGTGTATGCGCCGTCGGCTTCGGTCGTCGCGGTCATCAGAAAACAGTCTGCGGCCAAGCCGACCGGCAAGAGCGTGCTGCTCGTCGCCGACCCGGTCTTTAATTCAAATGACCCGCGCGCCAAAGGCGCAGCCGGAACAACCGCAGGCGGCGCAGACACGCGAGGGTTGGGACTTTCGAGCGCGCTCACGGACGTGGCGGGCACGCCATCTGCTCAGAACACCGGAGCGCCCGCGCAAGGGTTGATGCTGGCGCGCTTGAACGGCACACGTGCCGAGGCAGAGCAGATCGCCGCAATCACCAAACAGAACGGCGGCACCGCTGATGTCTGGCTTGATCTGAGTGCCAACGAAGCCAGTGTCCAGTCCAAAGACCTGCGCAACTATCGCGTTGTTCACGTCGCCACTCACGGCCTCTTGAACGCCGAACGCCCGCAGTTCACCGGCTTGGTGCTGTCTCTGGTCGGCAACAAGGCCGGTGACGGCTTCCTCCGAACCGATGAGATATTCAATCTCAAGCTGGGTGCGCCTTTGGTCATGCTCTCGGCCTGCGAGACGGGCTTAGGCAAAGAGAAACGCGGCGAAGGCGTGATCGGGTTGACGCGCGCGTTCATGTACGCGGGAGCGCCGACGGTGGGAGTGAGCCTGTGGTCGGTGTCGGACAATTCGACGGCGCAATTGATGACGGACTTTTACAAACGGATGTTGACGGGACAGGGCATGTCGGCGTCGGCAGCGATGCGCGGAGCGCAGCAGAACATGATCGCGGGGAAGAAGTACGCAGCGCCGTTCTACTGGGCGCCCTTTGTCCTCGTCGGAGAATGGCGATAGAAATATAAGACACAGGGTAAAAGTAAAAAGGTGCGAGCGGGTAAATAGTAAATAGTAAATGGAGAAGAGAAAGCGTTCCTCTATTCACTATTCACTATTTACTATTTACTAGCTTTTGCCTTCCGTACAAGGGGTCAGCCTGACAATCTCACAAACAGCATTAGCAAGCAGCCGCAGCCCGTCTGAAGGTTTTGACGGAGACTGCGGTCTTCTGGTGTTCAAATAATTTTCAACGACCGGAATTTTTCAACAGGTCGAACAAGGAGAAATTTTGTATGCATAAAAGCAGATGGAATCTTGCTCTGGGGCTGGCCTTGATGGCGGCTGTTGCGCTGGCCTGCAATTGGAGCACGGCCAATATCGGCAGCCTGAAAATCAGCAAAGATGAAAAGGCCAGCACCGAAGCCAGCGATTTTAAACCGGGCGAAAAGGTTTACGCCGTCGCGCAAATCTCGAACAACCCCGGCAAGCAGAAAGTAAAGTTTCGCGTCCTCTATGATGACGTGAAGGGACAAAAGTCCGGCGAGTTAGTGCAGGGCGCGGAAAAAACGCTGGAAGTTGATGGCGACAAGGCGGCCACATTCTGGATCACGCTTCCGAGCAGCGGTTTCGAGAATGGCCGTTACAAGATGGATGTCACGATGTCCAACGAGCAGGGCGAGCAGAAAGATCAAAAGTCTGCCACCTTTAATGTCTCAGGCTTCACGCAAGGCCGCGCGCCATCCGCGCCTTCCGAAGAAGGCAGCGACGAGCCGTAAAATAATAGTCCTTTAACCGTCAAGAATATTCACACGGATCAAGGAATTGAGCCGGAGACACAAAGGGTGTCCGTCTGTGCGTTTAAAGCGCGGGCACGCCGGGTGGCTCCGGTTTAATTTTTCTGCTCTGTGCGGCGCGCTTGCCGCCTTTGCGCTGGATAAGCTACTGTAAACAATCTGGCGACAGCGGAGATGTTTGGCAAGGCGTGCCCGCCTTCTGTCGCGCGAAGTAAACAGCTCAGGGAGGTTTCACATTCGATGATGTCAGAGCATGCCGGGCAGACGGCTCAATTTAATCCGCTCGAAGACGCGCAGTCGCTGGAGCAGATGTTTCAGCTTTCAAATGACCATCCGGTCATCCTCTTCAAGCACAGCCTGACCTGTCCCATCAGCAGCGCGGCTTATCAAGAGATGTCGCAACTTACATCCGAAGTCGCCCTGATCGTCGTGCAGCGCGCACGCGATCTTTCGAGCGAAGTGGAATCGCGCACGGGCATCAGGCACGAATCGCCGCAGGTCATGATTCTGCGTCACGGCCAAGCCGTCTGGAACGCCTCGCACTGGCGCATCACCTCTGAGGCCGTCGAGCGCGCCGTGCATGAGAATGGTTGAAATAATCCCTTTGCGTTCTTTGCGTGTTTTATCTTTGCGTCCTTTGCGTTTAAGAAGCTATTTAACCGCAAAGAACGCAAAGGAGAAATCTCGCAAAGAACGCAAAGAGCGTGTTGCTCGAATTGATTGCTAAAAGCTTTTTATGACTGATGTGATGGAAAGACGCGGGCCTGCGATTGAGCCGCGCGAGATCATGCAGGAGGGCGAGGCGGGCTTGCGTATCACCTGGGCGGACGGGCACGTTTGTCATTACGACGCGCCTGCGCTCAGGCGCTCCTGCCCGTGTGCGCAGTGCGTCAACGAATGGACAGGCCAGCGCATGCTCAAGCCCGAAGCCATTTCGGATGAAATCGCGATTGCAGACCTCGCGCTGGTCGGTCGCTACGCGCTCAACTTTACCTGGAGCGACCGGCACGAGACGGGCATCTACAGCTTTCGCTACCTGCGCGAACTGTGCGAGCAGGACGAGGCCGCCACTCGTGAGTCATAATTAACCCAAGTTGCTAGATATAGATGTTCTAGTAGACTTCTTAAATTGCCACTAGCTTCAGCTAGTGGATCAAGGTTGCCTCCTAGCTTTTGGCTTTAGCCGAAACATTAAGCTAAAGCTATAAAGAAGTGGTTTTTAATTATCTTTTGGCTCAAGCCAACTTTCTGTTGTGCAAGGTATCCACTAGCTAAAGCTAGTGGCAATTTATTAACTCGCAACTTGGATTAATCAATAGCATCGCTCGCATGACCGGACAACTTTTCGCGTTTGCCTGTTGCCGATGAGTGAAGCCAAGAAAATTCTGGTCGTCGAAGATGACGAGGTGACGCGCGAGTTAATGCGACGCGCGCTTGAGCGGCGCGGTTACACGGCTGTCACGGCTGAAGACGGCATACGCGGATACGAGTTGGCCGTCCAGATGCTCCCTGATTTAATCATCACGGACATCAACATGCCCGGAGCAGACGGTGTGCATCTGGTGCGCCGCGTCAGAGACACAGAGGCCATCGCAGATGTGCCGATAGTTGTGACGACCGGATACGGGACGGGCAACGCTGCCTTCTCGCTGGCGCAGGGCGCGACCGCTTACGAGCCGAAGCCGCTTGACCCGCAGAGCTTTCTCTCAACCGTCGAGCGGCTGTTGAGCGAGCCGTGAAATTTTATGAGCGAATGACTAAAAGAGTTTAAGCCACAGAGGGCACAGAGAACACAGAGTTTGGAAAAACATGACAGAAGCAATCGGCTGGATCAGCTCATTGATACTCGTGCTGACCATCGGCAAACAGGTTTACAAGCAGTGGCAGGAGGAATCGAGCGAGGGCGTTTCCAAATGGCTCTTCGTCGGGCAAATCACAGCCTCGCTGGGCTTTACTGTTTATAGCTGGCTGGTCAAAAACTGGGTCTTCGTCGTCACCAACTCCGTGATGCTCTTGAACGGCATGCTCGGTCTGGGCATCGTCATTTATCATCGCAGGCGAGGGCAGAAAAAAGGTAACACCTCTGGCCGAGAGCTAAAGGCTGAGCGCGCGTGAATATCGGTTAAGAGCTATGATATATTTTTGTCATGTGACGCCATAGAATAAAAACAACGCTTTTCATTTGAGTTCTGAGTGCTGATTAACCATGCTACAAGAAAAAGATTTTTTTAACGAAAAACAGGAAACGAAGCGCGCGACCTACAGTTGCCCCCACTGTCGCGAGCGCGGCGAATACGATGTGCGCTGGTTGACGCGGAGGAAGAAACACGACTTGCCGCGCGGCGCAAACGAGCATGACCGTGCGCGCTTTGCTAAATCGCGCGACTACATGGTACGCATTGACGACATGCTCGCGTGCCAACGCTGCCGCAGGCGGTTTGAGATTCCTAATTCTCAATCGGTGGTTTTTATTTGATAAAGATTAGCCACAGAGGACACAGAGATATGAAAGAGTTCAAATCTGAATGGTTGAATTTGAAATCCCTCTGTGTCCTCTGTGTCCTCTGTGGCAAATGATTTTTTGACTTTAAAGGGAGAGCTTAAACATGGACGAGTTGATTAAGAAGGTTGCAGAACGCACGGGGCTTGGTGAAGACAAGGCCAAGACGGCTGTGGATACGGTCGTGGGATTTTTGAAAGAGAAGCTGCCCGCGCCGATTGCGGGGCAGATTGACAACGCGCTCAATAAAGGCGGCGGCATGATCGCGGATAAAGCGGATGACATTATCGGCGGCATCGGCGGTATGTTCGGCAAGTAATAAAGCCCGCGAGCGTTACGGCTTGCGATAGCCATAGCGTTCAAGGAGCGCCTGTCCCTCGCTGCTCATCACGAACTCTACGAAGCGGCGCGCGGCTTCCTGCTTCCTTGAAGCTTTGACGACGGCGATGGCTTGATTGATTGGCTGATGCAGCCGCTCGTCAACTTCGACGGCATGGCCTTCGCCTTTGGCGCGCACGAGCGCGAGCGGGATAAAGGCCGCGTCCACATTGCCCGTCGCAGCATATTGCTTGACCTGCGAGACGTTCTGGCCGTAGACGACTTTCGGCTCAAGCTGTTGCCAGAGATTGAGTGCGCGCAGGGCTTCGACCGTCGCGCGTCCATAGGGAGCTACGTCGGGTTTAGCGATGCCGATGCGCTCGACTTCCGGGCGGCTCAAATCTTCGATGCGCGTGAGTTTGACGCGCGCCTCCGGCGGCGTCCACAACACCAGCCGCCCGCGCGCGTAAAGCTTGCGCGTCCCCTCCGTCAACATTCCTTTAGCATCCAGCCTGTCAACATTCTCGACATCCGCCGAAGCGAAAACATCGAACGGCGCATCCTGCTCGATCTGCCGCGCGAGGTCTGCCGTCGCGCCAAAGCTGTAAACCACTTTGACCTGCGTGCGCGCCGTAAATTCTCTGGCTAACTCTGCGAAAGCATCCGTCAGATTGGCTGCGGCGGCGACGTTGATTTCATCCGGCTGAATGATTTGTTGCTCGCTCGTCTGGCGCGAGCAAGCACTGAGAAAGAGAAGGAGAAAGACGGAAAGATAAAGGATGAAGGATGAAGGATGAAGGATGAAGGAACTGCTATTGAAGATGAGCGACTCAAGTTTGAATAGCATGCCTCTCATCCCTCATCCCTGCTCTCAGATGCCTGCGCCGTCCATAAACTCGTCAACCGTGTAAGAGCCTATCTCGGAACTGCCGACGCGATAGGTGTTGAGGACGCCGAGCGGCGGCGCGTACAGATGCACGGTTACTAAATCCTGCCCGCTGACATCGGGGTTGCCGATCTGATGTATGTCAGGCACGTCGGCCCCGGTCACTTCGGACGGATGCCACTCGCGCACGCACTGGTAACGCAGCGTATCGCTTTCATCAAGCGCAAAGATGGTTTCCCACATCACGCCTTCGCAGACGCGCACCGCGCCGAACGAGCCGTTGTGGTCATGTATCGGCGTCCGCTGTCCGGGTCGCCAGCACAGCAACAGCAGCTCCGCATAGTCGTTGCGAAAGACGCGGTGGCGCGCGTAAGTCGCGGCCTTAAAACCAAGATGCGGATGCACATCGGCAGCGTCAATCTGCACCTCAAGCATCCATCCATTAATCTCTTCAAGCGTCGGCGCGCGGTTGAGGGTGCCGAGCCTTTCGATAAGATTATCGAAAGAGAAAGCCTTAGATCGCGCTTCGCTTTTAACAGAAGGGTAATGAGTTGTCTCAGTGATGCTGGTTGACATGATCGGAAGAAACTCCTGATGCTTGGTTAATCGGTTACTGAACGGGGGCTAGAGCGAGAACCCGCGCCTCGCGCCATCTTATACTACAGATTGAGGAGAGCAAGGGTCAAACCCACAGGTCAAGAGGCAAGGTCTTAAAGGCTCAAACGGCGAGCATGATGCGCAGGTCGCGCACGTTGGTTCCCGTCGCCCCCGTCACAATCGCATCGCACAGAGCCTCGAAAAAACTATAAGCATCGCTGCTATCGAGAAAGCTCTGCGCATCCAGATTTCTCTCGACCGCACGCTTGACGGTCGTCTCGTCCGCGACCGCGCCAGCCGCAGGACTGTTGCCGTCTATGCCATCCGTGCCCGCGCTTAAGATAACGATGCGGGAAAGATTCGCACCGCTCGAAGTTTGTTTGAGGCGCGCATCCGACTCTATCGCGCAGCGCAAAGCCGTCTCGGCATTTCGCCCGCCGGTGCCTTCACCGCGCACGGGGCACGCGAACTCGCCGCCGGAGATAAGACAAACGATTTCATCTGCCGCCTGCGCACTATCTCGCAAGGCAAAGAGCCTTGACAGCATCAACGCGCATCCTTCCGCAATTGGCTGCTCTGAGATGTCTCGCGCAATCTCAACCCGAAAGCCGCGCCCGCGCGCCTCTGCTGCCGCAGCCTCCAACACAGCATCGTTGTCGAGCAGGACGTAATGCCTTCTCAATCCCTGCTGCGGCGAGGTTCGTGCCGGAACTTCTTCTGCATGATTGACTGCGTGCAGGATGGATGGTGGCAAGCGTTCTGCCAACTCGTATCGCGCGATGACAGAAGCTGCGTCAGGCGCATCCGGCGGCGGGTCGTAGGTTAATCCTGAAGCGACGATTGATTCCAAGCCTCGGCCTGTGTCGGAAACTATCAGGCTGACTTGATCTGCACCGGGCGCGCGTGCCGCGAGTCCTCCGCCCTTGACGGCAGAGAACGCTCTGCGCACAGCATTAATTTCTGCGATGCTCGCGCCGCATGAGATAAGCGCGCGATTCGCCGCGCGAATGTCGTCCAACGTTATCTGCTCGTCACGCGGCCATTCGATCATCGCAGACCCGCCGCCGGAGATAAGAAAGATGACAATCGCTTGCTCTACATGAGCGCGTTGCAGGAGTTCGAAAGAACTCTGCGCGGCGATGAGACTCGATTTAGCCGGTAGTGGATGCGCGCCCTCACAGAAACGCCACGGCGTCACAAGTTTTTTTGGAAGTGAGAATAGTCCTGCATAATATTCAGGCAAGTGTGCGCCGACGATTAAGCCTGCTGTGATTCTCCGGTCAAGAATTTCATCAAGCGCAACAGCCATCGGAAGCGCGGCCTTGCCGACGGCCAGCACGTAGATTCCCGCGCCGCGCGCATCAAGCTCAAACGTCGTCTCCCGAATCGTCAGGCGTGAGCCTTCGAGACGCACGGCGCGGCGCACGGCATCGCTAGCGTCAACGCTTTTGAGCGACGCCTGGAAAATCTCTCGCGCCTCACGTCGTAAATCAGTCTCCATAATCAACTGCGGGCTTTGCTACACCGTAACCAACGAGCGCAACGCGCGAAAGCGACGGTCGCTCAGGCCACGCACCATGATTAAATGCTCGGCGCGACGAAAACGCCCGAACCGCTCACGATGCTCTATGATTCGCGACGCCAGAGCCTGACCGATACCGGGCAGCCGCTCAAGCTCTTCGCGCGAGGCCGTGTTGATATTGACGGGTTGCGCGCCAGCCATCTCGCTTGCAAGAGCTTGCGGCGCATCCTGCCTGCCATCTAAAGACGCACGGTGGGGCTGTTTGACACAGGAAACAGGAGCGACAGCCAGCGCGCAGGCGCACAAAAGGTTGAGGACCAAGCGTGCCCACAGCCGCCTCTGGCTCTGTCTTTTCATAGCAAAAGCCCCTGTCGCAAGCCGTTTGAAAAGTTTGCAGCGAAAGTGTGCAAAATGCTAGAAGTCTAAAAAATTCAGGAACTTGTAACTTTAAAACCGGGCTTTTCCACAGGCTTTTCCACAGAGCCTGTGGAAAAGTTTTTGAAACCCTGACAAACCGCTCCGCCGCGAAAGCTTTGCGGAATTTTGCGGCTTCAAAGAATAACAGCCCACCATGAAAAAGGGCGGGCTATCATCCTGACTCGGAAGAGTTTGAAAAACAATTAATCAATCCACGTTACCAGTTATAGATATGTTGATGGATTGCTTAAATTGCCACTAGTGCTGTGTAACCGAAATTGTTAGAGAAACGGTTTGCTCCAATTTCAAGCTACTTGGGGTTCACGCTGATTCGTTAATCTAAACACTTTGATTACAGAGCACTAGCTTTAGCTAGTGGATCAAGGTCGCCCTCTTGCTTTCGGCTTTAGCCGAACACTTTAGCTAAAGCAATAAGGCTGTAAGATTTTAATTACATTTTGGCTAAAGCCAACTTGTCTGCGTCTCCACTAGCTAAAGCTAGTGGCAAATTATTAACTACTAACTTGGGTTAATTACTGCGCGGCCTGTGTGTCCCAGTCAGAGACGCTCTCAAAGGCGCGCTCAAGCACGGGGCGCGGTCGCGCGCCGTCTGCCTGACCGATAAAGCCTTCGCGCTCCATCATGTCTAAGATAGCGGCGGCGCGGCCATAACCGATTCGCAGCCGTCTTTGCAAAACGGAAGTCGAGGCGCGTTTCATCTCGACGCAGATGCGCAAGGCATCCTCGAAAAGCTCATCGCGCTCGCCGCTCGCGCCGTCCAAGCCCAGAGCCTCTTCTTCGGACTGCGTGATGGATTCATCATAGGCAGGCTGGCCCTGCTTTTTGACGTGCGCAACGATTTTGCCGATCTCTGTTTCATCTACATACGCGCCGTGAACACGCACGAGTCTGGACGTGCCCGGCGGCAGAAAGAGCATGTCGCCGTGACCCAAAAGCTGTTCTGCGCCGTTGGCATCAATGATCGTGCGCGAGTCAACCTTGCTTGAGACGCGATAAGAAACCCGCGACGGGAAATTTGCTTTGATTAATCCGGTGATGACATCAACGCTGGGGCGTTGCGTCGCCAGGACGAGATGGATGCCGACGGCACGCGCCATCTGTGCGAGGCGCGTAATCGCTTCTTCGACATCATGGCCTGAGACCATCATCAAATCCGCCAGCTCGTCTATGATGATGACGATATAGGGGAGCGTCTTATGAGGCTCGCCCGTCTCGTCAAAATCTTTGGCGAAGTTGCGCCGCTCGACTTCCGTGTTGAAGCCGTCAATGTTGCGCACGCTCCATCCGGCCAACTCCTTATAACGCCGCTCCATTTCTGAGACAGCCCATTTCAGAGAGATAGCCGCGCGCTTAGGGTCTGTGATGATCGGCGTCGCCAGATGCGGGATGTCTGCATACAGGCCAAGCTCAAGCCGCTTCGGGTCAACCATGATGAACTTAACTTCTTTGTCCGAAGCTTTGTAGAGGATGGAGACGATAAGCGAGTTGACGCCGACGGATTTGCCCGCGCCCGTTGCGCCCGCGATGAGCAGGTGCGGCATCTTTGCCAGGTCCGTGACGTAATTCAAACCGTCAATCGTTTTTCCGAGCGCGATGGTCAGCTTTGACTGCGACTCGCGAAATTGTCTGGACTCGATGACCTCACGCAGGTAAATCGTCTCGCGCTGCGGGTTCGGCACTTCGATTCCAACATGCGCCTTTCCCGGCACGCGGTCAATACGGATTGATTCAGCCCGCAAGGCGAGGCAGAGGTCATCAACAAGTCCCGTCACGCGCGAATATTTAACGCCGGGGTCGGGCTTGAACTCGTAAGTCGTCACGACCGGGCCGGGACAGATGTATTCAATCTTGCCTGTGACATTGAACTCGCGGCATTTTTCTGCGACCTGCGTGGCAAGCTGGCGCAGAGCCTCTTCGGCCTGCTCGCTGTGCGGCGGCGCGGGAGTCAAAAACTCTGTGCCCGGCAGCTTGTATTCAGTCTTTGAGCGAACGACTGCATCACGTTTCGCGCGGTCAGGTTGCGTCGTCAGGGCTTTGTCTTCCTGCGCCGACAGGTCTGTCCGCACGACCGAGGCAGACTTGACCATAGCTTCAATCTCATCCGCCTCTTCCAACTCGATTTCATCATTTCGGGAAGCCGCGCCGGTGCGTTTTGTGACTGAAGTTGAAATGCTTGCCCCTGCGGCAACGGTACGCACGTTCGCCCCTGCCGCTTCGGGGGGCTGCGCGCTGACCGAGACGGTGGCAACGCTCATCTCTTCCGCAAAGGCTGGGCTGGTCTGTGTGACGGGCTGCGCGGCAGAGCGTTTGATAGCAGCGGCAGCGGGGGACGCGCTTTCCTCAAGCGGCAATTCTTCGCTCATGAATTCCGCGACGCGGTCGGCTCCTGTTTTCTCCTGCAATCTCTGGTAGGCTTCGTTCACCATCGCACGCTCTGCACGCGCGGTCTGCCGCTGTTCCATGCGCAAGCGCGCACGCTCGCGCCTGTCTGCGCGCCACGCGCTGAATTTTTCCGGCAGCGTGCGCAGGAACGTAAAACGATTGCCGAACTCCGCCGCGAGCCATTCGTATGCGCGCACGAAAGAGAAGTTAGTCGCAAGCAGCAGCCCCGTCGCCGCCAGCGCGATGAGCAGGACGCTTGCGCCGACCTTGTTCAGTCCGCTCTCAAGCACGCGCGAGATAAGCGTTCCGACAAGGCCGCCCGGCTGCACGCTCGCATCAAACATCGGACGCACGCCTGAGAGCGCGAGCAGAGCCGAAGCCGAAAGCGTCAACGTCAACAGCCCCACGATACGCGAGAGCGGCGCGTGTATGTGGCGCGTGCGAAAACGCCTCCACGCGGCGGCCAGCAAGAGGAGCGGCAACAAATACGCCGCGAGTCCCACGAACTGAAACAAAGTGGCTGCGATGTTCGACCCGACCGCTCCGACCAGATTCCGCGCGCCAGCCTGTCCGGCTGCGTTCCACGAAGCATCGTTCGGATTATAAGAAGCAAGACACAACGCCAGCATCACGCCGAGCGCAAAAAGAGCGATGGCAATAATCTCATTGCGCCGCGTGTTCTTCGGCGCAGCAGGCTTCGCTCTCACTTCAGTTTGTGTAGTTGCCATAAGCCTCCCAAAAGCAGATGCTAGATGCTGGATGTCAGATGTCGGTAGATGCCGGAACTAACATCTAGCATCTAGCATCTGTCTTTACGCTGCTCTGCGCGAGAGCAGGTACTGCTTGATAAAATCGTCTATGTCGCCCGCCAGCACCGCGTCTACATCACCGCGCTCAAGTTTGGTGCGCGCGTCTTTCACAAGGCGATAAGGCGCGAGGACGTAATTGCGTATCTGCGAGCCGAAAGAGATGTCCTGCTTGTTCGCTTCCAATTCGGCAGTCTCGGCGCGACGCTTCTCAAGCTCCAATTCGTAGAGCCGCGAGCGCAAGACCTGCATGGCGACGGCGCGATTCTGATGTTGTGAACGCTGGTTCTGGCACGCGACGACGATGCCTGTCGGCAAGTGCGTGATGCGGACAGCGGAATCCGTAGTGTTGATGTGCTGGCCGCCCGCGCCCGTCGCGCGATAGGTGTCAACCCTCAAGTCCTTATCGTTGATTTCGACTTCGATGTTCTCGTCAATTTCAGGATAGACGAAGAGGGAAGCGAAAGAGGTATGACGACGCGACGCCTGATCGAAAGGCGAGATACGCACGAGGCGATGCACGCCCGCTTCCGCCGCGAGCAGTCCGTATGCGTATTCGCCTTCGACTCTGAACGTCACGTTCTTGATGCCAGCCTCTTCGCCGGGTTGGTAATCCAGTATCTCAGTCTTAAAGCCTCGCTGCTCAGCCCACTTCAGATACATGCGCAGCAGCATTTCCGCCCAGTCCTGCGACTCCGTGCCGCCCGCGCCCGGATGAATCGTGCAGATAGCATTCAAGGCATCGTTATCTCCGGACAGCAGCATCTCCGTCTCTGCCAGCCCGATGTCATGCCCGAGCCGCGCGATCAACTCGCGCAGCTCCTTCAAAGATGCTTCATCCTCTTCCGCAAACTCGAAGAGGACGGACGCATCTTCGACCGCAGATTCAAATTGTTCCTGCCGCGCGATGATGCGTTCCAGTCTGCTTCTTTGCTGTAAGAGCTTCTGCGCGGCTTCCTGATCGTTCCAGAAATCCTGCGCGGATGCCTGCTGCTCTATCTGCGCGAGTTCGGCGCGCTTGGCAGCTACATCAAAGAAACCTCCCGAGCTGTTCGACGCGCGTCCGCAGCTCGTCAAAGGAGTTTCGTAAATCCTGTATCGAAAATGTCTCAATCATTTTTTTAAGTCCCAGGTCTCAAGTCCCATGTCCCATGTCTCAAGTCCCAAGTTAAGAAACTGTCTTTGACTTGGGGCTTGGGACTTGGGACTTGAGACTTAAGATTATCAAAAGCAAGCTGAGCGCGGCGCAGATGCCGACGAACAGGTCGCCGTGTCGTGTGTAAAAAGTCTTTCCGTTCGCCGTGCGTTTTACAGTCCATGTTCGCACAGCAGTTTGAAAACCATCGGTCGCATCCAACACTTTGCCGCGCCCTGTGATGTATGCTGTGATGCCCGTATTCGTCACGCGCAAGACCGGGCGATTGTTCTCGACGGCGCGAAAGACTGTGTTCGCCAAATGCTGCCGCATCACCGGCGTCGGCCCCAAATATCCGTCGTTTGAAATGTTAATCAGCACATCCGCGCCGCCATCTGCGAAGGTACTCGCGATGGATGGAAAAGCCGACTCGAAACAGATAAAGATGCCCGCTCGCGCCTCGCCCAAAGGCATCAAAGGATACTGCGTTCCCGGCGTGAAATCTCCGACCATCGTCGGAATCAGATTGACTCCCGGCATCCAGCGCGGCAACGGCACATACTCGCCAAACGGCAACAGGCGAATCTTATCATACTGCACGGCGAGACCGCCCTGCTCATTCACCATCATAGCGGAGTTATAATTGCCGTTGGCCGGAGCAGGCTCAAGCGCATTAAAGATAACCGACGTGCGATTCCTGGCGGTAAAGCTCGCCAGCATCTCGCGAAACTGCGAATCATTCGCGTACATAAAGTTCATAGGCGACTCAGGCCAGATGACGACGCGCGGAATAGCATCATCTTTAAGATCGCTGAGCGCACCCTCGCTCAAAGAGACATGACGCGCGATGAGAGCTTCATTCTCGGCTATGGACGCGACCGGCTCCATCGGCACATTCGGCTGGATGGCGATGATGACAGCATCCGGTTTGCCCTCTGTTGATTCGTGCGCGCCTTTCGCCCATCCCTGCCATCCGACGATGATGGCAACGCACGCCACCGTCGCTGCTGTGACGACGAGCGCGCCGACATTCCTTTTCAAAAACAGGTAAGCCAGAGCCGCATTCACCGCGACGATAAAAAATCCGACAGCATACACGCCGCCCCAACCGGCTGATTGAATCAACGCTGGAACATATGCCTGCGAGTAACCAATCGCGTTCCACAACTGACCCGTCACACCCAGCCGCGCCCATTCAAAAGCTGCCCACACCAGCGGCGCAACCAACAACGCGCGCACTCCCCAACGCGCCACCACGCGCGCCAGCGCCACGCTAAACAAAGCCGGAAACAGCCCCGTCACCACCGCCGCCGGCACCACCAGCAGATAAGCAATGACCGCCGGGATATGCCCGTAACGCACCATCGCATAGCTCAGCCAGTAACACGTCCCGAAGAAAAAGAGCGTCCCCGCAATCCACCCTATCAAAAACGCGCGCACGGGCATTTGAGGCACGCGCACGACGGCCAACATCAGCGGGACAAGCCCCACCCACGCCAGCGGCCACAAATTAAAATTCGGGAAAGAGAGAATCAGCAGCGCGGCTGACAACACGGCCAACAAAACCTCCACGCGCGCCGGAGCCTGCGCACGCACCCTTGCGCGCACCCCTTTGAAAACCCGCGAGAGCCTTCCGCCTCGCCCCTGCGGCGCGACTGAAACCGCATCATCCATGCCACAGAGTTTAACAAAGAACCCACGCTCCTGCGAGAGACTCTTACTTTCTTCATTGATGGTATAATCAATATCACAAAGGAGACGGTTATGAGCGACAACGAAAAACCAAAAGTGGATACGAATTCAGCAGAGTTTAATCAAGGCGTAGAAGCCGGACTTAATTCTCAAGAGGACACCAAGAACTGGAAAGCCGGTAATGAATTGGGACAAGACCTGAAAGCAGAGAGCGATACTGAAACGCCCTCCGGAAAACTCACTCACAGGGAATATGCAGCCCCACTTTTTCAAAAAGATAGCACAGAAGGCCAAAAGGGAAATGCTCAGGATGAGAAGGATGAAACGGCGGAATAGCTGCTTCACCCAACTTATCCACAAAACAGATTTACGAGGTCAGGTAATATTATGAATAAATGCCAATGGAAAGACTGTACCAACAAAACAGATAAGGTAATCTACCGTTATGCCACCAAAGAGGAGCAGAAAGAACGGCTGATCTACAACGTCGCAACCCGCACGGTCTTGATCGAGATAAGCGTCTGCGAACAACATCTCAAAGAAGCTCAGAAAGAGTATCCACACATCGCACACAAGCAGGAATTTTAACGTTTCAAAAGAGCCTCATTAAGATTCCTCGCCTAACTTTACTGGGTTGAAAATCATTGACATTCCAATAAACCAAGAAGAGCATGAAATTACTCACTCAGCCTCAAAAGTTTGCCGCTTTAGATAGACATGGGCAGGCGGAACTTCAGTGCCTTCATTGCTGCAAAGTATTTCCTCTTGAAAAGCATCGAGTACAACGCGCAGTCGAGCGAGGAACGGGTAAGTATTGTAGTCAGACCTGTGCTCGTCATGCGAGACGCACATCCCAAGAAGTGACTTGTGCTAATTGCGAAACTATTTTTCGGAAGCACGGGGTAGAGTTAAAAAGAACAGGCAATCACTTTTGCTCCCGCTCTTGCGCCGCTCAATATAATAATCGTCATAAAAATCTCGGCGCGGGTCGGCGCAGCAAAGCGGAAGATTATTTAAGCAGCTTGATGTGTAGAGATTTTCCAGCATTAAAAATTATCCAGAACGACCGTGCCTTGCTTTCTTCTGGACTTGAATTAGATATTGTCATTCCGCTTTTGAAGCTTGCCATTGAGCTTAATGGCCCTGTTCATTACTTTCCGCTCTTTGGTGAGCAGAAACTTGCAAAGATTCAAGCCGCAGACATCTCGAAACAGATAGAGATACAATCCATCGGTTATGATTTGTTGGTGATTGATATTTCCGCTTATGGTTATTTCAAGAAGCTGAGAGAGATGCTGGATAAGTATTACCTCATCCACCTCCGGTCATTGACTGGATTTCTTGGGAAAGTGGTGCCGGAGGGGGGACTCGAACCCCCATGTCCATGACAGACGGCAGATTTTGAGTCTGCTATGTATACCAATTTCATCACTCCGGCACAGAAGTGGAGAGCCATCATAGGGTCTCCGGGGGAAATCGTCAACAGGGCGGATGGTGAAATATTGGGGAGCCGGGAAGCCCGGAAAATGGGTGGAAAAGGCGGGTTTCGGTGGATTTCGTGGGCGGGGTAAAAAGATGTTTACCAAACGGGCAGGATGAAGTTATAATAAAAATGTCTTTCGAGCGGCGCCAGCGGGTCTGCGCGCCGCTTAGTTTTCCCCATCGAAAGAATTACCATGTGTTGCCAGATTTTCCCACAATCCTGTTCGGAGCTGTCCTTTCAATACCCTCGCTGTGAAAATTTATCCCCGGAGTTCGAGTTATGAGTGAAGCGAACATTAAGGCGCGTATTCTGGTGGTGGATGACGAGCCGGAAATCAGAGATGTCCTGTGCGAACTGCTCGGCATGGATTACGTTTGCGCTGCGGCCAGCTCGGCGGAAGAGGCTCTGGAGATTTTGCGCGCGGGCGATTTCCAGCTCATCATCAGCGACATCATGATGGGCGGCATGAGCGGCTTGGAAATGATTCCGCATGTCGCGGAGGCTTCGCCGGAAACGGTCGTGCTGATGATTAGCGGCGTGCAGACGGTCGAGAGCGCGATCAAGGCTCTGCGCGCTGGCGCATTCGATTACATCATGAAGCCTTTTGACCTGAGACAGGTCGAGGCTGCCGTGCGCCGCGCGCTGGACCATTACGAGCTGCGTGCGGCCAAGCGTCGTTACGAAAATCATCTTGAGGAATTGGTAGAGCAGCGTACAGCCGAGCTTGACCGCGCGCTGGAATCCGTCGAAGACGCTTATCGTTCGACCCTTAAGGCTCTGGCGCAGGCTCTGGAAACGCGCGACGCGGAAACGCATGGACACTCTGAGAGGGTCGTGACTTACAGCCTGCGGCTGGGGCGCGAGCTGGGACTCAGCAAGCAGCAGTTAAAGTCTCTGGAGTTCGGCTCCTTGCTGCACGACATAGGCAAGATCGGCGTCCCGGACGCCATCCTCCGCAAGCCCGCGTCTCTGACCAGTGAAGAATGGGTCAAGATGCGTGAGCATCCGCTGCACGGCCAGCAGATTTTGCGCCAGATAAAATTTCTGGAAGGAGCCGCGCGCGTCGTCGCGCAGCATCACGAAAAGTGGGACGGCTCTGGCTACCCGCTCGGTTTGCGCGGCGAAGAGATAGATATGAATGCGCGCATCTTCGCGGTCGCGGATGCCTTCGATGCTATGACGAGTGATCGCGTGTATCGCGCGGGCAGGCCGTATGAAGTGGCGGCTGAGGAATTGGAGAGATGCGCGAACGCACAGTTTGACCCGCAGGTCGTGGCCGGTTTTCATCGCGTTCCTCCGGGCGACTGGGAAGAGTTGCGCGAGCGTTCGCTGAGAAGAAAACAGGAGCAGCCAATATTTCCTTCTTCGGTCGCCGACAGGATCGAGGCAGAAGTGATTATGCTCGCCAGCTAGGCGCTTGAGAAATTTCGGAACGATTTTTTTTGTAGCAGCGGTGCGCTCCCGGAAAAAGAGCGCACCGCTGCTTTTCTATTTCCTGTTAAAGACTTGAGGACTTATGGAGACGGGGCGGCGATGTATCCGCGACGTGAGCGGACAGTGACTCCTGAGCGGCGCGAGGCGACCTGTAGGCGGCGGTACTCGCCGGGGCGTGCTTCGGCTAAGGGACGTTTGGGCACATACGTGACGACGTATTGCGAGCCTATATCGCGCGCCACTTCGGCTCCACGGGCGATCATCTCTTCAGCCGATTCGGGTTTCAGGATGCGCGCTCCTGTTTCATCCGCGAGCGAGGCTAGCTGCTGCTCGCTTTTCTTCATGGCCTTTTCATAAGCTTTGCGCAAGCGACGCATCTGCGGGTCGAAATTAATGCCCACGCCGCCGGACGAAGTGCTGATGCCGCTGCCACGATTCATGGTCGGCGGGAGCGTCGGGTCAATGCCCGCGTTCTGGATGCCGGAAGAAAGAACGCTGCCGGGCGGCGCATTGCTGCCTTTGTATTTTTTTACCTTGCCCTTAAAAGCGAGGCGCGCAAACTCTGTGTAGCTGATGACATGCAAGCTGGCTTGCGTCGCCAGCAAGCGTTTGATGGCTGCATCCATCTCAGCCTTGCTCTTAGTGTCGCCAGCCGTCAGGACTTTCATGGCCTCTTCATAACCGGTTTGTCCCGAAGGCATCTCGACTCCGTCAGTAATCAATACCAGATGACGATTGCCGAACGGCTGGTTGATAAAATAAGCCGCCGCCGCGCTGATGGCATCGGCCAGATGCGTGCCCTTTGTGGAATGCAGCTTTGTCTTCAGCGCGTGCATCAAGTCTTTTTCGTCTTCAGTCCATGCCTGCAAGACTTCGACGCGCGCACCGAATTGCAGCGCGGCCATCTGGTCGCCAGCATGCAAAGATGAAATCAGATTCAAGGCCGTGTCGCGGGTGGTGCCGACGCGCATGACGGGATTCATCTCGCCGCCCGTGCCTAACAGGAACAGCACGCTCGCGGGGATGCGTTGCACGCTCTTTATCTCTTGCTGCACGCCGTCTTCAAAGACGATCAGGTCATCTTCATCGAGCGTCGGGTCAAAATTTCCAAGACCATCCTGCGCAGACACGGGCAGGCGCACTTCCTCCGTAAAAACCTTGACCGGCTCCTGTTCATCCGAAGGCGTCGGCGTCGGTCGCGCAGCGGGAGCCGGAACTGAAGCTGATTTATTATCCTGCGCCGTAGGATTGGAAACGGCTATGAAGAGCAGCATGAATGCGACGAGCATTAAAGATATGAAACGCGAAGACACGTTTTAAAACCTCTCTGGGGAAAATATTCTGGCTAGCGATTTGTAATAAAAATTTTTAGACTTAATAAATTGCCACTAGCTGTAGCCAGTGGACAGGATTGGCATAAACATAATCGGCTTTAGCCGAACAGGTTCGGCTAAAGCCGATATTTATTAGCTGATGCCCCCTCCAGCTAAAGCTGGAGGCAATTTAAAGAGCTTCTATTTACGACGCTAGCCGGATGGTTGGATGCGCGCAAAGCATGAGAGGCGTTGCCCCGCCGGAATTTAATTCGCCTTTTTGCGATGCTGCGCCTGCACGGCTGTGATGGCGACCGCGTCAACAATATCTTCGGCCTTGCAACCGCGCGAGAGATCGTTGGCGGGCTTGTCCAAGCCCTGCAAGATGGGGCCGATGGCGGTTGCGCCAGCCAGCCTCTCTGTCAGCTTGTAAGCGATGTTGCCCGCCTGCAAGTCAGGAAAGATGAGCACGTTAGCGCGGCCTGCGACGCTTGAGCCGGGAGCCTTTGATTGCGCGACGGATTGGAGAAGAGCCGCGTCTGCTTGCATCTCGCCGTCTATCTCAAGCTCCGGCGCGCGTGCTTTGACGGTCTTGGTCGCTTCGACGACTTTATCAATCAGCTTGTGCTTTGCGCTGCCTTTGGTCGAGAACGAGAGCATCGCGACGCGCGGCTCTGCTTCAAGCAGCGCGCGGCAGGATTCCGCCGAGGCGATGGCAATCTCTGCCAGCTCAGTCACCGAAGGCTCTATCACCACTCCGCAGTCTGCGTAGATGAGCGCGCCCTCATGCCCGAAGCTAGTATCTTTGAGCGCCATGACAAAGAAGGACGAGACGAGCTTGAAGCCCGCGCGCACGCCTATGCAGTGGAGCGCGGCGCGAACCGTGTGCGCGGTCGTATTCGTCGCGCCCGCGACTGAGCCGTCCGCGCGCCCCGCGCGCACCATCAAATTGCCGTAGAAGAGAGGGTCTTCAACTGCCGCACGCGCTTCGTCCGCCATCAAGCCTTTCGCGCGCCGCATCTCGTGATAGAGCGCAGCAGTCTTTTCAAAGTCTGCGGCCTTGCGATGGTCTATCACTTCGACGCCGCCCAGATTCGCGCCGTGCTTCTGCGCCAGAGAGCGTATCTTTTCTTCATTGCCGAGCAGGGTGATGCGCGCGATGCGTTGCTCTGAACAGAGACCGGCGGCGATGACCGTGCGCGCATCTTCGCCTTCGGGCAAGACTATGTGTTGCAGGTCGGCGGCGGCGCGGCGGCGTAATTTTTCCAGAATCATAGAAGCTTAAAAGATGTGAAAGCCGGAATTCAGAATCCGAGAGCTTTTGGTTATGGACTGTTTCGCGTGGAAGTCTAACTGAGGAGAGGTGTAGAGAACAAGCTTTACAAGTCATCCCCTGTTCGTGGTAAATTTAGAGTCCGTTTCCATTCTTTCAAAACGACAATTGACCGAACACACGAAGGAGTCAGGCGAGATGGCTGCGCTGGAAGTTAAGCGACGCATGAAGGGCTTGCTGATGTTTCTGCCGCACATGATAGGTCTGTGCGGACGCCTGATGACCGACCGGCGCGTGCCGCGTGCGGAAAAAGCTCTGTTCGCGGGAGCCATCATCTATGCCGTCATGCCGCTCGATTTCATCCCGGACATGCTGCCCTTCATAGGGCAGATTGATGACGCCTACCTGATCGCTTTGACCTTGCTGCGGCTGATTAACCGGACGGATGAAAAGGTCGTGCGCGAGCACTGGCACGGCGTCGGCGATGTCATTAAACTGGCCGAGTCCGTCGCCGGTGTCGCCCCTCTCATCCTGCCCCAGCGTGTGCGCCGCGTCCTCTCTTCCAGAGTCGAGGTCGCGTCAAAAGAGCAAAGAGAATCGCTTCGCCAACTTAAAGGTAAATCCGGTGCGCTCGTCGTTGAGCTGCCGGAGGAAGAAGGGGAGGCCCGTTAGCCTCCCGCCACGTCAACAGCATGAGCTTCATGCTCAACCACAAAACCGGTGGAGGAGAACATGAGAAAATTTGGCTACCTCTTATTATCCACCAGCCTCGTCCTCATCTGCTGCGCTAGCGGCATGGCGCAAAGGGGAAGGGCAGATACTGCGGAAACCAGAGAACGTTTCCGCGAGACGCAACGCATCATTGAAACGGGCGACAATCCTTTGGGCAGGGTTGACGATGAATCAAAGCCCTTGAAGCCGAAGCCGGTTGAACGCTCGAAGGTGCGCGCCACTGTCGAACTGCAAGTCATCACCGTCACGGACGGCGACACGCTGATTATCAGCAACACTGCCAACCAGCATTTACGCTTGCGCATACAAGGGATTGACGCCCCTGAAGCGGCACAGTCTTTCGGCAGCGATGCGCAGTCGTATTTAGCAAAGCTTTTAACCGGCAAGACCGTCAGCGTCGAGTTCGACCCGCGCGGCAAGCCGGATGATGCGGGACGAGTCATCGCCAAAGTTTATCTGGACGGACTCGACATCGGTTTGGAGCAGATTAAGGCGGGGCTGGCGTGGTTCTGCAAAGACTACAAGAAAGATCAGACCGAAAGCGACCGCTACACCTACGCCGAGGCCGAAAAAGAGGCTCGCCTTGCGAAGCGCGGATTGTGGAAAGATGCAAGCCCGCAGTCGCCCTGGGATTACAGGCAGACTCAATAATTAAAAATGCAAAATGTAAAATGCAAAATAGAAGAAGATTCTCATTTTTGCATTTTACATTTTTAATTTTGCATTCCTCTTGTCATGCCGCGAGCTGTGTGTCTATCAAGCCTTCGGCAAAGGCCGCAAGCTCGGCGACGACTGCCGGGTCGCTCGATTTGATGGCGCGAAAGACGCGGGCTTCCGGTGCGGGTGCGTCCCGCATCATCTCCTCAACGGCCACGAAGGCGACGCGCAAAGTCGAAGAATCTGCGATCACAAACCATTCGCGCGCCAATCCGTTTGCGCCGCACAATCCGACCAGCTTCATATTAGGATGGCGCGGCGGCTTCCAATCTGTCTCTCCGAAAATGTAAACCCGCTCTGAGACATCTGCGATGCGCAAGTAACGCTCGGCGATAGGCTCCAAACGCGACAGCTTTTGAAAGCCCGCGTAAACTCTGCCGGTGCGATTGGTCGTCAACAGTAATTTATTTTCAATCAGGAGGCTGAGATATTCGAGCGCCGGAGCCGGTGCGCGAAAAGCGAAGGTCTGGCGTTCGTCAAAGTCCCGCCGCGAGATGTGCGACACACACCCGAGGTCTTGGATCCCGAATACCTGTGCGATTTTGTATGCTTGCTCGAACATGGATAAATCTTTCAGTAGGCGTGGTAGACCTTTTAAAGCGCCGGGAAGCACTTGCACTTCTACTAGCGTCAATCTTCGCCAGCGTTACAAATATTTCATTAAAGTATTGTGGGGTAGGTAGAATGTGTCGTTCCCGAAGATTTCGCTTTCTTTCCGAACACAACCCGCTCGCGCGCCATCTGGTATGATGTCATGAGCGATGCTTTATAATACGAAACAATCCTATACGCCCGCGCTTGAGCCTTACGAGTTCAATCGCCACGTTTTGATTATTGACACGGAGACGGTCGGCTCTGGCCCACTGATCGAGGTGGTCGAGATTGCCATCGGCGACTTTGAAGGACAAATCATTTATCACTCGCTGGTGCATCCCGTTTTCAACTCGCTGCCCAGAACCTCAAAGCTTCAACGGTATGACAAAGCGGAGTTCGACGGCGCCCCGGATTGGCCTGCCATCTGGCCGCAGCTTCACGCCATGATTGAGGACAAGCTACTGATAGCATACAACGCGGCCTTTGACCGCCGCGCGATAGCCGCGATGTGCGCGCGTTATCGCCACACTTCACCGGAAAAAGGCTGGCGTTGCGCGATGCAGCTTGCGAGGCATGCTATCGGAACGAAGCGGTCTCTGACTCTGGCAGAGGCTTGCGCTTATTACGGGCTTGAGGGAGGGACGCATCGCGCGTCGAGGGATGTAGAGGCGACCGCGCACTTGCTCAAAAAATTGATTCCGCTAGATGCTTGAGGTCACTTTCAGGAAAAAGATTTACCGCTGAATCTAAGGCATCGTGTCAGAACCGCCTGCGGTAGCGGGCGGGTACTCAACCTTGAAGACCTGCCCGCTACCGCAGGCGGTTCTGACCTGTGGCTACACTCAATTGCAACCCGCTATAAAATAATTTGCGGGATAGAGATAATCCTCGCCTTCATTATCTATTACTCGAACATAATTAGATTTTGCCGCACTCTCATCAGGCAAGATTTGGTAAATCATGCGTGGGGTCAATAACTCTGCCTCATCACTTTGAATGCAAATAGCAAACTGTGGGGTTGAAGCTTTACGCTTAGTCATAACTTTTAATCCAGATAACGTTTGATTCTCATATTCAACAGACGCCTAACGCCCGAATGATCCGAGCGCGCAATCAACACCGGTACGGCCAAATTGACGATGAAAGACAAGCTAACTCGCGCTCCGGTTCAATGAGTTGTTAGGCGCGGCCATCATCTTCAGGCCAATTTCCTTCATCCTCTTGAATTTCGCCAACCGTAGGAAAATTAGAATCCATGATGTACATGACTCCATCATTATTCACAAGACGGCGGAAGCATTCAAAATGACAAAAGAATTGTTGCTCTTTCTGTTTTTCACGCGACAAGTCAATATTGCTAATCAAGAACAAAGCACAAGGATCGAGCGAAGAACTGCGACTCTCGCTCGACATAGTTTCCTTACAGATGCAACACTCGTAATCAAGCATAAGCAATCACGCAGCGTCTAACTCATATTATGCGCCGAGCGCAGAGAGCAGCTTTTCGTGGATGCCGCCAAAGCCGCCGTTTGACATCACGGCGACGATGTCGCCCGCGCGCAGTTCGGGCGCGAGATGCGTGACAATCTCATCCGCTCCTTCGATGCCGAAAGCGGGTTTGCCCTGCGCGGCGATCTCTTCTATCAGGCGGTGCGTGTCAAGCACGCTTCCTTTCTCGGTCGCCTTCCGGCTGTCAAAGACGCTGGCGATGATGACGTAATCTGCGTGCGCAAACGCGCGTGCGTAGTCGTCTTGAAAAACCGCGAGGCGCGAAGACCATGAACGCGGCTCGAAGACGGCGACCAGACGGCGGCCTTGATATTTCTGTTTTAATGCCTGCAAGGTCTCGCGCACGGCGGTCGGGTGATGCGCGAAATCGTCTATGACCAGCACGCCGTTGGCTTCGCCGCGCACCTCCGCGCGCCTGCGCACGCTCTTAAATGAATCGAGCGCATCCTGTATCGCATCCGCCTGGATGCCCCAAGCGTCGGCTGCGATGATGACCGCCAGACAATTGCGAACGTTGAAATCTCCGATTAGCGGCGTGCGAAAACGTGCCCACTCTGCGCCCTCGCGCAGGACGCGAAAGTGCGCCAGCCCGTCTACATAAGTGATGTCGCGCGCCTGCCAACGCGCGTCGTCCGAAGTCCCAAAAGTCTCAAGCTGTGTGAATAGCTTCGCTCCCATCTCTCCGACGACTTCGCGCACATGCGGGCTGTCCCATCCGGCTATCAAGCGACCGTTGCCGGGCACCAGATTCATCAAGCGGCGAAAGGCGAGCTTGACGGCGGCAAGGTCTGCGTAAATATCCGCGTGGTCAAACTCGATGTTATTGACGATGGCGATTTCGGGCAGGTAGTGCATGAACTTCGGCCCTTTGTCGAAGTAGGCCGTGTCGTATTCGTCGCCCTCGATGATGAAATAATCGCTTTCTGTGACACGAAAGCTCGCGCCGAAATTCTGCACGACGCCGCCGACTAGAAAAGAAGGATTCAGCCCGCCTCGCTCCATGACCCAAGCGGCGATGCTCGTCGTCGTCGTCTTGCCGTGAGTTCCGGCGACGACCAGCGAGCGGCGACCGCGTATAAATTCTTCTTTGACGACTTCGGCCTGCGAGCGATAGAGCAGCTTACGATTCAAAGTCTCTTCGACTTCCGGGTTGCCGCGCGGGATGGCATTACCGATGATGACGCAATCCGGCGCAGGCTCAAGATGCACAGGCTTGTATCCTTGCCTGACATCGATGCCAAGAGCTTCGAGCATCGTGGACATCGGCGGGTAAACGTTTTCGTCCGAGCCTGTGACACGGTGGCCGCGCGCCTGCAACATCCCAGCGAGCGAGGCCATCGCCGTCCCGCAGATTCCAATCAAGTGATAGTGCATAAGAGAGTCAGGAGTCAGGAGTCAGGAGCCAGGAGTCCCGGATTTGACTTCAGACTCCTGACTCCTGACTCCCGACTTTTCGGATGTTATTTTTTAAGCATGGTGTAAAAGGGAAGCTTGTTAATGTTCAGGTACGCGGGCGCGGGCTGCTCCTGTAGGTTGCCGCAGGGTTTGCTCCGCTGTGTCTTGAGGTCTTTGCAGTGCGTCGTGCCTTTTAGCAGGATGCCTTTGCTGTCGTAATAATCTTTGCGGACGACCGTGATGTCGCCGTTAAAAGTGTTGAGCGTCGCATCGGATTTGGCGAGCGTGCCGTCGCCACGAAAGTAGTACATGACGTAATGCACCCAGTCGCGCGAGGGGCTTTGAAAAGTGAAATTCGCGCCAATGATTTTTCCGTCGCGCATCCAGACATAAGCGTTCTCGTTGAGGTTGTCGCCAGTGTCCGCGCCCTCGCGCTCCTTCTCGGTCTGGAACTCGCGCCAGTTGGGCTTGGCATTGGCATCCGCGCCGGACGCGAGATTCGCATAGATACGCTGGGTCTTGGCGTTGCTCTTGACGAAGCCGTCAATTTCTGTGACGTAGGTTTCGATCTCCGCGACTTTGCCGGTCGCCGGGGAGGTGGAAAGAGACTGGCCTTGCTGCTGCGCCGTGACCGCGTTAAAGAGAGTGAATGTCGCCAGCATTGAGATGAGCAAACAGAAAATAAGCAGGTTTCGTTTCATCTTATTTCTCCTAAACTTTTTCGGTGATGCGAGCGGCGGGCAGCGTGAAAGAAAAAACCGAGCCGCGTCCCTGTTCCGACTCGACCTTGATATGGCTGCCGTGCAGTTCGACAAGCTGCCGCGTGATATAGAGTCCGAGTCCGGTGCCTTTCTCGCCGCGTGTCGCGCGGCTGCGCGCCTGCTCGTACTTGTCAAAGAGACGCGCGACATCATCCGGGGCGATGCCGACGCCTGTGTCCCTGACAGAGATGATGACATGCGCGTCCATCTTTTCCGCTTTGACTTCGACGCGCCCGCCGCGATTCGTAAACTTGAGTGCATTCGAAAGCAGGTTGACGAGGATGCGCCGCAGCTTGGCGCGGTCTGCTTCGACGGGCGGCAAATCCGGCGACAGAGCCACTTCCAGCGTCAAACCTTTCTCTCTGGCGAGCGGCTCCATCGTCTCGCACAATTCGTCCACGACCTTGCGCAAATCTATCGAAGACACATCGAGACGCATCGTGCCGGATTCGAGCTTCGACGCATCGAGCAGATCGTTGACTAGTTCGATCAAGCTCTGCGTGTTGCGCTCCATCATCGTCACCATGTTCTTCTGCTCCGGCGACAGCTCGCCCAAACGCCCCGAAGTGAAAAAGTTGATGACGCCGCTGATGACCGTCAAAGGCGAGCGCAAATCATGTGTGGTCAGGGCGAGAAATTCTTCCTTCATTTCGGACAGCTCGCGCAGCTTGGCATTGGCTTCGTTCAGCTCGCGGTTGTTATCCTGAAGCTGGCGATTAAGCTGTTCGAGCTGTTCGCGCTTCTCTTCCAAATCGCCGAGAATCGCTACCAGATCGCGGTTCTGTT
Organism: Pyrinomonadaceae bacterium; assembly: GCA_963700165.1. Classification (GTDB taxonomy): domain Bacteria; phylum Acidobacteriota; class Blastocatellia; order Pyrinomonadales; family Pyrinomonadaceae; genus JACMLC01. Next base: position 2,787,898 of record OY969475.1, on the reverse strand, counting down.
TTTGAATCTCTGCGATGACGGGATCGTTCAAATCTTCGCCGAGAAATCCGCGCCATTCTTCAATCCGGCCTTTGGCTTTTGTTGCCATCGTGCGCGGCAGCCATTTGATAACCACCACGCGCGTGCCTTGTTGCGGAGCGGTCTGCATCTCGAACTCGTCCATCAGCTTGCGCGTGCCCGAAAGCCCGACGCCCATCCCGGAAGCCGAGCGATAACTGCCGCGCAAGATAGAGCGCAGAGTCATTTCATCAATCCCCGGCCCATCATCGCGCGCAGTGACGCGCAAGCCTACGTCTTCGCCGCGCTCTGCCACCGCCAGCGAAATCGCGCCGGAGCCTGCGTACTCGTAAATATTGCGCGTAATCTCCGAAACGGCGGTCGTGATTTTAATCTGCGTCGTCTGGTCAAAGCCCATCTCGCGCGCCAACCGCCGCACGCGGTCGCGCACCTTGATAATGTCGGCCTCGCGCCGCACATAAATCTCTCCGAGCCTTGTTGAAGTAATATCTTCCATTAAAGTCAGGAGTCAGGAGTCAGGAGTCAGGAGTCAGGAGTCTGTTTCTTAACTCTAGACTCTAGACTCCTGACTCTAAACTGTTTTATCTCGCTATTAGTATGGTTGCGTCGTCGGCGTCGCGTCCATAATCGCGCATCAGGATGCCTGCCATCAATTGCGGGCTGCGTTCGAGCAAGCCCGGATAGGCGTTGATGTCCCAAGCTTCGCTTACACCATCGCTCGCCAGCAGGAGCGTCGCGCCCGCCGCCCAGCGTCCAGACCAAGCGCGAATCTTGCCGAGCCTCGCGCCGAGCGTGCCGTTCGCCGGAATCGGGCTGAAAGGCTCCGGCGTCTGAAAAGCGCGGACGGCGATGTTGCCCACTCCCGCATAATGCACGCGCCCTTCGGCTCTGTCCAAGATAGCGACGCCCATCACCGCGCCGCGCGTCGCGCGCAGGGCATCATGCGCCGCCTGCAAAACTTCGTCAACATTCTCGCCCGTCCATTCTTCCAGAGAAGCAATCGCTACTTTCGCAGCCACTTGCGCGCCCTGCCCGTGCCCGAGTCCATCTATGACTGCGAGCAAGGTGCGTTCGTTATGCGTCCGTATAAAGTAAGCATCGCCGTTGACTTCCTCGTTCGGATGCGGGCGACTGCAAACGCCGAAGAGCTTTGACAGGTCTTCCGCTTCAGCTTCGGGCGCGTGGCTTTCACCGCTGACCCACTTGCGAGCCAGAATGGCTGTGCCGTGCGACGTGCGGCGCGGGTGAGAGAGCCGCGAAGTCGTCCTCGCGGTCGAATAAACATCGAACTCATCCGACAGGCGACGAATCGCGCCGAGTCCGGCTCCGAGGCTGCCATTGGTCGAAACGCCGTCACGAATCGCGCGATCCAGATTATAAATCCCCGGCCCCTTGTCGCAATAAAAAAGCTCAAGCCCCGGTCGCGCTCCGAGCGGCGCGGTGTAGCACAAGCTGCCTCCGCCCGTCGCATAAGTCGCGGCGTTGGTTCCAATCTCCTGCACCACTATGTCAATCTCGGCCAGTTCGGTCTCGCCGAAACCAATATCGCTCGCATAATCATGCACAGCGCGCCGCGCCGCGCCGACCTCCGCCTCATCCCTGATCTCTATAGAATGAATCTCGCGCATGAAAAAGCAGATGTCAGATGCTAGATGTTGGATGTCAGTTTTTCTAGCATCTGACATCTAGCATCCAGCATCTGCTTTCAGAGCCATCTCACTATCGTGACGCGAGTGCCGCGCCCGACCTCTGATTCGATATTGAATTCGTCTACGAGACGTTTCGAACCGGGCAAGCCTTTGCCCAAACCTCTGCCCGTAGAGAATCCGTCACGCATGGCCTGTTCGATGTTGGGGATACCCGGCCCTGTGTCTTCAAAGATGAGGCGCAGTCCATCGCGCCCGTCCGGCGCTAAAGTCGGTTGCGCGATTAATTGCCCGCGCCCCGCATATTTGATGATATTACGCGCCAGCTCAGAAGCGACTGTCACAAGGCGTGTCTGGTCAAGCGAGCGAAATCCGAGGGCGGCGGCCAACGTGCGGACTTCGTTGCGAGCGATGGCAACGTCGTGATCCTGCTCAAGTGCGATTGAAATGCTCTGCAATCGCGAATTTCTCCCCGTAAAAGCTTTCTTCGTCCTCGTCGTCGCTGACACCGAACTCGCCGCGCAAGAGTCGTATGCCTTCTTCCACATTCAAGACCGTGTCCACGCCCTTGAGTTCAAGCCCCAGCTCGACGAGCGTGATGGCGACTGCCGGTTGCATCCCGACCACGACCGTGCGCGCATCCATAATCCGCGCCATCGCAGCAATGTCGGACAGCACGCGCCCGATAAACGAGTCCACCATTTCCAGCAGCGAGATGTCTATCAGGACGCCGCGCGCTCCCGTCCGCTCAAGCTCTTGCAGGATGCTTTCCTGCAAGTGCATGACGGTCTGGTCGTCTATGTCGAACTGAATCGGCACGATCAGCACGCGCCCGACTTTCAGGATGGGAATCCGTTGAAAACTGCTCATCAGCTTGCTCCTTAAAAAGCAGGGATGAAGGCGGAGGGATGAGGGATGAAAATGATGCTATTGAAAATGAGCACTTCAACGTTCAATAGCATGCCTGTCATCCCTCCGCCCTCATCCCTCATCCCTGCTTTTCATCCTTCATCCTTTGTTCTTGTGTTCTCTGCGCTGTGAGTCAAACGGGACAGAGATTTATGCTGCGTTGTATCTTTACTCGACGCGCCGTTGGACATCCGCGCCAGGACTTTTGACGAGACGACCGTCCGTCCCAGCATTTCGAGCGCGAGCTTGATGCCGTCCGACATCTGCGCTCGCGTCGTAATCTGCGTCAGGTCTATGCCAAGCTGCACCATCGTCTGCGCGATTGCCGGAGAGACGCCCGTCAGGATGCAGCGCGCACCCATCAAGCGCGCCGCCGTGACCGTCTTAATCAAGTGATTGGCGACGAGCGTGTCCATCGTTCGCACGCCCGTTATATCAAGGATGGCGATGGTCGAGCCGGTCTCAACTACCTTTTGCAGCAAGGCTTCCATCATCAACTGCGCGCGGCGCGAATCGAGCGTCCCGATAATCGGGAGCGTCAAAATCTTATCCCACACTTTGATGACCGGCGTGGACAGCTCCATCATGTCAACGCGCTGTTGTTGAATAATCTCTTCGCGCGAGCGGATGTAATTTTCCACCATCACGAGACCCATCTTATCGAGGAGCTTTGTGAAGTAGGTCATCTCGCGGACAAGGGCGTTGGCGTCGCCCTCCAACTCTTCGGCCAGCAAGGCGAGCAGCGTGTCGCGCAGGCTCAAAATATAGGTCGCGTTTTCCAGCGGCGTGTAGCCCTTAAAGGCGCGGTTGCGCGAAATCTCGTGCAGGAACGCGCGCATCTCGTCAAAGGCAGTCGAGTCGAACTCCGCGCCGCCCGAATCTCTGACCGAGCGCGCGAGCATCTCTACGATCTGCTGCGATTGCCGCCGCAACTCTTTTTTGGGAATCAGCTCATCGCGGAACTCGCCCGACTCCAAACGCTCTTTAATCCAGAGATTGATAATCTCTTCCTGTCGCCTGACCAGCAGGTCAACCACGTATGGAGGCTCGTCCGCCTGCGCTTTCTCTTCACTAGCCATGCTTTATCCTCGCTGCCTGAAGCGCGCACAGAGACTGCTTTTGCCACGCTCCGAAATCATCATTAAAGGGGGAGTTGCAACCGCCGCTCTTAACGGGCGGCGTGTGAGCAAAACAAGAAAAGGTATCTTAGCATCGCGGCGGGGAAAAGCAACCCAAGCATCTAAAATAGTAGTGGGGTGTTTTTAAACAAGGCGATGAAAAAGACAGGTTCCCGCAAAGACGCAAAGACGCAAAGAAAACATGCCAGATAAAGAATCTCTCAACCCCTTTGCGACTTTGCGCCTTTGCGCGAGATTCTTTGCCTGCTTCTCATATTCGACACATGACAGGCAAGCTATTCATCAAGCAGCCTGTATCGCAAGCCGGGCTGCTTACCCATCGCATAACAAACCTCGAATCGAGCATGGCTGTTGATAAACCCCAGCTCGCTCAGCGTCTTCGGATAGCTGATGCCGGATTCGTAATCTCCCAGCACATGAGACGCGAACACAGTGACTTCGGTCAGAATCAACAGCGAAAAAGTTTGTTCCGCGATCTGCGGCACGCACAGCACGCGCAAGGGCGAGCACAAAGTCCGGTCAGCTTCATTCGCATCATGCCACAGATGCTGCTCCTTGAAACTTTCCGCCGTCAGCTCAAAGACCTTGCCCAACTCGATTCGCGCGCGGCTCTCCATAATCGCGGTCGAGCCGGAACCGTTCGCTGCTGGCTGAAACGCAAACTCTCTTTTTAAGTTTGCGAGACACGCGCGCAGGGTAATCTGCTGCGGAATCAGGATGCCGCCCGCGCGCATCTGCTGTGTGAGATTTAAAGTAATCGCTACCTGCGGCTCATTCGCCAGAGCCATCTGCATCGTCTCTGTGACGATGACGTGCGGCGCAAACCCTTGTGGGAACTTATAAGAGGCCGCATCAGCCTGAACATAATCCCGCACGAAATCCGACAGCTCAAGCCTTTCAATAATCTGCCGCGCCGAGTCCAGAGAACGCTTGTGAATATCCAGCAGTGTGAATTGAACCTCTGCGGCTGTAAATTCTGTGGTGAGCGGAATCATGAGCGGCGCGAACGGCCCGCATCCGGCGTAGAGCACCTGTATGGTTTGCTCTGGAAATCTTCGCTGCGCTTCGATGATTGCGGCGCGCACCCCGCCCAGAAAATTTCGCGTCCGCTCGTAATCCAAAATGCAGCGCGCCGCGTCAACCGGAGACAGGGCTTTGCCTTCATCCAGCAACGTCTCGCAATGGTCTTCAGGATTTTTAGAACCGGCATGGACTTGGGTGATGCCGGAGAAAAAGGCATGCATCTCTGCCGCCGCCTTCAAGCTTGCAGCATGATTTTCCCTTTGCAAAAGTCTCGCCGTAATTTCTGACAGCATTAATAGAAAATCCCACGGGTCAGAACCGCCTGCGGTAGCGGGCGGGTGCTCAATGTTGATAACCCGCCCGCTACCGCAGGCGGTTCTGACCTGATGCCTACGTTTTTAGAAAAGCGATGGCTGGTCTTCAAAATCTGTGGCTTCTGTAGTCGGTTGCCCGAACAGGCGTTTCAACTTATTCGCGCTCGCGGGCGCATGGCCTTCGTAGAAGTTGCTGAAGTACGCATAGACGCTCTGCGTGCGGGCGCAGGTTTCCGCGATTAGCTCGCTCCATAATTGCAGGTTCGTATCCTGCGGGCGTTGCACCATGTCGAAGCGCGTCAAATCGCGCTCGCCCATCCAGCGCACGTATGCGAAATTTGCAGTCTTCGTCAGCGCGCCCTCGAACATCAAGTCACGCGGAATCCACTGGCCTTCGACCAGCGCGAGCGCGACATTATGCTGCGCGAGCAGTTCCAACACGTCCTTTGTGATCCAGTCGCGGCTGCGAAATTCTATGCTGAAGCGCAACTCGCGCGGCAGCAGCGCGAGGAACTCGCGCAGGGCGAGCAGGTTCTCAGGCACGGCATCAAAATGCGGCGGCAACTGCACTAGGATGATCGCCAGCTTTTCACCGAGCAGGCTCAGACGATCACAAAATTCCGCGAGCAGGTCTGCGCTGCTTCCTCCACGCAAAGCATTTTCGTGCGTAATCTCCTGCGGCAATTTCAGAGAGAAAGAAAACTGCGGCGGAGTCCGCTTGGCCCATCCGTCAACGGTCTGCGCCGAAGGGATTGCATAAAATGTCGAATCGACTTCGACGGTTGAAAATGCACGCGCGTAAATCTCAAGCATTCCTGCGGCGCGCGTGCCGCGCGGATAAAAGACGCGGTCGCCCCCGGCCGGGCCTGTCACCCAGTCATCATAATTCCATCCCTGACATCCGGCGTGAACGCAATCTCGAAATTTTTCTAAAGACATATTCAAATAGTCTTAAGTCTAGAGTCAGGAGTCAAGAGTCGAGAGTCAAATACAAGCTCTCTCCTTTGACTCCCGACTCCTGACTCCTGACTCTAGACTCCTCACTCCTCACTGTTCTTGAGAATGATGATATTGATGATGCCGAGCGCGTGTCGCTCGATGCGTGTGATGCTCAGCCCGGCGCGCAGGGCTTCTTCAGCCGTCCGGCGATTGAAGTGATCGTCGAACAGCGCGACGGTCAAAATACTGAGCGCGTCGAAAACGTAGCCCAGCAATCCCTGCGGCCTGACATGTTCCAGCAGCGCGATAGTTCCACCCGCACGCACGACGCGGCGCAATTCCGCAAAAGCCTCCGGCGGTGAAGCGACAGAGCAAAAGACCAGCGTCGCCACCGCCGCGTCAAACGAAGCATCCGCAAACGGAAGTTTTTCCGCGCAATTTTGGATTAGATGCAGGCTGGCTTTTCGCTCTTTGCCGCGCGCCAGTTCAATCATCTTATAGCTTAACTCGCTCGCCACGCCGCGCGCGTTGTTTGGATACAAGCCAAAATTCGCGCCCGTCCCTGCGCCGACTTCGAGCAGGCGCACTGTCGCAGGCAAGGCCGCGAAAGTTTTGGCGCGCAGGCGCGCGAGCAGCCAGCGTTCGAGCGGTCGCATCGCTTTGTCATAGTGTGGGGCGAGCCGATCATACGTGACAGTCCGGCGCGGCTGCGAATCTGCTTTCATCGTTTTTAGAATGTGTGTCGTCAGCGCAGCATCATGATTACCTGACGCTCGCGCCCGCCGTCGAACTCGCAGAGAAAAATTCCCTGCCAGCGTCCCAACAGCAACTCGCCGTCGCGGAAGGGAATAGTGACGCTTGAGCCGACGAGACTGGCCTTGATGTGCGCGTCGGAATTTTGTTCGCCGTGACGAAAATTCATGCCGTGCTGCGGGATAAGCGTGCGCAGGGCATGCAGCATATCGCGCGGCACATCCGGGTCTGCATTCTCGTTGACGGTCAACCCGGCGGTCGTGTGCTGGACATAGAGCACGCAGATTCCTTCACGCTCGCCGGATTCCTTCAGCACGCGACGCACTTCATCCGTAAACTCGACCAACTCTTCGCGCTCGCGCGAGCGCACTTTGATTGTGTGCATAGCTCAACTCAACACCGCGTCAACTCTTTGCGGGAGACAAAACGATTTCACGCAAAGGCGCAAAGACGCAAAGAAAAGAAGTAACGGCTTTTAAGTTCATGTTTGTAGATAAAACGATGAAAGCCTCTGAATCGAATGAACGAATCAGAGGCTTTTTCATCTCTAAATCAAAACGCATGGCTAACTCTTGTGACCCGTGCGTTGCAGGATAGCCCACCCCGAAGGAAGCGCGGCAGCCGCCAGCGCGACCTTGATGATGTCGCCGGGAATGAACGGCGCGACACCGCTCAGGAAAGCCTGCCCCGCAGACATGAAGCGCAACAGCCCTAGCCAGCCGCCAAAGAAAATGATAGCCGAGCCGGTAAACATCGCCGCCGCCGCCCACACAAAACGCCTGTCCCACTTGCGCTCCGCCAGCAGCCCGACGACGAAGGCCGCGACCGGATACGCTAGCAGGTAGCCGGTCGAAGGCGTGTAGAGAAGATGAAACATCCCGCCGCGTCCTGCGGAAAAGAAGGGAAGCCCGCTGGCTCCTTCAATCAGGTAAGCGATCATCGCCAGCGCGCCGAGCCTTGAGCCAAGAAGCGCACCCGTCAGCAGCACCGCGAAAGTCTGCCCGGTAATCGGCACGGGCGCAAACGGCAACGGAATCGCCACCTGCGCCGCCAGCCCGGTCAGCAAGCTGAACGCCAAGACGAGTCCGAGCGAGCGCGCCCAATCCAGCGGCGCAAAGGCTGCGCCCATCAATGTTTCTGTTTTGGCTAAAGTGTTCACGAAATTTTAACCTCTGTGATGAGTGACAAGTGACGAGTGACAAGCTCAAGACAAAAGCATTTTATCTTGTCACCTGTCACTTGTCACTTATCACTCATCACTTGTCACTGCCTTTTCTATTTCAGCGATCCGATACGCATGCCGTAGAACGAACGCCAGACGAAGACCAGCGAGATGAGGAAAAAGATTGCGGCCAGCGTGTGCGTCAGGTTTGTCCCCTGCGTTCTGGTCATCCCCACCGCCAGTTCGACCGCGAGCAATCCGAACAGCGTCGTAAACTTGATGACCGGATTGAGCGCGACCGACGAAGTATCCTTGAACGGGTCGCCCACCGTGTCGCCGACCACCGTGGCATCATGCAGCGCAGTGCCTTTCTGTTGCATTTCCACTTCGACGATCTTCTTCGCGTTGTCCCATGAACCGCCCGCGTTCGCCATGAAGATCGCCTGATACAACCCGAAGATCGCAATCGAAATCAGGTAGCCGATAAAGAAATACGGCTCGACAAAGGCAAAGGCCAGCGTCGCAAAGAAGATGGTCAGGAAGATATTGAACATGCCCTTCTGCGCGTACTGCGTGCAGATTTCCACGACCTTCTTGCTGTCCTCGACCGAGGCTTTTTCGACCTCATCGCCGAGTTTGATGTTGGCCTTGATGAATTCTACAGCGCGATATGCGCCGGTCGTGACGGCCTGTATGCTGGCTCCCGTGAACCAGTAGATAATCGCGCCGCCCGTAATCAAGCCCAGCAGGAACGGAGCGTGCAAGAGCGAAAGGTTAGTCAGATATTGCTGTTGCAAGCCTTCCGTCAACGTCATGATGATCGAAAAAATCATCGTCGTCGCGCCGACCACAGCCGTCCCGATGAGCACTGGCTTGGCCGTCGCCTTGAACGTATTGCCCGCGCCGTCGTTCTCTTCCAGGAGGTGCTTGGCGCGCTCGAAGTTCACGTCCACGTTATAGTCGCGCTTAATCTCTTCCTGCACGCCGGGAATCCCTTCGATGAGCGACAGCTCATAAACGGACTGCGCGTTGTCCGTCACAGGGCCGTAAGAGTCAACGGCAATCGTCACCGGCCCCATGCCCAGAAAGCCGAACGCGACCAGACCGAAAGCAAAGACAGGCGCGACCGTTTCCGACACCATCAGCGTGCCGAGACCCTCAAGGCTCACCAGATAAGCGATAGACATCAGGGCCACGATGCTGATGCCCAGCCAGAAGGCGGAAAAGTTTCCGGCCACCAGTCCCGACAGGATGTTGAGCGACGGGCCGCCCTCCTGCGATGAAGTGACAACCTCTTTGACGTGCGCCGATTCGGTCGAAGTGAAGACCTTGACCAGCTCAGGAATAATCGCGCCCGCCAGTGTGCCGCAAGAGATAATCGTCGCCAGCTTCCACCACAAGGTCGTGTCCCGACCAAGCTCAGGGATGATGAGATACGAGACGAGGTACGTGATGACGACAGAGATAATCGAGGTCAGCCACACGAGCGAAGTCAGCGGCTTCTCAAAGTTCATCGAATCGGCTTTGCCATAACGCGCTTTGGCGATGGCTTCATTGATAAAGTAAGAGAGCGCGCTCGCCACGATCATCATCACGCGCATCACGAAAATCCAGACCAAAAGCTGCACGGCGATGGTCACTTGATCCCTGACGCCCAAAAGAATAAACGTGATGAGCGCGACGCCCGTCACGCCGTAGGTCTCAAAACCATCGGCAGAGGGGCCGACCGAATCGCCCGCGTTGTCTCCCGTACAATCCGCAATCACGCCCGGATTGCGCGCGTCGTCCTCTTTAATCTTAAAGACGATCTTCATCAAGTCCGCGCCGATGTCTGCGATCTTGGTAAAGATGCCGCCCGCGATACGCAGCGCAGCCGCGCCCAGAGATTCGCCGATAGCGAAGCCGATAAAGCACGGCCCGGCATAGTCTCGCGGCACGAACAGCAAGATGATGAGCATGATGAGCAGCTCAACCGAGATCAGCATCATGCCGATGCTCATGCCAGCCTTGATCGGGATGGCATAAATCGGATAGGGCTTGCCGCCGAGACTGGCGAAAGCCGTGCGCGAGTTGGCAAACGTGTTGACGCGGATGCCGAACCACGCGACGCCGTAGCTGCCCGCGATACCGACGAGGCTGAAGAGCAAAATGACCGCCACTTTGAGAGGCGGAAAGCCATGCTCAATCGCGCCCGTCACGGGATTCAAGGTCTCCGTGAGCCAGCCGAAATAGACCGTCACGATCAGCCCGATAAATATCCAGAGGATAAGAATAAACTTGCCCTGCGTGATGAGATACGTCTTGCAGGTCTCGTAGATAAGCTCGGAAATCTCCTTCATCGAGCGATGCACGGCGAGATTCTTCAAATTCATGAAGATCACCATGCCGAACAACAAGCCCAGAAAGCAGACGCCCAATCCGATCATCAAGAGCGTTCGACCGTTGAGGCCGAGAAATTGTACCCTTGAAAGGTCTGGAAGAATCAGGTTGGCTTCTCCGCCCGGTCTGGACGATTGGGCCAGCGCAGCCGTCGCGCTGATTGCCAAGAAGGCCAGACTGACAAAGAGCGAGAGCGCAACGCGCAAGACGCGCGGCGCGAGCGATGACGCGCGGCGCACATGAGACATCACAAAGAGCGACACAATAAGAAGTTTCCTTTCGGTTCGTTAAATAGATAAGGGGATTCTGAAAAATTGCCCGGCGCGCGAACTTGTGAAAAAGCCTTGCCGGACAGACCGAAACACACAGGAAGCGCGTCCCGTGTCCCTGCTGCCTGTCAGCAAGCCGCGCTAAAAGCGGGCATTATCTACGAAATTGCGTTGAATGTCCAAAGTCGTAACCCTTGGTAGCGGGTCAGTTTGAAATTCAAGGACTATTCAGCTTGAGGAAAGAATCTCCCGCAAAGGCGCTGGTGGCGCAAAGAAAGCATGCAAGTCAAAGCATCGCTCAACCCCTTTGCGCCTTTGCGCCTTTGCGCGAACCTGTTTTTTCTTTTCCATCTTTGAAACTGACCCACTACTCAAACTCGTTGGTAGGATAATAATGCGCCGCTAAGATTTAGACTCATTTAACCCGGTCATGTGCCCGCAGGTAAACGTAAGCTAATATCGAGCAGATGGCTACATTAAATATCACTGAGCACACGATTGCTGCGACAGAAGGAACGGCTGAAAGAGACGCCTCAGAACCGCTCGGGAAGACGACCATAAATGGCAGGACTGCCCACCATACCAGCCATGTTAGGATGTATGCTATCGCTTCCACAGCCGACCATCTCGTAAACCACCAGATATAATATACAGCCCGTTCAATGCCTATTAAGAGGGCTGTTAATATCGCGCCGATAAGAATGGATGATAGTAGGCGTTTCATCTTTCACAAAATTTTTGCCAGCGTATCATGCAGGCACAAGCGAGCTTTTGCGCTCGCCGCGAAGTTTTATGAGCGCGCGTATCGCTAAGTAAACCGCCAGGATGACGAGCGCGGCAGAAGCGACGGCGTTGACGAGCTTGATGTCAAAGCCGCGCGTCGCTTGCACATTGCCGATGGCGAGCTTGACCAGCGCCCACAGCGTAATCGTCAGCACGAAGAGCATCGGATAAAGCGTAAAGCCGATGCGCTGCCGCGCCTGATACAGCCACACCGTGATCGAAAGCAAGGTCAGCGCGGCCAGCAATTGATTCGAAGCCCCGAACAGAATCCAGAACTCGTTCCACATCCCCGCACGCGCGAACGAGATAAAAAAGACAGGCACAGCGATGGTCAGCAGCGTTCCCGCAATCGCGCCGCCGCGCCCCGGCCACTTGAACAATTCCTGCACGATGTACCTGCCGAGGCGCGTGCAAACATCCAACGTGTCAAAGATAAAAGTCGAAAAAGCCATCGCGCCAAACGTAATCGCAAAATTGAGATTGTCGGCTCCGATGACAAGCGTCAGAAACTTGCCGATGCCATTGCCGTAGATGGTTCCCGGCGCAAGACCCTTGAGGCCGTCCTGCGCGACGATCATCACCGTGACCAGCGCGATGAGCGCGACAAAGCCTTCGGCCAGCATCGCGCCGTAACCGACGGGCTTGATGTGCGACTCTCGCTCCACCTGCTTTGAGGTCGTGCCTGAACAGACCAGACCATGAAAGCCGGAGCATGCGCCGCAGGCAATCGTGACGAAGAGAAACGGAAACAGCGAGCCGGTCATGCCTCCCACGTTCCATGATTTGAAAGCGGGCTGTTGGATTTCGTAGCCGCCGAAAAAGACGCCTATGATGCCGACCGCCAACGCTGTGTAAAGCACAAAGCCGCCCAGATAACCGCGCGGTTGCAAGAGCGCCCACACCGGCACGATTGATGCTACGCAGCAGTATCCGAGTATCAACAGCCCCCACGTCTTATGATTCAGCAACAAAACCGTAGAGACTTTTGTGCCCAGATAAGAGAGCGCGAAAGTCGCCGGAACAAAAATCAACGTCACGAGCCACAGCGGCGGATTCAAATACTTTTGCACCAATCCGAGCGCGATGGAGAGCAACAGGTACATCACGCTCGCCGCCGCCACCGCTCCGCCCGGATTGAAAGCGACGCTGCCGGAGCGCAATTCCTCCGCGCCCCCGACAAACGTTCCCGCTGTAATGTCCGCGAAAGCGACGATGACATAGATGAGTGCAATCCAGATAAAACCCATCATCGCCATGCCCGCTCGGTTGCCCAGATGCTCGCGCGTAATCTCTGCAATCGAGCGCGCACCGTGACGCACGGAAGCGGCGAGGCTCGAAAAATCATGCACCGCGCCGATCAGAACTACGCCGAGACCAATCCAGACCAGACAGGGAACCCAACCGAAAAGCTGGCACGCGATAATCGGCCCCGCAATCGGCCCCGCCGCAGCTATCGCCGAAAAGTGTTGCCCGAACAGATAGAACGGCCTGGTCGGCACAAAGTCCTCGCCGTCATTGACCACCTGTGCCGGAGTCTCGCGCCCGTCATCAATCGCAAACTGCCGCGCCACCCAACCGCCATACAGCCTGTAAGCGATAACCAGCAAGACGATGAATCCGACCGCGAGCAAAGTTAAGGACATCCCTGACGACCCCTTCTACTTATACGAATCAAGGGTAGAAACAACTCAACTGCTTTTCTTTGCGCTCTTGGCGTCTTATCTTCTTTGCGTTCTTTGCGTTAAAACAGAACTTAACGCAAAGAACGCAAAGTTTTTTCGCAAAGCACGCAAAGGATTTCTTCTCTTGATTGACATTACTTTTTGAACTCCACCAAATCCCACAGATTGCCGTATAAATCTTCAAACACGGCGACCGTGCCGTAGTCCTCGTTTTTGGGTTCTCTGACAAACCTGATGCCTTGCAGTTTCATGTTTTTATAATCTCTCTCAAAGTCGTCGGTTTTCAAGAACAGAAAAACACGCCCGCCCGTCTGGTTTCCGATGCGGCTTCTTTGTTCTTCGCCGACCCCTTTCGCCAGCAATAAACAACATTCTTCGGCTCCCTGCGGCGCGACCAAAACCCAACGCTTTGTTTCGCTCTGCGCGGTGTCTTCCAGAAGAGTGAAATTCAGTTTCTCCGTGTAAAATTTGATGGCCTCGTCATAGTCGTCTACCACCAAAGCGATATGAGCGATACTTTGTTTCATGGGTTTATTTATCCCAAGTGCTGTGTAATTAAATTTCTTAAATGATGAATTGCCACTAGCTTCAGCTAGTGGAGAAGTTGAACAAACTAATTGTTGGCTTTAGCCAAATCCTTTGGCTAAAGCCAACATCTTTCCTGCCTGATTGTCCTTCAGCTTTAGCTGGAGGCAATTCAAAGAACTCGATGCAGGTCAGCCATCAAACCACGGTTTCCACGATCTTAATATTTCTCTGAGCGAGCGCGGCGACGAACTCTTCCGGTGGGATTGAGCGTTCCTGCGGCGTCGCGCCTTTTATCAAAGTCTCGCCGCGCGCCATCGTCTGCGCGATGATCGAAGCGGGAAAGGCAGTCGTCCGCATCATCGCGCTCATGCCGGTTCGCTCATCAAAATAATCAATGATGTCGTAGCGCAGAGTTTGCAGCTTGCCTTCAAGCGTCCCGCGAAATTCGAGGCGAATCAGCACAGCATCCAGCCCGTCTGCGGGCAGATGCCTCAATAGCATCTCTCCCATCAAGCGACGCGGCGCGACGCGCATGCCGTCAACGTCAATCGCCTCGCTGCTCGCGAGTCCGAGATCAATCATCGTCTTAAATTTTTCGCAGTGCCCGGGATAACGTATCGTCTTATAATCAAGCTCGCGCACGCGCCCCGTAAAACTCTCTGGCAAGGTGGAAGTCCCGCCCGAAGTTTGAAACGCTTCCATCTCTCCGAACGGGGCCGGGAATTCGAGCCGCTCAAGCTCCGTCATCGAATCAACTTCGATAATCTTGCCGTCACGAATCACGCGCGCACGCTCTACGTATTCGTTAATCAAGCCTTCGACCGAAAAAACGATTTGATAATCGAGCGGCGGCTTCGGGTTTTGAGGCAAGCCGCCGACACGTATGTGTATCTCTTCAAGCTGCTGAAAACGCGCTGCGCCGTGCGCCGCCAGCACGGACACCATGCCGGGAGCAAGCCCGCAGTCGGGAATGATATTGATGCCAGCCGCACGCGCTTCCGCATCCAGCGCCAGTTCCGCATCCACTACAGAATTGTTGCCGCCGAGATCGCAGAAGTTGACGCGCGCCGCAATGGCTGCTTTTGCCAATTGCAGGTTGTGATGATAAACCACGCAACTGATGGCCGCGTCGTGCCCGCGCATCAAATCAATCACTTCGCTTTCATTCATCACATCAACCTGCACGGGCGTGAGCTTTGCGCTCTTTACCGTATCAACCACCGCGCGTGCGCGCTCAAGGTCAATATCGGCGACCGTGACAGCTTCCGCATCCGAATTGTGCGCCAAGTCATATGCCGCGCCGAGTCCCATCCGACCCGCGCCGAGAATTAAAATTTTCATTTGATTGATTTGATGACACTTGAAGGAATGTTTGAATCAGAAAGTTTCGCGCAAAGGCGCAAAGGCGCAAAGAAGGCGCAAAGATGTTGAAAGCTTTCTTCGCGTCTTCCTTTGCGTCTTTGCGCCTTTGCGGGAGATTGCTTTTTCATGCTCTCGTCACCGGACGCCAGCGTCTTTCTAAATATTCAGCGATGCGCGTGAGCGGGAAAGTAAGCAGCAAATAGAATATAGCGACCATCGGCCAGATGGTGAGCGGCGCGGCGTAGCGGCTCGCCAACTCTTGTCCGGTGCGTGCGAGTTCCGTCAGGCCGATGACGGAGACGAGCGACGAGTCTTTCAAGAGTGCGATGCCTTCGTTGGTCATAGGGGGGACGACGCGGCGGAAAGTTTGCGGCAGGATGATGCGCCGCATCGCCTGTGTGTGCGACATGCCGAGCGCGCGTGCGGCCTCCATCTGCCCCGCGTCAATCGAGAGAATTCCGGCGCGAAAAATCTCCGCGATGTAGGCCGCGCTGTTCAAGGTCAGCGCGATGATGCCGCTCCAAAATGCAGGGATGTTGATGCCGAAGGACGGCAAGACAAAGTAGATAAAAAGTATCTGGACGAGCAAAGGAGTGCCGCGCATCACTTCGACATACAGGGCGGCGGGAGCCGACAGAATTTTTAACGATTGCACGCGCGCCAGCGCGAGCAGCAGGCCGATGGGCAACCCTAACGCGAGACTCAGCAGCGCGAGCCGCGCCGTCAACCAGATGCCCGATAAAAAGAGCGTCCATGTGCGCCGCACGATGCCTACGTCAAAAGCTTTTCTCTGCGTCTCGCTGGCGGCTTGGTCCGCCGCGCGCTCAGCCGCTTCGCCGAACCATTTAGTATTGATGCGATCATACTCGCCTGTTTCAGTAATGCGCCAGAGCGCGGCGTTGATGGCGCGGCGCAGGTCTTCGTTCCCCTGCGCAACAGCGATGCCGAACTTTTCGTCTGTGAACCTGTTTCCGACTGTGGTCAATTCGGTGAAGCTCTGGCGAATCATGTAGCGCAGGACGGGCGCGTCGCCGACGACAGCATCAATCCGCCCGTTCTTCAAATCCAGCATCGCGAGGTCAACTGTATTGTAGACGGCGACGGTGACGCCCTGCCGCTTTTCCAAGTCAATCTGCGCGGTCGTGTTGATCTGCACTCCGACTTTTTTGCCGGATAAATCCTCCGGCTTACTGATGCCCTGCGTGCCCTGCCTGACAGCGATAAGCTGGCCTGAGTTGTAGTAAGGGTCTGAGAAAAGCATCGCCGCGCTGCGTTCGGGAGTGATAGTGACGGAAGACATTACGGCATCGAAAGTCCCGTTTTGCAGCGCGGGAAAAATGCCGTCAAAGCCCGAGTTGACAAAGACCGCGCGGACGCCAAGCTCACGCGCGATGGCGTTGCCGAGGTCAATGTCAAAGCCTGTGAATTGCCCGCCCTCGGCGGATTCGAGCGGCGGGTAAGTGGCATCCGTGCCGATGCGCAGCTCGCCGTTCTGTTTGATACGCTGAAGCGCGGTTTGCGCTAGAGCCTGTGTTTGACAAAGCAGCAGGAGAAGGAGCGTGGCGGCAGTGCGCCGCAGGCGGTTCAGCTTCATGTTGGTCGGTCTACTCTTCCTGTCCTAGATTCCCGCGTGTGCCTATCTCTGTTTCAAACTTTTCTTTGCCGCCTGCGTCAGTGGCGGGCTGGTCATCCGTCGCGCTGTCGTCTTCGTGAAAGCTGCGCATGAAGGCGCGCGTCTCTTCTTTTTGCGGGTTAGCGAAAACTTCTTCAGCCGTGCCGGATTCGACCGCGTGGCCGCCTTCAAAATAGATGACTTGGTCGGAGATGCGGCGCGCAAAGTTCATGTCGTGCGAGACGACGACCAAAGTCTTGCCCAGATCGTCAAGGTCGCGCAGCATCCGCGCGACTCCCTGTATCAGTTGCGGGTCGAGCGCAGAGGTCGGCTCGTCAAACAGAATCACTTCCGGCTCCATGGCGAGCGCGCGTGCGATGGCAACTCTTTGCTGCTGCCCGCCGGAAAGCTGCGCGGGGAAAAATTCTTCCTTTTCGCTCAAGCCCACTTTGTTCAGGTAGTGGCGCGCGACATCTTCGGCTGCTTTACGATCCAAGCCTTTGACGGTCATAGGGGCTTCGATGCAGTTGCCCAAAACGGTCAGGTGCGGAAAGAGATTGAAGTTTTGAAAGATGATGCCGACACGCGCGCGAAGTTGGCGTGTCAGCTCTTTCTCCTGCGCCGCCGAGAGCGGTTTGTCCTCAGAGCCTAAGACCTCTACGCCGCCGATGCTTAAGCGTCCGTGCTGGAATCGCTCAAGGCGATTCAGACAACGCAGCATGGTTGATTTGCCGCAGCCCGAAGGCCCCAAAATCGTGGTCAGTTGTCCTTCTTTGATTTGAAAGGTGGCGTGATTGAGCACTATGTTAGTGCCGTAGCGTTTGACGATGTCTGTGACTTCGATCACTGCTCGCTCCCGACCGGCTTTAAATTTTTAGAGATGAATCCAGCAGCCCGCTTTGAAAGATGTCGCGGAGTTTGGCATGAATCAGCGTTGCGATGCAATAGTCAAATTAGTTCTTTGTGCTTAGTTCTTAGTTCTTTGCCTGTGGCGTTCGAGATTGAGTTATAAGCTCTATGTTGAAGAGCGTGCAAAGAACAAAGCACAAAAGACAAAGCACAAAAATGCAAAGAACAAAGTACAAAGTACAAAGCACAAACGTGCATTGACGCTCTGAGAGCCGCTTTGTTAGACTCCGTGCTTCCGATGGATGAATCTAACGCACATGCTTTGCATGAGAATCTGGACACGGCCTATGTGAATCTGGCTGCGCTCTTGCGCTACTTGCAAGGGCGCGAGTTCGTCGGGCGCGTGCATGTCCAACTCGTAGAGTACGAGGCGGACATTTATCTCAGTGCGCAGGAGCCGCCGCGCGTGCGCGAGCGGAATCACGCGACGGGCCAGACGGCAGAGGGCGAAGAAGCCTTGCAACGCCTGCTCGTGCGTGCGAGTGAAGCGGGCGGCCTCGTCAGCGTGTATGCGGGCGAGGAAGAGACGAATAACGGCGCGCACCACTTGCCCTTGCCGCTGCCCGGAGCAGGCATTGATTTCGGTTTGGAAGAGGAAATAGAACTCACGCCGGAAGAGCAAGAGTGGCGCGACCTCCTTCGCATGAGCGGCGAGGTGGCGGCGGCGGTCGAGCGCGCAGCCCTCAGCGCCAACGCGGATTTCGACGCGCTGTTTCAGGCCGCGAGGCTTGAATTGAGCGATGACTATGCTTTCCTGGACCCTTTAGCCGGACGCTTTGAATATTCGAGCGGCGGGCACATCCGCCTCCACGCGCAGCCGAGCGCCAATGCATACATTTCAAGCATCACGGAATGCCTGCGCCGGATTGTTGCGAAAATAGCGGCGGGCGAGCGCGGCGGACGCCTTCGCGAACGGGTCGCGCTTGAACTGGCCGTGCTGGCGCGTCGCCGTCAAACACAGCTCGCACGTTTTAAGCTTCTCCAACAATTCGACCGCATCGCGGGCACGCGCGTGCTGTAAGGAATCGAGAGTAAAAATTCTTTGCGTGCTTTGCGTCTTAAATCTTTGCGGTCTTTGCGTTAAAATTACACTTGACCGCAAAGAACGCAAAGGAAAAGCGAAATTATTTCTACATCTAAAACTCCCCCGCTAAAAATATTAAGGAGGGCTTGCGATCATGAAATGGAGTGCATTCTGGACGACGTTTGGCCTGCTGCTGGTGGCGGAGATGGGCGATAAGACGCAGCTGGCGGCCATCACGCTGGCGGCCAAGACGCGCTCGCCCGTCGCGGTCTTTCTCGGCGCGGCGCTCGCGCTCACGCTCGTATCGCTGCTGGGCGTGGCTATCGGCACGGCGCTCGGGCACTACTTGCCGGAAAAGCTGCTGCACCAACTCGCGGCGGTCGCCTTCATCATCATCGGCGTTCTGATGCTGTGGGGGAAAATGTAAGGAAGGTAAAAGTAAAAAGGTAAAAGGTAAAAGTAAGACGCTAATTGAAATTAAAAGCAGCAAGGGTGAAGCATGAGCTTGCTTTTATCCCGGCTGCTTTTTTCTGTTGCTCATTTATTGGATGGCGGCTTGCACGGACTGCGCTACGCCGCTTCGACATACTCGACATGGCTAACCGGCTCGGGAATCGGCAAGCCGTCTTCACGCATCCCGCGCAGGTGCAGCGCAATCGCTTCACTCATTCTCTGCTTCACCTCTTCAATAGTCTTGCCGGTAGCGATGCAGCCCGGCAGGTCGGGCAGATAAGCTGAGTAATTTCTTTCGCCTTCTTCGATAATCATCACATAACGCATGGCTTTCATCTGCTCCTTCACTTCGTCAACCCGGCTTGCACCAACATGCTCTTTAAGGTCTTCGGATGCACGTCATCACCCGGATGCCCGGAGACCGTGACGCGCCCGGGCTTGGTCGGATGCTTGAACTGACGGTGGCTGCCTTCGGTTGTGACCAAGTACCAGCCATCATCCTTTATCAGCTTGAGAACTTCACGTACCTTCATACTTGATGCACGAGATAGGCGAATCCCAAGAAAAGCGGAAGCGCTCCAATAATTATTTCTTCTCCATCGGCAACCCGGCGTTTTTCCATGAGTCCGTGCCGCCCAGGAGGGCTGCAACATTGGTGAATCCTTTGGCTTTGAGTTTGAGCGCCAGACCGGCGCTTGAGTGTTCAGCCGGTCAAGAGCAGTAGGCGACGATCATTTTATCGCGCGGCAGTTCGCCCGAGCGCGCCTCGACCTCCGCCTCCGTCATCTGGATAGCGCCTTTGGCGTGCTCCAGCGCATAAGCTTCCGGGGGGCGCGTGTCAACGAGGACAACATTGCCTTTGTCCACTTCGGCTTTTAATTCTGTGATGGTGATGCGCCGCACGCCGTCGGGCTGTCCCTTCTGTGGCGCGCTGCTGTCAGCCGTCGTCACGCTCGGCTTTTTAGGCGCAGAGTCCTCCGAGTTGCATGCCGCGAGCAATGCTATAGCCAGCACGAGAGTTGCCGCACAGGAAACGATAAACCGCATTTCGCTCTTCCTCCTGATAATGTTCATCCGCTTCATCAAAAGCCTTTCTACCATGATTCCCGGCGGCATCACAAACAGCGGCGGCTCGCAAGCGCGGGAAAAAATCTTTCCGAAAAAACAAAGGTGTGCTATAGACGCTCTCAAATATTTCGTAGTCCGAAGCCGATACGGTCAAGCGTGCGCGGGGGGCGAGCGCGGGTTGAACAGGTCAGACCTCAAATTTCCTGTGAGGAGACGTACACCCATGAACCGACTGAAAATCTTCAGCGCGTTGTTTATCCCGGCAGCCTTGCTGCTCGCAGGCAGTTGCCTGCCGAAATCGCAGACAGAGACGGGCGGCGTCAACATTACCGTCTACGGCTTCTCGATTATGAAGGAAGCGATGGAAAAATCCGTCTATCCGGGCTTTGCCGCCAAGTGGAAAAAAGAGCACGGGCAGGATGTGAAGTTTACTTCATCTTTCGCAGGGTCTGAGACGATCACCAACCAGATTCTTCAGGGCGTCGGCGCAGACATCGCCATCCTGTCCATCGAGCGTGATGTCGAACGCCTGTCGGCGGGCGGCGCGGTCACTGCCAACTGGCGACTGCTGCCGTATCAGGGCATCGTCAATAAAACGCCTTTCATCATCCTCGTCCGCAAAGGCAATCCGAAGGGCATCAAGGATTTTCCAGACCTCGCCAAGCCCGGCGTCAAGCTGATTCATCCAGACCCGGTCAGCTCCGGCGGCGCGCAATGGTCAATCCTCGCCATCTATGGCTCGGAGCTGAAAAAGAGCGAGAAAGAAACGGGCGGCTACGATCAGGCACGCGCCCTGAAAAGCTTACAGGCCATCTGGCCGAACGTGCGCGCCACACCGGCTTCGGCGCGCGAGGCGCGGACGCAGTTTGAGACGGGCTTTGGCGACGCGCTCATCACCTACGAGCTGGAAGGCTTGTTAATGAAAGAAGCGGGCGCGGCAATCGAGATCGTCGTCCCTCAATCAACCATCTTCAGCGAGCATCCGGCGGTCATCATTGACCGCAACGTGACAGCGCAGGAGCGTCCCGTCGTCGAAGCCTTCCTGCAATACCTGTGGTCTGACGAAGCCCAGCGCGCCTTTGTCAAATATCATTTTCGCTCGGTCACGGACGAGAAGCTCAACGAGAATAATAAAGAGTTCGCGCGCATCGAAATCCCGTTTACCGTTGAGCTGTTCGGCGGCTGGACGCGCGCCTATCCTGAAATCATAGAGAATGTTTGGCGCAATCAGGTACAGAGAAAGCAGTGATAATTGATAACTCATGTTAAGTAGGCTGGCAGAGTAAGCTGCGGAGCAGCGACCTAACAGTAGCCCGCAGCGCAAGCTGTGGGACTCAAGCATGAGATAAGCGTGTAAGCTGCGGAGCAGCGGCATAGATTTTATATCGCCCGGTTCACGGGCTTCATTTCGTGCATGACTGTAATTCCCACAGCTTGCGCTGTGGGCTACTGGTAGATCGTCGCTGCCGCGACTAAACTGTGCTTTGCGTAACATGAGTGATAAGAAAGAGCATTTCTTTTCTCTCATCACTTATCACTCATCACTCATCACTATTTGAACTATGAGTACAGCTCTCCCTTCGATGCGACATGTGCGCGGCTTTGATGTCGTGCGGCCTTTGAGCGTGGCGGCGATGATCGGCATCATGTTGCCGCTCGTGCTGTTGCCGCTGTATGCAATCTTCTGGTTCGGGATGAGCAAGGGCCTGGGCAGCTTTTGGGCTGCGCTGACCGCGCCGGAAGCCGTCTTTGCTTTAAAACTTTCGATGATGACGAGCTTCTGGGCGACGGTCTTTAATGTGCTCTTCGGCCTGTTCGCCTCTTACGTGCTTTCGCGTTACAACTTCTGGGGACGCAATGCGCTGATCGTGACTATCTCGCTGCCGACGGCGATTCCGACGGCGGTCGCGGGGTTCTCTTTGTTGTTGCTGTGGGGGCCTTACGGGATGCTGGGCAAGCTGATTGACCCGCGCGGCGAATGGCTGATGTTTACGGCGTGGGCAATCATACTGGCTAATATCTTCGTGACTTTCCCGCTCGCGTTCGGTGTGATTAAGCCTGTTTTTGACACGATGAGCCGCTCGCTCGAAGAAGCTTCGGCGACCATCGGCGCGACGCGGTGGCAGACTTTCTGGCACGTCACGCTGCCCAGCCTGCGCGGCGCGATTGTGACGGGCGCGCTCCTGACCTTTGCCCGCGCCGTCGGCGAGTTCGGCTCGACCATTCTCGTTTCGGGTAATCTGGCAAACCGCACGCAGACCGCGCCGCTCTACATCTTCGCCAAATTTAACGAGGGGCAGGTCGAGGCCGCCAACGCCGTCGCCATCGTCCTCGCGCTTTTTTCTTTCGCCATCTTCAGCGTGCTTTTCTTCGCGCGCGATTGGTTGGATACGGAGTAACGCTAGTGATAAGTGATAAGAGAAATCATCTTATCTTATCACTTATCACTCATCACTTATCACTTGATTGATGATGCAATCGGAAGAGTTCACAACCATCTTTGGCAGCGAGAGCGAGGCAGAGAGTGTGGCCGCGCCTGAAGGCCGGAGTGTGCCGCCGGAAATCGCCGCGAGCGTGCGCAGTATCAGCAAGAGCTTTAAAGGCACTGTGGTCTTGGAAGACATCAACTTCGATGTCGCGGTGGGCGAATCCTTAGTCCTGCTCGGCGCATCCGGGAGCGGGAAGACGACCATCCTGCGCATCATCGCCGGGCTGGAAGAGCCAAATACGGGGCGCGTTATCCTGCACGGCAAAGACGTGACGGAGCTTCCGGCGCGCGAGCGCGGCGTCGGCGTTATCTTTCAAGCTTACGCTCTGTTTCCGCGCATGAAGGTCGAGCAGAACATAGGCTACGGCCTGCGCATCAGAAAGCGCCCGCGCAAAGAGATCAAGGAAACCGTAGACGGTTTAATCAAGCTGGTGCGTCTTGAAGAGCATCGCGATAAATATCCTTCGCAGTTGTCGGGCGGCCAACAGCAGCGAGTCGCCATCGCGCGCACGCTCGCCTACAAGCCGCAGGTGCTGCTGTTTGACGAGCCGTTCGGCGCACTCGACGCACAGACGCGCGTTCGCCTGCGCCGCGAGATTCGCATCCTGCTCAAACAAATTAACGTGCCTTCGATTTTTATCACGCACGATCAGGAAGAAGCTCTTGAGCTTGGCGACCGCATCGCAGTCCTGAACGCAGGTCGGCTCGAACAGATCGGAACTCCCGATGAGGTTTATAACAAGCCTGAGACCGAATATGTCGCGACTTTTTTGGGCGCGGCTAACCTGCTGCTCGGCGTCGTGCATAACGAAAGCGTAGAACTCGGCACGGTCAATCTTCCGGCGCGCGAAGAGACAAAGCGTTTCCGCGAAGGGCAGTCCGTCAAGCTGGTCTTTCGCCCGGAAGATGTCTGTCTTAACCGCACCGGCGAATTGCCCGAAGGCTGCCAGCGCCTGACCAACGGCGTCGTCGAAGAGATACATTTCGTAGGGGCTTACGAGCGGCTCACGCTGCGGCTCGACCTGATCGCGCGGCAACCCACGGAAGGCGCTCCGCCGCTCTATAACGTGACGATTAACACGCCGGAAAAGAGCATGGGCGTGCCTATCATCGTCACGCGCCCGAAACCGGAAGCCAATTCCATCCGGCTCAAAGTAGGAGACCGCGTTGCAGTCGGCCTCACGGCCTTTCGCGTCCTCCCGAACTTCGCGCTTGCTTCAGAGCGCGCGAGCCGCGTCGTGGACATGGAAAAATAGAGGGTGTAGGGGATAGGGTGTAGGGTGTAGAAAAACAAAATGCTTTTCACTACACCCTATCCCCTTCCCCTATACCCTGTGCTCTTTGCGGGAAACTAACTCTTGCTTCATAACAGTCCTTCCTGAATAATAAGACTCAAATGAGAGAACTCCCGGTTTACGCAGCCCAGAGCCAGCCAGTGCAGTGGGCGAAAGTGATTGACCACACGCGCTGTATCGGCTGTCACGCCTGCACGACTGCCTGCAAGTCCGAGAACGATGTGCCGCTTTCGGTGACGCGCACTTACGTCAAGCATGTTGACGTGGGCGAGTTTCCGCAGGCGCGGCGGGCGCATCAGGTCACGCGCTGCAATCAATGCGCGCATGCTCCGTGCGTCACGGCCTGCCCGACGACAGCGATGTTCAAGCGCGCGGACGGTATTGTTGATTTCGACAAATCAATTTGTATCGGCTGCAAAGCCTGCATGGCTGCCTGTCCATACGATGCCATCTTCATTAACCCGCAAGACCATTCGGCGGAAAAATGTAACTTCTGCGCGCACCGGATTGACATGGGCTTAGAGCCTGCGTGCGTGGTCGTCTGCCCGACCGAAGCTATCTTGGTCGGAGACATGAATGACCCGCTCTCGAAAGTTGCGAGCATCGTCAATCGCGAGCCGGTCAACGTGCGCCGCCCCGAAAAAGAGACGCTGCCAAAACTTTTTTATAAGGGAGCGCATCAGGCCACGCTCGACCCGCTCGCCGCGAGGCGGCCTGAAGGCGGCCTCTTTATGTGGAGCGAGCAGCAGGCGGGAGCCGAGACGGTCGTGTCTGGCAACCCGACTTTCAATAACAGTTCTGCCGCCGCGTTGCTGTCCTATGACGTGTCGCACGCGATTCCGTGGGACTGGCGCGTCAGTCTTTACACTTGGACTAAAGGCATTGCGACGGGAGCTTATCTGGTTCCCCTGTTGCTCGTCATGCTCGGTTTCCTGAGAGTTGACGACCCCCTGTGGCTGTGGGTCGCGCCCGTTGTCTCAGGCGTGTTCCTAGCCATCACCGGAATCTTGCTGCTCTGGGATTTGGAGCACCCTGAAAGATTTTATTTGATCTTTACGCGCCCGCAGTGGAAAAGCTGGCTGGTCAAGGGGGCTTTTATCATAGCCGGATATTCGGTCGTCCTCGCGATTCATTTTCTCGCAAGTTATCTGGGGCGTACGGATGTGCAAAGCTGGCTCATCATCGCGGGCTTGCCGCTCGCGATTTTGACGGCCATCTACACGGCCTATCTTTTCGCGCAGGCCAAGGCGCGCGATTTGTGGCAGAATCCGCTCCTGCCGCCGCATCTTTTCGTGCAGGCTCTCCTGCTCGGCTCTGCCGTCTTGACTCCAATCGCGTTTCGTTTATCGCCCGATTTGGTTTCGCTACTGCTCTGGATTCTCGGCGCGACGAGCCTGATACACTTGCTGCTCATCTGGGGCGAAGTAACTTTGACGCATCCGACCGCGCACGCGCGTCTCGCCGTGTGGGAAATGTTGAGCGGGCGATACCGCGAATACTTCTGGGCTGGAATCGCGCTGACTGCGCTGGGCGGCTTTGCTCCGTGGATCGGCATTCCAGCCGCACCGCTGGCTCTCGTCGGCTTGCTGCTTTACGAGCATGCTTATGTGCAGGCCGGACAAGCTGTGCCGCTGGCTTAGAAAGAGGGAGGCCGTCTCTTATGCAGCACAAGGTCTGGTTCGCACGAAAATTTTCCTTCGACCAACTGCCCGTCTGGATGTACCCGAACGTCGTAGAGCGTCTGCGGGGCACACCCGCGCGGCTCGAAGATTTAACGCGCTCGTTGCCGGCAGAGATGCTGGCGCGACGCGACGGCGATAAATGGTCTATACAGGAACAGGCCGGACACTTGGTGGATTTAGAGTTTTTGTGGACAAACCGCCTAGACGATTACGAAGCCGGACGCGAAACCCTGCACGCCGCAGACCTCGAAAATCGCAAGACGCACGAAGCCAATCACAATGCAGGTAAGATTGACAACATCCTCTCAACCTTTCGCGCAGAGAGAATGGCCTTTGTCCGCCGCCTGGACGAATACGACGAAGCCTTTATCCAAAAGACCGCGCTGCATCCGCGCATGCAACTGCAACTCCGCGTTTTGGACTCATGCTTTTTCATCGCCGAACACGACGATCATCATCTGGCGCGGATTTCCGAGTTGAGACGTTTGTTTGAAAAGGAATGATTGACGATAAAGAATACTAACTGAAGTAAATTACTGTCCCGTTAGGGACTATTGAAAGTAGCCCAGCGATTCATCGCTGGGAAATAAGAGGCAACGTAAGTTGAGTCCCGTAGGGACGGCTGAAAATAAGGAGAAGCGTATGCCTCACTCATTCTCTCACCTGCTTTTGCATTGCGTTTTCAGCACCAAAGAGCGGCAGAAAATAATAACGCCTGAATTGCAGGAGCGTCTTTACCCGTACCTTGGTGGGATTGCTCGCGAGAATAAGATGAAGGCTCTGGCTGCTGGTGGGACAGACGATCATGTTCATCTGCTTTTATCTTTACCGGCAACGCTTGCCGTAGCAAAAGCAATGCAGTTGATAAAAGGCGGCTCGTCCAAGTGGATTCACGATAGCTTTCCGGCGCATCGCACTTTCGCTTGGCAGGAAGGTTACGGCGCATTCAGCATTGGAATAGCTGATGTCAACCGGACTATTGCTTACATTAAAAATCAAGCCGAGCATCATCGCCGTCAGGATTTTAAGCAAGAGTTTTTGGCATTTCTGAACAAGCACGAGATTGAATATGATAAGCGTTACATCTGGGGTTGAAATTCAGTCGTCCCTACGGGACTGAATTATCTTGTGCTTGCTGCCCCAGCGATGAATCGCTGGGCTATTTTCAATCGTCCCTAACGGGACAAATTGAGTAACCTTGATTAAAGTTGTGGCGTTGCGGTTTAGCTTATGAATCCAAACGAATTGAATCAACGTGTCAGCGCGGCGCGTGAAGAGACAGAGGCGCGCGGCGAGACTTTTTATCCGGGGCTGTTTCGTCTCCATCCAGCTATTCCCGGCGGAAGGCTTGCTGATTCTCATGCCTACGACATGATAAACTGTCGAACATGCTTGACGAAAAACAAAATATGAAAGCTATTGAATTGACGGTTGAGGAATCCCTGCTCGCAGAGATTGACGAGGTGACGCATCATCTTTCCATGACGCGGGAGGATTTTGTGCGAACGGCTTTGGAGCGGGCTTTAAGCCAGCGTGAGGTTATTGCTCTGGAAAGGCAGCACGAGAAAGGGTATACCGATCATCCTGTGAGTCCCGGCGAATTTGATGAATGGGAAGCGGAACAGGTTTGGGAGGAGTAATGACACAGGGCGATGTTTACTGGTACACATTTCGCGCGCCGGACAAACGCCGCCCGGTGTTGATTCTGACACGCCACCCGGCCATCTCTTTTCTGACTGGCATCACCGTCGCTGCCATCACGACCACCATTCGCGGAATCCCTACGGAAGTCGTTCTGACGCCCTCAGCCGA
The DNA here is from genome assembly GCA_963700165.1 of Pyrinomonadaceae bacterium. Classification (GTDB taxonomy): domain Bacteria; phylum Acidobacteriota; class Blastocatellia; order Pyrinomonadales; family Pyrinomonadaceae; genus JACMLC01. The sequence continues at coordinate 2,760,649 of OY969475.1, read as the reverse complement.
TGGAGTGCTTGCCGACTGCGCGGTGAATGCGGATAACCTTCAGACGATTCAGAAGGCCAATCTCGGCGCTTACATCACACATCTATCGCTTGATCGGATGCGCGAAGTGCGAGCGGCAATCGAGTTTGCTTTGGGCTTTGATTCGTTGGCGTAAGCGCGCCAAAAACCTGTGTGAATGTGAAGACTGAAACAATGAAGCTTGACGAGTTGAATCAACGTGTCAGCGCGGCGCGGGAAGAGACAGAGGCGCGCGGCGAGACTTTTTATCCGGGGCCGAGCCGGATTCATCTGGCGGCGTTTCCGCCGAAAGAGCGTTGGGATGATTGGGTCGAGCTGGAATCTAAAAGCTGGCCCAGAAAAGAAGAGCGGCGTTACATGCTCGTGCCGACGACGTGCTTTAACTGCGAGTCCGCGTGCGGCCTCTTAGCATACATTGATAAAGAGAGCTTGCAGGTCAGAAAGTTCGAGGGCAATCCTGAGCATCCCGGCTCGCGCGGGCGCAACTGCGCCAAAGGCCCCGCGACCTTGAATCAAATCACAGACCCGGACAGAATTCTTTATCCCCTCAAACGCGCGGGCAAGCGCGGCGAAGGCAAGTGGGTGCGCGTCAGTTGGAACGAGGCGCTTGATGACCTCGCCTCGCGCATTCGCCGCGCCATCGTTGAGAAGCGGCACAACGAAGTCATGTATCACGTCGGGCGTCCGGGCGAAGATGGTTTTACGGAAAGAATCCTCGCGGCATGGGGCGTGGACGGGCACAATTCGCACACGAATGTTTGCTCTTCGAGCAGCCGCGCGGGCTATCAATTCTGGATGGGCATGGATCGCCCGAGTCCCGACCACGCGAACGCAAAAGTTATATTGCTTATCAGCTCGCACCTGGAAGCTGGGCACTACTTCAATCCACACGCGCAGCGTGTGATTGAAGGCAAAGCCGCCGGCGCGAAGCTCATCGTTTTTGACACTCGCCTTTCAAACACAGCGACGCACGCGGACTACTGGGTCTCGCCTTATCCCGGCTCAGAGGCGGCCATAGTGCTTTCGATTGCGAGCTACCTGATTCAAAACAATCTCTACAATCGCGAGTTTGTCCGCCGCTGGTGGAACTGGGAAGAGTTTCTGGCCGTCGAGAATCCAGAGCTGCCGACGGACTTTCAGACGTTCGAGCTGGTTTTGAAGAACATGTACAAGAGCTATACGTTCGAGAACGCGGAGAAGGAATCCGGCGTTGACGCGCGCGTGATCGAAGAGATAGCCAAACTTGTTGCGACGGCGGGCACGCGCTTCTCTTCGCATAACTGGCGCAGCGCGGCGTCGGGCAACAGCGGCGGCTGGCAGGTGGCGCGCACGCTCTTTATGTTGAATGCACTGCTCGGCGCGGTGGCGACAGAGGGCGGCGTCTTTCCGAACGCATGGAACAAGTTTGTGCCGAAGCCGATTTATACGCCGCCGCACCCGCACACTTGGAACGAGTTGACGTGGCCTGTCGAATATCCTTTGGGGATGAACGAGCTTTCATTTCTGCTGCCGCATTTTTTGAAAGAGGGAAGAGGGAAGTTAGAAGTTTACTTCACGCGCGTCTATAACCCCGTCTGGACGAACCCGGACGGCTTCTCTTGGGTCGAAGCTCTGAATGACGAAAGCCTGATTGGCTGCTACGTCGCGCTGACGCCGACATGGAATGAAACTTCATACTTCGCGGACTACGTCTTGCCGATGGGTCACGGCTCTGAGCGGCATGACCTGCATTCTTACGAGACGCACGATGCGCAGTGGATAGGCTTTCGCCAGCCCGTCATGCGCGCGGCGCGCGAACGCTTAGGCGAAAAAGTCACGGACACACGCGAAATAAATCCCGGCGAGGTCTGGGAAGAGAACGAATTCTGGATGGAGTTGACGTGGCGCATAGACCCTGACGGAAGTTTGGGTATCCGGCAGTTCGTCGAATCGAAAGAGCAACCGGGGACACGGCTCGGCGTGGATGAATATTATGGCTACATCTTTGAAAATTCTGTGCCGGGATTGAAAGAGCGTGCGGCGGCGGAAGATTTGTCGCCGCTTGAATTCATGCGCCGCTACGGAGCTTTTGAAATCAATAAGAAGACCGGCGCGCTGTACGAAGAGCTTGTGCCGGACGCAGAGCTTGAAGATGTTCGGGAAGATCATTTCGGTCGCGTCTACACACGGACGCAGAAGCCTGCTTCGACCAACATCGTGCCCATCGCCAGCCCGGACCCTGACGCCGAAGGCAGAAGATTAGTCGGCGTCAATGTTGACGGCAAGACCTTGCGCGGCTTTCCGACGCCGAGCGGGCGGCTGGAATTTTACTCGCGCACGCTCGCGGATTGGGGCTGGCATGAGTACGCGATTCCGACTTACATCAAGAGCCACGTTCATCCGGACAATTTAGCGGCGGATCAAACCGTCTTGATCTCTACTTTTCGGCTGGCGACGCAGATTCACACGCGCAGCGCGAATGCCAAGTGGCTAGACGAAATCTCGCACACTAATCCGCTCTGGATTCACCCATCTCATGCTGCACAATTAGGAATCCGAACGGGAGACCTCGTGCGAGTCGAAACGGAGATCGGCTATTTTGTCGTCAAGGCTTGGGTCACGGAAGGCATACGCCCCGGCATCGTCGCTTGCAGTCATCACATGGGACGCTGGAAGCTCAAAGACGAAGGCCAGCGGCAAATGATGGCGACCGTCGCGCTCGACCGGCAGGATAATCAGTGGGGCATGAAACGCGAGCGCGGCGTCGAGCCTTACGAATCGAGCGACCCGGACACGCAGCGTATCTGGTGGACGGATGTCGGCGTCCATCAAAACTTAACTTTCCCGGTTCATCCAGACCCGGTCTCAGGCATGCACTGCTGGCATCAGGCCGTTCGCGTCAAGAAGGCCGAAGCCGCAGACGCGCACGGCGACATCTCCGTAGACACAGACAAGGCGCGCGAGGTTTATCGTAAATGGTTGAGGATGACGCGCCCTGCGCCCCAACACTCGCCCGACGGCACGCGCAGACCTTACTGGCTGATGCGACCGCTCAAGCCCGCGCGCGAAGTTTTCCGTTTGCCGGACGAACAAGAGCTTGTCGGGGTCGAGTGATGGAACTCTTTCGCGCGCTCGCCGTGCTGGCTGAGCCTCCGTCTGAAGAGACATCACGCATCGCGGAAGCTTTAAAGCTCGGGGCTTTGCCTGTCGAGAGCGAGTACACAGACCTTTTTGTCTTTCAGCTTTATCCATATGCTTCGGTTTACCTGGGCGCGGAGGGGATGCTCGGCGGCGAGGCGCGTGACCGCATCGCGGGTTTCTGGCGCGCTCTGGGGCAGACGCCGCCCGCGGAGGCGGATCATCTGTCGGTGATGCTCGCGCTCTACGCGAATCTGGCCGGGTTGGAAGAGGATGAGAGGGATGCTATTCAGCGTGAGAGCTGGCGCGGCGCACGCAAGGCTTTTTTGTGGGAGCACCTGCTGAGTTGGCTGCCCGCATTTCTCTCAAAAGTAACAGAGATTGCTTCGCCCTTTTACAAGAGTTGGAGCGAGTTGCTGCGCACCGCGCTGTTTGAAGAGGGGCGTGTTGTCGGAAAGCAGCAACAGCTTGCCCTTCATCTGCGAGACGCGCAGGGCTTGGTTGACCCGCGCCTCTCGGAGACGGAAGATTTCCTGCAATCGCTTTTGACGCCCGCGCGCAGCGGGATGATTCTGGTGCGGACGGACTTGAGCCGCGCGGCGCAAAAGTTAGAGCTTGGCCTGAGAATCGGAGAGAGAAAATTCGTTCTCAAATCGCTTTTCAGCCAGGATGCGCCGGGCACGCTCGAATGGCTGGCATCGGAAGCAGACGCATGGGCTAAGCGTCATCAGACGGACATCGCAGCTCTCGAAGAAACGGCAGCAGTGTGGGAAAATAAAGCCGCTGCGACCGCTGCTCTGTTACGAGAATTGAAATCAACAAGTCAGAACCGCCTGCGGTAGCGGGCGGGTATTGTTGACGCAAAGAACCCACCCGCTACCGCAGGTGGTTCTGACTTCAGGAGAGAGGGTTATGTATTTCAAACAATTTTATCTGGGATGTCTGGCGCACGCTTCGTACCTGATCGGCGCGGGCGGGGCGGCGGCTGTCGTTGACCCGCAGCGCGATGTGGACGAGTACATCGCCGAAGCCGAAGCTCAGGGATTGAAGATTAAGTACGTCATCGAAACACACTTGCACGCGGATTTCGTGAGCGGTCATAGAGAGCTTTCCGCGCGTACCGGCGCGGAAATCGTCTTTAGTGAAAAAGCCGGAGCGGCCTTTCCGCACCTCGCGGTCAAAGATGGCGACGAGGTTGAGTTGGGCAAAGTCACTCTGCGCTTTATCGAAACTCCGGGACACACGCCCGAAAGCATTTCGGTGCTGGTGATTGACACGGAAGTTTCAAATGAAGCTCAAAAAGTTTTGACGGGCGACACGCTCTTTATAGGCGATGTCGGGCGGCCTGATCTGGCGGGCGCAAAGGGCTACACTTCCGAGATGATGGCAGCGATGCTGTATGACAGCTTGCATGGCAAGCTCTTGAAACTCGCGGACAGCGTGGAGGTGTATCCGGCTCACGGCGCGGGTTCCATGTGCGGCCGCAATATCTCGAAAGAAACTTCTTCGACTATCGGCCAGCAGCGCGCTTTCAACTACGCGCTTCAGCCGATGACGAAAGAAGATTTTGTCTCGATGATGACAAAGGATTTACCCGCCGCGCCAAACTATTTCTCGCGCGATGCGGAATATAACCGGACGGGCGCGCCCGCTCTCGCGGAACTAAAACAGCCCACCGCGCTCTCGCCCGCAGAAGTTAAAGACATGTCGGCTCACGAAGGGCATCTGATTCTGGACGTGCGCGCGGCGGCGTTGTACGGCGCGGGGCATGTGCCGGGCGCGCTCAACATTGGACTCGGCGGTCAGTTTGCGACGTGGGCTGGAACTTTAATCGCTGCGGGCACGCCGCTCATCATCGTCGCGGAAGATGAAGCGAAAGTCTCCGAAGCATTGATGCGCCTCGCCCGCGTCGGCGTCGAGAGCGTCGTGGGATTTTTGAGCGGCGGCATGGAGGCATGGAGACGCGCCGGTTTTGAAATAGCCGGGACAGAGCAAATCTCCGTTGACGAACTGCGCGAGCGGCTTGATAGTCAGGCGGATTTACAAGTTCTGGATGTGCGTCGTCCGGCGGAATACTCGGACGGTCATGCGCCACGCGCTCGGAACGTTCCACTTGCGGCAGAGCTTGCGGAGCAGGCTTCGCATCTTGACCCGCAGCGCGCGATTGCGGTCATCTGCGCCGGAGGCTATCGCTCAAGCGCGGCCACGAGCCTGCTCGAACAGCATGGCTTTCAAAATCTCCTGAACGTCACTGGCGGCACGGGCGCGTGGATTAAGGCAGGACATCCGGTCGAGAAACCGCAATCGGTTGCTGCCAGCATATAAACTATGCGAATCAAGGGTAGCAACAAATCAACTGCTTTTTCTTTGCGCTCTTTGCGTCTTAAATCTTTGCGTTCTTTGCGTTAAAACAGAACTTAACCGCAAAGAACGCAAAGTGAAATCGCGCAAAGACCGCAAAGAGTTTCTGCTCTTGATTTACATAAACTATGACTCGGCTGCGGCTTAGCTCAATGAAGGTCTGTGGAGGAATTATGAGGAGAGCAAAGGATATTAAAGAAATCAAGGTTGAACGCCCGCCGCGCGCTGAAGTGTCTGAGAAAGAAGCTTTAAAGCGAATGAAAGAATTCTCCAAACGAAAGGAGAAATTCATTGCCACTGTTAGAACGGGCAAGAGTTGAGATTTACATTTTAGACTTACCGGTTGTCCCTACCTGTTTCAAACATCCACACTCATGCTTTGCGTCTCTTCATACCAGCAACGATTGCACCACCTGTGCGCCTGCTGGCGTTCGCTCAATTCGTAATCCGCAGAGGCGGGCAGGCGGCGCGCGAGCATCTGCTCTTCTTCATTGAGTTCATGCCAGCGGAGCAGGCGGCCTTCGCCGCAGCGCGGGCATCTCCCGGATGACTCGTATTCCATCTTGCGAACTCCTTTTGCTCTAACGATTCTACTGCGTTTTTTTACAAAGACGCGATTGATGTTTGGCTTGCACAATTTGAGAACACAGCCGAAGCGCGGTAATATCGCGCCTGATCTCGCAGCACGCTCCCCTTTTGCCCGGCAAAGAAAGCACGCCCTGACAGATGATGCCACACATTCGCCGTCTCGCCGCACTCGCAGCCGTTCTCATCTTCTGTATTTCAAACGCTTTCGCGCAACGCGATGATGCGCGTTTCGACTTTTACACGCGCGCCCCGTACAGAGAGAACGTGCCGCGCCCGCAGAGCATACTGCGTTTCGATGTCGGCGAGTTTCACACTAACTACGCTTTGATGGAGCGCGTGATTGAGAAGATTGCCGTTGCCGCGCCCGACCGCGTGCGCGTGATGGACATCGGCGAGACGAATGAGCATCGCATGATGCATCTGGTCGCCATCAGCTCTCCCGAAAACATCGCGCGGCTAGATCAAATCAAAGCCAACATCGCGCGCCTCGCAGACCCACGCAAACTTTCCGAAGCGGAAGCGCAGGCCATTGCCAATGAGACGCCCGTCATCGTCTGGCTCAGTTATACGATTCACGGCAACGAGTCGGCTTCGTTTGAAGCGATGATGCAGGTCGTCTATCAACTCGCAGCCTCGAACGAACCCGCGACGCAGGAGATACTGAAAAACAGCATCGCTCTCATCAACGTCTGCGCCAACCCTGACGGCCACGAGCGTTTCGTCTCCTGGTACAACTCTTACGGCATCGGCAACCCTGAGCCGCTCGCGGGCGAGCATCGCGAGCCGTGGTCTGTCTACGGGCGTGTCAATCGTTATCGCTTCGATCTCAATCGCGACAACATCACTTCTTCACAAACAGAGACGCGCAACGTGCAGCGCGCTTATCTCGAATGGAATCCGCAGGTCTTCGTAGACCATCACGGACAGCCCTCACAGTTTTTCTTTCCTCCCGCTGCGCAACCGATAAATCCGAACCTGCCTGCCGAGCAAACCGCGCGCTGGCTGACGACTTTCGGGCGCGCCAACGCGGCGCAGTTCGACCAGCGACAGTGGGATTTTTACGTCCGCGATATTTTCGATCTTTTTTATCCGGGCTACTGGGACTCCTGGCCGAGCTTGAACGGCGCGACGGGGATGACGTATGAGACGGACGGCGGCGGTTTTAAGGGACTCAACTGGAAGCGCGATGATGAAACGATTGTGACTCTGCGCTCTGCCATCGCCAAGCATTTCGTCGCGTCGCTGACGACGTTGGAAACAGCCTCAAGGCATCGCGCGGCGCGGCTCAAAGATTTTTATGATTTTAAGAGAACTGCTCTTGAAGAAGGCCGCACAGAGCGGATGAAACGCATCGTCATCGTGCCGGGCAAAGACCCCGGCAAAGCGGCAGACCTCGTGGAAATTCTAAAGCGCGCAGGGATTGAAGTTGAGCAGGCGATAGAGGAATTCCGCTCGCCAAGCGCGCATAGTTATACCGGCAACAATTCTGCAAGCCCGCGAACATTTCCCGCCTCTTCCTATGTGATTGATCTGGCGCAGCCGCAGAAGCGTTTGGCGAAGGCTTTGCTTGAGCCGAATACTGAACAGGATGCCGCGTTTGTGCGCGAGCAGCTCGCGCGTTTTCAGCGCAACCAGCGACGCGGCGAGAATGCTCCGAAAGAGGATTATGGATTTTACGACATCACCGCATGGTCTTTGCCGCTTGCGTTTGGAGTCGAAGCATATTGGACGGAAGATACGACAGGCTTTACTAAGCTCCTTAGTTGGACGCCGAGATTTGGTCGCCCGCCAAATGCCAGCGTCGCTTACATCATTCCCTACGAGAGCGACGGCGCGGCCTCGCTCGCTTATCGCTTACAGCGCGAAGGCTTCAGGCTTGCCGTCGCTACACGCACTTTGAACGCGGGCGGGCGCGATTGGCCGCGCGGCACAATCGTCGTGCGCGTCTCACGCAATCCGGACACCTTGCATGAAGCTCTAGGGCGTCTCGCGCGGGAATCGGGTGTCGAGGTCACAGCCGTCAATTCCGGTTTCAACGAGACGGGCGAGACGGGCATCGGTTCTGAGAATGTCATCTCTTTGAAACGCCCGCGCATTATCGTCGCGGCGGATGATGGCGTGAGCCAGACGAGTTACGGCTCGCTGTGGCATCTCTTCGACCGCTTCGGCGTGGACTTTACGCCGATGACGATTGCGAACATCAAGCGCGCAGAGCTTGATAAGTACAATGTCATCATTTTGCCGGACGGCTCGCCCGACGCTTATTTTTCGTCTTTCGGCAAAGGCGGGATAGACACGCTGCGCGGCTGGATTACACGCGGCGGAACGCTCGTTTGCATCAAAGGCGCATCGGTTTTCGCAGCCCTCAAGGATGTCAACCTGACTTCGTCGCGGCTGGTCGGCAGCGAAGACGACGACCAGAAGCCGAAAGCTGATGATGAGAAGGAAGCTCAACCCGCTCCTTCGCCGCAAGCCGTAGAAGCAGGCAAGGAGCAGGCATCGGGCGGGCGCAAAGGCAAGCCTGAGAAAAAGAGCGCGACCGAAGAGCGGCGCGAAGAGGCGAATCAGACCGAAAAACTCGAAGGCGCGTCGCCGGAACTGCCGCCCATCGCTTCGCCTTCCGCTCGTCCCGGACAAGTGCCGGAGGCAGTGCCCGGAGCGATCATGCGCGCGACCATTGACCGCACGACTTATCTGACATACGGCTATGAAGAGAGAGAGTTGCCGGTGCTACTGGCTTCCGGCTACTTCTTCCGCCCGTCGAAAGAGGGAACCAATGCTGTCGTCTTTGCTAAGGAAGGCAACCAGCCTTTGCGTCTCTCAGGCTTCGTGTGGCCTGATAATACGGAGCGGCTGCTGCGCGGCACTGCTTATGTGATAGACGAGCCAACGGGGCGCGGCCACGTTATCATCTATACAGAAGACCCGCACTTTCGCGGCATCTGGCGTAACATGACGCGGCTCTTTTTTAATTCGATTCTTTTTTCGTCGTCAATGTAAGATTTAGAGTCGCTAAAAAACTTTGCCACAGAGGCACAGAGACACAGAGATTTATATACAGATGAAGAAGATGCTAAATGAAAAGTTGGTTGGTTATCTCCGTGTCTCTGTGCCTCCGTGGCTAAACTGTGATTTCGTTAAGCGCTCTTATTAAATTTTTCCAGAGGTGAACGGTGTTCAAAATCAAGGCAGAATACACAGAACAGTTGGAGTTTAAGACAAGCATCGAACGGGCAAGGGAATTTTTTACGGAGTGGCACAACTTCGTAGAATTGATGCCGGGTATCGAGAGCATCAGGGCAGAGGCGAGCGGCCTGATGCGCTGGACTGTGCGAACAGATGTACCGATGCTCGGGCAGATGCGCGCGGCCTTTGCCGTCGAGTTGACGGACGACAGGCCGGAGCGCGTCGAATGGTCGCCCGCACACGTGGAAAAGAAAAACTACCTGCGCTATGCCGCCAGCTTTATCGAGCGCGGCGCGTCCAATACGCTCGTCCGCATCACGCAGCACGTCGAGCTGCGCCGCCAGAACGCCAGAGAACTACACATGTTCGCCGGACTCGTAGGCGAAAGCCGCATCAGCGCGGAGATGCAAAAGCGCGTCGCCGAAATGATACGCACCTTCTTAGAGCGTGCGCGCACAAAGCTGGAAAGTTGATAAGGTTCGGTCGGGTTTAGGCTAAGCACATTTGCCACAGAGGGCACAGAGATTAAAGAAGATTTGAAATTTCAAATTTCAAATTTGAAATATTGAATTTGAAATTACTCTATGTTCTCTGTGCCCTCTGTGGTGAAAGCTTTAGTGCGAATCGTATGCGGCAATCGGCGTATCGGTCGTGAATCCCCAGGCGGTCTGGAGCAGGGTGCCATTCGTGCTTTGCAAGACATAGAACGTGCCGTCGCTCTCTCTCCACACGGCGAGGTCTGCTTTGCCGTCGTTGTCATAATCATTTTGCACTAAGGAGTCGGTTTCCGCTGCGCCAAAATTAGCGTAGCGTAGCTGCCCGTCCGTGCTTTGCAGAATATACCAATCCAGCGTCGTGCCGTTGTTGCGAACCGCAGCGAGATCGGTTTTGCCATCGCCGTCATAATCGCCAGCCGCGACACGGTCTGTCCCCAATCCCCACTGCACACCGTAAAAGCCTGTGAGGCTTCCTAAAATATAGAAGGTCGAGACGCCGCCCGCTGCGCTGCGTTGCACTGCGATGTCGAATTTACCGTCTCCGTCATAGTCGCCGGGAGCAGCGAAATCCGTGCTTAAGCCGAATTGCTGGATGCGGACACTGCCGTCTAGGCTGTTCAGGATATACCATATCATGTTGCCGCTCGCGCGACGCGCCACTGCAAAGTCTGTTTTACCATCGCCGTCATAATCGCGCGGGACGATTTCGTCGCCGATGATTCCCCATGTTCTGGCTTTGACGGTTCCAGTGCTGCTTTCCATGTAATAGAAAGTGCCGTTGCTATAACGCCAGACGGCGATGTCGCCCTTATTGTCGCCGTCGTAATCGCCGGGTGCGAGCGTGTCAGTATGCACTGTGCCAAAAGGCTGGCTGATAAAACCGCTGCCGTTGCTTTTCAAAATGTACCAGCCGTTATCGCTGTTGCGAAAGATGCTGAAGTCGGCTTTGCTATCTCCGTCATAGTCCACAGCATTGCGCAGTTTGATTTGAGCAGAGGCCGCAAAGGCCAAAGACAACAGCAACGCACCGGAAAGAGCTAAGCGCACAAAAGCGTTGTTTGAAGTATTTGAAAAATTCATCTGTTCGCTCCTTTCCTTAAGCGGCGCAAGTGGTGGGTGTCGTGCGGATGCCGATGGTCTTGACCGCGTGCAAAATCTTGTTGTTGACCAGCCGGGTCGCGAACAGAAAAGGCACCACGCGGGATAGATTTCCGCCGATGACATTATCCGTCGCATTGGTCGTGCTGCGGTTCGGGCGGTGCGAGTAGTTCGGATGGCTCCTGTAAACGAACTCGCTGACCCTGTCGGCAAAGAAGAACTGAGTCGTGGCGATGGCAGTAGCGTTCAAACGGATGGTGGCATGTATGTGCGTCACGCGCCCCTGATACCAGCCCGGAAAAAACGAGTCGAAATAAGCCCAACCGTTAGCGTCCGTTGATTGGATGCCGCGCCCGAATCGTTGTGTCTGAACCACCGGGTCTGTGCCGTTACAAAACGTGCTGATCGGAGCGGAGTAGACTCCGTTGTTGTCAGTGTGCCAGATGTCAATCGAAGCGTTTTGAATCGGCTCGCAGGTGTCTGCGTTGACGACGCGAAAGCCGAGTCTGGTCGGCAGTCCGGGCTTGCCTTCTGTGATGTCTCTGCGGACAAGGCCGGTATTGAAATAGCAAGGGCCTAAGGTTGAAGTGCAGGTCAACACACAAGGCTCTGCCGCGACATAATCGAGCGCGCCCGACGGGATATTCGCCAAAGCCGTAGTCGCAAACGGATTGAGATTGCCGCCTGCCTTCAAAGCCATCGCGCCCAAACCCAATGCGGCGGCGGTCTTAAAACCTTTCGTCAACAATTCTCGACGACTGAGGAGAAAGTTTTCTTTCATGTGTCCTCCAGATAATTCTGTTTTAAATCAAAGGGGGATTTAAGAAGGGGCGGAAGCACAGGCTTGTTGCCGGATTTATACCATAAGGTGCCCGAACCTCATAGCCATTCGGCTCACATCAACGCGCGACGACGCTAGCCCTCGCCCCACGCGCGCTCAAGCGCCTGTGCTTCCATCTTGAGAATTTCAAAAAACTAATGTTGTGTAATCAAAGTTCTTGGCTTTCTTGAATTGCCACTAGCTTCAGCTAGCTAGTGGATAAGATTGCCTGAGTTACCGGCTTTAGCCGAAACGATTCGGCTAAAGCCGACACTTTTTTAGCTCTCTTGTTCCACTAGCTGAAGCTAGTGGCAATTCAATAACTTTCATGACACTTCACTGGATGTGCGACGGCCTTAGTTTTCCTGCGGACGCTCGTCCGGTCTAGGCCCGCCCCTGCGATGAAATTCCGGTCGCTCCTGCTTTAACTTTTCGAGCTGAGTTTTTTGCTCAGCCGTCAGCAGGTTATAGATGGCCGAGTCCGTCCTGAGTCGAATCACGTCCATCTCGATCATCGCCTGTGATTTGACTGCGAGCAGGCTGCGCGCCGCTGCTTCGTCAAAAGTCGCTGCCTCGACAACGGCTTTCAATTGGTCTTGCGCCGCTCTGGCCTTTTCCATGTGCGCCTCAGAAGCGGTGCGCGCTCCTTCATGTAGGTTACGAATCTGTTCTTTCTGCGCGTCCGTCAGATTCAGCCGCGATAACATGCGCGGGTGTAAACCACCGCCCGGCGGCGGCGGCGGATGCGGCGCGCCGTCCCGCCCGTTCATCTGAAAATCCGGCCTGTCTTTACTTGACTGCGCGTAAACGATCGTCAGCGAGATTGCCGCGCAGAGAGCAAACGCCGCAGCGAGAATCAATGTCTTGTAGCTTTTCATTTTTCCATCCCCTTTCAAATGATAACAGCGCCCGTGCGCTCCTTATGAACAAGAAGCAGTGTAGCCTCCGAATGTAAAGGCTTTATATTGAGCGCGAGGAATTTTGTTAAGCTATTGTAAAAGTCACTCTAGCAACGGATTTTTTGCGTTAGACTAAACAGCGATGAAGTTACAGGTTTGATAAGCATGAAAACTTAGCCACAAAGGACACAGAGAACACAGAGCAAATATATGAAAATATTTTGGAGTTGAATTTCGCTTTCTTATTTCTTTAACTCTGTGTCCTCTGTGGCAAATTCTTGATCTGAATTTAAAGCGATGACAAAGTCTGTTGAGCATGCCTCTCAAATTCGAGTACTGATGATTGACGACGATGTAAAGCTGTGTCGGCTGGTCAAAGACTATCTGGAACCGATGGGCTTTGCGGTTGAAAGCGTGCATACGGGGACGGAAGGTTTGGAGCGAGTCAGGAAAGAAGATTACAGGGCTGTGATTCTGGATGTGATGCTGCCGGGGATGGATGGCTTTGAAGTACTCAGAGAAGTTCGCAAAATTTCGACGGTGCCGGTTTTGATGTTGACGGCTCTGGGCGACGAGATGGATCGCGTGGTCGGCTTGGAAATGGGAGCGGATGATTACCTGCCCAAAACTTTTTCCACCAGAGAATTGCTCGCGCGGCTGCGCGCCGTCACGCGCCGCTCTTCTTTAACCGCCACGCAAACGAAAGACGAAACGGAAGAAATCGTTGTCGGCGATATACACATCAACCCTGCCGCAAGGCGAGTCACGCAAGATAATCGAGACTTGATTTTAACCGCGCTGGAATTCGACCTCTTGCTGTGTCTGGCGCGCTCGAAGGGGCGCGTGCTTGAGCGCGATAAGCTGCTTGATGAAATCGCGGGCAGAAACTATGACGTGTTTGACCGCTCGGTTGACGTTCACATCTCTTCGCTCAGGCGCAAGCTCAGCGACGATCCGAAACATCCCCGCTACATCAAGACCATCCGCTCGGTCGGCTACATGCTGATGCCGGAAGCGGAAGAGCCGGCGGAGAATTGACTGTTTATGCGTCACCTGCGTTTTTCGCTTTTTTCCAAAATCATGCTGTGGTTCTTTTTGAACCTGCTGCTGCTCGGCGCAGTGCTGTGGGTTGTCTTTAATTTTTACTTTCGCTTTGACTCACGCGCTTCGCTCTTTCGTTCCAGCCGCATCGAAGCCGTCACCAGATTGATCGAGAGCGAGATGAACGAAAAGTCCAGAGCCGAGCGCGACGAGGTTTTGAAAAAATATTCGGAGACTTATCGCACAGAGTTTTTCCTGTTTGACAACACAGGGAAACAGCTTGCCGGGAAAGAGACAAGTTTACCAGCCGAGATTTTTAACGAAGTGAGCAGACCGGAGCCGCCGCCCCCTGCGAGAGGAGAATTGAGACCCGCTCCGCCGGGAGAGCCGCCGCGCAGACCTCCGCCGCCGGGAGGCGGGCCGCCTTCGCTTTATTTCAAAACCGCTAACCCGCAGCTTTACTGGTTCGTCGGGCGCATGACGACTCTCGAACGAGACAAGCCCGAGCCGGTTCGCACACGTCTGCTCGTCGCGTCTGATTCATACACAGGCCACGGGCTGTTTTTCGACGCGACGCCGTGGCTGATTCTGGCGGCTGTCATCTTCATCGGCTCGACGCTGTTCTGGCTGCCCTTCGTGCGCGGCATCACACGCACCATCGGGCACATCACGAACGCGACAGAGCAGATCGCCGAAGAACAATTCGACGTGCGCGTCAGCGAAAAGCGCACGGACGAGCTGGGGCGTCTGGGCACGGCGATAAATCATCTAGCGGTCAGATTGTCAGGTTTCGTCACCGGGCAGAAAAGATTCCTGGGAGACATCTCGCACGAATTGAACTCGCCGCTCGCGCGCATGCAGTTCGCGCTGAGCATTCTGGAAAACCGCGTCGGCGAAGCGGATCGCGCATACGTCGAAGACGTGAAGGAAGAAGTCTTGTTGATGTCAAAGCTGGTCAGCGAGCTTTTAGCGTATTCGCGTGCGGGCATCAAATCTTCTACCATCAAGCTGGAACGGGTGCGCCTGCGCCCGCTGATGGAGCGTGCGGTCGAGCGTGAAGCGGAAAAAAACATAACCATCGAATTGGCGGTTGAAGAGAGTCTGGAAGCCTTAGCGCAGCCCGAACTGCTCTCTCGCGCTCTCGCCAACGTGATTCGCAACGCCGTGCGCTATGCCGGAAACGCCGGAACCATCACCGCTTCTGCGGGCAGCCACAATGGTCACATCAAAATAACCGTCGCAGACAACGGCGCAGGCGTTCCCGAAGCCGAGATCGAAAAACTTTTCGACCCGTTCTACAGGATAGAGTCAGACCGTTCGCGCCAGACGGGCGGCACGGGCTTGGGGCTTGCCATCGTCAAAAGCTGCGTTGAGGCTTGTCAGGGAAAAGTCTACGCGCAGAACCGCGCGCCGTCCGGGTTTGAAGTAACGATTGTATTGAAGAAGGCCGACAGGGAAGAAGGCAAAAGGTAAAAGTAAAAAGGTAAAAGTTAAGCCAAGAACTTTTTTTATAACAAGCGGTTGAAAATTCCGTTAAGCCGCGCGAGCGGCGATGAGAAGGCAGCCAGACGTGCAACGTCTGGTTGGACGAAACAATCGTTACCGCGCCGCAAGGTGCGGACAGACAAGCTCTGCGCATCTTCAATGCGCGCATCTGTTCTTCAAGATTCCAGACGTTGCACGTCTGGCTACCTTCTCCCTGCACCTCCGGCGCACATTTAAGATTTGCTTTCCGCCTTACTTTTACCTTTTGTCTTTAACCTTTATTCAGAATCGTCTTCCGCCGTCTCCGCGCCGTTTTCGTTCTTTGTTTCCGAAGGGTCGGCCAGCACTGCTTGAGCCAGTGTGATGCGGGCCAGCAATCTTGCTTCGTCCCTTTGAAACCTGTCGGCCAGCGCGCGTGTGCGTGCAAAATCCGCGCGGGCCAGCGCCGCCATCTCTTTTTGATATTGCACAGAGAAAGCGTAACTGTAACTCCAGGTCGTCTGCATCTTGAACTCTCCGTCTTTGAAGATGCCACGGTCAGCCCCGAATTTTTCCAGCAGCGCGGCGGCGGCCAGTAGCGCGTTGGCCTGATCGACCACCGGCTCCAAAATGCGAAAGACACGAGCCGGCTCAATCAACGCAAAGGCACGCGCCACTTGAATCATGGCCTTTATCTCCTGCTGATTCTCCGGCGGGCGATTGACTAGCTCCTGCGTTTCATCCAGCAGGAGCAAGGCTGATTTGCGGTCGCCTTTCTTAAACAGGCTGGTCGCCAGATTGGCTATCTGTCCCAGACGCACCTCTTTCGGATTGATTCGCTCAAGCATCTTTCTGGCTTCTTCCACCTTATCTGCTTTGAGAGCGCGTTGGATGAGTTGCTGATCGATGTTTGCTAGCCAACGGTCGCGGTCGTCTCCCGTAAGGTTATCTACGACCACTTTGCGTGCGCCCTCAAGGTCTCCGTCTTTCACCATGTTGGTGACCGCCATGCGATACAGGTTCGTGCGCACGTCCGGCGGAGCCTTCGCCGCCGCTTCAATCATGGCTTCCGGTTTGCCCTCGCGCATCAGCTCACTATACTGATACATCTGCTTGAAGCGCGGATCCATTTTCTCATTTGTCTCCGCCAGCTTGCGGCGTATTTGAGCCGCGCTCTCGGGCGCGCGTTTCTCTATCTCCGGCAACAACGATTGAATCATCATCACATTAGGCCGATCAGGCGAACTGTTCATGGCAGCCGTCGTCACGATGTCTATCAGGTCGCGCAGGGTCTGATCGTCCACCGAGAGCGGTGTGATTGATTTTGTTTTATCCGTCGTACCTGCCGCTGCTCTGGGGCGTTCAGGCTGAATCAACATGCGCAGCAGCCCCTGCGCGACGTAAGAGGCTTCATGCTCTTTGGCAAAGTCCGTCGAGCCGAGTTTTTTGATAATGTCGCCGGTAAAGGTGGCCGCGCTGTCGCTGTCCTTCTGTTGGAGCTTTCTAAGGAGATTCAACGTCTGGTAGGAGACGCCTTTCGCTAAACTCTCTTGTGCCATCTGCAAAGCGCGCTTGGGGTCTTTGGCTGCGACCTCTGCGGCGATGCTCTGCTCAAGCATTAATTCCTGATCCATCATCCGCGCATACGACGGCAAATTATCCGTAAATGCCTGACGTGTGCTTTGCAGCAGGTCAAGCGCGAGTTGCGGATCGCGCCGCGCAATTTTAGTGATGATCTGTTGCCGCTGGTTGATAAAGGTCCAGAGCGAAGCCCCGAAGTCATTCCCTACGCCAGTGCTTTTCATGGCCTCTGACAAATTAGTCAAAGCCTCTTGAAAAAAGACCCGCGCGCGTTTCTCGTCATGCTTCCACAGGAGGTCTGCCGCCGCCGCGAAAATGTAGGCGCGGTTCTCCGGCAGCTTGAGCTGTTGCGCGCTGTTGAGCGTTTCCTCAAGCAGCGTCAGCCCCTTGCGCTCAAGCTCTTTTTGCGCCTTCTCCTCCTCCTCCTTAGATTTTTCCAGAGGAGCCGCCGGAGGCGTTTGCGCGAGAGTCTGTGTGACGAGAAGAATCGTGAGCAGCAGTGAAGAGAGAAGCGATTTCAATTTCATTGTGGCCTCCGTGTGAAGTGAGCGGGTTCGATAAGCTTTCAAGGTCTGACGAGAGGTTTCCTGCGATTCATGGGCAAAGCAGGCGCGTTTGATGGCGTGGAGTTTAACACAAGTGCCGGACTTTGGCCTCTTTTCTTTCCTTTAAAAAGTGGTTCAGTTTGAAGTTAATTGAAAAGAAAATCGGACTCACCGCAGAGACGCAGAGGGCGCAGAGGATGCGCAGAGAGTTGAATATCACTCAAGCCTCTGCGCCCCCTCCGCGTTCTCTCCGGTCTCGGCGGTGAGTTTCAAATCATGCAACCCTCAATTTTAAATTAACCTGTGACCTCACCTTATATCTTGAAACGAGTGGGCTTTGCGTCTATCCTGCATTGGTTCAAACAAAAATCTTCAGTCAGGTAAATAAAAAGATGGCAGACAGTCGTAAAGTGTTAGCCGTTATCTTAGGGGGCGGCGCAGGCTCGCGGCTCTTTCCGTTGACCGAACAACGCTCGAAACCGGCTGTGCCGCTGGCGGGCAAGTACAGGCTGGTTGACGTGCCTATTTCTAACTGCATCAACTCGGACGTGATTCAAATCTTTATCCTGACGCAGTACAACTCGGCTTCGCTCAATCGTCACATCGCGCGCACGTATCGCTTCTCGCAATTCTCTGACGGCTTTGTAGAGATTCTCGCGGCGGAGCAGACGCCCGACAGCCCGCAGTGGTTTCAGGGCACAGCCGATGCCGTCCGTCAGGTCTTGCCGCACATCGGAGACTGGGGGATTGACACGCTCTTGATTCTCTCCGGCGATCACCTGTACCGGATGGACTATCGCCTGTTTCTCGCGCGCCATTTTGAAACGGATGCCGACGTGACCATCTCCGTCATCCCGTGCGGCCAGAAAGACGCGGAAGGTTTTGGCCTGTTGAAGACGGACAGCGACGGGCGCATCGTAGAGTTCAGCGAAAAGCCGAAGGGCGACGCGCTCGAAGCGATGAAGGTAGACACGACCGAGCTTGGCCTCAGCGCGGAAGCTGCTGCGAAGCGGCCTTATTTAGCTTCGATGGGCATCTATGTTTTCAAGTATGACAAGCTGGTGGAGCTTTTGGGACAAGACTCTTCGTGGGTGGATTTCGGGCGCGAGTTAATTCCTGCGGCCATCAATTCTTCAAACGTGCAGGCGTTCATGTTCGATGGCTACTGGGAAGACATCGGGACGATACACGCTTTTTATCTGGCGAATCTCGACCTGACCTCGCCGATTCCGCAGTTCAACTTTTTTGACGCGAACTCTCCGATCTATACGAGGACGCGGTATCTGCCGCCGTCTAAAATTCACGACTGCAACATCAGCGACTCGCTGATCGGAGACGGCTGCATCATCCACGGCGCAAAGATCAACCGCTCTATCATAGGCCTGCGCAGCCGCATCGGCAGCGGCTCGCAGATAGACGCTTCGATCCTGATGGGCGCGGATTATTATCAGGGCTTTGAGAATATGCGCGACGATCTGGCCGCAGGCATCCCGCGCATAGGCGTCGGCGAGAATTCGATCATCCGCCGCGCCATCGTAGACAAAAACGCGCGCATCGGCTCGAACGTGCGCCTCGTCAACGAGAGCGGCATCGAGAATGCTGATGCAGAGGACGGCAGCTACGTCATACGCGACCGCATCATCATCATCCCGAAAAATGCGGTGGTGAAAGATGGAACAGTGGTTTAAAGTCAGGGGTCAGGAGTCAGAATAAATGCGAGCCTGATTTTCTACGGCTCTGATTTTGATTTGTGAGATATAAAAATGGCTAGAGGTTGGGAGAGCAAGGCTGTCGCGGATCAGATGGAAGAGGCCGACGCGCGTTCGCTTGAAGACGAGAAGGAGGAGCGCGCACATCTTTCCGCTTCGCCGGTAATCCGCGCACGGCTTGAGCGTCTGGAGTCTCTGAAACTCTCGCGCACGCGCACGCTGGAACAGTTGGAGCGCGCCACTAACCAATCATATCGCGAGATGCTGCGGCGCACGCTGCGCGCACTCGAAGCGGAGATTGAAGAATTGAATTGAGGCGCGGCTGAACCTCTCAATGTAAATCAAAAGCAAAAAAACTTTGCGCCCTTTGCGAAAAAACTTTGCGGTCTTTGCGTTAAAAAAGAATTTAACCGCAAAGACCGCAAAGAGAAATCGCGCAAAGAGGCTCTGCTCTTGCTTTTATTAAATCAAATCACTCGTCGCGCGAATCATTCTGCACGCCTGTTCCCAATCCTGCATCGAGGATGCTGCTCATCCCAACATTCTCATCGGCTGCGGTGGGTGCGTTCGGCTCGTCTGCTTCGCCTTCCAGTTCAGGGGCACGCATGCCGTCGTGTCCAATAGCATCCTTCTCATCATCCATAAAAGATTCATCTTTCGCTGTGGCATCTGCCTGATTTGTCATTTGCAATTTTAGAGCAGGTTGCAAAGCAGTGTCCGGTAGGCTGTGAGCCTGCCGCCTGTCCCATACGAGCGGCAGGCTCACAGCCTACCGGACATTCAATCGAAAATCCGCTCTAGCCCTGAAAATTTATCTGGTCGCGGGAAAAGAAGTTCCGGCGCGCAGTTCTTTCGGTTGAAACCTTAGCCGTTCAGGTTGAGAGCGGCGTTGCTGTTGCCCGTCCTGAGCGTTGGTGTTATCGGGTGCGGAATTGGAGATGTAGCTGTCGCGTGCGCGCACGATCATATTCGGATGATTGACGCGCACTTTGATCTGCCGCCGCTGCCCGTCCTGCGCGACCACTTGCGGGTAATAGCCGAGACTGTACTGGCGGCGCAACTCTTCGGCGATCAACGCGAAAGACTCTTCGATATTACGTGTGGTGTCTGCGCGATAGCGACGCGCGCCCGTTCGCTGTGCCAACTCGCCCAGGTAATTATCTGCGCGCTCGTAATCGGCTCGGCTGGTTCCGCTATTGCCGCCGCCACCGCCGCCACCGCCGCTGCTGGCCGTGCCGAGCACATCTTCGTCGCCCGTCGCAATGCCGATTATGATTTCCATAATGCCGACTTTGCGCTTCTTGCGTCTGTGTGGATTCTGCGACGAGGATGACCCATTCATATCCGAGAAAGTATCGTACTGCACCGGATAGATAAGAGCGTCCACTTCTTCCGCATCGTAGATATTGGTCTGATAGGTAGCTCTGTTGCTCGTGGTGTCTACGCCATCCGTGAAGAGGACGATGGCCTTGCGCCCGTTGATGCGGTTGAAACGCTGGTGTATGACGAAATCAACTGCGTCGTAGAGGCTCGTGCCATCGCCTGTGCTGACGCGGCTGATAGCATTGCGCAGGACACGGCGGTCGCTCGTCGCTTCAGCCAGCACATGCACCTGCTCGTCAAATGAGATAATCATCACCCGATCTTCGGGGCGCAGTTGGTCTACGAAAGCGATGGCGGCATCCTGTATCTCGTCCATGCGGGATTTCGTAGAGCCGCTGACATCGAGGACGAGCGCAACCGTGAAAGGTTTTTCGACTGATGCGAAATAGGCTACCTGCTGCTCTGTGCCGTCTTCAAAAATGCGAAAATCCTGCTGGCGCAAGTTTGGGATGTAGCGGCCATTACGATCCGACACGGTCACAGGAATGGTGACGAGCGCGGTCTCAACCCGCACGACATCTCCGTCATCAACTTCTTCGGGGCCAAGCTCAACCGGCGCGGGCTTTTGCTGCGGGCGCGGCTGATTGCTTCCGACATTGCCGCCCATCACGGGCGGGCGTCTCTGCGGAGATTGCGGCGCGGGCGCAGTAGTAATAGTTGTTGGCGAAGCTGCTGTCGTTTGCCCGACACGGCGCGGGCGCGTTTGCGCCTGCACGGAAAAGGCTGTAGCCAGACAGAAGGAGAGAAGCAGGAAAACGGGGACGAACTTTCTCATTTCATAATGCTCCGGTAAACGCTCTAGCACAAGAATGCGGCGGCAGCGCGTCAATCAAGATGCGCGCTGGCTGTTTGAAGATGCTTGCTCAATGCGAAGCTGGCAATAAAGGGAGAGAATTTACCTCGCTTAAGATAATACGAACCCCTCGCAAGCGCAAGATTCATACAAGGTAAAAGTAAAAAGTGAGGCTCAAAGCATTTTTATAAAATTTGGCTTCCGCCTTTGACTTAACTAGAAGATTAAGACCCGTCCCAAACCGAGCACGCCGCCAGCGATGACGACCCACAGCACATCTGCTTTGAAGCGATAGAGCGCAACAAAAGCCAGCACGCTCAACAGCCCTGCAAACCACTCTATGCCCCCGGCCAATCCGCGAGGCCAGATCACAGCCGCGCCAAAGATAAGCGCGAGATTCAAAATCACGCCGACCACAGCCGCCGTCACGCCCGACAGCGCGCCTGCCAGATTCTTATTCCCGCGCAACGCCTCGATGTACGGCGCGCCGAGAAAGATGAAGATGAAGGAAGGCAGAAAGGTCACATAGGTCGTGACCAGCGCGCCCACGACCGCGCTTGTCGTCGGACTCAATCCTTGCGGGTTGTTCCATCCGGCCATAAAGCCTACGAACTGCAAGACCATGATAAGCGGCCCCGGAGTCGTTTCGGCCAGAGCCAGCCCGTCCACAGCCTGATCGTGCATCAGCCAGCCATAGGCGTTCGCAGCTTGAGTGACGTAAGCCAGTACAGCGTATGCGCCGCCGAAAGTGACGAGCGCGGCCTGTGTGAAAAAACGATATTCCTGCGCGTGCAGGCTGCTCCATCCACGCCACGCGACGAGCGCGGCAAAGGGCAGCAGCCAGAGCGTGAAACCGACCGCAAAGGTTTTCAAGGCGCGGCTGCGTGAGGGAAGCGTATGCGCCGGAGGCGTTGCATGATCGTCAATCACGAGCGGCAGCGCGTTCTCAAGTTTTTCTTCGCTCTCCGCTTCCGCTTGCGTCGCTTGGGGCTTCTCTGCCGCGCCGAAGACTTGCGGCCAGATGCGAATGCCTATCAATCCGACAATTGCTGCCGCCAGCACAATCAATGGAAATGGGATGTGCAAAAAGTAGATGGCGATAAAGGACGCCGCAGCGATCAGGAGATGCGCTCTGCGTTTAATCGCACGGCCTCCGATTTTTAAGACGGCCTCGACCACGATGGCGACGACCACAGGCTTAAAGCCTGAGAGAACGCCCGCGACCGCAGAGACCTTGCCGTATGCCGCGTAAACATAAGAGAGTGCGAGCAGGACAAAAATTGACGGGATGACAAAGAATGCTCCGGCGACGATGCCGCCCCATACGCGATGCATCAGCCATCCGATGTAGACGGCAAGCTGTTGCGCTTCCGGGCCGGGCAGCAGCATGCAGTAATTGAGCGCGTGCAAAAATCTCTCTTCGCTGAGCCACCTGCGCCGCTCGACCAGCTCGCGGTGCATGATAGCGATTTGTCCCGCAGGGCCGCCGAACGAGATAAAGCCGAGCTTGAGCCAAAAGCGAAACGCTTCGGCGAACGAAATGCGTTGAGTCAATACTTTGAGTTGCGGCATCTCGTTAGATTGTTTCCAGCGCAGAGGCTGAGAGCGTGTGAAACTCGCGCCGCACGCCGTTGATGTTGGCAAAGGGAAGCTTGCGCGCGTGCGTCCGGTTGGTGAGCAGTATAAAAGTGCGCTCGCGCATAGGGTCTATCCAGCAACTCGTGCCCGTAAAACCCAAGTGACCGAAACTGTCCGGCGAAAGA
This sequence comes from Pyrinomonadaceae bacterium, assembly GCA_963700165.1. Lineage (GTDB taxonomy): Bacteria > Acidobacteriota > Blastocatellia > Pyrinomonadales > Pyrinomonadaceae > JACMLC01. The sequence continues at coordinate 2,737,786 of OY969475.1, read as the reverse complement.
GATGCGCCCGCTGTTGAATCCTTTGTTTCGGCAAGCTGCCATGCGAAGGAACGCGCCTCTTCCATGTTTTCTGTCAGGTTCGTGCGAAACAGCGCGCAGGTGTCCGGCGCAAGCAGTTCCGTGTGTCCCGCGAGAAATTGTGAGGCGAGGCGCAGGGTTTCCCCGGCGTTTGAAAAAAGCCCCGCATGTCCCGCCGCGCCCCCCAGAAAATGCGCGTTGCCGTCATGCACTTCGCCCCAGATAAGCTGCTCGCGCCAGCCTTGAAAATCCTGCGCGGCTTTTTCATCACGGCACATCTCGCGCTCGTACAGGTTGCCCGTCTCGCACGCAGCGACCCCGGTTTGCATCGCTGCTTCAGGATTAAAAAAAGTCTTGCGCAGCTTGAGCGGCTCGAAAATCTCCGCCCGCGCCAACTCTGCCAGCGTCGCTCCTTCCAATCTTTCCAGCAACAGACCGAGCGTGATAAATCCCAAGTCGCTATAGCGAACATGTGCCCCCGGCGCGGATTCGAGAGGCTGTCCGGCAATGATGCTCAACGTGCGTGCGCGGTCGCCGCCCGTCAGGATATAAAGCGGCTTCCAGGCGGCAAGCCCGGACGTGTGCGTCAGCAGATGGCGAATCGAGATGGCGCGCTTCTCGTCCTCGTTAAACTCGGGCAGGTAGCGCGTCAGGCTGTCATCCAAATCAATCATGCCGCGCTCTACGCGACGCGCCATCAAGAGGCCGGTCACGAGCGGCTTCGTCAAGGATGCGAGGTCATAAATCGTTTCCAGCGTCGCGGCGCGTCGGGCTTCGCCTGTGACTGCCGTTCCCAAAGCATCCGCGAGCAAGGCTTGCCCGCCGACGCCCACGACATACACGGCTGAAGGAAAATCGCCAGCCGCGATGCGCTCCGCGAGGAAGGAAGAAATTTTATCGTTACGCAAACTCGCGTTCACTTTTATGATTTGAGACTTAAGGCCGACAGCCCTGCATGTTCCGAATGCACTTGAATGCGTTCAAGCGCGCGTAGGGCGAGGGCGAGCGCGCGGCGTCCGTCCGCGCCGGAGATGGGCGGGGGGGTGCCTTCACGCGCAGCGTGAAGAAAGGCTTCGATCTCTGCGTGCAGCGGCTCTATGTCTTCGATCTCAAGCCGCTGAATGTTGACTCCCGGCCACGCGCTCTGTCCTTGCGGCGGCGCGAGGCTGCTGATGCTCGCAAAGCGCGTCTGGTAATCAACCGCTACAAAATCATGAGGCTGAAAAAAACGCATCTTTCTAATCTTCTCCATCCCGATGCGCGAGGCCGTGATGTTGGCGACCGCGCCGTTGGCAAATTCCAGCCGCGCGTTGGCCGCGTCCACACGCTGTGTCAAAACCGGAATCCCGACCGCATGCACGTCCGTTACTTCCACCTCTTCGCCGACCAGCCATTGCACTATGTCAAGATCGTGAATCATCAAATCGAGCACGACATCTATATCGAGCGAGCGCGCGGTGAAGCTGCCGATCCGATGAATCTCAAAATAGAGCGGCGTTCGCACATACGGGCGCAGGGCGACGAGCGCGGGATTGAAACGCTCTAAATGCCCGACCTGAAGCAGCGCGCCGCCCACGCTCGCCGCCTCAATCATGTTGTCAGCTTCTTCAAGTGTGCGCGCAATGGGCTTTTCGACCAGCACATGCACGCCTGCCTTCAATAGCTCGCAACCAATCTCGCAGTGCGCTTCGGTCGGCACGGCGAGGCTCACCGCGTCCACACGTTCAAGAAGCGTGCGCCAGTCTGTCGTCCACTCCGTCTCGCGCTCGGCAGCGATGGCACGCGCCGTCGCTTCATCCACATCGCAGACGGCGACAAGTTCCGAATGCCCGCTGGCGGCGAGCGCGGCATGGATGCGCGCATGCTGGCGACCCAGATGGCCGACTCCGATCACGGCTGTGCGTAACGTCACGGTTTACACTTTCCTGTTTTCAGTTTAGGGTAACGGGACATAGGAGTCAGGAGTCAGGAGTCGGGAGTCAGAAGTCAGAAGAAAAATGTCTCTTCTAGATTTTGACTTCCGACTCCTGACTCCTGACTCCCGACTTCTGCTTCTGTCGGAGTGACTATACTTGCAACGTTCGACGCTTGCCAAGCGTGTCTGGCTGCTCTTATTTCTCGCTGTTATCGCCTGCTACTTTTACGCGCTGGGTCGTCCGGCTTTGCTGGGGCCGGACGAGCCGCGCTATGCACAGGTCGCGCGCGAGATGTTCATGCGCGGCGACCCCATCACGCCTACGCTCGGCGGCTACACATGGTTTGAGAAGCCCTCGCTGCTGTACTGGATGATGATGGCGAGCTATGGCGCGTTCGGCACAACGGAATTCGCCGCGCGCTTTGGCCCGGCGTGCGCGGGACTCCTGACCGCGCTGATGCTGTACTGGCTTGGGAGACGCATCGAGCGCGCATGCGAAGAGAGGGAAAAGCCGCGCGGGCTAGGCCGTTGGAGCAGCCTCGCCGCAGCGACGAGCGCGGGTCTCATAGTCTTTTCGCGCGGGGCGAGCTTTGACATCATCATTACGATGACTGTCACGCTCGCGCTCTCGTGTTTCTTTGTTTCCGAAATCGACCGCGATGCGCGCAGGCGCACATGGCTTTTGTGCGGATTCTACGCGGCGGTCGGAGCCTCTTTGCTGGCGAAAGGATTGGTCGGCATCGTGATTCCGTTCGGCGTCGTCGGCGCGTACTTTATGATGCGCCGGCAATGGCCTGACCGGAAAGTTTTCCTGAGCCTCTTGTGGGGCTTGCCGCTGGCGATTGGCCTTGCAGCGATCTGGTACTGGCCTGTCACGGCGCGGCACGGCTGGACTTTCATAGACGACTTTTTTATACAGCATCACTTCGCGCGCTACGTCTCGAATAAATATTTGCATCCGCAGCCGTTCTACTTTTATTTGCCGATGATGCTGGCGCTGGCTTTTCCGTGGTCTGCTTTTCTCGTCGCCGCGCTTATCGGTGTGCGTCGCTGGAAGTGGCGCGCGAGCGACCCTTTAAATAAATTTCAAGTCTTCGCGCTCGCATGGCTCGCCGTGCCGGTCTTGTTCTTTTCGCTCTCGGTCTCAAAATTACCGGGCTATGTGCTGCCCGCGCTGCCGGGCGCGCTCCTCTTGGCAAGCTTTTATCTGGTGCGATTCCTGCGCGGCGAGAAAAGCCTGCTTGCCATGCGCGTGACCGGCGCGTTGCTCCTGCTGCTGGCGATTGCCGGGGCGGTTTACGGTGCGCGGACGCAGTTTGTCTCGACAGCTTGCCTGGCTTTTGTAGCCGCGCCTTTGTTGATTGCCGGAGGTTTCCTTTTACTCCGCGCGCATTTGCGAAGAGCCTGCGCGGTCTTGCTAATCTCGGCGATGCTGGCGGCGACCTTTGCTGCCGCCGCGTGCGTAGCCGAAAGAGTGGGCGAGCGCGAGTCCGTGCGCCATCTTCTGCAACTGGCATCGGCGCGCGGGTTTTCCAACGCCACGGTTTATGGCCTGTGGGTGACAGAGCACACGGCGGAATTTTACGCGCCCGGTCGCGTCGCGCGCGGAGCAGATCATAAGCCTGTCAGGCTTGAAGGCGGGACGCAGGTTTTAACGGAAGCGCGGCAGCATAACGGCAGTCCGATTCTCGTCCTCGTGCCCCTTGACGGCACGGGAGAGTTGACCAAAGCAGCTTATCTTGAGACAGAGATTATCGGAGACAACGGCAGCGTCGCCCTCGTCGCTGTGCGGGCGCGTTAGAGCAATATTCAATTGATGGCTTGTGAAGGTTTCGTGCCTTCTTCAAGGCTTCTGCTTTTCAACTCTCAAAGACTTGTCGAAAAACTCTATCACGCGGCGGTCATAAGCTTCGCTTTGTTGTCCGGTCGCGGATGGAAGATTGAATCCCGTAATCGGCAGGTCGCTGTGGACTTCCACGCTCGCGGGGTCTGGAAAACACTTGGCGAGCGCAATCGTCGAATCGCGCAGGGCGAGGGCATCGCCTCCGGCCAGCAGCAACACGCGGCGGTCGTTCAAGCCGGAGGCTGCCGCGCAGGCGTTCGCGTTCTGATACTTCCCTAGAAAATAAAGCCGCGCGCCGCCCTGTGCCAATAGGTGCAGCAGCCCGTTATCAAACCCCGTGCGCTCCTTGACCACTGTGCGCAGCAGTTCGTCCGGCGCGGCTGGAATCGAATCGAGCGCAAGCACACGCACGCCCGTGTCTCGACTTGCTGCAAGGAGAGCCGCATAGCCTCCCATCTCGACACCGTAAATGCCGATCCGGTCGCCGACGAGCGGGCGTCCCTGCGCGTTCTTGAGCGTGCCCAGATAATCGAGCGCAGCGGTCGTATCTTCCGCTTCGCGCGTTCCGAAGGATGTCCACTTCACGCTCGCGCCCTCTCCGTGCCCGCGCAGGTCAGGCCAGAGAATCGTATAGTTCGTCGCCTCGTTGAGCTTGACGCCGAGATTTAAGAGCCACGAGCGATCCGCGCCGTAACGATGCAGGAAGACGACTGCGGGCAAGCCTTCAGCGCCGCGCAACAGCCACCCGCGAGCCTCTGTGCCGTCCGGGTTAGCCCACTTCTCATCCGTCACCTTGACGCCGCGATCACTGAGCCGCGAAAATTTCTCCGGCGTCACCAGATAAGGATGACGCGGCGGCTGCGCCATCGAATAACCGAGCCAGACGGAAAGCCCCGCAACCGCCACCGCCAGCACCAGGAAGATTGGCAGCAGCATCTTTATCAATTTTTTTCCGGCTCGTGGTCGGTGCATGGTTTTTAAGTGATAAGTGATAAGTGACAAGAAGGAACAGTTTTCAGTTTTCAGTTTTTAGTTTCCAGCAAGAATACTTTTGCGCCTTTTCCTGAAAACCGAAAACTGAAGACTCATTTGTCACTCATCACTGCTCTTACTGCTTGCTCATAATCTTCCGGTGTGTTGATGTTCAGAAAAAAGAGTTGCGCATCGCGGAGGTCTGCCAGTTCGGTGGTTGCGACCCATCGCGTGTTGACCTTTTGCAGCAGGTCTCGCGGACGCCTCTCGCCGCTTTCGATTAGCTCGCGCGCAACTGCGAGGCACGGCGCGCGGCGATACAGCGCGCAGAGCGGCTGCGCGCGACCGTCCGTTTGTACGGGAATGACTGCGTCGAAGTTCTCGCCAAGAGAAGCGAGCCGCACGAAAATTTCTCCGGTGACGAATGGAAGATCGCAGGCGACTACTGCCGCCCATTCTGACGTGCAGGCGTGAAGCGCAGCATGCAGACCGCCGAGCGCCCCCCACTGCGGATATACATCCGGCACGGTTCGTAAACGTAAGGCTTCGGTCTCATAACTCGCGCCGACGATGCTCACGCTGCGAGAAATTGGCGCGAGCGCGCACGCGATTCTCTCTACGAACTGCTTGCCGCCGAGCGAGAGCCGCGCCTTGTCCGTCCCCATGCGGCTCGATGCTCCGCCCGCGAGGATAAAGCTATCAATCTCAAGCATCAGGCGACCCGTTCAATATTTTGCCATAGCATCATCAGAGCGCGTGGAAAATATTTGGACATCCGGCAACAGTCTAAGCCACAGAGCGCACAGAGGCATTTCAAATTCAACCATTCAGATTTGAAATTTCTCATATCTCTGTAATTAAAGGATGATAAGTGATGCGAATCAAGGATAGAAACAAATCAACTGGTTTTTCTTTGCGTTCTTTGCGTTTAAATGCTTTTTTAACGCAAAGATTTAAGACGCAAAGACCGCAAAGATTTTCTACCCTTGATTGACATAAGTGACAAGAGAAATGCTATTTCTTTTTTTCTTATCACTTATCACTCATCACTTATCACTGTCTTTAGCAGACCTTTTCGCGTCGGTGGATACATCCGTATGCTTTCGGCCTTCATCCAAGCCGCAACTTATCACGAGGGAGTGGATGCGGCAAGCGCGAGGTTAAAGCCATGCCGCTCTGATAAGTTACCGGAAAAAGCATATCAGCTTGTCACTGGCGCGCACTCCCTGTAGAATTTGCGGGTGACGGGACTCGACCCGGCTCCCCATTTAGCCGTTCTTGCTTCTAGCCGGAAGCGCGCACCATTTAATGTTTGTGAGCAAGTGACTCACACCCTAATTCCCAGAGGTTAGCTTGATGAAGAGATTTTTTGTGACGGCTCTGACTTTAGCCTTCGCGTTGGCGATGGCTGGCAATGCCGCCCTCGCCCAGCAGAAACAAGCAGCCGCGCGCAACGCGCCCGACGCTCAATTTTTCCCCCTCGAAGATGTCAAACCCGGCATGAAGGGCATCGCGCTCACAGTCTTTTCCGGCAGCGAAGCCGAAGAGTTCGGCATAGAAATCTTAGGCGTCTTGCCCGGTTTCCCGAATCCCAAACAATCAGCCATCATCGCGCGCCTGAGCGGCAAGAACGCAGAGCGCACAGGCGTCTTTGGCGGTATGTCCGGCTCGCCCGTGTACATTGACGGGCGGCTCGTGGGAGCCATCGCTTTTAGCTTTCCTTTTTCCAAAGAGCCGATTGCGGGCATCACTCCCATCAAGCAAATGATAGAGATTTTCGAGAGCGCGCCGGAAGGCGGCACGAGCCGCCCGCAGCAAGCGCGTCCGGTCTCTTTCACACAGCTTGCTTCGACCGATTTTAAATTAAATCTGCCGCGCCCGTCTGTGACAGGCGCGCCGCTCATCGCGCCGCTCGCGCCAAACTCTGCGCTCGTCTCGTTGATGGGCCAGCAGCTTTCGCCGATTGCGACGCCGGTCGTCTTTGGCGGCATCAGCAGGGAATCGCTCGCGCTCTTTGCCACGCAGCTTGAATCCAACGGCCTGCTGCCCGTCTCAGGCGCGGGCGGCGCGGCTGCGATTACGCCTCTGGCTCCCGCGACCGAAAAAACCTTGACGCCGGGAACTTCAGTGAGCGTGCAACTCGTGCGCGGAGATTATTCAATCGCTGCTTCAGGCACGGTGACGTTTCGTGACGGCGAGCGGATTTACGCTTTCGGCCACCCGTTCCTGAGTTTAGGAGCGGCTGACATGCCGATGACCGAAGCATCGGTCGTGACCGTGATTCCGAACACGAACAATTCTTTCAAGCTGGCCGTGCCCGGCAAGATGGTCGGCAGCATCACGCAGGATCGCGCGACAGGCGTTTACGGCAAGCTAGGCCAGACGCCAAAGATGATTCCCGTCAAGATAAATCTGCACACCAGCCGCGACCGCACGGATGTGTACACTTACGAAGTAGCGAACGATAAATTCCTGACGCCGCTCCTGTTGAACATGACGATTTTTAATACCATCACTGCCAGCGAACGCGGCCTTGGCGAATCGACCATCAGCGTGCGCGGGCAGATCAACGTCACAGGGCAAAAGCCCATCACGGTTGATAAAAGATTTTCCGCCGGCAATGCGCCCGCGCTCGCCGCAGGCTCTGTCGCAGTGCCGGTCAACGTGCTGCTCGACAGCGGGTTCGAGAACGTGCAGATTAACGGCATCACGCTCGACATCACTTCGACCGATATGAAGTACGCCGGAGAATTGGAGCGCATCGCGCTTGATAGAACGGAAGCGGGGCGCGGCGACACGATTGAGATTCAAGCCTATGTCCGCGACGGCTCGGGCAAACAATTTGTCCAGAGGATTCCGGTCAAAATTCCGCTCGATGTGCCGCTCGGACAGCTTCTGGTTTTCGTAGGCGACGGCGCAGCGCTTCAGGAAGGCTCTGCCACACGGTCTTTCGTGCCGACAGACCTCGGCCAGTTGGTTGACTCCATCAACAAAGTGAAGAAGAACGACAGGCTCTACGTCAAGCTCTTTCGCATCACTTCCGGCGCGGTCATCGGGACGAGCGAGATGCCGAACCTGCCGCCCTCTTTCGTCGCCACGCTCGGCAGCGACCGCACCTCCGGCGGCTACACGCCGACCGTGCTATCACCGATTTTCGAGCAGGAACTGCCGCCCGCCGAATTCGTCATCTCAGGCCAGCAACTCATAGGCATTGACGTAGTGCGGTAAGAAAATAGTCCCAAGTCTCAAGTCCCAAGACCCAAGTCTTAAATCTCAGGCTTGGGTCTTGGGACTTGAGACTTGGGACTGCTTTTTGATGACGAAGAGAAAGCGTTGCTCGGATTCCGGGATGAGAATGATGGTGTGAGCCAGCTTCGCTTTTTCGATTTCTGCGAGCAGCGTTGTGCCGCCGAAGAAAAGCAGCGTGACGCGCGGCGGCGTCCATTCGATGATATTTGAGAATGATGCTATAAAGCGGTCAAGGGCGCGGCAGGTGATAATTTCTGCATCGGGCGTTGGCGTCTGCTCGAACCTTTCGGCGATGACTTGGGCGTTGCTTGCTCTACCTGTAACGCGCAGGGCTTCTCTCAAAAAAACCGTTTTCTTCTGCGAAGATTCGATGAGCTTTGCGCGTATGTCGGGGCGTGCGATGAGGCAGGGAATGATCGGCAATCCTGCGCCGGAGCCGATGTCCGTGACGCGCGCGTTTTCGTGCAGGTGCGTTAGCATCAACAGCGATTCCAGCACATGCCGCGTCGCAAACTCTGCGGGCGAGCAGGGCGCGACCAGATGCAGCCGTGCATTCCATGCCTGTAACAACTCGTAATAATCCGTCAACGCTTTCTTTGTCTGCGCGCTCAACTCTACGTCATAAAGGGACGAGTGCGTGTCCAGTGCGCGAACGAGTTCCTCAATTTGTGCTGTGATTTCAGGCATCCGTCAATTTACAGTAGAATATTCCCGCAAAGGCGCAAAGGCGCAAAGGAAGCAATAAATCTATTCTTTGCGTCTTTGCGTCTTTGCGGGAAACTTGAATTTCATCAAAACGGATTATCGCATGAGTAAATCTTTTAGCGCAGAGCATGAGCGTTTGGGGCGCGCGGTGACGGAGATTATCGTCGCTTACGCGCGCGGTTTGGACGAAGCGCGCGTTACTTCGGAAGCGACGCCCGCAGACCTTGAAAAACTTTTTGAAGAGCCGCTACCTCAGTCGGGCATCGGCGCGGATGAAATCCTCAAACGCTTTACCGAAGACATCGCGCCGCATGCGATGCAGATTCCCAGCCCGCGTTATTACGGCCTCTTTAATCCGACGCCGCTGCCGATTGGAGTGTGGGCGGACGCGCTCGCCTCCGCGATTAACCAGAACGGCGCGGCGTGGCGCAATTCTCCTTCGGCGAGCGTGATAGAGGCGCGCGTCCTGCGCTGGCTCTGCGACCTTGTCGGCTACGATCAAGAGAGTTTCGGCACGCTCACCAGCGGCGGCTCCGAAGCCAATCTCATCGGGCTGAAGTGTGCGCGCGACCGTGCGCATGAGCTTGTTCGTGATAAAGGCGTGCGCGCCGCTCCGGGCGATCTCATCGTGTATGCTTCCGAGCAGTGCCACTACTCTTTGGAAAAGAGCGTGGACATCCTCGGCTTAGGCCGCGAGAGCTTGAGAAAAGTCGCGACTGACGATTCTTTTCATATGAGCATAGACGCATTGCGCGAAGAGATTGAGAAAGATCTCAAGGCCGGGCGCGTGCCGTGCTGCGTGGCAGGCGCGGCGGGCGCGACCTCTACGGGCACCGTTGACCCTCTGGATAAGCTGGCGGACATCGCGCGTGAATACAAGCTCTGGTTTCATGTTGACGCGGCATACGGCGGCGCGCTCACGTTCTCTGAAAAGCACAAACAACGCCTGCGTGGAATCGAGCGCGCTGATTCCGTCACGATTGACCCGCACAAGTGGATGTTCGTCCCCTTCGCCTGCGGCGCAACCTTAGTACGCGCGGGCGGGCGCGTCTTGCGCGATGCCTTTGACATCACGCCGGAATATCTGAGCGAAGATCGAGGCGGGGCTGATGTCGAGTATGATTTTTTCCGCTACGGGCAATTGGGGACGCGCCGCTTTAACGCGCTTAAGGTCTGGATGGCGCTCAAATTTTTAGGCGTGCGCGGCTACGCGGAGTTGATCGAGCGGCAGATAGATTTAACACATTACCTCTCAGCCCGGCTTGACGGGCTGAGAGATTTTGAGCGCGTCGGGCAGGTTGAAACAGCCGTCTGCTGTTTCAGATTTATGCCGGACGAAGCGCGCGAAATGGATGAGACTGCGCGCGACAGCTTGCAACGCCAGCTCCAACAGCGCATCGAACGTAGCGGCGAAGCGTGGATTTCCACCACAATTCTAAAAGGCCGCCGCGCCCTGCGCGTCAACATCAACAGCTTTCTGACAGAGCAGCGTCACATAGATAATCTGGTAGAATTGCTCGTGCGAGAAGGCGCAAAGCTGATTGAGGAAAGGAACCGGCAATGACAAATGAAGAGATGCAGAAGACCATGGAGTTCATTCTTGAGCAGCAGGCACAGTTTGCTGTGAATATTGAGTTGATGAGAGAGAATGTAGATCAGCTCAGAGAGGCTCAACAGCAAACAGAAATACATGTCGCCAGAATTGCCGACGGGCAGGCGCGAATGAGTGAAGTTTTAGCTTCTCTCGCTGATGCGCAGCAAAATACGAATACGAAGATGGCTGAGCTTGCGGAAGCACAGGCGCACACAGACCGAAAGCTGGCCGAGACCGACGACCGTTTAAATACTCTGATTAACGTCGTCGAGCGTTACATCAGCGAAGGCCGCAACGGAAGACCGCAAAGTTAAAGCGCAGAATCTTTGTCAGGAGAATGATGGGAATGAGATTGGTTTTCAGGCTCGCTGCTTTAGCAGTAGCCGTCCTTATTTTTACAGCATCGCTCGAAATAGCATCCGTCGCGCAATCAACCGCGAAGCGTTCGATGCCCAGAATCACTTCGCGCGCAGAGTTCGATGCGCTGGCTCGCGTGTATCACGCGGACACGCCGTATGCTCTGCCGCACTTGATGTTCGTCATTGATCGCAAAGATAAAAATAAAATTTATTACGTCAACTCCAAGCGTTATACCTTTCATAAAGATTTCGTCAACGGCACATATCTTTCCTTAGAGCGCGGCAACGACGACTTTTTTAAGAACAATTACATTAACCAGAATCGCCGCTTCATCCTCGGCACGCTGGCGTATCAAACTCCGGTCAGACGCTGGACATTCGAGTTCTGGGAAGGCGATTTGATTCCCGCCGATCAGATGCAGCTCGTTTACGAGATTATCAATAAAACTTTTTTCGAGCCGGTCGCCTACAAGCCGAACTCTTTGCGGCAGGAAGAAGCGTCCGCCGGTATCACAGGGATGGTGCGCATCCTGCAAAGCGAGATTGCCAAAGAGCAGGAATACCAGCCGCTCAACATGGCGAAAGGCATCGGGCGCATACACATCATCGAAAAACTGGATGATACGGTCGAGATCGGCTTCGACGAAATTCTTGTGCTCAAAGAAGTGCCGCTCCAACTTCCCCCCGTCGCGGGCATCATTACCATTTCGCCTTCGACGCCGCTCTCGCACATCAACCTGCTGGCAAAGGGCTGGGGCGTGCCGAACGCTTATATCAGGAACGCGCACGAGCTTTTCAAGCAATACGATGGTTGGTGGGTGACGTTTGAGACGAAGGCGGATAATTATTCTATCAAGCGTGCGGACAATAACGTTCTGAAAACCTATCAGGATAGGGTGAAGCAGCTCAGAGGCGTGATGACGCCGCGCTCAGACCTCACGGTCAAGCGGCTGGCTTCGCTCAGCCAGCAGCGCAGGCGCGACATCATCGCTTACGGCGGCAAGTCCGCCAACCTGGGCGAGGTCACGAGCGCGCGGCTGCGCGGAATTACCGTTCCCAACGGATTCGCCGTCCCGTTTTATTACTACGACCAGTTCATCAAAGAGAACAATCTGGAAGAAGCCATTTACGAGATGATGCAGGATCAGAAGTTCGTGCATAATCCTGCCTACAGGCGCGAGCGGCTGGCGGCGATGCGCGAGAAGATTCAGCAGGGCACAGTGAATGAAGCCTTGCGCGCCGAAGTCCTGCGCCGCTTCAAAACAGAGTATGCGGGCAAGGGCGTCTTTGTGCGCAGCTCTTCAAACTCCGAAGACCTGCCGAATTTTAGCGGCGCGGGACTCTATAGCTCCGTGCCGAACGTGCGCGAGCCTGAGCAGGTGATTGAAGCCATCAAGACCGTCTGGGCTTCGCTGTGGAACTTCGAGGCTTATGATGCGCGCGAGCGCGCTCTCGTAGATCACTCGAAAGTTTATATGGGCGTGCTGATTCAGGAAGGCATCAATTCCGAAAGCTCCGGCGTCATGATTACGACAGACCCTTACGACCGCGATAACAACAATTCCATCTACATCAGCGCCAAACGCGGTTTGGGCATCAAGGTCGTCGAAGGCAAAAAGATTGCAGAGCAGATTCTCTATACCCCGCGCAGCAATGCCGTGCAGGTCTTGACGCGCTCGGATGAAGACAGCATTTTGACTTTTGATGAGAACGGCGGCATCAAAGAAGTTCCGCTCACGGGCGACCGCGCGGTCTTGACGGATGAAGTGGTGCGACGATTAGTGAGCGCGGCGCAAAAGATCGAGAGGGTCTTTGGCGGCAAGCATCAGGACATCGAATGGGCTTACATGCGCGGCCAGATTTACATAGTCCAATCGCGCCCGTTCATCACAGGGAAATGAAAAAGCAATGACAAGCGACGAATGACAGGCAACGAGAGGACGGTTCAGGCACATGATGGAAAAGAAATTTATGTTTATTGCCGCGATATGTTGCACCGCGCTTTTTATGTTAGCCGGTTGTGCGAGTGAGCCTGCTATTTCCGGTTCGCCCAAAACGAACGAGAACGCGCAGAAAACGGCTGCCAAACCGCCCGCCGCTCCGCCCCTCTCTTCCTCCTCGTCCGCTGCATCGCAAGGCGATCCGATAGACACCTCGAAGCATGACGCTGAGATCGAACAGGCTGAGAAAGAGTTAAAGACCAAGCCGCAGGATGCGGACGCGCGCATGGCATTGGCAAAAGCTTATCATGCACGCGCCAGTGCGCTCACAAAGGCTCGTCAATATCGCTCCGCTTTGGGTGACTACCGGCGCACGCTCAAATACGACCCGGAGAACGAAGACGCCAAAGAGATGTCTACGACGATCACCGGCATCATGAAAAGCATGGGACGCGAAATCCCGGCAGAAGGCGAAGAGCCTCCGCCGCTGCCTTTCAAGAAAGATGAGAAAAAGCCGGAAGACAACAGCCAGAAGAAATCTTACTGAAGCAGAAATTAGCCACAGAGGACACAGAGAACACTTCAAATTCAATATTGCAAATTCAGAAACTTCCAAACTTTAAATTTGAACTCATTCATCTCTCTGTGTTCTCTGTGCCCTCTGTGGCAACCCTGTTCTACTTTAAAAACCTAACTGCTAAGAAAACATGATGGAAAATATCTTCGCTGAAAAAATACTTGCTCAACGGGTGGCGTTTGTGACGGGCGGCGGGACTGGCATCACGGGGGGCGTCGCGCGTGCGCTGGCTGAAAACGGTGCGCGCGTCGCGCTGGTCAGCCGGAAGCTTGAGCATCTAGAGCCTGCTGCGGAGCGGATTAACGCTCTCGGCGGCGAGGCTCTGGCGGTGGTCGCAGACGTGCGCCAGCCTGAAGAGGTCGAGCGCGCCATCGCTCAAACGCTCGAACGCTTTGGCTCGCTGGACATAGTCGTCAACGGCGCAGCCGGGAACTTTCTGTGCGCGGCTGAAGAATTGTCGCCGAACGGCTTCGGCACGGTCGTGGACATTGACTTGAAGGGAACGTTCAACGTCTGTCGCGCGGCCTTCGCGGAATTGAAAAAAAGCGGCGGCTCGATTTTGAATATCAGCGCGACGCTGCATTACCTGGGGACGCCGTACCAGCTACACGTCTCTGCCGCCAAGGCGGGCGTGGATGCTTTGACGCGCAACCTGGCGGTCGAGTGGGGACGGCACGGCATCCGCGTCAACGCCATCGCGCCCGGCCCCATCGAAGACACTGAAGGCATGTCGCGCCTTGTGCCCGAACCCGTCAAAGAAAAATTGAAGCGCGGAATTCCTCTTGGCCGCTTCGGGCGCATCCGCGACATAGAGCAGGCGGCGATCTTCCTGTGCTCTGACGCGGCGAGCTTTATCAACGGCGCGGTGCTGGTCGTGGATGGCGGCCAATGGCTCTCGAACAGGATGGTCGGCGGATAAGCTGAAATCCTTTTTAGTCTTCATTACTGCTAAAACAATATGTAACTCAAGAGCAGGAAACTCTTTGCGCTCTTTGCGAGAAAAACTTTGCGGTCTTTGCGGTTAAGTCGAAGTTTAACCGCAAAGACCGCAAAGAAGTAAGACGCAAAGAAACGCAAAGAAGTAAGACGCGAAATTGTCCCTACTCTTGATTCGCATAAATTATTCTCACACCGGAAAATCTCCCTGTTGTCCCCACGGCACGGCGCGGAATACATTGTTGGAGCTTTGCAGGATGTACCAGACCCCTTGCGGGTTTGCGACTGTGCCGCCGCGATAGACCGAGTAATCGGCTTTGCCGTCGCCGTCAAAGTCGCCGGGCCGGGGCGTGTCATCATTGAGACCGAATTGTGCGGATTGAAGATTGCCGTCCATGCTTCGCAAGACATACCAAGTGCCGTTGCTCGGACGCCACACAGCGACATCGGCTTTGCCGTCGCCGTCAAAATCAACCGGCGCGGTCTCGTCTTCATCTGTTCCCCACTGTTGCGCTCGCAGGGAATTAGTCATGCTTTGCAGGATGTAGAACGTGCTTAGCCCCTGATCGTAACGGCGCACGGCGATGTCTACTTTGTTATCGCCGTCGTAGTCCGCGAAGGGCACAGGCTCATCGTCCTGAACGCCCCATTGCTGCACGCGCAGTTGATTGTTGGTGCTTTGTAAGATGTACCAGGTGTTATTGGCGAGGCGAACCACTGCGATGTCCGTCTGGCCGTCGCCGTCATAGTCTCCGGGCAGCGGTTGATCTTGGGTTGGCGATCCCCATTGCACTGAGCGCAACTGATTGTTCGTGCTTTGCAGGATGTGCCAGAGGTAATTCTGCCCGATAAGATTTTGCTCGACGACGGCGACATCCGCTTTATTATCGCCGTCGTAATCAAACGGCAAAGGAATGCTTCCCACATGACCCCACTCTACGACGCGCAAGCTGTTGGTCATGCTTTGCAGAATGTACCAGACGCTGTTTTGTCCGGTTTGGCTGGTGTCTACGCGATACACGGCGATGTCTGATTTAGCATCCCCGTCAAAATCGCCCAGCACTTCACCACCCGCCCGCGCGCTCTGTCCCGCAATCAGCAAAATCGCCAAGGTAAAGAGCGGCAATAAAATCTTTTTCATGGCATCTCCTTATGTGGTTTGAACGAAAATCTTTTTGCAGCCTATGCGTTAAAAAAACGCTTAGAGCGGATTTCGATTGAATGTCCGGTAGGCTGTGAGCCTGCCGCTCGCGTCGGACAGGCGGCAGGCTCACAGCCT
This sequence comes from Pyrinomonadaceae bacterium, assembly GCA_963700165.1. Classification (GTDB taxonomy): domain Bacteria; phylum Acidobacteriota; class Blastocatellia; order Pyrinomonadales; family Pyrinomonadaceae; genus JACMLC01. The sequence goes on along the minus strand of OY969475.1, from coordinate 2,722,399 downwards.
ACCGGACACTGATTTGCAACCTGCTCTAACCGCAAAGAGCGCGAAGAAGAAAGACGCAAAGAGAAAAGCAGCTAGCGGGGTGTCATGCAAGTTTTTCGAATTGCCACTAGCTTCAGCTAGTGGACAAGAATAGCCTCACCCTCATCGGCTTTAGCCGAACAGTTCGGCTAAAGCCGACAGATAAGTTGGCATTACTCCACTAGCTGAAGCTAGTGGCAATTCATCCTTTAAGAATTTCAATGACACAGCATTGGTTTATTTCTACGCTTGATTCATATTAGCTCATGGCTGAGCGACGGTTCCCGTATCAGATATTTGTGTGGAAGCAGGCGAAACGCTGGTTGCCTTCGTGGCTGAAGCGTCCTTTTTCTCTTCCGGCTTAATCAACGCGCTCTGTGCGACGAGCAGGCGCGCGAGCAGGCGTACCTCCGGGCGTTGAAATTTCTCTGCGGCATCTCTGGTGCGCGCAAAGTCCGCGCGCGTCAGCGCAGAGACATCCGCGCCGTATTGCGCCTGGAACATGTCAACCATTTGAATGAACATCTGGACGACCAACTCGTCGTCTTTGACGGCCTCTTCCTCTGCGAAGAACTCGCCGAGCAGAATGCCTGCGGCAATCAAGTCGTTGAGCTGGTCTATCGCGCTTTCCAGAATTATAAAGCTCTGCGCGGGGTCAACCTGCGCGTAGCCGCGCGCAATCTGCATGCGCGCGAGAAGCTGGCGGGAATATTTGCCGCGCGGCGAACTCAAGCCGCGCGCCTCTTCGAGCAGCACGAGGGCTGTCTTCTTATCGCCCTTCTCCGCGAGTGACATGGCGAGCTGTGCTAAGGCCATGATGCGCTCTTCGTTCGTGCGTGCGCTTGAGAGAAATTTACGGGTCTCTTCCAGCTTGCCTTTCTCGGCGGAGGTCGCGAGGATTTGCTTGTCCAATTCGGAGAGCATCTGCTGGCGTTGCTGAGGGTCTGTGACGTGCTCGCTGATGACTTGCCGCGCGCGGTCAGAGTTGCCCTCGTTGACCAGTTTGAAAGCGGCCTGACGATAATAAGACTCGCGCATGTGTGGAGTCGCTTTTTCGGCGGCGGCGAGGATTTCGTCGGCTGTGCCGCCCTGCGTTAATTCGTTAAACTCTTGCCATGACTGGTACTCCACCATCTCTGCGCCCGTCTCCGGCTCGGCCTTGCGTTTCAAAGCTTGCGCGCGTGCGGGAGCGTACTTTTCAAGCTGCGGCATGATAGAGCGGACTTCCAAATAAAGCTGCGTAAACTCCGGCGGCGCAGTCAAAGCGGTCGAGGCGATCAGCTCTGCCAATTCGCGCAGGCTCTGCTCGCTGAGCAGGGGCGTCTTACTCTTCTCATCGCCGCTCGCTTTGGCCTGCTTCGTATCGGTCGCCATAATGAAAATTCTGAAAGCGAGGTTCGCGCCTTCCTGACTTTCGGTGAGCTTGGTCGTCTTGAGCTTGGTCAAAATATCGCCGGTCAATTTAGCGGCGGCCTCCGCGTCCTGCTTCTGAATCTCTGAGATCAGATTGGGCAGGCTGGCAGAGAAACCTTTGGCGAGACTCTTCTGCGCCATTTCGAGCGCCTGCGCCGGGTCGTGCGTGGCGACGACTGCGGCGAGGCGAATCTCAAACTCTTCTTCGCCTTCCATCGTCGGAGCATCCGGATTTTTCTGCGACGCGGGCGGGCGGGTCTCCGCCATCAAATCGCGCGCCAGCCGCGCGTCGTGACGCGCCAGCGCGAAAATCACCTTCTCGCGCATCTGTGCGCGCTCCATCTTTTGCCTGTAAGCGCGCGGCTGCTCTTCATCGTCGGGCGCACTGAAAATTGCCCGCAGGTCTGCGACCGCGTTTTTGAAGATCATGCGCGCTTTTTGCGCGTCGTACTCCCAGAGCAAGTCCGCGGCGGCAATCGAAGCATAGAGACGATTCTCAGGAAGCGTCAGCCGCTCGGCATCTTTGACGACGACATCGAGCAGCTCAAGCGCCTGCGCGGTCAGCTTTTTCTGCGCCTCTTCCTGCTGCTCTTTGGTTGGCTTCGTTTCCGTCTCAGGCGCGACGGGCGTTTGCGCAGAGGCGTGCGTCGCGATCAAGAGCCCGATCAGAGTTAAGAAAATGAATCGCTTTAAAAACATATTGAAAGAATCTCCGTGTAACTGAACGCGAGTCGGCGCGTCTTTTGCGGGTTATCTGGATGCTGGCTGGCAGCCGTCATGGAAAAGTTCTTGAATAGGGAGCTGAACAATCGTCGGCAAGCAAGTTCTCTGAGCAGTGAGCCTTGCACGGCGCGGGCATTGTAATTCAAGTCCGGGCTGATGCGCTACCCGCACAGTCATGTATACTTGTGCAGAGGTTAAATTTAGAGACGCAAACAAAACTTGCTTAAATTGCCACTAGCTTCAGCTAGTGGATCAAGGTTGCTCCTTAGCTTTCGGCTTTAGCCGAATCATTTAAGCTCAAGCTATAAGGAAGCTTTATTATATTTTGGCTCAAGCCAACTTTCTGTTATGCAAGGTATCCACTGGCTGAAGCTAGTGGCAATTGATTAACCGGCAACTTGGATTATCTAATCTCCTTTTGCTATGTAACTGATTCTGACTTTAACAGGTGTTCAGGACTTTCCGAGCGTGTTCGATCTTCAACCCGCGACATTTGATGAATTTCTGCACGAAGCAGGGCGCGGCAATGTCGTGCCCATCGTGCGCAGCGTGCTGGCGGACTTGCAGACGCCTGTCGGCGCGTTCCTGCGCATCGCGCATGATGCGCGCTATGCTTTCCTGCTCGAATCCGTAGAGGGCGGTGAGCGGATTGCTCGTTATTCTTTCTTGGGCGCGAACCCGCAGATGATCGTGCGCGGGCGCGGGGCTGAGACGATTGTCGAAAAATACGGTGAGCTGGAAACCTTGCAGGGCGTGCGCGTGATGGACTTTGTGCGCGAGTATTTCGGCGAGCGCGAACTGGCGCGACGCAGCGGGCTAGCCCCTTTGGCGGGCGGCGCGGTCGGCTATTTGTCTTACGACGCGGCGCGCTGGTTCGAGCCGTCGCTGGAAGTGGCGGGCGAGAATCATGCAGCGGATGTCAATGATGCTGTCTGGATGTTTTATCGCACGGTGCTCGCCTTTGACCGCGTGCGCCAGCGTCTGGAAATCACCTCGGTCGTCTTAACCGAAGAAGCCGAAGGCAGCCACACGCGCCTCAGAGAGCTTTACGAGCGCGCGGTCAGAGAGACCGCACGCATCGAAAAAATTCTCTTTCGTGACGCGCCGCCGCACGCGCATGGCTTAGTGCAGACAGCCCCGGCGGGCGTTCATGAAAAAGATGCTGTCTTTCAATCCAACTGGCCGCGCAAAGGGTTTGAAGACGGCGTGCTCAAAGTCAAAGACCGCATCGCCGCCGGAGATTGTTATCAAGCCGTGCTGTCGCAGCGTTTCACCAGACGTGTGACAGCCGATCCAGTCTCTGTCTATCGCGCTTTGCGGACGACGAATCCTTCGCCTTACATGTATTTCCTGCGCGCCGGAGAGGAAACGATGATCGGAGCCTCGCCTGAGCTTCTGGTGCGTTGTCGCGGGCAGCGTCTTGATTACAGGCCGATGGCCGGAACGCGGAGGCGCGGCGCGACCGAAGCCGAAGACTGGATGTTCGGCGAAGACATGCGGACGGACGACAAAGAAGTCGCGGAGCATATGCTGCTGGTTGACCTGGGGCGCAACGATCTGGGGCGCGTGGCCGAATACGGCACGGTCGAGATAGGCGAGTTGATGGAGATAGAACGCTACTCGCACGCGCAGCATCTGGTGACGAGCTTGCGCGCACGCCTGCGCGAAGACCTTGATCGGTTTGACGCGCTGGCCGCCTGCTTTCCAGCGGGAACTGTGACGGGCGCACCGAAGCTGAGCGCGATGCGAGTCATACGCGAGCTTGAGCCGTCGCCGCGCGGCATCTATGCGGGCGCGGTGGTGTATCTGGATTATGCGGACAATCTGGATTCTTGCAGCGCGATTCGCACGCTGCACATACGCGACGGGCTGGCCTCCGTGCAGGCCGGAGCCAGCGTCGCAGCCGATTCCGTTCCCGCGCGCGAATATGAAGAGATAGTTCAAAAAGCCAGCCCGCTCGTGCGTGCGATAGAGATGGCCGAAAGGGGATTTTAAAGAAGTGAAGTTTATTCGATTTTACAAGGCGGATGATAATTCATCTTGGTCGTTTCGTAAGTTAGCTCACCGCAGAGACGCTGAGGGCGCAGAGGGGGCGCAGAGATTTTGCTTTTCTCTGCGTCCTCAGCGTCTCTGCGTTCTCGGCGTTAATCGCCCGCTCCGACTTTTTCATCTTATTATCATGCTGGTATTTGTCTTCGGGGTTGTGCCTTCATCCTTCGCGCAAGAAACCGCGCCCGCGCAGAAGGCTAAAGAACCGCTGCCCGTCCCGAAGAAGAGCAACGAGCGACCGGCGGAGACACCCGCGAATGTGGCGGAGCCTTTTGACGGAGCTTCGATTGAAAAGATGGCCGCGCAGTGCGTCACGCTCGAAACCGAAGCCGGAGTGATCGAGATAGAGATGCTTCCAGAATCCGCGCCTGAGTCAGTGCGCAACTTTCTCAACCTCGCCGCCACGAAAGCTTTCGATACGACCACCTTTAGCCGCGTCGTCAAAGACTTTGTGATTCAGGGCGGCGCGCTTTACACGAACCAGAACCAGACCGGTGCGCTCGTCTTGAGAGCGAGGCGCACGATTCCGGACGAGCCGAATGCCGTCAAGCACGAGCGCGGCATCGTCTCTATGGCGCGACCCGAAACTCCGAACGGCGCGACGACAAACTTCTTTATCCTCGTCGGCGAAGGCCCGCATCTGGACGGAAAATTCGCGGCCTTCGGGCGCGTCCGGCGCGGGATGGAGATCGTGGACGCCATCAACAAAGCTCCGACAGAAGGCGAGAAACCGAAAGAGCCTGTCCGCATCACGCGCGCCACCGTCAGCTCTTGCGCGAATTGAGAAGCAGATGAAATTTAAAGCGATACAGGGACTGCGGACAAGGGCGCGAGGACAAAACTCTGTCCGCCGCGCCTGTGTGTCGCCGTGTCAACGCATCCTTGTCGCGCTCGTCGCGCTCGTCGCGCTCGCAGGTTGCATCGACCGCTCAAAGATTAAACCCAGCCCTGAGACTGCGCGGCGCGAGCTGGCATTGAAGGGCGTGCCCTACGATGAAAAAACTTTTATCGAGCGCGCGACCAATGGTGAAACGGTCAATGTCAAACTGTTTCTAGCCGCCGGGATGAACCCGAACGTCAAAAACGCGGATGAAGACACAGCCCTCATCGCCGCAGCCAAAGCGGGACAGGCCGAGGTCATCAAGGCGCTGGTCGCGGGCGGAGCTGATCTCAAGGCAACGGACAAACAGGGCTTGACGGCTCTGATGCGCGCCTCGCGTCATAACCGGCCCGTTGCTGTGCAGGCTCTGCTCGCGCAGGGCGCGGATATAAACTCGATGGGCAACGTCGGAGCGACGGCTTTGATGTATGCTGCGGTCGAAGGCAATCCGGAGATCATTAAAATCCTGCTCGAAGCGAAGGCGGACGTGAACGCGCGCGACAAGGATGTCGGCACGGCGCTGGCGTGGGCTGCCGTTTACAATCGCGTGGCGATGACCGAAAGCCTGCTGGCGCGCGGCGCAGACACCAACATCACCAACGAAGGCGGCGGCACGCCCCTGATGATCGCCGCCTACAACGGCAACCAGAAAATCGTCCGCGCCCTGCTCGACAAAGGCGCAGACAAGCGCGCCAAAGACAAAGACGGCCTCACTGCCGAGAAGTGGGCTTTGAAAGGTCGCCGCGACGAGACTGCGAAAATGTTGAAATAGAACTCAGGAGCCGGAAGCCGGAATGACAACGCTCAAAATCGTTTTGCTTCTAACTTCTGGTGCTGTTCGATGTTGACCTCTATAAACAATCATAAGCGACACATGGAAGCGGTTGCTTTCTCCCGTGCGGAGCTAGGCTGCTACTGGCATAATAATCAGTAAGAATATTAAGTATCGCTAATGGCGGTCTAATGAGCGTTAGGCGTCTTTGTATTACAAAGAATGGTATAAATCTTGGAGCTTTCAGTTATGGACTACTTTATTGAAATCACCACAGAATTACGCTCCAGATGTGTGGAATTATTTGGCCTCTTCGATGAACTCAAAACGCCTGACGACTTGAGAGACTTTGCTCGCACTACGGAGTTACGCTTTGTCAAGAAATGCGTTCCCAATGCCAGCGAAATCAATCATGACAGGCTTATCTACAAGCTGCTCAATACGGGGCGCTCATTTTTAGAACCTGCGATGTTTGATCTGCTGGATGCGCTCGCAGCCCGCTACAAGGGAGATTTAAAAGGGCAATTCTGTGAAGAATTGAAAGAGGAACTCAGGAAGGCAATTCCATATCCTGAAGACTTGGAACAGTCCAAAGATTATCAAACCCTGGTGGAAATCAGTGCTCTAAAATTTTACAGTTGCTTTATCTCTTTCACTGAGTCGGATGATGCTCTCTCAGAGAGACTTTACAATGATTTAAAAGCATCTGGTGTGCGGTGCTGGAGATGGAAAGAAGATGCGAAGTGGGGGAAAACTCTAATGAAATCTGTTGATGAAGCGGTGCGCGATTACGATAAGCTAATAGTCATTTGTAGCGAACAATCACTCAATTCCCCACCAGTGGTTCGGGAAATAGAGCGTGCTCTTCAAAAAGAGGATGAGCTTGTCCGACAGGGCAAAGAGCAGGAAACGCTTTTCCCTATTCGCGTTGATGATTATATTTTTAGTGGATGGAATCATCCTCGGAAAGCTGATGTGCTTGCTAAGCATGTGGGTGATTTCTGCATGTGGAGAGAGTTAGAGGTATACCGAAAGCAGTTAAATAGATTAGTAAGAGACCTTAAAACTAACGCCGACGCCGAACAACCGGCGCGTGAATAGCGCGGCTTTCATCCGCGAGGCTTGTCTATCTTTAGCGGTGTCTCCGCGCTCGGTTAGATTTGGGCGTAAGGTGTTCGCTACAAATAGCCTGATAGGCTAAAGTGTACCGCGATATAAGAACCTCACACGAGAATGGGAATCAACGCTTCCTCGCTGTTGACTCCTCGCCTGTTAGCTCCTCGCCCATCGAAAGGAAGCACAGCATGAGAAAACCTTGCGTGTTGGTTCCTCTGATTTTTCTGAGCCTGTCCTCTCTCTGCCTGGCTCAAGACACCGCGAAGAAACCGGAGACTTCTTTGATGACTTACAAGTTTCGTGTCGCACGCCCGACGGATAATTTGAAGGAAGTCCTCAAGTTCTACCGAGACGGCTTGGGGCTGGAAGACTTAACTTCCTTCAATCATCTGGGTTATGAAGGCCAGATACTCGGGCGCAAAGGCTCGCAGTATCACCTTGAGTTTCTGCACCAGCCCGGTCGCAAATTCGGCAAAGCGCCCACGCAAGATAATCTCCTGGTGTTCTACATGCCGGAAGCTGAATGGAAGATCGCTGTTGAGCGGATGCAGAAGCACGGTTACGAGCCAGTCAAATCATACAATCCTTTTTGGGATAAATATGATGCCAGGACATTTGAAGATGTTGACGGCTACCGCGTGGTGCTGGCAAAGGCAAACGAGACGGATTTTCGTGTGGCGCGCCCGACAGACAATTTACCGGAAGCAGTCCGATTTTATCGCGAGGGCTTGGGTTTAGATGTGATAGGCTTTTTCGAGAATCACGATGGTTTTGACGGCAAGATGCTGGGACGTAAAGGCGCACCATTTCATCTTGAGTTTACGCATCACAGAGGTCATACCGTCGGCAAAGCTCCCACACATGAAAATCTACTGGTCTTCTTCATCCCGGACAAAGCGGAATGGCAGCGCGCCGTCGAGCGTATGAAAAAGCACGGCTATCAACCGGTCGAAGCAGAGAACCCGTGGGGCAACATAGATGGCAAGACGTTCGAGGACATGGACGGCTACCGCGTCGTGTTGAAGAACATGGCCTGGGAATTATCGCCTGCCGACCATAAAAATTAACCTCGCTTCTTATCCGGCCTCGGCGTAAAGCCACGGCTCTCCGGCAATTTCTTGGAAGGAGGAGGCGCACCTTGTTCCTGCCGGTTAGCCGACCGTTCTGCGATTTCTTTCTTGATAGCTTCTTTGACTCGTTTTTTAGCGCGTTTATTCATGCCGTAGATTATACAATAAGAAATAAACTGTTATCATCCCACCAATGAACAAGGACAATGGCAAGCTCGCCGTAAAACGCACCGCTACAGGATTAGGCTTATTCGCAACCAAACCGATGCCCGCAGGCAAAAGGATTATCGAGTACATCGGCAAGATTATCACGCTCGACGAAGCAAACAAGAGCCGCAGTAAATATCTCTTTGAGCTTGATGACGAGCGCGTCATTGACGGCAGCGCCCGCAGCAACACTGCACGGTACATTAACCATTCATGCGAGCCGAACGCCGAAGGACTTACCACCGGCAAGCGGGTTTGGATCTGGTTATTAAGAGACGTTCAAGCCGGAGAAGAAATCACCCTCGACTATGGTGAAGAATACATGGACACACACATCAAACGATGTAAATGTGCATCCTGCGCTCCACGGAAAATCAAAGGGAAGTAAGCCGCCGATGACATCGTCGTGAAGAAAAAGCGCGTTCCTCATGTCAGGAGAGATTATGAGCTATGCACATCGCTTAGAGGGCAAGCGCCGGATTAAGCTAAAGGATTTTGATGCAGGAGAGGACGCGAAGCTCAAGCGTGCGGAGGCTGAAGAGAAGACGGCACGACTCATCGAAGAGCTGGTCGAATTGCAGGAACTTCTTTACGCGGCGCAAACCGAGAGCGTGCTCGTTATCCTGCAAGGACGCGACACCAGTGGCAAAGATGGGACGATCCGCCATGTGGCCGGGCCTTTAAACTCGCAGAGTTGCACCGTCGCCTCTTTTAAAGTCCCGACGGAAGAAGAACTCGCGCACGATTTCCTCTGGCGCGCACATGCCGGGACGCCCCGAACCGGAGACATCAAAATCTTCAACCGCTCGCATTATGAAGATGTGCTGGTGGCGCGAGTCCATGACCTCGCGCCGAAGCAGGTCTGGGGCGAGCGTTATGAGCACATCAATGCCTTCGAGCGATTGCTGGCGGATTCCTCTACCATCATTCTCAAGTTCTACCTACACATCAGCAAGGATGAGCAACAGAAGCGACTCCTCAAACGCGAGACCGACCCGATTAAATCATGGAAGCTCTCGGTCGGTGATTGGAAGGAGCGCGAGTACTGGGACGATTACACCAAAGCTTACGAGGATGCGATCAACCGTTGCAGCACGAAACATGCGCCATGGTTCATAGTGCCTGCCGACAAGAAATGGTTTCGCAATCTGGCGGTGGCGGAGGCATTGCGGGATACGCTCATGCCCTTTAAAGAGAAGTGGCTGGCAAGGCTGGAAGCAGTTGGGCTGGAAAGGAAGAAGGCTATTGAAGAGTACCGGCTGAGCCGCACTCCGAAGTCTTGATAAATGAACTAATGCCCGATGAGCGTTCACCTTGGAAGTAGGCTCATCGGGCATCAGTAACATTGCGCCTCATCATCATTACCGTGAGACGCTTAGAGCGGATTTCGTTTGGATGTACGGCAGGCTGTGAGCCTGCCGCCTGTCCGACGCGAGCGGCAGGCTGACAGCCTGCCGTACACTGATTTGCAAACTGCTCTATTTGAGAAGGGTCTTGATAATTATTACTCGAACTCTAAGACAAGGTCTTCTTCACAAAAGTCGAACTTCGTGGCCGGAGACACTCCGCCGTCAGCGAACTTCGCTTTAATCCACTGTTCACAATTACCTTCATCCGTTGATTTGTCCCATACCAACGTCACAATCTTACCGGGAGGGATACCTTTGCCGATATTAAACTCGCCGTAAGTTTTTCCATCTTCAGAGGCTAAGAGCGCCGTTATGGTACTGCTACTCTTGTTGTGTACCTTGTATGTGTATTCTACTGCCGACGCCTTGTGAGCCTGAGCATAGCTAAAAGCAAAGCTCATCACAGCAAGCGCCAGGACAAGCAGCGTAGCTTTTTTGAAGCGATTGAATTTCACTGAAAATTTTCTCCTGTATCTGTTTGTGTGTATTTGGATTTACGCGGGGAGGAGCCATAAGACCAATACATAATATGCGTTGAAGGTACGTTTGGCAAACCGGCTAAACTTCACGTCTCTGTCACGCCCGCAAACACGCTCAAACTGCATCAAAAATTGCCCCGAAAAATTAAGGTTTCCATCTCTGCGCTACACTGAGTTAAACTGCCTCACATGCTTCTCGTCATAGATAATTACGACTCATTCACTTACAACCTCGTGCAATATTTGGGCGAGCTGGGCGAAGAGATGGATGTGCGGCGCAACGATGCCGTGACCGTCGAAGAGGTCGAAGCCAATTGTTGCCCGGATAAAATTCTGATCTCGCCGGGGCCGGGAACGCCTGACGATGCGGGCGTTTCGATGCAGATGATAGACCACTTTGCCGGGCGGATTCCGATTCTTGGCGTCTGCTTGGGGCATCAAGCCATCGCGCAGGTTTTTGGCGGGCGGGTCGTGCGTGCGCCCGTGCTGGTGCATGGTAAGGCTTCTGAAATTTGTCACGACGGCAGGACTATTTTTGAAGGAATCGATTATAGATTTCAGGCCGGGCGTTATCACTCGCTGGTCGTCGAGCGCGAATCGCTGCCGTCTTGTCTGGAAGTTTCTGCGACCACGCCCGACGGCGTCGTGATGGGCTTGCGCCACCGCGAGATGAAGCTCGAAGGCGTGCAATTCCATCCCGAATCAATTCTCACCCCGGAGGGAAAACGCCTGCTCGCAAATTTTCTAAAGCTGTGACAAGTGACGAGTGACAAGTGACAAGCAAGAAACTGTTTTTATCTTGTCACTTGTCACTCGTCACTTGTCACTGTTTTATATTCCTTGACGCATTGCACGCATTTGAAGTTAGATGTCTTCTGAAATGTTCGCGAAGTCCCCAAACACCTCTGCTCTGGTTATCCGTTAAGTCCGGCATTCGCCTTTATGAGCAAAGCAATTCGAGCCACCAGCCCTGATCGCACACGCACGCGCAATCAGGGACGCATTCTGCTGGTCACAGACGATCCCCGGACAGCCGCTTACGGCGCATCTCTGGAGGGGGTGGGCTTTGCCGTCGTCGGCGTGACGGGAGGCGCAGCGGCTCTGGTCTCGCTCAGGAGAGCGCGCCCGCATCTGGTCATCGCGGATTCTCATTTGAAAGGCATCGGCGCGGAAGACTTAGCGCGTATGCTGGCGCAGTCGCAGGAGAGCGTGCCGCTCTTGCTCATCGGCGATGCAGCCTCTACGGTCTCGCGGCGCAGCGCGGCGATGTCTGCGGGCGCATACGATTATTTCTCGCTGCCGGAGGATTTATCGCTCCTGATTTCAAGCGCGGCGCAGCTCGTCACAATCAAGCAGACTATGAATCGCCTGCGGGCGGAAGCAGACCGCGATTACCTGACGGGCTTGATGAATCGCAGGCGGTTTCGCACCGCGCTCGGGCAGGAAGTCGAAAGATGGCGACGTTATCACATCCCCTGCGCGCTGCTTCTGGTGGACATAGATTTTATGAAGCGCATCAACGACGCACACGGTCATTCGGCGGGCGACCGCGTGATTCGTCACACGGCGAACGCGCTGGTCGAGCTATCGCGTGATAACGACACAGCGGCAAGGCTCGGCGGCGAAGAGTTCGCGCTCCTTTTGGCGGGCACGGATGATGCTCAAGCCGCTGCCGCAGCCGAACGCCTGCTCCGAGTCGTCTCAGGCACGGCGGTCGAAGGCGTTGGCGTCGTCACCATCAGCATCGGCGTCGCAAGCTGCCCCGCGCACGCCATTTCGGAACGCACACTCTACGCCGCCAGCGACGCCGCGCTCTATCGCGCTAAAGATGAAGGCCGTGACCGCACTGCTCTCGCTCCCGTCATTGATGCGATGCAAGCTACGACAGCATGAGCGGATGAAAATCGCCACAGAGGCACAGAGACACAGAGATGGAAAAGGCAAAAGGTAAAAGGCCAAAGGTAAAGTCAGGAAGGCCGTCAAGTCCTCTTCTCTTTTACCTTTTTACTTTTACCTTTTGCCTTTCTCTGTGTCTCTGTGCCTCTGTGGCTAATCTGTGGTTTTCTTAAGCACTCTAAATAAGTATGGAAGACGTTAAAGAAAGAGCTAAAAAGATTGAGGCCGGAGCAGCAATCCTGATCGTCCTGCACAGCCCGCGCGAAAAGTGCTGGGGCGTGCTTGATGAGATTAACGCCGCCGGAATTTTTCTGCGCGGGATTGACCTCAACGCTTTTGACGACTGGACGCGCGCGGTGGCGCATGACGAACCTTTTATCGGTCTGACAGACACATTCCTGCCGATGTGGCGCGTCGAGCGCCTGACGCGAGACGAGAGCGCAGGCGGCGTGCTTTCGCTCGCGGAACAATTCGAGCAGCGCACCGGAAGAAGCGTCTTCGATTTTGGATTTTAGATTTTGGATTGGCGAGCTATTCAATCTTAGATCTTGCAACGGAAATTGCAATTTTAAAATTCTCGTATCAAAAATCCATCCCGGCTTGCAGGTTTGATGTGGAAAATGCTATACCGCTCCGTCCGTTTTTAAGACCTCAAGTAGCTCAAAAAAAGTTTGTTGCATATGTGAAACACTGTTCCATTCTCGCGTCGTGTGTGTTATACTCCGGTTTCGTGAGCGGTTGAAAAAATCGCTTCGGAATAGCTTTCAAAACCACGAAACGTGAGAAAAGGACGAGAAAGAGATGTTTGTAATGGCTGAAGATAGATCACACGCGGATCGCGGCAAAGCTGTCGAAGCGGCGCTGCTCAATATCGAAAAGAAGTTTGGCAAAGGCTCAATCATGCGGATGGGCGAGCGCGAGGTCGTCCAGATCGGCTCGATTTCGACCACTTCGCTGAGCCTTGATGCGGCGATTGGCATCGGCGGAGTCCCGCGCGGGCGCATCATTGAAATTTACGGGCCGGAAAGTTCCGGCAAGACGACGCTCGCGCTGCATATCGTCGCCGAAGCGCAGAAGTTGGGCGGCGTCGCGGCATACATAGATGCGGAACACGCTATGGATGCGGAGTATGCCGGAAAGCTCGGCGTCAACATAGACGACTTGCTAATCTCGCAGCCGGATTCGGGCGAGCAGGGGCTGGAAATTGCAGAAGCCTTAGTGCGCTCGAACGGCGTGGATGTCATCGTCGTGGACTCTGTGGCGGCGCTCGTGCCGCGCGCGGAACTGGACGGCGAGATGGGAGACAGCCTGCCGGGTTTGCAGGCTCGCTTGATGTCGCAGGCTCTACGGAAGCTGACGGCCATCGTCGCTCAGTCGAACACCTGCTTTATCTTTATCAACCAGATACGCGAGAAGATCGGCGTCATGTTCGGCTCGCCCGAAACGACTACGGGCGGACGCGCGCTGAAATTTTATTCTTCTTTGCGTCTGGACATTCGCCGCATCGGCGCGATCAAGGACGGCGACCGCGTCGTCGGCAATCGCACTAAAGTCAAAGTTGTCAAAAACAAAGTCGCGCCGCCTTTCCGCGATTGCGAGTTTGACATCATGTACGGCGAAGGCATTTCGCGCGAGGGCGACGTGATTGACCTCGGCGTTGCCAATCGCGCGGTCGAGAAGAGCGGCGCGTGGTTCTCTTACAAGGGCGAGCGACTCGGACAGGGACGCGAGAACTCCAAGCAGACTCTGAAGGATAATCCGGAGTTGCTGCATCGCATCGAGAATGATGTTAAAGTCGCTCTCGGCATGCCGGGGGGCGTCGGCGAACCCGCAACCGCAACGCCCGCAGAGGAAGAAACTGCTGCCCCGTCGTCGCGCAAAGCCGCGAAGTAAGGCACAAGTAAAAAGGTAAAAGGCAAAAGTGAAGAGGGCGTTCAAAAGCCTTCTTTGCTTTTGCTTTTTCTTTTGTAAGAAACGAAGAAATTCTCACGCAAAGGCGCAAAGACGCAAAGAAAAGCACGCGAGGTTCAAAAAGCAATCAATCTCTTTGCGTCCTTCCTTTGCGCCTTTGCGCCTTTGCGGGAAACGTTCCTGTCATAACGTCGAAAACCGCTTTCACTTGAAAACTGCTATAATTTGTCGCTCTTCGGGCACTGCTTATGGACAAGACGATTCTGATAAAAAACGGGACGCTGGTCACGATGGATGAAAGCGATGCTATCGTGGATGGCGAGCTGCTCATCGCGGACGGGCGCATCGAGAGTGTCGGCGGGCCGGGCGCAAAGGCGGAGGTTGAGATTGACGCTTCCGGTTGCGCAGTCCTGCCCGGCTTTGTCCAATCGCATATACATCTCTGTCAAACTCTTTTTCGCGGCTCGGCTGATGACCTGGCTCTGATTGACTGGCTCAAAAAGCGCGTGTGGCCGATGGAGGCCGCGCACACGCCTGCCTCTATACGCGCTTCCGCGCGGCTCGGCATCGCGGAGATGATTAAGGGCGGGACGACCTGCGCGCTGACGATGGAGACGGTCAATCACACGGAAGATGTTTTTCGCGTGGTCGAAGAGACTGGCTTTCGCGCGACGGTCGGCAAGTGCATGATGGACAAGGGCGAGGAAGTCCCATCAGCCCTGCACGAAGAGACCGAAAATTCCATCAACGAATCGCTTGCGCTGCTCGATAAGTGGCACGGTCGCGCGGGGGGTCGCATACGTTATTGCTTTGCCCCGCGCTTTGCCATTAGCTGCACGCGCGAGCTGTTGGAAAAAGTCTCGCGCTTAGCGCGCGAGCGCGGCGTGATGATTCACACGCATGCTTCGGAAAATCGCACCGAGATAGAAATCGTCGAGCGCGAGACGGGCCAGCGCAACATAGCATATCTCGATTCGCTCAAGCTGACGGGGCGCGACGTGCTGCTCGCGCATTGCGTTCATCTGGATGATGCAGAGCTTGAGATCTTGGCGCGCACAGGCACGCATGTCGCGCATTGCCCGTCTTCAAATCTCAAGCTCGGCTCGGGCATCGCGCGCGTCACAGAGATGCTGTCACGCGGCATCTCTGTTTCGTTCGGGGCGGACGGCGCGCCCTGCAATAATCGCTTGGATGCTTTGACGGAGATGCGTACCGCCGCGCTCTTGCAAAAGGTGATGCACGGCGCAGAGGCTCTGCCAGCGCAAACGGCTCTGCGGCTAGCGACGATTAACGGCGCACGCGCGATGGGGTTGGAACAGGAGATCGGCAGCCTCGAAGCGGGCAAGCGCGCAGATGTGGTGATCGTCCGGCTGGATCGACTGCACTCCACGCCGCGCCCTGCGGACATCGTTTCTGCACTGGTTTATTCGGCACAGTCCGGCGATGTCTCAACGGCTATCATTGATGGCCGCGTAGTGATGCGCGACCGCAGGCTTTTAACGCTCGATGAGCCGGAGGTGGTTGAAGAGGCCAACCGCGAAGCCGCACTTTTAATGACGCGCGCAGGTATCTAATATCAAATTGCAAAAGAAAAAGAGGTCGAACCATCCACGAAGACACACGAAACAAAACGAGAAATCCAGCTCTTTCGTGTATCTTCGTGGGTCGTCTGCTTCCTCTTTAACGCCTCTGCTTCTGCCATCAAACTTTATGGCCGCCTCTTTGGGTTCTGTTCGGCGGCGTTGGTATTCCCTTTTGACGGAGTCGTCTTCTCGTCCATCTGGGGCTTGTTCCTGTTATTCTCAGATTGGATGTCCGGGATGCCGGGGGTGGGCGTCCCTGCCGGCTGGTTCTGGTTCTTTGGCGCGTTGACATCGGGAATGCCCGGCGTGGGCGTGCCTCCCGGCGTAATCGGAGAGGTCTGTATGCCCGGCGGCAACGGGCTTGAATTGGCGTTAGCCGGAGCAGTATTCGTATTGCTTGCCGTCTGGCAGCCGTTCAAAAATAACGCGGCGGCGAAAAAAAACGGTAAGATTAATTTACGAGGCATTTTAAATTTTCTCCTCATCTGGCAAGAGCGAAAAGCGATAAATTCCTTTTTGAGTTCCGAGAGCTTTCGCAGTTTATATTAAAGGGCATGCCTCTTAAAAGCGGACTTCCAACTTAATACCATCTTGACACCTTTTAAAAGCAACTTTACTCTATCTTCACGGCTCACACTTGAAAGGGAAACCATCTCACGGGCTTATCATTCACTTCCAGATAAAAAGCCTCATGCAATCGGCGTCACCCGTTCAAGCTTATCTCCCGCAAGAGCTGTCACTCGAAAGGCACGGAACCCTTAAGGAGCAGGGAATATTATGAGCGCCATTCTGGTCGTTGATGATGAAGAGCCGATGCGCGAAATGCTGCGTGAGTTGTTTACCCCTGAGCATGACCTGCACGTCGCAGGCACTGTGAAAGATGCGCTGGCCTATCTGGAAACGATGCCCTTCGACGTAGTGCTGACGGACATCTCTCTGCCAGACCGCAGCGGAGTCGAGTTGTTGGGTCTCTCTCTCCAGCTTCAACCGCACACGCCTGTCATCATCATTTCGGGAATCAACGACACCGAATATGCGCGCGGTCTCTTGCAGATGGGAGCCTTCGGTTATCTCACCAAACCCTTCCAGCTCGCAGATGTTCAGGGCATTGTCGAGCGCGCCATCGAGAGCGAGCGTTTTTCCGCCAGAGATGAATTTCCGGACAATCGCCGCACTGCGCCTCGCTATCAAGTTGAGGTCGAAGCGCGCATGAGCATCGTGCTGGTATTTAACAAAAGGCCGGACGATGATGATGAAGAGGACGAGGTGCTGATGGTGGCCGGATACACACATGACATCAGCGAGAGCGGCTTGGGGATTATCGTTCCCGAAGGCAGCCTCGAAGAAGACGTGGTGTTGGGGTCAACCTTTGATGTCGTGCTCGGATTAAGCACAGGGTCGCTCTCAATCGAAGCCACTGCGGTTCGTTATCAATCCCTGGCTTCCGAAAATGGCTGCTTCATCGGCGCACGCATCACCAACATGAGCGGCAGAGATCGTGTGCTCTTTCTTCAATATCTGCACATGCTGGGAGGTAGTAGCGAATAGAGCGCGGCTGGTCTCATAAAAGCGGGTGGTAGTTCATTTCGACAGGCATCTTCATTTTCCTCTAAAATATTCTTTCACGAATACTGATAATCAAGAGTAGAAACTCTTTGCGCTCTTTGCGCGATTTATCTTTGCGGTCTTTGCGTTAAAAAGCCCTTAACCGCAAAGATCGCAAAGATAAAGCAGATGGTTTGTTGCCACCCTTGATTCGCATAATTTAATTCACGATGAAATTCGCCATACAATAAAAGGAGTTTCACTTGCATATTAAAATAGACGATCTCAAAGGCTCCGAGATATTTGAAATGTTGCAGGAACATCTTCAGAGTATGTTTCTACACTCGCCGCCTGAGAGTGTGCATGCGCTGGATATTGAGGCATTACGCAAACCGGAAATTACGTTTTGGACGGTGTGGGAAAATGGCGAGCTGCTTGGCTGTGGTGCGCTCAAAGAATTGGACGCGCAACATGCGGAAATCAAATCTATGCGGACAGCTTCGCGCCATCTGAGAAAGGGCGTTGCGAAAAATCTTCTTCATCACATACTTGAAGAAGCTGGGCGGCGTGGTTACAAGCGGTTGAGTTTAGAAACGGGATCAATGGAAGCTTTCGAGCCTGCCCGTCAACTATATGCTAATTTTGGCTTTACATATTGCGAACCGTTTGCGGATTATGTTTTAGATCCGAATAGCGTGTTTATGACAATAGAGCTTTGAGTCTTTGTTTTTAATTATGATGATGGAAGCAACTCAATATTTCACAGTGGGGCTATATTTCACAGCATGGTCGGGGCGACGGCCTCAGCGGCGTGAGCCTCACTCTCTGCCGCAGGAGAAAATGAGGACAGGGCGATGAAGAGACATAGCTCTCGGAGTCTCCGCCTGCGGATAGGAGCAGTGGTCGCCGTGCTTGCACTACTCGGTTTGGCGTGGGGGCTTGCACGCTATTTGCGCTCCAAGCCGAAGCCGCTCGCGCCGACCAGCTCAAAATATCAGGGCAGTATCCCCAATAACCAACTGATGCAGAACCCCGGCGGAGAGGCTGCGACGTTCAGTAAACATGGCTCCGTCAATCTCACAGGCGAGTACTTTCAAGCTCAAGGCGCGAACGGCCAGAGTTGCGCTTCGTGCCATATCCCGGAGGATGGATGGAGCATCAACCCCGGCACGCTGCAACGCCTGTTCGACGAAACGGCTGGCACACACACGGTTTTCAACCTGCTCGACGCCAACAACCCGAACATGGATGTCTCGACGGTGGAAGCGCGCCGCGCTGCCTATAGCATGCTCTTGAGCCGTGGAGTATTTCGCAGGGGCGGCGCTCCCCGGCCAAACTCCGAGTGGGAGTTGATCGCCGTGGACGATCCGCACGGGTTCGCCAACGTCAACCTGCTCGTGCACTGGCGGCGCGCGATGCCGACGATCAACTTTGCCACCGGGAGCGCGACGGTCAACTGGGATGGCGGCAACAGTGCGGGCACTGACCAGCATGCAGGACTCGTCAACCTGGCTAACCGCCTCGTGACGGGCGCACTGCAAGGCCCGCCAGCTCCTCCTGAAGTCATCACAGACATCGTTGATTTCCAAAGCTCTCTCGTGACCGCGCAGCTCACAGTAACGGGTGTCGGGCGTCTCGACTCCGACGGCGCGCGTGGCGGTGCTGAGGCGTTGTCTGCCATGAAGAAGGTTGAAGGCCGGTTCGATCTCTTCGATGCGTGGGTCGGTAGTGAGAACCCGAAGCGTGCGCAGATCGCGCGTGGACAGGAGGTGTTCAATAGCACCAACGTCAGCCATCGCAGTTGCAACGTCTGCCACAACTCTGCGAACAACGGCACGAACATTGACAACACCCTGTTCGACATCCTCACCACGTCGGCGGAGGCGCGCACGCGGGACTTGCCTCTTTACACCTTCCGCAATCGAACGACGGGCGAGACACGTCAGTTGACAGACGCGGGGCGAGGCAACATCACAGGGCTGTGGGATGATCTCGGCCTCTTCAAGACGCCGACCTTACGAGGGCTGGCAGCACGCGCCCCGTACTTTCATAACGGTACTGCCGCGACGCTCGAAGACGTGGTGCGCCACTACGAGAATCGCTTCGAGTTCGTTTTCACGGACGAGGAGAGAGCCGATCTCGTAGCGTTCTTGAACGCTCTCTAAAAGCGATTTAAATCGCTGGAATCAATTCTGAATCATTGACTTGGAATTCTCGTGGTCGCTAATATTCGCCAACACGAAAGGAGATAGAATTATGTTGTCATCCAAACAAACCCGGTATCTAGCGCTTTTTGTATTGTCGGTTTTCTGTTCGATGTTATTTGTCTCTAACGCTCAAGCCCAAACCAAAGAGGCTGGCAAGACTGCCGCCCCACAGGGCAAGGTCAGCATCTGCAAAGAAATTGATGACGACTGGAAATGCGTCGGGCAGTCGAACGAATGGGCAGCAAACTCGCCCTTCAATGTCTTGTTCGAAAATACAGTGCCGGTCGGAGTGGACTTCATCGGTATCGTCTTTTACAAGCAGGGCGCTGATGGCAAAGATGTGGAATTCGTTAATGAGTACCAGCAGAACATAGGCGAGACTAACCGCAAGTACGCCACCGTCGGCGACCAGATAAAGCTGCCCGCCGGAACCTACAGCGTTTACATCATCGCCTGGGGAAAGCGCGAACTCATGATGAAGAACGGCAACCTGACAGAGTATTTCGCGAAGACAGTGTTGACGGTCAAGTGAACGGAACAATCAGTAGTAGGTCAGTTTCAAACATAGCAAAGAAAAAACAGGTTCGCGCAAAGGCGCAAGAGAAATTAAAGAGGCAAAATGTAAAATGCAAAATGGAAGCAGCTTCTTATTTTTGCATTTTACATTTTTAATTTTGCATTACCTTGCGCCTTTGCGGGAGCTTCTTTCCTGATGCCGGATAGCTCTTGAATCTCAAACTGACCCACTACCGAGCAATCGAAGGCGATTATCATAACCGCCGGATGGAAAAGATCATCATCGGCGCGCCGCTTTAGAGGAAGGACGTGAAACAGTTTGCGCTCTTAGGCTCTTGAGAGCATGCGCTGGTAGCCGCATGAAAGCAGCAATCGAGAAACATCCTGTCTTCAGTTTCATCGTCATTGCCTTCGGTTGGACATGGCCGCTCGCGGCGCTGATCGAGCAGTCTATGGTCTTTCCGCTTCTCGCTCTCTTCGGCCCGTGTGTGGCCGCTCTCATCGTACTTTATGCGAGTCATGGCCGAGCAGGTCTCGCACAGCTTGGCAGCAAGTTCCGTTTGTCGCGCTCTCTGATCGCATGGTGCATCTTGGCGGCCTTGCTGCCGCTCGCGCTACTTGTGCCGCTGTGGCTCTTGCATGTGTGGTGGTGGGGCGGCATCGGATTCGAGTTGAGCGCCCTTTCGCTCTTGAGCTTTGTAGTGGCCGTGCTCATCCTGGGCGAAGAGGTAGGCTGGCGCGGATTCCTCCTCCCTTATCTCCTTCATCGCTACCCGCCTCTGACCAGCGCTATGATCGTCGGTCTGGTCTGGGCTATCTGGCATCTACCGAATTTCTTGTTGCCGAATTACCCACATTACGGGCTGCCGTTGCTGGCCTTCGTGTTGATGACGCTGGCTTTCTCAGTATTGTTTACGTGGCTTTACCTCAACACAGCGGGCAGTCTGGTGATTGCCGTAATCTTTCATGCCTCGCTCAACCTTTTTTCGCTTGCCGGCGTAGAGCCGTCAAGGCAGTATTGGCTCAAGGCTGTGGTCTATACTGTGGCCGCTGTGGTCGTAAGCACTGTGATGCGCAAATACCGGAGGCGTGGCATCGTTTCGGCTACCGCCAGCTAAGAACTTATTCAAGCGGTGATGAACTGGAATAGGATGAAAAGGGAATCAGCGGATTGTTCGATAAAACAATATCTTTGAGTAAAAAAAGCTGTGCCAGCTTGAAGGTAGCGATTCCGGGGGGCGGCCTCGGCGTCCAAGCTGGCACGGGCGGGTACTATCAATGTTCGGGCTTTGGGATGATTGTCTTGCGACCCGGCTGATCTTTTAGATGACCGGCCTCATCCTTATCAACGAGACGGGATTATACACCTCTTGTCAAAACTGTCAACGCTTTTTTGATAGTAATCTCACAGATTCGTAACAAACTGAAAATACAGCCGCTTCCAGACCTGCCTCGGTTGACACTCTCCTGGAGTCTCCTTATACTGCGCTCTTTCCGCCTCAAACGCGCGAAGAGGCCAGGTAGCTCAGTCGGTAGAGCGCGGCCCTGAAAAGGCCGGCGTCGGCGGTTCGATTCCGTCCCTGGCCACCATTCAAGGTAAAAGTAAAAAGGTAAAAGGCAAAAGTGAAGAAGGCTTGAATGCTTCCCTCACTTTTGCCTTTTACCTTTTGCCTTTTACCTTCTTTAGCGTTGCCAGTAGTTCTTGATTTTTTGTGCGAGCATGGGGAAGGGGACGTATTCGGCGTTGCGTCCGGCGCGGCGCAGTTCTTCGACCATACGCATTGCGCCGTCTGCGTTGCGGGTGTGGACGAGGATGGTCGAGGCGCGTTGAATCTCAGGCGTCGTGGCGAGCCAGAGGGCGATGGCATAGCCTGTGCGCTCGTCGTCTGTCGCCTGCGAGTGGTAATGCTCAGGCAGCAGGTCGTGGTCCAGGAAAATCGCGTCGTATAGATTCTCGCTCAAAAGCTCACGCGCGCTCGACACGTCTTCGGCGATGTCCAGATAGTCGCCTTTGAAACGCTTCGCGAACCAATCGTGCCGTCGCCTGTCATCATCGAGCAGAAAGACATTAATCGGGCTGCGCTCGGCGGAAACATTCTCAAGCCCCAGCTTGCGCAGCAACCCACGCCAGATACTCATTCGCTTACGGATTAGCTCCCAGATTTGTTAGTTTCGCCTGTCTCTTCTCTCAACTCAGAAACAAAGCGATTGAGGTTTTAACTATAGCATACACCCGCACTTGCCGACATTCCCGCAAGAAAGCCGTCGGGAAATCAAAAGCAATTCCGACATGGCTTTTGCCCTTTGCCTTGGCGGTGTGCTAAAAACGAAAGAGCGAATCAGAAGCATCTAATAGCCCCTGCGTTATGAAACAAATTTTGCAGAATCAGAAAACAGGCCAGCTCGTCGTGGCGGATGTGCCGCAGCCGGTCGTGCAGCGCGGGCGCGTGCTGGTTCGCACAAGTGTTTCTCTCATCAGCGCGGGCACAGAGCGGATGGCTGTCGAGACGGCTAAGAAAAGTTTAATCGGCAGAGCGCGCGAACATCCAGAGCTGGTTAAAAAAGTCATTCAGAAAGTTAAAGACGAAGGCTTGTTGAATACCTTCGATGCCGTGCGCTCAAAGCTTGGCTCTTCGAGTGCGCTCGGCTACAGTGCGGCGGGCATCGTCGCGGGCGTCGGCGAAGATGTGTCCGAGTTTCGCGTCGGTGACAGAGTGGCGTGCGCCGGAGTCGGTTATGCCTCGCATGCGGAAGTTCTGTCCGTTCCGAAAAATTTGTGCGTGCGCCTGCCGGATGAAGCGACGTTTGAGGCCGGAGCTTTCGGCACGCTCGGAGCCATCGCCTTGCAGGGCGTGCGGCTGGCCGAGCCGACGTTGGGCGAGGCGGTTGTTGTCATTGGCTTGGGGCTGCTGGGACAGCTCACTGTGCAGCTTTTGAAGGCCAACGGCTGCCGCGTCTTTGGCCTTGATGTAGATGAGAAAAAGATTGAGCTGGCACGGGAGCTTGGCGCGGACGGAGGCGCGCTCAGTGATGATGAAGCAAAGCGCGCGGTGTTTGAATGGTCGCGCGGGCGCGGGGCGGATGCGGTGTTGATTACGGCTGCGACTTCATCGAATCAACCGGTCGAGCTGGCGGGCGAAATCTCGCGTCTCAAAGGCCGCGTCGTCGCGGTCGGTCTGGTCGGCATGGACGTGCCGCGCGATCTCTATTTCAAGCGCGAGCTGACGCTGAAAATTTCCATGTCATACGGGCCGGGACGCTACGACCCGGAATATGAAGAGCGCGGGCATGATTACCCCTTCGCCTACGTGCGTTGGACAGAGGGGCGAAACATCGAAGCTTTTCTCGATCTCGTCGCAGAAGGCCGCGTCAAAGTAGAGCCGCTCATCACTCATCGCTTTTCGATTGACGAAGGAGAGCGTGCTTATCAATTAATCTCCGGCGAAACGGGCGAGGCGTATTTGGGAGTGCTGCTCAATTACGATACCGGGCGCGAGCTTGAGCGGCGAATCGAGACTGTCAAAGCTGCTACGGCGCAGCGCGTTTCCAAACAACAAAAGAGCGTGCGCGTCGGGATGATCGGCGCGGGCGGTTATGCGCAAGGGATGCTGCTGCCGAATTTTAAAGCAGCGGGCGTAGATTTCAGGGGGATTGCGACGGCCACTGGCCTGACCGCGCGCAACATCGGCGAGAGATACGGCTTTGCTTATAGCGCATCCGGCGCGGACGAAATTCTCAATGATGAAGAAGTGAATTTGATAGTGATTGCCACGCGCCATGATTCGCACGCGGAGCTTGCGCGTCGCGCGCTTGAGCGAAACCGCCATGTCTTTGTCGAAAAGCCTCTGGGCTTGAATGAAGCAGAGCTACAGAGCGTGCTTGAAGTTGCGGAAAATTCGGAAGGCCGGTTGATGGTCGGCTTTAATCGCCGCTTCTCGCCGCACGCGCGTGCGGCCAGAGAATTTTTTGCGGGCAGACAAGCGCCGCTCTCCATCAGCTATCGCGTCAACGCCGGTCGCATCGCGCGCGAGCACTGGATTCAGGACGCTTCGACAGGCGGCGGGCGCATCATCGGCGAAGCGTGTCACTTCATAGACCTCATGCAATTTCTGACAGGCGCGAGTCCCACGCGCGTTTATGCGGAATCCATCACGAGCCGCAATCATCAGATTGTTGAAGAGGATTCGGTCTTTATCACGCTGCGTTTTTCAGACGGCTCGAACGGCTCAATCGCATACCTGTCAGAAGGCGATAAGGCTTTGGCGAAAGAGCGCGTGGAGATTTTCGGCGAAGGCAAGACTTTCGTGCTCGATGATTTTCGCACCGCGACCATGTATCGCAACGGGCGCGAAGAGACGAGCAAACTGCGCGCACAGGATAAAGGGCAGGCGGATGAGATCAATGCTGTCTGTGCGGTCGTGCTCGAAGGCTTGCCCGCGCCGATTGCGCTCGACGATTTAGCCGCGACGACGCGCGCCACGTTTCGCATCCGCGAGTCCTTACGCACAGGGCAGGCGATTGATTTTTAGAAGCCGATTGAAAAATACTAGCCTTTGTTGTCCCGTAGGGACGGTTGAGAATAGCCCAGCGATTGATCGCTGGGTGAAAGACAATATCGTCCGCCAGTCCCGTAGGGACGGTTGAAGATAGCGACGACTTTCAGCCGTCCCTACGGGACTGGCGAAACCTTCCGCTTGTCCCCAGCGATCAATCGCTGGGCTACTTTCAGAAGTCCCTGACGGGACTTTTCACACAGCTTCTCAGAGTTTTTCGAGAGTCATGCGCGCCGCTGTGAAACTTTTTATCTGATACCCTTGCAATCTCCGCTTCGAGTGATATAATTCGCCCGCTTCCCGAAAGCGCTTCAGAGGACATCAAGGGGTTTCGGAGAAAATCTGGTCTTAGGCTCCCGCAATTCTTTTAACAACAGCTTTATTCAAGTTTCCGTATCTCGCATCTGATGTCGTCTGACAACGCCAAAATCTTTTCGCTCTTCCCGGTGCCGGACGAACAGCCCGAAGAATCCCCAGAGCAACAAAAAATTAATAAGAACGCTCCGCCTGAGGCTTGCTCGTTTTGCTATGGCTCCGGGATGGAGGTCGTGCCGGGCAAAGGGGCGAAGCCGTGCCGCTGTCGCAAAGAGGAGCGGCGCGCTAATTGGCTTGAGGCGGCGCGCATCCCGCGCCGTTACGAGAACTGCTCGTTTCAAAATTACTATCCCACGAAGGGAAAGTTTTACAGCATCCAGCTCAACGCTTTTAAGTACGCCTTCACGCTCGCGCGCGAGTTTCCGGCGGTGGATCGCGGCCTGCTTTTTATGGGGCCGGTCGGCGTCGGCAAGACGCATCTTTCAGTCGCCATCCTGCGCGAGTTGATCGAAAGAAAAGGCATCACCTGTCTCTTCTACGAATTCGGCTCGCTCTTGAAAGAGATACAGAACTCTTACAATCCCATTTCCAAGACTTCGGAGCTGAAAGTCTTAGAGCCTGTCTTCAATGCTGAAGTCTTGATTTTAGATGAGTTGGGAGCCTCGAAGCCTACCGACTGGGTGCGCGATACGATGATGCAGATCATCAACACGCGCTACAACGACCGCAAGCTGACCATCTTCACCACGAATTATCTGGACACACGCCGCGCCGAAAAAGAAGAAACTTTAGAAGACCGCACAGGCGTCCGCTTGCGCTCACGCCTCTTCGAGATGTGCAAGACCGTCCATATCGAAGGCGAAGATTACCGCAAGAAATTCGACGCGCAGCTCTGACTCAAGAGCGATTTATCAACCACAAAGGCACGCGAGACACAAAGGAAGTAGCGTGAGCTATGCTTTGTGACTTCATGCCTTTGTGGTTGGCTTTTGCTTTAAGGAACATAAGCCGCAGGCACGGGCACGTCGCCATTTGTCCCGAAGGCTTGTGTGGTCACAGTGCCATTATAGCTGCCGAGGATATACCAAGTGCCATTCGAGGGGCGAAAGACCGCGACATCGCTTTTCCAATCGCCGTCGTAATCGCCGGGCACAGGGCGGTCTGTGGCGAGGCCGAACGCTTGCGCGCGAAACGTCCCGGTCAGGCTGTTCAGGATGTACCAGACGCCGTTTGCAGGTCGAAAGACCGCGAAGTCTGTCTTGCCGTCCGCGTCATAATCTCCGATGACGGGCACGTCGCCGCTCGTGCCGAACTGTTGCGTGCGCAGCGCGCCGTTTGAGCTTTGCCGTATGTACCAGACGCCGTTGCTCTGCCTGAAGACAGCGATGTCCGCCAGCCCGTCGCCGTCAAAGTCTCCCGCGACAGCTTTGTCCGCGCTCGTGCCGAACAGGTAAGTGCGCAAAGCGTTGTTGGAACTCTGCTTGATATACCACTGCCCTGAGCGAAACACCGCGACATCCGATTTACCATCGCCGTCATAATCGGCTGCGACGGGTTTGTCGCCGCTCGTGCCGAAGGCTTCTGTGCGCAAAGCTCCGTTGGAGCTGTTTGAGATGTACCATGCGCCGTCCCGGAAAACCGCGATGTCCGTCAATCCATCGCCGTCATAGTCTCCGGGCGCAGGCATGTCCGCGCTCGCGCCGAAGGCTTCAGCGCGCACGCCGCCGTTAGAGCTTGATTGAATAAACCAGTTGCCGCCGCTTGGACGAAACACGGAGAGGTCTGTGTGGCCGTCGCCGTCAAAATCGCTCTGGGGCAGGGAAAGATGATTGAGCGGTTGCACGACCTCGAAGTCAGAGCCTTTGACCGCGCTCAAGGTGTGCAACTCGTCGTCGCTCCAACGCATATCCGGCGCGCCGCTCACGTACCAGTTCGAGCCGTTGTCAGCCAGAATCATCCCGTACTTTTTCATCGCCGTCAGCACGACGCGCATCGCCGGAGAGTAACCGGAAATATTGAAAGAAGCTTTGAGGCGCACGCGCGTGCCCATCGGCGGCACGTTGGGGCTGGTGTTGCTGCTGGCGAAATGACGCGCCGGATACACGTAAGCTCTTCGCGTTGTCTGCGCCGTAAAGCGCAGGGCGTGCTTGATCTCCTGCTGCTCAAAGACTTCGTCGTAGCGCACGAGGCCGGGAAATATCGGCAGGCCAGCCGCGTCCGCAGAAGTCCAGCCATCAGGCCGCACGGCATTGGAATCTAAATCAAAAATCGCGCCGCTCGCCGCATTCCAACTTGTGCCGCCGCTCACCGGAAAGGAATAAAACATCTCGTAGAGCGTCCAATCATCTCGGTCAATCACGATCACATGACGGTCGCCCGTAGAGCTTGGCCCGCCTTCGATGGGAGCGTTTGACGGAACCGGATAAGGCCCCGGATCGCTCTGGTTGCCGTAAGCCGTGAACGCGATAGGGACGCGCGGCTGAGTGCCTGTGACCACCATGTAAGGAATCCCGTTCGGCGCGCCCGCGTACACAGTCCCGAAGTCAGGATGCAGCCCTACAGTTTGACCCATGCTGTTAATGAGATTGTTCGAGTTCGCGTCAACAGGCACGCGCGAGATGTCCTGGTTCCACGGATTGTTGACGGGAAAAAGCCGCTTGCCGCGCAGGCTCGCCCCCATGCCGAGGTCAGGCACGCCCGTGCCGTCTTGATTATTAGAAACTTCGGCATGCGTCCTCGAAGCATCGGTCGGATGATGCGAGCCGAGCAAGACGAGCGCGAACAGACAAAACACCAGACCCGGCGCGACCACACGACGCGCACCTGCGTTACCGGAAATGTTTTTCATAAAGCCCCTGATTGAGCGAGTTGAGTAAATTACCGATGAGGTTATCGGGGCAGGAAAGCGAACATTAATACCTTAAATTCTTTTGCCGCGCGAAGTCAAGCATCTTTACTAAAGAGGCAAAGGTCAGAACCGCCTGCGGTAGCGGGCGGTTCTGACAATCTGAGATTCAAACAAGCTGCTACGGCGCGATCCTCGTAGAAATATCGCTCCACCCGCCCTGTCCTTTAGTGCCGACAGCGGCGACTCTAAACCAGTACCGCGCCCCGCTGGTCAGCCCCTCGACCGTCAGATTGGATTTCGTAGTCGCCGCTTGATGTTCCCAAGCCGCGTTGGGCGGGGCATTCAGACTTCGCTCAACGACATAACTGACCGCGCCAGCCAGCGAATTCCAGCCCAGATTAATCTCGCCGTCGCTGTCGCCTGTCGTCGCTTCAAAGCCCGTCAGGACATCCGGCACGGGCGCATTGCTTCGCGCTGCCTGCACATCCATGCCTGCGCCTGTAATCAATACTTGCTTGCCGCCAGCGATGTTCTCGACATAGCTTCCGAGTTGTGAGAGTAAGGCGCGTAGCTTGTCCGCTTGTTCATTCATTACGATGGTTCTGTTCTTTGATTCAATGCGTGCCGTGTTGACTGCATTGCTGGCTGTTTCCAATTCGCCGGTCGCTGTGACGATGGTTGCCAACGGCGGGTTAGGGGTTGGGAAATCGGGATTGCCGGTCATCGCTCCTGTGATCTGTTGCGATAGACCGATGAGCTGCGAGGTGGACAATTTACCAAGACTGAGTTTGACTTTAGCCGCCATGATTCACCTCCTGAGGAATGGCGTGTTGAGAAGCTGCGAGGCGCTGCTCCGATGAGTGAGCATCACGGAAAACATAGCCCAACCGCGCTTTCAAATCAAGAGAAAGGAAGAGCAAATTTCCCGAAAACCGGAACGCTGTTCCCTAAACTCAGAGCATCTTTCGGGAACGCGAGAGCGGCTTTCCCTAAAGTCAAAGCGGATTTCCCTAATTCCAGAGCATTCTTCCCTAAAGTCAAACCATTCTTCCCTAAAGCCAGAGCAGTCTTCTCTAAAATTAAAGCATTCTTAGCTAACAACAGAGCATCGTTAGCTAAAGTTAAAGCAAATTTACCTGACGAAAGGGCTTTGTCAGCACACAACAGTCCCGCCTTTCACAGCCAAACCTACTGCAACGCCCTGTCCCGCCAGCGTCGCACGCTCATCACGTCAAGGCGTTCTCCCTCGAAGATAACCTGCTTCACGGGTTTCCTGCCGTTATCGCTTTTGCGCTTCAGATAGTCACGAATTTCCATCCAGCGAACTTGACCGTCCGAAGTCCGAATCACCAGCAGCACTGGGAACGCCTGCTTCATCCAATAGCGCGCGTGGCGCTCGTCCTCGATAGTGAAAATTTCCGCGCCGTCGCTCTTGGGTTGCTTCAGATAAGAGTCGCCCGACTTCAGTATTAGATATAGCTTTAGCCCTGTCGCTTCGCCAGCATCCGACTTAAATTCGATCTCCATATTTATGTCGTTGTGGCTGACGGTAAGCTCGCGGCAGATTTGTCCCGCGAGTGATGCAGTAGAAATCACCTCGCCGACCAGCGTGCGTTCCTTGTCCGCATTGTTGAGCACGATAGCGGCCTGTTCTTGAAGTTCACGCACACGTTGCTGGATTTCCGGGCTGGCAAAACTCTGCTCCATTTCGTCCCACAACGGCACACGCTGCTCACACTTGGCACAAATAATTGTGGGCGGTGCTGAATTG
The DNA here is from genome assembly GCA_963700165.1 of Pyrinomonadaceae bacterium. Taxonomy (GTDB): domain Bacteria; phylum Acidobacteriota; class Blastocatellia; order Pyrinomonadales; family Pyrinomonadaceae; genus JACMLC01. The sequence continues at coordinate 2,693,118 of OY969475.1, read as the reverse complement.
CCAATCCATGATTTGAGCTTATCGGCCAAGCCCGTTTCCACAGGCCGTTGTTGCAACCACCCGTCGAGCCGCTCCATCGCCACTTCGCGGTTGCCTACAGATGTGCTGCAATGCAGGCAGACGTAGTGCCGCAGCCGCACTACGTCTCTGGCGTTTTGCAACAGGTGCTCGTGGACATACTTGCTGAAGATAATCTTTTCCCCGGCCTCGATAGCCGGATCGAAATACACCTCCAATTCGCCCGTGCCTTCTGCCCGGCGGGTCAGCTTCACGCCGAGTTGTTTCCCCGTCAGCGTCTTGAAGTCAGCGGCGTAGCGCCAAAGCTCATCCTGCTCGAAGGGTTGCGTGTGGTGCAGCCTTACCACCAGCGTGGCGTAGATGTCGTCCAGGAAGCCGTTGAAGCGATAGCTCACCAGCACCGCCGGATGCCCGACCAACTCCGGGCGTTCACGCCTGTAGTAGCTGGGGAAAACAAGCATCGTGCCTTTGCCGGTGTGTTCGCGCAGGCATAGACCACGCTCTACCAACGTCTGGTGCATCGCCAGCAGGACGAACCGCTCCTCGTCGGCTCCGAGACGTGCTATGGAAGAGTGATACTTGAGGTTGCCATTTAAGACCCGCTCCTCCGGCAGGCAGCCGCGTTCGCCTTTATCCTCGCGCATGGTCTGGATGACGGCCTGTGCGTAGGCGTTGATGCGCTCCGGTTGGAGCAACACCCAACTGCCGAATTTCAACTCCCACACCACGCCGGGGCCTGCGAGCAAGCTCACCACCGCTTTGAGTTCTTCATCAGTGAAGCGCGCCCCTTCGCCGGACAAGCGCAGTTGCAGCGTCTCCCGCAACTCGTTAAAGCGCATCAGCACCCGCCCTTCGTCTTTAAGGCGGATGATCTCTTCCTTTAATTGCTTGAAGAGGAGCGGCGAAGTGCGCCACGGGATGTTCTCCCACTGGATGCCGTCGAGAATGGCTTGCTTGAGTTCCTTGCAGTTGAGGTTAGTCTTGGCGCTGGTTTCCAGAAGTTTCAGGTAGCCGCGCTCATTCTTGAAAGCCTCTACCTGAGTCCTGCTGACGCGCAGGCCGCCAGCATCCACGCGCCCCGCGACCAGCAGCTTGGAGAATGAATTACGCGAGGCGCGCGTGAGGTCTCTATCCCATTGTCCCAGCGTCTCGAAGAGGTCTTCCTTCTGCCCATCGAAGACCAACACCGCCAGCGCGGTCTCGTCCATGTAAAGCTGGTGAATAAGACGCTGATCCGCCTGCCCGCCAAAATCCCAGAGCCAGATTTCCCGCTCCACGCCATCGCTTGAATCAACATCCAACTTCCACTGCGTCGCCCACGCTCCCACCGTGGAATCGCTCGGTTCCCAATCATTCAAAGCCAGCCGCTTGGAAAGCCCCGTCTTGCCCGCGCCACTCTCGCCGACGAGCAGGACTTTGGCGTTGGTGTATTGAACCTGCTCAGTTGTAGGAGGCAAGGTCGGCGCAGTAGGTTTTGATGTTCTTGACTTGGTAACAAATTCCGACAAATCCCATACTCGGATGCCGCCCTTTTGGTCGCCAGATAATGCCTGACGTTGATCGGCACTCCATGCTACAGTCACAACAGGGTTCTTGTGGCCTTCGAGGATGCGCAGACAACGCCCCGTCTCTACGTCCCACAGCCGGACTGTATTGTCATTGGAGCCGGAGAGGGCGCGGCTTTGATCGGCGCTCCACGCTACGCTCCAGATGCCTGCGGTGTGGCCTTCGAGGATGCGCAGGCAGCGCCCCGTCTCTACGTCCCACAGCCGGACTGTATTGTCATTGGAGCCGGAGAGGGCGCGGCTTTGATCGGCGCTCCACGCTACGCTAATGACGGAGTTATTATGGCCTTCGAGGATGCGCAGACAACGCCCCGTCTCTACGTCCCACAGCCGGACTGTATTGTCATTGGAGCCGGAGAGGGCGCGGCTTTGATCGGCGCTCCACGCTACGCTCCAGATGCCTGCGGTGTGGCCTTCGAGGATGCGCAGGCAGCGCCCCGTCTCTACGTCCCACAGCCGGACTGTATTGTCATTGGAGCCGGAGAGGGCGCGGCTTTGATCGGCGCTCCACGCTACGCTCCAAACGGTACTCATGTGATCCTTGAGCACGCGCAGACAGCGCCCGGTCTCCACCTCCCACAGCCGAACGGTACAATCTTCGGCACCAGATAGTGCAAAACGTTGATTGGTGCTCCACGCCACGCTCCAGACCGAGCGCCTGTGGTCATCGAACACGCGCACACAACGCCCCATTTCCAAGTTCCATAGTCGAACCGTGGCGTCATAGGCACCGGTGAGGGCGTGCTTTCCATCTGGACTGAAGGCATAGGCTTTGATCCCGCCTAATGGGCGGAGCCTAATCGCCTCTTCTCCAACCTGCTGGCGCGTGGCCTCTGCTTCAGCCATCGGCGGCTTCGCTGGCGGGCGGCAGGCTTCGAGGATTTTCGCGTATTCCTGCTCGCGGTCTTCCGGCAGCCAGTTGATGTAGAGGAATTGCGCGAGCGAGCCTTTGATGGGGGCACCGTCGAGGCGCAGGGGGATGAAGCGGCGTTCCTTATTCAGAGGGTCGCGGAAACGGAATGTGCCAGCCTCCAACTGCGCCCAGTCGGAGCCGAACGCCTGCGCAGACATACAGAGGACGAGGACGCGGGAGTGTTCAAGTCCTTCCTCTATCTTCGATGGGATGCTGTCGCCAGCGCGGATTTCCCATTCATCGAACCAGACGCGCAGCTTGTTCGCTCGCAGACGCTCTGCGAGGGCGCGAACGATTGTCTTGTCGTTTGAGCTGTGGCTCAGGAAGACATCGTATTTGAAATCGTCAGCCATGCTTCACCTTTGGGGCAGCCGCGTTGGGGTTTAGAGAGGCGCTGCGTCAGGCTTCGCATTATCCCACAAAAAATTGGCGGGTAAACTTTTTATCACGCCGTTGCGGTTAGCATTCTACAAGTAAGGCCATGTGCTTATGCTTCTCGTATGCGCGCGATTCGTGATTTAGAGCGTTGATGGATATAATGCGGTGACTCGGATATAGTCACAATCTTTTGATTCCTATAAATGTAGCCTAATTATTGATGCCAAAACGCACAGACATACACAAAATCTTAATCATCGGCTCTGGTCCAATCGTCATCGGGCAGGCGTGCGAGTTCGACTATTCGGGCACGCAGGCTTGTCGCGCGTTGCGGCAAGAGGGTTATGAGGTCGTGCTGGTGAACTCGAACCCGGCGACGATTATGACTGACCCTGAGACCGCCGATAAAACTTATATCGAGCCGCTGACGGTGGAATCGGTCGCGGCCATCATCGAGAAAGAGAGGCCGGATGCGTTGCTGCCGACCGTGGGCGGGCAGACCGCGCTCAATCTCTCTGTCGCGCTGTCCGAGGCTGGCGTGCTTGAACGCTTCGGCGTAGAGATGATCGGAGCCAGCCTCGAAGCCATACACATCGCGGAAGACCGCAGCCTGTTTAAGAAGGCGATGGACGAAGCGGGCTTGAAGATGCCGCGCGGCGGCTTTGCGCATTCGTGGAACGAGGCCGAAGAGATGGTCGCGGTCACGGGTTATCCGGCGATCATTCGTCCCAGTTTCACGCTCGGCGGGACGGGCGGCGGCATCGCTTTTAACCCTGAAGAGTTTGAAGAAATCGTGCGCGGCGGTCTCGCGGCTTCGCCCGTTCAGGAAGTCTTGATCGAAGAATCAATCCTCGGGTGGAAAGAGTATGAGCTGGAAGTGATGCGCGACCTGAAGGACAACGTCGTCATCATCTGCTCGATTGAAAACTTTGACCCGATGGGTGTGCATACGGGCGATTCGATTACAGTCGCTCCGGCGCAGACGCTCTCCGATGTCGAGTACCAGAACTTGCGTGACATGGCGATTCGCTGCATTCGCAAGGTCGGGGTCGAGACGGGCGGGTCGAACATACAATTTGCGGTCAATCCTGAGAACGGCGAAGTGCGCGTGATAGAGATGAATCCGCGCGTCTCGCGTTCGTCTGCTTTGGCTTCCAAAGCGACTGGCTTTCCGATTGCGAAGATCGCGGCCAAACTCGCGGTCGGCTACACACTGGACGAGATTCCGAACGACATCACGAAAAAAACTCCCGCTTCATTTGAGCCGACGATTGATTACGTGGTGGCGAAGATTCCCAAGTGGGCTTTTGAGAAATTCCGCGATGCGGAAGATGTCTTGGGAACGCAGATGAAGAGCGTCGGCGAAGTGATGGCGATTGGCCGCACATTTAAGGAAGCTCTCTTTAAAGGCTTGCGCTCGCTCGAATCGGTCAAGCCCTTGCGCCTGCGCGATGTCTCGGATGACGAGTTGCAGCGCAAGCTGGCGCGTCCCAACTCGCTCAGATTTTCTTATCTCACTTATGCTTTGCAGCATGGCTGGACGATTGCGGAAATTTATCGCCTCTCGCGTATAGACCCCTGGTTTCTGGAACAGTTGCAGGACGTGATGCAGATTCAGAAACGCATCGAAGGTCATGGTCTGGAAGATTTGTCGCCCCAAGCGTTTCGCGACGCGAAAGAGGTCGGCCTCTCAGACCGCCGCATAGCCTACCTGACAGGCAGCAACGAAGCGGAAGTCCGCGCCGCGCGCAAACAACTCGGCATCGTTCCGGTCTACAAGCGCGTGGATACCTGCGGCGCAGAGTTTGAATCCGACACGCCTTATCTTTATTCGACGTATGAAGAAGAGGACGAATCCGCGCCGACGGACAATCGAAAGATTATGATCTTAGGCTCCGGGCCGAATCGCATCGGGCAGGGAATCGAGTTTGATTACTGCTGTTGCCATGCGTCTTTCGCGCTGCGCGATGCGGGCTTTGAGACGATCATGGTCAACTGCAATCCCGAAACCGTCTCGACCGATTACGACACGTCCGACCGTCTCTATTTCGAGCCGCTCACGTTTGAAGACGTGATGAACATCATTGATGTCGAAAAACCCGAAGGCGTCATCGTACAGTTCGGCGGGCAGACGCCCTTAAATCTCGCGATGCGTCTTTCGGAAGCAGGCGTGCCCGTGATAGGGACTTCGCCCGATTCGATAGACCTCGCCGAAGACCGCAAGCGTTTCGGCGCGCTCTTAAACGAGCTGGGAATTCCGCAGCCGGAAAACGGGACTGCGATTTCAGAAGCGGAGGCGCGCGAGATTGCAGAGCGGATTGGCTATCCGGTTTTGGTGCGTCCTTCATACGTGCTCGGCGGGCGCGCGATGGCGATTGTGTATGATGAAGAGAGCCTTGATAAGTACATGCGAACGGCTGTGGACGCTTCGCCGGAACGCCCGATTCTGATTGATAAATTTCTTGAGAGGGCTGCTGAGTTTGATGTGGATGCTTTGGCGGACGAGACCGCGTGCGTCATCGCGGGGATTCAGGAACACATCGAAGAAGCAGGGATACATTCGGGTGATTCTTCGTGTGTGCTGCCGCCTGTGCGTATTCCCCTTGAGCATCTTGAGACGATGCAGCATTACACGCGCGAACTGGCGCGTGCCCTTCGCGTTAGCGGGCTGATGAATATACAGTTTGCGATTAAGGATGACCGCGTTTATGTCCTGGAAGTAAACCCGCGCGCGTCGCGCACAGTGCCGTTTGTCTCAAAAGCGACGGGCGTGCCCTTAGCTCGCATCGCCGCGCTGGTGATGGCGGGTCGCAGCCTCTCAGACTTCGATTTACCGCCGGAGCTTTCTGTCAATCGCTTCTTTATCAAGTCGCCTGTTTTTCCCTTCGCCAAATTTCCCGGCGTTGATCCGATCCTGAGTCCTGAGATGCACTCGACCGGCGAGGTGATGGGCGTCGGCGACAGTTTCGGCGAAGCCTACGGCAAAGCCATGTTGAGCGCGGGCCTGGAATTGCCGCCGAGCGGGACTGCTTTTATCAGCGTCAACGATGCGGACAAGGGACAGGCTGTCGTCTTGGCGCGTCGCTTGATGCGCTTAGGCTTTAGCGTCGTCGCGACCATCGGCACCGCCGCGCGCCTGCGCGAAGTCGGCCTCAAGGTCGAGTCCGTTTTCAAAGTCAACGAAGGCCGACCCAACATCGTTGACAACATCAAGAGCGGCGAGATAGCTCTGATTATCAACACGCCTCTGGGACGCACTTCGCACTTTGACGAGCAGGCGATACGCCGCGCCGCCCTGCAATACAACGTGCCCTGCGTCACCACCATGACCGGCGCGCAAGCCATCGTCGAAGCCATCAATGCGCGCGTCAGCGAAGACCGTATCGAAGTGCGCTCGCTTCAGGAAATGCACGCGATGAGCAGCCCGGTCAGTTAAGAAAGCGATGTAAGGCGAGAGTCGAAACACTTTGCGCCCTTTGCGCGTCTTCTCTTTGCGGTCTTGGCGGTTAAATGCTTTTTTAACGCAAAGACCGCAAAGAAGTAAGACGCAAAGATACGCGAAGGAAGTGCTCTTCAAATACTTTCTTCTCATCGCTCGATTGACATAAAAGGAACATATGGAAATCAACAGCCGCGAGACTATCGAGCGAATCCTGGAAGAGTGCCGCACCATCGCCGTCGTCGGCTTGTCTTCAAGCCCGTCGCGCGCATCCAACGGCGTCGCCGGATACATGCAGCAACAGGGCTACAAAGTGATTCCCGTCAATCCGAATGAAGCTCAGGTCTTTGATGAAAAATCCTATTCGACGCTCTCCGATGTCCCTGACAAAGTTGACCTGGTAGACATCTTTCGTCGTTCGGATGCGGCGGGCGAAGCGGTGGATGAAGCCATCCGCATCGGCGCGAAAGCCGTCTGGTTACAGGAAGGCGTGATAGACCATGCCGCAGCCCAACGCGCTCTCGACGCAGGGCTGCTCGTCGTCATGGATCGCTGCTGGCTGAAAGAGCATATCAGGAATAAGTAGGATTAGTTTCGCTGCAATTAAAGCGCAAGAGCCAGACGCAAGCCTGCGTCTATTTGTTCCACTTTTCGTTTCGATAAAGAGTGGACGTATTCGTAAAGAAAAGTTTTATCAAGCGTGAGAAGCTGGCTGATGTTGACGACGGAATCTTTTGGCAAGCCGCTTGAGCGTTTGGAAAGAAAAATGTTGCCGGGCGCTTTGGCGAGTTCCAGATTACCGGTGATGACTGCTACAACTACTGTATTAATGCGGCTTCGATTGAAGGCGTCCGATTGGATGATGATGACCGGGCGACGATGCCCCGGATTTGAGCCGACGGGTTCAGGCAGATTGGCCCACCAAATATCGCCGCGCTCCATTACCATTCCTCAGGAGGCAAAGAAGCAGCTTGCATCTTTTGCAGATTCACATCTAAACCGGATGACTGCGCAGCATAAATTTCATCAAGTCGCATGGTAATGTCCGTCCCGTTTGACTCGTGTTGCGAAACAGCTTCTTTGATGATGGAAACAATGTAATCTTCAAGCGGCAAACCACTTTGGCTGGCCTGTTTCTTAGCATAATTCTCAATGTCAGGCTGTAGCTCAATAGTAATCGTCATATTCGAGATTCTATCACGAAGCGATTTGAACTGGCTAAGCAGTAACTTGCCGGTTGATGCGTTGCTCAATTTGAAAAGAATGTAGGGAACTGAAGAACAAAATGGAAAACGTAGAGGTTCGAGCGGTTGTCATTACCATCAGCGACCGCTGTGCGCGCGGCGAGCAGGAGGATGTCTCCGGCGCAGAGCTTGTCAGGCTCTTGAAAGAGGTTGGTGCAAGCATTGTCGCGACGGAAATTCTCTCGGATGATTTAGCTCCGTTGGCAGAAAAGTTGTGCGTGTACGCCGACCGCGCGGATGTCAATCTCATCGTCACGACGGGCGGGACGGGTCTTGCGCCGCGCGACAACACGCCGGAAGCCACACGCGCCGTGATTCAAAAAGAAGCCCCCGGTCTGGCCGAAGCGATGCGTATGGAGACGCTTCGTCAGACGCCCTTAGCAATGGTCTCGCGCGGCGTCTGCGGCGTGCGCAGCGGCACACTGATTATCAACTTGCCCGGTTCGCCAAAAGCCGTGCGCGAGAGCTTCGCCGTCATCAAGCCCGTCCTGCCGCATGCCATCGGCTTGCTTGCAGGGCTGCCGCACGCTGAAGCCGAATAGCCGGCGGAAAAAAATCGTTGCTAACAATTCAACGGTCATCATAAACTCCGTGCAGAACACTTCAACGCCCTCGCGGGCGGCAAGTCTGACCGGATTATCGCGCCACGGTTAACAGGCAATCGAAAAGGAGATTTGGCAAACATGCGTCAAACATTTACGCACACACGATGGCCTCTGGCTTTGTCGATGCTCTGCACCTTGATGTGCGGAGTGCTTCTTGTCCCGCTCCCGCCTGTGAAAGCGCAGCAGCATTCAAACGCCAGCGTGAGTTCGGGCAAAGTCCTGACCAGCAAGGATGGAGCAATCCAGATCACTGTTCCGAATGGCTGGGTTGTCACGACCGACTTGAATGATAAAGCCGCCCTTCAAACGGCTGAACCAGACAAGATGCTATACTTGATTGTGCTCACTTATAATAAATCCGACCATCCCTCGATGACCCTTGAGAGTCTTGTTGACATCACGCTGAAAGAGATTAAAGAGCAGGTTGCCAACCCTCGCGCCGTTGGCCCAACCAGCTTGAAGATTGATGGTCTCCCTGCCATCCAACACGAAGTTTACGGCAACTTTGAAGTTTATGGCGTCGTGTTCAAGAACACGGTGGTCGAGACCCCCAAGCACTTTCAGCAGATTGTGGTCTGGACGACTCAAGCCGCCTATGCTGAAGATAAGGAGACGCTGGAAAATATCATCACGAGCTTTAAACAGGTGACCGGGAAATAGAGGTTAAATGCAACGCGAAGGGGTGAGCAAGAGCTTCAACTGCTTTTGCCAAAGCACAGTTCCTGACTTTGGTAGTGGGTCAGTTTGAAATTCAAGTGTCATCCAGCATCAGGAAAGAAGCTCCCGCAAAGGCGCAAAGGCGCAAAGAAAAGCACGCAAGTCAAAGAATGGCTCAACCCCTTTGCGTCTTTGCGCCTTTGCGGGAACATGTTTTTCTTTGCCACGTTTGAAACTGACCCCATTATTTTGACTTTAAAAAGTTTGACAATGCTCTGATAGCCCGCTTAGTATCAACGGCAAGCTATACTATCGCTAACAAAGCGCCGTATCTCGAATACGCGCCCGAAACTTAAGATGCTCAACGCGATTTTTTTGCAGGCGACGCCGGAAGCGGCGCAAGCGGTCGGCAGCCCGATTACGGCTTACTGGCCGGTGATGATCTTTTTCGTCTTTGCGCTGATTTTTCCAGTACTGCCGATTGTGCTGGGACGCTTCGTGCGACCGAGCATTTACAGCAAGGCCAAGATGAGTCCCTACGAGTGCGGCATAGAGCCGACGACGGAAGCGCACGACCGCTTTACCGTGCGCTATTACATCGTCGCGATGCTCTTCCTGATTTTCGATGTCGAGACGATCTTTCTGCTGCCCTGGGCGATCATCTTTATGGGCGACGATTTTTCCTTTACTAAATTTGCCCTGATTGAAATGTTTGTCTTCATAGGCATCCTGATCGTCGGTTACTACTACGCCTGGCGCAAAGGCGCGCTGGAATGGGCATGAAAGGCAGGGATGAGGGCGGAGGGATGAGGGATGAAGGCGAGTGGTCAACAAGACCTGAGAGAGAGAACCAAAGCCCTTGCTCTTCGCATCATCAAACTCTTTACCGCCTTACCTAAAACTCCTGAAGCTCAAGTGCTGGGTAAGCAAATATTACGATCAGGCACATCGGTTGGAGCGCATTATCATGAAGCATGTCGAGCTAAATCAGATGCAGATTTCATCAGCAAGATAGAAGGTGGGTTACAGGAACTTGAAGAAACATCTTACTGGTTAGAGCTAATAGGCGAGGCAGACATTCTTGCTCAAGAACGTCTTAAGCCCCTTCACCTTGAGGTCGAAGAATTGATAGCCATGTTTGTCACCATGGTCAAGAACGTTAAGAATAAAGGCGGCGCGAGAAATGAGCGATAGAGAAAGAGCAACCAGTCTTTTCTTCATCCCTCATCCCTCCGCCCTCATCCCTTAATACTTATGGCTGAACATCAAGAAGGATTTGTCCTGACGACGGTTGATTCGATCATCAACTCTGTGCGGCGGACTGTGGGCGCGAAGGCGATGGATATGAGCGCGCCGGTCGTGAACTGGGCGCGCAAGTCCGCTTTGTGGCCGATGACGTTTGGCCTCGCATGCTGCGCGATTGAGATGATTGCGACCGGAGCCGGGCGTTTTGACATAGACCGTTTCGGCGCAGGGGTCTTTCGTCCCAGCCCACGCCAGAGCGATCTGATTATCATCGCGGGCACTGTGACGCTGAAGATGGGGCCTGTCGTGCGGCGCGTCTACGAGCAGATGCCTGAGCCAAAGTGGGCGATGGCGATGGGCGCGTGCGCTTCGACCGGCGGGCCATTTGATTCTTATTCGACGATGCAAGGCGTGGATCGCTGCATCCCCGTAGACGTTTATATTCCCGGTTGCCCGCCGCGCCCGGAAGCACTGCTCTATGGCCTGATGCGCTTGCAGGACATCATCATGCGCGAAGCTCCTTCGGCTTACATCTTTGAATCGGACGGCACGGTGCGCCGCCAGCGTCAGCTCGAAGGCGATGAAGACTTGCAGGAAATCTCACCGGTTGATAGAGAGGCCGAAGATGTGGTCAACGCGGCTATCACATAAGATGACGAGAGCTTTATCAATCAACAAAAAAACTTAAACAGGAAATCTAAATCCGACCGGAGAGAGAGTGGCTGCCTTTTATATCAGGCAGCCATTTTCTTGTCTCGAACATTTTTCCAAAAAATATTTCTGAAAAATGGAAGAAAACGAAAATTCCTCGCGTCTAATGGTTTGATGATAGAGGCGGCGGAGGATAAATGGAGCAGCGCGCTGTAATGGAAATGAGCATGGTTGACGAGCGCGTCATTGAAGCCTGCCAGCGGGGTGACAGGGAAGCTTTTCGGCTGCTCTTTGAAGCTCATAAAGACAGGGTTTATTCCATCGCCATACATTTTTTTAACGGCAACGAGACTTCCGCGAGGGATGCTGCGCAGCAGGTTTTCCTCAAGCTGATGACGAGGATGGAGCAGTTCCGGCGCGATGCGGAATTTACGACATGGCTCTATCGCTTGACGGTCAATGCCTGTATTGACGAGCAGCGAAAGTGGCGGCGTTTTATTCCCTTCGGAGACGGAAGCCGTTTGAGCGAGGGGCCAGGGAAATCTCAGGAAGAACGTTACGCGCGCATAGAGATGGCGGATGCCGTGAGGGCTGCGATTGCCGAATTGAAACCGAAGATGCGGATGGCGGTTTTATTAAAGTACGTCGAAGGGCTTTCTTACGATGAGATTGCCGCCGCGCTCAATTGCTCGAAAGGCACTGTCGCCTCGCGCCTCAATCGCGGCCACAGAATCTTAGCGCGCAAGTTGGGGCATCTGCGCGGCGCGTCTGTGACAAGAGGTTGAGGATGTTTAAGAAGCACGTTATTAAAAATTTATCTGCCTATTACCACGACGAGCTACCGGCGGAAGACGCGCATCGCATCGCATCGCATCTGGACGGCTGCACGCGCTGCCGCGCGGAGTTTGAAGAGATCAAATTAGGAGCGACGCTGGCAAAGCTCCTGCCGCAATGCAGCGCGCCGGAGTCTCTCTGGAACGACATCGAGACTGCGCTCGATAAACAAGATGGGAAAAACAAACTCTCCGGTTCGATTATTCCGGCGCAGGCTTTCGGCTGGCATCGCTTTGCCGCTGTGACGGCCATGCTGTTGCTCGTCATCGGGTTGGGTCTCGCGTGGTATTTCATGCGAAGGCCGCAAACAACAGAACAGATCGCCGGTCATCAAACGGCGCAGCCCGGACAAGTGCCTCAACAGACAATTCCGCAGAAGGATGTCGAGCCGGTCAAGAATGACACTCGCGAAACGCTTAAACCCGGCGCGGAGATAGTCGAAAAGCAACCTGTGAAGGATGCTGTTTTTCCTCCCGCCGTAAAGTCGCCGGGCGATTCAAAGCCGGTTAAGAGCAACCCGAATTTAAATTCGTCCTTGCCCGCATGGCAGGTCGCGCGGCTGGCTGGTGCGCCGAAAGTCGGTGCGGACAGTATTACGGACACAGGCCGTCTCGCGGTCGGAGAATGGCTGGAAACTGATGCCGCCTCGCGCGCGAAAATAGAAGTGGCGAACATAGGGCAGGTTGAGATCGAGCCTAACTCGCGCGTGCGGCTGGTGACGACGCGGGCTACCGAGCATCGCCTTGAACTCGCGCGCGGGCGGATGCAGGCGCAGATAGATGCTCCGCCGCGTCTCTTTATTGTTGACACGCCGTCGGCGGTGGCGGTTGATCTCGGCTGCGCCTACACGCTCGAAGTTGACGACGCGGGTCGCAGCATCCTGCATGTCACTTCCGGCTGGGTCGCGCTCGAAAGAAAAGGCCGCGAGTCAATCGTGCCAGCGGGAGCCGTCTGCGTGACTCAGCCGGGAATCGGATTGGGCACGCCCTACTTCGCAGACTCTGCGCCCGCCTTGCGCGAAGCTCTCGCGAGATTCGATTTTCAAAACGGCGGAACTGCATCGCTCAATACGATTCTCGCGGAGGCGGAAAGTTACGACGCGCTCACGCTCTGGCACTTGCTCTCGCGCGTGAATATCAATGAGCGTGGGCGTGTTTATGATGCGCTGGCTGATTACATCGCTCCGCCTGCGGGCGTGACGCGCGCGGGCGTGTTGCGCTTGAACAAAAAGATGCTCTCTCTCTGGAAAGAGGAATTGATAAATTCGTGGTTTGAATAACTTAGAACGCATAACAAAATTCAGCCACAGAGACACAGAGGCACAGAGAGAGGAAAAGTAGATGAAGATGATGCTAAATAAAATGTTTGTTGTTCGCTCCGTGCCTCTGTGTCTCTGTGGCTAATGCAATGGTCTTGCCATGCGCTCTTAAGATAAAACGGAAACCTCGTCTCTCCTCAAACTAGCTTTGACAATAAAAATGTGGAGGAAAAAGATGAAGACACGTACACGGTCACGCCTCGTTGTAGGCGGATTGCTGGCCTTAGCTCTCGCAACATTCGCCGGAGTCAAATCCAACTCTCAAAGCGCGACTGCCAGCGCGCAAAGTGCGGCGGCTGCGAGGTCTGCAACACGTCTTGTCGCGCACGAGTGGGGCACGTTCACCTCCGTCGCTGGCAAGGATGGAGTGTCGCTCGAATGGCGACCGCTGTCTGGCCCGAGCGACTTGCCCAAGTTTGTGCATACCATCCAATCTGACGGCTTGCGGCGCGGCGTCTCGAAGGGCAGCATCAGCGCGTCCGTTCGCATGGAAACCCCTGTCATCTATTTTTACGCAGACCGCGAGACGGAGGTCTCCGTCAAGGTTGATTTTCCGAAAGGCAAAATCACCGAATGGTATCCGCACGCGCGCAGCAGCGCAGGCGCGAGCATTGATTGGGGGAAATTCAAGGTGCTGCCAGGAGCCAATTTTAATTTTCCGAAAGAGAGCGCGTTGAGCCATTATTACCCCGCGCGCGAGACGGATGCCGCGCCTGTGCAGGTTTGCGGCGTCAACGGAAAAGAGAATGAGCAGGAAAAGTTTCTCTTCTATCGCGGCGTCGGCAGCTTCGACCTGCCCCTCTCGGTCAAGCTCGAAGCGGATCAAGTCGTCTTGAAAAATCTGGCGCAACCGGAAATCTCGAACCTGATTATTTTTGAAAATCGCGGCGGGAAAATCGGCTATCGCCTGTGCGACGCTTTTACAGGCGAGATGACGCACGAGCGGCCTCCGCTCACACAGAACATGGACGCTCTGCTCGCAGACCTTGAGCGCATCCTGATGGCCGAAGGGCTTTATCAAAAAGAGGCGCGCTCGATGATTCAGACGTGGCGCGATTCATGGTTCGAGGAAGGCTTGCGAGTCTTCTACGTCCTGCCGCGCTCGACCACAGATGCCATCCTGCCGCTCACGATGGAGCCGCAGCCAACCGAACTCACACGCATTCTCATAGGTCGCGCCGAAGTCATCACTCCCGAAATGGAGCGCGAGGTGCAGGGACAAATAAGCAAACTCAACTCCTCTTCAGCCGCAGAGCGCGACGCAGCGATGCGTGAGATTCAGAAGTACGGAAGATTCTCCGAAGTGATTCTCAAAAACCTGCTGGCGAAAGAGACGGGCGTTAAAGCCCGCGCGACGATTCAGCAGTTGCTTAAAACTTCCGATGCCGAGACTGACTAGAGCGATTGCAAATGAGCGTGCAGGTCTGAACCGCCTGCGGTAGCGGGCGGGAGATGGCAATTGCGGAATGCGGAATGCAGATTGCGGATTACAAAGCAGGACGGTGTTTTCCAATCCGCATTCCACAATCCGAAATCCGCATTCCGTCAGCCTGCTACCGCAGGCGGTTCTGACTTGACGCTCTAAATATTTAAGAGGTGGCGAGTGTCGTTAATGGCGTTGACGCGGATGAAGCCGTCCGTGCGCAGGTCTATGCGCGTGATGCCGCAGTTGGAGGTGGCAATCCAGACCGGCTTTAAGTCCGGGGCATCGAGCGCTCCCATCAGGTGCAGTGTCAGAATGCAAATCGTTCCTGTGTGCGTGAAGACGGCGATGCGTCCGCCCGTATGCTCTGCGATGATTTGATCGAGCTTGCGCGCGGCGCGGTCGAGCGTTTGCCGGTAGCTTTCGCCGCCAATCAGCACATGCTCGAAATCTCTGTGTAAGAGTGCAGCGTATTCGTCAGGGTGCTGCGTGGCTGCTTCCTCAAAAGTTAAGCCTTCCATGACGCCGACGCCGCGCTCACGAAAGGCTTCCGTGCGTTCTACTTCAAGACCGGCCAGGCGCGCGAGCGGCATCGCCGTCTCAACCGCGCGCGAGAGGTCTGAAGAATAGATCGCGCTCAGGGATTCCGAAGCGAGCGCGTGAGCGGTGGCTTCGGCTTCACGCCGCCCGCGCTCTGACAAGGGCGTCGCCGTGTGGCCGCCAAAGCGCCGCTCGGCGTTGCCTTGAGATTGGCCGTGACGGATGAGCAGGATGCGTGTCGTGTCTGCCATAGGAATAGTGACAAGTGACAGGTGACGAGTGACAAGTAAGAAGCTGTTTTATTCTGTCACTCGTCACCTGTCACTGCTTCTAAGCCGCGACGGCTTCGGCCTTCAGCTTTTCTGTCTGATAGTGTGTGACGAGCGCGTTGATGAATTCGTCGAGCGCGCCTTCCATGACTAAATCGAGTTGGTGAATAGTCAGGCCGATGCGATGGTCTGAGACGCGATTCTCTTTGAAATTGTAGGTGCGAATTTTTTCGGAGCGGTCGCCGGAGCCGACCATCGAGCGGCGCTCTGAAGCGAGGGCTTCGTGCTGTTTCTGCTCTTCGAGTTCCTGAAGGCGTGCGCGCAAAACTCGCATGGCTTTCTCTCGATTCTTGATCTGCGATTTCTCGTCCTGCATCGAAACGACGGTGTTGGTCGGCAGGTGCGTGATGCGAACGGCTGAATAGGTGGTGTTCACGCTTTGCCCCCCGGGGCCGGATGAGCAGAAGGTGTCTATGCGCAGATCTTTCTGGTCAATCTTGACATCAACCTCTTCTGCTTCGGGCAGCACGGCGACGGTGATGGCAGAGGTGTGTATGCGCCCGCTGGTCTCTGTTTGCGGGACGCGCTGGACGCGATGGACGCCGGATTCATGTTTGAGCTTTGAGTAAACTTTATCGCCTTCGATCAGCGCGATGCCTTCCTTGATGCCGCCGATGCCGGATTCGGAAGAGTCCAGAATCTCCATCCGCCAGCCCTGCCGTTCGGCATAACGCGCGTACATCCTGAGCATCTCGGCGGCAAAGAGCGTCGCCTCGTCGCCGCCGGTGCCCGCGCGAATCTCCAGGATGACGTTCTTTTCATCGTTCGGGTCTGTGGGAATCAGGAGCAGTTTCAAGTCCGCATCGTACTGGTCAAGACCCGCTTGCAAAGTCTCTATCTCAATGCGCGCCATCTCGCGCATCTCTTCATCATCGGCGGAATCATAAAGCTCACGCGCGCCCGCCAACTCTTCATTCAGAGCTTTCCACTTGCGATATTTTTCGACGACTTCGCCGAGGCTGCGATGCTGCTTCGCTGCCTTCGCATAAGCGGCTTGATCCGAGTGTATGTCCGGCGAAGAGAGCAGCGCGGTCAACTCCTCGTAACGCGAAACGATCTGTTCTAATTTTTCCTGCATGGCTTTTGTGTTTCTAGTCTGATTGAATTATTGCCCGGTGCTTTTTCCGGCGAAGAGCTTGGCGATGCTGTATTGAAAACCCGGCACGACATCCTGCCCGTCGAGCACATCGCTCTCTGCAAGCGTTTGCGCTTCCTGTCCCGGGCGATGAACCGTAACGGTGCGCTGCTTCGGCGTGACGATCCAGATAAGGCGGACGCCAGCCGCTAGGTATTCGCTAATCTTCTCATCCATCTCGCGGCGAGTATTGCCGGGTGAGACTACTTCGACGGCCAAGTCGGGCGCGCCGGGCCAGTAAGCTACCGGAATACCGGTCGGAGGGATCCGCTCGTTGCAGACGAATGCAAGGTCAGGTGCAAGCACCGTGTCCGGGTTGCTTGCCAGCTTGAACCCGGTTTCCGCGCCGAACACTGCACCAAGATCGTTGGCCTCTATGAAATGTCCAAGTGCAATGGTCAATCTGGCGATGATTGCTCCATGTTCACTTCCAGCCGGTGACATCTTTCTTAATTCTCCCTTCACGAGGTCATAACGAAAGCCGTCTTCCGGCATCATGAAAAGCTCGTCAGCCGTCATCGTCTGGACTGTCGCACTCATTCTGCGTGCCTCCCTTTATTGCATCAATCAGGCGAGCGGAGTGGCCGCCGCTTCTTTCGGTTGTGGCTCAAGCTTGAGCGATTCTTTCAAAGCTTCAATCGCAACTTCCAATTGCTGGTCGTCAGGCTCTTTGGTCGTGATGTTTTGGAGCCAGACGCCGGGCAGCGTGATGAGCTTGAATATAAACCCGCCCTCTTTCTTTGCCGAGAGACGAATTATCTCGTAAGAGAGTCCCGCGACCAGCGGAATCAGCGCGATGCGTATCAGCATGTTGTAGATCAGCGTATCGAACTTGATGAAGGAAAAAAGCACTATGGAGACGAGCATCACGACCATCAAAAAGCTAGTGCCGCAGCGCGGGTGCTGGCGCGGCTGGATGCGCGCGTTCGCGACCGTCAGGGGCAAGCCCGCTTCCCACGTAAACACCGTCTTGTGCTCTGCGCCGTGATATTCAAAGACGCGCCGGATGTCTTTCAGCAGCGAGAACGTAAAAATCATAATCAGGAAGAAGGCCATGCGTATCACGCCGTCAACCAGATTAAAGGCATAAGAAATCTCGACCGGTTGTAGATACGCGCGGACGCCTTTCCATGCGCGCGAGTACCAGGCATCCGTCGTGATGGGAGCATTCTGAACAGCATCCCCTTTATCCGCAGCCGCCGCGCCCGGTTGCGCCTGCTGCACGTTGGCTGTTTCAGGCGCGTTGATGCGCTCGCCCCAGCCCGTCGCGATAAAGATCGCGTTGGTCAAAAGCAGCGGCGCGACGATAAACAGCAGCACGTTGAAAAAAAGCGCGAAGGCGATTGAGCCTGCCGCGGCAGCCGTGCCGCCCTTCTTCATCTCATCTTTAGCGCGCTTCTCGGTCGGAATCGGAATCAAGCCGGGCATGGCTCCTGTGATGCCCGCGAAATCTCCTTCGCCTTCGATGACGGCGGGCGTCAAAGCGACTTCGATCTCTTTCTCTTCGGCCTGCTCTGCATCTGCGAAAGCTTCGTTGGCGGAAAAGTTCAGCGCCTTGATGCCGAGTCCCATCGATTGGACAAGCACCGCGCCGCCGCGCAACACGGGCAGCTTGAGAATCGGGTACTTGTCGCTCCACTTGGGCAAGGCTGCGGAAGTGTTGACAATCGTGCCATCGCTCTTACGCACGGCGATGGCGTAAGCATTAGGCGTCCGCATCATCACGCCTTCGATAACGGCCTGCCCGCCGACGATTAAGTCTCTTTCGTTTGCGCTCACGGTAACTCCTTAGGGTTTAGGGGGAAAGGTGTAGGGTGTAGGAAAAGAAAAGGTAGTGGTGCAGTTTAAAGTTGAGTGACAAGAAAGCCGGACTCACCGCAGAGACGCAGAGAAGTCGCGGAGATAGCGCAGAGACTTGAATGCCCTTCAACTCTCTGCGCCCCCTCTGCGCGCTCTCCGGTCTCTGCGGTGAATCTCAGCTCTCGACTCATTTAACTTCAAACTGCACCACTACCAAAGAAAGATGTTTTAACTACACCCTATCCCCTACACCCTGATTTACAAAAACGCCGACCTCTTTTTGATTCCGGCGGCGCGTGCATCGTTGGATGATACACGAAGAGCGACCGGACGCTGAAGAGCGTCGGCGTGTGGATTTAGTAGTTGCTAATGTTGCGTTGCGTTCAAATAATTAAGGCGTACTTGTGATGGCATTACTGCGCGGCGACGGTTTCAGCCGGTTGAGCCTCTTGAGCCTCCGGCGTCTCCTCAGCCTGCTTTTTGCCGTACCGCTTGTTGAAGCGGTCAACGCGCCCGGCTGTGTCAACCAGCTTCTGCTTGCCGGTAAAGAACGGGTGGCAGGCCGAGCAGATTTCCACATTCAGGTCGTCCTTGCGCGTCGAACGGGTCGTGAACGTCTCGCCGCAGGCGCAATGCACCTTGATCTCGTGATATTCGGGATGAATTCCTTGCTTCATTTTCTCTTGGTTCCTCTGGTCTATAGGCAGCTATCTGCGTCTTATTTCAAACAAGCTATGATACGGTTCATGTGACTTCGGCGTCAAGCAGAGCCTTTCTTTAGTAGTGGGTCAGTTTCAAACATGGCAAAGAAAGGACAGGTTCCCGCAAAGGCGCAAAGACGCAAAGCAAGCACGAAAGATAAAGTATTGCTCAACCCTTTGCGCCTTTGCGGCAAATTGCTCTGGCAAAACAGCAAACCGCTTCGCGATTGCGCAAAACCGCTTTGGCTTCTCGCATTTCCCCTCTAGCTTTGCGCACTTCCCCTTTAGCTTTGCGCGCATCCCCTCTGGGATTGCGGGTTTCCCCTCCATGATTGCGGGTTTCCCCTTTGGCTTTGCGAACTTCTGCTCCCGGCTTGCAGAAAGGCGCGGAAACGGAACAAGCCTCCGCTTTTGAATAACTTAGCGCGGACGTGTGAATTCGAGGCCGCTGATTTGCTCATATTGCGGCGAATCCGCGCCGTAGAGCGATTTGACGTACTTTTTGACCAATCCGGCGAGGTCAACCAGTCCCGTGTCGTCCGCATACATCGCATCGTCACGCGCGATGCGCGAATTGCTGAGCGGCGGGGTCGCGTTTACAACGGCAGTGTTAGCATTCTTGAGCGTCGTGGAGTAGGCGTTGAGCGTCGCCAGCTTCAAGTCCGTCTCGTTCGGGGCGTAGGCTCCGCTGCTGTCCAGAAGCTCAATCAGATTGTCTAAATGCTCTACAAGCTGCGTGTAGCTCCGTTGTGAAACCGAGATTGTCTTGCCCTCTGTGTCTGGCGTGTTGGGGTCTTCGTCCGGCAGAGCTTTGGCACGCTCGCCGTCAATCTTTCGCTTGATGGCTCTGGCATCGTCAACCGCGTTCTTTGGCGCACCCGACGCCTCGAAACTGTTGACCACGCGCGTCGTCAGCTTGCGGATGCCGTCAAACGCATTCTGCCTGTCGTTGACGGCAACTTTCCACGGGGCGAGAGCCGAACTCACGCCGTCAATGCCCGATTGTGAGGCGGTCAATTTAGCCTGCAAACCAGCCAGCGTGATTGCCGCATTGCCCGGCGCATAAGCCGCGCCATAGCCTTGAACAAATGAGATGAGTTGGGAAAACCTTTCGAGGTTTCGTGCATGTCCTGTTTCTGACATAGTGAGAATCCTCCGTGAGAGTGAGAGTAAAAGATTGATGCGAGGCTGCCTTGACTGAAGACTGGATACTATGAGGCTCGTTAAGTTTAGCTAGGGTTTATGGTCGCGCTGTCGATGCTATAGGGTCTGCACTATCTGGTAAATATTTAATTGGACCCACTGGCATTCCGTCCACGCGCACTTCATAGTGCAGGTGCGGGTCAGGAACACGTCCCGTCGAGCCAACGAGGCCAAGCTGAGTGCCACGATGGATGATCTGGCCCACCGTGACATCTATCCGCGAGAGATGCCCGTACCGCGTGGACAGCCCGTTGCCGTGATCGATGTAGACAACCTTCCCATAACCTCTCAGCCATCCGGCAATCGTCACCACACCGTCGGCGGTGGCGATGACGGGCGTGCCCATCGGCGCGCTGATGTCCTGCCCCTTGTGAAATTCCGATGACCTGCCTCCGAAAGGATTGCGGCGCACACCGTAGCCGCCGCGCATGGCTCCTGCGACAGGAACTTCCGAGATGATGACGATGTCGTTGACCAGAGCGGGACGCCCGGCACGATTGTTCTTCTGCGGAGAAGAGCTGATAAAAGGATTGCGGCGCACGCCGTAGCTGCCGCTCATGACTCCTGCAACAGGCCAGATGGAAGGAAACTTGGTGACGGAAGGACTATAGGGCGTACTGCTGTTTGGTTCAGAGGGATAATTTGGATAGACCCGAAGTTTTGCGAATTGTTCTGGATCGGTTTTCAACTGAATTGGCAACAACTCTGCTAGTTCTGTTACGGGTTTTCTATTCAGTAGTATGACTACAGGTAATTCTTCCAGTCTTTTTTCTGTTTCTTTGGGTGAAGCTGGGTTAGGAATTTGGCGTCTCGCTAGACTTATTCTGTTTATGGTTTCTTGTAGATTTGCTGCGTCTTTTATTGCTATTTGATTCATCCTTTGTCTTGCTGAATCGGCAGCTTCTGTATTATTAGTCAGGGCTGCTTGGTCAAAACGCGATTTTTCCTTAATAAACTCATTCTTGAGTTCTTGGTTTTGGGTAATATAAGCATTCAGAACTTCGATTGTTATCTCTTTCTGTGCGGGAGTTTTCTCATTCGTGATTAGAGCTTTTTGCGCATTTTGGGCATCTTGGTTGTTTTTTTCTATGAACTCTTTGGCTCTTTCTGCTTTATTGTCTATTAAGACCTTGTTGGTTGCGAGTGTCGGGACGCTGCCGTTGAATTTATTAGGGCTTACTATTATCACACCTACAAGAGATAGCAGGGAGCCAATAATAGTGCAAACCACTGTTATTTTTGTGACTTGAATCGTGGTCAATGATGAGATTTTTGCAACTTGTACTTCTTTCGAGTCCTCTTTAGTTTTTTTCTCTACTTTGGTTTCTGTTGCTGGGGTTAGGGTGGCTGATTTTGCGCTCATGGTGCCTTACCTCCTATTTAGAACCCCCTTGATGTGTTGTTGTGATTTCTATGATACTCCTGTTTCTTGGTTTTGGGCCAGATTTTTGGAGTTCTTTCTTGTTTTGGCAATTCTTAAGAGATGATTGTGGAGTAGAATGCCCCAAATTAACCAGTCCCGAGTGTTGAATCGTATAGCTGGATGAGTCAAATACTTAATTGCCGAAATTTAAGTGTCATCCAAAGTCAGGAAAGAAGCTCACGCAAAGACGCAAAGGCGCAAAGAAAGCACGAAAGACAGAGCATTGCTCAACCCCTTTGCGTCTTTGCGCCACCAGCGCGAACCTGTCTTTTAACCTGACCCATTACCAAATTCTTGGAGATATACTCAACTTCCATGCGCTAAAAAGGATGCAAAAACTTCTAAAAGCCATTTGTTGACAATGGCGCAAAACGCATGTTACAACGCACGTGACCGTCCTTTCGTACTTTTGCATTAAGACAGCCGGGAATTTTTCTCTGCGTTAGAGCTTTGCGCTTTAACGCGATTTAAGTCAGGGTGTAAGCGCAAGACGAGATGGCAGACGAAACCAAAGACCCGCAGCCACTTCCTCCGACGGCTGCAACGCCGGAAGAGCGCACAGATGAAGCGCGCTCTCAAGCCGCGCCGCGCACGGACGACAAAAGCCCCAGCCCCGGATTTGAAAGCAAGGATGCTGGCGAATTGCCCTTGCCGCCCGCAGACGCGCCGCGCCCGACTCCCGAAAGTCAGGCCGCATTGACCGGCAAAGCTCCTTCGGGCAGCTCTGCCAGCGGCACGACCGTTCCGGCTTCGTCCGGCGAGACTTCTTCAAACACAACTGCATCAATCGAGACAACCGGAGCGCAGCCACCCGGCGGCGCATCGCCGGAGGTCGGCGACCCGCTCAAGAATCCAACGCAGTCGGACGCGGAGAAGGCCACCAGGATTGCAGAAGCAAAGGCTCGCGCCGCCGCCGCCAAGCAGGCCGCAGGCGACAAGCCCGCGCCCGCGCAACCCGGCGCTGTCGCCGCCGCCGCCCCGCCAAAAGCTCCCGTCAAGAAAAAAGATGAAGGGCCAAAGCCGACGGATGCTGCGAATCACGCGCTCGTCAAAAAGCTCGGCCAGCGTTTCGGGGACGCTGTGGGCGACGCAACGGAATTTATCGGACAGCTTTCCATTAACATCGCCGCATCAAGCATCGTTGCCGTCTGCGACTTTCTCAAACGCGATGCCGAGGCGCAGTTCAATTATTTGACTGACGTGACCTGCGTGCATTTCCCGGATCGCATGGATGCGCCGTTTGAGATGGTCTATAACCTCTATTCAATCGGGACGGGCGAGCGCGTGCGTTTGAAGGTCGCGGTCAATGAAGAGGACGGCGTCGAGAGCGTGTGCAGCGTGTGGCCTGCCGCGAACTGGATGGAGCGCGAGGTCTTTGATCTCTTCGGCATCAAGTTTCTGAATCATCCGGACTTGCGCCGCATCCTGCTACCGGAGGATTGGGACGGCTACCCGCTGCGCAAAGAGTATCCGTTGGAGTTCATGGAAAATAACTGGACTGTTCGTCACCTGCCGGAGTTCACGGAGGTGCAGCAGGAACAGCTTGAGCAACGGCGCGGCTACGGCCTCGAAATTCTCTCCATGCCCGAAGAGAGAAAAGTGCGCGAGATTTTCCGCGCGGGCAAGGAAGTGATGCCAAAGGACAAGTAAATAGTTAATAGTTAATTATAAATAGACGAACGCGCTTTCCATTTACTATTCACTATTTACTATTTACCAAACGCTGATGACCCCAAAGGAAATAGCACAGCATTACGAAGCGAAAGTTTTCGAGACCGTAGAGGCCGCCGAAGCGGCTGGCTTTGTGCGGACGGAGACGATGACGCCGCGCAATACCTGGAACAAGGCGAGCGCGGCGCAGGCTATCGTCTATAAGCTTTTGGCGAAGAAGAGAAATGGCGAAGCGCAGGAGATCGGTCTCGTGCTGGAAAATCACAGCGTCAGTGGTTGCTATCTTCCCGCGCAAGGCGCAGACGCAAGCTAAGACCCTGTTTTCATCACAGCAGTTGGGCGAGATGAGCAATTTGCCGCGTGAACACTTTTCCGCAGAAGGGGAAATTTCTCTGGAAATCCTCACAAGGCTGTTAGCTCGCCTTGTGAGAAGCTGGCGTCGCCTGTTGCGTCGCAGGAAAGCTCGAAGCACAAAATATGCGCGGCGGCTGGCAAAACTTTACAAGCGGCATC
Organism: Pyrinomonadaceae bacterium; assembly: GCA_963700165.1. Taxonomy (GTDB): domain Bacteria; phylum Acidobacteriota; class Blastocatellia; order Pyrinomonadales; family Pyrinomonadaceae; genus JACMLC01. Next base: position 2,669,513 of record OY969475.1, on the reverse strand, counting down.
AAAAGGTAAAAGCATCAATCAGCGTTCATTAAATTGATAGTTTAAAATCATGCATCAAGTAGAAATCGCCACCACGCGGGAGACGCTGCTCGATAGTCCGGAGATGGTCTTGAACATGGGGCCGCAGCACCCTTCGACGCATGGAGTCCTGCGCGTCATCCTGCGGCTCGACGGCGAGACTGTGATTGACCTGGATTGCGACATCGGTTTCCTGCATCGCGGGATGGAGAAGATTGCAGAGAGTCGCCAGTATCCGATGATCGCGCCGTATTGGGACAGGCTCGATTACATCGCTGCTGTCTCGAACGGTCTGGTCTGGGTCGAAACGGTCGAGCAGATGATGGGCCTGGTGGTGCCGCCGCGCGCTCATTACATACGAACGATACTGACCGAGTTGAATCGCATCGCTTCGCACCTCTTGTGGCTTGCGACGCATGGTCTCGACATAGGCTCTTTCACAGTCCTGCTCTGGGCTTTGCGCGAGCGCGAAGAGATTTTGAAGATTTTCGAGCGACAGTTCGGAGCGCGCCTGACCTGTCACGCCTGGCGCATCGGCGGAATGCCGAACGATGCTTACGATGGTTTCGTGAAGGACGTGCAGCAGTTCGTCAACAACTTTCCGCATCGCATAGACGAATATGAAACGCTGTTGTCGGAGAATCGCATCTGGCTCGGGCGCACGGTGGGCATCGGCGTCATCTCTGCCGAAGACGCGATTGCCATTGGCCTCTCAGGGCCAGCCCTGCGCGGCTCAGGCATCGCCTGGGACATCCGCAAGTCGCGCCCGTACGCAGCCTATGCCGACATGGATTTCGATATTCCGGTCGGCGAGAACGGCGACACTTATGATCGCTACCTCGTGCGGCTGGAAGAGATGAGGCAATCGCGCCGCATCGTGCAGCAGGCTCTAGACAAGCTGCCGGACGGCCCCGTCAACGCGAAAGTGCCGAAGATTATCAGGCCGCCCGCAGGAGATTATTATCATTCCATCGAAGGGCCGAAGGGCGAGATCGGCTGCTATCTGGTGAGCGACGGCACGGCCATGCCTGCGCGTGTGCGCGTGCGCCCGCCCTGCTTTATCAACTTGCAGGCGCTCAGACAAATGTGCATCGGCCACCTCGTCGCGGATGTCGTCGCCATCATCGGGACGCTGGATATTGTGCTCGGAGAGATTGACAGATAAAAGTCTAGAGTCTGGAGTCAAGAGTCAAAAGCGGACTCCAGACTGGAGACTCCAGACTCCAGACTTATGAACGTAGTTCATTTAAAAGTTCAGCCGATGACGCGCGAGAGTTTTGCGCCCTATGGCATCTTGATAGATAGTCGCGGGGCGGTAGAGATTGATTTGGGCGAGGGCGTGCCGGGTTTGACGGGAGCGACCTCAGAGCGCAGGCCGTTGACGTTTGAGTTTATGGCGCGGCACAAGCGGACGATGCAGGTTTTTTCGCCGCTCGCTTCGTCGGAATCTATCATCGCGGTCGCGCCGCCGAATGACGGAAACGCGCCGGAGGTTGAAAGAATCGTTGCGTTTCATGTCAACGGGCGTTTGCCTTACGCTTATCACAGGGGAACCTGGCACACGCCGCCGTTTCCGCTTCGCGAGTGGTCTTCGTATCTGGTGGTAGACCGCAGCGGGACGCTTGACGACGATTGGGAGTTGGTGGATTTACGAGTCACGCATCAGATGACTTTTGAGATTGAGTTGTAAGAGATGACAAAGATGCTCGCACTGCTTGCGCCAAACTTTATAGATAGCATGCTGCTGAAATGGTTCAGTCAGGAGACTATCAATTACGTCATCTGGCCTTTTATACAGATCGGCGCGGTCGTGACGGGCGTTGCTATTTGGGCTTTGTATGCGACCTATGCCGAGCGCAAGATTTCCGCTTTCATGCAGGCGCGGCTTGGCCCCATGCGCGTCGGCCCGTGGGGACTCTTGCAGCCGATTGCGGACGCCATCAAGCTCTTGACCAAAGAAGATGTCCTGCCCGATAAGGCGGACAATTATATCTTCAAGTTTGCGCCGTACATTTCCGTCGTCGCGGCCTTCGTCGTCTTCGCGGTGATTCCGTTTGCGCCGAGCTGGGGCGTGATAACGGATGTCAATATCGGCTTGCTGTTCGTGCTTTCAGTTTCAAGCGTTGGCGTGCTGGCATTGATTCTGGCGGGCTGGTCTTCAAACTCGAAATATTCTCTGATGGGCGGTTTGCGCTCGTCCGCGCAGATGGTCTCGTATGAAGTCGCGATGGGCCTGTCGCTCATCGGCGCGTTGATGTTTGCGCGCACGCTCTCGCTGTCGGGCATCGTCAATGCGCAGGCTCTGGACGGGCCACTCACTTATATTTTTTATCAACCGCTGGGCTTTATCACTTTTCTCATCAGCGGGATTGCGGAAAATAACCGCGCACCGTTCGATTTGCCGGAAGCTGAGTCGGAATTGGTCGCGGGTTTTCACACCGAATATTCGGGGATGCGCTGGTCGCTCTTTTTCATGGCGGAGTATGCGGCGATGGTCGTCGTCTCGGCTGTCGCGACGGCTGTGTACCTGGGCGGCTGGTACTTACCCGGCATTTATCGTTTCACAGAGGCTTATCATCAGGCGGCCATCTTGAACGGCAATCCCGACGGCTCACAGCTTTATCATGGATTGTATGTCATCATCGGCGTGCTGGTGTTTATGCTCAAGATGGCGGTGCTGCTATACGTCTACTTCTGGCTGCGGTGGACGTTCCCGCGTTATCGCTATGACCAGTTGATGGACTTGGGTTGGAAGTGGCTGATTCCCGCTTCGCTGACCAACATCGTGTGGACGGCTCTGGCGATGTTCACAGTGCAGGCTTTGAACGGCTGGCGCGGGATGCGGACAATCGAATCCATCTCGCAGGGGCTGAACCTGACGCCGAGCGGCAAGGCCATCATGATCGGCTTCGGCGTGGTCGGACTGCTCGTCACAGCCGGAGTGCTTTCGACTATCAACTGGCGGTCACGCGATTTTAATCTGAAGGGACAGCGGCGCGACATACAAGTGATGAAGAACGTGCCCGTTGGAAAGCCTGCGGTCGCGCCTCCTGCGAGCGCGACGCCCGCAGGGCAGGAATCATAAGTGATCTGTAATTTGAAATTTCAAATCTCAGATTGAAAAGCAAGAGGTTGTAATTATGTCTTTAGTAACAATTGCGAAGCCGACTTTTAAAGAGAAGCTCAAACGCTTTTTCATGTTTGATTTGTTGAAGGGCTTGGGGCTGACTTTTAAGTATAACATCGGCGCGATTACGGATAAGGATTCGGTCGCGGGGCGCGGGATTTATACGGAGCAGTATCCGAAAGTGCGCCCGGAGGTCGCGCCGCGCTTTCACGGCGCGCCGCGCCTGAACATGGACCCTGAGACATACGAGACGCTCTGCATCGCGTGCAATTTGTGCGCGCTCGCCTGTCCCGAAGACTGCATTGATGTCATCGCGATGGACATAGAAATCACGGTCGCGGGCAAGGCGCGCAAGAAAAAAGTTTTGGATGAATTTATTTTCGACACCTCGCGCTGTATGTTCTGCGCGTTGTGTCAGGAAGCTTGCCCGACAAGCTGTCTGGAACTGACGCAGGATTTTGAGCTGGCGACCTACTCGCGCGCAGGCTTTGTCTGGAACCGCGAAATGCTGGAACAGGGACGCGAGACGGTCAAGTACGAATCTTAAAAGCTGTATTTAGTTCTTCGTCCTTTGTTCTTTGCTCTTGGTGCGCAAGCTTGAGATGTAAGCTTCATCGTTGAATAGCGTGCAAAGAACAAAAGACAAAGCACAAAGAACAAAAGCTAAAATCTTATGACTTTAACCGGTTGGGAAGCAGTTTTCTTCTGGATATTTGCGACCGCGTCGCTGGTGGCGGGCTTGCTGACTATTTTAGCGCGCAACGCCGTGCATAGCGCGCTGTTTCTGATCTCGTCGCTGATTTCTGTGGCTGCGCTGTTTATCCTGCTCGGCGCGGAGTTTATCGCGGGCGTGCAGATTCTGGTTTACGTCGGCGGTGTGATGGTCTTGTTTCTGTTCGTCATCATGCTGGTCAACGTCGGGGCGGAAGAGCGCGGCAACGAAGTCATCTTCAATCGCACGCCGCAGGTCGCCGCCAGCATTATTTTCCTGATGCTGCTCGCGTTCGGCCTCGTCTATGCCATCAATCAAGGGCTGGCGGGCTTGCGCAAGCAGGATGAAACTAAAATCGAGGCGATTGAGCGAACCCGCGCGGCGCAGCAGCAAGGCTTGTCCACTTCCGCCACCGGCACGATGAAGATTACGAAAGACACGGAGAACGTCGGCTCAAGCCTCTATCGCTTTGGCGGACTCGCGTTCGAGATTGCGAGCGTCTTGCTGCTCGTCGCCATCGTCGGCTCTGTCATGCTCGCGCGCACCCTCAAGCAGGAAGCCGCTGCCGACGACGTTGACCCGGAAAGCTTAAAGACAGTGATAAGTGATGAGTGATGAGTGATAAGAATGATGCTATTTCTACTTATCACTCATCACTCATCACTTATCACTTAAAAAACTTATGTGTGAAATTTATTCTCCGGCTGTGATGTTCTGGTTGCAGGACTCAGGCAGGTGGGGTGCTATCAAGCAGGGCTTGATGGAGCCAGACCTGTCAAAGTTTCTGGTGATCGCCGCGCTACTCTTTATCATCGGCGTGGCGGGCGTGCTGACGCGGCGCAACATCATCGTCATCTTTATGTCCATCGAGCTTATCTTGAACGCGGCGAACCTGAACTTTATCGCCTTCTCGCGCTACTTGCAGGACACGGGCAGCATGAACGCCGTCGCCGGACAGGTCTTCACGGTTTTTATCATCGTCGTCGCAGCCGCCGAAGCAGCCATCGGCCTCGGCATAGTCATCGCGCTCTATCGCAATCGGGAAACGATCTGGGTTGATGAGATTGATATTCTGAAATGGTAGTCCCAAGTCTCAAGTCCCAAGACCCAAGTCAAAAAGGGTCTTCGGACATGGGACGTGGGACTTGAGACTTGGGGCTTATGCACAGATACATCTGGCTCGTTCCGCTTCTTCCGCTTCTGGGCGCAGCCATCAACGGGTTGTTGGGGCGGCGGTTTCGCTTCTCTGAAAAGTTGATTGGCGGCATTGCTGTGGCTTCGGTCGCGCTCGCGTTTCTGGTCAGCCTTGCCGCGATTATCTCGTATGGCTTTGGCGATCATGCTATCTACCCTAAGCCGTATGTGACGAGCGATGACGGCGCGTTCAAGTTTACGTGGATTCCGGGCGGCGCGGTGGAGATTACGCAGGGCGCGCCGGAACGCGCGAAAGCGAGCAGAGGCAGCGAACAAGCCGGAGCGGCTGCGCAGCGTGCCGCCGGAGCTACGGGCAATGAAGCCGCGCCGTCGCACAATGCTTCGACTGGCGTCACGACTCCTGCGAGCGACCCGCTGGGGTTGGGCGGCTTTGCAGAGCGCGACGGGCTGCCGAATGAATCAACGGGACGCGGCGCGCTGCTGGACATAGAATGGAGTTACCAGCTTGACCCGCTCTCGGCTATTTTCATGCTGGTCGTGACGGGCGTGGGCTTGTGCATCTTCGTCTTTGCGACTGGATACATGCACGGCGACCCGGGCTTTTATCGCTTCTTCGCTTATCTCGGCCTCTTCATGTTCATGATGCTGGTGCTGGTCATGGGGTCTAACTTCATGATGATGTTCGTCGGCTGGGAGGGCGTGGGGCTGTGCTCTTATCTTTTAATCGGCTACTACTTTGACCGCAAGGAAGCGGGCGACGCTTCGCGCAAGGCTTTTATCACGAATCGCATCGGGGACTTCGGATTCGCGCTCGCGGTCTTTGCCGTCATCGCCACGTTCGGCACGACTCAATACACGAGCGTGATGTCGCAGGCGAGCGGTTATCCGATTGAAGGGTTATGGCAGTGGGGCATTCTGTCCTGGATTGCGCTCGGCCTCTTTGTCGGGGCGTGCGGTAAGAGCGCGCAGATTCCTCTCTTCGTCTGGCTGCCGGATGCGATGGCTGGCCCAACGCCTGTTTCAGCATTGATTCATGCGGCGACGATGGTGACAGCGGGTCTGTACATGCTGACGCGGACGAATGTTATTTTCCAGCACTCGCAAACGATGATGCTGGTCGTCGCTGTGGTCGGCGCGGCTACGGCTCTGTTCGCTGCAACCATCGGCATCACGCAGAACGACATTAAAAAAGTTCTGGCTTATTCGACCGTCTCGCAGCTTGGCTTTATGTTTATGGCGTGCGGCGTCGGAGCGTTCGCTATCGGCATCTTTCATGTGATGACGCATGCGTTCTTCAAGGCTCTGATGTTCCTCGGCGCAGGCTCTGTGATTCACGGCATGCACCACGAGCAGGACATGCGGCGCATGGGCGGTTTGAAGAAGTACATGCCGAAAACCTACTGGACTTTTATGGCGGGGTGGCTCGCCATCTGCGGCATCATTCCGTTCAGCGGCTTCTGGTCTAAAGATGAAATCCTGTGGAACGCTGCTTCGACCACATACATTCCATACGGCTGGATTATCTGGTTGGTCGGAACCATTGCCGCGACATGCACTGCGTTTTACATGACGCGCTTGATGGCTATGACCTTCTGGGGCAAGGAAAGATTTCTGGAAGTTCACGCTGGCGGCGAAGCTGACGAAGCGCACGCGCACGGCTACGACGAGCATGGCAAGCCGCATGATGCAGAGACTGAATCCGTCGCAGACCGCCCGCATCACGACCCGCACGAGCACGTAGGGTTAGCGCACGACGTACACGCCGGACACGCCGGCGCGCACACGCACGACGCGCATGAGCATGGCTCGCATGTGCCGCATGAATCGCCGCCTTCGATGTGGGTTCCGCTCGCGGTGCTGGCAGTGCTGGCCGTCGTCGGCGGATTCGTAGGCATCAGCGGAGCCTTCACAGGCGGGAAGCATGTCGGCGGTAAACTCAACATCGTCAACTGGTTAAGCCCAGTAATCTGGAATCCGCAGACAAAGGATTTCAACCAGCCTCATGCAGAAGGAGCAGGGGGCGATCATGCTCAGGCCGCGCCGAACGCTTCGGGGATGCTCGCTTCAACCGAGCCGTCCGCGCCGGGTGCAGCGGCGAAACCGGAAGCGGCTTCGCCGTATGGCGACACGGGTTTTAATCTGGCGCATTCCGTAGAGCACAGTGTCGGCAGCCATACGATGGCGGAATGGGTGTTCATTCTCATCTCGCTGCTGGTCGCAGGCTTTGGCATTTTCTTGGGCTGGCTTTTCTATATTAAAAATCCGCGCCTGCCTGACATCTGGGCTGCGCGTCTGGGGCCGCTTTATCGCGCGAGCTTTAACAAGTATTGGATTGACGAACTCTACGGCGCGGTCTTTACGCGGCGCACGATGGACGCGGCGCGCGGCGTTTACGAAGTTGATACGGACATCATTGACGGCACGGTCAACGGCGTAGCATCCGTGACGCGCAGCGCGAGCCGTTTGACGGGCAATGCCGATAAATATGTCGTGGATGGTTTGGTCAATACCATCGCCGGATTTATCAGCCGCCTGATGTCGCCGCTGATTCGCGCGGCGCAGACGGGCTTGACGGCCAACTATGCGCTGGTGATGGTGCTTGGATTGCTAATCGCGGTCGCGCTCTTTTTCGGCAAAGATATTTTTAGATAGTCAATTCCTTTGCGCGCCTTTGCGTCTTACTACTTTGCGGTCTTTGCGTTTAAATGATTTTTTAACGCAAAGACCGCAAAGAAGGGACGCGCAAAGAACGCAAAGAGTAGCTCGATGGTCTTTTAGGTTAGTCTCAAGTTTAAGATTTTCTAAATTGCGAGGAGCAAAGTGGAAATCAAGTATCTTCTTTCCATCGTTACGTGGCTGCCCACGCTGGGCGCGATAATTATTCTCGCGCTGTTCAAAAAAGATCAGGCGAATCTCATCAAGAAATTTACGACCGCCTGGTTTGGATTGACGTTCGTGGCGTCGCTGTTCCTGATGACCTACAATCGCGGTAAGGGCGGGATGCAGTTTCTCGAAAACTGCGAGTGGATTCCGATTATCGGGGCGCGCTATCAGATGGGCGTGGACGGCGTGGCCGTGCTGCTGATCGTGCTGACCACCTTGCTGGGCGTCATCGCCGCGCTCTCTTCCTGGAATTACATACAGAAGCGTGAGAAGGAATATTACGCTCTGCTGCTCCTGCTGCAAACGGCTGTCGTAGGCGTGTTCGCTTCGATGGACTTGTTTCTTTTTTATCTCTTCTTCGAGGTCTCGCTCGTGCCGATGTATTTCCTGATAGGCATCTGGGGCGGCGAGCGCAGGCTGTACGCGGCGATAAAGTTTTTCCTCTACACGCTGGTCGGCTCGGTCATCATGCTGCTCGGCGTGTTGAAGATGTACTTCTTAACGCAGGACGCGGGACTCGCAAGCCAGATTACCGAAGCGACGCTCAGTACCATCGCTCCCAACAGCGAGGCGCGCGTGGTGCTCGATGCCGCCGTCGTCGCGGCCAAGAGCGGTGCGGGCACGTTCAATATCATGTACATGCAGGCGATGGGTTCTGTGCTGCCGATGGGCACGATGCAAATCCTGCTGTTCTTCGCCTTCGCCATCGGCTTTGCTATTAAAGTTCCGATGTTTCCGTTTCACACTTGGCTGCCGGACGCGCACGTCGAAGCTCCGACCGCAGGCTCTGTGATTCTCGCGGGCATCCTGCTCAAACTCGGCACCTATGGTTTCTTCCGTTTCAATTTGCCGATGTTCCCGAAGGCATCTTTCGATGAGGCGAGTTGGCAGACGGGCTTTGGCACGTTCGGAGTCAGGAGCGTGATGGTCTTCCTGGCCCTGGTCGGCATCATTTATGGTGCGCTCGCGGCGATGTATTTCGTGGTCAAGAAGGACGGAGACGTTAAAAAACTTGTCGCTTATTCGTCCGTCTCTTCGATGGGCATAGTCATGCTCGGCCTCTTCGCTTTGAATCCGAACGGAGTCAACGGCGCGGTGCTGCACATGATTAATCACGGCATCTATTCGGCTGCGCTCTTTCTGCTGGTCGGCATCATTTACGAGCGGCGGCACACGCGCAACGTGGCGGAGTTCGGCGGCCTCTCCCACGTCATGCCCGGATACGCGGCGGTTTTTCTGGCGATGACGATGACGGCCATCGGTCTGCCGCTCCTGTGCGTTTTTATCTCCGAATTCTTAGCGATGCGCGGCGCGTTCGAGGCCAAGCCTTTGTGGGCTGCGTGGGCTGCGCTCGGAATCATCCTGAACGCGGGCTACATGCTCTGGCTTTATCAACGCATGTTTTTCGGTAACATCGAGAATCCGAAGAATGAAAAGCTGTTAGACATGAGCGGGCGCGAGTGGGCTTACATGCTGCCGCTCCTGATTCTCTCGCTCTGGATCGGCATCTATCCCAGGACGTTTACGAATTACATAGAGCAGCCCGTCAACGCTGTCGTCAGGCAGGTGCGCCCGGCTTACCCGATACCGGGAATGCCGGTGCAGCCAGCCGCGCCCGCGCCGCCGGAAAGAGCGGCAAAGTGATTTTGTTTTTTGTTCTTTGTACTTTGTTCTTTGATTTTCGTTACCCGTTGAATCTGAAATCCAAAATTTGAGATTCAGGAGTAAAAGCTAAGAACAAAAAACAAAGAACAAAAAACAAAGAACAGAGTACAAAGAACAAAAGAAAATGTTTCTGCTTCAAGCAAACACAACGAGCCTCTTCAACGTCTCTGACCTGCAATTGATTGCGCCGGAGCTGATTCTGACTGTCTGCGCGTGCATGGCGCTCGTGATGGAAGTCATCCTGCCTTACAAAAAAAGCAAGACGATTTCGTATCTCGCGCTCGCGGGCATTGCTCTCGCTTTCATTTCGCTCTTCCTGCAATTGGCGCAAATGGGCGGCACATATAAAGTCTGGAACATCGCGAGCCTCACCGCGACGGACGGCTTTTACGGGATGGTCAGAATTGACGGCTACGCGATTTTGTTCAAAGCCATCTTCCTGATTGCCGCCGCGCTCGCCATCGCCATCTCGACACGCTATCTGGACATAGAGGGCGAGCAGCACGGCGAGTATTACGCGCTCGTTCTGTTTGCCACTGTCGGGATGATGTTTTTGGGCTGCGGCTACGACCTCATCGCGCTCTACATCAGCCTTGAATTGATGGCCTTGACGTTCTATGTGCTGGTCGCTTTTACCAAGCGCGAGAAGCGTTCAAACGAAGCCGCGATGAAATATTTCCTGCTCGGCGCGTTCTCGTCGGGCATCCTGCTCTACGGCATGTCGCTGATTTACGGCATCACAGGCTCGACTAACTTGGGAGAGATTGCGCAGGGCATCGCCCGGATAGTGAATGAGCAGCAGGAAGCCGGAGCGGTTGCGTCAGTAACTTTAAGACCCCTGATGCTGCTCGGCATGATTAGCATTGCCGCCGGTCTGTTCTTCAAAATCAGCGCCGTCCCGTTTCACATGTGGGCGCCGGACGCTTACGAAGGCGCGCCGACATCCGTGACAGCATTTCTCTCAACCGGCTCAAAGGCCGCGAGCTTCGCGCTCTTCTTTCGTATCTTCATCGAAGCCCTCGAAGCGATGCGTGTGGATTGGGCGCCGCTGCTCGGCCTCGTCGCGGCGATTACGATTTTGGTTGGCAACTGGGCTGCGGTGACGCAGGAGAACTCGAAACGCCTGCTCGCATATTCTTCGATCTCGAACGCGGGCTATCTGCTGCTCGGACTCATTGCCGGAAACGAATACGGCTATGCGGGATTGCTAATTTACCTGCTGGTCTACACGCTGATGAACATGGGCGCGTTCGGTGTCATCATCAGCCTGCGGCGGCGCGGCATCATCGGCGACAACGTCGAAGACATGGCGGGCTTGTCGCAGAAAGCTCCCGGCATGGCTTTTATGATGACGGTCTTTATGCTCTCTCTGGGCGGCCTGCCGATGACGGGCGGGTTTATCGGCAAGTGGTTTCTCTTCGGCGGTCTCTTGCAGCGCGGCGAGGCGGACGGCAAGAGTTGGTACTACTGGCTCGCGGGCTGGGCGATTATCAACACGGTCGTTTCCTTTTATTACTACGTGCGCTTTATCCGCGTCATGTACATCGGCGAGCGCATCGCGGATGATCGCCCGCTCTCGCTCTCGCCCGCTTTGAAGGCCGCGCTGGTCGCAGCCCTCATCGGCGTCATCCTCGTAGGCATCTATCCACAGCCGGTCATCAATCTGGCGCAACATCTCATCAAATAAGAAGGGTGTAGGGCGTAGGGTGTAGGGTGTAGATAAAAGCAGTTGTCTTGAACTACACCCTACACCCTTTCCCCTACACCCTATTATGTTGGTCTTTTATTTCTTCGCTGGCATCGTTATCTTGCAGGGCATCGCTTCATTAAGGGGCGGTTTCAGTTATCTGAAATATGTGCGGCGCGAGATGTCAAGGCCGCCGTCTGATTTCACGCCGCTTGTTTCTCTCATCGCGCCGTGTCGCGGGTTGGATCAGGGTTTTAAGGAAAACCTCGCCGCGCTTTTTCATCAAGCTTATCCTGCTTACGAAATCATCTTTGTGACGGATAAAGCGTCTGACCCGTCTCTGCCAGTGATTGAAGAAGTGCGCCGCGAGGTTGGAGCGCAGAGTCCCGTCAAATCTCGCATCGTGATCGCGGGCGAGACTCTTGAGAGCGGGCAAAAAGTTCATAACCTGTGCGCGGCTGTGAGCGAAGCTGATTCCGCAAGCGTCTGTTTCGTCTTCACGGATACGGATGCGCGACCGGGCGCAAACTGGCTGCGCTCGCTGGTTGCGCCGCTGGCTGATAAAACGGTTGGAGCGGCGACGGGCTATCGCTGGTTTATTCCCGAGCGCGGCGGTGTTGCTTCACACTTGCGCGCCGTGTGGAATGCTTCGGTCGCTACCGCGCTCGGCGAGAATGGCGATAAAAATTTTTGCTGGGGCGGCGCGACAGCCATTCGCCGCGAGGTGTTTGAAAAGCTTGAGATGTTGAAGCACTGGCGCGGAACCGTTTCCGACGACTTCACTCTGATGCGCGCCCTGCGCCGCGCGAAGCTCCCGATTTACTTCGTGCCAGCATGTCTCACAGCATCTGTCGAAGACTGCAATTTCCGTGAACTGCTGGAATTCACGACGCGGCAAGTAAAGATCACGCGCGTCTATGCCTCACACTTTTGGAAAGCAGTCCTCCTGGGAGGCATGCTATTCGACACGGTTTTTTTCGGCGGCCTCGCGCTCGTCATCCGGCGCGCCGCGCTCGGCCACAACTACGCGCTGCCGCTCATCCTGCTCAGCATCATCTTTATCCTCGGAGCGGGAAAATCCGCCTTGCGCCTGCGCGCGGTCAAGCTCGCACTGAAAGATTACAAAGCGCAACTAAACAAGGGCGCGCTCGCACACCTCTGGCTCTGGCCGTTCACGTCCATCATCTTTCTTTACAATGCGCTGTGCGCGCTTTTCTCGCGGCGCATCAACTGGCGCGGCATTACCTACGAATTGAAATCGCCAACGGAAACTGTCATCATGCGAAAGTAAATAGTAAATGGTAAATGGTAAATAGAGAAAAGAAAGCGTTCGTCTATTCACTACTTACTATTCACTATTTACTTTCTGAAAAGCATGTCATCTAAAGCCGCACAACTTGTTCAGCTCCTGCGTTCGACGCAGCGTGAGAAGCGTTTGGGGACGGTGATTCTGTTTGTCACGTCGCGCTGCAATGCTTTCTGCAAGACCTGTTTTTATCACGAAGAGTTGAATCGTCCCGGCGATATGACTTTCGAGCAGCTTGAGAAAGTTTCGCGTTCGATGCCGCGCATCACAGACCTCTGGCTGTCGGGCGGCGAGCCGATGCTGCGCCGCGACCTGACAGAGATAATTGATACGTTCGTTGCGGGCAACGGCGTCACGCGCATCATCATTCCGACCAACGGCCTCGTCAAAACGCGCACCTTTGAAGTCGTAGACCACGCGCTCGGGCAGCCTCAAGGGATTGATCTTTACCTGAACATCGCGCTCGACGGATACGGCAAAACACATGACAGCATACGCGGCGTTCCCGGCAACTGGGAAAAGACGCTTGATTGCATCGAATCGCTGTACCCGCTCAAAGAGAAATACGCAGACCGCTTTCGCCTCAACGTCAACACGGTCGTCTGCGCGGAGAATTTCACGGAGATAGAAAAGCTGTCGGAATTTCTCTGGAAGAATTTCCGGCTCGACGGGCAATACTTCAACATCGTGCGCGGCGAAACCAAAGTCGGCGATGAGATTAAGCGCGTGCCGCCCGAAATTTTGCCGTTGATGTATGCGCGCGTCTCTGCTTTAACCAAGCGTTACGGCGAGCGCATGTTTGCGGAAGATGATGCGAGCAAGCGTTTCGTCAAAACCGTCGCTTACGTCGGAGCCATCACGACGCACTATCGCACGCAGCACGAAAACTTCGACGTGCCGAACGGCTGGCCTTTTCCCTGCACGGCGGGTGAGACGACGGCTGTGATTGACTACAACGGCGACGTGCGCGCCTGCGAGCTGCGCGAAAAGTTTGCGACGCTCAGGGATTACGATTACGATTTTGCCAGGCTGTGGGCGACGCAGGAAAGAGCGCAGGAACTCGGCGCAATTGACGGAGGCCGCGCCTGCTGGTGTACGCACGTCTGCTTCATACACGACTCGATGCGCCACTCGCGCCGCGCGCTCCTTTACGAGCTGCCGAAGAATTATTTGACGCGCAATGCATGGTAGTCCCAAGTCTCAAGTCTCAAGTCCCAAGTCAATATCGAGTTTGGGACTTGGGACTTGAGACTTGGGACTTGGGACTAATAATGGCTAATCCAGATGATGAAGACGTGAATCGTAAGAGCGGCATGGCTTATGCTGCGGCGTTGAGCCTGTTTGCATCGGTGGTGATTTTTCTGGGTTTGGGTTGGTTTCTGGATCGGTGGCTCGGGACAAGCCCGTGGCTGCTGGTCGCAGGCATAGTTCTCGGCGCGGGGTTGGGGCTTTACGAGTTTGTGCGTATCACGTCAAAGCTTTCCTAAGAAAAATAGGGGAAAGATTTGTCTACGAAATTACAGAAGACAAACTTCAAGAATGTGCGTTGTATCATTAGACATGTTTGAGCTGCTATTTCATATCATATTGAATCAATCAAACGTCTAAGGTTTCTTGCCAGCAACTTTCTTTTTTGGGCCAACTTTAGAGGTCAGGAAATTTATAAGCTGTAGGACTTCAGGATATCCCTTTGTTGGCTTAAACGGAATCACCTCGACTCCAAAATCTTCTCTGAACCGACGGCTTTCCACTTCTCCTGCTGCATCCTCTGGAAGAAAGATGTAGTCAGGACTGGATTGACTCTTCAGAGAGACCCGCAACGTTTCAAGCATCAGAGTCAATTCGCGGTCTGAAAAAGAGAAACCCACCATGAGTACCACGTGTGTGACAAATATAGCCGAAAGAACAGTGCGATAACCTGCCTCTTGATAAATCAACTTCCGATAGTCTTGTTCTGTCAGGATAATCGATGACGGCTCATCAATTGAACCATGTAGCTTAAATATGATAGGACGATCCGTTAGCTGTCTAATCTGTAAAGACTGTTGAACCTCTGACGCCCCACGATAGGTATAAACATTGGCTGTTTTCCCATAAACTCTAGCATAGGCATCTTCAATCAGCAGATCATAATTTGTCGTGAGAATCAGCGGCGCGTTGAGCCGGAATATTTCTTTATGAATCTCGGTCGGCTCAGCGCCCGCCGGATTAAATGCTTCTTTGAGGAGGCTTGTATATTCGTCTGTCGGCAAGTTGTAACGCAGTTGCTCGGCAACCATCAGATACTGCCCCTTGTCCAAGAGGCGACTCATTTCATTCCCTTCTGATTTTTTGATGTACTTTTTAGCCAGCGCACGGTTTATCAAGAAATCAAGTAGCTCACGCCAGTTAGGAAATGCGGTCTTCTTTGCTTGCCGCGAGATACCAGCCCCAAGCAGTGGCACCAGGTTCCGGTGTTGAGCAGCCTCAATCAGTCTGGCAGGCACTGTGGTGAGATCAAATGACATGTTGCCTCTCCTTCTTCATCTGTGAGTTTAAGGGCCAACCTGTGAGCACTGCCGTACCCGCGATGTAGCATAAAGCTTAATCTTATAGAATTAAACTGCAATAGACAAATAAATTGATTCCGAATGCTGTCTCTCATTGCTCGACAGGGCGCGCTCTTGAGTGTAAAATCATCCGCTTTGCTATGAATGAAATCGCAGACAGTGTAGGGGCTTCAGGTCGTCGTGCGCTCGCGGACGATGAGGACGGCGTGGCTTTAGAGCGACGGTTGCTCCGGAGCATGTATGTGATACTCGCGCTCGCGGTTGTGATTACTGCGTTTTTAGCTCCGTGGCGCGTGCTGACGGGATTGCTGCTGGGCGGCGTGCTGTCTTTCTTTAACCATCACTGGCTGCGCGGCTCTTTGCGTGCGGTCTTTGGCGGGCAAAGCGGGGGCGGGAGGCCGCGTTTGAGCGCGGCGCGTTACGTCTTGCGATACTTTGTCGTCGGGTCAATCATCGCCGCCGCTTACATGTTCGATATTGTCTCCATCGCCGCGACGCTGTCGGGGTTGTGTTTGTTTGTGGCGGCGGTGATGGTCGAAGCTTTTGTGCAATTATATTTCGCTGTCGTGTATCGAGAGGAAACTTAAGAGATGTTTCTGTTGCTTGCATCCGAAGAAGCTGTAAAGCATGGCGGGGGCGCTCCCGCTGCTGCCGCGCATCACACGCCGATCATCGTCGAATTTGTCAATCATTACATCGGCGCGCCGGTGCATAAATTCCAGATGGCGTACACGTACCCACTGTGGCAAAAGTTTTTCGCAAACTTCGGGACGACGCCGGAAGCCGTCTTCGGCGGCCCATACACGCCTGAGAACGCCGTGCCGTGGTACACGATTATGTTCATCATCGCGTGTATCCTGAGCGTGGGGCTGATCTGGATTTTGAAAGGCAAGCTGTCTGAAGATGACCCGGAAGGCGGGCAGCAGACCTTAGAGACGGCGGTCATTGCTTTGAGGGACATGCTGGCGGACATCGTCGGGCCGCACGGCTTGAAATATTTTCCGGTGGTCGCCACCTTCGCAGTTTTAATCTTCGTCTCGAACATCATGGGTTTCTTTCCCTTGTTCAAGACGCCGACGGCGGCGACGAGCGTGACGTTCGCGCTCGGCCTGACATCTTTCTGCTATTACAATTTTATAGGGATTAAAGAGAACGGCTTGTTCGGGCATTTGCGGCACTTCGCGGGGCCGATCTGGTGGATTTCGCCGTTGATCTTTCTGATTGAAATCATCGGCAATCTGGTGCGCCCGATGTCGCTCGGCCTGCGTCTCTTCGGCAACATGTTTGCGGACGAAGCCGTCAGTGAAAACATCGCGACGATCTATCCGCCTATCACATACTTTGTGCTTCCGCTCTTGATGCCGCTCGGACTGTTCGTCGCGCTGATTCAGACGTTTGTCTTCACTTTGCTCTCGATGGTCTACCTCAGCGAAGTGTCGCACGCGCCGCATGATGAAGCGCATGGCGAGCATGAGCACACTAAGCATGTCGAATACGCCGAAGACAACGTCGTCGTTCCGGCTTAAGGTTTTTGAGGTTTCATACTTGCTTTGTTAATGGCGCGCTTTTGAGCGGTGCGGGCATGCGCGCCCGCGCACGTTGGGGCGCAAAGGTTCGAGAATTTCTGTTCAGAAGCAGAGAGCTGGCGGGAAAAGGGAAGCGAACTTTAAGTGTGTAGCCTGCGCTCTTTCAAAAAAGCGCAGCAAGGTCGGCATCGCTGGAGCGCCGTTGTACGAGGGGCGGCTGTATACCGGATGCGGGCGAAATTATAAAAAATTTCCTTTCCTGTTTTGAAATATTTCGCTCGAAAGCTTTGAAGAGAAAATTTACTTATACTCTTCGGAGGAAGATTGAGATGAGAAAACTCAGGTTTCTATTTTTTAGTGTGATTGGCCTGTTGGCCGCCGCCGCACCCGCGCTGGCTCAAGCGGCGGATGCTGTTGCTGATAATGAAAGCAGCGTCAGCAAGTACAAGGCGCTCGCGGCGGGCTTCGGCTTTGCCCTCGCCGCAGGCTTGGGCGCGCTCGGCCAATCGCGCATCGCCGCTTCGGCGGTCGAAGGCGCGGCGCGCAATCCCGGCGCTGCCGGTCGTATCCAGACGATGATGATTCTCGGTCTGGCGTTGATCGAATCGTTGGTGCTGTTCGCGCTCCTGATCGTGTTCGTTAAATTGTAAACACGGGCAGAGGCTGGGACCAGGAAGATGCGGGTGAAGCTGAAAATGCTTGGCCCGCATTTTTGTATGCTTTCCCGGTTTCGCGTATCACGCTGATACGCACGGAGCAGTTTGAGTTTTAGCTAAAACTGCGAAAGCAAAAGAGGATTGGCTTGCATCTCTCACATGGCATGAGCTTTGCCAGCTTCACTCTCAAGATCATTTGCGCGAACAGAAGAGAAGTGAAAAGGAGGCGGTAAAGTGATAGGAGTTGAGAGGGCTGCCAAGCCTTCAGGCTTTTACCTTTTCACTTTTTGTATGATACGCTCACAGCCACTCTCTCAATCAAAGCGCTCTGACGAGGCGAAAGCGTGCCCATGAAAAAGTGTCCGAACTGTGGCGTGGAATATAAAGACACGACTACCCTGTGCCCTTCCGACGGCGCGGTGCTGGTCAGGACTGAAGACACTCTGATCGGGCAAACGCTCGCCGGAAAATATCGCGTTGACGAATTTTTGAGCGAAGGCGGCATGGGCACTGTCTATCGCGGGACGCATATCCTGATGGACAAAATCGTCGCCATCAAAGTCCTGCATCCAGCCCTCGCCGCAGACGATAAGATCGTCGCACGCTTTTCCAGAGAAGCCAGAGCCGCTTCGCGCATCTCGCACCCGCACGCCTTGAACGTCACGGACTTTGGCGAATCCGAAGACGGCATCGTCTTTCTCGTGATGGAATTTCTGAATGGCCGCACGCTCAAGGAAGTGGTCAGAACCGACGGCTCTATGCCGCTCGTGCGCGCCGTCGAGATTATGCGGCAGGTGTGCGGCGCGCTCGAAGCCGCGCATGCCGAAAACGTCGTGCATCGTGATTTGAAGAGCGACAATATCATGCTGCTCGATGTGGGGGGCGGCGATTGGGTCAAAGTGCTGGACTTCGGCATCGCCAAGATTCAGGAAACCGACGGCAGAGACCCGGATTTGACCGCTCCGAATCTGATTATCGGCACGCCGCAATATATGTCGCCCGAACAATGCTCGCAGGCTTCCGAGATAGATTCGCGCTCGGACATCTACTCGCTCGGCGTGATTCTTTTCGAGCTGCTGGCAGGGCATGTGCCATTCGTTGGCGAATCGGCGACGGCTGTGATGATGCAGCATTTGCAGGACGAGCCGCCGGACTTATTAGCGGAGCGCAGTGACTTGCCGCCGGAAGTCGGGCAGGTTGTCGCGCGTGCGCTCGCCAAGAAACCCGAAGATCGTTTTCAGAAGGTGGGCGAGTTGTCCGAGAGCTTAACGCTGGCCGCCGAGAAAGAAGTTCCAGCCGAAGCTTTAACCGGCGCGGCGACTCAAGAGGTTGATGAAAGTAATACCAATCGCATCGTCGTCCCGACAGGCACGAACGACCCGCCGCGTAAGACGGTCGAAGATGATTATGATGAAATGACAGTCGTGCGCCCCAGTCCCGCGCTGACTACGCCCATCGTCGTCGCTGAAACTGTTCCGCCGCCCGCGCCGCCCGCCAACAATGTGAACTCGTGGAAGATGGCGGTTATCGCGCTGGTCGGAATGATAGCCATCGGTGGAGCGTTGTATGCGTTCACGCGCGGCCAAAATACTAACGAGCAACAAGCGCCGCCGTTGACTGTAGACCCGAACGGCCAGCCCGTGCAGACCGCTCCGCCTCCAACCGGAGGCAGTGAGCAGGGCATCGCGCCGAACGCGCCCGCGTCTGTGAACACGAACACGAATACGAACGCTAACACTTCGGACACGAACCAGAATCAGAACACGGAGGTGCCGCTGCTTCCGCCCTCCGAAGTCAATCTCAACGACAACACGCAGCAGAACGATAACTCGTCCGGGCAAAACAATTCGTCTAACTCGAACTCAAACCAGAACACCAATGCCGGAACCAAGCCGTCACCGCAAGCCACGCCAAAGGTAGAGGTAGACGACCCGCCGCCGCAGCCCTCGCCGACCACGAAGCAGCAAAAGAGAAAGCAAAGCTCAACTCCCAATCCTGAGCCGCCGCAAAGCACCGGCGGGCAACCGCCACAGCCGCAGACAGGCAATAATCCGTAGCTTTAGCTTATTCTTATTTTAGCGCAAGCAGGGTCGCTCTTATTTAAGAGAAGCTTCAGTCACAGCCTTATCCAACAGCTCAAGCAGCACGCTTTCATCATCAAAGCTGACATCAATCTCAAGCACATAACACGGTAGCTCAAAGCGTAAGCCGCGCAGCTTGACGGCATCCTTCGCGGTCGTCAACAGCGAGCGTGCGCCGTGCGCTTTCGCTTCGCGGACGATGGCGTCTATCTCGCCCTGCGTGTATACATGATGATCCGTAAAACTTTTCGTATAAGCAAGATTAAGAGCATCCCCGCGCGCGTGTTCGAAGAACGCCTGCGGATTGCCGAGCGCGCAGAACGCCGCGACGGGTTGCGGCAAAGAAGCCGATTCAGCATCGCTCTCATACACCATCTCACCATCGAAAAGAGGCGGCACGCGAACCGTGCTGACCTGCGAGAGCAGCACCGGACGCCCGCCGCTCAAACGCTCTGCCTCCGCGCGAATCTTCTCAATGTCATGCGCCGGATTAGCGCGCGTGATGATGACGGCATCCGCGCGTTTGAGTCCGCGCAAAGGCTCGCGCAGACGCCCGCGCGGCAACAGCTTTCCGCCGCCCCAGGGGTTCGTCGCGTCTATCGTCACCAAATTCAAATCGCGTTTGAGAGCCAGATGCTGAAAGCCGTCATCAAGGATAAAGACGCTGCTATTTAAATTCCGCAGAGCATAGCGCGCAGCCGTCGCGCGGTCTGCGTGACAGATAACGGCGGCCACGCCCTGAAGTATCTCCGCCAGCAGTCGCGGTTCATCCCCTGCCTCCCTTGCATCCGCGAGCAGGCGCACGCCGTCCGAAACCACAACTTGCCGCGAAGGGCTTCCGGCACGGCCATAACCGCGCGTCAGGATACAAACGCGCTCACCCTTTGCGGACAGTCGCCGCGCCAGCCACGCGACGAGCGGAGTTTTGCCAGTGCCTCCCGTCGTGATGTTGCCGACACTGATAACCGGCGCGTCAATTTCCTGCGCCGCGAGCGCGCCCGTGCTATAGAGCATCAGCCGCGCGCTCGTCACCGCGCCATACAGCGCGCTGAGCGGACTCAGCAGAATGTTTACAGGCACAGGCATGATGGTCAGATATTTAACCCAAGTTGCGAGTTAATAAATTGCCACTAGCTTTAGCTAGTGGAGAGATTTCATAACAGAAAGTTGGCTTGAGCCAAACTATAAATAAATCACGGTCCTTATTGCTTGAGCTTAAATAATTCGGCTAAAGCCGAAAGCTAGGGCAACCTTGATCCACTAGCTAAAGCTAGTGGCAATTTAAGAAGTCCATCCAAACATCTATCACTAGCAACTTGGGCTATTTACTCCCCGTCTAAAATCGCAGCCAACATTTCTACAGTGCGCTCTGTCGCACCGCGATTCTGCTCAAGCAGTTGGCGCGCACGCGCGGCAAGCGCACGTCTCTGCTCATCATCCGCCAGCAGCTTTGTGAAGACTGTTGTTAAAGCTTCGACGGCTTCGGATTCCGTTAGCGGAAGCAGTTGCACAAGCGCGTCTGCCGCGACAAAGACGCGCATGATGGCCTTGAAGTTTGCGGTGTGCGCGCCCGTCACGATACACGCGCCCGCCGCCGCAGGCTCTAACACGTTATGGCCGCCCGTGCGCGCGATGCTGCCGCCGACAAAGACTAGCTCTGCGAGCGGATACACGGCGCGCAACTCGCCGATGCTGTCGAGCAGGACAACATCACAGACAGCATCGCTCTCAACCGCAGCATGTGAACGACGCGCCCATTTCAGGCCGGATGCTTCTAGCAAAGACGCCGTTTCCGCGAACCGTTCGGGATGTCGCGGCGCGATTAGCAGTCTGGGTTTTTGCAGAGATTCGGCAAGGCGTTGAGAAAGCGTTTTGAATGCTTCGATAACGATTCGCTCTTCGGGCGCATGCGTGCTGGCGGCGACGATGAGCGGGCGCACGCCGTTAAAATCAAATCTCGCTCTCAGTTCTTCGGTGACAACATTTTCGCTCGCGTCAACGCCCGCGTCGAACTTGATGTTGCCGGTGACGTGTACGCGAGCAGGCGTGAGTCCGAGCGCGAGTATGCGCGCCGCGTCCTCTTCACTTTGCATCAATGCGAGATCGAGATCATTGACGACGCGAGAGATAAACCTGCGTATCAAACGATAACGGCGAAAAGAGTTTTCGGAAAGCCTGCCGTTGACAATCGCCGTCTTGATTTTTTGCTTGCGACATTCGCGCAGGAATCCGGGCCACAGCTCGGTTTCCATGATGAGCACGGTATCCGGCTTGACGGCTCTCAAAGCGCGGCGCACAGTCCAGCCCCAGTCGAAAGGGAAATAGAAGACTTGAGAGGCATCGGCCCGAAAGACTTCGCGCGCCACGCGCTGGCCTGTCAGTGTGGTGGTGGAAACGACGAGTTTGTGAGAAGGGAAACGCCTGCGAATCTCGCGCGCGAGCGGGCGCGCAGCCTGCGCTTCGCCGACCGAAACGCAGTGCAGCCAGGCGATAGGACTCTTACCATTTTCAACAGCCGGAACACTGCCCAGCCGCTCTCCGATGCCCGCCACATACTTTCCATGTCGCAGCGCGTCGTAAACGAAACGCGGCAGCAACGCGATAACGCCGAGCGTGAGCAGGATGCTGTAGAGAAGATACATAAGTCCCAAGTCCCAAGTCCCAAGTCCCAAGTCGAAAGCGTGTAGTGAACTTGGGACTTGAGACTTGGGACTTGAGACTTATTTTGCGCGTTCGATGTATTTCCCTTCGGAGGGAGAGACGCGGATGCGGTCGCCTTCGTTGACGAAGGGCGGAACCAGTAAGGTGACGCCGTTCTCAAGCGTCGCCGGTTTGTTGACGTTCGAGACGGTCGCGCCTTTCATCGTCGGCTCGGTGCTGGTGACGGTCAACTCCATCGAGACGGGAAGCTCTACGCCGATGGGCGCGCCCTCATAAAACTCTACCTGAATCTTGAGACCGGGCGTCAGCCATTGCGTCGCGTCGCCCAAATCTTCTTCGCTCAGTCCGGTCTGCTCGTAGTTCTCTGTGTTCATAAAGTGATGCTGCGAGCCGTCGGAATAGAGATATTCCATATCATGCTGTTCAAGCGCGGCGCGCTCGACCGTATCCGTCGAGCGAAAGCGATGCTCGAACGAAGAGCCTGTGCGAATGTCGCGCAGCTTGGTCTGCACCATCGCGCGCAGGTTGCCCGGTGTGTGATGGCGAAACTCCATAACCTTGCAGAGCTTGCCCTCGAAAACTATCACCATGCCGCGCCGTATTTGTGTTGCGGATATTGCCATAAAAGTTTTGCGATCTCCGTGATTGAATAAAAGTTGGCTTTGCTGGCGCAGGTCGTCTCAGGCTGATAGGACGCGAAACGAACGGCTCAACAAACCGCGTAGTCTAGCGGGCACACACGCGATTTGTCCAGCCGTGCAGAGCAAGGATGAAGGCGGAAGGATGAAGGATGAAGGGGATGCTATTGAAGATGAACGCCTCAAGCTTAAATAGCATGCCTCTCATCCTTTCGCCTTCATCCTTCCGCCTTCATCCTTGCTCTCCCCGCCCGCTACCGCAGGCGGTTCTGACTCACAATCTGTAACGAACGCGGCTCTGGCGCAGGGCATCATCTTCCACTTCGATGTTTTGCAGGCGCAGGGACACATCTGCGTTGAGGTCGTAACCGGCGCGCTCTCCTGCCTGTAACTTGACCGTTCCGGCGGCGGCGATCATCGCGGCGTTGTCGGTCGAGAGCTGCGGCGAAGGGAAGTAGACGGGGATGCCCAGACGGATGGCTGCGGCGCGCGAGGCTTCGCGTAAAGCTCCGTTGCAGGCGACGCCTCCGGCGACAATCAAGGTAGCAGGTTGATACTCTTCGGCGAGACGCTCTGTTGTGCCGACCAGCGAGCGCACGACGACGCTCTGAAAGCTGGCGGCCAAATCCAAGACATGCTGCGAGGGCTGCTCGCCTGCGGCGACGGGCGCGAGGCCGGATTCGCGTATGTGTTTTGAGACGGCGGTTTTTAAGCCGCTAAAGCTAAAGTCAGGACGCCCGTCACCCATGCGCGGGACGGCAAAGCGAACCGCGCGCGAATCTCCTTCGCGCGCCAGCTTTTCGATGATTGGCCCACCCGGATAACCAAGCCCGAGCATCTTCGCCACCTTGTCAAAAGCCTCGCCCGCAGCATCGTCTCTGGTGCGCGAGACGACTTTGTAACGGCACGGCTCGGGCACGTAGAAAAGATTCGTGTGCCCGCCCGAAACAATCAACGCGAGGGCGGGATATTCGACCGGCGGGTTCTCGAAGACTACGGAATAGATGTGTCCCTCTATGTGATTGACGCCGACCAGCGGCTTAGAGAGAGCGAACGCCATCGCCTTAGCGTAAGAGACGCCGACCAGCAAGGAGCCGACGAGTCCCGGCCCGGATGTGACAGCGATGCCGTCCAGTTGTTTGCCCTCAAGACCGGCGCGCGTCAAGGCTTCTTTGACGACGGGAACAATCTTGTCCAGATGCTCGCGCGAAGCCAGCTCAGGCACGACGCCGCCAAACTCTTTATGTATCTCGATCTGCGAAGAGATGATGCTGGAAACAATCTCGCGCCCGTCGCGCACCACCGCCGCCGCCGTCTCATCGCAGGAGGTTTCGATTCCTAAAACAAGCATGATGAGGAAATATTAACAGGGTTGTGGCGATGAAGGGTAGGAAGGTTAGCCACAGAGGGCACAGAGAATACAGAGATTAAAAATCAAATTCAATATCTGAGATTTGGGTAGTGGTGCAGTTTGAAGTTAAATGAGTCGAGAGCTGAGGTTCACCGCAGAGACCGCAGAGAGCGCAGAGGGGGCGCAGAGGCTTGAGAGATATTCAACTCTCTGCACTATCTCCGCGACTTCTCTCCGGTCTCTGCAGTGAGTCCGGCTTGCTTGTCACTCATCTTCAAACTGAACCACTATCGAGATTTGAAATTTCAGATTTAAAATATTGGATTATGAATATCTCAAATCTAAACCCTCGAATTTGAAATCCTTACTTTTCTCTCTGTGTTCTCTGTGCCCTCTGTGGCTAAGTATGCTCTTAATCAAACGGGAGTGTCGCCGCTGACGCCCCATTGCACGGCTCGCAGGGTGTTGGTCGTGCTTTGCAGGATGTACCAGAAAGAGTCTGTGCCGTTGGGCGGCAATGGACGAAACACCGCAAGATCAGCTCTGCCGTCTCCGTCATAATCGAAGGGGAGCGGTTGGTCTCCGTTCAGCCCGAACTGTGTGCTGACCACGGAGTTGTCCGAACTCTTCAAGACATGCCAGACAGTCGTGCTCGGACGCCAGACGGCGAAGTCGGTCCTGCCGTCAGCATCATAATCCTGCGGAACCACACGGTCGCCGGTCGCGCCAAACTGCTGCGCCAGCAGAGAACCGTTAGAGCTTTGCAGGACATACCAGGTATTGTTTGACGGGCGAAAAACTGCCAGATCAGTTTTGCCGTCGCGGTCGTAATCTCCGGGCACGGGCGTGTCGGGCGTGAAGGACAAGACGCCCCAACGTTCAGCCCTCAGCGAGTTGTCAGAGCTTTGCAGGATATACCATGTCGCGTTGATGCCGCGATAGATAGCGATGTCTGCCGTTCCATCACCGTCGTAGTCGGCGGGAACAGGAAAATCGAACTGGTTCTGCGAACCCCATTGCTGGACTCTCAGAGTGTTATTGGAACTTCGCAGGATGTACCAGCCGTTATCGCCGGGGCGCACGATGTTCAAGTCTGTCCGGCCATCGCCGTCATAATCCATCGGAACCGGAAAATCTGTGCCGACGCCCCATTGCTGAGAAAGATTTGTGTTCGTCAGACTTTGAAGAATGAAATAGAAGCCGATGTTCCCGCGCCAGACTGCGATGTCCGCTCTGCCCTCGCCGTCAAAGTCCGAGAGCTTGTTTGCCAGCTTGAGCTGCCCGCGTATCGCTCCGTTGGGAAAGCCGGTAGTGTGTATGTCTATGTAATGAAGACCGGAGCGCATTTGCTGAACCTGCGCCGCCGTGATGGCGAAGGTCTGATTGAGCGTGCCGGACGTGCCGGTCACTCCTGCCAGACCGAAGAGGATGCCCGCGTTGACGCCGATACCGGCTGCGCCGTGTATGTGTCCCGCGTTGGCGTTGCTCAAAAGACCGCTGTAGGTGACGTTGACCGTAATCTGCGTCTCAGCCGGATTGAGCGTTACACGCGCCACGCCCGTCGCAGTAGAGCCGTTGGCGGGCGCAACCTGCGCGCCGCTCAGGTTGGCAATATAAACCTGCTGCGCCGTCGCCGTGATAGACAACATGGCAAAGACGGCTGCGGCGGCCATCAGGTGGAAAATTTTTTTCATACTTAGACTCCCTCGCGGCGTCCGGCACGCGCGCGTTCCCTTTGACTTTCTCGTCTGTGAATCTGATTTTGCAAAGCAGAGGAGGGGCAATCAAAACGGTAAATCAGCCTTTGTGAAATGTCAACATTCATTTTTTTAAGCTTTTGAACACATCTCACAAGTGTATAAAATCGTAATCGCCCTCGCTTTCCGAACTTGCAATTCCCCGTGCGTGTCGTATATCAACAAAGGTGACATGAATGCCAAAAACTATTTCACGCAAGTTGTAGAACTGCTGCGCCTCGAATCGGAAGCCATAGCGCAGACCGCCGCGCGCCTTCAGCCCGCAGAGGTCGAGCAGGCAATCGAGCTTTTGTCCGCCTGCAAAGGCAAAGTGGTCCTGGTCGGAGTCGGCAAATCCGGCGTCATCGCGCAGAAGATCGCAGCGACTATGACCAGCACCGGCACAGCCGCTTTGTACCTGCACCCTTCCGATGCCTTGCATGGCGGATTGGGCATCGTGACCCCGGATGATGTGGTCATCGCTTTGAGCAACAGCGGCGAGACGGATGAAGTGATTGCGATGCTGCCTTTTCTCAAACAACGCGGGGCGCACCTCATCGCCGTCGTCGGTAATCTCAATTCGACCTTAGCGCGGCGCGCGACCGTCGCGCTCGATGCTTCCGTAGATCAGGAAGCATGTCCCTTGAATCTTGCGCCGACGACCAGCACGACCGTTGCGCTGGCGATTGGCGATGCGCTGGCGATGACCTTGATGCAGGCTAAGGGTTGGACGATGGAAGACTTTGCGCACAATCATCCGGCGGGACAACTGGGCAAGCGCCTGACGCTCAGGGTCGCAGACCTGATGCACGGAGGCAAAGACAATCCGATCATCGCAGAGGCTGCCTCGTGGCTTGAGATTATCACGGCCATCGGTCGCGGCGGCTTGGGCGCGGTGAATGTCGTGGACAGCGCGCGGCGGCTTATCGGCATCATTACGGACGGCGATGTGCGACGCACGCTTGGGAAACTGAAGGGCGCGGAGTTAGAGACGCTGAACTGCGAAGTGATGATGACACGCGATCCTGTAGTGGCTGAGCCGGAGTTGCTGGCTTACGACGCCCTGCGTTTGATGGAAGACCGCCCGTCGCAGATAGCAGTTCTCCCGGTCGTGGACGGCGAGCGAGTCTGCGTTGGCTTGATTCGCCTGCACGACATCGTTCGCAGCGGATTGTAAGAGCGTTGGATGAAGCGGAAGGATGAAGGCGATGCTGTTTTTCGTTCTTCTGTTCAAGACATTTATTCAAGGAGACTGGATGCGATTATTTAAGCGTGAGCTTATCTTGAGTTTGATTTTTATTATTGGCGTTTATGATTTTGCCGGGACCGCTTATGCGCAAAAGTCGGAAGTCGGCGGGCGCGTGCGCAGCGTAAATCAAGGGGCTGAGGCGACGATTATTCTTAACGAGCAATTCGTCAACTCTTTTCTAGATGCGATGTTCACGCATTTGCGAGAGCCGGAATTTCCGCTCTCACTCGCAAGCAATGAATTTAAAGAAGAGCAGCCGGTAATCTTCGCGGCGTATGCAGAGTCTTCGGCGCGCTCTCAAAGCTGCGCGAGCCAGATTGTGTTGGAGCGTCAGCGAAACGGGGTCAAGACCGCCGTGCGTTTTGAAGATGGACGCATCGTCGCGCCGCTCGCTTTTTCCGGGTCGTATAGCGCGGGGCTGCTCGGCTGCGTGAGCTTTAACGGGTGGGCTAATTCCGTTGTGACCTTAGAATATGATCGCGGTCGGCAGGCTTTGCTGGCGCGCGTGCAGGTCACGGACGTGCAGCTCAACGGAGTCCCGCGTCTGGGCAACAGCTTTCTGGTCAACATGGTGCAGAGTTCCGTTGACAGGAAATTTAATCCTTACGAATTATTCAGGGCAGAGCAAGTCTCGGCCATCGTTCCCATCAAGGCTGCGGGCGGCTCCCTGCGCCTGCGCCCGACAGACATGCGCCCCGAAATCGTTCAAGGCGCATTGCGCGTCTATCTCACTTATGAATTTGTGAAGGCGGAGTGAAAGTAAAAAATGCGTTTCCTGATAGTGGATTCAAATTATGAGCTGATGTTACGCACAGAGCCGATATTTAGTCACGGAGTGACGATCTACCAGTAGCCCACAGCGTAAGCTGTGGGAATTAGTCGTCGAAGCATCAATGGAGTTACGGAGTAACGACATAATCTGTATGCCACATCTACGCCACATCGAAATTTATGTCGCCCTCTTCGAGGGCTTGAATCTCTGCTCTCTTGATGAACCCATAGCTGATGCTATGGGCTACTGATATATCGCGCCTCCGGCGCTTTCAATCACGTTCGTGCGTAACATCAGTTATGAGAATAAATTATTACGCTGAGACAGATTCGCTCTACATTGACCTTTCATCTAAGCCGAGCGCGGACAGTTGCGAGGTTGCAGAAGGGATTGTTTTAGATTATGACTCTGAGGGGAATCTCGTAGGTATTGATATAGATCAGGCAAGCACCAAGCTTGAAATCAAAGAGCTAATCTTGAGCAACTTGCCAGCAGAAGTGAAGCAAGTTGCGTGAACCTCCCCCCAGCATAATAATTCATCGACCTCGAAGCCTCGCTAACGTCTCTTTCATCCTCATGTGCTTCCCTCCGCTCGGATGTAGTGCGCTCGGCGCGCATTGCAAATTAATGCGCAAGCAGAATTATTACTTGAAATGAATCATGATCGGCTTCATAATCTTTCGCATGAGTGATGAGACCACGCAAAACATTAATGGCGGTCGTTCCTTTGAGGAACGTGTGTTTGCTCGTTTCGACGCTTTAGACGCTACCTTGACAGACTTCAATTCTCGCCTGCAAGTATTGGAAGCAAAGGCTTATGATACAAAGCCTATCTGGGAACGGGCGCTGCGGGAGATTTTGGAAACGAGGCATGATCTCTCGGAGACGAGACGCGAGTTATCGGAAACAAGACGTGAGCTATCCAAGCGCCTGGATCGGATTGAAGCGATTGCGTGCGAGACTCGCGCTGATTTGCGCGATGCCGAAGATCAGATAGAGAAATTGGAATCCAAATCCTCTTAATGAATATTGCCTCACTGGAGATATTCACTTAACGAGCAGTATCACCGCTCGCTGAAAAAGCTTCGCTCTCATCTCTTTATCTTAAAGCGTCAATCTGAATCAATGAACGGAAGATAATTGCCCGGCTTCTACTTCCTGATTTTCGCCGCCTGCGGCCTCGTGCATGTCAACGATCTCCCACGCGGCGCGCGTGCGCAGGAGCTTGGTCATCAGCGCGGCGTGAAGAATGTGCCCGCTCTTCTCAGCCGTCACACGTCCTAAAATCGGCATCCCCAACAAAGCCAGGTCGCCGATGATGTCCAGAATTTTGTGCCGCACGAACTCGTCCGCAAAGCGCAAGGTCGTGTCGTTGAGCATGCCTTCGGGAGTCAGCACGATGGCGTTATCCAGCGAGCCACCGCGAATCAGATTGGCGCGCCGGAGGGCTTCTATCTCTGCCGTAAAACCGAAGGTGCGTGCAGACGCGATTTCGCGCCCGAACGCTCCGTTGGTCAAATCGAAACGAAAACGCTGCTCGCCGATCATCGGATGTGTGAAATCTATCAGGCAATCAATCTCGTAAGCCTCAGCCGGTTCGATTGAGATGCGCCGCTCGCCCTGCTCGACCGAAATCTTCTCGCGCACCAGCAGAGCCTTGCGCGCCAGCGTTTGCTCAACGACTCCTGCACGCTCAATCAACTCGATAAAAGATTCCGCAGAGCCGTCCATAATCGGCAGCTCAAGATTGTCAACCTCTATAAAAACGTTATCCACCTGCGCGCCGCGCAAGGCGGCCAACAGATGCTCGACCGTCGAGAGCATGACGCCCGTCCGCATCAAGGTCGTCGCATAGCTGCAATGCGCGATAAACTCTACGCTCGCGGGAATCTCAAAGCCGCCGAGGTCTGTGCGCTTGAAAATGTAGCCGGTGTCGGGCGGCGCAGGCAGGAGACGCAAATGCACCGGGACAGCCGTGTGAAGCCCTACGCCGCTGGTCTCGACCGGTGAGGCGAGTGTCGTCTGTTTAATCAAATGTCAGTCCGCACCTTTCATTTGAACGCGCAAACCTTGCGCGCTCCCTTGTTCGATCAACATAAAGACATGGCAAAGGCCATGCCGCGAAGCCACAACACAGGCTTTATGGCAAGCGTCTCAACCCGCATTTCAATTGCGGGAGAGCAACTGCCTTGCGCCGTATCCAACTGATATTTAAGACTTAGTTCAGATTACCGCTCTCGTTTGATTGAGGGGTTTATAAAATAAATCTCAAGCCCGGTCTGCGTTGGTTGACATCCATGCTAAATCACTGACTGTGGTATCCCGGCAACGCTTTGATCGCAGGGTTGAGGCATCCGCGCAACATTGAAGGCTTTAACAACTCTTTGCGTTCTTTGCGAAAAACTTTGCGCTCTTTGCGGTTAAGAAGAAGTTTGAACGCGAAGAACGCTAAGAAGAAAGACGCAAAGTGCGCCAAGAGAGAGGCGATATTCCATTGGAAGAAATTTAAAATCGGAGCGTTGACAAATAGCTTTTTTAGTTTATTATTCCCCTACCCCAACTTCCGGTATTCTTCTATTTAGACAGTCCCCCCAACTTGTCTTATCAACACACAGGGAAATCTTCATGTCCAAATATCTTGCCGCCGCGCTTTTTATCGTTATCTTTGCGTCTCTCATTATCGGCTCACGCTCTGCTTCGATGCAGATGCCGGACGCAGGTGCGAGCCTGGCTGCGCCCGCCGCTGTCGCCATCACGTATCCGGCCAGCGGTGCGAGCATCCAAACTCCCGCTAACATCTTCATCAGCGCAGATGTCAGCGGCTTTGGCAATGTGAGCCGCGTGGATTTTTATGCGAACGGGACATTGGAAGCCTCGGACGCTACTGCACCGTACTTTGTCGTGTGGAATGATCCGGCGGTGACGACCTATAACCTGACGGCGGTGGTGGTGGAAACGAACGGCAACCAGACCCCTTCAAGCCCCGTCACTATCAGCACTTTTCTCAATCCGGCCTTGCCGATTGTTCCGCTGCCGATTGGCTCTCCCACGCTGAGCGGCGTGACGCAGGGCGCGACCTTTACTTCTCTGTCGAGCATTGCGCTGAGCGCGACGCCCGCGCCAACTCAATACGTGATTGCGCGCGTCGAGTTTTATGCGAACACGGTCGAGATTGGCCGCGATACTACTCCGCCTTATGAGTTTGTCTGGAACAATCCGACTCCGGGCGTGCATTCGATTTCGGCTCGCACGGTCGTGACGACCAGTGCGCGCTCAAGCTCCACTCCCATAGACATCAGAATCATTCCGAGCAATGCGGCGGCGATTACTCTCAGCGATCTCTCGCCCGCTTCTCCCTATCCGTCGAGCATAGATATTCAAGGTCTCACGGGCGCGATCAGCAATCTGAGCGTGACGATTAACAACTTCAGCCACACCGCGCCTGATGACGTAGACCTCTTGCTGGTCTCGCCGGGCGGGCGCGGCATCCTGCTCATGTCGGATGTAGGGGGCGCGACTCCGGTTAATAATATCGCGCTGACTTTTGAGGATACTGCGGCCAATCCGCTGCCGGATAACGCCCCGCTCACTTCGGGAACGTTTAGGCCGACCAACGTTGGCACGGGCGATAGTTTCCCCGCTCCGGCTCCGTCCATCACGACTTTGTCCACTACCTTCTCTGACTTTTACGGAGCGTTGCCGAATGGCTTATGGAGCCTCTATGCGATTGACGACGAAGGCAATAACGCGGGCAGCATTTCGGGCGGGTGGTCAGTGAACGTCAGTACTTCGACCACCATCTGCGGCATCAGTATCAGCCCGAGCTTTCAAGCTTTTCCGCACACGGGAGGCAGCGGCGTGATTAACGTGAATACCACTTTCCCGAATTGCGGCTGGGCTGCTGTCAGCGAGGCCGGTTTTCTGGACATCACGTCAGCCGCCACAGGCACAGGCTCCGGCACGCTCAACTTCACGGTTGAGCCGAACATGTCGCAAGGGCGCACCGGGACGATGATTATTGGCGGTCGCACTTTCTCGATTCAGCAAGCGTCGGGTTGTCCCTTCGCTTTAGGTCAGGAGACGATGCAAGTCGGAAGCGGCGGCGGCAACCGTAGCGTACAGGTGATTGCGGGCGAACTGTGTGCGTGGCTCGCGAACTCTTCAGATAATTGGATTACGGTTATCGGCGGCGGCGCGGGCACAGTCGGCAACGGCACCGTCAATTTCACAGTCGCGCCGAATCAGACTGGCAGCGCACGCACGGGCACGCTCGAAATCGGGTCGCGCACGTTGACCATCACACAGCCTGCCGTTGGTGGCGGCGACGGCAGTCGTCAGTTTGATTTCGACGGCGACAGCAAGGCCGACATCGCTGTCTTTCGCCCGCAGGATGGCAAGTGGTTTCTACTGCTCAGCGCAAACAATGGTTTCAGGGAAACTCCGTTCGGACTTGGCACGGATAAAATCGTTCCCGGCGACTATGACGGAGACACTAAGACGGACATCGCCGTGTGGAGGCCGGAGTCAGGGACATGGCATATGCTGCACAGCCTGGATAACAGTTATCACGCGCGCCAGTTCGGGCAGAGCGGTGATATTCCAATCGCCGGAGATTATGACGGCGACGGCAAGACTGATTTAACGGTCTTTCGCCCAGCGAATGGCACCTGGTACATCCTGCAAAGCACGGACGGCACGCTGCGCAGCCAGCAGTTCGGCAGCAGCGAAGATAAACCCGTCGCCGGAAATTTCGATGGAGATGCTAAGGCAGACCTCGCTGTCTTTCGCCCGTCGAACGGGACGTGGTACGTCTCGCGCAGCTCGGACAACGCTTTCTTCGCGCAGGCGTTCGGCTTCGGCACAGACCGCCCCGTCGCAGGCGATTATGACGGTGATGCTAAAACGGATGTCGCGGTCTTTCGCAGCGGCACTTGGTATGTATGGCAAAGCTCGAACAACACTCTGCGCGCAGAACAGTTCGGCGCGAGCAGCGACATTCCAGCCGCTGCCGATTACGACGGCGACAATAAAGCAGACCTCGCCGTCTTTCGCCCTACAGAGGGCGCCTGGTACATCCTGCGCAGCACCAACGGCTCGCTGCACACGCAGCAGTTCGGCAGCAGCGGCGATGCTCCAATCCCTGCGGCCTTCGTTCCATAATTAAATCTAAAAAGATAAAGAGAGAGGCGCGGCTTGTTGAACCGCGCCTCTCTTTTTTTTGTAGTAGCTAGATTTAATCTCAGTGAAAGCAAGTCGGACTCACCGCAGAGACGCAGAGAAGTCGCGGAGATGGCGCAGAGAGTTGAAAGCCATTCAAGCCTCTGCGCCCCCTCTGCGCTCTCTCCGGTCTCTGCGGTGAGCCTCATCTTGCTACTCATTCAACCTCAAACTAAAACTGGACTACTACTCTCTTTCGGGTAGTGGGTCAGTTTGAAATTCAAGAGCTATCGGCATCAGGAAAGAATCTCCCGCAAAGGCGCAAAGGCGCAAAGAAAACCGCAAAGATAAAGAATGGCTCAACCCTTTGCGTCTTTGCGCCTTTGCGTGAACATGTCTTGTCTTTGCCATGTTTGAAACTAACCCACTACTCTCTTTCGTGGTTTGTTGACACTCTGAAACCGCACCTCTATCATCAAATGAATGCCGGACAAACGATCAAACGCCGATGACGGGTCGCGTGAGCGCGTCTTCCTGATAGACTCTATGTCGCACATCTTCCGCGCGTACTTTGCGCCGATGAGCGGGCGCGTAGACCCTTTGACCAATAGTCAGGGACAGGTCACGCAGGCCGTCTTTATCTTCACCA
Organism: Pyrinomonadaceae bacterium; assembly: GCA_963700165.1. Classification (GTDB taxonomy): domain Bacteria; phylum Acidobacteriota; class Blastocatellia; order Pyrinomonadales; family Pyrinomonadaceae; genus JACMLC01. The sequence continues at coordinate 2,635,935 of OY969475.1, read as the reverse complement.
GCATGCTGCGCAAGCTCCTCGCGGACGAAAGGCCGCACTACATCGCAGCCATTTTCGAGTCCGGCGAAAAGACTTTTCGCCACGAATCTTTTACCGCATACAAAGCTAATCGCGCAGACATGCCCGACGATTTGCAATCGCAACTGCCGTACATCGTGCGCGTCTGCGAAGCCTTTAACGTGCCGATTCTGAACTCGCCGGGATTCGAGGCGGACGATGTCATCGGCGCGCTCGCGCTGCAAGCGGCAGAGCGCGGCATGCAAGCCGTCATCGTCTCGAACGACAAAGACATGTGCCAGCTCGTGCAAGACCCGCTGGTTATCTGCATGCGACAGAACTCGCAGAACGTCAAGCGCAAAGTTCCCGTCCCTCCGATAGAATGGTGCGATGAAGCCTGGGTGGAAAATAAGTTCGGCGTGCCGCCACGGCAAATCGTAGAGCTGCTCGGATTGATGGGCGATGCTGTGGATAACATTCCGGGCGCACCGGGCATCGGCGAGAAGGGCGCGCTCAAGCTCATCAAGCAATTCGGCTCAATCGAGAACGCGCTGGAACACTGGGAAGAGGTCACGCATAAAACTTATCGCGAGTCTCTGCGCGACAACGCGGATTTGATTAGACAATCGAGAGAGCTGGCGACCATCAGAACGGATGTCAACATCCAGCTTGATTTAGATCAGCTTCGCTCTCAAACGCCGAATCGCGCCGCCGCTTACAAGCTGTTTCGTGAGTTGGAATTTCAATCCCTGACGCGCGAGTTTTCGGATGCCGCGACCGCAGAGACAGGAGGCGCGCATGCCCCTCTGCGCTATCGCATCATACGCAAGCGCGCTGAATTGGAAACCTTAGTGCGCGGCCTGTGGGATGCCGAACACTGGGGCTTTGCCGTCGCCGGAGAGTCGCCTGCCGGAGCCGGTCAACAGTTCGGCGCGCACGCCGGAGACCGCGCGAAGGGCATTGCCATCTCAACCGCCGCAGGGGCTTCGGCATACATTGATCTCGAAAATTTTGAAGACGGTGAAGAGGCTGCTATCGCACCGCTGAGCGACGTGCTGGCGAACGGCTTGCTGTCGAAATCGGTTCATGATTTGAAACGCGCGGTCGCGCTCCTTGACCCGCTCGGCATAGAGCCTGAAGGCGTGACGGATGACACGCTGCTGGCGGCTTACCTGCTAGACCCCGTTCGCAGCCGCTACGAACTAGTTGATCTTGCGAGGGATGCTGGCGGCGCATTGGGCGCGGGCGATGTGCCCGAAGGCTGGACAGAGATGCAGTGGCGCGCGGCGGAAGCCGCAGACCTCACGGCGCAAACGGCGCACGTCCTGCGCGGGCGGATTCTGGAACAGGGGCTTGAGGCGATTTATACGGAGATGGAATTGCCGCTGGCTCCGCTCTTGTACCGGATGGAGCGCGCGGGGTTGCGCGTTGACACGGCTGTACTCGAAGAGCTTTCAAAACATCTGGGCGGCGAGCTGGAACGGCTGACAAAAAAAATCTACGAAGTCGCGGGACGCGAATTTAAAATCAATTCGCCCAAGCAGGTCGGAGAAGTCCTTGAAGAATTGAACATCAGTTCTGGCCGCAAGACTTCGACGGGCAGAGTTTCGACGAGCAAGGCCGTGCTGGAAGAGCTGGCGCAGAAATACGAGCTGCCGCGTTTGATTATCGAGTATCGCGAGTTGGATAAACTCAAAACCGTTTACACGGATTCGCTGCCCGCGCAACTCGGCGCGGACGGGCGCATACACTCACAGCTTAACCAGACCGTGACGGCGACTGGGAGATTGAGTTCCAGTGACCCCAATCTGCAAAATATTCCGATTCGCACGGAGCTTGGCCGCCGCATTCGCCGCGCGTTCATTCCCGAAGAGGGCTGCAAGTTTATTTCGGCAGATTATTCGCAGCTCGAATTGCGCTTGCTCGCGCACGTCACGCACGACCCGGAAATGCTCGATGCGTTTCAGAAGGACGACGACATACACGCGCGCACGGCTCGCCTTGTGTTCAACGCCAGGACTCCCGAAGAATTAAAAGAAGCGCGCCGCTTTGCCAAGATCGTCAACTTTGCCATCGCTTATGCGATTGAGCCGTTCGGCCTCTCGCAGCGCGTCGGCATCTCTCGCAAAGAAGCGAAGAAAGTGATTGACGATTACTACGACACTTACAAAGGCGTGCATCGCTTTATGGAAGAAGTCCCCATCAAGGCGCGCGAGCATGGCTATGTGCGCTCGATCTACGGGCGGATACGTCCCATTCCCGGCATCAATGACCGCAACGGCAACGTCCGCGCACGCGCCGAGCGCGAAGCCATCAACATGCCGATTCAAGGTACGTCGAGTGATATTGTAAAGCTCGCCATGCTCAAAGTTGACGATGCCCTGCGGCGCGAGCGCATGCAGGCGCGCATGGTGATGCAGGTACACGATGAATTATTAATCGAAGCTCCGGCAGAGGAAGCCGGGCGCGTCGCGATCATCCTGCGCCGCGAGATGGAAAGCGCGGTCGAGCTGGATGTCCCGCTCAAAGCCGAAGCAGGCATCGGCGATAACTGGATGGAAACGAAAGGAAAGTGATGAGTGATAAGTGATAAGTAATAAGAAGTAGAAATAGCATCCTTCTTATCACTTATCACTCATCACTTATCACTGCTTTTATGTCGCAAACGCCGAGAGAGCCGGATGAGGATGGCGAGGTCGTCTATCGCAGGCTGCCTGCGGATGAGCAGGAGGCTGTCGAAGGAGGGCTGGCTAAGCGTCAGGCTGCGGCCAGAGCGCAGGCGGAAAAAAAGCTCGCGCCGACGCTCAAGCCGCTGGCGGTCGGGTTTGCTTTACTGCTCGGTATTGTCATCGCTTTCGGACTTGTCAGCGTGCACGAGTTGGAAAAGGTCGAGAGCGGGACTTCCATCCTGCTCCTCCAGCACACGGAAAAGGTCAAGCTGTTTCTCAACCTGCGTAATGCGGCTATCAGCCTCAACAACGAAGCGCGTGCGCGTGGCGCTGCCGAATCGCGCCGCGAGATTATGTCTCCCATTGCAGGACAGTTGCGAGACGCGCGCGGTGAACTCGAAAAACATCTCACACAATTAGACCGCCCGCCCTTTACGCAGCATGAAAACTGGCGCACCCTGCGGCGGCAACTGGCTGACTTAGTCGAAACGACAAGAGACACGGAAAATTATTCGCTCAACGGCTATGTTCAATTTCGTGATATAGACAAACAGTTCACAGCCATTGACGCAGACCTTGATCGTGAACAGGTCGAAGTGAACAGTCAGAGCGAGGCGTTGGAATCTCAATCTTCAAAACGGGTGCGCCGCTGGTGGATGGTCGCATTGCTGATCGCGGCTTTAGTCATCTTCGCGACGGTCTGGGAAGTGCAGCGTCGTTATCGCCACGAACAGCAGAGCATGGACGAAGCGCGGCGCGAACGGCGTTTCAGCACGCAGATGCTCGAAGGCATGGTCAGCGCGGTCGCAGCCCTCGACGCACGCGCACGTATCCGCAGCGCGAACGCCGCTTTCTTCGAGATTTTTCCGCATGCCACGATTGGCATCTCCGTTTACGATAAGTTCGCTGCGCCGGAGGCCGCGCGCATGCTCGAAGCCGCCGTCTCCGAACAGGTCAAGAAGGCCACCTATCGCGGGCGCTGGCTGCTTGAGGCCGCAGAGACATCCGGCGGCGTACACATAACGTTTGACGTGTACTCTTCGCCGCTTGAGATTGACGGCGAGATGGGGCAGATCGTGACGCTCGTGGATGTCAGCGAAGCGGTCGAGGCCGAAGCCGTCTTGAGACGCACGGAAGCTCTGGCGGCAGTCGGGCAGGCATCTGCGCAGGTCGCGCATGAGATTAAAAATCCTCTGGGCAGTATTCGTCTCGGCGTTTCGATGCTGCGCGACATGACGGATGACCAAGAGGCTATCAGCACGATTGATCTGGTCGAGCGCGGGATAGACCACTTGAACAAGCTCGTCGTAGACGTGACGAATTTCTCGCGTCAACAGCTTCTCTCGCGCACCGAATTCAACCTGCATCAACTGCTTGATTCAAGCGTTGATTTGGTCTCCGACCGGGTGCGCGATAAGAAGACCGAGATCAAAAGAGATTTCAGCCGCGAGCCTCTGCGCGGCGAATGGGATGAAGACCAGCTCAGACAGGTCTTCGTCAACCTGCTGGCGAACGCCATTGACGCGAGCGCAGCGGGCGCGCCCGTCAACATCTCAACCGCACACGTTTCATATAACGAAAGTAAGGGCAACGGCCAGCAGCCTGCGCTTGCCAACCGGCATGGCCTTGCGCGCGTGACCATCGCGGACGAAGGCGCAGGGATGGACGAAGCGACGCGCGCACGCATCTTCGAGCCGTTCTTTACCACCAAAAAACGCGGCACCGGCCTCGGCCTCGCCATCGTCAAGCAGATCGTCGAACAACACGGCGGCAGCATCACAGTCCACACCACACCCGGCGCAGGCACACGCTTCATCGTTGACCTGCCGCTCAAGCCCGCCAGCATAGATGGATGAGAAAAGTATGAAGCGAACTTTTACCGCCAGCGTGTGGCAAGAGAGCAAGTGGTTCATCGCATAATGCTTTAAAGCTGCATTTCGCCCCGACCGTCGCCACTGTTGCGTCGCGAACTTAATATCTGTAAAGCTGGATGGAGAGACACGGCAGATGAGTAAAAGCACAAGCCACAAGTTTCAGCCGACGTGCGGTTACGACTTGCAAGGCAAGCAAGTAAATATTTTTGAATACATTCAATGTGTTGTCGAAGAGTTTCTAGCATCGCCGCTTACCGAAAGGTTAGAAAAACTAAGCGGAGAATTAACAAGTGTTGATGCTGTGCTTTCAAAGCAAATTAGCAACATAAAAGCAGAAGTCGAAGCGAATAGCTGGGGAGTCGCAACAGTCAAAGATGGGGAATCGGAAATAAAGATTACAATGGGAGAGCGTGCCACCACTGCTGTTATTACAAATGAAGATGGAAGCGTGAGTATGCCGAGTCTTATGTTCAGGGTAAATATGTTTATCGAAAGCAACTTAGTCCACGCGATCCATGTCGCGTTACAGGAACAAATGATGGAAGCATTGATAGGTAAGGACTGTACACCTGAAAGATACCAAGAGCATATGAGACGGGCGGCTGGGCTCAAGATGGAATTAGCTGCGGACACGGAAATATTTCTTACGCAGTTACATCAAAGATTGTATGCCGACAAGCGGAAAGAGTGGCTGAATATTCGTGCAGGCGGAAGTAAGTCGCCACTAACGCCGTTCATCTACGCAATTTGTTTTCACGTTGAACGGTTGCATCCTATTTGCAAAGAGGCTAAGAAGCTATATCGGGAGATGAAAGGCGGGGAGGCTGCTCGTAAGGCGGTTCTGCACAAGTATCGCCATTTAGGTAAAGGTGAGCGTTGGGCGATGGGGAAACCTGAGCGCATCGGTTTCCCAAGCGCCTTACTTCCTCGACTTGAAAAGTTAAAAGCGCCTTACCCTCAGGATCCCAATTGGACCGGTAATCCTAAAAACATCGCTATTGCATGGGCTGCTTACCTTTGCGGGTTTCCGATAGGCAAACCCGGTGTGAAGCGAATTAAAGACGCCATGGCTGACTATAAGCGCACTGTAGTGGGTGAGGAATACTACAATCAACTATTCAAAATAGTACGCTCAAATAAAAAAAACGAAGTACTTCTATAAACACAGCATTCATTACTCTACACTGCCGCTTGTCAGCTTGAACGTTGACCAGCGGCTTTTACTTTTCGTTAGAGGAGTGTTAAATGAGCGAAGCAAGTGAGAGAGTGATGCGTATCGAATTCAAACCACGCGCTGTGAAAGACCTTGACACCCTTGACCGTCAGGCGGCGCGGCGTGTTTTGGAGAAGATTCGCGGACTGGAAAACAATCTGGCGGGGGACGTGAAACGATTGACCAACTTCACGCCCGAATATCGCTTGCGTGTTGGCGATTACCGTGTGCTATTTGAAATTGAAGGCGACCGCGTTATTATCTATCGCATCAAACATCGCAGTCGTGCGTATTCGTGAGAAAGTTATGAGCAGACCAGAGTTACATCCTGAAATTTTGACCAAAAACGGGAGAAAAGAGTTTGCCGTTTTGCCCTACGAAGAATTTCTCGCGCTGCAAGAATGGTTTGCGGAGATTGAAGACCTGCTTGATTTACGCGACGCCAAACAAGCTGAACACGCTGCGCCAACCATCTCTCTGGCTGAAGTCGAAAGCCGCTTCGGCGACGCCAGCTAAATCTCACGAAACTTATATTCCTTTGTCAGAACAATTCATCGCCGCTAAGGTGGGGGCTGCCCATGATGAACCAAAGGAAAGTGTGAGTGTCCAGCAGCAGCTTCATTTCATGTATTCTTCAAAATCTTCCAAGGGCGCATCAAAATCATCCGACATCGTAATTAGCCCTTTGGCGCCCCCAAACTGTGGGCGAGATTTCGCCTGCGCAATGGGGACAAGCTTGACGATGTGCTGTTCATCTTTAGCAATCACAACTTCTTCGCCATTGACAGCCGCATCTATCAGCTCAGGCAAATGTGTTTTCGCGTCTTCGATATTTACTTGGTGCATAACACTCAAAACCTTTCATGCAGGAGAATAACATACCAGAAAGGAGAACATCGGATTAGCAAAAGAAAGACACCCCTTTACGGCCTCAGCCTCATGTTGAAAATCCGGCGCGCGGCTTCGATGGTTTGAGAGAGCATTTCATCCGTGTGCGCTGTGCTGATGAAGGCCGCTTCAAATTGCGAGGGCGCGAGGTAGACGCCTTCGGCGAGCATGGCGTGGAAGAATTTTCCGTACAGGTCGCGGCTGCAACGTGTGGCGGAAGTCCAGTCTGTGACGGGCGCGTCTGTGAAGAAGGTTGTGAACATGGAGCCGACGCGATTGGTCACAGTCTTGATGCCCGCGTCGCTCGCGGCGTTTGAGATGCCTTCGCAGAGACGCTCTCCCGCGCGCTCAAGCTTTTGATAAACCGCTGTGTCGCGCAGGCGTTTGAGTGTCACAAGCCCTGCGGTCATCGCGAGGGGATTGCCGGAAAGCGTTCCGGCTTGATAAATGTTTCCGGCGGGCGCGATGTGATTCATGATCTCTTTGCTCGCGCCGTAGGCTCCGACAGGGAGTCCGCCGCCGATAATCTTGCCGAGCGTGGTGATGTCCGGCGTCACATTATAAAGCTCCTGCGCGCCGCCGCGAGAGACGCGAAAGCCCGTCATCACTTCATCGAAGATCAGCAGCGCGCCCGCCCGCTTTGTTATCTCGCTTACCTCGTACAAGTAATTTTCGCGCGGAGGGACGCAGCCCATGTTGCCTACGATTGGCTCAAGAATGACCGCCGCGATGTCCGTGTGCTGGTCAAAGACCTGTTGCAGGGCTACAGAATCATTAAAGGGAACGGTCAGAGTATTCGCGGCCAGCGAGGCGGGCACGCCGGGACTGTCAGGCAGTCCGAGCGTCGCCACGCCTGAGCCAGCTTTGACCAGCAGGCTGTCGCCGTGCCCGTGATAGCAGCCCTCGAACTTGACCAGCTTGTTTCGATTCGTCACCCCGCGCGCAAGTCGTATCGCAGACATCGTCGCCTCAGTGCCGCTGTTGACCATTCGCACCATCTCGATTGAAGGCACAGCGTCAATGATCTCTTCGGCCATCAGGACTTCCAACTCTGTCGGCGCGCCGTAACTCGTCCCGCGCGTGAGCGCGTCTGTGAGCGCGGCAATCACTTCTTCATCCGCGTGGCCTAAAATCATAGGCCCCCACGAACCAACGTAATCAATGTATGCGCGCCCGTCTACGTCCCACATCAACGCGCCGCGCGCTCTCTGGATAAAGCGGGGCGTGCCGCCGACTCCGCGAAAAGCGCGCACAGGAGAATTGACTCCGCCCGGCATCAGTTCGACGGCGCGTGCAAACAATTCTTCAGAGCGATTGATTTTGTCCTCTTGTGGTGAACTCATAAACTCATTCTAAAGAAGTATGCGCAAAAGTAAAAAGGCAAAAGTGAAGAGGCTGAAGTCAGGACACTTTTCACGTTGTCCTGTAGGGACTCGTGAGAATAGCCCAGCGATTCATCGCTGGGAAACAGCCAGCCACGCGACCCAAGTCCCGAAGGGACGGCTGAAACTTCGTCGGCGTAAGATTTCAGCCGTCCCTTCGGGACTGACATTACATAGCATTTAGCCCCAGCGATTCATCGCTGGGCTACTTTCAAATGTCCCTTACGGGACGAAAAATGTGTACTGGACTTCAGGCGGAAAGGCAAAAGGCAAAAGTGAAAACAGCTTGAATGCCTGCTTCACTTTTGCCTTTTACCTTTTTACTTTTGCCTTTTTATTAGGCGTTGTCATCCGGCGGAATGACTAGCTGCTGGCCGACCTGAATCTTGTCCGGGTCGTTCAGCTTGTCGCGGTTGGCGTAGAAGATACGCATGTACTCGCTTGAATCTCCATAATGTTGCTTGCTGATTTTGGAGAGCGTGTCGCCGGATTTGACCTCGTAGGTTTGACCGGACTGGCTACCGCCGCCTGCCGTCGCAGCTTGCGCCTGATTCTGGTCTACAGAAATGTCCGCCGTGATGTCGTCTAAGTTCGGGCTGACCAGCTTGGCTTGATCCCAGAATTTATTCTTGGCGTCCTCTGAAGGAGCCGTGCCGCGTATGAATAGCTTGTTATCCTGTACGTGCAAATTCTGAAAGCGTATTTGCTGTTGATCCGCTGTGTTGAGCAATGACTGGTACTTGCCCTTCAATTCGTTAAAGCGTTGATCCGCATTCGGCTGTTGCTGCGCTTCAGCCGCGCCCCTGCCAAACATTTTGTCAAAAAGTCCCATTGTGTGTTTCCCCTCCCGTTTTGAAAACTATTTTTGCGCACCCGTTTTCAGCACGAATGCAGTAACCATGAGTTCGAGTATCGGATACAGCAAGCGATATACCAGAATCAATTTCAGCGATTTATGGCTTGTCTGAAACAAGGAGCGTCCGGTAATCAATCAAGAGTCGCCGGATGTTGCGTATCAATTTGGTTGCTTAAGCGAATCAAGGATAAAAATAAATTAGCTGCTTTTCTCTTTGCGTTCCTTTGCGTCTTACTTCTTTGCGCTCTTTGCGGTTAAGCGCTGTTTTAACGCAAAGGACGCAAAGAAGTAAGACGCAAAGCACGCAAAGAGTTTCACCCTTTCTCTTAAAATTTGTAACCGCTTTCCAAACTCCGCCGTCTGTCTTTGATAAGGCAGTCGAGTAATGTTTTTCTCCTCGGCATCTAGACGCGCCAACAAAAATTCTACGACTCAAAAGAGGAAGGTGAAATGCAAAAAGTGAATAAGAAGAAGTTTATCGGCGTGTCTTTCGCGCTCACGATAGCCTTACTGGTCTCAGCCGTTGTCGGTTTCTCGCAGCAGGGGAAACAGGACGGTGGCAACATGGAGCGTGGCGGGCGGCAGGGCAGAAAGCATGGCCGTGGTCATGGCGACGGCTTTGGCCGCTTTGCACGCAATCTTAATTTGACCGATGCGCAAAAGGCGCAGTTGCAGCAGATTGCAGACCGTCACAGGGAAAGCACGCGCGGCTTGCGCGAGCAGATGCGCGGCCTGCATCGCAATTCCCCGAAAGCGGACGACGGCAGCTTTAACGAAGCGGCTGTGCGTCAAGAAGCTCAGGCACGCGCCAATCTGATGGTCGAGCTTGAGGTCGCGCGTGCGCGTATGATGTCCGAGATGTTCGCGGTCTTGACGCCGGAACAGAAAGCTCAGCTCGCACAACAGCGCGAGGCTCACAAACTGCGTCGCCAGCAACGCCAGAACCAGCGCGGCGGAGAGGGTCAGGAAGTTCAACAGTAAGGCGCTACGGATGGCCTGAAAAATTCACAGGCTTTTCTGAACGCTTAAACTATTGCCAGCAGTGAGCGTGAAGCGTGGATGCCAAAACATCCCGCTTCACGCTCACTGCTGTTTGACACCAAGCAGTCCTCCGTGTGAAGAAGTAACCATCAATGGATGAAACGGAGAACAAAGCAGACTCCGCTGCCGCCGGTCACGTGGCTTCTCAAACAGCCGTTCCGGTGACGCCGTTTGAAGTAAGCGATAATGAGTTAATCGCTTCCGTCTTGGCCGGAGACGAGACTGCATTCGAGCTTTTATTCAATCGTTACCGGCTACAGGTCGGGCGCGTCGCCGCGCGTTTCTTCAATCGCCGCGAACAGGTCGAAGAGATTGTTCAGGAAAGTTTTATCAAAGCTTACTTTGCGCTCAAGGATTACAGCGGCAGAAACGAAAAATCTTTTGCCGCATGGCTGACGCGAATCGCCATCAATACCTGTTACGACGAGCTGCGGCGAGCAAGGCGTCAACCGGAAACCACGCACAGCGACTTGAATGAAGCGGAAACGGTCTGGCTCGAATCGAGATTGCGGGCGGAAGATTATGAGTCCGATGTTGAATCCGCGACCGTCTCGCGCGATCTGGCAGGGAAACTTCTCGCACGTTTGGGAGCGGAAGACCGCCTTGTGTTGACGTTGCTTAACGCGGAAGAATTGTCCGTCGCAGAGATTGCGGAGATGACCGGCTGGTCAATGGCTAAAGTAAAAGTTCGCGCACACAGGGCACGCGCCGTGCTGCGCAAGGCTTTGCGAAAATTGTTGTAACCGTAAGGCTCAGAATCAACGTCTAACCTGTGCAGGCTATTTCCAGAGCGCACAGTAATCGGAGCGGATATGTTCTCAGATAAGAAACAGCAAAAGCCAATCACGGAACGGCTCGCTCAACTTGAGCGCGAGGGTCTGCTTAATGCGCGTCTGGATGAGATCGGGCGTGACCTGACTCACGCCGCTCAGATGAGCGAAGAGGAAACCGCGTCTGCCGTCTCATCGCCGTTTCTCTACACGCGGATCAGCGCGCGTATCTCTTCGCAAGGGCGCGAGGCTACTGAGCGGAACGGTTGGCGGGCGATGCTTTTGACGGCGTGGCGACCACTCGCCGCGATGGCTTTGACGGCGATTATTGCCGCCACGCTCTTTCTGTTTTCCGCGCTGTCCGGAACGCCCGGCACTGTGCCTTTGACGGGCGAAGACGATTCACTAACCACAGGCGAGCCGAGATTTGACCGCATCGTTTTCACAGGCGGCGAGGCCATGTCGAATGACGAAGTGCTGGCGACGATTATGAACGAAACGGAAGTGCAGAGATGAGTATGCAGGGCAAAACGCGCGTGAAAGTTTGGCTGGTGCTGATCGGAGTCTTTCTGCTCGGCAGCGTGACAGGCGCAGCCCTCGATGCAGTCTACAGGATGCGTACCAGCGCGGTTGACAACAAACCCGGTGAGCGCCATGCCAAATACTTTGAGAAGATGCAGCGAGAGCTGAGTCTCAATGAAGAACAGTCCGCGAAAATTAAAACTATTCTCGATGATGCGCGCACCGAATATCGCGCGCTCAGGGACGAAGCGCGCCCGCGCTATGACGCCATCAGGCAGAAAGAGCGCGAGCGCATTCGCGGCGTCCTGAATACGGAGCAGCAGCAAAAGTTTGACCAGATGACGGCGCGCAAGGATGCCGAGCGAGCAAAGCACGACCGGGATGTGCGCTAGTGTTGTGTAAGCAAGGTTTTTTAAGTTTCTTGAATTGCCACTAGCTTTAGCTAGTGGATAAGATTGTAGCAGTTACCGGCTTTAGCCGAATCATTTCGGCTAAAGCCGACTTGTTAGCTCTCTAGTCCCACTAGCTAAAGCTAGTGGCAATTCAAATAACTTTCATTACACTGCACTAGACGCGAAATCGCTTTAATCATTGTGAACAGCGTTTTAGCGGGCACACACATTTTCGCAAGCTCAGAGGGATGTCTCCGTGATAATGCTCTGGAAGTATTGTTTTAGACATCGAACCGAACGTGCGAGCTTGAGCATCTAAAGCGATTCCCCCGAAATAAATCCAAGGTGGATATGTTTATCTCTCCTCTTAGTAATAATTTCAAATTCTTCTTTCGGGACTTGCGCCCGCGTCTCGGCCTGTCGTCTCAACACGTCTGGTGTTTGCTGATTGTGTCCGCACTCTTTGTCACCGCTTGCAAGAGCGATTATCCTGCATCCGGACAGGCGCGAACCGGCGAGGGCGGCAAGCAGCGCGAAGCCAGACAAGTGCAAACGGCGCGCGTCGAAGAAATGCCGATGGGAAAATCGGTGGTCGCAAATGGCACGCTCGCGGCCTATGACCAAGCGACTGTCGGGACGAAAGTGCCGGGTCGCCTGCAAACCATCACGGTTGACCTCGGCAGCCCGGTCAAGCGCGGGCAGCTTATCGCGCGCGTCGAGCCGACAGACTATCAATTGCGTGTCCAGCAGGCCGAAGCCGCTCTGGCGCAGGCGCGTGCGCGCGTCGGCCTCTCTGCGGACGGCGCGAGTGATCGCGTAGACCCTGAGCAGACCAGCACTGTGCGGCAGGCTCGCGCGGTGATGGATGAAGCGCGCCTGAGCCGCGAGCGCGCCTCTGTCCTAGTCACACAGGGCGTCATCGCCCGCGCCGAGTTCGATTCAGTCGATGCCGCTTACAAAGTCGCGGCGGGGCGTTACCAGGATGCTATCGAAGAGATACGCAATCGTCAGGCGGTTGTCTCTCAGCGTCGCTCTGAAGTAGCTTTGGCGCGGCAGCAGCTTGCGGATACATCCATCTATGCTTCATTTGACGGGATAGTACAGGAGAAGCGCGCCAGCGTCGGCGAATTTCTAGCATCGGGCGCGCCCATCGTTTTAGTAGTCAAGATGAACCCCTTGCGCTTTCGCGCAGAGGTGCAGGAACGCGACGCGGCCAACGTACGCGCCGGACAAAACATACGAGTCTCGGTCGAAGGCTCGGCGCAGAACTATTCCGGGCAGGTCACGCGCCTCAGCCCGACCATCATCGAGCAGAATCGCATCCTCGTTGTCGAAGCCGATATCAGCAACGATGGAGCTTTGCGTCCAGGCTCTTTTGCCCGCGCGGAAATTTTTGTAGACACGACCAGCATGGGCGTCACCGTTCCGACCAACGCGGTCGTCACCTTTGCGGGCATCGAAAAAGTTATCGTGGTCGAGAACGGCAAGGCCGTCGAGAAGACTATCACGACGGGACGGCGCGCGGCGGATTGGACGGAAATTATCGCAGGCGTCAAAGTCGGCGAACAGGTAGTGGTCAATCCCGGCAATCTTCAATCGGGACAGCCTGTAACAGTCGCGCAGTGATAAGTGATAAGTGATAAGAGAAATGCTATCGAGCATGGCTCTTATCTCATCACTTATCACTTATCACTGAATTATTGTTATGCAGAAGCTCGCGGAAATTTGTATCAGGCGACCGGTCTTCGCTTCGATGATCGTGCTGGCGTTGGTGGTCGTCGGCGCGGCTGGATATTTCGGTCTCGGCGTGGATCGTTTTCCGTCCGTTGATTTGCCAACGGTCAGCGTTCGCACAACGCTGCCGGGAGGCTCGCCCGAAGAGGTCGAGTCGCTGGTTACGCAGCAGATCGAAGAAGTCGTTAATACCGTTGACGGCATCAGCGAATTGCGCTCCATTTCGGGCATAGGCACTTCCAACGTTATCGCCACTTTCAATCTTGACCGCGACTTGGAAACCGCTGCGCAGGATGTGCGCGACCGTGTCGCAACAGTCGTGCGCCAACTGCCGGATGATGCGACGCCGCCGGTCGTGCAAAAGTTTGATAACGATAGCGCGCCTGTTATGACCATTGCTCTGTCCGCCGACCGCTCTTTGCGCGAGCTGACAGAGTTTGCGGATAAAGTCGTCCGCGTACAGCTTGAGCGCGCAGGGGGCGTCGGCGAAGTTCGCGTCGTAGGCGGCCTGGAACGCGCGATTAATATCTGGGTTGATGCTGATAGGCTGTCTGCGTACAAGCTGCCGATAACGTCTATCAGTCAGGCGATTGATCGGCAGAACGCGGATGTGCCGGGCGGCAATGTTGACACCGGGCGGCAGGAATTAACGCTGCGCACGATGGGGCGTTATACGGACGCGAGCGGCTTTAACGATCTGGTGATTGCGAATATCACAGGCACTAATCCTGTGAAAGGGGACACGCAAGCTCCCGGCACGGTTGCCACAGTCTCTCCGATCCGCCTGCGCGATGTCGCGCGTGTCGAAGACGGAACCAAAGAGCAGCGCAGCCTCGCGCGTCTGAACGGCACACCGACCGTGACGCTCGAAATCCGCAGGCAGTCCGGCGCAAATACCATCGAAGTCATCAACGGCGTCAAAAGAGAAATCCCGCGCGTCAACGGGCAGCTTCCCGAAGACGTTAAGCTCGAAGTCATACGCGACCAATCCCGCTACATCGAAGCCGCGCAGCACGAGATTCAGATTCACCTTATCTTAGGCAGCATTCTGGCCTCTCTGGTCGTGCTGTTGTTCATGCGCTCGTGGCGCTCGACGCTGATTGCGGGTATCGCTATTCCTGCTTCCATCATTTCGACTTTCGGGATGATGCGCGCTCTGGATTTCACGCTCAACAGCGTGACGATGCTGGCGCTTGTCTTGATGGTCGGAGTCGTGATTGACGACGCGATTGTCGTGCTGGAAAACATCTTTCGCTTTATCGAAGAGAAACAGATGGAGCCGAAGGAGGCTGCGAAAGAGGCTACCAAAGATATTGGCCTCGCGGTGCTGGCGACGACGCTCTCGCTCGTGGTTATCTTTCTGCCTGTTTCTTTCATGTCTTCGATTTCGGGGCGTTTCCTGTATCAATTCGGCATCACGGCGGCGGTGGCGATTTTGGTTTCGCTGCTCGTCTCTTTCACGCTGACGCCGATGATGTCTTCAAGGCTGTTGAGCCGTAAAGACGCGGAGAAGGGTGGCGGGCACAGTCATGATGAGAATGATGCTGAGGCGGCTTCGCGTCGCGGCTTTTACGCGCGGCTGGATAGGAATTACGCGCGCCTGCTCGGCCTCGCCATGCGACATCGCCTTGCGGTCTCGGTTCTCGCCATCGCCGTCGTTCTCTCAAGCGTGCCTCTGTACAAAGCCGCGAAGCAGGAGTTCATTCCGTCCAATGTTGACGAGGCGGAGTTTGAAGTCAACATCAACGGGCCGGAAGGCACGAGCCTCGCGGTGATGAATGAAGGCATGCTTGCCATCGAAAAGGAATTGATGGAGACGCCGGGGGTGCGGCTCGTGCTGGCATCTGCGGGCGGAAGTTTTCTGGGCGGCGTCAATACCGGCGGAGCTTATGTTCGTATCGCGCCGCATGAGGAACGCACGCTCTCGTTTACAAAGTTCTGGAACTCGCTCAAGGCTGGCAATCCCTTTAAAGCTTTTCGCGGCAACTACACGCAGCAGGACGTGATGCAGGAAGTCCGCAGCCGCCTGCGCAAGTTCGCGCCGATGCGCGCGGGCGTGCGCAATGCGCCGTCTTTCAACTTTGGCGCGGGTGGTCGCTTCGACATAGATTTTATCCTGCGCGGCCCGGACATCGTGCAGCTTTCGGAGTACGCGGACGAGTTGAGTAAGCGTTCCGAAAAACTCGGCGGCATCGTTGATTTGGATACTTCGCTCAAACTCGATAAGCCGGAGCTGCGTGTCGAGATAGACCGCGCGCGGGCTGCGGACTTGGGCGTCAGCACTTTGGACATCGCTAATAGCTTGCGCGTCATGGTCGGCGGCGATCAGGAAGCTTCGCGTTTTCGTGATGCATCGGTCAATGAAGATTACGACGTTCAACTGCGCCTCGAAGACCGTTATCGCAATGAGGCAGATAAAATAAGCCGCCTCTATGTTCCGTCTTCAAGGGGCGGGCTGGTGCGGCTCGACAGTCTGGTCACTATTAAAAGAGACACCAGCCCGTCACGCATTGACCGTCTGGACCGCGAGCGGCAGGTCTCCCTGCGCGCTTCGGTCGCACCGGGCTACGCGCTCGCGGATAGGATAGAGGCGATGCGCGGCGCAGTCAGAGAGATGAACCTGCCAGCCACTTACACGACCGCTGTTTCAGGTCGCGGGCGCGAGCTTGAGCGCACTTTCAACGAGTTCATCTGGGCGTTCCTGCTCTCGATTATCTTCATGTACATGATTCTCGCATCGCAGTTCGAGAGCGTCATACACCCAATCACAATCCTTTTGAGTTTGCCGCTCGCCGTGCCCTTCGCGCTGCTCTCGCAGTGGATTACGGGCGACACGCTCAATCTTTATTCCGCGCTCGGCATCCTGGTTCTCTTCGGCGTCGTCAAGAAGAATTCCATCTTGCAGGTGGATCACATGAACAGTTTGCGCGCCAAAGGAATGGAGCGCAGCGAGGCGATTATGCAGGCGAACCGCGACCGCTTGAGACCGATTTTGATGACGACGCTGGCGCTCGTGGCGGGCATGTTGCCGCTCGCGCTCGGCACTGGGCCGGGAGCCGAAGAGCGTCGCTCCATCGCCGTCGTCGTCATCGGCGGGCAATCGCTCTCGCTACTGCTGACGCTGCTGGTGACGCCTGTTGCATACTCTGTCTTTGATGATTTCGCGGCGACCGCCTGGTGGCGTTCGATGGCCGGAAAGTTTACAGCCCTGCCCGGACGCGCGGCGCATGGAGTGAGGACTGCATTCGCAAGCTTACGCAAACGCAAGGCTGTTAAAGACGAGACCGCGATTGAGCGCGAGGCGCATCCCAGAGTGAGCGAAGAAAGCGGCGACTAACAGCTTAAAATCTAAAAATTAACCACAAAGACACGAAGGCACAAAGATTAACAAAAATTTTCTTTGTGCCTTCGTGGTTAGAGCGGATTTCGATTGAATGTAAGGGAGGCTGTGAGCCTGCCGCTCGGACGGGACAGGCGGAAGGCTCACCGCCTACCTTACACTGATTTGCAACCTGCTCTAGTTATCCGAAAATGCTGCGCCAGCCGCGTTCGAGTGAGTCGCCGAAAAGAAACGCGCGCAAACTCGGCTGCTCATGCGAGCGGTCGTATCCGACCAGTTCTACATAAGCTCTTCCGGCGGTCTCTTGCGCGCCGTGATGCCCGCGCACGATGCAGACGCCTTCCCAGTACACGATCATCGTTGTCCCTCGCGTGTCAAGCTCCTGATCTTTCATCACAGGCTGGACTGTGACATCAATGCCAAAGCGCGGCACGCGCAATCTCCAACCGCTCGGATACGTCGCCCGCGTGTGCGGGCTTTGCCAGTGCTCTGTCGCTTCCAACATAAAATCTTCGTGAGCGAGATGAGTCTGCTGCCCCGCAGCATCAACGTAAGTTCCGCTGGAAAAAGGCGAAGGCTCTCCCGCGCTGTTGCGCAGGTGATAGACCATCACTTCCGCGCCCGTCTCAAGCTGAATGCTGAACCAATCCCAGCCCTTCTGATTCTCGGTCGTGCGCCACGTGCCGAACTCTCTGTCCATCCATGCGCTGCCCGTGAAATGCTCCGTCACGCCATGCCATGTGATGTCGCCCGCAGCCTCCATCCGCGTGAAAGAGAAGTAACGCGAAGCCTCGCCCGCATCCTTAAAGCTCACGCCCACTCCTTCATGTCCATTCAAGGCCGCAGGCTTTGTGCTTTTCAGCGTGACTTCAAAAATTAGATTATCTCCCATCGTTGCGCGCAGGATGTGCAGTCCCTCTCTTTCGCGCACAGTCCAGTTGCCGAGCCGCAGGTGATAATCTTTTTCGCTCGCGGCTGCCGGAAGATCAAACATGCCGCCCGCGCTTTTCCTATGCTCGTACCGAAAACTTTTGCGCGATTCGTCCGTGATGGCGAAGTGAGCCAGATACAGCGGGTTGGCAATCAGGCGCAACGGCACGACGCCGAAGCGATCCAGGTCCGTGCGCCGCTTGAAAAAGACCAGCTCGAAACCGAAACGGCGGCCTGATGCTGTTCGCATGTGCCCGGTGTAATACCACCACTCCGTCTGCGCGTTCTTGTGCGCGTACAGGTCGCGCGGCAATTCCACGCCCGCATGCTCCGTCCCGTCCCGCAAAGTCGAAGCTTCACCGACAATCGTATCCGCGATGCGGTCTAAGACCGTCGCCGCGATGTTTTCCAGAGGCTCAACAAAATTTGTGCTCATAAAAATTAACAACGAACCTTATTTGAAATAATCAGCAAAGATTAGCAGAAGGACTTGACGAAAGTATGCGGCATTTGCGGAGAAACAGTTGGCAGTTAAAGACAAAGCTATTAGAGCAGTTTGCAAATCAGTGTAGGGTAGGCTGTGAGCCTGCCGCCTGTGCTGCGCCAGCGGCAGGCTCACAGCCTACCCTACATCCAAACAAAATCCGCTCTGGAACAAGTTTTTCTGCCAACTGCCAACTGCACACTGCCAACCGCTTTTCATATTCGTTCGATGGCTTCGCGCGGCTCGACCGTGATGCTGCGAAAGCTGGACATGCGAACGAGGCCGGGCGCGGAGCCTTTGGGTTTTGAGAGAAATTTGCGCTGTGTGTAATGCACGGCAACCTTGCCGTCGCGTCGCGCCTGACTAAAGCTGGCGGCAAGCTGCGCGGCTTCGATAATGGTGCGGTGCGGAATCTCTTTGCGCGTCGGGTTGAGGACGATGACGTGCGAGCCTGGATAGTCTGCCGCGTGCAGCCAGAGATCATACGGGCGCGCGACACGAAAAGTGAGGTGGTCGTTATCGCGCGCCGCGCGCCCGACCAGAATCTCGTAGCCGTCCGAAGATTTATAGCGACGCGCGCCCGGCACATGCTCTAGGGGCTTCCGGCGTTTGCCATGCGATTTTAAAACTTCCTTTTTCTTCTCGCCAAAAAAATTATCAAGCGCCGCCGCGTCTTGTTCGTCAATAATGCTCTCAAGCTCTGACTGTCTGGCTTCTAATAACCCCAACTCTTTTTCGATCTCGGCGAGCCTGCGCGCGATCTCTTCGGCGGCGCGACGCGCTTTACCGTAGCGCGTAAACCTGCGCGCGGCTTCCTCCTGCAAGGTCGCGTGCTCGTCAATCTCAAGCTCGATTCGCGGCGTATCTTCCGCGTAATAATCCGTCACCAGCACGGACGCGCCGCGCCGCTCGGCGGTCGCAATGTTGGCAAGCAGCAGATCGCCTATGCGCTTGTGCGTTTCAGCATCGCCGTGATTTTTCAAGTCATCTTCAAGATGCTTTCGCAGCTTGAGACGCTGTGTAACTTCTTTCTTCAGACGCGCGCGGGCATTGGCGGCAAGAGCTTTGAAAGCGCGTTCCGTTTCAAGCGTTGCGTAATAATCCTCAGCCGCTTCCGAAAGAGTTGCGAATGATGCCTGCTCAAATGGCGCGCTCGCATGAGGCGCGTTGCCACCGGTCGGGTCGGGCGGCGGCACGTACCTGTCTCCGATCTCCTGACCCTCACCGCGCGGCGGGCGCAAGGTGTCTATGACGTAGCCACGCTCGTCCAATAACAGCAAGTTACCCGCGCGTCCCGTTAGCTGCGCCACCAGCGTATAGCCTTGTTCCTCTCCCGCAAGCGTCTCCGCTGCGAAAGAGAAGCGCACAATACGATCACTCTCATCTTTCTTAAGCGCGACCAGCTTTGCTCCCGCTAATCTTTTGTAAAGCGTCATCACGAATGAGGTGGACGGCAAAGATTGCTTTTCCAGGTCACGCACGCGCCGGGCAATCAGGTACATGCGCGGCGACGGTTGCGGCTCGACACTCAGAAAGAGATAGCGGCCATCCCCCGCGCGAAAGTCAAAGACGAGCGAGAGGCGCGCGAGCTGAAAAACTTTTCCCATGCTGTGCCCGACCAGCGCAGGCTCCAACTCTTCGACAATGCTTTTGATGATTTGATCGTTCACAATAAAAACACGGGTAAATAGTAAATAGTGAATAGTAAATAGAAAAGAGCAAGCGTTCTTCTATTTACTATTCACTATTTACTATTTACCCGCGCGTGCCTTTTGACTTCGATTTATTCTCGCACGACTGCCGTGCCGGATAGATGGTCGTGCGCGGTGCGGCCTTCGGCGTCGAAGAGCGCGTAGAGAATGCCCAGCCCCAAAGTTGCGAGCGAGAGCATATAAGCGACGGCGCGCAGCACAGATTGTTTGGTCGTCGGATGCAATCCTGTATCAACGTCAACCGCGCGCAGCGACACGAGCGACATCCCCCACGTGCGCCCCGCCAGCGCGGTCGAAGTCGTCAGATACAGAAACATGATGAGCACGAAAATGCCGCCCATCGAAGCCAGCACGCGCTGGTCCGCCCAGTTGCCATTCGTCAATTCGATAATCGCCGCGAAAGGCGAAGACGCGAAAGCGACGACCAGCATATCTATCAAACCGGCGGCCAGCCGCATCAGGACAGGCGCGTGATCGTCGTAAAATTCTCCGGCGGCAATGGCTTCAAAAGACTGTGCATCAAGCACGGACTCATCAAACGGCTGTGTGATAATACGCGGCTCAACAGTTTTAGTGATTACCGTCGCCGCCTTCTCAATTGGTTTCGCGGGGACGACCGTCAGAGTATGCTCGCGCGCCGTTTCCGGTTGCCGCTCGGGCACAGCGTTTTCTTGAATCGGCATCGCTTCAAGCGCAGGCGCGCCGCGCGTTTCAGCTTCATGCTCAACCAAGTATTGTTCTTCGGCGACGTGCGCGACGGCGACCGCTGCGCCGCTCTTGGTCGAGCGCGTGCGCGTGGGCGGCGGATGATATGCGCGCTCAATCCGGCGGAGCGCGGCGACCACAATCGGATTGACCTCCGGCTGGTCTGGCTGCGGCACGAGTCCGAGTTGCGGCGCCGAGTCATCGGCTGCGGCCAGATGTTCTGCACGCGACTGAGGTCTTGCCTGCGCGTCACGCGCGCGACGCTCCTGAATCACGCGCACGCGCTCGCTCAGGTCTTTGCGCCACTGCGGGCGAGCGGCGCGCCCCGCTCCCGGAAACTCAATCAACGTCGAAGCCGCCGGAGCAGCCGGAGCCGGTTGAGCCTCAACGGTCGCATCGCTGGTCTCTACTGAAAGAGACACTTCTTCCGGCATCAATGCTTCAGCTTGAGGCTCAGGCTGCGGGGAAATTTCGGGAGCGGGCGTCTGGCACCGTGGGCAAAAATCGAGACGATTCGAATAAACGGCGCGGCACGCGGAACACTGCATAAAACAAGAGCCTCCACCAAAAAGCAATAAAATTCTAAACTATAAAGAGTTCGTCAGGGCGTGGGGTCAGAGCAGATAAACCCAAGCCCATTGCGGAGTCGCGGCGGATACTATCAGAAGTTACTTTAACTCGTCAACGAGAAAATACACAAGCGACTGTATTTGCCCGATTCTGAGCCACAAGATAGAGGAAGGAAAGAAAGGTAAAAGGTAAAAGGTAAAAGTAAGGAAGCCTTCAAGCCCTCTTCACTTTTGCCTTTTACCTTTTACCTTCTTCAGAGTGGCTGTCTTCCGCCGAATCCGGTTTCGACATCGTGCCACCATTCGATCTCGTCGCCTTCGCCCAGATGCCAGCAGAGCAGGACGACGCGCCCGTCGCGCATGGAGGGGAAATCTATCAGGCCGCGCGCGTAATCCTTGAGCTGGATGCCCAGAGAGTCAAGCTCGGAGGTGTATGTGGACAATTTGGTCAGGATTGAAATGTAAAGCATGCCGTCCGGCATGCCGCCGCCACCGAATTCCGCGCCCAGAGCAGCATGCTTTGCCTGCTCTTGAAAGGAAAGCAGGCGATCATGTGCACGCTGAATCGAGATCAGAATGCGGCGCGCTGTCGGCAGCAGCGCATTAGCTTCTTCGAGACTGAAAAGTTTCATGAAACAGAAGTTAGGGGACAGGGACAGGGAACGGGGATCAGTATAGTTTCATCTGTCCCCTGTCCCCTAACCCCTAACCCCGGTTTTTAGCGGTCGTCTGTCACGCGAATCATGTCGTGCGCGGAATCAAATTGCTCTGCTTCTTCGTCATGGTCAGGCTCGATGACGGAGCGCCCCGGAGCCGGGTGAAAGCCGTTGGGGTGTGTTCCGTCGTGCGGCGCGTGGCCGTGGCCGTCATCCGCATGTGCATCCGTGCCGTTATGCAGAAAGGCAGGCTGGCCTGTCTCGTCATAACGCACGCCGTGCGGCAGTTCTTTGCGCACCTTGTCGGCGATGTCGCCGAGGTCTATGAAATAGTCCGCCACGTCAATCAGCTTCGGCGCGGTGTTGGAACGAAAACCGGCTATCTCGACACGGCAGCCTTTGTAAGCGACGGCGTTGACGGCGTACACAAAATCCTCGTCGCCGGAGACGAGCACGGCTGTGTCATAGCGTCCGGCAAGGCTCAGCATATCAACGGCGATTTCGACATCCAGATTGGCTTTGCGCGTGCCGTCGTAAAAAGTCTTGAGTTCTTTTTGCACCACGCGAAAGCCGTTGCGCCGCATCCAGAGCAGAAAGCCCTGCTGTCGTTCGGCTCCCACATCCACGCCCGTATAGAAGAAAGCGCGCAAGAGGCGGCCATCGCCGAGCAACACACGAAGCAGCTTATTGTAATCAATGTCTATGTTGTGAAATCGTGCTGCATGAAAAAGATTGTTGCCGTCTATGAATACTGCCACTCTGCCGCGATTTCCGAATTGCCATGAAATATTATTCGTCGGATCAAAATGCATGCGATAGTTTGCTCCATTAAAAGTGTAAATATCTATTGGTTAGGATGCCGCCCGAAACCGTTCAGGTCAAGTAAAAAAAGGTAGAGACATGTTTTAAGTGTAAAGCAAGAGCAGAAAAACTTTGCGTATTTTGCGAGAAAAACTTTGCGGTCTTTGCGTTAAAAAAGCTCTTAACCGCAAAGACCGCAAAGAGAAATACGCAAAGACCGCAAAGGGAAATTTGCTTCCTGCGAACGGTTCCTACTCTTGATTCGCGTTTTAAGTTTGTGGAATCCGCTCTGCGCCGACGATGTCGCCCGTCACGGCGTCCAGATAAATTCGCATCTCCGGCGCATCGCTCACCAGCGCCTCCCATGCGACATGAAATTCCAGCACCGGCACATCGCCCGCGCGCTCAAGCGGAAAAATTATCAGTTCCCGCGCACTGATTTTTTCTTTTTCCGGGAGCGTATAGGTTTGCCTGACGCCGCTCGCGTCCGTGTAGGTGACGATGCGTCCCACGATGTTCTCAAGAGCTTTATCAACCGGCTGGAACTGTTGGCTGAGGCCGACGAAGCCGCGACGGATGCGCTCGATGTCGGGAATGCAGGTGCTGTGAATCTGAACGACGCGCCGGTCTGGAGCGAAAAGAATACGAACCTCGCCATAGCCGTTACGCAAAGAATAACGAAACGGGCGTTGTTGATAACGCGCCTCTTTGACGCCGTCGGCTCCGTCTATGCGCTGGACGAGCGAGAGTTGCTGCCGCTCGCCGCACAGCAGCGGGCCTGTCTCTGTGATGAAACGGCGCAGAGCCTCGCGCGTCTCTTCTTCAGTCATCGGCACGCCTTCGCCGACTCCGGGCAGGTACAGGGGCGTCTGTGTCAAAGCGGGAATGCTGCGCAGGGTGGCCGTCACTGGCTGAAGCTCGGGCGCGGGAGCGTCGTTGATTCCCTGATTGCGCGTGAAATTAGTCCACGCTGCGAGCGAGGCTTCGCGCCGCGTGCCGTCGTCGGCCAGCCGCACCGGATAGGGCGGTTCGTCTGCGCGCGGCCCCGCAGCGTCGGGCGCGGGCGCAGTCGCGCATGACCACACGCACAACGCGAGCAGGATGACGCCCAGGCTTTTCAGCAGGCGCAAGCGTTTTTCATTTCGAATGGAAAGGCAAAACATCACAACTCGGCTTGCCCCGGAAAATTCGGAAAAGAGTTTTGACACGCAAGGCAACACAAAGATTACACTGAATCGCGTCTCTCATTCAATCAAACATCCATCGCCTCACGCAGAAAATTGGATTAGCAGCGAGCGTGCAGCGTATAATCTGCCCTCGGAGGAAAAGAGAGCTTGGCGGAAGAACAGGAAGACTCTTTTGTGTGGAATGAGGATGAGCCGCTGCGCACGGAGCCGCGTGGTTTCTCGCAGGAGCAGATGCGCGCGTGCGAGGCTTGCGGCAGAAATAACCCGCCGACGCGCGCCAGTTGTCTCTATTGCGGCGCGGCTATGCCTGCGGACGAAGCGGTCGCGGGACTGATGACGCCCTCGCTCAGACCCCTGGAGAAATGGGAGCAGGGCTTTAATGTTATCTTACTTTCTCGCCCGCAAAATTTTTCGAGCGATTCTTTAAAAGACATCGCCGGCTTATTCAAGCTCGAAACGGAAGACGCAAAGCGCATCATTGAAGCAAGCGTGCCGTTGCCGCTGGCGCGAGCCGCGACACGTCAGGATGCCTCGCTGTTTGAGAAAAGTCTCAATGCGCTCGGAGGCAAATCATTGATCGTCGCTGACAGGGATTTGGATGCGCATCAGCCAAAGCGTTTGCGGGCGATTGAGATAAAGGATGACGCGCTGCTGGTTTATACGCCGGGCAGCCAGAGCGCGCAGTCAATCCCGTGGGGCGAGATTGTTTTGCTGGTCGCGGGTCGACGCATGGAGCGCAGGCTTGAAGTCGCAGAGCGCAAAGCCAATCGCGGCACCGAAAAAGAGATCGTCAACGCGAGCGAGTTCAGCGCGGATGCTTTGCGGCTTGATTTGTATAGCAACACAGACGACGGCGCATGGCGCATCAACGCGGACAATTTCGACTTTTCCGGTCTGGGGCAGATGAAGACCTTGGTGGCCGCGACGAACTTTCAGGCGTTGGCTCAGGTCTTGCGCGAGCATGCGAAGAATGCTGTTTACGATGACTCTTATCTGCGCGTGCGGCATGCGCTGAATAGCGTGTGGCCGCTCGACCAGCACACGGAAGCTCTCGGCTGGCGCAAGGAGCGTATGGGTCGCGTGAATACCGAAGCGGCGACGACGAGCGACAACGAAACGCAGCTCACGCGCTATTCAAGGCTGCTGCATTATCTCAGACTGCATCACCCGGAAGAGTTGAAAGCATGAGCCGGAACGAAGAACGCAAGCGATTCCGCACTGCCCGCACGGCGCAGCGCGAGCATGACGAGCAAGAGCGCAACAGGGTCACGGAAAAAGCCTCTGATGCTTCGCTGGCGCGTGCGGCTAAGAACGCGCAGTTGTATGGCGTCGAACCCGTCCTCGAAGCCCTGCGCGCAGGCTCGCGTCCCATCGAGCACATCACGATTGCCGAAGGCGCGCACCCGTCCAGACTGCGCGAGTTGTTAGAACTGGCGCACGCTTCGCAAATCCCTGTGCGCCGCGCGCCTCGCGCCTCGCTCTCGCGCATAGCGGCTGCGGGAGCAAATCATCAAGGCGTGATTGCCAGCATCTCTGCAGCGCGTTACGCGAACGCATCCGACTTGCTCGATAAGCTTGCGGCGCGCGTCGGAACGCCGGAGCAGCCGCTCGCGGTCGTGCTCGACGGCATCGAAGACCCGCGCAACCTCGGAGCGATTTTGCGGACGGTGGAATGCGCGGGCGGGCATGGAGTTTTTATTCCCGAACGCCGCGCGGCGGGTTTGACAGAGACTGTGGCAAAGGCTGCCGCAGGAGCTTTGGAGCATGTGCCTGTGGCGCGCACCACGAATCTTGTGCGCCTGATCGAAGAGATGAAAGAGCACAACATCTGGACTGTCGGAACGAGCGAGGACGCCGCCGTGAATTATACGGAATGGGATTGGACCGGAGCCTGCGCGCTGTTTCTGGGCAACGAAGGGGCTGGCCTGCACAGGCTCGTGCGCGAACGTTGTGACGCTCTGGTGCGTATTCCTGTTTGCGGTCACATCACATCGCTGAACGTGAGCGTCGCGGCAGGCGTCTTGCTCTATGAAGCCGTCCGGCAGCGCAACGCGAAAAAGATTTCAAACTCTGAAGGAGAAACAAATGTTTTGTCCTAAATGTGCAACCCAAAATCTTGACGGAGCAAGATTCTGCCGCTCGTGCGGCCTGGACATCAGCCTTATCCCGCAGGCTATGACGGGACGCGGCAACGCCGCAACGCCTGAAGAAATTGAAGACGATAGAGCGTCGCGCCGTGAGCGCAGGCGCGGGAAAAAGCCGAGCATAGAGGACGGCATTCGTGGAATCTTCGGCGGCGTAGGATTTATAGTCGTCGCTACTATTCTCGGTTTCTCGCGGTTCGGGCGGGGTTGGTGGTTCTGGTTGTTTATCCCCGCCTTTTTCATGCTCGGCAACGGCGTCGCGGAATACGTTCGCGCCAAGAATGCACAGCCCGCGCTGCCCGCACCGCAGCCCGACCAGACGCCCGCAGCCGTGCCGCGCGGTTCATATGCCACTCACTTGCCGCCGCAACGTCAAACGGGCGAACTGATGGCGCCGCCGCCGAGCGTCACAGAAGGCACGACACGCCACCTCGGCGCAGAAGCCCCGACCAGAGTTTTCAACCACGCGCCGGAAGATAAAAAGTAAGAGCGATGAGAGAGATGCTATTTGAAATGTGAATCAAGAGCAGAAAACCTTTGCGCTCCTTTGCGTCTTAACTCTTCGCGTCCTTTGCGTTAAAAAAGCCTTTAACCGCAAAGAACGCAAAGAGAACAGACGCAAAGAACGCAAAGTAAGAAAAGAAGTTTTTCAAGTGTCGGGCTTTTTTCCAACTCTTGAGTCACATTCCAAATAGCTTCACTCTCATCAACAAAAACCTCGCCTTGCGCGCCTTTATCCTGCGCGGTATAGTTTTAAAAAATCTACCCGATTGATTTCAATCGCTTCTTGAGGAAGGAATTTTCAAAGTGCCGCAACGCCCGAAGATTGCCAATGACATGCTTGAGCTGATCGGCTACACGCCGCTCGTGCGCCTGAATCGTATTCCTTACGAAAACTCTGCCGAGTTGATCGCCAAGCTCGAATCACAGAATCCTATGGACTCTGTCAAAGACCGCATCGGCGCGGCGATGATCGAAGCGGCTGAGCGCGAAGGCAAGATTAAACCCGGCGAGACGGTCATCATCGAGCCGACTTCGGGCAACACAGGCATCGCGCTCGCTTTCGCCGCGACCGTCAAGGGCTACAAGCTGATCGTCACGATGCCTGACACCGTGACGGACGAGCGCAGGCGCGTGCTGACGGCTCTCGGCGCGGAGGTGGTCTTGACCCCCGGCGCGGAAGGCATGAAGGGCGCGATCAAAAAAGCCGCAGACTTGTCCGAAGAGATGCAGGGCAGTTGGACGCCCGGACAGTTTGACAACCCTGCCAACCCTGAAGTCCATCGCAGGACGACCGCCGAAGAGATTATGGAAGACACGGACGGGCGGCTCGACGCTTTCGTCGCGGGCGTCGGGACGGGCGGCACGATCTCCGGCGTCGGCAAAGTTTTGAAAGAAAGAATCGGAGCAAGCGTGCGCGTCATCGCCGTCGAGCCTCTCTCATCGCCTGTGCTGTCGGGCGGCGAGCCGGGGCCGAACAAGATTCAGGGCATCGGCGCGGGCTTTGTGCCGCGCAATTACGATCCGGCGGTCGTGGACAGTGTGATGACTGTTGACTACGGCGATGCAATCGAGATGGCGCGGCGGCTGGGTCGCGAAGAGGGAATTTTTTGCGGCATCTCTTCGGGCGCAATCACATGGGCTGCGCGCGAAGTGGCGAAAGAACTGGGGACGGGCAAGCGCGTCGTCTCGATCATCTGCGATTTCGGCGAGCGTTACCTGTCGCATGAATTGTTCGCTGTCTGAACAATCAATTTAAAACAGAGGCCGCAGGTCAGAACCGCCTGCGGTAGCGGGCGGGTCTTCCATGTTGAGCACCCGCCCGCTACCGCAGGCGGTTCTGACACTCTGATGAAAGAGCCGAGCACAGCGCGAATTTGCGTTCCCGTTTGCGTCAGCCGCGCAAGCGAGATTGCGCCCGCTATCGCACGCGCAGCCGAAGTCGCAGACATTATCGAATTGCGTCTTGATTGCTTAACCGAAGCGGATTTTTATGAAGTGGAACGCAACCTTGCAGGCTTATCGAAGTACAGCCCGCGCCCGCTCATCTACACTCTGCGACCGGCAGAGCAGGGCGGGCGGCGCGAGTTAGATCAAAACACGCGCCTTCGTTTCTGGCGCGCTGAAATCAACAAATTATTAGAGAGCCATGAGCATTACGCGGATGTCGAGCCGGATGTCGCGCTCGGCCTGATGCAAGCCGGACGGGATTTCCCCGCGCCGGATTGGAATCGCATTATCTGTTCACATCATGATTTCGCAGGCGTCCCCGCAGAGCTTGAAAAAATTTATGAACGAATGGCACAGACGCCCGCGCGCATCTTAAAAATCGCAGTGCGTGCGGATGATGTGACGGATTGTCTTCCGGTGTTGCGACTGCTTGAGCGCGCTCGCCGCGAGGGGCGCGAGATGATCGCCGTCGCGATGGGCGAGGCGGGCATGTTGACGCGCATCCTTGCACCGTCGCGCGGAGCCTTTCTCACATACGGCGCGCTTGACGAAGAACAGGCAACCGCGCCCGGACAAATCAAAGCAATTGAGCTGCGCGATCTGTACCGCGTTCACCGGCTCAATCATCAAACCGAAATCATGGGTCTGGTCGGTCATCCGGTCGGCCACACTTTCTCTCCACGCATCCACAACGCAGCCTTTGCCGCGCGCGGCATGAATGCCGTGTACATCCCTTTTGAGGTTCGCCAACCGGACGATTTTCTGCGCCGCATGGTTGACCCGCGCACGCGGGAGCTGGAATGGAACCTGCGCGGCCTGAGCGTCACCGCGCCGCACAAGCAAGCCGTCATGCAGCATCTGGATTGGATAGAACCGTCGGCGCAGGAAATCGGCGCGGTCAATACCATCGTCATCAAAGACCAAACTCTGCTCGGATATAATACCGATGCCGAAGCCGCCGTCGCGCCTTTGCGCGATGTGATTGAATTAAGCGGAGCGCGTGTCGCCGTCATAGGGGCTGGCGGCGCGGCGCGTGCGCTGCTCTGGATTCTGCGCGACAGGGGAGCGCGTGTTACTGTATTCGCCCGAAGCGTTGAGCGTGCGACAGAAACAGCCAAGAAGTTTGGAGCGCAGTGTGAGCGGCTTGACGGCGCGAGTTTCGGAGAGTTTGAAGTGGTTGTCAACGCGACGCCGCTCGGCACGCGCGGTTTCAGAGAAGACGAGACGCCCACGGTTGCGAGCCAGTTACGCGGAGCACGCATCGCTTACGATCTGGTTTACAACCCGCGCGAGACGCGCTTCATGCGCGAAGCGCATGAAGCAGGCTGTCACACTCTCGGCGGCCTGGACATGCTCCTTGTGCAAGCTGCCGCGCAGTTCAAGTTATGGACGGGCACAGAAGCCCCGCTCGCAGCGATGCGCGAGGCAGGGGAAAAGGCCGTGACAAGTGACAAGTGACGGGTGACAAGAAAGAGTGGTTTTCAGTTTTTAGTTTTTAGTTTCCAGTAAGAATACTTTGCGCTTTTTCTGAAAACTGAAAACTGAAAACTGATTTAAAATGGAAGAGAGATATAGCAGGCAGATTTTATTTGCGGGAATCGGCGCGGAGGGGCAGCGGCGTCTGGCGGGCGCGCGTGCGGCAATTATCGGTTGCGGCGCGTTGGGATCGTCGCAGGCAGAAGCGTTGGCGCGTGCGGGCGTCGGGCATCTGCGAATCGTTGACAGGGATTTTGTCGAAGCCTCGAACCTGCAACGGCAGACGATGTTTACCGAAGCGGATGCGCGCGAGCGTCTGCCAAAGGCTGTGGCCTGCGTCAATCGCATCGCTGCTATCAATTCTGAGATAGAAGCTGAAGCGGAAGTCCTTGATGTCAACCACACGAACGTCGAGCGGCTGGTTAAAGATTGTGACGTGGTGCTTGATGGGACGGACAATTTTGCGACGCGCTATCTCATCAATGATGCGTGCGTCAAGCATGGCGTGAATTGGATTTATGGAGCGGCGGTCAGCTCTTATGGTGTGACGATGACCGTGCGCCCGAAAGTCAGCCCGTGCCTGCGCTGCGTCTTTGAGGAAACGCCTCCGGCTGGCAGCGCGGAGACTTGTGATACTTCGGGCGTCATCATGCCGATTATCAGCATCGTCGCCGCCGTGCAGGTCAGCGAGGCTTTGAAACTCCTGACAGGACAAGTGGAGAAGCTGCATAATTCGCTGATGCAGTTTGACGTGTGGAGCAACGAGTGGCGGCGCATTGCACTCAAAGCCTCATTGCCGGAATGCCCTGTGTGCCAGCTCGGAAGATACGAGACGCTCGAAGCGGAGGCGGGTGATTTTGTAGCCGTCCTGTGTGGCCGCAATGCCGTGCAGATTTCCCCGCCGCAACAGACGCGCATCAACCTATCCAAGCTCTCTGAAAAATTGCGCGCTCTCGGCGAAGTCAAAGTCAACGAATACCTCTTGCGTTTTCGCGCAGGGGATTACGAGCTGACCGTCTTCGAGGATGCGCGCTCGATAGTGCGCGGGACGGATGATGTGCCGACGGCGCGCTCGCTCTATGCGAAGTATGTCGGCACATGAGAAGAATTTCGGATTGCGGATTTTGAATTGCGGAATGATTGAGCTAGATCGAACTTGAATCTGATTTTGATTCGTGACACATGAGAAAAAAGACAAACTTTACTCGCATCATTAACTCGCTGACAATTCTTTTGACCTTCGCTTTTTTTGTTTCGCTTGTGCGTGCGGGCGAGCCTGTCATCTGGGAGACAAATTCGAGAGCGGAAATCCTGAAGGGCGAGGCGCGCGGCGTGTCCATCACGGATACGGGCGCGTTCATGCTGGGGCCGCGCGTGACGCAGCTCTTTAATACCGAGCAGGCTTTTATCTGGTCGAGCGCGGTGGACGGCGCGGGCAATGTCTATCTCGGCACTGGACATGACGGGCGCATCTTTCGCGTCGGAGCGGACGGGCGCGGCGCGCTCTTTTATGACGCGGCGGAGCTGGATGTCACGGCGTTGGCTATCGGCAAAGACGGCGCGCTCTATGCCGGAACGTCGCCGGACGGAAAAGTTTATCGCGTCGGAGCGGACGGGCGCGCGGAAGTTTTTTTCGATCCGCCGGATAAGTACATCTGGTCGCTGGCCGTGCTGGCAAGCGGAGAGCTGGCTGTAGGAACCGGCGATAACGGCAAGCTGTATCGCGTGCGCGCCAGCGGAGCGAAGGCCGAAGATTCTCTGCTCGTGGACACGAATGAAACGCACGTTATCTCGCTCGCGGTTGACGCGCAAGGGAATCTGGTGGCAGGCACAGACCCCGGCGGGTTAGTCCTGCGCGTCTCGCCGGATGGCAAAGTGTTTGCGCTGTTTGATGCGCCTTTGCGCGAGATACACGCGCTCGCGCCCGCGCCGGACGGCTCGATTTATGCTCTCGCTTTGAGCGATGCGGCCTCGACTGCGCGCGGCTCAACGCCTGCCGTGACGACTTCCGATTCAAGCGGGTCTGGAACGACGACTGTGACCATCACTGCGGTTGACGAATCGGGCGCGCCTTTGCAGGGGCAGCAGACAAACGCGCGTAGCCGTAACGATCTCGGCAGCGCACGCAGCGCAGTCTTTCGTCTGCTGCCGGACGGCGGCTCGGATGTCGTTTGGAGTTCCGCTTCGATTACAGCTTTTGCCGTCGCGCCCGCGCCGCAAGGGGGCGGCGTGCTGATCGGAACTGCCGACAAGGGACGCATCTATTCGGTGATGGACGACGGGCGCGACACGCTGCTGTTGCAATCGAACGAAGGCCAAATCTCTTCGTTCATAGTGCGCGGGCGCGAGGTCTTTGCCGCCTCAAGCAATCAGGGAAAACTATTTCGCTTTGGCAGTGAGCCGGTCAACGAAGGGACGTATGAATCGCCGGTGCGTGATGCCAGGCTGGTAGCTTCGTGGGGACGCATCTGGTGGCGCGGCAGCGGTGCGGTCGAACTGCAAACGCGCTCCGGCAACAGCGAGCGACCCGATCAAACATGGAGCGATTGGAGCGCGTCTTACAAAGACCCTACGGGAGCGCAAATCGCCAGCCCGCGCGCTCGCTTTATACAGTGGCGAGCCGTCCTGCGCTCTCCTTCCGAGCGGGGCGGCGGCGCAAGCAGAGCCGAGACGCGGATGGAAGATGTCAGCATTGCCTACCTGCCGCGCAACGTCGCGCCCGAAGTGCTTTCCATCACGACGCTGCCGCCGAGCGTCGGCTTGCAGCAGACGATACAGATTCAGTCCGACCCGAACGTGGAATCTTCCGGTCTCGACCCCACGCTGTTTGGGCCTTCGGTTCAGAGCCAGCCGCGTCGCGTTTACCAGCGCGGTGCGCGCTCGCTGCAATGGCAGGCCGAAGATCGCAACGGCGACACGCTGGAATACGCTGTCTACTTTCGCTCGCTGGGCGAAAATTCTTTCCGCTTGTTGAAGGATAAGCTGCGCGAAAACTTTTATACGGTTGACGGCGCAGCCTTAGCCGATGGCCGTTACGTTTTCCGTGTCATAGCGACGGATGCGCCGGACAATGCTGCCGGTCAAGCCCTGTCGGGCGAGCGTGTCAGCGAGCCTGTTGACGTTGACAACACCCCGCCAATCGCACGCGCCGAAGGCGAAGCGAAAGTGACCGGAGACCGCGTGCGCGCCGTCATCGAAGTCATAGATTCGACGGGGATGATTAAGCACGCAGACTTTAGCCTCGACGGCGGAACATGGCGCACGGTCTTCCCGGACGACGGCATCGCAGACAGCCCGCGCGAGCGATTCACACTTGATCTACAGCTTGAAGGCGTAGGCGAGCATACAATCTCCCTGCGCGCCTTCGACGCCAGCGGCAACATCGGCAGCATCCGAATCGTCGTCAGAAAGTAAAAAGACGGCTCAAAGTTCAAGGTTCAAAGTTCAAGGTAAAGATGCTTTCAAACTTTGAACCTTGAACCTTGAACTTGCCTTATATCGTGCGCAACTTGCCGGAAAGCGTGCGCGGCGGGATGAATTGCTGGTAAACTGTTGCGGGAAAACGCTATATAAGGGGATGCGGGCGGCCTGTGGCATCCATCTTGCTCTACTGTTAAAGCGGCGCGTCTCTTCTCTCCCTCCCATGCGCGCTCATGTGAATTGAACATGAGGAGGCCACACGTAATGATGAAGAACTTAAAGCGAGTGATAATGGCGGCGGCGATGATGTTCATCGTCTCCTTCGGCGCGCTCGCGCATGACCAGAAGAAGGACGAGCAAAAGCCACCGCCCAAAGAATCTACGCCCAAGGTCGTCAACGAGCCAAAAAAGGACAAGCCGCCCGGCAACAACAACAGTGGCGGCAACCGGCCAAAAGACGACAGAAAGAAACCGTAAGGCGGAGGCTGAAGAGAAGAGCAATCAGAAGCTTTTGAAGCTGATTGTATTAACGAACTCCCCGCGTTTCATGTTCACCGGAGCACGACGCGGGGTTCATTTTTAACAGATAGGATTTCTCAGCTTCTGAGAAATTCCAGTCAAAAAGGCAGCCACTTTTACGGCTGCCTTTTGCTGTTAATAAGATGGTGCCCGCTAGAAGACTCGAACTTCTGACCTCACCGGTGTGAACGGTGCGCTCTACCAACTGAGCTAAGCGGGCATGTCAAATTTTGAAGACGCGAGATGCTAACAAAGGCGCGCGTTGAGGGTCAAGCAGGAACGCGCGCCTTTGCAATCAGACAATAATCTCTAAACCTGAGACAGCTTTACTGTGCCAGCGGTGGATCGGCGGCAGTGGCCGGTTGATCCAGATTCTCGCGGATGGTGCTGACGTTCGGGTCTACGTAAAAGTGTCGTTTGCCCGTCGCGTTGATACCTTCCGCTACCTGCGGGTCGGCGTTGACACCAAAAGAAGAAGGTTGATTGGCGGATTTCGGGATGACTTTGATCGTGAACACATAGCCGTTAACCACCGGTTTCTCGCCCGCGAATCGTTCGTCCAGGTTGCCATCCTTGATAAGCTGGTCGAACGTGCCGTACTCGCCGCGATGCCCGAGCGAGTAATCGGCCTGCGATTTCCGTATGGACTCCAGCACCTGTATCGCCGAAGTTTCATTGCCGCGACGGATAATGATTTTCCATGCGGGAACGCCGACGCCGATCAGGATGCCGATGATGGCGATCACGATCATCAGTTCGATCAATGAAAAGCCGCGCTCGTGGCGTGCATGACGTTGAAGTAGTTTTCTCATAACAGTTCCTCAAAAATAAGTACACGAAGCATACTGATGCCGGTTCCAAAATTCTCTTTTTATTCCATCCCTGACCAGCCAGCATCCGGCTCTCGTGCGGCATCTGAAATTCTACTACATGGAGGCCATGTCGCGCCATCCGCGTCAGGGGCGGCAAAGCTGAGCGGGCTGCCTTAACCGGATGCCAGAGCCTCGCGCCGGAGGGCAGCGTATTTTGCAGATGCGGCATCCCGTTCAAACATGTAGAATGAGACCGAAGTCTTTCAAGGAAGCAGAGAATCCGAGCATGAGACGGTTGCAGGCGGCAGATAGAGAAACGGGGCGCACGACGGCTGAAGCGGTCGCCCGCATAGATGACTTGCAGGCGGCGGTCGAGACGGTCATCAAAGGCAAGCCGGAAGCTGTGCGACTTGCCATCGTGACGCTGATCGCGGGCGGCCACCTGCTCGTCGAAGATGTGCCGGGTATAGGCAAGACCACGCTCGCACACGCTCTGGCACGCGCCCTCGATTGCGCTTTCCAGCGCATCCAGTTCACCTCAGACCTGCTGCCTTCGGATGTCATAGGGCTATCGGTCTTTAACCAGCACAAGGGGGTGTTTGAGTGGAAGCCCGGCCCTATCTTCGCCAATGTCGTGTTGGCAGACGAGATTAACCGGACGACTCCGAAAACGCAGTCCGCGCTCCTTGAAGCAATGGCCGAAGGCCATGTCACAGTCGAAGGCTTCACGCATCCCTTGCCCTCGCCCTTTATCGTCATCGCGACGCAAAATCCGATTGAGCATCACGGCACATATCCCTTGCCGGAATCACAGCTTGACCGTTTCATGCTGCGGCTGCGGATAGGTTATCCGGACAGCGAAGACGAGAAACGAATCCTGCGCGACCGCGAGCGTGCAGAGCCGCTTGATGCCTTGCGCGCCGTGATGTCCGGCGAAGACATACGGGAACTGCAACGCTCTGTCACAGAAGTGTCGGTTGACGATGCGCTGGTAGATTACCTGATGCGGATTGTATCCGCGACACGCGACACGGAGATGCTGGACCTGGGCGTCAGCCCGCGCGGGACGCTCTCTTTGTTTCGCGCGGCGCAGGCTCTCGCGCTGACAGAGGAGCGCGCATACTGTGTGCCGGATGACATCAAACGTTTGGTGGTTCCCGTCTTTGCCCATCGCGTCGTCGTCAGCTCGCGCTTCTCCTCATCCCTGCGTCGCAGCGAAGAAGCCGAAGCCGTCCTGCGTGAAATTATGAAGACTGTGAGCGTCCCCATTTAACAGTCCGGAGTCTTAATGTCTTGAGTCGAGAGTCAAAAACGCTTTACGACTCCGAGACTCCGAGACTCCGAGACTCCTGACTCTTATGCATAAGTGGCGCAACGCAATTTTGGGAACGCTGCTGGTGTTGACCGGCCTGGGGACGACGGCCATCACTGTGCTGGCGCATCGCTTTGGCGAGCCGCAACTGGCAAGCGTCTCCGCCATCGCTTCGCTGGTCATCGTGGGCTTGATACTGATTCTGGTCGTGCCGCCGCTTGCGCGCTCAGCCGGAGCCGAAGTCAAACAGCTAGACTTTTCGGTTCAGATAACGCCGGGAGGATTAATCTTTCTAGGCATCCTCGGCATCGTCGCCTTCGCGGCGTGGAACACAAATAACAACCTGCTGTTTCTGGTTTTCTCGCTGCTCACTTCGACGCTCTTTGTCGCGCTGGTTGCGGCTGGCTCGACCCTGCGCGAGCTGGTGGTCTCGGCGCGCTTTCCGGATCACATCTTTGCGGGCGAGCCTGCACCTGTGATTGTGACCTTGCGCAACACCAAACGCTTCCTGCCATCTTTTTCCATTCTGATCGAAGCGCGCGGCCCTGCCGGAGAAGAGGCTGAGAAAGAAAAAAAGCGAAGGCCGGTTCGTCGCCTGCGTTTTAATAAACGCTCGCTCGCCTATTTCATGTACGTGCCGCACCGTGCTTCCGCAGAGCAGCGCGTCGAGCAGCTTTTTGAAAAACGCGGCCACATTCTTGTCACAGGCTTTGAGCTTTCGACGCGCTTCCCCTTTGGCTTCTTTCGCCGCCGCCGCCGCCTGCGAGCGCGCGATGTTGATTTAATCGTCTTTCCCAAGCCTGAGCCGGTCGGGGACGAACTGCACCTGCTGCCTATGAACGCCGGACGCCATGCCTCTGTGCGGCGCGGCGCGGGACACGACCTGCTCGCCCTGCGCGACTATCACCCGCAGGATGACTTGCGGCATATTGACTGGAAAGCGACGGCGCGCGGCCAGCGGTTGATAGTGCGCGAATTTACGGCAGAGGATGAACGGCGCGTGACCATCGCGCTCGACACGCGCGTGGTCAGCGAGGCAGCCGTAGATAAAGATGCGGAGCAGAAAGAATTCGCGGAACGCTTTGAGCATGGAGTCACGCTCGCCGCCTCGCTCGTCGCTCATTTCATAGAAGAGCGCGCGGAGGTGCGTCTGGTGCTAGGGCAGGAGGGAGGCCGTTATGCCGTCGGGCAAAATCATCTCTACGAGTGCCTGCGCCGTCTCGCGCTTGTCATGCCGCGCGAGCAGCAAGCCAACGGCGATGCGCCGCGCGAAGCGTTTAGCTGGGACGACATGGACATACATCTTGCCGCCGATGCGAACTATGCGATTATCCTGACGACCGCCGCGCCCGGCTCGATTCCCGCGCACGTCTGGCGCGCGTCCCATGTGATATATTTATAATTACAATGTAAATCAAGAGTAGAAATTCTTTGCGATCTTTGCGAAAAGCTTTGCGGCCTTTGCGTTAAAACAGCACTTAACCGCAAAGAGCGCAAAGAAAGAAGACGCAAAGCACGCAAAGAAAAAGCAGTTGATTTGTTTCTTCCTTTGATTCGCACTTATAAAATAAATTCTCCCCTTCGATAAATAAAGAAGAGAAATGTTTTATGGCAACCGCGACATTTGACGAAGATAAATTGAAAGATTTATTGAAGGCCGCTGTGGTTGAAGTCCTCGAAGAGCGTCGTGATTTGGTGCTGAATATTGTGAAGGAAGCTATAGAGGATGTGGCGCTTTCATGTGCTATTGAGCAAGGGTTAAGCAGCGACTCCGTCTCTCGACGCGAGGTGTTTGAAAGGAGCTAACATGACTGACCTGCGTTTCCCCGTTGGAGAGTTTCAGTTGGATGACGATAACCTGACTGATGAGCAGCGGCAGCAATTTATACAGGAGATAGCGGAAACCCCCGCGCGTTTGCGAGAGGCGGTCAAGGGACTGACTGACGAGCAGCTTGATACGCCGTATCGCCCGGACGGGTGGACTGTCAGGCAGGTGGTGCATCATGTGCCCGATAGCCATCTCAACAATTACATTCGCGTCAAGTTCGCGCTGACGGAAGACGAGCCGACCATCAAGCCTTACGACGAAGCGGTCTGGGCTGAGATGGCAGATTCCGTTGCGACGCCGATTGAGGTTTCTTTGACGCTGCTCGAATCCCTGCATGCGCGTTGGATTGTTTTGCTGGATTCGCTTTCGCCCGAAGATTTCAAGCGCGTGTTTCATCATCCCGAACGCGGCGCGGTATCGCTGAACATGAACGTCGCCCTGTACGCCTGGCACGGCAGGCATCACGTCGCGCACATCACACGCTTGCGCGAGCGGATGAGTTGGAATTAAGAGCCGCTTAAGTAAAAAAGTTAGCGCATCCATTTCTGTTCACTCTGCGTTTCTACTGTAAATGCGAATCAAGAGTAGAAATAAATTCGCTTTTCCCTTTGTATTCTTTGCGCGATTCTTCTTTGCGCCCTTTGCGGTTAAGTGCATTTTTAACGCAAAGACCGCAAAGATTTAAGACGCCAAGCACGCAAAGAATTTCTACTCTTGATTCGCATTGTAAAATAATTGCTTCATGGCAACTACTTTCAAAGAGGCGGGCGGTCAGGCTCGCCTCTACGCTTATACACGCGCGAGCCTGTGGTTAATCGCGGTCTGCTTTGTGCTGTCGGGCGCGACCGGCCTGATTTACGAAGTCTTATGGGCGCGGATGCTGGGGCTTGTCTTCGGCGCGACGACGTTTGCCATCAGCGCGGTGCTGGCGGCTTTTATGGGCGGACTCGCGCTCGGCAGCGCGTTGGCCGGGAGATTCGCGTCGAAAATCAAAAGGCCGCTTCAAGCTTACGGGCTGATGGAAATCTGCATCGCGTTGTATGCGCTGCTGGTGCCGCAGCTTTTCCGGCTGGTTGACGGCCTTTACGTGCTTATCTGGAAACAGTTCGAGCCGGGCTTTTATGCTTTCAATGTCTGGCGGTTCGTGCTGTCGTGCGCGGTCTTGCTCATCCCGACCGCCTTGATGGGAGCGACGCTGCCGGTGCTGTCCGCCGCCATCCTGCGTGCGCCTTCGTCTAAAGCAAATTCCATCGCGCGGCTTTACACCTGCAATCTGGTGGGCGCGATTTTGGGAACGCTCGCAGCGGGGTTCGTCTTGCTGCCGGAGTTCGGAGTGCGCGCGACTATCTGGACGGCTGCCGTTATCAATATCATCATCGGCCTCGCGTGCATCATCTCTGAACGAAGAGCTGCGAGAGTTTTATCTAACGCAGAAATAGATGTTGCGCCCGCGCCGGATTCTTTTAAGGAAGATGAGAGGGATGCTATCGAGCCTGTCGCGGTGGGGATGCAAACGAGCGCGAGGTTCTGGCTGTGGTGCGCTTTTGTTTCGGGCTTTGTGACGATCAGCACGCAGGTGGCCTGGACGCGCGTGCTGACGATGGTCATAGGCTCAAGCACTTATGCTTTCAGCATCGTCGTCGCGCTCTTTCTGATGGGTTTATCGGGCGGCGCGTACTTTGTCGGGCGCAGGAAAAGCTACGCCAACTTGCGGCGGACGATTTTAAAAGTCGAGCTGTTGATTGCCGCTAGTTTGCTGTTGAGCCTGTGGGCTACGAATCGCACGCCAGAGTTGCTGGTCAGGCTGGGACTTAATCTGGGACTCGATTCATGGCTCGGCCTGCTCGCATTGCAATCTCTGGTGGCGGCTGCTTTGTTGCTTGTCCCTGCAACGCTGATGGGCATGGTGATGCCGCTGGTGCTGGTGCGCGCGATGGAAGGGAAGCGCGAGACGGCTGTGCGGCTTGTCGGGAGAAGCTATGCAGTCAACACGCTCGGCGCGATTGCGGGGGCGTTCAGCGCGGGGTTTTTGTTGATTCCAAAGGGCAGCACGCGCTTGACGATTCTTTTTGCAGCCGCGCTGTGTGTCGTCATCGCTGGAATCGCTTTCCAGCCCGCGCGTGAAAACTTTGATAGGGATTTGTACAGGAGTCTCAAGGCGGGCGCGACCTGTGCGCTGGTCGTCGCGCTTTTCTTTATCGCGCCGTCGCTCAATCTAGGCGCGTTGTCGGTCGGCGCATATGACGGCCTCGTGCGCGTGCTGGCAAAATCGCAGGGCAGCATCGCGGAGAGCGAAGAGCGCAGGCTGAGTCCTGAGACAAACCGCTTGCTCTATTACAAAGAAGGGCCGACCGCGACCGTTTCCGTGCGCGAAGATTGGGGCATCCGCTCGATGGCGATTAACGGGCGGACGAATGCTTCGGACAGGGACGACATGCCGACGCAGGTGATGGTCGGGATGATTCCGCTGCTCGTCGCTCCGAAAATTGATAATGCCTTGATGGTCGGTTTCGCTTCGGGAGTCAGCACAGGAGCGATGCTGCAATCGCCCTTAAAATCTCTTGACTGCGTAGAGCTTGAGCCGACCACGCGCGAAGCTTCAAGCTTCTTCAATCACGTTAATAACGAACCGCTCAAGGACGCGCGCCTGCGCCTGATGATTGACGATGCGCGGACTTACTTGCATGTAACGCCCACGCGATATGACGTGATTGTCAGCGAGCCGTCGCATCCGTGGGTTCCGGGCGTCGCCAATCTTTTTACCAGAGAATTTTTTGAGCTGGCGGGAAATCGCCTGAGCGATGAAGGCGTGTTTGTCCAGTGGGTACAGATTTACCAGCTCTCCACGGAAAATTTGCGGACGGTGCTGGCGACTTACCAGAGCGTCTTTCCGCATGTCTTGATGTTCCGCGTCGGCGGCGCAGCCCGTGGAAAAGATTTGATTCTCGTCGGCAGCCGCACGCCTCTGGATTTCAAGCGCCTGAGCGAGCGCATGTCGGACGCACGTATCAAAGCCGAGATGGCGCGCGTCAACATCAACAGCGCGGAAGATGTTTTGGCCTGGTATGTTTGCGATGAAACTGTGTTGAATGAAGCAGTCGCCGGAGCCGTCATCAACACGGACGACAACATGCGCGTCGAAAACCGTGCGCCGCGCGAGGCTTTTCTGCCGATGATGCAGGCGAATGCGGAATGGGTTGAGCAGCTTGCAAAGCGCGGAAAAATCAATCTCACCACAAAGACACAAAGTCACTAAGAAGGAAACAGAGAAATTTCTGGTAGTGGGTCAGTTTGAAAGTTTGAGAATATCCAGCATCAGGAAAGAATCTCCCGCAAAGGCGCAAAGACGCAAAGGGGTTGAGCGATGCTTTATCTTGAATGCTTTCTTTGCGCCTTTGCGCCTTTGCGGGAACATGTTTTTCTTTGCTCTGTTTGAAACTGACCCACTACTAAATTTCTTAGTGACTTTGTGTCTTCGTGGTTAAATCGCTTTGTTCTTATCTCTCGCTCTTCAGGTTGTGAATGATGCTGTTGGCAGCCGCTTCGCCGTTGCGGATGCAGTCCGGAATGCCCGCGCCGCCGTAAGCGTTACCCGCAAGCTGCAAGGTCGGATGCGCGCTGAGACGTTCGCGTATGCGCGCGACTCTCTCAAGATGCCCGAGATGATATTGAGCCATCGAGCGCGGCCATTTTTCGACGACGGAAAAGAGCGGCGGCTTTTCGATGCCGAGCAGGTCTCGCAAATCCTGAAGCACGGCATTGAGCATCGCTGCTTCATCAAGCGCGAACATTTCCGGCTGCAAAGCTCCGCCGACGAAGGCACGCATGAGCGCAAACCCCTGCGGCGCGCGTCCGGCGAACTTAACGCTGCTGAATGAGCAGGCTAAGGTCGCGCGCTTTTCTACCAACGGCACGACGAAGCCGAAGCCGTCGAGCGGGTGCGGAATGTCCGCGCGGCGAAAGGCCAGATTGACCGTCGCCGTCGAAGCATAAGCAATAGCATCCATCTCATCTGCAAGCTGTGCATCCGTCCCGCGCAACAACCCGGCAGCCGCATATGACGGGAGCGCGAGACAGACTGCATCGGCTTTAATCGCTTCGCCCGCGCCGGTGCGAACCGTCCACTGCTTTGTCGTCTCGTCAAAATTGATTGCCTGGGCTTTTGTATTCAGCCGGATGGAAGTTTCCGGCAAACGCTTCGCCAGAGCATCAACCAGCGTCTGCATACCGTTATCGAAAGAGAGAAAGAGGCTGTAACGCGCGCCGCTCGTGCCGCTCGATTCCTGTTTCGTCTGTTTGCGGTGCGCGTGCCACATCGCGCGAATCAGGCTGCGATGTGTGCGCTCCATTTCCAGAAAGCGCGGCATCGTCGCACGCAAGCTGAGTTGTTCGGGGTCAGCCGTGTAGATGCCTCCGACCATCGGCTGCGCCATCCGCTCAAGGGCTTCCTGTCCCAACCGCCTGCGCACAAATGCTGCGAGGCTTTCATCATCACTTCCGTTCGGCTCTGAGCGGCGCGGCAAAATTAAATCAAGAGCCATCCGCGCTTTGCCCTGCCAGCTAAAAATTCCAGAAGTGATGAACGGCCAGAGCCTCGAAGGGGCGAGCAGTTGAAAGCCTTCGGGCACGGGCAACAATTTACCGCCGCGCACGATAAAGCTGCGACGGTGCGCGCTGTTGGTTTCGATTACCTGCTTTTCGAGACCGATGCGACGGGCGAGGTTGAGCGCCTCCGGCTTCTCTGAGATAAAAGCATCCGGGCCTGTTTCCAGCAAAAAATCGTCGCGCCTCTGTGTGCGAATGACGCCGCCGGGTCGCGCGCTCGCTTCGAGCAGGAGAATGTCTAAAGGATGGTTTTCTTTAAGACTGCTTTCAAGGAGATGATGCGCGGCAGCGAGGCCGCTGATGCCGCCGCCGATGATGACTACGCGCTGTTTTGTGGCCTCGACCATCTCTTAATTTTTGTAGTTGAAACTACTCGTGTCTAATAATCTCCCGCAAAGGCGCAAAGGCGCAAAGAAAGACCGCAAAGGGATTGAATGCTTCCAGACTCTTGCGTGCTTTTCTTTGCGCCTTTGCGCCTTTGCGCGAAACTAAAATTGTTATGAGCCGATCAAGTTTGATTACTAGCTTCAAGCTTCTTCTCTGAAGCCTCGCTCTCGTGCCACGACTTGAGCAATTCTTTTTCTCGCTCGCTGTTCATTCCGGCCTTCAACTCTGATTCGCCTTCTCGCATTCTTTCCCAGGCGAGCGTGTCGCGCGCGGTCTCCGCCAGCGGGCGAAAGCTCAGCCCCGCATTGATGGCCTTGCTTGTA
Organism: Pyrinomonadaceae bacterium; assembly: GCA_963700165.1. GTDB lineage: Bacteria > Acidobacteriota > Blastocatellia > Pyrinomonadales > Pyrinomonadaceae > JACMLC01. The sequence goes on along the minus strand of OY969475.1, from coordinate 2,593,437 downwards.
TCAACCGAGAAGAAGTTGGCGATGTTATCCTCGGAAGGCAGCCAGAGCGGCATTTCCGTCCAGCCCTGGACGTTGGAATCTATGAGAAACTGCTCGCTCGCCCACGTGAATTTAGCATCACTCTCAAACTCCTTGCGGAAGGCTTCGAGCATCTCTCCCAGCGTTAATTTAGATTCCGGCCCGGTCGCGTTATAAATCCCTGCCTGACGCTGCTCGGACATTTTCACGATCCACAACGCGAGGTCGCGCCCGTCTACGAGTTGAACAGGTTGGGACGGATTAGACGGAGCAAGGACTTCGCCGCCCGACGCCACGCGCCGCACCCAGTAAGCGAAACGACCGCTGTAATCAAACGTGCCGACGATTAACCCCGCGCGAATGCTGAGAGCGCGTCCCGGCATCTCTGCTTCAGCCGCCTGTTCACATAAAGCTTTTAAGCCGCCGTACAACTCTCCGTAAGTGACCGCCGTCGCCCTCACGCTCGGCACAATCGCTTCTGCCTCTGTGACCTGCTCGCCCGTCAATTCCTGCACAGCATAGCTCTCATCAATTCCAGCTTTCTCGAAGTTGGCATACACGGATTGGCTTGAGATAAAAGTGTAATGCTCTGCGTTTTCCGAGAGCAGCCTTGCGGAAGCGCGCACCACGTTCGGCGTAAAACCGCAAGTGTCAATCACCGCATCCCAACGCCGCCCGCTAAGCTCGCTCAAGTCGCCCGTGCGGTCGCCTTTTATTCTTTCAACTTCGGGCAAGACGCCGGAGTCATGCAAGCCCCGGTTAAAAATCGTCACCTCATGCCCGCGCGCCTGCGCCGCGTCAATCAGATGACGGCCTAAGAAAATCGCTCCACCGATGATTAAGATTTTCATGTCTGAATAATAAGGTAGAAAAGGTTCAAGGTTCAAAGTTCAAGGTTCAAAGTCAGAGGCCATGTTTGAGCCTTGAACTTTAAACTTTGAACTTTGAACTTATTCTTACTTGGCAGCAATCAGGCGCGCAGGTATCGTGGCTCGCGCCGCGCGTGCCGAGAAAGCGGCGTTCGGCTTGCGGGTTGATGCGCTCTAAAATCAATTCACGAATCATACTGACGAAAGACGGATGCGTGCCGACCGTTACGGCGCGTACCATGTTGAGGCCGAGCCGCTCGCAAAGCTCACGCGCTTCCGTGTCGAGATCGTAAAGGACTTCCATGTGGTCTGAGACAAAGCCTATGGGGGCGATGACGACATCCGTTGCGCCGGACTCTTTTAACTCCGTCAGGTAATCGCAGATGTCCGGCTCAAGCCACGGCTGCGCGGGCGACCCGCTGCGACTCTGAAAGACGAGTCGCCAATTCTGATGCCCCGCGCCTTCGGCTACCAACCGAGCCGTCTCAAGCAGTTGCGCTTCATATTCACAACTTTCAGCCATCGCGTGCGGAATGCTGTGAGCGGTAAAAGCAACGCGCGCCGCGCTTCGTCTCACTTCGGGAATTTGATCGAGCGCGGCTCGCAGGCTTTCGATATTCGGCTCCACAAAGCCCGGATGGTTGTAATAGGCTCTGAGCTTTTCAACGCGCGGCGCGCCCGCGCCCACAGCTTCACGCGCCTGCTCTATGTTTTCCAGATATTGCCTGCATCCGGAATAGGAACTGTACGCCGAAGTGAAGAAAGCCAGAGCGCGCCCGACGCCATCGTCTCGCATCTGCCCCAAAGTGTCCGCCAGCATCGGATGCCAGTTGCGATTGCCCCAGTAAACAGGCAGATGCAGTTCGTGAGCTTTCAATTCATCTTGCAAAGCGGCGATGAGTTTTCTGTTCTGCTCGTTAATCGGGCTGACGCCGCCGAACAGCTCGTAATGATGAGCGACCGCGCGCATCCTCTCGACCGGAACGTTCCTGCCGCGCAGCACGTTCTCAAGAAACGGCATCACGTCGTCCATCCCCTCCGGCCCTCCGAACGAGACAACTAACAAGGCATCATAAGAAGTCTGGAGTCTGGAGTCTGGAGTCTGGAGTCTCATCATTTGATAGTCCGTAAATGTTGGGCAAGAGCGAGCGTCATACGAGACACTTCATCGAGCAACTCATATAATTTTGTAAACGATGCTTGATCCACATAGCTTAAATCGAGAGCGACGTAAAGATGAGATTGAACTTCTGAGACAGAAGCATGTGAGATACTAAGAAAGTTGGCAAATTCTTTATCAGAATGTCTGCCGAAACCCTCTGCGATATTAGCCATGATTGAAACACTGGCACGCTGTATTTGATCGCGCAAGCCGTAATCTCTGGCAAATCGGCCTTCGCTTGTGATCTGATAAACCAAGCGTGTGGCCTGTCTTGCTTTTTGCCAAGCCTGTATATCTTCAAATCTCTTAAAGGTCGCCATCCTTGACTCCAGACTCTAGACTCTAGACTCTAGACTTCAAACTCAATTCGTGAACGGAATCAATAAGAGCAAGCACATTGTCAACGGGCGTTTCGGGGAGAATGCCGTGACCGAGATTGAAAATGTGTCCGTCTCTGCCACCCGCACGATCAAGAATTTTCTTTGCCTGCGCGCGTATGAAATCGGGGTTGGCGAAGAGTTGTACGGGGTCGAAGTTGCCCATCACTGCCACGTCGCCTAAACGCTGCCATGCGTCTGCAAGGTCAACGCGCCAGTCTATGCCGATGACATCGCCTCCGGCTTCGCGCATCAATTCGAGCAGCGCGGCTGTGCCCGTGCCGAAATGTAAAACGGGCGTGCCCTGTGTGACGGCGGCGATAACCTCGCGCGTGTGCGGCAGCACGTACTCGCGATAGTCATCGGGGCTGAGACATCCGACCCATGAATCGAAAAGCTGCACGGCCTGCGCGCCCGCCGCTATCTGCGCGTTCAGATATTTGATGAGCGCGCGTGAGACGAGAGACATCATCGTGTGCCATGCGCCGCTGTCTCCGTACATCAACTGTTTTGTGTGTATGTAATTTTTAGAGCCGCCGCCTTCGATCATGTACGAGGCGAGCGTGAAGGGCGCGCCGGAAAATCCTATCAGCGGCAAGTCCGGCTTGAGAGCGCGGCGCGTTTGCCGTATGGCTTCAAACACGAAATCGAGTTCTTGCACGTCTTCGACTTCGCGCAGTCGCTCAACGTCCTGTGCGACGCGCACGGGATTATGAATGACAGGCCCTTCGCCTTTCGCAAATTCGAGGTCAATGCCCATCGGCTCTAAGATGAGCAGGATGTCCGCGAAGATGATGGCCGCATCCACCCCCAGACGTTCGGCGGCTGTGACGGTAACTTCCGTAGCCAGTTCCGGCGTCTTGCACAATTCCAGAAAATTCGTGCGGGCGCGAACCTCTCTGTACTCCTGCATGTATCTACCGGCCTGCCGCATCAGCCAGATGGGCGTATACGGCACAGGCTCGCGGCGACATGCGCGCATGAAAGGACTCTGGTTGAGCGCGGTTTCCTGAAAACTGTTTTTTTCCTCAGACACTTTTTATTTTCCCAGGCGATAAATTTAGAGAGAGCTTCAGACTACAACAGAGCGCGGCAGAAGCGTTAGCGCACATGACTTCTGGGTTTCAGTTTGAAGATGAATGAGTCGAGAGGTGCGGCTCACCGCAGAGACGCAGAGAACGCAGAGGGGGCGCAGAGGTTTGAATAGCACTCAACTCTCTGCGCCATCTCCGCGACTTCTCTCCGGTCTCTGCGGTGAGTCTGATTTTCTTTTCCCTTATCTTCAAATTAAACCACTCCCTGACTTCTACGAACCCGGATTGGCTAACAGATTTAGCACGCCTCATAAAATCACGAGAATGCCACAGAGGCACAGAGACACGGAGGAAGGCAAAAGTAAAAAGGTATAAGACAAAAGTGAAGACCGAAGCGATTGCTCTACTTAGCTTATGCGAATCAAGGATAGAAACAAATCAACTGCTGTTTCTTTGCGTTCTTGGCGTCTTAAATCTTTGCGGTCTTTGCGTTAAAACAGCGCTTAACCGCAAAGGGCGCAAAGAAGGAAAGACGCAAAGGAACGCAAAGAGTTTCTACTTTTGATTTACATGATTTTTAATTTTTGCCTTCTTCATCTCCGTGTCTCTGTGGCTAAGATTTCTTATAAGCTCCTGGCGCGGAAAGTTTTTGCCACAAAATTTCCAGCGGTGGTGTTACGTTTGCGAGAGGGAAAACAGGCAGGCTTGCAAACGCTTTTTGCCGAAGCTCTTTAAGATTCGCCGGACGTGTTGGCCTGCCTGCCAAGCTTCTCAAAAAAAATAAACGGCAAACCTTTCATTTATAATCACTTACAGGGCGAATCCTTTGGGGGCTGGAAAGCAATGAACAAACTCATAATCGGCGTCAGCGCGGCGCTTTTGTGTAGCGTGCTGTGGGGAATTAATACGATACATGGCGAGGGCTTGCAGAGTAATTTGACGGCGAGCGCGCGACAGGCGCAGCCGCAGGACGAACGGACTCCGGCAGATGTGCAGGAGAAGATTAAAGCGCTGGCTTCGGCCAATGCGAATGAGCGTGCGGAGGCCGCTTGCGCGCTCGGCGAGATGGGAGAGCGTGCTGTCGCCGCTATTCCGGCTCTTATCAACCTGCTCAGCGACGATACGCTGGTCGAGAATCTCAATTGCGGGAAGAGAAATTTCAGAAGCGGAAATTTCAAGGGAGTCACGGACACAGCCACTTCACCCGGCGAGCAGGCAGCGGGCGCGTTGGCGCAGATTGGAAAACCTGCCGTAGAGCCTCTGATTGTCGCGCTCAAATCCGCTGACTGGCGTGTCAGAAGAAATGCTTCGTTCGCGCTCGGCGTGATTAGAGATGAGCGCACGGTGGATGCGCTGCTGACAGTCGTGGGCGATCAGGATGCGCGCGTGCGTGCGCAGGCCGTGTGGGGACTCGGACTCAAACACGATGCGCGTGTGGTTGAGCCGCTCATCGTCGCTTTGTCGGACGGCGAGTGGCAGGTGCGCAAAAAGGCCGCTTGGTCGCTGGGGCTTCGCGGAAACACGAACAGCGTCGAGCCTCTGATTAATGCGCTTAGGGATGAGAATTCCGAAGTCCGCTCACAGGCCGCCTGGGCTTTGGGACTCAGGGGCGATGCACGCGCCGTAGAGCCTCTGATGGCCGCTCTCACAAACAGCGACCGGGATATGCGGCAACAGGCCGCTTGGGCTTTGGGCTTGAAGGGTGATCGGCGGGCAGTGCTGCCCTTAGTCGCGGCTCTCAAAGACGATGACAGCGAAGTGCGTGCGCAGGCCGCGTGGGCTTTGGGATTAAAAGGCGACAAGCGCGCGATTGAAGCATTGACAGCCGCGCTCAAGGACAAAGACGAAGAAGTGCGCGAGAAGGCTGCGTGGGCGCTCAGGTTGCTGCGGCTTAAAGGCGGAGTGGCGGTTGAGGTCAACCCTGAAATCAATGTTGAGCTGGATTAAATTTCCGGCGCGGAAGATTAGAGGAGACTTACTCATGCGAAGGATGCTGTTACTCATTGCTCTGGCCGTGTTGGTGTGCGGTTGCCTGACGACTTCTTATAGGCTCGCGCAGCCCGCACGCGCCTCTGCCGGCGAACCGGCGACGCGCACGGACAGAGAGTTTAAAGCTTCTATGGGACAGCGTCTCGAAGTTGATTTGAAGTCGGGCGGCTCAATCGAGATCACCGGCTGGGACAGAGATGCCGTGTCAGTTAGTACTTATGAAGGCGATGGCGCATGCGATGACTGCGAGCTTGATATTCGAGAGACCTCTGCGGGCATTCAAATCCGCAGGGGCTACAACTCCAGGAGCCGGAATCACTACGGCAATTTGCGGCTCGAAATCAAAGTGCCCGCGAGATTCGATCTTGAGCTTGGGACGGCTGGCGGCAGCATGAGCATTCAGAATGTTCAAGGCAAGATGAGCGGCAAGACCATGGGCGGCAAGCTCATCCTGGAAAACCTGAAGGGCGAGCTTGATCTAACCACGATGGGCGGCAGGATTTCTTTGACCAATTCGGATGTTGACGGCAAGGTCAAAACGATGGGCGGCGCAGTCCTCTTGCAAGACGTGCGCGGCGATGTCAACGGCGTTTCGATGGGCGGCGATGTGGTTTACAAAAACGTCACGCGCAGGAGCGGCGAGACGACCGGCGACGAGGTTCATATCAAGACGATGGGCGGCGACATCAAAGTCGAAACGGCTCCGGCGGGCGCGCAGGTGATGACAATGGGCGGCGACATCCGGGTTAGCTCCGCTTCCAAATTCGCCAAAGTCAAAACGATGGGCGGCGACATTAACATCGAATCAGTTGACGGCTGGGTCAATGCGACGACGATGGGCGGCGACATCTCCGTCAGCATGCTTGGCAACAGCGGCGGGCGTCACGATGTCGAATTGACATCCTACAGCGGCGACATCACACTCACAGTGCCCGCAAACCTGTCGATGGAGTTTGACATCTCTCTGGCTTACACCAAAAATCAGAGTGGGCGGTACAGCATCACCAGCGACTTTCCGCTCCAACAGAGGGAAGATGCCGAATGGACTTATGACAAGGGAGACCCCAGAAAATACATCTATGGCACTGGGAGCGCGGCGGGCGGAGCCAACCGGATCAAGATCAGCACGATTAACGGAAATGTGCGTGTGAAAAAGGGGTAACGGTTTTTGCATTTCAAGTGGCTTCAGTTTGACCTACCTGTTCGTAAACCTGTCTTTAGCGATGTTCATCGCGACATTTACGCTAAATTACTGCCCGCAAAGGCGGAAAAAGTGTATTCTTCTGCCACAAAAACGGCATGCGCGGTGTTTACCTTTTGAGAGCAGGTGCTATGAGCGGACGAGCGAGAGCCTTGACGGACTCGATGCACAATTCGGTTGAGACGATAGCAACAGCGACGCCGCTCGGCTTCGATGAAGCATTTACTCTGCATCATCGCGCCGTTTTTCGCACTGCCCGCGCGATGGTGCGCGACACGGGCTTGGCCGAAGACGTGACGCAAGAGGTCTTTCTCAGGTTATACAAAAATTTGGACGCGACGCCGGGAGAAGAACTATTGCGCGCCTGGCTTTTGAGAGTCACGATCAACGTCGCGCGCAACACTCTGCGCGGCCAGAACCGCTCTGTCGCGCGCGAAGACGAGTATGCCAAGCAGGAAACGGCAAAGGCGGATTGGTTTACCGTCGCGCCCGAAGAAGATTACGAGCGGCGCGTCGAGATCGAAGAAACACGCCGCGCGCTGGATAAGATTAAAGAGCCTATGCGCAGTTGCCTCTTGCTCAAGCAGCAGGGGTTGTCTTATAGAGAGATTGCCACCACGCTCTCTATCAACGAAACCAACGTCGGCAGCTTGATTGCGCGAGGCCGAAAAGAATTTGTCAGGTTGTATGGAAAAATCGGAGGAAAGCAATGAAGAATCCTTGTCTGGATGAAGGGATTTTACAAGGCTATTACGATAGCGAGCTGGACGCGGAGACGCTTGAATACGTTGTCGCTCATCTATCATCGTGCGCGGCCTGCACAGCGCTCTCGCGCGAGGTCGAAAGCGAGATGGAGTTGGCAAACGCTGCGTTCGCCAGCGAATTATCTTTGAGCGTGCCGACGATGAGCCTGCGTGCGCGGCTCGATGAAGCCATCGCCGGATTGCAGTCGCAACCGGCAGAGGTCATCAACGACAGCGCAGCAACGCGCGTGCGCGCATGGTTCGCATCGCTCGCAGCTTCTTTCAATCTCACTCCGCAGCGAGCGTTTGGGTTTGCAAGCATCGCTCTCTTTGTCGTTCTAGCTGCGGTCGTCGGCGGAATCATGATGCGGCAGCCTGATGCTCAAGATAATTTTGTCGCCGTCAAAGCGATTCAAGACGAGCAGGGCGATATAAATTTTGTCGGGCCGCAAATACCGGATGCGCCCGGAGCGGTTGAAACAGTCGAACCAGGAACAGTTTCCAAGCAGAGACCTGCGCGGAAAGTTGTTCCGGCTTCTCTCGATTCAACACAAGGAGTTGTTGCAGACATCGCTGCCCCGCAAGTGTTACCCGGCGAGAAGAATTACTTGCAAGCCATCTCGTTGCTGACGGAGGCCATTGAAGCCAACGGAGAATCTTCTTTGCAGCCGACGCTGCTGGCCGATTACAAGCGTAATCTGGCGGTCGTTGACAATGCGATCACGGCCACGCAGCGCACCGCGCGCACGAACCCGAACAGCGCGGACGCGGCAGAGATGCTGTACTCGATTTATCAGAGCAAGCTTGATCTGCTGAGCGCGGTGGCAGAGCAATCACGTCCCTTAGTCGCGCAACGCTAAAGAAACAGAGCTGGTTTTTACAAGGTATGAAATCGAAGCTATACAACATTGCCGTCGCGGTCTTTGCGCTCCTGCTGAGCGCGGGCGTCTTACTCGCGCAGCAGCCTGAGAAAGCCGAAGAGGAAGAACCGCCACAGCAACCCGTGCGCGTGATGGCGGCAGACCCCGGCGTCGTGATTACGCTGTGTCTTGAGTCTGGCAATATTATGGTCGTCGGCGGCGACCGTCGAGAAGTGCGCGTCAATGCAGATGACTCGGACGCGGTGGCGACCTTGCGCCGGACGGAGAATCCAAAAGCTACGACTCCCGCGGTTCGGCTTGAAGTGCTGGTCTCGGATTCGCCGAAGGAAGCTCCCTTGCGAATGGGCGAGTGTCGCGGCACGAGTGATATTGAACTGGAAGTTCCGCGCGGCGCGACTCTCTATGTCAAGACGCGCGAGGGCGATATTGAAATCTCGGATGTCGCGGCAGTCACAGCCCAAACCACGAGCGGCAATGTCAGTGTGCGCCGCGTGGCAAAGGCCGTCGAAGCCACGAGCGTGAGCGGCGACGTTTCGCTCGAAGATTCAAGCGGTAGTATCCGTTTGCACTCCATCAGCGGCAGCGTCGAAGCCATCAACGCCAAGGTCGTCGAGCCGAACGATTTTCTCTACGCCAAGACGATGAGCGGCGACGTGCGGCTTGAGCAGATCGCACAGCCGCGCGTCGAGGCTGGCACCATCACGGGCGAAGTCAGCCTCACAGGCGCGCTGGCGCGTGGCGGTTCTTATAAGTTCCAGACGACGACCGGCGACATCACGCTCAACCTTCCTGACACAGTCTCTTTTCAGGTAACGGCCAGAGTCTCGCAGGGCGGCGAAGTGATTACGGACTTTCCACTGAAATACATGGGCGGCATCAACACACCGGACATTCTCTCTTCGGGCAAGATCGTCGGCACTTACGGCTCAGTTCAGGGCGCGGCAACGCTTAACTTGTCCTCCTTCAGCGGCACCCTCCGTCTGCGCAAGATGTAATGCGCCCGGCACGAAATAAATTAGCCACAGAGACACAGAGACACGGAGGAATTTCAAATCCTTAATCTCAAATTCGAGATCATTAATATCTCTGTGCCTCTGTGGCAATAACTTCAATAGATTTCCCGGTTTCCCGCGAAAAAAAATTGCCACAGAACATTTAATCGTGGTGTTTTCCCTGTAGAGCGGCGAAAATTGCGGCGGTCATGAGTCATGACAGCAATCCGCTTCGATTTCATAAATTATTCGGACTTCGTCCTGTATATAAAATTAAAGTTGAAATGTTGAAAGCAGAAATGAACATGATTAAGCGATTATTATTTGTGGCGCTCGTCTCGCTCGGTGTCCTGCTCGTCATGCCGCCGCGCACGGGCGCGCAGCAGGCGCCGCGAGCCGAGCTGCGAGAAGAGTTTCACCAGACTTACCAGCTTAGCCCGACCGGGCGCGTGAGCCTCGAAAATATACAGGGCGCTGTGCGCGTAATGGTTTGGGATCGCAACGAAGTCAAGGTGGATGCCGTCAAGACGGCTTACACGCGCGAGCTGTTGAGCGAAGCGGAAATCAAGATTGATTCGACCGCCGACGTGTTGCGGATTCGCACGCGCTACCCGGACGGCAGCCTGAATTTTACGAACGATGAATATCGTCGCTATCAGAATCCGGCGGCGGTTGAATATACGCTGACCATCCCGCGCAACGCCCGCCTCAGCTCAATCGAGCTGGTCAACGGCGACCTGTTGATCGAAGGCGCGGCGGGCGAAGTCAATGCTTCCTCAATCAATGGCCGCGTGACGGCGCGCAATTTGAAGGGCGAAGTAAAGCTCTCCACGATTAACGGAATTTTGGAAGTAACTTTTGAGAAGCTCGATGAATCGAAGCCCGTCTCGCTCGGCTCTGTCAACGGCAGCATCTTGCTCGTGATTCCTTCCGATTCGAACGCAATCATCAAAGCCGGCACAGTCCACGGCGGTATCACCAACAACTTCGGTCTTCCGGTCAGGCGCGGAGATTACGTCGGGCGCGAGCTTTACGGGCAGCTCGGGCGCGGCGGCGCGCGACTCAAGCTCGGCAATGTCAACGGCGGCATCAAAATTCAACATGCCGATGACGGAAAGCCTCTCAGCCCCGCCAGCTCACTGCTCAACGTCGGCGTCGGCAAGGGCGAAGGCAAAGGCACTGGCAAGGGCACTGGCAAGGGCACAGGCAAGGGCATTGATAAAGACGGGGATTGGGACGACGAGGATTGGGGCAGCGATGAGAGGGAAGCTGTCCGCGAAGCCCAACGCGCCGTGCGCGAGGCGCAACGCGAGGCCGCACGCGCACAGCTAGAGGCGCAGCGCGCCACGCGCGAAGCCCAGCGCGCACAGCAGGAAGCAGAGCGCGCCGTTGCCGCCGCCCAGCGTGAAGCCGCACAAGCCACGCGCGAAGCCCAACGAGAAGCCGTGCAGGCAGCGCGTGAGGCTCAGCAAGAGGCCGTACAAGCCACACGCGAGGCTCAGGTTGCGGGCGCACAAGCAGCGCGCGAGGCTCAGCGCGAGATCGCGCAAGCGGCGCGCGAGGCGGCACGCGCCGCGACGCAGTCCGTGACTGCTGTGCGGGTTATCGAGAACAACGATTATCGCCTGGTCGAGCGTGATACGACGAAACTCGACGTGAGCGGAACGCCGCGTCTCAACATCGAAACTTTTGACGGCGCGCTCCTGATTCGCGGTTGGGATAAACCGGAAGTTTCCGTCAATGTCATCAAGCGCGCCAGCACCGAGAAGGGCTTGCGCGGGATTCGTTATCAAGCCGTCAAGAACGGCAACGAGATAAACATCACTGCGACCTTTGACAAAGCCTTCGCGCAGACTCTGGCTCCGGGCGTCACTTCGTACAACGCCAACGTGAGCCTTGAGATTTTTGTGCCGCGCAAAGTTGTCCTGCGCGCTTCTTCGGGCGACGGTCGGCTCTCGCTCGAAGGCGTCACGGGCGAGTTGGACTTGCGCACCGGCGATGGCTCGGTTGATGTTCTGGATGGCAATGGCCGCCTGCTGGTGAAAACAGGCGATGGCCGCATCCGTATCGCAAACTTCAACGGGGCTGCGGATGCCAGCACCGGCGATGGCCGCATCATTCTGGAAGGCCGCTTTACGCAGCTCGCAGCGCGCACCGGCGATGGCACTATTACGCTCTTGTTGCCCGCAGACTTCAACGCCTACATCGAATCCGATGCAGAGAAGCTAATCAACGAAAGCTCTTTGACGGTGACCGAAGAGGCGAACACTCCCAAGCGCATCCGTCGCTGGAAAATCGGGAGCGGGGGAATTGTCCTGTCCCTGCGCACGGGCGATGGCAGAATTATTTTACAGCGCGCCGACGGGCAGTAATCATGGGCGCGATGAAGAGCTTTATCATCGGCATCAAGGGGTTGTAAAAATCATTTTACAATGTTCTGAAACAAGCAAGTCTATACTGGCGTTAAAGTGAAAGTCGCTTGCGCTCGTAAGCTTTTATTCCCGGCTAATACTTAAATCTCGCAGTTCTTACCCGGTCGGGTAAGATTTCATAGGAGCGGCCTCATGAAAAAAAGTTTGTTGGTCTTTATTCTGTTAATGTTCGGAACTGGCGTCGTCTGTGCGCAAACAACGCAGCCGCCAGAGCCTGTCTCTTCGCCCGTGACGCTGAATGTCTCGACCGACGGCAAAGCGGAAGAGAGCAAGGCGACGGAAAAGAAGACAACCGACTCCAAGAAGGAAGACCCCGCTCCGCCTGCGCCGGCAGGGCGCAAGGTCATTCCTCCGCCGGAGAAAGCGAATCCCGTTCGCGTCCCCAAAATAGATAAGCCTCCGGTCATTGACGGCAAGATTGACGAAGAGATTTGGAAGCAGGCCGTCGTCCTCAAAGATTTTTACCAGCGCAGCCCGGGCGACAACATCGAGCCATCGAAAAAGACCGAAGTGATGATCGCCTACGATCCGAATTTTCTCTACTTCGCCTTTAAGTGTTACGACGAGCCGGACAAGGTGCGCGCCACGATTGCCAAGCGCGATAACGTCTTTGGCGAAGACAACGTGCGCATCTATCTGGACACTTTTAACGACCAGCGCCGCGCGTACATTCTCGGCTTCAATCCGTTCGGCATTCAGCAGGACGCAATTTTAACGTCGGGGCAGGGCGAAGATTACAACTTTGACATCGTGATGGAATCGAAGGGCGTGATGACGGCGGACGGCTGGACTGTCGAGGTCGCCATTCCTTTCAAGTCGCTGCGTTACACTGCGGGCAAAGACAAGCTCTGGGGCATACACATCTTCCGCAACATTGATCGCTTTAACGACGAGATCGATTCGTGGATGCCGAACGACCGCGACAACGCGAGCTTTCTCAGTCAGGCCGGGCATATCACGGGTCTCGAAGGCATCCGCACGCAACGTCAACTGGAAATCACTCCGAGCCTGACGATTTCCGAAAAAGGAATCCGCACGCGCACCTTCTCCCTGGGCACGCTGAATAACAATCCGGCGCTGGTTGATCCCGGCGACTTTGTGAATAAGCCGGTTGAGTTTGAGCCGGGGGTGACGGTTAAGCTCGGAATCACGCCGACCATCACGCTCGATGCAGCAATCAACCCGGACTTTGCGCAGGTCGAAGCAGACTCGACCGTCGTGCTTGCCAACCAGAGATTTCCGATCTTCTTTCCCGAAAAGCGACCGTTCTTTCTTGAAGGCATTGATTATTTTCAGACGCCGATGAACGCCGTTCACACACGCACCATCGTTGATCCGGATGTGGCCGTGAAACTGACGGGCAAGCACGGGCGCAACACCTTCGGCATCATGATGGCTTCAGATAAAAACCCCGGAGATTTCAGCGACGAAGAGCGCAGCGATCCGTTCTTTTTTAGCAATCCGAACCGTGCAAAGTTTTTCGATGCGAATGCTCTGGTCGGTGTCATGCGCTTGAAGCGAGACATCGGTAAGGAATCGAGCCTCGGCTTTATCGCGACCACTTACAATTTCATAGACAAGCACAATCATCTGGCCGGTTTCGATGGCCGCTTCAGGCTGAACCAGAAAACCATCGTTCAATTCCAGTTGCTCGGCACGACCTCCAAGCGGCCTTTCTTCAATCCTGATTTCTTCCGCGACCTTGAAGCCGGTCAGAATTTTCCTGAGACTCAAGCTGTCCAGGACCGCATCGGAAACGCTATCGGCTACTACTGGATTTACGATTATACCGGCAGAAATTTCGGCTGGTTCGTTGCGGGCGTCGGTCGCACCAAAGATTATCGCGCCGACCTGGGCTTTACGCGCCGCACCAACACGAACATCAACGAACTGTTCTTCAGATACAACACGGAAGATCAACCGAAGGCGAAGTACATCATCAGGAAACAGGTGACCAATTACAACAGTGTCAACTATGACTTTCAAGGTCGCCTGCAAAACTATTATACGGAGGTTGTCGGCTCGCTGAATTTACAGCATCAGACATTCGCGCAGGTCGGAATCAATTACGGCTACGAGCGCATCTTTGAAGAGGAGTTCGGTTTTAATCGCGAGTTGAATACGGGACAGGGCGGCGCCTTCTTCGGCCCCGACCCGGAACGCACGACATATCGCAAGCAACTCTGGGGCTATACCGAAAGAACATTCAATAAAAAAATCTACGCCTATCTGTTCCTCGGTTATATGTGGGGCGCGATGGACTTTGATTTCGGTAACGGGCCGGAATTCCCGCGCGTTAGCCCGCCTTATGTGGCTTGGGTCAACGACCCGAATCGGGCTTTTATAGACGAGCCTGCGCTTGATCCGGGTTCGGGTAATTTTCTTGACATTGATACGGGCATTAACTACAAGCCCACCGATCCGCTGAGCATCAATCTCGGCTACACGAAGGCGCGGCTGGTGCGTGCAGACAACGGGCGCACGGCGTTTGACGATAACATCGTCGTCCTGCGCAGCACTTACCAGTTCACGCGCTTTACCTTTTTACGTGTGCGCGTTGATTACGATTCGCTGGCCTCGAACGTTCGCGGGCAGATCATCGGCGGTTGGACGCCGAATCCGGGCACGGCCTTTTATGTCGGCTACAACGACGATGTCGGTTACAACGCATTCAATACTTTGAATCCGGCGACAACTATCTTCCACGACCGCTTCTTCCAGCCGGGCGTTGCGCGCAACGGGCGTGAGTTCTTCATCAAGTTCTCGTACCTGTTCCGCAAGAGCTTCTGAAGAAACGAAGATTTACAAACAGGGATAGACAGAGATAGGCAGGATTGAAAATCGAAGATTGGAATTTGAGATTAGTAATCTGAAATCTCAAATCTGCAATCGGAAATTCTCAATCCTGCCTAATCTTGTCTATCCCTGTTTGAATTTCTTATTGAAACACTTTCTCGACCGGAATAATCATCACGTCTTCCGGCTTGACGTTAAGCTTGTAGCTCTCGATCATCTTGTCCTCGTCCATGATTTCCTGCGGCTTGGGCGAGTTGTATTTGATGGGCGAGGCATTGTTGGCCGTAATCACGTCGCGCAAGGCTTCGGCATCTTTCGTAATCATCACGACGCGCATGCGGTCTGATTTCAGATACTGCTGGATGGCGCGGTTGACATCTTCGAGCGTGAGCTTTGCGAGCTGCTCGCGCATGTAGGTGTTAAAGTCCGGGATGCCATAGTAGCGGCTGTCGAGCGCGTAACCGAGCTGCGCATCCTGCGTCGAAGTCAGGATGTTGTTGTACTTGGTCAGGAACTCGCGTGTTGCCTCGAAAGCTTCTTTGGACATTCCGTCACGCACCAGCTTGTCGTATTCATAGAGCGCGGCGCGCAGTGCGAAGTGGCCTTGCTCCTGCGGCACCGGGCGAATCCAAATCTGGAAAATCTGCATCTGCCTTCCGAGATTCGGGTCAGGCTCGAACTGGTACATCCCGCGCGGGAAATATTCGATGTAGGCATAGTCGCCGTAATTCAACCCGCGAAGCCCTCGCAGCCGCTGGTAGAGATAGCTGTTGGAAGAGCGATGCTGGCCGAAGTAAGACGCGACGACCGCCAGCGCAGGCCAATCCTTATCGGCGCGCGTGATGTTCAGCGGAAAGCCGAGCGAGATGGCTGTCGAGATGGTCTCGCGTTTGACGATTCCGATCTTCATCCCCGCTTCAAGCTTTGGCGCATCGAACTTCCGGCTGCCCGCTTCTCCTGCCGGGAGCTTGGCGAAATCCGTCTCGACTTTTTTGGCGAACGTGTTTGGATACCCGCCTGCCATGCCGATGACCAGATTCGCCTGCGTGTAGTGCTTGCGGTAAAAGTCGCGCACGTCTTCAAGCGTCAGCTTTTCGAGCGAGCTGACCGTGCCCGTGTTGTGATGCCCGTAGGGCAGCCCGGCGTAGATCATGCTATAGAGCTGCTCTTTGCCCAACTCTTCATCATTGCCCTCGCGCAAAGACACTTTCAGGAAATTCATCGAATTGGACTTGAGCCGTGTGAAATCTTCTTCGCGAAAACCGGGATCGAGAAGCATCTGGCTGATGATGGAGTAGTACTTGTCCAGATTATCCACATGCGTCGTCCCCGTAAAGACGGTCATCTCCTTGTCAATTTGGCTGCCGAAACCTGCGGCCATCGGGTACATCGCTTCGACGATCTGTTCATAAGTCATCGCGCGCGAACCGCCCCCCGCGAGCATCGCTGCCGTCAAGGCCGCGACGCCTTCTTTGCCTGCCGGGTCAGAGGCCGCGCCCGTCATCAGCAAAATACGAAAAGAGATGAGCGGCGAGCGATTGGGCTTGAGCACGCTGGCGATTGGGCCAGCCTTCGACATGGATTTTGACGGAGCAGCTTTAGCGGCTGGCTTGCTGCGGACTGTCGGCGGTTTGATGCCGTCACTGCGCGGCGGCGCAGCTTCCTGTCCGAACGATACGTTAGTCATCATGGTCATCATAAACATCAGCAGCATCAAGCCTGCCATCAAGTGTGTGCTTCGATTCTTTAAAGTTTGAAAGCGAGTCATCATTATTTCGCTCCTCCTTTGTCATCCATCTTGGTTGAGAGCGTAACGATGGTGCGGGACTTCTCAACAAAGTAACGCGCGGCGGCGGCGCGCACGTCTTCCGGCGTCACGCGATCATAGAGCGCGAACATCTTATCTATCGTCTCCGGCGTGCGGCGCAAAGAGATATACGGAGCGAGCGCGCCGTTGATGGCTTCAGAGCTGTTCATGCCGAGCGCGAAGCTATAACGCATGCGTGCGCTCGTGGCGGCCAGCTTCTCCTTCGGAATCAATTCGGTCGTGTAGCGTTTGAACGTCTCCAACAATTGGTCACGCACGTAATCCATGTCTTCCGCTTTTTTGACGCGCACCCATGCGCCGAACAATTCGGGGTCAAAAGAATCATCAAACGAAGGAGAGATGACATCCACCTTCTGCTCCTTGATGACCAGACGCTGGTAGAGGTCTGAGTTCGAGCCAAAGGCTATGACGGACAACAGATCGAGCGCGGCTTTATCCTTGCTCATATCATCGTAAGCCGGAGCGCGGAAAGACACTGTGACCCACGGCAGCGTCTGCGAAGGCCAGTCCACATGCGCCGTGCGGGCTTCGGTCTGCTCAGGCTCTTTGGGAATCTGCGGCACGTAGTTGCC
Organism: Pyrinomonadaceae bacterium; assembly: GCA_963700165.1. Classification (GTDB taxonomy): domain Bacteria; phylum Acidobacteriota; class Blastocatellia; order Pyrinomonadales; family Pyrinomonadaceae; genus JACMLC01. Next base: position 2,576,543 of record OY969475.1, on the reverse strand, counting down.
CTTCTTCCAATCGCCCCAGTATTTTTTCGTGAGCGAGGCGGCCTGCGCCTGCGTCACGTCGCCGACGATCACGATGGTCGTGTATTCCGGGCGATAGTAGCGATTGAAAAATTCAAGGCTGTACTCGTACTGGTTCGGGAAATCTTCTATGTCCTTGATGTAGCCCATGGTGGTGTGCGCGTAGGTGTGCTTTTTAAAAGCCGTCTCGCGCACGGATTCGTAGAGCTTCGAGGTTGGGCTGGCGCTGTTCTTGTTGTACTCGCCGAGCACGGCTAAGGCTTCCGTCCTATATGGATTGATCTCGTACTTCAGACGCTGAAAACGGTCTGCTTCAAGCTCCATAATCTGCGGCAGGTCTTCTTTGGAAAAGACTTCATGATAAACGGTGCGGTCGCTTGAGGTGTAAGCGTTGGCGTCGGCTCCGGCGCGCTTTAAAATCTCATCGCGCTTCTCGGCGGAAAAATTCTCGCTCCCGCGAAACATCAGGTGCTCGAAAAAGTGTGCGTAGCCGCTCTTGCCCGGCTCGATCTCGTTGCGCGAGCCTGTCTGAACCACGATGTAAAGCGAGACGAGGTTTGGATAGTCCGTCGGGACGGTGATAAGACGCAGCCCGTTCGGGAAATCGTCTATCGTGTATGGATAAGGAAAGACTTTGCGCGGCTGCTTGTTCTGCGCAAAGACGGCGCAGGACATAGCCAGCAGCAACAAAACTGCGATCAGATGTTTCATGCTCAGGAGCTCCCTACAAAAGATTTTAGATTTTCGGATAGAAGGGGACGAAAAGTAATTATACACGAATGCGCGCGTGAGAGCGACGCGAGGCATGAGGGTTCGATTTAAGAAGCCGTTTGAAAATTCCGTTAAGCCGTGCGAGCGGCTTGCAATGGAATTTGCAAGCCGCATTTTTGGCTTGAACTGACTCATAAGAAGTTTCATAATCTGTGGCATGAGTGAAGAGACCACACAAAACATGCCGGATGATCGCTCTTTCGAGGAGCGCGTCTTTGCCCGTTTTGATGCACTCGATACAAGCATGCGTGCTTTTGACTCGCGCCTGCAACATCTCGAAGCGAAAACCTATGACACGAAGCCTATCTGGGAACACGCATTAAAAGAAATTGCTGATACTCGCGCAGAGATGCGTGAAGGAATAGCAGGGGTGCGTGTAGAGATGGGGGAGATGCGTGTAGAGCTAGGAAACTTACGTGTCGAAATGGAAGCGGGGTCGCGCCGGGTCGAGCGCAAAATTGACATCTTGAATCAGAACATTCTTGATGTGCGTGCCGACCAGCGAGAGTTAGAAGAACGTGTCACGAAAATTGAACCGCAGCCCACACAGTAATTCCTCTCAATCAATATCCACAACCTTTCACCTTCATGACGGGACTTTCTATGAAAACAAGTGCGCTGCTCTTGACCGTCAGCTTGATTCTCATAAGTCTATGAACTGTACGGCTTGACCGATGGCGAAATAGCCATCATCGAAAACGCCTGACAGACTGCCGCGCACGGTGCTAGAATCTTTACAGCAATATTAAGGAGCCGCTATGCGCACCACCATCTATCAGGTCAACGCCGACGAACTTGACGAGCGTTTTCTTGAATCGCTCAAAGCGATGTTCAAAAACAAAGAGATTGAAATCGTTGTCTATGAGCGCGACGAAACCGCGTATTTGCTCCGCTCTCCGGCGAACCGCGAACGCCTCTTGAACGCTATCCGCGATGTCGAGCAGGGGCAAAGCCTTGTCACGCCCGCGCAGGAGCAGTTTCAGTGAGGATTCTTGCTTTTCACCAAACTGCTTTCGATGATTACAGCGATTGAGCAAAACTCGACCGGAAACTTTTTGAGCGACTGCGCCGCATCATTATTGAAACCGCCAAAACCCCTTTCGACGGCATCGGTAAACCCGAACTCCTGAAGCATGAACTCAAAGGCTATTGGTCACGCCACATCACGGATGAGCATCGTCTTGTGTATAAAGTCACGGACGAACAAATCATCATCGTCTCTTGCAAATATCACTACGATTAAACGCCCTCAGAGCGACACGCCCTAACTAAGCTCTGCGGCGAGTTGATGCGGGACTTGCAAAACCTTTCCCCAATCTGAATTATCCAAACGCATCTGCGCGGTCAATTCATCACGCAGCGAGCGCAGCCGCGCGCTCAGTGTGACGGGGTAATTGTCCAGGTCGCGGAAGCGTGAGCGTTGTTCTTCGACGATGGCTTTCTGTTTAGTGATAGACGGAATTGCGCTGTGATGCCCGTTCTCCCAGAAGGGAAGCAGCAGCCGTTCGGTTCGGACAGCATCGTCAATAGCTATCTCTTCATCATCAAGGCCGATGACATCGGCGACGTAGAAATTCTCTACATCCATCCCGCGAAAGATTTGCAGGCGACCGGGCAAAGTGGATTTTTCGGGCGTGTTCGAGGCTTTCAGGGTCGGGTGGTCTTCGATCAGGCATTGTTTGAAGATGACGCCCGCGACCGCTTTGACCTCGCTTGAGAGTTTCGTGCCGATGCCGAAGCCTGCGGCCTGCGGAAACTCTGCGACGATGCGCCGCACTTTCTCAACATCAAGATCGCCCGTCAGAATCGGCATCAGATTGTGCAGGCCGTTCGCTTCAAAAAAGCTCAGGCACCACGCGCCGAGCTTTGCCAGATCGCCGGAATCAACGCGAAAGCCCCTGAAGGCACGACGACGCGCTTCGTTTGAAGTCGCGGCCATCGCCGCGTGAACCGCTCCCATGTGAACATCAATCGTATCGAGCAAAAGCGTCGTGCCGTTCGGGTTCGCATCCAGCCAACGCTCGAACGCGACCTGCTCGAAATGTTTGGGCTGCCCGGTGCGCGTCTCTGTCTCCGGCTCGTACATAAATTCCGTGTACGCCTGTTGCCAGTAGTGCGCCTCAGTCCCGACCGCCGGAATGTCTAATCGATGCGCGGCCTCCATGTTCGAGGTGTCGTTAAAGCCGCCGATGAATGCGTAGGTGGCGACTTCGACCGCGCGCTCTATGTCGCCATTGCGGCGCAGGCTGAAGTCCGAGAGCCAACGCTCTCCCGCCGCCATGCGAAATTGCAAAGCGAGGCTCGCCGTCGTCATCGGCAGGTCAAAGGCATGCTCGAACTTAATCTCCTGCGCCTGCGCGAGGCCGAACGGGCCTGTGATGTCCGCCAGAGGCTCGTTGGCAAAGAGAATCGTGCCCGGACTGACGGCGCGCACGCGCCCGACGAATTGCGTGTCTTCGAGGGCACGCGCGAACAGCTCTAGCCCGCCGCGATCCTGTTCGAGAAACCGCAGGCGCGGGCGGTCAAGCTGGCTGTCAACCAGTAAGCGCACCAACCGCTCATGTCCCAGGCACGGAGCATACTTGAGCTTGCGCTGCGTCACGTAAAAGGTCGCCTGCGCCTCGCTCAAAAGCTTCTCTCTCAAGCGCGTCACGTCCTTGTACGACGCATTGCCCATCGCCGCGTGATAACGATCAATACTCAGAGTTCCCATAATAATTCAGTGACGAGTGACAGGTGACAAGTGACAAGTACAACCTGTTCTTGCTTGTCACCTGTCACTCGTCACTCGTCACTGCCTTCAAATGATTTGTGCTCCGGCTTTTCGCATCTCTTCGATGGCTCGTGCGCCGTCGCCGGGTTGAAGCTCGACGGGGCGCATGGCGTCTGCAATAGCTTTGACTTTAAAACCTTCGCGCGCGGCATCGAGCGCGGTGTTCTTGACGCAATAGTCTGTCGCAAGGCCGCCGACCCAGACTTCTTCGACGCCCTGCTGGCGCAGGAGTGAAGCGAGGTCTGTTTCATCAAAGGCCGAATAGCAATCTTTGTCGCCAGTGCCTTTCGAGACGATGCGGATGCGCGGGTCGTCAAGCAGGTCTTGATGAAACTCTGCGCCGTGCGTGTTTTGCACACAATGAACAGGCCACGTGCCGCCGTAGGCCGTGAAGTGTTTGGTTTGAGCGGGATGCCAGTCGCGGCTCTTGACAACCATCTCGCCGCGTTCCAGAAACTCTTTGATGAGTTGGTTGAGCGGCGCGACCACCCGGTCGCCTTCCTTGACGGCGAGCGCGCCGCCCGGACAAAAATCATTTTGCACGTCAACCACTATCAATGCGCGTTTCCCGTTAGCTGCCATCTGATTTCCCTCTTTCGCTTTGCCGCACATTCTACAGCCAGCCGAATCGTGTTGGAAGTGAATGGATGCGAGGGATGCTATAGAAGCGGCGCAGTAGTGGGTCAGTTTGAAATTCAAGTGTCATCCAACATCAGGAAAGAAGTTCGCGCAAAGGCGCTGGTGGCGCAAAGGGATTGAGCCATGCTTTATCTGTAGTGCTTGCTTTGCGCCACCAGCGCCTTTGCGCGAACCTGTTTTTTCTTTGCTCAGTTTGAAACTGAACCACTGCCAGAGGCGCGGGACAGGCTTGAATTAGCGGGGAGTAGTGGTACAATGCGGAGTCATTTGGCGGCAGGCGGCAGAATCGCAGGACAAGCCACGAATCTCGCGTCTACAGCGCTTATCAACTCAGCATAAACCGATGGCGGATGTTGCCCTAAGTAGAGGCATCCCAACACGCCAGTCATTCCAGTCTAAACAGGAGTTCTTACATGCGGCGTACCCGAAACGTGAGACAGGGCGGGACGGGCAAAACTTTGCTCTACAGCTTCGTTCTCGTCATTGTTTGTAGTCTGCTTGGCACGGGGCTGCCTGCTTCATCTGCGCAGGACGGCACAGGCAGAAAGACGCGGGACGGCGACGCACAGAGAGCGGGCAACGGCTCAATCCTCTCGGCCTCTGCGCCGACGCAGGTTCGCCTCAACAAGTTCGAAGCTTATAGTTTCAATCGTTACGTCTCGCTCGAATGGCAGAGCGGGTACGAGCTGGATAACTTGGGCTACAACGTTTATCAAGAGCTGAACGGAGAGCGCATCCAGCTTAATCCATCTTTAATCGCAGGCTCTGCGTTACAGGCAGGGCAGGGCGTGGCGTTGACGGCGGGCTACGGTTACGCTTGGCGTGCGAAGCTCTTGTCCGGTAAGCAGGCGCTTGCTTCGCGCTACTGGCTGGAAAGCGTAGACCTCAACGGTCAGAGCCGCTGGTACGGCCCCATTCAGGCGCAGGCGGATGACATGCGCGCTGTGCATCCTGCGCCGTCAAAGCTGCTCGAAGAATATGCTGTCAGTGATGAAGCGGCGGTGCAGCGCGAATGGCCTGCGACGCTCTCCGGTGCAGATGATCGCGGCCAGTTATCTTTTATCACGCCGACCATCACGTCGCGCGCACAGGCTTCGCCGGAGCTTGACCAGCAGTGGGCGCTCGCCGCGCAGGTTTGCGTCAAGCTCTCTGTCAACCGCGAAGGGTGGCAGCGCGTGACTCGCGCAGAGCTTCTGGCAGCAGGGTTGGCTCAGGGAGCAAGCCTTGCGAACTTGCAGCTTTTCGTGGGCGGCGTAGAGCAGGCGATGGTCGTCAACGCGGATGGCTCGATAGAGTTTTACGGTCAAGCGCTCGACACGCGCGACACAGACACGCGCGTCTACTGGCTCGTCGCGGGCGCGACCCCCGGCAAGCGCGTCACAAGCTCTTCAGCCGGGCCGTTCAATCCGAACGTGCCTGCCGCGAGCTTTGCTTCGACCATCGAACGCAAAGATAAAGTCTCTCGTTTTCCGGCTCTCCTCAACGGAGCGGAACAAAATTTCTTTGGCCCGTCCATCAATTCTTCCTTACCGCTGCGACAGACGCTGCAAGTCTCTGCGCTGGATCAGGCATCTGCGACGCAGGCACAGCTTGAAGTCAAGGTGCAGGGGCTGACCATTCAGGAGCATCAGGTCAACGTGCAGGTAAACGGAGTCAATGTCGGCGTCATCAATTACAGCTATCGCGACAATGCTATCGGGCAATTCAATATCTCTCCAACCCTGTTGCGTGAGAACAAGAACACAATCACGTTGCTCAGTATGCTCCCCGGGTCAGATGTCTCGCTGATTGAGTACGTGCGGCTGACTTACCCTCGGTTGTATCGGGCGTCGAGCAATCGTCTACAGTTCAGCGTTCCGGGCGGACAGGCTGCCAGAATCGAAGGTTTTACTTCTTCTGCGATTCGCGTGCTGGACATCACGGATACGGCAAACATCACGGAGTTGACTGTTAGCCCGCAGGCTTCCGGCGGCGCATTCGCCTTCACGCTGCCTGCTGCGGCCTCTACGCGAACGCTGCTGGCTCTCGTCCCGGCGAGCTTTGAACATCCGGTCGGAGCGGTGCGCAACGAGCCTTCGAGCTGGAACCAAACGACCAATGCCGCAAACATGGTCATCCTGACTTATAAAGATTTCCGGCAAAGCCTTGAGCCGCTCCGCGCCTTGCGACAGAGTCAGGGACTGACAGTCACCATCGTCGATGTCGAAGATGTTTACGACGAGTTCAGCTTTGGCGCGCACTCGGCACAGGCGCTCAGGGATTTCATGCAACGCGCGAAGGATCAATGGCAGACGACTCCGGGTTACCTGCTGCTGGTCGGAGATGCGACCTCAGACCCGCGCAACTATTTCGGTTTGGGCGAGCTTGATCTGGTTCCGACCGGGATGATTGACTCTGATTTTTCAGAGTCGGCGAGCGACGACGCGCTGGTGGATTTTGATAACGATAGTTTGACCGAGATAGCCGTCGGGCGTTTCCCGGTCAAGACCGCGCTGGAAACCACTCGCATCATCAATAAGATCATGACGTATGAACAGGCGAACGCGGGCGACACACAGCAGCGAGGCGCAGTCATGGTCAGCGACCATTTTGATATTTACGATTTTGAATTCTTTACGAGTCAGGTGCTGACCAGCGTGCCTGCCATGATGAACGTGCAGTTGATTAACCGTGACGAAGCGGACACGGCCACGACCCGCGCGCTGATTCAGGCGGCCATCAATCAAGGCCCCGGCGTGGTCAACTATCTGGGGCACGGCTCAGTCGGCGTGTGGACGGGCGCGGGACTTTTGACGACTGCCGATGCGCCGAACCTGGCCAACAATCAGCGTTTGTCCCTGTTTGTGATGATGACCTGCCTGAACGGGTCTTTCACCGAATTGAACACGGAGAGTCTGGCCGAATCTCTTCTCGAAGGCACGAACGGCGGGGCGGTCGGAGTCTGGGCTTCGTCAGGTTTGACAGTTCCTTACGGTCAGGTCGCCGTCAGCAAAAAATTCTACGAGCTGTTATTTACGGGACAGGTGCAGCGTCTCGGCGACGCCGCGAAGGGCGCGAAGAGCGCGACGCCCGACAGGGACGTGCGCCGGATGTCTATCTTCTTCGGCGATCCTGCGATGAGATTTAGATAGCTTGGTTTCGGGTCGGGTCTCAAAAGCGACGCGGCCAAACATTTGCACAGAGCAAAACGGGTGAGAGTCCGAAGTTTTCCAGGCTCTCGCCTGTTTGCTTTTTTGTCATCGCTCTTAGCTGATGGAAGATGTTAAAATCCATCCCGCCATGCGCTTATCATCAATCAAAATCGAACGACTTCATCAGCTTACTTTCATCTGAAACCTCACGGCAATGCTTGAAGTCACGCTCCTGATTCAGAACAAACAAGAGGCGTTCGAGGTAAGGCTTGAAGAGAGCCTCACCATCGGTCGCAGCGATGCCGCCACGTTGATAGTCAACGATGATGGCTTGTCGCGAGTGCATGCAGGCATCTATCGCAAGGCGGAGGTGGTCTGGATAGTTGACCAGAATTCCACCAACGGAAGCTTTGTCAACAATGTAGAAGTCCCGACCGAAGGAACTGTCCTCAAGGACGGCGACCAAATCGAGATTGGCAACCATACAACCATCCACGTCGAGATGCGCGAGCGGAAAATGCGTGCGCCCGCACCCCGCGCGACGGCCGGTCGTCCAGCCCGTGCGGTCGCGCAGGCAAAGGCGTCAGGCTTTAACTTTAAGTCTCCGGTATTCATCGCCGCCGTCTCCGCCGCGCTGATTATCGTGCTCGCAATTGTCGCCATCGTTGCCACTCGCGATGTCGCGGAAGAGAAACCGCAGCGACAAACCAGAGCGCCCAGGCCGCTCATCGAGCCGCGCATTCCAGACCCCTTGATTGACGATTGGGACGTGGAAGAGACGCCGCTCCCGGAAGAGGATCAGCCGACGGATGAAAGCTACAGGCAGGCTTTGCAAAAGGTCAAAGAGGAGCGCGGCGAGCCGACCGGCTATGACGCCGCGGTCGAGATTCCGGCGGAGCTGAAACACTACAGCGACCGCCGCCGCAACCTTGCGATTCAATCCGCCGAAACGATTGAACAGAATTTGCGTATCCCTCACGACTTTGCAGAGTTGGCGCAGATGATTCGCGCCAAACAGTTTGTAGAGCTAAAGTCTGTCGGCGAAAGTTATGTCCTGTACGCTGTCGGCGGCGGAGCCAGCGCAGCAGAGTTTACGCATTTCGAGAAAGAGAAGGGAAAGAGCGTGCCGCTTTACACCGCCGCTGCCGGGATGCAGGCGGCGCTCAACCAGATGGCGGAGACGGATGAGAGGAAAGCTGTTATCACTTCTTTCTACAGCACTGGGCGCGGGCGCTCACTCGCGGCGGCAGAGTTGGAAAGTCTTACACAGCTTGGGCGCGACCTCAACAAACAATCGCTTGATACGAATGATGCGGCGGCGCGAAAGGCTTTTAAGCGGCGACTCTTGAGCTTTATGCGCCCCGAAGCGCAGAAGGTGATGGAGGACTTGGCGCTGGCTTACAAGAGCCGTTTTAATCGTCCGCTGCCGCTCGCCTCTCTGGTTCGCACCGAAGAGTATCAACGCGAATTGAGCGAGAGAAACGTCAACGCCGCGCGCAACTCTCTGCCGCCGCACACGACCGGCCTCGCGTTCGACATCTCGTATCGCTACATGAACGCCGCCGAGCAGAATTTTCTGATGACGGAAATCGCGCGGCTCGAAGCAGCCGGGCGCGTCGAGGCGTTGCGCGAGAACAATAATTGTTTTCACGTCTTTGCCTTCCCGGACGGTCGCCCGCCGCCCGAGTCGCTGATTCAGAAAAGCATGTGAGCAAGGGTGCGCTTTGAGGAAGCGGCTGAAGGGATGAAGGAAATTTTACGCCGCTTATCCTTTCGCTGAAGGCTCGCCGTTCGAATCTGAATTGCCATTGCGCTCTTTGCGCACAATCTCAATAAAAGCGGCAAGCTGCTTGTCCGTCTGCGTCTGAGATACGGATAACTTCTCAATAGCCCTATCCGTCTGCGCTTGAGATACAGCTAAGGTCTCCAGAGCCTTGTCCGTCCGCACTCGTGATTCGGCCAGATCAGCAACGGCTGCTTCGGTTCTGGCAACGGCTGCTTCGGTACGAGCTTCGGCGCGAGCCTGAACCTCTGCCAGCCGGACGTGTGCATCAATCAGGGCATTGAACTTTTCGCGCGTCTCTTTGCGCTCGCGCAAGCCTGCGCGGATGGCGAGCCTGAGGACATTTTCAAGCCGTGTGATCCTCACCTCAGCTTTGTCCATTTTTACAGTCAGCTCGGCCTGATGGTTTACGATAAAGTCCATCTGGCGTTGCCGCTCTTCGTCTGTCATCTCTTTAACCTCGACTTTCGTGAAAGCTAATGATAGCAGATTATCCCACGCAGGTCGGATGCCCGCAGTCGCAGACTATGGCCTGTGATTCGTCTACGGTGACGTTGGTGGTGTCGCCCGCGCCTTCGCAGTAAGGGCTGCAAAAGTCGCTGCCTGCGGTCGCGTTGCAATTGCAGACTCCGTGCGCGCAAATCTTCTCTTCTGTCTCAAGTATGTTCATCTTTGAATCGTCTTTCCGCCGTTTAAAATTGAAAATTCCAAAGCCTCTTAAGCCCTATGTAGTCGCTAGATGATACTCTAACTGCTACGCTTTACAAATGCCCTGAAACCGCTTAATCTTACGCTTCGCCGCGCGGCCTCTTCTCCCCCCCTGACTTTACTTTAACCAAACTTAAAATAACATTATGAGAAAGCAAATATTTTTATCTCTCAGCATTTGTCTGGCCGTGTGTGGCCTGTTCCCGCTCTCGCATTCGGCGCAACAGCCGTCTCAATCTCAAGCCACGGTCGCCGTCGCTCCGAATCAGGAGCGTCAGGAATCTGTGCCGGGCTTGTTGTCGAAGAGACAGCTTGAGTCGCCTCTGCGCGAAGACCTTACGCATTTACGCTTTAGTCCCGACGGCAAGTATATTCTGGCGCAGGACAACGGAGGCATCAGCGTGCTGGCGCGCGAGCCGTTTGCCACGCTCTTTCGCATCGAAGCCGCAGAAATTTCCACGCCACAGTTCACGCCCGATTCGCAGGGCATCGTCTTTTATAATTCCGATTTGCGCGTTCAACACTGGAGCGTGACGGAGCGAAAATTAAAGTCTGCGCAGGATGTTGTTGTCCCCGGCAAATTTTGCCTGCAATCCAGCTTGTCGCCCGATGGCAAGACGCTGGCGTGTCTGGATACGGACTATGATTTAGCTCTCTTCGAGGTCGCTACGAGCAAGCAGATTTTTCGGAAAAAAGATTTCTACGAAAAGGATTATTTCGATTTGAACGGAGTGCTCGGTGTTTATTTGGATAGTTCAGATAGCTCTATCTCGGTTAATTACAACTCTCTGACGAGGCGGACGATCCACATGAACTTTTCGCCGGATGGCCGTTACTTCGCAGCCGGTGCGAGGAATGCCAAGAGGAAAGAGTTTCTTGAAAGCAACGGAACGGTTTCCAACGCTTCAAAGGGTGGATTTCCAAATGAATACGAGTACAGCGCGAATGAGATCGCTGTGAAGACCGGCACCTACAGGCATCCGATGGCCGGAACCTTCGCGAGAACCTCGGATGCCCTCGCTTATGACTTGTCATTGAACAAACAGGTTTCGCTGGGCGGCTCAATCAAACATTTGCTGGCCGGTGGCTTTACCTTTATCAATTCCAGCCGCATCGTCGGAACGCATCCGTTGGATCGCGCTCAGTCGGCCTTAGCTGCTTTCCCGAGCGGCGAAGTCGTCAAGCCGCTGCCGCTTGACAGAGGCCGGCTCGATGCGCCGGGGCACGGCGAGTATGTTTTGTTTCGCCCGCGTGAAACGTCTCCCTCCGGCATCGTGAAAGTGGTCATGAATCTCAAGGACGGAAACATCTTTAAGGCCAGCAAGAAGCTGGCGATAGACATTTACGATGACGTGTTCGTAGCGGAACTGGCGAACGGCGAGCTGGGCTTGTATGGCTCGGAGAAAAACGATTTAAGGGCGAAGGCTTCTTTGCCGGGAAACCCTTTGGGCGACATTTACGCGGCGGCTCTCTCCCCGGACTTTAAGTGGTTGGCCGTCTCCGGAAAGTCGCGCGGGGCTGTCTGGGATTTGAGCACGGGCGAGCGCGTCTTTCACGTGCGCGGCTTTCGCGGCGCGCATTACGCCGAAGACGGAGCCTTCTATGTGGATTTTCCTCCGCAGGGAACTGCCGCCAGACAGATAGGCATCTTGCAAACGCAACGCCGCGAAGCGCTTTCCGGCGCTGAGATAGAAAGCGGGCAAGAGATTCGCGCGCGGCAACACGGACAATACTTATTTATCTCACGTCCCGGCGTTAAAGAAAGCGGCCTTGAACAACAGGTCTCGCTGGAAGTCAAAGATGTGCAAACGATGAAGACGCTGTGGAGTAAGACTTTTTTGAAAAATCTCCCGACCGGTTGGATGGATGCGCGCGGTGAGATGATGGTCTTGATGTGGCCGCTTTCCGGCGACGCTGCCAAAGAGCAGTTTAAAAAAGACCTCGCATTAAGCAAACGCCTGTCGGCGGTAAAAGAGAAGGACGGCTCTTACGTGTTGGAAATGCTGGACGCACGCACGGGGCAGCAGCGAGGCATCCTGTTGATTGAAATGGGCCGGAATCCGCCGTCTTTTGCATGGGAGGTGTTTGCCGTAGGCGACCGGGCGGTGATTGTGGATTCAAACAACCGTGTGCTGGTCTACTCGCTGGCAGACGGCGAGCAGAAGGGGCAGATCGCAGGCAGCGATGCGACGGTCTCCAAGACCAACGGCCTGCTGTGCGTCAGGAGCACGGGCGGTCAACTGGCTGTCTACGATCTGGCAACCATGCAGAAGCGCGAACAGTTCGTTTTCCCAAGTCCCGTTTCGCTGGCGCGCTTTAGCGATGACGGCACGCGCATGTTCGTCCTGACCGCTGCGCAGACCGCCTACGTGCTGGATGTCTCAAAGCTGGACGCGGCGGGAAAATTGTAATTAACACGAGTTGCCCGATATAGAGGTGTCTTTGGATTTCTTCCATTGCCACTAACTTCAGCTAGTGGAAAAAAGGTTTCCTAACTATCGGCTTTAGCCGAACCATTTAGCTATAGCAATAAGCCAGAAGCTTTTAATTACACTTTGGCTCAAGCCAACTTTCTGTGATGCACTGTCTCCACTAGCTAAAGCTAGTGGCAATTGATTAACTGACAACCTGGGTTAATTAACACGAGTTCGATGTAAGCGAGACTATGAGATAAGCGACGGCTGACGCGGCGCATCGCGGTCGAAAGAATGAGGCGTTTGGCTTCGCTTCATCTACGCTTTACAAATATTCGGCGAGGTCTTAATCTTACGCTTTGCCGCGCGGCCTATCACGTCCCCCAGACTTCACTTAATGAACAAAATATGGAAGTAGGATTTATGAGAAAGCGTTTTTTAATATACCTGTGCCTGTGGCTGATCGTGTGCAGCCTGTCCCCTTTATCGCTCTTCGCGCAACAGCCTGCGCAGCCGTGCCAGCCGCCCACTACGCTCGCCAGTTCGAGCATGCCTAATATCTTTACGGAAGAGCAGGAATCCGATCTGGGCGATGCCGTGGCCGAGCATGTGCAACGCGAGTTTCGCGTGCTCGAAGACGAGGAAGCGAGCGCGCACCTGCGCCGGATAGGCGAGCGCCTCGTGCGTCACCTGCCGCCGACGAAATTGCGGATTCAGTTTTTTATCGTAGACATCCCCGAAGCCAATGCCTTTGTCATTCCGGGCGGGCGCATCTATGTCACGCGCAAGCTGATCGCGTTCGTCAAGAGCGAAGATGAGTTGGCAGGAGTCCTCGGGCACGAGATCGGACACCTGCTCGCGCACGATACCGCGATTGAGATGACGCGCAGGCTCAGGGAAATTCTCGGCATCACGCAGGTCACAGACCGCCGCGACATTTTTGAAAAATACAATCTGCTGCTGGACAACGTGAGGCGCAAGCCGGGCGCGGCGCAGCGCAATGAGAATCACGAAGACAAATCGCAGATGACGGCGGACATGCTCGGCCTCTATGCGGTGGCCGCAGCCGGTTACAACCCGCAGGCGCAGGTCGAGATGTGGGATCGCCTGACCGAAAACAAAGGCAACAAGGGCAACTGGTTCTCAGACCTCTTTGGCACCACTTCGCCCGCGACGCGCCGCTTTCGCGAGATGGTGAAAGGCATCGAAAGCTTACCGGCGGCCTGCAAGGAAGCGCGCTCTCCCGTCTCGCTTGAGGAATTTCAGAAGTGGCAGTCGGTCGTGCTCAACTCCACCGTGACAGGCCGCAAGGAAGCCTTGCGCGGCGTCTTGTTCAAGAAGCAGCTTGAGCCGCCCCTGCGCGGCGACATCACGCACATTCGCTTTAGCCCGGACGGAAAATATCTGCTGGCGCAGGACGATGCGGGCATCAACGCTTTCACGCGCGAGCCGTTCGCGCTGCTTTTTCGCATCGAAGCTCCCGCCGCTTCTCCGGCGCAGTTCACCCCCGACTCGCAGAATATTCTTTTCCATAACGAGGATTTACGCGTCCAGTTCTGGAGCATGGCCGAACAGAAATTGAAGTCCGCGCAGGAGATGATCCTGCGCCGGAAGAACTGCCTGCAAACAGAGCTGTCGCCGGATGGGAAGACGCTCGGCTGTCTGGACACGAGCTTTGATTTACAACTGCTGGATGTTGCCACCGGCGCGGTGCTCTTTAAAAAAGGTAAGTTTCATTCGCCGAATTTCCTGCAACAGTTTTTCCTCCTGCTGTCTGTCTACATGACGGACGGAGACCTTGAGGATTTCGAGATTGTATGGATCAAGATGGACTTCTCGCCGGATGGCCGTTACTTCGCAGCCGGTTCAAGCGGCAACGTAGGTATGGGCTTTGGAGGGATGTATGAGGAAGGCGGCTCGGCTCTGGCCTTTGACCTGACGACGCGCCAGCCGGTTCAACTGCGCGGCCAGATCAAAAAGCTGATTGCCACGGGCTTTACTTTCATCGCCCCGGATCGCATCGTCGGCATCCATCCTACAGAACGTGAGAAATCCGCCATCGTCACTTTCCCGGCGGGCGAGATCGTCAAGCCGCTCACGCTCGCCAGAGGAAAAAAGCTGGATTCTCCCGGTCACGGCAACTACGTCTTGGTGCGCCCGGTGGAACGATTTGCGGTCGGTATCATGAAGCTCGACGACGAATTTATCGCAATCGGTAACAAGCAGTCCGCGATAGACGTTTATGATGATGTCTTTGCCGCCGAGCGCGAGACGGGCGAGCTGGGCTTGTATAAGGTTGAGGGCAGTGTGTTGCAGGCCAAAGTCACGCTGCCGCGTAAGCCCTTTGGCCGTTTGCGCGCGGTGTCTCTGTCGCCGGATTTCAGGTGGCTGGCCGTCTCAGAGAAAACACGCGGCGCGGTCTGGGATGTCACCAACGGCAAGCGCGTCTTTCACCTGCGCGGCTTTCGCGGCGCGCACTTTGCCGAAGACAGAGCTTTCTATGTGGACTTTCCCGAAAAGGACTTTCTGGCGCGCACCATCGGCATCCTGAAGCCGCATCAAGCCCTCGCCGTCAACGGCCCGGACTTTATAGGCAGGTCGGAAAGCCGGAGCAGCATCAAACAAGCAGGCCCGTTTGTGACGATCATGAGGTCTGCCGTTGAGGGCGGCTATCTGGATAAAAACGTGGTGCTGGAAGTCAGGGACGTGCGCAACCTGGAAAAGATTTGGGAAATGAATTTTCCGAAAGAGCCGCCCTATGTCTCTGTGGACGCGATGGACGAGACGATGGTTTTGACTTGGGTGGTTTCCGAAAGCGCGGCCAAAGCCGAGATTAAAAACGACCCCGCGCTCGCAGCGCGCTTTGCACGGATGGGAGAGAAGGAAGGCGACTATCTCTTGCATGTTATGAATGCGCGGACGGGCAAGCTGCGCGGCAAGCTCTTAATCGAGACGGGCAAGGGGTCTTTCCGCATCGCGCAGGTTTTCGCCACCGGCGACTGGGTAGTGATTGTGGATACGACCAATCGCGTGCTGGTCTACTCGCTGGCGACCGGCGAGCAGAAGGGCAAGGTCTTCGGCAACAATGCAACGGTCTCCAAGACCAATGGCCTGCTCTGCGTCGAGAACGAGAGCGGACAACTATTCATCTACGATCTGGCGACCATGCAAAAGCGCGATCAGCTTACCTTCTCAACGCCCGTCGCGCTGGCACGCTTTAGCGACGACGGCCAGCGACTGTTCGTCCTGACCTCCACCCAGACCGCCTACGTGCTGGATGTCTCGATGCCGAGCGCGGCAAGTAAGCTGCAATAAAATTCCGGCGAAAACGGTAAGACCGTCAGCTTGATGCGCTGGTGTATAAGAGATGTATGAGCTGACGCCGGACGAGATTGCGATTGTTCAAAAATCCTGAAGCGCGACGGCGTGTTACAATCGGCTCATGGAGGTACAGGGAGTATGAAAAGAAGTTTCCGCGCCAGCGTGTGGCAGGAAGGCGAGTGGTTTATCGCACAGTGCATAGAAGTTGATATTGCCTCTCAAGGCGAGACGGAAGAAGAAGCCTTGGAGAATTTGCGCGAGGCTCTGGAACTTCATTTTACCCCGCCCGTTGCGACCATCGCGCCTCTCGTCCGCACGCTCGAAATTGAGGTCGCGGCGTGAAACCCCTGCCTTTCCGGGAAGTGAAGCGCAAGCTGGAAGCGGCTGGCTTTGCTGAAGTGAGCCAGAGCGGAAGCCACATTAAGTTTGCCAAAACTTCTGCGGAAGGAACGCGCACCGCAACCGTCCCGAAACACAGAGAGGTCGCCGCCGGAACGCTCCGCAGCATTTTGCGTCAAGCGGGATTAAGCGAAACCGACTTTGGAACGCTTTAGAGCGGGTTGCAAATGAACGAGAGGCGGACTAACCACAGAAGACACAGAGGGCTGATGTCCTCTGTGTCCTCTGTGGTAAATATTAATTCTCACCTTCAACTGAAAATCGCTCTAAGACACTAAGAAAACTTATGCTTCTCTTAGTGTCTTTGTGTCTTGGTGGTTAGATGCTCTTATTTCTTTTGTCTGACATCGTAAGCATAGATGGTGTCTTGGTCGCGCAGGAAAAAGTGGCCGCCCGCGACGACCGGATGCGCCCATGTGGGAAGCGAGTCTTGCGGGATGCGAAAGCGTCCCTTCTCGCGATAGCCTGCGGGCGTCGCCTCGACGAGGCCGACCACGCCGTTCTCGCTCAAGCAATACAGATGCCCGTCCGCAAACACGAGCGAGCCTTTGCCGACGCTTCTGTCACGCCAGGCGATTTCGCCCGTGTCAAAGTGCATGGCCGTCAGGATACTGCTTGAGAAACCGTAGAGGTGATCGCCAATCAGGACAGAACTGCTGTGATGATTGCGCATCTCCTTTGTGAAATAAACTTCTTCGGCCTTGCCGCCCGCTTTGATTTCGACCAGCCCGCCGCCGTTCCCGTAATCCGAAGAGATAAATATCCTGTTGCCGCGCGCGATGGGCGTCGCAGCGTTGGCGACATTGTTGGCTGCTTTCTGATACTCCCACAAGAGGCGGCCATCCTTGAGATCGAGTCCGACCGCGCGGCTTGAGGTGAAGAAAACCACCTGCGTCGTGCCGCCCGCTTCGACCTGTATGGCGGAAGAATAGCCTGCTTCGTCGCTCTGGCTTTTCCAGATGACAGCGCCGTCCTTTTTGTTAAGCGCGACGATGGAGGCATCAGGCCCGCCCGCGTTGACAAGTAATTTCTCCCCGATGATGAGCGGCGATTCGCTGATGCCCCAGCGTATGTTCGAGCCGCCAAACTTTTTCAGGACGTTCATCGTCCAGACAATCTTTCCCGTCTTGGCTTCCATGGAGGAAAGGTCGCCGCTGCCGCCCAGAGCATAGAGCCTGTCGCCGTCAACCGTGGGCGTCCCGCGCGGCCCGTCGCCGCGATCATTACGAAACGGAGAGCCATGCGCCATCGCCCAAATCTCTTTGCCATTCTTGACATCGAAAGCGATGACGTACTCGCGGTCTCCGCGCAAGCCCATCGTATAGAGCCTCCCCTGCGCGATGGCGAATGAAGAGTAGCCGCGCCCCGCGCCGGTCGTCTTCCACGCGAGCGGCGGGCCGTTCTCAGGCCACTGCTTGAGCAGCCCCGTCTCTTTGGAGATTCCGTCGCGGTTCGCTCCGCGCCACTGCGGCCATTCGCCGGCAGTCTGCGCCCACGCTTCCGCACACACGCACAGGAGCATAAGAGCGCAACCGAAAAATAAAACGCGCAAGCTTTTCATGACCGACCCTCCTCTTTCCTCTCAAGTTACAAGGCAGGTTTTCTATATCATATGGCGAGACTCCGTAAGTGAAAAGCTCAGCCATCAATATTCGCGCTCGTTTGAGTGTTTTAATTATAGCGAGGCTTTGCGAAAGCGATTGTAAAATGGTTGTAAATGTCGGCGCAATCTAATCAAGGAATAATCACAGCCGGAGACTGATGTCTGGACACTTTTTGTTTTAGTCGCTGAAAGCGACAGAGAATATAGCGTAGGGTAAGGCCGTCAGGCCGCAACCCTACGTTCGATGCCAGATTGTTTTTCCGTCTCCAACGGAGACGAACATCTCATGTTTGTCACCTTCGGCGACAAAACGCTTTTATAATTTGCATTCGTAGGGTTACGCTTCGCTCACCCTACGCTATATTGTTCGTCGCCGTTGGCGACCAAGACATATCTTTCAAAAAAGTGTCCGGACATCAGAGCCGGAGAGTAAGAAGGTGTTTGAAATTTCCTTAAATGCCGACCAAGACTCCCTGCGTTACAACTTTCTTCGCCTGCTTCTGCCTTTGACCAAAAGTATAGTTTTCTCTTCCGGATCAGGTTCATACTCAAACAACACTGCCGGATGGACTTGGAGTTTATTGCAAAGTGTATTCAGAGTTTTCAACGAGACCCTTTGAGACGTTCCCTCCCATAGCTGATAACAGGAAGTTAGCCCAAGACCCGTCAGCTTAGCCAATTGTGCCGCATTCTCTATTCCTAGCTTTCTGGCTATCTCTTGAATTTGTAGTTTCAGCGCCATAGGTATGTGACTATAGCACCGCTATGATGTTGATTTTAGATGGCTTACCAGTATTGGCAAGAACGATATTGCCTGTAGCTAGGTAAGAAGGCGGATTTACTGCCTTGTTTGAAGTTTATCCATTGATAAAAATTACTACTATTGGTAATATATCAGCGTTGCCATATCAGCCATTTTGGGTTAAATCTAAGCAGGAGTCCTTTGAAAGCATCTACTAGCGCAATTGGTAAAGAGTATGCTCAAGTTGCAGGCCATGAGAATTGGACTGCTATTCTTGAGCCTGCCTTGTGTCAGGATTCAGCCGCCGTCGAATGTCTTGCGCGGCTACTATTCACAATCAAGAAGGCAATTGACAACGGGCCGGATGGAGTAGAGCAAGCGAGCAGAACGCTCCTGGCTGGTATTGAGTCGGCTTATCTTTACACAGATGCACACAGGGCCGCACTGAAACTGTATCTCCTATCGCTGACAGGGCAACTAAAGCCGCAAGATGAACCGCTCCGACTAATCAATGAGGCAATCGGAAGAAGTACGATTGAGGACGAGCCTAGGAAAACGAAACGTGTATCGAAGAAGAAGCGTCGCTCCACAGTTTGAAGTAACTACGTGCAGCGGCCTAATGCGATTTCTCAAACAGCTTGTAATTCTTACTTTGTGCTCCAAAAGACCGGCGCGGCGGGCTTCAGGCTGCGCTCGACCGCGAGGGCGACAAAACCCATTGTGTAACGGGCATTGATTTCCAGCAGCGGGTGCAGTCCGCCCTTGTGCTCAAGCGCGTCTACTCCGACGGGGCCGCGATAACCTTCTTGAAAAAGTCGTGCGGCGACCAGACGGGCGATGCGTTCAAGCTCGCCTGCGCGTTGAGGCGCGGGCGGGCGACCGAGCATGTAGCCAGTGCCTGTGCCTGCTCCGTTGGTCTGCAAATCGCTGATGCCCTGAATTTCGATTGAGCCGTCGGCGGAAATCTCTAACACGACGCCGTACTCACGAATCACCTTGAGCCACGGTTGGAAGATCAGTGTCTCGCCCAGAGCCAGACGCCGCAGACACCATTTGGCCTGCGGTGCTTCTAACCGCGCGCCTCTGCCCAGCACGCGGTCGCGGGCGGCAAAGCCGAACGGGCTTTTAATGACCCATTTGTCATCCGGCTTCGGGCAGGCGCGTGCGACCGCTTCCTGCAACTCTTCAAAAGTGCGTGCGAGAGCCGCGCCCGGTTGTGCCGTGCCCATTTCTATTTCGAGCGCGTGGCTCCACAATTTTGAATTAACGCGCGCCACAATCTCAAAAGGAATCGCGCGCACCACTGCTCCCGCCTGCTCGCCCGCCGCGACCGCGCTCGGAGTCCACCCCCACGGCGTAAAGATGCGTGCGCTTTGACCCGCTGCTTTATCCGGCGAGATAAGCTCCACCTTGCGACGGCGCGCTTCTGCTTGAAGCTGCTCAGACCACGGCGCACGGATGAGCAGCGCATCACCCGGCCCGGCCAGCCACAGCAAATGCTCTGTCAGGCGGCGATTGAGAATTTCGAAGGAAGGCAGACGCCTGTATCTGCCGGGCGCAGCCAGCTCGGACTCGAAATCCGCATTCATGTGCCAGAGCCTTGAAACCATAATCCAATTCTCTTACTTTGCGATCTTTGCAAGAAAAACTTTGCGTTCTTTGCGTTAAAAAAGCAATTTAACCGCGAAGACCGCAAAGAAGAACCGCGCAAAGAGCGCAAAGTTTTCTGCACTTGATTCGTATTAAAAATATAAAGAGCCGGGGTAAGCGAAACCCGGCTCTTTATATTTGTTCATGAAGGATAGCTGTTGAGCTTTAATAAGGGCTGCCAAGCTCCTGCGTGTTTTTGACTTCCGTGTAGCCTGCCGGAATCTCGAACAGCGCGGCATCCAGCTTGACGTTAGAGATGTCCGTGACTTCCTGCGTTGAGGTGGAGTCGGGGATGTTCATGTCCGCGCCCGTATTGAACTTGATGCGGGTCGTCGTCATGACCGGATAACCTGTGTTGGCGGGGCCTGTCGTCTTGTAACGCACTTCGTCCACGCAATCGTCCGTCGAAAAGTTGGCAGCGGCTGAGCCGTCGGTCGGGCATGAGAGGCCGCCCGCGATGTCCACGTACCAGCCATCCGTCTCCATCTCCATGTTCATAGAGCTACAGGCTCCTTCGCTTGCTTCGACCACGATCTTTGACTTGATGCGTTTCGCCGTCAGGCCGAGCATGGGCTTGCTCTCGCCCGTCACCGTATTGGTCGTGTGGTATGTGATGACGCCGCCGCGCCGCTTGCGTGCGCCGGGCTGCTGAGCAGTTGCGCCGCTCGCTGCGCCAGTCCCTTCGAGAGGCGTGATGAGATAGCTTCTGGTTTTATCGTTAATCTGAATCATGCGCTTGAGGTCGCATTGATAAATGGTCGTGTAACCCATGCCTTCCGTGCGCTGGCGTGCGCCCTTGATATAGGTCGTGCTGGTCATGCTTTGCCCGCTTACCGCGCTCTTCGTCGTGACTTTAATATCCGCCAGCGCGATTGAAGCCGAGCATAGCAGAGCGAGCGCGAGCGTCGTGGACTTAATCAGCTTGCGTCCCCAGAAAGTCTGCGCCCACTGCACCGAATCAGCCTTCACAGCCGGGCTTTGCGCACGGCGTTTAAGAGAAAAGCTGCCCATAATATTTGAGATTCTGAATTTAAGATTGGTCAGGGAATTATGATTACTGCTTAGCATGTGCCTGCTCCTTCGCGTTTAGAAAAAATCTGCTCTACTGGTAAACGCGGAAAGCGGACGCCGGAAGGATCACCGGCTCTGAATTATTTATGAGGCGTGAAAGGACGAGGGGCATGTGAGTTTTCGCCAGTTAATAAATTGCCACTAGCTTTAGCTAGTGGAGACATGGCATCACAGAAAATTGGCTTGAGCCAAAATATAATTAAAAGCTTCTGGCTGATTGCTTTAGCTAAATTGTTCGGCTAAAGCCAAAAACTTAAGAGAAACCTTAAGCCACTAGCTAAAGCTAGTGGCAATTGTAAGAAGTCGCAATTTAAGAAGCGGCAATTTAAGAAATCCGCCAACGCATCTATACCCGGCAACCTGGGTTGAATATATTACAGCAGCAATGTCTCTACGCGATGTGCATGCACCATGTTTTCACAGGGCGACCATGCAAAGACCGTAAAGCGACCGTCCTGCGAGGCCACGAGGGCGACCGCGTCCGGCTGATCCTGTACGAACTGCGCTGCGGACAAGTGCCTTGTGCCGCCGAGCTGTACGGGCGGGATGATGGAGGGTGCGCCTCCGATGATAGGTTCCGTCAGGACTATCTGCTCGACCTGTGTGCCGCCGTCCCTGCGCCCGATCTTTGCGCCGAACGCCAGCAACTCATATTGATCGCTAATCAGGGTCGCGCCATCCACCGCCGTCAGGCCAGCCATGGCTTCGACTTCGTCAATCAGAGCTTCCTGCCACAAGCGCTTGTTCCTCTCACTCGCCTCTTGACGCATGAGGTTGGCAAGCTCTGTGTACGGAGGCATCGCAGAGTAGAGGACGGGCCGCACGATGGACTCGCTCCATGTCGTAGAGCTTTGAGGCACGACGAGCAGCGAGCCGCCGCGCCCGTGTGCGCGCATCGAAGCAGCCAGTTGCACCAGCACGTTCACAGAATCCGCGCTCAAGTCCGTCGCGCCAAAGCCGAGCATAGGCGTCAACAGCGCGGGGCAGTCGGGCAGGCTCGTGCCCTGTTCGTCCACTACTTTAATCTGGTCGCCCTTGAGCACTAAGACGTTGACGAACTTGCCGGAATCCTGCCCGCGCCGGTATTTAATCACCAGCAGCCCGGGTTCTATGACTTCCAGCACAAAGCAGAGGCGCGGAATCGTGCGCGTCGTTCCCCACACATACAATTCTTCATCATAGCGCCAGACGCCGAGATGGATTCCCGGTCGCTCAACGGCGGGCGAGAGCCGCGAGAGGGCTGCGGGCGTAAGCGGCAGACGCGGCTCGAACTTGAGCGGGTGCCCCGCCTGTTCGGGAGCAAAGAACGCGAGCGAGATTTTAGGGGAATAGCCTTCTTCGCGCCGGAGACTGGCCCAGAACGCGGCATCTATAATCGCTTCAATCGCCTCCGCATCCGGCGGCGGCGTTAATTGCTGTTGCTGCCGCTGTTCGCGCGCGACCGCGATGTGCCGCGCGAAATGCGCCTGCACCGTCCCTGCGACCGCACGCGCAGCCGGATATGATGGTTCTTTCATAACCTGATGACCTTTGACCGTTCCAACGATTATACTGAATTGGCTCTGCTTGTAACTTGAGTATAACCTTGAAACCGGAGCGCGAGCTAACGCAGCTTCATCCAAAGGGTTGCGAAACCCGGAAGGGAAGTAAGACAATTCCGTATCAGCCCTCGGACAAAATTGAGTTGCGGTGGCTGTGATGTCAGAGAACCGCCTGCGGTAGCGGGCGGGTTCTTGGCGACACTTGCGACCCGCCCGCTACCGCAGGCGGTTCTGACCCGTTCTTGCTTTAAAAGAATCCAGATGGGGACTGCAAAAAAATTGAGTGTATCTATCAGAACAGTAACGGCCACACGCTATGTCACGCCCTTGCGCGAGGGCGGCTCGCTGCCCGCGATTGTCGAGGCGGATGATGACGGTCTCTACGTCCTGAAGTTTCGCGGCGCGGGGCAGGGTCCAAAAGCTTTGATAGCGGAATTGGTGGTCGGGGAAATCGGGCGCGTTCTCGGCTTGCCAATCCCTGAGATAGTCTTTGTCGAGTTGGACGCAGCGCTCGCGGGCACAGAGCCTGACCCGGAAATTCAAGACCTCTTAAAAGCCAGCGTCGGGCTTAACCTCGCGCTGGATTACCTGCCCGGCTCTGTGACCTACGACCCGCTCGTCGAAAAGCTCAGTCCTGAACTGGCCGCGTCTGTCGTCTGGTTTGACGCTTACACGACGAATGTAGACCGGACGCCGCGCAACGCCAACATGCTCATGTGGCACAAACGTCTCTGGCTGATAGATCACGGGGCTGCGCTCTACTTTCATCACTCCTGGACTAATTACAGAGAGCGCAGCCGCACCGCGTTCGCGCAGGTCAAAGATCATATCCTGTTGCCGTCCGCGAACAACTTAAATGAGATTGATGCGTCGTTGTCTGAGCGACTGACGCCGCATGTCATAAGCGAGATCGTAAATCTTATTCCTGATGCGTGGCTCGCGGCGGACTCTCCATTCGAGAGCGCGGCGGAGACGCGGCAGGCTTATGCAGAATATTTATCGGGACGGCTTGAGTCGCCGAGACTTTTCGTGGAGGAGGCAGAACGTGTCAGAGCGTCTCTCGTTTGATTACGCCATCGTCCGCGTCGTGCCTTACATCGAGCGCGAAGAGTTCGTGAATGTCGGCGTGATACTCTCGTCTCAAGCGGCTGAATTTCTCAAAGCTCGATTCGACGTGGATGTGTCGCGCCTCAAAGCCTTAGCGCCGGAGCTGGACATCGGCGAGGTTCAGGCGCATCTGGAAGCCATCCGTTTGATCTGCGAAGGCGGCGACCATGCAGGCTCAATCGGGCGCATGCCGCGCCGCGCTCGCTTCGATTGGCTGGTTGCGCCGCGCAGCACCATCATCCAGACTTCCGCAGTCCACACGGGACTCTGCGCCGAGCCGGAGCAAGCTTTAGCAGACCTGCTCAGAAAGATGGTGAGCCTGCCGCGCGAGCAGGCGTCAACATAAGCGGGAAGCCGAATAAAATTTATGCGAATCAAGAGCGGAGCCATACTTTGCGTCCTTTGCGAAAAACCTTTGCGTCCTTTGCGTTAAAAAATCCTTTAACCGCAAAGAGCGCAAAGAAAGAAGACGCAAAGAGCGCAAAGAGTTGAGCCTGCTCACGCCGTTTTGTTTTGCTCTTGATTCGCATAAATTCTAAACCGCCAAAACTTGGTTCACACGCGAGGAACGGTTGAATGCAGGAGCTACTTAAAACATTCCCTGTCATAATCGAGATACCCGTCGCATGGGGAGAGATGGACTCTCTCCTGCACGTCAACAACATCGTCTATTTTCGCTATTTTGAAAGCGCGCGGATGGCTTACTTTGACCGGCTGGACATCTGGACTTATATGAAAGAGACGGGCATCGGGCCGATTCTCGCTTCGACTCAATGTAAATTCCGGCTGCCGCTCACCTATCCCGACACAGTCTCTGTGGGGACGCGGATTTCAGAGATCGCCGGGGATCGCTTTCTGATGAAATATCTGGTGGTCAGTCACCTGCACGCGAAGGTGGCGGCGGAAGGCGAAGGCTTGATCGTCTCTTACGATTATCGCGAACTAAAGAAAGCAACTCTGCCAAATGAGATTAAAAGCCGGATTCAGGTTTTAGAAGAAGAGTGTCAGAACCGCCTGCGGTAGTGGGCGGGTACTCAACGTGGAACGACCCGCCCGCTACCGCAGGCGGTTCTGACTTGCCACAAATGGAGAATAGAATGAATAAGATGTTTGTGCTCGCCAGCCGTCCTGCCGGAATGCCGACGCTGGATAACTTCAAGCTGGTTGATGCGGGAGAGATACCGCGACCGAATGATGGAGAGGTCTTGGTGCGGACGCTGTACGTGTCCGTAGACCCTTACATGCGCGGGCGCATGAACGAAGGGAAGTCCTATGTCGAGCCGTTCGTTTTAAATGAGGTCATCACCGGAGGCACGGTCGGCGAAGTCGTCGAATCTCGCTCAGAGGCTTTTGAGCCGGGCGACATCGTGATGGGCTATCTCGGCTGGCAGTTGTACTGGGTAGTGAAAGCAAGTGAGCTTATCAAAGTAGATGCAAAGCTCGCTCCCGTTTCAACTGCGCTCGGCGTCTTGGGAATGCCGGGCTTGACCGCTTACTTCGGCTTGCTGGACATCGGCCAGCCACAACCCGGTGAAACGGTGGTTGTCTCCGGCGCGGCGGGCGCGGTCGGCATGGCGGTTTGCCAGATTGCTAAAATCAAGGGATGCCGCGTGGTGGGTATCGCCGGGTCGGATGAGAAGAACGAGTATCTGATAAACGAATTAGGGGTGGATGCGGCGATTAACTACAAGACTGCGACTGACCTGAGACAGGCATTGAAGGATGCCTGCCCCGGCGGAGTTGACGTGTACTTCGATAACGTCGGCGGTGAAATATCCGATGCGGTGATGCCGCTCATCAACGGCGGAGCGCGCATTATCATCTGCGGTCAAATCTCGCTCTATAACCTTGAGAAGCCGGATGTCGGCACGCGCCCGCAGACGTACCTTTTAGTAAAGAGCGCGCTGATGCAGGGCTTCATCATCACTGCATACGCCCCCCGTTACGGCGAAGGCATCAAACAGTTAGGCCAATGGCTCGCCGAAGGCAAACTGAAGTACGCCGAAAATATAGTCGAGGGATTTGAAAATACCCCGCAGGCTTTCCTGGGACTTTTCGCGGGAGAGAATTTAGGAAAGCAACTGGTTAAAGTGGCTGAATAAGAGCGCCTCACAAAACCAAGATTAGCCACAGAGGCACAGACACGCAGAGAGAAGAGCAGTCATTTTATTTAGCATCCCCTTTATCTACTTTTAATGTAAATCAAGAGTAGAAACTCTTTGCGTTCTTGGCGCGATTTATCTTTGCGGTCTTTGCGTTAAAAAGCACTTAACCGCAAAGTCCGCAAAGATGTAAGACGCCAAGAGCGCAAAGAAAAAGCAGTTGATTTATTGCTACCCTTGATTCGCATTTTTATTGCTCTGTGTCTCTGTGGCTGAATTTTACTAGCCGTTCTCATCTTCTTTTATTTGTTATTCTTCTTTATCTAAATCGAGCACGACCGAGTTGATGCAGTAGCGCAGGTTGGTCGGGCGCGGGCCGTCGTCGAAGACATGACCCAGATGAGAGTCGCAACTCGCGCACAGGACTTCTGTGCGAACCATCCCGTGAGTGGCATCGGTTTCGGTGCGGACGTTGTCTTCTGCGCTCGGCGCAGTAAAGCTCGGCCAGCCGCAGCCCGAATCGAACTTTGCTTCGGAGGTGAACAGCTCGTTTCCGCAAGCCGCGCATTTATAAGTGCCCTTGTCTTTTGAATTGTGGTACTGGCCTGTAAAAGGTCTCTCGGTTCCTTTGCGGCGCGCGACCGCATACTGCTCCGGCGTCAACTGCTCTCGCCATTCTTCATCTGTCTTGATAACTTTCTTCTTCATTTGATCCTCCTGATTCGCCGCAGGTCAGAACCGCCTGCGGTAGCGGCCGGGTTCTTGGTGACATTGAGACCCGCCCGCTACCGCAGGCGGTTCTGACAAGATGCCTTACCGAATACTCTATAGGTTATCATAACGCTTATCATCGTCTGAGAGTATGCGAGGTGAAAATGATTTTATTGCCGGAGACCGACGAAGAATTGCTGCGCGAATGCGAGGTCGAGACCTTTCGTGCGAGCGGCCCCGGAGGCCAGCACGTCAATAAGACTGAGAGCGCAGTCAGGCTCCGTCATCCGCCTTCCGGTCTGGTCGTCACCTCGCGCGAAGAGCGCAGCCAGCACCGGAACAAAGCGATCTGTCTGCAAAAGCTCCGCGAGAAAATCGAGCGGCTCAACCATCGTCCCGCAAGGCGTGTTCCGACGCGCGTCCCGTCGAGCGTGAAGAATCGCACCCTCGAAGATAAGGCGCGGCGCGCACGCATCAAGCGTTTACGCTCAAAGCCGTCTACGGATGAATGAGCACGCAAGGAGAGCGGCGATAGTTTGCCGCATAGTGGTATCATCAGATTAAGGGAGAAATAAAAAATGATAACTGTCGCCAATCGTATCTACGTCAAGCAGGATTACGCGGACGCCTTTGAGAAGAGATTCCGCGAGCGCGCCGGACTCGTAGACCAGATGCCCGGATTTGTTTCCAATCAGGTCTTGCGCCCGGTCAACGAGGGCGACCCGTATATTGTTTTCACAGTCTGGCAGAGCCGTCAGGATTTCCTCAACTGGGTGCGCTCCGATGCCTTCGTCAAAGGGCATGCTCAATCCGGCACGTTGCCCAAAGACGCTTTCCCGCAAGCCAACGTCCTGGAGATGCACGAAGTCGTACAGGATTCCGCGCGCCCGGATTTAGAGCCGGAGCCACCGGGCGGCCCCTTCAGGATGCATTAGAGCAATTTTCAATTCAGTATCAGGCTAAGGTTATTCACCGCTACAGACGCAGAGAAGTCGCGGAGACGGCGCAGAGAGTTGAATGCCATTCAACTCTCTGCGCCCCCTCTGCGTTCTCTGCGTCTCTGCGGTGAGGCTATTCAACCCAATATTCAATTGATATTTGATCTTGCGCTGGAACATGAGGGATGCAGCTAACGAAACCTGAGCTTAATCAGGAAGCTTGATCGTTCAACGGTTGAACCTTTGCACCCTTAATCAAAAGCCAAAAGATGGTCGGGAGTGTTCCAA
This sequence comes from Pyrinomonadaceae bacterium, assembly GCA_963700165.1. GTDB lineage: Bacteria > Acidobacteriota > Blastocatellia > Pyrinomonadales > Pyrinomonadaceae > JACMLC01. Next base: position 2,548,833 of record OY969475.1, on the reverse strand, counting down.
GCGCGCTAAACGTCATCGCTAACCGGGTGAACGCCGCAGGATAAAATTGCGGGATCAGGAATTTATCAAGGATATTGACCGCGAAGCCAACACTCGCCATCATCAACAAAATGCCGAAAATTTTCGGCAAGTATCCGGATTTGATGATGAGCAATCCGAATGAAAAATAATAAGGCACCCAAAATATTTCAAGGAGTCCCTGTCCAATACTGTTGCTCAGTCTGAGAAAGAACATCGCCACGGCATTAAGCTGTTCGGGCGTGAACGCTTTCAAGTAATCAGCCTGGCTCAAAACCAACAAGGCTCCGAAACTATTGAGTGTATTAACGACCGCGATGGCGACAGTCATCATAATCGAGGTCAAGAACACTGCTGCCAATGTTTTGTTGACCTCCTTAAAAAGGCGGTACACGGTCAATCCGAAAAAAAACAAGAAGAGCTGTGAGAGAAGATTACTGACGATTGCTGCACGGAATAAAAACTCGGAAGCCACAATGTTAGCGGCAGTCGCCGCGGCATCTCCGGGTACGAGTACTTTAGACCGAACATAGATCAGGCCGAAGCCCCCTGCAACCGCAGACAAAAACCAAAGTAAGCCCGCGAGTCTTCCCGTGTTTTTGCCTGAATTCATACCTCTCTCCATCTATCTTCCGTGCCGTAAAGATAGTCACCAACCAACTCTGCGTCCTTTGGCGTCGCTCCAATCAGAGTTTGTCTATGACGCTCACAAATTTCTTCGTCACCAGATCAAACCCCGTCGCATTGGGATGCATTTCATTGGCCCAATGCTTCTTGTATGTCGCATCGTGCTTCAACGTGCCGCGTAGATCGAGGTAGTGCACGTGCGCAAACTCCGGGAGTGCGCTCACGGCTGCGAGCATCGCATTGAAGCGATCAATGAGTTGCACAATCACCAATGTGTTCTTCGCCAGATCGCCGTGTCCCTTTTTCTGAAAAGCGGGTTTCAACCAAGGCCCCGGCAATTTCCACCAGCCTCCCAGAAAACCTCTGCCATCCGGGACCGGGTAGTCGTAGCCATGTGTGACTATGGGAATTGGCCGCCCAAGATAAGATTTGGTGATGGCTGTGAGTCCGCTGAGAATACGCGCATACGCTTCCTTCAAACGCACATCGATGACGCCGCGAACGATGTCCTCGTTGAGGGGCGGCAGCGTTGATGTTGCATGGTTGAGGAGGATTGCGAACTCATCGCCGGCGATGTCGTTTCCACCGCCAGACAACAGAATCGCGCGCGGTTCTTTGGCGTCGCGGAGCAATTTCTCCAGACGGCGCGCGAACTCCTCGAATTGACCTTTGGAGTGCGCCATGTCTTCAACACAGTCTCCCTTGTGCGCCACGGACTCAACATCGTAGAGGTGATCGTCCTCAAGCAACCGCAGCACGTCCTGCATGGGATAATCGAACCATGAATCGCCTTCGGCTATCAGCACCCCGACAGATTTCTTTGCGCCAAACAAGGCTCGTGCTTTCGCCGGGAGCTGCGCGGCATCACCGAGTCCGCGTCGGCGCGCAGGCAGCTTCTTTTCGATCACTGCACGCTTGCGAAGCTGTTTCGCGCGGAAGCCGAGCACTTCTTCCGCAGCGCTTTGCCCACTAGCCATAGCAGCGCGAAGGTTGACCTCCGTTCGCGCCACATCACGCTTCGATTGAATCTTCTTTTTAGTTGCCAAGTTTCCTCCTTATGTAGTAGTGGGTCAGTTTCAAACATGTCGAAGAAAAGACAGGTTCCCGCAAAGACGCTGGTGGGGCAAAGGGGTTGAGCGATGCTTTATCTTAGCGGCTTGCTTTGCGCCACCAGCGTCTTTGCGGGAGATTCTTTCCCACGGCATCGGTGCCTAACGGCTGGCCTTGATGTCATAGGCCCACAAGGTCCCTAGATCGCGAATGTAAAGCCTCCCGTTGGCGATGACCGGATAGGAAAACGCCATCTCCGCAAACTGCCCTACCTGTTTCTTCTTCGGCTGATTCGGCGGAGTGAATCGTCCCTTTTCGCGAAATGCCTCGCCGGTCGCCTCTACCAACGCGACATCTCCATTCACGAGGTGAACAAATAAAAGTCCATCGGCACAGGCTAACGAACTCCAGCCGAAATTCTCGGCCTGCCATTTCACCTTTCCCGTAGTGAACTCAGCCGCGACCAGCTTTTGCCCGACTTCCGTGCCGTAAAGATTTTCACCAACCAGCACCGCCCCACCGATGCCGTTCGGAAGTCCGCGCGCGAAGTAGACCTGCTCTGCGGCGACTCCGCTGCCGTCGGGCTTTAAGCGGACGAGTCCGCCCCCGATGCCAAGCGCTCCGCCGTACACATACCCGTCACGCCCGATAGGCGTGAAATACTGCGCTGGCCCCTTGGCTGCGTCCGCGTAACGCCAGAGGAACTGCCCTGTCTTTGCATCAACTCCGACGAGTCCCTTGCTCAATAACTGCACGTATTGTTTGCGCCCGCCTCCTTGCACGACAATCGCCGACGCATAGCCCGCCGGGTCGCCGCCCGGAATCGCCGACTTCCAGATAGTCGCGCCCGTCTTTTTGTTAAGCGCCACCATCGTGGCCTCTGCGCCGCCGGGAGTTACGACAACGAGATCGCCATCAACCAACGGAGACTCTGCATATGCCCATTCGCCCGGCTGGCCGCCGAACTCTTTACGGATGCTCTTCTGCCAGCGAATCTTGCCGCTCCTGGCTTCGAGGCAGGCGAGGTCGCCGTCCGAGCCAAGCGCGTAGATAAAATTTCCGTCAACGGTCGGAGTAGACCGTGCCTTCGCGTAAGGCGGGTTCTGATTCGGATTGCCGACGTTGCCGACGCGCGTTGTCCAGATAGGTTTTCCATCCTGTGTTGAGAGAGCCTGAACAAACTCATTCTCCATGCCACGATTGCTCATCAGGTAGATACGAGTTCCGACAACCGCAGGCGTCGAATAACCGTCTCCGATGTCGTTCACTTGCCAGAGCAGTTTCGGTCCCTCCTTCGGCCATTGTTTAAGGAGTCCGCTCTCCTTCGATGTCCCGTTGCGTTCCGGGCCTCGCCACTGAGGCCAGTCGGAAGTCGAAGCAGCCATCTTGGCAGACCTCGTAACGAACACGGCTAAGAAGCACAAACAAAGCGCGGCAATGATAGTTAGTAATCGTGACTTCAAGGTCTTCTCCTTTTGACTGTGGGAATTGGTTTCCGAACTTGCTGCCCTTCGCAGTTACGCTCAGTTTCACGAAATGTTCCGTCACAGCAAAAGAGCAGCCGTCGCTATCTCAAGAGCGCGGCTGCCTTTTGCTGTGGAGCGCAAGTTTTCCTGAACCGCCCCGTTCCAGCCTTCGGGACTTAATCAAAAGCAAAGTGAGAGGCGGCCAACACCATGAAAAGCTTGATTATCTTCGCCATCACGGCGGCATTCGTGTTTTCAACCGTAGCGGGCTGCGCGGTCGGTAATGTCAGCAACGTAGCTTCGGCATCTGCAAATTCTCTTAATCAATCCAGGAAAAAGACGTTGCGCGCATTCCGCTCGGAGCAGGAACTCGCGGGCTATTTTAAGAAGCTGACGGAAGAGCAGCAGGTGCAGCAAAGAGCGCGGCGAGATTCCATACCTGAATCGAAAGCAGGCGCAGTGGCAACCGATAGCGCGGCTCCATCTCCTTCCGTCTCTTCCGTGCAAACTACCGCCGGTATAGCCAGCAAGGATGAGGACTCTGTCACCAACGTGCAGCACGCAGGGGTTGACGAGGGCGGCATCGTCAAAGTGCATGGCGACTACCTGGTTGTCTTGCGGCGCGGACGCCTGTTCACAGTCAAGATCGGCGACGGCGCGTTGCGACCTGTCTCAAGATTAAATGCTTTTGCCCCGGACATAAATCCGTCTGATGATTGGTACGACGAGATGCTTATCAGCGGCAACACGATTGCGGTCATCGGATACAGCTACGAGCGCGGCGGCACTGAAATCGGACTTTTTAATATTGACGGGAACGGTCATCTCAGTTATCGCAGCACACACCACCTGCGCTCGAACGATTACTATTCCTCGCGCAACTACGCGAGCCGTTTGGTTGGCAACAAGCTTATCTTTTACACGCCGATGTACCTGTCGCTGGCGGGCGAAGAGACCATGGAATCTTTTCCCGCGATGCGCAAGTGGCGCAGGGGAGCGCAAGACAGCGAGTTCCGCCGCATCGTCTCCGCGACGCGCGTTTACAGGGCGGAGCAGCAACTCAATGCCGATTCAGGTCTGGCGTTACATACGGTGACGACTTGCGACCTCTCTCGCGGCGACTTCAAATGCGAGGCGACAGCCGTAGTCGGCGCACCGGGCAGAGTGTTCTATGTCTCGCCGGAATCGGTTTACGTGTGGACGAGCGACTGGGCGCGCGGCGGTGATCGTGCGCGCATGCGTTCGATGCTGTATCGGATGCCGCTCGACGGCTCTGCGCCGAGCGCGCTGCAAGTGTCCGGCAGTCCCGTAGACCAGTTCTCATTTCTTGAGAGTGAAGATGAACATCTCAACGTGCTGGTGCGCTCGGAAGCGGCAGGCGATACGATGTGGGACGCCGAAGCTGCGGCGGGCGATGTGGCGTTGTTGCGCGTCGGGCTGGAAAGCTTTTCGGACGGCAGCACAGCCGCGCCAGCAGCGAGTTATAGTGAGCTTCCAAAGCCTGCGGGCGACGGGCACACGTTCCAGAACCGGTTCGTCGGCGAATACCTGTTGTACGGCACGGGCAGCGGCTGGGGTGCGCCGGAGCAAAACAAAAAGTCCAGCCTGTTTGCGGTTCGCCGTGAGTCCGGCAATATCACGGAGCTTCCGCTCGTGCATGGCGTGGATCGTATCGAAGCTATGGGTCAGGACGCTGTGGTCATCGGAACTGACGGTCAAGACCTGCACTTCACAGGCATCGAATTGGGCCAGCAGCCACAGGTCGCGCATCGCTACACGCGCAAGGATGCTTCGCAAGGCGAGCTGCGCAGCCACGGCTTTTTCTATAAGCCGGACGGGCAGGATTCTGGTCTGCTCGGCCTGCCGATAAGCGAGCCGGGACGCCCCGGTTACGAGCACCTCTTTGAAGATTCCGCTTCGATTTTGTTTCTGCGTAACGACTCGCTGCGCTTGAACGAACTCGGAGACCTCAAGGCGCGTCCAGAAGGCTCTATAGACGACAACTGCCGCGCCTCCTGCGTGGATTGGTACGGCAATGCGCGGCCCCTCTTCGTTCGCGGGCGCGTCTTCGCACTGCTCGGCTATGAAATAGTCGAGGGAAGTTTTGCGGGAAATAAAATTCGGGAAACACGACGAGTCAGCTATGCTCCGCGCAAACAGAAAATAGCTCGTCGCTGATTAAGCGATGGATGAACGGCGTTTGAGTAACGGTTCAGTTTGTAGTTAAGACTCACCGCAGAGACGCAGAGGACGCAGAGATAGCGCAGAGGCTTGAATCATTCAACTCTCTGCGCCCCCTCCGCTCTCTCTGCGTCTCTGCGGTGAGTCTCCTTCTATCTCTCTCAACTTCTAGCTGAACTACTCCCGGCAGTTGTATTGCTTAACATCCGCCTGCCGAAGTATCTTACTGAACTGTGATTGAAACAGCTTTGCTCAAAGCCGACGGCGGCATCAACATCTTCGACGCAGGCATCGCGAGCGCCTTCGGATTACTGCACCTGCTGCTGTTTCTGTTCTACCCGCGCAAGCGTGCGAATCTTTTCTTTAGCCTGTTCGCCATCAGCGTGGCCGTCAGAGCTTTGTCCACAGACGTGTTCGACCCTGCGCATTTCTCCGGCGCGATGGCTGCGACATTGGGTTTCGCTTCAATAGTGAGTGTCGCGTTCGCGGTTTTTTCCTTCATCCAATATCTGTACACGGCGTTTGGGGAACGCACGCCCGTTTATTTCTGGATAGCGGCCATAGCATGGATGCTTGCCGCGCTGGCTCCAAAGATTTATCCGCCCCTCGCTCGTTTTAATCCGGCGGGATTACTGGTCATTGTTTTCGTCGCCGTCGAATCACTGCGCGTCATTGGCCGCGCCCTCGCACGCCATCTTGACGGAGCATGGATTGTCGGTGTTGGTGTGCTCTTGCTGGTCATCACGCCGCTCAAAGACGGGTTAGAGATTCTCACAGACTTTGATATGCCGGATTTTTGGGACGAGTTGACGACGCAAATCTCAGTGTGCGGCATCATCGTTGCCAACTCTGTCTTTCTGGCGCGAAATTTTGCGCGCACGAATCTTGAGCTTGAAGAACAACTCGTGCAGGTCAAAGAGCTTTCGGCACGGGAGCTTGAGCACGAGCGCATTGCCGCCGACTTGCGTCTGCAAAATGAGCAGGAGCGCGCCCGGCTCGCCCTCGTCGAACAGGAACTGGCGCTCGCCGCAGGCATTCAACAAGCTTTATTTCCAGAAGACATTCCGCAGATTGCGGGATATGACATCGCTGCCTTTAATCGCCCGGCGCGCGTGTGCGGCGGCGATTATTACGATGTGTTAGCGATAGAAAATACAGACGGTGGCGCGAGCAAGAACGGCTCTTATCTCTTCTGTGTGGCGGATGTTTCGGGGAAAGGATTGCCCGCCGCGTTGTTGATGAGCAACATGCAGGCGACCTTGCGCGCGTTGGCGGGGCGTGCTACCTCGCTCACGGAACTCGCCGCGCGCACCAACGAATTGCTTTACGCTACTTCACCTTCAAACAAATTCGTGACAGCCATTCTGGTCGAGATCAATCCGGCGACGGGTGTCGGCGGATATGTCAACGCGGGACACAACGAATGCCTCTTGCTGCGCCGGGACGGAGGCGAAACCGAATTGTTGAAGACCACCGGCCTACCTCTCGGAATGTTTGCCGGGATGCTTTATGAAGAGAAAAGTTTCCAACTCAACGCGGGCGATCTGCTCGCGCTCTTTTCCGACGGCGTCACCGAAGCTCAAAGCAAAACGGAAGAGGAATGGGGCGAAGCAAATTTGCAAGAGCATCTACACGATGCGAAAGACAATTCAGCGCAGGGCATCGTCGGGCAAGTTATACGAGAGATAGACCGCTTTGCAGACGGCGTGCCGCAGCATGATGACATCACGCTGCTGGTTCTGAAGCCGATGAATAACGTGAATTCAAGATAAGCTAGTGTTGTGTAATGAAAGTTGATTTGAATTGCCACTAGCTTCAGCTAGTGGAACAAGAGAGCTAACAAGTATCGGCTTTAGCCGAATCATTTCGGCTAAAGCCTGTAACCTTCTGCAAATTTTATCCACTAGCTGAAGCTAGTGGCAATTCATCATCTACGAACTTCAATTACACAGCACTGCTTATTTTGAAACGGCTTGTTTCTGTTTCTCAAGCAGCGGACGCAACGCCTGATAAACCGTTTCGGCGACGATGCGTGTGCCTGCGGCGTTCGGGTGGATGCCGTCTGCCTGATTCAAAGATTCGATGCCGCCGACGCGGTCAAGGAGAAAGGGAATCAGCGTTACTTGATGCTCGGTCGCGAGGGCTTGAAAAGCGTCACGGATTTCTTGCTGGTATTGCGTGCCGGAATTGGTCGGCGCATACATTCCGGCGAGCAGGACTTCGACGCCGCGCGACTTGGCGCGCTCGATTATCTGTCCCAGATTTTTCTTCATCTCCGGGACGGGCTGCCCGCGCAGCATGTCGTTGGCTCCGAGTTCCAGAATCAGAAAACGCACATTGCCTTCCAAAGCCCAGTCTATGCGCCTGAGGCCCCCTGCGGACGTGTCGCCTGAAACTCCTGAATTGACGACTTCGTATTTGTATCCATCGGCATCTAATTTCCGTTGCAAGAGGGACGGGTAGCTCTCTGCTTCCGTCAACCCCAAGCCTGCCGTCAGGCTGTCGCCGAAAGCGACAATCTTAGGTAGACTGTTTTTAGATGATGAAGCAGAAGAAGAAGGCGTGGCCTTTGGCGTGGGCTGGCTCGAAACATTTGGCGAGCCTTGATTGCCGCAGGCCGACGCCAGCGCGACGAGGACGAGTAAAAGGCTGAACAGATAATTTCTCATGATTGAATTATACAAGGTTTCCAAAACAGTTCCTTCCGGGTCTGACGATTTAACTATCTTGCACGCGCTCGATCTGGTCATTCCCGACGGGCAATTCATCTCAATCGTCGGCCCCTCCGGCAGCGGCAAATCAACCCTGCTGGGGTTAATCGCCGGATTAGATGCGCCGAGCGCGGGCGAGATTCGCATAGACGGACAGTCCATCAACGAGATGAGCGAAGACGCGCTCGCGGAATTGCGGAGCGCGAAAATCGGATTCGTCTTTCAATCTTTCCATTTGATTCCATCTCTGACCGCGCTGGAAAACATTCTCGTCCCGATGGAGATCGCTGGGCTTCGCAATGCGGAAGAGCGCGCACGGCAGATGCTCGGCGACGTAGACCTCATAGCCCGCGCGCATCATTATCCTTCGCAACTCTCCGGCGGCGAAAAGCAGCGCATCGCCATCGCACGCGCCTTCGCCAACGAACCCAAGATCATGTTAGCAGACGAGCCGACCGGAAACCTCGATTCACAAAACGGGCGACACGTTTTTGATTTGATGTTGGAGATGAATAAAAAGCGCGGCGCAACACTCGTGCTGGTCACGCACGATCACGAACTGGCGGCGGAAGCCACGCGCAGCATCTCTCTCAGGGACGGGCGCGTCGTGAGCGATAGCGACCATGAGGCGGAATTAAAAGAGACACACGCAGAGACTGTAGAGGTGGCAAGCTCTTGAAATTTATCTTTCAAATGGCGCGGCGAGAGATGCGCTCATCCTGGCGCAGGCTGCTCTTTTTCTTTCTCTGCATAGGCATCGGCGTCGGCTCAATCGTCGCGCTGCGCTCCACTATCCAGAACATCAATCGCGCGATGGCGAGCGAGGCGCGCACGCTCTTGACCGCAGACGTGCAAATTGATTCGACGCGCGAGTGGAAACCCGAAACGCGCGCCATCATCGAGCGCGCCACGCAAACGCCACTCATTAAAGCGCGGACGGAAACCATTGAGTCCAACACGATGGTGCGCCCCGCAGACCTCGCGCGTGAAGGCGCGTTGATGGTCGAGCTGAAAGGCATCGAACCGCCCTTTCCTCTCTACGGCGATTTCAAGCTGGCGGGCGGACGCTCCTTCGATCACGGCCTGCTTGCCAATAACGGCGCGGTGGTTGCTCCCTTGCTGCTCGAACGTCTGCAATTAAAGGTCGGCGATAAAATCAAAATCGGCGAATCCACTTTTGAGATTCGCGGGCAGTTTGAGCGTGAGCCGGGCGGCGGCAGCGGCTTTCGTTTGGGGCCGCGCGTCTTTATCGAGCGCGGGGCGGTAGAGGCGACCGGCCTCGTCGGATTCGGCAGCCGTGCGCGCCGCAGGATTCTCTTGCAGGTACAGGAAGGCGCGCTGGAAGGGGTCGTGCAAAGCCTGCGCAACGAGTTGAAGGGGCAGCTCGTGACGGTCAATTCCTACAGAGATTCACAGGAGAATCTGAGCGAGCAATTCTCGCGCACGGAAAATTATTTATCTTTGACAGGATTGATTGTGCTGGTCCTGGGCGGCGTCGGGGTGTCGAGCGTGACGCGCGTCTTTATAGAGCAGAAGAAAAAGACCATCGCCGTGCTCAAGTGTATCGGCGGGACAGGCCGGAAGATTATCTCTGCTTATCTCGCACAGGTCATCGCGTTGGGATTCCTGGGAAGCATTCTTGGTATCGTGCTGGCAAAGGGCGCGCTGCTGTTAGTCAAAAGTTATCTGGCGGAAAGTTTGCCGCCGAACATGTCTTTCGAGCTTTCTATCGGAGCGGTCGCGCAAGGGTTGGGGCTGGGCTTGCTCATCTCTATTTTGTTCGCGGCGTTGCCGCTGCTGCGTATCCGGCACATCAAGCCCAACATGCTGCTGCGTGATGATGCAGGCGATGAAGGGCGACGCCGTTTCGACCTGACGCGCTGGGCGACAGCCTTGATGATTACGTTGGGGTTGTTGCTGGTGGCCTCTTGGCAGGCCGGTTCGATTCGTGTCGGACTCTTTTTTCTGGCGGGCTTGGGATTGGCGGCGGCGGCTTTGTATGTCACTGCGATTTTGATCGTCCGGCTGGTCAGCCGTGTTCGTCACCTACGCTCGTTCGCGCTCAGGCAGGCCGTCAACAGCCTGTATCGCCCCGGCAATCAAACGCGCGTCATTATCATGGCGGTCGGTCTCGGCGTCTTTGTCGTGATGGCGATTCAGTCGTTGCAGGCGAACCTCTTGAACGAGATTGATATTACGCGGCGGACGAATCTGCCGAACATGTTTTTGATTGACATTCAATCAGACCAGAAAGAAGGCGTTGAGAATTTAATCGAGCAAGCGACGGGCACACGCCCCGAGCTGATTCCGACTGTTCGAGCGCGCATCTTTGCCATCAACGGCGTTGAGGTTGACCTTGAGCAGCGCGAGATGCGGCAACAGCGCGGGCGTCTGGGGCGCGAGTACGTGGTGACGTATCGCCCCGGACTCGAAGCGAATGAAACAGTCGTGGCCGGAAAATTCTGGGACGCAACGCCTTCGACAGAGGCCGAAGTATCAATCGAAGAGGGCATGCGCGGTTTGTCCGGGCTTGATGTCGGAAGCAGTATTACTTTCGATGTTTTAGGAAGAAAAATCCCTGCGCGCGTGACCAGCATCCGGCATGTGGATTGGCGAAATTCACGCACCGGCTTTATGGTCTTGTTCAGACCGGGCGTGTTGGAGAGCGCGCCGCAGATGTTGATTGGCCCAATCAACGGGCCTGAGACGGAGCCGGAACGCTCGCGCTTTCAACGCGCGCTGCTTGATAAATATCCCAACATCTCCGTCATAGATGTGGCCGAAGTCGTCAGCACAGTGAGCCGTATTCTCAACAACGTGACGCTCGCCGTCAGCTTTCTCGGCGGCTTTGTCCTCTTGTGCGGCGTGCTGATTCTGGTCGGCTCTGTCTCGATGACGAAGTTTCAGCGCATCTACGAATTTGCGGTGCTGAAAACGCTGGGGTCAAAAAGAAAAATCCTGCTGATGATTCTGTTTGTCGAATACGGCTTGCTGGGTCTGGTGGCGGGCTTGGTCGGCGCGCTCGCCTCTGTCGCGCTCTCCTACGCCGTGACTCGTTTTGTGTTCGAGATTCCGTGGGAGCTTTCGCCGCTGATTCTAATGGCCGGAATCGGCATCACGGTCACGCTGGTCATGATCGTCGGCGTGATGTCGAGCTTTAACGTGCTCGCGCGAAAACCCCTGACCATTTTGCGTGCGCAGTAAAGGATAGAGGCACAAAATAAACACCACACAAGGGCTGTTGCTGACCTCTACTCAGCCTTGATTTAAAAGTCCGAGTTGCAGCCACTGCTTTCTGGCCTTGACCTGAGCCGTACTGTTTATCTTCAAGCGCGCGACGGTCGCCCGCCCGATTTCGTTCAACCCTACGACATGGCCGGTCTCTTCCTCCATCAAGAAATGTTCAGACCATGCGTCACTGCGCGGATTGAAAAGACGAACCTCTGTTTGAGTCGCTTCGTCCACAGCCCAAACAAAATCTGATTTGTACAGATTGCAGGAGCGGCAGGATAAAGCAAGGTTATCTTCAGATGTTTCTCCGCCGTGTGATTGCGGCGTGATATGTTCGACTTCAAACGGCAGATTAAAAACAATCTCAGGAGCGCGGCAATATTCGCAGGCATGACGGGCGCGGGCGGAAACGAGCGGATAATGAGGGTTCATGCCTTGATCTCGTCGAGCAAAGCTCTAGCTCTATTCCTTGCGCCCTCAAGTTCGACTTCAATTAAAAGTTCCAGTTCCTCTTCTTCTGCGATTGATAACGTTCTGCCTTTGCGAAGCTCCATCAACATGGAGAGACGTGCCTGCTGTTCAGCCTTAAAATATTTATCTGCCTTACGATTCTGGACGATGACGAGCATGCCGCTCTCTTCGTCTTCAAGCTGAGACGTGAGCGCGTCCAGCGCCTCGCCCGCCGTGCGTCCGGTTGATTCCTTGCTGCCCGCGACGGCGCGATAAGTGTCCGTCTTCTCCGGCAAAATAGTGATTGTCGTCATGGTGGATAAATTTTATCACAAAGCAGCGAAAGTCCGTCTCACCTTTAAAAGTAATGGCTGTGGATTCAAGTGCAATCCACAGCCATTATTCATTCTCATGCGCGCCTTGCGGCGAAAAGCTTATGGGACGTAGGCGGATGGAATCGGATTGTCGTTTGATAAGCCAAAGGCTGCGGCGGTAAAGCCCTGCGCCGAACGATTCAAGTACCAGACGCCGTTGCGAAACACTGCAACATCGGTTTTACCGTCACCATCGTAATCCGCCGGAACGGGCAAGTCAGTTCCCAAACCAAACTTGATTTCTTTAAAGCCCGCAGTGCTTTGCCGTATGTGCCATGCGCCGTTTGAAGGTTTGAAAACTGCGACATCGGTTTTGCCGTCGCCGTCGTAATCCGCCGGAACCGGTTTGTCTCCTGCCTCGCCGAGCGCGATTGTCGGATAATAGAAGAATTGTGAACTCTGGATATACCACGTGCCCGCGCGATAAACAGCGATGTCGGCCCACCCGTCGCCGTCATAGTCGCCTACCACAGGCTTGTCGCTCGCCAGTCCGAATTGAACTGCGGTAAATCCGAGTTGGCTTCTTTGTAAATACCAGGTTCCGTTCGACGGTCGGAACACTCCAATATCTGCTTTACCGTCGCCGTCGTAATCGGCTGGAAGAGGAATATCGTCCACTATTCCGAATTGAACTGCGGTAAATCCGAGTTGGCTTCTTTGTAAATACCAAGTGCCATCGCGGAAAACTGCGACATCGGTTATGCCATCGCCGTCATAATCGGCGGGCGTGACTTTGTCTGTCGCCAAGCCGAACAGCAAGCCTGTAAAGCCTGCCGAAGATTGCTGTAAATACCATGCGCCGTTTGAAGGTCTGAACACAGAAATATCGGATTGCCCGTCGCCGTCAAAGTCGAACGCGCTTCTCAGAGACATTTCGATGGTCTGTCGTTCAAACGAACCGATGTCTGAGCCGTCGCCGCCCGCCGCATTCGGAATCGCCGGATTGTCATACTGTCTGGACTGTCCGCGCTGGTCATTGAGCAGGCTGAGGCTGCTGCCTTTATCAATCGCCGGACTCGTCGGGTTGAGCGTGTGCGTTCGTGTCGCGCCGCCGTAACTGCCGAGCGGGAAAAGCTGCGGGTCTTGTCCCGTAATGTCTGTCGCCACCGTGCCGGTCAGGCCGCTGGGATTTTCAATGAGGTTGTACCCTTGTGAGATTAACGCGCCGGAAAAATCCGCGTCCGTGTCCGCCGCGTTGTCGGCGATGATGGTATTTCTGGTGTGTACCTTACTGTTGGGGCCATTGAAGACACCGCCGCCGATGATACCGCCTCCGACGCCGGCGCGGGCGATGTTCTTGGCAATGGTCGTATTCATCAAAATAAGATTTTCGGGGCTGGTAAAATCGCTGAGATTGTAAATGCCGCCACCCGTGCGCGCAGAGTTACCGCTGACTGTCGAATTAGTTAAAGTCAGCTTCCCGGAGTTCATGACGCCGCCGCCTCTGTAAGCGTAGAACCCGGAGTTGTTGCTGATAGTCGAATTGGTAAAGCTCATGACGCCTCGGTTATAAACGCCGCCGCCATCGCCGCTAACAGAGTTGCCGTTGACGGTCGAGTTGTTGAAATAAAATTCGTAGTCTCTGCCGCTGGGCGCTGTGCCGCCGCGTCCGTGCGCGTAGATGCCGCCGCCTGTCACTGCAATGTTGTTACTGAGAATCGAAGAATTGAAGATGAGTATCCGGGCTTCATCTTCAAGCATGTTCGGGAAAAAGTAGATGCCGCCGCCGGTATATCCTGAACGGTTATTGCTCACAATCGAATTAGTGAAAGTGGTAGCTCGACAGAAAATGTGCAAGCCGCCGCCAGTGCCATCCGCGATGTTATTGCTGATGTCTGAATTCGTAAAAGTAGAGTATCCGTTATCAGCATAAACGCCGCCGCCACCGCCGTATGACCTGTTCCCCGTGACGGTCGAGCCGGTCAGAGTTATCGAAGTATCGGCTACGCTGCCGAAGTACGCAGTGAAGAAAAAGATTCCGCCGCCATAGTTAAACGACGTGTTGCCGCTGACGGTCACATTATTCAAACTAAGCTTGCCGATTGCACGGATGCCGCCGCCGCCGGTACTGGTGCTGGAGGGACCGGAATAATTAACCGCCGATTTATTATTAGTGACCGTGACATTCGTCAGATTGAGCGCGCCGTTGGCAACAATGCCGCCGCCGCCGCCGCGCGACTGGTTGTCTGTGACAACCGAGTCGAGCAGATTGAGCGTGCCTCCGGCATAAAGTATACCGCCGCCATCCTGCACGCCGTTGGCATCGGCGGTCAGTGATCTTCCGCCGGTGACGGTGATGCCGCTCATCGTCGTTGTCATGCCGTAGATGGCGAAGACGCGCGAGATATTGTTGCCGGAGATAGTCAGCAAATTCGCGCCCGGCCCGTTGATGATTAAACTTTCCGCAAGAGGCGTGGGAAGGGAACTAAAGACTCCAATTTGTAAATTGGTTCCGCCGAGCGTAATCGTCTGCGGCGTCGCAAAAACGCCCGCGTCAAAGTTAATCGTATCGTCTGTGCCCGCAGCATTGGCCGCCGCAATCGCCTCGCGCAGCGAACAGTCCGCATCACACGCGCCGTCGTTGGTGTCTGCGATTTTCGTCACCGTAAAAGTCGCTCCGAATGCCGCGCCGCTCAATCCTGCGATGATGGTTAATGCCCAGACGAACTTTATCAAACGTCCTTTTTGAGTAATTGCTTTTCTCATAATGTTTGTCTCCTGATGAAAGTCTGTCTCGCATTAAAAGCAATGGCTGAGGACTAATCTTTCAGACCCTCAGCCATTTCTCAATCATCCCGGCACGCAGAGCAGAGCCAGCCTACGGAACATATGCGGACGGCACTGGCACATCGCCATTGATGCCGAACTGTTCCGCCCTGAGCGCGCCGTTCGTGCTTTGCAGGATATAGAAAGTGCCTGTCGAGGGGCGAAAGACAGCTAAGTCCCACTTGCCGTCCCCGTCATAATCTCCGGCCACAGGTATATCACCGTTGGTTCCCCACGCCACGCTTCTAAAGCTGCTGTCCGAACTTTGCAGGTAGTACCAGACGCCGGTCGTGGGTCTGAACGCGACGATGTCTGTCTTACTATCTCCATCAAAGTCTGCGACGACGGGCTTGTCTCCGCTCAGTCCAAACTGCTGCCCGCGAACTGTGCCGTTGGAACTCAGCAGAATATAGAAGGTGCCGATTGATGGACGGAAGATAGCGATGTCTGTCTTGCTGTCTCCATCAAAGTCGCCCGCGACCGGCGCATCACCATTGATCCCCCACTGCTGCGAGTGGAATGAATTGTCCGAGCTGTACACGAGATAGAAAGTGCCTTCCGAGGGGCGATACACGCCGAGGTCTGTCTTAGCATCCCCGTCATAATCTCCTGCCGCCGGAATGTCTCCTGACTGCCCGTGTGGTTGAGTGCGCAGCGAGCCGTTGGAGCTATTAAGGATATACCAGGTGCCGCTTGATGGACGCCAGACCGCAATGTCAGCCTTCTGGTCGCCGTCATAATCACCGGGCACGATGCGGTCTTCACTCATGCCGAACTGCACGGCGCGAAAACCCGCCAGCGATTGATTGATATACCAAAAGCCGTTCGTGGGACGAAACACGGACACGTCAGCCTTGCCGTCTCCGTCGAAATCAAATTTTCTACCAATCGCGCCTTCCTGAGTGATAGAGAATGTGCGCGCCCCGACAGTAATGGTCGCGCTTCTGGAAATCAGTCCGGGATTTTGCTGAACCGTAAAGACAACCGTTCCGTTTCCGGTTTGCGGCGAAGAAGTTATTTGTACCCAGTTTGCATTGCTGGTCGCCTGCCAACCGCAAACGCCTCCGGCTGTGACCGCTACATTTCCAACGCCGCCAACGGAAGCGAAATTAATCGCGCTTTGACCGAGCGAAAACGGGCAGCCGGATGGTTGCTGAACCTGGAATGTGCGCGTGACGACGCCGTTTGAAACATCAATCGAGCCTGTGCGCCCGCCGGTCATATTCGGCGCGACGGAAAAACTAATAAGCCCGCCACCATTGCCGCTCGCGTTTGAATTGATAGTGATAAAACCGGCATTCGTCGAAGCCGTCCACGAACAGGTTGCCGGCATGCTAATAGTAAAATTGCCGCTGCCGCCGGTGATCGGAAAAGTTTGAACCGAAGGCGTCAGCGAGAAAGAGCAGGCCGTCGTCGAAGTTTGCAGACTAAGATTCCAACTGCCCGCGATGCTTCCGGCGTTTCCGCCATTGTCATCCACTGCGAACAATTTCCAAACGCCGTTCGGCGCGCTGCCGTAAAAAGCGTCGAGCGTCGCGCCGGTGGTTGCGCCTTGCGGCGCAGGCGCGGGAAACGCATCGCCCAATTCAAAATCAGTTGGCTTATATGTTCCAGTCGTGAGCGGCGCGCTGTCCGGTAAATTTGCAGCGGCGGCATCGTCAAAAGTTAAATTAATTCCGCCGACTTCCGTCGTGCCTCCCACATCCGACATTAAAACGATGCGTCGCCCGTTTGGCGCGACCAGCATTAAATCAACATCGTCGGGCGAAGTATGGCTGAAATTCGTGAGCGTCAGAGTGACTTTTGTAATCGTCCCCACAACACCGAAAATCTGTTTTTGAGCGGCATAAGGCTGCGCCGCCCCTACGTCCGGAATCGCAATCGCGTCAGCAGAGCTTTGTAAGAAGAGTCTCCAACCACCATTGATGCTGCCGGCATTGGCTCCATTGTCATCAACTAAAAATAGCTGCCATGTGCCGTTGGCTACCAGACCGTTCAGCGCGGAGAGCCTTGCGCCGGTCGGTGCGCCTGCGGGCGCGGGCGCAGGGAACGCATCACCCGCTTCAAAGTTCGTCGGCTTGTAATTGCCGCTGGTAATCGTTGTGCTGTCGGGAAGCGAAGCGGTGGCCGCGTCTGTAAAAAACAGTTCAAGATTATTAACCGGATTACTGCCGCCGACATCTGACATTAAAACTACTTTGCTGCCATTGGGAGCCACCAGCATTAGATCAACGTCGTCGGGCGAAGTATGGCTAAAGTTCAGCAAGCTAACCTGAACGCCTGTCACCAATCCATCATGATTGGTCACATTTACTTCTGTCGGATAAAGCGAAGCCGTTCCAGTGGCGGGGATCGAAACCGCGTTGGTGTTAAAGGCTGAGATAGCATTCGAGACTTGAACATTGTCAATGCGCCATGCGTCTCCGGCTTCCATATCATCCGTCCCCAAGCGCCAGCGAAACCGCACGCTCTGGTTGATGGTGCTTGCCGGAAGATTTACTTCCGTCGTGATATAGCCGGACATTTGTCCAGTCCATGCGCGTCTGCCGCTGAGCGTGCCGCTGACGAGCGGCGTGTCATAACCGCCGGTCACGAAGACTCCGCCAGCCGAGACGATGTCTTGAAACACGCCGCCGTTGACGCTGATTTCCAACACGCAGCCGTCGAATTCAAAGTCTGTCTGATAGAAATGCCGGAAAGTTAATTTATGCGGAAGGTTGCCGATAGCTATAGACGGCGAGACCAACTCGGATGTTCCCTGCGTGTTCGGATCATTCGTGTGAGCCGCATTCGGAGCAGAGTCCGGGAGGGTCGAGACCGTCTTGAACGGCTCGTTCATCTGTCCTACGGCTGAAGTAGTCCAGCCAGCCGGAAGCGCGGGCGCGGTGACAGAATCAAAGTCTTCGCTGAAGATGATGACCGAAGGGATTAATTCACTTTGCGCTTGCGCCTTGACCGGCGCATCACGAAGCCACAGGACGGAAAAACCAATCGCAAGCAGCGCAAATAAACTAAAGGCAAATAATCTCACATTACGATGATGGCTGGCAGACTGTTGTTTAATCATTAATTTTTTCTCACTCAGTTTAAAAGGCTTCTGTTCTTTCTTTGCGATCTTTGCGTAGTTCTTCTTTGCGTTAAAAAGGCTCTTAACCGCAAAGAAGAACTACGCAAAGATCGCAAAGTTTTTCTGCTCTTGATTAGCATTTATAGCTTGTGGGTAATCGCCAGGCGTTCCGCAGTTGAAAGTTTAGTTTGCCCTTCGCTAATTCCGACTCACATGCTTGTCAGGCGTGAACTCAAAAGTTGATGAATTTAAGTTGCGAACCACTAAAGAAGGACAACAGATCGAAAGTGTGGCGACGAATTATTATCTTTTTTGCCGGAATTGGCAAGAATGATTTGAGCCTGGTAGTGGGTCAGTTTGAAATTCAAGTGTCATCCGGCATCAGGAAAGAATCTCGCGCAAAGGCGCAAAGGCGCAGAGGAGTTGAGCCATTCTTTATCTGGCGTGCTTTCTTTGCGTCTTTGCGCCTTTGCGGGAAACCTGTCTTTATTCTTTGCCATGTTTGAAACTGACCCACGACTTTGAGCCTCGAAGCTTTTCCAATCGCTACCGATTCCCATCTCGATATTGCCTTTTCGCTCTAAAAGAGTTATAAACCAAAGCCTCTGATGGTGTTTTTCAGTCCTGCCAGAAAACCGGGTTTGGATTAATCGTTATAAAAGCTCTGGAGAAAATTAATGTTGACAAAGTTTGACGCTTGTCGCCGGTTGCGACTTGTAACGCTCTGCGGTGTGTTGGGGTTTTTAGTCTTCGGTGGCGCGAACGTGATTCGAGCCAGCCCGCTGCCTGAAGACGCTCCCATTCTTATCAGTGAAGCGAATTCGACCAGAGCCTTAGTCGCCCTTCCCAACGGCGCACGCAGTTCGAGCCTTTCAAACAGAATTATCAAACCCGGCAAGCAAAACGTTATTACATTTTTTATCACCAATCTGGACTTGATGATGGGCGAAGGCGCAAACGCTTTTCGAGCCGAGTTCGAGGACTCGCAGCGTTTCCGCTATCCACTGGAAGTCGTCCGGCTTGAGCCTGCGGCTGAGTATAAATCTGTCTATGCTTTGAGCGTTCGCATGGGCAGTGAGATCGGAAACATCGGCGATGTCTTAGTGCGCGTGACGTGGCGCGGAATGTCCAGCAATCGCGTGCGTCTCTCAATCGGATACGAAGGTGGAAAATTGGAAGACGATGCGGGCGCGATTCCGACGCCGTTGCCGGGAATACAGGGTGTCCACAACCAGACTGAAAGTCGCGCCTCTCTGCCGTGGACGGGCGACCGCGTGCGTTTTATGGAGCAAGCGACTTTCGGCCCCAACGCAGCGCTTGAGCTTCGCCTGCGGCGCATCAGTTACAGCACATGGCTCGAAGAGCAAATGCAAGAGGCTTACTATTCGACAGTCGTCTATCCGGAGTTGGCGCCGCAACCGACAACTCCTTTGCCAACCTGTGACGGCGTTGGGATGCCTACGGATGTTCCCCTCGCCTGCTTCCGCGACAACTACACGATGTACCCGCTCCAGAATTGGTTTTACAAAGAAGCTCTCTATAACGAAAACCAGCAGCTTCGGCGCCGCGTGTCCTGGGCTTTGAGCCAGATTCTGGTCGTCTCGGGGCGCACCAATAGTCAGCCGAGCCGGATGCTGCCGTATATCCAGACGCTCGACCGCAACGCCTTCGGGGATTTCCGCAGGCTGCTGAATGAGATTACGCTCAACCCTGCGATGGGCACTTATCTGGATATGGCGATTAGCACGCAGGCGAATCCGAACGAGAATTATGCGCGCGAGATTCTACAGCTTTTCACCATCGGGGTTGATATGCTGAATGATGACGGAACGCCGATGCTGGACTCGCAGGGCAATCGGATTCCGACTTACAATCAAGAGACCATCAACAACTTCACCGAAATTTTTACAGGCTGGACATTTTGCGGCTCGGCTTGTGGGCTTACTCAACCCGGTCTGATTAATTATATAGACCCGATGGTTCCCAACCCTGCGAATCACGACACGACCTCAAAGACCCTGTTGGATTATCCGGGGGCGACTCCGATAATTCCCGCAGGGCAAACTCCCGAAGCGGATTTGCGCGACGCGCTCAACAACATTTACTATCATCCGAACGTCCCGCCCTTTATCAGCAAAGCGTTGATCCGGCAACTCGTGACCAGCAACCCGACTCCGGCTTATGTCGGTCGCGTGGCGGCTGTGTTCAAAGACAACGGGCGCGGAAACAGAGGTGATTTGAAAGCCGTCGTCCGCGCTATCCTGCTCGACCCGGAAGCGCGCGGCAACGTCAAGACCGATCCGGATTACGGCAAGCTGCGCGAGCCTGTTTTGTATGTCACGAACGTCTTGCGCCCGTTCAATCCGACGGCGAACAACAATATCAGCGTCCCTGCGAGCTGCAACGGGCTGAGCGATGGCTCCATCAACGCCATCACCCAACCGCTCGATCAGGACGTTTTCAATCCGCCGACCGTGTTCAATTATTACAACATGGATTATGTCATTCCGAACACGCCTTTAGCGGGGCCGGAGTTCGGAATTTTCTCAACCGGCACGGCCTTGAAACGCCCGAACTTTGTCAATCAAATGGCTCCGCCCGGCGCGGCCACCGGCGCGACCGGAATTTTAGCCGTTGCTTCGACCTCCACTGTGCCGACGAGTTCTCCGTGCGGGACGCGGATTGACTTAACCCGTTTACAAACGCTTGCGTCCGCAGACACGACCGGAGAAATTTTGCTGGACACGCTGAACCGTGAAATGATGCACGGCACAATGAGCGCGCCCGTCCGCAGCGAATTTCTGACGGCCATTCAACAAGTCCTGGTTTCGAATCCCTTGAAGCGTGCGCGAACCGCGTTTTATTTAGTAGCCACCTCGTCTCAATATCAAGTGCAAAGGTAAGAATGATGAAAGAGAACAGAAGAGAATTTTTGAAAAAATCTTGCCGTGCCTTGAGCATGACGGCAATCGCCATGCAGATGCGCCATCTCGGATTGATGGATGTGCTGGCGCGCGAAAGAATTGACGCGGAGCGGGGGGCGGGCATTGGAGACGGCTCCGACTACAAAGCTCTGGTCTGCGTTTTCCTGGATGGCGGCAACGACGGCAACAATTCGGTCGTTCCGAATTACGACGCGGGCTACAATCAATATGCAGCGGCGCGTTCGGCACAAGGGTTGGCGATTGCGCGCAACAGCTTGTTGCCCATCACACCAGCGAGCATGGGCGGGCAGATTTACGGCTTTCATCCGGCCATGGGCGCACTGCACCCGCTCTGGAATCAGGGCAAAATGGCCGTCGTGTGCAACGTCGGCTCTCTCGTCCAGCCTTTGACGCGCACCACATATCAGGCGGGCGCACCGAGACCCTACCAGCTTTTCTCGCATCCCGATCAGGCCGATCAATTTCGCACCGGAATTTCCAGCTTCAAATCAACGACGGGCTGGGGCGGCAGAATCGCAGACCGCACGGCGGCGCTCAACACCAACCCTGCGATTCCGATGGTCACTTCGATTTCGGGCGCATCCATTTTTACCACCGGCTTTAACAGCAAGCCGTTGATCGTAGCCTCCGCGCCGACGCCGCTCAATCAGGTTTTGACTTTAACCGGCTTCGGCACTGCCGCCGACGAGCTTGCACGCCGCGCGGCGATGAATAACGCGCGGCAGTTTGATTTGAACCAAACGATAGTTCAAAACGCGAGCCTGATAACTCAACAAGCCTTTAGTGTCAGCCAGCAGCTAAACAATGACCCGATCTTAACCGTTAATTTCCCTAGCACGACTCTGGGCAATCAACTCAAACAGGTCGCCAAGCTGATAAAGATCAGGACGATTTTAAATATGAGTCGCCAGATTTTCTTTGTGCAACTCGGCGGCTTTGACCACCACAGCAGCCAGATAACTCCTCATAACAGCCTGCTCGCACAGGTCAGCACGGCGTTAAAGGCTTTCTATGACGAGACGGTGGCGCAGGGCGTCGCCTCGCAGGTTACGACCTGTACGATGTCCGACTTTAACCGCACGTTTGGCCCGGCAGGCTCTGGCAGCAACGTTGGTTCAGACCACGGTTGGGGCGGCCCTTATTTTGTTATCGGCGACTCGGTGCTCGGCGGCAATTTCTACGGCAGACCGACCTCGAACGGAACCTTCGTCCCGACGCTCGTCACCGGAACCGGAGACGACACGGACACTCGCGGGCGTTTTATTCCATCGGTTTCGGTCGAGCAATACGCAGGGACACTGGCGCGCTGGTACGGCTTGGCAGAAGCAGACCTGCCGCTCGTCTTTCCGAACATCAACAACTTCTCAGGCTCTAACTTGGGCTTTATGGCGTAATTGAGCAAGAGATATAAAAACCCAGGCCGGGTTCCAAAAGATGATGGGCTACTCTTCTTACCAGGGCGATAACTTTTGATTAATGCCTAAGGGCCTCAGTGTTAGTATCCTCGCGAAATACAGGAGAGATGGCTTTTCAAGCGAATCCTTCCAAAAGCTCAGTTTCCTGGTTGTCTCACTTACCGGCGTTCTTATTCGAAGCGAGGATGCCGGTTATGAAAAAGGATTCCTACCTTAGACCGACGTACTCGGTCACAAGTGATGGCTAGGCTTCCCCGCCGGAAAGCCGACGCTGCCAACCCGATAATGGGCAATCTTGCTTTTCTGGAGGACAAAATAATGCTGAGGCTCACCCGGCATCTGATTCACGACTGAGCCTGAAGTGTTCCCGGTTGTGCCAGACGCCAATACGGTTATCGTCTACGATAATGATGGAGAGCATCTGCTACAGATAACGGGCAACTGAATTGTCTTAGAGACTTGTGAGATTCAGCAGGGTAGTTAAGCTCATCCATTAAGCAAATCGGAGGAAAATAATGGCTAATACGGACATCAAAAAACTTCGCGCTCAGCAGGCCGCTAAATTGCAGCAGCGGATGCGGCCATCGGCACGTAGAAGCGATTGGGCGGAGGGTGGAGGAAGTTCGCCTTCGGAGCGATATTCTCACAGACCAAACGATACAGTGATCGTCAAGCTGCGCACGACCACTGCCGCGACACGCAGGGTCTCCGCCGCCCTGCGAGCGTCCGAAGTCGGGGGCGCGCCAGCGGTCCAACCGTTTCTGGCGACATTGATAGAAAACGGTTATGCGGAGCGGATTAGTCCTGTTTTCCCGAATCCTATTGTTCAACCTACTGTGCGGGGTTCGCTGCGCGCCATGTCTACTGCCATGCGCGAAGAACAGCCTGTCAGCGCAGCCCGTGGACTGGTGAGCATCAAAGTAGATCCGCGCGCGAGCGCCAACCAATTGGTCGCTCACCTTAATTCGCTGGGCAACGAGATCGAATACGCTTACGTGCCGCCGGTGAAATATCCCTTCGTCGCTCGCGCTGCAAGCAAGGCTGCCAAAAAACGCGCAAGCAAAAAACGTCCTAGAAACACAAATGATCCGCTCGGGTCAAGACAGTGGGGGCACGGAGCGATTAGAATTAGAGAGGCTCGCGCGAAGGCCGGTTTCAAGGAAGCGATGCAGATCATCATCGCCGTGATAGATTCAGGTATTGACAAAACGCATCCTGATCTGGATGGTTCTATCCATAGCTACATAAATTTCTTATCCAGTACTGAGGACGACCGTGATTATCAGGGTCATGGCACTCATGTGGCTGGGATTATTGCGGCTGAACTAAACAACCGGATCGGGATCGCCGGGGTTTGCGCTGCCCGAATCATGGCTCTCAAGGCATTGCCGAGGAATGGCAATCCATGGAATGCCGAAGCCTATTATCGTGCGTTGGCGCATCCGATCACAGCCGGAGCAAAGGTTGTCAACCTCAGCCTCGGCGGCGGTTTTGATCCCGGCGAAAAGGACATCATCACCGACCTCGTTGACGCTGGAATCACGGTTGTGGCCGCCATGGGAAATGAGTTTGAAGAGGGCAATCCGGTCAGTTATCCGGCAGCCTATGGCAACGTGATTGCCGTCGGCGCGACGGACGAAGTAGATCGTCGCGCGTCCTTTTCCTGCACTGGCGCGCATATCAATTTGGTCGCTCCGGGCGTCAATATCCTCTCCACCACGCCGCAATACCCGTCCGAATTAGCCAGTGAAGTCTTGTATGATTCATGGCCGGGTACTTCTATGGCAACGCCGCATGTGGCGGCTGCGGTGGCGCTGCTTTTGGCTAAGAAGCCGACGCTCAATCCGTCGGAGATTCGCGACCAACTCACGAAGACGGCTGATCGTGTTCCCTGGCAGAGCGCACGTCCCGATGAGGAATATGGATATGGTCGCTTAAATGTTGAAGCTGCGTTAAAATAAGTCCCGTGTCTGTCTAACACAGCACGGAGGACATCTGATGCAGATTATTTACAAGGTGAGGGAGAACCGGGTTGAAGAGGCCGAAGAAATCGCGGTTAAGAACTTGGAACAGGTATTGACCGAATCTGCGGCGAAAGAAGTGTCAGTCAGACAAGTTTTTCCGGGTTTGACTTCAGGGCAACGTGCCAGACTCTTTAGTATTAATCTGCCTCTCCAGTTGTCGGATGATAAGCTCAGTGAATTGGTGACACTACTTCGCGAGGAAGAAGGAGTTGAGTACGCCGAGATTCCGGCAGCCAAGCAGCCCATGAATAGCGACGTATCCAAACACGCCCGATAGTGCCATTGAGCGGAGTGGCGCTTATTGCGTTTGAATGCGCGTCAACTGCGAAGCGATGACTTGCCAACGCCCTTGCCGCTTTGCATAGGTGTCCGTGTAGCGCATCTGCATCGTCCTCGTCTGCCCGTCGCGCTCCATTTGTTGAACGAGGCGTCCCGCCAGAATAACTGTGTCACCCTCAACGCGAGCTTCACAACCAACGGCAGAGCAAATAAAAACGGGCAGCCACTTGGCTGCCCGTAAATTATCGAAGCTATGAAGGCGGTGAACGGAGTGTGTCATTTTATTTTCTTAGCGTTAACAGTTCGCGTGCCTTGCGATAACAACAACCCGACGACCTGTCCGGCAGGGTCTTTCTCGAATGAAATATTCGCCTTGACCTCGGGCATCGTGAACTGTGTATCTGAAACAGGTTCGACTGCAAGTTTGCCTTGTCCCGTTAGTTGCCCGAACAATTTATCGCCGTCTTTGGAAATTGTCAGAACAAGATTCGGTGTGACTTGATAGTCGCCGACATACGCATCGAAGCCGGAAGAATCAACCTTTGCTTCTTTGCCTTCAAGCCGTCTTACGATCAGCAAAGCGTTTGCATTCTTCGGATCAAGCTCGACCGCTTTTTTGTAACTCGCGAGCGCCAAATCTTTTTGATCGTCTGCCAGATACGTTTCGCCGAGAGAGTCATAAGGATTTGCCGATGTGGGAAACATTTCAACGTTAAGCTTAAAAATCTCAATCGCGTCTTTCGTGCGTTTCTTGCCCAAAAGCTGATAACCGAGTGTATTTAGCTCTCCTTCCGAGAAATCAAACGTCGGAGAATTTGCTGCTTTCAGCTTTCGATATTCGGCGACGGCTGATGCGACATTTTTTTCCATCGCTATCTTGTAAAGCGGTTCGGCAATTGATTTTTTCGGCGGCTCAACCGGCTGTCCGTTAAGGATGCTGATGATTGAATTCGTGATTTTTCCGTGTTGTTGCCCGAGATTGACATTATCCAGAATAATCACTGTTTGCCGTTTCTCAACCGCTCTCGTCATCAAAGAGTTAAAACCGTTGATTGCTCCCCCGTGTCCGATGATTTTAGTTTTCTGGTCTGTTTTTCCTATCGGCTGTTCGGTAATACGGATTCCGTAACCGTAATTCCCAAGTCCGGGCGTGAACATCAGTCTCTTGCTTTCCGCTGAAAGAATTTTGTCTTCATACAGCGACTGATCCCATTTAAAAAGGTCTTCGACGGTCGAATAAATCGAACCTGCCGCGTATGGAATAGACATATCCAGGTAGGCTGCGTTGACGAAGCCGTCAGGAGTTTTTTGATAACCGCTGGCACGCTTTTGCAGGAGCGTTGAGTGATGTTCATAACCCGTATTCGTCATGCCGAGCGGTTTGAAAATGCGTTCGGTCAAAACCGTTTCGTAAGTCTTGCCGGTAACTTTTTCGATGATTGCTCCAAGCAGTGTATAACCAGAATTGTTGTAGCTGAATTTCGACCCCGGCTCGAATTCGAGATCGCCGCTCGCAAATTTTTTGACGAAATCTGAAACACCATACGGAGTGCGGCTGATCTCAGCCATGTTGGAACGCCTCGTGTAGTCTGGAATCCCGGAAGTATGATTAAGAAGTTGATGAATGGTAACTTTTTCGCCGGTGTCTTTTCGATAATCTGTCAGATAATCGGTAATCTTTCCGTCGAGCTTGATTTTGCCTTCCTCGACAAGTTGTAAAACAAGCGTGGCGGTAAATTGCTTAGTCACGGAACCGATGCGGAATTTTGTGTCCGGCTGATTTGGAATGGCCCATTCCATATTCGCCATTCCAAAACCCTTCTCGTAAATTATTTTGCCCTTTTCAGCGACTAAAATTGAGCCGTTAAATTGCCCGTAGTCGTAATACTGTTTCAACAATCCGTCAATCTTCTGCACATTTTGCTGTGCGAATGCGTTTGTTGCGGTGATGAGCGCAATGATAAGTAAAGTAAATAGTCTTGCAGTTTTCATTGTGGTTTTCTCCGATGAAATTAGGAATGATGCAGAGGAATTCTCAACTAACTTTTTCTTGGTAATAACCCATTCTCAAACGAATGGCCGGGAGACTTATTAACAGAGAACCACGAATTTGGTTCACATGTTCGACTAAGCATTACGCAGCCAGCCACATTCTTTGTTCCGTAAAATATATAGAGCGGTTTTGACTTGAGTTTAGGGGACAGAGCAGTTCACCGCAGAGACCGGAGAGAACGCGGAGATAGCGCAGAGGCTTGAATGCTATTCGACTCTCTGCGCATCCTCTGCGGTTCTCAGCGTCTCTGCGGTGAGCTTGTCTTGCCGACACTCAATTGAATTTTGCTCTAAAACTCAAATGTTCGCTCAAGCCTGATGTCTATATGCTGGATAAAGCTTGCACGCATTTTCCCATTTCCCCAAAACTAAAAGGCTAAGGCAACGGTCGAGAAGAATTGAGCGTCGAAGTCGCTTGTGTTTTACCCCCTACTTCTCATTTTATTGAATAACCCGTACTCGAATTTAAAGAAGTAATTTGATGGCTTGCGCTGGTATCGGAGCGAGCTAAACATTGTGGGCGCACATGTGCTCATCACACCATTAGGAGACTGTTTTGAAATCCCTCGTAACTTTTCGCCGCATGTTAGTGGCCGTGCTGGGCTTTGGTTTTATTGCTTTTCTATTATTCGGATTTTTTGCCTTTGAAGTGCAGGCCGGAGGGGCAGTGAATGTCAGCCATGTGCCGTCTGATTTCGATGGCGACGGGAAAACAGACTTTGCCGTGTTTCGTCCTTCGGTGGGCGGATGGTATGTGCTGAAAAGCATTGATGGAAGTCTCATGTCACAAAGTTTTGGAAGGCCGGGTGACTACGTTGTGCCGCAGGATTACGACGGCGATGGTAAAACAGACATAGCGGTCTGGCGACAGGGGCCGCCCTTCGGCGAGCCGAGCGTTTTTTACGTGCTGCGCACTTCAGACAATACATTTATGGCGCAGCCGTGGGGCAGTTTCAGGGACGTGCCAGTGCCTGCGGATTATGACGGCGATGGCAAAGCTGACTTTGCCGTCTCCCGTCGGGCGATGAATCCGGGCGACCCTGTCTACTGGTATATCCTGCACAGTTCGGATAATTCGCTTCAGACCAAGCAGTGGGGAACGGAAGGCGATATACCGCAGCCCGGCGATTATGACGGAGACGGGCTTGCCGATCTCACGGTGAAACGCTTTGCGCCGGGTGGGACGGCTAATAACCCGCAACCGGCAACTTTCTATACGCTGCTCAGCTCGAACAACTCGCTGTACGCCAGAGCATGGGGCATTGATCGAGAGTTTGAAGCGCAGGGCGATTATGACGGAGACGGCCAGACAGACACAGCCGTGTATCGCTGGGGCACTGATCCGATGGGCAGCCCCGGCACCTTCTATATCTTAAAGAGCAGTGGCGGAACCATTTTTCAGCAATGGGGCACGTTCGGAGATTTCCCTGTGCCGGGCGATTATGATGGTGACGGCCTGACAGACTTCGCCGTCTGGCGTCCGAGCGTGGGAACTTTCTATGTATTGAAGAGCAGCGGCGGCCTCCTCTCCCAACAGTGGGGCCAAACCGGAGACCTTCCGTCAACAGTTTATATGGGTCGCTGAGACATCTCCGGTATCGCGCATTGCCTCATTCTACATGGATGAGCATTCCCAAACACGCACGCTATCAGGGTAATGATATAACAGTGACACAAAGCAAAACGGCAGCTTGCAAGCTGCCCGTTTTGCTTTGATTCTATGGAGGCGGCGATCGGAATCGAACCGATGGATAAAGGTTTTGCAGAAATCAAGGGCCAGTTTACCTGAGTATCACTGAGTGCTCGGCTCGCCTACCAGGTCTCACGTCACAATAGCGTCACAAAGGAAGAACGACCACCATCTTTGGTGGTCGTAAATCGTTGAAATATTTGGTGGAGCAGAGGAGGGTCGAACTCCTGGCCTCCGCATTGCGAACGCGGCGCTCTGCCAACTGAGCTACTGCCCCACGCTTGTGGCGAGAGTGATGATAAGGAGCGGGCGCGATGGTGTCAAGCAGCGCGCTCCTGAAAGTTAAGCGAAAAAGAGCAGTGATTAGAGCTTACGAATTGCCGTGTAATGTTGCTTGATAAGCTTGGTCATGCTTCGGCGGTAGTCGGGTCTATGATGGATTTCACGCGAGAGATTTTATTGGCGGGAAAGCCGCCTAGCCGTGCGTGTTCCTCGATCATCGCTGCGTCGGGCGCGATGTAGACGCAGTAGACTTTGTCGTCTGTGACGAAGCTTTGCACCCATTGAATCTGCGGCCCCATCTGGCCGAGCACGCCACATGATTTTTGGGAAATAGCCTGTAACTCTTCTTCAGTCAAATCGCCCGCGCCGGGAATTTCTCGCTCGATAATAAATTTCGGCATCACATTATCTCTCCGTTCTTTTTGAAACTTTTAGGTTGACAGTTTACCTGCCGCAGATTCAAGAGCCGCTTCGAGCTTTTCGACGGCGCGGCCTCCGCCCTGCGCCATGTCCGGGCGACCGCCGCCGCGCCCTTCGAGCATCGCGCAGGCTTCACGCAGCAGCGCGTTCATGTCGCCGCTCGCGTCGGCTGAGCGCGCAAAGACCAGTCGCGCCGCGTCGCCGTCGCGCGAGCCGAGCAGGGCTATCACTTGCGTGTGATTGATAAGCGCGAGCGCGAGCCGCTTGAGGCTCTCCGCATCGCGCTCATCGTAGATGTGCGAGACGACACGCGCGCCCGCGCCGTTGGTTGTGGCCTCTGCGATTAAATCTTCGGCTTCGACGCGGGCTGCGATCTCTTCGAGAGCGCGCACGCGGCGCGTCAGTTGTTTGTTCTCTTCAAAGAGGCGCGTGACCGCCACGACCGCCTCATCGCGCGCGGAGCTGAATTGAGCGGCGACCTCGCGCGCAATCTGGTTGGCGCGACGGTAATCTTGGAGCGCGCGGCGGCCTGCGACAAATTCGACGCGGGTCATGCCTTTGGCGCGCTCCCAGTGGCGCACTGCGAGCAGTCCGACTTCACCTGTGCGGTGCGCGTGCGTTCCGCCGCACGGAGTCAAATCGAAATCCTCTATCTCTATCAAGCGCAGCTCGCCCGTGCGCGTGGATTCTTTGCGCAGGGGAAGCTCTGCGGCCTCTTCCGCCGTGACGACGCGCGTGCGGACGGGGCGGTCTTCCCAGATGATTTGATTGGCAAGCTCGACTGCGCGCTCGATGCGCGAGTCGTTTGGATTGTCGAGCATGACATCAATCTCCGATGCCTGCTCCATCATGCGAAAGCCGCGCGTCTCGGCTTGAAACAGTTCGATGAACGCCTGCGAGAGAATGTGCTGCGCGGTGTGCTGTTGCAGGTGGTCTTGCCGCCGCTCCCAATCCACCTGCCCACGGACGAGCGCGCCGACCTCCGGCGCTGCGCCGTGTATGACATGCAGCACAGATCCTTCTTCCTCTTCGTCTATGCACTCGACCACACGCGCGCCGCCGAGCGTGCCCGTGTCGCTCGGCTGGCCGCCGCCCGTCGGATAAAAGGCCGTCCGGTCGAGCGTCACGGTCGCCCACCCGCTGACGCGCGGCGTCACGGCCACGACCCGCGCTTCAAACTCGGCCAGATGTGAATCCGTATAATAGAGACGTTCTGTCATGCTCTTGTGCTTGATAAGAGAGATGCTAAATAAACTCAAGTTGGTAGTTAATAAGTTGCCACTAGCTTTAGCTAGTGGAGACATGGCACAAGAGAAAAAAGGCTTTAGCCAAAATATAAATAAAACTTCCTTATTAGCTTTAGCTCAATGGTTCGGCTAAAGCCGAAAGCTAAGGGATAACCTTTTTCCCCACTAGCTGAAGCTAATGGCAATTTAAGAACCCTACCAACACATCTATCACTAGCAAATCGGGTTAAATAACCGTTCCGGCTCTCATGTGAAAGCTCTCAAAACTAGCCGACCGCCGCCGTGTGCGTCAAGAAGGAATCGAAGTAAAAAACTTTGACAGGCGAGAGGGAAGGGACAGATAATCGCGCGTCCCGTTCTAACTTGGAATCAAGCGTGCCTCATATCTTTAATCAATCGGAGCAGTCATTGATGACCCAGCATCGCCGCAAACAATCTTTCTACATCCTTTTTAGCATCGCTCTCATCTGCGTTTTCGCCTTCCCGGTCACGGCGCAGGATAGCCCCCTCGGTCGTATCACTTACAGGCTTTCGATGACGCGCCCGGCTTCGCACCTCTTTGAGGTCAGTATCGAAGTCGAGACGGAGAAGGGTTTTCCCGGCGATCATCTCGATTTCCAGATGCCGCGTTGGGCGCCCGGGCGTTACGCAGTCTTTGACTTTGCCAAGAACGTGCAGGAGTTTCGCGCGTCCCTGGCCTGTCTGGAAAATGTTGATTGCGCGTCATTCAAGCCGTCCATCATCCGCACGGACAACCAGACCTGGCGCGTTGAGACGCGCGGCGCGCAAAGCTTGACCGTCGCTTATAAAGTGTTCGGCAATGATTTGTCTGGGACGTTCTCGCAGCTTGATACGCGCCACGCGAACTTTAACGGCGGCTCCGTCTTTATGTACATCGCGGATCACAAGCCAGACCCGGTTGACCTTGAGATTAATCCGCCGGGCGGCTGGCGCATCGTCAACGGGCGGATGGACAAAGCCGATCAGACGCTCTGGCATTTTCCGAACTACGATTTCCTGATGGACACGCCGACCGAGATTGCGCCCGATTGGACTGTGGATGAATTCAAAGTTGATGGCAAAACCTATCGCGTCGCTATCCATTCATTCGGCGAAGAGGGCGGCAAGCGCTCGGCCTTTGTGCGCGACGTGGAAAAAATCGTGCGTGCGGAAACAGCTATGTGGGGCGCGCCGGATTTTGATAGCTATACCTTTCTCATACATTTCGCGGCTGACGACCGCTCAAGCGATGGGATGGAGCATCTGACCTCGACGCAGATTATAGAAACCGGCGCGCTCGCAGACCCCGGCACGTATGAATCCGCATTGGACACGGTCGCGCACGAATTTTTTCATGTCTGGAACGTCAAGCGGCTGCGGCCTGTCGAGATGGGGCCGTGGGATTTCACGCGCCCCTTGAATACGCGCAGCCTGTGGATTGCCGAAGGCTTGACAAACTATTACGGCCACCTGATGCAACGTCGCGCGGGCGTCTGGGGTGACGAACAGTTTTTTCAAACGCTCGCGCTTTACATCGGCAGCATAGAGAACGCGCCGGGCAGTAGCCTCATGAGCGCGGAAGACTCTTCACTGTCCGCAGCATTTTTAGACGGCGGCGTGCATGCACAGCGCACGAATCTGGCTAACACCGCATTCAGCTATTACAACAAAGGCGAAATCCTCGGCATCGTGCTAGACCTCTTGATTCGCGGGCGCACGAAGGGGCGTGCCTCGCTCGATGACGTGATGCGACGGATGTACGACGAGTTTTATTTAAAGAGTCCGAAGGCGACTTATTACCTGAAGGGGCGCGGCTACACGGGCGAAGATTTTCAGCGAGTGACCTCGGAAGTCGCAGGCATGGACATGAGCGATTTCTTCAAGCTGCATGTGCGCGGCGTGGAGCCGCCGCCTTATGAAGAAGCGTTCGGCTACTTGGGCTTGCGCCTCGTGCGCGAGGCCATGCGCGAGCCGCACGCGGCAGGCATCGTGCTCGGAGACGACACGCTGGAAGTCAAGATACAAACAGTTCAACCCAACTCCGCAGCCGAAACGGCAGGTTTAGAGCAGGATGACATCATCCTCTCCATCGGCGGCAAGACGGCGACGCGCGCGACGTGGCTCTCCGAGCTTAATCGCCACAAGCAGGGCGAGCGCGTGCCCGTCACAGTGCGCCGCGACCGCAAGACAATCCAAACCACCATCACACTCGCAGAGCCGGATCGCCACACCTACCGCATTGAAGAAAAAAAGGACGCGACGCCTGAGATGCGTGCGCTGCGCGCCGCGTGGACGGGAAAATAAAGGATGAAGGCGAAAGGATGAAGGATGAAAGTGATGCTATAGAACCTTGAGCGGTTCATCTCCTACAGCAGCACTCTTATGATTCTTCTTCCCATCCTCCACATTGCCTATACGTGCTGATCTACCAGAATCGTATTTCCATCCGGGTCAACAATCATAAAGCTCGCCGGGCCAGTAGAGCTTTCGTCTGCTTCTGCAATCATGTCTACGCCACTCGCTTTGAGCTGGCGCTGCAACTCTCGCACGTCCGTGAAATCTCCGAGCGGCTGAGCCGCGCTACTCCAGCCGGGATTGAAAGTGAGAATGTTATTCTCGAACATGCCTTGAAACAGCCCGATATTGTGGTCGCCATTCTTCATAATCAACCAACCCTGCGATTGATCTCCCGCGAAAACCGTAAAACCCAGCTTTTCGTAAAATTGCTTCGACGCCTCTATATCTTTGACAGCCAAACTGACAGAGAAATTTCCCAGTTCCATAATTTCCTCCTACGTTGTGTTACTGATGTCTAATGCTACAAGCTCAGGAATGCCTTATACCACGACCGCATCTCTAGCGCAAGACATTGTTGCGCGCATGAAACAGCCAGGTAAAACACATAACGCTCGAATTGACATGGTGGGGGCGAACAGCACCCAGCATTACCGTAGCAGACAACGATGAAAGGAATGCCATCGAGGAATCTTTGAAATTGATTTTATCCTACTGCCTTCATGCTTGTTTTTCGGGAACTATAATCTCAATCGGTTCTTGCACAATCTCAAATGTCATGGGAGGTTTGCCGATTAGCTCGCCGTCAACTTGTACGGCAACATTGCCTGTGACGCGCGCTTGTGTCGCCATCAAAAATCGCACGCCTTTTGTTCCGTTTGCTACTCCGTTGCGGATCGCGCCGGGCAGCAGGGAAAGGTAGTGCAGCCTGCTCTCGGAGTTGATGACGCAGATTTCAAACTCGGGCACATCAAGTCGTGCGCGCGGTGTGATGGAGAGGTCGCCGCCGTAGCGGGAGCCTTTGCCGATGGCCGCGAAGGTGGCTGTGTAGGCTTGCCCCTCAACTTCTATCTGAAAGTGTATGGGGTGCCAGCGCGCTAGGTGTCCGAGGCCGGAATACCAGAACGCGGCCTTGCCGAAACGCCGCTTGAGTTTAGGCCGCACGCTCTCGACGATAGAGGCATCAAGCCCGATGCCCGCCATCAGAAAAAAGTAACGACGCTCGTGCGTTTCTTCCAGCACAGCACAGCCCGGATAGATGCGCTTCGTTTCGCCGCGCGCGATTACCTCGGCGACTCTTTCCAATTTGGTCGGCATCGCTATCTCGCGCGCCAAAACATTCGCCGTCCCGCGCGGCCAGATGGCAAGCCGCGCTTTCGTGCCGACCATCCCCTGCAAAGCCTCGTTGATAGTGCCGTCGCCGCCGGAGACGATAACAGTCGCCGCGCCGTCTTTAGCAGCCGTCGCCGCCAGCCGCGCCGCGTCGCCGGGTGCATTTGTGCTTAAAGCTTCGACCTCGACGCCGCGCGCTTTGAGAGCTTCGCAAAAACGCTTGATCTCAAGTGCGCGCCGCGCGCCGCCGCGCCCTGCATTCGGGTTTGAGATTAAAACTATCGGGTTTGTATTCATTGATGGCTACAAATCATCAAGCGGCATGCCGCACAAAACTCAGCCACAGGGACACCGCAGACACGGAGCAAGAAAAGTAGATGAAGGACATGCTAAATAAAATGTTGGTTGCTCCGTGTCTCTGTGGCTAAGCTTTGGTTTTGTTAGCTGCTCTTAATCATGGCGAGACGTGGACGAGCTTCAAGTTTATCAGTTACATTCATCCGACACCTGTCAGATGAATTCATCGAACTTACTATGACTACACACGAGCCGCAAACTCCATCGAAGCGCGAGCTGCTGATTCTGCTGGCGATTTACGCCGCAGGCTTTACAGTGCTGGCGATTCGCCCGCATGATCGCTGGGACTGGGCGCTGGAAAATTTCTTTCCGCTGGCGCAGTTGGCCGCCTTCATCATCGCTTATCGTTACTATAAATTCACGCGGCTGTCCTGCTATCTAATCTTCTTTTACCTGTTTGTGCAAAGTTACGGCGGGCATTATACGTATGCGCTCGCGCCGCCCTTTAACTGGCTCAGGGACGAGTTCGGCCTCGCGCGTAATCATTATGACCGCGTCGCGCATTTCATGCTCGGCTTTTTAATGGGCATTCCCATCAGAGAAATCCTGTTGCAGTTCATCATCGCTTCGCGCAAGTGGCTGGCCTTTATCACGGCTTCAATCGTGCTTGCCATCGGCGCGTTCTACGAGTTCATAGAGTGGTGGGTGGCAAAACTGGTGTGGCCTGATTTGGGCGACGCCTTTTTGGGCACGCAGGGCGACATCTGGGATTCGCACTGGGACATGTTTCTCGCGCTCGTCGGCGCAATTATCATTCTTGCTTTGTTCTCAAGGATGCACGACAGGCAACTCGGCGTCTACCAGCATTCAAACAAGATTCCGCGATAAGAAGAGAGTCAAACAGGGATGGACAAGATGAGCAGGATAGGAAAGCAAGGATGAAGGCGGAAGGATGAAGGATGAAGGAGATGCTATTTGAGATGAGCTACTTAAGGCTCAATAGCATGCCTGTCATCCTTCCGCCTTCATCCTTCCGCCTTCATCCTTGTTCTTTATCCTGTCCATCCTTGGTTTATTCATTGATGCTCAAAAGGCTCTCTACAATCGTGTGCGCGGCGTGGGGGCGTGCGAGGCGGCGGGCTTGGGCTTGCATGTGTGCGAAGCGCGCGGGGTCGTCCAAGAGGCGGTCTATCTTGTAGGCCAGCGCCGGAAGGTTGTTGCAGCGGATGGCGACGCCTTCTTCGAGCAGGTGATCCGAGTTGCGTTCTTCCTGTCCGGGGATGGGGTTGACGATGACGAAGACCAGTTCTTTAGCGAGAGCTTCTGAGGTGGTCAGCCCGCCGGGTTTTCCTAAAAGAATATCTGAAGCAGACATCAGCTCGTCCATCTCGGTCGTGTAGCCGACGGTTTTAATATTGATGTTGCCTGCGTGTGATAATCTTGCCGCCAGCTTGTCAAGGCGGCTTTTGAGTTCCTGATTGCGCCCGCAGAGGGCTACGACCTGCGCGGGGTGGCGCATGCCTGAGAGCGATTCCAAAATATGCTCGACCGGCCCGACGCCGAAGCCCCCGGCAGAAACCAGAATGGTCATCACGTCCGTTTGCAAACCATGCTTGACGCGCATCTCGCGTTTGTCTTTCTGCAACGCGAAGAGCGGGTCTATGGGAATGCCCGTGACGGTCAGCTTGGCGTTGGGGATGCCTAGCTTTTCCATGTGGACTCTGGTTTCATCGAGCGCGACAAAATATCGCTCGTAGTGATGACAGAGCCAGAGCGCATGCACGTCGAAATCCGTCACGACGATGGCTTGCCTTGAGGCGATGCGCTCCTTCGCCTTGAGCCATGAGATGATTTCCGCCGGAAGAAAGTGCGTGCAGACGATAATGTCCGGCTGGTAGTTTCCCAGAAACTTGACGAGCGGGCGCGTGTTAAGCTTGTCGAGCGCGAGGCGTCTGCGCTCGTTCTGCCACGGCTTGTCAAGCTGGTCGTAGAGCCAGCCCAAAACTTCCGGCATCTTGTTGACCATCTCCAAATAAGCTTTGGAGTAGAGATGGCGAAAGAGCTTGTTGGTATACTGTAAGACATCTATATGACGCACCTCTTGCGCGGCGTGCATTTGCGCGAAGGCGCGCTCGACGGCTTCGGCTGCGCGGACGTGCCCGGCTCCGGCGGAGGCTGAAAGAATCAAGACTTTTTTGAACATGTGTTTGGAAAAAGAGAACCGGCTGAAGTTAAAAAGAACTTGTCTGCTATTCTATATCAATCCGAAGTCCTGGACGGGGGAAAAGAAAATGAGATTCGCACCGATTTTTATCGTGCTGCTGTTACTGGCCGGTACGATGTTAGCGCCGGAAGGCGTGACGGCCTGCGCCTGTTGCGCCGAAGAGGGCACCTGGTACGACGACACGCGCAAGTTAGAAGAGTACCAGACGAGTGTTTTGGAAAATATAAAACTGGCCCCGCGCGCTGAGCTTTTTATGACCGAAGCCGGAGAAGAAGTGAATGGCAAAGGCATCGTGGCTGACATGTCTTACCCGTGGGTCTACACGATTTCGCTGTTGCCCAAAGGCAAACAATGGGAGCTGACCTTTAAGAATCGTCAAGGGCAAACAGGGAAACTGAATCTCATGCTCTCCGACAAGCTCAATGTTTACAAAGTTGACATGCGTGAGAAAAAAAGGTCTGCCGCCAGCGCGATGCTCTATAAAGAGTGGCGGTTGGCGGGCGAAGTCAAAGGGACTGGAATTTTCCAGCGCGGCCTCGCACAGGGCGGCACTTTTCGTCTCGTGCTGCAAGGTCGCGGCAACAACTGTGACGATGCTTCGGATTTCAATCACTGGGTGCTGCAAGTCAACGGGCCGCAGGCTGATTATTCTTTCTACGGCAATGTGAAATAGCTCTTGGCCGGTGTTGGTTTTGATGAACACAGGGAGAAACCGCAATGTTAAAAGTTGAGAACATGTCCGAATCAGAGATGCAGTCGCTCTTGCAGCGCATCGGCTACGGGCACTTGGGATGTGCGCGCGACGGGCATCCGTACGTGGTGCCGATGCACTACGCATACGATTTGTCTGACCTCTATTTCTTTACGACCGAAGGCACCAAGACGGAATTTATCGCCGCTAATCATGAAATCTGTTTTCAGGTCGAAGAGGTGTCTGACCCGTCGCACTGGCAAAGCGTGATGGTCGTCGGCAAGGCTGAAAGGATTACCAGACCGGAAGACACAGAGCACGCCATGCAGATCATCACCAAGAGCAATCCGGCTCTGACTCCCGCGCTCAACCAGACTGAGATCGGCGCGTGGAAGCGTCTCAACAACATCGCGATTTACCGCGTGCGACCCGACGCCATCTACGGGCGCAAGACAATCTAAGCGAGCCTGCGCCACAGCAGCTCTCTTGAGGAGAGAAGCTATAACACATATGGGTTCCGAAACTTTTCATTGTTTCAGAACCCATTGAGTGTAAAACTTAATTTGGCTCCGGGACAGGGAGTTGAACTCCACTTTTTATTTCACTATCAGCTTAGACTTGTTCAATCTTTGGAAAGATCGCTCGCGGTGGCAATTAGAACAGACAACATCACATTTTTCGATCTCGTTCAAAACCGCCTGAATGCTTTTCCGTGTATGCGCGCCTCCCAGATTGAATTCTTTGCCCGCTCTGTGATCAAAATCCATTACGTAATAGGGGTAATTACCACCGCAATCAGCACAAGGGAAAGATTTAGCCTCGTGAATTATAGTCTTTAGCTTGCAACGATGGCGGCCAGCCTTTTCAAGATAATATTCTCGGTTAGCTGCGTAGTGCGCTCTGGCTCTAGTTCTCCGGCAGTCCCGGCAATATGGTTGTAGGCCGGAGGCTCTTCGACGATTAAAGAATTTCTCGTCTCGATTCTTGCCGCATCTTGCACATCGCTTCTTCATCACCCTTGTTAGTACAGGTTGGTTATGAGGGCGTAGATCGGTTCAGAAGAAAGGTATCTGCCGGGCAGGGACTCGAACCCCGATAACATGATCCAGAGTCATGTGTCCTACCATTGGACGACCCGGCATTAAATTTTCTGATCCAGAGTGGGATGGCCTCTCGGACGACAGGCTTAAAAATTTACGTGCCCGCACACCTAATTGTCAACCGCCGTGCGCGAGACGTGAAAATTAAGCTTGCCCAAGACGACGTATCCGACGCACAATACAAGCCAGAGCTTTCAAGCTGCTCTGCCCCAAAGGTGAGAGGCCGACCAGATGCGCCTTTCGTCGTTCATATGTCTCCGCCGGTATCATTTACGACAAAGGAATCTTCAAAAGCCAAGATGAGCACAGACAACCCGCTCGCCCGGAATGATAGAACAACGGAAGAAGACTTGCGCAAATTAATCGCCGAGCATGAAGCAAAGCTCACGGAAATTGCGGATTTGGTAGCGCATGTCCGCCACGAAATCAACAACCCTCTGACGGGCGTGATCGGTCAGGCGCAACTACTGCTGCGCGATGAACTGAGCGATTCGGCGCGTCGGCGCGTCGAAACCATAGAGCAGCTTGCCGCCCGCATCAGAGACACCGTCGCCCGCCTCCGCAACGTGCAGCGCCCGATTCCCGCACAAGGCTACGATGACGAACAGGAAGCAGACGGAACAATTAAAAATTAAAAATGTAAAGTGCAAAATTGAAGAGGCGAGAGATGCTGTCTTCAATTTTGCACTTTACATTTTTAATTTTTAATTTCTTAAAATGCGTCGTCCGGTCTGGCGGAGCTTTGCCATGAAGTTCGCGCGGCAATCTGGACGGGTTTTTGCGGAGACATGGAGGCAGGTCTTTTCGGAGCGAACTGTTTTTTGATGGTCTCTTTGAGCATCAAGCGGCGGCTGCTGAGGGTTGCCATGTGAAAGGGAACGACGCAGCCGCAACGGTCACAGTCCGCGTTATCGCCCATCATACATTTGCCTTTCTGCTTTCCGGTCGGGTTGAGCGCGAAAGCTTTTTTGGCAAACTCGCAGTTGTCCGTGACGCGCTTGGCGTTCTTCGATCTCATCAAATCAAGCGTCGAATCCAGCATGTTGATAACGCCCGGATATTTCTTCTTTAAAGCGAGTATCTGGTCTATCAAGCGGTCGCGCGTTTCCCAATCGAGCCACAATGCTTCGTCCAAATTCGTGACGGGCGTAAAGAAATCAAAAATCACACCGCTGCGCGCAATCGTGCCCCATTCTTTGACCAGCTCTTCGACGCAATCTTTGGTGATGCTCGTCAGCACGCAGGAGATTTGAATCCTCAGTTCGGGATGGTCTATGACATTCTGCTTAATCTTCTGGTACAGGCCGGGAGCGCGCATCCGCGCAAAGGCTTCTTCCGTGCCGTCTATCGAGATGACATAGGTGCAATCCTGCCAGTCCGGCAATTCCATCGTGCCGTTGGTGACGATGGTATTGTGCTTAAAATATTTGCGCCCGATTTCGATCAGCGAGCGGCGCACCATCGGCTCGCCGCCGACCCAGGTGCAGAGCAGCATCGGATGTCCCGCAGCCTTCATCGCTTCGAGCTTTTCAATCCACTGGTCGTTCGTGAG
The DNA here is from genome assembly GCA_963700165.1 of Pyrinomonadaceae bacterium. Taxonomy (GTDB): domain Bacteria; phylum Acidobacteriota; class Blastocatellia; order Pyrinomonadales; family Pyrinomonadaceae; genus JACMLC01. The sequence goes on along the minus strand of OY969475.1, from coordinate 2,509,047 downwards.
TTCCTTTTCGCCCTTATGATCTTCGGCGAAAAAGTAGCAATGCTCGCAGCGCAGGTTGCAGCGATTGGTGACATCAATCGAGCCAACAGAGTTTTTCGGCAGACCGGAAACGAAAAGCTTTGCGGTCGTGGCTAGACGGCTGATTTTCTGTGATAGTTTCATCAGGAGCAAATGGTCGAACGGAATGTTTTAAAAAGACTAAGCTCTCTTTAGTAAAGCTTCTCTGCAAACTTGAATCGCAAGCATTATTGATAAATACATCGCCGGATTCAAGCTTGCAGAGACGCGCTCGGCACTTAGAGCGAAACAATAGCCTCGCTCTTAAGGTTTGGCTGTTTCCGTGGTCTGAGCTTTTGTCTGCTCGGTGACGGGTTGCATGGCTGTCATCCTGACGGGCGTACCTTTCGCCTTGACATCGCCATGCACGAAGGCTTCAAAACGCTTGCCGGCAGGGAACACAGCATTCTTGCCCTTCTTAAATCCCCAGAACGGAGCAGCAGGCCAGAAGACCACAGCCGTCACAATCGTAGCTGTCGCCACTGTGCCGCCCTTGCTGTCGCCCGTCAACTTCTTTTCCATACGCAGAGGCGTGCGATTGCCGTCAACCAATAGCACTTCCTGCATCGTCCAGCCGATCTTTCCGGCTTTGCCCCAGTAGCCTGCTTTCTTGACGCCCGCCACACGGGCTTTCGCAGGCGCGCCCTTTTCAATCACCGTGACTCCGTTGACGACAACCGGAGAGACGACCGTGAAGTCAATGATGTCACCCTCTTTGGCTGTCGCCGAAGAGAGGTTCGACATGAGTTCGACTTCCAGAGGCGTGCCGTCAGGGATTCTCACTTCAACGCTGCCTGCTGCGTCATTGGAACTCGCAACAGAATTTCCGGCCACGCCGACCGGAGCCTGTACCATAGCCATAATCACCGCTTCAGGCACATTGGCTGTCTTGAGTTCCTGCAAGGCCGCAGGGGTCGTGTTGAACTCGCAGGCAGAAGCTTTGATTTTAGCAATCACGATCTCAGGCGAAAGACCTGTTTTAAGCATTGTCAGGACATCTTCATTTTTCAAGGTCGGGGAAATTGTTTGATCCTGTTGCGAAGCCTTTGCCGCCTCCTGCGCCCGTGTCACGGAAAGGGGCAATGTCAAATTCAAAACCAATAAGGCTAAAAAACATACGGATAGTGCTTTTCTCATTATCTAAAAACTCTTTCTATGGGGTTATATTCTAAGGAAACCTCAGAATGTGTAGGCAGCCTTTTGAGTGCGTGTCGGGTTAATTTGCAGGCTGTGATAACGTGCAGTCAGGGCCAGAGAAGGAACTTTACTGCATAAAACAAATCAGCGCGGATATTTACCAGCTTAGAAATTTTTAAAAACTCAACTGCTGATTCATTCAAAACCCTTTGCGTCTTATCTCTTATCTTTGCGCCACCAGCGAGAACCAGCAACGTTGCACGCTGGTGGCGCAAACAAAGAAAGACTCAAGACGCAAAGAACAGGAATGTTCTAATCAGACAGTGATCTTCTCGTCTTCTTCAATCAGATAAGGCGTCACCGGCCTTGTGTCCTCGCCTCTATCTTCCGCCAGAATCTGATGGACGATGGGCAGCGAGAGCGAATGCTTTTTGGAGATGCCGGGCACGGCTTTGCCTTTGGCATAGACAGCATGGCGTCCATGCTCTTCATACCATTCGGAGAGGCTGGCGGTCTTGTGCATGTTCTCGATAATCTGTCGCCAGCCGACTCCTGTGTTGTAAGCGCAGAAAGAGATTTCGCCTTCCTGTGTGCCGTAGGGAATCACGCACATCTCTGTGCGGCGGAAATCGTAATTGAACAAATCCTGAAACCACATGCCCTCGACGCAGAGCACGCGCCACATGTCGTTCGAGTCGGCAGTTGTCCCTTGCGCCTTCATGCGGTCGTTGCGATCAGAGCTTGAGTTGGTCGAAGACGGCTTGAAGAGATTGACGATCTGCGAGATGGGAAAGCCTTCGGGCGCACGCGCCGCGTCATAGTTGCGCATGATAGCCATGCCAAGCTGCGCGTAAGAAAGTTTTTTGCCGCGCGCCGTGTCCGTAATCACCGCCACGTCTTTCATGAACTGCTCGTAGTTGAAAAAATCGAAGAGCGAATTCATCTCGCCCGTCTGGCGGTTGACGACGATCAACGTAAAGATGCCGCAGTTCGGATGGCAGTTACAACTAGACCAGCCCCACGGCGCGTCCGCGCCCTGCAACATGTCCATCACGCTCGTAAACGCAGAGTAAGAAGAGAGCGGAAACCAATCGCGCAGTGGCTGCAATTTGCCGTCGAGCTGGTCTTTGAGGTCATGCGTCATGCCCGCGAGCGTGTAACGCTGCTGCATGCGAATGTCGTCAGGCACGTCTTCATCGCGACCCGTGAACGAGACCGGCTGGAACGCAATGGTCTGAACTTTGTCTATGTTCTGCGCCGCGAACTCGACGATCTGCCCGATAGCATCATTGTTAATCGTGTTGACGATGGTCGTCACGAGCGTGACCTTGATGCCGACGCTCGCCAAATTTTCAATCGCGCGCAGCTTGACATCAAACAGGTTGCCGACGCCGCGATGCTTGTTCTTCTCTTCAGAGACGCCATCGAATTGCAGGTAGACGCCATGCTGCCCGGCAGCTTTAGCGGCTTTGCAGAACTCTATGTCTTCGGCATAGCGGATGCCGTTGGTGGCCGCTAGGATTCTGTAAAATCCGACTTTTTTGGCATAAGCGACCGCGTCAAGAAAGTAAGGCGAGAGCGTCGGCTCGCCGCCGGAAAAGAGAATGATGATCTGTCGCTTTGGTTTGAAGGAGACGGCGTTGTCTAAAATCGCCTTCGTGTCTTCAAACGTAGGCTCGTGCACATAGCCGACCTGATTGGCATCCATGAAGCACGGGTTGCACATCATGTTGCAGCGATTCGTCAGGTCAACCGTCAACACCGCGCCGCGTCCGAACTTGATGTTTGATGTGCCGTGCTTGTGAACGTGCGAGTCTTCGGCAGAGCGAAAGTCGCGTCCATAAAAGAGAGATTCGATGCGCTCCAAAAATTTCGGGTCGGTCGCCATCACGTCCGTAAACTCGCCATGCTTCGGGCAGGTCTTGCGCATGATGACCTGTCCGTTCTCTTCCAGAATCTGCGCCTTGATTTCGCCCGGATGCTGGTGCATCAAGGTCTCAAGCGTCGTCTCGCCGGTGATGACTGCGTTCCTGACTTCCGTGACGCAGCGCGGGCACAAAGAGTCCGTCTCGCGCGGGAAGCCCAATGGCGGCGCAGTGCGCTCATAAGATTTCAGAAGTGGCTCTGCTGCCCACTTCGGTCGAATCGCCTCGCCTTCCGGCAGACGCTGGTTGATGGACTGAAACGCCTTCCACGCCACATCCGAAAGGTTCGAGATCAGCTTGGAGCTTTTGACCCCGCTGAATCTTCCCTTGTTTGATTCGCCTCGGCGAAATTGATCGCTAAACAAAGATACAATCTCCTTAATGAAGGCAGAGCGCACACTTCTGCGCACTCCTAAATACTTGATGTAAGCTCTAACTCTCCGCTATCGCCCGCGCCCATCAAAGGCGCAAAGCTTTGCGGCATCACATGATAGTGTCTATAGCAGTTTAAGGCAAGGTGTCAGAAGGAGATAGCGTTTGGTCAGGGCGTGCAGGACGCGGGGGTAGTGGGTCAGTTTGAAATTCAAGTGTCATCCAGCATCAGGAAAGAACCTCCCGCAAAGGCGCAAAGACGCAAAGGGGTTGAGCGGTGCTTTATCTTGATTGCTTGCTTTGCGTCTTTGCGCCTTTGCGGGAACCTGTTTTTTCTTTGCCATGTTTGAAACTGGCCCACTACCGAAGCGGGATAATTATTGACACCGATTTGTGAGAGGCGTATAAGCTCTGGTTGGTATCTTTTCCGGCTTCACTGTCTCTGTAGGCTTCACGGTTAAGTCTTTTCTTGCCGTTTAACTTATGCCTTTTCTGAATTTTATGAGCCACGCTTGACCGGACGCTCTTTCCCTGAAACTCTCACTAACGCTTGAAGGGTTCTGATGCACGATCCACCGTATGGAGAAATCGCGGAGCTGTTGAAGAGGGGCGAGGTCGTCCCCTTCTTAGGCGCGGGCGTCAATTTCGGGACGCGCCAGCCGCCCGGCTCACCGTGGGAGATGAACAGCCCTTTCCTGCCGAGCGGGGCAGAATTGTCGCGCTTTCTCGCCTCGAAAATCAGCTTTCCCGCAGACAGTGAAAGCGACACGATAGACCTCGCCAAAGTCGCCTCTTACTTTGTCGAGACGACCAAGCGCCGACGCCTGCGCGAGCGGCTCAAAGAGGTTTTTGACAAGGACTTCGAGCCGTGCCCGATACACAATTATCTCGCGGAAGCCTCGCGCAACACGCCGCTCCTGATCGTCACGACCAATTATGACGATTTGACGGAGCGCGCTTTTAACAATCTCGGCCTGCCCTTTGACCTCGTGATTCACCCGACCGACCGGAAGGATGTCGAAGCCTCTGTCCTCTGGTGGAAGCACGGCGCGGCTGAGCCGCAGGTCGTGGAGCCTAACCAGCTCATCGTTGATCTCAAGACGACTTCCGTTATCTACAAGATGCACGGCACGGTGGATCGCACGGCGCAGAAGTGGGACAGCTATGTCATCACGGAAGAGGACTACGTGGATTTCCTCTCGCGCATGACGGGGCAGACGGCTGTGCCCGCGCAGTTCATGCGCTATTTCCGCTCGCGCTATTTTCTGTTTCTGGGTTACGGGCTGCGCGACTGGAATTTGCGAGTGGTGCTCAAGAACCTGCGAACTGCGCTCCCGACCGGAGGGGATTCGGAGGACATGGAAGAAGATGAGGAAATAAGCTCATGGGCTATCCAGTTCAAGCCTTCTTACCTTGAGACCAAACTGTGGGATGCGCGCAAGGTGCAGATTTTCGATGTTGACATCAACGAGTTTGTTCGCGTGCTGAGTGAGCAAGTCACTTAGAAAATAACCCAAATTGCGAATTAATAAATTGCCACTAGCTTTAGCTAGTGGAGACATGGCACAACAGAAAGCAGGCTTGAGCCAAAATACAAATAAATCCTGGTCCTTATTGCTTCAGCTTAAATTGTTCGGCTAAAGCCGACGGCTAGGAGAAACCTCGATCCACTAGCTGAAGCTAGTGGCAATTTAAGAAGTCTAGCAAAATATCTATCACTAGCAACTTAGGTTAGAGAGTAATTAAAACCTTCAAGGGACAAAAAGAACTCAAGACGCAAAGCCCTGCCTTCGCGTTTTGAAATTTTAGTATATCCGTTTCCCTGACACTAGAATGTCTAGCGAGCTGCCCACAAATTTTTGTCCCTACAAAGGTTTGCAACCGTATACGGAGGCTGACCGCGCTTACTTCTTCGGGCGCGAGCGCGATCAGGAGATCATTGCCTCGAATTTGTACGCGGCCTCTTTGACGATTCTGTACGGCGCGAGCGGGGTCGGCAAAAGCTCTGTCTTGCTGGCGGGCGTCGTGCCGCAATTGAGACGCGAGCCGAGGCTCGCAGTGGTCGTCTTCCGGCAATGGCAGGACGCGGGCTTTGCGACGATGCTCAAGCGCGAGATATTGCGCGCCGTCACGGAAAAAACCGGCAAAGCTGTAGACGTTGATCTGGCTCTCCCGCTCGATGAATTCCTCTTGCGGTGCGGCAAGCACTTGCGCGGCCCCATCTTCTTATTCTTCGATCAGTTTGAAGAGTTTTGTCTTTATCATCCGCCCACGCAGTCGGACGAAGGCTTTGACGCGGAGTTTGCCAGAGCCGTCAATCGTCAGGAAGTGGATGCAAACTTTCTGCTCTCGCTGCGGGATGACGGCCTGAGTAAGCTGGATCGCTTTCGCGGGCGCATCCCCAGACTGCTCGGCAACATGCTGCGGCTGGAACATCTGGACATGGAAGCTGGGCGCGAGGCGGTGCTCAAACCGCTCGACAGTTATAACCGGAATTTGAAAGAAGGCCAGCCGCAAGTCTCTATCGAAGACAGCCTTGTCGAATCCCTGCTCGAACAGGTGAAGACAGGCAAAGTTACCATCGCACAATCCGGGCACGGGCAAGGCGGCAGCGCACGCCTGCCAGACCATCTCGGCGAAGATTCGCGCATCGAGACGCCGTTCTTACAAATGGTCTTGATGCGTCTCTGGAATGAAGAGATGGCAGCCGGGTCACATCTGCTGCGGCTTGAGACTTTGCAGCGGCTCGGCGGAGCGCAGAGCATCGTGCGGACGCATCTGGATACGGTGATGAACAAGCTGCCGGAGAGCGAACGCGACATCGCCGCGCGCCTGTTTCGTTATCTGGTCACGCCCTCCGGCATGAAGATCGCGCACACGCCCGCAGACCTCGCCTCTTATGTCGAGCTGCCCGACGCAGATGCCAGCCGCGTCCTGATGCTGCTCGGCTCGCCGGAAGTGCGTATCCTGCGCTCTGTCTCCCCGCCGCCGGATCAGCCGGACAATCTGCGCTACGAGATTTTTCATGACGTGTTGGGCGCATCAATCCTCGATTGGCGACGCCGTTATACGGAGCAGCAAACGCAGGAGCGCATCAAGCGCGAAGAGCAGGAACGGCTCAAGAAGGAACAGGCAGAGGCCGAGCGCCAGCGCGAACGGATGGAATCACTTCGGCTGCGCAAACAGGTGAGCGGATTGTCGCTGCTCTTGATAATAGCCATCGCAGCAACGGGCGTCGCGATCTACCAGTGGAGAGCGGCTCGCCGCGCCAACAAGGAATCCCGTTCGCGCGCGATAGCCGCTCATGCCTTCGCGCATGTGGCCTCTGATCCTGACTTGAGCCTGCTCCTGGCTATCGAGGCGGTCAAAGAAAGCCCTACCAATGAAGCCAGACAAGCTCTCAAAGCGGCTTTGCTCCAAACTCACACGGAGCTTGTCTTACCGCATAATGGCGAAGTGAGAAACGCTGTGTTCAATCATGACGGAACATTGATCGCAACGGCGGCTCTGTCTGAGCCGGTCAAGGTGTGGGATGCGAAAACAGGCGCTCTCGTCAAAGAGCTACAGCCACAGGATGATCCCGGCAAATATTCAAAAGGCGCGCGTAAAGTGTCGTTCAGCCCTGACGGAAAATATCTGGTTGCGGCAAACTTGGAGGGCAGCACGGCGCGCGTTTGGGAGGTCAGCAATTGGCAGCCCCTCCCACTGTTAAAAGTCACCCCGTTGCGCAAGTTGGCGGAAAAAGACCAGAGGGTTTATAGCGCGGCATTCAGTCCTGACAGCAGCTATCTAATCACCACGAGCGATGACCCTTCGCCACAGGTCTGGAAGGTTGAAACGTGGGAGCAGGAAGCCGTCTTGCAGGGAGTTAAGACAGCACCCCCGCCACAAGGAGGCGCGCAGCCTCCGCCACAAGAAGGCACACAGCAACCGCCGGGAACGCCGCCATCATCGCCGCCAGCGGGCGACGCCCGTCCCATGGAACTGAAAGGACATACCGGCGCAGTCTTCGATGTGAACTTCAGCCCTGACGGCAAGCACATTATTACAACGGGACAGAGTAGCGTGGTATTGGTATGGCAGGTCGGCGGCACATGGAAGCCTGAATTAAGATTGAACGGGCATACCGCTTCAGTGTATGGCGCGGGGGTCAGTCAAGATAGCAAGCTCGTCGTCACCGCGAGTGGCGACAGGACGGCGCGCGTCTGGTACTTAGAGACGGGTAAGGAGCAGGAACACTTCTTGAATCACCCGCATATCGTGTATGACGCAGCATTCAGCCCCGTTAAAGATGACATCGCGACAGCATGTTGGGATTACAATGCGCGGATATGGAGGCAAACGCCGGATAAAGTATGGACAGTGCTAAGCGAATTTCGCGGACACAAGAACTGGATATACAGCGTCGCCTTCAGCCCCAAAGGTGATTTTATGGTCACCGGGGGCGCGGATAAATCGGCGCGCGTCTGGAGAACCACTGATCCCACTGACCTGCCAGATTCTATAGATGACCTGCTTGAACTAGCCAGAAAGCGTCCCCAGACGCGGCAGCCACTGACACCGCAGGAGCAACAAAAATTCTTGGGCAATTGATAAGGTAGAGTCCCTGTTTCAACCAGCACGCTCATTCATCTGCGACAAGCTCATCATCACACGAAAGCGTCTACGTCTTTAAAATCCAAATCATACCCTGCTGTTTCCAGCCGGTAAAAATCTCTTTCGGGTTAAGTCATCTTGCGACAGCAATCGTCGTGCATGTACTATCGCGCCTGACATTTTCGGCGCATCATGAGTCTTCATCCGACAGCCATCATCAGCCCGCAAGCGCGTCTCGCGGCAGACGTGCGCGTCGGGGCTTACGCCGTCATCGAAGACGACGTGACCATCGGTGAAGGCTGCGACATCGCCGCGCATGCCGTCATCAAACGCTTCACCACTTTGGGAAAGCGCAATCGTATTTACGAGCACGCGGTGGTCGGCGGCGAGCCGCAGGATGTGAAGTTTAAGGACGAGCGGAGCGGCTTAGTAATCGGCGATGACAATTTGATTCGGGAGTACGTGACGATTCATCGCGCGAGCGGCGAAGGGGAAGTGACGCGCGTCGGCAGCCGCAATTTTTTGATGATCGGCGTTCACCTCGCGCATAACTGCGAGGTCGGAGACGACAACATCTTTGCCAACGGGGCTGCGCTGGCGGGACATATCTGTGTCGAAGACCACGTCTTTCTCTCGAACAATGCGGGCGCGCACCAGTTCGTGCGGATGGGACGTTATGCGATGGTCGGCGGCAAGTCGAAGATAGTGCAGGACGTGCTGCCGTTCTTTATCACGGACGGCAACCCTGCGCGCGTGCGCGGCTTGAACACTGTGGGCTTGAGGCGCGCAGGCTTTTCCTCTGAAGCGCGACGCAATTTGAAGCGAGCTTATCAGCTTCTGTTTCGCTCGGCCTTGCCTCTGGAAGATGCTCTGACAGAGATGGAGCAATCGGAGGACGAGCACGTTCAGCATCTGTTCAAATTTATCAAAGCATCCAGACGCGGATTTACACGCGCCCGAAAACTTCAGCAAGGTGCTACGGAGGAAGCAATGGCCGGACAGGCTGAATCTTTCGGTTGACGAATCAGATAAGCATTTCTTATGAGCGCACACAAAGAGAAAACGGTGGCTGAACTGGCGGCGCATGTTGGCGGGAGCGTTGCGGGCGATGGCAGCATTGTCATCAGAGGCGTGGCAAGCATTGAAAGAGCGTCGGAAAACGAAATCGCTTTCGTTGAAGATGCGAAGATGCTGGAAAACGCTCTTGACAGTCACGCTGCGTGCCTGATCGTGCCGGAAGCTTCTCCCGAGTTGGAAGGCAAATGCTTGATTCGTGTTGCGCGCCCGAAACTCGCCTTCGCTTTAATCGCAGAGATTTTGCATCCGCCGAAAAGATTGCCTGCTTCGATTCATCCGACCGCCATCATCGCCGCCAGCGCGCAAGTCTGCGAAGACGTTTACATCGGCGCGCATGTCTCAATCGGCGAGCGCGCGAATGTAGGCGAGGGAACACAGCTTTATCATGGAGCGTGTGTCGGAGACGACGTGAGCATCGGGCGCGATTGCATCATCCATCCGAACGTCGTCCTGTATGAAGGCGTCTCTGTGGGAGAGCGTGTGATTCTGCATGCGGGCGTGGTCATCGGAGCAGACGGTTTCGGCTACGTGCCCGATGAAAATAATTTTCGCCACAAGTTTCCGCAGATTGGCACAGTCATCATCGAAGACGATGTAGAGATTGGAGCCGCGACGTGTATTGATCGTGGCGCGCTCGGAGAGACGCGCATCGGTCGCGCGGCCAAGATAGACAACCTCGTGCAAATCGCGCACAACGTGCAGATCGGCCAGCGCGTCGTCATCGCATCGCAGACGGGCATCTCCGGCAGCACAGTGATTGAAGACGATGCCATCATCGGCGGGCAGGTCGGGATGGGCGATCACGCGCGCGTGCAATCGGGCGCGATCATAGGCTCAAAGGCGGGCATCTTGCCCGGTAAGATCGTGCGCGCGGGAGTCTGGTGGGGCATCCCCGTGCAGCCCTTAGAAGATTACAAACGACTCAACGCACACATGAATCGCCTGCCCCAACTGCGCGAAGAGGTCAAAGAGCTGCGCCGGAAAGTTGCCGAGCTGGAAGAGAGAATCAAAGAGACGGACACGGAGACACAAAATATGTGAATCAAGAGTAGAAACTCTTTGCGAGCTTTGCGCAGTTCTTCCTTGCGGTCTTTGCGGTTAAGTGATTTTAACGCAAAGACCGCAAAGAATTAAGACGCCAAGCACGCAAAGAAAAAGCAGTTGATTTGTTGCTATCCTTATCACTTCGGCTGGTCTGCTCTTGAGCGGGTACGGTTTATTCGACGTGCCACAGCCTCACTTTCTCGTCCTCACCCGCGCTCGCCAGTGTTTTCCCGTCCGGCGAGAAGGCGACCGAATTCACCTGAGACCGATGCCCGATCAAGGTCTGCTTCAACGCGATGGATTGTATGTCCCATAGCTTCACAGTCTTGTCCCAACTCCCGCACGCCAGCGTCTTCCCATCCGGCGAGAAGGCGACCGAAGCGATCCTCAAATCAGTTAAGGTCTGCTTCAGCTCACCGGTTTGCACCTCCCACACTTTCACCAACTCGCCAGCCCTGCACGCCAGCATCTTCCCGTCCGGTGAGAAGGCGAATGGTTCACCCCCGCTCAAGGTCTGCTTCAACTCGCCTGTTTGCACATCCCATAGCGTGATGCCTTCCCCCACATACGCCAGCAACTTCCCGTCGGGCGAGAAGGCGACTGGATTAGACCCGTTCAAGGTCTGCTTCAACGCGCCTGTTTGCACATCCCACAGTTTCACCGTCCTGAAGTAGCCCTCATTCCCGCTCGCCAGCGTCTTCCCATCCGGCGAGAAGGCGACCGATATTAACCCGGCGCCGGTTAAGGTCTGCTTCAATTCCCCTGTCTGCACATCCCACAAGCGTAACCCGTCCGTACTTGCGCTTGCCAGCAATTTCCCGTCGGGCGAGAAGGCGATTGACTCATACCTGCTGCCAGAGACCTTTAAGGTCTGCTTCAACGCACCTGTTTGTGCATCCCAAAAGTTTATCTCCTGAGTACTCGCGCTCGCCAGCAACTTGCCGTCGGGCGAGAAGACAACACAATTGACTATCCACGTATGTCCGCTTAACGTCTGCTTCGCATAGTCTCTCGTCATCCACAGATAAATTCCCGCCGCGATGAGAATCCACAAAAGCAAAACGCCACCGATGCGTCTCAGCCATAGACGGCTGCGCGAGCGTGCTTTCACCGGAATGACAGGCGATGGCGCGCTGTCTTCTTCGTGCGTCGGCTCAATCGTCTGGGCGGTCTGCAACTCAAGCGGAAAAGTAGATTGCGGGATAGTCTTTTCCGCCGTGCGGTCTGTCTCTCTCTGAGGTGTCGCTGGAATAGTCGGTGGTAGTTCGATTGCAGGCTTGGTCTGCGCTTTCCTATCCTCTGCGGGAGGAAGCACGAGCGTGGCTTGCGGGTCTTTGACCGGTACGGGCAGGGCTTCTCGCCCTTCGCGCGCTTTCAACCACAGCAGCCGCTCGGCCTCAATCAAATCTCTTCGCATCTCCTTCGCCGTCGCATAACGCTTCGCAGCCTCTCGCTCTAAAGCCTTCATCACTATCTGTCGCAAGACTTCGGGCACAGTCTCCGGCAATGGCGGCGGGTCGTGTCGCATAATCGCGCCGACGAACGAGACAGTATCGCTCTGGTCGTAAGGCAAGCGTCCCGCCAGCAGTTGATAGAAGATGACGCCCGCAGACCACACGTCCGTCTGCTCGTTACGCTTTCCGTCAAAGGCTTCGGGAGCCATATAAGCCAGCGTCCCGCTGACGTTCGTGCTGTACGAGCCGGATTTGAGCAAGCGCGCGATGCCGAAATCGGCGAGGCGCGGCGTCTCTCTTTGCAAGAGGATGTTGTCAGGCTTGAGGTCGCGGTGAATGATATGCCGCTCATGCAGGTGAGAGAGTCCGGCCAGCACGCCGTCCATCAACTCTGTGGCCGCTTCAATCGAAGGCGCGCGGCCTCCGTGCCCTTTGAGCCATGAGGCCAATGACCCGTCCGTCACGTACTCGCTGACGATGACAACCTGCTCATCGTAAATGTCCGCCTCGATCATGGGGACGACGTTCGGGTGTCCGCTGGCCTGTAGCCAGATGGCGGCTTCGTGTTTGAAGGCGTCCAGGTCTATGTCTTCGTCGCGTGGGAGTTTGAGAGCGAAGCGGGTAGTGGCGATGGAGGAGCGTTTTTCGGCGAGCCAGACGACGCCGAAAGCGCCGCGCCCGATCTTGCTGACGAGTGTGTAGGGGCCGAGTTTGCGCTCTGGTTCCGCCATCTGTGGATTTCTATTCTACACCTCAAACGGTAGTGGGTCAGTTACAAAGATGGAAAAGAAAAAACAGGTTCCCGCAAAGGCGCAAAGACGCAAAGCAAGCACGACCGATTAAGCATCTCTCAATCCCTTTGCGCCTTTGCGCCTTTGCGCGAGTTTCTTCGTGATGATGGATAGGCATCAGAATTTCAAACTGCACCACTACCATGCTTTGTCTTATCCTGTCTCCACTCTTGAACCTTGCCGAGAATCGCATCGGCTGCGCGCAGTGATGCGCCTCCCGCGCCGAGTTTGGCGGTCGCTTCGCGGAGCCGCATGCGCAAGGCTTCGTTACGTTGCCTGTCAAGCAGCGACAGCAATTCCTTCGCCAGCTTCTCTCCCGTCAAATCGTGTTGCATCAACTCTGTCACCAGCCGCTCGCCTGCGATGAGGTTGATGAGGCCAAAGTGTTCTGCGTTAATCAGGCGACCGAGCGTGTGCCAGTTGATAGCAGATTCTTTGTAGACGATGACGAAAGGCGTCCCTACGAGCGCGGCTTCGAGCGTCGCCGTGCCGCTGGCGACGGCTGCCGCATCCGCCGCTGCGAGAGCTTCGCGCGTCTCGTGGTGCACGATGCGCAAAGCTTCCGGCAATCTCGATTCACTGCTTTTGGCAGAGATGATTGCTTCGGCTTCTTCCACAGGCCGGTTAGGCGCGAGCGCGAGGACGAACTGGATGTCAGGTTTTTGGGCGGACACAATCGCCGCCGCATCGAGCATCGGCGGCAGGATGCGCTCAATCTCTTTATGACGGCTGCCGGGCAGCAGCGCGATGATCGGCCTCTTTGAATCTAGATCATGACGCGCGCAAAATTCCTCGCGGTCGTCCAGCGCATGAACTTCGCCCGCGAGCGGGTGGCCCACAAACTCCGCGTGCGTGATACCGCGCTCAACGTACCACGCAGGCTCGAAGGGAAGAATGCAGAGCAACTGGTCTACGTCGCGACGAATGTTGCGCACGCGGTAAGAACGCCAGGCCCACAACTGCGGGCTGATGTAATACACGACGCGAAGCCCCCTCCGGTGCAGCGCGCGTGCGAGCCGCAAATTAAACTCAGGCCAGTCAACCAGAATCACAGCATCCGGCTCACGCTCAATCGCCGCGCGCTTCAATTCCCGAAAAGCGCGCCAGAACTTCGGCAACACCTTTCCCACCTCGACGATACCCATAATCGCCAACTCGTCCGCGCGCACGACAGACTCCACACCCGCCCCACGCATCTTTTGCCCCGTCGAGCCAAAGAACTTAAACTCAACCTGCGGCGCACGCTCGCGCAACGCCCCCACCAGCGACGCCGCATGAGCATCACCCGAAGCCTCGCCCGCCACGATCATCAAATTCAACTCTTCAATCACAGGCAGGCATCATAAATGGCACGCACAAAAAAGGGAAAAGTCAGAACCGCCTACAGTAGCGGGACAAGGGATTACGGACTGCGGATTTCGGATTGCGGAGGTGAAGATGACTTGATTCTATTCCGCAATCGGCACGTCCGCCGACCTTCCCGGCAAGCCTGCCGATTTCATCGGACACTGCGCCAACAAAGCAGGCAGCATTGCTGCTAACATAAAACTGCCTGCCGGAATCCTCAAAATATCTGAGCAAAACAACACATCTCAGGAAGATTCCCCCTCCACCCGCGCCAAGTTCTGGCGTGCAATCTCCGCATACGGCGAGCCAAGCCTCTCAAAGATAATTAACGACTCACGATACAGCCGCACTGCTTCCGATTTATTGTCCTCTAGCTCTGCCAGCATTCCCAAATTATGCAGCGAGCCAGCGATGCTGCTCTGATCGCCAAGCATCTTTGTAATCTCCAAACTCTCATTATAGAGTCTCCGCGCTTCTTCTAAATACCCTTGACTACAGGCCATATTACCTAACTGACCTAGCGTCATAGCGATACCACTCTGATTGCCAAGCTCCTTTTTAATCTTCAAGCTCTCATCATAGAGTCGTTGTGCCTCGGCTATCTCGCCTTGAGCTTGCGCAAGCCTCCCCAACTCATGCAGCGAGCCAGCAATGCCGCTCTGATTTCCAAGCATCTTTTCAATCTCCAAACTCTCATTATAGAGTCTCCGCGCTTCTTCCAATTCTCCTTTAGCTTTGGCAAGTCTCCCCAACTCATGTAAAGTCGCAGATAATCCTTGTTTTATATCTAATCGTCTAGCAATCTCTAGAGCCAACTCATAATATTTTTTCGCCGCTGAATAGTCTCCACGATTTGAAAACATCGCTCCGAGTCCATTAGCGAACGCAGCAATGTGCCATTCACTACTGACAATCTTCGCTGCATCTAACCCCTGCTTGCCCTTGCTTACCGCTTCGTCCCAGTAGCCACGTGTTGTCAAAAATCCGTTCACGCCATCAAAGTTAATCGCCCCCATTAACCGAATAACACTTAACCAATTACTTAGCTCGAACGCCTCATCCATCGCACTCAGCACGTTGTCTTTTTCTCCCTCAAGCGCATCGAAATCTTCAGGCGTCGGCTGTGCGTGCGCCTCGGCGTAATTCAGAAAGTATGCGACGAATCGCTGGTGGAACACATCGGCGCGGTCGTCTTTGGCCAAACTTGCTTGCGCCAAACTGCGAGTTAAGCCTTCGGTGGCTAGACGCTTGTTGCCTTCCTTTCCCTTGAGTAACAGGAGTGAGCGCAAGCTAGTGACCGCTTCGTTGACTCGCTCTAAATCATTCTCGAATCCGGCGACTGCGGCCAGTGCCTCGCGGGTCGCGCTTGGGACAAAGAGCGAGAGGGCAAGCAGTGCGGCTCGCCCGTCGTCTCCCAGTTGCGGAAGATTGTAGGAGCGGTCAAAGACGCGCTCGGCGGCGTCGCCTCTGCCGTGGGAGAGTTCTTCCAGAATTACATCCGGCTCCTGTGCTTCCGTGTCAATCTGCGCGGCTACCCATTGCATCACGTAAGGGCGCGCGTCCGCCGTCTCGATGATGCGCTGGCGAACTTCGTCAGTGAAAACTGCCGGGTCTTGCATCTGCCCTGTTAATTTTTCCAAAAACTCTTGCGCCTCTGCGGGCTTCATCGCGTCAACATAGAGGGGACGTGCGCCGTCAACGCGCTGCCGCGTCGTAATCAGGGCGGGACATTGCGCGGAGGCGAGAAACTTTGTGCAGGCTGTTTGTTGCTCGCCGGTCGAGACGGTTTCAAAGTTGTCCAGCACGATGAGCGTCGCATCAGCAGCAATCAAGAGGCGCACTGCTGTCTCTTTATGCTCAAGGGCAAGTTTGGATAGCTCTCTCTCGCCCAACTGGGCGGCAATCTCGTCGAGCAGCGTGGAGAAGGTAAAGTCCGCGCGCTTCTCCGCGCTGGCCCACACGATGCGTCCCGCGAAGTTGTTTGCCAGAGCGCGCACGGCTTCGGCGGCGAGGGTGGTCTTACCGACTCCGCCGTCTCCGACCAGCGCGAGGAGGCGCGGGCTGTTCGGGCTGAGGTCTTCTTTTAATCGCTCTATGATGTCGCGCCCGTCTCTTCCTTCGCGGGATACGAAATCCACTTCCGGCGGGGGCGGGAGGTTTTCGGGCAGTAGAGATTCTGCGGCGGCAACTTTCAATTCTTCCACAGCGCGCTGAATCCCTTGCGCGACTTCGGCATAAGCTTTGTCCCGATTAGTCGAATCTTTAATAAATTTCTCGTTAGCAGGCACGGCTTGCAGGTCGCCGAGTTTGAGGCTGCCGAATGCGTGCCCCTTCCAGCCGTTGGTGTTGCGCACCAGCACGGGAATCACACAAAGCTCTTTCGCCTTGTGCCTGTCGGCAGCGAGTTTTAGCTCGACGTTATTGACGTAACCGGAAATCAGAAAGTCAGGGCTGATGAGCAACAGAATCACGCGGGAGGATTTCAAATGCCCGACGATCTCTTCGTTCCATTGCTGTCCCGGCACGAGCAGTCCGTCATGCCAGTTGGAAATCACGTCCTGTTGCTCAAGGACTGTAAGCTGCTTGAGGAGAGCGTTTTTATAGCTCTTATCCACACTGGAATATGAGATGAAAACTTCGGGAGGCGGAACGGGCATCTGTAAGTTCCTCGTCTGAACCTATGAGCTTTGTGAGAGAACGATAAAGCAATAAAAACCGGGACTCGCGTGCGGTTTCCAAAGATAACAGCAAAGAAGAGTGAGAGCCAAACTATATCGGAACTTAGTAGTGGATCAGTTTCAAACAGAGCAAAGAAAAAACAGGTTCGCGCTGGTGGCGCAAAGACGCAAAGGGGTTGAGCCATGCTTTATCTTTGCGGCTTTCTTTGCGCCTTTGCGTCTTTGCGCGAGATTCTTTCGTCATCGTGGATATTCAACAGCATTTCAAACTGAACCACTACTTACAATCACATTAGGCGGAAAGTAGAAAGGCCGCTCATGGTGAGCGGCCTTTCATGTGTGAGCCTCAGTTCAGCAGGTGCTTCGTCAAGGAATGAGCGCGCCCGGCACGGGCAGGTCGCCGCTCTGTCCGAACTGCTCTGCGCGGAAGGTGCCTTCGACCAAGTTCAGGATATACCAGAAGCCGTTAGTTGGGCGGAAGACCGCGAGGTCAGTCGTCCCATCTCCGTTGTAATCTCCGGGTGCTGGCAAGTCTGTGCTGAGACCCCATTGCCGCGCTGTGAAAACCGGCCCGGTTGTCGCCGAGTTCAGGATGTACCAGGTGCCATTGTCCGGTCGAAAGACTGTGATGTCCGCTTTGCCGTCGCCGTCATAGTCTCTAGGGAGTGGCCTGTCTCCGCTCGCGCCGAAATGCTCCGCGCGAAAAGCTCCGTCGAGGCTCTGCTTGATATACCAGTTGCCTTCGCCCGGTCGAAAGACCGCGAGGTCTGCTTTGCCGTCTCCATCAAAATCCGCAGGCACGGGCAGGTCTGCGCTCGCCCCAAAATTTTCCGCACGAAAATTATTAGTCAGGCTGTGCAGGATATACCAAGTGCCGTTCGATGGACGATAAACGCCGATGTCCGTGCTGCCGTCGCCGTCATAATCCGCAGGCACAGGGACATCGCCGCTCGTCCCGAACTGCTGAGCCTTCAAAGTGTTTTGCAGGCTTTGCATGATGTACCAAGCGCCGTTTGATGGACGAAAGACAGCCGTGTCCGTATGGCCGTCGCCGTCATAATCACCTGCGACGGGCACGTCGCTGCTCAAGCCGAACTGCCGCGTCTGCAAAGCACTATTAAAACTCTGGCGGATGTACCATGTAGCCCCGCCGGGACGCCAGACGGCCAGGTCTGTTTTGTCATCGCCGTCGAAATCGAACTGCGTCCGGCGACCCGCCACCAACGCATTACCGATTTTGAAAACGAAGCCATCGGTCGCGCCCCCGCCATAAGTGGTTTGCGCCGCTCCCGCAGTCGTCGGGAAACTTCCGGCGCCCACAATCCCGGTGGTCTCGCCTGCCGCGTAAACGTTGCCCGCGCGATCAAGGTCGAGGTCATTGGATCTCTCGTTCCTGCCGCCGCCGAGACCCGTCGAATAAACGAGCGCATTGCCGGTCGGATTGAAGACCGTCACGAACACATCGCGCGTCGCGTTCGGATTATATTGGACCAGCGGGTTGAGAATCGGAAAACTCCCGCCAGAGGTAGTCCCTCCTGAAACATAAACATTGCCCGCGTTGTCAACCTGAATGCCGCCGCTGTACTCGTCATCAAGCCCGCCCAGATACGTGGAGAAGACAAGCGCAGAGCCACTCGGATTTACTTTGGTGACAAATGCATCTATGTCGCCCGCTTTCGCCGGCTGAAAAGCTCCGGGCGTTGTCGGAAAAGTGAAAGAGCTTGTGTCTCCGGTAACGTATGCGTGCCCGGTCGTATCCACAGCGATACGCAAGCCATTGCCTCCCAGATTGATGCTGCCCCCGCCGCCCAGACAACTCGAATAAGCGAACGCGCCTTCTGCATTTATCTTGGCGACAAAGCCTCCACTGGATATGGAACAGGTCGTCTGGAATGCCCCCTGCGTCGTCGGGAAGCCGGTCGAGATTGCCTCGCCCGTCACATAAGCATTACCCGCAAGATCAACCACGATGTCCGTGCCCCTGTCAGAATCCGAGCCGCCCAGATAGGTCGAGTAAACCAGAGCCTCGCCGGTTGGATTCAGCTTAGTGACGAAGACATCCTGACAGAGCGAGAGACCGAACGGGCAAGTCCCGCCACCGTTCGCGGCCTGTATGGGATTCATCGTCGGAAAATTGCCGGACTGCGTAGAGCCTGTCACATAAGCGTTACCATTTCCGTCAACGGCGATTTCTCCGACGCGGCGAAAGAGAAAGTCCGAATCATCGCCATTATCGTTACCCGCGCCTCCAAGATAGGTCGAGTAAAATATGCTGTCACCATTCACGCCGAACGCGGCCACGAAGCCATCGAATTGTCCGCCGTTGAATGTTCGATCAAGGCTTCCGAGCGGCGTCGGGAAATTCTCAGAATTGGTGCGCCCCGTGATATACACCTTGCCCGCGCTGTCTAAAGCGAGGCCATCCGCGCGCTCATTGCCGCTGCCGCCTATGTAAGTTGAGTAAATCAAAGCCGAGCCGCTCGCGTTGAGCTTGGTGACGAAGGCATCGTAGACTCCGTCAATTGAAGTGTCGTAAGCCAGAGGCGTCGTCGGGAAATTTGACGAGGATGTATAGCCTGTCATGTAGGCGTTGCCGAGAGCATCAACCTCTATCGCCGTGACTTCTTCATTGCCGCTGCCGCCAAGATAAGTCGAATAGCTCAACACGGGATCAATCACCAGCGGCTTAGACGTATCGTAAGCGGCAACTTCAAATTTGACGCGGCCTGCATCGAGCACCTCGTAACTGCCCGCAATCAATTGCCGCGCTCCGTTGACTTCCTGATAGATGACAGGCTTGTGCTGGCGCAACTGTGCGCCGCCTGCGCTGAGCAACAGGTCGCCCGCCGTATCCAGTTCGAGCCGCTCGACGCCTTCAAATGCCAGCTCGATAGTTTTGTAGCTGGCTCCCGGCGCGACTACAAAATCGTATTCAAGCTGACGCCCGTTGCCGTAGTAAACGAGATCAACGCCGGGATATACCTCTTCGTATCTGACGCGAGCATAGTTATCAATGTTCGTGCGCCAGTTGGCCGCGTCTTTCCCCATAAAGTAATTGCTCTTGGCCTGCAATTTCTCCAACGCCTTAATCTCGGGGTTCGGATTTGCTCCGAGAACTTTCATGCGCAATATATTTTGGGAGAGGGTTTGATGAGACGCAGCCTGTGTGTTCTTCAATGACAGGACGGCTTCGGTCGGGGTGAGAAAGATCGTGTAACCGTTGCCGCGCGAAAGGAAATTGACGCGCGCGTCCGTCTGCCCGCGATTCACCTCAAAATTGAGAGGCAGCTTTCCATAGGCATCCTGCGCTTGCTCTTTGTGTACAAGCTCAGAGGCAGCCGTTTCTGCTTTTTGAATGGCTCTTGATATTTCGTTGCTCCCGCTGGATCGTAAGCTTGAGAGCCAAAGTAACAAACCCAAAGCTCCTAACAGGGCGAGCGTAAACGTGCGATGGCGGTTCGGGTGACGCATTCTGGGCCTCCTTGTATTTTGTTGAGCGCAACCCTTCCTGTCTAAAGTTTCAAGTCGGGTCGCCGTTGAAAGCAGGTGATTAGGGGGATTCGCCTACGGGAAATTATCCAAAAAGATAAAAAGAAATTTTACTCTTGCGATTCGCTAAAGAGACCATGCGCCGGCAGGTAGCCCGTCAAGTGGTTAAAGTGTTTCACCGCGTAACATTGGGAGCGCGGTTCTGTTCCATTTCGCTGCGCATTCGGTGGCACAAATGGTCTAACCAACTGCTCAAGCAAAAGGTGTGCAACAAAGCGATTGAAGGGTTGAAAGTCGTGCCTGCTTTTGAGGAGTACAAACTCAAAGGTGTTACTTTTGCTTTCCGGCTTTCCATGTTAGCATCGGCGCGATCTTGAGATGATACTCGCGCGCTTTGCTTAGCAGCTTCAAAGTTTTGCGTGCGCTTCTACTTACTCGGCCTCTGGAGGTCTTCGGTTTCTTCATTGCGCATCGGTCTTCGCTCGAACAATTTTGGTTGTTGTTGCGTGCTTGTGTGCGCTGTTTTGCTGTGCCTGGCTGTGCGCTCGACGCACGCGCAGCAGCCGAATCCCGTTGACCGTCAAGTCACGAATCCGATTACGGATACGCCGAATGTTAATCCGCTAACGGAAGATCAATTACTGCGCCCGCGCGTGCCTGCCCGCGCGGCAACGACTGGACAGTCTACGGAAGAGTTGGACTTGCGCGCGGACAAGCAGAGCGCGACGGGGCCGGAAGAGGCTCGCATCGTCGTCGCCGAAGGCAATGTGGATGCGCGTATCGGCGTCTATCGTTTGCAGGCTGACAAAGTGACGCTCTACAGAGCGACCAATCGCATCGTCGCAGAAGGCAACGTCGTCTTCGATCAGGGCGAGCAGCGCATCACAGGCTCGCGCGCGGAATGGAACTATGCAACCAAGCTCGGCTACTTTATCAACTCTACGGGATTCACGAACCAGACGCAGGACGGCACTGTCATCTACTTTACAGCCGACAGCGTCGAGAAAGTCAGCGTAGATAAAATCATAGTCATCAACGCAGAGCTGACCGCCTGCGAGGACAGCGTGCCCAAGTGGAGCTTTAAGACGCGCCGCGCGGAGATCAAGATCGGCGACCGTGTGCGCTTCAAAAATCCCTCGTTCCGCATCAAGAATGTTCCAGTCGCGTGGCTGCCCTTCGGCTCGATTTCGCTCAAGCGGCGCGACCGCGCTTCAGGCTTTCTGACGCCGACTTTCAGCGGCTCTGGCAATAAAGGCTTTCGCCTCTCAAGCGCTTACTACCAGACTCTCGGACGCTCTGCGGACGTGACGATTCGCAACGACATCTACACGGCGCGCGGCGTCGGGGTCGGCGCAGACATCAGAACGCGCGCCAACTCGCGCTCGTTTCTAAACTTAGGTTTCTATTCGGTCAGGGATCGCATGTTCGGCGATGACGAGAGCGAGGAAAACCCGGATCAGGGCGGCTCCAGCTTTTACATGAACGGCGTGCATTACTTTCCGAACGGCTTTCTGGCCGCCGCCGATGTCAACGTGACCTCGAACCTCGCTTATCGCCAGGTCTTCTCGGATTCGATTCAGCAGACCATTTCGCCGGAAGAACTCTCGCAGGTTTTCATCAATAAAAATTTCGCCGATTTCAGCTTTAACTTTCTGGCGCGAACGCAGGTCACTTCCATTCCGAACGCGCGCATACGCACGCGCCAGCTTCCGAGCATCACGCTCGATAAGCGGCCTACGATATTGAAATTCTTTGAGAAGCTCCCGCTCTATTTTTCGATGGAGAGCGGTCTGGAAGGCGTGAGCCGCAAAGAGACTGTCGAAGATATTGATTTGTTCCGCCAGCAAGGATTCGGCGAGCCGATTATCTCGCCATCTATCGTTCAGCGTCTGGACTTTCATCCGAACTTTTCGCTGCCGCTGCATTTCGCCGGGTGGTCTGTGACATTGATGGGAGGCGTGCGGGGAACTTATTATTCAAACTCGCTGGTGCCTGATACTCGCCTTGTCTCAAGCCGGGATTTTATACGCGGCTACGGCGAGTTCGAGTTGGACGTGCGCCCGCCCGCGCTGGCGCGTAACTTTCATCACGGTGACGGCAGGTTCTTCTTTAGCCACATCATCGAGCCGTATGTTACCTATCGCAAGATTGAAGGCATCACGAATTTTGATCGCATCATCCGCTTTGATTACAAGGACGCCATCGCCGATACCAACGAGATTGAGTTCGGCATCACCAATCGTTTCTTCACGCGCCGCTCGGCGGAGAACGTGAGTCCTGACGGCGAGCGCGCGGCGGCGCGCGGCGCGCAAGACTCATCTTCGAGCCAGCCTTATGAGGCTCTGACCATCACCGTGCGCGGCAAGTATTTCTTCGACCCTTATTTTGGCGGAGCTTTAGTCCCCGGACGCCGCAATCAGTTCTACCCGATCAATACTTTTTCGGGCTTTACCTATGGCGGCGTGCCGCGTCGCTTCTCGCCGGTTAATTTTGAAGTGCGGTATCGCCCGCAGCGCAGTTTGTTCGCGGACGTGCGCTCAGACATAGACGTGCAGGGCGGCGGCTTTCGCAACCTGTCTGTTTCGTTCGGCCTCAATCTTCCGCTCCTCAAAGCCTTTCAAACTTTCTATTACACGCGCGCCATCAAGCTGTCTCCGACTTTAGAGCAATTCAGCGATGTGGCGAAGAATGAGCCGGGCACGTTGCAAGGCTCGCAGTGGAGTCCGTCCATCTTTATCGGAAATACCGAGCGCGGATTGTTCGGCGGCTTCTCTTTGTTCTTCGACTTTCAGAACCGGCCACAGGACGGCAGTTCGTCCCTGATTAGCTCGACCGCGACGCTCGGCTATGCCTTTGATTGCTGCGCGATAACGGTGCAGAACTACACTTTCAACGTCGGCTTGCGCAACGAAAATCGCTTTGTCTTCAGCTTCCGGCTCAACGGCATCGGAGCCTTCGGAACAGAGCAGATCGGCCAGCGTTTCAAGTGAAGTTTAGTTGGCAGAAAGATTAGTTGGCAGTTGGCAGTTAGCAGTTGACAGAAAAGCTAATAACCGTTTTGCTTTTACTGCCAACTGCACACTGCCAACTGCCAACTTTCTTAAAGGACGCGGCATCTGAAATGGTGCTTTGATTAATTGCCGGTTTTGCGGGATTTGCCGGTGTTGCCCCGTTAATAATCTTTAATTTATAGCATTTGATAGAGCTTGTGGCGTTTGGCCGTGTGGATTGCCGCCGAATCCTGTGTGGGCTGGCTTGCGCTGGCCGCTTGCTTGCGCGTAAAATGCCGCCTTTTGAGCGCATCTCGGTCGAGCGCGAGCCACGTGTCATGCGCCGTTTGAATTTTAATTGAGCTTTTTCTTCAGACCTGTCTCAAATTAGCATCCGTTATCGCACCCTCGGAGGATTTCCAGTGAAGCTTTTATTTCGTCTTTCAATGTCTGTGGCCGCGTTCATACTGGCGTGTGGCGCTTTCGTTTCAACCAGCGCGCAGACCGATTCGTTTGTGTCGCAGCTTACCGCTACGGCTCGCCAGACTTTCGTCACTGACCTGAGCGCCAATGGCCGCTTTCTAGTCCTTGAATCCTACGGCGACATCGGCACCAAAGACCCGGCCAATGGTCTGAATCCGGATAACTCCGACGGTAATTCAGAAATCTTTCTCGTTGACTACGCGCAACGCCGCATCTTTCAAATCACGAATACCAAAAGCCGCCTCAATGATACAGCCCTCCCGGCGATGCTCATCACCAATATCCGTGTCGAGCTTATCAACAACAAGCCTGTTATCAGCAACGATGGACGCTTTATAATCTTTTGCTCGAATGCCAACAGCCTGTCGCCGTCGGGCGGTAATACTTCTACGCCGGGAAATTTCGACGCGAACAATCTCTCTGACGCCGACCGCGATGCGTTGCTCGCAGACGCCAATAAGGAAATCTGGATTTATGAAGTCCCGGCGGTGGCGAATCCGACCGTCGATCTGTCAACCGGCGAAGAGCAGCCCGTGAGCAATCTGGCTGCCGGAATTTTTACGCGCGTCACCAATACGCCCGCGAGCCGCCTGCCGATAGGCGGTTTCACAGCCTCTAACGGCCAGGTCATTTCGCCGATTGTGGGTGAAGACAATCGTGACCCGGGGATTGACGAAGGCCCTTTGTTCGCTTACGTCTCAAGCCGGAATGTCAGCACGGCTCCCGCGCCCAACTTGAACGCAGACGGCAACTCCGAGATTTTTATTTCCAGAATTACCGCTCCGGCGACCGCGGTGCAGTTGACGAATACGCAGACAGTTGTGATTACACAGACCATCGCCAACTCGAACCCGTCGCTCTCCAGCACGCTTGGGGGCACGACCGTGCGGATAGCTTACGGCTCGAATGCGAACATCCCGGATACGGGTATGGGGGCTGGCAACAACGCTGATAATAATCTGGAAATTTTCTATGCCAACGTGGACGCCACGACCGGCGCAGTGCTCTTGAACAAGCAGGTCACGCGAACCACTAGGCCACCGGGCGGCATCGTCAATGTCCTGAGTCCTGGACGGCGCATCAGCCGTGACGGAAATCTAATCGCTTTTGAATCAACCGCAGACCTGAACAACGCCACTCCGGGACCGAACCTGTCAACCACCACGGTCTTTCTCTACAACGTCACGACTAATAATTTTACCAAGGTCGGCGCACGCGGCGCAGACGATGTGACTCTGGGCAGTGACGTGCTGCGCTTTCCGGCTTTTACGGATTACACGGGCTTGACGCCCGGCGCGGTTGTGTTCGCCTCGCGCTTGAACTTCAAAGCCGACGGCACGATTCCGACAACTGCCAGCGACGGCCTGAATCCGGGAGACACCCGTCCACCGCAAATCTATGCCGCAACTTTGCCTGTCGGGGCGACGCCGGCTTTGGTGCGCCTGACGAATATACCGCCTTTGACGGTTGTTCTCGCTTCGATGCAGCCGTTTACCAGCAACACCAGAGAGCGCATCGCTTTCTCGCTGGCATCGCCTGAACTTGGTGGCGGCAACGGGGATCTTTCGCCGGAAGCTTTCTATCTGCTGAATCCGACCAAGCTGTCGGAAGTCAATATCGCCGACCAATATCTGACGGGAGCGAGCCTGCGTCCGGTGTTCAATGCGTCGCCCACGCCGACCCCCAGCCCGACGCCCACACCAAGCCCGACGCCGACTCCTGTGACTCCTATCACTGTGGGGGGAGTTTCACCGGGGATGCTGGCTGTGGTGCAGTTCCCCAACCGTAATATTATCCCGCTCACGAGCGTGCCGGAGGCAGCCGCCTCGACCACGCGCAAGCCATCTCTGCCGATTGAACTGGGCGGCGTCTCTTTGTCCATCAACAGCGCTGCGGCGGGACTGTATTCCGTCAACCGCCGCCAGATTGTTTTTGTCGTCCCGCCGGGAATACCTGTTTTCTCGACGGCGGGCACGACCTATCCGATGGTCATCAACATCAAGGGGAATATCCTGCGCGGCTCTGTGCAAGTGCTGCCGGCGCAACCGGACATCTTTACGTCCACCAACAGCGCGGGAGGTCGCGCCCGCGTCTTCAATGCCTTTAACGGGCTGCCCGAAGGGTTTAATGTCTTTACGGTCAGGCCCAGAGACCCCCGAACGCCGACCGTGCTACGCATTATTCTAACGGGCGTAGAGGGAGTTCCATCCACACAGATAACGGTGCGAATAGGAACCGTGACGCTGAGCGGCGCGGCCATTCGTTCTGCTGCCGTGCGAACAGCGATGCCCGGCTTTTACCAGATAGACGTACAGCTTCCAACATCTCTGGCCGGGGCCGGAGATGTGCCTGTCGTCGTCTCTGTCACCGCCGGAGGGCAAACTTATACCAGCCGGCTTGAAGATACCGCGCCGCGCATTCTTATCTTTTAGCGGTATCCAGCGAACTATTTTAATCGCCGTTGAGGGTCTGATGCATCAACCAATGCACCGGACTCTCAGCGGCTTTCTGCTGTCTGCACAGGCAGCTTAAGCCTTCCAGAACTAGGGCGTTGACACTCGCTATTGGCGCGTGTTAGCGTAATCTTCAGACTCTACGAGGGATGCGTGGAGTGAAGTTTTTTGATGACGTTGACGGTGCGCCGCTCCTCCCGGGCGCAAAGAAGGTGATGCCGCCCCCGCTTCCGGTTAACGCCGCCAACCTGAATTTACTTTAACAATTGCAGACGAAGATTCTGATGGGCTTCGATAAATCAAAGGTGATGCGTGCGGCTGAGAAGCATCTTGCACAAGGCAAGATTCCATCGGCTATCAAAGAATATCAGCAGATTGTCCAATTCGAGCCGGATGATTTCTCCGCGCTCAACATGCTCGGCGATCTGCTTGCCCGTACCAACCAGCAGGAAGAAGCAATCAAATGCTTCACGCGCGTGGCAGAGCATTACCGCGAAGAAGGCTTCGCCTTAAAAGCCATCGCGATGTTCAAAAAGATAGATCGCCTCAAGCCCGGCAGCGTGGAGATAGCGGCCAAGCTGGCTCCGCTCTACGAAGTGCAGGGGCTGATCGTAGATGCGCGCACGCAGTATCTGCTGGTAGCGGACGCTTACACGCGCGGCGGGCAGGCGGGCAAAGCTCTTGAAGTTTACAAGAAGATCGCAGACCTCGACCCGAATAATACGGACATCCGCCTGAAGCTGGCCGAAGGCTACCAGCGCGAAAATTTCCGCAACGATGCCACCGAAGCTTTCTCGCACGCGGGCGCACAGTTTTACGCGCGTGCAGCTTATGAGCACGCGCTTGATGCCTACACGCGCGCCCTGCAAATCATTCCTTACGATCATACTGCGCTCAGCGGTCTGACCTCCACGCACATCGCGCTCGGGATGGCGGATGAAGCCGCAGAGGTTTTAGAGAGCGCGGTGTCGCTCCAGCCGGATGATAAAGACCTGCTGTCGCTGCTGGCGCACGCATACGTCGAGGCGGAAGATGCTGCCGCCGCAGAGCGCGCGACCGCGCGGCTGGTCCAGCGAGAGCCTTCGAGCTACATGCGGTTTGTCGAGGTGGTGCGCCTCTATCTCAAAGCCGACGATCAGGATTCTGCGTTGCGGCTCCTGACAAGTAATATCGAGCAGGTGCTCTCAGGCAATCAGGAAGCGACGCTCGCAGAGTTGTTGAACGAGATACTGGCGCGCAATCCCGAACAGCTAGATGCCTTGCGCCTGCTCGTGCGCCTGCACACATGGCAGCACGATGATGAGAAGCTGCGCGGCGCGCTCGATAGACTTGCGGAAGCAGCCGAAACTGCGGGCTTGGAGGACGAAGAGCGTCAGGCGCTCGCACAACTCGTGCGCCTTGCCCCGGACGAAACAAGGTATCGTGAGCGGCTACTGCAACTGGGCGGCGCATCCGAAGGGCTTGAAAGTGAAGAGGCTTATTCCGCCGGAATTATCGGAGAGGAAGAAGTCCCGACTTTCGAGAGCTTCATTTCCATGAACGAAGAGGCTGCGACTGAAACTCCGGGCGGAGAAACCGCGCAGTTCGAATGGAACGCAGCCACACCGCAGCCGTCGGCAGCAGACCCTTCAGCCTCCTTCGCAGACCTTAACGACGATTGGGCGTCGGAAGGCTCTGCCGCGGGCGAAACCGTCGTCCCTGCGCCAACGAATTTTCAAGAGTTCGACTTTAGCGAGACGGCCAGCGAGCAGCCTGCCGCCGAGACCGCTGCGCCGCCGGTTGAGCCAGCCGTCACCGCCGAGCGTCGCGATGCGATGCTGCGACAGGAACTAGAGAGCGTTGATTTTTATCTCGCGCAAGGTTACGCGGACATCGCGCTGGACACGCTCAACATGCTTGAGCGTCAGTTCGGCACGCATCCAGACATTAACGCGCGCCGACAGAAATTGGCACAGGCGGCTCAAGCCTCAACTGACGCCGCGCCTCTCGTCGCTGCTCCGGTTGCCGGTGCAGTCGAGGCCACTGATTTATCAGACAGCGGCGCAACTCAGGAAGCTCCAACGGAAGCACAGGCGAGCGCGCCCGCACCGGAGGCTGCTGCAACGCCTGCTGCTGTGCCACCCAAGCCGAACCTTGATCCCGGCCTTGCGGCCATCTTTGACGAATTTCGCACCGCCGTCGAAGAAGATGACGAGATGCTGTCGGACGGCGATTACGAGACGCATTACAATCTCGGTCTCGCTTATAAAGAGATGGATTTGGTTGAAGAAGCGGTCGAAGAATTTCAGACCGCCGCATCTCTGGTCGCGCCGCAAGATGGAACGCCGCGCTACTTGCAATGCTGCAACCTGCTGGGGCATTGTTTTATGCAGAAGGGGATGCCGCGTCTCTCCGTGATGTGGTTCAAGCGCGGGCTGGAAGCTCCCGGCCACACCGAAGACGAATATCAGGCTCTGCGTTATGAACTCGGCACAGCTTATGAGAAAATGGGTGACTTGGATAATGCGTTAGATGTTTTCTCCGAAGTGTACGGCGTCAACGTCTCGTATCGCGGCGTCGCAGACAAGTTGCGCGGACTGCAAGCGGCAAAGACAAGTAAATAGTAAATAGTAAATAGTGAATAGAGAAACCTGTTCTTCTATTTACTATTCACTATTTACCATTCACTTACAGATATGTCATCAAAGCTAACTGTTCTGTTCTATATTTTCCTGTGCCTTGAGGTGGGCATCATGCTCACCCTTTTGCCGTGGATTCCGCAGGGCTTTTTTGGTTTAAGCGATTGGGGCAACAACTATTTTTTGCTCTACGCCGCAAACAAGACCGGCTTGCAGGGCTTGCAGCAAGCCATCTCTTCGGGCTGGGTGCGGGGCGCTGTCTCCGGTCTCGGCGTGCTTAATCTTTTAATAGCCGTCTGGGAAATCACACACTTTCGCCAGACCGTGCGCGTGCTTCAGGGCAATAGTAGCAGCGCGCCGCCTGACTCAAGCAAAGATGCCGCTCGACCAGCAAGCCCCGATCATATACCAGATCACCAGCGGCGAGGCGACGAATCAAACGCTGGCAATTGATACCGTGCGCATCCTGCGGCTCGTCGCCGCAGCCGTCACCGCGCGCGTCTCTCTCATCCAACTCCGCGAAAAAAAATTATCCGCGCGCTCTCTCTATGAATTAACTGAGAGGGCTGTCGAGATTACTGCACAGAGCGCGACGCGCCTGCTGGTCAATGACCGCGCGGACATCGCTGTCGCAGCCGGAGCGGACGGCGTGCATCTGACCACGCGCTCGCTCGATGCAAGAATTGTGCGCCGCGCATTCGGCGAAGATTTTTTAATCGGCGTCTCGGCGCATACGCTCGCGGAAGCCGAAGCAGCACGCGCAGGCGGCGCAGACTTCGCAGTCTTTGGCCCCATCTTCGCCACACCGTCAAAGGCCGGTTACGGCGCGCCCGCCGGAATTGAAAAACTGCGCGCAGCCTCTCAAACGCTCAAGCCTTTCCCGCTCATCGCGCTCGGCGGCATCACGCGCGAGAACGCGGCCGCAGCATTGAAGGCGGGAGCCAGCGGCGTCGCATTGATTCGCGCTCTCGGCGACCCGCAAAATCTGGAAGAAACCGTGCGCGCCCTGCGCGGCGGGCATGCTGTAAAATGCTATTAAGGCTCCTAATAAAACGCAGCCACAGAGACGCGGAGACCGAGGAGCAAGAAAAGCAGATGAAGAAGATGCTAAATAAAATGTTCGGTGCTCCCTCTGTGCCTCTGTGTCTCTGTGGCTAATTCTGTGTTTTTGTCAGGCGCTCTAAATATCTTCTCAAAGTTTGAATCTCTATGGGGAGCCGTGAGATTTTGATTGATCTTGAAACCAGAGAGCCGCCGGTTGCGCTGACCATCGCTGGGTTCGATCCTTCCGGCGGGGCGGGTGTGGTCGCAGACCTTAAAACCTTCACGGCTTTTAATTGCTTCGCGACAGCCGCCGTGACTTCGCTGACATTTCAAAACACGCTGGGAGTTTACGGCGCGGCGCATCAGAGCGCGGAAACTGTGCGCGCACAGGTCATGCCGGTCGTCGAAGACTTTCGCGTCGCGTGCGCGAAGACAGGCATGCTGCCGACGCGCGAGGTGATCGAAGAGGTCGCGCGGCTCTTTAGAGAAACATCCCTCCCCGCGCCGGTCGTAGACCCCGTCGTGCGCTCAACCTCCGGCTATGATTTGATAGACGATGACGCGCTCGCTTCTCTGGTCAAAGAACTGTTGCCGCTGGCGCGCGTCGTGACGCCGAACATCCCGGAGGCCGAACGCATCACCGGCACGAACATCAGAAATGAAGCAGACATGCGCCGCGCCGCACGTGTGATGCGAGAGTTGGGCGCACGCGCAGTCCTCGTCAAAGGAGGACATCTGAAGAGTCAGGAGTCAGGAGTCGGGAGTGAGGAGTCGGAAAATTCTTCTGACGCGATTGATCTTTTGGATGATGAAGGGCGTGTGACGATTTTTCGCGGCGAGTGGATTCGGACGACTTCGACGCATGGAACCGGCTGCACGTTGGCGGCAGCCATCGCAGCTTGTCTCGGATGGAGCATGAGTCTGGAAGAAGCCATCGACACGGCCAAACGATTCGTCGCCGATGCGATTCGTCATGCGCCGCATCTTGGGCACGGACACGGCCCGGTCAATCACAATGTCGCGGTTATCTTGTCAGAACCGCCTGCGGTAGCGGGCGGGTCTTTCAATGTTGAGTACCCGCCCGCTACCGCAGGCGGTTCTGACCCGAACACTTAGCCATGCTTGCGCGCGTGTTAGCAAGCATCGTAAAGTTAGCTTCCATGTTAAGCAGCACTTGTCAACATTGCGGCGCAGAGCTTCTGGACGGAGCGAAATTCTGTCGCCGGTGCGGTCAGCCAGCGGGCACTGAGGCCGAAACCAGAATCCTTGAGGCGGAGCGCGGAGCCTCGACGCAGTATTATGACGCGAAACCGACCGGGCTGAGTTACCTGTCGCCATCAGAGATGTCACCGCCCCCGCAGCAATCTTTCGCGACTCAGACTTTGCCCCACAACGGAAAGAAACGACGCGGGGTTCTGCTGGGCAGCGCGCTCGTTATCCTCGCTCTGATCTCGCTCACGGTTTTCGCTGTCTGGAGGTTGAGCGGCAGTTCTCAAAAGCCTCCGACCGAACCCAAAGCGCCGACCGCTCCGGTAATCGTTCCGCCGCAACCGCCACAACCGCCACAACCGTCACAGCCGCCAACGACAGGGAAGGGAAGCGCAAGCGCGCTGGATTATCCCGGTGCGAAAGTCACTATGGAGATGACGCGCGGCACGGAGGGCAGCATCCGCCATCTGCAAACCACAGATTCTTTTGAAAAGGTCGTCGCGTGGTACACAGAGCGGCTTAAGCCAGAGGAAAACATCAAGACCAAAGAAGGCCCGACCGCTATCTTGCGCGGCAAAGAGATTACAGCCATCATCACGTCCGAAGATGAAGGGACGCAGATTCTGCTCCAAGCCGGAGTAGATCAATGAGACGTGCGCTAGGGCTTATGACTCGTGTCAGAACCGCCTGCGGTAGCGGGCGGGTCATGCCACATTGAGTACCCGCCCGCTACCGCAGGCGGTTCTGATCTTGACTTAAGAACATGAGATGAATATGAACAGCCAAAGAAAGATAAAGTGGGGCTACAGCTTTTTCTCTCTGCTCATTTTGTTGTGCGGCGTCGGCTTCGCTGGCTGCGCCAAGCCGACGCCCTTAGAATTCGGCAGTGTTTGTCAAAAAGACAATGACCAGAAATATGTTTCCGTAGAGGGGTATCTGGGAGCGGGCGTCACCGTGCTGTGCTCTACGCACGGCAGCGTGCGCGCGTGCGGGCTTGAACTGTATGACAAGCCGGGCAGCACAAGTAAAATCAGCGCCTACATCGAAGAGGGAACGGGCGACAATGAGATGGAGCCTCCAACCCGAAATTACACCAAAGACAGCTTGAAGATTCGCACCGATGGCGGCCAGTTAGTCACTCCGCAGGATAAGGTGCGCATCACCGGCACGGCCAAGACCGCCACCGATGCCAACGGCTCTTACTCAGTCTGTTTTATAGATGTCAAGAAGATCGAAAAACTATAAGAGAGTGCAAAATTAAAAATGTAAAATGCAAAAATTAAGAGTGCAAAATCAAAGCATGCTCTCATTTTTGCATTTTACATTTTTAATTTTGCACTCTCTCCATCCCGCACTGAATACTTGTCGCCACAGAAATTCCGCCACTCGTCACAATAGCATCGCCTACATCAAAGCGGCGCGCGTATACTTAAAATTCCGCTTTGGGCTGTCAGTCTCCGGCTGTCCGGCGTGATATGATTTAAGAGCATAAATTTTTGATTAATCGCACACAGGGTTTTGTTTATGAAGGATGAAAGCGGCGCTCAACAAAGCCGCACAAAGTGGTTGTTGATTTTCGGGTGCTGGTCGTTTGTCGCGCTCTTTTTTACGAGCCAGACAGTCGCTCAGGGACACATCTATCAAGCTCCTTTCTCGTTCTGGCGCGCGGCGAGCTGGCAGTTTTTCTCCTGCTATGTCTGGTTCCTGCTGACGCCGATTATTCTCTGGTTCGACGGACGTTTCCGGCTTGAGCGCGGAACTTTAGCGCGGCGCTTGCCCGCACACCTGCTCTTTGGCATCTGTATCGCCTTTTTTCAACAGTCAATAGATGCGCTCGTGTTGCCGCGTCTGGGTTATCCTCCCGGCGGTGTTGTCTTTGATAGCTATCTGCGTGCGTATAAAACTTTTCTGTTTATCAATTTTCACCTCGCGCTCTTTTTCTACTGGGCTATCTTGGGTGTGAGGTACGCGATTGATTATTACCAGAAATATCGTGAGCGCGAGCTGCGCGCCTCGCAACTGGAAACGCGGCTGGCGCAGGCGCGCTTGCAGGTTTTGAAGATGCAGTTGCACCCGCACTTTCTGTTCAATACGCTCAACGCTATTTCGGAGCTGGTGTACAAAGACCCGGAGACGGCTGAGCAGATGATTACGAATTTGAGCGACCTGCTGCGCCTCTCTTTGGAGAACG
The DNA here is from genome assembly GCA_963700165.1 of Pyrinomonadaceae bacterium. GTDB lineage: Bacteria > Acidobacteriota > Blastocatellia > Pyrinomonadales > Pyrinomonadaceae > JACMLC01. Next base: position 2,476,092 of record OY969475.1, on the reverse strand, counting down.
TGGGCGTGCAGGAAGTGCCGCTCAAGCAGGAGCTGGATTTCCTGAACAAGTATGTCGAGATCGAACAGACGCGCTTTCACGACCGCCTGCGCATGAGCATGTCCATCGAGCCGGAAGCTCTGGATGCCTCTGTGCCCAACATGATCTTGCAGCCTTTGGTCGAGAACGCCATCCGTCACGGCATCGGCCCGCGCTCCAGCGGCGGATGCATAGAGATCGGGGCAGACCGCGTAGATGGCATGCTGCATCTTTTCGTGCGCGATGACGGGCGCGGGTTGCTCAATGGCGAGCAGCAGGCGCTCAAAGAGGGCGTTGGTCTTGCCAACACGCGCGCCCGCCTCTCGCACCTGTACGGCGCGGAGCATCGCTTTGATTTACAGGACTCTCCGGGCGGCGGCCTGACGGTTGACCTTGCGATTCCGTTTAAGATCAGCGAAGTGAATGAAGGATAGCTGCCGTGTCAGAACCGCCTGCGGTATCGGGCGGGTTATAACTATTTCGGAATGCGGATTCCGAAATCCGCAATCTGTAAATTCATGTCAAAGATTCGAACATTGGTGGTTGATGACGAGCCGCTGGCGAGAGAGAGAATCAAGCGGTATCTCGGCACAGAGCCTGACATAGAGATCGTAGGCGAATGCGCCAACGGGCAGGAAGCCGTCGAAGCCATCGAAAGCATGTCGCCCGACCTGCTCTTTCTGGACATCCAGATGCCTGAGCTGGACGGCTTCGGCGTGCTTCAGGTCGTCGGCGCACACAAGATTCCAGCCGTCGTTTTTGTCACGGCTTATGACAAGTATGCCTTGCGCGCTTTTGACGTGCATGCGCTTGATTATCTGCTCAAGCCTTTTAACCGCGAGCGTTTTCGGCGCGCTCTCGCACGCGCCAGAGAGCAGCTTGAGCATGAGAAGATGGGTCAGTTGGATCAAAGACTTCTCACATTGCTCGAAGATCTCAAGGCAGAGCAAAAATATCTGGATCGCCTTGTCGTGCGCTCGGTCGGGCGCGTCTTCTTTCTCAAGACGGACGAGGTTGATTGGATCGAGGCGGCGGGAAATTACGTGCGCCTGCACGTCGGGCGCGAAGGGCATTTGCTGCGCGAGACGATGAGCCGCCTCGAAGCCAAGCTCAACCCGGACAAGTTCCTGCGCATACATCGCTCGACGCTCGTCAACATAGACCGCATCAAGGAACTGCAACCTCTGTTTAGCGGCGACTACACGGTCATCCTGCGCGACGGCAAACAACTCACGCTCTCGCGCAGCTATCGCGACAAACTGCTGGAACTGTTCGACAAATCTTCCTGACAGCGAAGGCGTGCAAACCTTCCTGAAAACCGCTTATCCTGCAATTCAATCGCCTTATCACATATCGGTTGCCAAACGCATTAAAGAAAGTAAACTGTGTAAATATTCGAGCAGTGTGCTTTGAATACCAGACGGGGCGGCTTCGGCTTTCTCCCCAAAAAATCGATGACAGCCGGAAGGTAAACAAAGCAAGACTGCTTTAGAGACGCTCGCCGGTGCAGCGCGAGAAGAGCTATTCATTTTTTATACCGCTCTTTCGTTTCAGCATCGGCGGCGTCTGGAAACACAAACTCAAAACAACTTCCACTCATTCAGGAGGCCGCGAGCGCAATGAAGATTCGTCCCAAACTTTTCTTAAAGTGTGCTTTGATTTCACTGCTGCTATTATTCGGCGTGCTGCTTATCCCGCCTGCGACCGTCACGCGCGCGTCGCAAGAGAAACCTGAAAGCAACGCGCCGACTCTGCTGGTGCTTAATAAGCTTGATAACACGCTGGCGATTATTGATCCTTTGACGATGAAAGTGCTGGCAACAGTGCCGACCGGCGAGGGGCCGCACGAGGTCATCACGTCTGCGGACGGGCGCACGGCTTTCGTCGCCAACTACGGCGCGCAGAAACCCGGCAACTCTCTGTCTGTGATTGACCTCGTCACGCGCAAAGAGACCAAGCGCGTCGAGTTGGGCGCGCTCATGAGGCCGCACGGATTGGTCGAAGCGGGCGGCAAGATTTATTTCACAGCCGAAGTCAATCGCGCCGTCGCGCGTTATAATCCCGTGAGCGGCGCTGTTGACTGGATGATGGGCACGGGGCAGAACGGCACGCACCTGCTCTGCGTGACGAAGGACGAGCGCAAGATTTATACGGCTAACATAGGCTCTGATACAGTCACTGTGATGGAGTTTAATGCCGCGCCTCCGGCTCCATCGAAAATCACGCACATCAATGTCGGCAAACAGCCGGAGGGCTTAGACCTCTCGCCGGACGGGCGCGAATTGTGGGTCGGTCATAACGGCGACGGCGGCGTCTCGATCATAGACACCGCGACCAACTCGGTCAAAGAAACCATCAAGGTCGGCAAAGTCCCGATTCGCATCAAGTTCACACCCGACGGCAAGCGCGTGCTGATCTCAGACCCTGAGCGCGGCGAGTTGGCAGTCTTTGACGCTGCGACGCGCAAGGAAGTAAAGCGCATCGCGGTCGGCGAAGTTCCGGTGGGCATTCTCGTCACGCCCGACGGCAAACGCGCTTTCGTCGCCACCATGCAGACGGGCAGCGTCGTCGCGGTCAATCTCGAAGACCTCAGCGTCGCCGGACAAATCGAGCCGGGCAAAGGGCCGGACGGCTTGGGCTGGGCGGTCATAAGGCAAAAGTAAGCGGGTTCAAAGTTCAAGGTTCAAGCTTCAAAGTCAGAGGCAATGCTTAAACCTTGAACCTTGAACCTTGAAGATTGAACTTAATTTAAGGAGCATCTATGCGTTTATTAAATCGAAAATTTAACGGAGCTTTTCTCGCTGCCCTGTTGATGTGCGCGATTGTGTTGGGGCAGAACGGCAACGGCGGGTTCAGCCCTGCCAGTCTGGATCGCACCTGCGAGCCATGCAAGGATTTTTACCAGTTTGCGACCGGCGGGTGGCAGCAGAAGAATCCCGTCCCGGCGGCTTATGCGCGCTGGGGCAGCTTTAACATTCTCGCGGAGAGAAACAGGGACACGCTGCGCGAGATTCTGGATGCGGCAGCGAAGAATACTAAAGCGGCGGCAGGCAGCAACGAGCAGAAGATCGGAGCCTTTTATGCAAGCTGCATGAATGAAGAGCAGATCGAGGCCGCAGGCTTGCAACCGCTAATGCCTGAGTTGGAAGCCATCAATAAGATTAAAGACCTGCGCGGTTTGCAGGCAGAGGTCGCGCGCCTGCACTTTTCCGGCGTCGGCGCGATGTTCGGCTTCGGCGCATTGCAGGACGCAAAGAACACTACTGCGGTTATCCCCATCGCCGTGCAGGGAGGCTTGGGACTTCCAGACCGCGACTTCTACACGAGCGATGACGCGAAGATGAAAGACACGCGCGCAGAGTATGTCAAACACATGACGCGCATGTTCGAGTTGATGGGCGAGACGACAGCGGAAGCTGAAGCAAACGCTCAGACCGTGATGGCTATCGAGACGAAGCTGGCGCAGGCTTCGATGACCAACGTCGAGCAGCGCGATCCCGTCAAGACATATAACAAGAAGACGCTGGCGCAGTTGAAAGAGCTTAATTCCAACTTTTCATGGGAAGCTTATTTCAAAGACATCAACCAGCCGCGCATTACGGAACTCAATGTCATGCAGCCGTACTTTTTCCGCGCGCTTGATAAAGAGTTGACGGCTACGTCGCTTGATGATTGGAAAACATACCTGCGCTGGCAGCTTGTGACGACGCTGTCTCCGACCCTCTCAGCGAGATTCGATAACGAGAATTTCAAATTCTTTAGCAACTACCTGAGCGGCACGAAAGAGCAGTTGCCGCGCTGGCGTCGTTGCGTCGCGGCGACGGACGGCGGCATCGGCGAAGCCCTCGGCGAAGTCTATGTGAAAAAGGCTTTCACGCCCGAAGCCAAACAGCGCATGCAGACGATGATTAAAAATCTGATTGCCGTGCTCCGCGAAGATTTGGGGACGATGGAGTGGATGGGCGATGACACGCGCAAACAGGCGATTGGCAAACTCGATGCCTTCACCCAAAAGATTGGCTACCCGGACAAATGGCGCGACTATACCGCGCTGAAAGTTGATCGCCAGTCTTACGCGATGAACACGATGCGCGCCGCGCACTTTGAGTTCAACCGGAACTTGAACGAGATCGGCAAAGAAGTGGATCGCGGACACTGGATAATGACGCCGCCGACCGTCAATGCTTATTACCAACCGCTCAAAAATGAGATTGTGTTCCCGGCGGGAATCCTGCAACCGCCCTTCTTCGATTTCAGCGCGGATGATGCGCTGAACTACGGAGCCATCGGCGCGGTCATCGGCCACGAGATGACGCACGGCTTCGATGATCGCGGGCGACAGTTTGACGCGCAGGGCAACCTTCGTGTCTGGTGGTCGCCTGAAGATTTGAAGAACTATCAGGAGCGCGCCGCGTGCGTTGAAAAACAGTTCTCGGCCTTCAAGGTCGAAGAAGGATTGTTCCAGAACGGCAAGCTGGTGTTAGGCGAATCAATTGCCGACTTAGGCGGATTAAAGATTGCTTATCGTGCGATGCAGAAAGCGATGGAAGGCAAGCCGCGCCCGAAAGATGTGGACGGCTTCACGCCGGAGCAGCGTTTCTTCCTCGGCTGGGCGCAGGTTTGGGCGGCGAATTATCGTCCCGAAGCAGCGCGCCAGCAGGCTCTGACGGACTCACACCCGCTCGCGCGCTTTCGCGTCAACGGCCCGCTCTCGAACCTCCCGGAATTCGCACAGGCATTCGCCTGCAAAGCCGGTGAGCCGATGATGCGCTCCGACGCAGAGCGTTGCGAGATTTGGTAGAGCAAGGAAGGTAAAAGGTAAAAGTAAAAAGGCAAAAGTGAAGAGGCTTGAATGCTTCCTCACTTTTGCCTTTTACCTTTTTACTTTTGCCTTACTTTAATTCTCACTCACATCAAACGGCAGTTTCTTATCCACGCGCGGGCGGGTCTTGATGTCTGCCAGTTCCGTTGCGGTCATGAAGATGGTGCGTGTGACGCGGAGCATCTGCTCATAATCTATGCGATCGGGCGAGTCGGATGGCCTGTGATAGTCTTCATGCTCGCCGTCCGTGTAGAAGATGATGGGAATGCCTCTTTGCGCGTAGTGAAAATGATCCGAGCGGAAGAAGAATTGATTGGGGTCGTCCGGGGCATCGTACCTGTAATTGAATTTAAGATTGAGATAACCACGATTGACACGCTCGCTCAGCTCGCCCAACTCGGTGCTCATCATCTTTGAGCCGATAACATAAATTTCATCGGTCGCGGCCAGTTCTTTATTCGCGGGGTTCGAGTCTCCTGCGGCGCGTGCGCGCCCGATCATGTCTATGTTGAGCTGCGCGACGATCTGCTTGATATTGATTGAGGCGGAAGGCGTCTCTGTAAAATAACGCGCGCCCCACAAGCCTTTCTCTTCGCCCGCGTGCCAGACGAAAAGGATGGAGCGTTTCGGGCGCGGGTTCGAGGCGAAAACTTCAGCCATCGCCAGCACGGCGACTGTGCCAGAGCCGTCATCGTCCGCGCCATTCCAGATAGCATCATTCTCATCTTTATCTTTGCCGGGAGCGAACTTGCCTTCACTGTTAGACGGTTTACCAGTCCCGACGTGATCGTAGTGCGCGCCGATGGCGACGTATTCATTCTTGAGCACGGGGTCTTTGCCTTCGAGGACGCCGACGACGTTCTGCGTGCTCAGTTTCTCAACGCTCGTGCTGATTTTGACAATCGCTTTTTTAGCTGAAGACAGCTCGAAACCCTTATCCTGAAAGTCAGCTAAATTCGCTAAAGAGAATTCGACGCCGCCGGGCTTTTCTCCCTGAAAGAGCGCGGCGGCCATTTCGCGCGAGGCGAACATGAGAGGCATCGCAGCCCCTTGCTCATCAAGAAACCTTTCAACGCCGAGCGTGCCTTTCTCCGACTGATTGCGCCGGATGCCTTCCCAGTTGGCGATGACCTGCGCAGACGGCAGCATCAGAATGGCTTTCGCGCCGTGCTTCTTCGCATACTCTGTATAGCCGAACCAATCCACTCCTTGTTTGCCGAGGTCTGTGGGAGTGACGCCTCTGGGAGTCGCGCCCGTGACGACGATGATTTTGTCTTTGACATCAATGCCTGCATAAGGATTGATTTTTTTGGAGTTGACGACCCAACCGTGCCCCGCGTACACAAACGTCGAACTGAAATCCGCCGCGATTGGATTAGCAAGAAAGCTTTCGCCGTATTTAAAGGGCTGCACGCCTGAAACATCTATGCGCGATTCTGCGGGCGCGATTCGCGTGCGGCGCAGCGCGATTTTTTGAAAGTACGTGCCATCGTCGCCCGCAGGCTTGATGCCCCAGCGCGAGAGGTTCATGGCGATAAACTTGGCCGTCAAATCCAGCCCGCGCGAAGGCGTGTCGCGCCCCTCCATCTCGTCCGAAGCCACAAAATAAAGATAATCTTTCAATTGCTGTACGGTGAGTTGCTCCGCCGCCTTGCGCGGCGAACCGGACGAGACCGGGGCGACATGCGCGCCGCGCTGCTGAGCGAGGCTGACCGGCGCGGCCTGCAAGACAAGCGCGACGAGGAGCACAAAAATAAACGCTTTTAATCTAACCATTAATCCTCCAACTAACTTTGATAAAACCGCTTGGGCCGGAAAGATTTCTGCCGCAGTAATCTAGAAAAAAATGGCTGGGTGCCGTACCGGGAAAGATTAACGCAGCCCTTCTCGATTTAACTATAGAAAAATCTCAGCGCGCAACAAATGATTTTGTGATGAATGTACGGTACCGGGCGGTGAGTTGATGGAATTATCATGTAAAATATTTTGTTTGACCTTGCGCCAAGCACATAAAGTCACGATTGTTGCTATCGTTTGTAACGTGTCCAAGCGTGTCTTTTAGGAGAGATACTCTCTCTGTTCTGGAGTCCCGTAATTAACAATAAATTTTCTTGACACCTCAACGGCAAGGCGTATAATCGGCGGCACTCAATAGCAATTATTAATCGGCGGGCACCCCTTCAATAAGCCGCTGATTTCAGCCCAGAGTAGCAGGAGCATGATTGCTTCTCCGCGTCTTTCATAGAATTTAGGGTTCCCCCACGTAGAACACATTCGCCTTGTGCGATTTTTATAAGGCTGACAGCAGCCTCCTCAGCTTCACTTAACAGGTGAGTTGAATGTGTTTAAGAACGAGCATAGGACACACAGGTCTTACAACTAAACAATTCACAGACGCCGGGTTTGACGCGCAGGATTGGTCTGTCTGCGCCGTTAAGTCTCTAAAACCGTTTGTGCGATGATGGTCAGGCTTTCTTAATGTAAATAAAGAAAGCCCCTGCTGCTGGTTTCCAATAGCAACGGCAGGAGCTTTCCCGGACGAGAACATCAACTGCCGCACAGATGCGCGCTAGCAGAATGATGCCTCTTCACTGAGGGGCATTATAGTGCGTTCATGCGGTCATCACCAACCGTCTGCCACCAAAGGAGATGCCCCGGCATGAAGAAAAAACCCAGAACATCCCAAGCCCAATCTATTGATAAACAACAACCTTCCACTTCAAGCGATGAATCGCAACGCAATCTCACGCACACGAAAAACGAGGAACAGCCACCTGAGATTTCCCGTAGCCGCCGATCCTTCTTAGGCAAAGTCACTGCTGCGGCAGTCGCCGCCAGCGTCCTCGGCGTTCCTAAACTCATCAACGCACAGGAGGAGGCTACGCAGGTGCAGCCGTTGCCGCCAGAGGAAGGCACAACGTACAGCGCCAATTGCAGCACCGGTTGCGACATTGAAATCCAGACGCCGGTGCAGCGCGCGAACACTTCATTAACCCGCCGCGTCAAGGCAGCTATCTACGAACGAACTGCCGGAATCCCGCCGCACCCGTGCAACGGCGATGACGCGCTTTACCAGAATCAGAATTACATCGGCAGCTATACCAAAGGATTGAGGAAGATCAACAACCTCGGTGAAGTAGACCCGATAGCCTATTGCTCGCTGCTCACTGCTTTGAAGAGCGGAAACCCGGCGCACTTCAACCAGATTATTCTGGGTTGCAATCCCTGCAACACCAGCAGCTCGCAGTACCAGACGCAACAGGCGCAGATGGCCGAACCGGATGGGGCGTACAGCGCGCAATACTACTCGGAGCAGTCCAGTGTGCCTGCCGCGCAAGGCTCCAGCTCTGAGATGAACGAAATGTCCGCCGCTGAACAGACCAGCCTCTATGACGGGACGGAGCAGACGGCCAGTCAGGAGAGCACAGATCAACAAGCTGCGGCTTACGCACAAGCGAATTATGTCCCGCAGGAAGAATACTCTCGCCTCAGCAGCATCGGCGTGCTGGCCGCAGGCGTGCAGCGTCGCCTTGTCAATCCGCAAGCAGGTATCAATTATGACCTCGAAGGCATAGACATGCAGCAGTTGGCTGTCCCGCCGGCTCCGGCCTTCGCCAGCGCGGATGATGCGGCGGAAATGGCAGAGCTTTACTGGCATTCGCTCGCGCGTGACGTGCCTTTCATCCAGTACAACACGAATAGCACCATCGCCAATGCCGTCTCGGATTTGAATACCAGATTCAAATTCTACTCCGGCTTGCCGAAGTTTGAGATCGTGCCGCCGGGAAGAACGCCGCGCTTGAATCCGCGCGGATTTCCTACTGCTCCGATAACGCCGCTGGGGCAAGTTCCCGGCGCGGGCAACAACATTACGCCCAACACCATCTTTCGCAGCTTTACCAAAGAAGACCAGAGGGGGCCGTACCTCTCACAATTTCTCGTGCGAGATATTCCATACGGCAGGCAGACCATCTTCAACACCCTGCAACCGCTCGCGCCGGGTATCAATTACATGACCAACCAGACAGACTGGCTAAACGTGCAGAAAGGCTGCATGCCTGCTCCGCCAGCGCTGCATCCAGCTCGCCGCCGCATCGTCAATGGCCGCGACTTGGCGAGCTATGTCCAGATTGATGCCATCACTCAAGCCTTCTGGAACGCCTTGTGGCTCATCATCATGTTGCCGGACGCGGCGCGGCTCGACGGCGGCGGCCTCGGCATTCCTTTCGACCCGAACAATCCTTATGTCAACAACTGCACGCAGGAGGGATTCATCACTTTCGGGCCGGGTCACGTCGTGGCTCTGCTCAACAAGGCGGCTTTTGTCGCGCGCAAAGGCACCTGGTACAACAAGTGGCAGGTGCATCGGCGTTTGCGGCCAGAGGAGTATGGCGGGCGGGTTCACTTCACCTTGAAGAACATCAAGCAGTACCCGTACAACTATGTGCTGCATAACTCGACTGCCTTGCCCTTGATCGCATCGCAGAATGGAGGCAACTACTTCCTGCCGCAGGCTTTCCCGGAAGGCTCGCCCATTCACCCGTCATACACCGCCGGGCACGCGACCCTATCCGGCGCTTGCGCAACCATTCTGAAGGCGTTCTTCAACGATCAGGCGCTTGTTCCGAATCCCGTGCAGACGGATGCGAACGGCAACCTCGTGCCCTACACCGGGCCGGACGCCAATCAACTGACAGTCGGCGGAGAGTTGAATAAGCTCGCCGGTAACATCGGAATCGGGCGACACTACGCCGGAGTGCATTGGCGCTCGGACTTCACGGCTTCGATGCTGCTTGGTGAAGACTTCGCCATCCATCTGCTGACGGATTACGGGTTCAACTACAACGAGAATTTCGCGGGGTTCTCGTTCACGGACTTCCGTGGCAAGAAGCGCACAGGCATCGGAAAGAAACGAACCTAAAACAGATGCCGTTCAACGGGGAGCGTTCTCTTTATTTCTAAAAGAACGCTCCCCGCACATCATCGTAAAATTATTGTCAGTTAAATGACAAAATTCTCGCGCGGTTCGGCAGTATAATGAGCAGCACTAAAATAATGTCGAGTTTTCATATCCATCCCCTGCCGGTTAAAATTGCATGACAGTATCCCCCGAAAGTGCGTGTTAGTTGCGGGACACAAAGCATGTGCGCGAAGGTCAGACAAGCTCATGCGTCGCTCCCGGAATTAACAGCGAAGCGATAACTGTTGACATTCTCATTCGTCCTCGCGGACAGAAGAGAATGTCATGATGAACCAACGGGAGGTACAGATCATGAACCTGCAACATGCTCTTTACAAAAAGGGGCTATCGTTTTTACTCATCTGCTCAATCTTTCTTCTCTTCAGTATTCCAGGCAGCGGCCAAACATCTGACAAAGGGATGCTTTCGTCTCATGTTGAGCTTCAGCAATCCGAGGACGGGCAGCAGGTAGAATATCAAGTCGTTTTGCTATCGGTTCCCACGCAGCTTACAGATTCAGTAGGGCAGGGCGTCGGGGTCGGGCAATCTGTCGGCACAGGACGCATCGCCGGTGCGCCTTCTCCGGATGAAACGCATGCCGTGCTGTGGCCGCTGGGCGGCGGCGTTGGCATTGATTTGCATCCGACCGGTTTTCGTTATTCGGCTGCGCTAGACACGGATGGACAAAGACAGGTCGGCTCCGGCAACGGCCCGCCGACGCAATTCCAACGGCACGCTTTGTTGTGGAACGGGATTGCCAACGGCTATGTTGATCTGCATCCGGCGGGCAGTTGGACGGATTCCATCGCGCGAGCCATCGCAGGCGACCAGCAAGTAGGCAATATCAACTTTTACTTTCAAGGAAACGAGTCATCGCCCTTCAGCCTTATCCACGCAGCCTTGTGGCGCGGCACGCCTGCCAGCGTCGTTGATTTACATCCTTCGATTACCGGCATCAGCCGTAGTTATGCCAATGCGACGGACGGCAGCCAGCAAGTCGGCTACGGTTACTTTTCGACTTCCGGCAATACGACTCCATATCGTGCCTTGCTCTGGTCGGGGACGGCTGCGAGCGCGGTTGTCTTGCATCCGCCCGGCTTCACTCATTCATTCGCTGAAGGCGTCGGCGCGGGTGTGCAAGTCGGTTATGCGTTTAATACGCTGCAAGGTGATGGTTACAGCCGCGCCCTGCTGTGGCGCGGGACGGCTGCGAGCGTTGTCAGTCTACATCCAGCCGGGTTTCTTGCGACATCGGCTTTAGCAACTAACGGCAGCCAGCAAGTCGGCTTTGGCGGCGCTCCGGCCAGCCCGCAGCAGTCACACGCACTGCGCTGGTCAGGCACGGCAAATAGCGTAGTGGATTTACATTCCTTGCTGCCGCCGGATTTCGCTCAGGGCAGCTCCATCGCTTATGACATAGATGCTGCGGGAAACATCGTCGGTCTGGCGCAGCGACCGGACGGCTCAACCGTCGCCGTGCTGTGGCGCAGAACCTCTGCGACTCCGAACGTTGTGCCGGAAGCGCAAATAATGAGTCCCACCGCCGGTCAGTTGCTCAATGCCAATCAGCCTATACAGTTGATGGCGCATGCGACGGATGCAGACGGCACGGTGGCAATGGTAGAGTTTTTGGTGGATAACAAAGTAGTCGGGATGGTCAATACGGGGTCGAGCGACACTTATCAGTTTAACTGGCAGATGGCGCGCAGGCGTGCGGGCAAGTACCGCATACGCGCGCGGGTGACGGATAATCTCGGAGCCAGCACGGATTCGGCGATTGTCATCGTGAGGATTATTCCTTATTGAACTGGTAATCAAAAGGCGCAGCGCTTTGCGGTCTTGACGTGTGCTTTGCTTTGCGGTCTTTGCGGTTAAGTGCTTTCTTAACGCAAAGACCGCAAAGTTTTTTCGCAAAGAGCGCAAAGAACAGACTTGCTTCTCATTGCTTGATTTACATGCCTGCTCAAAAAGCTCTGGTCTCTCCCGGCTTCATAAAGATGACGCGCTTGTCTTTCTCGATGGCGGCGCGCACCTCCGCTTCGGTGGACATCGTGGGCATAGAAGCATAGTGCATAGGGATAATGACTCTGGGTTTAAAAAACCTGTTGACGCCGAGCAAGCCTATTTCGGGACTTTGCCCGTAAGCTTTGCCGCCCGCATTCATCAGGATAATGGTCGGGCGATAAAACTCCTGTATCAGAGCCATGTCGCCAAAGACCCATGTGTCGCCCTGATGATAAATCGAATTTCCGTCTGTGAACTGCATGATATATCCGAGTGGACGACCGCTCGGCTCGCTGCCGTGCATGGCGGGGACGGCGTAAATCTTCACGTCTCCAATCGTCACAGTGCCACCGACGTTGACGGTTTGAATCAAGTCTTCAGGCACACCCGCCTTCTCATAAATCGCTGGCATGTTGACGGCAACGATTTTCGCCTTGCTCGCTTTGACGATCTCAAGCGCATCGCCCAAATGGTCGCCGTGCGAGTGCGTCACCAGAACCGCATTCGGTTTGTAGCGCGTCAGGTCTTTGAACTCCGCAGGGGTGGCCGGATTCTCTTTGAGGAACGGGTCTATCAGCAGCCGCGTGCCGCCCGGAGACACGATCTCAAAAGCCGCGTGCCCGAGCCAGGTCACCTGCGTCTTCGCGCCTTCAGTCTTGACCTGCGCTGCCGCTGCCGACGAGAGAGTTAAAATCAAAGTGAAGAGAATTAAGACGCGCATTTTCATCGTAATAAATTTCCTCCAAAGCGAATTTAAGTGAGAACAGGTGCGTCGGGACAGAACCGCCTGCGGTAGCGGGCGGGTTCTTTCAAGGTTGAGTACCCGCCCGCTACCGCAGGCGGTTCTGACAGCCTAGCTGCTCGCTTCAGTCTCTTTTTCTACAGCCTGTGTCTTGTGACTCTTGCGTTCAAAGAAAAGGTCGAAAGCCAGCAGGAGCGCGCCCGCGCAGATGCTTGCGTCCGCGACGTTGAAGGTCGGCCAGTGATGCGCGCCCCAATGCAGGTCTATGAAATCTATGACGTAGCCGAGCCGCACGCGATCCGTCAGGTTGCCGCAGATGCCCGCGAGCAGGAGCGAGCACGCGCCCAAGACCCTGTCATCATTGCGCGGCGTGCGAAAGAAATAGAAGAGCACGGCGACGGCTGCGGCTGCGGCCAGCACGACCAGAAACCAGCGACCGAACGAGCCGCCCTCCTGAAACTGCCCGAACGCGATGCCGCGATTTTCCGCGTAAGCGAAATCAAAAAAACCGTTGATGACAGTCACCGAATCGCCGTAACGCAGAGCGCGCACAGCCCAAGCCTTGCTCGCCTGATCGGTTAAATAAATCCCGAAGGCCGCGACCAGATAACCTATGCGCCAACCGAATTCACTCGTTCTCAAGCCGTCGCCTCCCCCTCGATTTCCGTCAAGGCTTCCGCGCAACGCTCGCACGCCGTCGGATACCGCGAAGATTCGCCCACGCGCACGGAATAGTTCCAGCACCGCTCGCACTTTTCGCCTGCTGCGCGCTCGACTCGGACGCCGACGCCTTCGCCCTCTTCGCTTCGCGTCAAGTCAACCTGCGAGACGATAAAGATGTAACGCAATTCGTCTTTGTAGCTTTCAAGCAAATCGTAAGTCTCGCCGCTCGCCGAAAGATTCAGGCGTGCCTCAAGCGCGGAGCCGATCAGCTTGGCGTTGCGTGCATCTTCAAGCGAGCGCAACGCCGCATCACGAATCTCAAACAGGCGAGTCCAGCGCGATGAAAGCTCAGCCTTGCTTTCTCCAACCGCAACAGGAAACTCCGCCAGATGAACCGAAGCCGATATAGCATCGTTCTCATCCGCGCCTTGCGGCAGGTTCTCCCAGATTTCATCCGAAGTGAAGACCAGTATCGGAGCGAGCAGTCGCGCCAGCGCACTCACGATTCGATGCAGCGCGGTCTGTGCCGAACGCCGCTTCAGAGATTTCGGCGCAGCCGTGTAGAGCGTGTCCTTGATGATGTCAAAGTAACGCGCGGACAGCGTCACCGTCGCAAAGTTATAAAGCGCATGATAGACAGTATGAAACTCATAAGCTTCATAAGCGGCGCGCACCTTCGCCGTCACCGCATCAAGCTCTGCTAAGGCATAGCGGTCTATCTCAAGCAGCTCTTCATCAGCCACGCCGTCGCGCGCAGGGTCAAACCCGTGCAGATTGCCGAGCGCGAATCGCGCAGTGTTGCGCAGCTTTCGATAACCGTCCGAAACTCTTTGCAGGATTTCCGGCGAGCAGCGCACGTCCTCCGTAAACTCGCTCGAAGCGCACCACAGGCGCAGGATTTCCGCGCCGGAATCTTTCATCACATCATTGGGCGAGACAGAGTTGCCCGCGGACTTGTGCATCGCCTTGCCCTGACCGTCCACGACCCAGCCGTGCGTCAGCACCGTGCGATAGGGCGCGGCATCGTGCGCCGCCAGGCCGACCATCAGGGAAGAGTTGAACCATCCGCGATACTGGTCGCCGCCTTCGATATAAACATCGGCAGGCCAGCGCAACTCTTCGCGCCGCTCAAGCACTGCGATGGAAGACGAGCCGCTGTCGAACCACACGTCCAGGATGTCCGTCTCTTTCGTCCACTCCGCGCCGCCGCACTTCGGGCATTTGAAATTGTCCGGCAACAAGTCTACGGCTTCGCGCGCATACCAGGCATCGGCGGACTCGCGCTCAAAAATATCCGCGACGTGATTGATGATTGCCGCATCCGCAATCGCTTCGTCGCAGCCCGCGCAGTAAAAGACCGGAATCGGCACGCCCCACACACGCTGCCGCGAGACGCACCAGTCGGGTCGCCCCGTCAGCATGTTACGCATCCGGTCAACTCCCCAGGCGGGAATCCACTTGACGCGGTCTATCTCGCGCAGCGCGCCAGCGCGCAGGGATTGAACCTGCTCGTCAACTTCGTTCTCTATAAAATTAGAGCGCACGCGACCGTCTTCGTCTCTTTCAAGCTCGCCACGGTTGCTCTCCGCATCCATAGAGATAAACCACTGCGGCGTCGCGCGAAAGATGACGGGGTTCTTGCAACGCCAGCAATGCGGGTAACGATGCTCGTAACTTTCGCTAAAGAGCAGCGCGCCCTGTGACTCTAAAAACTCTACAATCTTCGGATTCGCTTCAAAGACGCTCATGCCCACGAAGTGTTCGACCTCGCTCGTAAAGCGTCCCGCGTTGTCAACCGGACAATAAATCTCAAGCCCGTAGCGTTTGCCGATGACAAAATCGTCGTGGCCGTGTCCGGGCGCAGTATGAACGCAGCCCGTCCCGGCTTTTCCGGTCGAATGCTTCTGAGAATCTTTGACATCAAGCTCAGTCTCCGCGTCCGCTTCGCCGCCGAGCGTGACATGCTCGCCGTTCATCACGAGCGAGATTCTATCAAGCCACGCATGACGACATTCGAGGCGGTCAAGCTTTGAGCCGGGAAAACGAGCTAAGACATTTGGAGCAGCTTTGCCTTCATCATCCGTCGCCCCTATGCCGCACTTCGCGGCCACCGCTCCGACCAACTCGCCCGCGACGATATAAACTTCATCGCCATGCTCAAACGCCGCGTACTCAAAATCAGGATGCACCGCAATGCCTAGATTAGCGGGCAGCGTCCAGGGCGTTGTCGTCCAGATAAGAAAGGAAACATTTTTGCCAGCAAGCTTCTCATCAATCAACGCCGGGTCGCTCTTGAGAGGGAACTTGACGTAGACGCTATCGCTCGTGTGTTGGTGATACTCGACCTCCGCTTCCGCCAGCGCGGTCTGGTCGTGTATGCACCAGTAGACGGGACGCGCGCCCTTGTAAACATAACCGCGCTCGACAAAGCGACCGAACAAGCGCGCCGTCTCCGCTTCGTATGTGTTCGACATCGTGAGATACGGATTGTCCCACTCGCCAAAAATGCCTAGCCGCTGAAAGTCGCGCGTCTGGCTCTTCAAAGCGTTCGCGGCATGCTCGCGGCACGCGCGGCGAATGCTGGCGGGCGGCATGTTCGCCTTCTTCGCGCCGAGCTTTTTGTCCACGTACATCTCAATCGGCAAACCGTGACAGTCATAGCCCGGCACATAGGGCGCATCCAGGCCCATCATCGTGCGAGATTTGACGATAAAGTCTTTTAAAATCTTATTGAGAGCGGTGCCGATGTGTATGTCCGCGTTGGCGTAAGGGGGGCCGTCGTGCATTATAAATTTTTCTGCGCCCGCGCGTGCGCTGCGAATCATTTGATAGAGATTCGCCTCCGTCCATTTCTTCAGGCGCGCAGGCTCCATCTGCCCCAGATTGGCTTTTTGCCCGAAGTTGGTTTTCGGCAGGTTGACAGTCTTTTTCAGCTCAAGCGGCGTTTCCGTTGACATACTTTAGCTTCACTTTCAAATATTCGCGCCGTCGGGAAAGATACGAACCGGCGCGAGCTTTTCAGGAAAAAGTAATAGTAGCAGTAGAAGCGTGCGGGTAAAAGCGTTGAAGGCATTCTTTGCGGCGCATCTATTATGGTTTTCAATCGAACGCGAACTGTGATGTGAGCGAAGAACGTCTCCCGCAAAGGCGCAAAGGCGCAAAGAAAGACTCAAGCTTCTTCTTTGCGCCTTTGCGCCTTTGCGGGAGTCAGTCGCTTGCTATTGAAAACCTTAATTTTCTCTTTGAGCATCAAAAAGCCCGAACCTTGCGTGGGGGCAGATTCGGGCTGATAAGAGGCCGGGTGACAAGGCCGCTAACTAATCTCTACTCCGCAGTTCGGGCTGCGGGCGGCGGGAACTCATACATGGCGCTCATGACGCGATACATAGGCGTGCCATTCGTCCAATAGCCAGTGAATTTAAGTGTCAATGTCACCGTCCCGGTCAACTGAAAGTTCGACGTGTACTTTGGAAAGCCGTTATAATTCGGCAGCCACATAGTTAAAGAACCATTTAACGTGACTCGCTGCGAGATTCTAAAGGGAAGCCGCGAATACCTTCGCGGAACGACTACCGGCTCGCCGGTAATATCCAGCGTGCCGCTGTAGCTAAAACCATCTTCATCAAAAGCGTTGACTATCGTTTTGGTGGGTCGAATTGAAGAACCGCCACTGTAAAGGCTGTTCACGCTCAGACTGTTGCCCGCCAGACAGGGAGTACAACTGCCGGGTGTCCAGTTGCCTTCCGTCACCCATCCTCTGAGAACAGAGGTCGGCCCTCTCAGGGTGAACGGCCCCCCGGAAAACTCCAGAGTGGTGTTGTTAATCGTAAAGCTGCCGCTCGTAATCGTAAACGGCGTCTGGCCGTCGGCGCGAACAACCGCACAGAAAGTAATAAACAAAGCAGCAAGCAGGATTGGGGCAAATCTTCGCATGACGAATTCCTTTGTGAGTGGCGCGTCAATATTTGCTTGAAGCGCACGCGGGGCACTACTCGTGGTGCGTGAACAATACAATAAAGGGCTAATCAAACGCAACTTCCGCTGTAGCCGCTTTAGCCGATGAACATCTCATCATCGCTGTAGGTCTGGTTGATGGGCTTGGGTGTGGGCGCAAGCAAAACTTCGAGACCGCGCCGGAAGCCAGCCATGATTGCCGCCAGCTCGCGGGCAGGCTGAATGATTTTTGACTGGATATATTCTGTCGTGGATGTTACCTGCAAGTGCGTCTGGTCTATCGTTCGACTGACTAGAGCGACCTTGTCACGCGCCGTCACAGCCGTCTCGCCGACGAGCTGTTTCAATTCGCGCACCTCATCCTTAATCAACGACGCAGATTCCGAAAAATGCAGCGTCGCGGTCGAGAGATGGCCGGACATTACAGTAAACTGCTCGGCGATCTCTTTGCCCTGCGCGGCGATGGCCTTGCCCTGCTCGCTTAAGTCCGTGACCTTCTGCATCAAAGGCTCGACGCGCTCTTCCAGCCGCGTCACGGTCGCCACCACGCGGCTCACGATGCGCGCGATGACGATCATCGCAATCGCAATCACGAAGAAAGAGACGGCGACGATCACCATCACCCAGAACATAGGGTCGTTGACGCTCATCTGTAGGGCAAGAAAAGTCATTTGGATTTTCGATTGCGGAATGCGGATTTCGGATTGGGGTTGAGCGATTAGAAGATTGACGGATTAAATCAATCGCCGTTCATATCCAAGCAACTAATCCGCAATCCACATTCCGCATTCCGCAATCACCTTAGTTTTCCTGTTCGCTTGGATAGTTCGGCCCGGCTCCGATCATGCCGGAGGTTTCGGTCTTGCGTTTCTCTTCCGCGTAGGCTTGCTTGCCCGCTTCGAGGGCGGCGGTGAGTTGGCCGCTCTTGCCGCGCGCAGCCTCGCGCGCAGCGTCTGCCAGCTCTCCGGCTTTGCCTGCGGCGGTGCTGTAAAGTTCCGAAGCGCGGTCGCGCGTGACTTCGTAATACTCTCCGGCGCGTGAGCCGAGCTGCGTTGCCGTCTCGCGCGTGCGGTCAATTCCTTTGCGCGTCACGTCGGCGATGTCGCCGCGCAGTTCCTGCCCGGACTTGGGAGCAAACAAAAGCGCGAGCACCGCGCCGATGCCGCCGCCGATGAGCAGGTAGGCAAGCCGCGTCGAAACCTCAGAGCTGTCTCGATCACGACGCCTGTAATCATGTTCGTTTTGCATGAGTCATTACCTTTCACAAGAGGCCGCGAGCCAGAAACACTCCGGCCAGAAGTCCAAGACATGATAACGGCGCAAACTATAGCAAAAGAAAGCGAAGAGGCGCAACAAGTTAAGAGTGATAAGTGATGAGCGATGAGTGACAAAAGAAGAGAGCGACAAGGGATGTGCGCTAATCTTCGCGCATCCCTTGTCGCTCTCTCCTTCATCTTCACTCGTTATGGATGCTCAGCCCTTGCAGGCTGGCATGAGAGGTTAATTGCACCTCCACCCTGTGCCCGTGTAGACAGCCAACGCGCCGTTGCCCGATGTCGTGCAATCGGAAGCCGGCGCGCAGTCAGTGCAATAGAAGAGACCGCCCTGACTAACCGTTGTGTATTGTCCCGAAGTGAATTGCGAGCGCGGGATGGCGAGCAGTTGCAGGGGGCCGTTAATGACCACGCCTCTGTAGATAGTACTCGGCGAACTCTGCGTTCCCAAAATCGAGAGGAAGCCGTTCGCATCACGCTTGAATTCATAGGTTCCTCCCGTTTGTCCCAGACTGAGTAAGGGCTTTGACGTGCCGGGAGCGGTCAACGTCAAGAGAGGCTTGGTCGTCGCAACATTGGGGTCTACCGCTGTATCGTCGCCGTCACGGATTTCCGCATTGCCGGTGATGACGGTCGGACGCGACGGGACGCCTGAATTGTTCGAAGCGCCGGACTCTCCGAGTTGTCCCGTTTGGAACATGATGGTTCCGGGACCTTGAAAGCCGCCCGCGCCGTTCTGACAGTTCGTGTTGTTGCCAATGGTCAGCGGGTTTGAGACGATGCCGTCATAGCAGAAACGGTCGCCCGTCGAATATACACGCACCAATCGCGTTTTCGTCTTGACGGTTCCCGCCCCGTAATGATTGGAGGTCGAGATGAAGTTGACTCTGTGGTTGAGTTGAATCTCGTCACCGAATTGATTGCCGATGAGTGTAATCAAAGCGATGAACGTCCCGTCGTCTGGATATAACGGATCGCTCAACAACCTCTCGCTGCCGAAGACCAGAGCATGATCGGTGCTTTCACACTGAGAGTTGACGACCGTGAGATTAGCCACCATCTTGATATTGAGAAAATCTCCGCGAGACCCGGCGACTCCTCCGGGACAACCGGCGAAAGTGTTTTGGATGAGGATGAAACCGGCGTTGTCCATCTGGACGCCGACGGAGTTTGGGGTGCTCGAACTGATGCCGGGCATGTAAAACCAACTGCTCGTAATCTTCCAATCGGAATTCGGCGTGTCCATGTAAATCCCTATGTTACAACTGAACGCGCAATGGTCAACTTTGACGTTATCAAACTGCCATGCGCCGTCCGTCGTATCCACGTTGATGCCCCGGTCGAAACCTTGAAAGGTCATGTTGCTGAACAGAATTTCATACGAGGACTTGTTTGCGACATCCGTCGCCAGCACAGCGGCAGTGCCCGCTCTGGCGACCGCAGGGTCTAAGAGCAAGGTTATGTCCCTGATGGTGATTCGTTGACGGCATCCCTCAATCTTAAAGATGGTTGAACTGGCGGTTTCCAGTTGGATGCGGCTTGGACCATAATGCCCGGCGGCATTACCTTCGATGGTGATGTTCGAAGGCAGTGAGATGGGCAACGGATGCTCTGTGGTCGAGCTTACTTTATAGAGGCCGTTGGGGAAGTAGAGCCTGCCGCCGCCCTGTTTGCCAAGATCGTTAATGGCCTTCTGGATTGCCAGCGTATCGTCTCCGCTCCCGTCGCCTTTCGCATAATAGGGAAACTCTTTGACGTTGACGAAACCGCTGCTCCATGGCACACGGAACCTGAGCGTCTCAGGGATTGAGGTTCCCGTGATAATATCAACCTCATAAATCCTCACCGTTCCAACATCCTCAACATAGAAGCCCCAGTTGCCGGGCGCGCTAATGTCGAAACCGTTAGTCGAGTACGGACTGCCGGTCGTGTCCGGGTAAATCGTGGCGTTACTACGCGCACTTTCCTGACCCAACGTCGCCAGCTCGGTGCTCACTGTCCGGTAGTAAACCCTGAGAGACTTATCGCCACTATAAGGGGTCTGGTCCAAGCCGCAATTGGTAGCCGCCAGCGAGCGCACGTCACCTGAAATCGAGATTCGTGGTAATGCTTGAGCTTTAGCGGCAGACAATAGACAAAAGACCAGAGCTAGACCTAAGAGCAACATCCGAGAAAAGTTTTTCATTTAATCTCCTTCAGTGAGTAAGCTGCTCGTCTGAACGCTCCATATCATGTCAGGCGGAGCGGAGAGAGCAGCAGAAAGGCCACATGCAAGGCTCTCAGCAGTGAATGGATGCTGAGACGGCTGCGGGTGTGGTCGTGCAACGGCAGTGCTGCAACCGGCAGCATTACCGGATTCCCTAACTGCAATTGACAATGTTTGTGAGAGATTATTTGCGCCGGGGTCTAATCAGGTTGCTGGCGCAAAGTCATCAGGGCGGGAAGTGATAATTCGCCTGCCGTCAATTTATCGTGAGCTTCGCGAAAGACAGATTTCTTTCAGTTCCGACGGGCTAATTGTCACTTTCCGCTTTAAGCATAACATGCGAGCAAGCATTAGGCGAGAAGCGTTAATATGTGGTAAGGCCAGCAGGCAAAAGATAGGAAACTCGTCTCAACCGCTTTTTAGCTGTCTTCCGGAATTTTCGTTTCATACTGCTGAAGCTTGCGATAGAGGGTCTTGCGACCGATGCCGAGCATGCGTGCGGCGCGTGATTTGTCGCCGCCAGTGTATTCGAGCGTGGCTTCGATGGCTGCGCGCTCAATCTCTTCGATGGCCGAAGGCACTTCGATTTCCAGGACGCTCGCGTGTCCCTGACCGGCGGCGGTGATGCGCTCCTGGCGTAGCTGCCCCTGCACATCCAGGACGCGCTTGCCGACCGCTTCGGGCAGATCGCTCAGCTCAATCCGGCGACCGGATGCGATAATCACTGCGCGCTCAATCGCGTTCTCTAATTCGCGCACGTTACCGGGCCAGTCATATCTCACGAGAGCTTGCAGCGCGTGCTTTGAGATGCCTGAGACAAAGCGTCCGGTCTTCTGCTTGTAGTGCTCAAGAAAATGTATGACGAGCGGATGAATATCTTCGGGGCGCTCGCGAAGCGGGGGCAGGCGAATCGGGAAGACAGAGAGACGATAGAAGAGGTCGCGCCGGAACTTTCCCTCTTCGACGGCGCGCTCAAGGTCTACGTTCGAGGCGGCGATAACGCGCACGTCCGTCTTTAAAAGTTCGCTGCCGCCGACGCGCGAAAACTCGCCGTCCTGAAGCACGCGCAAGAGGCGCACTTGCGCCGCGAGGCTCATCTCGCCGATCTCGTCTAAAAAGAGAGTCCCGCCGTCGGCCTCTTCAAAACGCCCGCGCCTCAAGGCACGCGCGTCCGTAAAAGCTCCCTTTTCATGCCCGAACAGCTCCGTTTCCAACAGCGTTTCGGGAATCGCTCCGCAGTTGAGCTTGATATAAGGTTGGTCTTCGCGCCCGGAGTTGTAATGAATCAGATTCGCGAGCAGTTCTTTGCCAGTGCCGGACTCGCCCTGTATGAGCACGGAGGTTTGCGTGTCCGCGACGTTGAAGGCCATCTCTTTAGCGCGGCTGATGGCCGGAGCCTGCCCGATGATTCTATCTTCCGCATGCTGCTCATGCAGCGCGCTTCTGAGCCGCATCACTTCCGCAGAAAGCTGATCGCGCTCAAGCGCCGTGCCGATTTGATCCGCGATGCCTTCGACCAGCGCGACTTCATGATCTAGAAATCCTTCGCGCGCTTCGCTCCAAACCATTCCCAGTTGCCCGAACGTCTGCCCGCCGACGCGCACAGGAGCGACCAGCGCCGCGCGCCCGCCAAGCGTCGCGTTGAAAATCAAACGAATGGGCAGCGGCAACTGCGTGTCCAGCACGCGCAGGGTTTTGCCTTCGGCCAGGACTGCGATGACTTCCGGGAATTCTGTGATGTCCAGCGCCTGACCATGTGATTCAATCAAGCCCT
Organism: Pyrinomonadaceae bacterium; assembly: GCA_963700165.1. Classification (GTDB taxonomy): domain Bacteria; phylum Acidobacteriota; class Blastocatellia; order Pyrinomonadales; family Pyrinomonadaceae; genus JACMLC01. The sequence goes on along the minus strand of OY969475.1, from coordinate 2,453,675 downwards.
GCACCATATCTGTTTCGGCGTGCGGCGCGGCCTTGAACGCCGCGAGCGTGATGCGGCTGCCCGCAGAATCGAACACGCCGAGCGCGCCGTAATCCGCTCCGACCAGATCGATCGCGCGCTCAAGCACGAGCGACGTGACTTCCTTAAAGTCCGAATGGGCGTTGAGCGCATTGGCAATCTCAAGCAGTGCGCGCGTCCGTTCGGATTCAAGCTCCTGCGCCGTGTAGAGCCGCGTGTATTGATAGCCGACCGCGATTTGCCGCGCGATGGATTGCAGAAAAGAAACTTCGTCATCGAGCCACACACGCGGAGCGCGTGTGTTATGCAGGCCGACCAGCCCCAGCACATCTTTGCCAAGCGTCACGGGAACGACCAGCAGCGAGTGCGTTTGCAAACTCGCCGCGAGCAGTCGCACCTTTTCATCCAGTCCCGGCGCGCTCGTGTCGTTCAGGCGAATCGGCTTTGTTAAATCTACATGCTCTGCCAGTTGCTTGAGGTCAATCGGAATGGTCGTGCCTTCGCTCGACGGAACATCTTCGGACGCGCGCCACTCGTGGCTGATGCGCAGCTCTGACTCCGATGCGAGTTGAATCACATCGCAGCGATCCGCCTGCATCATACGCCCCAGCTCCGAGACGACCGCGCGCAAAAATCTGTCCAGATCAATAGTCGCCGGAAGGTCAAGCGCGAGACGCTCGATAATCGCCTCGCGCGCCTCGTGCATTTTGATCTTGCGTTCGAGTGAAAGTGATTGTGCAGTGGTGGACATGTCGAGCATAAAGGCAGATGTCAGATGTCAGATGTTAGTTTATCCAATATCTAATATCCAGCATCCTGCATCTTTTTTCAAAGCGCGGATGATAGCGAACCGGCAGGTGAACTGCAACGCGACGGCTAATAATTGACAGGAGACGTTAAATAAGAGTATAGCCTAACGCACCTGCAAAGAGTTTTTCGTTAAGCGACCTTACTCAATCTTATTGAAGCTCACTCGTGTCGCTTTCGGCGGTTCAAGAGCGTCTTTCTTGCTCACCGCAACGTACCTGAAACCTGTCGAGCAGTGGTCTTGCAATGACACTCACGATTTAAATAAATCCCGAAGGAGGAGAAGCTGATGAAATTCACGAGAGCGTTGTTGAGCGTTTGTTTTGTCTTCTGTCTGGCCGAGGCCGTTTCCGCGGCTAATTATACGGTGACTAAAATTGCTGATACGAACGATGCTGTGTGTGATGCAGACTGCTCTCTGCGTGAAGCCGTGGCGGCGGCCAACGCCACGGCTGACAACGACACGATCTATTTTGCGCTGGGCTTATTCGGCTCGCCGCAAACCATTACCCTGTCGGGAACGGAAATCGTGATTGCGAATAACGGCTCTTTGACCATCAACGGGACGGGCGCGAATAGATTGACCATCAGCGGCAACAATGCCAGCCGCATCATCTCCATCAGCGATAACGCGGTCGTCAATATCAGCCACTTGCGATTTACAGGGGGCACCGGCGCGGGCGCGGCCAATACAGGGCGCGGCGGCGCAATCTACAACAATGGCGGCACGACAGTCATCTCGGATTGTGTCATCACGGGAAACTCGGCGATGCTCGGGGGTGCGATGAACAATGCCACCGCCGGAAATTTGACGATTAGGAATTCGTGGCTCGCAAACAATCAGGCGGCGAGCGTGGGCGGCGCGTTGCAGAATTTTTCCACCTCTGTCCTGCATCTGCTGAACACTTCGATTACGGGGAACTCGGCTGGCACTTCGACGACGGGCGGCGGCGCGATTCAGGGTAACGGCATGATTACGATGACCAACGTCACGATGTCCGGAAATTCGACGCTGGCTTCGGGCGGAGGGATTTATTACAACGGCACTGGTCTGATTATGACCAATACCACCATCACGAACAACACTGCCGCCACCAACGCCGGTGGGTTTCATAAATCCATCGCCACGAACAACGCCAGCATCCGCAACTCGATCATCTCCGGCAACACCGGCGGAGCTTCGCCGGATGTGACAAATGTTATCAACTCGCTCGGCAACAACATCATCGGCATAGTCGGGACAAGCACGGGTTGGATCGCATCGGATTTGCAGAACACTAATCCTCTGCTTTCGCCTTTAGGCTATTACGGCGGAAACGGTTTGAGCCAGGCACTGCTTTCCACTTCGCCCGCGATTGATGCCGGGCAAATCTGCGTGCAGACTTTAAGCTGCGCGACGAATAATCCGCCGTTCGCGGTCATCTTTGACCAGCGCGGCGCGATTCGTTCCGTGAGCGTGGACATCGGCGCGTTTGAAAACAACCCCGAGTTTGTAGCCGTCTTGCCGAGCGCGCAGGTAAACCAGCCGTATAACCAGTTGCTTGCGCCTAATGTCGGCAGTTTTACTTACACGCAAACGGGCGGAAACCTGCCGCCCGGAATAAATGTCTCGACAGGCAATGTGATCGCTTCGGTTAATGGAACGCCGACGCAGACCGGAGCATTCAATTTCGCCGTCACCGTCACAAACGGCATGAATGCCAGCGTGATAAATTACCAGCTAAATGTCTTAGCCAATTTGTCAGTCGTCCCTGTCACCGGCAGAGTCGTTAACTCTTCGGGCAACGGCATTCAAAAAGCGTATGTTGTTTTGACAGACCAGAGCGGCAATACACGAATCGCCTTAACCAATGGTTTGGGCTATTTCTATATCGAAGATATTGTCGCGGGCGGGACGTACACAATCACGGTCGCTTCAAAACTATATTCGTTTGCGCCGCAGACGATAACCATCACCGATGCATACAGCGATTTAACCCTTCAGGCTTTGCCCTAAGGTCTCCTGTCAGAACCGCGGGCGGGAGATGGCAATTGCGGATTGCGGATTTCAGATTGCGTATTACAAAGCATGAACGGTGTTTTCCATTCCGCAATCCGCAATCCGCAATCCGCAATCTGTCAGCCTGCTCTAAAACTATTCCGTGAGTTGTGCGACTTCCTGCACGAGGCCGAACTCGACGCGCGCCTGCGCAGGCTCAAGCAGCGGGTGATAGGTCTTGCCGTAGCGCGAGGTGATGATACGCACGTAGTTCTGCGTCTCTGTGTAGGGCGGCACGCCTTCGTATTTATCAACCGCGCCTTCGCCTGCGTTGTAACCCGCGAGCGCGAGCGCGATGTTGCCGTCGAAACGCTCTAACAGCCAGCGCAAATATTTTGTTCCGGCTTCGATGTTCTGCGCCGCATCGTAAACATTCTGACAATCGAAACGTGCGGCGGTCGCCGGAATCAATTGCATGTACCCTTGCGCGCCCGCGCCGGATTTGGCTTTCAGTTTGTATTTCGATTCCTGCCAGATGACCGCGTGCAACAGTCTTGGGTCAACGCCGTGACGCTCTCCGGCGCGATAAATCACCAGATCGAGATCATCGTTACCGGACTTTGGAACATCCGCCGGGATGGAGAACTTTGTGTTTTTGGGAACTGCTTGAACTGCGGGGGCAAATGCGCTGCTGAAAAAGAAGCCTGTTAAATTATAAAAGATAAAAAGAGAGATGAGTGCAAACGGCGTAAATTTGAAAGAGCTGAAACGGGGAAGCCGGGAAAAAAAAGTCATTAAAGTTCGTTCTCCATGTGAGCGATGAACTGCAAAGCAAATCATCTAGTCTGGGCCACTTATTGGCCGAAGGCCGGGGGCTGCGCATGGTGGAAACGACGTGCAAAGAGCAGTTCATCGAGACCGGGACTGAGATGGACTAAAGCTCCTACCGGTTGCTTTTACGAATTAAAAGTGTGCGGGTAAGTCTTTTCAATTCATGTATTTAATTCAATCAAGCGTAAGTCGTGCTATGCTTCGACTTGTCTGTCAAATCATTCAAAATGATGGATGATTTAAACGTCTCGAAATGTGGTGTCGTATTGAATGGCTGCAAAGAATTTTCGTTTTTGGAAAATAGTTTTTTGACCGCATCATAGTCGCACAAACAGTTCCGCTTTTCGCGCATCTCAATGTCCACTAAGGTTGCAAGCGCAACGGGCGGTTCGTATAATTTACTGCTACGAAAATTTTCAAGAGCGTATTTAAACAGGAGAATGTCTCCCTCATGCCGATTTACGAGTACGAATGCAAAAAGTGCCACGCGCACCACGAAGTCATGCAGAAGATTACGGATAAGCCGCTCGCCAAATGCAAAAAGTGCGGCGGGCGTCTGGAAAAGCAGTGGTCTTCAACGAGCTTTCAATTAAAAGGCTCAGGCTGGTACGTGACGGATTACGCGGCCAAAAAATCCGACTCTAAAGAAGACAAAAAATCCGAAGCTAAATCCGAAGCTAAATCTGAATCTAAAGAAGAGAAGCCTGCTGCGAAAGATGACAAAAACGCTTCCGCAAAATCCGCAACCAGTGCGAGCGATAAGGCCGCTTCATCAACGGCTAAAAGCAAAACTAAAAACACTTCATCAAATACCAGCGGTGATTAAAATGCAAAATGCAAAATGCGAAATGAAAAAAGTCATGATGGGAGCAAGGCTCTTGTTCCTTTTTGCATTTTTAATTTTTAATTTTTCATTTTCAGCCGGTCAGGCTGGAAGGCGGCAGCGTCCGACGAATGAGGGCGCGACGATGCTCAACGTGTTCGCCAAGCGTGACGGCGAATCCGTTGCGCCGATTACCATGAGTCAGGTTGCGCTGTACGAGAACGGCGTCGAGCAAACCGTTAAGAGCTTTATTCCGGATTTGGCTCCGGCGCGCATCGTCATTCTGGTTGATAACTCGCTGACCTTGCGCGCGGACGTGGAACGGCTCGAATTAGCCGTCAAAGAGTTCGCTTACGAGATTTACGAGGGCGATAAGCTGCTCGTTATCGGTTATGACAATGACGCGGGAATCGTCGCCGACTGGACGGATGATGCGAAGAAGATCGAAGCCTCGCTCAAGGCTTTTCGCAAGCAGGGTGAGCCGCATCTCTTCGATGCCCTCAACGCGGTCGTCAATGAAGCCCTCCTGCCGCTCGCGGCCTCATCGCAAAAGCGAATCATCGTCGTCGTCAGCGACGGCCTGGACCGGGGCAGCAGAGCAAAGTTTGAAGAGACTTTAAATAACCTGCAATCGCAGGACATCACTGTCTACGCTTTGCAAGCGCCGGACAGGACGGGCGGCGCGCTCCGCCGCGACCAGCCCAAGCCCGTACAGGTTATCGAAAAACTGGTCGAAGGCACGGGCGGGCGCATCTTTCCCGTCAACGAGCCGCGCACCGCCGCCGCAGCCATCTGCGACGAGCTGCGCAAGAATCGTTACATCCTCTCTTACTTTCCTAACTCGGCTTCTTACCTCGACGCGCGCCGCCTGCTCATCATCGCAGACACGGGCATCAACGTCCGCTTCAAAACTTTTCAGCCGCCCGTGCTTAAATAGAGGGTGTAGGGGATAGGGTGTAGTCAAAAGACAAGCTGTCTTACATCCTAGCAGCGTGTCATCAAAGTTCCGGGCTTTCTTGAATTGCCACTAGCTTCAGCTAGTGGATTAAATTACACAAGTTACCGGCTTTAGCCGAAAATGATTCGGCTAAAGCCGACACTTTTTTGGCCTTCTTGTTCCACTAGCTGAAGCTAGTGGCAATTCCAAACACTTTCATTACACGGCGCTAATTTTTCTTTCGTGAGTAGATGAAGAACATCGTCACGACGACGGCGAGAAAGATTATTTCCAGTAGCAGAAAATAGCTGACATCAAATTTCCCGGCTTCGTCATAAGCCTGCGGAATCACGACCAGCGTCACGAGAATGAGCGCAGTCGCGAGCCAGATAGCCTGTCTTTTCGCATCCCACATCAGATTCTATTTATAATCAATCTCTTTCTCATCTGTTAAAATAATCCCCTCGCCGGTCAATGAGCGGAATTCTTCTATTTGGGCACTTAACCTATTCCGCTGGTCATCCGAAAAAAATGTTCCAAAAATTCCTTCAGTGATTTCCAGCTCAAGCAAACGCGACTCTGCCATTAATAAATTTATGCGATTAAGGTTAGAAACAGCTTGCTGTCCCTGTTCTGCCAGTTTGGTGAGTTCTCGCTCAATTTCTATTGGGCCAATTTTGGCCTTGCGAATATCCGAGTTTGTAAATTGCCCAATAAGTTTAAGAAACGGTTTACGGAGAATGAATAGAGCAAGAAGACCTACGACAGGCCAAGAGATTAAGATTGGCGCAATTACTTTAATCCATTCCAGCATAATAACATTCTCTTAAATTATTACTGCCAATTGTTCATCCAGTACACTTCAGCTTCACTCTTAAATTCGCGCCCGCAATTTTTCGAGCCGTTCGGCAGCTGCGTTCAGTGTTTCGTCTTTCTTGCAGAAACAAAATCTGACTTGTTGAGAGCCGCGTGCCGGGTCGCTGTAAAAGCTTGAGCCGGGAACGCAGGCGACGCCTATCTCGCGTATCAGGTGGCGCGTGAATTCGACATCGGACGCAAAGCCGAAATCCGAGATGTCGGTCATAATGTAATAGGCTCCGTCCGGTCGAAAGCAGCGAAAGCCCGCACGCTCAAGCGCAGGCAAGAGCAGGTCGCGCCGCGCTGTGTATTCAGCTTGCAGCTTATCGTAATACTCGGGCGGAAGTTGTAAGGCATATGCGCCAGCCGCTTGCAACGGAGCGGCTGCGCCGACCGTTAAAAAGTCGTGGACTTTGCGAATCGCGCCGGTGATGGCAGGGGGTGCGATGCAGTAGCCGACGCGCCAGCCAGTCACCGAATAAGTCTTGGACATGGAGTTGACGATGACCGTGCGCTCGCGCATGCCTTCGAGCTGCGCCATAGAGATATGCTTGATCTCTGCGCCTTCGCGGGGGTACAGGATGTGCTCGTAGATTTCATCCGTGAAGCAGAGCGCGTCGTACTCGCGGCAGAGCGCGGCGATAAATTCCAGTTCGTCGCGCGTAAAAACTTTGCCCGTCGGGTTGTTCGGGTTGCAGATGATGATGGCTTTCGTTTTGTGATTGAAAGCCGCGCGCAGCTCTTCGCGGTCAAAGCTCCAATCGGGCGCACGCAGAGGGATATATCTTGGCTTTGCATCCGAGAGAATCGCGTCGGGCGCGTAGTTTTCATAAAACGGCTCAAAGACGATGACCTCTTCGCCCGGATCAACCGTCGCTATCATCGAGGCGATCATGCCTTCGGTCGAGCCGCACGTCACAGTGATTTCCGTTTCAGGATCAATGTCTAAATCAAGATACCATTTCGTTTTACCGGCAATCGCTTGACGAAAATCACTTGCGCCCCACGTAATCGCATATTGATTCACGTCGTCCGCGATGGCCTGCATCGCCACGCGCTTGACATCATCGGGCGCGGCGAAATCAGGGAATCCTTGCGAGAGGTTGACCGCGCCGTGCTTGAGCGCTTCGCGCGTCATTTCGCGGATGACGGATTCCGTAAAGAGGCTCGCTTTGTGCGAGACGTGGCGGTGTCGTGTCTGCGCTGGCGTTGTCATGGCATCAATGCTTTCAACAATTTGGAAATGATAATCCGGCCTCATCAAACGGGAAGCGATGCTCTCACAATGAAGACGGGAAATGCAATGAAACAGTAGTCAGCATTCAGCAGCCAGTAGGATTTTCTTTTCTACTGACTACTGGTTGCTGAATGCTGACTACTGCATTTTCGGTTTCCTTGACAAAGGCCATGCTGTGATTTAGTTTTTGCGGGCGAGAGATTCTTCAGGCTACAATGGCGTGTGCGTTACTGTCGGCAATGGTGAAAGCTGCGCGCTCGCGCTTCTAAATATCTGGCGCAGCATCTTTTGCGGGGTCTGATTCTCTACAGACTGTGCCGGTCGGCCACTGGCTCCCGGCAAAATAGAGCGCATTGCTCGTTCAGCTTATATTCCGAAATCCCTTGAGCCAGCCTGCAAAAAGTCTGGCTGTGTGATGAAGATAAAAAGTGAAAGAAGCTAACTTAGATTTCGGTTTGATGCGGCAGGATGATTTTGGCTCGACCGCGCCGAACATCCGCATCCCTGCGGAGGACAGACAGGTGCGTCCGCCTGCGGAAATGCCGCCACCTCCGCCACCGCCTTTTTCTTCGCCTCCGCCGGGACAGCCCGCGAAACGTCGCATCCCCATCTGGATTTTCTTAGTGGCCGGCGGCGTGATGCTGCTCATCCTTGCAGCTTTGATTTATTTCCTGTGGCCGGGCAGTCCGGGCTTTACACTTGTCGTCAAGGGCGCGGAGCCGGGCAGCGCGGTCTTTGTGGACAACCGGCGATACGGCGTCACCGCCGGAGACGGCTCGATTCAGGTTCCCGGCCTCAAAGCAGGCAAGCGGCTCGTGCGCGTGTCGCATGATGGCTATGCAGACTTTAATACTTCTGTGACGGGCAAGGATGGCGAAGAGAAAATCGTTATCGCGCAACTGACCGCGACCGGTGTGCAACCGCAAGACCCGCAAGTCCTGACCGAGATTGATTACAACGGCCCGATGATTCTCATCCCTGCGGGCGAGTACATCATGGGCAGCGATAATCACGAGGCAGACGAAAAGCCCGCGCATAAAGTGACGCTGCCGGACTATTACATAGACAAGTTTGAAGTCACGAACGAGTGGTACAAAAAGTTCTGCGACGAAACCAAGCGCAAGTATCCGACAGACCCGTGGTGGGAAAAAGGCTATTTCACAAACAAGCCGCAAGCGCCCGTCATCGGCATCGAGTGGGCTGATGCAGCGGCGTTTGCCAAATGGGCTGGCAAGCGTTTAGCAAACGAAGAGGAATGGGAAAAGGCCGCCTCGTGGGGGCCGAAGGATGCGAAGAAGCGCCAGTATCCGTGGGGCGATAGCTTTGAATCCGGACGCGCGACGATGGGCGGGCAACCGCCGCCGAGCAGTGTCGGCTCAAACCCGACGGGCGCGAGCGCATACGGCGTGCAGGACATGGCCGGAAATGTTTTTGAATGGATAGACGCTTTCTACCAACCATATCAGGGCAACACGGAATCGAATCCGAACTACGGGTCGAAGAATCGCGTCGTGCGCGGTGGACACTTCGGCTCTCAGCCAGACCTTGCGCGGACGACCGACCGGACTTATACGCCGCCCGTCTTCACCTCAGCCGAAAAGCGTGAGCGAAGCTGGCTAATCGGATTCCGGTGCGTGGTTTCTGCCGACGATCCAAAATTGCAGGAGCGCATTCGCGTGCTGCAAGGCCAGCAGAAGTAAACGTAAGTTTAATGGAGGACACATAGCTCTATGCGATCTAAACTTTTAAAAATTCAAATACTGATCCTGATGATCGGAAGTCTCCTCCTTCCATTCATTCCGACCGCGCCGACCGCTTTAGCGCAGGTTGACTCGGTCACTTACGACCGGCCTGTCGCGGTCGAGCGCAAAGAAAAGCCGCGCCGCAAACCGCGCAAACCGCGCCCGAAGCCCACGAACAGGAAGCCGAAAGTCGTCGAGCAAGTGCCGCTGCTCGCGGTGCAATATCGCATCATGAAAGTCTCCAACGACGGCATCATGGAAGAGACCAACGCAGCCCTGAATACTTTCTTTGCCGGTGATCGCCTGCGCCTCGCGATCAAGGCCAATCAGGACGGCTATCTCTACATCATTCACCAGCGCGCCAAAGACATAGACGGGCAGATTATTTTCCCGCAATCGCGCGTCAACAACGGGCAGAATTACGTCACGAAAAATCAGGAGATTGTAATTCCCTCGTTTTGTCCGGCAGGCACCAAACCAGCCGACTGTGCGTTGCCCGTGCTGCCGCCTGCGGGACAGGAATACTTCACTTTCATCTTCAGCCGAGACATGTTGCTCGACCTGCCGAATCTGGCGGCGGAAGCAGGCGGCGTCGTGCGCCCGCTGGTTCTTCAGCAACTGCTGACAGAATCCGGGCAAATCCTTGAGCTGAAGGCTGGCGATACTAAGTACGCGATCAAGCTCGTCAACGTCAACCGTCAAGACAACGAAGAGATTATCAAAACCCTCGTCCTCAATAAGGGAGGATGAAAAGCAAGTCAACTAAGGGATGAAGGATGAGGGATGAGGGATGAAGCAAAGCAATTTTTCATCCTTCATCCCTCATCCCTCATCCTTTCTTACCCATGCCCAACGCGACATTAATCATCAGCCAGCCGGGACAGGCGGCGACCTCCGTTGACATCTCCGACAGCATTGTCTCCATCGGTCGTGCGCCGGACAACACCATCAGTCTCGAAAGCGATTCGAACGTCTCGCGGTATCACGCGGAGATCGAATTGCGCGGCGCAGAATTCTGGATTGTTGACCTCGGCAGCAGCAACGGCACGACCCTCAACAACGCGCCCGTCGAGTTCGAGCTGGCGCTCAAGGACGGCGACCTGATTACCATCGGCGGCAGCACGCAGATTGAATTCAATCAACTTCAAACACAGAGCCGCGAGCCTGAGACAGCGACCGCAGGCAGCGACTTGAATTTGCCCTCAGCCTCCGTAGATGTGACGCACCTCGCTTCGGCAGGAGTGGCAGGAGCGGTTGCCGCTCCTGCATCATCCGGCCCCTCAACAGTCTTGATTGTCGCTGCCGTCGCGGGCGGTCTCGCGGTGGTCGCGGTCATCGCAGCCGTCCTCATCCTGACGCGCTCCGGCAGCGGGTGCGAGGCCACTGTCCGCATCGTCTCTCCGCAGAGCGGCACGACCGTGCGCGGCCCCGTTCCGATTCGCGTCGAAGTCGAAGGCGCAAAGTGCATCGAGCGCATCAGCTATCAAGTGGACGGCGAAGAAGTCATAGCCGCCGAAACTTCTCCTTTCGATGTTCTGCTTGACCCGTCGAAATTTCCAGACCCCGGCCCCGGCAGCCACCCGCTGACCATCGTCGTCGAAGATCAGGAAGGCAACAAAAAGCTTCAGGAAGAATCAATTAAACTCGCGTTCGATACGAGCGGCGGCAGCACGGCGGGAGCGTCCGACACTCCGCCGCCGCTGGAAGAAGGACAGCTTGGGAGTAACTCTCAGACCGGCAATGCGTCGGCCTCAGTCTCCGTGCTTGAAATCAGAGATTTTAGCATCCGGCTGGCAAAAGAATTTTCTTCGAGCAAGACCGAATACAAGTACGACTCGGATTTCTTAAGAGAGGTGCAGGCGCGCACGAGCGAATATGCGGTCGAAGGCTTTTATGAACGCGCGCGTCCTTTTCGCGATGCCATCAACACTTCATTTATCGGCGAACAAGGGTTAGACCAACCGCTCGGTTATGTCCTGGCGATGAGCCGGAGCCGTTTTGTGCTGGCGCGTGGACGCAATGCGCCCGCCGTGGGCGATGCGGCTGCGCCCGAAGGCTTGTGGCAGATGACGCAGGCGTTCGCACAGAGTAACGGTTACAGCGGGCGTTGCGGCACGGAGACGCTGGGCGAACAGAGCCAGCGATGCGCCGCGCTCGTCGCCGCCGCTTACTCGAAAGCTCTCTTCGTCTCGCTTTTTGAAGGAGACTTTGTGTACGCCGTCGCGTGTTTCGGAATGGCTCCGCAGCAGGCAGGCGAATGGCGCACGCGCCTGCCGCCTGATCGCAGCGATTTTTGGAAAGTGATAAACTCGCCTGAGCAACGCGAGCGCGTGGTCAGGTTTTTCGCCGCCGGAATCGTCGGCCAGAACCCGCAGAAGTTTGGCCTGACCAGAGACAGGCCGCTGGCGAGTCTTTATCCCAAGAAGTAAGCAAGATGGTTGAAGTCCGGCTCACAATCTATTCCCCGGCAGGCTCGCGCGAGTACGAGATGACGGGCGGGCAGCTTTCGCTCGGGCGCGGTGACGAAGCCGAGCTGAAACTGGACGACGATGGATTATCGCGGCTTCATGCGACGATACATCGCGAGGATGAGCGCGTCTGGATTCTGGATGAAGTCTCAACCAACGGCACTTATCTGAACGGCGCGCAAGTCCCCTCTGTCGGCTCCCCGCTCGCGGACGGCGACGAGATCAGCATCGGCAACGACACGACCATCACCGTCAGTCTCAGGAAAGCATTTGCCAGCGCGCCTGCTTCAAAACACACACAGAGCGTCGCTGCTGCGGGTGGCAGTAGCAGCGGCTTTAAAATCTGGCCTCTCGCAGCCGCGCTCGTCGCCGTCTTCGTGCTGCTCATCGCCGCGCTTGCCATCGGCTCACGCTTTTCCGGCGGCGGCAGCAGCGATGAAGATGATGACTCTAACAACCGACCGCGAAATCAGCGCAGGGCTTCCGACCTGCCTCCGCTTGATTCCGGCAACAGCGCGTCGCCGCCTGCGGCAGCCTCGCCCGGCGGTTCCGACCTTCCGCCGGACACAGTTGGTACGACCGGCGATGGTTCGTTAAATAATGTTCCTCCGGCGGGCAGGACTTATCTGGCGATGTCAGAGGAAGAGAAGAAAAAGTTTATCGAGCAGCGTGCAGAGCATGTCGCGCGGATGATCGGCAACCGCAGCGGCGAAGCCGTGACGCCCGAAGCCGTGATGAAAATCAAAAGCTTCGTAGACACTTTCGCACGTCGCGTCAAAAGCCCGCGCCTCGGCGGAGCCTGTAATTTTCCGCGCGACGATTTGACCTCGCTCCTTGAGCGCGGCAGCCGCAACGCGCCTTTTATAATTCACGCTTTTAACGAGAAGGGACTCGCCCCGCAACTCGGCCTCTATCTGGCGATGATCGAGTCGGAATATTGCGTCTGCCTGCAAAGCCCTACGGGGCCGCTCGGCATGTTTCAGTTCACGCAGGCGACCGGCAGGACTTACGGCCTGGACATCATGCGCGGGGCATCGCCCTCGAACCCGGACGAACGCTGCAAGCCTGAGCCAGCCGCGCGTGCCGCCGCCGGATACATGAAATTCCTGGCGGGCAGATACGGCACAGGCCCCTTGAGCGTCCCGCTCGCGATTGCCAGCTACAACAGCGGCGAAGGCGGTCTCTCAAGCAATCTCTCGACGGCGCTCGCCAGCGCGATGCAGGAAGAGCGCAGCTTCTGGACGCTGGTTGCCAATCAGGGTAAGCTCTCCTCGCAGTTCCAGAAAGAGAATGTCAAGTACGTCCCCAAATTTTTCGCCGCCGCCATCGTCGGCGAGAACCCGCAAGTCTTCGGCGTGCAGTTGCAGCCGCTCTCAAGCTATACTCAATAAATGCAAAATTAAAAATGTAAAATGAATTCTGATTCTTATTTTTGCATTTTACATTTTTAATTTTGCATTTATTCGCCAATGAAACCGGAAATCACACTGAGCTATTATGATGAAGCGGGGCGGCTGCGGCGCGTGCGCGTCGAATCGCTTCGGTTTAGCATCGGGCGCATACCGGACAATGATTTGATGATAGAGCATGCGAGCCTCTCGCGCCGTCATGCGTTGATTGAAAGCTTTGACGACTCGGTGCAGATCTCGGATTGCGGTTCGCAGAACGGAACTTTTTTGAACGGAGCGCAGGTCACTTTTCCGGTCGAGCTGCATGACAATGATGTTATCAATCTTGCAGATGTCTGCGAGGTCACGGTCGAGTTCGCACGCGCAGCGCAGGCGGCGGACGTTTCATCTCAAACAGCATCCTCTTCATCTCTCAATCGTGAAGACTTGCTGCGCAGCATCGAAGCCGGTCTCGCGGCTCAAAAAACTCCGACCGTCTCGCACACGCCGAATGCGCCTGCGCCAAAAGTCCCTTTTGAATCTTCCGCCTCGCCGCCCGGACTTAACATGTACATCATCGCGCCGGTCATCGCGGTGGTGATTCTCGCGCTCGTCGTGGTGGCGGCGGTGGCTTTGAAGGGGAGCGGCTCGCGGCGCAACGGTGGAGGCAATCGTTCAACCGATAAGAATCAAGAGAGAGTAACTCCGCCCGTTGACGAAAACGCAAACGGGCTGCCTCTCCCGTCGCCGGAAGATAGAGCGAACGACAATCCTCCTGCCGAAGGCTCGGAAGAGCTTGAAGAGGTTGAGCGAAACGCGCTCGCAGTCATGCGCAGCATCAGCAAGAGCGACCCCAATCCGGTCCTGACCGAACAGAACGTCAAAGAGATTAACGAGCGAATCAAAACTTACAAAGGCTCTGCTGCGCTCAGGGATAACCTGCGCGCGTTGAAGGGACGCATCCAGCAATTGAACGCAATGGCGAAGAGCGATGATGTCAAGCCTGCTTTCCTGGCCTTTGCCGCGCTGGCGAAGATGGACAAAGAAGGCTCGCGCGGCGACCCTCTAGCCGTCGCGCAGGGCGTGCTTCCGGGACTTGCGAAGGCCCGCGTCGTGCATGGCGACGAGCTGGCGCATGACGCGCTCTTGACCTTGATTGCCACAGATTCTTCAACGGGCGGCGCGATTGCGCTGCGCGATTCGGTGTCGGATTTGACCAAGCGGCGACCCGATGCGAGCGCGTCCGCGATTCGCAACATCTGGTTCCTGCGCGAGAATCAGCGCATCACTCCACAGGCTTACGATCTGGCCTTGCGCTTTCTAGCCATCGGCGCGATTGCACAGAACCCACGCAAATACGGCATCGAAGCCGAGCCGCTAACATTTTAGATTTTGAAAGAATTTTTATGGCTGACGAAACTTCCGCCTCCGGCGAGTCTCAGGAATGGGTGACGGGCACGGTCGGGCTTAACATCTCCGGCGAGCGGTTTGAAATGCACGTTACCGTTCCGGCTGCTCCGACACGCGCGCGACGCATGCTGCCTGTCTTTCAATCGCTGGCTGACTCGCTGGTTGGAATCGGCATCAATCAAGCGGAAGCGGAGGGCGGAACCATCTCTTGCAAGAAAGGATGCGGGGCATGCTGTCGCTGGCTTGTGCCTTTGGCCGAGATGGAGGCGCATCACATACGCGACGTGCTGGAATCTCTTCCGGAGCCGAGACGCTCCGAAGTGCGTGCGCGTTTTGAAGACGGATACGCGCGCCTACAGGCGGCGGGCTTGCTCGAACAGCTTGAGCATCCGGAGCGTTTCTCTTTTGACGAGATGCAGGCGTTCGGGATGGAATATGTCCGGCAGGGAATCGCCTGTCCATTTCTGGAAGACGAATCATGCTCGATTCATCCAGAGCGCCCCATCGCGTGCCGCGAGTATCTGGTAACTTCACCGGCAGAGCATTGCGCCGCGCCGTCTGCGGAAACCGTGCGCAGCGTCGAGCTGCCCGGCAAAGTCTCCATAGCCCTCTGCCGCCTGACGCAGGATTCTTCTAAAACTTATATCCCGTGGGTTCCATTGATACTCGCTCCCCGTTGGACGGACGCGCACCCGGATGAAACCACACCTCGCCCCGGCACGGAAATCCTGCGCGAAGTCTTCGAGCATCTGACGGAAAGATAAGGTTCAAAGTTCAAAGTTCAAGGTTCAAAGTCAGAGGCCATGCTTGAGCCTTGAACTTTGAACTTTGAACCTTGAACTACTCCAAGCGATAGTTCGGCGCTTCCTTCGTGATGATGACATCGTGTACGTGCGACTCTCTGAGGCCAGCCGAGGTGATGCGTATAAAGCGGGTCTGCTCCTGAAACTCTTTGATCGTGCGGCAGCCCGTGTAGCCCATGCCGGAGCGCAGGCCGCCGATAAGCTGTGTGACCATGTCAGACATCGTGCCCTTGTAAGGCACGCGCCCCTCGATGCCTTCCGGGACGAGCTTGGATTCCATCTCCGTTCCTTCCTGACTGTAGCGGTCGCGCGAGCCTTCGCGCATCGCGCCGATGCTGCCCATGCCGCGATAGGTCTTGAATGAACGTCCCTGATATAAAATCAACTCGCCCGGAGCCTCTTCAGTTCCGGCGAAGAGCGAGCCGATCATGACCACATCCGCGCCCGCCGCAATCGCTTTCGCCACATCGCCTGAGAATTTCACGCCGCCGTCAGCGATAATCGGGACGCCTCCTTCACGCGCCGCGCGCACGCATTCGTTAATCGCCGTAATCTGCGGAATGCCCGCGCCCGTGACGACGCGAGTGGTGCAGATCGAGCCGGGACCGATTCCGACTTTGACGGCATCAACTCCGGCGTCAATTAATTCGCGCGTGCCTTCATGCGTGCCTACGTTTCCGGCTATGAGTTGAATGTCAGTGTGGCGGCTCTTAATCTCGCGGACGGCTTCGATAACGCGCGTAGAGTGGCCGTGCGCCGTGTCAATCACGAGGCAATCAACGCGGGCTTTAACTAATTCGTCCGCGCGCTCTCTGAAATCCCCGGTCGCGCCGATGGCGGCGGCGACGCGCAGGCGTCCCAAGTTGTCTTTGGCCGCAGACGGATACCTGATTGCTTTCTGAATGTCTTTGACTGTAATCAAGCCCTTGATGTGCTTGTCGCCGTCAATCACCAGCAGTTTTTCGATGCGATGCTTTTGCAGCACGACTTTGGCTTCTTCGAGCGTCGTGCCGACCGGGACTGTGACGAGCGGCTGCTTGGTCATCACTTCCGAAACCGGAATCTCAAAGCGCGTCTCGAATCTCAAATCGCGGTTGGTGATGATGCCGACCAGATGCCCTGCTTCATCTACGACCGGCACGCCGCTGATTTTGAAACGCTCCATCACGGCCAGAGCTTCCCTGACCGGGCGGTCTGGGCGAATCGTCACGGGATCAACGATCATGCCAGATTCGGAGCGCTTTACTTTATCCACCTCTTCGGCCTGCCGCTCGATGGAAAGGTTTTTGTGTATGACGCCGATGCCGCCCTGCTGTGCGAGCGCGATGGCGAGCGCGGCTTCCGTCACGGTGTCCATCGCGGACGAGCAGAGCGGGATGCGCAAGCTGATGCCGCGCGTGAACTGCGTCGAGGTGTCCGTCTCGCTCGGCAACACGTCAGAGCGCGCGGGAACTAAAAGTACATCATCAAAGGTCAAGCCTTCCGGTATGTCATTGGTAATCATGATTGCTCCTTAAAAATTGTACTTTGTGCTTTGTCTTTTGTTCTTTGCTTTTGCACTCAAACTTAAGCGCCAAGCTTTATATTGAATAGCGTGCAAAGCACAAAGCACAAAAAACAAAATCCCAAGTCAAAACTCGACTTGGGGATTGAAACTTGAGACTTGAAACTTCATGCTATTGTAAAAACTTCTGGTAATCGTCTTTCGTGATGACCATCTCGACCGGATTGGTGGTCGAAGCGGTCGTCACTTTCGCGGGGCGTCCGTTAATCGTCAGCTCCAAAGCTTTAGCGCCGGATTTAGGATACCTGATAGTCAGACTCTGCGTTGGTTTGAATTCCTTGACTTCGCCGGGTTTCAGATTAGCATCGGTCGAGTCATCAGCGTCAACGCGGCTTCTGACCCATACAATTCTATCAACCGCCCTGAGCTGAATGACAAAGCCTGTCGTGGCCGTAGGCGCGGTTGGATTATTACTCGCGGCGGCAGCGTTATTCGCAGCGGGCTGCGATGCGGGCGCGGCGGGCGGGTTGCCGGGCGAGCCTGATGCTTGTCGTCGTTTATACCAGTGCAATCCGCCATAGACGCCGAGCGAGAGAATCGCCAGAATGAGAATTGCCAAAAGCAGCGTGACAAGCGGCGAGCGCGTGCTGCCGCCGTCCGTGTAGACGTGCGAGCGATGCGGCGAAGTCGCGACTTCATCTCCCGCTGCGCCCATCTCGCGCGCCGTCCGCGCATAGGCTTCGAGCGCCTCTTTTTCGTCGTAACCGACATAGCGCGCATAGGCTTTGATAAAGCTACGGTTGAAAATACCGCCGGGCAGTCGTTTGAAATCTTCTGTTTCAATGGCTTCCAGATAGCGCGTCGAGATCCGTGTCTGCTCGGAAATTTCGCGCAGGGAAATGCCGCGCGCCTCGCGTGCGAGCCGCAGTTGTTCACCAAACGATGCTGCCATCACCAATCTGCGTCCGCCCTTCGGAAAGAGTGTCGGTGGGGTCTGTCTTTGGCCGCACTATAACCGTCACGGGTAAAAGTTGTCAAACTATTGCTTTCACAAAAAGATGCGCGTCTCTTGATTCTTCCGCCGCACGGTGCTACGTTGGAGCGTTCGCAGGACAGAAAATCGCTTTAAATATTTATCACAGAAAAAGTGAGGAGGAGGGCACATGTCTCTCGAAGCACTCGGAATGGTCGAGACCAAAGGTTTCGTCGGCGCGGTCGAGGCCGCAGACGCGATGGTCAAGGCCGCTAATGTCCAACTTTTAGGAAAAGAATATATCGGCGCGGGCTATGTGACGATCTTCGTGCGCGGAGATGTCGGCGCGGTCAAGGCCGCGACCGATGCCGGAGCCGCAGCCGCGCGCAGAGTCGGCGAGCTAATCAGCGTCCATGTCATCCCGCGCCCGCACGGTGAAGTCGAGCGCGTGCTGCCGACCAACGGTCGCACGGGCTTCAGCCCCGACGAGCGCGCACTCGGAGCAGGTGAGCGCGGCCAACTCGGCGAAGGCGATCAGGGACGCTCCCTTCAAGGCACACGCGAGAACAATAAGGAAAGAGCGAAGTAGATGTCAGATGTCAGATGCTAGATGTTAGTTTTTGCTTTTACTGACATCAGACATCTAACATCTAGCATCTGCTTTTCGGAGGTGTAGTCATGTCGGTTGACAAAGACCTCGTGTCGGTACAGCAGGCGCGTGACCTTGTCGAAGCGGCGCATCGCGCGCAGGTCGAGCTGGCGCGTTTCGATCAAAATAAGATTGACCGGATTTGCGAGGCGATGGCGCAGGCAGCCCTCAGGGATGCGGCACGCCTCGGCGCGATGGCCGTCGAAGAGACAGGCTTTGGCGTCGCGGATGACAAACGAGAGAAGAATCGCTTCGCGTCCGAAGACGTGTGGAACTTTTTCAAGGGCTTGCGCACCGTCGGCGTCATAGCCGAAACCAAAGACGTGGTCGAGATCGCCAGTCCGCGCGGCGTCGTCGCGGGCATCATTCCTTCGACCAATCCGACCTCGACGGCTATTTTCAAATGCCTGATTTCCGTTAAGTCTCGGAATGCCATCGTCCTCTCGCCGCATCCTTCCGCCGCTCGCTGCATCAACGAGACAGTCAGAATCGTGCGCGAGGCTGCTGTCAAAGAAGGCTTGCCCGCGGACGCCATCGGCTGCATGTCAACCGCGACGATTGAAGGCACAGAAGCCTTGATGAAGCACAAGCAGACCGCCGTGATTTTAGCGACCGGCGGCATCGGTCTGGTGCGCGCGGCTTATTCATCCGGCAAGCCGGCCTTCGGCGTTGGGCCGGGTAACGTGCCAGTCTTTATCGAAAAATCTGCGGACGTGCCAAAGGCCGTGCAGGACATATTGACCGGCACTTGCTTTGACAACGGCACGATCTGCGCTTCCGAGCAGGCGGTCGTCGTGGACGCGCCGCTCGAAAAAGCAGTGCGCGAGCAATTCCGCTTGCAGGGCGGACATTTCCTGAACGCTTCCGAAGCAGACCAACTCGCGAAAGTTGTTGTCACCTCGCAGCGTTCACTGAATCCGGCCATTGTCGGCAAGTCTGTCGAAGTGATTGCGAAGATGGCTGGCCTCAGCGTTCCGCAGGGCACGCGCTGCATCATCGCGGATGTCGGCGGCGTCGGCAGAGAGTATCCGCTCTCGATGGAAAAGCTGTCGCCGCTCCTGGCCTTTTATGTCGAAGACGGGTTGGAGCGCGGCGCAGCGCGCTGCTTTGAAATTTTAAGCTACGGCGGCATGGGTCACACTGCGGGCGTGCATACGCGCTCGCGTGAGTCGGCCATCGCCTATGGCAGAGAGATGCCAGCCTCGCGCGTCACGGTCAACACGCCGACGACGCACGGCGCGATTGGATTCTCGACCGGCTTGCCTCCGTCAATGACTTTGGGCTGCGGCTCTTGGGGTGGCAACGTAACGTCTGACAATGTCTCGCCGCTGCATTTGATGGACATCAAGCGCGTGGCTTTTGAGACTCGCGCGGTCAAGAGCGCGCGTCCCGCTGTGCAGCAACCGACACAGATGGCGCAGCAGCCCGCCGCCGCGCCCCAAACTGCATCGCCGCGCATCAAGCGCGAAGAGATCGCAGCCATCGTTGACCGTTTTCTGGCCGGACGCCGCGAAGATCAGCCCGCGCATGCGCATGCGCCGCTTCACGCGACCTCGTCGCCGGAGCCGCGCCAGCCCGTGATTGATGTCGAAGCGGGCAGTATGTACGACGCCTCGCAGTCCGCGCCGCAGGCCGCAGCCGCGCCGACCGCGCAAAGCGACAACGGCGGCAACGGCAATGCTGCTTCCGCTGCACCGGCACAAACTGCGCCGCCCGCATCCAACGCTTCGCAGGCTGCACCGGCAACCAACGGCCACAATCGCAAGCCAGTGGATTTCGTCAGCGAAGACGACGTGCGCCGCGCTATCCAGAAGGGCGAAAAGATTTACGTCAACGCGCGCACCATCATCACGCCCGCCGCACGCGACATGGGCGAACCGGCGGAGATATTTGCGAAAGCGTAGAGCGAGTGTCTTGGAGGAAAAAAGCCGCGCCCCGCTTCGGCGCATTCACACAGATGAGACTCTGGAATCAGGCGACTGTCGCTTCCCATGTTGATATTAATAACTTGGAGCGCGAAATTATCTAGAAGTGAGTGAGTTATAAGTGACAGTTGACGAAGCTATTTCTGTGTTCATTTCATATCCTTCGGAAGAGAAGGAAGAGTTCCTCGCGCACTTGATGTACGAGTTGACTGTCCTTGCGCGCGGCACTTACGAAGTAGGACAAGAGGGTCTTACTAATCCACGGCAGATGCGCCGCCTTAATGAAGTCCAGCACCGCGTCAGTGCTTTCTTGCTGGCATTGTTACGCAATGATCTAAAACGTTATCCGGATGATCTTTTAGTCAAAATTGTTCTTGAACATCCGGAAGATAACGACCTTGAGCGGCAATTAAGTGATGCCTTTGCGCGACTAATGACACATCGCGTGAGTATTGGTTAACGACCGCTGCAAGATTAGAATGTAGAGCCAATGTTTCTCGGAAAAGTCGTCGGCACTGTCTGGTCTACGAAAAAGACGCCCGATTTGGAGGGCGTCCGTTTTTTGATTATTCATCCTTACGATCTGGACAAAGAGCCGACTAAAAATATAGTGGTCGTAGCAGACCGCTTGGGTGCGGGCATCGGCGAGATTGTGATGTGCGCTTACGGCAAGGCCGCGCGCACGGCCATCGGCAATCAGGAAATGGCAATCGAGGCGGCGGTCGTTGCCATCGTTGACCGCATGGATTTGCAGGATACCGAATCGGATGAAGCGCGCGATGCGGCGCGCGAACTTGAGGGAACAGACAATAGAAAATAGTGACAAGTGACAGGTGACAAGTGACAAGATAAAATACTTTTGTCTTTAACTTGTCACTTATCACTTGTTACTTGTCACTATATTAAAATGGCGAATGAAGAACTGATATATCGAATCACGCGGGCGGTTTACGGGCGGCTCGGGGCGGGCGCAGACGAGCAGACGGTCGAGCAGCTTGTGACTGACATCTACCGCGCGATTGAGCCTGTGGTAGAGGCCAACGGCGGCGAGGCTGTGCGTGCGGGCACGAGCTTTTCGGACAGTAAAGAGGTGCGCGACCGTGATTCCGAGAGCCGCCTTATCGTGTCCGTCTTTGGCGTGGATCATCCGGGCATCGTCGCGGGCGTCTCGCAGGTTCTGGCCGAAGCCGCTTGCAGCATCATTGACATCAATCAAACAGTCGTGCAGGGAAAGTTTGCGATGGTCATCATCGCGGATATGTCGCGGGCGCGCGAATCCGCTACCGCGCTCAAAGATCGTTTTCGGAAAGAGGGCGAGCGTCTGGGCGTCCGCATCTACGCCCAGCGCGAAGACCTCTTTAACGCCATGCATAGAATCTGAGAACAGTGATAAGTGACGAGTGACAGGTGACAAGATAAAATGCTCTTGTCTTTAGCTTGTCACCTGTCACTTATCACTCATCACTGCTTTTATGGAACCGGAAATCTCACATCGCTGCCCGGCTTGCGGAGCGTCCTTTCGCACGCGCGCACAGTTCTGCCCGCAGTGCGGTAATCCGCTGAAGAAAGCTGCGCCGGAGAGCGCAAGCGCGAGCGTTGAAGCTCAGGCCGAACAGCCATCGCACCGCATAAAATCGGAGCAGGATTTGAAAACGACTCCGCTCCCATCCGTCTCAAGCATTGTGCCCCCTTCGCCAGCCGCGCCACCGTCGGCGCAGAGCCAGACTCCTGATGCGCCGGACGGCAATCACGCGCCGCCCGTTCAAGAAGCTATCCCGGCGACGGATGAGAGGCATGCTAAAAAACATCGCGTCAGAGAAGCGGCGCGCGGGATGGTCAAAGAAAATGTGCGCCCGCGCGTCGAAAAGCTGCGGCAGGCGTCAAACGTCGTGATGGAAGAAGCGGCGATTGATCCGAGCCTCCGCTTTGTCTTGATCGCGGCTCTCCTCTTTATCATTTTCGTCGTGCTGCTCTTGCTCAGCTTTATCAAATAAGTCCCAAGTCTCAAGCCCCAAGTCCCAAGTTAATAACCTGCGGACTTGGGACTTGGGACTTGGGACTTGGGACTTTTATGGAATATACCCAAGCGGAAATTATCCAAACCCTGCGTATGACGGAGATGGAGCATCTGGACATACGCACTGTGACGCTCGGGCTTTCCTTGCGCGATTGCGCGACGGATTCTTTGGAGCGGACGGCGGAGAAAGCTCGCGCCAAGATCGAGAGCGTGGCCGCGCGCCTCGTCAGCACGGTTGACGAAATCGGAGACGAGATCGGCATCAGCATCGCTAACAAGAGAGTCTCCATCACGCCCGTCTCGATGATCGCAGAGGGCGCACGCGGCGGCGACTTTACCATTCTGGCGCGTGCGATTGACGAGGCGGCGCGCACGGTCGGAGTGGATTTCATCGGCGGCTATTCCGCGCTGGTGCATAAGGGCTGGACGAACGTCGAAAGAGAATTTATAGATTCGATTCCGGCTGCGCTCTCGACTACGGAACGTCTCTGCTCTTCGGTCAACGTGGCGACGACGCGCGCCGGAATCAACATGGATGCCGTGCGGCGCGTCGGCGAAATTATCAAAGACGCAGCCGAACGCACGCGCGAGCGCGGCGGCTTAGCCTGCGCCAAGTTCGTCTGTTTCGCCAACGCTGTCGAAGACAATCCGTTTATGGCGGGCGCGTTTCACGGCGTCGGCGAGCCGGAAGCGGTCATCAACGTCGGCGTCTCAGGCCCCGGCGTTGTCAATCATGCCGTCCAGCATGCTCCGCGTGAAATGCCTTTGCATGAATTGGCCGAGCTGATTAAAAAACTCTCCTTCAAACTCGCCCGCGCCGGAGAGTTGGTCGGGCGCGAAGCCGCGCGCCGTCTCGGCTTGCCCTTCGGAATTATTGATCTGTCGCTTGCGCCGACGCCCGCGCCCGGCGATTCCGTCGCAGACATTCTCGAAGCCATGGGCTTTGAGCGCGCGGGCGCACCCGGCACGACCGCCGCGCTCGCGCTCCTGACAGATGCCGTCAAGAAAGGCGGCGCGATGGCGAGCGGCTCTGTCGGCGGGATGAGCGGGGCGTTCATTCCCGTCTCGGAAGACGCGAGCATGATAGAGGCCGCGCGCGTCGGCGCGTTGACGCTCGAAAAATTGGAAGCGTGGACCAGCGTCTGCTCGGTCGGGATAGACATGGTCGCCGTGCCCGGCACGACTTCCGCCGAAACCATCTCCGCCATTATCGCGGACGAGATGGCAATCGGCGTCATGAACAACAAGACGACAGCCGTGCGTATCATCCCCGTTCCCGGCAAGAGCGTGGGCGAGATGGTCGAGTACGGCGGCTTGCTCGGCAGCGCGCCCATCATGCCCGTCAATACTTTCAAGTGCGCGGACTTCATACGGCGCGGCGGGCGCATCCCCGCTCCGATTCATTCGCTGCGAAATTGAAGGAGCATACACATGAAAAAGATAGTTGTCGTAATGTGGCTGTTATCGTTCTTAATCGTCAGCGCAGCCCAAAGTAACCGGAAGGTGTCAGGAGAAAAGACTCGACCGGATTTGAGCGGGACTTGGATTCGTGATGACGAAAAGAGTGAGTTCGGTAACTTTAAACGAAGACCGTATGCGACGAGCGGTGTCACAATCCTGATTGAACAAGCCGGGGCAGAGGTTCGGATCACTAAAAAGATTAAGCCGAAAAGCGGAGACGAACAGGAAGGCCGTTGGCTTTACTACACAGACGGGCGCGGCGAAACTAACCCGGCTCTCTTCGGGCAAGATGAGCTTAAAAGCAAAACTAAATGGAGCGGCTCAAAGCTGGTATCGGAAGTTTCAACGCGCAGCCGTGTTTCCGGCGACGAGATAGATTTGTATATGATGGAGGAATGGTCGCTCTCTTCCGATAGCAAGAGGCTCATCAGCACCATCTGGTTTGAGCGCACGACTACAACGAAGATAGGTGGCGGTGGTGAAATGATTCATAAGGAGAAAGAGACCATCAGACAAATCTTCAATCGCGCGCCTTGAAAACTTTAGGCGTAGCGAAAGATCGTTTCTCTTAATTTGGATTTACCATTAACTTTCATCAGGTGTTCTTACCGGAAAGGTGCAAAATGGACGCGCTTGGCATGGTTGAATGTATGGGCTTGGTGGCGATGATCGAAGCGGCGGATGCGATGGTCAAGTCCGCCAACGTGACGCTCGTCGGTTACGAGAAGATTGACGCGGGGCTGGTGACGGCGATTGTGCGCGGAGAGGTCGGGGCGGTCAAAAGCGCTGTGGATGCGGGCGCGGCAGCCGCGAGCCGTGTCGGGACAGTCGTCGCTACGCACGTTATCCCGCGCCCGCATAATGATGTTGACATTGGCATCTCTGTTTTGAAGACGGGCGAGACGACGCGCAAGAAAATCTCCGGCTCGGTCAGAGGGCGCGATTAACAAACGCTGGCATGAATGCTAAACCGGCTCAGCAGGGCGTCGAGGCTCAAGAGTCCGCTTCTGTAAATGAAGAGGCTGGTTCCAATCACGCCGAGTCTGCTGAAGACGCTCATTCTCAAGCTCGTATCTTAACGACGCGCCGCAGGCGGCTACTGTTGGGCGGCTTGATAATTTTTCTCTTGGCCTTTGGCGTGCGTTTTTTGTGCTGGCACGATGCGCGCTCTGAGGCCGTTAAAGTGCAGAGCGGCGTCACGGAAGGCTACAAGCACATGGCGCGGCTGATGGTGCAAGGCGGCATCTCTTCTTTCTTTAATCCCCACTCTCCTTTGAGCGACGCGAACCTTTTGGGACACCCGCCCGGTTATCCGGTTGTGCTGTGGCTGCTCTTCAATGCGTTCGGCGAATCGGACACAGCAATTCAATTCTTTCAAATCCTCTGCGATGCGTTGGCGGCAGTGTTGATTTTTCTCATCGCTGCTGAACTCTTGCCCGTCGCTGCCGGTCTCATAGCGGGATTGATGGCGGCTCTGGCTCCGCAGTTCGCCTGGAACTCTGTGCTGTTGTTGCCGGACACGCTGGCCGTGCTGCCGATTCTGCTGGCGGCTTACTGTATCGTGCGCGCATACAAACGCCCGCGTCTGTGGTTGATGCTGGCGGCGGGCGCGTTGGTCGGCGTCTCATGCTGGCTGCGCGCGAACGCGATGCTGCTCGCGCCGTTTCTGCTCTTGATAATTCCCATCCTGTTCGAGCGCGGCAAGCGTCTGCGCCCGGCTGCTGCGCTTGTTGGCGGCACGTTGCTGGTTATCGCGCCGCTCACGATTCGCAATGCGTATGTGTTCGGCTATTTTATTCCGGTCTCGCTCGGCGCGGGGCAGACCTTAATCGAAGGCATCGCGGATTACGACACGGAAGGGAAGTTCGGCTTGCCCAACACAGACCTCGGCGTGATGCGTTTGGAGGCGCAGGAGCAGAACCGGCCAGATTATTACGGCACGCTCTTTAACCCTGATGGAGTCAAGCGCGAACGCCTGCGGCTCAGTCGCGGCTTTAAAGTAATTCGCTCTAATCCGATCTGGTTCTCAGGCGTGATGGCGCAACGCGCCGCATCCATGCTCAGGCTTGAGCGTGCGCGGCTGGTTTCATCCGCGCCGCCCGTCTCGCACACGCTGCCCGTGACAAACACGATGCCGCCTGTCTGGTCGCACACGCCTGCGGAATTGATGGCTGCGGGCAACGCTTTATCCGCGAACGCCAGAGCTTCGCTGGCGGTTGATGAACAGTCTCTGAATTTAACCGGAGACGATTCCAAGTACGACGCGCAATTCATTCTCGCTCCGGTCGCAGTCGAAGCAAGGACTGATTACGCCTTCAGGATTCCCGTCAAGCTGAAGCAGGGAAGAATGATTCTCAGCGTGAAAAGCGTTGATCGAAACGAAGTTTACGCTTCGACGATTATCGAAACGATGGAAGGCAAGACACAGGACGAGCAGCCGCTCACGACGATTCAAATGCCTTTCGTGAGCAGGCACAAAGACAGTGTGCAAGTGGTTTTTGCGAACGGGGCTTCGACGCCCGTGCAGCCCGTCATGGAAATCAATCGCGTGGAACTCTACGCGCTTGGAGCGTCTTCAAATCTATGGACGCGCTATCCACGCGCGCTCGTTCACGCAGTGCAGAGATTATTTCTGACCGCCGTCATGCTCCCGCTCGTCATCATCGGCATCGTGTTGCTTGTCAGGGCCAAGCAATATCGCACGCTCGCCATTCTGCTCATCATCCCGGCCTATTATTTCTGCGTGCAGTCTGCGTTGCACACAGAATACAGATATGTGCTGGCGATTCATTGTTTTCTTTTTGTGCTGGCGGCGTTCACACTGCACTGGATCGGCAGCGCGTTGTGGCATAGGCTGCGAGGAAGATAAATCTTTCAGCGATTGTTCCGCTTAGAGCGGATTTCGATTGGATGTACGGCAGGCTGTCAGCCTGCCGCCTGCCCTACATCCAATCGAAATTCACTCTAAATGGTTCGGCTAAAGCCGACAGCTAAGGGGGAACCTTTTTCCCACTAGCTGAAGCTAGTGGCAATGGAAGAAAGCCAAAGACACCTCTATATCTGGCAACTTGGGTTAATTGCGCTCCGATTGAATGAGTTAGGACGCGCCTTTAACTGTCCCTATCAATCTCCGACTGAAACTCTACTATGTCTTCGATGTGCTTGGCGTAACCCGGCGGCAACTTCTTAAACTCGACGCCCAATCCTTTCCCGGGCAAATGATACGCGACCCGCCCCCACACCACCCCTTCCATGACACTCTCGCTCGTCGGCGCCAATAAAAGGCGGATGAAGATCAAACCTTCCTTAGCGACCTCCTCAGGAGTCTGGAGGAAGCACCCCCCAACGCTGAGCGTCGTCACCTGCCCCTTATGAACGCAGGCGGGCGTCGGCCCCCAATCCACCTCAAGCGAGTACCTGGCTCGCGGATGCCTGCGGCGGTCTTTATATTCTGGTGGAGATTGGCTATTCATATTTTGTCAGAGTGAGCGCCTAATGAGTACTTTGCTGCAATCTTTTTGACAGTAGTTGAGTTACGTATGGTCGCTGCCATTCCGAGCGCCTTTTCGAGCACTGCCCCGGAAAACTTAGATTCACCAATCCTCCTGCGACGCAGCCAATAAACTTCACGTCCATAGATGTGAAACTCATCTACTTCGCCGGTCAATGTCAGCAGTTTATCTTTGGATACGCTGCCGGGCTTATCTTCCACGAAGGCGATATACAGAACGTTACCTCCTTCATTCAACTCGGCCTCTCGGAATGGTTTGTAGTTGGCAATATCTGCCACTTCAGATGTCAGTCTAACAAAAGTAGCCACTTCGTAACCAAGTGTCTCTTGTAAATAATCTTCGATCTTTCTTTCGAGAGCCTTTGCATTTTTAGATGTCGAATCAAATATGACATTGCCGCTTGCGATAAATGTCTCAACATTGGAGAACTTCATAGCTCCAAATAGCTGGCGAAGGTAGTCCATTTTAACAGTGTGACCGCCAACATTTATAGCTCGTAAGAACGCAACATATTTTGGCATAGTGTCAGGTTAAATAGCTCGCTGCATCAAAATATCACGTTGCGGGTCAGAGCCGAGTTGAAAAATATGCTCTCCGACTTCATGGAAGTCCCACTTTCGATAAAATGCCAGAGCGCGGCTGTTGTGTTCCCATACTCCGAGCCAGATGGTTTGAAATCCCTGTTCGCGTGCTTCGTTCATACATCGCTGCATTAATGCCTGACCTACTCCGCGCCCGAGCCATTTTCGGGAAACATACAACCGCACCAATTCAATTGGTTTTTGACCTTCGACGCCTTGTGATGCTTCACCCGCATGAATTTTTGCGTAGCCCGCCGCATGACCGCCAACCTCTGCAATGAAAAAGACAGATAAAGGGTCGGTCAATTCCGCTGTCAGCTTTTCAAGGTTAAATGCAGCAGCTAAATATGCCGCCATATCCTCAGGCTTGTTGTTTTCACTGAAGGTTTCGGCAAATGTTTGCGCCCCCAATTCTGCCAGCAACTTGGCATCTTCGATTCGGGCGCAACGAATGTCTAGAATAGAGTTTTCCATCAGCATCCTTTAGAGCAAATTTCAATTGAGCGTTGGCAAGACAAGCTCACCGCAGAGACGCAGAGAGCGCAGAGGGGGCGCAGAGAGAAGAGCATTCAAGCCTCTGCGCTATCTCCGCGTCCTCTGCGTCTCTGCGGTGAACTGCTCTATCCCCTACACTCAATTGAAAACCGCTTTAGGTCTCAATTATACAAGAGCAGAATAAAAGTTTCCGCCAGCAACGCAAAGCATTCCTCAGACAACTTGAAAGATACTTCAGACAGCATGAAATATGGCTCGGACGCGCCG
The DNA here is from genome assembly GCA_963700165.1 of Pyrinomonadaceae bacterium. GTDB lineage: Bacteria > Acidobacteriota > Blastocatellia > Pyrinomonadales > Pyrinomonadaceae > JACMLC01. The sequence goes on along the minus strand of OY969475.1, from coordinate 2,424,991 downwards.
CAACTTGCTTCAGACAAAGCGAAAGTTGCTTCAGACACAGTCAAACATTGCTCAGACAGCGCGAAAGATTGTTCATACAAGCGGAAAGTCTCCTCAGACAAGCTTGAAGTTGCTTCAGACAAGGTAAAAGTTACTTCAGACAGAGCGAAAGTTTAAAAATACAGCCATTTCATCGAAGATTGAAGAGTTTATGACGGCTAGAGCGAAGCTTTTCCGCGCTTCCTCTTACTCATCGCTTGCGTTTTCAGTTGGCGCAGCGATGAAGCGATAGCCGACGCCCCTGACCGTGAGCAGGTGGCGCGGTTTTGACGGCACTTCTTCGATATACTTTCTGAGGCGCACGATGAAATTATCAATCGCGCGGGTGTCCGTGTCTTCGTGCAGGTTCCAGACTTCTTGAAGTATCTGTTTGCGCGCGACGATGCGTCCCTCGTGCCGTATGAGATAACGCATCAGCTCTGCTTCCATCAGGGTCAGGCGAACGCTTTTTTCGCCGACACGCAATTCGAGCGAGGCGAAATCAATCGTCTTGCCATCAAAGACAAAAGCCGCTTCGGCAATCTCGCCCGCCAGAACTTCGTCCTGAGAAGTGGTCTTCGCTGTCTCCTGTAACCACACGCGCCGCCTGAGCAGCCCGCGCAAACGCGCCAGCAAGATCGTCAGCTCGAAAGGTTTTGGCAGGTAATCGTCCGCGCCCGATTCAAAACCGCGCAGGACATCTTCCGGGCGACCGCGAGCGGTAAGCATCAGGACGGGCACGAACTGCCCTGCCTCTCTCAGCTTCGCCGCGACCGTGAAACCGTCCGCGCCCGGCAGCATCACGTCCAACACGACCGCATCGTAACGCTCGCGCTCTGCCAGCAATATTTCAAGCGCGGCTTCGCCGTCGCCGGAAACGCCGACCTCGTAACCTTCCGCCTCCAAGTTAAAGCGCAAGCCCGCAGCCAGATGCGCCTCGTCTTCTACAATCAGCACGGCGGTCATCTCTGCTGCACCCTCGGAAGAAGAATCGTGAACGTGCTGCCAGCGCCTTCGCCTGCGCTCTCTGCAAAGACGCGCCCGCCGTGCTTTTCGACCACCGAGCGGACGATAAAAAGCCCCAGCCCCGTTCCCTTTATGCGCCGCACGACACGTCCCGGCACGCGATAAAAACGCTTGAAAATCTGTTTGAGATGGCTGCTGGGAATGCCTATCCCGCTATCTGTCACGCGCAGCGCGACGCGCTTGTTATCAACCGCTTCGACTTCAACAGACACGTCTACTTCTTCCCTCGAATATTTCACGGCGTTATCAATCAGGTTCGAGATGGCCGCGCGCAATTCGTCCGCATCGCCTTTGACGCTGGCGCGCTCGCCCTGCGGCAAAGTTTCCGCGAAGCGCAAGGCCGCGCTGTTCAGCTTATAGCGTGTGCGCGCCAGCTCAAGACATTCGAGCGCCATCTCGCTCATGTCAATCACAGAGCTTTGCACAGGGAGGCGGCGATGCCCGCTCTGCCCCGCGCGCAAGACCTGCTCGACCGTGTGCAACAGGCGGTCGCTGTCGGCCAGCATGATGCCGTAAAATTCCTGCCTGCGCGCTTCATCTACTTCGCGTGTTTGCAGCGTTTCGAGATAGAGGCGAATCGAGGCAATCGGAGTTTTCAGTTCATGCGTGACCGCGTTGATAAAGCCGTCGTGTTGTTCGTTGCGGCGGATTTCGCGCACCAGAAAAGTCGTGTTGAGGACGAGACCCGTGATGAGGACTATGAAAAAGACTATGCCGAGGACGAGTAGCGCGACCTGCCGCCAGTTAAGCAGAATCCAGCCGACATTCAAGGCTACAGCCAGCGCGACCAGACACGCGCCGAGCGTGATAAAAAAGGCTATGGATTTGCGACGACGACCCTTAACGCGCATACACGCATTATAACAGGGATGAGGGCGGAGGGCGGAGGGATGAAAACGATGCTATTCGAGATGAGCGATTCAAGGTTCAATAGCATGCCTCTCATCCCTCCGCCCTTCGTTTCTACGCAGCTTTTGAGAGCGCGTTGTCGAGCGTGTCGCTCTTGGCAGAGGGCAGATAGGCTGTCTTGTTAATCAGCTTGATGGATTTCGCCAGCCCGAACATTTTCAGCAGGCGGATGCCGTACCAGTTCATGTCTATCTCGTACCACTTGAGGCCATGACGCGCGGCGGTCGGATGCGCGTGATGATTATTGTGCCAGCCTTCGCCGAAGGTCAGCAGCGCGACCCACCAGAGATTGGTCGAATCATCTGTCGTCTCGAATCTGCGCTTGCCCCACATGTGCGTCGCAGAATTGACCAGCCAGGTGATATGCAATCCGATAGTGATGCGCAGGAACACAGCCCACAAGAGCATTGACCACCCGCCGACGGCAAACAAAATCACGCCGGAGATAACGAGCGGGATATAGTAAAGACGATTAACCCAGAAGTGAAAACGGTCTTTCATCAAATCAGGAGCGTAACGCCAGAGAACCTCGTCCGAATGTCTCTGCGCAGTGCCTTGCAGAATCCAGCCCATGTGTGCCCACCACCCACCGTCGCGCGGCGTGTGCGGGTCTTTGCCCGGAACTTCCGTGTGCATGTGGTGGATGCGGTGCGTCACGACCCACTGAATCTGCCCGCCTTCGAGCGCGAGCAGCCCCGACAGTGTCAGAAGGTTCTCGACCCACTTCGGAGTCTTATATCCGCGATGTGTCAGCAAGCGGTGAAAGCCCATCCCGATACCCGGATTGCCGGACATCCACCAGAGAAAAACCGTCACGATGAGCGCAGGCCACGTAAACATAAAGAGCGCGGCCACCGCTCCCGCGTGAAAGATAATCATCCAGATGATCGTGTTCCAATTAAGGAATGTGCCGTGTTCTTTTTTGCTGGTTTCGCTACGCATACTGACTGGCTCCCTCGTACCTACTAAAGTTTACTCGTGCTGTTTGATGCTGGTAAGCACATGCATCCTAGCAAGTTTGCGTCGCAGCGTTTGTAATAGTTGTGTAAGCGAGGGGCAGCGCGCCGCTAACCATCACAGATAATTTAAATGTGTGAAAAGCTTTTGTAAAAAGTATACTTGGAACATCTGTCAAGCAAGGAAACGGCAACATGATTACAACAGTTTGTCTCAACAGCGCGGAGAAAAAGTTTACCGAAAACTTTCCGGCGGCGGACATCAGCGAATATTGTCTGGCTAAAACAAACGTCGTCTGGGCGGATGTCGCAGACCCTACGAGCGAGGACTTTCTGGAACTGGCCGAAGAGTTCGGCTTTCACCCGCTCTCGATTGAAGATTGCCGCAACGCGCACCAGCGTCCGAAAATCGAAGAATATCCCGGCTACTATTTTATCGTGCTCTATGAGCCGGAGCTGGCGGGCGAGCATGACAATCTTGAGCTGCGAGAATTAAATATCTTTCTCGGCGCGAATTTTCTGGTGACGGTTCACAGCCGCCCGATTCGCGCGGTGAAAACCGCAGGGCGTTTGTGGAGAGAATGGACTGACCGCGCAGAGCATGGCGCGGGGATGCTTGCTTACCTGTTGATTGATTCGATTGTTGACGATTACATGCCGCTCCTGGATATTTTGAGCGATAGGATGGACGAGCTTGAAGACCAGATTTTCGGGGATTTCAAACCCGAATCCATGCAGGAGATTTTCCGCATCAAGAAACAACTGCTCTACCTGCGCCGCTCGATTACGCCGCTCAGAGATGTTTTCAACACCATGCTCAGGCGCGAGCAGCCGATCTTTGCGCGCGAGACGCACGTTTATTTCCAGGATGTCTTTGACCACATCATTCGCGTGGCGGATACGATAGACGTTTTGCGCGATATGCTCGGCGCGACGATGGATGCTTATCTTTCCGTCTCAGGTAATCGCATGAACATGGTGATGAAGCGTCTGACTTCGATTGCGACGATTCTGATGTCCGTGACTTTGATCGCGGGAATCTACGGCATGAACTTCGACTTTATGCCGGAGCTGAAATGGAGGTACGGCTATATCTTCGCGCTGCTTTCGATTGTCGGGGTCGGCTTCGGGCTGTACGTCTATTTGAAAAAGGCGGATTGGTTATGAAAAAGAAGAAGCATCATCGTCAGCATCATCACCATCATCACCCCGGAGCAGCCAGGAGCAAAGCCGAAATATCTGTTTTGTCGGACAGCCTAGCCCCGCCCGAAGAGCGCGACGCAAGCGCCGTAACAAACGCGCAAGCTGATGACGGGGGAGCTATCGTGGTTGATACCGGAGCCTTGAATTTGCCGCAAGGTTTGTCTGGAAATAAATCGGAGGAGCGAGAAGGCATCTTCAACTTTGAACCGGCAGTCATAGTAATCTTAATCCTGATGCTCGCTTTTATTGCTTTCATCGCTTACGAGATTTCACAGATGCCCGCCGTCGCCACGCAGCCTTAGAGCAAAATTCACTTGAGTGTCAGGCAAGACAAGCTCACCGCAGAGGACGCAGAGGGGGCGCAGAGAGAGTGTGGCATTCAAGCCTCTGCGCTATCTCCGCGACTTCTCTCCGGTCTCTGCGGTGAACTGCTTCGTCCCTGACACCCAGGTTTGAAAACCGCTCTAGATGATGGCTGCGAACATCGGCAGCCGTTCGCAAGCGGTCAGACAGAAGCTCTCAAATGCACCGGCTCCGAGCGGAGACAGAGCGAGCGGAATCATCTTTGCGAGCGTCTTCTGCTTTCCTGTCTCCTGCTCATTTTTCGGAGCGGGCGTGAGGCGCACGCGCCGTATGCGGCGGCGATCCATGCGCTCAACTTTGAAGAGCGCGCCGGCATGTTCGATTGTCTCGCCGGATTTGAGCACCCGCCCCGCCTCAGACATCAGAAATCCGGCCAACGTCGCGTAGCCATCTTCTTCGGGCAGATTCAAGCCTAGATGTTGGTTGGCATCACGCACGGACAGCATCCCGTCGAGCAGATATGTTCCTTCGTCTTTGACAATCTGCGCTCGCACTTCTTCATCAAACTCGTCATTGATTTCACCGACGATCTCTTCCAGCAAATCTTCGAGCGTCAGAATGCCTTCGAGACCGCCATACTCGTCAATGACAAAAGCAAAATGCACGCGCTCCGCCTGCATCCGTGTCAACGCAGAGCCGAGCGTAGCTGTCGCAGGGATAAACGTCGGCGGGCGAACCAGCTTCTCCAAATTGAACCCGCCGGACGAAACCTGCCCCATGTCCAAATCTTTTCTGAAAAGAAGCCCGACGATGTCGTCCAGATGTTCGCGGTACACAGGCAGGCGTGAGTAGCCCGAAGCACGAAAAGCAGCCTTCGCTTCATCGAGCGGCGCGCTCACGGGCAAGGCTTCCAGAGCCGTGCGCGGCACCAAGGCGTCCAACACCTGCCTGTCCGTAAACTCAAAGACGCGGTTGATAAGCTTTTCTTCCTCCACCTCTATGTGGCCGCCCTTGCGCGAGCTTTCGATAATCTGTCGCAGCTCGCTTTCAGTATAAATCGAGGCGTGATCGCCCGATGGATGAAGCCCGAAAAGGCGGACTGTGCGCGTGCCTGCCCAATCCAGCAGGCGTATCGGCCACTGGAAAGTCTTGTAGAACATCTCCATCGGCCACGCGATTGCCAGCGCGGTCTTTTCCGCACGCTCAAGCGCGATGGTCTTGGGCGCAAGCTCTCCCAGCACGATATGCAGAAAGGTGATAATCGCAAACGCGATGGAGAAAGCGAGAGTGTGCATCACGGCTTCAGGGACGCGACCCTTCAGCGGAGCTTCCAGGAGATGTGCGATGGCAGGCTCGCCGATCCAGCCGAGCGCGAGCGACGCGAGCGTGATGCCAAGTTGCGTGGCGGAAATGTAAGCGTTGAGATTATCAACCAGCCTTAACAGGCGGCGAGCGCGCCTGTCACCCGATTCGGCAAGTGTCTGAATGCGCGAGCGACGCACGCCGACCAGCGCGAACTCCGACGCGACAAAAAAACCATTGGCTAAGACCAGCAGCAGAACGGCAAAGATATTAAAAATGGTGAACACGGTAGATGAAACATTATAGCAATTTTTAAATGAAATGCGACCGACGGCAAGAAGCAAAAAAGAAAGGGGGAAGGGTATAGGGTGTAGTTAAAGCGTACCTGCTTTTCTACACCCGACACCCTATACCCTTCCCCCCCGCTCTATTCTCTTCTTCGTTACGGTTTGCGCACGGTCGTCGTTGGCTTGGCGGCGCGCGGTGGGGACGGTTTGGGCGCAGCCGTAGGAGTAGCAGTTGCGGGTGCTCCGCCTTCGCGCGGCGCGGTGCGGCCAGAGCGTGTGATGGCGATGCGTTTATCGCGCCCCGAAGCCTCGCCAATCGTGACGCGGATGGCGCGATAGGTTCCGTCTTTCCTCTCGTTGGTCGGGTAATAACCGATGACGTACTGCGTCCGCATGTCGCGCGTAATCTCTGCGGCGATGCCGGGCAGCTCGCTCAAGGAGTCGGGAAAGAAAGCGCGCCCGCCCGTTTCTTTAGCCATCCGGTTGAGCAAGTCAACCGCCCTGCTCTTGTGGCTCTTGCGAATGATAAAGCCTTCCTTCTCGTTATCCAGCTCGTTGACAAAACCGATGATGAAAATCTGCACGTCGTCTTCACGCAAGCGCGAGAAAAGCTGCTCCTGCTTGTAATAGCTGTCACGGTCTTCGCCATCCGTGACGATAATCAGCGCGCGTCTCCGGCGATCATTGGAGTCGTTGGTTTTCTTGTACTGTGCCACGCGCTCGGCAGAAAGGTAGACGGCATCAACCACAGCCGTCTGGCCGGAGTTCACGAAAAGATCGTCAATCCGTTCCTTCAACTCAACTTTGTTGGCGGTGAAGTCAACGATTGTCTCTATCTTATCGCTGCTGGTGAAAGTGACCAGAAAAGTCTCATCGTCCTCTTTGTTGCTGTCAACGATGGTCTTGCCCGCTTCGATGACCTGCGCCAACTGCGAGCGCAGCGAGCCGCTGGTGTCAATCGCCAGACCATAGCTGATCGGAACTTCTTCCTTTGAAGCAAACTCGATTTTTTGCAGCACGCCGTCTTCGTAAATGCGAAACTCGTCCTGCCGCACGTCGTTGAAAGTGCGATTGTTGCGATCAATCACGCGCACGTTCAGATTCACGAGGTTGGTATCAATCTTGACCGTGTCGCCTTCGTCCAGCTCGACGCCATTAGGGTCTGTGGGGGTCGGCGACGGATTCGCGCCGGGCGTCTGTGAAGACGGTTGCGTGGTGAGCTTGGGCGGCGTCGGCGACGCGGTCGCGTCAACGCGGCGCGGCCTTGAGTCCTGTTGGGTTTGCTGCTGCGCCTGCCCGCCATGCGAGAGAATGAGAAAAGCTAAGACAAGCGCGCACGCAAAGCCCAGCGTCCACGCGCGGCGCATATGACCATTTAAGTTTAGGCGAAAGTTTTTCATCCCACTCCACTCTCAAGAAAAAAGATGCCAGATGCTAGATGTCCGTTCTGGATTATAGCTAACATCCGGCATCTAAGACCTGACATCCATTCACGCGCTGCTGGGGCAAAAAGAACATCGCGCCAAGCTCTAGGCAGCCTGCACGCGCCGCACGCGCCTCTTAAAGATGCCCTTCGGCGCGGTCTGCGTTGCCGCGCAGGGCATGCTTAATATCCTAAAGCCTAGCGGCGAGGGTTGGTAATCGCATAATAACCTTCGCGGCTGCGGACGAAAAGTCGCGGCAGCCCGCGCGGCGGCGTGACTTTGACTTTCAGCTTGTGCCACTTGCCGTCGTTGACGAAATTCGACGGGCGATAGCCAATCGAGTATTGATGTCTCAACTCAAGCGCGATGCGCTCGAAGATTTCATCCATCTCGGCGGCGGTGTTCGGGAAAAAAGCTTTCCCGCCGGAGACCGCCGACAACTCGTCGAGCAGAGACTGCCCGTGCATGCCGAGCGCGCTGCCGGGGTCTGAGCCGCCTAAAATTCCAATCGAGTAAACCACCACATCCGATTCTTTCAAGAGGCGGCGCAACTCGCTGAAAGTATAACGCGAGTTGTTGTCCTGACCGTCGCTAATCAACAGCACCGCGCGTTTCTGGTGCGCGCCGCGCGTCACTTTCTCGACTCCCAGATAGCAGGCATCGTAGAGCGCGGTCTGGCCTTTCGTCTCCACGTAGGTCAGCTTGTCCAGCACGGCATCGCCGTCGCGCGTTTTGTCCAGCAGCATCTGTGCGCGCGAGTTAAAGCCAATCAAAAAATATTCATCGGAATTATGGCTGGTCTCGATAAAACGCGAGAGGGCTGTGCGCGCCTTGCTTAATTTATCGCCGCTCATAGAGCCTGACACGTCAAAAATCACACCGACCGTGACCGGCGCATCGTCGTCGCTGAAATGCTCTATGACCTGTTCTTCTTTATCGTCGAGGATGGTGAAGTGTTTTTTGTTCAGCCCTGAGACAAAGCGTCCGTAGTTGTCTGTGACGGTGACGGTCAACGTGACCAAATCCGTCTGGACCATGACGGTCGTGTCATCCACCTGCTGCCCGGGCTGCGGGGTTGGGGACGGCTGTGCAGCGGCGGGCGCAGCCTTTTTCTCCTGTGCGCGGTGCGCCGGAGCGACGAGCGCCAAGCAGGCCAAAACCAGACAGCAAACGAGCGCAAACAAGATTCTGTTGCGGTGCCTGACGTTCATGTGAACTCCCTGTTCCCTTCAATGGCCTTGTGGAGATTCTCTAATCCCTCTAAGCCGGTTGAAAGGACTTGTTCTGTGACGCGCAGCCAACCCGTAATGGGACGCTGGCCGGACGCGCGCCCTGATTTTTTGAAGAAGCGATGTTGATCGGCTTACGGGGAGACCGCTGCTCGCTACACTGGTTTTTGATGGCCTTGTTAGCAAAGCTTATGCACATTGTAAGACACGTAGCCTACCTGTGCAAGAAGCCGATTGATTGAAGTAATCAATCGCTCAGATGTCGGATTTGCAACTTTGGTTTGTTCTGCCTGCAACTTTCTGCGGCGGGGGGCGTGTATTCCACGAGGGCAACACGGCAGGAGCCGGAAGCAGACGCCGGGAAAAGCATCCTTGATAACGAACGGCCTCTCGGTTTCAACGCTTTTGCCTGCTGTCGCACGAGCGCGCGAGCGCATGATATACTTTTCAACCCAACTTGCCGGGTAATTCAATAGGGATTTAAAATAGCATTTATGGCTGAGTTCATTTGTCGTTTAGGAACGCCTGCGGGCGACGTGATAACGCGCACAGTCGAAGCGCCCGGCGTGCATGAAGCGCGCTCGCGCCTTGAGCAGGAAGGCTTCAGGGTCTTTGCCGTCACGCCGCCAAAGACAGGCGGCGCTTCGGCTTTGACCAGAGGCGGCGGGGGCGGAAACGCGCGCATCAAGGCCAGCGATTTTCTGCTCTTTAACCAGCAGCTCGCGGCCTTGTTTCGCGCCGGGATTCCGATTCTTCAGGCGATAACGATGCTCAGAAAGCGTGCGGCTTCGTCGCGGCTGCGCGTGGTGCTGGACGAAGTCGAACAGGCGATTCGCGGCGGCGCGGCGCTGTCGGCGGCCTTCGCCGCGCAGGGCGCGATTTTTCCGCGCATCTACACGGCTTCTATCTTAGCCGGAGAGCGCAGCGGCGCGCTCGACGATGTGCTCAATCGTTACGTCGCATACATGCGGCGCAACGTGCAACTGCGGCGCAAGATTCGCGGCGCGCTGGCTTATCCGTCTTTCCTGCTGATAGCCTCTTTCGGCATGGTGGCGTTCCTGAGCGTTTACGTCGTGCCGCGCATGTCGGATTTGTTTCAAGGATTGAGCGCCAATAGCAAACTGCCGACGGTGACGGTCATCGTGGTCGGTCTCTCGTCCGTCATCTCGAATAACATCCTCTGGCTTGCGCCGCTGCTGATTGTCGGCGGGGCGGTTTTCTGGTTCTGGTCGCGCACGCCTTCGGGCAGACTTGCGATAGACCGCACGCTCTTAAAAGTTCCGCTCGCCGGAAAGCTGCTGGTGCAGCTCTCTGTCGCGCAGGTGACGCGCTCGCTCGCAACGCTGCTGGCGGGCGGCATCACGCTGGTCGAATCATGGGAGATTGCGGCGGAGTCAATCACGAATCGCGAGCTGCGCCGCAGAAGCTCGGAAATCCTGCCGATGGTGCGCGAGGGTCGCTCCTTTACGGAGAGCCTTGAGGCTGCCCGGTGGCTTCCAGACCTTGCGCTTGATATGATCGGCATCGGCGAGCGTTCCGGCAGCTTAAGAGAGATGCTGGACGAAGTCTCCGCTTTCTATGATGCCGAGAGCGAAGTGCGGCTTGAGCAGTTGACGACGACGCTGGAGCCTGCGATTCTGATAGTGATGGGAGGGGTCGTAATTATGATTTTGCTCGCGATCTATCTCCCGATTATTCAATCCATCTCCTCCGGCCCGATGGGAGGATAAGCAGCCGCGAATAGATTGAACCCCCGGCTCTCCCCCTTTAAGCTTCGGCGGCAATCCAAGTTTTTAAAGTATGAAAGAAGCGACAGAAGAATTAACGGAAACCATTTCGTCAATCGGTGAGACGACGCAGCCCATCTCGCTTGAGGAGGATATGCTGCCTCCGACAGCAGACCACGAGCCGCCGGAGGTGCGCGCGGCGCGCGATCTGGCACGCCGTTATCGTCTGCCTTACGTTGACCTCTTGCCGCCCGTCGGCAAATCGCCGATTGATTATGCAGTGCTGGCGGAATTGCCGGTTGATTTAATGGTGCGACACCAGTTCGTCCCGCTGCGTCGCGACGGCCGCCGCCTGCATGTAGCGATGGCAGACCCGACCGACCTCGAACTGATTGACGAGCTGGCAAGCGCACTGCGCTCGCGCATCGTGCCGCATGTGGCGACCGCAGGAGCGATAGATGTCGTGCTTCGCAAAGGCGATGCGACGCAGCGTGTGCTTCAGGAAGCTACGTCAAATTTCCGCATCTCGCTGGTGAAAGAGACCGAAACGGGCGAAGAGGTTTTAGACCTTGACCGGCTGGCGACAGATTCCGACATGTCGCCGATTATCAAGCTCGTGGACACGATTATTTATCAGGCGATGGAATCGCGCGCTTCGGACATTCACATCGAAACGCGCGACACAGAAGTGCAGGTCAAGTACAGAATCGACGGCGCGCTCTATGCCAAAGTTGATCCGATTGATCTTGCTTATCATCAAACCCTGATCTCGCGCATCAAGGTCATGTCCGAACTGGACATTGCCGAAAGGCGCGTCCCGCAGGATGGCCGTTTCCGCGTGCGCTATAAAGGGCGCACGGTGGATTTCCGCGTCTCGATCATGCCGACCGTGCATGGAGAGGATGCTGTCATACGTATTCTCGACAAAGAGCAGATCAACGAAGAGTTCCGCGATTTGAAATTGGATGTCGTCGGGTTTGCGGAAGACGATGTGCGAAAGTTTCGTCGCTACATCGCAGAGCCTTACGGGATGGTGCTGGTGACAGGCCCTACGGGTTCGGGCAAGACGACGACGCTCTACGCCGCGCTCAACGAGATTAGAAACGAAGAAGATAAAATCATCACGATTGAAGACCCTGTCGAATACCAGCTTCACGGCATCACGCAGATTCCGGTCAACGAGAAAAAGGGCTTGACCTTTGCGCGCGGCCTGCGCTCTATCTTGCGCCACGACCCGGACAAGATCATGGTCGGTGAAATCCGCGACACTGAGACGGCGCAGATTGCTATTCAATCCGCTCTGACAGGCCACCTCGTATTCACGACCGTTCACGCCAATAACGTGATTGACGTAATCGGGCGTTTTCTGAACATGGGCGTTGAGCCGTATAATTTTGTTTCCAGCTTGAACTGTGTGCTGGCGCAACGCCTGATACGCATGCTGTGCGAGGTATGCAAGCGCCAGTATCAACCGTCGGACGAAGAGTTGCGCGAGAGCGGCCTGCGCCCCGAAGAGCAACAAGGCAGAATCTTTTACATGAGCGCGGGCTGTGATGCCTGCAATCACACCGGCTATCGCGGGCGCACAGCGATTCATGAGCTGTTGGATTTGACGGACAACATACGAGAGATGATCGTCGAGCGCCGCCCCGGCTCGGAAGTCCGGCGCGCCGCCGAAGCCGAAGGCTTGAAAGGCTTACGCGAGTCTGCGCTGCAAAAAGTTTTCGCAGGCACCTCGACGCTCCATGAGATCAATCGCGTCACGTTTGTCGAAGAAATTAAAGGGTAAGATAGTTTTCAGTTTTCAGCGAAAGCCAAGCTGTTTTACTGAAAACTGAAAACCCAAAACTGAAAACTGTTTTCAGGGAACTGTACCCGGCAACGGGCGTGTAACCCGTAAAGGTCGGCGGCTATTAAAGTAAAGCCGCCGGAAGAGGGTGGCTTCGGCGAAGCTGCTGCAATTATTTTAATTCAGTCAATACAAAAAAGAGATTTGAGATGAAATCAGCCACACATACACGCTCGCTGGCGGCGATTTTCGTGACCGTTTGCTTGCTCCTGACGCCGATCACGGCTCTTGCCAAGAAGGGCGAGAAGAACTTCAAACTCGGTCAGCAGTACGAAGCCGCAGAGCAGTGGGATAAAGCTGCGCAGGAATACGCGCTCGCGGTCGCCGCAGACCCTTCGGATACGCAGTATCAACTGCACTATCGCCGCGCCGTGTTCAACGCCTCGCAAATGTTTATGATACAGGGAACCGCGCTCGCCGAACAACGCGATTATGCCGGGGCCTATAACGCATTCCGGCAGGCATACGGCTACGACCCGGTGAATGAGCTGGCGATCTCTGAGATGGATCGCATGCTGCGCCTGAAGGCGGACAAGGAGGCTGAGGGCGACGGGGCTGGCGGGAATGGAGACGGCAACGGCTCCACCGGCGCGAAAGTCGCTCCCGGCGCTTACAAGCCGGGGGAAAGACCCATAGGCCACGGCACGCAGCCACAAACGACGCCCGGCGCGCTCAGCTCAGGACGCCCCGCCGCCACGATGCAAGAGGCGTCTTCCATTCCCGTTGGCTCAGAGCAGTTGCGTGTCATCAACTACAGCGGCGATCTCAAAGCCTTTATCCGCAGTCTGGCGGATCAGCTCAATCTCAACGTTATTTTCGACAGCCAATCGTTTCGCCAGCCGCGCACGATAGATGTCAACCTGCGCAACGTCTCGACGGCGAAGGCTCTGGATTATCTCTTCCAGCAGGAAGGCTTGTTCTTCCAGAAGATGGACCGGCGCACTATCCTGGTCGCAGACCAGACGCGCCGCCCGACGTTCCAGCAGCTTGTGATTCGCACCTTCTACCTCGGAAATGCAGACCCGCAGGATGCCTTGCGTCTCATCCAGCAGGCGATTCCGGCACAGTCCGGACGCCCGCCGACCATCGCCATTCCTGATAAAGCGACCAACAGCTTGACCGTGCGCGATACCGCCGAGAACGTGCGCTTGATAGGCGAACTGATTAGCAGCATTGATAAAGACCGCGCCGAAGTGGTGATGGATGTCAACATCTACGAAGTCTCGCGCACCGACCTGTTGCAGATCGGCAACCAGATTGGCAATGACGGCTCGCTCTTGAACCTGGGCGGAACCAGCAGCGGTATTTTTACTCTCTTCGGTAGTCGCACGGCAATCACCAATGGGCTGGCGTCGGCCCCGCCTGTGGCTCTGGGCGGCGCGTTGCTGATACCTGCTTCACAGATAAGTGCGTTCCAGAAGAAATCAAATTCCAAGTTGCTCGCCTCGACACAGATTCACGCTTTCACGGGTGAAGAATCGTCTGCGCGCATAGGCCAGCGCGTGCCAGTGCAAACGGCGCAGACCTATCCTTTCAGTACCGGCGGCACAACCGACACTAAAGGACAGCAGGGGGTGTTCGGCAGCGGCGGATTTCCGGTCATCAACTACGAGCCGACGGGTTTGACGCTCAAGTTTACGCCGCAGGTCTTTCCGAACCTTGATGTGCAGGTCAAGATGTCCATCGAATCGAAGGACGTTTTGAATCCGAGCCTGACGCCGACCTTTATCGAGCGCACCATCACAGGCACGGCGCGCATTCAGAATAATCGCACGATGATGCTCGTCAGCCTCGCGCAGGACAAAGCGTCGGACGGGCGACAGGGCTTGCCTCTGCTCGGCCTGATTCCTATCCTGGGGCGTTTGTTCATGACCCCGACACGCGACAATCAGCAAACAGACATCGTGATTTCAGTGACGCCGCGCGTCCTGCGTGCGCCCGCCGTCACTCCCGATGATGAGATGGAGCGACCCAGCGGCACCTTGCAGACGCCGACTCAAGGCTCGCTCGAAGCTTTGATTCAGGATGCCGAGCGTGAGGAACAGCAACTGGCTGCCGCGCGTCGCCCTGCGAACAATGTTGCCGCCGCCGCACCGGCTGCCGGGTCGCCCGAGCCGCAACCGGTTAAGAAAGAGACCGGCGCGAAAGAAGTCGAAGTCTCTCTGAAAGAGACCAACGCCAGCGAGACCGAAGCCGAGTCTCCGGCTTACGTGCCCGCGCCGAAAAGCCTGTTGCCCGGCGAGACCGGGACGCAGCAGCCGACGGGCGCTGTGACGACTCCGATTTCTAATAAGAGCGCCACGCCTAAAACAACTGCGGCACGGGCTGCCGATACAGTTGTCGCCACTACCGTCGTGCCCAGTTTGCTGCGCACTGGCAACATCTTGTCCGCGCTGATGACAACTGCCGGACAGCCGCCGATGTCGTTTACCAACGGCGGGGCACAGCCGCTCACAGTCACGGTCGAAGAACCGCCGCGACTGCCTTCAATCGAGAGCGCGCGGCGAGAGCCTTTGCTCAAGCCCTTACTGGGAAGCGCGGCTGAGCTGCGGTTGATTCCTGAGCGCAATGAGATGCGCGTCGGCGAGAAGCGCAGGCTCGCGCTCGTGCTCAAGACGGACGCACCGCTCGGTCTCGCGGTTGTGACTTTGCGCTTTGACCCGCGCACGGTCACGATTCGCAATGTGGCAAGCGGCAATTTGTTCGCAGGCCAGCAGAGCGTGCCGACCATTACGCAATCTGTTAATCAGGGCGGCGTGCTGCTCGTCTCCATCGCGCCGCCGACCGGCACTACGATGAGCGGCGCGGGCGTGCTCATCTTCGTTGACATCGAGGCTCTGGCCGCAGGCGCAAGCGCCGTCACCTTTGATAACAACAACATGCACCTGATCGCGGCGGACGGGCGCAACATGACGCTGCAACTCGTTCAGAGTGAAGTAATCGTCAAACAATAATGAGCAAACAGATAGCAGTTGGCAGTTGGCAGTTGGCAGAGGAAAGCAGAAAAGGCGAAGCGCGTCTTTCACTGCCAACTGCCAACTGCTCACTGCCAACTCGTTCTCGCGGCTTCACGCTGCTTGAGTTGATTATCACGCTCACGATTCTGACAATCCTGACGCTCGGCGTCGTGCCTCTGGTCAAGCTGTCCGTCAGGCGGCAGCGCGAGCAGCGTTTGCGCGACACCCTGCGCGAAATGCGGCTGGCGATACAGGAGTTTCACCGAGACACAATGGGCAGCCCCTGCTCCGGCGCGGGGGCAACCGGCGCGACTGCCAACGCCTCGGCAATCCCGCAAACGGTGGACAACACGCGGAATCAAGCGGGCGGGCAACCACCGGCAGACCCGCGCAGCAGAGTCGTGATTACCGACTGCAAAATCTTCACGGTGGATAACCCGGATCGCTATCCGCCGGATTTGGAAACGCTGGTCAACGGCGTCAACGTTGCGCCGCGCGGAGGCGCTGGGAATCAACTGGGCGGCGTTGGACTCGGCGACTCGAAAAGAACTGCGACCGATCTTAATTCGGAGACCAGCACGAAGAAGAAAGTTTACCTGCGACAGCTTCCGGTCGATCCGATTACGGGCGAAGCCGATTGGGATTTCCGCTCATCCTACGATGTGCCGGATTCGACTACGTGGGGCAAAGAGAATGTTTTCGATGTGCGCTCGAAAGCGCGCGGCACGGCCTTGAATGGAGAGAAGTATAGTGATTGGTAAAACTTTGTCCTTTGTCCTTTGTCCTTTGTCTGTTGTGCGTCACAGGCTGAGCGGTCATGTCTCTGCTCAAGCTACGAGGCGAGCGCAAAGCACAAAGCACAAAGCACAAAGCACAAACGCCGGGTTCACGTTGCTGGAATTGATGATCGTGATGTTCATCATCGTCATCCTCGCTTCCATCGCCCTGCCGCAGTACCAGCGTCACGTCCTGCATGCGCGCGAGACGGTTCTCAAGGACGATCTCTTTAAGATGCGCGCCATGATTGACCAGTACGCGGCGGACAAGGGCAAGCTGCCGCCATCGCTCGACGAGTTGGTGACTGCGGGCTACCTGCGCGAGGTTCCGGTTGACCCGATCACCAATGAGAAGGATTGGACGGCTGAGATTGGCGAAGACCCGAACTCCAACGAGGGCGAGCAGGGATTGATTAACGTGCGCAGCTCTTCGACAGACACTGCAACCGACGGCTCATCTTATAATCAATGGTAGGAGAATTTTGGATTTTAGATTTTGGATTTTGGATTGGCGTGCTGCTTTAGCTCGAAGCTAAGTTTTTCAAGGCTCAGCCTCCGTCACGCGCTTAATCCAAAATCCAAAATCCAAAATCCAAAATCTAAATGAATCCCTTATCCAGACTCATCAACCCGCGATTGCCGATGGCCGCCATTGGTCTTGATCGCGGCGTCGCTTCGGCTGTCCTGCTGCAAAAGCAACGTCAGCAATTCTCCTTAAAACGCGCCGCGACCATCACGCTGCCGGAAGGCTTGCTGCATCCGAGCTTTGATGAACCAAACATCCCGCGCGCGGGCGAGCTGGCGGACGCGCTGGCAGAACTAGTAACGAGCGCAGGGCTACAGCGGCAGCGTCGCTGGTCTGTCGCGCTGCCGGAAGCTACGATGCGCGCCGTCATCCTGACATTGGAGAGCGCGCCCGCTTCGCGCGGCGAGCTGGATCAAGTCCTGCGCTGGAAAACAGAGCGCGGCTTTAGCATGACGTTTGACGAATTGCGCATCAGGCGCGAACGGCTCGCGCCTGATGCTGCGGGGCGTGCGCGTTATCTGGCGGTCGGCGTGAATAGAGACGTGCTGAAGGAGTATGAGAAGGTTTTTGAGTCTCTGGGCTGGCGCGTGGGATTGATTCTGCCGCGACATGCGGGCGAAGAACGGTGGCTCACACGGACGCGCGACGGCAGCCGCGCAGACAGCGACGCGCTCCTGCTCAGCTCTTATGCCGAAGGCTTTACCGCAGTCATGTTACGCGGCGGACAGCCGCTCATCGTGCGCTCTGTGCTGTGCGAGGAAGCAGACCGCGCCGACGAGCTTTATCGTCTCCTGCTTTATTATCGCGACCGCATACAGTCCGCAACGGCTGGCGGAGCAGCGGCTGCGCCTCACAGCCTTGAGCGTTATCTGGTCATCGGCACAGGTTTTAGTCTGGCTCAGGTCGGCGATGTGATTACCGAAACGCTGGGACAGGACGCACGCGCGCTCACCGCGCCCGATGTCGGTTTACAACTTCCGACTCAAGAAATCAGCTTTGACACCATCGCTGCGCCCGCAGGGTTGGCCGCGCTCGCATGGGCGTAAAGAGTCAGGAGTCAGGAGTCCAGAGTCAGGAGTCAAAAGACAAGATTTGTTTTGCTTTTGACTCCTGACTCTGGACTCCTGACTCTTGACTTAAATCCGCTTTTGAAACTTTTGCCATTTCAGGCTCGTAAAACCTGAGCATCATGAGCATGACTGCACACGCACTCTCCTTAAATAATTCCGGCGCGATAGCCGACAGCGAGTTGGTGGCACGCGCGATTGGCGGGCGCGAAGAGAGCTTTGAGGAACTGGTGCGGCGTTACCAGCGTCCCATCGCGGCCTATGTCTACCGGATGGTTGGCGATTACGATGCCGCGCTCGATTTGACGCAAGAGGTCTTTATCAAGGTTTACGGCTCTCTCGCGCGCTATCGTTCAGAGTTTAAGTTCTCGACGTGGATTTACAAGATCGCGCACAACGCTGCGATAGACCACTTGCGGCGGCATACGACGCGCGACCAATCGCTTATCAGCGAATCGGACGGCGTGCAGTATGAGCTGCCCCTCAAAAGCGGCAGGCCGACTCCCGAACAGGAGAGCGAAAGAAAAGAACGCCGTGCGGAGATCGAAGCGGTCGTCAGCCATCTCCCCCCGACTTACAAAGAGCTGATCGTCCTGCGCCACTCGCACGATCTCAGCTATGACGAGATTGCGGATGTGACGGGCTTGCCGCTCGGCACGGTCAAGAACCGCCTCTTCCGTGCGCGCGAGATGATGCGCCAGCAGTTCCTGCAAAGAGGCATCACGAGCGTTTAAAGAAATTAACAGGGATGGACAGGATGAACAGGATCAAGAGCAGGAATAAAAGTAGATTCGTGAATGATGGAGGAGATGCTATTAATAGCATTGCTTTCATCATTCAACATCCCGCCCTGTTTTTTTTATCCTGCTCATCCTGCCTATCCCTGTTTGAATCTCCGATTCTTATAATTCAGGTTGGGGAAATTTGAGCGACATGCTTTTAAAAGAGAGAGAGTGCTGCCGTTGCGAAGAGATCGCCGCTTATCTTGACGGCGAGCTTGATGCTGCGTCTCTCTCTCTGTTTGAAGAGCATCTACAGGAATGTCGCTCGTGCGTTGCGGAATTGCAGGAGCAGCGGCGTCTGCTGTGCGAGCTGGACTTTGCGCTGGGCGCAGATGATCCGAATCTGTCACTGCCGCAGAACTTTGCGCAGGTCGTGGCCGCGCATGCCGAAAGCGACATGAGCGGCGTGCGCCGTCGCGCAGAGAATAAGCTGGCGTTGCGTTTGGCTACTGCGCTGGCTTTGATTGCTTTCCTGCTGCTGGGCGGTGCGCGCTTGAGCGACTCTGTGCTGGTTCCCATCAAGGCTGTCGTCCGGTACGGCGCAAGCGTGCTGGCGTTGATGGGAAACACGCTCTATGACGCGGGCGCGGGTTTGTCCGTCATTTTTCGCGCGCTCGGCAGGCGTTTTATCTTCGAGTCACATCCCATCGGTCTGATTGCATTCCTCCTGTTCGCGGTCGCGCTGATTTTGCTGCCGCGCCTGATAGTCAGGTATCACCGCGCCGAAAATCACTGAAGGAAAGGTGTCTGACGCTCCCGCCCGCGCGGAGTTGACAAAGATCGTGAGCCAGCTCTCGCTTTACAGGCAAAGTGAAATTTGTATCGCGCCCTTTATCTGGAAGATGGCGGCGGCTTTTTTCGCGCTGCTCGTCGCGACCATCGCGACGCACGCGCAAAGCTCTACGAATTTGATAGCAGATGATAAGGCCCCGCTCGTTGTTGAGGGAAACAGCGAAGGCGATGTCTTCGGCATGGGTCGCTCGGTAGAAGTGCGCGGCACGGTTCAGAAAGGCGTCATCTCTTTTGGCGGCGATGTCATCGTCTATGGCCGCGTCGAGGGCGATGTCGCGGCCATCGGCGGCTCTGTCATTCAGCGCGAAGGCTCTTACATAGGCGGCGACGTGCTGGTCTTCGGCGGAGCTTATCATCACGGTAAGGCTGCGCCCGGTCGTCGCGTTGAAAGCACGACTATCATGTACGCTGGCTATGAACAGGAACTGCGCGAGATGATGCGCAATCCTGTTTCGCTTTTGACGCCTCAATGGTCTGCTTCGTATATGGGACAGAGGCTGTTGGCAGTCTTGTTCTGGTTTATCGTTTCGTTGGCCTTGACGGCTGTGACTCCGGGCGCGGTGGGCCGCGGGGCTGCCAGATTACAATTGACGAATGTGCGAGTCGCGGTTATAGGTTGTCTGGGCGCGGTGGTCTCTACGTTCGGCGTGGTGGCCTGCATGCACCTGTTGCCAACGCCGCTCGGCGTCATTATCGGCATCATGGCCTTGTTGCTGCTCTTGTTGACTTACACCTTCGGGCGCGTCGTGATTCACGCGGCGACCGGAAGATGGCTGCAAAAGCGTTTTCTGCCGGAAGGGAAGCGTTCGGAATCAATCGCGCTCCTGATGGGCGCGGGCTTCTGGTCGCTGCTGCTCTCGTTGCCTTACATCTGGCCTTTCGTCGTTGGCGGCCTGCTGGTCACGAGCCTCGGCCTGACGCTGACGGCGCGCTATCGCACGGATTGGAAACAGCAGCCCGCCACGCGCGCCTGAATTCTCGCCCGGTAATCTCAAAAAAACCTCTCAAAAAAGCTGTAATTGGTGTAACGGAAGCGGCTCTTGGAGCGTCTAATAAACGGCGCGCAAATTTCTGCCGCAAAATCCCCGTCCACGGTGTTTTAAATTATAAGGACAGCCAGAGAAGCTTTCAAAGGCATCTAAGGCAACCTTGAGTCTTAAGCGAGCGTATAAAAACTCTTGGACGCAACGCTTCGCTTCGAGTCTTCAAATAAGAAACAGTATGAAAACAATTCTTTTAAGCGCCATGCTCGCTATTTTTGCACTGACGGCTGTCAATGCCTCGGGGCAAACGCCTGCTCCAACGCCCGCGACGCCGACCATGATTCTGGGCGAGGTCACGGTGGTTGACGCTGCTAATAATGTTATCTCCGTCAAGACCAAAGACGGCGATGTGCTGGTAATGCTTAACGACAAGACTATTTATTTGCAGGCAAAGCCGGGCGCGACCGATTTGAAAGATGCGACGCCGATTACGCTGGCTGAGATAGGCGTCGGCGATGGCGTGATCGCGCAGGGACGCTTAGCCGAAGATAAAAAGTCTATGCCGGGCAGGCGCGTGGTCGTGATGACCAAATCCGACATCGCGCAAAAGCACGAGCGTGATCGCGCAGATTGGCAAAAGCGCGGCATCGTCGGTCGCATCACCGCTCTCAATACAGAAGCCAAAGAGATTAGCCTCGTGATGCGCGCTCCCGGCGGCGAGCGTCCCATCACGCTTGCGTCTTCAGACAAAGTTAAGTTTCGCCGCTATGCACCCGATTCCGTCAAATTCAGCGATGCCAAAACAAGCTCTTTCGCAGAACTGAAGGTCGGCGATCAGGTGCGCGCACTTGGCGACAGGAGCGCGGACGGCATGCGCTTTACTCCCGAAGAGGTCGTCTCCGGTTCGTTCCGCATGGTCGGCGGCGCGATTACTGTCGTCAATCCTGCGACCAACGAAATCACGATTAATAATTTACAGACAGGCCAGCCCTTAACGGTCGTCGTCAATAAAGATTCCGTCATGCGTCGCATTCCGCCTGAGATGGCTACGATGTTGGCGCAGAGAAGAGCGCAGGCCGGAGCAGCAGGCGGAGCAGCCGCGCCAGCCGGTGGCGGTCAACCGGCGCAAGGCGAAGGGCAACCACGCGCCGGACGCGGCGGCGACATGGACGAGATGATCGAGCGTCTGCCGCAAGTCGCAATCACTGAATTGAAGAAGGGCGATGTCATAGCAGTTTCCAGCACGACGGGCGTAGACCCTTCGCGCGTCACTGCGATCAAACTCGTCGCAGGCATCGAAGCTTTAATGACACGCCCGCAGGGTCAGGCCGGAGGCGGCGCGCAGAGTCCTTCTCTGAACCTCCCCGGACTGGACAGCATCGGAGGGCCGTAGAAGAAGTAGCCAGTAGTCAGTAGTCAGAAGAAAAGCATTCGGTCTTATGCTGGCTACTGACTACTTAAAGGTTTTGTTAATTCCCTTATTTCAAAGAACAATCATGAAAAGTATCTTTCTTACTATCGCTTTAATTTTGTGTGTGTCGTCCGTCCCGGCGCAGCAGGCTTCGGGCACGTTGCGCGGTCAGGTGGCAGACGAATTCGGCGCGCTGATTGTGGGCGCGACCATTACGGTCGTGGACGCGAGCGGCGTTGAGAAAACCGCCGTCACGGATGCCGAAGGCAATTATGTCGTGAGCGGCCTTGCGCCCGGCAAGTATATCGTGCGCGCCATCGCGTCCGGCTTCGCTGTGTTTGAGAACGCAGAAGTCGAAATTGCCGCCGGAGAGCGCAAGCAACTCAAGATTACCTTAGGAGCCGCGCTGGGAACCGAAGAGGTTACGGTTGCGGCGGAGACTCCGGTCAGCACAGAGCCTGAGAATAACGCGGGCGCGCTCGTCCTGCGCGGCGCAGACCTCGACTCGCTGCCGGATGACCCGGACGAGTTGGCCGCAGCTTTGCAGGCTCTGGCAGGCCCGTCAGCCGGGCCGAACGGCGGGCAGTTCTTTATAGACGGCTTTACCGGAGGCCGCCTGCCGCCCAAAGAATCCATCCGCGAGATACGCATCAACCAGAATCCGTTTTCGGCGGAATATGATCGCTTAGGCTTTGGCCGCGTGGAAATTCTCACTAAGCCGGGAACGGACAAGCTGCGCGGGCAAGTCTTTATGAACTTTAATGATGAGAGCCTGAACTCGCGCAATCCTTTCGCGGACAACCGCGCGCCGTACCAGGCCAAACAGTATGGCGGCAATTTGAGCGGGCCGATTATTGCCAAAAAGGCTTCATTCTTTTTTGATTTCGAGCGGCGTGTGATAGAAGATAACGCAGTCATCAGTGCTTTGGTGCTAGACCCTACCAACCCGGCTCTTCCGGAGACGAGGGTGAATCTGGCTGTCGTGACGCCGCAGCGTCGCCTGACCTTTAGCCCGCGTTTCGATTACCAGTTGAATGATAAGAACACGCTCGTTGCTCGCTACACCTACACGCGCACGAGCGCAGAAGATGCGGGCATCGGCGGCTTCTCGCTGCCTGAGCGCGCCTACGATACCTCTTTCACAGAGCACACGCTGCAACTGACCGAGACGGCGATTTTAACGCCGACAGTGATTAACGAAACGCGCCTTCAGTACATACGCGGACGCCGCCTTCAGGAAGGCGACAACACCGTGCCGACAGTTATTGTCGCAGATGCTTTTACCGGAGGCGGTTCGCAGATCGGGCTGTCGTTTAATAAAGAAGACCGCGTTGAGTTGCAGAACAACACGTCCTGGATTATGGGCAGGCATTCATTCAGAGCCGGTGGACGTGTGCGCTGGTCGCGCGTGACGGATTTTACGCAGAACAATTTCGGCGGCACCTACCTCTTCAACTCCATAGAACAGTACCGGCAAACGCTGCTCGGAACTCCCGGCTTTCGTCCGACGCAGTTGACCATTGCAGGCGGCGACCCGGAGGCGGGTGTCAGCCAGGTGGATTTCGGTGGTTACATTCAGGACGACTGGCGCGTGCGCTCGAACCTGACGCTGAGCCTGGGCTTGCGCTACGAGACGCAGAACAACATCAACAGCAATTTTAATTTCGCGCCGCGCGTCTCCTTTGCCTGGTCGCCGGGAGCGGGCGGCGCACGCCAGCCGAAAACCGTGGTTCGCGGCGGATTCGGCATCTTCTATGACCGCTTCAGTGAAAGCCTGACGCTTCAGTCGAACCGCTTTGACGGAGGCGTCGGCTCGCAGCAGCAGTTTAATGTTACGAACGCAGTGCTTGACGGCCCGGTTCTTCTGAGCCTGTTTCCGAACACGCCGAGTCTGGCAACCTTGAGCACGCTTGGCTTGCCGCAGAACATCCGTTTGGTTGCAGATAACCTGCAAGCTCCGTACACGATGCAGGTCGCGGTCAGCGTCGAACGACAGTTGCCTTACAGGTTCACGGTGGCGACGACCTTTATCAGTTCGCGCACGCTGCATGTGTTGCGCTCGCGTAATATCAATACTCCATTGCCCGGAACTTTCAACCCGCTCATACAGGGCAGCGGTACGCGCCCGCTCGGAAACATCAATAACTATTTCGAGTATGAATCAAGCGGCACGCTCAACCAGAACCAGTTAATCATCAACGTCAATAATCGTCTCAGCCCGAACTTCACGCTCTTTGCGTCATACATTTTGGGCAAGACGAGCAGCGATACGGAAGGCGCAGGAGTGTTTCCCGCAGACACTTATGACTTAAGCAGGGAATACGGTCGTTCCGCTTTCGATACTCGCCACCGGCTCTTTCTCGGCGGCTCGTTCGGAGTGCCGTGGAAGCTTCGTCTGAATCCATTTATCATCGCCTCTACGGGTCGGCCTTTCAACATTACTACGGGTGGGGTGGATATAAATGGCGATACGCTCCTCTTGGAACGCCCGTCGTTGGCTCCTGCCGGGGCGGATTGCGCCGCTGTGAATATACGCTGCACGCGCTTTGGCAACTTTAACCTGCTGCCATTGCCGGGAGAAGAAATCATCCCGCGCAACTTTGGTGAAGGGCCAGCCTTCGTCACGGTCAATGTGCGCGTCACCAGAACTTTCGGTTTTGGCGAAGTTAAGCGTAGCAACGCTGCCGCCGGACAACAGGGAAGTGGTCAACAAGCCGGAACTGCTGGCGGTGGCAACGGTGGTCGCGGCGGACGCGGTGGCGGCGGTGGCGGCGGAGGCCGGGGCGGCGCTGCCGGTGGTGGCGGTGCAGGAGGTCGAGGCGGTGCGGTCGGCGCAGGCTCGCTCTTCGGCGGCGCGAACGCTGCGGCAGAGAAGCGTTACAATTTAACCTTTTCCGTGCAGGTGCAGAACCTTTTCAACCACACGAACGAAGGACAGTTTATCGGCAACCTGCGCTCAGACTTCTTCGGCCAGGCGAATACAAACGCCGGAGGCTTTGGCGGCGGCGGCGGCAACTCGGCGGCGGGCAATCGTCGCATCGAAGCGCAGGTTCGATTGACCTTCTAAACAAGGCAAGGGCAGTAAAACAATCCGCGAAGAGACACGAAATAACTTGAACCTGTTTCGTGTCTCTTCGTATGGCTTGGTGGATCAACTCTCTTAAGATTTTGCCGTTGTGCGCCGATGCGAGGCGCGTTTCTCTCGTAAAATTCATCTTTCGCCTTTTCCAGCTTGAAAGGATCAGTAATATGAAAAAGAGGCTCATGCCTGCTCTCGCCCTGTTCTCATTTCTCCTCTTGATGGTCGGCAGCGCACAGGCGCAGAAAGCCACTGCCACGCCGGACGCGCAAGGCAAAGCGAACGGCGGCAGCGGAAAAGTTTCCACGCCCGCGCCTGCGGCGACAGCTCCGGCTAAAGTCACCATCACGGCAGCAACTTCGCCGGTGGACTTGGCACGCGCGGCTTATCTTGCACAGGGCGGCGATAAATTCCGCGATTTGAAAAGCATGGTCTTGAAGGGTTCGGTAGACCTGTATGCTCCCAACTCCGTGCAGTCTCAACCGGGCAAGTTCGTCATCGTCACGGCGGGCGAACGCTCGCGCATAGAGATTCAGTCACCCGTTTTCGGTTACAGGCAAATCTCCGATGGCACGCGCAGCTTTAGCTCCGTGCCGCAGATGGACCTGCCACCGGCGAACAAATTCGGGCTTAACGTATTGATGAAATACAACCAGCCCGGCTATACGGTCTCCGCGCTGGAGGACAAGAATAAACAGCGTGCGTTTCGCATCACGGATGCCGAAGGCTTCGTAACAGACTTTTATATTGATCCGGCCAACGGGCGTGTGATGAGCTATCTGATTCCTTATCGGGGATATGTTTTCGGCGTCGACAATAAGACGTTCAAAGAAATGGACGGCGTGCTGGTGCCTTACGTCTTCACACAAAGATTAGAGCTGTCGCAGGGCGCTTTCTTCGCCGAGTACAAAGTCAAAGAGGTAAATCTGAATCAGGAAATTGCAGACGACGTGTTTGAGATTCCGGAGAAATAAAGTTAAAAACTTCAAGCAAAAGATAAAAGGCAAAAGCGAAGATGACAGAGATGCTGTCTTCACTTTTGCCTTTTATCTTTTTACTTGTGCCTTGATTTAAATGCTCATTACTTCTTGCTCTTTGGTCTTCGACAGTTCGTCAATCTTGCCGATGTAGGTGTTGGTCAGCTTTTGCACCTCTTCCAGCCCGTCGCGTTCGTTATCCTCTGAAATGGTTTTATCTTTGAGCATTTTCTTGAGGCGTTCGTTTGCGTCGCGGCGAATGTTACGCACAGCCGTGCGATGCTCTTCGGCAATCTCATGCACTTGTTTGGCAAGCTGTTTGCGGCGTTCTTCCGTCAAAGCGGGAATCGGAATCCGCACCAGCTTACCATCGTTCGATGGATTGAGGCCGAGATCGGCTGCGCGAATCGCTTTCTCAATCGCGCCGAGCTGCGTTTGATCCCACGGCTGCACGGTCAGCATCTGCGGCTCAGGCACATGCACGGAGGCCATCTGGCTGAGCGGCGTCGGCGTCCCGTAATATTCGACCATCACGTTATCGAGCAGGCTCACGGCGGCGCGTCCCGTTCTGACCGTCGCCAGCCTGCGCCGCACATCCTCGATCACCGCTTCCATACGCGGGCGCGTTTCTTTGATGACATCTTTTTCGCTCATATCTTTTCTCCGAAAATTAGTCCCAAGTCCCAGGTCTCAAGACCCAAGTCAAAAGCCTTATGAACTTGAGACACGGGTCTTGAGACCTGAGACTATTTTTCGACGCAGACGCGCGTGCCGACTCCTGCTTCGCCCATCACGACGCGCATGATATTGCCGGACTTGCGCATGTTAAAGACGACAATGGGCAGCTTGTTATCCATGCACAGAGAGATAGCCGAAGCATCCATCACTTTTAACTGCCGTTCCAAAACTTCCTGATACGTGATGCAGTCATAGCGCGTCGCCGTCGCATCCAGCATCGGGTCTGCATTGTAAACGCCTTCGACCTTAGTCGCTTTCAGAATCACGTCGGCCTTGATTTCCAGTGCGCGCAGGGCTGCTGCCGAGTCGGTCGTGAAATACGGATTGCCCGTGCCCGCCGCGAAGATGACGACGCGCGCCTTTTCCAGATGGCGAATCGCGCGGCGGCGTATGAAAGGCTCTGCGAGCTGCGGGATGTCTATCGCGGACATGACGCGCGTAATAACCTCTGCCTTTTCCAGCGCATCCTGCAAGACCACTGCGTTCATCATCGTCGCCAGCATCCCTATATAATCTGCGCTGGAGCGATCCATGTTGCCCGCGCTCTTGGAGACACCGCGAAAGATATTGCCTCCGCCGACTACGACCGCGACCTCTACGCCCTTTTCGCGCACAGCCTTAATCTCTTCGGCGACGGCACGCGCGACATCCACGTCTATGCCGTAATTCTGCGCGCCCATCAGGGCTTCGCCCGATATTTTTAAGAGGATGCGTCGGTAAGCCGGTTCGACAACGTTGGTTGCAACTGATGACATAGATTTAAAAAGTCCCATGTCCCAAGTCTCAAGTCCCAAGTCTCAAGAAGTTTTTGACCTGAGACTTGGGACTTTGGACTTGAGACTTATTGTCCTGCGAGCGCGGCCACTTCGTTGCCGAAATCTTCGTCGCGCTTTGCCAAGCCTTCGCCCATTTTGTAGCGTGCGAAACGGCGAACCGAAATCCGCTCGCCCGTCTTGGCCGTCTTTTCCGTCACCAGATCGCCGACCGTCTTGGCCGGGTCTTTGACAAACGGCTGATCTAAAAGAACTGCCTCTTCATAAAATTTGTTGAGACGGCCTTCGACGATCTTGTCAATTACCTGATCCGGCTTGCTCGCGTTCTTGGGATCGTTCTTGGCCTGCGCGCGTGCGATCTCGCGCTCTTTATCCAGGTCGCCCGCCGGGACTTCCTCGCGCGTGACGTAGCGCGGTTCAGCCGCCGCGACGTGCATCGCGATGTCTTTGACAAGCTGCTGGAACTCTTCGCCGCGCGCGACGAAGTCTGTCTCGCAGTTGACTTCGACCAGCACGCCGACCTTGCCGCCCATGTGTATGTAAGAGCCGACCGCGCCTTCGGCGGCGATGCGGCCTTCTTTTTTCTTGGCGGAAGCAAGACCGCGTTTGCGCAGCAGCTCAATCGCCTGTTCTTCATTACCGCCGGTTTCGGTGAGCGCGTTCTTGCATTCCATCATGCCTGCGCCGGTTTTCTCGCGGAGCGACTTGACTGCGCTCGCCGTAATGTCTGCCATTGTTATAAATCTCCTTTGTACTTTGTGCTTTGTACTTTGTGCTTTGTTCGTGAATTGCCGCTTGAAGCTTTCTAAAAGAAATGCCTCAACATGCGCGAGCGAAACAAAGAACAAAATACAAAGTACACAGAACGAATTATTATAAAAAAGCGCAGCCCGGCGGGTTCATCCGCTTGTGGAGGCTGCGCTCGCCGAAAAAAATTTAAAGCCTATGCTGTTTCGCTCGTGTCTTAACTGGCGATGCCGACGGATTCAGCGCTCTTCTCCTGCTCGGCTGAAGAAGCGGGCGTTGCTTCGGCTTCATTGCCGCCGCCGTCCGCACCGCTCACGGGCGCATCGGTTCCCGCCTGTGCGTGATCGCCGATGCTGTCCGGCTGTTGTCCGGTCTTGCCGAATCCCTGATTGCCGGGAACGGACGTTTGCGTCTCAGCCGAAGGCGCAGCCGCCTGCATATCCGCTGCATTCTCAGCCGCGCGTCCCGGATCGCGTTCCGTCGTCACGCTGCTTGTCTTGTCGCCACTCGCGGAACGCCGACGTTGTCGTCCATCGCCCTCTGTTGCTCCGGTGGCTTCCGCCATGCCTTCCATCTCGTCCGCGCCCTCTGTGACCATTTGCTGGCCTTCGAGCACGGCATCGGCGATGCGCGAAGCAAAGAGACGCACGGCGCGCAACGCATCATCGTTGCCGGGAATGATGTAGTCTATCCCATCCGGCGAGCAGTTGGTGTCAACCACCGCGACGACAGGAATGCCGAGCCGGTTGGCTTCGGCTACCGCAATCTCTTCCTTGCGCACGTCAATGATAAAGATCGCGTCGGGCAGGCGCGTCATGTTCTTAATGCCGGAAAGATTCTTGTTGAGGCTCTCGCGCTCGCGGTCGAGCTTGATGCCCTCTTTCTTCGTCAGCTTCTCATAGCGGCCATCCGTCTGCATGATCTCTAATTCTTTGAGACGCTTGATGGATTTCTGCACGGTCTGGAAGTTGGTCAGGAGACCGCCGAGCCAGCGTTGATTGATGTAGTACTGGCCTGCGCGCTCGGCCTCTTCGCGGATGGCGTCCTGCGCCTGCCGCTTGGTGCCGACAAAGAGCACGGTCTTGCCGCGATCTTCGCCAATCAGATTCGTCATGAACTGAATAGCGTCACGGAACATGCGCTGCGTCTTCTGCAAGTCAATAATGTATATGCCGTTGCGCTCGCCGAAAATGTATTCCTTCATTTTCGGATTCCAGCGCCTGACCTGGTGGCCGAAATGTACGCCAGCCTCCAGCAATTCTTTCATCGTAACCGAAGCCAAATGGAATCTCCTTTACATGGTGTTGGTTTATGTGCTCGCCGCCGCCCACAGGCTTCTTCATTAAGAAGCAACCAAGCCGGGCGGCGACAATGGAGTCAACGATTGCGGATTTCGGATTGTGGAATGCGGATTGAAAAACACTTGTTTGATTCTTGAATCCACAATCCGAAATCCGCATTCCGCAATCGAAACTATCGTTTCGAGAACTGGAAGCGCTTGCGTGCGCCCTTCTGTCCGTATTTCTTGCGCTCTTTGATGCGCGGGTCGCGTGTGACGAGTCCCGCCTGCTTGAGCGCGCGGCGCAAGTCGGCGTTGAATTCCATCAGCGCGCGAGTGATGCCGTGACGAATCGCACCGGCTTGTCCCGCAGGGCCGCCGCCGGCGACGTTGACAAAAATGTCAAACTTGTTAGTTGTCTCGGTCAACTGCAACGGCTGGCGAATAATCATGCGCAAGGTTTCGTTCGGGAAATACTGCTCGAACGCTTTCTTGTTGACCTTCACGTCGCCGCTGCCGGGTCGCAGGTACACGCGCGCCGTCGAAGTCTTGCGCCGCCCCGTTCCGTAATATTGAATTTCAGCCACAGCTTTATCTATCCTTCAAAATCTATCGTTTGATTGTTTATGCTTTTTCTGAATGAGTGGTGATGATGTCGAGCGTTTGAGGCTTCTGCGCCGTGTGCGGGTGGTCTGCATCGGCGTAGACTTTAAGCTTCTTACCCATCGCCTTGCCGAGCTTGTTCTTGGGCAACATGCCCCTGACCGCCAGCTCTATGACGCGCTCAGGATGTTTAGCAAACTGATCCTGAACGGAAATCTCGCGCAGTCCGCCCGGATAGAGCGTGTGATGGCGATACATCTTCTGCTCGCCCTTTGAGCCTTTGAAGACGGCCTTGCGTGCGTTAATCACGATCACATGGTCGCCCATATCCATAAAAGGCGTCCACTGCGGATTATTCTTGCCGGTCAGGATGCGCGCCACTTCCGTTGCGAGCCGCCCGACGGTTTGCCCCGCCGCATCAACGACGAACCATTTGCGATTGTCAGCGAGACCCGTCCCGCTGGGAAAGTATGTTGACATAGATAACTCTCTCTGCTTATAGCGTCCAAAACGCGAACGGATAGAATACAAAAATGCTCAGAAAATTGTCAAGTTGAGGCGGCCTCCATTGGGCGCGCTTTCTGATATTGAACATAAAACAAGGAGGCTCTCCTTCGTCTTTGGTGCGGAGAACCTCCTGTTTGGGTAAATCGGTTGACGGCTCTGTTACGGAGTTGAAGAGCCTTGTTGCGCCGGAGGAGGCGGCGTGGTTCCGTCGTTGCGTTTGAGCTTGGGCGGATCGGCTGGCCTGGTATCTGCCGGTGCGCCGGTGGAATCCTCAGCCGGAGGCTGGCGACGCTTGAGCGTCGGGCGACCGGGATCGCCTTCCTCGCCGCCGGAAATATCTCCAGCCGTCGTGATGCGCGCGTTGGATATTTTCAGCAAGCGATTTTTGACGCGCTGGAATTCCGAAGTGCTGATGACATATTCCTCACGTTCGGGGAAGCGCGCGACGAGTTCGAGCGAGGCCGCGCGGCGATCAGGAGCCTGCGGGTGTGTGGCAAATGCTCTGGAAATAAAGCCGGGCTTCTTCTTGCTCTTGGACGAGAGCTTTTCAAACATCGTCGCCATCGCATTCGGGTCATAACCGGCTGCGTAGAGATACTGTACGCCGAGCTTGTCCGCTTCCTCTTCCGCGCCGCGACTGAACTTCATGAAAATCGCCAGCAGCCCGAGACCCGCTGTGTTCTGAAAAATCACTCCCGGCCAGCCGCCCAAGAAGATAGAGCCTGCCAGCATGCCGATCTCAGCCAGCATGCCTTTGGTCTGATTTTCCATCGCGTGACGCGCGGTGACGTGCGCGATTTCGTGCGCCATCACGCCCGCCAGTTCGGCTTCGTTGTCCGCCGCGAGAATCAGGCCGCGATTGACATAAAAGAAGCCGCCGGGGAGCGCAAAGGCGTTGACCTCATCCGAATCAATCACCTTGATGGTAAAAGGTATCTTGGCATCCGAATGAAGGACTACGTTCTGGCCGACGCGATTGACGTATTCTGTAATCAAAGGGTCGTCAACAAACTTGACCTGCTTGTCAATCTCTGCTGCCAACTGGCGACCGATCTTAACTTCTTTCTCGGTCGAGCCGGTCATACTGGCAATCGGCCCGCTGTTGAGCTTGCGTTTGCCGATCATCGCCGGGTCTTCGTCCGTCTTGAGCGGTTTGCGATTGGCGCTGGTCTGCACAGGCGCGGTGGCCTTTTGATCCTGCTTCTTGTCCTGAGCCTCTTTTTTCTGGTCGGACTTGGCTTGATCTTGCGGTTGCGATGTTTGTTGCTGCGGCGCAGCGGCGGCGGCGATTGCGCTCAGCCACAGCGAGAGGGCGAGCGCGAGTGCCGTGGCCTTGCGGGAGAAACGACTGCTCATGTGGAAAGCCTCCAAAAACTTACGAACGTTTGTAGCCGATTGAGAAAAGCCCACTTGTTTTGAGTCGCTTCTCTCGCTTGAAGACCGCATCTTAAATGACAAGGGATGCGGGCATAACTTTTTTGTTCAATCAGAAGGAAACGCGCCGGTGGCTCAAGGAAATCAACTTTAAAGACCTCTTGAAGCGCTTAGCCAGACTTGGATGCAACGCTCTCTAAACAGGTTGCGCCGCGCTCGTTGCCTCAAGCCATTTTCCAACACTTTAACCGGGCTGTCCCGAAGAGGTTCCGTTAGCGAGGATTATTATAGCAGGAGGCGCGCAAATGATAAATATTGCGCGTCGCTGCTGGCGCGTGCTACAGTCCGAAGACGGATGGGCCAAAGACCTTTTCCGCCTGCCCCACGGTTTCCGAAACCCCGAAGATGAAACGCGCTCAGGATAAGATTAAGGACTTTATCGAGCCGCAGGCTTTTGAGGAAGTCCAGAATTATGGAGCCGACCCGGCGCGTGCGCTGGCCGCTTACCGCTTTACAGACGCCACTTCGGATTTAATCGCGCGGTGGCTGGATGCGCTCGCGGACTTGCCGCGACAGCGCGGTGGCGCGCGTTCGCTGGCCGGATTGCGCGGCGTCGGCAAGAGCCATGCTCTGGCGACTTTTGGCGCGCTGGTCTCGCTGCCGGATTTGCGCTCGACCGTCACGGACGCGCATGTGGCGACGAGTGCGCGCAGGCTTCTGAACCGTCGTTATATCGTCGCGCGGGTCGAGCGCGGCTCGCGCCCGACGCTGGTGGAAGAGTTGCGCGCGGCTCTTGTCGCGGCCTTTGGCGGCGATGAGGCGGAATGGACGCATGAGCCTTCGGCGATGCTGGCGATTGCTGCTTCGCGCGCATCGGATGCGCCATTAGTCTTGCTGATTGACACTTCTTTCGGTCGCCAGACGCGCGTGCAGCGTGATGACGGGCCTGTCTTGAGCGAGCTGGCCGCAGCCACAGAGCATGTCAACGCCTTTGTCGCGCTCGCTCTGGATGACGACATCTCAGGAGCGGACGGCGCAAACGTCGCGCTCGCCAGAGCTTTCCAGATAGACTACTTAGACCCCGAACATCTCTATCGCGTCGCAGACCTGCACCTGTTTCACAAAGACGCGCATGGACGCGCCGCGCTGCATGACATCTACACTTTTTTGCGCAACTCCGTTCCCGGCTTTAATTGGAGCGAGCCTCGCTTTGCAGCCATCTATCCGGTGCATCCGCTCGTCGCAGATGTAGCTCCGGCGGTGCGGCTCTACGCGCAGACTTTCGCTTTCCTGCCTTTTGCCGCCTCCTCGGCTGCACGCGCCTCGAATCGCCCCGCTCTCTCGCTCGTAGGTCTGGATGAAGTCTTTGACCGTGCGGAGTACGAATTGCGCAAGGCGGAGGATTTGAAAGAGGCCATCGCCGTTTATGACAGTCTGGCGACGAGTGCGATTGCGCAGATTCCGATTATGCAGCGATTGCAGGCCAAGCTGGTTCTGAAAGGTCTCCTGATACTTTCGCTGGACGGGCGCGGCGCGACGGCGCGCGAGTTGGGCGCGGCAATGTTGCTCTATGATGAAAAGTCGCCGGAGGCAGGCATCAATCGTGTGCGCGAGATGCTGGCGAGTTTAGCCGCAGCCGCTCCGGCGGGCGCGCTGCGTGAGAGCGATGACGGAGGCGAGATTCGGTATCGCTTTAACATCAGCGCGTCAGCCGGATTCGATGCCGCGCTGTCTGCTGCCGCGCAAGACATTGACGAAGAAGCGACAGGCGATTTGATGCGCGTCGCCGCGCGAACCCGTTTCGAGGACTGGCCTTTTACGGAAACCGAAGGCGGCGCGCGTGCGGCTGAAGATGCAGAGCTGCTTTTGGTGTGGCGCGGTATGGGTCGGCGTGGAAGCCTTGTCTGGCAGGCGATGGAAGAAGGTTACGCGCCGCGCTCAACGCGCAATGATGCAGCCGGTTCAAAAGCGGACGATTGGGAAATCATCATGCTCGCGCCGCATCTTGCCGGAGAGCATCTGAACGGCAGCAACTACGCGGACGCACATGCAGTTGATGCGAGTGATGCTGTCACGCCGTTTGCGGTCTGGTGTCCGGCTGCTTTGACGGCGGAGGAGACAGAGACCCTGCGCCGCCTTGTCGCGCTGCGCACGAACGCACGGTTGATGGCTGAGTTCGGCGAGACTGCACGCGCAGCCGAACGCACGCACGCGGCTCTGGTTGAGCGCATCTGGTCGCGCGTCTACATGGACGATGGCCTGCTCTTGACGGGGAACGTCCGCCACGCTTTCACGGGAGATGCGTGCGCCGCAGCGACTTTGACAGAGATGCTGGCAAGGATGCTGGCGAGAATGTTTGGCGCGCGTTACCCGCAGCATCCTGTCTTCACAGAGCCGCTGGGCGAAACGGAAGTCGCGCGGCTGGTGAGCGGACTCTTTGGCGGAGCCAATCAGGGGTCTGCGAGCGTGCAGGAATTGTCGCGTCTCTTCGCCGCCCCGCTCGGCCTCGTCTCATTGCGCGGCGACGTGTACGCGCTCGAAGCAGGCGATCAGATTCTCAAACAGCCGTGGGTGCGCGAAGTCCTGGCGATGACGGATGAGGCGGACGGCGGGGTCGTCTCGCTCGCAGAGATTCACCGGAAGCTGAGAAGCGAGCCTTACGGCCTTTTGGATGAAGCGCAATACTTGATCTTTGCCGCGCTGGTCGCGCAGCGGCGCATCGAGCTGGTGACTTCGAGCGGGGATCGCATCGGTCGCCGTACGCTCGATTTCAAAGCTGAGCTGGGACGAGATTACGGGTATCGCGCGTGCCGCGACACTGTTGCACGGCGCGGAAGAACTGACCGTGTGGGCGCGGCTTTTGACGCACCAAGCCGACCTCGCTTCGATTGCAGACCCGTTGGCGCGCGAGGGTGTTCGCGCGGCTCTCTCGGAATGGCTCGAAGCTTGGCGCAGCATGCACCTCCTGGAAAATTTCGATGCGCTGCCGGATACGGGCTTGACCACGCGCACATGGAAACTGGCCGCGAGCGTGCGCAAGAGTTTCGGCGGGGCTGCCGATGCGGTCGAAACTGCATTGGCGGACATCATCTCGCTCGAAGAAGGCTTGCAGCGCGTGGCCGATGCCTTTGGCGATGCGCCCGAACAGTTTGCGCTCAGCACGGAACAGCTCACGCAGTTGAGCAGCTTTACGGGCGGCCTCTCCATGCGCGAGCGTGCGCGCACTTATCTTTCGAGCGCAGAGCCGACGACTGTGGATGAGATAGAGAGCGCGCGGCGCGAACTGCTGGCGATGATCGAAGACATGCAAAGCCTCTTTGACCGTGAGTCGAACAAACGCTTTGATATTTTGTGGCGCGAGTTTCATGCGCGCTACGGCGAGCATTTTGCGACGCTGCATGCAGAGACGGTCGGGGCTAACTCGAACCGGCGCGCGATTGACACGCTGACGCGCGGCGAAGAGTGGCGTGAGTTTGAAGCCCTCTCGAATCTCTCCATCGTCAACCGCCAGCACTGGCAGCAGGCGATAACAATGCTGCAACAGGCTCGCGGCTCTTTCTGCGATCTCAACGTGCGGCAACTGTTGGGCGAACGTCCCGCGTGCGTTTGTTCGTTCAGGCTGGCGCGTGCCGCAAACCTCGCGCGCCTCGCGCAGGATTTGACGGACACTCTTGAACACGGGCGACACGCTTACAGGCGGACGCTCGCGCTTTTGAGCACGCCGCTGGCGATTGCGCTCGACGCCATCGCTCGCAAAGAAGAGGATGCCGAAACGGCCTCGCGGGCGCGTCATCTCTCCGGCGCATTCGCGCGCGGGACTGACTTTGCGCACCTGACGCACGCGGACGTGCAGCTCATCGAGCAGGCTCTGCAAAGAATGGCGACGCCTCCGCCCGTGCGCGTCCACATGCCCGCGAGCGAGTTCGGATTGCTGACGCGCGACGAATTGCGCGCACGCCTCAATCAATGGCTCGACGAATTGCCGGATCACCCTGCGCTCGTCGAAGTCGTCGGCGAAAGCGATGCCGATGCCGGATAAGCGAAAAAGTGAAAAAGGTGAAGTGGGAAAGAGGGGGAAAGGAAAAGCATTGAAAGACCTTTCCCCTTTTTCGCTTTCATCTCGACGGGGCGTTTCAATCGTCGGCGCGGGCAGGCTCGGCTCTGCGCTGGCTCTTGCGCTGTCGGCGCGCGGGTTTCGGGTTGAAGCGATTGCTTCACGCCGTCTCAGTAGTGCGCGCCGCGCGTGCGGTCTGGTCGGCGCGCAAACACGCGCGCTTTCGCTTGCGCAGCTAGACAGGCTAAGTCGTACCAGCATCATTTTCATCACCACGCCGGACGACGCGATTGAGCAGACGGCACAGCAGCTTGCCACCAAAATTAAATGGAGCGGAAGCGGATGCGTCGCGCTGCACGCGAGCGGCGCTCTCTCGTCCGAAGCCTTGAACAGCCTGCGCGCGATTGGATTCAGCACCGGCTCCATGCACCCGCTCATCTCCGTCAGCGACCCACTCACCGGCGCGAAGAGTTTGGGAAAAGCGCATTACTGTATCGAAGGCCAGCGGCAGGCCGTCAGCGTCGCACGCACGCTGGTGCGCGAGCTTGGCGGCCAGAGCTTTTCCATACGCACGCGCGACAAGGCTCTGTATCACGCGGCGGCAGTGATGTCTTCGGGGCACATGGTCGCGCTCTTTGACCTCGCAACGGAAATGCTCGCGCGTTGCGGGCTATCGGATAAACAGTCGCGCGCGGCTCTCTTGCCGCTGATGCAAAGCACGCTGGAAAACTTATCAACCCACACGCCCTCTCGCGCCCTCACAGGCACATTCGCCCGCGCAGACCTCGCGACCGTCAACAAGCATCTGGACGCGCTACGCGAATTAAAAACGCCAGACGCGCTCGCGGCTTACATTCTTCTGGGCCAACGTTCGCTTGAGCTGGCGAAAAAGAACGGCGCGGAAATTTCGATGCTCAAGCAAATCGCACGCGCGCTTAAAGAAGCAGTGAAGCAGCAGAGTTGAGCGATAGAAGAGCGTCCGATGAATAATCATAGAAGTTACGCGGTTGAAATAAGAATGTCGGAACTTACTGGAAAATGTAGAACAGGCTGTGAGCCTGTTCCCGCGCCATCGGGCGCAGTTCGCGGCGTGATTGAACAGGCTCACAGCCTGTTCTACGCTATTGCCGCAATTTCAACTGCGTAACTCCTAAATCATTCGAGCTGTTCCGTCTGGCTTGTAGGTAGATTCTCCTTTATCCGGTAAACGATTGGAGATAATTTAACTCTCGATTTTACGTCCTCGCGTTGCGCTGCTGTGGCGTTCGGAAAGAAACTAACCACGATGACTTCATGGCTTTGAACAGGAGCACGCCGCACCATGCTGCCAATCCCGGGGCGATGCCGATGTCCTTTTTCTTCACGGGTCGAAAGAATCTCCTGCCAGAAACTTTCTATTTGATCGTGTGTTGCTTCGGATTTGAAATAAATCACCAGGTCTGCAACCTCCGGCACGATTGGCCGCATCGCTTCACTTTCATATCGAACTCGCCCTGATCTTTTCAGGGCTATGAAGCTGGAAAAATAGCTGACGGGTATCAGCATCGCACTCATTACTAAAACTATACTCACCCATCTGGTTTGATGCCGAATGAAAAACGCAATGCTGGCTAACAGCAATGCTGAGATGAGAAAGAGTCCGAACATGAAGAGCACGAAAAATGTATATCCCGCGACATAGCCGTGCTGCTCATTTGCAACTATAGCTGCCGCCGATGATCCAAGCGTTATAGCGATTAAAGTTGCAATAGCAGCGGTTATGTATTGTCGTCGTGTATTCGGGAGTATATTCATAATATATGCGAATCAAGATTAGAAACTCTTTGCGGTCTTGGCGCGATTTATCTTTGCGGCCTTTGCGTTAAAACAGCCCTTAACCGTAAAGAGGAAAGACGCAAAGAGCGCAAAGAAATAGCAGTTGACTTGTTTCTAATCTTGATTCGCATAATATAAGAAAGACACCTGTTCATCATTTCCAACTCCCCGTCGCTTCTTTGTGCCTTAGAGCCTTTGCGGGAGAACTGTTTCCCGCAAAGGCTCTAAGAAGCCGAAAGGTTTTCAACGCTTCCAATGGTCTTCAGTCTGCGCGAAAGCTGACTCCCTCGTTGGACACGACTGTGTGATGATTGTTCAGGTTGCCGCGCCTGCGGATGCGGCTGAAGACGTAGAGGTTGAAAAAGTGCATCCCGCCGAGGACGACCAGCACGAGGCCGACTTTCCACGACAGAGCTTCGATCCCTTGCTGCGCGGTTTCGACCGCGTCTGTGACTTTGAGCGCGAGGCTCACGTATCCCAGGTTGATGAGATAAAAGCCTACGACCAGCAGGTGATTAACCGAATCCGCAAGGGCTTCGTTTCCGTGAAAGACATCCACCAGGAAGACGCGCCCGTTCTTGTGCAGGGTTTGCGCGACCCAGATCGTGAGCGCGATGCTGATTCCGAGATAGGTTAGATATGTGACGACGACTGTGTTCATAACCCCTCCTTCACTGTTGAGTGCTGAAAATATCTTGATGCGTCCGTTAAAGATTCTGACGCTCTTGTCTTGGTCACTCCTTTCAACGGAAGCGGGGTGACTTTGGCTACCCTTACGCTTATCAATCTGTGTGCCGGAAGGGAATTATTGAGTATTGCAGGCACTCTTGAAGGAGTTGCTATCTGAAGTTATGGCAAGCTGCCTAATGCACACAGGGTTTCTTTGCAATCTGCCATAACGACCCGGCTGCATAGGTTTGACTCTCATTTAAAAGCATCATATTGTTGCCCACTGCCCGTAGCTTTAGCGCGGGCAAGTATCCCGACTTGCTTGATATTTTCTGTCCCATCCCGGCTCAACAGTTTTCGCGCTCCGCCACTTGACGCGGCGGCGCTTAACTTTCAAAGGAACTTTTGTATATGAAGACTGCTTTTCGTTCAGCATGCGTGATGATGGTTTTGGCTTTGGCGATGCTGGTGTTGTCGAACACTAAAGGCTACATGCTGCCGCAGGATGAAAACCTCGCGGCGAAGAATAAGATTGCTCCGTGGGTTTTGGAGCGCACGGGCGGCGGCGCGAAGGCCGAGTTTCTAGTGGTGTTGAGCGATCAGGCGGACTTGAATCGCGCGGGGTTGTTGCGCTCCAAGCAGGAGAAGGGACGCTACGTGCGCGATACCCTGTGGAACAAAGCGCAGGAGACGCAGGGCGCGCTCATACAGTGGCTGACTGAGCGCAACATAGAACACCGCGCTTATTACATCGTCAACATGATCTGGGTCAAGGCAGACCAGAACGTCGTCATGGAATTGGCCGCGCGCTCAGATGTCGCGCGCATCGAAGGCAATCCGGCGATTAAAAACAAGCTCCCCGAATTTGAAGTAGAGAAGGCTGCGCCTCAAGCGCAACCGGAAAGCCCTGCGGCAGTCGAGCCGGGCGTTAATCACACACGTGCGCCGGAAGTCTGGGCGCAGGGCTTTACGGGACAAACAATCGTTGTGGGCGCGGCGGATACCGGTTATCGCTGGGATCATAACGCGCTCAAAGGCAAGTATCGCGGATGGAACGGCGCGACTGCCAATCACGATTTTAACTGGCATGACAGCATACACACTGGCGGCGGAACCTGCGGCGCGAACTCCGCGCAGCCGTGCGACGACAACGGCCACGGCACGCATACGGCGGGCACTGTTCTCGGCGACGACGGCGCGACGAATCAGGTCGGCATGGCTCCGGGAGCCAAGTGGATCGGCTGCCGCAACATGAATCAGGGCGCCGGCACGCCCGCGACTTACATTGAATGCTTCGAGTTCTTTCTCGCTCCGTATCCTGTCGCAGGGACGCCCGCGCAGGGCAATCCGGCTCTGGCTCCTGACTTGACGACTAATTCATGGAGCTGCCCGCCTTCGGAAGGCTGTTCCGCGAGCAGCTTGCAGGCTGCGGTCGAAGCGCAACGCGCGGCAGGCATCATGACGGTCGTGGCGGCTGGCAATTCCGGCTCGTCCTGCTCAACCGTTTCCGACCCGCCGGGAATTTACGATGCCTCTTATACAGTGGGCGCGCTCAACACTGGCACGGACACGGTCGCGAGCTTTAGCAGTCGCGGCCCGGTCACGATTGACGGCAGCAATCGTCCCAAGCCGGACATCGCTGCGCCCGGCACCAGCACGCGGTCAAGCACACGCACCAGCGCCACCTCTTACGGCAGCATGAGCGGGACTTCGATGGCGACGCCGCACGTCGCCGGAGCGGTCGCGCTGCTCTGGTCTGCGCAGCCCGGTCTGGTCAATAAGATAGGCCAGACGGAAACCATTCTGAATAACTCTACAGTGCATCTCAATGCGACGCCTGCCGCGACTACCTGTAGCAGCGTGAGCGGCCTCTTCCCGAACAATGTTTTCGGTTATGGCCGTCTGGACATTCGCTCTGCCGTCGATCAGGGATTGAGATACGCCGTCAGACCCTTTGACTTAGACGGCGACGGGAAAACAGACCTCCCGATTTTCCGTGCCAACGGAGACGGCGGGGGACATGTCCAGTGGTACGTCCTCAACAGCGCAACGGGCGCGAACACGCAACAGGTTTTTGGCGACGACACAGACCTGCCTGTGCCGGGTGATTACAACGGCAACGGCGTCTCTGAGGTCGCAGTCTTTCGCGGAGTCGAAGGCGCATGGTATATCTCGCAAGGCTCTGCGCAGAGCTTCACGCGCGTTCAGTGGGGACTTAATGGAGACGTGCCCGTCCCGGCAGATTATGACGGTGATGGTAAAACGGATGTCGCCGTCTGGCGTCCCTCGAACGGCACTTGGTATATCTCGCAGAGTTCGGACGGAGCGTTTCGCGCAACGCAATTCGGAACGAGCGGCGACACGGTTGTGCCGGGAGATTACGACGGCGACGGCAAGACCGATGTCGCTGTCTTTCGTCCCTCGAATGCCATCTGGTATATCCTGCGAAGCTCTAACAGCAGTTTGCAGAGCGTGCAGTGGGGACAAAGCACGGACAAGCTCGTGCAAGGTTACTACGACGCGGACAGCAAGCTCGACATCGCTGTCTTTCGTCCCTCAAACGGCGTCTGGTACATTCTCAAGAGCACGACCAACACCTCGGACGCAATTCAGTGGGGCGCGGCGGGCGACGTGCCCGCGCAGGGCGATTATGAAGCGGACGGCAAATACGACGTTGGCGTCTTTCGCCCCGGCACAGGCCAATGGCTGATTCGCAAGAGTTCCAACGCCACGATGATGAGCGTGCAGTGGGGACAGAACGGCGACAAGCCCGCGCTCACGGCTTATGTCCCGCAGTAGATAAGAAAGTTTCCCGCAAAGGCGCAAAGGCGCGAAGAAAGAGCTTGAGTCTTTTCTTTGCGCCTTTGCGCCTTTGCGGGAAACTTTTTATTGTTCGATGAGAAGTCTCTTTCAATTTAAAGCTGCTATAATTCCGTTATGGGTAACACACCAAGCGCAAGTTACAGTTTGACTCTTCGCGTCAAGTTAGTGAGCCGCACAGGAACACTTGGAGAATTGACGACGGCCATCGGGCGCGCGGGCGGCGACATCGGAGCGATAGACATCGTCAGCGTCGGCTCGGACTTCGTGATTCGAGACATCACCGTCAATGCCGCCTCCGATAAACACGGCTCAGAGATTATCGAAGCCATCCGCGACATAGACGGCATCGACTTTATCAACGTCTCTGACAGAACTTTCCTCATGCACCTCGGCGGCAAGATCGAAGTCGTCTCGAAGGTTCCCTTAAAGACACGCTCAGACCTTTCAATGGCCTACACGCCGGGCGTCGCGCGCATCTGCCAGGCGATTCACAAAGACCCCGAAAAAGCTTTTATCTTAACCATCAAGAAAAACATGGTCGCGGTCGTGACGGACGGCACAGCCGTCTTGGGCTTAGGCGACATAGGCCCTGCGGCGGCGATGCCCGTCATGGAAGGCAAGGCGCAGCTCTTCAAAGAGTTTGCCGGAGTTGATGCGTTTCCCATCGCGCTTTCCACCAAAGACCCTGACGAGATCGTGCGGACTATCAAAGCCATCTCGACGGCATTCGGCGGAATCAATCTCGAAGACATCTCCGCCCCGCGCTGCTTCGAGATTGAAGACAGATTAAAAGAGGAATTGGACATCCCTGTCTTTCATGACGACCAGCACGGCACGGCGGTCGTGGTCTTGGCCGCGCTCATCAACGCGCTGAAAATCGT
Source organism: Pyrinomonadaceae bacterium (assembly GCA_963700165.1). Taxonomy (GTDB): domain Bacteria; phylum Acidobacteriota; class Blastocatellia; order Pyrinomonadales; family Pyrinomonadaceae; genus JACMLC01. The sequence goes on along the minus strand of OY969475.1, from coordinate 2,383,145 downwards.
CAAGAAGGAGATGGGCGAGATTAAAGTCGTCGTCAACGGCGTGGGCGCGGCGGGCGTCGCCTGCACCAAGATCATCATGGCTGCGGGCGTCAAGAACATCATCGGCTGCGACCAGCAGGGCGCGATCTATCGCGGGCGGCGCGAGCACATGAACTGGGTCAAAGACTGGTACGCGCAGAACACCAACCCGAACGACGAGCGTGGCAGCGTGCATGACGTGATGCAGGGCGCGGACGTGTTTCTGGGTCTCTCCGTCCCCGGCACTATCAACGTAGACGATTTAAAGAAGATGGCGGACAAGCGCATCGTCTTTGCGATGGCGAACCCGGTGCCTGAGATTATGCCGGAAGAAGCAGACCCTTTTGTCGCAGTGATGGCGACGGGACGCTCCGATTATCCGAACCAGATAAATAACGTGCTCTGCTTTCCCGGCATCTTTCGCGGCGCGCTGGCCTGCCGCGCCTCGCGCATCAACGAAGAGATGAAGCTCGCCGCCGCCAACGCCATCGCCGGAATCATCACCGACAACGAACGCCGCCCCGACTACATAGTCCCTTCCGTCTTTGACAAGCGAGTCGCCGAAGCCGTCGCCCGCGACGTAGAAGAAGCAGCCTACCGCACCGGCGTCGCACGCCGCGAGCGCGCCACCACCGACTCGATGATGTGATTAGATTCCTTCATCGCTAATCGTCTTGCAAGATGCCGGCTTTTTGCTATCATGCAGATTATGGATTACAGCAAGATTATTACTATTGAACCCGGCAAGCGAAGCGGAAAGCCTTGCATCCGCGGAATGCGTATGACCGTCACAGATGTTTTGGAATATCTGGCGGGCGGGATGACCGAAGAAGAAATTTTAGCCGAGTTTCCTGATTTGACTGCCGAAGACATTCGCGCCTGTCTGGCCTTTGCCGCAGACCGTGAGCGTAAGCTTGCCACCTTGCCTCAGTATGAAACTGCTGTTTGACCAAAATCTTTCTCCACGCTTGCCACGCCTCCTCGTAGATATTTATGCCGACAGCCTTCACATTAGAGAAGTCGGCTTGCGGGATGCAGACGATAACGCGATTTGGGAGTACGCCAGGCAAAATAGCTTCACTATCATCTCTAAAGATTCGGATTTTCAGCAGCGAAGTCTCTTGTATGGCAGCCCGCCAAAGTTTATCTGGTTGCGTGTCGGCAATTGTCCGGTAAAAACGATTGAAGATTTATTGAGGAAACATTCCGTAGCGATCCATACATTCGGCTTAGACACAACAAAATCTCATCTGATGCTCCCCTAATTTGAAAGTCATTTCAGTAGCCCGCGACGTAAAAGAAGCAGCCTACCGCACCGGCGTCGCACGCCGCGAGCGTGCCACCACCGATTCCATGATGTGAAAGCCTTGGACATCCGGCTACATCCAAGCGCAAGTCACTATAAAGTAAAGAGAAAATAGCAGGTATTTGATTTAGCTTTTCCTTCATCTGCTTTTTGCTCTCTGTGTCTCTATTTTGGTAGACGTTCCAGAGCGGATTTCGATTGAAGGTAGGGTAGGCTGTGAGCCTGCCGCCTGTCCCGTACGAGCGGCAGGCTCACAGCCTACCGGACACTGATTTGCAACCTGCTCTAAATCTTCCGGGAGGCTGTCTTCAGATATTGCGCGATGAGCGGGACGATGCGGCGCGGGACGGCGATGGCTTCTTTGAGGTGGCAGGAATGTAGAAGGCTCTTTCTCAGGCGCAGCAAGGGATGAGCGCGCCGCGACTAATTCGATTATGGAAAGTTAAATGATTGAAGGTGCTGTTTTCGCTACTCCGCTATAAGCCCAATTCTCGTTCAACCGGAATACTGGCAGAGATTTTGGAGTGCATTTCAGCCAGCCTCTCATAATCAAGAAATTTGACTGCCAAGCGAATCGGCGTAAAGGGAGCAGCCTCAATCTTGCTCTGAAACTCTCGCCGCCGTGCTGCATCTGCGACGATAAAGAATTTAATGCGGAAATCCTGAAAGTCTACAAACTTGAGCAGTGAATTACGCATGTCTGTCGAATGCTCTACCTCGAAAAAAGCCTGGGGTAGCCGTCGCTCATTGAACCATGAAACATCAACTGTCCTTGCCCTTTTGAGCAATGAGTCGTAAGTGAAACTATAAAAGTTGCTCAGAGTAGTAACCTCAGACAATCTGCGTCGCAGAAAATGCTTATTCTTATCCTGATGTGGGACAAACGTTTCATAGTTTCTTAGATTCCCGATTTCAACGAGCAAGCCTTGATAATAGCTGTGATTAAAAGCTTCAGCCTGTAGCGCGGGTGCGTTTCCATCAAGGGCGAGCTTTTCCAGCACAGCCTTGCGCTCCGAGGTGAGCGCCCAGAGGCCGGGGCGAATTTTGAAAAAGTGTTGAGGGTACTGCTGAACGATGCGGCGAATGCTGGCAAATGGCGTTTTAGTTCCCCAATGACAATCAGGAATCTTCAACGCTGAGCGGTACAGGTGCCCAAGCGTAGCGTATCCGCCACTCTGGCGCATTGCTTTAATGACTGCTTCATACTGGGTCATTGCCGCTCAGGTTCACTGTGCAAGTTGTAAATCAAGCAGCAGTATACAACTAAGCCGCATGTTCTTGCCGCCCTTTTATATCAGCGCGAAGCAAGCCGCGTAATGCCCATTCAAGTTGTCCATCTTTTGCCTGTCCGACATTGATCAGATATGGAATAGTCTCAAAAGCTTCACGCAAAGCGTTACGCGACTTGAACCAACCCTGACCATCCGTGACCCAGATGAAACCGACGCCTGCGGCGGCAAGCGCTTTATTGCGCCCAATGTAATCGCGCGCGATGGCTTTCAGTTTGGAACCGCCGGAGCCATAGTGATTGACTTCCATCACAACCAGACGGCGCGGATTATTTTTCAACCAGAAAGCCCAATCCCAACGCTCATTTTGAAAGTCATCCGGCAAAACACAGCCCTGAGAGGTCAAGAAGTTATAAGTCGCTTCATCTTTGGATTGTAAAAATGGAAGACCCTCAATTGCCGTTTCGACGAATGGGCGAATAGCCTTCACTCCGCATTTACCGCCGCGATTTTTGCGCCCGTTGGTATCCATCCCAACTTCAACGCCGGTTACATAGTCAGGCACAGATTGAATATGTTCGAGAAGTTCTAGCACCCGCGAGTCACAGAGAAAACGCACATAATATTCAACTTCGGCATCGGAAAGTTTTCGAGATTTCTGCTGAAAACTGTAACTGATAACATAACCTTCATTCTGGTCATCCATCAATTGAACTGACTCGCGGCGAGCCATAAGGAGCGGCAGCACAGTTAGGACTTTCGGATAATCTAATAGGAGTCGGCGCGCAACTTCTTGTTTGTCGCGCGCTACGCATAGTGAACTCAGCAACGTTAGCTCGGGGCGATATTTGTCAACCTTCCTGTATATCTCATCCCAGTCCACGTAATAATTCGCGTCGAAGTAGTTTTGCAGCGTGCTGACAAACTTCTCGAAAGCCGCATCAGCAGTATTGAGATTATAGCGAAGTCTGTAGAAGGAAAGGTCAACCACCCGTAACCCCCCCCCCCCCAACAGTTACGGGCGACTCGCCGAAGGCGAGGCTCTTCTGTCTTTCGTTGAGCATGATTTCATCCTCGATTCTTTTAGCTGCGACTTCGATAAATGCCGTGTCCATCTCAATTCCTACAAAACGTCGCTTGAGACGTGCGCAGACAACGCCGGTCGTCGCGCTGCCGCAGAAGGGGTCTAGCACCATGTCGTGCGGGTTGGATGAAGCGCGGATGATGCGGTCGAGCAGGGCTTCGGGTTTTTGCGTCGGGTGTTTTCCGTAGCGTTTCTCGCGTGGTGCGGGCGGCTTGATGTGCCAGAGCGATTGCATCTGCTTGTTATGGTTCTCGCGCTTCATCTCTTCGTAATGAAATGTGTGTTTCGCTTTCGGCTCGCGCCGCGCCCACAAGATAGTTTCCGTCGCATGCGTAAAGTAACGGCAAGAGAGATTCGGCGGCGGGTTGACCTTGTGCCACGCGATGTCGTTCAAAATCTTGTAGCCGAGCGTTTGCAGCGCAAAGCCCACGCTATAAATATTGTGTGCGGTGCCTGTGACCCAGAGCGCGCCGTTCGGTTTGAGCAGGCGTTTGCATTCGCTGAGCCATTCGAGATTAAAGCTATGGACGGCTTCAAAGGTCTTGGCCTTGTCCCAGATGCCCTTGTTGACGCTGACCATCTTGCCCGCCTGACAGGTAATGCCGTCGTTGGAGAGAAAGTAAGGCGGGTCTGCAAAAATCAGGTCGAACATCTCGCTCTTGGCCTGACGCAGGAGTTCTAAGGCATCGCCCTGATACAGACGTATGCCGTGCTTCTCGTCCACGAATACAGGGCTTGGAACGGGATGAGGCATTTCCGTTTCCCACACAAAATCATCTACAGGCTCTACAGCTTCTGCTATTTGCGTTGAAGACATGTACCTCTCTTGCGACTTAAGACCCTTGACCTTTCTCAGAACAAGGTGATCTAAGATCGAAACAGTCAGAACGTCAAGGCGCGAAGGCAGGGCAACTGATCTGAAATCAAGGGTTTATGGATAGACAGGGCAGGGGCGGGGAATTCCTTTGCGGTCTTGCGAGTCTTTAGTCTTTGCGATCTTTGCGGTTAAGGGTTGTTTTAACGCAAAGGGCGCAAAGTGCAGTTAGCTAATCTCGCTTAATTTATTCCAACTGATTTTAGTTAGACAGCGGTGCGCAGGCTTTTAGCAATCATTGGAACAATGCGGCGCGGGACGGCGATGGCTTCTTTGATGTGGCGGGCGTGTGTGAAATGGCCTGCGACGTAGAGGCCGGGAATGTTGGTCTCGAAGGTTTCGGGGTCGTAGACGGGAATCTCGGACAAGCCTGAGGGCGCGATTTCGACTCCGGCCTGCTTGAGCAGTTTGAAGTCTGCGTCCGCGCCGATGAGGACGAAGACCGCATCATTCGGAAGCCGCAGGGTCTCGCCGTCGTCCTGTTTAATTATTACTTCATGCTCAAGGATTTCTTCGACCTCTTTGAAGAGGAGGAGGCGCAGGTTTCCTTTCTCGATGTGCGCTTCGAGCGGCGTGCGTACCCAGTGCTTGATGCCGTTCATCTTGGGGTCGCGGTTCTCCCAGTCCGCGCGCCAGATGGCGAAGGTCGTGCGTGCGCCCTCTTCGGCGAGAAAGAGCGCGGCCTCCGCAGCGCTGTTGCCGCCGCCGACTACGAGCGCGTCCTTCAGCACGTATGGATAAGGCTCTGTAAAACTGTGCCGGACTTTCGGCAAATTTTCGCCGGGGACGTTGAGGCGTCTTGGGAAAGACATCGCGCCGATGGCAAAGAGCACGCGCGCAGCCCTGTACTCGCCGCGCGTCGTGCGTATGAGAAAGCCTTCAGGCTTCATGCGCTCGATGCCTGTGGCTTCTTCTTCAGTGTTGATATGCAGGTTGTTTTCCAGCGCGAAACGAACATAGTGCGACAGCAGTTCTTCGCGCGTAGGCTTTTCACGGCAATGCTCAAGCGTGCCCTCGCGCATCTCCAATTCGTTGGGCGTGGAAAAGACCGTGCGCCCGACCGGATAATGAAAAATCGTGTCGGCAATCAAGCCTTTTTCGATGACTAAATAATTCAGTCCTTCGCGCGCGGCAACCTCAGCCGCAGACAAACCGGCTGGCCCAGCCCCGATGATTAAAAGGTCAAGAAGTTCCTTACTCATGTCCTATTGCAAAACTAATCTGAGCCACAGAGGACTCAGAGAACACAGAGGAAAATGAAGGCGGCAGAGTTGAGAAAAGTAATAAGCCATTTTAATTATGCTTTCTCTATGTCTCTGTGCGCTCTGTGTCCTCTGTGGCTAATCTGTTATTAACTCTCCGTGCGCGACGACCACCGAAGGGCCGCCGACGCGCACGATGTCAATGTTGCCGCGCTCGCCTTTGATCTCGATAGCGATGCGGCTCGGGCGATGTATGAAGTCGCCCTGTTCGATGATGAATCGGAACACGCCGTCAATTGGCTCAAGCTCAAGCGCGCCGTGATATATCAGATACGCTCCGAGCGGCCCGGCGGCTGCGCCCGTCGCGGGGTCTTCGGCGATGCCTATGTCCGGCGCAAACAATCTGGCGTGTGCGCGGTTGGCGTTGTCTTCGTCAAGCGTCTCGCGTGCAAAGACGTACCATTCAGTAATGCCGAGGCGCGCTCCGGCTTCGCTCAAGACGCCCGCGTGGACGCGGCAAGAGGCGAGCGCGTCTATCCCCTTGACGGGCACAAAGAGAATCGGCACGCCCGTCGAAGCCACTTGAATCGGCAGGCTCTCGTTTATGTCTTCGGCGTCGAGTCCCAGCCCGCGTGCGATCAAAGCACGCTCTTCCGCTTCATCCACATCGCGGCGAATCTCAAACTTGCCCTGCGTCATCACGACGCGCACGGGCTGGCCTTCCTTAAATTCTATATCAACGGGCAGGACGCCGATGCCTATCTCCTGCAAGATGCGCGTCCAGCCCGTGCCGCCTTCGGGCAGCGGCACGACGCCTTCACGCGCGAGCGCATTCCAGGTCCCGACGACCGGATGCCCGGCCATCGGCAGCTCTTTACCCGGCGTAAAGATGCGCAGGCGTCTCAAGGCGCGCTCGTCCTCCGGCGGCAAGACAAAAACTGTCTCGGACAAATTCATCTCGCGCGCGATCTGCTGCATCAGCTCGCCCGTCAAGCCGGAGGCTTCAGGAAAGACTGCCAGCGGGTTGCCTGTGAAGGCGCGAGTCGTAAAAACGTCAAGTTGCAGAAAACGATATTGTCCCAAGTGTCAGACCCCACAGCATCAAAAATTTAGATACATCATCGCGATTAAGAACTATACCGTCAAATAGACCTGATGCTTTGTAGTGGGTTAGTTTCAAATATAGCAAAGAAAAAACAGGTTCCCGCAAAGACGCAAAGACGCAAAGAAAGCGTTTAAGATAAAGCATGGCTCAACCCCTTTGCGCCACCAGCGCCTTTGCGGGAGCTTCTTTCTGATGCTGGTTGAAACTTGAATTTCAAACTGACCCTCTACCTGATGCTTTGGCCTCTCTTCTCTAAAAGATTTGACGGAATAAAAAAACTCGTAAGAAGAGCGATTTGATACTTTTGATAGAGAAACGGTGCGTTAGATAATGAAGAAAGAAATCAGAATTCCTGGCTCTGTCCGAACGAAAGGCTGATAACGGGAAATGGTCAGCGGGCAGGGTTTAGTACTATTTGCAAAAATAATGCAAGGGTGGAATATAACTATTGACAACTTGAGATAGCGAGACTATTGTGCCTGCACCTCGTAGGTCTGTTGCCCGCTGACGAAAGCGTTTCCTCGTCACGCCTTTACATCAAGCAGAGCATAAAGTCATGCAGCAATTCTCCCAAGCTGTGAGCCGCTTTCCACCGCAGAGCTGTCGCTTTGATGTTCATGGAATCGCGTCTCCACTATAAGAACTTAAAGGAATCCAAGCTGACCGGCGCCGCTTATCCATTCAGATAAGCGAGTCCCGCTTGTGCTTCTCCCTCTAACATCTGTAGCCGAAAATTGGAGTTATTCACATGTCAATAGGAAAAAAAACGAAACGTAGTGTCAGCCTGCGCTTGACCATTATGATGTGCCTTGCTCTGGTCTGTAGTTTGTGGCCTGCTCTGGCAAGCGCCCAATCTGTGCGGGAAAATATCAGAGTCTATGTGAGCGTCATGGACCCGAAGACCGTTTCCGATGTCTTCGGAAAAAGGATTGCGGAGAGATTCGTCGCCATTCAGGTGACTATCGCCAATAAGAATCCTGAATACCAGTTTCTCATCCATGATGTCTCGCTCGATTTGACCAAAGTGTTCCCCGAAAACTCGTCTTTCCTGCCGAAAAAGGTGAGCGCGGCGGAAAGAGAATTATGCCAGAGCCGCAGGCAAAAGAGTGCGCAGGAAAGAGAGCGATGCCAGCAGATTGCAGACGTTGATGAATACAAGTATGAATTGTCGTCTCTGGAATTATCTCTCTTGCGCGGTGTGGCCGAGAAAGGACAGGGGCAGGACAAAAGAAATAAAATCCTGCGCATTTTCGAGGCGGTCGGCACGATTGCTGCCGGTGTTCTCGGAGTCGCCTCGTTCGGGCCGTCCTATGCTGAATCCGTCGCGTTCTTTAACGGCCCGGTAACTTCCGCTTACCGTAACGCTTTCCCTGATTACACTATCAATCAAATGAATCGGTTGAGCGATTCGGCTTACAAGTCGAATACGCTCGTTCCCAAACAGCAGGCCAAGGTGATGGTGGCCTTTATCCCGCAAAATATCTTTCTCAGCCGGGATCAACAAAAGCTGTTCTGGAAAGACCCGACCATGCTCTTCACCGACCCGAGCCTCGGTGATAAGCAAGTAGACTTTCGCCGAACCGAAGCGGTGGTCAGAGGCGATTTCATCGTCGAGCTGGATAATCTTCCGGTTTCGCTCGTCGTCGTGCAATTCGATGAAGCCGAAATGAAGAAATTTCAGGATGATAAACCGACGGTGAAGGGCTACATCAGCGGTAGATTCTCCTCGGACGCGAAGCTCAATTTGCTGAATCAGGAACCGGCTGGGCTGAGCATCAGGCTCGATGGAACTCCGACGACCGACCGGCTCAACTTTATCATCGAGTCGGATAAGCCGGTTGCTCCCGATACGCTGCTGAATTTCGAGGTCGCAAACAGTAAGACTGTCCAAACCATCACGCGGCGGATACGCTATAGGCCGGATTTGCCGACGATCACGGACCTCAGCATCCGGCAGGCTCCGGCCACAACGTCCGATTTTGAGGTGGAAATCACAGGCACCAATTTCATTCCCGGTGTGACCAGAGTCGAGGTCACAGGAAACGGAGTTCAGGTGCCGGATGATTCCGTCAAAGTCATCAGCGCCACCAAGCTCAAAGCCAGATTCAAAGTTGACGCAACTGCGCCGCTCGGCGAGCGCCGGGTGACGGTCGTTAATCCAGCGGGCGAGAGCCGCGACTTCGTGCGCCTTACGATTGTCGCCGCGCCTTAAGCATTCTCTCAATTCAAAGGCTATTTTAAAGCTGTCTGAGGAGTAATGATGGCAACTAAGAAATCATCTAAGAAGGCCGCAAAGAAAACTGCAAAGAAAGCGGCAAAGAAAACTGTAAAGAAAGCGGCAAAGAAATCAGCCGCGAAACAAAGCCGGAGCGCGCCGCGATCTCGTGCGGCGAGTTTAAGGGGGCGTAGTGATGAAGAGGCGCGCTCCGATGACTTTCATCCTGATGAAGACATACGTTCCGATGATCCTCGTAATGATGATGAAGAGGCGCGCTCGGATGACGTGAATAATGATGAAGAGGCGCGCTCGGGTGGATTTGATGACGATGAAGCGCGCTCAGGATGAAAAAATCTAAGCCGGGGTTGCGTCAAGCATCAGCGATGAGATGAGAGATTAAGACCGCGCGGAAAGTTGTCATTTCCGTCAGCTTTATCTTCATCGCGCAAGCCCGGAAGCGTACCGGCTAATCTTATGCCGTCACACATATTGGAAGCTGATGCAGGAGGATAGGTAGCAAGCTATGAACGTCTTGAAAAAAAACTCGAAGGGGCCTGATGTCGTCAAGCTTCAGGAGAAGCTGAAAGAGTTGGGATTCGATCCCGGCGCGGCGGATGGCAAGTTCGGCGCGGGCACAGCGGCGGCTGTGATGGCTTTCCAGAAAAGCGAAGGGCTGCTCGCAGACGGAATCGCGGGGCCGAAAACCATCGCCGCGATGGGGCTGGACAAAGAGATTGTGACGGAGATTCCTTCGGTGATTTCCGGGATGACTGTCGCTATCGCCTCGAAAATGTTTCCCGGCACGCCGCAAAAAAATATCAAAGAGAATTTGCCGTTCGTCCTGAAGGCGCTCGACGATGCGGGGCTGTCGGATAAGAATATGGTGCTGATGGCTCTGGCGACGATTCGCGCCGAGACCGGAAGTTTTAAGCCGATTAGCGAATTCATCTCGAAGTTCAATACCTCGCCGGGCGGCCATCCATTTAACCTTTACGATAATCGCAAGGACTTGGGCAATCGGGGGCGTCCCGACGGCGCGAGTTTCAAAGGACGCGGTTACGTTCAATTAACCGGACGCTCTAACTATCAAGTACACGGCGCGGCTATAGGGCTTGGCAACGGCTTGATTACCAACCCGGACAAGGCGAATGAGCCGGAGACGGCGGCCAAGCTCTTGGCCAGCTTTCTCAAAAGCAAAGAAATACGGATTAAAACGGCTTTGCTCAATAACGACCTGCGGGAGGCGCGCAGGTTAGTTAATGGCGGCAGGCACGGCCTCGCCGAATTCAGCCAGGCTTTCAGGACCGGAAAGGCTCTGCTCGGATAAGCGCGAAGCAACGTAAAAGAGCGGGGGCAAGCCCCTCTTCCTGACTTGCGAGACAAGATGAGTTGAATGCTTCAACTGCCTCTATCTCGCAGGTGAAGAAGAGGGGCTTGTCCCTTCTCTCTGTGCGTCGTTTGCGGGATTGCGAGAGCTGTCATTGCGTGTCATCAGAATCGCTCGTTATAATGCTGTATCTTGATGCAACACGATAAAGCACATCTTGAGCGCGCGGCAGCCGCAAGCTTTTCACACGCTAAACTGCGCGGCATCATGCTCCCGTTTCCCACGCCTTTTGCGGAGAAGGAAAGCACGAACCTCTCTGCCTTGCGGTCGAACATAGAGAAGTGGAACAAGACCGGCATCAAGGGTTATGTCGCGCTCGGCTCGACGGGCGAGCGTGTGCATCTGGACGAGCGCGAATGTCTTGAGGTTATCGAGGCTGCGCGAGCGAGCGTGCCTGACAGCATGGCTTTCATTGTCGGAGCCGGACAGCAAAGCACGCACGCTACGATTAACGAGGCGCGGCAGTTTGCCGAAGCCGGGGCGGACGCGCTGCTCGTCATCACGCCGCATTTTTATCGCGCGGCGATGACGCAGGACGCGCTCGTCAATCATTATCAAACAATAGCGGATGCTTCGCCCGTGCCCCTGGTGCTTTACAGCATGCCGGATTTGACGGGCATCGCGCTCGCGCCTGAGACGGTCGCGCATCTCGCGTTGCACGAAAACATTATCGGCATCAAGGACAGCTCGGGCGACTTGATAAACCTGTCGGAGACCTTGCGCGTTGTGCCCGAAGATTTCGCGGTGCTGACGGGAAACGGCGCGCTCCTGCATGCCGCGCTCGGTGCGGGAGCGCGCGGCGCAATCCTCGCGGTCGGTTGCGTGGCGTTTGACGAGTGCCTTGAGATTTACAGCGCAGTTGAAGCAAGGGATCATGAACGCGCACGACATTTACAGAGAAAGCTGACGCCGCTGGCTCGCGCGGTGACTGTGCGCTACGGCATCGGCGGTCTCAAGTCCGCGCTGGAAATGATAGGCTACGAGGGCGGGACAGTGCGTGCGCCCTTGCGACCCGCAAGTGACGAAGCGCGACGAGAAATCGCGCGCTTGCTTGAAGCATCCGCTTCGGAAAAGAGCGAAACAGGGAATAGCGACGGCTGCGCTGTCGCCGGAGTATTATCACAGTGAGCACTACTGAAGCAGCTTGTTACAGCACGCCCGAAGAGGCCGGTTTGCGCGTCAAGAATTTGCCGTTTGAGCGCATCCCGCATCAATCGCGTCTCTTTCTGGATTACCTGCGCGACCCGCTCGCGTTGCGCCGCTTTTATCCCTCCGCAGTCAAGTTTCATCACGAGCTGGCAGAGCGCGCTCCGCAAGTTTTAGCCGCACATCAGACTGATCGTGCCTTGCTCTGCGATGCCCTCGAAGAGATGAACAGCGCGTGGGGAGCGGAGGCAGAGACGCTTGCCAACATCGCGCGCCTGCGTGAAAGCGATTGCGTCGCGGTTGTTTCAGGACAGCAGGCGGGTCTTTTCGGCGGGCCGCTCTACACGATTTACAAAGCCCTCTCGGCAGTCAAGCTCGCGGGCTGTTTGACGCAACGCGGCACGCCCGCCGTCCCGGTCTTCTGGATTGCCACTGAAGATCACGATTTCGCGGAAGTCGCGAGCGCGGAATTTATCGGCTGCGATTGCCGCCTCGCAGAAGTCTCCGTCTCGCAAGCAATGCACAAGGAAGGCGAGCCTGTCGGTCAAGTCACGCTCGATGAATCCATCAACGAGACGATTGCGCGCCTGATAGAAGTCTTGCCGGAAACGGAATTTACGCCGGAGCTTGAAAAACTTCTGCGCAACGCCTGGCAGCCGGGACGCGGTTATGGCGAAGCCTTCGCGCGAATCATGACAGCTCTGCTCGGCAAGCATGGCTTGATTCTGCTCGACCCGCTTGACGCGCGTTTGAAGCAGCTCGCCTCGCCACTCTATGCAGAAGCCGCGCGCCGCGCTCCTGTGATTGCAGACGCGCTGGTCGCGCGCAGCCGCGAGCTTGAAGAGGCTGGCTATCACGCGCAGGTCATGGCTACGAATGATTCTTTTCCGCTCTTTCTGCACACGGAGGGCGGGACTCGCCACGCCGTCACGCGCACGGGCACGGGCGCGTACAGAACTCGCGAGGGAAGCGAAGAATATACGGCTGAAGATTTGGCGGATTTGGCCGCGCGCGAGCCTGCGCGCTTTAGCCCGAACGTGACCTTGCGCGCAGTCGTGCAGGATTACCTGTTGCCGACCATCGCATACTTTGGCGGCGCGGCAGAGGTCGCGTACTTTGCGCAGACCGCAGAAGTTTATCGCTTGCTGGAAAGACCCGTGACGCCGATCCTGCATCGCGCGAGCATGACCATTGTCGAGAGCCGGACGGGACGCACGCTCGAACGTTTCAATCTTGAACTGGACGATTTTTTCGGAGGGTTGGAGAGCGTGCTGGCGCGCGTCGTCGAAGAGCATCTGGGCGCGGAGACCGGGCAGGCTTTTGATAAAACCGAAGAGACGTTCGCGCGCGAGCTGGATAGCCTGCGCGAGCAACTGCGCGAGGTTGACCCGACTCTGGCAGACGCGCTGGAAACCGGGCGGCGCAAGATTAATTATCAATTGCAGGGCTTACGCACACGCTTTCACCGCGCGCAGATGAACCGCGACCGCGCCGCGCATCGCCAGATAGAGCGCGCCTTCTCCTGTCTCTACCCCGAAAAGACTTTGCAGGAACGCCGTCTTAACATTACATCACTCGTCGCGCGTCACGGCAGCTACGTCATAGACTGGATTTATGACGCCATCAACCTCGGCTCGTCCGACCACCAGATAGTTTACCTATAGAGTAATCAGTAGCCAGTAAGCCGGTAGACAGCATAAAAACAAAAAGCTTTTCTACTGGCTACTGACTACTGGCTACTGACCACTTTTCTATGTCCAAAATTCGCGTCCTTTCCGATCAGTTAGCAAACCAGATCGCAGCCGGTGAAGTCATCGAGCGACCCGCGTCCGTTTCTAAAGAATTGGTCGAGAATGCGATTGATGCCGGAGCGCGGCGCATTGAGATTGAGATGGAGGCGGGCGGGCGCAGGCTCTTGCGCGTCTCCGATGACGGCGAAGGGATGGCGCGCGATGATGCCGTGCTGGCGTTTGAGAGGCATGCTACTTCAAAGATAGGCTCTGCCGCAGACTTGAACACCATCGCGACGCTCGGATTTCGCGGCGAAGCTCTGGCTTCGATTGCCGCCGTCGCGCGCGTCGAGCTGACGACCAAAACCGCAGAGGCCGTCGCCACGCGCGTCCTTATCGAAGGCGGGCGGCTGCGCGATGTCAACGACGCAGCGCATCCGAAGGGGACGACCATCAGCGTGCGCGACCTGTTCTTCAATGTCCCCGCGCGCAGGAAGTTTATGCGCTCCGAAGCGACGGAAAGCTTTCATCTGACCAACCTCGTCACGCATTACGCGCTCGCGCATCCTGAAATAGCATTCGTCTTAACCAACAACGGGCGCGAGACCTTGCACGCCGCTCCCGCCAGAGATTTACGAGAGCGCGCGTATCAAATCTTCGGCGCGGACTTTATAGAGAACTTGTTGGAAGTCTCAGGCGGCAACGCGCAGGTAGCGCGCGTCAGCGGCTTTGTTTCCGCGCCGCGCGAGCGACGGACTTCGCGCGATGCTCAGTATCTCTTTATCAACGGTCGCTATGTGCGTGACCGACTCGTCAGCCGCGCTCTCTCGGAAGGCTATCGCGGCATCCTGCCGCAAGGGGCTTTTCCGGCCGCCATCCTGTTTCTGGACGTGCCGCTCGAAGAGGTGGATGTCAACGTTCACCCTGCGAAAACGGAAGTCCGCTTTCGTCGCATTCAGGCCGTCTCGGACGCCGTGCGCGAAGCCGTCCGCGCGTCTCTCGCCCGCGCCGGGTACGTGCGCGCGAAAGATTCAAGCGAAGCGGGTGAAGCTACTACAGCGAGCGCGCGTGAGGTGGAAGCGGCAAAGCTACATGAAGACGATGCTATTAGAGATGAGCGCGGCGTCGCTGATGCTCAGCCTGACGAAGAGCATCCCGGCAACTCGATGACAGAGCCTGTCCAGCCGCTCAAGCAAGAGAAAATAGCTTTCGGCTTTACTCCCGCCAACGATGAAGCGGCCGCGCCCGCAAAAACTCCAACTCCGGCTTTTAAGAAGGGAGACACCGCGCGGGATTTGAACGCGATCATGCGCAGAGCTTATCTAGAAGCTCATTATCAAACACCCGGCGAAGAAGGCTTAACAGCATCGTCTTCATCAACCGTCAGCACACAGCCGCAGCGCACGATTGATAATGAATCGAGCCAATCATTTTCGACCTCGCACACGCAGGGCGCGCTGCCGCCCCTCGCTTCCGCCGCCAATCTCGTGCGCGAAGTCCCTGTAGCATCCCTGTCATCAAACATTCGCGCGCTGGGGCAGCTCGAAGACAGCTACATCGTCGCGACGGATGACGAAGGGCTGCTCTTGATTGACCAGCACGCGGCGCACGAGCGCATCCTGTTCGACAAATATCACGCGCTCGAAGGAGAACGCCGCGCCGAATCGCAAAATCTGTTGATGCCTGAGACTTTCGATTTGACGCCCGCGCAGGCCATCGCCTTTGGCGTGGTGGCCGGAGAGTTGGAAGCATACGGCTTCGCCTTGATGCGCCTGTCGGGGCGCACGGTCGCCATCAAAGCCGTGCCCGCAGAACTACAGGCAGGCGATGCGCGCGGGATGCTCGCAGACCTTCTAAACACTATGAGCGCGGAAAGACGCGCAGCCTCGCGCGAGGCCGTGCGCGAACAAATCGCCGCCACGCTCGCGTGCCGCGCTGCTATCAAGACAGGCACGCCGCTCGCTCCCGAAAAGATGCGCTGGCTGATTGACCGCCTGCTGCTGACTTCTTCGCCAACCATCTGCACACACGGGGGCACGGTCATCCTGCGCCTCGCCACGCGCGACATCCGGAAGGGATTCAGTCGCGTATGACTCTCTCCGGCGTCCAAAGTGCTGCGGGCATCTCAAGCGAGAAGCAGGATTTTGTCATCGTGCGCCTTGAAGATGAATACTTCGCTTTTGATATTGCGGATGTCGCGGAAGTCTTGCCTTACGCGGAGCCTGTCAGGATGCCACGCGCGCCAAAGTTTCTCGTCGGCCTGATAGACGTGCGCGGCGTGATGCTGCCCGTCGTAGACCTGCGCCAGCGCGCCGAATTAAAAGCTGAACAGAAGCCGCGCCACATTCTCGCCATTCGCCTGAGCGACCGCTTTATCGGCGCGCTGGTTGACGAAGTGTGCGAAGTATTTGCTGCGGATGAACAGAGCGTCGGCGGCATCGCTACCTTAGCGGACAAGATAGATTCGCAGTACGTCCGTCGCGCCCTGCGCTGGGGAAACCGCATCGTGCCCGTGATGGATGCCGTGAAATTATTGACGACCGACGAAACCCTGCGCCTCAAGCGTCTGAAACATCCTTCGAGAAGAAAAGGGGAGAAAAGATAGTTGACCGCAGGGTAAATAAAATCAACTCCCGCAAAGGCGCAAAGGCGCAAAGAAGAAGCTTAAGTCTTTCTTTGCGCCTTTGCGCCTTTGCGGGAGACGTTCTTCGCTCCCATTACAGATCGCGTTCGATTGAAAACCCTAATAGTTGGCAGTTGGCAGTTATTGCCTATAACAAAGCTCTGTTGTTAGCCAACAACACTTCAATGTTAGCTAACAAAGGAGCTTTGTCGGCTGACAATACTGCATTGTTAGCCGACAAAGCTCCTTTGTTAGCTAACATTAAGCCTTTGTCAGTAACAAAGCTCCTTTGTCAGCTAACATCACTCCATTGTTAGCTAGCATTGCTCCTTTGTCGGCTAACAATACCCTGATGTTAGCCAACATTGCTCCATTGTTGGCTAACAAAAAAGACAAGTTGAACTGCTTTTATCTGCCAACTGCCAACTGCCAACTGTCTTCTTTTCACATTTGATCGAATGTTCGCATAACCAAATCAACATCCGAGAGGTCTGGCAGGAGCGCGTCCGGTTTGTGTGAGAGCAAGTCTTCCGCGCTGTACATGCGTCCGGTCGCGACGGCGACGGCGCGCGTGCCGTAGTGACGTGCGCAGGCAATGTCGTTGGGCGTGTCGCCGATGACGATGAATTGTGACGCCTCAAGCTCAAGCCCCAGATGGTTGTTGATGCGCTCACGCGCGAGGGCTGGCAAATCGCGGCGGTCGTGCGAATCGTCGCCGAACGCGCCCGGCAGTTGAAAAAAATCAGAGAGTCCGACCAGCCGCATCTTCAAATGCGCGGCTGGCTCTATGTTGCCCGTCAGGAGCGCGTTCCGGTAGCGCGGATGCCGCGCGGTGGCTTCCAAAGTTTCGCGCACACCCGGCAGCAGATGAAAAAGCTGTTCGCCGTTTCCTGTCAGACGCTCCATCTCCTGCATGTAACGGTCACGCAGGTCGTGAACGCGCTCGCGTATGTGGTCGTGCGTAAAGCCTTCGTCGCGCAGGGCTTCGGCAACGATCTGCAAGTCTGTCATACCGGAAACGGTCATCTCCGCGAGCTTGCCAGCCGTCCCGAAAACTCCTTCCATCATGGGAATCGTGTAATCCTTGAACGCATCCCTGCGATGCGAGCGCATGAGCGTTCCGTCAATGTCCCACAGCAGAATTCTTAAATCTTTAACTGCTTGATTCATCAAACCTCTCGTCCGTAATTTGTTTGCAAAGCCTCACAGCTTAGCGAACTCCGGGTGATATTTTACCAACCCTTCCAATCCTGCCAGCGCGCCCGGCTCTAATTCTGCGACCATGAAAACTTCGTCCGCGACCGGATACTCGCAGCGCAAGCCTTCGCGGCTGGCCGGTATGAATCCGAAGCGCGGGTAATATTCGGGATGACCAAGCACGACGACAACGTGTGAGCCGAGCCGCTGGCACTCTTTCAAGCCTGCCTGAATCAAGCGCGAGCCGATGCCTTGCCGCTGACGTTCCGGCAAAACTGCCATCGGCGCAAGACCCATCACGGGCGCAGCCGAATCGTTGGATTCAATCGTCACCGGGCTAAAGAAAATATGGCCGACGATTTCTTCTCCCTCGACTGCGACGAGCGAGATGTGCGGATGCGCTGCCAGCCGCAAAGCATCAACCAGAGCCGCTTCATCCGGTTGCCCGAACGCCAGTTCGTTGATGCGGCGAATCGCCGTGTGGTCTTCTGAAGTTTCAGGACGAATGGTCATTCAAGTTTACTGTCAGAACCGCCTGCGGTAGCGGGCGGGTACTCAACATTGAAAGACCCGCCCGCTACCGCAGGCGGTGCTGACACGCTTCATTCGATGACTGCCAGCACGTCTCCGGCGTTGACGGTCGCGCCCGTTTCGGCACGAATCTCTTTGACGGTTCCGGCGCGTGGCGACTTCAACTCGTTCTGCATCTTCATCGCTTCGACGACGATGATGCTATCGCCCGCTTCGACCTGCGCGCCTGCTTCGACCAGCACGCGGACGATCTTGCCCGGCATCGGCGCGGTGATCTGCGCGGAGCCGTCCCCGGCGTGCGCGCTTGCTCCGTGCCCGCCGCGAAGACGCTTCGGGTCAACGATGGACACGGCATAGGAACGGTTTTTGACATTCACCTCAAGAGATTCGTCTTGATGTCTCTCGACACGACAATCGTACACTTGCCCGTCTGCGATGAGCAGGTAAGAGCCTTGCGCGATTTCTCGCGCAAGCAGTTCGTAGCGGCGACCGTCAACTTCCGCAAACACGCGCGCATCTTCGCGCTGCAAGTCAAGCTGGTGTGTCTCGCCATTAAGCTCTGCCGTCAGTTTCATCAGTTGAGTCCGAATCTTTAGCGCAAGTTTTTCCGAGCAAGCATCTTGAGAGGCATGCTGTCGAGCGTTAAGCTTTAGACGCCGGTTTGCATCGCAATCGCGCCCTGCCACATAAATTTTTCTATCTGCCGCCGGTGTCGCAGGATATGCACGATGGCATGCTCCAAAAGCGATTCCACATCATAGGTCACTCCCCAACGAGCATGTATGACCGTCGCCGTTATATCTGCCTCGCTCATCTCCCACCTGCCTTCTAAAGTCTGCTCTGTGTATCGAAGCGCGGCTTCAAGCTGCTCTAAAGATTCCTGACGAGAGAGCTGTGCGGGCTGCGGGCGGGTCGAGGCGATGGAGAATTGTTCCCTGATATAGTCTGCGTAACCGTATTCCGCTCTGACCACATGCGACATGATGGTTTGCACTGAGCGGCAGTCTTCGTCCTTCGTCTCGGCATCAGCAATCCGCACGAAATCATCATCGGGAATTTGCTCTATCAAACGTTTGAGTTCGGCTGCCGCACGCTCGTACTCATCCATCAAAGCTCCGATAGCGCCTTTTCTATATTTCTCTCTCATACTCTCCCGTCTAACTTCTGCGATGCAGCGCAACGCGGCCTGCGAGCCGCCACTTGCTCTGCTGCTGCTCGCGCGGTTGCGGCGTGGTCGAGCCTTTCTGCCTCTCCGCGTAATCGAGCGCGGCTGCGATCAGAGCCATGTCGCGATACGTTGTCTCTTGAGTTTCATCTAACGGCACAGAGGCTGCGGCCTTGCGTTCGTTAAAGCGTGTGATAAAGCCTGTGTCCAGATTGCCAGCGATAAATTCCGCATCGCGGACGACTTCGCGAAAGAAGGGAAGCGTCGTCTTGATGCCGCCGACAGCGTATTCATCCAGCGCGCGGCGCAAGCGGTCAATCGCCTCGCGGCGCGTGCTGCCCCAAGCCGCCAGCTTGGAAATCATCGGGTCGTAATAAATTGAGACTTCCGCGCCTGCGCTGACGCCGCCGTCGTCGCGTATGCCCGTCCCTGCCGGAACGCGCAGGAAAGTGATGCGTCCCGGCGAAGGCAGAAAATTATTGTCCGGGTCTTCGGCATACACGCGGCATTCGATGGCGTGACCGTGCCAGCGGACATCCGCTTGTGTGAAAGAAAGCCGCTCGCCGCTCGCGACCATAATCTGCTCGCGCACGAGGTCTATGCCGGTCACAAGCTCCGTCACAGGATGCTCTACCTGCAAGCGCGTGTTCATCTCAAGAAAATAAAAATCGTGGGTCGCAGAGTCCAGCAAAAACTCGACCGTGCCCGCGCCGACATAATCTACCGCCCGCGCAGCCTTGATCGCAGCCGCGCCCATACGCTCGCGCAAGTCCCCATCATCAAGCGGCGAAGGACATTCTTCGATGACTTTTTGATGACGCCGCTGGATGGAGCATTCGCGCTCGCCTAAGTGTGCGAAGTTGCCGTGCCGGTCGGCGAAGATTTGAATCTCTATGTGGCGTGGTCTTTCGATGGCTTTTTCGAGATAGACTTCAGCGTTGCCGAAGGCCGCAGCCGCTTCCGATTGCGCCGTCTCGAAAGCGGAGCGCAGTTCGCCTTCGGAAGTGACGAGACGCATGCCCTTGCCGCCGCCGCCAGCGGATGCTTTGAGCATGACCGGATAGCCGAATCGTGCCGCAATCTCCTGCGTGTCTTCAAATGAGGCGAGCGGGTCGGTTGTCCCCGGCACGACCGGCACGCCCGCATCCGTCGCGACGCGACGCGCGCTCGTCTTTGACCCCATCAGCTCCATAGCTTCTGCGGTTGGCCCAATAAAGACCATCCCTGCATCTTCAACGGCACGCGCGAAATCCGTGTTCTCGGCCAGAAATCCATAGCCCGGATGAATCGCCTCCGCGCCTGCGCGCCTGGCTGCGTCAATAATACGCTCGATCCGCAGATAGCTTTCGATTGAAGGAGCCGCGCCGATCTCATAAGCTTCATCGGCAAATCGCACATGCAGCGCATCGAGGTCGGCTTCCGAATACACGGCGACTGGCGAAATGGACAAGTCTCGGCACGCGCGCATGATACGCACAGCAATCTCACCACGATTGGCAATCAGGATTTTTTTGAACATGAGAATGCAGTGACATGTAACAAGTGACGAGTGACAAGCAAGAACAAGCTTTGATACTTGTCACCTGTCACTCGTCACTTGTCACTGCCTTTATACTACCACTGAATTGCCGGGTCGGTGCGGGTCATAGCGAACAGTGACGCTGGCACCGGGCGCGTAGTCCTGCTGGCGCTCGCGCTGCACACTGTCGAGCATCTGCGATGATTCGTAATCTACGCCGTTGATATTGTAGGTGAAGAAAATTTGCGTTGCGAGTCCGGCGTCGTCGCAGGTGATGTCTAAGATGGAGCCATCGCTGATGCGCCCTGCGCGGAGCAGTCGCGCACGCCGCGCCGCTTCATCTTCAACCTTCTTCCGTCGAAAGAGACCCAGAAAAGACATGACGCCCAAGATTGCCGGTTACGGCGTGCCCGCTTCGCTGATTGAAAGAGTGGATGGAGTTTCGAGCGCCGTGACGGGCTGAATCATTCCATCGCGAATCAGCCAGTCGTCCTCATTGCCCAGAATCTTATCCTCGCCCGGCAGCCGCAACTCGTAGTTGGTAAAAGGAACTCCCTCGCTGGTCGAATCATCCGCGTCCGAATTCAAAGAGGCAGGACGAATAGCAGTGCCGCGCAGCCGCCTGGGTTTCTCAGGAGCCGGTTGCGTTGCCGCCAACTCCGCCCAGGGCTTGTAGCTGGTCTGTTTCGTCTGCCTTATCAATTCCGCGATTGAGCCGTCCGCATCCGGCAAGTTACGCAGGTCGCTGAGGTCTGCCGGATACGTGCCGTAGCGCGCACGGTATTCCAAAAACGCCCTGTTGTGTGTGTAGAGCTTTGCGCGATGTGTGGCTTCGATACCACGCTCGTGCTGGCGCAAGCGCTCCGGCACGGTGATGCCGATAAAGGTCGCCATCATCACGGCAAACAGGATTGTGGCAGCAAGTCCGCCATGCGCGACCCGCTTGCCGATAAAGCGCGCGGGCTGCCTGCGCAGCGTCGCGCAGATGCGCCAGCTCAGCCAGATGGAAAAAAGCGTGAAG
The DNA here is from genome assembly GCA_963700165.1 of Pyrinomonadaceae bacterium. Classification (GTDB taxonomy): domain Bacteria; phylum Acidobacteriota; class Blastocatellia; order Pyrinomonadales; family Pyrinomonadaceae; genus JACMLC01. The sequence goes on along the minus strand of OY969475.1, from coordinate 2,361,790 downwards.
GGGAGCGCGAGCCACTTAAGCTCCCACGCAGCCGTTTCCATGGCAGCCAGCAGAGACCCGAAGTCAAAGGAGAGTGTCGCGCGCTGGAAAAGAGCCAGAATGGTCGTCGCCAGAAATGCCAGCAGCGCCATCGCGCCAATCACGCCGACCAGGAGGCCGCGTCCATAAGAGGGAAGCTCATGTTCGGGGCGTGCGAGCGGCTCGCCAACGGAACGCGCGCCGCAGGACACGCAGCCTGCACGCAGATCGCCTTCAAACTTGAAGCCGCAACAGGGACAGATTGTCAATTTTTTATACCTCGAACATTTGTTGGGAGAACTTTATTGCTTTGCATAAAACGGGTGTCTACAAGATTTCAGAAGAGCTTTAGCGCACCAGCTCCGGCTCTGTGCGTCGCTCAGCACCGGCGTTTGATGCCGGAAGGGGGTTTTCGGATGCTGCGCGGGCATTGGCAGCATCAGCTTTATTGACTTCGCGCCACGTGTGGTACATGCGATGCGCGAAAGTCCAGTAAGAGCCGACCGCGAGAATCCAGAGCACGGCGGGCATCCGGTTCAAAAAAAGGTTCTGCGAGCCGGGGTGCGTCGTCAATGCGCCGATGATTAAAAGCACTACACGTTCGGGGCGGCGCAGGAAACCGACATCGCATTTGGGAATCAGGCTCTCTGCCCGCGCGCTCGTGTAGCTCACTAAGACAGACCCCATCATCGCCGCGCACACCAGAAACACATTGAGCGTCGAATGAAACTCCGTATCGCGCGCGTAAAAGATAATCAGGCCGACAAAGACGACCATGTCCGAGAGGCGGTCAAGCGATGAATCCAGAAAGCCGCCAAAGCGCGTCACGCGCCCTGAAAGGCGTGCCACCTGTCCGTCCAGCATGTCAAACAGATTGGCGACGATCAGGATAATGCCTGCCCAGAAAAAATGGCCGAAGCCGAACAGCAGGCCGCACCCGACGTTGATGGAAACCCCTATGACAGTCAGCAGATTCGGATTGATGCGTCCCTGCGCCAGACCGCGCACCATCGCACTGATGATACGGCTCGCGCCGCGCCCGATACTTTCTCCGAACACCTGTTGGTCTTTCTCCTGATTACTGCGCCCGTCGGCCAGCCGCGCTGCCACGCGCCGCACGAGGCCAATGCCTTGCCGACAGCGCATGATAGAAACGCTCTGAATACTTGTCAAGAACAATAGAACGGGGAAGGGAAAAGGATTCTAAGAATATTTTTTATTCCAAGGGTTAGATGCGCCTGATAGCTGGCATTTGGCTGAATCTTTAGCTGTTTTCCGGCGGTTTCTCGTTCGGCTGGTCATGCAGCGTCGTTAAACGCCTGATCTCGAAATTGCGCGCCCCGGCGGGCGTTCGCACGGTGACTTCGTCGCCTTCTTCCTTGCCCATCAGGCTGCGCCCGACCGGCGAGGTGGTGGAAATCAGCCCGGCCTGCGGGTCGCTCTCTTCGGCTGTGACGAGGCGATAGGTCACTTCCTCGTCGCGCTCTGCGTCAAAGAGCAGGAGCGTCGAGCCGTATGCGACACGGTCGTGCGGAATTTTCGAGATGTCAATCGAGGCGACTTCGCTCAGCCGCTGGCGCAACTGTCCCATGCGCGCCTTGACCATCTCTTGCCGGTCAAGCGCGGCGCGGTATTCCGCATTCTCGCGCAAATCGCCAAACTCCAACGCGCGCTTAATCTCTTTCGGCAGGTGTACGCGCAGTTCTGTGTCCAACTCGTCCAGCTCTTTTTGCAAGCGTTCCTTAATCTCTTGTGTCAACTTTTTTCGCGCTCCACATTATGTAAAATTACCGTGTCGAAATTACTACACTTCCGTAACTGGGCTGACTGAAGATTTATCTTTCACGGTTGACGTGCTTTGAGCTATACTCTGGCCCAGCGTCCTTCAATTTTTTTGTGAACCGTGTCTGATCCGACTCGGATACAGGTTTCTCTCCCTTTCGAGCCGCTTGTAGGGACGCTGGGCGCATACGGGCGAAATAATTCGCCGCCCCGCGAATTGCTCCGGCGCGCACGGCTTAAACAGAGTCCTTACACTATCACCCCCTTGACCGTCTTGCAAAAGAGGGAGCGCGCCGCTTTCTCTTCGGACAACTTAAACGGCGCGATTGGATGGTGGAGATGCCCGACAAATTCTTCAGCCAACGGAAGAGTGTCCTGTTCGTAGATGATGATGAATCGTTGCTCATGCTGGAAAGAATCAGGCTGGAGCGCGCGGGTTACGAGTTTATCGGCGCGCTCAACGGCGTCGAAGGATTGCGCTACGCCCAAGCCATGCAGCCGGACATCATCATGCTTGATTATATGATGCCCGGCCTCAGCGGCAAAGAAGTCTTTCTGGAGCTTTTGCAATCGCCAATCGAACGCCTGCGCCACACGCCGGTCATCATGCTCACCGCCAAGACGGATAATTACACGGAGCAACGCGCGCTGCTTGAGCTGGGGCTATCGGCTTACCTGTGCAAGCCGTTCGGCAATCACGAGCTTTTGAATGTCGTTGATAACGTGCTGGTGATGAGCCATATCAAAGAGCGCAACCGGATACTGGAAAGGGAAGCGCGCCGCTCATGGGTCGGGACGATCAAGGCTCTGATTTCGCTGCTGGCGGTCAAGGACGGCTACACCTGCGAGCATTCCAGCATGGTTGCAGAACTGGCGGAAATGCTCGCGCGCGGACTCAATCTCTCCGAAGTCGAAGTCACAAACATCAAGCTCGGCGCGCTCCTGCATGATGTCGGCAAGATCGGCGTGCCGGAAAGCGTCCTACGCAAAAGCGGAGAGTTGACGCCGGATGAAACTGAAGTCATGCGCCTGCATGTGGATCACGGCGAGCGCGCTCTGGAAGGCATGCCGCATATGGAAGACGTACATGCGATTGTCAAACATCATCACGAATGGTGGAACGGCAACGGTTATCCTTTAAGTTTGAAAGGCGAAGAAATCCCGCTCGGCGCACGCATCGTCGCCGTCGTAGACGCCTATGACGCGATGACCTCGGATCGCCCCTATCGCAAGCGCATGCCGCAGGCGGCGGCCATTCAAAGATTGCGTGCTGCCGCAGGCATCCAATTCGACGAACGCCTTGTCGAAAAGTTCGTCGAATGCCTGCTGGCATCAGATGCCGAACGCACACGCTCCATCAATTACAGCTTCATAGAAGAACTGCACCACGTCGCTTAAGAATGCAAAGTTAAAAATGCAAAATGTAAAAGTGAAGAGAACAAAAACCTCTTCTTTTTACATTTTGCATTTTTAACTTTGCATTCCTTACACGCACGGTTCTGTCGCTTTGCTTGTGTGGTAGGAGGCTTCGTCGGGCGAGCCAAAGGAGATGCCTGTGGCGCGTGCGGTGCCGACGAGTTGGCCGTCGGGCGGCACGGTCTTGATGTTGGCGATGGCTTCGGAGATGGGGACGGTGACGATGTCTGCGGCCTGTAGCGCGACCATCACGCTGCGCTCGCCTTGGGCAAAAGCGCGCACGGCGCACGCTCCAAAGTTGGTTGCCAGCATCCGGTCAAAAGCATTGGGACGGCCTCCGCGCTGCAAGTGCCCCAGCACGACGCAGCGCGTCTCTTTGCCGGTCAAGCGTTCCAGCTCCGCGCGGCAGTAGTTGCCGACGCCGCCGAGTCTGGGTGCGTGCGCAGGGTCGCCCTTGTCCTGATAAATCAGTTCGCCGCCGGTCTCGCTCGCTCCTTCTGCGGCGACGATAATCGTAAACTCAGAGCCGCAGCGGTCACGCTCTCTAATCTTCTCCGCGACCGCCTGCATCGTAAAAGGGATTTCGGGCATCAGGATGACATCCGCGCCGCCAGCGATGCCGGAGTGCAGAGCGATCCAGCCCGTATGCCTGCCCATCACTTCGAGAATCATCACGCGGTCATGCGATTCGGCTGTGGTGTGAAGTCGATCAAGAGCTTCGGTCGCAATATCCAGCGCGGTGACAAAGCCGAACGTCAGTTCCGTGCAGGCAAGGTCGTTGTCAATCGTCTTCGGGACGCCGATGACTGGAAAGCCCAAGCGGTCGAACTCCGCTGCGATAGCTAAGGTGCCTTCGCCGCCAAGCACGACGAGTCCCTCTATGCCGAGCTTTTCAAGATTCGTGATGGCTTCCCTGTAAACATCTTCGGGCTTCACAAGCTGGCCTTCGTTTGTGCGGACGACGAACTGGCCGCGATTGCGCGTGCCTAAAATAGTCCCGCCGCGCGGCAGCAATCCGCGCACATGCTCTGGCCGCAAATCGCGCGTGCGCGTCTCGCCGAGCAAGCCTTCAAAGCTGTCCTCGATGCCGACGACACGCATGCCATATTCGCCTGCGGCAGTCTTCACCACCGCGCGGATCACAGCGTTCAAGCCGGGCGCGTCGCCGCCCCCCGTCACAATGCCGATAGTTTTATACATGGGTTCAGTTTTCAGTTTTCAGTTTTCAGTTTTCAGTTTTCAGCTCACGATTCATTCGGGCAACTTTCGCAAGGGTAATCTTTGCCGGGATTGATTTCAAGCAATTAACCACAAAGGCACAAAAGGTCGGAACTGCCTGCGGTAGCGGGCGTGCCGATTGTGGATTGTCGATTTCGGATTGCGGAATAGAAACAAGTTATCTTCACACCTGCAATCCGCAATCCGAAATCCGCATTCCGCAATCTCTTGTCCCGCCCGCAACCGCAGGCGGTTCTGACTTCTTCTGTGCTAAATTCTCAGGCACATGAAAGACAGCATCATTGTCAACAAGCGCGGGGCAGAGCGAGTGCGTGGCGGCCACCTGTGGATTTATCGCAGCGACGTGTCGGAGAGGTCTGGCGTCGCGGGCGGTTCAATCGTCACGGTGCGCGACGAGCGCGGGCGGTTTGTGGGGCGCGCACTTTACAGCGACCGCTCGGAAATCTCTCTGCGGCTGCTGACCGTGCGCGATGAAGTGATTGACCGCGAATGGTGGCGCGGGCGGCTTCGCGCAGCGGCAGATAGAAGAGAAGCTTTTAAAGCCGGGACGAATGCGTATCGTCTGGTTTACTCGGAAGGCGATCTGCTGTCTTCGCTCATCGTGGATGTGTACGATGAAGTGCTGGTCATGCAGACGCTCTCGCAAGGGACTGAGAGCTTGAAAGGGATGCTGGCAGAGCTGCTCGTCGAAGAGTTTGCGCCGCGCGCCATCATCGAGCGCAACGATGTGCGCGTGCGCGAGTTGGAAGGCTTGGACTTGCGCGCGGGGCTTTTATACGGCGACGCGCCCGGCGAGTTTCTGATTGAGCAGGACGGCATTAAATTTTCCATCGCTCCGCTCGCGGGGCAGAAGACAGGCTCGTTTCTGGACCAGCGCGAAAACCGGCTTGCCGCACGCGCCGTCGCAAAGGGGCGCGCACTCGATTGCTTTACCTTTAACGGAGCCTTCGCGCTGCATCTGGCGGGAGTGTGCGAGAGCGTGCTGGGACTGGACATTTCGGCGGACGCGGTCGAGGCGGCGCGGCGCAATGCTGCGCTTAACGATGCCTTGAATGTGGGATTTCTCGAAGCGAATGTCTTTGACGCGCTGCGCGAGATGGAAACGGCACGAGAGAGTTTTGACACCATCGTGCTTGACCCGCCCGCGTTTGCCAAGAATCGCGCGAGCGTGCGCGCAGCCGTGCGCGGCTACAAAGAGATTAACCTGCGCGCACTGAAACTGCTCAGGCCGGGCGGCGCGCTCATTACCTGCACCTGCTCTTATCACATGTCCGAAGAGATGTTTCTCGGAGTATTAACGGAAGCCGCGCACGACGCACGCCGCCGCGTGCAGCTCGTCGAAAAGAGAATGCAGTCGCGCGACCATCCGGTGCTGGCCGGGATGTCTGAGACTTATTATCTGAAATGTTTAATTGCGCGCGTGCTGGATTGAATGCAAAGCAAATTAACCACAAAGACACGAAGTCACTAAGAATATCCAATGCTCTAACTTTGTGTCTTCGTGTCTTTGTGGTTAATTTTTGCTGTCGTCCAGCAACCGCGTCGTGTTCTCCGTCACGCTCGGCGGTCGCACCATCTCGGCAGTGCTGGCAGGTGATTTGTTGAAGTCGTTTGCAGGAATGCTCTGCGGCGGAGGCAAAAATCCCTGATGCGCGGGGTTGAGCTGCGCTTGTGATGTTTGTTGAGAGGTCGTCAAAATCTCTTCACCGAACAGGCGAGAGTAGAGCAACCACATAAGTCCGGCTATAAAGACGATCACGGGCAAAAGTAAAGGACCCGGCTCTCCAACCAGAAACGAGAGGCCGATGGCTACGGGCAGCAGCGCGCCGCTCAAAAACATCAGCTTGGCTCCCTGACGGATGCCGCGCCTGCGTGGAGACTGCTTCGCGGCCTGCGCATTCGGGGCTGTGACGTTCGTCGGCGTCACAGCCTGACCGCCAAGCAACGCTGCCACTGCGCCGAGCTGCAAGCCGCAGCGCGGGCAAAAACGCATCTCATCGGAAACCTGTTGTTGACCGCATTTTGGACAGTACATGCTATAGCCTTTCAATCAGACGGCAGGGTTGTCAATTCTTCGAGGACGGTTACGAACGATGCAAATACAAAGTTCGATGACTTCCGGATAGTGAGTCAGTTTGAAATTCAAGAGCTATCGGCATCAGGAAAGAACTTCCCGCAAAGGCGCAAAGGCGCAAAGAAAGCATCCAAGATAGAGTATCGCTCAACCCCTTTGCGTCTTTGCGCCTTTGCGGGAACCTGTCTTTTCTTTGCCATGTTTGAATCTGACCCTCCGCCGCAAACAAAAATGCCATAAAACCCGTTGCCGTAGTGTTTACACTTCAGGCCGCAGTGTCATCACAATCCTTTGGTTAATATAAAGCTTGGGGGAAATTGAATAATGTCTATCATAAAACCTTTCGCGCTTACTATCCTAACCATGTGCGTCATGCTCGCGCCGCTTTCAAAGGGCTTGAGCGCCGGGCGGCAACAGTCATCGCAGGCTAAAGCTTTATCCGTGCCCCTGCGCACAAAGGAGAAGAAAGAAGATTTAATCGCGCGGCTTGAAAACAGCATTCCGCAGTTGATGAAGGACGGAGACGTGCCGGGGCTTTCGATTGCGGTCATACGCGATGCGGAAGTCATCTGGCATAGAGCCTTCGGCGTCAGGAATGCGTTGACGAAAGAGCCTGTTGATGACAACACGATTTTTGAAGCGGCCTCGCTCACCAAGCCCGTCTTTGCTTATACAGTCCTCAAGCTGGTGGACGCGGGCAAGCTCGATCTGGACACGCCCTTGAACAAGTACCTGCCGGGAAATTATGACGTGGGCGATGACGCGCGTTTGGGACAAATCACAGCGCGGCGCGTCCTGAGCCACACGACGGGTTTCCCGAATTGGCGACAACCGCGAGACAGCGCCGTTCTCAAGATTAACTTTACGCCGGGAGACCATTTCAGTTATTCGGGCGAAGGCATCGTCTATTTATCAAAGGTCGTAGAGCACATCACTGGCGAGAAGGTTGAGGCGTTGATGAAAAGATTAGCGCTTGAGCCGCTGGGGATGAACAACAGCTACCTTTTCTGGCAGGACGATTTCGAGAAGCGGAAAATATTCTTACACAACTCTACAGGGCAACCGACGGGGCAGAACAAAGTGTTGAAGGCCAACGCAGCGGGCAGCCTGCACACCACCGCGCAGGATTACGGGCTATTCGTCGCGGCTATCCTAAAGGGAACCGGACTCAAGAAAGAGACCGCGCGACAGATGCTGACGCCGCAAATAAAAGTAACCGAAGCAGGTGTTGTAAATTTAGACTTTCCAAAAGCAAAGCTTTTAAATCAAGTCTCCTGGGGACTCGGCTGGGGATTGCAAAGCACTAAGGACGGCATCTCTTTCTGGCACTGGGGCGACAACGGCAACACAAAGGCTTTCGTCGTCGCTTTCGACAAACAGAAAACAGGCGTCGTCGTCATGACCAACAGCACGACGGGCTTGTCCATCATCCGCGAGCTTTTAGACGAAGCAGTCGGAGGCGAGCGGCCTGCGCTCGCTTGGCTCAAATACGAAACCTACAATTCGCCCGCCCGCCTCTTGTTCAAAAGCATCCTTGCCACAGGCGCAGACGCAGCCCTCAAGCAGTACCGCGAAACGAGAAAGACGCGCAAGGGCGAAGAGGTCTTGAGTGAAGCGCGTATGAACATCGTAGGCTACGACCTGCTGAGAATGAAGAAGCACACGGACGCGATAGAGGTCTTCCAACAGAACGTCGCAGATTACCCGCAATCCGCCAACGCCTACGATAGCCTCGGCGAAGCCTACATGGAGAACGGCGACAAGGAACTGGCGATCAAAAATTACCAGCGTTCAATCGAACTCAACCCTAAAAACACAAACGGCGCAGAGAAGCTGAAGAAGCTTCAGGAGAAGTAAGGCAAGAAATTAAGGCGGCAAGACTCTTCACCTAATCTTGCCGCCTTTCTCACAATCTGTAGCGGTTTTTGCTCAAGGGCATGGCTCACTATATGAGATTTTGAAGTTAGTGATACATCCACTTCTATAAGTTTGCCCATTGCAACTTATGTACTTATAACCGCACTGCACCGTGTATGTGCCGTTGGTGTAGTACTCAATCTCAACCGATGAGCCGGGCAGCGCGGCGGCGGGTGAAACCGCACTGGCGACGGGAAGCACGCTTGAACGGGAAGTTGTCATGACTGACAGCCAAAGCAAGGCTATCGCCAGTACAAAGCAAGTCGTAAAGAGACGACGCTTCAAGTTTCTACTCGTGTTTTTGGACATGGTAAGGTTCCTCTTATTCGTGAGTTTCCATGATGTTTCGCAACAGGGGAGAGACCTGAGACATTGCGAAACGTTTATCGGGGTGACGGGATAATACTAATCTCCGTGCCGTATGATGTAAAGGTTTCTGAGTAGTGGGTCAGTTTCAAACATGGCAAAGAAAAACAAGAGGTTCGCGCTGGTGGCGCAAAGACGCAAAGGGGTTGAGCTATTCTTTATCTTAGCGGTTTTCTTTGCGCCTTTGCGCGAGATTCTTTTGGCCGTCTTCTAATGCCTTCGCTTTTCTTCCGGCTCGGAATATCACTCGGTAGGTCAAGCTCATCATCTATCAGAACTTCTGCGTGGACATTTGCGACGCGCGCATACTGCAATAGAACTATCAAACTCGGCTCGCGGCTTCCCAGTTCGTAGGTTGAGATTTGCTTGGACACGATGAGGTCTTCAACTTCAAGATGTTTCCACATCTCAGATTGAGACAGGCCGAGCGCATTACGAATCTGTTGCAGCTTCGCGGCTAAACGTTCTGGCTTGGAGCGAGGCTTTGTTCCCATCAGGAGCAGCTTCCTGATGGGAGTAAGATTGCACGCTCATACATAGCCAGTGAGTTCTTCAGTATCCATTTCCAAAAGCTGTTCGTAATCTGGAAAGTATTTCAGAGATAGACTTGCTCACCTCTTACTCCCTTTCTTATTTACCTTTGAACCTTTGTCAGCTTTAGCCTTTGGCGACCTTCTGATGCCTTCGCTTTTCTTCCGGCTTGGAATGTCGTTAGGTAGGTCAAGCTCATCATCTATCAGAACTTCTGCGTGGACATTTGCGACGCGCGCATATTGTAGGAGAATCATGAGCGGCGGCTCGTTCTTTCCTAATTCATAATCAGAAATCCTGTGATATGTAATAAAATCCGCTACATCCAGACGATTCAACATCTCACTTTGAGACAGACCTAAAGCCTCTCTAATCTGCCGCAACTTTCCGGCAAGGCGTTCAAGCTTCGGACGTGCCCCTTTGCCCATCAGGAGTATCCCCCTGACAGGATTAGCGGCAGAAGTTTGCTATTATACTTGAACAAGTATAATATCTCTTCGCGCATTTGCTTCGCCGTGAGATAGAACCTTTCATCTCGCACGGCGATGCTCATTTACTCAGTTGAAGTTGAGGTTTGAGCTACGCATAAGCCGTTGCTTTAGTTTTCAAACAGAACTCTCACATCATATCACATGCCTTTGCACCGCATCCTCTACGCCGGGCGCGACCTCTCGCTGTTAGGGTTTTTGCATGACAGGCTGGATGATTGTTTTATTGTCCGCTGTCCGAGCGGTGGCGACGCCCGCCTCTTCTTAAAAAGCAGGCTTGATTACGCATTGTTACTATTAGATGAAAAGCTGCCGGACACTAGAGCGCCAGCGATAGCACGCTTCACGCGCTCGTTACCGCATCGCCAGCGCACGCCGATCATCATTCTGACGGTAGGCGAGGTGCGGTATGCGGGCGGGGTGTTCTTTGAAAGGCGGGATGAGTTGAACCTGCTGGTCAGAGTTATCAAACGCTTAGTAGTTTCTCATAGATAAGCGAATCGCATTTCCATCTAAATTTTACTGCCGCGTCCAATTCGTTAGCGTCTTTCAATCAAAGCCACTGTGCGCGGCCTGTTGCATCAGCGGGAGCTTGCGCAGACGCGGTGGGCTGCGTCTTTCACCTGCGGGGCCAGACATTTCACGCCGGAAATGACAACTCTTGTCAGCGGGGCTAAAACTTTCACCTGCGAGGCAGGAAGTTTCACTCGCGGGGCGACAAGTTTGAGGTGCGGGAGATGAAGTTTGAGGTGCGGGGGATAAAGTTTGACATGCGGGAGCTAATCTTTCACTCGCGGGGGCAAATGTTTCACGCGGTTATTGACATGTTTTGTCAGTATAGTGGCTTCTGTGCGGTTTGAGAGGCAGTTTGAAAATTCCGTTAAGCCGCGTGAGCGGCGATAAGAAGGTAGCCAGACGTGCAACGTCTGGTGCGATGAAATATTTGTTGCCGCACTGAAGGTGCGGACAGATAGTTCTGAGCGCATCTTCCAATGCGCGAATCTTTTCCTCAGCCTTCCAGACGTTGCACGTCTGGCTACCTTCTCCCTGCGCCTTCAGCGCACATGTCGGAATTTTCAAACTGCTTCTGATGTCTAATCCTTCTGCTCTGCCTTCAGGTCGCGAAGCAATCTATCAAACGCCTTCTGATAAGCTTCTGGATTTTTCCACTTGCGGAAGTCTCCGATGTGGCGTGTGTTTTTGATTAAAGCAGGCCAGCCCGTCTCAATCTTCGTCACCGTCTCGTCCAAGCGAATCGGAAAGAGAATTATTCGCTTCTCTTTTCGCTCACGGGCTAATGCTGTTTCGACTTCCTGCTCTACCCAGTCACTCGCCACGGAGTCTTTAGAGAGAACTAATAACATCTTGTCGTGAATCCTAATTGATTCATCTATGCCGATTCGTATTCTGTCGCCGATTTTCAAATCCTCCGTTGCCAGCCAGCAGCGCACGCCTTTGTTTTGTAAGTCAGCATAGAGTCTACTCGCGAAGAGTTGATCCTTGCTGGAGTAGCTAATAAAGCAGGAATAGAACTGGATGGCCTGCATGACAAGCGAGCGCATATATGTAATGAAAATCTCTGGCACGCCGCAGCCGCGCAGGAACACTTCCGGAATTTCGCCACGTGATCTGTAAATGCTGTCAATGCCTATGGTTGACGGGAGGTCATGATTAACGCTTTCGAGTCCTTTTACTTCGCCAAGATTAATGTCTCCCAAAATAGTAAAGCCCAACGCACAGTTCGTTAAATTTGCGCCTCTTAGAAAGGCGTGATTGAGGGTTACATATCTGAGGCTTGCATCACGTAAGTCAGCATACCTGAGATCTGCACCGACGAAGGTAGCATCGCTGAGGTCTGCATGCCTAAGGTTTACATGGCTGAAGTCTGCACCGAAGAGGTTCGCATGGTAGAGGACTGCATGATTGAGGTCTGCATGGCTGAGGTCTGCGAAGCTGAGGTTTGCATGGCTAAGGTCTGCGTGATTGAGGTCTATACGGCTGAAGTCTGCTTCGCTGAGGTCTGCATTGGTGAGGTTAGGCCTAATCTCAGGATGCTCATTTCTCCACTCATTCCACACCTCCACCCCTTGCTCAAGAATCTCAAGATGTTCTCGATTAGTCATTACGTTTAACTCCATTTTAACGAAGCGCATCAATCAGCCTGCGCATGCAGGCGGCAGCATGTAGCCCCATGCGTGAGCACGGGGACAGATCTGACAGATTGCGGAATGCGGAATGCGGATTAAAAAGCCTGACAGCGTTTCCCAATCCGCAATCCGAAATCCGCATTCCGCAATCCCTTGTCCCGCCCGCTACCGCAGGCGGTTCTGACTTTCAGCAAAGATTTGTACCAGATGAATGAGGGTTTCGGTTGACTTCTCAAGGCCGCGCCGGGAGTTGAATTCGAGTTTGCCGTGAAAGTTCTGGCCGCCTGTGAAGAGGTTGGGGCAGGGCAGTCCGCGAAAGGTTAAATCGGCTCCGTCCGTGCCGCCGCGAACGGGTTTGATGAAGGGTTTGAGTCCGGCGCGTCGCGCGGCCTCCATCGCGTTTTCCGTCAGTTGCGGAAAGTCTTTCAGCACCTCTTTCATGTTCTTGTAATTCTCTTCGACTTTGATGTCAATCAACACCTCCGGAAACTTCTGCGCGGTCTGCTTGACCATCTCGCGCAAGATCGCTTCTTTCGCCGCGAGGCCGCTCATATCAAAGTCGCGCAATAAAACTTTGAGGCTCGATTCTTCAATATCAACCGTTCCCATGTACGGATGCACGAAGCCGACGCGGCCTTCGGTTGTCTCCGGCAGCATGTCTTTGGGAAAGCGCGAGAGATAATCCGCGAGAGCATACATCGCATTTACCATCATGCCTTTGGCCGAGCCGGGATGCGTGCTTTTGCCTTTGAACGTCACGGTCGCAGTGCTGGCGCTCCAGGTCTCTTCATTAACCTCTCCGAGAGTCTCGCCGTCAACCGTGTAGGCGAACTTTGCGCCGAAAGCCTTGACATCGAATTTGTCTATCCCGCCTCCGACCTCTTCGTCGGGCGTGAAGGCGATGGCGATTGTGCCATGCTTGATCTGCGGGTTCTGCCTGAGCGTGTCAATCATCGTCATGATCTCTGCACATCCGGCCTTGTCGTCAGAGCCTAAGAGCGTCATGCCGTCTGCGGTAATAATATCGTCGCCAATCATCTCTCGCAGAATCGGATTCTTTGCGACGGTGATGACCTGCGTTTTATCGTTCGGCAGCACGATGTCGCCGCCCTGATAGTTTTTATGAATGATGGCGTTGACGTTCGCACCCGACACGGACGGCGAGGTGTCCATGTGCGCGATGAATCCTATGACCGGAGCTTTCGTGTTGTCCGCGAGATTCCCCTGCACGAGCGCATAGACGATTGCGTGTTCGCTCACACGCACATCTCGCGCGCCAAGCATCTTTAACTCGCTCGCCAGCAAGTTAGCTAAATCGAATTGTTTCTTCGTGCTTGGAACTGTGGTCTGGTCTTCTTTTGATTGCGTGTCAATCTTGACGTAACGAAGCAGGCGCGAGAGCGCAGTTTCCTGCGGAGCTTTCATCTGCGCGCTGGCGGAAGTTACTAGCAGCAAGCTGAGAAGCACAACGGAAAGTGTTTTCATATTTGAATCCAAAGATTAGCCACAGAGTCACGAAGCAAGGCAAAAGTAAAAAGGCAAAAGGCAAAAGGGAAGAGGTGGTAATATGCTTTGTCTTCACTTTTACCTTTTGCTGTCCTTCGCTAATAAAGTCGTAAATTATTCGTTGTGAAATACAAGAGTTTTCGCTGGTTTTGTAAAAAGCGTCTAAACTTAAAGTTGTAAAATAACCAATGCTGCCTTTGTGACCCATGCAGAAAGAGAACTTTCTTGTGCAATAAAGTTGTAAACTCCGCAATAAAGTCAGGCGTTTTGTCTTTACTCTTCTACTGTCGTGAAAACTTAAGGCTTCAAGTCTTCATCAGTCAAGCCTATGCACTCGGTACATCCTAAATTTATCCTCGTTCCCAACCCTTCAAATAATTGTCCGAGGTCTGCGAGACTGTTGATAATCAACCCTGTTTCCGCCTCGCAACGAGGACAGGTATCAAGTAGCATAAGACTCCTTCGATTTTTATCACGATGGTTAGTAAGGGTAAAACGAAGCTCTTCAATCGTTGCAACCGGACGGTCTCGAAGATCGGTTATGATTTTTATCGGCAGGCCATCACCCAGCACTTCCTCTGATTTCTTACGTAACTCAAGCATCAGATCAGCCCGCTTCAACAATCGTGCTATACGTTTCGGGCGTTCTTTTCGCCACGCACGTACAGCGCGTTCTCTGAGCGGGACGTACCCTTGATTCCTCATGCTGTCCTGCTTGAGTTACTGCGGCGGGCCGAGGATGCGGAATGAGTTAAAGAAGTGGCGACAGACATTTCTATCGACTACTTGTCCGATAAACGTCGATCTGCATTGAAGGTCATATGCGTGCCCGTTGCGCACTATAGTGCGCGAGATCGTATGCACGTAGCCAGTCGGTTTGATAGATCGCTCCCAGGCTTCTAACTCAGCAACACTGTTCGATAGTCGCTGCATCCTGATAAGCTTCCAACCGCGTTCTCTGGCTGCATCTCTTATCTTCTGTTCATAAGCTGGAGCAACGCTATCAGCGAACGGGCTGTTCGGTGCATAGTTTAAGTCCTCAAAACCGATAACAAACATCAGCTTATCCGTGTACGCACGATACCAGCGCACCAGTCGCCCGACTTCGCCCATATTGCGCTTATTGCGAAATTCATCGCGCTTCGGTTCGACAGGGAAATCAATTGTGAAATCCTTATCCGGGCTGGTAAGAGTTGTCCATTGATAATCTGCTGGTTGTGCTGGCGTTGTGCCTTCTAATTTCTCGAACTTATTAACCAAGAAGACATGAATCTTGCTCCCCCCGCGCTCTGGATAGCTGATACCGACCCAGTTAGCGAATAAAGTAACGCTCTCGCCTTTGTGTAACTCCTTCCCGAAGGATGGAAGCAACGCATCCTTCACAGGCAGCCAGAACTCAACTCCATTTTCAATGAAGAGCAACTCGGTCATAAAGTTCTTGGCGACTTCCGGCGTACTGATGGACTTCATGTACAAAGCAATGAAGCGTCGCTTTGTAGCGATAGTGCGACGCGAGATTCCTGTGTAGGTAACTCGTGTTCTCACCGGGTCTGACTGAACATCGACCCCATCAGCCGGTGCTTCGGTTGTATAGGTATGAACCTTAATAACATTACTCAACCTATCCGGCTTGTATCTTGCCCATGTATCTTCTCTGGCTTGTTGCTGTGCAAGCACCTGAGTGGTAAATAGCAAAAAGGCGAGTACGAAGCAGTTAGAGGTTCTTTTCATCGAGAGATTCCTTCCACTCTTGTAGCAAAGCACAAGCTGTAAAGGTGGTATGAATGTATGCCGTTTGGTATAAAGTGTTTCCGAGTTTATTTGACAACCGCAATTCCATGCGCGCCGTAACTTCACAAATCTACGGATGAGACGTGCCGCCCTAAACGGCAATATTTGGGCGGCAAAAATCAAGATGTGCATTGGGTTGTCTTATGACAACACAGCGCGCAGCATACGACGAAATAGGTTTGCGAGCAAGACCGGAAGAAGTGTCGCCAGAGGAGGTTTACTCTGATGGGGACACGCCATCCGCGCCCGCAGCCCGACCGCATGGCCGACAAACTTCGCCAAATTCGCATTCGGCTCGGCTATACATTGGAAGAGATGGCGCAGGCACTTGCTCGTGTGAAGAAATCGCCGCCTGACAAATCGTACATTCACCGCTTTGAGGCAGGGTCGCGCGAGCCATCGCTGTTAGTGCTGCTCGAATATTCTAGAGTTGCAGGAGTGCCGCTTGAAGTCCTTGTTGATGATGAACTTGATTTGCCAGAGTGGTTGCCTTCTACCTAATCGTCCCTGAAAAAGTCCTAAACGACTGAACGGCAAGGGTAATGGTGAAAAAAAGCGACGTGAAATCGCCATGTTTCGCAACTCGCTATGCAAAAGGCAGCAATTCCTGCTGCGCTTTCTGCACCTCGCAGGATCATTTCGAGGGCATAGATCGTTTGTAAGCGTTTCTAGCTGTCAAAAGGACTTTTTCAGGGACGACTATTTAAGATTGAAATTTCGTAGGTTTAAAGGGAGGCTTGGAGTTCCAACTCTTCCAAGATGAGAAATATATCTCTGGCGAAGTTGTTGAATGTGAGGAGAGTTTAATTTATACTTTCTCGTAAAAGTTTTAACCTCTTTGCAAGTAAACATTTCACATCCCAAACTGAATTCAATGACTACTGAATCATTGAGATTATCGGCTATTGGGAAAGACGGAAGTATATGAAACCGCGATTCGTTTTGATTAAAGATTTTTCGTAGTTCATTCAATTTTTCTTTTTGTGAATCATTGCCCTCCTCCCACTCTTGATACCGGGCTTTTGTAAAGTTCTGAGGTTTTTGATTGTCTAATATTGCTCTAGTTTTAGATATGTGTTGGTTAAATTCAGTTTTTTCAAATACCAGCATTTCAAATCTATTTTCTTCTTTGCCCAAAACTTTTCTGATATCACATTCCGGTGTGATTATTATGCCATATTTGCTCTCATTAATTTCACAAATATCTCCAGTCATTATAGGAGTGTCTTCACTAATCTGAGAGTAAAGTAAACGTCTGAACAATTTTGCAATTGATACGTCATCTGATTTCGATTCCGCTGATTTTGCAAAATTTTCAATTGAATCTAATAAATCTTTATTTTGAATCAACTTTTCAGATAACAGATATTGAAAAATTTCTATTACAAATAGAGTTGCATCAACGCCATCTGCTTCGGCGGTATCATAAATATCCTTAACCCAGCTTGCATCAGCTTCTGCTAAGTCCTTAAATATTTTTTGTGTTGATTTGTTGATAGCGACCGACCAAAGAAGTGGGATTGAAAGATTACCATTTTTTTCCTTCCACTCATCTATATCTTTAATGATTTTTCTTTTTGCTTCTTCAGTATCACCTATATTAGTTTTCTGTTTGATTTGAATTCTATCTCCAAATTTCTCTTTTAACTTTTGACCAAAGCTACTTTCACTTATATTTTGATCTGAGTAAATATAGATAAGGGAATAAAAATCATTGTCTTCCAAAAACTTCATTGTGGCAGCTTGCTTAACAGAAGGTACCTTAACCAATTTAGCAGTTTCGTCATCTTCATCTACAAAAAGGTCTTGAGTGCCGCTTCCAAATTCCCAATCCAAAATAATTGCACTGAATGTGCCAATGGAGGCAATAGACTTTTCAGCTAACTCTAAACAATTAACACCTAATACAGGAAGGTCTTTGGATAATGCGTCAAATAAAGCATTTTCGTTGCTTCTCTTAATTGCTCCATCTTCTAACGTACAATCATGTATTTTGTCATCTGCGAATAGGATCACCCCGTCCATTTAATTAACCTCGTCAAATTGAATGAGAAAATTCGCACCAGGCATAATTTTAATATCTTCTGTTGTTATCAACGCAATCTCTGCATTAATTCGCTCTAACAATTCTTTGATAATGTATAAGCCTAATCCTCGACCATCGGCTTTTGTTGAGTAAAATTCTAAAAAAATAATTTCGGCTCTGTCTTCATCAATTCCCGGGCCATTATCAGCGACGATGACCTGATTTTTAACGGCATCAATTCTTACTATGATCTCTCGTTTCCCTCTGTTTTTCTGATTAAGCCAA
The DNA here is from genome assembly GCA_963700165.1 of Pyrinomonadaceae bacterium. Taxonomy (GTDB): domain Bacteria; phylum Acidobacteriota; class Blastocatellia; order Pyrinomonadales; family Pyrinomonadaceae; genus JACMLC01. Next base: position 2,344,204 of record OY969475.1, on the reverse strand, counting down.
TAAATTGCATTATCTATCAGATTGATAAACACTTGTAACATCAATCCAAAGTTGGTTTTGACAATTATGTCTCCTGAGCCTTCGATTTTGAAATTTATATTAAATTTCAATTCTCGCTGGTAATATCTTTGTACTCGCTCAATTGTTTCTCGAACACTTATGTCTTTTGTGACTTTTCGCGTTGTACGAAATAGAGGCTCGAAAATTTGGAGTTCTTGATATAAGAACTCCAAATTTTCAATCAGATCGTCAAAAAAAAGCTTGAGATTAGCTGCTGACAATTTCCCTTTATCAAATTTGCTTACAATATCATTTGAATTTTGTATTAATTTTCTAATTAACATAAACAGGTCATGGGAGGATTTCTCAACTGCCATACCTAATCCTGCTAGTTCTTCAGATATAGTTAGTTTGTCTTTATATTGTGCAATTAAATTGTTCGTGGCATTAAAAAATTTTTGTGCCTTTATGAGAGAGTTTTCACTATTGAGCTTAATTAGTTCAGATTTTAATTGTTCAAATGCTTCTTGAAATTTTTTATTGGCGGTAGTAAACACTTTCTCTTTTCGGATTTCGTCTTTACGTTTATCAACATCAACGAAATCTTTCATTATTTTTAAAGATGCTTGTATGAGAGCAATGAAGTCATCTAATGCTCCATTGATATTAATCAATCCTTCTCTACTCGCTGCATCTCGTAAGTCAGGATTTTTTACTTGAGTAATAAAAATGAAACCAAACAAGTCATTATAGCTAAAGTACCGGCCTGCTCTGTCTTCTGCTCTTAATTTACTTAATAAGAGCCAATCAACACCCTTTTCTCCATATGGGTACACACGAGTGTAGTCTCTGTATAAATAAACAGAATTATCTTTGATAAAAGTTTCCTCGTACTTGTGCAATTCAAGTTTATTTTTCCAATCAAAAGCATAAAAGAAAAATGAGCAAGGTCCACACACTGGAACTCTTCGCACTTTCCAGTAACTTTTCTTAGGAATTTCATCTCCAGTTACTTTTTTAATTTTTATCTGCTTCCTTGTTTCCTTAACATCGATAAATTCGAGAAATTGATCCCTAAATTTAGGCAGTTTCCATACGTCATGAGTTTCAGTTTCAGAGTTGTCTAATAAACTTATTCCACCCATACTGCCTTTTTTATTATGTGAGTAAAGGTAGGTAAGGAAGCCATTTTCATCTATTTCTCCTTCAAATGAGAATGGCGCAAGTGCAATAATTTTCTCGAATGTCATTACTGCTGTTGGATAAGGAACATCATTCCAAAGTAAGTTTATATCAAAATCTCTAACTATTACTTCTTTGAAGTTAGGGATAACAGGTGGAATCATTCTTTGAAATGCAATTTGAAGTTTTTCTAAATCATCCTCCTTCCAGTTGTTTCTCAAGTCAGAAATTCTAATTAATGTTCCTTTTTCTTCCTTGTTTTTAATATAGACTGGGGGATTATTTATTTCCCAAGCATTCTTAATTTCATCAAGAAATCTTTCGGGAACTGCCTCTTCTTCAGCAAACTCATCGTTTTGTGCGTATTCTCTAAAATTTAGAGTGAGATGTACCTCTCTGCTATCTTTAGTTTTGGTAAATATTTCAACATTATTACCAAGTTTATAAATAGCAAATCGCCCGACACCCTTATCGCCTTGCATTAGCCGACCCTTTTTTGTGTACCTGCTGTCTTTAGATTTTTTTCGATTGAGTTTATTGGGAGTAGCTGGCTTCATCCAAACATTTAGAATTGTATCTATCGTCATGCCATCGCCATCGTCCTCAATTTCAATAACTGGACTCTGTCCAAGAATGTCAAAGTTTAAAAAGCGCACTGTGACGTTAGTGGCATCCGCATCATAACAATTCTTTACTAGTTCAATGACACCAACCCATTTAGTGGTAATAAGTTGGTCGCCCAAAATACTAATAAGGCGAGCGTAAGGTCTGAAGATTTCAACGCCCTTATTAGGGTCTTTGGTTTCGACTTCTGGTTTTGCCATGAGTTTTTTTTGCGATGATAATATATTCTTCGGGGTAAACTTCTTGGCTGTTTGTGTCTGCCAAAGTTGTGAACCTACCTGTATCCTTATCTCGAATAGTTGGATTAAGTTTGTTAGTGATTTGTCTCTTAATTACTTTAGAGACCTCAAATCCATTCATGAAAAGCATTTCTGCTATAACTTGAGCCGACGTGATCTCAACGTTTTTTAATTTCGTATTACCTATTACTAAACATGCCATGCCGCCCGGTCTCAGAATTCTATTCATCTCCTTAGAAACATCAAACATATCATTAAAATATTTTGAGACCTCATTGGCAAACCTGCCACTTTTTTCCTCTAGTTTCGAGACTATACTCTTTGCTATTGGAGCTTTAATGTCATTGTCTTTATTGTTAGAAAAGAATGTCCCAATAAATTTTTTTCTAAAAGAAGAAATTTCAGAAATATAATCAAACCAATAGCCAGTTAGTTGATGTATGTCAGCGTATTCATACGAAGTTACATAAGGCGGCGAGGTTATAATAGCCCCCACTGAACTTTCTTCAATCCCTGTGCATCTAGCATCAGCATTATTGATTTCACATTTGGTTGTTAGGTACTTTTTTTCAGCAAGCTTCAAGTAAAAATCCATATTCTTTTTACACATTTGCTTGACCTGAAATTCAAATTTCTTTAATGGGTCAGAAATATTATCATTTCTGTTGGGATCAATTTGCGGCTTAGTACCTGACTGTAACCACCGAGAACAGGGTTTTAAGATATTGGATAAAGCACATAAATAAAAAGTCCGCAGATCGCTTTCACTACTCTCACAGATGATTTTATACAAAAAAGCGATCTTGTTTTTTTCTTCTTCTCTAAACCAGTAATCAATTCGCGGATGTTTTTGAAGAAAATAAATTATATTGGCATCAAATTCTCTTATCCTTTCAAAGAGAATATCTGATGCTACCTGCAATTCCTGTGGAGGAATTGCAGTGATTTTCGCTTGGGTAATAAGTTGAGCAACCGGGTTGACATCTACACCGATAGATTCTCTACCATGAACTTTTGATTCGACTAAAGTAGTCCCGCAACCGGCGAATATATCAACGACTTTATCATTTTTCTTGGTATATTCTTCTATTAGCTTTTTAACTAATAAAGGAACGAACTTGGCAGGATAACGGTGATAACCATGCGTTAAATGGTTAATGGACTTGTGCCCTAAAAACGTCCAACTGCCATCGGCTGGTCCATTAAACAGTTTTAAGAACGTATTTGATTGAGGCATTTGTTGATTGAGAACTTTAGAACTTATTGAAATTGTAGAACTAAAGCAATGCAGTTTACTCTAAAAAAGTAAAATCTCAATATTTTTTGTGACTCAGATAGCTGAGCAGCAAACTTCTACTGCATACAAATCCATTGATCCACAAGGCTAGAACTCTCGGATGTCGATAGATGGGCGAACATAAGTTAGTTGAGTACCTATAAGGATAATAATTCTTTGGGTTTGAAGCCGAATGTACTAAGCTTATCAACAATTCTCCTTGACCAATGGCGATTGGACTGATCTGAGATGTGCTTGAGACGCCCGATTCTTAGAGTTTGGTCACCTTCCAACTTTTCTATGTTCCAATGACCATCTCTTTTAACCAACTCTTTCAAAAACGCTTTTGTGACCATTCCAATTGACCCTTCCGGGTAGAACTCTGGTAATAGACGAATGAAAAGAGTTGAAACCGACCAGCCATCGGGTCGGGCAATTTCGAGAACATAGCAGGGAAGGACATTGGTTTGAGTAACCTCGACCACTGCACATGAACGCTTTGAGCCGTTGGCAACGTGGCAGAAAGGTTTGTTGCCGGGAATCTCCATTACTGTGTGCCGCAGATTAGGCTCAACATAGCTGCTCACGATGTGTTGAATGGCTTCGATGAAGTCGTTCAACCCTGCGACGTTCACCGCTCCCAAGTCGATGCCGAGGAAGTCAACAGGTTGAATTTCACCACCGTAATACGACTCGTCCGTGCTGACGGTCGTGCCTCGTTTAACCAATCGCGCTTTCGTGCCAGTGGACGGAGATGATGAACCTTCTTCAGTAGAACCGTCGTGAGTCACCGCTAATTTTATAGCCAATCTCTTGAACTTGGGTAGGCGCACGAACTCAAAAGAAGTAGCTGTTGCGTCGGCGGCACTTTGATTAGCATCGATTCTCGCTGGTCGATGAGATGGATCGAGTTCGTAATCTTCGTGGGGGTCTTTCACCACCAGCCGCCGTGGGCGCTTCGCACCTTCAACGACTTTATGCCTCTTTAGTGAAGGATGGGTATAAGTGATTCTCTCGAAAGGTAGCGGGTCGAGTTGCTTGGCTCCTAAAATTTCGAGTATTAGGCAAGATTGCTTGAATGTGACTCCGTTAAAATACAGTTCGCAAGATTTCTCAATGGGTGGCTTTAACTCAACCGGGATGCCAGTTGTCAGCATCGCCGCCGGTTGCTGTGGCGACGCCACAATCGCTTTGGCGAAGACGCCGTTGTAAACAGATTCCCAACACGCACGCGCTGCTGGGCTATATCGCAGCCAAGCCAAATGCGCTACAGTCGCCACGTTGAGCAGCGAGCGAGGAAGATCACTGCTCAAAGAGAGGTACAGAAAATCGTCGTAGGCAAGTTCTTCCACAATAAATAATCCATCAAGACCGTTCGGCTTAAGTATCAGATTGGCGAGCGTTTTCGAGGGTGTGAGAAAAGCGCGGACAAGCTCAATGCAAGGGACATAGTAGAATGTTCGGTTCGACCAAAACTTCCATACCCTATCACCGCCGAATTCTCTGCCATCGAAGAAATCGTACAAGTCGCGCGGAATGTCGGATGCTTTGCAAAACGTGCCGTTTCGGAAGTTGTTAATTGCGATGCTGCGTGGTGCGAACCGTAGATCATTGTCTATAGGGTAGCCATCAATGTAGAAGCGCCCCATGCGTAGCAAAGGTAGCGTTCCCCAATGGAACTCCAGAATTTCGGGTTCAGAATTGCCTTTACGTAGAAATGCAGCTTTAACGAACCAACTCCCCTCGGCTGTTTTATAGGGTGAGCAGAGCCAGCAAAGCCTCACCTTCTCGTTCCTACCGAATCGCCACGGCCTAAGCTTCACTCTCGACATGAGTTCACCCTGCCACCCTGTTTACCAGTAGATTGTTGGCTCTGTGTAATGCCTTTGCGACGGCTTCGCCGACTTTATTCGAGTACATCTCACCTAATCCGGCAAGCCTAACAATTTGCCACTCTTTAACAACTTTGCCTTGCGCCTCCAAGACGGTCGCGGCCCATTCAACGCGCCGTATCTGAAACCGCTCTTGCGATTCTATGATGGTCTTTAAGTATGCCTTAGTGAGCAGCAACTTATCCAAGTGCTGCTCTAACAGAGGCAGTAAACCGATAACTTTACCTACCCTGCTGATGGTCACGCGCACAGGCGGTTGCAATTTAAGAAGCTCTAGCACGGCGGTTTGGGCTTCGGCTAAAACGGCTTCGTCTCTCTTGTCCCAATCAACTCGCCGTGTCGGCATGGCCGGAGCCTTTCGGGATGGGGAATTACTGTCGAGCCATACTCTGTCATACCGATAAAGCCATATATACGTCGCAGGAGCTTGTAGTCGCATGGCGGTCTTGGAGACGCCTATATCATTATCTCGTAGTTGCGTCCATGTCATCCTATTAGTGGCTTTGACTTCCTCATGCGACTTGTGGGAAGGCACGGTTGGAGGCGCGGTGCTTGGTGAAAGTCTATAACTCCACTGACAAGAAACGTTCAACCTTCGCGCGTGACGCTTAACCGTGATCGGATCAACTCTGAGTCGGCGTGCCGTTTCGCGCAGTCCGAATTTCCGCACCTCCACAAGCCATCTCAGTTTGTGCTCCCACAGCTTCCCGAATGTCTTGACCTTGCCGAACTTGAACTGCATGGCGGTCGGTAGATGCGGGTCGGTCGTCGAATAACTGAAACCGCAAGAGCAACCGAACGTGCCAAGCGCCTTCTTCGAGTCGTGCGACCAAGTGACTTGAACTTGCGTGATGACGAGTTGCAAGTAGTGTCTCGCCGCACCGTTGAAGCAGCGCCACGGTCCGATACCGAAAGGCTTGAAGTGTGTTTCAAGAGCGAAGAAGGATGTAACGGGATGCTTCAAGAATCGCATTAACAGAAGGTGTCTCAACGGGTGAAAAGACTTTCGATGTTTTCTGACGATGTTCGACAGCCAATTGCTTTCGCTTTCGTGGCTGACATCCGAGTCGAGCAGCTTTAAGAGTTCATTCCCGAAGAAAGAAGAGAAGCGGCGGATGAGTTCCACCTGCCTTATACGCCCGGTCATGGTCGCCAAGCGACCGTCGATCAGCAGCGACTTGTACCGCCCCAACAGCGATGCGGTGTCTTCTGGAGTGACTGCGTTATTCAACAGCCATTCGACATCTTGCGCCAAGCCGACAAGCTGCTTGAAGGTGTTGCTTTGATAAGTGAGTTGACGCAGTTTGGGTACGCAGCAGTCTTCACTAGCCGCGACGAACTCATGCTTATTTGCGGCGCGAACGGCGACGCTACTGTCTTGCAACAGCGTCAGGTGCGTAGGGCATATGATGACGCCCGGAAGCTGATGCAGGCGATGCCAGTATGCTTCGCCATACTTCTCTTGTTCCTCCCGAAAGCAGGCGGGGCAAAATCTAAGATACTTTGACATCCGAACAGAACTCGCCATAATCCCCGCTCTCGTGTGAATGTCCCCCAAGAGTGTTCAAGCATTGAGCCGCGAACCAATTCTGCTTTGTCAGGAAATAGAAACGGCGCGTAGAACGGATAAAGAGTGTGGTTTTGGATCAAACTCTCGACTGTGTGCTTTGAGAGCGGCGGCAAGTGTTGAACTAGGGCGTTCAGATGTGAGGGAAGATCAACAGTCGCGGTTACGGTCGTTGACCCGAAGAGTTCACGTAGTGTGGCTTTCGGGCTGATGTTGCCGCTACGAACGTGGTAGCGAGCCAAAATGCTGTAAAGAAGTTCGTCTGGGTATGCAGTGGGAAAGAAACTCGTCATGTCACTGCCCAGGCTAAATGTAAAAGTCAGGACTTGACCTTGCAAAATCTACTATCAGGCGACTTATCACCAATAGCTTTCTGTTGCGACATCGAATTCAACATTACAACGAAACTTACTTCCTTACAATCGATAGAAATCCTACCGTAATGTTCCTTTGAGATAAGCACAATTACACAAAAGAGTTATTTTGTGGAATTTCAATTGGTTCTTGATTCTCACTTTGCATTCCACTATTTCTTATCTAGCTTCAACTTTTCCAAGATTGGTTCTATAAGACCACTATTTGAATGTAAATCTAAACGTGATAGGGGTTTGAAATAATGTGCATCTAATAGTTTGCGAACTTGTTTATCTGTGTATCCTATAGATTTAAGCAAATCAATTTGTTCTTGTAAGATAGAAACTCCAAGCTTGATATGTTTAAGGTTTATTTCCTGCTGTTCTTTTGCTTCACGCCATTCTTTATCTTTCCGCCGTTCATGTAAATCTTTGAGATACTCTCGTAGCTGTAATAAAGGGTTGAGGCTGCCAAGGAACTCCCATACACCCGGAGACGAAATATTAACTTTATGAACAACAAGCCTATCGTCCGGTAATATATATCTGGGTACATTCCATGTTTTTCTTAGTGTAGGAGGTCTTACCCCTCTCAGGCTGCTTGAATCAAGCCCGAGATACATTTCCCTATTTCTTTCAATAGCTTTTATATATTTTCTTTTTACTTCATCGATTGTTAGTTGAAGAACATAAAGATTCTCATAAGCATTCTGAATATCTACCAAAAAGCTAAGAGTTTCATCTACTAAACCACCACGGCTGACATGAATTGTTAAAATTGCTTTCGCTGAATCCAAGTGACTGCTCTCCTTAAATGTTTGCTAAAATAGAAGGAACTTATGAGCTTATTACTAGAAGCGGTCTCATAAATACCCGATAACGTTTAGGGACTGAGTTCACCCCCGCGAGCGAAACAAACCAAAGCCATCGGGTTTCTGACTTGTAATAGTCTTGATGACAGATAAGTATTGACCGCAATCCACTGCCTACAGTCAAGTCCAGTCTTTTACAGCTAAAACGTCCTGCATCGGCGGCTTGATGACGCCGTGGTTCATTAGTGCTTGGTAAGCTGAGGATTTGTTCTTCTTAGCTTCTGCGACAATTAAACGCAGGTCGCCGCGTATATATGATTTGCTCCGAACTTGTTTAGGGGCGGCTTTCTGCTCTTTTGCTTCGGGCTTCTCTTGCGGTGTTGGTCCTTCCTTCAAAGCGATCTCGTAAGCCTTTCTCGTCAGGTCTGCCACTGTAGCGTCCGGTTCTCTGGCAGCGATGGCCTGCTCGGCATGAAGCTTCGCCATCGCGGGCGAAAGATCAAGACTCATCAACTGAAGGATAACTTCTCTTAAGAAAGAAGGTACGTCCGTAGGAGATTCTGTAGTTTGGCTGTTCGCACGTATTTTCTCTAAGTCCGCCTGCTTTTTAACTTTCAACTCCGAACGGAAGTGTTCGTAAAAATTCTTTATGTCGAGCGGTTTGATGTCGCTGTAATTGGCGATTTGTTCTTGATTGCCAGACTTCAGCGCATCAAGCATTGGTCTGACCAAGTGCAGACTGTCGGATGCGACCTGCTTGATAAGAGCGGACGTTATGATTTCGGACTCGACCGCAATCGCACGCCACTGTGCGATCATGAACAGCTTGATGGCAATGTCAACAATGCCCTGACTCTCTTCGTAGAGTAACTCATCCAACTCGTCGTTGATGCTCACGGAATTGCGCGTCCATTGATAGTTAAAGAAACCTTCGACAAAGAAGCGCCAGACTTCCTTTTCTTCTGGTGTATCTCTCATCAGACGCTCCCAGTAAACGCCGCCCTCGCCAGTTCCTCTCCGCGCCTGACGAAAGTCTCCTTGTAAAATCGGCAACGCCTTATTCGTGCCGATGCGAACGACGGGAACGCCTATCGTGTTCACCATCTTGACGAAGAAGTTCAGCATCTTCTCAGAACCGCCGCTTTTAGCGGTGCTCAAGTCCTGAATCTCGTCTATCACAAGAACGCCGAGCGAGTGGGTGCTGGCTACTAACGCCATCCGCGCCAACATCGCATCCTCGGAGTTCTGACGTGAAGCGAATTTGCGGTGATAGTCGGTTCCCAACAACTTATCGATTGCGATGAAGAAATCTATGCACAAGCCTTTCAACGAACCGGCATGAGGACAGTCCAACTTCAACCAAACAATTTGGTAAGCGTTGAGTGGGATGCCCTGATATTCGGAGTGCAGTATGATCTGCGGATACAAACCAAGTATTCGATTGACCGCTGTTGACTTGCCGACCCCTGACACGCCAATTACTGTGAAACCGGATGCCGAAGACGGTGTATTCACGTACTTGGCAAACGGCGCGGTTTTGTCCTCGCGCGCGGATTTGATTGATTTGTTGATTTGGCTTAGACGGGTGGCGTAAACGGGAGCGAACGGGTTGCGGGCCAAATAACCTTGCCGGAGCACACGGGAAATCTTTTGCTCAAGATCAATGTGTCTCTCAAGCGGCTGGAAGAAGCGTGACAGACGTTCTACACAATGTAGCCGCACCCAAGAGTCCAAATTTCTCTCGCTTTTGTCGAAGGCCGGATGCTCTAGTGCCTCTTCGACGAACTGATCGCTCGACATAATCAACGGTAAGGCTTCAATAAGAGGATTACCTTTGTACTCAACCAAAAGTTGATCGTTATACTCCGCGATAACGGCAAGACCGCCATTCGGAATGCTGAAAATGTTATTCGGCGGCATCATCTTTCAAAGCCTTTCTTTTCCGCCGTAAAAGTTCGAGGTATGTGGGTTGTCTAAACGGTTCTTCAGTTTGATCGTCAGCAATCCTTGAGGTGATGCTTTGAATGGAGCCGGACTCCGGTGCGGTTTTGCCCAACTCGAAAGCTTGCTCGCCACGCAGAATGTTTTTCTCGAACGAGCGGTTGCCCTTGATGTTGGCGACCCTGCTCGCCTTGCTCACAGTTTTGTCTTGAACTTGATCGGTCATCTCTTCAGCTATGCGAACGACGCCTTCAATGTTTGCCGCGAGGTCAACCTTTGATTGCTGTTTCTCGCCCGTATGCCTCTGCTTCTGGTATTTTTCATATTCGATTAGATATTCGACCTCTGCCACGCTTTTGTTCATGTAGCGTTCTTCAGAGTCAAGCAGGTAACACTTCTCGAAGCTGCGACCGTCCTGACCCTTGATATAAAGGTAGTTGGTTTTTCGAGGATCGTAGGAAACTTCGAGCTGCTCCGTCCGCTTCTTTATTCTAGCTCGCTCAAACCAGTTTTCCCGTATAGCCTTCTCGCAGCTATATCGCATCTTCTTGAATCGTATGCCGTCTTCAGCGATTCGAGCAGAATCGGTCGGCATCAAGTTCAGCTTCACAATGTCTTCGGGAAATGACCTCAACCTGCCCGAACGATTTTGTATGCCCCACTTCCACAGTTCTACAGGAATTGCCGGGACATCTTCGGAGACCAGCGTCGCATCGCGGTCATAGCTTTCAAGATAGTGACCATTGTTGTGGTGTAACGCGCAGTGAATGACAATTTCCGTGAATTGATATATGTCCAGCTTGGCATCAAGCCGGTAATCCTTACCGAGTCGCTTGTTCGCATCAGGGATGACGTAGCCCGGCATGAAAGGTTTAACCTTCTGGTGAATTGTGCGAAAGTGTCTTTCGACAATGCCTTTCAAATCTCCCCTATAAGGTGCGGCATTCTCAATGCGAACGTTCAGGTTTGCGATGAGAGTCTCAACCATACGGCTCTCCATCTCGCCACGGTCTCCGAGTATTGCATCCGGCATGTGGTGACACGCCCACTCTTCTTCGGTGATGGAGATGCCGTACTCTCTACAAAAAATCACCTTGTTCGCCGCAGCATTGGCGAGCGCCATCATTGCGCCAATCCATGATGGCCCTTCAAGCCCCACATCAACACCTACGACCATGCGGCTAAAGACATCGACAATGAGATAAACAACAGGTCTGCCGATGATCCAATTACGGTTGTAACGGGATACAAGATAAACGTCGGCAACCGTAGCGTCGATTTGATACCGCGAGCCGGGTCCATAAACCTCAGCCGTAGAACTACTCAAAAGCGCGCGGCTTTCAAGAGCGTACTTCCGCGCACCGCCGCGCGAGACGTGAGTTTTCTTGATGTCATGTTCTTTCTCAAACCAGTATCTGAACTGTGTAAAGGTCGGCTTCTGCTCTTGTGGAATGAGAATAGACTTGCGCGCGTTTCCTTCAAAGTAGAAGTCTTCGACGAAATATTCCTTGAGCATCAGCTCGTAGGCGGTCGTCAGCGAGTTCTCCTTCGGATCATGGTAGAACTTGGAAATCGCAACCCGAAAAATCTTCTTAACGCTTTCATCTACGTTGATGCCAACGCCGATTTTGGAATCGGAGGCATACCTTCTAGGTTTACCTCGTTTCTTTTCTCCCGCTTTTCTCTCTTTGCCAGCTGCACCTGAGTTTTCATAGTCTGGTAGCAAAGAGTTCTTAATCTTACCTCGCTGCCAAAATTTGCGTAGGTATTTGTAAATAGTTGTGATAGTCACTCTGTGCTTCAGTGCCGCCTCTTTAATCAGCGATCTATGAATCTTCTTGTCGAAGATGTCCGGCTCCGCATCACCAGTAACTAGCGGTTCAACAATTTCCCATGCTCTATCCCTGATGCTTTTCTGTTTATCTGAAAGCTTCTGGTCGTCCAGCACCCGCGCCCATTTGTCCTCTGTCAAGATCGAGAGATAACCCAACTCAGCTTCTTCCTTCAATTCGGACACTTTGACGTGTTGTGGCATTCCTTTCCTACCTTCGACCTCGATGACGAAAGCCGAGTCTTCTCCTTCGTCAAGCCAAAGGACTCTCTCTGTGACAGCCTTGCTTGATGGACCGTTGCGCTGAATCAGATTGTTTACGGCGAAGGTGATAGTCATGCTGAAATCGCCCCATAGGAACTGTCGGCAGCGATGCCTTGAATGGATTTTACCGAGCGGGTGAAATCAAGTCTCTTACTCATATCCAACAACACTTCTTTCCGAGCAATGAGGTGTTTGAATACTGAAAGAGAAGTGCCGCCGATCAAATTCATCTCTATATCCAGCTTTGTCGTAACATTGCTAATCGAGCCATTGCCAGTTTGCAGTCTGTCCTTAAGCATTCTCGCCAGCAAGAGAAGATTTGGAATGTCCATCTCCGGGGTCGCTTCCAGCTTGTATGCTGAATGAATCACATTGATGTTATTAGCCAAAATGCGCGGCATTTCATGTTCAGTTACGATCCCCCAATCAACGCCTTTAGCAATCCAGTAGCGACGCTCAATCTCAAACTTCTCAATAACCCTGGTGCTTTCAAGCTCCTTAGCGGGTTTAACTGTGCGCGCAATTTCTACGGTCTTCCCATCGCTGTAGATTGAAATGAGGAAATCCGTCGTAAGGATATAGGGGAATCCGCTCGCGGTATCAATAGGGTGTTTAACCCCCATGTCTTTCGCTATCTCTTGTGTGATGTCGTACTCGATAAGTGGGAACTGTTCTCTAACGTCAGTAACAGAATGAGACCAATCAAGCAGGTACAGGTAACGAATCTCGTGGTCTGACAAGAAGTGCTGAACCCGCCTCGTTTTCCAGCCCAATGCGCGATGGCTTCGTCCCTGCGAAGGGAAGTCATGGATGGTAATCCACGGCTTATACTCTGCGCCATGCCCTTGCCCGCGTCCTTCCTTTAGGAACTTGTTGAAAGTTGCTTGTGACCAAGGGTGTCTGTATTTAGCCATAAAAATTACTCCGCAAATGATCTCTCACTTGCGGAGTAACTTATTTACAACTTTAACTATTGATTTACAACTTTATTATTTAGTTTACGACTTTATTAGCCGTACACATTTGCCTTTTTACTTTTGCCTTATCCATTATTCTACCGTCACGGATTTTGCTAAATTCCTCGGCTGGTCTACGTCGCAGCCTCTGCGGACGGCGATGTGGTAGGCGAGGAGTTGCAGGGGGATGACGGCTAAGATGGGCGAGAGCAGGTCGCTCGATTTGGGAATCTCTATGACGTGGTCTGAGACGGAGGCGGACATGTCGTCGCCTTCGGTCAAGACCGTGACGACGACGCCTTCTCTGGCTTTGACTTCGACGATGTTGGAGTGCGTCTTTTCATAGCGCAGCTCGGAGGCGCGGTTGCCCTCTTCGCGCGGGTTGACGACGACGACGGGGAGGCGTTCGTCTATCAGTGCGTTCGGCCCGTGTTTCATCTCGCCCGCCGGGTAGCCTTCGGCGTGGATGTAGGAAATCTCTTTGAGCTTGAGCGCGCCTTCGAGCGCGACGGGAAAATTCAGCCCGCGTCCCAAGTAGAGAAAATCCGTCGAGCGGAAAAATTCTTTCGAGAGTTCTTCAATCCCGTCAGCTTCATTTAAGAGATGCTCGATCTTGACCGGCAGCTCGGCCAATTCCTGCGCGTGTTCTTTGGCCTCTTCCTGCGTGAGCGCGCCGCGCAGTTGTCCCAAGTAAAGTCCAAAGAGATAGAGCGCGATCATCTGCGAGGTAAAAGCTTTGGTCGAGGCGACGCCAATCTCCGGCCCCGCGTGCGTCAGAATCGTGCCGTCCGCCTCGCGCGTAATCATCGAGCCGTAAACATTGCAGATAGCCAGAACTTTTGAATTATGCGTTTTGGCTTCGCGCAGGGCGGCGATGGTGTCCGCCGTCTCGCCCGATTGCGAGATGACGATGAGCAAAGTTTTTTCATCAAGCACCGGGTCGCGATAGCGAAACTCTGAAGCGTAATCAACTTCGACAGGGATGCGCGCGAACTGCTCTATCATGTACTTGCCCGCAAGCCCCGCGTGCCAACTCGTGCCGCACGCTGCGATCTTGATGAAATTGAAGCTTTTAAAATCTTCCTCCGTGATGTTCATGGGATCCAGGTAGACGCGGCCTGTATCGAGCGAGATGCGTCCTTGCACAGTGTCGCGCAGGGCGCGCGGCTGCTCGTAAATCTCTTTAAGCATGAAATGCTTAAAGCCGCCCTTCTCCGCCATGATCGGGTCCCAGGTGATGCGCTGCTGCTGCGGCTCTACAGCATTCCCTTCAAAATCCATCACGCGCACGGCGTCTCTAGTCAAGATTGCAAGCTCGCCGTCGCCTAAGAAGAAGACATCGCGTGTGTGCTGCAAGATCGGCGGGATGTCCGAAGCCACGAAAAATTCGCCGTCGCCGAGGCCGATGACGACGGGCGGCCCCTGACGCACGGAGATGATCGTGTCGGGTTCGTCCGCGTTGATGATCGAGAGCGCAAAGATGCCTCTCAGGTCTGCGACGGTGCGGCGCACAGCCTTCTCAAAAGTGTCGCCCTCTTTCAAGTATTCTTCGATGAGATGCGCTATGACTTCCGTGTCCGTCTCTGTGACAAATTGGTGGTCACGCAGGCGCAGCCGCTCTTTGAGCTTGATATAATTTTCGATAATGCCGTTATGCACGACGACGATGCGCCCTGTGCAATCGCGGTGCGGGTGCGCGTTCTCTTCGGTCGGTCGCCCGTGCGTGGCCCAGCGCGTGTGCCCGATGCCGTATGTCCCGTCGAGCGGTTTTAAGCGAATCGCTTCTTCCAGATTCCGCAGCTTGCCTTCGGCGCGACGCACATCTATCTGGCGCGCTTCGTCAACCACAGCGATGCCCGCCGAATCGTATCCGCGATATTCGAGCTTGCGCAGCCCGTCAATGATGACCGGCACGACCTGTTTATTGCCAACGTAACCAACGATTCCACACATAAAACTTTTAGCATCCTTTGTCGATAAGTGTAGCTAACAAAACCGCAGATTAGCCACAGAGACACGGAGACACGGAGCGAAGAGCAGTCATTTTATTTAGCATCTCCTTCATCTACTTTTCTTACTCTCTGTGTCTCTGTGCCTCTGTGGCTGAGTTAGCCGTTCTAAGTATCAATCCCGCTGACAGAGCTTTACTATAGAACGAAATACTGGAAAATGAACCCGATTACCCAAATCACGACGCCTAATCCCGCGATGACTTTAGCAGCTATCGCCCACCATTTTCTATCCAGCGCTACATTATAATACTCAATGTTCTCAAGAACCGAATTGGCAAGCACGTAACCATAAACGCCTATCACAATCGGGCAACAGAAGAAGCCAAACACGGCGAAGACAAACGCTATGATGGAGTTCTTCTTGATGTATGCTTCCTTTTCGGCGAGGACGCGCGGGTCGAATGGCGAATCATATGCCGGTGGGGGCGGTGGTGGAACCCATTGAGGCTCGCCTGGGGGAAACTGCGACACGTAATATCCGCTCCTTTTGAGGTTAATTCTTTAGAGCTTGCACGTCTGGCTGAGAGCATTACTCGCTCTCACTTTTCAGTTGTTTCTTTACTTTCGCCGGAACTCCGGCGACGAGCGAGTCCGGCGGCACGTCTTCTGTCACAACCGAGCCAGCCGCCGTGACTGCGCCGTGACCGACGCGCACGGGCGCGACCAGCATCGTGTCCGAGCCGATCTTGACGTGGTCTTCGATATGCGTTTCGTGTTTGTGCTTGCCGTCGTAGTTACAGGTAATCGTGCCCGCGCCGATGTTCGTCTCTTCGCCAATGGTCGCGTCGCCCAGATAGGACAGGTGCATTGCTTTTGAATGGCTGCCGAGCCGGGACTTTTTCATCTCGACAAAGTTGCCGACCGCAGAGCTTTGTTCCAGCTTCGTCTTCATACGCAAATGCGCGAAGGGGCCGACCGTGCAATTGTCCGCGATCTCGCTGTCAACAATTACGCAATGGTCTTTGATGGTCACGCCGTTGCCGATGCGCGAATCGGTGATGCGCGTCCCGGAGCGTATCTCGCAGCCATCGCCGATGACAGTCTGGCCTTCGATATGAACGTCAGGATAGACGACGCAATCGCGCCCGATCTGTGCATCAGGGCTGACATACGTGTGTCTGGGGTCTATGAAAGTCACACCGCTGTCGAGCATCAAACGTCGCATTTTGCGTTCGCGCAAGAGGCGTTCAAACTCTGCCAGCTCGACCCGCGTGTTGATGCCAGAGACTTCGCGCGCGTCCGTGTGCAGGTAGACGGCTACGTCCGCGCCGTCCGTCCTTAAAAGTCCGGGCACATCCGTTAAATAATATTCGCCCTGCGCGTTGCTGGGCTGCACGCGCGCGAGAGCCGGAAAGAGCTGGCGCGTGTCAAAGCAATAAATGCCCGCGTTGATTTCGTTGACCAGCTTTTCTTCGGGCGTCGCGTCGCGTTGTTCCACGATCTTTTCAAAGCGGCCTTCGGCATCGCGGATGATGCGCCCGTAGCCCGTAGGGTCTTCGAGGCGCACGGAAAGCATCGTGCAAGCCGCGCCGCGCCCACGATGCGTGCGATGCTGATGCACCAGAGCCGCGAGGGTTTCCGCGCGCACGAGCGGCACATCGCCCGACAAAATCAAGAGCGTCGAATTGGCTTCGCCGAGCATCTCGCGCGCGGCCATCACCGCATCGCCCGTCCCGCGCTGCTCTGTCTGCTCTATGAAAGTTGCGCCGTCCTCGCCCAGCTCTTGCCGGACGGCCTTTGCCACGGCCTCTGCCTGATGCCCTACGACGACATGTATGCGGCGCGGGTCGAGAGCAGTCGCCGTGCGGCAGACGTGCGCGATGAGCGGACGCCCGCCGAGCTGGTGCAGGACTTTCGCCTTCTGCGAGCGCATGCGCGTGCCGAGTCCTGCGGCCAAGACCAGCACGTCAAGAAGAGCGTGCGTCTCCGGCGTGTTATTTTGAGATTGCTTCTCCATAAATTTCAGGGCTGCGGCATCACAGGCGGCTGGCAGGCGCGAGCCTGTTCGCAGCAGGCGACCACGACGCGCGCCAGTTTCTCAGGATGATGTCGTACCTTCTCGCCTTCGTCGAGCAGGTCTGCGCGAACAATCTCAGTCTCGTCACCGAAGATTTTTTCCAGCAAGTGATCCGTCATGCCTATCTGGTGCGCGCCGTCGGCTGTGTAGCGCACGGCCTGCTCTTCGCTAATCGGATGATTGTTGACGACAACGTAGTCGAACGCAATCTCAGGCGCATAAGTTTTTACAGTCTCAAGATGCTGGCGCGCTGTATAGCCTTCGGTCTCGCCCGGCTGCGTCATCAGATTACAGATAAAAATCTTTATCGCGTGAGCATGGCCGATGGCTTCCGCGACGCGCGCGACCAGGAGCGGCGGCAAGATGCTTGTATACAGGGAACCCGGCCCAACCGTGATGACATCCGCTGCGCGAATGGCGGCGAGGGCTTCGGGTAAGGGAAGACAATGCAACGGCTCAAGCCTTAAATGGCGAATCGGCGTCCGTGAGGCTGTAATCTGTGTTTCGCCGCGCACTTCCGTGCCGTCTTCCAATTCGGCGACGAGACGCACATCATTTATCGTCGCGGGATAGATACGCCCTTTGCTCGCCAGCACTTCGGAAGAGAGCCGAACGGCTTCGACAAAATCTCCGGTCACTTCGGTCAGCGCGGCGAGAAAAAGATTACCGAAGCTGTGGCCGCCCAGATCGCCGTCGCCGCGAAAGCGATAACGAAACAGGCGCGAGAGCAGTGTGGAATCTTCCGACAACGCGACCATGCAGTTGCGTATGTCGCCCGGCGGCAGAATCTGTAGCTCGTCGCGCAAGCGACCCGAACTCCCGCCGTCATCCGAAACGGTCACGATGGCCGAAAGCGATTCCAGCCATGTGCTGCCCGCATCGGACGCGCCGACCCGGCGCTTTAATCCGGCCAGCAGCGTCGAGAGTCCTGTGCCTCCGCCAATGGCGACCAGCTTTAGTCCGCAACCTGTCTCGTTGACTGACAAAAATCATTTCTCCCTGAGCTTAAAAAGGCGACCGTGACGCTTGCCGTAGACGGCAATCATAGCTGAAAGATATGTGCTTTCAAACTTGCCAGACATTATGGCGGGCGTAAAAATCTCTGACACCGTGCATGTAAGGAGAGAGGTTTTAAAGGCGCGGGGCGAAAATCAGTTGCTCGAACATGGGATCGTTCCGCAGTGTTGACAGGTCTTGATCGTGCTGCGCGCGAACACGCAAATTGGGTTGTATCGTGAGCGCTTGCCGGAGCGATTCCAGCGCGGCATCAATCGAGCCAAGACGTGCGCGCGTGGCCGCCAGACCATAATGTATATGCGCGGCTTCCGGTTCGCGCTTGAGGGCGCGCTCGAACATTTCCTGCGCGGCCACATACTCGCCGCGATTCAATTCGATGACGCCGCGATCATAAAGCGAGTCGGCATCTCGCGGCAGCGAAATTTCCCTGCGCATCCGAGATTCCGAGATGGCTATGTAAGTGCGTGCGCGGGCTGCGACCTCAGATGCGCCGGGATGCTTCTCGACCAGCGCGCGAAACATCGAGCCTGCTTCGGCAAAGCGACCGCGCGCAAACTCTTTGTGCGCCTTTTCAAAAGCGCGGAGCGCGGCCGCTTCGTCGCGCGTCGGCTGGCGCGGCACATGCTGCTGGGGCGGCGGCGTGACAGCTCTGGTAACCTTTGCGACGGGCTTGACAGTTTTTGGTTGAGCTGCGACTTTGGATTTTGAGACAGACTTGGACTTGGGAGCGGCCTTCGTCGCCTGCTTCTTAGCGGGCGCAGCCGGAGCAATTTTGCGCGGCGGTGTTTTAGCTTTACCGGCTTTAGCAGCGGAAGCGCGTTTGGGTGGCGCGGGCTTGACCGGCTTGACACTCTTAACCGATTTTTTTGTTGCTGCTGCGGCCTTTACGGGTTTCGCAGGCTTTTTGGTCTTGATTTTGGCAGAGCTGACAGTATTCGATTTGGTGGCTTTTCGCGCGGGGGCTTTTTCAGCAGGCGAACGTTTGACCATCGGTTTGGGACGTGCAGACTTGCCCGCCAACGCACGGTTCTTGGCCGAAGACGTTGTAGAAGTGCCACGCGAAGCAGGGCTGGAGGGAGACCGTTTTATACCCTTGACATTAGGATCGCTCATGCGAAGCTCCCAGCTTTCAAAAAAGGCCGCTTGTTTTGTCTCAAGCTGCCACAAAATCTGCGCGCAGCTTAACATAGCTTTGCGCCTAAATCAACGCCAGAGTATAGTTTGCGGGTATCATAGAGCCGGGATTGGCAGGGGTTGGGCAAATGCCAACATGGAAAAACACTTGAAGTCATTATATGCGCTATGCTAGAGTGACTTTTGTAGAGTCGCGGTCATTTTGCCTCCTGTGACAGACCGCGCGAGAGGCATCGCGCCAGTGTGCGGAAGGGCGAAAACCTTTTTACTCTTCGGTTTAGGTTCTCTGTAAGCGTTTCTGGCCGCGATCTACGGCCACCCCGCCCGCCCCTACCTTCGTAAAGAAAGCGTGTACTAATGGCAGACACATCCATCATAATGCACGAGCAGCAGTATCAGCAGATTAAAGCTGTGTTAGCCAAATTGTGCCTTGACGCCTCGGCTCGTGTGGTCTTTCTGGTGGACAAAGACGGCCAGCAGATAGCGGCACATGGCGATGTGGGCGATATTGACACAACCAGTCTGGCATCGCTGGCAGCCGGTAATGTTGCGGCCACAGGAGGCATGGCGCAACTCATCGGCGAGAAAGAGTTTCCGACGCTTTCGCATGAGGGCGAGCGGGAGAGCATACATATCTGCGTCATCGGTCGCGTCCTGCTGGTCGTCGTCTTCGACGAACGCTCCAGCCTCGGTCTCATCAAACTGCGGGTCAAGCAGATTTCAAACGAAGTAGCAGCCATCATTGATGAGTTGACGCGCGAATCCGGCAAGAAGCGTGCGGAAGACAACGCCTTCTTCGCCGAAATCACGGATGACGACATAGATAGCCTGTTTAGCTAGTGATAAGTGATAAGTGATAAGAAAAAGCTTTTCGTCTTATCTCATCACTTATCACACATCACACATCACTTATCTTTTCACCGGTTGCCTGAGAATCATGACTTTTATCAACTACGCTTCCAGAGAAATCAACTGCAAGATCGTTTATTACGGCCCCGGCCTGTGCGGCAAGACGACCAACTTGCAATACATTTTCGATTCGACGGCTCCGCAGGCTAAAGGCAAGTTAATCAGCCTGGCGACGGAAACAGACCGCACGCTCTTTTTTGATTTCATGCCGCTTGAGCTAGGCTCGGTGCGCGGTTTCAAAACGCGCTTTCACCTTTACACAGTACCAGGGCAGGTTTTTTACGACGCCTCGCGCAAGCTGATTTTGAAGGGCGTGGACGGCGTGGTCTTCGTCGCGGACTCGCAGGAAGAGCGCATGGATGCCAACATCGAAGCGCTCTACAATCTGGAAGAGAATCTACAGGCGCAAGGGTACGAGCTGATGAACCTGCCTTACGTGCTACAGCTCAACAAGCGAGATTTGCCAAACGTGCTGCCGGTCGAAGACCTTGCGACCGAGTTGCAACGCAAAGGCGAGCCTGTTCTCGAAGCCGTGGCCTCCACCGGCGTCGGCGTTTTCGACACGCTCAAGGCTGTTGCCAAACAGGTCTTGACAGAGTTGCGTAAAAGTTAAAAATCGCGGAGAATCTTCGCGCGTGAGCGAAGCGTCCGGTCTCACGGATGATTATGCTGAAATAATCAAAAAGCTCAACTCCCATTTTGATAAGCGCAAGACCTTTTTCGAGCGATAGCATAATCTCCATCCGGTCTCCGAAAAGTTGCAGCTTACCCGTGCGGTTTCTTCACTGTAAGGCCGCCGCGTATCGAAGTTAGCAACGCTCACATTCCCGGACAATATAATGGTTTGCAAGTGGATGCATACTCCTTGACAATCGGGTTTCTGCCGTTGAAACAGAGGCCATCAGGGAGGGTATAGATACAGCCACCCTCAATTGCATACCTCCGTAACCACCAATCAACGTTGGCGACATTCGCCGCGCGGATTTTCAATGAAACGAGGTTATTATATGCGTAAAGTACTCTCACACCTGTGCGCAATGGTCTTTCTTTTATCCATGACGGCGTTTGCCCAGACGGACGGGCGGAACATGGAAGCAGAGAAGCTCATCTGGCAACAGCTTCAAGCGGTTGCGCCTTCAGCCGTGGAACAGTTCAAAGCGGCCACAGAAGCGATGGATAAAAATAATGGGCAGGAAGCGGTCAAGCTGTATCAAGAAGTCTTGAAAAAAGCTCCCAGGTTTGACCCGGCGCTGCGCCGTCTGGGAGGCTCGCTGGTCTCGCTGGGGCGCAATCAGGAAGGCATAAATTATGTGGAACAAGCTTTGAGGATTAAGCGTTCGCCGGAAAATCTGGCCGCTATGGCTCTGGCTCTGATGTACCCCGGCGGAAACATCCAACCGCCAGAGGGGGATCGGAAGAAAGCGCTGGCCTTTGCCAGAGAAGCGCATAAAACATATGCGGGCGGAGATTTTAATTATCCGCTGCTGCTCGCGCATATTGCGCTGGATAACGATAGCGGAGATGATTTTCGCGCTGCGACCGCCACGCTTGTCGCCAAACATCAGGACTTGATGGATACGCATTATTTCAACGCGATTCGTGCGGCGATGGATGAAGAATGGGAGACTGCCGAGCAGGAGATCAGGCGTGCAGAGAGCATGGGCCTGGATGCGGCAACGGTCAACGCTTTTCTGGCGTCCGGTGTTCATTCAAGAGTCGTGGTCTGGAAATATGCCTATCTTGCTCTGTATCTGGTGGCGGCATGGGCGGTCGGGTTGTTGCTGATGTTCGTAATAGGAAAAATTCTTTCAAACATCACCATGCGCTCGATTGAATCAGCCGACCCGAACCAGTTGACGGATAGCAGCCATGCGACCTTGCGCAAGCTTTATCGAACCGTGATTAACATCGCTGGCTTTTACTATTACATCTCGATTCCAGTCGTGCTCTTTCTGGTAGTAGCAGTTGCAGGCGGAGTCACTTACGGCTTTATCATGATTGGCCGGGTTCCGCTTAAGCTGGTCTTCTTTCTCGCCATCGCCGCGCTCGTCACCATCTACCAGATGATTCGCTCGCTCTTTAGCCGCGAGAAACCTGAAGACCCCGGGCGCGTTTTGAATCAAGAGGAAGCTCCGGGATTGTGGGCGCTGGCGCAGGATGTGGCTGAGAAAGTCGGGACGCGCCCGGTGGACGAGATTCGCGTGACGCCGGGAACGGAGGTGGCTGTCTACGAGCGCGGGAGCTTTCGAGAGCGTATGAACGATCAGGCGCATCGCGTCTTGATCTTGGGTATCGGGGTGCTCAACGATTTCAGCCAGAACGCATTTCGCGCGGTGCTGGCGCATGAGTACGGGCATTTTGTGAATCGCGATACGGCGGGAGGCGATATTGCCTTGCGCGTCAATGTGGACATGATGCGCTTTGCCAATGCGATGATTGAGAGCGGTCAGGCAACACCCTGGAATCTGGCCTTCCAGTTTCTGCGCCTCTATCACTTTCTGTTTCGACGCATCACGCACGGCGCGACCAGATTGCAGGAGACGCTGGCCGACCGCGTCGCGGTACACCTGTTTGGTGCGAAAGCCTTTGAGGAAGGTTTGAGCCATGCCATCCGGCGTGACTTTGAATTTAATCACCTGGCGACACGTGAGATAACCCTCGCGGTCGATACGCGGCGCGCGATGCAGAATCTATACGAGTTGTCCGAAATCAAGGATGAAGAACAGAAGACGATTGCGACCAGAGTGAGTGAAGAGATTAACCGCGAGACGACAGAGGATGACACGCATCCGAGCGCGGCTGATCGTTTCCGACTCGCCGCACGCATCACCTCAAAAGGCGAGCCAGCGGCTTCGGGCATGGTCTGGGAGCTTTTCGCAGACCGTCAAGCGATCACAGGCGAAATGAGCACGCTGGTGGACAGGCGATTCAGAGACGATACTTTCCATAGCTCACAGGAAGCCGTGACCGCGTAGCGTCGCTCATAAAACAAAGGGTGAAGGGGAAAGGGCGTAGGGTGTAGATAAGAGCAATGCTTTTTCTACACCCTACGCCCTTTCCCCTTCACCCTTGCTCTGCTCAGTCAGTCAGGGATTTAATCATTAACAAACCGTCGCCGCCGTTTGAGTAATAGCGCGGCAACCTTTGCGTCACGATGTAGTCGAGGTTGCGATAGAGCTGCTGCGCGCCGGTGTTGACCGAGCGGACTTCGAGCCGGACGATACGCACATCGCGGCGGCGAAAGCCGTCTTCGATTTTCCCAAGCATCTGCTGCGCGATCCCCCTGCGCCTGTATTCGGGCGCAACCCCTAGAGTCGTGATGTGCCCCGTATGATCCGGTTCGACGAGGCCGACGATAAAACCGACCATCATCCCGCCCTGCGTGACGGCGCGATACGAGACGGATTCCGGCGCGGTCAGCAGGTATTCAAAAGTGTCGCGGCTATAGGCTTCGCCGTCCACGAAACAACGCTGGTCCAGCCGCCAGCATTCGTCCAGTTGCGCGACCGTCAAAGGCCGCACGTCATAACGTGCCTCAATCAGCGCAGGCGCGGCGGGCGCTTGATAAACTTCAGCCTCTGCCTCAACCGGGTGCGACCAGAACCGCGAGCGAATTTTTTTCAGGACTGCCATATGAAAACAGTGATGAGTAATGAGTGATAAGTGATGAGATGAAAGAAATGCTTTTTCTTATCACTCATCACTTATCACTAAATTATTAACATGCAATCGCCGTAACTGTAAAAGCGATAACGCGAGTTGACCGCGTGGCGATAGGCTGCGAGCGTCAGGTCGCGCCCCGCGAACGCGGCGACGAGCGCGAGCAGCGATGAACGCGGCAAGTGAAAATTGGTAAGCAGCGCGTCTATCACGCGGAAACTGTATCCGGGCGTGATAGTCAGATCAGCCATCCCAGAGCCTGCACGGATGCGTCCTTCCACGTCCGCAGCGGATTCCAGAGCGCGTGTGGTCGTCGTGCCCACGGCGATGATACGCTGTCCGCCTAGCCGCGCATCGTTGAGCAGTCGCGCAGCCTCTTCGCTAATCTCAAACTGTTCAGGTGCGACTGCGTGCTCGCTCAGATCGTTGACGCGCACAGGCTCAAACGTGCCGTATCCGACGTGGAGCGTGATTTCGATTATCGAAGCCCCGCGCTCTTTTAATTCGCTGATGACCTCCGGCGTAAAATGCAGTCCGGCGGTGGGCGCGGCAATCGCTCCTCTCCGGCGCGCGTAAACGGTTTGGTAGCGGTCGCGGTCTTCCGTCAAATTTTCATCCGCGCGTTTGATGTAAGGCGGCAGCGGCGTCTGTCCCAGCTCGTCAAGTATCTCATCGAAATCAGCCTCACAATCGAAACGCACGACGCGGCGGCCATCATCGAGCGTCTCTATGACTGTGGCGTGCAAACGCCCGTTACCAAAGCTAATCTCAGCTCCCGCGTTCAGCCTGCGCGCGGGACGCGCCAGAGTCTCCCACACGGACGGTTCTCTTTCACGTATCAGAAAAAGTTCGACGCGCCCGCCCGTCGGCTCGCGCCTGCCGTTGAGCCGCGCCGGAAAAACGCGCGTGTTGTTGATGACGACGACATCGCCCGCGCCAACCTGCGAGGGGAATTCCCCGAACAGGCCATCGTGCCAGCGGCTCGCCGAGCGATCCACCAACAACATCCGCGACGCATCTCGTCTTTCCAAAGGATGCTGCGCGATCAACTCTTCCGGCAGCTCATAACTCAAATCTGAAATCAGCATGATGAAAACATTAGAGCGGATTTCGATTGAATGTCCGGTAGGCCGTCAGCCTCCCGCCTGTTCTGTACGAGTGGCAGGCTCACAGCCTACCGGACACTGATTTGCAACCTGCTCTAGGGTGTAGGGCGAAGGGTGTAGGGTGTAGAAAAAACAAATTGTCTTTAAGCTACACCCTACACCCTTCGTCCTACACCCTTGTTCTTATCCCATCGGGGCTGTGGCTGCGTCCGTGGTGGAGGGGTGAACCTCTTCCAGCGGATGCTCGCGATGAAAGACGGCTGTCAGTTGCGCGCCGAAGAGAAGAATCAGGCTCGACATGTAGCTCCACGTCAGCACCGCGACGACCGCGCCGACCGAGCCGTAAATTTGATCGTAGTGAAAATAATGCAGGCTCCAAGCGAAGATATACTTGGCTATTTCCCACAGGATGCCGCTCACGACCGCGCCCGGTATCGTGTCGCGGAAACTGACCTCCGTGTTTGGCATGAAGCGATAGACGAGGATAAAGATTGAGACTGTGACGAGGATACTGCCAAGCACGAACAGTAATTGCCAGAACGCGCTGCCGAGCATGTTCAGCACAGCCCAACTCTGAAGCACACGCAAGGGCAGGCGCGCGGCCAGATTTTCCAGCACGACGACCAGCGATGTGAACAGCACAGAGATTAAAAGCACCAGCCCCACAATGCCGATCATACCGATAGTCAACGCGCGCCCGTGAAAAAACGCGCGCGAGGTCGTGCCCCAGATGCGATTCAAAGCGCGCTCGATGACAGAGAAAACCCATGAGCCTGCCCACAACACGACGAGCACACAACTGATGATAATCTCCGTCCCTACATTCTCAAGCGAGCGAATCGTCAAGCGCAAAAAATCCGCCGAGCCGGGAAAGATTTTAACGAGCTGCGTCAGCATCTGCGCTCCGGCGGGAATGCTGTTGCTCAGTGTCAGCAGCAACAGCAACGCCGGAAAGAGCGTCAGCAAGCCGAAATAGCTCATCGCGGCTGCCGAAGTAAACAAATCGTTTTCGTGAAATTGATGAAAGGAATGACCTAGAATCTTGCTCCACGGCGCGCGATTGCGCACGCCGAAAGACTGACGCGAAAATGATGAGAAACGTTCACGCATAACGAACAGAAGTCAGGAGTCGGGAGTCAGGAGTCAGGAGTCTGAGGTCAGAAAGAAAAGTGAAACTGTTTTATTCCGACTCGTGACTCCCGACTCCTGACTCCTGACTCTCGTATTGAGCATTGCCCGCGCCACCGCGAGCATGGCGAAAGACTGCGGCAGGTCTTTGCCGATTGAGCGCGCAGCCGCCAGAGCCTTTTCCGAATCCAGATGCGCCATTGTCGCAAAAAATCCGTCTAGACGAAACACGTCAGCCGAGATGCTGAGCGGCTCCAAAGCCTCTACAGCAAGGCTCTCATCCAAAGCTATCTCAATCGAAGCATCGTCGCCCGCGTAATCTTCCGCAGCATTGACCGCGCGCACGACTTCCGGCAGCAATTCCCAAGCGCGCTTTGCATCAATGCCTGCGGCGAGCAGCGCGACGGCAGTATACGCTGCGACCCTCTGCTCTGTTCCGGCGGGAGTGCGCGCGGCATACGCTGCGGCTTCATCGAGCAGCGCGGCTGCGTTCTCTTTATCTTCTTTGCGTGCGGCGATGGTCGCGGCCTGCGCCAATCCCCACGCGAGAGCTTGGGGCGGCACATCAGCGTTGCGCACGAACTTTGCCATGCTCTCAAAGTCGGCTTCCTTGTCTTCCGCAAAGGCGCGCAGGAGGTCTGCGATCTGGTTGACCGCTAGGAAAGAGAGCGCGGCGCGGCGCAACCCTACGTTTTCAATTTCCAGCGCGGAGCGTCGCGCGCGATCCCACAATTTGAGTCCCGCAGCCTTGCGGACAATCGAGAGCGCGATGCGGTCTCTGTCCGAAGCGTCGCGCGCACGCCCCAACTGATCTACCTGCGAGAGCAAAGGGTCGCCCGGTCGCGACGGCGTCAGGCTATTCAACCCGGATTGCGAATCAAGCCGCTCGCGCCTCCCGGCCTCAACCTCATTTGCCAAAGTCGCGTTGCGCAGGCGCAAGTTCGGAACGTGCTGCGCGGCCTCGCGCTCGAAGAAGGGAAGCAAACGCCCGATGGTAAAGTAGAGCGCGACGGCTTCCGGCATCGTACTAACACCCGCGCGCGGCATGATGGGTCGCTGTAGGATGCTGGCAGCGATGCTGTAAAAAATGTTCCGCACGGGCAGCGCGACGGTCGGCGGCGCAGGAGAGTTTGTTGCCTGACGCGGCACGGGACGAAACTGCAACGCTCCCTGATTGTCCACCACGACGAGCAACTGCGGCGAGATGATAGGAGCGGAAAGCAAAAGCGCGTCATTCGCATCCGCGAGCGCATCGCTCCTTGTTCTCTCAAGCAAACGAGCATAGAGCGCATCCGCATCCGCAAAGCTTCGCTCGCGCAGGCGCAGGATGAAAGTGATTAAATCCCCGCTCACGCCTTCGCCTGTGACGGGCGCAACGATCTCTGCGGCACGCGCGGGTTCATCTCTATTAAGCAATTCATAAGCGAGAGCCAGCCTGCGCAATCCAGCCGCGCTCACTTCGCGCCACGGCGTCCGTCGCTGAGTCGGCTGCTGAGTCTGCTCAGCAGCTTTCTCATCTTCCTTCTTTTCATCCAACAAATCGCGCAGAAAAGCATCCGCCAGCTTTGCGTCGCGCGACGCGGCTTTGGCTAAAACCTCATCGCGCGCTTCCGTGATGGGCAATGTCGAAGGCACACCCGACTCGCGTTCTTCCGCTTCCTGCTCAGCCTTATCAAAAGCCGTCGCTGCCTCCCAGGCGCGGCGAAAAATGCCGCGTGCGCGCTCTTCATCATGCGGCCACAGCGCATCCGCCGCGAGCGTCTGCACACGCGCGCGATAAAACAGGTCTTTGAATCCGCGCGCAGTGTCCGCAGTCTCGGCGATTAGCTCTATGGCTTTGGCGCGGCGTGCGCGTTCGGCGTCTTTGGCAGATGGCGGGCGTTGCTGCGCTGGAACTTGAATGAGCGAGGCAAGAAGAAATATCGCGCAAAGGCGCAAAGGCGCAAAGAGAAGACGCAAAGCCTTAATAAGTGAATTTCCCTGTGTCGTTCTTTGCGTCTTTGCGCCTTTGCGCGAAACTTTCATTCCCATGATCGTATTACTCAATTCTGATCGAATAGCCCTTGCCCTGTCTGCCTGGGCGAGATGCCGAAATGCTCGTAAGCGAGGCGCGTTACCATTCGCCCGCGCGGCGTGCGATTGAGAAAGCCGATTTGAATCAGGTACGGCTCGATAATCTCTTCGATAGAATCTTTCTCTTCATTTATCGAAGCGGAGATCGTGCCCAAGCCTACCGGCCCGCCGCCGAACTTTTCAATAATCGTCAGCAGTAATTTACGGTCAATCTCGTCAAGGCCGTAGGTGTCAACTTCCATCCGGTTGAGCGCGTCCTGCGCGATGTCCTGCGTGATGTGTCCTTCGTAATCAACTTCGGCGTAATCACGGACGCGGCGCAAGAGGCGATTGGCGATGCGCGGTGTGCCGCGTGCGCGCCGCGCAATCTCACGCGCGCCGCCGTCGTCTATCTCGACTTTGAGAATCGCTGCGGAGCGGCGGACGATAATCTCCAAATCTTCGTGCGGGTAAAAGTCTAAGTGAAAGACGATGCCAAAGCGACCGCGCAAAGGGGCTGTCAGCAGTCCGGCGCGGGTCGTCGCTCCGACGAGCGTGAACTTTGGCAACTCCAATTTAATCGAGCGCGCAGCCGTCCCTTGTCCGATCATGATGTCCAGATGATAATCCTCCATCGCCGGATAGAGGACTTCTTCGATGGCCGGATTGAGACGATGAATCTCGTCTATGAACAGCACGTCGCCTTCCTGCAAGTTGGTCAGGAGCGCGGCCAGATCGCCTGCCTTTTCAATGACAGGCCCGGCGGTCGAGCGCAACTCAGCCTGCATCTCATTAGCAACGATGTTGGCGAGCGTCGTCTTGCCCAGGCCCGGCGGCCCCGTCAACAGAACGTGATCCAGAGCCTCGCGGCGACCCAGCGCAGCCCGTATAAAGATACGCAAATTGTCGGTCGCGCGTTTCTGTCCGATGTACTCTGCAAGCCGCGCAGGACGCAGAGACAACTCGAACTGCCGCTCGTCATCCAGCGGCATCCCGTCGCGCGCGTTGGCAGGTTCGTCAAGCATAAGAGTCTCAAATCTCAAGTCCCAAGTCCCAAGTCCCAAGCCGGATTGACCTGGGGCCTGAGACTTGGGACTTGAGACTATCCTTTAGCGAGCAGTCGCAGGCTGCGGCGCAGGATAAGCTCGACGGAGATGTCTCCGCCTTCCTGCGCGGCAGTCGTGATGGCTTTCTCCGCCGCAGACTTTTGATAGCCGAAATTGAGCAGCGCGGAAAGTGCATCGTCGCGCATGGCGTCTTCCGAAGGCCCGCCCCCGGCTCCGGCCTGCGCCGCGAATTCTTCTTCGAGCGCGGGCGAAGAGAGCGCTGTAATCTTGTCTCGCAGCTCAATCACCAAACGCTCTGCCGTCTTCTTGCCGACGCCCGGAATCGAAGTCAGACGCGCCAGATTGTTCGTGCGAATCGAAGCGATAATCTCGTCCGCGCTCATCCCTGACAACATCGTGATGCCGAGTTTTGGCCCAATGCCGCTGACCGAGATGAGGCGTAAAAACAGTTCTCGCTCGCGCGCGGTCTTAAAGCCGTAAAGCTGTAAAGCGTCTTCACGCACATGCGTGTAGATACGCAATTGAACATTCGCCCCTATGTCTTCCAGATCATAAAAGGTCGAGAGCGGAATCGTGACTTCATAGCCAAGTCCGCCGACATCCACTATCACGCTCGTCGCCTGTTTGGCGAGCAGAGTTCCATTTAAGTGTGCAATCATGCTTGTTTAAGATGCTACCAGCGAAGCAGAGATTTCGGGAGCGACTTCGGGTTCGTCACAGATTGTAGTTGAACTGGTGGCCTTCGGCAACAACGAAGGGATAAGGGATGAGGGATGAGGGATGACAGGCATGCTATTCAAGCTTGAGCCGCTCATTTTCAATAGCATCACTTTCATCCCTCATCCCTCCGCCTTCATCCCTCTCTTCCGCCCCTACCAACAATTCCTGGTTAGAGCTATACTGAGGCGGAAGGCCGAGGGTAATGAAGACAGAGAAGATTTCAGAATTGACCACCAACCGCCTGAGCGTTTACCTGCGCTGTCTAAACCTGCTCGCGGCGGCCGGGATCAAGACCATTTCGTCGCAGGCTCTGGCGGATCAGTTTCATCTCAACTCCGCGCAGATCAGAAAAGATTTGGCTTACTTCGGAGAGTTCGGCGTGCGCGGCGTCGGCTACTTCGTGGAAGACCTCAGAAAGCACATCACGGAGATTCTCGGCCTTGACATGGCGCACCGCGTAGGTATCTTCGGGGCGGGGAATTTGGGAACGGCGCTCGCCAACTACAACGGTTTTACGCAATCGAATTTTACGGTCGTCGCGCTCTTTGATAATGACAAAGCGAAGATCGGGCAGCGCATCGGCGAAGCGGAAATCCCGGTTCATGATGTGAAGCGGATGGAGCGCGTCGTGCGCGAAGAGGCGATTGATGTCGCCGTCATCGCCGTCCCGGCGCGTGCCGCGCAGACGGTTTTGAATCAGGTCATGTCTGCGGGCATCAAGGCCGTGTTGAATTTTGCCCCTGCGCTCCTGCGCACGCGGCGCGGCGTCAAAGTCAAAACAGTTGACCTGACGATTAGCCTTGAGAGCCTGTCTTATTTCCTCGCACAACCGGAAGAGGCAAATGTCACGCGTCCTCGCAGCATCGTCCCGTATGAAAGAATGGGGCGGCAGGACGAGCATGAGTTGTAAGCTATTTTGAAGGGAGTATCGCAATGATAACGAATCTGCTGAAAAGAGCTTTACCGTTCGCGCTGACTTTGATCGTCGGAACAGGATTGGGCAGCGTTTTTAGTTCCAATAGCTCGCCCACGAAGACAACCTATAGTGCCACATCAGTACGTTCGCCCTATAGGTCGGGCGGGGGTAGCGGGGGCGGCGTTGGGTATACACATCGTCGCAGAAGCTTCGATGATTCGACGCCGCTCAAGATTATTTTCCAGCCGAACACGCGCTACACTTCTGCCGCTCTCAAGAACAAGACGACAGGCGTCGTGCAATTGCTCGTGCGCTTCAACGAGGATGGCAGAGCGACGGTGGTCGAGCGTCTTTCCACCTTGCCCGACGGCCTGACCGAAGAGGCCGTGCGCGTAGTCGAACAGACGGAATTTAATCCTGCCACGATCAACGGCCAACCTGTCCCTGTGATGAAAGAGATGAACTACATCTTTAGCCTCAGCGACCGCGCGACGATGGCGATGGAACAGTAAATGGATGAGCAAACGGCGCGGCGCGAGATCGTGCGCGTCGGCAAGCTGTTGTATGAACGCTCTTATGTCGTCTCTTCGGACGGCAACGTGAGCGTGCGCCTTGACGACGGGCGCGTCGTGGCGACGCCGACGATGACCTGCAAAGGGCGCATGACGGAAGACTCGCTCGCCGTCACGGATTTAAACGGCAAGCCGCTCTCAGACAAAAAGGCTTCGAGCGAGTTGGCGATGCACCTCTTGATTTATCAAGAGCGTTCTGATGTCAAGGCAGTCTGTCATGCTCACCCGCCGCATGGGACTGCCTTTGCCGTCGCGGGGCTGGCGATTGACCAGCCGATTTTATCGGAAGTGATTTTGACTTTGGGCTGCGTCCCGCTCGCGTCTTACGGCACGCCTTCGACCACAGAGTTGACGGAAGCCATGAAGCCCCTCGTCAAACATCACAACGCGCTCTTGATGGCGAATCACGGCGCGGTCGCTTACGGCGCGGACTTATGGCAGGCTTTCGACCGTCTGGAAACGCTTGAGCACACTGCTAAGATTGCTATTCTCTCGCGCCACTTGGGAGGCTCAAAAAATCTTCCCGTTGATGCCATCGAAAAGCTTATCAACGTGCGCGAGGCCGCAGGCTATCTGGACGAGCGTGCGCGTTGTCAGGCTTGCGGCTACCTGCACGAAACGCAGTTGACGTGTCCGACGGGCGAGCGTCCGGCGGCAAGCTCTTATGCGAAGGCCGCGACCAACGGCGCAGGCAAAATTTCCCTGACGCGCGAAGAACTGGTCGAGCTTTTAAGTCAGGCGGTTCAAGGCAATCATCAAAGCCGCTAACTTTTTAGGTTGCGCAGGCGGGGAGCGTGTAAAAGCTGATGGCGACTCGCCTTCTCAAACCGGACGAGCTTAAGCTGGCGCGGGAGGTCTTTGGGGACAGCCTGCCTTACGGCAAAATCTATATCGCAAACTTCTTCCTGCCGGGTAATCATGGCGTGCCTGTCACACTCGCAGGCGCACTTAATCCTGTCCCTCTCACCTTTCGCTTGGTCTATACAATCTACTGGGGCGCGGCCATCTATCGCGGGAGCGCGGCGCAAGCTGAACCCGTGACGTTGATACATGAATTGACACACGTCTGGCAGGGACATCATGACCGGAACATGATGGCCTACATGGCGCAATCAGTGTTTGCGCAAGTGCAGGCCAAGTGGCGCACAGGCAATCGCAATAACGCTTACCCATACGACCAAAGCAGCTATCGCAACTGGAACGAATACAACGTCGAACAGCAGGCGAGCATTGTCGAAGATTGGTTCGATCCGGACGTGAAAAACGGCGGCGGCAATCAATCCGCAAGCGATCCGCGCTATCCATACGTCTCCGAAAATATACGCGCGGGCAGGCGGTCTGCCACATATGCGCCGCCAGCACCGACCGACCACAAAGAGCAATCAGAGCGCCTTCGTCCGATTTCGTTTTTAGCTTTAGACAGATAATCTAAATCAAGCGTGAAAACTCTTTGCGATCTTTGCGAGAAAAACTTTGCGTGCTTTGCGTTAAAAAATCTCTTAACCGCAAAGAGCGCAAAGAGGAAAGACGCCAAGAGCGCAAAGAGAAAAAACATCATCAAAAACTGTTGAAGAATAATGCGGGAGCCGGATTTATCCCGCAACATCACTCGCTCGCGGGCGTCGGAGTGGGTTACAATCATCGAACGGCTAATATAAAGTTTAACGGTGAGGGTCTTTGAGTTCGACGGACGCTCACGCGCAGGCTCTCTTAAAATCATTGGTTCAGAGGAGCAAAGACGAATGCCTCAAGAAGCGCTTGGAATGGTTGAGACAAAAGGCTTGGTGGCGATGATCGAAGCGGCAGACGCGATGGTCAAGGCCGCTAACGTCACGCTCGTCGGTTACGAAAAGATCGGCGCGGGTTTCGTGACGGCGATTGTGCGCGGCGATGTCGCGGCGGTCAAGGCTGCGACCGATGCCGGTGCGGCGGCGGCGCGACGGGTCGGCGAACTGGTCAGCGTGCATGTCATCCCGCGCCCGCACGGCAGCGTTGACGAAGCCCTGCCCATCGGCAACAACTAGTAAATAGTAAATGGTAAATAGTGAATAGAGGAAAGCTGTTTTATCTGTTCACCATTTACTATTCACTATTACTATTTACGAATAATGATTATTGCGCGCATCGTCGGCACGGTCGTCTCGTCGCAGAAGGATGAACGGCTCATGGGCAAGAAACTGCTCATCGTCCGCCCGGTCAATCTTGACGGGACGGATACGAGCGGTTACGTGGTCGCCGTGGACACGGTCGGCGCGGGCTTTCACGAGCGCGTGCTGGTCGTCGCAGGCTCCAGCGCGCGGCTCGCAACCGGCATGAAGGACGTGCCCGTTGACGCAGCCATCGTCGGCGTCATAGATACGGTGGATATTTCAGAAAGTCAGTAGTCTGGAGTCTTGAGTCAAAAGACTTCATGCTTCGGACTCTCGACTCCGGACTTTTTAAATGCAACTCGCTCGCGTCATCGGGACAGTAGTGGCAACCGTCAAGAATGATTCGCTCGAAGGGCGCAAGCTGCTCATCGTCCAGTCGCTCGATGCGGAGCTTCATCCGCAGGGTAAGCCTCTGGTCGCGGTTGATTCGATTGGCGCAGGGAAGGGCGAGTTGGTCTACTGGTGTCGCGGCAAAGAGGCGAGCTTTCCTTTCAAGCGCGAAGACACGCCGACCGATTGCACCATCATCGCAATTGTGGATTCGGAAAATCACGTCTGGAACGGGAAGAGGCGACAGGAATGATTCTGGCGCGTGTGCTTGGCAATGTGGTGGCGACGCAGAAGAATCCGCGCTACGAGAATGCGCGCGTGATGCTCTGTCGCCAGATTACGCCGGAAGGCGTGGAGATGGCGCACACTATACTTGCTCTCGATTCGGTGGATGCGGGCGAGGGCGATGTCGTCTTAATCGTGCAGGAAGGCTGGGGCGCATCAACCGCCGCGACAGGCAAAGCGGGCGCAGCGATTGATTCGGCGATTGTCGGCGTGGTGGATAGAATTGATTTATTAGCAGAGGAGACGGCGCAATAATGTCCGGCGAGCAGGATCAGGCGCGACTTCTGGCAGAGCGCATCGCGAGGCGCGTCTCCGAAAGGCGGCAGGATGCGAATCCATCCACTGAACAAAACGGCGCGGGTCTGAGCGCGGAATTGTCCGCGATGCGCGCCGGTCTGGATGATTTGCGACAAAAGTTAATCCAGATCGAAGCGCGCCTCACGCATGATAAAAGCGATGCTATTAGAGCAACGCATGGCGGCGAGCATGCTGGCGCAAGACGCGAAGCCGCTACAGCATCCTCTTCATCTTCATACGACACGCGCGCTCCGCGTCTGAGCGGCATCTATGTGCCAGCCGCGACGGCCTCGCACCCGAGCCGGGAAAAGTTCGGCGTCGAGGAAGCGACCGTTGCCGAGCTGGTTGATTTTTTTGAAGGCGAGAAAAAGTGTGAGCTGGAACCGGGCGGCAAGCCCTGCGACCACTGCGACATGTGCAACTCGCGCGGATTCTAAAAGCAGTGAAAAGTGACGAGTGACAAGTGACAAGAAAGAGTAGTTTTCAGTTTTCAGTTCTCAGAAAAAGCGCAAAGTCTTCTTACTGGAAACTGAAAACTAAAAACTGATTTATCAATTGTCACTTATCACCCCTCACTTATCACTGCTTTATTTATTTGTATTTCGCCGGTAATCGTCAGAGTTTATCTTCGGAGCCTGTTGTGCAGCCGGATCAGCTTTGAAGTAAGGCTCTTCCTTAAAGCCGTAAAGCTTTGCCCCGATGACTGTCGGAAAGCTGCCGCGCGTCGTGTTGTAATCCTGAACGGCTGTATTGTAATCGCCGCGCGCAGTGGTTACGCGATTCTCAGTTCCAACCAACTCGTCCTGCGCCTTCAAAAAATTCTGGTTCGATTGCAGCACCGGCCATGATTGCTGCAACGAGAGCAATCGCCCGATTGTGCCGCCGAAACTATTGCTGGCATCAATCACCGCCTGCTTTTGTTCGGGCGTTTTGTCTCCGTTCTCGCCCTGCGGCGCGGCCTTCTGCGCGTTGATAAGCTGTGAATTGGATTGAGCTATCGTGCCGAAGACCTCTTGCTCCTGTACGCCTGCCAGCTTAGCCACTTCGACCATATTGTTAATCAGGTCTGAGCGACGCTGAAGCTGATTCTCCACGCCAGCCCATTTCGCTTTGACGTTCTGCTGTTTACTTTGGAGCGTGTTATAGCCGCAGCCGCTCGCCGTCACAGACACAAACACTGCCAGAGCCAGCAGCCACATTCTTCTCTTATTCATCTCAAAATTCTCCATCTGTTCAAAGAAAGACTCGACAAATATTGTAGAGCCTTGTGCCGGATTATCAAGCCGACAATCCATTAAATCTGACTGACGTTTTCAATCGCCTGCCTCGTGCATTCGGTCAACCGCTTCGATGACGCGCTCAAGCTGCAAGAGATAAGACGCGAACAGCTCATTGGCTTCTTCTTCAGTCAAGCTTGAGCCGGAATCCGCCGTGCGCAGCTTCATGATTTTTTCAAACGGCTCGCCGTCAAGCCCCAGCAGGCGAACGGTTGAGCGCACCGCCTCCTGCTTTGCCACAGGTGGCTCTGCGCCGCTCAAGATCAGCACCGGGCGAAAGAGCGAAGCGAAGGTCGCCAAACTCTCGCCCATCAGCGCAGAGAGCTTGGCGGCGGAAGACGAAGCGGAAATATATGAACGCCGAAGTTGAATCAGCTTGCCTCTCAACTCGTATTCGGTTTGATGCCGCAGGTTGATGTCCGAGATTTCTACCTGCTCGAAAGGGTCTATGCCGTAAAGAACTTTTCGCGTGCGCTCCATCTGGTGAAACTCTATCGGAAAAACATCCGCAGCATCCTTTAGTTCCGCGAGCGTGAAATAAACTGGCAAGGATTGTCTCAGCCGCTGCCACTCGCGTGTCGGCGCTTGCGCGAGCCGCAAATCTTCGGTCGTGATGCGATGCAAAGCGACGAGCACGTTGAGGCCGAACTGCTGCGCCATCTCGTCGCCCGCAGCGGCAGAACCGTAAATCATCACCGAGGCGAGATTTTCGCCATGCGTGGCTCTTAAATCCGCGACGAATGAATCGAGCGAGTCTTTGGTAATTTTATCAGCCATTCGTTTTTATCCTGCTCTCTCAATCAAAGGCGCGGCACTCATTAAAGAAAGAATGCAAACTGAAAACAGCATCGCCTTTACCAGCTTCCGCCCGCGCCGCCTCCGTCAAAATCTCCGCCGCCGCCGAAACCGCCGAAACCGCCACCGTCGCCTCCGCTCGACCCGCCAAATCCTCCGCCGCCCCATCCGCTGGAACTCCCGCCGCCGCGACCCAGGCTGCTGAAAAGCGACCCGAGCAAAAGCATATTCAAGCAGCCACCGCCACCACCACCGCCCCTGCCGCGACCTAGAGCCAGCGCAATCAGGATGATGGCGACAATCACAACCAGCCCGCAGATGGAGATGCCGCCCTTAGCTTTTGTATTTCTGGGAGGAGGAGTGCGGCGCGTTTGTGGCGCCTCGTTCCCTTGATAGATGCCAGCCGTGCTGAAGCCGCGCTTCTGTGCCAGCGTGTCTATGTAAGCGCGCACCGTCGCCGTCAAGCCGCCGCTGTAATCTCCTGCGCGGAAGGCCGGGACCAGATACTGTCTTTGAATCGTGCCAACCGTTCCATCCGTCAGTTCGCCTTGCAAGTGTCTGCTCACCAGCGTGTGGTATTTGCGATCATCAATCGCGACCAATAATAAGAGACCCTGCTTCTCAGCTTCCGCTGGCCCGACGCCCCAGCGTCGCCCGATAGCCAGCGCGTAATCGAAAATATCTCTCCCGCCGGTTGTTTTAACCGTCACGACGGCAAACTCTATCTGCTGCTCTTTTTTCAGATTGATGAGAATATTTTCGAGGCTCTGCCTGGCCTGCGCGTTCATGACTCCTGCGAAGTCGTTGACGGCATTCCCGGTCGGCTGCGGAATCTCAAAATCCTGAGTTTGCGCGCGTGCCGTCTGGTTCGCCTGAGATAGACAGACGAATGCGATGAAGCAGAGCAGCGCAATTTTACGAATCGGGGTAATCAATGGTGCAATCATACCAACTCACAAACGCGAGTCAACCGAGGGAAGAGCCTTGGGGGTGAATGAGGGAATATTATTTCAGCGGCTTGTTTCTAAGGCATGTCGGTCTCGTCATCCTTCGATGACGCGGTGCAACAGGTAGAAGAGCGCGACGCCGACAAAGACGGCGATGGAGACAATCGGATTCCGTTCCTCTTTATGATTGACCTCCGGAATCAAGTCGCTGGCCGCGACATAGAGCGTGACGCCCGCAGAGAAGGGAAGCGCATAAGCCACAATCGTCTCGACCCTGGCTTTGAGCAGCGCGACGCAAATGACTCCGGCAAAGGTCGCCGCGCCGACCAAGAGCGATGCCACTATGGCTTTGCGTGCAGAACGCCCGGAAGCCAGCATGATCGAAGCGACCGTAAATCCCTCCGGCATCTTGTGCAGCAGAATCGCGACGAAGACCAGCAGCCCGACCCTGAAATTGACCAGAAACGCTGCGGCAATCGAAACGCCGTCAAAGAAGGTGTGAATCGTCAGCCCACCGATGGCAGCATAAGCGGCAGTCGGGCGAATCACGGACTCAGGATGCGTCTCCGCGCCAAAGTGAAAGTGCGGGGCAAAGGTATGCTCGAAAAGCTGTATTAGTAGATAACCGGCCAGCAAGAGGGTCATAGGCAGCAGCACAGTCGTCGCCGCACTCTCGCCCGCTGGACTCATCGCTAACCAGATGCTAATAGACTCCGGAACAATCTCTATAAAAATCGCGGCCAGCATAAAGCCTGCGCCGAGCGCGACCAGATATTTCAGCAGGCGCTCGTCCCAGCGATGCGCGCCGGAAGAAACCAGCAGCACTCCGCCCAGCAGATTTGCCAGCGCCGCCAGCGTTCCAAAAATGAGAAGTCCGCCAAGACCCATTTCGGTCAGTCTGCTTTTCGCCAGAGAGCAAGATTGGAATGCGGCATGGCTTCAATATACATGAAGCGCACAGGCTTGGCTATCAAAGGTTGAACCGGCCAAGCTATCCGCCCCTGCCTGCTTAAGCATGCCCCGTGCGCTTAAGATTCGGGCGTCACACCGGGTTTTCAGGCTCAAAAGTACACCATATCGTGCTTAAAAATCGGTGTTTGAAACCGTTTTTATCTCTTGACAGCCTCACAAGACGGGCGTACTATGCGCGGCAGGTGGAGAAAAGTGGTCAGAAGTGGGCTTCTCTGAGCATCTTGTATCCAATCATTAAAGTGTTACTAGAGCTTTTAAGCACTACTCGCCATGAAACGGCTGCCGCAACTCTATGTTAAGAGGGAATTACACGGCGCGGATAGATTCCAAAGGGCGTCTGAAAGTGCCGACCCCCTTCCGGCGTCTCGTTGAGCAGCAGCACGGCGCAGAATTTTATATCACGAGCCTGACGGGCGAGAGCGTGCGGATTTACCCTTTGCCGGAATGGGAAGCGATTGAGCAGCGTCTGGCTCTGCTGCCCACTATGGATCCGGCTCGGCGCAAGTTCCTTGACCGAACCAATTATTACGGCCAGCAGGCGACGATGGATGCACAGGGACGCATCCTGATACACCCGCTCCTGCGCAAGAGCGCGGAAGTCATCGGCGAAGTGGCTGTGCTGGGTTATTTGACTTATCTCGAAGTTTGGGAGTTGGAGCGGTTTCAGCAACGCCTCCTGTCCGACCCCTATACGGAAGAGGACGAGGCCGCGATGGCACGGCTCGGAATTTAACGGCAGTGACAGGTGACAAGTGACAAGTGACGGGTTAAAGCAAAACACTTTTCATCTTCTCTCTGGCTTGTCACTTGTCACTTGTCACTTGTCACAGTTCTTTGAGATCACGGGGCGGTGGTGATGGATGCGCTCATGGGGGGCATGAGCGCGCCCCATCGCCCCGTGTTGCTACAAGAGACGCTTCTGTGGCTTGAGCCTGAGCGCGGCGGGTGGTTCGTTGATTGCACGCTTGGGCTTGGCGGGCACAGCGAGGCGATTCTCGAAGCGCATCCAGACACGCGCGTCATCGGGATTGATCGCGACGTGGAAGCTCTCGATTGGGCAACAAATCGTCTGGCGCGCTTCGGGACGCGCTTTCGCGCAGTGCATGCAAATTTTGGCGAGATCGCGCGCGTGCTCGCAGAGGCGGGCGAGAGCGAGGCGAGCGGCGTGCTTGCAGACTTGGGCGTTTCGTCGCTTCAGCTTGACGCGGCGCACAGGGGATTCAGCTTTCGTCACGACGCGCCGCTGGACATGCGTATGGATGCGTCCGGCGATGAAGAGACTGCGGCGGATTTGCTGGCCTCTCTTCCGGAGGAAGAGATTGCGCGCATCATCTTTGAATACGGCGAGGAACGGCGCTCACGTCGCATCGCGCGCTGGATCGTCGAGCGGCGCGAGCGCGGCGAGCCTTTACAGACGACCAGAAAATTAGCGGAACTGGTCGCACGCGCTGTTGGCAAACACAGGGGAGATCGGATTCATCCGGCGACCCGCACTTTTCAGGCGTTGCGCATTGCAGTCAATCGTGAGCTTGAAGACTTAGGCCGGTTTCTCGAAACGGCCATTGATCTTTTACAGACGGACGGGCGCCTGGTCGCCATCAGTTTTCATTCGCTTGAAGACCGCATCGTCAAGCAGACCTTTCGTCGCTTGTCAGGCCGTTGCGAATGCCCTCCGCGTGCGCCGGTTTGCTCGTGCGGGGCGCGGCCAGAGGTCGAGATTTTGACTCGCCGTCCGGTGACTCCCACAGAGGCGGAAATGGATGAAAATCCGCGCGCCCGCAGCGCCAAGCTCCGAGCCTGCCGGAAACTGATAAGAGTCTAGAGTCAGGAGTCTAAAGTCAATCCACTGACTCGTGACTCGTGACTCGCGACTCCTGACTTGTGTTTTATGATGAAAAGATTACCGCTGAATCAACCGAACTTCACCATTCATCGCGAGCGCGATACACGCGCGCTGTCGCGGTTCGCCTTACTGCTCTTTTCCGGTTTGCTGCTGGCGGGCGGTTTCATCTTTGCGGCGGGACAGCATTTTGCCGCCGTCAATCATGGTTACGAGAGCGAGAAATTACGCCAAGAGCGCACGCTGTTGAAAGAGCAGCAGCAGCGCTTGCTGCTGGCGCGAGAGGAAGCCACCGCGCCCGCGCGACTTGAGAGCGAAGCGCGCAAGGCTGGCTTACAGCCGGTCGCGCCGTCACAGATCGAGCCTGCGCAAGGTTCGCAGAAGATGGCTGCTCCGGCGACCCCCGCGTTAGCCGCTCCGGCCACGCCGCTCGGTCGTTAGCCGCCGATGTTTTAATCAGGTTCCCGCTCTCTCCCCTTTGATGCCGCAGGCGGCTGGCATACATCTTTTTTGAGCATTTCCCTTCATGCGCGGCGAGCAAGAGAGCCTTTGCATCAGACCCGCGCATGATTCCAAGCAGAGGAACGAGCCGACGATTCATGCGCGCACGCACTCATCCCGTATCAAAAACACGTCCAGACACTTCGCGCCGCCGCGTGGTTATCATCGTCTGCGTGCTGTCGGTCTGGATGGTTTGTATCGCAGGGCGGCTCGTCTACCTGCAAATGGTGCAGCATGATCGGCTGAGCAAGCTCGCGCGCAACCAGCAGCAGGACGCCATCGAAACCAGCCCGATGCGCGGGTTGATCTATGACCGCCAGCAGCAGGAACTGGCGCGAAGCATCGAAACGGATTCTTTCTTTATCGTGCCGTCCGAAATCAAAGAGGTCGAAGACACGGCAGCGCGCCTTGCGCCGCTGGTCAACGCCGAAGCGAAGAAACTGTCAGCCAACATTAAGGATGCGCAGCAAGCAAAGCGTAAGTTTATGTGGGTCGCGCGCAGGCTTGACGAACAGCAAGCAGAAAAAATTATCGCTTTAAAATTAGACGGAGTGCATACGCTCAAAGAGCCGAAGCGTTTTTATCCGAACGGCTCGCTGGCGGCGCATGTGCTCGGCTTTGTCGGGATGGATGAAGTGGGCTTGGGCGGCATCGAACAGTTTCATAACGAGCGGATACGCGGCGAGGCCGGAAAGTTTTTCATGGAAACGGACGCGCACCAGCGACCTTATCAGAGCTATGAAGCTCAATCGCGTCCC
Source organism: Pyrinomonadaceae bacterium (assembly GCA_963700165.1). Classification (GTDB taxonomy): domain Bacteria; phylum Acidobacteriota; class Blastocatellia; order Pyrinomonadales; family Pyrinomonadaceae; genus JACMLC01. The sequence continues at coordinate 2,302,805 of OY969475.1, read as the reverse complement.
GGCCAATCCGTCGTCCTGACGATAGATCAGATGGTTCAGTTTCGCGCAGAAGAGGCATTGGCGGAGGCGGTCGAGCGCGCGGGGGCTAAGTCCGGCACAGCCATCGTGCTTGACCCGCGCACGGGAGAGATACTCGCGCTCGCCAATGCGCCGACCTTTGACCCGAACGCTGCGGGCGCAGCCCCGCCGCAAGCGCGTGTCAATGAAGCTCTGCAAAATATCTACGAACCCGGCTCGACATTTAAGATAGTAGCTTTCGCAGCAGCCATCGAAGAAGGATTGTGCGCGCCGCAGGATCGGATAGATTGCCAGATGGGCACGATCAACGTCGCCGGGCGCATCGTCCATGACCATCACGCTTTCGGAAGCTTGTCCATCTCGGATGCGCTCGCCAAGTCGAGCAACGTCGCGGCCATCAAGCTCGGCCTGCGCGTCGGCGATGAGAAGATGTATGAGTACATGAAGCGATTCGGCTTCGGCTCGCGCACGGGCGTTGAGCTACCCGGCGAAACCAGCGGCCTCCTGCGCCCCTTGTCGCGCTGGCAAGCGTCCTCTATGGGATCGCTGGCGATGGGGCAGGAGATAGGCGTCACGCCTTTGCAGATGGCTGCGGCGTTTGCCGCGCTGGCGAACGGAGGCGTGCGCGTGGCTCCGCATCTGGTGCGCGAGATTCGCGCCAGCGATGGCTCAATCACTTATCAAGCCACGCCGGAACAGCGGCGGGTTGTGAGCGCGGAGACTGCGCTCGCTCTGCGCGGGATGCTGGAAGGCGTGACCTTGAACGGCACTGCGAAGCAGGCGCAGCTCAACGGCTATACGGCGGCGGGCAAGACCGGCACGGCGCAGAAGATTGATCCGAAAACGAAAGCTTATTCCAAGACCAAACACGTCGCTTCCTTCGTCGGCTTTGCGCCGGTCGAAAATCCGGCGGTCGTCATCGTCGTCGTGATAGACGAACCGGCTGGCGCATATCACGGCGGGGACGTGGCTGCGCCGGTGTTTCGCGAGATTGCAGAGCGGATTTTGCCCGGACTCAACATCGCGCCCGATACCGAATTGAAAGAGCCGCAGGCGCGGGATTTGGTCGCGCAGAGGAACGTCTCGCCGGAAGCTGCCGCGCGAGCGCGCGAAGAGATGGAGCGCATCAATCAGGAACGTCAGGCGACTCTGCCACAGGTCGCGCGTGACAGTGGAAAATCAGATTCAGTCGAGATCGTCTATGCGCGTGCGAGTCGTCGCGCGGCGTTGATGCCGGACTTGCGCGGGCGCAGCGTGCGCGATGCCCTGCGCATCTGCTCACAGCTTGGCCTGCAACTCGAAGCGCGCGGCGAAGGCCGCGCCGTCAAGCAGCACCCGGCGGCAGGCGCAGAGCTTGAGACAGGCCAAACCGTGCGCGTTGATTTTAAAAGGAGCGAGTGAAACGGATTTGCGATTTCAGATTTCGGATTTCGGATTTCGGATTAACCGCGTTAGGAAGGTTGAATCTTCAAAATCCAGCGTCAAGCTTGAGCAGCACGCCAATCCGAAATCCGAAATCCGAAATCCGAAATTGATTATGTCCCGGCAAAACCATTCCCTTCACACGGCACATCATGAAACGCGGCATGGCATCATCGCCTGCCGCAAGCGTTTGCGCCGCACCCGCGCGCCGCGACGGCTAGAAGGCTGTCAGGCATTACTAGCACAAGAGGCGAACAGAGAATTTGCCGCGCTCGCGTCTGAGATTGACCGCCGCGCTCCCGGTCGCGCAAGATTCGATAAAAGGGAAGAGGCAGACGCAGCGTGAATTTAGGAACGGCGGCGAGTTTGATGAATGCTTCGGCGGCGCAGGTTCGCGCCGAACTGCTTGACAGAGAGATCAGAGGATTCGCGATTGACTCGCGCGCGGTGCAAACGGGCGAGCTGTTCTTTGCCATGTCGCCGGAAGATTACACGCGCGCAGGCTTTAACGGGACGTTCGCAGACGCGCACGAATTTATTCCGCAGGCTCTTGAGAGTGATGCTATCGCCGCTGTTGCCTGCGCGGGGCGCGTCGCTGGCGATGATGCTTTAGAAGCTCTGCGTGATCGCTTGTTGCTGGTGGATGACGGCATCGCCGCTTTGCAACTGCTCGCTCATAAAGTTTACGAAGCGTGGGCGCGGCCTGTAGTGGCGATTACGGGAAGCGCGGGGAAGACGACGGCGAAAGAGTTGACGGCGCATCTGCTCGGCGCGAGCGGCCAGCGCGTGCTCAAGAGCGAGCGCAATTACAACAACGGTCTGGGCCTGCCGCTCTCCGTGCTGCAAATGGTGAGCGAGGGACACACGCCGTTTGAGTTCGATGTTGCAGTGCTTGAGATGGGCATGTCTTCGCCGATGAATGAAATCGCGCGCCTGTGCCGCATCACGCCGCCGGACATTGGCGTCGAACTGCTGGTCGCGCCCGTTCATCTTGAGCATCTCGGCACGATTGAAAATATCGCGGCGGCGAAGGCCGAGTTAATCGAAGGACTCAAGCCGGACGGAACGGCTGTGCTCAACGCAGACGATGCTCTGGTTATGGCGATGCGCGAAAAGCACGGCGGGCGCGCTCTGACTTTCGGAATTGAAAACAGCGCGGATGTCATGGCGACGGAAATCGAGGGCGGGCGTTTCGGACGCATTCGCTTTCGCCTGCTGACGCCGCTCGGCACGGCGCAGGCAGAGTTGCCCTTGCCCGGTCGCCATAATTTGATGAATGCGCTGGCGGCTGCGGCAGTCGCAACCTGTTTCGAGATTGAGCCGGAGCAAATCGCGTCTGCTTTGCGCAACGTGACTCCGCCAAAGATGCGCGGCGAGGTGTTGGACTTCGCAGCCGGTTTCGAGGTTATAGATGATTCCTACAACTCTAACCCGCGCTCGCTTTTGAGCATGGCGCAGACGTTGAAGGAAGGCGGCGCACATGCCGCAAGGCGCATCGTCGTCGCGGGCGAGATGCTTGAGCTAGGCGCGGATGCGGCGCGCATGCACCGCGAAGCCGGAACCGAAATCGCGCGCATGGGAATTGAAATGCTGTGGGGCGTGCGCGGCTTGGCCGTAGATTTAATCGAAGGCGCACGCGAAGGCGGTTTGAGCGCAGAAGCGACGCGCTTTTTCGAGACTTCGGAAGATGCCGCCGAAGCTTTAGCGGAAGAATTGCGCGAGGGCGATCTGGTTTTAATCAAAGGCTCGCGCGGAGTGCAGACGGACAAGGTCGTCAAGCTCTTGCGCGACCGCTTTCCGTTAGTCGGAGCAGACGAAAGCAAGGATGAAGGATGAAGGCGGAAGGATGAAAACGATGCTATTAAAGATGAGCAACTCAAGCTTCAATAGCAGCCCCTTCATCCTTCATCCTTCCGCCTTCATCCTTTGATACGATGATTTATTACATCTTTTACGAATTGCTCTACAACCGTCTGGCGGGTGGGGAGTCGTATCTCGTCAAGGCGCTCAACGTTTTTCAGTACGTCACTTTTCGCACGGCGTATGCCTCTGTGACCGCGCTGCTGATCTCGCTGATGTTCGGCGGCAAGGTGATACAGGCTTTGAAAAACTGGAACGTCGGCCAGCAGATTCGTGAGGAAGGCCCGCAGGCGCACATGGCAAAACGCGGGACGCCGACGATGGGAGGCGTGCTGGTCATCGGTTCGGTGTTGATCTCGACCCTGTTGTGGGCGCGGCTGTCGAGCGTCTATGTCTGGACGGTCATGGCGGCGACGACGCTGTTTGGCGCGATTGGGTTTTTTGATGACTACGCGAAGATGGCAAAGCAGCGCAGCCTCGGTTTGACCGGCAAGCAGAAGTTGATCTTTCAACTCTTAATCGCGGTCGCCGTCTGGGCTGTGCTGTACTTCACGACGCGGTACTTTGCGACGAAGTATTCATGGAATTTGAACATTCCATTTTTCAAGCTGACGGCGATTCCGAATGGCGTCAGCGACATCGGCCCGTGGCTGTACCTGATTGTCATCATCATCGTGCTGCTCGGCTCGTCGAACGCAGTCAACCTGACGGACGGTCTTGACGGCCTCGCGATCAGCGTGACTTTTATCGCGATGACTGCGCTGACGGCCTTTACGTATTTGATTAGCGATGCGCGCTGGGCCAGTTATCTGGATTTGACGCACAGGCCGGAGGCAGCGGAACTGACTGTTTTCTGCGGCGCGATGGCGGGCGCGAGCTTAGGCTTTCTCTGGTACAACGCGCCGCCCGCCGAAGTTTTTATGGGCGATGTCGGAAGCCTCGCTATCGGCGGCGCGATTGGGACTATCGGAGTTTTGACCAAACAGGAATTTATGCTGCTGATGGTCGGCGGCGTGTTTGTCATAGAAGCCCTGTCGGTCATGATTCAAGTGACTTCTTTTAAGATGACAGGCCGCCGCGTCTTTAAGATGTCGCCGCTGCATCATCACTTCGAGCTACAGGGCTGGCGCGAATCAAAGGTCGTTTTCCGTTTTCTGATTCTCGCTATTTTGTTTGCGCTGTTGAGTCTTTCGACTTTGAAATTAAGGTAGTTCTTTGTTCTTTGTATTTTGTTCTTTGCACTTTTGCTGGGGCAGTTTTGTGAATGGATTCAACACCACATAAAAACGCAAAGAACAAAGCACGAAGAACAAAGTACAAAACATTTTGGAGCTTGCGGGCAAAAAAGTTTTAGTGATAGGCGCGGCGCGCAGCGGCATTGCTTGCGCGCGATTCTTAGCGGCGCGCGGTGCGGTAGTCGCTCTGAATGACCGCAAGCCGGTTGAGGAATGGCCGGAAGAGGCGCAGCAGCTCAAGGCGTTGGGCGTGGGACTGCTGCCGGGCGAAGTGCCCATGTGGTTGCTGGATCAGGTTGAGCTGGTCGTGATGAGTCCGGGCGTGCCGACTAAGATTATTCCGGCTCGTTACGCTGAACGCGCAGGGGCTTTGGTCATCGGCGAAGTCGAATTGGCCGCGCGTTTCATGCGTGGCCGCATCGTCGCCATCACGGGCACGAACGGTAAGACGACGACCACTACTTTGATTGGAGAGTTGTTGAAAGACGCGGGACTGCCTGTGCAGGTCGGCGGCAACATCGGGACGGCATTGATTTCTATGGTCGAGACTTCGCGCGATGACGGATGGACGGTGGCGGAAGTCTCAAGCTTTCAGCTTGAGACGATTGCGGATTTTCATCCGGCGGTCGCGCTCGTCTTGAACGTCACGCCGAATCACATGGATCGTTATGACCATGTCACAGACTATGCTGCGGCGAAGCACAATATTTTTCGCAACCAGACGCCGGAGGACGTGGCGATTTTGAATGCGGATGATGAAATCGTTGCTTCCTGGGCGAAAGGCTTACGCGCGCATGTCGTGATGTTCAGCGTGCGGCGCGAGTTGGAAGAAGGATTATTTCTGCGCGGTGGGCGCGAGCTTGTCGCGCGGACGAAGGACGGCGAGCGCGTGCTTTTGACGCGCGATGAGATGCAGTTGCGCGGACTTCATAACGTCGAAAATGTTTTAGCGGCTCTGGCGGCGGGCTTAGCTTGCGGAGCCTCGCCGGATTCCATGCGCGAGACCGTTCGCAGGTTTCAACCCGTAGAGCATCGCATGGAACGTGTGGCAGAAATTGACGGCGTCACTTTTTACAATGATTCCAAAGCGACGAGCGTGGATGCGACTTTGAAGGCTCTGGAAGCTCTGGCTGAAGATGAAGGGAAAGTGATTTTGATTCTCGGCGGGAAGGGGAAACACGCGCCCTACGCGCCGCTCGCGCCGCTGATTCGCGCTAAGGCGCGCAAGCTGATTTTAATCGGCGAAGACGTCGACGCGATTGAAGAAGAATTAAAAAACGACGCGCCGTGCGAGCGCGCTGTTGATATGAGCGATGCTGTACAGAAGGCTTTCGCGGCGGCAGAGGCGGGCGATGCGGTGCTGCTCGCACCGGCCTGTGCCAGCTTCGATATGTTCAAAAGCTTCGAGCATCGCGGGGAAGTCTTTAAAAGCGAAGTCCAAAGTCTCAAGTCCCAAGTCCCAAGTCGAAGTCATGCGCTTTAACCTGGGACTTGAGTCTTGGGACTGTTTAAGTTATGGCAAGAAAGCTACAGGCAGATCGGTGGTTGTTCGCGGCGACGGCGGGCCTGGCGCTGTTTGGCGTCGTGATGGTCTTTAGCGCGTCGGCGGTGACGGCGATGGGGGAGAATAAGAGTCCTTATCATTATGTCATCAAGCAGGGCGTGTGGATGGCTCTCGGTTTTGGCGCGATGTTGCTGGCGATGAATTTTGATTACCAGCGTCTTCGTCACAAGCGCATCGTGTACGGACTGCTCGCGTTGACGGTCTTGATGCTGCTGGCGGTCTTTGCTTTCCCGCGCATCAACGGCGCGCATCGCTGGATTAAGTTCGCGGGATTTTCCATCCAGCCATCGGAAGCCGCGAAGCTCGCGCTCACAATCTTTCTCGCATACTTTTTGGAAAAGCGCGCGGGAGAAGAGGGCGCGTTCTGGAAAACTTTTGTGCCGAGCATGTGCGTGACCGGATTGCTGGCCGTGCTGGTGGTGGCAGAGCCGGATTTGGGAACGGCGTTGATGTTGGCTGTCGTGTGCGTCGTGATGTGCTTTACGGCGGGCGCAAGGCTCTTGCATTTGGGGTTGGCGGCGGCTCCGGCTTTTGTAGGCTTGACGGTGCTGTTGCTGTTTGTGCCGTGGCGGTTGCAGCGACTTATTACTTTCTTAGACCCGTGGGCTGACCCGCAGAACAGAGGCTTTCAGGTCGTGCAGTCTTTGATTGCGGTCGGTTCGGGCGGCTTGAACGGGATCGGGTTCGCGCAGGGCAAGCAGAAGATGTTTTATCTTCCATTCGCACATTCGGATTTTATCTTTGCCGTGATTGGTGAAGAGTTGGGGTTGATAGGCGCACTGCTGATAGTGCTGGCGTTCGGGCTGTTCCTGTGGCGCGGCGTGCGCGCAGCGATGCTTGCGCCGGACAGGTTCGGCATGCTGCTCGGCATCGGCATCGTGACGGCGATTGTCGTGCAGGCGCTCTTTAATATCAGCGTGGTTTTGTCGCTCGTGCCGACCAAAGGGATTCCGCTGCCGTTTATCTCTTACGGCGGCTCAAGCCTTGTTCCGACGCTCGTTTCGGTCGGCATCCTGCTGAATATCTCGCAGCACGCGGGCGAGAGGAGCGTTCAATAATGCAAAGTGCAAAATTAAAAATGCAAAAAGGCCGGACTCTTAATTTTCCATTTTCCATTTTTCATTTTGCATTCTGATGACGATGCGCGTTTTGATTGCCGCCGGTGGAACGGGCGGGCACATTTATCCGGGCATCGCGGTGGCGAAAGAAATTTTTCGGCGCGATGCACAGTCCGAAGTCAGGTTCGTCGGCACTGCGCGCGGGCTTGAAAAGAGGTTAGTGCCGGAAGCGGGCTTTGAGCTGTCGCTGATTGAAAGCGCGGGATTGAAAAACGTCGGGCTGGCGGGAAAGCTGCGCGGGCTGTGGCTGCTGCCGAAAAGTTTTCTGGCGGCGCGGTCTTTGATAAAGGAATTTCGCCCGGACGTGGTGGTCGGCGCGGGAGGTTATGTTTCGGGGCCAGTGCTTTTGATGGCGGCGTTGATGCGAGTCCCGACGCTCGTGATGGATTCAAACGCGCTGCCGGGCTTTACCAATCGAGTGCTGGCGCGCTTCGTTGACAAGGCTGCGGTGACGTTTGAAGAAGCCCTGCCTTACTTTCGCGGCAAAGGCCTCGTGACAGGAAATCCGGTGAGGCGCGAGTTCTTTGACATTCCGGCAAAGTCGCGCGATGCTACGCGCTTTTGCTTGCTCGTCTTTGGCGGCTCGCAGGGAGCGCGCGGCATCAATCTGGCGATGGTCGCTGCGCTTCCGCATCTCGAAGCGCACAGGAATGTTTTAAGCATCATGCACCAGACGGGCGAGCTTGATTTCGAGACCGTGCATGCCGGATATGAAAAAGCCGGATGGATGAACGCGGACGTGCGGCCTTACATCAGCGACATGGTGAGCGAGTTCGGGCACGCCGATTTAATCATCAGTCGCGCAGGGGCGACGACCTGCGCCGAAGTCGCCGCGGCAGGCAAAGCAGCGATGATGATTCCTTTGCCGACAGCCGCAGACGATCATCAGCGCAAGAACGCCGAAGCCCTCGAAGCGGCTGGCGCGGCGCGCATGATCTTACAGAAAGATTTGACGGGCGAGCTGCTCGCGCAGGAAATCGCCGCGCTTCTTAAAGAGCCGTCGCGAGTAACACGAATGGAAGATGCCAGCCGCAATCTCGCACGCGGCGATGCGGCGGCGGCAACGGTTGATTTGATTGAAAGTTTAAGAAAATCTGAGATTTAAAATTTCAGATTTGAGACCTCTGAGATTTGAAATTTCAGATTTGAAATTATAGAACAAGATGTTCCGTAGCATTCAACACATACACTTCGTCGGCATCGGCGGCATCGGCATGTCCGGGATTGCGGAGGTCTTGAGCAATCTTGGTTTTCGCGTCTCCGGTTCCGATGCGAAGAAGTCGAGCGTCACGGAGCGGCTGGAATCGCTCGGCGTCGAAGTTACGGAAGGCCATCATCCGGAGAACGTCGGCGACGCGCATGTCGTCGTTCGCTCGACCGCCGTGCGTGATGACAATCCCGAGATTATCGAAGCCAGACAGCGTTCGATTCCTGTTATCCCGCGCGCAGAGATGCTGGCGGAATTGATGCGGCTCAAGCCGCACACGGTCGCTGTGGCAGGCTCGCATGGCAAGACGACCACGACTTCGATGGTGGCGACGATTCTCGGGCATGCGAAGCTCGATCCGACTGTCGTAGTGGGCGGCGTGGTCGGAGCTTTCGGCTCGAACGCGCGTCTGGGCAAAAGCGATTTGATGGTAGCCGAAGCGGATGAAAGCGACCGCTCGTTTCTGATGCTGACGCCGACGATTGCCGTGGTCACGAACATAGACCGCGAGCATATGGATTACTACAAGGACATGGACGACGTGCGCGAGTGCTTTACGAGCTTTGTCAACAAAGTCCCGTTTTACGGCGCGGCGATTTTGTGTCTGGATGATCCGCAGGTGCAGGCCGTGATTCCGCACGTCAAACGCAGGCGCGTGACTTACGGCTTGAGCGCGCAGGCAGACATCTCCGCGCACGGCATCCGTTTCAATCAGGTTTTCGGGTCGAGCTTTACAGTGTGGCAGGGCAGCGATGTGGCGGGCGAAGTCACTTTGCGCGTGCCCGGCTTGCATAATGTTTATAACGCGCTCGCGGCCATCGCCGTCAGCTTCGAGCTTGATGTCGAGTTCGCGTTGACGGCAGAAGCTCTGAGCGCGTTCACGAACGCAGACCGCCGCTTTCAATTCAAAGGCGAAGAGGCGGGCGTGTTGGTCGTAGACGATTACGGGCATCATCCGACCGAGATTAAAGCGACACTGGCCGCCGCCAAAATCGGCTCGGCTGGCCGCCGCATCGTAGTCCTGTTTCAGCCGCATCGCTACTCGCGCACGAAAGATCAGATGGAAGGCTTCGCGCAGTCCTTTAATAATGCGGACGCACTGCTCGTCGCAGATATTTATGCTGCGAGCGAAGACCCGCTTGAGGGCGTGACCTCAGAGGCTCTGACGGAAGCCATCAAGCGTTACGGCCACAAGAGCGCGCATTACATCGGGGCACTCGAAGGCGCTGCGGAAGTCTTGCGCGAGCAGGTGCGCGCGGGCGATCTGGTAATTACGCTCGGAGCCGGGCCGGTGCATCGCGCGGGCGAACAGCTTTTAGATTTGCTGCGCAAATAGAATTTTGTGTTTTGTACTTTGTTCTTTGCACGCTACTCAACGCGGAGTTTTCGCTCAAGGTTGAGCGTCAGGAGCAAAAACAAAGTACAAAACACAAAGCACAAAAATTGAATGAACGTAGTTGAAAGAAAACTTGACGTTGAGAAGCGCGATTCGTTGATCGAAGAAATCGCGGCGCGCTTAGGCGTGCATGCTGAGCGCGGCAAGCGTTTCGCGGAGTTGACGAGCCTGCGCGTGGGCGGCGCGATTGACTGGGTGATTCAGCCCGTGACGGAAGAACAGGCTGCGGCGGTCGTGCATGAATTTGAGAAGGCTGGCATCGCCTGGCGCGCTCTCGGTTCCGGCAGCAACGTGCTGGCCGATGATGCAGACCATCATTATGTCGTCGTCAGCACGAAAGGTTTGAAGGGCGAAGCGCATTTTGACGGCGAGCGAGCGAGCGTGAGCGCGGGTTATTCGCTGCCGCGTTTGTGCATTGACGCATGGCGGCAAGGGTTGTCCGGCATAGAGGGCTTGGGCGGCATTCCGGGCACGGTCGGCGGCGCGCTGTGGATGAACGCGGGCGCATACGAGCATGAGATAGGGACTGTGACGGACACTGTGCGCGTCGCGCGCGGCGGTCAGGTCGCGCTGGTTCACGGCAGCGAGGTCGAATGGAATTATCGCCACACTTCTTTTCGTGAAGGCGAACTGCTGCTCGGCGTGACTTTGCTCTTAAGCAAAGACGATCCGGCAAAGATCAAAGCGCGGATGGATGAAGCCAAAGCCAGACGCCTCGCGACGCAGCCGCACGGCTCGCGCAGCGCGGGTTGCTTCTTTAAAAATCCGCCGGGAAGCAACATCGGCACGGGCAAGATGATTGACGAGATGGGCATGAAGGGCACGCGCAAAGGCGGTGCGGTCGTCTCTCCCATTCACGCCAACTTTATCGTCACAGAGGGCGAGAACGCGCAGGCCGCAGACGCGCTCGCGCTCGCAGAAGAGATTAGAGAGCGCGTGCGCAGAGAACACGGCATCGAGCTTGAATATGAAGTCGAACTGTGGCCCGCTCAGGAGAGTTTAGAGAGTTCAGAGAGCGTTCCTAACTCTCCGAACTCCATGAACTCTCTAAACTCTGAAGAGGAGGAGAAGCATTGAGAGAGCAAGTCGTCACACCCAGAGCTAACGGACGCGGCGCGCAGGCGCAGAGCGGGCGCGGACGCTCAGGCGGGATGGTGCAGAAGCCCGCGCGGCGCGGCGCTGGCTCGCGCTCAAAGAGCGGCGGCACGGGCGTGCGCGTCGTCCTCTCTTACATGCCGCTCGTCGGAAAAATCTTGCTGGCAATCATTACGGGCGTGCTGGTCTTTGCGGGCTATCGCGCGGCGGCCTCCGCTTCTTTCTTTGCGACGCGCTCGGTAGACATTAACGGCACGACGCATGTCTCCGCAGACGAAATCAAAGCTGCTGTGCGGCGCGTGGCTGCCGAAAAGGGCGTCTGGGATGCAGACCTTCAGGCCATCAGCGCGGAAGTTGAAAAGCTGCCGTGGGTGCGCAAGGCTGTCGTTTCGCGCGTGCTGCCGGACGGCTTGCGCGTGCGCGTCACAGAGCGTGAGCGGCGCGCCGTCGTCCGCACTCTCGCCGGAAAATTCGTCTGGGTTGACGATGAGGCTGTCAGTCTGGGACAGCGGTTGCCGACTGACCCGATGCCAGAGTTCTTCATAGGCGGCTGGGACGAATCAGGCACGGACGAAGCGCGGCGTGAGAATCAGGCGCGCATCGGGAAATATCTTGAGATGTTGCGCGAGTGGTCTGGCCTCAGCCTGACCGAGCGCATCAGCGAAGTCAATCTAGGCGATCTGCATGACGTGCGCGCTCTCCTGTCAGGCGATGACGCGCACATCGAAGTCCGGCTCGGCGGGCGTGATTTCGGCAACCGCCTTCAGAATGCTCTCAACGCTCTGGACAAGCGGCGCGATACTCCAATCGGGCGTTATATCACTTACCTCTCCGCCGACAGAGATGATGGCACGATTCTGATCGGCCAGAACGCAGGCGTTCCGGCTCTTAATGAAAACGCGAGCGACGAAGAGCTTGAGCAGGGCGCTGGCTCAAGTGTGGAATCGGAGAACCGCGCGAACACGCCGCCGGTCAGGGACAGGGAAGCAACGAACAAGACGAATGCGGGCAGGGCCAATGACCCGGCAAAAAAGAAGGCGCGCGACCGGAAGGAAGAGAAGCCGAGTGAGGCGAAGAAAGAGACAAGGCCACGCCGCGCCGGATGAGGTGAAAGTCAGGAGTCGTGAGTCAGGAGTCGTGAGTCAGGAGTCCAAAAGTCAAAAGCATTTGTCTTTTGACTCCAGACTCCAGACTCTTAACTCCAGACTAATTTGAGGAGCAAGCTGCATGGCTAAGCGTGCGACGCACACAGTCGGTCTCGACATCGGAACCAGCAAGGTGACGTGTATCGTCTGCGAGCCGGGCGACGCGGGGCTGCTCGATGTCGTCGGCATCGGCGAAGCGGATTCGCGCGGCCTGCGCAAAGGCGTCATCGTCAACCCGGATGCCGCTGTTGATTCAATCAAACGCGCGGTCGAAGACGCAGAGCGCATGAGCGGCCTCGAAGCCGAAGAAGTGACAATCAATCTCGCAGGCTCGCACATCATGGGCTTTAACGGGCAGGCGATTGTCGCTGTCTCTGGCCGCGACCGCGAGATTACGCCGGATGATGTCAGGCGTGCGATTGACTCCGCGTGCGCGATTCAGCTTCCAGCCGGGCGCGAGATTGTTGACCGCCTGCCACAGGAATTTATCGTTGACGATCAGGACGGCATCAACGACCCCGTCGGGATGATCGGCGCGCGTCTCGCCGTCAAAGTCCATATCGTGACCAGTCCCGTGACCGCGCGGCAGAACGCGATCAATGCCGTCAATCGCGCAGGGCTGATCGTCGCGGACATGGTCTTGGAACAACTCGGCGCCGCCGAAGCAACTTTGACGGATGACGATAAAGAGTTCGGAGCCGCTCTGGTAGACATCGGGGCAGAGACGACCGGCTTGGTCATCTTTCAGCGCGGCGCGGTGCAGCACACAGCCGTCTTCGCGCTCGGCGGCTCACATTTTACAAACGACATCGCGTTTGGATTGCGCACGCCGATTCCCGAAGCAGAGAAGATTAAGCGCACGGTCGGCTGCGCATCGAGCGCGAGCCTCAACGAGATGGAGCGCGGCGATTTGATTGAAGTGCCTTCGGTGGGAGGACGCGCGCCGCGCCAGCTTTCGCGCCAGATTCTGTGCGACATTCTTCAGCCGCGCGCCGAAGAAGTCCTGATGCACGTGGCGGACGAAATCAAAGATTCAGGATGGGAGCGGCAATTGTCGAGCGGCGTGGTCTTGACGGGCGGCGGCGCATTGCTCGATGGCATGGCAGAGATTGCAGAGCAGGTTTTCGATGCTCCCGTGCGTCTCGGTTATCCCGAAAGAGATCGTTTCGGCGGCCTCATCGAAGATATTCAAAGTCCCGCGTGGGCGGCGGCGGCAGGCTTGTCGCTGGTCACTCAGCGCGCACAAAGTGCGGAAATGCGCTCCGGCGCAGGAAAAAGAGCAGGCGCAGGGCGGCTCACGCACTTTGTTTCAAAATTTCGTCACCGTTTTAGTGGTATTTTTTGACAAGTTGTTGTATGCTGCCGCGCCAGCCGGCACAAGATGTAGTCCGCAAGATATAGGTGCCCCCGGCGCGAACAGCCCAAGATAACAGTTCCGCAATATGAGAGAGAGGACAGACATTATGACACCGGATGGCCGTCAACCGGGCAACGGCATCAATATTTTTATAGATGACGAGCCGCCCATCACCGGAGCGCGCATTAAAGTCATCGGCATCGGCGGCGGCGGCAGCAACGCCGTCAATCGCATGATTGAAGCCGGCATCGAGGGCATCGAATTTCTGGTCGCCAATACCGACCTCCAAGCCTTAAAACGCTCGCGCGCACCGATTAAAATACAGCTCGGCGGCAGATTGACCAAAGGGCTTGGCGCGGGAGCCAACCCGGTCATCGGGCGCGACGCCGCGCTCGAAGATACAGAGAAGATTATCGAAGTGCTGGAAGGCGCAGATATGGTCTTTGTGACGACTGGCCTGGGCGGCGGCACGGGCACGGGCGCGGCTCCGATTATCGCCAGCCTTGCCACAGAGCTTAACGCGCTGACCGTCGCCGTCGTGACCAAGCCTTTTCACTTCGAGGGACGCCGCCGGATGCAGCAGGCCGAAGTTGGTCTCAGAGAATTGCGCGCGTGTGTGGACACGGTCATCACGATTCCGAACGAGCGGCTGCTTCATACGGTTGAACGGAGCGTCTCGTTGGCCGATTCGTTCAAGGTCGCGGATGACGTGCTCAGGCAGGCCGTGCAGGGCATCTCTGATTTGATTACCGTTCCCGGTCTCATCAATCTTGATTTCGCGGATGTCAAAGCGATTATGGCCGGGATGGGACTCGCGCTGATGGGCGCGGGGCGTGCCAGTGGAGAGAACCGCGCCGTCGAAGCCACGCAGCAGGCCATCTCTTCGCCGCTCCTGGAAGAAGCGACGATTGAAGGCGCGAAGGGCGTGCTCATAAATATCACGGGCGGGTCAGACCTGACGCTCTACGAAGTCAACGAGGCTTCTTCGATTATCCGCGAAGCGGCTGACGACGATGCTAATATTATCTTCGGCGCGGTGATAGACGAAACCCTGCGCGACGAGATGAGGATTACAGTCATCGCCACCGGCTTTGATAAAGAATCTGCCGATTCAGGTTCGATAGCTGCGAACGAGCGAATGCAAGCTACGACGCCGCGCTATACCCGAACACCCGGCGACGATTTATCGCGCCCCAATATCAGCAATCCAGCGCGCCCCGAAGACTTGGACGTGCCGACGTTCATTCGCAAGAAAGCAGACTAACATCAAGTCTCAAGTCTCAAGTCCCAAGTTCCAAGTCTGAAAGAAAATTCGACTTGGAACTTGGGACTTGAGACTTGGGACTCTTTCGTGTAGCATGTCGCCCATTCCTTAAGCAGGATTTTCCATTTCGGGTCAAACACCGCTTCTCTCCTTGAATGGGCCGCAGCCTGCGAGAGTGGTTTGAATGTTCGCGCTAATGCGCGTCAGCGTCGCAATCCGCGCGACGGGCGCATGTCATGCGCGTTCTCCCCGCTTCATCTTAGTGGAGGTTAGAAGGTCACAGTGAATCGCAAATTAATCAGAACAACCCTGGCAGAGATCAAAAATAAAGGGCGCGACTCTGCGCCGCCCAGAGAACGCACCAATGGCAGCCCGTCTCGTTCCGGTGGGAGCGGCGGCAGTGGAGGAGGCGGAAGCAGTTCGGAGGCTTCGCGAGAGCGCGCGTCTCAATCCGCTTCAGCCGTCCAGATACGCAAGCGCACGCCCCCGCCGACGGAAACGAGCGCGGAAATCTTTTACTACAAGAAACAGATTGACGCGCACACACAGATGATTATCGTCCTGCTGGACGGCGAACAGATAGAGGGCACAATCGAGTGGTATGATCGCAACGCTCTCAAGGTCAACCGTAAATCGGCTCCCAATCTCCTGTTGCTCAAACATAACATCAAGTATATGTACAAAGCAGACGAGCGTGAGGACGATTAAAGCGCACCCGGAGAGCAGACGCGCGAAGGCTTCTTAGTCTGGCTTCAAGAAGGCCCTTGCACGCATTGGCCGCTCGCGCCCGGCGTCGAAATCATGACAGAGTCGCCGTATAATTCATCTGCACAGCCGTCGCGCCAGAGGCGTCGTCTGCCGCGCATCGCCGTCACGATGGGCGACCCGGCAGGCATTGGCCCCGAAGTCGTCCTCAAAGCCGTTGCCGAAGAAGAGGTGCGAGCCGTCTGCGCTCCCGTCATCATCGGCGATGCACAGCTTTTAGCACACACGGCGCGCACGCTCGATCTGCAATGCGGTTATGACATCGTGCGCAAGGGCGAACGGCTGCCGGATCATTTCACAGACCCGATCATTTATCACCTGGACAATGTGGCGGGACACCTTGAGCCGGGCATCGAATCCGGCGCGGCTGGCAAGGCTGCTGCCGGATACATCGAATCGGCGGTCGAGCTGTGCGCGAGTGGCGGCGTGGATGCGATTGCGACTGCGCCGATTAACAAGCGTGCGTTATTCTTAGGCGGTTACAGCTTTCCCGGCCACACGGAATTTCTCGCGCAATTGACCAGCACGGAAGAATATGCGATGGCCTTCGTCGCTTCCAACCTGCGCATCGTCCTGTTGTCCACGCACGTTCCGCTCTCTGAAGCCATTCGCCTTGTCGAGCGCGACCGGATAGTGCGTGTCACACGTCTGGCGCATCGCGAACTGAAGCGTTGGGGCATCGAGCGTCCGCGCATCGCCGTCGCCGCGCTCAACCCGCATGGAGCGGAAGGCGGATTGTTCGGCGTCGAAGAGGCTTCGGAGATCATGCCTGCGGTCGAAGCCTGCCGGGGCGTGGATGACATGAACGTGCAGGGGCCTTTTTCCGCAGACACGATTTTCCTGCGCGCCTCTCGCGGAGAGTTCGATGCTGTGATTTCGTGTTACCATGACCAGGCGATGATTCCCGTCAAGTGCCTGTCATTTGGCGAAGCCGTCAATGTCACACTCGGGTTGCCATTCATCCGCACTTCTGTGGATCACGGAACGGCCTTTGATATTGCGGGCAAGGGACTCGCGGAACATTCGAGCATGACGGCGGCGATTAAGCTGGCAGCGGAACTCTCCACCCGCTCAGATGAATCGAGCCGCGCCGTCGAAGTTTAAGATTAGAGGGGGAGACGTAAAAGGTGTCAGAGCAAAATGCTCAAACCTCACAAAAGATACTCGTGGCTGACGACGATCCTGCGATCCTGCGTCTGGTCACGGCCATTGTTGAGAAAGAGGGTTACACAGTTATCCCCGCGCGCGACGGGCGCGAGGCATATAAAATTCTGCAAAACGATTCGAGCTTTATCGCTGGTATTTTCGATGTCGTGATGCCGCACATACAGGGGCCGGAGCTGGTGCGTTACATGCAGACGGAAAGGCGCCTGATGAAAATTCCCGTGATGATGATGACCGCAGAGCAGAATCCAAAGCTCTCGTCAGACAGCTTTGCCGCCGGAGCCGTCGTCTTTCTTCCCAAACCGTTCACGACCGCGCAGCTCCAAATCATGCTCCGAATGCTCATCGCCAAAAGCAAAAGCGTTTCGTGAAACTAAGAGTGGCTGATTTCCGGTTTTGATTCAGATGGCTTGCTCCTCTTTCAATAGATTACACATCTCGCTTAAAATCCTTTTGCTATTGATGACGCTTACGCCGGGCTGTGCTGCGCCCGGCTACAGGCAGATCAAGCCGCTGGTCAAAGCCTCGCGCGCCGGTGTTGATATTACCAACAAAGATAATTTCACTTACCCGCGCGTGACAGTCTTCGTCAAAGGACATTTCTACGCGGAAGCGGGCGACATAGCTGCCGGTCAAACTACACATATTGCGTTCGATAAGTTTAGGAACGATGACGGCCAGCGCTTTGACGTTCAGACGATGAAGCCGGAAGTGATTCGCGTCCGCGCGTGGTTTGACGGCAAGGCGGTTTCCAAGAACTTCGAGGTCAAATAGAAAGAGCATCAGCCATGAAACGTTTCATCAGATACAGCATCGTCTTCATCAGCATCTTCATCATCGGCGCAGGGATAGTCTCGCAGGCTGCCGCCGATTTGAGCGCAGGAGAAGCGCGCAAGCTGATTGCGCGCGTGGCTGGCATCGAGTTGCCCTCGGACGCCGTGCGCGTCAAAGAGGTCTCGTCGCTCGGCTCGTCTGCGGTCGTCGTCGCGCAGATCGAGACAGCCTTTCGTCTCGTCAAAAATGATGATGGCAAGTGGCGCGTCGCGGAAATCAGGACGGGCGACAACAAGTGGGAAGACGTGGACATGATCTCGCGCGCCGTCAACGCGGAAAAAGTCGAGCGCGCCCGCGCAGAGCTTGAGACACTGGCAACCGCACTGGAATCCTTCCGGCGCGAGCGCGGCTTTTACGTCGCCGCCGACACGGAAGCAGCCCTCGTAGACCAGCTCAACCCGCGCTATCTCCCTCGCATCATTCGCGTTGACCCATGGCACAAACAGTATCTTTACGAAGGCACGCGGGAGCGTTTCACACTGCGCTCAGCCGGAGCGGACGGCAAAGAGAACACGGCTGATGACGTGCTTGTGACCAGCAGGAATTAGCGGATTTATAATTCCGGATTTCAAATCCCAAATCCCAAATCCCAAATAGAAAATTCGCTTGACGCGCTGTTACAGCGGGTGTTAGGTTTCAAAGAGCGATGAGCATGCGGCTCATGTGGCTGCAAAGTTGATCGCTCGTGCCCCTGCGCCTGTCGGAATTCACGCACGCCCGGTGAAAAGTTCTGCTGGCGGCGCTCACCTCAAACATGAAGGAGTCAGGTTTTGGGAATGGGACGCAAACTATTGCTTGCGGATGATTCCATAACCATCCAGAAGGTCGTCAATCTCACCTTTGCCGATGAAGGCTTGGAGGTGACAACCGTCAGCAACGGCGATCTGGCAGTCGAAAAGATCGAAGAGATTGCGCCCGACATTGTGCTCGCGGACGTTCACATGCCGGGTCTGAACGGCTATGAAGTGTGCGAGTATGTAAAGCGGAGCGGGCGTTTCCGGCATATTCCGGTAATGCTTCTCGTCGGCTCGTTCGAGCCTTTCAACGAAGCGGAGGCGCGCAGAGTTGGCGCGGATGACTTCTTGACTAAACCCTTTCAATCCATACGACAATTAGTGAGCAAGGTCAGCGCGCTCCTCGGCGGAGGCAAGCCCGCCGAAGAGGATGATGCGCCGACCAGAGACCTCGCGCCGCCCGCGCCGGAGGCGCACACGGAAGCTCAGGAGCAAAGCGAAGTTGCACCGTCGCCGCTGGCTGCGACCGCGCCGCTTTCGGCAGAGATGCTGAACCGCGAGGCGGAGGCGAGCAGAGCAGGCGCACGCGCGGACAATTTCGCAGACCCTGTGCTTGACGACGAGATGATAGAGGCCACGCCCGTCAGCGACTTCAACGCAAATAGCACTGTCAGCGACTTTAACGCGCAAAGCACCATCAGCGCGCGTCAACGCTCGACCACGCCGCTCAGCGCAGCCGACCTGGAAGAGGCCGGGATCAATCTCAATCAGCCAGCAGTCAAACAGAACATCAGCCTGCCAGCAACCATCAACATGCAAGACACTCTGCGCATGCCCATGAATGAACAACAGAGCGAAGATATTTCTCAGGAAAGCCCCGAACCAGCCGCGCCGCCAACGCCGCCAGCTTCTTCCGTGTCTACGCGGATGAGCAACGCTGCCGCAGCCGACGACGCGCTCCTTGATCTCGGCGAGTTTGACTCGCCCGCGCAGGCTTCCGAAGCGGACGATTTTGTGCTTGACATCTGGGATGACGCGCCCGCGCGTGCTTCAACGCCCGCAGCCGCCGTCGAATATGAAGGCAAAGTCACTGAGGTTGCACCGGCGCAGGTCGCGGAGTTTGTCGAAGCCGAAGTCGTCGAAGCCGAGCCGCTCATCGAAGCATTGCCCATCGAAGAACCCGGCGCACGGGAAGCAGAAGAAGTCTTAGCAGCACCGTCAGCAATAGAGCCTCAAGCCGAAGCGATTATTGCTGAGCCTGTGAGCGATGCTGTCAACACTACCGCGCAGCCGCAAACAGGCCAGATCACGCTGGATCAATTATCGCCCGAAGTGATTGACGCCATCGCGCGCCGCGCCGTCGAACAGCTCTCCGAAAAAGTCGTAGAGCAGATCGCATGGGAAGTCGTCCCGCAACTCGCAGAACTGCTTATCAAGCGTCGTCTCGAAGAGGAGAAAAAATAACAGTTTTCAGTTTTCGGTTTTCAGTTTTGAGTTATCCAAAATCCGTAGACAGCCGCCAGCTTCTCTCTTGAATATGAAATCTGGCGGCTATTGCTTTACAATAACCTTTTGCTGAAAACTGAAAACTGAAAACCGAAAACTGTTTTATGGAGATTCCGAAAACATACGACCCGAAAGAAGCTGAGTCGAGGCACTACGCGCGTTGGGAAGATGGTGGCTTTTTCTCTCCGGAGATTAACCGTGACCCGAACGCTCCGGTCTATTCCATCGCCATTCCGCCGCCGAACGTCACCGGCTCACTGCACATGGGGCACGCGCTTCAGCACACGATCATGGATGTGCTCGTGCGTCACAAACGCATGAGCGGCTATCGTACGCTCTGGCTGCCCGGCATGGATCACGCCGGAATCTCGACGCAGCTTATGGTCGAGCGGCAGTTAAAGAAAGAAGGACTCACGCGGCACGACCTCGGGCGCGAGAAGTTCACAGAGCGCGTCTGGCAATGGAAAGAGCAGTACGGCGGACAGATTTTAAAACAGATGCGCCGCGAGGGAGCATCTGTCGATTGGTCGCGCGAGCGATTCACGATGGACGAGCATTTGTCGCGCGCCGTCCGCGAGTTCTTCGTGCGCTGCTACGAAGAGGGTTTGATTTATCACGGCGAGGGAATGATTAACTGGTGCCCGAAAGACCAGACCGCGCTCTCAGACCTTGAGGTTGACAAGGAAGCCATCAAGGATGGAAAGCTTTACTACCTGCAATATCCCGTGAAGGGAAGCGAGCGGCGCGTGACCGTTGCGACGACGCGCCCGGAAACAATGCTTGGCGATACGGCTGTCGCTGTCAATCCTGAAGATGAACGTTACAGTGACCTGCTCGGAGCAATGCTGGAACTGCCGCTCACGGGGCGCGAGATTCCGGTTGTCGCGGACGAGTTTGTTGACCTTGAATTCGGCACGGGCGCGGTCAAAGTCACTCCCGCGCACGACCCGAACGATTACGCGATGGGCATCAGGCACAATCTTGAGCAAATCAAAGTTATAGACCAGCACGCGCGCATGACTCAGGATGCGGGCGCAGAGTTTGCAGGCTTAGACCGTTACGAAGCGCGCGAGAAGGTGGTCGAGAAGTTTGAAGAGCTTGGCCTGCTTGAAAAAGTTGTGGATTACGAATTCTCGATTACCAAGTGCAGCCGTTGCCGCACGGTCATCGAGCCGCTGATTTCGACCCAGTGGTTTTTGAAGCAGGCGGAGATGGGACGCGCCTCGCTTGAGCTTGTCAGAGAAAAGCACGAGCCGCGCTTTGTCCCGCGCGTGCCTTACGAAAAGGTTTACACGGACTGGCTCGAAAATCTGCACGACTGGACGCTCTCGCGCCAACTCTGGTGGGGGCATCGCATCCCCGCGTGGTACGACGAAGAGGGCAACGTGTACGTGGCGCGCACCGAAGAGGACGCGCGAGAGAAAGCCGGTACGGATAATTTGAAGCAAGACCCGGACGTGCTGGACACCTGGTTCTCGTCCGCGCTGTGGCCGATTTCGACTCTCGGCTGGCCGGACGAGACGGAGGATTTAAAAACTTTTTATCCGACCTCTGTGCTCGTCACGGGACGCGATATTATTTTCCTGTGGGTCTCGCGGATGATGATGACGGGCTTGCGATTTACCGGCAAGAAAGCGTTCGATGATGTCTTTATCACGGGCACGATTTTTGACAAGCACGGACAGCGGATGTCCAAGACGAAGGGCAACGGCGTTGACCCGCTCGATGTGTTTGATAAATACGGAGTGGATGCGACGCGCCTCGTGATGGCTTCAATCGGCACGACCGATACGCGCTGGAACGACACGCAGGTCGAATCCTATCGCAACTTTGCCAACAAAATCTGGAACGCGACGCGCTTCTGTTTGCTCAATTCCGAAGGCGGCAGCGTCAAACGCGGAGGCTTCGCGTTAAATGTCTCGCAGCTTGCTTTGCATGATCGCTGGATTTTGTCGCGGCTGAACCGGACTGCGCGCGACGTGGGCGCATCGCTGGAAAAGTATGCTTTTCATGAAGCGGTGCAATCGCTTTATCATTTTTTCTGGGATGATTTTTGCGATTGGTATATCGAATTAACAAAGGCCGGGATTACAGCGGAAGAGGCTTCGCCTGAGCGAGACGCCGCGCGCAGCCGTATCCTGACGGTGTTGGAGCAGGCGCTCAGGCTGCTGCATCCGTTCATGCCTTACATCACGGAAGAACTCTGGCAACGCCTGCCCGGAACGGACGAGGGATTTTTGCAAGATGCTTATGCATACATGCCCGCGACCATCATGCTCACGGCTTACCCGCAGGGCGACGCAGCGTTGATTGACGAGCGGGCTGAAGATGAGATGCAAGCTGTCATTGATCTGATCTCGCGCGTGCGCAACATACGCTCTGAGATGAACATCAAGCCGGGCGAGCGCGTGCCCTTGCTTATCAATGCACCGGATGAAACCTTGCGCGGAGTGTTTGCCGCCAGCCAGGAACAGATCGCAAAGCTCGCGCGAGCGTCGAGCATCTCTGTCGGAGAGAAGCTCGATGTGCCGCGCGCTTCTGCGCGTGCGGTGCTGGCGGGCGGCGCAGAGGTCGCAGTACCGCTCGAAGGCTTGATTGATTTCGCGCAGGAACGCGAGCGGCTTCTCAAGGAGCAGGTGAAATTAAAAGCTGAGTCTGAGAAGCTGGAAAAGCAGCTTTCTAACACGCAGTTTGTAGAGCGCGCTCCTGCGGAAAAGGTCGCAGAGCTGCGGCAGCGTATGGCGGACATCGCGCAACGCTCAAGCGCGCTCGATCAAAATCTGGAGGCTTTTGCCTGATGAACTGGCTGGACGATGGCGCGCTCTTTTCGCAGATCGGAGCGTTTCTCAGTGAAGATTTGGGGCGCGGCGATATTACGACGCAGGCGACGGTCGCGCGCAACGCGCACGCGCGCGGGCGTTTCCTAGCCAAAGAGCCGATGGTCGTCGCAGGTCTTGAAGCGGCGGAAGCTGTCTTCTCAACGCTCGACGCGCAGCAGCAGCTCGAAGCCTTTGTCTCGGACGGGGACGAGGTCGAAGAGGGCAAAGTGATTGCGCGCACCAGCGGCTTTGCGGATGTCCTGCTCGCAGGCGAGCGGCTCGCGCTCAATCTCTTGCAACGTCTTTCGGGCGTGGCGACGCTCACGCGCCGCTACGTGCGCGCGGTCGAGGGGACAAGCGCGCAGATTGTGGATACGCGCAAGACTACGCCGGGGCTGCGGATGCTCGAAAAATATGCGGTGCTTTCCGGCGGCGCGCGTAATCATCGCTTTGGTCTGGACGACGGCGTGCTGATTAAAGACAACCACATCGCGCTCGCGGGCGGAGTCGGCGCGGCGGTTGAACAAGCCCGCGCGCAGGTCGGGCATTTGCACAAAATCGAAGTCGAAGTCTCGACCGAGCGCGATCTGCGTGAAGCCTTAGCGAAGGGCGCGGACATCGTGCTGCTGGATAACCTGACGCCGGAAGAGACCGCGCGCATGGTTCAGTTGGCGCGCGAGCTTGCGCCGCAAGTGACGCTGGAATCATCCGGCGGCATCACGCTTGAGAACGTCCGCGCCTATGCCGAAGCGGGCGTTGACCTAATCAGCATCGGCGCGCTCACGCATTCGGCGCGAGCAATGGACATCAGTTTTAAGATTCAAGCGGGGTAAAGGCGCGGTTAGTTCCTAAATAGCTTTACTCTCAAGATTAATCTCCCGCAAAGGCACAAAGGCGCAAAGGAAAGACGCAGATGGAATAAGCAGCAATGCCTTCCTCCTTCTCCTTTTTTCTTTGCGCCTTTGCGCGAACTTTCATCGTATTCTTGTGTTCGGAACTTAATGTTGCTTGAGACGTGAAAGAAAAGGGAGCCGTAGGCAGACGTGCGCGCTCTGGCTCTCTCATGTTAAAGTTTAGGCATACAGGAAATCGGAGGTGCATCATGGGTTTTCAGTTGGGTCGCAAGGCTGCATTTATCGTCGCGGTCTTAGTTCTGGTCTGTTTCTGTTTCGTGGAGGCGAACGCGCAGCGGAAACGCACAAAGAAATCGCGCCGCGTCACCAATCCCGTGACCACCACTGCGACGCCTGAGCCGACGCCGCAAACGAACGAGCCGAGAATTATCAGCACCGCTGACGAAACCATATCCGATACCGGCGCAACCACCTCAAGCCCACGCGGCACGAGCGGGCGACGCACCACGACGCCTCAATCTGAAGAGGACGGGACGCGACAAAAGGTTGACAGGCTCTCGGCGCAATTTAATACGATGAACGAGAAGCTGTCGCAGATGGAGCAGCAGCAACGCACGCTGGTTGACCTCGAACGCCTGTCGCGGGCAGAGACGCGCGCCGAAAACCTGCGCACACAGTTGCGCGATGTGCAGACCAAAGAAACGGATTTGCAGGCGCGTGCGGAACAGATTGAGTACGAACTGCAACCGTCTGTCATCGAACGGACGCTGGCCGTCAACGGCTCGACGCGCCCGGAAGATTTGCGAGAGCTACGTCGTCGCCAGCTTGAGAGTGAGAAAACCCGTGTGCAGACTCAACTCACTCAACTTGCGACGAACCGCGCCCGACTTGAAACTGCCGTCGCCAATGCGGACGCCGAGGCCGACCGCATTCGTGCGCGTGTGGATGCTCCGCCAGTGACGGGGCGGCCTGAGACGACCAGCACAGACGCAGGCGCACCGCCCGCCGATCCTTCGCAGCAAAATGATGCCGGGGCGGAGCCTTAAGCCTTTCGTCTGACATTTGAAGCTATGGGTACGATTGCGCCGGAACAGCTCTATCGCTTGATAAATGAAGCGGGCACGCGCGGCGAGCGCGTCGCGGTCGCAACGGTCGCGCACACGCGCGGCTCTACGCCGCAACGACGCGGCGCAAAGATGCTTTTTTTTGAAAGCGGCACAGTGGCGGGCACAGTGGGCGGCGGCTGCATTGAGGCCGAAGTCTGGGCTGAAGCGCGCGAGGCTCTGCGCAGCGGCGTTTCCCAGCTTCATCATTTTACATTGACGGCGGACGAAGCCAGCGAAGAAGGCATGGTTTGCGGCGGCACGATGGAAATTTTTATAGATGTGTGGCAGCCCGGCCAAACGATAAACTAAAGTGTTCACCGGCAGCCTATTGAAAGTATGAAGAACGGAAATTTCTCAACCCTGTGTAGGACAACCGGCATCGGCTTATTAAGCGGACTCGTTGGCGGCATCTGGCTGTTTTATGCCATCACTCAAAATGCTGAAGAGCGAATCAGGGAACTCGGTGCGAATAGCTTTATGTATGCCGGTTCTATTAGATGCTCTGCCGGGAACGCAGCCATGATGTTGTTTATTCTGAGCCTTCCTGCCGGTGCTATCTTTGGTTTGATCCTCGGCGGCATTTTCCTCTTATACAAAAGGACTCGTGAGAACCGCTTGCTTTAATTCGATAAGATGCCATTCGCGCTGGCTTGCGATTGAAAGTAGCGCGCAGAAGGGAGAGTTCGATCATGTCAGAATCCTTCATGGAGAATTATAAAGAGAAGCACCGGCATCCGCTGAATCGCCTGATGCACTCAATCGGGATTCCGATGATCGTCGTCTCGCTGCCGCTCTTTCTCTTTAACTGGCGATGGGCGTTGACGCTCTTTATCGTTGGCTGGATTTTGCAGTTTGTCGGGCATGCTATCGAAGGAAATCAGCCAGCCTTCTTTCGCAACCCTGTATATCTGATTGTCGGCCCGTTGTGGCTGTTGCGGCGCGCAGGCCAGGCCATAGGGATTGGCAAAGCTCCTCAGCCAAAGCCACGCAGCGTCAATCGTTAGGCTTCTTCCGAAATGCCTGAAGCAATCAAGCCCTCTTCAAACAGCGCTCTCACCGTAGAAGCAATCAGGCGAGTTATACAGCACAACTCCATCGCAGCCCTCGCTACGCTCGTCTCTGCGCAAAGGGGCGTCGGCGCAAAACTGTTGATTGATGAAGATGGCGCGTATGTCGGCTCGCTTGGTGATGTTGAGCTTGATAAAGCAGCCGCCCGTCACGCTTCCGTCTTTCTGGCAAATCGCGCAGAGGCTCACACATACACGGTCCAAGAGTTCGCGCCGGAGCTTGAAGAATGGCTCGACGCGCGCGTCCTGTTTGAGCGCATAGAGCCGGAGCCGCATCTGGTTATCTGCGGCGCGGGTCATGTCGGAGCCTCGCTCGCACGCCTTGCGCTTGCGGTCGGTTATCGCACGACGCTGATTGACGACCGCGCGGATTTCGTCACGCGCGAGCGTTTCCCGGATGAACAAATCGAACTGGTGTCCGCTGCGAGTTGGACGCAGGCTGTGAGCGAAGCTATCGGCGCAGGGCGCGGCGTCTCTGTCGCGGTCGTCACGCGCGGCCACAATGAAGACGAAGAATGCATGCGTGCGGTCGTGTGTGCGCGGCCTGACTACATCGGCTTGATCGGAAGTCGCAGGCGCACGAACATCGTGTTGGAACGGCTCAGAGACGGCGGCGCGGATGAAGCTTTATTAAAGGAAGTCAGAGCGCCCATCGGCCTCGACATCGGCGCGGTCTCGCCCGAAGAAGTCGCGCTCGCTATCCTCGCGGAGATCGTAGCCGAAAGGCGCGGCGGCGCGGGCGCGCCTCTTTCAGCTTTCAGGCGGCGAAATGCAGGGATGAGGGATGAGGGATGAGGGATGAAGTTAAAAAAGAGAGTCTTCATTCATCCCTCCGCCCTCCGCCCTCATCCCTTGAGAGCGGCGGCATGTTCCGCGCGTTGTCACATCGTAACTTCCGTCTATTCTGGGGCGGAGCATTTCTTTCAAATGTCGGGACATGGATGCAGGCCGTCGCGCAGGGCTGGCTCGTCTTGAAATTGACGAACTCGCCTTTCTGGCTCGGGGTGGACGGATTTATGGCGACCGCGCCGGGACTCTTGTTGACGCTGGCGGGCGGTGTGTTCGCAGACCTTGTTGATCGTCGTCGCCTGTTGCTCTTCACGCAAATCGGCGCGATGTCGTGCGCGTTCGTGCTGGCTCTGCTCCTCGTCCTGGATGTCGTGCAAGTCTGGATGATCCTGTTGATTTCGTTTGCGACGGGCTGCTGCTTTGCCCTCGCGGGGCCTTCGTATCAGGCCATCACGATTGACTTAGTCGGGCGCACAGACCTCACCAATGCCATCTCGCTTAATTCGGCGCAGTTTCAACTCTCGCGATTGTTGGGGCCTGTGTGCGCGGGACTCGCGCTTGCCTCTCTGGGTCTGGTGGGATGCTTTTTTCTCAATGGTGCATCGTACTTCGCGGTCATCGCGTCGCTGATGATGGTGCGGTTTGACGGAATGAGCCATGCTACGACGCATGCTGTGACGGACAGGCGTGCGTTGTGGCTTGATCTGGTCAACGGGTTTCGTTATGTCCTGGGTCGCAGGCGTGTCTCCATGCTGTTGCTCATCTGTTTCGTCACGAACCTCTTCGGCGCGCCGTATCTTTCGCTGATGCCGCATTTTGTGCGTGACATCCTGCACATGGGCGAAAAGGGGCTGGCCTTGATGATGGGCGTGTCGGGAGGGGGCGCATTCTGCGGCGCGCTGGTGCTGACCTATCTCGGGGATTTTAAGCGCAAGGGCTGGTCTGTCTTATGCGGCTCGTTCGCCTTCTCGCTCTGCCTGATAGGTTTCTCGCTTTCGACGAACGTCACGATGTCTCTCATTTTCACTTTCGGGATGGGCTTTGCGATTGTGTTTGCGGTCGCCGTCACTAACATGCTGCTTCAGCAGCTTGTGACGGATGAGATGCGCGGGCGCGTGATGAGCATGTTTATCCTCTCTTTTATCGGCGCGATGCCCATCGGCAATTTAATCGCCGGAGCCGCGTCGGTTCGCTTCGGCGCGCCGCACACACTCGCCACCGGCGGTCTGATTATCGCGCTGTTCTCTATCATCGTCACGCTGACCAATGAGCGCCTTCGTGAGCTTCACTAAAGAAGGCAAAAGTAAAACGGTAAAAGGTAAAAGTTAAGAGCAAGCGGAATTAACAGGGATGGACAGGATGAGCAGGATTAGTAAAGCAACGGATGAAGGCGGAAAGATGAAGGATGACAGGCATGCTATTCGACCCTCCGCGGTACATCTTCAATAGCATCCCTCTCATCATTTATTCTTGCTCTTTATCCTGCTTATCCTGTACATCCTGTTTGAATCTGTGTGATTTACGCAAGAATCCGGGAAAGGGGCGTTCTACACACGAACCCGCCTGCAACAAAGCAAGCGGCAACAGCCTTTTAAGGAGAGAGAGATGCGATTGAAAAAAGCTGCTTTAGTCCTGATGTCGTTTCTGTTTTTGCTGGCGGGAGCCTCTGCCATCAGCGCGCAGGGCGTGATCGTGCCGGGTCGCTGCGTGCGCTGCCCGCCTGAGACGACCCCTCCCGTGACCTTGCCGCGCGCACTGCCCATCAAATCCATCACCATCGATACCAAAATCAGCGGGCAAGTAGCGACCACACATCTTGAGCAAGTTTTTCGCAACGACACGAACGCGACGCTCGAAGGCACATACCTGTTCCCGATTCCCGAATCCGCTTCGATAGTCGAGTTCGCCATCTGGGACGGCAACAATCGTCTGGTCGGCGAAGTCCGCTCGCGCGAAGAGGCGCGAAGGATTTACGACGAGATTGTCCGGCGACAACGCGATCCGGGCTTGCTGGAATATGCCGGAAAAGATTTATTTCAAGCCAGCATCTATCCCATCCCTCCGCGCTCCGACAAAAAGCTTGAGCTGACTTACACGCAGGTTCTGAAAGCCGAATCAGGGACGGTCTCGTATCGTTACCCGCTCGGCACAGGCCGCCAGCTCGTCTCCATCGGCAGCGTCGCGGGGCGCGTCGAGATTGACAGCAAAGACCCGATTCGCAATATCTATTCGCCGACGCACGACATCGCGCTCGCGCATCACGGCACGCGCAATGCGCGGCTCTCTTTTGAAGTCAGAGGCGGGCGCGAGCCAAAGGATTTTCAGCTTTTCTATGCTCTCTCGCGCGACGATTTCGGTCTCTCGCTCGTCACGCACAGAGAGCCGGGCAGGGACGGCTACTTTCTCTTGATGCTCTCGCCGAAAGACGAATTGACAGAGCAGGAGTACGCGGCCAAAGACATCGTTTTTGTGATGGATACTTCCGGCTCAATGGCTGGCGAGAAGATGGACAAGGCGCGCTCCGCGCTCCTGTTCGGCATCCGCAGCCTGCGTCCCGAAGATCGCTTTAACATTATCTCGTTCGCGGGCGAAGAGCGTTTGATGGAAACCGGCTTAGTCACAGCGGACGAGCGCGGGCGTGCGCGCGGCGAAGAGTTTGCCAAATCCATGCGCGCGACCGGCGGGACCAACATCAACGATTCGCTGGTCGCCGGACTCAGGCAGTTCGGCAATAGCGACAATCCGCGCATTCTCGTTTTTATGACGGACGGGCTGCCGACTGTCAGCGAAACCAACGTTGATCGCATTATTGATAACGCGCGGAAAGCGCGTCCTGCGAACGTGCGCCTGTTTACCTTCGGCGTCGGCTATGATGTCAACACGGCCTTGCTGGATAAGCTGGCGGCTGAGAATGGCGGCGTGGCTGATTACGTCGAGCCGAAAGAGGATTTGGAGATCAAGTTTTCCAATTTCTATTCAAAGATTAATTATCCTGTGCTGACAGACCTCAAGCTCGATATGGGTCAGGTGCGGACAGACCTCGTTTATCCGCGCAACCTGCCCGACTTGTTCAAAGGCTCGCAGATTATCCTGATCGGGCGTTACAGCAACGAGCAGGACTTGAATAACATTCGCCTGCGCCTGACAGGCAGGACGGGGCGTGAATGGCGCAACTTCGATTACGCCAATCTGGATTTCCCCTTGCGCGAGAACAACAACGATTTTCTGCCGCGCCTGTGGGCGACGCGCCGTGTCGGCTGGCTGATGGAGCAGATTCGCTCCAACGGCGAGCAGAAAGAGTTGCGCGACGAGATTGTTGATCTGGGCACGCGCTATGGCATCGTCACGCCTTACACGTCTTATCTGGCTCTGGAATCGAACGCGGCTCAGCCCGTCACCGGCGGACGCTCCAACAATATGCAGATTGACGGGCAGGATAATGCAGGCGGAAATCTCAGCCGGGATAAAGACAGTAGAAGGGCGATGCGGCCTTCTGCTGCCGCTGCTCCGCCGAAAGAGGCCGCGAAAGCTACGACGGGTGCGGTGGCCGTGCAACAGAGCAAGCGCGACCGTGCACAGCAAGAGATGAAAACCATGAGAGAGGAAGATGAGATTTCATCCAACGCCGCGCGCAACATCGGCGGCAAGACTTTCTACCAGCGTGACGGCGTGTGGACGGATGCCGAGTTCAAAGCAGACGCACGCATGCAGGAAACGGTTCTGACCTTTGGCAGCGAGGAATATTTCGCTCTGCTCAAGCGAGAGCCGCGACTGGGAGAATTCTTCTCGCTCGGCGAGCGCGTCGTCGTGGTGCTTGAAGGCCGCGTCTATCGCGTCAACGCCGCTCCATAAAAGTTAAGAGGGAAACTTCTTTCAGGCCACGCGCTGCTGCAAACCGGGCGCGTGGCTTTTTCTTGTCTCGCATGGCTGTGTTCGTGTAAAAGATTATCAGGCCAAACGAAAATGAAAAAATGAGAATCAGGAAATCCCTGCGCCGGACAGGCGTGTTGCTTTTAATAGCATCTCTCTCAAGCGTCACTTCCGGTCAGGACGGTTGGGTGGCAGCGCAGCGCGGCGAGGCTGGCAAGGACTTGAACACGGTTTACTTCGCGGACTCAAAGCGCGGGTGGATCGCGGGCGATGATGGATTTGTCAGCTACACGAATGACGGCGGGCGCACATGGTCGCCGCAGGCTCTGGATACGAGCGATGCTGTCAATGATGTCTACTTTCGCAACAAGGAAGACGGATACCTGCTCGCCGGAAATCGTATTTTCAAGACGGATGACGGAGGCCGCGCATGGCGCGGAGCGAATCGCTTGTTAGCCGAAAGTTTCGACGGCGCGCTGCCGGAGCTTTACAGCATTCGCTTTACCGGCAAGAAAAAAGGCTGGGTGGTCGGCTCACTCAGCCGCCGCGAAACGGTCGTCGGTAGCCTGCTGCTTTACACAAATGACGAGGGGGCTTCGTGGCTGCGAAAAATCGTCCCGACGCGCGAAGAGTTGATTCATCTCGATTTTATCAATGACAAGAGCGGCTGGATTGTCGGAGCTTCGGGGAAGATTCTGCACACGGAGGATGCGGGCGAGACCTGGACGATTCAGCGTTCGGGCGTTGACGTGACTCTCTATCATGTGGATTTTCGCAACAGCCGCGAGGGCTGGGCGGTCGGCGAGCGCGGCACAATCCTGCGCACGATTGACGGCGGAGAAGCCTGGGCAAGAGTCAAAGCCCCCGTCCGCAACACGCTGCTGAGCGTGGAGTTCGTGGACGATGAAAGAGGCTGGATCGTCGGGCGCGGCGGCGTCATCCTGCGCTCTGATGATCGCGGGCTGACGTGGGTGCAGCAAGAGAGCAAGACCAAACGGAATCTCTACGCATTATTTATGGAAAAGAAGAACGGGTGGGCGGTCGGCGGCGACGGCATCGTCTTACAGTATGAGCGTTGAGAAATAGAAATTTTGGAACGGACAACGCGGGCATGCGTGCTAGACATCTGAAGGCACAGACGACTAGGGTTTACCTCCTTCTTAGGCCGCGAAAGGGAACGCGGCTTGAAAACATTCGTTTCCTCCTGAAACTTACCGCCCGCCGTATGGGGATACGCCGGGCGGATTTTTTTAAGTAAAAAGGCAAAAGGTAAAAGGAAGGCAGAAACCGCTTTGATTAAATTTGGTTTCCCCTTCCTTTTACCTTTTTACTTTTACCTTTATTTGTTTCTTTTCCCGGTGAAGGGAAGCGGGGCGATTCCCTGTAGCGAGATGGTTCCCTTCATGGTGTCGTTTTCGACTGTGCCGGAGACTTGAGCCTCACTGCTCTGCCCGCCCATGGTGATAACCAGTATGGCGTCAAAGGCGTTGCCACGGATGGTCGTGGTCTTTAACTCGGATTCGCCGAGCTGTGATGTGACGGAGCCGCTGATCTTGTCGCCATCCTGTTTGATGTTGAGCGTCGCGGGCAGCGTATTGCCTCCCGGCCCAGTGATTTCCAGAGTCCATGTGCCCGCCGCATTGACAGGCGCGCCCGTGCCGGTGAAATCCGTCAGCTCTTTGCGCTTGCCCATCGCGTCATAGATTTCTATCGTCTGCGCGTAAGGCTTGATCTGCTCCATAATCTCTGCGGCGTCGCCGACAATCACGATGGCGACTTTATCCGTCGTAACGTACTTTTGTGCGACGCGCTGCACGTCCGCCGCCGTCACAGCGTTGATCCGATCACGATAGGTTTGCAGGTAATTTTCCGGCAGGTCAAACATCTTGATCTGCACAAACTGGTCTGTTAATCCTTCCTGCGTCTCAATCCGAATCGGCAAGAGTCCCGTGAGGAATGCTTTGTTGTCTTTCAATTCCTGCTCCGGGATGGGTTCTGTGCGGATGCGGTCAAGCTCAAAGAAAAATTCTTTGAGCGATGCGCCGGTGACGGGCGTGCGGACTTCTGCCGACGCGCGGAAAGCGCCTGCGGCACGGCGCGCGTCCAGTGCCGAAGATGCGCCGTAGGTATAGCCTTTGTTCTCGCGCAGGTTCTGGTCCAATCGCGGGCTAAAGCTGCCGCCGAGCATTGTGTTCAGCAGGAGCATCGGAAAATAATCCGGGCTTGAGCGCGTGATGGCGAGATTGGCGATGGTAATCGTTGATTGCTGTGAGTTGGGACGATCCACCAGATAAATCGCGCGCGTCGTGCGCGTGGGCGGCGCGGGAAAATTCTCAGCGGCGGGCTGGCCTTTGCCCCAACCGCCGAACAGGTCTGTAATGCGCTTGAGCGTCGCGGCGCGTTGGACATCGCCGACGACGAAGATCACAGCGTTGTTGGGAATGAATGTCTGGCGATGATAGCTTTGCAGCTTTTCGCGCGTCAGCGCGTCAATGGATTCGGGCGTTGAAGAGAAGACGGAATAAGGATGCGCGCCGAAAAGAATCTTGGCGAGCCTTTCGCCCGCGAGAAAAGATGGTTGAGCACGCTGCTGTATCAAACCCTGCTTGGCGTTCTGCTTGGCGATGTCAATCTCGTTCTGCGGAAACGACGGATGCAGCGTGACATCCGCCATCAGGTCTAAGACTTGATCGCTATACATTGAGAGCGCGGAGGCCGCAACGGTCGTGTAGTCGGAAGTCGATCCGGCCACGAGCGTCGCGCCCATACGGGCAATCTCATCCGCAATCTGTTTGCTGGTGCGCGTCTCCGTGCCTTCATTTAAGAGTCCCGCCAACATGCTCATCAGGCCGGGCATGTCGGACGGATTGTGCGCGCCGCCGGTACGCAGAGCGAGGCGATAGCTGACGAGCGGCAGCCGCTTCTCTTCGAGAATGACCACGCGCAGGCCGTTGGGCAGCACGGTCTCGAAAGGCTTCGGAATATTGAGCGGCTTGGAAGCGAGCGGGGCTGGCGCCTGCTTGCGGAAATCTTCTGTTTGTGTGGTGCTCATGTTTGGCTTTTTGGCTGTATCCGTCTGGGCGAAGATTGTTTGTGTCCATCCGCCGCTGGCGACGAAGGCGGCAGTAAGTAATAGCACACCGGCTCTTGAAAACATTTGGCGTTCCTCTCCTCTGGCTCTCGCGGTTAGGGGCGTGTGGGTCGCGCCCCCGGCTCCGTCTGCTTGGGCGCATCCGACGGCTGTTGCGGCTGCGCCGGATTCGGCTCTGCCGGTTTCGCAGGCGTTTGCGGCGTGGGCTGCGGTGCGGGCTGCGACTCAGGTTTTGGCTCGACTTGCGGCGGGGGCGCGCCCGGCTGCTTCGGCTCGCCGGAAGTTGCGGGCGTGCCGCCTGCCGGGTCCTTTGGAGCCGGAACGATTTCCATCAGCACGCGATTGTCCGTTACCAGCAGGCGCGAGACGGCATCCTTGATCTGCGCGGGCGTGACCTTCAGATAGCGGTCAAGCTCCGTGTTGAAAAAATTCGGGTCGCCGTCATAGAGCGCGTACTCCGAGATGCTTTGCGCGCGAGTCAGAGAAGACTGGCGGCTGCGCACGGCATCGTTACGCAGCGTGTTATGCAGCTTGTTCATCTCCTCTTCCGTCGGCCCCTCTGTCGCCAGCCGCTGAATCTCTGCCATCACGGTCTCGCGTATCTTTTGGGTGGTGTTGCCGGGTTTCGGAAGGGCAAAAATATAGAACGCAGAAGGGCCGCGCCGCTCATCCGTCCCGCCCTGAATCTGCACGACGGACTCTTCGCCCTTGACCAGCTTTTGATAGAGCCTTGAGCTGTCGCCGTCGTAAAGCAATGACCCGCCGAGCGCAAGCGCGTAGTAATCCGGCGTGCGCCGCGCAGGGACTTTCCACGCCAGCAGAAAGGCCGGCATGGGAGCAAAGCGATCCACAAAAACTTCTTCGCGCTTGGTGACAGCAACCGGCTCTGCGACATCCGGCGGCGGCGGGGTCGGCTGGCTCGGAATCGTGCTGAAATATTTCTCGACCAGACTGCGCGCTTCCTTCGTCTCGAAATCACCGGCGATGGTCATCACGGCATTGTTCGGCGCATAGTAGATGCGGAAAAATTCCTGCACGTCCGCGAGGTTGGCCGCGTTCAGGTCATCCATCGAGCCGATAGACGAATGCGCGTTGGAGAAATTCTGAAACACCAGCTCGGTAAAGCGCAGGAATGCCGGGACGTAAGCTTGATTGTCTATGCGCTGGCGTTTCTCTTCTTTCACGACTTCGCGCTGGTTGTCTAGATTTTCCTGCGTCACTTTCAAAGAGCGCATCCGGTCGCTTTCGAGCCACAGCGCGAGCGGCAGTTGATTCGACGGCAGCGTCACAAAATAATTCGTGCGCTCGGTCGAAGTGGTGCCGTTCAAAGTGCCCCCGGCATTCTGGATGGTCTTCATGTAATCGCCTTTGCCGACGTTCTCAGAGCCTTGATACATCATGTGCTCAAAGAGGTGCGCGAATCCCGTGCGCCCTTTGCGCTCATCGCGCGAGCCGACGTTGTAATAAACGGCAACCGACACCACAGGCACAGAGATGTCGCGGTTCAGGATGACGCGCAGGCCGTTGGCAAGCTTGAACTCTTCGATGGCAGCGCGTGGAAGCTGGAATGTATCTGGCACTTTTGACCTCGCTGAATTTTTACCGGCAGTATTCTTTTGAGGCGAAGACTTGCGATTCCCTTGCGCGAGCGCGGAGATGGCAAGCAGGAAAACGAGCATGGCGGCAGAGACCGCACGGCGCGATGAGACTCTCATTAAGAATTCCCTCGAATAAAAGATAAGTCATAAGCCCGGAGTCAAGAGTCCGGAGTCAAGAGTCCGAAGTCATTTAAATCACTTCGGAATTTACTTTCTTTGCTTTGACTCTTGACTCCGAACTCCAGACTCTTTGAGTCTAGACGTTTGGCTTGTCTATGCCGACTATGCCGCGCAGTTCTGCGCGAAGCCGCTCGATCTCCGAGAGCTTCTGCTGCACACGATCAAAGAGCGCGGCCTGCGTCTTGATGCCTTCGTCTATCAGATAGGCTGCGGCTTCGGCGCGACTGCGGAAGACGCCCGCCTGAACCAGTTGCTCAAGCTTCTCTTGAGCTTCATGTGAAACTTTGACTGCGACCACGTAATCATCCTTTGCGGAAATGGCGCGCTCGATGGTGCGGCTGATGTCGCGACCGATGGCGCTCAACGATTCGGGGATGCGCGAGGCCATCTCGCGCACGGAAGAAGAGACGCGCGTTTTCTCTTCCTGCTCCGTCCCGTCGTCGTCACGCAACATCAGGTCGTCAATGACTTCCGGTTGCTCGGATTCGCGCTGGGGGTTATCGTATGGGCTGCTCATTCTTTTAACTCCTGTCGTCCCGTCCTGCTTTTGATGGAGGCGGGCGGCTTGCTATCAGAGCGAATACTTAAAGCTCGCAGCCCTCTGACAGTTTCCCGCCAAGAGGGCGAGCCTTATATTTAACGAGTGCCTTTGTAAAAACTTAAGGGAAACTGTAGAGCATTCTACGGACGCGCCGAAACAGTCGTCAAGCGAGCAAGAGACACAGTGCTTTTCAAGGTTGAGCGAGACAAAGCACTTTTAGCATCTTTCTCATCATCCGGCTTTCCGCTTTTTGCCGCACAGTTATTTACTGTATATTGTCGCCGCGTTTCAGAGATTTGATTTTACCGAAAATGATTTTTAGAACTTCTGGCCTCGCTGTGCGTACAAAACTTTCTCGCTTTTAAACATCAACCGGGAGCAAACTTTATGTCTACCAGCAAACTTGAGCTTGTCGAGCGCGAGATACCGGGAGCGACGGTCATTGACGTGATTGGCGAGTTGACGGTCGGAAGCGGCAGCGAAAAACTGCTCGATGTGACACGTCGCCTCGTCGCGGCAGGCAAGACCTTGCTGCTCGTCAACATGAGCCAGTGCAAGCGTGTGGACAGTAGCGGGATGGGTGAGTTGGTCACATGCCTTGTGACGGCGACGCGCCATGACGCTTCCCTGCGCCTGACACATCTTCCGCCGCAGATTCGCGGCGTCATGAAATTGACCAACGTGCTCAAAGCCTTTGAAGTGTTTGAGACGGACGAAGAGGCCGCCAAGCAGCCCGCAGCCGGATAAATCCGTCCCGGCCTCGCTCCTGAATTTTTTCAACCCAATATGAATCAACAAACAGGCACGGAAGCGTCTGATGCTTCGGCTCAAGGAAAGGTTTCGCCGCAGGCGCGCGTGACGGCTCACCTGGCGCGGGCGCGCGAATTAGGGCGTGGCGGCGAGGGAGATTTGTCCGCCGCTACTTCCGAACTGGAAGCAGCCATGACGGCGGCGCGTGCTACGCCCTACGAGATACAGTTCCAGACGCGCGTCGAGCTGGCTCTGGCCCTGGGCGAACTGTATGTTTCGGCGGGCGAGCTTGACAAAGCACGCCGGATGCTCGGCGAAGAGGCCGCATTCACCGAAAAGATTTTCCAGATCATGCAGGCCACAGGCACTCCGGCGCAGAAGCGCGCCGCCGCCGGAGGCCGCATACAGGTCAGAGACCGCGCACGCCAGCTTGCGCTCATCGGCAATCCCGCGCCCGACCTCGCCATCAAAGATTGGATTAACGGCGAGCCTGCGACACTCGCAACCTTGCGTGGGCGCGTCGTGCTATTGGAGTTTTGGGCGACGTGGTGCAAGCCCTGTCAGGAAATGTTTCCGAAGCTCAAACAGCTTGATGAACAGTATCGCGCGCGGGGCTTGGACATAATCGCCCTGACGCGCCATTACTTTGCGCGCCGCGACACGGCTTCATCCGAAGCGGAAGAGCTGGAATTGATGCGCAGCATCATTCTCAAGCACGAGCTGGATTTTCGCGTCGGCGTCGCAGAGGACGAGCGCACGCAAGACCAGTACGGCGCGACCGGAATGCCTGCTCTGGCCTTGATTGACCGCGCAGGCGTTGTGCGCTACGCGCATTTCGGAGGCGGCGAGGATCATAAATTCGATGCTATTTTGGCTCAATGTCTGGATGAGCCTGCCTAAGAGTCGTTTTGAAAACTAGCCACAGAGACACAGAGACACAGAGAATAAATAGGGAAGAAATCTGAAATCACTCATTTAACTTCGCTCTGTGTCTGTGTGTCTCCGTGGCTGATGCCTGTGGTTTGAAATCCATGCGAAAAGTTCTTGCGCGTTTACCGGAACGCTGCTAGGATGACGCCCGCTTTAACCTGTAAACGGCTATTTCATCATCTTCAAGCAGCGACAGCCCTGGTCTGCTTCTTGAGCAAGGAAAGGCGCGCAAGACTTGCGCCTGTTCTTCTCGCGTCTCGGCGGCAGGGAACTGCTTTAAGCAGCTCTCTCGAAATCGCTACTTCAAGGGGTCAGCAATCCTTTCAAGTCGCGTTGACAGTCTCCTGAGACTCTTTCTATGAAGCGATGCGCCGCTCCCGGCGACATCCCGATGGCTGGAAGTTTGCGCCGACGCCTTGATAACTCCGGAAACACTTTATTAACGTTTCCACCTTATGATGAAGGCGCTTTGAAAAAACGCTTTGCTCGATGCTCGCAAAATCTTTTGTCGTGCCCGTCAAGCGTTCGTATGTTGAACAGAAAGAGCATCAACGTTGAAGGAGCAGCAAGACGATCTTTCGCACTCTCTGATTCAACAAGGCTGCTGGTAAGCTCCATTAACACAGCAGAATTTGATTAGGGATCAAGCCGGAACGCGCGAGCGACCGGCTGCCCGGCAAACTTAAAACAAAGAGGAACAAGAAATCCTCTTAACAACCCTACGAAGGAGAAAGAAAGCCATGGCTATAGTAAGCAAACCCGACGGACAAAATGTAACCTTGTATGATATTCCGGACGATCAGCTTGAGCAGTATAAACTCTCGCCGGAAAAGGCCGGAGAGATGTTCCCGAAAAAAGATGACAGAACCAAGGACGACGCGACTGCGGTTGCGAAGGCCGGTTCGACAGGCGGCGACGTGCAAGCCTACAGCAACCAAGACATCTGTTATGCCTGGGAATGCGACGGCTACGGAAACTGCGTGTATGTTTGGTGGTACTGCTAATCACGCAAGCTTATCAAAGGTGGGAAAGCAGCTTGAAACAGCTTCTTTCCCACCTTTCGGTTTTACCGAAAGCAGATGTCAGATGCCGGATGCTAGATGTTAGTTTTTACTGACATCCGACATCCAGCATCTGACATCTGCTTTAAACTTCCTTCCTATCTTTAAAGGAAAAACAAAATGTCCAATCCTCCGTCGCCGCCTCCGGGTATGACCGCCGGAATGCCTCCCGGCCCGCCTCTCGCGCAGGGCAAACAGCCCGCCGGAGGAATGCCGCCGCCACCCGGAATGCCTATGGGCAAACCCGGCATGCCTCACAAAAAGATGAGCGCGCGTCCATACATCGGTCGTGCCTTGAGGCTGCTTGGCAAGCACAAGTTGCTGACCTCGCTCGTCATGCTGCTGTCCCTGCTGGTGACTCTGTTTCCCTTCATTGTCAGCGTGGCCTTTTCCGGCATCTTTCAAATTTTAGGGCCGCAGGCGGGGCCAAAGCCTCCGGGCGCGCAGGGGACGAGCGCGCCGGGCACTGGCGGCAGCCTCTGGGATTTGTCCGCGCCGCTCTTTGGCAAGACGGACACAAGCTGGCTGGCGGATTACGGGCTGAGCTGGATAGCCACGCCGCTCACTTTAAAGACGGTGTTGATCGTCTGGGCGAGCGCGCTGGTGCTCTCGCAGATTTTGGGATTCGTGCGCGCGTATGTCGTCGCGCATCTCGAAGAGAGATTGCTGACCGGACTCAGACAGGAAATTTACGATCACCTGCAATCGCTCTCTTTAGACTTTTTCACGGGCGGGCAGACCGGCGCGTTGATGCAGCGTGTGCTGTCGGAAGCAGCGGGCGTCCAGCGACTCTTAACGCAGGCGCTCATTTATCCGGCGGTTGATTTTATCGTTCTCATCATCGTGCTCGTCTATCTCTTCGCGCTGAGCTGGCAGATGACACTCGTGTCGTTCGTGCTCGCGCCTGCCGTTATCTTGATGTTCAAGTACACGAGCGGCAAGATGCAGCAGGCCGCGCGGGGCATGGCGATGAGCGGGCGCGAACTGGGCGCGGAACTGGAAGAGACCATCAGCGGCATGGCCGACATCCAAATCTTTAACGCGCAGGAAAAGCGCAGCGAGCGTTTTCGCGAAGCTTCAAAGAATGCGGCCAAGCACAGCGTCGGCATGATGGCA
Source organism: Pyrinomonadaceae bacterium (assembly GCA_963700165.1). GTDB lineage: Bacteria > Acidobacteriota > Blastocatellia > Pyrinomonadales > Pyrinomonadaceae > JACMLC01. The sequence goes on along the minus strand of OY969475.1, from coordinate 2,263,349 downwards.
TGGATGGGCTTTAGCAACAGCGGTGCGCAAATCTTTATCGCCTTGAGCACCGCTATCGTCCTCGTCGTAGGCATCATCTATCACCCGCAATTCGGCTTGACTCTCGCAGCCGTTATCGCCTTCGTACAGATGACGCCGCAGATGTTCGGCGTCGTGCAGAGGTTTATCGCAACCTACACGATGTATAACTCGCTCGTGCCGAACGTGGTCTCGACGTATGAACTGCTCGACACGAAGCCGACGGTCAAAGAGAAGCCGGGAGCCAAAGACATCGGCGAAGTCCACGGCGACATCAGTTTCGAGAAAGTCGTGTTCGGCTATTCGCCGATGCAAAAAGTTTTGAATGAGCTGAGCTTTAATATCAAAGAAGGCGAGACTGTTTCGTTTGTCGGGCCAATCGGTTGCGGCAAGTCTACGATTATGAATCTGCTGCTTCGCTTTCTAGACCCGGAAGCGGGACGCATTACGCTTGAAGGAAAAGATATTACGGATGCCACGCTCAACTCCTTGCGCAAGCAGGTTTCAAAGCTCTCGCAGTTTCCGTTCTTCTTAAAAACCACTATCCGCGACAACATACGGCTCAGCAAGTCGGACGCCACCGACGCCGAAATCGAAGAAGCCTGCGAACTGGCGCACATACACGACATCATCGTTGACCCGAAGCGGATGCCGAAAGGCTATGACACGGTGGTTGATACGCAGGTTCCGTCCGGCGGGCAAAAGCGTCTGATAGCTCTTGCGCGCTGTCTCCTGCGCAGGCCGGAAGTGTTGTTGCTCGACGAGCCGACCGAAAACCTGGATGCAGACCAGCGCAATCGCTTGATTCAAGTGATACGCGAGTACGCGCAGGGCGAGAACCGCCGCACCTGTCTGGTCATCAGCCACGATTTAAATTTCGTCGCAGCCGTCTCAGACCGCATCATCGTCCTCAATCAAGGCCGCGTCGCGGACGAAGGCACGCATGACGAGTTGGTCAAAAAAGAAGGTCTCTACAAGACTCTGTACGAATTGAAGAACGTAGACCCCGCGCTCCTTCGCACACGCACGGGCAACGGCGGCACAGGTGGCGGCCCACCCGCCGGAGCGAAGATGCGCGGGATGCCGCCGCCGGGAATGGCGATGCCTAGATAAAGCGAAAGGCCAAGGTCTCTTAAAACCTTGGCCTTTTATTTCATTTATTTTGCGTGTCCTGATTACGCATCGCGATGGCGTAGAGAATCGTCTTGACCTGAAAGGGCGTCAGGTTCGGATAGGATTCCATCAAGAGGGCGATGATGCCTGTGACGTGCGGGCAGGCGAAGCTGTTGCCGGTCAGTTGGCGATAGCCGCCGCCGGGCCAAGTGGTGCGGACGTTGACGCCGGGAGCAATCAATTCGATGACCTCGCCGTAGCGATAGCCGAAGTTGAAAGGGTCGCCGCCTTCGCGTTTGATGACGGAGACGAGCGAGGATGAGAAGATCGAGGGATAGCTCGGCTGCGGAAGATTGTTGGCCGCCGCGACGACGATGCAGCCAGTGTGATACGCGCGGTCTAAGAGATCATGAAGCGGGCCGAAGTATTGCGGCTTGGTCGTCCCCAACGAGAGGTTGATGACCTGCATCTTGTTCTTGATCGCCCAATCAAGACCTGCCAAAAACATGTCGCCGGAGCCGGATGCGTTCGCGCCCAAGACCTTGATGCTGTAGAGGTCAACTTCGGGCGCAACGGTCGTGATGATTCCGGCGCACGCCGTGCCGTGACCGGCTGCGTCGCCAGACGTTGACGGTTGAAAAGAAACGCGGCCTCCTTCGACTACGGCTTCGACGGATTCTGTGACTTTGTCTTTGAGGGCGGGATGCTTATCATCTATCCCGCTGTCAACGACCGCGACGCGCACGCCGCGCCCGGTGCGCCCCTGCCATGTTGAGTCGGGCGTAATGGGCGCCCATAAATCCGGGGGCGTACTCGTCTTTTTGCGCGTCGTTTGAGACTGCGCCATAGCGTAGTTCTCCTGATGAAGAATACTTTTTAGAAACCCAGATAGGTCATGCCGGATGCCGAATTCTTTTCCGTGTAACGCGCGAGCGCGTCGAGCATGTCACGCGCCAGCTCTCGTTCGGCATCTCCGCGACTGGCGATGTCACGCAGGGACACGGCCATCAGCATGAGGTCGCGATGTTCCGGGGCGGAGCGAACTTTCTTGAGCCACTTGCGCAACTCCGTGCCGCTCGAAGCCTGTTCCTTCTTCGCGCCCTTGCCCCCTGAGAGCATGCGCTCAAACAGAATCTCGACCAGATCGGCGGCCTCATAGGCGTCAACCAGCGTGGCGATGGCGTCTGCATAATGCGCGGCCTTATCCATCTCGTCAGGCATGAAAGGCTCGTAGGGCGGATCGCCCAGGCGATTAACGAATTCGAGTACGCCGACCATCTCGCTGCTCGTGCGCAGCGGCGTCGCTAAGATAGTCTGCGTCGAATAGCCCGTCGCGCGATCCACTTCGGCATAAAAAGTTTCTTCCTGCGCGACATCCGTGACGGCCATCGGCTGCCCGGACGAGAAGACAAATCCAGCGATGCCTTTACCCGGCGGAATTCGCACCTTCATTATCTTGTCGGCTACCTCGCCGATGGCGACGAGGAATTTCAAGCCGCCTTTGTTGCCGTCACGCACCAGCACGGATGCTTCGTCAGAGCCGACCGATGAGGCTGCGAGGCGCAGCAGGTTTTCGATTGAGCGTTTGAGCGGCGCGGTTAATGAATCGGCAACATCCACCACGCTCACGGCGGCGCGTATTTGCACTTCGAGGGAACTCGCGCCCGTGCCCGTTTTCTTTCTCGGTTGCTTCTTCCTTGCGCCGGTTGTGTCGGATTTTATTTTCTTAGCCATAAGCGTTCCACAATTTCTATAAAAGGGAAAGTGAGAACATCATCGAATAACATGATTCAGCAATCTACACTGCGAAGGACGCGCCATTGTAAAGGTAAAAGGAAAAAGGTAAAAGGCAAAAGTAAGGCAGAAGACATTTTTCAAATGAAGAGGTACGCGGTCATGTCATTGATTTTATTCTTCTCCTTTTTCCTTTTACCCTTTTCCTTTTGCCTTCTTTGCGCGCCTCCGTGTACTATAAATCGAGGCGGCGCACAGAGGCCGTTGAGCTTGCGGGTTGCCTGCCGCAGTCGCGCTTAACCATTCAAAATTAATTTCCAAGAGGCTTACCGTAGTGAAGCAAAGAATCTCTCTCGCGCTGGTGGCGCTACTTTTAATCTCCCTCTCAGTTCCAACATTTGTTTTTGCACAGGCTCAAAATCCGTCGCCCGTTCAGGGGCGCGGAGGCAACAGCGGCAACAGCAACACTGCCGCGCCCGCGCGCACGACTCCGGGCACATCGTCTTTGCGCCGGACTCGCGGGCGGGGCTTGGGTGAAGCTGCGGCAGCCGTCGAGCAGGATGTGCTGGAAGCCCTGTCTGTCATTCAGGAAAATTACGTCGAGGGTAACAAGCTTGACTACAACACTGTCTTCAAGTCTTCGATCATCGGCATGCTGCGCTCGCTCGACCCGCACTCGAACTATTACGACCGCGAAGAATACGACGAGTTCAAGACAGACCAGCGTTCAGAGTATTACGGCATCGGAGCCTCTATCGGAAATCAGCGCGTTAAAGAACAGACGGACACTTACATCATCTCAGTCTTTGAAAACTCGCCTGCATCGCGGGCTGGCTTGCGCTTCGGCGACCGCATCGTGAAAGTGGACGGCGTTGCGATGACGGACAAAACCTCGCTGGATGTGCGCAACAAGATACGCGGCCCACGCGGTACGATGGTCAGGATGACGGTTGAGCGCGCGGCGACCGGACAGCTTGAAACCGTCGAGATTACGCGCGAAGCAGTGCCGCAGCCTTCCGTGCCCGATGCCTACATGCTCAAGCCCGGCGTCGGTTACATAGACATGACGCACGGCTTTAATTACACGACGGCAGACGAGCTTGAGTACGCTCTGGAATATTTGCGTGACCGGGGCATGACTTCGCTGGTGTTGGACTTGCGCAACAATCCGGGCGGGCTGCTGGAGCAGGCGATTCGCGTTTCGGAAAAGTTTCTGGCGGGCGGGCAAGTGATTCTGACTCAGAAAGGCCGCAACGGTCTGGGCGATGCGGTTTATCGTGCGAGCAATAGCACGCCGGATCAGGTTCCGCTTGTCATCTTGATTAACGGCAACAGCGCATCCGCTTCTGAGATCGTCGCGGGCGCGATGCAGGATCACGACCGCGCGATGCTAATCGGCGAGACGAGCTTTGGCAAAGGGCTTGTGCAGAGCATCAGCAATCTTGAGCATGGCGCGGGGCTGACGCTCACGACCGCCAAGTATTTGACGCCATCGGGTCGCTTGATTCAACGCGATTATTCGAACAGCAGCCTCTATGATTACCTGACGCGCGGGACGACGCGCGAGGGCGCTGGCGCACAACCGAAACCGACCGGGCCGGAGAGCCGCACGGACATGGGACGCCCGGTCTACAGCGGCGGCGGCATCACGCCCGATGAAGCAGTCAAGCCGCGCGCGATCAATCTGGCGCAGGCGCGACTGATGAATCCGCTCTTTATGTTCACGCGCGAGCTGGTCAACGGGCGCATCGCGGGCTTTGACGCTTACAAGGTGCAGCGCGCGATTGATTTCAACCGCAGGCTTCAGCCGACGGATTTTCCAGTGACGGAACCGCTCTATCAGGCATTCAGGAATTTCGTTTTGAAAGATGCTTCATGGAAAGCGACGGCGGCGCAGCTTGACCGCAGCCGCTCTTTTATAGAGCTGCAACTTCGCTACAACATGATTACCGCCGCCTATGGCCGCATCACAGCCGATCAGGTTCTGATACTGGACGACCCGCAGGTCTTGAAAGGGATTGACGCCGTTCCACGCGCACGCCAACTCGCACTCTCAGCCAGAAGAAAGTAAAAGCGGTTCAAGGTTCAAAGTCAGAGGCACTGCTTGAGCCTTGAACTTTGAACCTTGAACTTTTGCCTTAATCCGTTCCCGTCTTGCTGTGCGGGCTGTCAACGGGTTTGGATTCGGGCGAGCCTTTTTGTCTGAGCCAGACTGAGAGCAAGACCATCGCTCCCATCGCTAAAAATTCACTCTGCCAGTTTTGCAGCGACTCGAACCAGAAACGCGAAGTTTCCATGTACCCGATAGTCGAAACCTGCTCTCCGCCGTGCGTCAGTTGCTCCTGATTGTAGACGCCCGTGCCTCCGACTGCATGCAGGAAAAATGAGAGTAAGAAGAAAATGAGAAAGGCCAGAGCTAAAGAATTCTCATAAAGCTTTAAAACCCATCCGCCCTTTCGCACAGGCCATGGAGCATCCTTCTTATCTTTTGACTGCCCGGGATCGCGGTCAACAGCTTCCTCTTTATCCGGGTCTTTCGATTCCGCAGAACCTTTTTGATAAAGAAAGACCGTCAGGATGATGTAAAAGAACATCTGTAAAAATTCGGACTCCCAATTTTCCATCGTCGCTTCGAGAAAATGCGCGCTGCCCAGATATTCAACATAGGTGATGGTGGGTTGTCCATGTTCTTGCTGGTCGTTGTTATGCTCACGATGCCCGACGATGCTTTGCCCCACAAGGAAAGTAAAAAAGAACAACCCGAAGAGCACGATTGAAAGGCCGTTGTTACGCAAGAAACGTCGCACTGGATTCTCCTTCATCACATTGCCGGTTAACTTCTCTTAGCGAGCTGTGGCGTTTGCAATTGTTCGTTGGCGGCTTCAGGTTTTCTGATTGCTTGTCGCTTCAATTCATCAAAGTCAAGCTCTGTTGACAGCCTTGTGTCGGCTTTGAGCACTGTCTTCATAATCTCCAGCGCGTGCTCGTTGTCTTCAGCCGTGTTGGAAGCGAGGCAGTCGGATGGAATGACCAGATGAAAGTCGCGCATGTAGGCATCGTTCGCGGTGAATAGCACGCAGATGTTGCCCGCGATGCCCGTCAAGATCAGCGTCCTGGCTTGCAGGTAATCGAGCAGCGTGTCGAGCGTCGTGGAAAAGAAGCCGGAATGCTTGGGCTTGAGGACGAAATAATCATCCTCGCCGGGTTTCAAGAGTTGCACGATAGGCTTTCCGCGAACGTCGTCTTCCAGACAATGATTGAGCAGCTTGCTGAAATCGGATTGCCATTTGCCGAAATTGTCGTTGACGTAGATGATTGGAATCCCCGCGCGGCGTGCGCTCTCTCTGAGTGCGGCGACTCGCTCGGCCATCGGCAGCGCATGCTTTAAGAGCTTTTCGCCGCCCTCGAATTCCAGATCGTTGATGACATCTATCAACAGCAGCGCGACATCCGATTTGTCCGGAACGTTGCCGTGCAAGTCCTCATTCCTCGAAGGATCGCCCATGGTTCTTTTCCTTGCTCGATGAATTAAAAATGCGAATCAAGGGTAGCAACAAATCAATTGCTTTTTCTTTGCGTTCCTTTGCGTCTTTCCTCTTTGCGGTCTTTGCGGTTAAGCGCTCTTTTAACGCAAAGACCGCAAAGAGTTTCTACTCCTGATTTACATTAAAAGTTTATTCTGAAGGCCACACTATAACCGATTTCACAACCATTCGCGCTCCTGAAAATAGTCGGGAGCGCAAAAGCCTTGCGGCCTTGCGCTCCCGTCTGCGGTGAGGACATTTCTTAACTCATCTTCCTCATAAGATTTCCAGCGTCCTAGCTGGCATCAGCGTTGCGCTTGCTCTCATAGAGCGAGATGGTTGCGCCCGTCGGGTCTGTAATGACGCAGAAGCGTCCCACGCCCGGAATATCCATCACCGGAACCTTGATCGTGCCTCCGAGTTCTTCGACGCGCTTGGCAGAGGCTTCCGCGTCCTCAACGGCAACGTAAGACGACCATTGTGGAGACGCATCGCCGCCGCATTCCGGGGTTATCTGCATCATGCCGCCGACGTGCTCTTCGCCCGCGGCAATCTCCGTGTACATCATGCCCGCGACGTTGCTTTCGGTAAGCTTCCATCCGAAAAGCTCCGAATAAAATTTCTTTGCCGTCTCAAGGTCATTGGTCATCAACTCAGTCCAGCAGATGGTTCCGGGTTTGGGCGGCTCGTATTGTTTGGTTTGTTCGGTTGCTGTGGCGGTTTGTTCTGACATTGCTTTTCTCCTTAATTGTCTAGCGACGGTTGTAAGTTAGGGAAAACTGCTTGCGCTCCACGTTCGGAAACTGTTTTGAAGAGCGCGTATAAAAGAAAAGGTGAGTCCCGCTCTCTTGAAAGCGAGGAACTCACCCTTTGTCAAACCCACCCTTTGCTCGTTCTAGCCTGCGAGGACTACCTGCGAGGAATTCGTGTGTTTACTTCAATTGCTTGCACGGCTCTTAATGCGCGGCGAGCCATTCACTGAAAACTTCCGACTCTTCCTGCTTGCCGCTCCAGCGCGCACGGTTCTTGCCGGTTAAAGCAAGCACCATCGCCTGGTGCTGCCCGGCGCGGTCGCCGAGCCTCTCAAAGTAGTTGTAGAGACGGTCGATCTTTTTCACGCTGTCGCGCGCGGCTTCGATTGTTTTGAAGGCCAGCACGTTGCGGAAAAAGCGTGTGTAGACATTCTGCTCGCGCGCCGTCGTGGTGTAGAGATCGAAGTAGCCTGTAATCAAGCCTTCTCTCTGCAAGACCTGCGCGACGTATGAGGGGCGAGCCGCGACTTCGCGCACGATACGCGCGATGTCCGTGATGCCGCTCTCATAGAGCGCGATGATTTGCGCTTTCTTTGAGCGAGCTTCGCTCTCGGATGCGCCGGTCTCGTCTTCCTGCTCGACGAGGCTCATCTGCGCCTCGTCCGCATATTCCAAGTCCAACGCCAGCGGCTTGCCCTGCTCTCGAATTAATTCTTCAGTCATCATTGCTTTATACCTCCCTGCGGAAGTTTGCAGTAGGCAGTTAGCAGTTGGCAGATAAATCCATTTGTCTTTACTGCCAAATGCCTACTGCAAACTGTTCTTTAGCTTGCGCGGCGCATCGTGCCGACGGCGGCTTCCTGACCGAAACCTTTGAGGTGGTCAATGAAGCTCGAAGCGGCGCGCTTCGACAGCTCTTCCGTCTTGCAGCGCAAGACCGTCTGGCACTCTTCCTCGACATCCACACCGGCCTCGCGCGCCAGGGCGCGAATCATGCCAAGCTGCTTGGGCGTCACGAGGTCTGCCATAGATTTGGCGAGCGGGTCGCGCGGGAACTGCGCGGGCGTCGCTGCGCCTTCTTTCTCGATGACCTCGCTCTCGCGCTGGTACAGTTCGCGCGCGATGCCGAACTTGACGGCGGCGCGTTTCAAAGCATCATGCTCCGCTTTCTTGATACCCATCTCGCTATCGGCTGTGCCGGTGCCGACACCTTCTCTGGTTACGCCGTCAATCGTAATCGCGGCGGTCACTGCAACCATGTCGCCGATGGGCACGATTGCGCGGACGGCATGCGACCATGTCGGAGCCACGCGGTCAAGGATGTCCGCGACCGTGTGCCATTCAATGTAATCGACCATGTGCGTGTTGCCCTGACGGTCACGCCAGCCTTCGCGCGATTTGATAAGGTTCGGGTCAACATGCTGTTTCAAAGTGCGCAGCGTGTTGGTAAAAGCGAGCGGCACGATGGGCGCTCCCGGCTGCTGTTCCGCCATTTCCAGAGCTTCGGAAATCTCTTCGATCTCCGGCGCGTATGCGGTGGCGTTCTGTTTCTTATTCATCTCTTGCTCCTTTTCGTTTGTGTGTTGCGCGAGTAGGCGAATCTTTGAGACAGCTTCATTCTCAAGCAGCTCTTCCGATTCATCCTGCTCCCGTTCAGAGCGCGTCAGGCTCGTGGCAGTCTCGACTGCTTCGCGTGCCGTGCGCTCCTCGGATGCGTTTGTGTTTGTGTTGGGCGTGGCAGCCGCGTCTTCGGTCTCGCTGACTGAGGCTTCGATTGCCGTTTGTTGCTTTGTCACCGCTTCCGTATTTTTAGCCAGAAGCGAATGCTTGACCGCTAGAATATGCTCGCAGCGAAAGGCTGCGTCTGCGCTCGCCTGCTCTTCAAATTCGAGACAAGAGCAGCGCACTTTGCCCGCGTCGTCGCGCCAGACTTCATAGCTCGCCTTGCGCCCGCGCAGAGTGGGCGTCGCCACGCGAAAGCGGTCGCCCTCACGCGTCACTAAGCCCATCGCCGCAATCCCCTGCGCACGCTTGTCGCGCAAGTTAGCTTTTTTGTCAGTCGTCTTTGCTGCTAATGCTGAGTTTGACATGGCTCTCGTCCTCCAAAAACTTTCTTAGGCCGCGCGCTCGGCGGGCATTTCATTGACAGCCGCCAAGGGCTGCTTGGTCTGTTGTCGCTCAGGCAAGGTCGCGGCCTCGTTCAGGCGTCGCTCCAAATCCGTGATGCGCGCCTCAAGCTCTTCGACGCGCTTGCCCTGGCGTCCAACGGTCTTGAATAAGCTATCGAATGTTTCCCAGATATATTCGCTCACGTCCGTTCAATCCTTGCTGGTTAACGTAGCCGCCAATCCGGCTTGTTTCATCTGTGAAACAGTGTACCACGAAGCATAGCCTGTTGCAAGTATAAAACAAAGTGTTGCATCTAAAATTTTACTGTGCTATGTTTTGGGCAGCGTAGAGGTCACGGCGCGGCGCATAAGCGTCCCGCAGAGCCTCAGAAGGAGGCCGTAAATTATGGCAGATAAGAACTTAGTAAACACAGTTGAGCTTGGGCGGGCGATTCGCCGCAAGCGTGAGGAGCAGGGCTTGAGCCTGCGCGATGTCGCGGATCAGACGGATGTTTCAGCATCCACGCTGTCGCGCATCGAAAACGGGACGGGCAAACCGGACGCGGACAACATCGCGCGCCTGACCAACTGGCTCGACGTTCCGATGGAGCGCATCATGGGCGGCACGCGCCAGCACGACGGCGACGATGTTCAGCCCGTCGTCTTCTACCCGCACGAGTCCATGCCTGAGATTATCGAAGCGCACCTCAGAGCCGACCGCAACCTGACGCCTGATACTGCGAAAGCCCTGTCGGAAATGTTCCGCGTCGCTTATCAACAGTTCAGCCATCCGGGCGAAGAGCCGCGCAAACGCCGCCGCTAAAGTTTTACTTGCGAGCGTGTAAAATAAGTTAAGTGTCAACGGTCTTCAAAATGGCCGCGTTGTCATCGTGCAGCGCGGCCATTTTTGGCGATTGGAATTATGCTCTCGCCGGATAGGAAGTGTCACAAGAGGCGCGGGAGGTTATAATCAGCTCGTGGATGAAACCGAATTGCCGCCGTCTTACAAGGGACGACAGTATGAGTTGCGCGCGATGGGTTTGCGTGACTTCGCTGGCCTGCGCTCGCCGGAAGAGCCGCTAGACCCTTTCTCGCTCGCGGATTTCGCGCGCCTGATGGTCATAGACTTTGAGAAGATTCAGGGACTATCCGAAGAGACGCGCCTGCATCTCTTGGGAGCGGGGACGAATGCATGGTCTGGCGGCACTTGCTCGCGCCTGCTGCCGAATGGGTGGCGGCTCGTCATCCTCAATCCGCGACATGGAGCGCAGCGCAACAACGCGACTTTGATGGAAGAGGTCTGTCATGTTTTTCTAGGCCACAAGGCGAACCGCCTGGCTATCGTCGCGGAGAACAAGCAGGGCAAAACGGTCGCGCGCGATTACAATGAAGATGATGAAGAGGCTGCTTATGCCGTCGGCGCAGCCGCGCTCGTGCCCTATGCAGGCTTGCTGCGCTTTGTTCGCCAGAACAAAACATCCAGAGAGATTGCGCAGCACTTTAACGTCAGCCCCGCGTTGATCGAGTACCGCATGAAAGTCTCGCGCCTGTGGGCTGAGTACAAAGCGCGGCATCCAGACGAGATAGAGAGACGATACAGGGGCAACGAAGTGAAAAGCAGGGTGTAGGGGATAGGGTGTAGAAAAAGCAACGGTCTTAAACTACACCCTACACCCTTCCCCTACACCCTTATTGCCTTATGGAGCAACGTGGTCGCGACAAAAGCAGTTTGCGAGAGCTATGCGAAGAGATTAAGCGTCGCATAGATTATCGCTCCTTCTTCCTTCGTTACTGCGGCGCGGAGGCGCGTGGCACAGGCTCTACGATTCACGTTCGCTGCCCGATTCCCTCACACGGGCATAGCGGGCAGGGCAGCGCGAGTCTTTCGCTTAATTTCCGGCGCGGCCTCTTTCACTGTTTTTCGCGCGAAGAGGGCGGCGATGCAATTCGGTTTTACGAGCTGATGCACGGGATGTCTTTCCCGCGCGCCGTGCGCGAGATGGCGCGCGAGCTTGGGCTTGATGCCGTTGATGGACAGCCTGCGCTCGCCTTTCGCGCCGCGCCGGACACAGAAAAAAGCGAAGAACCCGCAGAAGAGACGATTGCGCCTGAGCAGTTGTCAGCCATCTGTGAGAGATTTCTGAAAACCTGTCGCCGCGAAGAACAAATGGAGGGCATCAATTATCTGGCGCGTCGCGGCATCGCAGCCCGAACGATTAGACAGGCGGGAGTCGTTTACTTTCCGCGCCGCGCTTATCGTCGCGTGATGCGAGCGATGCTGGATGCTTTTAGGCTTGACGAATTGCAACTGAGCGGCCTCTTTAATGCGCAGGCTCATTTGACCTTTTACAAGCATCGTTTGTTGTTTCCGTTTTACGTTGAAGGCCGCGCGGTTTACTTGCAGGCGCGCACGACTGCTTCGGGCGTCGAGCCGCGCTGGCACAACATGCGCGGCAGCGTGCCTTCGCTTTATAACGCAGACGCGCTCTCTGATCTTATGAGCGGAGAGATTGTCTATCTCGTCGAAGGATTTACGGACACGTTGACGCTCATGACCAACGGCTTTGCGGCGGTCGGTCTGGTCGGCGCGGGCGGGCTGAAAGAAGAATGGCTGTCGCCGCTCGCGCGTTTTCGCGTCGTCTCTGCGCTTGACGCAGACCGCGCGGGAGAGCGCGCAACCATGCGTTATCAAGAGCTGTTCGCCGCGCGCGGGATGCGACTGGCGCAGCTCAAACTTTCATCCGATGTCAACGATTTCTTTCGCCAGCATCCATCCGCCGCGCTTGAGTTCGCTTTGCTGACGGAAGCCGCGATGGAAGAGCAGCAGTCAAGAGACATGATGCAAAAGTAATAAAGATGCTATCCATCCAGCCCGCTTCGCAGGCTTATCCACATTGCTTTTCTACTAACCCCTGACTTCCGGCTACTGTATAATCTTTCCGATCATGAGTGAGCAAATAAAAGAAGCCGTCTTGCCGCGCGTGGGTCTGAGCACGACGGACAAGCTGCGCCTGCTATTGGACATCACGAAAAAGATCAGCCGCTCGCTTGACCTCGAAGAAGTCCTGCGAATGATTATGGACACGCTGGACTCTTTGATTCCTTACGACGCGGCGGGCATCTATGTCATTAATTGTGAACGTGCGGGCGACGATGAGGCGGAAGCGGTAAGGACTTTCCGCACAGAGATCGTGCGCGGTTATGACATAGAAGAATTGCTTGACCTGCGGCTCAAGGTGGGCGAGGGAATCATCGGCTACGTGGCGCAGAATGGCGAGCCTGTCATTTCGCCGGACGTGCGGCGCGATGCGCGCTACATCAACGCGCGCCCCGAAACGCAGTCTGAGATGGTCGCGCCGATCATCTCTAATGATGAAGTCGTAGGCATCTTTGATCTTGAAAGCGATGAGCTGAATGCTTACACGCACGACGATATGCAGGTGTTGCTGCTGCTGGCGTCGCAGGTCGCGATTATTATCGAGAAGGTGATGCTGCACGAGCAACTGGTCGAGAAGAAACGCCTACAGGGACAACTCGAAGTCGCAAGGCAGGTGCAACTTCAACTGCTTCCGGCCTCAGACCCTGTGATCGCGGACTTTGACATCAGCGCGTATAACTTCTCTACCGAAGAAGTGTCCGGCGATTATTATGACTGGGTGCGTATCTACGATGACCAGCTCGGCCTCGTCATCGCGGACGTGTCGGGCAAAGGCGTTCCGGCTGCGCTCTTGATGGCTTTCTTGCGCGCCTCTTTGCGGGCGGCGATTCATATCGGATACGCGCCGCACATCTCGATGGCGAAGGCTAATAACCTGTTGTGGGAATCCATCGAGCGCAACCAGTTCGTGACTGCTTTTTATGGAGTGCTGGATACGTCGAACCGGACGCTCGCATATTCTAATGCCGGGCATAATCCGCCGCTGATGGTAAACGCGAACGGGAGCGCGCATTTTATAGAGCGCGGCGGTCTGCCGCTTGGGATGTTCCGCGATACGCGCTACTATGAGTATTATCTGTCGTTGGAGCCGGGACAGGTTTTGGTGCTGTACACGGACGGAGTCACAGAGGCGGCTAATAAGAGCGATGAAGAGTACGGGCGCGAACGACTTGCGCAGAGGGTGCTAGAGGGGCGTCACTTAGGCGCGCGTGAGCTGATTGATTTTATACAGCAAGACGTGCTGGCTTTTACAGACGGGCGCGGAGCCGATGATGACATCACGTTCTTTGTCATTAAGGCGATTGAAAATAAGGAAACGGCATAAAAAAAGTTCAAGGTTCAAAGTTTAATGTTCAAGGTTGGAAAGCTGATAACCTTGAACATTAAACTTTGAACCTTGAACCTGATCGGCCTTAATTCAGTGTGCCGTTAATGAGCAATGCGCTCTATCGCCGCCCGGCGCGAGCGGCGCGCGGTAGTCTCCAAAGTGGAACTCGCTTTTTGTGGCGGAAAAAGCGTAAACATCAAATCCGTAGGCATCCATGTAGGCTGCCATATCGTCCGGCTTGAGAAGGAAAACTGCTTCTGTGTAGCCTGCTTCCAAGCGAATTTCCAGCAGGCGCTCGATTACTTCCAAAGGAGCAAAGCATCTAACAGGGTCTCTGTAGGTTGCCATGATTGTCCAGCGCCTTTCTTTCGTCCCGTAATGGCGAGCGGGCTTTGACAGCCCCTCGCGTTTGAGCGTCCATTTGATGTACGCTCATTGTATCGCAGTTGTTCGTGTTATGCGTTTAATTTCAGTCACGAAGTTTTCCTGAAACTAACCGTGAGCGTTTGCTCCGAAAAATATACGCACGAGGTCAACAATATGGATCGTCGAAAATTCATCCAACACTCAGTCGTTGCAGCCACCGCCACCGCCGCGCTCGCCGGACAGGGCACAAGCCTGAAGGCGCTGGCCTCTGCGCCGGGGCGAAAGCCTTTGAGCGCAATCAGTGGATTCACTTTCGCACGTCTGCGTTACGCTTCGGGAAACTGGGACGCAGACCCGCGCATGCCTTCAAATATCCTGAATTCGCTGGTCGAATACACTTCGATCCGCGTTGATCCGAACGAGCGGATTGTGGATGTCGGCTCGGATGCGCTCTCGAACTACCCGTTTGTCTATCTGACGGGGAACAAAATGCTCCGTTTTACCGAAACGGAGCGTGTCAATTTACGACGCTACTTGCGCAACGGCGGCTTTATCTTCGTTGACGATTGCAATCACGATATAGACGGCACGTTCGCCAAAACCTTCGAGAGCGAGATCAAGACCATTCTCGACCGTCCCGAAGAGGCTTTGCACAAGCTCCCGAAACAGCATCCGCTTTATCGCTCTTTCTTCGAGTTCAAGGACGGCCCGCCCGCCACTTCGCACGAATTGAACGGCTGGGGCGATGACATCGTGCATGATTACTTGCAAGCCGTAGAGATTAACGGGCGCATCGCCGTCCTCTATTCCAACAAAGATTACGGCTGCGAGTGGAACTACGACTGGACGAACAAGCGTTTCGCCGCCAAAGACAACACGCGCTTTGGCGTCAACATCATCGTCTACGCCTTAACACACTGAAAAAAAGTGATGAGTGATGAGTAATGAGTGATGAGAGAAATGCTGTTTAGCATCATTCTTATCACTCATCACTTATCACTTATCACTTGTCACTTTTCTTATGAGCACAACACAAAATCCGCCGCCGATAACGGACGCGCCGACCGCTCCTCCGCCGAATTTTATGGTCGTGCTCCAGCGCATGCTGGCCGTCAACAGCAAGGTCTCAGACCTGCTTTTCTCACCCGGACGCCCGCCGCAGATCGAGTTGGTGGGGAAATTGCAGGGAGTCCACGTGCCGGGCTTGGAAAAGCTGACGCCAGCGCACACAGCCGGTATCGCCAAGTTGATTATCGGCAGCCACCATCAGGCCGCAGACGCCCTTGAGAAAGCAGGGTCAGCAGACCTTTCATTCAGCGCGCCGGGCTTGGCGCGTTTTCGCGTCAACATCTTTATGCAGCGCGGCACACACGCCATCGTGATGCGCGTTATCCCTTCGCGCCCGCCGAACTGGACTGACTTCGATTTGCCCCCGGAGTTGATGAAGGTCGCGGAGATTAAGAACGGCATCGTGTTGGTGACGGGGCCGACCGGCTCCGGCAAGAGCACTACCTTAGCAGCCATCATAGACCTGATTAACGATACGAAGTATTACCACATCGTAACCATCGAAGACCCTATAGAGTTTCTGCACACGCACAAGAACTCTACGATTCACCAGCGCGAGCTGCATTCCGACACGCCCAATTTTGCGTTGGCCTTGCGCGCCGCCCTGCGCCAGGCTCCGAAGGTAATTCTCGTTGGCGAGATGCGCGACCGCGAAACCATCGAAGTCGCTATGGAAGCGGCTGAGACAGGCCACCTCGTGCTGTCCACGTTGCACACGATTGATGCTTCCAAGACGGTTGACCGCATCATCGGCGTCTTTCCCAAAAACGAAGAGCACGTCATACGCACGCGCATCGCGCAGTCTTTCCGCTATATCGTTTCGCAACGCCTGATTCCGCGCGCAGACCAGCAGGGGCGCGTCGCCGCGATTGAGATTCTCAAGTCAACTTCGCGCACCAAGGAGTACATCGAAAAGGGCGAGCAGGACGGCAAGTCGCTGATAGACGCGATGGAGCAGGGCGATTTGGAAGGCATGCAAACATTCGACGGCGTGATTGAAAATATGATTCGCACGGGCGTCGTGACGACGGAAGACGCAATGCCTTACGCCTCGAATCAAAATAACCTGCTGCTCAGGCTGGCGGATTTTGGCGGCGGCGGTGCAAAGCCGAAAACGCCTGAGCCTCCAAAACCGGACGGCGATTCAATGCTGGATATGATTGAAAGATAAGAGGCAAGCTATTCAAATGTTTTCTTTCAACTGGTGTTGAGTAATCAAAGTTCTAGGCTTGATTGAATTGCCACTAGCTTTAGCTAGTGGATAGAATTGCATAAGTTACCGGCTTTAGCCGAAATGATTCGGCTCAAGCCGACACTTTTTTAGCTCTCTTGTTCCACTAGCTGAAGCTAGTAGCAATTTAAATAACTTTCTTTACATTGCATTAGTCGCTTTACCTTTGCGCCCTCAACATCTTTGCGGAAAATTTTACTTCTGCAAAGACGCTGGTGGCGCAAAGTTGTTGTATGCTATCGCATCTAAACAGAGGAAGCTTGGGCGGTCGAGTCTTATGCAGTTAATGGATGAAAACAAAAAGGCTGCGGCTCTGGACTCTTTGCCGGAATCCGTCGCGCAGCTTGAGACGGAAATCGCCAAGGTCATCATAGGCCAGCGCGAAGTCGTGCGGCAGAGCATTCTCGCTGTGGCTTGTGGCGGACATTGCATCCTGCGCGGCGTGCCCGGTCTGGCAAAAACGCTGCTCGTCAAAACTTTGGCGCAATCGCTTCACCTGCGCTTTAATCGCATCCAGTTCACACCAGACCTGATGCCCTCGGACATCACCGGCACGGACATCATCGAAGAAGACCGCGCGACGGGGCATCGTGAGTCGCGTTTTATTACCGGCCCTGTCTTTGCCAACATCGTGCTGGCGGACGAGATTAACCGCGCTCCGCCGAAGACGCAGGCCGCGTTGCTGGAAGCGATGCAGGAGCGGCAGGTCACTGTCGGCGGCGTGCGTTACGCGCTCGAAGCTCCTTTCTTCGTGCTCGCGACCGAGAATCCGATTGAGCAGGAAGGCACTTATCACTTGCCCGAAGCGCAGCTCGACCGCTTCTTGTTCGAGATCGTGATGGACTATCCGGACGCGGAAGACGAGCGGCGCATCATCGCCGAGACGACGAGCAATCGTGATGCAGAGGTGCGAACGATTTTCGACGGCGAGGCGATGCTGCGGATACAGGAGATCGTGCGCGATGTGCCCGTCGCTTCAAATATTATCGATTACGCGGTGCGGCTCGTGCGCGCAACCCGTCCGCAGCGCGCCGAAGCCATCGCTTATGTCAACGAGAACGTGCGTTGGGGCGCGGGGCCGCGCGCGGGACAGGCTTTAATTCTCGGAGCCAAAGCTCGCGCGCTGTTCGACGGGCGGTTTGCCGTCGGGTTTGATGACGTTAGCGCAATGGCGTACCCTGTCTTACGTCACCGTATTCTCCCTAACTTTCGCGCCGAAGCGGAAGGCATCTCGTCCGAAACCATCATCGCGGAACTGCTCAAGGCGGAAGATGTGAAAGGTAAAAGGTAAAAGTAAAAAGGTAAAAGTGATAAGACGCTTGATAAAAGTTATGAGCAATCGGCCACAGGGTCGGAGTCTGCGATTCAAGTGGCTTTTGTTCCTCTCCTTTTACCTTTTACCTTTTACCTTTTGCCTTGCCCAGGACGTGCGCGCAGACCTGCCCGCAGACGGCTCTCTGCGGATTGAGAACCGGCGCGGGGCTGTCAGCGTCGAGGTCTGGGACGAGAAGCATATCTCTGTTACGGTGACGTTTGAAGGCGAGACGCCGCCACGCTCGCCCGTCATCATTCGCCGGACAGAGCAGCTTCTAAACGTGCTGGTGGCGAGCGATGCGACGGGCAAAGCCTCACACACGCGCGTCAATTTGAGTTTGCGTATCCCCGCGCGCTCGCGCGTTGAAATCGTCACCAACAGCGGCCAAGTCGAAATGCGCGGCTTGCCTGAAACGCTCTCCGTTCAAACTTTCTCAGGCAACATTCAAGCTCTGTTCCCGGAGTCAGGCAGCGCGGACATCACTGCGGAATCCGCCAGCGGCGCGGTGACTTTTGCGTTCACGAAAACAGCCGCGCGAACTTCCGGCTCAAAAGTTTTTCGCTCGCGTCTCGGGACTGGCCGCGCGCCCGTGCGGCTGCGCTCGCAGAACGGAAAGATTTCAATCGCTCCTCTCGTCGCAACGGAAGCCACAAACGAAGTTGCTGTCATTCAAAGCAACGCGCCGACGCAAGGCGAAACAGTGGCTCAAGGCGAGCGGAGACCGCCGATGCTCACGGGCGTCACGACCGGCGCGCAATCCGCCGGCACGCCTGCAACCGTTTCGACAGAGCCGCAGGAAGTTGGCGAAGACGATGTCGTGCGCGTTGACACGGAACTGGTCACGCTCAACATCAGCGTTATTGATCGCGGGACGAATCGCGGCCTGACGGGACTCGCGCAGAGCGATTTCAAAATTTACGAGGACAGAACAGAGCAACAGATAGCTCACTTCGAGTCCGCCAACGCGCCTTTCAATCTGGTCTTGCTGATTGACCTTTCAGGCTCTACGCGCGACAAGGTAAAGCTGATTCGCGCCGCTGCACAACACTTCGTTGACGCAGCCAGACCCTCAGACAGCATCGCTGTCATCACTTTTGCGGGCGCGCCAATCGTCGTTTCACACCTGACCAACGACCGCGAAGCCTTGCGCCAGCGGATCAGCTCCATCGAGACCGCGTCGGGCGATACAAAGCTTTACGACTCGCTCAACTTTGCGATGACCGAAGTCTTGAAGGATGCCGGGAAATCGCGCCGCACAGCCGTCGTCGTGATGAGCGACGGTCTGGACGGCAGCCTGCCGAGCGTTCATGGCGACGGCTCCGCCATCGGCTACAAAGAGATTCTCAGCCAGATCAGTGAGTTCGACGGCGTGGTTTACGCGCTCTGGGTGGATACGGAGTACGTCTCTTTAAGCGAGAAGGATACGCAGCCGGAAGACTTTGACGCGGGGCATGACCGCATGGCAGAGATGGCCGAAGCGGGTGGCGGCCTGTTCTACGAAGTCGAAAAGCTGGAAGATTTGGCTGGAGCATACGAGCGTGTGGTCGCAGACATCGGCACTGTTTATAGCCTCTCGTATCAGCCGCTCAACACCGTGCGCGACGGCAAGTGGCGGGCGATTCGCGTCACCATCGCGCGTCCCAACGCAGTCGCACGCGGCAAGCGCGGCTATTATGCTAAATAACGCAAATTGTGAGTTAAGCAATTGCCACTAGCTTTAGCTAGTGGATGAAAGTTGCATCTTAGCTTTCGGCTTTAGCCGAACAATTTAAGCTCAAGCTATCAGGAAGAAGGCGCTATTTATACTTTGGCTAAAGCCAACTTATTGTTGTGCATTGTCTCCACTAGCTAAAGCTAGTGGCAATTAAAGCAATCCACTAACAGCTTATGTTTAGCAACTTGGATTGAGATCGGGAAAGACCGATGATACAGCCTGCTCTCCACACTTGAAAATTTGTCCATCGTCAAAACCGTTGCCCGTCTGACAACGAACTTCTATGGTCTCGCTCGTTTCATCCACCAGCCATAGCTAGCGCACGCCGAGCGCGCCGTAAGTATCCGCTTTAGGGTTACGGTCATACATCGCAGAGCCGGGCGAGATGACTTCAACCACCAGGTCGGCTGTGTTGCGATGCTTCGGATCAAGCCGTGCTTCAAGCTCTGCGGAGAGATAGAACAAGTCAGGCTCAAGATAAGTATGGCGACTCGTCCAGATGGCCGCGCGGGGGACGTAGATATTTCCTTTATCTCCGGTCAGGAACAGATGCTTCATTATCGAGCGCCTGAGATGCGCGACGACCCTATCGTGAGTTTGTGCCGGTGGTGGGGTCATGTAGAGAACTCCGGCGATGAGTTCGAGCTTTGACCTGTCGGGTGGATCGGGCAATTGCCAGAACTCTTCGAGCGTGTAGGTCTTGATATAGGGTGAAGTATGGATTTTGGAAATCACGTTGACCTCGCCGCAGAGTATAGCTCAAACTCGCCAACCGGAACGATATAAAATATACTTTGCAAAAATCGTTCATTCACACATAAGGATTTTCCATGCAAGACGGGACGCAGGGTAAAGTGAATTTGTTTTCGGGGCTGGCCGCCCTCCTTCTTTTTCTTTTATTTCCTGCGGTTTTAATGCACGCACAGGAAGCCGCGCCGTCGCCGCAGAATGGCTCACAGACAACGGGGACGGATGACACCATCCGTGTTGAAACCGATCTGGTTGATCTGAACGTGACGGTTTTTAGCCGCGACCATCAACGCGCCGCCGTCGGGCAGTTGGAGCAGAAAGACTTTAAGGTCTCTGAGGATGGAGCGGCGCAGGAAATCTCTTTCTTTGCTACTGCCGAAGCTCCTTTCGATCTGGTGCTGCTGCTTGACCTCTCCGGCTCGACCATAGACAAGCTGAAGCTCATCAAAAAATCCGCCACCGGCTTTATCGAATCCGCGCGCGACACAGACCGCATCGCCATCGTGACTTTTACGGACAAGCTGGAAGTCGTCTCGCCGCTCACAATCGACCGCGAATACTTGAAAGAGCGTATCAAGAAAATAGCGAAGCCGAAGGGCGGGACAAACTTCTGGGACGCTCTGCATTATGTGTTGAAGACGATGCTGAATCCGGAGCGGACTGCGCGCCGGAGCGCGGTCGTGTTGATGACTGACGGAGTTGATAACGCGCTGCCGGACGTGGCAGGCGTCGGCTCTGAGACGACTTTTGACGAACTGCTGGAACTGGTCACGCGCTCCAGCCCGATAGTCATTCCGATTTATCTGGACACGGAGCGCGATATGGTTGAGGCGCGCCGCGTCTTTACCAAAGACGCATACCACATCGCGCGGCAGCAGCTCGCCTTGATTGCCGTCGAGAGCGGCAGCAATCTGTACTACGCGCGCAAGGTCGAAGACTTAAAGGACGTTTACAAGCAAGTGATAACCGATCTCGGCACGGTTTATAGCATCGGCTACCTGCCGACCAACCGCGCGCGTGACGGCTCATGGCGCACAGTCAAAGTCCAGCTCAACGCCAGACCCGAACTCGCCGCGCGCACACGGCGGGGATACTTTGCTAAATGAGTCAAAGAGTCAGGAGTTCAGAGTCAAGAGTCCGCTTGGGTTTTTTGACTCCGAACTCGTGACTCCGAACTCCTGACTTTTATGAGTGAGCGTTTACTGAATCCTTCCGTGCTGGCTGCCATCGGGCGGCTCGACCTGATTGCGCGGACGGTGGTCGAAGGGTTTTTGATAGGCTTGCATCGCAGCCCTTATCACGGGCTGTCGCAGGAGTTCGCGGAGCATCGCCCGTACATCGCTGGCGATGAGATGCGGCGCGTGGACTGGCGCATCTACGGGCGCACGGACAGGCTGTATGTCAAAGAGTTCGAGGAAGAGACGAACGTTGCCGTGCGCCTGTTGTTTGACGTGAGCGGGTCGCTCGCCTTCACGCCGCGCGATGTGAGCAAGCTCGATTATGCGCGTTATCTTTTGGCTGCGCTTGCATATCTGGCTATCAGGCAGAACGACCGCGCGGGGCTGGTCTGCTTTGATGAAGCGGTGCGCGAGCGGCTTGAGACGCGCGGCAGCCGTCGTCACCTGCATGCTATCCTGGCCGCGCTTGAAGGCATAGAGGCGGGCGGGCGCACGAGCGTGGCGAAAATCCTCTTGAGCGAGGCGGCGCAGTGGAAACGGCGGGGCTTGGCCGTGCTGGTCTCAGACCTTTATGACGAGCGTGAAGAGATCGTAGATGCTGTCGCGCGCGTGCGCCGCGTCGGGCATGATGTGATCGTGTTTCACCTGCTTGACCGTGCGGAAAAGCTTTTGGAGCAACGCGGGACTTTTGAATTTCACGATCTCGAAACAGGCCAGACCTTGATTGCCGACACGGAGCGGATACGCAAATCTTATCTCAAACACCTCACGGAGCAGCGCACATACTTTCGCCGCGAGTTCGAGCGCACGGGCGCAGAGTACGCGGAGCTTGACACGTCCGAGCCGCTGGACAAGCCGCTGGCAATCTACCTGAGAAAAAGATTGGGCAAAAGAGGAAAGGGATGAGAGAGGACAAACTCCTCAGTAGCTGTTTGAACATTCCGAAATGTGTGCGGAGGAGCAAGCGACACAAGCCGCCCGGAAACGGGCACACGCCGCGCGGAAAGAAGCACGAATCATGCGGAAACAAGCACGAATCATGCGGAAAGGGGCACGCATGGCGCGTGCTTGAGCACGAGCGGCGTGGGATTGGGCACGCTCAACTCGGGAACGGGCACGAGTGATTCGGGATTGGGCACGGGCAGCTCGTGCCCGTTCACGCGCCGCCCGGTGGCGGAGTCTCTGTCCCCATCAAGCTCAATATCGGGCCGAACCCGTGACGGACGCTCAATAGCATGCCTCTCATCAACGTTTAACGTTGGGTAATGGTTTAGATTGAACTTCTGATGAATACCCATCATCACGAAAGAATCTCCCGCAAAGGCGCAAAGGCGCAAAGGCGCAAAGAAAGGATGAGAGATAAAGAAACTCTCAAGCCCTTTGCGTCTTTGCGCCTTTGCGGGAACCCGTCTTTTTCTTCGACATGTTAGAAACTGAACCCCTACTTAATGTTGACTATGCTTTGCAGGCTGCGCGCGGGCGGGGCATAATGCTCATACTTGTTCTTGATTTGAACTCCTGTCGAATTTATGAGCTTTTTATCTCCGCTGGCGTTGCTGGGGTTGGCGCTCGTCGCCTTGCCCGTGTTGATTCACCTGCTGGTCAGGCGGCGCGCCGGAAGATTGGATTTCCCTTCGCTCAGATTCCTGCGCGAGACGCCGAGCTTTCGCCTGCGCCCGCGCCGCATACAGCAACCGCTCCTGCTCGCCTTGCGCCTTGCCGCAATTATCCTGCTCGTCATGGGGCTGGCACGCCCGCTCATCTCTCTCAATTCAGGAACAGCGCGCACGCGCGTTATCCTGCTCGACGCCTCGCTCAGCATGCGTGCGCAGGGACGCGACGAGGCAGCCAGAGAGCAGGCGCGCAACCTCATCGACAACCTTGCCGCAGGCGAGCGCGCGGCGATTATCTCTTTCTCTTCCGGCGCAGAAGTTCTGTCGGCGATGACTTCGGACAAGCGCGAGCTTGCGGCAGCGTTAGAGCGTTACCGTATAAAAAGCGGAGCCGCCAGCTACGCGACAGGCTTTGAGCAGGCCGCGGCATTGCTCCGTAGCGAGCAGCTTACAGAAGCGCGCCTCGACCTCATCTCGGATTTTCAACAGAGCGGCCTCACGCGCGAACATCTGCCGCAGCTCGATACGGGCACGTTTTCAAGCATTCAAATCATCGCGCATCCAACGGGAGCGCGGCTTGAGCGCAATGCGTTTTTGATGGACGAATCAACCGGCGACAGCGAGCAGGGAAGCGAGCTTTCAATCTCTGAAATCATCGCCGCGACAGGTGGGCGCAGCGGAGCGCGCAAACGTCTGGCGATTGGCACAGGCACAGGCTCGCAAGCGGATGCAGCGTGGCGTACAGAGGCTAACGGGCAGATCATTGCACGCATCGCCGCACACGCGCCGGATGATTTCGACGCGGACGACGAGCGGCATTTTGTCATCACAGAGCTTCGCGCCGCGCGTGCGCTTTTAATCGGTGATGATAAAGATGATGCTATTCCTTACCTGCGCGCCGCGCTCGAAGCCGCCGGAAGCGTGGCAGGACAAAAGCGTTTCACGCTCGAACGAAAATCCGAATTGCCCGCCGATGCGGCAGAGCTTAATGCTTACTCGCTCATCACGCTCTCGCTTCGCGCTCAACCGCGCGCAGAAGAGTTGCGCGTGCTGGCAAACTACGCGAGCGGAGGCGGCGTTGTCTGGATGTGCGCGTCGCGCGAGGTGGATACGGCTTCGTGGAATGAGTTTTTGAAAACAGAAGACGGGCGAGTCTTGCCTTTCGCCAGCCTCGCGCGAAAGAATCCGGGCGAACAGGGTTTGAGCTTTGGAGCAGCGGATACGGATGCACCCGCCCTGCGCTTTGCCGGAGCGGATGTGTTTACGGCTTTGCGCGCCGTCCGCCTGCGCGAGGGATTTGCTTTAAACACGCGCGAGACGGCTGCGACGTTGCTGCGCTGGAACGACGGCGAGGCGGCGATGATTGAAGCGGCGGCAGGAAATGGCAAGATGTTATTGCTCGGGACTTCGCCCGCGCGTGAATCCGGCGAGCTGGGAATATCCGCTTCGTTCCCTGCGCTGGTCTCTTCCATTGCGCGCTCAAGCCTTGAAGCGCGCGTCCCGCTCGCACGCGCCATCGGCGAGCCGGTCAATCTCAGGCTCGCGCCGGAAGCGTCTGTGAAGATAATCAACACGGAAGGTAAATCAGTGACCGCGCGTGCGCGCGAGCTGCTCACGCGACCGGAAGATTTTTTTTCAGAGCCGGGTGTCTATCGCGTCGAAACGGAAAAATTCATACAGTTTCTGGCCTTCAATCCGCCCGTCGCAGAATCCGAAACCGCGCTGGCTGCGCCCACTGAAATAGAGCGAATCTTCGGGCAACAAAAAAGCGCGGGCGAAGCGCAGGCAAGCGCATGGCGCGAATCGTCCGAGCAAAAGCGCGACGCGTGGCGTTACTTTCTCTTAACCGCTTTCCTGCTGCTCATCGCAGAGTTGTTCATTGTGATGCGACAACAAGCAAGAACAATCGGAAGGCGGAAGGATGAAGGATGAGAGGCATGCTATTGAGCCTTGAACCGCTCATCTCAAATAGCAGCCCCTTCATCCTTCATCCTTCCGCCTTCATCTTTAATTTTCATGAGTGCGACATCACCAGTCATTGAATTTGAGGGACGCAGCGCGGGGCGCGGCGAGGGCGTGCGTGCGGCGGTGAGTCGCTTGTTTTTTCGCAGGCGTCTATGGCGCGGGGCTGCTTTGTTGACGCTGAGCCTTGCGGCTGCGCTTATGCTGCTGTGCCTCTTTGGGATTGTGGATTATGCGCGGCCTTTGTCGCGTGCGCTGCGCGTAGTGTTGGTCGTGCCCGTGTTGCTCGCGGCGGCGTTGAGCATGATTTATGCCGCCCGTTTGCTGCTGCTACGACGACGCTTAAGCGAGATGGCGCGTGAGGTCGAGCGCGCGGCGGGACGCAGCGAAAACGCGCTCGTCACTTTTGCGGAAAGCGTTGAAAGTGTGCCGGTCGCAGGCTCACAGCCTTACATGCTGACGCGGCTCGAAGGACAGGCGCAGAGAGTTTTGGGAGAGCTTGACGAGCGAACAGTCGCGCCGCGCAATGGCGCTGTGCGAGGCGCAAGCGCGCTTTTGCTCGTTGCGTTGCTGATGCTCGCGCTGCGCCTCTTTGCGCCGAACGCATTCGCAAGAGAGGCGCGACGCATCATGGGCTTCGAACCGGATAACGCTTCGGCTTCCGGCTCCGGCTCGAATGCTTCGGGCAATGCAGATGACAATAATGCTATCGCCATTGAATCTTTCCGCGTGCGCGTTGTGCCTCCGGCTTATTCGGGTTTGAGCAGCGAAGAGTTTGCAGGCGATGCGCCCGTGCGCGCTCTGGCAGGGTCGCAGGTGGAAGTCGAGCTGGCTGTGCGCGGCTCGTTTGAAAGCGTCATGCTCAGCTTTGGCGGCGCAGGGAATCAGATGAGCGCGCTCGGAGAAAATCGCTACAGCGGCTCTTTCACGGCGCAGGCGAGCGGAGCTTTTGAAACACGCATCATCGAAGATAACAATCAAGCTCCCGCGCCCATCGTGCGCGCGGTCGAAGTCTACGCGGACTCTCCGCCCGAAGCGCGCATCACAGAGCCTGCCAGCGATCAATTGTTGCGCGGCTTGCCCGCAAATCCTCTGCCCGTGCGCTGGACTGCGCGCGATGACCTGGGCTTGAGCGATGTGACTTTGAAATACATCAAGAGTCGCGGCGAGGGAGACGCGGCGCAGTTTACGAACGGCAGCATCCCGCTCGGCAACATCGTGCGCGGCAGCGTGCGCGAATGGCAGGGCGGCGCAAGCCTCGATCTGTCAAAGCTCGGAATGCAACCGGGCGATACGCTCGTCTACTGGATCGAAGCGCGCGACCGCAACCCGTCTGCGAATAACATGGGACGCTCCGCGACTCTGGCCGTAGCCATCACTGCGCCTGAGCCGGTCAAATTAAACCTCGGCGATCTGGGGCCGAACGAGATCGGGCGTTTTCTGATGAGCCAGCGGATGATTATCATCAACACGGAAAAGCTGCACAAAGAGCGCGCACGCCTCACGCGCAGCGAGCTGCTCAAACGCTCGCAGGACATTGCCGCAGACCAACGCGATTTCAAAAACTCATTTAACGATTACATCAACACAGAGGGAGCCGGACAAGATCACGGCGCGGAGCGCGAAGAGACGCACGACGAGAAAGCGGAGGCTCAGGAGATTGAAGAGCGCGTGCGCGAAGCCGAAGACGAGCGCACGGGCGTACACAAGCACGGCATCCCTGAACCGCCCACGGGCGCTGCGTCAAACATACGCGATATGGTCTATGCGATTCGCGCGATGTGGGATGCGGAAGAGTCTCTCTCTCTGACGGACACTGGCAAAGCCTTAGTGCATGAGCGTGAAGCCCTCGCGCGTTTGAAGCGTGCGCAATCGGCGGTGCGCTACGTCCCGCCCGTCTACGCGAAAACCAAGCCGGTTGATCTCAAAAGGCGTTACGCGGGCGAATTGCATGAGATTAAAACCAGACTGGAAAAGCTCTCGCGCCGTGACGCGCCGAAAGAGGCCGCGCCGCTCCGCAATGCCTTAGCGGATGCGTATGCCGCGCTCGGCGAGTTGCAGGCGACCTTAGATGTGCCCGTGACCGCGCGTGCGAGCGCGGTCGCGCGTGCGCGTGAAAAGGCGCGGCAGGCAGCGGACAACCTCGCCGCACTCGGCGGAGATCATGCCGCGACCATTGCGGAAGCGACGGGGCAACTGCGCATCGTCGAAACAGAACTCTCGCGTCTGGAAATGGGAGGCAATGCTGAAGAGTACGCCGCTCGCATCAGCAAGCCTCTGGCTTTGTTGACGCAGGCCGCAGGGAACTTATACGCCATCGCGGACGCCAGCACGCGCGCTCGCGGCGGCGAAGCCAATACGCTCTTGCCGACAGATGATGCACGCGCCGCAGAATATTTTCGCCGCTTGAATAAATGATTTTCCAACTTTCCTTCATCATGAGTGTTGGCATAGACGGAGCGTTCTGGCGAGCCGTGTTCGTCGCCGCGCTGGCCTTGACTGCCTTTGCCCTCACACGTTACTGGCAGAGCCTTTCAAAACATTCACAGCAGACGCGCCTGCTGCTCGTAGCCTTGCGCGGCGTCGCGCTCGTGCTGCTGGCCTGTGCGCTCGTGGGGCTGCGTTTTGAGTACGACTCTACACATAACTCGCGCGTCCTCGTGCGTCAGGCGAGAGCGCATCAAGCATTGGATGAAGCGAGCCGCAATCCCTCTGAAGCCGTTGCGATAAAGCAAGCTCTGGCCGCGCTCACAGCGAAAAATTTCGAGGCCGTAGAGCAAACGGAACCGACCCTTGCGGCAAAGTCTGCTCAGCATGCCTCTTATCTGGCAACACTGCTCGTCACCGGCGGCGATTTGCCAGCCGAAACTGCGCGCCGCGAAATCGAGCGCGCGAGCGCAGAGGCGTCCGGCGCACCCGTCTTTGTCCTCACGGATTTACGCGAGGACGACAGCCCGCGCGTCGCGCTTGAGAGTGTTGCTGTCATGGGCAAGCCCGTGCGCGGCGTGCCCTTTGCGGTGCGTTGTCAGGTTCACGCGCGCGGGATGAAGGGGCGCGCGACGCTCATCACTATTTCTGATGACGCACAGGTGCGTGCTTCGACCGAAGCGCGATGGACGAGCGATGATGAGCGGCAAACCTTAATGCTCGAAGTCGCGCCGAAGGCAGGGGGCTGGAATAATTATCTCGCACGCGCAGAAGCATCCGGCGGCGAAGATGCCGCGACGCTCTCAAGACCTATTACGATTTATGCCGCCGAAAGTCGCCAGCGCGTTCTCTTCTTTGAAGGCGAGCCGACTTGGGAAACAAAATTTATCCGCCGCGCGCTCGAAGAAGCCGAGTTGTTTGAGATGGACTACTTCGCGCAGGTGAGCCGCGCGGCGATAACAGGAGTCAGGAGTCAGGAGTCGGAAGCCGGGAGTCAGGGGACGGAAGAAAGCGGAAAGGCTGAAGAGACAAGTACGCGAGAAAAAGACGAGGGTGTAAGCAATGCGCCCGCCGCGAGGCTACGCGCGGCGCTCGCGAGCGCGACGCGGCTCAATGCGTATGACTGCATTATCGTCGGAGCGACGCCGGACGCTATGCTTTCCGGCGCGGAGGCCGCGCGTCTTCGTGATTGGGTCGAGCGGCGCGGCGGCGGCTTAATCTTCTTAGGCGGCAACGGCTTTGCAGGCTCAATCGTCGCGCCTAACGGAAAACTTTCTGCGCTCCTGCCTGCCTTGATTGATTCGAGCAGCTTTCGCACGGCGGCGCAGGAGATAGCGCGCAACGCTCCCGTCGAGGCCGAGAAGACACGCGCCAACATTCCGCTGACGCCGACCGAGGCCGGAGCGAGCAGCGCGCTGCGCGGGTTTGTGAGCGCACGCGCGGGAAAAGAAAAATCTACGGCGGGCGCGCTCACGGGAGAGGGCTTGCGTCTCGGCGCGTTGCGCGCGGGAGCATCTGTGCTGGCCGTCGGTGGCGTTGCGGGCGCGTCGGGCACAGGCGAAGCGGGCGCGCCGCTCATCGCCGCGATGCGTTATGGAGCAGGGCGCACGCTGGTTTTCGCCCCTGCGGATTCGTGGAGGATACAGGCGAGCGCGAGCGGCGAGCAGTCGGAAAAGGGCGGCGCGTTCGCGTCCCTCTGGCAGGGCTTGACTCTCTGGGCGGCTGCGGGCGCGCGTCCCTCCGTCGAGATAGTTCTGAATGATGAATCGCCCGCAGCCGGAAGCGAAGTCACGGCAGAGTTGCGCGTGCTAGATGAATCCTATGCGCCTTTGAAAATCGAAAAGCTCAACGCGCAGCTTCAGGTAGAGGATGCGAATCAAGCATCGGATTCAGCGCCGACTTCATCAGGCGTTAATCAGGAAATCAACTTCGTGCCCGATTCGAGCGACCAGAGCATCTGGCGCGCACGCTTTGACGCGCCTGCTGAAGGGCATTTCAATCTTTCAATAGACTACACGGCGAGCGGCAAGAGTGGCACGGCGCAAAAATATTTCGCGGTCGTCGCTCCCTCTGCCTTCGCTGAAGGCGCGAGCCGCGACACGCTCCAACGCGCGGCGCGCGAAACGGGAGGCGACATCTTCTCTCTCTCAAATCTCAATGCCCTCAACGAAAAACTCGCAGCCCTGCCGCAAAGTCGCACGAGCGTGCGCCGCACCTGGGACTTGCGCAACTGGTGGCCGCTCGCGCTCATCATTCCGCTGCTGCTCTCGGCTGAATGGCTCATTCAAAGAATTAAGTCAGGAGTCTAGAGCAGTTTGCAAATCAGTGTCCGGTAGGCTGTCAGCCTGCCGTCTGTTCCGTACGAGCGGCAGGCTGACAGCCTACCGTACATTCAATCGAAACTTGATTTCCGACTCCTGACTCTAGACTCCTGACTCATTTTGAGATCGGCATCGCTAACTGAGTTTCATGCGTCTAACAGGCCGTTATGCGTTTTAAGAGCAAGGGAATCATTATTGTCTGCGCGGCCTTTATCATCGCCGTTTCTTCTTTCTTAGCCACCTCATGCGGGGAAAAGCGCACGGCTCGCACGAACACGAGTCCGTCCAGTGATGCGCCGCCCGCGCGCTCCCTCGCGCCGCTGCCCGTGCGCCCGCTTTCCGATGAACTGAAAAAGCTGCGCGCGGGAGCGATGCGCGAGGCTTCGATGCTGCGCGGGCTGGCATGGAAAAGCGAAGTCGGGATGGCAGAGCTGTCGGGCTGGGAATACGGCACGCGCGCGAGCGAGATGGCAAGGACGATGGGCGGCGAAGACCTGCGTGTCCTGAGCCGCTTAGCAGTGGCAGGCGGCGTGCTCCCGGAAGGCTCTGATTTAGCATCGCTCGCAGCAAGCTTTACGGCTGTCTCTGCGGGCGCGACCTATTCGCCGCTCGACAAGCAAATTCTGCTCGTAGACAAACAGGGCGGCAGCTCTCTCTTGACGCATGAGTTTGTACACGCGCTACAGGATCAGCATTTCGATTTGATGAAGATGCTCATCGTCCGTCCATACAATTTTGACCGGACGGAAGCGGTCTTCGCGCTGATCGAAGGCGACGCGATGAACGTGCAGAGACGCGCCGAGGAAGGCGAGACTTACGCGCGCCGCCCGCTCGAAGAGATTACACGGCAGGAGAACAATCGTTTTAGCCTGTACCGCAAAGAATACGGCGCGCTCTTTCCGCCGCTCCTGACGGAAACTTTTATCTTTCGCTATCGCGACGGCGCGCGTTTTGTCGAAGCCGTCCGGCGCAAAGAGGGGCAGCGCGGCATAGACGAACTGTTCCGCACCCCGCCCGCTTCGAGCGAGCAAATCCTCCATCCCGAAAAATATTTTCAAGGCGAAGCCCCGCGCGATGTGCAATTGAACGAAACAGCTTTAACGCAAAGCGGCTGGCGCGTCGTGACCACGACCTCTATGGGCGAAATCGGTTTGCGCGGCGTGTTGATGGCGGGCGTCGCTGAGAGCGAAGCTTTGCGCGCGGCGGCAGGCTGGGGCGGCGACCGCGCCCTGCTTTTTGAGCGAGCGGGCGGCGCGTCTTTATTCGTCTGGAAATCCGTCTGGGACAAACGCACGGACGCAGAAGAATTTTTCAAGGCTTACAACGCGCTCCAAAAGCAGCGCACAGGCGTGCAGCCCGGCGGCGAGTCCACAAACGGCAGCGAAGCGCAGGTGACCTGGCGCGAAAATTCGTTTACGACAACCGTGCTGCTCACGAGCGATAGCGTCACTGTCCTGCGCGGCGCGGAAGCGGATGTCAATGCTGCTATTGAAGCTTTGCGGCCTTTGTCTTAACCGTTATTTGTGCGGAATAAAGCTTTATTTGTTAAAAGTAAGGCTTTAATCGCGCGGGGTAAAGCTTTAATTGTGCGAAGTAAAGCTTTAATCATGGAGGGCAAAGCTTTATTCAGGCAGGTAAAAGCTTTAATTATAGAGAAATAAGCTTTAATCATGGAGGGATAAGCTTTAATCGTGAGGGGTAAAGCTTTGTTTATGCAGGTGAAAGCTTTAATCATGAAGGTGAAAGCTTTAATCGTCGAGAGTAAAGCTTCATTTGTCCCGACAAAAGCTTTATTTGTCGAGACGAAAGCTCCGTATTTGTCCCCCTAGTGTTGTGTAATCAAAGTTTTTGGGTCTCTTTAATTGCCACTAGCTTTAGCTAGTGGATAAGAAATCACAGAAGTTACCGGCTTTAGCCGAAATGATTCGGCTAAAGCCGATACTTGTTAGCTCTCTTGTTCCACTAGCTAAAGCTAGTAGCAATTCAATTAACTTTCATTACACTGCACTAGCTTCAGCCAGTGGAGAAAATGCTGCTAACGTCCCTTTGCCGGAACGCTGCGCTGTAATTTGAATTGCAGCCAATCGCCGAGAGCCTTAATCACATCTTCCCCGACAACGTATGTTTCAAGCGAGTTGTATTCGCTCTCGTCTCCGGTTTTAGAAGGCAGGAACAGGTGATTGAGGGTTGGAAAAACGCGCACCGTCACGTCTTTGTTGCCTGCCTCGCGCGCAGCCTTTGCCAGCAGCTCTGCCTGCTCCTCCGTCACCTGGCGGTCGAGCGCGCCCTGCACGATAAAGATCGGCTGCTTCACTTTTCTGATAGTCGTCAGCGGGTCGTAGGTGAGAAACACTTTCATCCAGTGAAAGCGAAACAGCGCGGGCAGCTTTGAAGTGTCGCCGCCCTCTATGACAGTGCGCAGTATCTGCTGATTCCCGGCACGCCCTTTGGCTTTCTCTTCCTCTGAGATCGCCGCGTTAAGCTCAAGCGGGCGATTCATCTGGTACAGCAAGACCTCGTCGCCGCGCTTGCCTGTTCCGGCCAAGAGCACAATCG
This sequence comes from Pyrinomonadaceae bacterium, assembly GCA_963700165.1. GTDB lineage: Bacteria > Acidobacteriota > Blastocatellia > Pyrinomonadales > Pyrinomonadaceae > JACMLC01. The sequence goes on along the minus strand of OY969475.1, from coordinate 2,231,334 downwards.
CAGCCAGCCTGGGATCGTCTGCCGCAACCATCGGCGCGATGACGCCGCCTTCGCTGTGTCCGACGATGGCTATTTTGTCGGCGTCAATCTCGCGGCGCGTGCGCAGGTATGCGACCTGTGCGCGCACGTCGTCTGCAAAGTCAAAGGTCGTGGCTTTGTCCAGCGTCCCGAGTCCCGTCGAATCGCCGACGCCCCTGTCATCCACGCGCAAGACTGCTATGCCGCGCGCCGCAAGATGTTCCGCGACCTGGCGAAATATTTTGTAGTCTTTGATAACAGGCTCGTCGCGCGTTTGCTGCCCGGAGCCTGTGCTGGTGATGACGGCAGGGAAGGGACGCGCGCCTGTTTTGGGAAGCAGCAGCGTTCCGGCCAGCTCGAAATCTTTGACTTTGATTTTGACTTCTTCAGCCGTAAACGGAGCATCGGGCGGCGCGCTGTAATCCGGCTTCAAATGCTTCATAGTGTTCCCAAGCGTTGCATGAAGCGGCTCGACAAAACTCGCAAACTCTTCACGAACGGAAATGTAATTCTGCTGTGGCAGCGAGATGAGCACAATGCGCCCCTGCATGTCCGCCCACAACAGGAGCGTGACAGGGCCTAGCTGCAAGGTGTAACGGTCAAAGGCTGTGGGCTTCGGCGGTGCAGCGACGCCCGTTGGTTGCACTTCGTCGCGCCCTGTGCGCTCGATCTGTGCGGTCAGGTTGGGAAAGAGCGGGAAAGTTTGCATCCCGCCGCGCGCCGCGTCGTATCTGGCCGCCGCCAGCATAAACGTGTAAGGCACGTTCGACATCACGAACGAAGCTCCTTTTTCATAAGGCATGTCACGGGATTTACCGTTGTCAGTGCTGGTCGCCGTGCCGTCTTTGAAACTCAGCGTCTTATCCATAGGCGCGTCGCCCACTATCCCTTTCAGAGAAACTTTGAACGGGACGGCTGCCTTGTCCAGCTCCATCGTCGTCTGTAGCTCAATCGTTGCGCCCGGCAGCTTGATGTCCGTCGTAGCATTGCCGGAAAAGCCTCCGCCCTCCACGCATTTCACTTCAAAAGTCTCGCGCCCTATGGACGAGCCTCCGAGGCTGATGAGAAAAGTCCCTTTGCCGCACAGCGCGGCGGAGAGCAACGGCGGCGGAGCCGGAAGCTGCGTCTTCGATTGCTGCGCGAACACAAGCGCAGGCGTCATTAAATAGATGAAAAGTGAAAGGATAAATAATCGCATCGGAGTCTCCTAAGAAAAGCGCATGATAAAAGTTTATCCTTTGCGTGCTTTGCGTCTTAAATCTTTGCGGTCTTTGCGTTAAAAAGCACTTAACCGCAAAGACCGCAAAGAAGAACTGCGCCAAGACCGCAAAGAGTTTCTTTGTCCCTTACGCTTTGCTGCTTACAAATCCAGCAAAGCCCACAAGACCAGCAGCGGCACGCCCGCCAGAAACATGAGCCGCAGGCGGATGCCTTTGCCCGCAAAGTTGTATGTGTAACCCAAGCCGTCCATCTTCTCTACGATCAAGGCCGGGTCATCAGGGTTGTAATAAATCGTCCCGCCTCCGCTCCATCTTTCTTCCTCTGACTGCCTGCGCACATTGGCATCGCCGCCCGTCGCCGCCTCAAGCTGGTTGTTAATCGCCATAAAGCGATACAGAAAATAAAACGCGACGGACAGGAGCAGCGCAAGATTGGCCCAGAGAGCCTTTGAAGCGAAAGGCATCCAGCCACGCCAGCTTTCGACTGTGGTCAAGAGAATGAACAGCGAGACTCCTGAGAGCAGAAGTGCGATGAGGCCGCGCAGCCAGTCAATCATCCGCGCGCTGGCGGCTAACAGCATCTCTTTGTAATGCATGTAAACTTCCGCCTGCTCTGCGGGCAACGTCATCTTGGCGTGAACGATGTCGTACTTGAGAAGCAGAAACCAGCTTTGCAGGTAAGCGGCCAGCACAGGGATAAAGAAGACCGTCGCAAAAGTTTTACGCGCCCAGCGATCCGGCTCGCCATTGAGTCCCCAATGCACAGGCACGCGCTCAGGCAAACCCGGATAGTAATAGACGAGCGCAAAGACGGGAGCGATGGTGACTACGACAACCAATGCTTCGAGCGCGATGGTCGTGTAATCCGCGAGCTTGCGCGTCCTCAGTGACGAAGCAAACCTTTTCGCCTCGCTGGCTATTTTGAAAGGGCGCACCTCGCGCGCAAAGTTTGTGTACAGCACGAAAGCCAGCGGCACACTCAACACATAGCTCGCGGCAGCGTAAAGAAAATTATTGCGATAGTAGGCCGTCAGAAATCCAAACGCGCTGAGCGCCACGAATGCAGCCAGCAGGCAGAGCCAGTAACGTCGCAAGATACGTCTGCCTTCGCCCTCGTAAATCTCGCGGCTTACGCGCACGCCGAAAAAAGCCTTCTCGCGCCGCATCGCAGGCATCCACATCAGAACAGCCAGCACCAGCAGATCGCCAACCAGCAAAGCGATGAGCACTCCAAAAGTCTCGTTGTTCATCTCGCTCCTTTCAAGAGCTTGCGCAACTCTTCCGTCACGATGCTCATAATCTCCGCGCGCGGCAGCCCCGCTAGCGCGAGCTGCGTCAAGGCCGCCCGCAAAGGCTTACGCAACTCATCATCCGTCTTCTCGCTCGCCCTGCGCGAAGAGACGACCGCGCCCGCCCCGTGACGAATATTAATCAAGCCTTCGCCCTGCAACTCCCTGTAAGCGGTCGCAATCGTGTTGAGATTGACGCCCAAATCAGCCGCCACCTGTCTGACAGGAGGCAGCGCAGCCCCCTCGCGCAACACCCCCCGCGCGATCAGACCCTTAATCTCATCCACCACTTGCTGGTAAATGGGACGGCGGTCATTTTCATCAATCACAATAAACATCAGTCTTTTTCAAACGCTCAAATTGTATGGTGTCACCATACACCATACAATTTGAGCCTGTCAAGAAAAATTTTGAGTGGAGATAGATGGGATAAAAAGTCTAGCTATTCAGCCGGGTTGCTAAACCATCGTTTGTATATCTTTTACTAAATTTCGCCTTCGATGTTCTCGCGATCCTGCTTCATTTGTGATTTCCTAAAACACTCTCTACCAAACCAAAATTGCATGGTAATATTCTTAATCGGCGTATTATCTGACAAACATGCAAGATAATACCGAGTTAGACGTAGTAACATGTTATTGAAATCTTATGAAATATACATACCCCCACGATCTTATTGAAGGCACGAAAAGGAGTTGGAAGCAACACCAAGAAAGACTAAGACCTTCCAAATCTTTATCTACATCTAAAAACAGGAAACTATCTAAAACCCGAAAAGGGAGTGGGAGCAATGTGATTCTCCCATTTCCAGACGATGAGGAATTGAAAGCCCTTTTTGATGTTCTCTATCATGTCAGCTTTTTAACAGAGGAATCTAGACATCTTGCTGTTCGTGTCGCGTATTTGCCTCCTGATTTGCCTAACGAGCAGATGAGAGGACAGCTTAATTTACATGACTCTCCTGTTAAATTTACATCACCAATATTATTTACTGCGGCTGAAGTGCTACGGCTTGCTCCTGCAATAGAACCAACGCAATCAATTCTAGTGGTATGTGCCACGAGTGCCGTGAATATAGAATCCGACCAAAGCCCGCTTGCCATTTGGGGAATTATTAATTTAGGAACTAATTGGTGGCGCTTACTAACAGGTAGAGATACTGGAGCAGTAGCGCCGCCGAATTTATTAACTATAAGCACCTTCGCCTCTGGAAACCTTACTGCTTCAACGCTTGGTCAGGTGATTTTCCGCTTGCAAGGCGGAAGACTAATGGGCGTGCCTCTTGATAACTTAGGTGATGGATCAATTGGACAGTTTCTGCAAGATACAGTTCAAGAACTGTATGGAGATGTGATTAAAAAACTTGATGTGAAAAGATTTGATACAAGGGCAGATTCAGATAGACATCCTCGTCGGCAATATTTTAGGGCGTTAAGCAACATTATCAATTTAGCTAAAGAACGTCATCATGGTGGTACTTTTATTGTTCTACCTGATGATATAGGTATTAATGACCGTAGACTGAGAGATCGGCTTTTAATAAAGTACACATTAGAATCTCCAAATATCTGGGAGTTATTAATAAAGGAGTGTGAAGCTCATAAGCGATATTATGATGCTTTATTCCCAGAACGAGAGGCAAATCCAAACTCGTTTTCAACTTTAACGTCTAAAGACAATGCGTCAGCCGAAGACTTAAAGGCGCTAATAAATTGGGAACAGAGACATGAGCGCGCCGAAGATAATATTTTCGAGTTAGAAAACTTTATATCTACTTTATCTGCTATTGATGGTGCTGTAGTACTAACCAAAAAACTTAAGGTACTTGGCTTTGGTGCTGAAATTATTGCGTCTTCGCCAAGTCTCGAAACTGTTAAAATGGCAAATGATCCATTAGGAGATAGTTATATAGAAAGGCCAATTACCACATTTGGCACCCGACATCGTTCGGCTATCCGGCTATGTTCCAGTTTTGAAGATTGCATTGCGTTTGTTATTTCCCAAGATGGATTTGTTCGAGCAATCAAAGGCGTTGGGTCGAATCTTTTTGTGTGGGATTATTTACCAGAGGCTGGTTTGTCACTTTAACTATTGATACTTTGCGGTGAGTAGCTCAACTACGCGCCTAACGACACATTCAACCCGACCCCGCTATAGCATTCCTTCATCGTCATCTTAGCTGATAATGTCAAAGGCTGCTTGCTCAGCGCGGATTAGATTCTGGCATTGTGCGTCTGCGCTGTGGTTCATTAAAGAATAAAGGGAATCCCAATGAAAGTATTAACCGGGAAAGTCGTGACCGGCGTAGGCAATTTCGCCTACTGGATTGATAAGCTCAAAGATCATTATCAGAAAAAGACTGGAATGTTGCTGTTCCCCGGAACATTGAATGTACAGTTGGGGGAGGAATACAGTATCCCTTCCAACGCGATGCGTTTGGAAGGTGAAGAATATGGCGGGACGGTTTCCATCTATATCGTTCCTTGCCGCATCTTTCAGGAAGATGCTTTTATCTTGCGTACAGACACTAATGAAAGCGATGAGGGGTTCGATGAGAAATCGCTGGTTGAGGTCGCGTGCGAAGTAAAGTTGAGAGATAAGTATAATTTGAAAGATGGAGACATTGTACGAATAGAAGTTGAAACAGAAAATCGCAAATTGGGAGAAAGATGAAAGAAGCAAAATATTTCGTGCTCAACCTTGCGCTCTTTTTGAGCCTGATGGGACTCTCTGGTTTCGCTCATGGTCAAACGAAGGCCAGCGAGCAGACCTCAAGATTGGTCGTCTCATTCTATAGCATCTGTTGCGGCATTGATGATAAGGCTCAGGAGAAATTGGATAATTTCATCAAGCGTTATGAAAAAGCGAAGGGTAAGCAACTGGCAAAAGCAGCAGTTCGTTGGGGCAAAGAGGGGGAGATAGATTATTGCCTGAAACTTTCAGAGCTTTCGCCAAAAGAGCAGAAGAAATTTATTGCTCAAATAAGAACGCTGCTCAAGACATCGAAGCTAGTGCATATCAATGAGAATGCAGCTTGTCAGAGCGAGCGGTAAACCGGGCGTGCACTGATGAAAGACCGTGTCTCACAACTCATTGAATCGGAGCGGAATCAGCTTGGCTTTCATTCGCGAGCCTTGAATACTTAATTCAGTTCTTCCCGCCCCGCGTTCCCCTTACCCTCTTTCTCTTTTTATTTTCGAGTGAGTTCGTTAGCGACGATGAGGCCGGATTGTGTGACGGAGGCGATGCCGTTGCCGGTAAAGGTCGTGTCTCCGGCGAGGTAGAGATTGGGAATTGTAGTGCGATGCGAGAGGGCATGCTCGCCAAATACGTCGAGCGATTGGCCGACGCCGCCGACCATGCCGAGCTTGCGGCGCGTGTCTTCGTAGAAAGTGCGCGGCGTTGCCGTCTCGATTACTTCGATGCCGTCGGCGAGTTCCGGCATCGCTGCGTGCATGCGCTGCCAACACTGTTCGAGCGCGGATTGATCCTGCGCTTCATGCTCCGTTTCATCTTCGTGGAACGCGAACCACTGCAAGGCTTCGGTGAAGGTCGAGACGGTGACGGCGCGTTTGCCTGTGGGGGCACGGGCGTCCCACGCGGGCGCGGCGGCAAACATAAATTGCGCTGTTTCGGGATCGAAAGCTTGCCCGTCTTGCCAGTCTGTTAAGGCCAGCACATGATTGGCTGGAAGCCTCTGCGCAGCTTCTTCATCCATGCCTAGATAGAGCAGGTATGCGCCCCAGCCGCGCAAATTGTTAAGACGCTTGCGCACGTCTGCGGGCGTGCGATTGAGGCCCACGAGTTTTCCATACGTGTCCCAGACCGTCAGGTTCGAGACGACGGCGCGCGTAGCTTCGACAAACTCGCCGCTCAACAAATCCACGCCGCGCGCGTGCCCGCCCTGGTCATAAGAGAGCCGCAGCACAGGCGTGTCAAAGCGCACAACGCCGCCGCTTTTCCTGATTGATTCGACGAGCTGCCCCGCGAGAGCCTGTGCGCCGCCGCTTATCTCGTATAGCGCATGACGCGGAATCATCAACGCGAGCGCGGCGTAAAGATAAGCGCAATCTTCGCTGCCACGCTGCCCGAAGATTTGCAGTTGCGCGTCTATGAAACGGCGAAAACGCATGGATGTTTGGGAGAGATGCTGCGCAGCCGTCTCGCCCATCGCCGCGTAGACGCGCGAAGCAATGCGCGCTTCAGGCGCGACGGCTTTCAGGCGTTTGAATTTCGATGCCGTCAACAGGTCAGGCACGCGCGCGGCGACACGTCGCAGAGCTTCGCCGAGGGGGGCAAGCTCGCGGTAAAAATTGATGGCTGCATCGCTGCATTCCGGAAAGGCCGCGCGCAGGGTTTCTTCAAACTGTTCCGTGTTCGATGTTAAAGCGACTTCTGTTTGGTCTGGCAGGCGAACGACGTAAGGCGTTGAGAGTGAATGTATTTCAGGCCGTGCGACGGGAAGCTCCGCAAAGACGCGGTCATGAATCTCGCCCGCTCCCCACGAAGCGTAAAGCGAAGCGGTGGTCTCAAAACTATATCCGAACTTTTCAAATCCGGCAGCGCATCCGCCCGCGCGCGATTCTTTTTCCAGCAGGCAGACGCTCACGCCGCGCGCCGCCAACAGCGCGGCAGCGGTCAGCCCGCCGAAACCCCCGCCGACAACGACGACCTCGTAAGCCATGTTTTTAGAAGAGTGCGTAGAACAGTTGCCGGACGGGCAGCACGAGAGCTTTCTTTTGCTGTGCGTCCTCCTGGAGTTGTGGAATGTAAGGTTGCAGCACGATCAGCACGGACTGCACGCCGTTGAAGAACAGGTGAATGAGAAAACAGGGCAACAGCCGCCCTGTGTGTGCGCGCACCAGCGTGAGCGTCACGCTCAAGGTAGTGATAACGGCAATCACGCTCAGATTATTCCGGTACTGAAAGACATGCACAAACGCGAAGAGAAAAGAGACCAGGCCGACCGCCCAGAACATGCCGAGCCTTCTGTGCATGGCCGGATACATGATGCCGCGATAAAGTATTTCTTCAACCAGCGGAGCGGTCGTCGCCGCCACCACGGCCAGAGTCAGGCGCGTCGCCAGAGAGCTTTTGACCAGTATGTCTATGTCCGTCGCGCCGCCGCCGAACCACTTCACAAACAAAGAGCCTAAGACATAGAGACCAGCCGCCAGCCCCGCGCAGCCCAGCACCATCCACCAAAAACCAAGCCCTCCTGCTTTTTTCTCCCAGCTCCATCTGAGCGTGCGCCAGAAGGGAAGCTTGCCCCACTTGGTCACAAGCGCCCACGCCGCGCCAAGCGTCAACAGGTGAACCGGAATGAAGCTGATGACAGAGAGAAAGATAAAAGTCTGGTCTTGAGTTGCGGCTTGCATCGCATTCTCGTCGCCCCAGTAGCGCGTCATGATGTAAGGCATGACGACCAGCAACGGAACCACGACTATCAGCACGACGCTCAATGCCCAGAGGCCGATTGAGACAAGGATGTCCCACGGCGGATTGTTCGGGTCACTCTCAAGCGCCGCATTGACGGGCGCTCCCGCAAAGCCCTTTGAATAATCCTGCCCCTGCCCGGGCGTTGCCGGAATTTGTTCGTTCGGTATGCTCACGATAGCTCAGGAGTGTAAGAGACCGGAGCGGAGACGGTCAACTGCGCGGCAGATGTTAGATGTTAGATGTCAGATGTTAGAAGCTGTTTTGAAAAATCCTGCACTAGCAGCGCGAGCGGCGCGGAGAAGGTAGCCAGACGTGCAACGTCTGGTTAAGCGCAAGCCACACAGGTCGCGCGCTGAAGGCGCGCCAGAAATTTCTCTCCGCGCTTTCAGCGCGGAATCTCTGGTGGCTCGTGAGTTCCAGACGTTGCACGTCTGGCTACCTTCTGGCTGCGCCTTCGGCGCACAAAGGATTTTCCAAACAGCTCTAAGATGTCAACGCTTGCTTTTCACCAACATCTAACATCTAGCATCTAACATCTCTCTTAGCATCTCTCTCTAAAATGTTTCGCCATCGCCTCCCAGACCGTTTGCATCAGCGGCTCAAGGTCTTCGTCCGTCAAGCCGTCTGTGGGAATCGGAGCATCAACATACATGTCTATCTGGCCGGGGCGGAAGACGATTGAATCGGGCGGGAGATTCTGCCGCGTGCCGATAATCGTGACCGGAATAATCGGAACTTTGGCCTGCATCGCCAGCTTAAAGCCGCCCTTCTTAAAGCCGTGCAGCACGCCGTCGCGCGAGCGTGTGCCTTCGGGAAAGACAAACGCGCAGATGCCGTCATGCACATAGCTCGCAGCCCTCTGCATACTGGCGACGGCGTTCTGTGTCGAACTGCGGTCAACCGGAATATGCCCCGCGCGCGTCAGATGCCAGCCCATAAAAGGAATTTTAAATAAAACTTTTTTGGCGGCGATGCGCAACTGCGCTGGCAGATAGCCGAGCATCGCGGGGATGTCCATGTAGCTTTGATGTGACGAGAGAAAAACATAAGACGTGTCAGGCCGGATATGCTCTGCGCCGTGAACACGCACGCGCGCTCCGGCGGTAAAAGCAATCTGGCGACACCACTTTTGCGCGCACCAATGTTGCTTTCTCCCCGCAGGGTCATAGAGCGAGAGCGTCAGCGAGAGGCTGCCCATCACAAACGTGTAGAAATAAATAAGCGGGATGGCGACGGCTGAATGCAGGTAATTGACAAGCGACGGGCGCGGCGGTGGCGGCGTGCGCGGAGCATTCAGAATAGCTTCGCTCTCAAGAATTTCTTCGGAATGTTTCGATGCGAGTGTGCTTCTCAATTTCTTACATTAGTCAGAGGCCATATGAAATTATATCTTCCGATGTAGTATTGAGCTTTCAAGTAATCCAAATCCGCCTCCCACTCCGCAATCGAAATACTTAACAAACGATCATCCCTTCGTTTGGCATTTCTCACGAAAGCAGCGATGGACTCTGCCATTTTAGATAGTCTATTCCCCGTATTTGGCTTACCCCACTTAGTCATGTACTTAGCGGAATTTACGTTTGGTACATCCTGTGTGTAAACATAATCTAGGATAGATCTTCTTGCTTCTTCAGATGCTCCATTCTGTCCTGTCTTATAACCCATGAATGACAACAAGCCTTCCTTCGGCCAATTAATATCGCTTAATTTGCCTGAGCCAAGGTTCGCTACAGTCGAAGGCCACGGAAAGCTTTGTCTTTGCAACTCAATCAATCTATCTACGACTTCGCCTCTCAGCTTTACTGCAAATCTTCGTTTTCTAAAAAGCAATTCGGTAAGTATTTGGGCAAGAACTGAGGCATCATCCCAGTTTGACTGAGCAAACCGTTTAAGTTCATCACTCAGTTTATCGATGTGCGGTCTGTTGATTTGTCTCAATTCTATGCTGTTCATTGCCATCAACAACTTTTAATTATCACATCCGCTGTTAGTTTATCTTAAGCTGCAAGACAAACATTCAAGTGAAAAATCTTCTTTACAAAATCTCGAAAAAAATCTCGTCTACGAAGCACCAGCCCCACTCTTCGCCCGGCTCGAAAGATTTGATGATGGGATGCCCGCTCGTCTGAAAATGTTTGGTCGCGTGCTTGTTCTTTGAAGAATCGCAGCAGCCGACGTGCCCGCAAGATTCGCACAAGCGCAAGTGCATCCACGTATCCCCAATACGTAAACAATCTTCGCAGCCTTTCGCGCTCGGCTTGACCTCGCGTATCGAGTCCAGATGTGTGCAGGTCGGCTCCATCGCTTTTCCCCTTTATGGAAGGTCAATCAGAATCAGTTCCGAAGCTTCACTCGCATTGAGCTTAAGCCGCGCTTCCTCGGAAATTCTGGCCTGATCGCCGCTTGAGAGCGCGTGGCCGTTGACTTCCACGTTTCCGCTGATGACGAATAAATAAGCGCGCCTCGTTTGTCCAAGCTCATGCGTGACCTCATCGCCTTCGTCGAGCGCCGAGACGTAGAACGTCGTGTCCTGATGAACTTTGACAGTGCCTTGCATGTCCTGACCGGAAGCGACCGCGAGCAGCTTGCCCGCGCGCTGCTCTTGCGTAAAGCGCAACTGTTCATAACCCGGCTCAAGGCCGCTCGTCGCCGGAGTAATCCATATTTGCAAGAGGTGAACCGGTTGATCTTGAGAAGGATTGTATTCGGAATGACGTATCCCCGTGCCCGCGCTCATGCGCTGGACTTCGCCCGACCGGATGCGGTCAAACGCGCCCGTGCTGTCTTTGTGCTCAAGCTCTCCGTCGAGGATGTAAGTGATAATCTCCATCTCGCGGTGCGCGTGCATGGGAAAGCCGGAGGCGGGTTGAACCACGTCATCATTAAAAACGCGCAAGGGGCCAAAGCCCATGTTGCCCGGATCGTAATAATGGTCAAAGCTGAAATGCCAGTAGGTCGAAAGCCAGTCGCTCTCGAAATGGTATCGCTTCTCATTCTTGGTTACATTAATCATGGCTGCACTCTCAAATCCAGTCTTTTCAATTCAGCACAAACACAATTGTCACGCTTGACTTAACCGTGATTGCTCCCGGTGCAAAAGTTGCTGTCATGTTGCTCGAATTACCGGATGTCACATTATCATTGCTGTCCTGACCCTCAATGACAAAATTGTTGCTACGGCCAGAGTTGCCAGAGTATGAGGGCGGAACAACTTCTACGCCCTCCCTGATAAAAATAGCCTTTCCAACGGTCTGGTTAATTGCTGCTGCCATTGCCACTGCTTTGTCACGAGCGGCTTTGGTCGCCAGCTCACGCGCCTGAACTCTTAATTCCCGATACTTCGACGTTTCAAAACTGACGTTTTTAACTTCGGTGATTCCGGTTTTCAACACTTCCTCGAAAAACTGCTCGAAACGCGAAACATCAGTTAGTTTGATAAGCACGGTTTTTGAAACTTCGTAACCTTTGAAAACTCGTGTGCCGATTTCGTCTCCGTCCGCATCATAAACTTTCTTCTTCGGGTTGCGGACGCTTTCATATTTCATTTCGACAGAAATGTAATGAGTCTTGACGTTCTGCGGCTTGACATCGAAACGTCGCGTCAAATCCAAAATTTTACTGATGGTATCATCATTCAGACGCTTAGCGATTTGAAGGTCTTTATCTATTTTCGTGACCTCAAGCGAAAAATACACTTCGTCCGGCACGGCTTCAACTTCAACCGTTCCGACCGCAGCAATCGTCGGTATTTTATCAATGTCTTGAGCCGAAGCGGATGCTCCCAGAAATAGAGTTAGCAAAAGCAAAGTGAAGATTGTTCTCATGATTTTGTTCCAGCTCCAATCGAATGTGAGAGTCAAGGGGAAACGTCGAACGCAAAGCTATAAGATGCTAAAAGTGAGCAAAGAGACCAATATTGATTTAAATCAAACCGCCGGATAGCTCGCATCCGCCGCGCCGAGGCCGAGCCGCTGCGCCGCGAGCATCAGGCCGATGATGGTTTTGGCGTCTTCAATCTCGCCATCGGAAATCATCTCCAACGCGCGCGGGAAAGAGACGCGGACGATTTCCAGGACTTCATCTTCGTCAAGATTCTGCGCTGTCTCGGTCATTTCCGTCGCCAGAAAGACCCACATCTTTTCTTCCAAGAATCCGGGCGAGACGAAGAACTCCGTCAGCTTTTCTATCCGCGCGGCTTTGACTCCAAGCTCTTCTTCCAACTCGCGCGCCGCGCCGTCTTCAGGCCGTTCGGGCGGCGACAGTGTGCCCGCAGGAGCTTCCAAAAGATAACGCACAGCCGGATGCCTGTACTGCCTTACGAGCGCGACCGTCCCGTCGTCAAACACAGGGATGATAACCGCGCTGCCCGGATGATGCACGATCTCGCGCTTATAAGTCTGCTCGCCCTCGCGAATCGTCGCCACCGAAATATCAAAGACGCGCCCGTGATAAATCTCTTCGGTCGAGATGATTTCCGGAGCTTCCTTTTCAGGTGTCGCCATAGCTTGTTGATTCTCCTTGAAGCTCTATTGCTCCGCCGCTTCCTTCACGCGCTGCGAGAGGCCGCTCATAAATCTGTTGCGATACCCTTCGAGCAGGGTTTGCACATTGGTCTCCAAGTCACTCTCGGACACGCCGGTCGCAAACAGGGCTGACTTTTGCAGATCAATCAAGGTCATGAGCATCGCTTTGACCTCTATCAACTCCGTCCCGATGATGGAAAACGCTTCCGATGTTGACTTGCTGCTGTCCAAGAGAGAATTCATTTCCTCAGACAACTCCGGCTCGTTTTGATTCTCCATGTTTCCCCTTTATCTCTCAAGCGAGTTTAAGAACTTCTATTAATGCGAATCAAGGGTGGAAATAAATTCGCTTTCCCCTTTGCGGTCTTTGCGCGCTCCTTCTTTGCGCCCTTTGCGGTTAAGTGCTTTTTAACGCAAAGGGCGCAAAGATTTAAGACGCCAAGACCGCAAAGAGTTTCTACTCTTGATTGACATTATTAATGCCTGTCCAATTCCTATGGCTCATCCACAGGCTTGTTCGTTCCGCGCTCGCGATTATAGCGCGAGGTCTGGACCCACGCGGGCATCTGTGCGCTGTCGGCGATACGCATGCCCATGATGAGTCCAAGCACAGCCATCATGCGCGCCCCTTCCCAACTCCAATCGGCGCGGATGGTGTCAGTCGGTTGATGATAATCGCTTTTCTCCCATGCTTTCATCCGCTCGATCCACTTCGAGGTCTCGCCTTCCGGCGCGCCCAAGACCATCAAGGCGGGAACGCCTTTCTTGACGAAATAATAATGGTCTGAGCGAGTAAAAGATTTTTCTTCCGGTCTAGGGTCTGGAATAATCTTCAAGTCATTGGCCGCAGCCACTTCCGTTAGCAGCGTTCCCAAACTGGAATGCTCCGCGCCGTATCCGACCAGCGTTTTGACAGGGCCGTAAACTTCCGTCCCCATGCCGTCAAAGTTCAGATTCGCCGCCACCTTTTTGATATTCCATGTCGGATGCTTGACCCAGTAATCGGAGCCGAAGCCGCCGTACTCTTCTCCCGTGACGGCGAGAAAAATAATCGAGCGGCGAGGCTTGGTTTTCGTCAACACTTCGGCGGCGGCGAACATCTCCGCAACTCCCAGCGCGTTGTCAGCCGCGCCGGGATAAATCCGACCGCTCGCGTCCATCCCGTAAGCATCGTAATGCGCGCTGTAAACCAGAGCCTCATCCTTAAGCTTTGGGTCTGAGCCTTCGAGCAAGCCGACGACGTTGCTGCTCACGCCCTTGCTATTTTTCATCTTGAGGATAAACCTGGCGGACTTTTTCAAGCTGATGGGCGCAAAGTTGTTGCTGTCCGCTTTCGCCAGAGCCTGTGCGTAGGTCATGCCGGAAGCATTGAACATCTTTTCCACAGCTTGATAGCTGGCTGAGATATATGGCGGGTATTCGTCCGGCCAGTCGTAATCTTTCTCGTCGGCGAGCAAAATACGGCGGCGCGAATAATAATCTGCGATTTCCCCGAACGGTTGTTCTTCCTTGCCGTTGCTGACATACATGATGCCCGCCACGCCCCGGCTGAACAGGTTGACCATGATGGTTGTAAAGTTGTCCGGGTCTTCCCATGTGGCTTTGTCATAGCCCTTTGGCGGGCCTTCGAGCAGCATGACGATCTTGTCTTGAAGATCAATCCCCGCCAGATCGTTGCGACCGCGAAGCGTAGAGACGATGCCGTAAGCGACGAAGACCACCTCGCCGCTCAAATTCTCGTCGCCCGTGTAAGGCGGGTCAATATAGAAATCTGTGCCGAGCTTGAAGCTGTCATCTCCGACCTTGAGACTCGTTTCGGGCATAAAAACTCTTTCCTGAAATTTAATCGGCTGCATGTAAGAGTTTTTTTCACCGAGCGGCTTGAGGCCGAGTTTGGCGAAACGGTCTGCGATATATTTAGCAGCTTTGTCGCCGCCGGGCTGCATCGTCCCGCGCCCCTGCATCTCCGGCGCGGAAAGCGCGGTCGTCACCTCTCGAATCGTTTCAACCTTCAGCAACGCGCTCGCGTCGCGCTCGGCTGCGGAAAGCATCGCCGTAGACGCTCCCGGCGCAACCGCCTGCTGCTGGCCGAAGGCTGCGGAGACGAGCAATGCTATCGCAAGCAGCATTGCCGGGAGTTTTTGCCGGAACGCATTTTGTGGTGAATTTATCTTCATTCAAAAAATCCTGCTCTGAAAATTAACTTAGAAGTTGTTTGAAAATTCCGACATTTGCGCCGAAGGTGCAAGGAGAAGGTAGCCAGACGTGCAACGTCTGGAAGGTCGAGGAAAAGAATAGCGCATTGAAGATGCGCCAAGATACTGTCTGCCCGCACCTTCAGTGCGGAAACGATTGTCGCATCGCACCAGACGTTGCACGTCTGGCTACCTTCTCATCGCCGCTCACGCGGCTTAAAACGGAGCTTTACCTGGCGTACGTCGAACCCACGTCATTCAAGAGGAAACGAGAGTGGTCACGTCTATCTGATATTTCCTGATTTTGCTGTACAAGCGCGGACGATAAATGCCGAGGAGATTCGCCGCCGCCTGCTTATTGCCGCCCGTGCGTTGCAGAGTTTTTTCGATAACCAGTTTTTCGATGTCTTCGAGCGTCATGTTGGGCGGCACATCCCACATCGCGCCCTGCGCCGCGCCTTCCGGCAGCGAGCCGTTATCGAAAGGCAAATCAATCGGCTCGATCTTGATGCTCTTGGCAAGCAGGACTGCGCGCTCGATGACGTTCTGCAACTCGCGCACGTTTCCCGGCCACGCATGCGCGAAAAGTCTTTGATAAGCGGCCTGCGAAACGCCCGTAATCGGTCGTTCGTACTTCTTCGCGTAACTGCTCAGAAAGTGATCCGTCAAAAGCTGTATGTCTTCGGTTCTCTCGCGCAGAGGGGGAACGTGAATCGTGATCGTCGAGATGCGATAAAAAAGATCATCGCGCAGGAGTCCATCGCGGATGGCATCCGCAGGCAGGCGATTGGTCGAAGAGATGAGACGAAAATCTACTGCGTATGTTTTCTCAGAGCCGATCTTGCGATAGCTGCGTTCCTGCAAGACGCGCAAAAGTTTTGGTTGCAGCTCGACCGGCATCTCAGCGATTTCATCCAGCAGCAAGGAGCCGCCCGCAGCGTGTTGCACCAAACCTTCCTTGTCTGCGTGCGCTCCTGTGAATGCGCCTTTGGTGTGTCCGAACAATTCCGATTCAATCAGCTCTTTGGGCAGCGCGGCGCAGTTCACTTTGATAAAAGGTTTTTTAGAGCGCAGGGAGTTGTAATGAATCGCGTTGGCAATCAGTTCTTTGCCCGTGCCGGATTCGCCGACGATTAGGACGTTGGCATCGGATTTGGCGACCGACTCGATGGTCTCGTAGATGGTCTGCATCTGCTTGGATGCGCCGATGATATTGAAATATTCCGCGCGCGTGGAAAGCTGGCGGCGCATACTCGCTGTCTCGGCCATCAGCTCGCGGCGTTCCAGAGCCTTCTCGACCAGCGGCAGCATCTGCTCAAAGTCGAAAGGCTTTTCGACAAAATAGAATGCACCGGCCTTTGTCGCTTCGACCGCGCGTGCGACCGTGCCGTAGCCCGTGACGACGATGACTTCCGTAGCGGGGCGCGCGTCTTTCAGGTGGCGCAGGACATCCAGGCCGTCCATGTCCGGCAGTTGCAAATCGCAAATAGCCAGATGATGCCCGCCCTGATCGAAAATCTCTATCGCCTTCGCGCCGGTCGCGGCTGTGTCAACCGTGTAACCCTCTTCGACCAGATTCTGCTTGAGCGAGTCGGTCATCATCGGTTCATCGTCAATCACTAAAATACGCGCGTCTTTACGTTCCACCCTTAGCTCTCCTTCAGTGATAAGTGATAAGTGATAAGTGATAAGACAAGACAAATTTTCTTATCACTTATCACTTATCACTTATCACCCCTCGTTAATGGTAAGCAGACGCGAAGCATGTCTGCCTGTTGTTCTGTTTGTCCCTGATGCGCTTCGATGATTCTGGCGGCGAGCGACATGCGCAGGGCATCGCTGCCGTTGAAAGAACGAAAGACATCATGCTCGTTAAGTTTAATGCCGCGCCATTCTATGAGCGCGTGCGGCGCGTCTGCCGTCTCGTCTCGCCGCAGCCGGATGAGCACAGGCTCATCGCCCTGTCGCATGCCCAGCGCGCCCGCCGTGATGGCCTGCAAGGCTTCGGTCAGCGCGGCGATGTCGAACTCGCCTTCGAGCGCGTCGTCCGCAAGCTCAAGCCGGACGGCCTGCTCTGTCTCATCTCCATTTTTGAGCGCGGTGATGATTTTGCCGAGCGTGACTCCGGGCTGTTTGCGCAACTCAACCGGACGCCCGTAACGCACCAGCGTCGTCATATCCGTCGCCGCGCGCTCAAGCCCCGCGATGAGCTTGGCGACGGTCTCGCGCTCATCTTCGGGTCGCTCGGTCTTCTCCATCCGCTTGCGCAGGAACGTGGCATAGAGTTTGAGACCATTTAGTTGATTCTTGAGATCGTGGACGATCTGGACGGAAGCCCGCCCGAGGTCTTGCAGAGTTCCGGCATCCTGTATTTCCGATGTTAATGGCTTCATCTTGCTCACGAACTCTGCCCTTTTGAGGTCTTCCGGCACGCGCTTGAGCGGAAAATAACACGCTCAGCGTGTACGGATAAGACCCAAATCAAATCTCTTTGTGTGTCGCGTTTCGATGCGGCATCTTAACAAAAAAGCTGAGCGTATGCTAGTCATGCAGCCCGCGCCGGTACGTAAACTTGACAGGGCTGCTAAAATTCCACGATTCGTAATTCAGGTCAAACGGAGTAGACAGGAGTCAAATGGAAAGCAACGGGCATAAGACCATCATGGTGGTTGAGGATTTTGAGGATAACCGCTTTATGATGAGACGGTTGCTGGAAATGAGCGGGTATTGTGTGCTGGAAGCCATCAACGGCGAAGAGGCTATCCAAATCGCGGAGAGCGAGCATCCAGACCTGATTCTGATGGATTTGAGTCTTCCTTTGCTGGACGGGCTGGCCGCGACGCGCCGGATACGCGAGGTGGACGGCCTCAGAACCGTGCCCATCGTCGCCGTCTCAGCTCATGATACTGCGGACTTTCACGCGGACGCCCTCGCCGCAGGCTGCAACGATTATGTCACCAAGCCCATTGATTTCGACCAACTGGAATCGCTCCTGTGCCGTCTTTTACCTGAAAAAACAGTGGGCAGTTAGCTGAAAGAAAGTTGGCAGAAAAGAAATTTATCAGGCTGCTTGAATGGTTTTAACTACCAACTGCCCACTGCTAACTGCCAACTAATTCGTCTCCCATGTCAGAAGATTTCAAGACGCTTTTCCGCCAGCATAATGACGCGCTCATACGTCTCTGGGTGGACGAGATTTATCAGGAGCGGCGCACCGAGTTGCCTGAAAGGCTCTCGTTCGGGCAACTGGTAGACCATTATCCGGAGATGCTTGAGGAACTGGCGCGCCTGCTCGATAAACGTGCCGCCGAGAGCGAGATTGCGGAAGTCTCAAGGCGTATGCGCGAACACGCGCATGTGCGTTTTCAAAGAGGCGTCCTGATTGACGAAGTGGCACGCGAGTTGATGCTCTTTCGGAAAGTGCTGAACGATTTTGTGTGGCGCGAGGGAATGAGCGTCACCGAGGGAGATCTGTTGGAGTTGCGGGAGGCGCTCAAGCGCGTCAACCTTTTTGTGGACGAGATGATTGCGCATGCGGTGGTAATTTATGCCACCAGCTTAAGGCCACCCGTCGAGACACGAACATCTGTCTGGCCGCCACCTCGCCGCCGTAAAACGGATTTCCCGGAGAGCGACGATGCCAGATGATGTCGAGTCCGAATAGCAAAGTCAATTTCTTTCAGAGCATACGCGCCAAGCTTCTGCTGATGCTGGCTGCGCTGTCGCTGCCGCTTCTGGTCATCAGCCTCATCCAGCTCAATAACTATCGCGCCAACCTGAACGAGCAGGCCGCGACCATCGCGCGCATCGAAACTGCCGCCGCCGCAGGCGCGCTCAACTCATGGCTTGAGGATCACCCGAACCGGACTCTCGATTCGACTACTCTGACCAAAGCTGAGACCGAAGAGATTTATCAAAGGCTGCAACAACACGCCGCGCCCGGAGCAGGCACCAGTATCGCCGTCTTCGATACGCAGGGACGCGCTCTGCAATTTCCCAACAACCCTGTGCCGGTTCCCGGCTCTGACAATAAACTTTCCACGCTTGACAGCCATGCTTTATGGAGCGATGGAACAAAGCGCATGACCAGCGTCAGGCGCGTCGAGCCGTCCGGCTGGCAGGTCGCGGTGGGTGTGCCCGTCGCTACGGATGTGCTGGCGGGACAATCTATCCTGACCTTAACGGCGACGTGGGCGCTGGCTCTCTTAGCTTCGATTCTGCTCGGCGTGTGGGCTGTCGGAAGATTTACGAAGCCTTTGCGCAAGCTCGCTTCAACGGCTTCGATGCTCGGCGGCGGCGAATTGCGAGAGCGCGTGAGCGTCGAGACCGAAGACGAAGTCGGCGCGCTGGCCGAAAGCTTTAATGTGATGGCGGCGCGGCTCGAAACAAAGTTCAAAGAGGTCAAGACGCAGGGCGCGTTTATAGAAGAAGTGCTGGACGGAATGCCGCTCGGCGTCGCGGTCTTGGACTCAAATCTGATCGTGCGCAAAGTCAATCGCTCTTTCGCGCGGGCGGTCAACCGGGAACCGGAAACGCTCACGGGGCGCGGGCTGTATGAAGCGGCTGCGGGCCTGGCCATCTTGAGCGATGTGGTGGAAGACGTGCGCCGGACGCGCAAGGCTTTTGTGACTTACGGCTT
Organism: Pyrinomonadaceae bacterium; assembly: GCA_963700165.1. Classification (GTDB taxonomy): domain Bacteria; phylum Acidobacteriota; class Blastocatellia; order Pyrinomonadales; family Pyrinomonadaceae; genus JACMLC01. Next base: position 2,212,011 of record OY969475.1, on the reverse strand, counting down.
GCCGCTCAACCTCGTCGCGCGCGGCGAAGATGAAGCGGCGGAAACCGAAGGCCATTTCTGGGACGTGACCATCTGGCCGACCACGGAAAGAAGCTTTGGCGGCGGCGATCTGATTCTGGTTCTCTCGGAAGTCTCAAAGCGTGTGCGCGCTGAAAAACTCGCGACCTCTGCTTTTGCCGCAGAGCGCGCCCGCGCAGCAGAGCTTGAAAGCCTGATTAACCAAATGAACGAAGGCGTCTTGATTATTGACCGGCACGCCCGTTACAAAATCAATCCGGCGGCGGCGAAAATCATCGGTCGCAATCGCCATGACTTGCGCGACGGCGCGCAGGCCATCATCGCGGATATCGCGCTCAGGGACTTGGACGGGAATGCGCTGACGCCCGAAGAATCGCCGCTCACGCGCGCTCTTGCGCCGCGCGAAAGCGTGTCCGGTAAACAGTTTCAGATTATCAGGCCGGATGGCGAAAAGCGCGTCATCGCCATCAGCGCGACGCCCTTGACCAATGACGACGGCAAGCCCGAAGGCGCGGTCGCGGTCTTTCGTGACATCACGGAAGAAGTCACACAGCATGACGAGCTGGTCGCGGCCTATGACCGCCTGCGCGAGCATGATCGTTTGAAATCAGCTTTCGTCACGAATATCACGCACGAGTTGCGGACGCCGCTCAACGTCATCATCGGGTTGTGCCAACTGCTTGAGCGAGACAGGCAACTACCGCTCGCGCCGCTTCAGAACGAAGCCGTCACGCGAATGGAGCGCAACGCGCGCACGCTGCTTGAATTGGTTAACGACCTGCTCGACTACTCGCGCTTGGAAGCAGGCCGCTCCGCGCTGCATCTGGAACAGGTCGAAGCCGTTGCAATCATCAGAGAGACCGTCGAAGATTACGCGACAGAGGCCGTAGAAAAACGTGTGCAATTGCATCTGGAGCTGTCGCCGGAAATTGGCAGCGTGACGACAGACCGGCATAAGCTGCAACAGGTCTTGGCGAATCTGGTCGGCAATGCCGTCAAGTTCACCTCAGCCGGAGAGATTACTGTCGCCGCCGCGCCCGTTGACGCAGACCGCTGGTATCTGGAAGTGAGAGATACAGGCATCGGCATCTCGCGCGATGCGCTGACTTATATCTTTGACGAGTTCCGGCAGGTTGATGACCGCCTCGCGCGCTCTTACGGAGGCACTGGATTAGGGCTTGCCATCACGCGCAAGATCGTGGAACTGCTCGAAGGCGAAATCAGCGTCGAGAGCGTGCCGCTGGAAGGCAGCCGCTTTCGCATCACATGGCCGCGCGCCATCCGCCAGCGCACGGGCACAGGCTCGCTGGTCGAAAAAAGCGTCCCGTCTCCATCGCTCTCGGATGACTTGCGCTCGCGCGCTCGATGATAGAAACTTTGCGTTATCGCAAAAACGAATTCAACGGAACATTACAGCTCCGGCGAGTGTCTAAGCATGCTTAAGCTTCAGGAATCAAAAATCAAGAGCGCGATGTATGGCAGGCTGTTGGCCTGCCGCGTGTAAGGTCTTGGCGGCAGGCTAATAGCCTGCCGTACATCCAATTGAAATTCGCTCTAAAATCTCGAATTTGAGATGAGAAGGATTTAAGTTATGTCTACGACAGAACATGAGGTGGCCGAAAAAAGTAATACGCAGCGCAATATTTTCATAGTGGTCGGCGCAATCTCTGTGCTTTTGATTGTCGGCCTCGTCTATCTTGCTAAGAGACCCGCCGCTGGTGGCACGGCGCAACCGCAGCTCGAAGGAGCTATCCGCGCAGGCACGCCCGAATTTGAGAAATACAGAGAATTCGTCAAAGTGGATGAGCCGGAGGCTCTGGAAAGCCCGCGCACGGTCGGAGGCATCTGGATGAAATTGTCCACGACCGTTCGCAACTTTACAGGAAAAACCATCAACGGCTTAGAGATGCGCGGTACAGTCGTTGACATTCAAGGCAACCCCGTCAAAGACCGTGTCATGATAATCATTCCAAACGCTGCCAAAGACCTCACAGAGCTTGAGCCGAACAAGACCCTGCCCGTTGACATCGTCGTCGAAGGCTTCAGCAAAGACGCAGACCGCTCAAACATCAAGATGGAAGTGACGGCGGTTAGATTCAAGTAAGTAGCGGGTAAATAGTGAATGGTAAATAGTAAATGGAGAACAGCAAGCGTTCTTCTATTCACTATTTACCATTTACTATTTACCCGCTTCTACTTTTGCCTTTTGACATTGACGCCCTGCGGCGGCTTAAACTCGAAGGCTTCGGCGGGCGCGAGATAGTTCTCGCGGACATTCGTCAAAGAGACTTCTGAGACAGCATTCGCTTCATCCGTTTGCCTGATTTTTGTAATCTGTCCCTCGTTTGTGACTTCAAGAAACATCTCGCGGATGCCTGTATCTTTTCTTTTGGGAATGAGGCGCAGCGTTCGTCTGCCGCCAGATGCGCCCGCATCCTGCGCGGCAAAAGCTATCTCACGAAATTCGCCGCGCAGATTTTTTTGTCCGAGCAGGAAGAGAAAAGGGAAGCGCGCATCGGAAATCTTCGAGGCGTCGGCGCGTGTCGCCACGCGGTCTTCGGGCGCGTAGAACCAGACTTCTCGATTGTTGACGACAAAGAGCTTGCCGGGTTTCGGCTCGTATTCCCAGCGCATCTTGCGCGGGCGTTGCAGAAAGAGCCGCCCACGCTCGCGCTTCTCGCGCACACCCGCGCCGTTGTAGCTCTGCTCAAACTCCGCCGCCAGCCCGCGCATGTTGCCGTAACGCTTTTCGATGCGAGCAATCAACGCATCAAGCTCGCCGGAGGCGGACAAGGGGGAATAGGAGAATAGGGGAATAGGGAAAAGGGTTAAAAGCGCAAGACAAAAACAAAGACGCGCAAACGCATTGAGCACATATCTTTTCTTTGCGTCTTTGCGCCTTTGCGGGAGATAGGTTCGCGCTGGTGGGCAAAGACGCAAAGAAGAAGAGAAGCCTGGTCTTCCTTTTCGCCTCTTCACCTTTTCGCCTCTTCCCCTTTTTCTTCTTCGCTTGTTTCGCGGACGAATAATTCTTCGAGCGATTGCTTGACGGGTTGAACAGAGACGAGACGCCCTCCCGCCTGTCGCAGCGCAAGAAGCGCGGCGTCAACATCACGCTCGCCCGCAACCTCTATCCGCGCGCCGCCCGCTGTCGGCTCGCTGCTCGCTCCTTCAAGCGCGGAGAGTTTTTGGGAAATCTCTTCCGCGCCGACTCCGGCGACGATAATCTCTATGCGATGCTTGTCACCGGCGCGCTCGCGCAGTTCTTCAAGGCGGCCTGTCTCTGCCAGTCGCCCGCGCCGCATAATCGCCACGCGGTCGCACAAGACCTCTATGTCCGAGAGAATGTGCGAGCACATAAAGACGGTCGTGCCGCGCTCGCGTTGAGAGGCAATCAGGTCGCGCACCTGCCTGCGCCCGACAGGGTCAAGCCCGCTCATCGGCTCGTCCAGAAAAATTATCTCCGGGTCGTTGACCAGAGCCTGCGCCAAACCGACGCGCTGCAACATGCCTTTGGAAAATTTTCTGAGCTGCTTATTCCAGCTCTTCTCGTCCAGATGCACGCGCGTCAGCAAGTCTTCCGTGCGCCGTTTTCTTTCGCCGGCGTCATAGCCGAAAAGCTGCGCGCAGTAATTCAAAAATTCGCGCGCGGTCAGGTAATCATAGAAGTATGGATTTTCGGGCAAGTAGCCGATGCGCGCGTGCATTCGCACATCGCCGATGTCGCGCCCCAAGATGCGCGCTCCGCCCGTCGTCGGATAGATGAGGCGCATCAGGAGCTTGAGCGTCGTCGTTTTCCCCGCGCCGTTCGCGCCGAGAAAGCCGAAGATTTCGCCGCCTTCAACCTTCAGCGACAAGCCATCCAGCGCACGCACTTTTCGCTTGCGCCAGAACCCGACCTCGTAATCCTTCGTCAGATTTTCGATTTCTACAACAGCAGGCATAATAAAATTTTGCAAGAATTTAAGCCACAGAGGACACAGAGCGCACAGAGGTATTAAATGATTTCAAATTTGAGATTTAGAATCTGAGATTTAGAATTTGATATTTCTCTCTGTGCGCTCTGTGTCCTCTGTGGCAATTATTGCTCTCTAAAGTTTTCCCAACTGACCGCCGTTACTTGTAAGGCACTTTCGATTTCTGCCAATCGAGATCAACCTCGCAGCCGTCCTTGACCAGCAGGTATGGCACGTCGGTCGGGTCGAGCGGCGAGCCGGATTGGTCAAAGCGCAAACGCGCGCCATTAGCGAGCCGCGCGGCGCGCAACTCCGCAGAGACCTCTTGCCACTTTGCAGCGCAGCGATTCGTGCGCTGTTTAAAACTTTCCAGGACCTTTCGAATAGCATCCCTCTCATCAAACGAGTCCACCTGCAAGAGCCGCCGCGCGAGCATCTCTTTGACCTGCTCATCATCCGCCTGCTCAAGCATGTGCCTGTACATCTCGCGCGCGGTCTCCCGGCTGTCTCCTTCGGACAGCAGGCGCGCTCTCAGCACGCCCATCCATGAGGGCGCGCCGGGAATCTGTGCGCCCGCGCCGTAAGCTTCGCTCGATGCCTGATAGTCTCCGCGCTTCCAGTAGATATAGCCCAGATGTTGATACAAACGCCACGCATCCGGGTTGGCCGCGATGCCTTTCCTCAAGAGCTTGATCGCATCATCCTGATTGAACGCCGGAAGCACTACGCCGCCATAGTCATAGACAGCCATGAATTGCGGGTCGAGCGTCGTGGCCGTATCCAGCAAAGGATAAAGCCGGTGCAGTTTGAGCGCGCTGAGATCATCCATCTGAACCTGTTCCGGATGTTCGATGACTTTCTGCCCGACGTATTGCAGAGCGCGCATCCAGTACCAGTCCGCGACCATCCCGTTAAAGCCGATGCTCATCCGTCTGGCCGTCACGCCCGTGACATACAAACTCTCTTCTTCAAGCTGCGGGTCGGCTGGAGGCTTGCGGGCATCCATCCAACGGCTGAGCGCGACGACAACCGCCAGCCCCAATACCACGATGGCTGCTTGAGCTAGAAGCTGCCGCACCTTACGTCTTCGCGCTTCATGATCTTGAGTCAGCTCGCTCATTTGAAGTTCCGACGATTGAAAATCAGCGTCGCTGCCGAGAGCAGCATCGCGACATACACCACCGCATACAGCATCGCGGCCAGCACGCTCATGGTCGTCGGCCTGTGCCCGTGCGCGGCGGGTGTGATAAAGCTGAAGTGAGACAGATTCGGCAGCAGGTAATAGATGCTGCTGAATAACCAGCGCGCTCCGGCGGAACTGAGCGCAGCCGCGAAGGCTTTCAGGTCTGCGCTGAAATGCCCGATGATAAAAACAAAAAAGGTCAGCAAAGCGGAGAGCGCGGGCGTCGAGAAGGAAGAAAAGAGCAGCGCGACGGCGGTCAGAATCATCAACTCAAGAAAAATCAGCAGCACCGCAGGCCAGATGCTCAAAACCAGCGGATGCCAACCGCCTTTGACATACATCAAGGCCAGCGAAACGCCCGCGCCCATCACCGCGACGTTTATCAAAAGCGTCAGGCACAAGCCCAGATATTTTCCGACCAGAAATTCGCCGCGCCCGACCGGCTTGGAAAAAATCGCGTAGACCGTGCGCCGCTCGATCTCTTTATAAACCAGCCCGACGCCGACAAAGATGGCGATGAAGACTCCGAACAGGAGCATCGCGCTCAAACCCATGTCAACGATGATCTTCGCTTCCTGTCCCGCCGACAGCTCGCCTATAAAAATCGCCGCCGCCGTCAACAGCAGCACGAAGAGCACGAGGTTATACAGCACGCGGTCGCGCACGGCTTCGCGAAAAGCATTGCGCGCGATGGCATAGACTCTCTGCCACATGCTTGAATGTTGAACGCCCGGTTGAGTGTCCGTCACAGGATAATTTTTATCAAAACTCAGGGCAGATTGCACGTCCATCTCTTACGGGTTGACCTTAAAGAAGCTGTTGATGGCTTCGATACGCTGGCGCAGCAGCTTTTCATTTTGGGCGCGCACCTCAGCCGTCACCAGATTTCGCAAGCCCTGCGGGTCTTTCTGAAGATCGAAATAGTAGTCCTTCTGATTCGTCGCATCGGAGATAAAGAAGTTGCGTGCGTTGTTGCTCAAAATGCCGTAAGTCGGCCCGTAGCTGGAAGCAACCATGTAATCGCGCTGGCGATAATCCGCCTGCTCACGTTGCGTTCTGGTGAACAAAGGCTTGCCGAAAAACTCGTTGCTGATGATCGGCCTGTGCCCGAGCAGATAATAAAGGCTCGGTGTGATGTCGGAAGAAAAGGCTGCCGTTTGATCGTCCCAGTACAAGCCCTCGCGCAGCTTTGGCGGCAGGTGAACGATTAAGGGGATGCGCAGTATCTCCGGGAAAATCCATGTGCTGTGTCCCCAGCGGCCAAGCTCGCCGAGAGAATCGCCGTGATCCGAAGTCAGGACGACGATGCTGTTGTCATACTGCCCGCTCGATTTCAGATATTCTATAAACTCGCCGAACGCCTGATCCAAATCTCTGACGCCGTGTGCGTAATAAGAATCAAATCCGGGAAAGTCTCCGTACTGTACCTTTCGCGTGCGGTTAAACTCGACGTTACGGATGTGTATGTTCTGCGGCTGCGTGTAACCGAAGACAGGCCGCGTTTTATCTGAGCGCGCGTCCATCTGTGCGCGAAACTCATTGAGCGAGTTGCGCAGGTTGAGCCGCTGCCACTCGGTATCCGCGCTGTACTGGTCGGATGTTTTAATCTGTGCAGAAGGCTTGACGATGATTTTCAAAACAGGGTCAAGCGTCACATAGCTGTCGTAATTTTCAGCTTCGATTAATTTCTGCAAAGTATTCAACGGATAAAACGGTTCTATGAACTGCTTGTGCAATTGCAGCGTGCCAGTCCAGATGGCAGGCTCCGCCAGCACCGTCCCGCCATAGGGCGTGAAAGCGTTCTTCATGACGATGCTCTCGCGGGCAAAGCTGTCAATCTGCGGGGTGAAGTTGATCTTCGGGTTGTAGGGCGTCAGATAATCCTGCCGCAGGCTGTCAACGACGATGATAAAAATGTTCGGCTTGTCGCCTTCGGAGGGCTTGAAATTTTCGACCAGCTTGATTTCGACCGGCTCAACCTTAACCGCCGGAAGCAGGTTGGTATTGGCTTTCAGGTAATCGTAAAAACCATCGTTCTCGTTCGGCTCCGGCAGCGAATTCGGGTCAAGCGTCGGGTTTAAGTTGTGAAGCGCAGGGTCAAAATTCTTTTTCCACCAGTTGCGAAGGGAGAAGGAAGCAGCAGCGGAAAAAATTTCCTGTGAGACGCGGAACGACACATCATGCGCCGCATAGTTTTCAAGCACCGCTTTGACGTTGAGGTTTTCGTCTCCCACCAGTCGCGGTAATTTCGCCTGCGCGCCGGGAGCGAAACGAAACAGCATCAGGCAGATAACGCCGACGATGAGCAGTAGATAAATGGGATGCTGTTTCTGCTTCTCGACTTTGCGCGGAACGAAGCGCAGAGCGAAAAACGCAATCGTCCACACGAGCAACGCCCCGACTTTTTGCAGCAGGAAATCCCAATCCATCCGGGCGAAACTGGCAGAGGCTATGTAAGCTAAAACAGGCAACGCCAGCGCCCACGCCAGCGCGCGGACAGTGAAAAGATGGCGGCGCATGATGACAGGCAAGCTGTTAAAAACTTTGGAGAGCCGGTTTGCACGCGCTTGAGAATGAGCCTCAACGGGCTGCGTCGAATCGTCATGCGCGACAGCTTGCTTGTCATCCGTTGTGCGCGGCGAATGATGCGGCACAGCTTTCTTTTCATTGACGGCCAGGCCCAGACGAATCCCGCCGATTAAAGCTGCGATAGTGACGGATACGGCAATGGCGTAAAGCTTGGCAAGCTCGCTGGTGTCGAAAGCGATAGCGGTGAGGAGGAATTTAAAAATAACGAACGTCCCAGCAAGGCTTCCCACCAGGAGGTTCAGCAGAAAACGTGCGCGTGCCGGATTAGCAAACCTCGTGGCTACAGCCCGCACCAGCTTGATGATGATAAAAATCGTGGTGAAGATCAGCAGGTAAGAGAAGATTCCCCAGCCCGCGACCACGAACGCTTCGCCGCGACTCATGTGCAGCGTGCCCTGCCCGCGAAAACGCAAGACGCACATTCCCGCATACATGATTGCCAGAAACATCGCTGCCAGCGCGGAGTCGCACAGGGTCAGAGACGGCTGGCGGCTTTCCGTCTCCCACTTTCGCTCAGGCAGACGCTCCATAAAATCTATCGTCGCCAACCAGAGCAGGGGAAAGAGCGCAATCAAACTCCAGCGAAAGCTCTCATCATTATTTCCGAGCGCGGGCAGCAGCGGTGAGAAAAAGAGCCAGCCGCTCAGCGCAAACTGTGAGACGAGAAATCCGATGGCAAGCCTCTGCGTTTGCGGACGCCGCACGGCTTGTTTCAAAGTCAGGCTGACCAGACAGAGCGTCACCAGATAAAAAAGCGGATGATATTTGACGACGAAGGGCAGCCATGGAATCAACTCGCCTTTAATCACCCAGTGATAGGTGAAAGGCACAAAGGAGAGCAGGCAGTAGAGCGAGGTGAAGAGAAGCAGCAGCGAGAAGGCGAGCCGCCCGGTCAGGAAAAAAACAGGGTGCGTGAAAATTATGCCGCGAGCAGACGGCTGGCTAAGGATGTTGGCAGGCGTTTGATTGACTATGCTGCTCATAGTTTTTTCGAGGTGTGATGCGATTCAAAAAAATACGGGGGCAGAAGTGTGAACTCCGGCCCCCGGTTTTAGTCGAGTTGGGTGATTGACTATTAGTTGCCGGTAGGAACGAAGATCGCGCTCAGGCAGGCAGCTCTGTCAGCCTGCGCTGTGGAGTCAGCCGGAGTGTTCAGGTCGGCTCTCATCACACCATCTTCAATCATGCAGAAGCGTCGATAGCCCGTTCTGACAACCGCTGCCGTCGAAACCGGTGCGCCGCTGATGACAAAGTTGGCCGGAGTCGTGGACGTGGCCGCAACCGGCGAGGTGGCGAAGTTGTAACCGCTCTTCTGACCGCTAGCCAGCGTGGCGTCAATCAGGTTCTGACCGCCGAGGATACCCAGGTCAGCAGCATATCCGCCGCCGCCCTGCGTGGCCTGATAAGTGGCCTGTGCGCTGTGGACGTTGCGGACTGAGGACTGCGCCGAGCCTTCGTTGGCGGCGCGTTTGGAAGCGAGGAGGTTCGGGATGGCGATGGCGGCGATGATGCCGATGATCGCAACCACGATCAAAAGTTCGATGAGGGAGAAGCCGTATTGGCCTTTATTCTTTTGCATTTCTATTCGGTGCTCCTTGACAAGATGTTTGTGGAATTTGGAATTTTCTTTCGCGCCACAGTGTGATTGCCACTTAACTGACTTGTCTCAAGATCGTTAGGGATAGCCTGATAATTTGCCGGTACAGATTGCTCGCGTCCCGGTGAGAATTGCTATAGCCCCCATCATGATTCTTGTCGCTTGAGTGATTGACACCAAGAACGTCTAAGAAAAGTACGGGGGCGAAGTTCTCACTCCGGCCCCCGTAGTGATCGAGTTTAGGTTTATGACTTAGTTACCGGTGGGTACGAAGATCGCGCTCAGGCAGGCAGCTCTGTCGGCCTGTGTCGTCAGGTCAGCCGGAGTGTTCAGGTCGGCTCTCATCACACCATCTTCAATCATGCAGAAGCGTCGATAGCCCGTTCTGACAACCGCTGCCGTCGAAACCGGTGCGCCGCTGATGACAAAGTTGGCCGGAGTCGTGGACGTGGCCGCAACCGGCGAGGTGGCGAAGTTGTAGCCGCTCTTCTGACCGCTGCCCAATGTGGCGTCAATCAGGTTCTGGCCGCTGAGAATACCCAAGTTAGCTGCGTATGCGCCGCCGCCCTGCGTGGCCTGATAAGTAGCCTGTGCGCTGTGGACGTTGCGGACTGAGGACTGCGCCGAGCCTTCGTTGGCAGCGCGTTTGGAAGCGAGGAGGTTCGGGATGGCGATGGCGGCGATGATGCCGATGATCGCAACCACGATCAAAAGTTCGATGAGAGAGAAGCCGTATTGGCCTTTATTCTTTTGCATTTCTATTCGGTGCTCCTTGACAAGATGTTTGTGGAATTTGGAATTTTCTTTCGCGCCACCGGCTTCGTTTCAGGCGTGCGTTGCCGCGCTCTGCGCGATTCGGTCGAGGGTTGTATTACAAGCGCTGTGCCAAGCACCCGAAACATGCCGGATGGAGTCAGCAAAAGCGTTTTTCCTAGAAAAGCCGTTTGTTTCTGTGCGAAGCATGCTGTGCATAAAATGTCTGTTTACAGTTTTCGTCAGGTAACGAGTGACGGTTTTTGTCAGAATCGAGGGGTGGGCAAGAGGTGAGGACAAGCTTTTGTGCAGCCTGTGAGGGTCTTTAATTAGAGGCGAGAGGCATACTGCCGACAGCATCCCTGTCAGGCGGAGTCGTGGCAACATCCGTATCGCCGCGCAGCACGCCGTCTTCCGCGATGGCGAACCTGCGCGAGCCTGTGCGGAAGGGAATGTCAGTGATTCTGACCGGCATGGCGACGGCATAAAACTGCGCGACCTGTAAAGAGGTTGCCGCGATGGGAGTAGCCGTGAAGTAGTAACCGCTCTTTTCGGTGGTCAGTGAAGCTCCGTCGCCGCCAAGTGTAGCGTCTATATAGTTATGGATTCGTAAATCAGCCATCGTTCCGAACGATCCGCCGCCCTTGCTGGCCTGATAGTTGGATTGACCGCTTTGAACTGTGCGCAGAGAGGATTGAGCAGAGCCTTCGTTGGCGGCACGCCTTGAGGCGAGGTAATTGGGAATGGCGATGGCGGCGAGAATGCCGATGATGGCGACGACGATTAAGAGTTCGATCAGGGAAAATCCGAGTTGGGAGTTTTGTTGTTTCATATTTCAACCGAGCCTTCTTTTGACCAAGAATTTGGAATCGAGAATATTCTCGCGCTCCGGTGCGTCTCAGGCTCGCTTGCCGCGCTCTGCGCGATAAATCTAATCTCTCCCTTAACAAATCGCGTGCCACTCGCACGGACTTTAGCGAGTTAAAGAGTTAAGCGTATTTTGGTAGGATTTTCGCGAGAAAGGAGGCGGTTGGGCGATTCATTCACTCATCGCGCTTCAAAGCAATGACAAATTACGGCAGAGCCTCTTCTTGTCAGAACCGCCTGCGGTAGCGGGTGGGTCTCATCGTCAATACCCGCCCGCTACCGGCTGTGCGGTCATGAGATAATTAACGAGGACGGCGTTTTAGATATAACGCAATTGATTCTCTATCTCATCCATAGTCACTTGATTCAGAATCTTGAGAAGCCTTTGTGCCAGATCATAAGGTGTCCGCCGCACTGCTACGATGATACCGTAATGTGTCAGGTGAGCCGCAAAATACTGCTTCGCCAGTAATTCAAAGTCTACACGATTATGAGTGAAGAAAGTCTGGCGGTGCTGGACGGCATAATCTAGCTGCTCAACGTCACTCTTTCCAAGTTGACCTGCCTCCTGCGTGGTCGTTGCCGTAAAACCCCGCCGCCGTAGCAGCTCTGCGACAAGCACGTCAACATCCTCGTCCAGATAAAGCTCTATAAAAAGCCTTCTGACTGGTTTTTAACTAGCGGGTCAATCAAGTCATCAGCCACGCGGTTGCGCTCGATGTGTGCGTTTATCTCATCCTGATGATCGCTATAATAGCTCAGGGCATCGAAGACTTGAGCTAAAGTTAAATGAGGTAAACGGCTGGGAATTTCTTCAGGCGCAACTCCCATACGCCATAGTTCGACAATCGCCCGGACGGGGGTGCGTGTGCCCTTGATGATCGGCTCGCCGTTAAGAATCTGGCCGACAGTTACTATGTAACGGTGTTCGGTTGCTGTGCTCATGGCATCATCATTCCTTCCGAAGCTCTTTGATGGCCTCTTACTCAGCCGCGCCGCGCGCCGCCGAATCGCGTAGCTGTGCGGTCATGCCGCGAATGCCGTGTTTGTCGAGGAGGTGGCGCAAGGAGCGGACGGAGAGATGCAAGAGTTCGGCTGCGCGCGTCTGGTTGCCGCCGGTTCTGTGCAGGGCTTCGAGGATGTAACTCTTTTCCAGATGATCCAGATGCGCTGTGATGTTGAGACCTTCATCCGGCAGGTCGAAGGCGGAGGCGACACGCGCGGGATTGTAATTGGTGACGGCTTCGGGCAGGCGATCTGTCTGAATCGCTTCGGTGCGCTCAAGCGCGACGGCGCGCTCGATGGTATGCTCAAGCTCGCGCACGTTGCCCGGCCAGGTGTAAGCTTCCAGCAAGCCCAAAACCTTTTCGCTGACGGTGAGGTCGCGCCCGGTCTCGCGACAGAATTTTTTGACGAAGTGCTCGACCAGCTCTGCAATATCTTCTTTGCGATCACGAAGTGGCGGCAGCTCAATCGGAATCACTGAGACGCGATAAAACAGGTCTTCGCGAAAACTACCATCCTTGACCATCGCTGCCAGATTGCGATTGGTGGCGGCGATGACGCGCGTGTCAGTCTCCGTTTCCTCATGCGCGCCGACGGGACGCACTTTGCGCTCTTGCAGAACGCGCAGCAGCTTGACCTGCATGGCCGGAGACATCTCGCCAATCTCATCCAGAAAAATCGTGCCCTTGTGCGCCGCTTCAAACAAACCCTTGCGATTGGCGGCTGCGCCCGTAAAAGCTCCTTTGACGTAACCGAACAGTTCTGATTCGAGCAGCGTCTCGGTAAACGCTCCGCAGTTGATCGAGATAAAAGGTTTTTCGGCGCGCGGTGAGAGGTCGTGTATGGCGCGTGCGACCAGCTCTTTGCCAGTGCCGGATTCGCCCGTCACGAGAACTGTCGACTGAACCTCTGCGACCGTTTCAATCATTTGATAAACGGCCTGCATGCGCGCCGAGCGACCGATGATATTCCCTAGAGAGCCGCGCTCGCGTTGAGCGCGCCGGAAGGCGCGATTCTCTTTGACGAGGTCGAGTTTTTCCAGTGCCTTGACGACGATCAGCTTTAGCTCGTCAACATCAAAAGGCTTCTGTATAAAATCATCCGCGCCGAGCTTGAACGCTTCGCGCGCAGTATCTACGGTCGCAAAGGCCGTCATCATCACGACGGCGATGTCCGGCAGCAGCTCGCGCGCCGCACGCAACAGCTCGATACCGTTCATGTCCGGCATCTTCACGTCCGAGATCATCAGGTCGGCAGGCTCCGTGCGCAGCAGCTCAAGGCCGCGCCGCCCGCCCTCTGCCGCACGCACACGATGCCCCTCGCGCTCAAAAACAAGCGTCAACAACTGCCGGATTCCTTGCTCGTCATCAACTATTAGTAAGTGAGCCATAGTTTTTCGGCGTCCAGCGACAAGCTCTTAGCAATCAGTTCTTAGATTATACACGATGATTGGCCGTTGGCCTCTGCTCGCCAGCCATGGAAGGCAACTCAATCGTGATGGTTGTGCCTTGGCCTTCGCGGCTGCGGACGTTAATGGAGCCGCCGTGATCGCGTATAATCTGGTAAACGATAGAAAGCCCTAGACCCGTGCCGCCCGTCGTAGAGGAAGAGAAAGGCTCGAACAATCGCTCAACCTGTTCGGGCGTCATCCCCGTGCCGGTGTCTGTGAAGGTAATACGCACGCGCCCCGTGCTCGCGGGTCGCAACTCCGCGCGCAAGGTTCCGCCTTCCGGCATGGCCTGCATCGCATTGCGCGAGAGATTCCAGAAAACCTGTTTGAGTTGGGCCGTATCGGCATTGACCATCACCGGCTCGTCCGGCACGTCTTCTTCAAGAGCGTGGCCGTCGCGTATCTCCGGGCTGTGGCGCAGGAGCGTGAACGTCTCGTTGAGCGGCTCGCGCAGGTCAACGCTCGTGAACGCGCTCTGTCGCGGGCGTGCATAAGTCAGAAAGTCCGCGAGGATTTTATTCAGGCGGTCGGACTCGCGCAGGATGATTTCCATCAACTGTGTCTGCGACGAGTCCGCGTCCATGTCCGAGCGCAAGACCTGAATCGCGCCGCGCATCGCCGCGAGCGGGTTTCTAATCTCATGCGCGATGCCTGCCGCGACGCGCCCGACTGCGGCCAGCCTGTCCTGCCTGCGCGAAGTCTCTTCCATCGCGCGCACGTCCGTTAAGTCCTGAAAGGTGATGACCAGCCCGGTCGTCTCGCCCGATTCCGAAAAGAGCGGCGCGATGCCAAAGCCAAGCCGCAGATGCAATCCGTCCGATGAAAGACAGTCCGCTTCAAAGCGCGGAGTTGGCTCGCCTGCTTCAGCCGCGCGCAAAGATTCGCGGATGCGCTCTTCCAACTCGCCGAAAAAAATCGTCGCCTCCTGCCCGCGCACATCCGTAGCCCTGTAGCCTGTAATCTCTTCCGCCGCCGCGTTGAAAGTATAGATGCGTCCCTGCAAGTCCGTAGTGACAAGGCCGGAGCGGATTGATTCGACGATGCGCTCATGCAGTGCGCGCAGGTTGGCGAGCGTCTGCGTGGTCGCCGTCAACTCTACATCATAACGGGTCTGCCGCGCGGCGAGGCGTCCTGCCAGCAAGCCCACGACCAGAAACGCCACATCGTTGAGGCCGATGGTTTGAACCGTCTTGATGATAGATGCCTCGGTCGCGAAGCTTGCAAAGCGCGGCAACGCGCCGGTGGCTGCGGCCAGCGAGATAGCCGTAAAAATCGCAGCGCATCCGACAGCCGTGCCCAGCGCGCTGCGTGGGCCGAGCAGAATGCTGGCAAAGGAAATGACGATGATATAGAGGACTGTGTAAGGCGAATTAACATCGCCCGTCGCCCACACCAGCCATGTGACGAGCAGCACATCCGCAAACAATTGCACGCTCGCCTGAAGCCGCCACTTCATCGAGAAGCGCAACGCCACCGCATAACACAGCGACAGCGCGACCGCCACAATAAAGATCGGCAGCGTCCCATGCCACCCATCCCTATCCAACACGCCCAACTGCTCGCGCGTCCACAGCGCACTGGCCCCCAACAGCAACACGGCAGCCGCCAGCCTGCCCACGATCAGCCACCACAGCTTACGCTCCAGCGCGCCCTCGCCATCGCTCTTCTTATCTAAAGCCATCGGGCGCAAGCCTATCACAACCTGACTTTTTTTTGAGAGGAAAGAAGTTCTCATCAGAGAGGACGAGAGAGGAACGCTGAGGGGTGTTTTTCATTTTATGTCGGAGAGAAAAGTTTTCCTGAAAATTATCGCGCGCGACGGTCAGACGAAAACAGCCTTCGTTATCTTAACGAAGGCTGTTTAAGTTTAGCTTGGCGTTGAAGCGCCAATTTGTTTGGCGTTTATTGCCCGAAAGCAGAAGGAGTCGGGATGTCGTTGCTGGTGCCGAATTGCTGACTTGTAAATCCTGAAGTAGAGCGCAGCAAATACCAGTCACCCTGCCTGAAAACAGCCAGGTCAGCTTTCCCGTCTCCATCGTAATCATCAGCTACCGGAATATCGCCGGAAGCGCCGAACTGCTGACCGAAGAAACTGTTAGTCGAGCTATTCGTTCGATACCATGAGCCTGTTGAAGGACGGAACACAGAAACATCCGTTCTACCGTCTGCGTCGTAATCCGCCGGAGTCGGAATATCACCGTTTGTTCCAAACGTCATGCTAAAGAAAGCATTGTTTGAACTAAGCGATGCATACCACGCTCCCGTCGAAGGACGAAAAACAGTTAGATCGGATTTACCGTCTCCATCAAGATCAGCCATCTGCGGCAAATCTCCGGTGGTTCCGAATGGATGTGCGACAAACTCGTTCGTAGAACTGTTAAGTCTGTACCATGTGCCGTTTGATGGACGGAATACAGAAATGTCAGCTTTACCATCGCCCTCGAAATCTCCGGGAACAGGTAGATCACCGGCAGAGCCGAATTGAACGGCTACAAATTGATTGTTCGAGCTGTTCAAGCGATACCAGAATCCATCTCTAAAGACAGAAATGTCTGCTTTGCCGTCTCCGTCAAAATCAGCCGGGGCGATTTTATCGGAAGAGATACCGAACTGCACGCCTGTGAAAGAATTGTTTGAGCTGTTGGATATGTACCAGGAACCGGCAGAAGGACGAAACACAGAGACATCGGATTTTCCGTCGCCGTCATAATCGAATAGCGCGCGGGAAGCAAATTCATAAGCGCCGATGTCAACTGTTCTGACACGAATCGCTCCGCGTTGGTCGGTCGTAACAGCCGGATTGTTATCGCCGCATCCGTTCGCCGTGAGCACACAATTATTGCCCGCGTCGATTGCCGGAGAATTTGGCAACAGCGCGTGAGTCTGCGTCGCTCCGCCATAATTGCCAAGCGGCGCGAGCCGTGCCTCCTGATTCAGCCTATCCGACCCGAGCCATTGACCAACCCCGAATTCAAAGTTGATCGAAGTCCCAATTAAATTATTTCCGAGTGATTCCCCCAGGGCATTCCAAAATCTGATGTCCGACGCATTACCTGCCCTCGTGTTTCCCGCGACGATTGTATTGCGAAGATTGAGGGTCGCCTGGTAAGCCTCAATCCCGCCGCCGCCTGAGGTGGATGTATTAGCGGTGACTGTGCAGTTGGTCAGAACAAATGATTTGACCCCCGGCGGACCTCCTCCCACCGTAGCGACAAAAATGCCGCCGCCCGCTTCATTGCTGTTACCGCTGATCGTCGAATTTGTAATCCTCATTTGGTCGCCGAGAAAGTAAATGCCGCCGCCGTTGCCGGTTGTCCCGGTGTTATTGCTGATGGTTGAATTGACGACATTCAAGGTTCCGCCGCTGGATACCGCGTTAGTAGAAAAGATTCCTCTTCCCGTGTTATTACTGACGGTCGTGTTGATGACGTTCAGAGCTCCGGGGGGGCCAATAGTCTCGCTGGAAATGATAACTTGGCCGGTGTTCTGAGTGACCACCGAATTCATGATGGTCAACTTTCCGTGAAGGTTTTTGATGACGCCAAAGGACATGCCGCCCATAAAGGGGCCGCCCACTCCGCGCGTCACGGTCAAACCATCAAGGGTCAGATTTGCGTTCAGATCGCCTTCAAAAATGCGGCTCGCGTTGTTTCCCGAAACAAGCAGTTTAGCCGCGCCGGTTTGATTGGCGATGGTCAAACTCCCGCCCGCTGCCTGAACCATAATCACTCCGCCCGTCAGCGTGATGGTGCAAACGCCGTTAGCATTACAATTCGGGTCAGCCAAAGGGATACTAAAATTTATCGTGTCGTCAGCGGGTGTTACGTTCGCGTCGGCAACAGCCTGACGTAAACTTCCAGCACCGCTGTCAGCCGTGTTGGTGACAGTGATAGTCGCGGCGCTGACCTGCTGCGCCGCCAAGGTCAAAATAAAAAATGTGAACGTGGTAAATAAAGCGCGAACACGAACCCATTTCGACAAAGGCGGGCAATGCGCTAACGATTGGTAAAACATACGAACCAGTCTCCTTAAATTTTTATTGTGAGAACCCCAAACGGCTTATCTTAAGCACTCGTGCAAGATTAGCTTTGCCTATCACATGAAAAGAAGCTTGAAAGTTTAGCGAAAACAGCCGGAAACTTGGAACTGTGCGATGAGAGAAGGTTACACGTAATTCTGCATGAGCGCTGACAAACCGTTCAATGGATAGGTTATACCATATAAATCATCATAATCAATACTTTTTGGAGGATGATCGGAGTTCAAATCGCTCTCAAAATTTCAGGATGCGACTCTGCTTTATCCCGGCGGTTAAAGTTCCAAGGCTCGCCACATGTACCAGCTTGCGACAGACCTGTAAGGCCGCCAACGTTCGCCGTATAGCTGAAGCTCTTTTGGCTTCGGCATCTCCTTTAAACCATAAGTTAGAGCGTAGCCTTTGCGCACTGCGTAGTCGCCTACGGGGAGCACGTCGGGTCTGCCTAAGCGGGACATCAGGAGCATCTCGACCGTCCAGCGACCGATGCCTCGGACGGTGGTCAAACGCTCGATGATCTCTTCGTCATCCATGCGTTTCAAGCGGGCGAGCGTCGGAACCGTGCCATCCAGAGTTTTGGCGGCGAGGTCTTTGAGCGAGGCCAGTTTGGCGCGAGAGAGTCCGGCTGCTCTCAACTCTTCCTCTGAAGCAAGCAGGATGTCCTGCGGGCGAAGCTTCCTGTTTCCAAAGAGAGACAAGACGCGCCCGTGAATCGCTGCGGCGGCATTGCCGTGTAGCTGCTGGTAAATGATGTTTCGTGCCAGCGTTTCAAAAGGGTTGCGCAGGCTGCTGAGCTGCATCGTGAACGCGCCCGCACGCTCGATCAGTTCAGCCAGTTGAAGGTCAACCGCAGAGAGATGCCGGACGGCCTCTTCCGGGTCATAGCAAAAACCGTCGCGTTCTTTCGCATTCTTTTTCGTCTTCGGAATTGTCATCTCTCTCCCGTTGCTTTCAACCGCAGGGTGTCTCAGGCATTTTGGCTGTCGCTTGAAGACTAAGAGGGTATTTTTCGTGACGCTGAATATTCATCGGAAGTTCCAACTGAACCCCTCTCGCTTCTTCAAAGTTATTGTAAATTTAGACCGCCTAAGATAACATGTGCGCCCTCTTAAGCGCTTTTTCGTGTTCCTTTCAGCGGTGGTTCAGTTTGAAATAAAAGCAAGCCCTTTTGACTGCTCTTGCATTACCATACTTGACCACTGCCTCAGACTTAAAACTTTGCCATAGCTCTTGAAACCTCATGGAGGCATTTATGTCTAAACGACCCCCTCAAGCCAAAGCCGGTAAAAAGCGTTCGCGCAAGCCAAAGGACAGTGAAACTCCCAAGCCGCAGGAAAATGAAACTCAGGAGACTGGCGCAGCCGCAGGCCAGTTTGAGGACAGCAACCCTCGAAAACTGGCGTTCAATCCCGAAACTTTAGACCGGACTGTGATTGCCATCCCGCTGTTACACGATTTGAAGGAAGAGAAGGAGGGGAGGGCGAAGCCGAAGCTTCACACCATCATTATTGACCTGAACCTGCAATTCCCCGGCGGTCGCAAATGGGCGCGACAATACGTCCAGAGGAAGATAGAAGAGGTTATCTCAAATCTTGAAGAGACAACAGTCGGAGAGGGAGTCAGGGATAAGATGGGGTCGAGCGATCAGTACCTCTTCGCCCGGCTCGGCGGGGAAGCCATCCGCAGGCTGGTTAGTGACGACGGCCAGAAGACAGACCCTTTAAAGGTGACTGTCTTTGAAGAGGCGATAGCCGGTCTGGTTGCAGAGGGCGGTAAGCCGGACGACTTGATGAAGAAAATCAAAGATATGCCGACCGGCGCGCGTGCCATCTACCACATCTGGCCTGACTTTCCAATCCACAGGCTCACGGATAAGTCAATCAGCACCGTCAAGGCAGACGCCGCCCGCGCCTCCTTCTCGGCCTTCGGGCAGGGAATCGTCTGGGCGGTGCTGGACTCAGGCATTGATGTCAAACATCGTCACTTCCAGCTACATAAGAATCTAGACACCGAGCCGCCGCTCATCCACTACGACTTTACGGGCGAAAAGATTACAGACGCAGACCCTTTCGGACATGGCACGCACGTCGCCGGGATCATCGCCGGCGAATTGAAGCTCGTTCCAGATTCAGCGCCGCAAGCGAGCAATTCCAAGTCGAAGGCGTCGAAGAAGAAGAGCGCCGCCGATGCGATGAAGGATGTCATTAAGGCGGCTGTTCGCAATCGCGGCGAGCATGGCGAGACTACTTACAGCGAGATTAAGTTGCAGGCTATCTCCGGTATGGCTCCGAAGTGCAAACTGGTCAACATGCGTGTGCTGGATGCGGAGGGCATGGGCGAGGTGAGCAGCATCATCGCCGCCATCTCCAAGATTCAGGAGATTAACGGGCAAGGCCGCCGCCTCCGCATCCACGGAGTCAACATCAGCGTGGGCAACGACTTCGAGCCGGAATGGTTTGCTTGCGGCCAAAGCCCGCTCTGCGTGGAAGTAGACCGCCTCGTCAAGTCCGGCGTCGTGGTCGTCGTCGCGGCGGGCAATTCCGGCTATGGCACTATCAAGACCGAGTTCACCGGAACGGTCAAGATGGGGATGTCGCTCACCATCAACGACCCCGGCAATGCTGACCTCGCGATCACCGTCGGCGCAACGCACAAGGACATGCCGCACACGTACGGCGTCTCCTATTTCTCGTCCAAGGGGCCGACCGGAGACGGGCGGCTCAAGCCAGACTTGGTTGCGCCCGGTGAGAAAATAATCTCCTGTGCGGCGGGCCAGTCGCGCAAGGATGTCGAGGTCGGAGGTAAAAAATACGACTACGTCGAGAACAGCGGCACGAGTATGGCTGCCCCGCATGTGTCGGGCGTCATCGCGGCCTTTCTCTCCGTCCGGCGTGAGTTCATAGGACAGCCGGAGAAGGTCAAGGAACTTTTCCTTGCGACGGCGACAGACCTCCGGCGAGAACGTTACTTCCAGGGCAATGGGCTGGTGGATTTGATGCGAGCCATCCAGTCCGTCTAAACCGCAGACCCCCCCGCCTCGCCGCAACACCTCGCAGCATGGCGAGGGGCTAGGGAATTATAAATCCTATGCGAATCAAGGGTAGCAACAAATCAACTGCTTTATCTTTGCGGTCTTTGCGTCTTACTTCTTTGCGCTCTTTGCGGTTAAGTTCTGTTTTAACGCCAAGAGCGCAAAGATAAATCGCGCCAAGAGCGCAAAGAGTTTTTACTCTTGATTCACCTACACTTTTGAATGATTCCCGGAATCATTCGACCTCGCTGCCACGGCCTCTCTCAAGAGAAGCTTGGCTGGCGGGTAAATTTATGGAGGAAAAGCTTGTGCACGAGATAACTGGAGATCAGGATTCGGTACAGTCACTTCTGGAAGATACTATAGATCAGTTACAGAAGTACGAGGCCGCGCAGAACAAAAAGGGCGGCGCGAAAGCTATGTCAGCTTCCAAGAAAAAGGCTGCTTCGCCCGACCAAGTATCTGACGTTTGGCAAAAGGGACTTGAGCGGCTTGAGGGAAAGAAAAGCGGAGCGCGTGCCGCTGGCGTCGGGCAACCGAAGAAGAAGCCTGAAGAACGCGCAGTGGAGACGGCGTTTGCCCCACGCGATCAGATTCTCGCGCTCTTCCAGTCGGCGATGGACGAGTATCTGGACGAAGCCGTTGGCCCGGTGCAGCCGGACGCCGCGAAGAAGGCTGCTAAGAAAGGCTCTTCCAAAGCTGCTTCAGCCAAAAAGAGCGCGGCCAAGAAACCAGCCGCCACGCTTGATAACTTCAAGACCGGCGGCGGGAACAAGAAAAAGGGCGCAAGCAGGGCCGCAAACATCTTTGCCCAGTTCGGCAACTTAGACCCCAGATGGGTTCAGGTCGCCGCCGAGAAGGCCAAGAGTTGGTTCAAGGGGAAACACAAATTTACCCAACACAAGTCGGCCTCAGATTTCCGCTTCAAGATGGAGAACGAGACGACCGTCGCCATCGTCGGTGACTGGGGCGGCGGCAACGCAGCCGCGCAAGCCGTCGCGCAGCAAATCAAGAAACTGAATCCCAATCACGTTATACACCTGGGCGATGTCTACTACTCAGGAACGCCAAAAGAAGTGCAGGAACGTTTTCTCAAGTACTGGCCTTCGTCCGGCGATCCCGGCAAGTCCTTCGCCCTCAACTCCAACCACGAGATGTACAGCGGCGGCTACGGCTATTTCGATTACACCTTGAAGCAGTTCAAGCAGCCCGCGAGCTACTTCAGCCTTGCCAACGACAACTGGCGCTTCATCGGCCTCGATACGGGCTACGACGAACACGACCTACACGACCCGCAGGCCGATTGGCTGAAAGGACAGTTGACAGGCAACGGCCCCAAGACCATCCTTCTCTCGCACCACCAGTTGTTCTCAGCCTACGAGAACACGGACGCTTCAAAGCTGCGCAACAAGATTCAGCCCTTCCTCAGTCAGGTCTATGGCTGGATATGGGGGCACGAACACCTCGCTATCGTCTACGAACAACACGAGGGCATAAGGGCTGTCTGCCTCGGCAACGGCTGCTTCCCCTACGGCTTCCCAAAGGGCACGCGCAAAGTGCCTATCAAATGGATTGACGAGCGTAAATCCGACGACCCAGACTATCCCGGCGGCCACACCTTTGCCCTGCTCAAGATCAAAGGCGGCCAGATAGACATAGACTACATAGACCACAAGGGCGACATCGGCTTCTCCGATACGTGGAAATAGCGACGGCTATCAACTCTCCACAAAATGAAAATGGCAAGCTTCAGTGAGCTTGCCATTTTCCTTATCTTTATTTCCCTCTTATCGTTTGGTTGACTATTGACATCATAAAGTTCGCATCATAAAGTTAGCAGCATCTCGTGCATCCTCCGTTCGAGCGGCGACCAAAAAAAAATGCAGAAAAAACCATTTACAGTAGCTGATTATCTGTTGACCAGGCTGAAGCAACTCGATGTAACGGAAGTCTTTCAGATTCCCGGCGATTACGTAAAGCACTTCACACAGGCTCTTGAGTATTTTGATGGGATAGAAACCATCGGTGCGATTAATGAGCTTGATGCTGCTTATGCAGCCGATGCTTACGGGCGCACAAGAGGCTTGGGAGCGGTATCGCTCCAATACGGCGTGAGCACCTTCAGCGCCCTCAATGCCATTGCCGGTGCATACGTTGAACGCAGTCCCGTAGTCGTCATCAGCGCGACGCCGGGCGCGGATGCACGCCAGGTCACCAAAATGTATAACGTGCTCTATCACCACTCGACCGGCAACCTGAATGCCGATCAGGAAGTGTTTGAACATGTGACGGTGGCTGCTGAAACACTCAGCACTTCAGTGGGTGCGCCCGAAAAAATAGACAACCTGCTGATAGCAGCCCTCACACACCAAAGGCCGGTTTACATCGCGTGTTACAAAGAAGTTTGGGGCGAGCCTTGCCCGCGACCGTCCAACAAACCTCTACAACCATTAAGCATAAAAAGCGAACCGGCAGCCCTTGAAAATGCGGTGGAGCAGGCTTGGTCTCAAATCATCGCAGCGAAAAACCCCATGATATTTGCGGGGGTGGAAGTGCTTCGACATGGATTGTCAGACTTGCTGCAACAACTCATAGATGCGAGCGGATTTCTCTATACGACTACCAGCCTCGGCAAAACCGTGCTGGATGAGAAGGGTGAAAAATTTATCGGAACCTATTCCGATGCCGCCTCGATCACCAGCGTGCGTGACTTGGTGCAGCAGGCCGATTGCTTCCTCACCCTCGGCACGATCATCACAGATGATTACCTCTGGTTTATCGAGAACAAATATGCTCAGATGGTGCTGGCTACTACAGAAGAGATACGTGCGGGTTACTTTACATATGAAGGCGTGACCATGAAAGATTTCATGGAAGCCTTGCTGCAACGTTTCAAGAAGACTAAAGGTTATCCGCTTTCGACAGTAGCTCCACCGCAACCACTTTACCCGGAACCGTGGGCGTCTAATTCAGACCCCAAGTTCAATGACAAACCTGACATCATTACTTACAACCGCTTCTTTCAGCACTTGATGAAGTTCCTGCAAGACAACAATATGCTAGATGATATTGTCATGACTCTTGGCGTGAGTTCCTCGCTTTATGTAGCCACGAACGCCTACGGCATGGCAAAAAATAGCTTCATCGGCTCGGCTGCGTGGCAATGCATCGGATTTGAAACCGGCGCTGCTTCGGGCGCGCAGCTTGGAAGTCGAAAACGGGCATGGACTGTAGCGGGCGATGGTGGATTTATGATGGTTTGCCAATCGCTGTCCACTCTCGCCAGAAACAATCTGAACGCTGTGATTTTTGTCATCAGCAACGGTGTCTATGCCATCGAACAGGTATACGTTGACATCACTTCGTTTGAACCCGGGCCTGAACATAAGTTCGATGCTTTTGACATCCTGCCCAAATGGGACTACATGGCGCTGGCGCAGGCGTTTGGAGCCAAAGGATACCGCGTGACAACCATTAAAGAATTAAAGGCTGTCCTGAACAAGTTGAAAAGAATAACCAGGCAGCCTGCATTGGTAGAAGTGGTAATCCCTGAAAAAGACCTTCCACAGCAGATGTACCGGCTGGGAATAGAATAAACTCGCTCAAAGTCAAACATCCTGAAAACACTCTAAAAGGTAAATCACCCTCATGAAGAATAAAACCTATTCAATATTCGGCGCAGGTGCCGCGGGGCTTTATACAGCATGGCGTTTGCTGGACGGCAAACCCGGCAATAAAGACGACAAGGCAAAGCAATTGTCAAAAGGCGACATCCTTGAATTATACGATTGGGGAAAGTACGACTTCTCAAAAGAAAACCCCGGAACACGTGCTGCCGGTGCGCGCGTTTGTACCTACCACTATCAGAATGACAAGAAAAATTCTTATCTGGAATTGGGCGGGATGCGGTATGAGGATTGGGACGGACAGGATCATGCGAAGAGCGCTGGACACAGGCTGGTGACAACCGTCATTGAACAGCTTGGCCTCAAAAAATATTCAGTGCCGTTCAATGAGTCCACCAACCCCTTGTTCTACCTGCGCACGAAGAACATGTATCTGAACGACATCACTTCAAGCAATCCTGCGCCCTATAACGTTGACCACTTTGGCGCGGCCACTGCCCCTGACAATGGTTTTTCACTTATCCAGGACCTTGCCATGTCGCCGGAAGAAGCAGGGAAGATAACCCGCGCCGAGTGGTGTAAGTTTTATGAAAACGGAGCTATCAGCGTTGATTTGCCGGAGTCGTCAGTTTACCAAAAAGGCGATCTGATGACGGACATAGGCTATTGGGATTTGATGTTCGATCAGTTGGGGCCGGAAGGTTTCTCCTACACTGCCGATGGAAACGGCTACACCTCAAACATCATTAACTGGAATTCTGCGGTTGCGATTCAGGCCAACAATGAATTTACACCCGGCAGTGAATACAAGACTCTGACCACAGGCTATTCCAGTATGTTCAATGCCTTGTTTGAAGCGATTGTGAAGCTGGCAAAAAAGAAAGGTGTGAATTTTAAGTATCATCCCAACACCCGCCTACACTCTATTTTGCAGATCGAGGAAGTGATTCATTACTGGATAGCCACCCGCGAGAACCCCAACAAAAAATCCGGCTCAAGCACGACGGATGCAGCATGGCTGGCGATGCCGCGCTATGCGCTTGACCTTGTGGCACAGGCCACACGCTATGAAAGCCACGAAGGGCTTGATGTGCTCAACCACCGGAAAGTGCAGTTGTATCTTGAGTCCGCAATCATGCAGCCCTCTTACAAGGTGGGCATGTTCTTCAAATCGCCGTGGTGGGCTGATACAGTCAACACTCCATACCCTGCGCAAATCGAGGCTTACGAAGTCACGGACGACGTGCTTAAAGAATTAGCCGCTCAAGGCTTTCCTAAGAAGTACATCAACGCGATCAGCGCCGCTGCGAATCCCGCCATAGTCGAAAAGCCGTACACACCGGCTGCCGTTTTTCTCAGCACAGTGGAGAGCTGCATACAGGAGCGGTTAACCCTTAAACAGGAAGAGCTGTTGCTGAGTCTTTCCCTGCGCAACACCATTGGGCCAAGCGTGACCGACACCCCGATTCGCCAAGTCGTATATTTCGGGAATAATGCGAGTGACCAAAAAGGAGAGGCGGTTTACGGCATTCTGGCGAGTTACGACGACGAGCAGTTCACAAGCTTCTGGCAGGAACTTGAGCTGGGTCCCGGTGCAGAACGCAAGACGCCGATCTCGGAAAACTATCAGCCGCTCGAAGGCCCGCGCAAAGTGCCTCCCGGAATGGTGAAGATGCTGCGCAAGCAACTCGCAGCCGTGCATTTTGGACCACAATCAGATTACAGCGCCGTGCCTGAACCGCTGGAAGCAAGCTATATGGATTGGTCTCTGCCGCCCTTCAACGCTGGCTACCACGCCTATGCAGCACACTATGACATCTGCGATGTGCAGCAGAAAATCCGCAAGCCCTCGCAATTGATTGAAGGAACGGATGCCAATATTTTCATCGTCGGCGAAACCTATTCCAACGATCAGGCTTGGGTGGAAGGAGCCTATTGCACAGCCGAATCGGTGCTCAATGATTTCTTCGGCATCAAGCCCATCATCAACAATAAAGACTACCCGTTCATCTGCCCCTGTAGCTAATTTTGGTGGCGAATAAAGTCGTCGTCGTTAAATCGAAAGCTTTCCATAAAGACGAAAAAGCCCGTTAACACGGGCTTTTTCAGCGGGGAAAATCAAATCCCTATGACAAATCTCAAGCGGTTTACTGAGCAGGACACTGCGCCAGCGGTTCAAACCGGCGTCGGAAATCAACGGCGACGTTGACTTCTCCCGTGCCACCGACGTTGATTCTGGCGAGCGGCGCGTAGTGATGATTGACGCCGTGCGGCGGGCGCGGTTCGGGATGGCCTACTTCGCCCGGCCACTCGACATCGCCTGTGGCCGTGCGCGCCGGAACCAGCCAGTAATCGCCCGTGCGATAATTCCCGTTCGGCTCGAATTGAATCTGCACGCCGTCCTCAAGCACCAGCCAGTTTCCGTTCGAGTCCGTCCGCTCTTTGATGAGAGCCGCGCCGTCAACTAATTCCAGACCGCCGACGCGCGGGTCGCCTGCTTTATGATCCCAACGGCGGAGCAGTTGATTGCGGCGCGGCGTGGTACGCCCGTCGCCGTCCGTGCGCGTGTCTGCTGGCGTGCCGCTCAGGGTGACGGCCATGTCTATCGGGTTCACGTTCGTCACCTGTAGCAGTTCTTCCGCATCGTTGCGACGCTCGTAATCGTCATCCACCAGTTCGACCCAATCACCAATCTGCACGCTGAAACGCGCGTCTCGTCCCATGTGTTCGAGCGTCACACGTTTGCCGTTGACGCTGCGCACGGGTAACAGCGTGGAGCCGTTTTCGCGTGACCATTTGAAGGTGGCGGGAGTGTTGACGTTTCCGCCGTCATGAATCTCGACGCGATAGAGTTGGTTTTCCGCTCCGCGATAGCGAGCCTCCGGCGAAATGATGCATGGATTGGTGGCGCTCGCGTCATCCGGCTCATCCGCTTTGGCTCGCAACCCGCCGCGATTTTCCGGTTGCCAGCTTCTCAATTGCTCTTGCCACACTTCGCTGTCCTGAATGTTAAAACAGTTGAGGTTGTTGAAACTCGCGTCTGTTAATTCCAGTGTCTTGACTTGCCACACGACCTTCGCGCGCGTCGCTGTGTCTGGCCCGTGAGAACCGAGCGCGACCTCGCGGATTGATTCGTCGTCGAGCGAAGTGATGTGACGCTCCCACACATCCAGATAGGCGAGATATGACTTGCCGTTCTCCAACTCTTCAGGTGTGTGATCGGGCTGCGTGTACTCTGGAATTTCCGAAGCGGCGTAGATGGACAGGTTGTCGTTTTCGCAGAGGATGCCTTCGACGTAATAACGCCCGCGACTAATCAGGAAGTTGCGCAGCAAGCTCATCTGTCGAATGCGGTCTATGCGCTCTGTGTCGGGCGTCGGCGGGCCGCATGACGAAGGCAAGTCGTCCTGTGTCAGGATGCCAAAGCCGCACTCCGCCTGCGGGCCGCCGTAGGGGCCGATGAGATCGGCGGCGAGCGTTTGCAGGTAATGAAGGAGGACGGAAGTTTGTTCGTTCCAGTCAGAGTCGAGCAGCACACGTCCCTGTTGCAGAAGAATGCGCGAGAAGTGCTTGGTCGGGTCAAATGTATTGCGTGAGAAATCGCCTTTCATACGGTCTCCTTAAGTCACAAAGATAAGTCCCGCATTCATCCCTGCGGGGGTGTATTCGTCGAGGCGGGCGCGCAAGTTTGCCTCTCGCTGTGGTTGAAACAGATCATGGAAGACGCCCATCTCAGATTCGTCGTCTGCGCCGCGCTTAATCTCCGGCGCACACGTATCGGCTAACTGGCAATAGGTCGGCGTGCCGTAGCGCACGCTGTTGAACTGCGGGCGGACGCGCATCTCCGCCTGTGAACGCTCGTCTCCGCTGAGGCCGCTGGCGACCATGTCCGGCTGGCAGTTGTAGCGGCGCGGCGTGCGCGATTCGGGCGGCACATAACAGAAACGCATGCACCCAATCTGCGTGCGCGCGACGTTGACGCGCCCGTCGAAGATACAGTTCTCCGCGAGAATGATGGCGTGCGTGCGTACCAGACCGAAAACAGTGCTGCGCAGGATGCGCAACTCGGCATGAGCGAAGGTGTCGTCGGGGCCGGAGAGAGCCTCAAAATTCGTGCGCGTGGCATCGAGCACAGAGTCGCTGATGTTTATCCGTATCGGGTCTGTCGTGACCTGATTCTCTTCGATGACGATGCTGCCAACGATGCTGTGCTCAATGTTGAGCCGCGCGCTCGTGTCTGTTAGTTCGAGGCTCGGCTCGCTCTCGCTCTCAGGGCAGTTGCCAGCGTCGAGCGTCCAGCCGGGAACGAGCGTGCAGTGTCGTATCAGAACTTCGGAGAGACTGCCTTCGATGTAAACGCTGCGACCGGAAATGAGCAGCCCGTCAAGCGTGACGCGCGGCGGACGAGCGGGTTTGTCCGGCTCATGAGCAGCTTGCTGTTGCTGCTCGCGTGGCGACCCGGGTTGCTTTTGCTCATACTGTGGCCGCTCAGCTTCTTCGGCATGTTCGTGCTCGTCATACTCCGGCGCGGTTGGCGTCTCGCGGGCAGGGCCAAAGATGCCGAGCGAGTCCGGGCGATTGGTATACCAATCAAGCAGGCGCACTGTCGGGCGCGTGCCGTTGGCGGCGCGAATCTCAAGCCGTTGATTCGCACGCAGTCGAATCTCAATCTGCTCGACATAAGCTCCGCTGTCATCAATCTGGATGATGGCATGATCGGGATCGTCTGCGCGCCAAGCGTCAAGCGCGCGGTTGATGCTGTTGAAATAATACTTGGCCGTGTATTGCTGGCTGACGAGATAAAAATGTGTCCGCTCTTTTTCCTCAAGCGTCTGGACGGGTTCACTTTGCGGACGGCGGGGCGTGACCGGGCTTGGCAGACGCAGGCTGCGTTGATATTCGCCGCCGCCGATGTCGGAGCTAAAGCCGTAATGGTAAGTGACCCACACGCCCGTCTTCGGTTCGGTGCGCGACGAGAAAGCAATGCGGCCAAGCCGTGGGTCAACAGCTACCTGACGACCCCGCGGGGTGTAAGCCCAATTGCTTAAATCAGCAGCGACGATGTGGCTCAAAGGCACAGGGCGATCCGACCCGTCGCGCCAGATGCGTATGCTCTTGCTCCGGCCGTAATAGTCAGCCGTGCGCTCGTCGAGTGCGCGCCGCCGGATGGGAGTCGGAACATTCATCTCATCCGCGACGTGTGTTGGCTCAGGCTCTTCGACAGCTTTGGTAAAGAGCGGCGAGTCGTTGCCGAGGATGCTGAAGGTGTAATGATGGCGCACGCGGTCAACGCAATAGGCCGGAGCGCGTGTCACAGGGTAAGCTTTCAGACGCCAGATGTAGAGACCTGTATTGCTGATGTTATGACGGCCTGTTGTGTAGCGTGACCCGAGGCGGCGCACGGCGGCTATATAAGCCGACTCGTCAAACGCTCCTGTCAGGCGGTCGAGCGCGTCGCCCTGTCGCACGTCAAGCGTGCGAGCCTGACCAAGCCGCAGGTGGCTGACATGCTGCGTCGCGGCGAGCAGTTGATAAAACTCTTCAGAGCGTGCAGGCCATCCGGCGACATCGCGCGCCAGCAGTTCGAGCAACGCGAGCGTGCCTTTGCGGCGGCGGTAACGAATGGTGCTGGCGACCTCGCGGCGCGGCACGAGAATCTTGTTCCGCGCGGCGGCCTGTGGGCCGGTGATGGCTCCGGGTGCGCCAGCCTCATACGCGATGCGGTGTCCCAGCAAGTCGGCGATGTATGGCACGACCCAATCCTGACAGGTCTCTATAAACCAGTTCTCATAAAGTTGCGCGATGTCGTCTTCGACGATGTTGACCTGCTCGGAGATAACTTGCAGCAGCGAGCGCAAGGGAGAGCCGAGTTCGATGTCGCGCTGGCGGTAGACGACAGGCAGCAGGTCGTAAAGGCGATCAAGTTTTGAATCGTGTTCGTTCATCCCTTTAACTCCGTGAGATTCAAGGTTTCGGGCACGAGCGGCGTGAGCAGGGCAAGCTGTGCAGGGCGCAGGCGCAACGATGGATCAATCGCAGTCTTATCCACCTGCGCGAGATGCACGCGGATGCGTTGATTAAGCGTGAGATTATCCGCGAGTTCGAGCAGCTCGCTGGCAATGATGTTTTCCTGTATCGAATCGAGCGTATCAACATCCACATACAGCACGCCTTCGACGGCCTGTATCGTTCCGATAACTTCGCTGAGCACGACATCCTGACCTAGCTCACGACGGTCGAAGCTGAAGCGGTCGAGCATCGCCGCGCGAATCTTCGGCTCAACCGATTCCCATAGATAATCCGGGTGGACGCGCACACGTGCGCTCGTCACCAGAACTTTGAGAAAGCGCGTGGCAATCTGGATAGGCTGATAAGGATCGCCATATTTTTTGAGCGCCTCGCCCAGGTTCCTGTAAAGGTCGGAATCGTAGGAGATGGGAATGTCATCTGCTCCGGCGATGGTCAAGTGGACGACCTGACGACGACCATCGGAGAGGCGCGTCGCGCTCGCCTTGCCGACGCCCGCGAAGGTGCGTGCAAAGTCTTCGTAGTCGCGTGTGGAGACCAGACGGTCAAGCGACATGACTGCGAGCGGGGCGTTGCGGCGTGCCTCGTCCCGGCTCTCGCGGTCTGCTCCGCCCGTCGCCGCGAGCGGGTTGATGACTTCTTTGACGCCGAGCGGCTTTGAAATCGCCATGCTGATCTGTTCGGCGTTGACGTTGCCGCCCTTGCCGATGCCGACGCGATAGGTCGCCTTCACATTTTCCGGAGCGGTCGGCAGGCGTGCGCCCTCGCGCCCGTTGCCAAAGACGATGGTGGTCTTGCTCTCGTCATCAGTCTTTGTCACATACTTTCTATCTTTCGGAGTGAGACCGGCGAGGTTGTCAATCTCGTGCCAGAGAATTTCTCCGACACGCACTTGCAAAGTGCTTTCGATGCCGGTCGGAGTCGGCGCAGAGATGAAGGTCAGCGGCGATTGTTTGAGCGTGAAAGACTGTAACTCCTTGCTGGCGTCGCCGCTGCCTAGAATGTCTGTGCGCGTTTCGCCGTGCGTGGCGCGCACGACGTTGCCGTAGATGCGAACGGTATCAAGCTTATAACAGTAAGCCAAACTCTCTGCGAGAAGCAGCGTCGTGTGCGTTTTGTCGCCGCTCACCTGCGGGTCGTAGCCCTGCTCGACGCCCGCCAGCATCACCAGTTCAGTCGCTTCCACGCCGGGGATGAGAGCATCGCCGGAAGGGGGCAGTTCAGCCGCTCTGCTCGCGCGTCCCTCTCCAAAGGCTCTTCCATTGTCTCTTGCATTCTCTAACGCCTCGTCTCGTCTCGGGAAGGGAACATCAGGCGGAACACCGACTGTCGGGACACGTGTGGCTTGTTCGGGAATGATGTCCGTGCGCTCGCCCGTAATGACCACCCAGCGACCGGGTTCGAGACCGCGAACAAGATTAGCAAGCTCTATGCGGTCGCCGCAGATGTCATCTTCAATCGGGTCAAGCAACTGTTCGGCTAACTCAAGCAACTCGCTCTGCGCGAAGACGGTCGTTTCGCGAATCACGCGGAACCGGTCTCCGTTTTGAACGGGATTAATCCATGCGTTGTTGAGTTCAAGCCGTGTGCCTTTGGCAGTGATGCCATAGTTTGCGCGCGAGCTTTCGGTGACGCTCGTAATCTGTGTGATGACGAGCGGCGAAGGGCTTGTGCCGAGCGATGTTGGCCTTTCCAGCACGGCCCAACCGCCGGGCAGGATTTGATTGTAAGATGTATCGAGGTTGACCTCGTTCGCTTCTTCGGTCGGCGAGTTTCCGGAGGTATTGAAAATAGTGCCAACAGCCGTAATCGAACCGCCCGAGCCGAAGGTCGCGGGGGTGGTGGTCGCAACATCGTGTTCTACTTCGATCAGGTTGTTGCCCGTGCTGGTCACGCTGACCAGCCCGCCCCGCTCATTCCACTGCATCGCCACCTGGAAATCGCGTACCTGAAAATCGAAAGTGAATCTGACCGCATTCATCTGGCTGGAAGCGGCGCCAGTGATAGAGACCACGACGATTTCGCTGCTCGGCAGGAGGTTCAAGGTGAAAGAACCATCCGCTATCCCATTGTTCGCACGGGTTGCGCTTCCAATACCTCCGTTGTCCGGGTTCAGGAGTTCGACGGTCACGTTGAAAGTTGGGGCCAAGTTCGAGAAGGTTATCTCGATGCGGAATTGTTCGTTGACCTGCTGATCCGTTTCGGTGAAGAGCGTCCATTCTACATGTCCCGTAATCTGACCATTATCGTTTGTGATGGGTCTGAGCGGCGCGTTGTGGCCGAAGACGGAAGCGCGAGTGCGTAAGGCATAGACGCGCGCGGGTGTCGGTTCGTTGACGGTCACGTTCTGCCATGCGCTGTAAAGCAAGGGGCGCAGGTCTGGCCGCAAAGCCGCCAGCAGTTGCGGCAGCGCGCCGGACGAAGCGGATAAATTGTCTTTGAGTCCGGTTCCCAACTGCTGCCTGCTAGCGGGCTGGCGCGAGGCGGGTTTTTCCAAACTGTTGAGAAGCGGAGTCAGTTGCGTCAACGTCGGTTCCGAAACCGGCGACTCATACGCTGTGGCGCTGCCCGCGTTGGTGGGAACGCCCGTCGTGTTTCCAGTGTTGAAAGAAGAGGCAGCAAGACTCTGTAAGACCTCTTCGAGTTCGGAGACGATGCTGCCGATCCACGGCTCCAACTTGGTAAAATTATTCTCTTGCGCAAGGTTGTGCTTTTCGATGAGCGATGGCAGCACGGCTTCCAGTAATCCTCGCAATTGGCTCTGCGTCAGACTATCGTCCAGCAGGCTGCTTCCCAAATTTTCCAGTTGAGTGAGCACCTGTTGCGCCGTCTGCGTCGCGGCATTGACGCCGAACTCTTCCGCGCGGCTGTAACGTTCGATGATGCCTTGCACCTGTATAACTTGCCCTCCGGCGGACAGGTCAAAGCTTGATGCGCTGCTCATGGTGGCGGCAGCGACGAAAGCAGTTTGCGGCGCAGCCGGAGGTGTTTGCAGCCACGGGCGAAGCGTCATCTTCGTGCGGTCTTCCGCTTGTTTGGCCTCGACCCCGACGACGCGGAAAAACCCTACCGTGTTGCTTCCGAAATCGATCAGGATGGGATCGTTCGTTTTCAAATTCGTCGCAGTGCCTTTGAGATAAATCACTCCCTCTGTCAGGAGGTCAGCCGCACGGATGGTTTGCGGTTTTTGAAGTCGCGGCTGAAGCAAGTTCCAGTCGGCGTGCGCGTAGATGTCCTCAGCCGTCTCGAAGATTTGCGGCAACTCATCAGGGCCGGGCACGCTCTGGGCGCGGCTGCCCGCAGGAATCGTGACCTCCTTGTCCGCGTCCAAAGTGTAAGCAAGGTAAACGCTCGCAGAGACGCCGGGGCGCGGTTGATAGCCGAGCAGTCTGGCAAGTTCCAGCACCGAACGCCGCTCGGTGGCGGTGAGCAAATAACCTTCGTTGGCAATCCGCTCCTGATAGAAGGTGAGCACATCGGCCACGGTCGCCCACGCATCCAGAAAAGCGATGGACGCATCATGCGCGTCGCGCGTCAGCAGGCTGTGCAACGGGTGTGTGTGCCGGGTCGCAAGCGGATGCTTAATAGAGCTTGTGTCGTCTGGCTCCGTCTCTAAATAGTGAGTTGAAAGCCGCGCGAGCATCGTTTCTAAAAACGTCGCGTGGGTTCCGACGCGATAAGTGAGCGCGCTCAAACCCGGACGGTTGACGTTTGAGACCGGAGTGATTTGTTCGATGCCTTCGCAGCAGCCGCAAAGTTCGTTCATCTGCCACCTCGTATGTCGAGCACGAGCAGGCCGTGCTCCGGGAAGTCGGGGTCACTGTCGAGGCGAGCCACTTCAAACGCCCCGATGGGCAGCACGCCCTCTTCAAGCTCTTTTTTCGGTTCTTCAAATAATCGTTGAAGCTTCTTGACGCGCACGCTCTCCACGCCTTCGACCGCATGCGCCGCCGCGACCAGACGGCTGAGATAGATGCTGTCACCAAAACTCAGATTGTCCGGATGAAAGAAGCCGCGACGACCACCCGGCAGCACGCGACTGCTGAAGGCATCTTGCAGCGCAGCCTTGACGTGGCCGCGCAGGTATTGCGGCAGGACGCAGACTTCCAACGCGATGTCGAGCGGGACGAAACGCGCCAGTTGCGTCGTCACGTCATGGCCGATGCGACGATAGCGATGGAGCGAGCCTTTGATTTCTCCGAGAAGTTCGGCCTCTACATCCTCCGTCCCGCGCGGATCAATCGCCGTCTGCATCGAGTACCAACTCCCGGACCAACGCAGGTTGGCGGCTGCGCGCTGGACTTTGTCCGGCCTGCCGCGCTCGGCAAACGAGGCATAGTCTTCGGCAGTAATCGCGCGTTGAAGCTCTTTACGAAACGCGCCCGGCGCAAACATCTTCACTTCGTTGATTGGCTCCGGGTCAATGCCGCCCTGCGCGGGCATGGGGTTGCGCGGTTTCAGGTTGACGCCGCTCAATCTGGTCTGGCGAAAGACGATGTGCGTGATGGATTCCGCGCCGACGTTACCAGCCTTGCCGTTGCCGACGCGATATTTTGCCTCAAGCGTCATGTGCGGTTCGGGAGCGCGTCCGAGTTCGCCGTCGCCAAAGCGCAAGTGCGCGCGGCCATCGTTGTCTATCTCCGCGATGAAGTGGCGTTGCTGCGAAGCGCTGCTCAGCAGGTCTCGCACCGGCAGCCAGCGCGGATATTGGTTCTCAGGATAAGTTTGTTTCGGACGCTCGCCATCCGGTTTGGCGCGGGTGCGACGCTTGCGGATGACGATGGACGGCAAGGCTTCGCGCGGCTGTTGTCGCAAAGCGAGACTGGCCGGGCCGAGCATGCGCCCCGTCGTCAATGCGAGACCGGAAGCCAACTGTTTGCCAAACATCTCTTCGATTTCTTCCCGCTCGATTTCCGTGAGCACGTAACCGCTCATGACGCGCTCGCGCAGCACGCGCAACCGCCGCACCTTCTTTGCTAAATATTCTTCAAGGCGTGCGAGCAAACGGCTCAGAGCTTCAGCTTGTTCTGCGGGCGTCGGATTGTATTTATCTTTCGCGCTGGCGGCGATGAGGCCGACCTTCACCAGCCGCTCATGCCCGAAGATGGTTTCCAATTCTTTCAGGTCATCGGCTGAGAGCGGTTGTCCCCCTTGCGCCTGCTGCTGGAATTGTTCGACGCGCGTGCGAACGTCTGTCATGAACCGTCCGAGAAATTGTGCCTGCGCGCCCAGCATCGCAGAGCGCGCAGGGAACGGCGCGCTCTGCGTGACAGGCCCTTGCCCCAAGACGGGGCGAAAGCGTCCCGGTTGCTGGATGGTTTCGTGCGGCTCGTAAGGCGCGGCACAACCCGCAGGGATTTCGTTAGCGGCAGGCACTGTCCACGATTCCGGCGGCACCGTGCGGCCTTGATCCACGAGAATGATGTTACCGTGCGCGACGCTGACATCTTCAAGATAAGGACACTCAGGAGCTTGCCCGACAGACGAGATGCAGAGGATGAAAGGCAGCGCGTCTTCAATCGCCCACTCGATGTCAACGACAGGCTGGTCGAAGATGTCATCCATGCGCGGCTCAACTCTGGTCAAACGCACTGCATGGCGATGCGAGCGGTCAGCATCTTCTTTAACGCCCGTCTTCGGCCCCTTCATCTCTTCAAAGATGAGCACATCGCCGACCTGCAAACGCAGTTGGCGTTCGCGCTGCGCGGGCGGGGCGTCCTGTTCAGGCGATTTATAATTTCGAGAAGTTGATTGCTCCTCCTGCGCCTGTTTCTGGCTGGCTCCTGCATACTCCTGCGGCGCATCGCTTTGGACGACGGGCGGCTCTTCATCAGGTGGCGGCGCATCCTTCCAACCATCTTTCAGGGTTGCGTTGGTCGCGCCGAGCCGCAGGCAACATTCGCGGTCGCCCCAGGTGTAAAAGCTGATGTCGTTGTGCGACTTGTAAAGATTGATGGGTTGCCTGCGTGTTTGCCCTGTGAGCGGTTCAAAGACTTCATAAAGATGCGGAGGAACGTTTCTCAAATCGTAACGCTCAAGCATGCGTTCGTCCACGCCGTAAGAAGTCTTGTGGCCGGTGATAAAGTAAACGTCCTTCGGATTATCGAGCGTCACATCGCCGTCCGTATTGACGTGTATCCATGCGCGTGCGTTACAACCTTCGTGCATCTGGTAATCCGCGAGCAGCGCATGACGGCGGACGGAGATGCGTTCCCGCGCCGTATCCAGATATGCTTCGGTCGCCACGGCGTCTTGATAGTAGCTGAGATAGTCTCCGACGTAGGCGAACAGTTCGACGAGTGCGATGCCTATATCGGGCACGTGCCGCTCTTTCCAATCGGGCATGACGAGCGCGAGGCGGTCAAGGATGAGCTGCCGGAAGCTGCTGTAATCTTTCGCCAGATAATCTATCTCCGGCTCGGGCGCAGGCTCCTTGTAACAGGTACTCGGCGGCGCACAGTCAAGGTCGCTGGGACAACTGGCTTTGAACGAAAAATCTATCTGTGCGTAACGCGGGTCGAAGCCGTTGAGCGGGGAAGCGCCGGGAGAACCGTCGTGCGCGTTGACGAGGTGAAGCGTGTAGATGGAAAAGTCGCCCGGACGATCCACCTCGACGCGCATGCAATCATCGCGCTCAGGGTCTTCGACTTCGCAAAGCTGTATGCTCAAGACCTGTATGTCGCGAATACGCACGCCTCCCGTGATACGCACATTGGCGCGCTCGATGTCGTGCGGGGCTTTGTTGAGAAAGAAGACTGTGATAGTCGTCTGCTTTTCATCAACCTCGACGTAATCTATTCCATTCGGCTCGCTGCCGCCCGCCGCGTGCGCTTTCTCTCTGATGCGGCGGCGGCGCTCTGTCTTGTCATTGCAGGATTCTGAATTGTTCATGACACTGTCCGTGTGAAGACTGCGGTCTGGTTTTCGTTGGTGCGCCGCACGACATATTGAATCACGATGCGCAGCGTTGAATCTTGGCTGGTGACTTCAAGGTTAAGCACGTCAATGATGTCTCCGAGCCATTGTTGGAGCGACGACTGCATGGTGAATTGCAGCGCAGCCGCAAGCTCCGGGCTGTTGGGCGCGAAGATGAGTTGCAAGAGGCCGCTGCCGAAGTCGGGGCGGTTGACGCGCTCGCCGTGATTGGTGAAGACGAGTTGTTCGATCATGTCGCGGATGTGCTCGTCCGTACCGGTCGTGGCGGTGCGCCCGCGCGAGTCAAAGCTATAGGGAAAATCTATGTTCACTTTCGTGCCTCATATTCCGGTGACGCGCGTTTGCGTCTTCAAGATGAGAAGTGGCGTGCCGGTCGGGGCGCACGTAGCTTGGCTGTCTTGCAGCAGCACGGGCTGACCTTCCGAGGTGATGCGCGTGGCAGCGCTGGTAAATTGCGCCGTCACGCACGGCCCGTTGGCGGCTGTCGGCGGTGGCAGCGTGCAGCCCGTGACCGTGTAAGGTGCAGGTTGCGTGACAATGAACTGGCCGCTGACGGTCACGCGCTTGCTGGTCACAGTCGGTTGCGCCTGCCCCGCGTGCGAACACGTCACGGTCGCTCCTAAATGAAGTAAAAATCCAGGCATTAGAATACTTCCTCCTCCGCTCCTTAAAAATTTTAAGTGACGACGAAAGCCACGCCGTTAATCGCAACGGAATTCCCGGTCAATTGAATCGTCGCTCCCTTGCCGTTGGCGATGGTGATTCCCGTGTCGTTGATGAGAATCATCGCGCCCGTCGCGGTCTTGAGCATGATGCCTCCGGTCGGGCCGGGCATGTCGCTCAAGAGCAGCACCGTCTGCCCGCCTGTTTGCATAGCGATGTGCGGGATGGTGGCGACCGTCGCAATGCCCATCGCGGGGGCTTCGCCCTTGCCCCAGAAGCAGCCGCTCCAAATAGGTTTCTCAGAGTTGCCGCCTTCATACTCGACCCAGACGTTGGCCTGCGGCGGCGGGATGGCGTAAAAGCCCGTCTGCATCCCTGCGTAAGGCACGCTCGGCATGGCCCAGACGGGAATGTCGCCGGTGACGGCAGGCACAGTCACCATCATGCGCCCCGCCTGCTCAGGGTCCAGGTTGTTGATAACTTTGCCTGCATACTTGCCGTAGTATTGACTCATGTTCGCACCAATGGAGTCAGCGAGCCTGTGCCCTCGCGGGTCAGGGAGAATCGCTGTTTGTACTCTCCTTTGCTGATTGAATGACTGACGCTCTGCACATAGTAATAACCGTCGTAAGTAAAGCCAACGCCGCGCACGCCGACTATCCCGCGCGCCTTCAAGATGTCGCCATACTGCAAGGCGTCAAGCTCGCCTGAGACCGAAACGACGTTTTCCATAGAAGCCTCGACCGTTGCCTGCGCACGCGCCAGCGCTTCCGGATAATCGAGTCCGTTGACAGTTCTGGCCTGCGCGGCATTCATCTGCCCGTCGGACGCTGGCGTGGCCTGTGTCGCACGCTCTGCCTGCTGAGGCGTGGCCGCCGGAAGACTGATGCGAAAGTTCTGTTGCGAGATCAGCGCGGGCAAGAGCGCGAGCGGTGGACGCATGCTGAACGGCAGCGTAAAGATCGGCAGCGACACATTCGTCAATCTGTCCTGAATACTGCCGAAGACGAGCGTCGGAGCTAAGGCATTGTAACTGCCGCTAAAGGAAAGAACATTTGTCTCCGGCCCCATGTTGAATGAGAGCGCTTTTTGCGGGATGCCGACGCGCACGGGCGGCCCCCAGTAAGCGACGCTCATATTCGGCAGCGGCCCCGGCTCGATGTAGAAGACGTAGCTTTGTCGTCCCGCGAGAGCGAGGATGTGCTGAAAGTCCGTCGTCGTCTGCACGGGGATTTCCTCTGTGGGCGACGGCGCGCTGCCGAAACCGGGCGGCATGACCAGCGGGGCAATGGCATACTGCGCATACTTCAAGACGATTAATCTCACGACGTTATCATCTGTCAGCGCAGGCCACGGGAAATTCAGCTCGTGCAAATCCATCATCACGCTGAGGTCTTCGCCCGTCACCGTCAGCGTCGAAGCTCCCGGCTCGTTGCTCGGCGAAAACTGAATGTTGGTAATCACGCCGTCCATCAAAACCTGCGGCACGACGTTGAACGTGACCATCAGGACGACGCGATTGAAAGGCTTGATTAACGGATTCAGGAGCAGCGAGTAGTCAACCAGATCAAGCGGCCCTGAGCGACCGATTTGAAACGTCAACTGAAAGCCGGAGCGTCCACGGTCATTGTGCGTGACGCTGACGTTCGTCAACGCTTCGATCAATGGCAGCGGAGCGGGCACGGCGACGGTCGGGCCGATTAATAAAGTGAGATGGATACCTAACAGCATAAAGGCTTCACGCTCCGGGCTGCGGCACGGGCACGCGCAAGACACGCCCGATTTCAGCCGTCAGGTCAAAAGGATTCATCGCATTGTTGGCATCTGCGACGCGCCAGAAATGTTCGGGGTCGCCGAGCGTGCGCGCCGTGATGTGGTCTAGCCGGTCGCCTTCCGTGACAGTGACTTCGACGAGCAGCGGCATCGAATCACCCTGCGGCAAAAAGCGGCGACGCTTGTAAGACGCGACGCGCCCGTCAGGCAAAGTGTGCATGACCGTTTCAAGGTTGTAGTAACGACTCGCGAATGTAAACATGATTAGTCCTCTAAAACAGTTGAACGTTTCCACCGGCGACCGCGCCTATGTTGCCGACGCTCCCGATGGTTGCCATCGTCTCCTTGACAATCTGGTGCGTCAGGAAAACGTAGTAAGCGGGATTGGTGATTGACAGATCGTTATAGCTCAAGACGCGCATGCCGAGCGAGACGCGGGCGCGAATCGGATTGAGTCCGACATCATGCGCCTCTTCCGTGATGGAGAACTCCGTCAGGCGCACGGGCAGCACACGCTTCAAGCCCCAGATGAGCAGTGTCATCGGCCCGACGGGCGGAACAACCTCAAGCGTGCCGAGTGCCATCAGCACCGTGTTGGCGATGACCAGCGCGCTCTTCGGATAGATGAGCATTTCGAGCGCGGACAGTTGCGGGTAGATGCCCATCGCCGTCGTCAGTCCATCGGCTTTCTCTAGCTGGTCTGTCGCGTCAATCTCCACATCGATCTTGATGCTTTCGACGGGCGCACCCTTGAGCCGCGTGACCTCTGAACGCGCGCCGCCCTCGCCCGTCGCCTGCGCTTGCAGCGTGCGCGTCATCGTGTCCGGGTTGTATTGAAAGACGATCACGCTCGCCAGCGGATTGAACATATCAATGCCGATGATTGCGCCTTTCAAGACGCGCGGACTTGCGGGAAAGCTGCTCATGATTTTTCCTCTGTTACCTACCTTAGATACGACCCGCCTTGCTTCAAAGAGAGACGCATAGTGTCGCCTCTCGCCCTGCGCTCTAACACTTGCCTTTGTATTGCTTGCCCCATGACCTTTCCAAGACCGCCTCGCCGACCTGAAGCGGATCCCCGGCCTTGCCTGAATGGCTCACCGGAGTCCGGTACAGGCGACCCGTGAGCTTCCCGCTTTTCATGGCGTTGTCCAGAATGTCGGCCATCGGGTCATTGCGTTTGCGCAACTGGGCTATCTTCCTGCACACCCACGCGCGTCCCATCTGTCCTTCACCCAACTCCGAAGATGCGCCCTTATACTCAAGAATGACCGGATCGCCACTCTTGTCGAACATGATGTCGTCAATACCCTTACCAAAGGGGCCGTCAAATTCGTAAGGGTTCTCCCATGATTTTCCTTTGCCGGGAATGTTGGGTGTCAGGCCGTCCTTCACCGCACGGGCCTTGCCCTTAGACACGCCGTAGTCATGAACCAGTTTGACCCAGTGCGTCATCGCCTTCGATACGCTACCTGTCCCTTCCGGCAAACCGGACGGGGTCTGCTTCTGCTGCGCCTCTTCAAACTCTTCCTTCACCTGTTGGGAGATGTCGTCTTCCTCGTCGTGCGGCGTAGTATAGTCGTCGTCAACGATGTGCTCCGAGGCGTACATAAATATCTTGTAGTGACCGGGCTTGATTTTCTTCCTGCCAAAACCCTTGATCCACTTGTACCGCCGCTTGAGCGCTCCCAGAGAGAGTACGGCCACAGACGCCGGGGTGTCCTGCGCGTCGTGGGTTTCGGCGATAGACTTAGCCAGTATCAAGGCCGCAGGCAGTTCGGTCGCCTTGTCGTCGTCGTCCTTGTCCTTTTTCTTCGGGTCTTTCTTGCCTGTGTCTTCAGCGTGTTTCTTCCGGCCTTTGCGTCCGGGAATCTTGTCAAGCACATCGTCAACCTTGTCGAATACTTTCCCCAAGACCTTGATAATCTTCGCGCCAAGCTTGCCGAATTTGCCCAACCACTTGACGATGGTGGCCGTGCCCGCGGTGAAGATAATCATTACGATCTCTGCCAGGATATAGCCGACGACGTAGCCGCGAAAGTTCCACCTGTTGTAGGTGTTGTTTGAATTCCACTTATCTGTAAACTCGTTGACGGACGACGTGACCATGTCGACGAGGGCGTCCTTGAGCATCGTAAAAATCTCGCCCACCGTCTTGGTCTTGAGCATCTCCTCAATGGAGTCGTAAAGCTCTTCGGCGGCTTCCAGCGCCTTACCGCTAATCAGGTCGCCCACCATCGAGATGATTGACTTAACCATGTCATAGATGCCGATGAAGACATCCGCAATGGACATGATGAAGCCCTCGCCCAGTCCTGAGGCAAACCCGCCGACCGCCTTCCCGATAGCGATGACCGTGTTCTTCCAGCCGGAGCGCGTGGGAATGATTCCTTTGCCCTTGAGAGCCTGGATATAGCTCTTACCGGGCAGCCAAATCTTTTCGTCCAGAAACAACTCGACCGATTGCAGGATCGGACGCAACACGCTCCTGTATGCGTCGGCCTTGTCCTTGAGACCTTCCCAGAGACCGGGGTCCGAAGCCTCCGCCAGCTTGGTCTCATTAAGGCGGACGCCCTTCTTGGTGCGCTTGTCTTCCTCATTAGCCGCCACCACAGCCATGACGATAGAGCGCGCGTCGTCGCCGGTGCGGATGTCGTAATCCTTGTACTTCGGGTGGTTCTCCACCAGCTTTTGCAAGCCCAGACCCGGCTCTGCGATGTAATAAAGCTCAGAGTCCGGGTCAGGCAGACCCGTCCAGATCAAGTGGTCGGCAACATAGCCGACGTTGCCCGCGAACTTCTTGCTGGCAACCACCACGTAGAGCCATTTGGATGTGTTGTTCTCTGCGA
Organism: Pyrinomonadaceae bacterium; assembly: GCA_963700165.1. Taxonomy (GTDB): domain Bacteria; phylum Acidobacteriota; class Blastocatellia; order Pyrinomonadales; family Pyrinomonadaceae; genus JACMLC01. The sequence goes on along the minus strand of OY969475.1, from coordinate 2,169,652 downwards.
GGATGGAGACGCGCGTGTTCTCTTCAAGATGATGAAGCACATCGAAGCTTGGCGCAGGCCCCTTCCGCAGCCGCGCGCCGGACAATTCCGTGCCGGGCTTCTCGACGCGCACGATGCCGAGTTTACTGGCTCTGGTCCAGCCGGGCTTGGTGTACTCCGGCGCAGCTTTGGCTGCGTCAGTATCATCACGACGCTGGAGCAGTCCAAGTGAGCCGCCCCTCAGACTTAGCGGCGCGAGCGCAGCCCCGCCGGTCACTGCGTCCGCCACCGCATCCGCTTCGCGTTCGTCATAGCTGTCCGCCGCGCCTACTTGCAACTTGCCATTTAACGTGGCCGCGCCTTCTCGCTGGCGGATGACATGCGTCAACTCGTGGGCCAACAGATGCTGGCCCGAAACACTGCCCGGCGCATACGCTCCATTCCTGAAGGCGATGTGCGGCCCGACTGTATAAGCTATGGCATTCACAGCACGCGCAGACTCTGCCGCCTGTGAATCCGTATGCACACGTACATGGCTGAAGTCATGACCGAAGCGAGGCTCCATAAAGTTGCGTGTGTGAGCGTCGAGCGGTTGCCCGGATGAACGCAGCACGTCATGGACAACCGGCGGGACATCGTTGATAGGCGAGTGGTCAACTGACGCGCGTTGCAGTTTGTCAGTCCGCTGCTCGCGGCAGCCATCGCATTCGCCGCCCGCAATCGTGTGTTGACCGCAATCACACTTGCGCTGCAACACGCCGCGCGTCTCCGGCAGCGCGGCAGGTGTTGCTTGATTAATATTTTTGACCTGTCGTTCCACTTGGCTTACCTGTGTTGCGAAAGCTCCAAATAATTCTCGCCTTATCAGGGAAGGAATTCGCTGGCACGTCTTCCGAAGGTGTTATCCCCTCGATTAGCCGCACACCCGTTGCCGTTATTCGGTTGCCAGTAGCGGCTATAAATACGCCATCCCAATACTTGCCAGGGCAAGACATCGGAGGTGAAATGAGACGCGCCGTTCGTGACGGGCGACCACGAATCAGGCGTCCCCGCTCCCGGCCCCTCGGTCAGCAAGTTGCCGTTTGAATCATAAGTACACTGCTGACCATGCGCCGACCCCGGAATGGTTGCGAAAGTCGAATTTGACCTGAAAGACGAAGCCGCGCCCGGATGAAACCAACTGAGAATCGGATTAGCATCTGGCCCCCACAGTGCCGGGTTTGCCAGCGCACCGGCCCGTGTGCATGGACAATTCGGCAGCACGCTGAGCCAGCCGGGAAATGTCGTTGCAAGGCTGCGGGCATGTGCCAGAGCGGCTGCAAAGGTCATCGCGCCCGCAGCCGCTCCTGCTGCTACTGCGCCTCCGATTGCCACGGCGGGATGCACTCGCTGCACCACGCCGGATGAAATATTCGACAACCCATCTGCTTTGACAGCAGCGGAATCCTTCGCCACCGAATCGCCCACACGCGCCGAGATAGCATCCGCTTCATGTTCGTGCGCGCTGTCGGAAGCTCCTAGCGCAAGATTATTGCTACCGCCGCTGTCGCCTGATTGCTGCACGACGTGCGCCAACTCGTGAGCCAGCACACGCCGCCCCGCGCTCGTCTCAGGCGCGTACTGCCCGTCCCCAAAAACAACGTTTCGCCCAACCGTATAGGCCATCGCGTCGACAGCCAGCGCGGACTCTGCTGCTCGCGCATCCGTGTGGACACGTACATGGCTGAAGTCTTGAGCAAAATGCGATTCCATAAAAGCGCGCGTCGCTGCGTTAAGCGGCTGTCCCGATGAGCGCAGCACCTCCGGCACGATCTGCGGCACTGCCATCGGGTCTTCGCTCTGACGCACACTGCTACGCTGAATCATCTGCTTTTTCCGTTCACATGAGCCGCATCCGCCGCCGCCAGTGTGCTGGCCGCAGTCGCACTTCCGCTGCAACAGCCTGCTTGAGACAGGCGGCATAGCGGATTCCGGCACTTTCTGTCGTGTGTGCTGACTCATCTCTTTAAGCTTCTCAGCTACTCATTGTCAGAGCCGTGACTACCTGCAAACTCAAGCGGCGCACGGCATCAGCCGCTTGACTGAACTATAGGACGGCTTGATCTCCGCCTCCCAGATGACCGACGACATTCGTCATACAATATGGATTCGTTATCGCCTCAAAAACTCCCAGAGTCCCACAATGCCCTGAATTCATGACATCGAACGTCGGATGATCCATCTGGAAACGGTCATCGTGGAACAATTCGTGAATCAGGATTAAAGCTCGCTCCACCGAGTTCGTCCGGGCGGGATTAACCGTCTTGGGGCAGATTCTTATTTGACTGCCTTCGTATCTGGCATAGGGAAAATTGTTTAAGAGCTTGCAAAACTCATCGTCCGGCCCTGCGAAAAGAAATGGCGGCACGCTCATATTCATGGTCTCTTCCATCAAGGCTTTGGCCCAACTGACTGTCGTGCAGAAGGAGGTGTCCGTCGGCAGAGTTCCCAGCCATGACACGAACGGTCGCACCTCCTTCGGCAGCGCCCCGACCATCAGCAACGGGTGTGCTTTCAGTTCACAGGCCAGTTCTACCTGACGCGCACGAAAGATTGCGCGCCGCAGAAACCTCAATCGAATAGTATTGGCCTCATCCATCAACTCTTGCGGGGTGGGCGCTGCCGGAGCCGGACTGGCCGCGCTTTGCCGCGCTAGCCGGACACTGCTGTTGCTCATGCTGTGATTCGCGTCGTTGCTGAGAACAGATGAAGCAATCTCGTCAGCTTCTTTTTCGGCGCTGTCATCATGACGGCTTATTTCGAGAGTTGAGGGAAGTGCTGTCGAACCGCCCGTCTGCTGAACAACATGTGTCAGTTCATGCGCAAGCAAATTAAGACTTGTCTGCGAGTTGGTTTGAAACTGCTGCGCGGGCATAACGACGTTATTCCCGACTGTATACGCCAGCGCATTGACAGCCCGCGCAGACTCCGCCGCTTTGTCATCCGTGTGCACACGCACGCGGCTGAAATCATGACTGAAACGCGACTCCATCAGAGAGCGCGTCTGCCCGTCGAGCGGGCGACCTGAAGAGTTGAGCACTTCATGCACGATTGGCGGAGCAACGTTGGCAGAGGCTGCGTGAGCGGCTGCGCGCTGCAAGGTCTGCTCTTTATTCTTCTCGCATTGGGAGCACGCGCCGCCGCCGATGGTGTGCTGACCACAGGCGCACTTGCGCTGAAGCCGCAGACCGATGGGCCGAAAACTGCTCGCGTTATGCTCTGGCTGAAAGAATTTTTCCTGCCGCATTTTTAACCTCTGAGATACTCAGGGAATTTCATTAACCGATTCAATCATCTTGGGCACGAAGCTCTAGCGTTTTTTTGGCGGCTGGCCGAGACAGTTTAAGTAATGCATCCATGCATCGGCCACATCCTGCCCGGCGCAAGGCGTCACGCAGTCAACTGATTCGCAGGAGATCTCTTTTGTTTTGGGGTCGGCATCAATACCAGCCCAATGCACTGCTTCGTGCAAGATGTACTGGTAAATTTTGGCCGGTTCGTTAAACGCTAACGGACAAATGTAAATCGGCAACTGTCCTGCGGCGGTCACGTAAGCCACCGCCGGGAGTAAATGGCACATCGGGTCAGCGCACGAGCGTCCCGCGAACCGCGCTTTATCGCCCGACAGCAGCGGCTCAAGTTTGTCCAGCACTTTGACCACTTGCGTGACGGAAGGAATATCGAACAGGAACAATCGGTTGGCTAACTCATCCGCGAAGGCGCGCCCGTCCGCGCCTGACTTGACGCGCCTCGACGCGCGCCTCACGTGCGCGGCAGCTTTGTCCTTCGCCGCGCGCAAATATTTTTCATGCTCCTCTCTGAAATCACAGCCCCAGGGCATCCCCGGTTCAACTTGTCCGACGCAGAGTGCCGCGCGCAAGTCTTCTCTTTTTCCGCTCGTGCCGACATGAGGGCAGAGCATTTTCACTTTCCCGTATTTAATCTGCGCGGCGCTCGGCCCGACGGGGCGGCCAGACTCGTCAACGCCCGACACTGGCAACCCTTGCTCACGACGATACTGTTCAATCCCCGGAGCGTGTATCGGGTCAGCCATCGGGTCAGCAAACGGCGCAGGCTGTCTCTGTAATCGAGGTTGCATAACGGATGACTGTCGGGTTTGCGTCACGGGCGACGGCAACGAAGGGCTTGCATCGTCAAGCAGCGAAGCTGCACGTTCGGCTTCATGCTCGCCCGCATCACTCGCAGGCGAGACGGTCAGCGATTTACCGTGCAGGTGATTCGTCGAAGATTGTTGCACCGTATGCGTCAATTCATGTGCGATGAGTTTGCGTCCTTCATGCGTCTGCGGCGCGTATCGTCCCGCGCCAAAGACCACATCACGCCCGACCGTGTAAGCCAGTGCGTTCACAGCTTGCGCTGACTGTGCCGCTTGCTCATCGGTATGCACTCTCACACGGCTGAAGTCATGAGCGAAACGCGATTCCATAAAGGCGCGTGTCGCGCCCTCAAGCGGCTGACCCGCAGAACCTAAAACTTCATGCACGATGGGCGGCGCAACCGTCCGTGCCGCTTCGCTCTGACGCCCCGTGTGACGCTGAAGAGTTTCATCTTTCCTCGCGCACGCGCCGCAACTGCTCGCGCCGGGAGTGTGCTGGCCGCAGGCGCACTTGCGCTGTAACACGATGCCCGCAAACTGCGTCACGTGCGTTGGCTCGCCGTTCGTTCTTTCTACTCGTTGGCTCAACCGGTTGCCTTTCCGCAAGGCTTGGAATAGTCCGCGCCTTGATGAGCTTCGTCGTCTTCCCGCCTTGAGCGTTACCGTTTACAGGTCGTGTCCTTTGCGCTGCTGCACGACGTGAGTCAGTTCATGTGCAATGAGTTTCCGTCCGGCTAACGTCTCCGGCATGTATTGGCCTGAGCCGAAAACAATGTCACGCCCGACCGTGTAGGCCATTGCTCCGATGGCGCTCGCGGAATGTGCCGCGCTCGCGTCGGCGTGAACGCGCACGCTGCTAAAGTCATGTCCCAGATTGTTCTCCATGTCACGGCGCACGCGCGGTTCGAGCGAGTGTCCCGCCCCGGCGTTCATCTGACTGGCATCGAGGACGGACGGCGCGCGATGAACCGCCGGTTTGACCGGGCGAGACTCTGCGACTGCCTGCGCCGCAGACTCCGCTTCCGTCTCGTGTGGATTGCCCGTCACTGCGCCGCTCATTCGCTTTGGTTGAAGGCCGACCATATCTAGCTGGCCGAGAAAGAACGCGGCGCGAAATCGTTCCTTGCCGACAGAGAGCCGGATTGTTTCCGCGTTCGGCCCGGCGGGTTTATAACCGATGACAGAACCCGGGACGGTAGAACACGGCGTGCCGGTCAATCCGGCCTCCATCTGTGCTTGCAGTTTGGCGTCACTACTGAGCTTGCCGGTAATGTGTTCATAGAGATAGTGGCCCAGCACTTCCGGGAATCCTTCGGTAAGAATCTGCCTTCCATTTTCGGCGGCGCGGAAATCATCGTGAGCCATCACGTGCATCAGTTCATGGCACATGGTTCTGATTGTTTTCCAACGGGCTACACATTCGGAGGGGTCGGAATCCGGGTTGAGCACGACACGTTTCGGTGTGGCGTGTTGCTCTGTATAAGATTGTTGCTTCAGAATCGGGTCAACCAGTCCGGTGATGTTGCTCTGCGTTTCCATCTTGGTCACGAGGGCGTCGAGCGCCGTTTCGTCTGCATTGCATCGCGGGTCGAAATGCACTTGTTCAAAGAGGCTCGGGCCGCTAGGGGGCTGAGCAGGCGTCGTGGCGGTCGGGGGCGCGGGCGCTCCGGTTGGCGCGCCGCCGACCTTCTTCGAGCGACTGTCAATATAAGCGAGCCGTTTATCCTTAGTGGGCGTCCCTGCCGGCGATTGGGTCGAAACCAGATGCCCTGAGTATGTCCATTGTTGCAGCAGCGTGTTTCCCCTGCCTCTGGAGTTGTCTGCATAGGGCGCGTAATAAGCACGCGCCTGTGCTTGAACTGCGTCCGCGATTGGCAAAAGCGATGTGAACGAAGCTGTACTCGGTTTCTGCACCACGACGGTCTTCAAATACGCTTCAAGCTTGGGCGGCAATTCGGTTTCCAGCCGTTGCGCGTCAAGCGGCGGGTCGGTCGCACCTCGCGGACAAGTGGACGACCCGGCAGTGCTGGTCGTGCTGCCGGGGTTAATCAGTTGTTGCGCATCTGTGAGTTGCTTTCCCTTTGGCGTGGTCAGGCCGGACGTAAGCGCCTTCTCTGACCAGCCGCTCACAGTCAGAGCTTCCTTCTCAAATGCAAAATCCAGAGAACTGTTGCCGGTTGGTCGGGTGCTTGAGGACGGCGCGTGTGCGATGACACGGCGGACGGCTTCAGTCTTGTTTAGTCCGGCGACAGGATTATCTACAAGCAAGTCAAGCGCATAGAGCACCCATTCCTTAGCAATGTTGGAAAGCGCAGTCAGAGAGGCATGGATCGTGGTGGCCGGGCTGCCCGTCCAGGAGGTAAAGCGCGTCTCAATCGCTGATTCATAGTCGGCGACACCCGTTTTGGTGAGATTGCCATAGTTGACTTCCACTTTTGTCGTTCCGACATCAAACGTGGCGCGTGATAACCGGCCTGTCTCACCGTGCGGCGCAACCGCGCTTTGTGAGGACGCGCCGCTCGCCATTACTGCGCCCGCGTGCTTATCAGCCTCTGCTTCAAAACGATCTCCGGTTGGGCCAATCCTGATGGGCGTTGATGGGTTCGACGTGACAGCGGCGTTTTGAGCCACATGCGTCAACTCATGCGCGAGCAAGCTCTTGCCTTGCGGAGTGTGTGGGGCATAATGCCCGCCCGCAAACACAATATCGCGTCCTACCGTGTAAGCCATCGCGCTGACCGCGCGGGCCGAATCTGCCGCCCTCGCGTCCGTATGCACGCGTACGCGGCTGAAGTCGTGACTGAAACGCGACTCCATCAGAGAGCGCGTCTGCCCGTCGAGCGGGCGACCTGAAGAGTTGAGCACTTCATGAACGATTGGCGGAGCAATGTTGTCAGAGACGGCGTGAGTGGCTGTGCGCTGCAACGCCTGAGAGTTCTTATGCTCGCATTCGGAACACGCGCCGCCGCCGGTGTGCTGGCCGCAGGCACACTTGCGCTGCAAGAGATGACCGGCAGATGGCTGTACGCTCACCTGCTCTTTGACAGCAGCGGCTTCTTTCATCGCCCGATTCCTCCGTACACCGCGCGGGCAATTTGCTGGCCGAGTTGTTGAGAATTACCGCCGCCGGATAACCGTATATCTCCGGCCTGTAGACGCGGCATCGCTCCGCCGGACGTGAGGTGTGTTGACAGTCCATCGGCGGAAAGCATGCGCGAGAGTTCCGCTTCGACGGCGGCTTGCAGCAGCGATTCCTGCCCGCGCTCAAGCTCGATTCCGTCAAGCACCAGACGCTCGATGTGCAGGTTGATGTTCATGCCACCTGTGCCCCGGCTGGCTCTTGCCAGCGAAAGTCAGCTTCATTGATGTGTCGTTCGAGTTTGCGAAACTCCGTGCGCGCCGCGTTCAAGACGAGCTGCATGGTCACGTCCTGTCCTGCATGCGCAGCGAGGAAGGACGCATTAAGAGCTATGTTATGAATGTTGCCGCCCGTCAAATTGAGACGCGCCAGCCGCTCGTAATCCAGCTTGCGTAAAGGGACTTCCGGCGGAAATGCTTTTTGCCACATCAGCTTTCTCTCGGCAGGGCCGGGCACTGGAAAGTTGACTATGAAACGCAGGCGGCGCATGAAGGCCGGGTCGAGCGCGCTCTTCATGTTCGTCGCTAAAATCGCCAGGCCGCGATAGGCTTCCATGCGCTGCAAGAGATAGTTGATTTCGATGTTGGCATAGCGGTCGTGAGCGTCTTTGACTTCACTGCGCTTGCCGAAGATGGCATCGGCTTCGTCGAAGAAGAGGATGATGCCGCCGTCCTCTGCTGCGTCGAAGAGACGACGTAGATTCTTTTCGGTTTCACCGATGTACTTGCTGACCACCGCCGACAGGTCTATGCGATAGAGGTTCAGCCGCAATTCGTTGGCGAGAACTTCGGCAGCCATCGTCTTGCCCGTCCCGCTCTGACCTGTGAAGAGCGCGCTGATGCCGAAGCCGCGATTCATCTTTTGCCGGAAGCCCCATGTGTCGTACACAGTGGAGCGGTGGCCGACCTGATCTGCAATCTGGTGCAGCGAAGTAAATTCGGCAGCAGGCAGCACGATGTCGTTCCATCCGGCTTTCGGCTCAAGGCGTTGTGCCAGAACGTCCAGACGCGGGCGCGTGCTGGCAAGACAAGCTTCCCATAGTTTATCGCGCAACGGGCGCGGGTCGCGGTCTGCGACGGTGGCGAGGGCTTCGGTAGCGATGCGTTGAATCTCTGTCAGGCTCAGATTGAACTGGCTCGACAGCCGCGCCGGATTGTCTTGCGCCAGGTCGCCCAACGCTGCGCCCCACGCCTCTTGTTGCTCCGAGGGTGTGGGCTTGCTGATGTCGAGCGTCAGGCTCTCGCGGTCAAGTCGCTGCCACACATCCTGTGACTCAAGAAAAAAGACGCCGTCGCTGCGAAGCAGAAAGCGATTAAGCGGCGGAAGTTGCGGCTCTTGTCCCTCGCCTGTCCCGCCGTTTGGCGACTCCTGCGCATCAAGGTAAAGACTGACGGGCAGCAGCAGGCTCTGACGCTGCCACAGGCGCGCGAGCGTTTCGAGTTCCGCAGCCTGTGTCGGCAGAAGACGCGCGGGCAAACGGTAAAGATGAAGGTTAAGCGCGGCGGAAGCACGCCATGCGATGAGACGTTTGCTCGTCGCGTCTGCTCCGAGCAGTTGCACGACCGGCAATGGTTCGCCCTGCGAGACCTGTTTCAAGGTTCGCACGATGAGTTCGACCTGCGCTTGTTGCGAGGGCGGCAACTCCGCCGTGCCTGCCATAGATTCCAGCGGAATTAGCAGCGGCGCAAGCCTGTCATCTATATAGTTGAGTCCTTTAATATAGTTGACGACCCATTCATCCGCGCTGAGCGGGCTGGTGGTCAGTGGCCGCGCGTTCGGCTGATTGATCTCGATGAGCCGCCAGTAGCGCAGCGGGCGTTCCGGCGAAAGCACATCCCATGCGGGTTGCTCGAAGAGCGTCATCGCCAATGCGAACGTCGGGTAAGCTCGCCCAAAATCTCCCTGCGCGTGGTCGCAGAGGATGGCGATGCGCGTGTCGAGTTCCATCGCCGCCGAGAGCAGCAGAATCTCACGCTCGAAATCGGAGAGACCGAAACGCTGTCCGAGCAGGACGAGTGCGGGTGGCGGGTTGGCCTTCGACGCGGCTTCCTCCATCGCGGCGGCAGCCTGAGCGATCTGCTCTTCGGTTATTATTGCCGGCGGAAGCTGTAACGGCACAGACGGCTTATCGCGCGCCGGTTCGAGAGTGGGACGGCGGAACAAGCGACGCCTGACGGGTTCGGCCTCGCTGTGCGTGTCAAGTGTGCCAGTTGTGCCAAGCGGTTGAGTCGGCGCGCTCTGACCCACAATCGCCGCGCGCTCCAGGCGTAAGCGCAGCCAGGCGAGCGCTGCCGTCAGGTATTGCTCGTTAGATTGCTGCCATTGCGCGATGTCTGTCATTCGATTGTCACCCTTTGATCGTTGCGGAAGACGGGCACGCTGCCTGTGCGATCAATGAGCAGGCTGTCCACGCCGTCCACGCGCAGCCGCGCAAAGTGTTCAACCGGATCAGGCTCATCAGCCGGAGTCGGATTGCCGAACTCGAAAGTCAACGGGTCTGTCTGCGCCGCACGCGGCTGCGAAGCAATCTCGCGTTCACCCAACAGGAGCATCGCGCGCTGTTCGAGACGAACTTCGGGAACACTATCTAAAGCCAAGCTTACATCACCGTTCGCATCGCGGATGACGGTCGCAGGCATGACCGAAGTGATTTCCGGCGCGAGCGAAAATGCCAGACGATTAGTCGTCCGGCTGAATGTCTCGCCGGGGCGCGTGACCTCGACGGCGATGGTGTAAAAGCCTGCCGGAAGATTCGCCGGTTCATTCGGGATGACGACGCTGACCTCGCTCTCCGTGCTTGCGCCGAGCGGCGTCAGAACGCGGTCATCATCAAGCAACGGATGTTTGATTCTCACGGCGATATTCGTTCCGTCGAGATTACGTCCGCTGATGGTCAACGTGTCGCCAAGCAGAACGCTGAACTGCTGGTTCGGTAGAATTAAAGATGTTATCTCCGGGAAAGGCGAGAGCGTATCCGCCTGACTTGTCACGCCGCTGTCGGATTGCGACCCGCGCGCCAGCACGGGAAGCGGCGTTCTGGCCGAACGTGTGCTCTCGATCAGCACGACCGAAATCTGATAGGCCGTAGAAATTCGGAATTGCGTTTGGAACGTCGTCCACAACTTTGACATTTCATCAAGCGGCATTGGCTGCGGAGTGATACGCACGCGCTCGACCTGTAAGTGCAGATCGCTGTCCGCGAGCGTGGCTCCCGTCGCGTTAAGAATTTCTGCCGAGCCGAGCAGCGGATGATCGTGCAGCGCGCTCATCGCCTGACCGAGCAGTTGATGTGCAGAGGCATCGTCATCATCAAGCCCGTAGGCCGTGATGAGATAGAAGAGGTTTAAAGCGAGCGGCGGCTGTCCCGTCTCTCCGGGTTTCAACTGATGCGGCATCGGCATATTTCGCAGCGAGCCACTCATCGCCGTCTGATAGAGAAAGATATTTACCTGTTCGGTCGTCGTGGTGCGCGCCTTGTCGAGCGGCTTAGTCGTCACCTCAGTGATGCCGAGCGCGCTTAAAAGCAGGCTGCGCAGCGTGGTGGTCACAGCAGCGATTGCCAGAGCATTGCTCATCGGCCACCTCCCCCGGCGCGCTGGCGCAGGTAATCATTAAGACTCATGAGCGGCGCGGAAGCGTTCTGCCGCCGGTTCGCAGCAGGCGCATGCGTGGCGCGAACCTCGATGCGGCCAATCGTCACGTTGATGACAGGCTCAGCCTCTCGCGCGCTGTTTGATTCGTCATATGCCAACACTCTGGACTCAGTCAAAGGCGTGATGCGTGGCTGCACGAGCACGTTTGGCTGTGGTCTTGACGAGCGCGCGGGCGTTTCAGAAGCATGTTCGAGAGGAGCAGGCAAACGACTGCCGCGAGGCGATTCGTCCGTGTCTCGCAGACGAGCGACGGGCAGGGAATTATTAGATGAAGGCGCGGGTTGCGCAATCTCGCGCACGATTATCGGCACGAGATGATTCTGCGCTGATTGAGGCATGTCGTTTTGCTGGCCCGTCATGCGTTCGCCTCTCGCCCGATCATCGTCGCGTGCGGATTGATGAAGCGGCTGGATGAGTTGTGCTGAGTCCGGCTTTTCCGGCTTGCCGCTCTGCACGAGCTTGCGCGTGACAGCTTGCGTCGGCGTCAACCTGCTCTCTTGCTGAGCCTCAGCCTCGCCCCGCTCCTGATTCGTCGAAACATGCACTTCGGTCAAGCTGCGCCGGGACGTGAGCGGCGCAGTTGAAGGCTGAACGGAAGAAGCTTTTGCAGATGCGTGAATCTCTGACGAAGATGAAGATGAAGATGAAGAATCCTGCTCCGAGGCAGATTGATTAGGAGCCTGCGCGCGAGTCGAATCAACGGATGACGTGACCTGCGCAGACGAATGTTCCGATGCAGTGGTCGGGCGCAGCGGCGCAGCGGACTCGCGCGTCGCTCTACTTGACAGCGTTGGTGAATCTCGTTCAGTCAACTCAAGCATGGTCGTTGACCGTTGCGGCGCGGCTGGGCGCGGCTGCCCGTCCAAAGTTGGCTCAACCGATGCCTCGCTCTCAAGTTCTAACTCATTCGAGGTTGCATCTCTCTCAAGCCACTCTATGCCGCCCATGCTCGTCTGTGCGCCGGGCAGACGAAGAGCAGGCGGCTCGAAGCGTAAAGCGAGTCGCGGTTGCACCGACTCTGCTTGATCGAGTTGGCGCGCGACCAGATTGCCAAGATAGTCATTCATCCGCCGACCATTTCCAGATAAAAATGCCGCCGCTGTGGAGACAGCGCGAGGATGTCCTCCTCGCGCCAGCCGTAAGCGGAGGCCAGCGTGTGCACTTCGCGCAGGATGCGAACCGCCCACGCATTAATCTCGCTCCAAAAATATGAAACGATGTCGAAGGCCGCGAGCCAACTGTGCCCGCACGCGGGACAAGAGAGTTGAAGTTGCACGTCCGACTGCGGGTCTGCCTCGGCCATGCGCTTGACCACAGCCTCGCGCACGCGCTCCGGCAAACTCTCAACCGCACGTTCCGTCCCATCTTCCGTCACACGCAGCAGACAGCGCGCCAGCAGTTGCTGCTTGCCATCCGGGATGTTGCCGCAGTTGGAAATGGCAGATAGGTCCTGACTGTTGGGCGGGCGGAAATGCACCTCGTAGCCGTCGAGCTTCAATGTTAAGGCATCGTGCATTTCCGCTTCCGGCGCGCAAATGTCAGAGACGTTGAAAGCCAGTTCCAGTGCTTCGCCGCATTTCTGGCAAGGCACGCGGCCAAGCAGGCGTGAGCCGAACGTCCACTCGCGCAGCGTTAAGAGCAAGCGGTCGCGCCGCCCGATGCTGAAGTGTGCCAACTCTTCGAGACTATGCTCGGGGCAGGCGGCAACCAGCAGCGCGAGAGCACGCTCGACGGACGATTGGCTCAATGCTCGCTCCCAAACACTCAGCAGCTTTGAGGCTGACAGGGCGTGCATAGACTTTTACACTTGAGGCTCTGTAAACGTCGGCTCGGTCGGCTCTGTAATCTCGTAGTCCCGCTCCCAACCTTCGTTCTCCAACTTGATGGTCTGGATAGCGACGGCATTAGCGTTGGCGTCAAGGTCCGGGAGAGCCTGAAACTCCGACACCCAGCAGCGATACACCTTGTAAGCCAACGCGAGTTGACCGGCCTCGTTATAAACTTCGATGGTCAGGTTACGGCGAAAGTCTTTGAGCGAAACTTCGGAGCCGAGACCGGAGCCGAAGTTCCAAACCTTATTCGCCCACTGTTCAAACTCCACGTCATGCGTCACGCCGCGTTCGAGCGTGATGGCTTCATACTCTGTGCGCCCCGGCGATTTACGAGTGGAACTCGGGTCGCCGCCCTCTCTGTGTTTGACGACTTCGGTGGTGCGCTTGAGGGCGCTGACTTTGCTGATGCCTGCAACGGGGTCTGTGCGTCCTTCAAACTTGATGCGAAATTTGAAGTTCTTGTATGGATCGAAACGATCTGTGTTGACACTAAACTGAGCCATATCTCCTCCTTAGACCTCGACCTGTCCGGCCATCTGCTGAATTTTGATGATGACGAACTCGGCAGGTTTAAGCGGGGCAAAGCCGACGTGGATATTGACGATGCCCAGATTGATGTGATTCTGCGTGGTGGTGTCTTTGTCGCACTTGACGAAGTAGGCTTCTCTGGCTGAACTGCCCTGAAACGCCCCCTGCCGGAAAAGGTTCTGCATAAAAGCTCCGACATTGAGACGAATCTGCGCCCACAACGGTTCGTCATTTGGCTCAAAGACCACCCACTTAGTCCCGCGATACAGGCTCTCTTCGATAAAGAGCGCGAGCCGCCTGACCGGGACATATTTCCATTCGGAGGCGAGTTGGTCAGCCCCGCGCAAGGTGCGTGCGCCCCAGACAAGACGCCCGTAGATGGGGAAAGAACGCAGGCAGTTGACGCCGAGCGGGTTCAATTGCCCGTTCTCAAGGTCTGTCAACGGGACGCTCAATTGCGGCACGCCTGACAGCGAAGCATCTGTTCCGGCAGGAGCTTTCCACACCCCGCGCTGCACATCCGTGCGCGCATAAACTCCGGCCACTGCGCCCGACGGCGGCACATTGACTTGCCCTGCCCCTCCCAGCGGATCGTTGACACGCAGGTGCGGGAAATAGAGCGCAGCATTGCGTGCGCCGTCACCGCTCAGAGCGAAGCTGTTGATGCCTGTGAGGGCTGTGCCCACGCTCGTCCAACCGACAGGCGAATCAACAATCAATATTGCGCGGCGATCAACACATAAAGCGAGCGCGGCATCCAACACGTCCGTGTCCGTGTCCGAGCCGAGCGCGGGCGGTGGCAGCACCAGCATGTTGAAGATGTCCGTTTTTAGAAGCTGATACAGCCCTGTCTTATTTGTCTGATGCGTGCCGCCGATGTACTCGGTTTGAGTGAGCGCGCCGCTGTCCGTGCCGTTGGTGCCGGCCTGTGTATACATATTGTCGGCTGGCGGAAGGCTGAAAGGGTCTGCCCCTGGCGAAGGCAGAGCCGCATGCGCGTCCGGTCTATCAGTTCCGCCCTGCTGCTGCTCTACTAAGCTCGAACCGAGCAGAGTGTTCGCCAAACTACTCGACGAAGCATGATCCCTTGAAATATTTAGAAAGCGTTCTTGCTCTCCCGTCGTCGTGTTGCGCACTGTCAGGTTGTAGTGAGTGGCATCTACGCCGCTGTAGTCAACGCGGACGCGCAGGTTTTCTCCCCAGGTGCCCGGATTCTTGGAGCGCAGGATGACATCGTCCGTGAGCGTGATTGACGCCTGAGTGGCGGCTGAGTCAACCAGACGCACGATGATGGCCTGGCTGCCGCCGTTCAGATAATACTGGTAAACGGCAACGCTCATCGGGCTGTCAGCCGATAGCCCCCCGAACAGGCGCTCGTAGTCGGCAAACCCGTTGATAAATTGTGGGCCATCTACAGGCCCGCGCGGGGCGCTGCCGACAAACGCTGTAATCGAGGTCGGGACGCCCGTAATGGTTCGCACCCCACTCGGCACTTCCTCGATGTAAACGCCGGGATAGGTTGGTGATACTGGCATTATCGCTCCTTCCTTTCGCTGAAAGCTGCCGGACGACTCAAGCAGGCAAATTCTCGACGCTTGACGTTCGTCTCCGCCCGGTAGCAGATAAACGGGTGAAAGCCACACCATGAACGATGCACACCAACTCTGTCTTTGGCGAGTTTAGAAGGATTTAAGAGGTGAGCACATATCATGAGAATGACTCAGAGAGGTTGAGCCATCATCGCTTTCTACGCTAAGATATGTGCTGCCAGGCAATATACCTTTAACGCAGAGATGCGATGAAGCTTGTATTGTCCGCGCCTCGTTGTTACCTGCAAGTAACAACGAGGCTTTTTTATTCTCCGACGGAGCGGCAACAACGCATGTGCCCTCCGTTATTAAAAAAAATCCCTCACACTTCCTCTCACGGACAGACAAGTGTGCCAGAAGAGAGAATTGCAAACGATTCTTTGAGAGAGAACTACCTCAGGATAAACATGTTGACATCCTTAGCTACCAAGGATGTATGAGAGGCGGCTAAAAGAGCGCACTCGCATATAAAACTTCGCTAACCTGCGAGGGTGACGAAGAATGCAAAATTTCTTGCTAGGACGGCGGAAGAGTATTCTGTTTATTCTTAAAAGTCAATAAAGTTGATTTGATTTGTCGGGAAACGAAATAAACAGGGTCTCTCCCTGCCCTGATTCAAAAGGTTGTGGTGTAAAACCGAAGAGTAGCAGATAATCAGCGTCCAACAGTTCACAGGGACATTAAGGGTAAGAATTTATGGAGAGCACAGGCAATTTTCCCATCTCGCTTTTAGACCTCGCGCCTATCAAAGAAGGCGGGACGGTCAGCGAATCCTTCCACGAAACTCTCGATTTGGCACGGCACGCCGAAACGTGGGGCTACCACCGCTTCTGGCTGGCCGAACACCATAACATCGCTGGCATCGCCAGCGCGGCTACCGCCGTCCTGATCGGCTATGTCGCCAGCGGCACAAAGACGATTCGTGTCGGCTCGGGCGGAGTGATGCTTCCGAATCACGCGCCGCTCATCATCGCGGAGCAGTTCGGGACGCTTGAGTCGCTTTACCCCGGCAGGATTGACCTCGGTTTAGGACGCGCACCGGGAACCGACCGACTTACCATGCATGCTCTGCGTCGTACACTCACTAACGTTGATGAAGACTTCCCGCGTGAGGTGGCCGAACTCATGTCTTACTTTGCGCCGCCCCGCCCCGGTCAGGCGGTGCGAGCTGTGCCCGGCGCGGGGTTGAGAGTGCCTGTGTGGCTGCTAGGCTCAAGTCTCTATAGCGCCCAACTCGCGGCTTTGATGGGGCTGCCATTCGCCTTCGCTTCACACTTTGCGCCCGGCCTCCTCATGCAGGCGCTTGAAATCTACAGGGACGAGTTCCGTCCGTCCGAAGTGCTCGACAAGCCCTACGCGATGCCGTGCATCAATGTCTTCGCCGCGGAAACGGATGAGGACGCACGCCGCCTCTTCACGTCGCTCCAGCAGGCGTTCATCAACCTGCGGAGAGGGCAGCCCGGCCTGCTGCCGCCCCCGGTCAACCTTGCGGAAGCGCAGTGGTCTGAAATCGAGATGGCCGGAATCCGGCACGCGCTCCGCTACTCTGCGGTCGGCTCGCCGGAGACCGTGCGCCGCTGGCTTGAGTCCTTCATTCAAGAAACCCATGCCGACGAGATCATGTTGACGGCGCAAATCTTCGACCACGCGGCACGCCTGCGCTCAATAGAGATCGTCGCAGAGGTGCGCGACATGATTGGGCCAGCGCATCGCTAGTACATGTTGGAGACATCTGAGAACGGCAATTCTGCCGAAGTATTGAATAGCGAAGAAGGTCTCTATGTTTTGCGTAGGCACCACGTTGACATCGAACGCATGTTCTGCACGACCACTGTTTTGAGCGGCTCAAGCCACTCTCCCCTCAGAGACTCTGTGGTTGCCAATAACATCTCTTCATCAACAAGAAAACGGTCGCTGCCATCAGGAAGATGATAACGTCTGCCTTGCAGGTGTTCTACTTTCTCTTCGATGCCGATACTTGAGGCTAAGCGGGCGAAAAAGATTCCACCCGGCTTGAGCACTCTCCACATCTCCCTCAACATGCTCTGCCACTGCTCTTCATCCTTTGCAAAGTGCAGGACGGCGCTACTGATGACAACATCAAAAGTCTCATCAGCGAAAGACATCTTTTCCACAGGCTCTACCCGGAAATTATCTACCGGCAGAGGCGTGGCGAGCGTGGAGGCAATCGCACGGACTTGAGCAATAGCCTCTCTCGATTGATCGACGGCGCAAACATCGTACCCGCTCCGCAAGAAATAGATGAGATTACGGCCACCACCGCAGCCAACGTCGAGCACACGCATCCGTGGAGTGAAGCGTCCCTTCAGGAGTTGGTCGAACAGGTAGATGTCTATGCCGCCAAACCACTCTTGTAAATTTACTTGTGAAGTCATACCTAATCCGCTTACCCTTCTACCATAGTAGTCATCTCATTCCTTCACTCCCGCCCGGCTTCGCAGAACGCCGCGGCATGCTCAAGCATCAGCGGCTCCAACCTTACACGATGACCTTCCAATGTTATAGGTCTCATATCCATTATTAATAGCAGCATTGAGCTACAGATGGCTGAACCCACCTCAGCATCGTGGTGTGTGCCCGCTTGAGACGGTCAGATTCCCGAATTGTGAAATAGCATGAGCGTGCAGGCTTCAGGAAAGCCTGCACGCTCATGACTCCGTGGCTCCGTCTCAAACTTCGCCGACTTGAGACGAACGCCTCATCCCAACATGAAGCTTAATACTGATCGCATATCGGCATCTGCTCCATGTGTGGGTTCTGGTTGCCGCCGCACCCGGCGGGCGGCTCGTAGCAACTCCATCGAGTGTAGTCCCACGGATAACAGTCTTCATCATCGTAGAAGCCGTCTCCGTCGCTATCGGGACGATCCCGACCCCAACAGCTCACCCATGCGCTGCCTACCGTCTCCGAGTAAAGCCCGCTGGACTGCATGTTAGTCACCACGATCTGGTAGGTGCCAGACCATGCGTAGGACAGGTCTGGAACGGGCGCTACCATCTGTGTTCCGTCACCGGAGACCCATGTGGCAGTTGTAGCTCCCACCATATAACCGTCGCCGTCAAAATATTTGACCTGCGGCATACCGTAGGCTGCGTTCAAGCCCTGACCCGAGATGGTCGCAGACGAGGGAGCAGCGTTGAGGTTGATATTAGATGGCGAGGCCGAGAGATTGAATCCAAAGTTGATAGTCGGGAAGACTTGCCCGCAATCGCCGTTGCGTTTGGGGTATACGGCGCAGCCGAGAATGTCTGCGAACCACTCGATGATGAGGCCGTCAGTATACCTGACGAGGACGCGCGCGTTAGGCAGAAAGCCGCAGGCGATGCACGGAGGAGGCGGAGGCGGGCCACTCGGGCCTCCACCGCAACCCGGAAGACCGAAGGTTAGGACGCTCGTCAGAAGAAGCAGAATGATAATTTTTTTCATGACTATTTTCCACCTCCTTCAACGCGAGTAATGAGTTCGCCGACGGCTTCTTTGCTGATGAGCAGATAGGCCGGGGATGAGTTCAGAAATCCATTCACGCCATAAGCTTTTCCAGAGCTAGGGCCGCTCGACTTGGCGGGCCTAGCCATCCCGGTTGCCATTCTCTGCTGGATGAGCTGTGCTTTCAGCTCGTCCTGTGAGCCGGCTAAAGGGTCTTCGGTCGCCACAGAGTATGCCAGCAGCAGCGCCTGCAAAGGTGTCGCCCCCTGTCTGGCAATGTCACCGAACTGCTCGGGTGCAGACTGGCTGAGCGCGCTCAACCGATCTCTGACTTCCTCTTCAATCATCGAGTGCAACCCCACTCTGACAGCCCTATCACCGCGATTGCTCCATTCTCGACCAGCCTTCATCTGCTTGTTCAGTTCACCTTTGGTCAGATAGCCCCACTTGCCATCTGCGCGAACGGTGATACGGCCCTGGGCGTTCGGCTGGAATGTGTTGACGGCATACTCGATTTCGGCATCGTTGAGTTGGGCCAGACGATTCGAAACGATGTTGGTGAAGGCATCTGTCACACCTTCGACGCTCAGGCGAGGGCTGTTGCCTTTGAGCACCTCCCGTTCTGCCTGCGCCAACCTCTTCCGCGTCTCATCACTCATATAGAGGCCGGATCGCTCATAAATGAACTTGGCCGCCGAATCCACAGAGGCTTTGACTTGCTCCTCAGAATCGAGTGCCCCGGCCAGCTTCACCTGCCCGGCGATACCCCGCTGCATCAGAGCATGCGTGGCAGCCTGCATCTCATCTGTTGTCACTTTCGGAACAGGTTGTTTGTTTCTCTGAAGGGCTGAGCTGCGCCAGATTCCAAAACCGGCCAGCCCGGCACAGGTAAGGATCAGCGCTACAAGCAGTACGCGCGATCTCCCTGACGAATTTGCAAATTTCATAGCAGACTTCTCCTTTGAGGGTAAGGTTTGTTGACTTAATGGGACGTTGACGTGTTCGTGCATGCGGAATTGACGTTCAAAAGACATCAATTCCTGTGAGCAAACTCCCCATGTGGTTGAGACTGAAGCGCGATTTTTCAACCATCACAGGTCGAGTGATACCGGTAATACAACTGCTGAGCGGTCTTAGCCTGAGTCCCTGAATTATCAGGCACGGCTACCGAATTATCCGGTACACATATGAAGGTCTACGCTTGAGAATTTATTCGGGAGAGGGACGAGTCAACAGTTAAAAAATTCTCTCATGTAACCCAGTCGAACCGTTGCGAGAAAACTTGCAACATTCGAACTGATTGCAGATGAGGAAAGCTTAACCGACGGACACAAGGGTCTGTCTGTCTAAATTAGACATTGCCGGAAATAAATAGCCGCAGTCTCCGCTAAAATCCAGAGCGGTGTTGACTTGGGTGTAAGGAACAGAGTAGAGCAGTTCACCGCCGAGACGCAGAGGACACAGAGATAGCGCAGAGGCTTGAATGATATTCGACTCTCTGCGCCCCCTCTGCGCTCTCTGCGTCTCTGCGGTGAGTTTATCTGCCCTACACTCAAGTGAAATTTGCTCTAAATCCATGAAGCGGAAAATATTCTCAAAGTAATACGCTGCCTGACATCAGCAACTGCTATGATAAAGACTGTTTCCACAGTTACTCTCCTCTCCGTCCCGTAGGGAAAGTTCCCATGATGTAGTGCAAGGAAACTCATCGTGTCAGCACCATTAGCCTCAAAAGAGCTTTTTCAGCCGCTCGGGAATCGGCTGTTAGCTGCGCTGTCTCCGAGCGAGCATGAACGGTTTTGTTCTCGCTTAGAGATGGTTTATCTCACGCGCAGCAAAATCCTCTACAGCGCCGGGGACACCATCAACTACACTTACTTTCCTGTGACCGGCCTGATCTCTTTGCTTTCCGTGATGGAAGATGGCAGGACGATGGAAGTTGCGATGGTCGGCAACGAAGGGGCTGTCGGCATTCCTGTTATCTTGAGAGCGCTCACTACTCCTTATGAAGTCATCGTGCGGAGTCCGGCACGCGCCTTGAGAATCAGGGCCGGTCTGATGAGGGAGGAGTTTGATCGCGGTGGACGGCTTCAAGACCTCTTGCTGCGCTACACGAACGCGCTGCTCTTACAGGTTTCTCAATCAACCGTCTGTAACTACTTCCACCCGATTGAAAAAAGGCTCTGCCGTTGGCTCTTGATTACCAGAAATTGTTTGCAGTCGAACACTTTCTATTTAACGCAGGAATTGATTTCTCAAATGCTGGGCGCGCCGCGCAGCGGCGTGACGATGGCCGCCGGTCAGCTTCAGAAGAAGGGGCTGATTCGCTGCAATCGGGGAAAGATTACGATTCTCAAGCAAAGGGAACTGAGCATGGCTGCGTGTGAGTGTTATCGCCTGGTGGCAACCGAGATGGACATGTTGCAGGAGATGAGTTCACATCTATAAATCACTTTCTCCCTTCACCTTTCACCATTGGTCTCTCTCCATCTTCAGCCGGATTTTTAGGTAGTGGTTCAGTTTGAAGTTGGGTGACAAGAAAGCCGGACTCACCGCAGAGACGCAGAGAACGCGGAGATAGCGCAGAGAATAGAGAGCCATTCAAGCCTCTGCGCATCCTCTGCGCTCTCTCTGGTCTCTGCGGTGAACCTCAGCTCTCGACTCATTTAACTTCAAACTGCACCACTACCGATTTTTATTGACAGATGTCTTCTTGTGGTAATAATCTCGTAGCGTTCCCACATTCTTCCGGATAAGTAATGTAAATCAAGAGTAGAAACTCTTTGCGCTCTTTGCGCGGTTTTACCTTTGCGTTAAAAAAGCCCTTCACCGCAAAGTACGCAAAGAAGGAAGACGCAAAGCACGCAAAGAAAAAGCAGTTGATTTGTTGCTACTCTTGGTTCGCATAAGTAATGTTTGTGCGCCCTTTGAGGGTGTCGCGTTGCCTTTACAGGATGCGATGCACACAGAGCACACGGCAGATGCTTATTTGAAGATGTGACCAGAGAGTAAACTCAAGCGGCTTGTATTATTTGATTTCTCACGCTTCACAGCTTGCGGAAAAGGATTAAAAAAATGAAAAACAGCAAAGTCTCGCTCTTCGTAATCTCGCTCGCCCTTCTAGTGTTTCCGAGCGCCTTGATGGCACAGGGCCAACGCGCGTCGAATTCGGAAGCATCTTTCAAAAATTTAGCCGGATCAGCCGACGAGATGTCACGCATGCGTCTGCCGGAAGCGGCGACTCTGGGGATTCGTTCAAAGGCAGCGATGTTGCCGATTCGTCTGCGGCAAGACGCACAGGGCAACGGCGCATGGACGGCTAACGTCCCGGTTGATGATACCGGGGAACTGAAAATGACGCTGCTTGCGCCCAATAGTCAGGATTGGCAGATTCGCGTCACGACGGGCGATGGTCAAATGGATTTGCGCCATAACTCTCAAGTCGAGAATCAACCGGGCGCAGTCGGACTCGACGGCGTCAGTTTCCCCGCCGAAGTCTTCACCTTCAGAAGCGCAAAAACAGGAACTTGGAAAGTGGAGATCGTCGCGCCGGGTAGAAACCTCAAGGCTTCTGAAACCGCCGGTTATCTGGTTGTTTCCAGCGACTCGCCCTATCGCCTGTACAGCTATCTGAACACACATCAGACGCTCACCGGAAACACGCTTGAGTTCGTCGCTTCGGTTTTTGACAAGCGTGCAGAAATCGAATCAAGCGTTCCGAAAGCGATTGCCGGAATCGTGACGGGCGCGGAAATGGAGATTCGCACACCCGGCGGCGAAACCGAAAAAGTAATTTTGAAGAGCGAAAGTAACTTGCAGTTCAGAGGGAGCTTCATCCCGCGCGAAGCCGGACAATACACTGCTCAAATCGTCGTGCGCGGCACGAGCGCGGAAGGCGTCCAATTTATTCGCACCAGTGAACACGTTTTTCAGGTGCTCACGGAGCACATCGAACTTGGAAGGGCGAGCAGCACGGCGGTCATAGACGACATGCGTTTGCGCCTCAGCCTGCCCGCGACAGGTCTCAAGGCCGGGCGCAAAGTTATAGCTTACGCAGAAGTCTGGGGCCGCAATGAGAACGGAGAAGCATTGCCTGTCGCCTGGATTAGCGGAATGGCAATCGCTACGGAAAGAAGCAACGGTGCGAATGTTGATTTGGTGCTTGATGCGCGCTGGCTGGCGATGGGACAGGCGAAAGGTTCTTACGAGCTTCGCAACGTGCGTCTTGCAGACCCCGATTACTTTGTGACGCTCGCAGAGGCGCAGGCAATCGCGTTGCGGATAAACAATCTGCCGGAAGCTGCATCAAGAGCGGTGACGGGAATCACAGAGGAAATGCGTATGGGCAAGAAGCCGGAGCGGCTGCCCGCAACGCAAGTCCCCACGCCGGACGCAGTGGGCGGCAAAGTGCTTTTGATTCACGGCTATTGCGCCGGAGGAAATCCTTTTCCGACTTCGCAGTTCTCGAACTACGCCGTTTTCAGCGACCCGAATCAAAGCCGCACGCATGACCAGTTCGCTAATCTGATTCGAAATTTTGGCGCGCAGTTTCCATCTTTCGGTGCGGTCGCGCACAGTCAGGGCGGCGCAGCGTCGCTTCATCTGTACACTTATTACTGGAGCGGTTTCGATTATGCGACGGGCAACCGATTGATTCAATCGGTCGGCACGCCGTATCAGGGCACGGCTCTGGCCGGAAACTTAGCGGTCTTAGGACAGATTTTCGGCGCAGGCTGCGGAGGCAATACCAATCTCACGTATGGCGGCGCGGCAGCATGGCTGGCCGGAATTCCGAGTTGGGCGCGTGCGAGAGTGCATTATTCGACTACCTCGTTTACGGACGTGTGGTATCTATACGATTATTGCAGCCTCGCTACAGACCTGTTTTTGTCCGACCCTGAAGACGGCGTGACGGAAAGAGCTTTCGGACAGCTTCCGGGCGCGAACAATCGGGGACACAAAACAGGCTGGTGTCACACGAGCAGTATGCGCGACCCGGCGCAAACTTCCGACTCCTCTCGCAACGCCGATATGAACGCCAACGCGGCGCGGTAGGATTTCTTGATGGCCTGAGCAGAAGCTACTTGAAATTCGAGTGGCATCCAGCACCAGGAAAGAATCTCGCGCAAAGGCGCAAGGTAATGCAAAATTAAAAATGTAAAATGCAAAAATAAGAAGCTGCTTCCATTTAGCATTTTACATTTTGCATTTTTAATTTCTCTTGCGCCTTTGCGCGAAACTGTTTTTTCTTTGCCATGCGCTTCTGTCTAACACACGCATCAGGCTCCTTAACCAACAGAACCATAGCTCTGCTCCGTTTGTCGGGCAGAGCTATGGATGAGTTGCATTCTCGCGTCTTCATAAAAATAATTTTTGCACTGATGGCGATGCTGATGAGCGTTTTGGGTCAGTCGAGAATGTCTGTCGTCGGCACGGTTACGGATCAGAATGGTGATGTGATTAAAGGCGCAAGGGTGGAGGCTCTGAGCCTGACGAGTGGACAAAACTCCATGACGCGGACTGATTCGGCAGGCAAGTATGAGCTGAGCGGATTATCATCCGGGCTTTACCGGATTGCTGTCGGCGGCGAAGGCTTTGCGACGGCTGCGAGAAATATTCAGGTGGAATCTTCCGTGCCGCTCACTTCAGATTTCGTGCTCGTTCCCGGAGCCATCGAGACTACTATCACGGTCACGGCTGGCAAAGGCAGAGCGCGTCCCGGCATAGATATTCCGCAAACTATCACCGTCACAGACACACTGGAAATCGAAGTGCGCCGTCCGGCGTCAACCATGCAGGCCATTGAAAAAACTCCGAACCTGACGACAGTTGGAGCAAATCCGGCGGCCACACGTCCACGCCTGCGCGGCCTTGCTTCCAATCGAGTGCTGGTCGTGGTGGACGGCGAACGGCTTAACAACATGCGCAGCGATCCATTATCTGGCGTCTCGCTGAGCGTGATTGATGTGACGCAGTTGGATTCGGCTGAAGTGTTGAGCGGCGCGGGTTCGAGTCTCTATGGCTCGGATGCGATGGCCGGGACGATTAATCTCATTACCAAAAGCCCTGTGCGGGATGGCGAAGAAACGCATCTGGGATTGCGCTTTGATGTTGATGCGCGAAGCAACGGCGCATTCCGGCGCGGCGCGGCGACGCTTAATTGGAGCAGCCGCCAACTCGCTTTGCGCCTGAGCGGTTCGATGTTTCGCTCCGGCAATTATCAAGCGGGCGACGAGAGTATTTCGCTCGAAGAAGTCGTGCGCGTGGGACGCTTTGCAAACGAGTTGGGGAACGCCATCAATAATAATATCGCGCGCACCTATGCTGTTTGGAGCTTGCCCGCAGGGGCTGAAATCACGAACGGGCAAGGGCATGGATTTAATAGTCAGGCCGACTTTTGGTTCTTCCCTTCGGCTACGCAAAGCATTCGCTATCGCCAACTCAATAGCCAGCACAAGAACATAGGCTTCGCTTTCATCACGCCGCCTTTCGACTTGAGAAACCAGTTCAACGGCTTCCGGCGTTTGGACAAACACGGGTTGCGCTACGAGGGGCACGAACTCAAAAGCTGGTTGGCGCGCGTCAGTGTTGGCGTCTATCGTCAAAAATATTCTATCCCCGATGACACCATCACTTCGACCATCGATCTCGGCAGCAGTTGGGCTTTCGCGCCGAACCCTAACCCGGCGCAAGCTCTCCCGGTCTTAACAGGGAACCCATCCGGTTTCACTCCGGCAAATTTTACGGACGGCAAAAATTCCGTGACGACCTACGGCGCGGAGGCGCAGGCGACGTTCACTCCATTTAAAAGCACATGGCTGACGACGGGCATCGGTTACTTGCGCGACTCATCAAGAGACGAGTTTTCGCGTTTCGACTTTACGCCCGTCACACTCGCGCCGCGCAATATTATCAGCGACAGAGCGACCACTCCTGACTCTGTTTACAGAAACCTGAGCTGGTTCAATCTGCTGGAATATGAGCCGCTCAATTGGCTGCGTCTGACGGGCGGCTTGCGCGTGGATAACTGGCAGACAGAGGCGAAGATTACAGCAGGCTTTCCGCTCAGCACGGAGACAGCGATTCTGGATGCGTCTTTTGACTCGCTGACGGCTAACCCCGGCGCGATCAATATCGGCGGCGCGAGCGGCATCATTCCGCTCATCAACGGCGCGAGCGGTATCAGCACCGGCAATACGAGCGTCACGGGTAATCTGGGAATCGTGCTGCGTCTTCCGGGCAAACTTAATCCCTACTTTCGCTTTGGCACGAGCTACCGCGAACCCGGCGTGACGGAGCGTTACATCCTGCGAAATTTTGGCGACCCGACCTTTAGCGTGTTGCTGGTTCCGAACACTGCTTTGAAGCCGGAGAGGGGCAGCAATTACGAGTTCGGCATCAAAATCGAGCGCGAGCGATGGTCTGCTTCGGTTGGCTACTTTCGTAATAATCTGAAGGATTTCATTCGCAACGAATTTTCCGACGCGCTCTTTGTGCCTGCTAACCCGGCGCAGGGGCTTGAGCCTATCTCGCCGGCCTTTCCATTTCACGGCGTGCTCTATGTGCAGCGCGGCAACACTGCGCGGGCGCGGATTCAGGGAGTTGAAGCCGCTTACGAAATAGGTTTTTCATTAGGGCGAGCCGGAAGCCTCACGCCATATGGCACGATGGGTTGGCTCAAAGGCTCTGACTTAACGCCGGAGCAAAATGCGCTGACGCTCATCGAGAATTTTTATAACCGCGACGACACGCCTGTGCCCCTGCGCGGCTCTGCCAGCGATGCTCCGTTATCCGGCATCACTCCTTTCGGCGCATACTTTGGCGCGCGTTACAGTGACCGGCGCGGCGTCTGGCTGGCCCAATACGAGATTCGCCATCAAGCGCGGGTCGAGCGCGTTGACCCGCTTGAACTGGCGACGGCCATCTCTACTCAATATGGAAGTTTTGCCAGCCTCAGCCCATTCACGAAACACTCTCTGCGAGCCGTTTACAACTATCGCCGGGAGACATACAGAGTGTCGCTGTCCTTTGGCGTGGACAATCTGACGGACAAGTTATACTTCGAGCCTTTTCAAACCGCGCCCGCTCCGGGACGCTCCTTTGTCTTCGGAGCAACGATGGATTTTTTCGACTTGCTTCGCCGTTGAAAGAAGGATGAAGCGATATTTACTAATCATGTGCGGCCTGTGCGCCTTCTTCCTCAGCCTCTTTTTTCTGGTTAAGGCTCTCGGCGTTCCGCTGCTGGTTGACCCGACTCCGGCGTTGAGTCATGGCGGCCTCTGGGCAGCAGTGCTTGGAGTGTGCCTGCTCATCGCAGACGTAGTCCTGCCCGTTCCTTCAAGCCTTGTCATGGTGTCGCACGGCGCGCTTTTTGGCGTCGTGGTTGGAACGCTGTTGTCACTCATCGGCAGCACGGGAGCAGCGATGCTCGGTTTCTGGATTGGCAGGCGCGGCGGAAGATTGTTAGAGCGGCTGGTCACGCTGCAAGAGCGCGAGCGAGCAGGCTATCTACTCAAACGTTGGGGCACGCTGGCGATTATCGTCACGCGCCCGGTGCCTTTATTAGCAGAGACAGTGGCAATCATGGCAGGGGCTTCCGGCATGAGCCGGGGACGAGTTGCGCTGGCTGCTGTGACTGGCTCGCTGCCTCCGGCCTTGCTCTACGCGCTGACGGGAGCAACGGTGGCTCAATTCGAGAATGCCGCGCTGGTGTTCGGCCTCGTCCTGCTAGTTGCCGGATGCTTCTGGCTGATTGGTCGCCGGGTCGAGCCTTACCTTGCCAGACGAAGAGCGCGCTCATAGCTTATTTGAATCAAGAGTAGAAACTCTTTGCGGTCTTGGCGCGATTTATCTTTGCGGTCTTGGCGTTAAAAAAGCACTTAACCGCAAAGACCGCAAAGAAGGAAGAGGCAAAGCACGCAAAGAAAAAGCATTTGATTTGTTGCTACCCTTGATTCGCATAGCCTTAATAATAGATAGAGGTGAATCAATTGACGATAGAACTCACCACCCGCGAAGATTTAATCAACACGCTGCATCTGGCCGCAGAACTAGAGCATAATTTGATGTGCCAGTATTTGTTCGCCGCCTATACGATGAAGCGTTCGACGAGCGAGGGCCTGGACGAAGTGCAACTGGAAAAGACGCGCGGCTGGGGCGCGCTGATGACGCTCGTTGCGCGGCAGGAGATGGAGCACATGGGATTGGTGCTCAATCTTCTTACGGCCATCGGCGGCACGCCCAACTTCCGGCGTCCAAACTTCCCGCAGCGCAAAGAGGTCTACGGCAAACTCGGCATCAAATCGGAGTTGACGCGCTTCAACAAAGACACCATCAAACGCTTTCAAGAGTTCGAGGCTCCGCATCCCGCTCCCGGCCCTGACTTCTGCAAGACGCCCGGCACCGCCAGCCGTGAGGACATCCGTGCGCTGTTGCTTGCGCCGCAGGCTTTCACCAACAGCGCGGCGCAGGCATCCGGCGCGACGGGAGGCAGGCAGATGCTCCTGTCCGAAATCGGCTTCACCTCTGTGCAAGACCTCTACGTGAGTCTCGCTTTGGGCTTCATCAATGTCACGGAGCGAATCGGCGAGAAGAATTTATTCGTCGGCGACTTTAACGCGGAGATTTGGGGCGGGCCGGGAACGCCATACGGCGCAGGCTCAATGGACGACCTCAGCCAGTATGGCTTAGACCTCATACAGGTCTGTGACCTGCACAGCGCGATTGAAGCGATTGTCGAAATTGTCGAGCAGGGCGAGGGCGTCCTCGCGCCGCCCGAATACTTAGAGCACACGCACTATTGCATCTTCACCACGATGCTCGGTCAAATGGGCGGCTTTGATGCCGCACGCCCGGTAGTGCGTAACCCTCTGACGAGTATGCACCTGGACATCACCGCGCCCGACGAAGTAAACCTCATCACGCGCCCCGAAACGCGCGAGATAGCAATCCTGTTCAATCACACTTACGAATTGATGCTCCTGCTGATGCTGTTCCTTTACGGCAGCCACAAGAAGACAAAGGCGCAGGCCGTCGCGCTGATGAACGCCATTTTCTTTCCCCTGATGACGATGTTCATCCGCCCCTTGAGCGAAGTTCTCACCTTGCTCCCGGCCTTCAAAGATAAGAAAGGTAACGCCGGGCCGGGATTCGAACTCTCGAAAGACTTGCTGCTTCTGCCGCAGCCGGAAGACACCTGGGGCGAGTTTCAGAAATACTTCGACATCCTCACATGGCAGTTCGACAATCTCTGGATTTACGAGCTACGACCTGCGGACGATGAGATCGTCAAGCGGCTGCGATACATGGCAGCGAACATGCGGCGGCTGTCTGACGACTGGCGCGCGAACTGGCAAAATGTCGGAAGGAGCTAATCACAATGAAGTGGCTTTATCTCTCGTTTGAAGGTTACTACCAGATGCGGATGGCGACTGACCCCGACCCGGCGGATGAATTGCGGGGCGTCAGCGGCTACACCTTCGCCCTCGCCGGAGAGCCTGACTTCGACAACCTCGTTCACCTGCAACCGGACGAAGATGGCGTTTGCGAACGTCGCTTCGGCTACGGGAAAAACGACATTGGCCCACGTGTCGGCGTGACTGTGCGGCAGGCTAGGAGCTTTGACGAAAAGACGCTCACCTACTCGGACGCGCCGGATTACCTGGACGCCCGCGTCTCCTTCGTCAAGGCAGAACTCACAGAACGCAACGGCATCATCATTCGCAACGACCTCTTTGCCATAGACCCTTTGCGCGTTCAACTCAGAAAAAAACGCGGCGCGCTCGTGCTTGACCGCGAAGACTTCCTTGACCCGAACAACACAGACTTGCCCATCACGCAGGCCACCTCCGAAATGCTGGAGCGTCGCCAGCCACAGGGATTAACCAACAACTCCGTCGAAGTCGCCAAAGCGACGGGACTGCCCGACGCCTCCAACGAATCCTGCATCAACAATCGCCGCATCCGGCAACAGAATCTGGAAGAATTGCTTAAGCGCACGCGAAACCCGGTCGAACGCGCTGCGCTGCAAACGCGCATCAGCCAGCTAAACATTCTCCGCCGGTGGTGGGACTTGTCACAGGGCGGCAAGCCCATTGACCGCCGCGCACACCAGTTGACGCTGCAAGCCTACGGCTGGAACGTGGACATCAACGGCGCTGTCCATGAAAACAAAATCGGCGCGGACGAAAACCAACACTGGCCGCTCAGCTTCTGGATGGGCGGCTGGGATGGCGATGCCCTCTGCGCTTACATCTCCGGTTATCTGTCTATCCCGCTCATGGAGAAATAAAAATGTACGAGCAGAATCAGGCACAGCAGAAGTGGCTTGAGTCGTTCATCGCACAGCAAGGCGCGAGCGCGGGCACTGTGCATGTGCAGCGAGGCGAAGACCTCTTCCTGACAGCGGCGCACAACATACCGCCAAAGGTGATCGCCATCGTGGCGCGCGTGCCTCACGGCAAAGGAATGGCGGGCATGGCTCAGGTGAAGAAGTCGCCTGTGCAGACCTGCAACCTGCAAACAGATGACACAGGCAACATCAAGCCGGGAGCAAAGGCTGTTGACGCACAGGCGGCAGTCGCGCTGCCAGTGTTCGACGACGCGGGCTCGGTGCGCGCCGTTGTCGGGATAGCCTGGAGCAGGGAAGGTGAAATCGCAGAGGCCCAAGAGCAGGCCATGATGAAACTGGCGGCGTCGTTGCCGCAAGAGCCTCTGAATTAGAGCACATTTCAATCTAAAGAGTACCGGACTACGTCGTTGAGCCTGAATTTAAGAACTTCTTGGCCGAGACTGCCAAGAAGTTCTTAAATGGACAGTCTTGGAGAGCACTTGTCACTTGTCGCTGTTCTTGTTAGTATCCGCGCCAATGAATCTGACAGAGAAAGCCCGGATTATGGATGGTGCGCGAATCAATCGCGCGCTGTCGCGGCTGGCTTCCGAAATCGTCGAAGAGAATCATGGCGCGGGCGAGCTTTACCTCGTCGGCATCCGCCGCAGGGGAGTTCCGCTGGCAGAGCGCATGGCGGATAAGATCGCAGACCTCGAAGGCCAACGCCCGCCCGTAGGGATTCTGGACATCACGCTTTATCGCGATGATCTTTCGACGGTCGGAGCTAATCCGATTGTCAACCGGACGGAACTGCCTGGCGACATAGAGAATCGCAACATCGTCTTGATTGATGATGTGCTTTATACGGGTCGCACGATTCGCGCCGCGCTCGACCAGTTGATAGATTTCGGACGCCCGCGCCGCGTGCAGCTTGCAGTGCTGATTGATCGCGGCAAAGAGCATCGCGAACTGCCGATTCAGGCGGATTACATAGGCAAAGTCGTGCCGACGAAAAAGAGCGAGATTATCAAAGTCATGCTCACGGATTTTGATGAAGAAGAGGCCGTCGCAATCTTTGAACGTCCGATGACGGAAGCTACTTGAGAGCGGCCTGCAATGGCCGCTTTTTTTATGAGCAAATTTAGATGAGCGCAGGGTTCAAACACAAAGACCTGCTCGGCATACGCGAGCTGTCGGCGGCTGAGATAACGCATATTCTAGACACTGCGGAATCTTTCCGCGACATCTCGCGGCGCGAGATAAAGAAAGTTCCGACCCTTCGCGGGCGCACGGTCATCAATCTTTTCTTTGAGCCTTCGACGCGCACGCGCACCTCTTTTGAGATTGCCGCCAAGCGTCTCTCGGCGGATGCCATCAACATCAGCGCTTCGACTTCGAGCGTTTGCAAAGGCGAAACCCTGCTTGATACCGCGCGCAATCTGGAAGCGATGTCGCCGGATTGCATAGTCGTGCGCCACTCTTCGGCGGGCGCGCCGCATCAACTGGCGCGAGTCTGTCGCGCGGCGGTCATCAACGCCGGAGACGGCGCGCACGAACATCCGACGCAGGCTCTGCTCGACGCCCTGACGATACGCGAGCGCAAGGGCGGCATCTCAGGGTTAAAGGTCGCAATCATCGGCGACATTCTTCATTCGCGTGTGGCGCGCTCGAATATACATCTGCTGACAAAGCTCGGCGCGACAGTCAGCGTGTCGGGGCCGGGCACGCTCGTCCCGCACGAGTTCGGCGAGCTGGTCGAAGAGGGATTAGTGGTCGAACCACGCATCGAACAGGCTCTTGAGGGAGCGGACGTGGTGATGATCCTGCGCCTTCAGCGCGAGCGGCAGGACGCGGCTTTCTTTCCTTCGATGCGTGAGTATGCAGTGCATTACGGCCTTAATCTCGCTCGGCTTGAGAAGGCTGCGAGTGATGCTATTGTGATGCATCCGGGGCCGATGAATCGGGGAATTGAAATCGCTTCGGATGTCGCGGACGGAGCGCGCTCTTTAATTTTGGATCAAGTCGCGAACGGGCTGGCGGTGCGGATGGCGATTCTTTATTTGCTGGCAGGAGGCGCGCAGCAGTAAATCTCATGCGAGAGCCAGTTGAGAGAGAAATTATTTTTGCCACAGAGGGCACAGAGGACACAGAGGAATTTCAAATTCAACATCTCAAATATGAAATCATCCGTATCTCTTACTGTGTCCTCTGTGGCTCAAACTTTTGATATAAAGAAAAAATCCGGTGAGGATTCAATAGCGTATGAGACTGTTAATCGCGAACGGACATCTGATTGACCCGTCGCAGGGGCATAACAGCGGTAAGAATCTGTTGATTGAGGATGGTCGTGTCGCAGGCTTGCTCGCGCGCAATGAAAGCATACCGGAAGGAACGCAGGTCTTGGATGCGACGGGGCTGGTCGTCGCTCCCGGCTTCATAGACATGCACGTGCACTTGCGCGAACCCGGTCAGGAATACAAAGAGACGATTGCCACAGGCGCGGCGGCGGCGGCGGCAGGAGGCTGGACCAGCGTCTGCGCGATGCCGAACACAGACCCGATTAACGACAGCCCCGCCGTGACGCGCTTTATCATAGAGCAGGCAGAGCGTGCAAAGCTCTCAAATGTTTTCCCCATCGGCGCGGTGACAAAAGGCTCTAACGGTGCAGAGCTGTCTGAGATGGGAGAGATGAAGCAAGCCGGAATCGTTGCCATCTCGGACGATGGCCGCCCTGTGCCTTCTTCGGGCATGATGCGTCGCGCGATGGAATACGCGCGCGGCTTTGACCTGACGGTCGTGGATCATTGCGAAGACCGCTCGCTGATTGCAGGGGGCGTGATGCACGAGGGACGCTGGTCTTTAATCTTAGGCTTGAAGGGAATGCCTGCGGCTGCGGAAGAGATGGATGCCGTGCGTGATTGCGCGTTGGCGGAATTGACCGGCGCAAGCGTGCACCTCGCGCATGTTTCCACGCGCGGGGCGATTGCAGCCGTGCGGCGAGCGAAAGAACGCGGCCTGTCTGTTTCGTGTGAAGTGTCTCCGCATCACTGGACGTTGATGGATGAAGCGGTCGAAGGTTATGACACGAACACAAAGATGAATCCCCCTTTGCGCAGCCGCGATCATTTGGACGCGATACTGGAAGGCTTGCGGGACGGGACGATAGACGCCATCGCAACGGATCACGCGCCGCATCACGCGGACGAGAAAGCTCTGGAATATGACCGCGCGCCCTTTGGCATCACCGGATTGGAAACGGGTGTTGGGCTGGCTCTAGACCGTCTCGTACACGAAGGCGTGATTAGCCTTGAGCGTCTGGTCGAACTCTGCTCGACCAACCCCGCGCGCATTTTCAATCTCAAGGAGCGCGGCACGCTGTGCAAAGGCGCGTGGGGCGATGTCACGATTCTTGACCCTGAGATGACGTGGAAGTTTGACGCCAGCCGCTCACAATCGAAAAGCCGCAACACGCCTTTCGACGGCTGGCAGATGCGCGGCGCGGCGGTCGCCAGCATCGTCGCCGGGCGCGTGATTTACAAGCATCCGAATTTTAATTCTGCTGCGGTGCGGGACAGCGAAGCGACGATGAAGTGATTTTGACGAAGCTGATATAAGGAATGCTATCCAAGAGTAAAAATCCCTTTGCGTTCTTTGCGTCTTTAATCTTTGCGCTCTTTGCGTTTAAGAAAAAGTTTAACCGCAAAGAACGCAAAGAGAAAGCCGCAATTCTTCAAACAACCAATCTACTTTTCAACCTTTGAGTCGCAATAAGAAATAATCAATCACGCTGAGCTTCATCCGTAGAAATAAGAAAAGCCCGCCAGCGCTCTCCCCTTCGCTGACGGGCTTTCTATGCGGTCGCTCGCTTACGTAATGACAGGGGCGACCGGTCTCGTTAGATGTCTTGCAGGAAGCCCGCCCGCGCTCTCCCCTTCGCTTGCGGGCTTCCTCCCATCGGCAGCCGCGAGGTTGCCGATCTTGTTAAAGCCTAGCGGTAGTTCGTCGCAGTCAACGAAAGACGCTGGTTAAGAATCACGCCAAACTCAGTGCCGGGTTTGACGACCGCTTCTTTGCCTTTTGAGAAGTATGCACCGGCGATGCCTATCCCGGCTCCGACGCCTGCGCCGATGCCCGCACCCTTGCCGCCGCCCGCAATCGCGCCTATCAAAGCTCCTGCCGCCGCGCCGCCGCCGA
This sequence comes from Pyrinomonadaceae bacterium, assembly GCA_963700165.1. Taxonomy (GTDB): domain Bacteria; phylum Acidobacteriota; class Blastocatellia; order Pyrinomonadales; family Pyrinomonadaceae; genus JACMLC01. The sequence goes on along the minus strand of OY969475.1, from coordinate 2,135,806 downwards.
TAAAGACTATGTTGCGGTTCCGGGATGAACTGCCAGTGACCTGTCCCTCGTCATCATAGTTGACGTTCTCGTTCGACAAATTTGTCAAAGAACCATTGAGCGCACGCGATGAGCCGTTGGGAAGCCTCAGCGAAATGAACTCGACACCGATGCTGCCTGCCTTGCTCTTACGAGCGGCCTTCTTAACTTCCGTGACGCGCCCGACGATGATGCTGCCCGCCGGAATCACTTCGACACCGGAAGCGTAAACCGGGTCAACCACAGTGGTCGTGAACTTGTCTCCGATGCGCGCGTTCTCCGAGCTGATTCTTTCGTTCATCCGCACGCGAAACGTCTGGCCTGCGTTAATCGTGTAGTATCTGACCGGAGCCGGAGCCGGACGCGAAGCACGTTTGAGGCTCGGACGCCGCCGTTGCTGCGCCGCTGCTGGAAGCACGCTTCCGGCCACGAGGGCAAGCAGCGCGAAAATGCTGATGATGCGTTTGGTTATCTGCTTATGATTGCTACTGGTCATGATAATTAATCTCTCGTTTCCGGCTGTCGCGAACTTAAAAGAAAGTCTGCGATGTACCAGCCGCTTATCCCTTGAGCAATGTGTGTGCCACTTTCCCCGCCCGCTCTCGCTTTTTCCGTAACACTAAGTATTTAGCAATTTAGAGGAGGAAAAAGCCCCGCTTTCATCAAAATCGCCTGCGCCTGAAATTAACCCAAGTGCGCGAGCATGGATATGCCTTGCACGATATGGTATGAAGTAAGCGAGGGAAAACTTATTTGAGAGGGAAGCTATTCAAGAATTGTTTGAAAGGAAAATTTATGCGCCGTAAGTTTGCTTATCTCGTACTTGTCCTGCTTGCTGCCAGTGTCGGATGCCAGCGACAAGCCGCACACCACCCGGAATCGGATGCTTTGATACGCGCCGCGCGTGCAGGCCACGCCGATACTGTGAAGACTTTGCTCTCGACCTCCGGCGCGGATGTCAACGCGAAGGACGAGCGCGGCAACACTGCTCTGATAGAAGCCGCGCGCTCCGGGCACAATGATGTCGTGCAAGCTCTGCTCATCGCCAAAGCAGATGTGCGTGTGAAAAATGACGAAGGCAAGACCGCGCTCAAACTGGCGGTCGAAGGCGGGCATGACGAGACGGTGCGCCTGCTCAAACAGGCCGGAGCCGTCGAATAGCTTGACTGTCAAAAAGAAGTTTTGGTGCCGGGGGCGGGACTCGAACCCGCACGGCCTCTCGGCCAACGGATTTTCTTACCACTACGGCTTTCGCCGCCTGCTCGACTAACAGGCAGTTTGTGGTCTGGGCGATGCCTTCTCCGTGCATCAAGTTTGATGTTTAGGAGGGAGCCGTCTCGTCTCTACACTTTGCTGGCTAAACTTCAGCCAGCCTTAGCTCGGCGTTGCCATCAGCATTGCTGGTCAGGGTTCGCCGACTTTGACTCCATTCAAACCGGTGTTTCCGACCCGGAGTGCTCAAATTAAATTAAGTCCGTCGCGTATACCATTTCGCCACCCCGGCACTGAGGGCAGAAGATAACATGGAGAGCGCGCTCGTCACAAATTCAATAGTCTTGCTCGCTCATCTTCACAGCTTGCGCGGGCAGTGCTAAAATAAAGTTGTTACAATCAATGTCTCGAACAGTTCTACGATAGCCCAGAGGTTTAATGACTGAAGAGCAGGAAGTTTTCCTCAAGCACATACAGAAAGCCGGTCTCAAACGCACGGCGCAGCGCGACCTGATTCTGGAAGTCTTTCTCCGCACCGAAAAGCACCTGTCGAGCGAAGACCTGTACAGGCTCGTGCAGGAAGAAGACCAGAACATAGGGCAGACCACCGTCTATCGCACGCTCAAGCTTTTGACCGAAGCGGGCTTGGCGCGCGAGGTGCGCTTTGGCGACGGGCGCACGCACTACGAACACAATTACAAGCATCAGCATCACGATCACATGATCTGTACGGAGTGCGGCAAGATTATCGAATTCTTCTCAGCCGAGCTGGAAGCCCTACAGGACGCGATGGCTGCCAAGTTCAAGTTTGAGCCGACACAGCATTCGCTGCGCATCTTTGGCGTGTGCGTGGACTGCCGCCGCGACGCGCGAGCGCACAAGAAGCCTGAAGGAGCAGCGCAGCCGCGCGTGCGCCTCGCAAGCGCAGGCGATAAGTAATCAGGCCAAAGGCAAAAGGTAAAAGTTTCGGGAGCTTTGGTTTTCTCCGCCTTTTGTCCTTTGCCTTTTTTATGTTTGGGTGTAATTTTCTAAGTTATCCCCGTCTGAAATTGTTTGATAACGCTTGCGAGAGAGAGCAAGCATCGGATGTGTAACACATGAGCGTAGATATAAAATTCGAGCCGAATGGTAATCAAGGCGTCATCGCTGAAGGAACTTATTTATGGGATGCCGCCAAGCGACTTGGCGTGCGTCTTCCGGCAGAGTGCGAGGGACGCGGCGAGTGCGACACCTGCGCCGTGATCGTCAAGCAGGGCGCGACGCTGCTGTCTTCGCTGACGCAGGCAGAGCGCGAACACCTGAGTCCGGAACGTCTCGCGGCTGGCGAGCGTCTGGCCTGTCAGGCGAAGATAGAGCATGGCGGCGAACTCGTTCTGGTTCCCGTGCCCGCCACCGAGCGCAAGGAAACCGCGGAAGAAGCCCTCAAAGATTTTCGCAAAGAGTTTAGCGAGATGCCGCTTCAGCGCAAGCTGGCGACGCTGGTCGAGCTGGAAGCTGCCACTGCTTTTGAGACCTTGGGGACAATCGCCAACTTGCCTTTCACACTCGGCGAGAAGGTGATGGACGTGATGGCGGGCTTCGGGCGCACACTGGGCAAGCGTGACCGCGACTCGCGCCGCCCCGTTGAGCATCGCTCTCAAGTTGTCACGGAAGACAAGCCGGACGGAGAAGCACAGGGGTGAGCGAAGAGGCTGCGTTAATCGGTGATAGCTCGATGCACGACAGCAACGAAGCGTCGCCGGAAGGAGGTTTCTACCGCCATCGCCTGACCATTCGCTTCACGAACGGCGAGACGCTGCTGTACACCGTGCGCGAGGCGTTGCATGCGGAAGACATCCCTGCGAATGTGCGCTTTGTCGTCATCAGCTCTTACCTGTGCGAAGAGCCGGAAGTGTGTGCAGAGATTGTCCTGCTCAATCTCAACGACATTTCATATATCAAGACAGAGCATGTGACCGAAGCAGAGTTGCAGCGTGAAGCCACGACAAAACGCGAAGCAGAGTTGCGCAGCAATACTATCAGCACGCCGCAGCGCCTGACGCGCATCGGTTTTATCTAAAGGAAGTGCCAACAGCTTTCTTTCCGGCGCATCTCAAAAAATAGATTTCTGACTGACAAGCCGATGCCGACACAACCTACACATGCAGCCCTCTCAACCCTGCGTTCCCGGAGCGCGGGCAAGCTTTTTTTAGCCGCGCTGCTCTGTGCGCTCTCGCTTTTCTTCGCGGCCTGCAAAGAGCAACCGGCGCAGAATCAGAACGCAGGCGCGCAGCCGTCTACCGCGCCGACGCCGGGTGTGCCTTTTGACGGGCAGCGAGCCTTTGAGAACGTGCGCAAACAGGTCGAGTTTGGCCCACGTCCCGCAGGCTCTGCCGAGTTGGCGAAAGCGCGCGATTACATCACTGGCGAGATTCGTTCCTACGGCTTGAATTATTCGACCGATTCGTTTCAGCCGCAGACGCCGGTTGGCGTTCGGCAAATGGTCAACATCACCGCAGAGCTTCCCGGCGAATCGAGCGAGGTCATCATCATCTCGACCCACTACGATACGAAGCTGTTTAAGGAGTTCACTTTTGTCGGAGCGAACGACGGCGGCTCTTCGACCGGCGCAGTGCTGGAACTGGCGCGCGTGCTTAAAGCCAGAGGCCAGAAGCCGCGCTACACATACTGGTTCGTCTTCTTCGACGGCGAAGAAGCTTTTTGTAAAGAGTGGGACGAGTGCAAGAATCCGAACGGCGAGCCGGACAACACTTACGGCAGCCGCCGCTACGTGCAGCAGTTGAAAGAGAAGAACGAAACCAGGCGCGTGCGCGCGATGATTTTGCTCGATATGGTTGGAAATAAAAATTTGGAATTCGGGCGCGATATGGAGTTGAGCAGCCAGTGGCTGCTTAATCTCGTCTGGGAAACCGCGCACGGGCTTGGATTCAATAAGCAGTTCCTTGATCGCACCGAAGGCGTCGGCAGCGACGATCACGAGCCTTTCCTGCGCGCGGGCATTGATGCCGTGGACATCATACAAATTCAAAATAACCCGTACTGGCATGAGCCGACAGATACGCTCGATAAAATTTCTCCTGAGAGCCTGAAGATAGTCGGCGACGTAGTGCTTGCCAGCCTGCCGCGCATCGAAGAGCGTTTGCAAAGCCGCAGTCGTTAAGTCTGAGTCAAACAGGTAAGGAGAGAAGCTCATGCTCAAAGCCGCAGACATACTTGTGCCGGTAGATTTTTCTCCGACCTCGCTGAACGCTGTGCGTGCCGCCGCCGGGATTGCCGCGCCGGATGGCGACCTGACTCTGCTGCATGTCATCAATCAGGATTTTATCAATGATGCTGTCGCGGCTTCGCTGGGGACGACCGAAGAGATTACGCAGAGATTGCGCGAGCGCGCGGAAATCGACTTTGGCACTATGCTCGAAGGGCTTGAGTTTGAAGGCGTGAATATTGAGCGCATGATCGTCGTCGGCGAGCCTTTTGTAGAGATTTTGAAAATTGCCCGTGACCTTGATCTGCCGATGATTGTGATAGGCGTGCGCGGTCGCTCGACTCCGCCTGAAGAATTGCTGTTCGGCTCAACCGCCGAAAAAGTCCTGCGCGGCTCGCGCGTGCCGGTTCTATGTATTCCTTTTTAACCACAGGGAAAAGAAGTTGGCAGTGTGCAGTTGGCAGTAATGCTATTTAGATTTGTTGTTACTTGAATCAATTATGAGTGAAGCTAAGAAAAGAATTGCAGTGATTCCCGGCGATGGGATTGGGCCAGAGGTGATACGCGAGGCCGTCGCAGTGCTTGGGCGCGTGCGTGAGACGCATGGCGTGGAGCTTGAACTGAAACATTTTGATTGGGGCGCGGAAAAATATCTGTCGGAAGACGTGACGTTGCCCGAAGGCGCGCTTGAGATGCTCTCAAACGAGTTCGACGCGATTCTGTCGGGAGCCTTTGGCGATCCGCGCGTGGCGTCGAACAAGCACGCGGAAGACATCCTGATGGGAATGCGGCGCGGGCTTGATCTTTACATCAACCTGCGCCCGGTGCGATTGATGGCTGAGCGCTTGACTCCCTTGCGCGACCGCAAGGTTGAAGATATAGACTTCGTCGTCTTTCGTGAAAACACGGAGGGCGCGTACTGTGGCGCGGGCGGCTTTCTCAAAAAAGGAACGCCCGATGAAATCGCCACGCAGGAAGAATTTAATACCCGGCGCGGCGTCGAGCGCATCATCGTCGCCGCCTTTGAATATGCCAAAGCGCACAATCGCAAGCGCGTGACGATGGCTGATAAATCGAACGTGCAGCGTTTCGGCGGCGACCTCTGGCAGAGAGTTTTTAAGGAAGTCGCCGCGCGTTATCCTGAGATTGAAGCTAACCATCAGTATGCCGACGCGATGACGATGTATATGGTGCTTAACCCTGCGCAGTATGATGTGATCGTCACGAACAATTTGTTCGGCGACATCATGACAGACCTCGGCGCGGCGTTGCAGGGCGGGCTGGGCCTCGCTTCGTCCGGCAATATTCACCCGGGGCGCGTCTCTCTCTTTGAGCCTGTGCATGGCAGCGCGCCGCCGCTGGCCGGAAAAGGCGTTGCGAATCCGGTTGGCTCTATTCTGACTGCGGCGATGATGCTAGAATACTTGGGCTACGATGCGGCGAGCCGGGCGGTTGAAGAAGCCGTCCGCCAGAGCATACTTGAGCGAGAGACGACGCGCGATCTCGACGGCACGCTTTCGACGGCAGAAGCCGGAGCAGCCATTCGCGCAAGAATTAAACAGCAGTAATGCTATTTGGAATTTGAAATTTTGGATTTCATAGTTAATCCAAAATCCGAAATCCGAAATCCGAAATCGAATGAGCAGTAAGGGAAGAGAATCGGCGCAGCGAATGCTGGCAATCATCGTTATCATAGCGATGCTGGCAGTGATGGGCATTCCTGTTTCCGTGATCGTTTTTTTCGCCATCGTCACATATTTTATCTGGCGCGCAGTGCAACGCTCAGAGCATCAGGAGACGGGGCGCATCTTCGAGTTTTTCATCGCGGCCAATGACGTGCTGCGGGAAGACGAGCGGCACTGGTTCGGTTTTGAGATCGCAGAGGTCATAGAACGCGGCGAGAGCGTGCTGCATTCCATGTCAGACCCGCCGCCCCTCATCTATTTCGCGCTCGGCGCACTCTATCATCACGCGGGCGACCATGAAGCCGCCGTCGAACATCTCTCTTACATCATGGAAAATGATTTGTCGGATGAGCGGCATCGCACCGCGCCCTCGCCGGAGCTGCGACGCTACGCACACATCCTGCGCAAGCTTGAGCGCGAGCCAGCCGAAGCTCCGCAAACGATGGCCGCCATCCGCAGCCTTGAGCGCACGCGGCGTAATTACGGCGCAGCCCTGCTCAACGAAAGCCGCGAGCGTCTGAATGTCATTCCCGCGCTGACGGCACAGGCTGGCGCGCATGCTTCACTGAATCACCCGGCGCAAAAAGGCGAGGCCGGAACGGCTCACACGGTCATCAAGCCGCAGAGCGCGGTAGCTCCTCCTCCTCCGATTGCGGATGTGCTGCGCGATGTCTACGAAGAAGAAAAAAAGACAGCGTGACATGAGCGTATGAAGACCTCCGGGGAAAGGGCAGCAACACATGATGTTACCCTTTCCCCTTTTGCTTTCAGAAAAGTCAGAACCGCCTGCGGTAGCGGGCGGGTACTCAACACTGGCGACCCGCCCGCTACCGCAGGCGGTTCTGACATGATCTCTCTAATGCGTTGATGATGGATACTATCATCGGAAATTACCGGATCGGTGAATGCATCGGGCGCGGCGGGATGGGCGTCGTGTATCGCGGCACGCACCTGCAACTGCCGCGCGAAGTCGCCATCAAATCCATCAACGCGCGTGAGAACAGTGACCTGCGCCGCCTCCGCGCGCGATTTGAAAAAGAAGCTTACGTTCAATCCCAACTGGATCATCCGGGCATCGTCAAGATTTATGACTATATCGTCTCAGAGCAAATCTACTATATCGTGATGGAGTTGGTAGAGGGACGCTCGCTGGCTCAACTGCTCGCGCATGAAGAAAGCCCGCTCACGGTCGAGCATGCCCTGCATCTTTTCGAGCAGATTCTGGAAGCCATCGCCTACGCGCAAACTTTCGTCTATTTAGATCAAAGCGGCCTCACGCATCGAGGGTTGATTCACCGCGACCTCAAGCCCGGTAATATTCTGGTGACGCCGAATGATCGCGTGAAGATCACGGATTTCGGAATCGTTAAGCTGGTCGGCGCGGAAAATTCCGACACGTTCGGCACTTTCTATGGCTCGCCGCAATACGTCTCGCCCGAACAGGCCGAAGGCTTGCCCGTTGACGAGCGTTCCGACATCTATTCGCTCGGCATCATCTTGTACGAGATGCTGACGGGCGCGCCGCCTTTTGACAGGGAAGACGAACCGCTCACGCGGACAGAGACGCTGCGCGCACAGGTCGAGAAACAACCGCGCCCGCCATCCGAGATTAACCCCGCAATCCCAACGGAAATTGAAGCCGTCATCATGCGCGCACTGGTCAAGAATCCGGTCAATCGCTACGCGACCGCAGCGGAATTTTTAAGAGCTGTGCGCGCTGCGCAGGGCAAGGGCGAGTCGCCCGAACAATCTTCGCCAGGCGCATCTCAAAAAGCTTATCCGGCAACCGGAAAAAAACAGGAGACAGGCAAATCACCACGCGATACGGATCGTGAAAACTACGTCACGCAGCCGATTACTTCTTTATCCTGCAAACACTGCGGCGAAGAAGTAAGAGACGGTGACGACCATTGCCGGAAATGCGGGAAGGAACTCGGCGCTTCGCCCGCGACCGCCAAACTGACTCACGTTGAATCTGTCGCGTTCGATAGAAAACGCAGATGGGGCATTGCGATTATCAGTGCGCTCGGCGCGCTTGCGATTACGGGCTTTCTAATTTATCAATCTCTGCGTCACAAAGGCGGTGATTCTTCCGTGAAGCGAACAGTGCTAGCTTCACCAACGCCCGCACCGACGCCCGTCCCCGCATCATCTTTAGTGGAGCTGAAACCCGTTCAGATAAAAGTTGATTCCAGCTATGATGGCTACGGCGCAAAGCCTTTGACGGACGGCGAGATGGATGTGCGGCGAATCGGGCGCATGCGCTACAACGAAGGCAACTGGGCTTCCGCCGAAACGCCTGAAGCGCATTGGATCGAGCTGGCTTTCAACAAGCCTGAGCGCATCGCAGCCGTTTATATCTACTGGGGATTTGACCGCAATCGCTTTGTCCCGTCAAAGCTCGTCGAGTTGCAGGAGTCCGATGAAAGCGGAACATGGCGCACCGTCTCAAAGCTGGAATCAGGCAACGACTATGACCGCGCAGCCTTTGAGTTTGCCCCGGTCACAGCCAAAAAGCTTCGTATCCTTCAACCCGCACAGCAGGGGCCGCCCAGCAGACCGTTTGTCATGTGGGTCAGAGAAATCAAAGTTTTCGGTCTTACTGACTAATCGCAATCGCTCTTTAACCGCAGCGACGCAGAGAGAACCTAAAAGATAAGAAGCAACAATAGCATCACTGCCAACTGCCAACTGCTAACTGCCAACTCAATTATGCTATCTGCTGAAATCATCGCCATCGGTTCGGAACTCTTGACGCCGGATCGCACGGATACCAATAGCCTCTGGCTGACAGAAAAACTGAACAGCATAGGGATTGAAGTCAAGCTCAAGACCATTGTCGGCGACGATGATGCGCGCCTCGAAGAGACGATCAGGGATGCTCTGAAACGTTCACATGTCGTCATCACGACGGGCGGGCTGGGGCCAACCGAAGACGACATCACGCGCAAGGTGGCTGCGCGAGCGATGGGGCGCAGGCTCATGCTCAACGAAAAAGTTTTAGATGAGATTAGCAAACGCTTTCTCAGCTTCGGTCGCGCGATGCCGCAGATCAATTCGCGGCAGGCGATGGTCATCGAAGGCGCGCAAATCTTAGACAATCCGAACGGAACCGCGCCGGGCATGTGTCTTGAGCATGAGGGGCGCGTGGTCGTGCTGCTGCCCGGCCCGCCGCGCGAGATGCGACCGATGTTTGAAAATTTCGTCCAACCGAAACTCACGGCCAAAGCCGGAGACGTGCGCGTCGTGCGCAGAATCCTGCGCGTCGCGGGCATGGGCGAATCCGCCGTTGACGAGCGCATCGCTCCTGTCTATTCGCAGTACAAAAATCCGCAGACGACGATTCTCTTTAACCGGAGCGAGATTGAGATTCACCTCACAGCACAGGCAAAGACAGAGCAGGACGCGGAACTGCTTCTTGATGGTCTGGCCGGACAGATTGAAGAACGCCTGGGACATGCCATCTTCGCTTTTCGCGGCGAGAAGATGGAAGAAGTCGTCGGGCTGAGGCTTGCCGTCAATGGCTTTACCATCGCCGTCGCGGAAAGCTGCACGGGCGGACTCATCGCGCAGCGTCTGACGGAAGTTCCCGGCTCATCCGTCTATTTCATGGAAGGCGTCGTGGCATATTCGAATGAAGCGAAGAGCAGAACGCTCGGCGTAGATGAAGATTTAATCACAACACACGGCGCGGTCAGCGCGGAAGTTGCCGAAGCGATGGCCGTAGGAGTGAAAGAGCGCGCGGGCACGGATTTCGGTCTCTCCATCACGGGCATCGCGGGGCCGGGCGGCGGCAGCGAAGAAAAGCCCGTCGGCTTAGTCTACATCGCACTGTCCGACGACGCGCACACGGAGCATCGCAAGCTCAACATACCGGGCGACCGTCACCTGATACGCTGGCGTTCTTCGCAAGCGGCTCTCGACCTGCTGCGGCGACGTTTGATTTAAAGCAACGCTATAAAATCTTGAATAAATTTTATGCGAATTTTTCTCTTTGCGTACTTTGCGTCTTGCTTCTTTGCGGTCTTTGCGGTTAAGAGCTTTTTTAACGCAAAGACCGCAAAGTTTTTCTCGCAAAGATCGCAAAGAGTTTCTATGTTTTAATTACATCAATTCTCTATGAAGGAATATCAATGATGAAGCTTGTTCGGTTTTATATAGTCTTAATCGCATCGCTGTTTATAGTCACCTCCCTTTCATGTAAATCAAAACAGTCTGGGGTCGCGTCCGACGTAAACACCGGCAGCGACAATGCGAATGCTCAATTGGGGACGCAGCCGGGAGGCGTTTCCGGCGCGAAAACCGCTGGCGGAAAAGTTTTCAAAGGCGCGGTCAGCGATAAGCCGGTTCAGATGACGCTCAAGCGCGAGGGCGATCAGCTTTCTGGCACTTATTCTTATCTGAAAATCGGCAGCGATCTTTCTTTGCAAGGCTTGATTGATAAGGAGGGAAATTTCACCCTCAAAGAATCCGATAACAGCGGCAAGCAAACCGGCGAATTCAAAGGCAAGTGGAGCGACCCCGCCAATCTCCCCACCGCGACATTGGATGGAACATGGTCTAAGCCGGGTAGCGATCAAACGCTGAGCTTCTATGCGACCGAGCAAGTCGTCGAATTTGCCAGCGGCCTGCGCGTCGTGACCAAAGAGATAAACGAAGCGGATAAAAACAAAAAATATACGATTGATGCCAAGTATCCAGAGCTGACCGGGGCTGCAAATCCGAACGCCGAAAAATTCAATCAGGAAGTCAGGAGCCTGGTCACGAAAGAGGTGCAGGGATTTAAGAAAGACGCTCAGGAAATGAGCGAAGAAGACATGCCTGATACGGAAACCGGCAGCTATCTGGACTTAGGTTATGACCTCACGCTTGCCAAAGACGAGCTGGTCAGCGTCGCCTTCGGCGTCAGCACCTATTCGCGCGGCGCGGCTCATCCGAATCATTACACGGTAGTCTTCAATTACGATTTAAGGTCAGGCACAAAGCTCAAACTCTCTGACCTGTTCAATCCCGGCTCCGGTTATTTGCAAAATATCTCGCGTTACTCGATTGACGATTTAAAACGTCAGGCGGGCAAAGATGGTTATGACGAAGAATGGTTCGAGACCGGCGCGGGCGCGAAAGAAGAAAATTACGAGAACTGGAATATCTCGAAGAAAGGCTTGGCGATTACTTTCGACCCTTATCAGGTAGCATCTTATGCCGAAGGGCCTAAGAACGTAGTCGTGCCGTATGCTTCATTGAAAGAGGTGATTAAGCCTGACGGCGCGCTCTCTTCGGTGATGAATAAAAAATGAAGCCCCGCTAGGGGCGGTAGATAGTAGCCCCGTGCGTCAGCCCGGGGAATGCGATGCCATAAATTCACAAAGCCCCGTAGGGGCGGCAGAAATTTCTGTCGCCCCTACGGGGCTTGATTGATAAACAACTCTGTGACCCCGGGCTGACGCCCGGGGCTACTTGCTTACGCCCCCAGAGCAGGTTACAAATCAGTGTACGGCAGGCTGTGAGCCTGCCGCTCGCGTCGGACAGGCGGCAGGCTCACAGCCTGCCGTACATCCAAACGAAATCCGCTCTAGCGGGGCTGGTTGAGAGTCATCCATAGCCTCCGGCAAAACTCCGTATAAGCCCGCTAGGCGGTAGTGCCCTAATTTTGTGTTGGTCTTAGCGGCGTGAACGTTTCGCTTTGCTTGACAGCTTAGCGGGCAAGTCCATCTCATCATCAATCAAAACATCCGTGCTGACACGCGCCACGCGCGCATACTGCAAAAGAATAATCAGCGATGGTTCGTTTCTGCCTAGCTCATACTTTGAGAGAGCCGTGTAATCAATCTCATCTTGCACGCCCAAACGCATTAACATCTCACTTTGAGATAGTTCTAAAGCCTCTCTTATCTGCCTTAGCTTTTCCGCTAGACGCTCCGGTTTGCGACGCTCACGCTTGCCCATCAGGAGCTGCCTCCTGATGAAGCCTTGACTTCATGTATAAATATACATAAAATGCACTCGCTCAAAACTAACGCCGTGAGAATGAACCTTTCATTCCGAACGGCGATGCTCATGACTTCAACTTGAGGTGTGAGCGACGCATGACCGTTACTTAGTTTTCAATTAAACCGCGCGCAATCATAGCAGAGCGCATAGTCTCATAAAAGCCTGACAGGGAAATTGAACAGGGAGCGTATCGAGGGGTGAATGCGCTCCCTGCCGTTCGCCTCTCTGGTAGGCCGCTAGAGATGGCTTTGAGCGGGCAGGCCGTCGCTTGATGCACTCCCACACTAGAGCGACGGCCTTGCTTTGTCTTATGCCGGATATTACATCTCTGTCGTGAGCAAGTCTTTCAACGTTCACACGCGACACTGTCCGCTAGGCTTGTCGCTTCTTTACTTTGCTTGTTATAGTTTCCAATCGCCCTTTCCCGGAATCCTTCTCGCTACGCGCGGAGTTCTCTTGATGCGACCCGTGCTGATTTTGATTGCAGCGTACTTGCTCGGCTCCATCCCCTTCGGCTATTTGATCGTGCGCGCGAAGGCGGGCGGGGATGTGCGCGAGACAGGTTCGGGCGGCACGGGCGCAACCAATGTCACGCGCCGCGCGGGAAAGTCGGCGGGAGTTTTGACGCTCCTGCTCGATGCGTGCAAAGGGTTGCTGGCAATCTATCTGGCGCGAAAGTTTCTGACGCCGGATTACGGGATAATCTGGTGGGTAGCGGCGGCGGCGGTCTTGGCAGTCGCAGGACATATCTTTCCCGTCTGGCTCGGCTTTCGCGGCGGCAAAGGGGTTGCGACCGGCGTGGGCGTCTTTCTCGGCCTTGCTCCGATAGCGGTTGCGTTCGCGGCGTTGGTTTTTATTATTATCGTCGGGGCGACTCGTTACGTTTCGCTCGGCTCGATTGCGGCGACCATCGCGCTTCCAATTTGCGTGTGGCTCTGGTCGGCTTTTGTCAGGCCAATCGAAGGGCTTAACGCAATCCTGACGGCGGCGATTATGGGCGGTGCGCTCATTATCTTTATGCACCGCGCCAATATCGGCAGGTTGCTGCGGGGCACGGAAAGCAAATTCAGATAACGCGAATTTTTTGATGAAGCGTATCGCAGTCATCGGCGCGGGAAGCTGGGGCACTGCGCTCAGCATCGTTGCGGGGCGCGCGGGACATCAGGTTTGTCTCTGGTCTCGCAATGCAGAGGTGGTTGACGAGATAAATCGCCAACACGTCAACAGCGTCTATTTGAAATCATACGCCATCCCGGAGACGGTCAGGGCGACAAGCGAAATTGCAGAGGCCGTCGGCGGCGCAGACTTTGTGTTGCTGGCTGCTCCTTCGCATGTGACGCGCGAATTGATAAGAGGCATGCTACCCTGTCTGGAATCGCGGATGCTTTTTATCAGCGCGACAAAAGGGGTTGAGATTGAGACCGGAAAGCGCATCTCGGAGATTCTACGAGAACTGCTGGTCGAGCGTTTCGAGCCGCGCTTCGTCTGTTTGTCGGGGCCGTCTTTCGCACAGGAAGTCGCTGCCGGGCAACCGACAGCCATTGTCGCCGCGAGCCAGTCTAAAGATGATTGCCTGCTGGCCCAGACAGCGTTGAGCTTTGAAAACCTGCGCATCTATACGAACACGGATGTGGTCGGAACAGAGTTTGGCGGCGCGGTCAAAAATGTGATGGCCGTGGCAGCCGGAATGGTCGCGGGGCTGGGACTGGGAGCGAACAGCGTTGCCGCGCTCATCACGCGCGGGCTGGCAGAGATGGCGCGCCTTGCTCTGGCCGAAGGCGCGCAGCTTGAAACCTTGATGGGCCTGGCGGGCTTGGGCGATCTGGTTTTAACCTGCACGGGCGGCCTCTCGCGTAATCGTTATGTAGGGCAGGAGCTTGGCAAGGGGCACCGGCTGGAAGAAATTATCAAGGGCATGCGCGAAGTCGCAGAAGGCGTCAAGACCACGCGGGCGGTCAAGCTGCTCGCAGAAAAACTCTCGGTCGAGATGCCCATAACGAATGAAGTGTATGCTGTTCTTTATGAAGGCAAAGCTGTTTCGGATGCTGCCGCTCAGTTGATGCTCAGACCCTTGCGCGGAGAGTCTCAAAGTTAAAGCGTACTTTGTTCTTTGTACTTTGATCTTTGTTTGTCTCAATCATGTTGAGTGCTGGTATTCAAGTTTGAGTCGCGTGCAAAGACCAAAGACCAAATCTTTATGACAGTAGCAACCGAAGAAAAGAACCTCGTTTCGAATCGCGCGGCCTTTTATGAATATCACATCGAGGCTAAGTACGAGGCTGGCATCGCGCTGACGGGGACGGAAGTTAAGAGCGTGATGGCCGGGCGCGTGCAGCTTAAAGAATCTTACGTGGCTGTGCGTGACGGCGAAGCGTGGTTGTTTAATGCCCACATTTCGCCTTATTCTCATGGCAACCGGGCAAATCATGAGCCTCTGCGAACACGCAAGCTGCTCCTGCACCGGCGCGAGATAGACAAGCTCGAACAGTCTGCGAGCATACAGGGGATGACGCTCGTCGTAACTCGCATGTATCTCAAAAACGGGCGTGTGAAATTGGAAGTCGGAGTTGCTAAAGGCAAAAAGCTGTACGACAAGCGCGAGAGCGAAATGCGCCGCACCGTCGAGCGCGAGACGCGCGCACAGTTGAAAGAGCGACAGAATCAGAGATAATAGACGAATCAGATTATTAGAAAGGGACAATACAATGGATGTGCAGGCAAGCGCAGGACGCTATCAGGATGAAGATGTACAGGCTCTGGCCGTCGCCGTGTTCAAGGATGAGAAGGCGGACGACGGATTTTTAAGCGAGCTTGACGAGATAGCGGGCGGGATTATTAAGTCCGTGATTGAATCCGAAGAATTAAAAGGCAAAGAAGGCGAGACGGTCTACGTGCATCTGGCCGGAAGCGGCGGCAACGTCAAGGCGCGACGGCTATTGTTAATCGGCGTCGGCGAGCGCGCGGACTATCACTTGCCGCAGGTCTCGCAGATGGCCGGGACTGCCGCGCGTTACCTGCGCGGGAAAAATACCAAAACCGTTGCGGTCGTGCCGCGCGCCGAAGGCGAGGCTGAGAGAGTCGCCGCCGCTGCCGCCGAAGGCGCGGTGACGAGCCTTTTTGAGATGGACAAATATCGCACGGCGGATAAAGAAGAGCGGCAGATAGATCGTTTCGCCGTCATCATCGAAGGCGCGGATGCGGATGCCTTGAATCGCGGGGCAGAGCGTGGCCGCATCATCGGCGAATCCGTCAACTATACGCGCGACTTGGCGAACGAGCCGGGCGGCTACATGACGCCCTCGGACATGGCCGACAGCGCGCGTCAGATTGCAGAGCAGTTCGGACTCAATCTCGAAGTGCTTGACGAGGCGCGGATGGAGCAGGAAGGCATGGGCGCGCTCTTGAGCGTCTCGCGCGGTTCGGAAGAGCCTGCCAAGCTGATCGTCTTGAAATATCTTCCGCGCGATCCAGCCAAACAGGAGACAGACAATCTCCTGGCCTTCGTCGGCAAGGGAATCACTTTTGATTCAGGCGGCATCTCGATCAAACCGGGCGAGAATATGGAGCTAATGAAATACGACATGTCCGGCGGCGCGGCTGTCCTGGGCGCGATGCGCGCTATCGCTCAAATCAAGCCCTCGATTCCGGTGCTGGGCGTCGTCCCGTGTTCCGAGAATCTGCCGTCAGGCAAAGCCACCAAGCCGGGCGACGTGGTCAGGGCGATGTCAGGCAAGACCATCGAAATCATCAACACAGATGCCGAAGGACGCCTTGTCCTTTCGGACGCCATCTGCTACGCGAAAAAGCTCGGAGCCAAACGTATCGTTGATATGGCGACGCTCACGGGCGCGGTCTCCATCGCGCTCGGAGATGTCAATGCCGCGATACTCGGCACCGATCAAGCCTTGATTGACGAGGTTATCGAGGCGGGCAGGGAAGTCGGCGATAAATACTGGCAATTGCCGCTGGATAAGGAATATTCAAAACAGATTAAATCCGAAATTGCCGACATCAAAAACATAGGCGGGCGCAAGGCCGGAACCATCACTGCCGCCGCCTTCCTCAAAGAGTTTGCAGACGGCGTGGCATGGGCGCATCTGGACATCGCCGGCACTGCATGGGGCGATGAAGCCAAACCTTATCGCGCCAAAGGCCCGACGGGCATGGCCGTCCGCACTTTGATTAATATGGTAGAACGCGCCGCACGTGCTTAATACAGTGCAATGTAAGTTTTTTTGAATTGCCACTAGCTTTAGCTAGTGGGCAAAATAGCTTCCAATTCATCGGCTTTAGCCGAAGCATTTCGGCTAAAGCCGAGAGTTAAATTGACCTCTGTGCCACTAGCTTTAGCTAGTGGCAATTCATTTTCAAAGCATTCCGCAGCCGCTCTTTTTCTGTCTCATCTTTCTCCATTCCAGCCCTCGAATTGTTTCCCGAGCTGTCTACATTACAGGACAGCACTGTCTACAAATGTGAACACACGTCAGCCGCTCAATAACTAAAGATCATTATTTTATTGTGATTAAATGGCTTTTAGACGCTGGCATGGATATTGCACACTTTTACAAGTGCAGAGCCATGAGGGGTGGATTCCTATCTAGAATTGTCCTCGCCCCTACCTCGATAATTATTCGAGGTTATAGGAATTCAGCCTCTGGCTTATAACTCACCCCACAGCCCAAATAATTCTCACGGTCAGTCTTTAAATTTTGACTGGCTCAGCTTTATAATAGAGCCGGAGCGCACCTATCGGCGCTCTGGCTTTTGGGTTTTGGACAGCCATATTCGAAGCTCAATCCGTCTGAATCTCACACATCCCTGAGCTTAATAATCTATCTCTTACAGGAGACGAATTTAACCCGTTCGTGATATAGTACGGCTCATCAAATGGGCGAGCCTCCCTGCCCGTCCAGCGGAAATATCTGGCACTCATCGTAGGCTTTGTTGGAAGTGAGAGAAAGCAACGGTGGTTGATTACTACAACATTCTGGGCGTCAAACGCACGGCCTCGGCAGCCGAGATCAAGTCTGCCTACAGGCGTCTGGCGCGCAAGCGGCATCCGGATGTGAACGGCGGCTCGGAGCGTGCGGCGCGCGAGTTTGCGCTGCTCGCTCTGGCTTACCGCACCCTGAGCGACCCGCAGGAGCGCGCCTTTTACGATGCCAAAAGTAACAAGCGTTCCAGCAGCGGCTCTGTCGTCAATTCGGATAATCCGCATGCACGCCGGATGCGGCGCGTCGTGCAGGCGCAGGCGCGTTGGGATCGCGCGGTTGATTCATGGCTCGAAAGGGAGCGGCGTGAGTCTTCCGAGCGGATGCGTGCAGTGTTCACGACCGTTTCGCTTTTTCTCTCGACATTTATCGTCGCGGTCTTAAAACCTCGCTTCTGGCAGAGCTTTGACGGCTATTTCGGGCGTGCCATTTTGCTGACGCTGTTTGTCATCGGCGTCTGGCATCTGGCAACCCGCCTGCGTGAATATTTCCAGCATTACACTTACAAGCCAAACTCGATTCACGTTTCGCTGATGGACGATGAAGAGAAGCCCGAACAACCTTTCACGCGGTTTTCGGCTTACGCTTTTCTCATCGTGGGTTACGTGGCATGCCTCGGCGCGGGGCTTTTTGTCGGCGTTCACACGCACTATATAGTCAGCGATCTGGCTTTCTTCTTTGACCAGCACGTCCGCGCAGACCTTTTGTTCTACCCTCCGATTGCCGTCCTGATCGTTGACACAATGCACTCGGTAGCCTCCAAGATAGACGCCTGGTAAGCATCTCTCCCATCCTCTTTAAAATTTATCAGGACAATTTAGCTCAAGCGAAAATCTTGCGCGATTCCAAGCACTCGTGTATATTCGCGTGCGAAAACCCCCGTTCAAGAAACAAGCTCAAGCAAAGTCATTCTAAATGACTGGCCGTAATACAATATTTTTAGGAGACATAATCCACGCTGGTACCTAACGACAAAGCGTGCTTCCTCGTAAACAACGAAATCCGCCGACGGCCTCCTGAACGTCGCCCGATCAGCTTTGTGCTGATATGAACGCGCACGCTGGCCGTCGCCTTTGCTGGCAATGAGGAGTAAAGAGATGGCTAAGCGAATAACTGAACGCCAACGTTTGGCTCTCAAACTCGACGCTCTCAACGAGTCCGAAGTTGGCGAGGTCTTAGATTACATCCAGATTATGGAGACGATGCGGCGCGCAGTAGCCACATCCGGCCTGTGGGAAGATGATCTGGTAGCGATGCTGGCGGACGCACACGAAAACAAACGCGCGCGACAGGCTTTCGAATGGGAAGCTGTCAGACGCCGTGCCGAACGCCGCGCCGCCGTGCTTCCAACGCGCTCTTGAGTGCCGTGCTCACATCCAAAAAATCTCGCGCGTGTCATGGCTTAGCCCGCACGCGCGCTATTGCTGTTTATTTTCTTCTACTTTTTCTATTCTCGTTTGGCTCGCCTGCGTCTCAAACCGCTTTCGCCCAGCAATCGAATCAAGCTCTCTCTGAATTAACCCCTGTGCAAAGAGAAATAGAGCGCCAGCGTCGCCGCCTCTCTTCTTCTGACGCGGAAGAGCGCCGTGATGCGGTGATGCGTCTGGGCTGGATGAAACGCGCGGACAGCTCGCGTGTCGCCGCTCTCGCAACCAAAGATGCTTCGGAGATCGTGCGCGCTACTGCCGCGAGCGCGGTTTTATCTCTGCCGCCTGAAGAGGCTGCCGCCGCGCTGCTTCCGTTGCTTCAGGATAAAAGAGAGTTCGTGCGACAGGAAGCCGCTTACGCGCTCGGCCAGACGCGCAGCCGCACAGCCGTCGCGGGGTTGTTGACGAGGCTCGAAGAAGATAAGCAGGCAGGCGTCCGTGGCACGGCGGCGGTCGCGCTCGGAATGATTGGAGACGAAGCAGCTACAGCAACTCTCGCACGAAGGCTCGATCCCGGATTTTCCGCTTCATCCAAACGGCGTGGCAAAAAAGAGGATAATGAATTTGTCCAGCGCGCCGCCGCCGTCGCTCTCGGTCAAATCAGAAGCCGCGCCGCCGTGCCCGCATTAATTTCTGCGATGGGAAATGAGCGCGCGAGCGATGATGTCAGGCGCGAGGCAGCACGCGCGCTCGGTTTGATTGGCGATGCTTCAGCCGTGCCCGCATTGCGAGAGGCAACTACCGCGCGCGACCCGTACCTTTCGCGCCTTGCCTACGAAGCTTTGCGCCGAATATCTCCTGCCGATGTGAAGCTGCCATCATGAAGCTTCAAACAGGGATGGACGAGAGCAAGGCGTTAAGATGAAGGATAAAAGGCATGCTATTGAAGATGAGCGGTTCAAGGCTCAATAGCATGCCTGTCATCCCTTCGCGCTCCATCTTCCATGAGGGTTGATGAAAAAGAAAACGCCTGACTCAATGTGATGAGTCAGGCGTTTTTATTTTTCTTTTTCGGAACGCGCGAATTAGCTTTCAGTCTTCTCGCCGCGTCCCTGTCCCTTGCGTGCGGCTCTGGTCTGCGGCAGCGGTTGAGCCGCTCCATCCGACTTGGACTGCAACTCTTCCGGCTGCTCTTCGCCTCCCGGCAGGTCTTGAATCAGCGCGCCGCCGGAGCGTTTCGAGAAGATGAGCTTGCCTTTAATCTCGTCAAAATCAACGTTGACCAGATCGCCCAAGCCTACCTGCTCTGTCGCAACAAGGTTCGAGAGCGGGTAAACCAGAAAGCGCTCAATCGCACGCTTCAGGTGACGCGCACCGTATTTGAAGTCTATGCCTTCTTTGAGCAACAAATCTTTGGCCGCGTCGGAGCACTGAAAGACAAACTTCGTCCCGGCTGACATCATGATCCTGTCCTGCACGGATTGCAGTTCAAGCTCAAGAATCTGACGCAGGTGATGCTCTTTCAAAGAACGGAAGACGACCACCTTGTCTATCCGGTTCATAAACTCCGGCGAGAATTTGCGGCGCGCAGATTCAACCGCCGTCCGGTAAATCTTCTGGTCAACTTCCGAATCGTTCGGATTCTTCGCACCCTTGCCGGGCGCAAAGCCGATGCCGCCGGAAATCAACTCGGACATCTCGCGCGCTCCCAAATTCGAGGTCAGGATGACCATCGAACGTGAAAAGTCTACGCGGCGATTATCGCCAAGAGTCAGCGTCGCTTTGTCCAGAATGCCGAGCAGTAGTTGCCACAGGGAATCCGAAGCTTTCTCGATCTCGTCGAAGAGGACGAGCGAGAGCTTGGTCTCTTCCGTATGATAACGGTCGAGATTTTCCTGCGTCAGCATCGGGCTGGTCTCGCGGTGTCCCAGGTATCCCGGGGGCGAGCCGATGAGCTTCGCTATTTCATGCGAATGCTGAAACTCCGCGCAGTCAATCTTAAGCACGGCGTTCGGGTCTGCGAACAGGACTTCGGCAGCCGCTTCGATAACGCGCGTTTTGCCTGAGCCGGTCGGCCCTAAGAAGAGCATCGTGCCGACGGGGCGGTTAGGCGGGTTCATGCCCGCTAGAAAAATTTGATAGAGGCCGCTCATGCGGCGCACTGCGCGCTCCTGGCCGACGATGCGGCCTCCGAGTTTCTCTTCGAACTCCTGAGCGCGCGGACTCTTTTGATCTGGATCGAGGAAGACTAGGCTTTCCATGGTTTCTTCTATGTGTTCCATTTCTGCAATCATTGGCCGTCCTCCTTTGCAAATAAGAGCGGTCGTATAAAAGTGATGCTTGACCTCTTCAAAGAAGCTATACGGATTGCCGCCCGCGTTGGTTCGGCTCCGGCCTCTTCCGGCCGCATCCGCTCTCTCACATGCAAAGAACGAACCACTGACTCTTTTGATGCGTTTGTTTGAGCCTGAGTTGACAGCCGATCTTGCTTGCGGTTTCAGGCTCACAGAAAGTGCAGACACTATATATATGACAACTCCCCGATTGTCACCACAAAATATGCGAGAAAATAAAATTCCTAAACGTGTAAAAGAAAGTTTGAAAAAAAATCGGCTGACAATTAACGTCAGCGGAAGGCTGACAAAACCTGTCTTGGTTCAAATTTCAAGGATCAGGCGTTGAGCTTAAAACACACTTAAACGTGAGAGGTCTGGCGCAAAAGGTCTGAGACAAAAGCACGTTAATATTCTCGCGCACACATAAAAAAGGACGCGCCGGAATATCCGTTGCGCGTCCTTTATCATACGGAAAGACTGTTTCCGGCTCCCGGCTTTAATCGTAATACTCAAGCCCCAGATGAGTTATCAAGTCTTCGCCTCGCAGGTGGCGCAGGGTGTTTTTGAGCTTCATCAGTTGGATAAAGACATCATGCTCCGGATAAAGAGTCGGAGCGGTTTGCGGCGATTTGAAATAAAACGAAAGCCATTCCTGCACACCTTTCATCCCTGTGCGTTGCGCCAAATCTAAAAACAGCGCGAGGTCGAGCACGATGGGCGCGGCTAAAATTGAGTCGCGGCAGAGGAAATCTATCTTGATCTGCATCGGATAGCCGAGCCAGCCAAAGATGTCTATGCTATCCCAACCCTCTTTGTTATCTCCGCGCGGCGGGTAATAGTTGATGCGAACCACATGCGAAAAATCTTTGTACAGTTTCGGATAAACTTCCGGCTGAAGAATGTATTCAAGCACGGAGAGCTTTGATTCTTCTTTGGTTTTGAAAGAGGCCGGGTCGTCAAGCACCTCGCCGTCGCGGTTGCCTAGGATGTTTGTCGAGTACCACCCGTGCAGTCCCAGCATGCGAGATTTCAGGCCGGGGGCGATGATGGTCTTCATCAAGGTCTGGCCGGTCTTAAAATCTTTGCCGCAGATTGGAAGGTTGTTTTGGTCTGCGAGCTGTGCCAGCGCGGGAATATCCACCGTCAGATTCGGCGCGCCGTTGGCAAAGGGAATACCGGATTTCAGAGCCGCATAAGCGTAGACCATAGAGGGCGCAATGGCCTTATGATTATCACGCATCGCCTGCTCGAATGATTCGAGCGTTTTATGAACCGCGTGCTGCTTGAGAAAAATTTCCGTCGAAGCAGCCCAGATCATGACGAGGCGAGAGCATTTGTTCTTTTTCTTCCACTGGGCGATTTCGGCTATTAGCTGCTCTGCCATCTCAAACTTGTTCGCGCCCTCTTTGACGTTTGGCCCGTTTAGTCGCTTGACGTAAGCCTGGTCAAAGACGGCACGCATAGGCTTAATCTTTTGCATCGGCGTTTTGACCTGTGCGAGCAATTCTTTTTCAAGCACGCCTGCCGACATCGCTGCTTCATAAGCCGAATCGGGAAAGATGTCCCACGCGCCGAAGACGAGGTCTTTGATGTCTGCGAGCGGCACAAAATCTTTGATGGCCGGAACGCGATTGTCCGTGCGCTTGCCGAGCCGAATCGCTCCCATCTGCGTCAGGCTGCCGATTGGTTCGGCGATGCCTTTTTTAATCGCCTCGACACCGGCAATAAAAGTCGTGCTAACAGCGCCAAGTCCGACCAACAAGACTCCGAGTTTTCCTTTGGCTGGAGCAATCTCCGCACCTTTTTTAACCATGATTTCGCCTCCACAAGAATAAAGTTCTAACGAGGATACAACGCGGCTGCGCGCAGCGTCTCATCATTTCTTGCGGAAAAATGGCGTTGGATTGCTCAAAGCTTAAACGCCAAGCAAAATTCAGCCACAGAGACACAGAGCCACAGAGCCAGAAAAGTAGATGAAGGAACTGCTAAATCAAATGTCTATGTTTATCTCTGTGTCTCTGTGGCTAATCTGTGGGTTAGTTTGACGAACGCACTTTCTTAACTTCTAGAGCAGTTTGCAAATCAGTGTCCGGTAGGCTGTGAGCCTGCCGCCTGTCCCGTCCGAGCGGCAGGCTGATAGCCTACCTTACATTGAATCGAAATCCGCTCTAACAAGAGCGGCGCGAAAGGCGCGCGGCGTCATGCCTGTGGCTTGACGAAAGGCTTTGGTGAAATGGCTCGAACTCGCGTAGCCGACCCGCGCGCTCACTTGCGTGATGTTAAGGTCTGTTTCAGCCAGCAAAGCTTGCGCGCGTGCTGCCCGCAGTCCGGCCAAGTAAGCGTGCGGCGTTGCGCCCGTCAGTTTTTTGAACAGGCGCGAGAAATGAAAGGGCGACAGGAAGGCTGCCGCCGCAATCTCTTCGAGCGGTAAATCGCGATCAAGATTCGCGTGCATCAATTCGACAGCGCGGCGAATACGCCTGTCCACCAAACCGGCGCGCGACAGCTCCAATTCATCAGAGCGACGCACGTTCGTGTGTTGCCTGAGCAATTGCACTACGAGCTGTTCGACGAGCGCGGCCAGGACGATTTCCTGCCCGGCTTCTTTCTCGGTCAACTCTTCAGCCAGATTACTTACGAGATGAGCCAGCCGCTCGCTTTGCTCGATGAGCTGCTCGCGAAAACTGACGAAAGCCTCGGATTTGACGAGCCGTATGCGGGCGGCGCAATCCAGAACATATGCGGATGAAAGCGACAGCGTGAGAAAGCTTGTGTTAGTTCCGCTCGCGCTCGCTGTTTTTCCGGGGTCAAGCAGCAATGCATCCTGCTTGCTCAACATTCCTTTCTGCTCATCAATCTGACAAGACATCTTTCCGTCGAGCATGAACAAAACACAATAGTCTGGGCGGGCTTCGACAGACCACGCGGCGCGGCGCAGGCGGCGATAGTGAATAGCAAAATCGTTGCGTATGAAAATCTTGTCAAGCTGATTTTCCGTTCGGCGCATGAGTGGATTTTACACGGGGCGAGCGTCTGGAAAAGAGTTTTCCCGAGCGGTTAAAAATTGGCGACGCTTTGCGCACATGCGCAAAGGATGATTGGTGATGAGAGCATGGATGCCGCACTCTTGCGCACGCTTGATCCATGTTGGATGATCCACAGTCCAGACGACCGTCTTCAAACCTCTGCGCGTCGCCGCTTCGACCGCGCGCGGGTTTGCGAGCATGCAATGCAGCGCGATTTCATCGGCTGCAACATTCAGGGCGCGCTCGATGATCGTATTTTTTGCGGGGAAGGGACGCGACAGCTTCGGCTCAAAGAGCGCAGCCGTGCGAATGTTTTGTGCGATGGACTTAATCTCTCGAATCGCTTCGAGGGCAAAGCTTTCGACCACTGCGCGGCTCTCTAAGTGATGCTCGCGAATCAAGCTCACAACTGCTTCCGCCAGCACGCGGCTTTCACTCACCGCGCATTTCATTTCGATATAAAGCATGGCTTCGCCGGTTCTAAAAAACTTCAAAACCTGTGCCAGCGTCGGCACTCTTGCCTGAGCATATTCTGAACGCGCCCGCGCAGGATAACGACGGTTGAACCATGTCCCGGCATCTATCGCGCCCAGCTCGGTTGATGAGAGGGATGCTATTGAACCCTTTCTGAGCGCGGTGCGTTTGAGCGTCGCATCGTGAATCACGACCGGCACAGCATCTCCGGCAAGGCGCACGTCAAACTCGATTCCATCGGCTCCGTCTCGCATCGCCTGCTCGAAGGCTACCAATGTATTCTCAGGAGCGACTGCCGATGCGCCTCTGTGACCGATGATTAACATAAGTAGTCAGTAGCCAGTAATCAGTAGAAAAGCTTTTCATGCTGACTACTGGCTACTGGCTACTTTTGTACGTCCTGTAATCAAGCTCCGGAAAGATGTTGTCGCGGTTTTCGATTTCGGATAAACGCTCCTGGTCAATCTGGCCGCGCTCGATGTCGCGCGCGAGGGCGTCGAAGCGGCGCATGTGCGAGCGGAAACGGCGCGAAGCATATTCGACGGTCGTGCCCTGATAAATCTGAAAAGCCCAGTCGCTGGATTCCGCCAGCAGCAACTCTCGCGCGGCTTGATTGAGCGCGCGGTGCGTGATCGCATCGGGCTGCTGCGCGTGGCGATTGGCGAGCGCGGTCATGCGCGTTTCGGCTGCATGCTGGTGCGGGTACATCCAGGCGTTCGCTTCGTTGAGCCAGACTTTGTAATAACCCTCTTCGCCCCAAGACGAGGCGGAAGGTTTTTGAATTTGAATCGGGATGCCGGAATCCAGAAAATCTCCGGGTGTGACGGCGGCAATCGCCTGCTTGTCATAGTAGAGCTTGCGAAAAACGAAGTCTAAAAATTGCGGCCCCTCGAACCACCAGTGCCCGTATAGCTCCGCATCGTAAGGCGAAACGATGAGGGGCGGTCTTCCATCGAAAGTCTCGCGCAGACGTGCCATCTGCTTGATGCGCTCGTTGATAAAATGGCTGGCATCAACGGCTGTGCGGTTGCGCGCGGCCTCCGGCTCGTAAGGGAGTTTTTCCGGTTGCTCGACATTCTTGCCGCTGATGCGATGATATTTTAAGCCCAGATGCCGCCGGTTGCCGTCCGCGTGCAGGTGCGGCAAGAGATAATCGAGCGGCGCATCCCAACCTAAATCACGATAGAACTCGCGGTAATCCGCGTGGCCGGGATAGCCTACGACAGAACTCCAAACCTGTTGGCTGGTTTCCAGATCGCGCGCAAAGACAGCGACGCCGTTCGGGCAGCGCACAGGCGCATAGACTCCGTAACGCGGGCGCGGCTCGCCGTACAGAATCGCGTGCGTGTCGGAGATGAAATATTCAATCCCGGCTTCTTTAAGTAAATCTTCGATGCCCGGTTCGTAAGCGCATTCGGGAAGCCAGATGCCGCGCGGGCGTCGTCCAAAATGTTTGCGATAGTTGTTGACCGCGACTTGAATTTGCGCGCGTCTAGCCTCCGGCGTCGAGATGAGGGGCAGAAAGCCGTGCGTCGCGCCGCAGGTAATAATCTCTATGACGCCTTCGTCCTGAAGCTCGCGGAAGGCTCGCACGAGATTGCGGTCGTATCGCTCATTCCAGAGCCGCCACGCAGCGCCTAGATTTTGCGCATACATACGCGCCGCCGAATTGAATTGTGGCAGCTCGCGCGCGGTGCGCTCGACCTCTTTCCGTGCGAGTGCGAGCAGGTTTTCCAGATGTCGTGTGTATCTCGCTTGGAGCAGGGAATCCGAAAGCATCTCGCACAAAGGCGGCGAGACGTTCATAGCGAGGCGCGGCGCGGCTCCGCTCTCGTGCAAACTTTGAAAGATAAAGATGAGCGGCAGGTAAACTTCGGTGATGGCTTCGTAGAGCCAGTCTTCTTCGAGAAATTCGGGATGCTCAGGATGCCGCACGAAAGGCAGGTGCGCGTGGAGTATCAGACTGAAGTAGCCTAAGGGAGTCATCGGCTCAATAAGACATTACGTAACCCGCTTGCTAGAGTTGAACAATCAATGCAGATCAAGGGTAGAAATTAATTTGCGTCTTTTTTCTCTTTGCGTACCTTTGCGTCTTCGCTCTTTGCGCTCTTTGCGTTAAAAAAGCCTCTAACCGCAAAGACCGCAAAGAAGGGACGCGCAAAGAGCGCAAAGAGTTACTATCCTTGATTCAAATAATCAGTGGCTAAGTGAGCCAATCATTTTTAATCGTCCCAAATTCATGCTTGGCATCCAGAGATGGAACGGGCGTGCCGGAAGATTGACCTCGCTCGCGCCGAGATGAACGTGCGCGACGCGGCGCGCAGCCTCTCCGGCATTTATGTCTAGCGGCAAACTGCTCATTTCAATACCGAGCATCGTATGCAGGATTTCAAACAGGTGCGCGCCGTCCATCACAAAGCCTTTGTGGTCTGCCTCTGTCAGCCAGTCCGCGAGCGGCTGCGAGAGAACCGGGCGCAGGCTATCGAGCGACGCGCCGAGGGCTAAGGCCGCGAGCAGTCCGCGCATCTCTGCGAGGTCTTCTTCGGTCATCATTTGCATGTCCGCGCCGCCAAAGCTCTGCGCGATAGCGTGCGTTGCCAGATCGTGCGTTGCTTCATCCGCCGCTTCCAAAGTGACTTCGAGCGCGTCGCTGACGTAGCCCGCTTCGTCCAGCACGCGCGCAAAGTTTTCCGCAGAGATGTTCCATTCCGGCGTCTGGTCTGCGTCGCGCGCCACGCCCGAGCGCGGCGTCTGTGCGGTGTTGGATGAAAGCAGTTTGATAAATCCCTGTCCCGGCGCGTAAAGCCCAAGCTCTGCGCGATAAGAGGAGTTTGGCTGAACCTCTATCCACTGTGATTTGGAAGGGGATGCGAGATGCAAAGACACTTTATCGTTGTCGGTGTTGACCAACCTGATGACCAGCGAATAACGCTCGGCCAATGAGCCAAACGCGCGGCGCAGGGTCGCGTAAGGGTCTTGCGCCAAACCCCAGTAGAGATAAAGTTTTCTGGGCGATTGCGCGAATAATTTTATCCGGTCGCCCGCCTCAATCTCCGGCAAAGGCTCGTCGGTCGAAAGCTCTGCCAGCTTGTCCACGACCACTGACGGCAAGGGTGGTTTGATTGTTTGTTCGGAACTTCCCGGAAAAAAAAGCGGCATCAGACGTATCTCCAGCCAGAGCGTTACACACAGCAACGCCTATTCATAAAGCTTCATTGTTAAATATAGAGCGCTATAAGTTGTACGGGATTGCAGTGCTGGTGTCAACATCGCGTGCCTGAAGAGAAGATGAGCAAAGAGCAGAAGGATTTGAGGCTAAGTGGAGAATCAGAGCGGGTTTCACTTGAGTGTCAGGCACGCGATATTCACCGCAGAGACGCAGAGAGTCGCAGAGGGGGCGCAGAGAGTTGAAGGGCATTCAAGCCTCTGCGCGTCCTCCGCGACTTCTCTCCGGTCTCTGCGGTGAGCGCGCTTCCCATACTTTTAAGTGAAAGCTGTTCTAATTATTAGCGGAAGCAAGCCCGCCTTGACACATTTTCTCTAGCGCGATCCCGAAGCCCCGTTGGTCATGCTTTTCAGCTTGATGTCCAAACGCCCTAGAGGATTATTGATCTTGGCGCGAACGGGGATGTGGCGCGCGTCGTCGGTGAACCAGACGGTAATCTCGCCCTTGCCGCGAATCAGACGCCCCTCGCCAAACAGTTCGGGCACGACGCGCACGGTCGAGACTTTGCCCAGCACTGTTTTCAATTGCTCTCTTTTGATGACACGGACGGGAATGCGAAAGACCTGTCCCGTGTCGCTGATAAGCAATTCAAGAGTCTTACCCGGCTCTAGTTTCTGCGTTCGCAGATAGTAAAAAGCGGAGGCGATGTCCTGCACGGTGCCATTGAGTTCAGAAGTGATAACGCGCGGCGGGCGGCTGGGGTCGTTCGGGTCAAGCTCTGTGAAAACTACTTTGCGTGAGTTCTGGTCAAACATTGCTTCGCTGGTGCGCTTGCGTTTGCCCTGCTCGTCGAGCTTGGTGGTTTGAAGCACGTTAAAGGTCTCCGGCTCAACGGTGGATTCGATGCGCTGGCGAAAGGTGAGACCGAAAAGCTTGCTCACGATTCCTTTCGACACGGCCTCTGCCGTAAAACGCAGGGCGGGTTGCGCGTCAACGTCTTTCGCCGGAACACGGCTGAAAGAAAATTGCAGGTCGGCAACATCTACGCCGCGCAGCAGTGAGCGCGTGAACTCTCCTTCATAGACGAGTTTTTCAGACGGCTCAAACGGCAAAGAAGGCTGCGTTTTATCCGCGCGAGGCTTGTCACTATCGCGCAACGGCGCGGCGACGACTACAGCCGCCAGCAGCGAGAGCATGAGGACTATGGATTTAACACGTTTCCAATAAATCATTTTAAGATTTCAATTCAAGAAAGCGGCTTTCAATGCCAGCAAGCCCCACGCGACGACGAGGCCAATCGCCGCTTGATACTCGCGATAACGCAGGTACAAGCTGGCGTCAAACTTTATTCCGCGCGTCTTCTGATCTCTGTACGGAAAAAGTCGCGGGAAGAACAACGGCACGGCGCGGGCATAAGCCAGATAATCATCACCGAATAGCTCGGCCAGCGTTCTCGCTTCGACGCGCATGACCGGCAAATAGATGCCCAGGAAAAGCGCTGCGAACAGCAAGCCCAGCCACCACCGCCCGGATGCAATGGTGAATCCGAGTCCCAAAATAAAGCTGCCCAGATAAAGCGGATTGCGCGTGTGTGCGTAAGGCCCCGAAGTCGCCAGAGCGGAATTTTTGCGTATATGCCCAGCAGACCACGCGCGGACGAGCAAGCCGAGAAGCGCGATCCCGCCGCCGATGCCAAGCGTCAATCGCTGTGGTTTAGCCAGCACAAGAAAAAACGCGCCGCATAAAAACCCGAGCGGCACGCGCCAGCGTTGCATCCATGTCCCGCCTCTACGCAAATCTTTCGCTCTCCACTATTCTGAATTCTCTGGCGCGTCTCAGCCTCTCGCCGACGGCGTGCAGCACGCGCTCGACCTCTATGTCCATGCAAATCCATTGCGAGCAGGCGCGGCGGTGGCAATCCGTCCGGCAGTTGATGTCGTTGCGCTCGACGCAGATGTCCGCAGAGCGCGGGCTGCCGTTGCGCCACCACTCGGTCGGGCCAAAAAGCCCTACGACCGGCGCGCCCGCCGCGACGGCCAAATGCGTCGGCCCCGTGTCGCCGCCGACATACACATTCGCGCGACGTGCCAGAGCGTAAAAGCCTTTTAAGGAGAGGTTGCAGATTTGAGCACGCCCTGAGCGGCTCGCTTCCGTGACTGTTTGAGCCAACTCCTGCTCGCCCGGCCCGTATGTGACCAGAGAGCGCAGGCCGTGATGCGTCCATAATTCGTCCGCCAGCGCGCCGAACCGCTCCGCGCTCCAAAGCTTCGTAGGCCACCCGCCGCCCGGATTCAAAATCGCGAATCCTGTCTCAAAATCCCGGACGGCCTCATCAGCTTCATTCTCATGCTCTGTCGTGACGGCGATAGGAAACTCGAATTCCGACGGGTCAGCGGGCACGTTGATGCCGAGCGCGCCTGCCGCGAGCGATAAATTTTTGACGATAACGTGGCTGCGCGCGGGCGGGTGGACGGTTTTGGTTAAGAGAAAGCGGCTGGCAGGCTCGCGCAGGGCTTCGCGCGAGAACCCGTAGCGAAGCTTGGCTCCCGAAAGTCTTGCGATAGCTGCTGATTTAAGAAGTCCCTGAAAATCCAGCGCGGTATCGAAGGTTGAGGCGCGTAACCGACGTAACTGCTGACGCGGTGCCAGCAGCGTCTCCCCAGACACCGGCACGCGCCTCAATGCCTTCGTGTCCACTTCGATGAGGCGATCCAAGAGCGGGTTGTCTCTCAAAATTTCCGCCGCTCTCCGCTCGACCACCCAGGAGATTTCCGCGCGCGGCAAAGCCCGCCTCACCGCCGCCAGCGACGGCAGGGTATGCACTATGTCGCCGATGCTCCCGAGCTTGACGAATAAAATTCTCATTAGTAAATGGTAAATGGTAAATGGTAAATGGCATTAAGACAAAAAACCGTTCGTCTATTCACCATTTACTATTCACTATTTACCAGCTTTATCATTTCCGTAGTCGAATGGTCTTTGGGGTCACCGACGATGGCGACGCGCCCGCCGTAGGATCGTACCACATCGCGTTCGGGGACTGTTTCTACAGTGTAATCCGTCCCTTTGGCGTGAATATCGGGGCGCAGGGCGCGAATCAATTCCTCGACGGTCGGTTCCGGAAAGATGGTCACGATGTCTGCGGCGCGCAGGGAAGCGATAATCTCCGCGCGCTCGCGTTCGGGAATCAATGGGCGTCCCTCTCCCTTGAGGGCGCGCACCTGCGCGTCAGAATTTATTCCGACAATCAAAAGGTCGCCGAGCGCGCGTGCGCCTTCCAGATAGCGTATGTGCCCGACATGCAGGATGTCGAAACAGCCGTTGGCAAGCACGACGCGCGCCCCGTTTTTCCGCGCAATCGCCACCCGCGCGATCAGGCGATTGCGGTCCAGGATGCGCGACGCTGCATCGCTTCTGGCTTGTTCAATCACGCTATCCCTCACAAAAGATGCTTATCTCAAGCTGCATCCTCTTACCTGAAACTTGTTTAGCCGTTCTCGCCCCATCTTAAAATGGATGACAGCACCTCTTGACGATTGATCGAAGCCGTGCCGCGCTTCATCACGACGAGGCCGCCCGCGTGATTGGCAAGCCGCGCGGCGTCCGCGAACGATGCCCCGGTGGCGAGAGCCAGCGAATAAGCCGCGATGACAGTATCGCCCGCGCCGGTCACGTCTACGGGTTCGCGTGCGCCGACGGCTTCGATGTGCAGCGGCGTTGCGCCGTCTTCGAGCAGCAACATTCCGTTGCTGCCGCGCGTGACGAGCAAGGCTTTGAAGTTCAAACGCTCGCGCAATTGGGAGCATGAAGCTTCCATTTCTCCGACCGTTTCCAGATGAAGCTCAAGCAATTGCTCTACCTCGTCTTCGTTCGGCGTGGCGGAAGTAAAGCCGGGAAAACGCGAGAGGCGAAAACGTGAATCTACGAGCAAGGGAATGCCGCGCCGCTCTGCTATCTCGCGCGCGATGGTCGCCATGCTTTCATCCGCCACGCCGTAGTTGTAATCGGAAACTATCAGTGCGTCCGCGTCTTCCGTAGCTTCACGCAGGCGCGCACGAAGTTGTTCATGTACCTCTGCGTCTTCAAGCGGCTGGCTCTCGTAATCAACGCGCAAGACTTGCTGGCGCGTCGAGTGCGTCTGGCCTGCGAGGATGCGAACCTTGGTCGTCGTCTGCACCTCTGCGGAGCGGATGACGCCGCCGCATTCGACCCTTGCCGCGCGCAGCTTGCCGAGCAGCGCGTCGCCGGATTTATCTTCGCCCGTCACTCCGATGAGTACCGCGCGTGCATCGAGCGAGGCGAGGTTGACGGCGCAGTTGGCCGCGCCGCCCGGCGTCGTCTCCGTTCGCTCATGTCGCAAAATCAGCACGGGGGCTTCGCGCGAGACGCGGCTAATCTCGCCGTACAGTGATTGATCTGCGACCAGATCGCCGACGACCACGACCTTGCGCTGTGGAAAGCGGCGCACGATGGCCGTCAGACGCTCCTGCTCTGGCGTTCGCTCAAGAGACACTCAAATCGTCCTCACTTTTATTAGTTTCAATAATTTTCTTTACGGCTTCGAGCAAATCTTCCGCGACTAAATCCGGCTGGCGCTTCCACGCTTCGCGCTGGTACTCCCACTCGCCGCGCCCGTAACCGCTCAGCACGAACGCCGAATGAACGCCCGCGTTATGCGCCAGCTCTATGTCGCTGTAACGGTCGCCGATCATCCAGCTACTTGCAAGCTCGATGTCTAAATCCGCCGCGGCGCGAAGTATCAAACCGGGTTTAGGTTTCCGGCAATCGCAATCAAAGCGATAAGGCGGCTCGCCCACAGACGGATGATGCGCGCAATAGTAAATGGCATCAAGCTTTGCATCCCCACGCGCCAGTCCATCTTTGAGCACATCATGCACAGACCCTATCAAATTTTCGGTAAAGTACCCGCGCGCCACGCCCGCCTGATTCGTCACCAAGACGGCCAGCCATCCGTTCTCATTCAACAAACGCACGGCCTCCGCCGCGTAAGGAAAAACGCGATAACGCGACGGGTGATTGACATAACCGATCTCTTCGGAAATCGTTCCGTCCCTGTCCATGAACACCGCGCGCTGCTTCATACAGCATACCTCTCATCGCCACAGAGACACGGAGAAAGGCAAAAGGTAAAAGGTAAAAGGAAGAAAGGCATTCCAGTCTTCTTCACTTTTGCCTTTTTACTTTTACCTTTTGCCTTTTCCATCTCAGTGCCTCTGTGTCTCTGTGGCAGTCATCTGTTCCATTGTTCCATTAACGAAGTAGCGCGTGCATAGATTTCGTCAGGAGTAATCGCGGTCATGCAGCGATGGTCTATAGGACAAACGCGCAGCATACAGGGGGCGCAATCCGGCGGCTTGCGAATCACTTCCGCGACCGGCGAAAAGGGGCGCGTCGTCGTCGGGTCTGTTGGCCCAAAAATCACGAGTACCGGGCGATTAAGCGCGGCAGCGATATGCGCTGGGCCTGTGTCATTGGAAATCAAAACATCCGTTAAGCTCAAGACCGCGACGGCCTGCGCAAGGTTCGTGCGCCCCGTCAACATCACCGGCTGAGAGCGCATGAGGCTTGCTACCTCGCGCGACACATCCAACTCATCTTGCGAGCCGATGAGAATTACATTCGCTCTCATCTCTCCGGTAAGTTTATCCGCCAGCTCTGCGTAACTCCCGGCAGGCCAACGCTTTGCGAGGCTGTTGGTCGAGCCGGGACAGAGCGCGACGAGCGGGCGATCCAGGCTTGCGCCTGCGTCGTGCAACATCTCTCGCGCTTCATCCTGCCGCGCCGCAGAGACTTTTAAATCAAACTGCGGCTCACGCTGCATCGCATCGGATGTTCCGTAAAGCAGTCGTTCCAACTCTCCTGCGAGGTTCAAATAATAGAAGACTTCATGACGCGCGCTGCGCCAGCCGGGAGGCGCGAGCGGATGCGTCAACAGTGCGCGGCGTCCATCGGTCGCATAACCCAAACGCGCAGGGACACGCGCTCCCGCTGCCAGCGCGGCGGCTTCAAATGCGTTCTGAAAAAGCACCGCGAGATCAAACTTGCGGCTGCGCCATTCCTTGATTTGACGCGCGACGCTGCGCAAGCCTTTCGAGCGGTCATAAAGCAGCAGGTCATCAACAAAATCCGCATCTTCAAAGAGACCTTCAGACCACGGGCGTGTGCAGAGCGTGATGTGCGCGTGCGGCAGGACGCGGCGCAGCTCGCGCAGCGCGGGGATGGTCATCACAGCATCGCCCACCCAGTTCGTGCCGCGCACGACGACGCGCCTGATTTTATCTGCTTCGAGTTTACGATTTTTCAACAATCCAAAATCTCAAAACTTAAAAGAGGGTGCGCAAGCCTTCTTCCAGCTCAAGCTGTGGCTGCCAGCCAAGCTCTTCTCGCGCGCGTGTGATGTCGGAAATATAATTGACCGGAACGGGCGCAGGCAGCCGCGTTTCTTCATCTATCACAGCGTTGCATTGAATCATCTCCGCGATTTTTTCGATTAGCTCGCGCAGGGTCGAAGAGTTCCTGATGCCGCCGCCGAGGTTATAAAGCCCGCGCGTGAGCTTCGAATCTATAAAGGAGCGGCAGGCGCGCGAGAAGTCGTCTACGTGCAAAATGTCGCGGACGGGTTTGCCTTCGAGCGGCAGGCGAATCGGCTCGCCGTACTTCACGGACTCTACATAGTACGTGACGAATCCCGGCTCGTTGCCATCCGAAGGCCGCGCGTAAACGGTTGACAGGCGAAAGATGCAGCACCGGAAACCTCGCTCCGCAGCATAATACTCCACGTAACGCTCCGCGATCAGCTTTGACCATTCGAGCGCGGATTGCCCGCTATAATCCGTCCGGCAAGTCTCTGGCACTTCTCTGTATTCGTCCGCGAACGCGCCGTACACGTCTTTGGTCGAAGCGTAAATAAAAACGGAATTGGGCTGCATGTACCGGAGCAAGTTGACAGTGCCTTCGACATTCGTGCGAAAGCAGCTCTCAGCCGCCGCAGGGTCTTTGTCCAAGTGCGCCGCCAGATGTATCACCACATCATAATTAGCAGCCATCGCAGCATCATGCGGATTCAAAACGTCTAGATGCGAGCGACGCGAAAAATCGTCCGCACTAAAGAAGCGACGCACATGCGTGCCCAGATAACCGCTCCCGCCTGTGACAAGTATTTTCATAAGTTCAAGGTTCAACGTTCAATGTTCAATGTCGGAGGCATATTACCTTAAGAAGCTGTTTGAAAATTCCGTTAAGCCGCGTGAGCGGCGATGAGAAGGTAGCCAGACGTGCAACGTCTGGTTAGCTGATACAATCGTTGCCGCGCCGCAAGGTGCGGACAGACAGTTCTGATCGCATCTTCAATGCGCGAATCTTTTACTCAATCTTCCAGACGTTGCACGTCTGGCTACCTTCTGCCTGCGCCTCCGGCGCACATGTCGGAATTTTCAAACAGCTTCATGGCTTTGAACCTTAAACTTTGAACCTTGAACATCGGTCTTATCTTTCCTGTGCTAATCCGATCATCACCGCCAGCGAATCCGCGCGGCCAATGACGATTAGAACATCGTTTGCTTCGATGACGGCTTCGCCGGTCGGGTGATAGATAATCTCTCCGCCGTGTCTGCGGATAGCGACAATCACAATGTCCAATTCGGAACGAATGTTGGTCGCGCTCAGTTTCTTGCCGACGTAGATGGATGAAGGCGTGACCTCGATTTGCTCAAAGCCCAGATCAATGCCTTCAGCCGCAATCGAATCCATAAAATCCGCGACCGCAGGCTTCATCAGAGCCTGCGCCATGCGATGGCTGCCGATGATGTTCGGAGAGACGACGCGATTGGCTCCGGCGCGCGTGAGCTTTGGCAGCGCCTGTTCTTCGACGGCGCGGGCGACTATCAGCAGGTTGCGATTGAGGTCGCGCGCAGTCAGCACGACGTACAGATTGTCCGCATCATCCGGCAGACAGGCGGCCAGCCCGCGCGCCTGCGCGACTCCGGCTTCGAGCAGGGATTCTTCGAGCGTCGCGTCGCGCAGCAAGACATGCGTGCCACGCTCTGTCAGGTCTGCGACTTTCTGCGAATCCTTCTCGATCACGATAAAGTGAACGCCGCTGCGCTGCATCTCGCGTATGATGCGCGAGCCGATGCGTCCCGCGCCGCAGATGATAAAGTGGTTATGCAGTTTTTTCATCTCACGATAACGGCGGCGCATCCCGAGCGTAGCGAGAATTTCCGATTCGACGATTGAGCGCACCACGCTCGTCAAAGCGTACAGCACAGTGCCGACGCCCGCGAGCATGAAGACAATAGCAAAGACGCGCCCGCCCCTGCTCAAGGGCGGCATATCGCCATAACCGACGGTCGTGACGGTCTGCGCGGCCATGTACAGGCTGTTCAGGAGCGTCCAGCCTTCAATCAGCCAAAATCCGAGCGTGCCGAGCGCGATGACGACGGCAATCGCCACGAGCGGGTAGATTAAACGGCGGCGCGAACTTTCCAAGCGAGGCCAGCCGGGCGTTGTAAAACTCATCTGGCACAACCAGCATCTAATGAAACCTTAAGCGAACGCGCCACGTTAGCGAAAAGGGAAGCATAGTGTCAATTGAAGGTAGACAGCTTTGGCGCGAAAAGATTACTCTTGAATAGTGATAAGTGATGAATGATAAGAGGCATGCTGTTTCTCATCACTTATCACTCATCACTTATCACTGCTTTTATGGCTATTCGTCATCCCCCGAAAGATAACGTCCCCCCCGTCGCTGCCAGCAGTGGCGGCAAGCGTGCGCGTCGCTCGCGCGTCGTCAGATACGAAGAGCCTGAGCCGGGTTTCTTTCGTCGCTGGAGGCGGCGCATCTTTCGCCCTCCTGTCGTCATCGCGCTCGTCTTTCTCACGACTATCACCATCGGAGTTTTAGGTTATTACTGGTTCGTCTTTTCGGAGCGCATTGACCGCCTCTTGAACGGCGAAGTGTTCACGCGCTCGGCTGGCATTTACGCCGCGCCGAAAGGCTTGCGCGTCGGCGAAAATATTTCGGTTGATGAATTGGTCGCGTACCTGAAACGCGCTGGGTATGTCGAGAAGTCGCAGCAGGCAGAGACCGCGCGCGGGCGTTATAAGGTCGAAGGCACGAACGTTTCCATAGAGCCGAGCAGCGACGGGAGCGTGGACGGGAGGCGAGCCTTTGCTCCGCTGCGCGTGCAGTTTGCGCGTGACGGAAAAAGCGTTGCCGCGCTTTCCGATCTGGTCAAGGGAACTGCTTACGGCTCGGCTCAGCTTGAGCCGCAACTGATAAGCGCAGTGACCGGCACGGAGCGCGCCAAACGCAAAGTCGTCGGCTTCAATGACCTGCCGCCGCATCTGGTCAAAGCCATCACGGTCACGGAAGACCGCGCCTTTTTCGACCATTACGGCGTCAACTTTCGCGGTATCCTGCGCGCGTTGATTCGTCGTTATGATTCAGACCCCAACTCGCCCATCGCCAGACAGGGCGGCTCAAGCATCACGCAGCAGCTCGTCAAAAATCTGCTGCTCTCTCCCGAAAAAAGTTTGCGGCGCAAGGTGGCCGAAGCTTACATGTCAATCATCCTTGAGACGCGCGTCTCGAAAGAGA
The DNA here is from genome assembly GCA_963700165.1 of Pyrinomonadaceae bacterium. Taxonomy (GTDB): domain Bacteria; phylum Acidobacteriota; class Blastocatellia; order Pyrinomonadales; family Pyrinomonadaceae; genus JACMLC01. Next base: position 2,098,716 of record OY969475.1, on the reverse strand, counting down.
AGATTTTCGAGCTGTATTGCAATCAGGTTTACTTAGGGCAGCAGTCAGGCTTTTCCATCAACGGCTTCGGCGAAGCTTCAAGCGCGTATTTCAATAAGGACGTGACGACCTTGAGCCTGCCGGAAGCGGCTTTCCTCGCGGGCATCATTCGCAGCCCGAATCGTTACAATCCTTATCGCGAGCTTGAGACGGCCACGGCGCGGCGCAATCAGGTTTTAATTTCGATGGCAGAGACGGGCGCGATTACACAGCTCGAATCATCGCAGGCGCAGGCGACGCCGCTCAAAGTCGCTTCCAACAAGAACCGGATAGACACTTCGGAGGCTCCGTACTTCGCGGATTACGTCCAGAACCAGCTCACAGACATCATCGCCGATCAGGAAACGACGCAGCACCTGCGTATCTACACGACGATTGACATGGACTTGCAGCGCGAGGCTTACAGGGCTGTCGTCAAACAACTCGACGCGCTGGATAAGCTTTATGCCAAGCGCGTTGCGCCGGGAACCTTGCAGGCCGCGCTCGTCGCGATGAACGCGAAGACGGGCGAGGTCATAGCGATGGTCGGCGGGCGCGATTATTCCAAGAGCCAGCTTAACCGCGCGACGGATGCGATGCGCCAGCCCGGCTCTGTCTTCAAGCCTTTCGTTTACGCAACCGCGCTCAACACAGCCTATGATGGAAACGTGCGCGTCATCACGCCCGCCTCAATTTACAAAGACGAGCCGAAAACTTTTACGTTTGATAATCAGGAGTACACGCCCGGTAATTACGGCGACAAGTATTCAAACGCGCCCGTCACTCTGCGCGATGCTCTGGTCAAAAGCCTCAACGTCGTGACGGTGGATGTCGCGATGGATGTCACCATCGGGCGCGTGATGAATCTGGCAGCCAAAGCGGGTCTGCCGAAAGTGCAACGCGCGTATCCGGCGATGGCGCTCGGAGCGAGCGAGGCGACGCCGCTGCAAATCGCTTCGGCTTACACAGCCTTTGCCGCCAACGGCACGCGCACGACTCCCATCGGAATCAGCCGCGTGACAACCGGCAACGGCACGACCGTCGCCGCGCCCTCAGGGCAGAAGAATGAAGTCATGCGTCCCGATGTCGCTTACATCATGACGGACATGCTCAAGGACGTGGTCAATCGCGGGACTGCCGCCAAGCTCGTCGCGCGCGGATTCAAAAATGTTTCAGGCAAGACGGGATTCGCGGGCAAGACGGGAACGTCGCGTGATGGATGGTTTGCGGGCTACACGCCCAACATCGTCTGCGCCGTGTGGGTCGGATTCGATGACGGCTCGCAGCTTGGTTTGACCGGAGCCGATTCCGCGCTTCCCATCTGGGCGGATTTTATGTCCGCCGCGCTCGCAGCGCATCCTGAATGGAACGGCGACTGGCAGATGCCCGAAGGCGTGCGCGAAGAAGAGATTGATCTGGCGACCGGCAAGCCAGCGACCGAAGAGTCTGTCAATAAGCGCAAAGAGCTTTTCATCGCGGGCACTGCGCCGAACTTGAATAGCACAGAGCCGACAGAGGAAATGCCTTTGCCGGAAACAGGCGAAGGCGATGAGCTAGAGCTTCCCCCGCTGCCGGACTCTGCTGTGCCCGAAGCCAGCCCGCGAGCGCGGCCAGCGCCGAAACTCGAAGGCAGAGGCGTGCCTCAAGACGACGGCACCACACGGCTCGAAGGCACAATTACTCTGGACATTGACCCGACCACCGGACTCATCGCCGCGCCGACCTGTCCGGTCATCCGCTCCAAGACTTTCATCATCGGCAAGGAGCCGCACCAGAACTGCGGCCCGCAATACCATGACAAAAAATCGCTCCCGCTCCCGCGTTGAGCGAGCTTCATTTGTAAAAGCATTTTTCTTAAGAGAGATTCGATGAGGATTAAAACGGCTTTAGGTGGTTGGCAGATGATCTTCAAGCGCGTTTTTTAATTCCCTGAAATCAGCGCGAAGCGTGAACATCTCAGAGTGAGTAATTTTAACTTCGCTTTCAATCCGATCAAACCTGACCTCTACCCGCGCTTCAAACTTATGCAGACGAGCATTAATACCTTGCTCAAACGTATTAAAGCGAGCATTAATACCTTGCTCAAACGCATCAAAGCGAGCGTTTATTGCTTGCTCAAATGCGATGATGCGCTCAAGGACGGTCTCGATGGTCGGCTTCGTATCATATTTCTTAGTTATATCCTGAGTCTTATCTTCGCTCATTTCCCGCCGTCCTTCTTGAAAGCAACTCTATGGATTTAACTTTATAACGCAACATCACCCGACGCAAGCATAATCTTTGAGTTGCAAAACTTTTGCTATATCGTCAAGGCAAGCATAAAAAACGAGCCGCTTGAGCAAGCGATGCTCAAGCGGCTCAATCCAATTCAACTGCGCTGTTTTAAGACTTCGGCGCGTCCACTTTCATATTGAAGACCCGGACGAGGAAGCCCCACTTGTCTGCCAGCTCTTCGATGATTTTCGCGGTCGGTTTGCCTGCGCCGTGACCGGCTTTGGTTTCGATGCGAATCAAGACAGGGGCTGTCCCAGCCTGGGACGCCTGCAAGGTCGCGGCGTACTTAAAGCTGTGCGCGGGGACGACGCGGTCGTCGTGATCTGCGGTCGTAATCAAGGTCGCGGGATACTGTGTGCCCGGCTTGATGTTGTGCAGCGGCGAATAGGCATAGAGCGTTTTGAAATCCTCTGCGCTGTCGGACGAGCCGTACTCTCCGACCCACGCATAGCCGATGGTGAACTTGTGAAAGCGCAGCATGTCCATCACGCCGACAGCCGGAAGCGCAGCGCCGAACAATTCAGGTCGCTGGTTGAGGACTGCGCCGACCAGCAGTCCGCCGTTGCTGCCGCCGCTGATGGCGAGCTTTTTGTTGGAAGTATATTTATTCGCAATCAGCCACTCGCCTGCGGCTATGAAGTCGTCAAAGACGTTCTGCTTCTTCTCCTTCATTCCGGCCTTGTGCCAATCTTCGCCGTACTCATTGCCGCCGCGCAGGTTCGGCATCGCGAACACGCCGCCCATCTCCATCCAGACCAGATTGCTGATTGAAAAATAAGGCGTCATGGACGAGTTGAATCCGCCATAGCCGTAAAGCAGTGTCGGATTATTGCCGTCCAGCTTCATGCCTTTCTTGTGCGTGATGAACATGGGGACGCGCGTGCCGTCCTTGCTGACGAAGAAAATCTGCTTGGTCTCAAAGTCGCCGGGAGTGAAAGCCACTTTCGGTTGGCGAAAGACGGTGCTCTTGCCCGTCGTCAAGTCGTAACGATAAATAGTGCTCGGCGTGGTAAAGCCTGTGAAGGAATAAAAAGTCTCTTTGTCTTTGCGCTCGCCGCCAAAGCCGCCGACGCTGCCGATGCCCGGTAATTCAACATCGCGCACATGTTTGCCTTCGAGGCTGTAAATCTTGATCTGCGAGCGCGCGTCTTTCAGGTAAGAAGCAATCAGCATGTTGTTGACAAAGCTTACGCCTTCAAGCGTTTCTGCGGACTGCGGAATAATCTCGCGCCAGTTTTCTTTCGCGGGCTTTGTCGTGTCAATCGCGATGACGCGGCTGCGCGGGGCGTCAAGGTCTGTCTGAAAGAGAAAGGTCGAGCCATCGTTGCCGATAAAGTTATAAGCTTGCTCAAAATTATCAATGAGCTTGACGACCTCTGCGTCTTTATTCTCCAAATCCTTGTAGTAGATGCGAACCTGCGGATTCGACCCTTTCCAGACGCTGATAATCAGGTAGCGTCCGTCTTCCGATACGCTGCCGAAAAATCCCCACTCCTTCTCGTCCTTGCGCTCGTAGATGAGCGTGTCCTCGGATTGCTGCGTGCCTATGCGATGATAGTAAAGCTTCTGAAAGTAATTTGTATCTTGAAGCTTTTTGGCTTCGTCCGGCGCGTCGTAACGGCTGTAGAAGAAACCTTTGTTGTCATGCGTCCACTGCGCGGAGGAAAATTTCACGTACTTGATCGAGTCCGCGAGGTCTTGTCCTGTTTCAATATCTTTGACCTTCCATTCCTGCCAGTCAGAGCCGGAAGCGGACAAACCGTAAGCCATCATCTTGCCGTCTTCGCTGACTGCCATGCCCGCTAAGGCCATCGTGCCGTCTGTGGTGAGTTTGTTGGGGTCAATCAAGACTCTCGGATCGCCGTCCAGAGAGGTCAGTGTGTAGATGACATTCTGATTTTGCAGGCCATCGTTTTTTGAATAAAAATATCGCCCGCCCTCTTTCCAGGGCATGCCGAACTTCTCATAGTTCCAGAGTTTGGTAATGCGCTCCTTAATCTGTGCGCGCTCTGGAATCTCGTTGAGGTAGCCGAAGGTGATGCTGTTTTGAGCTTCGATCCACGATCTGGAGTCAGCCGCGTCCGGGTCTTCGAGCCAGCGATAAGGGTCTGCGATTTTCGTCCCGTGATATTCGTCCACATGATTAATCTTTTTGGCTTGCGGATACACAAGCTTCTTGATAGAGCCTTGTGCCGCAGGCTGCTTCAAACTGTTCTGGCTCTGCGCCGCGACGGGCAGAGCCTGCGCGATGAGCATCGCGAGTAATAACAGGCTCGCAAAATAATTCTTAAATTTGAGCTTCAGGAGCATGATAGATTTCCTTTCCAATATTTCGGATAAAGCGATAGGGGAGAGCAGCGCATCATAGCTCATTCACACCAAAGTTTCTACACCTTCGACCAAGCCTCAAGCGCGGCGCGCAACGTCTCGATTGCCAGAGCCGCCGCATGACGTTTGCGCGCGGGCAAACCTCCAATCGCGCTCACGATGTCCTGCCGCGTGACACGCTCCGCCTGCTCTCGGCTCATGCCTAATAGCATCTCTGTCAACACAGAACCGCACACCAAAGTCGGCGCGCACCCGTAAGCCAGAAACCGCGCCTCTTCGATAACCTCTCCGCTCCACCTCAAAGACAGACGCAAGCGGTCGCCACACACAGGATTCGTTTCCTCTACGACCACATCGGCATTCGTCAACTCACCGGCGTGGCGCGGATTGGCTAGATGATCTTTGAAGGTTTCAGAGTAGGGCAACGTGTGGACTTGGGTGTCAGAAAAGTTATTAACTCGTTCTGTATCATTTGAGGATGGAACGCTTATTCTTTATCTTTGCTGCTGACTTCTTTGCCTGAAGGCAATCGTCGCTCAAACTTCAGCAATTCATTTTCCAGCCGTAATACTAATTTTTCCCGTTCATGAGCTTCATTCTTGCTGGCGTTATCTACCTTTTCGTTCACTCGATGGACTTCGTAAGCCAGACGCTCTAGCGCGGATGCAATCTCCCTTACCTGTTGGCGTAATTCTTTTAACTCTTCTCGGTTACGCTCCGTCTGATGAGTTAGAGCCGGATTTGCTTGATAGCTTCATAGAATTGTTTCCACATAGCATCAGGCAGCTTTCAATCTCGCCAGAATTTCATGCGTTTCTGCCTTCAGACTATCAATTTCTTCCTGATCGCGTTCCATCTTTTCGTTCGCTTGCTTCATTTCGGAAAACATTTGCTCGATAGCATCTTCATAATTAATGCCTTCGTTGACGTTCACGTCAGGCGCAATCGTTTTACTCATAATCATCTCCGAACTCATTGTAGCATCAGTTAGAGGACAGGTTGCACCTCGCACAAACGCTCCGCTAATGCCTTCTGATAAAGCGGCGAGAGGCGGCGCAGGTTTTCGACGGCGCGGGGCAGGACTTCCAGCACGTAGTCAACATCTTCGTCAGTATTGTCTTTGCCAAAACTGAAACGAATCGAGCCGCGCGCCAGTTCGTCGTTGCGACCGAGGGCGCGAATCACAGGCGAAGGCTCAAGCGAGCCTGAAGAGCAGGCCGAGCCGGTCGAGACCGCTACGCCCTGCAAGTCAAGATTGATGAGCAAGCCTTCGCCTTCGATATAGCGAAACGAGATGTTTGATAAATGCGGCAGGCGATTTATTGGATGACCGTTGAAAACAACGTCTTCGATACGCTCTCTGACTCCTGCTTCAAATCTGTCGCGCAGTCGCCGGACGTGCTCTGCGCGCTCAAGCATCTCTGTGCGCCCAAGCTCTGCGGCCATGCCGAAGGCGACGATGCCCGCGACGGATTCCGTGCCCGCGCGCCGCTCGCGCTCCTGATGGCCGCCGACGTTTTGGGTGACGAGCCGCACGCCGCGCCGCACGTAGAGCGCGCCGACGCCTTTCGGCGCATAGAGTTTATGCGCCGAAAGCGAGAGCAGGTCGCAGCCTAACTTTTCCACTTCGACCGGAATGCGACCGGCTGCTTGCACCGCGTCCGTGTGGAGCCAGAGATGGCGATGGCCTTGTGCGCGTCTCTCACGGATAATCGCGCCGATTTCTGCGACGGGTTGAACCGTGCCGATCTCGTTGTTGGCAAGCATCAACGTAACCAGCACAGTATCGTCGCGAAGCGCGCTGCGCACATCTTCGACGCGCACGATGCCGTCTTCGTAGACGGGAAGGCGCGTTACCTCCCAGCCTTTTTTCTCCAGCGCATCGCAGACGCCGCGCACTGCCGAATGTTCTATCTGTGAAGTGATGAGATGACGGCCATGCGCTTCGGCTGCTTCCGCGATGCCGCGTATGGCTAAGTTGTTGGCCTCTGTCCCGCCTGAGAGAAAGACCGTCTCGTTCGGACGCGCGCCGATGAGCGCGGCCACTTCGCGGCGTGCGCGATCCACAGCCGCACGCGCTTCCTGCCCGAAGTAATGCACGCTTGAAGCGTTGCCGTACTTTTCCAACAGGAAAGGCAGCATCGCTTCGACCACTCGCCGGTCAGCGGGCGTGGTCGCGCTGTGATCTAAATAAACTCTACGCATAAGTTCGAGCTTGGTTCTTTGATTTTTGTGCTTTGTTCTTTGAAGCTTACGACTACAAATTTAGATTTAACCACCAAAGACAAAGCACAAAAATCAAAGAACTAAAAGCCAAATTGTGTTACTGCGCCAACCTGTGTGCAGAAATGTCGCATCTCAGGCAAGCATGCTTTTCAAGTGCGGCTCTTTAATAAATTGGTTGGCGCATCATGCAAATGAGTCTATGGCGCATGTCTTTGAGCGTCAAGGCGAGCCGCCGAAAAGTTTTTCGCTCAAGTCGGCAAATAGTGATAGCATCTGCCTGTCATATATTTCAGAGTCTTTTGCCTCGCAAGCATAGTATTGCTCAGCTAATCAAACGAAAGGGAATAATAATGAGACACCTCCGACGCTTCTCCGCCATCGTGCTCGCAACCTCCATGCTGCTCATGATGGCATCATTTGGAGTTTCCCCCGGTCGGGCACAGCAGTCAATGGGCGCGCTTGAGCGCGGCTACAGAACCGGCTACACGGACGGCTACATGGCAGGGCACAGAGATAATGTGCAGCGCGCACAGCGCGATTATCGCGACGAAGAGGATTACACGCGCGCAGACCGTGCCTACGTCACAGCATACGGCGCGCTGGAGGATTATCGAGACGGTTACCAGCAGGGTTTTGAGGTCGGCTATGACGCGGGCTATGAGCGGAGCGGTTTCGATTCCAGCGTCCCTACGAGTTTAACGCGGCGCGGCGTGGTCGGCGCAAATACGGATGACGGAAGCGATTCTTCGACGGGCGTTTCCACGAGCGGCACGGGTCGCGTTCAGACGGGCGGCGAGGTGTTGATTCCGGTTGACACGGTGATGATCGTCGAGCTGTTGACGAATCTTTCGACGGAAGCGAGCCAGCGCGGAGATCGTTTTCAGGCGCGCGTGCTCGGCCCCGTCGAGTACGAGAACGCGATGATTGACGGGCGCGTCACGCGCGTCAAACGTCCGGGCAAAGTTAAAGGCACTGCCGAGTTACAGCTTTCTTTTGACCAGATTCGCCTGACGGATAATCGCTTTGCGAACACGAGCGCGCAGGTCATCGAAGTCATAGAGATGGGTCAGAGCGGCGGCGTCGGCGGCGTGGACGACGAAGGCGGCGTCAAAGGCAAAGGCTCTGCCAAAAGCGATACTGCCAAGATTGGCGTCGCGAGCGGCATCGGCGCGATCATCGGCGCGATTGCGGGCGGCGGCAAAGGCGCGGCCATCGGCGCAGTCATCGGCGGCTCCGTCGGCACGGGCGGCGTCCTCGCCACGCGCGGCAAAGATATACGCCTCCCGCGCGGGCAACAGCTACGTATCCGCACTACAAACGAAACAAGAATTCAATAAGTCCCAAGTCCCATGTCCCAAGCCCCAAGTCATAAATCGTCTTCAATGACTTGAGACTTGGGACTTGGGACTTGGGACTTAAAATTTGGGACTTGAATGATTACCCTGCTCACAGATTTCGGCACGGCGGATTATTTTGTCGGGGCGATGAAGGGCGCGATTCTATCTGTGGCGGCTGATGCACGCATCGTGGACATCACGCACGAGATTCCGCCGCTCGATATAGAAGCGGGCGCGTTCACGCTCCTTGCTGCATATCAGACTTTTCCAAAGCAAACGATTCATGTGGCCGTGGTTGATCCGGGCGTCGGCTCTGCGCGGCGTCCGATTGTGGTCGCCAGCGATGACTATTTCTTTATCGGCCCGGACAACGGATTGTTCAGTTATGTTTTAGAGCGTGAACAAAACTGCCGCGTCTTTCATCTGACGAATGAAAAATATTTCCGCACGCCTGTGAGCCGGACTTTTCACGGGCGCGACGTGTTCGCTCCAGTCGCCGCGGCGCTGTCAAAAGGAGTCGAGCCGCAGAGGCTCGGCGCATTGATTACGGATTACAAGCGGCTTGCGCCTCTCTTCTCTCCGAATCGTGCGGAGGGTGGAGAGATTGCCGCGAGAATTATTCACATAGACCGTTTCGGCAACTGCATCACAAATCTGACGCGCGAAGAGTTGACGGATGAGATGATTGCCGTCGGAGCGCGTTTGAACATCAACGGAATTGACATCAGAAGTTTTAAGCAGTTCTTCGCAGAAGAGTCGGATTCTTCTGACGAATTGTTCGGCGTGTGGGGCAGCGCGGGATTTCTTGAAATCGCGGCTTTCGGCGCATCCGCCGCGCGACTTCTGGGCATCGAACGCGGCCAGCAGGTTACGCTAATGCAAAATTAAAAATGTAAAATGCAAAATTAAGAGCCGTGTTTCAATTATGCATTTTACATTTTTAATTTTGCATTCCTTCGCTTGTCACCCGTCACCGTCTTTGCTATCTTCGACGGTATCAAACACTTGTAAGGACACTTATCATGGACAAAGGTAAAGACGCTGCAACAGCCAGCGCGAGCGCCGCCACCGGATTACGCGGAGTTGTCGCCGCCAGTTCATCCATCGGCGACGTTGACGGCGTGAACGGCGTCCTCATTTATGAGGGCTATGACATTCACGATCTGGCGCGCAATTCGACTTTTGAAGAGATTGTCTACCTGCTCTGGCACGGCCAATTGCCGAAGCGCGAAGAGCTGGACGCGCTACGTAAGCAGTTCGCAGAGTGTTATGAGTTGCCCGCAGCCATTCTCGATCTGATGCGCGGCTTTCCGCGTGATGCGGAGCCGATGGATGTCTTGCGAACGGCTGTCTCCGCGCTCGACTTTTACGACAAGGGCGCGCATGACACTTCGCGCGAAGCCAGCCTCAAGACCGCCGCACGCCTCGTCGCGCAGATTCCGACTATGGTGGCCGCTTCCGAGCGGCTGCGTAACGGCTTGGAACCCATCAAGCCGAATCCAGAGCTGAACATCGCCACCAACTTTCTCTACATGCTCAAAGGCGAGATGCCTACGGAAGAGGACGCGCGCATCTTTGACATCTGTTTGATCTTGCACGCGGATCACGAGCTGAACGCTTCGACATTTACAGCGCGCGTTGTCGCGGGAACGCTCGCGGATGTTTACGGAGCCGTGACGGCAGCCATCGCCGCGCTGTCCGGCCCGCTGCATGGCGGCGCGAATACCAACGTGATGAAGATGCTGCTGGAAATCGGCGACATGGATAAAGCCGAAGCCTTCATCCTGGACGCGCTCGCTTCTAAGAAAAAGATTATGGGCATCGGCCACGCCGTCTACAAAACCGAAGACCCGCGCGCGACGCATCTCAGGCAATTCTCGAAAGAGCTGGGCGAGCGCAACGGCGAAACCAAGTGGTACGAGATGTCACGCAAGATTGAAGAGATTATGATGCGAGAGAAGGGGATGTATCCGAACGTGGATTTCTATTCCGCTTCGACCTATTACATGATGGGAATACCGCTCGATCTCTACACGCCAATCTTTGCGGTGAGCCGCATCAGCGGATGGACGGGACACATTCTCGAACAGTACGAAAACAACAAGCTGATTCGCCCGCGCGCAGAATATATAGGGGCGAGAGATTTGAAGTACGTTCCGCTCGATGAAAGATAAGCGAAAATTTTCAACTTGATTCTTCATCAGCCGCCAGCTTCGTTTCAGGAGTCGGCGGCTGATTGCTGTAGACGGGATAGACTGGCGGATAAGGCATTGCCTCTTTCGCTTGCGTTGGAATTTCATGGCTCGTTAAAGCCAGCAGCTCTTCATCAGCTTTCAGAAATTTTGTCCGCCAGATAAAGAGCGTGGAAAGCGTGAGCGCGACGGTGCAGGCCGCTCCCGCTTCGATGCCGTAAGCTCCGCCCGTCAGCCACGCCGGACCCAAATCGGTTGCGCGCAGAAGTGGCGTAGGCGTTAATTCCTTGATGCCGCTGACGGGCAGGCCAAGCACCGCCGCCATCATCCAATTCCAAGCCCAGTGCGCGCCCAGCGGCAGCCACAAACTGCGCGTCCTCACGTAAATAACCGCCAGCCACACCCCCGCCAGAGCCGTGTTGGCGAAAGCCAGACCGGGCAAAACTCCCGGCGCGTCCAGGTTGGGATTGCCCTGATGGACTAAGGCAAACGCGATGGAAGTCAGGATGATTCCAACCCACACAAGCTTTGCTCTCATCAACGTCTGTAAGGGATAGCCACGAAACAAAGCTTCTTCCGCAGCCGCCGCGAAAATGAAAAGCAGGCATGAGAATAAGAGAGTGTTTCCGACCGATGAAAACATCTGCCGCTCTGCCAGGGCGAATCTGAATCCGCCCGCGAGGCTTGCCAAACCCGTCGCAAACAGCAGCGACACTGCGCCGACGAGCGAGCCTGTCAGCCAATCGCGAAACCATCCCCTGTGAAATCCCACCCCGAGAGCTTTGAGCGGCAGACTCTCAAGCAGCTTCAGACACGCGCCCCCAATCGTGACCGAAGCCAAGAGCAGCACGAATGCCTGCGCGACCAAGCCCCATTTGCCGCTCATCACATCCTGAATGTTCTGGCCGAGCGTGACAGCCAGAGCCAGAACCGTAACGCCTATCAGAATAGTTGTCGCAATCCAAAAGAGGAGCGTAAAGATCGCCAACCGCCAACCGCTGCGAAGCCGTCCCGCGTCATTAAAAAAAATATATGCAGGTTGCATCGATGAAGCCCGGAAAAGTATGGATAAGAAATCAGACGCATTCTAACCGAAGCCGCACTAGATGAACACGCTCACAAGTGGATCAGGCAATGCCGCGAGCCTGTGGTAAACTTTGGGTGAAGAAATCGTATGAGCCTTCAAGAGACAGTGGAAACAAAAGAAGCCAATCCAAATTCCGCGCGGCGCAGGCGCACAGTGCCGTGGGTGCTCGGCGGGCTGGTGTTGGGCTTGCTTTCGATCATGATCGCGCTGCAAGTCGCGGGGCTGTGGTCTATCCTGACGCCGGACACGGCTTCGGACACGCTGCTCTTGTACGCTCTCTCGTCGCTTAACTTCGCGGCCTTTATCGTCTTCGCTTTTATCCTCGTGCGCAGCCTGCTCAAGCTGCGGCGCGAGCGGCAGGAGCGTCAACTAGGAGCGAAAATCAAGACACGGCTCGTCGTGTATTTTATCACGCTCAGCCTGCTTCCCATCACGGCGATGGCTGTCTTTTCGTATCTGTTTCTGAATCGCTCGATTGAAAAATGGTTTAGCAATTTGCCGGAGGGAGTGGTCAGCGTCGCCACGCAGTTGCAGCGCGAGGCCGACGCCAACCAGATTCGCAGCCTGCGCGAAACGGCGACGATGCTCGCGCTTTTGATTGACAGGCAGCCGGAGTTTAGTAGCCAGAACACGCTCGAACAGTTGATGCAAAAGGGAAATCTGTCCGCGTTGGAGATTGTGACGACTGAAGGCGAGATGCTGGCGAAAAGCGAGGCTGTTTTGACAGATGCAGAGCGACTGTTGCTCAGGCAGGAAATCATCTCCGCGCGCACAGCAAACGAGGCGAAGGATGACAAGGCCATAGCGCATAGGAGATACGACGCCGTCACCGTTCCATTAAACGGCGGGAACTATTTGACGGTCGCACGCGAGCGGCATATTGATTCGAACCTGAGCGAAAACCTCAGCGAGTCGCAAGGGCAATACGATAAGCTGGTCGCCAAACAACGCAAGGTGCGCTGGCTCGGCATCTCGACACTCGGACTCTTGACGCTTCTCTTGCTGTTCGCCTCGACGTGGACGGCGTTGCATCTCGCGCGCGGCATCGCGATTCCGATTGAGGCGCTGGCGATTGCCTCGAAAGAGGTCGCGCGCGGCAACCTGGAGCATTACGTCACGACGATTGCCAAAGACGAGTTAGCCTTGCTCGCAGATTCCTTTAATCAGATGACCGCGCAGCTCGCCGAAAATCGCCGCCGCATCGAAGCGGGCGCGGGCGAGCTGAGAGAGAAAAATCTGGCTCTCGAAGAGCGGCGAAATTATATCGAGACGGTTCTGGAATCTCTCTCGACCGGAGTCGTCTCGTTGGATGAGAGCGAACGCATCACGACCATCAACGCCGCCGCGACGGCTATGCTGCGACTGGCAGAGATGCCTGGCGGCGAAGTCGCGTTATCGCAAATTACCAGCGCGGAAGACAAAGCCGTGCTGGAACGCCTGCTGCGCCGCGCGCGGCGGATGGGGCGAGCTTCGGAACAGACTGAGCTTGGCAGAGGCTCTTCACCTGACAGCGAAGCTATCCCCGTGGCTTTAACCGCGACGGCTTTGCGCGCTCCGACCGGAGAGACGCGCGGAGCCGTGCTGGTCATAGAAGATTTATCCGAACTCTTATCCGCGCAAAGAGCCGCCGCCTGGAGCGAGGTCGCGCGTCGCATGGCGCATGAGATCAAGAACCCTTTGACGCCGATTCAGCTTTCAGCCGAACGCATCGCAAAAAGCTTTCATCGCTTTGCGCATGAATCAAACGGCAACGGCACGAATGGCAACAACGCCGCTTTAAATCAAGAGCGCGTCGCGGGTATTGTGGATGAATGCACGACGACCATCACGCGCGAGGTCGCAGGCTTGAAAGCGATGGTGGACGAGTTCTCACGCTTCGCACGCTTGCCGCACGCGCGGCTTGAGGCTGCGGACTTGAACGAAGTCGTCAGGCAGGCCGTCGTGCTGTACGAAGACAGGCTGGAAGACGCGCGCATGGACGTGCACCTGTCGCGCACGTTGCCCGCAGGCATGCTGGATACGGAGCAGCTACGCCGCGTCTTCGTCAACCTGATAGACAACGCGCTGGAATCGCTGGCCGAGATTGAAGGCGAGCGGCGCATCACGGTTGCGACGGGTCATGATCCTGCGCGCGGCTTGCTGCTGGTTGAAATCGCGGATACGGGGCAGGGCATCGCACGCGCGGATTTTTCGCGTCTCTTTCAGCCCTACTTTTCCACGCGCGGGCGCGGCACAGGTCTCGGCCTTGCTATCGTCCAGCGCATTATCATAGAGCATGGCGGTCGCATCCGCGCCGAGATGAACCGGCCACGCGGCGCAAAATTTATCATCGAGCTACCTGTCACGAATGCCTGAATCAATCCTGATCGTAGACGACGAGCGCGGGATACGCGAGACCCTGCGCGCCGTGTTAGAGGACGAAGATTTCGTCGTGGATACAGTCGCGTCCGGCGAAGAATGCCTGAAGGCCGTCGAGCGTAAAGCTTACGGCTGCTTTTTGCTGGACGTGTGGCTGCCGGGGATTGATGGCCTTGAGACTCTAAAGCAGATGCGCGCGGCTGGCGTTGACGCTGCGGTCGTGATGATTTCCGGTCACGGAAATATAGAAACCGCTGTGCGTGCGACAAAACTCGGCGCGTTCGACTTTATCGAAAAGCCGCTCTCGATTGAAAAGACCGTCCTGACCGTGCGCAACGCTCTGCGGCAGCAGGAGCTTGAGCGCGTCAATGCAGAGCTGGCCGCAGAGCTGAATCAGGAATTCGAGATGATCGGCGAGTCCGTCGCGATGCGCGCCCTGCGCAAGCAGATCGCCGTCGTTGCGCCGACAGACGGGCGCGTCCTGATTTACGGCGAGTCGGGCACGGGCAAAGAGTTGGTCGCGCGCACGCTTCACCTGCAATCCAGGCGCGCGGGCAGTCCCTTTGTCGAAGTCAATTCAGCAGCGATTCCAGAAGAGCTTATCGAGTCCGAATTGTTCGGCCACGTCAAGGGAGCTTTTACGGGAGCGATGGCGGCCAAGAAGGGAAAGTTTGAGCTGGCGGATGGCGCAACGCTTTTTCTGGATGAAGTGGCGGACATGAGCGCGCGTGTGCAGGCCAAGGTTCTGCGCGTGCTTGAAGAGCAACGTTTCGAGTCTGTCGGCAGCAACGCCTCAGTCCGCGTGGACGTGCGCGTCATCGCCGCGACCAACAAGCGATTGGACACGGAGATCGAGCAGGGAAATTTTAGAGCAGACCTTTTCTATCGTCTCAACGTGATTCCGTTTGAGATTCCACCCTTGCGCGAGCGGCTTGAGGACGTGCCCGCGCTGGTCGAATATTTCAACCTGAGATTTTCCAACGCATACGGCAAAAAGCCCAAAAGCATCGAAGCGGAAGCCCTTGAAGCTCTCCAAAATTATTCATGGCCGGGCAACATCCGCGAGCTTAAAAATACCATCGAGCGCGTCGTTATCATGCAGGCTAAAAACAAAGTCACGGCGGGGGACTTGCCCGTGTTGGGTGGCGAAGAACCGCCCGCAGCCTCTTTTCGTTTCCCTTCATTCAAAGAAGCGACGGACGCTTATCACCGCGAGTTTATACAGAGAAAGCTGGCCGAAGTCGAAGGCAACGTCTCACGCGCCGCCGAGCTAATGGGCGTAGACCGCAGCCATCTCTATCGCCGCATGAAAAGCCTCGGAATACAGGGACGCGGCGAGCGTTAGCGTGCCGCGTGGCGGTCGGTTTACGCATAGCTTCTACCTGTAACCCGACGCTACGATAGCGTCGTTTCCATTTATGAATTCAGATACGAAACCAAACTTTGAACGTAACTTAATTAAGACTTGGCAGACAACTGACCTGTCAAAAATTGAATTACAAAGAGGGTTTTCCGTTAATCGCCCCGTTCCCCGTCATTGGCACGAGGAATATCAATTTTGTCTGGTGGAAAACGGAAACGGGGATTTAACTTACAGGGGTAAAGATTTTCCCACGCCGCCAGCCAGTCTTTTTATCGTTCATCCCGGCGAAGTGCATTCCAACCGCGCGTTTGACCAACTCGGCTGTAGTTTTAGAACAATTTTTTTAGCCCCCGAGTTGATGGAAAATATCGTTACGGAAATGCAAAACAAAAGTAAGGGATTGCCTTTTTTTTCTTCCACCATCGTTTTTGACGAAAATACAATTCGACAATACGTCAGCTTACATAAATCTCTTGAGGATGTTTCTTCCAAACTTGAAAGAGAAACACATTTACAAAACTTTGTAGCCAATCTCATCAACCGCTTTGCCGAAAATCCCTTCTCGACGCCTTTGCCGAGAGTTGAGCAAAAGAAAATCCTGCGCGCCTGCGATTATTTGATTGCTAACTATTCAGAGAACATTTCATTAAAAAAATTAGCAAGCGTTGCCGCTTTAAGCTCATTTCACTTTAACCGCGTGTTCTCTGAAAAATTCGGGATGCCGCCGCACGCTTTTCAAGTGCAGTTACGAGTAAATCAAGCTAAAAAACTTTTGCGCGAAGGCGTAGAAATAACTCACACGGCTTGTCAAACGGGTTTCGCCGACCAAAGCCATCTCACCCGACACTTTAAGCGGATTATCGGAGTGACTCCCGGACAATACATCCAAAAACAGCAAGAACGTTCAAGACTTTTCCAGTAAATTTCCTGAAAGTAGAATCCTGTAGCCGGATAATCTCTACTACCAAATTTTTTTACGGAGAAGTCTCTAATGAAATATATATCTGTATGTTTGATCGTTCTGATGCTACTGACCAACATCATTGCCCAGACAACCTTTCACGGTGACAATGCCCGGACAGGCATTTACGAGTCATCAGGACCCAAACAATTTAACGGCGTCAAATGGTAATTTAAAACCAAAGGCGCGATTTTAAGTTCGCCCGCAATCTCAAATGGCGTGATATTTATCGGCAGCGCGGATAATAATCTTTATGCCATAGACCAAAAAAGCGGCCAGCAAAAGTGGAAATTCCAAACCAACGCTCCGGTCAACTCTTCGCCGACGGTCGCAGACGGGACAGTTTATTTCAGCAGTTTTGACGGCGGCTTTTACGCTTTAGACGCTGCTGACGGTACTCGTAAATGGAAATTTACCGCCGAAGTGGAAAGAAGATTTCAGGCGAAGGGACTTCACGGATGGAGACCGAGAAAACAGATGATTCCAGACACCTGGGATTTTTTTACTTCTTCTCCGGCGGTCTTTAATGGACGCATTTATGTTGGCAGCGGCGACGGAAATGTTTATGCGCTCGATGCCAAAACGGGTCTGGTTCAGTGGAAATTCGAGACGAAAGATATTGTTCATGCGTCGCCTGCGATTGCTAACAATACGGTTTATATAGGTAGTTGGGACGGCACGCTTTATGCTTTGGACACGGAAAACGGAACAGAAAAATGGCGATTTAAGGCCGGAGAAGATCTGATTAACTATAACCAGGTTGGATTTCAATCATCGCCTATCGTAGTTGACGGAACCGTTTATATCGGTTGTCGTGATTCTCATCTTTATGCGATTGACGCGACCACGGGACGCAAAAAGTGGGATTACTTCTTTGGCGGAACCTGGGCCAGTTCAACTCCGATGGTTCATGATGGTTTGGTTTATATCAGCGCCAATCGTTTTTTCGCCCTTGACGCTAAAACGGGTCGTTTGCGATTCACGTTTGATGAGCCAAAGGAGTGGGGAGTTTCTTCACCGATAATTGCCGGAGGGCAACTTTATATCGGCAGTTTTAACGGAAAATTTTATTCGCTTAATCCCAAAACGGGCAAACTGATTTGGGAGTTTCAAACCGAAGCCTCCAAAAAGGATACGCTTAAAGTCTTAAAATCCGACGGGACTTTCGATGAGGCCGCTTTCCCTAAAATATTCTACGATTTTCAAGATGATTATGTGGATATGTTCAGGCGTTTTTCAGTCGGCTCGATCATGTCCACGCCCGCTATCGCCGATGGCGAGATTTATTTTGGCAGCGCCGACGGAAATTTATATGCGCTTCAATAAAACATTGTCCCGGGATGTGCGAACCTACAGCAGTCGGGCATGGCATAAAATTTCTCTTGATCCTGCTCACTCTCTCCTCTGAACGTTTTAGCAAGCTGCGCTTCAAGCAGTCTTGTGACGCAAATTCCGCATAATCATAAATATCCAAATAAAACTAAATACCGGTGAATGAGCATCTTATTGCGGTCCCTGATTTATGCTAAATCAGGCGTGAAGAGATTCGGGGATTTCCATTTTATGCACTTAAAATATTGGAAATTCGTATCTTATGCCCGACGCTCAAAACGTGTCGCAGCCGCGCTTTGCGCCGATGCACGTTGACAATTCAAGCTGTAATCGCTTATCTGTTAGGAGTTCGCTTTCGCGCTCTTGGTGAGAGAGCGAAACTTTTTAATGGCAGTCAAAGTACAGTATTTGAAGGTATAAAATGGATTTCACGACTAAAGAATTATTAAAACGTTATGCGCGGCTCGCGCTGGGGCAGCCCTTCGCGCCCGTGTTGTTGAACATACTGGTCACGTCTGTTTGCGATATGCGCTGCACGCATTGCTTTTTTACGGAAGAGCTTGACGACCGCCCGCGCAAGAAGTTGCAGATGAAGACGCATGAGATTGTGAAAATCTCCGAAACGCTCGGCGGCAATCTGGGCGTGCTGGTCCTGGCGGGCGGCGAGCCTTTCACACGCAAAGATTTGCCGGAGATTGCACGCGCGTTTTATGAGAACAATAAGCTCGAATCCATCTACCTGATGTCGAACGGGCAGATTCAAAAGCGCATCATCCCGGATGTGACAAGGATGCTTGAGGAGTGCCCGAATCTGAACGTGGCGGTCGCGCTCGGCATAGACGGTCTCAAAGACCAGCACGAGAAGATTCGCCAGAAGCCCGGTTCGTGGGACATCGCGATTGACACCGCGCGCCAGCTTCAGCAGATCAAGAAAGAATATCCGCGACTGGATATTCAGACCTGCACCTGCTTTATGCACTCGAATCAGGATACGATTTTTGACTGGTACGACTTTTTGAAATACGACCTGAAGCCGGACAAGGTCAACTTTAACTACATTCGTCCGCCGTCAGCCGACCCCATTGAGCTTGAGATAGACCACACGCGCTACGCGCAGCTCGCGCAGATGATTGACGACGATTCGCGCCACGCTGCGATTAAGAATAATTACGGCGGCGACGCCGGATTCTTCAAGGCCGCGATAGACATTTACATGCACGGCTTGATTGCCAAAACGCAGGAGACGCAGCAGGCTCAGATGACCTGTTACGCGGGCACGGCGGGCGGCGTCATTTACGACGAAGGCACTGTCTCTTCATGTGAAAATCTCGCGCCGATTGGCAACCTGCGGGAGTTCGATTGGAACTTTCAAAAGCTGTGGCTCTCGCCCGCGATGAAAGAGCGGCGCAAGAAGGCCGCGGACGGCTGCTTCTGCACGCACGAATCGAACAGCTACTATCCTTCGCTGGCTTTTAATCCGAAGCACCTGATTCAGATTAAAAAGCTCGAACGTGAAATGAAGAAAGCGCGCCGCGCTCTCGACGGCAAAGAAGCAGAAGCCGACGGCATGACGGTCAAAGCCTGACCATTTACGATTTTGGATTTTAGATTTTCGATTAGAAGAAAAATAAAATCGCAAATCTAAAATCGCAAATCTAAAATCACGATGTTTCGAGCAAGGGTTCCAAAAATTCTGATTATCTCGTCGGACACGGGCGGCGGGCATCGCTCGGCGGCGGCGGCGATTGTCGCGGGCGTGCAGAAGTTTTTTCACGGGCAGTCGTATGCCGTGCGCGTCGTGCGCGCTATCGAAGACTCGCACGCGATAACAGAGAAGCTGGTCAAGCTTTATAACTGGGTCTTACGGCACAGGCAGCACTGGATGAAATATTTCTATTGGGCTGTCAATCGCTTTCGCCCGGAAACGCGCGAGTTCTTCCACTCACGCTCAATCGGTTTCATTAAGGAATTGTTCGAGCGTTGGTGCCCGCATGTCGTGGTCAGCGTTCACCCGCTCACACAACATGTGTTCGCGCGCGTCCTCAGAGAGTTAAAGCTGGCGGATAAAATTCCTCTGGTGACGGTTGTGACCGACCCGTGCTACGGGTTCTGGAAGGGCTGGGCGTGCGATGATGTGCGCCTCTATCTGGTCGCCAGCGAAGAAGCGCGCCAGCAGCTTGTTGATTATGGCGTCTCGCCTGAGCGCATCAAAATTTCCGGGATGCCGGTGCATCCTAAATTCGCTTTTCCGGGCGAGCAGGCTGCGCAGGCCGCGCGTCGCGCTCTCGGCCTCGATGCGGAAAAATTCACGGTCTTCGTCAACGCGGGCTGGGTCGGAGGCGGCAACGTCCCGCAGATTTTCCGCGAGTTGGTCAGAGGCGAGCTTGACGTGCAAGCCATTTTCCTCGCGGGGAAAAACGAGGAGCTGAAGCTCGAAGTCGAATCACTCGCCGCCAGCGCCAAGTTCCCCGTTAAGGTGATAGGCTATTCGGAGCATGTAGAAGAATTGATGGCGGCTGCCAACGTGATGATCTCCAAGCTCGGCGGGCTGACGACTTTCGAGGCGCTCGCGTGCCGCCTGCCGATTATCGCGGACGGGACGACGCCCCCGATGCCGCAGGAAGCGGGCGCAGCCAGCTTGATTGTCAAACGCGGCGCGGGTGTCCTGCTTGAGCAGGCTGCGGACATCGTGCCCGTAGTCAGGCGCATGATGGAAGACACGCGCCACTACGCAGCCATGCGCGCCGCCACAGTCGGTTTGGCTATCCCGAACGCGACGAGATATATCGTAGAAGAGATTGCGGCATTGATCCCGGCACCGGTGATGGCGCGTGAAGAGCCTGTGCTGGTCGAGTCACGCACGGCATAAGAGCAGTGATAAGTGATAAGTGATAAGTGATGAGATAAAAGCTGTTTCTTATTACTTATCACTCATCACTTATCACTGCTCTCCTGTTGACGTTTGCGCCCGTTCGGGATTTAATCTCAGTCGCGACAACGAACCAGTTTTTATCATCCGGCCCGCTTTCGTCCTGTCGAAGCGGGCTTTTTTTGGAGACATAGACCTGTGAGTCTTTTGCTTGAGGGAAAACGCGCCTTTATCACTGGCGGCACGCGCGGCATCGGCGCTGCGCTCTGCGAGGTCTTTGCGCGCGAGGGCGCGGACGTGGCTTTCAACTACAATTCGCGTGATGATCTGGCCGAACAGACTAAAGCCAAAATCACGGCGCACCAACGCCGCGCACATTCCACTAAAATCTCTGTCATTGATCGCCTCGGTTTGAAGAAGCTGACGCGCGAGCTGGTAGAGCTGTGGGGCGGGATTGATATTTTAGTTAATAATGCTGCCATCAATCGCGGCGATAGTTTTGCCACGACGACAGACCGCGCGTGGGATGAAGTCATCAATACCAACGTCAATGGCCTCTTCGCCGTCACCAAGCCTATTTACAAACAGATGATTCGCCAGCGAAAGGGAACGATTCTCAACATCACTTCTATCGGCGCGATTCGCGCGCTGCCCACCGCCGTACATTATGCGACCTCGAAAGCCGCAGTCATAGGCTTTACCAAATGCCTCTCGCGCGAAGCGGCGACCTTCGGCGTCACAGTCAATGCCATCGCCGCCGGGATTTTCGATACAGACCTCGCGCACACTTTGCCGGACCGTCTCATGCAGATGCACGGATTATGGGTTGCGCGTGGGCGGCTCGGACGCCCCGAAGAGCTGGCCGAATATGCAGCCTTTATGGTCAGCGACCGCAACAGTTACATGAACGGCGAGGTTGTTATCGTAGACGGCGGCGCAGTGACTTAAAAGCTTTACTGTTTGGAACTGAAATTGAATTTCATTGTTAAGTAGTTGAACTGAAAAGACTTAGCTTGACAGAGCGTTTCTCTGCGGTTATTATGCGCGCATTAACTTTAAGGGTGATGGCGGCAAAAGGGAGGCGATTTATGGCTAGAGCTGAATTGATTGAAAATCTGAACCGCGCTTTGAGTTTGGAGCTGGCGTCTGTGATTCAATACACGCAGCACAGTTTTCTGGTAACGGGAATCGAGCGCGAGGTTTATCGCAAATACTTTCGCGATCAGGGCGAAGAGTCGCATGGGCATGCGATTACTATTGGCGACAAAGTGGTCGCGCTCGGCGGCGTGCCGACGGTTGAGCCTTCGATGATTCGCCAGTCAACGGATTTGACGGAAATGCTGCGACAGGATTTGGAGCTTGAGCGCGAGGCGCTGGCGGCTTACCTAGCTGCGTGGGAAGCTTGCGGTGATGAGGATAGAGCGGTACGTTTTCAGCTTGAAGAGCGTATCTATCAAGAGCAGCTACACGTAGACGAACTGGCAAAGCTGACCTCAGAACGAACAGCCGGTTCGGTCAAAGAGAAGATCACACTCCGGCAGGTCAGCTAAAAGCCCGAAACCGTTTCATACAGAAAAGCCGCAGGCAGGGAATCATATCTCTGCTTGCGGCTTTGTCTTTTTTCTCTGAAATTTTTATGCGAGCGTCGGCAGTTGTATGACCTGACCCATCGTCGCGAGTTGCCCTGCGTCTGCGCGCTGGCGATTGATGCGCTGGCGCGCGACCGCGAGCGCGTGATGCAGGTCGTCTAATTGATCGCCATCCAGATGAATCGTCTTCTGGCTGCACCAGCCTAGCCCGTCCGTCCAAGTCGAATAGCGCAAGGCGACGCGCGAAACGCCCTCGCCCTGTTCCAACAAGACTTCAACGCGCTGGTCTTCGCGGGGGGATTGGAGAATCTGAACTGTTGCGGTTTGACTGCTTGACACTGCTGACTCCTGAAAACTTAAGGGTTCCGGCTCAATTCGCTGCGTCTGTGGTAGCGGCGAAATTGAAAACCAATTTCAATTAGGATTATGCCTGTAATGTGTCTTTCCTGTCAAGCAGAATTTTTATCGCCGGGATTTTCCAAAGCTTTGAGACGCGATTCGAGCGAGCGAATGGTGCGCGCCATCTCTGGTAATTTCCTGATAGCCGCCATTGTGCGCAAGGAGTCTCGATGGTCAAAGGCCGGAATCCCGCCGGAGAGGACTTTGCCTTCAGGCACATCATAGAAGACGCCCGCCTTTGCCATCAGCACGGCATTGTCTCCGATTTTGACGTGGCCGCCGACGCCGACCTGTCCCGCCAGAATCACGCCGCGCCCGACGTGCGTGCTTCCGGCCAATCCAACCTGACCGCAGAGCAAGGTGTTTTCGCCAACTGTGCAGGAATGTCCGACTTGTACCAGATTGTCCAGCTTCGCGCCGCGCGCGATGCGCGTCTCGCCGACAGAGGCGCGGTCAATCGTCGTGCCCGCTCCGACTTCCACTTCATCTTCGAGAACCACACGTCCGGTCTGCGGAATTTTTAGCCAACGCCCCTCTTCATCCTTCGCATAGCCGAAGCCGTCACAGCCGACCACCGCATTGTTATATACAACCACGCGCTCGCCGATCTGCGTGCGTTCGCGGATTGAAGCGCCGCTGTGAATGATTGAATCAGAGCCTATCTGCACATCTTCATAAATCGTGACGTTCGGATGAATGCGAACGCGCGCGGCGATGCGTGCGCCGCGCCCGATGACCGCATTCGCTCCGATCCACACATCAGGCGCGACTTCCGCCGCCGGATCAATCACGGCTGCCGGATGTATGAAAGGCTCGAAGGCCGGTTCCGGGTGAAAAAGTATCAGAGCGCGCGTGTAGGCCAGATAAGGATCACGCGCACGAAGAATAGACAGGTCACGATTAATCTCGATGCCTTCGGCAAGAAAGATGGCTGAAGCCTGTGTCGTTTCCACTTGCGAGGTGTAACGCGGATTAGCCAGAAAAGTAATCTGTCCCTCAGCGGCGATGTCCAATCCAGCCGCGCCGTTGATTTCCAATTCAGCATCGCCCTCAACCTGCGCGCCCGTTTTTTCTGCGAGTTCGGTAATTTTCATGGGCAGCAGTTTAGCGCACGGGAAAATAAGTCCCAAGTCCCAGGTCTCAAGTCCCAAGTTAAGAAAATGTCTTTGACTTGGGACTTGAGACTTGGGACTTGGGACTTACGTTCACATGAGATTCACCGGGTCAATCTCTAAATTTAAGGCGCGGAGGTCGCAGCCCGCCGCTGCCGCGCTGGAAAGAGCCATGTCTATGACTTCGCGCAGACGTGGGCGGCTGCGTGATTTGAGCAGGAGTTGTATGCGATGCTCGCCCCTGAGCCGTGCGAGCGGGGCTGGCGCGGGGCCTAAGATACGACAGGCGCGCTCGCGATTCGCTTCATCGAGAGCCTTGCGTATTTCCGCAGCCGTGTTCATGACGGGCATGAAATCTTCGCCATGCACGAGGAGCGATGCGAGGGCGACGAAAGGCGGATAGCTGAGGCTCTTGCGATACCGTATCTCTTCCTCGTAGAAGCCCGCGTAGTCCTGCGCGCAGGCGTGTCTGAGCGCGTAATGATTGGGATGAAAGGTTTGAATCAGGACTCGCCCCGCGCGACGCCCGCGCCCCGCGCGCCCGGCGACCTGCGTGATGAGTTGGAAAGTCCGTTCGGCTGAGCGAAAGTCCGGCAAGGCCAGCCCAGCGTCAACCGAGACGACGCCGACCAGCGTGACGTTCGGAAAATCATGTCCCTTTGCAAGCATCTGCGTGCCGACCAGCATGTCCAGCTCGCCCGCGCCGAATTCCAGGATGGCTTTCTCAAACAGCTTGCGGCGCGAAGTCGTGTCGCGGTCGAGGCGCGCGATCTTGAGCGTGGGAAATTTCTTTTGCAGAATTTCTTCAATCTGTTCCGTGCCTTCGCCGACATAGTAAATATATTTTCCGGCGCATGAAGGGCATGCTTTGGGAGCCTGTCGCCGGTGATTGCAATAGTGGCAAACGAGGCTCGATTCGCCGCGATGATATGTGAGTGTGACATCGCAGTTCGGGCAATGAATTGACTCGCCGCAGGTGCGGCACAAGACAAAGCTCGAATAGCCGCGACGATTTAAGAGAATGATGGACTGCTCGCCGCGCGCGTGCGTCTCTTCGATGGCGTCGAGCAGTTGAGCAGAGAAAACTTCGTTGCGTCCATGCTCTGCAAAGACCGCGCGCATGTCTATCATCTCGGCGCGAGCCATCGCTCGATTGCCGATTCTGCTTGGCAGTTGAAGGTACTGCGATTTTCCATTCTGCGCGTTGTGAAAAGATTCGAGCGAGGGCGTGGCTGAGCCTAAGACGACGACCGCAGACTCTTTGCGCGCACGCACAATCGCCGTGTCGCGCCCGTGATAGTAAGGCGATTCCTGTTGCCTGTAAGAGTTCTCGTGCTCTTCGTCTATCACGATCAAACCCAGATCGGAGACCGGCGCAAAGACGGCAGAGCGCGTGCCGATGACGATGCGCGCTTCGCCTTTCTTCAAACGGCTCCATTCGTCAAAACGCTCGCCGGTCGTCAGAGAAGAATGAAAGATCGCTACCTCATCGCCAAAGCACGCGCGCAGGCGGCGCGAGAAGACTGGCGTCAGAGCAATCTCTGGCACGAGCATCATCGCGGATTTGCCGCGTGCGAGCGCGGCGCTCATGGCGCGAATGTAGATTTCAGTTTTCCCGCTGCCCGTGACGCCGTGCAGCAGGAAGGCCGCATAGCTCTCTTGTGAAATCGCGTTTTCGATTTCGTTGAGCGCGCTCGACTGTGCCGTGGTGAGCGTGAATGAATCTTTCGCGGGGAGCTTTGCGCCGACGAGCGGGTCGCGCCTGACTTCGCGCACAAAGACTTCGAGCAGGCGACGCTTTTCTAAAGTTTGCACCGAAGACGCGCTCGCGTCCGCAGCTTCCAGCAAATCCGTGAAAGCCATTTCGCCGCCTTCGTCAATCAGCGTCTCGATGATTCTTTGCTGCGCATCTGTCAAAGCTCGCGCCGTAGACTCCGAAACAGCATCATTCTCAAGCGGCAGCAGGCGGACAGCCTTGCGCCGCTTGGCACGAGCCAGCACGGAGCGTTGGCGATAGGCCAGCGTAATCCAACCCGCGCGCTCAAGCTCACGCGCGACTCTTGACGCTTGCGCCTCTCCGACATGCCGCGCGACGAGGCGCAAAGGAATCTCCGTTGCTTCGGCCACGAGTTGCAGCGCGCGAGCCTTGGCCGTCGCCCTGCGATGAATCGGCAGTCGCGCCAGCTCGTCGCGGCCTTCGGGCGTGATGTACAAAAGCTGCTCGACCGTCGCGTTCAGACCGGCTGGCAGCGCAGCCTTTAAGACTTCGCCCCACGGCGCGGCATAATAATCCGCGACCCAGCGTGTAATCTCCAGAATCTCCGGCGTCAACAGCGGCTCTGCATCAAGCAGTTCTTCCGCGTCCTTGATGTTTTCATCCAGCAAGCCCGCCGCGGGGTCTAGCTCCTGATGCAGCGCGACGATATAGCCTGTGATGTGTTTGCGCCCGAAGGTGACGAGCAGGCGAGAGCCTAAACGCGCTTCGCGCCTGAGCGCGAGCGGCAAGCGATAAGTGAAAGTCTGCGCCACGCGCAGAGGCACTGCGACCTCCGCATACAACGGCTCGACCTGCGCAGAGTCTTCGCTGCCAGAGTCTATGCCAGCTTGTTTCCCATGATTAACGGATTGCTGCACGGAGACTAAAGTTAGCGTGAAGCGCGCAAAAGGTGAAGCGGAAAGAAGGAAAAAGTAAAAAGTAAAAAGGTAAAAGTGAAGACAGCATCTCTGTCATCTTCACTTTTACCTTTTACCTGTTACCTTTTTCCTTATCTTTAGTGACTGTTGGAATTGGCTGGCGGGTAATCTCCGTTTTGTCCCCAGAGCGTGAAAATATTTCCGCCTCCGCCCGTCAGGGAAACGTAAAAGTAGCCCGTGCTAGGACGCCAGACGGCGATGTCTGTTTTGCCGTCGCCGTTGTAATCGCCCTGAGTGACCAGATCATTGTTTAAGCCCCATTGCACATTTTCAATGATGCCGCCGCCGCTCAGGCGCACGTACCAGTGAAGATTTGTGCCTGATGGATGTGCGACGGCAACATCAGTCTTGGTGTCCGCGTCGTAATCTCCGGGAGCGATAATGTCTACGTTGTTTCCCCATCCGAAGGATTCAAAGCCGGAAAGGCTGCGGTCTATGTAGAAGGTCGCCAGTCCCGGCGCGGGTTGGTTACTGCGGCGCACGGCAAAGTCAGCTTTGCCGTCGCCATCATAGTCTCCGGGCGAGACGGCATCCGTGTCGAGTCCCCATTGCTTGTAAACAAAGCCGGACGTGCTTCCCAGGTAATACCATGTCTTGAATCCGCCGGAGTTGCGTACCACAGCCGGGTCTGCTTTGCCGTCGCCGTCATAGTCATCCACGATGGTCGGGTCATCTCCCGCCGTGCCGAAGTTGACGACGCGCAGAGTCGAAGTCTGGCTTTGCAGGATGTACCAAACGCCGTTGGTGTTGCGCCAGACGGCGATGTCCGTTTTGCCGTCACCATCGTAATCTGCGGGCACGAACTTATCTGTAAAGAGTCCCCAGCCCTGTGCGAAAAATCCAACCGTAGTGCCGTTAACATACCATGTCGCGGGGCCGCCAAAGTTGCGCACAACGGCCATGTCCGTTTTGCCATCGCCGTCATAATCAGAGACGGCATTAATCGGAGTCGCGGCTGTGACGTTCAGGCTCCAACCGCCTGTGATATTGCCCGTATCCAGAAACTCGTCATCGGTCACGTACAAGCTCCAGACGCCGTTCGGATTCGTCCCGTTAAAAGTGCTCGACAGGGTGGCCGCGCCCGCGCCCTGCGGGCCGGGATTCCCATATGGCGGAGGCGGTGCGGGTGAAGGGAAGACATCACTCAAGTTATCGTTTCCCTGATGATTGCCGGGTCTGACAGAGCCGCTGGGGAGGTTGCCTGTGTTTGAAATCTGAGTCGAGGCGGAATCGCTAAAGGTGTAGGTTCGATTGACAGCCGAAACACTGCTGCCCGCGTCCGATTGCAAAATCAGAGACTGCCCGCCGGGGCCGACCAGCAGCAAGTCAAAGTCCGGCGGAAACGGGTGATTGACGTTGCTCAAGGTGACAGTCAGGCTGGTAATGCTCGTCCCCAAACCCCCGACATTAATCGTCGAAGGATAGAGCAGGGCTGTGCCCGGCGGAGTATTGCTTGACGGAGCATCCGAGACGCTGATGTTCGAGAGATTGGAAAAGACAACCTGAACAGCTTGCGCTCCATCTTCAAGCTTACCGCGTGCGCGAATCGGCTGAACGGGAATGAGCGCCAGCATCAGCGAGAAAAGAAGAGCTATCAAGCAGCACCATGCAGGGATGCTGCGACGTGAGCCGGAAATATTAAAAGCTTTCATGCGATCTCCTGCCGGCAAAAAACGTGCGACCGGCAACACAGGATTTGAAAAGGTGTAGGACTGATTGGAAAATCAGGGAGTGTGAATACTCGCCGGAAAATTTGTTGGCCGCCAACCCGGCGGCGCATATCAACATTAGGTTGATTGATAGGAAAATGTCAACAGGGAATTTTTGGCAGGCATAAAAGTAGCCGGTAGTGAAGAAGATTTCACCACCGGCTGCTTTCGTGCTTAAAAGCTCTGCGCTTTCGGACTAGAAGTTAAAGAAAGCCCCGAGCGGGAGTTCAGTGGCGCTACCCGCAACGCCCCATGGTTGGCTATTGACCGCGCCAACCTGACTGCTAATCCAGTAATAGGTTGCGTTGGATCGTCGAAAGACGCAAATATCAGCCATGTTGTCCCCGTCGAAATTTCCACGCACCGGAACGTCTTCGGTCGTGAAGGCAGGGTCGGGAACGCCAAATCTGACACCGGTGACAGCACCGCTCGCGGTGTTTCGGATATACCAGAAACCGCCGTCCGCAGCCGGAGTGCCGCCGCCGCGATACACGACGAGATCGGCCTGACCATCGCCGGTATAGTCATCCGGGCTAAGGAAATAGTCCGTGATGAAATTGCCGAAAGACACGGTCAGGATGACATTGCCGGTGATGCTGTCGCCGATAAGCCATGTGTTGCCGCCGGTCGTAGTGCTGGCGTTTGCCATGACCAGATCGTCTCTGCCATCGTTGTTAAAATCGGCTCCCATAAAAGCAAGGGTGCTGAAGCCGGCGACGGCGCGCCCGAACGGGACGGTTCTGTTTGTGCCCGCGCTTCCCCTGATGTGCCACTGAAGGATGTTGGCGACGACGCGGACGATAACTACATCATCTTTGCCGTCTCCGTCATAGTCGCCTACACGACCCGGATTATCGCTGGTCGTTCCAAAAGGGACTGATGTGACCGGGCCAATCGCGCCGGTTCCTTCCGGGAAAGGAGCGATATAAGTGACAGCCTGTGCACCGGCTGTTGCAGGCGGCCTGTAGACGGTAATATCTGATTTCCCGTCTCCGATATAATCGCCAACTGCCATCGTATCGCCATTAAGGCCGAAATTGAAAATACGAATAAACGCAGCGCCCGGAGCTGCGGGTGCCGGATTACCCAAAATCTTCCAGGTGAGGGGCGATCCCGCCGTGGCAGTGTCCAGATTAGCCCAATCTGACCGGCCATCGCCCGTAAAGTCATATGGTGTCCGATAGGCATTCGGCACTTGCGGAGCATCGGCTGCCTCTTGCGCCGTGGCGGAAAAGTACGGCGACATAATAGCCGTGAATAAAGCAAACCCTGTGAAGACGATCAACGCAGTTGTGCGCCTTGACATCAAAATTGAAAAAACTCGCATGCTATCTCCTCTCGTTCTTTAGAGCATCTCTCTGTTGTTGTCTGAGAACCAATTGAAGGTTTCGAGGCTCAGAATCCGGCCTAGCAAATCTACGCAACCGGAAAACAGAACCCAGTCCAGAAGTATTGAAGTTCGCACACCTTAAGCTCATCCTTGCGCAAAGTCAACAATTTTTCCTGTGTCCTGACTAAATTTTATGCTCGCAGAGAGTAAATCGAAGCCTCTCTCAGCTCATATTTAAAAGCGACAGGCAGCGGCACAAGCTGCCGCCACCTGTCGCTTTTCAAAGGCTTGGACTGAGAACCGTTAATGCCGGTTTCAGCAAAGCTTATCCACCGGTAAAGCCTCAGAGCTTTAACTTAGTGGGCGTTGAAGTTTGCGACCGGATAGTCTCCGTTCGCTCCCCACTCTATCGAGGCCGCCGTGCCGTCCGATGACCTTATCCAGTGGAAGAAGTTCAATGACGGATCCGCGTTCGGTCTCCACACACCGATGTCCGTCTTCCCGTCTCCATCCCAGTCGCCCTGCGTGCGGAAGTCCGTCGCCGAGGCTCCGAAGGTGTAGGTGGTCGTCGTCCCGCCGTTGCTGTTGCGGATGTACCACTGGTAGACTCCGCCGCTGCCTCTGGAAACCGCGATGTCCGTCTTGCCATCGCCATCAAAATCGCCGGGGGTGATGACATCCGTCGGTGTCCCGAAGATCAGGCTGGTCGCTCCTGCCGTCGTCTGGTTGAAGAAGAAGATAGCCTGTCCGCCGCCGCCATTACGCTGCACGACAAAGTCGTTCTTGTTGTCGCCATCGTAATCGCCCGGTGCCGGGAAGTCTCCGTTCTGTCCCCATTCCGTGCCGAGGATCAAACCGTTGACGCTGGAGCGGTAATACCAGAAGCTGTGATTACCAGCCGCTAGACCCGCGCGATACACAGCCGGGTCAGCCTTGCCGTCTCCGTCATAGTCGCCGACTACGGTCGGGTCGTCTCCGCTCTGCCCGAACTGGTCAGTCCGCAAAGTGCCGTTGGAGCTTTGCAGAATGTAGAAGTAAGAGCCAAACGGCGGGCCTGCACGCCAGACCGCGATGTCTGTCTTCTGGTCGCCGTCATAATCTTCGGGAACCCAGAAGTCCGTAGCAATACCCCAGTCGCGAATGGTCGTGGCCGGAGCGCCGCTAGAGTTTCGGATGAACCATGTCTCCTGCCCGGAGGGGCCGCCGCCCGTGTTGCGCACCACTGCGGGGTCTGTCCTGCCGTCGCCGTCAAAGTCCACGATGTGCTGCGGAATCACCGGCGGCCCGGCATCAATCGTCAAATTGGCAGAAGCAACCGTGCCCGTATCAGCCGAACAGTGGTCACGGAATCTCAACGTCCATGTTCCATTGGCTGCTGCTCCGAGTCCGGCAAACACAGGAGTAATCAAAGTGTTGGCTCCACCGCCAGCCACTTCTCCGGCGGTTGATGTCCGGTAGCTGCCAGCGGGAACCGGTGCTGCTCCTGTGGCCTCAGCCGCAGCCGCAGCCCACCATGTCGGCGCAGCCGGTGCAGCGTCTGAGAAGGTATAGGGGCCAGCCGCGTCCGAACTGTCACCGGCAGCGGCGGCAGTGGTGGCTCCTGTGCGAGAGAAGATGACATGCTCGGGCGCGCCGCCCGGTGCGATCAGTCTCACGTCGAGGTCGCCCGCCCAAGTGTGTCCGGGTGTCAGTGTGATGTTCACAGCGACATTTGTAATCGTTCCGCTAACGCCGGTCACTGCGAACGTGACATCACGGTTAGCGCCATAAGCGTTGCAGGCCGCAGGGCCGTCTGGAATCGCTCCGACATTAGCGCCCGGAAAAGTGGCTTGCGGCGCAGCGGGAGCGTCCTGTGCAGAAGAGCCAGCCGCCGCCGTCGTTGTGCGGAAGCCGATAGTCAGCAATGAAAAGGCCAGCAGGATTGCCAGCGAGCCAACCAGAGGTCTGGCAAGCGGGCTAAGGTTGGTATTTCGTAATGCTCGCATGTTGTCTCCAATCATCATTTGTTTAGGGTTAATTCGACGAGACTTGCAGAGAGCGGGGCACAACGATGTCAAAGCGGAGTAAGCCGTCGAGAAAATTTCCGGCGACGGTCTCAACCTGTGTTGACGAGCAACACCAGCATGCTCCGGTAACAGCGTAAGCCCTCATTTAATCTTGTAAGTGATTCGTGATTTGCTCAGAGTCCGTCAATCCCTATTCTCATAAATAGAACATGGTGACTCCGGCTCAACTTAAATGTTGAAGGTTGCCGCCGATGGCTGAATCTTCAACAGGCGCAGACCCCGCTTGAAAATTTCCACTGCCCCGAGCGCGATTTCACAGGCAGGCAGTTGATTTTCCCCCACAATGAAAGCAAGTGCAGGTCAAAACAGCTTTCGGTAGATCAATTCCAAATTGCTAAGGGGTGTCGTTCTCAGATAAAACTAAAATCGGGGACAAGGCATATCCCAGACCCTCGAACGATCATTTGAATGAGCGAACACTATACCTGTTCCCTGAAAAAGTCAATATTTACGTCTGGTTAGTAGTGGTCCAGTTTCAAACATAGCAAAGAAAAAACATGTTCCCGCAAAGGCGCTGGTGACGCAAAGAAAGCCGCTAAGATAAAGCATTGCTCAACCCCTTTGCGCCACCAGCGCCTTTGCGGGAGATTCTTTCCTGATGCCGGATAGCTCTTGAATCTCAAACTGACCCACTACCGTCTGGTTAGTGGGCCAATCCCAATGAGATTTCAGGATATGAGAAGGGCGCGCACTTTTTTCATGTCTTCCCACACCTCGCGCTTTTTCGTCGGGTCGCGCAGGAGATATGCCGGATTAAAAGTCGGCATCAGTTTGATTCCATGATAATCCTGAAACTCGCCGCGCAGTTGTGAGATAGGCTTTTTCGTGCGGAGCAGCGCGCGTGTCGGTGTATTGCCAAACGAGATAATGACTTGCGGGCGCACCGCCGCCAATTCTCGATGCAGGTAAGGGGTAAAGAGCGAGAGCATCTCAGGCGTCATCTCATCGCCGGAGGAAATGATTTTGACAGTATTGGTCAAATAACATTCCTCGCGCTTGAGATTGATGCTACCCAGGATGCGCTCAAGCATCTGCCCGGCAGGACCCATAAACGGCCTGCCCGAATCCGCGTCCGGTGGGCCGGGCGATTCGCCGACGACCGCTGCACGGGCCCCCGGCCTGCCCTCGCCCAAAATAAAGACGCGCTCGGCAAGCTGCGGCATCGCCTTGGCGCGTTGCAACAACTCCGCGTTGACTTCCTCAAGCGTCTCGCCGGACTCGGGCGGCGTCTCGTCAAAAAGAAAAGATTGCATAATAAGAGCAGTGATAAGTGACGAGTGACAAGTGACGAGTTTAAAGACAAGAAAGCTTTTGCTTATCACTTGTCACTCGTCACTTGTCACTGAATTCAAGTAGTCGCGGACTGTCTTCATGTCTTCCCACGTCTCGCGCTTCTTTGACGGATCGCGAAGCAGGTAGGCTGGATGGAACGTCGGCATCACTTTGATGCCTTTGTAGTCCATAAACTTTCCGCGCAGCTTGGTGATGCCTTCCTTCGTGTCCAGCAGATTTTTCATCGCCGTGTTGCCGAGCACGACGATGACTTTCGGGCGCACGACTGCGATTTCGCGGAGCAGGAAAGGCTTGCAGGTGGCGGCTTCGCTGGGAGTCGGCGTGCGGTTCTGCGGCGGCCTGCATCTGTTGACGTTGCCGATCATGATGTCTTCGCGTTTAAGCCCGATGGCTTCGATGATTTTATTTAAGAGTTGGCCTGCGCGACCGACAAAGGGGCGCGCAGACGCATCTTCGTCTGCGCCGGGAGCCTCGCCTACGAACATCAGTTGCGCCTTGCGGTTGCCCTCGCTGTGAACGATGTGTGTGCGGCCTTCATGCAGCGGGCAGCGCACGCATTCGCCGACATCGTTCCAGATGTCTTCGAGCGTCTCGTTCACGCGCGGCAAACTCGCTTCGTCCTTCGGCGTGATAATGCCGAACAGTGTTTCCATTGGCGCGGGCGTCTCAAGCTCCGGCGTCTTCTTCACTTTTCTCTGAGCCATGATGGTGTCTTCCCCTGTATGTTCTGATGAGTGTGCGGCATGCTTCTGAGCAGTGGCAGTCCTGCGCGCCTGCGCGTCTTGAGCCTCTGCCGCCAGAGCATTGCGTTTGAGCGAGGCATCCTGCGCCGCCTGATGGGCGTGTGCGCCCGGTCGCTCTGTGGCGGAAAGCGTTTTGGCTGACGCTATCGCGGCATCCGGCATGCTCTCCATCGTTTCGACGCCCAGCTCTTGCAGATACAAAAGATGCTCTTTGACTTCTGCTACGAGAGTCTGAAAACCTTCATCTTGATTTTTATCGGGCATACGATTTGAAAGAACAGCTTCACTCTTATCTTCAATCTCAGGTTTTTCCATGTGTGCGGCGCAGTCGCAAAACTTCGTCAAGGATGCGGTGCGCCGCTTCGAGCTTTGACATCAGGGGCAAGGCCACAGGCGCGTCCGTGTCGCGCGCGATGAGCGTGATGATATTGGTCTCGACATCAAAGCCTGCGCCTTCGCGTGTGATGTCATTGGCGACGATGGCATCAAGCTGTTTGCGCCGCAGCTTATCCCGCGCGTTCTCAAGCACGTCGCCGGTCTCTGCGGCAAACCCGACGACGAGCAAACCGTTGCGACGTGCGCCCGCGACTTCTGCAAGAATATCGGGAGTCGGAACCAACTCGATCAAGAGCGCGGCTTCAGACTTTTTAATCTTGCTCTCACTGCGCGACGCGGGGCGATAATCGGCGACGGCTGCGGCGGCGATAAAAACCGTCGCTTCATTTATCTCTTTCATCACGGCATCGCGCATCTCTTCGGCGGAAGCGGCGCGCACGAGGCGTATCGCTTGTGGCACGGGCGCGCTGGTTTCGCCCGCGACGATTGTGACTTCTGCGCCGCGCACGCGCGCTGCCTCCGCGAGCGCGAATCCCATTCGCCCCGATGAGCGGTTCGAGAGAAAACGCACAGGGTCAAGCTCTTCGCGCGTCGCGCCCGCAGTTATCAAGACGCGCTCGCCTGCTAAATCCTGCGCGCCGCGCTTCTCCTGTTCGCGCAACATTGCGAGCGCGGCGGCGACAATTTGCTCAGGCTCGCTCAGGCGTCCCGGCCCAATCGTCTTGCAGGCCATCTCGCCCGCGTCCGGCTCGACGACCCGCACGCCGTCTTCTCTCAGCCGCTTGAGGTTTCGCTGCGTCGCCGGGTGATTCCACATCGTAGTGTTCATCGCCGGAGCAATCAGCACGGGCGCATTCGCCGCCAGATAAGTCGAAGTCACAAAATCGTCTGCGACGCCATTGGCAAACTTGGCGATGATGTTAGCGGTCGCGGGAGCCACTAGAAAGAGATCAACGGTCTGCGAAAAAGTGATGTGCGCGATGGGGTCTGGATTGTCCGGCGCATAATCATCTACGATGATATGCTCGCCCGTCAGCGCGCGAAAGGTGAGCGGCTTGATAAATTCGCAGGCGCGCACGGTCATCGCCACGCGCACCTCGCAGCCCGCGCGTTGCAAGCCGCGCAAGACCTCCACGGCTTTATAAGCCGCGATGCCGCCGCTCACGCAAAGCGCGATACGCTTACCGTTTTTGTGCTCCTGCTCGCCTGTCATCAGCTTGAATAATTGTCGGAAAAATTAGCGATTAAAATGTATCACCACGTTCCGCGCCGCGCAACGCACATGCGCCATCAATTTTCACGCACATGGAAATGCTTTGAAATCAGAGCCTGTGGTAAACTCTGCACAATTAAAGCTGAGTCCCCCGTCTGTTTCGACTGTCAAGCTGGGTTGTCTGGAAAGATGAAACGAAAGCAAATAATCTTCCGCTTCGGATTGCTGGTGTTGTTGTGCGCGATGCTCAGCAGCGCGGCAGCCGCACAAGAGGCCGCTGGCGGTGACGGGGAAGAAGAGTTCGGGCCGGTCGTGCGCGCTTATCTCGGATACCTGCGCGGCGAGCAGGAAGTGGTTGACGACCGCGCAAGCCGTCACGAGATCAGCCAGCGATATTATCGCCGCAACTCGAATCGCATTCGCGCCCTGCGGCAGATGGCAATCGGCATCGCACGCGAAACCGGAAATGATTACTTGCCCGAATTGGAAGCGGCGACACGCGACGAACTGGGCACGCTCTTTGAGAAGCCGCCCAACCCGAAGCGTTTTAAGGTGGGGCAAGTCCTCAACAACACATTCAGATTTTTGGGAGCCGTCCGCGCTGGCGAAACTTTTTACGTCTTTGCGCGGCTCGACCCTTATGAACAGGCGGAGATGGAGAAGGGGGAGAAGGGCGCGCAGCCACAACTGCCACAACCCGTTGCGCCTCTCGTCACCTCCGGTGAGCCGGAAGCTAAGCCAAGCACAGACACGCATAGTGTGCCTTAAGATTTTTCAGAAGCTTTGGAGACAATCAAATTTCGATGCATCAGCCTAGCTTCTTCGAGAAGCCAACAGGAGATCAATCTCTCGCAGCCGAACAGGTTGTCATCCGCGCGCTCGGCGAATTTCAGGCGCGCGGAAAAGTTTTGGCCGGGCGAGAATTACCGCTCGACCGCCTGCGCGGAGCCTTGCGCCGCGCCGCCGAAGCTTTCGGAGTCGAAGAGCTAACTGACGAACAGTCCGTCGCCACTCTGACAGAGCTTGGCGCAAGCGTCCGCCAGGTTCCATCTTTCGTCGCCAAGCATCCCTATCGCGTGACAGTACAAACCGAGTTGGCTGAGCATGCGCTTCAAGCTTATAAAGAAGCTGTCAAACAAGCTGAGGCCGGATGAATGGTTTTGCTAGAACATTCATCAACCTTGTAATACGCTTATCTTTCGGAGGGTAGGCATGGATTCAAAATTTCTGAGAGCCGAAGAACTCGGAGTCCGGTTGGAAATCGTGCAGGGGCTGCCAATCTGGGAACCGTACCCCGTCTATAAGCATCAGAAGGCGGTTGATCGAATCCGCTCTACCATCGCGCAGGCCGATGTTGCCTCAGCCTCAGAAGATAGATGTACCTGTGTGCATGCTTCCGACGTTTATATCAGTTTTCCCGACGGCTCTTTGAAAAGACCTGACATTTCTATTTTTTGTAGAGAGCCTGAAGAAGATGAAGAGGCCATCAAGCTTGTTCCCGAATCTGTTATCGAGGTGATAAGCAAGGGATACGAAGTCAAAGACCTTGAGATCGGCCCGCAGTTCTATCTATCGCAAGGCGTCAAAGATGTTGTTGTGTTCAACCCCTATACGCTGGATGTCTTGCATGTGCGTGAGGGAAAAGTTTTCCATCATGTTTCGCCGGTGGACATTCAACTGCTGTGTGGTTGTCGCTGTACTGTCTAGTGCAGTGTAATTGAAATTCTTAGAAGAAGAATTGCCACTAGCTTTAGCTAGTGGAGCAGATGCCAAACCTATCTGTCGGCTTTAGCCGAACTGTTCGGCTAAAGCCGATGAAGGTCAGGCTATCCCTGTCCACTAGCTAAAGCTAGTGGCAATTTCAAAAACTTGCATTACACAGCACAAGCTTGGTTTATAAATTTGGTGTTTGCCGCTTACTCAAACCGCTAATTTTCAATAAGTCCAGATAGTCGAAGTTGAAAAATTATTTAAACCCGGACTTTGGACATTGGACTTATGAGCAAACTCGCACCCTCGAACATCACGCTGATACGCGGCCTCGGTCTCATCGCCGCCGTCTCCATCGTCATTGGCAATGTCATCGGCACGGGCGTCTTTCTCAAGACCCGCGTGATGACTTGCAATGTCGGCTCTCCGGGCAAAGTTTTGCTGGTGTGGGTGGCGGCGGGAGTCTTATCGCTGGCGGGCGCGCTGACGTATGCGGAGCTGGCGGCGATGATGCCGAGGGCTGGCGGCGAGTACGTTTTTTTGAGGGAAGCCTACGGGCCGCGTTGGGGATTCTTGTATGGCTGGATGCAGTTCTTCGTAGCGCGTGCAGGGGGCTTGGCGGCGATGAGCGTCGCCTTTGCGATCTTTCTTAACGCGCTGACGGGCGGCGCGTTGAATACTGTCTTTTATACGAGCGCACTGTTCGGCTACAAGTTTTCGTTTGGCTATTTGCAGATAGTTGCGTTGGGAGTGATTGCTATCGTCACGCTCATCAACTGCGCGACAGTTATCGTCAGCGGAAATATCGCTGCACTCCTGACGGCTCTGAAAATCTGTCTTGTGCTGGCGGTCGGCGTGGGAGCGTTTGTGTTTGCAGATGGCGACTGGGTGCATTTCGCCCTGACGGGAGCGGGCAGCGGTTGCGCGGATGTGAACGCGGCGGCGCGCGGCGGGATGGCCGGTTTTGGAGCGGCGATGCTCGGCGCGTTGTGGGCTTATAACGGTTGGAACGATCTGACGCTGGTGGCTGGCGAAGTGAAAAATCCGCAGCGCAATATTCCGCTCGCGCTCATCGGCGGGATGACGATTGTGGGCGCGCTGTATATCTTCATCAACATCGCTTACTTTTACGTGTTGACGCCCGCAGAGATTGCGGACATCTCGCCGGATTCTTCTATCGCGACTGTCGTGGTCGGCAGATTTCTAGGCCCCTTAGCCGTGAGCCTGATTGCGGCAGCCCTGCTTGGCTCAACCTTCGGAACCTTGCATGTCGGAGTCTTGACGGGAGCGCGCGTGCCTTACGCGATGGCGCGCGACCGCCTCTTTTTTCAGAACCTTGCACGTCTCTCAAAGCGCACGCACGTTCCCGTCGGCGCGCTCCTGATGCAGGCTGCATGGGCAGGCGCGCTGGCTTTGTCAGGCTCTTTTGATGCGCTGTCGAATTATTCGATCTTCGCTTTGTGGATTTTCTATGCGCTGACGACGGCGACCGTCTTTGTGTTTCGCAAGCAGAGGCCGGAATTGGAAAGACCATACCGGACATGGGGCTATCCGGTCGTGCCTGTGCTGTTTCTGCTGGCAGCAGGATGGCTGCTCGGTATGACGCTCTACACATCGCCCGTGCAGTCCGTGACGGGACTGATTTTAATCGCGCTCGGTTTGCCTGTGTACTGGTATTGGAGCAGGCAACAGCGTGGATACGAGTAAGAAAGTCAGAACCGCCTGCGGTAGCGGGCGGGTCATCAAGCTTAAGAACCCGCCCGCTACCGCAGGCGGTTCTGACTTGCGCCCCTTTTGCTATGATGAGATTCTTACGCGAATATTGAGTCAGAGCTTATCAATCGGAGGTCTTACGATGCGGCGTCGTATAGAGCGGCTTACAGTTTTCTTTTTTTTGTCCCTCGCCTTAACTATCGTTCCGGGGCAAATGCAGAACAAAATCTCTGATGAGTCGGCAAGCCGGAAAAGCGCGGGCGAGCAGGCTGCTCCGATCAATCGTCAGGCCAATCAAAATTTCGGCTTTGTGATACACGGCGGCGCGGGCACGATTCTCAAGAGCAACATGACGAAGGAAATGGAAGAGGAGTATCGCGCACGGCTCAAGGAAGCTCTGCTCGCCGGATACAATATTCTGAAGAACGATGGCACGAGTCTGGATGCCGTCGAAGCCGCCATCAAAATTATGGAAGACTCGCCGATCTTTAACGCGGGCAAAGGCGCTGTCTTTACGAGCGAAGGCACGATTGAGCTTGACGCTTCGATCATGGACGGCAAGACTTTGAAGGCAGGCTCGGTGGCCGGTGTCAAGCATCTCAAAAACCCTGTCAGCATTGCCCGCCTCGTGATGGAGCAATCGCCGAATGTGATACTGGTCGGCGACGGCGCAGAAGCCTTTGCCAAACAGAAAGGCGTCGAGCTGGTCTCGGAAGAATATTTCCGCACAGACCGCAGGTGGCAAGAGCTTCAGCGCGCCAAAGAGAAAGAAAAAAAGGAAGCCGAGCAGCCAAAAAAGATGAGCCGCAACCTTGACCGAGAGTATCCAGATGTTACAAAGCACGGAACTGTCGGTGCGGTCGCTCTCGATAAATTCGGCAATCTGGCGGCGGCGACTTCGACGGGCGGCAAGACAAATAAAAAATTCGGGCGCGTTGGCGACTCTCCGATCATCGGCGCGGGAACCTACGCTAACAATCGTACCTGCGCTGTCTCAGGCACTGGCGATGGCGAATATTTCATACGCGGAGTCATCGCGTATGACATCTCCGCTGTGATGGAATATCAAGGCAAGTCTTTGAAAGACGCGGCAGCAATGGTGATTGAAAAGCTAGGCAAACAGGGAGGCACGGGCGGCATTATCGCCATTGACCGCAACGGAAATATCGCTATGCTCTTTAATACGGAGGGAATGTATCGCGCCTCTGTCGGCGCGGATGGCAAACCTTCAATAGAGATTTACAAGGATTAGCCCGGCGTTGTACAAAGTCTTCTATTCTTGTGTGCGGGGCCGCTCACCGAGCCGCGTAAACTGAGTTTATCTCAGGAGCGCACGAGAAGAGGCGGCAGGGCGCGTGCGGATGAGCTTTCACCCGTGCGCGCTCCTGCCGGTAGAATATAAGAGACAAGCTTTATCTTACTCAGGATGACGTTTTCACAGTGCCTCAAGTTTGCCGAAAGTTTTTCGGAAGCGTGTCTATCTGTAACTCCGGTAAATGTTTGTTGACACAGGGCTACGATTCGTGTAAAAAGACGAGGATATTGGAGCCTGTGAGGCTCACCAATCCAGCTTTAATTTTGAATGTTCCGCGCGTGCGACCTCGTTGAAGAGGGAGATGGTCTGGCGAGAAAGACCGAATAACGTCTCCTGCATGCTTCAACTGAGACGCGCTTTAAAAGCCTTTTGGTTCACTTGTTCACTTTACGGGAGGAGAACTAATGATTAGCAGATCTTGGAGCCGCAAGTCCATGGCG
Organism: Pyrinomonadaceae bacterium; assembly: GCA_963700165.1. Lineage (GTDB taxonomy): Bacteria > Acidobacteriota > Blastocatellia > Pyrinomonadales > Pyrinomonadaceae > JACMLC01. The sequence goes on along the minus strand of OY969475.1, from coordinate 2,058,709 downwards.
TTTGGCTTAGCCGTTGCCATCTTGAGTATCTACTCGATGGTCGTGCTGGCAGCGCCGGGGGCGACGGGCAGGTTAGCGGTTTTCGGGCGCGTCACGGTCAACGGCCAGAGCGCAGATTGTGGTGACACGATCAACTCAGACAGCACCATCAGCACCTCTGACAAAGCCAGTGCCGTCGTGAGCCTTGGCAGCTTGGGCGTGGTCGAATTGATGCCGAATTCGAGCATCAAGCTGAGCTTTAACGATTCAGGCTTCACAGGCATCTTGGAAGCCGGACAGGTGAAAGTCGTCGCCCCGGCAGGCATCTCGGCCAGCATCGTTACCAGAGACGGCTCTGCTTTAGCCACCAGCAACGGTGAGAACTCCTTTACCGTCAACCTGACATGCGGCACGACGATGATTGATACCCTTTCGGGAAACGTTGAGTTGCACGCGGGCGGTTTGACCAAACAAATCGCAGCCGGCACGCAGGATGCAGCCGGACAGGCCGCGCCCGGTCAGCGTTGTACCCAAGTCAGAACCAGAGAGGTGAAACGCTTGTACCCCCGTTGCACCCGGGTTCGTAAATAAAAGGGTTGGTTGGCGTCCTTAAATTCGGACAAAAGCAAATCTTCGTTGACACAGGGCATCGGATTCATGTACAAAAGCCCTGAGATATTTGAGACCCACAGGGTTCAAACTGTCTTTATTCTAGGGCTATTACGCGCGAGCTTAAATTTTAGCGTCGAGGCGGAGTGAGAGACCAGACGATGAAACGTCTCTTGCCAGCTTCAACAAAAGTTGCGGCGCGCTTTGAAATTTTTTTGATTCACTTTACGGGAGGAAGATGATGAGCAGCAGAACTTGGAGCCGCAAGTCCATGGCGATTGGGTTGGCCGTAGCCGTCTTGAGTGTATACTCGATGGTCGTGCTGGCAACGCCGGGACAAACAGGGACCACAGGCGAGTTATCAGTGTCCGGGCAAGTTAGTGTCAACGGCCAGAGCGCAATTTCCGGGGCGACCGTTTTTTCGGATAGTACCGTCACCACCGCGAAGGGCAGCAGTGCCGTCGTCAGTCTCGGCAAACTCGGTCGTGTCGAAGTCTTGCCTGAGTCCAGCGTTAAATTGAGCTTTAATGGAGCGAGCGTCTCAGGCATGCTCGATGCCGGGCGCGTGAGAGTTTCCACTGCGTCAGGCGTCTCCGTCAATATCATGACGAAGGATGGCGTCGTCGTCGCTGATGGCACTCAGGCGGCTGTGTTCACAGTCAACACTGAGGCTGGCAACACTGTTGTCAACACCCAGACAGGCCGCGTCGAGCTTCGCAGCGGCGGTCAGGTTCAGCAGGTCGCAGCCGGTTCGGAAGCGATGGCTGGCACCGCTTTGCCGGGCGCAGCTTCCAGCAAAGGCGCTGCGGATGATGATGATGGCTTGAGCGGCGGCGCGTTGGCCGTTCTGCTTCTCGCGGCGGGCGGTGCGATTGCTGCGGCGATCATTGCCGGAACCAGCGAGAATAACGACATTGACATCGGCGGCGGAACCACGGTTGTCAGCCCGGTCAAGTAAATATCGAACATCAGCAATTCATGCTCTGCGCCTCTCGGAGGGCATGAACGTTGAATTGCTTCTTGCGGGTCACGCGCTATCTTTAAGGATCGCGTGACCCGCAAGTTTTTGTTTCTTGGGGTGAGAGGTTTTTAAATCAATTTAAAGTTGACGTTTGCGGCTCAGCCGGAAGCGCTTCATAAATATTATTGAACGGGTAGATTTAAGAGATGCATATTGCGGTTATCGGGGCAGGTTATGTGGGTTTGGTGACGGGCGCATGCTTTGCAGAATTCGGCGTAGATGTCACATGTATTGATGTTGATGAAGAAAAAGTGGCGCGGCTTTCGGACGGTTTGATTCCGATTTACGAGCCGGGACTTGAGCAGCTTATCACCAAGAATGTTAATGCGGGTCGCCTGCATTTCACGACCGAGCTTAAATCCGGTATCGAGCAGGCGCTGGTAATCTTCCTCGCCGTCGGCACGCCGCCCAAAGATGACGGCTCGCCCGACATGAAATACATAGATTCTGCGGCGCGCTCAATCGCCGAGTATATGAACGGTTACAAAGTAATCGTCACCAAATCCACCGTGCCCGTCGGGAACGGTGAACGCCTGCGCAAGCTGATTCGCGAGCATCAAAAGACACGCACCAATTTCGCTATCGTCTCCAACCCGGAGTTCCTGCGCGAAGGCGCGGCCATCAACGATTTCATGCGCCCGGACAGGGTCGTCATCGGCAGCCACGACGAAGAGGCTGTTGCTATCATGCGCGATCTGTATCGCCCGCTCTTCCTGATCGAAACACCTTTTCTCGTCACCTCGCTCGAAGCCGCAGAAATGATAAAATATGCGGCGAACGCTTTTCTCGCCACCAAGATTTCTTTTATCAACGAGATTGCGAATCTCTGCGACCGCGTCGGCTGCGATGTGCATGATGTGGCGCGAGCCATCGGAATGGATCGCCGCATCGGAGGCAAATTCCTGCATCCGGGTCCCGGTTACGGCGGCTCTTGCTTTCCGAAAGATACGAGCGCGCTGGCCTCTGTCGCGCGCGAGTACGGCTGCGATTCTCTGATCGTAGATGCGGTGATGGAAGCCAACCGCAGGCAGCGCGCCGCGATGGTGCCGAAGATTGAAAAGCTCGTCGGCGATTTAAAGGGAAAGAAGATAGCCGTGCTTGGCCTCTCCTTCAAACCCGAGACGGACGACATGCGCGAAGCTCCTTCGATAGACATCATCAACGGCCTTCTTGAGCGCGGCGCGCAGGTGCGCGCTTACGATCCGGCGGCGATGGAAGAAGCGAAGAAATGTCTGCCGGACATCTTTTATGCGGAAGACGAATACGATGCTGTGACCGGCGCGGACGCGCTGGTTTTTATGACCGAGTGGAACCAGTTTCGCGCGCTCAATATGGAGCGCGTGCGCAAGCTGGTCAGGAGTCCGAAAATCGCAGACCTGCGCAATATCTATGAACCAGAAGATATGCGCGAGCTGGGCTTTGATTACGTCGGCGTCGGAAGGTAAAACTACAGTGATGAGTGATGAGTGATGAGTTAAAGACAGCATCTTTCTCATCACTCATCACTCATCACTCATCACGTATCACTGCTTTTATGAGCTTATCTGGAATAGTACTGGTAACGGGCGGGGCGGGCTTTATCGGCTCATACTTGGCGGCGTCGCTGGCTGAAGGCGGCGCGCGTGTGCGTGTGATTGATGATCTCTCAACCGGGCATCGCGAAAATCTGGAAGAGATTGGCGGCGATATTGATTTTATCGAAGCGAGTCTGGCCGATGAAGAGGCCACCCGCCGCGCGCTCGAAGGCGTAGAGGTTGTCTTTCACGAAGCCGCAATCCCGTCCGTCCCGCGTTCCGTCAACGACCCGCGCTCGACACATATCGCGAGTGTGGATGCAACCTTCTCGCTTCTCTTAGCGGCGCGCGACCGGGGCGTCCGCCGTGTCATCTATGCCGCGTCAAGCTCTGCTTACGGCGATCAACCGACGCTGCCCAAAGTCGAAGACATGTGCCCGGACCCGCTCTCGCCTTACGCCGTCGCCAAGCTGGTCGGCGAATATTACTGCCGCGTCTTCACGCGCGTTTACGGGCTTGAGACGGTTGCCTTGCGTTATTTCAATGTCTTCGGGCCGCGTCAAGACCCGACCTCTCAATACTCCGGCGTCATCTCTCGCTTTATCGCCACGCTCCTGAGCGGCGAGCGACCCACAATCTTCGGCGACGGCGAACAGTCGCGCGACTTCACATACATTGCTAATGTCGTGAAGGCCAATCTCAATGCGGTTGAGACCACGACGGGCATCGGCCAGGTCATCAACGTCGCCAACGGCGAGCGGACGACGCTCAACGAACTACTGGAAATTTTGAAGCGCTTGACCGGGCGCGCGGAAGTCAAAGCTGAATACAAGGAGCCGCGCGCGGGCGATGTCAAGCACAGCCTTGCGGACAACACGCGCGCCAAAGAGATGTTGACTTACCAAACTCTCGTCGGCCTCGAAGAAGGCTTGCAGTTGACGATTGATTGGTGGAAACAGAGCCGCTATGCCCGCAACCTTCGATAGATTGCCTGGCCTCTCGAAATTCGATAAGATATTCAACATCCCAATTGCATCTCTGAAATCACCCGCAACTTGAAAGGCTAAAGCGATGACTTTTGAAGAGATGGAAAGAACGATGGAGTTCATCCTCAAGCAGCAAGCGCAGTTTGCCGCCGACATTCAAATATTACGGGAAACTCAAAAAGAGACCGCTAAAACTCTGGACGAGCTAGCCAAAGCTCAGCAACGTGGAGAGGATCGCATGACGCAGGTAGAAAGCGTCATTCTGCGATTGCTTGATGTGGTTGAGAAGGTCGTACAGACGCAGGCGCACACAGATCAAAGATTGGCTGAGACGGATGAACGGCTGACGCAGAAAATGGCCGAAACCGATGAGCGATTAAACGCACTCATCAATGTCGTCGAGCGTTATATCAGCGAAAGACGCAACGGGAAACCGGAAAGTTAGAAATCTCAGATAGCATCCCTCTTATCCGTTGGCTTCCAACGGTTTTTCTTCTACCATCGTTTTTAAGCTCTCCGTAAAGGGCTGCCGCGCGACGCCTTTGTCTGTGATAATCGCGGCGATGAATTCGTTCGGCGTGACATCGAAGGCGGGGTTTTGAACCTCTATGCCTGCGGGCGCGAGTTGCTGGTCGCGCATGTGTGTGACTTCTCTGATGTCGCGTTCTTCAATCGGTATCCCGTCGCCCGTCGGGCAGGCCAGATCAATGGTTGAAATAGGCGCTGCGACATAAAAAGGGATGCCGTGCTGCTTGGCGAGGACGGCGACCATGTAGGTTCCAATCTTGTTGGCGGTGTCGCCGTTGGCGGCGATGCGGTCTGCGCCGACGACGACCGCATCAACTTTGCCCTGCTTCATGACATGCCCGGCCATATTGTCTGTGATGAGCGTGACGGGTATTTCGTCTTTCAACAGTTCCCAAGCGGTCAGCCGCGCGCCTTGCAGAAAGGGGCGCGTCTCATCCGCGATGACGGCGACGCGCTTGCCAGCGTCACGCGCGCCGCGAATCACGCCGAGCGCAGTGCCGTAATCTCCAGCCGTGGCGAGCGCGCCCGCGTTGCAGTGTGTCAGGACGGTCGCGCCGTCTGGAATCAACTCGCCGCCGAATTTGCCCAGACTGCGATTAGCTTTGAGGTCATCATCGAAAATGGCTTGAGCTTCGGCAACGAGACGCCGCTTGAGTTCGGTGACATCCGAGCTTTCGGTCTTGGCATGACGCAGCGCGCCGCGCATTCGCTCAATCGCCCAGAACAAATTGACAGCGGTCGGGCGCGTGGCTCCCATCACCTCGCACATGTAATCGAAATCATATTCAAGATCGGCGACGGAAGTGCCGACGGATTGACTCGCGCCGAGCGCTAAGCCCATCGCGGCGGAGACGCCGATGGCCGGAGCGCCGCGCACGACCATCTGCTTGATAGCGTCTGCGACTTCTTCATAAGAGCGAAGCATTAAATATGTTTCCTCGGTCGGAAGCAGCCGCTGGTCGAGCATACGCACGCCTTCATCTGTCCATTCAACTGTCTTAATCATCTTGAAAGTCTCGTTCCTCTATGCAATGAAATGGCGTGGCATCTTACTTGAGATAGAAGCTGAGGAGCAAATGACTAGGGTGAAGGGGATAGGGTGTAGGGGGTAATAAAGCAATCGTGTTTTCACTACACCCTATTCCATAGCTAGCGGCGGGCATGTCTCGATTTACTTGGCAGCCTCTCCGGTAAATCCATCTCATCATCGATCAAAACATCCGTACTGATGCACGCTACACGCGCATACCTCAACAGCAACAGCAAAGGCGGCTCTCGCTTGCCCGTCTCGAACTCTGAAATCCTGTTGTATTCAATCAACTCTTCTGCCCCTAGACGCTTGAGCATTTCAGTTTGAGACAGTCCAAGCGCCAAGCGAATTGCTCGCAGTTTTTCGGGCAACCGTTCCTGCCGCAAGCGCGGATATGTACCCATCAGGAGTTACCCCCTGATGAGCCAGACAACATTTTAGGCTTGCCATTATGGGCATTTGCCAATAATATGCGTCCGCTCAAGTTTTCCGCCGTGAGAATCCTTTGCTTCTCAACGGTGATGCTCATTACTTCAACTTGAGGTGTGAGCGACGCATAAGCCGTTGTCTAATTTTCAAATACCGCGCGCATCATATCAAACAAGCGCGTTTCTTTACATTATCTTATGTCTCACTAAGGCACGAACAGAAAAAGAACAGGGATGCGTCAAGGGTGAACGCATCCCTGCCGCGCGCCTGTGTCGAGGGGGATACAGGTTGCTGCGGAGAGGCTGCCGTCCGGTCGCTACTCCCATACAGGATGGCAGCCTTGCCTCTCAAGATATGATAAGCTCATGTCCTGAAAATTCAAACTGACCTACTACGCACTTTCTGGTAGTGGTGCAGTTTGAAGATAAGGGAAAAGAAAGTCAGACTCACCGCAGAGACGCAGAGAACGCGGAGATGGCGCAGAGGCGTGAGTGATATTCAACTCTCTGCGCCTCCTCTGCGGCTCTCTGCGTCTCTGCGGTGAACCGCTCCTCGCACTCATTCATCTTCAAACTGCACCACTACCCACTTTCTCTCATATTTGACACTCCTGTCGCTCGCGTGATAACGTCCGCGCCGCACAGCTTAAATCGAGCTGGCGAAATTCTTTCTCCGATCTTTCTAAATCAAAGTGTCCGGGTGCCCCGTGCAAAAGAGCGGGGAGAATAGGGAAGCGGGTGTGAATCCCGCGCGGTCGCGCCACTGTGTGGAGCATGGTTTTAAAGGCTTGCTCCGAGTCAGGAGACCTGCCCGTGAGACGCTTTTTTCAGCCTCTTGAACGCCTCGCGTAAAGGTGTTCAGGCCGCATGCGGGTCTCCTTCCAGGTCAATTTATCCCGTCGCCAGCCTGTCGCTTTACGTGAAGCGTCACAAGCGGGCGACGGGATTTTTTGTGCTTAAAGAAAATAGATTTAGCCGCCGCTTAATAGCTTTGTGCGCGCTCGTCATCTGTGCCGCTTTCGCTTCTTCGGCATGCGGCCTGCGGAATCAGACAAACACTTCGACGAATGAGATTGAGACGCGCGAAGTCAAAGACGAGGCGGGAAAGAGCCTGCGTGTCCCCTTGCGAATTGAGCGCGTCGTGTCGCTCGCGCCGAATTTGACGGAGATTATTTACGCCGTCGGCGCAGGCAACCGGCTGGTCGGCAACACTAGCTTTTGCGATTACCCGCCCGCCGCCAAAGAGGTCACAAAAGTCGGCGATACCATGCAGCCCAACATCGAGCGCATCGTCGCGCTCCGCCCGCAGCTTGTCCTCGTCTCGACCGCTTCGCAGCTCGAAGCCTTTACCAAGCAGATGCAGGAGCAGGGCATCCCAGTCTACGTCACAGACCCGCGCGATCTGGAAGCGGTTTTCCGCACCATTCAAACCTTAGGCGAACTGCTCGGAGAGAGTGACCGCGCCGCACAGGTGATAAACGAACTGCGTGCGCGTGTGGCAAAAGTCGAAGCGGCGGTCAAAGACCAACCGCCTGTAAAAGTCTTTTATCAGATAGAGCGCGAGCCGCTCTACACAGCCGGGCGCGAGTCTTTTTTGACAGACCTGATCCGGCGCGCGGGCGGGAAATCCGTCACGGCTGAAGTGCCGGGCGCATGGCCGACCTTTAGCGACGAGGCTGCTCTGGCCGCGCAGCCGGACGCGATCATCATGCCGACCTACGGCTCTATGAAAAAGGAGAGTCTGGAAATAGCAGCCTCTTTAAAAACTTCTCCGGCTTCAAAGCAAGGCCGCGTTTATGGCATCAACGGCGACTGGCTCTCGCGTCCAGGGCCGCGTCTGGTTGACGGCCTGGAAGAGATGGCGCGCAAGCTTCATCCGAATATGTTCAGGTAAAGATGAACGCGAGCCATCAAACAACTTTGCCGCAGGATGATGCGAAAACTTTTCGCGGCGCGCATTCGACTTTGCGACGCACGCTCTTTATCTGTCTGAGTCTGGCGGTCGCGCTTCTGTGTGTCGCGCTCGCCGCTGCTTTAATCGGAAGCCAGAGCTTGCCCGCAAAGGCTTCTCTGTGCGCTCTCTTTTCCGCAGGCGGAGCGGACTGCGGGCTGACCGTTGAGCAGCGAGCCATCCTGTTTGACATACGCCTTCCGCGCATCCTGTTGGGGGCGACTGTCGGGGCATCGCTCGCTGCGGCAGGCGCAGGCTATCAGGCACTGCTACGTAATCCGCTGGCAGAGCCTTACTTGCTAGGCATCTCGAACGGCGCGGCGGTCGGGACGATGATCGCGCTCGTCTTCTTCGGCGCGCAGGAATGGAGCCGCCCCGTGATGGCGTTTGCGGGCGCGCTGCTTTCAACGCTGGTGGTTTACAGGCTGGCGCGCGGGCGCACGGGAGCGTCGCCGGAAAAACTGATTCTGGCGGGAGTCATCGTGACTACGTTTTTGTCGTCGGCGATTGTGTTCATCACTAATCTGATGGACGCGACGCGGATACGTTCTTTTACTTTCTGGCTGCTCGGAGATTTGTCCGGGACGACGGGCGCACTGCTGTTGATAGCCGTCTCAGCCGCAATCGTCGGCACAATTGTGTTAGCGGCGCATGCGCGTTCTTTGAACTTGTTGATGCTCGGAGAGAGGGACGCTTTTGATCTGGGCGTTGAAGTCGGGCGCGTGCGCCTGCTGGTTTTTCTCGCGGCGGGTTTGCTGGTCGGCAGCTCCGTCGCTTCGGGCGGCTCTGTCGGGTACGTAGGGCTGGTCGTGCCGCATCTGGTTCGTCTCTCTTTCGGCAGCGACAACCGGACTGTGATCGTCGCCGCCGCGCTGGCCGGAGCCTTGTTCGTTATCGCCGCGGACACAGTCGCGCGCACCATCATCTCTCCGCGCGAATTGCCTGTCGGCGCAATCACCGCGCTCATCGGCGCGCCGCTGTTCGTTTATTTGTTAAGAAGAGGATAAAAGCTGTGCTTGAAGCGCGCGAGATTACAATCGGTTACGGAGAGCGTGAAGCGATTAAGGGCGTCTCGCTTCGCGCAGAACCGGGCGCGATCACAGCCATCATTGGGCCAAACGGCGCGGGGAAAACGACGTTGATGCGCGCTCTCAACGGCGCGCTTGATCCCGCGCGCGGAGAGATTCTGCTGGATGGAAAACCTTTGGGCGATTATGGAAGAAGGGCTGTCAGTCGGCGCATCGCCGTCGTCGCGCAAGAGGCAGAGCTAAGATTCCCTGTCACGGTTATGGAATTTGCGTTGGGCGCGCGTTTCGCTTCGTCAGGCACAGGCGCTTGGGGTTGGGAGACTGAGCGCGATTTGGAAATCGCGTTAGAAGCTCTGCGCGACACAAAGCTGGTTGAGTATAAGACAAGGTTGATGAATGAGCTTTCGGGCGGCGAGCGTCAAAGAGCCGTGCTGGCGCGTGCGCTCGCGACCGAAGCCGAAATCTTGTTGCTTGACGAGCCGACCGCAAATCTTGACTTGGCGCATCAGGCCGCAGTCCTTCAGCTTGTTCGCGCGCGTTGTGATGAGCGCGGCGCGGCAGCCATCGTTGTCACGCACGACATCAACCTCGCGGCTGAGTTCGCAGACCGCGTGTTGATAATCAAAGACGGGCAGACTGTCTCACACGGCTCGCCGCGCGAAGTATTGACGCCTGAGATTCTTGGGGAAAGTTTTGAGCTACGGGTTCTAGTTGACACGCATCCTTTATCGGGCGTGCCACGCATTACGCCGGTGCATGAAGCGCGCCGGTAAACAACCAACAAGAGCGTCGGATCAGGGAAGGCGGTGCAAAGCCGCCACTGCCCGCGCAACTGTAAGCGGTGATAAAAAGCCCGCGTGCATCGATGCCACTGTTCTCTTAAGAAGGAATGGGAAGGCGCACGCGGAAAAGCAGGGATGAAGGCAGAGGGATGAGGGATGAAGGAGATGCTATTGAAGATGAGCGATTCAAGGTTCAATAGCATGCCTGTCATCCCTCCGCCTTCATCCAACGCTCTTCACCGTGAGTCAGGAGACCTATCCGGCTGCTCTCTTGCAAGCTCGTACTGCGACGGGCAGGAGAAGCTAAACATGAGACGTGAAATATATGAGCAGGCCGCGCGGCCTCTCTTCAGATTCAAAATAAAAAGCATCGCCTCTGCGGTGTTGCTGGTTCTTTCAATTGTGTTCGCTGCGCCGGCGCAAAACGGTGCGAGCGTCAGCGGCGTCGTGACGGACGAGCAGGGCGCGAGCGTGACGGGAGCGGAAGTGCGGCTGCGCGCACGCAGCGGCGTCCGGTTGTTTGGGCGCACGGACGGGAAAGGCGTCTATGCTTTCACGGGCTTGGGGCCGGGCGAATATATTATCGAAGTGACGGCGCGCGGATTTTCCACTGTGGCCTCGGAAGCTTTGCTGGTTGATCGCGGAGCAACTGCGAAACGTGATTTTCAGCTTGCGGTCGCGGCGGTCAATGAAAACGTCGTGGTCGTCGCTTCCGGCAACCCGCAGCGCGCGGACGAAGTTTCAAAGGCCGTCACCATCCTCGAAGATCAGCAAATAGAGGCGCGGCGCGAACTGACTCTGAGCGAGGCTTTGCGCGGGACGCCGGGATTGCGTGTCCAGCAGCAAGGCTCGCCCGGAGCTTTGACGACGCTTCGTTTGCGCGGGCTGCGAAACTTTGACACTTCGATTCTGCTTGACGGCTTGCGCGTGCGTGACGCAGGGGAAATCAGAGGCTCTTCAGCAGCCTTCATGTCGGACTTTCTGCCCGCAGGGCTTGAGCGCGTCGAAATCCTGCGCGGATCAGGCTCTTCGATTTACGGGACGAATGCTATCGGCGGCGTCATCAACATGGTTCCGGGCACGGGCGCGGGCGCGCCGCGTTTTGAAGCGAGCTTTGAAGGCGGCAGCCTCTCGCTCTTCCGCGAACGCTTTCAAGGCTCCGGCGGCATCGGCAATCGCGCTGGATTCAGCTTCGGCCTGACGCGCCTTGACGTGCGGCGCGGCGTAGATGGCAATGACGAATATGGCAACACGGCTGGCGGCGCGCGTTTTCAATTTGAAGTGACGCCGTCAATCAGCATCGCCGCGAATTTTTACGGAACGATCTCGAATGCGCGAGTCAATAACGACCCCATCGCATTGCCCTTTGCTTTCACCGGCACAGAGCAGTACCCGCGCGCCGTTGACGGAGTAACTTTTCAACCGGACACGGACGACACGGATGCCGGTCGCCGCAATCGCCTGCTCGTAGGCTCTGTGCGTTGGACTCATCGCGTCAATGAAATTTTCTCTTACACGGTTGCGTACCAGCGCGTCTCGTCGCATCGCCGCAATTACGATGGCCCGTTCGCGGATTCGATCTTCGGTGTTTTCGTCAGCACGAATAATGGTTTGACGGACACGCTCGATGCACGTACAAACGTGCGGCTCGGGCGCGCGAATCTAATTACCGCCGGAATGGAGTTTGAGCGCGAGACTGTCTTTCAGGAATCTTTCCCGACCTTTAGCACGCTGAACGGCACGACCGATAGGCAACGCACGTTCGCCATCTTTGCGCAGGATCAAATCATGCTGCTCGACGACCGCTTGCAGATTTCCGTAGGCGTGCGCGGGCAGTTTTTCAGGCTCCGCGCCGCAGACCGCCCCGGATTTATCGGCCAGATTCCCATCGAAAATTCTCTGACAGGTGATGGGTCAATCGCGTACTTCATACGCTCTACGGGAACCAAGCTGAGGGCGCATGCGGGCAACGGCTTTCGCGCGCCTTCGCTGTTCGAGCGTTTCGGCGAGGCCAGCATCAACGGCGTCTTCCAGCGCATCGGCGACCCTTTGCTGCGCGCAGAGCAATCCATCAGCGTTGACGGCGGATTCGACCAACGGCTGGCAACTGACCGCGTGATGTTCGGCGCGACTTATTTTTACACGCGGCTTCAGCGCGTGATCGAACCCACGTTTCCAGACCCGCTCGGGCTTAGATTTTTCGCTTACGCTAATCGTCCCGGCGGCATCGCGCGCGGCCTTGAAACTTTTCTTGAGACCGCTCCGTTTAGCGGCGCAAATATCCGCGCCTCTTACACGTACACCAACAGCGACCGCTTTGTCCCCGGCGACGGGTTGCTGCGCGAGTACGTCATTCCGAAACACCTCTTTGGCCTGACCTACGACCAGCGTTACAAGTCATTCCTCTTTAGCTTTGATCTCAACCACACAGGCTCTTACATCGCGCCGGTCTTCGACCCGTTCTTTAACACAGCGATTCTGACCTTCGACGGTTTTACGAAGGCAGACCTCTTTGGCAGTTACGAGCGGCCTTTGAGTGAGCGCACGCGCATGATTTTCTTCATCGGCGTGGACAACATTTTCAATGAAGAATATTTCGAGAATGGATTTCGCGCGCCCGGAGCGTTGGGAAGAGGAGGAGTTAAAGTTCAGTTCTGATTTAAAGGAATAAAGAAGATTTCCCGCAAAGGCGCAAAGACGCAAAGAAAGTGTTTATCTCTTTCCTTTGCGCCTTTGCGGGAAACGTTTTGGTTTTCAGACCAGAAGCCGCGTTCCCGTCTTTAATCAACGGCATGTCTGACATCGGCTTTGGTAATCAAGCCGCCGATGAGAAAGAGTATGCCGAGCAGGATGTGAATCCCGTGATCCATCGTGGCGAATTCAAGCGAACCTGGAATAACCTGAAGCAGACGAGAATCCGTCCCCGAGTGGGTGATGCCCGCGATGGTGTGCTGCGTGTTGCCTCCGAGCAGAAAGCCGCAGACGCCGAGCAGCAGGTAAACGACTCCGAAGACGAGACAGAACAGTCGCGCCGCCGCCAGTGTTCCTGCCAGCCCGAAGTACAGAGCCGCAGCTCCTGAGATGATGTGTACCAGATTATGCGCGAGGCTCAGATGCGTGCCGAGAAAGCCGGGAACAACAAATCCGACGATCCCGACCAGAAGGAACACGACGCCCAGAAGTGTACAGATGGTTTTTGCCATGATCTTTCTTTTCTCTCCTTTTGAGATAAAGTTTAATAACCATGAGCGGCATCGTCCCTGTGGCTGAACGCTTCCGCCGTTTCAGAACTTGTGTGTGTGCGAAGACCCGTGTGGCGGGGAATTGTACACCAATGCGGTCTATAAGCTAGTAAAAGTTTTCCCACAGACCCCTTGCCAGCTCTGCATTGAGCGTTGATTTCGCCGGGTGCTATACTCAAGATAGAAATCAGCGACACCAGGTTTGCAGGAGATAAACAGATGCTTTATCGCACACACAACATTCTACGCTCGCGCCGCGAAAATGGATTTATCGCCGCCGGGAGGCGCATGATTTTTACCGTCGCGCTGGCATTGCTGTTGCCCGTGATGGCAAGCGCGTACACGATTGTGATGCGCGGCGGGCATCAGGTACGGATTCCCGATAAATTCGAGGTCACACAAATAACGCTGACCTACGAAGCCGCTCCCGGCATCAACGTCACCCTGCAAATCTCAAACATCGACATCGCTGCCACAGAGCGCGCCAACCGCGAGCCGCAGGGCAGCCTGCTCAAGCGCGCCGAACGACAGCCGCTATCGATTCAGGCTGCGCCAGCCGCTAAAACTACAAATGCGCCGCGTGCGCGGAGGACGCTGACCAATCTCGATCTGGAAAGCACTCGACTCGCGCGACTTGAGAGCGAGGCTGCTTACGAGCGCAGGCGGCAGGAGTTGGGGCTGCCTTCGCGCGAAGAGTCCGAGCGGCTCAGGCAGGAAGAGGCCGCACGCGCGCGTGAATTGTTTGACCGGAGCGAGGCCGCAAAGTCTGAGGCCGAAAGCTACTGGCGTGCGCGTGCAACCGAACTGAGAAATGAAATCGCTGTGATTGATGCAGAGAGCGTTTATGTTCGCGCTCGCCTCGCAGAGACGCCTGACAGTATCGGTATTGTTTCTTACGGATCATTCGGAGGTCTGGCTCCTTACATCTTCTCTGCGCCCGCGACCGCGCCGCATGGCGGCGTCAACCAGCTTTCAACCGGAAACAGGACAAGATTACAGGTTGCCGACAACAATGCCGGTCATCGAATGCGCCCGCGAAGCTCCTTCGGATTCTCCAACCCGAATTTCGGTTTCAGGCGCAGAGGCTATCAGGGTTACGCGACGACTTATCCTTACTACAACTCTTCATACGATTACTCAGGGTTGATTGAGCGGCTGCGGGACATAGACACGCGCCGCGTGGGATTGCAGGCTCGCTGGCGGCTGCTTGAAGACGAGGCGCGTCGAGCCGGAGCGCAACCCGGCTGGCTCAGACCTTGAGTGTGAATGATGAGTGACGAGTAACGAGTGATGAAAAGGAACTGAAGAAAATTATTTATGAAAAGCGGATGGGAAACTGTTATCGGTTTGGAGATTCACGCGCAACTGGGCACGGAATCGAAAATATTCTGCGGCTGTTCGACCAGGTTTGGCGACGAGCCGAACGCGAATACGTGCCCTGTGTGTTTGGGTTTGCCGGGAGCTTTGCCCGTTTTGAATCGCCGTGTGGTCGAGCTTGGAGCGCGTGCTGCGCTCGCGCTCACCTTGCGCGTCAACGAGCGATCTATCTTCGCGCGCAAAAATTATTTCTATCCTGACTTGCCGAAAGGCTATCAAATCTCGCAATTCGACCGGCCTTTCTCAGAGCAGGGCGAGTTGGAGATTATGACCGCAGAGCGTGACGAAGGCGGGCATCCGCGCGAGTGGCGTCCGATGAAGGTCAGAATCACGCGGCTGCATCTTGAAGAGGATGCTGGCAAGAATGTGCATGAAGGATTGCCGGAAGTTGATCGCTACTCTTACGTTGACCTCAATCGCGCGGGCACTCCGCTCGCGGAGATAGTCACGGAGCCGGATTTTCGTTCCTCCTGGGAAGCATATGATTACGTCAATTATGTGCGCCACGCGCTGCAATGGGTCGGCGCGTGCGAAGCCGACATGGAAAAAGGAAACCTGCGCTGCGAGGCCAATGTTTCCGTCAGGCGCATCGGGGATGAAAATTTTGGCACCAAGGTCGAGTTGAAAAATCTGAACTCCGTGCGCTTTATGCAGCGCGCCATCGAGTACGAGATTGAAAGACAAATCGAGTTGATCGAATCCGGCGGGCAGGTCAGGCAGGAGACGCGCCTGTGGAATGAGCACGCAGCCGAAACGCGCGTGATGCGCTCGAAAGAAGAGGCGCACGATTATCGCTATTTCCCTGAGCCGGACTTGCCGCCGCTCGTCGTCGGGACTGAGTTTATAGAAGAGGTGCGCAACTCTTTGCCGGAACTGCCGGACACGCGGCGCAATCGTTTCATGCAGGAATACGATCTCTCGTATAACGATGCCTCGCAGCTTGTCACGGATCGCGCGCTGGCGGATTACTACGAGCAGGCTGCGAAGGCTTCCGCGAATCCGCGCGCGGCTGGCAACTGGATTCGCTCGGAACTTTTGCGCGAGCTTGAGACGGCTAATCAAACAGTCGCCGAATGCCTCGCCTCGCCGGATGAGCTTGGCTCTTTGATACGCCTCATAGACGAAGGCAAGATCAGCGGCAAACAGGCCAAAGAAGTTTTCATCGAGATGTGCGCGTCCGGCAAAGGCGCAGCCGCGATTGTCGCAGAGCGCGGCATGGTGCAGGTCAGCGACACGGGCGAGATTGACAGCGCGATTGATGAAGTCATCGTCGCGAGTCCGAACCAGCTCGAACAATATCGCGCTGGCAAAGAAGCTCTCTTCGGCTTCTTCGTCGGGCAAGTGATGAAAGCGACCAAAGGCAAGGGCAATCCGAAAATCGTGAATGAGCGATTGAGAGAGAAATTAAAAGCGTAAGAGCCAAAGGGGAATGAAATGAACTTAAACGGCAAATCGGCCATCGTCACGGGCGGCACAAAGGGAATCGGGCGCGCGATTGCGGAAGCTTTGGTGCGCGAGGGCGTCAACGTCTGCATCAGCTCGCGGCACGAAGCGGAGATCGAGCAGGCTGTCGGCGACATGGGCGGCCTCGGCGAAGCGGAAGTGGTCGGCGCTGTCTGCGATGTCCGCGTCGAGGAAGAAGTCAACGCGCTGGTGGAGCATGCTGTGACGGAGTTCGGCGGCGTTGATATTCTGGTCAACAACGCTGGCATCGGCATCTTCGGCAAAGTCGAAGACCTCGCGCCGGAGGATTTTCGCGCGGTGCTGGAAACGAATTTGTTCGGCGTCTTCTATTGCTGTCACGCGGCGATTCCCGAAATGAAAAAGCGCGGCGGCGGATATATCATCAACATCTCTTCGCTCGCAGGGACGAACGCGCACCCGCAGATGGCTGCTTACAACGCCTCGAAATTCGGCCTCAACGGTTTCAGCGAAGCCCTCATGCAAGAGGTGCGGCATGAGGGAATCAAGGTCAGCTACATCATGCCCGGCTCTGTCAATACGGAGTTCGGCGGCGACGAGGCGAGCGCGGAGAAATCCTGGCAACTGCAACCCGAAGACATCGCGCGCGTCGTCTTGGACCTCTTGCATCACGACGAGCGCAGCCTGCCGAGCCGCGTCGAAATCAGGCCCAGCCGCCCGCCTCAGAAATAGCTCAAGCGAAAATATTTTGGAAGCATAGAGACATGAGAGCCGTGTTGCAGCGCGTCAGCCGCGCCTCTGTCAAAGTCGAGAATGAAACCGTCGGCGAGATCGGCACAGGGCTGCTCGTCCTCTTGGGCATCACGCATGATGACACCACGCGAGACGCTGATTACCTGTTAGAGAAGATTATCAATCTACGCATCTTTGACGATGATAGCGGCCACATGAATCTCTCGCTGACGGAGACGGGCGGCGCGATGCTCGTCGTCTCGCAGTTCACGCTCTACGGCGATGCGCGGCGCGGGCGGCGTCCTTCTTACAGCGATGCCGCGAAGCCGGAGCTGGCCGAGCCGCTTTACGAAAATTTTGTCACCCAAGCCCGCCAACATGTTCAGCAGGTAGCGACGGGCAGTTTTCGCAAAATGATGCAGGTCGAGCTGGTCAACTACGGGCCGGTGACGATTCTGCTGGATAGCCGCAAGCTGTTTTAATACTTGATGCGAATCAAGTGTGGAAATAAATTAGTTGATTGTTTTCTCTTTGCGTTACTTAGCGTCTTACTACTTTGCGCTCTTTGCGGTTAAATGATTTTTTAACGCAAAGACCGCAAAGTAGTAAGACGCTAAGACCGCAAAGAGTTTCTATTCTTGATTTACATACTTGATGAAAGGATACAAGGTTTTCGAGCGATGCGTAAAAGAAGACACAGGCAGTCGCGTTTGTCTCTGAAGAACTTCTTAAAGATAGGATGGAAATGCGGTTTAGCTTTGATGTTGAGCCTGACCGTTCTTCACAGCGGATGCAGGGATAAAACTTCTTCAAGAGACTACGACACTGGCGATGAACAATCGAAAGAGAAATTCAAGCGAAGCGTCGTGCCTGTGGCGGATGCAGAGGCGGCTGTGATCGAGACTGAAAATCCCGCTTTCGGAAAAATCGTGATTGAGCTTTATCCGAACATCGCGCCGAAGATGGTCGAGCGTTTTAAACTACTCATCAAGGAAGGTTTTTATAACGGCACTACTTTTCATCGCATCAACGCGCCGGTGGGACTGATACAGGGCGGCTCGCCTTTGTCAAAAGATGACAATCCTGACAACGATGCCGCTGGCGATTCTCCTTATCCGAACTTGCCTGCGGAGTTCAGCGACATTCTTTACGAACGCGGAGCGGTCGGCGCGGCCAGAGACGAAGAGGGTGCGCCGGGCGCAACCGATGCACAGCTTTCCAATACGGCCAATTGCCAGTTTTATATCACGCTCAAACGACAGGACGCCTTTGATGGAAGATACACGCTGTTTGGCCGTGTCATAGAAGGCTTGAGCAATGCGGACATCATCTCGCATGCTCCGGTCGAAGCGGGGACGGAGCGTCCCACGTCAAAGATCGTTATCAAGAGCATTACGCTCCAACCTCGCTCGAACTTCAAATAGCTTCTCTCGCATGAATACAAAAGCGGCAGAGCGCGTCGGGCTGCTCTGCCGCTTTTCCCCCTTGATAAACCTGTTGCGATTTGAAACGAGCTGTTAGAACGTCAGATCAATAGACCCTTCAGCTTTCAGGACAAAGACGCGGGTTTCGGCTGCCTTGACATAGCCTGTGAAATTGCCCGCCGTCGCTTCGCTGGCTGTGACGTTAGCGAAATTATCAGTGCCGCCCTTGATTCTCAATTTCGCGTTGATAAGGCCGGTGCTGACATTTCCCGTTTCATCATAATTATACTGCGCTTGACCGGAAGCCACATCGCCGTACAAAGTGCCGGAATATTCGCCGTTCTTGTAAACGGTCATCGTCCATGAACCGCTCACGATAACGTCCCTCACGGATGAACGGACGAACGCCTCGCGGTTGAATGAGATGGTGAAAATGCCGGTTTCGTTTCTGACGGTGTAGGTGTTGCCCCAAACGATATTGTCTTCCGTATCGACAATGCCGGAAGAAGTCTCTACGCCTTCGAGCTTGTTGATGTAGAGATTGCTGCCTTGCCAGAAATTAACGTCACTCTGAGCGGCAGCGCTGCCGACCAGCATGAGCATCAGTGCCATTGCAAAAATTAACTGTTTCATCGTTATCTCCCTTTTGTTCATGTGGCGTTGCCGGTCGCGCAAGAGATTCGGTATTAAGGTAGTTAAAAATCTCTACGGGCGACCCGGCAAACGTTATAAAAGAATGAAAAGATCGAAGCTGGCTGAAAGCCTTTCTCGCTTCACGCAGATGTTATGGCAATGAGCGTGCCACGGGCGTGAGGGCAATACCGGAATCAGGCTGAGACGATTCTACTTTGGGAGAAGTATGATTTTGACGGGCTTTTCTTAAGAATGATGCTTGAAAAGCTAAGAGTAGGACGTGAGAGACTGTGAAGACGGATGTCCATCTTGTAACAACGCGAGTGAGGAATGATTCATGGTGAAACAGGTGTAGGACTCCGATTTTGGAGAGTCACAGAGAAGACACAAACCCGGAATGTTCTTTGAGAGATTTAGAGCGGTTTTGACTTGGGTGTCAGGGACGAAGCGGTTCACCGCAGAGACCGGAGAGAGCCGCAGAGGGGGCGCAGAGGCTTGAGTGCTATTCAACTCTCTGCGCCATCTCCGCGTCCTCTGCGTCTCTGCGGTGAGTTGGCCTGTCTTACACTCAAGTGAAATTTGCTCTGGAAGTCTGTGCGATGAGGAAAAATTTTCTACGGACTCTTCAAATCGTATCGTCGTCAGACTTTGATCGTTCGTCAAGCTCGAAACGGTCGCGGTCGCGGCGTTCTATCTTGTCCAGAAACTCAAGCTCTTCGTTGTCTTCAAAATTGACGCCGATGGCATGCGCGTTCTCTTCGACGTTGGATTGATCTGGCGTCGGGTTATCGCCGGAGACGGATTCTTCGCCGCTGTCGTTGACATCTTCCCAAGTGGCGTCGGGGTCGCCGCCCGCATCGCTGGGCGAAGCAGCCGTGTTGTTACGAAGGCGCTGTGCGAGCTGACCGGGGTCTTTCGGCGCGCGGGCGATCTCCTCTTCCATAAACTCTTCAATCTCCGGGTCTGGCACGTAATCCGCTCCGCTGTTCTTCGACATCTTCCATTCTCCTGTAGAAAAGTCCGGCCTCCGGGAGTTCGTGCGTCTCGTAAAGACGGGGAAACGCCACGCATCAGGCTGTCAGACTGTAGTCGCTGTTTGCTTGATTGCACTATAACAAATGAATCGAAAATCGGGTAGTGGGACAGTTTGAAATTCCGATGTGTCCATCCATCGTACGAAAGAATCTCCCGCAAAGGCGCAAAGGCGCAAAGGGGGTGAGTGATTCTTTGTCTAGCATCTTTTCTTTGCGTCTTTGCGCCTTTGCGGGAACATGTCTTTTTCTTCGCCATGTTTGAAACTGACCCACTACTCAAAAGGGGCGTTGCTTGACGTTTGTGAGGCTCGGCTTTACACTAAAACTTGATACGTTACAGCCACATTTCATCAACTTTTCACAGCGCCCGAGCGGTTAAGCAAGGGTTTGCTGTGACCTGACGCGACCATCTGAATCCTATGCCACACAATCTCTTTAATTCATTGCAAACTTTCGATGCCGGGACGGAACGGCAAGGCCAGTTCTACTCTTTGCCGCAGCTTGAGAAGGAAAGTATTGGGCCTATCTCAAGGTTGCCGGTCAGCATCCGCATCGTGCTGGAATCGGTCTTGCGCAATTTCGACGGCAAGAAGATTACAGAAGAAAACGTGCGCGCACTGGCAAACTGGAGCGCGCAGGGCGAGCGCACAGAAGAGATTCCGTTCGTCGTCGCGCGCGTGTTGTTACAGGATTTTACGGGCGTGCCTCTCTTAGTTGATTTGGCAGCGATGCGCTCTGCGGTCGCGCGGCTCGGGCGCGATACAGGGATGATCGAACCGCTCGTGCCCGTAGACCTGGTGATTGACCACTCCGTGCAGGTTGACTTTGCCAGCACCAGCGACTCCTTCATGCGCAACATGGAGATGGAATTTAAGCGCAATAACTCTCGCTATCAATTCTTGAAATGGGGCATGCAGGCATTTGACGGCTTTCGCGTCGTGCCGCCGGGTATCGGCATCGTGCATCAAGTCAATCTTGAATACTTGGCGAAAGGCGTCTGGGAAAACGATGGCGTCTATTACCCGGACACGCTGGTCGGGACGGACTCGCACACGACGATGATTAACGGGCTGGGCATCGTGGCCTGGGGCGTCGGCGGCATCGAGGCCGAAGCAGGGATGCTCGGGCAGCCAGTCTATTTTCTGACGCCGGATGTCGTCGGCGTTCACCTGAGCGGAAGCTTGAGAGAAGGCGTGACGGCGACAGACCTTGTGCTGCGAATTACGGAAATGCTCAGGCAGGCCAAAGTGGTCGGCAAGTTCGTAGAGTTCCACGGCGAAGGCGCGGCCAGCCTGCCTGCCGTTGACAGAGCGACGATTGCCAACATGGCTCCCGAATACGGCGCGACGATGGGCTTCTTCCCGGTGGATGAAGAGACCTGTAAATACTTTCAGAACACCGGGCGAACTGCGGAAGAAGTCGAAGCCGTGCGCAACTATTACAAAGCTCAAGGCTTGTTCGGGATTCCGCTTCGCGGCGAATGCGATTACACGATTGTGCTTGAGCTTGATCTGGCGGAAATCAATCCGAGCGTCGCAGGGCCAAAACGCCCGCAGGATCGCATCGAGCTGCCCGATTTGAAAGACACGTTCGTCAATCTTTTCCAGAAACCGGTGGGCGAGAACGGCTATGGCAAGACCATCAAGGAGCTATCGAATCGCTTTGAGGTCAGAGTCGGGCGCAGCGCGTTGCGCTCTCTGCCTGTACTTGAAGGAGGCGGCGCGCAGGAATCCGAAACCGCGCCCGATGTCGAAGAAAATAATGTCAGCGATAAAAACACCAGCCCTTTGACCGAGCTGGAGATGATGAACAATCGTCCCACGCCGGATCGCATAGTGGATATTACGTCGGAAGATTTTCCCGAAAGATTCGATGACCTCGGGCACGGTGATGTCGTGATAGCAGCTATCACATCATGCACCAACACGTCGAACCCGAGCGTGATGCTGGCAGCCGGTCTGGTGGCGAAGAAGGCCGTCGAGCGCGGCTTGACCTTAGACCCATCTGTCAAAACCTCGCTCGCTCCCGGCTCGCGCGTCGTCACAGAGTATCTGGAAAAAACAGGGCTTCAGAAATACTTGAATCAGATTGGCTTTAATCTTGTCGGCTATGGCTGCACGACCTGTATCGGCAACTCAGGCCCGCTCGACCCGCGCATCGAAGACGTGATTATCAAGAACGACTTGATTGCCGCCAGCGTCTTGTCCGGCAACAGGAATTTCGAGGCGCGCGTGCATCAGAGCGTCAAAGCGAATTTTCTGATGAGTCCGCCGCTCGTCGTGGCTTTCGCTTTGGCGGGGCGCGTCAATATAGACCTCTCGACAGAAGCCCTCGGCAAAGGCCGTGATGGAAGGGACGTGTACCTGCGCGACATCTGGCCGAGCCTTGATGAAGTCAGCTCGCTCCTTAGCTCAGCCTTTGACCCGGAAACTTTTCGCAGGCTCTACAGCGACTTTGCCGAACAGAATCCTTTGTGGAACGAGATTCCATCCAGCGTCGGTGATGTCTACGAGTGGGATTCGCAGTCAAGCTACATACAGGAGCCGCCCTATTTTGAAAAATTCGGGATGGAGGCGGATAAGTTTTGCGACATCAAGGGCGCGAGGCCGCTCGCAATTTTTGGCGACTCAGTGACGACAGACCACATCTCTCCGGCGGGCGCGATTAAGCCGAAATCGCCAGCCGGTCTTTACCTGCAACTGCGCGGCGTCGGCGTCGGTGACTTTAATTCTTACGGCTCGCGGCGCGGCAATCATCAGGTGATGGTGCGCGGCACGTTTGCCAACGTGCGTATCAAAAATCTGATGGTGCCCGGAACAGAAGGCGGCGTGACGATGCTGCACCCGGTCGCAGAGCAGATGAGCATCTATGATGCTTCCGTCCATTACGGCGCGGCGGGTATCCCTTTAATCGTCATGGCGGGACAGGAGTACGGCACGGGCAGCTCGCGCGACTGGGCTGCGAAGGGGACGCGCCTGCTTGGCGTCAAGGCCGTCATCGCGCAAAGCTTTGAGCGCATACATCGCTCGAATCTGGTCGGCATGGGCGTGCTGCCCTGTCAATTCAAGGAAGGGACGAGCGCGCAAACGCTCAATCTAGACGGCACGGAAACATTTGACCTGACCGGTCTGGAAGATGGAAAGGTCAAGCCGCGTCAGGATGTCACTCTGGTCATCCGTCGCGCGAGCGGCGAGACGGAAGAAGTCCCCGTGACCCTGCGCATTGACACGCCGATTGAGATTGACTATTACCAGCACGGCGGCATCCTGCCATACGTGCTGCGTCAATTGCTGGCGCAAGAAAACGGCAATCCAAAGTTTGGCAATATAGACGAACAAGAGTTTAATGAGTTTGGGAACGAACTCCGTCGCGTCTAACATAGTTTCACCCTCAATTGCTGACGCGACAAGACGGCAATGCAAGCGGATGAAGTGTCGAGCGTGATATGATTATATGATGGAGGGTGTACCATGAGCGAAGAAGAGATGCAGCGCAAGATGGAATTTATCGTCAACCAACAAGCTCAGTTTGCGGCAGACATTCAACAGTTGCAGGAATCCCACAGCCGCCTGACGGACGCTATGACAACTGTAGTCGGGCTGGTTGGCAAAATAGCAGAAGCACAAGACAGGATGGCTCAAGAGCAAGAACGTATGGCTAAAGAAATGGCCGAGTCGCAAAAGAGAACGGATGAAAAGTTTGCCGAACTTGCAACCGCGCAGGCAGAAACAGACGAGCGGCTCAACATTTTCATCAACGTCGTGGAGCGATATATCAATGAACGCCGCAATGGTCAAAACGGACGTGCGCAGGAAGATTAACAGCGGAATCCTGCGGAGATAAATGTCATCAGTCGCAACGTTCCGTATCAAATAAGTTTTTCGCACCAATACACAACTTGAGGAGTAACTTTTATGTCATCACCGCAACCAAGCTCAGCCGAATCGCCGCGTAAATACCAGCTTTTCATAGACGGCAAATGGGTGGACGCCGAATCCGGCAAGACTTTTACGACGCCGAACCCTGCGACTGGCGAAACGCTCGCCGAAGTCGCCGAAGCCGATAAAGCAGATATTGATAAGGCCGTCGCCGCCGCGCGCAAGGCTTATGAAGGCAAGTGGGGCAAGATGAGCGCGCGTGATCGCGGTCGCCTGATGTATAAATTATCGCAACTCATCGAAGAGCGTTCGCAGGAACTCGCAGAGCTTGAGACCGCAGATAACGGGAAACCCATACGCGAATCTCAGTATGTTGACCTGCCGCAGGTCGTCGAGAATTTTGAATACTTTGCCGGGTGGGCCACAAAGATCGAAGGCGAGACGATTCCCGTGCCGGGGCAGATGTTCAACTACACCTTGCGCGAGCCGCTCGGCGTTTGCGGGCAAATCATTCCGTGGAATTTTCCGCTCCTGATGGCCGCTTGGAAACTCGCGCCCGCGCTCGCCGCCGGAAATACAATCGTTCTCAAACCCGCAGAGCAAACTCCCGTCAACGCAATGGAACTCGGCAAGTTGATTCAGGAAGCAGGTTTCCCGGATGGCGTCGTCAACATCGTGCCGGGTTATGGAGAGACTGCGGGCGCGGCTCTCGCTTCGCATCCGGGCATAGACAAGATAGCTTTCACAGGCTCTACCGAAGTGGGCAAGCTCATCGCGCGCGAAGCCGCGCAGAATCTGACGAAAGTCTCGCTCGAACTCGGCGGCAAAGCCCCGAATATCATTTTCGCGGATGCAGACATAGAGCAGGCCGTCAACGGCGCGATGATGGGCATCTTCTTCAATCAGGGACAGGTTTGCTGTGCAGGCTCCAGACTTTTTGTCGCAGAGGAAATCAAAGAAGAATTTCTCGGTCGTCTCAAAGAGAAAGCGCAGAAGATTGTGGTCGGCAATCCGATGGACACAGGCACGCACATGGGGCCGCAAGTTTCAGATGAACAGTTGAGACGCATCAAAGGTTACATGGACATTGCTAAAGAAGAAGGCGCGACCGTCTTGACCGGCGGCGAATCGCCACAGCTTGAAGGCAATTTCCAGAACGGCTACTTCTTCCAGCCGACGATTTTCGGAGAAGTGAAGAACTCGATGCGTATCGCGCAGGAAGAAATTTTTGGGCCAGTCACCTGCGCCATCGCCTTTGAGGACGAAGACGATTTGCTCAAGCAGGCAAACGACACAATCTACGGACTCTCTGCGGGCATCTGGACAAAAGACATCACGCGCGCACATCGCTTCGCCAGGAATGTTCACGCGGGCACGGTCTGGATCAACACCTTCAACATGTTCAATGCCGCCTCGCCCTTCGGTGGTTACAAGCAGTCAGGTTATGGCCGCGAGATGGGCAAGCACGCTCTGGAGATGTATACAACTATCAAGAGCGTGTGGGTTGATTTGTCAGGCAAGCCGATTGGCTGGTATGGCAAGTAAATAACCCCGGTAGAATGAATAAAATCGTTTCGTTTCTTGATGAGCAGTTTGCGCGCCTGCACACGCGCTCGCTTGAATTGCTAGAGAAGCTGCCGCCGGAAAAGCTTTATTCGCAACCGCGCCCGCAGACGGGAGCGTTGCCGGTTTACTCTTGCGGCGAACTCATCCTGCGCAGCGCGGGAACAATCGAGCAGACTTTCGGCGGCATCACGACCAACCTCTGGGACGACCCGTTTGAGTGGACGCTGCCGGAAACGCTCTCGACTAAGGCACGCATCGCGGAGTATCTTGCAGAAGTTGAAGCGACGCGCAGGCGCGGCTTTGAGCTTTTCCGAAGCGATGAAGATTTGCTCAAAGAGATTGCAACGCCTTCCGGCCAGATGCAGGCGATTTATGAGTTGTTGATCGAGACGCTGGTGCGCGCCAGCCATCAACAGGGACGCGCGTTCGCCACGCTCAGATTTTTCTCTGACGCACGCTTGCCGCGCATTTGATTTGTAATGTCAATCAAGAGTAGCAACTCTTTGCGTTCCTTTGCGTCTTAAATCTTTGCGTCCTTTGCGTTAAAACAGCCCTTAACCGCAAAGACCGCAAAGAAGGAACGCGCCAAGAGCGCAAAGAGAAAAAGCCGCGAATTTATTTCTACTTTTGATTCGCCTTTGTAGTTTGTTCAGACTAGAAGGAGAGACTCTTCCCATGCATTGCCCGCAATGCGGCCAGCAACAGGCTCCCGGCGAAGTGCGTTTCTGTTCACGCTGCGGATTTCCTTTGGGCGGCGTGACGGATTTGCTCGCGCACGGCGGCATGATGCCGACTTACGCACCTGAACCAACAGAGCGGAAAGTTTCGCCGCGTCGCAAGGGGGTTCAGCAAGGCGTGACGCTCATCATGCTGGGCATCATCCTGACCAGTCTCTTTGGAGTTTTTAACACCTATCTCAACACCCCTGAGCTTTTCGCAGCCGTCGCGGCCATCATCGGTTTTGTCGGAGGCTTTCTGCGTCTCCTCTATGCTTTAATTTTTGAAGAAGGCGCGCCCCGCAAGCAAGTGGTGGTGCCCGTCTACATGCAGCAGCCGCACATGCCTGCGCAGTTTAATCCACAAGTCCGCGCACAGGCTTTGCCGCCCGCGCATAGCACGCCCGTCAACTCCTACAGGCCGCACCAACACACGGCTGAAATCCAAAAACCGCCCAGCGTCACAGAAGGCACGACACGGCTGCTGGACAAAGAGCTTGACCCGCCCAGAGAGCGTTAGAATCTTTTTCCAAATCCATCTCTTCAAAGAATGAAAGAGCCGGGCGCAGAAAAGGGAAGAGCCGCGTCGCTCGCCGAACGTCTGCGTGAGCGCGTCAGGCGCGAGGGCGCGATCAGTTTCCGCGATTGGATGCAGGCCGCTCTGTACGATGAGCAAGAGGGATATTACTGTCGCACAGGTCGCGTGCGCTGGGGACTCGCGGGCGATTACCGCACCAGCCCTGAGCTAAGCAGCTTGTTTTCGGCCACCTTCGCCAAATTTTTCGCGTCGCTTTACGAAGACTCGGGCGCGCCTGCCCAATGGACGATTTTAGAAGCGGGCGCAGGCGCAGGCCACTTCGCGCGCGGCGTGCTGGAAACGCTCTCGAAATTCTTTCCGCAGGTTTTCAAGGCCACGCGCTATTTGATTGACGAGGCCAGCATGAATGCGCGCCAGCGTGCGCTTGAACTGCTTCTCCCATTTAAGGAGCGCGTAAAGTTTCAACGCCTCGATGAGATTAAAAGACCAATCGGTGCGGGCATTATCTTTTCAAACGAATTGCTCGACGCCATGCCTGTGCATCGCGTCGTCATGCGGCAGGGCAAGTTACGGGAAATGTGCGTCTGCCTGAACGAAGCAAATGAATTTGTGTGGACGGAAAAAGACCTGACCGCGCCGCGCCTTGATAATTATTTTGAAGACATCGGCGTGCCGCTGGCCGAAGGACAGATTGCCGAAGTAAATCTTGCCGCCGGAGATTGGCTTTGTCGCGCCGCTGCCTGTTTGAATCGCGGCTACATCATCACTGTTGATTACGGCGCGGAGGCGTTTGAGCTGTATGGCGCGCCGCATCGCTTTGAAGGAACGCTGCGCGCTTTCAGGCAACACAGCTTTGTTGACAACGTGCTCTCTCATCCCGGCTCACAAGACATCACCACGACGATTGATTGGACGCACATCAAGCAAGCAGGCGAGAAGTGCGGCCTTGAGACTGTAAGCTTTGAGCGGCAAGATCAATTCTTGCTCAGGGTAGGATTGCTCGAACAGCTAGAGCAGATGACCGCGCAAACGCAAAGTGAGGCGGAAGCTCTGATGATGCGCACAAGCGTGCGCGAGATGATTCTGCCCGGCAGCATGAGCCAGAGATTTCAAGTGCTTGTGCAATCGCGCCTACCCCGTCCGGAAATAAAGCGCAGGTTAAAAGCGTGCTCAAGGTGCGCCTTGTCAGATGCCTTCAAGAGCTTCTAAATCTTTCTCTCCACAGCTTTCTTTTTATGAAAGTAGCGGAGACAGAGAGCCTGTCCAATGCCAAGCAGGAGTCCTGCTAAGGGCCAATTTATTAAAGGAGCGGTAAACGGCAATTTACCGTCTTTTACTTCAGCATAATACGCAATGAAAATCGCAATCGTGGTAACAAGGCTGGCAAGGAGCCAGTTCTGGGGAGACTTAACATATTTGAGCAGCACGAGCCATTGCCCGATCCCCATGATGATGATGAATGCTTCGAGGCGAAGAAAATAAAATAAAAAGTAGGGAGAATACCCCCCTCCGAAATTACCGGAAATGATAATGGCACCGATAGTAGTGACTCCTGCCCACAAGATTGGGTTGAAATACTTACGTAAAATTAAGGCTTGGGCGATTCCGCAAGCAGACCATAGGAAAAACAAGGTAATAAAGTTGTAGGGTGTAAGTATGAAATATCCCAAACACAAAGGCACATATATCAACGAATATAAGAGTGGAATGCGCCATCTATCCTCTGGCTCAAGGAGATACTCGCTTTCAACCGGCAGCGGCACAGGCAGCACAGGGTCAGGGGAAACTGGCTGCGGTATTGGCTTGGGTGGAACCGGCTCAGGTGGGATTGGAGTTGGAGGCGTTGGAGTCGGAGGCACTGGCACTGGCTCCGGTAGCGGCGAGGGCACAGTATCTAGCAGTGCCGGATGCAAAGCCCTTCGCATCTCTCCTGCCGTCTCATAGCGATCACGGCTCACCGTTTGGACTGCCTTGTCAATGACCGAAGCCAAATCAGATTCAACATCGGGCGCGAACCGACGCCATTGATTTTCTCCGGTTCGCCGATCCATCAACTCAAAAGGATGGTTGCCGGTCAGCAGATAAATCGCTGTACACCCCAGACTGTAAAGGTCACTGGCATAGACTGCCAGCCCGACAGCCTGCTCCATAGGCATATAACCGGGCGAGCCGATAATCATGCTGGTCGGGACTCCGCCTTGATCGTAAACGGTCGTCACAGTTTCTTTGACCGTGCCGAAATCAATCAAGACCGGCTTACTATCTTTTTTCCGGTAGATGATATTGTCGGGTTTGATGTCACGATGAATGATGTCATTGGCATGTAGATAGTCGAGAATTTCCAGCAGGCTGCTGATGATCTCTCTGACGACAACGCTCTTGAGCGGCCCCTCTGTTCTCACTTTCTGACCAAGCGTCTGGCCGTCAACCAACTCCTGAACTAAATAGAATTGCTCGTCTTCAACGAAGTAGGCATAGAGCTTGGGAATCTGGCTGTGCTCTTCTCCGACCCGCTCCAAAATCGAGGCTTCGCGCCCGAAACGCTCTTGCAGATGTGGCAGCAGATTCGGGTCGCTAGTCGCAGGCTTGAACTGCTTAATCACACAGCGGCGGCGCGAAGGCAAATGTGTATCTTCTGCGAGAAAGGTATGCCCGAAGCCGCCTCTGCCCAGTTCACTGACGATCAGGTAGCGGTTGTTGAGAAGGCTCATGACTCACAGCACCGGCAGAAGAATTGTTAGAGCTGAATAGGAATGACAGTCGGGGGATTTTACTCTATGAGTGAGGAATAGAGCTAGGATAAAGATTTCGGTGTAGTGAGTCAGTTACAAAGATGGCAAAGAAAAAACAGGTTCCCGCAAAGGCGCTGGTGGCGCAAAGCAAGCACAACAGATTAAGCCTCTCTCAATTCCTTTGCGTCTTTGCGCCTTTGCGGGAGATTCTTCGTGATGATGGATAGGCAGCAGCCCACTACCGATTTCGGCGAAGACATCCCCGTCAGGGTTATTTCACGCAAACATAGAGCAAAATTCAATTGAGTGTAAGCCAGACAAGCTCACCGCAGAGACGCAGAGAGTCGCAGCGGGGGCGCAGAGAGTTGAAGAGCATTCAAGCCTCTGCGCGATCTCCGTGACTTCTCTGCGTCTCTGCGGTGAACTGCTCTGTCCCCGACACTCAAGTCAACACAGCTCTAGGTGTTCACGAACAATAAAGTTCTTCTTTAAATCATCTCAAAGGTGAGGCAGCTACGGTTTCTTTACCGCGTCCTTAAACTGCGTTTCATACTGATTTACTGCTTGCATGACATTGGCGTCGTCTTTGAATTTCGCTTTGAGCATTCCAAAAGCTTCCTGTCCGCGCGGGTCTGCGAGAGTTGTCATCAGCACGACATTATAAAAAATGCCGTTGATGTCGGATTCAGACATTGATTTTTTGAATCGCTCAAAGATTAACGGATAGGCTTTGTCGCTTTTCCCTAAAGTAGCGATTGTATCTGCCGCGACCACGCGATAGTCCCAGACGGGAGGATTCGGCAATCGCCAACGAGGTAAATTCAGGTCGGACAGCGCCTTGAACGCGATGTCAAAACCGCGCGGATCGCCGAGTTCTTTTAAGCCGAGCAGCGCGCTTATTAAAGTTTGGCTTTTCATCGAAGGTTTGTCTTTCAATTTTGCCAAAGCGTCAAACGCCTTCGCGTCTTTACTCTTGCCCAGAGCGATGGCTGCCGAATTAATGACGCGAAAACTTTGGTCGTCCAAAGCATTGAGATAGAGGTCGGCATATTTCGGGTCTCGCGTCATCCCCAGAAAACCTATCGCACCGGCACGGAGCCATGATTTGTCATTTTTGATGACCGTCAAAAGCATCGCAATCGTGGCTTCATCCAATGGCACAGGTTTGGTCTGCCATGCTGGCGCAAGCAACCCTTGAAGTTGCGACATGGCCGAAAGTCGTAACCGCCAGTATCCATTACCTAAAACCGTATTTCGTAATTCTGTAACAATTATCGCTTTGACTTCCGCCGGAGCGTTTTCGCTTTTGGCAAAACTGGCTAGCTCAGCCATTGCCGTTTGTTTGGCGAGAACATCTTTGGAGCTTTGAAGTTGATAGAGCAAGTCGGCGATGGATTTCACAAACTTGATCTCTTTGATCCAGGTATTCTCATAATCAAAATTAACGAATTTCGGCGGTTGCGGCGAGGCAAAAGTGTATATATTTTCGCCTTTTGGTTCGAGTTGTACTTGTTCTATTTTGCCGTCAATTTCGATTTCAACTTTCCCTTGAAAAAATTCAACTTGCGGGTAGGCGTTGTTCGGGTCGATTTTTTGAGTTTGCTTGACGCGGAGAGTCAGTTGTTTTTTTGTCTCGTCATAATTCCTGGTGACTTCAAAAATCGGATGCCCCATTTTGTAGAGCCATTGATCGAAAAACCAGTCCATTGATGCGCCCGTCGTTTCTTCGACGGCTTTGCGAAAGTCTTCAGTGGTCACAGCTTTGTTGGCATTTGATTTGACATAATGCCTGATAGCTTTCCACCAACTTTCTTCGCCCAAATGTTTGCGGAGCATATTTAAGACTAAAGCGCCACGAATCGTAGAATAATTGTCGGAGATGAGAGAAGAGGCGTTTTCGTAGTTTTGTGTGATGACCGGGCGGCGGTTGCCCGAATTCCAGTCGAACAGGTAAGTGCTTTGGTCAAAGCTGTGTACCCACAATAGCCACTCTTCACGACCGTTCTTGTGTTCGTTGTACAAACAATTAAAGTAATGCGCAAAACTTTTATTGAGCCAGACCTCGCTCCAATCGCGGCTGGTCAGATAATTGCCAAACCATTGCTGAGCGAGCGCTTCCGCCTCTGTTAAATCCCAGAGATAGAGAAAATCCGCGTGGGTTGCGTAATCGTCTACCATATTTTCGGTGATGGTAGAGACGTTCATGTTGCTTGTAAAACCACCGATGTCCTGCACAAAAACTTGCGAATAACTCGGATAAGGATATTTCACGCCGATCTTTTCAGAGAAGAATTGGACCATATCTGGCAGCCGCTCGACGCTTGCCGCCACAGATTCCTGTTCGTGCGGATAGCCGTAATTGTGAAGCTCTATGTCCTGGTAATTCTGCTTCACGTCAACGAACTCGCCGATCACAAATGAAGTCAGGAAATTGGCATAGGGCGTGTCCGCCTTCCAACGAAAAGTGCGCGTGCCGTCAGCGTTGTCTTTGGTCTCGACGAGCCTGCCGTTGGAAATCACTGCTAATTTTTTATCTACGGTCGCGGTGAATTCGGTTGTCCGAAAATCGTTGGGCGAGTCGTAACTCGGAAACCAGTAGCGATTTGATTCGGGTTCTCCCATTGACCAAATTTCCCGCATCTTGGTCGGGTCGTTTGAAGTCGGTTCAGAGAATCGAATGCCTTTCCCGTTAGTGCCGCCGAGGCTATTCGGGTCTGGCTGATTCACCTGATTTGTGCGGTAATCAATTTTGACGACAACCTCTTCGCCCATCGCGTAAACACGGTCAAGCGTGATTTTTAGATTGTCGTTTTTATCGCCGCCGTCGTATTTATATTTCATCGGAATTCCGTTTTGAGTCGTGACGGAATTAACCGTGAGAAAGCCTGCATCAAGCGTGATTTTGTCAGTCTGATTAAATGGTGAAAGCGTAACGACAGTCGTCCCATAGGCTTGTTTTTTTGCCCAATCGAAACGCAAATCTATCGCAATGTGCTTCAGATCAATTTTCTGCGGGCGAGTCCGATTAACCGGCGGAAGCTTTTTAATTTCCTGCGCTTGCTGTGGAAAAGAAACATCGCTCAGAACCAAAAATAGCAACAAGATGGATATTGATATTTGATAGCTTCTCGATTTCATAAGGGAACTCTACCTTTCTATTAATCCGCTGTTTCAAGTTCGATTTGCGATTGGTTGAAAGCCTCGGAAAGTTCGATGTCTACGAAGCAATTCGGGTATTTATCGAAATAACAAGGGGGTTGATTAAATGTCTGAGTTTTTCATTTTCTCAGTTCGTCTTCAGACTTCTTTGTTTAACTTTGCTTCAAGATAGGCCGTGAAATCCGGGTTTCCGGCTTTTTTCAAAATGTGTTCAATCCACATTTCTCGTTCAAAAATAGTGACCGCCATTTCCCAAACACACGCCATAAAACCTTCTTTCGGAAGCATCTGAAATTCGTCCGGCTGATTGAAGTCCGTGTAAAAAGTTATGCTGTGCAGCATCTCGCCACCAGTCCACCAATTGAGCAGAGTCCAAACGCCGTCGCGTCCTTCGTGAACGATTAAAAATGCTGCCCGGTAAGTTTCAAACCCAAGCGTCTTCGATTTTTCCAGCCATCTCGGAAGATTCGAAACGGCGTTATCCAAAACTCCTTCGGACTCAAATTTGAGACGACACGTGATCTGATAAACTTTGATACTCCAACCGCCGGTCGTCACCATCCGTGTAAATTCAACTTTTCGGGGTTTATAAATTCTCATCGCTTTATCGCAACGATAAAGGAAGCAGTCGGGGAAATATAGAATGGATTTAACGTGCGGGAATTTTAGCGGATGAGTCGGCGAAAATCTTTGGGAGTGATGTCGGTAAATTCTTTGAAGCAACGAATAAAATGGCTTTGGTCAGCGAAGCCACAGGCGAAGGCAATGTCTGTCATTGAAAGCTTCGGATTGCGAAGCAAGGCAAGTGATTTCTCGACCTTGATTTTGCGAACGTACTGGCTAAAGTTACAACGAAAATAGCGTGGGAAATCGCGGGACAGATGGACAAAATGAAGGTCTAATTCTTCAGACACTTTTTGCAAAGAAAGCGTCTGGTCACAATTTTCGTGTAGAATCTCGTTAATCTTTTTCACCCAACGCGGTGTGCCGGGAGCGGAAATTTTTTCTACCCCGCGCATCGTTTCAAACGTTTCAACCAGAAGCGCATCAATCGTCAGCTTTGAAGTGTTATCGGGTAGTTTTGATTCCCTGTATATATTGTAGAAGAGGAGCTTGGCATTTGGACTCGTGATTCTCACACTGCCGGGGAGTTGATCCAAATCAACCTCAAATTTTTTGCACCAATCGTGGCTCAATTCAATTTGAAATCCACGTGACAGCCCACCCGATTTTGTATTGCAATGAGTCTCATGGCAATTATGAAACAACAACGAATCGGGTGCACAGTCAAAGGTTTCCCGTTTATTGATATGACGGCAATTTCCTTGAGTCACAAAGGAAAAATAAGGATTTTCGTGGTAGTGCCAATCAACGAACTGATAATTGTATTCGGTTTCGGTCGCAGTAATTCCATCAAACGAAGTTGTCTGATGTGTGTTCCCAAAAAATTGTCCTTCGCTAAAATAATTCATTACACCATTATCATATAAATGGAGAGAAGTAATTCGGAAAAAGTTTCCCCTGGTTAGGTAAAGGACTTTATTGTTCAGGGAACAACTTTATTTGTCGTAAACACCTGTTCGCGAACAATAAAGTTCTTCCCTGAAGCGGGCGTAAGTCCTTTATTTTCGAGTGACCGAAATCGCTAATGTGGGGATAAAGTTCTTCCCTAAAGGCTCATCTCACATCAGGGCAGAGAATTGAATGAACAATAAAGTTCTTCCCTAAATGCTAATAACGTGAGGCTGTTTGGAATATTATACTTGACAGAGGGAATTGCTAATCAGAAGATAATTTGAACGTGCCTGTTTTTAATTCCTCTTCATTGTTCTCTAATCCGACTTGTTTTTTAAGTTTTTGGTAATCCTTTACTATTGCTCGAACCATTAGTTCTCTGCGCTTATTCCTCTCTACATTGTCACTTGTGGCATTGAATGCAGACCATAGCTGAAGGATCTGTTGAGAGGCATACCCGGAGTGATCAGTGAAAATTTTTTCCTCAAATTTTCTCTCCTCTGTTGAGTCAAAAAAAGGTTGACGAGGTAATTCTGAGGTGGCGTTCTCCTTCTTCCAGTAGTCAAACCTTGCGTATGCTTGTTGATAATATTGATAAAGAGGCGAATAAAAATTATCCAACTGCTTCTGCCTGAAATCCGTCATTCTCTGTATCCGCACAAATCTACTTTGCCAGAGCGCATCTTTAATGAGGAACATAATAAAAGCTGCAATGAATCCAGATAACGCTCCAGCTACGATTTTCTGCTCAGTCCAAAGCGCCTTCCACCAACTAATAATGTCTGTCCACATATTGACATCCTAAACTCAACTGCGCTTTGCGCGTCTTAGTAATGCCTCTATTCTGGCTTCAAGTAAGCCGAACTCAGCATCTTTTCTCATGAAATCATCTGCACCTGTGCGAAGTGCCCGGATTTCATCTTGTTCATCGACAAAGTGTCCAGTCCAAGCCAATATTCCGACCGCAGATGTCTCTGGATTACCTCTTAATGCTTGAATTACGTCGTACCCATCCATCTGATCACCTCGATGAACTAACAGTAAATCTATAATTACTAAATCCGGTTTGTGTTTTATCACAAGAGCTAAACCATCAAGTCCATTAAATGCGTGTAGAACCTTGTACTGTCGATACTCAAGCATTTTTATAAAAGGTTTCGATTGGCTCTGATCATCCTCAATAACAACTACTTTGTAAGTCATTGTTGCGCCTCTCAACTGTTAACTGAAAGTCGAAAGTTTACCCTAGTGCCACTCTTGCCGTCACTTTCGATCCAGAGTTTGCCGCCATGCAAACTGATCATACGTTTGGCTACACTTAAGCCAAGTCCTGAGCTTCGAAATCTCTGAGTAAAACTTGATGACTCCATGAACTGTAAGTTAATGATCCTATCGATTTCGTCGGGCTTCATCCCAGGCCCTTGATCTTCTATTTGTACTTCAACAAAATTGCTGGTCAGGCTAACTCTTACGGAAATATGTCCTCCTTCAGGGGAGAATTTAATTGCATTGTCCATTAATGGGTTCAGGGCAACGCGGAAACGGTTCACATCAATTCTAACAATAGCGTCGCCTTCGGGTAAGAACTCTTCAAATTTAATATTCTTAAGATTGGCTATTGCTCTATGTGCGGCAACCTCTTCGCGTACTAGTTTCACCAAGTCGTATTCTTGATATGTTAAGTTTTCAACGCCCCTTTCGATACGATTTAAATCAAGATAGGCATTTATTAATAATAATTCACGTTGAGCCGCTAACTGGATTTCTTTAACGGCTTCGATTTGGTCAGACTTAAGAGAGCCGAATGCGCCAGATAATAAAGCTTCAACATTGCGTTTTATTATAATTAAAGGAGTGCGTAATTCATGCGACATCATAGATAGAGTTTCATACATCAATCTATCAATCTGAGTTCGTCTTATCGACTCGCGTTCAGTTTCGCGGCGAAGAAGGACAGCATCAAGGGCTTTGTTAATATGGTCAAGCGAAAAATCCGCCTTGTCTAAAACTTCATCGACGCCTATCCTTAAAGCGTTGCGCAAATCTGAGGTGCTTGCATACCCGGTAAGTACTATTACAAGAGACTCGGGATTTCGTTCGCGAAGAGTTTTCGCAATGTCTAAGCCAGTAGCCTCTGTTCTCTCCGTTAGCTGGAGGTCTAAAACCGCGACATCATACTCTCCAGCACGTAAAAGCCTTGTTGCCTCTTCAAAGGTTGAAGCAATATCAACTGAAAGTCCACGCTGTACCATCACGGAGGAGATCTCTTGAGACCATCTATGATCATCTTCTAAAATGAGAACGCGGCTTGGCGAAGTAATGATATGTGAGGTCGTATTCTTCTGGTTATTCTTCATTGTACGTGACCTCCTCCCCGGTCGGGCTCGTCCTCAATGATTAGAACGTGCAAATCACCCATAAATACTCCCCAGAGGTATTTGATAAGGAATGAGGGTGGGTATCGGTCTATCGCCCGGCAAGGATTTGCCGTACCCGTTCAACGAATTCACTCGAATCACCGAAGAACTCATCCTTACTTAGCACATCCTCCACCCCATATCGATATGCCTTCCGCATGTACTCCATTGTGCAGTAGGCGGAAAGGATGATGACCTTTACCGTGCTGAGATACCCTCGTTCATGAAGTTCACTTAAAAACAGCATCCCGTCGGCATTGTGTCCATCCCCTGAGAGCAAGCTCAGATCAAGAATTACTAAGTGATAAACATTTTCATTTAGGAGTTCCCAAGCTTGTGAGACCGTACCAGTTGCGTCAGCTTGAAAACCCCCACTCTGCAAAATTGAGCACTGGGCGTCCCGCCAGCGCTGCTCATCATCTAGAATTAAGATACGCCCCGGACTTTGCATAAAGTACCTAACTCACTTTGCGTCTAAGCTCTCCCTAGTCGTTGGCAGTCGTAGGATAAAAGTAGAACCCTTACCGAGCTTACTCTCCAGCGTTAACTCCCCGCCATTGGCACGCGCATAGCGGCGAGCACTCCAGAGGCCAAACCCAGAGCTTGACTTGGTAGAGAAAAAGAGGTTGAAGATTTTAGGTTGATATAGCAAAGGGATACCTGGACCTGTGTCCTCAATCTCAATCTGAACGTAAGGAGGCGCATTGAAGGCGCGGATAATGATGCTTCCACCATCAGGCATAGCTTCTATAGCGTTGGCAAGCAAGTTACGTAAAATATCAACGATCTGACCGGGGAACACGTTAACCTGCGCTAAGTCGTCGGCAATGTCCCAATGAATATTGATGTTTTCCGCTAAGGGTAGTGTCCAGCTAGAATCTTCCAGCAAAGCTTTGATTGGTATGGTGGTGCGCTCTTGCTTTATTCCTTCTTCTCCAATTTCTACGACCTTTTGCTTCAGCCCTTTGCTCATCCTCAAGACGTTGCCTACATCTCTAGCGAGCTTATCTAGTTCTTCATTAATAGCCGGGCTTTCGATGCCGGAGCTAGAAAGAGCACCCCGGATATTATTAATGTAAAAGCGGACCAGACCCAGATCATTACCCAGCCGATGAGCTATTTCTAGCGTTGATTGGCCGAGTTCAGCGACGAGTTCAAGGTTTTTAGCTTGCTCTTCAGCCATGTGCTTCTCCTTGACTATTTCCAAGCGATAAATTGTGATCGCTAGCTGCTGGGCCAAACCTTCAAGTAGTAAGACATCAGCTCTACTAAAGGAATAAGCTTCTTCGCGACTCAGCGTAAGGTTCCCATAATAGCGTGTCTTGAACTGTATTGGAGTGATAGCGAGCGTGCGAACAGTTGAACTGTCTCGTCCAGGCTCGGTCACGCTGTTTGGAAGGTTGTCAAGGTCATGCAGGACAACCGTTCTGCGCTCCTGCGCCACCTGCCCATTAATGCCCCCCGAGATGGATATTTTTTCAACGATGGGCGCGTGCAGAGGATTCAATACCCTCTCCAAAACAAGCTCCTGGTTTTTTTCATCGAAGCGCCGGAGGATGACCTCTGCATCAGTAAATCTTAATACTTTTTGGAGTGTGATGTCGTAAGCTTGATCAATTTGAATGAGTTCTGTTAACTCACTTAAGTCGCGTCCCGCCTCAGCCAACAATTGAAAACGCGCCGATTCGGCGCGTGCCAGACTGTACGCTTGTGCGTATTGGATTGCGATGACTGCCTGTCGCGCGAATGTTTCGAGCACCTTCAGATCTGCCTCGTCGAAGGCGTAATGACGCGGGCTTTCGAGATCTAATACGCCTATAAGTTCATTGGTGCGAGACAGTAAAGGCACCGCGATTTCGCTGTGATAATCACGACTTGAGTGATAATACGGATCGGCCATTGCGTCCCCTTGTGTGATATAGGGAAGACGTGTTTCAGCAACATACTGTACAATCCCCAAAATGCCCCGGTGCTCGGTATTGCCGGGCTCTATGGTCTGTATGATTGGGTCTCCGTCTTTTGTGTACGCCTCACTGATAAAAGTTTTGCCGGGTCTTATGCCTTCGTATAATTGCAACGCTCCCATCTCTGCTCCAAGTAAGACGCGAGCTTTCTGAAGAATAAACTTCATGACTTCCTCGGGATCGCTTCTCAGCAACGTGATTTTCTGAGCAACGTCGTGGAGCGTGTCTAGTTCCTGCCGTGCTGCCTCCGCCGTCTCGTAGAGTTGAGCGTTCCTGATAGCCAACACCGCTTGCCCTGCTAATGTGCTAATAAACTCTTCGTCCTCTTTGGTAAATGCACCCTCCATCTTGCTCTCAAAACTAATAACACCGATCACATCATCTTCATCTATGAGTGGGCAAGCCAATTCCGAAACCGTATCACTTGTTACCGGATAAAAAATATCTCGAAATTCTGGAGCCGTCTTTACATTGTCAACCCTCATTGGCGATTTGTTACGGTATACCCAAGCAGGGCTACCTCGCCCGTCTGTAATAGGAAGAGCTAGGCCAGTATGCACCTTCACATTATTGCCGAGGGAGGCTGCTGCTTCCAACTGTTCTGTCCGAGGATTGTATAAAAAAATTGAGGACTCATCGGCGACCGGGATGCGACTGACCGCACCCTCAAGGATTGCATGCAAGATCTCCTTCAGCCCGGGAGTTTGACGCATCTGCCGCTCGATCTTTTGTAAGGTCAAAAGATCCTCAAAACGGCGCTGGTTAGCAGCCGTGTATTTGCGATAATTCTTGATGGCAATGGCCGCATAATTGGCCAATCCGAGGATCAGATTCCTCTGCGATGCATGAAAGGACTGCGGCACACGAAAGTTGGCGAACATCACGCCGATGGCCTCATTACCTATTTGCAGCCCAACTGCTGCTGTCGAAACAATCCCTTCTCGCACCTCAAAGTTTCCCTCCCTGTATTCAATGTCTCCTCCTAATGCTTCATATAGCTTACTGCTATCCCGGGCCCAAACAGGCGCACCTTGTCTCAGTGTCAACCACGCAATATTGTCTAATCGAACTGTAGGTCGTAGTGCATCTGGCTCACGCAAACTCCCGCTGTAAATCGGCTGCCCGAAACAATTATCTGCAAGTAGGTAAGGATAGAGTGCGATGATATCCGCGTACGTTGCTTGCCTTACTTCATCGGCAATCTCCTTCAGCAAATTCTCTGAACTGAGGTTCACAGTCAACCGCTGCCCGACCTCATTAAGCGTTTGCACATATCTGAATAATCTCAAGTTACTAAGCGCGAGGGCCACCTGATTGCCCAACAACTTCATAATACGCAAATCTTCATCGTCGAAGGCATACGGTTGTGAATGCTGTACGGTCAGCACCCCTAACACCTCGCCATGAAAAATGAGCGGCTCAAATATCACCGACTCCGGAGCAGGGTCTGCTTTTCCAAGTAAATCAACATGATTTACATTCCAATCCTCATTACTACTTAAATGGAAAGATGTTAACGACCGAGCATTTTTAATAACTATCTCGCTCACTCCTTCTAAATGCATTCCAAGCTCCACTACCGACTCCCCGTTCATCAGTGAGAAATACCTGTCGAGCTTATTGCTTTGTGGCTGATAAACAGCAAGCATGAAGAAATAACTAGTATCGATAATGCTTGCGACCTCTTCATTCAATTTCTCGAATAACTCTCTAGGCCCGCCTAGCCTAAGATTAAGCTTCTGACCGATCCTAACCACAGACCGGTAGCGGCCCAGTAGCCATACGCTTTCAAGAGCTGAAGATGCCTGCGATACCAAAGCCTTAAGAGCGCTTTCTTCAGTCGGAGCAAGCTGTCGGGACTGACGAAATCCGAGATATAGAACGGCCAGCGGATCCTGTCTCTGCTTTGTATATAATGTTATCGCTCTGACGGATCCTGTCTCTGTCAAATTAAAATCGTCCAGCAAAATATCTGGCGGCGTAAAGAGGTCCGTGACATATTCCTGCCCCCCGCTGATCAATTTGAGGGCAGTTCTCTTGAGCCACGTTTCAAATAGCTCTATGTCCCTATCCTGCAATTTACTTGTCATCCCACACGGTTCGTAAAACTGCTGGTTGATAGGGTTCAGTGTTATGATGGCACACCAATCAGCGGATAAAAGTTCCCGCGCTGTCGTCACAATGCACTTTTGGGTCTCTAGCCGATTGCCTGGCTCATTTATTTCGAGTAACGGCATTTCCATAGGCTTTATCAGTTGGATTGAAACCCCACTATTTACGAGATGGGCTAAATCGAACTGGCTCCTCAAGTATCTAATGATTAAATTTGGTTACGCTAGCAAGGATACTTTATCTTTCAGCAACACCAAATACTTAAATTTGGTTGATTAGCTAGGCGGG
The DNA here is from genome assembly GCA_963700165.1 of Pyrinomonadaceae bacterium. Classification (GTDB taxonomy): domain Bacteria; phylum Acidobacteriota; class Blastocatellia; order Pyrinomonadales; family Pyrinomonadaceae; genus JACMLC01. The sequence continues at coordinate 2,018,104 of OY969475.1, read as the reverse complement.
AGAATTGTTAGAGCCCGACCGCGCTTGAGTTACAGTCGCCCCCGAAGCTATTGTAAACCTGATGGGTAGTAACAAAGATGGAGTGTATGAAGTCTTCTGACACAGTACAACTTAGCAGATGATTAGTGGATGTCTGAATCTCACTAGGCTACTGCTTGTCTATAACGGGCTATAGCTGGTGCTGTAAAATTTGACATTTCAAATGCGTGTCTCATAACCGGCATTCTGACAACGGCTATATTCGTCTGGCTAGAGAATTGAGTGAACAATAAAGTTCTTTCCTAAGCCCTTAAAGAGGTCGCCCACCAAAGCGTCACAATATCGTCATCTCAAAACCTTGTTCCTTAAGCGAGTAAGCTGCGTGCATATTTCACCATTAAAATGTTCATGTGAAATCGACCGGCTCCAATAGGCTCTAATAGTCCACGGCCTATTAATTTCCGAACAATCGGTTTTGGATTCTGAACTTGCCACACGGTCGCCATAGACGCTAAGTCGAATGTTGCGGGCTCAGGAGCGAAAGCCCCCAGCAAGGCAAAGCACTCACGCGTGTATTCATCTAAACCGTTAACACTCCTCTCCAGCAATGCATAGACAGTAGGAGTAGTCGAAGATATAGACATATCAATCGGAGCAGGCTCGGGAGCAAGCTTCCGCCCTTCTTTTATTTCTTGAAGCACGTCGGTAACATCTAACCCCATTCTGCTTTCAGCCTTTATAAGCCGGCCGGCAACGTGTAAGGCGAGTGGAATACATCCAAGCTCTCGAACTATTTCCCGGCACTCATCTGGATACTGCTCAACCTGCATGGGAACTATAAGGCGCAATAATGTCAAAGCCGCATCTTCTGATAAAGGGGGGAGGACATAAACTGCTGCGGGATCGGGCACCAGTTCCTCAGCTACGCTTGTGAGGCGGGTAGTAATAAGCAACGAAGATTTAGTATCTGCCCTAGCCTTCAGGAAGGGAAACGCGCAGGTTCCATCCCACACATCGTCAAGGACCAAAAGCATTCTCTTGTTGCGTAACCGAATAGTTAATTCCGCCGTCGCCTCGTCAAGTGTCGGTAGGGATCCCAAGTTGTCAGTGCCTAACGCCCGGCCCCACGCCGCCAATTTCGACATCAACTCAGGGTTTTGATCAAGAGAAGACCAGAGCACGCCATCTGGAAATACCTGCAAGACTTCAGGGTCACGGCTAAGCACACTTACAAGTGTCGTTTTGCCAACGCCGGGCCAGCCGCGTACAACAATTACTCGACTAGCATTTGGAGAAGACATCCCAGATCCGAGTAATTCTTTAAGGTTGTTAAGCGAATTCTCGCGACCTACAAGGATAAGCCCCGGTGGTGCCGGCCCTAAGCCTAAAGTTGGTGGGTATAATTGTTCCTGCAAACGCGAGTATAAAGCGTTGCTCAGCTCAATCTCCAAAAGATGATCATGAGGGATAATGTTGAATCCCTGTGGAAACGCTTCAGCACTTGAAATGTTTTTCCGGCTAAAATTAATTTTTCCGCTCAGCAGGGTTTGTCTCATTACTTCTCTTTCTTCCTTGGCAGACGTGCCATCCGCTATGCGACCCAAGATGAGCTTTAGCTGATCTACAAACTGCTGATACCTTCCGTTTACTTGAAGCAAAAGTGGCACTGCCGCACTGGCTCCATTGCGGACAAAAAGCACCGGAACGGTAGAGAGATTTATAAATGATAAGTCGAGTGCATTCTGGGCTAAACTAAATGCATCTTCTACCGACCTCCCAAATGCAATAGCCTTGTAAAATGATTCGAAAAAAGTCTTTGATGGTTTATCGCTGATGGACTCGCTGATGTAAACAACATAGTCGATTGTTTCGGTAAGCTTTTCCGCATGGGCTCTTGAATAACAGGCGTCAAATACTACGATTTGGACATTATCACGAAGTATTCTGAAGAGTTGGTTTAACGCTTCCTCATTGATGAATGTATCCTCCGAGGAGGAGTCTTCTAATCTCATTGCTTCAGACTGGTTCCCATGACCGAAGAAGTGAACAACGTGCGGTAGATATTTGAGCAATTCTTCCTGTAGTTCAACTGCTGTTAATGCTGTCTTCGAAATAAACTCGTAACTACCTTGGTAGTCTCCCTTCTGGAGAGTGGCAAAGGAATCACGCATTTTCGAGTTGGACGGAATCTTCAGGCTTTCCATAGGGCTTACGCCAGTGAATAGTATTCTGATTCTACTGTTTATAGGAGGAGCTGATAGATCGCCAGACTTTATTGCAGGAGCTATAGAATTATCAAAGAATTCCTGAATTGACCATATTGTTGATAGTGCTTTATGTTGATGGCTCTTGTCTTTTTCTTGCCATCCTGCTTCTGACGTTAAGACATCACTTAGCAGCGCGCCGCCGGAAATCAATCCTGCAGCATCTTTAAAATCATTTTCAATGAGTGTTGCTGCCGCAAGGTATGCGTACCCTAGGCTTTGCGGGTCTGATGTTCCTTCTGTGATTACCGGTAACTTTTCACCGAAGCTGAAGTAAGCGACATACGGTAGTTTAGTCCGTTCGAGAATTTGCAAAGGGCTAAACTGTTTCGGTAGCCAGTCTTCATAAAACTGGGCCAACTCAGTAGAAAAGATATTTAACCAATTCTTAGCTTCTTCATATTCAGCAAGACCTTCAAATCTTGATGGAAGTGGAAAGACTAAGAGAGGCATGCGATCGAACGCTAACTTTTGCCGCGCCAACTGAGCCCTTAATACTACATCCTTAGAGCCTTGTAGGCTCTGCTCGTTAGTCGTAAACACTGGAACTAATATGTCAGGCAGTTGGATTGTACAAATGCCACCAGCGTCAGTGATTCCAGTTCTGCTATCGACAAGCGTTACATCAAACTCTTTCTTCCAATCATCACGAAGAGCTTCAATAACGTTCCCACCATCGCAATTTGTAAAAAACTCATTCCAGTCGAAGCGGAGAACTCTGCTTGCATATGATTTATCTTGTCTGCCACTAGTAAGCAATGTTAGCGAGAACTGATTGTTGAACAGGATTTCTGTAGTATAACGACGCCAGTCTGGTTTCTGTTTTTGAGTTGAACTATCAAACAAGAGGTCTAGTAAACCGATCTGTGCATCATCAACCCCACCTGTATAGCTCCGGAAGTATCGATCAAGACCAGGGGCCTCTAAATCCCAATCAACGGCGAGGACGCGCATACCTCTACGAGCCAACAGCACCGCAATGTTAGCAAGTGCCATCGTGCGACCAACACCACCTTTGAATGAATAGAATGTGACTATCGAACCCATTTCTTGCTACCCAAGAGTTGGTAGGGTTACCTGTTTTGCTTCAGGCACTTGGTATAATTTCAGGAATTCATCAACTGCTAGATCTATCCACGCAGGATCATGTTCTGGTGCTCTCTGAATAGCTTTAACTACATCCGGTACCCACGCACGGATTTTGTCGGAAAGCATTTCTCGTCTTGGGCTATTATCTGCTAAAGAAACGTTGGAACATTCCTGTAACTTAGCTGCTTGGATAATGCGAATTCCGTGAGGCAGATCCTCACCATCGTGAAGTATTGCAGGCACAATCAATCTTTCGGGGCGTGACTTTACGCCAAGACCACAAGTATGTTCCCGAGCGCACATAAGCGCTAATTCAGTTCTGCACCATAAGCTATTAAAGTATTGCCGTGATAAAAGTGGGATTAAAACGCGGGAGGACGCTAATTTAAAACCAAGCTCGACAGGCCAGTCATATCCGGTTTCTAGCCCATTGTCCCAGAAGATACTTACATCTTGCCCAAGTTCCTCGCCCAACCAGTGCTCAAAAATCGGCACGAAATGTCTTTCCACCCAAAGGGGCCACTGGGCATGTCGCCTATAACTTATGAATACATCGTATTTGTAAGGCATAGGTTTATATAAGGTGTTCGACTGTCATGCCGGACTGAGTAAAAGCTGCTTATAAGAGGATTTCAGCCAAAGTGAAAACGTGTCTGATCATCGGCATTATGACACCAGTATCCAAGTAGAGCTTTGCTTCCACCTTCAGGAAGCTTCGCCCTCCACCCTCTTCAAACTCTCGCGAGCAAGTTCCGCATTCGGTGAGCCAAGCTTCTCAAAGATATTCAACCCCTCACGAAATAGTCGCGCCGCTTCTACTTTATCTCCCTCATCTTCGGCAAGCACCCCCAACTGAAACAATGTAATGGCGATGCCGTTCTGATTGCCCAATCTCTTCTTGATTTCCAGGCTCTCTTCATAGAGTCGCCGCGCCTCCGTTAACTTTCCTTGAGAGTGGGCAGATCCCCCCAACTCGTGCAGCGAGTTGGCGATGCCGCTCTGATCGCCTAGTTTTTTATATATCTCCAGGCTCTCTTCATAGAGTCGCCGCGCTTCCGTTAGCTCTTCTCGCTCCTGTGCAAGCCTACCCAACCGATATAGCGTGAGGGCAATGCCACCCGCGTCGCCAAGCTGCTTCTCCATCTCCAGACTCTCATCGTAGAGTCGTCGGGCTTCTGTCAGCTCTTTTTGATGATACGCAATCAGACCTAATTGATTTAATGCAACGACGACATCACTGTTGCTTCCCAGTTTCCTGAAAATATCAAGAGAATGTTGATATGCTCGCCGGGCTTCGGCGTATTCACCCCTGTATACGCGGAGCCCTGCGATGTAAGATTCAAATCTCGCTATTGACCATTCACTATTCTCCGCGCGTGCGGCGGCCAGAGCTTGCTCGCCTACTCTTATTGCTTCATCCCAGTAGCCACGTACGATCAACATAGATTCAGATGACACTAATACTTCAGCAAGGCGCTGAACACTCTCCCAATTCCTCTCGGCGGACGCCATATCCATCGCCGCCAGCAGGTTATCCTTCTCTGCTCCCAGGGCGTCAAAGTCTTCCGGCGTCGGCCGGGCGTGCGCTTCAGCGTAGCGCTGAAAGTAAGTGTAGAATCGCGTCCGGAAATCGTTGGCGCGTGCGTCTCTTGAGAGGCGCGCGCCGGCAATACTGCGCAACAGGCCTTCAACGGTTAAGCGTCGATTCTCATCTGTTGCTCTGATCAACCATAATGAGCGCAGCGACTTGACAGCTTCGTTCAGAGACAACACCGCGCTGCCGAATCCGGCCACCTCTGCCAGCGCTTCACGCGACGCGCTGGGCACAAACAACGAGAGCGCCAGCAGTGCAGCGCGCCCGGTCTCGCCCAGCTGCGGGAGATTGAAGGAGCGATCAAAGATGACCATGGCGGCGTCGCCTTCACCATGTGCTAGCTCTTCGAGCACAGTATCCGGTTCCTGCGCGACATCGATCTGCGCGACCACCCATTGCATCACAAATGGATTGGCCTCTGCCGCCTCGTAGATGCGCCGGCGAACCACGTCGGTGAAAATCTGTGCGTCCTGTGTCTCGGCTATTAATCTCTCCAAATATTCCTCTGCCTCTGTGCGCGACATGGACATGATTGGGACGTGTAGCGTGGGGTTGATCCTATGCCGTGAGGTGAAAAGCGCTGAACACTGTGCGGCGGTAAGCCATTGCTCAATGCTACTCTTCGATTCGTCTGCAATCGTCTCATAGTTGTCTAAGACAATCAGCGTGGGCAGTTCGGCAACCACCGTGTGAACCCGCGCTGCTTTCTCCTCGGGCGCGAGGGGGCGCAAGTTTGTCTGGCCGAGCTGGGTGGCTATTTCATCAAGCAGGGTAGAGAGCGTGACATCTGTACGTCCATCCGCACTGCTCCAAACAACACGGCCTCTGTATACTTCTTTCAACGTCCGCGCAACTTCGGCGGCGAGCGTAGTCTTGCCCACGCCGCCCGGCCCAGAGAGCGTGATGAGTTGGTTTTTGTTGGGCGCGAGGCCTGCTTTCAGGCGTTCGACGATGTCGCGTCCCTGTTCGTCGCGGCGGGAGACGAAGCCGATGACAGGGGGGCGGGGGATGAGCGACGGAGATGTTGGTGGTGCTGATTTAGACTTGAGTATTTCGATTGCTTTCTGAATGCCCCTGGCGATGTCCCTGAATGCCTCGTCATGGTTTTTCCAGAGCGTAACCGCTTTGCCATCTGTTGGAAGCGCTTGCAATTCCCCTAGTGGACTTCCTTCCCAGTCCGTAGGCCGGAGGATTATAGGGATAACATACGCTTCTCCCAGATTGTGACGTTCGAGTGCACGTTTCATCTCGACGCCGTAGAGATAATCTGAATTCATGAACGCAGGGCTGACCAACAATAGAATGATTTGGGAGCTATTCAGATGCCTATTGATCTCATCTGCCCAAGGCTCGCCTGCCTCAATCCGGGCGTCATGCCAGTCTCTAATAAGCGCTTCTCGTCGCAAAAGGGCGAGATGAACTGTCATCTCATCCCATAGCTGTTGATCCTTGTGCGAGTAGGAACAGAATATTGTGATAGGTTCGGCCGGCTGGACATCGCTCGTTAAGTTAGGTTCTAAGCGTCTTTCGACATCGTGAATATCGTTATCTCGCCGATGATATCCCAAGCGTCGGACCATCTCTTTAGCGATATTTAAACTCTCAATCGCCTTTTCCCGCTCGCTTTGGGCCAGATAGAGCTGGCTATATTCCAGATGACAATCGGATTGATACAGGAGCATGCCGCTGCGTGTAGCAATATCCATCGCTTCATCTAAATCGGCACGCACCCGGTCGAATTCACTGTTCAGGCGATGTAGCTTTGCGCGCGTCAGTAGTGCATAAGGTAAGTAATCGAGGTGTCCGGACCTGCGAAGACCATCCATCGCAAGATCAAAACGCTCTCTGGCATCTTGATAATTAAAATATCTAAAATTGTATAAAGAAGATTGGCCGAGCAGGAGATTCCCTAATGCTACTTCAAGAAGCGAACCTTTCTCTGCTGAATCTGCAAAGCGAGCAGCCTGATATTGTGCGTCCTCATGCATATCTGTCTCAAACAGCAGCTCGCAATAATGAAAACCTGAAACCGAATTGAGAAATGAAAATTCCGTCGGGCTAATTTTCAACACTTTCTCAGCTTGACGAAAAGCATCTTGCGCCTCCGCATAGCGGCCTGTCTGGAACAAGGCATAGGCGAGAGCGGTCAAGGAGTTTGGGTCTCGCTGCCCATCAGCGTCCATCTGGGCGAAATGGAGGCTGTTATTAGCAACTTCTATTGCTCGATCCAGTTCTCCGGCTAGGGTCAGGGTGGTGGAGAAGGTGGCAGCAGTCCACGCCGCTTGTCCCCATTCCTGATGTGTTACCCAATTCTCCAAACCTATACCAAGGGAGTCTAAGGCTTCACTTAACCTTCCACGTGCTCGCAGATCTATTCCTACGAGATCAAAAATGAAGTTTGTAGTTGGTTCGTCAAGTTCGCTTTTTACCTTCCGCCACGGTTCATCGAAAAAATTAGAGAGGGTCGCCAGATCGAGGTCAAATGCAGCAAGCTTACGGTGATGATAGAACTGTCTGCCATGCAGAATCCGACGCCAATACATCTCAAAAGCATCCTGGTATCTGCCTGCCTGGCATCCATATTCGACAGCCTCAAAGAGCGGGCTCATCTCTTCAAGTGTGTCGGGCAATTCTTTCACTGTGCTCTGGAAGTGCTCGTAAAGGCGATTGTTGCCTGCGCGCCACGCAGCAGGGCGCTTTAGTTTGAGGTGTTGTCTGAAGTGTTCGCGCACCAGCGGATTGATCTCCACCGCGCCGGGTAGATTTGAATTCGGTTCGTTAAGAAGACCTGCGCCGTGCAACGTGGCTAATACTCGTTGCCATTCAGTTGCACTTAAGCCCTGTAAGGGCTCTGTCAAACCCTCTATGGTGGGTGCGGCACGCAAGGCTGCAAGCGCATCGTTATCGGCTGCACGGTTGAATAAGGCGAGCATCCGTAAGACGGCTAACTCAGACCCCTCGCCGAACTGCTTTTCGTAAGATTCAATAGCTAGTGGGATATCAAGACCGGTGCTCTCAGCATCATCCAACCCCTTGAATGTTTCAATGTGGCTTAACTCACCGTCGTGATTCTTGCTGAGAGATTGGCCCAGTAAAGTGAGTGCCAGTGCATGACCGTCAAACTTTCTGGATGCCTGTTCCAGTTCGGCTTGCGTACCTTTAACGCCCTGCGCCTTGAGCAATTCTGCGCCTGCCTCCGGCGAGAGGTTCTCAAGGTCAATGCGTCTGACGTGGGGGGCCTCAAAGGGCGCGAGGTCGGCTACAGCTTCGCGAGTGGTGATGATGCAAAGACCTTCGTTGGAGGTAGCGAGCTGTCGTAAGAGCCCTAGTAGACCCGCATCCTTAAGGCGGCCATCGTCAAGGTTGGGGGGAGACTGGAGCCTTTCCAACCCGTCCAGCACAAGCAAAGTGCGTTGCGCTCCGATGAGGTGGGCCAGCCTTTCGCCTTTTACCCATGCAGAGCCTGCATGCGGGTCTGCGGCGCCAAACCAAGCTAGCGCGTCTTCGATAAATTGGTCGCTTGAGGCATCGCGGGAGGAAATACTCTGTTGGTTAGCTGCCAGTAACAGAAACTCGAATTCTTTATCCAAGACCCATTCATCAGGTTGCTGAGGCTTTTTTTCGAGAACATACCGCCGATGTAATTCGTCTCGGAAGTCGTCAGTAATAGAGTCAGTGAAGTCAATCGATTTCGGCTGTGCTTTATCGACGCGCTCGGAAGCTTCCAACGCCGTTGGAGCAGGAAGCGGATCGGCACTGCTCTCTTCGTAGAATGACCAAGCATAGACTCTTGATGCTCCGCGATAATTATCCTGCGCCATAGATCTTAGCCAGTGGTTAACCAGTGCGCTTTTACCAACCCCACCCAAAGCAACCAGACTGATGATGTTTGTCGAGGGATCATCCCAAGCCTCATCCAATCTCTTCATCTCTTCATTCCGCCCGAACAACTCTTTCCCGCTCACGGGAAGGTTCGAGAGAAAAACTTTTTCAGTGCTGAGCGGTGCAAACTCTGATCTGACGGAAGGCGTTTTCTCGACGTGCGGGTAAATATCTTCGGCAATGCTGTTGACCAGTCTGCGCGTAGGCTGTTCGCGGACTTGAATCACCGGAGTCTCGAACACAGACATCGGCACGCCCCTGCCGCTGACTAGCGTGACCTGAATGATGCCCTCGCGAGTCTCCGTTCCGGCCGTCAGCAGAAATCGCGCCGGGCCGTAGCTGCCGCCGTAACGATGTAGCACTACCGCCGGCTCGCCGAGCGGCTCATGACGAAAAAGCGGAGCGGTGTCGAGCAGGCAGTAAACCGTGACCTCTTCATCATTCTGGTAAGGCCAGCCCTGTTGCGGGCGCAAATCAATGGTGAGCAAATAGGTCTTTCCGGGCTCCGCTTCGCTAGGGAATTGGAGGATCGGGCAGACCGAAAGCTGTCTTATCGACGAATCAGACATGCTCGTTGTCCTCCTCCTGCTCAGGGGCTTGCATCTGGGGCAATGCGCTGAGCTTCAACCAGTCGTTCGGATTGCCGTAATGGACATACATAAAGGGATAGATAAATTCCAGACGCGCCCGTGCCCATTCCTCCTGCGAAAGCTTTGGGTCGGTGAGACGAGCTACGGCCTCTGCGCGAGCTTTGCGCAACAGCTCGGCCGGTTTGACTCCTTCGTCCGAGAGAGCGGCCACCAGTAGATCTTGTGCGAATTGCCCGGCGTAACGGCGGTCTATGGGAGCCAGCAGCCCTATGTAGCTGGCAGCCATCTGTGTGAGCATTGCCTTCGCCAGTCCATAGACGTGCTTTTCGGAAACAAGAATGCGACCCGTGTACGGAGCGTTGGCAAAGAAGACCGGTCGTGGTTTCACTCTTCCCTCTGCTAAGTCTAACCTGATCTTTACAGGTTCTTCATAGGGAGCAGAACGACTCAGACTGTCAAGCCACTGATCTTCATCGCCGTAGGAAAGCACGCCCCCGTAACATAAGTACACAAGCCCTACAGGGCCATTATCTGCGCTACAAAACAACTCACGTTCGAGTGCCTCCGCCGTCGTGTTGTAGTTGGATAGTAAATTTTTGAAACCGGGCGAATTTTTCGCCATCAACGCCGCATCAATCGGGTGGATGAAGGAGCAGACGCGCCCCTCGAATTTAAGGTCGCCGGCGGGCATCGTAATCAGTTGGTCTCTGTACTGTGCCTCAGTCCACCTGACAATCAGCGCGCGGGCGCCGAGGAAACGTCCGCCTTCGAGCTTGAATAATTCCCACGGAATCTGCGAGCCGGACTGATCTACAATGATGATGCAGCTATTCTCCCCGTAGAGCCGGAGCACTTTGTCGAACCAGTTTGCTACTGCCCCCGCGTTGCCAACCGCAAAATCGTGAATCCGATTGCTAATGGCTGTGATGTAAGCCTCTCCGGTCGGATAGTCCTTCGAGTCGGGCAGAGTAAACGATTGCGCATCGAGATTGAGAGAACTGTTGACACGCTTGCCCGTCCACCCAACCAGTCTCAGCCGATTCTCATCCAAACGAGAGACATGCAAGATGGCCGCGCCATCGGGCGGTTCCGCATCCGCCGCGAGGCGCAGAATCTTCGCAATCTGCGGTGGGGGGATGTCAATTACGCCTTGCAGTTTGACGGTTAGAGAAGACGCGCGCTGTAGAAAATGCGAGGTGTCGCTGAGCTTAAATAGAAGGCTGAGCGTCAAGGTCTCGGCATATGCCTTTTCAATAACCAGCTCAAAGTCGTGGCTTCCAGCCGGTTCACGCGGCGAAAGTTTGCCCGCCTGATTCTTGATTAAGACTCCGGATTTGATCGCCGCATCGCCTTCAACTTCGAGACAGACTGAGACCTCACCCGAAATTTTCTTCAGTTCCTGAACAAGTTGATTGTTTTCTGACGGCCCAGCCAGCGTGCCGTGATAGGGATTCTCATTGAGCGTGACCCGCACCAGATAGGATTGACTTGGCCGTAGCGCGCCCTGGACGGGGAGGCCGTCGTCCGGCGCGCCTGCCGAAGGTGGCTCCAACACCTGCAACTCAAAATAGTAAACGGGATCGCGTGTCTCAACATTAACCGTCTGGCGACTTTCCTTAATCTCACCGGCGCTCATGGTCTGCTCGATAGCCACTCCTCCCCCCGCAGCCTTTTTCCTGATAGTCATGCCCACATCGGACACAAGGCTGTCCTTACCCGCCACAACTCGCTGCTTGGAGTCAGACGCATGGGATGTCGGCTGGATGCCGGAAACCACTTTGTTGAGGAGGTCGTTCATTACTATGGCTCGTCCCTGAGCGGGATATTTTCAATCTTCGCACCGAGGGCTTCGGCTAACATGCCGGGCAACTCGGCGTAATGCTGGGGCTGCGGATTGAGGAAATAAACATCGACCTTGCTCAAAGCGCGCAGGTCGCGTGCCGCCAGTAAAGAATCTTCGACACCTTCACGTGAGACGGGTAAGGTCAGAGAGTCGGCACGGCTCGCGCTCAAAGGAATGTTGCCGCGTCCGTCTGTGAGCACCACCAGTCGCACTTGCTGTAGCCTGCCGCGCCCATGTTGGAGTGCCGCTCGCAGGGTGCGCGCAGCCATATCTAAGCCATGAGCCAGAGGCGTGCCGTTACCGGCTTCTCCCGCCAACGCCTCTCGAATTCGCGGTGAGAGCAGGTTGCGTGCGCTGACCATACTGGCCCGCAGGTTATCGCCTCTCGACTGTGCCAAACCAACCTGCACGATGGTGACGCTCGAACGCGTGATATATGCCCATCTGAGATGAGGCCACAATGCCTCTTCCCAGTGACAGTCGCTTAAACAGGTATAGTCCAAAATGAGCATCAGCATTTGTTCCGGCACAGGTGAGCGCCGGTAGCTTTGCAGGTCAGAGCGCGACATACGGAAAGCTGTGGAACCGGCCTCTCGCGGCGCGCGTACCTTCTGAAACTTTGCCGCTTCAACAATCGTGCTCATCAATGCCAAGTCTTTCAGACTGGTCGCACGTTGTGTGCCGATGATGGGTCCATCAACGCCCGTCGCACAGGACTGGCTCTGCGGCAGGTGGAGAGATTCCGCCTCATGCGCAATCAGGGTCGTATCTTCAGGATAGGGCGTGGACGATATGGTCGAGGCTTCAAATGTCATCTCCGTATCCGACAGCAAGACCTGATCCGTGGCGTGCTCTTCCGTCAGAACGGGCGTGGACGCTCCTATATCCAGCGCCTTATTCGTGTCCGCCATTGCATCCGGTAGCTTCTCGCCGGTGATAGCGGGCTGCTCAGGCATGGATGCAGGGCTGAGGCTCTGGTCTGAGTTTAAAGTATCGGCCGACTTGAGGCCGATCAATGCGGCAGCATAGTCCACATGTTCAAGGGTTGCCTCTGCAGCGCCGGCCCATTGAGCCAACGCGCGGCTGAGTCGCACTAACGCCAATTCGCGTCGGACTCCTTGAGTTTCCGTTCCCTGGCAATACGAGAGGGCACGACGGATGACTGCCGGCGATACGGAAGGAAGTTGCTTTAATGCCGCCTGTAACCTTTGTTCAAGAGGTTCGGCGAAGTTTGAGGGCGCTGGCGGCAGCGTGCCGCCTTCCGAAGCCATAGCCCATTTAAGCACATCATCCGAACGCTTAAATGAAGGCTTCTCCGATGCCGTGAGGCGTAATACGAAACGATCAAGGAGGTGTTTTGAAACCTCGCCGACATCTGCTTTGGCGCACCCGGCAAACCAGCACATCTCAGGCGACCACACAAAATTCAACCCGTTCCGTTGGAGAGTCGCCATCTCAGCGCCACCCATCAGCATCACGCAAGCGCGAGCGGCATGAAGGCTGAGGCGAGCCAAGTCAGGGATCAAGACCAGAATCGGACGATCACTTTCAGGAGCCGGGACGAGGCGACCCTGTTTCAGGCTCAACCAATTTTCTGACCCGGTCTTCTCCAGTGCCAGCGTCATCCAGAGATCGTCTTCACTCTCGGCTGAACCCAAAGTCACAATGCTGGGCACGCATCCGGTGACAGCTTTCAGGAATACTGCCATCCGCTCGGACATATTCCGAAAGGCTTCCGGGGAAATATCAAACAGGAGGATTTGACGCAGACCTGGGGTCAGTGCTGCGCAGGCTAATTCGTCCGTGAGCTTCTCCTTCGTTCCGCTGACATGATCGGTTGACATACTGAAATTCCGGTTCAGTTGGGGGCGCTCTGATCGGACGAGTTGGGACTCTCCTGGAAAGCCTTATGAACAAGCTTTGTATCCTCTTCGCTCCAGAGCGACCCGCCGCTTTGTAGAATACCCGAGCGTCTGTGTTGAAGCGTTAGTGGGGCCACCTCTACTACATCATCCAGCGTAACTGCTTCAGCCCCGCGTAGCGCCGCATGCGCGCGCGCCGCGAGTGCCATGATGTAGTCGCCGCGATGCCCCTCCACCTGAATATCTTTGCTGATCCGCACGCAACCCTCAGCCACTTCGGGCGGTAAGACAACTTTCGGCAAGGATTGTTTTACCTCATTGAGAAACAGCTTTCGGCGCTCATCCTCCTGCCATGCTTTTTCTACCCTCGTGAGCGCATCACCTTGCTTGCCGTCATTCTTCAATATCAAAGCCGCATCGTAATCCAGAACTGATTGAAGAATCTCAAGCCGAATCTCTTCGGTCTCCGTCATCACGTCCACCATCAGCCCGAAACGATCCAGCAACTGTGGGCGCAGCCCGCCTTCGGACGGATTCATCGTGCCAACCAGCGTAAACTTGATCTCTTTTTTGGCATCTCGCCCTTCACGCTCAATCACCAAGATACCTGTCGACGTCACATCAAGAATAATGTTGACGATGTGATCATCGAGTAAGTTGACCTCATCAATGTAAAGCAACTTCCCGTTGGCCTCTTCGAGCAAGCCTTGTTGAGGCACCAACTTCGCCTTAAATAATTCATTCATCTCCCATCCGCCGACGACCCGATCCTCAGTCGCATTGATCGGTATGGTTACAGGTAACTCGTCATACATCATCTTTGAAAAGGCGCGCACCACAGTTGACTTACCCGTTCCTCGTTGACCGCTCAACAGGACGCCCCCAATGCGCGGGGCTATATAAGTCAGCTCAAGCGCCAATTTAAGTTGCTTTTGACTAATCATCATTGAGTACGGCATGACTTGAATTGGCTTATCGGTCAAAATTGTCATGAGAGTCTCCGAACGTTTTGCGGAATATGTTTTGTTGCTCTTCTACGCACCCTTTCGTGCCCGGCCAAGAGGAAGGATGTTGACAAGAGGGTGGCGAAAATAATTCGCCGTCACTCAACTCCTCAGGCGGCAGTTAATGTAAGGTCGGAGCTAACCTTGCAAACATCAACGAAGCATAACGCTTCCCATCCCTGATACAGCTTGCTTCGTCCTGTGTGAACTACTCAGATACGATGAGTAGTCAGTTGATGAAGCTACATCTGGAATACAGTGGCCGATTAGGAGCAGCACTTGCTGGTGTTGAGGCGATCTCTATTGGCATGAAGTTGGAGCGGCCTTGGCTAGCCATCCATCTCCTGCTCAACCCTTTCAATTATAGCCTTGTCTCCCGCTTCGATTGATTGCGTACCTGCACCTTTCATCTTTTGCCGAATATCTCTGATGGAGGCCTCGTTGCCAGCTATGATTTTCTGAAGGCGTGCTGGTCCCCCCATTAGTTCTAGCAGATCTTTGGCAAGTTCGGGATGTGCTTTGAGTCGTTCCGCTAGAATCTCAATCAGCATCTGTTGGCGGACAGCGTCTTTGGGAGATGCGGCTATCATTGTGGCCGCGCTCGTCACTTCCAGATCATCATTGAAGAATCCGGAAATCCTTTCCCAGAGCTTTTGGACTTGGCTTCCTGCAGCATCAATACCCTTCGCCACGACGGTATCCCCGATCTTTTCTCCGACGCTCTTGCCCAGAGAAATTAACTGCGGGAGATAAGGGCTGAGGAGGGACACTGCGCCGACAGCTATTGAGACAAAATCGAGCATCAACTTTACTCCTTGCAAGTGTGAGTTTAAGAACTTTGAGAGCCAACGACGATAGCCGACAACTCTCTTTAGCTGTTTCGATAATTCTTAGGATAAAAGTTCCAAGCTAATTACAAAGAACGACTTGAATGTGGCCTTCAATCGGTAAGTACAAGCATGAGGCCGATGAGAAGCGGATTCACATCAGCAGGAACATCAGGCACTGCAATACGAGTAAGATATTACCTCTAAAAGTATAATGTCAATGCTCTCAATATCGACTTTAACGTGAGTACGATACTCCACATGTTGTTAGTCAGTCGGATATGTAGCTAACCGTTAATTTGAAGCAAATCTCGGAACTCCCAAAATCCACGTACCCCCAGACGATGGATTAGGGCTTCGGCCGCCCGTTGAATCTGTAGGTTAGGATTGGACAGGGCAGTTGCAAGAATAGTTCGGGCATGATTGCTCCAATAACGTATCCCCCATCCTTCTTTATCGCCTTCAACCATGATGCTGAGGCATTCCACTGCGAGCTTTGGAAATCTGGGGGCTAGGGTAGCTAGATACTCGACAATTTGGTGATCGGGTTCTGCCCACCCCGAAATCTCAAGAGCATTTCTGAGTTGTGTTATTGCCCAGGTTTCATCAAACTTCATCGAGGAAAACAGCCAACCGAAAGCTGTCATTTCATCTTTGTGAGCCGCAGGTGACGTTGCCGTACTGACTGCTTCAAGACGGAAATGCCAAAGGGTTTGAAATCTTTCTAAAACATTAAGTGGCACATTCTCACTTAGGGTTTGTCCAACGAACCAGAGTGCATGAGCACATAGCTCATCAGGTGCCTCTGCATAGAACTGGGCTAATAAATTATCTGCGTCATCAAGAGTTAATATCCCACGCCCGTAAAATATCATTAAATGCTCTGCTAGTCGGTCATTAGGTTTCTCTGGATCGCGGCTTTCCTGATGAGGCGGCTCAATAACTCGCTCAACAGCACGTTGATATTCTTCACGCAGAACTTGGAAGATATTGTTATAAGGCTCATTGTAAATAATATAAGTTTCCCATGCAGCATTACGTAAATCACGTAATTGCTCATCCGTCGGAAAAACCTTCGTTAAGTTTTGCTCTGCCCAAGTTGGGTCAATTGTAATAAGCCACGGGAGCCATTGGCCATACACCGCGCGAATAGCTAACGATGGGTCATATTCCGGGTCAAGGTAATAGTCCAGAACCTGCTGTACTTCGGGCATCTCCTCAAGGCTATGAGACGTTCGCTCCTCTGCTTCGGTTTCTCTTTTAATATGCCTCTGAACCCAAAGGGCATAGCGCATGACAGCGTGTATCGCCTCGCCCCGTGTAGTGTTGAGAGAGAGTGTGAACGGATTCATATTTGAACCCCCATATCTCACTTCATCTTCTGGTGTCGGGTCTGGATCGCGAGTTAGAAGCTCCAACACCTCCCAAACTTCTGCCCGTAGATCAAATGGTATTTCTTGGCCATCTGCGTCAAAGCCATCTGACAATAATTCGGCTATTGTCGCTCGCGTGTCACTCCAATTGTTGTCTTGCTCGTCATATCTATCTGCTTGGTTAGGTGCTTCCAGCGTTTGATCCATTACCCACCGGCAAAGTGAAATGACAGGTTTCCATTGGAATTCTCTCTGTTGTTTGACGGCATCACGAATACCTGAAATAAAGAAACGCACGTAAGTCGGAGCAAGCCGTTTGAAGCGTTCGGCCTCAGCAGAGAAGCGATCAGGTTCTGACGCAACTAAAACTGTGAGTTCGCGGCCAAGTCCCTCTGGTGATGGTCCTATGGGTGTGTCTGTCGGTCTCTGCCATCTAGCAAGGAAATCAGTAACTTCCTCAACCGACATGGCGCGTAGATCCTCAGTGGTTTTAGGGGTCTCGAAGCCCCATCGAACCTGAGGAGCAGGAGTGACATATTCAGCTTGTTCTGGTTCTCCGACCTCTTTTTTCCATTCATCATAATGCCTCTTCCATTCATCTGGGAGGACATCGTAAATGGGTTTCAATCGCCCCAACTTCCAATACTTTACCCTCTTTTCAGCATCCTCATTACTAAGTATTGTGCCGTCCAATCTTTGATGTGATGCTTTGATAGTTTCAATATCTCGACCTGTATCAATCCAGTCAAGGAACTGATTCTGTTGTTCGTTGGTCAACGAAGCAAAGCGGCTATGCGCTAAGCGA
The DNA here is from genome assembly GCA_963700165.1 of Pyrinomonadaceae bacterium. GTDB lineage: Bacteria > Acidobacteriota > Blastocatellia > Pyrinomonadales > Pyrinomonadaceae > JACMLC01. The sequence goes on along the minus strand of OY969475.1, from coordinate 2,000,992 downwards.
ATATACTCATGCCACAGACCGCGTTGCTCGAAATATGATTTATCTAGGAGTCTTTCTATTATCAAATCTCCTGCAAATTCAGGTGAAAAATTAAGTAAGTGCAATGCAAGTCGCTTAAAGGCTAGCCAATCATAGCCTTCCAGAATCTCAATAATTCTCGGTACATGCTTCGGGTCGGCTGTAGCGATTTGCTCAGTAGCATTTCTGACTACAGATACAAGAAGTTCTTTAATCCCGTGGCGATATGGATGTTCAATACCGCGACGCCAGATATATGAGTAATCTTCTGGCCCGACTTGGTCATTGCGTCTTTGGGAAAGGCGAATGGCTGTTTCCAGTAAGCCGCAGAGCATCACGAGCGTGCGATCAGTTGCAGCCGCTATAAGTGCAGGAACATGCTTGCTAACAACCTGCTGAAAATCCCATTCTTTAATGCGTGTAGCTGGCTTCGGTGAGGGACGCCAAATGCTTTCCTCGTCTTCTTTTTTCTCTTTTTGTTTGGGATCTGGTAGCACCGCAAGAAGATGTTGAGCAAGGTTAAGTGCCTCTGCAACCTGCCCGCCTTTTGCAAGATGAGCAATAAGCGCGCCTAGTCTTTCCGGGAGGAGACCAAAGATATGATTCTGATGCATGACCCATGCCGTTTCTTTAGTTGCTAAAGCTGCCGATATGTCAGCAGGTAAGGCAAGGGCAGTATCAGTCAAATCCTCATGGACGCTGATATTTTCCGTATCAATCTGGAGAACGATCTCCAAGATAGTTCTTTACCTAATGTTCGACTCTTTATGACGTGATCCACCGAAGACCACACCCTGTACAATGGTTGATGACCAAATCAATCTTTGTATAGGAGACCTCCGATGGATCGAGATACTTTTATCATTACTGTGCTCTGTTTAGTAAGCGAAATGTACACCCACCTGACGGCTCGTCGCCCGCTGCGACACGGCGGCTTTGCCCCAGCCTTGTCGGACGAGGAAGTCATCACCATCGAAATCTGTGGCGCATACTTCAAGCATCAGACTGACAAAGACCTCTACGATTACTTCGCCGCGCATTACCGCCACTTCTTTCCCCGCCTGCCAAACCGTTCTTTGTTCTTCCGCCAAGCAGCCAATCTGTGGCAAGTCAAAACTATGATCTGGCACTTGCTGATCGAGCGCAGCGGACAAAACAGCAGTCCGGTGCAAGTCATTGAGACCATGCCGGTGCCGGTCTGTACTTATACGCGCGCTCAAAGCGACCGATGTTTCAAACTCCAGGCCGATTACGGACATTGCGCGGCGAAGAAGCTGGATTATTACGGCTTCAAACTCGGCTTGAGAGTCTCTGCGATGGGGATGATTACGCACTTCCCATTACTTAATGCCCGCGCCCACGATGTCAACCACACGAATGCCTTGGTGGAAGGCTTCGCGGGTCTGTGTCCGGCAGACAAAGGCTTTATTGACCCTTTCCGCCAACCGCTTTTGCTGGATAGATACGGAGTCAAGATTGTCACTCCGGCGAAATCAAACATGAGCGAACATCATCCCCCAGCGTTACGCAAGTTCTGCTCAAGGATTCGTAAAATTGTGGAAACTGTTGGCTCACACTTAACCGAACGCTTTGCGATTGATTCTATTCGGGTGCATGACTTGTGGCACTTTCAACATCGCCTGATTCGCAAAGTCCTGTCACACACAGTGATGGTCTTTCTGAACTTACAACTGGGACGTGACCCATTAGACCTTGATGGTTTGGTCACTGCCTGAAAGAGTCGAACATTAGGTACTTTATTATCTGTAAACACTAACTGTCCGGCTAAAAAAGCTCGAACTTGACGGTCAGGTATTTCTTGGGGTTCTGGCGAAAGTCGTAGAGGAGCTTGACGCCTTCGGAAGAGAATTGGTTGACGTTGTTGTAGAGTTGGTCGTCGGTTAGAAGTTTGCCGACGGTGCCTTCGCCGCGTTGTGCGCCGGCGACGACGTTGTCTATGCGTTCGGCGGCGGTGTTGAAGCGGGCGATGGCCGCGCGGGCGTCGTTGTAGATGGCTTCATCCGTGATGAGCTTGCCGGCAGTGCCGCGCCCGGCTTTGATGTCTCCGACGATGAGATTGATTTTATCGGCAGTCTGGTCGAGCTTTGAGATAGCTGAGCGCGCGTCATTGTAGAGGGCTTCGTCCGTAAAGAGCTTGCCGGCAGTGCCGCGCCCGGCGCGCAGGTCTGTGGCGATGACTTGCAACTCTCTGACCGTGTCGTTGAGGTTATTGTAAAGAGCCGGATCGTTGACGAATTTTCCGGCTGACCCTTCGCCCGCCCTGATCTGGCGGATGACATCCTGCGTGTCGCGGATGGCTGCGTTCAGGTTGTTATAGAGAGCTTCGTCATTGACGATGCGTCCCATCGTGCCCTGTCCTTCATTGATTTTCCGCGTGATGTCGTTGACCTGATCCGAGATTTTGCTCAAACGCTGCACCAGATCGTTGCCGGATGATGCGAGGTCTGTAAACGTGTTGGCAGAAGTGGTGCTCAGCAGATAGTAATCCGAGACGGGCGCGCTGGCAGCAGTTCCGGGGGTGATGTTGATAATCTTTTCGTTGCCGAGCAGCCCGGGCGAAGTCAGTTGCGCGATGGAATCTTGACGGATACGCTCGTTGGCTTGCTTGCCGTCAATCTTGCCCTCGACGGAGATATGGGCTTCGATTCTGGCGACGTTGGGGTCGTCGGTCGAAGGCGGCGGCAGCAGCACAATCTCGTCCACTTTACCGATTCGCACACCTGCAAGGCGCACTTCGGAGCCGGCACGCAGTCCGTCCGCGTTGGCGAACTGCGCCTTCAAATGCAGCTTGCGCGCGAAAGGATTGATGTCGCCCGTCGCATTCAGAATCAGGAAAATCAGAATGACGATGGAAACCAGAATGAGCAGGCCAACGCGCAGTTCGCTGAGGCCGATGGTTTTTCTTGCTGGAGGCATAATCTTATTTTGGATTTTAGATTTTGGATTTTAGATTTGAGCGCGGCTTCCGTCTTGAAGCCGGATTTTGGATGTTCAAGCGGGGTCACACGCCTAATCCAAAATCCAAAATCTAAAATCCAAAATGAGTTTTAGTGTCCCCTTAAAAACTTGTGTATGTACGGGTCTTCCGCTCTCTGCAAACTTTCGTCCGTGCCGCTAAAAATAATCTTGCCCTCGCGCATCATCAGCACTTTGGTATTGACAAGGCACAGCCGTTCGCCCTCTTTCTCAAAGATGACTTCGCCGGCGTCGTTGACGACCGCATATTCCGAAGAGAGATAATGCAGATTGTTCATCTCGTGTGTGACAAAGATGGAAGAGACATCTTCCAGATCGCGCAGCTTCATTGCCAACTCGCAGATAGTGCGCGCGGTGGGCGGATCAAGCCCGGCAGTCGGTTCGTCAAACATCACGATTTTGGGGTCGCCGACCAGCGCGCGTGCGATGCCGACGCGCCTGCGCATCCCGCCCGACAGCTCGATAGGCATCTTTTCAATCGCGTCTTCAAGATTTACGAAGCGGAGCATCCGCCGAACCTCCGGCTCAACTTCTTCTTCTGGCACGCCCTGCTCGTGGAGCCGAAAAGCGACGTTGTCGTACACCGACAGCGAATCGAAAAGCGCGCCTTCCTGAAAGACCATCCCGATCTTCTTGCGCACGCTCCGCATCTGTTCTTCAGTGTAGTGAGTGATGTCTTCACCATCCACGAGGATTTGGCCGGAGTCCGGTTTGAGCAGCCCGAGCACCAGCTTGATGGTCGTGGATTTGCCGCAACCCGAGCCGCCTAAAATAAGTTTGGTCTCGCCTTTCAAGACCTTGAAGCTCAGGCCGTCAAGCACCTTGCGGTCTGCAAACCCCAGATGCACATCGCGGAACTCGATGGCCGGAATCGTGCGCTCCTGATCGTCAATTTCCGCAAAAGTAGACTCGGCTGCGTCTTCGCTAACCTCGCCGCCGGGAGCAGCGGGCATGTCCGACTTGTGAATTTCGTAGTCCGTTGAAACCATAACTATAAATCAATCCGGTTTAAGCGCCGGGCAGTCCCAAAATATATTGCAGGGCGCGAGCGAGGAAAAAGTCCGCAACGATGACGACGATAGAGGCAGTCACCACCGCTCTGGTCGTCGAGCGTCCGACGCCGACCGTTCCGCCTTCCGTGCCCAATCCCTTATGACAGGCAATCGCGCCGATAATCAATGCGAAGACCACCGGCTTGATGATGCCTCCGATAATATCATCAGTCGTGATTCCATCGCGCACGGAAGTGATGAAAGAGTCGGCGGACATGCCAAACAGCGCCGTTGCCACCGTCCATCCTCCGCCGATGCCGACCACATCCGCCACGACCGTCAACAGCGGCAGCGTGATAACCAGCGCAATCATTCTGGGCGCGACGAGCTTGCGCACGGGGTCTGTGCCGAGAGCGCGCATCGCGTCTATCTGCTGCGAGACGGTCATCGAGCCTAATTCGGCTGAGATGGCAGAGCCGACGCGACCCGTAATCATCAACGCCGTCAAGACAGGCCCCAACTCGCGGATCAAGGAGACGGCGACCAGATAACCCGTCTGGCTCTGCGCGCCGTAGGCGGCCAGCGTCGGATAGGTTTGCAGCGTCAGCACTGCGCCCGTAAAAAATCCCGTCAGCAGGATAATCGTCAAAGAGCCAACGCCGATGGTATCCATCTGCGCGATAGCTTCGGGGACGTACCTCGGACGCCTGAACAGCCCGCGCGCGGCGTGCGCCGCCAGCAACGTCGTCTCTTGCAATTCCAGCAGAGCGCGCGTGAAAAAATTCATTCGTTAAATTGGAAGAGAGACCGGGCGCGCCAGCGCATGCTTCAAAAGCCGGGCCTGTGCCTCTCTGCAAGCGAAGGCAATCGGAAAAAGTCTACGCGCGCCGCTCAAACAGTTAAAACTCGAAACGCGGCCACGCAAGCTGTAAACGAACGGTCTATGATGCGCAAAATATGCCGGATGCGTCAAGCTATAAATGCTCTGAGCGATTGAGCCGGAAGTGAAAAACTGAAGTTAAGCGTAAAAAGTTTCGCCGATAACTTGCCTGTAAAAAAAGAACAGCCGGTCGCAACGAGAGCAAACCGGCTGGAAAAGCTTCATTCTCAAATTTTGATTAAGGACGCCCGCGCGGCCCCGCCGGACGACCCGTCGGCGGCATGTTTTTTGGCTTAATGCCGCCGCCTCCGGGCAGGTTTGGACGCTTGCCATCCTGAAAGGCATTCGGGTCTTCGCGTCGCTCGCGTTGCCGCTGCTCACGATTCCGCCGACCCGCATCTGCCTGTAGCTCACGCAGCTTAATTACTTGTTCCGCAGTCAGCACGCGCCGGATACGCAATTCCGTTAAAGCACGCAGGCGCTCGAATTCTGTTTGCGCCGTTGCGACCTCGCGCGCACGCGCTTCGATGTCAGATTCGCTCGCGTTATCCGCATAAATCGCTTCGTTTAAAGCGTGTCTCGCACGCCCCAACCGCTGACGAGTTTGACGCCAATTGTCCGCGTTCGATTCACGAATCTCGCGTATCTGTTTGATTTGCTCCGGAGTCAGATTCAATTGACGAATCAAATCAACTTCGTTGGGCGGCTGCGGCCTGTCGCCCGGTCTGCCATCAACGGGCGGCGGTGGCGGCGCATCTTCCTCTTGCGCGAAAGCCTGCCCGTGTGTGAAGAAGGGAAGCCAGAGCGTGAGCGCGACGACAGCCGCCGCTAACGCCAATTTGCCGGTAAACTTTTTCATACTCAACAACCTCTTAATCAACCTTTGTGAGACCCGCTTAAATAGTCATTCTCGCATCAGCCGTTAAAGATTCCAATCGTTTTTTAATTTGACCCTGACACCAGATCATAAAGGCGCGGCACATCATCGTCGTCCTCATTATCCGCAATCAGCAATTCCGTCAACTCCGTGCGTTCTTCTTTGGTCAAGACATTCGCTTTCGGCTGATGATTCACAACCCTGCGCGCCTGCTTTATTTTGCTTTCCTTATTGACTGCAACTCTTGGCGGCTCTTTATCTCTGTCAATAACTTCAGGCACAGGCTGTGCTTCGGGGACAGCCTTGACCACACGCTCCGGCGACCTCTTATCATTTGCATTCTGCTCTTTGCGTTCGGGGACTGCCTCCGAATTTTGTTGAACGACGGTTGGCCCTGTGCGCTCAAAGAAACGCATCGCGGTGACAACCAGGAGCGCGATGAGCAGCAAGGTCGCAAAGGCCGTTGCGCCGCGCAGCCACATCGGCGAGAGCGTGAAAAACTCACGCAAGGCCGCGAGAGCCGAACGCTTGGGCGCAGGCTTCATAATCGGTTGCGCCAATTCTGTATTCGCTTGCGGCGACGGAACTGTGGAGGGGTTGAGCGCCTGTTCGCGCCACGCAAAAATACCTTCGCGCACTTCGCCAAAAGCTGAAAGCTCTGTGCGGCAGAGAGCGCAACTTTGCAGGTGGCTCTTAAAATCCAGAGCCTCTGCCTCGCTCGCCTCCTGGTAAAGATAGGCGACCAATTCGGCTGCGCGCTCGCAGGTTGGAAGCTCCATTGTCTCAGGCATCTGTTGTTCCCACATCTCTTTTTTCATCTCACTTCCGCCTCTCGTTCCATCTTCGCAAGTCTCAGGCGCAACTGTTTGAGCGCTGTGTAAAGCCTGCTCTTGACCGTGCTCAACGGCAGATCGAGCGCGCTCGATATTTCCTGGAACGTCAGCTCTTCAAATTCTTTCATCACGATGACCTGTCTCAGCTCGGTCGGAAGAGAGACGACCGCGCGCCTGACCGTTTCTGTTTGCTGGCGTGCTTCGGCGGCATGTGCTGGCGATTCATGCGCGGGCGCAAAATACGAAGCGCCGTCAGCTTCCATCTCATCTTCAAGAGCGGTTTCGCCGCGCACCTTTGCGCGACGCTGGCGCGAGATGCACTGGTTGACGGCGATGCGATGCAGCCATGAAGAGACTTTCGCTTCGCCCCTGAAACCACGCAGGTTGCGAAAGGCCGCAAGGAAAGTTTCCTGCGTCGCATCACGCGCATCCTCTTCGCGCCCGAGCATGCCATAAGTGAGCGCGAAGATTTTTCGCTCCCACCGGCGCACGATCTCGCCGAAAGCGTCCGCATCGCCCGAAAGAGCAAGTTCTACGATTTGCTCGTCGCCCGCCTGTGTCGCCATAAACATTCGCGTGCCCGTAAAAGTTGCGCGAGAATTTAGTTTAACGAAGCCCCGTCGCTAAAGCCCTCTCCGGCTCCTTGTGCGCTCAACAATTTAGACGCGCCTGCCCCCGCTTCAGTCTGTAAAATTATCACATGCCTTGAGATACACCGCCAGCCTGAGGGATTCCGGCAGCAAATCAGGCTCGAACGCGCATGCCCGAAAAGCTGATATAGCGAGATTAACTTAATAGATTCAGCGAGTTAAAAATAGAAAAACAAGTTGACACACTCGTTTCAGCGACGTAGTATGAAAATGGCACGTGGGGCATGACGAGCGCGCCTGAGCCGCCCGAAGCAAACCCTTCCTGAGAGACTTTTCATTTGCCCAAAACTCTCTCTTAATTTCAACCACTTAAGCAATTATATGTTCGAGCGTTTTAAGCGTGTGCGCCTGCTCTATCTGGTCTTGGGCACGCTGCTGGTTGTCGGCCTGCTGCCACTGGCTTTGGCCGGATGGCTGCTGTCCGTGCGCAGCGCAGACGAGTTGCGTTCGATAGAGGGTCGCTATCAGGCGCAGCTAGTGCAGGACAAGGCGCGGCAGATAGAGCTTTACGGGCAGCGTTACCGCGATGTCGTAAGCGGGCTGGCGCGTGCTTTCGAGTTGGCCGGAGGCGTGGACGTGATGGGCGGCACAGGCTCGAACGCGCGCCTGCGTAATGTGCTTCAGAACGACCCGAACCTGATCGCGCTGACCATCGTGCCCGTGCAGGGCGAAGCGCACAAGGCTTTCCAGCCTGATGTCATCAGGCGCGAAGAGGTTGAAGAAAGAGTCGGCGACGTGCTGGCGCGCATCAATGGCCGCAGCATCATCGTCAGCCGCCCGCAGATTATACGCTCAGGACAGGAGATGGCTCTGACCATCGCCGCGCCCGTCATGGGCGGAGAAGACGGCGAGCAGGTTGTCGCGGCGGTCGTCGCTATCGTTTCTTTTCACGAAGTCTTCAAGGCCGTTCAGCAAGCTGCTGTGAAGAGCGAGCGCGAGCTGCTGGATGCAGGCTTGCCTGTCATCTTCGTAGTAGACAAAGATGGCCGCGCCGTGGCGCACCCGGACGAACAAGTGGCTTTCTCCGAACGCCCTATGACTGACCTGAAAGTCGTTAAGGATTGGCAGGAGACGGGCGCGCAGGTTCAATCTGCGCTCGCGCCGTTCACCATCGAGCGCGACGGCCAGCAGGTAGAGATGCTTGGCTCTTATGCAACGGCGGAGCTTGATAGCCAGACGCCGCTCGGCGTTATCGCCATTCAGGACGAGCGTGCAGCGCTCTCATCCGTCGCGGACATGCGCCGCCAGACTCTGATGATTAGCTTGCTGGCGGCTGCCTCTGCGCTGCTCATGGGCTTTGTGCTGGCAAGACGTTTGACAGACCCCGTGCGTGATCTGGCAAGGGGCGCGCACAGCATCGCCGGCGGAGATTTCTCGCAGCGCATCACGGTCAGCACTTGCACGGAGTTGAGCGAGCTGGGCGATTCGTTCAATCAGATGACCGAACAGGTCGAGCGTTTTATCTGTGACCTGCAACGCGCCGCAGACGAAAACCGGCAGCTCTTCTTAGGCACAGTCAAATCTCTGGCCGCCGCCATTGACGGCAAAGACCCGTACACGCGCGGCCATTCCGAGCGCGTCGCGCGTTTTTCCATCGCCATCGCACAAGGCTTGAACCTGCCCGATGAAGAGATTGAGAAAATCCGCATCAGCGCGCTCTTGCATGATGTCGGCAAGATCGGAATTGACGATAAGATTTTGAAGAAGCCCGCCGCGTTGACGGATGAAGAGTTCGAGGTGATGAAGCAGCATCCGCAGAAGGGCTACAAGATCATGTCGCAGATTCCGGCGATGCGAGAATTTCTACCCGGCATGTACATGCACCACGAGATGATAAACGGAGGCGGCTATCCGCAGGGCTTGAAGGGCGACGAGATTCCGCTGATGGCGCGCATCGTGTCTGTCGCGGATACTTTTGACGCGATGACGACGGACAGGCCGTACCAGAGCGCCATGAAATTCAATGATGCGGTCGAGCGCATCAAGAGCTTTGTTGGAACGCGCTATGACGAATGCGTGGTGGCCGCGCTTGTCGCCGCCTGCGAATCAGGGCAGATTGCGCCCGGACGTGTGCGCCTCAAGCCGCGCCCGAACGCTTCAGCGAATCCGGTCCCGCCGCCTGAATCAATTTCAGTTGCGCCTCAATCGACTTCTACAGCTTGATCGTCCCTGCCGGAAAAATCTTTGACCATCATCTGGCGTCATACTCGTCAACGGTCGTTTGTACATCCCATGAATGGTTCGGGTCTGGATAAAAGGTCAGACCCTGCCCGTCATGAAAAGCGATTGCTACCAGCCATCCGCCCGGCACCTTTGCGCGATAGACATTGAAAATGCCGGGAGTGACTTCGAGTTGTTCCCACGTGAGCATGGTTTTTCTCCTTCGAGTTTGAGGGGATTCAAAATGCGCCTGACAGTTTGGCGCGACGCGCGGAAAATAACAATATTTTTTTTAGTTCTGTAGCAAACGCAAAGAGGCTGAAAAATTTTGAAGATGAATATGCGCCAGGTCGAGACTCACCGCAGAGACGCAGAGAACGCGGAGGGGGCGCAGAGAGTTGAAGGCTATTCAAGCCTCTGCGCTATCTCTGTGTCCTCTGCGTCTCTGCGGTGAAATGCAAGCCTCCCCTCGCTCAATTCCAAATTAACCCGCTATCAAATGTCGCCTTGCTTTTGTCGTGATACATGAGTTGCGCTTATAATCACTTGCTTATTATTCAATCTTGAAATTGCAAGAGGGTTATCAACTAATACATGGCTTTCTGGAAACGTAAAAACAAAGAGCGTTTCGTCACGCTCGGGCTTAACGAGCCTGCACGCACAGACGACAAACCGGCTGCAACGAAGGATACAGGCGCGAGCTTAGAGCAGCCTGCTTCATTGAGCGCGACTAGAGAAACGCCCGCCGCGCCGCTCCCGGAAATCAAACCCGTCATCGCGGGAGACGCGCCCACGCCGCCGCCCGCGCGCGAGACGCAAGCCGTGACGGACATCCCGCGCCCGGTCACCGCGTCAACGCAAACGACTGCAACAGAAGTTAGAGAGCCTGTCAGGCCAGCCGCGCAGCCGCGCCCGGTTCCGTCGCGCTCGCCTTTTAACACCTCCGTGCTGGGGCTTGATCGCTCGATAGAAGAATTGCAAGCCGAAGAGGCCGCGCTTGAGCAGGAACTCAGCGCGCGTTTTCGCCGCGCTGTAGCCGCGACGCGCGAATCGCTCTCCGAAAAAATTGATACCGTCTTTCAGGGACGCAAACAGATTGACGCAGAGCTGCTGGACGAATTAGAGGAAGCCTTAATTGCTGCGGACATCGGCGTGCCGACGACTTTGCACATTCTCGAAACTGTCAGGCAGGGCATCGCGCGCAATCAGATTAATGACATAGAGGCTTTGAAGCAGGCGATTAAGGACGAGCTGCTTTCTATCTTGAAGGCTTCGGAGAACAAGGGCGTGGCTTCCGAATCGAGCGTGCCCGAAGATGTTGCGCCGTATGTGATGATGGTCGTCGGCGTCAACGGGGTCGGCAAGACGACGACCATCGGCAAGCTCGCGCAACGCATCAAGGCCGAAGGCAACGACGTTCTGATTTGCGCGGCAGATACTTTTCGCGCAGCGGCTTCGGATCAGCTTGCCATCTGGGCTGAGCGAACCGGCGTCCCTTTGATACAGCAAAAGCAGGGCACAGACCCCGCCGCAGTGCTTTTCGATTCGCTGAAGGCCGCGAAGGCGCGCGGCTCCGACGTGTTGATAGTTGACACCGCAGGGAGGCTTCATAACAAATCCAACTTGATGGCCGAGCTGGAAAAGATGAAGCGCATAGCGGGGCGCGAGGTCGCGGGTGCGCCGCACGAAACGCTGCTCGTCGTGGATGCTGTGACGGGGCAGAACGGTCTTGAGCAAGCGCGGCAGTTCTTAAAAGTCGCGGGCGTGACGGGAATCGTCTTGACCAAACTCGACGGCACAGCCAAAGGCGGCATCGCCGTCGCCATCGCCAAAGAGCTTGACTTGCCGATTCGTTACGCAGGCATCGGCGAAAAAGTTGACGACCTCGTCGTTTTCGATCCGGAACAATACGTCAATAGCCTGTTTACATAAGTCCGGAGTTTGGAGTCCGGAGTCAAGAGTCATCCAGATGGTTTGTGCTGACTCAACTTCGAGGCTTCCAACTCAAGACTTCGAGCTTAGATTTTGACTCCAGACTCCAGACTCCAGACTCCAGACTTCGATGAGAGCATGATGCGACGCGCGCTGGAATTGGCGGCGCGCGGTGCGGGGCAGGTCAGCCCAAGCCCACTGGTCGGCTGCGTGATTGTGCCGGATGATGGCCGCGTTGCCGGAGAAGGATTTTATCTTTACAAGGATGTGCGGCATGCGGAAACGCTCGCGCTCGAACAGGCCGGAGAGCGTGCGCGTGGGGGCACGGCTTATGTTTCTTTAGAACCGCACGCGCACCACGGGCGCACGCCGCCCTGCACGGAAGCTCTCATCAAAGCGGGCATCCGGCGCGTCTTCGCTTCTATCGAAGACCCTAACCCGCTCGTCAACGGCAAAGGCTTTGCGCACCTGCGCGAAGCAGGCATCGAAGTCAACACCGGCCTGCTGGCACAGGAAGCCGCGCGGCTCAACGAAAAATACATACACTTCATGCGCGCGTTGCGCCCCTTCGTTCATCTCAAAGCGGCGACTTCGCTGGACGGGCGCATCGCTACGCGGACGGGCGATTCGCGCTGGATTACAGGCGAAGATGCGCGCACGCATGTACATGATTTGCGGCACGAGTACGACGCGATTCTGGTCGGCGCGGGAACGGCTGCGGCGGACGACCCGCTGCTCACAGACCGTTCCGGGAAAGAGCGGCATCGCCCGCTCGTGCGCGTCGTGCTGGATAGCAAACTGCGTTTATCTCCGGCATCAAAGCTGGCACAGACCGCAAGCGAATCGCCTGTCATAGTCTTCACCTCTGAAAGCGCAGAAAGCTCGCGCGTGCGATTACTCGCCGAGCGCGGCGTCGAAGTCGTGCGAGCGCTTAGCGGCACGCGCGACTTACAAACGATTCTGAAAGAACTTGGCAGCCGCTCGATTCAGAGCGTGCTGGTCGAAGGCGGCGCGACCATCGCCGGAGCTTTTCTGGATGCGGGATTGATAGACAAGATAAGTTTCTTCATCGCCCCGCTCATCATCGGAGGCCGCGACGCGCCCGCAGCTATCGGCGGCACAGGCGCAGAGCGCATCACAGATGCCGCCTCGCTGCATGATGTCGAAATCAAACGCCACGGCCCCGACCTCGAAATCACAGGCTACATAAAGGCAGTGACAAGTGATGAGTGACAGGTGACAAGATAAAACATCTTCTTGCTCGTCACCTGTCACCTGTCACTTGTCACTGTTTTTGAGATGCGCGCGAAAAAAAGTCTAGGGCAAAATTTTCTGGTTGACGGGCATGTGATTGAAAAAATCGTGCGCGCGGTTGAGCCGTCTGCGAGCGAGACGATGGTGGAAATCGGGGCGGGAATGGGCGCGCTGACTGCTCGTTTGATTGAAAAAGCAGGGCGGCTTGTCGCCATCGAATTTGACGCGGATTTGATTCCGAAACTTGAGGAAAGATTCGGAGCGGCTGAGAATTTTACGCTGGTCGAAGCGGATGCGCTGCGGGTTAATTTGTGCGATGCGATTGCGCCCGCAAGAAGCGCGCGGGTGGTCGCCAATCTTCCTTATTATATCTCGACGGCGATTCTGCAACGCCTGCTTGAGCAGCGCGCCTGTGTGCCCGAAATGGTTTTGATGTTGCAAAGAGAAGTGGTTGATAGAATCACCGCGCCTCCCGCCACCAGCGAGCGCGGGTTTCTGTCCGTACTGGTTGAGGCTTATGCGGAAGTGGAAAAGCTGTTTGACGTTGCGCCGACGGCATTTCGTCCCGTGCCGAAAGTCTGGAGCACTGTGATTCGCCTGCGCACGCTTGAGCGCATGGCCTTTGAAGTCAAAGACGAAACATTGCTCTGGCAACTGGTCAGCGCGGGCTTTGCGCAAAGGCGCAAGACCATTTTTAATAACCTGCGCAGCGCGCCTGAGGATTTACGCGGGTCTATCGAAACTGCCGGAGGCGCGCAGAGCTTGCTCGCGGCTGCGGCCATCGAACCGCGCCGCCGCGCCGAAACTCTGACGCTCGAAGAATGGGCACGCCTCTCAAACTCATTAATAAATTGCCACTAGCTTCAGCTAGTGGAGACATGGCACAACAGAAAGTCGGCTTTAGCCTAATTGTTCGGCTAAAGCCGAAAGCTAGAGGAAGCCTGTCTCCACTAGCTGAAGCTAGTGGCAATTCAAGAAAGCCGCCCAAACATCTATATCTAGCAACTTAGGTTAATATTACTAAACCAACTCGTACCCCATCGGCCTGTTCCTGTAGATGAGCGACAGGTATTCGTGTATGTCAAAGGGGTGCGTGCCGCCGTTGAATTTGTGCAGGAAGAGAGTCTTGATGTGCGGGAGCAGTCTGCCCTCTTCGTCAATATCCGCATCGAGGATCAAGACTTCCTTGCCTTCAGGATCAATCGCCGGAGCCAGCGTGAGTTGCAAATTGCCGTTGTCTTCGTTCGATTTGATGCTGAACATTTTGTTCTTTGCGACTTGATAACCGGCTGGCATGTTGCCGTGATGGTTCTGCGCGGGCGTGTTCCTGTAATCCGGAAAATCGCCTGTGCGATCTTTGATGGTGCGGACGATCTGCCCAATCCGGGGGTCTGCGACGGCAATGATTCTTTCGCGCCCGATTTCCAGAATTTTTTGGACGAATGAGAACCAGGCTTCGTTTCCGCCGGTCGGCTCCTTGGTCATCGAAAGCTTGGTAAAGACATTGAGCAGCGCGGCTTTCGCGAGCTGTAGCTTACTGTCATCCCCTATGTTGTCGTAAACATCGTCCGTAAATTTCCCCAGAGTTCTGCCGCCCTTCAATTTGACGCTGGTCGATGTCTCAAGCACGCGCTTCAGGGGCAACAACTCGTTGGGCAGTTGATGCCACAGGTCAAATTTTGCTTTCCATTTATCCGGGCGGCGAATGACCGTCAAATTTCTGATAATCGTCTCGCCGTCAAAGACCGTGAACGCAGTCGATTTTCGATGGCGATAGCGTGGGGCGACGATGTCGCAAATCAGATTGTCGGCTTGCGGGAAAGCGGGAATCGTAAAACGCCTGTTCGGCGGAAACGAGAGATCGCGGTCCCTTCTAATAAATTTATCTGGCGCAGAGATGCGATGAAAGCCAATCGTCACGCCGGTCTCGTTCGCGGGTTTGTTCTCAGCATCCAGCAAACCCAGCTCAAAGAATCCTTCGTTACTCATGTTGGTGGGGTCTCCTTTTCTGAACTTTAGGTAGAGGTTAAGTTTGAAGATAATGAGTAGCGAGAAGAAGTTCACCGCAGAGGCGCAGAGAGCGCAGAGGGGGCGCAGAGACTTGAATACCTCTCAAGCCTCTGCGCCATCTCCGCGACTTCTCTCCGGTCTCTGCGGCGAGTCTGACTTTCTTTCCCTTTATCTTCAAACTGATCCTCTACCGAATTTTACCTTCCGGCAATGCAGCCGGGACGAATGATGACAGCGATGCTATTGCGAGATTGGCTCTCATGATTTGTCCGGCTCTGTGTGTGTTTAGCCCGGCGTCTGCTCCGCTTCGCTGGCGTAAGGCTCATGCAGCTTGACAGGCGCGGTTTTGCGTTTCCTCAGCTTCAAATTCAACACCTCGACGAAGATGGAAAATGCCATCGCTACGTAAATATATCCTTTGGGAATATGCCTGTCCCAGCCTTCGGCAATGAGCGTGAATCCGATGAGCAGAAGGAAGCTTAGGGCCAGCATCTTGAAAGTCGGGTGTTGTTCGACGAAGTTGCTGATCGGAGCGGCAAAGAACATCATAAATCCAACCGCCACCACGACCGCCGCGATCATGATGCTGATGTTGTCCACCATCCCGACAGCCGTGATGACCGAATCGAGTGAGAAGACAATATCAAGCAACAGGATTTGGATGAGGACGCTGCTGAATGAAGCCTTTATGCGAGCCGAAGCTTCGCCATGCTCGCCTTCGAGCTTCTGATGAATCTCGTGCGTGCTTTTAGCCACGAGGAACAATCCGCCCACGAGCAGGATCAGATCGCGCCCGGAGATGTCCTTGCCTAAGATATTAAAGAGGGGCGCGGTTAGCTGAATCACCCACGACAAAGAGAAAAGCAGTCCGACGCGCATCAGCATCGCCAGTCCCAGTCCGACCAGACGCGCCTTCGATTGCTGCGCCGCAGGCAACTTGCCCGCGAGAATCGAAATGAAAATGATGTTATCAACCCCTAAAACGACTTCCAATCCGAGCAAAGTAATAAACGCGATCCATCCCTGCGGGTCAGCCAGCCAATCCATAATTTTGTTTCTCCCGGCTTATCTACATCTCTATGTGAATCAAGAATCATAAACTCTTGGTGAAAATCTTTGCGTTCTTTACGGTAGAAGAACAAGTTTAACCGCAAAGAACGCAAAGAAGAATTGCGCAAAGCACGCAAGGCAAGAGACGCGATTCACTTGATGGCAGCTTGCAGGACTTCGTTAAAGCGTCTGGCGATGTCGGCGATATTCGATGCCTTGTCATGCCCGTTGATAATCGTGCGTGCATCTTCATAGTTAGGCGGCTGGCCGTCTTTGATAAACTGCCCGAGCTTTCTGCCTGTGAACCAGCCTTCCATCATTCCCTGAACCGCAATCCGGTAGGCCAGCTCAGGATTCTTGGCGCGATCCGGCTCGGTCAGCAAATCAATTCCCGTGAGAGCTTTCGCTTTACTATAATTTCTGCGCCCTGTGAGCTGCACGTACCCGCGCCCGTGAAACAACGCGCCGTCGCCTGCCTTTGTGTTGCCCAGCACCTTGCCCACCTTTGTCTGCGGGCCGTAACGTGAATTGAAATACTTTGGCCCGCCATGTTCGTCAATGGGCTTCATCGTATGCGCCGTTTCCCATTTGAAGGTGGCGAGGCAGTAAGCCAATTGACGCCTGTCCGTGTCCGTGCCTGTAAAGCGGTTGTCCTGTTCTATCTGGCTCAGGAGAAACTCCAGCGCGTCCACTAAATCCTGTGTGATGGGGCCGAACCGTGTGCGGTATCCGTCGAAAAAATTCTTGCGATCAAACGTGAACATTTTCTTCCTCCATTTAGCTTTGGATGTTTTAAAATACCATGTGCGCCTCGCTGATGAATTTGAGGGCGGTTCAGATGCTGACATGAATTTCCAAGAGCTTTTACCTTTCTCGATATTGAAAAGCTTTGGCGGAGTGCGAGCGTCTCTCCGGCGGGTTGAGTGTGCTTCGAGGCGTGTATCAACATTGATTCAAGTCAGCCCCGTTATCTGTGTGTTACCAATCGGCACGCATAGTACCCCAACATACTCATTTATAAGCAAGTTAAATTTGTTAATAGTGTTTAGAAAATCACCGCATGATTCGCCACGATAGATGTCAGGCATGTCTGTGTTATACTGTTCGGCTAATTTTTACCCGGCGAGCGTGTGCTATCTGGAATGCTTGCCCGGTTATTCAAGGAGAGTAGAGAAAAGAATACACAGTGAGTAATTTAGAATTGATTCCACTCGGCGGCGTCGGCGAGTTCGGGATGAACTGTATGGCCGTGCGTTACGATGATGAGATGATTATCATCGACGCCGGAATGGGATTTCCCGAAGAGAGCGTATACGGCGTTGACGTGTGCGTGCCGGATTTTGATTTTCTGGAAGAGTACAGGGAAAACATCACGGCTATCATCCTGACGCATGGGCACGAAGACCACTTGGGCGCGCTGCCTTATATCCTTAAAAAATTTAACGTTCCCGTCTACGCCTCGCATTTCACGGTGGGCTTAGCGGAGCGAAAGCTCGAAGAGCATGATCTGCTAAATGATGTCTTGATTCATCGCGTCGAGGCGCGACAGGTGGTCGAACTCGGCCCGTTCAAGATCGAGTTTATACGCGCTTCGCATTCGCTGATAGACTGTTTCTCGCTGGCGATCAGAACGCCTGTCGGGACGATTATTCATACGGGCGATTACAAGGTTGACGAGACGCCGGTGATTGGCGACCCGATTGATCTGAGAACCTTGCGGAGCTACGGACAAGAGGGAGTGCTGGCTCTGCTTTCGGATTCGACCAACGCGACCGTGCCGGGACGAACCCCCTCCGAGCGTGCGGTGATTCCGGCCTTTGAAGAAATCTTTGCCGAAGCCAAAAGCCGCATCGTCGTCGCAGCCTTCGCGTCTTCCATTCATCGTTTGCAAATAGTGCTCGATGTGGCGCAGCAGTTTAACCGCAGGGTTTGCGTGCTTGGCCGCTCGATGCAGAAGAACGTGGAGATTTCTGAAGAGCTTGGCTATCTGGACATCCCGGACGGCTTGCTTATTTCGCTGGGCGAGTCGAAACAGCTTGATGATGACGAGATCGTCTATCTGGTGACAGGCTCGCAGGGCGAGTCGCGCGCTGCTCTTTCGCAGATGTCGTCGCAGTCTTACAAGGGCTTGACGATTGAAGAAGGCGATACGGTCGTCCTCTCTGCGCGCATCATTCCCGGCAACGAGCGAGCCATCTCGCGCCTCATCGGAAATATCTACAAGCGCGGCGCGAATATCATCGAAGAGAAACGGCGTCTGATTCATGTCAGCGGGCATGCTTCGCAGGAAGACATCAAGATTATGACGGAAGCCGTGCGCCCGAAGTTCGTCGTGCCGATTCACGGCGAGTATCGCATGCTCTTTCGTCATAAAGAGTTTGTCAAAAATCATCTCGGCTATACGGACGAGTCTGTGATTCTGATTGAGAACGGCGACGTGCTTGAACTGGACGGCGAGCGCGCGTCCGTTATCAACAAGCATGACATCGGGAGAACGTTTATAGACGAGTCGGGCTTTGAAGAGATTGACCGCGAGACCGTGCGCGAGCGCAGGCAGCTTGCCTTTGATGGCGTCGTCTCGCTGGTCGTGACGATTAACGCCGAGACCAAAGAACTGGAAACCGCTCCTGAGATCACAGCGCGCGGCCTGATGGGCGTTGACACTTCAAACGGATTTCTGAAAAAAGCGCAGCACGTCGTCAGCGAAGCGGTCAAGAACGCTCCGCGCGCGGAACGCGGCGACGCCAGCCTCTTAAAAGAGCATGTGCGCCTTGAACTAAAACGCTTTATCCAAAAACAGACCGGAGCCAAGCCCGTCATCCTGCCGGTCGTCGTAGAGGTCTAGCAGAAAATTAACCACAAAGTCATAAAGACACAAAAGAGATTTTCACTGCTTCGTGTCTTTGTGCCTTTGTGGTTTTGATTGCCCTGTCAATGAATAACAGCTTGAGCATCGCTGACCTGCTAAGCAGAACTCGCGTCGAAGTCGCGCCGGAAACATATTTTCTAATCTCTCTGCGCCATGAAGACTGGCAGCGTTTGCTGGAAAATCCCGAGTTGAGTCCGCGCGGCGATGCCCCCTACATGCTGCTGCGTGACAAGCACGAGGTAACGCTCCTGCTGGACGAAACAGATTGGCAAACGATGCGCTACGCCGCCAGAGATGCGCGCGTCGAAGGCGGCTTTCGCCTCGTCACGATGGACATCGAACTGGAATGGAATGTCGTAGGCTTTCTCGCTCGCGTGACTGAAATCTTAGCGGGCGCGGGCATCGCGGTCGGTGCGCTCTCAGCCTTTTCGCGCGATCATTTGTTAATCAAGCAGGACGATCTCGGCACAGCCCTGCGCGTTCTCGGCGCGCACGTCGCTGAGCTGTGTTAGAAACAGTTTAAGAGTTTAAAGAGTTTGGGGAGTTTTTAGACTGCGGGCGGATACAATTCCTGAAACTCTTCAAACTCCATGAATACTCTGAACTCTATAAACTCTCTGAACTCTCCAAGCTTTTTTATGGGCGTTGACTGGTCAAACAGGATAGTTTTTATCACGGGTGCGTCGAGCGGCATCGGGCATGCGCTTGCGGTGGAGTTGGGAAAACGCGGCGCGTCTTTGGGGTTGCTGGCGCGGCGCGCGGAGTTGCTCGAAGAGATTGTCGGCGAGGTTGAAAAGGTAGGGGGCAAGGCGCTCGCTTTGCCTGCGGATGTGACGGATGCTTCAGCCGTGCAGCAGGCCGCAGATACTTTGCGCGGGCATTTCGGAAAAATTGATGTGCTGGTTGCCAACGCGGGGGTCGGGGCGACGACGCATGCTAAAGATTTGAAGGCGGATGAAGTCGCTGCTGTCATTAATATCAACGTGCTGGGCGCGGTCAACAGCGTGACGGCGGTCGTGCCGCAGATGGTCGAGCAGGGCAGCGGCCAGTTGGTTGCTATCTCAAGCCTCGCGGGTTATCGCGGTCTTCCCAAATCCGGCGCGTACTGCGCCAGCAAAGCAGCCGTCTCGGCTTTCTTTGAGAGCCTCAGATTGGATTTACAGGGCAGCGGTGTTGACGTGACGATTATTCATCCGGGCTTTATCAAAACGCCGCTCACTTCCGGGCGACAGGCCGACATGCCTTACCTGATGGAGCTTGAAGACGCGACACGGAAAATCGTCAGCGCCATCGAGAAGCGCAAGAAGTCTTACGCTTTCCCGTGGCAGCTTGCCAGCCTCGTGCGCGCAGCCATGCTCTTTCCCGATTCGCTTTACGACCGCATCGCCTCGCGCAACTCATTCCGCGAATGAACGCATTTTAGATTTTAGATTGAACGGAAATCGCAAATCTAAAATCGCAAATCTAAAATCAAATCATGACTATTCTTCAAGCCATCATTCTAGGCATCGTTCAGGGTTTAACCGAATTCATTCCCATCAGCTCGACGGCGCACCTGATTTTTGCGGCGCGTGCGACAGGCTTATATGAAGGGGATGCTTTGCGCGCTCAGGAGACGACGGCCACTATCGCTGTCATTCAACTGGGCACGCTGCTGGCAGTGCTTATCTATTTTGCGCGCGACATCTGGAAAATCTCTTTCGCTTTCGTGCGCGATCATCTCGCGCTGTTGAAGGGCGGGAGAAAGAGTGACACGAATGGAAATCTTCCGTTCGGTTTGTCGCATGATGCGTGGCTCGGGTGGCTGGTGATTTTCGGCTCGATTCCGATAGGCGTGGTTGGCTTGCTCTTCAAAAAGCAGATCGAAGGCACGTTTACGAAAAATCTGTGGGTCATCGCGACGATGATGATTGCGGTCGCGCTCCTGTTGCTGGTCGCGGAGTTTGTCGGCAGGCGCGTGCGGACGATGGAGCAACTGGGTGTGCGCGATGCGCTGGCGGTGGGTGGCGCGCAGGTGCTTTCGCTCTTGCCGGGTGCGAGCCGTTCGGGTTCGACCATCATGGGCGGACTCTTTATCGGCGAGACGCGCGAGACGGCGGCCAGATTTTCTTTCCTGCTTTCCATTCCAGCCATCGGCGCGAGCGGCCTGCTTGAACTCAAGGAAGCTCTTGAGCATCTGCCGCAGCAGAGCTATGTGCCGCTCATCATCGCGACCATCGTAGCGGGCGTTGTCGGCTATGCTTCGATCTGGTTTCTGCTGAGCTTTCTCAGAAATCACTCGACCGGGATTTTTATCGGCTATCGCTTAATCGTCGGCACGGCGATCATCGCGCTCCTTGCGGGCGGGTACATCAGCGCG
The DNA here is from genome assembly GCA_963700165.1 of Pyrinomonadaceae bacterium. Taxonomy (GTDB): domain Bacteria; phylum Acidobacteriota; class Blastocatellia; order Pyrinomonadales; family Pyrinomonadaceae; genus JACMLC01. The sequence goes on along the minus strand of OY969475.1, from coordinate 1,980,111 downwards.
CAGGATGAGCCGGATAAAGTGACCCCTTCAACTTCCCAAAAACTCTCTTACGTCTTGCCCGCCGCACGGATGTCTCAGGCTGTGCGCGCTAACAATAACTTGCGGAATTTAGGTAAACTTGATTTGGCATCCGGCGATGAGTTTGGAAGAGGTGTCGAAGTCGCATGAGTGATGAGCGCAAGCATGATGAAGATGCAGGCTCAAAGCCCGCCCGCAGCCCGCGTGTGCCGGTGGACTTTTCCGTCGAGCTGGAAGGCAAAACAGTTTTGGGCGAGCCGTTTCGCGTGCAGGCTGAAGCCGTCAAAGTCAGTCGCGGCGGCGGCACATTCAAGACGGAAGTGAATGTCGCCGTGGGAACATTTCTCCGCCTGACGCCGCCGTTCGGACGCGCCATCGAAGCCGAAGTCAACGGCGTCTGGATTGATGAGAGCGATGGTGAGCAGCGCATCGGCGTCAAGCTACTCGACTCGGATGGATGGTTTGCGGACTAAGAGAGAAAGTATTGCCACAGAGGACACAGAGAACACAGAGGGAATTAAAATAGATTCTGCTTTCCTTTTATTCTCTGTGTTCTCTGTGTCCTCTGTGGCTAAAACTTTGATTGAATAGCAATCATGTCTATCAAACGTTGGAATGTGCGAGATGTTGATGTGCGGCGTGCGAGTGCGCTGGCACGCTCTCTGGGCGTTTCGCAGGTCATCGCAGAACTGCTCACGGCGCGCGGCTTCGCGGACGAAGCGGCGGCGCGTGGTTTTCTTTATCCTTCTCTGGATCAATTGCATGACCCCGGTTTGATGCTGGATATGGAAAAGGCCGTCGAGCGTGTGCTGCGCGCGATTGAGCTTGGCGAAAAGATTCTGGTTTACGGCGATTACGATGTGGACGGGACGACCGGGACGGTTGTCATGCGGCGTGCGCTGCAACTGTTGGGAGCGCAGACGGGCTTTCACGTCCCGCATCGCTTTACGGAAGGTTACGGCATCCAGCAGGCCGCGCTGGAAAAAGCCGTTGCGGATGGTTACAAGCTCGTCATCAGCGTTGACTGCGGCATCCGCGCGCACGAGCCGCTCTACTGGGCGCGCGATAATAATCTTGATGTCATCGTGACGGATCATCACCTGCCGGATGAAGGCGAAGGCGCGCCTCCTGCCTTTGCAGTGCTGAATCCGAACCAGCATGGCTGCGCGTATCCAGATAAGAATCTGGCGGGAGTCGGTGTCGCTTTCAAGCTCGCTCATGCGCTTTTGAGAGAGCGCGGCAAGGAGCGGCTTATCAAAGGCTTTTTGAAGATGGTCGCGATTGGGACGGTGGCGGATGTGGCGCAGTTGACGGGCGAGAATCGAGCCATCGTCGCGCTCGGTCTCGCAGACCTCGCACGCGCGACGAATCCGGGCTTGCGCGCTCTGATGGAAGTCGCCGGCTGCGGCGACGGGCGCGGGATGACGGCTTTCGATCTGGGCTTTCGTTTGGGGCCGCGCATCAATGCGGCTGGCCGGATGGATGCTGCTCACGCCGTCGTCGAACTGTTTGAAGCAACCGAAGCCGTCGAAGCAAAGCGGCTCGCAACGCAACTCGACACACGCAACCGCGAGCGTCAGGAAGTGCAGCGCGAGATTACAAAGCTTGCGCTCGAAGAGTGGGATACGAATGCGGCGACAGCGCCCACGCATGTCGCTGTGATTGCCGGTGACAATTGGCACAGGGGAGTGATTGGCATCGCGGCTTCAAAGATTGCGGAAAAATTGAATCGCCCGTGCGTCGTGATCTCGCTCGAAGGCGAGTTGGGGCACGGCTCTGCGCGCAGCATCGAAGCTTATCACTTGCTCAACGGCCTGACGGAATGCGCAGACCTCTTTGAAAAATTCGGCGGGCATTCGCATGCAGCCGGTCTGACTATCAAGCGCGAGCGCGTCGCGGAATTGAGAACTAGGCTCAACGCACATGCCGCCGCAGCTTTGAGCGATGAAGACCTCGTGCCCGCGCTTCAGGTTGATGCAGAGCTTCCGGCTCAAAGCCTCAAGATGGAATTGGCTGAAGAGTTGAAACAACTTGAGCCGTTCGGCGCAGGCAACCCGCGCCCGATTTTTATGACACGCAATCTGCAACTCCTGAGCGAACCGCGCGTGTTGAAAGAGCGGCATTTGAAATTAAAAGTCGCGGGCGCAGATGGACGCCCCGTCGAAGCCCTCTGGTGGGACGGCGTTGAAGAGCTTGACGGGCGAACGCTTCGCACAGCATCGCGCATCGAAATGGCTTACACCGTCGAGACCAACACATGGCAGGGCGTGACAAAATTGCAATTGGTCGTGAAAGACGTGAAGGTTGGTGAATAGTAAATGGTAAATAGTAAATAGAAACCGTTTCATCTATTCACTATTTACTATTCACAATTTACTAAGTGCAGATGCAGGAGATTAGAAGAAAAAAAACATTTGCGATTGGCTTGCGTGCGCGCATCCCTATGGTCGTGCGCGTGATGGCTTTGTTTCTGCTCGTCGCCGGTTTGATCGTCGTCGGCATCTCTTATTATCGCCTGCGAAACAACAAGCCGTTTCGCATGGTCGGCGGCCAGCCGGAATTGTCCACGCAGGAGATTGGCAGGGTCACGGGTTACGAGCGGCGCATCACGGAAGGAGACCGTTTGCGGCTCTTAGTGCGCGCGGCTTTGGACGTGACATTCTCCGACAATCATCACGAGATGGAAGATGTCCTGCTGGAAGTTTACCCGCAGACGGGAGATAAGCCGGACAAAATCACTGCGCAGCGCGCCATCTATGTCCCGGATCAGACAGACCCCAATCAAGCGACCATCACTTTTACCGGCAACGTGAATATCGAAACCCGCGATGCGTTGAACGCGAAGACGGACACGATTGTCTATGACCAGAAAAGCGAGCAGGCGGACACCAAATCGCTCGTTACTTTCACGCGCGAGAACGTGGCCGGACATTCGACGGGAGCGCACATTGACGCGAAAAATAAGCGACTTGATTTGCGCAGCAACGTCGAGATTACCATCGCTCCGGATGTTGACAAGGGCAGCGAAGCCAAGCCCAACCCGCGCGCACGCCCCGTGACGATGCGAGCGGCGCAGGCATCCTTTGACCAGCAGACGCTTCATCTTACATTCACGGGCGGCGCGACCGCAGAGCAGGGCAGCGACATCATGAGCGGCGAAAAACTCTCTGCGACGCTGAATAACAAGAAGCGTGTCCAGAAGGTAGAAGCGCGCGGCAAGAGTTACCTGCGCTCGATGACCGAAGGCCGCTCGGCTGAAGTCTATGCCGCCGACATGGACTTTTTTCTTGATGATGACCAGCAGCTTGAGCGCGCCGTCGCAACTCGTGACGTGCGCGTGCAGAGCCTCAATGCCGATTCGGAAATCCAGCTTACCGGCGCAGCAACGCTTGAGACATTTTTCCAGCGGCAGGCGGATAAGAGCCTTTTGAAAGAGATGAAGGCGGGCGGGCGCAGTATCGTCACGCTCGGCGCGCCCAAGTCTCGCGCCAATGACCCGCGCGCCGCCACCAAGCGGCTGACGGCGGATTACATCAAGCTCAACTGGCGCATGACCGGGCGCGACCTTGAGCGCGCAGAGGCCGTCGGCAATGCAGAACTGTTCGTTGACCCGGTGCAGAAAAATGCGACCGCAGACCGCAAGACGCTGACCGCGCCGCGCTTTGACTGCGACTTTTACGAGGCGGGAAATCTCGCGCGCAACTTTACCGCGACGGGCGGCGCGAAGGCCGTCATAGACCCGGTTCAGCCGAGCGAGGAACGCGCCGTCCGCACGCTCACGTCAGAAAAGATGATCGCAGCCTTTGTCCGCGAGACGCAGGACGTTGAGCGATTCGACGCGCAGGGCGATGCGAAATTTAATGAGAAAGATCGTAACGGTCGTGCGGCGAATGCGACGTACACCGGTGCGGATGAAATGCTGAAGCTCAGAGGCGGCGAGCCGACCGTCTGGGACTCGCGCGCACGCACCAAAGCGACGGAGATAGATTCCGACACGCGCACGGATATTTCTTACAGTCGCGGCAAGACGCAGACGACTTATTACAGTCAGGAGCAGACGAACGGCGCGACGCCTTTCTCAAAAGTCAAAAGCCCTGTCTACGTCACTTCAGATCGTGCAGAGTTTCAACACCTGACCGGCATCGCCATCTACACGGGCAGCGCGCGTGGCTGGCAGGACGATAATTTTGTGCGCGCAGACCGTCTCACGATTCGTCGTGAGAACAAGCGCATGGAAGGCGAAGGCAAAGTTCAGAGCGCGCTCTACAACGTCAAGCGCAAGGAGGGAGGCAGCGTTACCAGCATCCCTGCTTTCGCCACCGCAGACCGCATGGCCTATTCCGACACCGACCGCCTGCTTCATTACGAAGGCAACGTGGACATCAGGCAGGGCACGGACAGAATCACGAGCGGCGTTGCGGATGTTTATCTCTACAAGGAAACCAGCGAAGTCGAAAAGACTGTGGCGCAGCGCGATGTCGTGTTGACGCAGCCCGGTCGGCGCGGCACGGGACAGTGGGCGCAGTACACCAATGTTGACGAGACGATGATCCTTACGGGAAGCCCTGCGCGCGTTGAAGACGCAGAGCAAGGCAACTCGGAAGGCGGTCGTTTGACTGTCCATTTACGCGATAGTAGAGTTATCGCCGACAGCCCCAGCGGAACACAATCAACAGGCCGCGTGCGCTCGACGCACAAGGTTAAAAAGCAGTGATAAGTGATGAGTGATGAGTGATAAGTGATAAGAAAAAGCTTTTAGTTTTTATCTCATCACTTATCACTCATCACTCATCACTTTCTTTTATGAAGACAGAAGAGTTAATCGCGGGAGAACGTGTGGCGGAAAGTGCGCCGCTCGCTGAAGTGCGGGTCGTGGAGACTGTGCGGTCTGTCGAAAAAGCTCCATCTGAAAAAGCATTGGCGGCTTTTAATTTACAGAAAACTTATGGCAGGCGTCGCGTGGTTGATGATGTCAGCCTGCATGTCGAACAGGGCGAAGTCGTGGGATTGCTCGGAGCCAACGGCGCGGGCAAGACCACGACTTTTTACATGATGATCGGATTGGAGCGGCCTGAGCGCGGCACGATTCGCTTGAACGAGCGCGACGTGACCAAGCTTCCGATGTACCTGCGTGCGCGGCTCGGGCTTGGCTACTTGCCGCAGGAGCCTTCTGTTTTTCGCAAGATGACGGCGGCGCAGAACATCCTCGCCGTGTTGGAGACGATGGGCCTCAGGCGGCGCGAGCGGCAGAAACGGCTTGAAGAATTGCTGGAAGAATTCGGCATCGCGCATGTGCGCAACACGCGCGGCGATACCTTGTCGGGCGGCGAGCGCAGGCGCACGGAAATCGCCCGCGCGCTTGCCACAGAGCCGCTTTTTATCCTGCTCGACGAACCCTTTGCCGGAATTGACCCGAAAGCGATTGACGATATTCAGAACGTGATTCTGTACCTGCGCGGTCGCGGCATCGGGATTTTGATTACGGATCATAACGTGCGCGAAACCCTCGGCGTGACAGACCGCGCCTACATCATGGCCGAAGGAAAAATCTTCCGCACCGGCAAGCCACAGGAACTGGTCGAAGACACCGAAGTGCGTAGACTCTATCTAGGCGAAAGGTTCAGCATGTAACAGTCGGGAAGTCAGGAGTCGGGAGTCGGGAGTCGAGAGTCAAAGGAAGATTCTGAAATTAAAGACTCCCGACTCCTGACTCTTGACTCCCGACTCTTTTTTAACTACACGCTCCGCGACAGAATCGGTTATAATCCTGTTACGCTGAAAAGCTAGCCCAACATTAAAATTTATTAGGATGTATTTTTAAGGTTATCATTCAAGCAAGGTTATGTCTGTTAAGCTCACCACCAGTCTTTCACAACGTCTCGTCCTGACGCCGCAATTGCGCCAGCGGATCGAGATGCTGCAAATGACGACCATCGAACTCAGCGACTTGATTCAACAGCAGATGCTGGAAAACCCCGTGCTCGAAGAGGTCGCTTCGCAGGAAGAGACGCAAGAGCTGGCGGAAAAGATTCTGGACCAGCTCGCCGATTCGGATTCGTCCAGCAGCTTTGATTTCAGCGCGGGACAGGAAGCGAGCGAAGTTGCGGGCGCAGCCTCGAACGGGTCTGGCGATGCGAGCGAAATCACAGCCTATGCGGAGGGTGAAGCGGACTTTGGAGGCGCAGACGAGGCCGCCGGTTCGACCGCAGAGACGAGCGAAGAATTCGGCGCGGACGAGGCTTCGCGCGATGCTTTTGAAGAGATAGATTTCGGGCGCGAGTTTCAGGATTATCTCGACCCCGGTTATAAAACGCAGGAGTTCGAATACAAGGAAGACGCGCCGACCTTTGACCAGTTTTTGACGCGCCCCGAATCGCTCACAGACCATCTTGAATGGCAGCTTCACATGAATCCTGTCGAAGGACAGGTGCGCGACGCCGCCGAATGCGTCATCGGAAATCTGGACGCCAACGGCTGGCTCAATGCGACGAATGAAGAGATCGCGGCGATGGGACATTGGCCTGAAGATGTGGTCGAGCAGGCGCGGCGCACCGTGATGATGCTTGAGCCGACCGGCTGCGGCGCGCGTGAGGTGCGCGAATGCCTGCTCATACAGCTTGAACAACTCGGCGCAGGCGACCGCCTCGCGGCGCGGCTTATCAGCGAGCATTTTTCGGACTTGCAGCAACACAAGCTGCCGCATCTCTCAAAGCAAATCGGCGTGGATGTCGAGACCTTGCTCAAAGAGCTGGAACTGATTCGCACGCTCGACCCGTATCCGGGCAGGAAATATTCTTCGGACGAGCCGATTCTGATTGCGCCTGAGATTTATATCGAAAAGCTGGACGACGATTACGTGATTTACTTTGCCGATGACGGCAGCCCGCGCCTGCGCATCAGCCATAGCTATCAAAGCATGCTCGGGCAACAGGACACTTCGAAAGAGACGCGCGATTTTATCAAGGACAAAATGCGCTCTGCCGTAGACCTCCTGCGCAACATAGAGCATCGCCGTCAGACGATTTATAAAGTCGTCGAATCCATCGTCACGCGCCAGCGCGATTTTCTCGATAAGGGCGTGCAGTACATCAAGCCGATGATGCTCAAGGACATCGCCGAAGACATAGGGATGCACCTCTCGACCGTTTCGCGCGTCGTCAATCGCAAGTACGCGCACACGCCGCAGGGCGTGATTGAACTGCGCCGCTTCTTTACCGAAGGCATGATGAACGAAGACGGCGAAGAAGTCTCGACGCGCATCATCAAGCTCAAGATTAAAAAGCTGATTGAAGAAGAGGATACGCACAACCCGATCACAGACGATCAGGTCGTCAAGATTTTAGCCAAAGACGGGATTAAACTCTCGCGCCGCACGGTCGCCAAATACCGCGACCAGATGCAGATTCCCGGATCGCGCGAGCGCAAAGCCGTAGTCTGAACAGTAAGGATGAGGGCGGAGGGATGAGGGATGAAGTGAAACCTCTTTTAATTCATCCTTCATCCCTCCGCCCTCATCCTTCTATTTTAAGGAGGTTCGCTGATGAAGTTTGAGTATACGGGGCGGCACATGGATGTGACGCCAGCCATCCGCGCGCATGTTGAGGATCATTTTCAAAAGCTCGATCACATCTTCAACGATTCGACGGCGCGGGCGCATGTCATCTTAGAGGTTGAAAAGAATCGCCAGATTGGCGAAGTGCTGGTTCACTGGCGCGACCACACGTTGACGGCGACGGACACCAACGCCGATATGTATCAGGCGTTGACGCGCGCCATCGCTAAAATCGAAAAGCAGGCCATCAAGCTCAAGAAGAAGATTATTGACCGCAAGCAGGGAGCCAAGCGCATCTCGGATGTTGCGCCGCAGCCGGACGGGCAGGAAGTGGTCGAAGCCAGCCCGCGCCCGCCGCGCATCATCGCCGCACGGCGTTACGCGGTCAAACCCATGACGGCTGAAGAAGCCTCTCTAAGTCTCTCAGATGACGACAACCAGTTTCTCGTCTTCCGCGATGCTGACACAAACCGCCTCGGCGTGATCTATAAAAGGAAAGACGGTAATTTCGGTTTGATCGAGCCATAACCATCATTAGCCGCGAGATAAGCGATGTGATTTCACCGTCGCTTATCTTCGCTTCTATTCATCTTCGGCAAATAAGGAGTTCCAAAATAGTGTTAAGAAAATCTTTCGCCATCGCTTTGACCTTTTTCCTGCTGACCTTTGTGCCTGTGAGCAGCGCGACCGAGCACAATATTGATGTGAAGCACTCGAACGTCGGATTTTCCATCCCCATCCTCGGGGGTATATCCGAAGTTCATGGCAAGTTCACGGACTTTACCGTGACCATCAATTACGATGAAGCGGACGTGACGAAATCTTCCGTCAACGCTGTCATCAAGGCCGCGAGCATCGATACCGGAATTGAGGGGCGCGACAAACATCTGAGAAACGCAGATTTTTTTGATGTCGAGAAGTACCCTGAGATTACTTTTAAGAGCAGTAAGGTCGAAAAGAAGGGCAAGCAATTAATGGCGCACGGCACTTTTACCATGCGCGGAGTCTCGAAAGAGATCGTCCTGCCCATTACCATGACCGGAAAGTTTGTTGACCCTAAGACCAGTAAAACCAGCTACGGGTTTTCATCCACTTTGAAGATTAATCGCATGGATTACGGCGTCAGCTACCAGAGCAAGGGAAACGAAAATTTCCTCGGCAAGGTGGTCGAGATAAAATTGACTCTGCTGACAACGCCGCCCGCATAACAAGTGATTAAGATTGCCACAGAGGCACAGAGACACAGAGATTAGCAGTAGATAGTTCAATTAACCGGTCTCTCATTATCTTCTCGTTCTCTGTGTCTCAGTTTCATTCCTATGTGGTTCGATAAATGGTGAATGATAAATGGTGCGGGGCGAGATGTTGCTGCTGCCATTTACCATTCACCATTTAACATTTACCATCCCTTTATGAGCAACGGCGATGAATCGAACCAGCCCTCTGTCACGGTCAGCGATTTTGTCGCGCACGCTTCGCAGTCGCTCAAGCTGGAAGTGCTGGCCGGTGAAGGCGGCCTGAACGAACGCAAGTTTACGGCGGCGCGAATACAAAAGCTCGGGCTTGCCCTCGCAGGCTTTACGCATTATGTCCATTCGGGTCGTTTACAGATCGTAGGCCAGAGCGAAATCTGGTATCTCGGGCAACTCTCACCGGAAAAACGGCTCGAAGCCATCACCAATCTGGACTTAGATCAAATCACCTGCACGCTTATCACCAAAGGGCTTGAGCCGCCGCCCGAACTGGTCGAAGCCGCCGACAGGGCGCACACGCCACTTCTGCGCACGCCGCTTCTTAGCTCTTCGGCCATCAACATCGTTACGGAAAGTCTGAGCGAGCTTCTCGCCCCGCGCACGGCGCTGCATGGAGTATTGCTTGACCTGTACGGACTCGGCGTGTTGATTGAAGGCGCGTCGGGCATCGGCAAATCGGAATGCGCGCTCGACCTGATTACGCGCGGGCATCGCTTAGTGTCGGACGATGTGATAGAAGTGCGCCGCATCAGCGCGGATCACCTGTCGGGCAGCGCACCCGAATTGCTGCGCGAGCATCTGGAGATACGCGGCTTGGGCATCATCAACATCCGCGACCTGTTCGGCGTCTCTTCCATCAGCAGCACGAGAAAGATAGACCTTTCCATACAGCTCGCGCGGTGGGATGAAGCGGGCGATGTTGACCGCTTGGGGATTGATGCACGCTCGGTGGATATTCTCGGCGTCGCTGTGCCGCAGGTCTTGATTCCAGTCAGCCCGGGGCGCAATCTGGCGACCTTAGTCGAGACGGCTGTGCGCGTCCAGCTCTTGCGCCTGCGCGGTTACGACGCCGCGCAATCATTCGTCGCGCGCCACACGGAAATGATTAAAGGCGGCGAGGGGTAGAGAGTTTTCAGATTTCAGATTTCAGATTTCAGATTTCAGATAAGCGTTTTTATAGTTGAAGCATGGTGAAGAGAAGGCGAGCTGAAACCATTGAAGAGGGTGCGCCGGACATCGTGATTATCACGGGTCTGAGCGGTTCGGGGATGTCGTCTGCGACAAATGCGTTTGAAGATTTGGGTTATTTTTGTGTTGATAATTTGCCGCTGACGATGCTGCCGACTTTTGCGCGCCTGGTGCAGCCGAGTGATGGCGAAGAGGCTCCGATTGAGCATGCTGCGCTGGTTATCAATATTCGTGAAGGGAAATTTTTAGCCGAGTTCGAGACCAAACTGAGCGCGCTCGAACGGCAGGGCTTGCGTGTCTTCGTGCTTTTCCTGGAAGCGACGGACGAGGCGCTTCAGCGCCGCTTCAGCGAAACGAGACGCCCACATCCGGCGGATACCGGCGACGGGTTGCTGGAAGCGATTCGTGCCGAACGCGCAGCGATGGCCGCCATCCGCACGCGCGCAGACCTCATCATAGATACTTCCGACCACTCTGTTCATACCTTGCGCCACTTGCTCGTCAAACGCTTTAGCCCCGGCACGGACGGGACGCAGATGACCGTTCAGGTGATGAGCTTCGGGCACAAGTATGGCAGCCCGCATGATATGGAGCTGGTGTTCGACGTGCGGCATTTGCCGAATCCTTATTTCGTCCCCGAGCTGCGCGATCTCTCAGGCCACGACCGCCGCATCGTGCAGTATCTCAAAGCCGAGCCGGAAGTGGCCGAGACCCTGCATCGCTTCAGCGACCTGCTCGAATACCTTTTGCCGCTCTACAAGCGCGAAGGAAAATCTTATGTCACGGTCGGCATCGGCTGCACGGGTGGCCGCCATCGTTCCGTGATGATAGCCAACGCGCTCGCACGCCGCCTACGCCGCACAGGCTTTGCCGCGCAGGCCGTCCATCGTGATGTCGGCAAAGCAAAGCGACGCGCGGGACAAGGCAAAGGGAAAAAGTAAAAAGGTAAAAGTTCTGCGGTTAAGAGCTGTTGTGTTGAGACATGATTGATTGATAGCATTGAAGGTATGGCAGAAAAGACAGACAGCAAAGCGGCGGACGTGGAGAAGTCAGGGAGAGTCGCGGGCGTCATTGTCACGCACGGACATCTCGCCAGCGAGTTGCTGGCGGCGGCTGAGATGATCGTCGGCAATGTCTCGCATATCGCGGCTGTCTCAATTGGCTGGCATGATGATGTCGAAGTCGCGCACAACGAAGTCGAGCGTGCCATGACGCGCGTCTCCGAAGGCAACGGTGTGCTGCTGCTGACGGATATGTTTGGCGGGACGCCGACGAACATTGCTTCGATGTTTCTGGCCGAAGGCAAGGTCGAGGTCGTGACCGGTGTCAATTTGCCGATGGTTATCAAACTCGCCAGCCAGACCGAGCAGGAATCGCTTGCGTTGGTGGCTAAGCGCGTGCGCAATCAGGGGCAAGAGGGGATTTATCTGGCCGGTGATCTTTTATCGCCGCAGAAAAAAAGCTGAATGGTCGAGCGCAGGGTAGTCATCACAAATCGCTTGGGACTGCACGCGAGGGCGGCGGCGCAGCTTGTCCGCACGGCCACAAGGTTCCAGAGCTTCGTGCGTGTCGAGCGCATGGACGGAAGCGCGAACGCGGATGCGAAATCAATTTTGAGCGTGTTGATGTTGGCGGCGGCGCATGGCGTCGAGTTGCGCTTGACGGCTGAAGGCGATGATGAGAAGGAAGCTATTGAAGAATTGAGTTCTCTCTTTGCAGGAGGCTTCGGAGAAAGAGAGCCTTGAGCAAGCGTGCGAAAAGAGAGGTTCGGGAAGAAAGCTGGCGCGGGTTGGCTGTGTCCGAAGGTCTAGTGGTCGGGCGCGTGCTGCGTATTCACGCCGGGGCGCATCAGGTTTACCGCGCTACCATTGACGAAGCGGACATCGAGCGCGAGACCCGTAGATTCCGCGCGGCGGTGCGGCTGGCGCGTATGCAGCTTCTGAAAGTCAAAGCGCGAGCCGAGAAAAAGCTGGGAGCAGACCATGCATATATCTTTGACGCGCATCTCTTGATGCTTGAAGACCGCAAGCTGCTCGACGAGATAGAAAGCTTTATACGACTTGAGCGCGCCAATGCCGAATGGGCTGTCAAGGTTGTGGCCGACCGCCTGCTCGCAGTGTATGCGGAGATCAAGGATGATTACCTGCGCGAGCGCGGCTCGGACATCGAAGATGTGACGCAGCGCATTCTGTTCGCGCTCAGCGGCGGCGTGGATGCGCGTGCGCGCCAGCTTAAAGATGATGCGGTCATCGTGGCTGAAAATCTGTTGCCTTCCGCCGTCGCCGAGCTTGATTTTGAACACGCACGCGCGATTGCGACCGATGCGGGCGGATGGACTTCGCACACTGCGATTATCGCGCGGGGGTTAGGGATTCCGGCCATCGTCGGCTTGCGTGACCTTCATCGCCGCGCACGCACGGGCGACATGATCGTCGTTGATGCGAACCGGGGCGAGATCGTCCTCCATCCTTCTCAGGCGACTCTGGAAAAGTTTCAGACCGGCACGACTCGAAGACGCGATACGCGCGTAGCGAGTGCAGAGACCGCGCGTGAGCCGCTCTTGACACAGGATCAGATCGAAATTTTCCTGCGCGCTAACGTCGAACTGCCCGCAGAGTTTGCAGGCATTCGTAAATTCGGAGCGCACGGCATCGGTCTCTATCGCTCGGAATTTCTGCTGACGCAGCGCGGGACATTGCCTTCCGAAGACGAACAGTGCGAGGCGTACAAAAAGATTGCTGCTCTGGCGGGCGAAGACGGCGCGACCGTGCGCCTGTTTGATTTGGGCGGCGACAAAATCGGCAACCCGCTGGCCGGAGCGGAACACAATCCCGCGCTCGGCCTGCGCGCGATTCGTTATTGCCTGCGTCATCCCGACCTGCTGCGCATACAGTCGCGCGCAGTGCTTCGCGCGGCGGCGCACGGGCATTTGAATATCGTGCTGCCGATGGTCGCGGATGTGCGGGACGTGCGGCGCGCGAAAGAGATTATCAATGAAGAGCGCGTCAAATTAGAGAGCGAGAAAGTTAAAATCGGAGCGGTCAGAATCGGGGCTATGATCGAAGTCCCTTCGGCTGCGCTGCTGGCGCGGAGCATCGCGCGCGAAGTGGATTTCTTCAGCCTCGGCACCAACGACCTCGTGCAATACTTACTGGCCGTTGATCGCAGTAATGAAGACGTGGCGGACTGGTTTCGCTCGCTGCATCCTTCCGTGTTACAGAGCTTGCGCAGTACGCTCGATGCCGCGCGCGAGGCGGGCATCCCCGCGGTCGTCTGCGGCGAGATGGCAGGGACTCCGGCTTATGCAGTGATTCTGATCGGACTGGGCGCGACGGATCTGAGCATGACTTCTTCTTCGATTCCGCGCGTCCGCCGCGTAGTCGCGGGCATACGTTTGAGCGAAGCGCGTGACATCGCTACGCAATGTCTGGAATGCGAAACCGCAGATGATGTCGAAGAGTTGGTCAGAAGCGAGTTTTCCGCGCGCTGGCCGCAACTTTTTCCCGCCGAAACCTTGCCATCGCCCAAAGAGAAAAAGTAAAATTGCCGCGCGGATAATTTCCCGTTTGCTATCTGATCCGAGTTGGTAGTTAATCAATTGCCACCAGCTTCAGCTAGTGGAAACATGGCACAACAGAAAAAGGCTTTAGCCAAAATATAAATAAATCACAGTCCTTGTTGCTTTAGCTCAAATCTTCGGCTAAAGCCGAAAGCTGGAAGCAACCTTGATCCACTAGCTAAAGCTAGTGGCAATTTAAGAAGTCTACTAGAACATCTATCACTTTGAGTTGCCCGCTCTGACGGGCGCTCCAACGCCGCTTCGCCGGGAGCGGTAAGATTTTCCAACAACTAAGCCTGCCTAAAAGCGTATGCGAAATCGTTTCGATTCCATGAGCGTGAAGCGGAAGATGCGCGGACGCACCGTGATGGTCAGAATCATTTCCATGCTGGCCGTCGTGGGCATTTTTAGTGGTGTGTGGCTGGGCCAGTCTGCCAACGCCGATCTCGCGCCCGCAGTGCAACTGGTGCGCCTCAACATGACGAGCGATGGCGGGATGGTGCGCATCGAGATTACCGCAGACGGCTCCCTGAGCAACACGTTGATTGAGCAGCACACGCGCGGGCACGAAGCCGTCGTCCGTGTGCGCGGGGCGCGCTCGATGCTTCGCGCGAGTTATGCTGTTGACGAAACGGTAGCGCGCGGCGTTCGTATCGTTTCAGGCGAGAGCAACGGCGAATCTTTCGTAGACATCGTGATTTCGATGGGCGAGGGCGCAACGCTCGCGCAGCGGAAAAATTTCAATCGCCTAGTCATCGGCATCGCCAGTGACTTTGCGCAGCTTCGGCGCAAGTCATCGCAAACTGCCGAGGGCAGCGAGCAGGCACGCCGCACTTCGACAACCGCGACACGCTCAGTTGCAGTCGCCAGCGCGCCCGTCACAGACAGCGTCTCGTCAGGGCAGGGAACTTCTTACGCTCGTCAAAGCCCCACGGTTGTAAATCAAACGTCATCCGTAACAGCATCGCCTTCAACTGTCAACGCGCCGGTTAAAACGGCTGTGACGGCTGTGACTGTCGCGCCCGTCCCTGTTTTTCGCGGGCGTAGAATTTGGAGCAGTTTTCCTGACACGCAGAAGCAACTGGCGCGCGGCAATGTGTCCGGCTTTGCGCCTTCATTTTTCAACAAGCCGGATAACGATTCGCCGCCCGCGCAGGCAGACCAGACGCTCAGCTTCTTTCCTATGTTGCTGGAAGCTCCGGGCGCGACACACGGCGTCTGGGTTCCGGGGACGACGACCAGCGTCAGCGACGAGGCCGGAGGCCGCCGCTTTGCCGGAGGCATCCTGCGCCCGCTCTTTCGCTTCGGCGCGGGCTTTGATGACAACTTTTTCTATCGCTCTGCGGAAGGGAGAAATGTCGGCGTCTTCATGGTCGCGCCGCGTCTGGAATACGAAGTCCCCGGCGACAAGAGCGCGGTGCGCCTCGCCTACGAAGCGCGCATCAGGCGTTTGACCAACGGCAACTGGGCGAACGGTCATGTCTTCGATTTCGATTCTCGTTTCAAACTCGGCTCATCTTTTCGTTTAGCCTTGCGCGATCACTTCATACGCTCCGCGCTAGACCCGCGCGAGTACGACCCGGCTGGCGAAGTCTATATCGTCGGCGATACTTTCACGCGCAACGATGCCGGGTTGCGCTTTGAATATCTAGCCAGCCCGCGCGGACGCATTGTGCTTGATCTCGGCTATAACCTGGTGCGTTGGAACGAAAAATTTATCGCGACGGCTCCGGTCTTTCTCAATTACGATGAGTTCTCTTCGTCGCTCTCTTACGAGCGGGACATCTCGGAAAGCACGACCGCGATGGTGACAGGCTCGTTCGCTTACGCGGATACGAGCGTGCCTTTGCGCCCGCAGTTCGATGGCTTGAACGACCGCAGGCGATTCGCTTTTGAGCTTGGAGCGCGGCATCAGGTGACGGAGACGAGCGGCCTTGCTTTTCGCATCGGTTTTGAGCGCAGCCTGTTTCGCGATGCGCCGAGCGTGAACAACTTCAGCGGCCTCATCTTCGACCTGCGGTTTAGCAGCGAGTTAACGGAAAAAACGAAATTCGAGCTGGCGGCTCTGCGAAAAACGCAGCTTTCGGTGTTTAATCTAGAAGGAGGGAACGCGCGGCTCGTCTCGACGGGCGGTTCGGCGCGGGCGGAGCAGGCTCTGACCGACTCCGTTAGGATGGGCTTAAGCCTTAATTATCAACAATTAGGCTTTCCCGTCGCGATCCTTGGCAATTCGACCGCGAGTGGCGGAGTCTTCGTCGGCAACTTTGCCGGAGAGCGGCGCACAGAGCATCTATATGGTTTTGGGTTTGACACGACCTTCGATTTCAGCGATCTTTTACGTGCGCGCCTCCTCTACAATTTTGCGCGCCGCGACTCGACCATTCCGGTCTTCACTTTCAATAACAACCGTGCCTCGCTGATTTTTGAATTTGGGCGACGCAATGATGTGAAAGGAAGACCGTTCTAAAATAGTTAGACCCGGCTGAGAAGAAGAGGACACCAACTGCCTTTGCCCGGCAGCGCGCCTCTTCCATCAATCCAGAATTCAAGAAGATTGAGTGCAACATGAAGAAAGCTTTATTCCCAACCACCGTTCTACTGTGTCTCAGTCTGCCGCTCTGTGCAGCTCAGGCGCAAGACAAGGGAACGCGCACCGCTAATTTCCCGCCCAATCCATCCGCTGTCTCGTCGAAGAGCAATAACAAAGCGCAACCAAACCCGGTTGAAGTTGAAGATGAGAAACAAGATGAGAAGCAGGCCGCAAATCTTCCTTCACCCGCCGCGACAGATACTCCAGGTGATTCTACGCAGCCCGGCACGGCGACGACCGATGCTCCCGTTAGAAGCGTCAACAGCGTGCCTTTCGTCTCTCTGGGAGCAAACGATTCTGTCGAAAAAAAATCCGAGCCTGCTAAGACGCCGGAAACTAATCCAAATACTGAAACCGACAAGGTCTCTGAAACGGATAAGACTTCGGAACCCAAAAAGAATTCGGAAACCGTTAAGATTTCGGAAACGCCTGACACGTCGAAACCCGCTCCCGCTCCGGCAAGCTTCTATCTCATAGGCGTCGGCGATGTGCTTGACATCCAACTGCTCAATTCTCCGTCGCGTGAATCAACGCTCTACACTGTGCTGGAAGGCGGGATGCTTGATTACCCGCTCGCGGGCGAAGCCGTCAAGGTTACTGGACTGACGACAGACGAGATCGGCGCACAGCTAACATCCAGAGTTAAGCTTTACGACAACCCGCGAATCGCCGTCACCGTCCGCGAGTACGCGAGCCATAACGTGATTATCACAGGGCTGGTACACGAGCCGGGCACAAAGGCTCTGCGGCGTGAGGCGATGCCGCTCTTCGTTATTCTGGCCGAAGCGCAGCCGCGTGCGGACGCCGCCCGCGCCATTATCATGCGTACAGGCAGCCCAGCCCAGACCATTGACCTGGCGGACACGACTGCCACCTCTACGCTCGTGTATCCGAATGACGTGATTCGCCTGGTTGGCGTGCCGCCGCCTTCGCCGAAATACTTCTTTATCGGCGGCCAGATTGCCTCGCCCGGACAGAAAGACTTTCATCAGGGCTTGACGCTCACGCAGGCCATCTTAGCTTCGGGCGGCATGACGCGCTTTGCCGGAAGCAAAGCCAAAGTCCTGCGGCAGGGCGCGGACGGGCGGCTGGTCACGACCGAGTACAATCTGAAAAAGATCGAGCAAGGCAAAGACCCGGACCCCATACTGGAAGCAGGCGACCGCATCGAAATCAGTCGCGGAGGCTGGTAAAAGAAAGGCAAAATGAAAAATGTAAAATGCAAAAATGAGACACTTTTTCTTAATTTTGCATTTTACATTTTTCATTTTGCCTTTATAAGGTATGATGTCGTAGCGGTGAGCGCGCTTTCAGGTTCGCTAGAGCGTTCTCCTTGCCAACATGCTTTTTAATTATCTTCCTAGAACGCCCCATCCCTTTCGGAGGTTGAAGACCTTGAAGACCCGAAATAAAATCGGTACGGCTGCCCTTGCGGTTGCCCTTCTATTTGCTCCCCTGACGCCCGTTTTAACACAAACAATTATGGCTCGTTCGCTTGCGCCGCAGGATTCGGATGTGCCGAGCGATGCAGAGCAGGCCATGTTTACCAAAGGCCAGAATCATTACACGCAGGGACAATTTGAGCAGGCCGCGACCGTGCTGCAAGAGTTTCTCAAGACTTATCCGCGTAGCATCATTGCAGACCTGACGTTGCTCTGGCTGGGACGCTCCTACATGCAACTGGGCAAGCTTCAGGACGCAGAGCAGATCGGGCAACGCCTGCGCGCTATCAAGGACACGCCCTTCGCAGACATCTATGATAACGAGCTGCAAGCGGCAAGACGCGAATCGCCGTCGCGCTCGCGTGCCACGACAACTGCTTCTGCAAATACCAGTACGCCTGTGCCGACGCCGACCCCCGCCAGCACTCCTCCGCCTGTGGTAGCGAAAGCGACGCCGACCCCTACGCCCAAGCGTCCGGACTTTCCAGTCAATCCCGCGACTGGAAACCTGAATGCGAACAAGACCCCTGCGAATACCGTTGCCAACAACAACGCGAATGCGAATCAAACTTCGCAGTTGATGAATACAAACGCTCCTGGCACTGTGGTCTCAATCACTCCTGCGAACACGAATGGTAACAGCAACAGGCGTGACCGCAGGGCTGCTAACCAGAACAAGCAGCCTCCGACGCTCGTTCCGGCCAACACGAATGCAAACGCGAATCAGGCGAGACCAACCAGCACGCCTGCTGCAAATCAGGTCGCATTGAACACGCCGATTCGTCCATCAAATACGAATACGTCTACGAGCGTTCCGGTCACGACCTCTTCGCCGGTTGAAACGCCATATGTAGAGACGCCTGTGTCTACCTCTACGGCCTCTTCGAGCGGCGGGTTGAACATTACCGTCAAGCAGGTTCCGAATCTGATGCTGGCGCTCAAGCGCACTGCGGAAACGGCTCTGCCCGGTCAAAGCGTGCAGATACCTTTGACGGTGACGAATGCCGGAAACAAAGAAGACCAGTTCAGGCTCGAAACAGATTTGCCAGCCGAATATCAACCGACCTTTAGCCTTGCGCAGGGCGGCTCGGACACAGGGTTGCCGATTCTCGTCACGCCTCAGTTAGCGCGCGGAGGCTCCATAGATGTGCTGCTCAATCTGCGCGTGCCTGAGACCGCGACCGATGGACAACAACGCCGCTTCTTTGTGCGTGCGGCATCACAGGCTGATTATCAAATATTGAAAGTCGCGGATGGCTCAATCAACATCGTCGCTCCCTTGCTGGCCGCGACCTCTGACGTTTCGCAGCAATCCGTCATGCCCGGCGACACTTTTACGCAGACGATTACGGTGCGCAACAGCGGAAGCTCTGCCGCGCGCAGCTCTCGCGCAGACTTTGTGTTCAATCCGAATTTTGAGCTGGTCAACGCCAACCCGAATCCGATTGCGTATGACAAAGCCTCGCGCACAGCTATTTGGAGCTTAGGCGATTTAGGCGGGCGCGATTCGCGTGAGATTACAGTCACCTTGCGCGCCGTCCCGAATGCTCTGGCGACTTCCAACTCGCTCGGTCGCGGAACGTTGCGCACACAGTCTCTGCCCGTCGCTTCAAACTTCGATAGCCCGAACATCTCTGTCGGCAAAGTAGCGAAGGCGCGCATTGATTCGGTCTCCGCCGGTTTGACGGCGACGCCGGGAGATATGATTTACGTTCCCTTCGTCGTGCGCAATCCGGGCAATGCTTCGGATTCATACGAGCTTCGCATCACGGCTCCGGGCGCGCCGCCCGCGACCGTCTTTGCGGACACGAACGCGGACGGTCAGCATCAGGAAGGCGAGCCAGCCGTGACGCAAACAGCTTCGCTCGACCCGCAGGGCGGACAGTTCCCGATGCTCTTGGGCGTCAAGCTTCCCGCCAGCACGCCCGACCGCCAGCAGTTCTCTTACAGCATCGTGGCGCGCTCTGTGACCAGCAATCGCGTAGCGAGCGAAGCCAACACTGTCCTGACGGTGGCGACGCCGCGCGTGCGCGTTCGCACAGAGCAGGTCACGGATACATCCGCTCCGGGCGATTCGATTTATTATCGCCTTGTGCTGGTCAACGAAGGCAGCGGGCTGGCTAAGAATCTGATCGTGGTGGAAAGCCTGCCGGACGCTTTGCAGTTCGTCAATTCCGACCCTTCACTCAACGCACAAGATGCGTCTGGAGATTCGCAGCGCATTACCTGGCGCGTCAACGAGCTTGCGCCGGGAGACACTGCTGTCCTGCGCATCGCCGTGCGCCTGCGCCCCAACCTGCAAGCCGAGACCAACCTGACGACGAGGCACACGCTGACGTATCAGGACGGCAACAACAACGGTTATACAGGGCAATAGACGCCTAAAGAATCAGCCGCGAAAAAGCACAAGAGCCACAAGGATAAAGCTTAATTCCTTTGTGGCTTTTGTGCTTTTTCGCGGCCATGTATCTTTAAAGAATATTGTGCTTTACGTGTTTAACATTGATTTGCTATAATCCCGTCGCCTTGCAAGAGAGCAAGTCGGGCGGTCGCCGCCGCAATTGCCTGAAAGGGCGCGGGGGAGGAAAGTCCGAACACTAAAGGGCAGCGAGCCAGCTAACGGCTGGGCGTTCGTCGCTAGCGGCGGACGACGACAAGTGCAACAGAGAACAGACCAGCCAGCGGGCGATAAAGCTTTTTAAGTCTTATCGTTGCGGGTGATGGGTGAAACGGTGCGGCCTCCTTTTGCGGGGCTTAATGTAAGAGCGCACCGGCGCGCGTGGTAACACGTCGCGGCCAGGCAAACTCCTCGCAGTGCAAGACCAAATAGGGAGGCGTCACACAGGGCTGCCCGCCCAAAGCATGTTTTAACAAACATGCTACGACCTCCGGGTAGGTCGCTCGATCCATTCGGCGACGAATGGGCTAGATGAATGATCGCCGCTCCGCTTAACGGCGGAGAACAGAATTCGGCTTACAGGCTTGCTCTCAATTTGCATGGCGTGGCTTTCGGTTTAAGCAAGGCTTCGTCCCGAAAAGTTTTCCCACCATTAACTTCAAACTAAAGGAGAGGCACAAAAAGAGATGGCGAACCGGAAAGGGGTTTTCATCGGCGCGTATGTGCCAAATGAGCTGAAGGAATCACTGCGTCGGCGCGCGGCGGCAGAGCATCGCACGCTCTCGCAAGAGATTACGCGCATTTTAACCGAAGCCATACACGGGCGTAGCCTTCCGCCCGGCAGCATAGACCGCCGCGTGGTGGAATCAACGCCGCGACGCCGCGCCACAGACCCGCCGCAGCGCCGCCGCCGCCACGACCTGCCCGCCATCGCCTCCGACGGCGGCTCTTCCGGCGAAGAATCAAACTGAAGAATAAATTTTAGACAGCATCGCTTTCATCAAAATTTAAGTCGAGAGCGAGTCATGCAAACCACGCGCGCCACTTCTCCGAAAAGCGGCGCGCGTCGCCTTTTTAAATTCCTTTTGTTACACTTTGATATACAAATCAAGAGTAGAAACTCTTTGCGCTCTTTGCGCGTCCCTTCTTTGCGGTCTTTGCGTTAAAAAATCATTTAACCGCCAAGACCGCAGAGAGAAAAGATGCAAAGAGCGCAAAGAAAAGCAGCGAATTTATTTCCACCCTTGATTCGCATTTTATCTTAATCGGCCATCAAATTTTCGGATTAACAGAGAGCAGTGAATAAGAGCAACTTTCTTTTCGGTCTCGTCGGACTCCTTGCCGGTTTCATCGTCGGCTTTATCATCGCCAATTCCGTCAATCACGGAGCGGGCCAGCCGCCGCGCCCGCTTGCGCCTGCTCGCGCTGGAGAGACTGGAAATAAAAATCAGGCTGCCCCGGCTGATTCTTCCGAACTCACGGAAGCAGAGGTGCGCGAGGCCATCGCGACTGCGGATCAGAAGCCGGATGATATTTACCTGCAACGCAACTTGGGGCTGGTGCTCTATCGTTATGCCATACACACGCAGGACATGAGTTACCTGCCGGACGTGGCGCGATTTCTCAAACGCGCATACGATGCCGACCCGAAAGATAGAGACATCGCCGTCTCGCTCGGCAATGTGTTGTTCGACATGGGACAGAAATCCGACCCGGCTCGTCTCGCGGAAGCGCGCGTTTATTACGAGAAGGCTCTGGCGATAAAAGCCGACGACGCGGACGTGCGAACTGATCTCGGGCGCACATACTATATGGGCAAACCTTCAGACCCGAAGCGCGCGATTGCAGAGTATCGAAAATCGCTCGCCATCAATGCGCGGCATGAAGCGACGCTGCAAAATCTGGCGGCGGCTCTGATTGTGACAGGGAGTCTCGGTGAAGCGCAGACAAGAATTGAAGAGCTACAGGGACTCAATCCCTCGAATCCTGCTCTCTCGAATTTGCGCGCACAGCTTGCGCAGAGCAAGAACGCTCAGGAATAGACTTGAAATATTTAATCATACTTCTACTGCTGGTTATCTTCTGGGCTATCGTCTTCTGGCGTCTGCGCCCCTATATCAAAATGGCGCAGCGCGTGCTGGGCGTCTTCCGCGACGTGCGCCGCGTCTCCAATCAAGAGCCTGTCGCGCCTCTGCGCCAATCCAACGCCGTCAAAGAAACTCAACCGCTCGTCCGCTGCGCTTCCTGCGAGACATGGATTCCTGCCTCACGTGCCGTCAAGCTTCGTTCACAATCTGCCGCATACTGCTCACACGAATGCCTCGAACGCGCCGCAGATGCGCCGCAACGCGCACGCCGCTCTTCTTGATACACAATTACAGCAAGTCAGAACCGCCTGCGGTAGCGGGTGGGTTCTTTTAATGTTGAGTACCCGCCCGCTACCGCAGACGGTTCTGACTTCAAACTTTTCCCACTTCTTCGGGCAAAGCATTGCCCGCTTCGTGGACGGCGCGGTCGGTGTCTGTGAAGAAGAGAATCAGCAGTCCCGCGACGAAGAAGAAAATCAGCGAGAGGATGGCTTGCCTGTAGGAGTTTGTGCTGGCGACGACGATGCTGAAGACGAGCGGCCCCATCCATGAAGTGCCGCGCTCAGAGACTTCATAGATGCCGAAGAAGGAGGCTTCGCGCCCTTTGGGAATCATTCGCGAAAAGAGCGAGCGGGAAAGCGCCTGCGACCCTCCGAGCACGATGGCGATCATAGCCGCCATCACCCACGCCTGCTTTGTCGTTTGCAGAAATCCGTAAGCGTAGATGACTATGCCAGCCCATATGACCAGCGAGAGCATGATGGCTTTTTTCGTTCCCGCAAACGCAGCGATGCGTTCAAAGAGCAGCGCGCCGCCGACCGCTACGAACTGAACCAGCAGGAAAATGCCGAGCAGAAAAGATTGGCTGGCCTCAAGCCCGCGCGAGACAAACAACTCCTGCGCCAGAAAGATGGACGATGCGCTGATGATGGTCTGGATGCCATCGTTATAAAACAGATAGCCGATAAGAAATTTCAGCGTATGGCGCAGCCGTCCCAACTCGCGGAATGACGAGAAGAGTTCGGCGAATCCAGCCGACAGAAAGCTCTTGCCGGGCGGAAGTTTTCTGACGGACTCGCGGCTCTTCAATCGCGCAAACGTCATCAAAGCGAAGCCGCCCCACCAGACTCCCGCCGACAGCAAAGAGAGACGCACGGCCATGCCGGTCGTTATCCCAAGCCGCTCCGCGCTCAAGACCAGACCCAAATTAAGAGCCAGCAACAACCCGCCGCCCAAGTAACCGAAGGCAAAGCCGCGACTGGAAACTTTGTCGCGCTGGTCTTCCGTAGTGATTTCGGGAAGGAAAGAATTATAGAAAACAATCGCCGCGCCGTAGCAGAGATTGGCGACGATAAACAGCGCTCCGCCCAAGAGGTACAGATTTCCCGTCACAAAAAACAGCAGGCAGTTAGCCGTCACGGCGATATAACAAAAGACGGCCATCAAACGCTTTTTCAGATTCGAGTAATCGGCGATTGCGCCGAGGATGGGCAGCACGAAGACTTGAGAGAAAACCGCGATGGAGACGCAGAATGGAAAGTAAGACTTTGCTGTGACCGCGCCCAAGCTGCCAAAGCTGAGCACGACGCCATTTTCGCCGACGCTGCTCTGCGCGAGCGCGGTCAGGTAAGGCCCTAAGAGCGCGCCCACGACCGTCGTATAAAAAGCGGAGTTGGCCCAGTCATACATCATCCAGCCGAAAATTTCGCGGCGGTCATTAACGGCAGGCGAATCTTTGGCGCGTGACGGGGCAGATGCTTCGTCGGCTTCTGTTGATTGTGTCAAGGTATCGTCGCTTTCTCTGTCAGAACTTCGACAATAGCTGGCGTGATGTCCGCGAGGCTTTTTACGCGCCCTGCGATGCGGTCTCGATGTTGTCCCCAGATGAGCGTGGGGACTTGATTGAGCGTGTGATTGCGCGTGGATAAATCTTCGATGTTGCCGTGATCGCTGGTCAGGATCAGAGTCGTGCGTTGCAAGTCAAGCCCGGCCAGCGTTGTGCGTATAAAACGCGCCAGATTTACAAGCGCGTCGCGCGCCATTTCCATCTCCTGCGCGTGGCCTATCTTGTCCGTGATGAAATATTCGTAAAGCGTAAAGCGATGCTCGCTGGCGATGGCAGCTAAAACCTCGCCAGCCTCTTCCGGCGTGCGCGGGTTCACGTCTTCGCCTCTTTCCATCAGAAAATGATTCGTATAATCCTGATAGATGGCACGTCCCATCCTTAAATCATCTAGGTTGCGAAAAGTCATCCCGGCGGCTTCGACTGCGGCGGTGGTGGCGGAAACCCAGCGCGGTCTGGTCTCGAAAAATTTTTGGGTATAAGCGTTGGCGAAAACCAGCGGCTCGATTCCTGCGCGCTTGAGTTGTAGAAAGATCGAATGCTCGCGGATAATCTCGCGCATCGCTTCGTTGGGAAACCCCTGCTTGTGATAGCCGAGCAAGGCTGGAGCATTGATGCCCGTCAGAATAGTCGTCTGCCCGGACGCGCTTTGCGGCCTGCCTTCGACTCCCAAACGCGCATCGGTACGCACGAGCATGCCGTCGTGAATCAACTCCGGCTCTTCATTCTGAAAAATGGCGAGGGGCTGCGCGCCATCGAGCTTGTCCAGCGGATTAAACGCGCCGCGCTCACCAATCCCCAGACCGTCAATGAAAAAAAGTATCACAGACATGTGAAGCGATGAATAGCATTAAATTGCAACCGGAGACAAGTTAAGAGTGCGTAACAAAACTCAGCCACAGAGAACACAGAGGGCACAGAGCAATAAAAGCAGATGAAGAAGATGCTAAATGAAATGTCTTGTGATTATCTCTGTGTTCTCTGTGTTCTCTGTGGCTAATCATCCTATCGGAAATCTCAGGTGAAAAGTCGCGCCTGCGCCCGGCTCGCTCTCGAATGTGATGTGGCCGTTGTGGAGCTGGACGGCGCGGAAGGCTTGTGCGAGACCGATGCCGTGACCATCGGGCTTGGTCGTGTAGTAAAGCTGAAAGATACGCTCACGCGCTTCCGGCTCGATGCCGCGCCCGTGATCTGTGATGGAGACGAGGACGGCGCGCTCGCCTTCTCGAATGGTCGAGACGCTCAGCTCGCCGCCGCTGTCCATCGCTTGAAAGCCGTTGATGACGATATTGAAAAAAGCCTGTTTGAGCATGTCCGCATCGCCCGCGATGCGCGGCAAGTCCGGCGAGAAGGCGCGGCGAATTGATGCCCCGCGCGTCTCGGCTTCGGGCGCGGCGAGCGCGAGCGTCTCTTCCAAAATTTGATTGACATCGAGCGGGCGCACCTGTATGCGCGGCGGGCGCGTGAAGTCGAGAAAGGTTTGCACGACGCGCTCAAGCCGCTGTAATTCGCCCGTCAGGATTTCGAGTTGCGGGCGCACCTCTGTGACCGCCGGAGAATGTTTTTCGAGCTTTGAGCGCAGCAGCTCAAGATGAATGACAATCGCATTCAAAGGATTCTTGACTTCATGCGCGATGCCGGAAGTGATGCGCGCGAAGTCTACGAGACGTTGCGAATAATCAAGCTGCGATTCGAGCTTGGCGACGGATTCGCGGTCGTGCAGGAGGACGAGCGCGCCGACGGTTTCACCGCGATCCGAGATGGGCTGCACAGAGGCTACGAGTGGCGCGGTGTTTTGTTTGCCGTTGGAAGCCGGAAGCGTGACGCGCGAAGATGTCTCACGCTCCGAGAGCGCGCGACGTGTAAGCTGTGCCAGCGGATGCGATGCGCCGAGAATCTCATCAAGCGCGCGGCCTTCCGCATTTTGCTCTGCGCCCAAAAGCCTTTCGACTCCCGGACTGGCGAGCATCACGCGCCCGTCCGAGCTGACCAGCAACAGACGCTCTTGCAGGCTCGTCAGAATCTGTTGAAGTCGCCCGCGCGCCTCGCGCAACTCCGAACGGTCGCCCGCGATCTGTTTGCCGATCTGCTCTATGCGGTCGGCCACGTTTTCAATATTCGTGCGCCGCGTCGTTGATTCGATAACGCCTGCGGTTTCCGGCGCATCGCCGCGCGCGATCTGTTCGATAGATGTCGTGATGGCGCGAAGCGGCGCGCTAATCAGGCGCGCGGAGCTGATGGCGATAAAAGTCGCGGCGGCGATGGCCGCGAGCGCGATGAGAAAGTTAATCAGGAGAGCCTGCATCAGCTCGCCTCGCATCATCCGGAGCGAGACGCCGAGCCGCACGCGCCCGAATATCTGCCCGCGATATTCGAGCGCGCGAGTGTATTCGTAAATAGCTTCGTCTCCAAAAATAATTTGTTTGAGCTGTGAAGGGAACGATGCTTTTGAGAAAGCCTCGAAAGAGGGAAGCGGTTGCAGCGCGGCGTCCTTTGGAACCTGCAACAAAGGCTCATTAGCTTCGCTCTCAACAATCAAAGAAGTTATCGGCGCGCCGCGTTTGACGACGGCTTCCGAAAAGGCGAGTGTCGCCTGCGATTCGTTGAGGGCGGATTTCGGAGGCAGGTCAGGCGCGGCGACCAGCGCGGCTTCGACCGCCGTTGCGACTTGCAGCGTGACGGTCTCGGCCTGCCCGCGTGCGCGCGAAATGAGAACGCCGGTCAGGCGCGAGATGTTGATTGCGACCAGGACCAGCGCGACCGTCCCGACCAGCAAGGTAATCAGAATCAGTTGTCGCTTGAGAAGCGCGCTGCCGCCCTTCATTGCACACCGCCCATCCTTCGCTCGCCGAGTGCGGTGGGAGTTTGCAGTTGACCGCTCTCCGGCAATTGGCCGCGGTCACGATACAGTCGAAGCTTGTTATGCAGCGTCTTGAGGCTGATGCCCAAAAGCTCTGCGGCGCGCGTCTTGTTATTCTCTGTTTTCTGAAGCGTCCGCATAATCATCTGCCGCTCGACCTCTTCCAGAGGCGTGCCGACGGGGAGCGAGACGGTATCTTCGCTGCGCGCACGCTGTCGCTGGTCAACCGGATAGGGCGCGAGATGATGCCGCTCTATCTCTTCGCCCGAACAGATGATGACCGCGCGCTCGATGGCATTACGAAGCTCGCGCACGTTGCCCGGCCATTGATGAGAGCGCAAGACATCGAGCGCGCCCGCAGTGAGAATGCGCCCCGGTCGTTGATGTCTTTCGGTGAGCTGCGCGACCAGGTGCTGTGCCAGCAGTGGAATGTCTTCCTTGCGCTCGCGCAGAGGGGGCAGCTCAATCGTGATGACGTTGAGGCGATACAAAAGGTCTTCGCGAAAGTTGCCGGTTCGGATGGATTCGTGCGGGTCTTTGTTGGTCGCCGCGAGCAGGCGCACGTCAATCGGAATCTCCTGTGTGCTGCCGAGCCTGCGCACGGTGCGCTCTTCCAAAACGCGCAACAGCTTGGCCTGCAAGAGCGTCGGCATCTCGCCGATTTCATCCAGCAGCAAAGTGCCGGAATCGGCCAGCTCGAAACATCCCTGACGCCGCGCAGCCGCGCCCGTAAAAGCTCCCTTCTCATGCCCGAACAGCTCTGATTCCATCAATGTTTCAGGAATCGCGGAGCAGTTAATAGCAACGAACGGCGCGCTTTTGCGCGTGCTCAAATTATGAATCGTGCGCGCGACGAGTTCTTTGCCAGTGCCCGATTCCCCGGTGATGAGGACGGAGGCGGAGGAGGGCGCGACCTGTTCGATGAGCGCGTAAATCTGGCGCATCAGATCAGAGGTTCCGACCAATTCGCCGAACGCGCCGCGATCTCTGAGCTGGCGGCGCAGGGATTCATTCTCGCGTCGCGCCTCGCCATATTCGACCGCGCGCTCAAGCACAATGCGCAGCTTGCGCATGTCTATAGGCTTCTCAAAATAATGATACGCGCCCTCTTCCTGAATCGCGCGCAAGGCCATCTCGACAGAACCCTGCCCGGTCAAGAGGATAACCGCCATCTCCGGGAAACGCTTGCGCACCTCGCGCAGCAATCCGAAGCCGTCAAGGCGCGGCATCAAGACATCAGTGATAACTACAGACGGCAAAAACTCTTCGGCGCGCTGCAAGCCCGCAAGGCCGTCCGCCTCCGCCACCGTCTCGTAACCCCACGCCGCCAACAGCTCGCGCAATCCTTCCGCCGCCGCAGGCTCGTCATCAACAATAAGCACTCGTCCCTTTGCCATTGTTTGAAGTTTAGCACATAGGAGATACGCAAGAGGAATTCTTAAAAATCAAGGCATAAATTATTTCAAGATTAACCGGCGGATTGCAAAAAAAAGGTTGTTGACATCCGGAATTGCACGGGTATATGATTCCGCTCGCAGGCTCTCACCCAAGCTTGTAAGGTCATTTGATGATGCCCCTCGTCATGCGGTATTGCGTATGATTGAATTAACGGCAAGCTTTGCTGCCTATGCTTTTTCCGCCGTCAGCCGTATCGCGGCGAGCATAAACCAAAGTAACCTCTCAACCTCCAAAGGAGAACACTCACTATGCAGACAAGAAAAAGCTCACACGTTTTGGCGAGAATCTTCACCTTCTCGCTGCTGATCGCTCTCGGTACAGGCACAGCTTTAAGCCAATCAAGTAAAAGCTCGCAAAAACAGTTGC
This sequence comes from Pyrinomonadaceae bacterium, assembly GCA_963700165.1. Lineage (GTDB taxonomy): Bacteria > Acidobacteriota > Blastocatellia > Pyrinomonadales > Pyrinomonadaceae > JACMLC01. The sequence goes on along the minus strand of OY969475.1, from coordinate 1,951,497 downwards.
CTCGCGGAACCTACTCCGTCAGTTGTCGTCCATACATGGGGACAGATTACAGGTCTCTCCCGGTGCTTGTTACCGGCGTGACATCAACTAAGGATGAGGGGATACAGATTGAGAAGGTAGAGGTGGAAAATAAATCCGCCCTCCTAATCGAAAAGCTGAGATTTAATTGGTATCTCTCAACACAGGAGAACCCTGAAGCCATCCTACATCAAGGGAGGTCTCCATTGCTCGGCATCCCGGACGGAATCAAATCGGGTGAGGTGGTTGAGATTTTGTTTCCTGTCACATCATTCGCAGAGGCTGTGAAGTCATGGAAAAGCGATGCCAGCAGATTGAGCGGAAAGTACCTCATCCAGGTGGCCGTGAGCGAAGTTGGCTTTGAGGATGGCAGCCGGTACACATTACTAGCGCGTAACAAGGTGAAACCGCTGAAGATAAAGCTTGCGATGGCCTCGAATCATGCTAATTCAACCTCTTCAGCCCAGCCGCAAACTTTTTGTCCGAATCAAGGTTGTGATGCAAGCACTGTCGAGGGAGTCCCCGTTGGTTACACTTGCATCAGTGCGACGGGGCAATCGTGTACAAATTCTGCCAATGGGCAATCATGCACAAGCAACATCTGCCGCAGAGATACCCCCGGCCCGGTAAGACCTCCCATTCAACCTAACCTCCCGTAAATATTTTCAAAAGAATTATTGCAGCATCAGCCGCTCGCGCCTCTCGACAGAAACGCGGGCGGCTGATTGATGTTCAGCGCGCAGAGAGGCTTGTCAGGATAGTTGAATCACATCTCCGAAATTACTCTTAATGATTCGCATAATAATCTGCGATGGCGCGTGCGAGGGCGGGGATGGTGTATTCGAGCGGTTGTATGTCCGTGCGCAGGCCGAAGTGTGCGGCGGTGTTTGAGGTGATGTCGCCGATGCAGGCGACGGCGATGCCCTTGAGCAGTTGGCTGAGATCGCTCGTGTCAAAAAGCTGTGCAAAGTTTGTGACGGTCGAAGAGCTTGTGAAAGTGATGCAGTCTATCGCGCCGCCTTCGATCAGCGCGGCCACGCGCCCAAGCTCTGTGGTGTCCGGCTTAACCGTGCGATAGGCCGGAACGACATCCGCACGCGCGCCTGCATCTTCCAGCGCACGCGGCAGGTAGTCGCGCGCGGCGGCAGCGCGCGGAATCAGAAAATTGAGCGCATCGAAGCCTTCGATGCCGCCTAGATATTCTTTGAGAGCGATAAAGACGCCTTCGGCTTTAAATTGGTCGGGCACGACATCCACATGGACTTGCGCATCGCGCAGGCGCGCGGCGGTCGCTTCGCCGATAGCGCACACGCGCAACTCGTCCAGCTCTTGCGATTCGTGGTCGCGTGCGGTCAGCCGGGACAGGAAATGATCTACGCCGTTGACGCTGGTAAAGATGAGCCAGTCGTACCCATACAAATTATTAATCGCTTCATCCAGCGGCTCAAAGCTCTCCGGCTCTACGATTTCGATGGTCGGGCAGGAGACGACGCGCGCTCCGTATCGCTCAAGCTCTGCGGCGAACTCGGCTGCCTGCGCGCGTGCGCGCGTGATGACGATAGTGCGACCCGCAAGAGGCTGGATTGATTTTTTAAGTTGTTCTGACATACGGAAAACATCTCACGCAAAGGCGCAAAGACGCAAAGAAGACATAAAGATTTCCTTTGCGTCTTTGCGCCTTTGCGCGAAACTCTAAGTCTTGGTCGTCAAATTCTGAAGCAGGGAATCAGCGCCTTTTGCAAACAGTTGCTCTGCCAGCATCTTTCCCAACTGCTCGGCTTCTTCGACCACGCCTTCGACCGTTCCGCGTATTATTGCCTGACCGTCCGCGCGGGCAACCAAGCCTGCGAGCCGCAGGTTATCCCTTGCGGCAACAGCATGGCCTGCGATGGGCAACTGGCAGCCGCCGCCAAGCTCACGAAGCAGCGCGCGTTCGGCTAAGCACGCCGCGCGCGTCGGCGCATGGTCAAGCGTGGCGAGCAGATTAATCGTCTCTTCGTCATCCGCGCGTGTCTCGATGCCGAGCGCGGCCTGCCCGACGGCTGGCATCATCTCTTCCGGCTCAAGATAGACGCTGATGCGTTCCGCCAGCCCAAGCCTGCGCAGTCCCGCCGACGCGAGCATGATAGCGTCATACTCGCCCGCATCGAGCTTACGCAGCCGCGTGTCCACGTTGCCTCTTAAATCCTTGATGGTTAAATCGGCGCGCAGGTGTTTGAGCTGCGCAAGGCGTCGCGGGCTTGAGGTTCCAATCACCGCTCCGGCTGGCAGAGTTTTTAGAGAATTTATTTCGTCTTTTAAATCTGCGCGCAGGACGAGGGCGTCGCGCGCGTCTTCGCGCTCAGTGATGGCTGCGAGCGTGAGCTTTTCCGGCAGCGCGGTCGGAAGGTCTTTCAAAGAATGCACGGCTACGTCAATGCGCTCATCGAGCAGAGCCTCTTCAATCTCTTTCGTAAAAACGCCCTGCCCGCCGATGACCGAGAGGGGGTCTTTCAACACATCGCCCGAAGTCTTGATGATTTCGATATGGATTTCTAAATGCGGATGGCGCGCTGCCAAAGCAGACTTGACCCACTCTGCCTGCCAGAGCGCGAGGCGCGAGCCGCGCGAGCCGATAATCAACGGGGATTTCATTACTCGGTAGGAGCTTCGAGATTGAAGAGGTCGCGCCAGACGCGCATGTTTTCCTCATCGCCCGCGCTGTAAGAGCGGCGCATGCGGTGCATGACCGGATGAGAAATCTTGTTGACGGTTGCGATGAGCAGGCTTTCGATGGCGCGCTCCTGTTCGGGCGTGAGAGTTCCTAAACGATGACGCTGGCGCTCAAGCTCCGCACGCGCAATCTCCTGCATCTTTTGCCTGAGCGCGCCGATTTGTGGGCCTATGTCGAGCGCACGCAGGGATTGCTGAAACTGCATCAGCTCTGATTCGATAATCAATTCGGCGCGCTCTGCTTCACGCTCGCGCTCGCGGATGTTCGAGGTGATGACGGCTTCCAGGTCGTCTATGTCAAAGACGAAGAGGTTGCTGAGTTTTCCGATGGCCGGGTCAATGTTGCGCGGGACGCTGATGTCTATGAAGAAGGCCGGACGCTGGCGACGCTGCTTGTGCGCCTCGCGCGCCATCTGTCGCGTGATGACATACTCGCTCGCGCCCGTCGAGCAGATGACGATGTCCGCTTGCGAGAGATGCTGTGGCAGCTCTTCCATGCCGATAGCTTCGCTCTTAAATTCGTTCGCGAAATTCTGCGCCGTCTCCATCGTGCGATTGGCGACGAGCAGGCGCGTTGCTCCTGCGTTAATCAGGTGGCGCGCGGCCAGCTCCGCCATCTCGCCCGCTCCGACGAGAAGCACCGTGGAATCTTTGAGCGACCCGAAAATCTTGCGCCCCAACTCGACCGCCATGTAGCTGATCGAAACCGCGTTGGAAGCGATGCCCGTTTCCGTGCGGACACGTTTGGCGACATGAAAAGCATGGTGAACCAGACGATTGAGGACGCGCCCGGCTGTCCCTGCTTCGACGGCCAGAGAGTAAGCGCGGCGCACTTGCCCCAAGACCTGTGCCTCTCCGACGACCATCGAATCGAGCGAGGAAGCGACGCGAAAAATGTGGCGCACAGCCTCGTCATCCGCGTGACTGTAGAGATGCTTGCTAAAATCCGTCTCGGAAATCGAGCGCGTCGAGCTGAGAAAGTCTGCGATATGCGAGGCCGCGTCCACGCCCTTTGCCTGTTCCACAGCCGCCAGCACTTCGACCCGATTGCAGGTCGAAACAATCAAGCCTTCGCGCACGATCTCGCCGTCCACCAGCGCGCGAAGGCTCTCACCGCAGGCCGCGTCCGTAAACGCGAGACGCTCACGCACGGCCACCGGCGCGGTTTTATGATTGAGTCCGACGAGAACGATTGACATAAGCTTGGGGGTCAACGCAAAGCCAATTCACTTGAAACGCTGGCTATTTTCTTCGCAATCAAACATGAATACGTCTAATTAGACGCGCTTGGATTGCAATCCGTCACAAAATTCATTTGCCTGATAAACCAGATGTCCCACCTTCTGATTTTAACCTCTGTGTCTCTGTGTCTCCGTGGCATATTTAACCGGCGACTCTAACCGAAAACGTGATAGCCGCCCAACAGCCGCGCGCCGAAAAATGTGCAGAGCACCAATCCGAAGCCAGCGACGCCGAGCCATGCAGCCCTGCGCCCGCGCCATTCAGCCGTCGAGCGATAAAGTATCAGTCCCAGATATAGCAGCCATGTCAGCGCGGCGAAAATCTCTTTCGGGTCATGATGCCAGAGACGCCCGTCGCGTGACGATGACCAGACCATGCCCGTCAACAGCCCGAGCGTGAGCAGTGTAAAACCGAGTCCGGCGGCGTTGGTCGCAATCTCGTTGACGGTCGTCAGCGACGGCAGGCGATGAAAAAACGCGCTGAAAGTTTTCCGCTTCAACTCACGCTCCTGCCACAGGTACATCACGCTCGCGGCAAAGACGACGAAGAATGAGGCGTAAGCGAACAAGAGCAGCGTCGTGTGAACCGGAAAGAGCCATGACGCGCCGCTGTCAACTACTGCCGCGCCCGTTTCATTACTGTCGCGCGTTATGTTCGCAAAGAAAGTCAGGAGCGCAATCAGCGGCAGCGTGAAGGTTCCCAAAGCGAGCAGCGTGCGATAGCGATAAAGTATCAAACCGTATGTTGCGACCAGCGTCCATGCCAGAAAAGAGAGCGTCTCGCGGATTCCGAACAGAGGATACCGCCCGTCCTGCGCCCAATCCGTGATGAGCGAAGCCGTGTGCATCGCAAAGCCTATGGCGAGCGCGGCCAGCGAGACACGCTCCAACGCGCGCCGTTTATTGACGAACGCTAAGATCGCGTGTATGGCTGCTACCACATACGCCGCCAGCACCGATAGGAGTAATGGTTTCATCACCTGACGAAAAAGCCTTTGTGCGAAGGTATTGTAAGTGATGAAAGGTTCAAAGTTCAAAGTTTAAAGTTCAAAGTCAGAAGCCATGTCTTAACCTTGAACCTTGAACTTTGAACCTTGAACTTTTTTCTTTTTACTTATTATGCTAGTTTCACACAAACATGAGGAGGAGCAAATAGAGCGTGGATTTAGAGCTTTCGGAAGAACAGCGGATGGTGCAGGCGTCCGTGCGCGAGTTCGTGGCTGGCGAGATCGCCCCACGCGCGCATGAATATGACGAGCAAGCTAAGTTTCCGCATGAGCAATTGAAGGGCTTGGCGGAGCTTGGGCTGCTGGGCATGATTATCCCTGAAGAGTGGGGCGGGGCTGGATTCGACACGGTAGCTTATGCGCTCGCGCTGGAAGAGATTGCCCGCGCGGATGCTTCGGTCTGTGTCATCGTCGGCGTCACGAATTCCGTCTGCTGCTATCCGATTTTGAGTTTTGGAACGGATGAGCAGAAGCATAAATATCTTGTCCCGCTGGCACGAGGCGAAAAGCTCGGCGCGTTCTGCCTCTCAGAGCCGCAGGCCGGGTCGGATGCCACGAACCTGCGCACGCGCGCGGTGCGCGACGGTGATTCTTATATCATCAATGGCACGAAATCCTGGGTCACGAGCGGCGGCGTGGCGGATGTTTATATCGTGATGGCCGTAACGGGACGCGATGGAGCGAAAAGCAACATCACTACTTTCATTGTGGATGGCGACTCGGAAGGACTGAGCGTATCGGGCATCGAGCATAAGATGGGACAGCGCGCCTCGCAGACCGCCGAGATGAGTTTCGCGGATGTGCGCGTGCCCGCCGCAAATGTGTTGGGCGGTGAAGGCAGCGGAAAAAAGGTTGCTTTCAACAGCCTCGATAACGGGCGCATCGGCATCGGCGCGCTCTCGACCGGAATCGCGCAGGGCGCGCTCGACGAATCCCTGAAATATTCAAAAGACCGGCAGGCTTTCGGCCAAGCGATCTCGGAATTTCAAGCGATACAATTCAAGCTGTCGGACATGGCGACGATGACGGATGCCTCGCGTCTGTTGACGCTGCGTGCAGCGTCTTTGAAGGATGCGGGACACAGGCAGGCTGGCTATTACGCCGCGATGGCAAAGCTTTTCGCTTCCGAGACGGCGAACAAAGTCTGCGCCGAAGCCGTGCAGATACACGGCGGCAACGGCTACTCGCGCGACTATCCGGTCGAGCGCATGTACCGCGACGCGCGCGTCACGACCATCTATGAAGGCACCAGCGAGATTCAGCGAATCGTTATCTCAAGAGAAATCCTCAAGGAGGGATGAGGGATGAGGGCGGAGGGATGAATAAGAACGCATAAATAGCTTTCCTTTCATCCCTCATCCCTCCGCCCTCATCCCTGACCGTTATGCCTGACCGAAGCGACGCCTGGGAATTGTTATGCGAGTACACGAAGGGCGACAGCCTGCGTAAGCATGCGCTGGCGGTCGAGGCCGCGATGCGCGCGTGCGCAAGGCGTTACGGCGGAGCGGATGCAGATGTGGATGAGTGGGGCTTGGTCGGGCTGCTGCATGACTTCGATTATGAGATGTTTCCCGGCGCGGATCAGCACCCCTTTACCGGCGCAAATATTTTGTGCGGGCGAGGCTATTCCGACCGCGTTATCCGCGCGATTATGGGACACGCGACTTATACGGGAGTGCCGCGCGATACGCGCCTTGCACGCGCGTTGTTTGCGACGGATGAGTTGTGCGGCTTTCTAGTCGCCTGCGCACTCGTCCGCCCGTCGCGCAGCCTCGATGACATAGAAGTGTCTTCGGTCAAGAAAAAATTGAAAGACAAAGCCTTCGCGCGCTCCGTCAATCGTGAAGACATACATCAGGGCGTCGCGGAATTGGAAGTCGAGCTGGACGAGCACATACGCTTTGTCATAGATGCGTTGCGGCCTGTGCAGCCTGAGATAGGCTTGAACAAAATCGAAGCGTAAAGCTTCAGCTTGCGGGCAAGCTGAAGCCGCCGTATGCTTCAGCGGCTTGAAGCTAACTTGCCGGGAGGTTGCGGCGGTATCGGCTCCGGTTCGGGGTGAGCCAGAAGCAGGGTGCTGATAAACATCAAAGTCAGCGTCAGCAACGCAGACACGAGCGCGGTCGCCAACGCCTGTAACTTTCGATGGCGCGCCGTGTGGCGATAGACAAAGATGCTGGCAGCGATGATGAGCGCGATGGGAATAATGAGCGTGCCGAGCGCAAGGCTATCGGGCACACTAAATCGCCCGGTTGAGCCTGACAGAAAGAAGACGATGGCAAGCGCGGCTCCGGTCCCGGCGATGCTGGCTGTCAAAGAGGCTAGCAAAAGTAGCTTCAAGCGCATGCAGATTTGTCCCCTCAGCAATCGCTTACATGAAATATTATTTCCGATTATAGGCGAGGCAGCTTAATCGCCGGTAAGCATAGCATAGCACTGACGATTTTGGACGAGAACTCAAGGGAGGAAACCAGTGATAAGTGATGAGTGATAAGTGATAAGAAAGATGCTGTCTTCACTTATCACTTATCACTCATCACTTATCACTTCAGAAAATGTTGACCAGAAGCGCACTCTTATATCTAGCTCGTCAGGAAGGGCTGAAAGATTTCGCCGCTCGCTTTAGCCTTTTCAAAAAAATGACGACGCGATTTGTCGCGGGCGAAGACATCGAAGAGGCAACGGCAGCCATTCGCGAGTTGAATGCTCATGATTGCACTGCTTCATTCGACCATCTCAATGAATCGGTCGCTAACGCCGCCGAAGCCGGAGAGGAAGTGCGCGAATACCTGCGCATCCTTGAGCGCATTGACGAAACGGGCATCCGCTCGAACGTTTCCATCAAGCTCACGCAATTCGGGCTTGGGCTTGATCCCGAACTGACTTACAAAAACGCGCGCACGGTCGTGGCGGAAGCAGCACGGCGCGGCAATTTTGTCCGCGTTGACATGGAGCAGTCCGCAGTTACGCAGGTGACGATAGACATCTTCAAACGCCTGCGCGCAGAGTTCGGTCTGAATGATGTCGGCATCGTGCTGCAATCTTACCTGCGCCGCACATTTGAAGACGCGCAGGAGCTTCTGAAAATCCCGGCGCGGATACGCATCTGCAAAGGAGCTTATAACGAGCCGCCGGAAGTCGCTTTTCCAGACAAAAAAGATGTGGATGATAACTATGTCCGCGTGATGCAGCTCTTGCTCTCTTCGGGAACTTATCACGGCATCGCGACGCACGACCCGAACATGATAAACGCGACGATTCGCTATGCGCGCGACAAGGGAATCAGTAAGGATGCTTTTGAGTTTCAGATGCTCTACGGCGTGCGGCGCGATTTGCAGGTGAAGCTGGCGCGCGACGGCTACAACATGCGCGTTTATGTTCCCTACGGCAAACACTGGTATCCTTACTTCATGCGCAGGCTGGCAGAGCGCCCAGCCAATATCTGGTTCGTGATGAAAAATATGTTCAAGGGATAATCAAGAGTCCGAGAGTCCGGAGTCTAAGAGTCTAGAGTCAAAAACAATTGCTTTAGACTCTTGACTCCAGACTCTCGGACTTCAGACTTATTTAATGATGAATGGAATTGAGTGGATAGTGTGGGCTGTGCTGGGCGTGATTTTAATCATCGCGGAGGTGTTCACGTCTGGCTTTGTGATGTTGTGGTTTGGCATCGGCGCGCTGGCGGCAGCTTTGGCCGGAATCGCCGGTCTCGGCGTGCCGTTGCAATTTCTCGTTTTTCTAGTGGTTTCAATCGGCCTGATAGCCGCCTCGCGCACTATTTTCGACAATTATTTTTCGCGGGAAAAATCCGGCGATGATTTGAAGTCGGGCGTGGATGCTTTACCGGGCAAGGTCGGAACGGTCGTTTCGTCAAGCAGCGGCGCGCTCAACGAGGGCGCGGTCAAAGTGTTCGGCTCGACATGGACGGCATATCCCGTTGAAGGCGAAGAGCCGCTCGAAGCCGGAGACCGCGTGCAGGTCGAGCGCATACAGGGCGCATCCATCTATGTGCGCCGCGTGGATCAGGAACCCGGCTGGCGCGCGAAAACCTTGCCGGAAAGTAAAGAGCAGTAAGAAGGGTAAAGGGGATAGGGTGTGGGGTGTAGCAAGAACCGTCTTGAACTACACCCCACACCCTATCCCCTTTACACTGTTTTGGAAACTTGGGACAGTTACGGCACAACCGCGATGGTAAAGCGTGCGCTCGGCACTTCCGTTTGTAGGTCGTAGGATTCAACGTTCAAGTCCGCGAGACGCTGGCCGCCCAGCTTGGTAACGACGCGGAAGGGAAGCCACATGCAGCTCACCTTGCGATAATCGCTGCGATCTTCTTCGACGATCACCTTGCTTTTATAGCGCGTCATAACCTTGGTGATGAAGAAAGTGTTTTTATCAATCCAGTAGCGCACGGTGTCGTCCGCGTTGTACCTGACCTCGACCACGTAGTTGTTGCCCTGATCCGGCTGCTTGGCGGCTTCCAGTGCACCGTCAACCGCACGATTCAGGGTGCCGAAGCCCATCAAGCCCCAGTGACGCGAGGCCGTCGCATCGCTCACGCGAAACTCGTTGCCCATATAATAGCCGCCACCGGAATTGCCTGTGTAAACCAGAAAAGTCGGCCCCATGGCTGCCATCGCGGGCGCGGTCGCGCTCACATCCAGCCGCCTGCGGCCATCTTTGTCCTGATAGTCTGTCAAATTCAGTTTGACTTCGACCGACGCCGCCGCGCCGCCCGTGCCGAGTCCCGCGCCTGCAATCGGGGCGACGTTGACAAAGCCCGACGCCTTGGCTGTGATGAACTGCAAGCCTTTAAATTCTCCGCCTCCATGAGCCGTGCGAGCCACAGCGAGAAGCATCTGGCCTGCATTATCGTCGGCATGAGTGGTGCGCGTGGTGGCCGGAATAGCGAGCGCCGCCACGGCTGCGCAGCAAGCCGCCAGAAATACAAATTTTTTGTTGATTAATCGTCGAAACATGCTAAGAAATTCCTCCTCCTAAAACGTTACGCGCAAAATTTAGCCGCCCGGGATCAGCATGAGCGAAAAAAAAGCGCGATGGGGGTCAGGGGTTGGGGAGCAACCCTAGAGAAAGCCACTGCGCTGCTTGAATTTCGCAATGGCAGATAAAAGATGCTTGACTTCAATGAACCGCTATTGAGCAAAAGAATACTTTCGAGATGTCTTGCCGGCGGTTCAGACGAACTCGCCTGAGACAATTTGCCAAAAAACACGATTGCTTGAGGCAAAGCGCACCCTGCTTGGATAAATCAGGTGATTGAATGGCACTTTTCTACATAGAAGCAGAGTGAAGCCGAAGAGCCAAATTCGTTCCGCGCTTGATGGTTTAGCGAGTCGGATATTAGTTCAATTTTCGCCTTGCGTCAAAAAAATCGTCAAAGATACTTTGTGAAGCGGGTTGGGAGAAAAATTATTGCCATAGAGAACACAGAGCGCACAGAGAAAATTAAGCGCGAGCAATTTGTGCATACTCTGTGCGCTCTGTGTTCTCTGTGGCTTAATAGTCTACGGTTAAGAATGATGCTGAATATGAATTGAAGCTGTCGGGCGGCAGGGCATGGCCGGTGCGCTTTATTCGGGCGTTGGCTCCGTATCGCCGAGCGTCGTGTCTTCTTCAAGCGGTGGAAGCTCGATAGTGATGCGTTTGCCGGTGGCCTCTTCAAGCTCTTCGCCGGTGAAGCGCGCCAGCACGACGGTGATGTTATCTTCTCCGCCACGATGGTTGGCTTCGGCGACAAGCGCGCTGGATGCTGCGGCCAGATCGCCGTCGGACTCTTCGATAAGCGTGCTCATGTCTTCCGCGCGCAGCTTGCCCGACAGCCCGTCGCTGCACATGAGCAGGATGTCGCCGCGCCGCAGGCGGATGCGCCCGCTCACAGGGGACAACTCGCTCTGCGCGCCGAGAGCCTGAAGAATGACGTTGCGAAACATATGTGTTTCGGCTTCCTCTTCGCTGATTTGTCCCACGTCTACGAGCTGTTGGACGAGCGATTGGTCTTTGGTGGCGAGCTTAATCTGGCTGCCACGAAGCAGGTAGGCGCGGCTGTCTCCGACCTGTACGAGGTCTAGCATGTCGCCTTTGATGGCCGCTCCGGTAAAGGTCGCGCCCATGCCGCTGCATCGCGTGTCTTCCTGGCTCTTGTGATGAATCGCAAGATTGGCGTAAACGGTCGCGTTGCGCAGGCATTCGACGAGCGGCGTCTCCACGTCGCAGCCGCCGGAACTGTCTTCAGCGGTTCCGACCAGCATGTCGCGCACGGTCTCGACAGCCATCCGGCTTGCCACGTCTCCGGCCAGCGCGCCGCCCATCCCGTCTGAAACGACAAAGACCACACCCTTGTCCTGTAGCTCGATGCGCCGCAAATCCTCCGGCGGCTCCGCCCCGTCCGAGCCAGTCCACGTCTTGCCGGTGGAGAGATCGAGGAGCAGGAAATTATCTTCGTTGCCGCGCCGGACACGCCCGACATCAGATTTTGCGTGAAGCTCAATAATCATAAGAAGGTGAATAGTAAATGGTGAATAGTAAATGGTGTCAAGGCGCAGCCGTCTTTCAGCTATTTACCATTTACCATTTACCATTTACGAGATTTTTCCTAAAGCTTGATCCAGATCAGCGATAATGTCATCCGTGTCTTCGATGCCGACGGAGATGCGCACCAGCCCGTCCGTGATGCCGAGTCGCTCGCGCGTCTCTTCCAGCACGGAGGCATGTGTCATCGTCGCCGGATGGGAAATCAGGGTCTCTACGCCGCCGAGGCTTTCGGCTAAGGTGCAGAGCTTGACTGATTCCAAAACCGTGCGCGCGTTCTCTAAAGTCCCGACATCAAAAGCCACCATCCCGCCAAAGCCTTTCTGCTGGCGTTTGGCGAGATCGTGCTGGCGATGCGAGAGCGAGCCGGGATAATAAATCTTTTGCACCTTCGGATGCTCTTCTAAAAAAGCCGCGACGGCGCGCCCGGAGCGGTCGTGCTGCTCCATCCTGAGCGCTAAGGTTTTTGTCCCGCGCAAGACCAGCCATGAATCGAACGGCGAGAGAATCGCGCCCGCGCTGTTCTGCACAAAGCCGATCCAGTTAGCATCCTCTTCATCATTCAGAACGACGATGCCGCCGATTCCGTCCGAGTGGCCGTTCAGATATTTGGTGGTCGAATGCACTACAATATCAACGCCGAATTCCAGAGGGCGTTGCAGGTATGGCGACATAAAAGTATTGTCGCAGACGACGCGCGCTCCAGCCCTGTGCGCAATGTCGGAGACGGCCTGCAAGTCCGTGACGATCATCACGGGGTTGGTCGGCGTCTCGACAAATACCATGCGTGTGTTAGGCTTGATGGCGGCTTCGACGTTTCCGGCATCGGACGTGTCTACAAAATCAAACTCGATATTGTAGTTCTGCAAGATTTTCGTGAAGAGACGAAACGTGCCGCCGTAGGTGTTATCGGAAACGATAACATGCTCGCCTGCTTTAATCAGGCGCATGGTCGCGTCAATGGCTGCCATGCCGGAAGCGAAAGCGAAACCGAATCGCGCGCCTTCGAGCGCCGCGAGATTGCGCTCTAAGGCCATCCGCGTCGGATTCTGCGTGCGCGCGTACTCGAAACCCTTGTTCTTGCCGAGTCCGTCCTGCTGATAAGTCGAAGTCTGGTAAATCGGCACTGAGACAGAGCCGGTCGTCGGGTCTGCTTCATTGCCCGCGTGTATAGCTGTAGTTGCGAATCCCATTTCAGTAAATCACATGCGGTGAACGATAAAAGGAAAGACGCGCTCGTCTGCTTGAGCCTTTTAAGATTCACACGGTATTTGTCAAATGAAGAGCATTAAATGAACATTCCCATGGGAATGACGCATGGTAGCCCGCAGCCGTGATGCTGTCAAACTCTGCACACGGCAGAGGCCGACTCGCTTCGCAAGTACAAGGCTGCAATGGCTTTGGGTATAATGAAAACATGAGTGAGATGGAATTGTCCGAATTGAGTATCCGCACCGCCATTATGGTAAAGGGCGAGCTGTTGGGCGTTATCGGTCTGGCCGTCGCGCCGGAGTTCGCACAGGTCGCAAGGTTCGACCCGCGCACGGGCGAACCGCACACCTCGCGCTGGGACGACCACAGGAAAGCGCGGCGCGGTTTCATCAACATGCTCCGGTCGAGCTGCGAGAATGGATGGGATGTCATCTATGATGGCCCGCCGCTCGCCGGTTAAGCGATGGACATTTTAGGCATCCTTATTTTTCTGCTCTTCTTATTTGTCTTCGTGACTTTAATCGGTCATGGCGTCTGGCTCGCGCTCTCATGGTTCATCACAAATTTATTCGGCCTCTCTCAGCCAGAGCAAATTGAAAGCCTGAATCTGAACCGTTGCTCGAACTGCAACGCGCTGTTGCATCCGCAGGCGGAAGTTTGCACGGTCTGCTGGAAGCACCAACCTTCGCCGGCAAACGCAGAGCTGATGAAAGAGATCAGCGCAACGCACAGGCACTTGCAGGGCTTGTACAGGCAGGGAAGAATCACAGAGCAATCTTTTCGGGAATTGATGCGCGCCCTTGAACTGGAAAGAGAACGGCTCGGCATGCCCTCCGCAGGATACGCGCCGCCACACGCGCCGCCACAGCCCCCACAACAGCCGCCCGCGCGCACGCCCGCTGTCACCACGCCGCCCGCTTCAGTTACCACGCCGCCGCCGCCGACATTCGTTTCGCCCGAACCGGTTCCTACACAAACTCCGTTTGCGCCGCCTGTTGTGACTGGCAGCGGTGTGGACGAATCGCGCACGACAACACAGGCTGCGTCAAGTGAGACTGTATTTGAGAAGGATGCTGTTAAGCCGCATGTCTGGGCTGAAGAGAGGGAGCCTTCGGAATCAGCCCGACCGCGCTTCGAGTCGCCGCGACCAAAGTTCGAGCCGGTCGCGCAGCGCAAACCGCGCAAGCCCTTGTCGGAAGTCCTCGCGGCCTTTATGGAGCAGAGCAACATTCGCTGGGGCGAGATCGTCGGCGGCCTGCTCATCATAGGCTGCTCGACCGCGCTGGTCATCAGCCTCTGGACAGAGATTTCGCGAATCCCCGTCCTGAAATTTTTTATCTTCACGAGCGTCACAGCGCTGCTCTTCGGCGTCGGGCTGTATACGGAGCATCGCTGGAAACTGCCGACGACGAGTCGCGGCATCCTGACCATTGCCACGCTGCTTGTCCCTCTGAATTTTCTCGCCATCGCAGCCGTCTCAAGAGGCAACATTCCGCCCGGATGGGCAATCATCGCGAGCGAGCTGATTGCGCCCGCGCTCTTTCTCTGCTTTGTCTATTTCGCGGGGCGCATTATCACCAGCGCGTGGCCGCACCTGCTCGTCTTCGGCGTGCTCGGCTCAAGCGTCGGGCAACTAATAATCTGGCATTTCGCGCATGCTGGGATGCCGCCGCAGCGTCTGCTGGTTTTAGGATTATTTCCGCTCATCTGTTTTGTGGCGACTACGTCCTGGATGCTGCGGCGCGCGGCGCACACGGAAGAGATTGATGAAGGGCTTGCCAACACGATTTTTATCACGCTCGGGGCAAGCACGTTCGCGGCGTTGTTGCCGCTCGGCCTGTTGAGCTACAAGTCCGGGCAGACAGCGAACACTCTGATGCATCTCGCGCCGCTGCTGACGCTGGGTGGTGGGCCAATCCTTGCGAGCGGGTTGCTGCTCTGGCAGAGAATCAAGGGCAGAGAACTCGCGGCCTCCAAGACAGCCGGAACGAGCATCGCTCTCATCGGCGTCATGCTCGCGCTCTCCGGAATCTTTTTCTCATTTCCAAACCCTGCCAGCGTGGTGCTCGCGGCGTCCTTTGCTTTCGTCATCTTCACGGGCATCGCGCACGTTTTCAAAGAGCCGCGCGTGCATCTGCCTGCGGCTTTCAGTTTCGCGCTGGCTTTCATCGTGACCATTCTGGCCGCGACGGGCGATGTCGAGTGGCAATCTCCGCGACAGACCTCGCTTGTGCGCGATTTGATGTCAATTAAAAGCGGGCAGGCGATGGCCTTCGTCTTCGCGTTGTTCATAGCGGCTTCCGAGGTTTTAAGAAAACTGAAGCAAGAGGCGGCTGCGAGATATTATTTGATTGCCGCATGGGGCGTCGGCGCGGTGTGCCTGATACTCATGAGCCTGTACAGGCTCGATGTTAAAGTTGGCGACCCGCATCTCATCGCGCCGATTTATGCTGTGCTGACAGCCGGAGCTTTTTGGAGCGCGTGGCGCAGCAAGCGTGAAGTCTTTGGATGGATCGGCTCGGGCGTCCTGTTGCTGACGCTCGTGCAAACTTTCGGCGGGTGGCTCTCGATTCGTTTTCCGTGGCAGGCGGCTCTGCTGGCGCATGCGAGCTTGACCGCCATCGTCGCTATTATTTGCTGGCGCAAGGGCGAGGTGATGCGGCGCGTTTTCGCAGAGCCTCTGAATATCTCTGCGCTCATCGCTTCGTGTGCGGCAGTCGTGTTCATGTTTCAATCTTACAGGTGGCAGCCGACCGGCTTTTATGCGCAGCGTCTGTACTGGCTGTCGGCTATCTGGCTGGTCTTGCTGTGGCTCAATCGCTCGCAACTGCTTTTCACGGCGATGCAGGTTGCACTGACGTGCGCGGTCTTGCTGACGGTCAAGCTCGGTTTGCAGGGTTATGAATGGTACGCCTATGTGCCGCACGCTTGGCTGCATCCGTGGAGCTTGCAGATACAAGGGAGCGTGCTGGTCATGCTCGGCCTCACATGGATCGCGCTGCGCATTTTTGTCAGAAGTAAAGTTGTAAGGACGGTTAAGAGCGAAGCTGAAAGTAATGTTGATAGTGATGCTGTCAGCGATGAGCCGGAAGATTCGCGCCTCGTCAGCGCGGCGTGGGGCTATTTAAATTCGAGCAAGCTTTCGTTTGACCAAACGGTCACTTGGGCAGTGTTGTGCGGCTTCGTCCTGTTGGGAATTTACGGCGCGCTGCATGGCATCAAGCTCGAATTGACGATACGCGGCGGCGCGGCGTCTGTCTGGAATCTGGCGCGCTTTCCGCACGAGCACGCTTACGGCGCGGGCGCGTGGATTTTGCTTGCGCTGCTGTTGGTTTCAATGCTGGCGAGCTTCTGGGAGCGACGCCGTGTCGCTTATTTGATGGGAGCGGTGGTGGCTCTCTCGACCGTGGTTCCGCTGTTGGCTGCGAGATGGGAGACGGAGTTTGCGACCGCTTCGGCCTGGAGATGGCTGGCCGCAATCTTTCTGATTCTCGTGTCGCTTCCGGTCTGGGGGCGCGACAAAATTTTCGGACGGCTCAAGTCATACGGCTTGCCGGAGTTGAATAAAGGGACGGATAGCATCGCTCTTAACTTGAGAGTGATGCTATTGATTTTGACGCTCGTTCCTTTGCTCGCTTTGACCATCTTCCCGGTCTTGAAAGCTCTTGAGTACATGCCCGTGCACGGGCCTGCGGCGGGCTTCTTTTATCAAATCGGGACGGTCATCTCTTATTCGGTTCCGCTCCTCTTCGCGGCTCTCGCGCTGGTCGGCCATGCGTTGCGCGAGCGCATTGCCGGATACGCTTTTGTTGCCGGGCTGCTCCTGAATCTGGCAGTCACGGTGGCGCAGCTTCTGGCGGTCGCGAGCGTGGGCGGCTCTATGAACAGGGTCGTGCTGGTGCAGGTCATACAGTTGAATGCCATCGCGACGGGCTGCTTTGCGCTGGTCTGGCTGGCGGTGCTTAATTGGTGGATGCGCGGCGCGAGCGGCGAACAGAATGTACTGACCGAATATTATTTAAAATTTCAAGTCGGCTTCGGTCTGGTCTTGAACGGGTTGATTATCGCGCCGCTGGTGGTGTGGATGAGCGCGCGTCCGGACTGGCCGGGCATCGCGACTTTCGAGGCGGGAAACTTGCGCGGGTGGCTCGCCCTGCTGATTACTCTGCTCGCTGCGTTCTGGTTCTTCAAGGCGTTTGATCGCAAGCTGGAAGCTTGGCTGCCGTTTGTGGCGGCGAGCGCGATTGGCTCGCTGGCGGCTTTTGATATTCAACGCGCGCAGAGCGGCACTTGGGCTGGTTATCACACGCTGCTGGTGGCTTCCGCTTTGACAGGATGGCTGATGCTGCTCGCCAGAAAACTTCCGGCGTATTTGAAGAGAGAGGAAGCAGGGACTTTATCCGAAACGAGCGTTCACAAAACTCAAAACTTTTTAGCCCCGGACTGGAAATGGGACGCGGCGCTGTACGCTTCAATCGCGGGAGCGTGGACAGTGTTGCTGGCTTTGCGCGCCGCTCCGTCCGACCCGGCCAAGCCGTGGTGGTCTATGGGCGCGCTGGTCGCTATGAGCGCGCTCGCGGCTGGGCTGAATTGGGAAACGCTGTCGCGCGCTTATCTTTACACGGCAGGAATACTTTTAAATCTGGCTGCGAGCATCTGGTACATCACGCGCTGGCCGTATACCGAGAATTTTAACGAGAATGTCAGCATGGCATTAGGATTTATTGAAGCGAATGTCATCGCGCTCGCCTTGCCCGGTATTGTCTGGCTCTGGCTCGAATTGCGTGCGCGTCCCCGGCGCGAAGAACGTCCCAATCAGATACCTGAATTTCATGCTCTGATCGCGATTATCATTTCAGGCACGATGTGCGTAGTGGTTGTATTCAGCTTGCTCATAGACTTGCAAGGGTTGCCAATTTACCCGCGAGCGTGGCTCGAATGGACTGCGATGTTTTCCGCCATCGCGCTGATGTTTGCCTGCCTGTGGGATGTGGAAGCGAAATACGTTGTCGCAGGATTGTATGTGCTTGGCCTGATGACTGCGGGAATGGCTTTAAGCAGATTTAATTTAAGTCCGAGCAACTTGTTATGGATGATGATGCTCGTGGCGGCTGCTTACGCTTTATTGACGAGCTTTGTCTGGAAATCCAGAGACACTTTTTTCAGCTTTGCAGAGCAGCTAAAAATTCCGCAGCGACCCGCAACGCCTTTGCCCGGATTGCGTTGGCTGAGAATCTTTAACAGCACGTTGACTGCCTCTGTCATCCTGCTGGCGTTCTGGGCTGTGCTGGATTTGAAGGCGTGGCCGATGAGGCTTGCGGGAGCAGTGGCAGTGCTGGCGCAGACCTTGATGTTCGGCACTCTGGCGCAGGGCGAGCGGCGAGGCCGTTGGCAGAAAGTCGCGCTGGCAATGTTTGCTGTGGGCGTGGTTTATTTCGGCTGGTCCTGGCTGGTGCCGTTACAGAGCGGGACGTGGCTGAATCGCGCGGTCGTGATGATGCTCGTGATGTTCGGCCTCATAGTGCTTTACAGCATCGTTACCGAAAAAGCTTTCGCGCGCGAATCCGATTGGGGACAGGCGACGCGCAGCCTGCTCGTATGGTTCGCGGGAGCGGGCGCGGTGGCGCTCGTGTTTGTGCTCTGCACGGAGGTCGCGCAGCAGACACAGTACGGCAGCGTGCGCACAGGCTTGCCCGCGATGATTGCTGTCGGAGCGACGCTGCTGGCCGCGAGCATTTTGGGAATCTTCTTTGCGGTGCGCCCGGCGCATGACCCGCTTGGGCTTTCAGAGAGCGGGCGGATGAATTATGTGTATGTCGCAGAAGTTTTGCTCGCGCTGCTCTTTATGCACATACGCCTGACGATGCCGTGGCTCTTCACCGGATTCTTCCAGCAATACTGGCCGGTCGTCATAGTCCTGCTCTCATTCTTAGGCGTGGGCACAAGCGAGATTCTGCGCCGTCAAGGGGTGTTGGTAGTCGCGCGCCCGCTCGAAAGGACAGGAGCTTTCCTGCCGCTCTTGCCCGTCATCGGATTCTGGATAATTGATTCGAGGGTTGATTACTCGCTGCTGCTTTTTATGACAGGGCTGCTGTATGCGAGTCTTTCTCTCTTGCGTAGTTCGTTCAGGTTCGGCGTGCTGGCCGCGCTCGCGGGCAATGGCGGCCTGTGGTACATGCTGCATCACACGGAGAGCTACGGCTTTGCAAGGCATCCGCAAATGTGGCTCATTCCGATTGCGCTCTCCGTGCTGGTCGCAGCCTATTTGAACCGCAAAAGTTTTACAGAAGAGCAGATGACCGCGATTCGCTACATCACGCTGATGATGATTTATGTCTCTTCGACTTCGGATATTTTTATCAACGGCGTGGCGGAATCGCCGTGGCTGCCGCTCGCGCTCGCGGGGCTTGCAGTCAGCGGCGTGCTGTGCGGCATTTTGCTGCGCGTGCGCGCGTTTCTCTTTTTAGGCTCGACGTTTCTGCTGATTGCTGTGATAACGATGATCTGGTACGCCTCTGACAACTTGGGCTGGACTTGGATCTGGTGGGTCGCGGGCATCACGACCGGCGCGCTCATCTTCATCACCTTCGCGCTGTTTGAGAAGAAGCGGAGCGAGATGCTGCAAATGATAGAAGACTTGCGCGGGTGGGAGCGATAAAGTAAGTGAATAGTAAATGGTAAATAGAGAAAGCAAGCGTTCTACTATTCACTATTTACTATTTACTATTTACCCTCGCACGTCTTTGCCTTTTGTTTGACACATGGTGCGCCTGCAAGCTAGTCTGTTGTCCCGTGAATCACACGGCCTCTGAATCCCAGCCAAACGTTGTCGCAATTATTCCAGCACGCTACGCTTCGATGCGTCTGCCGGGTAAAGCTCTGCTCGAAATCGCGGGACGCCCGATGATTTTATGGGTCGTGGAACGCGCGCTCGCGGCCAGCAATGTCTCGCGCGCGATTGTCGCGACCGATGATGAGAGGATTCTGGAATGCGTTCGGCAAGCTGGCCGCGAAGCCGTGATGACAAGCAAAGAGCATCAGAGCGGCAGCGACCGCCTCGCGGAAGTCGCGGCGACGCTTGATGAAGCCGATGTGATCGTCAATGTGCAGGGCGACGAGCCGCTCATCTCGCCTGAGACTATCGAGCGCGCGGTGGATGAAATGCTCAACGATGACGAGGCGCAGATTGTCACGACTTGGGAGCAAATCACGGATGCTGCGGATGTCTTGAGCGCGGATGTCGTCAAGGTCGTGATAGACAGAGGCGGGCGCGCACTGTATTTTTCCCGCTCGCCTGTGCCGTACCCGCGTGATGCTGTGAAGAAGCATGGCACGCTGGAAGAGGCTTTGCGGCAGGACGCAACTTTGCTGGCGAGCTTTCGTAAGCACACGGGGCTTTATGTGTACCGTCGCGGCTTTTTGCTAGAATACACGGCATGGCCGCAAACCATGCTTGAGCGCGCAGAATCGCTCGAACAACTCCGCGCGCTGGAACGCGGCGCGACCATCAAAGTCATCGAAGCCGCCGCGCCCTCCATCGGCGTTGACACGGCGGAAGATTTAGAGCGCGTGCGCGCGATCTTAGAAGTCCCATGTCCCAAGTCCCCTGTCCCAAGTCGAAACGGGATTTGAAACTTGGGACATGGGACTTGAGACCTGGGACTTATTATGAGTGACTGGATCGGACTCGGCTTTATTGTTCTGATAGTCATCGGCGCGGTCGTCGGGCTGTATGTGCTGAGCAAGCCTTATGAAGTGACGCAGGAAGAGTTTGACAAGCGCGCACATGAAGCGCCGGGCATGATGAGCGCAGGGCTGGCGTCTTTACAGAAGTTCTTGAATCCGGCGGCGGGAAAAGCCGCCGAAGTGCAGGAAGATTTCAAGCAGGGCTATCTGGACGGCGAACAGGAATCGGGAGACGGTGAAGATAAGGCAAAATTAAAAATGCAAAATGAAAAAAGTGATTCCAATTAAGTCGCTCGGTCTTTTGCATTTTACATTTTACATTTTGCATTTTTAATTGAGGGGGGCGTGATGCCTAAATATATTTTCGTGACGGGCGGCGTGGTTTCGAGTCTGGGCAAAGGGCTGGCGGCTTCGTCCATCGGTTGTTTGATGGAAGCGCGCGGCCTGCGCGTGGCTCTGATTAAGCTAGACCCTTACATCAATGTTGATCCGGGGACGATGTCGCCGTTTCAGCATGGCGAGGTTTTTGTGACGGACGACGGCGCGGAGACAGACCTTGACCTGGGGCACTACGAGCGGTTCACGAACGCGCGGCTCTCGCAGGCGAATAACTGGACGACCGGGCGCATCTATCTCTCTGTCATCGAAAAAGAGCGGCGCGGCGATTATCTCGGCAAGACCATACAGGTCATTCCGCATATCACGAACGAGATTAAGGACGCCGTCCGCGCCGTCGCAGATAAAGACATGCCCGATGTCGTGATTGTCGAGATTGGCGGCACGGTCGGCGACATCGAATCGCTGCCTTTTCTGGAAGCGATTCGACAGATGGGAAATGAAGAAGGCGCTGGCAATGCTTTGTTCGTGCATGTCACGCTCGTGCCGTTCATTGCCGCCGCAGGCGAACTGAAAACAAAACCCACACAACATTCCGTGCGCGAGCTGCGCGAGATTGGTATCGCGCCGGACATTTTATTGTGTCGCTCAGACCGCCCGCTCTCGCGCGATTTGCGCGGCAAGATCGCGCTCTTCTGTAACGTCAAAGAGTCCGCTGTGATTACCGCGCAGGACGTGGACACGATTTACGAAGTGCCGCTCGCTTTTCACGAACAGGGCTTGGATCAATTAATCGTCGAGTCGCTACAGATGAGCGAGGAGGCCGGGAAAACCGATCTCTCAAGCTGGCGCGAATTGGTCTCGACGGTGCGCGAGCCTTTGTCCGGCGAAACTTCGATAGGCATCGTCGGCAAATATGTCGAACTGGAAGACTCTTATAAATCCTTACGCGAAGCACTGACGCATGGCGGCGTCGCTAATAATTTGCGCGTGACTGTGCGCTGGATCGAATCCGAAGGTTTGATGGGAGAGGATTACGAAGACCGCTTGCGAGATTTCGATGCCATCTTAGTCCCCGGCGGTTTCGGCAAGCGCGGCATCGCAGGAATGATTAAAGCCATCAGCTATGCACGGAAAACAAAGACGCCGTATTTCGGAATCTGTCTGGGGATGCAGACGGCCTGTATCGAATATGCGCGCAACGTGTGCGGCCTGAAGGACGCGGACTCGACGGAGTTCGATGCGCAGACGCCGTATCCAGTGATTTTCAAATTGCGCGATCTGGTCAATGTCGAAGAGCTTGGCGGCACGATGCGTTTGGGCGCGTGGCCTTGCGAACTGGCGGCAGATTCGCTGGCGCGGGAAACTTATGACGGAGCGGAAACCATCAACGAAAGGCACAGGCATCGCTATGAGTTCAACCCTGAATTCCGCGAGACTTTAGAACGCGAAGGCTTGAGCTTTAGCGGCGTCTCGCCCGATGGCAAGTTTGTCGAGATGGTGGAACTGCCGCGCGATGTTCACCCGTGGTTTCTAGGCTGCCAGTTTCATCCTGAATACAAATCTAAACCCCTGAGCGCGCATCCGCTCTTTGCTTCCTTCGTCCGCGCCGCGCACGAGAATCGCATGCGTGATGAAACGACGATGGAAACCCTCAGCGAAGCCCAGCTCATAGAGCCTGAGCGCGCAGGTGTCGCGGGCGACGATTGAGAGCAAAGGGCTTTTGTGAAGTTGGAGATAGAAACAGAGCGGCTGCGGCTGCGCTCATACGAAGCGTCCGATCTGGATGCCCTGCATCGCGTGTGGAGCGACCCGTTAGTCACGAAATTCATCAGACCCGGCTGGACGCCCACGCGCGAAGAGGTCGCATCTTATTTCCAGAGAGTGCATGAGCGTTGGGCGCAGGGAGGCTGGGGGCAGTTGGCTGTGGTCTTGAAAGAAGAAAATAGCCTCATAGGTTATTGCGGCTTCAAGTACGTGGAAGAGACGCCGGAGATAGAATTGCTTTACGGCTTGGAGCGTGCCTACTGGGGACGCGGATTCACGACCGAAGCTGCCTGGGCTTGTCTCCGTTATGTTTTCGAGAACACGGAGCTTGCCCGCATCGTCGCTCTGGCTTGGCCTGAGAACAAAGGCTCCTGGCGCGTGATGGAGAAAATCGGGATGAAGTATGAGAAGATGGCGCATCATTACAACGCCGATTTGGTTTACTATGCAATCGAGAAGGAAGAGTTCAGACCCGATGCTTCCGCCGTTTACGTGGTAAGGCGGAAATGATAATTAATGCGGATCAAGGGTTGAGTAGAGAATAAAAGTTTTTCCTTTGCGTTCTTTGCGCGATTTTCTCTTTGCGTGCTTTGCGGTTAAATGCTTTTTTAACGCAAAGCTCGCAAAGTAATAAGACGCAAAGAGCGCAAAGAGTTTCTAATCTTGATTCACATGATTAGCATCGCTCATACTTACTGAAACATTTTTTTATGCTTCACTGCCCCACATGTGGTCGCCACTATGCGGATGACCTGCAAAAGTGTCCGGAGGATGGCGCTTCCTTGCAGGCGGATGCGACTGTGCAGGCGGACATCCAGACAGACCCGCTCATCGGTCAGACGCTGGATGATAAATACAGGCTCGACGAGCGTTTGGGCGAAGGCGGGATGGGGACTGTGTATCACGGCACGCACCTCTTGATAGACCGCCCCGTCGCCGTCAAGGTTCTGAATCCGCGTTTTGTCGAAGACGAAGCGGCGCAGGAGCGTTTCAGGAGAGAAGCGCGTGCCGCCGGTCGCCTGCGCCACACGAATGCCGTCGCGGTGACGGATTTCGGAAGGACTGCGGACGGCCTTTTCTATATCGTGATGGAATTGTTGGAAGGCCGCTCTCTGCGCGACGTGCTGGCGCGCGAGGCTCCGCTCGATGCTGCGCGGGCGGTCTCGCTGATGCTGCAAATCTCCGCTGCGGTGGCGGCGGCGCATGAAGCGCAGGTGATTCATCGTGATTTGAAGCCGGGAAATATTTTTGTGGTTCAGAGGCCGCACGCCCCTGCCATCATCAAAGTTCTGGATTTCGGGATTGCCAAGCTCGCGACCGATGCCGTAGATGGATTAGACCAAAAGCCTCTGACGCAGACGGGCGTGATGATCGGAACGCCGCGTTACATGTCGCCGGAACAGTGCGACGGCGCAGATTTGACTCCGGCCTCGGACGTGTACAGTCTCGGAATTATTTTGTACGAGATGCTGACGG
Organism: Pyrinomonadaceae bacterium; assembly: GCA_963700165.1. Taxonomy (GTDB): domain Bacteria; phylum Acidobacteriota; class Blastocatellia; order Pyrinomonadales; family Pyrinomonadaceae; genus JACMLC01. Next base: position 1,927,496 of record OY969475.1, on the reverse strand, counting down.
GCACTACGCCCTTTACGGGGCCGACGCCGTTGTCCGTCGCTTTGAAACATTCTTCGGAACTGCCGCGCGCCCCGCGTGAGTTTGTCGCGAGCATTCCGGCTGAACTGGAAACGCTGGTCTTGCAGGCTTTGGAGAAAAAGCCGGGGCAGCGCCCGCCGGACGCAGGAGCTTTTCGCCGAGAGCTGTACGCAACCGCGCAGCTTTTAGGGCTTGAGCATGCAGAGGGCTTTAGCGCGCCGACGCTGGATTCCTTGCGCGATGCGGGCGTTGAGACTCCTTCGGGCAGGCTCGTGATTGACATCGAGCGATTGCGCGAAGGCCGCGCCGCGCGCCCCAAGACGACCGAAGCACAGGCTCCGACGACCGCCGAAGAAAAAGCGATTCAGACGGGCGGCGTGCGTCTTCATGACAAGGATGCTATTAAAGATGAGCAGGCTGCGGCGGGCGCATCATCAATCGCAAGTGATTCAGTCGTGGCGCGCGTCAAAGTTCCATTCAAGCGCAAGCAGGCGATTGGCAACTTGCTCAAACAGCCGCTCGTCATGCTCGCACTCGCGCTGGCTGTGCTCTCTGTGCTCGTTATCCTCATCAGCGTTTGGGTCAAGTCTTCGCGCTCAACGGTCATGCAGACCATGCCGGAGGATGCGGAAGCGACCGGAAGATACATCACGCCGACGGACAATGCTCCGGCGCTCGCGCCGCCGACGCGCGAGCCGAAAACCGCTGCGGAGTTTTACGAGCGCGGCGGTTACTATTTCTCCGTCCGCAATTATGATTCGGCGATTAAGGATTTCCAGTCAGCTCTGGATATGCAGAAAGAATTTCCTTCGGCTCATAATCGTTTGGGACGCACGCTGCTGGCAAAAGGCCAACTCGTGGATGCCGCAGACCATTTTCGCAAGGCTGTCGAGCAGAAGAACGGAAACTTTTTTGCAGCGCAATATAATCTTGGCTTTGTTTTGCAGCAGCAGGGCGATATGCAGAATGCAATCAAAGCTTACGATGCAGCCATCACGCAGCGCGGCGGCGTTTACCCGGACGCTTTTTATCAGAAGGGAATCGTGTTGCTCGGCTTGAACCGGGATCAGGAATCCGCAGAGGCTTTGCGCAAAGCCATTGAGCAGAACAACGGCAAAGACGCGGACGCGCAACAGGCTCTGGGCGTCGCGCTCGCGCGGCAGAAAGATTATCAGGGAGCGGAAACGGCTTTTCGCGCGGCCATCGAGCAGGGCGGCGGAAATTCCCCTGAGCTTCATTACAATTTCGGGCTGCTGTATGAAAAAACAAATCGTCCAGCCGAAGCCGTCAGAGAATATGAAACTTACTTAAAGCAAAATCCGAATGCGCAGAACCGGCCACAGGTGGAAAAAAGTTTAATTCAATTGCGCAGGCGCGCCGCAGGCGAAGAAACAAAATAATGAGTGAGCAAACGGAAATTATCCAAAAGCCTTTTCAGGTCGGCAACGCGACTTTCGGTGACGGGCGTTTGACGATTATCGCGGGGCCGTGTGTCATCGAATCGCGCGAGCATGCTTTGATGATGGCGCGCGAGTGCGCGGAGACTGCGCGAGCGGCCAAGTTGGATTTCGTCTTCAAGTCATCATTCGATAAAGCGAATCGTTCATCCATCGAAAGCTTTCGCGGCATGGGAATGCAGTCCGGGCTGGACGTGCTGCGCGCCGTCAAAGAAGAAATCGGAGTGCCCGTCTTAACAGACATTCATGACGCGACGCAAGTCGAAGAGGTAGCAACGGTCGCGGACATCTTACAGATTCCGGCTTTCCTCTCGCGCCAGACGGATTTGATTCTGGCCGCAGCGCGCACAGGTCGCTGTGTGAATGTGAAGAAGGGACAATTTTTGTCTCCGCACGAGGCGCGCAACATCGTCGCCAAAGCGCGTTCGGCTGGCTGCGAAAAGTTTTTGTTGACCGAGCGCGGCGCGAGCTTTGGTTATAACAATCTGGTAGTGGACATGCGCTCGTTTCCCATCATGCGCGGCTTTGGCGTGCCGGTCGTTTACGATGTGACGCACTCGTTGCAACTGCCGGGAGGTTTGGGGCATGCAACCGGCGGGCAATCGGAGTTCATCGAACCGCTCGCTCGCGCAGGCGTCGCGTGCGGCGTGGATGCAGTCTTTATGGAAGTCCACGACCATCCCGAAAAAGCTCCATCGGACGGGCCAAACATGTTGCCGCTCAAGAGATTCGCGCCGCTGTTGGAAATGCTGCGCGAGATACACGCGCTCATCGGAAACGGCGCGGCGCGGGCAGCGCGATAAATCATTGCCACAGAAGAACACAGAGGCCACAGAGAGAAACAGCAAATTCTGAATAGCAAATTCTGAATTTCAAATTTGAAATTTTCTTTCCTCTGTGCGCTCTGTATTCTCTGTGGCTTAGTTTTTTGCAGATTCTATTAGCAAGCAAAGGTATCGAAAAGTTCTTCCTTCATCTTATTACCATGAAATCTAAACTGTCTTTGATAGGTGTGCTCTTATTCGTTTCTGTTGCGGCTTTTATTTCCGCGCAGGCGCAGGCGGAAGCGACGGCCGCGTGGCAAGTCGTGCGTTATGACATCACTGCGAGCGCACCGGCCACGGATCGCAATTTGACGGCGCGTGCGATGATTACTGTTCGCAACATCGGTCGTGGGTCAGGCTCCCGGCTCACGCTGCGTATCAATCCGAAGGCGGAGATTAAAGGAACGACCGCCAATGATGCGACGGCTTCGTTTCGCCCCTCGCAGGATGAGCGCAATAACTTGCTGCGTGTGGAAATCACTTTGCCCGCGCCGGTTGCGCCGGGCGCGACTTTCAATGTCGCCGTAGACTATTCGTTGCCTTTGGCTGAGAACAACGGTCTGGCATCCGTCTCGCCTGTCGGGGCACAGTTTCTTCCGCTCGCATCGTGGTATCCAACGCCCAACAACCCTCTGTCGCCGCGCGGCGCAGATACTGCTCCCTTTCGTATCAAAATCACGACCGCAGCGGGCGAGACAACTCTCTCGTCAGGCAAAGCCAGCGCGGGAACGTTTGACCAGACTCTTAACGGGCAGCCTTTCTTTCTGTCAGGCACTTGGGACGTGAGCGAGGGCGGCGGGGAGGCTCGCGGCATCGCTGCCTACTTGCCGAAAGGAGCGTCTGCGGAAGAGCGCAAGCAGGCCGAAGCCTACATCGCGCTGGCGGGAGCCGCAAGAGCTTTTTATACAGGTCTGCTCGGAGCCGCGCCGGATGTCCCTGTCAGGCTGGTTGCCGTTTCGCGCGGAGCGGGATTTAACGATAGCGGAACCCTCTTGATGGATACCACGGCCTTTCGCCGTGCAAAAATTGATGCGGTGACGGCGATGCTGGTTGCGGAAACAGTCGCGCGCCTGTGGGTCGGCGGCGCGACGGCTGTGCGCGCAGAGGGCGGCGGCATCATTCAGGAGGGACTGGCGCGTCACCTCGCAAACTTGTTCGTGGAAAAACAGTTCGGGGGCGAGACGGCTGAAGCGGAACGCCTGCGCCAGCGCGACGCTTTCGCGGCGGTCGCCAAGCGCGATGCGCCGTTGGCTTTGACCACGCCGCTCGATGCCGCTTATCACACCGAAGTCAGTAATAAAGGAGCTATGGTCTGGCGGCTCGTTGAGCGTGCGCTTGGACGCGAAGCTTTTATGGAAACTTTGCGCGCACAGTTACAAAGCAAAGCCGGAGATGGTGGCGGTCTCACGCTCGCCTCTTTGCGTGAAGCGTTGGTGCTGCGTGGCGGAGAGCCTGTCAAAAATCTTCTACAGTTCGGGCTGGACCAGCCGAGCGAGCTTGACTTGATAATCGGCTTGCCACAGCAACGCGGCGGCGAGTGGGTCGTCGCCCTACGGAATCTGGGCGGGCTTGATGTGTCCACCAGCGTCGTCGCCCTGACCGAAAGCGGCGAGCGTCTCAAAGCGGAAATAGTCGTTCCCGCGCGCAACTTCGGCGAAGCGGTCTTCAAAACATCCGCCAAGCTCAAACGGGTCGAAGTTGATGCAGAGAAGCTTTACCCGCAGCTTGACTATGCCAACGATTTTGCGCCGCGCTCGAATTCCAGCGAAGAACCTTTGGGCGAAGCGACGCGCCTCTTCGTGCGACAGGATTACGCGCGTGCCGAAACACTGATGCGCGACTTGCTCGCTTTCGCCCCGCACGCCGAAGAAGCGCGCGTGCTGCTGGCTCGCTCATTGCTGGCACAAGGCAAGGCCGATCAAGCGGAAAAAGAGTTTCGCGCCGCGCTAGACATGCGCGCTCCGACGCCCGCCACACAGGCTTGGGCTAACGTGGGCTTGGGCGAGATAAGTTTACAGCGCGGGCAGGCAACTCAAGCTGCGCGCCATTTTGATGAAGCCGTGCGCGCGGGCGGAGAATATGCAGCGATGCTGGCCGCACGCGCCGGGCGCATCAAAGCGGAAGCCGCAGCAAAGACTGCTCCCGCGCCTGACGATTCCGCGCGCACTTTCATCGCACAGCTTGACAAGGCCATCCTGAGCGGGAGAAAAAGCGACATTGACGCGATGGTCGTACAGGGCGAATTGACTGCCTTCGCCAAAGGAGTCGTCGGCAGCCAGCCGGAAGTGTGGCAGACGCAGGTTGTCCGCACAGAGCAGCTTGATGCGGCGCGCATGGCGGTTGATGTGGCTCTCAAAGTCAAACGACTCGGGCGAGAGGAAGCCGGCCCCGCCGGTGTAATCCTGACGCGCGTCGGCGGAGCCTGGAAACTCGCGAGCGTAGAATTTTTCGAGGTGCGCTAAAAAGCATGTTTAATGCAGATGAGATCAACCGTCGCGCGTCACGTATCAAGTTGCTGTTGATGGACTGCGACGGCGTCCTGACGGACGGGCGCATAGAACTTCTCGACAATGGCGACGAGAGCAAGACTTTTCACACGCGCGACGGCCACGGCATAGTGCTCTTGCATCGCGCAGGCTTGAGCACGGGCATCATCTCAGGCCGCTCGTCGAGCCTCGTCGAACGGCGCGCACGCGAGCTTGGCATGAAGCACATCAGGCAAGGGACTTGGGACAAAATCAAAGATTACGAAGAACTGCTTCGTGAGGCGCAAGTCGAAACCGCAGAGGTCGCATTCATCGGCGACGACGTGACGGACATTCCCTTGATGGAGCAATCAGGCTTTGCCGTCGCCGTAGCGGATGCCGTCCCCGAAACTCTGGCCGCCGCGCATTACGTGACAATGCTTCCCGGCGGCTTCGGAGCCGTCCGCGAAGCCTGCGAACTGATTCTCAAAGCGCAGGGACACTGGGCTGATTTGATGAAGCGATATGTGAAGAGCAAGGATGAAGGATGAAAGCGATGCTATTGAAGATAAAAAGCTTGCCAGTGCTATGTAATGAAAGTTAATTGAATTGCCACTAGCTTCAGCTAGTGGAACAGGAGTGCTAAAAAGTATTGGCTTTAGCCGAAATGATTTGGCTAAAGCCGGTAATTTCTATGATTTTATCCACTAGCTGAAGCTAGTGGCAATTCAAAGAAGCCCAGAACTTTGATTACACAACATTAGGTTGAATAGCATGCCTGTCATCCTTCATCCTTGCTCTTCAAATTTGACAGCGAAGCTCTTGGTTGATTATCTTTCACTTCACCCTGTGAGCGGGTGTAACTCAATGGTAGAGTGTCAGCTTCCCAAGCTGAAAGTTGCGAGTTCGAGCCTCGTCACCCGCTCCAATCCTTTTTAATTCAAATCAAACAGACTTTTAGCGCAAAAGCTCTGCGGGATGTTTCTGTATGGTGAAGAAACAGCTTGGGTTAGCTTCGCGTATGCTTTTGCTGCTTATTTTGTGGGGCTTCAGTGCTTTTGCCTCTGATTGCGGCGTGGTGTATAAAGGGCACGAAGGTTGCTCTCAAAATTAGTTAAAGTCATGAATAGATGTAGGAGGAAATGAACGTGCGTATCAAACTTTCGATGGGTATTTGTCTGCTTGCGCTGGCGGGCTTGGGCGTTGGATGCTCCGGCGACAGCGGCAACGTGAATGCCAATGCCAATGCCACGAATCCGACGACCACGACGGATGCCAATGTGTCGCCTGCCAACAATCCGACGCTGGCGCAGAATCCGCCCGGCACAGACCCGACGCAGAATATGTCGCCGCAACCGGCTCCGGGTGTGGCGGGGCCTGATAACTCCGAAGTGAAGACCGAGATGGGGCCGGATGGCGTGGTGACAGAGACTCGGACTTTCAAAAACAACAAGAACGTGACGAAGGTTGTCCGCACCACCAACGGCACTAACCGGACTGTGAAGGTTTACAACGCCAAGGGACAGTCCAAAGATTTGCCGAAGGATAAGGTTGAAGATGCGATGAAGGAGACCGGCGACGCTCTGGCAACGGCTGCCGGATGGACGGTCGAGAAGAGTAAGGACGCCGCTTCGGCCACCAAGGACGGCGCGACTGTGGTTGGCGAGAAGACTGTCGAAGGAGCCAAGACCGTCGGCGAAAAGACCGCCGAGGGAGCCAAAAAAGTTGGCGAGAAAACAGTCGAAGGCGCTAAGAAGGGCGCGCGTGCAGTGAAGGATGCCGTCACTCCTTAAGCTCGTTAAGCTCTAGCGCGTAGATTGAGACGGCTCACACAACCAAAGTTTTAGTCAGAGGCGTGTTTCTTTTGAGACGCGGCGCGAAAGGTGTTTTGTCTTTTGGCAAATGCCTCTTGCGCCGCGTCTCCCGCGTCCAGGGCAATTTTCAATTGAGTGGATGGCAAGATGACTCACCGCAGAGACGCAGAGAACACAGAGGGGGCGCAGAGAGTTGAGAGTCATTCAAAGCCTCTGCGTTCCTCTGCGCATCCTCCGCGTCTCTGCGGTGAATACTCTGTCCCTGAAGCTCAACTGATACCCGCGTCTGAAGCCTCTGGCGTGCCACAGTGTTATAATCACGTTGAATAAAATCTAGATTCTGACGGGCAGCCGGATTACAGACCCGTCTTGACGGATGAGGAGTTTGTTTGCGATGGATACCACGCGCTTTACGATTATTTGTCCCTGCTGCGAAGCCACTCTGACGATTGATGCGCAGACGGGCGCGCTGATCTCGCATGAAGAGAAAGCGAAGCCGCTCGCCTCTTTTGACGAGATGGTCAAAGGACTCGATAAGCAGAAACAGTTGCGCGACCAACTCTTCGAGCAAGAGCTTGGCTCGCACAAAGACCGCGAGCGGCTGCTGGAAGAAAAATTCCGCGAAGCCATGAAGCGCGCAGACAAGGACGAGGGCAAGCCTTATCGCAACCCGCTGGACATGGACTAAGAGCAAGGATGAGGGATGAGGGATGAGGGATGAGAGGCATGCTATTGAACATTGAGCAGTTCATCTTCAATAGCAGCTCTTTCATCCCTCCGCCCTCATCCCTCATCCCTGTTTTTCATCGGTTTGTCACATACTTTGAACAAATCGGGGCTAAAAGAAGTAAAATCAACCGCTTTGGGTAGCATGTCTATTCCCTCCGAGTATCGCATTGCCGGAGTATTTGACCGGATTTAAAGTTCATTTTGGATTAGCCTGCGCTTCATGCTCGCGTGTGCAACACGGGCATCAGCGGGGCGCATCCAAGCGCGCGAACTGAGTTTGAAAACAGTTTGCCCATCCTCTTTAACTGGAGCCAAAAATTATGCGTCGTATTTACTTAAGCTTGCTTGCCATGTGCGTCGCCGTCTGTTGCGGCGTGCTGCTCGTGCAGCCGCCCACCACCGCGTCGGCGCAGGCCAAAGTCCCGCGTCTTAATTATAAGGATCGCATGCTCTCGAACGGGATGCGTGTTTTAACGGTCGAAGATCATTCCAGCCCGACCGTCTCGATACAGGTCTGGTTCAAGGTCGGCTCGAAGGACGACCCGGAAGGCCGCAGCGGTTTCGCGCATCTCTTCGAGCACATGATGTTCAAGAGCACCAAGAACATGAAGGCGGAGATGATGGATCGCCTGACCGAAGATGTCGGCGGCTGGAACAACGCTTCTACCTATGACGATTTTACGAACTATTACGAAGTGGTTCCTTCAAACTATCTCGAAACGCTCTTGTGGGCGGAAGCGGACAGGCTGACAGGGCTGAACGTGGACGAAACGAATTTCAAGTCCGAGCGCGATGTCGTCAAGGAAGAGTTCCGGCAGCGTTATCTCGCGCCGCCTTACGGCAAGCTCTTTTACCTCATCGAGCAAAAGTCTTTCATCAAGCATCCCTACAAGCGTCCCGGCATAGGCAGTATCGAAGAATTGAACGCCGCGACGATTGAAGATGTAAAAGCGTTTTATACGACCTTCTATCGCCCGGACAACGCGGTGCTGGTGGTCGTCGGCGACTTTGAACAGAAACAGCTTGACGGCTGGATTGATAAATATTTCGGGCGGATTGCGAAGCCTGCGGGAGCGATGCCGCGCGTTACTATCAAAGAGCCTGAGCGCACTTCAGAGCAACGCTTTAACGAATACGTGCCGAACGTTCCGTTCCCGGCGGTCGCCATCACATACCTTGCTCCATCCGTGACCAGCGATGATGCGGCAGCATTGCGCATCGCCGAATCAATTCTCGGAGCGGGCGAATCATCGCGGCTCTATCAATCGCTCGTCTATGAACAGCAGATGGCGCAGGAGGCTTTCGCCACCGCAGACCTGCGCGAAGACACCGGCCTTTTTATCTTCGGCGCGATTCTTTCGGGCGAGAAAAAAGCGGAAGACGCCGAACGCTCCTTGATGACGGAGTTGAAGCGCATACAGGATGCGCCCGTCACCGCCGCCGAGTTGGATAAAGCTAAGAGCCAGCTTGTGACGAACGAGCTGCGCGAGCGCGAGACAAGCAACGGCAAAGCCTTTGCTCTGGGACAGGCCGCGACCCTGTACGGCGACCCGGCTCGCGCCAACACCAACGTCGAGCGGCTGCAAGCCGTCACCGCAGCCGACGTGCAGCGCGTGATGAAAAAATATTTTACCGAAACGAATCGCGTGGTCATCAACTACTTGCCTGAATCCATGCGCCCCTCAACGACCGCAGGAGGTGTCCGCAAATGAAATTGAGTCATAAATTATTCGCCCCGGTTATCAGCTTAGGGGCTGCGCTGCTTATCACAGCATCACTCTCAACCGCTGCCTTCGGGCAGGAGATGCCACCCGCGCCAGCCGCGCCGCGCTCCGTCACGATTCCAAAGCCGGTCGAGAAAACTCTCAAGAACGGCCTGCGCGTGATCGTCGTCGAGAGCGCGAACATGCCGCTCGTCACCGCCGGGTTGATGATTAAAAGCGGCGGCGAGGTTGACGCCGCGCAACTGAGCGGTGCTGCGGACATGACCGCAGACCTTTTGACCAAAGGAACCAAGACCCGCACCGCGCCGGAAATCGCTCAGGCAATCGAAGCTCTCGGTGGCGAGATTTCTTCCGGCGCGTCCTGGGACTCTTCCATCGTGACGGTCAATGTCATGTCGCCAAAGATCGGGCAGGCGATGGACATCCTGACGGACGTGGTGCGCAACCCGACGTTCAAAGAGGATGAGATAGAACGCTTGCGCGAGCAGAATCTGGACGGCTTGAAAGTAGCCTTGCGCCAGCCCGGCTCTGTCGCCAGTTATGTCGCCGCGCGCGTCGTCTTCGGCGATCAGGCTTACGGGCATCCGCTCGCCGGAACGCCCGAATCAATCGCGCGCATTAAGCGCGATGACATAGTCGCTTTGCACGAAAAATATTATCGCCCGGATAACGCGATTCTGGTCTTCGCGGGCGACATCAAGGCCGCCGATGCTTTTAAGATGGCCGAGCGTCTCTTTGGTAATTGGGCTAAGCCTGCGACTGCGCTGCCCGCTCCGATGATGAGCGATGGCAAGGATGCTGTCGGAGCCAAGCCGCGCGTCGTCGTGATTGATATGCCGGAGGCCGGACAGGCTGCCGTGGTCGTCGCGCGTCGCGGCTTGAAGCGCACAGACTCCGAATATTTTCGCGCCATCGTCGCCAATTCGGTTCTCGGCGGCGGTTATTCAGCGCGACTCAATCAGGAGATTCGCATCAAGCGCGGTTTGAGCTACGGCGCGAACAGCAGCCTTTCATCACGCCGCGATGTAGGCTCATTCACAGCTTCGACTCAGACCAAAAACGAGTCGGGCGCAGAGGTCGCAACGCTTTTGATGAGCGAGCTGGCGCGTCTTTCCAGCGAGCCGATTGCGGATACGGAATTGACTCCGCGCAAGGCCGTGCTGACCGGAAACTTCGGGCGCAATCTGGAAACCACGAGCGGCCTCGCCACGCAGATCGCCGGTCTTGCCCTCTACGGTTTGAGCCTTGATGAAATCAATAACTACATCAGGAACGTGCAGGCCGTGACGGGCGCGGATGTGCAAAAGTTTGCGGGCACACGGATTGACGCCAAAGGCGCAAACGTCATCATCGTCGGCAACTCCAAACTGTTTCTGGAAGCTTTGAAAAAACGGTTCCCGGATGTCGAAGTGATTTCCGCCACCGACCTCGACCTCAACAGCGCTTCCTTGCGCAAAGGCGAGACGGGTTCCGTGCAGAAATAACAAAACACTTCTCAATTAATGAGAAGACAAATTGCCGTTTTGGATGGGAGTAAGTTAAAAGCTTGCTCCCATTTCTATTCGGCGAGCGTGTCAGAACCGCCTGCGGTAGCGGGCGGGTCTTCTACGTTGAGTACCCGCCCGCTACCGCAGGCGGTTCTGACACGAGTATGAGAGCGCATTCTGCCGCGCGTCACGTTATACTCATCAAGCAATTATCAATCTTCAACTATTTACAAATCTCGGATTTCAAATTTGAGATTGAAATAACTCGATGCACTCGAACCTGCGTTCATTCCTTGACCTGCTGGCGCGCGAAAACGATGTGGTGCGCGTGGAAGCGTTGGTTGACCCCTATCTCGAATTGGCTGAGATTCACCGGCGCGTGATTGAGCGCGGCGGGCCTGCGCTCCTGTTCGAGCGCGTGAAGGGCAGCCGCTATCCGGTCGTGACAAATCTTTTCGGCACAGCCCGCCGCATCGAGCGAGCCTTCGGAGCCAAACCCGAAGCTTTAGTGCGCGATGTCGTACACGTCGCCGAAAATCTTCTGCCGCCGCGCCTGTCAAAGCTTTGGGAGCATCGCTCGCTCGCGCTGGAAGCCTTAAAGCTCGGTACGCGGCGAACCGGACGCGCGCCCGTGACTCAGGTTTTGGATCAACCCGGGAGGCTCGACGAATTGCCAGTGCTGACGACGTGGCAGGAAGACGGCGGCGCGTTTCTCACGCTGCCGCTTGTCTATACGGAACATCCGACGACAGGCAAGCATAATCTGGGGATGTACAGGATGCAGCGTTACGACGCGCAAGCGACAGGTTTGCACTGGCAGATACACAAAGGCGGCGGCTTTCATTATCACGAAGCAGAGAAGATGGGGCAGCCGCTTCCCGTGACGGTTTTCCTGGGCGGGCCGCCTGCGCTGATTCTAGCGGCCATCGCTCCTTTGCCCGAAGATGTGCCGGAGCTTGTGCTGGCTTCCGTGTTGGCGGGCGAGAAGATTAAAGTCACAAAAAATCCTCTGGAAGATTTTTCGCATCGTCTGATAGCTGAAGCCGAGTTCGCGCTCGTTGGCAAAGTCCCGCCGCATGTGAAGCGACCTGAAGGCCCGTTCGGAGACCATTACGGTTACTACTCCTTGCAACACGACTATCCTGTCTTTCAGGTCGAGGCTGTCTTTCATCGCCGCGATGCGATTTACCCGGCGACCGTCGTGGGCAAGCCGCGACAGGAAGATTTTTTTATAGGGGATTATTTACAGCAGCTTCTCTCGCCGCTCTTTCCCTTAGTGATGCCGAGCGTGCGCGACCTTTGGAGCTATGGCGAGACGGGTTTTCATTCGCTGGCGGCGGCTGTGGTCAAAGAGCGTTACGGGCGCGAGGCTCTGGTTTCCGGCTTTCGCATCCTGGGCGAAGGCCAGCTCTCGCTGACAAAATTTTTGATTCTGACGGACACGCCGCAGGACTTGCGAGATTTTAAATCGCTCTTTGAGCATGTGCTGGCGCGCGTCAGGTGGGAGAGCGATTTGTTTATCTTCTCGAACGTTTCGATGGACACGCTCGATTACACGAGCGGGAAAATCAATCATGGAAGCAAAGCTGTTTTGTTGGGATTAGGCGACGCGGTGCGCGAACTGCCGCGCGAATTTTCGGGAGAGTTGCCGCGCGATGTTTCGCGTGCAGAAGTTTTTTGCGGCGGGTGTCTGGTCGTCGAAGGCTTGCCGTTTGAGAAGGATGCTGAGCAGGCTGCTCGTCTCGCGCGTGAAGCTGTTTTTGCAGAATGGCCGCTCGTCGTCTTGCATGATGACGCGAGCGTGGCGCGCTCTGCGGCGAATTTTCTCTGGGCCACATGGACGCGCTTTGAGCCTGCTTCGGACATTTATGCGGCGGAGACAAAAGTTGATCGTCACCATCTGGCCTATCGCGCGCCAATCGTGATTGACGCGCGGATGAAACCCGGCTACCCGGACGAGCTGGTCGTGCGCCCGGACATTTCGGAACTCGTTGACCGCCGCTGGCGTGAATACTTTCCGCAAGATTTAAGTTAAGCAAATATTGGTAATAGATCAGTTTGAAAGTTGAATGAGCAGCAAGGGATGGTTCACCGCAGAGACGCAGAGAGTCGCAGAGGGGGCGCAGAGAGTTGAAGGACATTCAAGCCTCTGCGCCATCTCCGCGTCCTCTGCGTCTCTGCGGTGAGTCCGACTTTCTTATCACTTATTTTCACACTCAACCGTTATCGTTAAATACCTTGCTTCAAACATGAAGAGAATTTTTCTAATCATCACCGGAACGCTGTCATTACTGTGCATCCTTCTGCCCCTCTGGGCTTTTGTCATCGAGCCGAATCGCGTTTCGGTCAATGAAGTGGAAATCAAGCTGCCCGTGTGGCCTGATGCGTTCAAGCAATTAAAAATCGTCGCCATCTCGGATATTCATGCCGGGTCGCCTTATATCAACGAAGCGAAATTGGAAAAAATCGTTTCCGAGATAAATCAGATGCAGCCGGACTTGATCGTCATCCTCGGAGATTTCATCGCGCACGAAAAGGACGACAAATTGTTGATGGAGCCGGAAGTGACTGCGGAAAAACTGAAGCCTTTACGGGCAAAGTATGGAGTCTATGCGGTGCTCGGAAATCACGATTGGTGGTTTGATGGCGAGCGCGTGCGGCGAGCTTTGCAGGCATCCGGCATCCGCGTGCTGGAAAATGAAGCCGAGGCGATTCAAAAAGACGGGCAGACTTTGTGGCTGCTCGGCGTTCCCGATTACTGGACCAGACAGCCGATTGACCTCAGAGTCGCGCTCCAAAAAATCAACACTCCCGGCCCCGTCATCGCGCTCACGCACAACCCGGATGTGTTTCCGACGCTGCCTGCGAATGTCATCTTGACTCTGGCAGGGCACACGCATGGCGGGCAGGTGCGCGTTCCTTTTTACGGACGCCCCGTCGTTCCTTCACAGTACAAAGAGCGATACGCGATAGGCCACATACAGGAAAACAATCGCCACCTCTTTGTCACGCCGGGTATCGGCACGACCGGCATGGCCGTGCGCTTCCTGGTTCCGCCGGAAATTTCGGTGCTGACGATCAATGCTAATTAACGAGTTTTATTTGCCACAGAGGACACAGAGGGCACAGAGACAGAAGAAGGTTTCAAATTTGAGATTCCGATTTTCAAAACTTCAAATTTAAGAGGTTGAATCTAAAATTTCTCTGTGTCCTCTGTGTCCTCTGTGGCTAAGTGATTTATTGGATCGGAAGCCGGAGAGTGAAAACAGCGCCGCCTTCAGGAGCGTTTGAAGCCGTGAGCGTGCCGCCATGCTCTGTCACGACGCGGTGTGCGAGGGCGAGGCCGACGCCGTGCCCTTTTGATTTCGTAGTAAAGAAGGGAATAAAGATGCGCTGTAAATCACTTTCGGAGATGCCCGCGCCGGTGTCCGCGATTTCTATCTTAGCCCAATCTTTTTCCGCCGCATCACGTTCACGCTCGCCGCGTATGTTGACGCGCCGCACGGGCTGATCTTCTTCGATTGCTTCGGCTGCGTTGCGTATCAGATTCAGGATGGCTTGTCGCAGCATCCGCTCGTCCGCCTGTACAAAAGGGAAGTCGCCTTCAAGCATTAACCCGACGCGCCTTTCATTAAAGAGGGGCTGCAATTCTAAGCTGCATTCATCAACCAACTCTTTGAGCGAAACCTCTGTCAGGTCGAGCGGTTGCGGGCGCGCGAAATTGAGAAAAGCCGTAACCATCGCCGAGAGGCTGCGGACTTCGCCGAGCAGGGCGGAGGCAGCCGCGCGCCCTTGCTCATCCAATTCGAGATTTTGCATGAGCTGCGCGTAACCGTGCAGCGTCGCCAGCGCATTCTTAAATTCATGCGCCAATCCGGCAGACATCTCTCCTAAACTTTCCAGATTTTTTTTGAGCGCGACCTGCTCGCGCAGTTGCGTGACTTCAGTAATGTCCGTCAAGAGACAGAGCGCGCCGCGCGCTCCGTGTTCCGGCAGCGGGTCAATCGGCGCGACCGTCACGCCGAGCCTGCGTGTGCGTCCAGCCGCGCCCGTCGCGGACACCTCTTCGCGCCGGTACAATTCGCCCGTGCGCAAACACGTCTCGACCATCAAGGCCAGCTCAGGAGCATGGCTGAGAAAAGATTTTAAATCCTGCCCGTCCGTCTCGCCGTTGGTTTCAAGGAGCGCACGCGCGGGCGCATTGACCATCGTCGCATGGCCGCGCGCGTCAAAGGCTATGAGGCCGGAAGGGACGCTGGCGACGATGCGCTCGCTGAATTTTTGTGCGGAGGCGGCGCGCTCGCTGGCCTGTGCGCTCATGTCTTCGAGCGTGCGTTGCTGCGCCTGTAGCTGCGAGACTACGGATTGAAAAGTCTCAAGGACAAATTCGGCTTCGTCCCGCGCCTTGACCGGGCGCGCAGAGACTGGCGCACGCTCTGCTTCTCCGACCAACTGGCGATAAGGGCGCAGCAGCCACCTCAGCAACAGCGTCACGCACAACAGCGTCACCACCAGCGTCGAGATAAAAACCGTCAGCAGGACGGGAGCGCGGGCGCGCGTCGTCGCCGTCCCGAACGCAAACAGTATCACCGCCACGAGGCTCGCCAGCAGGCACACGCCGCCCAACAACGCCAACACTATTTGCAAACGGCTTCCGTAACGCATGATAAGACAGTGATAAGTGACAAGTGACAGGTGACAAGCAAGAACAAGTTTTTATCTTGTCACTCGTCACTTGTCACTGAATTATGAATTGCGAGGCGTACCAGGCGATCAGGTATTTGCCGACGAGCAGGGCTATGATCGAGCCGATGCCGAGAAAGATGCCGAAGGGCAAAAGCATTTGCAGGTTTCGCTCGCCGCGTTTGAACATCAAGAGAATTCCGGTGACGGAGCCTGTCAGCACGCCTAAGAAAAGAGTCAGCACGGTCAGCCGCCAGCCTAAATAAGCTCCGACCATCAGCATCATCTTGACATCACCCAAGCCCATCGCTTCGACGCCGCGCAGCCGCTCCCAAATCCAACCGATCAGCCACAAACTGCCGCCGCCCGCCAGCGCGCCGATGACCGCGCCAAGAAGCGATACTGCCCATACAGGCCAAGTGGGAAATGCGCCCGTCAAGCCGGAAGTGAGATCGTCAAAATGCGCCGCGCCCATCAGCAGGGGAATCGCCAGGCGCGCGACGAGCGCGAATATCATTCCCGGATACGTGATGGCATTCGGCAGGATCATATGCTCCGCGTCTATGAAGACGAGCGCGATGAGCATCGTCACGAAAATCAAATCAAATGGAAGCCCGAACGTCAGCCCCGTATGCAGGTACACTGCTCCATAGAGAAGCGCGGTCAAAAGCTCGACCGCCGGGTAGCGCGCCGAGATGGGTGACTTGCACGAGCGGCAGCGTCCGCGCAAGACAGCCCAACTGATAATCGGAATATTGTCATAAGGCCGGATCGCCGTCTCGCAGGCGGGGCAGCGCGAATTGGGAAAGACTATGGACTCTTCGCGCGGCACGCGGTGTATGACGACGTTCAGAAAACTTCCGATAATCGCGCCGAGCGCGGCCACGAGCGCGAAGCCGAGCGGCGACGGTAAATTTAAAAGCTCCTGGAGTAAGAGATTGATAAAGAGAATCATGTGCAGCTTTGTTATCCCACGAAAAGCGACGCGCTTTCAACAGGCATGCTAAACTTTGCGCGCGTCTTTCCCCTCCGAGAGAGCATGATACGGTTTTGTGCCTGTTTGCGGAAGATATAATTTTTGGGTAGTGGTTCAGTTTGATATTCCAGTGCATATCAATCAGCACGAAAGAATCTCCCGCAAAGGCGCAAAGGCGCAAAGATGTTGAGTGATTCTTAGTCTTGAATGTTTTCTTTGCGTCTTTGCGCCTTTGCGGGAACGTCTCTTTATTTCTTCGCTATGTTTGAAATTGAACCACTACCTTTTTTTCACGGGAGCATAGGGTTTGAATAGCCGCCATCCTATCTACATCATGTTGGCCGTCGGCGCGTTGCTGATTTTCGCGCTGAGCTTTATTCCATACGCTCTGAGCATCCGCACAACGAATGCGAACGAAGCTGTTCCCGCATCTCTTACTTCTGAGACGGAGACAAGGGAGAAAAAGCGCAGGGGCGAGCCTCTCTTTGATGTGGCCGCGTGGTATGCGGCGCGTGAGGAAGAGCCGGAGAGACATGGCGTGCTGGTTGAAACCCTGAGCGGAGATAGCCTCCTGGCTTCGCATAACGCGGACGAGACTTTCAATCCTGCTTCACTCGTCAAGCTCGCCACTTCGCTCGTCGCTCTGAAAAAGCTGGGCGCGAATTATCGCTTTCAAACGCGCGTCTTCACGGACGGAAAAATTGATAGCGCGGGCGTCTTGCGCGGCAGGCTCTTTGTCACCGGCAGCGACCCGACTTTTGGCGACGCGGGCGCGGGCATGATTGCGAAGGAGTTGCGCGCACGCGGCATCAAGAGCGTGCAGGGCGGCATCGGCGTTTCACCGGATTTTTGTTTTAACTACAGCGATTCGGCTGAAGAATCGGCAGGGCGTTTGAGCAAAGCTCTGAATTTCGGAGACGCGCCGCCCTCAATCGTCCATGAGAAGGCCGGAACATTTCTGTTCGCGCTTGAGTCTTACGCGCTGCGCGAACTGTTGCTGTATATGAATGCTCATTCGAGCAATTTTGTCTCGGAAAGAATCGGCGCGTTGATTGGCGGCGCGGAAGGCGTTCAGCGATTCCTGATCGAAGAATTACGTTTGCCCTCAGCGGAAGTGACAATCGCGCGCGTCTCAGGCCGCGAGCATAATCGCCTGACGCCGGGCGGGATGCTCACAATCGTTCGCGCCCTCGTCGCCGAAGCAGCGAGGCAGAATCTACAGCCCGAAGACATCATGCCGGTGGCGAGCGATGATTACGGCACGCTCAGGCGCAGGCTCGCCGGGACGGGATTGGAAGGCGCGGTCGTCGGCAAGACGGGCACGCTCACAGCAGAAGTTGACGGCGGCATGGCGAGTCTGGCGGGCATCGTCTACACGACAGACGCGAGGCCGGTTGTGTTTGTGATTCTGGATCAGGGAAATCGCATCTGGGAGAACAGGCAACTGGAAGATCAATTGCTCTCCGAAATCATCAACGCTCACGCACAGCCGCGCGCCGCCGCTTCTCCAACACCAAGAAAGCTATTGCCCCCTTCAAATCTAAAAATCACAACACAGGTGGAATAGCTAAGAGTCTGATTCTGACTCCTGACTCCCGACTCCCGACTCCTGACTCCCGACTCCTGACTCTTGCATTTCCCACAACATGAGGTGCTTGAGAAAAGCATGATGCGCGGCGAAGCGTGCGATGGCGAGACCGGCGAGGCCGTCGCGAAAACCCGCTTTGAGAAAGTAGCTGCGCAAGAAAGCTGCGGGGGCTGCGGCGGCGATGCCGAGCGGCGTCGTGCGGCGTCCGCGCTCGTACATCTGGCGCGCGGAGAGCGGCGCGTATCGCTCGCCGATCATCTTGTGATGATAGCTCGCATCGCGCGCAGTGTAGTGCAGTATATCGCCCGCCAACTTTTCAACGCGCGCATCTACAGGCAGCTTGACGGATTCATGTATGTAAGCGCCTTCCCAACGCCCGCGCGATTTACGGTAGAGCCTCAGTTGATAATCGGGATACCACCCGCCGCCGCGTATCCAACGCCCCATGTAAAAAGAACGGCGCGGGATACGATAGCCGTCCGCCAGATGCGCCTCTTCCGCCTGTTTTAATTTTTCGATTGATGCGCGCAATTCATCCGAGACACGTTCGTCCGCATCGAGGCCGAGAATCCATTCATGCAACGCTTCATCGGCGGCAAACTGTTTCTGTGCGGTAAAGCCGGGCCATGCGCGTTTGATGACACGCGCGCCGCACTCGTGCGCAATCTCTCGCGTTGCATCCGTAGATTCCGAATCAACCACCAGAATCTCGTCAGCCCACGCGACAGACTCGCAGGCGGCGCGAATGTTCTCTGCTTCGTTAAAGGTGATGATGGTGGCCGTGATCTTCATCAGATTTGCGATTTTAGATTTATGATTTGCGATTGGACAAGGAAAATCGATCCTTATCCAATCGCAAATCTAAAATCGCAAATCTATAATGCGTGTCCGGCGCAAACGTTTATTCGACGATCACGTTGTTGGCGCGAAGCGTGGTGGAGGTGGCTCGCTGCAAGTCCGCGAGGGCTTTGTTGTAGTCTGTTTCGGCTCTGATTTCGGCGTTGCGCGCGTTGACCAGCGTGTTCTCGCGTTGGAAAAGAAGGAACGTGGTCGAACGCCCGACCTGATAGAGACGTTGCTCTCCGGCAAGTTGCTGCTCTGCATTCTCGCGCGCAGAGCGTGCGGTCAGAACTCGGCGGCGCGCGGTCTCGACGGCCTGCGCGGCGTTTCTCACTTCGACCACGACGACCTGCTCCTGCAACCGCGTCGAGGCTTCCAACTGCGTCTGCTGTATCCGCGCGCCCGCGAGATTGGCTTCAGCCGTGCGATTGCGGAAAGGTAGCTCGAAAGTGACTCCGACCACTATGTTGTGCGTGTCAAGGCCGAACAGGTTTCTAAACGCGCGGCCATAACCGCCAATCAGATTCGGCGACGTGATGGAGGTGTTTTGCCCTCCTGTGACAGTAGGCGGAATAACTACGGGCAGTCCGACCGAGGTTCGCGTCGAGTTAATCAGATTGAGTAAAAAAGCATCGGCATTGAAAATAGGACTGCCGGAGATGAGCAGCGTATCCCCGCTGGTACTGGCAATATTTACCGGGCTTCCGGCAAGGCCGGTCGTGGCGACTGTGGCTTGCAGGTCAATGCGTGCCATCGTCTGGTTTTTGAAAAACTTGATGTTAATGTCGCTGATCTCGCGTTCCAGACGCAGGCGGCGCAACTCCGGGCGATTTTCCTCTGCCTCTTCGAGCGCGGCAGTAAGATTGACCGGCGTCGAATCAAAGGTCGGCTCGTCCGTCGGCGTCAACTGCGCAGACCATTGCGGGGCGAGCGGGTCGCGCAAGAGAAGCTGTTTGAGATTGTTCTCGGCAATCGAGACGCTCTGAGTCACCAGCAACAAATCCGACTCGCGATTGGCAAGCTCTGTTTGCACCTCTGCGCGCTCAAGCGGGGCAGAGGCTCCGGCGGAAATCTGCGCCTCGACCCGGCGCAGGTTCTCGCGCGTCAGGTTCAGGTTTGAAATGCGGTTTTGCTGATCGCGCAACGCGAACACCAAGTCCCAGTACGCGCGCTGCACCTGCGAGATAATGTCAATCGTCTTGCGGCGAAAATCGGCGTCGGATTGTTCGAGCCGCTTGCGTTGGATGCGTATGTCGCGGCGATTGCGGTCAGTCGCGCGGTTACGCAACAGCGGCTGTGTAAAGGTCACACCGAGGCTCGAAGAATATGACGGGTTGAGCGTCTCGCTCGTGTTGTTGGTAGTCCCCTGATTATTGTTAAAGAAAAATTCGTAATTGCCGCCGCCCCTGCCGAACTGCTTATTGATGTTGGAGTTCATCAAAATATCAGTCCGTGTGATAGTGCCGGATTGGTCTGCGGCAGAGCTAAAAATATTTTGCCGCGATTGTGCCAGCCGCGTGACCTGCGGATTCAAAGTAAAGATAGGATCAAAGACGCCTTCCAGTGCCGTCAGGGTCGTCTCATTAATCTTCACATCATTGCGCGAGACTTCGATGTCGTTGTTGTTTTCCAGCGCGAGCCGGATAGCCTCATTGAGCGTCAACGTCATGATGTTGTCGCTGGTCACGCCGAGCCGTGTTAAATCCGGCAGAGGCGGGACGGGTCTTGCTTCCTGAACAGGAAACGTCGGCTCGCTCAAAGGCTGTCCCGGATCGGGGACTGTGGTGGTGGCATCTCCCGGCTGGTTGAGCGGCACAGGCGTCGCGCCTGGCAACGGCGTCCCGGTCGTCGTCGAAGGCGTCGTGGTCGCAGGGGGCACCCTGACTCCCGGCGGAGACTGCGGGTTTGTGCGTATCGCGCCCGGCGGTGCGGACGGGTCGGTATTGGGGCGCACTTCGGGCGGGACGGGCTGATTCCGCTCTGTGCCCGGCGGCCTCGTGGCGTCTTGCTGAGCCGGAGTTCTTGGCGCAGGCGTAGCCGTAGGCGTTTGGGCAGCCGCCGCAGCCGCGCACACACACATGACAACCGATAAGAACGCAATGGACTCGAGCATCCGGCGCACAGAATTAGTAGACATCGAACCTTAAAGCTCCTTGAATGAAACCTGAAAAATTGCTTGGGGGCGCGCGATACAGGCTAATATGAATTTACTGCTCGCGGCAAGTCATAAGGCTACTACGTCACGTATCTCCGTGTGGTTTCAATAAATTGAAAACAAAGGTAGCGGTTCAGTTTGAAATTCAAGTGTCATCCGGCATCAGGAAAGAATCTCCCGCAAAG
Organism: Pyrinomonadaceae bacterium; assembly: GCA_963700165.1. Classification (GTDB taxonomy): domain Bacteria; phylum Acidobacteriota; class Blastocatellia; order Pyrinomonadales; family Pyrinomonadaceae; genus JACMLC01. Next base: position 1,906,551 of record OY969475.1, on the reverse strand, counting down.
GCGTAAAGCAAGCCTTCAAGATAATGCATGGCTCAATCCCTTTGCGTCTTTGCGCCTTTGCGGGAGTCTGTTTTTTCTTTGTCATGTTTGAAACTGAACCACTACCCGGGAAGAGCTTAACTTGACAGTCAAGGCGGGCGCGCATTATCTTGCCTCTCTTTACAATAACGCTGTTCACACGCTGATTCTTACGCATTTTTCCCTTCGCAAGTGTGCCGAATGTCGGTGCGGCGCATGTGTGCGATTCTGAAGGGGCAAGCTGGCACATCTTAAACTCTGACCGAGGAGGTTTTAACTTACATGGCAGTGAAAGTCGGCATCAACGGATTCGGGCGCATCGGGCGCAACGTCCTGCGTACTTCGCTCGGCGATAAAGAGATAGATTTTGTCGCGGTCAACGACCTGACAGACATCAAGACGCTCGCGCATCTGCTCAAATATGATTCCGTGCTCGGCAATCTTGAGCATGATATTTCCGCAACCGAAAACGGCATTCGTGTGGGCGAAGACGAGTTCCGCGTCTTTTCCGAAAAAGACCCGGCGGCGATTGATTGGGAGTCCGTCGGAGCGGAAATCGTCATCGAATCCACAGGCCGTTTCACCAAAGCGGAAGACGCGAAAAAGCATCTACACGGCTCAGTCAAAAAAGTCATCATCTCCGCGCCGGCCAAGAACGAAGACATCACGATTGTCTTAGGCGTCAACGAGAAAGACTACGATGCAGGAGCGCATCACATCATCTCGAACGCTTCATGCACGACCAACTGCCTCGCGCCGGTCGCCAAAGTGATACATGAAAAGTTCGGCATCCGCTCGGCGCAGATGACGACGATTCACTCTTACACCAACGACCAGCAACTGCTTGACTTGCCGCACAGCGACTTGCGCCGCGCACGCGCCGCAGCCCTCTCGATGATTCCGACTTCGACCGGCGCGGCCAAAGCCGTCTCCCTCGTCTTGCCGGAACTGAAAGGCAAGTTCGACGGCATCAGCGTGCGTGTCCCGACGCCGAACGTCTCGCTGGTTGACGTGGTGATGGAAGTTGAAAAAGAGACGACGACGGAGGAAGTCAACAAAGCCCTCAAAGATGCCGCCAACGAAGAGCTACAGGGAATCCTGGCTTTCTCGGAAGAGCCGCTCGTCTCATGCGACTATCGCAAGAATCCGAACTCGTCCATCGTTGACGCCGAATATACCAAAGTCATCGGCGGCAACCTGATAAAAATCCTGTCATGGTACGACAACGAGTGGGGCTACTCCTGCCGCGTCCGCGACCTGATTAAATTTATCGCTGGCAAGGGTCTCTGAAAGACTTGATATGTGCAGTTCTCTCTGGCTGGAAGGACAACAGGCTTTCCTTCCAGCCTCACGATTGACGTAAGAAAAAGGTCTTAAAATCATTTGTGAAAAGAGGATTCCATGAAAGGTACAAACTTACTTGCTTTTGCTCTGGTGCTGTTAGCTGTTCTTGCTTGTAACCTTCCGAAGAATGATAACAATAGCAACTCAAATTCGTCGCCATCTGCAAGCCCTGCGGCGAGTGGTAGCCCAAAGGTTAAAGCCGACGGCGAGAGCAGTCCCGCCGCGCCCGCTGCCGCCGGAGTTACCATGGCAGGCTTTACTCAACTAAAGACGGGAATGACTTACGAGCAGGCGGTCAAGATTCTCGGCAAAGAAGGAACTGAAATGAGCAGTAATGAAATCGGCGGCACCAAAACAATTATGTACCAGTGGGAGGGCGACGGTCTTGGAGCAACCATGACTGCTATGTTTCAGAATAACAAGCTCATGTCCAAATCCCAGTTCGGATTGAAATAGCTGCCGATGAAATTATCAATCAAAGACCTCGAACTGAAAGGCAAGCGCGTTTTCATTCGCGTTGACTTCAACGTGCCGGTCAAGGACGGCAAGGTTGACGACGATACGCGCGTGCGCGGCGCGCTGCCGACGATTCAATATGCGTTGGAGCAGGGCGCGCGTGTGATTCTCGCGTCTCACTTGGGAAGACCGAAGGGCGAGCGGGCCGAGAAATACAGCCTGCGTCCAGTCGCTGAGCATCTTTCGGAGTTGCTCTCCAGGCCGGTCGCGTTCGCAGAAGATTGTGTGGGCGATAAAGCGAAATCAAAAGTTGATGCGCTTGAAGACGGTGACGTGTTGATGCTGGAAAACCTTCGCTTTCATGCTGAGGAAGAGAAGAACGATGCCGAGTTTGCCCGCCAACTTGCGAGCCTCTCGGACGGCCTCTATGTCAACGATGCTTTTGGCGCGGCGCATCGCGCGCACGCTTCGACAGACGGCATCACGAAACATGTGAAGCAATCTGCGGCGGGACTTTTGATGCAGAAGGAACTGGATTATCTGGGGCGCGTCATCAGCGACCCTGAGCATCCGTTCGTCGCAATCTTAGGCGGCGCGAAAGTCTCCGATAAAATTCCCGTCATCAATGCTCTGATTGAACGCCGCGTGGACAAGCTTTTAATCGGCGGCGCGATGGCTTACACCTTTTTCAAAGCCGAAGGCTTTACCATCGGCAAGTCTCTCGTCGAAGACAACATGCTTGAGACCGCGCGCGAGATTAAAAAACACGCGGCAGAATCCGGCGTCGAACTGCTCTTGCCGACAGATCATCAGGTCGTGGACAGCTACGACCCGCTTCATAGCCGGAAAACAATTCCCATCGAATTCACCAACGCCGGTCTGGTTGGCTTGGACATCGGAGTCGAAACGATAGCCCTCTTTGCAGATGCTCTGAAGGGCGCAAAGACGATTATCTGGAACGGCCCGATGGGAGTCTTTGAAGAAAAAGGTTTCGACGAAGGCACCATCGGCATCGCACGCGCCGTCGCGGAGGCTGCCGACAACGGCGCAACGGTCATCGTCGGCGGCGGCGATTCCGTAGCCGCCGTCACACAGGTCGGAGTCGCAGACCGCATCACGCACATCTCTACGGGTGGCGGCGCGACATTGGAATTTCTAGCAGGCGATGAACTGCCGGGCGTCGCAGCTTTGAATGATAAAGATTAGAGAAGATTTTTCTTTCATGCTCAACGCGGGTGTTTTGACATTTCAGGAGTTTGCGATGCGTGAGCCGCTGCCATTAGCGACGATTCAAGAGGCAGTGCTTGAATTTTTGCGCGGGCGCGATGATGTTGCTGTGTTCGGCGCGCAGGCCGTCAATGCTTATGTCGAAGAGCCGCGCATGACGCAGGATATTGATTTGCTCTCGCTCAATGCCAGAGAGCTGACAGAAGAATTACGCGAATTGTTGAGCGAGAAATTTCATATCGCAGTCCGCGTGCGCGAAGTCGGCGAAGGCAAAGGCTTTCGTATCTATCAAGTGCAAAAAACAGGGAATCGTCATCTGGCCGATGTGAGGCCGGTTGCGCAGTTGCCGGAAACGCGAACTATTGAAGGCATCAAAGTCTTATCACCCGCTGCTTTGGTTGCGAGCAAAGTAGTTGCTTATCATTCACGTCGCGGACAGCCCAAATCCGGCACCGATTGGCGCGACCTTGCAGTCTTGCTTTTGACGTTTCCCGAACTGAAAAGCGAAACCGGCGAAGTGCCCATAATTCTGCAAAACTTGAGCGCCAGCGAAGATGTCTTGCAAGTCTGGCGGGAACTCGTGGCGCAGGAAATCAAATTTGAAACACCGGACGAAGATTTGGAATTTTAAGTTGCTAAAATGAGAAAACCTGTCATTGCCGGAAACTGGAAGATGTATAAGACGATTGCGGAGTCGGTCGAGACGGCGCTCGCTTTGAAACCTCTGGTGGCGAATGCGAATCACTGCGAGGTGGTCATCGCGCCTGTTTTTACGGCTCTCAAAACCGTCGCGGATCGGCTTGAAGGCTCGAACATACATGTGGCCGCGCAGGATTGCTCGACCGAAATCGAGCACGGCGCGCACACCGGCGAAGTGGCTGCGGACATGATAAAGGACGCGGGCGCGAGCTATGTCATCGTCGGGCATTCCGAGCGCAGGCAGTTTTATTCCGAGACCGATGCGTTCGTCAGCCGCAAGACGCAGGCTGCGCTGGCAGCCGGATTGACGGTCATCGTCTGCGTCGGCGAGACCTTAGCGCAACGCGATTCCGGCAACGCTGAGAGCGTCGTTCAAGCGCAATTACATGGCGGTCTTGCCGGGTTGACAGCCACAGACCTCGCACGTATCATCATCGCTTACGAGCCTGTCTGGGCTATCGGCACAGGACGCACCGCGACGCCGGAACAAGCGCAGGAAATGCATGCGTTTATCCGGCGCGTTTTTCGCGCGGCGCACTCAGGCGAGGCGGCAGATGGTTTACGTATTCTCTATGGCGGGTCGGTCAAGCCGGACAATGTGGCGGGGCTGATGTCGCAGGAAGACATAGACGGCGCGCTCGTCGGCGGCGCGAGTCTCAAGGCAGACAGCTTCGCACAGATCGTCAATTATAATAGATAGTTTGAGGATAAGATTTTGTTATTGTACGTTCTTTACGGTCTCTTCATTCTGGCCTGCATAGTGCTTGTCATCACGGTGCTCTTGCAGCCGGGTAAAGCAAATTCCGGAGACCTTTTTACCAGCAACGTTTCCAGCACGGCCTTCGGGCCGCGCGGCACGCAGACGCTGCTCGCCAAAATTACCATCGGCGCGGCTGCTCTCTTTATGTTAATTGCGCTGGTGCTGGCCTTACCGGCTTTGACGGGCAATCGCTCCGTCATCCAATCTGCGCCAGCCGATGCCGGAGCGACGCCTGCGGCAACACCGGCAGCAACTCCTGCGGCAACGGCAACACCGGCAGCCACAGCTTCGCCGTCGCCCACAGCTTCGCCTTCACCGAGCGCGGCTGCGGCAGCAAACGCGGATGCCAAGGCTTCGCCCGCCGCGACGAAGAAGTAGATTTTTGAAAGCGCAGATTTTCAGCTTAGAGGCGAGAGCGCGAAGCAGCTTGCCGCTGAAAAAATCGAGCGCAATTTGATAAAGTAATTTTGTGGGGATGTGGCGGAATTGGTATACGCGCTAGCTTGAGGTGTTAGTGGGGCAACCCATGAGAGTTCGAGTCTCTCCATCCCCACCATAATTTACTTTACAGACCGATCAAAAAGCGGCGAGGAAGATTTAAAGACTTCCTCGCCGCTTTTTTTCGCACCGGAGTTTCCCGTCCCGGTTAGTTCTGCTTTGAGCGAATCATCATGTCCTGCTTGAAATTCTCGTTGTTGAATTTCTCGTTGATGTTGGGGGCGTTGACTTCGTATCTTTCCACCGTCCAGACGGTGTCAACCGTGCCATTGACGGTTTGTGTCAGAGTGTGCGGGAGCAGCACGCCGCCGACCGAGCGAAAGTCCGAGAAGCGTACCTGAATCTCTGCCTTTTCGGGCGCGGGGATCGGCATGTTAAATGGCTGCTTGTCTGCGGATGCGCCCTCTTCTCCGGCTTTGTGACGACGAATGACAACTACGTCCTCAGTCTCTTCGATGACGCCGGGTCCGCCCTTCTCGCCGATGTGCTTGTTAATCATGATGCGCGGCAACGTGCCCTGATAGCTCATCATCAAGGGCAGGTGCGTTGATTTGTCCAGATAAATTTTCAACACGAAACCGCCTGCTCCCTGCGCTTCGATGATGTCTGCGCGTGCGCCTTCGACATTGCCTTCACCCAAATAATTGTAAGCGGCATTGAAAGACGGCGGCGGCGTCAGCAATAGCCCGAGCATGTAGCGCGCGATCTCAGAATTCTCATGCTGGCGCATCTCGTTCTGTATTTCAGCCGGAGCTTCGCCGCGCACGATTTTCACACGCGCGTCTCTAATCTTGATTTTGTCTTCGGACGCCTGCGTTTGTCCCGCTTCTCCGGGCGTGCCGAGCGTCAGCTTTTCCATCTTCATCAGCTTGTCGGGCAGCATCAGATTCAGCTCGAATTCGCCGTTCAACTGTTTCTCGTCTTGCCCGGCGATTTTGATCTGGCGGCGGGATTTACCGTTGAGGGAGAGATTCTGAACCGAGTTGATCGCGCTTTCGCCGCCGATGGCCGCGCGTGCCTGCTTGAGCAGTTCCAGAGCGCGCTCGACATCGCCTTTGGTCGCGCTGACCTGATTGCTGATGACAGAGATTACCATCAGCATGACAGAGAGTTTGATAATGAACGGAATGATTTTACGCATACAGCTTGTAGCCTCCTAAATTTTAATGACCGGCAAATGTTTTTTCATCCAGCGCCAAACAGCATCTCGCGAATCGCTCTAAAAATGTTGATGCCCGCGCCGGAAGCTTTGTCAACCGTGCGACATCATCGCGCATCCGGCATAGCCTGTGGTTAAGAAGGCGCAAAGAGAATGTTAAGAATGTAAAACTTTCGCGAGTAGAACTATCTTTTAACCCACAACGGCTTGCAGGCGTGTGGATTTCGCTGCTGCTATTGACTCTTACTTCGATTTTACGTATCGTCCCGTGCGACACTAATGGCTGAATCCTCTTGAGTCAGCAAGTGCCTCGCAACTCTTCTGTTCAGCCTTCCAATTTAGCGACTTTAGTTGACTGGGCGTCGCTGCGACAACGAGGCGCAGTCAACTGCTTCCAGAAGGAGATTCCCATGAAGCGACTTTTCTCCCCTTTATTCATCCTCGGGTTGTTGTTCTGCGCAGGGGTTACTCAGGCGCAGACCTACCAGATTATCAGCACGGCAAACTCGAACGTTGCGAACAATGTGACTAAGACCGTGACGACCGTGCAGGTCGGGAGCAATCCCCTCAATCGCTTTTTGATGACACGGGTTCGCAAAAACATTCCGAACCACGCCCTGAAAGATACGATTCTGTTGTTGCCGCCGCTCGGAAGCGGGTTTCAGAACTACGAAGTCGGAGACGGCGGCAACTATGACAAGTCGTTTGCAGGCTTTTTGGCCCAACGCAATTACGATGTCTGGGGCTACTCGCAGCGCGTGCAGGGACTCACGGCAGGCTCGTGTGAGAGCAACGTTATTGATTGCTCTGTGATGGCTGGTTGGGGAATACAGACCATTCTTAACGATGTAGCTTTTATCCGGCAGCAAATCGGGACGGCGCATCCGGGACAGAAGCCAGTAATCGGCGGACTCTCGCTGGGCAGCATCGCTTCGATTGCGACGATCAATGCTCATCCGAACGATTATGCAGGCGCAATCCTGATTGAGGGCACGCTCTATGATGAGAACGCGGCTGTCCGCAACATTAACGCTAATTTCTGCACGATCTTCAATGATCTTCTAGCCAACGGCATATTTTATGACGGGCAGGGGCTGCCGGGGTTCAAGTTGATTAGCCATCTGGCAGATGTTAACCCGGCAGGGCTTTCGCCGGTTCCAGGCTTTCCTCCGGGCTTCACTAATCATAGAGCTTTCGTTGCCACGATGTCCGCGCCGCCACTCTCGCCCACGACGCCGCGCCCCGGCTACAACTTTCTGGCTGGCAGTGTTGCCGAAGACAGATTCTTTTTTGCTAATGAACCACTGGTGCATGACAACATCGCAACCTTTGTTGACTATGTTGCTAATCGGACTGTCCGGGATGTGAATTGCGGCCTGGCGGGTGAGCGAACCTTCTCGAACAACCTGCACAACTTCACAGGCTCTGTGATCGTCTTTGCCGGGGGAACAGGGTTTGGCACAGGTATGGTTGATACTGCAAATCTGATGACCTCAGCCGAAGTCACGCTCAACTTCAGGGCAGAGTATGGTCACGTCGATCATGTCTTCTCAAATAATCATTTGCACGAAGTAGAGCATCCTGTGCTGAAATGGCTAAAAAAATTATGAGACAATAAGCAGAGACAAAAAAGCGGACACGTTCTTTCTCATCAGCCCTCTATGCGAGAAAGAAAATGCATCGTGCTCAACTTCGATGAATTTGAAGTTGAGCACGGTCTTGATGAAGCATACGATTGGAGGAACTATGTCGAGAATGCGTGTGGTGCAGGTCCCTAGCCCGAATGGAGCATTTGAAATCGTCGAACGCGAAATCCCTGAGCCAGAAGCCGGGCGAGTGCGCGTCAAGGTTGAAGCCTGTGGCATCTGCCACAGCGACTCTTTTACAAAGGAGGGACTGTGGCCGGGCATCGAGTACCCGCGCGTGCCGGGACATGAGGTCGCAGGCATAATTGATGCGGTCGGTACAGGCGTCGCCGGCTGGACACAGGGACAGCGTGTCGGAGTCGGCTGGCACGGCGGACACTGCGGGTATTGCGAGGCTTGCAGGCGCGGAGATTTCTTTGCTTGCCAGATTGCTCTTCAAGTGCCCGGTGTGAACTACGACGGCGGCTACGCAGATTACATGATCGCTCCCGCTGAAGCTCTGGCGCTGATCCCAGAAGAGCTTTCAGCCGTAGAGGCCGGGCCACTGATGTGCGCCGGGATTACTACTTTCAACTCTCTGCGGCACAGCGGAGCGCAGCCCGGCGATGTAGTCGCCATTCTGGGCATCGGTGGACTCGGCCACCTGGGAGTTCAGTTTGCCGCGAAGATGGGTTTTAAGACTGTCGCCATCGCGCGAGGCGCGGACAAGGAGCCGTTGGCTAAGCAACTCGGCGCACACCATTACATAGATAGTCAGGCACAGGACGTTGGCGCAGAACTGCTCAAATTGGGTGGCGCAAAGGTCATCCTCGCAACCGTGACGAACGGCAAAGCGATGAGCGCGGCGCTGGGCGGGTTGGGCGTCAATGGGAGATTGATAGTTCTAGGCGCAGCAGATGAGCCGCTCGAAGTGCCAGCGCTTCTGCTCATCACAGGACGCCGTTCGATCATGGGCTGGTACTCCGGCACGTCCATTGATTCGCAGGATACGCTCTCCTTCAGCGTGCTGACCGGTGTGCGGGCTATGACTGAAGACTTCCCACTGGAGCGTGTCACAGAGGCATATGAGCGGATGATGAGCGGCAAGGCACGGTTTCGAGTCGTGCTCACAACCGGGCAGTAGCAAGGGCAGAGGCAACAAAGCTGTTACCCCTGCCCGGTAAGTTCTCATGCGGCTACAGCAAACACTGTAGCCGCACCCCGCTAAGAAGCTGCTTGAAAATTCCGTTCAGCCGCGCGAGCGGCAATCAGAAGGTAGCCAGACGTTGCACGTCTGGTAAGGTTGCGTAACAAGATTCGCGCATTGAAGATGCGCCCAGAACCTGTCTGCCCGCACCTTGCGGCGCGGGAACGGTTATTTCCTCTTAACCGGACGTTGCACGTCTGGCTACCTTCTCCGTGCGCCTTCGGCGCAAATGTCGGAATTCCTAAGGCGTCGCCGAGTTCTTGGCGCGCGGCGTGCCGTTGATCGCTCCTCCGCTTGAGTTCGTTCCGTTGCGAGTAACGCCGTTATTGCTTGCCCAGTTTGACGAGACGCTTCCGCCTCCCGTCGCCAGCTTTCTCTCCATCGAGTAAAACCCAGAGGTCGCACCGGCATACCATGCCCCGCCGCTTGAGTTCACAAGGTCAACCCTGACACTGCTGGCATTCTGCAATTCCAACGTGTCACCGGCATTCGCCAGAGAAATGCCTGCCACGGTCAAGTCCCCCGCGACGCTGGTCGTCGTGGCTGTCCTCTCAATCAGGTAATAACCATTTGCAGCAATCGTGCCTGAGAGGTTATAGGTCTGCACTCCGCTATCATCCACAATCTTCCAGCCAGTGAGATTGATAGCGCTGCCCGTCGTGTTATATAGCTCGATCCATTCGTCTAAAGAGTTCGAGCTTGTTCCAGACCACGCGACTTCGTTGATAACTACTTGCGGAGCTACGCTGTGGATGCCATCCGTATTGTAATTATAAGTCGCACCCGTAGAACTGATCGTTATTGAATAGGTCAAGCCATCAGTCAGGAGGGTAATGTTTTCTCCAACGACTACACTTGAGACATAGCCTCCGTTGCCCGCATTGGTCTGCCAGATAGTGCCCATCGTAGGAGCAGCATCAAGGCGTTCCAGCGTCGCCTGTTTGGGATGCAAGTATGAGTTGCCGTCTCCGCAACTGATGACAGCCTGCTCAGGCTTCAGAGTGTCAACCAGCGTCTGGTTCGTAGAGGTCAGGCTTCCATGATGGCCTACGTGCAGGACATCCACATCGCCCACATCCGCCGCGCATTTGGATTCGACATCAGCCGTGCCGCTGCCTCCTCCGCTCATATCTGAAGCGATGAAGTAATCAAATGTCCCGAAACGCAGGACCAGTGCGACCGAGCGGTCATTCTCGTCCGAGGGCGTAACGTTGCCGTGGTTGGTCGTGCCGTTGACTGCCACGCAGGTTAGCTTACAGCCTCCTCCGAGATCAATCTGTTGATTCAGAGTGATGGTGCTTCTTTTGGCTCCAACCGCAGTGGTGTATTGCGTGTATGCCTGAGACGAGTAAGAGCCGCCGCGATCATAGCTGGCCGTGTTGAGTGTGATGCCGCCGTTAATGACTTCATCAATGGCTCCGATATGATCTGCGTGGTAATGGCCGACGACGAAGTAATCAATCGAAGAGATGCCGAGCGAGTCGAGCACCGCGCGAATCTCATCGCCCTGACCGGTATTGCCCGCGTCGAAGAGAAGAGTTTTAGTGGGGCCTATGATGAGTGTGGCATCACCTTGCCCGACATCAATGTGTACAATCTTTAGCTGCTGCGCAGAGGCTGAAGCTGAGAGGACGAAAAAGGTTGAGAAAAAGAGACACACGAGGAGCGTGAGCTTGGTTAATCTATGCATAAATCTCCTTAGGCTGGGCTGGTTAAGAGTTGAGGCTGAGCAATGAGGAAATCAGCCCGAGTGTGAAAGTAGATAGTTCAGGAGCAGTGGGGGGATAAAAACCTTTGAGCTACTCTACCTGCCGACAAGAGTATTTTCCTGTTGACCTTACAGCTAGACATTCTAATGAGCTTACGACGGGCTTGCAAGAAAATTTGCAACGCGAGATAGGCACAGACCAGCAGGAAGGAAGCTGTATGTATCCGTCAAGCGCGCCATAAATGTGAAGAATGAAAAACTTCGCGGGGCAAACTATCTTTTTACGGATAGTGGGTCAGTTTGAAATTCAAGTGTCATCCAGCATCAGGAAAGAACCTCCCGCAAAGGCGCAAAGGCGCAAAGAAAGCACGCAAGGTAAAGAATGGCTCAACCCCTTTGCGTCTTTGCGCCTTTGCGGGAACAGGTTTTTTCTTTGCCATGTTTGAAACTGACCCGCTACTCTTTTACCCTAATCATTGACAGCCCGCCGGTATCAGACATAAAGTCTCATCCGCTCATGGCAGACTGCACCTCAACAGCGAGCTTCAATGAAACGTTGCCCCACATGTAACAGCGCATACACGGATGAGCAGTTGTCTTACTGCCTGAACGATGGCGCGCGTCTGGTAAGCGAAAATCAATTTGCAGCACAGCCGACGCTCGTCGCGCCCAAGTTCAACTTGCCTCCGCCCGTAGCTTCTCCACAGCCTGCTCATCAGGAAACCGCACGGCCTATATATCCGGTCGTCCTTATCCTGATGCTCGCTGCGGGAATAATCATAGGGCTTCTCGTCGCCTATATCCTCTTGAGACCAACGACCGCTCCGGCAGCAAATCAGGATTCGGCTCAGAAAGTCACCGAGCCAAGCCCTCAGCCCTCAACTGCCAGAAAAGCAACAACCAAAGAGACTCCCGCGCAAGCTTCTAAAAACGGAGCATCGCAGGACATACGCTGGTTCGTTATTCTCGGCACATTCCCCGCGTCAGACTGGGACGCAGCCAACGAGCGTCTACGCACCATGCAAGCCGAAGGCTTCAACGCTTACGTCGTCGAGACAAACAAATACTCAAACTTCACGCCCGATAAATTGGCCGTCGTGCTAGGGCCTTTTTCGGAAAGTGAAGCGCGCCGGGAAGCTAGCCGAGTGCATACCATAACCCCGACAATCAAGCCCGGATGGTGAACATACGAATGACTATCGCAAAACGCCTCATGGCTAATACCGGCGTTGGTTACAGATAAATAAGCAACATATGGAAGCAGAAGAAGGAGGGGGCTGCGATTGCAACATCATTCACCGAAAGGAATATTATCAGGGATCAGCCGCCTACTAATATTACAAATCAGCGTATTATCATTCACCTTACAAGATAATACACGTTCAGCATCAATGGAAGGTTAGGGCATTCAGGCCCAAATAGAACAACATTCAGCTTGAGAGGATATTTATGCCAGCACCTAAAAAACCTAAGCCAACACCTGAAATACCTTTGCCAACAGCTGAAAAACCTGTGACGATGACGGTCAAACGTTATGACTTAATTATCGCTGTGATATCGCTTTTAGGTGTTATTGCTGCAACCACAACCACTCTAATAATGCAGCATCGACAATCACAGCGTTTGGATCTTCTGCAAGCATCTATTCGAGACACGGATGAGTTACGAGAATCGCTCCGCAAGCCTCTTGAAGGCGTATGGGAGCATCGAATCGAATTCTCAAAGTACTTTGGACAAAACATTAAATACAATTCTAGCGGCAAGGCAATCTTCGTCTGGCAAGCTGCTAATAGTAATTACGCGGTATATATTGGATATGGCATCAAAAAAGAATTTGGCTCTGAGGAGGTCGTATCAGGTTTTCTCACAGGCACCCTACAAGCCAATAAGGATGGATGGCCTGCAGAACCTTTCGAGATTAACTTGCGGTATGCTCATCGAACCGGAAAAGGTGATTTCGAGCGGGTTGGCGTAGAAACATTCTCATTCGTGAAAGGGGCCGCTACGCCGGATACAATGAATAGGAGTCGGGCGGGTCGAATCACGCTAGAGTATGAGACCACACTGACTTTCGGCAAGGTTACAATATCGCGATAATGGCGGTTCTCAGAGCGGCTATATCAGTTCTATTAAGTTAAATTGAGGGAATCGCGACTACGAACAAGTTATTCGAGCCGACGCCTCGACAGCATTCCTTTCATCATTATCTTTACAAGGGCATGTTGAATGTTGCTCGCGCCTATACGATGAATCCGGTGTTAAATATTCTTCCTTTAATTGTGCTTTCCAAGTGGGATGACGTAAAGTGCTGGCTGAATGAGAGAGCAAGCCTTGCGTTGGTAGGGGCATAACAGATCAGACAAAGGGAGATATAGAATGAGCAAAGGGAAAGAGCAGAAGAAATCGGGTACAGGTAAGGGGCAGGGAAGTAGTGACAAGATAAATGACTTGTCGAAAGTTACAGAGGATGGGGCGGGAGAATTCCTGACGACCAATCAGGGAGTGCGGGTCAATGACGATCAGAACTCGTTGAAGGCGGGCGAGCGCGGCGCGACGCTGTTGGAAGATTTTATCCTCCGCGAGAAAATTACACATTTCGATCACGAGCGGATTCCAGAACGTGTGGTGCATGCGCGGGGCGCGGCGGCTCATGGATTCTTTCAGGTTTACGAATCGCAGGCGCAGTACACGAAGGCAAAGTTTCTCCAAGACCCGAAAGTTAAGACGCCTGTGTTCGTGCGCTTCTCGACCGTCGCAGGCTCGCGCGGCTCGACAGACCTCGCGCGCGATGTGCGCGGCTTCGCCGTCAAGTTCTACACGGAGGAGGGCAACTATGATCTGGTCGGCAATAACATTCCCGTCTTCTTCATACAGGACGCGATAAAATTTCCAGACCTCATCCACGCCGTCAAGCCTGAGCCGCACAACGAAATTCCGCAGGCTGCCTCCGCGCACGATACTTTCTGGGATTTCATTTCGCTGATGCCGGAATCAACGCACATGATTATGTGGGTGATGTCGGATCGAGCGATTCCGCGCAGCTATCGGATGATGGAAGGCTTCGGCGTACATACTTTTCGCTTCGTCAACGACAAAGGCAAATCGCGTTTTGTGAAATTTCACTGGAAGCCAGTGCTCGGCGTCCACTCGGTCGTCTGGGACGAGGCGCAGAAGATTTCCGGCACAGACCCTGACTTTCACAGGCGCGACTTGTGGGAAGCAATCGAGAACGGCGACTTTCCAGAATATGAATTCGGCGTGCAGATTGTAGAAGAAAAGGACGAGCACAAGTTCGACTTCGACCTGCTTGACCCGACGAAGATAATTCCCGAAGAAATTGTCCCCGTCCAACTCATCGGAAAGCTCACGCTCAATCGCAACCCGGACAACTTTTTCGCGGAGACCGAGCAGGTTGCGTTTCACACAGGCCACGTCGTGCCCGGAATTGATTTCACCAACGACCCGCTGCTGCAAGGCCGCCTTTTCTCTTACACTGACACGCAACTGATACGCCTCGGCGGCCCGAACTTTCACGAGATTCCGATTAATCGTCCCATCGCGCCGCTACACAATCACCAGCGAGATGGATTCATGCGCCAGCAGATAAATCGAGGCCGTGTCGCGTATGAGCCGAACTCGCTCGGCGGCGGTTGCCCGTTTCAGGCGGGCGCGGACATGGGCGGCTTCACGAGCTACGCCGAAAAGATTGACGCGCAGAAAGTGCGCGCACGCAGCGAGAGTTTCTTCGATCACTTCAGCCAAGCCACGCTCTTCTTTAATAGCCAATCCAAGCCGGAGCAAGATCACATCGTGAACGCCTTGCGCTTTGAGCTGGGCAAAGTGGAAACGCCTGCGATCAGAGAGCGCATGGTCTACGTGCTGTCACAGGTCGATAAGACTCTGGCGAGCCGCGTCGCGGAAGGTCTGGGCATCAAAGTTCCCACGAAGATTGATGGGCCTTTGAACATGAGCGTCCCGGCGGATGGTAATCCCAAACAGTTTCAGCCGAAGCGCGTCACTAAAGAGATGGGAACCTCTCCAGCCCTGAGCATGGAGAACACAGCGAAGGATTCTATCAAGACTCGCAAAATAGCCGTGCTCGCCGCAGACGGTTTCGACGCAGCCGCCCTCGCAGCTATCAAGAAGGCTTTGGAGAGCGCAGGAGCGCAGGTCAAGATCGTCGCTCCGAGGCTTGGATTTTTGAAGGGAACTGACGGCGTTGAAGCCAAAATTGATTTTAGCTTTCTCACAGCCGCCTCGGTCTTATTCGACGCCGTTTATATTCCGGGAGGAGAAAAGAGCGTCGAGGCTCTCAAGCAAGAGGCCGATGCTATTCACTTCGTGAATGAAGCTTACAAACACTGCAAGGCGATAGCAGCAACCGGCGCGGGCATTGATTTATTACGCGCTTCGTCGCTCGGTGCGGATAAAATCAACGGGACAAAATCCAAAGGGAAACAGCTCAGCGCGGACGAGGGCGTGGTCACAGGCCAGGACGTACAGGCCGGTAAAGTTGCGGCGGAATTCATCAAAGCCATCGCCCAACACAGGCATTGGAGCCGGGAGATGAAAGATCAAGTCCCTGCTTAACTTGCCGGATGAAAATACATAGCGGCTAGAGGCAGGGTCATACTTCAGTGGGCGTTAGATGTGTTAGAAGTTGTTTGAAAATTCCGAAATTTGCGCTGAAGGCGCACACAAGAAGGTAGCCAGACGTGTAACGTCTGGAAGGTTGCAGAAAAGAATTACGCATTGAAGATGCGCCGAGAACAGTCTATCCGCACCTTCAGTGCGGAAACGAATGCTCAATCTAACCAGACGTTACACATCTGGCTACCTTCTCATCGCCGCTCGCGCGGCTTAACGGAATTTTCAAAATGCCTTCTTACGTTAGTCAAAGTAAAAGGAGATAAGCGTTATGGCAGATCAGAAAGACAAGGCACAAGATAAAAAGAGGCAGGAAGATTCCGGGAGCAGCAATCAGAACGATGAACAGGCGAGCGGCTACGGCAGCAGCGGCGGCAACATGGGTGCTGGAAAGTCTGGCAAAGAAGGCATGGGCAGCGAAAAGCCGAGCGATGAGAAAGGGATGGGCAGCCAGAAGCCCGGCGACTCCGACTCACAACAATAAGCCCACTTGGGCTGCAATAGCATGGCAAAAATGGAGGTCAAGCGTGAGATATATAAGCGTCTTCATACTGGTAACTATGGCGCTGTCTTCTTCCTTCTTGCAAGCTGGGGACGCGCAAGCCCTGCAAGGCGGTAAGGCTGAGCAGGAAGTGCGGAAGTTAGAGCGCGCATGGCTCGATGCTTACGAACAGCGCGACACGAAAGCGATGACTGCCATCGTCGCAGATGATTTTGTCATCACTTTCCCGGACGGCTCAAGGCAAACCAAGCCGCAGATTCTGGACTCGATTAAAGCTCCGCGCAATCCTGCCAGCCCGTCTCTCAAGTTTTATACGGAAGACGTGCAGGCGCGTGTGTATGGCGATACGGTAATTCTGATGGGGCGTGTGGTGACAGAGTATTTACGGGACGGTAAAACGGTAAAAGAGCAGTCCCGTTACACGGACACCTACATCAGGCGTCAAGGGCGTTGGCAAGTCGTCGCCTCGCACCTGTCGAACGTTCCTCAAACTGAGCGGCAAAGCTCAAATGTTTCAAAGGGCAATTAAGCTTTGCCGTCATCAAAAACGGACGCGGATTAAAACCTAGCTAGCTCTTAATCCGCATCCGTCCCGATTTTTCTTTCTACCGCTTTTTCTTCTTCTGCTGATGCCGAATTGCAAAAGAAAAAGAGGCCACAGATGAACGCGGATCAGCACGGATCAGAATAAAACTATTGATTCAGATCCGCGTTTATCTGCGTGCATCTGTGGCTTCTTCGTCTCTCTTTTTTCTTTGCAACTTGGTGTTAGAGCGAATTTCGATTGGAGGTACGGCAGGCTGTGAGCCTGCCACCCGCGCAGGGCAGGCGGCAGGCTCACAGCCTGCCGTACACTGTTTCGCAAACCGCTCTAGGTCTTACCTTCTGTGCTATTCCGTAGTTTCAGCCAGATTGGATTTGTATTTGGTGTTGGTTTTACGGTCATTCATTTCCACGTAGACCCAGCTCGGGGGGACGGCATCTTTTTCCAGCGCAAACCAGATTTTGTTCAGCCCGTCGTGATTTGCCAGCGCGCAAAATTGGTGGAGCCTTTTGCCGCTCGAATTATAAACGTCTACCCATGTGCGTGAGGATTTTGTGTTGGCTTCGCAAGGCGGCAGGTCGGGCGCGGCTGCGAACATGTCATTCGGATAATCCGTCAGGTTGACCACAGCGTACTTGTACCGTATCCACTGTTTGCCGCCCGTTTCATACGGTTCCTGTCCCATAAAGACGAGCTGTGGATTCGGTAAGGGGCGCTGCCGCGCGGTCGAGCCATGTTCAAAAGCGAGCAGGATAACCACGATGCCGACTAAAAGCGTTGCGGCATTTCTTCCGTAACTTAGTCTCATGTTTTTTCCTTTCGTCAGCAAGAAAGAAGAAGAGGCGGCTCAGGGCTTGGGACTTAAGAGCAATGCTTACTAACGCTGCAAGGACGCGCCGGACACGCCGACCGGAATCTTCAGAATCCGCCCGCCTCTCAGCTCAGTTACATAGATGGACTTGCGGTCAAATTCTCCGGCTCCGAAAGCAATGCTTGCCGCGCTCTGCTCGGCAATTAACAAACTTGATTTGTTATCTGGCTCAACCCGCCAGATTTTTCCTTCGCGGTTCGCCGCGACATATAACCGACCTTTGGCATCCATTGCAAGCCCATCATTACAACCCACGCCGCCCGTCTTGAATAAGACTTCCGGGGTTCCGGCGGGACGGCCTTTGCGCAGCGGAAGTTTCCAGACGCGGTCATCGCATGGAATCGGGCGCAGTCCGGGGCGCAGTTCTCGAAAAATTTGCGCGACGTATAAGCTGCGCCCGTCCTTTGAGAGAGCCATGCCGTTCGGGTACGCGATTGAGTTTGTAAACAAAGTAAGTTTGCCGGTCTTCGGAGCGACCTCCCAAATCTCGTTCGTAAAATCATCCGAGACGAGGAGCGAGCCGTCCTTGCGTAGCAGGATAAAATTCGGATCACCGATGCCTGTGGCGACAACGGTTTTTTCCCCCTCCGGCGTAAACCTGAGAATGAGACCGTCCCTGTTGGCTCCATGTTGCACGGCGTTGGTCGGGCCAAAGTCCGCGACGAGAATATCGCGCTTGCCGATTGGGGCCAGCCCGACAGCCGAATGCAGGTCTGCAACTTTGCGGACTTCTCCGTCAAGCTCTATTTCCCACAGCGCATCGTCAGCCGTGACGAACATCCTGCCCTCGCCGTTGAACGCAATTCCTTCCGCGCCGCGAAACTTTCCTTCGACCACTACTTCGGGTTTGACGGGGAAGGATGGCGGCTGCGAAAAGCTATTTACAGCGACAGAGTGTGATGGAAAGACTGTTAGGATAATGACAGCCAAATGGAATAATCTTAGCATCGGTTTATCATGTGAATTAAGAGATGAGCAAAAGCTCACTACTTGAAAGGCTTCTGCTCTTTCTTTGCGGACTTTGCGTCTTAAATCTTTGCGGTCTTTGCGTTAAAAAATCCCTTAACCGCAAAGAGCGCAAAGAAGAACGGCGCAAAGGCACGCAAAGGATTCTGCTCTTGAAATTCGCATCTACTTTGATAAAAGTCTTGCAGCTCTTTTATTGTTTCGAGTAATGACGAATGACCAGCGAGATTGGCAACCCTACGCAGAGCATGTGCACGACCAAGCCCGTTACAAGTAAGCCGGGGCGGAACGTAACCTTGTGCGGAAAGGCCGAGAGCGGCAAGACGACCAGATTCATAAAAAAGTAAACCGCGATGCCGTACAGCAGCCCGCACACAACCGCGTGCTGCAACAGAAATCTGAGCTTGCGGCTCGCCGCAAAATAGACTGCCGCCGCGCCGAACGCGATCACGAAATGCAACACGACGCCGAGGGCTGCGGTCTTCATGCCGCCCCTGTAAGACTGTGTGCCAAGCAGCCCGCTCGCGATTGCTTGCAGAACGCCAACCGGCCTCAACCCGCGCAAGCTGTTGGTGACGAGCGCAGCCGTCAAGTCCAGACATCCCGCCAGCAAACCAGCCCACAGGAGTCCCTTGTATGCCCTCGACTTTTCCTGTGGAAACGATGTGGAATCTGCGCTCATAAAAGTCTCGTTTATGTCTCGCAAAGTATGTATATCTAACGCCGAATTAATCTTGCTTACCTTATACTGCCGAAGTATTTTACCAGGCAGGTTCCAATAAACTCGATGAATGCGTTATACCCCTCAGGAAACATCTCAAGATATTCCATCAGCCCTTCGTCGGTTTCAGTATTTTTATCCATTCCGAGGAGGTGCCACAACGTATCCCATGTTTCGTATTGCGACAATTCCGCCGATCCCGCGTCACGAATAAAACAAGTAGCGCCGTCCCGAGGTGAGTATCTGATGGCTATGATTTTGCCGGACGCGGAGAAAAAGCAGACCTTCATCTTATCCATTCCGCTCCCCGAACGTGTATCCTTAATATGGGTTGCACCGATGATACGTAGCTCTTCACCGATCAGCGTGCTCAGGTCTTCATGGAATTCGCCGCCCATACAATCTTTACCTTTCCCAAAGTGTCCCGCCACTACATCCAAGCCGCCGAACTTCTGAGAGTCACTTGTAGAGTTGCTCCGCGACCTCTTTGCTTCACTGATAGCTCGCAGGTATGCCAGATGCCCGTCAATGTCTCCCAACGCATAGCGGCCTTTAATTTTTAGCAGGGCGAAAGATACTTTGCCAGTCTTCTCGCCCTTCTTAAAGACGATTTCCCAGACATGCCACTTGCCCTCGCTTTCGGTCTCTTCAAAGAATTTGGCGAACTCATAAGAATCGTTCTGTTTCAACATCTCTTTGACATTCGCGCACACGCCTTTAACTTCTTCGCGCTCAGCCGGATTTTTATAATTGTAGACATCCACCCATTTACGTTTTTTGTCGGAGCCGCGATAAACGATGTGCCTCGCGGCCTCTGCGTAACGCTCGGACTGGCACAGCTTGAATAAATTCAGCAGGTCTTTTTTAACCTCTGCGCCAGCTTTCGACTGCGCCTCGTTCTCATCATCCGGGCTTCCAACAGTCAATGAAGTATCGGTAGTAGGTGTGATGCCGCGCACGCTTTTAGGTTGTGCGCCGTTCGCCGCCAGTGTGAGATTTAAGACGAAGCAGAGTGCGAGCCGCAGATTCATTTGTCCTGATACTCTCATGCTTTAGACCTTGAGACAGGCTGCCATGATTCCTGTGAAAACTTTAGCTGGTTCTTATCATTTGCAGTTGCCCTAAAATAGACGGCGCGCTCTGGATTAGAACGCGCCTTGATTAAACAACCTTGAGCTTCACTCTCTAAAAGTAATGATCTCTGAGCGAGCCATCAAGTTTACCTTCACGCAGACAACACTTCTTGAAACCTGCGTCCTGAGCCGCATGGACAAAGATCATTCCGGCCAAGTTTCTCGACCAGCTCTTTGTCACCATGAACCACTCTCAAGCCTCGCTTAACATGCGTTTCGGATGGATAGCCTTTACGACGTTTGCTGGTGCGCTCAAAAGGAGTATGACTCCTCGAACAGATTTTTGATTGACATGATCGTGCCCTCCTTAAACTTAAGCTAATCTTTTCCTTCCGCGTCTACGGACGACGGAGTATAGCAGATTCCCAAGCTCCCGAAACCTAGAGCGGATTTCGTTTGGATGTACGGCAGGCTGTGAGCCTGCCGCCTGTCCGACGCGAGCGGCAGGCTCACAGCCTGCCGTACACTGATTTGCAACCTGCTCTAATCATCAAAAAACTTCTGCTGTTATCTGAACATGGGAAGAGCCAATCTTGGAATGTTAAGAATGTAAAATCTATTTTGGCTTGGGTCTAAGAGGAAAGAGGCCGTGTTAGTATTGCCTTGATGAGGCTGTGGAAGGGCAAATCTCCGAAAATGTTTTTGCTGGTCGCGGTGATGCTGGGGTTGCTGGCTTTGCTGGCGACGCTGCAATACCGGTGGCTGGGGCAGGTCAGTCAGGGCGAGCGCGAGCGCATGCAGGCGTCTCTGCGGACGGGCGCGGCGCGCTTTAGTCAGGATTTTAATCGAGAAATCCTGCGCGCGTACCTGAACTTTCAGGTGGACGCGGCGAGTCTGAAGCAAAAGAATGCGGAAGACTTTGCAGAGCGTTTCGAGCGTTGGAACAAAAGCGCGCCTTACCCGCAACTGGTCAGCGAAATTTTCGTGGCGGAAAGGAGCTTGCGCGACGGCGGCGTGCGCCTGAGCCGTTTCAATTCCGCAGAGAAAAAAATCGAGCCGGTCGAATGGCCTCCGGACTTCGCGGGATTGCGCAAGCGAATCGAAGAGGGATTCAATGAAAACATGATGCCTGAGCCGCTGAGGCAGATTTCCATTGACCCTGTCGCGGCGGAAGCGCCCGCCCTCATCGCTCCCGTTATCGTCGCTCCGAAGATGATTATGACCGGCGAGCATGAGGTGCAGTTTTCGAGAAAAAGAGAGGAAGAGATTACTGCCGAAGATTCTCCGCTCGCGGGCTACCTAGTCATACGGCTTAGCATGGATGTCATCAAAAAGGAGTTGATACCCGCTTTAGCAGAGCGTTACTTTTCGGGTGATGCGGGGCTTGAATACAACCTCGCGGTCATCAACGCACAGGAAGACGACAAGCCTATTTATCAAACAGCACAAATGCCGCCCGCGCGGCCTGTCGATAGCGATGCGACGGCGCGGCTGCTTGAGCTTCAACTCGATCAGGTGGACGCGCTCTTTTTCAGCTTGCCGCGTAAGACGCCTCAGCTTAACGACAGCGCCTCGTCCTCGTTCACTGCGCGCAGGCTGCCGCCGGATCAAGTCATCATGCGTTCCGATGAGGAATCAACAAGTCAAAGCTCTCACTCGCGCAGCGTCACGGTCAAGGTTTTCAACCGGGGCGTGATGCAGAACGGCATCCCTAAAAATCCTGCTGCTCTCGAAGGGCCGTGGCAGCTTGTTATACAGCACCGCGCAGGCTCGCTCGAAGCCGCCGTCGCGAGTGTCAGGCGGCGCAATCTTTTTATCAGCTTCGGCATCCTGCTCTTGCTCGCGTCGAGCGTGGCGATGATCGTGATTTCCACACGCCGCGCCGAACGCCTCGCGCACAGGCAGATGGAATTCGTCTCTTCCGTCTCGCATGAGTTTCGCACGCCGCTCGCGGTCATCTGCTCTGCGGGCGAGAACCTTGCGGACGGCATCATAGACGCCCCGCAACAGGTCAAAAAATATGGCGAGGTGATTCGACAGGAGGGACGCAGGCTGACTGAGATGGTCGAGCAGGTCCTGGAGTTTGCGGGCGCACGCTCAGGCCGCAAGACTTATCAAATGAGCGCGGTCGAGGTCGGGCAACTCATCGAAGACGCGCTGCTTTCCTGCCAGCCGGTGATTAAAGAAAAAGATTTTATGATCGAGAAAGAGATTGCACAGGGCTTGCCGGTAATTCAGGCGGATGCCGCCGCGCTTCGCAGCTCGCTGCAAAATCTGCTGAGCAATGCGATGAAGTATGACGACCGGAAACGCTCGATTAAAATCAGCGCGCAGACGGTCGTCAACGGTCATGGAGAAGAAGTGCAGATTGCCGTCGCAGATAGCGGCGCAGGGATTGACCCGTCGGAGCTGCCGCACATTTTCAAACCCTTCTATCGCGGGCAAGAGGCCGTCGCCGCGCAGATACACGGCAACGGTCTGGGCTTGAGCCTTGTCAAACAGGTCATCGAAGCGCATCGCGGCAGAGTCAGCGTCGCGAGCCGGGTCGGAGAGGGAAGCGTCTTTACCATTCATCTGCCCATCGCAAATCAGAAGCGCAAAATAAGTGATGCGGGCGGCGCGGGTGAAGCATGAAGTCCAGAATCTTACTCGTCGAAGATGAACCCGGCCTCCTGATGACTCTGACAGATCGTTTGAGCAGCGAGGGCTTTACGGTCGAGACGGCCTCCGACGGCGAGACAGGATTTGAGCGTGCGCTGAACGAAGCTTTCGATTTAATCATTCTGGATGTGATGCTGCCGCGCAAGAATGGCTTTGACGTGTGCCGCGACTTGCGCCAGCGGAATGTGCAAACTCCCGTCATCATGCTCACCGCGCGCGGGCAAGTGGTTGACAAGGTCGTCGGCCTCAAGCTCGGCGCAGACGATTACCTGACCAAACCTTTTGAAGTAATAGAGCTGCTCGCGCGTATCGAAGCTTT
Organism: Pyrinomonadaceae bacterium; assembly: GCA_963700165.1. Taxonomy (GTDB): domain Bacteria; phylum Acidobacteriota; class Blastocatellia; order Pyrinomonadales; family Pyrinomonadaceae; genus JACMLC01. The sequence goes on along the minus strand of OY969475.1, from coordinate 1,883,546 downwards.
GCTCAGGCGCGCTCCCGCCCCTCCTGTAACTTCGCCTGACGCATATCAATTTGGCACAGTGCGTGTGGATTTTCGTTGCGCAGAGGTTGACCGCGACGGGCAGGCAATAGAGCTTTCCTCGCTCGAATTCAAGCTGCTGCATTATTTGATAGAGCATCGCGGGACGGTCATCTCGCGCGATACTTTGCTTGATGAAGTCTGGGGTTATGATGCGATGCCCTCGACGCGCACGGTTGACGTGCATATCGCATGGCTGCGCCAGAAGCTTGAGCCGAACCCGCGCCGCCCGCAATTTATTCTGACCCTTCACGGACTCGGTTATAAATTCACGGGTTGAGTTAAAGATTAGCCTGTGAATCGCGCATCATGCGTGACGAATCGCTGTATGCGGATAATACGGGACTGGTTGACCTCGCCGGACTGGTCAAAAAGTACGTCAAATCGCTCTCCGGCGCGGACTCGCCGCAATATCGGCAAATCAGCAGCCTCGAATTCACCCGTCCGCGTTAAGTTATTCAAAAGCGGAGGCTTATTGCGTTCCCGCGCCTTTCTGAAAGCCGGAAGCAGAAGTTCGAGAAGCCAGAGGGGAAACCCGCAATCTCAAAGGGGAAACCCGAAATCATGGAGGGGAAGTGCGGAAGAGCGAAGCGGAAGTGCGGAAGAGCGAAGCGCTTTTCCGAAATGGCGAAGCGGAAGTGCGGAAAGCTAGAGGGGAAGTGCGGAAAGTCAAAGCGGAAGTTCGGAAAGCCAAAGCGGTTTTGCGAAATCGCGGAGCGGTTTTCTGTTTTGCCGGAGCAATTTGCCGCACACATGGAGGGGTTCGTTAAAGCTGGCTGATAGCAGCACACGCTGTTAAAATCAGGTGTTGAGTAGTAAGCTACCGACGCAGGTTGCGTATGCGAAAAGTCTTTCACTTGCTTCAAATCTTAAATGTATATCGAGCGGGAGTCGTGCTGATTCTTCTCGCGGCCTCTTCGAGCGTCTTTGCACAGTCAACGAACATAGACTATCCGACGCCCGTTGCCGCCAGCGAGATTATAGGCATGATTGCCGCCAGAGATGTCGGCGACCCGCGCCTGACGAGGCATTATTATCTTTTGACAGGCATGCCCGGCGATTTGAATGTGACGGTCGAGAGCGACAACCTGAATGGGGATGTGGATGTTTTTACGGCAGGCACTTTGCGACCGCTCACAAAGTTGAGCTTTTATGCGGGGCTTACGACGACGGGGACGACTAAGGGCATTTACCTGAGACGGCGCGAGAGCCTGATCCTGCGCGTCGAAGCCCGCAGCGCGAGCGATGAGGCCGGACGCTATCGCATACGCTTTTCCGGCAGCTTTGAACCTGTAGCCGACGCGCCCAGGCTTCCTGAAGACACAGAGCAGACCGCTTCTACTCCCGCACGCAAAGATAAAAACGTGCGGCGCGTCAATGCCGCCGGAGCTTTGATAAAAGAGGTAGAGCCGGAACCGGTCGCGGCCACCGCTCCGCCGGAGCTTCCTACTCCTGCGCCCGCGCCTGCGGCCAAGACCAGGACGCCGAGGACTGTAAAGCCTGCGCCCGTCAAACCCGCTGCCACCACGACGCCCAAGCCAAAACCCACGCGCACGGCGCGAGGGCGTACCGGGCAGCCTCCCGCTACGGCGCGCAAGCCCGCGACAACCGCCAGGAAAAAGGGTGGAACTTCTCCTGCTACCGCTCCGGCAGCTACTGCCACGACCGAAGCTCCCGCTGAGCCTCCGCTCAACCCGCGCCTCATCATCGAAACCAGAGACGGCATGCGCGTCGAGCGTTACATGAGCGAAGTGCGCCGCGTCACGGTCGAAAAGGGACAGCTCATCGTCGTCACCAACGACGGCAAGATCGAGCGTCGCCCGATGACAAACGTCCTGCGCGTCACCATCGAGCCTTAAAATAGCCGCATGGACAAGCTCTGCATTTCCACTGCTCGCCAGGTTTTTAGTTGAATGAGAGTAGAGCTTTAAGACTTGCCACAGAGGAATACAGAGGAAATCAGCCATCCTCTCTGTGTTCTCTGTGTCCTCTGTGGCTTACTTTTCTAAGCCCTTTTCTTCACAGGCGATTGGGTCGAGCCGCTGAGGGTTTCGAGGTCTGTGCGGAGCTTTGTGAGGGCTTCGTTACTGGGATTTACCTGTTCCAATTTCGCGAGCGTCGCCTGCGCTTCCTTGGCATCCTTTTTCTTAATCAGCGCGGCGGTTAAATTTTGTAGCGTCTTCTCATGCAGCGGTTCGCGCGCAAGCGAGGTGCGATACTCTTTAATCGCGCGATCCACATCGGGCGTCTGGCGCAGGAAGAAAGTCAGCCCGAGGTCTGTCCGCACCGGCACGTCGTTGGGATTTTTCACCAGCGCCGCCGTGTACCATTTCTCAGCCGCCTCGTAATTCTGCGAGTCGAAGTTGGCATCGCCGAGCCTGACCAGCGTCGCGTAATCATCCGGGCGCAACTGGTTCGCTTTGAGCAGAAATTCGATGGCTTCGTCAAAGCGGTTGATTTGATAATAAAGCTGCGCCGCTTCGACCTGCGCGTCGAAATTGTTCGGGTCTTTGCGCGCACGCTCGATGGCTTCAGTGATCGCCGCCGGGGCCATGCCTTCAGCCTGATCCGCCACGCCGTTCATAGGGATTTGCGGATGATCGGCAGGTAGGTTCGAGTCGCGCCCCGCCGGATTCGTAGCCGAAGCGCGCGGCTCGTAGCCACGCTGGTTGACGGAGTTGGCGAAAATAAAACCGATGATGCTGCCCAGCAACAGGCCGATGATCGCGAAAAGGATGTTGTCTTTATTCATAGGAAAGTAGCCAGTAGCCAGTAGCCAGTAGCCAGTAGAAAAGCATTTTGTTTTTATGCTTTTCTACTGGCTATTGGCTACTTTTTTACGCATAAGAATGCAAGCCCGGCAACAGGTAGCTGACGCCGAGGTAAGTGAAGATGACGAGCAAGAATCCGACGATGGCAAAGTATGCGCTGGAACGTCCCTTCCACCCGCGAGAGATGCGCGTGTGCAGAAAAGCTGCGTAGGTGAGCCATGCGACCAATGCGCCAGTCTCTTTGGAATCCCATCCCCAATATCTGCCCCACGATTCATTGGCCCACACGGCTCCCGTAATCAACAGCATCGCCAGCCCCGCAAACGCGACGCTCGCGGTCTTGTACATCAGGCTATCAAGCTTCTCAAGCGGCGGCAGCACTGCTCTCAGCTTCTCCGTGCGGAAGCTAAAGATGATGACAAACAACGTCGCTGCGAAAGCGGTGATGAGCGCGGCCAACTCAACCGGATTGGCATTGAGGCTCAAGGAGAGACGGTCGCCGTTCTGCGCGATAAAATCCTGCGTGATGGCAATCAATTGTTCGGGCGAGGCTTGCGCGATCTGTTCTTTAGGCACGCCCTCTTGTTCTGCCATCCACTTGCCGAACTGCGCGAACTGTCGCGGGTCTATGCGCTCTGTGATGTTCTTCAGAGTCTTAATCTGCGACACCAGCAGCGCGACCGAGCATGCCTGCATTATCAGCGAGAGTTTTAAAAGCCTGTGCCCCCACAGCCGCGCCTCTTCGTTCTTTTTAGACAGGTAGACGCCAAAGGCTATGATGACTCCGAGCAGCAGCAGCGCGGCCACCACCAGCGTCCATCCGACAAACGGAATGTCTGCGCGCAGCGGGATCGCACGGCGCGTGCTGCCGCTCGTCAGATAAGTCGCAGCGCTGTACGTCCCCGTATATAAAACCGAGAAGCGGCTAATCGTAGCGATGACGGCGATGGAAAAGATGCTCGACCAGATCGCCATCGCTTCGGTCTTGACTCCATCTTTCAAAAGATAAATCACAGCGATGGCAAAGCACACCAGCGCGACGCCGTAAGAGAGCGAAGCGATGCCGACGTGAATCGGTCGCCAGTAGGAATCAAGAATCGGCGGCAGGTCTATAAACTCGTTCCCGATAAAGCGCGCCAAGAGAAGTATCAGCGAGGCCAGCGGCAAAGAGACCGCGCCGAGAAAGCGAAAGTTCTTGCGATGCGCGATAACCAGAGTTGTGATACCGGCTCCGAATGCGAACGCCAGACTCAAATCATAAAGATTGGCGAAGGGAATATAACGCCAAATCCAAGGCATCTCGCCCGTCCCGTTTTTAGCCAGAATCGCCAGCTCTCTATCGTGCGCCGCGACCCAACGCACCAGCCAGCTTGACAGATTGAAAAAGACGCCCAGCCCCGTTCCCCACAAGCCTATCTTCTGCGCCATCTCCGAAGGCGCGTAAAGATTCGTCAAGTGAAAAACGGCGGCCGTCAGATAACAGGCCAGAGCCAGAAACATCAGTGCGCCGTCGGAAATAAATCGGTCACCGCTCATTTGCAGGCGGAGCAGCCCGATCAGGAGCGCGCCCGCGATGGCAAAGATGGCTGGCAGGTATGAACGAAGTGAAGAAGCCGCTTCGTCAGTGTGTGCAGCGGCTTCGTTGGTCGCTTGTTTTTTACTACTCATGATTGCTTTGCCTCACCGGTCTGGCCGGTAATTTTATCTTTTAACTTCTTGAACCGGTCTTCAAATCCTATTTTGTTGCGATTGGTGTTGCCGCCCAACGCGACATCGTATTTGCCGTTCTCGCGTTCTTCGATCAGCGTCCAGACTCTTTCATGCGAGAAGAAAAAGACGGCGCAGAGCGTCAGTATCAACAACCCGCCGCCGATATAAAAAGGGAGCCTGCCGGGGTCTTTCTGAATCGCAAGGACATGCGCGTCCGGCACTTTCTCAAAATCAATCAAGCGATATTTGTAGCCCGCGACGGGCGCACCGACGGGCGCGCCTTCAGGCAACTCCGATGCAAAAGCGTAAGCTCTTTTTACTTCGCCCGCCGGAGTCGTGACCGTCAGGACAGCGGCAGGATTATTGTAATCTCCGCTCTTGGTATCCGGTTGTCCGCCCTGACCGATGGCGAAGTCGGGCAGGAACTTCTCGAAATTAATCTGCGTCCCGTCCGCGAGCTTGGCAGAACCGTCGCGCTGGATGTTCACGTCCTGAGCCGCGCCGCCATCCTGCGGCGTCAGGCGCAGAGTGATGTTGCGCGCGCGTCCGAGCGAGATAAAGCTCGCCTGAAAAAGCCTGTAGCCGCGATAATCGTAAGGGTGATTCAGATTGACCAGAGCTTCGCGCTCGCCGTACTCGTCCTGGATTTTGATTCTCGTCAGCCAGTCAATCGTGTTGTTCGCCATGATTGACCCTTCCTTGCGAATCAGCTTTTGCTGTATGTCCAGACAAGTGACGGAGAAGGGAAGCTGGACGGGAACTCTGGAAATCTGATCGAGATTGAAAGTGAGATTGGTCATCTCCGAAGTGGTCGTGCCCGGCTGAAGCGGCATCTGCCCGTCGCGCCCGAACCACGCGGTCATAAAGCCTCCGAGAAAAATCGTCAACAGAGCCACATGCACTGCGTAAGCTCCGAGACGGTTCCACGTTCCGCGCTCCGCAAAGACAAAGGTGCGCCCGCCCTTTTCCGTGATGGTGGTTTTGAATCCGAGGCTGCGCGCCGCGCTCCCGATGCGCTCGACAAGCATGGTGCGGCTCTCGCTTCTTAACTCCAACTCCGCGTGCTGCTCCTGACCCTTGAGCCAGTTCGCGGACGCATCCAGCTTTTTACGCGAGACGAAAGTCCACGCCTTTGGAAAGCGGTCAATCGAAGCCAGCACGATATTGAGCGACAAGATCAACAGCAGCACATTGAAATACCACACGTGGTAAATGTCGAAAAAGCCAAGCGAGCCATAGAGCAATTTCTGCGAAGGCGTCAGCTCCGCGAAATATTTGTCAAAGCCCTCTACGTTCTGCTGCATGATGAGCATGCCGATCATGCTGGCGATGACGAGCAGGATAAGCATTATCACGCCAAAGCGCACGGAACTAATAATATCGAGTGTTCTGTTAATACCGATTACATGAACAATCAAAATTATTCCTACAATGATGGGTATATATACGGAGAGCGGAATTTGAAGCCCGAATACCTCAAGAAATTTATTCAGGAATAGCTTAAGAAAAGCTGCAATCACAATCTCTAAAGAAATGATTGCCACTTTACTCAAAAGCCGTGATGATTGTGAAGCCTCGCTTGAGGGGTTGGCACGCGCTTCCGCTTGAGAAACGGGCGTCGGGTTGGTTTTAGTCTCTTCGATTGCTGACATCAGTATAATTTAGCTGTTGGAATGAAAGCGGCGTCGGCAATTGACCAAAGATTTAAGATTCGGTTGAATCATGCCCACGCACATGAAATAAGCTTTAGAGCGCACATCATAACCGAGCCTGCTCTCTTTTGTCATCCAACATTAAGATGCAGTAAAGGTTCGGATTGAAGATGAGTGACAAGAAAGCCGGACTCACCGCCGAGACGCAGAGCGCGCGGAGATAGCGCAGAGAGTTGAAAGACATTCAAGCCTCTGCACCCCCTCTGCGCGCTCTGCGTCTCGGCGGTGAACCGCATCTCGCAACTCATTCAACTTCAAACTGAACTACTACATAAGTCGCATGACTGCCTTTCACGGCTTGCTGTATGCACGCTTTTTGGTTAAAAAGAATTTTGTAAAAGCAGAAGACCTTTATTCCGAATTCAAACTTTAAGACAGCTTGCCTCTTAAATTCTGCTTTGCATCTTGCAGGAAAAATGTCCCAGTCCACAGTCACAGCTCTCTCGCCGGAAACTCTTTCGCGTAAGGAAAAAATCCTTCGCACGGTGGCGGTCTTGTGCCTCGCGGCTCTAGTCCTCATCGCGTACAGGTGGAGCGGCCTGGGCGAGATGGTGACGCAGGAAAATTTGCAGGCTCTGAGATTCAATCTCTGGGCGCCCGTTCTGATTATCGCGGCGATGACGGCGGCGTGGGCGTTCGCGCTTCCGGCCTCTGCGTTTCTGTTTATCACTCCGCTCCTGTTCCCGCCGCACTGGTCTGCGCTGATTACGACGACTGGTTGCGCGCTCGGCACTTCGCTAGGCTATGCGGTCGCGCGGTTTGCGGGCGGCGCGTGGGTCGCGCGGTTTCGTGACGGCAGGCTGCACAAATTTCTCTCAAGGCATTCAAGCTTTATGGTCTTGTTTGCGATTCGCCTGACGCCTTCAAGCCCGCACGGCTTTATCAATTACGCGGCGGGCTTAGCGGAGATACCTTTCGCGCGCTTTGTGCTGGCGACGACGCTGGCGATGGCTCTCAAGTCTTATGTCTACGCGGAGGCTGTGCATCGCACGGTCGGCGCGAAATCGCTTTTCGATGCGCTGACGCCGACGACCATGCTCTCGCTTCTCGCAGTCGCGGTGCTGGCAGTTATCGGGCACTTGCTGCACAGGCATTACTTGATGAAGAGCAAGCTGGCAGAAACACCTTAAGCTGTGCGATTGAAATTCTTAGAAGCAGAATTGCCACTAGCTTTAGCTAGTGGAGAAGATGAGCAAAGTAGCTGTTGGCTTTAGCTGAACGGTTCGGCTAAAGCCGACAGATGGTGAGGCTATCCTTGTCCACTAGCTAAAGCTAGTGGCAATTTCAAAACTTGCATGACACAGCACTAGGCTGAAAGATGACATCACGCGCCCACGTTAAAAACAAGAGTGCCGCGCCGCGCCGCGCGAGGCAATTTGTCTATCCGTTCACGGCCATCGTGGGGCAGGAAGAGATGAAGCTCGCGCTGTTGCTCAACGTGATTGACCCGCTCATCGGCGGCGTGTTGATTATGGGTCATCGCGGCACGGGCAAGTCCACAGCCGTGCGCGCTCTCGCGGATTTGTTGCCGCTGATCTGGAAAGCGCGCGATTGCTTTTACGGTTGCGATCCGGCTGACGTGGAAAGTTTATGTGTTGATTGCAGCGAGCAGCTAAAGACGAAAGGCAAGCTTCAGCGCGAGCAGGCGCGTGTCCGTGTCGTTGATCTGCCATTGGGAGCAACGGAAGACAGGGTGTGCGGCACTATAAATTTCCAGAAGGCTCTGACCACGGGCGTCAAGGCTTTTGAACCGGGCTTGCTCGCTCGCGCCAATCGCGGCTTTCTTTATGTTGACGAAGTCAATCTTTTAGAAGACCACCTTGTTGATTTGCTGCTCGACGTGGCAGTCACGGGGCGCAATACGGTCGAGCGCGAAGGCATCTCGCTCGAACATCCAGCGCGCTTCGTCCTCGTCGGCTCGGGCAATCCGGAAGAGGGCGAGTTGCGCCCGCAACTGCTTGACCGCTTCGGCCTTTTCGCGGAAATTCAAACCTTGAATGATTTAGACCAGCGCGTAAAAATCGTCGAGCTGCGCGAAGCTTTCGAGCGTGACGCGGAAAAGTTTTGCGCGGGTTATGAAGCAGAGCAAGAGAGCCTGCGCCGCAAGCTCGCACGCGCCGGAAAGCTCGCCGGAAAAGTAAAACTTTCGCGAGAGCTTTTGCGCGGCATCGCTGGTCTTTGCCTGCGACTGGGGATTGACGGGCATCGCGGAGAGTTGACGATTGCGCGTGCGGCGCGTGCGCTCGCGGCCTTTGAGGGACGGCGCGAAGTTCGCGAAGAGGACGTGCGCCGCGTGGCCTCTCTCTGCGTGAGTCATCGCCTGCGCCGCGACCCGCTTGAGCCGACCGGCGGCGGCGCGCGGATTGAGCAAGCGCTTGATAATTCTTTCCAGAGTTCAGACGACCGGCGAGATAAAGGACAGCCTGAATCTTCAACCGGCTCAAACGCAGATGAGAGAAATGCTGTTAGCGCAAACCGCAGCGAGGGCGTAGAACACGATCAAGAAAATAATAAAACTCATTCTTTGCCCGCGCCGCTCGACGCGCGGCTTCCAGCAGAATCGCTCAATCAGGATTTCCGCTCATCAATCCGTCAAGCAAAAACAAACTCCGCGCGACAACAACGTAGCGCGAAGAATGCGACGTACAACGCTCAACGCGGGCGTTACTCACGCGCCATCAAAACAAAATCGCCTGACTCAAGAATCGCGCTCGACGCGACACTGCGCGCTGTTGCTACTAATCAATACGGCACACGACAAACAATCTCGAACGGAAATAATAAAACGCCGTCTACACCCTACACCCTACACCCTACACCCTTAAGAGTTGACGCGGACTCGCTGCGCTTCAAACAACTCAAGCGAAAATCGGGTACGCTCTTTATTCTGGGGATTGACACGTCAGGCAGCATGGCTCTGAACCGCATCGAGCGTGCGAAGGGCGCGCTGGTCTGGCTTCTCAACAAATCTTATATCCGTCGCGACCGCGTTGCGATTGTCGCTTTTCGGGGGCAAGAGGCCGAAGAGCTTTTGCCGCCATCGCAAAGCATGTCGCGCGCACGCCGGGTGCTGGATAATCTCTTGATGGGCGGCTCGACGCCGCTCGCCGCCGCGCTTGCGACCGCTCAAACGATTGCCACGCGCGCCGCGCGGCAGGGAACTGAAAGCATAGTCTTCCTGCTCTTTACGGATGGCCGCCCGAACGTGCCGTTGCGCGCACGGGAAACTGCAAATCCCGCGCAGCGGCAAAGCGCCATCATGAGCGAGCTAACGCATCTGGGCAGCGCGTTGAGAAAAGCAGGTGTTAAGATTGTGCTGGTTGATACGCAGAACCGTTTTACCGCAGGCGGCGAAGGCCGCGCGCTGGCTGCGCAGCTTGGCGGAAATTACGTCTATCTCTCATCGTCCGTTGAAGCCGAAAAATTATTTTGACGAAGCCGACCAACTCCAATACAGCATCACTCTCAAGCGCGTTGCGAGACCGCCGCGTGCTGTCTCTGTATGAACAGGTGCTGGAAATCGAGCAGCGTTTGATTCCCACCGGCCTGCACGTCTTCGGGCGCGTGCCTGAAACTCACGCACGCGCAGACATGCTCAGAATGGTCGCGTCCTTTGAGAGACCCGAAGCCGGAGCGCGTGCGCTGACCGACTTGGTCGCAGAAGGATTAGGGCTTTGCAAATATGCAGAGTTGATTGCTCGTAGCAAAGCGGATGAAGAAGCTTTGAGAAAGCGAGAGCGTGTTGATTCAGTCGTCACGGCTGCGATAGAGCTATTTATCAATCAAGGCGTGCATGCCGTCATCGCATGGCTGGAAAGTGAAGCGCGCGTCTCGCCGGAAATGTCTCGCCCGGTTTTTAATCTCCTTGAAAAAATTTCTGCGCAGCTCGATAGCAATCACGAGCTTGATGCCTTAGCGCGAGCCTTGCGCGGCGAATACATAGAGCCGGGGCCGGGCGCGGACATCGTGCAGAACCCAGGCATCCTTCCGACGGGGCGCAACACTCACGCGATAAATCCATACACAGTGCCGTCTGAAATCGCTTTCGTGCGCGCCGAGCGGGTGGTCGTAAATCTGCTTGAGCGGCACAAGTCGGAGCATGGTGGGTTTCCGCGCTCGATGGCTCTAGTCTTGTGGGGATTGGATAACATCAAGACGCAAGGCGAAGGCGTCGCGCAAGCCCTTTGGCTCTTGGGCGTGCGTCCCGTGCGCGATGCGATGAACCGCGCGACGGATGTCGAAATTATTCCGCTCGAAAAATTGAAACGCCCGCGCATAGATGTTGTGATGACCGTCTCCGGAATTTTCCGCGACCTGTTCGGCGCGACGATGGGTTTACTGGATAAGGCCGTGCGGCGCGTGGCCGCGCTGGATGAACCGCCGGAGATGAACTACCTGCGCAAGCATGTTGCGGAGCAGATGAGCGCGGAGACTTGCGACTTTGACGAAGCGGCGACGCGCGTCTTTTCCAACGCGCCCGGCAATTATGGGACGAACGTCAATTTTATGGTGATGGATTCGCAGTGGGACAACTCTGCGACGCTCGGCGAATTGTTCGTGACGCGCAAGTGCTTTGCCTACGGGCGCGATGCCGAAGGACGCATTATCGAAGGACGCGAAGCGCGGCGGGCGATGGATCGCGCTCTCTCGCGGGTCGAGGCCGCATATCAAAACATAGACACTTTTGAAATCGGCATCACGGACGTAGACCATTACTTTGAATATCTAGGCGGCGTCGCCAAAGCCGTCGAGCAGCGCACACAGGTTCGACCCGCAGTCTATCTTTCCGACACGCTCTCGGCTGACACGAAAGTGCGCTCGCTCGAAGAGACCGTGCGGCTTGAGACGCGGGCCAAGACGCTCAATCCGAAATGGTACGAAGGCATGCTCAGGCACGGCTATCGCGGCGTCGCGGAAATCGAAAGCCACGTCGCCAACACTTTCGGTTGGAGCGCGACCGCAGATGCCGTAGACGATTGGGTCTACACGGAGGTGGCGAAAACCTTCGTACTCGATGAAGCGATGCTCAATCGACTGCGCCAGCTCAATCCGCACTCTGCGCGCTCGCTCGTCGCGCGGCTCTTGGAAGCAGAGGGGCGCGGCTTCTGGCAGGTTGATGTAGAAATGCTCCATCGCCTGCGCGAGATTTTCGCGGGGCTGGAAGACCAGCTTGAAGGCATTGCGTGACGAGTAGCTTTGATGTTTAGCACATGAAATAGTTTGGACTGTTATAATCAAGGCTGGAGGTTGGAGCCATGAATGAGAAGCTGGAAACGCTCTTTGATGCCGTGCGTAAGCTGCCTCTTGAAGAACAGAGACTGCTTGCGGAAAAGCTTCTGGAAGCCACACGGGAGTTTGATTCTGACCATGATGTTGAAACGAGAAATCCATCGTCGGGAAAGTTGCGCCATCACTTCGGAGCGTGGGATAGCGGCAATGTCAGGTCTGCCGACAATGAAGAGATTGACCGCGACCTGGCGCGCGAGTTTGCCGGAACGCACGAGAGCGAAGCCTGATGCTGCTAGATACTTCCGGTTTGCTATGTCTCTTTGATCGGCGCGACTTTCGCCATCCGGATGCGCTGGGTTTCTACAACGCTGCGCGGATGCGATTGACTCATAACTATGTGCTGGTAGAGTTCGTTGCTTTGGCGCAGGCTCGGCATGCATCGCGAGTGGAGGCGCTGGCCTTCGTCATAGATTTGTTTGACGACCCGGAAGTGGAAGTTGTCTGGGTCAACGAACGGCTTCATCAAAGAGCACTAATTTTGTTGCAGGAGCGGCTGGATAAGGCTTGGTCACTATGCGATGCAGTTAGTTTCTTACTTATGCAGCAACGAAGCTTAACCGAAGCGCTCACTACAGATCATCATTTTGAACAAGCGGGCTTCATCAAGCTTCTACAATCCTAGTCAAAAGTGAGTAACGCCTTGAACGTTACTGTTTTTTACATCGGCTCAAGTCTTCTGGCTCCGCTCAAACAGGCGGAGCGGGAGATTAATCGTGAGTATGAGCTTGACTTGCGGATCGGTGCTTACAACTTCGGGGCGGCTCTGACGGAAACAGAGTGGCGAGAGGTCGAGCGCGATTTGAGCATTGCGGATGTCGTGTTCGTCATACATGTGATGGACGGCGAGAATGCCTCGCGGCTGTTGCCTGCGCTTGAGCGGTTTAAAGAGAAGCATCGTGCGGTGGTCGTGATTAACTGCATGCCTGAGTTGATGCGGCGCACGCGGATGGGGCGTCTGGATTTCGGGCGGCTGTTTAAAAGAAGGGCGAAGAGGGGAAGAGGGAAAAAGGGGAAAGCCTGAACGGGCAGGAGGCAGCGGAAAGCTCGGATGCTGTGAGCGGGCGTGCGCGAAGCCTGGCGCGCAGTGTGGCAACGTGGATGGGCGAGCAGGCGCGTGCGCACAGAGAGAAAAAGTCTCGCAGCCATACGACGTATCTCAAGCTGGTTGACCGGATGCCGGCATTGTTGAAAATCATTCCCAACGCGGGGCGTTTGCGAGATGTTAAAAATTATCTCTACCTGTTCTGCTATTTTTTACAGCCGACGCCAGCGAATATCCGCTCGATGATTTTGTCCGCGCTCAAGGAATACGTGCCGGACGAGCGTTTGTCGCAACTGAAAATTCCAAAACCGGAGGCGATGCCCGCAGTCGCTCTGTATCACCCGGACGCGCCCTCGCTGTTTGAGACTTTCGAGGCTTATCGAAAATGGTACGAGCGGCGCGCGAAGAGCGAAGGCAAGCCGCAGCTTGATGCAGAGCGCACTATCGGACTGCTCTTGATGCGCCCGCAGATTGTGAGCCGGACGCGCAAGCATTACGACGGATTGATTCGCGCGATTGAAGCCGAAGGCCTGGCCGTGCTGCCTGCGACTTCGACGCTGATGGACAACCGCGAAGCGTGCGAAAAGTTTTTCCTCAAAGATCAAAAAACAAAAAACAAAAAACTAAAGCAAGATGAAAGTGATGCTATTGAAGACCGCTCGCGTGTGAGCCAGATCGTGTCTCTGACTGGCTTTAGCTTTGTCGGCGGCCCGGCGATGAATGACAGTGAGGCTGCCGCGCTCTTTCTCAAAAATTTGAATCGCCCGTTTCGCTCGTGCGTCAGTCTGGACATGCAGACGATTGAGTCATGGGAAGCATCCGGCACTGGCTTGAATCCAGTGCAGGCAGGGATGCAGATTGCGATACCTGAGATTGACGGCGCGACAGAGCCTTTCGTGTATGGCGGGATGCCTGCGGGCGGCAGCGAGCCTGTGCCTTTGGAGGAACGCTGCCAACGCCTCGCGCGCCGCTTGAAGAATTGGCATCGGTTGCAGACTGCGAAGCGCGCGGAATTGAAGCTGGCCCTGCTGCTCTTTTGCTTTCCGCCGAACAAGGGCAATGTCGGCACTGCGGCTGACCTGGATGTCTTCCCGAGCGTGTGGGAAATGCTGCGCAGCTTTCGCGAAGAGGGTTATGACATAGAAGTCCCGCAGAGCGCAGATGCTTTACGCGAGATGCTGCTCGGCGGAGATTCGGAGCGTTACGGCGCGACGGCGCGCATCGCTTATCGCATGAAGACGGACGAGTACCGCAGGCTCTGTCCGCATGTCGAAGAGATTGAGAAAGAGTGGGGCGCGGCTCCCGGCAAAATCAATTCGTTCGGCGGCGAGCTGTTGATACAAGGGATTCAACTGGGAAACGTTTTCATCGGCATCCAGCCGACCTTCGGTTATGAAGGCGACCCGATGCGCTTGATGATGGCGCAGAGCGGCGCGCCGCATCATGGCTTTATGGCGCTCTACACTTACCTCGAAAAAGTTTTCAAGGCGGATGCTGTCGTTCACGTCGGCACGCACGGCGCGATGGAATTTATGCCGGGCAAACAGGTCGGGCTATCCGCTTCGTGCTGGCCTGACAGGCTGATCGGAGAGCTGCCGAACGTTTATATCTATAGCGTCAACAATCCATCCGAAGGCTCTATCGCCAAGCGTCGCTCTTATGCCGAGCTGATTTCCTACCTGACGCCGCCGATTGAGAACGCGGGCGTTTACAAAGACCTCGCCACGCTGAAAGAGTTGTTGGCAAACTACAGGCAGGCGACGGATGAGCGAGAGCGCGAGCAGCTTTTCGCGGTCATCGAAGAGGCCGCACACGCGCTGAATTTTCAGGAAGTCTAAATTGTCATACGCACATCAGCAGACAATCAACTATCTTTGCGATCTTTGCGTCTTCACTCTTTGCGGTCTTTGCGTTAAAAAAACCTTTAACCGCAAAGAACGCAAAGAAGAACTGCGCAAAGATCGCAAAGAGTTTTTTATTTTTATGTTGAGTATGGGGCGGGGATGATTTGTCCGGTTGGCGTTAAGTGGATGTGAGGCTCATTTTGCCTTTCGCTCTTCGTATTGCGGCTCAAACCTGCGCGTCGTCTCGTCTGCGACGCTTTCCCGCGCGTCAATAAGCTGTTGTTGTTCTCTTTGTGCGGCAAGCTCTTTGGTGTCGAATCTCGCAGGCGGAGTCGCGCCCGCTGTTTCTCTGGCGCGATTGGTAAAGCTAAAGAGATGCCAGATAAGCATGCCGTCAATCACTGTCAGAAGCAAAAACATCAGTGACATAAATATAGTAATCAAGCCCTGACTCATCCGCATGCTCATCATGAGAGCCATCACCGCAATCATGATTCCCAGTATTGAAACCGTGTTGATGACGATTGCCCACACCATTGACTCGACGGACTTGCCAGATGATTTCGACGCGCCGCCTTCCTTGAGCGCGCTCAGGTTAGCCCCGCAACGATTGCAGTAGCTGAGTTCCTGTGCCAGCGCCGTCCCGCATGTCGGACAAAACATACAAATTTACCTCTCGCGTTCAGGTACGATACTGCAAGCCACCGGGTTCGCCAACAATTATTCGTGTTGTGAGATTAAAGAACGAAGCAATGGGATATGAGCGATACTGTCGGTTGCCGCATTGTGCTGACTTCTCAGCTTCCGCCCACGCGAACAAAATCACCGGCCTTAATATTTTCTAAAGCCTCTCTGGCTTCAGGCATTAAAGGCAACAACGTCTTCAGGCGATTATTTTTCGCTATTAGGAGAATGATTCCAATATTGAATGCTTTGAGGTTCTGTTGGTATTTCAGATTTTGGTCAACTGTAAGGAAAGCTTCAAACTCCACCTCGGCTAACGTTAGGAGGCTTCCATTCTCAATGCCAGACCATCCGCGCTCCGTGACAGTGAGGACTTCATGATCCGTTAGCTCTCGCCTTAATTTGCGCGGCACACACTCATCAAGCAGCACTCTCATATTCTTGCGACAGGAATGTTTCCTTCATTATCTCAAGCACTTTAATGGCATGCTCTCTGCTGACGGCTGGAAAGTCA
This sequence comes from Pyrinomonadaceae bacterium, assembly GCA_963700165.1. GTDB lineage: Bacteria > Acidobacteriota > Blastocatellia > Pyrinomonadales > Pyrinomonadaceae > JACMLC01. The sequence goes on along the minus strand of OY969475.1, from coordinate 1,867,923 downwards.
TCGAGAAACTCGTCGAGGTTATCGCCTTCTTCAAGGTAATCAAATAATGTTTGCACAGGCACGCGAGTCCCCGCGAAAACAGGCGTGCCGCCAAGAATGTCTTCAGAGCGATTGATTAAATCAGTCATAGGTCTTTATCACCTCGCGCTTGAAGTATATCAAATTTAGGTAAAAGGAGTCTGAGGAAAGTATGGTGAAGAGAAAGAAAAAACTTGCTCCTTCACTGTCTCACTTTCACTTTCTTTGATGATGTGGTTGCGCTCAAGCGGATGCTTGGGATAACATGCGCGGCGCGTAAGACTCAATCCAAAAAGCTAGTTTGAAGATGCGGAAGAGGCAATCGGATAAGCGTTTGTTTCAAGCCGCCGGAGCGAAGTTTAAGCTGTGAGTAGTTGTCTGATTGACGAAGAAGAAAGAGCAGAGACTGTGGCTACGGTCTCTGTTGAAGCTGCGTTGAAGGAGAGCCGCTTGCGCGAATTGATGCGCGAGATGGGGTCTGCGGTGGTGGCTTTCTCAGGCGGAGTGGACAGCAGCTATGTCGCTCTGATTGCGACCGAAGAGTTGAAGCGGCGTGCGCTGTGTGTGACCGGGGACTCTGCAAGCCTAGCGCAGCATCAGCGCGCACAGGTGTCGGAGCTGGCAAGCCAATTCGGCTTTCAACACGAAACGATTCGGACAGAGGAAGTGAGCGATCCGCGTTACCTGGAGAATGCTCCGAACCGCTGCTATTTTTGCAAGACAGAGTTGTATGGCAAGCTCGCGCCTCTGGCCGCAGAGCGCGGCTTTGCTTTTGTGATTGATGGCTCGACGACGGATGATCTTGGCGATTACCGGCCGGGGCGCGAGGCCGCAAAGGAACACGGAGTGCGCAGCCCGCTGATCGAAGTCGGGATGAGCAAAAGCGAAGTGCGCGAACTGAGCCTGCGCGCGGGGCTTCCGACATGGAACCAGCCCGCCAGTCCCTGCCTCTCTTCGCGCATCGCGTATGGCACGCAGGTGACTATCAAGCGTTTGTCAACGGTTGAGCGCGGCGAAGAGATTATGCGCGAGATGGGTTTCAGGGAATTTCGCGTGCGTCATCACGACCAGCTCGTGCGTCTGGAAATTTCGCCCGCAGAGCTTGACCGCGCGCTCAATCGAGAAATCGTGGAACAACTGGCGGAAAAATTTCGCGCTCTCGGCTTTCGCTACGTCACGCTCGATCTGCACGGATACCGCACGGGAGCGATGAATGAAATTCTGAAAAAGTAGCCAGTAGACAGCATCCAGTAGACAGCATGAAAAGCTTATCTACTGGCTACTGACTACTGACTACTGACTACTTTTCTGGAGAAGATTATGGCAAATGCAATGGTAGATGACACAAGGCGCGTCAGGGAAGACAATCCGTTCGAGGCCATGATGTCGCGCTTTGACCGCGCGGCGCAACTGCTCGATCTGGACCCGGACTTGTACGCAGTGATGCGCGTGCCGAATCGTGAGATCAAGGTTTACATCCCCGTGCGAATGGATTCCGGGCGCATCGAGGTCTTTGAAGGGTTTCGCGTCCAGCACAACTTTGCTCGCGGCCCCGCGAAAGGCGGCATCCGCTATGCGCCGGACGTGAACATAGATGAAGTGCGCGCTCTGGCAGCATGGATGACCTGGAAGTGCGCGGTCGTCAATGTGCCGTTCGGCGGCGGGAAGGGCGGCGTGATTTGCGATCCGTTGCAGATGTCCCTCGGCGAGCTTGAGCGTATGACGCGCCGTTACGCCGCCGAACTGATTGACTTTATAGGGCCGGAAAAGGATGTGCCCGCGCCGGACATGAATACGAATGAACAGACGATGGCATGGATTATGGATACTTTTTCCATGCACGCGCGCCACACTGTGACCGCCGTCGTGACCGGCAAGCCGGTGGATTTAGGCGGCTCAGCCGGGAGGCGTGAAGCGACCGGGCGCGGCATCCTGTTTGTCGTCAATGAAGCCATCAAGCGATTTAACATGACGCCGCCGCAAACGCGCGTCGTCGTCCAAGGCTCCGGCAACGTCGGCGGCATCGGCGCACGGCTCCTGCATGAGGCAGGTTATAAAGTGGTTGCCATTTCGGATGTGCATGGCGGAATTTACAACCCGAACGGCATAGACATTCCGGAAGCCATGAAGCATCTGCAAATGACCCGCTCGTTTGAGGATTTTCCGGGCATCGAGGCCGTGAGCAATGAGGAACTGCTTGAGCTTGAGTGCGATGTGCTGATTCCCGCTGCCACCGAAAATCAGATTCGCTCAAGCAACGCCGACCGGATCAAATGCAAAGTGCTGGCCGAAGGCGCGAACGGTCCGACCACCGCCGCTGCCGACGCTATTCTCCACGATAAAGGCATTTTTGTGATTCCTGACATTCTGGCGAACGCGGGCGGCGTGACTGTTTCCTATTTCGAATGGGTGCAGGATCGCATGGGGTATTTCTGGCAGGAGGATGTCGTCAACCAGCGTTTGCAGGAGAAAATGGTCGCCAGCTTTAACGACCTGTGCCGGTATTCCGACGCGCATTCGGTTGATACGCGCACGGCTGCATACATGCTGGCGATTGACCGCGTGGCCTATGACACACGCATGCGAGGCATTTATGCTTGATGAGCGTGACGGAAAAAACATATTGAATTTTGACGCTAAGTTGTGAAAAAGTCTTGATTTCCGCGCTCAAGTGGAGTATGGTCTGCCGGAAATACCTGTACGGGGCAATAGCTCAATAGACAATCCAGAAGAGAAGCGAAAGCGCTCGTAGCAGGTATAGTTGACACCGGCCAACTGTTTGCATATAACAGTGTGGTCGAAATTCTTAGCGAGAACAACAGAACAGTCGGGAGGCGCGCGGGCGTGTTTGTTTGAAGCGCCAACAGAGCGGGCATTTTGAAAAATGCTTGGCTCCTCTCGCTGCTCCGCTCCATTCAACAAGCGGTTTCGGTCGAAGGGCGGTGGCAGTTCTACTTTATCGTTACATGCTTGTAGTTGGAGCGTCCCTTGCTCTAACAAGAGCGCATCGAGAGTTGGTCGAGTATCTATGACAGAGAAGAATCAAACGCAAGTCAGGACATTCGCCAGCATCCCGAGCCTTGTTAGGCAGGTCGCACAATCCGCAAACTTTTATACTCATTTCGCAGGAGGAATGCGATGAGATTCGCGAGAAGAGCGCTCATTAGTGCGCTCGCAATGTTGATTCTGTGTGCCGCAGTTTCAGCCCAAACTTTACGGAGTGAGGATGATCCTCGAAATATTGCTCCAACCATAGGTACTGGCGGCCCTCCGGGAGGGCCAACCGGACTCTTCACCGTTTATGACGGTCAGACGCTGCGTCGCGGAGAGTTTACATTCAGTATTGCCTACAGCAACTTTGACCGCGATCCGGGCAATGTTGACATCGTGGAAGTTCCCGTGAGCTTCCAAATCGGCGTCAACGATCATCTGGAATTGTTCTTCAATACAGATGCCTATCGCGGGATTCATGTCAATGCACCGACGCATCTGTCGGGCTTCTATCTGCCAAACTCGCAGCTTTTCTTCGGCGGGGCTGGCAATGGCCTTAGAAGCGGCCCGGCGATCATTTTATCGCCGGCAGGCATCGGGCCTATCAGCCTGACTTCGGTCTTTCGCCCGACTGGCGCTCAACCATTCACGCCGTATCCTTATGTGGGTGGTTTTGTGTTCCTCGGTGGAGTGCCGCGCCTGATTACCGCGCCGATTAACAGTCCGAATAGCGGGAGCTTTGGCAGCGCTGATGCTTTCCCGGGAATCGGGTCGCCCGTCGGCAGCATTTTGCCGGGTATCGTCTTGGCGACCAATATTATTCCGGTTGGGCCGATTGGCGTAATTCCGGCGACGTTCACCAACTCTCCGGTTTATCTGCCTGACGCGCCGTTTCTCAATCGAGAATACGGGCAATCTGCCTTCAGCACTTTCGTTGTCGGCGCAAAATGGCGCATCACCGAACCGGACAACGCGCTCGGCTTCGGCTTCATTCCGTTCTATCGCTTCTATGCGGACAAAGGGGATGATGCCAGCGGCTTTAACCAGCTCCAGCGCGGAGCCAGTCCCGGCGGTAACACCGGCGACTTTGGTCTCGTCATGTTCGTTGACGGACGCCTGAGCCGTTCAATCAATCTTTCGGCTAATATCGGCTACATTCTAAACAGTAATCCGAAGGGTCAATTCCCGACCGGTGAATTCACGCTGTTGGATCGCCCGGATGAGCTGTTGGCGGGTATCGGATTCGATTTCCCGATCAACGAGCATTTCCAGCCGATCCTCGAATTGCGCTCGACACAGTATATTGGTGGGCGCACGCCGAATGCCATGGAGAACAGCCCGGTCGAAGGTCTGGCCGGTATCAGAATCTATCCGAAACGCTGGATGGGCTTTAGTCTCGGCTATCGCTATCACTTTAACCAGCAGGATAGGAATTCATTTGAAGGCAACGACGCAACTTTTGTCGTCAATACTCCTATCGCCGGACCTCAAGTGATTCAAGTTACTTCAGGTGGACTGCCGCGCGGCTTCCAGCCGTCCGAGGATGCACATGGATTCTTAGCGCAGTTCTGGATCGGTCGCCGCAATCCGCGTGCTCCGACCTTCCTGCCAAATCAGGCTCCGACAGTCTCGCTATCAGCGGCGGAATCTATGATTACGCTGCCGTGCGATCCGCCGTACATCACACAGTGTGAAATACCTTCGGATCAGATGGTAGCCCTGACGGCTAATGCTTCAGACCCGGATGGTGATACGCTGCTTTACACGTATACGACAACCGGCGGACGCATTACAGGCGAAGGCACCGGCGTAACTTGGGACCTGTCGGGCGCACAGCCCGGCACTTACACGGCGACTGTGGAAGTTGACGATGGATGCGGCTGCGTGTCCTTCGCTTCGACCACTGTCACGATTGAAAAATGCACGCGCTGCATTCCGCCGTGTCCGACACTCAGGGTTGACTGCCCGACCGATTTAATCGAAGTCGGCCAGCCGATCACGTTTAGTGCGAATGTCTCTGGCGGCGATCCGAATGCTTCCATCACGTACAACTGGACGGTTTCAGCCGGTACGATCAGCAGTGGTCAGGGCACGCCTTCGATCACGGTTGATACAACGGGTCTGGCCGGTGGAGGTACAATCACGGCAACTGTTGAGCTTGGCGGCGTCGCCCCCGAGTGCAACAGAACGTCTTCTTGCACATCTACGTTGAAAGAGACGCCGGTTTCACGCAAGTTTGACGAGTACGGCAACATCGCCTTTAACGACGAGAAAGCACGTCTCGACAACTTTGCGATTGAACTCCAAAACAATCCTGGCGCACAGGGCTACATCATCGCTTACGCAGGCCGTCGTGCTCGCACCGGCGAAGCCCAATCGCGCGCGGATCGTGCGAAGGACTATCTGGTCAATACGCGCCAGATTGATTCCGGACGCATCGTCACGGTGGATGGCGGTTACAAGGAAGACCTGACGGTCGAACTCTGGATCGTGCCGACTGGCGCGAATCCGCCGACCGCTATGCCGACGGTGGATGCCAGCGAAGTGCAGATCATCAGGGCAACGCCTCGCCGTCGTGGTCGTCGTCGCTGAGCTTAACGAAACGCTCGCGGCTCGTCAGATGAGCCGCGACCATTAACCAGAGGCGGGCGATGTTTCTCCGTGCAAGAGAAGCATCGCCCGCTTCTCTGTGATTGTTCAGGCGCATTTCCAGGTGTAATATTTTGTACAACCGCCTTTGTGGCGTCTGGCATCCTACACAGGCTCTGTCAAAGAGGCGCGAGCGAAGCCTTGAATGCGTCTCGAAAATCTTTGGCCGGTAGAGTTTTAGCGGTTCGGTAAATAATAATTTCTGAGATCAATGAAGATAATGCTTATGCGAAGAATCAAACGTTCCCTCTTGCTCCTTGCTTTGATGGCTCTCGTATCCCCGCTCGCGATTCATCACCAACCGGCACACGCCGCTGAAGCGGATGGCGCGGCAGAGGCTGCGCAATATCCTATGGAATGGCGTGTGACGGGGCCGAGCGGCGGAGATGTGCGCGCACTGGTGGTTGATCCGAACGACCCGCTGCGCTTTTATTTCGGCTCGCTCGACGGGCAGATTTATACGTCGAGCGACGGCGGACAGAACTGGAGCTTGTTCGTCAATTTTAATCGCCCAAAGCTGTTCATTGACAACATCATCGTTGACCCGCGCAACTCGCGCACGATCTATGTCGCCGCACACCGCCATACGGAGCCGGGCGGCTTTTTTAGAACTACAGATGCCGGAAACACCTGGCGCGAATCAACAGAGCTGCGCGGCGAAGCAGTTCATTCTCTGTATCAATCTGAAGCCAATCAAGACATGCTCCTCGCGGGCACGAGTCATGGCCTTTATCGTTCATTGAATTCGGGCGAGTCGTGGACGCAACTGCCGACGACGGGAATGATTAATCTTAACGTCGAATCCATCGGCATGGATCCGCGTGGCACCGAAGTGATTTACGCCGGGACATGGCATCGTCTCTTCAAGTCTACGAATGGCGGGCAAAACTGGCGGCTGGTCAAAGAAGGCATGATTGATGATTCCGACGTGTTTGCGATTGACATAGACCCGCGCGACCCGAATCACATTATCGCCTCGGCTTGCAGCGGCATTTATGAGTCGAAGGACGCGGGCGAGAAGTGGAGAAAAGTGCAGGGCATCCCTTCGCAATCGCGCCGCACGCGCGCCATTCTCCAACATCCTTCAGTGCCCGGAATAGTTTTTGCCGGAACTACCGAAGGCTTCTGGCGCTCGACCAACGGCGGCGATTCATGGACGCTGACGACATCGAAACAGCTTGAGATAAATTCTATCTCTGTGCATCCGCGAAATCCGAATACTATTTATGTCGGTACCAACAATTATGGTGTCATGGTCTCGCAGGACGGCGGAAAATCTTTCGCGCCGAGCAATGGCGGATACAGCGGGCGCTTTGTCAATTCTGTCGTCGCTGATCGCGAAAGAGCCGGACGCATGTACGCCACGACGATCAACACGACGACCGGCGGCGGCTTCTTCTTTATCAGCAGCGACGGCGGCGCGACGTGGCAGCCCTCTATGCGCAACATGCCGAACCGCTTGATTACACACGCTATATTGCAGGATGAGCGCGATGCGAACGTGCTTTATCTTGGCACTAATCTTGGCATCTATCGTTCGGCGGATCGCGGCGCTTCATGGGGGCCGATAGGCGCGCCCAAAATAGAAGCCGCGCCGAAAGGTAAGAAGCCACGTCGCGGAACATCTACAACCGCCAGCGCGGCCTCCGGTGCGGCTCTGCGCTCAAATGATATGATTAAGCGCGGGCAGGAAGCCTTGAATGCCGCCGGATATAATGTCGGCGTGCCTGACGGCAAAGCCGGGACGTTGACCATCACACAACTTAGAAAATTTCAGGCCGACAGAAGCATTCCGGTTTCCGGCAAGTTTGATAATGCCACTTTGACCGCGCTCGGTCTGGCGGGCGGAGTCCAGACTACCAACGACCGTGGCAAGCTGCCTGTGCCTGTGGTTGCTTTGACTGATGCCATCAACGCACTCGCGCCGACGCATGACCAGCGTGACGGGCGAACAGGGATGCTGGCGGCGACGAATGCCGGTCTGTATCGCACTTATGACCCGGCGCGCGGTTGGGAAAAGCTTAGCTATCAGGTTGGTTTTGATTCGCGCACGACATGTCTCTCGACCAGCGTCCAGAATCCGCAAACCATCTGGGTTGGGACTGCTACTTCCGGCGTCCTTGTCTCGCGGGACGGCGGCGAGACATGGCAACAGGTCAGGGACATCCCGGCGAATGCTCCGATTAGCGCGGTCGTGCAAGACCCGCAACGCTCGGCTTATATTTATGTAGGCACCAAGCACACGCTGTATGCTTCGCGTGATGGGGGCGAAAAGTGGATGCGGCGCGGCGGGAATCTGCCCTACGGCGACTATGCGAGCATTCTGATTAACCCTGAGAATACTGACGAAATCTTTGTCGGCAGCGCATGGGAAAACGGCGGCGGCGTTTATCGTTCGATCAACGCAGGTGATGTCTGGCTGCGGATTGACCCGCGCGATGCACACCTGCCGAGTCAACGCATCTGGGCGCTTGCTTTTGCAGGGCGCGACCAGAATCGCCTTTTCGTCGGCTCGCATTCTGCCGGGGTCTATGTGGCAGAGAGACATGGCGGATCGGCGTTGAGAACGGAAAGATAGAGAGCAGTGTGCAGTTGGCAGTCAGCAGTTGGCAGAAAAAAGCAATTCCAGCTTTCCTGCTGCCAACTGCTGACTGCCAACTGCCAACTAGCTCTTATCGCCTTGACAGGCTTGCATTTTGGCGTGTACATTGCCCTCCTATCCGGTCAGGCGACCGGCGATAGTCGGACCAAGCGGGCGACTAAGAGGACGTGGAAATCGAAAAACTTTTAAGCCAACTTTTCCCAAACTCTCGACTGCTCGAATCCCCCGCAGGTTTTCCCTCCGACTTATCGCTGACAGAAGTAAATTTAAACAGAGCCGTTCACAATTCCAGAGCGCATAAATTCTCAGGAAGGTGAGTGGCTAAAAGCGTGTGGCCGGGTATGGTGCGAATAAGCTCTTTCACGCACCGAATTTCCAGCAGGAGCCCAACAGGAGTTTGCATGTCCACCGAACAACCTAAGCCGATTGACGGCGAGGAAACAAATAACCAACCTTCACCCGAAGCTCAAGCCCCGCAGTCACCTGCGGCAGGCGAACAGAATACCGCTGCTGCCTCGACGGCGACTGCACCGGCTGCTAACACCTCAACTCCTCCTCCTGCGCCCGTCGCAGAGGCGGATGATGACGACGACGCGCGTCCCTCAGGGGATATGGATTTCGGCGCGATGCTCGATCAATTCGAGCAGGAGCAGGCCGCCTTTCATGAAGGCGAAGTCGTGCGCGGCACCGTCGTCGGCATCACCGAGCGCGGCGTCGTGATTGACTTCGGATACAAATCCGAAGGCATCGTCAATCAAGCCGAGTTCATGGAAAACGGCGAGTTGATGGTCAAGCGCGGCGACGTGGTAGATGTCCTTGTCAAGAGCATGGAGACCAGCGAAGGCTATCCGGTTCTCTCTCGCGCAGATGCCGTCCGCATGAAAGCATGGGATGAGTTAGAGAAGGCGTACAGCGAAAACATACCGATCAAGGGACGCATCGTGGAGCGCATCAAAGGCGGCCTGCGTGTGGACATTGACGGCATCGCCGCTTTCCTGCCCGGCTCTCAAGTAGACACGCGCCCCGTGCGTAATCTTGATTCCTTGCGCAATCAAGAGATCGAAGCCAAAGTCATCAAGCTCAATCGCAAACGCTCGAACGTCGTTCTCTCGCGCAAAGCTCTCTTGGAAGAACAGAACGCAGGCAAGAAGGATGAAACGCTCGGGCAGATTGAAGAGGACATCATCGTCGAAGGGCAGATTAAAAATCTGACAGACTACGGCGCATTTGTAGACCTCGGCGGCATTGACGGTTTGCTGCATGTGACGGATATGTCCTGGGGACGCCTGCAAAACCCTGCGGAGCTTTTCAAAGTCGGCGATAACGTGCAGGTCAAGGTGCTCAAATTCGACCGCGACCGCGAGCGCGTCAGCTTAGGCTACAAACAGCTTGTACCTGACCCGTGGGCGAGCATCGAAGAACGCTTTCCCATCGGCAGGCGCATGCAGGGCAAGGTCGCAAGCGTCGCGGACTACGGAGCCTTCATCGAGCTTGAATCGGGCGTCGAGGGTTTGGTTCACGTTTCCGAGATGAGCTGGTCTAAGCGCGTCAAGCATCCCTCGAAGCTGGTCAATGTCGGCGACACAGTGGACGTTGAAGTCCTGAGCGTTGATCCGAAAGCGCGCCGCATCAGTCTCGGCATGAAGCAGGTGCAGGCCAACCCGTGGCAGACGCTCAAGGATCGCTACGAGGTCGGCTCGCGTGTGCGTGGTCGCGTGCGTAACTTGACTGACTTCGGCGCGTTCATAGAGGTCGAAGACGGCGTTGACGGACTCGTCCATGTCTCAGACATCTCGTGGTCGAAACGCATCAAGCATCCGGGCGAGATACTCAAGAAGGGACAGGAGATCGAAGCCGTCATCACCAGCATTGACGCCGAGAGCCGTCGCCTTTCACTCTCTATCAAAGACCTTGAGCCGAACGCATGGGATCGCTTTGTCAACGACCACAAGCCGGGCGATGTCGTGCATGGCAAGATCGCGCGCTTCGCTAACTTCGGCGCGTTTGTCGAGCTGGGCGATAATTTGGAAGGCTTGTGTCATATCTCAGAGCTTTCCGAAGAGCGCGTAGACAAGCCGGAAGATGTCGTGCAGTTAGGTCAGGAAATGGACTTCCGCATCCTGCGGATTGATCCAGAGTCAAAGAAGATAGGACTTTCGGCACGCGCGGCGGGCAGCGACGAACCCGTTGTTGATGCAAAGAGTTATTCTTCGGACGCGAAAGGCGGCATGGCAAGCTTGGCCGAGTTGGCCGATTTCTTTGGCAACTCGAAGAGTGATTCTGAAGAAGAACGCGAATCGTAAATCCGGTCGAACTTTAACCACTAAGGCACAAAGACACAAAGGGGATTTAATTTCTTCTTTGTGTCTTTGTGCCTTAGTGGTTGAAATTCTTTTTCTCGCACCGTTCCGTGTAAAATGTTGCATGCGTGTCAGTTCCGTCTTGCCGTGAGTCTGCATTTTCTGCTACTGTAAGCATCAGTTAAGTTATCCTTACCCGATCAAACATCTTGGCGATTCGTTATCCACTTGGGGGTTTTGAATGCGTTTGATGTCTGTATCCTGAAGAGGCGAGAGGTCATGGCAATGACGAAAGCAGAGCTGGTTGAAGATGTCGCGCGGGCGGCGGAGCTGACGAAAAAGGACGCCGAGCGGCTGGTCGAGATCGTCTTCGAGAGCATCATAGAGACTTTGAATCAGGGCGAGAAAATAGAGCTGCGCGGCTTTGGCTCATTCCGTGTGCGCGAGCGTGGCGCGCGGCGCGGGCGCAATCCCAAAACCGGTGACCCCGTCAACATTCCCGCCAAGCGCGTCCCTTATTTTAAACCGGGCAAGGAACTCAAAGAATTGATTAACGAAGAGACGGCTCCTGCGCCTGCGGCTTCAACCGACAGCCCCGCCGTCAGCAGCGGCAGCGACGAAACGAACAGCACGCCTCCCGGCTTCTGATTTTTCAACAGAGCGGCCTCCATTAGAGGTAAGCTGAAGTGGACAGACTCTGGACGCCCTGGCGCTACGATTACATCAAGTCAGGCTCAGGTGACAAAGAGCAAGACGACCTTTGCATCTTCTGCGCGCTACAGGAAGACGCGGGCGACGATGCGGAAAAATATATCCTCCACCGCGCCGCACACAATTTCATAGTCCTCAACATCTATCCATACATCAGCGGCCACCTGCTCATCGTTCCATACCTGCACGTCGCGGAGCTTGATGCTGCTCCGAAAGAAGTGACGGACGAGCTGATGGATTTGACCAAACGCTGCCAGACAGTCTTGCGCGAAACCTATCACCCGCACGGCTTCAATCTCGGCATGAACCTCGGGCGTGCCGCCGGAGCCGGAGTCGCAGGCCACATACACCTGCACATCATGCCCCGCTGGACGGGCGACGCCAACTTCATGTCAACCATCGGCGAAACGCGCGTCATCCCCGAAGACCTTGCGACGACTTTTAAAAAGTTAAGCGGACAATTTTAAAGAGATGAGCAGTATGATCTGAGATATTATGAGCGACAAGCAGAAGCAGGTTGAGCCGATCCCGGAAGAGTTTACCAGCTACGAAGCAGCAGCAGAATTCTGGGATACGCATGACACAACCGATTATCCGGACAGCTTTGAGACCATTGCCGTCGAATCTGAATTCAAGCGTCGTCGTTATGAAATAGAAATTGAAGAGGATTTAATGAAAGCCCTGTCAGAGCAAGCTCAAAAGCGCGGCGTTGCTGTAAGTGAATTGGTGAGCGAAATGCTCAGAGAGAAAATCCGCCCAGCAGCCTAAGTGAAACTCTGCTCCTAATGCTTGCCGGCCTTGTGCGGAATCGCTTCGTCCTCAACCTCGCCGCCTTTGCTAATCGGAATCTCTGAAGGCTTGCTGTAGCTGACGCCGCGCTCCTCTGTGTCGAGTTCTGCAAGGGGCAGCGTGGGCAGCGTGCTTGATGAAGGCGGATTGAAGCCGGGATAGTCTATGCGCGCGTGATAGATGGCCGTGAGCGAGGTAATCATGGATTCTTTGAGCGTGGTCAATTCGCGCAGGGTGAGGTCGCATTCGTCGAGTTGGCCGTCGCTGACGATGGCGTCAACAATTTTAGTGACGATGGAGCGTATGTTCTCAGGGTCTGGACGAGCCAGCGAGCGCGCGGCAGCTTCGCAGGAATCCGCAAGCATCATAATCGCTGCTTCTTTGAATTGAGGCTTCGGACCGGGATAGCGAAAATCTGTCTCGTCAACCTCTTCGCCTTCGGCTGCTTCGGCCTGTGCCTTGCGCAGGAAGAAGTACAAGGTGCGCGTGCCGTGATGCTGCGGGATAAAATCCGCGATGCGCGTCGGCAGGCCGATCTCTTTCGCCAGCTTTAAACCATAAGTGACGTGGCTCGTGATAATCTTCGCGCTCTGCGAGGGGCGCAGGTGGTCGTGCGGGTTTTCGCCACTCTGATTTTCAATAAAATATTCGGGTGCGGCGGTCTTGCCTATGTCGTGGTAGAGCGCGCCGATACGCGCGAGCAGGGGATTGGCTCCGACCGCGCGACAGGCTTCTTCCGCGAGTTGGCCGACGGCGTGCGAGTGCTGGTTTGTGCCGGGCGCACGCAGGGCTAATTGTCCGAGGACGGGCAAGTCCGCGTTCGACAGTTCCAGCAGCTTAACGTCCGTCAGGATGCCGAAGAAGGATTCGTTGACAGGCACTCCGCCCGCCGTAAAGACTGTGGTCAAAAGCCCGCCGCCGATGCCGCATCCAACCGCCAGCAACACGGCATTCAAAGGCAAAGCCTTCTGCGCGTAACCCATCAACGCGATTGCCATCATCGCGTTGACCAAGCCGACAAAAAGACCCGCGAGCGTGACCGACTGGCGTTCTCTGTAACGCCCTATGCCGTAGATGGCGGCGGACGAAGAGATGACCGCATAGAAGGCTATGGACATGCCGTTCGGCGCGATCAGCCCTGCACAGAGAGCCGTGAGGAGTCCTGTGATTAAAGCGAGCTGCGTGTCTGCCAGCAGCGCTACGAGCAACGCTGCCGAGGCAAAGGGAATGGCAAAGCTCCACAGCATCGGGTCGTCAAAAGGAGCGTTGATACGCGAAGCAGCAGTAAAGTCTGCGAGCGCGAATCCGATACGCAGCAGAATCGTCTGCACGATAACCGCAGAGCCGACAAGCGCGAACGCCCTGCGCTTTGACAAGCCTAAACTGATAGCCGTACTGCGATGATCGACGAACTCCCACACCACCCAGAACAACGCCGTGATAAGAAAGAACAGACCCATCAGACGCCGCCACGGGCGTTCGCTCCGCCCGTATGGACGGATGGCTGCAAGCTGTGAAAGCACATGCTGCGTGACAGTATCGCCTTCGCGCGCGATGACCTGTCCGCTCTTGAGCGAGATAGCTGCGGGAACGGCCTTTGCCGCCGCCGCATCGCGCTCGATCTGCGTTGCAGCCTCGTCGTACATCACATTAGCTTTGACCAGCGCAAGCAGAGCCGGAGTAATCGCAGCCCTTTGTTCCGCTGTCCAGCCGCGCAGCTCGTTGATGCGCGAACGTAGGTGCTGATGCGCAGCAGAGAGAGACATCGTGCGTGTCTGCTGCAAAGAGATGACGTTGCGCGTGGTTGGATTCTGAATATCAACCAGCAATATCTCAGGCTTCAGACGTTGCTCATCTTTATCTTCATAGATGTATGCGCTGTTGACATCACGAAGCAGGCTCGTGAGAGTTTCCAGTTCGTTATCATCAAAGCGACGGGAAGCAGCAGCCTGTTTCTTTAAGCTTTCCCATTCCGCGCGAAAGCTCTGCACGGCGCGGTCTGCGCGCCCCGAATCATATGTGAAGACAGTCCGCGCCGTCTCCATCGCTTCGCGGCGTCGCCGTTCGGTTTCCGTCGTGTCCACGCCCGCCACATCCGTCGGCGCAAAAATAGTGGTGCGCACAACTTCACCTTCTTTATAATTTTCGGTGAAGGCGCGCGAGAATGGATTGCCGACCAGCAGGGTGGTGACGAGGACGAAGAAGATAAAAATGATAATCAGGCGCGTTGAGGGAGAGAACCACTTGAACGGGCGAGTCAGAAACTCCACCACCGCATTGCGCGCACGCGCAAATGGGGAAACCAGTCTTGGCCTGCGTTGACTGCTCATTTAGTTGTAAGCGGCGAACTCTTCCTCTGCTTCAGCTTCGATTGACTGATGCGTTGCGGGACGCTCGACAAGATTGCGCGCGAGCAACTCTCCGGCTCTTTCGAGCATGGGTCTGATGGATTGCGGCTCAAGCGCAGAGATGGCTATGCACTCGCGCGTCCCGCCCTGCGATGCCAATCGCATCATGGCTCTTAAATCTTCTCGGTCAACCAGATCAGACTTGTTAAAAACCACAAGGCGCGGGATATGTCCATAATCCAATTCGCTCAAAATCCGCTCGACCGATTCAAGCTGCTGCATCCAGCGCGAGTTGCCTGCGTCAACCAGATGTAGGAGCAAGTCGCTGCCGCTGATCTCTTCCAGCGTCGCGCGAAAAGCGGCAATCAAATCCGGCGGCAAATCGCGTATGAAGCCGACCGTATCGTTGATAATAATTTCCTGCTCATGCGGCAATCTAAGCCGCCGCGAAGTCGGGTCGAGCGTGGCGAACATGCGCTGCTCAGCATGAACTTTGCTCTGCGTCAGCGCGTTGAGCAGCGTGGACTTGCCCGCGTTCGTGTATCCGACGATGGAGATAACAGGAAACTCGCGCCGCATGCGTTCCTTGCGCCGCTCCTGCCTGCGCTGGCGTTGCGCCTGAATCTCTTTTTCCAGACGGCTGATGCGGTCGCGCACGCGGCGTCTGTCTGTCTCAAGCTTGGTTTCGCCGGGGCCTCGCCCGCCGATGCCGCCCGCCAGCCGCGAGAATGCTGAGTCATGTCCGGCGACCAGTCGCGGCAAAAGATATTTCAACTGTGCCAGCTCGACTTGAATCTTACCCTCACGCGATTGAGCGCGCTGCGCGAAGATGTCAAGGATGAGTTGCGCGCGGTCTATCACTTTTAAATCCGTAGCATCTGAGAGCGAGCGCACCTGCGTCGCGCTTAATTCGCGGTCAAACACGATCAGGTCTGCGCCGAGCTGCAAGGCGCGCACCAGCAAATCTTCGAGCTTGCCTTTGCCGAGCAGCGTGCGCGGGTCAATCGCCGTGCGACGTTGAATAATTTCGTCAAGCACGACCACTCCGGCAGATGTCGCCAACTCGCGCAGTTCAGCCATAGATTCTTCAGCCTCTGCCAGCGAGCCGCTCGTCACTCCGACCAGAATCGTGCGGTCGCGCACGTCCGCCTTTCGCGTTGCGCGGCGATTGCGCGCCATCTCTTCTTCCAGAGAATTGATGAGCGCGAGAAAATCCACATCCAACTGCGAGGGAATCTGCGGCTCAAGAAAAGCGTAAGGCTCTATAGCATCGTTTGCATCAAGCGCATCCGCAGTCGTCGGCAACAAATGAGCCGCGCGCACCACACCCGGCAAGCCCGTCCGCTCGTCCACATCGAGCGCGGCCATCAAGTCAAGCCGCAGCAATGCGAGGTCTGTTAAATCGTCCTGCGTCAATTCTTCGCCACGCAAGTGCGTATGCACACAACGCAGCCCGCGAAAACGATCAGCCGCCACGCGCGTGCGCTTCAAATCCGGCAACTCTATCCGCCGCGCATCGCCGACCACCACGTATTCAACATAACCTTTGCGGTCAATCAAGACGCCGATTTGCCTGCGCGTCTCATGCGAAAGCTCCGTCATCTGCCTTGCAAACTCGGGCGTCACAATCTGGTGCGGCGCGATGCGACGCGAATAAAGCTTCTCGATGCGACGCAACTGATTGGGCTTAAGACCCTGCGTGTTCCCCTGTACGTTACTAATAAGCCGTCTCCTCCGGTGAAGGAAAGTTTAGAGAGTTTGGGGAGTTCGTAGAGTTAGTAGAGTAAGACAAAGGGCTTTTACTCACAAAACTCCCTGAACTCATCAAACTCTCTAAACTCTGTGTGCTGATACAAAAAGATTGAAGCGAGCGGTAAGCATCGGACGCTGTGGGAAAATCTCTGGAATTGCTCTGCGAAGCTGATTCGCTTGGTCGCTTGAGCATGGCGAAATTTTTAGTCGAGCCTTTTAGATGCTCTGCAAAAGCAAAAGGACGCCCCCTTTCAAAGGCGCGACCGCAATAGCTAGACTGCCGTGAATTATAACAGAGAGTTTGGAGAGTTCATAGAGTTTGGAGAGTTTGGTAGTGGTTCAGTTTCAGAGAGCAAGCTCAAAGACGATTAGGAATCTCCCGCAAAGGCGCAAAGGCGCAAAGCAAGACCGCAAAGGGATTGAATGCTTCCTGACTCTTGCGTGCTTTTCTTTGCGCCTTTGCGCCTTTGCGGGAAACTATTTCTCTCTTCATGTGACAGGTCACGAGTGACGATTCACCTCATAAAGTTCAAACTGAACCATTACTGAGAGTTTGGTAGTGGTGCAGTTTGGAGTTGAATGAGTTGAGAGCTGAGATTCACCGCAGAGACGCAGAGAGCGCAGAGGGGGCGCAGAGGCTTGAATATCACTCAAGTCTCTGCGCTATCTCCGCGTCCTCTGCGTCTCTGCGGTGAGTCCGGCTTGCTTGTCACTCATCTTCAAACTGAACCACTAACAAGAGTTTAGAGAGTGCAAGACAGTTTAACTCCCTAAACTCTAAAAACTCCCCTCAGTTAGACACCGCTCGCGTGCTCGCGTAATATGAACGCCGGTCATAATTTGTGATTTTTCGGGAGAACTCTAAGATGAGCGGAGCGGGGCGGATCACTCGTGTTGATCCCGCGGCGGGGATTCCGGGCGGCGAGGTGGCGGTTGATTGCGATGGTTTTGATACCAGCAGCATTGCCACTTGTGCGTGCGTGTTTGACGGAGCGCGCGGCCATCTGGTCGGCGGGTCTGCGCATCGCATGCTGGCTCTGGTGCCGGAAAATAATTTTGGCGGAGATGTCGAGGTCAGGCTCGAAAGCGACGGCGAGAGAAGCGAGCCTGCGAACTTAATCGTCGGCACAAAACTCGCCGAAGAGATGCATCCGGTCGCCAATCCTGCTTTTGATCCTGACGACGGCGCATTGTATGTGACGCGCTCAGGCTCGCGCGGCCAGCAACTTCCCGTGACGCTTTTTCGGATTGACCCGGCAGGCGAAGTTCAAGAGTATTCAGGCGATATCACCAACCCGACAGGCATCGCTTTCGATTCTTCAGGGCAGATGTTTGTCACCAGCCGGATGGACGGCAACGTCTATCGCATCACGCCTTTCAAAGAGGCCGTGACGTTCGCGCAGAATTTAGGCGTCGCGACCGGCCTGGCTTTTGATTCGCGCGGGCGTCTGTACGTGGGCGACCGCACGGGCACGATCTATCAGGTCAACGACATCGGGGAAGAGCAGGCTTGGGCGCAGCTAGAGCCTTCCGTGTCCGCGTATCATCTGGCTTACGGGCTGGATGATGCGCTTTACGTGACGGGGCCGACCGTGTCGAGTTATGAATCAGTGATACGCATTGACGCGAGCGGCACGCCGGAGGTTTTTTATCGTGGACTCGGCAGGCCGCAAGGGTTGGCTTTTGACAGCGAAGGCAATCTTTATGTTGCGGCGTCTTTGCGCGGGCGGCGTGGGATTGTTCGCATTACTCCAAACGGCTCGGAGGCAGAGCTGTTTGTCGCCGGAATGAATGTCGTCGGCCTTGCTTTCAGCGCGGCGGGTGAGATGGTGGTGGCTACGACGGATGCTGTTTACAGCCTGCCGCTGGACATTCAGGGAACGCTTTTGAGTTAGCGTGCCGGTAAAAGAAAATCTCAGCCTGTGACTCAGCTTTGAAGGTTTTTGACAGTGCTGAAATCAGCGTGCTACTTTGGCCTGCTTTGAGTAATTCTGTTTGTTTGATGGAAGATTAATAGCTTCATGGGTGGTTCTGAAATTATCGCGCAACTGCTGGTGTACATGGTTGTGCTGCTGTTCGCAGTTTCGGCGCATGAAGCGGCGCATGCGTGGATGTCTTACAAATTCGGAGACGACACGGCGCGCTTGCTCGGGCGGGTGACACTCAATCCGGTAGCACATACAGACCCGGTTGGGACTCTGCTCCTGCCGATTGTGAGCTTCCTGCTTTCAGCCGTGGGCGGCGCGCTGGGTTCAATTCCGCTCATCGGTTGGGGCAAGCCGACGCCCGTCAATCCGCTCCTCTGGCGTAATAAGGATTTGGCAAACGTCATGGTTTCCGCCGCCGGGATCATGGCGAATATTCTGATTGCCATCACTTTTTTGATCGTCTACAAAATCATCCTGCGCACGTCTTTGCTCTATCAGGGAGGCGCGCTTGAATCCGTCGCCGAGCCGGTGGAACTGTTTTTGACTTACATGATTTATATGAATGCTTCGCTGGCGGTATTTAACCTGTTACCGTTTCCGCCGCTGGACGGCAGCAAGATTTTGGAAACGTTTCTGCCAGCCAGCATGCAGCCAGTATGGGAGATGCTTGAGCAATTCGGGTTCATCATCCTGATGGCAATTATTTATTTTGGAGTGTTAAGAGCGATCTTTACGCCGATTCAACGGTTTATTGATTTCCTAATCTTTGTTTGAATCAAACAGGATGGCCGGGATGTTTTTTCAGATTTTAAATTCATCAGCTCGAATCTGAAATTCCGTGACGCGCTATCTGATTCATCTTGTCAATCCTTGTTACCTTCTCCGCCTTGTTCGATGAAGAGGAAGTCATGAGCGAAAATATAGATTCATCTACAGCGAATACATCTGCGGCTGCCACGGGGACGATCAATGTTGCGGGCGCGCAGCCGGAGATTTCATCAGACCAGAGCGGCGAAGAGGTGCGGCTGGTGCTCGGCGAGTTTGCGGGGCCGCTAGACCTCTTGCTCTACCTGATTCGACAGGAGCAGGTGAGCATCTACGACATCCCGGTCGCGCGCATCACGAATGAATATCTGCGCTACCTGCGCTTGATGCAGGAGATGGACATCGCCGTCGCGGGGGATTTTCTGGTGATGGCGGCGACGCTGATAGAGATTAAATCGCGCATGCTCCTGCCGCCAGACCCGAACGCGGCGGATGATGAAGACGCTCTAGACCCGCGCCGCGAGCTGGTTGATCGCCTGCTTGAGCATCAGAAATACAAGGCTGCGGCAGAGATGCTCTGGTCGCGCGCCACGGTTGAGCAGGCCGTCTTCATGCGAGCGGAGCTTGAAACGGATAAGCAGAACCCGGAAGTCTCTGTCGGCGTCTTTGACCTGCTTCGCGTTTTTCAGGACATTCTCGCGCGGCATAAAGAAGAAGTGTTGATGGAAATCGAGCGCGATGAAGTGTCTATGACAGAGATGCTTGAGCGTTTGCGCAACATGGTGATGTCCGCGGGCGAGCTTAACCTGCGAATCTTCTTCGAGCGCTCAAGCTCGCGCCGCGAATTGGTGTTAGCTTTTCTCTCCGTGCTTGAGCTGGTGCGGACGACGGAGATTTCATTAATTCAAAAAGAGACTTTCGGCGAGATTATCGCTCGCGCGAGCAGCTAGGACTGGCCGTAGAGATGAGCGAAGAGAAAAGAGAGGCTGAAGAGATGCCCGAAGAGCTATCTTTCGCGGAAGATGAAGCGGAAGAAAGTATTATCATTCACGACGCGGACGCAGAGGATGCTCTGGACGCAGCGCGTCGCGCAGCCGCCTTTGATCCCCCATCTGAATATGCTTCCGACGAAGAGCCGCACGGCGTCCGCAGCATGGCCGAGATGATGGCGATTATCGAATCCCTCATCTTCGTTTCCGAAGACCCCTTGAGCGTCAAGATGCTGGCGGAGGTGCTCAAAGAAGATCGCGGCTGGATCGAAGTCGCTGTCGAAGAGCTGGCAAAAGAATTTAATGCGCGCAACGGCGGCCTGCATCTGCGCGAGGTCGCGGGCGGCTGGCAGTTCGCCACGCGCCCGGAGCATCACGAGCATGTGCGAGCATTTTTGAAATCACGCCCGAGCGCAAAGCTCTCGCTAGCCGCGCTGGAAACGCTCGCCGTGATTGCTTACAAGCAGCCCGTCACCGTTCCCGAAATTTTAGAAATTCGCGGCGTCCAATCTTCCTCCGCCATCAAGACGCTGCTAGACAAACGCCTGATTGTCGCCAAAGGCCGCAAGGAAACCGTCGGGCGTCCGATGCTGTATGGAACCTCGAAAGAATTCCTGCTGCAATTCGGTCTCAAAGATTTAACGGAGCTGCCGAACGTCGAAGACTTTGAAGATTTGGCGGGAGGAATGTAGGGATTGCGGATTTTGGATTGCGGAATGCGGATTGGCGTGCTTCTTAATCTGGAAGTTACATTCTGAACAATTCAGGTGATGTTACTCTTTAAATCCGCAATCTGAAATCCGCATTCCGCAATTTAAAATATGTCTGAGCGTTTACAAAAATTAATAGCCGCTGCCGGAATCGCTTCGCGTCGCCATGCTGAGGAGATGATTTCGGCAGGACAAGTGACCGTCAACGGGCAGGTCGTGACGGAACTGGGGACGAAGGCCGACCCGGCGCACGATCACATCAAGGTGCGCGGCAAGTTAATCAACCCGCTGCTGGAATCGCGCGAGAAGATTTATGTGCTGCTCAACAAACCGCGCGGTTATCTATCGAGCGTCGCAGACCCTGAAGACCGCCCGCTCGTGACACAGCTTGTGCCGCAATCGCTCGGGCGTCTGCATCCGGTCGGCAGGCTGGACTTCAACACCGAAGGTTTATTGCTTTTAACCAACGACGGAGATTTTACGAACTTCATCACCGCCGCGCGCAATCGCGTGCGAAAAGTTTATGAAGTGAAGGTCAAAGGCGTGCCGCCCGAATCTGCCATTGAGCGTTTGCAAAAGGGGATCAGGCTTGATGACGGCGTGCGGACGGCTCCGGCGGAAATTAAAAGGATTGATGAGAGTGATGCTAACTCCTGGTTTGAAGTCGTGCTGCACGAGGGACGCAACCAGCAGATCAGGCGCATGTTTGATGCCATCGGGCATTCGGTCACTAAACTGCGCCGCATCCGCATAGGCTTTTTGACGGACGAGCAACTCCCGCCAAAACACTGGCGATTTCTCGCTCCCGTAGAAGTCACCAAGCTCATGAAAGCGCCAATGAAAAAGAGACCGCCGCGAACTGCAAAAGCGCGCGGCGCGGCTCACGGCAAGGGGCGAGGTTAAGGTACAATGAGTTCAAAGTTCAAGGTTCAAGGTTCAAAGTTTAGAACCTTGAACCTTGAACCTTGAACTTTGAACATTCAAAGGGGTTTCGAGATGGAATTCGAGCTGAACGAAGAGCAGCAACAGGTCAAGATGAGCGTGCGCGAGTTTGCCGAAGGCGAGATTGCGCCGCATGTCATGGAGTGGGATGAATCGCAGCATTTCCCCATCGAATTAGTTCCAAAACTGGCCGAGCAGGGATTGATGGGCGTCATCTTCCCGGAAGAGTATGGCGGCGCGGGCATGGGCTATGTCGAATACGCGACCATCATCGAAGAGCTTTCGCGTGTGGACGGCTCAATCGGTATCTCTGTGGCCGCGCACAACTCGCTCTGCTCGAATCACATTTATACTTTCGGGACGGAAGAACAGAAACAGAAATTTCTCGTGCCGCTCGCGCAAGGGAAACATCTCGGCGCGTGGGGCTTGACGGAAGCCAGCGCAGGCTCTGACGCTTCGGGCACGCGCACGACTGCCGTTCGTCAAAACGGCGGCTGGCTCGTCAACGGCTCAAAGAATTTCATCACGCATGCGATTCACGGAGACACCTGCGTCGCGGTCGCCGTCACAGACCGCTCGAAAGGCAACAAGGGCATCACGGCTTTTATCTTCGAGAAGGGGATGCAAGGATTCGCTCCGGCCAAGAAGGAGAACAAGCTCGGCCTACGCGCTTCTGAAACTGCGAGCGTGGTCTTTGAGGATTGTCATGTGCCTGACGAAAACCGTCTCGGTAACGAAGGCGAAGGTTTTACCCAGGCCATGCAGGTTTTGGACGGCGGTCGCATCTCGATTGCCGCGCTCGCGGTGGGCATCGCGCAGGGCGCATATGAATCGGCTGTGCGATACGCGAAAGAACGCCAGCAGTTCGGCAAACCCATCTCGGAATTTCAAGCTATTCAATTCAAGCTCGCCAACATGGCAATGGAGTTGGAAGCCGCGCGCCTGCTGATGTACCGCGCAGCTTATCTCAAAGATCAAGGCAAGAAGGTGACGAAAGAATCCGCGATGGCGAAACTGTACGCTTCGGAAATGAGCGTGCGCGTCAGCGAGGAAGCAATTCAGATTCACGGCGGCTACGGCTACACGAAAGACTATCCGCCCGAAAAATACTGGCGCGATTCCAAACTCTGCACCATCGGCGAAGGAACGTCAGAGATTCAACGCATCGTCATCGCACGCCAGTTGTTAAGACAATGAAGGAAGTAGTTAAGAAAGCGATTGAAAAGGACAAATCCCCGCAGCCAGAATCAGATGAAATGCTGCCTGAGTATGATTTTAAAAATATGAAGGGCGGAGTTAGGGGAAAATATACCAAAGCTTATCGTTCAGGATATACGGTCAAAATTTATAAAGCCGATGGCACGACTAAAACATGACCACTCCGCTGAGCGAAAAAGTTTGCGCCGGTGACGTGCGCGCTGTGGCTCGTGCTATCTCAAAGGTTGAAGATGGCGTTGACGGCGCGGCGGAGTTGATGAAAGCGATTTTCGCGCGAACCGGGCGCGCTTTGATTGTCGGCATCACAGGCTCTCCGGGCGCGGGGAAATCTTCGCTCGTTGACAAGCTGGCTTTACTTTATCGAAGTCGCGGCGAGCGCGTCGGCATCGTCTGCGTTGACCCTTCGAGTCCGTTTACCGGCGGCGCGATATTGGGCGACCGCATCAGGATGCAAACGCTCGGGCTTGATCGCGGGGTCTTTATCCGCTCGATGGCGACGCGCGGCAATCTGGGCGGGCTGGCG
Organism: Pyrinomonadaceae bacterium; assembly: GCA_963700165.1. GTDB lineage: Bacteria > Acidobacteriota > Blastocatellia > Pyrinomonadales > Pyrinomonadaceae > JACMLC01. Next base: position 1,844,688 of record OY969475.1, on the reverse strand, counting down.
CGTGCGACCGTTGATGCTGTGGCAATCCTGGATGCAGCCGGATACGACAAGGTTATTGTAGAAACGGTCGGCGTCGGGCAGGATGAAGTCGAGATCGTTAAGACTGCGGATGTTTCGGTCGTCGTGCTGGTTCCGGGAATGGGCGATGACATACAGGCTATCAAAGCCGGAATCATGGAAATCGGCGATGTCTTTGTGATTAACAAAGCGGATCGCGAAGGCGTCTTGCGGACAGAGAAAGAACTGGAAGCCCTGCTCTCGCTGGCGATGCGTCCGGATTTCTGGGAGCCGCCGATTATCAAGACCGTCGCGACGGAAAATAAGGGCGTCGAAGATTTAGCCGTAGCCATCCAGCGTTATTACGAGTTTCAACGCGAAGTGACGGTCTCCACCGGCAGGCGGCAGGCGATTGCACGCTGGCGCATCCTTGAACTCTTGCGCGAAAGGCTGTTGGCGCAAACTCTCGAAGCGGATTCGGCATCTGAAAAACTCGATGCATTGGCCTTAGAAGTCGCAGAAAAACGCCGTGACCCTTATTCGGCGGTCGAAGAAATGATGAAACAGTAGCCAGTAGCCAGCATAAAAACAAAATGCTTTTCTACTGACTACTGACTACTGTTGTATGAAACTTGAGCATATCGGAATCGCCACGCGCGGGATTGACGAGGCCGTTAAGTTTTGGAGCGAGGCGCTCGGTCTTGAAGTTGTCGAAACCGAAGAGGTCACAGAACAAAAGGTGCGGGTGGCGATGTTGCCCGTCGGAGAGCCGCGCATAGAGCTGCTTGAGCCGACGAGCGACGATTCGCCCATCGCAAAATTTCTTGAGAAGCGCGGCCCCGGCATACATCACATCGCGCTTCGGGTTGACGATATACGCGCGACGCTTGCGCGCCTCAAACAAAGTGGCGCGCGACTGATTGACGAAGCTCCGCGCGTGGGCGCGGGCGGCTGTCTGGTCGCGTTCATACATCCATCATCAGCAAATGGTGTGCTGGTTGAGTTAGTCGAACATACTCAAACACACAGCGCGGAATGATTCGTAGACGTAATTTAAGGAGAAGCTAATGAACAATTGCCATCAATGTGGAACTATTTTAGAAGAAGGCCAGCACGTATGCCCCTCCTGTGGGGCCGAGAATCAGGATGTCTCGCCGGAGGCCATAACAGCAGCCGAAGCTGAAGCCGAGACGACATCTGAAGTGAGCGCAACCGAACTCAAGATGGCGGCTGAAAAGTCAATAGGAGCGAAAACGAGCTTTGGCAAGTCAGGCGCTCCGGCTCCGCGCACTCCGAAGAAAGCGGCAGCATCAGGGGGCGGAATGAACACCAGCACCAAAGCATGGATTGCTATCGCCGTCGCGGTCGCTTTCGCCGGTGGCCTTATCTTCTGGCAAGCCAGAAGGAGTCACACTGCCTCGACGACGAACCTGACCAATCTGACTGCCGAAGACATGAAGCTGCTGGTCGCGGACATGCCGCCGCAGATGCGCTCACAACTGGCGACGAGCGATAAGGAGCGCAAGGAATTCGCAGAGCAGATCAAGCAGGTGCTCGCGCTCGCAGCCGAAGCCAGAGCGACAGGCGTGGCCGACACGGAAGAAACCAAACAGCAACTCACCTTGATGCGCTCGCTGATAATCGCAGAGCTGTATGAGAAGAAGCAGATGGATGCGCGCGGCGCTTCGCCTGCTTTCGCGGACATCAAGGAAGAAGAAGTCAAAGCCTTTCTCGCTGAAAAAGATCAAGATAAAAAGTTTGATGAATTTGTACAGGTCGCGCAAAAGATGGGATTGTTCGGCAAAGAGGCTCTGCCCGAAGAGCAGAAGGCTCGTCTGAAAGATGAATGGGCTAAAGTTTCCCTGACCGAGCGCAAAGCCGTGCAGGCTGGCTTTGATAAGCAGCGCAACGTGCAACTGCATGTCGCGTTTCAGCAGGCGCGTTACCTGGCGCAAAAGTATGCCGAAGAGAAATTAAAGCCGCAGCTCGAAGTTAAGGATGACGAGGTCAACGCTTACCTCGCACAGCATCCAGAACTGGATGACAGCAAGGTCAAGGCTAAAGCGGAAGATGTTCTGAAGCGCGTTCGCGCAGGCGAGGATTTCGCCACTCTGGCGAAAGAGTTTTCATCCGACCCGAGCAACAAAGATAAAGGCGGCGACCTTGATTGGTTCGGGCGCGGGCGCATGGTCAAAGAGTTCGAGGACGCTGCCTTCGCTCTACAGCCCGGTCAGATCAGCGATGTCGTGCAGACTCCCTTCGGCTTTCACATTATCAAAGTGGACGAGCGCCGGACGCAGAAAAATGCCGAAGGCAAAGATGAAGAACAGGTACATGCGCGCCATATCCTGATTGCTTCCGACAGAAAATCCGAAAATCCTTTCGGGCCGCCGCAGTCCGGGCGCGACACTGCGAAAGCCGCTGTGGAAAAAGAGAAGCGCGAAAAACTGCTGGCCGAGATTACCAAGCGAAACAATATTACGGTCGCGGAAAACTTTGAAGTGCAGGCTCCGCCGCCGCCAACCGGCCCGCAGATGCCGGGCATGCCTCCGGGCATGGAGCAGGAACTGCCGGGAGAGCCGCTTCCGGAGCCGCCCAAGAAAGGCGGTCAGGGCAAAGTTCCCGCGCCCGCTCCTCCTGCGCCCAAACCTCAAAGCGGAAAGCAGAAGTAGCAGCCCGCGCGGATTGAGGATAGATGTTACTGGGCGATTATCGCGTAGAGGTCGTGCCGGATACGGAATTCCGGCTCGATGGCGGGGCGATGTTCGGCGTCGTCCCGCGCGAACTTTGGTCAAAGGTCTGTCCGCCGGACGAGCAAAATCGAATCCGCTTGAACATGAACTGCCTCTTCATAGAGACCGGCAGCGAGCGCATTCTGATTGAGACAGGCATCGGCGATAAGTGGACTCCAAAGCAAGCGGCGATGTATAGCATCACTCGCACGCGCAGTTTGAGCGAGTCGCTGCACACGATTACCGGCGTCAGCGCGGAAGAGATTACTATCGTCGTCAACACACACTTACACTTTGACCATGCGGGCGGCAACACTACGCTGGATAAAACCGGCGGGTCTGCCGTGCCTGCTTTTCCGAACGCGCGTTATTTCGTCTCACACGCTGAATTTGAACATGCTGAATCGCCGCACGAGCGCGACCGTGCCAGCTACATGCCGGAAAACTGGCAGCCTCTGATGGAGTCCGGCCAGCTTGAATTGAAAGATGACAATTATGAAGTCGTGCCGGGGCTGACCATGAACACCATCGCAGGCCATTCGCGCACGATGCAATGCGCGCGGCTGGAACGCGGCGGGCAAACGCTATTCGGTTTCGCCGATCTCGTCCCGATGCGTGCGCACATACGGTTGCCGTGGATTATGGGTTACGATCTTTATCCGGTGGAGACGCTCGAAGTGAAGAAAAAGCTTCTGCCACAAGCGGCGCGCGAAAACTGGCTCTGTCTTTTCTATCACGACCCGGATGCGCCTCTCTGTCGTGTGGTCGAAGAAGACGGAAAGTTGAGTTCTATCAGTCTGGATAAGATATAAACAGGGATGGACAGGATAAACAGGATGAGAAAGACGGATGACAGGCAAGCTATTAATAGCATCGCTCTCATCATGCAATAATTCTCTTTCATTATTTTTATCCTGCCTATCCTGTCGATCCCTGTTTGAATTTTGCTGGAAGATAAAAGAGATTTATGACAACAGCGAAGATTGGCATCATCGGCGGCAGCGGCCTCTACCAGATGCCCGAGTTGACGGACATCGAAGAGGTTAAAGTCGAGACGCCTTTTGGCAGTCCTTCGGATGCTTTTATCGTTGGCACACTGGAAGGCGAGCGCGTGGCTTTTCTGCCGCGTCACGGGCGCGGCCATCGCCTGACGCCTTCGGAGTTGCCGTTCAGGGCAAATATCTATGCGATGAAGCTCTTGGGCGTCGAGCGTATCCTGTCCGCCTCTGCGGTCGGCTCTTTGCAGGAAAAATACGCGCCGCTCGATATGGTGATACCGGATCAGTTTTTTGACCGGACGCGCGCACGTGCGCACGAGTCAACTTTCTTTGGCAGTGGGATAGTCGCGCATATCACTTTCGCGCATCCCGTTTGCGAAGAGTTGGGAGATGTCGTTCAATCTGCTTGCGGAGCGGCTGAAGTAACGACTCATCGCGGCGGAACTTATGTCTGCATGGAAGGGCCAGCCTTTTCTACCAAAGCCGAATCAAAGCTATATCGCCTGTCCGGCATGGATGTCATAGGGATGACGAATTTACAGGAAGCCAAGCTGGCGCGCGAGGCTGAGATTTGTTACGCGACGCTCGCGCTCGTCACCGATTACGATTGCTGGCATGAAGAACACGACGCCGTCTCGGTTGAAACGGTCGTTGAATACCTGAACAAGAACGTGCGCAACGCACAGCTTATCATGCGCGAAGCAGTCCGCCAGCTTTCAGATAAGCAGAGAGGCTGCGCCTGCGGCTCTGCGCTCAAGAGCGCCATCTTTACCTCCCCGGAACTGTGGCCTGAAGACACGAAAAAGAAGCTTGAAGCAATCATTGGTAAATACAGTGACAAGTGACGAGTGACAAGTGACAAGCAAGAAATTGTTTTATCTTGTCACTCATCACTTGTCACTGCTCTTGGAGGTGTTATGAAAAAAGTTGTTTTGATGTGCGGGTTATTTTTGGTGGTGATGGTGTGCGTTTCGACAAGCGCGCGGGCGCAGGGCGCATCGCGCGGGCCGGATTCTTCGGTGGTGAGGGATTCGGAATTGGAGCGCGACTCAAGGCATAATCTGGAAGTGGCGCGTCATTATTTCAAAACGAGAAAAGCTTATGCCTCCGCGCTCTCGCGTTGTGAGGAAGTCTATGCGGGAAATCCTACTTTCTCGCAGATAGACGAAATCATTTATTTAGCCGGGATGAGCAGCCTGTATTTGTCGGAAAAGCGCGGCAAGCAGCCTCCGAAAGAGACGCCTGAGAAGTATCGCGAGGACGCGCGCAATTACCTCACACAGCTTGTGAGTCAATTCCCAGACAGCGAATTTCGCGAAGATGCGGAGAAAGTTTTGCGCACGCTCGGCGCAGAAGTCAAAGCACAGCCCGAAGAGAAAAAACAGTAGAGGAGAGAATTAAAGAATGTCTTTGTTAGTAGTCGGCTCGGTCGCATTTGATGCGGTGGAAACGCCGTTCGGCAAGCGGGATAAAATGCTGGGTGGCTCGGCCTCGCACTTTTCCATCTCCGCGAGTTTCTTTACGGACGTGCGTGTTGTCGGCGTCGTCGGCGGCGATTTCACGCGCGCCGAAGAAGAAGTTTTTGAGCGGCACAACGTAAACACCACAGACCTTGAGCGCATTCCCGACGGCAAGACTTTTCTGTGGCGTGGTCGCTACGATTACGATTTGAACACGGCGCACACGCTCGACACGCAGCTCAATGTCTTTGCGGACTTTCAGCCAAAGCTGACCGAAGATTCTCTTGCCGCAAGGCTGGTGTTTTTGGGAAACATACAGCCGGACTTGCAGCGGCAGGTGCGCGGGCAGTTAAAGAACGCCGAGTTGATTGCGCTCGACACGATGAACATGTGGATCGAACTGACGCGCGATTCTTTGATGGAAACCATCAAAGGGGTCAACGTCGTCATCATCAACGACGCCGAAGCCCGGCAGTTGGCCGAAGAGCCGAACCTGATTAAAGCCGCGCGCAAAATTCTTTCATGGGGGCCGACGGCTCTGGTCGTCAAACGCGGAGAATACGGCGCGGCTCTTTTTACTTCACAAGCTTATTTTGCGATTCCAGCTTATCCGCTCGAATCGGTTTTCGACCCGACTGGTGCGGGCGACACCTTCGCGGGCGGCTTCATGGGTTATCTGTCGAGCCAGGAGACTTTGGACGAAGCAGCGATGCGTCGCGCCATGATCTTCGGCTCCGTGATGGCCTCTTTCAACGTCGAAGAATTCGGCACCGAGCGCGTACAGCGTCTGACGCACGAAGAGATTAACGAACGTTTCCGCACCTTCAAACAGATGACGCACTTCGAGGAAATTCCTTTCGAGCGAGCCGTCACCGCGACAAGTTAAAACGTCAGTTTAAAAGGGGAAGAGGGAAAGAGGAGAAATGGTTTAGATACCATTACCTGCTCTTTCCCCTTTACCCTTTTAACCTTTCCCCCTAAACTACCCCCCGAAACAGCTAATCACATTCCTACTAAACACAAGGGAGCATCTATGTTCTGTCCTGTTTGCGAATCCGAATACGAAGAAGGCATCACACATTGCCCGGATGACAACACGGAGTTGGTTGAGCGACTGACATCAGAGAACACCGTTCTCGATCACAGCGAAGCGCGTCTTGTCCCGCTCCACAACATCAACTCACCGGCAGAGGCGGAGATGGTCAACGACATCTTGCAGCAGAACGGCATCCGCTCCGTAGTCCAGTCGGGCGGCGCAGATGCTTTCTCGCCCCTGCTCTCAACCACCTCTCCCGGCGCGAGGGTTTTGGTTGACGAGCGAGACTATGACCGCGCACAGGAACTTTATACGTCATTTTTCGGAAGCGACACGTCGCCGCTCACAGGCACCACGCTCGAAGAAGACGAGGAAGAAGAAGAGCAGGGATGAGGACGGAGGGATGAGGGATGAGAGATATGCTATTGAACCTTGAACGGTTCATCTTAAATAGCAACTTTTTCATCCCTCTATCCTCATCCCTCATCCCGGCTTTTAACGTTGATGGCTGAAGAAACAGCGAATGCGATTGTGGTGTTGATGACTGCCGGAAGTCGTGAAGAGGCTGCGCGGCTGGCGGAGATGCTGGTCGCGTCGCGGCTCGCGGCCTGTGTGCAGATCATGCCCGAGATGGAGTCCATCTACAGGTGGAACGATCAAGTCGAGCGCAGCCCGGAAATCCTGCTCTTAGCCAAAACAAGTCAAGAAAATTTCGCAGAGCTTGAACAGGAAGTGCGCGCTCTTCACAGCTACGAGACGCCGGAGATAATTGCCCTGCCTGTGAACATTGCTTCAGCCCCTTACCTCGAATGGCTCAACAGAAATGTCAGAGCGCAAGCGCGTCAAGCATCTTCGACGGGTTCTGCGGAAAACATACAAGGCGGGGATGCGGAGTAAGATTTGAAGAGAGCGGCGTAATCACATTAAATATCTTTAGCAGCAGTGTCATCAAGCTTTTTGAGCGAGTCCTGACTGCTTGAGATAATTTCGACCACTTCCGCAGGCGAATCCGTCACGCGCAGCAGCTTCAAATCTAATTCGGAAATCATTTTCTCGCGCAGTAAACTTTCCTCTACCCACTTGACCAGCCCGTTCCAGTAATCCGAGCCGAACAGGACGACCGGAAAATTCTTGATCTTGCGCGTTTGAATCAGCGTCAGCGATTCAAAAAATTCGTCGAGCGTGCCGAAGCCACCGGGAAAGATGATGAAGGCGCAGCTATATTTGACGAACATCGTCTTGCGCACAAAGAAATATTTGAAAGATAGCGAGTGTGTTTGATAGCGATTCGGAGCCTGCTCAAACGGCAGCTCTATGTTGCAGCCGATGGAGATGCCGCCCGCCTCGAACGCGCCGCGATTGGCCGCTTCCATAATGCCGGGGCCGCCGCCCGTGATGACCGTAAAACCTGCTTGAGCCAGCAGCGCGGCTGTCTCCTGCGCCGCTTGATAAAAAGGACTGTCAGCTTGTGTGCGAGCCGAGCCGAAAATCGAAACGCCGCGCGTGATGGTTGCCAGATCGTCAAACCCCTGCACGAACTCTCCCATGATGCGAAAGACGCGCCATGTGTCCGTGTTGGTAAATTCGTCTTGTCTGGGAGTTTGCAGGAGCTGCTCGTCCTGCGTCACCTGTGCCGGTGGAAGATGTTTGCTGTCAGTCTCAGCCATAAAAAAGTCAGGAGTCAGGAGTCAGGAGTCTGATGTCAAAAGCTCTATGACTATTGACATCAGACTCCTGACTCCTGACTTTTAAAAAGCCATGATGTTATAGCCGCAGTCAACGTGTAGGATTTCGCCCGTGATGCCGGAAGCAAGCGGGCTGCATAGGAATAGCGCAGCGTTGCCGACTTCGCGCGCTTCGACATTGCGGCCAAGCGGGGCGCGCTCCGCATGATGTTTGAGCATTAGCCCCATGTTTGAGACGCCGCGCGCAGAGAGCGTGTTGAGCGGCCCCGCGCTGATGGCATTGACACGAATGTTGCGCTTGCCGAGGTCTGCCGCCAGATAGCGCGTGCTGGCTTCGAGCGCGGCCTTCGCCACGCCCATCACATTGTAATTCTGCACGACTTTTTCCGCGCCGTAATAGCTCATGGAAACAATGCTGCCGCCATCAGTCATCAAGGGAGCTGCGCCACGCGCCAGTTGGCAGAGAGAATATGCGCTAATCTCAAGCGCGGTCAGAAACCCTTCGCGCGAAGTGTCGGAAAATGCGCCTTCCAATTCTTCCTTCGGCGCGAAGGCGATACTGTGAATCAGAATATCCAGCCGCCCGAACTCTTCGCCGACGCGCGCGAAAGTCTGGTCTACTTCTTCCTGCTTAGACACGTCGCAGGGCAAGATAAGCGTTCCTTCCATTCCCTCCGTCAGCGATTCCACATTCTCTTTCAAACGCTCGCCCTGATAAGTAAAGGCCAGCCGCGCGCCCGCTTGGGATAAAGCCTGCGCCGTCGCCCAAGCGATGGAACGCTTGTTGGCAACGCCGAAGATAATGCCGAGTTTGTCTTTAAGCATAGGTCTCAAGTCCCAAGTCCCAAGTCTCAAGTCCCAAGTCCCAAGCAGTTTTTGACTTGAGACTTGGGACTTGGGACTTGGGACTAATTTATGCTGCCGCGCTCTGCGGCTCGTCATTCATCAGTTGCTTGTATTCGCCGCTGTCAACCCACTTGAGAATCTCTGAGACGCGCCAGACGGGAAAAGGATGCGACATGCCGGAGGTGAGAATGTCTGCCCAGAAGCGATCAAGCGCCTTCTCGTCATAAGTCTTCTGGAATTCGCGCGCCTGCGCTAAGAATTGATCGTAGTCAACTTTTGACGCGAACGTGCCGCCGCAGAGCTTCATCATCGTGCGCCCGATGACGTGCGGGTCTTGCGTGACCAGCAGAGCCGCGCGGTCACATGAAAGCTCTGCGCGACGCATCCATGCGAGCAAGGCCGCGCGCATCGTGCCGGAGATAAGCTGTTTGACGATGGCCGTCAGCGGCGTGGCAAGAAGCGCGGAGTTGGCTATCGCTTCAAGCAGCCGCGCGGCGGTCAGGTAAAGCACATGCTCCGCATGTATGTGCCCGACTTCATGTGCGACGACGGCCAAAACTTCTTCATCCGTCAGGCGTTCGATAAGCGAAGAGTGCAAGACGATAACCGGACGCTCGACCCCGCCCGTGAAAGCATTGACGATTGGATTTTGCTGTACGAAAAGCTCTGGCATGTCTACGCCGAGCGTCGTGCATGCGATCTGCAATTTGGCGTACAGGTCTGGACATTGAAGCGGCGTGACCTTGACCGCGCTGGCCGTAAAAATCACGCGAATGGCGGATTCGCCCGTCACCGCCAGCAGCTTCTTGAGCGCGGAGTCAATGCCCGGAATCGTGCGCAGGGCAGCCAGCGCGCGGCTGTCAGCCGGATGCACATAATCATGCTTGTCCAGCTCTGCAAACTTTTTGTGCGGCTCGTCCGAGAGCGGCAGACGGCATCGCCCGCAACGCGCTGCTCCGCCCTCTTGTTTTACACTATTGCGCTGCCCGCAATAGCGACAACGCTTTGATTCGCCATTATTCTCACTCAACACGGATTCATTTTCTGCCATCTCTTAATCCCTTACTTTGAAAAGTATATTCGCGGCAATTTGATTATAGGGAAGCTCTGAAATATCAGCAATCATGGAACAGTCAGGAGTCAGGAGTCAGGAGTCTGGGAGTCAAGAGTCTGGAGTCAAAAGAAAAACTGTTTTCTGACTCTTGACTCTTGACTCCTGACTCCTAGACTCTTGACTGTTTTTAATGCTTGAAATGCCTGACGCCCGTCAAAACCATCGCGAGGCCGTGTTCATCTGCGGCGGCGATTACTTCTTCATCGCGCACGGAGCCGCCGGGTTGAATGATAGCAGTGATGCCATGCTTCGCCGCTTCGTCAACTCCGTCACGGAAAGGGAAGAAAGCATCCGAAGCAAGCACTGACCCGAGCGTTGGAAGTTGTGCGCGCATCGCTCCGATTTTGACCGAATCAACACGCGACATCTGCCCCGCGCCGACTCCGACGGTCTGCCCTTCACGCGCGTAAACAATCGCGTTCGACTTTGTATGCTTGCAGACAGTCCAGGCGAAAAGCAAAGCGCGTATTTCTTCATCCGTCGGCTGGCGGCGCGTTACGACTTTGAGATCATCACGCATCAATTGATGCGCGTCTCGGGTCTGGACGAGCATCCCCCCCGAAATCTGTTTGTATTCCAAACCCTCTGCACGCTGCGCCGCGCCCGCTCGCAGGACGCGCAGATTCTTTTTCGCGCGCAAAGCTTCAATAGCATCCTCTTCATAATCCGGCGCGATGACGACTTCCGTAAAAATCTCTGTCAACGCACGCGCTGCCGCCGCATCTACCTTTCGATTAAAAGCGACGATGCCGCCAAAAGCTGAAACGGGATCGGTCGCCAGCGCGCGGCGATATGCTTCTTCAAGAGACGTTCCTAAACCTACTCCCGCCGGATTCGTATGCTTGATAATCGCGCAAGCCGTCTCTTCAAAATCACAGATGAGCTGCCACGCCGCGTCCGCGTCAACATAGTTGTTGTAAGACATCTCCTTGCCGCCAAGAAGCTCGGCTTGCGCCACGCCTTCGGCTTCTGCTGTGTTGAAAGGATCATCAATCGAATAGAGCGCGGCGTTCTGATGTGGGTTCTCTCCATAACGCAGGTCTGAAATTTTGGCTAAAACCAATCCATCATAATCCAGCAGTGCATCCGGCGGCACATCTTCCCCATCCACTTCATCGTCCAAGCTATTTAAGTATTGCATGATAGTTCCGTCGTAAACCGACGTTTCCGTGAAAGCCAGAATAGCCAATTCATGACGAAGCTCTGATGATAAAGCGCCCTCGTTTTGGTTAAGCTCATTAATGATCGAATCATAGCTATCAGGACTTACGATGACGGCTACATCCTTAAAATTCTTAGCCGCCGAGCGAATCATCGAAGGGCCGCCGATGTCTACCTGCTCGATTGCTTCTTCAAGCGTCACGCCTTCGCGTGCGACTGTCTGCTCGAATGGATAAAGATTGACGACGACCATATCAATCGGCTCGATGTCATGCTCCTGCATCGCAGCCATGTGAGCATCGTTGTCACGCAAGGCCAGCAACCCGCCATGTATGCGCGGATGCAGAGTCTTGACGCGCCCGTCCATCATCTCTGGAAAGCCCGTCACGTCCGCGACATCCAGCGTCTCTATCCCGGCCTCGCGCAGAGCTTTGGCCGTCCCGCCCGTGCTGATAATCTCGACGCCGAATGTTTTGAGCATCTGCGCGAATTCAACAATTCCCGTCTTATCCGAAACGCTCACCAAAGCGCGCCGTATTTTGCGAAGCCCTTCTGTGTTTTTCTCAATCATAAGTAGTTTTCAGTTTTCAGTTTTCAGTTTTTGCTCTTTACTCAAAACTGAAAACTGAAAACTATTTCAAAGTGTATCCGTCGCGCAGCAGGTGCGCGCGGAGCTTTTGTTTATCCTTTTTCGTTAAGTTGAGTGTCAAGCGATGAAAACGATTATCCCGCATCGCGTCTTCGGGATAATAGCCGAGCACGTACTGTCCGCGTAAGTCTTCTTCGATGGCCTGAAAAATCGGTGTCAGATCAAATTCAGGGCGCAGGGCAAGCGCGGATTTAGCATCACCCGCAAGAAAATAACGCCCGCCTGTTTGCTCTGCCATCTCGCGGAAACCTTTGGCCGCCGGTCGCGGCGCGAGCTTGCCGTCGCGCGGCGCGTAAAGCGGTAGCTGAATCGTATAGATCGAAACGCCGCTCTCTCTTGCCGCCTCAATTACCTTGCGCGGGCGCGTGACGCTCACAGTATCCAGACCGTCGCTGATAAGAATGATGATGCGGCGTTCTGCCGTCTGTGCGCGGCGCGAATCAAAAGCTTTGACGGCATCAAAGGCGGCATCAAAAATCGCCGTGCGACGATTGGGGAGCGCGGGAAGCGCGAAAGCTTTGAGCGCATTGTCCTCCGACATGGAAAACGCGGCTGCCGTCACGGCCTTTTCTGCGAAACGCAGGACTGCGACCTCCGAGCCGCGCCCGAAGCGTGAGAAAAGAGCTAAAGCCGTCTCGCGTTGCTGCTCGATAATCTCGAGCGTGCTGCCGGAAGAGTCCAACGCAAACAGCAGCGCAACACGCTCTGCACCCGCCGCGAAATATTCGATTTTAACAGCGCGTCCTTCATCAAGCAGCACGAAATCCGCAAGGGTCAGGTCGCTGACACGCCGCCCGCGCGCATCCGTGACGAACGCGGGCACTGTCACAAGGTCTGTGCGAACGCGAACGACTTCCAAATCGGAAGCATCCTGCGCGCGGAGGTTGACCTGAAAAATCAGGATTAAAAAGACGAGACAGAAATGGATAAGGGGCAATCGAGCGCGAGAGGCGTCAGATGCAGGACTCAACACTTCGTTAGAAAGAGTCATCCAGCCGGGTGATAAGCTCAGAAAAAGAACCGCCCGAAGAGCAAGAGGCTCAGGATTAACGCAAGCGTGATGATAATGATTTTGACTAAACTCACAATCAAATTCCCGATCAATGAAGGCGATCCCCGTAAACGGAAGGCGAACAGCAAGCCTCATTCTAGTAGCGGCAACGCAGCCTGTCAACGAGAGCCACTAGCGGCCTGCCACTACACTTTTCTACGGCTTGAAAAGACTTTACGCCGTAGAAAGTCTATTGGTTCCGAAAAAAGCGGCAATAAAAATGCTGACTAAAGAAGCCGTGGGAAAAATTCCTTCGTTAGCCGCGTGAGCGGCGCGGAGAAGGTAGCCAGACGTGCAACGTCTGGAACCCACGAGCCACCGGAAATCCGCGCTGAAGGTGCGGAGAGAAGTATCTAGCGCACCTTCAGCGCGCGACCTGTGCCGCTTGCTCTTAACCAGACGTTACACGTCTGGCTACCTTCTGGCTGCGCCTTCAGCGCAGAAAGGAATTCTCATGCAGCTTCTGAAAATTAAGCCTTTCGCGCTTGACCGTCGCGCTCCTTCGTTGACAACGCAAGTCTGTATATGATTAAACATGAACAGACTCTTTTCAAGCTTTAGCTATGACGTTTACGGGCATGAATTTTAACGACGGGAAACAAAAAAATAGCGGGAGAGCTTGCTTTATGGCTCTGCTGTTTTTTGTTCTGGTCGTACATGCATTTGTCGTCAGCTCCACGCATAGCCATCGCCGTGTCCGCACGGAAGCTCAGCCGGTCGTTTCCGGGACGACGGCCTACGACGCCGAAACAAACAACGCGAGAGATGCTGGCAGCGATGCCAGTTGTTTTTCATGTCGCTTACAACGCAGCTTCGTTTTCGATGCGCAGCAATCGGCAAGCCTTGAGCCTAATCTTCTACCAAAGCCGCTGCGCGTAGAGCTTTCCCGCTTAGAGCAAAGTTCATACGGGCCTTATCTACTCCTTTCCGACCGCGCGCCGCCGCGCTCCTAAAGACCAATCGCACAACTCGCTTGATGTGTTTGTAGCAGAATTTTGACCGTGTGCCGCAAGGCAACGTAGCCGGTCAAAAAAGCTGTCTGCAAGCGCAGCCCAATCGCATTTGCCTGTGAATTTTCAGCAGGCATTCCGAATGCGCGCGGGAGCCAACAGGTCTTTCGGTCATTGAAGGAGAATTATCAAATGCGCAGAAGATTTATTACGGCAATCATGCTGACATTTATTTTAGCTGCCACGAGCATAAATGGTTTCGGGCAGGCTAATGGAATTATCAAGGGAGTCGTGACATACGAGACCGACCGGACGCCGATTCATAATGCGACGCTGCGAATCGTGCAGCTCAAACGCACTGTGCAGACGGACGAGAATGGCGCATACGAATTTACGAATGTGCCGGACGGAACATATACCATCATTGCGCACATGGAAGGCTTTCCAGACCTCTCTCAAACCGTCACGGTGGCAAGCGGCGCGATTGCCGCTCTTGATTTTCAACTCCGGCTGGCCGGTTATCGCGAAGAGGTGAACGTCACCGCTTCCGGCACAGAGCAGTCAACCTTCGATTCCTTTCAGGCCGTCAACACGCTCGATGCAGTAAGGCTGGTGGAAGAGAGCGCGCCTGCGATTGGCGAAGTGCTGGATAAAGAGCCGGGCATCGCCAAGCGCAGTTTCGGCCCCGGTTCTTCGCGTCCTGTGATACGTGGCTTTGACGGAGACCGCGTGCTGGTCTTGTCAGACGGCATGCGCGTCGGCGCGCTCGGCTCGCAGTCTGGCGATCATGGCGAGCCGATAGATGTTCTCTCGCTGGAAAGATTGGAAGTGGTCAAAGGTCCCGCGACGCTCTTGTATGGAAGCAATGCTATCGGCGGCGTGGTCAACGCCGTGTCGGGACGCGATGAAGAAACACACGAAGGCTTGCGCGGTTATTTTTCAACGCTCGCGGGCACGGCCAACGGGCAGGCAGGTATCAGCGGCGGTCTCGATTTCGGTTATCGAAACTGGCTCTTCTGGGGCAACGGCAGCGGCCAGCGAGTTGGGGATTACGAGACACCGATTGGCAGGATTCCTAACTCGAAATCTCGCGTCAGTAGCAGCGCGGGCGGCTTCAGCTACAACGGCAGCAAAGGTTTCTTTAGCGCCAGATATGGTTATGACAACACGCGATATGGCATTCCTTTCGCTTCCATGTTCGAGCCTGATGGAGAAGATGCTGCAACTTCAAGAAGGTTCGGCGGTGCGCCGGTCGAAGAAGAGCTTGAGCAGATTGATGTCGCCATGCGTCGCCACGATGTGCGCTTGAGCGGAGGTTTTCGCAACGCTGAAAGTTTCATTAGCGGCTTTCGCATGACCGTGGATTACAGCGATTACCAGCACAAAGAATTGGAAGGCCAGACGGTAGGAACGATTTTCGATAACAATCTGGTTTCCTATCGCGGCATGTTCGACCAGCGTAAACGGGGAAGACTGACCGGCAGATTTGGCTTTGAAGGTCTGCATCGTAACTACGAGACGGTCGGCGCAGAGGCTCTGGTGCAGGGGCCTGTCATCCAGAACGGCTTTTCGATTTTCGGCCTGGAGGAACTGGATTTCGAGCGCGTCAAATTTCAATTCGGCGGGCGCATCGAAAATAACAGGTACAATCCGGCAGACACGAATTTGCCGGATCGCTCATTCACAGGTTTCTCCGGCGCAGCCGGGATTCGCATCGGACTCTGGACGGGCGGAGCCTTCGTCACCAACTACACGCATTCTGACCGCGCTCCCGCGCTCGAAGAGCTTTATAACTTTGGCCCACACATCGGAAATCTGACGTTCGAGATTGGGAACAACAGCCTCCGGCGCGAGCGCAGCGACGGTCTGGATTTTTCGCTGCGTCACCAGTCAAAACGCTTCAGGGCAGAGGGCAACGTCTACTATTACAACATCAAAGATTTTGTTTTTCTCGCGCCGATCGGCGAGGTTGAAGATGGGCTGTTGGTGGCCGAGTATCAGCAGGCCAATAGCCGCTTTGCCGGTGCAGAGGTCGAAGTGGACTTGGGCGTCCATCCGAACCTCTGGATTAATCTTGGGATGGATGCTGTGGATGCTCAGCTTAAAGAGAGCGGGACGCCACTGCCGCGCATTCCTCCGCTTCGTGCCCGCATCGGCTTGGACGCGGAATACAAGGGATTCAGCCTACGCCCCGAAGCAATCTTCGTTAAAGATCAGGATGACATCTTTCCGACCGAAACACGCACAGCCGGATACACGGTCTTTAACTTTCTAGGTTCATACACGATTGCGCGCCCGCATGCCGCGCACATCTTTTCCATCAATGCCTTCAATCTGGGAGACAGGCTCTATCGCAATCACCTGTCTTTTATCAAAGACCTCGCGCCTGAAATCGGTCGCGGCGTGAGAGTCACTTACACGGTCAGATTTTTCTGATTCGAGAAGATGAGGCCGTGTTAATCGAAAGCGGAAATCAAAGAGCTTACTTTCCAAAATCCTTCAACTCTTTGCGACTTGAGTCTTTCTTTGTTTGTGCCTTTGCGTGAAAGATTATTGTTTCACGCAAAGGCGCAAAGTTAAGAGATAAGACGCAAAGAGTTGGAACAGTCTGCATCTTGAGTTTTAGCTTCACGGTCTTTCTTTTTTAGAGCCTGCAAGTTGCAGCTTACGCCCGAAGCATTCTATCCTTTGTCTCGCCCGTCGAATGTTATCAACCAGCTTAATCAGGGTTTTCAGCAAACATGCAAATTTTTCTATGGCGTCGCTTATCACGCATGCGAAACAGAGTCTCGAAGCTTGTCCTGCTTCTCTCCATTCTTGCTGCTGCGACCAGCCTCTGTCATGCGAAGTCGCTTGAGGCGCGCATCAGCGTGCTCTCACTTTCTCCTGCGCGCGTGCAGGTCGAAGGGGAAACCCCAAGCCCTACAAAAGTCTGGTCGTTTCGCAACGGTTATGCGAGCTTGATGGGACTTGCAGAGAGAATCGAAAACCTGAAGCTGGCGGATGCCGACGGCGTTGAAGTCCCGGTGCAAAAACTCGCGCCCGGCGAATACGAGGCGGCAAGAGCAGCGACACGTTGGCGTTACGAGATCAAGCTTGACCCTCCTTTGCTTTCGTCTGACGCCATATACGCCTCTTGGATTGCGAATGAGCGCGGCTTTCTGATGCTCGGAGACCTTTTGCCACAGACCAAAAGAGAAGGGCAAGCGGCAGGCGATACCGTGCTGATAAATCTCTCTTTGCCCGCGACGTGGACTGCCGTCTCGAATGAGACGAAGCGTGGCAACTGGCAATTCGAGGTTGCTGATAAAGAGAATGCTGTATTTTATATCGGCTCGAACTTGCGCGAGCGGCGTGAGCAGGTTGGCGCGATGGCCTTTACGGTGGTGACAAACGGCACTTGGGCTTTCTCCGATAATGACGTGATGGACATGGCTGCGGACATCCTGAAACATTATCATGCGACAGTCGGCGTCGCTCCACACGAGCGGGTGATGTTGATGCTCTCTCCGTTTCCACGTCCAGTGACGCCGGGACGTTGGAGCGCGGAAACCAAAGGAAAAACAGTAGTGCTGTTATCAGGTCAATGGTCAACGAAAATTAATGGTCTGGCTCACTTGAGCGCACCGTTGACACATGAGCTGTTTCACCTGTGGGTTCCCAACGGTCTCTCGCTTGACGGAAATTACGATTGGTTCTATGAAGGCTTTACGGTCTATCTGGCATTGTACACAGCCGTGCGGCTGGGGCTTCTGACATTTGAAGATTTTCTGTTTACCTTAAGTCGCGGTTACGATGCTTACGCTTCAGCCAGCGACAGGAATAATCTCTCTTTGCTCGAAGCCTCGCAGCGCAGGTGGACAGGCTCGACCATGCTCGTTTATCGAAAGGGAATGTTGGTTGCTTTTCTCTACGACTTCTCTTTGAGATACGCGAGCAAAGGGAAGCAAAGTTTGGATAGCGTTTACAGAGCCTTGTTTCTGCAATCGAAAAAAGTTGGGACAAGAAGCGATGGTAACAACACAATCATCCCTGTCTTAAAGAGCCAGACGGGCATGCAGGATTTTATCCACCGTTACGTTGAGAGCGCAGATGAAATAGAGCTGCAATCATTGATTGCGCCATTCGGCCTGCGACTCGAACGGCAGGGCGCGCGTTCGCAAATCTCTGTCGCGAGCAATTTGAGCCGACGGCAGCGCGATTTGTTAAGCGTTTTTGGGTATAATAAATAATCTCGTCGGGCTATGAGAAAAACTTCATAGCGGCATACTTTATCTGTCTGAGGTAAATTGAAACCAAGTGTTTAAGATGCGGAACATAAAATTCAGGAGACTGTTTCTTCTCGGACTGATGTTGGCCTTTGCTTCCGGATGCAGCACACTGGCTAAAAAGGATGATACGGGAGTCGTGCTTGCGCAGCGCGCACAGATACGCAGCTCTGTCGCAGTCGTCGCAGCCGATCTGCTCGAAGTCAATCGCGGCGACATCGTTGACATCCTGGATACGATGGACGTGGATGATCCGAATGACAACACTAAGAAAGAGCGTTGGTTTCATGTCCGCGCGCATGATGAGGTAAATACAGAGGGCTGGATCGAGGCGCGAAACGTGATGGTCGATGAGGTGCTTGAGCAATCGCGCCGACTCGCCGAAGAAGACAAAGACATTCCGGCTCAGGCCACAGGGCAGCTTCGCGCCAGCACCAACCTGCGACTCTCGCCGGATCGTAATAATACCGACAACATCATGATGAAGATGGATAGCGGCTCCAGCTTTGAGATCGTCGGATGGAAGCGTATCCCAGCCCCCAAATCCGCAGAGACGAATTTTGAAATGGATGATGCGCCAAAAGCCGGAAGCGTCCAGCGAAATTCCAGTAGGAAAAGAAAAGATGACGACGAGCAGAAAGTGCCTGAGGAAGTAAACGAGCTTTGGTATAAAGTGAGATTGCAACCTTCTACCTCACCAGCTCCCGCCGGATGGATCTATGGCAAACAGGTTGAGTTGACTGTTCCCAGCGACATCATTTTCTATCGCACCGGGCGAGAGTTCGTAGCGTGGCAAAAACTGGATGATGAACCGGACGCCAGGAGTGCCGAAGATAAAGACGCAGGCCAGGAAGCGAAGCCGGGAAGCTGGGTGATTCTTGAGAAAAGCAGTTCGAATGAGCCTCGAAAACTGGACGAGCCGGATTTTGATCGCATCTATGTGCTGGGCTACGATAAATATAATCAGGAGCATTACACGGCATATCGCAGTCCGGATTTGAAAGGCTTCTTACCTCTTCGCGTACAGGGGAAAAGTGACAGCAAAACCTTCACTATAAAAGTAAAGGGCGATGACGATCAATTGAAGGATGTGCAGTACAACGTCTACAGAGATGACAAAGGAAATCTCAAAGTATCTGCGCCCGGAGACGCTCAAAAAGGAAAAAGAAAGAAATAAGCTTGATGCGCGCTTGACAAATAATCGCTGATGTCTATAATCCCTCTTTGCCTGAAACACGGCGTTGACATCCAAGCTACACAAAGCACATTCGAGCCGCTTCTCTTGAGTAGAAGTTTCATTAGGAGAGAGCGGCTGTTTCGTCCCTGAAAATAAATTTCAAGGATGTGAGGTTGGAGCTTGACAAGCGAAGAGAGTTTCGGTAATATGCCTTTTTGCTTGAGACGAGAAATAGTCGTCTGTGGAATTGGAAGCGATCTTTGAAAACTAGATAGAGCGTGTCCATGTTAATGACTTTGAGGAGTCAAACGCTGAACGATAAAGTTCGCGTAAAACTCTTTTTGAAGAGTCATAATCGGATACTTTTAACCAGTATAAGATTATGTTCCAGAATCAACATTCTAACGAGAGTTTGATCCTGGCTCAGAATCAACGCTGGCGGCGTGCCTCAGACATGCAAGTCGAACGCGAAATTTCCCTTCGGGGAGAAAGTAGAGTGGCGCACGGGTGAGTAACACGTAGGTAATTTGCCTTCGGGTGGGGAATAACAGCCGGAAACGGCTG
>OY969475.1:0-1820000 GCA_963700165.1 Pyrinomonadaceae bacterium | reverse complement strand
GCGTAGCAGAATTGATGGAATCTGTCCTTAGTACGAGAGGACCGGGATGGATTGACCTCTAGTGTACGAGTTATGGCGCCAGCCGTATCGCTCGGTAGCTATGTCGAGCATGGATAAACGCTGAATGCATCTAAGCGTGAAGCCAGACCAGAGATTAGTTCTGCCAGTGAGGCTCGTGGTAGACCACCACGTTGATAGGGTGGGTATGCAAGCGTTGAAAGACGCTCAGTTGACCACTACTAATTAGCCCCAAGGCTTGACCGTAAAATTTACTTTCAAGCAACATGCAAATTTGCAGCGCATGCACACGAACGCTGCTTTGATGGACTTCAAATCACTATTCGATTTTCCAAGCTCTCTTTCCGCAGAGAGTTGACAAGTTTTCCGGTGGTTCTGTCGAGAGGGTCACACCCGTTCCCATCCCGAACACGGAAGTTAAGCCTCTTGGAGCCGATGGTACTGCACTGGAAGCGGTGTGGGAGAGTAGGAAGCCGCCGGGATAATTTCAAGAAAAGCCCGCGAGAGTGTTAAGCTCTCGCGGGCTTTCTTAGTTTTACAGGCTTATGCAGCCATCTAACCTCTGACGCCCGGAGTCTAAAGCTATTAGCCCTTGCTAGAGAATTTCTGCTCCGGGCGATGCTTGATGAAAGCCTGAAACCGCGCGTAAAAGCTCTATGGTCTTGAATACATATTTTCGAGCTTCATCATATGCGATGGTGGCCTGTGGCGCGCTGACCTTAGCCGTGTCGGGCGGCATGGGCGCGGGGCTGGCTCTGGCCTTTCTCTGTTTACTGTTTTTGGCTTGGCAATTGGAAGGCACTCGCTGGCAATTGACCGAACGAATCGGCCTCGTGGTGGTCTTGCTGTCATTGCCGCTCTTTTATCTTGATTGGAAATATCAAACCGGCACGGGCGAGGCGCGAGAAAGAGTCGGAGTGAGCGCGCTGGCTCATCTGATATTATTTTTGTCCGCCGTCAAGCTCTTGCAGATCAAAGCCGACCGTGACTGGGTCTTTCTCTATCTCATCTCATTTTTTGAAATCCTGCTGGCTGCCGGGCTTAGCATCAGCCCTTTGTATCTGGCAACGCTTGGCCTGTATACATTGAGCGCGCTTTGCACGATTGTTTCGTTTGAAATCCGCAAGGCTGGCCGGAGCGTGACCGCTACGGAAACGCGCCTGCTGGTCCCGCCTGATTCGACACTGTTCAGGCGGATGATGAAGCGTCGCACGCAGAAGCCGTATGGAATCGCGCGGCGGCTCCCGCTCGTAGCCGTCGCTTTACTGTTCCTAATCTTTTCGCTGGCGCTGCCGCTTTTTTTCTTCGTGCCCCGTTCCGGCGGGAGCGCGCTGGCGCGGAGCAGCGAAGCTCTGACGGGATTCGTAGGATTTTCCGACTCGGTCAACCTCGGCTCGATAGGTCGTCTACAGCAGAGCAACGAGGTGGTCATGCGCGTGCGGGTTGAAGACGTGCAGGCAGAGCGCAATCGAAACCTGCGTTGGCGAGGCGTGGCACTGGACCAATTCAACAATCGCGGCTGGCGCAGATCAAGGGCTGCGACCACAATTTTAACGCCTGCCAACGAGCGCGGCCTGTTTCAACTTGGAACGACGGAAGGGCTAGAGCGTCTGACCGCGCAGACCTTTTTTCTTGAGCCGGTTGATACGCCGTTCCTGTTTGCAGCCTCAAGGGTCATTGCCATTCAGTCTGCCGCTCCATATCTGCAACGCGATGCAGAAGGCTCTCTAACTGCGGTCAGGCGCGAGCAGGGGCGCATCTCCTATAAAGTTTATTCAGACACATCTGTGCCGGACGAAGAGCTGCTGCGTGCAGATGCCTCTCCTTATCCGGCGGACTTTGAGCGTTATCTACAGCTTCCGGACAGGATGGACGCGCGAATCGAAGAACTCGCGCAGAATGTGGTCACGGCTTCCGGCGCACAGAGTCGTTATGAAAAAGCGCGTGCTATCGAAAAGCATTTGCAGACCGAATACGGCTACACGCTCGACCTGAAAGCCGGAGGCCGAGAGCCTTTGGCGGACTTTCTCTTCCGCTTGCGCGAGGGTCATTGCGAATATTTTGCAACGGCGATGGCCGTGATGCTGCGCAAGCAGAAAATTGCGACGCGCGTGGTCAACGGGTTTCAGACAGGGACATACAACAGCGCCGCCGACGCTTACACCGTGACGCAAAGAGACGCGCATTCATGGGTTGAAGTTTATTTTCCAGAGACGGATGCGTGGGTGACTTTCGATCCGACGCCCGCAGCCGGACGCACCGGGCAACAAAGCGCAGGATTCGGCGGCAGTCTGAGCAAGTATGCCGAAGCTCTTGAGATGCTCTGGATTCAATACGTTGTCTCTTATGATAGACAGGAGCAACGCTCGCTGGCCTCGATTTTTCGCAACAAGATTAGCGATTATCGCCGTGCTATCTCCGAAGAGTTGAGCGGGCTTAAAACTGCTGCGACAAAGTGGCTTGGCGCTCTCACAGGCGGCAGTCCGCTGAAACGTTTTCAGGCGATATTGTTGCTGCTCTTGTTGGCAGTTCTGTCATTGTCATCCGTGCTTCTGCTGCGAAGAATTTATCGTCTGGGTTTCTGGCGCGGGCTTTGGTTCTGGCAAGCAGAGGGTAAAACAGCATCTGCAATCGAGTTCTATGAACGCATGGCGCGCGTGCTGGCGGCGCGCGGGATAGAGCGCGCGGAAAATGAAACGCCGCTGGAATTCGCGATGGCGGTCGAGATACCCGAAGCCTTGAAGCTTACGCAAGCTTACAATCGCGTTCGCTATGGCGAGCAGGCACTGACGCCGGACGAGATCGCAGAAATCGAAAATTGGCTCGGCTCTATGGAAGGGGAAAAGCAGTGACAAGTGACCAGTGACAAGTGACAAGATGAAAAATCTTTGTCTTACTTGTCACTTGTCACTCGTCACTTGTCACTTGTCATTATGAAGAAAGTTGGCTTTATCAGTTTAGGTTGCCCGAAGAATCTCGTTGACAGCGAGGTGATGATGGGAAAGTTGCGCGCATCTGGCTACGAGATTACGACCGATGCGAGCGAGGCCGATACGCTCGTGGTCAATACCTGCGGCTTTATCGAATCCGCCAAGCAGGAATCGGTCGAAGCCATTCTTGAAGCAGCGCGTTTGAAAGCCGGAGGCAAGGCGACGCGGCTGGTCGTCGCCGGCTGTCTGGTCGAGCGTTACCGGGACGAGTTGAAAAAAGAGATGCCGGAAGTTGATGCGTTTATCGGCACGAGCCAGATTAACGACATCACGAATGTTTGCGACGAGAAGACAAACACGCGACAGCTTCCGGTCTTGCCGCTCGGCAACCAGAGCGCGACGTACTTGTATGATGAATCAACGCCGCGTGTGTTGGCGACTCCCGGCTACACAGCTTTCATCAAGATTGCGGAAGGCTGTGACCGTCCCTGCGCCTTCTGTTTTATCCCACAGATGCGCGGCCATTTTCGCAGTCGTCGTTTCGGCTCTGTGATGCAGGAAGCGCAGCAGCTTAGCCGTCAGGGCGTTAAAGAGCTTGTTTTAGTTGCTCAGGATTCCTCGCGCTACGGCGAAGATTTAGGCGAGCAGGATGCGCTGGCGCATCTCTTGCGCGAGCTATCACAGTTGGACGGCGTTGAATGGGTGCGCGTGATGTACACGTACCCGACGCATATCAGCGATACTTTTCTGGATGTCATAGCGAGCGAGTCAAAGGCCGTCAAGTATCTCGATCTGCCTCTACAGCATGCTTCGGCGAACGTCTTGAAGCTGATGAAGCGCGGCGGGACGCGGCAGAGTCTTGAGCGACTTATCGAGCGCGTGCGCGGGCGTGTGCCGGAAATAGCGATTCGCACGACCTTTATCACAGGGTTTCCCGGCGAGACCGAAGAAGATTTTGCGGAGCTGCTGGCCTTCGTTCGTCAAGCGCAGTTTGACCGCGTGGGCGTCTTCACCTATTCGGATGAAGAAGGAACGCCCGCTTTTGATTTACCTGATAAAGTTGATGCTAAAACGGCGTCGCGTCGCCGCGCACGACTCATGAAGGAGCAGGCGCGCATCTCTTTGAAAAAGAACAGGGCGCGTATCGGCACGACCGTCAGAGTGTTGTTTGAAGGCGCATCGAAAGAGACAGAATTGCTCTGGCAAGGCCGCATGGAAACGCAGGCGGCGGACATAGACGGCTGCGTGCTGATTAACGATGCGCCCGAAGATTTCGAGCCGGTAGAGGGTGAGTTCGTCAACGTGCTGATTACAGAAGCGCACGAATACGATCTGGTCGGACAAATAATCTGAAAATAGATGTCAAATGCTAGATGTTAGATGCTGGATATTCTAACATCTGGCATCTGGCATCTGGCATCTATCTCATGCCAATCGTTAAAGAGTCGAGCGACGAGTTGAATCCTCCTGT
Organism: Pyrinomonadaceae bacterium; assembly: GCA_963700165.1. GTDB lineage: Bacteria > Acidobacteriota > Blastocatellia > Pyrinomonadales > Pyrinomonadaceae > JACMLC01. The sequence continues at coordinate 1,815,581 of OY969475.1, read as the reverse complement.
GGTCACGACAGGGATTTCCATCGCTCCTCCTGCGAGCCAGCGTTCTTTGACAGATTATCTCGCGCTTGCCGTTGCGACTTGCGGGGTCGGCTATTTGCCGTTGGCTCCGGGCACATGGGGGTCTCTGGTCGGGGTCGGAATTTATCTGCTCTGGCAAATAAAATTATGGCCGGTATATTTGTCGCTCTTTGACACTGGCTCGCATAGCATACCTCCGGGAGTGAATTATTTATGGATAGCTTCCACTCTGGGGCTGATATTTTGTATCACGATGGCGGGCGTCTGGGCTGCGACCCGAACCGAAAAATTGCACGGGCGCAAAGACCCCGGCATCGCGGTCATAGACGAAGTGGCCGGACAGTTGATTACTTTTCTGGCCTTTTCATGGTTCAATCTCTATTATGATTGGCCGCTTGTCATTGCCGGATTTCTGTTGTTTCGTGTGTTCGACATTTGGAAGCCATATCCTATCCGGCGGCTGGAAGTTCTCGAATCAGGCTTGGGCATCATGGCGGACGATGTGCTTGCGGGCGCGTATGCGGCGATTGCATTATCGTTCGTAGCGTCAATCTACTGGCTATTCTTTTAGAGCAGGTTGCAAATCAGTGTACGGTAGGCTGTGAGCCTGCCGCTCGCATCGGACAGGCGGCAGGCTGACAGCCTACCGTACATTCAATCGAAATCCGCTCTAAGGAGGAATTTTCAATCATGCAGGAAACGAAAGATACACAAACACCGGAGAGTTCCGGCGGCAACGGGGAAAGCAAAGCAACGGACTCGGATGCGACAAGCAGCGAGACTTTGAGCGACGTGGAAAAAACTGAAAAGGATTCGGGAGCAGAGAGCGATACGGGCGGCTCTGCGATGCCGTCGCCGGACGGCGCTTTCGATTCCAATCAGGGTGGCGACAGCCCGAAAGACGATCCGGGGCCGATGTAAGAGCGTTGGATGAAGGCGGAAGGATGAAGGATGACAGGCATGCTATTCAAGCTTGAGCGGTTCATCTTCAATAGCATCTTTTTCATCCTTCATCCTTCCGCTTTTCGCCTTGCTTTGCTCCGATCCATCCTTTGCGCTGGAAAAATATCAGCATTCCAACGGCTACTATAATCATGATGGCGACCACGATAAAGTAACCGTACTCCCGCTTGAGTTCCGGCATATTCTCAAAATTCATGCCGTAGACGCCCGCGATAAAAGTCAGCGGCAACATGATCGCTGAAAAAATCGTCAGCACCTTCATAATGTCATTCGTCCGGTTCGAGACGACTGAAAGATATGAATCGAGCGCGCCGCCGATCAGGTCGCGATAGCTTTCCGAAAGGTCTGCGATGCGTGTCAGGTGGTCGTGTATGTCCCGAAAGAAGGGCATCATCTCCGGCGCGATTAACTTAAATTCGCCGTTGCTGATGCGGTAGAGGATGTTCAACTGCTTGCCGGAGTTGCGGCGCAGGCGCAGGATGCTACGCTTTAATTGCTGAATCCGCTCTAAAATTGTATTGTCCGGCGTCGTCAAAGAAAAAATTTCGTCTTCCAACTCGACGAGACGCTCGTCAAAATCATCCAGCACAGGCGTATAGAAATCCACCAGTTGGTCCAGAATCTGGTAGAGCAGGTAGGCCGAGCCACGCTGGCAGGTGATGGGGCTTGAGCGAACCTTCTGCTTGACGATATTGATGCTGCGAAACATGTCGTGATGATAGGTGACGACAAAATTTCGTCCGAGAAAGCCATCAAGCTCGATGGTGTTGAATTGGACGGAATCGGTATTGGCCGTGACGCCGTGCAGGATAAAATACAGGTATTCTGGAAACTCTTCGACTTTCGGATGATGGCGGTCGGCGCGGCAATCTTCGACCGACAGTGGATGAAACTTAAAGACATCGAGCAAGACCTGATCGTCTGCTTCCGTAGGCTTTTCCATATCCACCCAGATCATCAGGCTCTCGTCCTGTAAAAGCTGCGGCAGTTGCGCCACCGTAAAATCTTCTTCGACCCTGTCTCCTCCGGGGCGATACACGAAAATATCCATCTGCGGTCTCCTGTATTTATCCTGAGAAATCTGCGCGACGAACGGTTAGAAAGCTGCGGCGCGAGAGTTTACCATAAAAATAATTGTGCGCCAGACCTTTTGCGACAGCTTAACTAACCCGAGTTGCGAGTTAATAAAATTGCCACTAGCTTTAGCTAGTGGAGGCATAGCTCAACAGAAATCAGGCTTGAGCCAAAATATAAATAAATCCTAGTCCTTATAGCTTCAGCTCAAATGGTTCGGCTAAAGCCGACGGCTAGGAGAAACCTTGATCCACTAGCTAAAGCTAGTGGCAATTTAAGAAGACGAATTATCTATCACTAGCAACTTGAGTTAACTATGAACGGCTTTCTGCGTTTGGAGAAAGATGCGCGACCTGTTAAGTTGACGTTTTCCAAAATCCTATTAGAAATGAATAAGGAATAATGAACGAGATAAAAATATTTGTCGCGGATGATGTTAATGAGAGCGGCCTTGAGCCTCTGCGCGCGGCGGGCTTTAGCGTCGAGAAAAGAACCGGCCTCACATTTGAAGAGCTGAGCGAAGCGTTGCGTGACTGCGACGGCTTGATTGTCCGCAGCGAAACAAAAGTCGGAGCCGATTTGATGGACGCCGCGCTGACCTTGCGCGTCGTGGGGCGCGCAGGCGTCGGCGTGGATAACATAGATGTCGCGGCGGCGACGACGCGCGGCGTGATTGTGATGAACGCGCCGGACGGCAACACGATTACGACTGCCGAGCATACGATTGCGCTCTTGATCTCGCTGGCGAGGCGCGTGCCCGCTGCTAATGCCAGCTTGAAAGACGGGCGTTGGGAGCGCAAGAAATTCGTCGGCGTAGAGCTTCAGGGAAAGACTCTGGGCATAGTGGGCTTGGGGCGCATCGGTCAGGTCGTAGCAAACCGCGCACGCGCTTTCGGGATGAACATAGTCGCCTTCGATCCTTTCATCGCGCCGGAGCAGGCGCGCGATCTTGAGATAGAGATTGCCACGCTCGACGAAGTTTGCGAGCGTGCGGATTTTCTGACGGTGCACACGCCCCTGACGGCTGAGACGCGCGGCATTATCGGAGCTTCGGCTTTTGCGCTTATGAAGAACGGCGTGCGCGTTATCAACTGTGCGCGTGGCGGTCTGGTAGACGAGGCTGCGCTTTATAAGGCGATTAAAGAGGGAAAAGTCGCGGGCGCGGCTCTGGATGTTTTCGAGCAGGAGCCGCCGCCGCCCGATCATCCGCTGCTTGCGCTTGAGGAAGTAATTATCACGCCGCACCTCGGCGCTTCGACAAAGGAGGCGCAGGAGGGCGTCGCCGTCACGGTCGCCGAACAGATGCGCGATTATCTTTTGACGGGAGCTTTGCGCGGAGCGGTCAACGTGCCCGCGCTCGGCGCGCAGGAGCTGTATGCGCTTCAGCCATACATTATTCTGGCAGAGAAGCTCGGGAGATTTCACGCGCAGTTGATGGATGAAACGGCTGTGCGCGAAGTGGGCCTGGAATACGCCGGCGAAGTCGCAGAGATGGATGCCGCGCCGGTCACACGCGCCTTTCTGGCAGGACTTTTGCGCGACATGAGCGCGCGTGTCAACGTCGTCAACGCTTTTCTCATCGCAGAAGAACGCGGCATCAAGGTCGTGTCTTCTTATCAACAAACCAGCGGCGAGTTTGCGCCCGCCATCCGCACACAGGTGCTGACGGGCGAAGGCAAACAATCTGTCGCGGGCACACTGTTCGCGCACGGGAGCGTCGCTGCCGACGGGCGCATCACAGAGATTAACGACTTTCACATCGAAGCCATCCCCAGCGGCCACATGCTCGTCATGCGCAACCACGACGTACCCGGCGTCATCGGTCGCGTCGGCACAACATTGGGCGAGCGCGGCGTCAACATCTCCCACTTCCACTTAGGCAGACGCGAGCGCGGCGGCGAAGCGATGGCCGTCATTGAGATAGACGCAGAGCTTGATAAAGAGACGCTGGATGCGCTGCGCTCGTTCGAGCAGGTAATCTCCGCGCGCCAGATTGAACTTTAAGAAGCTATTTAAAATTCCTTTTTAAGCCGCGCGAGCGGCGATGAGAAGGTAGCCAGACGTGCAACGTCTGGTTAGATGAAATAAGCGTTCCCGCGCCGTAAGGTGCGGGCAGACAGTTCTGAGCGCATCTTCAATGCGCTATTCTTTTCTGCACTCTTCCAGACGTTGCACGTCTGGCTACCTTCTGCCTGCGCCTTCGGCGCACATGTCGGAATTTTCAAACAGCTTCTAGAGCGGTTTTTACTTGGGTATAAGGGACGAAGCAGTTCACCGCAGAGACCGGAGAGAACGCGGAGATAGCGCAGAGAGTTGAGTGTCATTCAAGCCTCTGCGCCCCCTCTGCGTCCTCTCCGGTCTCTGCGGTGAACTGCTTCTCGTCCCTCGCGGTGTTACCCGATCTCGAAGCTCACGCGCTGGATGGCGCTGGTTTTGGCGATGCGGTCTATGACTGTGACTTGGAGCAGGTAGCGACCGGCGGGCATCGCGCCCAGCGGGATTTCCGCAGCGTATGGAAGCCGCGTCATGTCCGTCACGCCTGTGGTGTCAACTTTGCTCAGCGCGGTGGTCAGGACGGGTTGATGGTCTCTGAGGATTTGCACTTGCAGCGCGACATCGGGAGTTTGTTCACCGTCTTTGCTGCGCGTGGCATTGTAAATGTTAGTCGTAAATCTCAGGCTGGAACTGCGCGTGAAGCGGCGTGAGATGCTGAAAAAAACCTCTTCGCCCGCCCCGTCCTTCGCGGTCTCTTCAGCCTTCTGCGGCACGGTTGATTCGGTGAGTCGCTCGCCGACAATCACACTGCTCAGCAACAGTTTTTGGGTTGCCAGATCAGGTATCTCTATCCACTGTATTGCGCTGCCGATGCGCCCGGTGCTGGTGTCGCGTGCGGCAACCCGAACCTGATAGAGACCCGGCTTGAGCTTTGCTTGAAAATTATAGACGATGCCCTTTTTGCGCGTGACGGATGTCTCCGCCGGAGGATGGACGCGCATCTGATTCTTAAAGGTCGAAGCAGGTTTGCCTTCATCGTTATAGATGACGCCAGCCACATCTATGACTGCGGTCTGCTTGCCTTCGACCGGAGAAAACTTCAGCCCCTCCCTTTCCATTTCCATAGAAGCTGTGACATAAGTCCCTATGTTCGGAGCATCGGCATAGCTGACAAAGAGCGAGGTCGGCAGCGAGTTGAGCGGGAAGCTTGACTTGATGGCTTTGACTAGAACGTCCTGAGTCTGCTGCTTGGTCTCTGCGCGACGGGCATCATTGGCAGCAGCGTTATTGCGGCGTGCTTCGGCTTTCTCATCCTGTTCCAGAAATCCGCGCCGGACGCGAACGACTAGCTCAGGACGACCGACGACGCTGACCTCAATCCGGCGAAACTTGTTTGATGGATTTTCGTCTTCCGGACGCCACGCCAGCAGATAATAAGTGTTCGTCTCTTTGAGCGCAGCCGTGGCGACAGGTTGAAGCGCGTTGGTGTTGAGCAACGCCCGCCCGCCCGTATCTGAGGCCAGCGCCCTGAACACTTCCTGCGTGGCCGTGACATCACCCATATTGGCATGCGTCAGTCTGGGTGAGACAGTATTTTGATGTTCGGCGCTGGAATCCGTTGAGCTGATTAATCCGCGCGCATCTATCGAGTAAATAACGACGCCTGAGCGAGCCGCAGAGTCTGCGATGCGCCGCATGCTCGTCGGCACGTTTGCGATCTGGTCATCAATCAGGAAACCGTCTGAGATAAAAAAGAGAAGCTTGCGCCCCGGCAAATTCGCGGATGAAAGAATCACGTTGTTGAGAGAGACAAAGGTATTGGTCGTGACTCCGGCAGCCTGTTGCAAAATTCCACCGGCTCGCCGCTTTACCAGCTCAACCGCCGATTCTCTCGGAAAGGTCGGACTGTCCGCCAAAAACCTGTCTACAAAAAAATCTATTACGCTTTGATCGCCCTTTTCGATGGACAGAGCCTGCTGCTGACTCATGGGTGGCCGCTCAAAATCATTGAAGGTATTGCTGCGCGTTTTCAGTCGCTCGACCGCCGCGCGCAAGACTGTTTTGTCGCCCGTCGGCTGTTGCAGAAAACCTATCTGGCCGCTCGCAGAGGAAATCCAAGCCTCGTCGTTCTGTCCCATTTCATTCTCGATGAAATTGAGCAGAAAATTACGCACGCGCTGCATACTGTCTGCGGCAAGATGCAGGTCGTCTATGTAAAAAAGGACGACGCGCGCACGATCCAACGGAACCACGCTCGAATCCATGCTTCCCGCGACGCCGGAAACGTTCGTGCGCGCTTCGCCACGCGCCGCTGCAAGCTGTGCATCTTCGTCGATGCTGCCTGTCCTGACGCGCTCAAAAAACGTGATCGGCTTTAGCTTACCGTCAATCCGCAGCTCGAATTGCTCGCGCTGCAAATCTCCGACAAAACGCCCTTGCTTATCAAAGACCATCACATCCGTCTGCACCAGATTGGAGCTGACGCGGACTACTTCGTCTGTTTGCCCCTGCTGCCCGGACGCCGTGAACGCCAGCGCGCACAGACAAAACAATAGGACGCACAAATATCGCTTCAGGGAGAGAGCCTTGAATGGCATGGCATCAACCCGCGTGGATTCGACAATGAAATGAGTGGGGAGACCGACCCGATAATAACACGGGTTGGCGGCGCAGGGAACAGTTTGATAGCGGTGTATCGCTTGAGCAGGCTTTTATTATTCAGTATGGATGATGTACTGACTGTTTTTGAGAGATGGTCAATTGAGTGGATGGCGGGATGACTCACCGCAGAGACGCAGAGAGCCGCAGAGGGGGCGCAGAGGCTTGAGAGGTATTCAACTCTCTGCGCATCCTCTGCGTCCTCTCCGGTCTCTGCGGTGAACTCTTCCTCCCCTATGCACAACTGAAACCTGCTTTAATATTATCCGGCGCAAGTTTCCGATGTAATGTCTTCGCTTTCGCTTAAACTTTGATTGATAAAAACTTTCGCTTCCGATATTCCGTATAAACGACCGAGTTATTGAATTTGAGCTGCGCGCCTTCATGTTCGACCCCTCGATTAGCGCAGGAGGTAAAGACCTTTTCATGAGCGAGCAACCCTACACGCTGACAGTCGCCAACGTCACCAAAAGTTTTGATGAGTTCGTCGCCGTCAACGACCTGAGTCTGGCCGTCCGCGCCGGGAGAATTTATGGCCTGCTGGGGCCAAACGGCGCGGGCAAAACGACCACCATCCGCATGATCGTCAATATCACCGCCCCCGATTCGGGGAAGATAGAGCTGTTCGGGAAGCGCATTACACCGGAACTGCAAGACCGCATCGGCTACTTGCCGGAAGAGCGCGGCCTCTACAAAAAGATGAAGATCGTGGAGCAGCTACGCTTTTTCGGAGAGCTGAAAAATCTGAAGGGCAAGGCTCTGAATGAAACGATTGACCGCTGGTTGGAGCGCGTGAAGCTGACCGAATGGAAGAACAAAAAAGCTTCGGAATTATCAAAAGGCATGCAGCAGAAAATCCAGTTCATCGCATCCGTCATGCACGACCCGGACCTTGTGATTCTGGACGAGCCTTTCTCCGGTCTCGACCCGATAAATGTCGGGCTGTTGAAAGAGATTGTGCTTGAGCTTAAGGCATCTGGCAAGACCATCATCTTTTCCACGCACTTGATGGAGACAGCCGAAAAACTCTGTGACGACATCTGCCTGATAAATCGCTCGCGCAAAGTTTTGGACGGCAGCCTGCGCGAGATCAAAAAGAGCTTCGGGCGCAATTCGGTTGCGCTCAGAATCGAGGGCGGCGAGAGCGTGCTCAAAAATCCCGCGCTGGTCGCCAAAGTCACAGAGCATAGCGATGATGTCGAAGCCTTGCTGGCCGAAGGCGCGAGCGCGCAGGGGTTGCTCCGCGAGCTAATCTCTGCGGGTGCGAGCGTCTCGAAGTTCGAGATGGTCGAGGCGAGTCTTAACGACATCTTCATCACAAAGGTAGGTGAAGGCAATGAATAAATTTCTGGCTGTCGTCAAACGCGAGTACGTGCAGCGCGTGCGCTCTAAAATGTTCGTCATCGTTACCATTCTCGGCCCCGTGATGATGGCTCTCTTTACGGTCGTGCCGGGACTCATCTTCGCCCTTAAAACCGGAGAGGCGACGCGCATTGCGGTCGTTGACCAGAGCGGCAAGATTTATGAGCGCGTGCGCGAATCGCTTGAGAGCGGGCGGCGGGATGAGCCGAAGCCGGATTCCGCATCGCCCGTCGAGGGGATGAATGAAAACACCGGCGAGCGCATGAAAAGGGCTGGCAAAGCCATGACCGGAAGCTATGCTGTCCAGCCTGTAGTGACGGGCGGGCGCAAGCTGGACGACATCAAAAAAGAGCTGGAAGCCAGAATCGAGCAGAATCAGATTGACGGTTATATCATCATCCCCGAAGACATCAACGCGGGCGGGCGATTTGAATATTACGCGCGCAATGTCAGCGACGTGATTACACGCGGGCAGATCAAAGACAGGCTCAATGATGCCGTTCGCGACCAACGCCTCGCCGAAGCCAACATCAGCAAAGAGCGCATGCTTGAGATCAATAAAGAGATTGATTTCAACACCAGAAAAGCAGGCGCAGAGGCCGGAGAGGACGATTCCGGCGGCGGCTTCTGGCTGGTTTTCGTCATCGGCTTTCTCATCTACATCATGATTATCATGTACGGGCAGGTGATTCTCGCAGCAGTCATCGAAGAGAAAGAGACGCGCATCGCCGAAGTCCTTTTCTCGTCCGTCAGCTCTTTTACGCTCATGATGGGAAAACTGATAGGCGTCTCGCTGGTGGCGTTGACGCAGTATGCTATCTGGGGTCTGGCAGTGTTGCTCTTTGCCCTCTACGGAGTCGGCGCGCTCGCTGCCAGCGGAATTCCAATCACGTTCCCAAGCATCGCGCCGTCCGTTATCCTTTATCTGTTTATCTTTTTCCTGCTCGGATATTTTGTGTACGCGACGCTGTACGCGCTGGTCGGCTCGATGGTCACGACGACGCAGGAGGGAGGCCAGATTGCGCTGCCCGTGATGTTCCTGCTCATCATCGGCTTTTATCTGGCGTTCCCAGTCATTCGCAGCCCGAACTCGACTTTCTCTGTCTGGATTTCGATGTTCCCGTTCTTTTCGCCGATCATCATGCCGGTGCGAATCATCACGCAGACGCCGCCGTTCTGGCAGATCGCGCTCTCGATGCTTATCGGCGCGGGGACAATCATCGGTCTGGTCTGGCTGGCCGCGCGCATCTATCGCATCGGCATGCTGATGTACGGCAAGCGCGCAACCATCCCCGAAGTTATGCGCTGGATACGGCAAACGTAAAAAATAGATGTTAGATGTTAGATGTCAGATATTAGTTCTAGCTTTTCGCTCACATCTGACATCTAGCATCTAGCATCTAGCATCGCCAACAAATGTGTCTAAGCTCCGAACCGTCATCAAGCATGAGTACCTGAAGCGTGTCAGGACGTTGGCGTTTCTGCTTTCGACTATCCTCGGCCCGTTGTTGATGATCGGGTTGCCGCTCATCCCTGTCTTGCTCTCGACGCTCGACCTGCGCGAGACGACGCGGCTCGCGGTCGTAGATCAAAGCGGAAAAATGTACGAGCGCGTGCGCGAAGCCATTCTCCAAAGGCAGGGCTTGAAGGACAATTCCGGCGCAGCAGATAGCTCGGTCGCTTACACGGTCGAACAAACATCTCTCAACGGGAAATCAATCGAAGAAATCAAGCGCGAGCTAAGCCAGCGCGTGCGGCAGGACGAGTTGGACGGCTTTCTCATCATTCCGCCGGACATTCTGACGAGCGGAAAGATAGAGCATTACGGGCGCAACGTAGACGACTTTGCTTCCAACCTACAGCTTGACGAATACGTGACGAGGGCGTTGATTGACCAGCGCATGACCGAGGCCGATATTGACCCCGATCTCGTGCGACGCTTGACCGGAGAAGTCAACGCCAGCCGCTTTAAGATTAGCGAGCAGGGCGAAGAGGCTGATGCGGGCGGACGATTCTTTCTTGTGATGGGACTCGGCTTGGTGCTGCTGCTGACGCTCTTGAGCTACGGCGGAATGATTCTCTCGGCAGTTCTGGAAGAGAAGGAAACGCGCATCGTCGAAATCCTGTTTTCTTCGATGAACGCATTTCCTTTGATGATGGGAAAATTGATAGGCGTCTCGCTGGTGGCATTTACGCAGTATGTTATCTGGGGCTTGCTGGTCGGCGTGTTGGTTATCTTCGGCGCGGGCGCGCTTGCTGCTCAAGCGCCGGGTCTCAACTTTCCGCACATCTCGGCTTCGATTATCGTCTACTTCGTGCTGTTCTTTCTTATCGGATATTATGTTTACGCGACCTTGTACGCGGTCATCGGCTCGATCTCTACGACGCAGGAGGAAGCGCAGACGTTCGCGCTGCCCGCGACCGCGCCTCTAGTCATCTCTTTTTCAATCGTGATGCCTGTCATTCGCAATCCGAACTCTTCATTCTCTTTCTGGGTTTCGATGTTTCCGCTCTCCTCTCCGATTACGATGCCCGTTCGCATCGTCACGCAGACGCCTCCGTTCTGGGAGATCGCGCTGTCGGTCTTGATCGGCATCGGCACTGTGATCGTGTTAATCTGGATTGCGGCACGCGCTTACCGCATAGGCATGTTGATGTACGGCAAGCGGGCGACGATTCCGGAAATCCTGCGCTGGCTCAGACAAGCATAAAGGGAGCTTTCATATCGTGGGCGTTGAGATTGAGAAAAAATATCGCTTGACCAAGCTTGAGCGCGAGCGCGTGCTCAAACATTTGGGTGAAATAAAAGCGGAATTTTGCGGCGAAGAGTTTGAAGAAAACACGCTCTATTCCGGCGGCAGCATCAATCTCAAGAACTGTGTGCTGCGCCTGCGCCGCGTCGGAGACAAAGCCATCCTCACTTACAAAGAACGCTTTAAATCCGATTCGGCAATCAAACGACAGCGCGAGGACGAAACAAAAGTTGAGAGCGGAGAAGCGATGGCCGCGATTCTTGACGCGCTCGGTTACAAGCCTGCGCTGGTTTATGAAAAGCGACGCCAGACGTGGCGCGTAGGGGAAACCGAAGTCGTCGTTGACGAATTGCCTTTCGGTTTTTTTATGGAGATTGAGGGAGCAGAGCAAGCCATCATCGAAGCGGAAAAGCTGTTGGAATTGGAAGACGCGGAAGCCGAAATGTCCACGTATCCACAACTGACCACGCAACATGGAAAGCGGAACGGAGCGGTTATTGAAGCGCGTTTCTAAATCCGCGTCAGTCCAACGCAAAACAGCTAAAGGGTAGTGTGTGCAGTTTAAGGTTGAGATAAAGGAACACGACGAAGGAATCTCCCGCAAAGGCGCAAAGGCGCAAAGAAAGACGCCAAGAAAGCTTTTAAGATAGCTGAATGCTCAAGCTCTTTGCGGTCTTCTTTGCGCCTTTGCGCCTTTGCGCGAAACTGTCTTTTTTCTTTTTCTTTCAAACTGACTCACTACTAGCCAAAGATTTTGCTTCCAAACTCACTCTCGACAAGCTTATAGTTCAAGTAGGAGGCTTGTTGTCAGCTCCGTCAAGCCACAGCAAATTTATGGCAGTAACGTTTAAAGAGAAAGAGCAGGCCGCACCTGCGCCCGTCGTCTCTCAACTCGTTGAGGAGCAGGCTTCGTTGACTCTTGAATCCGTCCGATGCTGCATCTGTGAAACCGATGACGCGGAGCCTCTGGGCGTGGGCGAAGATTTTGAATACAACACCAGCCCCGATACTTTCTTAGCCATGCGTTGCCGCAATTGTTCGCTCGTCTATCTCAACCCGCGCCCGTCGCTCGCAGACCTTGACTGCATTTACCCGGAAAATTATCACGCCTTTCAATTTTCGGAAGAGCATTACGGGCTGGTTTACAAAGTGCGTCGCAGGCTCGAATCTCGCCGTGCGCTGTCTTGGTGCAAAGGACTTGATGAAGACGCTCGTATATTGGATGTCGGTTGTGGTGACGGCTTTCACTTGAGCCTCTTACGCGAGTTCGGTCGTCCCGGTTGGCGGCTCGAAGGTGTGGATAATAGCCAGCGCGCCGTCGAGATGGCCGCGCGCTCCAATCTACTTGTACATCTTGGAAGCGTAGAGCATTTGGATTTACCTCTGGCCGCTTATGACTTAGCGTTTTTGATTCAAACGATTGAGCATGTGGGCGACCCGCCGGGGATTCTCAAGGCCGTGTTGAAATTGCTAAAACCCGGCGGGCGTGTGGTCATCGTCACGGACAATACGGATTCGCTTGACTTTAAAATGTTCAAGGGACGCCACTGGGGCGGCTATCATTTTCCGAGGCATTGGAATCTCTTTAATCCTAAAACCATTAGAGCGCTGGCTCAGAAAGTAGGCTTCGAGGTCGAATCCTTAGAGACGGTCGTGAGTCCTGTCAATTGGGTTTATTCGATTCGCAATACGCTCGTGGACATGTGCGCGCCGCGATGGATGACGAATCGCTTTAGCCTTGAATCAACCGTTTCGCTCTCCGCCTTTACCGCTTTTGATATGTTGCACCAACTCGCAGGGAAAGGCGCGCTCATGCGAGCGATTCTCAAACGTCCGGTCTAAGCCGTGAATTTCTGCCGTGTGTGAAGCGAGAAGTTTTATGTCTCTTAATGGAAGAAAACCTGTTGCTATCATCGGAGGGGGCTTGGCTGGCCTGACCGCCGCCGCTCAACTGCGCAAACATGGTGTGCCATTCGTGCTTTACGAAGCTGGCCCAAAAATAGCCGGTCTGGCGATGACTTTTAGTGACGGCGACGGGTTCAGCTACGATTTCGGAGCGCACTTTATTACTAATCGCCTCGCCGCCGCTATCGGCATCGGCTCGAAATGCCGGACGGTTCGTTATTATGGCGAAACTGTTTACATGGATGGCCGCACTTACGGCTATCCATTTGGCCTGATGCGCGTGCCGAGATTCGCTTTCAAAGGCATCGCTGCCAAAGCCGCTGCGTTTAAGAAAGGCAATGCTCCGCAATCTGCCGCCGAGTGGTTTCGCCATAATTACGGCAGCGCAATGGCGGATGAAGTAGCGATTCCATTGACTGAAGCCTGGTCTGGCGTCGCGGCAAACGAACTCTCGCCCGCAGTCGGTGACAGCATCCCCGGCAGCATCAGCCGCACCATCATGCTCAAGCTCGCAAGTCGCCTGACGCGGCGCGCGGTCGCCTGCGGTTACAGCCGCGAGATGCCGGAAACGCCAAACGTCTGGCACGTCTACCCGGAAGGCGGCCTGGGCCTCCTGTGCCAGCGATTGGCTAACGGTCTGGAAGATGCCATCAAACTCGAATCGCCGGTCGAAGAGATTTTGGTTGAAGATGGCCGCGTCGTCGCCGTGCGCGCCAAAGGGATCGAGCAGGAAGTGTCTGCGGTCGTGAGCACCGCGCCGCGCCACATTCTGGCAAAGCTAGTCAAAGGCACGGATGCGCTTCAGCCTCTTTCACGTTTCCGCTATCGCCCGATGGTCTTTGTCAACATGCGTTTTCAGGGCAGAGGCTTATTGCCGGATGTCGTCATCTGGACGCCGGAAAACAAGTACCCTTTCTTCCGCTTGACGGAGACGCCGCTGTCCATGCCGTGGCTCGCACCGGAAGGCAAAACTCTGATTACGGTTGATATTGGCTGCAACGTCGGCGACGAAACATGGAGCATGGATGAAGAGCAGCTTGGCGAGTTTTGTCTCAAGCATCTGGAAGACATGATTCCAAACGCGCGCCAGAAATATCTAGGCTGCCGCGTCCTGCGCACCCCGATTGCTTACCCTGTCTTCTTAAACGAGTACGAAGCAGACCGGCAACGCTTTGAGCTTTCCACAGGCGTCGAGGGTTTATACAGCGTCGGAAGAAACGGCGAGTTCTCGCATATTTTTATGGAAGACGTGTACTGGCGCACGATGAAAAGAATGCGGCAGCTAACGAATGCTTTAGAGCAATAATTAGGTGTCAGGGTTGTCAACATTCGATGGAGCGTATAGAGTTGCGAATAAGTAAGAAAGGAGAAGGATGAAAGTCTTTATTGGCAGCTCAACCGAATCCAAATCAGATATGCGAGAAGTAGCTGCATGGATTGAGGAAGCAGGTCACGAACCATTGACTTGGGATGATCCATCAGTGTTTATCGCTGGCGATTATACATTTTTGAGGATTCAGGAATTAAGCAAAGAGGTTGATGCGGCAGTATTCATATTTTCCGAAGATGATAAGATTTGGTATCGCCGAGATATGCTACCAGCACCGCGAGATAATGTTTTAATCGAGTACGGCCTATTTGCAGGAGCATTAAATCATAAAAGGGCCATTTTTTGTCTCAAAGGTAAGCCTAAAAGTGCTTCGGACGTTCAAGGTATCACTTATGTTGATCTGAATTTGAGGCAGAGAGCTAGAATCGCAATCTTATCTTGGATACAACGTTTAGAGCCGCAAAAAATTGACCCTGCCATCTCCGAATTGAAAACACAACAAGCGCTTCTGAGAGAAGAGTTAAATGAAATAAAGCGAAGACTTGATTTTGAGCAGCAAAAATCAAAAGACTTACAAATATTAATTACTAAAGGAGAAGCAGTAAACTTCAATAAATATGACTTTTCAACTGATGCACATTGGAAATTGCTCTTTGACTATGAATATATCCACAGCGTTGTAGATTTATTCAGCAGTCATTTTAATTCTCCTAGAACATGGCAAAATGAGTTAAAAAGTTGTGAAGCTTTTTATGTTATTCAAATGATTCAGTGGAAATTTGCTAAGAATTTAGATAGAACAAGATTGTATATAGGAAAATCTCTCAGAGTATTTAGGCAGATCAGAAGTTCACATTATTTATCATTTCTTAAGCGCATTGATGAATCTTTGTTAAAGCAGATAGATGCAATAGGTAAACAAAGAGTCTCCCAATTACCGTAATATAATTCTTTAATTCAGTTTCGTGTGTGTTCGGGGATCGAAAGATTTTCTCATTTTAAATGCAACTTGTTATATCAACCTCCCGCAAAGATGCAAAGGCGCAAAGAAAAGACTTAATCTCTTTCTTTGCGCCTTTGCGTGAGACGTTCTTGGCTTGAGGCTGGAAGCGGCTTACATGCCCATGCCGCCGCCCATGCCGCCGGGCATTCCCTGATTGCCGCCCTTATCATCTTCAGGAATCTCGGACACCATCGCTTCGGTCGTGAGCATCAGGCCGGCGATTGAAGCCGCGTTCTGCAACGCTGTGCGCGTCACCTTCGCAGGGTCAATCACGCCAGCCTTGACGAGGTCTTCATACTCCTCCGTCTGAGCGTTGAAGCCGATGTTCTCGTTCTTCTCAGAGCGCACGCGCTCGACGACAACCGCGCCTTCTTTGCCGGAGTTCTGCACGATCTGGCGCAGAGGCTCTTCGAGAGCGCGCTTGACGATTGTGACGCCGATCTGCTCGTCCGCATCGCCTTCGCCTTCCTTGTTAGCAAGGAATTTTTCCAGAGCTTTAGCCGCACGCACCAGCGTCACGCCGCCGCCGGGGACGATGCCTTCTTCGACCGCCGCGCGCGTCGCGTGCATGGCGTCTTCGACACGAGCCTTCTTTTCTTTCATCTCGGTCTCGGTGGCTGCGCCGACTTTGATAACGGCCACACCGCCGACGAGTTTGGCGAGACGCTCCTGCATCTTCTCGCGGTCATAGTCCGAAGACGACTCTTCGATCTGAGCGCGCAAGGTCTTGACGCGGCCTTCGATGTCTGCGGTTTTGCCTGCGCCCTCGACGATGGTCGTGTTGTCCTTGTCAACAGTGATCTTCTTGGCGCGACCCAAATCTTCGAGCTTGACGTTTTCGAGCTTGATGCCGAGGTCTTCCGAGATAACCTGACCGCCGGTCAGAATCGCTATGTCTTCGAGCATCGCTTTGCGGCGATCTCCGAAGCCCGGAGCCTTAACGGCGCAGATGTTCAAAGTGCCGCGCAGGCGGTTGACCACCAGAGTGGCAAGAGCCTCGCCTTCGACATCTTCCGCGATGATGAGCATCGGCTTGCCGAGCTTGGCAACCTGCTCAAGCAAGGGCAGCAAATCTTTCATCGAGCTGATCTTCTTCTCGTTGATGAGAACCAGCGCGTTATCCAGGACAGCTTCCATGCGCTCGGGGTCTGTCACAAAGTAAGGCGACAGGTAGCCGCGATCAAACTGCATACCTTCGACGACTTCCAGCGCGGTCTCCATCGTCTTCGATTCTTCGACCGTGATGACGCCGTCTTTGCCGACCTTGTTCATCGCCTCTGCGATGATGCCGCCGATGTTCGCATCGCCGTTAGCCGAAACAGTTCCGACCTGCGCGATAGCATCACCCTTAACAGGCTTCGAGAGTCGCTTGATCTCTTCAATCGCACGCTCGACGGCTTTATCAATGCCGCGCTTCAATGCCATCGGGTTCGCGCCAGCCGCAACGGTCTTGACGCCTTCGCGGAAAATCGCCTGCGCCAGCACGGTCGCAGTCGTCGTGCCGTCGCCCGCGACATCAGAAGTTTTGGAAGCGACTTCGCGCACCATCTGCGCGCCCATATTTTCCAGCGCGTCTTTCAACTCGATCTCTTTGGCGACCGTGACGCCGTCTTTGGTAATCGTCGGAGAACCGAATTTCTTGTCTATCACGACGTTGCGCCCTTTGGGGCCGAGGGTAATCTTGACCGCGTCGGCGAGCTGGTTGACGCCGCGCAAAATCGCTGCGCGCGACTCTTCACCATGAACCACTTGCTTTGCCATAAGCTTTTATTCTCCTACTTCATCAACATGAAAATTATTATTCACAAACAGCCGTAGCCTGGAATCTTCCGCAGAAGATTACTTCTTCTTACCGCTGGCTGCTCCGGCGCGCTCGATGATGCCGAGAATCTCGTCCTCGCGCATAATCAAAAGCTCTTCGCCGTCAAGCTTGATTTCAGAACCGCTGTATTTGCCGAACAGCACGCGGTCGCCGGCCTTCACATCTAAGGTCTGACGTGTGCCGTCTTCTCTGTACTTGCCTTCGCCGACGGCGACCACTTCGCCCTCTTGCGGCTTCTCTTTGGCTGTGTCCGGGATGATAATCCCGCCACGCACCTGCTCGCCCTCTTCGAGACGGCGGACAATCACGCGATCATGCAGGGGTTTAATGTTCGTAGCCATATTCCTAGCTCTCCTTTCAATCTCTCCGGTTAAATATAAGAATTCTCAGGTCTTTATTGCATTCGCCGGGACATGCAGGTGAAAATGTTAGCACTCCTTAGCAGCGAGTGCTAAAAATAGCGCAAGAATGGTCAAATTGTCAATTACTCCTACGAAAAAGTAGTGGTTCAGTCTGAAGATGAGTGACAAGAAAGCCGGACTCACCGCAGAGACGCAGAGAACGCGGAGATAGCGCAGAGAATTGAAAGACATTCAAGCCTCTGCGCCCCCTCTGCGACTCTCTCCGGTCTCTGCGGTGAACCTCACTTCCTATTGATTCAACTTCAAACTGAATCACTACCTGCGAAAAACACCCGCTGATAAGCCATTTTCGGTTGGCAAGCAAGCCTCTACAAGGTGAAAGTTAGCAAAATCAGCGCAACACACGGCTGATTCAGTGGGAAAGTTCGTTGAAACAAAGTGAAAGATTACTTATACAGTGTGAAACTTGCTCAAGACAGCGCGGAAGATAACAAAAACAGCGTGGAAGATAACAAAATCGGCGTGAAAGTTCGCCGGAACAGAGCGAAACTTGCTCAAAACAACATGAAAGGTGAGAAGAACAGCGTGAGAGGCGCTTAAATCATCTGTTAATTGAACATCTTTGCCAGAGAAGAGCCATCCGGCAACGCTTGAGCTTAACGTGAACGGCGTTTTGATGTGCGATTAGCTGCGCGTGTGGCTGTCCGTTCCTGCGCGTTATAGGCTGTGACGCGCTTGGAGAGCGTGTTGCGGTGGATACCGAGGAAGGTGGCGGTGCGCGAGAGATGATTTTTGTGGCGGGCGAGGGCTTTCTGTATGTACAGCTTTTCAAACTCGTCGCGGGCTTCGTCGAGCATTATCTGGCCGTCAAGCATCTCTTCAATCAGGGCTTCGAGGCGGGTGCGTATCTGCATGAATCTCTCCGGCAGCGGATTTGTTCGGATCGGGAGTCTAAAAATTCTAAAGCTCTTTTCCGGTCAATAAGCGGTAAGCTTCCAGATAGCGTTCGGTGGTCGCTTCCGCCACCTCCGCAGGCAACGGCGGCGCGGGGGGCTGTTTGTCCCATGCAAGCGTTTCCAGATAATCGCGGACAAACTGTTTGTCGAAAGATGGCTGCGATTTTCCGGGCGTGTATTTGTCCGCAGGCCAGAAGCGTGAGGAGTCGGGCGTCAATGCTTCGTCAATGAGAATGATGTTTCCGTCCCCGTCCCTGCCGAACTCGAATTTGGTGTCTGCGATGATGATGCCTCTGGTGCGCGCGTAATCGCTCGCCTCTTTGTAGAGTCTGAGCGAAGCCTCGCGCAAAGTCTCTGTCACCTCTGCGCCGACGATGTCGCGCATCTGCGCTTCACTGATATTTTCGTCATGCCCCTCTTCGGCTTTGGTCGCGGGCGTGAAAATCGGTTCCGGCAACTGGTCTGATTCGCGCAAGCCGGTCGGCAAGCGATGCCCGCAGATTTCGCCCGTGCGCTGGTAATCCTTCCACCCTGAGCCGACGATGTAGCCGCGCACCACGCATTCGACGGGAAAGACATCCGTTCGCCGCACCAGCATCGAACGCCCGCGCAAAGTTTCTGCCTGCGTCCTGATTGGCTCAGACATCTGCTCAACCTCTGTGGTCAACAGATGATGCTGCGTGATGTGCTTTAGCCGCTCGAACCAGAACTCTGAGAGAGCGGTCAGGACTTCGCCTTTACGCGCAATCGGCGTCGGCAGGATACAATCGAAAGCTGAGATGCGGTCTGTTGCGACAATTAAAAAATGATCTTCGTCAACAGCGTAAACATCGCGCACCTTACCGCGACGCGCGAGCGTAAGTTGTGTGAGCGATGTTTCCAAGACAGGCTTTGCAGTCATCTGATTGGCTCGATTCAATGGCGGAATAAACTAGCGTTTGTTAAAGAGGCGAGCGGGGATTTTGCTTGTTCGCAGCGATGTTTGTCAAGGCCATTGTCACATCCTGCGGATGAAAAGTTTTATCTCAATATCTGACACGCAATTTTTCGGGACGGACTGGGGCAAAATTTTTTAGATGGCTACCGGATGAGTTTAAATTGAGACTCGTTGTATATTACATCTTCTGTGGGAAGAGACATTGCAGAATCGAGTTCGGAGACACACATGCTTTTATCAAAACCTTACCGCTCCGCAGCGAAAGCCTTATTTGCGCTGCTGCTCTCTGCGCTCATCTTTGCGCAGCAAACGGGAACCGCACAACAACCCTCGCAGGCGCTCAAAGCCAGACCGCTGCCGCCGACACAGTACATTCCGAATCGCGATTACGACATGCGCCATATCGCGCTGAATCTCAGCTTTGACTGGGAGCGCGAGCAGGCTTTGGGGACTGCGACGATCAGCTTTTCGCCGCTCACGAGCAGCCTGCATCAGGTCGAGTTTGATGCAGGCAATATGACTTTTACCTCCGTGAGATTGGGAACGGGCGGCGCGCTTCAGTTTGAGACGGATGTCGCGAACGAGAAGCTCCGTGTCAGGCTCGATAAAGCCTATCAACCCGCAGACACGGTCACAGTCGTGATGGCTTATCACACCAACGGCTCGACGGAAAAATCTGCGGCGGGGCAGGGCGGCCTGACCTTTATCAAGCCGACGCCGGAAGACCCCGCGCGCCCGCGCCAAATCTGGTCGCAGGGACAATCCGAATGGAATCATCAATGGTTTCCCTGTTTCGATCACCCCAACGATTTTGCGACCAGCGAAATGATCGCCACCGTCGAGAAGCCTTTGACGGCAATCTCAAACGGAAAGCTCGTGGAGAAAAAGGCTAACAGCGACAACACGCAGACGTTCCACTGGAAGATGGATGAGCCGCACGCCAGCTATCTGACCTCAATCGTCGTCGGCGAATTCGCAACCGTCGAACAGAGCTATGAGGGTATTCCAATCATCAGCTACGTGTATGCGAATCAAGTGGAGGAAGGGAAGGTGACGGTCGCGCGTGTTCCAGAGATGATGAAATTCTTTCAGGAGCGCACGGGCGTCAAATATCCGAACGCGAGGTACGGGCAAGCGTTCGTGTACGGCTTCGGCGGCGGAATGGAGAACATCACCGTCACCACACTCTCAGACCAGACGATTCACGACGCGCGCACGGAACTGGATCGAACCGAGGACGGCTTGCTGTCGCACGAGCTGGCTCATTCATGGTTCGGCAATTATGTGACGCCAAGAACATGGTCGGAACTGTGGCTCAGCGAAGGATTCGCCACTTATTGCGAAGGCTTATGGACTGAGCATTATTCAGGACTGGATGAGTTTCTGTATCTGGAAGTGAAGGGAAATCAGGAGGGATACTACAACGCCTGGAGGCAGGGAGTCAGGCGTCCAATCGTGACCAGAAATTACCGCGAGCCGGATGCGGTCTTTGATGCCTACTCGTACCCGCGCAGCGGCGCAGTCATGCACATGTTGCGCAAGGTCTTGGGCGAAGATAACTGGTGGCGTGCAGTCACTCACTTTCTGAAAAAGCACGCGCACCAGCCGGTCGAGACGGAACAGTTTCGCATCGCCATCGAAGAGGCGACGGGGCAACCGCTCGAATGGTTTTTCGATCAATGGGTTTACAAGATGGGACATCCCATTTTCCGTGTGACGCAGGCATACGATCCGGCAAAGAAAGTTCTCACGCTCAAGGTCAGGCAGGAACAAAAGATTGACGCGGAGAATGCTTATCCTCAAGCGAGATTTTTTCAAACTCCGGTTGAGATAGAACTCAACACCGCACAGGCCAGGCGTCTTGAACGGGTTGAGATCAAGCCTTTGGAAGAACAGCTTTTCACGTTCGACCTTGATTCGGAACCGCTGCTCGTCAACTTCGATTACGGCAACACGCTGATTAAAGAAGTGATTTTCGTCAAGCCGGTGACGGAATTAATTTACCAGTTGAAGCATGACAAGGATGTGATGGGGCGCGTCTGGGCCATCGGCCAGCTCAGGGAGCGAGTCAGGGAAAGCGCGACGGCGGAGGCAGAGAAACAACAAATCGCGCAGGCTCTAGGCGCGGCTGCGAACGGCGACAAGTTCTGGGGCGTGCGAAAGGATGCCGTAGAAGCTCTGAGCGGCATTGCCGGGAATGAGACGCGCGCGGCTTTGCTTACAGCGACAAAGGATGAAAATGCGCGTGTGCGTGCTACGGCTGTAGAGTCTCTGGCGGCGAGCAATGATTCATCGCTTGAGAATGTTTACCGGCAGATGTTGAACGATCAAAGCTACGCCACGATTCGCGCTGCCGCCAATGCGCTGGGAAAAACTAAATCGAAAGAAGCCTATGACGCTCTATTAAAGCTCGCGTCCGTTTCGTCCTGGCGCGATACGATACGCGCGGCGGCTTTGAACGGCCTAGCATCGCTCGGAGACCCGCGCGCTCTGGAAATGGGCGTGCGTCATGCCGCCAGAACTAATCCGAGAGAAGTACGATTGGCGTCTTACGCGCTGTTGGGCGCGGTAGGGAAAAACGACCCGCGCGCCTTTCCCATTATCTCGGAAGCATTTACGCAAGCCGTTTCGTCCGGCAGCACTTCGCTCACGACCGCGACGGCCAGATCGCTTGTCGAGTTGGGAGATGAGCGCGGCCTGCAAGTCTTTGAGGAGGCTCGAAAAAACGCCACGCGCCCGGAGTTTCAGTTTTTAATCAATCAATTCGAGCAACAGTTGCGCCAGAAAAGCGTCCGGTTAAAGACAGGTGGCAGCACTCCTTGACGGCTTGTAAATAGCAGAAATAGCAGGCTTTATAGCTTGTCAGCAGCATTATCGAGTCGTTTGCCAACTGCCAACTGCCCGCTGCCGACTGCTAACAAATTTTTAATGCTTGAGTTTAATAGTGTTGTCCTGCTATATTCTTTATGTCTGAACCGTGCCGAGACGCCACCGGCGCGCGCCCCGCGAACGTCCTGTTCGCCGTTGATAATGATTCAGAATCACTAATGCCAACCGCTGCTGACAGAGCCAGAACCAGAGACAAGGGCGAGACAGACACGCCTATTTCTGGTGAGCGTAAAACGAGTTTGCTGGTGGTCGAGGATGACGAAAACATTTCGACAGCCATTAGCGAATATTTTACGCGCGCCGGTTACAGCGTCAAAACCGCCGAGGATGGAGTAGCGGGCGTGCAGGCAGCTTTGCACGATCATCCTGATGCAGTGGTGCTTGACCTGATGCTGCCGAAGATGGATGGCCTTGCGGTTTGCCGTGAGCTAAGGGAGAAAGCTCCGTATATCCCGATCCTGATGCTGACGGCGAAAGATGATGTAGTTGATAAAGTGCTGGGGCTTGAGATGGGCGCGGACGATTACATCACCAAGCCTTTCTCACTGCGCGAACTGGAAGCGCGTATCAAGTCCGTGCTGCGTCGCATGCGGACGGGCGGCTCAGTGGATGGTGCGAGCGAGGATGCGCCGATTGTGCGCGGCAAGCTTCGCATTGATCCTTCCAAACGCGAAGTTTTGGTTGGCGATCATCAGGTAGAATTAACGCCGAAGGAGTTTGACCTCCTGCGGCTGTTTGCATCGAACCCGGGTCGTGTCTTTCCCCGCAAATACCTTCTCGAAAAAATCTGGGATTATTCCTACGAAGGTTATGACCGCACGATTGATTCACACATCAACCGCCTACGCGCCAAGATTGAAGAGAATCCGGAAAACCCGCAAATGGTCTTAACCGTGTGGGGCATCGGATACAAATTCAGCGATGAGCAATAAAGCCTTAAGGCTCGCCCCAAAAATCACCACCTCAAACGTCCACGCCGGATTACTTGATGAACTTTAGGAATGATGCGATAGGATTTTAACCGTCACCCGACGGCGTCGATTTGCCAGCGCCCAACCGAAGCGGCGCAAAGCCCGGCCAGCCCCTTTGCTTCACGACATCCAAGTGAGTACAAAAGCCATGAGAAACTTTACTGTCAAAATCAACAAACTGACGCGAGTTACCGCAGCGCTTTCGGTCTTCGCCATCCTGACGCTTGTGCCTTTGATAACTTCGCTCGCGCAGCGGCGTTCAAAACAGTCTGCGCCCAGAGTGACGGGAATCTCTTCCCGCAAGACTGCGGGCGGTGAGGTCATCTCGCTGGCTGCCGATTCCGCGCTCAACGGAATCCAGACGTGGCAAGACCCGAACGGCAACTTTCACCTGATCCTGCCCGGCTCAGGCGAGAGCCAAGTCAGAGACTCACCCGGCGTCAAAGTGCGGCGCGTGGGCAACTCTCTGGAAATCGAAGTGCAGGCCAAACGCGGCGCGAACGTCACCGTACAGCCGCGCTTTAATCGCCTTGATCTGGTCGTGAACGGCGGCATTGATACGCAGAAAGAATCGGCAGAGCCTGCGGCTAAAACATCGAACACGACAGAGGGAGCGGACAAACGCACCGCGAGCGTTGCAAGTGTCGAGCGCGCCCCGCGCGGCGAAAAGGGAACTGCGCCCGTCAATCCATATGCTGTCAATCCCGCGCCGCCCGTCGCTTTTGAAAAGTCCGGCGCGACGACCGTCACGAATGCCGTGACGAGCGCGCAGCCTGCTCCGCCCGCATCGTCAGATAGCAGCGCGGTTGCCAATGCTCCCGCGAATGGCGAGACAGTTAGCTCTCAAGATTCGCAGAACACTGCTGCGACAGAAACCGCAACCACAGAGAAAAGCATCTCTTCATACATCTTTTTTTCAGGCTGGTGGGTAGCGGCGCTGCTGATCGCAGGGCTGGCCGGGCTGGTTGTCTGGCGTCGGCAGGATAAATCCGGACAGGAGCAGATGGAAGGCGAACTTGACGTTGCAGATGCACCGGCCTCCGTCAATCCGGCCTTTGTCAATTCAGTCGTCGGTGATCGTCGTTATCAGGAAGACAGAAGAAAAAATGGAAAGCGCGGCGGTCGGCGCAAAGGCGAAGCCGTTGCCAGGACAGCAAAGCCCGCTTCCCCGGAAATGCTTGAGCCGCATGCACAGATGTTGGAGCCGCGCGCTCCGGCTGCAACGCTTGCGCCCGCAGCGTTCTTTGGCGCGTACAGGGTGGATCAAGAGGTTTCAAAGCTGGTGTTGGGACAGGCGCATCGAATGGATGTTCTGGCTTCGCGCGCGTCTGATGATCGCCGTGCGATAGAATCTTCTTTATTGAAAGCCCTGAGATCGCCAGAGACGGACGAAGATGGTCGTCGTAAGTCTCGTCAGGCGCTCGAAGAGTACGGCTTCTTGGCTCGCCAGAGCGCAACCTTGTTGTTGGGACAGGATGCTTGCGAGCGCGCGGCTGCGGGACGCACGCTCGGCGAAGTCGGCTCCGCCACATCTTTACAGTTCCTGCTCGAAGCTCTTTATGATTCGGAATTGATTGTGCGGACGCAGGCGGTTGAGAGCATTGGAGCCTTGAAACTTCCTTCAGCCATCGGCGCGCTGCTCGACATGGCGCGCAGGTATCCAGACATGCCGAGTTCTGTAGTCAGCAGCGCATTGAATGCCTGCTCGATAGACAATCTGGACTTCTTTGATTCAGTCCCGTCAGACCCTGCGCTTCTTTCTTCCGGCTCACAGGAACATTTTACGGCTGAGATAACAGAGCTTGAACCGTCTGCCTCCGTGAGTGATTTGCCTGAATCGTCAGATGATGAAACGCTGGTTGACGCGCTGGCGCACTTGCAGAGCGGTGATGCTGAGGCGCGTGGGGCTGCGGCGCAAACGCTGGCGCTCTTTCGCGTCGCGCGTTCGGTCTCGGCGTTGAAGCTGATGGCGGCGAGTGATGAGGAACCGGCTGTCCGCGCGGCGGCGGTTGCCAGCCTCGGAGCGATTGACCACGAGTCTGTATTTACGGCAGTGCTGGTCGCGCTGGCGGATGAAGCGCGTGACGTGCGCGCGG
Source organism: Pyrinomonadaceae bacterium (assembly GCA_963700165.1). GTDB lineage: Bacteria > Acidobacteriota > Blastocatellia > Pyrinomonadales > Pyrinomonadaceae > JACMLC01. The sequence continues at coordinate 1,790,487 of OY969475.1, read as the reverse complement.
CTGCGGCTCGCGCCCTGTCGCGTCACAGCTTTGACCGTGCGGATGCTTATGTTCGCGCCATCGAGACGGCATCGGTCGAAGAGTTGGCGGTTGCGGCGCGAGCCTGCATCAAGACTGGCATGGCCGCGCAGGCTCTGGACAGGCTCGCCAGTGATGATCGCAGGCAAGCCTACGAAGCCTTCTCACTTCTATCCATGCTGGCGAAAGCGAACGAGACAGCGTTGATTCTGGAAGCGATTGAAAAGAACCCCGAAAGCAATGTGCGCCTGAGCGCGATACAGGTCATGAGCTTGTACGGCCAGCCGGAAGCGGCCCCGCAGCTTCGCCAGCTAACCATCAAGGAGGGGATGCCCGAACAGGTTTGCACGGCTCTGTTAGAAGTCATCTACAAAATGGATGAGATGCAACCTGTTTAAGCTTTGAGCCACGACACGCTTTTGCTCAAGGCTGAATCGGAAGCAAGAGTGGTTCTCCATTACCTCTTATTCTTCTTTGCGTTCTTTGCGATTAAAGGATTTTTTATCGCAGAGGGCGCAAAGTCTTTCTCGCGAAGACCGCAGGGAGAAGAGCGGAAAACTTCTTTTTCACGCTTGATTCGCAAAGCTTATTAGTGACAAGAGAGCCTCTCGCGTTGCATAATGCAGCACGGTTCAAGTTCAATATCTAAAACGCCCGGATGAAGCACAAAATGCCCCGCTCACTCCCATTCAGCAAAAAATGGCGCGTAGTTTCCATCGCGGTTCTATTTATCCTGTCCATCTGTTTTGCGAGCCTGCAAGCGGGCGCGCAAAGACGCACGAGACCCGCTCAGCCGCCGCCCGGAACGACCGCCGCAACCACACCCGCTCAGACTCAGGCACAGAAAAATCTGACGCGGATGAGCGCCAGCGAGACGCCCGAAGGCTCAAGCATTACCATCGTCTCAGATTCGGCGCTCAATGATTATTCAGCATATCGCAGCGGCGAACGTTTTTATGTTTTGATACCGGGCGCGGATGCCTCGCGCGTGGTCAGCGGCCTGCGCGGTCGCGGCTTTACGGATGTGCGAGCGCAGAAGCGCGGCAATGATGTCCTGCTCTCGTTTCGCCTGCTGGCCGGAGCCACCGCGCGCGTTAATCAGAAATTCAATCGCCTGGAAATCCGCGTCACGGTTCCCGCTCTGGTGGCGAATAACGCTCAGGCGAATACGGCAAACAACAATGCGGCAAATAACAATGCCGGAACACAGTCGACCTCTTCGACCAATAATAATACCGGCAGTTCTACTGCCATCAATACCAACCCGCGCCCGCAGGGAAGCACAGGCACGCCTTCCTTTAATAACAATTCCAGCAATCCGACCGGCACAACGCCTGACGGGACAGGGACGCGCCCGCAGAATTCCGGCACTGGAACGAATCCGAATTTCAACAATCCGCCCACGGGAATTCCTGTCGGGCCGGATGGCCTACCTATCCAGCCGGGGACGATAAACCAAAATCCTCTGGCACAGGCCAGCCCGACGCCTTTCCCATCGGTCTCGCCCGCAGACCAAATCGCGCAGTTCCAACAGCAGCAAGGCATCCCTCCGGCAACGACTACAAATGTTCCGCCCGCCACAAATCAGACTCCGTCTGCGGGCGCAGGCAGCTCATTCGGAGCGCAGCTAAAACAGAACTGGCTGCTGGCGCTTCTCGGCCTCGCGATTGCCGGTTTCATCCTGTGGGTGCTGGTCGCACGCTCCAGAGCCGACAGCCCCGTAGAGCGTCGCGTCGAGACGCTTCGCGATTCGAAGACGGAAACGATTGCACCTGCTCCCGCGACTGCTGACGTTCCGGCAAAGGCTGCCATCGTCGCTGCTCCTGTAATAGCTGCTCCGGCAAGGGTAGAAGCTGAAGCCGAGCCGGAGGCTGCTCCGGTCGTCGCCGAGAGCGAACTCGCTGCTCCTGTCGCAGCTTTCGCCCCGGTTGTTGAAGAAGCAGCAGAAACTCCCGCTGCTGTGGTCGCGGATGAAGTCGAAGCTAAACAGATCGTGCCGGTCGTTCCTGTTCCGGTCATGCCGAGCGAGCCTGCCGCGCCCGTCGCTGTAGATGATGCTTCCGACGAAGTGCGGAATCTGCTGGCGGGGCATGATTACGACGAAGCCATTCTCTCAACGCAGGATGCGGGCGCGCGACAGATGATCGCGGCGGAGTTGCTGGCCGCGCTGGCGGGTAGAAATGTTGTTCGACACGAACGCGCGCAGGAGGCTTTTGTCAAGCACGGTTATTTTGAAGATGCGACACGCACGCTACGCACGGCTGAGTCTCCAGCCGAACGCGCTTCGGCTGCGCGCTCGCTCGGACTCGTGCGCGACACGGCATCCACGCCGCACCTGATCGCAGCCCTCGATGACCCCGCACCCGAAGTCCGGCGTGCGGCTGTCGAATCGCTGGCAGAAGTGCGCGACCCTGCGGCGGTCGCTCCGCTCGAAGCCCTGCGCACTCGGGAGAAAAATCGTGGCGTGCCGAAGACTTTGATTCAGCACGCGATTGAAGCCAGCGTCGTCGGGCGTGCGAAAGCCGAGCCGACCGCGCCGGTTTCATCTCCTTATGTCACAACTCCGCTGACGGAACAGCACTCGCCCGTCACGACGCCTCTGACCTCTGAAATGGTTGCGCCCGCGATTGAAGAAGAGGCCAGCCCAACAACTGAAGCGGAACCGCCTGTCACGATTGAAGAGCCTGCGCCGGAAGCGTTGATGCCGCCCGCAGCCGAAGAAACTGCATCGCACGTTTCACAAGCAGCCATCCCGGTTGCAGAAGTCGAAGCTCCTCCCGTCATCAGCGAAGAGACAGCAGGCATCGAGGAAGCGCCGCCCGCTCAGCTTTCCGAAGCGGACGTTGTCCAGACGGAAATCCCGCAACCGCCGCAGGCTGAAACCATCGCGCCCGTCGCGACCGCGTCGCCTGTCGTGGAATATATGGACGGCGCTGCGAGCGATTGGGTGGATGTTGATTACAGCAGGCCGGAAGCTGAGAGCCACGCCGCGCCGCCTCCGATTGCGCCGGTTATTTCCGAAGAGCCGGAAGCCATCGCAGAAGAGCCTGCGCCGGAAATGACAGCCGGGTTTCCCGCGCCCGCCATCGCTGAAGCCGCTGAAACCGCGCCGGAAATCAGCGCACCTGCTACAGAGCAAGCTGCCACATCTGACGCCGACGCTCCTGTATCATTCGTGCTTGAACCTCTCGCTTCGGAATCTCTTGCAGCAGAATCGCCTGCACCGCCTGTCGAGAAGGGAATTCAAGTCCCCGAGTTAGGCAAAGAGCTTGAGCCGGTTGAGGAAGAAGAGCTTTCGAGTGTGCCGAGCGCGCTTCTGCGTCGTCTCGCGAGCGAAGATGCAGGCGACCGCGCCACCGCCGTCACGGAACTTGGGCGCGTCGGCGGAGAAGATTCTTTCCGCGAGATCAGCGCATCCTTTGACGACCCCGCGCCGGAAGTGCGCGACGCCGCCGCACGCGCTCTCTACCAGCTTAACCCTGACCGCGCCGCTTCGTTCACACGCGCCCTGCGCGAAGCTCCGCCCGAACGTCGCCGTCACATCGGCTCTGCGCTCGCTTCATCGGGGCTGGCAAACGAAGCCATCGGCCACCTGATGGGCGAAAGCCGCGAGAAGACTTACGATGCCTTCTCACTGCTCTTCCTGATGTCCAAAGCCGGAGAGTTGCAGCCCTTGATGAAAGCGGTCGAAGAACATCCCAACAACGAAGTGCGCCTCGCGGTCGTCAAGCTGCTCGCCCTGAGCGGCCAGCAGGAAATCCTGCCTGCCTTCCGCCGCCTCGCCGTGCGCGGCTCCTTGCCGACAGAAGTGCGCTCCGCCGTCATGGAAGCGATTTACCAGATCAGCAGCCAAGCGCCTGACACTGCTTCACGCGGCTGAGATACAAGTAAAGCATTTAGCGAAATCATCCCGGACAACCTTCCTTCTGGAAAAGTTGTCCGGGATGATTTTTTATAGCGATATGCGATTGAATGACGCTGACCAAACAAAGCATGCCTGTCAGAACCGCCTGCGGTAGCGGGCAGGTTCTTTGGCTCTATAAATCCAAACATCCGAGAATCTCCGTAATCTTAAGCGAGTCAGAAAACCCCCATATTAGTAAGGAGCAAGAAATGAGCGAACAGGAAAATACGGAGATTGTGCGAGAGGCTTACAGGAATTTCAAAACTGGTAACATCGAAGGATTACTGAATCTGTTTTCGGACGATATCACATGGCAGTTGCCTGAAATGGAGAACGTTCCCTTTGCCGGAAAACGTCAGGGGCGCACAGAGGCCGCACAGTTCTTTGCGATTTTAAACGAGGCGCAGGAGGCGCGAGAGTTTGAGCCGCAGCAATTCATCGCGCAGGGCGAAAAAGTCGCCGTGCAGGGACATTACGTCTGGCTTCTTAAAGCTACGGGGCGGGAGTATGAAAGCGATTGGCTGCACGTTTTCACCGTCCGCGATGGCAAGGTCACAGGCTTTCAGGAATACATGGACACCGCTGTTGCTACTAACGCTTATCAGAAAGCCTTCAGCGCGTAAAAAGTTTTGACGTGTGATGCGTCAAAGCTTTTACATTGTCTGATAGCGCCAGCGGCCAGCATGAGCTGTGAGAGCAAAGATTATCGCGGCGGAGACATAGAGCTAAGCGCGGACAAGCCTCGCGGCTTGCCGTTCATGCAGCCCTTGTACGGCCTGCCTCCTTATCAATATACAGGCGATGTGGTTCTCATCATCGCCTACGAAGCGGAAGAGGCGGCAATCCGCGAAGTCTTGCCGCGCGAGCTTGAGCCGATGCCCGGTAACACTGTGGCGATGTGCTTCTTCCTGTGTCCTGATGTGACAGGCATCGGCGCGCACAATTTCACCATGCCCTGCATCCCTGTGCGTTATGGTGACTACACGGGTCAGTTCGTTCCATACCTTTACACGAGCACGGATGCGAGCCTTGCCTGTTATCGCGAAGTGCAGGGCTGGCCTGCTATGCTCGGGCAAACAGAGCTTACACAGACCGAAGGGCGCGTGCATGCTCGCGTCGTGCGCAACGGGCGCGAGCTTATCCGTGCCACAGCCGAAGTCGGCGGCGAAGCGATACATGCCCTCGATTTCCTCCCGATAATTCTCTACAAAGAGATTCCAAGTTTTGATGGCAAAGGCTGCGACGCCGCTTACTTTTTGACCTCCACCTCGCTGCTCACCAACCTCAACTTAAAAGCCGGAACCGGCATGCTGGATTTCCCAGACCCTGTGGACGACCCCGTAGCGCGCCTCAAGCCTTTGAAAATCAGCGCCGCGCTCTACGGCACGCTGGATGATTTTTATCCCGAAAGCATTCGTGTGTTGAAGAATTTAAAGTAAGCATAGTAGCCTATCGCATCTCGAACTCACGGAGCGATTCGCGCAGGTCAGTTACGGCGCGATCTTTGGGGGCGATCCCGTAAAGGTCTAGAATCAAGTCGAAGGCCGTGATGAAATAAGCTCGCTCATTGCGGAAGTCGCGATGCACTCGATCCCACATCAAGGGAGGCAGCGAAGTCTCTTTTTCCCCATCAAGCAGGACAGGCATGACCGTCTCCTTCTTCGCTTCCGTACCCATCAGCCGCTGGCTGATTAAATCCACCTCAGAAGCGACCACGCTGCCCGTGTCCGACACCCTATTCTCGAACTTCTCGAAATAGAGCGGCGTGCCAACAGGTATGATGATACCGGACTTAGCTATCCGGCTCACAAAGCGCGAGACGCTCTTGCCCGCGCGGTCGTTCTCCCACCGATCAAGCACAACATTGATGCCAGCCTTTTGCAGGTCGGTAGCCAAGTTGCGCTCAACCCATCGTTCTTTCTCTCTGTCTCCCCATGCGTAGCTGATAAAGCACTCCGGGCTTTCAATGTTCTTGTCCTTTACATAAGACATAACCTGAAAAATTGCCTGCTCGAACTGCGTCCGCCGGTCGGCAAACCATCGCTGTTCCTCAACCTTGCGACGCTCTGTCTGCGTCAACTGGATTGGCTCGTCGGCCTTCTGAAGCACTGCTTTCTCGCCGCACTCCTCGCAAAAAGCAAAGCCCTTTACACTGCGCAAACGCTCTCGCACCACCGCGCGGTTGATTGTGTGCTCATTGGGACAGCTCACGGGTTCATAGCGAAAGACTGTCAGGTTGCGACGCGCCAGAAAACTTTCAAACAAGCCCTCAAAGACTTTTTGCCCGGCTTTAGGTACGTGCGAGCCGAAGTAGAGAACGAATTCCAACTCACCATCACGGTCGCCTTCCTGCCGGAAACCGCAGATTGAGCCATCGCCCATCACATAGCGCGCCTGCCTTTGCCACTGGTTTGTGCGTGTGAACGTCTGTGTGTAACCGAGCAACACCACCAACGACGCATACACGTTCTCGACCGCGCCACTGACCGCATAGGCCACACTGTCTTCCGTCGTCTGCTCGTCTTCCATCATAGGCTTCCTCAGATTAATTAGCTCAGGGAAGACCAGATACGAATTACCGCCGAGCGGGTCGGTCTCGCGGAAACAGACGTTGTGTTCGAGGAACAGCAACGCCGCCGAGTCCAGCAAAATGTCGCGCTCTACCTGCGAAAGCTGTTCCAGTTCGGTGAATGAATAACCGCCCGCCATTAATCGCTTTTCTTCGAGCGAACCCAGCCCCTTCAGATTTCGCCGTGCTTCAAGCACGAACGAGGCTGCTAAATTGTTCAGAAGTTCCGGCGCGAGCAGGATGCGCTCTTCTCCCTTCGACGTGCGCAGCCGCTTCACGTAGCCATAATTCTCCAAGTGGCCTACGGCAGTCATCATCTCTGCATCGGTGAATTCCCAACGCGCGTCCGTCTGCTCAAGCTGCCGCCGCAATTCCTGCGGACTCACAATCACTGGCTGCCCCTTTTGGTTCTCCTTCAGCTTGAGCACATAGTCCTTGATTCGCTTGAACGTGACGGTGGTAACTGTGGCCGGTTTGTCCTCCCACGCAATCAACTCTTTCATGCGCCCGGTCAATTCCTCCAACCCCCAGCCCTCTTTGGCGCTCGTGCTGAGATAGCCGCTGATGCCGCGCTGACGACAAAACTCCTCCAAGTCATCACTCGTCAGCGTAGGCGTCCCACGATCCGCCTGCGCGCCGACCAGAATCGTATGACAGCCGGTTTGCTTGTTGCTTAACTCTGACTGGCGATCTCCTTGTCCGACTTTGAGTTGCTTTAACCAGAACTCCACGCCGTGCAACGGATCGCCGATGTTTGAAGAGTCGAACAAGACGAGCGCGAGGTCTACGTCATCAAGGAACAAAGCATGTATGAGTCGATAATCCGGCTGGCCTGCCAAATCCCAGAGTATAGCTTCGCACTCTGTGCCATCGTCACGCAGCTTGCCCAGTTGCGGAAGCACCCAGAACTGCTGGCCGTGTGTGGAAGATTGTTCTTTGAACTTGCCATGTACCAGAGTCCACCCTAGCCCCGATTTGCCGACGCTATGATCGCCCACCAATACGACTTTGGCCGTCGTGTGATGCACCGGCTTTGCAGCATCTGTGCTTCGCAACAACCGTGGCGGGTCAATTTCCCAAAGGCGGACGACAGTATCTTTCTCTCCCAAAGTTGCAAGGCGGAATTCTTTCGGATGAAAAGCAATGCTTGGCGACTGTCTTAATGTCCTCGGTTCGTCAAGAGATGCCACCGCCTCCCATGTGTCGCAACGCCAAATCCTGATGAGATCGTCGGCTGACTTTGTTGCGAGCAAACGTCCGTCATATGAGAGCGAGACGCTGGCGATCGCTTGGGTGTGACCTTCAAGGATATGAAGAAGCTGTCCGGTCTGGGGATTCCACTTCCGCACGGTCTTGTCCCATGAAGCCGAAAACAGGCTCGTATTATCTGGGCTCCAAGCGAGACTAAAAACCCAGTTGGTATGCCCCCTGAGCACAACGCTGGGGAGGGTCATGTCAATATCAGGTTCCCACAGTCTGATAGTGTTATCACCTGATGCCGAAGCGAGTGTGCGACCATCCGGCGACCATGCCAGCGCATTGATATTTCCCTTATGCTGGTTGAACCTGCGTTTCAGATTTCCTGTCTCAGTGTCCCAGACTAAAACGCTGCCGTCTTCAGTGCCGGAGGCCAAGAGCTTGCTGGGCGACCAAGCCAATGCATTGATCCAACCTCTGCGATTGTGCAGCACGCCAAAGACGTTTCCGGTGGCAGCTTCCCATAGCCTGATGGTTTTATCCGCGGATCCGGTTGCGATAACAGTGCCATCAGGTGACCAGGCAACGCAGTAAACGATTTCCTCATGGTCTTTGAGAGCGTGCACTAGGTCGCCTGTTCGCGCATCCCAAACGTGAACAATCTTTATAGAAGGCACTGCCAGCATCGTTCCATCAGGAGACCAGGCAATGCGCCTAATCTCACCAGAGTTGCCGCGCAGAGTTCGCAGAAGCTTCATGCCTGGCGGCAACTCCTGCTCTGATTTTTTGTTGGTTTGCTTGGCTCGCGTGCCAACTCGTTTACTCTTCGGCATGACCGTGTTAAATCCTTCCGCACTAGCTGCCGGGGCAATGGTGACTGGCTGATTCCGGTCTTCAGTCTTGCATGAAGCCTGTCTACTGAAGTCCCTGATATTCTTCAACTCGAAGGTTGAGGCGTCCGTTGCGCGGTCAAGTGACAAGGGACGAGTGACAAGTTAGAATTAACGTTTTAACTTATTGCTCAGCAGTTGTCACTGTAATTTTTATGCCATTCAATCTTCGTTCCGAATACGAGCCGCAGGGCGACCAGCCGCAGGCCATCGAGGCTCTTTTGCGCAATCTTAATGATGGCGTTAAGGATCAGGTGCTGCTCGGCATCACGGGTAGCGGAAAGACTTTTTCCATTGCTCAGGTGATTCAAAAGACGCAGAGGCCGACGCTTGTTTTAGCGCATAACAAGACGCTCGCCGCGCAGCTTTATCAGGAATTTAAAACGCTGTTTCCTGAAAACTCGGTAGAGTATTTCGTCTCGTATTACGATTATTATCAGCCGGAGGCTTACGTCCCGGCCTCGGACTTGTACATCGAAAAAGAGGCGACGATCAATGATGAGATTGACCGCCTGCGCATGTCCGCGACGCGGTCGCTGTTTGAGCGGCGCGATGTGATTGTGGTCGCCAGCGTGTCGTGCATCTACGGTCTCGGCGACCCGGATGCTTATTACGGGATGCTGCTTTTCGTAGAGCCGGGCGCGCGTATGTCGCGCGAAGCTTTGCTGCAAAAGCTGGTCGAGCTGCAATATGAACGCTCTGACATAGAATTTGATCGCGGCTCTTTTCGCGTGCGCGGCGATGTCGTGGAAATTTACCCGAGCTATCAGGAGCAGGCGTACCGCATCGAATTGTTTGGTGATGAGATTGATTCTGTCTCCACGATTGACCCGCTGCTTGGCGAAGTCCTGCACAAGCATACCTCGCGCCTGCCCATCTATCCGAAATCGCATTACGTGATGTCCAAGCCGACCGTCAAGCGCGCGATAAAAACCATTCGTGAAGAGCTTGATTGGTGGGAGCCGAAGCTGATTGGCGAAGGCCGTCTGGTCGAAGCGCAGCGGCTGCATCAACGCACGATGTATGATCTTGAGATGATAAAGGAGATGGGATTTTGTCGCGGCATCGAAAACTATTCGCGCCACCTGACTGGAAAAAATGCGGGCGACCCGCCGCCGACGCTGCTCGATTATTTGCCGCGCGATACGATTATGGTGATTGACGAATCGCATCAAACCGTCCCGCAGCTCGGCGCGATGTTCAAGGGAGACCAATCACGCAAACGCACGCTCGTCGAATACGGCTTTCGCTTGCCATCGGCGATGGACAATCGCCCGCTCAACTTTGAAGAGTTTGAAAAGCGAGTCGGCCAGACGATTTACGTCTCGGCCACGCCCGGCCCGTATGAGCTGACGAAAACGGGCGGCGAAGTCGTAGAGCAAATCATACGCCCGACCGGACTCATTGACCCGGAGGTCGAAGTCAGGCCGGTCAAGGGGCAGATTGATGACCTCCTGGAAGAATGCCGCGTCCGCACAGAACGCAACGAGCGCGTGCTGGTTACGACGCTCACGAAAAAGATGTCCGAAGACCTGACCGAATATTTCGCAGAAGTCGGAGTGCGCGTGCGCTACTTGCATTCAGACATCGAAACGCTTGAGCGAATAAAAATCCTGCGTGATCTCAGGCGCGGCGAGTTCGATGTGCTGGTCGGCATCAACCTCTTGCGCGAAGGATTGGACTTGCCTGAAGTCTCGCTCGTAGCGATTTTAGATGCTGACAAGGAGGGCTTCCTGCGCTCAGATCGTTCGCTGATTCAGACGATGGGACGCGCGGCGCGCAATGCTGCGGGTAAAGCTATTTTGTATGCCGATAAGATTACGGATTCAATGCGGCGCGCGATGGATGAAACCTCAAGACGCCGCGCGATTCAGGAAGCTTACAACGAAGAGCACGGCATCACGCCGCAGACCATCGTTAAGCCCATCGAAGCCACGCTTGTCACAGCCTACGAAGCAGACTATTTCAAAATTCCGCTCAATCTTGACGAGTTCGACGACTACACGAAAGACAAGATTGACGAGACCATCGCTCGCCTCGAAGCAGAGATGCGCGAGGCCGCCAAACGCATGGAATTTGAGCGCGCGGCGGAACTGCGCGACCGCGTGAAATACTTGCGCGAGCGCGAGCTTCAGATGACATGATGAAGCCACAGAGGACACAGAGAACACGGAGATAAGATAAACAATTGAAATTTCAGACAGCGAATTTGAAATTGTTTTTAATAATGCTCTGTGTTCTCTGTGGCAAATCTTTATGCTGATTAAAACTCAAGCAGACGAGATTCAATCCTTCCTCGCGGATGCCAGCAACATGCAGGGCGGGCACGCGGCGCGCGTCGTCTTTCCCGAAAGTACAGAAGAAATAGCAGCCATTCTTGCCGAAGCTACGCTTGAACGGATGCCTGTGACGGTTGCGGGCGCGGGCACGGGTGTGGTCGGCGGGCGCGTGCCGTTCGGCGGCATCGTGCTGGCGACGGAGCGGCTCAATAAGATTAAAGAAATTGTGCGCGAAGAGAGCGGCGGTTGGGCTTGCGCGGAGGCTGGCGTCGTGCTGGCGGATTTTCAAAGAGCGGTTGCCGCGCAAGGCTTGCTTTATCCGCCAGACCCTACGGAGTGGAGTTGTTTCTTAGGCGGCACGGTCGCGACCAACGCATCCGGCGCGCGAACTTTTAAGTATGGCACGACGCGCGGGTTCGTTAGACGATTAAAGATTGCGCTCGCGACGGGCGACGTGCTGGATTTGCGGCGCGGAGAGATTTATGCAGATGCTGCCGGGAAGATTCAGCTTCCGCTTTCGGGAAGCCGCAGCATCTCTGTACAGCTTCCTTCTTATCAAATGCCGCAGACGCGCAAGCATGCTTCGGGTTATTTCGTCGCGCGTTGCATGGACGCGCTCGATCTCTTTATCGGCAGCGAAGGCACGCTCGGAGTCATCACCGAAGTCGAAGTAACGCTCCTGCCGACTCCCGAAAATGTTTTGAGCGGCATCGTGTTTTTTAAATCGGAAGAGAAGCTGCTGGCTTTTGTCACAAAAGTGCGTTCACTCTCGCTGCAAACGCGAAGCGCAAACGGGCACGAAGCAATTGATGCCCGCGCGCTTGAGTATTTCGACATTGAATCTTTGAAATTTCTCCGGCGCCGTTACACGCTCGTGCCGCAATGGGCTGAGGGCGCTGTGTTCTTTGAGCAGGAGACGACCGCTGAGACGGAAGAAGATTTGATGTCCGGTTGGCTGTCTCTGCTCGAACGCTACGGCGCGCTGGTTGATGATTCATGGTTTGCGACGAATGAGCATGACCGGCAGCGGATACGCGGATTCAGGCACGCGCTGCCCGTCCTCATCAATGAATGGCTCACGCATCATGGGCAGCGAAAGATTTCGACAGACATGGCCGTGCCTGATGAAGAGTTTGCCGCGATGCTTGGATTTTATAAAGAGACCTTACAAGAGAGCGGCCTGCAATTCGTTATCTTCGGACACATCGGAGATAATCATGTGCATGTCAACATCCTGCCGCGCGATACAAACGAGGCCGCGACGGCGCGGGAGCTTTATCAAACGTTTATCGAGCGCGCGGTCAAAGTCGGCGGCACGATCTCTGCCGAGCACGGCATAGGCAAATTGAAAAGCGATTACCTGCGCGTGCTTTACAGTCAAGACCACTTGCGCGAAATGGCCGCGCTCAAACGCGCGTTCGATCCGGCCTGTATCTTGGGGCGCGGGAATATTTTTACCGAAGAATATCTTTGATTTGATCTTTGCACTTTGTTCTTTGTGTGTCTTACTGATGTTGTGCTTTGAAATTCAAGTTAGAGTCGCGTGCAAAGAACAAAGCACAAAGATCAAAAAACAAAAAACTTATGTTTCGTTTCACCACTGCTGGCGAGTCACATGGTCGCGCGCTGGTCGCGATAGTCGAAGGTTTGCCAGCGCGTTTGCCTGTGGATGCCGAACAAATCAATCTTGAATTGGAGCGGCGGCAGTGGGGCTACGGGCGCGGCGGGCGGATGAAGATCGAGCATGACCGCGTGGAAATTTTGAGCGGCGTGCGGCATGGCCTGACGCTCGGCTCGCCCGTCGCGTTGATGATTGAAAATAAAGATTGGGCCAATTGGACTGAAGTCATGTCAACGGAAGCGCGCGACGTGCCCGCCGAAAAATCACGGCGCGTCAAGCGTCCGCGCCCCGGTCATGCAGACCTCACGGGCGGCTTGAAGTTCGGCGCGCGTGATCTTCGTGATGTGCTGGAAAGGGCTTCTGCGCGCGAGACTGCGGCGCGCGTGGCTTGCGGCGCGCTGGCGAAACAGCTTCTCACGGTCTTTGGAGTCGAAATCCTGAGCCACGTCGTACAGCTTGGCAGCATGCCTCTTGAGCCGCTTGAGCTTGAGTGGGATGCTATCGCGGCTATTCCCGCAGACGCTCCGCTTCGTTGCGCTGATGCGGACGCACAAACACGCATGGTCGCTTTGATTGATGAAGCGAAACAGGCTGGCGACACGCTCGGCGGAGTTTTTGAAGTGGTCGCACGCGGTGTCGTAGCCGGTCTCGGCTCGCATACCTCTTGGAACGAAAAGCTCGATGGGCGAGTTGCGCAGGCGTTGATGTCAATCCCTGCGGTCAAAGCCGTGTCAATCGGCGCGGGCATGGAAGCGAGCGGCTTGCACGGCTCTCGCGTGCATGACGAGATTGATTATGATGCAGGCTTACAAAAATTTACGCGCCCGACCAACCGCGCGGGCGGCCTGGAAGGCGGCATCACCAACGGCGAAGAGGTGCGCGTGCGTGGGTTTCTCAAACCCCTCTCGACCTTGCGCCGCGCGCTCCGCTCGGTTGACATAGACACGAAGCAGGAAGACGCCGCAGACTTTGAGCGTTCGGATGTGACTGTCGTTCCGGCGGCGGGTGTGATTGGCGAAGCGATGGTCGCGCTGGTCCTGGCGCAGGCGATGCGAGAAAAATTCGGCGGCGATAGTTTGGAAGAGATGCAGCGCAATTTTGACGGGTATTGCAAGCAGTTGCGAGAGTATTAGACTTGCGCCTTCCTTTGCGGCTTTGCGAGAGAAATGTTTCTCGCACAGGCGCAAAGAAGAGAATTGAGTTTTGATAAGAGACAACTTGAGAAAGCCGGAGAGCTTCAAAGTCCGCTCGCTGGCGTTTGCTGCGCCTTTTGTCGTAAAATAAATGCTGTAAGTCATTGCGGAATAACGTTTCCGCGCCTCAAGCTTGTTTCGTAGGAATTTGAGAATGTCGCTTCTGAAAATAGTTCATTATCCTGAGCCTGTGCTGTTGACTCCGGGCGACCCTGTGACCGTGTTTGACGACGAGCTGAAACAGCTTGTCAATGACATGTTCGAGACGATGTACGAGGCGCGCGGCGTGGGCCTGGCTGCGCCGCAGGTGGGCGTCTCAAAACGCTTGTTCGTGATGGATTGCTCCGGCGGGCAAGACCCTTCGCGGCGCATCGCACTGATTAACCCGGAAGTCCTCCGCGTCGAAGGCGAGCAGGTGGACGAAGAGGGCTGTCTCTCTTTTCCCGGCATCTACTTTAACGTCCGGCGTGATTTGAGAGCCATCGTCAGCGCGCATGATGTCAACGGCGAGCAGTTTGAAGTTGATGGAATGGAATTGACCGCGCGCTGTATGCTGCACGAGACGGATCACTGTGACGGCATCGTCTTTATAGATAAGACGACGACGCTCAAGCGCGAGATGGTCAAGCGCAAGATCAGAAAATTGCAGAAAGCCGGAGAGTGGGTTTAAGAGCTTCATTCTCAAATTCTTCAACCCGGAAACGCGGTCAATGCCTGAAGCGCATGACCGCGTTTTAGCTTGTGTGCTAAAATTTAATTTATCGAATTTAACTTTCCGGAATACATATTTCAGATTTGAGATGTGAAATCTCGAATCCTTATCTTTGTGAGGAGCAGACTATGCAGACCGAATTTCGCAATGAGCCGTTTACGGATTTTAGCAAGGAAGAAAACGCTGCGACCATGCGCGCGGCGATTGAAAAGGTGAGAGGCGAACTGGGACAGGAATATCCGCTGGTCATCGGCGGCGAGCGCATCATGACCGACCAAAAATTTGAAAGCTTCAATCCCGCTAACAAAACGCAAGTGGTCGGGCGTTTTCAAAAAGCGACGGAAGAGTTGGCGCAGCGTTCGGTCGAAACCGCCTATGAGACTTTCCAGACGTGGCGCAACACGCCCGTGCAAAAGCGCGCGGATTTGCTCTTTCGTGTGACCGCGATTTTGCGCGAGCGCAAGCATGAGCTTTCTGCCTGGATGATTCACGAGGTCGGCAAAAGTTGGGCTGAAGCCGACGGCGACACTGCCGAAGCGATTGATTTTTGTGATTTCTACGCGCGCGAGATGCTGCGTTATGCCGAAGGCCAGCCGCTGACCAAGCTTGAGGGCGAAGATAACCGGCTCGAATACATACCGCTCGGCGTCGGCGTCGTGATTCCGCCGTGGAATTTCCCGCTTGCCATCATGGCGGGCATGACTGTGGCTGCCGCCGTCACTGGCAACACGGTCGTGCTCAAACCTTCTTCGGATGCGCCGACCATCGCTTACAAGTTCTTTGAATTATTGGAAGAAGCGGGGATGCCTGCGGGCGTCGTCAATTTCATGACCGGCTCGGGCGCAGAAGTCGGAGACGTGATCGTGGATCATGCGAAGACGCGCTTTATCGCTTTCACAGGCTCGAAAGAAATTGGCCTCAGAATAAATGAGCGCGCGGCCAAAGTGCAGGAAGGCCAAATCTGGCTCAAGCGCGTGGTGGCAGAGATGGGCGGCAAGGATGCCATCATCGTCGAAGCGGATGCTGACCTGGAAGACGCCGCGACCGGAGTCGTGCAAGCGGCTTTCGGTTTTCAGGGACAAAAATGTTCCGCCTGCTCGCGCGCCGTCATTCATACGGACGTGTATGACAGAATGCTCGGAATGATAGTCGAGCGAACAGAGAAGATTAAAGTTGGAGACCCCACAGACCCTGCGACAAATATGTCTGCCGTCATCAATCAGAAAGCCTTCAAGACCATCAACGAATATATCGAAAAAGGTCAGGCTGAGGGTGGGCGACTGCTCGCGGGCGGCGGCTCTGACGGCGAGCAGGGATTTTTTATAGAGCCGACCGTCATCGCGGATGTGAAGCCGGGTGATACTATCGAGCAGGAAGAAATTTTCGGGCCGGTGCTGGCCGTGATTCGCTCGCAGGATTTTGATGATGCTCTGCGCATCGTCAACGATACCGAATATGGTTTGACGGGCGCGCTTTACTCTTCAGACCCTGCGAAGCTTGAGCGTGCGCGCCGCGAGTTTCATGTCGGCAATCTGTATCTGAATCGCAAATGCACGGGCGCGCTGGTCGGCGTACATCCGTTCGGCGGCTTTAACATGTCCGGCACGGATTCCAAAGCGGGCGGCAGAGATTATCTAGGTCTCTTTATGCAGGCCAAGCTGTGGTCGGAAAAAGTCGGAGCAACCACAGACACAATGGCTGAAAAGCGCGCGGCGATTTAGTGCGAGAGCGTTAGTTTCACGCAAAGGCGCAAAGACGCAAAGAAAACAGTAGAGTTCTTCCTTTGCGCCTTTGCGTGAGAGTTTTCTTCTATGAGAATTACCTTCATGGGGACGCCCGAAGCTGCCGTGCCGACTTTGCGGCGATGCCTCGAAGATGGGCATGAAGTCGTCTCTGTCTGGACACAGCCGGATCGTCCTGCGGGGCGCGGCAACAGGCTTGCTCAATCGCCTGTCAAAGTGTTCGCTCTATCGTCCGGTTTGAAAGTTCATCAACCCGCAAAAATCAGGAATGAAGAAGCTGTAAAGTTATTCGCCTCAGATGATGCGGACGTAGCAGTGGTCGTCGCTTACGGTCGCATTCTGCCTGCCGCTTTTCTGAGCGCGCCGCGACGTGGCTGTATCAATGTGCATTTCTCGCTGCTGCCGTTGTACAGGGGAGCCGCGCCGGTCAACTGGGCCATCGTGCGCGGCGAAGATGAAACCGGCGTGACGACGATGCGGATGAACGAAGGCCTGGATACGGGAGCGATTCTAAAGCAACGCGCGACGAAGATCGGTGTTGAAGAGACCGCGACGGAATTGATGTCGCGTCTTGCTGCGACCGGCGCGGAGTTGTTGAGCGAGACGCTTGAAGAGCTAGATGAAATTGAAGAGCTTGAGCAGAGCGAAGAGAAGGCGACGTTTGCGCCGATGCTGCGAAGGGAAGACGGATTGATCGAATGGGCGCTCGATGCTTTTCAGATTGAGCGGCGCGTGCGCGGCTTTCAGCCGTGGCCTAATGCTTTCACCAAACATCGCGAGAGCCGTCTGGTCGTCTGGCGTGCGCGTGCAGAAAAGGTGTTGGAGCGTGCGGGCAAAGAAGGCGAAGTTGTCAGCGCGCAGGGCGATGAATTGATTGTCGCGTGCGGCGACCAGACTATTTTACGTCTGTTGGAAGTTCAGCCGGAGGGCAAGCGGCGGATGAGCGTTCGTGATTACCTGAACGGCACGCGCCTCTCTGCCGGGGAGAGCTTCGGATGAGCGGACGCGCAAAATCTGCGCGCCGCCCGCCAAAGCTCGATAACAGCTCCCGCAATGTTTCTCCCGCGCGGCGCGCGGCTTTTGAAATCCTGCGGCGCGTCGAAGAAGAGGATGCTTTCGCTTCAGTCCTGCTGGCAGCGTTGGATGAAGAGATGCGCGGCGAGGATCGCGCGCTCTGCTATGAGATTGTGCTGGGCACGCTCAGATGGCAGCTCTGGCTGGACGCTTTGATAGAGCATTATGCTGGGCGCGGCGCAGAGAAAATTGACCGCCCCGTCAGGCGCGCTCTGCGTATGGGTCTGTACCAACTGCGCTTTCTCACGCGCATACCCGCTTCGGCCAGCGTCAACGAATCCGTCAACTTGGCTTATTTAGCACGCCTGCATTCTGCCGCAGGTTTCGTCAACGCCGTGCTGCGGCGTGCCGTGCGCGAAATTGATTACGATCCGGCAGCGAAGATTGACGATGCTCTTCAGCGGCTGGCGATTGAGACCTCGCATCCGGCGTGGTTGTTAGAGCGTTGGACAAAAGCATTCGGAAGTGAGGAGACGGAAAAATTCGCGCGCTCAAATAATGAAGCCCCGCCGGTCGCTTTTCGCCTGACAGCGAAAGCGTTTGAGAGCGATGCTATTTTGGATGAGCTGCGAGAGGGGGAAGCAGTCATCACTCCTTCGGAAATCGCGCCGGATGCGTGGCGCGTCGCGGGCGCGGGCGCGACCGTCAGAAGGCTGGCGCGTGAAGGTCTGATTTACTTGCAGGACGAAGCTTCTCAACTGGTCGCGCATGTTGTTGATGCCAGACACGGCGAGCGCGTTTTGGATGTCTGCGCCGCGCCCGGAAGCAAGACGACGCACATTGCTGCACGCGCTCCTACAGCCGCGCTAATCTTGGCGGGCGATCTTTACGAGCATCGTTTGCGAACCGTGCTTGAGACGGCAAAGCGAACGGGTGAAGAGCGAATTAACGCTCTGGCGCATGATGCGACGGCAGCCTTACCCTTTACGGCTCAATCATTTGACCGTGTTCTGGTGGATGCGCCATGCAGCGGGACGGGCACGCTCAGGCGCAACCCTGAAATCCGCTGGCGCATCTCAGACCTTGATATTGCAGAATTGGCGCAGCGGCAGCGTCGCATTCTCGCCAACGCTGCCGACGCGGTGCGAAACGGAGGCAGGCTCGTTTACTCAACTTGCTCCGTCGAGCCGGAAGAGAACGAAGAAGTTATCGCAAGCTTTCTGCAAGATCACACGAGCTTCAAACAGGTTAATGCAGACGTGCCGGAAGCGTTGCGCCGCGCCGACGGCTCTACAGCGCGAACCTGGCCGCACAGGGACGGAGCGGACGGTTTTTTTATCGCGGTATTTGAGCGTCAAACTTAACTAGAAATTAAACAGGATGGACAGGATGAGCAGGATTAAAAAGATTTACTCGTTGATTCATTTGTTCAATGAGTCAATGGCTAGATGAATAAAAAATTCATTTCTTTCATCCTGTTTATCCTGTCCATCCCTGTTTGATTCTTTTTTGAAACTTGCGGCTCGCAGGGGTGAATGTTAGACTTCGCAACTTGATTTTACGACCGGCTTTCCGGGAGAGGTGCAATCAACTTTGAGTATAGCAGGACGTGCTTTTTCGGCGATGGGCAGGCTGGGCATCATCATCGCTATCGTCTTTGCTTTTTTCATAGGGCTGGTCGGGACGGTCTATCTCAGCCTGCGCAGCCCGGAGGTGAAAGTCCCTGACATCGTCGGAAAAGATGTGTTGGAAGCAGAGGCCGCGCTGGATAAAGACGGCCTGAACATGCGGCGCAGGGCGAATCGCTACAGCCCGGATGCCAAGCCCAACACGATTTTAGGTCAGGAGCCGCAGGCTGGAGCAGTTATCAAAGTCGGCCAGACGGTCGCGGTCGTCGTCAGCCGCTCAACCGCCAAAGAAGGCGAAAGCCCTGTCTCAGGCGAAGCCGAAAATAATTTCGGGACTGAGGACGCGAACAAAAACACTGAATCTTCAGCGTCGAAAAACGGTAACGAGAACGCGAATACAGAGAATACTAATAAGAAGCCGCGCAACAAGAATACGAACAACAGCAATAACAGCAACAACGCTAATAACGGCAACGCGAATCGGAACGCGAACAATCGCAACTCTAATGATAGGAACGTGAATAACCGCAATACGAATGACCGGAACTCTAATGACCGGAACGTGAATAATCGGAACGCCAATGCCAATCGCACCCCGAATGCGAACTCTGGCCGCAACACGAACAGCAATCGCAGCAACAGTAACTCAAACACAAACAGACGTGCGCCCGTGTTTACCACGCCTCCATTCAATCCGGGTGGAAACCCGCGCACGCCTTAACAACAGTCGAGAGTCTAAGAGTCTGGAGTCCAGAGTCTGGAGTTCAGAGTCAAAGGCTTAAAGACTTTAGACTCCAGACTCTTGACTCTCGACTCTTAAAATGGTTGAAATCGCTCCTTCAATTTTATCAGCGGATTTCACGCGGCTCGGTGCGGAGATCGAAGCGGTCGAGCGCGGCGGCGCGACCGTCCTGCATGTGGATGTCATGGACGGGCATTTCGTGCCGAACATCACAGTCGGCTTGCCCGTCGTCAAAGCCGTCGCGGGCGCGACGCGCCTTGTGATTGACACGCATCTGATGATTACTGAGCCGGGACGTTACGCCGCGCAGTTTGTCGAAGCGGGCGCGCAGATGGTTTCGGTGCATGTAGAGGCTGACGCACACCTGCATCGCACTTTGATGTCTATCAAAGAAAAGGGAGCGCAGGCCGGAGTGGCGATAAATCCGGCGACGCCGCTGTCCGCGCTCGAAGAAGCGCTCGCGTTCGCAGACTTTATTCTTTTGATGTCCGTTAATCCGGGCTTTGGGGGACAGAGATTTATTTCCAACTCGCTCGACAAGCTGCGTCGCCTGCGGCGCATGATTCAAGAGCGAAACCTCAAAACACGGATTGAAATAGACGGTGGCGTTGACCACACAAATATCTCGGAGATTGTTGGCGCGGGCGCGGAAATTATCGTCGCCGGCTCAGCCGTCTTCGGCGCAACAGACCCCGCACAGGCAGTCCGCGAACTGCGCGAAGCATCTATGCAATGGGTCTAAAAGCAGTGATGAGTAATGAGTGACGGGTGATGAGAAAAAGATTTTGTCTTTAACTTGTCACTTGTTACCTGTCACTTGTCACTTTTATTGGAGGTTTTATAATGTATTCTCGTTATCTGGCGGCGGTCGCTTTATGTGCGATGCTTTTGACGGGCTTCGCGCCGTTTGCTTTAGCTCAGGATTCATCGGGCACGCCCGCGCAGCGCCTAGAGGTCATGCGCTCGAAGCTTGAAGGCTTGCGCCGCTCGCTCAACAGCGCCATCTCCGGCATCAACACGCAGGAAGGCTCCGATAAGGAGAAAGACAAAAATTCTCCGGAGGCGGAAGCCCTGACGCGCCTGCGCGGATTGGAGCGCGAAGTCGGCTCGGTGATTTCCGAAGTCAATTCTTTGCGCGGCAAGGTTGATCGCTCCGAACGATATGAAGCCAAAGATATCCAGAAGCTCGAAGTCTCTGTCGCAGACCTGAACGGACGGGTCGAGGCAGGCTTGGTGGCGACCGCCGGTGTGCGCAAGAGTGACGGGGCGAATGTTTCCAAGAAGAAGAAAAAGAAAGGCAAGTTTCTGGGCCTCTTCGGTGGCGGCGGCGATGACAAGTATGAAGAGTTGACAGGCTCGACTGCGCCGGGACGCGACCGCGAACTGTTCGAGATGGCAGTCAAAGAAGTGCGCAAGGACAACTTTGAAATTGGCCGCTTGCTTTTTAATACCATCATCACGACTTATCCGGACTCGCAGTACCTGCCTCTGGCAAAGCTCGCCATCGCGGATTCCTTCTACCTTGAAGGCCAGACCAGCTCGCTGATTCAAGCCGCAGCCTCCTATACGGATTGGCTGACATTCTTTCCGACAGACCCCTTGGCGGACGACGTGATGCTCAAGGTGGCCGAGTCCGAGATGAGGCAGATGGGACTCGCAGACCGCGACGTGAGCCGCTCGCGCAAAGCGGAGCAGCGTTTGAAAGTTCTCTTACAGCAATATCCCGACACGCCTTTGCGCCCGAAAGTGGAACTGCGCTTGATCGAAGTGCAGGAAAATCTCGCGCTGCATAATCTGAAAGTCGCGGATTTCTATATGGAAGCTCGCGTCAAGCAGTTAAAAGGCGGACTCAAGGGAGTGCAGTCGCGCCTGCGTGAGATTGACGAGAAGTGGCCGAACTTTTCCCGGATGGATAAAGTCTGGTTTAACCTCGCCTATACCTATCAGGAGGAAGAAGAGCCGGATGAGGCCGCCAAATATTATCAGAAAATCGTCCGCGAATTTCCTCCCGACAGCGAATATGTCGAGAAAGCCATTGAGCAGTTGGGCGTCATCGGCGCTCCGGTGCCGGAGCCTGACCCGAAAGCGCAAAAGAGAATTATCGCCGAGCAGCCCGGTTTTATGAAAAATCTGGCGAATGAAGTCTTCGGGGTTCAGATGGTAACAGTCGATAAAAACGGCATCCTCATCAGCAAGGATAGCAAAGAAGGCAACGACCTGATTGACATAGCTATCGCGAGGGGCGGGCAACTGCCTGACAATGTAGGGCCGCAGGCTCCGCGCACGACTCGTCAGCAGCCGAATCGCCCCGCGCCGCCGCCCCCGGCCAACACGACGCAGCCTCCGGCCACCACGCCGGAACAATAAAGCGTTCGGTTCGGAATTAACTTTAGAGCGAAAAAGTTAATCCATACATACAGCAAACGGCCAGCAGCAAAAGAGAAGAATGTTGCTGGCCGTTCGCTTTTTCCCCGCTCCCGATTGAGCCGGTTAAAAGATGCAGTTTGCTAGGCATCAAAGACGAATGTTAGAATTTCCTTCACGCAGTTTTCCCCTTAGCTTTTAAGCCGGGACTCTTATTTGAAGCCGATGACCACGACGCCGCAGGAAAACATTCATGATGAGTTGAAACGTCGCCATCGCACGGCGGCGATGATTGTTGGCGCGTTGCTCGCGCTGACATTGATACTGATCGGAATCGCTTTACTCGCGGGCAACTCTCTCTACAGGCCGGGCGACCCGACGCTGCCGATGGCTTTGTGGATAACGATTCTGGTTTTCGGGATGGGCGCGTTCGTGCTGCGCCGCGCGAGGTTTTCGGCCATGCGCTTGCAGGACATAGCAGCTTTGCGCGGACTCTCCGGCCTGCTCAAATCGCTGCAGGGAACAACTATCCAATTAGCTTTCTTAGGCGGCACAATCGCCTTGTTGGGCTTCATTGTCATGATTCGAACGGGCAATAAATTTGACATGCTGCGCGCAGGGGGCGTCGCCGTTATCGTGCTGCTTTACTGTTATCCACAAAGAGGGGCGTGGCAGCGTCTGGTTCAGGGAATCGAACGGAAGGGCTTGGTCAACGCAGAGCCTTCCGCGAAGGGAAATATCACTTGAAGTCTTTTTATCTTTTATCTCGTCAGGCAGTTCTGGCTGGCGTCTTTGTCATCAGTCCCGCACTTCTTCTCACAGCGAGCGCGCAAGAGACTCCATCCGCCACCGGCCAGCCGCAAGCTCAGCCGTCAATGTCGCCCGGACAGCTAACGGGTTCGATGAATTCCACGGACGGCGCAGGGGCGCGGCAGAAGCGTGCGCAGGGTTATGCAAAGCTGCTTGAAGGCCAGCGGCTGCTGTCTGATCTCAGGCGCGGCGAAAGCGCGTCGGCTGAGTCGGCGGCTGCCGCGCGTCTGGCGCAGCAGGCTTTTAGGGAAGCCGTTCAGCTTGACCCGTCTCTGGCAGAAGCCTACACGGCTCTGGCGGAAATCGCGCTCTTTCACCCGCCGCAGAATATTGACGAAGCGGTTGAGCATGCCATCGCCGCGCTCAAGATAAATCGCGACAACCTCGGCGCGCATCAATTGCTCACGCGCGTCTACGGCCTGAAAAGCGGACTCAGCAAGGGAACGCCGGATAAAATTCTGGCCGAGCGCACCATTACGGAACTGCGCGAAGTCGTGCGACTCGTGCCGAACGAGACGGAAGCATGGGCTTTGCTCGGCGAATTTTATCTTGCGCTGGGGCGGACGAATGAAGCCATTGACGCTCTGACCAGATGGGGGTCTTCTCCGCCCGCCGTCAATCCACGATTCTTTCGCACGATCACGGGCGGGCTTGATTTGGATGGGGAAGTGGCTGCTGCACGCTTGGGCGAAGCGTTGCTCCGCGCGAATCGTCCGCGTGAGGCTTTTGCCGCCATCCGCCGCGCGCTCTCGCTCAATCCTCAAAGCGAAGAATATGAGGAATTGTTGAGCCGTGCCGTTGAAGCCCTCGGCACGGATGATACGATTATCAACGAGCTGCGGAGCATGGCCGCGACAGACCCCGGAGGCGCGACGGCGAATATGCTTTTGGCGCGACAGCTCTCTCTGGCCGGGCGCGTTGACGAAGCCGTACAGACTTTACGCGCTGCCATCAGCCGCCGCCCCGTGACCGATAAGCAAGGCATCACTACCTTGCGCCTGATTCTGGCGCAAACCTTGACGGATGCACTGCGCTATGCGGAGGCCGTGAGCGTTTATGAAGAGATTTTGAAAGAGCAGGGCATCACGGGCAACGCGGCGTTGACGAATGAAGCAAAGCGCGGTCTCGCTTTGGGAATCTTGCGGAGCATCGTCGCCTTGCACAAAAGCGCGGGAAACACGGAGCAGGCTCTGGCGACCATCGAGCGTATGCGCGCTCTGCTCGGCAGCGATGACCCGACCATTGACCTTGAACAGATAGAACTGCTACGCGGGCTTGGCAAACGGCGAGAGGCGTTGCAAGCTGCGCGCAATGCTCGCGGGCGTTTCCCGCAACAAAACGAGTTTCTTTATCTGGAAGCCTTTATCCTGACGGACAGCGGGCAGGTTGACGAAGCCGTGACGCTCTTGCGCGCACGTCTCTCAAAGCCCGGCGCGGCTCCGGTCACGGCGCTCGCAGACTTTGAGCTTTACCTGCGAATCGCCAGCCTGTACACGCAGGCCAATCGCGGAACTGAGGGTGTCGCCGCCGCGCGGCAGGCTCTTGAGCGCGCTCCCGCAGACCGCGCTGACATGATGGCTGCGGCCTTAATCACGCTCTCTTCGGCGCAGGAGCGCGCGGGCGATGCTAAAGGCTCTGAAGAATCGCTGCGCCGCGTGTTGGACAGAGAGCCTGATAACGCGACTGCGCTTAACAACCTCGGATATTTTCTGGTCGAGCGAGGCGAGCGGCTCAAGGAAGCTCTGGAATTGATTCAACGTGCGGTCAAAGCAGAGCCTACCAACTCTTCGTTTCTGGACAGTCTGGGCTGGGCTTATTTCAAGCTCGGACAGCTTGAAGAGGCCGCGCAACATCTATCTGATGCCGCGCGGCGTGACAGCGCGTCGGCGACGATTCAAGAGCATCTGGGAGATGTCTATCATCGTCAGGGCAAGAAAGATTTGGCACGCGCCGCATGGCAAAAGGCTCTCTCGCTGACGGTTGAAGCCGATGAGATAGCCCGCCTCAAAGCGAAGCTCGGCGGGAATGTCAAATAGCTTGACTGTCAAATAATCTCTGCCTTCAAAGCGTAGAAGCTGTTTGGAAGTTAAACTCTCGCGCCGAAGGCGCGTTCAGAAGGTAGCCAGACGTGCAACGTCTGGAACACGCGAGCCACATCGTTTCCGCGTTGAAGTCGCGGGCAGAAATATCTGGCGCTCCTTCAGAGCGCGAAAAACAATTTGCTTGCGACCAGACGTTGCACGTCCGGCTACCTTCTCTAAGCCGCTCGCGCGGCTTAAAAGAATTTCCAGATAGCTTCTGACAAAGCTTGTGCCGGTTTAGCCGCCGAAACCGATTCTGTGTTAATCTAGGCGCTTCTCGACAAAGCTTTCAAACCATACTTCGCCCGAAAGTCTGACTTCTGATTTTATGCTGCATAGTGCCGTTTCGCGTTATCACGAACTGTTGGCCGAAGGCGATCTTGCCGAATCCTCAAGAGCCATGCTGGACGAGGGGCTTGAGAAAGCGCGGCTCATTTTTGGGGGCCGTCGTCTCTCGCCATACCTGCGCCCGCATTTTGTGACCGAGACGGATTGGGCGCGCGTGGTCGGCGTCTGCGAAACGGTCTGGGGCGCGATTCAAAAAGTTAAGGATGCGGCGGTTGAGAATGATGCTTTACTGGATGAGCTGGGGCTGACGGAAAAGGAGCGCGAGCTGGTCGCCATTGACCCCGGCTATCGTGAGGTTTCGCCGACGGCGCGGCTTGATTCATTTTTGACGGACAAGGCTTACAGCTTTGTCGAATTGAACGGCGAGAGTCCCGCCGGAATCGCTTATGCCGATGCGGCTTACCATGTTTTCTCCGCGCTGCCGGTGATGCGCCGCTTTGCCGAAGAATACAACGTGCGTCCCATGTACGGTCGCAGCGAGATGTTGAATGTCCTTGTGAGCGCGCATGCTGAATTTCTGGGACGCAAGGCCGAGCGCACGCCGCGCATCGCCATCGTTGATTTGAAGGACGTGCCGACGACGCAGGAATTCGAGCTGTTCAAAGAATATTTTGAGAGTCAGGGGCATCCGTCCATCATCTGCTCGCCCGAAGATTTAGAGTTCACGAACGGGCATCTGCGCTCCGGCGATTTCGAGATTGATATTGTTTACAAGCGATTACTCGTCAACGAATATTTGCCGATCATTGAAGACAGCCCCGCTCTCCTCAATGCTTATCGCGCGGGCGCGTTCTGTCTGGTCAATAGCTTTCGCTCCAAGCTGGTTCACAAGAAAGCTATCTTTGCGGTGCTGACGGACGCACGGCACGCGCGGCTGTTTACGGAGGCTGAGAGGCAAGCTATCCGCGCTCATGTTCCGTGGACGCGAATGGTGCGCGCAGAGAAGTCGGATTATTTCGGCACGGAGATTGACCTGCTCGAATACATTCTGGCAAACAGAGATCGCCTGGTGCTTAAGCCGAACGACGATTACGGCGGGCACGGAATTTATATCGGCTGGAACACGGACGAGATCGCCTGGAATGAAGCGATGCGCAGCGCGCTCGCCAACGGCGATTATTTAGTGCAGGAGCGTGTGCCGACCGCGCGCGAAGTTTTCCCTGCTTTGCTGGAAGACGGCACAGTCGAATTCGCCGAACAACTGGTTGATCTGGACCCGTTGCTCTTTAACGGCAAAGTGAAATCGGCTTTCACGCGGCTCTCGTATACGGAGCTTGCCAACGTTTCTTCGGGGGGCGGCATGGTGCCGACATTCATCATTTCCAATCGAGGTGAATGAAAAGTGTCTGATGAGCTTGACGGCTTGATTCCGCACAGAGCGGAAGAAGATGAGCGGCGCGCACATGATCGCTCGCGCCTGATCGTGGATGTTTTTTTTGACGGCGCGGACGCGACCGGCGTCGCCAGCACGAAAGACATCAGCCTGGGCGGCCTCTACATGAACACGAAGGCCGAGATGCCTGAGGGCGCGATTCTCACTTTGCGGATTCCGCTCGGTCAGGATCAACAGGTCGTCGTCAATGCCGAAGTGGTGTATAGCAACCCCGGACACGGAGTCGGCGTTCGCTTTCAAGGACTGTCGGAGAAAGACCGCGATTTGATGAAGCGAGAGCTTCCGTCGCCCTGAGCATTTGTTTAGGTGAGGCAGTGAGAATTTGCCACAGAGGGCACAGAGAACACAGAGGTTTTTAAAGATTTCAAATCTGAGAAATTGAATTTGAAATTCCTCTGCGTTCTCTGTGTCCTCTGTGGCTGAACAATTCTCGATTTTGATTTTTATCTATCAAGGAACAGGATTAAATGGCAATCATACTGGGTATCAATGCTTACCACGCAGGGGCTTCAGCCGCGCTGCTCATTGACGGCAAACCCGTCGCAGCCGTGGCCGAAGAGAGGCTGAACCGCGTCAAATATTACGCAAATTTTCCCGCGCTCGCGGTGCGCAAGTGCCTTGAGATGGGCGGCATCAGCTTTAAGGACATAGATTATGTCGCGGTCGGGCGCGACGCTGCCGCCAACCGCGCGAAAAAAGTCGAGTACATGTTGAAGCATCCGACGAAGCTTCTGAATTTGCTGAACATCAAAAAATCCCGCAGCGTGCTTGACGATCTGAAGACGCAGATTGCTACCAAATGCGATGTCAACCCGGATGAGCTGCGCTTCAAGCAATTCAACGTCGAACATCACCTCGCACACATCGCCAGCGCGTTTTACATCTCCCCCTGGGAAAAGAGCGCGGGCTTTAGCATGGACGGCTCGGGCGATTTCGTCTCCTGTATGCTGGCAAGCTGCGAAGGCAACCGGATAGACATCAAGCACCGCATCTATATCCCGCACTCGCTCGGCTCGCTCTACGCGATGGTGTGCAAATTTATAGGCTACGGGAAATACGGCGATGAAGGAAAAGTTATGGGCTTAGCTCCGTATGGCACGGACGCTTATGCAGACAAGTTTGAGGATATGATCTGGTTGACGGAAAACGGCTTTGAATTGAACCCGAAATATTTTCTGCCCTTCGGCGACAATCAGGGAATGACGATTACGGAGAAGGGCACGATGGTCGTGCATCGTCATCACTCCGATTTCATGCACGAGCTGTTCGGGGCTGCCAGAGAGCCGCATGCGGAGATTGAGCAAAGAGAGATGGATTTGTCCTATGGCCTTCAGCAGCTTTTCGAGAAGGGCTACATGCACATGCTCAATGTCTTGCACCGGATGGTTCCGGATGAACGTGTGGCGATGGCTGGCGGCGCGGTCTTGAACAGCGTGGCGAACGGCAAGCTGTTCGACCACACGCCGTTCCGCGAGACTGTCATTCAACCTGCATCCGGCGACGAAGGTCTCGCGCTCGGCGCGGCTCTCTATGTCAGCCATTGCGTGCTCGAAGAAAAAGAGCGTTACGAGATGGTTGATTCCTATCTGGGGCCGGAATATTCGGAAGCCGAAATCAAAGCCACTTTGGATAGCAAAGGCGTCACCTACGAGCGTTTGGAGCGTGAAGAGATGCTCGGGCAGACGGTTGACGAAATTGCAAAGGGAAGCGTCGTCGGTTGGTTTCAAGGCAGAATGGAATGGGGGCCGCGCGCTCTGGGCAATCGCTCGATCTTAGCCAATCCGAGCCTCGATAACATGAAAGAAATTCTCAACGCACGCATCAAGCGGCGCGAGTGGTTCCGTCCCTTTGCTCCATCGGTGTTGGTCGAGCGGCAGGCGGAAATTTTCGAGCATTCGCATCCGTCTCCTTTCATGATGCACGTTTACAAAATCAAACCGGAATGGCGCGAGCGGCTGGTCGCGGTCAACCATGTGGATAACACAGGGCGTTTGCAAAGCGTCTCGCGCGAAGAAAATCCGCTGTACTATGACTTGATTAAAAAGTTCGGCGAGAAGACGGGCGTGCCGGTCGTCTTGAACACCAGCTTTAACGAGAACGAGCCGATTGTCTGCACGCCGGACGAGGCGGCTGAGTGTTTCCTGAGAACAAAAATGGACGTGCTGGTCATCGGGCCATTCGTGTGCCGGAAACCGGAGGCGCAGGCGCAAGCATGAAATGGTCTGTTGATGTTGTCCCAGACCTGAAAGGCTATACGGTCGAATGGCTAGAGCCGGGGCGCGTGCTGCTCTCGCGCAGGAATAAGATTTATCAGGCCGCGACTCCCACCTCAAAACGTCAACTGCTCGGCGAGGTCACGACCGGCTCTTTAAAACGCCTCGCTTCAAATGCGCGTTTGGGACAACGCCTCGCGCGCTTTATGGTTTACAACGCGCTCCCGCTCTCCGACAGCAGCATCTTCGTCACCTTCGACAAACAACTCGGCATCATACGCGACGGTCAATATCACGCCTTGCAGGGAGTCGCGCGTCCTTTCCGTGTGCTGCGAAATGCCTGCGCCATCGGCAGCGACGGCGCGGTCTATGTCGGCGAGTATCTGGACAACGCGGAGCGCGGAGAGATGAGCGTCTACAGGTACGCGCCCGGCTTTGACAGCGCAGAGGTCGCATACACTTTCGGCGCGGGCGAAGTGCGTCACATTCACGGAGTCTACAGAGACCCGTACACGGATGCGTTGTGGTGCGTGACGGGCGACGGCGCGACCGAATCCAGAATCACGCGCACGCTCGATTCATTCAAGTCGCTCGAAACCGTTGGCACGGGCGATGAGTCTTGGCGCACCGTGAGCTTGCTGTTTACGAAGGATGCTGTTTTTTATGCTTCGGATGCAGAGTTTCATGACAATCACATTTACAGGCTTGACCGCCGGACGGGCGAGCGCACTGCGCTCGGAGAAATTGACGGGCCTGTCTATTACTCGCATGCGGTCGGTGATGATCTCTTCTTCGCCGTGACGGCTGAGCTTTGTCCGAGCCAGAAGCAGCCCGCCGCGACGCTCTGGCATGTGACGGGAGAAGGCGGCATCGAGCGCGTCTATTCCGTGCCGAAAGATTTAGTGCATAAAAACTCTCTGGCGATGTTGTTTATGCCGGGAACGATGCACTTTCCTTCGGGGCCGGGAGCGAATAACGAAACTTACATTCACGGCGTCAGCCTGCGCGGGATAGACAATCGAACTTTGCGGCTTTACCCTGATCGGAAGAGTTCGGCGTAGGGCATGAGTTTAGGACGGGGACAGCCAGCAGAATCTGTCATGCCACACTTGCGCTGGCAAGAGCTTTCAGCAGAGACGCGGAACGCGCTTGAGCGCAAGCTCGAAGGTTTGTACGGGCACGAGAGAGACGTTGCGGCCTTTGATGCGCTCGCGCCGGATAAGCAACAGGCTCTGTTAATTCTGCTGCGGCGTTTTCGTGAGCTGGAATTGTGGGACAGCGTGCGCCGTATCGAGAACGTGTACGGCGTCGGCGGCGTCGGGATGAATTTCAGCGCGTGGCCTGTGCTGCTGTCAAGGCTCAGACGGCGCGAAGATTTCACGTCGCTGTTTGCCCGTCACAGCGACAATACGGGCGGCTTGATGGAACGCGGGAGAACGCGCGCCTCGCTTCATTTTCTATATCTTGACAAGGGCGGCGAGCGCCGGTGGGCTGTGCATTTCGATCTTTATAATCCGTGGGCATCGCCGCTCAATGCGTGGCGACATTTGTTGCATGAAAAGCTTCGCGGCGAAACACCCGATTGGAAGACAATCATTGCATCCTTCTAAAACATGAGCCGCGAGATTGGCACAGTCGAGCTTAGATTCGATTAACACCCTTCTGCATGACTTGTGTTAAGCTGTATCCATCGGTAGTTACAATCAGTTTTATTTCCTGCCTCCCAACCTGAGCCGGGGCGCAACGCCAGCGCCCGACGGTGAAGAGGAGAAAACAATATGTTTGAAGAATACACGCTCGGCATCGAAGAAGAATTTCAAATCGTAGACCCGAAGACCCGCGAACTGCGCTCGCATGTTTCCGAATTTTTGGAAGAAGGCAAGATGCTGCTGGGCGAAAAAATCAAGCCCGAAATGATTCAGTCCATGATCGAGGTCGGCACGGGCATCTGCAAGGATATACACGAAGCCCGGGCTGACATCTCAAAGCTGCGCTGTATCATCTCTTCGCTCGCGCGCAAGAAAGGCTTGGAGATCGTCGCCGCTTCGACGCATCCTTTCTCGCACTGGGAAGAC
The DNA here is from genome assembly GCA_963700165.1 of Pyrinomonadaceae bacterium. Classification (GTDB taxonomy): domain Bacteria; phylum Acidobacteriota; class Blastocatellia; order Pyrinomonadales; family Pyrinomonadaceae; genus JACMLC01. Next base: position 1,759,694 of record OY969475.1, on the reverse strand, counting down.
CAGAAGATTTTTGACGACGACCGTTATAAACTTCTCGTCGAAGAAATTCAGATGGTCGCGCGCTCTTTGCTGATCTTCGGCCTTCATGTGCATGTCGGTATCGCAGACCCCGAGCGCGCGATACATATCATGAACGCCGCGCGATATTTCCTGCCGCATATACTGGCCTTGAGCACCTCTTCGCCGTTCTGGCTCGGTCACAACTCGGGACTGAAATCTTATCGCTCGGAAATCTTCAAAAAGTTTCCACGCACGGACATCCCGGATCATTTCGACTCTTACTCTTCATTCCAGCGTTACATTGACCTGCTGGTCAAGACGAACTGCATAGACAACGGCAAGAAAATCTGGTGGGACGTGCGCCCGCACCCGTTCTTCCCGACGCTGGAATTTCGCGTCTGCGACATTCCGACGCGCGTGGATGACACCATCGCGATTGCCGCGCTCATTCAAGCCATCGTCTGCAAGCTGAATCGCCTGATTGAAAAGAATCTGGGCTTCAGACTTTATCGCCGGATGCTGGTGCAGGAAAACAAATGGCGCGCGGTGCGTTGGGGGCTTCAGGGCAAGATGATAGATTTCGGCAAGCAGAAGGAAGTGCCCGTCCGCGACCTGATCCTGGAATTACTTGAGTTCGTAGATGACGTGGTGGACGATTTGGACTCGCGCAAAGAAATCGAGCACATCCACACCATCCTCGAACGCGGCACTTCCGCAGACGAACAGCTAAAGGTGTACGAAGAGACAGGCGACTTTAAAGCAGTGGTTGATCTACTGATACAGAGAACGATGGAGCATGTGCCCAGCACAGAGAACATGTGCGAGCCGGTCACCGCAGAATAAGCTTATCTCAAAGTATAAAAAAGCAGCCGCTAATTTTAGCGGCTGCTTTTTTTTGGACTCATGATTAACCGAAAGCTCAAGCTCCGGCATGGTTGAGCGATTCGAGCAGAAAGTTTTCAAAGATGATGCGACCGTCGCGTGATTCGTTGGGATGCTCCCATCGCGTGGCGCGCGTCCGGTCCCAATCCTCGAAGGACTTTTCCAGATGAAATTGCACTGTGTAGAGAAGCTGACCCTCGCTGCGCTTGACCATCATCTGATTGCGGCACAGGTAGGCGTTCGCCAGCAGCTTGAAGCCTTCGGGCACGCGGTCAAGCTGAAGGCCGTGATTTTGCCAGACGCGCAGGTAACGCCCCTCGCGCGTGTAATCCTGCCAGAGGCCGGATTCGGGATCGTTGATGCCACGAAAGATGGGGTCGTCCGGCTCGATGATGCGGATAAAGCGATACTGGTATTCAAAAGAACGGTTGGCGCGGTTCAGGTGTTGCTCCTGATTGTCGAGCGTCACGACGCGCGCTCCAAAGCTCAAGCCGATCAATTGATGTCCGCCGCAGATGCCTAAGACAGGCGTGCGCGTTTCGCGTATGAAGTGGCTAAACTTTTCCAGAAGTTTGGGATTGTAATAATCAAAGTCGCTGAGCGTGCCGCTGAGGACGATGGCGTCCGGGCGAAAGCTCTCAACGGCTTCGGTGATTTGAGAGAGATGTGCAACCTGCGTTTCCGGACTTTTGACCAGCCGCTCAATGTTTTGAGTAATATTATTAACGGCCAACGAAGAGATTTTGCGCTCGCGATTAATCTGAGTTGAAACGTGTCGCCCCAACTCCTTAGTCGCTACTTCCGAGATGTCGTCTTCATCAAGCAGCAGATTATTGATGACCAGCACGCGCGCCCGCTCAATCCGTTTTTCAATCGGCTCGTAGCGGCAAGAGGTGCGTTGGTTGTACGGAAACGGCATCGGTTCCGGTGCGTCTACAGGTAGGTTTTGGTTCAGCACAATCTCTTCCATCATTAAGTGAATTCTTACGTCCGGCTTGCGAGTTCATCAAGCGGGACGTTGCCTCGTATTCTGATTAAATCGGGGGATTGCTGTTCCTGCGCCCGCCTCTGTTATCTCACTGCGAATATCTGCAATCAGATGAGAGCGCACGCGCGAGCGGAAAGTGCCGCTGCGGTCTGCGGCAGCCTGCTCGACTAATAATAGCATGCGTTGCCATGAGGATTCGAGTTCATCTGCGAGCAGCGAGATTTTTGTGATGTCATAAGGCACAGCCACTTCCGCGCATCCTGCACGGACAAAAACCGAAAGGTATCGCGCCGTCGCCAGATCTGGACATAACATGCGCTGCTTACCTGTCTTCAACTCGACTCCGAGGAGCGTGTGTTGAATCTCTATGCGATAGTCTTTGGCTTGCACCGGAAGCTGATGCGAGCGCGTGCGGAGGGATAAAATCTGCTCAAGATAAATGCGCGGCAGCCATCTCTCATCCAGAGATTCTTTCACATCTGCGGCGCAAGCCGAGATTGAAGACAACTCCGGTTTTTTGGCTGACGCTGCGGGAGCCGCAAAATTCGCGTGAGTTCTGGTAGAGATTATTGCGTTCGTTAAAGACACTGGATAAAGGCTGCTTTCTTAACTTGCTGACCGGTAACTTGAAATTACTGGCGCGCGGCTTGCCCCGCTACCGCTGGTGGCTTGCGGAATACATCCAGCACACGCCCCGGAAACAGTCCCAGGTAAAAGACTCCAAGCACTGTGATAATCAGAGCGACGGCGATGCTGGCCGGGACAGGCGGAGCAGTCCATTCGGTCGTTCGCTCGCGGAAGAACATCACGATTATGAGCCTCAGGTAATAGTAAGCCGAGATGGCCGTGTTGATAACGCCGATGATAACCAGCGCGTAATATTGCATGTCCAAAGCCGCGCGAAAGACCACGATCTTGCCCATGAATCCGGCGGTCAGCGGCAGTCCAAGCAAACTTAAAAGAAAGAGCGAAAGCGTAAAGGAGAGAACCGGAGCGCGAAAGCCTATGCCGTTGTAATCTTCGACTTCTGTGCGACGGTCGCCTGCTCGCGCAATCATCGTGACGACCGCGAAGGCTCCCAGATTCATCACCGCATAGGTCAGCAAATAAAAGGCTACGGCAGCCAGCGCATCGCTGCGTTTGGCGGCATCGCTGGCCGCTCCGGCAGCGACAAACCCCACTAAGGCATAGCCCGCATGCGCAATCGAAGAATAAGCGAGCATGCGCTTGACGTTGTTCTGCACGATAGCGACGACGTTGCCGACCGTCATCGTGATAATCGCCAGCACGCCCAGAGCCGTCAGCCATGCCTCGTGCGTGTAAAACTGCGTCATCGTGTTAGAAGACGCGACGACAAAGGGAAAGCCGAAAATAAAGACACGCAGGAATCCGGCGAAACCGGCTGCCTTTGGCCCTGCGGCCATGAACGCAGTAACCGGCGTCGGTGCGCCTTCATAAACATCCGGCGTCCAGACATGAAAAGGCGCGGTCGCAATCTTAAAGCCAAAGCCGACCAGCATCATCGCCGCACCCGCGAAAAGCAGCGCGGGATACTGGGATTCATTTAGACGGGACGCGATGATCGTGATGTTGGTCGTTCCCGGCAGCCCCCCTATCGTCGCCGACGCTCCGTAGATGAGCGCGATTCCGTAGAGCAGAAAGGCGGACGAGAACGAGCCGAGAATAAAATATTTGAGCGAAGATTCGTTTGAGCGTAAATCCGTCCGGCGAAATCCGGCCATCACATAAGTAGCGATGGAGAGAATCTCAAGTCCCAGAAAGATAATAACCAGATCGTTGCCAGAAGCCATCAGCATCATCCCGACGGTGGCAAACATCAACAGCGAATGAAACTCTCCGGCGGGCAGCTTCTCTTCTTTGACCCAGATGACAGAGATCAAAATCGTGAGCGCAGAGACCAGTATAAAAATCAGCGTGAAAGAAAGGCGCAACTCGTCCAGCACGATCATGCCATTAAAGTCGGCTTCGGGAGAGGGAACGCCGCTCCGCCACAGCCAGACGCAGGAGACGGCTGCCGCGAGCAGCCCTACGAGCGAGAAGCCGCCCGTCAGCCAACGCTGGGTCGGACGCGCAAAGGCGTCAATCAGCATGACCAAGACCGCCACGCCGCCGACGATCAATTCCGGCAGGATGAGTGCAAAATTTATGTCCGCCGTCAAAGAAGCTTGGAAGGCCAGAAAGTTCATGTGCTCGATTCTAACAGTTTGATTAACCCAGGTTGCTAATGATAGATGACTTAGTAGATTGCTTAAATTGCCACTAGCTTCAGCTAGTGGATTCAAAGTTGCCCCGTTAGCTTTCGGCTTTAGCCGAATCATTTAGGCTAAAGCGATAAGGACTAGGATTTATTTATACTTTGGCTCAAGCCCTTTTCTGTTATGCCAGCTCTCCATTAGCTAAAGCTAGTGGCAATTTATAAGCTCGCAACTTGGATTAATTCTCAAGTGCGTCCGTGGCTTTGACTGCTTCCAACGCTTCACGGTCTTTCAGGAAAAGCTTTTGCAGCCGCTTGCGCAAATTGATTCTAAAAACACCCGGCTGCGACGCCGCGCCAAACTGGTTGGGCGATAACACGCGGCCTTCCTTATCGAAGATGACGAGCAGCGGAAGGCGCGTCCGCTCGGAAAACTTTTTGTAGACACGCTTGTCCGGGTCGCGCAGCACGGGGAACGTAAAGTCCAGCGTTTGAGCGAAGCGGCGCAACTCTCCGTCCGAAATCTGCTCTTTGTCATCCACGCTCACCCACACAAATTTAACCGGGCGGTCTTTAAATTCCTTATGCAGAATTTCCAGATCGCGCAATTCCTCATGACACGGCCCGCACCACGTCGCGCCGAAAGCGACCAGCACATAGTTGCCGCGCATCTTCGAGAGGTCATGCTTGTTGCCGTCAACATCCTTGAGCTTGATGTCGATTTCCCGACCATCATCGTCAACAAACCTCTCCGCGCGTAAGGGGAATTGAGTCGCGCTTAAGAAACAGAAAAGCAGGAACAACAGGGGGAATTTTTTCATATCGGGCTACAGAGTCAAAATACTATTTACCGCTCGCGTCTTCAGCTTTCTGCGCGAACGAGCCTCCGGTCGCGGGCTTGATAACTCGCTTTTGAATAGCTTGAATACTTTCGCGCGAACGATTCAGGAACGGGCGTGGATACACTCCCATGTAGAGCATGAGCGCGAGCAGCGGTAAGAGCAAGCCGATCTCGCGCCAGCTCAGGTCTGACAATGTAGCATTCTTGGGGTTCGTGATGCGACCAAAAACTACGCGCTGCAACATCCACAACATATAAACCGCAGCCCAGATGACCCCCGTCGCCGCCAGCCCCGTCGCCCACCAGGCCCAGCTCAAGTCCGATGTCCACATCCCCAGCATGATTAAAAACTCGCCGACAAAGCCATTCAAAAACGGCAGGCCGATGGACGAGAGCGAAGTGATGACAAAGAAGACAGAGAACCACGGCATCGTCTGCGCCAGCCCGCCGAAATCGGAAATCTGCCGTGTGTGCCTGCGCTCATAAATCATGCCGACGATAAGGAAGAGCGCGCCCGTCGAAACCCCGTGATTGAGCATCTGGTAAAGCGCGCCCTGCAACCCCTGTTCTGTAAAAGAAAACAGTCCGAGGACGACGAATCCCATGTGGCTTACGGAAGAATAAGCGACCAGCCTTTTTACGTCCGGCTGTACCATCGCGACCAGCGCGCCGTAGATGATTCCGATGATTGCCAGAGTGATGATGACCGGAGCAAACTTTCTTGAAGCATCCGGGAACAGCGCAAGGTTGAAGCGCAGCAATCCGTAAGTCCCCATCTTCAATAGCACCCCTGCCAAAATCACAGAGCCTGCGGTCGGCGCTTCCGTATGCGCGTCCGGCAGCCAGGTGTGAAAAGGGAACAGCGGAACTTTGATACAGAAGGCAAAGGCAAAGGCTAAGAACAGCCAGAACTCCGCACGCTCGCCAAAAGTCGTTCCGCCCTTGAGCGCATTCAGCACCGTGACGTAATCAAACGAGCCTATGTAGTAATAGATGGCGATGATGCCGACCAGCATCAACAGGCTGCCGAGCGCGGTGTAGATAAAAAATTTCGTCGCCGCGTAAATCCTACGCTCGCCGCCCCAGATGCCGATCAGGAAAAACATCGGAACCAGCGACGCCTCGAAGAAGAGATAAAAGAGCAGCAGATCCAGCGAGACGAAAACTCCTATCATCGCTGATTCCAAGAGCAGGATGAAGACATAAAACGAAAGCGGTCTCTTCTCCACCGCATTCCAGCTTGAAAGCACTGAGATGGGAACCAGCAGCGTTGTCAAAAGCACGAGCCACAGGCTGATGCCGTCCACGCCGAGGTGATAACGCGCGCCGATAAGATTTATCCACTCCGAGTTCTGGACAAAGCTAAAACCGTCTGCGGCGTTTCCTCCATCGCTTCCCAGCAAAAAGAGCGAGAGTCCGAACGTCGCGAGCGAAAACAGCAGCGCAATCCAGCGATAATGCGTCTCCTTGCGATACGGCGCAAAGGCGTGCCCAATAGCCAGCAATGCGCCGATGACCGGAATCAAAATCAAAGCTGTGAGCAGGTATTTCTGCATAAAATTCTAGCGACTGAGCAGACCAAACATGTAAGCGAAATAGCCTATGACCAGCAGCGCGCCCAGAAGTATGATGGCTGCATAGCTGCGCACAAAACCGATTTGCAGGTAACGCACAAGCGAGCCAATCTGCGCCACGCTTCGCCCGAGACCGTTGACCAGCCCGTCAATGACACCTATGTCAAAGAGCTTCCACAACCCTTCGCGCGAGGCGTCCTTAATCGGATTGATAATCGAGGCGTTGTAAATCTCGTCCACATAATATTTTTCTTCGAGCAGGCGCGGCATCTGTAACAGCGGTCGCTTCCGAAAGACAGTCCATCCGATACCAATGCCTAAAAGAGCAATGGCGACAGAGATGCCTGAAAAGATGCGTTCATTGCGCACCTCTTCCGGCGAATGCGCGGCCTCGCCGGTGGATTCATGCGCGGGGTTGTCAGCAACCGTCACGGGCGGCGCGCTGTCTGTCTGCTGCGCCGGGGTTGAAAGATAACGCGGCTCTTCTGCCTTATGCTCTCCGGGCGCGGTCGCCTCCCCAGCCGGAACTTTGGCTATGACAGGCTCAAGCGCATGCTCGAAATAATTTGGAATCTTGCCGCCGCTCAAAGCATACGGCACGCCGACCAGCCCGCCGACGGTCGAAAGAATCGCCAGCACGACGAGCGGCACGGTCATCGTCCACGGAGACTCGTGCGGCTCGACCGCGCCGTGATGATGTGCATCATGCTCATCTGCTAAATCGTCTCCGGGGGCATGATGCGGGCGGTCTCCCGCAGATGCTGTACGAGCATCATGTGTGGCTTTGCCTTCTTCATGCGCCTGCGCGTGTGCTTCATCCGCTTGGCCTCCGGCATTAGCCTCACGGAAACGCTCGCTGCCCCAGAAGGTCATGACCATCAAGCGTGTCATGTAAACGGCGGTCAACAAAGCTGTGATCGCGCCGACGATCCACAGTATCTTTCCAAAGTTGTGCGGAATCGCCGGAGCGTGCGTGCTCCAGGTCTTCCACAGAATCTCATCCTTCGAGAAAAACCCTGCGAAGATGGGAATGCCGCTGATGGCGAGCCAGCCCGTCAACATCGTCGCAAACGTAATCGGCATGTACTTCTTGAGGCCGCCCATCCGTCGCATGTCCTGCTCGTGGTGCATGCCGTGAATCACAGAGCCGGAGCCTAAGAAGAGCAGAGCCTTGAAGAAAGCATGCGTCATGACATGGAAAATAGCAGCCACAAACGCGCCGACGCCGCACGCCAGAAACATGTAGCCGAGCTGCGAGACGGTCGAATAGGCCAGCACTTTTTTAATGTCATTCTGCGCCAGCCCGATGGTCGCTGCGAAGATAGCCGTCGCCGCTCCGATGATAGCGACGATAAACATCGCTGTCGGCGCAAGCTGAAAGATAGCGTTGCACCTGACAACCATGTACACGCCCGCCGTGACCATCGTCGCCGCATGAATCAATGCTGAAACAGGCGTCGGGCCAGCCATCGCGTCCGGCAGCCAGACGAAGAGAGGAATCTGCGCGCTCTTGCCCGTCGCGCCGATGAATAACAGAATAGCGATTGAAGTGACGCCGCCCGCAATGAGCGCCCCCCACGTAAAAGGGTCTGCGCCCATGCTGCCAATAGTCGTGAGCGCGCTCGTCACTCCCAGCGCGGGCTTATCAAAAAAGCTGATCGAAGCTTTGCCAGCCTGCGCCGTCACAAAGTAGATGAGCATGATGCCAAGCACCACGCCCCAGTCGCCGATGCGATTAGCGATAAAAGCTTTCTTCGCAGCGTCGCCCGCTTCCTTGCGATCTACGTAATAACCGATTAAGAGATAAGAGCAGAGACCGACGCCCTCCCAGCCGACGAACATCAACAAAAAGTTGTCAGCCAGCACCAGCGTCAGCATCGAGAACATGAACAAATTGAGATAAGCGAAGAAGCGATAAAAACCTTTATCGCCGTGCATGTACCCGGTCGCGAAGAGGTGAATCAGAAATCCTACGAATGTGATAAAGAGCGTGTAGATGCCGCTCAATCTATCCATCGCGAGACCGAAATCCGCGCGAAAGCCGCCGACCTCAATCCACGTCCACAGGTGATCCAGAATCGGATCCGTCGAATGCAGCGCGCCGTCATGCTTGAAGGCCAGATAAAAAGCAATCACCGTCGGGATGCCGACCGCCAGGCACGCCACCGCGCCGATAAACTTCTCACTGCGCACACGTCGCCCGACCAGCCAGTTGACCAGCGCGCCTGCGAGTGGTGCAAAGATAATGTAACGGAGCATTTATTTGTTCTTTGTGTTTTGTTTTTTGTTCTTCGCATTCGACTCATTCTTGAATGCCAAATTCCAAGATGAGTTAGACGAGCAAAGAACAAAAACAAAGCACAAACTACAGCTTCAAAATATTCGCTTCATCCACGTCGAGCGATTCGCGGTTGCGGAAGATGGCGATGATGATGCCGAGTCCGACAGCCGCTTCGGCAGCCGCAACGGTCATAACGATAAAGACAAAAAGCTGTCCTGAGACCTCGCGGAAATGGCTCGAAAAAGCCACGAACGTCAGGTTTACGGCATTGAGCATCAGCTCTATGCACATGAACATAGAGATTACATTGCGCTTGACGATGACGCCCACAACGCCAATCGTGAACAGCACCGCCGAGAGCGCCAGATACCATGAAAGCTGTGGAACCATCTCCATATTAGATTTGCGATGTGCGATTTTTGATTTGCCCTTTTCAATCGCAAATCAAAAATTCATTCACTTGTTATCGCGCGCGGGCGGCGCGTTCTCTAGGCCGAGCAAGCGTCTTGCTTCGGCAGTCGTGTCTGTCTCTACTTCGGTCGCGTCTCCGACAGCGTCGGGGTCAACTGTGCTTTTGGTCAGCACTTGCGAGCCGGGCACCACGCGCACGTTCGGCGACAGGAAAGACATGCGGCGCGCGAGCGTCATCGCCCCGACTATCGCCATCAGCAGCAAGAGCGATGTAATCTCGAACGGCAACAGGTATTGCGTGAATAAGCCCTTGCCGATTTCCGCCGTCAGCCCGGCAGTCGAAGGATTGGCGGACGCGGACGGATGCTGCGGTGAATGATTGATGGTAAAGATGATGAAAGAAGCTTCTGCCATCAGCACTGCCGCGAGCAGGATGGCTGCCGGAGCTAAATACCGCAGCCGGATTGCGCGCCGTTCCTCTTCTTCCACATTCAAAAGCATGATGACGAAGACGACCAGCACCATAATCGCGCCCGCGTACACGATGACCTGCACCGCCGCGATAAAAGGCGCGGCCAGCGTCACGTAAATACAGGCCAGCGAGATAAAAACGCCAACCAACGAGATAGCTCCATAAAGCGGATTGCGCTGCACCACCATCGAGACCGCGCACCCGATAGCCATCCCGGCAAACAGTATGAAAAGAATAACGCTCATCAGTTCAGTGATAAGTGACAGGTGACAAGTTACGAGCAGGAACAAGTGATTTATCTAGTCACTTGTCACCTGTCACTTATCACTGCCCTTTCAAATCCATCCAAACAATGCCAGCGTCGCCGTCAGGATAATATTCAGGATGGCGACGGGCAGCAGAAACTTCCAGCCGAAATCCATCAACTGGTCAAAGCGAAAGCGCGGCAGTGTCCCGCGAATCCAGATATACAAAAACAGGAAAAAGATAACCTTGCCGAGAAAGTAGAAAGGGCCGAGCCACGGCAGGCTACTGACAAAGGGGCCGTTCCACCCGCCTAAAAACAGCGTGGTCGCCAGCATGGAAACCGTGAACATGTTGACGTACTCGGCCATGAAAAAGAGCGCGAACTTGAGCGCGCTGTATTCTGTATGAAACCCCGCGACCAATTCCGTCTCTGCTTCCGGCAGATCGAATGGGACGCGGTTGGTTTCGGCAATCGCTGAAATCAGGTAAATGATAAAACCCAGAGGCTGGAAAACGATGTTCCACTTCATGCCGTACCAGCCCGTCTGCTGCTCGACGATGCTTGCCAGATCGAGCGTCCCGCTCATCAGAATCACACCGACCAGCGACAGCCCCAGCGACAGTTCATAAGAGATAAGCTGTGCCGAGGCGCGAAGCCCGCCCATCAAACTGTACTTATTATTTGAAGACCATCCGGCGAGCATGATGCCGTACACGCCGACCGAAGTGATGCCCAGCACGTAGAGCAAACCGACATCAAAGCGCGCGATAGTGAGCGGGATTTCTCCGATCCATGGAAGCGTGATGGTTGGCCCGAACGGATAGACGATAATCGGCATCAAGGCCGCCGTAATCGCGATGATGGGCGCGAGAAAGTAAACGAACTTGGTTGATTTGTCAGGAACGATCTCTTCTTTAAGGATAAACTTTAAAAGGTCTGCGAACGGCTGAAGGACGCCGCCATAGCCGACGCGATTCGGCCCCAAACGTCCCTGAATCAATGCCAGCACGCGCCGCTCTGCCAGCACCGTGTAGGCAACGATCATCAGCACCACGGTAAACGCAACCGTGATTGCCGTAAATCCCAGAATGATATTTAAGACAGAATTCCAGTCCATGATTCAATTTCGGATTGCGGCTTTCGGATTGGCGTGCATCTTAAGCTGAGAGGCTCAGGCTGTGAAAGCTCAACCTTCGTCACCAGCTTAATCCGCAATCCACAATCCGCATTCCGCATTCGTATCAGTCTCCGGTCATCGCGGCCTCTTCGCGCCGCAGGCTTGCATCCACAGTTATCTGGTAGAGCGGCGAAACGAAAACAGACGGCGGCTCAGGATTGCCAGCTTCGAGCAGATGAAACTGCGGGACTTTTCCCGTCAGCGTGCCGGTCTTAAATAATTCGTGACCGATGGGCGGCGTCTCCGTCAATTTCTCAGTCGTCTCGCTCAATCCCTCGACACTCAGGCGCACGCTCTCCAACTCTTTCGCTAAATCGCGTTTCTGTGCCAGCGCGTGTTTGGCCTGTACGGGCTGCGTCTCGTCCTTCAAGAGCGGGTAACGCATCCCGTTATATGCCGTGACTTTTTCGGCCAGCTCCTTAAAGACAGCGGTGGCGGACATCTGGAAATCAAAGTCTACGCCCAGAGCCTTTGCCAGCAGCGACGTGATTATCCAATCCGGCCTTGATTGGTGCAGGGGCGGAATGCTCTGGCGCACACGCTGCACGAATCCGTCGTTGTTCGTAAACGTCCCGTCAACTTCGGCGAAAGATGCTGCGGGCAACACTACATCCGCGTGAGCGGTCGTCTCCGTCTCGAACAGTTCCTGCACGACTAGGAAATCGAGTTTCGAGAGCGCGTCTTCCTGTCCGTTCAGATGCGAGGGAAGGAAACTGCCCGCGATGTACAACGCGCGCAACTCTCCGCCCGCAGCTTGCAGCATTTGGGAAGCACTCATGTCCCCGTTCATCAAGCCCATGTCATGCACGCCGAAGCTGTTGTTATAAATCGGCAAGGGATGCAAGAGCACGCGCCTGCCTTCCGCGCCGAGCGTGTAGGGAAGCTGCGCCACGATGCTTTGCGCGGCCTCGCTCAACTCCGAGCCGAACATGATAACCACATCGCCCTGCGTCTCATTGATACTTTGCCGCAGCGAATCAAGCTCTTTCGTTTCGACACCCATCTTACGCGCCACGAGCTTATTGCTTCCTGCATCTGCGAGCGCAAGCACGGCTGCATCTTCCGCTCCGGGTCGAATGTGCAGGAACTGCGCCGCCTGTTGCTTCAGACGAATGGGCACGCTGTTGACCAGAATGAGCTTCGCGCCGCCGTTCCGCACGGCCTGACGAATCTGCCTGCCGGTCAGTGGCTGCAACTCTTCCGGTTCGCCGCCGATGAGCAAGATTGTTTTCGCGTGTCGTATGTCGCGATGCGTAGCAAGCGGCGCACCCAGATTCTGGAAAAAGTTTTTCAGCGAAAAGGCGTCGGTCGCAGTGTACTTATCCGTCCCGACCACCTCGCGCGCAAATTTCAGCAGCGCATAGTTGGCTTCATTCGTCAGGCGCGGGCTGCCGACGATGCCGATTGAATTTGCGCCGTGCGCTTCATCCACCTGAAGCAGTCTTTCGGCGGTGAAGCGTATCGCCTCGTCCCAAGTGGCGGGAATCAGCTTGCCGCCCTTCTTGTAACGAATCAAAGGCGTGCGCAATCTCTCTTCATGATTGACGAACGGATGACCGAAGCGTCCCTTGATGCACAAAAATTCGCCGTTAAGCCCGTTGACGTAGCGGTCGCGCGCCACGACGCGCATCAGCACGCCTGAGCGCGAGCCGAGAGACATCTGGCAACCGTCCGAACAGAATGAGCAGGTCGAGACGGTCTGCGCCAACTCCCACGGGCGCGACTGGTGACGATAGGTCGCGTCGAGCAGCGTTCCGGTCGGGCACACTTCTATGCAGTTGCCGCATTGCGAGCAATTGAGCCAGCCGCCGTAAGTCCCTATGACAGTGTTCGCGCCGCGCCCGCCCGCTTCAATCGCATCCTCGCCCATCCACTCATCGCAGACGCGCGTGCAACGCTTGCAGAGAATGCAACGCTGCTGGTCATTAGCGACCATCGGCGAGAGATATTTTTCGGGAAATGCGTTCTTCTTCTCTTGAAATCTTTCTTCCAGTCCGCCCCAGTCAAAAGCCATTTCCTGCAACTCGCACTCGCCGCCGCGATCACACACGGGGCAATCGAGCGGATGATTCGCCAGCAGGAATTCGACCATCGCGCGCTGAGCTTTTTCAATCTCGTCGCTCTGCGTCGTCACCGCCATGCCGTCCGTGCAGTTGATAGTGCAGGAGGTTTGCAGCTTCGGCATCTTCTCAATCCGCACAAGGCACATGCGGCACGAAGCCTGTAACGCGAGGTCTGCGTAATAACAGAACGAAGGAATCGAAAAGCCCTTCTCGCGGCACACGTCAATCAGCCGCGCGCCCTTCGCTACCTGAAAATCCTGACCGTCAATCGTTAGTTTGATAAGTTCTGTCATTATTAACGCCTGTTACTTGACCTTGTTAATTGTTTGATCCGGGTGCGCCGGGTTCGCAATCACTCGTTGGTTGGCGCAATCAACATGCAGATCAAGCTTCTCTAAAACTGTTTGACCGATTAAAACTTCATTGCCCAGCACCAATGCTTCATCTGAAGTGCTGCGACGATTAATCGTAATTACAATGGCTTCTGTTACGCCCACAACTTCATTGCGTCCGTCAGCATACTCGACGCCGCGTTGCGTCAGCGTTCCAAGACCAAGCAAGCTGGCGACTTCTCCCGGCAGAATAGTACAAACGGCTCCGGTATCCACAAGCGCGCTTGTTTCATAAGTCCGAACCTCAGCCGCAGGCAGTTGTCCACGCTGCGCCAGAGCCTGATCGGCAGCATTAATCAACTTAACCTGAACGCGCGTTTCATCCATTGCCAGTCTCAAATCTCAAATCGCTAAACCGTCGCCATTTCCTGCTGTGCCAGTGGCATTAAATGCTTTCTAAAATCTTCCGGAAACTTCTTTATCGCGGATTGAATCGGCCACGCGGCAGCATCACCCAAAGGGCAGAAAGATTTGCCTTCGATGTTGTCGCACAAATCCAAGATCAACTGTGCGTCTTCCGGCCTGCCTTCGCCGCGCGCGATGCGCTTGAAAATCTTGACCAGCCAATCCGTCCCTTCGCGGCAAGGCGTACACCAGCCGCATGATTCGTGTTTGTAAAATTCGATCAGATTTTTGGTTGACTCGAAAATATCAACCGTGTCGTCCATCACCATAAAACCGCCGGAGCCGACCATCGAACCGGCAGCGACCAGGCCCTCGTAATCCATCTTGACGTTTTTGCCGAGGATGTCTTCGGCGGGCATGATGTAAACGCTTGAGCCGCCGGGGATGACTGCTTTGAGCTTTCTGCCGTTCGGGATGCCGCCGCAATCCTCCATGATAAACTTTTCCATTTCATAGCCCATCGGCAATTCATACACGCCCGGATGAGCGACGTGGCCTGAGACAGACCAGAGCTTTGTGCCGCCGCTCTTTTCCGTGCCGAGCTTTTGATAAGCCTCGCCGCCGTGCGTGATGATGTAAGGCACGGCGCAAAAAGTCTCGACGTTATTGACAACAGTCGGACAAGCATACAGACCCGCGACGGCAGGGAAGGGAGGCTTCATACGCGGATGCCCGCGCAAGCCTTCGAGCGAATTGAGCAGCGCGGTCTCTTCGCCGCAAATATACGCGCCCGCGCCAGTGTGCGTGTAGACCTCGCACGAAAATTCCGAGCCGAAAATCCCGTCGCCCACAAGGCCAGCCGCACGCGCTTCGTCAATCGCGGCATCCATGATGTCTATCAAATACCTGTACTCGCCGCGCGTGTAAACGTAAATCGTTTTCGAGCCGAGCGCATAGGCCGCTAATAGCATGCCTTCTATCAACAAATGCGGGTCGCGCTCCATCAGGTAACGATCTTTAAAACTGCCCGGCTCTGATTCATCCGCATTGCAGACGACATATTTCGGCTTCGGAGAATCCTTCGGGACAAAGCTCCACTTCATGCCGGTCGGGAAACCCGCGCCGCCGCGCCCGCGCAAAGCGGACTTCTTCACCTCGTTGATGATGTCATCAGGTTTCATCGTCGTGACAGCCTTCTTCAACGCTTCATAAGCGCCGAGAGGCCGCACTACGTCGAGGCGTCGCGAGTTTTCGTGTTTGAATCTCGCAAGCAATAAGGGTTCACAACCGATGGCTTCGATTCTCATACGTTTTGCTTAACCCGAAAACTTAATAGAACTATTGATGAATAACCTCTGTCACTTTAGCCTGAATAGCACTCTGATGAACGGTCGGCGGCTTCCAATGTCTACTGTCATAACTGTTCGGGCGATTATCTCCCAAAAGGAAATATTCTTCCGGAGGAACAGTGATGGGAGCAAAATCGTCGTCTGAAGGATGAGTCGCAAACGGCTCATTCAACTGCCGCCCGTTGATAAAAACTTTGCCCTTTTTTAGTTCAACCAGCTCGCCGCTTAACCCGATAACACGCTTTACGTAGTAGGCGTCCTCTTGACCCGGTAGCATGCTCTCTTTAGGAGGTATAAACATCACCATGTCAAAGCGTTCGACCGAATGATTGAAAAAGTAGAACGGGTCTACAATCACGCTATCTCCGGGCTTGATCGTCGGCTCCATCGCTCCCGTCGGAACTAAAACCTTTTTAGTGCAGCCGACCAGCAACAGAGTTAAGCATGCCGCTGTGATAACCCGTTTGCTCATTCCACTTATTGCCCGAGAGAATACCTGACCCTCAAATACAAAGTGCATTGCACCATCGGCTCGATGCCGATAGAGTTGATGACCATATCGAACGCGCTACGATCCAGCGGGTCTAAAAAAGAGGTGCTGCTTTTACGCTCGCGGATGATACGCTTGTTCGAGTTGTAATCCGTCTCGACCGCGCCCGTTTCAAAAGCTTTATAGGTCTCGTAAAGCTCAGCCGGATAGTACGTCTTATAATTTTCCTGAAAAACAGCGACGCGCTGAATCTTGAGTCCCAGTGAGCGCGTGTAAGCTTCTTCCTTCTGCTTGACGATGCGGCTGGCCTCTTCAAACAAGCGCGTACGAATCTTGCCCATGTCGTTAATGACGTAATCAACCTTGATTAAATCAAAGATCGAAACGCGCGCCGCCGCAGTCATCAAAGGCTCCAGCGCCGCACGCTCTTTATAACGCACGGAGATGGTCTTCTTGGTTTCAAAGCCCGCCAACTTCTCGCGTATGACATTGTCTGTGCCGCTGACAAAATTGTAGACGCGATTCTGCGAGATCATGTCCACGTAAATGTCGCTGCGCTTGACTCCCTGCTTGCCGATAGCGTCAATAAATTGCTCTATCTGCTGGTTGACCTTTTGATTACTCTCGGCAGAGGTCGGAGCTTCCTGCGCCACGCCGAACATCGCTACGAACTCATCGGGCGCGGCATTCAGCAGGACATAAGCTTCGACATACGGCACGGTCACAACATCTTTGGCCTCTGTCGTCAAGATAACGCCGCTGCTCGGCTCGGCACGCTCGCCGGACTTGTCGTAAATGCGATTGCCGCTCTCCTGCCCGAAGGCAGTCAGCGTGCAAAAAATGAAGATCAGGGGGACGAGAAAAAGTTTTTTCATGGGCTGTGTCTTCATTTAAGGCAACGTGTCCAGAATCTCGTTGACCTTTTCCGGCGTCAAATCTTCGTGATAATCAAAGCCGATCTGAAACATCGGCGCGGTGCCGCATGAGCCTAGACATTCGACGAGCGAGATGGTAAAGCGTCCATCGGCAGTCGTCTCTCCCGGCTTGATGCCGAGCTTTTGACAGACATGCTCGGTGATTTTCGGCTCGCCCATAATCTTGCACGAAAGCGTCTTGCAAATCTGTATGTGATACTTGCCGATTGGCTTCGTATTGAGCATCGAATAGAAAGTCGCGACTTCCCAGATGTCCGTGATACGCACGCCGAGCCTGTCCGCAAGGTAGGCCACGCCCGGAGGGTCTAGCCACCCGCGCTCACGCTGCACGATAAACATCAGAGGCAGAATCGCAGACCTCTTAACCGGATACTTTGCCAGATGCCTGTCAATTTCCGCTTCAATCTCAGGCGAAAAGACGGCTATCTCGTCAGGGACTTTCGCACCTTGCGGCAAAGGATTGTTGGGCGTGAATTGTTCACTCATGCGATTTCGGATTGCGGAATGCGGAGTTCGGATTGAAGACAACGGGTTATTGTAATCCGCAATCCGAACTCCGCATTCCGCAATCTCCTTTTATCTGTCAATTTCACCGAGCACGATGTCCAATGACCCGATGATGGCGACGACATCCGCAACCATCTCGCCTTCGGCCATCTGCGGCAGGGCAGAGAGGTTGACAAAGCTGGGGCCGCGAAAATGTACGCGGTCGGGTTTCGGGCCGCCGTTGGATTTCATGTAAACGCCAAGCTCGCCCTTCGAGGCTTCAATCGCATGATAGACTTCGCCCGCTGGCACGTTGAATCCTTCGGTCACAATCAGGAAGTGATGAATCAACGCATCCATGTGCGTCTTCATCGCTTCGCGGTCGGGCAGCACGACCTTTGGCGCATCCGCTTTAATCGCTCCGGGCTTGAGGCGCGAGAGAGCCTGTATGACTATCTTGTGCGATTCTTTCAACTCGCGCATACGCACCATGTACCGCGCCCAGACATCGCAGTCCTGCTCGGTTGGCACATCAAAATCGTATTTCTCGTAACCCGTATAAGGGTTGGAGCGGCGAATATCCAAATCAACCCCGCTCCCGCGCAGGCACGGCCCGGACAGTCCCCAGTCAATCGCGTCTTCGGCGGAAATGTAGCCGACGCCCTGCGTGCGTTTCTGAAAAATCCTATTGCCGGTCAGGAGCGTATGAAACTCGTCAACTGCATGTATAAAATTATCTGTGAACTGTTTGACGCGCCGCTCGAATCCAGCCGGAATGTCCATCATCAACCCGCCGATGCGGAAGTAGGAGGGAGTCAGACGCCCGCCCGATGCGGCTTCGATGAGATTCAAAATCTTCTCGCGCTCGCGAAAGCAGTAGAAGAAGACCGTCATCGCGCCGATGTCTAGCGCATGCGTACCGAGCCAGACCATGTGCGAAGCGATGCGCTGCAACTCGCACATCAAGACGCGAATCACCTGCGCGCGTTCGGGAATCTCCAGGCCCAAGAGCTTTTCCGCAGCCATCACATAGGCCAGATTGTTGCCGAGCGGATTCAGATAATCCATGCGGTCTGTGATGACTATGCCCTGCTGGTATTTCTTGTACTCAAAGAGCTTCTCCATCCCCGTGTGCAGATAACCGATGTCGGGCGTCGTCTTGACCACCATCTCGCCGTCAAGCACCAGCTCAAGGCGCAGCACGCCATGCGTCGAAGGATGCTGCGGCCCCATCGAGATCGTCATCTGCGTATCGAGCGGTTGGTCAACAACCTCGAACTGTGGCGGAAGAGATACGCTCATAAGTCCCAAGTCTCAAGACTCAAATCTCAAGTTTCAAATCTCAAGTTTCAAATCCATTCTGACTTTGGACTTGAGACTTGAGACTAAGTTAAGCTGTACGGCTCATAGCCGCGTAGCGGGAAATCTTTGCGCAGGGCATGTCCCTGCCAATCGTCCGGCAACAGGATGCGGCGCAAGTCCGGGTGATCCGTAAAGATGACGCCGAACAAATCGTATGTCTCGCGCTCGTGCCAGTTGGCCGTGCGCCACACGCCCGTCACAGTCGGCACGCGCGGGTCATCCTCAGTTAGCACCACTTTTAAGCGCAACCGGTGATGCTTCGTCGTCGAAAACAGGTGATAGTTGACTTCAAAACGAGGCTCTTCTTCCGGCCCGCGATCCGCGCCGCAAATGTCCGAGAGAAAATTGAACTCAAGGCCGGGAGCGGATTTCAGAAAGGAGCAAATCACTGCAATCTGTTCGCGCGGGACGATGACTGTGATTTCGCCAAAGGCTTCGATTACTTCGCCGACCCACTCTGCATTCTGTTGCTGCAACGCCGCCACCAGTGGCGACGGCGTGACAGAATTGTCCGGCGCGGTTCCAGCCTGCGCTTCCAAAACCTGTTCTTGATTAGCGTTTTCCGGCATATTAAATTTTAGATTTTAGATTTTAGATTTGCGATTTGATGTCTTTATTCAATCAAAACTCGCAAATCTAAAATCTAAAATTCTAAGATGAGCGCCTGCGCTCATGGCGCGAAGCGATGGTATATGGACGCGAGTTCTCCTGCGCTGCGGCCTCGTTCAGCGCAGAGACGCCGGAAGCCGGAAGCGTACCCGGCGGCACGGCCTCGCGCGCTTCTTCCGCAGGGATGTCTTTGCGGTCGCGCACCGATTCTTTCATCACTTTGTCTTGCAGCATCATAACCGCGTGAATCAACATCTCAGGTCGCGGCGGGCAACCGGGAATGTACACGTCTACGGGCACGACCTTGTCCACGCCCTGCACGATGGCATAGTTGTCAAACACTCCGCCCGAAGTCGCGCACGCGCCCATCGAGATAACCCACTTCGGCTCAGGCATCTGGTCGTAGATGCGTCTTAAAACGGGAGCCATCTTGCGCGAGACGCGACCCGAAACGATCATCACGTCTGCCTGTCGCGGGCTGGCGCGAAACACCTCTGAGCCGAAACGAGCCAGATCGTTTCGCGAGCTGGTCGCGTTCATCATCTCTATAGCGCAACAGGCAAGGCCAAAGGTCGCAGGCCACAGGCTGGACTTGCGCGCCCAGTTAATCAGCGAATCCAGCCGCGTCGTCAAAACTTCAGGCAAGGCTTCGGCAATAATATTTTCGAGTCCCATAACAAATTTCTCCGAACTCGTCAGGCGGCGCGGCGCGCTGGCTCTTTGTTGCTCTCGCGCATTCCACGCAACGCACGCGCTTCGGCTTCGGCCTCACGGCGCGCACGCTCTCCCCAATCAAACGTGCCCTTCTTCAGCACGTACACATAACCGACCAAAAGGAGCGCGACGAACATCATCATCTCGACGTACACAAGAGTGCGCAAACCGTATTGCGGGCTGGCAAGCGTCTTAAAAACGACTGCCCATGGAATTAGAAAAATTACTTCGATGTCGAACAGGATAAAGATCATCGCGATCAGATAGAACTTGACAGAGAATCGCTCGCGCGCGGAGCCGACAGGGTCTTTGCCGCACTCGTAAGGCATCAGCTTGGTGCGCGTCTGTTTGCGCTGGCCCACCATCTGAGAGAGCAGGATATTTCCGCCAGCGAAGCCCACCGCCACGATGAACATCAACAAGATTGGTAAATATTGGCCGAGTTGAAAATCCTGCATAGTTCCTCCACAGAAAACTACACTTCTCGCTATCTCGGAACACGAATTTTCAGTTCCGAGCGGGCGCTCACACCAGCTTGAGAATCATGGCACAAGGGCATCGTAGTCCATGCCTTAATATGTGTCAAGCTGCCTTCTTTCAACGAAAAAGCGTGCGGCGCAAGCGAAGATTGACCGCCTGAAAATGGCTGTGCTACTGTTCAGGATGCACCTCGATAAATTGAAATTCAACTCTTTAATCCCGAAAAGCGAACCATAGTGATTACCGGATTCAACACCGATGTCGAGCACGAAGGCGTCGTCTATCACGTCCAGACTGAAGATAAAGGCTTGGATACGCCACTGATTCTCTCGCTCGTTTACACGGGCGGCGCGATTCTCGCCAGCAAGCGTGCGCGCTACGACGATCTAATTGCCGAAGGCTTCGATGAGACCGTGCTGGCAGAGAGGTTACAACGCCAGCACAAGCTGATGTGCGCAGCGATTCGCTCCGGGCGGCTGGAAGAGTTAAAGCAGATGAGCGAGCGCGAGGCCGCGACACGCGCTGCGGCAAAAAAAGCAGTCTCAACCGACACGCAGCCTCCGCCGCCTTTGCCTTCTCCGGCAATCAAAGAGGCTGAGTTGCCCGCCGCCAGCCCGCGTCAAAAAAGTAAAGAGACAGCAAAAGCTCCGAGGGCTTCGGGCAAGCTTGCCGCTCATCCCAAACCGAAGCCTTTGCCGCAATCCCTGCGCGTCGCTTCGCAGGAGCCTGTCGCGGACTTTGCGCGAGCCGAAGCCGCGACCAGCGACGCCCTGCGCTTGAACCTGATTGACGAAAAGAATTATCGCGGCGGCGAGCGCATCAACCTGCGCCTGCGCGTCGAGCGCGGGACTGAGTCAAGAGAGCCTGCCGAAGGCGCAGAGGTCATCGTCAAGATTCTAGGCTCTACATTTCGCCCGCTGATTTTTCAGGCTCGAACAAACCCCGAAGGCATCGCCACCATCAGCACACAGTTGCCGCACTTCCGCAGCGGGCGTGCCGCGATCCTGATTCGCGCCACCGCCGATGGTCACGAAGCGGAGCTGCGGCGCATCATCCAACAAGGGTAAAAAGGCGGGAGAGATTTTTTTGCAGATTACCATCAACGGCGAGACGCGCGACGTTCCCTATGACCTCACCATAGAAGGTTTAATACAGCATCTCTCGCTCGCGCCCGAACGCCTCGCGGTCGAGCGCAACCGCGAAGTCGTGCGCCGCACGGAATGGCCGCGCATCGCTCTTGAAGAGAACGACCAAATCGAGATCATACACTTCGTCGGCGGCGGATGAGAGAACAGTGATGAGTGATGAGTGACAAATGATGAGATAAAGCATAGCTCTTATCCATTATTGATCGTTAGTGGTAAATTTTGAATATGTGAATCAAGAGAAGAAAGACTTTGCGCTCTTTGCGCGGTTCTTCTTTGCGGTCTTTGCGTTAAAAAAGCATTTAACCGCAAAGAGCGCAAAGAGAGAAGACGCAAAGGCGCGCAAAGAATAGACTTTCTAACTACTTCATGCTGCAACGCTTGAATCACAATAATTATCAGGAAAGAGAAGAATTATTATGTCTACTTTAACGGAATCTATTGCGGGCGAAACAGCAGGCGACAAATTCGAGATAGCCGGTCACACGTTTACGTCGAGGCTCATCGTCGGCACTGGAAAGTATCGCAGTTATGAAGAGATGAAAGCCGCGCATCTGGCTTCGGGCGCAGAGATGGTGACGGTCGCCGTGCGCCGCGTGCCGCTCGACCGCAGCGAGGAATCTTTCCTGGACCATCTCGATCCAAAGCTCACGATTTTGCCCAACACGGCTGGCTGCTATGACGCTGAGACGGCGATTCGCACGGCCCGCCTCGCGCGCGAAGCCTTGCAGACAGACCTCATCAAGCTTGAAGTCATAGGAGACCAGACCACGCTCTTTCCCGACAACGAGCAGACATTGGAAGCCGCGCGCGTGCTGGTGCGCGAAGGCTTCACAGTGCTGCCATATTTCACAGACGATTTGATTATGGCAAAGAAGCTCTTGGACGCAGGATGTCCCGCTGTGATGCCGCTGGCCGCGCCCATAGGCTCAGGGCTTGGTGTGCAGAACCCTGCGAACCTGCGAATCATGCGAGAGCAGTTGCCGGACGCGACCATCATCGTTGACGCGGGCGTCGGAACTGCGAGCGATGCCGCGATTGCAATGGAACTCGGAGCGGACGCGATTCTAATGAACACTGCCATCGCGGAAGCACAGCAGCCTGCGCAGATGGCAACAGCCATGCGCCTCGCCATCGAAGCCGGACGCCTTGCCTACCGCGCCGGGCGTATGCCCCGAAGGCTTTACGCCAGCGCCTCAAGCCCTTTGACAGGTGGCCTCAAGTGAACCTGAATAAGAGCGTCTAACAAAACCAAAGATTAGCCACAGAGCCACAGAGACACGGAGACAAACATAGACATTTGATTTAGCATCTCCTTCATCTACTTTTCTGTCTCTGTGGCGCTATGGCTCTATGGCTGAGTTTTGTTAGTGGCTTTAAGTCGCCATCATGTTTTGTTTGATTGTTTGTGTTCGCTAAGCCATTTTTCAGCGAAAGCAATCGCGTCTTTGCCAAATAAAAAGCTCTCGAAATCTGTGTTGCCTTTATTCAGAAAAGCGATCAGGTAAGAGGCTGACTTTGCGCCGTTTGGGTCGTCAAAATGCGCTCGCGGATTGGTATCGAGCGGCGCTTGTCTGAGATAGTTCAGTGTCATCTCCATCAACTCGACCGTCACAGGCTCACGCATATCCGGCGCCCATACACGCCGGGTCAGCGCGTCATAGGCTTGGTCGCGGAGTTCCGACAGGACTTCGCCGTCTTTCATCCGGGCAATTTTCCAAAGCAGATCAACCGCTTGTTTATCTTCGCTAAAAACTACTGCGTTAAAAAAATTATGGTCGCGGCGCTCTTTTTTTAATCGTCCGACGAACGCCTGAAGGTTCGGGTAATACCGCGCGTCTTCCGCCCGCACCAGAGCCATCGCGATTTCCATTTCAACCTCGCCGTATGTTTTATCATCGTCGAGCATGCGTGCCAGACGTGCCGCTTCCTGTTTGGCTAAGGCGGGCGATAAATTATTCAGCACGACTTCCAGAACCTTCGAGTCTCTTGAGTCAAGCAGTTTAAGAATCTTTTCCTGTATTCCATCGTGATTGATTTTCAGAGCGACCCGCAGCGCAGGCGCAAGCAATTCTCCGTCTTCTGAAGCCAAAGCTTGATTCAGCAGGTCAGGCTTTTCCCGCCACACTTTCTCATCGGTTCTCGACGCGGTTTCAACCAGAATGGCCCACACCATCACGTCATTTGTTTCCCGGACGACCTTTACCTGTGCTTCGCCACAACTCGCCTGACGACACAGCTTCAGGAGCCACGCGGCGTTCTTGCGTCGCTGACCATCAGAAGACTTAGTCGCTTTGACAACCGCTGGAACATCTTCATTCTGCAAAGTGCCGTAATCCACAAGCGCATGGTTAAATTCTCTGTCGTCGGAAGCGTTCAGCGCCTTTTCCAGAAGCGGGTTCAACGATATGTTTCCACAACCAAAACAAGTTGCCGAAATAAGCAGCAACGCCAGAAATTTTGTTGCCGGTAACGTTTTGATTTCCATAATCAATCAATTAGCCTACCGAAATGCCCCCAAAGCAGAGAACATTAACTGAACGACGTAAACGAGCATCACTGCTCCGGCTCCTCCTAAGATAAGGTTGAGCGTGATGCCCAGCACCGCGAACACCTTCTTGCTGCTCTTCCGCCGCACGTCCACGATTCCGAGAATCACTCCGACCAGATGGCCGAGAGGAGCGAGCAGTCCGCAGATCATGAAAGCCCAGACCATGTACCAGCCCGGCGCGGCTTTGGTGTCTGTGCCGAGTATCAATGCCAGGGCCACCAGCACGATCAACAGCACAGGGATGGACAGCGCCATGACGAAAGAAGCCACGCCCAGCTTCGAGTGCCGGAGTAGCAGCGGTTGTTGATTAGGGAAAGTTTGCATCGCTGCCATCTTCTATGAACTCTCAGGCAGCGTCAATATTTCTTGATGAGCCTGTAAGCTGATGGCTCTGACCTACCGTTGCGCGTTCGTTCGATCACATAAGAGGGCTTGATGATTTATGGAATCGTCGGGTTAGCCGCTTTAGGCGACACAGCGGCGTGCGAGTTGTTGCGCCTGAAGTCTGTGGCATTGTTATTGGTATCAACGGCATTCGGGCTGCGTATTAAATCGTTCGGAGTGCCGCCTGCGAAGGTAAAGAGTGTGCCTTCTCCAAAATTGTCAAAGGCAATAGGCGGTACTGCGCTGCCGTTTTGCTGGTATCTGAGGCCGTCGAGCTTCACGCCTCCAATCTCAATCTTAATCGCGCCGGAAGAATTGTTAAGGTCAAAGCCCGTTGTGCTGGCGTCGAAATCTGCTGCGACTCCGAAAGTCGTCAAACCGTTGGCGATGAGAAAATAGCTGTTGGGCGAGAGCAGCACGCTTCCGCTTCCTGCGCTTCCCGGCAACGTGACTGTGCTGACCGTGCCGGTGTTACCCGAAGCGCGGAAGGAGATGACCATGCCGCTGATGTCCAGGGTTTGATTCGTCGTGTTGTAAAGCTCTAGGAAATCCGTGCGCGTGGGCATGGCTGCGGTGAATGAAACGAGGGCTTCGTTGATGATGACGTGACCCTCTTGGGGAATCTGCGGGACTGTGACATTCAAGGTCGCAGGGTCGCTGGTGATTTGTCCGCTTGCGGCTGTGATTTGTGTTGCGCCCGTGCTGATGCCTGTTGCCAGACCGCTCTGATTAATCGTCGCGACGTTCGGATTGCTTGAAGTCCATGAAAAGACGATTCCGAAAATTTCCATGTTGTTCTGATCGAAAGCGTGCGCTGTGAACTGTCTTGTGCCGCTGACAATCGTGGCTGCGAGGAGCGGCGTGACTTCGATGCGGGTCAAGATTTGCGGCGGCGGATTGATGGTGAGCGTCGCAACGGCTTCCTGATTCCCGGCGCGTGCGCGCACGGTCACAGTCCCGGCTGCGATGCCCATCGCGGTAGTAGTGATTCCGGTCGCAGGCGCGATGGTGGCTTTGCTTGCATCGCTTGAATCCCAGATAAAAGAGACATTCGGTAAAAGAGTTTCACTGCCTTCTTGATTAACAAACGCGCGGGCAGTGAATGCTTGAGTCTCTCCGATGTTGATGGTGGCTGAGAGCGGCTGTATTTCCAGACGTGTGACGGGAGCAGAGCCAAACGGCGTGCCGTCAATGCGTGTGCCCGGAGAATAATCTCGACCGTGCGCGCCGGGAGCAACGAGATGCGCGATAAAATCTCCACCCGACTGATTTATCTCTGCGTCAGGCGCGCGTGTTAAAGACTGATTGCCGGGCGCAGGAATCGGGCTGCCCGCTCCGTAAACGATGCTTGCAATTATTATCTCTGTTCCGCCCGAAGGGAGTTTTACCTGCACTGTGTCGCCTGTGTCGTTAAAACCGAGCGAGCTGGCTGTGACAATCATCGAGCCGCCAAACGCGGGGTCGTTGATTGGCGGAGAGCCGCCGCCGAAAATGATTATCGCGCGGCCTGCCGGAAGAGAAGTGTTAGCGGGAAAAGTGTAACGGTTGCTGGTTGCGTCCGCGATGATGATGCCGGAAATGTCTACGGGTTGAGCGGAGTTGTTAAATAGCTCTAAAAATTCGTCGTCGCCGGAATCTCGCGCACCGTCACGATTCGCGTCGCCTTCAATAGCAGGCGTCGCAAGATTGTCCGGCGGCACATCGCCTAGAATTTCATTGATAACAAGCGGCACGCGCACAATCAAAATTGCCTGTCCCGAAACGTTGCCGCCCATTCCGTTTGAAGTGGTTGCGATGATGGCTGCGCTGCCAAGCCCTGCGCCGCGCGCCAATCCGTTTGCGTCAACAGTGGCTATCTCAGGATTGCTTGAAGACCAGACGAAGGCGACTCCGCTTATCTCTTGATTGTTCACATCGAAAGCTCTTGCCATGAACTGCTGTGTGTTGCCGCGATTAACAATCGAAGAATCGGGCGAGACTTCGACGCGAGAGATGACGGGCGGAGCAGGCGTGACATTGAGCGTGACGGCTGAACTGGTCAAAGCGGAAATGCCATCCGTCGCGGTCGCGCGAAGCTCGGTCGTTCCGGCATTAGTGCAGCGTAAGGTTGCGGTCACGATGCCTGTCCGGCGATCTACGCGCACGGCTTCAACCATCGCTGCGTTTGGATTAGATAAGTCAAAAGTGAAGTTGAGAAAGCGTAAAGGCCGGTTAAATTGGTCAAAGGCTCTGGCTGTAAATTGCGCTTGCTGTCCCGTAAAGCAGTTGCGCGTAGCCGGAGCGAGGCTCACGCTGGTCAGGTGTCCCGCTCGCGGAGCAAAGAAGGTTCCATCCACAAGCGTGCCCGGAGAGAAAGCTCTGCCGCCCGCGCCCGCAGCCTGTGCGTGCAGCCTGAAATTTCCAGACACGT
The DNA here is from genome assembly GCA_963700165.1 of Pyrinomonadaceae bacterium. GTDB lineage: Bacteria > Acidobacteriota > Blastocatellia > Pyrinomonadales > Pyrinomonadaceae > JACMLC01. The sequence goes on along the minus strand of OY969475.1, from coordinate 1,732,891 downwards.
CCGGCGCACGTGTCAGAGACTGATTAGCATTTCCGTCAAGCCCTGTCGTGCCTCCATACGAAAATTCCGTGATGAGATTTCCCGCAGCGTTGCGTAACAGGATGGTCAATCCGGCGTTTGTCAGCGACAGACCTCCGGCGGTTGATGCCGCGATAATGTGTGCGCCTCCAAAGGCAGGATGATTTGGATTAAAGCTTCCGCCGCCGAAGACGACCAGAGCATCATGCGCGGGGACAACTGTGCCCGCCGCAAAAACATGTCGCGTGGTTTCGTTCGTGCCGCCGACAGCGCGCGTCTTCACAGTCCAGCCGGAGATATTGACATCATCTGCCTGCGCGTTGACCAGCTCGATAAATTCGTCATCGGTTCCGCTTCGCACTCCGTCATGATTGGCGTCTCCGGCGATTCCGTCGGGCGGGTCTGCCAGAGCCTCGTTGATAAACACGTCGCGGCTAAACTCTCCGGCAATCGTTAAGGTGACTGGGTTGCTGTCTCGCCGTGCGGCGCGCACGCTCAGATTGACAAGCCCCGCGCCTCGCAGATCGCGCGGCACTTGAACGAGAAGCTCATCAACTCCCGGCGTTTGCGCTGAGTGGGTGATTGACTCGAACGGCACGAGCCGCCCGCCGATGGTGACTTGAATTTGAAAGGGAGCGTTGCGTGCGCCCGTCGCGTAAACTTTAAGCCGCCGCATTCCATCGGTTGGATCAAAAGGGCCTGGCCCGCCCGTCAACGCATCGAGAATAACGCCGTCGCCCAGCCCGTCGCCGTTGACCGTAAAGACGCCGGGCGCTGCGTCCATGACTCTGATCGTGCCGCGCGTCTCAAAGCCTTCGGAGTTGGTGACTGTGAACTGTGCAAAGCTTTTCTCAGTCGCGGCGGGAACATGAAAGATGACGCGCGAGGGCGAGACGCTGAAAATTTGCGCTGGGCGATTGTTGACCGTCACGGTTGTTCCGGCCAGCGTCGCCGGAAAAGTGCCGTTCGGAAGCGGCGCGGCCTGCGCCGTTGTGAAAGCCAGAACTTCTCCAAAAGCTACGGCCACGCTATCGGGCGCAACGGCTTTCAGAATCGAAGGCTCATGTCCGTGTGATGCGCCGTTCTGAATTATCAGGCTAGATGAAAACTGCGGCCTCACTTCCGTCATCGCCACATAAATCTCAGAATTGTTGGCAAGCGAGCCGTCGGAAACCTGCCCCGATAAAACACGCGGAAAGTTAAAAGCCACGAGCGAGCCGTCGTCGTTCAAAGATGAAATAACTTCTGCCGTCGCGCCGGATGGAGCATTGGTCACGCGCGCAAATTTTCCAGTCGGCAGATCGTAAGTATAAAGCTCTACGCTGTTGTCGGAATTCCCGCCGATGACATTACGCCGTGTAGCAAAGCTGATGCGCTTGCCGTCACCGCTGATGGTCGGATAAAGCGGAACCTCGTCGGCTCTGGCTCCGAGCGTGGTCAACTGGCGCGTCAGGTTGTTTCTGCCGTCGAAAAGAAAAACCTGTGTTGCGTTCAAGGCGGTCTCGGATGAGTAAACGACGCGCAGCCCGTCGTCACTGATTGCGCGTCCGCTTGTCACACTCAATTCGTTGACTCTCCCGGCGATGACGTGCGTCTCGCCTGTGCTTAAATCTTTGAGCAACAAATCGCGTTGAGCCGGAATAGCATCGCTCTCAAGAACAGCAATCGCGCCGACAGCTTTAATAAAAGCGAGATGTGAGCCGTCACCGCTTATCTTCGCATCCGTGTTGCTGATGAAAACGCCGGTGGTTGTCAGTTGAGTAAAAGTGCTTTTCTGAACATCATAAAGAAAAATTTCCAGATTCGCGTCCGCGTTTTGTCCAGTCAATTCGCGGTTGGAAGAGAAGACAATCTTCAGCCCGTCGTCGGTCATAGAAGGTTGAAAGTTTCCGTTGACGTGGCGCAGGGAAACATCGCCGGGCAAGGTGTTGGTAATTTGCCTGAGTTGATTTGACGCATACAGAAAGATTTCCGAATTGCCGTCTACGTTGGTTCCGAGCGGATTTTCTTTGGAGGCGAAAGCGACCGCAGAGCCGTCCTGAGAAATTGCCGGAGCGACTGCGCGCATCACGCCCATTTGAGAAAACGATGCTGGCTCTGAGTCAAGAGAAGCGCGGAAGGCGCGAAATCCGCTGCCCACGCCCGTTCCGCTCAGGTCTGCGTTTGATTCAAAGGCTACCCGAAGCCCGTCGCCGCTCAAGGTCGGATTGAGATTCAGCTTATCTTCCGTAGTCTGTGTAACGCGCCGCACCTGTGCAGACTGCATGAACGCGCTTCGCGTGTAGAGAGCGCACACGACGAGCGACAATAACAGCAGCGCAGCGAATAAAGTGATTCGAAGCATTTTGAGGATTGCCCCGTTAAGCAAAGCTCAGTTTATAAAATGATTGTCTGGGTGATTCGGTTGACGCGCCGTGGGAATCGAGGCTAAAGGCACGCCTGAAAGGATGTCGAACGCGCGCATTCTACAACTTTCGATTTGAAAAGCAAGCACGAAATTATGTGTCAGAACCGCCTGCGGTAGCGGGCGGGAGCTGGCAATTGCGGATTTGGGATTGCGGAATGCGGATTACAAAGCATGAACGGTGTTTTCCAATCCGCAATCCGCAATCGGCAATCCGCATTCTTTCAGCCTGCTACCGCAGGCGGTTCTGACAGGATGCGTTAGGAAATTTCTGCTATTGTAATCCTGCTTCAGAATGCTTTTGAGAGAGGCTATGGAAAAGATGAAAATTCTCGTGACCGGATCAACAGGACTGGTCGGCAACGCGCTCGTGCCCGCGCTTGAAAGCAAAGGCCATGCGGTCATTCGACTGGTTCGCGGGCAGGCAAAGAATGAGGGCGAAGCAAGCTGGAACCCGGAACAGGAAAGCATTGATGCGGAGCGTTTGAAAGGCATCGAGGCAGCGGTTCACTTAGCCGGAGAGAGCATCGCCGATGGCAGATGGTCTGAAGAAAAAAAGCAGCGCATACTGGACAGCCGCGTCAAGGGCACGCGATTGTTGAGCGAGACGCTGGCACAGCTTAACCCGCAACCGCGCGTGCTGGTCTCGGCCTCAGCCATAGGTTTTTACGGGAATCGCGGCGCGGAAATTTTAAGAGAGGATAGCTCATCGGGAAACGATTTTCTGTCGGAGGTCTGCCGCGAGTGGGAGGCGGCGACCGCGCCAGCCTCGCAAGGCGGGATTCGCGTCGTCAACCTGCGTATCGGTATCGTCTTAAGCTCGAAAGGCGGCGCGCTGGCAAAGATGTTGACGCCTTTTAAGTTCGGCGTCGGCGGCAAGATCGGCAGCGGCGAACAATATATGAGCTGGGTCACGCTCGATGATGTCGTCGGGATTATCCAGCATGCTTTAGAGAACGAATCGCTAAATGGGCCGGTCAATACGGTCGCGCCGAATCCTGTGACCAATCTGGAATTTACCAAAACACTGGGCAGCGTTCTCTCGCGCCCGACGATTTTTCCAGTGCCCGCTTTTGCCGCGCGCCTCGCGTTCGGAGAGATGGCCGACGCGCTCCTGCTCTCAGGCGCGCGGGTTGAACCGGCGCGGCTCAAACAATCAGGATATGCTTTTCGATTTTCTAAATTAGACGAAGCGTTAAGGCATGTTCTGAAATAATGAAGAAAGGCAAAAGTTAAAACAGCAGCGGCGAGTTCAGGCAAACTCGCCGCTGCTTTTCATAAGGAACTGAGGTTGTCGAATCCTCTTAGAGCGGTTTTGACTTGGGTGTCAGTGACGAGGCAGTTCACCGCAGAGACGCGGAGAGAAGTCGCGGAGATGGCGCAGAGAGTTGAAGGCCACTCAAGCCTCTGCGCCCCCTCTGCGACTCTCTGCGTCTCTGCGGTGAGCTTGTCTTGCCTGACACTCAAGTGAATTTTGCTCTAGGGAATGAACGCGGCGGGCACAGGATTGTCTCCCAGCCCATTGCCGAAAACATGTTCGACGGTCGTGCCGCTCGTGCTTCTGTGGTAATACCATCTAATCGGGTCGCCAGGACTAACGCCGCGACTGTAGACGCCTACATCAAATTTGCCGTCTCCATCAAAATCGCCCGGAGCCGGATGTAAATCTAAGCCGGGAGCAAACTGGAACGTGCGCGCCGAATTGGTCTGGCTCTGTAGCACAAACCATGCGCCGTTTGATTGACGGTGAACGGCGATGTCGGATTTAGCATCACCGTCATAATCGCCTTGCACGGCGATGTCCGTATTGATTCCCCAGGCTTGAGCGAAGAAAGAATTATCAGAGCTTCTGAGCACATACCAGATGTTCGATGCGCCGCCGCTTCCGGGACGCATGACAGCAAAGTCTGACTTGCCATCGCCGTCGTAATCGCCCATCACAGGCTTATCGCCGGAACTGCCGGAACCCCAATGTTGAGCCAGCAGAGAGTTGTTCGTGCTTTTCAGCACATACCAGTTGCCATCGCCGGGACGCCAGACGGCAATGTCTGCTTTGCTGTCGCCGTCATAATCTGCGGGAGTTGGTATATCTCCGCTTGCGCCCCAGTGAACGACGCGGATGGTGTTGGTGCTGCTTTCAAGCAAGTACCAGTTGCCATCGCCGGGTCTGAACACAGCGAGGTCAGTCCTTGTATCCGCGTCATAATCCGCAGGCACAAGCCTGTCCGTGCCCAAGCCCCAGAATTGAGATAGCTCAAAGCCGTTACCTGTATTTCTGATTTTCCAGAGGCCGTTGCTCACTGTAAAGACAGACAAGTCCGTGCGCGAATCGCCATCAAAATCAAACGGAAAATTACGCGGGCTGGTGGCGCAAATTGTCGTCATGATCTGAACATTTGTGCCGGAGATGATGGCTATGTCGGATTTGCCATCGTTGTTGAAGTCCGCGCTGGTGGAAGAGGGGGAACCCGCAACCGAAAACTCAAAGGGAAGCCCGAAACGACCAGTCCCACTGCCGAAAAGAATTGTCAGCTCGTGAGCAATGGTGGCGGCCATATCGGTTTTCCCGTCGCCGTTATAATCGCCGAAAGTGACTGCGTTCGGCGGTGCATCTGCAATGGTATATCGAACGCTAGCGGAAAAGCTGCCATCGCCATTAGATAACTGCACGAAAGCATAAAGCCCGGAAAAAGTTATCAGGTCTGTCCGGTTATCTCCATTTAAATCCAGCGCGCGAATGTTGGTCGAGGCGGCTTGCGGGATATTTACAGGCGTGCTAAATCCTCCCATTCCGTTTCCGAACCTGAGACTGGCAGGCGCGGGCGGCGGATCAAGAGCGTTCAATCCCATCCCGATAACGAGGTCGAGCTTGCCGTCATTATTGAAATCGCCGAGCGTGGGATTGATCGGATGCGCTCCGTTGTGAAAAGTAGCGAAGAGCGTAAAAGTCCCTGTGCCGGTGCCAAGCCACAACGTGACAATGCCGGGAGTTTGCGACTCAGACCCGTAAGATGCGACCACCAGATCACGCTTGCCGTCCTGATTGATGTCGCCGATGGCGAGGGAAGTGTCACCTTCATTACCCGTAAAATAAATTGTGGACGCCCCAAAATTTCCGTTTCCATTGTTCAGGCGAATTCTAAAGCTGCCAACGCTCTCCGGCGACACCATGTCTGGATAGCCATCGCTATTGAAATCGGCAAACTGCGGTCTTCCTCCGCCTGAAATATTAATGGGTATGTTAAATCCGCCCGTGCCGTTGCCCGGCAAAACTTTTAGGTTAAAACCGCTCAGGATAAGATCGGCATTGCCATCAAGGTTCAAGTCTCCGCTGTAAATCGCCGAATAGTTACTGCCTACATCAGCGCTAGCGGAGTTAAAAGCCGGTCTCGCACATTGTGCTTGAACGGCCTGCCCGCTCGCGGTCAAAGCCGACATCAGGCAGAGCAATAAGCCAAATGTTCTTTTGGGGGTAATAAAAGTAGAAACCATTTTTCTCCTTAACTGTGGCGGGGCGCAACGGAAGTCGGATTGCACACAGATACGATTTTGAATCAAGACTGAATAGCCGGGAACGCTTCAACCTGGAAATGAAAAAGATTTCTGCCGTTGGCGGCGGGCACTTACGATACTGCCGGAGAGAATACACCTGAAAGTGTCAGGCGTAAATATCCAAAACATTTTGGTAGTGGGTCAGTTTGAAGTTGAATGAGTTGAGAGCTGAGATTCACCGCAGAGACGCAGAGAGCGCAGAGGAAGCGCAGAGAGTTGAATAGCACTCAAGCCTCTGCGCCATCTCCGCGTTCTCTGCGTCTCTGCGGTGAGTCTGATTTTCTTTCCCTTATCTTCAAACTGACCCACTACAATCATTTTGGATAAGCGAAAATCAATCCGCCTCCGGCTTTGCGAAATTGATATTAACTGGCTGTCGCCGTAATCCGGTCGCGCGACGCGAATTCTTCCAGCACCTTAAAGACTTCGAGCGCATAACGCACATTTCCGAAGGGCGCGGAGACCTGCACGCCTTGTATCAAATCTCTGACTTCCAGGAGGGACTCGCTCGCAATCTTCAAGCCCTCATCGCGCGCAGCCTCTTTGCTAGACTCGGAAGCAATCCGCATCCGAGTCAGAATCGAAGGAGTCACGCGCACGCCCGGCACTTCGTTGTGCAGGAACTCCGCGTTGCGATAGGAGACGAGCGGCCAGATGCCCGCGACAATCGGGATTCGCACATGCTCTATGAGCTTGAGAAAATCGCGCAGTTGCTCTGTGTCAAAAACGGGTTGCGTGATGGCGTACTGCGCTCCGGCTTCGACTTTGTACTCAAAGCGTTTTATCTCATCGTCAAGGTTGATCGCGCCGGGATTGACGCCGACGCCGATGCAGAACGCGGTCGGCCTGCCAATCGGATTGTTGCCGAGGTCAAGCCCGTGATTCAGCTTGTTGACCATGTTCGTGAGACCGATAGAGTCTATGTCGAAGACCGCCGTCGCATCCGGGTACGGCCCCATCTTCGGCGGGTCGCCCGTGATTAAAAGCAGGTTGCGTAATCCCAACGCCGCAGCGCCGAGCAGGTCTGACATCATCCCCAAAAGATTGCGGTCGCGGCAGCAATAATGCAGGACGGCCTCGATGCCTATGTCGCGTTCGACGAGCACGGCTGTGGCCTGCGCGCTCATGCGCGTTTGTGCGCGTGGGCCGTCAGGGATGTTGACGCCGTCCACGCCTGCTTCTTTCAGGAGTCGTATCGAGTCGAGCGTTTTTTGTGCATCGCAGCCTTTGGGCGGCAAGACCTCTACGGAAGTCACAAACTCGCCGTTGGTAATCTTGCGCGACCACTGCGAGCGTTCTTCGGGCGGCACGACGTGGATGTCTGCGGGCGTCAACTCGATAACACTTGCGGGTGCGGAGTCCGTGATGACCACATGTTGCTTGCGCGGAGAGACCGCGCGCACAGCATCCGAGATAAGCTTGATGTGCGCGGGCGTCGTGCCGCAGCAGCCGCCGATGAGCTTGACCCCTGCCTGAATCAAACGCTTCGCATACTTCGCCATGTACTCAGGCGAGCACATGTAAAACTGTCGCCCTTGTACATCGCGCGGCAATCCCGCGTTGGGCTGCGCGGACAATTTCTTGTTCGTCACGCCGCGCATCTTCTCAATCGCCGTCAGGACGATGGCCGGGCCGACGCCGCAGTTAAGGCCGATAACATCTGCGCCCCACTCGTCGAGCCGCGCGGTGAAAACTTCCGGCGTCGTGCCGAAAGAGGTGTTCCCGTCCGGCAGAATCGTCATCTGCGTGACAATCGGTAAATCGCAAAGCTCGCGCACGGCTCGAATCGCCTGACGTATTTCTGAAAGATCAGAAAAAGTTTCGAGCACGAAAATGTCAACGCCGCCTTCGAGCAAGGCCGCAGCCTGCTCTTTAAATAAATCCTTCGCTTCATCGAAAGAGGTCGGGCCGTAAGGCTCTATGCGAAGTCCGAGCGGGCCAATTGCGCCCCCTACATAGCATCGCTCGCATGAAGCTTCGCGCGCGATACGCGCGGCTGTGATGTTGATCTCGCGCAGGCTTGATTCAAGGCCGTATTGCTGCAACTTTGGAGCGGACGCGCCGTAAGTATTAGTCTCTATAATATCCGCTCCGGCGCGCACGTATTCCTGCAAGACTTCCAAGACTAGATCGGGAGCCGTCAGATTCAATTCATCATACGAGCGATTGATATAGACGCCTTTGGTGTAAAGCATTGTCCCCATCGCGCCGTCAAAAACCAGGATGTCGTCGCGCTCAAGCGTGTCTCTAAAATTTTCCATAATAAAATTCGTGCTTTGTTCTTTGTCTTTTGTTCTTTGTTCGTTTCGCCATCGTTGAATCTCAAAATTCAAGGCTGACCAGCGTGCAAAGCACAAAGCACAAAGAACAAAAAACCAATAAAAAAAGTCTCGCGCCAAACAACGCGGGACTTCAGCAAAACCGGAAGTTTGCGGGGCGTCCGTCTGAAGGACTCGCCGAGCTGTTTAGCGGATTATTTTACGTGGCCGCAAGTCGCCTTAACTCACCACATATGTCTGACGCTGCTTATACGCCAGCATGCTTATACTGTCAAGGCAAGAGGTACAAAATCTAACCACAAAGACACGAAGACACAAAGGTAATTGATGTCTGATTTTTCTTAGTGCCTTTGTGTCTTTGTGGTTAGATTTCACGCCCTAATGTCTTTACCTACGCTGGCAGCGCGGGCAGAAATAGGTCGAGCGTCCGCCGAGCGTGAGACGGCGAATGCGCGTGTGGCAGGCGGGGCACGGCTCGCCCTCGCGGTCATAGACGCGCCAGTGGCCTTCGTATGCGCCGCCGTAATAACTGCCGTCAATGTCGGCAGGGTCAACATTCATGGTCGAGCCGTGCGCGATTGATTCCTCTAAAATTTCGAGAATCGCTTGATGCAGGCGCGGCGCACGCCGTTTGGAAAAAGCCGAAGCGATCATGAACGGATTGATGCGCGCGATGAACAGAGCCTCTGCCGCGTAGATGTTGCCGAGTCCCGTGACCTTTGTTTGATCCAGCAGCGTTTCCTTCAGCGTGCGCCGCGAGCGTTGGAGAGCGTTGAATAAATACGCGGGCGAAAATTCTTCCGAAAAAGGCTCAGGAGCCAGCGCGCGAAGCTCCTTCGCTTCGTGAAGCTTTGAAGCCGCCACAACCTTCATCAAACCGAAATGGCGTTGATCCGTAAACGCCAGCCGCTGCTCATCGTCCAGATAAAAAATCGCATGGGTATGTTTGGGCAGCGGAGCATCCGGTGGCAGATAAAGAAACCTTCCCGTCATTCGCAGATGCGTAATCAGCGTCTGGCCGTTTGAGAGCATGAAAAGAATATGCTTGCCGCGCCGCCCGACAGATTCAATGCGTGCATGGCGCAAGAGACTTGCAAACTGTCTCGGAGAATTTTCAGGCGCAAGCCCCGCGCGCAGCAACTGAGCCTTAACGATGCTCCTGCCGGATGAAAGCTTGTTTAGCGCACGCGCGACGAGTTCGACTTCTGGAAGCTCAGGCATAAGGGATAGTTAAAATTCAGATTTCAGTGGGCTAGTGTAGTGTAATGAAAGTGCCGGCCTTTAGTGAGTTGCCACTAGCTTTAGCTAGTGGATAACATTTGCAGAAGTTATCGGCTTTAGCCGAAATGATTCGGCTAAAGCCGAGACTTTATTAGCCCTCATGTTCCACTAGCTAAAGCTAGTGGCAATTCAAATAGCTTTCATTTCACTGGGCCAGCTTTTCGCCTTCATCCAGCAGCGCGTTCACTTTGGCGATTGAGGTTGCTTCTGAGTAAACGCGCAGGACAGGCTCTGTGCCGGACTGGCGAAAGAGCAGCCATGATTCATCTTGAAATAAAAGCTTTGTGCCGTCTAGGGTTTCAACCGCGTCAACCGTAAAGCCTGCAAAAATGTCCGGCGTGGTTGCGGCGAGCCTTTGTACCAGTTCCTGACCGCGCGCAACTTCCATGTGCAGGTCGCGGCGACCGAAATAGAATTCGCCAAACTCTCTGTGCATCTCTTTGACCAATTCAGAAGGCGGAATGCCTGCCGCGATAACGGCTTCGAGCAGGAGCAGGGAGTTCAAAATCCCATCGCGCTCAGGAATGTGGCCGCTGACGCCGATGCCGCCGGATTCTTCTGCGCCGAGCAGGATGTCTTCGCGCAGCATCAAGTCCGCGATGTATTTAAATCCGATGGGCGTCTCGTAAAGTTTCAGGTTGTGCGCGGCGGCGATGCGTTTGGTTAAGACTGATTGCGAGAAGGTGCGAACCACGCCGCCCGTCATGCCGCGCTTGCGGGCTAGGTGCAGCAGGAGCAGCGGGACGACTTCGTGCATCGTCATCGTTTGCCCAAGCTCGTTGACCGCGCCCACGCGGTCTGCGTCGCCGTCGGTCGCTAAGCCCAGAATCGCATTTGTCTCTTTAACGCGATTTTTAAGCGGCTCAAGATTACGGTCAATCGGTTCCGGGCTGACTCCGCCGAAAAGCGGGTCGCGCGCGGCGCGGATGGTTTCGACTTCGAGCGCGCCGCCCTCTAAAAAGCTCTCGACAAAGCGCCCGCCGGAGCCGTGCATCGGGTCAACGACGACGCGATGCCGCGCGCCTCTGAGCCGCTCAAGGTCTACGTAAGAGGCAATCTGCGCGCGATAGCTTTCGCTTGCCGCCAGCAGTTGCTCTGATTGAGTCTCAACTTTTGTGAAGTCGGATTTTCGCACGGGCGAAGTGTCAACTAAGGCTTCGACCGCAACGGTAGTTTCGGGAGACGCGCTGCCGCCCCACGGAGCCTTGATCTTAAAGCCGTTGAATTCGGGCGGATTATGCGAGGCTGTGATGACTACGCCGCCCGCCGCTTTCATCTCTCTGACAGCCCACGAGACGAGCGGCGTCGGCACAGGCTCTGCGAAAAGCGAGACCTGAAAATTGTTGCCCGCTAAAACTTCGACTACACGTTCGGCGAATTGTGGTGAGAGAAAGCGGCGGTCAAAGCCTATGATGACAAGCGGTTGTTTTTTATCAGAAGTTTCGCTTGCCTGTGAGGTATCAATTGCTTGCCCCGCTAGATAATCCGCGTAAGCCTGCGCAACGCGCTCGACGTTGGCAAAGGTAAATTCGCGTGCGATGACGGCTCGCCAGCCGTCCGTGCCGAAACGGATCGGCGTCAGGCTTGATTGCGCGCTCACAGCGCAGCGTCTCCGGTCTGCGTATAGTCCGTCAGCGAAGTTTTGTCGCCGAGCACCGCGCCCTTGCCGACGACAGCAGAGCGCCCTATGTGGCAGCCGCGCCCGATGATGGCATTGATGACTTGCGCGCCCGCGCCGATGCGTGTGTGCGGCCAGATAACAGAGTTGATGACCTGCGCTTTCTCTTCGAGAAAACAACCTTGCCCCAGCACAGAGTTGATGACTTGCGCGTCCGGCTTGACCGTGCAGCCGTCGCCAATCATAGAGAGTTCGTCAATGGACGCGATGGTCGCCGCATCGAAATCTCCGCGACGGTTTTTGAGATGAATCCGCGCGACGCGATTGTTGAGCAGGTCATCGTGCGCTTGCAGGTAACGCGCGGGCGTGCCGATGTCGAGCCAGTAAGTGCGCTGCGGAATGTGTGCGAAAAACTTTTCGCCACTCTCAAGCAATTTTGGAAACAGGCCGTACTCGAACGAATGATTTTCGCCCGCCGGAATGTAATCCAAAACGCGCGGGTCTAAGACATAAGTCCCGGCGTTGATGTTATTGGTCGTAATCTCTTCCGCCTTTGGCTTTTCGAGAAAGCGGCGCACGCGCCCATCCGTCTCGGTTTCGACGAGGCCATATGCGCTCGGATTCTCAACCGGCGTCAAAACGATAGTGGCTGTAGCTTGCCTCTCATCATGCTCGCGAATCACCGCTTTCAAATCGAGGTCGGTCAAAATGTCGCCGTTAAAAACCACGGTCGGCTCGCGTATCAAATCCTCTGCGTACTTGTATGCCCCGGCGGTTCCCATCGGCTGCGGCTCTGTCGTGTAGCGCAGATGCACGCCGAAGTCTGAGCCGTCGCCGAGCTGCTGTTCTATCTTTTGCGGCTGGTAAGAGAGCGAGAGCGTAATGTCCGTGATGCCCGCGCGCTTCAGCGTGTCAATCTGGTAGAGCAGAAACGGGCGATTGCAGATGGGCACCACAGGCTTCGGCGTATAGACCGTCAACGGCCTGAGCCGCGTGCCTTGTCCACCCGCGAGTATCAATGCTTGCATGTATGATAACCGTCGAAATAGTTTGGAGTCTTAAAGCGAGCGCAGAGTCTAGCACTCACGCGCGCACCATGACAAACGATAGATAGAATGGGTAGTGGTTCAGTTTGAACTTTAGAAAATTAAAACTTCATGTTCATGAAATCCAAAACTAAGACAAATGATTATCGGCTAGTTTGCGTGGAGTGGGAAGACTCAATGGTCGGCACGTCTGACTGGGGCAATACCGAAGGGGCGCAGCCAACCGTTGTGCTATGCCGTTCAGTAGGTTGGTTGGTTTACGACGGAAAGGACTGTAAATTGATCCTGCCGCATTTAAGCGAGGCGGGGCATCCAGACGCCAAACAGCAAGGATGTGGGGATATGACCAGCCCCACATCCGCTATTCGCAAACTTGTCACCCTTAAAGTGAAACCGCGCTAGAGTTACTTCTTCGATTTTGGTTTTGCCTTTGCCTTAGGTTTTGCCTTTGCCTTTGCCTTAGGTTTTGGTTTTGATTTAGTCGGAGCGGTTGGGCCTTGTCTGTTAGCGAGGGCAGCACCCGCAATTTTCCTAATTTGAGCGGCGGTCATCTTTGACGGTGTTTTCAGTGCCTGACTTGCAAGTGAGGCAATAGCTTTCGATGTTTCAACACCCGTTTTTCTAGCAACCATAAAAGGCAGTTCTCCTTTGTGAAGATGAGTGAAACAAGAGATGCGGTTCACCCTTACGCATGGTGTAACAAAGCAACTATATCAGCAATCTCCCAAACTTTCTTGGATGTCCCGGCTTCCGTAGCTGGCGTACATCTAAGCTCGACTTTATCCATTCAAGCGGCGTAGCAGAGCGCATCCGTCAGCCGTTCTAACAATGTGCGATCTACTTTTACGCTGTCGGTTCCGGAATGCGATGTGTGAAAACTTCCTTCGCGCCATAGCGGCTGGCGCACAGTTGCCAAGGCATCTGAGAAGGTCGGCAGCCGCTTGACGTACCATGCGGCCTGGCGCACGAACAACTTCCGCTTCTGACGATAATGTTGATGCGCCAGCAAGGTCACTATCGAGAACAGTGCCAGCACCGCTGGCGTCGTGCGGGCAATGGCTTTCTCCGACCACTGTCTTTGTGTCTCCATACCGAGATGTGCGCGGGCCTCCTCAAACGTCACTTCAACTTGCCAGCGTCTGACGAACCACTCCAACATCTCAACGGGGTCACTTTCAAGCTTGGTCGAAAGCAGGGCTTGCGGCTTGAACTTCGCCAGCGGGTCTCTGACCAACACCCAGCGGACGGGAACCGGCACCATTCCGGTGTGATACCACACGGCCACTCTTGATGTGACTTCAACCACTCGCGCCGTGCCGCCATACCATCCGGCAATCCGGTGCTGACTCCACACCGTCTGTTCATCCTTGAGCACAGTAGCCAGCGTCGGCAGTCGTGCTCCCTTCAAACGTGGCCGCCCATTCTGGCGGGGTCTGCGCACCGGCGCGGGATCATAGAGCGCAGCATCGAGGCGCAAGCGCGTAATGACTGTCATCCGCCGCCGCACCGCCTCAAGCAGTTCAAGTGCGGCAAAGCTGCTGTCAGCCACCACGACCATCTCGCGCTCGGGCAACCATTGCTTGACTTGCAGGAGCATCTGCCGCGCCCACTCAGTCAGCTTCTTATGGGGACGCTGGCGATCTTTGTAGTAGCGTTCGGACGGGCACAAGGCGGTCAAGACGGGCAATGCCCACACTCTTTCAGCCCAGGGGATGCGCACCGTCAGCATCAGGGACAGCCAACGCAGCCCGCTCGCTTTGACGAAGTGCGAGTGCGAAGAACGCACCGGGTCGCGATAGATGCCTTTGGCTGTGATCCGCTCTCCGCGCCGCCGCTCGATAGTGTCATCTATGGCAAAGACGAGCGCGCCATTAGGCGCGAAGCTCTTGATGAGCAACGAGAGCAGAATGCGGCTCGCCGAAAGCGAAGACCACCGAGCGCGATTCAAGACGCGATGATAAGTCTGAAAGTGCCGCTCGTGGCTCAGACCGCAGACGCGCAACGCAGAGGTCACCGTGCGCTTGCCCGGCGCGAGCAGGGCACCGACCAGCAGCACTTGGACGTGTTGCCAGACAGGCTTGGAAAACAAAGGCGCAAAAGCTACAATCAGGCTCATCAGTTCGGAAGGCAGTGTCAGCATCGAAAGACCTCTCTTGGCGGAGTTGGTCAATCAGCTTACGCTGCCTTCCGTTTTATTTTCAAAGATCGGAAATGGATAAAGTCGAGCTAAGGCTCTGATGAATCCGGCAAAAGTTGTAATAACATGTAATGCAACGCTATCGCGTGCATGTGATTCTCTAACTTTTTCGAGAAGCCATTTGTCAAGCGTATAAACCGTCTCATGCTCATTCGTAAGGTCAAGTTCTGTCGCTCGACATAGCTTGTTGAAATCAGATAAGCTTTCCCTGCAAATCCCCAATAAAATGCAATTCCGGCTGCTCCCGCAGCCAGTGATTCCCGTTAATTATCCGGTGATTCTCAGGAATCACTCAATCTTTGGCGGGAATGGATGAATCTTTAACGGGAATCACTCAAGTTTTAGCGGGAATCACTCAATCTTTCTCAGGAATGACTCAATCTTTAACGGGAATGAATGAATATTTAGTGGGAATGAATGAATCTTTAAGGGGAATAAGTCAATCTTTAACGGGAATGGTGGCTCATTCCCGTTAAACATTCGCCCGTTTCCGGGTCTTCCGCGAGCTTTAAGGGCAGTGGAGTCAATGTTTATCTCACTTGCCCAAAAAGTCTAGCGGCAGGAGTCTTTTTGCTTGGCGGGCAATCTAGCAGGTAGATCAACCTCATCGTCAATTAGCATATCCACACAAATACCCGCAACCTGAGCATAGGCTAAAAGAATTATTAAAGACGGCTCTCCCTTGCCTGATTCAAACTCTGAAATCCTGTAATATCCCATCTTATCCTCAGCCCCTAGCCGCTTCAGCATTTCACTTTGGGACAAGCCAAGCATGTTCCGAATGGTGAGAAGCTTTTCAGCCAAACGCTCCGGCTTCTCACGCGCTCCCCTTGCCATTAGAAGTTGCCTCCTAATAGGGATAGCGCAAGATGCTTGCTTCTATTGGAATCTTCCAATAGAATATGCCTGCTCAAACTATTCGCCGTGAGTGTGAACCTTTCACATTCAACGGCGATGCTCATTTACTCTTTTTGAGATTGAGGTGTGAGCTACGCATGACCGTTGCTTAGTTTTCAAATATCGCGCTCAATATAACAGAGAGTGCAGACCTCATAAAAGTTTTTCGGGGAAATTGAAAAGGGAGCGCGAGGGTGAGGCGCGCTCCCTGCCGCTCGCCTTTCTTCCTGGGCCGCTAGAGAAGGCTTGACGCGGAGAGGCCGCCCTTGCTCCCACGCACGCGGTGGCCTTGCTTTGTCTCATTATAGCCCAGAAGCTGTTTGAAAATTCCGTTAAGCCGCGCGAGCGGCGATCAGAAGGTAGCCAGACGTGCAACGTCTGGAAGCTTGAAGAACAGATTCGCGCATTGAAGATGCGCCAAGAATTGTCTGCCCGCACCTTACGGCGCGGCAACGATTGTGTCAGCTAACCAGACGTTGCACGTCTGGCTACCTTCTCGCTGCGCCTTCGGCGCAAAGGTCGAAATATTTAAACAGCTTCTGAGTTTGTGTATTGCCTTGCTTATCCGGGAGGGTGTAGGATGCCGCCATCAAGCTTGGGGTTCTCACTGGCATAGCCTCGCAAACACTTCAACCATGTATTACTTCAACCGCTTTCTCAGGCGGAAAGGAGACTCACACAATGCCTGACTATATTCCCTCAACAGATGCCGACTTCACCGTCTGGCAGGAAAATTTCTTAACCTACGTCAACGCGAATCTGGCCGCGCTGGGACTGGTGGCCGCAGATGTCGCGTCAATCAACGCGGCTCAAGGCACTTGGACAACTGATTTCTCAGGTCATACCAGAGCACAGTCCAACGCCGAAGCCGCACGGCAGGTCAAAGACGATTCGCGCGATAATTTTGTGAACTTGATTCGCTCGTTAGTGCGAAGATTACAAGGAACGCCAAATGTCACTGAAGCCCAGCGCGCGGATATGCGGATCGGCTCGCGGGACATCAAGCGCACACCGGCAGCCGTCCCGGAGACTCGTCCCGTTGCACAGGTGGATACCAGCCAGCGGCTGCGTCACACCATCGCCTTCACGGACGAAATGACGCCCGAAACTCGTGCCAAGCCCGCAGGCGTGCGGGGCTGCGAAGTGTGGGTCAAAATCGGCGACCCCGCGCCCACAGACGGCAAGGGCTTGAGCTTTCTTGGGCTAGACACACGCACGCCTTATCTAGCTGAATACGAAGGCGAGCAGGCAGGGCAGCCAGCACACTACATGCTGCGCTGGGTCAACTCGAAAGGCGAAGCCGGACCTTGGAGCCAGACAGTGACGGCTACTATCACTAAGTAAGAGCGAGTACTCTCTAATGAAAATTATTGAATTGCCACTAGCTTTAGCTAGTGGTCAGGGTTAGCCTCACCCGCATCGGCTTTAGCCGAACTGTTCGGCTAAAGCCGACAGCTATGTTGGGCATCTGCTCCACTAGCTAAAGCTAGTGGCAATTCATCCTCTAACAATTTCAATTACACGACTAGCCGCTCAGGTGAGTTGCCGAACCGGTTCTTTTGGTTTACTCTAAGCCGCTCTGTGCCAGAGTAGCGGCATCCTGTTTTAACACACTAGCCAAATATTCAGACCGAAGCTACTTCAACCACGTCTAAGAACACGGCTGACTTCCATTTTCCGGCGCGAGAAGCGCGCTGTAAGAAATTCTGTAGAACTACCTGTGCCGCCCTCGCAGCGGCTAAAAAGAATTTTTCTCTAACGGTTTTCGGTTCGAGGGGCAAGCCCGCGCCTTGAACAGTTCCAGAACGAAAGAGCATAGGGGCATTACTAATCTCGCGAGATTTTTAAACCAATCTAGCCATTGGCCTGCCCGGTTGAAAAGGATTGAGATGATGCGACTGACAAAGCTGATTGTGATTGTGCTGTTTGCACTGCCCTTGCTGGTCTTTTCCGACAAGTTTTCCAACGTCTTCAAGGCGACGGGACAGAGCGGCGCGCTGGCCGCTCCGACCGGCGTGATTGCTTCCGACGGAAATTACTCTACCAAAGTCGGCCTGACGTGGGACACGATGCGCGGCGCGACGCAGTACCAGATTTTTCGTAACACGACGAACGATACCGCAACCGCAGTCAGCGTCGGGACGACCGCCGCGGGCGCATTTTTTGATGCGACGGCTGTCGTCAATCAAAACTATTTTTACTGGGTGCGCGCTGAGAATGGAACCGTCGTGAGCGCGCTCAGCCAGCCGGATCAGGGCTTGCGCGCAAACGGTCAGATTAACGGCACCCCGCTAAATCCCCCTCCGGCTCCGCCGGGTAATCCCGTGACTGCGACTAAAGCCTATCTGGGCAAGGCTCTCTTTTGGGACGAACAGCTTTCTTCAACCAGAACCGTTTCGTGCGGGTCTTGCCATTTTGCCAGCAAGGGCGGTTCCGACCCGCGCTCTATCGTCAACAATTCACGCGCGACAAATCCGGGAGCGGACAACACTTTTAGCACGCAGGACGACGTGTTCGGCTCGCCCGGTGTCCCGAACAACAACGCCGGCGGCACATATAGCTGGTCGCTCACCTACGGCTTCAAAGAACAGGTCACGGGACGCAAAGCCAAGTCATACATAGACGCCGCATACGCGCCGACACTGTTCTGGGACGGTCGAGCCACAGGGACTTTCACAGACCCGATTAGCGGCGCGGTCGTGCTGCCAAACGGCGGCGCGCTCGAAAGTCAGGTCTTGGGGCCGCCCCTCAGCTCTTCAGAGATGGCTCATGGAGGACGCAACTGGAACGAAGTGGCTTCAAGAGTTTCTATCTCGAAACCTCTCGCGCTCTCCCCTTCGATGCCCGCTGCGTTAAGCGCGTGGATCGGCGGGCGCAGTTATCCCGAACTCTTTACCGAAGCATTCGGCACGCCGGATGTCACGCCTGCGCGCATCGCTCTGGCGATTGCTACTTTTGAACGCACGCTCTATTCAGACCGCACGCCGTTCGATGCGACCGTGTCGGGCATCAATGCTCTGACACAGGCAGAGCAGCGCGGGCGAAATGTCTTTAATACAAATGGCTGTAACGTTTGTCACGGCGGACCCACTTTCTCGGACAACGCTTTTCACTACATAGGGCTGCGCCCGCAGGCGGAAGACCCAGGGCGATTCGCTGTCACAGGCAATGTGAATGACCTCGGAGAATTCCGCACGCCGAGCCTGCGCAACGTCGAACTGCGCGCTCCGTACATGCACAACGGTCGTTTCGGGACGCTCGAAGAAGTGGTCGAGTTTTATAATCGCGGCGGCGACTTTACGGCTCCCAATCTTAACAATGCCTTGATCCGCCCGCGCAATCTGTCAACGCAGCAAAAGGCAGACCTCGTGGCCTTCTTAAGGCGACCGCTGACAGACCCGCGCGTCGCGGCTGAAGCGTCACAGTTTAGCCGCCCCACCCTTTACACAGAATCCAACCGCGTTCCGCTTTTGACGGGCACTGGCACATCTGGTTCCGGCGGCGGCGTTCCGCAAGTGACAGCGATTGAGCCTCCGCTTTTGGGAAATCCGAATTTTACGGTGGCAATTTCGGGCGCTCTCGGCGGCGCGCAGGCGGTGCTGGTGATTCATAGCAGCGATCCGGGCACAGTTGCGATTCCTGCGACCGGCGCGCTCGCTCGCGTCACCGTCCAGCTTTCGGGCAGCGGCGCGGGGCAGGGCAGAGGCTCTGTGAGCCTTGCTATTCCAAATAACGCGGCTCTGCTTGGACAGACTTTTTTCGGACGCTGGTATGTCACAGACCCGAGCGGAGCGGGCGGAGTCGCAGTGTCTCAGGCTTTCAGAATCACCATCTTCGGCGAAGCGACTTCAGTTGTGAGGGCTAAGCACGCGGACTTTGACGGCGACGGCAAGACTGATATTTCCGTCTTCCGCCCCGCCGACGGCAACTGGTATCTGTTCCAGAGTTTGAGCAACAGCCTGCGTGTAAATAATTTTGGACTCAGCAGCGACAAACTCGCACCGGCGGATTTTGACGGCGACGGTAAAGTGGACATCGCTGTCTTTCGTGACGGCGCATGGTATCTCTTGAGAAGCCAGAGCGGTTTCGCTGCCATCCAATTCGGTCAGGCTGGCGATCAACCTTTCCCCGGCGATTATGACGGAGACGGCCTCGCGGACATCGCCGTCTGGCGTCCCACAGACGGCACCTGGTACATCTCGCAAAGCCGCGACGGGCAGACCGCCAAACAGTTCGGCCAAAACGGAGACAGACCCATCGCTGCGGACTACGACGGCGACGGCAAGCAAGACCCTGCTGTTTATCGGGGTGGCACTTGGCTGATGCTGCAAAGCACTGGCGGATTCCGCTCGGTTCAATTCGGTTTGGCGGATGACACGCCTGTCGTCGGAGACTATGACGGAGACAACCGCGCTGATTTAGCCGTCTTCCGCCCCTCGAACGGCACCTGGTACATCCTGCGCAGCAGCGATGCAGTCTTCCGCGCCGTGCAGTTCGGGACTAACGCAGACCGCCCGTCGCCGGGAGACTATGACGGAGACGGCTCGTTCGACCTCGCGGTCTTCCGTCCGGCAGAAGGCAACTGGTATGTGCTCGAAAGCTCAAGCAACACGCTCCGCGCACAGCAATGGGGAATCAACGGCGACGTTTCCGTGCCTGCGGCTTTTGTCCCGTAGAAATTTGGAATAAGCTGGCAATAACCAAGAGGGCTGAAAGTTTCACCATAACTTTCAGCCCTCTTTGTCTATAGAGGTAGTGGGCAGTTTCAAAGATGGAAAAGAAAAAACAAGTTCCCGCAAAGGCGCAAAGACGCAAAGCAAGCACGACAGATTAAGTATCTCTCAAGACCTTTGCGCCACCAGCGCCTTTGCGGGAGATTCTTCGTGATGATGGATAGGCAGCGGAATTTCAAACTGACCTACTACCACTATAGAACCTTCCTTGACACCCCTTAACGTCAACGTATAATCGCAGCATAGCGAAAAATAATTTTTGTTGAGTATAGCTTGTCTCTCATCAACGATTATTTTTCACTTATCATTTTTATCAGAGGTGCGACCATGTCAGACATCAGAGAAGCCGTCATCATCAGCGCAGTCCGAACGCCGACAGGGAAATTTCAGGGAGCTTTGAAAAGTTTTTCCGCGACCGATCTCGGCGCGATGGTCGTGCGCGAGAGCGTCAGGCGCGCGGGCGTCCAACCCGAAGAAGTTGACGAAGTCATCATGGGTAATGTCATACAGGCCGGAGTCGGGCAGAATCCCGCGCGGCAGGCTGCGCTCAAGGGCGGCATCCCGTTCGGAGTCTCCGCCGTCACCATCAACAAGGTTTGCGGCTCAGGCTTGAAGGCCGTGATGATGGCCGCGCAGGGCGTACAGCTCGGCGACTCTGAAATCGTCGTCGCGGGCGGCATGGAATCCATGACCAACGCGCCATACCTGCTGCCCAAAGCCCGCGAAGGCTATCGTCTCGGCAACGGCGAGTTGGTGGATGCGATGATTCATGATGGCCTGTGGTGCGCCTTTGAAAATTATCACATGGGCAACACGGGCGAGGTCGTCGCGGAGCGTTATCAAGTCACACGGCAGGAGCAGGACGAGTACGCTTTTAACTCTCATCGCAAGGCTGCGGCGGCGATTAAAGAAGGAAAGTTCAAAGACGAAATTCTTGTCGTCGAGATTCCGCAAAGAAAGGGTGACCCCATCGTTTTCGACACGGACGAGCCTGTGCGCGAAGACACGACAGTCGAAGTTTTGGGCAAACTCAAACCCGCTTTCAAAAAAGAAGGCGGCACGGTAACGGCTGGCAACGCTCCGGGCGTCAATGATGGAGCATCGGCTCTGGTCGTCACGTCGCTTGAGCGTGCGCGGCAGATGGGCGTAGAACCCTTAGCACGCATCGCCGCGCAGGCGACTTCGGGCATTCAGCCGGAATTGGTGATGATGGCTCCCGTCGAAGCCATGCAGAAAGTTTTGAAAAAGGCCGGATGGTCGTTTAAAGAAGTTGACCTGATCGAATTGAACGAAGCTTTCTCCGTGCAGGCAGTGGCGATTATCAAGGAACTCAAGCTCGACCCGAAGAAGGTCAATGTCAACGGCGGCGCGGTCGCGCTCGGACATGCCATCGGGCAATCAGGCTCGCGCCTGCTGACGACGATCTTGTATGAGATGAAGCGGCGCGACGCGCGACGCGGGCTGGTCGCGTTGTGTCTCGGCGGCGGCAATGCTGTCGCGATGGCGATTGAACGGTAAAGAAAGCGCATTGCGAAAAAAGATGAACGCGGAAACACACAATAGAAATTTAGGGATTTTTCATCTCATACACGGCGGGTTGTACTCGCTGATGGTGTTGGGGATGACCTTCTTTTTTGGCTTTGTCAGCCAGCTTCCTTCGCCGGGACGGGGACGCTCTGATCCTTTTGGGGATGGGTTTTTCTTGTTCTTCATGGCGATGATGTTGTTCTACTGGGTTGTGCTGACAATCCCGTCTCTCGTCGCCGGTTACGGACTTTTGAAGAAAAAGAGTTGGGGCAGAGTGTGGGGCATCATCGCGGGCGTGACATCGGGAATGATGAGCTTTCCACTGGGCATGGCGCTCTGCATTTATAGTGTATGGTTTCTCTTTAGCGCGGAGGGTAAGCAATTCCACGAAAATCTTGAGCAGCGTTTTGACGGTCAGCCACAGGGCGTGCTGCACGGCGCACCGCAGCCTGCGGGATGGAACGCGAATCAACACGGGCGCGAACGCGAGTACACATACGCGCCCCCGCACGAGCCGCCGAACTGGCGAGGGGAATAAATGCAAAATTAAAAATGTAAAATGCAAAAAGGAATCTGATTTCTTAATTTTGCATTTTACATTTTTAATTTTGCATTCTTGAAACGGGGATTTAAGGTGAGCGAAACGATTGGAGTGATTGGCGCGGGGACGATGGGCAACGGCATCGCGCAGGTGGCTGCGCGGGCAGGCTTTAATGTCGTCATGCGCGATGTGTCGGAAGAGTTTTTGCAGCGTGGGATGAACGCGGTTGATAAAAGCTTGCAGCGCGATGTTGATAAAGAGCGGCTGAAGGCAGATGAGAAGCAGGCTATTTTAGAGCGTATCCGCACGACGACCGAGTTGGATGAGCTGCGCGATGCCGCGCTCGTCGTCGAAGCCGTCACCGAAAGCGTCGAGGTCAAGACCGAAGTCTTTCGCGCGCTGGATGAAGTGACTGCGCCGGAAACTATCCTGGCTTCAAACACTTCTTCGATCTCGATTACGAAAATCGGCGCGGCGACGCGCAGGCCGGATAAAGTTATCGGCATGCACTTTATGAATCCCGTGCCGGTGATGAAGCTGGTTGAAATCATACGCGGGATGGCGACTTCGGATGAGACTTACAATCGCGTGCGCGAGCTTTCGGAAAAACTCGGCAAGACGCCGCTCGAATGCAACGACATGCCGGGCTTCGTCTCGAACCGCATCTTGATGCCGATGATTAATGAAGCCATCTTCGCGCTGCATGAAGGCGTCGCCACGCGCGAGAGCATTGACGGAATCATGAAGCTCGGCATGAATCATCCGATGGGGCCGCTCACGCTGGCGGATTTTATCGGTCTTGATGTCTGCCTGGCGATTATGAATGTTCTGCATGATGGTCTGGGCGACCCGAAATACAGACCCTCTCCACTGCTCAAGCGTTATGTTGACGCAGGCTGGCTCGGAAGAAAAAGCGGGCGGGGATTTTACGAGTATTAAATTCAAGTCTAGAGTCAAGAGTCTGGAGTCGAGAGTCAAGAGTCCTGAGTCTAAATGCCTTTGACTCCAGACTCCAGACTCTTGACTTCTGACTCTTTAAGAAGATTGTGGAAAAGTTTTATTGCCAGAAATGTCTCGCGGCGAATAATTTCGGGCGGGAGTTGTGTGTTCGCTGCGGGACGCGCCTGATGCTGGTCGTGGAGCCTGCGGCTGTGCGGTACGATCCGGTCGAGCCGCCAGCCTTGCACGAAGAGCATCTGCTTGAGCGTGTTTCGGCTCTGGAATATAGGCTGTTGCGGACGGCTGAACAGCTTGAGCGCGGGCTTGATTTTCTCTTGCGGCAGGCGCGCAATACGTACTTCGATCATACTCTGATAGAAACGCTCATTGCCGTCTTGAGCGAGAACGGCGTCATCGAAGCAGATAAGCTGGATGCTATCTGGCGCGAGCGTTGCCGCAAAGAAGCCGAAGAGCAGGACGCAGTGCAACGCCGCGACCAATTGCACGCGGAGATCATCGCGCGTTTTCAGGGAACTGAGCCGTCTACTTTCAAATCCTTTGTGGACGAAGCAATGAATCACTTGTCTGCCGGAGACGTTGCGCGCGGTGTGCGCTCGCTCGAACGCGCCGCAGTCCTCGATGCAGGCAATGCTCCTTTAACTTCTTTTCTCGGCGAACACTTTTTCCGCGCGGGCAAGATGGCGCTGGCAAGAGGTTATCTGGAACGCGCACTGTTGGCCGCGCCCGAAAATCAGCGTGTGTGCCTGTTGCTGGGGCTGGCTTGCGGCGATGAGGGTGAAACAGAGCGCGCCAAACAACTCTTGCGCGATGTGGTCAAGCACGAGGCTTCCTTTGCGGCGCATTACGCGCTCGGGCGACTGCTGGCGGCGGAAGGGAAATGGCCTGCCGCGCTGGCGGAATTTAAAGAGGCTCTGGCGACGCGGCCTTCGCCGGAAACGCATTACGTGGTCGGCTGTGTTTATTACCGGCTCAAACGCAACCGCTTGGCAGCACGGCATCTGCGTAAAGCCGTCGAGCTGAACGAAGAATATTCCGCAGCCCTGTACATGCTCGGCTTGGTCTTCCTGCGCACGGGCGATGAGACGCGCGCCGAAGAAGCCTTTCGCGCCGCGCGTGCCGCAGGGCAAGACGAATCGCGTTATCGCATCGCTCCCAAGAGCCATTTGCAGCCGGATGATGTGCCCGCGCTGCCGCCGCTTTTCAGTTCCGCGCGCCACACGCGCAAGCGTCTGGTGACGAGCGGCGATAAGCGGCTCCGCGAGGCCATGCTCGAAGATGCGCTCAACGCTCCTTCGCAGAGACCGGAGGCGAGCGGTTGAAGCCTTGACGATTTGATTACAGAAGCAATCCAAGCGAATCACACGAAAGTAATTTAACCAAAGTTGCTGGTGATAGATGTTTGAGTAGAGTGCTTAAATTGCCACTAGCTTTAGCTAGTGGATCAAGGTTGCCCCTTAGCTTTCGGCTTTAGCCGAACCATTAAGCTAAAGCAGTTCAGCCAGACGCTTTTAATGATATTTTGGCTCAAGCCAACTTTCTGTTATGCACTGTCTCCACTAGCTGAAGCTAGTGGCAATCTATTAACTAGCAACTCAGGTTGATTTAACAATACTCATTTGATTCGCGCTATTTCGCGTTTCTTTGTGAAGGGTTCGCTGCTTTTGAAATCGCACAGGCTTTGAAACACTTCTTGCCTCGCGTTTGACACTTGCCGTGAGGCAGCTATAATAGCCCTTTTGTGCGCCTGAGCCGGTCGCGCGAGATTTTCTACAGAGGGTGCGTGATGCGTTTAGAGCTTGATAAACTGCTGGAAAAGAAGGGCACGTTCGCTCACGCATACCGTTTGGACGAGCTGTCGCTGGAAGAAGAGAACATGCGCCTGACTGCTGCGCCGGAAGTTACGGGGCGCATCACGCGCGACGGTCTGCGGTTTCGCCTGCGCGGTAAAATCACAGCTCAGGCCGAAGTTGATTGCGACCGCTGTCTGACCGCGATTGCCGTGCCCGTCGAAACAGAGTTTGATGTGACTTATGTTCCGCAGGCAGATTACGCTGCGGAAGAGAAGGCGGAGCTTCAGGAAGAAGATATGACCCTCTCTGTGTTAGAAGGAGAGGCGATTGACGTTGACGAACTGGTGCGCGAACAGGTAATGCTTGCCCTGCCGACCCGCGCGCTCTGCCGTGATGATTGCAAGGGCTTGTGTCCCGTTTGCAGCATTAACAAAAATACAGATGCCTGCGCCTGTGAATCAAAAGAGATTGACCCGCGCTGGGCAGCCTTAAAGAATTTGGTGAATAGTAAATAGTCAATAGTCAATAGTAAATGGCTAGAAAATCACTATTCACCATTTACCATTGACTATTTACAGATGGAGTTATTATGCCTAATCCAAAACGTAGACACTCGAAAGCGCGGACGCGCAAACGCCGGGCGCATGATGCTTTGCGCGCTCCGCAAACCAGCATTTGCCCGAATTGTCAGGAGCCGCGCATGCCGCATCGCGTGTGCCCGAAATGCGGCTTCTACAAAGGCCGCGAAATAATTCAGGTCGAGCAGGAAGCGTAAAAGCAGTGACAAGTGACAGGTGACAAGTGACAAGATAAAACTTGTTCTTACTTGTCACTTGTCACCTGTCACTTGTCACTGTTCTTCTATGAATCATGGGTCACAACTGACCGGAAAAGTCGTCGTGGACGCGATGGGTTCAGACCATGCGCCGCACGCGGAGATAGACGGCGCGTTGGCTGCCGCGCGCGACCTCGGCGTCAAAGTCATTCTGGTCGGTCAACCTGAAAAGGTCGAGCCGGAGCTGAGACGCTGCGGCTGGCGTGGCGATGGTGATCGCGGTATCGAGCTGGTCGAGGCTGCCGAAGTAGTCGGAATGGACGAGCCGGTTGCGACCGCCGTCCGCCGTAAAAAGAAAAGCTCTTTGAGAGTCGGCTGCCGGTTGGTGACGGACGGTCACGCGGACGGATTCGTCTCTGCTGGCAATACCGGCGCAGTGATGGTGACGGCCAAGATGGTGATCGGCATGCTGCCGGGTGTAGATCGTCCCGCGCTGGCGGCGATGATTCCGACCAAAGGCTCAAAGCCGACGCTCCTTTTGGATGTCGGCGCGAACGCTGAATGCAAGGCTCTGCATCTGGCCCAGTTTGCTATTATGGGCGACGCTTACGTGCGCGCAGTTCTCGGCACGAACAAGCCTACAGTCGGCTTGATGAGCATCGGCGAAGAGGAAGCGAAGGGCAACGACCTGACCAAAGAAGCTTTCCCGCTTCTCAGAAATCTTGAAAGCTTGAACTTCGTCGGCAACGTCGAAGGGCGCGATGTTTTTACTGGGCAGGTTGATGTGATTGTGACCGATGGTTTTACCGGCAACGTGATGTTGAAATTATCCGAAGGCTTGACCGAAGCGATGCTTTCGATGATTAAACGAGAGCTGATGGCAACAGCGATGTCAAAGGCCGGAGCCATGCTCGCCAAGCCCGCGTTTCGTAAAATTAAAAAGCGTCTGGATTATGCGGAATACGGCGGCGCGCCTTTGCTCGGAGTGCGCAAGATCGTGACGATCAGTCACGGCTCATCGAACGCACGCGCGATTCGCAACGCTATTCGCAGCGTCAAAGAATTTTCCGGGCATCGCGCCAGCGAGCGTATCGAGCGCGGCATCGCCGAAACCAACGCGCGCGAGTATGCCGAAGCTGCCGGTGGTAATTAGTGAGTAGTAAATAGTGAATAGTAAATAGTGAGTGGTAAATAGAAAAAGCTTGTTCTTCTATTTACTATTTACTATTTACTAGAGGAACGTAATGGCAACAGTAAACGCAGGCATTCTGGGCACAGGCCATTCATATCCGACAGGCATTTTGACGAATGCCGATTTGGAGAAGATGGTCGAAACCACCGATGAGTGGATTACCTCGCGCACTGGCATCAAGCAGCGGCGCAAGGCTGCGCCCGAAGAATACACCTCGCTGTTTGCCGTTCGCGCCGCACGACAGGCTATCGAGCGAGCGCGTATTGATCCTTCCGAAATAGATATATTGATCTGCGCGACCGTCACGCCCGATCAAATCCTGCCCTCGACCGGCTGTCTGATACAGGCAGAGCTTGGGGCAAACAAGGCCGCAGCCTTTGACCTTGCCGCAGCCTGTTCGGGATTTCTTTACGGGTTGACGCTCGCCAACTCGATGATTCGCACGGGACAATGTCGCTACGCGCTGATTATCGGGGCGGAAGTTTTGACCAAGTATGTTGATTACACAGACCGCTCGACGTGCGTCATTTTTGGCGACGGCGCGGGTGCGGCTGTGCTTGGGCCGGTCGAAGAGGGACGCGGAATTTTGTCCGCGCGGGTTCGCTCGGATGGCCGCTTTGCAGAGCATCTCTATGCTCCGGGCGGCGGCACTCGCATGGGTTCCACTGCGGAAACCCTTGCCGCAGGCCAGCATTTTTTTAAGATGAAGGGCAACGAGCTTTTTAAAGTCGCCGTGCGTTCGATGACGGACATCTCGCGCGAGGTGCTGGCAGAGGCCGGGAAAGAGGCTGATGATATTGACCTCTTTATCCCGCACCAAGCCAACCAGCGCATCACGGATGCCGTCGCGAGCAAGCTTGGGGTGGATGAAGCGCGAATTTATTCAAATATCTCGCAGCATGGAAACACGTCTTCGGCCTCTATTCCTATCGCGCTTGACGAATGCGTCGAAGCCGGGCGCGTCAAGGATGGCGATCTGGTCGTCCTGACATCTTTCGGCGGCGGCGTGACTTGGGGCGGAGTCGTGTTGCAGTGGTAACTAAAATTTTAGATTTTAGATTTGCGATTTGCGATTTAACAGGCTGATCTAAAATCTAAAATTGCAAATCTAAAATCTAAAATGAGTTCTCTCGCATACATTTTTCCGGGGCAGGCTTCGCAGTACGCAGGGATGGGGCGCGACCTCGCTGATAATTTTGAGGCGGCGCGCAGGGTCTTTGAAGAAGCGGATGACGCGCTCGGGTTTTCCATCTCAGAGCTGTGCTTTGGCGGGACAGCCGAAGAGTTGCAGTTGACGGAAAACACGCAGCCTGCGATTCTGACCGTCTCTGTCGCAGCATTTCGCGCAATGGAAGCAGAGGGGTTCCCTTTGCCAAACTACGTCGCAGGCCATAGCCTCGGAGAATATTCCGCGCTGGTGGCGGCGGGCGCGCTTACTCTGGCGGATGCCGTGCGGACTGTGCGAGCGCGCGGGCGTTACATGCAGGAAGCAGCCCCCGTCGGCTCCGGCGCGATGGCCGCGATTATGGGAGCAGAGCTTTCGGATATTATGAACGCCTGCGGCGAAGCGCAGGAAGGCCAGGTATGCAGTCCTGCCAACATCAATTCGCCGGGGCAGGTCGTGATCGCCGGAGACACTGCGGCAGTTGACAGGGCGATGGCGCTTTTGAAAGAGCGCGGCGCAAAGCGCGCGATTAAGCTCAACGTCAGCGCACCGTTTCATTGCGCGCTGATGATGCCCGCGCAAGAGCGTCTCGCGGTTGATCTTGAAAGCATTAATTTTCAGGATTTGCGCATGCCGCTTGTGACCAATGCAGATGCAGGGGCTGTGACCGGCGGAGATGAAGCGCGCGATGCGCTTGTGCGGCAGGTTTCCGCGCCGGTACGCTGGCGCGAATCAATCGAATTTCTGGTTCAGGAGGGTGTCACAACATTTGTCGAAACAGGGCCGGGCAAAGTTCTCTGCGGCCTGCTCAGGCAAATTAATCGTGAACCCGCTTGCCTGAACGTAGAAGATACAACGAGCCTTCGCGCAACCCGCGAGGCTCTCGTTAAGCACTAATTAATTTGACAGCTTTTTCACTTTTCACTACAGGAGCAAAAAGATGGCCGATCAAGAGATCGAGAATAGAGTAAAACAAATCATCGTTGACGAACTCGGTGTTGACGAAAACGAAGTGACGCCCAACGCGCGCTTCATAGACGACCTCGGCGCGGACTCGCTTGATACGGTCGAGCTGGTGATGCGTTTTGAAGAAGAGTTCGGCATTGAAATCCCGGACGAGGATGCGGAAAAAATTCAGTCCGTCCGCGATGCCTATAACTATATTGACCAGCATAAAAAATAAGTCTGGAGTCTAATAGTCTAAAGTCTGGAGTCAAAGGTTTTAAAATCGTATTTGACTCTGGACTCCTGACTCTCGGACTCCTGACTCTTGAGAAGGAGCGTTTAAGTTGAAACGTCGCGTCGTGGTGACAGGTCTGGGTCTGGTGACGCCGGTCGGCAATTCTGTCGAGGCCACTTGGTCTGCGCTGATGAAGAGCAAGAGCGGCGTGGACATGATCCAAAAATTTGACACGGAAAAGTTTTCGGTCAAATTCGGCGCAGAGGTCAAGGACTTTGACCCGCTCAACTTCGTCGAGAAAAAAGAGGCGCGCAAGATGGGCGCCTTTATCCATTACTCCATCGCTGCCGCAGACGAGGCGATAAGGGACAGCGGCCTCGTCGTGACTGCTGAAAACTCCGAAGGGATCGGAACTTATATCAGCAGCGGCATAGGGGATTTCTGGGCTATCGAGCGAGAGCATTCCAAGCTCTTGAATGACGGGCCGCATAAGGTTTCGCCTTTCTTTATCCCGTCGGCCATCGTTAATCTGGCAGCCGGTCAGGTCTCTATTCGTCACAAACTGAAAGGGCCAAACTCCGCGACGGCCACAGCCTGTTCAGCCGGAGCGCACGCCATCGGCGACAGCTTTCGCATTATTGAACGCGGCGATGCGGAGGCCATGATCTGCGGCGGCGCGGAATCGGCTATCACGCCCATGAGCGTCGCGGGTTTTGCGGCGATGCGCGCACTCTCGACACGCAATGATGACCCGACCCGCGCCTCGCGCCCGTTTGAGCGTGACCGCGACGGATTCGTCATCGGCGAAGGCGCGGGGCTGATGATTCTCGAAGAGCTGGAAATGGCGAAGAGACGCGGCGCACGCATCTACGCGGAGATTGTCGGCTACGGCATGGCGGGCGACGCTTTTCATATCACGATGCCGGATGAGACAGGCTCGGGCGCGATTCGCGTGATGCAGAAAGCCATGAAGGACGCGGGGATTGAGCCGGAGGCAGTCAACTACATCAACGCGCACGGCACTTCGACGCCTTACAACGACAAGTTTGAAACGCTGGCGATTAAGAAAGCCTTCGGCGACCACGCATACAAGCTTGCCGTCAGCTCTACGAAATCCATGACGGGGCATCTGCTCGGCGCGGCGGGCGGAATTGAAGCTGTCTTTTCCGTGCTTGCCATTCAACGCAGTATGTTGCCGCCGACCATCAACTATGTAAATCCAGACCCGGAATGCGATCTCGATTATGTGCCCAACGAGCCGCGCGAGGCCAGCGTCACTTACGCGCTCTCAAACAGCTTCGGTTTCGGCGGCACAAACGCTTCGCTGATATTCAAGAAATATGAGGAATAGTAGCCAGTAGCCAGTAGTCAGCATAAAGACAAATGCTTTTCTACTGGCTACTGGCTACTGGCTACTGGCTACTTTTTATGAAAATCATTGTCCTGATGAAGCAGGTCGCCAACAAAGATGCGATCCTGCGAATTAACAAAGAGGGAACGTGGATTGAAGAGGGCGATTTGTCCTTTGAGGTCAACGAGTCGGACGGCTACGCGCTCGAAGAATCGCTGCGTTTGAAAGAAAAGCATGGCGGCGAGGTCGTCGTCTGTTCGATGGGGCCGCAGCGTGTCAAGACTGTTATCAAAGACGCGCTCGCGCGTGGCGCGGATCGAGCGATTCACGTCGCGGGCGATAACCTGCAACATCTCTCGCCTTACGCGGCGGCAAACATTCTGGCGGAAGCCGTGCGTGACGAGCAGCCTGATTTGATAATGACCGGCTTGCAATCGGATGATTACGGCTACGCGCAGACGGGCGTCATCATGGCGGAGCTTTTGGGGATGCCGCACGCAACGATTGTGATCGAAGTTGATGCTGCGGGCGAACAGCTTCGCGTCAAGCGCGAATTGGAGAGCGGCTGGTATCAATGGTATTCGATGTCAAAGCCCGCGCTTCTGACGATTCAATCCGGCATCAGCCAGATTCGCTACGCCACGCTGAAAGGCATCATGGCCGCCAAGAAGAAGGAGATCAAAGAAGTCTCGCCTTCGACCGACGCGCCCACCTCGCACCAGCGCATAGAGAAAATCTATCTCCCGGAAAAGACCAAGCAGACACAGTTTCTCGGCAACGGCGACGCCAAAGCCGGAGCCGTCGCGCTTGCGGAAAAATTACGAACGGAAGCAAGAGTAATTTAAGAGCAGTGATAAGTGATAAGTGATGAGTGATAAGAGAGATGCTATTTAGCATGTTTCTTATCTCATCACTTATCACTTATCACTTATCACTGAGGTTATTTAATGAGCAACGGTATCTTAGTTTTCGCGGAACACCGCGACGGTGTTTTGAACAAAACTTCTTTTGAGGCGATTGCGGCGGCGCAGAGTCTTGGAGCAGAGTTGCAGCAGGAAGTGTCGGCTGTCTTGCTCGGCTCCGGCGCGGGCAGCCTGGCTGAAGAGATTGCGGCCTACTCGCTTAGCAAAGTCATCTATGCCGAGAATGAAAAGCTGAAAGAGTACACGCCCGACGGATACACGGATGCGATGGAGCGAGTGATTCGTGCCGCTGATCCCCAATACGTCATCATGCCGCACACATACCTTGTACGCGATTATGCGCCAAAGCTCGCCGCGCGTTTCGGTAAAGGCTTAATCAGCGATTGCATACGCGCAAAGATTTCTGACGGTGTTGTGACTTTCACGCGCCGCATCTTTTTAGGCAAGATGGACGCAGATGTCGTCTCGGACGGCGAGCCGCCCGTCTTCGCCACCTTTCAATCCGGCGCGTATCGCGGCGACCAGGCGCAGAAGGGAAGCAGCGCGGCTCAGGTCGAAACGATGCAGGTCGAAGTCGGCGAAGTTCGGATGGAGCCAGAAGCTCCGTTTCAGGAAGTCAAGCAGGCTGTTGACCTGTCAAAGGCCGATGTGATCGTCGCCATCGGGCGCGGCATCAAGAGCAAAGAGAATATAGAGCTGGCCGAAAAACTTGCCGCCGCGCTCGGCGGTGACATCGCGGCCTCGCGTCCCATCTGCGATGCCGAATGGCTGCCGATTGACAGGCAGATAGGCTCGTCCGGTCAAACAGTCGCGCCCAAGCTTTACATCGCGCTCGGCATCTCAGGAGCGATACAGCATCTTGTCGGCATGAAAAACTCAGGCACCATCGTCGCCATCAACAAAGACCCCGAAGCTCCCATCTTCGACATCGCGGACTATGGCATCGTCGGCGACCTCTTCGACGCAGTGCCGGTACTCACCGAAGAGATTAAGAAAATAAAAGCACAATAAGATAACGTCAGTTCGATGTCGGAAGGATGCTACATTGCAGCCCCGTCAGGGGCGGCATGACAGTAGCCCGGCACGTCAGTGCCGGGCTACTGTCATGCCGCCCCTGACGGGGCTGCCAATCTTCCTGTCTCTTGCGTCGAACTCACATTAAGGTAGGGGCGAGTGACCAGAGAAAGCATGCTTCTCATCACTCGCCCAGGTATTGAAGAAACGTTCAGCCTGTCAGGCTCATGAAATCTGAGGCGCGACGTATCGCACAGACTTGAGCGAACCAAGCGCTTTAAGCTTTTCCAGAGTGATGCGCCCGATGACTATCTTTGCGGATTGCGGCTCAAGCGTGATTTCAAACCCGAGCTTTTGTAACTCAGTCAAAACTTCCGGCGATTTGTCTACGAGAAAAACCTGAATCAGAGCTTTACCCTCATTCACAAATTTTAACTCTTCAGGAGCAGGCTTCGAGCCTTTCTTCTCTAACCGCTTTATCAAGGCTGCGATTGACGGGTGCAGCTTCTGTAAGAGTTGCTCTTTTTTGGAAGGTTTGGAAGGCTTATGCTCTCTGCTGCCGGGTTTGGTGCGCGACCACATGCCCCAACCACCTTCGGGCGTGTAAGTAACTGAGAGCTGCGATTGTGTGGATTGAATCAGCGGAGCATCGCCACTTACATCTACCGTCGAGAAAGTGCCGTTTGTCAACAACCCCAAATTATCTATACTGCCAGCCTGCTCAGGATTTACACCTTCGGGCACTTCGACGGGGACTTCAACCTTTCTCGGCACTCCGCCCTCCGTCACCGTCAGCTCTTCGACCGCCACAAACGACGTGTACTGCGTCATCAATCGATACTCCAAACCGAGTTGTGTGATCTCCTGCTCCACCTCCGCCTTCGCCGCGCCCTGCTGGAGGCCTTGCCAATCCTTGCTCATCAGGTCGTCAATCCTCGTTCTCGCCCACAGCGTCGCCAGTACCTCATGCCTGCCTTCCGCTTCCGGCAACTCTACTGGAATCTCCCGCACATACTCCCGCCCGCTCATCTTCCCCTTCACCTTGATTACTGCTTTCCCGCTCCCCGTATACCTGCCTGTCAGAATCACCGGCTTCGCGCTGAACAAATCCGGGATCCGTTTCGGATACACATCAGCGATGGCTAACCCCGCCCACTCGATCGAGATGTCGGTCAACAACGGGCTGCGCACTCGCTCGTAAAACCGCCGCGCCGCTGCCGACCCGTCTTCATTCAACCCCACATATTCCACCTCGCCCCTCCCCTCTTCCGCCATCTTGTCCAGCAAAAAGCGATTGGTCGAACTCCCGATCCCAAACGAAAACACCCGCGCGTTCGGATGCTTCTGGATCTCACCGATGATTTCCATATCGTTGCCCACATACCCGTCCGTCATAAAACACACGATCCGCACATGCGCTTGCGAATCGGTCGGGTCCAGCGCCGCTTTGATGGCTTTCATCATCTCCGTGCCCCCGCCGCTCTCTCGCCCCTCCAGAAACTTTTGTGCCTTCTCCAGATTCTCTTTCGTCGCCGCCACGGGTTGCGGAAACAGAATCTGCGTGTCGCCCGAAAACGTGATGAGGTTGAAAGTATCCTGCGGGTACAGATTATCCATCGCCAGCTTCATCGTCTCCCGGGCTTTCTCCAGGGGAAAGCCCTGCATCGAGCCGGAAGTGTCGATGACAAAGACCAGCTCTTTGGGCGTCACATCTTCCGCCGTCACTCGCTCGGGCGGTTGGAGGATAAAGGTAAAGAAGCCGCCCTTGCCCGCCCGATGCGTCAGCAAAGCGTCCTGCACTTTCTGGCCTGCCACTTCATAGCGCAGAACAAAATCTTTGTTGGGAATCTCGGTCTGCTTTCTCAAAGTCACGCGCGCACGCCGCTCGCTCTGCCTGTCCACCTCGATCTCATGGGTTTGAGCTTTGATTTCATCGATGGGCACGCCGGCGTCGAGCGAGACTTCGAGGGAGATGTCATGACCGGCGCGGGTGCCTGCGGCGGCGACCGGCGGGGTGATGCGCGAAGCGTCGGGCACCTGTGTGGTATCAGGAGATGTGCCGGTGTCCTGTTTGCCAGTTGGGGTGCCGGGGATATAGCGGGGGCCGACGACCATGGGAAAGACGAATTGATAAGTCCCGGCTTCGTATTTGAGAGTCTCGAGATAGCTGATTTCGATGAAGACTTTCTCGCCGGGCAGGATATTGGCGACGGACTGGGTGAAGATATTGGGACGCTGCTGGTCGAGGAGGCTGGCGACCTGGCCTGAGTTGCGAGCGGCGGCGTAGACGGCCTGGGCCTGAGCTTTGGGGAGGATGCGGCCGCGGACTGTTCTGGTGCCGACTTTCATGGTCATGTCGTCAACGGCGGCGGCGGCAGGCAAAGGAAAAGTGTAGACGGCTTCGATCTTATCCGGAAAAGGATTCTCGAATTGCTGGGTCACAACCACGCGGGAGAGGAAGCCGGAAATCTCGGCGCGGACGGCAGTGTGCTTTAACGGACACATCCCCACTACTTTGCCATTTTCATCAAGTACTGATAATGACCCTTGCGTATTATTGGATTGAGCGGGCAATGTAGAGCTGGAAGCTGTCGCAGCAAGGGCGAGCAGGGTAGAGCCTAAAATTACAGTTAGCAAAACAGCAATGAGCAGTCTGAAGTTGTTGCGCATGGCGTCTCCTCCGCGCCAAAGAGTTTGGTCTCAATTGGCAGTATCGTAGGGTTGCGCCGCCAGGGGAGCGCTGCGGTCAATCCGATAAATTGTGTCTGAGAAGGTGGTAAAGCGCTGTGGCACTAGAGCAGTTTGCAAAATCAGTGTAAGATAGGCTGTGAGCCTGCCGCCTGTCCCGTACGAGTGGCAGGCTGACAGCCTACCTTACATTCAATCGAAATCCGCTCTGGTGAGAGAAACTTTCAGTTGAGAGAAATGATCTCTTAAACCATCTCAAATGCTACCGTTCTTCCGAAGCCCTCGCGCCTTCATCGCGAAGGTCTGAAATCATGCTTGACATATCGTTGGATAATGAGATAGGCGAGACGGTTGCTTGACTTTAAATATTTTCTCGGTGGCGAGTGAATGAGAGTTTGAACGTGAGCGAAAATTTCTGCGAGCCAAATTTTGCACGATGCGAGACAGTCATCGCTGTTTCTTTATTTCGGAAATAATCTCAGTCCCGCCTTTTTCTTCAATCGTGAAATCAACCTTATCGCCAACCTTGATGCCGCTGACGAGCGATTTCTCTTTAACGTAAAACTCCATCCGCATGGGCGGCATCAAGCCGACAATCTCTTCATGGTCAAGCTCGACCGATGGCGGATTGCCGTAGCCATTCTCCGTCACAACTTTCATCACCGTGCCCACGCCCCGATAGTTTTTGACCTCCGCCGGAGTGGTTGAAGGCGAGGCTTGAGGGGGCGGCGATTGGGCGTTTGACTGATTCGCGGGCGGAGTTTGTTGCCGCTGGCAGGAAGCAAAAAGCAGGCACAGTGTAAGCAGCAGACTCTTGATGAGTTGTTGTCGAAGGCTGGCGCGCATGCTGACTTTCATTATTCCGCCTCTACTTTTTAAGACTTGCCTGCAAGCTCTGTTGTATTGCTTCTTAACAACCAGATGCTGCGTTGATTGTTTGTTTTTGAGATGTATGCTGTCACGAGTTGTCCGTTCGACGCGGCAGAGGCGGGCAATTCACCTTTGCTCATCGCGGCAATGCTGCCCATGATCGTTCCATCCGTAGCGATTTCGGCGCGCATCATGTCCGGTGAGCTTCCGTCACCGGCTTGCCAGATGGCTATGGCCTGACCTGCTCTGCTCGCGTCTATGACGAGCCGTGGATTGCCGCGCACGTTGCCTCTGGAAATAAGCTGACGCCCGGAAAAAGTGCGACCTCCGTCCGAAGACTGCGTGAAATAAAGTCCCTCCGCGCCCGCTTCGCCTTTCGTATACCACAAAACCCGCAACTTTCCATCATCCCGCACCAGCAAAGATGGGCCAGAGACAGGGCAGCCAGCAATCACCCACCGGTCATCGCTGACAATCACAGGAGAGGAAAATGTTTGGCCTTTATCAGCGGATGAAGCGACTGCGATATGCCTGTAGTCGCCCTTCAAGACCTGCCGCCATCCGGCGTAAACGCGACCATCCGTTCCGGCCACAAGCGCAGTCTTGCAGCACGGGCAAGCGTCTCGACCGACCAACTGGTTTCGAGAAATAGTGCGCCCGCCGTCTTCGGAGTAAGCAGAAAAAACTTCGCGGTTAGGCTCGATTTCATGCGCTTCGCCGCGATGCTTTTCCTTCGGCGCAGCCGGACTCAGGTTGCGCTCGTCGAGCCAGAGCAGGTGTATGCCCCCGTCTTTGTCCAAAGCCAGCGAGTGCATACCGTGAACCACCGGCCTTGTCTCGTCATTGATTTTGACGGGCGCATCAAAACTCTTTCCGCCATCGCGCGACGTTGAAAGGTATAAATTATTTTCATGCCCTTTCGTCGCCACGCGCTCAGCCCACATGACATGAACCGCTCCGTCCGCAGCGACGGCCATC
The DNA here is from genome assembly GCA_963700165.1 of Pyrinomonadaceae bacterium. Taxonomy (GTDB): domain Bacteria; phylum Acidobacteriota; class Blastocatellia; order Pyrinomonadales; family Pyrinomonadaceae; genus JACMLC01. The sequence continues at coordinate 1,695,912 of OY969475.1, read as the reverse complement.
GAGGGCGGGTCGCCGAACCACGCCGTCGCTTTTCCTTCTTCGGGGTTAATCCTGACAGGCAAGCTGTTTGGCGTTCCATCCGCGTTGAGCTTTTTGAGAAATACATCTGCCTGTGCCTGCGGGCGATGCTCAACCCACGCGACGTAAACAGAGCCGTCCGGCGCGCTTGCCAGCGAAGGCTCTGCTGCATCCGTTTTCTCGGTTGAGACCTGGACAGGCTGCGCCGCGATTTTAGCCTGCGCCGTTTCTTCAACCTGTGGCTGTCGTGCGCAGCCGGAAACAAATACAAGAATCAGCGTGAAGGAAATTGCTTCGATCTTTTTTCTAAACATTGTCATCCTCAAAATCAAATTTACCACAGAGGACACAGAGGAACTCAGAGGAAAGAGATTAATCTGTTTAATCTTTCTCTGTGCTCTCTGTGTCCTCTGTGGCAAATCCCTAATAGCTCAACCGCAGCCCGAATTGAATCTGGCGCGGATCGCCCGCAGCCGTCGGCTGCCCGAACGTTACGCGCGGCGTGATGCCCGTCCCGAAAACATTATTGGGGACTTGCAAATTCGCGCGGTTCAGAAGATTGAAACCCTCTGCCAGAGCTTCGATGCGAAACCTTTCGGTCAGTTGGAAATCGCGGCTCAGACGCAGGTCAAGCGAAGCATAGTCGAAACCTTGCCCGGTATTGCGCCCCACGCCGACGGGACGATCATTAAAGTTCGTATCGAAGTTGCGATCCGCGCCGAGCTGCACATTGAACGGCAAGCGCGAAGCATACGTGAAAATATAGCTGAGCTGGAAATTCTCATACACACGGCGGATGCCGGATGCATTGCCGCTTCGCGGAGTCTCGACGGATCCGCTGACGGTCAAGCGGTGACGCTGGTCGTTGTCGGACAGCCCGCGCTCATCCCTCAAATCAAAATTATTCTGAGGCGTGCTGAAAAAGAAGTTGCCCGAATCATCAATCGCTTTTGAAAAAGTGTAAGAGACGCGCATGCTCGACCAGCGAGAGGCGCGTTTGTTGAAGGAGAGAATCAGCCCGTTGTAGGTGGATTCGCCTGAGCTTTCAAAGCGCGCGATGTTGCCGAAATTCGGGTTCGGGCGACCCAAATTCGGCACTCCCGCAGAGGCCGGAAAGCGCGGTACGTTATTGTTGCGCGACAAAATCAAATGCCTTCCTTTGAGGTGCAGGAAACCGGCGGACAGCGAAGCGTTGAAGGGCAGCTCTCGCTCAATTTGAAAGCTGGCCTGCTGGGCGTAACTGTTCTCGATGTCAGGGTCAATCGTCGTGATGTTCGGTTTGGTCTGCAAAGTTGTGGGAAAGGCTGGAAGCACATTCGGGAACACAGGTGCGCCTGCTTCCGTTGGTCCAAGCTGTGCGACCAGATATTTTGAGCCGTCTCTTTGCAGCGCGTTCGAGGTCGCGCGCAGCGGCAAACGGTCAAAGTAAATCCCGTAGCTCGCGCGAAAGACTGTCTTGCGGTCTCCCGGCGCGTAAGCGATGCCGAAGCGGGGTGCAAAATTGTTGCCGTCCGTATTAATCGGGCTGGGAAGAAACTGCGCGTCATAGCGCAGGCCAGCATTGATAGTCAGGTCTGTGCGCGGCTTCCACTCGTCCTGTATGAAAAGGCCGAGGTTGGGATTCGACTGAAACTGTTCGGGCACGCCGAAAGCCTGTTGAAAGTTGCTGTAATTGCCGGACAGAAAACTCGCCAGCGTGTTGAAAGTATAAACTCCCTGAAACGCGCCGGGGAAAAAGATGTTGACGCGGTTATACAGAAAATCCACGCCGCCTTTGAGAGAATGTTTGCCGCGCTGCGTGGAGACGTTGTCAACAATCTCAAGGAGGTCTATGTCTCGCCCCAGCGGAGAAAAAGTCGCTGTGCCAAAACTCGCAACACCTGTGATGTTCACAGCCGGACCAACCGGGTCATTGACGGGAGCAGCGAGACGACTGCGCGTGTACTGGAAACGCGCTTCGTTGATCGTTCGCGGCGAAATGGTTGTGACGTTGCTTGCCGTGACGGTCTGATCCAGATTGTCCAGATTCGTGCCGCGACTGACGGAATTAAGGCCGCCGACCGTGCGCGAATTGAGCGCGGAAAGATCGTACAGGCTGTATCTGACAGCCAGCATGTTTGTCTCGTTAAGCCTGTGGTCAACGCGCGCGAAAAAGTTGGTCACATCAAAACCTCCCGGCACGAGACCGGTTTCGATGAGCGCGCCGGGATAGTTTACTTGATTGAGCCGCGTGTTGATGGCCGCGACATCTGATGGCCGGATTGTAATGACAGCCGAATCGTTGCGCCGCGTCTGTTCAAAGTTGGCGAAGATAAAAGTCCTGTCGCGCGCGATTGGCCCACTGGCGCTGATGCCATACTGTGCTTGTGTCAGCGGGTCTTTCGTAGGGGCTAAGGGATTCCTCGCATCAAATCGCTGGTTGCGAAGAAATCCATAGCCGCGCCCGTGCCAATCGTTCGTGCCGGATTGAGTGATGATGCTGACGAAGCCGCTCGAAGCACGGCTAAATTCCGCGATGCCGCCGGACGTGACCACCTGAAACTCGCGTATCACTTCCTGACTGTAAAAGGTTCCAGCCAAGCCCGCTGCGTCATCGTTGGCCGAGAGGCCGTCAACGATAAAGCTGTTGTTGAGGTTGCGTTGACCGGCGACGGAAATTCCCGTTCCCGGCACGGCTGAAGTCTCCGCGAAACGCTGGACGCTGCCCGTGTTGGTGCGCGAGACGCCGGGAACGAGCAAGGCTAAATCAATGTAGTTGCGACCATTGAGCGGCAACGAATCAAGCTCTTTCGTCTGAATCGTATCGGACAATTGCGTGCGCGAGACTTCGACGACCGGAACCTCAATCGAGCTGATGGCCACCTGCTCGTCTACACCCGCGACGGATAATCTGACGGGCACGTCGAGCGCCTGTCCCACTGTCAATGTCAGTTGGCGGCTGGCCGTCGCAAACCCCGCCTGCTCGACCTTGAGCGTGTATGCGCCTGCGGGCAAATGCAGAAAATAGAAACGCCCCTCAGTATCACTCATCGTCGAAGTGGAAATATTCTTTTCGGTATTGCTGGCAACGACTCGCGCGCCGCCGACGGCAGCACCGTTCGCATCCTCGATACGACCGCTCAAGGTTGCGAAAGTCACGGCCTGCTGCGCCGAAGCGAAACCAAAGCCTCCGCACATGACGAGCAGGCAGGCGCATAGAATCAAGAATCGTTTGGAAAAGCTTTGGGAACAACTTTCAAAAATCATGATAAAACCTCCGCTTTTTCTCTCAATGCAATTCCGCAGGCACGCCTGAATCGAAACGCTTCGCGCACGGGCGTGCTATATCAAGCAGCGCTAGTGTTGTGTAATTAAAGTTTTTGGGTGCCTTGAATTGCCACTAGCTTTAGCTAGTGGGATAAGATCACAGAAGTTACCGGCTTTAGCCGAAATGATTCGGCTAAAGCCGAGACTTGTTTGCTCTCTTGTTCCACTAGCTAAAGCTAGTGGCAATTCAAATAACTTTCATTACACTGCACTAGCCGCACATCAACGAATGTCGCTTGTGAGCTGTCACGCATGCGCGTGAGAGATACAAAACGGCTCTCTCGCACGAGCGAGAAGATGCGCGTGCTGGTAAATTTAAGAATTGAATTAAGCTAAGGAAGGCGGAGCGCGCGGCGGCGATTGCCTGCGCCGCTGAGAATTAAAAGCAGCGGGTCTGATTTTATCTTTAGCAAGTAATGCGTTTGTGGGTGGACGCGCCCAATGCTGGTTGCCGAGCATCGCCAGTTCGCGCGTGCGGCGCGACTGTGAAAAAGAGCCTGCGGTTGCTCCGCAGTCGGGCGAGCATGGCTGAGAAAAAGTCTGGGCTTTGACGGAAAGTTCGGATTGCGACGAAAGATTTTCGATGCGCAAAGGCAGCGAAGAAATCCCCGTCAGATTCTCCGCGCCGCAAAGCACATCGGTCGCGTTCTCAGAAACGTTCTTCGTTAACAGTTCGGCTTCATGCGTCGCGTGCGTTTCATCCAGCGCGCAATGATCTTCATCAACAGGCTTTTCAGCGGGAGCGTCAAAGGAGACATCGCACGCGCCTGTCGCACAACTTCCGCCCGCGCAGCAGGGCATAGAGCAGACATGCGCCGCTGAACTGACGCTGAACGGAGCAATCGTTGAGAGCAGCGAGAGTCCCAGCACAAACGCGAGAATCCGCCGCAGTGTGAAAGCGGAAAGAAACGAAACCAGAAGTTGAAGCGACTGCGACATGAAATACTTAAGAGCGATGCTGTTGAAACTTTGCTTGTCTGCGGATTCTGTCACAGGACAAGAAAGTTGGCAATAGCTTATATGTCATCTGACTCCGAATGAAAGAGCCGTCCAGAAACTTTCCCAATCTATGTCCTCGCATTTCGCGCAGCGTCGCATGTGCACCATGCGGACGAGCCATTGTCCCGCGCGCTCCAATTTGACATTGATGCTGCCGTCGCGCGCCGTTCGCAGCTTCTGCGTGTAGACTTTTCCTTCAGCGCGATGATATGCAAAGACAGTCGCGTCCGGCAGCGGCTGCCCCTGAAAAAGCACTTGCAGCTTGAGCGTCTGGCCTGACTTTAATTCGTATGGATTGCGTTGCGGGATAAGCTCAAGCAGGTGTCCGGCATTGCGTTTAAAAGTATCGTCGCGGCGGTCTCCCACCTGTAGCAGCGATTTTAAATAGCGGCTGTATCGCTCGCGGCCAAACGCTTCGCTTTCGCCTGCGCGGGCGCGGTGCTCGATAATCGAATCCAGCCCTTCCTCTTTCAAATACTCTGTAAATTTTTCCGCCGCGAGCGTAATCGTCTGCGGCTTGCGCTCCATCGCTAATAGATAAGTGCCCGGAGTTTCAAAAGTGAGATTGGCGACGGGCGTTTCACCGTCAGAGGCCAGCGCAGATAAATCTTTCCGGCCAGTGGCCGAGAACATCTCGAACCGGGCAGTGGAACTTGCCTTGTAAGGCCGCTCTTCCTCGCTCTTGAGATGATCGCCCAGGTGCATGCGGACGACGACGCTGCCCCCTGCGGACACGAAAAACTCTACAGGCTCAAGCCAGTAGTCATGCGCGGCGATGCTCAGTGAAAGCAGAAACAACAGCGACAGCGCGACGAATGCTTGCCGTGATTTCAGCAAAATCATTACTTCTTTTCCTGCTCCTTCTGGTCGCCGTTGCCGAGCAGGTTCTGTATGTCTTTAAACACGTCCGCGGGATTCCATTCATTGCCCGGATATAGCTTGTGAACTTTTCCGTCGGGCGCGATCAGGGCTGTGCGCAGCGAGTGTGTGATCTGATTCTTCTCTTCAAAATAAGTGAGGCCGAAATATTCAGCCGTCCGCTTGATTTCTTCGGGCTTGCCTGTGACAAAGTCCCAGTGTGCGAAATTTTCCTGAGCGAACTTGCCCGTAGTCGCCGCGCCATAGCTGCGCAAAACTTTCGGCGTGTCGTACTCCGGGTCAATCGTGATGCTCAAGAGGTGCGTGCGCTCCTGCATGTTCGTAGCGCCTTGCAAAGCTTTGTTGACCTCGTTGAGATTGCTGCTCATCAGCGTGCAGTATTCGGGCAGCGGGCAGCGCGTGTAGATAAAAGTTAAGAGCAGAGCTTTGCCGCGATACTGATGCAGCTTGACGGGCTTGCCGTCCTGATTGATAAGAGAAAAATCCGGGACTTCATCGCCAAGCTTTGGTTTGGTGACAGTGTCCATAGGGTTTTTTACCCCGGTCGGATCATCCATCGTCATCGAGATGGCGATGCCTTCGAGCCAGAATGAATTGGCGTCCACCACCAACGTCGCGCCCACACGGCTACCGGGCGCGAGGACATCGAAAGCCCATTCGTCTTTGAGCTTGAAAGGCATCGTCATCGCAGGCATGTATCCCTTAATCTCATCGTGCGCGATGGTGACTTCCTTTTTCTCTTTATCAACCGAGACGACTTTGCCTTTCAACTCATAACGCTTCGCCTGCGCGGTCGCCTCCGGTTGCTTGCCGGGATTGCAAGCCAGCGGCACGACGGAGATTAAGAAAACAAGTGCGTAAAGAGATAGACGGCCACGCCGGAATCCATTCTGTAACAGGGAAGAATCGAACATCGTTTTAAAAGCGCCTTTCGGAAAAATAGCTGATTTGGTGGATCGCTTAAATTGCCACTAGCTTTAGCTGGTGGGAAAAGGTTTCCCTATGCTTTCGGCTTTAGCCAAAGTTGTTTGGCTAAAGCCGACTTTCTTTTATGCCATGTCTCCACTAGCTGAAGCTAGTGGCAATATATTAACTGCCAACTTGAGTTATCTGCGTTGAAGCTGTTCGTTGTAAAGCTGACGGTATACTCTGTAATTGGACATGATCTTGTAAACGTAATCCTTCGATTGCGTAAAGCCTATCTCCAACACGTAACGGTCGGGGTCGTTTGAGCGTGCGCGTGCGACGAAGCGCGCGATATTGTCTTCGCCGCCGTTGTAAGAAGCCGCGACCGCCTGCGGCATGTTGGGAAACAGCTTGAACAGATTCGAGAGATATTGCGAGCCGAAGAGAATCGCTACGCGCGGCTGATACATATCATCCTGTCTGAAATTTTGTTTGCCGAGCTGAACGGCAATCGTGTTGGCCGTCGCCGGAATAAATTGCATCAACCCGCGCGCGGCGGCGATGGACTTTGCATCCGCGCGAAACCTGGATTCCTGCCGCATGATCGAGAGTATGAAGCGAGCATCAACCCCTCGCGGCGCGGCGGATTCACTTAAGTGCCCGGCAAACGGCGCGGGATAAAGCAACTCTGCCATCTCGCGCGGGGCTAGTTCCAAGAGGTAATCGCGCGGCACGGTTTTCCAGAGCGGTTCCGCATACCGCACGGCATGTTCCGCCATCTCTCCGCGCAGGTAAAAAAGCGCGAGCGTGTAGGCTTCATCTTTTGAAAGACTCGCCGGGCGCGTTTTTGCGGAGACACCCGAAGCAGCATTGCCTTCATCCTTCGCTTTCACACGACTAACAGCATCATTGTCAAAAGCATTTTCCGCAGCCGCCAGCGCGGGCGCGCCTTCATCATACAAGCCCAGAAAAAGCAGTTCGTCGGCCAGCGTCTTCGTCGTCGGCCTCGCCGAATTCACAACGCTTGTGTCCGTCAAAACATTTTGACGCCCTGCTCGCGCGAGCTTCGGAGACGGAAAATTATTGTAAGCCGGAAGCGCAGCATAAGCGCGCCGCGCAATTTCCAGTAGCTCGCGCCGCATCGTTTGATCTTCGGTCAAACGCAGAGCGTTCTGCGCTGCGACGCGAGCTTTTTCAGCCTGCCCGCCGCCGCTCGCCTGCTGCGCTTCTTTGAGCAAATCGTTCAAGCGAGTCGAAATCAGATCGCGCGTGTTTTCCTTTGCCGCCAGCGCGCGCAAGGCTTCGGTCGCGCGGCCTCCGTAATACTCGCCGCGCCCGTCAGGAAGCTCTAAATAAATTTTGAGCGCAGCTTCGTTGCGCCCCAACTTTTCCAGCACGTAGGCGCGCAGGTACGAGACTTCCTCGCGGCTCGTCCCGCCGGGAACGCGCGTGCCGCCGAGGTCTGCTTCTTTTTCCAACGCTTCAAAATCTTCGAGCGCGCGGGTCCAGTTCTCCTGCGCCAGAAACATCCTCGCGCGGGAAAAAAGAGCGAGCGCGGCGGGCATCTGGCCTTTGAATTTCGCGCGCGTCTGTTCAATCCAATCAAGCGCCTCCGGATCGCGCCCGCTATCGCGCAAGGTGTCTATGATATTCAAATAGGAGCGTTCGGGATTCTGTGCATCGGGATAACGCTCTATGAATCGCTTGTAAGCAGCGACGGCTTCATCCGTGCGTTTAAGACGTGTGAAGGCAGAGCCTAGATAGCTTTGCGCCTCGCGTGCGCTCGAACTGTCGGGATATTTTTCCAGCACGCTCTGAAAATGTGCGAGCGACGGTTCGTATTTCTCATCCTGATGAAAGCTGCGCCCGGTCTGGTAAATGGCTTCCGGCACGCTTGCGCTCTGCGCGTATCGCTCGATGATAGCCGCGTAATGCAGGCGCGCTCGCGCGAAGTCTCGATTAAAATGATAAATCTGCGAGCGGCGTAGATGCTCGGCCTCGGAAAGCTGTGGCGCGCTCTTTTGCGCAGCCTCTTCACTGCCACTGTCCAAAGCGTCAAGCCCACGCACTCCTGCGAGAGCGAAATCATCCGGCTTCGCAGGGTCTGGAAGTTGTGTGATGAGATTCTGAAAAACTTCGCGCGCCTGCACGGGCTGGTTGTTTTTGAGATAAGCTTGTCCAAGCATCGCTTGAGCTTCGCGTGCGGGTGCGCCGATGTTCGATTGGCCGCGCAGTTTCAATTCGTAAATCGCGTCCAGATAATCTCCGCTCTCAAGCAGGCTCACGCAGAGCCGCGCGCTGGCCGCATCGCGCAATAAACTGTCCGGCGCAGTGACTATCAACTGGCGCAACTGCTCGCGCTCTAGGGTCAGGTTGCCTGTCATGCGCGCGAACTGCGCCAGATGCCAGAGCGCGTATTGCGAGAGCATCGCATTGCGCGCGACGACTCGCTGGTAGTTGACTGCGGCTGTCGCGCGGTCGCCGCTGCGCTCGGACAGGCGTGCCAGCAGGTAATCGTAATTGTTGAGCGCAAAAACGGCAGGCTCTGCGCCGCGCCATGATTGAAGCTCCTGCATGGCCGCCGCGTTGTCCTGCCGCTCGACCGCCGCGCGGATGCGCTCATGGCGTTCGCGCGCAGACTGCGCTTTGGTCACAGGAACAAAGAAAATTATCACGATGAAAAGTAGGAAAAAATTCCGCCGTTTGAATATCTGTTGCATAAACGTGATTATCGTTCAGCCCCTCTACATAGCTCAAGCGCAACTCGCAGGATTGTTGCATCAGACAAAATATTTTCCGTTTGAGCCGGTAAAAGCTTCAAACCGGCGATTGATTCGTTATAATCTAATCACTAATGACAGCACAAAAATTAGCAGAACAAGCATCCGTGAAAAATCAGCGCGCGGAAATCCTGGACGGCTCGCTGGTGGCAGAGCAGATTAAACGTGAAGTCGCCGAAGAAGTCTCGCGCTTGCAGCGAGAGCATGGCGTGCGCCCGTTCTTAGTCGCCGTGCAGGTCGGAGACGATCCGGCTTCTTCGGTTTACGTGCAGAATAAAGTGCGTACCTCAGAGGCTCTGGGGTTGCGCTCGGGGCATCACGCGCTGGCGGCTGAAACGACTGAAGAGGAACTGCTTGAGCTGGTCGAAAAGCTCAACCGCCGCGATGAGGTGGATGGCATTTTAGTCCAACTGCCTTTGCCGCACGCGATTGACCAATCGCGCGTACTTGAAACCATTGACTCGGCCAAAGACGTTGATGGATTTCATCCGGCCAATGTCGGGCGGCTGTCGCTGTGCCAGCCTGTGATTGCGCCATGCACTCCGGCAGGCATCATCGAATTGCTTGAGCGCAATAACATCAAAATCAGCGGCGTGCGTGCCTGCATCGTCGGGCGCAGCCACATCGTCGGGCGTCCGCTCGCACAGCTTCTGTTGCAGAGAGACGCCACCGTCACAATTTGTCATTCGCGGACAAAAGATTTGCCGCGCGTCACGAGCGAGGCTGATATACTGATTGCCGCCATCGGGCGCGCAGGCTTTGTCAGGGCAGAGCATATCAAGCCCGGAGCGACGGTCGTGGATGTCGGCATCAACAAAGTGACGAACGAGGCCGACGCGCGCGATTTGTTCGGCGCAGAAGCCGGGAAACGCCTTGCCGCCATCGCGCGGCGCGGCTTTACGCTGGTCGGCGATGTGCATCCGGCTGAGGCGCGAAGCGTGGCAGGCAAGCTGACCCCCGTTCCCGGAGGCGTCGGCCCGCTGACCGTCGCCATGCTCATGCACAACACTGTCGCGGCAGCCAGATGGAGACGAAAAATAAAGTGATAAGTGATAAGTGATAAGTGATAAGTGATAAGAAACAGCTTCTTTGTTTTTATCTCATTACTTATCACTTATCACTTGAAAAAAATGTTGCGTGTCGGTCTCACGGGTTCGATTGCGGTTGGCAAGTCATACGTTTCGGCTGTGCTGGCGGAGCTTGGATGTCATGTGCTTGACGCGGATGCGACGGCGCGCGAAGTGGTCGCACGGGGCACGCCCGGCTTGAAAAAAGTCGCAGAGACGTTCGGCGGAGCAGTGTTGCTTGCGGACGGCACGCTTGACCGCGCGGGCTTGGGAGCCATCATCTTTGCGGATGAAAAGAAGCGCAGGCTTTTGAATTCAATCCTGCATCCTTTTATCATTGCCGCGCAGGATGAGCAATTGAGTAGTTGGGAATCGGAAGACCCGTCCGGCGTGGGCGTGATTGACGCCGCACTGATGATTGAATCGGGCGGTTACAAACGTTTTGATAAACTAATCGTGGTACATTGTGACCCGGAAGTTCAACTCGCGCGGTTGATGGCGCGCAACAACCTGACGCGCGAGGAAGCTCAAAGCAGAGTCGCTGCGCAGATGCCGCAGGCAGAGAAGATACGCTATGCGGATTTTTTGATTGACAATTCCGGCGACTTGCCCGCGACGCGCTTGCGAACCGAAGAAGTCTACAAAGAGTTGCGCGCGTTAAGCGAGCAGCAGGCAACAGACACACGCTAAAAGATTTATTTCAGCCATAGCCAATGAAGAGAAGAGCAAACAATTATCCGAGCCGGAAGGTTTTAAAATTGAAGAGGCAACACCCGTGCGCTTCACTCGCGTTTCGCCTCTCAATAGCATTGCTCTTATGTTTCGCTCTGACCTTTACCGGATGCTTTCTGACCAACGAGGCAGAGACTTTTTACGGGCGTGTGAACGTGCCCGCAACGCCGGAGTTTCGTTGGAGCGACGGCGGTTTGCCGCAGATTTTTGACCCTGCTTTCGCCGCCGCGCCGCCGGATACGGATGCTGTGCGCGCTTTGTTTGAAGGCTTGACGGATTACGATTCGCAAACGCTTGCGCCTGTGCCCGGCGTGGCGACGCGCTGGGAAGCTTCCGAAGACCAGCGCGTTTGGACTTTCTATTTGCGCGAGGATGCGCGCTGGTCGAATGGCGAGCGCGTGACGGCCAAAGATTTCGTACGTTCCTGGCAGCGCACGCTCGGCCTCGGCAGCCGCGCTCCGCATGCGCGCCTGCTGGAAAATATCTACGGAGCAACAACCGACACGCTTGATCCGGCGCAAGTCGATGCGGGCACGGCCTCCGCTGCTCAAACAAACCGCGCTGAAGAGAAAAAAGGAAACGCGCGCGAAGCCGGAAAAGAAGCAAAGCCGGAAACCGCAGACATCAAATTCGGAGCAGAGGCCATCAGCGACACAGTCTTGCGCGTGCGCCTCCAACAGCCCGACGGAAATTTCCCAGCGCTGGTCGCGCACCCTATCTTTCGTCCCGTGCATGAGGTGCGCGAGGAGGATGGAGTCACTGCTCTGGCACAGCCAGTCGTCTCCAACGGCGCTTTCAAATTAACTCAGGTAGGAAGCGACGGCGTGATTCTTGAGCGCGCCGTTCACTACTGGGACGCGCAGACTGTGAATCTCAACCGCGTCCGGTTTGTGGCGACGCGCAACGCCGAAGAGGCTCTGGAAAAATATCGCGCGGGCGAAGTTGATGCCGTCACCAACGCCGGGTTCGAGCCGCTGGCCCTCAAACTGCTCGCGCCGTACAGGGATTTCCGGCGCGCGACTTTCGGCGCGCTCACTTATTACAAATTCAATACGAACAATGCGCCCTTTAGCGATGTGCGCGTGCGCGAGGCGCTGGCGATTGCCATTGACCGCGAGCGTATCAGCGAAGACGGAATGGACGGCGCAAGCGAGCCTGCACGCACCTTTCTTCCGGCGCAACAGAACGCTTCACAAGCCTCCGAGACGAATTTATCCAACGCCATCTCGCTCGATATTGCGCGGGCGCAAAGGCTGCTGGCTGAGGCCGGATACCCGCAGGGACAAAACTTTCCGCGCGTCCGCTTGCTGGTCAACCGCAATGAGCAACAGCGGCAGATAGCTCAATCCATCGCCGTCATGTGGCGCAAATCGCTTGGCATCGAGACGGATGTGATTTTGAAAAACTGGGATGAGTATGAAGCGGCTGTCTTGGCCGGAGAATTCGATGTCGTGCGCAAAGGTTTTGTCATGCAGACGATGGACGAGGCGGCCAACATGCGCGCAATGTTCGAGCCTGAGACAGCCATCGAAGAGTCCGTGAGCGCGGGGCTGGCGCTCGAAGATTCCACGCAGAAAGATATTGATGCGTCTAAGACGGGGCAGAAGAACGGGAACGGGAATTCGCTGGCGGAAACACAGTCGCGCGAGCCTGTTCTTTCCGAAAGGGATGCGCTCAAAGAATTGCCTGCCATCCCCATTTATTTTGCTTCATCTTATGCGCTGGTCAAGCCGTTCGTCACGGGTTTCGATGCCAACCTGCTCGACGCGCCCTCGCTCAAACGGGTGAAGATTGATACCGGCTGGCAAGCGCCGAAAAAGAACAACGCCGTCTGGTTCAAAGTCGGCGAGTAGCGGCGATTTCCGAAATCTCGGAAAAAGCAACGCCGCGCGCGGCTTGAGGCATCGGTAAATTGTCATTTCTAAATGAGATGCATCTTGATTAGAGTGGCTCTCGCGTGATACCTTGACGGCTAACATGCGTGGCTATTTTACTCTGGACACGCTTCCCCCGTCCGTAGCGTTATTTGAATACAATTTGTGTGTCCCTCCGGTCAGCTAAGAATAGAGGAGTGCTGCTATGTCAATGTTCCGTTCCAGCCAAATTCGCTTAGGCGTCGGGCTTCTGGCGCTCGCGCTCGTGATTGCAGGTTGCTCTGCTTCGGCCAAAAATCAGGTCTACTTCGGCAAGGTGACGCCGCCGAGCGATAACACGCTGCACTATGTTTCCGGTTCCGAGCCGGAATCGCTAGACCCGCAGATCGGCACCGGCCAGCCCGAAGCGCGCATCTACATGTCCATCTTTGAAGGGCTGACGGAGTATCACCCGAAAACGATGGAGCCGATTCCGGCCATCGCGGAACGTTGGGACGTAAACCACGACTCTTCCGAATTCGTTTTTCACCTGCGCAAGAACGCGCGCTGGTCAAATGGCGAAAACGTCACGGCGCGCGATTTTGTCTACACCTTCCGGCGCGGCTTCTCGCCCAAACTCGCCTCTCGTAACGCCTATCTCGGTTATTACATTAAATATGCACAAGGCTATAACGAGCATGGCGTGTTCGTGCGCGATTCGCGCAGCGGCGAATTCCTACTGGCGAAAGATTTTAAAGAGGATGCTCCTAAAGTTGAAGCCCCTATCGCCGCGCCAGCCGATAGCAAGACCGACACTTCTGCTACTCAGCCCGCAGAGAAACAAAGCCAGGCTCCTGAAACCGAATTCAGCAAATTTATCAAATCGCCTGAACGTCTAGTCTTGCCGGGTGACGAAAAAGATCGCAACAAAGCTCTTGAAGCCGACCCGAAATTGAAAGCGGCGGTTGCCGGTAAAGAGTTTGTCGAAGTCAAAGCCGAGGACATTGCCGTCGAAGCGGTGGATGATTACACAATCCGCGTGACGCTGACTCAATCCGCGCCTTTCTTTCTCGGAGTGATGGCGCACCAGTTTTTCCGCGCAGTCCCGCAGAAAGTTATCGAGCAACATCATGAAGCATGGACGCAGCCGCAGAACATCGTGACCTGCGGGCCGTTCAAAGTCGAAACATGGAAGCCGTATGACAAGCTCGTCATGGTGCGCGACCCGATGTACTGGGACGCTGCCAAAGTCAGGCTCGACCGCATCGCGTTTTATCCGTCGGATGACAATCCGACGACGATGAATATGTACAAGGCCGGACAGGTTGACGCGGTCTTGAATCACACAGTCCCTGCGGCCTGGCTCGACATGGTTCGCCCGCTCAAGGATTACATGGACGCGCCGGAAGTCGCGATTGATTACTATCAAATCAATACCAAGAAGTTTCCGATGAGCGACAAGCGCGTGCGCAAGGCTTTCAACATGTCAATTGACAAGGTCGCGATGGCTAAGTGGCGGCGCATCGTCAAGCCTTTGACGGCCTTTACGCCAGAAGGCATCTTCCCCGGCTATCCGCAGCCGAAGGGCGATTCATTCGATCCTGAGAAAGCTAAGAAACTGCTGGCCGAAGCCGGATTCAAAGACGCCAGCGGCAACTTTGATCCCAAGAAGTTTCCGATAGATCAGGTGGACATCACCTATAACACGCAGGAGTCGAATCGCATCGTCGCGGAGTTTATACAGGCTCAGTGGAAACAGAATCTGGGCTTGACCGTGCCGCTCAAGAACATGGAATGGAAGACTTTCCTGAACATGCGCTCGAAGGTCGAGTATCAAGGCATGGCGCGCTCCGGCTGGGTCGGCGATTACATGGACCCGTTTACGTTTCTGAACCTCTTCTACACGCCTTCGGGCGACAACGGCACAGGCTGGTGGGACCCCGCATATGTCAAGATGCTGGACGAGGCCAATGCCGAGCTGGATCAGGCAAAGCGTTATGAGAAGCTGGCTAAAGCCGAAGCCTATCTGATTGACGCGCAGCCTGTGATTCCGCTTTATACGGCGGCCACCAACTGGGTCAAGAAGCCTTACGTCAAGGGCATGTATCCGAATCCGCAAACGCTGCATGCCTGGAAGTTCGTGTACATCGAGCACGACCAGTCAAAGTGGGATAACGGCGTCCCGGATATGGTCAAACGCCCGGGCGAGTTTGGGACTGATTATTGATGAGCTGAAAACCGGCTCAAACGCCTGTCGCATGTAGTTCGTCCTTTATCTTGCTCTTGAAGAGGTTTGAGATATGCTCGGATTCATTCTTCGCCGTTTGATTATTACCGTCCCGATGGTCATCATCGTCGTCAGCCTGACGTGGGGATTAATCAGGCTCGCGCCCGGCAGTTTCTATACGAGCGAGAAAAAAATCCCGCCCGCCATCGAAAAGAACCTGCGCGAAAAGTACGGCCTCGACAGGCCGTGGTATGTGCAGTATGGAAAGATGGTCTGGAATATCGCGCGGCTGGATTTCGGCACGTCTTTGAAATACGAAGGGCAGTCGGTCAACTCGATTCTGGCACGCACGCTGCCGGTTTCGGCGACACTCGGCCTGCTGGCTTACCTGTTGGCTCTTATCGTCGGCATCACAGCCGGAACGATTGCAGCGTTAAAGCAGAACTCGCGGCTCGATTATTCTTCGATGGCTTTGGCGATGCTCGGCATCTCGTTGCCCAATTTTGTTTTGGGGCCGATTCTCGTATTGATATTCTCGCTGACGCTTTACTGGCTACCGCCCACGCGCTGGGGCGGCTTTCCCTCTCTCAATTTAATCTTACCGGTCATCACCCTCTCCGCAGTGTACATGGCATACATCGCGCGCCTGACCCGCTCAGGCATGCTAGAGGTCTTGAGGGCTGATTACATACGCACCGCACGCGCCAAGGGCTTGAGCGAAAAGGCCGTCGTCCTGCGCCATGCCTTGCGCGGCGGCTTGATGCCTGTGGTTTCGTACACGGGGCCTGCGCTCGCTTTCCTGATTGCCGGAACGGTGGTCGTCGAGCGCATTTTTGTTTATCCGGGACTTGGTACTTACTTTCTGAATGCGTGTTTGAACCGCGACGAGCCGCTCATTATCGGCATCGTCGCGTTCATCTCAATCTCAGTCCTGATTTTCAACTTGCTTGTTGACATCGCATACGGATTTATTGATCCGCGCATCCGTTACTAAGAAGCCATGAACGAAGACAAACCAGACATCATTGATGAGCCTGCGAGGACGCAGCCCGCTTTTGACACGCTCGGAACGCCGCCCAAAGCTCCCATCCGAGCGAGAGACGGCGATACGATTCATCCGACGCACGAACTGGCCGTCGGCGAGGGCGATGTCAGAACGGCTGAGCGCGGCGAAGGGGAATTCATTGCCGGAACTTCGCTCTGGAAAGATGCGTGGAAGCGGCTCTTGAAAAACAAGCTGGCAGTGTTTGGCATGATCGTGGTGGCGATTATTATTCTCGTCTCGGTGATCGGCCCGCCGATTGTCAAAGCCGCGACCGGATATACATACGATTATATTCCTTCACACGATCAGAACCTGACCAAATCTTTCGCGCCCTTTACCGCGCCCGACGGCTCTTTTTCGTGGACGCATCCGATGGGGACGGACAACGCGGGGCGCGATATTCTGGCGCGCGTGCTGTTGGGCGGTCGTATCTCGCTGATGGTCGGCATCATCTCGACCATCGTGTCTCTCATCATCGGCGTGTCATACGGCGCGACGGCAGGTTTTCTCGGAGGCAAGGTTGACGACTTGATGATGCGTATCGTGGATGTGCTGTACTCGCTGCCGTACCTCATCGTCGTGGTCGTGCTGCTGGCCTTCTTCGGCGGGCAATCGGCGCTCAGCCAGTTGTTTCTGCTTTTCGTCGCGCTCGGCGCGGTCTCATGGCTGACGATGGCGCGCATCGTGCGCGGGCAGGTTATCTCGCTCAAGAATCAGGAATTCGTCATGGCGGCGCGTGCGACTGGCGTTTCTAACAGCAAGATTATTTTCCGCCATCTGGTTCCGAATACCTTGGGGCCTGTGATTGTCTATGCAACGCTGACGATTCCGCAGGTCATGCTGACAGAAGCTTTTCTCTCTTTTCTGGGATTTGGCGTGCAGGCTCCGTTGGCTTCGTGGGGCAGCCTCGCCAACGACGGCGTGCAGAACTTAGCTATCTTCCCGTGGCAGTTGATATTTCCGGGCGTGACGATGGCGCTGGCTCTTTTCTCTATGAACTTTCTCGGCGATGGCTTGCGCGACGCCCTCGACCCGCAGATGCGAAAGGTGTAGCGATTGCGGATTGCGGATTGCGGATTGCGGAATTAGGTTGAGAAAGGTTTCAGCTTGATTCTTGAATCCGCAATCCGCAATCCGCAATCCGCAATCCAAAATATGAATGGTCGCAACGGAAATATTCTCGAAGTCAGAGACCTACGCACATACTTTCAGACGGAAGATGGAACGGTCAAAGCCGTTGACGGAGTTGATTTTGAATTAAAACGCGGCGAAACCCTCGGCATCGTCGGCGAATCCGGCTCCGGCAAATCCGTCACCAACCTTTCAATCATCCGCCTGATTCCAGACCCACCGGGCAAAATCGTTTCCGGCGAAATCATCTTTGACGGGCAGGACATCCTGCTCTTAAAGACCGAAGAGGTGAGAAAGATTCGCGGCAAGCGTATCGCCATGATCTTTCAAGACCCTATGACTTCGCTCAATCCCTTCATGCGTATCTCAAGGCAGTTGATGGAGTTGACCGAGCTACATCTCGGATACACCAGAGATCAGGCTTACGAGCATGCCATCAAGATGCTTGAGACGGTCGGGATTCCGGATGCGCGCTCGCGCGTTGACAGTTACCCGCACGAATTTTCGGGCGGCATGCGCCAGCGCGTGATGATCGCGATGGCGCTCTCTTGCGAGCCTGAGTTGTTAATCGCGGATGAGCCGACGACCGCGCTCGACGTGACGATTCAAGCGCAGATTCTTGAGCTAATCAAAAGCCTCAAACAGGATACAGGAACCAGCGTCATTCTCATCACGCACGACCTCGGCGTCGTCGCGGGCATGACAGACCACATCATTGTGATGTACGCGGGGAAAGTTTTCGAGCAGGCTCGGACGCGCGCTCTGTTCGCTACTCCCGGCAATCCATACACGAAGGGCTTGCTGCGCTCCGTTCCCGACCCGACTTCAGAGCAGGGCGCGCTCTATCAGATTCCCGGCCTGCCGCCGGATGTTGCGCACCTGCCGCCGGGCTGCCCGTTTGCGGAGCGTTGCGAACGCGCAGAGGACATCTGCCGCAGAGAGTTTCCGCCCTTTGTCGCGCTCACGCCAGACCATCATTCGCTCTGCCATTTCGCCGAAGAAGTTTATGCGACTTCAAAGCGTGAGCGCGAAGCGCGCGGGGGAGCGCGGCAGCAGGAACAAATTCTCGATCTTGAATAGAGGCATTTTAAAAATCATCTTATGAGCACCCAACCGATTGACAATGCCGCTATCCGGCAGATGCCGCCGCCGCTTCAGCCCGCCGAAGGGAGCGAGCTGATTGCGATTCGTGATCTCAAAGTCCATTTTAATCTGGGGGGCGGCACGTTCCTGGACAAGCTGGTGGGCGGAAGCCCCGTCCGGCGCGTCGTCAAGGCTGTGGACGGCGTAACGATTGATATTTACCCGGGCGAGACTCTGGGTTTGGTTGGCGAATCGGGCTGCGGCAAGTCAACCTTGGGACGCGCTTTGCTGCGTCTGACCGAGCCGACCGCCGGGCATGTCTTTTATCGCGGGCGCGATCTGGCGCGGCTCTCGCGCGGCGAGATGCGCGAACAGCGCAAGCACCTTCAGATGATTTTCCAAGACCCGTACGCCTCGCTCAACCCGCGCATGACCGTCGGGCAGATTATCGGAGAGCCGATTGAAACTTTTCGCCTTGCGCGTGGCAAAGAGGTTGACCAGCGCGTGCAGGAACTGATGGAAACCGTCGGACTCAACAAGCGTTTTATCAAGCGTTACCCGCACGAGTTTTCGGGCGGGCAAAGGCAGCGCATAGGCATCGCCCGCGCCCTCGCCGTTGACCCGGACTTTATCGTGGCGGACGAGCCTATCTCGGCTCTGGATGTTTCCATTCAGGCGCAGATTATGAATTTGATGGAACGCCTGCAACGCCAGAAAAATCTGACGTATCTTTTCATCTCACATGACCTGCGCGCGATTCGCCACGTCTCTGACCGTGTGGCGGTGATGTACCTGGGCAAGCTGGTTGAGATCGCGGATGCCAAAACGATTTATGACGAGCCTTTGATGCCTTACACCAAAGCTTTAATCTCCGCCGTGCCTGTTCCAGACCCAGAGGTTGAAGCCAGCAGACAGCGCGTCGTCCTCGAAGGCGATGTGCCGTCTCCGATTAACCCCCCATCCGGTTGTCGTTTTCACACGCGCTGCCCGTATGCTATCCCGGCGTGTCGGGAAGTTATTCCCCCCTTAGCGGAAATAAAGCCCAATCACTTTGCGGCCTGCATTCGCATCAGCCCGGAACAACCGGACATAGACAGGGTCGCGCCCGGAGATGCGCCGGGACTCAGAGACGCACAGAACATTATCGGTTCGTGAAATTTTCGCGTTATTAAACATATTTACAGATAAGAGCTGATAAACGATTGAACGTTCAGCTCGAATTTTGCCCTGTGTCTATGGCCGTGTGCGCTTGTTAAAAGGCTGCCGGGCACTTATACTCTGGCGCTTGGGTGGTGGCCGCGAACCCCTCCCGACCACGCCGAACAGGCGCGCGTGCGGGCGCGCCACATATCTCAGAACGCGGAAACCAACCTGCCAACCGCACTTCGGATACGACCCAAGTGAACCTTTTGATGATGGAAGATCAGGCTGCGCCTTACGAGAGCGAGACCGAGAATGCGTCGCCAGCCCAGTCTGCACCCGCAAACTGGACTGACGCGCAGAACTCTCTGGCGGCTG
The DNA here is from genome assembly GCA_963700165.1 of Pyrinomonadaceae bacterium. Lineage (GTDB taxonomy): Bacteria > Acidobacteriota > Blastocatellia > Pyrinomonadales > Pyrinomonadaceae > JACMLC01. The sequence goes on along the minus strand of OY969475.1, from coordinate 1,676,368 downwards.
CCTCAGGGCTTTCCATGCTCCTCGTCGAAGGCCGACAGCCGCCCGCTCTCGCCGTCTCAAACAACAATTCTATCTGTCAGGCGTTTCAGTCTTCGCCCACACACGCGCACCTGTGCGAGCCTTATTGCGGCGACGCCTTCAAGCGCGCGATGCAGGCCGGAGAGGCTGTGCATTATTGCTGTCACGCGGGTCTGCACTGCATTGCGATGCCCGTCAAGCTGGAAGAAAAAAGAAAGCTGGCGGTTATCGGCGGGCGCGCGTTTCTGACCATCGCCGATTACAGAGCCTTAGCCGAGCGTTTCCGCGCCGGAGATTTGCAAGGCATGCTGAGCAGCGATGTATTCAAGAATGTCATCTTCGCCGCGCGGCAGGATTTGAACGATCTGGCAAAGCGCATCAACGCTGCCGCCACCGAACACCGGGAACATGCGGTCGTCAATGCTTCGCCTCGCGCGCAACAAAAAATCGTTCCGGCTGCAATCAAAGAAGAAGCACAGCCTGCCGCTGCGGTTTCGACCCCACAGAGCATTCCGTTCGAGGGGCCGGTTGACGAAGCTTGCAGGGCTGCTCTGCTGGCGTTTGCAGAAAAACACAGGCTCGGCTCGCTCGCGCTTCTGCTGCGCGTCAAAGAGTGCTTCGAGCAGGTGTTCGTAACGGGCGGATTCGCTTCACAGTCTCTGAATCTGAATATCGAGATTAATGACGCGCGGCTGCTTGACGCGGCGCGGCGCGGCGCATCGCTCGTGATGGGAAAAACGCCCGCCGGAATTGAAGCGGCGGCGAACACGAGCGGAGTCAAAAGTCAAAGCGGTAAAAACACTTTAGAACTTTTCCCGCTCATCATCGGTGATGAAGTCAAAGGAGCTTTGCTGGTCGGAGAGGCCGCGCTGGATGTGGAAAAGCGCAGAGCCATCTCAAGCTTTTGTCACGAGTTGGCGATGCCGCTCGAAGTTCTGCGATTGCGCGACGAGCTTGACCGGCGCGCTCGCTTTGCCGACTCGTTATACAGCTTTAGCACGCGGCTCAGCATCAGCGATCCGGCGGAAACTTATTTCTCAATCCTGCGCCACTCCGCAGAGCTGTTGCACGCTGAGCGCGGCTCGCTGCTGCTTTATGACGAAGCTTCGAATGAGTTATCCGTCAAGGCCGCGTTCGGCCCGCGCGCGGCTGCTGCCAGCGCAGCCCGTGTGCGTCTCGGCGACGGAGTTTCCGGCGGCGTGCTGTTGAACGGACGCCCGCTCATCGTGCGCGATACGGAAGCCGCCGGGTGCGATCCCGCGCCAGCCGATAGGCTTTACAAGACGAACTCTTTTATCAGCTTTCCCATCAGCATCGGCGGGCGAAAAGTCGGCGTCTTCAACGTCACGGATAAGGCCGACGGCAGCGCGTATAACGAGGCTGATCTGGGATTGATTGAAACCATCGCGCCGCAGATGGCGCTCGCGCTTGATCGTGCCGAGTGGCAAGAGAAGGCCGCGCAGTTTCAGTTGATGTCAATCACAGACCCGCTGACCGGGCTGCTCAATCGTCGTTATCTGGAAGAGCGATTGTTGGAAGAGCTGAAACGCTCAGAGCGGCAGAGCTACGCGATGAGCTTTATCATGCTCGACATAGACGACTTCAAATATTACAACGACCAGAACGGGCACCCGGCGGGCGATCTGGCTCTGGAGATGACCGCGCAATGTTTGAAGTCCGTCTTGCGCGCAGCCGATGTGGCATCGCGTTACGGGGGCGAGGAGTTTTGCATCCTGCTGCCGCAAACCTCGCTGGATGAAGCGCAGGCTATCGCAGAGCGCATCCGGCGACGGGTCGAGCGCACACGCTTTCCGCATGGAAAAACTCAACCGCTCGGCATGCTGACGGTGAGCATCGGTGTCTCTGCTTTGGACGAGAAGCTGAACACTCCTGCCGCCATTATCGGCGCGGCAGACCGCGCTCTCTATCTTGCCAAACGGACAGGCAAAAACAGAGTTCAGGTTTTGGACAACGACCCGACCGATTCGTCAAATCCTGATGCCAACGAAGAAGCCATTTAAAAACGAACGCGGGCGGCGCATCCTCGGACGCGCCGCGCCGGAAGAGTTCATCGGGCGTGATGATGCGCTCACAGAGATCGTGCGACATGGCTCGCGCGGCGCGACAGCGCGCGGCCTCTTGCTGCTCGCCGCGCCCTCTGCCGGAGCCTCGGAACTCTTGCGTCAGGCTTATGACCAATTCTTTCATCAGCATGAAAATGTCATTCCGGTGTACTTTGCGCTGACGCGCAACGACCAGACCGCCGCCGGGGCCGCACGCCATTTCCTGCATACTTTTCTCCTGCATCTGATTGCTTTCCGGCGCAACGATCCGACGCTCAGCGACGCTGCGTTGACCATGAATGATCTGTTAGAGCTGGCCGCGCCGCACGACTTTGAATGGATCGAGCGACTGGTCGAAGCCTGCGAGCGCGAAAGGCAGCGCGGCGACGAGCGCGCCTACATACGCCTGTGCCTGAGCGCGCCTGAGCGTGCAGCCGCGCGCGGTGCGTTGACCTTTGTGATGATTGACGGCCTGCATGTCGCGGAGCATCTGACCGGCGAAGTCTCGCTGAGCATGGAATTCGCGCAGGTGCTGATGCGTACCGAAGCACCTTTTGTCATCTCCGGATTGCGCCGCCGCGTGCTTGATCTGGTGCATGCGGCGCGCGGAAATTTTGACAAGGCAGCCACGTTGCATCTGGAAAATCTGTGCGAGCCGGACGCCAGAATAATGGTTGAGAATCTGGCCCGTCGCGCAGGCATTGCCGTCAACGAACAGACCTGCGATTTAATCGTTCATCAACTCGGCGGCAGCCCGTCATTTATCACCGCGCTGGTTCTAGCGGCTCAGGAAAAAGGTGTCGCGCTCGACAGCTTTCACCACTGCCAGCAGCTTTATGTGGACGAGCTGATGGGCGGATTGATAAACCGTCACTGCTCATCAATTCTCGAAAGCATCGCGCCGCAAGCGGCCACCCGGCGCACGCTTGTACGGATGTTATATGAAGCGATGGCGAGCGACAGCGGCAAGTCTTCCGTCGAGAGCTGGCGAAAAAAGATTGAGGTGGATGCAGAGCAGTTTCAGCAAACCATGCGTGGCCTGCACATACACGAGCTGGTCAGCTTTAACGCCAGCATGGTAGAAGCCGCCGCCGTCTCTTCCGTCTGGGGCGATTACCTGCGGGTGCGTTACCGGCTTGAGATTCTGGCGGAAGCACGCGCGCTGGTGGTGGCTGACACGCTGCTTGACAGCCTGAAGCGTGCGCCGCAAACGATGGCTAGACATTATCGCCGCGCGAGCGCGCTCGGCTTGCGCGAACTCTTAGCTCTCTTTAACTGCCAGCGTGTGCCCGCGAGTCTCCTGCATGATGATCGCTTCAGCCGCACTTACAAGGGAGCGGAGGCGGAAGAGCTTGACGCGGGGTTGGATAATGAAACGGAGCTAATCCTGCTGCCGCAAGTTATACACGCGGCAAACTGCGCTGCCTTTTACCCGCCGATTCAACAGGCGATTGACGAAGAGCGTTGCGCCGTCGCGCATGGCTTCGACGCGGGGCATTACAACGATGCGAGTGAAGTTGTGTGGCTGGCCGCAGAGATTGACTCGAAGCTCGAAGCGGGGCGCGGCATCACTGAGATATGGTGCGACCGCTTGGAATCGGTTGCGCGTGCCTGTGGCTGGCAGCGCGTGCGCCTGTGGCTGGTCGCTCCCGAAGGATTTTCCGCAGAGGCTAATGAACTGCTCGCAGAGCGCGAGGCTTACGGCTCAAGCAAGCAGCAGTTAGAGCTTTTGACGGCGCGACTGGGCGTTGACGCTTCTCCCTTTGGAAAAGATTCGGCGGCACCGGACGAATTTGAAATGGTCATCCCGATGGGTGATGAAACTGAGCTGATTGCAGCCTCTACGCTTGAGCAGATAGCGCGCCGCAGCAACTTCCGCCCAGAAGCCATCAACCAGATCAAGACCGCTCTGGTCGAAGCCTGCATCAACGCGATGGAACACAGCCTCAGCCCTGACCAAAAAATTTATCAACGTTTTCGCTTAGAAAGTGATAGATTGGTAGTAACAATTTCAAGCAGAGGGATCGTCCCGCCTGAGATCAACGGAAAAAACGGTCACAACGGGACAAGCACGACCGAGGGGCAAACAACAACGGACAAAGGGACAGAGCGGCGCGGCTGGGGGCTTAAACTGATTCGGACCTTAATGGACGAAGTCGAGTTTGAGCGCGTAGATGACGGCACGCGCCTGCGCATGACAAAATATCTTAGTAAATAGCAGATGGTAAATAATGGATGATTGACGGGCAAGCAATTCCCACCGGTCATCATTGATTATTCCCGATTCACCATTAAGCAGTTAAGAGGGGAGCTTACTGAAATGGGGGATTTACCGGCAATCGCTCCGGTGCGTTCGCGCATTATCGGAGCTACGGCGGTGGTGTACGCCAGTGACTATTTAAATAAGCTGAGCGGTGAGCGCATCGAGCGGGAATGCCGCAGGCGTCTGGATGGGGGCTGTCGCGCGCTCGTCATCAATTTCAGAGACACGGAGCTGGTCAACAGCATCGGTGTCTCTATTCTTTTGGGCGTCATCGAAGCCGCCGAAAGCGCGGGCGCACAGCTCGTCTTCTCGGATGTCAACGACCAGACCGAAGAGCTGTTCAAGATGCTCGGCTTAACAAGGCATGTCTTGCTGGCCGCGAGCGAGCAGGATGCTTTTGACACTCTGACGGAATTTGCGGCGGCGGCAAATCCGGTCGGGCATTGAGGACTGAAAATCAGGATGCCCGAAAAGATGAACAAGCTGTTGCACACATTCGCGGCGCTCGCGGACTTGGGGCAGGAGATTGCCGACACAGGCGATTTTCAGGAGATGGTGCGAACATCGCTGCATCTCCTGCTGGGGTCGCTGGCAATCAGGCGCGGGGCTGTCACCGAATACGATAGCGAGGCGCGCGTCCTGAGATTCTTAGCCGTGCGCGGCTTTGGGCTTGACCTTCCCGAATATCTTCCGCTTGATTCGCAGGATGTCGAAGACCTGCTCACAGTGGGGCTGTGCGCGACCATCTGCAATGATGAAGGCGATGCTGTTAAAAGGTTGACCGGGCGACAGTGCAAGGCTCTCGGCGCGAATCGCATACAGCTTTTCGTTCCGCTCGTCGTGCGCGGCAAGCTCATCGGACTTATCCTGCTCGGAGACAAAGCGAGCGGTGAAGCTTTTACGACGGAAGACCGCGAAGTCCTGTGCGCGATGTCGCGTCACATCGGCGTCGGCATTCAGGAGCGTCGCCTGCTCGAAGAGCTTGAGCATCGCGCGATAGAGAATCGCAATCTGTACGAAGGCTTGCGAGCCATCTACAAGGACACCGTCAAGGCTTTTGCCGCCGCCATTGATTGCAAGGACAAGTACACACAGGGGCATTCCGAGCGCGTCGGAAAGTACAGCGAGATCATCGCGCGCGAGATGGGCTGGAGTGATGAAGAGGTAGAGGGCATCGCGGTCGCAGGTTACTTGCATGACATCGGCAAGCTCGTGGTTGAGCGCGATATTCTGAACGCTCCTTATCGCATAGACGCCAAGCAATCGAGCGAGCTTAATCGCCACCCCGCAGCCGGTTATGAAATCCTCTCTCCCATCCGGCATCCTTACGCGGATATTTCTTTAATGGCGCGCTATCATCACGAGCGGATTGACGGGCGCGGTTATCCCGAAGGCTTGACCGGAGACCAGATTCCGATTGGAGCCAAAATCGTTGCGCTGGCGGATTCCTTTGATGCTATGACAACCGACAGGCCGTACAAACGGCGGCGCACCTGCGTGGATGTCATAGACGACTTCCGCCGCAACACGGGCAAGCAGTTCGAGCCGGAAGTCGTCGCTTCACTCTGCCGCGCCATCCTCAAAGAGATAAACGGCGAAACCAGCGACCGTAGAATTATGAAAATGCTCGGCAAGGGTTACATAGAGCCGGAGCTAATTGCCCCGCTGCTCTCCGAATTGATCGAAGAGCTAGAAGCCGGTGCCTTCTCCTTCGCCGCCGGTCAGGCTTGAAGCAATCCCCACACTCTCGTTACAATTCCCATGTTCATTAACGCGCGCATTGCTTAAGTGATTTCGCCACAGAGGACACAGATGGCACAGAGATTTAAGAAGCTTTCAAATCTGAGATGTTGAATTTGAAATTCCTCTGTGTCCTCTGTGGCTATTTCTTTAGAGTGGATGTGACGCAATTTTTCAAGGAGAAATAATTCCACACATGTACGAAGACATCAGCAGCTTGATTCCCGACACAAATTACACGCGCCGCCGTTTCATCGTCACTTCGCTGGCAGCCGGATTCGCGCTCGCCGTCCAGCCCGTCGCCGCGCAGACGATGATTACCACCGATACCAAAGGCTTAGTCGCAGGGGAAGTCAAGATTCCGGTCAAAGATGGCGAGATTCCTGCCTATCGCGCGATGCCTGCCAAAGGGAAAAACTTTCCCGTCGCGCTCGTGGTGCAGGAAATCTTCGGCGTGCATGAGCATATCAAAGACATCTGTCGCCGCTTTGCCAAACTGGGGCACATGGCGATTGCTCCCGAACTGTATGCGCGGCAGGGCGATGTCTCGAAGATGAAAGATGTTGGAGAGATTATTCGTGAGGTAGTCGGCAAGGTTCCGGATGCGCAGGTGATGTCCGATCTTGACGCGACTGTGGTTTATGCCAAGCAGTCAGGCAAAGGCGACCCGACAAAGCTCGGCATCACGGGCTTCTGCTGGGGCGGGCGCATCGTGTGGCTCTACGCCGCGCACAATCCGAAGCTCAAAGCGGGCGTCGCATGGTATGGCCGCGTCGTGCCGAGCCAGAATGCGCCGCGCTCTCCCTTGCAGCCAAACTATCCGATTGACATCGCGGCGACGCTCAAAGTCCCAGTGCTTGGCCTCTATGCCGGAAAAGATCAGGGGATTCCCATCGCAGGCGTCGAGCAGATGCGCGAAGAGCTAAAGAAATCCGGCACTCCCTCTGACATCATCGTCTACCCGGACGCAGATCACGGATTTCATGCGGACTATCGCCCGACCTATAATAAGAAAGATGCTGATGACGGCTGGAAAAAACTTCAGGAGTGGTTCAAGCAACATGGCGCAGCCTAAGCGATGTCAGAACCGCCTGCGGTAGCGGGCTGACAGAATGCGGATTTGGGATTGCGGAATGCGGATTGGAAAACGTCGTCATTCTTTTTAATCCGCAATCTGAAATCCGCAATCCGCAATTGCCAGCTCCCGCCCGCTACCGCAGGCGGTTCTGACCTGTGAAAGATTAAGGAGATGTAGAGTGGGCGAGAAACAGGAAGATGCGAATTTGATTCTTCGGCTGTACGAGATCAGGCGCGATGAAGCGATGCGCAAGGCGCGCGTCTGGTTTTTGATGGAATTTAATCCTGAAGGCGTTCAGGACATCATGCAGGCGTTATTCGGAGCGCACAGCGCGGATTTTCGCATGGTGGCATCTTACTGGGACATGGCCGCCACCTTTGTCAATTACGGTGCGATTGACGAGCAGATGTTCAATGACATCAATACAGAACACGTCGGCATCTATGCCAAGCTGCAACCCTTCCTCGCAGAGCTGCGCGCGGTGCCGGGCGCGCCGCCTTACCTCTATCTCAAGAATCTTGAGCCGCTGATTCAGCGCATGCCCGACGCCGAAGAGCGCATCGCAGCCATGCGTAGATTTATGAAGCGTCGCAATGAAGACCGTACCGGCGCGGCAACATCGTAAGAAATTAAAATTGCCACTAGAGCGAATTTCGATTGAATGTACGGCAGGCTGTTAGCCTGCTGCTCGTGTGGGACAGGCGGCAGGCTCACAGCCTACCGTACACGGATTTGCAAACTGCTCTAGTGGAGAAGATGAGCAAATAAACGATTGGCTTTAGCCAAATCTCTTTGGCTAAAGCCAATTTCCTTCCTGCTCATTAACCTCCAGCTAAAGCTGTAGGCAATTCAAAGAACTTAAATTAACCCGCATTATTTTTTGCGTCTCGGTTTCGTGCTTTTTGGCTTTGGCGACGCTTCCGACTTGACTTCCGTAGTCGTTATTTCGGAAGTCTTCTTCGGCGCAAACATCTCACGAACATATTTGACGGCCATGTCAACAGGGATATTCGCCGTCACTAAGACCTCGCTGCCTTCCGCAATCAGTTTCACTTCATTAAAGAGCGATTGAGCATTCTTGTCCGGGACAGAACTTTTCGCTTGCTCAAAAAATCCTGCCAACATGTTTCTCATAAGACGTGCCGTGTCAGGATTGTCCGCGTTCATCGCGCCGGTCAGCTTGAAATTCTGCGCGTCCATATTGATAGAGGCATAGAACTCTCCGAATTGCGTCATGCAGTTATTCTGGCCGTCTCGATTTTCCGCCATCCGCAGCCCGAAGCTTTTAGCGAAGGCCATCATGGGCGAGCCTGAGATGCTGATAAGCGCTGTTGGGTCGCGCAGGATAGAGGCGACTGTTTCAGCCTTGATGCGCCCGCGCCCGTCCGCCGCATCGAGAGCCGCCTTGATATAAGCTGTGTTTCCGACGGCAATCGTGTTTGTATCTAAAGCCGCGATGGCAATTTCTGAGAAAGCGGCAGCGAAAGGATTGTTGGCAGCGCCTTTGGCAAATTCGTCCAGCTTTATCACGTTGATTTTGTGTGCGCCGTACTGTTCCTCGCGCAGCTTGCCTTCGGACGCCATCATCGCCATTCCAAGCAAAGGCTGAACCTCAAAATCGCCGCGCGTCACGAACATTGCTTCTGGCAGCGGATACATGCTGGCTCCGGTAGGTTTACTAAAGCGCGTCGCCAACACCATGAATTCTATGTCTTTGAGATCAATGCGCGTAAACGCTTTCACCTGTTCGAGCATGTTGCGCATCTCTTGAAGCTCTTTCGGAGGCAGGACGCGCGGAGCGACATCGGTCACGATGCGCGAGGCATTTACATAGACGATGACTTCCGCTTCCGGCAGCGTCGAAAGGGAAGTCGTGAGAACCTGTGCGTCCGTCGCTGTTTGCGCCTGCGCCGTCATCACGCAGAGAAGCGTGACAACGAAAGCCATGAAAAGGGGACGAAGTTGTGCTTTCATTTTAGAAATTCCTTTGAAGTAATGTTGACATCTCACTTTGGCTGGATGCGCAAAGTATAGCTGCAAATCTCTATCTTCTCGTCGGGCGTGACCGGCGTGCGCTGGTCGCGCGGAATTTCGCGCCCGTTGACCAGCGTCGGATTTCTGCCTTTGGGCGTCAGCCAGTAACTGCCGTTATCATCACGTGTCAGGACGGAATGAATGCGGCTCACTTCCGCATCGCCCTTGATGGGCAGGTCAACCGAGACAGAGCGGGAGCCGCGTCCAATTGTAATTTCCGGCTTGCTGATGGGAACGACGAGCTGGCGCACGCCGTCTTTCCAGACTTCGACTGAGAAAAGCTCTGTCACGCGAGGCCGCACGACGGTTTGTTCGCTCTCTCCCGTTTCCAGAATATCGTCAGACCCGTTGTCAGCGATTTCCAACACGTCGTCGGGCAGGCGTGTCGGGTTCATGGGCGGCATGGGGCGCGCGGTGACGCTCGTTTTACCGGCTTCGGTTTCGTCCCAGAGAGGTTGGACGCGAAACTCTCCCTTGTTGAGCGTGCCGTCAACGCGCAGCTCGACCGTAAAAGATTTGGTGGCAAGCTGCGTCGTGCCGCTCAACTCGCGTGCGCGCTCGGAGAGGACGTGAAAGAGACCCTGTTCGAGGCCGCGCCGCTTGTCGCCCTGCCACTCTTTATCGTCGTCATTGCTCAAATAGACGATGTACTCGCGCGGTATATAGGTGGGGCCGCCGGGCGGCGTAAACATCTCGCGCTGCATGACGGCCTCGACTTCGCGCGCCACCTTGACCAGAAACTCTTCCCAGACACGTCGCGGGCGCGCCTGTTCATCCGCTGCTTCGAGCGGGTCTGATGCGCCGTCGCCATCAATCCACCTGCGTATGGATTCAATCAAGCCCAAGATAGTCTGTCTCTCTTTCGGAAAGAATTTTTTTCAGGATTCCAAATTTAAATAACGCTTATTGACCCAGCCGCGTTGCGAGTTTAAATCATCACGCACAGGCGCGCGACCGTGCTCAAGAATCTGTACTTCATACCAGGCGTTATTCGTGCTGAGCACGCGGACGCGCGATCCCTTCTCGGCCAGACCAATGCGGGACGGAATCGTGCCCGGATCGCGGTGTAAATATACATCAGTTGTGGTCAAAACCTCGCGCCCAATATCCGCAGACGAAGTTGGAGGATTATTTCCGGGCGTCGCTGGGCTGCCAGCGCCCCAGCGCGGCAGCCGCCCGCGAAAATAATTGTGTGTCGCAAGCAGCATTCCGGCAAACGCGATAATCAAGAGCATGGCTACCAGAAAGCGCATGCCGCGCGAGGACATCCAGTCTTTTGACTTATCTGTTTTAGGGCGTGCGTTCTGGACAGAGATGTCCGGCATCGCCGCTAGAATCTCGTGCGCGGGCTGTGCCGGAGCGAGCGGCGCGGGAGGTCTTGCGGAGTCCGCGCCGCCGAGTTGAACGACGATGCGCGGGTGCGCTTTGCCATTCGCGTTCGGTTCAAGCTGGCGCAGTCCGCGCGTCGAATCGAAGCGTGGGCGCGGCGGAGCTTCTATGACCGCTTGCATCATACCCTTTAACTGGTCGCCGGTTCGCTTACGAATGTCCGCCTCGTCCGGTTGATGCAACAGTTGTGTCGGCGGCAGCGCGGCATCCGCCAGCTCTGCCCAGAATTCCTGCACCGTCTGGTAACGCTCCTGCTGGTTGCTCTGCGTCGCGCGCTTCAGGACACGCAAGACGGAAGAAGCCCAACTCTTATTCGCAATCGAATCCGGCAGCTCCGTAATCGGGCGGTGCGAGAAGCGTCGCGGGGCTTCGCCCGCGAGCATCGTGTAAGCAGTCTTGGCTAGCGAGTAGATGTCAGCCGCAGGCGTCAGGTGCGCCTGTGTGGATGACAGGGATGCTGTATCCAGATGTCCTGTGTGCAGCAGCGGATTATGCTCCGGCGGAGCATAGATGTTCGTGCCGACGCGCGTGATCGCGCCTTCGGTCGCTTCCAGCTTGGCAACGCCGAAATCGGCAATCTTGACAACCTTGCCGTCTTCCGTCAGCAACAAATTCTGCGGCTTGATGTCGCGGTGTATGACGTGGCACTCGTGCGCGTGCGCCAGACCGGCGCAAACCTGTTCGAGATAAAAGAGGGCTTCGTCAAACGTGAGCGGCTGCTTGCGGCAATGCGCGGCCAGATCGCCGCCGGACAGGTATTCCAAAACCAGATAATGAAAAGTCGTGGACGAGAGGTCAATCGCGGTGCCGTGTCCGAGACGGTTGATGATATTCGGATGGCGCACGCGGTCAAGAGCAACCGCTTCATTCTGAAAATTTTCAATTAAGGTGCGCTCAAGCTCGTCGTCGAGGACGCCCTGCAATAAGACGTTCAGAGCTTTGATGACGACAGTGCTGTGCGGGTCTGTGGCTTCGACGGCGTTGTCGCGGGCGATATAGATTTCGGCATAGCTGCCGCGCCCGAGGCATTCCTGTATGTCGTAGCGGCCATCCAGCCTGCATTGTTGAAGTTTGAGTTGCGACATCCGACCGCGCCTTCAGATGAAATCTGCCCGCCTAAAAGATGCTTCATTGGGGGAAAATTAACGCGGCAAATTAACGGGAGCCGGGAGCGTGCCGCTGGTTTCGTTATTAAAAGGCTTTGACTCGCCTGCGCCCTGACTGACGGGGAGCGTCTTGCCTTCCGGGTCAATCACTTCATCAAGCGCAGTGGCGGCATTTTCCCGCTCGACCGGATTACCGGATTTCATCGCCGCGACCGCTGCCGTGAGCTTCGTCTCAATCTTCAGCGCATCGCGTGCGGGGCGATCCTTCAATATCTCGACAGCCTTTTTAAGAGCCGCGCTCGCGTCAACGTATTTGCCGGACAGGAGCAACGCGCGCCCGTACAGGTAAAGAAATTCAGGGTCGGTCGAAGCCAGAGGATTGTTGCCCTGTTCGGCTGCCATCCGGCTCGCCATTTTCGCCGGAGCCGCGTCAACCTCACGTCGCCTGCTATCAAGCCGCGTCGCCGGGTCAGGCGTTGGTAAAGGCGTCGCCCCCGTCGTCTCATCCGCCTGCGTTTGAGTGTCCTGACGTTGCTTCCACATGCCTCCGAAAAATGCTGCGACGCCGAGTCCCGCCACTAGAATCAAAAAGAAGAGCGCCATGGCGATTGTGCCCAGTGCGCTGCGGCGGGGCGGAGGCGCAGAAGCAGCAACAGCGGCAGGCGTGTGAACATGGGCGGCGGCGGCTGGTTGTTCTACAGCAACCGGAGCCGCGCTCGGAGCCGATGCCGGTGGAGGTGAAAGCGGGCGCACGGCATCAATCGTCTCGTGCATCGAAGGGTCTAACTCATCCACCTTGTAATCGCCGCTCATCGTCTCCGCGAGCGCGCTTCTTGAGAGGGTGATGGTGCGCTCGTCGTCGAATCCGTCGCTTGCGTCCGCGTGTCCATGCTCGCCGACACGCACGATGACGGCGGTCAAATTATCTTCTGCGCCGCGCTCGTAACAACGCTTTTTCATCTCTCCACAAATCGCATCCGGCGCTTGTTTGCTATTGAGAAGCTTTGATAACTCATCATCAGGGAGGTGGCGCGTGATGCCGTCAGAGCAGAGCAGAAAGCTGGTGCCATCTTTGATTTCGATGGTCTTCATGTCTACTTCGACGCCATCCTCTGCGCCGAGCGCGCGGCTGATGACATTGCGGCTCGGATGATGCGCAGCCTGTGCGGCAGTCATACGGCCTGCGCGAACTTCTTCTTCGACTACGGAATGATCGCGCGTCTCTCTGTGAATCTGGCCGTCCGGCGTCACTCTGTAAAGGCGCGAGTCGCCGACGTGGCCGATGGTGGCAACGTGTCCGTCCAAATGCAGAGCGACGATGGTGGTCGCCATCATTTGCAGCTTCGGATGCTCGCGCGCCATGCGATAGATCGAAGAGTTGGCGCGTTGAATCGCAATCTCCATCAAATCTTCGACATCCACGTCGGCTTCCTGATGGCGAAACGCTTCATCCAGAACTTCCATCGCAGTTTGCGAGGCCACTTCGCCAGCCTGCGCGCCGCCCACTCCGTCCGCGACCGCAAAAATCCGTCGCTCCGCATCTGCCAGAAACGAATCTTCATTGAGCGGGCGTTTCTCGCTCAAGCCGCGATCTGAAATGGCCGCCGAGACAATCTTGACGGGTTGATTTTTCATTGAACCGCCTCCGGAGCTGAGGGATCGCTGATGCCAATCGCTTCCGGGCGCGCGGCAGTCGCGCGTGCTTCCACAGAATTACGATGCGAAAAAGCCATCAGCATTCCGAGCATGGCAAAACTCGTAATCAAACTGAAACCGCCGTGGCTGACAAAAGGCAAGGTGATGCCCGTCATCGGCAGTGCGCGCGTGATTCCACCAATATTCACGAGCGCCTGAAAGCCTATGAAAGCCGTCAAACCGGCGGAGCAGAGCTTGGTAAACATATCACGCGCATCAAGCGAAGTGCGAACCCCTGCGACGACGAAAACTATCAGCGCGAGAATTACAATCATGCCTCCGGCCAATCCCATCTCTTCGCCGATAGCCGCGTAAATATAATCCGAGTCCGCCACCGGGATGACTTCGGAATATCCAAGCCCCAAGCCCCGTCCGGTCGTGCCTCCCGCCGCGACGCCAAAGATAGCCTGTGCGGGCTGAAAAGCTGCACGGTCAAACCACACATCCACGTTGACAACGTTCCGCATCGCCGCGCTCTGCTCCGCCAACTCTTTCTTTTTCGAGTCTTCCGACAGAGCCTCGTCGAAATCCTTCTTCCACCAGGCAACGTTCGGAGACGGCGGGTCAAAGCCATCGAGCCACAGATGAAAACGCTGCTGAATACGCGAAGGCAGCGCGGCCTGCACGGGACGCGCGAGCGTCGGCAACAGCGGAACTTTCTCCTGCACATCCTGCGGCAGCGCGCCGACCACAAGAATGCCGACCAGCAGCATGACAGAGCCGACGAACAGCAATAGCTGCGGCCAACGCCTGACGGCGACCAGATACAGAGTCGCATACGCGCCGCTAAAGACCAGCATCTGCCCGAAATCCTTGAGGGCAAAGAAAGGGATAAAAGGCATCAACGCCATCGCTATCAGCGGCACGACATCGCGTGCGCTCGGCAGCCCCCAGTAAGTGCGCGCGAGGTCTTTATAACGCGCCGTCAGAATTCCCGCAAAGCCCAGCAGGAAAGGAATCTTAGACGGCTCCCATGGAGTCATGTTGCCGACAGCCTTGCCCGCGCTGGAAGTTATCACAGCCAGCGTCAGCGGAACCAAAGTTATCGTGACGATGATAAAGCTATGCCGCTGTATGAACAGCAGAAAATCATCTCTGAGGCAGAATATATACGCGACTGCAAATACCAGAAATGAAAACAGAGGTATCCACGTTGAGCCGGATGTGAGCGCGTCTCCAATCGAATATTTAGATTTCAGGACAGGCTCTTTATCAATGTCCGCCGGTTGCGGCGGCGTCGCGGGCAAGCCCATCATCTGCTTCTTTTCCGCATCGTAATTTTCGTTGATGTAACGAATGCGTTGATGGTCTGCCTTTTGCTCGCGGGCTTCGGATTTGTTCTTCGCGTTATATTCCGGGTCGCTGTAGAGCCTGTACTGGACCAGCATGCCGACAGAGAAGAGAAGTATCGCCGTCGTATACAAAGTCCAGTTGCCAGCAAAGCGCGTGGCGCGTGTCAAGAACAGCACGAGAAAGACAATCGGCACATAGAGCAACAAATCGCGCGTGCCGCTGATCCACGATGTCTCGTAGCCGCGAATCAAGGCTGCGCGATGCACTGCGTAGTAGCCGACGATCTCGAACCCTACGATCAGGATTAACGCGATAAGATGTGACGAGGCGCGGTTTTTCATAAAAACAGGATTCGTGATTCAGAAGCCGGTAATTAACCCAAGTTGCTAGTCATAGATAATTTGGTAGCTTGCTTAAATTGCCACTAGCTTCGGCTAGTGGGTCAAGGTTTCCTAAGCTTTCGGCTTTAGCCAAACAATTTAAGCTCAAGCAATTAGCAATAGCGTTTTATTTATATTTCGGCTAAAGCCAACTTTCTGTTATGCACTGTCTCCACTAGCTAAAGCTAGTGGCAATTTATTAACTACTAACTTGGATTGATTATCAATTTCGCTCCGTGTTAAATGGCTCTTGTCTTCTTGGTTGCGGTTGATTTCTGTTCCCCGGTTTTTTCGTTTCCGTGTTTCCCGGCTGTGGTTTCATTCCCAGCAGTCCAAGCTCTCTGGCTTTCAACACGAGTTGAGCGGCGACCGGAGCGGCTGCTCTTGAGCCGTAGCCGCCGCCTTCGATAATGACAGCGATGGCGATTTGGGGGCGATCCAGCGGCGCGATGCTCAGATACCAGCTATCAATACGCGGATGGTCATAATCCATAATGCTTTCTTCGTATTGACGAATGATGTTGCCTTTCGGGTCGCGCTCGACTCTGAGACGTGTTTTTACCTCACCGGTTTTTTGATCGTAAACGGGCACAACCTTTTGCGCAGTTCCGGTCTTGCCGCCCGTCGCGATGCCAGCCGCATTGACCGGGCCAAAGACGCCGCGCGCCGTCCCGCTCGTCGTGACGAGTCCCATGATGCGCCGCAACTCCTGCGCGCTCTGCGCCGTCAGGACTTGTTTGTAAACCTCCGGCGGGCGGTCGAATTCGAGCTTGGGCTTCATCAGCTTGCCTTCCATGTTGCCGATGACGGCGGCCAGCAGAGTCATTTGAAAAGGCGTCATCTGTCCCGCATAACCTTGCCCGTAACCTTCCAGCGCGAGATCGAACTTTGATAAATCTTTGCCGACCTTGCCCGTCACCATCCATGCCTGACGCGGAGCGAGCGCGCGACGGACTGCATCCGTACTGGCATTCCAGATTTCAGGTTGACGGCGTCCCTGCGTAGGGTCTTTGGGATCATCATAAGCTCCGATTCCCACGAGGTCTGCGGTGCGTTTGATCCGCTCCGGCCCCAACTGAACGGCCATCTGCGCGAAATATTGATTGCAGGAAACTTCGTAAGCCTTGTCCATTCCGATCATGCCATGCACTTCGCCCGCGCCGCCATCATCGAAAATGGCTTTCGCGCCGGGTTGCGCGACGTACCCGCCGCCGCTACAGAGGAACTGCGCGTCCTGTTCGCCTGAGACCATCGCGGCGATCATCATCATCGTCTTGAAAGTAGAGCCGGGAATGTAATACGTGCCCAGCGCGCGATTGACGAGCGGGCTATCGCGCTTGTCTGCATCGAGCCGAATCCAGGTCGTTTCGTCCTGCACTTCTTTGAGGCTGTAAGAAGGATTGCTGTACATCGCCAGCACTTCGCCTGTCTGCGGATTGATGACCACAGCCGCGCCGTGCCGCCCCTTCAATTGTTCGACGACCGTTTTTTGTAATTCACGATCAATGGTCAGCCGCACATCAAAATTCGCTTGCTGTTTGAGGCTCTGTCCCTGCACGACTTCGAGAGCTTCGGGCACTGCGCCGCTGTACAAACCGAAAAGAGCGCGCTCAAGTCCGGGGTCGCCGCGATCCGAGCCGAACAGGTGAGCCATCGCCTGATCCATCGAATACTCGCGCGTGATTTTTCCGCTGCCGTCACGCTTGTAGAGCGCGAGAGCTTTGTCCAACTTCCCTGAACGATCCAGAATCCAACCGCGCAAAGTTGAATCCGACAGGCGGCGATTGCGCAGGTCTTTATAGCTGAGTTGTTGAAAACGTTCGTTCGCTTCGGAAGCGTACTTGGCCCAGTAGATGTGAAATCCAAAGACCGACAGCGCGAGCAGGATATAAAACCAGCGCAGAAAGCGAAGCCCCCGGTTGGTTGAAGTCGAGCCAAGACGCTGCACGACTTCTTCAGGCAAATCAGCAGCCGCGACTGCCG
This sequence comes from Pyrinomonadaceae bacterium, assembly GCA_963700165.1. Classification (GTDB taxonomy): domain Bacteria; phylum Acidobacteriota; class Blastocatellia; order Pyrinomonadales; family Pyrinomonadaceae; genus JACMLC01. The sequence goes on along the minus strand of OY969475.1, from coordinate 1,659,326 downwards.
CCAAAGCAGACCGCTGGCTACGATTTCTGAACAGCGAAATGATGAGAAACAGCAACATCAGCGCGAGTCCGCCCATGTAAATAAGGCTCAACAGCGCAGGCTGTTTTTCCAGCGCGGGCGCGCTGGCAGGTGCGTTGGTCGCGGCCTGAAAAATAAAAAGTAATGACATAAATAAATTTTACCGCAAAGGCTCAGCGAAGGAAAAAGGCGCGAGCGGGTAAATAGTAAATAGTAAATGGTAAATAGAAGAACGACTGCTTTTCTCCATTTACTATTTACCATTTACTATTTACCCGCTCTTGCGAAAGCGGACTTCGATGTCGCCGAAACCGACGATGTCGCCGTCCTCTATCTGGCGCGCTTCGCCGTAAGCGATGCGGCGGCCATTGATAAAAGTCCCGTTGGTCGAGCCTGTGTCCGCGACCAGCAGCGTTCCCTCTCGATTCATCAATAATGCTGCATGGACTTTGGAGACGCTGCCGTCATTTAACATTAATTCGTTATCTTTGCCGCGCCCGACGCTCAAACGCCTGCCGCCCGGTTTGAAAATCAAACTTTTATCACGTGCCCCGTCACGCATGATGATATGTGCGTTGATGTTGACATCAGGAATCGGCGGGGCTGCTTTGGGAATCAGTGGCTTGCCAAGCTCTTTCTCTTTGCGCCGCGCTTCGTCTTCCTGCTTTAACTGTTCTTCAAACTCGCCGAAGGTCGGAGAGACGCTGACGCCCGTCGTAAAAATATCTACCTCCGTGTCAACCTTGAGCGGTGCGAGCGTGCGGTAACGATGATCGTTGATGTGGTCTATGGCAGCCGCAAGGACTTCATGCTCAAGCTCTTTCAAAATCTCCGGCGGGGCTTCCGAATGCGTGCCCCATTCCACCTTAAGTTTTAAAAGATGCGGAGCGATCTTTCCCTTGCGCCCTTCGTCGCGCACGCGCTCGTCAATCAAAAGCTTCATCCGCTCGACGAGTTTGGTAGTCGTAAACTCGGTTTGCGAATTGGACTTGCGCCCGAGACCACGATCAACGGCCTCGCCGACTCCTTCGAGGACGCGGCGCAAAAGCCTTTCCGGCAATGCTTCTTCACGTTTCTTGGCAGGTTTTTGTTCTTCCATAAACAGCAATACGCCGCGCAGTATCTCAGTGTTCGCCAGTCATTGTTAATTGCCGCCCAGACGCGCGCGAAGGCACGCACGCGAGAATCCAAAATGCGGGAAGAGATAAGTTCTGTGACAATCGTTGGGCGCGACTCACATTCTAGCCGAAACGGGCGGAAATAGAGAAGGGAAACGGAAGAAGTTGGCAGTTGGCAGCAGCAGGCAGTTGGCAGTTAGGAGTTGGCAGTTAGCAGTTGGCAGTTAGGAGTTGGCAGTTCGTTGCCACTAGCTTTAGCTAGTGGGTACAGGTTGCCCCATAGCTTTCGGCTTTAGCCGAATCATTTAAGCTGAAGCAATAAGGACCAGGATTTATTTATACTTTGGCTGAAGCCGACTTTCTGTTGCACTCTGTCTCCACTAACTAAAGCTAGTGGCAACTGCCAACTGCCAACTGCTAACTGCTAACTGCCAACTGCTCTCTGTCTTGCGGCTTCGTAAAGAATGATGGCGGCGGCGACGGCGACGTTGAGGCTTTCGACAGGCTGGCGCATGGGAATTTTAAGAGCTTCATCCGCCAGAGCGATTTCATCAGGCTCAAGTCCGTTCGCTTCCGCGCCGACGATCAAGGCGCGTGGGTTGTTCCAATCCAATTCCGTGTGCGCTTGAGTGGCGCGAATATCTGCGCAGACCGTGCGAACGCCGCGCTCCGCGCACCACTTTAGAACTTCAGCGAATTGCGCGCCCGTCCAGACCGGGAGACGAAAGCTGGAACCCATCGCGCCGCGCAATGCTTTGGGAGAGAAAAGATCTGTCGTCCCGGCTGTAGCAATGATGCCGGTCGCGCCCACTGCTTCGGCTGTGCGCAGGACTGCGCCTGCGTTGGCGGGGTTATTAAGGCGATGAATGATGACGAGCAACGGAACAAACTCAGCCGCAGGTTCGAGCACGCTCGCATCCGTCTGCGGTCTGTGTGCCAGCATCAAGATGCCCTGCGGAGTTTTCGTATCGGAAAGCGAAGCGAAAATCTTCTCGCTGATAACAGAGATGCTCGTATCCATTCTTTTTATTTCTATCAGGAGCCGCGAGCCGCGCTCATCGCGTGTCAAATCAGGTGAATGAAAAACTTCATCAATCGGGAGCTTTGCTCGCACTGCTTCCTCGCACAAACGCACGCCCTCGACAAAAATTTTGTCTGAAACTTTTCCATCGCGGACGGCTCGCGCGTGTCGCACGCGAGCGTTATCACGGCTGGTAATTACTGTTTCGTTCATGCTGTTATTGTGCCTAAAGCATCTGCCATAACCATAAAGTAGCCACAGAGGCACAGAGACACGGAGATAACGATAGACATTTTATTTGGCATGTCTTTCATCTGCTTTTTTTGCTCCATGTCTCTGTGCCTCTGTGGCTGAGTTTGATTAGGCGTTCTTAGTCTCATAAATCAATCTCAATCCAGACAGGCCAGTGATCGGAGACCCCCAGAGAGCGCGCCACGCCGTGACCTGTAATGCTGACGCCGCGCACAAAAATCCAGTCCGTGTGCAGGCGTATCAAGCCCGCGCGCCATGTGGCCGTCCCGTCTGCAAAAGGCGTCGTGTAACCGTGCGATTCAAGCAGGCTGCGCATAGCCTTGCGCGCCTCTCTGGTCAGAGTATTAAAGTCACCGAGCAGCATAACCGGCTCGTTCGCGTTCTGTGCAGCGCGCTCAAGAATTGCTTCGTGCTGCTTGAGTCGCTCCGCGATGCTGCCGTGCGGGTCTATGTGCGTGTTGTAGAGAAAAAGTTTTTTCTCTCCGATTTGAATAACAGTCTCAAGCGCGAGGCGAGGCCGCCATGCACAATCAGTCCCCGGCAATTTGATGCGAGTGATGCTATTGAGCGGCAGACGGCTCAGCATGGCAAGCCCCGTGTCGCCCGCCTCATCCGGCGCGATGCGTTCTTCAAAATCCAGATACCACTGCTTTGATTCCTCTTCAACTCCGCGCGGAGCGTTGAACGGGGCGTGCGCGTAGTGCATCTTCATCTCGCGTGCCAACTCGCGCGTGATGTGTCTGCCGCCCGCGCGCAGGGTTTGCTTATCCGCTTCCTGCAAAGCCAGCACGTCAACACGCGGCATTCGCACACCATCCGAGAGCGCGCGGGCGGCTCTGCTGAGATGGCCTGCGACAAGACGCGGCCTGCGGCGCGGACGCGAAATCCCCGCGCGGCGAAACAGGCTGCCGGTGATGAGAAACGAGCCGACCGCGTAGCGTATGTTATAAGTGGCGATGACCAGCTTTGTTTGCTCTGCAACCGTGTTGTCGGAAGGAGCAAAGCTGCCGCGCTCAATCTCTTCGATTGCTGAATTTTCAGTCTTGATAGAATCCTGTTCGAGTGTCGCCATCGCGGGTGGTATCTTTCCTCAAAATCATCCATATTGCAAAATGATTCATCAGGTCAGAACCGCCTGCGGTAGCGGGCGGGAGATGGCAATTGCGGATTTCGGATTGCGGATTGGGGATTAAAAAGCCTGACGGTGTTTTCCAATCCGCATTCCGCATTCCGAAATCCGCATTCTGTCAGCCTGCTACCGCAGGCGGTTTTGACAGGAGAGAGAGAAGTGAAGCGCAGAATAATCGCAGTGGTAGATGATATGTTCTTTGCCGCCAAAATACGTGAGACGGCAAAGGCTCTCGGAGTTGACGTGCAATTCGCGCGCACGGTGGATGCTGCCGTTGAGAAAGCGCGCGTAGAGCCGACCCAACTCATCATCGCGGATTTACAGGCGCAGGCTTGCGATCCCTTCGCGCTTGCCGAACGTTTAAAATCGGACGAAGACCTCAAACAGATTCCGTTGCTGGGATTTTTCTCGCACGTCCAGACTGAATTGCAACAGCGCGCAGAGCAGGCGGGTTATGATCGAATCGTGCCGCGCTCTTACTTCAGTAAAAATCTGCCGGATATTCTGGAAGGCGAAGAATAAGGTAAAAGTAAAAAGGTAAAAGGCAAAAGTAAGGAAAGCATTCAAGCCTTCTTCACTTTTACCTTTTACCTTTTGCCTTTTGCCTTTTACCTTTTCCCGTCTACGCTCCCTGAGCCGTCGCAGTGCTTTCATCTCTCGCCAGCAGGCTGCGCAGCATCCATGCTGTCTTTTCATGCACCTGCAAACGCTCTGTCAGCAAGTCGGCGGTCGGCGCGTCGTTGGCGTTCTCCGCCGTCACGATGGCTGTGCGCGCCGTGCGCGCGGTGGTCTCGTGGCCTTCGACCAGCACGCGAATCATCTCTTCGGCTGCCGGAACGCCTTCGGGTTCAGGAATCGAAGTCAGGCGTGAAAAGTCTTTGTAAGTGGCCGGAGCGAAAAAGCCCAGTGCGCGGATTCGTTCCGCGATCAAATCGCCAGCCGTCCATAGCTCGTTGTATTGAACCTCGAACATCAGGTGCAGCGTCTGGAACATCGGGCCGGTCACGTTCCAGTGAAAGTTATGTGTCTTCAGATAAAGCGTAAAAGTATCCGCCAGCAGCTTTGAAAGCCCTTCGGAAATCTCGCGCCTGTCCTTCTCTTCGATACCGATGTTGATCGGCATCTCTTTGACTTCGGTTCCAGTGCTGTTTGTCGCCATGATTTATTTCTCCTTCTCTTGATACCTACATTTCAACTTAGCATGCTTCTCAAACTCAACCCACCGGGGCAGGCGCAATCACATCGCGTATCGCGCGGGCTTCGTCAACCAGATGCTCGTATTGCTGTAGCGTGAGCGCCTGCGCGCCGTCCGACAGGGCGCGTTCCGGCTGGTCATGAACTTCGACAATCAAGCCGTCCGCGCCGACCGCCACGCCTGCGCGGGCTAAGGGCGCGACCATGTAGTTTTTCCCCGTTCCGTGCGAAGGGTCAACCACTACCGGCAGGTGCGAGATGCGTTGCACCGCCGGAATCGCCGCCAGATCGAGCGTGTTGCGCGTGTGCTGTGCAAAGGTGCGGACGCCGCGTTCGCACAGGACGACCTGATAATTTCCCTCTGCCATGATGTACTCAGCCGCCAGCAGCCATTCGTCAAGCATCGCCGACAAACCGCGCTTGAGCAGCACGGGCAAGTGCGAGCGTCCGGCGCGTTTGAGCAACGTGAAATTCTGCATGTTACGCGCGCCTATCTGAATCATATCCGCGTAACGCTCGACCAGTTCAACGCCCGCTTCGTCCATCGCTTCGGTGACGATTTTCAGGCCGTAAGCATCCCGGACTTCCGCCAAGATTTTTAATCCCTCTTCACCGAGACCCTGAAAGGCATAAGGCGAAGTGCGCGGTTTGAAAGCTCCGCCGCGAAAGAATCTGGCTCCGCTGCGCCGGACGGTCTCGGCGATGGCGAAAGCCTGCGCGCGGCTTTCTATCGCGCAAGGCCCCGCGATAATCGCCAATTCATCTCCGCCGATGGTCGCATCGCCGACGCGCACAATCGTTCTCTCAGGACGCAGCGCGAGCGTCACCAGCTTGTAAGGCTTGCTGACCTTAATCGTCTCCGCGACACCCGGCATGTTCTCAAAGCGCGTCGTGTCTACAGACCCCTGATTGCCTGTGATGGCGATGGCTGTGCGCTGCGCGCCCGGTATCGGATGAGCATTCAAGCCCATCTCCTCTATGACGCTGACCACATTTGCAATCTGGCCTTCGGTCGCGTCAATCTTCATCACAACCAACATGATTGTTCTCCGGGTAAATGGTAAATAGTAAATAGTGAATAGAAGAGTAAGACCGGATTTATCTATTTACTATTTACCATTTACTATTCACTCACTCGTTTACAAAAAATACATCAAACATAAAAGCCAACACAGTAATCCCGCTTACATTCGCTCTGGGACTTCGATGCCGAGCGCAGAGAGCGCGGCGGTCATTTGCCGTCGCGTGATGTCTGCGACGCAGACCAGCACTGCGCGGCGCGTGGCGTCCGCTTCGGCGATAATATGATGGCGATGATAAAAGAGATTGAAAGCGCGTGCCAGATTGAAAGTGTACTTGGCTAAAACGGCAGGCTCTGCCGCCGCAGCAGATTGTTTGATTGCTTCATCCAGTCTTGCTGCGAGGACTGCGAGCGACCAGATTTCATCGCCGCTCTCGCCTTCAAGCACGCGCGCAACCTCCTGTCGCTGTTCGCTCTCCGAATTGGCAGCGTTGTTAATAATCTCTGTGGCTGAAGCTTTCGCTGCATCATCCAGTTTGCGAAAGATGGCGTTGGCGCGCACGGCTGCGTACTGGCAATAGGGGCCTGTCTCGCCTTCAAATGAGAGAGCCTCTTTGAAATCAAAAGCGATGACAGTATTGCGCGTAAATTTCAGGAGAAAATAACGGAGCGCGCCGACTGCGATTTGATGAGCGGTCTGGCGGCGTTCTTCATCCGTGATTTCTGGATGTCTCGCTTCGACTTCGCTGAGCGCGTTCATCTCAAGACGATTGATAAGGTCGTCCGCCTTGACTCCCAAGCCTTTGCGCCCGCTCATCTCAATGTGTGGACGCGCGCGGTCTTCTGCGCTGAGCTTGATGCCAAGCTCTTCGCATGCGGCGGGCGAGAGCGCGACCATTTCATAAGCCAGATGCACGCTCGCCTCTTCGCCGATTTCAGGAGCGACCGCCGCGACGCCGCGCCGCACGATGTCCTGCGGGTAGGATTGGCGAGAGTCAATCACGTTATAAACAGTCGCGCCGCCGCCAAATTGCGGACGAGAATCTGTTATCTCACTGTCGGCCTGCGGCTCAGTCGTAGTTATCCAGGTCTTCTGCCCGTCCGAATAAGTGCGAAAGAGCTTGTAATTAAAATCGAGTCCGAGCAGTCCGAGCTTCCATAATTGATAAGCTATGTCTTTGCCGGTGTATGTGACCGTGCCATTCGAGCGGACGATGATTTTATCCGCTTCATGGTCATCCGTTCCGGTGTGCGATTCAAAGGGCATGACCCAGCAGCCTTTGGTGCGGCCTTCGGTTTGATAATGAAGCGCGCCGGTCTCTTTCATGCGCTCGAAAGCTTTGTCCCAGAAACGCAGGTGCAAAATTTCGTATTCACGCGGCAGCACGTCATAACGTATGCCGAGCCGCTCCATCGTGTCTAGAATGCATTCGACATTTCGCGTCGCGACGTAATCCGCAAGCGTGGCTGTAGGGTTGTTGCCTTCTTCAATCGCATGCAGCGTCTCAGCCCTGAGCTTCAAACGTTCGGCATCGAGTTCGCCGCCCGGGTCGTCGTTGCGATAAAAAAGCCCTACGCGCGTGTAGAGGTCCCAGCAGTAGTAATCAAACGTGCGTTCCGGCGGCAGGCTTTCATCGAGCGCGCGAATGTCTTCGAGCGTCATGCGCTCTATGTGCATAAAGCCGACGACGACATCTGCGACCTGCACGCCCGTGTTGTCTATGTAGTTCTGGACTTCGACCGTTTCACCAGCCGCGCGCAGGATGCGAACGAAGGTGTCGCCGATAACCGAGTTGCGGACGTGTCCGATGTGCGCGGCCTTGTTGGGGTTGATGCTGGTATGCTCGACCATGCGCTTGGGGCGTGCTTCGGTTGCAGATGAGAGTGCTGCTGTATTGGCTTCGCTGTTTGCGACAAGGCTTGAGAGCAAAGCTGCGCGGTCATAAAAGATGTTGAGATAGCCCGCTCCGGCGACTTCGACGCGGGAGATTTGCGGGAGGGCTTCAATGGCTGTCTTGAGCTGCTCGGCGATGGCGCGTGGCGGGCGTTTCTCGCCGGTCGTTTGCTTTATCAGCTTCGCCAGCTCGAAGGCGACGGGAAAAGCCAGATCGCCAAGCTCCGTGCGAGGCGGGACTTCCGCGCTGATTTGCTCAAGCGTCACGCCGAAGGTTTCATTGGCTGCGGCGCGCACGCGCTCGCGCAGAGTTTCCTGTAATCGCTGTAAGCTCACTCTTGATGCTGCCTCTAATTTTTTCTCATCTTACTGTTAATAAAAAGCAGTATAGCCTAGCTCCTATCTGCTAAGCCAATCGCGGAGCTTGTCCTGCTTGACACCTTTCAGGTGCGCTCTGTTACCATCCGAACTCACACGATGCAAACAACCAACGGGGCATTTCCGACAGAGGAGTTGCGCGGGCGATTCGCGCGTGCGCGCCGCGTGTGCGTCTTGACGGGCGCGGGCGTCTCAGCCGAATCGGGCATCCCGACTTTTCGCGGTGGAGGCGGCGCAGCGGTCTGGAAGGGAATGCCCTTCGATGTCATCTCGTCTGCGGAGATGGTCGAGCGAGATTTGCTAGCCGTCTGGGAGTGGTTCGATTTCCGGCGCGATGTGATTCGCGTCGTGCGTCCCAATCCGGCACATGAAGCCTTGGCGCGCTGGCAGGATTTGTTTGAAGACTTTACGCTTGTCACGCAGAACGTAGACGGCTTGCATCAGGCCGCAGGCTCAAGAAATGTCATAGAGCTTCATGGCAACATCTGGCGCGCGAGGTGTGTCATGTGCGGTTGGCTCGAACATCTCAGTCACGACCATTCTCAACTGCGTTTGCCGCGTTGCCTGGAGTGCGGCTGCGAGATGAGGCCGGACGTGGTTCTGTTTGGAGAGATCGTTCCGCCGGATGCTCTTGAGCGTGCGATGTCAAAGGCGCAGGAGTGCGAGTTGTTCTTTGTCGTCGGCACCTCCGCGCTGGTTTATCCAGCCGCCGCGATTCCTGAGCAGGCTCAAAACGCAGGGGCTTTTGTGGTGGAGATAAATCCGGAGTTGACGCCGCTCTCAGGCTTGTGTGATGAAGTGATAAACGGGAAGGCAGGTGAAATCCTGCCGCTTTTCGACGCGCGATGAAGACGCTTTATTTTGACTGTTTCGCCGGAGCGAGCGGCGATATGATCCTGGGCGCACTGGTCGGCGTCGGGGTTGAGCCGCGTGTGCTGCTGGAAAACCTCTCGCTGCTCGGCGTCGCGGGTTACGAGATAAAATTTGAAACGGTTGACCGCTCCGGCATCGGCGCGACGCACGCTCTGGTTCACACGGCGCACGAGTACGCGCATCGCCACTTGAGCGACATCCTGAAAATTATCTATCAATCGAAATTGAGCGACGGCGTCAAAGACCGCGCCGCGCGCATCTTCTCGCGCCTCGCGGAAGCGGAAGCGCGCGTGCATAACATGCCGGTCGAGCGGATACATTTTCATGAAGTCGGCGCGCTTGATGCCATCATTGACGTAGTCGGCGCGTGCATCGGTTTTGAGCTTCTAGGCATAGAACGTTTCGCCTCGTCCGCTCTGCACGTCGGCAGCGGCATGGTCGAGATGGCGCACGGACGCTTTCCAGTCCCGCCGCCCGCCGTCGCAGAGTTGTTAAAAGACATTCCGATTTATTCATCAGACATCAAAGGCGAGCTGGTGACGCCGACGGGCGCGGCCATCATCAGCACAGTTTGCACAGAGTTCGGCGCGCTGCCGAAAATGAAAATCGAGAAGACGGGCTACGGAGCGGGAACCAGAGAGTATGAAAAATTCCCGAACGTCCTGCGTTTAATGTTAGGCGAAGATGAAGCTACAACTGAGAGGGAAGCACAGACAGAGCGACTGTTGATGCTTGAGACGAACATAGATGATATGTCGCCGCAGCTTTTCGGTCACTTGATGGATAAAGCATTTGAGCGTGGCGCGCTCGATTGCTATTTCACGCCCGCGCAGATGAAAAAAAATCGTCCCGGCGTGCTGGTCTCCATTCTCTGTCGTCATGACGTGAGCGAAGCGATGAATGAATTGCTGTTTTCAGAAACCACGACGCTCGGCGTGCGAAGCTATCAAGTGGAGAGACGCGCGCTGGCGCGTGAAATCGTTCGCGTCGCAACGCCATACGGCGAGATTGATGTTAAATTAGCGATTATCAACGGGCGCGTCATCAACCGGATGCCTGAATACGAGCAATGCCGCGCCGCCGCCGAACGCGCGGGCGTCGCCTTGCGCGTCGTTGAAGCGGCAGCCCTCAGCGCTTTAACTGAAAAGGGAATTTAAACCGCAGAGACGCTGAGAGAAACGATAGCTTTACTGCCAACTGCCAACTGCCAACTGCTTTAAGGATTTGAGCGCATGAAGAAAGCGGCAAAGGATGTCAATCTTGATTTGATCGCGCAGGGCGTGCGATTGATTCTCGAAGGCATCGGCGAAGACCCGGAACGCGCAGGCTTGCTCGACACGCCTCGCCGCGTCGCTGACATGTACGCGGAATTAACCGCAGGGATGCGCGAAGACCCGCATCAACATACAGTCGCGCTCCCCGGCGACAAACATGACGAGATGGTCATCGTCAAAAACATCAGCATCGCTTCGATCTGCGAGCATCATCTAGCCCCGTTCGTCGGGCAGTGCCACATCGCATACATCCCTAAGAACGGGCGTATCTTAGGTCTCTCAAAACTCGCGCGCCTCGCAGAAACTTTCGCGCGCCGCCTGCAAGTGCAGGAACGCCTGACGACGCAGATTGCTCATACGCTTTTTGAAGGACTCAAGCCGCTCGGCGTGATGGTCGTGATCGAAGCAGAGCATACTTGCATGACTCTCAGAGGTGTGCGCAAGCCCGGCGCAATCACAGTCACTTCCGCAGTGCTCGGCGGTTTTCGCACCGACTCGCGCACACGCGCCGAAGCCATGGCGTTGATAAAAGGGAATCATTAAGGGACAGGATAAATGTTAAGAGCTAAACTCAAAATAAAAGCGCGCCGCTCTTCTTTGCGCCTTTGCGCCTTTGCGGGAAACAATTTCGCGCAAAGGCGCAAAGACGCAAAGGGAAGAACGCTACTCCTTGCCACGCTGCTTATTGTTTCCTTGACTGTGAGCGCGTTCCCGCAACAAAAAAATCCGCCTTTCAAGATTCAGGAAAACACGTTGCGGGCGCATGTCAAATTTCTCTCCGACGATTTGTTGGAGGGACGCGGCACGGGCGCGCGTGGCGGCGAGATGGCGGCTAAATATATTGCGGCGCAGTTGGAAGCTCTCGGCCTCAAAGGCGCGGGGGCTAATGGCAGCTTCTTTCAACCCGTCTCGCTCTTCGGCGTCAAAGCAGACCCCAAGACCTTTCTGTCCGTCACCGCCGGAGACAAGAACACGGTCTTCAATTTCGGTGATGATTTCGTAGCCTTCACCGGAGCGCAGCAGCCCGAAGTGTCCGTTGATGCAGAGATGCTGTTCGTCGGTCACGGAGTAGATGCGCCGGAGCAGCGTTGGAATGATTACAAGGGCGAGGCACAGGATTATCGCGACAAGATTCTGGTCATGCTCGTAGACGATCCGCCCGCGACTGAAAAAGAACCGAATCTTTTTGGCGGGAGCGCGAGGACTTATTACGGTCGCTGGACTTATAAGTTTGAAGAGGCTGCGAAACGCGGAGCGGCGGGCGTCATTCTCCTGCACACGGATGAATCGGCAGGTTATCCGTGGAGCGTCGTCCGCACGTCGAACGGCTCTTGGCGTTTTGACATCGCGCATGAAGCTGGCGAGCAAGCGAAGTTTTTAAAGATGCGCGGGTGGATGACGGATGCAGCGGCGCGGCGCATAATGAAGCTGGCCTCGCAAGACCTCGACGCTCTGCGAAAGCAGGCCGCCTCGCGTGACTTTAAGCCCGTCAAATTAAATTTAAAGGCGGGCATAAATCTCAAGAGCGAAGTCAAGCGCGTCTCCGCGCCGAATGTCGTCGCCACTTTTCCGGGGCGCGATGCGAAGCTGCGCGACGAGTATGTAGTCTACACGGCGCACTGGGATCATTTGGGAATCGGCGAGCCGAATCAAAAGGGCGATAACATTTATAACGGCGCAATGGATAATGCTTCGGGCGTCGCGTGCCTGCTCGCTATGGCGGAGGCTCTGACAAAGCTGCCCGCTAATCAAAAGCCGCTTCGCTCAAGCCTCTTCCTTTTCCCGACAGCCGAAGAGCAAGGGCTATTCGGCGCGGAATGGTATACAAAACATCCGGTCGTGCCGCTCGAAAAAACAGCGGGTAATGTCAATCTTGATTCCGTCAACATCCTCGGGGAGACGACTGATTTCGTCCCGCTCGGCGCAGAACGCTCGACACTCAAAGCAGTCGTGGAATCGGTCGCGCGCGAAAAAGGCTTGACCGTCTCGCCAGACCCGCGCCCCGAACAAGGCTCGTTCTATCGCTCAGACCATTTCCCGTTTGCGAAAGTCGGCGTGCCTTCCATCAGCTTAAAGGAGGGCAGGAACTATCTAGGCAGGCCAGCGGGTTGGGGCGAGCAGCAATTCAAGGCTTACAACACGGCTCATTATCACCAGCCCTCCGATGAATATAATGACTCGTGGGATTTTAGCGGGATGATTCAGATGGCGGAAATCGCGCTCGCCATCGGTCAGAAAATAGCGGACATGAACCAGATGCCGCGCTTCAATCCTGACGATGAATTTGCTAAAGCGCAGAGAAGGTAAGCTCTACAAGTCAGAACCGCCTGCGGTAGCGGGCGGGTGTTTTAGCTCAACTAAGAAACCCGCTCGCTACCGCAGGCGGTTCTGACAGATGATAGATAAGATTGAAAAAGCGATTCGTAATAACAACGATTTATACGAGGCGATATTTAAAAATCACAATATCAGGCATCATCAAACAGATTCCATCTGGTATAGCCTGGAAAAGACTCCGCCACTGTATTCAAATCTGGTGACTACTTCTAAAACCTGGCGACCGGATGAGATTTTTAACAGCATCGCTCTTAAATACGAACAGGAAAAATGGGACAAGTGGTCAATCAAAGATAGCTTTGCCGTGTTGGATTTAAGCGGCTACGGGTTCACCAGACTCTTTGACGCGCAGTGGATTTATCTCAAACCAGCAGACTTTATTCGATCAGGCGAGGGCAAGAAACTAAACTATGAGATTGTAAATACTGTTGCCGCTCTGTCACGTTGGAGACTCGCGTGGGATGCAGATGAAGATCTTGGAAAAGAAATTTTTGACGCGCGATTACTTGATAACCGGAGAGTTTGGTTTGTCGCCGGATATAATGATAAAGAGATAGCCAGCGGGTGTTTTGTAAATAAAAGCGATGACGTTCTGGGCATCTCGAATTTCTTCGCACCGGATGAAGGCGTCAACCACTGGTCTGATATGATCGGTTTTATCTTTGATTCAATAGAGCGTTCAGACATCGTAGGTTATGAAAGAAAAGAGCTGGTTGCAGAGCTTCAGTCGCTCGGATTTGAAGCGACGGGAAATTTAACTGTGTGGTTAAAGAAAAGAGATTCATAAACCGGTATAAAAATGTGAGTCAAGGGTGAAATCTCTTTGCGATCTTTGCGTCTTAAATCTTTGCGGTCTTTGCGTTAAAAAGAACTTAACCGCAAAGAGCGCAAAGAAGGAACGCGCAAAGATCGCAAAGAGAAAACGAAGCGAATTTATTTCGACCATTGATTCGCCGCATCGGCCACCATTTTCAAAATAATGAAAACCTTCTACGTTACAACACCGATTTATTACGCCAACACTTTGCCGCACCTGGGGCATTTGTATTCGACGATTGTGGCGGACTGCCTGAGACGTTACAAGCGGCAGCGCGGGTACGAGACCTATTTTTTGACGGGCACGGATGAGCACGGCATCAACATCGAGCGGGCAGCCGAGCGCAAAGGCGTCACGCCGCGCGAGCATGTAGATTTTGTTTCCGGCGAGATGAAGAGAATGTTTTCCGATTTCGCTCTGGACACGGAGCATGGCGGATTTGACATCTTCATGCGGACGACCGAGCCGTTTCATTACGAAGGCGTGAGCGAGTTATGGCGACGTTGCGCTCGCTCGCAAACTCCGAAGGGGCGCGAGGCGATTTACAAAGGCCATTATGAAGGCTGGTTCTGTGCCGCGTGCGCTGCTTATAAAACGGAAGACGAATATATAAGGCCGTTGGCAGAGGGCGATGCGCCGCGCTGCCTCGTGCATGAAACGCCGCTTGATCGCATCTCTGAGGAAAGCTATTTCTTTCGCCTCTCGGATTATGACGAAGCCTTGCTCGCGCTTTATGAAGCAAGACCGGATTTCGTGCGCCCGGAAGCCAGACTCAATGAAGTCAAAAGCTTTGTGCGCGGCGGTCTGCAAGACCTGTCCATCAGCCGCTTGAAAACTTCCGTGAGTTGGGGCATCCCCGTGCCGGATGACCCAGCGCACACGATGTTCGTGTGGTTCGACGCGCTTTCCAACTACATCACGGCCATCGGCTTTGGCAATGAGGAACGCGAGCGTGTCGTCGGCTTTGAAAAATTCTGGCCTGCTCTTCATATCATAGGCAAAGACATCTTGCGGCAGCACGCTATCTACTGGCCTGCCTTTTTGATGGCGGCTGGGCTTGAGTTGCCGCTCAATGTCATCGCGCATGGCATGTGGCTAGACCCTGTCGGGCGCAAGATGTCCAAGACCATCGGCAACACTGTCGAACTGGAACTGCTTCATAAGCATTTTCAAACTGACGCGGTGCGTTATTTCTGCCTGCGAGAGATGGCGTTCGGGCAGGACAGCAAGGTCGGATATGAATCGGTCATCGAACGCTCGAACAGCGATCTGGCGAGCGGCCTCGGCAATTTGTCGAGCCGCACCCTGACGATGATCCAGCGTTACTGCGAAGGAGTTGTGCCTCCGCAGCATATCCCGGACGAAAAATTTCTGACGGCGAAGCGTGCAGGAATTGAGATAGACCCGTTGGCTCTCGCTTCTACGCTTGAGCATGCGCGGGATCAGTTCACAGCCTTGATGGATGACCTTGCGTTTAGCCGCGCTCTCGAAGCCGCGTGGAGCATCGTCGCGCGCGTAGACAAAATGATTTCCGACGCCAAGCCGTGGGAGTTGGCGAAGAATGAAGAGCAGCGCGAGACCCTGAATGCGATTCTGTACAGGGCTGCGGAATCCCTGCGCTGGCTCTGCGTGCTGCTCTTTCCGGTGATGCCCGAATCAGCGCGCGAGATTTTACGGCAGCTCGGGTTGGCAGATGACCCGGCGCAAATTGACCCGGCCAAACTTACATGGGGAGAATTAAAAGAGGGAACTCAAGTTGGCGAAGTCAAGCCACTGTTCCCGCGTCTGGATAAGAAAAAAATCATGGCTGATATTGAAAAAGAAAAAGACGAGAGCGAAATTGCGGGAACGCACGCGACCGAAGCGGACGCCGTACAAGGGTCTGCCATCACGAGCGAAACGCAGCCCGCGTCGCCACAGCAGGGAGCGACTGAAGCCGATGCAGCAGCCGCTTTGAAAAAAGAAGACGAGGGCGCGCAAGTTTTCATCGAGATTGGTGATTTCGCAAAAGTTGATTTAAGAGTCGGAGAAATCCTGACGGCGGAGCGCGTGCCGAAGTCTGACAAGCTGCTGCGCTTCACGATTGATCTGGGCGAAGCCGAGCCGCGCCAAATCTTAGCGGGCATTGCAGAGCATTACGAGCCGGAAAAACTTATCGGGCGCAAAGTCGTCGTCGTAGCTAATCTCAAACCGCGAAAGCTACGCGGTTACGAATCACAGGGCATGGTTTGCGCTGCTTCTGTCGGCGAAGAAGGCCGCCCGGTGCTCGCTACATTTACAGAAGACGTGCCGAACGGCGCGCGGTTAAAGTAAATAACCCAAGTTGCTGGTTTATAGATAGTGAACAGCTTAAATTGCCACTAGCTTTAGCTAGTGGAGACAAGGCATCAAAGAAAGTTGGCTTGAGCCAAAAGATAATTAAAATCCCCGTCCTTGTTGCTTTAGCTTAAATGGTTCGGCTCAAGCCGACAGCTAAGGGGCATCCTGTATCCACTAGCTAGTGGCAATTGATTAACTGGCAACTTGTATTATTCACCGCTCATGTTTGTAGACTCGCACGCGCATATTGACGGCCCCGAATACGACGAAGATCGTGATGAAGTCATCGCCCGCGCGCGTGAAGCCGGTTTAGCAGCGATTTTAAATATCGGGACGGGCGACCCTCATAGTGGCTCGCTTGAGCGTGCCGTCGAGGTCGCGGAAAAGTACGAAGGCGTCTTTGCGGCGGTCGGCGTGCATCCGCATGATGCAAAGCTTTTTGACGAGCGGGCTGCCGAACGAATCAACAAGCTTGTCAGAAACAGCCGCCGCGTGATCGCCTGGGGCGAGATAGGGCTTGATTACCACTACGATCATTCGCCGCGCGAAGTGCAGCGCGAGGTCTTTATCAAACAATTGCGGATGGCCGGTGAAGCTGGCTTGCCGGTCATCATTCACTCGCGCTCGGCAGATGATGAAACCGTAGAGATTTTAAGCGCGGAGTGCGGCGGCACAGGGATGTGCGGCATCATGCACTGCTTTGGCGGAACGGTCGGGATGGCTTTGCGCGTGTTGGAGCTTGGCTTTCTGGTTTCATTCGCGGGCAACGTGACGTTTAAAAAGGCAGAGAATCTGCGCGAGGCCGCGCGCGTGGTTCCGCTCGAACGCTTGTTGATTGAAACGGATTGCCCGTACCTGACGCCCGTTCCGTTTCGCGGGCGGCGCAACGAGCCTGCGCGCGTCGTCGAGGTCGCACGCTGCCTCGCGGGCATTCATGAAATAGAGGCAGAAGAAATCGGGCGCGTGACGACGGAAAATTTTATGCGATTTTTTAAGCTGAAAGAAGCAGAACCTTTATCTTCCAAATGAGTTGGATGTTGAAAGCTAAAGGTTAAATTTGAATGACAGACAAGATGAGATTCACCGCCGAGACGCAGAGAGCGCAGAGGGGGCGCAGAGGCTTGAGTATCATTCAACTCTCTGCGCGATCTCCGCGACTTCTCTCGGGTCTCTGCGGTGAGGCTGACTTTCCTTTTTACTCATCTTCAAACTAAATCATTCTCTCACCCCCAAACTTTCGCCCTCAAGGCGTTTGATGCTATGCTCAAACCATTGGAGCTTGACTAAAAAAACTTTCATTTATGGCACAGCAGAATTCATTCGACATTGTTTCAGAAGTAGACCGCGCGGAAATCGCCAACGCTATCAACCAGACTATCAAGGAAGTCCGGCAGCGTTTCGATTTCAAAGGCAGCACGGCGACCGTCGCGCTGGAAGATAAAGAGCTGTTAATGACGGCTGAGGACGAGATGCGTCTGCGCAACATGAACGACATCCTGCAACAGAAGCTGGTGCGGCGCAGCGTGCCGCTCAAGGCTTTTGATTACGGCAAGATCGAACCGGCTGCGGGCGGAACTGTCCGGCAGCATGTCGCCATTCAACAGGGTATCCCGCAGGACAAGGCCAAAGAGATAGTCAAGTTTATCAAAGACTCGAAGGCTAAAGTTCAGGCTTCGATTCAAGGCGACATCGTGCGCGTCACAGGCAAAGACCGCGACACCTTGCAAGACATTATCGCTAAATTGAAAGCCAAAGATTTCGGCATTGACATGCAGTACACAAATTATCGGTCAAATTAAAACAGTGACAGGTGACGGGTGACAAGCAAGAACTTGTCTTTAACTTGTCACCCGTCACCTGTCACTTGTCACTCGAACATCATGCACACATCCGGTTTAACTGCTGCGATTGAAGACCCGCAGATTTCGGCGCGGCGCATCTTTAATCTGATCTCTGCGGAGCTTGGGCTAGTCGAAGTAGAGTTCGAGCGGCAGGCGCGCTCAAACATACAAGTCATCGCGTACATAGGCGATTACCTGCGCGCATCCGGCGGCAAGCGCGTGCGGCCTGCGCTGAACATCCTGTCGAGCTACGCGGTCGGCGGCGACGGGGCGCGCGAGAATTCCATCCGCATGGCAGCCGTCATGGAATTTCTTCACACGGCGACGCTCGTACACGACGACATCATTGACAACGCGGAAACACGGCGCAACCGGCCTTCGATCAACTCTCGCTTTGGCAATCAGACCGCAGTGCTGATGGGCGACTGGCTCTACATGTCCGCGTTTGAGACCAGCCTCGCGGAACGCTCGCTGCCGATTCTGGATATTTTGACGGCTGTGACCAGACAGATGACCGAAGGCGAGCTGCTGCAACTGACGATGCTCGGGCGCACGGATATTTCCGAGGAGCAGTATTTTGATATTGTCCGGCGCAAGACTGCATACCTCTTCAGCGCGTGCTGTGAGATAGGCGCGATGATGGGACAAGCAGACCCGTTGCCGCAAAGAGCTTTGCGTGATTACGGGTTGAATCTAGGCATCGCTTTTCAGCTTGTAGACGACGTGCTGGATTTCACAGCGACTGAAGAATTGCTCGGCAAAGCCGCCGGCGTAGACCTCCTTGAAGGCAAGCTTACTTTGCCGCTCATCTTTTTGCTTGAAACTGACCCGTCAATGCGAGAGGATGTGGTGCAGGTAATGCGCGACGGCAATTATTTGAAAGTGAAACGAGAGGCTTTGCTCGATGCGGTCGAGCGCACGGGAGCGATGGCGCGAGCCAGAGAGCGTGCCTACGAGTATGCAGATGCCGCGCGCGACGCGCTCGCGTCTTTACCCGATTCCAAATATTGCGATGCGCTGCGCGCGATTCCGACCTTCATCGTCGAGCGAGACAGGTAAAATATGGGCAACGAAAATCTTCTTTCCACGCTTGAGCAGAGCTTGCGGCAGGCGCGTGCCGCGCGTAATCGTGTCGCGGGACGGCTCGCGGAATTAGAAGCCGAAGCCGATACTTTGCGCTCTGAATTATCTGAGATGGACACACTCGCCTCGCAGACAGAAGCCGCAATCTATCGCTTGATGTCCTCTGTCCTGACCCCAAACAGCACGCCTGCGCCCCACCACGCTCCGACGGACGAAGAACTGGAAGCAGCCATCCGGCAGGATTTTGCCAGACAATCATATACCCAGCGCAGCCCACTTACTTCTCCGCGTGCGCCTGTGACGCCGCGCCATCACATTCCTGCGGTCAGAGCGGTGGGAGAAATCACCAGCGATAGATTTATGGATCGCACTATTCCGCAAGCCGCGACGATGCTTTTAAGAGAAGCCAACGAGCCGCTGCACGTCAACGAGATTTATAATCGCCTGCTCGAAGGCGGGTTTAACTTTACGGGACAGAATCCGACCATCAGCATCGCCGTCTCGCTCAACCGCAACGGGCGTTTTCGCAAAGTCGCGCCGGGCACATTTGATCTGGTCATGCGCGATGCTTCGCAGGCTTCGGGCTAAACGCATTTGCAAGCCTTTATTTTCATCATTTGCCACGATTTAAATCCCGTCACAGCCACTTTTAATTTGCACGAATTAAGAACTTAAGCTACAATGCCCCGCTTGTGAATAGCGACGCTCAACCCCCCTCGAAGCTAGAGCGTTAAGTATCAACCCCGTACATTTTATTAAAGGAAAAAATAAATGACCCGTTGTGTCTTGAAGACCGCTGCCCGCGTGTCCGGTCTAATATCTTTCTGTGCCCCCCTAAGCCTTGCTCTATTCGTGATTCTTACGCTCTCTTTATCTACCAGCGCGCAAAATATCAGGTTGAGGGGACAGGTTGATCCCTTCACGGGCAATACCGCCTATTCTGATGTTTACGCAGAGGGGAACATTGCCGTCATCGGCACATACAGCCAGAGAGGGGTCTTGATTGTAGACATCACGAATCCCGATGCCCCTGTTATCGCCAATCACTACAACCCTACTCCCCAGCAACAATTTCTCGAAGCGATTGTCGTTAATGGCATCGGATATTTCGGCAGCGGCACCGGCGGCGATGGGATTCATATCGTAAATCTTGCGAATCCGTATCAGCCTGTGCTGCTCAGCAAGATTAACGCTAGCAATAACGGGTTTACCAGCATTCACGAGATGATAGTTCACAATGGCTATCTGTATACGAACTCGAATAACTTTGGCACCAAGCTGATAAAAGTCTTTAATGTCAGCAACCCTGCTGCTCCGGTCTTCGTGCGTGAGTTCGCCAATCCCACTTCAAGATGGATACATGCGATGCACGCAGTCGGCAACAAGCTTTTTACCTCGGGCTTTGAATCCGGTGGCAAAACTGATATTTACGATATTACGAACATCGCCACCCAAGCCCCTGCTTTAGTAGGCTCGCTTTCGACTCCCGGCAGCACGCATAGCGCGTGGACAAGTACGGATGGCAACTATCTTTACAATGCCGTGGAAACATCCAACGGCGCGCTTCAGGTTTTCAACATTTCCAATCCCGCCGCGCCGACTATGGTTAAAGAAATCAAGGCGGCTAATCTAGGGCTTAATGCCGTCTGCCCGCATAATCCTGTCGTGATGGGCAACCTGCTTTTCGTGGCCTGGTATCAGGCTGGCCTGCAAGTCTTTGACATTACCAATCCGGCAGACCCTGTGCGTGTCGGGCAGTACGACACTTATTCCAATGCCTTTGTTCGCACTGAGGAAATGGATCGAGCCAGCAGCCTTGAGCCGTGGGATATGCTCTGCGGCTTCGATAACCCGTTGCGCGCTTTACCGTCCTCTTTCGATGGCAATTGGGCTGTCTATCCTTTCCTCGGCCTCGACAAAGTTATCCTGGGCGATTTGGCCGGCGGTTTGTTTATCGTTGATGTGAGGGGCGTTTTGGCCGCTCCGCGTAACCGGATCGCGGACTTTGATGGTGATGCAAAGACAGACGTTTCGCAGTTTCGTCCCTCCAACGGCAGTTGGTCTATCAATCAAAGCTCCGATCACAATCTGACTACCTCTCCGTTTGGCCTGAGCACAGATAAGCTCGTGCCCGCCGATTATGACGGCGATGGCAAGACAGACATCGCTGTGTTTCGTCCTTCGGAAGGCACTTGGTATCTGCTGCAAAGCACGGCAGGATTCAGAGCGCAGCAATTCGGAGCCAATGGCGACGTGCCTGTGCAGGGTGATTATGACAGCGACGGCAAAGCCGACTTAGCCGTCTTCCGCCCGTCGAATAGCACCTGGTACATCAACCGCAGCCTACAGGGATTTACGGCGCGACAGTGGGGCAGCGCGACTGACAAACCTCTGACGGGTGATTTTGATGGCGATGGTAAAACTGATATTGGCGTCTTCCGCCCATCGAATGGCACCTGGTATATCTTGCCCAGCACTTCCAGCATTTTGATTACGCGGCAATTTGGAACGGCCACGGATATTCCTTTGATCGCGGATTTTGATGGCGACCTGCTGACGGATTTCTCGGTCTTTCGTCCGTCTGAGGGCGTCTGGTATACGGTTCGCAGCACAAACGGAGCCTTCTCTGCGCAGCAGTTCGGCCTGAATGGCGACGTGCCTGTGCCCGGCGATTACGACGGCGACGAGAAAACGGACTTTGCTGTCTTCCGTCCCGGCTCTGCCACCTGGTACATCTTAAAGAGCGCGGACAATTCATTTGAAGCGCAGCAGTTTGGCGAGAGCGCAGACAAGCCTGTGCCGTCCGCTTACTATCCGCAATAAGCTTTCCCCGGAAGGATAGCTTGCCTCTCAAAAAGCTTCCGTCTTCCATCCATCATGGAGGACGGAAGCTTTTTAAGTAGAGATTGAGTACTTATTTTCTATGCGAATCAAGGATAGAAATAAACCAACAGCTTTTTCTTTGCGCTCTTTGCGTCTTACTTCTTTGCGGTTAAAGGCTTTTTTAACGCAAAGGACGCAAAGATAAATCGCGCAAAGACCGCAAAGGATTTCTTCTCTTGATTTACATTTTCTGTATAAGATTAAAGCTATGCGCGCAATGATTCTGGCAGCCGGTTACGGGACGCGCCTGTGGCCTTTGACTGCTGATCGCACCAAGCCCGCGATTCCTTTTTTGGGGAAACCGCTCGTCGGCTATGTCGCAGAATATCTGGCCTCTTATGGCATCCGCGAAATCGTCGTCAATCTTCATCATGAGCCTGAGTCCGTTCGAGACGCGCTCGGAGACGGCAGCCGCTTCGGAGTCGAATTGCATTATGTCGAAGAGCCGGAAATTTTAGGCACCAGCGGCGCGCTCGATAACGCGCGAAAATTTCTCGAAGACGATACATTCATCGTCGTTAATGGCAAGATCGTCACGGACATTAATTTGTCGGAGGCTCTGGAAACACACAAACGCACAGAGGCTCTCGCCACGCTCGTCCTGCGCCCGAATCCTAAGCGCGAGCGTTTCAGTATGGTCAACACGGAGGGCGGATTCTTAAAAGGCTTTGGCGGGATACCGCAACCTTCCGAGTCCGATAACGCCCCGAATGAAACTCCGTTGATGTTTACAGGGATTCAAATTTTAGAGCCGCGAATTTTCGATTACATCCCGCGCAACGTCTTCTCGCATTCAACGACGGATGTTTACCCGCAGGCTCTGGCAAAGGGCGAGCGCATCGCCGCGCATGTTGCCGAAGGCATCTGGTACGAGCTTTCGACGATTCAGCGTTATCTGGACATCAGCCTCGCCATGATGAAAAGGGAAGGGCGCGATGTCTGGATCGGGCACGGCTCGAATATCTCTGAAAGGGCATCCGTCAGCGAATCAATCCTGTGGGATGAGGTGACGATTGAAGCAGGCGCGCGTGTGCATCATGCAGTGATTGGTGACGGAGTGCATATTCGTGGTGAAGATGCTTTTGAGAATGTAGCTATCGTGCGTGCGGAGCTGGTCGAGCGTGCAGAGCCGCCAGCCAAGGCTTTGCGTGGAGTGATGCGGGGAGATGATTTTGTCGTCTCGCTATCGCAATGATACAATCCTTAGCATCTCTTTTGGATACAGGATACGGCATGGATGAATGGTCTTTCTCGTTCCGGCTGTTTCCGACTAAGGGATAAAGCCCTTTCGCGTGTCCGCTTCATTGCATGAATCAAGCTCCACAAATCGTCGCTAAAATGTTCGACGTGTCTGCGCGTGAGAGGCTGGCGCAGCATCTCGCGCAGCATCATGCCGTGAAGGATAAAAATATACACGCGCTGACGCCGGATGCTTCGACCAGAGAATATTTCCGCATCCCGTGGAAGCGCAGTCATGCCGTCGCTTGTGTCTATCCCGAACCGTTCGACCCGGAATTTCATCCGTATCTGGATGTCACGCGCCTCTTTGCAGAAGTGGGTTTGCCTGTTCCTGAAATACTCGCTGTGGACGGGGGCAGCGGCATCATCGTGCAGGAGGATTTGGGCGACGGGCAGTTGTACAGAGTGATGGAAACGGCAAACGAAGAAGAGCATGAATCGTATCAGGAGCGCGCCATCAGCTTGATCGCAGAAATACAGGCCGCGACTCAAACGGCTTTTGACAGAAAATCCATCGCCAGCCGTCTCGCCTTTGATGAAGCAAAGCTTTCGTGGGAGCTTCAGTTTTTTATGGAGCATTATTTCCAGAGCCTGCGCCATGAAACCCTGACGCACGGCGAGGCTGCCGAGTTGAAGGTCGAGATGAATGATATTGCCGCAGAGCTTTCGGCACGCCCGCGCGTTCTCTGTCATCGCGATTACCATTCCGCCAATTTGATGGTGGACAGAAAGGATCGCCTGCGGATTGTGGATCATCAGGACGCGCGGATGGGGCCTGCGAGTTACGATCTGGTCTCGCTGCTGTTAGACCGGCAGCTTGAGATGCCATCGCTCGCAGAGATTCGCGCGCATAGGCTTTACCTGCTCGAAGAAAGGCGGCTGCGTGGACTTGAAGCGCTCGACCCGGACGAGTTTGCGCGGGAATTTCGCTTGATGACGGTGCAGCGCGGCCTCAAAGCCATCGGAACTTTTTCTTATCAAACAGCCCTGTGCGGGCGCGGCGAAACCTACAAGCAATATATCGAGCCGACATTTCAAATCGTGCTTCAGGCAACAGAATGGCTCGACCGCTTTCCCGCATTGCGACGAACTATCAAACAAAGATTGGATGGAAATTAGTTTGGTAAATAGTAAATGGTGAATAGTAAATAGAGAGGGCAGCTTCTTATCACCATTTACCATTTACTATTCACTATTTACTTATGAAGCAGACATACATTGACGAGTTGTCGAAACATGCGGGCGAGGAAGTGACGCTCAAGGGGTGGCTCTATAAATTGCGTTCGAGCGGCAAGCTGATGTTCCCGCAGTTGCGTGATGGGACGGGCACTGTGCAGTGCGTGATCTTGAAACAATCCATCGCGCCGGAGGTCTGGGATGCGCTCAAAGGTTTGGGTCAGGAATCTTCTCTGACGGTGCGCGGAACCGTGCGCGCGGACGAGCGTGCGCCCGGCGGATTCGAGATTGATGTCTCGGATGCAGAGGTCGTGAGCGCGACGCATGATTACCCCATCACGCCGAAAGAGCATGGGACTGAATTCTTGATGGATCATCGACATCTCTGGCTGCGCTCGCGCCGCCAGCACGCGATCATCAAAGTGCGCCACACGGTCATCAAAGCCGTGCGCGATTTTTTGGATAACGACGGCTTTACGCTCTGCGACGCGCCGATTTTTACGCCCGCCGCGTGCGAGGGCACGACGACTCTGTTTGAAGTAGATTATTTTGAAGACCAGAAAGCTTATCTCACGCAGTCCGGGCAGCTTTATAACGAAGCGACCGCCGCGGCCTTTGGCAAAGCTTACTGTTTTGGCCCAACCTTTCGCGCCGAGAAATCAAAGACGCGCAGACACCTGACAGAATTCTGGATGGTCGAGCCGGAGATTGCTTACGCAACGCTCGATGATGTGATGAATCTATGCGAGCGTTTCTTAGCTTATATCGCCTCGCGCGTGCTGGATGAGCGCGGCGAAGAGTTGAAAATTTTGGAGCGTGACAGGGCCAAGCTTGAGTCCATCGTGCCGCCTTTCCCGCGCCTGCAATACGACGAGGCCGTGCGTATGTTGCAGGAAGGCTTTGAGCGCGGCGAGGTTGAGACGCGCTTTGAGTGGGGCGGCGATTTCGGCGCGCCCGATGAAACCTTTTTATCAAGCAAGTATGACAAGCCTTTGATGGTGCATCGCTATCCGGCTGTGGTCAAAGCTTTTTATATGGCGCGTGATGCAGAGCGCGCAGACCTTGCGCTCGGCGTAGACGTGCTTGCGCCAGAAGGTTACGGCGAAGTTATCGGCGGCGGCGAGCGCGCCACCTCGCTCGATTTTCTGCGCGAACAGATTAAAGAGCATGACCTGCCGGAAGAAGCCTTTAACTGGTATCTGGACTTGCGGCGTTACGGCAGCGTTCCGCACGCGGGCTTCGGCATGGGCATCGAACGCTGCACCGCCTGGATGTGCGGTATCGAGCATGTGCGCGAGACGATTCCATTCCCGCGCATGCTTTACAGACTTAAGCCTTAAAAACTTTGAAACGTATAATAGATGGAGGAAGAGTTATGAAACGCTTGACAGGAAAATTGCTGTTAGGGCTTTTGACGCTATGTTTCGCGGTTTCCGTGCCCGCACAGGATGACAAGGAAAAGTCTAAGAGAAAAGATGGCTTTCAACATCTAGGCGACATCATCACCGTTTACGATAAGACAAAAGATGAAACCAAAGTAGAGCTGAAGCGCATGACCGTGCAAACTGTGATGGAGCCGAAAGCGCACACATTGCATCTCAACGTCTATTACACCTATCCGGGACAGACGCCTTCAAAGCCCAAAGAAGTTGTTGTCGCATTCGTCTCGGCCTCCAATAACCGCGACCAAAAATTCAAGGAAGCCAGAGATTTCAGCACAGAGCTGGACGGCAAGAAAATAAATTTCGGGACGATGGAACTGGTAGAGTCACGCATCATGCCGAAATTTTACAAGGAAGTGCTTGGCATCTACCTGCCTTTTGATGACTTCTTTAAGATCGTAGATAACAATAAAAACTCGCTGATGATGACTGTGGGCAATATCAGATTCGAGCTAATGCGGCAGCACATGGAAGCCCTGCGTGATCTGGCGAGCCGCGTCGAGCCGAAATGATGGAAGATGAGCGTTTACGAATTGCGTTCAATGACCGGGAGCGTGCAGGGCGCGGCGAGAGGATAGCCATTGAGGATGGTCTGGCTTTAATCATTCGAGAGAGACCCAACCCGCTAGACCATTCCGTGCCCGCGCACGCATGCTTTAACCGCGTGATTATTTTTGCTAAAGCAAGTTTGAATGTCAGGAGGTATAGATGAAACATTCCTCGCTTACGATACTTTTGCTGCTTCTATTTGTCAGCGCGAGTTTCGGTCAAACACAGACTGCAAATCTCAAGCCGCCACCCAGGCGAAATTACAAATACACAGGAAAAATCGTATCTACCTTTGACTCTGACAAAAATCAAACCATCGTTTTGATTCAATTGATGGAAGTGAAAGAAGGGCAAATTCCGGCATTTCAGAATGCTTATAATCCTTTACCACGGACGCTGGACAATTTGTACATGACATGGTTTTTTGCTTATCCGGGAAAAACCCCGGAGACGCCCAAATTCGTTTCCGTGGGATTTACCTATCGCGCCGGACGGAAGGAACTATATGAGAGTCGCGTGCTGAAAGCTAAAATTGATGGCGAAAAAGTCGAGCTGGGTAAGATGGAGCAGTTGGCGGAGGTAAAGCTGGTGCGGATGGAGAGAGGGCAGATTTACTATACTGCTGCGCTTGAGATGACGATTCCGTATGAGCTTTTTTTGCGCATAGCTAACGCTAAAAAGGTGAAGATGCAGCTTGGCGAGCTTGATTTTAATTTCAGTGACGATCATCGCGAAGCCGTGCGCGATCTTGCCAGCCGTACAGCGCCTTAGAATTAAACCGGGAATTATTTTCGCACAAAAATATTATGCTTGATTCAGCAGATCGTTTACGACTTGAGTTCAATGACTGGGCGCGTGCAGGACGCGGCGAGAGTATGGAGCGCGGCCATCGCCCGACCGGCGAGCAGGCGATTGCGCGTTTGAATCTCAATACAGATTCGCGCCTGATTGACGTTGGTTGCGGGTCTGGCTGGGCGACACGTTTGATGGCCGAGCGCGCGAGCGGTGGCCGCGTCGTCGGCATAGATATTTCAGACGAGATGATCGCTCTGGCGCGCAAGTCTTCAGCCGAATTTCCCAACGTCGAGTTTCAAATCGGAAGCGCAGAGCAACTGCCTTTCGCCGACGGCGAGTTCACGCACGCTTTTTCGATGGAATCAATTTATTACTATGCGAATATGCCACAGGCTTTAAGCGAAATTCGCCGCGTGCTTGCGCCGGGCGGCATCTTCGCTTCGGTCGTTGATCTGTATCAGGAAAACGAGCCGTCGCATCAATGGATAGCACAGCTCAAAGTGCCCGTGCAGTTCTTGAGCATCGAGCAGTATCATGAATTGTTCACAGCCGCAGGTTTCGTGGATGTGCTTGACGCGCGTCTTTACGATGCGACGCCGATTCCCGAAGACTATACGGGCGGCTCATTCAAGTCGCGTGCGGATTACATAAAATACAGGGAGGCCGGTTCGCTGTTAATCACCGGGCGGGTAAAAGTATGAGTGACGGGCACGAACGGATTGTAACTATCTTCGGCGGCTCGAAGTGCGATGAGAGCTGTGCCGAATATTCACAGGCGCGTCGCGCAGGGCAACTGCTGGCGGAGGCCGGTTACACTATTTGCACGGGCGGCTACCTGGGTGTGATGGAGGCTGCGTCGCGCGGTGCGCGCGAGAAGGGTGGCCGGGTGATGGGCATTGTCATGAACCAGTTTAAAGCCGAGCCGAATCGCTATCTGACGGACAAGGTTGCTTCCGCACACTTCTACGAACGCCTTCAGAATCTGATCTCACGCTCGCTGGGCTTTATCGCTTTAAGAGGCGGCATGGGCACAGTCACGGAAGTCTCGCTGGTTTGGAACAAGCTGCAAACTCGTGTCATAGAGCCGCGCCCGCTCGTCTTGCTGGGAGATTGCTGGCCGCCGCTGGTCAAGTCCTGGCAAGACTATCTGGCCGTCAGCGCGTCCGATTTGGCCGTCTTGGATTTTGCGGAAACGCCGGAAGAAGCCGTCTCAATCATAACTCGGAAATCTCAGGGAGTAGTTTTATGAATTGCCCTTCATGTGGCGCAGCTTTAAAACCGGGCGCGAAGTTCTGCGGGGGCTGCGGCTTTCGCATGGATGCCAATCAGGAAAGCAGCGCGCCGCCGAATGTCTCAGCCCCACACGGCGGCGGCATACACATTGATGAGGACGCGCGCGGGCAGGGACGCGGGTACAGCTATGAGATTATGCACCAGCCCTCTTTCTCGCTCGCCATCGTCCGGCTGCAAGCCGAACAATCAATCTTAGCCGAAGCAGGCGCGATGGTTTCCATGTCCGCCAATGTCGAGCTGCAATCGCAGATGAAGGGCGGCCTGTTCGGAGCCATCAAGCGGGCTGCGGGCGGTGAATCGGCTTTCGTCTCGACTTTTACCGCGCGCGGCGGGGCTGGCGAAGTCACTTTTGCTCCCGGCGCACCCGGCGACATCGCTGCCATTGAGATGAACAACCAGCTTTTCTATGTTCAATCAAGCTCGTATCTGGCAGGTGACGCGAGCCTCAACGTTGATACAAAATGGGGCGGCGCGAAAACTTTTTTCGGCGGCGAAGGCTTGTTCGTGCTGCAAGTGACAGGCACAGGGCTGCTGCTCGTCTCTTCCTTCGGCGCGATTCATCGCAAGCGACTTCAACCGGGCGAGCGTTACGTGGTTGATACGGGGCATCTGGTGGCATGGGAAGGCACTACGCAGTACACTCTGCGTAAAGCTGCCGCAGGATTTTTCCGCAGCATGATGAGCGGTGAAGGCATCGTCGCGGAGTTCACAGGGCCGGGCGAGCTGTTGATTCAAACGCGCAACCTCGCCGCCTTCGCAGGACTTTTAAAACCGTTCTTTCCCACACAAGGGAGCGGCGGCGGCGGTTGGAACGTAAATCTGGGCGGGTAATTTTTTGTTTAAGAATTGATTGAATTATGGAAGAAACGCTTGTGATAGACAGCGCACAGCAGAGCCTTAACATTGATCGTCCGGGCAACGGAAGGCGCGTCGGCATTCTCGGCGTGCCGCTGGGATTCGGTTCCAGTCTGGCGGGCGTGGACATCGGCCCGGCAGCGATTCGCGTCGCACGTTTGAGCCAGCGCATGGCGCAGCTTGGCTATGAGGTGCGCGATCTGGGCGACATGCGGATTGCGCGCCCGTTGACAATCGCAAGCCCGAACGAATCTCCGAAATATTTGAGCGAGATGACGGAAGCATGCGAAAACCTCGCCGTCGAAGTCCGCGACATTTTGAGAGAGGGCGAAATTCCGCTTGTCATCGGCGGAGATCATTCGATAGCCATCGGCTCAATCGCAGGCATTGCTTCTTACTGCCGCGACCGTGACGAGACTCTCGGCTTGATCTGGTTTGACGCGCACGCGGACATGAACACTCCCGAAACTTCTCCGACCGGCAACATACACGGAATGCCCCTCTCTGCGCTCCTGGGTTTCGGCGCACCCGAATTGACGCACGTCGCTGGCTTTGCACCAAAGCTAGACCCGCGCCTCTGCGCACACATCGGAGCGCGCGACATAGATCAGGGCGAGCGCGAATTAATCCGGCGGCTCGGCATGCGTTTTATCACCATGCGCGAGATAGACGAGCGAGGCATGAGCGCCTGCATGGACGAAGCCATTGCCATCGCGTCAAAAGGGTCTGCGGGTTACTGTGTGACTTTTGATGTGGACGTGATGGACCCGGGCGACGCACCCGGCTCCGGCACGCTGGTGCGTGGCGGCTTGACCTATCGCGAATCGCATCTGGCGATGGAAAAAATTGCCGAAGCGGGCGGCATGCTCTCGCTTGAAGTGGTGGAGATTAACACAGCCCTCGATGTCAACAACCGCACGGCAGAGCTTGGCGTTGAATTGATCCTCTCCGCGTTGGGAAAAAGAATCCTGTAGCACTTTAGGTTCAAGGTTCAAAGTTCAAGGTTCAAAGCCACTCTTTTCTTTGAACCTTGAACCTTGAACCTTGAACTTTGAACCTTGAACCTTATTTATGACAAAGAAAATTCGTATCGGGGTGGTGTACGGCGGGCGTTCCGGCGAGCATGAAATCTCGCTCAGGTCTGCGCGTTCCGTCATCGAAGCCATTGATCGAAAGAAATATGATGTAGTGCCCATAGCTATCTCGAAAGAAGGGAAGTGGCTCGGGGCAGCGGAGGCCGTCAAGCTGCTGCCAGCACAAACACAAGGGTTTGTGCCGGAAAGAATTACCAGCAACGCGAGCCGGGATGTTGCCATCATCGGCGATCCCACACACAGCGGCCTCGTCGCGCTCGAAGCCGACAGCCAGCCAGCTTCGTCACAACCGCTTGATGTTATCTTTCCGGTTCTGCATGGAACTTACGGCGAGGACGGCACGCTTCAGGGATTGCTTGAGATGGCCGGGATACCATACGTCGGCTGCGGAGTGCTGGCCTCTTCCTGCGGCATGGACAAGGTAGCCATGAAATCTCTGTTCAAAGATGCGGGGCTGCCCATCTGCAAATACACATGGTTTCTGCGCCGCGAGTGGACACAGCAGCCCGCAAATATCCTGCGCCGCATCAAGCGCGAGCTGGGCTTTCCCTGCTTTGTCAAACCCGCCAATCTGGGTTCATCCGTAGGCATCTCAAAAGCTACGGATAAAAAATCTCTCGAACAGGCGATTGAGCTGGCAGCGCGTTATGATCGAAAAATAATCGTCGAAGAGGGGCTTGATGCGCGCGAGATTGAATGCGCCGTGATCGGCAATGACGAGCCGCAGGCCAGCTTACCCGGCGAGTATGTGGTCTATGAAGAAACCGCAAAGTTTCTCGACTACACCGAAAAATATTCAAGCACGGGGCACGTAGACTTTGTCGTTCCAGCGCCTTTGCCCAAACCCGTCATCAAAAAAATTCAAAGCATGGCGACGCGCGCCTTCAAGGCCGTGGATGGCGCGGGACTCGCGCGCGTGGATTTCTTTTTACGCCGCGATACGAATGAATTGCTGGTCAACGAATTGAACACGCTGCCCGGATTAACGGATGTCTCCGGTTATCCAAAAATGTGGGAGGCTTCCGGTCTCTCGTTCCAACAGGTCATAGACCGCCTGATAGAGCTTGCCTTTGAGCGTCACCGCGACAAGTCACTTAATCAAACGAGCCGTTAGAGCGGATTTCGTTTGGATGTACGGCAGGCTCACAGCCTGCCGCCTGTCCGACGCGAGCGGCAGGCTCACAGCCTGCCTTACACTGATTTGCAACCTGCTCTAAGCGAATCAGATAACAAGAAACAAAGTTATCCACGAAAAGACACGAAACTACGAATCATGTTTCGTGTCTTTTCTTTCGTCGCGTTTTGTGTGTTTTCGTGGAAGCTTTCTATTTCTTTGGAGCGTGATAACCCTTGCGCGTGCGCAATGTCATGTCCGGGCGGGATAGTTGTACTTCCAACTTGTGCCAGCGTCCGTCTCTTGCATTATCAGGTGGCGAATAAGTAAGAGTATATTGATTGCTTAACTCTTCCACGATTTTTATAAAAGCATCGCGTAAAACGCTGCCGCCGGGTGAAGAGACATAACGCCCGCCGCTCTTGGCTGCAAAATCCTGAAGCGAAGCCGCGCTGCTTTGATTGCGCCCGAGCGCTCCTTGAGTCGAGGACATGTCAACCGCATAAATCGTCGCATTGGCAGCCAACGCCCGTTCCAGCGCCTTGCCCGCAGTAGCGGAGCTTTTATTGTCCGCGCCGTCAGACAAAATGACAATCGCTCGCCGGTTTTCTGTGCGCTGCGACAAATCTTTGGCGGCGAAGACAATCGCATCGTTGAGCGCAGTCATGCCCTGCGCTCGCATCCCGAAGGCAAAGTCCGCCATGTCATGGCTCGAAGAAAAATCCTGAACTCGTTTGATTTCAGAATCGAAACGATAAATAGCTGTCACATCCTCTTCGCGCAAGTCATCCAGAAAACGGATCGCTGCGGAGCGCGCGAGCGTTAAGCGATTTTCCATGCTGCCGGAGGTGTCGAGTAAGATGGCTGCGGCAAATGGCGTCTCTTCGCGCAGGAATCTTGAGATAGGCTGCTCTTTGCCATCCACAAACAGCTTGAAGTCGCTGCTTTTGAGGCCATGCACAAAATTCCCGGCTTTATCAACTACCGTCACGTTCAAGACGACCAGATCGGTGTTGACGCGCACCACTTCATCATCATCCTGAGATTGTGTGAAGCCGGATGAAGTAAAAATGAAACTTAGCAGAACTGTAAGAAAGAGAAGATTTATTGGTTGGCAACAGCGTCGCAGTGGTTGGCGAATCATCATTTCTTGCCCTGTTGCAGCCTGTCTAGCGTGTGTGCAAACGCACGAAACGGATGAGTTCCAGAACTTCGTTGGAGCGTTCTATGACGGTGGTGGATACAACCTGTCTGGGAGTTTTCTCGACGGCCTTCTTCAGGGCAGCGGAAACCTCAGCCAGACGTTTCAAAGCGGAATCTAATTGCGTGGGGCGGTCTTCATCCTTCATCTCTCCATCAGAGCCGCCGGCCTGACTGCGAATCTTACGCGTAACTTTTTCCAGCCGGTCAAGCTTTTTCTTCTCTGTAGAGCCAAAGGTTTTATTGCTGGCATACGAGTTATACAATTCAGAGCCGAGTTGCGCTACTTCGCGTGCGCGGTCAAGATTTTCCAGACGCGATTTCTCTGCATACTTGATTTCCCAACGCACACGCATCTCTTCCAGAGTCGCGTTCTCTCCTTCTGACGGATCGGGAAAGTTTGGACGGGTCTGCGCGCTCGCGGAGATGGTGAACAGAACGGAGAAGAGAAGCAGCAATAAGATGCGTGACGACATTAGGCTACACCTTGCAGAAAGTTGTAAAGTAATTATCTGCGCCCTCAAACATATTTCCCTGAAGGAAGTTATAAAGGATAAAAGTAGTGCAAATCAAGTCTCTGGTGTGAGGCATTTCTTTTAGGAAAGGTTGTCTCATGAGAAAGAAGCCCTCTGGTTATGGAATCGGAAAATAAAATGCGGCAGGAACTGAAGACAGTCATCGTCGCGGGCGTCTCTTCGGGCGTCGGAAAAACTTCAGTCGCCGAAGCCCTTACCGGCTGGCTTGCCAAACGATGCCAGACCGCTGCCGCCAAGATTACAGTCACACACGGCGAACGCGGCTGCCCGCACGGCGGCAAAGGCTGCAATGTCTGCACCTCGCTTGGCGGAGACTTTCAAATCGTCACACGCGAAGCCATCATCTCGCAGCCCGGAACAGACACAGCGCGTTTGCAGGCTGCCGGTGGCAGACCTGTCGTGTGGGCTATCACGCGCGATGTCGCCATCACAGATGCCTGGTGCGCCATGAGCAGCGTGATCGGGCAATCGCATTGTGCAGTCATCGAGAGCAATACGCTGGCAGCGCATATCAAGCCCTGTTTGACCCTGATGATAGTTGACCCGAGTGTAAGCCGGAAAATCTGGAAGCCGTCCGCAGAGCGTTTGATTGCCTGTGCCGACCACGTAATCTTTAATCAACGCGGGACGCCTGAGAAAACCGCCGCGCTTCTAAATGAAATTGAGCAGTTGAGAGGCAGGACAGATACACTTATTCGAGTTTCACACCCCCATGAAGTCTCCACACATCCGGCAATCGTGCATAGCCTTGGGAAAATTTTGTGATGGCTCTATAGATGAAGAGCGGAATATTCGACCGCTGGAAAGACTTCGCGCGATTCTATAAGTCACCGGCTGTTAAAAAATAGCCGACCTGTGTTAAGGGGTGGCCTGAGCTATGTCGCCGTGCCGACTCTTGAAGCTTTACCTGAACCACAGTCATGCAGAGATGAGGACGGAAGTTATTAAGGAACGGTCGTCGGATTGTCAGGAGTGTTTATAAACTCTTCACCCTTTTCGCGGCGGGGAGTTGGCTTGATAACGATAGTTCTGCTTGTCTCCGGCAACCGTTCCGGTGGACGTTGTGCGCCCGCAGAGGTTTTAAAAGCAATTTCGCCTGAGCGAGTGCTGCTCTTGATATGTAGAACGCGAGATTCCCGGAAGGCTCCCGAAGTAACTGTTATTGAAAAGCGTCCCTGCTCATCCGGCGCCAGGTCACGCGGCTCGACCGGCAAACTGCGCACCTCCGAAACCCCGTCTTTGCGCCGCTTTAATTCCATTTCAACGGTGAGATTGGTCAGAGGCGATTTTGAAATATTCTGAATTGTACCGCCCAACACGGCCTGCGACCCCTTTATCATGGCGTCGTCTAGGAAGACCTGAAGTTCGGGGATAGGCGCGGGTTTGATGGCCTGTTCCTGTGCCGCTTTTTCGGCGCGCAGGCGTTCCGCATGACGCCAACGCAAAGCCATATAACCTATCAACAATGCTGCCGTCAGTCCTAAAGCGCAAAGAAACGCCACGCTGCGCGTAAAGAACGACTTGCTCTCTTCGGCTTCAAGGCTGTTCAGCTCCGTTCCGCTCTTCCCCAAATCATGCTCCATAGCAGAAAATTCGCTCAAGAAGTTTGTGAGCCACAGAGGGCTAAACTCTTGATAACATTGCTCTATAAATTTGAGAGGCTGGCTTTATAAGATATTTCCATGCCTCAACCCAAAGGCTTAAGGGACTGGCGTCGTTCCCGGCGGCGGCGCTCCGGTAATCTTCTCAATCAGCCCGCTCAAAAACTCTTGTTCGGCAACTCCGTTGCTACGCAGGGTTGACCATTCAGCTCCGGTCGCGCCATCTGTTCGCCCCTCTAATTTGGCCGTCACCCCTAGATTCGCGCTGACGCCGTCTATCTGCTGAATTTCGATAATGAGGGTATAGCGGCCTCTGGTCCAACCACGAGCAGTCGCCTGCGGCAGATCGGTATAACGATTCAACTCGGATTCGGTGACGACCGCGCCTTTGGAAAAGGTGTAAGGCTGCGTGATAAAGATGCCTTCATCCGGTTTAGACGCCGCTTCATCCAGAATCATGCTGCGCTCGCGAATCAATTCATTGACGGCCTGCGTCATCGCCTCGCGGCGCGAGGTTAAACGATAAGGATTCGGGATGGGAATATAGTCCGGCGTGCGGCCTTTACCGAAATTGATTCCTCGACCAGCGCCTCCGTCCTGCTTTGAGCCATTGCTGGCAGGCGCACGATCATTTCCGGTATCGCGGATGCGAGCATTTTGCGAATCGATACCTTTCTCCTGCGCGCAGACGCCGATGGCCGCGATTGCCAGAATAAAGAAGATTGCGATTGCTCTTTTCACTTTGATAGCCCTCAAACTTTCTGATGTGTCGTGACAGCCAGAGCCTCTTGTCTTGAATAAGGGGGGACACTGCTGAGGATAGTGTAAGGACGTTGTAAATACAAGTAGGAAGATCATCAACACGTTTCAGTCATGTTCACGGCGAACTTTTAAGGCGCAGTGGTATTTTGATTTGACTGTGAATTGGCGCCAGCCTGTCTCGCGTCTCGCTCGCGCTCCCACTTGCGCAGAGCCTCAACCCCGCGATTGAACTCTCCCGCATCGCGATAAAAATTGTGTGCGCCGTCGTTGCGTGACGGCTCGCGGACGTAATAAAGATAATCTGTTTGAGCGGGAAAAAGCGCGGCTTGTAAAGAGCCTGCGCCGGGTGAGGCGATTGGGCCGGGAGGCAGTCCTGTGTAAAGGCGCGTGTTGTAGGGCGAGTTTCTCTCTAAATCGCTTTTGTAAACTTTGCCGTCATTTCTCCATTTCCCGGCCAGCTTTGAGGCGTAGATGATGGAAGAATCTATGCCTAGCGGCATCCTGATTTTTAGACGGTTGTAAATCACAGACGACACGAGTGCGCGTTCATCAGGCAGTTTGGCCTCGGTTTCGATAAGCGAAGCGATGGTCACAATCTCTCTGGGCGAGAGGTTGAGTTCGCGCGCTCGCTCAGACCATTCCGGCTTCCATTCCTGCCGGAAACGCTTGACCATCGCCGCGATCATTTCAGGGGCTTTGGTATCTAACGGAAAATTATATGTGTCCGGGAAGAGATAGCCTTCAAGATTTTTCGCTAGCGGGTCAATGTCCCGCATAGCGCCGACTTCATCCATCAACGCGAGGGCTTGCACAGAGCTTTGCAAGTTCAACTCAGGCACACGCGCCAGCGTTTCCGCGATGTCCCAACGGGTACGGCCTTCGATTACCGTAAATTTACGCAGACGCTCTTCGCCCTCTTCCAGCTTTCGCAGCACTTCGAGAGGGGAAATCGGAGTTTGAAAACGATAGTCACCGGCTTTGAGCTTTGAGCCTGCGCCCGTCAGCTTCATATATAGCAGCAGCGGCCATTCGCGTCCGATAACGCCGTGAGAGGTAAGCTTGGAAATAATTTCAGCGGGGGATGAGCCTTTTGGAATCTCTATGTACTCGGAAGATTTTCCATGCGTGCGCTTTGTGTTTAGCTCTCTGTGAGTCCAAAAAATGAAACCACCGATGCCTATCAAAATCAAGATGAAAACCAACAGGAGCAGGCGCAAGCGTTTCATATCGACAAGTGAAAAATCAGCTTTCTATGGAATGATGTAAATCGTCTGCGGCTTGGGATGAAATTTCTGCGCAACCCGGTTGGCTCAAAAGGAAATCGCGCAGGATAATCGCAGCCGCTTCGCTATCCACCAGCTCGCGAATCTTTTCTTTTGCCTGTCCGGCAGCGCGCAGGTTCGCCTCGGCTTCGTTGGAAGTCAGTCTCTCATCCTGCAAATACACTGGAATCTTGAGCGAGAGCGAGAAATTCCGCGCCATCCGGCGTGCATCCTGTGCGCCGTTGCTTTCTGTTCCATCCATATTGAGCGGCAAACCGATGACCAGTATTTGTGCGTCAAACTCCCTGAGCAGATCGGACACTTGACGTAAAAGCCGTTTCCAGCTTGTGCGCTGCAAAGCTTGAAGCGGTCGCACGGTAATTTGTCTCTCATCGGAAACGGCGACTCCGACGCGCTTCTGGCCGAGATCGAGCGCGAGCAGTCGCCCTGCGAGCTGGTTCGTCGCCTCGTCATGGTTCTTATTTTGATTGAGAGATGCTACCGGCAATTTGCTCATTAATCAGGTGGCAGAAAGTATGAAATGTGTCGGGCAGTGTGTCAAGCTGCTGGTCTGTCGGGACCTGCATCCATAGATGTTAGACGTTATGTAAATGTAAAACTTTCCGGACTCCAAAAGCAGTTGCTTGCGTGCGGTTTGCGGTCACTGTATGATACGTTTTAAAAGCATGACGCCCTGAAGCCGTCCGGCGCGTGCTTGTAACTATTTTTGACGGTGCATCACTTAATGAGGTTTTAGATGTCGTTTCGCACAAAATTAGCTCTGGTGATTTTATCCGCGACCGTCGCGCTGTACGCAGTGGTCGGTGGCTTGATTTCTACGCGGGCGCAACACTCCGCCAACGACCCCGGCGCGCAACTGCGTATCTTCGAGAGTGTGTTACAGCACATTCAGAACGATTATGTGGACGAGCCGAACATGGATAAGGTGCGCGCGGGCGCATTGCGCGGTCTGGCTTACGGGCTTGATCCTTATTCCACTTATTTGACGCCCGAACAGGTACGCGATTTTGGAGCGTCCGGCAAGAATAATCAGACAACGGGCATCGGCGCGGAGCTTTCGCAGCTCTCGTCTTACCTGTACGTCATCTCGCCTGTCAAAGGCTCGCCGGCAGAGCGTGCGGGACTGCGCGCGGGCGACGTGATCGAATATATAGACAGCAAAGCGACGCGCGATATTTCGCTCTACGATGCGCGGCAGCTCTTGAACGGAGCTTCCGGCAGCGAAGTGAAACTGAGAGTCCTGCGCGCAGGCTCGCGCCCGCTGACGCTGGCGGTTAAGCGTGAAGCTCTTAAGACTCCGCCGGTCGAGGCGCGTATGGAAGCAGGCAAAATCGCCGTCCTGCGCATCAACAGCCTTGCCGAAGGCGAAGCAGCCGACGTGCGTGCGCGGCTCCAAGAGATGCAGAAACAGAATGTGCAAAAAGTGGTGCTTGATTTAAGGGGTGTGGCTGGCGGCTCTTTGACCGAAGCCGTGAGCGTCGCGAACCTTTTTATCAAAGAGGGCGTGCTGGCGCAGACCGTCGGTCGTGAAGGCAAAACCATCAAGAGCTTTTCGGCGGAAGAGAAGAACGCTATCTTTCATGGCCCGGTCGCGGCCTTGATTGACATCGGCACAGCCGGAGCAGCCGAAGTCGTCGCCTCTGCCTTGCTTGAGCGCAAGCGCGGTGAAGTGATCGGAGAAAAGAGTTTCGGCGCGGGAGCCGAACAGCAGCTTTTCACGCTTCGTGACGGCGACGGATTGTTGCTGACAACCGTTAAATGGGCTTCCGCCAGCGGCACTCCTTTTCTGGGAGCAGACCGCGCCACTTCCGGCGTCAAGCCCTCAACCGAAGTGAAACGCCCGGAAATCGTCGAAGCGATTGACCCCGAAGATTTGACTGGCAATGACGACGATGCTGTAGTACAGCCCAACAACCAGCAGCAGAACAACGATAAGCGCGAAGTGTCACCGGAAGCCACTTCGCCCAAGCAGCAGCCTGAGGACGTGCAGCTCAAGAAGGCACTCGAATTACTTCGCGAGCAGCCTGCGGCATCAAAGCGCGGCTCATAAGCTTTAAGCCTCTTCGGCATAACAAAAGGTCAGGTGAAGATAGTTGCTTCACCTGACCTTTTGCTTTCATGAAGGACGGATATTTTTTTCATGTGAGACCTGTTGTAAGAAGCCCGAACGCGTACGTTAACGTACAGACATAGAAATTCTTTACCTGCTAAACTTTCAAATTGCAAACCCCCTTGTCAAAACAATTGCTTTGAATGTTGCTGGCGCTAGTTACTATTGTTATTTCTTCGTATCTACTTTGCCACGCAGCACCGGGAGGGAATCTAAAATGGCAGACAATGATAGAGAAGGCGGCCAAGGCGGCGGTCAACAAGGTGGCGGTTCCGGCGGCGGAGGCGGTCAGCAAGGCGGTTCTGGCGGTGGTCAGGGCGGCAGTGGTGGCGGTCAAGGCGGAGGCGGCGGCCAAAGCGGCGGCGGCTCGGGCGGCGGTGGTGGTGAGTCCGGGGGCGGCTCAGGCGGGGGCGGCGGTCAAGGTGGTGGCGGCGGAAGTTAGGGCTATCACAACGGCTAGAAGTTTCCCTGTTGTCTGTGAGTGCCACATTAGGATAACGGGTTGGCTGTTAATCAGACCTCGCTTTGAAGGCTTGAAAGCCTGCGAGTCATAACGAGCAAGGGTAGGTGAAGGGTGAATCTCAAGCAGCTTCACCCTTCAAATTTTTAAAGCTTCTATTTTCTAAAGCGGGATATTTCCGTGCTTCTTCGGCGGATTTGAATCACGCTTGTTTTCGAGCAGGCTCAAGGCGCGGATCAGCTTGGGTCTCGTCTGCGAAGGCTCAATCACTTCATCTATAAATCCGCGGTCGGCTGCGACATAAGGATTGGCAAATTTCTCTTCCAGTTCATTGATTCGTGCGCGGCGGGCGGTGTCCTGATCGGCGGCTTCATTAATCTCGCGGCGATAAAGAATGCCGACGGCTCCTTCCGCGCCCATCACTGCAATCTCTGCCGTAGGCCATGCAAAATTGATGTCCGTGCGAATGTGCTTTGAGGCCATCACGCAATAAGCTCCGCCGTAAGCCTTGCGCGTGATGACTGTGATTTTCGGGACGGTCGCTTCCGCAAATGCGTAAAGCAGTTTCGCTCCGTGTCTGATAATGCCTTCATGCTCCTGCCCGACACCCGGCATAAATCCCGGCACGTCTTCAAACGTGATGAGGGGAATATTAAAGCAATCGCAGAAGCGCACAAAACGCGCGGCCTTGACCGAAGCGTCTATATCAAGCACGCCCGCCAGAAAGGCCGGTTGATTGGCAACGATGCCGACCGGGCGACCCGCCAGGCGCGCGAATCCCACGACGATGTTCTGTGCATAATGCTGTTGGACTTCAAAAAAGTAACGCTCGTCAACCACTTCATGTATGACATCGCGTATGTCGTAAGGTTGATTCGAGGCCGCGGGCACAATCGTGTTGAGCTTTAATTCGGTTCGTTCCGATGAATCAAGAGCCTGTGCCATCGGCGGGTCGTCCATATTATTGGACGGAATGAAAGAGAGCAGCTCGCGCACGAGCCGCAGCGCGTGCTCATCCGAATCCGCTGCGAAATGTGCGACGCCGGAGACGCGGTTATGCGTCATCGCTCCGCCCAGCTCTTCCTTTGTCACATCCTCATGCGTGACGGTCTTAATCACATCCGGCCCTGTGATGAACATATAGGAAGTGTCTTTGACCATCACATTAAAATCGGTGATGGCAGGGCTGTAGACGGCTCCGCCCGCGCACGGCCCCATAATGCAACTGATCTGCGGCACAACGCCGCTCGCTAAAGTGTTGCGAAGAAAAATGTCTGCGTAGCCGCCCAGGCTGACAACGCCCTCCTGTATTCGCGCGCCGCCGGAATCGTTGAGGCCGATAATAGGTGCGCCGACCTTGAGCGCCATGTCCATGACCTTGCAAATCTTCTCTGCATGAGTCTCGGAAAGCGACCCGCCAAACACAGTGAAGTCTTGCGCGAAGACAAAGACCCTGCGCCCGTCAACCAGCCCGTGGCCTGTGATGACGCCGTCACCCGGATAAAGCTGCCGGTCTAAATCGAAATCATGCGAACGATGCACGACAAACTTGTCAAACTCTTCAAAGCTGCCTTCATCGAGCAGAAATTCAACGCGCTCACGCGCGGTTAGCTTGCCGCTCGCGCGCTGCTTTTCAATGCGTGCTGCGCCTCCGCCCTCTTCCGCACGGCGGAGGCGTTCGCGAAGGAGTTCAAGCTTGTCCGGGGCAGTCTGCTGTGGTTGCTGTGTCGCCATAAATTAAGAGAATTGAATTTAGAAATCAGAAGTTCAGATTTGAGAGCCTATCACAAGGCACAAGATAACTCACGCGAAAGGTTTCAGGCCATCAAGCGCCTGCGCAAGCTTCGCATAGCCCATTCCATAAAGATCAACGCCAGCAGGATTAAGTATAAAAGCTCGTACACATGACGGAATAAAAATCTGCCGGTCAGGCAGGCTCGCGCCAGATCAATCGCGCTCGTCAGCGGCAGCGTCCAGGCGAGCCACTGCAAAACCGGCGGCAAGACTTCGAGCGGAAACCAACCTCCGCACAGAAAGACCGAAGAGAAGAACAAGGCCATGTAAAGATTGAAAGAATCTATGTCACGCATGCGACCCGTGATGCCAAGCGAGAGTCCAGCGATAGTAAAACTGCCAAGCAACAACGGGAGCGGAGCCAGCACTGCGTAAACGGAGGTTGCAGCCCCGAAAATAGTCAGTATCAAAAGAATAACAAACGCATCCAGCGCGGCCTTGCTCACAGCCCAGCAGATTTCCGCAAAGGCCAGAGACTCTACGTTGACAGGGGTTGCCAGAATAGCGTCATAAGTTGACTGGTAAACCATCCGAAAATACGCAGAATATGTCGTCTCGAAAAACGCGCGCATGATGACCGTGAATGCCAAAACGCCCGCGCCGACAAAAGAAAGATATGGAATGCCCTCGACGCGCGAGGCGATGAGGGAGCCGACTCCCCAGCCAAACGCGAAAACAGTAAAGACAGGCTCGATGAGCGGCGCAGCGAGCTGCATTTTCCATGTCCGCATGTAGACCAGAAAGTTTCTCTGCCAGACGCTCAGCGCATCGCGTACATCTACGCGCGCAAAGGCCAGCCCACGCCGCTCCGAGTCATCGGCTCTTTCCATCAACCTCGCTTGGTTTGCTTCCGCGTTCATAAAAATCTAAAACTTCAGGCGTGAAGGTCAAAAGGGAACTGCCTGTTCTCGATCATCTCAACCAACTCTGAGAGCGCGCGGCGCGCTCTATTGCACACCTCCGCCGGATACTCATAGCGCAGGGCATTGACGGTAAATTCATCTTCATCGAGAATCGTGTAAGACATATCCGGCGCGACCAGAATATCCATGTCCAAATCTATAAAGCTCAGCACACGTCCATCAAAAGTCGGCGGCACATTGACGTTACAGTAATAATTCCGCAGCTCGCCCGTCGGCTCCAAAAAACGAAAGACGTTATACCAGCAGTCCATCCAGTAATATTCGAGACTCTGTGTGCCGCGCACAATGCGCCCGAGCAGCGGATGATTTATCTCTTCGTCGAAGAGAGCGTCCAAAACAAGCAAGGGATTTTCAAAACTCTGGACGCGCGCACGCCAGCGACGATGCTCGCTGCCATCGTATTTGCACGCGCGCACAATGATGTCTGCGGGCGCAGAATTCTCCGGCAGTTTGTTCACCCTTCTTGTTCTCCTTGATCGGCAGCCTCTTCATGCACCATCAGTTGCAAAAAAACGTCTTCGAGATTTGAAGGACGAATCAGCATCCGATAGCCTTCATAATATTTCATGAGCGGCGTCAAAATTTCCGGGTCGGCTGCGAAATAGAGATGCGCGCCGCCCCGCGAAACCGCCTGAATGTTAGCAAGAGCTTCATGCAAAGGTCTCGAATCACAGTCGCGCACTTCCAGTGCGTAACGGGAAACGCTTTGCCGAACCAAATCCTGCGGCGCACCGAAGGCCAGAATGCGTCCCTTATCCAACACGATCAGACGCTCACATAGTTTCTCAGCTTCCTCCATGTAATGTGTTGATATGAGGATAGTTACGCCGCTCTCCCTCTGTAGCTCTGCGAGCCTCTGCCAGATTTCCTGACGAACCTGGGGGTCGAGTCCGGTGGTGGGTTCGTCCAAGACCAAAAGTTTCGGCTGGTGCAGGAGCGCGCGTGCGATCATCAAGCGACGCTTCATCCCGCCGGAAAGCTCTTCCACGCGCGCTGTGACGCGACCCGAGAGACCTGTGAAATGAAGAAGTTTATGGCTACGCGCCAGAGCCTCTGTGCGCGGGATACGAAAATATCTTGCGTAGACGAGCAGATTGTCAAGAACGTTCAGGTCTGGGTCTAAGTTGTTTTCCTGTGGGACGACGCCTATCTTTGCGCGGACGCGGCGCGGGGCTTTG
Source organism: Pyrinomonadaceae bacterium (assembly GCA_963700165.1). Taxonomy (GTDB): domain Bacteria; phylum Acidobacteriota; class Blastocatellia; order Pyrinomonadales; family Pyrinomonadaceae; genus JACMLC01. The sequence continues at coordinate 1,616,470 of OY969475.1, read as the reverse complement.
CTGACATCCAGACTCTCTACCAACAATTCTCCGGAAGTAAGAGGAGTCCGGCATGCGATCATACGCATGACCGTGGATTTACCAGCTCCGTTTGGCCCGAGCAATCCAAAAATCTCGCCGCGCGACACCGTAAAGTCTATCGAATCAACCGCACGGTGATTTCCATAAACCTTGGTCAAATTGCGCGCAACGACGACATTTTCAGACATGAAGAATGTGGTATCTGAACTCTGGAAAAGGACTCGATAGAAAACAAATCGTTTCGGGAACAGAGAGTGGCGATTCAACCCCGCGCCTCATGTAAAACTTTATAAGTCGGCGCGGCGACAAATTTAAAGTAGATGCTAAAGTAAAGCCGCCTAAACCTTTGAAAACTATCGCCCGCTTTTTTTCCAATCGGAGAGAAAAGCGTCAAGCCCCTTGTCCGTCAAAGGGTGCTTCATGAGTTGCTCTATAACTTTGAAAGGCAGCGTCGCAACGTCTGCGCCCATGCGCGCGGCCTCCACGACATGAATCGGATGGCGCAGGCTGGCGGCCAAAACTTCTGTTCCCCAATCATAGTTGCGATAAATTTCTATAATCTCCTGAAGCAGCAGCAGGCCGTTCTGCCCTATGTCGTCAAGGCGACCGAGAAAAGGACTGATATAAGCCGCACCGGCTTTGGCTGCGAGGATGGCCTGCGCTGCGGAAAAGCAGAGCGTGACATTGACCTTGAATCCTTCTTCGGTCAACTGCCGCGTGGCCTTCAGTCCGTCTCGTGTCAACGGGCATTTGACCACGACGTTGGGAGCCACACGCGCGACCTCGCGCCCCTCGCGCAACATCCCTTCTGTGTCCAAGCTCGTGACTTCGGCAGAGACAGGGCCTTGCACTATCTCGCAGATGGCGGCGATGTGCTGCTTGAAATCAACATCGCCCTCTCTGGCAATCAGCGATGGATTGGTCGTCACCCCGTCAATCAAACCGAGCGCAGCGGCCTCGCGAATCTCATTCAAATTTGCCGTGTCTATAAAGAATTTCATATGGCTCTCCTTCTTAAGTCTGAACAACGAAGTTTGAAATCAACGCTCCGATAGCCTCAGAGACTTTTAACCTGATTGCGTAGAACTCCAATCCCTTCGACCTCTACCTCTACGACATCGCCTGCCGCAAGCCTGGAGACGCCTGCCGGTGTCCCGGTCGCTATCAGGTCGCCAGGGTTGAGCGTCATGACATGCGAAATGTAACGCACGATGTATGGGACGGAAAAGGCCATGGCAGAAGTGCGCGCCTGCTGTTTGACCAGACCGTTGACGCGCGTCGTGACAGCCACATCTAAGGGGTTGATGTCCGTGACTGTAAAGGGGCCTACGGGGCAGAAGGTGTCGAAAGATTTGGCGCGTGTAAACTGCACGTCCTTGCGTTGCAGGTCGCGCGCCGTCACGTCATTGACGCAGGTATACCCTAGCACGTAGGCGAGCGGGTCTTCGTCATCGCCGAGGCGCGACGCGAGGCGTCCGATAACGACTCCGAGTTCGCCTTCATGCTCAACCTGTGCGGACGCTGTGGGAAGTATGATGTCTTCGCCGGAAGCGATGACGGCGGAAGGGGCTTTTAAAAAAAGCAAAGGCTCGTCGGGCATCTTGTTGCCAAGCTCCGCGGCATGCTCTGTGTAATTGCGACCGACACAGACGATCTTGGAAGGCGTGACGGGAGCGAGCAGGCGAGCCTCCGCGAGCGGGATTTTTTCGGAGCGCGTGCGCGGGCGGCTGCCGATGGCATCTGCGTCTATCAGAGGCCGTATAAAGTCTCCTTCGATGACGCCAAAGTGCGGCGCGTAAATTCCCTCAGAGATAAAGCGACAGAGTTTCATCTTTATGGAACGGTTTCGGAAATCACTTCTGACGGCGCGCTGGTGTTGCCTGCTGTATCCACAGCCGTTAGATAATAGTAATACTTCTGATTCGTCTCGACATTATCATCCTGAAAAGTGGTGCGCGCCAACGGCTCGCCGTTCAATTTCGTCCAGCGCTCTTTCGGCGTGTTCGGATCGAGCGAGCGATAGATATTATATCCGGCGACATCACGCTCAGGATTGGCAGGGAAGAAGATTGAGAGACGCCCCGGCGCTGCGGCAATGGTAATGGCGGTCGGCGGCGTCGGCGGATAAACGTCTAAAGGGGTGACAGTGACCGTATTTGAATCAAGACTCTCGACCTGCTGGCCGCCTGTGCCGAGCGATACGGCGCGCACGAAATACTGGTATGCCTCTCCGAAGCGAAAATTCTTGTCGGCAAAGGTCGTCTCGCTAATCAAGGAAGAGTTCAGAGGCGTGGCCTCAGCCACTGCTGCAACGGGCGAGCTGCGATAGAGGTTATAGCCAAGCAGGTTGAGCGGCGTCGAGCCGTCTATGTTGGCAACAGGTGGCTGCCAGGAAATGTTAATGGCAGTCTCGGTTTCACGCGCGGAGACGCCTACAGGTTGTTGCGCGATGCTGACAGCCGGTTCGATCAGTAAAAAGTTTGAGAAGGAGGCTCGTTGGCTGGCTGCGTTGAGATAGCGCACTGCGTAGCGCAGTCGCGCGGGCTGTCCGTTCAGTTGCAGCGTGTCCGTATAAGTCAACGTCCCGCTGGCTCTGGAAATCGTCTCGTAATCAACGGAGCCGATGACTGTCGCGCGCTCTGCGAATTCTTCTTCTGTGAGTGGCAGCGGCGCGTCAACTCTTTCGGCGAGGCGATAGACATCTATGCGGCGGATGCTTTGGACGCTGCTGTCCGGAGCATTGCGGCTCGGCGCAGGCCAGCTCAGCGTAATTCGATTGCCGCGCTGTGCGCCGGTCAATGCTTCTGTGCGCTGCTGTACGCGCTCGATAGGCGGTTGCGGTGGGCGACGCTTGCCGCAGGCGGCAAAAGGCAGTATGGAGACTAAGACTGTAAAGACACAAAGGCGCAGGAGCTTGCTGGAAAAAAAGCTCTGGAAGCTGTCCTGTAGCTGGCTTCTCAAAAATGTGTGAAGAAAATATTTGTTGTTCACTCTCACAGGATATACCGGCTGAGGTCCTGGTCTTTGACCGTTTCAGCGAGCATGCGATTGACATAGTCTGCGTCTATACGTTGATGTTTCGGCTCCAAATCCGGCCCCTCAAAGCTGATCTCGTCGAGCAATCTTTCCATGATGGTATGCAGGCGACGCGCGCCGATGTTTTCCGTGTGCTCGTTGACGCGGGCGGCCAGTTCCGCGATGGTGGCGATTGCTTCAGGGGTAAATTCGAGCTGGATGCCCTCTGTTTCCAAGAGCGCCTGATATTGTTTGATGAGCGCGTTTTTCGGCTCGGTCAGAATCCGCTTGAAGTCTTCGATGGTCAGAGCTTCCAATTCAACGCGGATGGGAAAGCGCCCTTGTAGCTCCGGTATCAGATCGGAAGGCTTCGAGACGTGAAAAGCCCCTGCGGCGATAAAGAGTATGTGATCTGTCTTGACCATGCCATAGCGCGTGTTGACGGTCGTGCCCTCGACGATGGGCAGGATGTCACGCTGGACGCCTTCGCGAGAGACATCCGGGCCGCCGCCGGACTCTCTGCCTGCGATCTTGTCTATCTCGTCCAGAAAGATGATGCCGGAAGTCTCTATGCGCTCAAGCGCGGCGCGTGCGACCATTTCCATGTCAATCAGGCGCTCTTCCTCCTCCTGCATCAGATACTCCATAGCCTCATCGACACGCATCTTGCGCCGCTTGGAGCGTCCCTGAAAGATGTTGCCCAGCATGTCTTTCATGTTGATGCCCATCTCTTCGACGCCTTGTGGCCCGGCCAGCTCGATGGTCGGAAAATTTTTCTCGCGCACTTCGATCTCTACGAGCCGGTTGTCCAGTTTGCCTGAGCGCAGTTGAGCGCGCAGCTTTTCGCGCGTCTTCTGAAAATTTTCATCGCGCGGAGTGGCTTCCGTCTCGGCTACAGGCTCTGAGCTTTCGTCCTCATCGAAATCGAAATAACCGGACGCCAGAGAGGACTTCGGCGGAGGCAAGAGCAAATCCAGAATCCGCTCTTCGACATTCAGCTCCGCTTTGTCGGCAATCTCTTCTATCTTTTCGGCGCGTGTCATCTCGACCGCGATTTCCGTCAAATCGCGGATCATGCTTTCGACATCGCGCCCGACGTATCCGACCTCTGTAAACTTGGAAGCCTCGACTTTGAGAAAAGGCGAGTTGGACATGCGCGCTAATCTGCGTGCGATCTCAGTCTTGCCGACGCCTGTGGAGCCGATCATGATGATATTTTTCGGCATCACGTCGGCGGCCATTTCGGGCGGCAATTTCTGGCGGCGCACGCGATTGCGCAGGGCTATGGCGACGGCGCGCTTGGCGCTCTGTTGCCCTACGACATGCTTGTCCAGAGCCGCGACGATCTGGCGCGGGGTCAGCTCATCGAGCTTTAATTCATCTTCGACTTCGCCTGAAAGATAGATAACCATGTTAGTTTTCAGTTTTCAGTTTTCGGTTTTCAGTGAAAGCAATTTGTTTTTGCTCAAAACTGAAAACCGAAAACTGAAAACTGTTTTTAAAGTTCTTCGACGATCAAGTTAGTATTGGTGTAAATACAAATTTCGCCGGCGATGCGCAGGGCTTCCGTTGCGATCTCGCGCGCGGACATCTCTGTGTGCTGCACGAGCGCGCGGGCGGCTGCCAAGGCATAGGAGCCGCCGGAGCCGATGGCGATCACGCCGTCATCCGGCGCGATTACATCGCCGTTGCCGGAGAGCAGAAAAGAGCTTTTTTCATCAGCGACCACGAGCAAGGCTTCCAGGTGGCGCAGGATTTTATCCGTGCGCCACTCTTTGCTCAGCTCTATGGCCGCGCGCTCAAGATTGCCCTGATACTGTTCGAGCTTGCCTTCAAAGCGCGTCAGCAGAGAGAAAGCGTCCGCGGTCGCGCCCGCAAAACCGGCCAAGATACGGTCGTTGTAAAGACGCCGAACTTTGCGTGCGCCGGACTTCATAATGGTCTCGCCCATAGTCACCTGACCATCGCCTGCGAGCGCGACGCGACCGTCTCTGCGCACGAGCAGAATGGTTGTGCTGCGGACTTTGGAATTTTCATTCATCATGGCGAAGAAGCACTATAGGAAGACGCGCAAAGGTAAGTCAAGCGGTGCTGCCGTAGAGAGTCTGTGGGGCGCGATTCTTTTGCACGCGCGGGGTCAATTGAGCATGGCGACAGAATATGAGATAAGATTTTAGAGAGAATCGCAACCAGGCTATCTGTGCAGAGACTATTTGCACCACAGGGAGAGGGAAAGGGAATGTCAAGAGACAGGCCGCGCATAGGCATCACGATGCGTATAGAGCTTGAGACGAACCGCTTTTATCTGGCGAGGGATTACAGCGAGGCCGTAGAGGCTGCGGGCGGCTTGCCCGTACACCTGAGCTTGATTCCGCGCAAGGATTATATAGCCGGAGTGATGTCGGATTTGGACGGCATCCTGCTGCCGGGCAGCGATTCGGACGTAGACCCCACGCGCTATGGAAGCGAGCCGCACACGCGACTCGGCAGCGTACATCCTTTGAAGGATGAAACGGACGCACTGGTCTTGGCAGAGATTGAAAAGCGCGGACTTCCTTTGTTGGCGATCTGTTTCGGGATGCAAATTCTGAACGTCTCACGCGGCGGCACGCTGATACAGGATATACGCTCGCAGCTTCCTGAAGCCATCAAGCATCAACAGGGTGTCCCGCGTGACAGACGCTCACACAGCGTGCGCCTCTTGGAAGAGAGCAGGCTGATGTCTCTGGCAGGGGCTTCAAATGTCTTTGTGAACAGCCATCATCATCAGGCCATCGAAAAAGTCGGAAGGGAATTGGTGGCGACGGCCTGGACATCCGACGGTCTGATCGAAGCGCTCGAAGACCCCAGACCGGAAAGGTTCTTGCTGGCTGTGCAATGGCATCCGGAAATCGCCTGGGAGCAGGACGAGTTTTCCAAATCACTCTTCAAAAACTTTATCAAAGCTGCCGAAGAGTTCGCAAATGCCTCAAACAAAAGCGATTCAGTTGAGAACACTGAAAGAGAGAGCATTTCCAGGCGCGTCTGATAACGCCAACTGCTAAAGTTTTACCTTAACAGGAAAGTAACAGCGTATAGATGATAAATGAGAGCGGATTAAAGGGCTGTGTGGCACTGGTGACCGGAGGCTCGCGCGGAATCGGGCGCGCGACGGTTGAGCGGCTGGCAGAGCAGGGAGCGCATGTGGTCGTCAATTACATGCAGGATGAAGAGGCTGCTCTGGCCGCTGTAAAATCTGCGGAACAGTTTGGCGTAGAAGCCTTAGCGATCCGCGCGGATATTTCGTCTGTCGCGGAGACAGAGCTTTTGGTACAGCGCACACACGAGCGATTTTCTCGCCTGGACATACTGGTCTGCAATGCAGGCGTATGGAAGGGCGCGCCTGTCGAAGAGATTTCGGAAAATCTATGGGACACCACGCTCGATATTAATCTCAAAGGCACATGGACTGTTTGCAAGGCGACTGTGCCCTTTATGAAGCAGCAAAGATTCGGGCGCATCGTGATCGTCAGCTCGACCGCAGGGCAACGCGGCGAGGCGCGCGTCTCGAACTATGCGGCAGCCAAAGGCGGACAAATCTCTTTCGCCAAATCGCTTGCCACAGAGCTTGCGCCATATGGCATCAATGTCAACGTGGTCGCACCCGGATGGGTTGAGACAGAGATGAACGAGGCTGTGTTCGCCGATGCGGAGGTTAGAAAAGCAATCGAGGCGACGATCCCTCTGGGGCGTATCGCGAACGCAGATGATATAGCCAGACCGATAGTTTTTTTGTGCAGCGACTGGGCGCGTCATGTGACGGGTGAAGTCTTGAATGTCAACGGTGGCTCCGTCCTGTGCGGCTAAAGTGATTCGAAGACGGCTTTATAAAACTATTAACAGAGGTTGAGAAAAGTGAGCGTAAAAGTCCGCCTGGGCATCGAAAAGCTTTTGGATGAGCGCAGAGAATTGTTGAAGGGCGCGCGTGTAGGTCTGATCTGTAATCAGGCATCTGTGGATCACAGGCTCAGCCATGCAGCAGACCTCTTGTGGGCATCTACGGAGAGCAAGCTGACAGCCTTGTTTGGCCCGCAGCACGGAATACGCGGCGAGGTGCAGGACAATATGATCGAGACAGGGCATGCTATTGATAGCGTCACAGGGGTGCCTGTCTATTCGCTTTATAGCGAGACGCGCGAGCCTACGGAAGAGATGCTGTCAGAGGTGGATGTGCTGGTCTTTGACTTACAGGATGTAGGCTGCCGCATCTACACATTTATTTACACTTTAGCCAACTGTATGCGTGTGGCAGGCAGACTGGGCAAAAAGGTGCTTGTTTGCGACAGGCCGAATCCGATCACAGGAGAAATGGTCGAGGGGAATGTGCTTGAGCCGGAATATGCATCATTTGTAGGGCAGTTCCCGCTTCCGACCAGACACGGCATGACCGTGTGCGAACTGGCGCAACTGTTTAAAGAGCAGTTCGGCATCGCTTGTGAATTGGAAGTGTTGCCAATGGAGGGGTGGGAGCGCGGCCTGTGGCTGGATGAGACGGATGCTCCATGGGTTTTGCCTTCGCCGAACATGCCTACTTTGGATTCTGCAACTGTCTTTCCCGGCACGGTTCACGTGGAGGGAACACAGGTTTCGGAGGGACGCGGCACGACGCGCCCTTTCGAGCTGATCGGAGCGCCTTATGTGAACGGGGAAGAGCTGGCAAAGCATCTGAGTGGACATGACTTGCCGGGAGTGCATTTTCGCCCGTGCGGATTCAGGCCGACATTTCAGAAGCACGCGGAACAAATCTGCGGCGGCGTGCAATTGCATGTCACAGACAGGCGCATCTTCAAACCTGTTTTGACGGGAGTGGCGGTCGTGAAGGCTATCTATGACCTGTATACGGAAGATTTCAAGTGGAAAGAGCCGCCTTACGAGTACGTTTACGATCAGAATCCCTTCGATGTCATCTCCGGGACGGGCAATTTGCGCGCACAGATTGAAAAGGGCATCTCGCTCGAAGCTATAAGCGATTCGTGGCAGGAAGATTTGAACCGATTTTTGGAGACGCGCGAGCGTTATCTGCTCTACTGAGTTAAAGTCTCTTGCAAGGTCAGGTAAAGCTTTAACAATTGTCGCCGTGCCGACTCTTAAAGTATCGCTCTAACTATGGGTGAACAGAAACAAACAGTTGACGAATTACTGTTGGAATGCGGGCGACTGCACGGCCATATTTGTCCAGGTCAGCTTTTAGGAGTGCGTATGGCCTTGCTCGGCTGCAATTTGATAAATGTCCTGGACGCGCGCGGCGCTGATCGAAAAAAGCTGATCGTGTGGGTTGAGATAGATCGTTGTCTGACGGATGCAGTGAGCGCCGTAACGGGTGTCAGGCTCGGGCGCAGGACGCTGAAATATCTTGATTACGGCAAAGTGGCTGCGACCTTTCTTAATACGGAAACGGGAGAGGCCGTGCGCGTTGTGGCGCGCGATGAATCCAGAGAACTGGCTGAGGCGCGCTATCCAGCCGTCCAGAGCAAAAAAGAGAGGCAGTTACTGGCTTACAGAGAAGCATCGAATGAAGAGTTGTTTAAGGTCGAACGGGTCAGCGTCCAATATGATGAGATGGATATGCCCGGCCATACGCGCTCGCGCGTAGTGTGTGCGAATTGCGGAGAGGGTGTCAACAACGGGCGGGAAATTTATACGGCAGAGGGCATAACTTTGTGCGTTTCATGCGATTCAGGGGGCTACTATCATAGACTCGATGGTGAAGCTGCGAGCGATGCGTCCGATAACGCCGGAGTTGAGGTCGCATCAGGTAAGGCAAATGAAACTGAAGAGAATTAATTCTTGCTTCTATTGTGTGTTGATGATTCTGGCTCTCTGCCTGAACTTTTACACGGCACAAGGCCAGAGCGGGAGGCGGAATAATGAGGATGCAGCCGCCGGACAGGGCTTGCCACAGGAGGCTGATGATTTAATCCGTGTTCGTACGGAAGAGATACTGGTGCCTGTGTCCGTGCGCGATCAGGCCGGAAATCCTGTGAGCGGTCTCAAGGTGGAAAGCTTTTTTGTTTACGATAACGGCGTGCGGCAGGAGATAGAGAGCTTTAATCGCCAGCGTGTGCCGGCCAATATAGTCTTGCTGCTGGATGCATCCGGCAGCGTTTTTAGCCAGATGCGTTTTATACGTGAGGCTGCGAAAGGATTTTTGGAGAGCCTGTTGCCGGAAGACAAGGTCTGTGTCATGCAGTTTGCAGACAGAGTGGAGCTGTTACAGGATTGGTCCGGCGGCTCAGACACCAAGACGCTGGCTAAAGCGCTGGACTGGCGTTACCATCCGGGTCAGGCCACAACGTTTTATGATGGATTGTATCTGGCTGCCGAGGAACAACTGCGACGTGTAGAGGGGCGCAAGATCGTCATACTGTTGACGGACGGCATAGATTCTGCGGAGCGCAAACGCGCCAGCTTTGCGGATGCCTTGAATGCCATCAGGCGCGCGGAAGCAAGCGTGTATGTGGTGAGTTTGACGGAAGGCTTGCGCAGAGCCATCGAAAAGCAAGAGGGCGGATGGCTGCGAAATGTTTTGGGCGGATACAATAAAAAACAGTTGGCGTATTACAAAAGATTGATTGACGAAGCGGAGAAAAGTTTGGAGCAGCTTGCTGCTGAGACAGGCGGGCGCTTATTCTTACCCGTTAAGGAGGAAGAGTTAGCGCCTGCGTACAAGGCTATTGCAGAAGAGTTGCGTGCGCAATATATCATCACTTACAAGCCCAAAAAGAGAGCTACTGCGGGGGAATACAGGCGCTTGCGCGTGCTTGTCTCTCCGGGCGTTTTTGAAGTTGCGGCGCGCGATGGCTATATTGGCCGCACGTAAAATTATTTTGGCATGTAATTAAGGAGGAGGCGATTTTGGCCGAGAAGATAATTAAGGCGGGGGCTGCTGTAGAGACAAGCGCGCCATCCGGCGCATGGTTGATGGGGATTGCGGCCTGGCTTGTGCCAGGGGCAGGGCATCTACTGCAAGGACGCTGGGGGCGTGGCCTGCTCTTAGGCGGCGCAGTCTGGGCTATGTTCATCGCGGGGATGTTGATGGGCGGGCATCTTTTTCCGCTTTTGGGGCCGTTCGACGAAGGACTCTCAGTCTTCTTGCAGGTGCCGCCTGTGATCGCCAACTCGGGGACTGGATTGCTATACGTTTTCTGTTATCTGGCGAACATAGGGTTTGTGGATTATGCAGACCGTGTGACATACGAATACGGAAACACTTTTCTGCTGGTAGCGGGATTGCTCAATTATTTAGTGGCGCTCGATGCCTTCGATATAGGAGCCGGGAGAAAGCCTTGAAACATTTATTAATTATGGCGTTATTTGCAGTCATAGCGGCGGTCGTCTTCGGGATTGTGGCAAGGGATACGCAGCGCGAAAGAGTTTTATACGGTTTAAAGGTTTTCGCGGAATTTATGGGGATAGGGCTGGCCTTAGCGTGGCTGCTCTATTTTCTACCGGGCTGATTTCGGAGACAAAAAGGTTTTAGGGCTACGGCCTGAGAAGGGCAGTTGTTACTCCTTTTTTGGAGAGCAGGCAAAAGAGAGCTGTGGGACTTTGCGAATCGGAAGCAATCGTGTTGCGCACATACGATCTGGCGGAAGCGGATAAGATAGTGGTGTGCCTGACGCGCGTGTCCGGGATGGTACGCGGGGTAGCGCGCGGGGCCAGAAAGCTGCGCAGCAGATTCGGCGCGGGGTTAGAGCCTTTCACTTTACTCAACATCAGCTATTACGAAAAAGAGGGGCGGGAACTGGTCACGCTGCGGCACACGGAGATTCTGCACTCTCATTTTGGTCTGGCAAGTTATGTGGAGGTCGTCACGGCACTGGCTTATATGTGTGAGTTGCTGATGTCATTTGCTCCACCGCACGAGCCGAATGAGAAACTGTACAGGATGGTGTGCGCGTGCCTCTCTGCGCTGGAAAAAAAGCCTGAACAGGTGTCTTTGGTCTTGCGTTATTTCGAGGTCTGGTTATTACAGTTGTCAGGGTTTTTCTCATTCCGGCAGGATTGCGCTGTGTGTCACAAGAGGCTGACAGAGATGGCGACCGTTTACATGGATGCGGAGTTGCGGCAGCTTTGCGAGCCTTGCGGCGGCGGCAAAGGGGGCGTCGTCTCCTCCGCTGCCCGCGCGCAGTTAAACGCCATGCAAAGACAGTCGCCGGAGGCTTTTGTAGAAGCTTTTCAAGCAGCCAGGCCGGACGCGCAAAGGGAAGTGGCACAGATGACGCGCCGCCTCATCAATCGCGTTTTAGAGAGGGATGTGCGAGAGGCTGTTATCTGATTGGACACAGAGTCTGTGTGCCTTGATAGCAAAAAAAGGTCTTGGGTGAAAGATGCGTTTGAGCAGCAGGTTAATTGAAAGATACATCGTCAAAGCGATCACGCCTTACCTGTTGCTGGGTCTCTTGCTGCTGACCATGATTTTGTTGATACAGCAGTCCGGTCGTTTCGCGGAGTTTTTGTTGTCCACCTATGTCCCGCTCTCTTTATTGACGGATGTCGCCGGAGCCTTGTTGCCGAACGTCCTCACTTTTACAGTGCCTATGGCGACGTTGGCCGGGACGATCATAGGTTACAGCCGTATGAGCAGCGATAGCGAGTTGATCGCCATACGCGCAGCGGGCGTTAGTGACTTGCACATCTTAAAGCCAGCCTTGCTGATAGGTCTCTGCCTGACAGCTTGCACAAGCCTCATAAATCTTGAAATGGCTCCGGCGGCTGCGCGTTCACTGCGTCGCGCAGGGATACAGGCAGCCTTGTATAAACTCGAATCTCCGGTTGAGCCTCGTACCTTTAACCTGGAGATTCCGGGTTATGTAGTCTATGTGCGTGAAGGGGACAAAGAACAAGGTGTCTGGGAACGAGTGTTTATTTATTCACTTGAGAAGAATGGTTCCGTGCGTCTGATAACGGCTAGGTCTGGGAGAATTGATTCGGCTTCTGAACAATCAGAGTTAGTGTTGAGCGATGCTGTGGCGACCACTATTCCGGGTACTTCTTTGCAAGAAGGAAATAGAGAGGGTCAGTATATAACTGAGCGGCTGGCTCAATTGCGCATAGTGCTTGAGACAGGGCGCAAGACACTGCTCGAAAGTTTACAAAGAGATGAGCCTAAACTGGACGAAATGGGCTTAGACATGCTCTCAGCGCAGGCGCGTACTCAGACTGGAAAAGAGCAGCGTGAGGCAAGCACACTACTCCACAGAAGAATCTCTATGTCGCTCACGCCTTTGGTCTTTGCCCTGTTGGGAGGCAGTCTGGCACTGCGTTTCGGGAGAGGGGGAAGGGGATGGGGAGGATTGCTGTCCCTCTTAACGCTGATTGCATATTACATGGTCTCACTGCTGGGAGAGCAAATGGCGCGCAAAGGCACTTTGCGACCATCCATCAGCGTCTGGCTGGCAACTGCCGCAGCCCTCTGCTTGTCTCTGTTTTTACTGCTTCCCAAAAGGGGCGGACTGTTTTTGCGCAGCGGAAAGCGCACCAAAATACGCAAGGTTGCGGCACCTGAGGATGTACACAAGCAAGGACTTCTACAGCCAGTCAGGTCGCGCCTGTTGAACTTTCCGAGCATCCTTGACCTGGGCGTGATCAGGTCTTTGTTCTTAAACAGCGCTTTCTCATATATCACACTGGTGGCTATCTTTCTGATTTTCACGCTTTTCGAGTTGTGGCGGTTTATAGGACAGGACAGTGGCGCAGTCTGGCGCGTGGTCAGATATTTACTCTTCTTACTGCCGCTGGCGACCGTACAGCTCTTGCCAGCCAGTCTTTTGATAGCAGTGCTTGTCACCTATGCCTTGATGGCGCGGCGCAGTGAAGCAATCGCCTGGTGGGCTGGCGGGCAAAGTTCCTACAGGCTCATCATCCCAGGGCTTGTCTTTGCTCTTTTCATAGGAGTCTTAACATGGGTGATTCAGGAAAGGGTGATGCCGCAGGCCAATCTTAAACAGGATGCCCTGCGCGCACAGATCCGTGGAGGAGGTGTCTCCACGTCACCCGGAAGCGCACAACAGGGAAGGCAATGGGCACCTTCGGCGACACATGCCTTTGGCCGCCTTTATTCTTTTAAATTTGACGAAGTGCATGGCGATTTGCTGGACCCTGCCATTTATGAATTTGATGCTGAAGGAGTACATTTAAGCCGAATCATAGAGGGAAGACGCGGTGTGTGGCTGCCGTCCGGGGTGCTTGAGATAGAGGAGGGGGCAGAAATTCTGCTGCAAAATTCCCGTATAGACTATAACCGGTCGCCGCGTTTGCAACTCGTCGGCGGAGGAGAGACCCCTGAGATGTTTAAGCGGCAGCTTAATAAGCCCTCACACTTAAGCGCCGGAGGGTTAAGCGAATACATAAAGATCATTAAGCCGACCGGCAGAAACATCAACGCGCTCCAGATCGCCTTACAAAAGAAGTACGCAGAGCCGCACACGGCCTGGGTCATGACTCTTTTCGGCATTCCCCTGGCGCTCTCCTTCGGACGCCGGAGCGCCGTCACAGCGCTCTGTTCCTCCATCGCCGTCGGACTGGCCTTCTGGGGGATTTCAGGAATTCTCCAGCAACTGGGAGAGTATGGGATACTCTCGCCGCCTGTCGCCGTCTGGTCGCCGCTTTCTGTCTTCGCAGCTCTCGGAGTCTACCTATTGACCCGCATGCGTACCTGAAAAGTAAGTCGAATTAAGTGCCTGTTTCCCAACTGTTCAGATACTCAAGCTGCTCCGGCGTTAGCTCGTCTATATTGATGCCCAGAGCGCGTAGTTTCAAGCTGGCGATCTCCGTATCCACTTCCTGTGGCAGCAGATGCACGCCCGGAGATAGCGTCCCTTTATTTTTCACCAGATATTCTACAGAGAGTGCCTGATTCGCAAAGCTCATATCCATCACGCTGGCCGGGTGTCCCTCTGCCGCTGCGAGGTTTATCAGACGCCCTTCGCCAAGGACGATGACGCGATTTCCTGTAGAATGCAGTTTGTATTCTTCCACAAAGGGGCGTAAATGCTGCGCAGGTGCGGACATTTCCCGTAAAGCAACCAGATTTAGCTCCAGATCGAAATGTCCGCTGTTACAGACAATGGCGCCGTCCTTCATGCTCGCGAAATGCGTTTCGTCTATGACGTGGCGATTGCCTGTGACCGTGACAAAGATATCGCCGAGCGAGGCTGCCTCCAAGATTGGCATCACGCGGAAACCATCCATCACAGCCTCTATAGCTTTGATGGGGTCTATCTCTGTGACCACCACATTCGCGCCCATCCCTCGTGCCCTCAGCGCTATCCCTTTGCCGCACCAGCCGTAGCCGACCACGACCAGCGTCCTCCCCGCCAGCAAAATATTAGTCGCGCGGGTGATGCCGTCAAGCGTTGATTGTCCCGTTCCGTAGCGATTGTCAAAAAGGTGCTTTGTCTGCGCGTTATTGACGGCAATGGAGGGAAATGAAAGCACGCCTGCTGTCTCCATCGCACGCAAACGAACGATGCCCGTGGTGGTCTCTTCCGTGGAACCGACCAAATCCTTTGCCTGTGCAGGATACTCCTTGATCAGCGTCGCTACCACATCCGAGCCATCATCTATGATGATATTAGGACGAAAATCCAGAGCAGTCCGGACATGTCTGTTGTAGGTTTCAGTTGACTCGCCTTTAATAGCAAAGACAGGGACTCCCCAGTCCGTGACCAGAGAAGCTGCTACGTCATCCTGCGTTGACAGGGGATTGGAGGCAATCAATAAGGATTCTGCTCCCCCGGCCTGTATGGCACGCACCAGATTGGCAGTTTCAGTGGTCACATGTGCACAGGCTATCAGGCGTACCCCGGCCAGAGGCTTTTCCTTTGCAAACCGCTCGCGGATCAGCCTCAGCACAGGCATTTCACGCTCAGCCCATTCGATTCGACGCCGCCCGTCAGGAGCTAACTCAGCATTCTTGATATCAAATTCAACCGCTTTCGTTGCATTCATTTAATGATGTCCTCAAAAGTTAAAGTGTTTTCTTAAGTCCGGAGGCAAAGCTGTGTGCGAAGATTATCTAAACCTTTGCGGCTTCCCTAAGCGTTTCCGCCTTTTCCGTGCCTTCCCAGGTAAAACCTTCGCCATCTCTACCGAAATGGCCGTAGGCGGCTGTCTGTTTATAGACAGGGCGTCGCAGGCGCAGTTCTTTGATGATTCCTTGCGGGGTTAGTGGGAAGTGTTCTCGTATGAGTCCGGCCAGCACAGTTTCATCCAGACGACCGGTGCCACCAGTGTCAACCAGTACGGAGACAGGGTCTGCGACTCCTATGGCATATGCCAGTTGCACAAGGCAACGCTCCGCCAGACCCGCTGCGACGATATTTTTCGCTGCAAAGCGCGCCATATATGCCGCAGAGCGGTCAACCTTGGTGGGGTCTTTGCCGGAAAAAGCTCCTCCGCCGTGCGGTGCGTACCCGCCGTAAGTGTCTACTATGATTTTACGCCCTGTCAGACCGGCGTCTCCCTGCGGCCCGCCGGTCACGAATCTGCCCGTTGGGTTGATATGGTATTTCGTCTGTTTATCTATCAGTTCCTGCGGGACTGTGTGTTGTATGACCGAAGCTAAAATCTCTTCGCGAAGTTGTTCTGTAGAAATTTTGGGGTCGTGCTGAGATGAAATCACAACCGCATCAACGCGAAAGGGACGCCCATCCCTATATTCTATAGTGACCTGAGATTTGCCATCGGGACGCAGGTAGGGAAGTTCGCCGGATTTGCGTGCTTCAGAGAGGCGTAGAGATAATCTATGCGCTAACTGGATTGGCATGGGCATCAGCTCAGGCGTTTCATTACAGGCAAAGCCAAACATCAGCCCCTGATCGCCGGCCCCGCCTGTATCTACACCCATAGCTATATCCGGTGACTGTGTGCCTATGGCATTCAGGACGCTACAGGTTTCGCTGTCAAATCCATACTTGGCCCGTGTATAACCAATCTCTCTAATGGTTTCACGTGCCACTTTGGAATAATCCACACGAGCGTTGGTGGTGATTTCTCCGGCAATGACCACTAATCCGGTGGTGACAAGTGTTTCGCAGGCTACACGTCCAAGCTCATCTTCCGCTAAGACAGCGTCCAGAACGGAGTCTGAAATTTGATCTGCTATTTTATCCGGATGGCCCTCAGTGACTGATTCCGAAGTGAATAGGTATGTTCCTTTGTTGCCCAAATGCTATGCTCCTTCATATTCTATAGAGATGCTCAAGAAGGTAAAAGACCGCGTACTGTACCAGCCGACAGGTGTGGTGTCAAGATTGGCAGAGGTTTTGAGAAGTTTTATAGGAAGCAGGTTTTAGGAATGACGGGCTAGACGTAATATATATTATCGGACGCAACGGGTATCCGGTCACCTTTCATTAGTTTGCCTGTGTCTATCTTTGTCCTGCGCGTCCGCTGCTTGACCCTGATAAAACTCTTCTATAAAGTGAACTGCTTGCAAGCCTATTTGAGACCGATTCATTTTCATTTATCTATGCCCATCAAAATTGAAAATCTTTCGACTATCACTGTTTCCAGTAAGACATTACAATGGATCGAGAATATTACAGATACTGTGCCACGCGAGCATTTACGTGGACTGGAAAAGATACGTCTGGTGAATGTTATCAACGATGCGCGCTTGAAGAATTTGCCAACCCAGAAGGGGCTTCCAGGCTTGTATCATCCTAAACAGGGAGCGCAGGCTGCTTGGCTGGAAATCGCCGCAGGCGTCTTGCTGCCGCAAGAGATTCCCTTCCATAAGCGATTTATGCACCGCCTTTCCTTTAAGGGCAATCTGGCGGCTGTAATCTTCTCTCTAATAGGCCAGCATTATCATCTCACCTTGCGCCATTCAGTCAAAAGAAGCCAGGTCGAGATGGCTGTTAAAAACTATACCGACAAACATTTACGCCTCTGGCATCAGAAACAGAACACGCTCCGCACACGCCTGCTCAAGCCCTTCCAGCCAACCATTGAAAAATGGGCGCGATCTCTACAGAAACGCGCCCAAGCAGAACAAAAGAAGCGACAAACAACAAATTAAACCTGCTTGTTAAATTATGAAATTACCTCTCCTGTATAAGCCTCTCACATTTTCTGTCGTTATCGGACGCGGCAGGAAACGGTTTAGTCCTCATTTTCTAACTTCTCTGCGATTGTCTTGAGAGTGTTTGCAATCTCTTTTCTGTCTACTTTGGAACGCCTGAAAAAAAGCTCCAATCTGAATTCCTTGCCCGGAGCAACATAACGAAAGGCAAAGGGCTTGGGCGAAGCCTGTGTGTTTTTTGCAGCCTGTGTGCGGCGTGACTGCCGCGCCTCATCGCGCGTCAAGCCATGTGAGGTTATCTCCGTCAACATCTTTCTCATGGACTCGTCATCTGGCTGGCGCACGATCTGCAACAGGAGCGATTTTGAACCAATGTCGGCGCGCCGACATTGGTCTCGCACTGACTCAGGCAGCGTTGCGATGGAGAGCGATTCAGTGATCGTACTCCTGCTCTTCCCCATTTTTCGTGCCACTTCTTCATGCGTGTAGCCGAAACGGCTGCACAGCGCAGCCAAGCCGTCCGCTTCTTCCCAGACAGTCAAGTCCTTGCGCTGCAAATTTTCTATCAGTGCGATTTCTGCGACGGCTTGGTCGTCCACATCCATCTCAATACAGGGCACTTCGCGCAAGCCAGCTTCCCTAGCGGCACGCCACCTGCGCTCGCCTGCGATTATCATCCAACGGCCACTGATTCCGGACGGCTTGACCAACAAGGGTTCCAGCACTCCCTTATCCTTGACAGAGGCTGTCAGTTCAGTTAAATCCCCTATTTCCACGCGCGGCTGATCCGGATTCGGATCCAGCTTTTCTGTAGCTATCAAGCGGCCGACCGGGGTCGGGCGATGTTGCGCCAGCTCTTCTACATAATGAGAGTCGTGGCGCATACGCAGGCCCGTCGGTAATCCTCTTTTAGACACGGCTGATCACCTCTTCACAAAGTTTTAAGTATTCACTGGCGCCGGAAGAGTGCGGGGCAAAGGTAAAAATCGACTCTTTATAAGCCGGAGACTCTTCCAGACGCACGCTTTTTGTGATGACCGTTTCAAACATTTTGGCGCCGAAAACACGGCGAATCTGCTCATGCACTTCCCTTGCAAGGGTCGTCCTCTTGTCATGCAATGTGACTAACACGCCCAGCACCTGTAAGTTAGGATTGGGCCTGGCTTTAACTTTTTCAATCGTTTCCAGTAGGTCATCTGTCCCCTCCAAGGCAAAATAAGAGGACTGTATAGGTATCAGGACATGCGAAGCAGCCACTAAGGCATTGACTGTAATAAGCCCCAGGGTGGGCGGAGTGTCTATGAGTATGACATCATAGCTTTTGCGTATGGCCTCCAAGCGGTCTTTGAGGCGGAACGGAGCGTCAAAATCTCCTACCAGTTTCGATTCTAATTTAGCCAGATTGATCCGCGAGGGGATGATGTCTAAATTTGAGACCGTAGTATGATAGACGGACTCTTCCCACCCTGCATCTCCATCCAGTAGAACATCATAAGCAGAGCGATTGACCAGCATCAAATCCAAAAAAGTGATAGAGCTATTGCCTTGCGGGTCCAAGTCTATGAGCAAAACCTTCTGCCCGCGCCGCGCAAAGGCTGCGGCCAGATTGATGGCCGTAGTGGTTTTACCAACCCCGCCTTTCTGATTAGCAATCGCTATCACCGTCGCGGATTGCACGCAAGAAGTTTTCATCTCAGACCTGAGTAAACGCTCTAAGTTGCAGTAATAACACGATTTATTACATCGGTAAATCCCCTGCCTCGCCAATCACATCCGGCCACTCTTCCTCTTCATCAGAGGCTCTCTCTACTACTTCTGCATCCTCTTCATTGACCGTATTGCGCGAGATGCGTATGACTTCCGTGTTGACGAAAATCGGGCAATCTGCGCGCAAGGCCAGCGCAATCGCATCCGAGGGACGCGAATCAAGCATCATGGCCGTCCCGTCTCCGTGACGCATCTCGATCACCGCAAAAAAAGTGTTGTCCCGTAGCTCCGTGACCACCACACGCTCTACGCTTGCGCCCATCTCGACGATCAAATTTCGCAAGAGGTCGTGGGTCATGGGTCTCTGCGGCGTCACTTTTTCAATTTCCAAAGCAATGGCATTGGCTTCATATGCGCCAACCCAGATCGGCAGCATTGTTTCGCTGTTCACATCCTTTAAGATGATAATCGGCGTCCCGCTGTTGGGATCCATCATCAAAGCTCTAATTTTCACTTCAATTTCCATGCTCATAGCTCACCTATTACTTTACCCTTAGGAGTATGGAGTTGCTAATTCTCCGTAAAGACTGTTTGCCTTGGCCTCTGTAATTCGCAGATTGACGATTTTGCCTATCAATTCGCTCTCACCGCGAAAATTAATCATCTTATTGCAGGTGGAATGTCCTCTCAAATCCGCTTCGGATTTAACGCTCCGGCCTTCGACCAGCACAGAGACCTCACGTCCTACATAAGACGCATAAATTCCGCCCTGTATACGCCTTTGAAGCTGCTCAAGCGCCAAAAAGCGCGCGGTCTTTTCCTCATTGGGAACGTCATCCAGGAGAGCTGCGGAGGGCGTTCCCTTCCTCTCGGAATACTTGAAGATATATAGGCCATCATACTGACATTGCTCGACTAATTTCAAAGTCTCTTCAAAATCCGCTGTGGTTTCTTCCGGAAATCCAACAATGATGTCGCTGGTGAGAGCCAGTCTCCGCCCTGCATTTTTGATGGCCTCCACGCGCTCTAAATACCTTGCAACGGTGTAGCCCCTGCGCATCAGGCGCAAGATGCGGTCGCTCCCGGACTGCACAGGCAAATGCACCCATTCACAAAGGTTCTCGTTTTCGTCTATCGCAGCCACTATATCCGCATGAAAATCTCTCGGGAAAGAGGTTGTAAACTTAATCCTCTCGATGCCAGTCGCAGCGGCTGCGCGCAGCAGGCGTGAGAAGGGCGTGGCCCCTTTAAACTCTTCTAAGCCGGACAAGGTGCGCGGCCTGTAACTATTGACATTCTGGCCTATGAGCTGCACCTCGCAAAAACCTTCCAGGCGCAGTTTTTTTATCTCTTCGATAATCTCGAAAGCGTTGCGACTTTTTTCGCGGCCACGCGAGTATGGCACTATACAATAAGAACAAAACTTGTTGCAGCCCTCTATGATCGGAACAAACGCGCTATATGGGGAGTGCCTCTCGACCGCAGGTATTTCCCAACTCTCCCCTTCCGCACGCTCCGCCAGGTCGAGCGCCCTCTCTCCACTCTCAACCCGCCGCAAGAGTTCCGGCAGACGATCCGTCGCGCGCGTGCCCACTACCAGATTAACGGACGTAGATTGTGAGAAAATCTTTTCGCCTTCGAGCTGCGCCACACAGCCCATAACGCCTATCACAGGCGATTTGCCGCCGAGCGCATGACGCACCTCGCCGATGCGGTTAAAAACCTTCTGCTCTGCTCGCTCGCGCACCGAACAGGTATTAAAGAGAATGATATCCGCCTCATCCAAACTGCGTGTCAAGTCATAACCCGCCGCACGCAGTCGCGTCGAAGCCCTCTCAGTATCCGCCACATTCATCTGGCAGCCGTGTGTTTCAATGTAAACGCTCTGTTTCATTAACATTCCCGCAAATCTTAAAAATGTGCTGGCAGAGTTTAGCAGAAAATAACATTTTTCAGCGAAACTTCTATGCACAGCAACACACACCGTCTGTAATTTATCTTTTGAAGCGCATTTTGGCTGTCCGTAAGAGCTTTTTAAACGCCTTGATTCTCTAACATCCAACGCGCTGTCTCAAAAGCAGTCTGCGCCTCGTGGTCGCCGGCGATCATACGCGACAATTCGCGTATGCGTTCTTCTCCCTGTAGCAACTCGATGCTGGTCACAGTTCTTTCATCGCGCACGATTTTTCTGACAGCGTAGTGCGCATCTGCAAAGCGCGCGATCTGCGCCTGATGTGTGACGCATATGACCTGATTCGTCTTTGATAAAATTTTCAAGCGTCTCCCGACCGCTTCAGCCACACCGCCGCCGATCCCTGCATCTATCTCGTCGAAGATAATCGTTTCGCTGCCATGACTTTGAGGAGCCTTGCCCATCCCGACGGTCAAGAGCGTCAACATCAGTCTGGACAATTCCCCACCGGATGCCGCCTGCGCCAGTGGCCGCACAGACTCCCCCTTGTTTGCGGAGAATAAAAATTCCAGTTGATCCGTGCCGGTAGACTTAAAAACATCTTTTTCGAGAGACATTCTTTCCGGCTCTGATATTGTCTTAGTATCTGAAAGGTAGGCTTCGTGTAGAGATGATTTGAGCGAGACGACAAACTGCGCATCCTGTAAGGCAACTTCACGCAGGTCTCTGACGACCTCCGGCTCCAAGCTCCGTCCAGCTTCTTTTCTACAGGCAGATAATTTCCCTGCCAGATCCCAATAGGTTTCGTGTGCATCCGCGAAAGATTTCCTGATTCGCTTTTCCTCAGAAGCCAGATTGGAGAGCTTCTCCAAACGCCCTGCAATATCCTCACGAATTGCCAGTATCCCTTCCAAATCCGCGCCGAACTTGCGCTTGAGCCTTTCCAGCTCGGATAAACGATTATCCACGCTTGCAAATTTTTCCGGTGAGAAATTTATGCCCTCCAGATAGGCGCGCAAGGAACCCGCCACGTCCGTCAGGAGGACGGAACATTCGTTGAGGCTTTCCAAAGCAGTTTGCAGGCGCGGATCAATGCTGCACAACTCCTGCACCTGCCTGATGACGTTTGAAATCAACGCTAAAACGCTCGCATCGCTTTCATAAAGCGCGCTATAAGCTCCGTCCCCAAGCTGCAAAATCTTTTCCGAGTGCGCCAACAGTTTTCTTTCCGCGGCCAACTGCTCGTCCTCGCCCGCCTGTGGAGAGAGCGAATCAATCTCGGAAACTTGATATTGCAAGACATCCAAAGTCCGTTCACGCTCTGCATACTCTTCATTTAGCTTCTCTAATGCCTTTAAAGAGTTTTTCCATACAGCAAAAGCCTCGCTTACCTGTTTACGCAATCCGACGCACTGTCCGAAAGAGTCCAGAAGCTCCAACTGAGATCGTGTCGAAAGTAGCTGTCGCTGCTCGCCCTGCCCGTATATCTCTACCAGCAGCGGCTGTAAACTGCTCAGGATAGAGAGGGTCACGTTGCGATCATTGACGTATGTACGGCTCTTACCGGCAGCGCTTATCTCTCTGCGTATCAAAAGCTCCCCTACATTCTCTTCAATCCCGGACTGCTCCAGAATCGTCTGCGCTTCTTCCCTTTTCTCTTCAGCAACTTCAAAGATTCCCTCAATAAAGGCGCTACGCTCGCCCGTGCGTATCTGTGTCAAAGAGCTGCGCTCGCCCAAAAGCAGTCCCAAGGCATCCACAATAATGCTCTTGCCCGAACCGGTCTCGCCGGTCAACAGGTTCAAGCCCGGCTGAAACTCTACATTCAGTTTCTCAATCACAGCGAAATTACGTATGTTAAGGGACTTGAGCATAAAGCCTCATCTCAGCTAATAACTTACCTTTAAAGTATAACTTGAATAAATGACATTGATTTAGGGCTTGACCAAGCCCTGCCTTATGGGTAGTATCTCTAGCCTTCCAAGGATATTATTTACCTTTTCGTATTCAGAGGAGACGCACATGTCTTTCAACAAAATCACTCTCGTCGGAAATCTCGGTCGCGATCCGGAGCTTAGATATACCCCGCAGGGAACCCCTGTTTGCAGTTTCACACTGGCGACCAACGAAAAAAGGAAGGATCGCGCAGGTGAAATGCAGGATGTTACAACCTGGTTTCGCGTCACATTGTGGGGCAGACAAGCAGAAACCGCATCTCAATATCTAGTCAAAGGACGACCCGTTTATATAGAAGGTCGCCTGCGCTTGGAAGAATGGACGGACCGGGACAACAAACAAAGATATACGCTTGAAGTTCATGCCACAGACATGCAATTCATAGGCGGAGGCCGGAGCGACGAGGCCGCACAGGCTGCGCCGCGAGCTGCCGCTACCGATGCGCCTCCACCAGAGTCAGAAATGGCGGACGATGATATTCCCTTCTAGCTCGTGTCGGCGCGCCGACATTGTAGAAGCTCCCGATTTTTTTAGCTTGAGGGGGCAATCCCCCACTTTCCGATCTCGCGAAGCTTTTCATATCGCGTCTTGATTCTTTGCGCTGCGGTAAAGCCGGAGATTTCTCCTAAACACTCCACTAAATGCCGTTCCAGATTTCTGGTGGTTTCGTCAAAGTCCGCGTGCGCGCCGCCGTGCGGCTCTGCCACCACTCTATCTATGATTCCCAAAGAATAAAGGTCTTCGGCGGTCAAGCGCAATCCGCCCGCGGCAGTTTCCGCGCGCGAGGCGTCTTTCCACAAGATCGCAGCGCAGCCTTCAGGCGAGATGACCGAATAAATGGCATTCTCTAGCATCAGTACACGGTCTCCGACACCCACCGCCAATGCGCCACCGGAACCGCCCTCACCGATCACAATCACGACAATCGGTATCTTGATTCTGGCGATCTCTCGCAGATTGAAGGCGATGGCCTCTGCCTGTCCGCGCTCCTCTGCGTCTATCCCGGGGTAAGCTCCGGGCGTGTCTATAAAGGTAAAGACAGGGCAACCGAACTTTTCAGCAAGCTTCATGACACGAAGAGCTTTACGGTAGCCCTCCGGTTTTGGCATTCCGAAGTTACGCATCCGGCGCTGTTTTGTATCCCGCCCCTTCTGATGTCCCACGACGGCGACCGGCATCCCGTGAAAACGCGCAAAGCCGCAAACGATTGCCGGATCGTCCGCGAATCTACGGTCGCCATGGATTTCCACAAAATCATCGAAGAGTCTTTCGACAAAATCCAACGTATATGGGCGTTCAGGGTGGCGCGCCAACTGCACGCGTGCAAAGGCCGAAGGACGCTCCGAGCCTGTGTCAACGGTTATAGTTTTCTGAGAATCAGTCATGATATCAACTTGAAAAAAGCGTATCTGAAAAAGTAGCAAGCATCATTTTCCCTCAACATCTTACCTTATAAATAGTGAGGATTTTAATCTCATAAGGAGATGCTGGCCCACTCGACTTCACATCCATACTTTCCGATAGCTGCTTCTAAGGCTTGGCTTCCCTCTACGCGCAGGGTTGCGTGCGGCCTGACGCGCACAAGCACCCCGCCCTCTACATACATTTCTATCAAGACTTCACAGTCTCCTTTATGTTTATCGAACAGATGGAAAAGATTTTCCAGGAGAGAATTGTTATCAGACCGACCCGGCAGGCGCACGATGACGGCCTTAGCCCTGCGCTGCAAGACATCTCTCAGCAACGTCAAATCATCCAGAAAAACCGTCGCCCCTCCGTCCTCTGCAATCTCCAGGTTTCCTTTGACCATAATAGCCAAATCGTTTTCCAACAGTTTCTCAAACCTGCTAAAGACTTCCGGCCAGGCGACGCATTTGACTCCTCCGGCCTGATCTTCGAGCCGCATCAGAGCAAAACGCGCGCCTTTTTTGGTCGTGCGTACCTGAAACGAAGAAATAATTCCACCTATATTAATTTTGTCTCCGCTGGTCAAATCAGATAAATTTGCAGTTGTATTTGCTCCTAGCTCCTTGAGTACTTCCCAATAATTATCCAGCGGATGGCCTGTAATGTAAAAGCCTATGGCATTCTTCTCAGCGCTCAGCAATTCTGTGTGGCTCCAGGCGGGACAATCCGGGAGCCATTCCTCTACCTGCTGAAAGGACTCCGAAGCAGCGCCAAAAAGGTCGTTTTGTCCATGTGATTTGTCGCGTTGCAGCCGATTGCCCTGTGCCAGCGCGGAATCTATAGCATGGTGCAGGCGTGCCCGCCAGAGATGAATTGACTGATCCCCTGTTTTCAAAGAATCGAAGGCTCCTGCGCACGTCAAACTCTCCAAGACTCTTTTATTTAAGGCTCCATGGCTAATACGCGACGCGAAGTCGAAAAACGATCTAAAACTGCCCCCTGAGCGTGCCTCAATGATTCCATTGACGCTATTCTGGCCGATCCCCTTGACCGCCGCCAGGCCATATCTGATGGCGCCTTCCAAAGGAGTAAAACCAGCGCCGCTTTCATTAACGTCTGGCGGCAAAAGCTCTATTCCCTGTCCCCTCAACTCGGTTGAGTATTTGAATAACTTGGCCGCATCCTGTGTTTCGTGGCTGAGTACCGCCGCGTAAAAATGCTCAGGATAATGCGCCTTCAGATATGCCGTCTGAAAAGCCAGATAGGCGTAAGCGACGCTGTGGCTGCGATTGAAACCATAGTCCGCAAATTGTGCCATGAGGGAAAAGATTTGCTGTGCTTTCTCTTTTTTGATTCCTCTCTCGATAGCGCCTGCAACAAATTTCTGCTCATGCAAGGCCATCTCTTCGCGCTTTTTCTTGCCCATCGCGCGGCGCATCAGGTCTGCTTCTCCGAGACTATAACCGGCTAGTTTTTGCGCCAGTTGCATGATCTGTTCCTGATAAACAAGAATGCCATAAGTGTTGTTGAGGATTTCCTTCATCTCCGGCACAATATACCGGACGGCCTTTTGCCCGTGATGTCTTTCGATGAAATCGTCCACCATCCCGCCATCAAGCGGCCCCGGCCTGTAAAGCGCGTTAAGAGCGGCCAAATCTTCTAACCCTTTGGGCTTGAGCTTGCGACAGATTTCCTGCATGCCTGTTGATTCAAACTGAAAGACCGCCTCGGTTCGCCCTTCAGCGAATAAGTGCATCGTCTTCTCATCGCTGAGGGAAATATCGCTCCACTCGATGCTTGCATTAAATGATTGCTTAATAGTTTTTAAACAATCGCTTATAACAGTTAAGGCCGTTAAGGCTAGAAAATCCATCTTAAGCATGCCGGTCTTTTCCAGGTCCGACATGGCATACTGTGTGGTCAACTCGTCTTTGGAGGAGACGGCGACCGGAACCAGTTCATGCAGGGGTTTTGGTGAAATTACAACGCCAGCCGCATGCACAGAGGCGTGTCTGGCACAGCCTTCAAGACGTTGCGCCAAATCCATTAAATCCTTTATTTGAGCGTTTGATTCTACGGCTTTACGCAATTCCGGCACCTGCTCTAAAGCCTGTGCCAGATGAACGTTCCGGCCACGTACCGGCGGAGGAATCATTTTCGCTATCCGATCCACCTCTGCATAAGGCATGTCCAAGGCCCTTCCCACATCCTTGATGGCTGCCTTTGATGCCATCGTTCCGAAAGTGATGATTTGACAGACTGAATCCCGCCCGTACAGTTTGGAGACATGATTGATGACATCTGCTCGACCGCGCACGCAGAAATCTATATCAATATCCGGCATCGAAACACGCTCGGGGTTTAGAAATCTTTCAAACAGAAGGTCATATTGCAAAGGGTCTATGTCTGTGATCTCAAGACAATAGGCTACCAGAGAGCCTGCGGCAGACCCCCTGCCCGGTCCCACCGGAATCGAGTTGTCCCGCGCATAGCGTATGAAATCCCACACTATCAGAAAATAGCCTGGGAATCCCATCTGCTTAATCATGGCAATCTCGCGCGAGATACGCTCCTGATATTCAGACATGTTATGGCGCAATTCGCCACGCCCCATCTGGCGTTCCCAGACTTCCCTTCTGCGCTTTTCGTATCCTTCGCGGACGACTTTCTCAAAATATTCATCCATCCCCAGCCCGGAGTCACTATCAGGGATCGGGTAATCCGGCAGATAGTTGACGCCGCCCGGTAATGTCAGGTCGCATCTTTCAGCAATGTCCACCGTGCGGGTCAAGGCTTCGGGAATCTCGTCCCCAAAAATTCGCCACATCTCTTCGCCCGAGCGGACATAGAAATTAGGCGGGCCATAGCGCAAACGATTTGGATCGTTCACAGTCTTGCCAGAGCCTATACACAACAGAACGTCATGTGCACGCGCATCTTCAGGGGTCAGATAGTGTGCGTCATTTGTCGCCACCAAGGGCACTCCCGTGCGCTTTGAAAGGTCTACGAGAGGCTTGCGGATACGATTCTGGGCGTCTAAACCATGCTCCTGAATTTCCAGATAATAATTCCCTTTGCCTAGAATTTCTTCGAACTCTATAGCAGCCGCCGCCGCATCTTCAAAACAGTCGCGTGCCAGCATGGCGGACGGCAGCCCTGACATGCACGCGGAAAGCCCTATCAAGCCTTCGCTGTGTTGCGCCAACAGTTCTCTATCAATGCGCGGCTTGTAGTAAAACCCTTCCGTATAAGCTTTAGAAGTAAGGCGCATCAGGTTATGGTAACCGGCGAGATTTTTGGCGAGCAGGATCAGGTGGTAATTTGCTTTCTGGCCGGGAGCCGCCGCGCCCGCGCGATCTTTACGGCTGTTCCGTGTAATATAAACCTCACTGCCGATAATGGGCTTAACGCCTTGATTTTTCATGGCGTTATAGAAGGAGATAGCGCCGAACATATTGCCATGATCCGTCATGGCGCAGGCGTTCATCTCAAGCTCTGCGGCGCGACGCGCGAGTGGCTTGATCTGAATGGCTCCATCCAGCAGGCTGTAATCCGTGTGCAGATGCAGGTGTACAAAATCTTTCTTGGGCATAGAATGACGCTTTTTTGGATACCTTGAACAAAGATTTAGGGTTGATTTCAGTTATAACCCAAAAGGACGTGCGGCACTATATCACGTATGTTCCGGGTTTTGATGGACAAGATATAGAGTTCTGGAAGGCTTGCTGTCCTCTAAGGCTAATTCTGCAAAGACTTTTCTACGGCGTCTCTGACAAAATACTTCAAAAATATACAGTACAGCCTGAAGAGGCGCTCTCAAAGCGCTTACTCCCATTCAATGGTGCTTGGCGGTTTGGAGCTGATGTCGTAAACGATCCGGTTAATGCCCTTTACTTCCGAGATCAGCCGCGTCGAAAGCCTTGCGAGCGTGTCATGCGGCAAGCGCGCCCAGTCGGCAGTCATCCCGTCCGTGCTGGTGACGGCGCGTATTGCCAGCACCTTTTCGTAAGTGCGGTCATCGCCCATGACACCCACGCTGGAGATTGGCAATAAGACCGGAAAGGCTTGCCAGACAGCATCGTACAGTCCCGCCAGATGTATTTCCTCATCAATTATCCTGTCCGCTGCCTGTAAGACGCGAATCCGCTCATCAGTTATCTCACCCAGGATTCGCACGGCCAAGCCGGGTCCCGGGAACGGATGTCGTCTAAGTATCTCTTCCGGAACGCCTAACTCCCTACCGATGGCTCTGACTTCATCTTTAAAAAGCTCGCGTAAAGGCTCTATCAGGCTTAGATTCATTTTCTCCGGCAATCCGCCCACATTATGATGGCTTTTAATGACTGCCGACGGCCCGCGCACTGAGACCGACTCGATCACATCCGGATAAAGTGTTCCTTGCACTAAGAATTGCGCATTTCCTAAAGCCTGTGCCTGTTCTTCAAAAACCTCTATAAAGATTCTGCCGATAATTTTGCGTTTCGTTTCCGGGTCGGTGACACCGCGCAGGCCGGACATGAAACGCTCCACACAGTCTACTCCGATAACATTCAAGCTCAGGTTTTGCTTGAATAATCTGAGCGTAGACTCAAATTCGCCTTCACGCAGTAATCCATTGTTGACAAAAATGCAGGTCTGCCGCTCGCCTATGGCTTGATGCACCAGAACGGCTGCAACGGTCGAATCCACCCCGCCAGAGAGGCCGCAAACAGCTTTCCCCTCCTCGCCCATCTGACCGCGTATGCGCTCGATCTGCTCTGAGATGACTGCGCTCGGAGTCCAATCCGCACGGCAACCGCAAATGCGTAATAAGAAATTTCTCAGAATCTGTGACCCGAGCGGGGTATGAGCCACTTCCGGATGAAATTGAAGGCCGTATATGCGTTTGCTTAAACTTTCAAAAGCGTTAAGCGCCCCGTTGGTAATCGCTGTCACGTTGAATCCTTCGGGCGGCACAGTGACATGATCGCCATGACTCATCCAAACATCCATCTCCGTAGGCAGGTCTGCGAAAAGCTGGCTGGTGTTATCAAGTATTTTCAATCTGGCATAGCCGTACTCGCGATTATCGGACGCTTCCACTTCCCCGCCGAGGTCTGCCGCAAAGACCTGAAAACCATAACAGATTCCTAGAACCGGGCACTCAATGGCATCTAATAAGCGTGGGTCCGGGCGCGGGGCATTTTCTTCATAGACCGAGGAAGGACTGCCTGAGAGGATAATGCCGCGCGGATGCTGCGCTAAAATCTCTTCTAAGGATGCGCTGAATGGTATGATTTCGCAGTAGACGCCATTGTCACGAACGCGGCGCGCAATCAATTGGGTATATTGCGAACCAAAATCTAATATAATGATTTTTTCGTGTGTATTTTTTTCGCTCAAGAAAGTAAACCTCCGTCAACGATGGCACGTCTGAATGAATTCGAGATGTAGAAAGGGTCTTTGGATTATACTTACAAGTATTCAGACTCACAATCATAGAGGTATATAAAATGTCCGGCAATTTGCATTCAAATTTTCTGACCAGGTGCCGGAAAGAACCAGGGAAGTCAGGCGGTCATAGCCCGAGTATGTTTAAAATTCTTCGTCCCATTGCCAACAGTTTCGTCTTAATTTTGATTTTTTGCCTGGCAGCCTTTACCCAACCCCTTCCCTTTTTAACAGATTCTCAACCCCTGCTGTCAAAACCGCTGACTCTTCAGTGGCAATATGCTTCAGAGCAAACGGTTAACCTGACCCCTGCCACAGACGGTCAGAGAGTTTATCTGCCGCTGGCCGCAGGGGCTTTGGTTTCGCTTAGGGTCTCGAATGGTCAATTGTTATGGAAGACAGACATCGGCGGAGACCTTTCAGCCGCTCCTTTAGCAGACGAAAGTGGGGTTTTTGTTGCCTCTGAAAGTCTTAAAGAGACTGGCAAAGATGCTCGCACGACAGGCGCTTTGAGGCTTTTGGGAAAAGATAGCGGGGTGACACTCTGGCTGCGCCCGCTTCCGACTCCCATCCGCGCTGCCCTTGCGATGAATCAGGATACGCTGTTCGGCGCGGCAAGCGACGGGAGCATTTATGCTGTGAACAAAAAAGATGGCGAGCTTCTATGGGAAAAGAAATTCGACTCTACTTTTGCTTCGCGTATGACATTGGTCGGCTCAAGTCTCTACATAGGCGCAGAGGATGGCAAGCTTTTGTCTCTGGATCAGAGGACGGGTAACACCCTTTGGCGTTATCAGACGCGCAGTGCGATTCGAGGCCGCATTGCTGTGGTGACGGGTGTTGTTTATTTCGGCTCTGCTGACGGATATGTATATGCTGTCAGAGAGATGGACGGGCGTCTTCGCTGGCGCGCCAGAACCGGCGCGGGTGTGCAATCCGTCCTGAGCGCGCGAAATGGACTGCTCGTCACTTCTCTGGATAACTTCGTTTACTTTCTCTCATTGACACAAGGGAATCGCGTCTGGAAACGCCAACTCGCGGGAAGATTGGCGGCAGAGCCGCTCGCGACTTTTGACGGCGCGCTTTTCACGCCCCTCTCCGGTGACAGCGGGATAGTATTGGATTTAAAAGATGGAAAGCCGCTGAATATGATTTCTCTGGGTGAGGATAGCAATACAGCCGCCTCGCCGATAATCGCAGACAAGATGGTGCTGATAACCACGAGACATGGTCTGCTGGCCTTCTCTTCTCCGACGGTCACGACGAAAAAGCGATAAGCTTAGACGGGCGCAGCATGAGATTTGGGTCGCACTAAAGTCCATAGCTTATAGAGCAGCCCGGACATTATATACCCTGTGACCAGCGCGAGCAGGACATAGCGTGAGTAGAGATAGATAAGCATGATGACGGCGGCGACGGCCAGGATCATGACGCGCGTGTTGCGGCGGCCAGTTCCCGCAGACTTAAAACTTGAGTAACGCAGGGTGCTAACCATCAGTGCGCCCAGCAAGCCTATCAGCACGATCAGCAATCCGCTGTAGAGAGGGGCAAACTTAGAGCCGTGCAGCACGAGCGGCTTGGGGGCAAAGTGTATGATTGAAGCAATCATGGCCGCTGCCGCCGGAATCGGAAGGCCAACGAAGCTCTTCTTATCCACCTTGACAGTCCCTTCGGCGAGCAGGCGCGGGCGGGAAGCCTGTACGTTAAAACGTGCGAGACGAAACGCGCCGCACATCAGATACAAAAAACAAATAAACCAGCCGAGCTTGTGGCTGGGACTGCCATCTCTCAAGACAGAGCCGATCCCCCAAGAGTAAGCCAGGACAGCCGGGGCAATTCCGAAAGTCAACACATCTGCGATTGAATCGAACTGCACACCCATCTGCGTAGTGGTCTTGGTCATACGCGCTATTCGGCCATCGAGCGCGTCACAGACGACTGCGCCGCCGATTGCCAGAGCCGCAAGGTCAAACAAAGTGGTCGCGCGTTGCATGGCTGCATCGGAGCCGCCGCCGATCAATTGAAATCCGCGCAAGCTTGCCATCACTGCATAAAAGCCCAGCGCGATGTTGGCGGCGGTAAAGGCGGAAGGAATCAGATACAAACCTTTTTTGATACCGCGCCGCTCAGGATTAGCCGCCTCTGTGGCGGTCTCTTCCATTTCTGATTCTATCGCACTGCTCATCAGGCAATCCTCCCGATGATGGTCGCGCCGCCGCGCACGCGATCTCCTACGCGAACCGAGACTGTCACCTCCGGCGGGAGAATCATGTCTGTGCGCGAGCTGAATTTGATGAGGCCGAAGCGCTCGCCCAGGGCCAATTCATCACCGACCATCTTCCAGCACACGATGCGGCGCGCCAGCACTCCTGCGATCTGCTTGCACACGAGCGTGATTCGTTCTCCCTCAATGGTCAGCGAATTCTGTTCGTTGACAAGGCTGGATTCTTCTTTCGTCGCCATCAGAAATTTACCTTTGGTATAAGTCATCTCGGTGATCTTTCCGGCGATGGGCGCGCGGTTGATATGCACGTCCAGCGGAGAGAGAAAAATACTGACCACTGTCGGCGAATCAACAGAGCCGGGCATGAGCGGAACCACGCGCGTTACGCGCCCGTCCGCCGGAGAAACGATAATGTTCGGATCGCCCGGAGCCTGACGGTGCGGGTCGCGAAAGAAGTAGGCCATGAAGCCTGCGACCAGGAAGAAAAAGGCCGCGACCAGATATAAAGGAATTGCCACGTAAGGATTTCCCGCAGCCCAGTAACCCAGCGCGAGACAGGCGAGCGCCAGCACAAGCGGGATGATGATGTATGGATAACCGTCTTTTGCCAAGCTACTCGCTTTCCTTAAATCGATTTTCGCAGACCCCGCCGGTGCGCCTTTTAAAACTCCCGGCTCGGATAATTAAAACGGGGGCGCTGGCAAATCGCTCTTGCGCCCCCATGTTCGGCTGATTGCTATGCTATGAATTCGCGACTGACTACGGGTGCGGCCAGAGCCTTTAATGGTCTGCGCCTGCGCCTTGATGTTGCAGCATGATCGAGTGCATCTGATCTTTCAGGGCCAGCTTCTTCTTCTTTAAGGTAATTTCTTCTAATTGTTCCTCATCACTGGGATAAGGGAGGGCTGTCAATTCGCTGAGACGCGCCTCATAACGACCGTGCTCGCGCGCCAGTTCGCGGAACTCCGGGTCGGTCGTCATCAGTTGCTCCTTTAAGCTGTCCATGTTTGTGGTTTCCATTTCAGGGAAAGCCTCCTTTCAGATGCTTGAAATTAGTGTAGTACAGTTGGCGACGGTAATGTCTAATTCGCCCGCCGCTGTTTCGCATGACAAAAATGTTAGCTCAAACTACTGTAAGAGAGCAAGCGTCAGATTAGAGCGTGGCGCGCATCACGAGCGCGTCTTCCGCAGGCTCCGCATAGTAATTCCTTCTTCTTCCGGCAACGCGGAAATTGTGTCTTTGATAGAGAGCCTGCGCGGCTTGATTTGAAGCCCTCACTTCCAGTAGAGCCTCGCGCGCTCCGGCTCCGGCTGCCTCATTCAAAACCCTGCCGAGGAGAACGTAGGCCAGACCTTGCCTGCGATAAACCGGGCGCACTGCGATGTTGTTGATATGCAGCTCGTCCGCCATCAGGCGAGAGGCGACGAAGCCTGCCAGAAGCTTTTCGGGCGCGGTTGCAGGAGGAGCAGGCTGTTGCTGGCGCAAGACAAGCATCAAGCCAGCGTGCCCGCTCTGTAGTTCCTCATGATAAGCTTCCCATCCCCAGCGGCTGAGGCCGCACATTTCCTCTATCTCGACCACTTCGAGCAGGTCGTGCTCCGTCATGCGCTCGACGCGCAGAATATTTTTTAAAGACTCTCTGGCAGGCTCGACTTTCGACATTACTTCTTCAGCTCCGCGTCGGAAGGCCGTACATAAATGGCATGTAGGTTTTCCGGTTGATAAGCTCCGTCGTTATCGGACTCTTGCAGGGCAAGTCGCGCGACATGTTCTGCCAGCGCATCATCCGCAGCCGCGAGCGTCCATCCGTTTGTCTCGCTTGAAGAGAAAGGATCGCGCTGCACTGTAAAATTTATTTCAAGCTCGCGCGCTCGCTCTGATATTAAATCAGCGTTTCCCTGCGCGCCATAACCCACCCACAACAGCGTGCGCCGCTCGCTCATTCTGTCAAGCAGGATTTGTGGCGGCAGATGCGAGGCTTCGGAAAGCTCAGAGACTTTCCCGTCCTCTGCGACCTTAAAAAGCTGTGCGAACACTTCGCCGCGTCCTGCTGGAATCAGAGCGCAGGTGGCGTCGGAGGCTCCTGCGCCGAAGGCTATGGCTTGCAGGGTCGGAATCCCTATGCACTGGCGATTGAGCGTGGCTGACAGGGCTTTGACGGTTGCGAGGCCGATGCGCAAGCCGGTAAAGCTGCCGGGGCCACTGGCCGTCGCAAACAAATCTATGTCAGACAGGCTGCGGCCAGATTTTTCCAACAGCATTTCGATCTGATGCAGGAGCGTGGCGGAATGCGACTCCTGCGCATTGCCTGTCACAGAGGCGATGACCTTTTCTCCGTTCATCAATGCGATGCTGCCTGACCGCGTCGCTGTCTCAAGGCTTAAGATCAAAGGCATTACGGGTGTCTGTATAGAACCTCGTCCAAAGCATTTTAAGAATGCTCATTCAAATCCGCGCCTGCGGAAAAGCATGTTGTTTGACAGGCTGCTCTCGGTCGCGCGATTATAGCATGACTCTAACCTATTTTTAATTTTGTCTGATGAGCATAAATGAACGCATAGGCATCCTGACCGGCGGCGGCGATTGCCCCGGATTGAACGCAGCCATCCGTGCCATAGTCAGGCGCGCAAGCATGGATGGCGCGGAGGTCTTAGGCGTCAAGAACGGCTGGCGCGGCCTCGTTGAAGATCAAGTTGAGCCGCTGACACGTTTTTCCGTGACGGGTATCTTGCCGCGCGGCGGCACAATCTTGGGCACTTCGCGTCTCAATCCCTTTAAAGAGCAAGGGCTGCTCGAACAACTCGAAGCCAACTGGAAGAAATACAATTTAGGAGCTTTGATAGTCGTCGGCGGAGAAGGCACACTGTCCGCCGCGCTTGACCTCTGGCGCGAGCGTGGATTGCCTGTCGTTTGTATTCCCAAGACGATTGATAACGACATCTGCGGCACAGACTTTACTTTCGGATTTGATACAGCCGTCACCATCGTGACGGATGCGGTTGACCGCCTGCACTCGACCGCCGAATCGCATCATCGTGTGATGATTATCGAAGTGATGGGCAGGCACACCGGTTGGATTGCGGCTTATGGCGGGATTGCGGGCGGGGCGGATGTCGTGCTGGTGCCGGAACATCCTTTCAGGCTGTCGGGCGTCTGCGATCTACTGCTGAAGCGACAGGCGCAGGGCCGCACCTTTTCCATCATCGTGGTCGCGGAAGATGCACATCCGCACGCCGAAGAAGATTTTTAAACGCGGAGCAGAACACACAGATTTACAAGCACGAACAGTTGGGCGGCATCGGCAATATTCTGGCGCAGGAGATAGAAGGGCGCACGGGTCTTGAAGCGCGTGTGACGAAGCTGGGCTATGTGCAACGCGGCGGCTCGCCGACGGCTTTTGACCGCGTGCTGGCAACGAGGCTCGGCATCAAGGCATACGAGATGACACAGGCGCAGGAGTGGGGACGCATGGCCGCAGTGCAGGGCAATCGCATCACCAGCGTGCCGCTCGCAGAGGCCGTCGGCCATCTCAAGAAACTAGATGAAGAGATTTTCCGCGTGGCGGAAGTTTTCTTCGGCTAATCTCAACGGGGCAAGCAAGCAGAACAAACATTTTCTTGCGTCGAACTCACATTCAACAGCAGAGAGGCCGCAGCGAAGATTGAATCTTTGCTGCGGCCTCTCGCTTGTTTAGTGACAGACGGTTTGTCTGTACAGGTTACGGAATGTAAGCAGAAGGAGCAGGGATGTCTCCGTTGATCCCCC
The DNA here is from genome assembly GCA_963700165.1 of Pyrinomonadaceae bacterium. Taxonomy (GTDB): domain Bacteria; phylum Acidobacteriota; class Blastocatellia; order Pyrinomonadales; family Pyrinomonadaceae; genus JACMLC01. Next base: position 1,580,964 of record OY969475.1, on the reverse strand, counting down.
ACTGCTGTCCGCTCGCCACTCCTGTCACGCTCCGCAGGATATTCCAGTTCCCCGTCGTGTTCTCCCACACCGCATGGTCTGTCTTCCCGTCCCCGTCATAATCTCCCGCCGTCAGGACATCCACGCTCGTCCCATGCACTTTGGCTGTCACCGTCCCATTCGAACTGAACTTGACGTACCAGGTGTTGGTATCAGGTCTGAACACCGCCAGGTCTGACCTGCTGTCTCCGTCGTAGTCTCCTACCACCGGACGGTCTGTCGCCAGTCCCCAGTTCTCCGTCAGGTTCGACCCGTCGCTGCTCTTGACCACATACCATGTCCCACTCGATGGTCGGAACACCGCCAGATCTGCCCTGCCATCCCCGTCATAGTCCGCTGCCACCGGTCTGTCTCCTGCCATCCCCCAATTCACCGTCCGGATGTTTCCGCTCAGGCTTTCACGGATATACCACGTCCCGCTTGATGGGCGGAACACCGCGACATCCGCCTTGCCGTCGCCGTCATAATCCGCCGGCGTCAGCACATCATCCGCCAACCCCCACTGCGTCACCCGCATCTCGCCCGTCGTCGATTCATGGATGTACCAGGTAGCGTTGCTCGGACGGAACACCGCGACATCCGTCTTCGCATCGCCGTCATAGTCCGCCGGCACAATCCGATCACCCAACAAGCCCCACGGCTCTGACCTCACCGAGTTGGTCAAGCTCTGGTAGATGTACCAGGTGGCATCCGCCGGGCGGAAGACCGAGAGGTCAGCCTTGCCGTCGCCGTCAAAGTCGTTGGCGGTCGGGCGCGGCACGGTGGTGTCAGGCGCGGCGGTAAAGTCGATGTTGCTGACATTACCGGTGTGCGGGAAAGTGCGGGTCTGCGGGCTGAAGTTGTAGCCGTGCCGTGCGGGCGTGACCACAATATCTCTACCCGTCAGGATGGCGTTGAAAGAATAAGCGCCGTTGGCATCCGTGACGGTCGTGCGGTTCTCGACCAGGATGGTGTCTAAGAGAGTCAGGGTGACACCGGAGAGCGGGAAGCCTGAGTGAGAGAGCACGCGACCGGAGACGTTGGCCGGGCTGGAGGTCGGTGCAAACGGTTCTGCCGCCGTCCAGTCTGAGAACGTGGTCACGCCTGGAGCCACAATCGTGTTGGCGGCTTCGTCAACACAAGGGCCTGCCGGACAGACTTCAGGGAAGCTGAACGGAGTGCCGCCCTCAACTTTAATCAAGCGGTAGTTGGCCTCGTTGCCCATCACGTCGAGCGCGTCTGTCGCATACGTGAAGGTCAACGTCGCCGTGATGTCGCCGCCTTCGGTCAACGTCCAGTACCGCTGCAATGAAGTCGCAGGGCTGAGCAAGGGTTGCGGCCCTTGCACTGCCCTGACCGTCAAGGTCGAAGGATTGGTGGTTAGCACCGTGACATTCGCTGCCATGGGCGAGAAAGAATTGGCCGTACCGACTTCGAAAGCCTTGTTGCCGATAGCCGTATAAGTCTTTCTGAAGTTGCCGTCAACATAACCGTTCGTGCGTGTCACGGTCGCTGTCCCTGATGTGAGAATCAGCGTGTTCGCTCCGGTGATGAGTCTCCCGTTGGTCAGGGTCAGGGCTGCTGCTGTGCTGCTCAGCGTCAGGTCGCCGCCCGCAATCGTGACGTGGTTCGGGTTATCAACCGACAGGCTCGTCAAAATGCGTGTCGGGTTGATTTCGACTCCTGTTGTGCGCGCGGCTGTTTCAAACAGGTAGAGCATGATTTGCCCACCGGTGCCTTGATTGTGCACGGGGCTGACATCGAACGAACCGCCCGGCGTCGTGAGTCCGGCAGAGCCGATCTGGACGACAGTCGTGGACGCTCCGCCGTTGCCGAGCGTGATCTGGCCGCTGTTAATGAAACCGCCCTGAAACAGGTTGATGCGATTAACAACGATAGGCGCACTGAGCGTCGTCTGAAAAATACTGTTGGCGCTGACGCCGACGCCGGCGAATGGCGTGGCAAGTGTGCCGAACGTGCCGGTCCCGGAATAGCTCATCGCCGCAGGGCCGCCGAAGTCGAAACGCGCGCTCGCTCCGGTTGCGGTGATCGCGCCGTTGTTGACGACGGTCGTGCCCCGCAGGAAGAGAGCGGCGTTATTGATGTTGTTCGTCATCGTCGCGTTGATCTGGAGATTGGGCGTAATGCCGCCGATGTTGATGTAAGTCGTGGCGGCGGGTGCGCCGGTTGCGCCGATGACGATAAGGCCGCCCGTGATGCTGAACGTGGTCGAGCGTATATCCCAGTCAACCTGCGTCGCGCCCGTATTGCGGTTGATGACGTTGATCGTGCCGCCGCTCATATTGAAGGTCGAGGTGGTGCTGAATAACTCGAACGAGCCGAAGTTGCTGCGAGTGTTGCCGAGGACGGCCACATTGACCGTGCCGCCCGACTGCGTGTAGGTGACCGGGTTTTGCGGGTCAATTCGTCCGGCAGCATTCACGGTGCCGCCTTCAATAATAAAGGTTGCACCAGTACCGCCACCCATTCCGTCAGCCGCTGTGACACCGATATTGTAGATGCCCAGCGTCACTCTAAACAGGCCATTGTTCGAGGTCGTCGTGCCGCCTGCCTGTCCGGCAACGGTGAAGTTCGGGTTGTTAAGCCAGATACCTCCCGTTACAGGAATGCTGTAAGTCGCTGTCGTAAAGACGCGATTGGTCATTGTGAATGCGCTGGAAATCTTGAACGTGCCGTTCGTTAAAGTTAAGAAACCGGCCACGTCCGTGTTGACGCCGCGCACAGTGAAATTCGTCGCGGTCAATTCAAGGGTGTTGGCGATGGCAGTGCCCTTGTTGATGGTAATCGCTCTGACATCGTTGGTCGCACCCGTGCCGCTGAAAGTATTGTTGGCCGCGCCCGTAAAGGTAATGCCCGCGCCTGCCGTATCAGCGTTGGTGCTGAAATCCAACGTGCCGTTGTTGACCAAATTCGTGCCAACTGAAAGCACGTGGGCTGTCTGTGTTCCAGCCGGATTACTCTGGAATGTCCCGCCGCTGTTGATGGTGACGGACGAGCCAACCGTCAAGGTTCTGGCCGTCGTCGCTTCGAATTGCAGGATGCCGCCGCTCAGAACCGTGACGCTGAAAGCATCGCTGGAATCAATCGTGACCGTGTGCCCGGCGGCAATCGTCACGTTATCGGCGGCGGTCGGAGGCACGCCGCCTGACCATGTCGCGCCGACGCTCCAGTTGCCTGAAGCAATGGAAGTGATGTTTCCGGCAGCGGCTGTCGCCTGACTGCCCGCCAGCGCAGGCGTGCTCAGTGCGCCTTCTGTCACTGCATAGACTCGATAGAAGTAGGTTGTGCCGGGATTCAGTCCAGTGTCGTTAAAGCTAGTCGCACCGGCGGCGGTTTGCGTCAGGAAAGTAAAATTGATGCCGTCCGTTGACCTGTAAATTACGTAGCCGAATTCGTTGGTCGCGTTATCCGTCCAGTTAACCGTCTGGCTGATCGCCGTGACCGCAGTAAAATTCAACCCAGTCGGAGCCGCCGGAATGTTCGGCGTGAAGGTGTACTTCTTGCCCGCTATAATCGCGTTAGTCTGCGTGTTATTGGCTACAGCATAAGAAACCGTATCGCCCGTAGTCGTCACGCTCGCGAAGTTCGTCGCCGCGCCTGACTGCAAGCCAACCGAGTAGCCAGCATTTGCTGCATTCACAATAATGCCGTTGCCATAGACGAAAGCAATCACGCCCGGCAAGGTCGCGTGGGCTGACTCATACAGCCACATCTGGAATGTGCCCGCGCCTGTCGTGGCTGCGCCCGCGCGCGGGATTGTCATGTTCTGCCACTCGACCACGAGTTTGCGATTCGGCGCGGTGCCGACTACTTTGAAATGCACCTGACCGTTGGTGCCGACCCAGAGATCGTCCCAGTACGGCATAATCTTTGGCGCATTGGCGGTGGTCGCAATCGAGTTGGTAAACGATGTTCCGGTCGGAGCCGGGCCTAACTTTGCGAAGCCGTTGGCGTTGACGCCGAACTGTGTGAAGCGCACGCCGTCATACCAGAAATCAAAGCCGATATTGAAGGTAAGAGAGTTCCCATCGTCCGAAGCGGCAGGGACAAGGTTGGTCGTGCCGCTTGACATATCTTCGAGCACGTCCGCAGCGGCAGCAAAGGCGTAGGTCGTTGCCGTAATCAACTCGTTCGAAGGCGAGCCGATTCCATCCTGTCCGGTTTCAGCAACCTCTTCTTTCACAGAGACAACAGATTTATCTTGTTCCAGCGGGGTTAAATGTGAAACGGGCTGCTGCACATCTTGCTGGGTCAACACTCCGGCAGATTGCTTGCCTTCCTGCGCCAATCCTGAAACGAAAATCGAGGTGGCGATAATTGCTAAAATGGTTGTGGCAATAAGGAATCGGGTTCCGATTCTGGACGCGCTCAGAAGGTTTCTTAGATTGCTCATATCTGCTCCATGATGATTATGGTTTCGGACTTAAGTGGTTTGCCGGTTTGCGGGACGGCGCGAGGGTTCGGTACTTTCATCACTTGGCTCCGAATAACCGATTTGGGGCAAGCCCGCACAGGCTTGCACGTTTGGAGAGTGCTGGATTGCAGGGACTGCCTCCGGCTGCTTTGGAGCCAACGCTGGAAGATTTGAAGAAGACAGCTCCTAACACCTACAAGTAAAGCTACATCTCCCTGCAAGACCTGTTTCAATCTGAAAAGCTGTGGCGGCGCTTTCTAAGCAGAGAGACTTTGTGGTATGGGGGTAACACCACATTACTACTTTAAGTTAACTTCTTTATTGATTGACGAATTTGACGGAAGCTGCTCACAATCAGTTCACTGGGTAAGCTCCGTCTACAGACTTTGTAGGCTGGCACACTACACATATTTCATAGAATTGTCAACGGGCAGATACTGCCGGTAGAAGGACAAAAGCCGTAGAGAGAATCACCTCTCTACGGCTTCTTTGTCACATTGCGATCAACTACGGAATGTAAGCAGAAGGAGCAGGGATGTCTCCGTTGATCCCCCACTGCTGTCCGCTCGCCACTCCTGTCACGCTCCGCAGGATATTCCAGTTCCCCGTCGTGTTCTCCCACACCGCATGGTCTGTCTTCCCGTCCCCGTCATAATCTCCCGCCGTCAGGACATCCACGCTCGTCCCATGCACTTTGGCTGTCACCGTCCCATTCGAACTGAACTTGACGTACCAGGTGTTGGTATCAGGTCTGAACACCGCCAGGTCTGACCTGCTGTCTCCGTCGTAGTCTCCTACCACCGGACGGTCTGTCGCCAGTCCCCAGTTCTCCGTCAGGTTCGACCCGTCGCTGCTCTTGACCACATACCATGTCCCACTCGATGGTCGGAACACCGCCAGATCTGCCCTGCCATCCCCGTCATAGTCCGCTGCCACCGGTCTGTCTCCTGCCATCCCCCAATTCACCGTCCGGATGTTTCCGCTCAGGCTTTCACGGATATACCACGTCCCGCTTGATGGGCGGAACACCGCGACATCCGCCTTGCCGTCGCCGTCATAATCCGCCGGCGTCAGCACATCATCCGCCAACCCCCACTGCGTCACCCGCATCTCGCCCGTCGTCGATTCATGGATGTACCAGGTAGCGTTGCTCGGACGGAACACCGCGACATCCGTCTTCGCATCGCCGTCATAGTCCGCCGGCACAATCCGATCACCCAACAAGCCCCACGGCTCTGACCTCACCGAGTTGGTCAAGCTCTGGTAGATGTACCAGGTGGCATCCGCCGGGCGGAAGACCGAGAGGTCAGCCTTGCCGTCGCCGTCAAAGTCGTTGGCGGTCGGGCGCGGCACGGTGGTGTCAGGCGCGGCGGTAAAGTCGATGTTGCTGACATTACCGGTGTGCGGGAAAGTGCGGGTCTGCGGGCTGAAGTTGTAGCCGTGCCGTGCGGGCGTGACCACAATATCTCTACCCGTCAGGATGGCGTTGAAAGAATAAGCGCCGTTGGCATCCGTGACGGTCGTGCGGTTCTCGACCAGGATGGTGTCTAAGAGAGTCAGGGTGACACCGGAGAGCGGGAAGCCTGAGTGAGAGAGCACGCGACCGGAGACGTTGGCCGGGCTGGAGGTCGGTGCAAATGCCTCTCCAACCGTCCAGTCTGAGAAGTTCGTGATGCCGCTAACTGACGCCTGATTATCTACCGTATTAAGAACCGTGCTCGGGAAGTTGTAAGGTGTGCCGCCTTCAATAGTGATGACACGGTAATTGTTTTCATTACCGACCACATCACCTTGTTGATAATTGAAGGTCAGGTTGGCCGTCAAATCTCCGGTCTCCGTCAAGGTCCAGAACGCAGACAGCGTCGTCGCCGGATTGAGCGGAGGCGTCGAGGGCGCAAGGCCATTGTTGGCATTCACTGTAAGGTTCGACGGATTCACGCCCAGAGCCGTGACCGTCACATTCACAGGCATGAAGCCATTTAAAGGAGGCGGAGCCAGCGAGCCGGTGGCGGGGTCGCCGACCGGATAGGAGAAGGTGCCCGGTGCGCAGAAGTTCTTCTGCACATTACCGTCCACATAGTTGGCATCGCTTGCACCGCTAACCGTTCCGGCGCAATCAATCGTCAGCGTGTTCGCGCCTGTCGTAACGACTCCGCTTAAGGTCAATGTGCCTTGAATGGTCACATTGCCGCCGAGCGTGGAACCGGCGCCGAGGTTGGCGTCGCGGTACGTTCCGGCAGGAATCGTACCCGTTCTGCCTGACACGATTTCGTCCGCGCCGATGTCCGGAGCGTCGTCGCGCAGGTCGTTGTCAAAGTCATTGTTGACTCCGGCAATCAGGATTCCATCTCCAAGCACCGGGCTTGTGCCCTGCAAGTGCAGATCGTTTGTCGGATTGACAAACAACGGGTCAACTTCTTGCGAGTTGGCATCATCGCTGACCGCAGTCTGCCATGCTGCCAGAGTCGCGTAATCCGTTCCAGCGGCTCCGGCTAGCGAACCGCTACGGAAGAAGCTCGCGTTAGCCCCGGCAACGTAGAAGTCGTTGTAATTCGAGTCGAGGTTGGTAAAGGTTGCGGTGGTCATGCCGATTGAATAGCTTTCGGCAGCAGCGCCGCCGCCGGTTGCAACCTGCGTGTTGTAGAAGATGTTGTTCTTCAGCTCCACAATCGGGTTGGTGCCGGAAATCGCCACCGCAAAGCTTGCCTGTTGTGCAGCAGTAGCGCCTCTATCTCCGGTATTGGCAACAGAGTTGTGATAGAGCCTTGTGGTTGAGCCGGTCACGCCCGCGACAAAGATTCCCGCCACGATGTCCGGCGAAGTTGTATTGGCAATCACGCCCGTAACCATGTTGTTGGAAATCGTGTTTGCTCCCGCCACATCACCTGCGATGGCAATACCTGCCGCGCCCCATGTGTTTGTATGAGCGACGCCGTTCACCTGATTTCTGGAAACTAAAGCGTTGGTAATACCGCCGCTGGTCGCCGCCGTGTTGCTGAATTGCGCATCAGCAACGCCAACTCCAACGCCGATGCCAATCGCATCGATGCTTTCGGCGCTATTAATACCACCGACAAGGTTTTCTGTGATCTGGATACCGTTATCATTGAAAAAGACCATGCCGGTTCGGCTAACACGGTCTACTCCGGTTCCTGACACGTCATTTCTGGTGACGACTGTTCCTGTATTTTGATTCGCCACACTTGCGCCCGCAGAGTAAATGCCAATGATAGTTCTGCGAACGCTGTTATTTTCTATGCGGTTGTTGTCGTTATCCGTTCCGGCGCTGCCGAACGCATTACCACCAAAGGCGATGCCGATAAGCGTCGTGGTCGGACCGCCGCCAACGACATTAACGTTCTTGAGGGTATTACCCTTTGCTCCTGCTGCACCTGACGTGAAGGCGATGACGCCTCCCGTCCCGGTATTTGTCACGGTCAAGCTGCGGTCTGTGCCCCCTGACAACGAGCCGTCAAAGATCACATTGTCCGTTCCGTTGAAAGCAATCATATAGGCTGCGGACGAACCGCTAACTGCGCGCGGGGCACCGCTCGGCTTGATGGTCACGGTATAGTTTCCTGCACCGTCTTCGACTAATTGGTTCAAGGCCACAGTGCCGGTCTCACCCGTCAAGTCCGAAGTGATTGTGACGGTGGTGTTGCCTGTGAACACGCCCGCGTTCATTGCCTCGAACAGGCCGCCGACGTTGGTCAGCGAGGTGTAAGTTCCGCCCGTGCCGACAGTCACCGCAGCCGGGAAGGCTGTGACGATTGTATAAGAGTTCGGCGTGGTCGGCGGTGTAGTCACACTGTTGACACTTGTTGCCGAGAAGCCTGCGCCCGGATTTGCACCGACGTTGGGCGTGCCTGCCGTATCCTGTGCGACGACGAAGTATTGAATGATGTCGCCAGTCGCTGCGGTCGGAGGCGTGAGCAATGAATAATCAATCGTGCAGTTGTATGTGCCGTTCTGCGCCGTGCCGCCCGTCATCAAGCATTGGGTGGACACATAGCTGGCGTCAGTTGACCTCTTGAAGTAGATACGCGGAGAGTTCGCGCCGCCTGCCACGCCCGTCGTGTCGGTTATCGTTACAGACAAGACACGATTGGTCGTCAGGCTCGTATTGCCGAGCGGCGCGTAAGTGATTGCCGGTGCAACCAGGTCGAGCAGGATGCCGCTAAATTCGTCCGCACCGATGTCTGGCGTGGAAGCATTGCGCGTATCGCCGTCGAAGTCGTCCGTAATACCCGCGACCGGAATACCGCCGCTTTCAAGCTGCGTCGGTGTCGCCGGATTGATATGCAGGAATTGTGCGCTTGAGCCGGTCGTGCTCAGGAACGGCGGATTCTCGCTGATAGAAGCGGAATCACGCGGAGCAATCGTGCCCGCTGTAAAGACACCGTTCTTGTACGCGGTAATCGTCTGCGCAGTGCTGGTGCCATCTGAATAAATCAGATTGGTCGCGCTTGGCGTGCCTGCATAGAAATCGTTGTTGTTGGAAGCGGAACCATAGTTTGCCAGCGTGCCAGCCGCGCCGCTGCTTCGGCGGAAAGCTACTGTCAGCCCCGTGCCGTTGGCGGTCGAAGTGTTGACGATGATGTTGTTTCTCAACGTCAGCGCGGCGGTGGTTGCCGTCGTGCTGGCCGTATGGAAAACGCCCGTCGTCGCAAAGTTTGCGCCCGCCGATGTGGCGTTGATGTAAATCGTATTGAAGGAGGCGTTAATAGCTGAAACCGTTGAAGTGGACGTAATATTGAGACCGATAATTGCAGACGCAGGAGATGTAACCGTAGATGCAGGCGCTCTTAAATCGCCAATCAGGTTGTTCGCGATGGTGACGGTTGTGCCCGAAGCTGTCAACTGCATTCCGTTGACGAGTCCGCCCGCGTTATTCGACTGCAAATCATAAATCTTGTTCCTGGAAATCGTGTTTGAACCGGTACCTGTCGTCGTGATGCCGTTCACCGTCGAAGCTCCGGTCGCGGAAAACGTATTGAGAGTGTTTTGTGAAATCGTTTGCAGCGAACTGGTCGTTACGACAATTCCGCCTATCGAAGCGGTTGAGCCTGTGCCGGTTCCGCCCGCCGTTGTCAGATTGCGAATGGTATTGCCGGTAATTGTTCCAATCGGATTGCTGTTCAACATACCGTTGACAACGGTGCCGGTTGCCGTCGAAGTGCTTTGAATGGAATTGGCTACCGTGCCGCCGATTGTGTTGCCAGTGGCAGTCCAGCTAACAGCAGCACCTGTATTGATGCGCAGACCATAGGCATTGGCAGCGCCCGCGCCCAAGTTGGCGGCGGTAATACCGCCGATAAGATTGTTATTCGTAGTCCAATTATCAACGCCGAAATTGAACATAGCAATAACGTCGGCGGCGCTCGCTGAGGTTGTCGAAAAATTAAATGAACCTGTTGCCGCCTGGCTGCCGATGGTGTTGCCGTTGGCATTCGTCAAACCGTTGGAAACAAAAATCCCCATAAAGGGCGCGCCGCTGCTCGTGCCGCTTGACGTAACGCCGGTCAGACTTACGTTAGCGACGGTGTTGTTATTAATATTGGAAACTGTCCCGGCGGTTATGCCGACGAATCTAATGCCGTTAAAAGTACCGGCCAAACCCGTCAAAGTGTATGTGCCGGTCTGAGTGTTTGACGCATAACCGATGATATTACCCGTAATCGTCATGCCCTGAACGCCGCTCGTAGCAGTCGAGCTGTTCATCAGAATCGGCGTATGAAGCGCGCCCGTTGTCCAGGTTCTGGTCGCCGTTTGATAGAGGCGGTTATTTGTGATTGAAAACGTGTTGCAGCCGCCGTTGACCGCAACACCGGCGCTCGTTACTGCCGCGCCGAAATAATCGAAAATATTATTGTTGTTGATGACCAGTCCGCTGTTACCGATAGCGGTCGTGCCGATTGAGCCGTTACACAAAATGCCTTTTGTCGGTAAGTTTGCGCCAGCCGGACCAATATTGTTATTGGAAATGGTGTTGTTGTCGTTGCCAGCCGTCGTGACAGCATCGGTACTGAAAAAGATATTACCGCCGTTTGTCGCAACTGAAGAACTGCTGGAACCCAGAATACTTGAGTTGGTAATGGTGTTGTTCGTCGCGCCGCCGATAAAACGTATCGTTGAAGTTACAGTGGTTGCCGAAACGGTCGTGTTGGAAATCGTCAAAGAGTTTCCGCCAGTATTCAAACCGTCAATCGTCACGTTGTCCGCGCCGCTGAAATCAATCATCGGACTGCCCGCCGTGGTCGCGCCGGTAATCGTTCGCGCCGCTCCACCCGCCGGAGAAATCGTGATGGCGGTATAGGAAGACGCCCCTGTCCCGCTGGCATTCAAGAGCGCGGTCGCTGCTGCCTCGTTCGTGTCGCCGCAAACATCTATTGCAATCGCACCTGTGTGTACGCCTGTGTTGATGGCTGCGAACGCTAAACCAAGCGTCGCGTAGCCTGTCGGCTGCGCACCTGAGCCGCCAGTGCCTTCAACTTCAATCACTCCGCCCGGAAGGCTCTCGCAGGTGCCGATGACCATCGGGCGCGCTGCCGGAGAGGCGGACGCGCTGGCACGCCGCATGACGACCGTTGAGTATCCGATGGCCGCTAAAGACAATATAAGAAGCGCGGCAACGACGCGCACACGAGTGCTGGAATTTAAAAGCTTCATAAATCCTCTTCTGTATGTGGAAGTCAATGATTGAGTCGGGAGTGCGGCGTGGGTATTCAACGAATTCATGTCTGGGCTCCTTGGCTGTTACTTTTAGCGTGAGCGCGCGGCGACGCTTTCTTGCTTCACGCACGAGGTTTGAGTAGATAGCTTAAGACCGACGCACCGGTTTCTTTGCGTCAGCGGTACATTGGGAGGGCACTGCCCTTTATGATCGTTTATCGTGCTTTAGTTGCTAAAGACACAATGTAGCCCGCGCGGGCCGCAAACGCGGCGCACATGCAGGCGGACTTCGGTGGCTTTAAGGGACACCACAATTGTAATTCTACTAATGCTAACCTTTTTTCTATTGATTATGAGACGGTAAGACCCGGTACTGCTCAGGTAAGACTCGTCAACTAACGATGTAGGCGGTCAAAGTACACAGGTTTCAGTTAAATGTCAATCCAAATGCAAGGGCTTGCCGGACGCTAAAATGTGGACGACAGCATGTAGCCCCGCGCGTCGGTGTCATTTTTTTGACAGCCGGACTGTCATGCTTTTGGCCTTTTTGCCTCAAACCAAATTCATCCTGCTCCGATAATCTCTCCGCTCAAATTGATTCAGACCATCTTGTTCGGGCTTATCTCGAACGGGCTGCTTGACTTCCGCACCTCATAAGCAACTCAGGCCGTGAAGGCGAAGACTTCTGGCACTATAGTTGCCAAAGCGTCCATTGGCGCTTTCCGGGAGTTACCTGACGACTCCTGAATTGTCGTTCTTTGATTGCACACGATAAAAGCAAACCTGCCGCGAGGCAGGGACGCAAAGCCGTGAATCTCTCGTAGCGTGCGGGCAACTGCCACACACACGAACGCGAGATTGTCTGGTTGCCGAAAGTAATCATGTTCCTACCTTTGGAAATCAAGCGAGTGCAATCGCCCACAACTCAGCAAGACTTTTCTTCAAGGAGAGACAATTTTCATGAGACAGAACAGATTCGTTAAGACGCTTAGACAGACTGGCCTGCTGCTGGCCGCACTCGCATTGACGGGAGCTTTGCACATCGTTTCCGCACAGACCATCATTTCACGCTCAGACTTTAGCGGCGACAATCTTTCCGACTTCGTTTTTTTCAATTCCGTTGCCGGTGAATGGCTTATCCATAGCACGGACGGCACGCTCACTTCCGTCTATCATGGCATTGACGGAGACACGCCCGTCGCCGCTGATTACGACGGCGACAACATTATTGATGTGGCCGTGATGCGCAGCGTAGGCGGAGCTTACAACTGGTATATCCTTCAAAGCTCTAACAGCGTGCTCAAAACAAATATATTCGGGAATGACGGAGACGTGCCCGTTAAGGGCGACTTCGACGGTGATGGCAGTGCAGATGTCGCCGTGTGGCGCGCGACCGAAACCCTCTGGTACATCCTCAATAGCAGCACCGGCCTGCCTTCGATAATTACGATGGGCACGGCTACAGACAAACCCGTCCCCGCAGACTATGACGGCGACGGCATCACGGATGTCGCTGTGGTATCAATTTCAGAAAACTCTTTCACTTACGTTTCAAGCCTCACCAATCTTGAGACCTCACAAGAGTTGCTTTCAGCCTCTGCAAGAAGGCAGAGCAAAGTGTACGTCCCGGCGGATTATGACGGCGACGGCAAAGCGGATATTGCGGTCTTCTATGAAACGGATGGTTTGTGGCTTATCCTCGAAAGCTCTACCGCCTCATATCGCTACGAGCAAATCGGCACCGAACCGCCCGTCTGCGACCCGACAGGATTTATGCCGTGTGCTGTTGTCGAACTCCCGCTGCCCGGCGATTACGACCACGACGGCAAGGTTGACCCCTCGCTCTGGAACTCCAGAGCCGAAAAACTCGTCGTCCTCGGCAGCTTAAGCGGCCTCAACCAGTTCCCCACTCATACGACTTCTGACATGATTCCGGTCTCCGCTTTCTTCATGACCCGTTAAGACCGGCATCCAAATCCGCTTTAGCGATAGAACGAACAAGGGGAGTTTTAAAAACCGCAGAGCAGATGAAGTGACACATTATTTCGTGTCAACTCATCTGCTCTGCGGTTTTTTTATCGCTGTTAGTTACCGGCTCATTCTCTGGTGGCGACGAAATCCACGTTAGAGACCGGGTTGACTACATTGAGGCTATGCGAACCCGGCGAGAACGAATAACGCTTTCCTGTCACCGAGATGATATAGAAGTTGCCAGCCGGAACTTCATCAAAGGCATAGCTGCCATCGCCACGAGTCTGGGTTACGCGCGTCTCGTTGGTAAAGGTATCCAGCAGGGTTACCCATATTCTACCCACACCCGTTCCGTATGGCGTCGTCACCCTGCCGCTCACCGGAACGGCAGCCGAAGTCGGAGTGTCGCAGACATTCACTTGCACATCGTCTATCACGTAGCTGCCGGTTCCCGTAGTGGGGCCGATATATTCAAACAGAATCGCGTGCGCCGCGCCGTTCGCAAAAGCATTGAGGTTGACAATCCGCTGTGTGTAAGCACCCTCGGCCACAGCGGGTTCCGGGAAGCTCTGCACAATCGCGCCGTCAACCCTGACGTTCAAGACATCCGTGAAAGGCGACGAAACCGTGCCGACGCGCATCCAGAAGACCAATCTGGCCTGCCCCACAGGGAGGTTGACGGTTTGCCCCAAGGTCGCTGTCTCAGTCGCCGGGATGCCGCCGAACCACAACCAGAATGCGCCCGTGCGCGGGGGTGACGCACCGCCACCTGTGCCGCACGAAGGCACGTCGCACAGCGGTGTGCCGAAGTTGGTAGAGGTCTCTGGATTCCAGAACGTGTTGGGAATGCCCCCGGTCTCGAATCCACCATCCACTAACACATTCATGCACGCATCCGGAGCCAGCTCGGAGACGGGCGCCAGTTGAAGTGGAATGGTCGTGACGCCGCCACGAGTCACCGCTGTCCCGCGCTTGCGTGCGCTGCTATCATTTCCGTCTTGCAGAGAGGCGGTCGTGCCCATTGAAAGCAGTAACATGGAAAGAATAGTCACAGCGACGATTGATCGCCGACCGATACTGTTTGCAATCCGAGCTAAAAATAACTTCTTCATTGTCCACTCCTTTTGAAAGACAGGTCAAAGCCTGCCAAATGCTTTGTTGTGCTTGATCCCTTTCGAGAAAGCAGAAGAGTTGGAACGTAAATCACGGATTCCGGCATGGAGTAAATCCTACCCGCCCGGATTTCAAATGAATAAAAACGGGAAAAAGAAACAATCTTTGTTTCAAGAATGTAAACCCTGAAGCCAACTCATGATGCAGTAATAAGATATACGGCCTCCACTATAAATGCTTACAGGAAAATGTCAATAAAAACCTGACGCCGGAAACGGCTTTGTCCTGCCCCAACAAGCATTTGACTAAGGTTTTACGGAGATAACAGCAGTCATTTTATTTAGCATCTCCGTCATCTACTTTTCCTCTCTCTGTGTCTAGTTTTGTTAGCCGTTCTAAGTTTTCTGTGAGGTTCCGGCTGCGCCGGGAAGCTTTGCCAAAAACTTCGCGGTGCGCGCGACATAATTTCCTGCCTGATAAAAGATGCGCGGCCAGTTATTAAAAGCTCCATTCATGACGATGGTGGCCTGTATGGGATTTGGCGGCCAGCGGCGGCGGATCGCCTTGATGGTTTCAAACGGATGCGCGAGCCTGTTTGCCAATGGAGGCGGGACGACGTGGTCTATCGAGACGGGATTGTCCCATTCCTTTAGCACGGCGGGCACCAGCCAGCGCGGGAGATTCGCGGCAGTATCCGTGATAGGAGTATCTGAGATGTCCGCGCCGAGCAGTTGATGCGCTAAGGCGACGGTGCAGGCGACCCAGCCCGCGCGCTTTTTGTCTTTGGTCAAACACGCTTCCCAGTCAAAGCTCGCGCCGCTTGATTCCACCAGCAAGCCTATGTCGCACAAACCCGCCGGTCGCCATCCGCCGTGGTGCAGGAAATGCACGCACAGCACGCGCAAGTGGTCTTCGCCGGAAAGCACGCGCACCGTTTCATCTCCAAGCTCTACGGTCTGTGCGCGCTCGTACAGGACATCGAACGGCGTTGGGTCCAGATGATCTGCGCCTTTGTGCAGGTCTACGAAAAACTTTCGCCCTTCGGGAGAGCTGAGAATTTCTGACGCCGTGCCGAATTGTTCTGGATGGACGAAGAGGTCTATGTCTCCGTAAGGACGCAGGGCTGGTTCTGGAAACTGTCGGGCGACAGACCAGCCTTTGACGAGAACGGGGGCGATGCCTGCCGGTTTGAGAAGCTTGAGGACCTGTGCGATTTCGCGCTCGTGGATGGCTGCCTGTAGCGTGTAAAGGCGATACGTTTGTTTGAGGTCGTGCGCCGCCGGAGTAGATTCCAGAGGCGTGCCGCGCAACTTCCAGAATGCAAGCGCGCCGCCTCCCGATTTAATCAGGAGGGGCGCGATTATTTCCAGCTCTGCGGTGGTAATCTCAGGCGCGGGCGGCATCTGTCGCCATGCGCCGGAAAGCAAGCTTGCGATTAAACGGCTGGGCGGACTGCTACTGCTGCCGTCGCCGTCGCGGGTCTCACTCATCTTGCCACAAGACCCAACACGAAAGATTAAGGGCAGTTGCCAACCGTACAGGTCGCAAGCGTGCTACAGCACACGACGGTCGGGCTGCACGCCGAGCCACTAGCGATACAGGTTACAGCATGCGCTGCGGTCGGAGCGATGATGGAGGCCACGAGGGGCAGTGCGACCGCCGTTGCCAAACCGATGCGGCGCATCACCTCGCGCCGGTTCAACCCCATCTCGACCGGAAGCATGACGCGCTCTTCGAGCAGTTGGTCTTTGCTAAAACTATCCAACGCAAGGTACACGACATCCATACTGATGGGAGTTTGTAATTCCTTCTCCAACCTCTGTGCGATCTGCTCGACGCTCGTCTGACCATCACAATGCTGCCAGACCAGTGCGGCAGTTTGATTTAGACAAAAAGCTTTATGCCTGTCTAAATCATAGATCAAAACTTCGTCGGGCATTTGTTGAACGACCAATCCTTCTTGACGGGCAAGAGGTTCGAAGTGTGGATTTGTTTTCTGCATGGAGCCTCCTAGTTTTTTACCACCGGCTTTGGGACAGACAAAAGTATAGTGCAATTTAAAGTTAGGAAAACAGATTTATTCCGCTGGGGAATGCTAACCATTTTCAGCTAGAGTTCGTAAGAGCGAATCAACTACTTGCCGAGCTTCACCGCGCTGGCCTTTCAGGACTGACGCGCGTGATGCTACCTGATGAAGCGTCTGAAGCGCAACCCCCGGCTGGCGGCGAGCGGAAATCGTATGCGCCAGAAGTTCTAAAACTCCCTGCCCTGCCGAGAGGCTGTGCGGTTTCCAGCGCGCTCCCGATTTATAGTTACTGACGACCACCAAACCAACCGGCAAAGGCTTTTTGCCTGCCGCGCCGCCGAAGGCTTCGACCGGATAATCAACCTGATCGCCCGATCCGTTCTGCCGGATCGAGAGCGGTTTGGCGAAAGGATGCAAGCGGCCTTGATTGTCAAGCACTGCATACTCGTCCGAGTAATAAGTCGCTCCCGCACGGACAAGCTCTGCGACCAAAGTGGTTTTTCCGCTAAAGCTGCGACCCGGAATGACTATCGCCTGCCCTTTCCAGCCGACCGCGCCCGCATGTACGAACACTCTGCGCCGCGCCGTCTCTGCTACCGTCAGGCGGATATTCGCTTCCAGCGTTTTGAAAATCTGCTCGTCATCGAAGGTGCGCAGCATCCTTGCCAGCCCGTTATACAGCAAACTGTAGCGGCGCACTCCGGGGCGTTTCCCATCGCCTCCGAAATATGCTGAAAATAGGTGGTCGACGATTGGCGACGAGGCCGTCTTCCAACCCTGCGGTAGAAATTCTTTGATGCGTTCCAACGCGCCCGGCTGGTTGACACGAATGCCGACCCTGACGCCGTAGCTGACGATTGAGATTCCATCCGTCCACCCGAGACGGTCTATCTTCTGCATTCAAGTTGATTCAAACTTGAAACGAGGCAAGACTAAATCAGTCAACCTAAAATTCTCCCCGACAATCTCTTCTGACGCATCAATTCTCTGAATTTCCGTCTTGCTCTCACGTGCCTAAAAGTTTCAAAGTGTGAATCACACATTTGGCAGGCCAGTCAGACCCGGCGCATTGCTTTTCAAAGAGCCGGGCAGTTAGTAGAGCAGGTAAGCTATCATGCGTTAAACTATCCGGTCAATACCTTTGATGACATATATTCAGCCATCCGGGAAAGTGTCGCGGATTACCTGTTCTTAAAAACCCTTCTTCACGGCCCCTGTTTCTGCCGTGGATTTTTCCAGCTTGAAGGCATCCAGCCACAGTCGCCCGAAAATGGGGCAAGGCTGGCTTGCGCAAGGCTGGCGGCGCAGGACAACATGCACGGCTCGCGTCTCATCGCCCGTCGCAAATTCTATCTTGTAATCCTGCCATTCATTATCGCCCTGCGGCAAAAGCTCTGAGCGCGACAGGACGGAAAGATTGTCAGTGTTGGCATCTGCCACTTCAAAGACGGGCGCGCCGCCGGTCGTCAAATCTTCTGTGCGCGCCGCGAACTGTAACCGGTAATGTGTTTTCGGCTCGACCAATACCAGTTGGGAGAGATAGGAACTGGAAGGATTGGAGTTTCCGTTCCATTTGACCAACAGGCTGCGCCCACCGTCGCGCGGATTTTTTGGATACAACTCTAAAGTGATGCCCGGAATGGCGCGCCGCAGAATCCAGTCAAACCCCGTCCCGTCATAATTAATCTTATGCTCGAAGCTGCCGTCGTTGATAAAAGCCTCTCCCAGTTGGTACTTCTCCTGATCGGCTGGCAAAAGCTGTTCTCCGCTGACCCAGACCTCGAAAGCCTCTTTGAATTTTCGTTTTGTGATTAGCTCGGTGTAAAGAGCGCGCCGGTCTTCTTCTGTGATTCCGCCCGCGTTGCGAAAAAGAGCGATGGCTTCAACCGCTTTCCCGTTTTTTGCCAGAAAGCGAGCTAAGACAAGACGCTGCTGTGCGGTTTGCGGCTGAATCGCCTGCTCGACAGCTTTAGCGTCGCCCGCATAAACAGCCCACGCCAGCTCAATCGCAGAGGCCAGCTTTCCGCCATCAATCGCCAGAGATGTACGCATCTCTGCAAAGGCTTCGTCAAAACGCCCTGCGCGTACCAGTAAGTTGCCCAGTTGCCAGCGCGGTTCGGGATAGCTTGGGGCAAGACGGATGGCCTCTTGAAATGCCGCGACGGCTCCGTCCAGATCGTTCCCCTGGTCGCGCGCCTTCCCCAACTCAAGCCACATAAGATTGTGACGCGGACGCAGGATGACCGCGCGCTCAAACTCGCCGATGGCCTGTGCAAACTCTTCGGTCTCAAGCAAAGCGAGACCGCGCGCCCTGTGCGCTTCCGGGTCTGCGGGAGCCAGCCGGACAGCTTCATCCGCCGAAGCCATGATGCTGGCTTTGTACTCAACCGGATACAAGCTCGCCTTCAACACGAACTCTGAAAGCATGCGCGAGAATCCCGCGCGCCCGACCATCCAGATGCCTGTCAGGCAAGCTAACAGGCTAATCAGTGCGATTGCAAAGCTTGAATAGCGGCGAAGCACAGACGGGGCTAAAAGTGATAACTGAGTTAAGAGCTTTCACAAAACCCGCTTGACACGGGTGGATGGTGAAGCACGATTGTCCGGGCAAACAATCGTGCTTCATCTGAAAGTAGGCTCGCACATCAACCGCGTGCGACACTTGGCATAAAACGGTTACGGGTTATTGGGACTATCATCATCATCATCCGAGACCACGACCGCGATAATAATGATCGCAGCAACAATCGGGATAATGATTAACGCCGCTTTTTGTCCGTTACTCAAGGCCGCGCGCCCTGCGGCTCCGGCTTTGCTCGTGAGCACCGAACCGCTCTTCGACGGGTCTGAGCGAACCATCGTGCCTTCCGGCGTGGTCAGTGAGCCATCTATGCCCTTGAAGGTCGTTAGCGTAGCATTACCTTCGCTAAGCCGAACGCTCACGCTGTCGCGCGTAAAATCAAGCGTCAGCTTAGAATTGGGGGACATCTCAAGCCTACCCACGGACGGAATCTGAACCGTCGCGTTGACAGTGTCAAGCGTCTGCAATTCCGCTCCGGAAAAGATAGTGGCTCCGGCGTCAGCGGTGTTGCCGTTTAGAAAGATGGTTTGATTTTCAGCGACAGCTAACCGGCCAAAAACGAGACCGCCGGGAGCTTCATTGTTTGTTGCACGCGCGCTCGTCGCGCCGAAAGCAAAATAGAATTGCACCAGGGAAAAAGCGAGGAGCAATGCTGTGGCTTTCAAGATGTTCCGTCTGACTGCGATCATTTCTTAATTCTCCTTTGTGGGAAAGACACTGAAAGACACTGTTAAAAACTGATTGGGCCAATCAACGCCGGGAAGCAAATTAAACAGGAGGCGAGTGTACGCCAGCCTCTCACGATAGGTCAATGCTTTTTGGGCAAAGACGCGATAAATCTTTCTTAACTTTTCGGATGATGCCTTCTGCGCTCCCTGAAAGCTCCGACTGCGCTCTCATCCGGATCGCGAGACATCGTTGAGCTTCCCTTTTTCGAGGGAGACTTGACCCGGTCATCCACGACTGCAATCACGCCCAGCGCGACGCACATTACCGCGTTAGCCGTGATTTGCAAACCGAAATCAACCACGCTATGAATGGCGATGCCGAACAATCCGGTCAGCGCGCCGCAGCAGGCCGCGCGCCGAAAAGAGTCTTTGGAATACAGCGAAAGCCGCACGCGCCGCAAAAACTGGAACAGAAACCAAGCGGCGAGCGCGATTCCGATGATGCCGCCGCTGGCTAATAATTCAAGGTAGTCGTTATGAGCCTGATACGGCCTCGTCCTTCCCTGCGGAGCATAATAGCTGTCAATCGCTATCCAGAAACCGCCAAAGCCGATGCCTGTCACCGGATGATCTTTAATCATCTCCCATGTCGCGCGCCAGATTTTGACGCGCCGCGAGCCTTCGGGTTCCGCGCCCGTTTCCGCGATGGAAGTTTCGGTCTGCATGCTCTCCAAACGCTTCGCCAGCGGATCGCCGCCCACCACCAAGACTCCTATCACAATCGCGAGCAGCAGGCACACGGCCAACATCACGCGGATCAAACGCGAGTTGGCAATCCGCGTTACCCACCCGAGCCAGCCTGCACGCCATTTCGGTAGCTCCGATGCAGGCCGTATTGACCTCGACAACAGAAACAGGAACAGGAGTTGACAGAACATGCTCAAGATTCCGCCGCGCGAGTTTGACAACACCAGCGCCGTCCACAATGGCAAAGTCAGCCCTAGAAAAAGCAGCGCACGATTTCGCTGCTCCCCTTTGACAAAGACAAACCCGAGCGCCAGCCCCAAAGCTATCTCCATCAGATAAGCGAAGTGATTGCGATTGATAAATTGCCCGTAGCCGATTCCCGGCCTTAACAGCGGCAGGATAAATCCGGGCGTGTTCTGATGCGTCGTTTGCCGCACGAGGCCAAACAGCGCGCTGACAATTCCCACTCCGATAATGACGACCACCAGAGCGCGCAAACGGCGATGATTTGACGTGTAGCGTAAAAGCAAAGCGCCCGTCAGCGTCAGCGCCAGCATTTTCCAGGCGGCCAGCCGCGTGCTGTAAGGTTCAACACTGATGGTGCGCAAGGTTGCGCCTTTGACGCCTGCGACTTCCCCGCCCGCGCTCCACAGAGGCACTGTTTGTATAAAAGCATATGCCACCAACAACAGCAGCGGTGCAAGCAACCACCAGCCCTTGAGCTGCCACTCGCCGCCCGCGAGCATGCCTTCGATTATCCACAAAGCGACGAGCGCGAAGATGATGCATTGAAAGGCTGATTCCCAGAGCGGCTCAACCGTGCCATACGGCACAGCCGCCAAAGCGATCACCGAGAGCAGGATGATGAAAATAAGAATGTCCAACAGCCGCGCCGCGCGCACACGTACAGGCTCGCCCGCATGTGTGCGAGGCGTGCGCTTGCTGCGTACTTCTTGAGATTCGTGCGAGCCGATGCTCTGTGTCTCAGCGCTGACCATGTGCGTTGTTAGATGAGTCGCCCCTCTCTTTGGCCGGGAAAACTTTTAAGAAGGTCGGGCAGTAGCGTGATGAACTACGGGTTGTTCGGCAATAGCAGCGACGGGTTCGACCGTCACATGCAAGGTGGCTTCCGGCAACAGCTCGTTGAGATAGGCGCGCAAATCCGTGTCATGACCATTCCGGGAAAGCTCTGCCAGACGTTGCAGAGCCTGCCCGACTTTCGCCTCCGGGTAAGCTGCGATCTTGCCGATAAAGATTTTCGGATGGCGCGTTTTGGCAACATTCTCGCCGTCCGTATCAAGCTCTTCAAATAATTTTTCGCCGGGACGAATGCCTGTAAAGACGATCTCTATATCTTCGTGCGGTTTAAAGCCGGACAGCGTGATGGTATCCCGCGCGAGATCGAGAATCCGCACCGGCTCGCCCATATCGAGGATAAAAATCTCGCCGCCTTCGCCCATCGCGCCCGCCTGAAGCACAAGTTGCACAGCCTCCGGAATCGTCATGAAGTATCGCACCATCTCAGGATGCGTGACGGTCACGGGGCCGCCCTTGCTGATCTGCTCGCGGAAGATGGGAATCACGGAACCGGCTGAGCCGATGACGTTCCCGAAACGCACGGCCACATAGCGCGTCTCGTAACGGCTATCCAAATCCTGTATGACCAGCTCCGCGACGCGCTTGGAGGCTCCCATCATCGAAGACGGCCTGACGGCCTTGTCCGTCGAGATTAAAACAAAAGCTTCGGTTCCGCTCTGCCCGGCGATCTCTCCCAACAGCCTTGTCCCCAAGACGTTGTTCTTAACCGCTTCCGTCGGATTAAATTCCATCATCGGGACATGTTTATGGGCAGCGGCATGGACGACCACTTGCGGCGCATATTTGGCAAAGATGGTGCGCATACGCCCCTCGTCGCACACGTCCGATGTGAGCGGCATGATTTTCAAATCAGGATAGGTGTCGCGCAATTCACGATCAATGTTAAAAAGAGCAAACTCCGCGCGCTCGACCAGGAGCAGCGCAGCAGGCTCAAAACGCGCCACCTGTCTTGCCAGCTCTGAGCCGATTGAGCCGCCCGCTCCGGTGACCATCACTGTCTTGCCCGCGAGAAACGCTTGCATCTCATCTTCATCCAGGCGCACCGGCTCGCGCCCCAGCAAATCTTCGATCTGCACGTCGCGGATGCGGCTGACCTTGACGCGCCCCTGCAAAATCTCGAAGAGGCCGGGGATGATTCGCACCTTGATCGGAATTTTTTCGCAAATCTCTACGACGCTTCTTAATTCCTGCCGCGAAGCCTGTGCAATCGTGATGACGACATGATCTATGTCGAGGGAACGCACAAGGCGCGGCAGGTCTTCGGTCGTGCCGAGAACTTTGACGCGGTGTATGACAGAGCCTTGCTTTCTCAAATCATCGTCTACGAATCCTTTGACATCCAGGTCAATATCGCCGCGTCCCTGAATTTCTTTGACCGCCAGAACTCCCGCGCGACCTGCGCCGATCAGCAGCACGCGCCGCTTGCTCAAGGTATTGGCGCGCGTCTCTTTCCGCCGCTTCTCATAACGCTCATACATCGCGCGCCGCAAGACGCGCACGCCGAGGACGCCGCTAAAAGCCAGCAGCGTATCCATCACGATGACTGAGAGCGGCACTTGCCAGATTAAATATTTGTCCGGCAACCCGAGCCGCAGCATGAAAATGGGAAAAGATGAGATGGCAGCCGCCGCGATAAAAGCTTTAACTTCCGCCAGGCCAACATATTTCCAGACGAAAGAATAGACGCCCGTCAGGATCAGGACGGCAAACTGAATCATCACGACATAAGAAACCTGCGTCAGCGCGCCGACCAGCCAGATTTCCGAGATATGAAAATCAAAGCGTAAGATATAAGCAAGGAAAAACGCAGAGACCAGCACCAGCAAGTCCATCATGAATTGCATCTGCTTGGTCAGTAATCTCGTCCACCAGAGACGCGATTCCGCCAGACTCTTTTTTCCAGCCCCTGTCATGTATGTTTCCTTTATCATGGCTCGTTTAAAATTGCTAATTGCCCGCGCATGCTGCGGGCAGCTCGTTTGCGCTCAAGCCGCACGACACAACTCCACAGCGCAAAGCACAGCACCGGTAAGAGAATTATAATTGCCGCCCGGCTTCCAGTTATTCCTTTAAGCCAGACCAGTGCGAGGATGACGCCGATGAGCGCTAACCCCGTATACAAAATCGTGACGAACAAGTGGGTGCAGCTTGCGATCACGAGTCGCTGGTACAAATGCGAGCGATGCGCCGCGAAAACATTTTCGCCACGCAACGCGCGCCGCATGAATGTAAAGGCGCTATCAAATATAAAAGGCCAGAGCAGCAGCGCACCTATAATAGCAAGTCGTGCATCCGCTCGCGGAGCGTGCGCGGCCATCAACGGCAGAACGGCAAAAGTATAACCCAGAAACGCGCTTCCGACATCGCCCATAAAAATGCGCGCCGGAGGCCAGTTGTGCAAGAGAAAGCCAGAGCTTGTCCCGCACAATAACAAGCCCATCACAGACACATGCGGCTGCCCGCTGAGCCAGCCCAGCACAGCCCATCCTAAACCGACTACGACTGCCTGTGCGCCTGCGATACCGTCTATCCCGTCCATGAAATTGTAAGCGTTTGTGAGGCCAACAATCCAGAGAAAAGTCAGCGGCAGCCCGACCCAATCCAGATTCCATTGATGAAAAAGCGGCACGCTCGTCAAGTGCCAGTAGTCAAAACTGATTATCGCCAACACCGCCGCGATGCCATGCACGGCGAATCTGACAAGCGTCGGCACAGTTCGCAAGTCATCGAGCCAGCTAATTCCCGCGACCAGCAAAGCGCCGATGACGTATGGGAGCGGCGGCCAGGTATGCGCCCACAGCCAGCTATAGATGAGCCAGCCCGTGAGCGTGATGACGACGATAGCGAGTCCCCCGCCGTGCGGAGTCGGGCGCGTATGCGAGCTGCGCTCATTCGGGACATCCAGGATTTGACGCCGCTCCGCCCAACGGCGCAGCAAGGCCACCCCGCAATAAGAGAGGCAGAGCGCAATCAAGGTCAAGCCCATTGATTTGAGCATCGTCATCTATTCGCCCGAAAGTTTACTTTGAGTTCTGAAACACTTTGCCTGTGACATGCAGATTGCCGTCGCGGTCAAGCCGCATCAACTGCTTTCCAGTGCGGATGTCATCAAAGTAAATATTTTGCTGATCTTCGCGGATGCGATAAAGCTCCTCGCCTGTCTCTTTATCTGACAGGACGGCGTCGCCGCTCACAACCCTGACGGCATGCACAGTGCCCCAACGATTGGTGTCCGTACCTAGATTTCCATTCCTGTTTGTGGCTGGAACTATATCACCATTGAAGCGAAAGCCTGTGTAGCCGCTCTGGTTGCCTCTGAAAGTGAGATAGCCGGACGTATCACGAAACAGGTCGTAGTAAAAGCCCTGCGTGCTGCCAAGCCTGAGTTGCACTTCGTTATCGTTGGGCGTTGCAATGCTCAAGAGCGCGTCTGCGGGCGGCGTTGTCCCGATGCCTACGTGGTAATTGAATGTAGCATCTTTCCCAAACTCTACGCCATGAATGCCGGAGCCGAAAATCACACGGCTGTTCACCTGAAGCTTAAAGGGAGTCACGCCCCTCGGACTCCGACCGGAATTCATGGGCATTTCCGCCACGTCGCCCAAACTGTGAATCAACACATCCGTTCCATTGTCCACAGTTCGCACCGCGCCCGCGTCATAGTAATTACCAATGCTGACGTAGATGCAATTAGCGCGCAGCATCACGGGCGGCCCGATAATCGAATTAATGACCGTGATTGGATAAGAATAGTTCGGCGGCGAAGTGACTTCCATAAAATAATCAAGCCCCTCTGCCTGCGAATTGATGACGGTCAGGCTGCCGTGCGAGCCGCCGACGAAAATAAAAGTCTTGGAGTTGGGAAGCCCCTGCGCTTTGGTGTTCGGCGCGCCGCCGCCCGTGCTGGAATCAACTGTCAGAAAACCGCTGCGCTCTAAATAGAGACCGTATCCGCCGGGCATCAGAGCGAACCAGCAGTTCGTCACTTTCCAGTAGGAAGCGTTCTGCGAGTTCATGTAAATCCCGTTATTGTTCTCCGCGAAAGTGACGTGATCTACCAGCACATTATCAAACTGCCAGTCGTGTTCGCCCTTACTGTCTTCGACGCTGATGCCTCTATCGAATCCGGTGATGGTCAGATTTTTAAACTCCATTTCAAAACTGCTGTTCGGAGACGCGCCGCGAGCATCGATACCTATCGTCTTACTCATAATCCGGTAGGGAGTCACGGAGGCAGGCGCGGCCTTTAGCTCTATGTCACGAATCGTAATGCGCCTGCGATTTTCGCCGATGGTCAGCAACTTTTGATTCGGCGTCGTCAGCAGCAATTTACAGTTTCCATTATAAGCGCCGTTCGTGCCTTCTATCGTGATGCCGGAGGGAAGATCAATCGGGCTGCTGACGGGATACACGCCGTTCGGGAAAAAGAGCTTGCCGCCGCGCGCAGTGGCAATGGCCTGCACAGCCGTTTTGATTGCCTGCGTGTCATCTGTCTTGCCATTGCCACGCGCGCCGAATTTCCGCACATTGTAAGTTTCCCGATCATCCGTATCGAGCGGGCCGGCTTGCGTCTGCGCGCGTGGAATCAAACGCGGAGCAACCTGTTCGGGGATAACAGACCATTGCTGCCGTGCTTCATTGACAGAATAAAAAAACAGACACGCCATTAGCGTTATCAAAAACTTTTGAGTCAGTTTCCTCATTACCCAAATCCCTTCTCCGGAAAACCTGCGATCGTTTTACTTTTAGCTTTGCAAGAGATTGTCAGAACAATCTCTTCGACGTTATCGGACTCGTTGGCGGTATTCGGCGACTTCCCGCTGCAATCCTTCTTCCAGAGTTACTTCAGTTTGAAAGTTGAACTGCTGCTGAAATTTTTTCGCGTCGTACACATCATCAGCCAGCCATTTTCTAACAGTCCCTTTGACTGCGCCCGGCTTTGAACCAGCGGGCGCGATTTTTTCTAAGAGGCTCGCGGCTGCGACGGCTAAGCCTTGCGGCACGCGCCAGCGCGGCGCGGGCTTTTTCAGAGCGTGGTAAAGCCCTTCAACGATTTCGCGCATGGTGTGTGCGGGAGACGAGACATTATAAACTCCAATGCCCTCGCAACGTGAGCGTAAGACCGCGAGACAGGCACGCGCGACATCATCCAGATGAATCAGGCTCTTGCGATTTGCGCCCCGCCCGATCCAGATAAAGCGTCCGAGGGCAATCTGACGCATCAGGCGCGCGACGTTTCCGCGATCACCCTCGCCATAGACAGTCGCCAGCCGCAGAATGGTCAAACAGGTTTCCGTGTTCTTAAAAATTTCGATGGCTCTTTGCTCCGCTTCAAACTTGCTTCGCGCATAAGCTTCAAGCGGGCGACAGGGCGTCTGCTCGTCACAGGCCATCTCTTCATGCGAGCCATAGACGGAGACGGAGCTGATTAAGACAAAGTGACGAACGCCCGATTGCAGAGCCGTGCGCGCGACGTTCTCTGTGCCCTTCGCGTTGATTGCCATAAACGGAGCTTCGTCGTGACTTTTTGTAAACTGGTGCGCGTGTCCTGCGGCATGCACGACTGCTTCAACGCCCGACATCGCTTCCGACAGGCTATCCGGCTCGGTCACATCCGCCCTAAAATAGTTTGGCAAAGTTTCCGAATTGTTACCGCTTCGCCCGGTCGTGCTGACGAGCATGCCATGTTTCCGGCACAGTGCGGCGACGGCTGAACCGACGAATCCGTTGGCTCCGGTTACAAGCACGCGCAAAGGTTTTCCCTGCGCTTTGTCTTCAAGCCCGTCGCTGGTCAAGGCCGTCCCTGTCTTTGAATACCGTCAAATAATCATTGACCGCTTTGTCGAGCGCATATTTTGTCTCGGCTGCGCGTCGCGCACGCGCGCTCATCTCTGCCAGACGCTGCGTTGACGACTGCGCCTCAAGAATCGCCTGCACTAATTTTTCCGGCTCGCCCGGAGGCACGACCCAACCGACTTGCTCTTCACGAATCACCTGCGCCAGTTCCGAGTTTGTGTCAGCGATGCCGATCATGGGCTTGCCTGCCGCGAGCGTGTTGTAAGTACGGCTGGGCATTGAGACGCCCAGCATCTTGTCAACAAAAGAGATCACAGCGATGTCGCAGGCATTGAGAAAGTTTGTTTGATCGTCGCGCGGGCGCGGAGGCAAAATCGTCACGTTGCGCAAATTGCTTTTTTTGACCGTCGCTTCGAGCCAACGTTTTTTGACACCCGCGCCGATAAAGAGAAAATGAAATTCTTCTTTACCGGAAAGCTCCTGCGCGCTTTTGACAATGCTTTCCAAATCGTTCGGGTATCCCATGTTGCCCGCGTACAGGAGCACAAACTTGTCTTTTAATTTCAGTTCTTCAAGCAACCGGTTCTGTTCGCGCGGGGCAGGGTCTACGCGCTCAAGCTCTGCCCAGTTCGGAATCGTGACGATGCGCGCCGCGTCTCCATTCATCTTGCCTGAGACAAGCTCTTTCATATCTCGCCCGACCACAATTATTTTTTGCGCGCCCCTGTAAAGCTTCCGGTTCATCCAATTCATCAGGCGCACGAACCAGCCGTCCGGCCTGGCTTTTTTCGCAGCCACTAAAATCTCAGGGTAGTTGTCATGAATCAGCAGTAGATATTTCGCGCCGCGCAAGGCGCATGCTGCGGCCACGATAAAAGGGAGAGAGGGCGGCGTGGTTACGACCATCACCTGATCGCCGCGCTTGAATTGCCCGACGGCGCGGAAGAAGGTCGAAAGGCTCAGGGTCAACAGGTTAATCAACCTGAACATCAAGACATTTTTATCGAGCGTCGTTCCGATACATCTTTCAATATGGACGCCCTTGTGCTGCTCTGTGCGCGGTGCGCGCACGCCCCGCGCGGAATAGGTCGGCTGTCCGCACAAGACATGCACCTCGAAATTATCGGCCATGCCCTCTGCGATTTTCGTGATGTAATACCCTGTCGAAGTTTCTTCCGGGTAATAAAGCTCTGAGACGAGCCAGATTCTTTGCGGCATCTGAAGCGATCAAGCTAATTCATGTTGTAAGCGAATGAAGATAGAAACAAATTTACGGTTTTCTCTTCGCGTTTCTTTGCGTCTTCCTTCTTTGCGTTCTTTGCGGTTAAGTTTTTTTTAACGCAAAGAACGCAAAGTTTTTCGCAAAGAACGCAAAGAGCTTCTACTCCTGATTTACATTATTTGTGAAAGGTATTTCTAATTTCTCTTTTCAGACTGCGGCCCCTGATACAAATCGTTTTTGCCGAGTCCCTGCTTGACGACCTTTCTGACCAGCGTGCGGACGGAGCTGTCTGCGAGCGTAATCAGGCGGCGCAGGGATTGTTCGGGGCGTGCCTGAAAATATGTGACGTGAAAATGGTCTTTGCCGCCGGGCGGGTGCGGCGAAAAATAATAATTCGAGACGCAGCACCGTTTGCCTTCGGCGCGCACTTCGTTGACGGAATGCCATGACAGGCTATTGGTCTCCATAATCACAAGGCGATTAAAGTAGCTCGGAATCTCCACCCGCCGTTTGACCTTTTCATCCCACAGCTCAAGATTGCCGCCGCTCTCCAGAGACCAGTCCGGCGTCGTGTAATAGAGCAGATTCAAGGCTCTGTACAGCTTGCGCTCCGAATCATGCGAGTTGTCTATGTGCGGGTTGAGAAAATGGCCTTTGACCATCGTGCTGATGCCGCCCGCGTACAAGTGCGGGTCGCCAACCATGTCCGGCATCCCTGTGATAATTTCCACTTCGCGTATGACTTCCGGCGCTTGAAAAGCAAAGATAGCGTCCGAGATCAACTGCTGCATTTTGTCCAGAGACTTCGAGGTATATTTTTTCTCGCGGAAGCTTGAGAGCAGGCGCATCACTTCAAAGTCGGGAAACGCTCCGTAAATATCTCTGGCGATTTCAGGCGGCAGAATATCGTCAACGGCGGCGAAGCGCGTCTGTACTTCTCTGGGGTTGAGAAACTCTTCCCTGAGCTTTTCCGCGTCCCGCCTCAGACGCTCGACGATGATACTTGTAATTTGTTCTTTCACTTCTCTACCCGGTTTGTTGTTTTAGCCTGACCGCAACGCAATGACTAAAAAGCCTTCTCATATTGCGAGTTAATAAATTGCCACTAGCTGAAGCTAGTGGATATATTGCATAAAAGAAAGTTGGCTTGAGCCAAAGTATAAATAAAGCCTATGTCCTTATAGCTTTAGCTTAAATGATTCGGCTAAAGCCGACAGCTAAGGAGCAACCTTGATCCACTAGCTGAAGCTAGTGGCAATTTAAGCAAGCTACCAAATTATCTATCACTGGCAACCCGGGTTAAAAAGCATTCTCATGTTGCCGCAGGCTCGTATAGCCGAGAACTATTTTAACGACCGTGCTGGAAACATTTTCCGCCAGATATTCGGGCGGCGGCGTCCAGTTTGGCGAAAGCTTGAGAGCGATGTCAGCCGCGCGCACGATGTCATCAAGCCGCGCGCCGCTCAAGATATTACTGCCGCACTCAATCGTCTCCGGCCTTTCCGTCACGTCCCTGATTGTCACGTTGGGGATACCGAAAATAGCACATTCTTCCTGCACTGTCCCACTGTCGGACAAGACCAGCAGCGCGTTTCGCTCAAGCTTGACGAAATCGAAAAATCCCAGCGGCTCAAGCAGCCGCACGCGCTCGGACTCTGGCTGAAGATTAAACTCTTTCAGCTTGCTCGCGGTGCGCGGGTGAACGCTGATTAAAAGCGGGTGATTGTATTTATCCGCAATCACAGACAACGCTCCCAGCAGTTGAGCAAGTCGCCCTTCATCATCCACATTTTCAGAGCGATGCATCGTGACGAGCAAATACGATCCGGCGTTGACCTTTAAGCGCGTCATCACATCGCTCGCTTCAATCTGCGGCGCGAAGCCGGACAAAACTTCATTGATCGGATTGCCTGTGATGTAAATGCGGTCGCGCTCGATGCCTTCGCGGACGAGGTTCTCTTTGCTGCGCTCCGTGTAGGGCATCAGAATCGTGCTGGAATGATCTACGATGCGGCGATTAATCTCTTCGGGCACGCGGTCGTCAAAGCAACGATTGCCAGCCTCCATGTGAAAAACCTTGATGCGCCTGCGCGCGGCGACGATTGAAGACAGCGCGCTGTTCGTGTCGCCCAGAATCAAGACGCGGTCGGGTTTATGCTCATCCAGTAATTTGTCTATGCCCGTCAGAATCTGCCCCGCCTGCTCTCCGAAACTGTTGGCGCGCAATCCCAAGTGAAAGTCAGGAGTTCTGACTTGTAAATCGCGCAGGAAAATATCGCTCAAGCTCTCGTGATAATTCTGGCCTGTGTGGACGGTCAGATGTTGGCAATGCTGGTCCAGCAGGCGCATCACAAGACTCAGGCGAATGATCTCCGGGCGCGTCCCGAAGATGGTCATGACCTTCAATTTTTTATTTAAAAGCGGCAATCTCGCTCCTTGCTCCCGCCAGCAGCTCGCGCAATTCAGCTACGGATAAATTATTGTGCATGGATGAATACTCGCCCGTCAGAGCCGGAGTAAATTCGATGCCGCGACGCAATTCCGGCAAGACCGGCAAGATGACATAATAACCATCACGCTCGATGGTGCGAAAACATTCTTCTTCGGACACCATGATTTCATGCACCTTCTCGCCGGGTCGAATGCCCGTAAAGATAATCGGAACTTCTTTGTCATCCATCAGCGCGCGTGCCATGTCCACGACATTCGCAGCCGGAACCTGCGGCACGTAGGTATCGCCACGTCCGCCGCCGCGCACAGCCGCGAAGACCGTATCAACTGCGCGGTCAAGGCTGAGCAGGAAGCGCGTCATCTCCGCGAGCGTGATCGTGACCGGGCCGCCCGTGCGTATCTGTTCGACAAAGAGCGGCACGATTGAGCCGCGCGAAGCAATCACGTTTCCGTAGCGCACGCAGACAAAACGAGTCTTTGTACAATCCGTGTTCGCTTCGAGCAGAATGCGCTCCTGCAAGGCTTTGGTCATCCCCATCACGTTAATCGGCTTGCACGCTTTGTCGGTAGAGATGCCGACCACCAATTCCACAGGGGTGTCATTTTCCCTCAAAGCGCGCACCAGATTTTGCGGGCCTAAGATATTTGTCTGCACCGCTTCATACGGGAAATATTCGCACGTCGGAACCTGTTTGAGCGCGGCTGCGTGAAAGACTACATCCGCGTCCCTCATCGCCTGCAAGAGCGAAGAAGGGTTACGCACATCGCCGATGCGAAAGGTCAACAGGTCGTTCGAGTCCTGATAAATAATATCGTCCGTCGCGGCGCGGCGATGCAGGTATTCAAGCCGCATGTAATGCTGCTTGGCCTCGTCGCGCGAAAAGACAGTGATGCGCGCGGGGCGTCCCATCTCGCCCGTCAACAGGCGGCGCACAAGGGTCTGTCCCAGCGACCCTGTCCCGCCCGTGACCAAAATACGTTTGCCTTCAAGAAACACTAAGTTCGTCTCCATTCATCATAAGGTGTCGGATCAGCAGCCATCGCGCGAATCATCTCAGGCCAAGCGAGAGGCCGAAAGCCGGTCGCCTCGCGAAAGCGCGCAGAATCCAGGCTCCGATCAATCTTAAAATCCGCGTCCGGTTCTATCTGAATCTCGATTCCGTAAGCGTCGCGTATCAGGCAGAGCAATTCATACTTATCAATCGGCTCACTGGACACATGATGAAGCCCCGAAAGATTCGGATGACGCAACATCACATCAGCGATAATCTCGGCCATGATGATGGTCGGAAAGCCTGTATAAATCGCTTGTGTAAACCCTTTGATTTTGCCGCCGCGATTTTGCAGAAACCATTCTACCAGACTATGCGCCGTGCCAAGCTCGCGCCCGATAATCGAAGTTCTTAAAGTCAGGCAACTATCCCCCGTCGCCTCACCCAAGTATTTCGTGCGTCCATATAAATCTTCCGCATCGGAGATGTCATCTTCCGTGTACATCCCGCGTCGCCCGTTGAAGATGCAATCGGTGCTGAGCGTAATCAAACGCGCGCCCGATGCACGGCACAAAGCCGCGAGACGATGCGGCAGGAGCGAGTTGATAGTCAGCGCGGTAATCGGGTCTTTGGCTGTCTGAAGCTGTTTGATAACGCCGACCGCATTGATAACCACGTCAGGCTGCGCAAGCTCGAAAGCGCGCTCGACGGTTGCGAAATCAAAAGCATCCACGCCGCCGAGCGTGCGCTTCTCATCGAACAGTCGAAAACGCTCGTAGTCACGAAAGCCTGTGCGCACAGTGACCCACGTTTCAAATTTTTGGCTGTAAAGCTGGCTCAGCTTATGGCCTAACATCCCGCCGCCGCCGAGGATCAAAACTCTCACCTGAAATCAACCTTTCAAACTTGCACTTCAAACTTGCAATGTGCAGACGTTTCATGCGGCAGACGAGACAGCGATTTTATTTTGGGCCAATGCCCTTTCAAGCACGCGCGCGGTGGCGTCTTCGACTTCCGGCGAAGCCAGAAAATCAACCGCGTACTGGCGCGCCGCGCCCGAAGTCTTCTCGTAACTTTCGGCATCCATGTCCACGCATTTTTGCAACGCCTCGCGCCATAAATCCGCGCGCTTAAGCGGCACATCCCAACCTAGATTTTTTTCCGCGAGATTAAGCCACGGCGTCTGGTCACTGACCAGAGCCGGGCAGCCCGCCGAAAAAGCTTCGAGGACAACGTGCCCGAAGTTTTCTCCGAGCGTCGGCAGCACAAAGAAATGATATTCGGACATAGTCTCTGCCACTTCTTCATGCGAGACGGAGCCGCGATGCGTGACTTTGATATTGGGCGGCATGGCTGCAATCAACTCAAGACATTCCTGCCAGTGCGGTTGGTCTTCGAGCGGCCCCCAGATGTCGAATTCCACTTCGCCTTTGACTTCCGGCAGAATGCGCAAAGTATGGTCTAGATTTTTCTTACGCATCACGCGCGAGAGAAAGACCAGGCGCACAGCCCCGCTTCTCTTTTCCGGCTTTCGCCCGAAAGCATAATTCTCAAACATGATGCGCGGCGGCATGTTCGGCGCGACAAAGATTTCGCAATCGCTGCCAGCCACTCTTTTAATATCTTCCTGCTCAGGCTCGGACGC
The DNA here is from genome assembly GCA_963700165.1 of Pyrinomonadaceae bacterium. Lineage (GTDB taxonomy): Bacteria > Acidobacteriota > Blastocatellia > Pyrinomonadales > Pyrinomonadaceae > JACMLC01. Next base: position 1,547,529 of record OY969475.1, on the reverse strand, counting down.
AGCTTTCCAGATTAAATCCCTGTAGAGCTTGCCGGGGAAAGCGAGGCCGCGAAAAATCTTTTTCTTCATCGCCTTAAGCTTCAATGCGCCGGGCGAGAATTCCCCTTCGGGCGCGAGGATGACTGGCACGTCCGGCGCGACCCCCAGACGGCGAAGGGTTAGAAACTTGATTCCCAGCGGCGAAAAAAAGCTGGTCAGGTAAACGGCATCGGGCGTTGAATCTTTTAGCACGCGGCGAATCGTCGCAAAGTTCAAATGCCCGTGCCCCGCATGAAATACTTTCGCTTTGCCGATTTGATTCCACTCGTTGATTTTAATGCCGGTGTATGTGTGCTTGTCGCCGGAATCGAAGCCGCGCGAGATAACACTGAAATCGTAACGGTCGCCTAAGCGGTCTACCATATTGGCAATCGTGCGCAAGGCTCCGCCGCTTTTGTAACCGGGCAAATAGTAGTCTATGAAAATCAGAATCTTTTTCATCAATATTTTTTCTGAAAGAGCAGCATCAAGCCCCAGTGTCCCGCATGATTCGTGAACTGCGCGTGCGCCTGTTCGCAGCCGTGCTGCTGTAAAAGGCTAAAGAGCTTATTCAAATCGTAAACGTTCATCTGCATAAAGGGATGATTAAATTTTCTCCCCTTCGCCAGATTGGTAAAGTTATGAAAAAGCGGCACGGACTCTCTGAGCCAGCGCATCAATCTGTTGGCGGGCGTCGCCTCGCGCAGCCAGCCATCCCAAGAGTATGTGAAATGCAAGGCGGCGACTCCGCCCGGATTCATTAGCTCAAGCAGGCGCTGCACGATGAGTTCGCCACGCTCGCGCGGGATATGTTGCATCACGATATAAGAATGTATGAAGTCGAACGTGCCCGAAACTTTCGAGAGCCGGTCATCGGATTCTGCGAACTCTACATTTTCAATGCCATACTTCAGCCTGTTGCGCCGCGCTTCTTCAATCATAGAGCTTGAGACATCTACGCCGACGACGTGCGCGAATCTTCTGGCTAAAGGAAACACCAGCCGGCCGACACCGCACCCGAAATCCAGACATCGCGCGGGCGCGAAGTCCTGCGAGAGATGCTGTTTAATCGCTTCGAGAAGCTGCGTGATATGCTGTTCGCCCGAAGCGAAAAAGTCGCTAATCGCAGACTCGTCCAGATTTTCCGGGCTGAACTTTTCGTCCGAGAGAACCCCGAAATACGGAGCCGTCTGGCCGTAAATTTCCCAGTCTTTGTCTGTGTTTCTCGGCAACATAAACTAAAATGCGATAGTGGGTCAGTTTGAAATTCTATGGTAATCCATCGCCCCGAAAGAATCTCCCGCAAAGGCGCAAAGGCGCAAAGGTATTGAGCGTACTTTATCTGACATGCTTTCTTTGCGCCTTTGCGCCTTTGCGGGAACCTGTTTTTCTCCTCGCCTTGTTTGAAACTGAATCTTTACCTAAAATGCGAATCAGACGCTTTTAGCAATCAGCGCGTCGTAATGCTTCAAGAAAATCTTCCCTGTCGCCTCAAGCGAAAAATGCTCTACGGCGCGAAGGCGCGCGGCGCGGCTCATGCTCTGTCGCAGTTCAGGATTATCGAGCAAGGCTCGAACTTTCGCTTTCATCCCTAAAGCATCTCCCACCGCCGTCAAGTGCCCTGTGACGCCTTCGACGACGAGCGTTTCGGGGCCGCCGCAGCGCGTGCTGACGACCGGAATTCCGCAGGCCATCGCCTCTGCGATCACCAGCCCCAGGCCTTCCTCGTTTGAAGAGAGCAGAAACAGAGAGGCATTTTGATAAAGCGTCCTCAGTTTTTCAAGCGACACGCTCTGGTAAATATCAACATGCGGCATGATGCCCAGCGATTCCGCATAATTCAAATCGTCCGCGACGGGCGTGGTCTCTCCGGCCAACGCCAGACGCGGCGCGTCCGGTCTCTCTTGCCGCAGGCGATGATAAAAATCAAACAGCAGCCGCACGTTTTTTCGTGGATCATGAAAGCGGCCAACGGATAACATGTAGCCATCCGTCCGGTAATCAGCCGGATGAAAAAAATCAGTATCAATTCCCGGCGGGGCAAAGACGATTTTTCTTTCGCCGTACAGCGATTTCAAATAATCGTACATCCACCTGTTTTCGACAAAGACCACATCGGCGCGTTTGAGCGCGGGCTTTTCCAGCGCGGTGTTAATTTTCGTCATCAGCCAGAGCCACGCGCGCCGCGCGCCGCGCGTCTGCTTTAACATCGAAGCGCGCTCGACCTCTGTCAGCGTCGCCACCTGAAGCGCGACTTTTCCCTTAACATCCTTTGCCAGCAAAGCCCACGGCGGGCAGCCCGCGACGACCTGCACGATGTCAAATTTATCAAGCAGCTCTGTCAAAACCCTGCGCGGGCGATAACGCTGAAATTCCAGCTCTGTCAACTCAGCCCCGACGTGCCGAAAAGGAATGCCCTGCCATTCGCCTGTGCTTTGCGCCGCGCTCTTAAACCAGCTCGCGGGAGACAGCAGGCGTGTGCTAGTGGCGTCGCGTACGGATGAAGAGACAGAAATAACTTCAGGCTCGTAGCCTTCGGATGCAGCGATGATGCGATGCAGAAACAAGGCGACGGCTGGCACACCGCTATGCACTGATAAATCAGGCACGACCAGCGCGACTGAATGTTTTTGTTGACCCTGATTGTTAGTCATTCATTTTGAATCTTGCGGCAGGCTCTCAATCAGGCATGTAATTTTCAAACGGGCGTCGGGTTGACCAGACGGCTATGCCGGCTCTCTTTTTCTTCCACTTGAGAAGCTGATTCAAGATGTTCCAGATGCTCGCGCAAAAGCTCAAGGCCAAGCACCGTCGTGCCGACCTGTTCGACGGCCAGCCCGGCTGCAAGATTAGCTATCTTCGCAGCGATCTGTAAATCCGCTCCCGCTCCGGCGGCCAGACTCAAAGCGGCGATGACAGTATCTCCGGCTCCGGTCACGTCGTAAACGTCGCGCGCCATCGCGGGCAAATGTACGGGCGCATGCTCGCGCCGGAAAAGAGTCATGCCTTCCTCGCCCTGCGTTATCAGGCAGGATTGAATCTCAAGCTCATCGAGCAAGCGATGCCCGGACGTTTCGACTGCGCGCTGGTCTGTCGCATCAATCCCGCAAGCCTGCGCGGCTTCCAAACGATTCGGCGTTATCAGCGTCGCTCCTGCATAACGCTTGTAATCCATCCCTTTGGGGTCAATCAAAACCGGAATGCCGAGCCGCCGCGCTTCCGCGATTACGCTTTGCAGTAAAGCAGGATCAAGCAAGCCCTTCGCGTAATCAGAGATGACCAGCACATTCGATTCCGGGAGCAAACTCAAGACATGCTCTGTGACCCTCTGCGCCTGCTCCTGAGTGATTGGGCTTGCGTCTTCATTATCCACGCGCACGACATGCTGGCCGTGCGCGACGACTCTGGTTTTAACCGTCGTCGGTCTTTCGGAAATCGAAATCAGATGCCCGGTTGCAACGCCGATTCCATTTAGCACCAATGGCAGTTCGCGCCCTCCTTCATCGTCGCCGATTAAGCCTACGAGCAGCGGGCGACCGGACAGCCCGGCGATGTTAGCAGCGACGTTGGCAGCCCCGCCCGCAGCCAGTGTGCTGCGCTCATGGCGGACGACCGGCACAGGGGCTTCCGGCGAGATGCGTGTGACGCTTCCCCACCAGTAACGGTCAAGCATCACATCGCCGACGACCAGAATTGAGATGCGCTGAAAACGCTCGATGACCTCAAGCATTTCCCTGCAACTGTCCGCGTCTTGTGGGTCTTGACTGTCTTTCATCAAAAATTCTTAAACGCTCTAAATAACCCAAGTTGCGAATTAATAAACTGCCACTAGCTTTAGCTAGTGGAGACATAGCACAACAGAAAACAGGCTTGAGCCAAAATTTAAAATCCTAGTCCTTATTGCTTTAGCTTAAATGGTTCGGCTAAAGCCAAAAGCTAGGGGCAGCTTTGATCCACTAGCTGAAGCTAGTGGCAATTTAAGCAGTCCACCCAAATACCTGCCACTGGCAATTTGGGTTAAATACTATTTCTGATTTGCCGCGAGCAGTTCGTCAACCATCTCGCACATGAGATGGCCTATCAGATTATGAGCTTCCTGTATGCGCGCGGTGCGTGCGGACTGTACAAGGATGGCTGCATCGCAGAGCGAAGCCAGACGTTTGCCGCCCGCGCCGGTCAACCCGATGGTCTTGCAGCCGAGACGCTGCGCAGCCATCACAGCCGCAATCACATTCGGCGAATTGCCGCTCGTGCTGATAGCGACCAGCACATCTCCCTGTGCGGCCAGAGCCTCGACCTGTCTTGAGAATACTTGCTCGTAACCGTAATCATTGCTCACGGAAGTTAAGGTTGAAGTATCGGTCGTCAGCGCAATGGCAGGCCAGCCGCGCCGCTCGTTTTCAAACCTGCCGACAAATTCCGCTGCGATGTGCTGAGCGTCCGCCGCGCTGCCCCCGTTGCCGCACAGCAGCAGCTTGCGTTTCTCAGACAAGGCTTCAAAGATCAATCGCGCGCATTGTTGAATGCTAACCGTTCCATCCGAAAGCAAAGTTTCAATGACCCGCTGATGCTCTTTCAGAGAGCTTTCGATTCGCTGTCCATCCTTCAAATCATTTCCGGCTTCGCTCTCAGGCGCAGCGTCGTGTGTGTCCGGCTGTTTGATTCTTGCGATGATGTTTGAAGTGGAATAGGAAGGCTTGAGCGGGAGCGAAAGAACTTTGCCGCCGTGTTTGATGACAAAGTCTGCGCCGATAATCTGCTCGACAGGCCAGTCGCCGCCTTTGACCAGCACGTCCGGCTTCAGTTCTTTAATCAATCGCGCGGGAGTCGGTTCGTCAAAGACGGCAACCTCGTCCACAGAGCGCAGGCCAAGCAGGACTGCTGTGCGGTCTGCCTGCGACATCAAGGGACGGCCTGCGCCCTTGATGGCTCTGACTGAAGCATCACTGTTGATTCCGACGACGAGCCGGTCGCCTAAAGCCCGTGCGCGCTCCAGCAAATCTATATGGCCGGGATGTAAAAGGTCGAAACAACCATTAGTGAAGACCAGAATGCTCATGCAGTAACAGACGTGATAAAGTCGCTTTCAAATAGAATTGCACGGAATAAGTTTTGCGAACTCGCGGCTCAGAAAAAACAGCAGCAGCTCAAGCAGCGCGTTTGCGTATCATCAGGCTAATAAAAAATCCGCATACCAGTAGAATCAGGCTCAATCTGAGTATCGAAGGCAGAATAGTACCATAGAAGCCTTCATACGAAACGTTTACCAGCAACAGGTAATAGGCCGCCGACCGCCAGACGGATTTTCGCTCGCCCTCAACCAGAGAGGTGTACATGATGCGCAGCACGAAACCTAAAATTGCCATTCCGATGGGGACGCCAATCGGCCCAAAGTTGCGCAACAAATCGCCAATCGGCGTAATCGCGAAAGAATTATCCCCGTAATCGAAATAGAGCGCGCTGTAAGCGCGGGCATCCGAGATAACAGGCTTGTCAGGCCACACGAAGCGCGGAATAAATGCCGTCCAGGTGTATGTCCAGATGTTTCCCGCCAGTCCATAATCTCCGGCGTAAGTTTCCAGTTGTTCGTAGTTTGCGACGACCACTGCCAGCGAGCTGGTCGTTTCTATGCGCTGTGAAAGATGGTCAATAGCGAAGGCCAGATTATCGCCCACGCCGCGATCCGCGACGATCTGCAAGGCTTCCCCTGAATAGTTTATATACTTATCAACATCAACCTGTTCTTCGGCTCCCTTGACGAGGCGGAACGTCGTTCCGTAGCTCACGCCGATCAGCACCGCGCCCGTCAGCAAGGTTCCGAAAATGACTGCGTGACGCAGCTTGATGCGCCTGCCCGAAAGCCAGAAGGCCATGATAATCGGCAGCAGATTTTGAATCAGCCCGCCCCGCGTTCCCGACAGCAAGGTCGAATAAGGAATCAGCAGAATCAGCAGACCGGCGACGATCTTAAATTGTATCGTACGATGCTCAACGCGAAAGATTGAGTACCAGAGCAGGAAGCTACAGATCGGGACAAAGAAGGCGAACGAAGCCAGCGTCGCATCGAAAGTTTCAATCAGAGCCACACGCTGGTATCCGATAATTCCGGCGGTGAAGGCAGAGGTGCTCAGGATGATTCCCACAAACAGCATCAGCACGCCCGGAAAAAGCAGTTCCCTGGCGTTCCAATCCCAGACCGGCAAATACCGCGAAAGCAATTCGCCGATGCGTCCGGCAATCGGAATCGCAAACCCGAACGTCAACCCGGCATACCCGAGCGCCACGTACAACAGCGTCATCGGCAACTGTGTTTCAGGGTCTGGAATCAGGATTAAAAAGAAAGGCTTCGAGAGGCCGCTGGCGAGAACAAGTCCCCCTATGATAAATGCCGGAAAAAAATAAGACCATGCGGCAAACGTGAGCGGATGAAAAAGATCGAAACGGCGACGGATCGCCATATAAACCGTAGGAGCGAGAACAACCACAGCGGCCAAGCCAATCCACGGCAGCAAGTACAGGTCTGTGAAAGGATTCGACAGCCCGGAGCCGAACACCAACAGGAAAATCCCTGCCGCCAGAGCAATGCCAAACAGAATTGAAATCGGGACGATGGGGCTGAGCCGTTTGGGAGCGGGGCCTAGATATAAAGACTTCGGTTGATACATAAAACTACGGCCTAACTTCTTACGTCCGGGAGAGAACTTGACTCAGCCAATCAGGAAAAATAATTTATGCGAATCAAGGGTAGCAATAAATCAACTGCTTTTTCTTTGCGTCCTTTGCGTCTTCCTTCTTTGCGCTCTTTGCGGTTAAGTGCTGTTTTAACGCAAAGACCGCAAAGATAAATCGCGCAAAGAGCTTCTACTCTTGATTTACATAATAATTAACCTATCAGGCTTTTCTTTGACCGATCATGACAAAAAATCCGCCTTCATGGTCTCCCGTCGCGGCCAGCTTGAATTGCGCCAGCAGATGCTCTATGCGCGTGCCGCGTTCGCTCGGCTTAAAGAGAGCTTCGTACTGCGAAACGGTCGCGAAGGGCTTCGGTTTCGGAATCGCGTTGACGTATTCAAAACCCGTCTCGTCGAACCACGTAAAGACCTCTTCCATCGTGTGCTTTGATTCGTGCGGGTGTTTGTACTGATCCGCGAACCAGGTCATCTTTTTGGTGTCGCCTATGTCCTCCCGCGCCAGATACGGATCGAGTGCCTGAAAGCGATTGCCGGAAACGCGAAAGATGCCGCGCCGCAAATCCGTCCAGATGCGTCCATACCTGTTATAGAGGCCGATGACGATAAAGCCGCCCGGTTTGACGAGCTTTGAAATAGAGCGAAAGCCGCCATACGGGTCGTTGGTGTGATGCAGGACGCCGTTGCAGATTACGTAATCGAAGCTCTTTTCGGGAAAGACAGGCTTGAACAGATTCATCTGCGTGAACTGGACAGTTTCGAGCGCGTTGTCATCCCTGAATTTTCGCGCCAGCTTGAGCGAGTTCAAACAGAGGTCTGCTCCGAACACATGCCGCCCGCGAATCGAGAGAAAGTTGCTCAACTGTCCCGTGCCGCATCCGACTTCCAAAACAGATGCGTCTTCGGGAATCTGGTCGTCGAGCAGTTTGGCAAAAATTCCGCGCCGCGCTTTTTCCGTCAGGCGATGCGCCGTGTCCACGCCTTCATAATTCGGGAAAGGCGTCTCTTCATAAAATCCTTTGACGATGTCAGTGATGCTGTCAACGTTTGAATCTTCGGTCGGCCAGTAGAGCAGCGGAATCCCGTTCTCCATCGTGAATCGCTGGTGGCACTTGCTGCATTCAATCGCGTTGACGCTGCTGTTCGTGTAGCTCAGCTCGCTCTGGCAGGCAGGGCACGCTAAGCGATTGACATAAGCGAGCGAGGCCGCGCTCTCAACCATCGCGGGAGCTTTCGCTGTCACGGCTTTGCGCCGCTTCGTCGCGGGCAAATGTTTCGCGTCCTTGACGACTATGAAATTTCCCATCACCAGCGTGTCAAGCCCGCTCGCATTAAACGTATTGAGCGCATCGGACGGCGAACTCACGAGCGGCTCGCCTCTTAAATTAAAGCTCGTGTTCATCAAGACAGGCACGCCCGTCGCATCTCCGAAGCCGCGTATGATGTCATGGTAAATCGGACTCCACTCGCGGCGCACAGTCTGCAAACGTCCCGTGTTCATGTGCGCGACGGCGGGAATTTCATGCGCGCGTTCAGGCACGACCGGACTGACCATAGACATAAAGCGCAAGGGATACTGGCCTTCGGCCTTTCCCAAGTCGAAATAACGCGCGGCTTCGTCTTCGGGCACGACCGGCGCGAATGGGCGGAACGGCTCGCGGAATTTGATCTTGGTGTTGATGACCTCTTTCATTTCAGCGTGGCGCGGGTCTGCGATAATCGAGCGATTGCCGAGAGCGCGCGGCCCCCACTCAAAGCGTCCCTGAAAGAGCGCCATCACCTGCCCGTCTAACAGGTTCTGCACGACTTGTTGTGTGAGCTGTTCGGTGTTGTCAAACTCTGCGAAGCTCAAACCCTGTTCGCTCAGGACGCGAGCGATCTGCCCGTCGCTGTAGGATTCGCCATAATAAGCATGCTCCATCACGAATTTTCGGGGATTCCCCAGAAGCGCGTGATGCACATACAGAGCCGCGCCGAGCGCGCCGCCTGCGTCGCCCGCATTAGGCTGTATGTAAACCTGCTCAAAAGGCGTCTCGCGCATGACGCGACCGTTGGCGACGCTGTTCAAAGCGACTCCGCCAGCCATCACGAGATTTTTCAAACCCGTCTGACGATGCAGGTGTTTGACGATCTTGAGCATCACCTCTTCGGTCAGGCGTTGCACGCTGGCCGCCACGTCTGCATAAAACTGGTTGGCTTCGACTTCCTTTTCGCGCCCGCGCACGTCATCGCCCGTGTTGTGCGTGAAGAATGGAGCCTCTGGCTCGCGTGCAGGGCCAAACAAATTGATGAACTTTTGATTGTAGGTATGCCTCAGCGAGTGATGAAAGCTGAAGTAGTCCATGCTGAGATGAAAACTTCCGTCATCATGAACTTTGATGAGTTTTTCCAGCTTGTCCATGTAACGCGGCTGGCCGTAAGGAGCCATCCCCATTACTTTATACTCGCCGCTGTTGACCTTGAAACCGAGCCATGCTGTGAAAGCGGAATACAGCAGCCCGAGCGAGTGCGGAAAGCGTATCTCTTCGGTCAGGTCAATTTGATTTGGAAACTTGTTCGTGCCCCAATCAGCGGTCGCACGCCCCAGCGAAGTCGTCGTCCATTCGCCCACGCCGTCCAGAGTCAGCACCGCTGCTTCTTCAAACGGCGAAGCGAACATCGCGCTCGCCGCGTGGCTCATGTGATGCTCTATAAAGAGAATTTTTTCCCGCGACACCGGCAGCTTGTCGAGCATCGTTGACTTGACCCAGAGCTTATCGCTGAACCAGGCGATCATCGCTTCGCGAAAGACCTGCCACGAGCGCGGGTAAGTGCCTAAGTGCGACATCATAATGCGCTCGAACTTGGGCAGCGGCTTCTCGAAAAAGACGACGTAGTCCAAATCCTGCGCGGTGATGCCGCCCTCGCGCAGGCAATAATCAATTGCATGTTCGGGAAAGCGATGGTCGAACTTGACGCGGCTAAAACGTTCTTCCTGCGCCGCCGCGACCAGATCGCCGTCGCGCAAAAGCGCCGCAGCCGAATCATGATAGAAAGCTGAAATCCCCAGTATGTGCATCTTCTACCTTGCCTCTAAACCTTTCCATCAGAACTGGCTGCGCGCTGCCGCCATGTCCTTGTCCCGCGTCTCTCGCTTAGTCCAATTCGACTCCGCATGTTTCCCGCGCAATTTAAGCGGGTCAACGATAAAGCGTCCGAGCAACCCGAACGGCAGAGCGACGGTGAAATAGAAAAAAGTCAGCAACAGGCGAGATTGAAAGTCGCCGATGTAATGCGCCAGCTCTTTCCAACCGCGCCACAGTTTGCCTAATAGCTTTTTCACGCTTGTATCCCCTCGCTCCTGTTTAGAACAGTGTGTAAATAAACGGCCCGACGCCCGCCGTGCTGCCTAAGATAATCAGGACGACGAACAGCATCAGCACTACAATCATCGGCATCAGCCACCACAACTTACGCTGCCATAAAAACCCGAACAGTTCTCCCACCGTCCCGAACATATTTTTTAAACCGGCCATTTCCGCGATCTCCTCAAAAAAAAGTGTTGCCGAAAAATGAAAATCAATCTTGCCACAGAGCCACAGAGCCACAGAGAGAAACAATCAACATTTTATTTAGCATCTTCTTCATCTGTTTCTTCCGGCTCTCCGTGTCTCTGTTGCTCTGTGGCTAAATTTTTGACGCTCTTAATCTCTGGGCACGGCGACGCTCGTGGCGGGTCGCCTGCTTTGTGCGATCATCGAGAAGGTTGCGAGGCACAAACCGAAGGCCAGATTTGCCAGCAGCCATGTCCACGAACGAGACGCGCTGCGCCACTCTGCGCCGAGCAGCGTTCCTATAATCACGCTGCCCGTAATCCATAAAATGAATCCGAAAAATGTGCCGACCGCGATCAAGCCTCTGGTCGGAATGCGTTGCTGGCAGACCGAGTACAAAAGAGACAGCAACAGGCGCAACAAAAGATGTACGCCCAGCCCGGTCAGCATCAGCGTATTCGCTTCCAACTGCTCATAACGCCTAGGCAAGACGAGCGTTGCGAATTGCCTGAGCACTGTTTCCACAGACAAGCCCGAATAAGGCTCCATCAGAATGACTACGCCCAGCATCAAAAATGCCGCGACGAGTCCCGCGAACATCCCCGCGAAGGGCGACAAGGCCATCTCATTAACGTCATACGGCGAATCAGAAATCATTCAGACATCCTCACGACAAAAATATGCGGCGACTTATTTCCCCGCTCCGCTCTTTGGAGCCAGCAAATTTTCTTTGCTTAAAAGTTCGTACAAACCTTCTGCGACCAGCCGGTTGCCTTCGGGCGAGTAATGGAAAGCGTCCACGTACATCTTGCCACGGTCGGTAGCGTCCATCAGCTTGCGCGTGTCAAAGAAGTATACTAAGTCATGTTTATCGCTTAGCTCAACCAGCAAACCATCGTAATGCGCGATCATGTCCCGCCACAGCTCGACATACTTTTGATCCTGCGCCCACAAGGGCAGCGTCTGATTCTTCTCCATATTGGCGGTCTGATAGTAAAAAGGATCAATCGGCAGCAGCACGACGGGGATGGATTTTTCTTTGCACGAAGCGATGAACGACTCCATCTCGCCGCGCAGGTTGGCAAGCATCGCTTCATCCGCAAACGGTTGATACATGACATCCTGCGAGCGGCTGTCGCCGCCCTTCTGCGTGCGGCTCGCCGCCGCGCGGTTCAAATAATAGACGGTCGCGAGCTTTTGCAGCACGGGCAGCGGCGGCGTAAAGCCCGCGTAACGCACATCAGCCCACGTCCGCTCCGGGTTCCATTGCTCTCGATAATAGGTCAGCAAAGAAATGTCGTTAAAAGTTGCTTGCAGCGTCACCACGGCGGGCGTGTAATTCGGCAGCACATCGAGCCGGAAACGATCCAGCGCCTGCCGCATGTTATATGAAGCGACTCCCGCATTGACGGCGCGAAGCGCAGACCCTTTGCTCTTGAGCGTCTGGTCTAACTGAAACGAATAAGTCTCTTCATCACGCACGCCCGACCCGAAAGCTTTTGAATCTCCGAGCGAGACGACGACCGGCGTTTGCCTGTCCGGCTCAGCCATCGCAGCGGGCGCACGCAAGCCCTTCTGATTGACGGTGACGCCGATCTGCGTGTCCGCGAATCCGGGACGCAGGGCATATTGCCTGCGATCATTAACGGGAGCCACGAACGTGACGTGAAAAGCGTTGTAGTTCCACAACCAGCTTTTCATGCTCCAACGATAATAGATTTGCAGGCAGGCTTCGCCCACAAGCAGCGTCACGAGAATGCTGATAAACGAGAGCAAAATATTCTTCCGCTGCGCAGACAGCCATTTAGAAAAAGAGGGCATTTAATCGCGTCACTTTGATTATTAGAATCTCGAAGGGAGACTTTCTCTTAACAGGCGAAAGCGGGTAATTTACTTGCCCGACGATGGAATGTCAAAAACAGGTAGCGTCGCCGCAGACACTGAAAACAAGAAGCTCATAATAAAGGCGATGCTGAATTAAATTGCCACTAGCTTTAGCTAGTGGATCAAGATTGCCCCTATGCTTTCGGCTTTAGCCGAATTATTAAGCTCAAGCAATAAGGACTAAGATTTATTTGTATTTTGGCTCAAGCCTGATTTCTGTTGTGCTATGTCTCCACTAGCTAAAGCTAGTGGCAATTTAATTGACTCGCAACTTGGGTTAATTGCTGACATTGCTGCGCGTGACTTTCAGCTTCAGATTTCGCAGAAGCTGGAAAAGCGGTTTATTCGCAAACTTGCGGTAATGATCGTTAGCCTGAAGCGAAGCTATGTAGGCGACGTGATTATTAACCAGCATCTCTTTGATGTGCGGCACTTCGTGCATCCGAAAATCATTCAGCTCGACGACAAAAACCGAGTCGGGCAAGATGTACGCGCGAAAATCCGCCCGTTGCTCTTTGAGATAATCGGTCACGCGCTCCAGGCCGTTATAAATAATCGGAGCATCGTGGAAAACGATGATTCCGTCTTTGTCCAGCACCTTCAAACAAAACAGGAAATCGCTGAAGGCAGCTTCATCCGTATGCTCGCCGTCAATAAAACAGATTTGCGGGCGATGCTGTATCTGCGACTCGGAGATGTTGCGCGCGTCATCATCTATACAATTAATCCTGGAAAGCCCTGCTTCGGAAATCTGCTTTAAGTTATCGAGCATTCTCCCGGTCGAGTTGTTCTCGTATTCATAATTTATCCCGCGCTCGTCGGGCTGAGACGGCGGCCTTTTATCAATCGAGTAGATGTGCTCGCACTGCGCGTCGAGCAAGTACGGCTGAAGGCTGCCGCCCAGATACGAGCCGATTTCGAGATAAGTATAAGTCGGCCTTAAAATCCTGACCGCCAGTTGGCAGGCCAACAAAGAACGCTTGTCCCTGTCGGTCGTCTGGCTCGCAATCTTTTCAAACAGCTTGATGTCGAGCCTTTCAAGCTGTCCTTCAAACTCCGTCAACAGTTCTTTTTCGCTAACAGCCAAATCGTCAACTCCTTTTTCAGCTCAATTCTGTTGTAGCCTAGTGTTGTCTAATGATGCTTCCGGGCTTCTTGAATTGCCACTAGCTTTAGCTAGTGGATGACATTATAGAAGTGACCGGCTTTAGCCGAAATCTATTCGGCTAAAGCCGACACTTTTTAGTTCCCTTGTTCCACTAGCTAAAGCTAGTGGCAAGTCTGAGCAGGAATGTCTAATCCCAGATTTTCCACGGCGCATCGCCGGATTGCCAGAGGTCTTCGAGCAGCTTCCATTCGCGATAGGTATCCATCGGCTGCCAGAATCCGTTGTGCGGGCAAACCATCAATTCCCCGTCGGCTGCGAGTCGTTGCAATGGCTCGCTCTCCAAAGTCAGGTCTTCCCTATCATCCAGATATTTTTCCACAAATTCCGGCTCGAAGACAAAGAAGCCGCCGTTGATAAAGCCTTCCGTGACCTGCGGCTTTTCGGCGAAAGAGGCGACCTGCTGACCCTCTATGTGCAATTCGCCGAAACGTCCCGGCGGGCGCACGCCCGTCACCGTCCCTATCTTTCCGTGTGAGCGATGGAATTTAAGCAAATCCTCGATCCGCACATCGCCCAGCCCGTCGCCGTAAGTCAGACAAAAAGTTTCTCCGTCAAAGTAACGCGAGGCGCGATGCACACGCGCGCCGGTCTGTGCGCTCTCGCCTGTTTCGGCCAGCGTGACAGTCCAACCGTCTTCCCTGTGGCCGTGGTGGAACTCGACGACGGGGCGCTTTCCCAGACGAACCGTGCAATCATTCATGCGCGCTTCGTAGTTGACGAAAAAATCTTTGATGACATGGCCTTTGTAACCCAGACAGAGAACGAATTCGTTCAGGCCATAATGAGCATACAGCTTCATGATGTGCCAGAGAATCGGTCGCCCGCCGATTTCGACCATCGGCTTTGGCCTGACCTCAGTCTCTTCGCGAAGCCTTGTTCCCTGTCCACCGCATAAGATAACAACTTTCATTCAGTTTCTCGCTTTTGAAAAAATAAGAATCTAAAAATTAGCCACAGAGACACAGAGACACGGAGATAACAACAGATAGTTAATGCATATCAAGGATAGAAACAAATCAACTGCTTTTTCTTTGCGATCTTTGCGTCTTTCCTCTTTGCGCTCTTTGCGTTAAAAAAGCACTTAACCGCAAAGATCGCAAAGATAAATCGCGCTAAGAGCGCAAAGAGTTTCTACTCTTGATTTACATAATCAATTCAGCATCCCTTTTATCATGACCTTCTTCATCTCTGTGTCTCTGTGGCATTCCCTTGATTTTGCCACACGCTCAGCTTGGTCTTTCGCTCAAGCCCTGCGCTCTCAAACTGTTCGTCAGCCGCGTCGCAAGCTGACGCAGCCACGCGCGCTCTTCCCTGTCCAAAAATCCCACAGTCCAGATGATGCCAAAATATAACGCGCCGCCAATCCCTATGCTCATGATGAGCCACAACCATCCGGCGGGCAGCTTGTGAAAAAGAAACCACTCCGCCACAGCCATCACCGCGCCCGCCAGCAACAAAATCCAGCCCGTGCGCAGCCAGAACCGCCAGAGAATCTTTCCAAAAACCAGACGCTCTGTCAGCAAGATATAAAAAGGAATAGTGAGCGCGCTGGCAAGCCGCCCGTAAGCCATTCCTTCGATGCCCAGTCGCGGCGTCAGCCAGAGCATCAACGGCACGGCAATCACGATCCAGGATAATACCAGCAACGCATTTCGTCCCGGATGTCCAAGCCCGTCGGCTATCTGCCAGGCCACGATGCCCCACGCGATCAGGCCAAAGACTCCGGCCTGAATCATCAGCACCTTGCCGGAGTTGCGCGCGAACTCTGCCCCCATCCAGTTTCCGAGTATTTGATAGCTGCCGATTATCAACGTCACGGTCAGAAACAGCACCAGCATGCTGATGTACTTGTAAGCCCTCGTGTAGATGGCATGCAAACGCGCTGTGTCCTGTTGCGCGCCCGCCTCGCTCGCTAAGGGAAAGATCACCAGCGTCAGGCTTGAGATAAAAGCGTGTATGTAAATAGCAATCGTCATCGGGACGACATAGAACGTGACGGCGGCAGAGCCGAGCGTGCGCGTCAGCCAACCGCGCTCAAACAATAGCAGCAGGTTTGCCAGCACCTGATAAGCAATGACCGCTCCGCTAAAACGCAAGATCCCGGTGAGCAAATCTTTCTTCAGCCGAAAAGTCAGTCGCGCTTCCGGCAGCAACCGCCGCGCAGCAATAAAATAAGCCGCGCACGAAAGCCCCGTCGCAAATGCGTTCCAAGCGACCAGCGACTTGACGCCGAAACCCAGCCACACCAGCGCGCCGTTGCCGCCAATCGTCACAATCCCCGTGCAGGTTGCAATCAAAGCATAAACATCAAAACGATGTACGGCCTGCGGCACGGCGTTAAAGACCTGACTGATGACTGTCAACAGCAAGGCCACCGCCGCCAGATAAAAAGCCAGCCGCGCATTCGCCTGAAGTTCAGGCGCGATTTTGAGCACATGCGTCACGAGCACATTGGCAGTGACCGCCAACCCGCCCGCGCTCAGCACGCCGACAACAAGATTGATAATCAGAGTAGTTGATAAAACTTCTCCGATCCGCTCAGTCTGCTGGTTCGCCCTGTAAGCGGCTATGTATTTGGTAATCGCCCGACCGACATTGAACGTAAAAGAATAAGCGACGAAACCCATCACTAACGAATAGAGGCCGTAAGCTTCAGCCCCCAAACCATGCACGATGAGCGGCGTCAGCGCAAACGTAAACCCGAGCGGCAAAAGCCACGAGAGAAATCCCGCCAACACATTTCGCGATACACTGATTCTCTTCATGCGTCAACTGCGTTCAAGGCTGCATTCATCATACAGGTCAACGGTAATTTGCGCCGTCCTGCGCTCGTCAAAATCGGCAAGCACATGAGCCTGTCCTGCACGCGCGATGCGCTCGCACGCAACATCATCTGCCCTCATCTTCGCGATAGCGTTTGCCAGAGATGCGCTGTCACCCGGCGGGATAAGAATGCCCGTCTCCCCGTCCGTCACTGCCTCCGGGATGGCGTTGATTCTTGATGCGATGCACGCTTTGCCAAGCGCCATCGCTTCGAGCAGCGCAACGGGCAAGCCTTCGTTTGAGCTTGGCAACACGAACAAGTCCGCGAGACGCAACAGTGTCAGCAAATCGAGCCGGCTCTGGCCGATTTCATCCGAACTCAGCAAACGAAAAGAATCTCCCAACCCGTACTGCTCGACGCGCCGCGCTGTTTCTTCGTCAAGCTTTCCGGTTCCGATCCAAACGAAAATCATCTCCGGATGCTCGCGCATGAGTTCACGCGCGGCTTCAAGCAGCACCCAACAGCCCTTGCGCTCGATAAATTGTCCCAGCGCGAACACGTAAAAGCGTCCAGCCGGAAGCTTGTACCTGCGGCACAGTTCCGCGCGATTAAACTCCTGTTCAAGCGCCTGCTTAATCTCACACACATCAACGCCGGAATAAGCCAGCCTGATTTTTGAAACAATCTTTTCCGAAAGCAAAGGTTTCAAACTCTCTATCACATCACGATTTGAGGCCAGTAGGTGAAAGCCCTTCATTCGCCCGAGAATATTAAATTTCAATTTCCACTCGAAGCGGCGGCTCCGCGAAACCTGCGGCAGAGCCGTGTGCATTGTGACCAAGACCTGCCCGCGCCATGCAAGATAAAGCAGCAGCAAGAAAGATTGCCACGGCCCGATGTCTACGTGCAGAGTCGCGCGCCCTATCCTGCGCCAACCGAGCCGACGCGCAATCGCAAAATCCGTCTGCGCTTTCGTTAGTCGCCTCCGCAGCTTGTCCCGAAGATTGTGTACGGGCGCGTTATCCCAATGCGCGTCAAAGAACTCACAGGGAACGCCCAGATGCTGCATGTAACCAAGCACTCTGTCGGCAGAGCCTGCGGGCATCAGCGCGCTGACGGCATACCGCTCGCGCGCCAGCTTCATCAGCCCCATAAAATAAATTTGCGCGCCGCCCCAGTTTAAGTAAGGCCACACGTAGAGAATCTCTCTCTTGCCCTTCCCCTCATTCATTTGTTGGATTGCTTAAATTGCCACTAGCTTTAGCTAGTGGGTCAAGGTTGCATCTTAGCTGTCGGCTTTAGCCGAATCATTTAGCTAAAGCAATCAGGAAGTGGATTTTAAATATCTTTTGGCTCAAGCCTGCTTTCTGTTATGCAATGTATCCACTAGCTAAAGCTAGTGGCAATTGATTAACTTCATCAATAATTCCGCTCTCTGGCTTCTCAAGTCTCTGTGGCTGAGTTTTGTTTGACGTTCTTGATTTTTGAATCTGCCGGAAGTTTGGGAGAGCGGGTTGTGGACGGAGATTCTTCAGGCCAATCATTCGGCCAACGGCCTGACAGCCCGATGGTTTTTAGACCCAGACGACCCAGAAAAATCGCAAAGGCCAGCGCGCCTTGCCAGCGTGACGGCGCGGTCGTCCAATTGACCAGCCAGCGTCTTGACAAACTGTGCATGCTCTTTTCATTAAAGATCAGCATGTCCAGAAGTTTTTTCAAAGGCTGTTTATGAAGCGTCGGCGGCAAAGCGTTGGGCTGGCAAAAGACGCGAGCGCGCGGCTCGATTAAGAGACGCCATCCGCCTTTGCGCATCCGCACGGTGTATTCTGCGTCGCCGTAATGCGGAAAGCTCCTGGCATCCATCAATCCAAATTGCTTGATGGCGGCGATTGGCAGCAGCATACAATTGCCGACGATGACCTCGACCTCCCACACCTCGCGCGGCATCGTCCACACTGTCTGTTTCAATAAAGGCTGCCAGCCTCCATACCAGAGACGCCAGTGCGGAGCGACCTGAAAAACCTGATGCGGGCGATCCCAGAGCAGCAACATAGAGCCGACTATCGAACGCGGATTTTCTTCCGCGCAGGCCACCATCCGGCGCAGAAACTTTTCATCGAAAATCGAATCGTCGTTAATCGCCAGCACGTAATCCGGATTCTTTTCCAGCGCAGCCTGAATCGCGCGATTGGTTCCAGCCGTGTACCACAGGCTGCCGTCCTCCTGCACGACCTCGACCTCCGGAAACTGTTCTCGAATAGCTTCGCTCGTACCATCCGTCGAGCCGTCGTCAACAATGATGATGTGAATTTTTAAGCCCGTGCGATCAATGCGCGAGAGGCTGCGCAAACATTGCAGCGTAATCTCCCGGCGATTGTGAACCGGCGCGACGATTTCAACATGAATCAGCTTTTCGCTCATCAACGGACCAGAACCCCTTCCAGATTTCATGCCAGAGAGGCTTCGATGATGATTCCGTCCGCCAACTGCGGAGCGAAAAGCATGCAGAAATCGTTAAACCAGTTGAGGTAGAAACGATTGTGCGGGCGATGCTCCGGCCCCAGATCGTAAAAGAGGAAACGCTTGACCTCAAGATTCTCGCGCGAGAGCAAATGGTGTATGGTCGAATAAGAATAATAAGAGACGTGATCGGGATGCACAGGCTCGATTCGCCCGCCGCGCCCGCGCAAGGCGTAGTACAACACGCGAAAGCCGCCGTAGGCATTGATGGTGGTAATCACCAGCTTGCTGTCAGGCCGCATGAAACGCTTGATGCCGCGCAGGAACAGGCCGGGGTTCGACAAATGCTCGATCATCTCTCCGGCGATGATGACATCGAATTTTTCGTCCAGCTCAAGGTCTTCCAAATGTTCCAGATCGCCGCGCACGATATTTTTGACGCCGCGCTTAGTCAGCACTTCGATTCCGTCCTGATCCGCGTCAAGCCCCCACAACTCGCCCGCGACTTTTTGCAGCGTCAGGTGCAGCAGGCAATCTTCAGCCAGCGCAACCTCCGTGAACGGCCAGTTGGTACAGCCTAGATGAAGCACTTTGCGGTCTTGACAGACCTGCTTCAAATATTCGACGCGATGGACGAGTTGGATTTTCGACTCGTCCCTTTTCCCATTTGTCTCAGAGGCTTCAGGCATCAACGCCTCGCTTGCAAGGTTTGTTTGGCTCATCATCAATAATTAACTCAAGTTGCCAGTCATAGATGTTTTGGTGGATTGCTTAAATTGCCACTAGCTTTAGCTAGTGGGTCAAAAGTTTTTTCTAGTTTTCGGCTTTAGCCGAACAATTTAAGCTGAAGCAATAAGGACCAGGATTTATTTATATGTTGGCTCAAGCCTGCTTTCTGTTATCCAATATATCCACTAGCTGAAGCTAGTGGCAATTGCACAACTACCAACTTGGATTAATTAGCGCTTTCGTACCAATCAATTGTTCGTCGCAGCCCGTCTTCCAAATTCGTTGCGGCGCGAAAACCGAATTTCTGTTCGGCGCGCGTGACATCCAGACGACGACGCGGCTGACCGTCCGGCCTGTCCGACTGCCATTTAATCTCGCCTTCAAATTTTGCGAGCCGCGCGATCAGGTGCGCCAGCTCGCCGATTTGAATCTCGCTGCCGGTTCCGATATTGACCGGCTCGCTCTCGTCATAAATTTCAGCCGCGCGAACGATGGCTTCCGCGCAATCTTCGACATACAGAAACTCTCTTGAAACTTTTCCAGTGCCCCATGCATTGACGTAAGACTGCCCGGCGCGGCGTGCCTCAACGCACTTGCGAATCAGCGCGGGAATGACATGCGAAGTTTCGAGATCGAAATTATCGCCCGGCCCGTACAAATTTGCGGGCAGCAGGTAGACGGCATTGAAGCCGTATTGCTCGCGATAGCTCTGCGCCTGTACCAGCATCATCTTCTTGGCAAGCCCGTAAGGCGCGTTGGTCTCCTCGGGATACCCGTTCCAGATGTCGTCTTCCTTAAAGGGCGTCGGAGTAAATTTCGGATACGCGCAAACCGTCCCAATGGCTACGAACTTTTTGACGCCGCGCAGCCGTGATTGCTCTATGAGCTGCGTGCCCATCATCAGATTGTCATAAAAAAAGCGTCCGGGATTTTTCTGGTTGTGCCCGATGCCTCCGACGACCGCCGCTAAGTGAATCACCAGATCGGGTGTTGTATCGTCAAGCAATCTGGCAACGCCATCTGCTTCAATTAGATTGTAATCGCGGCTTCTGGGCGTAAAGACTTCGACGCCTTCGCGGGCATTTAATCTTTCGACGACGACTCTGCCAAGAAATCCAGTCCCGCCGGTGACCACAATTTTTCGATAAGGAAAATCGTTTACAGTATCCATTTTATCTGTTCAGCTTAAACCCCGATGATGTATGCCCGATTCTGCAATCAGTAGGCTCGCGCGCAGTTTCTTTGAAGCTTGTATACCTGAGAACGCCTGTCATGTTAGCAGAAAAATTTGGACGGCTGAAATGCGCTTTGCGGAATAAGGGAGTATGGTATCATCTTTTCGCTTCTCTAATCAGTTTACAAAACACATTCAGGAAGATTTTCTTCGATGACAAAACGCGCTTTAATCACGGGCATAACGGGTCAGGACGGCTCGTATTTGACAGAGCTACTATTGGAAAAAGGCTATGAAGTTTATGGCGTCATCCGCCGCTCATCTTCTTTTAACACAGAGCGGATTGACCACCTCTACCAGGACCCGCACGAAACGGGAACGCGCCTGCGCCTCATCTATGGCGACTTAAACGACTCAAGCTCGCTCAACACGATTCTCAGAAACACACAGCCGCATGAGATTTATAATTTGGGCGCGCAATCGCATGTTCGCGTCAGCTTTGACGTGCCGGAATATACCGGCGAGGTGACGGGCTTAGGGACTGTGCGCTTGCTCGAAGCCATTCGAGAGGTCGGCATCCGCCCGAAATTTTACCAGGCTTCCTCATCCGAAATGTTCGGCAGGGTGTCCGAGACTCCGCAAACCGAAAAGACTCCGTTCAACCCGCGCTCGCCCTACGGGTGCGCCAAAGTTTACGCCTATCACATCACGGTCAATTATCGCGAAGCGTATAACCTGTTCGCCTGTAACGGGATTCTCTTTAACCATGAATCGGAGCGGCGCGGCGAGACTTTTGTCTCGCGCAAAATCACGCGCGCGGCCACACGCATCAAGCTCGGCTTACAGGAAAAACTATACCTCGGCAATCTCGATGCGCAACGCGATTGGGGACATGCGCGCGATTATGTCGAAGCCATGTGGATGATGATGCAGGCAGAAGAGCCGGATGATTACGTCGTCGCCACCGGCGAGACTCATACCATCAGAGAGTTTTTGGATGAGGCATTCGGGCGGCTTGAGCTGGACTGGCAGCAATACGTAGAGATTGACCCGCGCTATTACCGCCCCACAGAGGTTGACCTGCTTTTAGGCGATGCGTCAAAGGCGCGCAACGTTCTTGGCTGGGAGCCTCAAGTGGATTTTAAATCGCTGGTCGGCTTGATGATTAATTATGACCTGAAGCTGGCGGAGATTGAAAAAGCGACCGCGCAAAATGGCGTGCAGACGAATCAAGGGGTGCGTTGGGGGGCTGTCTAAATCCCCAACGCACCCATGCAGATTTCACTTACGCTCCGGTTGCGACATGGTCGCCGGAATCCGACTCGCCCTTGTAGTAGGATTGGTGATAATAGCTCTGATAGTAATAGTACCCATCCTGCGAGCGCAGGTTGGCGTTGTTGAGCACGACGCCGAAAATCTTCGCCCCCACTTCCTGCAATAACTGTTTGGAACGCCGCACAATCCCGCGCGAACTCTTGTTGGCATGCACGACCAGCAGCACTCCGTCCACCATCGAAGAGATCAGCACGCCGTCTGTGAATGACGCAATCGGCGGCGAGTCAATCACGATATGCGTGTAATTGTTTTCCAACATCTTTATCAAACGCCGCATCTGGTCAGAGCCGATTAGCTCAGCCGGGTTGGGCGGGACAGGCCCGGAGGTCAAGAGGTGCAGGTTGCTGTCCTCGTAGGGCGTGACCATCGTCAAGACTTCCGCTTCATTCATCTCTGCGGACAGGATAGAGCTTAAGCCGTGACGATTCTCAATCTGGAAAATATTGTGCAGGCGCGGGCGGCGCATGTCTGCGTCCACGACCAGAACCTTCGCGCCGGTCTGTGACAGGCTGATGGCGGTGTTGACGGCGGTGGTGGTCTTGCCTTCGGACGGCACGCTGGATGTCACAAGCAGGGTTTTCGGGGCATGCCCCGCCGTCGAAAGCAGTATGGAAGTACGCAGTTGCCTGTAAGCCTCTGCGAGCGACGAGCGCGAATCAGCCTTAATCAGCAGCTCTGAGCGGCCATCGCCATTGCCGTTACCGTTCCCTGTCGGGACCATAGCGCTGGTGCCGGTCGCCAGCAGGCGGCGTCCCTTCGAGCCTTCGATGGAAGGAATGACCGCGAGCGCGGGCAGGCGCAGGAGATTTTCAATATCATCAGCCGAGCGCACAGTATCGTCAAGGTATTCAAGAACCAGCGCGAGGCCAGCGCCAAAGGCGAGCGAAAGCACGAGCGCGGCCATCACACTCATCAGTCGTCTGGGACCCACAGGCTCGTCCGGCGCGATGGAATAATCCACCACAAAAATGTTATTGGGCGTTCCGGCGGCTTCCACATCATTCCGCCTCTCGTTCTGCAACAGGCCGTTCAGCAATTCTTTTTTGGTGTCAATTTCCTGCTGAATAATCTTGAAGTTAATCGTGGCTTCATTGAGATTAAGAGCGGCGCTGCGTTGCTGGTTGAAGGCTTTGCGAAAAGCGTCTTCAGTCGCCACAGCCTGACGATATTTCGTGCCCAGATTCGTGACGACCACATCACCGGCTTTGGTGCGGGCATCTTCGATGGCTTTTTCAAGCCCCTCGATCTGCTTGGCAACCTGTTGTACCTCGGGCCATTCCTCAGTATTCTCGACCAGCAGTTCCGCCTCTTTCTGCCTCAGCTCAACCAGCTTGATTGTCGCTTCGTCAACGACCCGTTTGGCATTACTGTCCGCTGCAATAGCATCTCTCGCTCCGGGAACGAGCGCGGCACGATAGTTTGCCTCGGCCTCTTTACGCACGCCTTCGGCTTTCATTAAATCGCGGCTCAGCCCCGCCAACCGATCTAAGACTGTGGTCTGGTCTTTATCAATCGCCACGATGTCATTGGCTTTAGAATAGTCAGCCAGTTTTTCTTCGCCCTTGCGAATATCGGATTGCAGCTCGGCAATGCGCTTTTTCAGGTAATCGCCTGTCGTTTGATTTGTTTCAGTCTTTCGCTCGCGGTTTGAGGCCGCGAAAGTATCCGCGATGGCATTGACGACTTTGGCAGCGATGACCGGATCGTTATGACGGAAAATCAGGTTAATCAAGCGCGTGTCTTTGACGGTCAGGCGGCTCTCTCTGACCGGATCGACATTCAAGCCTTTCTGCAAGGCTTCCACAAAGGGCGCGAGGCGTTTGACCTCTGCCATGTCTTCCTGCTGCGAATTTTGCTCATTTGAAGAAGCCAGCGGAATCTCTTCCTGAGAGGCTTTCGGTTTCTCTTTTTCGCCGAGTCCGATGACGCTCAGGAATCTTTGAAAGGTCGAGCGCGATTGCCCGCCGGGAGGGACTTTTAAAAACTCTTTGTTGTTTTCGAGATCGAGAGTCTTGGCGACGCGGCGCAGGAGTCCCGGCCCGGTCAGAATCTGTAACTGTGTATTGAAGTATGCGGGGTCGCTGCCCGAGTTGCTGACGATAATCGGGCTGTCCTTCATGCCGAGCGCGGGATTGACTCTCTCAAGGTCAACCTGCACCTGCGCCTTCGCCTCGTACACATCCGGCTTGCGCGACATGTAGATGGCAGTCAGGCTGGTAATCAAGACTGCGATGCCGAGAACGAGCCACAAACGCTTGCGAATCGAGCGCCAGTAATCAAGCAGGTGCGCGGATTCCTCGCCCCCTGTGTCCATCTTGTAGACGTTCGGAGCCGGGATGCCCTTCATGTCGAGCGGCCTGACCAGCTCGCTTGTTTCCGGGACGTTCACGACGAGTTCGCTGCGTTCTTTCATCAGATCACCTGTAATGCTGTTTTGTTAAAGTAAAGCGCGTTCGAGCTTCACGCGCGGTGGTTAAAGTTAAGCTTAACGCTTGACGGCTACCGGCTGCGTGCGGCTTTAGCGAATCAGATAAGGAATGCTCGACAGACCGCCCGTGAGCGCGCCGAATATCTTGTCTCTCATGATTACACCCTCGTTAGTGGGGACTTGGACCACGTCATTCGGCAGCAATAATATATCCGGCGCTTTTTGTTTGTTGATGGCGTTCAGGTCAACCGGAATCTCCACTTTGACCATGCTGCCCTCAACTTTGCGAATGATTTTAATTCCGCTCATTTTGGTCGCGCGTAGAGTCCCGCCGGCCATCGCAATCGCTTCCGAAACTGTGACAGGTTCTTTGAGCAGCACCGGCTGCGGCTTGTCAACATTGCCGACCACATAAGCCTGATCGGCTTCGGGAATCGAAACGATGTCACCCGGCTGGATGAAAGGATTAGCGTCCTTGTTGCCCTTCATGGATTCTTTCAACGAGTAGAAATCAAAAATTTCTTCCGCATTTTCTGCGGGCGATTCGCACAAAGAAATAGCTCCGGTATGGGCTATCTGAATCTTGCCGCCAGCCTTGAGGGTCGGCCCGCCCGCGAAGGCGAGAAGCTCCAGCAAGCGCACGCGGCGCGTCAACTGAAAGCGACCGGGCTTTTCCACCGCGCCGATAACAGCGACGGGCGTCGAGCTATACTCTTTAATAAAGACGTTGACATAAGGATTGCGCTGGTACTTCAGATACAGCGTTGCGATCTCTTTCGCCAGCTCGCTCTCTGTGCGGCACGCGGCGCGGATCGGGCGTTCGAGCAAAGGCATGTAGATAAGGCCGTCCGATTCGACGCGCACGGCTTCGCGCGAAAGCTGCGGGCGATTAAAGACGCGGATGTCCAACACATCGCCCGCGCCGATACGATACTTTTCGTCCGACTGCATCGCGGAGCGTGTTAAAGCCGTTTCAGGTGCAGCAGCATCCGTTGGAGCAACGGTTTTATCTTGAGCTTCCTGTGCCATCACGGAAGAAGCGGACACGGCGAGCATCAACGCCATGATTAAAGCCGCCATGTACGAGACAGACCTTTGAGCCAGAGTTGTTGTATATCTTTTCATAACTTCGATACCTTTTTTAGAGAGCGAGCGATTTCAAATATTTGCCGGACGGGCGCGAACGATTTCCGAGTCCTCAAGCGATTGAAAGAGTCAGTTTAGCACAACTACGTCTAAAGGCTTAATATGAGACGTTTTTTTGACGCTCACACGGGCCAACGCCACGGGGAGTTGATGGCAAGCTGGACGGGAAGTTTGATGAGTCTTAAAAGCGGAAAATCTAAAAATTTTCATTCAATGAGAAAAAAATTTGTGGCTTCCGACTGCCTGCCCCCTTGACCTGTTTGAATCAACCCGACTCTCATCACGATTTCTTTGCGCCAGACCGAGAGGCTTATTAACACGCTCTCCGCGCGCCTGTCAACTAACCCTCTGTGATTAAAGCAGTTTCGAGCGGGTAAATAGTAAATGGTAAACAGTAAATGGTTAATGGTAAATAGAAGAACGCTTTCTTTTCTCCATATTACTATTCACCATTTACTATTCACTAGCTATCGCTTGCGCTTCATGTTTCCAGCGTGTAGGCTTTTCCGGCACATGATGGCAGGTGAAATCTACACGCGATGGGCGACGGCTTCTCGCTTCTGAATAACTTATGACAACGACTTCCTCCACACCCATGCTGCGGCAGTATCAGGAGCTAAAGCAGCAGCATCCGGGCACGCTCCTCTTTTTTCGTCTGGGCGATTTTTACGAGCTGTTTTATGAAGACGCTGTGACGGGCGCGCGTGAGATGGAGATTACTCTGACGGCGCGGAATAAAGAGCGAGGCCAACCCGTTCCGATGTGCGGAGTGCCGCATCACGCCGTAGCAGGCTATATCGCCAGACTCGTGCGCAAAGGTTATCGCGTCGCCGTCTGCGAGCAGACCGAAGACGCTTCCAAGACCAAGAAGCTGGTGCGGCGTGAAGTGGTGCGCGTGATTACGCCGGGCACGGCCATTGACCCGCAGCTTCTGGAAGCGCGCGAGTCCGTTTACCTGGCAGCCATCTGTGGCAGCGGCTCAAGCTATGGCGCGGCGTTTTTGGAATTATCAACGGGAGAGTTCAGCGTCACGGAGGGTTCGGGGGCGGAAAGCTGGGCGCGGATTCGCGCGGACATAGAATCTTACGCGCCGCGCGAGTTGCTCTTTCCGGCTTCGCTGAGTTTGCTTGTCAAAGATGCTTTCGGCAATCCGGCGCGCACCAGCTCGCTTCCCATCTCTGATGAAGAGACTGCGGTAGATGCTCCCGCCGCGCGTATCTTGCCGCCGACGCATTTCGCGCCTGTCCAAAATATTACGCTGACTCCGCTCGATGATTGGCAGTGGCAGGAACAGAGCGCGACAACGATTTTATGCAGGCAGTTCGGAGCGCGTGAGCTGTCGGGATACGGGCTTGACGAAAAGCATCAAGCGATTCGCGCAGCCGGAGCGTGTTTGAGTTATGCGCGTGAGACGCAGCGCGCAGCCGCAGAGCATATCACCGACATCAGCTATTTCGAGGCGCAGGATTATCTGGTGCTGGATGCGGTCACGCTGCGCAATCTTGAGTTGGTCGAAGGCCAGAGCGGAGGCGGGCGTCTGCGTTCCCTGCTCGGCGTGATTGACAAGACCGTCACGGGGATGGGAGCGCGGCTGCTGCGCTCCTGGCTGATGCGTCCATCTATGCGTCGCGGCGAGATTGAGGCGCGGCTCGATGCTGTCGAAGACCTCACAGCTCAAATCAAGCGCGACAAGCTGCGTGCGCTTTTAAAAGAGATAGCAGACCTCGAACGACTCGTCGGGCGCATACACTTGGGCACTGCGACGCCGCGCGATCTGGTTGCGCTGCGCTCTTCACTGGATCACGTTCCAGCTATTCGCAAGACGTTATCGGATGCCGCGCCCTCTCTGTTGCAAATTTTATACGAGAGCATAGACGAGCTGCCGTTGATTCGAGAGCTTATCACGAGCGCGATTTGCGATGAGCCGCCCGCGAATTTGAATGACTGCGGCGTGATACGCGACGGCTATCACGCGGAGCTGGACGAGCTGCGCGCCACGAGCCGCAATGCCAAGCAGACCATCGCCGCGCTCGAATCGCGCGAGCGCACGCGCTCCGGCATCTCTTCTCTTCGCGTGAAATTTAATAACGTCTTCGGCTATTTCATAGAGGTCTCGAAGGGAGCGTCAGCGCGCGTTCCCGAAGATTATGAAAGACGGCAGACTCTGACCAACGCCGAGCGGTACACGACGCCCGAACTGAAAGAATGGGAGCGGCGTGTGCTCGGCGCGGAAGAGCGCATGATCGAATTGGAGTGCAGCATTTTTTCGGAAGTCCGCGCGTTGGTTGCGGGACAGACAAAAGCCTTGCAGGCCACAGCCCGCGCGCTGGCGATGATTGACGCGCTTTGTTCGCTCGCGGAAGCTGCGGTCAGGTGTCGCTTCGTGCGTCCCGAACTGCACGACGGCGATGAGATAGAAATCGTAGACGGGCGACATCCGATGATTGAAGCCTTTAACGACGAGCCGTTCATCCCCAACGATCTGTACATGAACAACTCGACCGACAGGTTTTTAATCATCACCGGCCCGAACATGGGCGGCAAGAGCAGTTTCTTAAGACAGACCGCGCTGATACATATTCTCGCGCAGGTCGGTTCGTTCGTGCCCGCAAAGAGCGCGCGGCTTCCGATTATTGACCGCGTCTGGACAAGGGTCGGAGCCTCGGATGATGTCGCGCGTGGCCGCTCGACCTTTATGGTTGAGATGACTGAGACGGCTCAGATTCTGCATAACGCGACGCCGCGTTCGCTCGTCTTGCTGGATGAAATCGGGCGCGGGACTGCGACCTTTGACGGGCTTTCGATTGCGTGGGCGGTCGCGGAATTTTTGCATGACTCGCCGGAGCATGCCGCCAAGACTTTGTTCGCGACGCACTATCACGAATTGACAGAGCTGGCGGAGCGTCTGCCGGGCGCGCAGAATTATCAAATCACTGCGACCGAGCGCGAAGGCGAAGTTATCTTCCTGCATCGCCTTGAGCGCGGTCGCGCGTCAAAATCTTATGGCATCGAAGTAGCGCGCCTCGCAGGGCTTCCGCCCGATGTGCTGGCGCGTGCGCGCGAGGTGCTTGAGCGGCTTGAGCGTTACGAGCTTGACGTGTTTGAAGATGAAATCAAGCCTCTGAGCGCGACGCCGGAACATACGGTTGACGATGCCTCTCAAGAAGCGTCCTGGGAATCGTGGGCTTCTGGCGAGGGCGGTTTGGGGCTTGCGGCCCGGCGTGCGGCGCGTCGGCGCGTGGCGGCGCAGGTCACGCTCTTTGATTCCGTCAATCAAGGGTTGCTTGACGAGGTGCGCAACCTTGATGTAGATAATTTGTCACCTGATGAAGCGCACGCTATTCTCCTCAACATGCGCAGCCGGATAATTTAACATTTTAGGGACGAAGACTTTTTTGACTCGGCATGTTTGATTCTTTAATTTCCCTTCCACTTGAACAGCAGATCGGACAACTGTTTTATATAGGCTTGCCCGGCGCAGAGCTTGACGCAGACACGCGCGCACTGATCGAAGAGGTCAAGCCCGGCGGCATCATTATCTTTGGCCGCAACGTCACGTCGCCCGAGCAGTTGAGAAAACTGCTCGACGATGTGCGCGTGATGCTGCCGGTTGAGCCGCTGCTCGGCATAGATCAGGAGGGCGGGCTGGTTGATCGCTTGCGGCGCGTCTTCACGCCGATGCCTGCGGCACGCTCGATTCGCCAGCATGGCGATCTGGCGGGGGCGCGCTCGCTGGGGCGCATCACTGGCGAAGTCTTGCGCATGTTCGGCTTTAACATGAATTTTGCGCCGGTCATGTCAATCATGACGGACGAGCGCGACTTGCTGTCGAACGGGCTTTACTCGCGCTCTTTCGGTCGGTCGCCGGGAGAGGTTTTGGGGTACGCGATGGTGTACCTGCGCGGGCTGCAAACAACCGGACTGCTTGGATGTCTCAAACATTTTCCGGGCATCGGCGCGGGCGAAGTTGACTCGCACGAAGAGATGCCGGTCGTGCATCTGACACATGACGATTTGATCGCGCAAGACCTCGCGCCGTACATAGAACTGTTCCAGCGCGAAGACGACCGCGTGCGCGCGGTGATGGTCAGCCACGGCGGTTTCCCCAACATAGATATTCGTCAGGGCATGGCGGGCGGCGTCCTCGAACCGGCATCGCTCAATCATGGGATTGTGACGACGCTTTTGCGCGACGAGCTTGGATACAAGCATCTGGTTGTGACAGACGATCTTGAGATGGGCGCTATCGCGAACCACTGCCCGATTGAAGAGGGAGCGCGCCGCGCTTTTCTCGCGGGACAGGACATGCTTTTAATTTGTTCGCGCCCGGACATCATCAGGCGCGGCTATCACAAACTGCTTGAGGCCGCGCGCAATGGCGAGATTACGACAGAGCGTTTAAATCTCTCGCTCCGGCGCATCGCGGAATTCAAAGCTCTGGTCCAGCCGCCGATGCCTTTCGATGCCACCCGTTTCAAACAGCTCTCGGATGAAGTCTCGCTGCTCAATCATAAGCTCAACTATACCTACGGAGGCCGCATTTAATGCGCTTTATCAAGCTCTCTTTATTGCTCTCGGTTTTAATTTTCTCATCTGCCTTCGTATCGGGCTGCCGGACTAAGAGCGACAATTTCGTCATCACGCTCTCTGAAAAATTCACCATTGACCCGATTGGCGCGCCGACGATTGATGCTGCGAGCGAGCGCGTGCGCGTGCTGATGTTCAACTCCTTAGTGAGAAAGAATGAGAAGTTCGACTATGTGCCGGAGCTTGCCACCAACATCCAGAGAGCGGACGACGGGCTGTCTTACACTTTCACGCTGGCTGAGAACGTGAAGTTTCACGACGGCAAAGCGATGACCTCAGCCGATGCGAAATACACTTTGGAGACGGTGCTGAATTCGACCACTTCGGGCAGGACGCCCAGCTTTTATGAGGGCACAGGAGCGGCTCGCAAAGGATACATCACCGGCCTCGAAACTCCAGACCCGCGCACGCTGATTATTCGCCTGCGCAGCCCCTGGCTACAGCTTCTGCCCAACCTTGTGCCGATTGCGATTATTCCGCAGGGCAGCGCCGAAGCGCAGAAGACCAAGCCCACCGGCACAGGCCCTTTTAAATTTGTGCAATGGGATTCGACGCAGCCATACATAGACTTGACTGCAAATCCTGATTACTGGCAGGGCGCGCCGGGCATCCAGAAGATTCGCGTGCGTGCCATAGCGGATGCCAGCGCGCTGCAAGCTGAATTGAGAAGCGGGCGCGTGCAGCTCGTCCCTTTGCCGAGCAATCTTTCGCCGGACACTTTAAAATCTCTAGGTCAGGTTCCAGACCTCAAAGTCGAACAGTTTCCCGGTGCGAACGTCACTTATCTGGGGTTCAATGTGAAGGAAGCTCCGCTCGATAATGTGAAAGTGCGGCAAGCGATTGCTTACGCGATTGACCGCGAGAGCCTGATACGCGACCTGTTGTTGGGACAAGCGAAGATTGCTCATTCAATCCTGCCCGAAGAATCATGGGCTTACAACGCGGGGCAGCAATATGCCTACAATCCCGCCGCTGCCAAAAAGCTTTTGGACGAAGCAGGCTTTCGCGACCCGGACGACGACGGCCCGCAGATGCGTTTCGGGAAACCGATTAGTTTTAAAATCTCTTCCAACAGCGCAGCCACCAGCCAGTACGCACAGGTGATTCAGAACTATCTCAAACAGGTCGGCATTCCCGTCGAGATTGAACCGCTTGAGAGCAACTTGCTGCGCGAGCAGGCAAAGCGAGGGCAATACCAGATGACCGCTGCCAACTGGGTCGGCGGCAATCAAGACCCCATCTTTCTCAAAGACCTGTTTATGACCAAAGCCAATTTTAATCGCACCAACTACAGCAACCCGCCGCTTGATCCGATTTTGCAGGAGGCTGTAGACACGGTTGACCGCGAAAAGGCGCGCGGCCTCTACGCACAGGCGCAGGACATGGTGAGCCGCGACGTGCCGATGCTCCCCCTCTGGTATGCGGCCAACATGGTCATCGCGCAAAAGAAGGTCGGCAATATCAAAGTTGACGGCAGCGGCGATTGGGGCTTCGTGAGAAATTTGACGGTAGAGAAATAACTTTATAGAGACACTGAAGCGCAGAGAGCATCAGGCTGGTGTTGTGTAATCAAAGTTTTTCGGTTTCTTTAATTGCCACTAGCTAAAGCTAGTGGATAAGAAATTGCAGAAGCTACCGGCTTTAGCCGAAATGATTCGGCTAAAGCCGACACTTTTTAGCTCTCTTGTTCCACTAGCTAAAGCTAGTGGCAATTCAAATAGCTTTCATTCCATTACATTACATTGCACTGCACTGCACTGCACTGCACTGCACTGGAAATAGATTTTCAACCATAGCTCGCTTAAAGAAAATTATTCCGGCATGTGACTTAACTGCTCGCGCGTGATGACGCCTTCACGAATCAGGCGCGGCACGTCTCCGCACACATCCAGCACGGTCGAAGGCTGTTCGCTTTGAGCTTCGCCTCCGTCAATAATTAAATCAATCTTGGTTGAAAAATAATTAGCGACTTCAAGCGCGGTTCGGGCGGGCGGCTTGCCGGATGGATTCGCGCTCGTCGCCGTCAACGCTCCGCCGCACGCGCGCACCAGAGCGCGCACCGCTTCATCAGACGGCAAGCGCACGCCGATGGTTCTCGTCCCTGCGGTCAAATCATCAGGCACATTCGCGCGAGCAGTTGCAACCAGAGTCAAAGCGCCCGGCCAGAATTTTTCAGTTGCGGTTTGAAAGGCTTGAGTTTTATCCGAGATGAAGCGGTCGGCTTCCCGTGCATCGCTGATGATAATCAGAATGGGCTTGCCGTCTTCCCTGCCCTTCAGAGCTTTGAGAGCGCGCAAGGCTTCCGCTTTGAAAGGGTCTGCGCCAAGCCCGTAAAAAGTGTCCGTGCGAAAAGCGATGACACCGCCTGCTTCAATAACGCGAGCGGCACGCGCGTGCGCTTCCTCTGAATTCCCGACGACGATGTTTTCTCGATTCATACGCCGGTCTCAAATTTGTGATCTTTAATTTGAAATCTCTTGAGATTGAAGCTCAAATCTTGACGGCGTACCCGATACCATCGCCGACAGATAAAATCACCGCGCGCAGTTGCGTGTGATGCAAGAGGCGTTGATTGAACTCGCGCAACGCCTGTGTGGATGCAGTCTGATCCGGCGCGCGAATTTCGCCAGCGACCTGACCGTCCCACAACACATTGTCCGCGATAATCACTCCGCCCGCGCGCAGCATCGGCACTGCCAGCTCAAGATAATCCGAATACTCTTCCTTCACAGCATCCAGATAAATGATGTCAAACTCTTCTTTGAGGTTTGGCATCACTTCAAGCGCGCGTCCACGCTCGACGCGCACGCGCTCGCTCAAGCCCGCACGCGCCAGAAAATCTCCGGCGGCGTTAATCATCTCTTCATTCGGCTCGATGGTCACGACCAGCCCGTCTTCGGGCATCCCCCGCGCCAGATGCAAAGCCCCGTAACCGATTGCCATCCCGATCTCAAGCACACGCCGCGCACCCATCGCACGCGCAGTGATTTCAAGAAACAGCGCGGTCTCACGATCCGCAATCGGAACGTCATGCGCGGCTGCATACGCTTCCATCTCCGCCACCGCCCCCGTGTTCGCGGGCAGCACGCGATCCAGATACTCCGCCTGTTCACGATGAATAATGGCGTCACTTCTTACTCTCATAAAACGCCTCTCACGTCACGAATTTTAACGAGCAAGCCACAAGTGTATCCGCAATCCTTTATTCGTGGCAAACAAGCTCTATTTTTAAGCTTAAGCTGCTTCATGAATGCGGAGCGAAAGTTTTCGCTTTTGCGCGTTTCTCGATGACGGTAGCAATATCCGTCCAGACTTGATCCCGCTCACCGTCATCTGTCGAGAATGTAATTACGGCTTTG
This sequence comes from Pyrinomonadaceae bacterium, assembly GCA_963700165.1. Classification (GTDB taxonomy): domain Bacteria; phylum Acidobacteriota; class Blastocatellia; order Pyrinomonadales; family Pyrinomonadaceae; genus JACMLC01. The sequence goes on along the minus strand of OY969475.1, from coordinate 1,514,255 downwards.
CCATCCTCTGGCAAAGCTTGCAGGGCTTTCAGCACGGGTTCGCTTTGCCACGGGCAAGGACGCACGATTATCGGAATCACGCGCAGTTGCATTTCTTGGCGACGTTGCAGCAGCTTGGGCTGTTCCGCCTCTTGGATGAAACGAGACGCAAGGTAATCTGCGCTGACCAGCAACAATGCAAGGTCACAATCGTTCATTGCTTCATGGATGGACTGGTTCCATTTATCACCCGCTTCAATTCGTCGGTCTTGCCATGCGTCAACAATCCCGCGACGTTGCAGCCCGGCCAGCATCGTTACCAACTCATCTTTGAATGTTTCATCCTTGTGCGAGTAACTGATGAATATCTTAAGTGGTGAAGTCACGTCATCGCCCTTCTTTCGCGCCAGCGTTTGCTCCCACTGTGCATGCAATGCTTGCCGCAGGGGCGCGAAGCCTGCGTGCGTGAGTGGGATGGCGTACAGGTTCAGCACCAAATCAAACAGGCACACCGGATAGTGCGTCTCATCGCAAAAACTGCCGAGTTTGCAATCTTTGAATTCGTGCTCTCCACTCTGACCCGTCAGCGCGAGCGAAATCAATTGGCGCTTGCCAAAGCGCGCGTTTATGAGCGGGATGTCGGCGGCGAGGACGGAGGCTCCCGACTTGAACGCTTTCTGATAAGCAGGCGTATCAAGCACGACGACGAAATCATCAGGCTGAATCTGCACAGCTTGCTCCACCACATACACGCCTGCGTCGCGCAAATCTTTGATGAGTTCTTTAGCCCACGCGGCTTGTTCAGGCAGGTGGCTGACGTAACAGCGTGGCACAGCCCAATCGCGCCGGTAGCCTTTGACCTTTGTCAGTTGCACTTCGTATGCGCTGCGCAAGCGCGCCGCCGATTCTTCGCGTTGCAGCCACGGCGACGCATCAATGCCAATGGTTTGCGGTTTATCAAAATCGGGCAGCGTGATTTTACCGCCACACTCATCGCAGAACATGAACGGCTTGCGCTCGCGCACACGTTCAATGACAGTGGCGCGCTTTTGTTGATGTCCGTTGACGCAGACGACAGGCGGGAAGCGTGTTACATCTACATCGCGCTGGTAGAGAAACTGCTCGAACAATCCCTGAAACTTGATACGCCCGTGCAAGGGTAGCCGGTCACCGTAATACAGCACCACCTCTATTTCGCCCTCGCGGTCTTCAATCAGGCGGAAGCCGCAGATTTCGTCCTCGCCCATTTCGTACTGCGCCTGATTCTGCCACTGGTTGATGCGTGTGAACGAGGGCGTGTAGCCGAGCAAGACCACCAGCGAGGCGTAAAGGTTTTCCACCCGCCCGCGCACCACGTAAGAGATGTCGTCGGTTGAGGGCAGGTCGTCTTGCAAGGGACGCTTTTGCTTGATGAGGCCGGGGAAGATGAGCAAGGTCTCGTCGCCCAGCGTCTCGCGAAAGCAGATGTTGTGCTGCAAGAAGCGTAGGATGGCGGCGTCGAGCAAAATCTGGCTTTCGGCTGGCGTCAAGCCCGCGAGTTCATCGAACGGGTATTTGCCCTGCAAGAGTTCGGTCTCGCTCACCGCGCCCAGTTCGCGCGGGTGTTTGTCGGCCAGCAACACAATGGACGAGGCCAGCGTTACGAGTAAATCGGGCGTGAGCAGGATGTGTTTCTCGCCCGCCGAACTGCGCAGGACGGCGACGTAGCCGTGCGTTTCCAGATGCCCCACCGCCGTCATCATCTCGGCGTCGGTGAAACGCCAATCTTGATCGGTAGCCTGCAATTGTTCGCGCAAGGCGAGCGGGCTGACCAGCACGCCTTCGCGGTCGGGCTTTTCTTTGAGCGACAGCACATAGTCCTTGATATGCTTGAACGTAACGGTCGTCACCGTCGCCGTCATCTCCTCCCACGGAATCTGCGCCTTAAGCTTTTCGAGCAATGCGTCCAGTCCTTCGCCGCTACTGGCGCTGGTGCTGATGTAGCCGCCGCGAATGCCGTAGCGCTGGCAGAATTGTTCCAGCTCTGCCAGCGAGAGGGCGGGCGCACCGCGATCCACTCGCGCACCTACCAGCACGGCGGGCGGCAGTTGCCCCTTGCCCTTGAGTTGCTCCAGCCAGAACTGCACCCCCTTGAGCGGTTCCTGCCGGTTGCTGGGGTCGAACAGCACCAGCGCGGCGGCGACGTTTTCCAGAAAGATGGAGTGGATTTGCCGGTAGACGTGCTGCCCCGCCAAATCCCACAGCACGGCTTCGCACTCAGTGCCGTCTTTGCGCTTGAGGCCGAGTTCCGTGATGGGCCAGAACTGCTGGCCGTGCGTGGAGGCGTGCTCCTTGAACTCGCCGTGTGCCAGCCGCCAGCCCAGCCCCGTCTTACCCACGCCCGAATCGCCGACCAAGACGAGTTTAGCAGTAGTATAGTGAACGCTCTCTTGCGCCTGACTAAGCAGGAGTGCTTCGTCCAACTCCCAAATGCGGATGATAGTGTCTTTTTCCCCCAGCGTTGCCAGCACGGGCAGGTGGGGGTGAAAGGCGAGGCCAGGCCACATATCAGTCGCTGGTTCCTCCAACACCGCCACGCACGCCCAGGTATCACAACGCCACAGGCGAATGGTGCCATCAGGTTGAGTACCTTTAGAAGCCAGCCAACGACCATCGGTAGAAACGGAAACGCACAGCACGGGACCGGAATGCCCCTCCAACACCTGCAACGCTTTGCTGCTAGTACTATCCCATAGGCGGATGATTTTTTCATGCGAAGCGGAGACCAGTTGCTGACCATCCGGTAACCACGCCAAACTCCAAACTGATGAGGTATGGCCTTTGAGAACTCGCAAAAGTTCGCCGCTAGCTATGTCCCACAGAGAGATGGTTTTATACGAAGCCGAGGCTAGGTGCCGACCGTCAGGTGACCACGCCACACTGTAATTCCCAAAGCCAGTCCCTTTTCGCATTTGTAAACGCTTGCCGCTTGCGGCTTCCCACACGCAGACGTTTGCATCACTCGAAGCCCAAGCGAGACGCTGACCATCCGGCGACCAGGCCACACTTGTGACGCCAGCAGTGTGCCCTTCTAATGTTTGCAGATGCTTGCCGCTGGCGAATTCCCACAAGCGGATGGTCTCGTCATCTGAAGCCGAGGCAAGGCACTGACCATTCGGAGACCACGCAACGCTCCGAACTCGGTCGGTATGCCCCGGCAAGGTACGCACGCACTCTCCGCTACGCGCGTTCCAGATCCGAATGGTTTTATCCGCAGAAGGCGTGGCGAGATATGAGCCATCCGGCGACCACGCGATGAGGCCTATCCAATTCGTATGCCCGCGCAAGACGTGGCGCAGGGTGAAGCCGGGCACGGGAGAGCCACCAATTCCGGTGAAGGTCGTGGCTTGCGGCTTCTCCCGCTCAAGCGGGGATTTGGGTTTGGGAACCTGTCGCGGTCGTTTAGGTTTTCGTTTGCTCATAGACGCTGATCTGCAAAGCACGAGAGACTTTAGAAGCCGCGAAATTGCTTGGGTCTGGAGTGTCTAACACCTAAGGTTGCAAAGGACGCGCTAAACTTAGACCCTGAGCATCGTAAATCCCGCACCGGAATCGAAACGAATGAGGCGTCGAGCCACCTTGATAGAGCCGCCCAACTACTGATTATACTGCGGGTCGCAGTATAACACTCTCTTTTGGCGTATCAGACTGCGAGCCGCAGTATAATGCAGACTAAGAAAGGGTGTAGGGTGTAGAAAAGCAGTTGCGCTTTAACTACACCCTACACCCTTTCCCCTTCACCCTCGCTGTTAATGATGCGTATGCGCCTTTCGCAAAGCAGGCTCTCCAACCGCTTTCCACATGTCACCCGCGCGCAAGTAAGCGGGCAGCTCGCCTCCCGTCGTCATCACGAAGCCGTAGCTTTGCTCTCGCATCGCATTGCCGTGCGTGGCCTGCAAAAAAGTTAAGAGGTCGAGCGGGTAACTCCCGTAATAAAATCCATCCTCGAAACTTAAAATGACATTAGCGCGATTTCGCACGTATCCGGTCGCGCCCAGATAGACGCGGCGCACGACATCCGGGCGAGCGCCGTCGCGCGTCGCGGCAAACCAATCGCTGTCGGCAACGAATCCGTCGGCATCCGCTTTGCCCTGCCATGTGAAATTCGCAACCACACTTTTCAGCCCCAGTGGGTCGCCGCTCAATGTTTGATAGCGAAACTTTTCCGCACGGCGTTCTATCGTCGCAAGGCCGTCGCGCCCAGCGACATGCACAACAGCTTCCTTTTCATGAACCGCGAAATCAACTCCGCGAACCCGCGCGGTCAATTGCGCGAGCCGCGCTTCGTTTTCTTCTTTGGTGAAGAGCAGCGCGCAGCCTATGAGGCCGAATTGCGGAATCACGATGCTGCGTTCACCGCGCAAACGATTCTCTACGCGAAACCCTGCGCGGCTGAGCGGCGATTTCAGCGAGACGCGCTTGTATCCCCTGTAATGATTTCCGTGATCCGAAAAGATTGTGACCTGCACCTGTCCCTGCCCCTCGCGCACGATGTCTTTCAAGTGGTCATCGAGCAGCGATAGAAAACTGCGCACCATGCGCTCGCCGCCCAGATGAGAGAGTGAATCCGTCGAACCCAGATAAGCGAAAAAAACAGGGTCACGCGACGAGTTGATTTTTTGCTTCAGGCGAATCAGGTCTGTCAGGGCTTCCAAATAAGTGCTGAGCGGAGGCAGCGCATAACCCAGACCGCTCTTGATGGCGGACGGGTGATAATCAAAAAGCTCGCGGAACGTTCCCTTGATAAAGCGTTGGTTATTAAAGCGGTCAAGCAGGCCGCCGCGCATTCGATTTTTTTCCGCATCAAAAAAATTGTCTTCATAACCCGCAGCATCTTTCGCGCCCGCAGTCTCTAAAATTTCCGTCATCGCCACGTTGGTCAACGTCGGAAACGGCGCGATCATCCGCACGGGCTGGCGAAAATATTGAAACCTGCCTTCAACGCGCATTTTTTCAATCGTCGAAAATCCGACTCCATCAACGCAAATCACCAGATGCTTTGCCGGAAGCGGCGCGTCTGTTTGTGGCGTAACGGAAACTTGAGTTTGCTTTCCGGCGATGGCCGGAAAAAGCGCGAAGGTCAGCAGCAACGCTACCAAAGCGCGTGCCGGCAGCAGGAGGGCTAGAATGCTTTTCAGTTGAATGGAAGATAAGCTCGATTCACCGCAGAGACGCAGAGAACGCGGAGATTGCGCAGAGAGTTGAATAGCTCTCAAGCCTCTGCGCATCCTCTGTGCCCTCTGCGTCTCTGCGGTGAATCTGCATACCAGACTTTCAATTAAACTTTGCTCCGGGCTTGCGCCGATGCAGGATTTTACGGCGGCGTTCACATTACTCTTTAAAAGCATCGTCACCTCTGATGTGCTGTAATTTGCTTCCCTCTTCTATCCGGCAAGGAATAAAGATGAGCAGCTCAACAGTCATCGAAGTGCAATGCACATACCAGAGGCGAGTAATGAGTGATAAGTGATGAGTGATGAGAAAGGTGCTGTATTTGCTCATCACTTATCGCTTATCACTTATCATTGTTTTTATGTCACTTGTCGGAATTATCCTGCGCGTCGTGAGTGACGTTGACGTAGCGGCGCGCGAGGCCAAGCTCGCGCAGCTTGTGTTGTAGAGATTGGCGGTGCATGCCCAGCATAGTGGCCGCGCGTGTGACATTGCCGCCAGAGACATCTAGGCAGCGCGCGATGTAGCGGCGTTCAAACTCGCGCCTGTCTTCGCGGAAATCTTCGGTGAACGGAACGGTTAAAGCATCTTCGTGTGAGTGATCGCTCTGTGCGGCGGCAAGCTTTGTTTCCTTCTCAAATATTTCTTCGGGCAAATCTTGCGCGGTCAGTTCATTACCTTCGGCCATGATGGCTGCGCGCTCGATGGTATTGCGCAGCTCGCGCACGTTACCCGGCCAGGCGTATTCGACCAGACGACGCAACGCGCTCTGCGCGAGCGGGCGAGCGGGCAACTTATAACGCTCGGCAGTCAGGTGCGCAAAGGATTCCGCGAGCAAAGGAATGTCTTCGCGGCGTTCGCGCAAAGGGGGGATTTCGATGGTCACGACGCGCAGGCGATAGAAGAGGTCAGCCCGGAAATTTCCGTTGGCGATTTCCTGTTCGAGCGGGCGATGCGTCGCGCTGACGATGCGTACATCAACCGCTACGGACTCGCTGCCGCCGAGTCTTTCGATGCGCCTGTCTTCGAGCGCACGCAAGAGCTTGGCCTGCACATTCGCGCTCATGTCGCCGATCTCGTCAAGAAAAAGCGTTCCGCCGTCCGCCTGCTCGAACTTACCGCGACGCCGCGCAGACGCGCCCGTAAAAGCTCCCTTCTCATGCCCGAACAGCTCTGATTCAATCAACTCTGACGGCAGCGCGGCGCAGTTGACCGCGACAAAAGGATTTGGCCTGCGCGTCGAGCTGCGCTCATGCAGCTCTCGTGCGACCAGCTCTTTGCCCGTGCCGGATTCGCCTCGCACAAGGACGGTCGCGTCCGTCTCTGCAACTTTTTCAACCATGGCGCGCACGCGGCGTATGGATTCGGATTCGCCAAGCAAGGGACCGCGCTGCGCGCCCTCAAGCTCTATGCGACGCCGCAGTGAATCGTTCTCGCGCCGCAGCCGCACGGTTTCGAGAGCGTTCTTGACGACAAGGCGCAAATCATCCAGCTCAAAAGGCTTTGACAGGTAATCATGCGCGCCGGACTTGATGGCTTCGACCGCCATCCGCTCCGAGCCGTGCGCCGTAATCATGATGATAAGCGGCGCAACGCCCTCGCCTTCGCGCAGCTCTTGCAGGAAATCAAGGCCGCTCGCGCCGGGTAAATTTACATCCAGCAGCATCAAATCGGGCGGCTGCTTTTTAACCACCTCGCGCGCCGCTTCGACGCTTCCAGCCTCTGCGATTTCATAACCGAACGAACCGAGCGCGCGTCGCATTCCATACCGCGCAGCCTCTTCATCATCAACAATCAGCAGTCGCCAAAGATTTTCCTGTGCATTCATCAGTGTCGCTAATCTCCTTACACAAGCGATACCCTTGCGCCTCGCGTGCCACAGATTACAACATTTAAGACAGAGGTCAGAACCGCCTGCGGTAGCGGGCGGGTACTCAAGGTAGAAGACCCGCCCGCTACCGCAGGCGGTTCTGACATGCTCGCTGTATCAAATGTGTATTTCTTTTCGTGTGATGTTTATCGCCCGGAAGCGCGCTTAGCCATCAGCACCAGCACGAGCGTTTCGTTGGGTCTTCCGGCGTCGAGAGTTCCGACGATGACAGGCTCGCTCTCTCGCATGGTCACGTCGGTAGTGATGCCTACGGACTCGTAATTGACCGTCACGGCTGCGTCGCCGCCGCTGTTGTTGCGAGCCATTCCCATCTGTAAAGGAATGCGCAGGCCGAAGCGGAACGGAGACATCTGCACGACTTCGCGGCCTCCGGCATCGGCTTTGAGTATGACCGTGCCCGCAGAGATTTCATAGAAAGTCGGATTGACGGACGATTCAAGCGCGGGCGTGACCAGCAAGGTGCGCCCCACGCCCTTGATGCTCAACGGCCTGCCGTTTTTGACGCGCCCGAGGAAGGTTGCGCCGAGCCTGTAACTGGTAAAAGGCAGCAACGGGCGCAACTCTCTGGCAATCGCCTCTAACGGCGCAGAGAGTTTCGCGCTCTCTCCCGTCGCCGCGTTGGATGCGACCAGCAAGTGTAATTGAACCTCAAGGTCAAGGTCTTTCTCACGCTGAGTCGCTGCGCTCGCGGTATCCGACTGAGCCAGTGCAGCAGCGGGCAACAACAGCAGTCCGCCGCACAAAACCAAAGCAAGCAACACGATTTTAAATATTCTCAATCCAGCCATTTTCAGTTTCTCCCTATTTTTTAAACACACAGGTTTCCCGAACGCTCGCAAGGCAGCGTCGAACAAACGGTACGCAGCATTCAGTTCAAAGCGCGCACAGAAAAATTTCATAGGCGAGTGGGCTGATGGGAGAGATTTGACAGGCAACGTATTGCCGGATGCTTGCTCGTCAAATTCGCTCACACCAAAACGCACGTCGAACTTCGCGGTTCGTTTTTCTTGAAAGATAATTTAGGCGAATTAAGGGTAGCAACAAAACAACTGCTTTTTCTTTGCGCTCTTTGCGTCTTATTACTTTGCGCTCTTTGCGGTTAAGTGGTTTTTTAACGCAAAGGGCGCAAAGGTTTTCGCGCACAGAGCGCAAAGAGCTTCTACTCTTGATTTACATGATTTATTCATGCAGGCGTGTGCGTTAAAGATTAATCGGCACGCGAAGCTCGAAGCGCGTTCCTTCGCCCGCGCGCGAAGAGGCGAGGCGGGTCGCGCCGCCCACTTCTTCGATTCGCTTGCGCACGATGGCGAGGCCGAGTCCCGTCCCGCGTTGTCTGGTGGTGAAGAACGGTTCCCAGATGCGTCCCTGTATGTCTGGAGCGATACCCGCGCCGGTGTCTGTGATGTGGACAATCAATTCGTCTTGCTCATGACTCACGGCGATGTTGATGCGCCCTCCGGCTTTCGTCGCCTGCAAGGCGTTGAGCAAAAGATTGGACAGCGCATCCCGCAACGCGGAGGCGAGCGCGCCGCTCAATTCCACAGGCGCGGCCTTTTCTACTTCCAGAGCGATGCCGCTGCGCTCAGCCTGCGAACGAAACAGGGCTGCGATGGAGCGGAAAAGCTCGTCCGCGTTGACCGGGCTGGCGTTTTCGGGCGCGCGACGCGCAAAGCTCAGGAGCTGCGTCAGGCTGCTGTTGAGACGATCCGTTTCGCCGACGATGAGGCTGAGGTCGCGTTCATATTCGCCAAGCTTGCTGTCTTCGCGCAAGACCTGCGCGATGGATTTGATGGCTGAGAGAGGATTCTTGACTTCATGCGCGACCGTCGCGGCCATCTGCCCGAGCGCGGCGAGCCGTTCTTCCTGCGCCAGCCTTCGTTCAAGCCGCAGGTTTTCTTCGATCAGGCGATAGTCTTCGATGGCGATGGCAATCTGGCCTGAAAGCACTTCCAGCACCGCGCGCACATCGTGCGTCAAAGCATCACGCGGAGCGTCAACCAGCATCACTCCCAACAAACGCTCTTCGCGCTTGAGCGGGTACGCGAGCGCATAACCTAATCCGCCCAATCCTCCCGCGCCTTCCAAAGCCTGACCGTTGCCTGATGCGGATTGCTCTATCATTTCTCGCACACACGCTTCGCTGACATCCTCTTTAGCATCACTCTCATCCGTTGCATCATTCGCGCCATCCAACTCCATCAAGCGCACGCGGCGCAAACCCAAATCCTGCGCGGTGCGCTCTTCGACAAAATGCAGCAATTCGGGAAGCTGCCGAAACCTGCCTGCCTGCGTCCCTATACGCGCGACGACTTCACGATACAGTTTCGCTTCACGCTCAAAAAGTTTATGAAAACGTTTTTCCAGCCACTTGCGCAAAGGGCGCGCGACGAGCGCGAGTGTGAGTATCAGCAGCGATTCCACTACGCCGGAGCGCAAGCCGTAACGCCCCGTCAGCCATTCCCCGACGGCGCGAATCCCGAACAGATAAACCACCAGCACGACCGCCGCGAAAGTCGCAATCACAAGGCTCTCGCGGATAACAAGGTCTAAGTAACGATGCCTGTAAATGCGATGCGCCAGCAAAGCCGTCGGCAACAGCGACCCCAAATTTGCCAGCGTTGCCAGATACGGATTGAGCGACGTGCCCTGACCGATGCCCAGCACGTACACAGCCAGAATCAGCAACGCGATCAAAAGAAAAGAGGCCGCGAGCGTGAGCATAAAATTTCTCTCACGCACCTCTTTTGAAATTCGCGCGATAACGAGGTCTGTGACAAAAATAAAGACCAGCACATAAATCGCCCACAGCATGAATGCCTGCACGTAGCTAACCGCGGGCGTTTGCAGAAGCTGAAGCTGCCCCAGCTTATCCAGCATCGGCGCATACTCGCCCGTCCAGAGTTGCGGAATCGCTTTGAAAAGAAAAAGTGTCGGAAGATATGAGAGATAAACTCGCACACGCTCGGTCAGCGTCAATTCGCGCATGCGCGCAGTAGCCCAGAGATGCAGGTGAACGTGTAGTAAGAAAGAGTACGCGAAGATAATGCTGATGAGAGCAATCGTATCCGCGAGCCTGAGCGCATATGTCCACCGCGTTTTTTCCAGCCCCAGCAGGATATGCAGCGTGAGCAAAAAATTGCTCGCATGCCAGAGACCGATGCTCACCGCCAGCGCAAGCAAAGCACGCTCCGGCCCTGCCAGACCGCGCCGCCACTTTAAGAGCAACGCTCCCATCCACAGGGTCAACGCCGCGCCCGTTCCGTAACCTACAAGCTGAATTATTTCTAGAAAGGACATGACTACAGTGACGAGTGACGAGTGACGAGTGACGAGTTAAAACCCGATTTTATCTTGTCACTTGTCACTCGTCACTCGTCACTCGTCACTGCTCTTATTGAGTTCCGGCGGTGCTTTCACCAACCATCGGCACGAGGGTGATCTCTGTCCGGCGGTTGCGTGTGCGCGTGTTGGCGCGTGCGTTCGAGGCCACGGGATTCGCAGTGCCCATGCCCGTCGCCTGTATCCGCTGGCTGTCAATTCCGGCAGAGACAAAGCGGTCTGCGAGAGCCTGTGCGCGCTCCTGCGTCAACATTTGAAGCTCGCCCTGATCGCCGCGATCATCCGTAAAAGATTCAATCACGATCTGGTAATCAGGATTGTTTGCAAGGAGGGCTGCGAGCTGTTCGAGCTTGGCGAGAGACGCCGCAGAGAGATTGCTCGCACGCCCGTTCGTCCACAAGGTTTCGGGCATTGACAGCACAAGGCCGCGACTCGTCACACTCACTTTGCCGAAACGCGCGAGCGTTTGCTTGAGCAAAGCGAAGTTGGCGCGCAACTGCTCTGTGCGCTGCGCTGAGGTGCGGCGGGCTTCTTCCGCGCTGCGCTCGCCTTCGATTCGCGCCAGCTTGATGCGTGCATCGTCGCCTTCAGTCCTGACGGTCTGCAATTCCTCACGCAGCCGCGCCACTTCGGAACGCAGGTCGCTCAACTGTCTGGTCGCGTTGGCGGCATCACGCTCCGCCAATTCGCGCGAGCGTTGTTCGCGCTGCAACTCTTTGCGCAGTTCCTCGATCTGCTGCCCGGCGGTGGCGGCTGTGTTTTCCGCCTCGCGCACGGCGGCATCGCGTCGCGCCACATCCTCGCGCCTGACCCGCGAAGCCTTACGGCTCTCGGCCATCTCCTCCGCTTTCGCGCCCGCGCTGGTCGCGCGCCGCGACAGGACATCTATCTCGGATTCAGGCTGGCGAGCGCGCCATGCCGCCTCTGCCAGTTGCATCTGAGCTTCGGCTTCCTGCAACTCGTCCGGCGCATCACGCTCGGCTCCGGCATAGCGCGCGAGGTTGATGGCCTGCCGCGCGCCCAGCAGCGAGACGGGGGTTTTTAAGTAATCCCTGTCCGCCAATTCCGGCACGCCCGGGTCTCTGAAATAGTCGCTGGTATTTCCCAGATACTGGACATTGATGGTTGCGACATCGGCAGCAGCCGGAGGCAAGTTTTCGAGAATCACCAGACGACTCGGGCCACGAACCAGAAAATGCGGCTCGGCTGTGACGATGAGCGCGAATGTCTGAAGCGGCGTGGTCACGTCAATCTTGGTATCAACGACGACGCTGCCGCTTCTCTTAATCTCGCCGAGATTGTCCACGCGCCCTTCAGGCGAGATAGCCCACAGCACAAAGGTCGTGTAAACGCCGCCGAGTTCGAGTGCGCGCGGCATGTTATCTATATTCAGTTCGACGCGCGTTCCCCTGCGCCCGCCTCTTTTGACTTTGGCATCGCCGCTCAGGCGCGGAAAGCGCGTCGTCCCGCGAAACCTGACCGACACTGTTTGATCGAGCGGATAAGTAATCGCGACCGTCTGTCTGGGTAAATCGCTCTGCGCCAATGCGAGCGGCGCGAGCGTGAGCAATAAAAGTAATGAGACGAATATGACCGATGCACGTAACGGAGAGCTGTTGCGCTTCATATGACGTTGGCTCCTTCTAGGCTGATTGATAAGCTGGAGGGAGAATTTCACCTGCTTTCGCTTGAATGCACAATTATTGATGCTTCATTAAGCAGCATTGTTGCCGAAGGCGCGGCTCCGGGTCAAATTGCTTTTCCCCAAAAGCGCATAATTAAGGCGGATTTCAAATGAAGATCTGGAAGATTAACCACAGAGGACACAGAGGGCACAGAGGAATTTCAAATTCACAATCTCAGATTTGGAATCGTTAATCCTCTGTGTCCTCTGTGGGTAGAATTTTGTCTAAACGCTTTCAGCCAACAGACCTGCGTCCGGCGACAAACTGGACGACGATGAGGGCAATCGCGCACAACAGGAGGATATGCAAAAAGCCTCCTTTGTTAAATATCAATCCGATTGCCCATGCGATAAGCAGCACAATCGCCACGACCCAGACCATTTAAGTTTCTTTTCCTTTATCTCTAAAGTTTTTCCGCATCCAGAGCATCCGACATCAAATTTGCCCAAGCGGATTTCTTATCGTCACGGTATAGCCGGATGCGAAACGTGCGCGACACTCTTTCACTTTCAGTATTGCTGATTTTTTCCGTATACACTGCCACCACATTAAAGGAGACGGAATTCGGCGTGTGCCATTCAAATTTCGGTTCTCCGGCAAGCTCCATTGATTCGACTTTGCCGACTACACTGTCGTAATAATTCCCCAGAAACTTTTCAATCCCGAATTGTTTTATTAACGACTGCACTTCGGCGGCTGTCGGATTGGGAATGCCTTCGTAGCGCACATCTCCGCTGAAAGTTCGCCAAAAAACATAACGTCCGCCAATAATATCGAAAGAAGCGATGCCGTCAACGTAAATGAAAAGACCTGGATTGTCGCTGTCTTTAACTTTATTCGTAAAACCTATGTCCCAAACGTATTTTGAATAGGTCGAACTCCAAACCTTCTTGCCCGGCTTATGTAAAGTCGTCGAAATGACTTTTGGGCCGCTCAAGTGTTTTTTGATTTGAGCATCTGTGGGTTGCGCAAAAGCCTGGCTCGCTCCAAAAGCGACGACAAACATAGCCGCGCACATGACTTTCAAAAAAAAGTTTTTGCAGTTCATTTAGACAAAGCTCCTTGTTTGTTTTTTCGACTTTCGATAATAGTGTCGAAAAACGAAAAACCGTTGCAGAACTTTGAAAAAATATTTCCAGGAAAAGAAAAATGCGCTGCTTACTTCAAAGAGCCTGCCGGAAGCCCGACGGCGCGCAATCCTGTCCGCCCAGAATCCGTGCCGACCAAGAGAGGCGGCGAATCCTTTCCCACCGCCACCGCGACCAGCGAGCGCGCGAGCGCGCCTTCAGTTTTCTCGACGCGCGCGGCTGCTTCTTCGGCTTTCCAGATAAGCGTGCCGTCCTTTCCCGAATAGCCGAGCGCAAACGCAGAGCCTCCGGCGACCAAAACATCCATCGCGCCGTCTCCGTTGACATCCGCAAAGGCTGCCTGCCCTGCGTCCGTCGCGCCTTCTGCAAACCATTTAATCTTGCCGGTCGCTGCATTGACGGCCACCGTCCGGCCACGCCGCGTTATGAACACGACTTCCTCTGCTCCGTCTTTATCCAGATCGGCTGCGCCGAGCGAGCCTTGCGGCGCATCGCTTTCGGTTGCCACGCGCCAGAGCGGATTGAGGTCTGCGGCATTGAGCGCAACCAGCCCGCTCTCAGTCCCAAGCATCACGAGTTGTCCGCTCGCCCCGCGCATCAGCAGAGGGGCGGTCGTAATCGCCGAATCAAGCCGGATGGAATCAAGGCTGTCCCCTGCAAGGTTACGCACATCGAGCGTGCCGTTGTTCTGCGCCAGCAGAACGCCCGCCTCGTTATTCAATTTAAATGCGACGGGCTGCCCGACCAGATACCCTTCGAGCTTGATTTGCGCGGCAACCTTTCCCGTAATGCTATTGATAAATGAAAGCGTGCGCGAACTGTCAAACACCACAAGGCTCGACGCGCCGCCTTCACCTTTCAACACCAATCCATTCGTCGCGTCGCCCCCCAGAGCAGCGCGCCAGACCTCGCGCCCGCTTCCTCCGTCGAGCAGACGCACGCCGCTGTCAAATGCCACCAGCACCTGCGTCGTATCGCCTTTGGCATCTATCAACAGCGGAGTAAACGGCGGCGTGCCGTCACTGTTGACAGGCTCGCCTTTTTTGGCATCCGGGCGAAAGCGCGCTGACCAGAGTGAGACGCCGTTCTCGCCGTTGATGGCATACACCATGCCGTAAGAATTCACGCCCAGGAGGTCAAGATTCGACCCGGCGCGAAGCTTTGCCAAGATAGGCTGCGCGACCAGCCCGGTCGCGGTTCTCCAACCGACATCGTTAGGCGGCGTCATAAACTTTGGCTGCGGAATATCCGTCGCGATGCTACCAGCCTTGAGGGAAAACGTGACCGGCAGCGGTTTGGAATACGCGCCCGTCTCACTCGCCGCAGGCGCCACGCGCCAGTAATATCTGCCCGGCGCGATGTCCGTCACGTTGTGCTCATATCCCTGCACCACCTTGTCAAAGATGATGTCGCTAAACTCCTCGTCGCGCGCAACCTGCAAGCGGTAACGGGAAATCTTCGGCCTGCCTTCCCACGCGATGCGCGCAGAGCCGTTGCCCTGTGCGCCGGACGTTGGCGTCGGTTGGCTCTGCGCCGTGAGCGCACACGGAGCCAGCAAGACCAGCAGTGTCAGCGTTATTAAGCGAGCATTTTTCAGGAGGGTTGATTGGGGCATGATAGTCTCAAAAGTAGTTTATCAACTAGGGATGACGAAGGAAAAGGAAAGCTTCCTTTTCCTTTGTCAGCGGCGGCTACATCATGCGGAAATCTCAAACAGCTTGACGGCTTCAAATGATTCAGGCGGAGCCGGTCTCGTTCAGCTTGTAACCGATCCCGCGCACCGTCAGCACATAATGCGGATTCTTCGGGTCGGTTTCAAGTTTTTTGCGCAGCCGTGCGATATGCGGGTCTATGTTGCGCTGGTAGCCTTCATATTCCGTGCTCCACACTCTATCGAGCAAAGCGTTGCGCGACCACGCGCGACCCGGCTCGGAAGCGAGCAGTTCCAGAATCTGAAATTCGAGCGGCGTCAAATCAACGCGCTCGTCGCCGCGCCAGACTTCATGCCGCCTTTTATCAATTACCAGATCGCCAAGCTCGAAACGCTCGCCGTTCTCCGGCTCCGGCGTTGCTCCCTTGCCGCCGCGCCTGAGCAGAGCCTCGACCCTTAGCTCAAGCTCGCGCGGGCTGAAAGGTTTCGACAGATAATCATCCGCGCCCGCCTCGAAGCCTGCGACCTTGTGCGTCAAATCATCATGCGCCGTCAGAAACATCGCTGGCGTCTGGATGCCGCGCTCGCGCAGGCGGCGCAAGAGTTCGAGGCCGGACATCCCCGGCATCGAAACATCGAAAATGAAGCAATCGAAATTGCCCGAAGCGGCTGGCACAAGAGCCTCTGCCGCGCTCTCGTTCTCAACCACTTCAAAGCCCAGACGACGAAAGTATTCGGCCAGCAGCAGGCGCATGCTCGAATCATCGTCAACGATAAGCAGTCGCCTGCCGTTATTTTTCTCGGAATCCTGTGAATCCACGCTTCGCGTCTCATCCCTACGTTTGATTTGATTTCTTCGTGGCCGATTATAGCGCATTTAAATCATTGCTGCTTCCAAAACTTTCACAGTCTCTCAAAAAGATAATCAATCCAAATCAGTAGTTAATAAATTGCCACTAGCTTTAGCTAGTGGAGACATGGCTCAACAGCAAGTAGGCTTTAGCCAAAGTATAATTAAAACTTGCCGATTGCTTTAGCTGAATTGTTTGGCTAAAGCCAACAGCTCGGAAAACTTTATCCCACTAGCTAAAGCTAGTGGCAATATTTTATGACTCACTCTTAAGCTGATAGCGGCGGGCGCGGTTCAATCCGCCTTGACGCCTTGATGTTATGATAAGTATATTTTTCGCTTAATGATAATTGGCGTCAAAGCTGTTCCCTCCTACTGGCAACGAGTCACAATGCGCTGGTCAAGATGCACGATCTACGTCGGCTTTTAAAATATTTGCGGCCTCATTGGGGAACGTTTACTCTGGCGACCGTCGCCATGGTTGTTGGCGGCTTTCTCGAAAGCGCCATCGGCGCGCTGATCGTGCCCATCTTCGATCAGGCGTTTGCAGATGGCGACGGAGAACGCTCCGCCACGCTCTATGGCTTGCAGAATTTTATTCCCTCTTCCGGCATCGAAGCTTGGCGCAACATAGCCATCCTGCTCATCATCTTCACGGCAATTAAAGGAGTGGCGGAATATCTTTCATCGTATCTGATGGCGCGTGTGGGTCAGGCTTCCGTGCTGCGTTTGCGGCAAGACCTATACAGTCATGTGCTGGCGCAGTCGGCGAGCTTTTTTGAGCGACATCGCACAAACTATCTCGTCTCGCGTCTTGTGACGAGCGCATCCGCGATTGAGACGGCTGTGACCGCGACGTTGCGCGACATGCTGCGCGAGACTTTTACGCTGATCGCGTTTATCTCCGCTTCTTTTTATTATAACTGGCGTTTGACGCTCGGCTCGCTCATCATCGCTCCCATCATCGGCTTTCTGACCGCACGCTTCGGCTCTTCGCTGCGCAACCTTGCGCGAGAATCTTTTGAAGGCAATAAGCTGCTCACGGACACGGCGCAGGAAGCCTTAGCGAATCAAAACATCGTCAAGGCTTATCGCGCCGAAGCGCGCGAGCAGGAGCGTTTCACGACCGTCGCGCAAAAAATCGTGCGCGCCAATTTGCGCTCGGCCAAGATTGCCGCGCTCTCGCCTCCGACCATTGAGATGATAGGCGTCGTCGCGGTCGTGGTGCTGCTCTTTTTCGGGCAGCGCGAGATTGCGGCGGGGCGTATGAATGCCGCGCAGTTCTTAACTTTTCTTTTCTTTCTCTTTAGCAGCTATGCTCCGATGCGCAAGCTCTCGCGGCTGCATAACAGCATGGAGCAGGCGCTCGCAGCCGCGCGTCATGTCTGGGAAGTTTTGGACGAGCACGCAGAGATTCCCGTCAGGAAAGATGCGATTGAGCTGCCGCCCCTGCGCCATGAGATTGAGCTGAAGAATGTTTCTTTCGGTTATGCAAACGAGACTCGCTCCGTCCTGCGCGATGTCAGCCTGAATATCCCTGCCTCGACGATGGTCGCGCTGGTCGGCGAATCCGGCGGAGGCAAATCCACCCTCACAAAATTGCTGATGCGTTTTCACGACCCGACCACAGGGAAGGTCTTGTGGGACGGCAAAGACCTGCGTGATTCGAGCCTCGCCAGCCTGCGCAAACAGACCGCGCTCGTCACGCAGGAAACAGTGCTTTTTAATGACACTGTGCGTCATAACATCTCTTACGCACGACCCGATGCGAGCGATAAAGAGATACATGAAGCCGCGCGCATCGCCTTTGCACACGATTTTATAATGGAGCTTCCGGCTGGTTATGAAACGATTGTCGGAGAGCGCGGCATCTTTTTGTCGGGCGGCCAGCGGCAAAGACTCGCCATCGCGCGTGCCGTGCTGGCAGATGCTCCGGTGTTGATTCTTGACGAGGCCACGTCTGCGCTCGACGCCGAATCCGAGCGGCTGGTGCAACGCGCGCTCGCTAATCTGATACGCAACCGGACGACCATCGTCATCGCGCATCGCCTCTCAACCGTCCGCCGCGCAGACCAGATAGTCGTCATGGAACGCGGCCAGATTATAGAGCGCGGCACGCACACAGAACTGCTCGCGCGCGATGGTCAATACAGAAAACTTTATGAATTACAGTTTGCAGATGAGGAGGAAGAAATACTGGTAAATAGTGAATAGTAAATAGTGAATGGAAAGTCCTGAGATTAACCATTCACTATTTACCATTCACTATTTACTATTCACCACCCATGAAATCAATGACCGGATTCGGACGGGGAGCGGCGACGGGCGAGAATTTTTCCGTCGCGGTGGATTTGAAGACCGTCAACAACAGATTCCTTGATGTTCACCTGCGTCTAGGGCCTGAGCTTTCCATGCTGGAAGCTGAGATCAAGCGACGCATCAGCCAGCGGCTCGCGCGCGGCAGAGTGGATGCCAACCTGACTTTTGAGCGCACAGGCGAAGTCGCTTACGAATTGAATCGCCCGCTCATAAGCGGTTACATCAGCGCGCTGCGCGCCTTGCAACAGGAGTTTGCGATTGAGGGCGAGCCTGACCTCAACGTGCTGGCGCGGCTGCCGGGGGCGATGCAACCCGTGCGCGACGGGCTTGACGAAGCGATGATCGCGGGCGTCGAGCAGGCTGTGGATGATGCGCTGGCTGACCTTGAGCAAATGCGCGCACGCGAAGGCGAAGAGCTGGCGGCGGAGATGCGCTCGCGCTTGGATGAAATAGAGCGGCATGTCCCGCTCATCGAAAATGCCGCGAACGGTTTGGTCGAAGCCTATCGCTCACGGCTGCAAAAAAGAATCGCCGAATTGGTCGCGCGCGACGGTCAGAACATAGAGCTGGATCAGGGCAGGTTGGCGCAGGAGGTCGCATATCTCGCAGACCGCAGCGACATCAGCGAAGAGATCGCGCGTCTCAGAAGCCACCTGACGCAATTTCGCGAAGTGGTCGAAAGCGAAGGCGACACGGGCAAGCGTCTGGACTTTCTCTTGCAGGAATTGAACAGAGAGGCCAACACAGTGCTGTCCAAATCCACAGACATGTCAATCAAGGAAGCAGGGCTGGCAATCAAGGCAGAGGTCGAGAAGCTTCGCGAGCAAGTGCAGAATGTCGAGTAACGTCGAAGACCGAGAGCAGCCTGAAATCTGTGTCCCGCCCCGCGTCGGGCGCGGCAAATTGATTGTCGTCAGTTCTCCTTCGGGCGGCGGCAAAGGCACTTTGATTCGCCGCGTGTTGAAAATTGTGCCCGATGTT
This sequence comes from Pyrinomonadaceae bacterium, assembly GCA_963700165.1. Taxonomy (GTDB): domain Bacteria; phylum Acidobacteriota; class Blastocatellia; order Pyrinomonadales; family Pyrinomonadaceae; genus JACMLC01. The sequence continues at coordinate 1,495,261 of OY969475.1, read as the reverse complement.
GGCTATTCTGTCTCGTTTACGACGCGCGACCCGCGCGCGGGCGAAGTTCACGGCCAGCACTATTTTTTCGTGACGCCCGAAGTCTTCAAAGAAATGGTGAGCGCGGGTGCGTTTCTTGAATGGGCTGTCGTACATGGCAACCTGTACGGCACGGCCTGCGCACAGGTCGAGCGGGAGCTAGAGGAAGGGCGCGATATTATCTTAGAGATTGATGTGCAGGGCGCAGACAGCGTGCGCCAGCTTGTGCCGGATGCCGTGACGATTTTTATACTGCCCCCGTCTTTTGAAATTTTGCGCGAGCGTCTGACGAAGAGAGGCTCTGAAGCGCCGGATGATTTGGCCTTGCGCTTGCGCAACTCGCGCGCAGAGGTCGAAGCCTATGACAGGTTCGAGTACGTCATCGTCAACGATGATGCAGACCGCGCCGCAGCACAGCTTGCTTCCGTCATCTCGGCTGAGAGGGCACGACGCGAGCGACAGGAAGCAGCAGCCGCACGGGTGCTCGAAACTTTTACACATGTGGCAGAGACGGGTGGTTAAATTTGTGTGGCCGCGCGCGTGCCGCTTGAGCAAGTCTTTCGTTCTACGAATATCTTTATTAACAAAACACTTGAGCCGTCCCGGAAGGTGATAAATTTATGGTTAAAGCAGCAGAAGAACCGGCAGACAACATAGAAGATCAGCAGCAACCTGAGATTGACTCGAAATATCGTCTCATCATTCTCGCCGCCAAACGCAGCAAGCAGTTACAGCGCGGCGCGCACCCGCGCATTGAAACTGACATCCAAAAGCACAAGCCGACGCGCATCGCGGTCGAAGAGATTCTGCGCGGCAAAATCAACTTCACGATTGAAGATCAAGAATGAAAAGCGTTGGATGAAGGATGAAGGAACTGCTATTAAAGATGAGCCGTTCAAGGCTCAATAGCATGCCTCTCATCCTTCATCCTTCCGCCTTCATCCTTCCCTCTTCACGGCAGGTAAGCTAACGGCACGGGCATATCTCCGCTTCCGCCCCATCTGTGCGTCCTCAAATTATTATTCAAGCTCGGTAGCAGATACCACGTTCCGTCAGACGGGCGGAAGACTCCGACATCCGTCTTGCCATCGCCGTCATAATCTCCGGGAGCAGGCCGGTCTGTGGCTAAGCCGAACGGAATGCTTTGAGAAGCTCCGTCCGAGCTGCGCAGGATCGTCCAGACTCCGTCGCGGAAGACAGCCGGGTCAACCATCGCATCGCCGTCATAATCTCCCGGCACGAGCGTGTCAGAGCTGAGGCCGAACGGCTGGACGCGGAAACCTTCTGCGCTCTGCAAGAAGTACCAAACGCCGTTGCGGAACACGGTTTGATCTGCAAGGCCGTCACCATCAAAATCTCCTTGCACAGGAATGTCCGAGCCGAGACCGAACTGCACCGCGCGGAATCCGTCATCCGAACTGCGCAGGATGTACCAGACGCCCTGACGAAACACAGCGGGGTCTGTCTTACCGTCGCCATCGTAATCTGCTGCGACCGGAATATCCCCGCTCTGCCCGAATAGCACGCTGCGGAAAGAGCCGTCGGAACTGAGCAGCATGTACCAGGTCCCTTGACGAAAGACAGCGATGTCTGTCTTTCCGTCTCCCTCGTAATCACCGGGAACGATGCGGTCTGTGCTGATGCCGAATTGCTGCGCGCTCATTCCCTGATCCGAGCTTCTGAGGATATACCAGCCTCCGTTGCCGGGACGAAAGACGGACACGTCCGTGCTGCCGTCACCGTCAAAGTCGCTGATGCGCGAGGGCAATTGTGCGCCGCCCTGTGTGGCTACAAAGTTGACATCCAAAATCTCAAGCGTGTGCGAGAGAAACCTGTTCGACGGATTGAAGCTGTAGCCGCCAAGCGTCGGAGTGACGAGATAATCCACTCCCGTCTCCATCGCGTTGAATTGATACTCACCATTTGCATTAGTCGTCGTGACAAACGTTGCCGAGCTATTCGTGTTAAGCAGCGAGATGCTCACGCCGCCCACTGGCTGGCCGCTCGCATTCGTGACCCGTCCACCAAGATTGGCGGGAGCAGAGGTCGCCGAGTTGATCGTGAAATTGGTATTCGAGACATCAAAATAGATGTTGCCGATGGCTTCCACCTTGACACGCGCCTGTGTTGTCGAGGTGGCCGGAATGACCACCATCTGCGTGCCATCGTTTGGAGTGCTTGCCGAAAGCTCTGTGGGGAAAGTGTTCCCGCCATCGGTAGAGAGAGTAATCCTGACGTTCGTCGTACTGACAGGAATCAGGTTTGTGTTGGCAACATTCCACGTCACGGTCTGCGCGATGCCGCCCGTCCATGTCAGAGCCGTATTCGGCTGCGTGACCTGGAACGGACCCGCCGTATTCGTCACCGTCACGGTCATATCCGTAAACTGCGTTTGACCGATTGTTGAAGACGCAACGTAAGGACGATTATCTCTGACCGTCAATCTGAAGTTCAGCGTTCGTGTAACAGAACTCAATGCTTCAATGTTCGCGCCCGCATCACCACCCGCTAACGGAGGCGTCACGGCTAAACCGGCCAAAATCGTTGATAATCTCGGGAACGTTCTGGTCGGAGAGGCGGTCGGAAGAAATGACAACCAGTTGGGACCGGTCGCTTTCGTCGGAGATGCAACACTGTTCGCTCCTGAGGTAATTGAATTATCATTTTGCTCCCATTGATAAGTTAGTGCGTCACCCTCAGGGTCGGTCGCGGAACCAGTGAGCGCAAACGGCGTGCTGATGGGAATCGTGAAATTGCTAACCGGCGCGACAACAGGGGGATGATTCGCCGTCATGACCGTGGTTATCGGACAGGTTTTGCCTGCCATGTTCACCTGGATCTGCTGGATTGAAGTTTCATGGAAGGTATCAATCGAGTGTGGCGCTACGTCTCGGTTTGTGATGCCCGCATAACCCATGATGGTGATGCCGGAGCCGACTTCTTTGTTTTGACCGGTGCCCTCTAATTGAAATGAAAAAGTATGGTTCGCGCCCATCTGGTGCCCAACTTCATGGACGACATAATCGATGTCGAAATTGTCTCCCATCGGGATGCCATCCGCAGGCGAGGTGATGCCACTTCCTTTCTGCCCGTCCACACAAACGCAACCGATACAGCCTGCGTTTCCGCCGCCGCCGGAGGCTCCGAACATGTGGCCTATATCGTAATTCGCTTCGCCGATATTCGCCGTTAAGGCAGCTTGCAACTGGGCATTCCAGCTATCCAAGTCGGTGTACGGATCAGTCGCCGGGGTGTAATAAATGACCGCCGTGGTATTGGCGATGAGGTTGAGGTGGATGCCCAGGTCTTTCTCGTAAACTCCATTAGACCGTGCCAGCGTGGCGTTGAAAGCAGCCAGCACCAAAGCTACCTGACCGGAGTTAAAAGCGCCAAAGAAGTTGGAATACTCCCCATTACAGGACTGAGCCAGACGCATGGTCTTGAGTTGACCGGTATTACTTTCGGGCGCGGCTGTCTCAGGAAGTTGGGATTTGGTGTCAGAAAACATCGCTTTGTCTTCTGTGGAACATTCCCAAGGCAAGCCGCCTTTTTCTCTGTGAGTGCTGAAGACCGCATACACAGTCTGGTCTTGAGAGTAAGGCTCAATGAATTCATTATCCATATCAGTTCTGAAAACCATGGACTGAATTCCCTGCGGAGAAATACTCAATTTTAAGGTTGCATACTCGTCCGTCACGCCCTTGCCGGAATACGCACGAATCTGAGGGAACTGTGCCTGTAGCTCAGGTTCAAAATTGGAAGCTTCGTAAACCTCGAACTCTTCGATATTACCATCAGCGTTGGGTAAGGAAATGACTGTTGACTGCTGACGACTGTTGCTGTCAACGATAGAAAATAATTGTTGCCTTAAAGGCTCAATGTTCAAATTAAATAGTTTGAACTCTGTCGGAAAGGATTGTCTGGCAACCGCTTTATGTTTAGCAATCTGTGCCCGGTTCTCAGTGTTTAGAGTCCACACGTTTTGTTGGGCGTCTGCAAATTTGGGGGAGAAGACAATTCCTGCCGCCACTAAAAGCAGACAGATGACAACCAACATCGCCCGCCAAAGTCTCGCATTGCTACCAGTCGAACGACCTGTTGTGTGTGGCTGATCCGAACGCTTCCTGATTTTCATAGGTACTCCTTAATCTTGTCTTAAGCGGGAAAGCTGGATGCCCGCACTTGTTCTGTGTTTAGTCGGGAGGACAGAAAAAATTTTGATTGAGCCTTAGTGCTGGCAGGGGGCGCACTTCAGAAGCAGATAGTATTCTAACTCTACATCTATTGCAACGACTTTTCAGTGGAGGGTTAAGTGAGGTGAATATCGGCGAAGCTCACGTTAAGAGGTCGCACACTCAATCAGTATCAAATTTCGCCAATTCTCCGCGTCTCTGCGGTGAATCCATCTCACATGCCTTTGTAATCCGGCCCGCCGCCGCCTTCCGGCGTGACCCAGTTGATAATCTGGTACGGGTCCATGATGTCGCAGGTCTTGCAATGCACGCAGTTGGAGAAATTTATTTGCAGGCGTCTTTTGCCGCTGGCGGTGTCTTCGACCATCTCATAAACGGCGGCGGGGCAGAAACGCTGGCACGGGTTGCCGTACTCTTCCGCGCAACGCTCCGCGCAGATATTCGTATCCAGCACATGCAGGTGCGCAGGCTGGTCTTCATCATGCCCGACCGCCGCGTGATAGACATCCGTCAGCTTGTTAAAACTAATCTTGCCGTCAAAGCGCAGGCCGTTATATCGCTGCTCTATGTTATCGCCCTTGTAGCCATACTCTGAAAGCTTCTGCATCGCTTCATGACCGGCTTCTGCGCTTGAGCGGTCGAACAATCCCCAGGAGCGTCCGCCCGTGATGAACTGCAATCCAGCGTTAGCCATCCCGAGCCAGCGTCCATGACGAAAGCCCGCGTGAAAATTTCGCACCTTGCGCAGCTCCGGCATAATCCAGCTTCTGTTCACTAATCTCTCATAGCGACTCAGTTGCTGTGCCGAAAAATCTTTCTTCACCAGCGAGGTGTAAATCGCTTCGGCGGCGAGCATGCCGCTCTTAATCGCCGTGTGAATTCCTTTCAATCGCTGCGAGTTAAGAAACCCGGCGCAGTCACCGACGAGCAGCACGCCGTCCGCGTAAATCTGCGGCATCGCATGATAGCCCCCGGCGGCGATGGTCTTCGCGCCATAGCGAATCATCTTTCCGCCTTCGAGCAATTTTGAGATGTACGGATGCATTTTGAACTGCTGAAACTCCGCATGCGGATCAAGCAGCGGGTCGCGGTAATCAAGCCCCGTCACATAACCGATATTCAGAATCCGGTTCTGCATGCCGTAGACCCAACCGCCGCCATACGTCTTCGCGTCGGAAGGAAACCCGAGCGTGTGCGTCACACGCCCCGCCGGATAACGGTCGTCGGGCAATTCCCAAAGCTCTTTGACGCCGATGCTGTAGACCTGCGGCTCGCGCCCATCGTTCAGATTGAGACGTTGCGAAAGCTGTTTTGTCAGAGACCCGCGCGGCCCTTCGCCAAGCACTGTGACTTTGGCATGCAAGTCAACGCCCGGCTCGAAATTGGCCTTGCGCTTTCCCTCTTTATCAATTCCCTTGTCGCCCGTCCGCACCCCTATGACGCGATCCTGCTCATCATAAAGCATCTCTGCGCCGGGAAATTCCGGGAAAATATTAATGCCCGCGTCTTCGCATTTTTCGCCGAGCCAGGCGGTCAGGCGATTCAGAGAGACTATGTAATAGCCATGATTTTTGAGCGGCGGCGGCGTAATGGGCGAGCGAATCGCGCGCTTTTCCGTCAGGTACAGAAAATAATCTTCCTTGACGGGAGATTCGAGCGGCGCGCCCTCCGCTTCAAAATCCGGAAAGAGTTCACGCAAGGCGCGCGGATCCATCACCGCGCCTGAGAGTATGTGCGCGCCGACGTATGCGCCCTTCTCGATCACGCCGATCTCGATCTCGCCGAGCGGCGCGCCCTCGCGCTCTCCCTTCGCGACGGCTTCGTCATGTTCTTTAACGAGCCGCGATAGATGCAGCGCGCCGCTCAAGTTCGCAGGCCCCGCGCCCACGAAAATGACATCCATCTCCAGCACTTCTCTTTCGATTCTCTCCACGCTCTTTTGCCCCCGCACAAAATTTCCCGCGCCTGCTCTCACAGGCTCAAGACTCACAAAAATGAATGGTCATTCATTTTTTGCAGTATAGCAAAGAGATGCCCGAAGCCATAGTCTGCGCAGACAAGCAGGTCAGAACCGCCTGCGGTAGCGGGCGGGTTCTTCCGTCGCCAGAGACCCGCCCGCTACCGCAGGCGGTTCTGACAGTCTGTTTCTCGATTGGCACATGCTGATGTAAACTCTAAGAATCAATGAGACGACATTTAATGCCTATCCATAAAAAGAGCGCGGCGCTCTTGTGCTTCATACTGTTGCTGGCAACAGCAGCGGCTCTGGTCGTGCGCCTGCGCGCGGCGAATAGTCCACCGCCTAAGACTGCGCTGGCCGCCTCGCGGATGGCAGAGTTTCCAAAGCTTTTCCTGTGGGCTTGGGAGCGACCCGAACATCTGGAATTCATCAACCCGCGAGAAGTCGGCGTAGCATTTCTCGCAAGCACCATTTACCTGCGCGGCGAAAAGATTATCGAACGCCCTCGCCTGCAACCGCTCAAAACGCCGAAAGGCACGACGCTCATCGCCGTCGTCCGCATCGAGTCCGTCCGCGAAGAGCAGCCGCTGCTCTCCACAGTGCAGCGCGCGTCGGTCGTCGAAGCTCTCGCCGCAGTGGCAGGAAAACCCGGTCTTGCCGCGCTGCAAATAGATTTTGACGCGACCGAATCCGAGCGACAATTTTATCGTGATATCCTGCTTGATTTACGCAAACAGATGCCCGAATCCATGCCTTTATCAATCACTGCGCTGGCGTCCTGGTGCATTTTTGATAACTGGCTGGAAGAGCTTCCCATAGACGAAGCCGTGCCGATGCTCTTTCAACTCGGCATAGATCAAAAACGCATTCAAGGCTATTTGCAAACGGGCGGAGACTTTCGCTCTCAGCTTTGCCGCCAGAGCACAGGCATCTCGACGGATGAAAACATCACCACGCCGTCATCAACTACGCGCCTTTACATTTTTAATTCCGTTGCATGGTCTGAAACGTCCGTGCGCGATGCTCTTGAAAGGAAACGACAGTGAAAACCACGCCCCTTAAATCTTACGTCTGCATTCTAGTGCTGGTGATTTCTTTATTCGGGAATTTTCATACTGCTTATGCCTGCGGCCCCTTTTCGAGATATGCGATTTTCAGTTTCACCAAACACCCTGATATGCCTCTGGACAAATACGCGCGCGGCGAGTTGGGCGTGATTGAGCAGAGCTATGCGCGCTCTTACCTGTATGTCGCCTATCGCTTGATGCGTGGCGGCAGCTTTGATGAGCAGGAGCGACAGGCTTTAACAAAACTCTGGAACGAGCGGCTGGATTTTTCACAAGGGCGCACGGGCGAAGACGCATCCGCGGCATGGATCGCCGCGCGGCAAAAAGTCATGGGCGCAGGCGCAGACCCCAAGCTTGATGTTTACCGGACAACGGCTCCGAAAGAGTACGAGTATTTTCTCAACTGTCCAGACGATGCTTTTAAGAACGCTACCAAAACTCTGGAAGAACGCATCTCGAAGCTCGGCGCAACCAGCGCTGAAGTTAAAGACTGGGTAACGGCGCAGGATCAGGTTTTTTCAAACTGCGCAGAGGGGCAGACGATTCCGCAACCGGCAAGCGGTTCTGCTTCCGCAAGCATTCAGGCGGACAGGGCTTATCAAATCGCCGCTGCGCATTTTTATGCGATGAACTTTGACGAAGCGAAAAGCCATTTTGAAAAGATCGCGAGCGACGCCGCATCGCCGTGGCATGAGCAGGCGGACTATCTGGTCGCGCGCACACTAATTCGCAAAGCGACTCTCGGCGAAGAAGCGCGTCGTAAAGAGATTTTAGCGCAGGCCGAAACGCAGTTGAGAAAGGTGCTGTCTGAAGCTAAGCCCGATGCGCTGCGCAAGTCCGCACAAAATCTCCTGCATCTGGTCAGGACGCGCCTGCAACCGGCTGAGAGCATGCGCGAGCTTTCACAGTCGCTCTTGAAAAAAGAGGCCAACGCCAACTTGTATCAAGAGCTGTGGGATTACACCATCCTGCTTGACAGGTATACGGGCGATTCGGATGCGGCGGCGGATGAAGCTTTAAAGAAGGCTCTGGATGCTGCCGAAAAAGATGACCTGACCGACTGGCTGCTTACTTTTCAGGCAGATGCCAAAGACTCTCTGGAACACTCGCTTGAGAAATGGGAGAAGTCAAATTCAATTCCATGGCTGATAGCTTCGCTCTCAAAAATTGATGCGAAGCATGCTAAGACCGCTTCGCTCATCGCGGCTGCGGAACGCATTGAAATAGCATCGCCCGCTTATGCGACCGCGCAGTTTCACCTGAGCCGCCTGTTGACGGATAAGGGAGACAGAACGGGTGCGCAGCGCAGGCTCGACGCGATGCTTCAGAGCCAGCCGAACATGCCTGCCTCTGCGGCCAACCATTTTCGCCACCTGCGTATGCTGCTGGCGGATAACCTTGACGACTTTCTCAAGTACGCGCAGCGGCAGCCCGCAGCGTTTAGCTGGGACGACGACGGCAGAGAAAATCCTATAGACATCAAAGATGATGAAGAGCTAAAAACATGGGCTGGCCGCGCGCTGCTCGACGTTGACTCGACCCTGATTTTGAACGGGCGTTTTCCACTCTCGCTGCTCGGCGAAGCGGCGGTCAGCAAAACTCTGCCCGAACACATACGCAGAGAAATCGCTCTGGCGGCATGGACGCGCGCAGCCGTTCTTGATGATGTTGAAAACGGAAAAGCTCTCGCGACGCTCTCAATCACGCTCGCGCCGGAATTGAAACAATATCTCAATCCTTATCTCGCGGCGACGAGCGAAGCAGAACGCAAAGCCGCCGCGCTCTACGCGATTCTGAAAAACCCCGGCCTGCATATCACAGTTTCGCCAAGCACTGGCAGGCTCTCCCCGCTCGGCGAAAGAGATATTTACAGGGACAACTGGTGGTGCCAGATTACGGATGCGAGCCATGCTCCATCGGAAGCGACGGAAGATACCGAAAGTTCAACCGGGAAGGCGCGCCAAGAGGCTTCATCGCTGGAAAATGTCGCGCTCGCGTTTCTGTCCGAAGCGCAGAACGCGGCGGCCAAGCGAGAACGCGCACAACTCATGCAGCTTGGCACGGCTCCCAACTATTTATCGCGCGAGGCCATCGCGTGGGCTACCAAAGCTCCCGACGACCCGCGCGTCCCTGAAGCCCTGCACATCGCAATCACCTCGACCCGCTACGGCTGCACCGACAAAGAGACCGGCAAATGGTCAAAGGCCGCCTTTGAACTGCTGCACAAACGCTACCCGCGCTCCCCGTGGGCAAAGAAGACGCCGTACTGGTTTAATGAAGGGGGATAGCTAGTGCTTTGTAATTGAAGTTGTTAAAAGATGAATTGCCACTAGCTTTAGCTAGTGGACAGGGATAGCCTCACCATCAGCGGCTTTAGCCGAACTGTTCGGCTAAAGCCGACAGTTAGGTTGGGCATCTGCTCCACTAGCTAAAGCTAGTGGCAATTCAAAGAACTTGCATTACACAGCAATAGGTTAAAAAGAAAAATGAGGAAGTAATGTCCGAGCATAAGCACACAAATCGTCTCGCTCAAGAGACCAGCCCGTATCTTTTGCAGCACGCGCATAATCCCGTTGACTGGTATCCATGGGGCGAAGAAGCTCTCAACGCAGCGCGCGAGCAAGACAAGCCGATTCACTTGAGCATCGGCTACTCGGCATGCCATTGGTGCCACGTCCTCGCTCATGAAAGTTTTGAGAATGAAGCGACTGCCAAGTTGCTGAACGACAATTTCATCAACATCAAAGTTGACCGCGAAGAGCGTCCAGACCTCGATCAGATTTACATGAACGCAGTGCAGATGATGACAGGGCACGGCGGCTGGCCGATGACCGTCTTTCTCACGCCCGAAGGTGTGCCGTTTTATGGCGGGACTTATTATCCGCCGGAAGACCGCCACAACCTGCCGGGGTTTCCGCGTGTGCTGTTGGGCGTGGCGGAAACGTATCGCACAAGGCCGGATGATGTAACGAAGACAGCCGTCCAGATGCTCGGCGAGTTGCGCCGCTTTGGAGAAGTTCAGCAAGCCGACGGCGCTCTTTCGCTGGAACTTTTAGATACAGCGCAGCGCGGGATGGCTCGCAATTATGATCCGAAGTATGGCGGATTCGGCAGCGCGCCTAAATTTCCGGCGGCGATGAATCTGGAATTTTTGTTGCGCCAGCATCATCGTAAGGGTGATGAAACGGCTCTGGAAATGGCGTTGCAGACATGTCGTAAAATGGCTGAAGGCGGGATGTATGACCAGCTCGGCGGCGGCTTTCATCGTTACTCGACGGACGCGCGCTGGCTCGCGCCGCATTTTGAAAAGATGCTCTACGATAACGCGCTGCTCTCGCGTCTTTACCTGCACGTTTACCAGCAGACCAAAAATGATTTCTATCGCCGCATCGCGGAAGAGACGCTCGATTATGTGGTGCGCGAAATGACGGATGCGCGCGGCGGATTCTATTCCACGCAAGACGCTGATTCCGAAGGCCATGAGGGAAAGTTTTTTATCTGGTCACAGGCTGAGATAGCAGAAATTTTAGGCGCGGAGGATGCCGCGCTCTTTAACGCTTATTACGATGTCACGCAAAGGGGAAATTTCGAGGGACAAAATATTCTGAACATCGAAGCTTCTATTGAAGATGCGGCAAAAAAATCCGGCGTCGAGCCGTTGCGTCTTCGTGAAGTTTTGCAGAGCGGGCGCGAGAAACTTTTTGCTGCGCGCGAGCAGCGCATCAAGCCAGACCGTGACGAAAAAGTTTTGACCGCATGGAATGGATTGATGCTCGCCAGCTTTGCCGAAGCCGCAGCGATTCTTGAGCGCACTGATTATCGTGAGGTGGCTGAGAAAAACGCTGAATTTATTTTGAGCGAATTGCGGCGCGACGGCTTGCTGCTCAGGACTTACAAGGACGGGCAGGCCAAGCTCAATGCGTATCTTGAGGATTATGCTTTTTACGCGGACGGCCTCGTCGCACTGTATCAGGCGACGGGCAAACTGCGGTGGCTCGAAGAAGCCGTCTCATTGACCGGGCGAATGGTTGAAGAGTTTTGGGACGAAGAGGACGGCGGATTTTTTTACACCGGCAAGAGCCACGAAGAATTGATCGTTCGCACCAAAGACTTTTTTGATAATGCGACGCCTTCAGGCAATTCTGTTGCCGCCGAAGTTTTATTGAATCTCGCAGCCTTGACCGGAAATGAAGGCTATCAACGCAAGGCCGTGACGCTCTTTCGGCTGTTGGGGAATTACATCAAACGCTATCCGTCAGCGTTTGGCCGCGCTCTCTGTGCGCTCGATTTTTATCTCTCGACGCCCAAAGAGATTGCTATCATCGGCGAGCCTCTGGCGGCGGATACACAGGCTTTGGCACGCACGGTCTGGCAGCGATATTTGCCGAACAAGATTGTGGCGCAGGCGGTTGAGAATGATGCTCGTGCGGCTGAATTAGTGCCGCTCCTGCGTGAACGACCGATGATAGAGAATCAGGCGACGGCTTATGTCTGCGAAAATTATACCTGTCAAAAACCTGTCACCAATCCCGCAGAGCTTGCGGAGCAGCTTACATCGCGCTCGACGTTAGATTCTGTTTGAAAATTCCGAGATATGCGCTGAAGGCGCACGCGAGAAGGTAGCCAGACGTGTAACGTCTGGAAGATTGGGGAACAAAATTCGCGCATTGAAGATGCGCGCAGAATCTGTCTGGCCGCACCTTCAGTGCGGAAACGATTATTTCATCTCACCAGACGTTGCACGTCTGGCTACCTTCTTATCGCCGCTCGCGCGGCTTAACGGAACTTTCAAACAGCTTCTTAGGATTCGCAAAAGCATCCTCAGAAATATCTTCTTTCCTAACGGTTTGCCTCGGCTAACTATTTCCAGCTTGACGGTTTAGCTCAAATAAAGTAAATTTTAGATGTTGCTAAACATTGTTTGGCAACAGCCGGTCTGTTTTAACGAGCTTTCAAGCCGATTTATTTCCAACCATTTAACTCGTTCTATTAAAGACGATTTCTTCTCTTCCCTTTGAGACCGTTTTCTTGAGAGGAATCTTACAGCCAATGCCACAAAGCAAATGGAAAAGCGCGGGGCTGCTGGTTATGACTACGTTGCTGGCTGCGCCGCTGCTCATCATCTCGCTGCTTTCGCTTTCGAGTCTTTCGCTGTTGAGTTGGGCGGGACTGCTCCCGTGGATGGCTATCGTTGTGTTAGCCGTCTTCTCATCACAATTCACAGTGATGGTCTCAAATGCAGATGGCATTGCGCCCAGCCGGAAATCCGTCGCGGAAACTTTTGTTTTTCTGGCCGCGATGATTTACGTTGCGCCGCCTGCCGAAACGGTTGCGCCTGCGACTGTGCTGGCGGCTCTGGTGAGCTTTCTCTCTTTGCGCGGCACGACGAATCGTCGCGTGATGTTGCTCAATATGGGAGCGGCTGTAATTTCCACTTACATAGCCGCAACGCTTTACGGCGTCCTGCTTTCTCTCTTTACATCTTCGATGACAGGGGAAGGCGCAGCCAGCCCGCAATTTGGCGCGATCCTGTTACCCCTGTGCGCGCTCGTCGCGGTTCAATACGTCTTGAGCGCGGCTATCATTTCCGCTTACACGGTATTGAATTCCGCCAAGCCTACGATCATCTTCTCGCGCGAGAGCCTGATCTGGACGGCGATTACGCAATTGGCCGGAGCCGCTTCCGCCACTCTCTTTTACACAGCATGGCAGGGCGCCGGAGTGTCTTTCGTCTTCGTCGGGCTTTTAATCATCGGGCTGATTTACCTACTGCATAATTTCAATGAGCAGCGCGTAGAGGAAATCCGTCGCGCCGAGAAAGAAAAGTCACGGCACATAGAAGAGATGGCCGCGCTGCATCTGAACACGATTGAATCGCTCGCCATCGCGATTGATGCCAAAGACCAGACGACGCACGGCCATGTGCGGCGGACGCAAGTTTACGCGACCGAGATGGGAAGACTGCTCGAAGTCAGCGAGGATGAAGTACATGCCCTGCGTGCCGGCGCGCTCCTGCACGACATAGGCAAGCTCGCAGTCCCGGAATACATCTTGAACAAACCGGGCAAGCTCACCGAAGCTGAATTCGCCAAGATGAAGATTCATCCAACGGTCGGCGGCGATATTCTGAGGCGCGTCAACTTTCCTTATCCGGTTGAAGACATCGTGCGCTATCACCATGAAAAGTGGGACGGCACGGGCTATCCAAAAGGATTGAAGGCCGAAAAGATTCCGCTCGTGGCGCGGATTATTTCGGTCGTGGATTTTTATGATGCGACGCGGTGCGACCGCCCTTATCGCAAGGGGATGAAACGCGAAGAATCGCTCGCGCTCTTGAATCAGATGGCAGGCGTCTCTTTCGACCCGCGCGTGGTTGATATGTTCACGGCGCACGTCGAAGAATTTGACACGCTGATCGCTTCGCAGGACATTGAAGAACAGGTCGCTTCGGAAGAGGCTGTTGACCAGACCGCCGCAAGACCCGACGCAGGGCTGGCTTCAGAGGTGTTGGGCGCGCCTGACAATGATGCTGGTTTTCGTTCTATCACAGAGGCGCAGCGAGAGGTTTTCGCGCTTCACGAAATCGCGCAGACCATTGGCTCTTCGCTTAACCTACAGGACACCTTGACGCTCGTCGCGAGCAAGCTCAGCGCCATCGTGCCTTTTGATACCTGCATCATCTTTCTGATTGATGAGAAGTCCGGCAAAGCTGTTCCGGCACATGTCGTCGGAGAGCATGCCAGCACGTTTGCGCAAAGACGCATCAACGTCGGAGACGGCGTGACGGGCTGGGTTATCGCCAACGGGCGGACGATGTGCAGCGCATCGCCTGAGCTTGACCTGCTCGGCGTGCCCGAAGAGATTGCGCATTACATACAGCACGCGCTGGTCGTGCCTTTGACTCGTGAAGACGGAGCCTTCGGGGCGATCACGCTTTACAAAAAGAATCGCCATCCGTACACGACAGAACATGTACGGTTGATGGAATCTGTGGTTCAGCATGTTTCGTCCGCGCTCAATAACGCGCTCACGTTTGAGAAGACGAAAGAGAGCGCGCTGATTGATCCTTTGACAGACCTGCCGAATGCGAGAGCTTTTTATATGGCTTTGGAGCAGCGCATAGCCGAATGCCAGCGACTCAATAACCGCGAGCCGATGACTGTCATTAGCATGGACTTGGATGATTTCAAGCAGGTCAATGACACTTACGGGCACGCGACGGGCGACCGCCTGCTGGCGAGCGTTGCCGCCATCATCAAAAAGCAGCTCAGGCAGATGGACATTCTGGCGCGGTATGCGGGCGACGAGTTCATCGCTATCTTACCGATGGCTTCCGGCAACATGGCCGTCGTCATCGCAGAGCGCATCAGTTCCGCCCTCAAAGCGCATCAATTTTCCGTCCGCGCCGGGCGCACCGTCGAAGTCGGCGTCAGCATCGGCATCGCCTGCTATCCGAGCGACGGCGAAACCACAGAGCAGCTTTTGACCATCGCCGACCGCAACATGCGTCATGACAAACACGCACGCAAGCTGTCCCCCACGCTCGCCGCCAACGCCACCGTCACATCCATCGAAGCCTTTAGATAAAACTAAGGGGAAAAGGTTAAGAGGGGAAAGGAAGAATTCAGCAATCTTCCTTTCCCCTTTTTCCCATTTCCCTGTTCCTCTTTTCTGGTGGTGGGTCAGTTTCAATAATAGCGAAGAAAAGACAGTTTCGCGCAAAGGCGCAAAGACGCAAAGAAGAGAAGACGCAAAGGGGTTGAGGTTCTCTTTCATCTTAAATGATTTCTTGGCGTCTTCCTTTGCGCCTTTGCGCCTTTGCGCGAGATTCTTTCGTTATCGATGGACATCACAATTTCAAACTGACCCACTACCCATTTTTTCTTTCTTTTGCGTGTTTGCGCTTTTCTCGCGTATAATTCCAACCATTCTTGAAGGTTCGACAGCCCGGGCTTTGATGTCTTCGGAGACAGCCGCTCTATCGCCTCTCTTTTGATTGCCAATTCTCTCTTGCTGTCGCGGGAAAATTTAGAGATGAGCCAGAAACAAGCAGCACCCACAAAATCACACGTCGAGGCTGAAGAACAATCAAGCCTCGCTCCTCCAACCGAAACCGAAGTGACGGATGAGATTAACCCTGCGCAATTAAGCGAAGACCACGAGCAGTTGAAAGAGCAGCAGAAAAACCGCATCGCGGAAACGGACAAAGAGATGCTGAAGAAGCTGCTGTATCAGATGATTCTCGTCCGCCGCTTTGAGGAGAAGTGCGCCGAAAGCTACAGCCTCGGCAAGATCGGCGGCTTCTGTCATCTTTACATAGGGCAGGAGGCGGTCGCCATCGGTGCGCTCAGCGCGCTCAGGCCGGACGATTACGTCTTGACGAGCTATCGCGAGCACGGGCACGCCATCGCCAAAGGCATGTCGCCGGATGGAGTGATGGCAGAACTGTACGGCAAGGCCGGAGGCTGTTCGAGCGGTAAAGGCGGCTCGATGCACATGTTCGATGCGGACAAAAATTTTCTCGGCGGGCACGGAATAGTCGGCGGGCAGATTCCGCTCGCGACGGGCGTCGCTTTCGGCACGAAGTACAAGGGGACGGATCAGGTCACGCTCTGCTTCTTTGGCGAGGCGGCGGTTAATCAGGGCGCGTTTCACGAATCGCTCAACATGGCGCAGCTCTGGAAGCTGCCGTGCATCTACATCTGCGAGAACAACCAGTACGGGATGGGAACTTCGCTTCAGCGCGCGATGTCTTTGCAGGACGTGTCGCAGAAAGCGCACGCCTACGAAGTCGCTTCGGAATTTGTGGACGGTATGGATGTTTTAGCCGTGCGCGAAGCCGTCCTGCGCGGCGTCGAGCGGGCGCGTCAAAATTATCTGCCGACGCTGCTTGAGATACGCACCTACCGCTTTATGGGGCATTCGATGTCAGACCCCGGCAACTATCGCACGCGCGCCGAGATTGAAAAATATCAGGAGCGCGACCCCATCAAGCTTTTCACGGAAAGCCTGACGGAGCAAAACGTCATAGATCAGTCAGCCATTGACGAGATCGAAAAGCGCGTGCGCGCAGAGGTCGAGCAATCCGTCCGCTTCGCAGAAGAAAGCCCCCTGCCCGACCCGAAAGAACTTTATACAAATGTTTACGCGGATGAAGTAAATAGTAAATAGTAAATAGTGAATAGAAAGAGCGTTCATCCATTTACTATTCACTATTTACTATTCACCAGAGGTTAACCGATGGCAGTCATGACAATGCGCGAGGCTCTGAATCAGGCTCTGCGCGAAGAGTTGAGTCGCGATGAAAACGTGTTTCTGATGGGCGAAGAAGTCGCTGCCTATCAGGGCGCGTACAAGGTGACGAAAGGCTTGCTCGAAGAGTTTGGCGACAAGCGCGTGATTGATACGCCGATTACGGAGCTTGGGTTTGCCGGATTGGGCGTCGGCGCGGCGATGGTGGGGCTTCGTCCCATCGTCGAATTTATGACTTTCAACTTTTCGATTCTCGCCACAGACCAGATCATCAACTCCGCAGCCAAGATGCTCTACATGTCCGGCGGGCAATTTAATATTCCGATTGTCTTTCGCGGCCCGAGCGGCTCTGCTTATCAGGTCTCTTCGCAACACTCGCAGGCGATTGAGTCCTGGTTCGCATACTTTCCCGGTCTCAAAGTCGTGATGCCTTCGACTCCGGCAGACGCCAAAGGGCTTTTGAAGTCCGCGATTCGAGATGATGATCCGGTCATTTTTATGGAGCAGGAGCGGATGTACGGCAACAAGGGCGAAGTGCCGGATGACGAAGACTTCACGATTCCGCTCGGCGTGTCCGAAGTCAAGCGCGAAGGCACGGACGCCACCATCGTTGCACGTTCGCTGATGGTTCCCGTCGCGCTCAAAGCCGCAGAAGAGTTGGAAAAGCAGGGCGTCTCCTGCGAAGTGATTGATCCGCGCACCATCCGGCCTCTCGACATAGAGACGATTGTCGCCTCCGTCAAGAAAACCAACCGCGTGGTCATCGCCGAAGAATCGCATCCGTTCTGCGGCGTCGCGGCGGAAATCGGAACGCAGATTATGGAGCGCGCCTTCGATTATCTGGACGCGCCCGTGCGCCGCGTTTCCGGCGTGGATGTGCCGATGCCTTACGCAAAAAATCTGGAACAGCTTGCGATTCCCGATGTCGCGCAGATCGTCAAAGCTGTGCGCGAAGTTTCGTATTTGTAGAAAAACGTTCTTTGTTCTTTGTCCTTTGTCCTTTGTTTGTCTTACTCGCCTTGAGTTTTGAAATTCAAGTCTGAGTCGCGTGCAAAGAACAAAAAACAAAAAGCAAAGAACAAAGAACAAAGGACAAATTAGAATGGCAACGCAGGTCGTGATGCCCAAGCTGTCGCCGACGATGGAGGAAGGGCAGCTCTCAAGGTGGCTCAAGAAAGAGGGCGATAAAGTCTCTATGGGCGAGCCGCTCGCGGAGATTGACACGGATAAGGCGACGATGGAGATGCAGGCGCTCGGCTCCGGCGTCCTGCGCAAGATTCTGATACAGGAAGGCGACAGCGCGCCGCTCGGACAACTGATAGCCGTCATCGGCGAGCCGGATGAAGATATTTCCGCGCTCATCTCAGAAGCAGGTTCGAGTCAGCCTGCGAGCGCGAAGTCAGAAGCCGCAGAGCAACCTGTTGAATCAAGTGACGACGCTGCGCAGCAGAAAGATGAGAAGGATGCTGTTAAAGATGAACGCCCGCAGGCTGTATCAGAGACGCAGCAACAGCAGACCGCGAACGCTGAAACTTCTCCATCAGGAAATGGCGCGCAGGCCGCTGCAAGTGAAACGGGCGAGCGTCTGATCGTCTCTCCGGTTGCCGCGCGGATGGCGGCTGAAGCCGGTATCAACTTACGCCAACTGACAGGCAGCGGCCCCAACGGGCGCATCGTCAAACGCGATATTGAAGAGGCTATGAAAGCCGTGCAGCCGTCTGAGGCTCAAACATCGCAACGCCCCGCAGAAGCGAGAAGCAGTCAACCCGCTCAACAGTCTCAAGTCGAAGGCGCGTCTGCTTATCGTGACGAGCCTATGTCAGAGATACGCCGCGTCATCGCTCGCCGTCTCGTGACCTCCATCGGGCCGGTTCCGCATTTCTTCCTGACGACTGAAATCGAGATGGACAAGGCGGCAGAGGCGCGTCGCTTTATCAACGAATCGAATCCCGATTTGAAAGTCAGCCTCAACGACTTGATTATCAAAGTCGCCGCGCTCTCGCTGATACAGCATCCGCAGGTCAACGCTTCTTTTCAAGACAAAGCCGTGCGGTATTATGAGCGCGCAGACATAGGCGTCGCCGTCGCCATCGAAGACGGATTGATTACGCCCATCGTGCGCTCAGCCGACCGCAAAGGCTTGCGACAGATTGCCACTGAAATCCGCGAGATGGCAGAGCGCGCACGCTCTCGCAAACTGAAGCCCGAAGAATATACCGGCGCGACTTTCTCCGTCAGCAATCTAGGCATGTTCGGGATAGACGAATTCACGGCGGTCATCAATCCGCCGGAGGCAGCCATCCTGGCGGTCGGCGCGATGACGCCCAAGCCTGTCGTCAGGGACGGCGAAATCACGATTCGACAAATCATGCGCGTCACGATGTCCTGTGACCATCGCGTGATAGACGGCGCGACCGGCGCGCAGTTTTTACAGACCTTCAAACGGATGCTGGAAAATCCGATTTCCATGATCGTTTGAAATAACTGGCTTTTTCAAAACTATAAGGAGGCCCCAGAATGAGCGACCAAGACGATAAAAAACCGACCAACGGCGAGCATCCCACAGATGACGGACCGAAGCGAGGTGATACGGGAGATATTAAACCGCCGACCCGCACTGACCCACCGGAGCCGCCAAATAATCCGGGCGAGGACTGAGTACGGCTCAGGCATGTGAGCGAGCTTGAGCGGTAAAGACTGCTGAGGCCAAAGTAACAAAAGCTCACAAGTGATTTTTAAACGGACAATTCAAGCCACATAGATGAAAGGCAAGCTATTAATAGCTTGCCTTTCATCTATGTGCAGGTTGATCGAGGATTCGAGCTGATGCAGATGCGACCGGGCGAAAGCGAGGCTACCAAACTCAGCCTCATGCGCGAGAGCGAGGCAGCCCCGCATCTGGCTCTCATCGCCGTGCAGCTCATGTTCGGGTCATTGCCGATTGTCGGCAAGATCGCGCTCCGCGCGCTATCTAGCACGACCCTCGTAGCCCTTCGCGTCGGCGGCGCAACCCTCGCTTTTCTGATTCTGCAACTTGCAGCGGGGCGAACGCGGATTACACGCAGGAGCGATTATGCGCGGCTCGCTCTCTACAGCCTGCTCGGAGTCGTGCTCAATCAGCTTCTCTTTATCAAAGGGCTGGCTCTGACGACTGTTATCAATGCGTCGCTGCTCGGCACTGCCATTCCGGTGTTCGCGTTGCTGGTCAGTATCGCTCTTGGTTTTGATCGCCTGAATGTGAAAAGGATGCTGGGTATCGCACTGGCTGCGGCGGGCGTCATCTATCTGGTTGATCCCTTGCGCGCGGACTTTTCGGGTCAGACGACGCTGGGCAATCTTCTCATCATTGTCAATTGCCTCTCATACGCTTTTTACATAGCCATCTCAAAAGATTTGTTAAAGCGATACGGCGCGCTGACTGTGATTACATGGATATTTATTTTTGGCAGTCTGGCGACAATCCCTTTCGGGCTTTATCACGCGGACGCGGCGGTCATTCAAAAGAAAGTAGGGATGGGCATCTGGCTGGCGGTCTTGTATATCATCCTGTTGCCAACGGTGGGAGCTTATTATCTCAACGCATGGGCGCTGGCTCGCGTCGCACCGAGCACGGTCGCCGTCTATATCTATCTTCAACCGCTGATCGCCTTCGCGCTCGCGCCGCTTATACTGGGCGAAAAGTGGAACTCACGCGCATGGATCGCCATGCTCTTAATCTTCGCGGGCGTCTTTGTCGTCACGCGCCGCGAGCGCAGCTACGCCATCGAAGAGATTTCAGAACACCCGGACGGACGGTAGAAGGGATGAGGGCGGAGGGCGGAGGGATGAAAACGATGCTATTGAAGATGAGCGATTCAAGTTTAAATAGCATGCTTGTCATCCCTCATCCCTCATCCCTCATCCCTTCGCTCACGCTGTCTTGATGGCTTTGATGTCTTGTCTGGTGTCCGGCGCTTCACCTGCGAGGCGGCGCAGCTCGTAGAGCTTCATCATGGCTTCGACGGGCGAGATGGAATCAAGGTCCAGGTCTAAGAGAGCCTGTGCGATTTCGGTTTCATGTGGGCGGGCGGTCGAAGCTTGCTGGCTCAATCTTTTTTCGGGCAGGTGCGTATGTAAACTTCCTGCTTCATATTCACCCAAAAGTTTTTCGGCGCGGCGGACGACGGGGCGAGGCAAGCCCGCGAGTCTCGCTGCGTATACGCCGTAACTTTTGACGGCGACGCCGGGGCTAATCTTGTACTGAAAGACAAGCTCGCTTCCCTCTTCCGTAATCTCGACGTGTAGATTTTTCAGGCGCGGCAAAACTTCTGACAACTCTGTCAGTTCGTGATAGTGCGTGGCGAAAAGCGTCTTGGTGCGAAGCTGCGGGTGATTGTGTATGTATTCGAGCACGGCTCGCGCGACGGCCAGCCCGTCATAGGTCGAAGTCCCGCGCCCCAATTCGTCAAGCAGCACGAGCGAGCGCGGCGTCGCGTGATGCAGTATCTGCGCCGTCTCGACCATCTCGGTCATAAAAGTTGACTCGCCGCTCCCGATGCGGTCATACAACCCTATGCGCGTGAAAATGCGGTCGCACAATCCGACCGTCGCGGCTTCAGCCGGAACAAAGCAACCCGTCTGCGCCATCAACACGATTAACGCGGCCTGTCTGAGGTACGTGGACTTCCCGCTCATATTAGGGCCGGTGATGAGGGCAATTTGAGGCGAGCCTTCGCCGCCAAGCTCTACGTCGTTTGCGACGAACGGCTGGTCTTCGAGCGTTCTTTCCAAGACCGGATGGCGGCCTGCTTTGATATAAAGCTGCGGGCTATCAACAACCGTCGGTCTCGTGTAACGCGAATTTTCGGCTGTCTCTGCGAATGAAATTATCACGTCCAGATAAGCGAGGCTCGCGGCGGCTGTCAGTATCTCCTGACGGCTTTTTGAAAGCTCTGCGCAGACATGTCGAAAGAGGCTGGCCTCAAGCTCTTCGATTCTCTCCTGCGCGTGGACGACGAGCGATTCGTATTCTTTCAACTCAAGCGTGACAAAGCGCTCGGCGTTGGCGAGCGTCTGCTTGCGCGTGTAATCGCCGGGAATTAAGTGCAGGTTCGGGCGCGTGACTTCGATAAAGTAACCGAAGACTTTGTTGTAGCCGACGCGCAGGCTCTTGATGCCAGTGCGTGCGCGTTCCCGCTGCTCCAATTCCGCCAGAAAAGTTTTGCCGTTGCTCAGCAGCGAACGTAACTGGTCCAGCTCTTCGGAAAATCCCTGCCGGATGACGCCCGCCTGTTGTGCGCGCGAGGGCAGCTCTTCAGAAATAGCATTGTTGATAAGTTTTGCCGCAGCTTCGCATGAAGGCAATGCTGTTAAGGATGCGCTGAAGCGTTTCGACTCGCGCTGCAAAACATTGCGGACGCGCGGAATCGCTTCCAAGCTTTGCCCCAACGCAAGCAACTCCTGTGCGGAGACGACTCCGGCACGCGCACGCGAAGAGAGCCGTTCGAGGTCATGCATCGTTTCAAACATTGCAGACAACTCCGCACGCGCTCTTCTATCAGAGAGAAACCAGGCGACATGCTCTTGTCGTCGGACGATTTCCGCTACGTCCAGCAGGGGCTGTCGCAGCAGACGCCTGAGCAGCCTGCCTCCCATCGCTGTGCGCGTCTGGTCCAGAATCGAGAAGAGCGTCGGCGTGCCCGTCCCGCTCTCGAAGACTTCGAGGCTGCGAAACGTCTGCGCGTCGAGCGTCATAAAATTATCCGTGTGATAACTCGTGAGCCGTGTCAGTTGTTCCGAAGCAGATGTTTGAGTATTACCCAGATAAGCGATGATAGCCCCGGCGGCGGCAGTCGCCAGCGGCCACCGCGCAAGGCCGAAAGCCGTTAAGCTGCGCACGCCGAAATGTTCGCAGAGCGCGCGGCGTGCGCGGTCAGGCTCGAAATACGATGCCTCGCATTTGGTAATAAAGCCGGGCAAGAATTCTTCCTGTGCGTCGCTCTGGCTCTTTGCGGGCACGAGCAATTCCGAAGGCGCGAAGCGTTGCAGCTCCGGTATCATCGCCGCATTTTCCAGCTCGGTCGCGGCAAATTCGCCCGTCGTCACATCCGCGTAAGCGATGCCTGCGCGCTTGCCGTCGCTGACGCACGCGGCAAGATAGTTATTAACTTTGCTCTGAAGCAGTCCCGGCTCAAGCACCGTTCCGGGCGTGACGATGCGGACGACATCGCGCTCGATAAGGCCGCGACCGGCTTCGCCTTTGACGGGAACAGTCGTTAACTGCTCGCAGATGGCGACGCGGTGGCCGCGTGAAATCAAGGTGGCAAGATGTCTTTCAAGGCTGTGATGCGGCACGCCCGCGAGCGGGATGCGTATGTTCTTGCCCATCGGCTTTGAGGTCAGCACGATGTCCAATTCGCGCGCGAGCAGGCGCGCGTCATCATCAAAGGCTTCGTAAAAATCGCCGATGCGAAACAAGAGGATGGCATCCGTATGCCGCCCCTTGATGTCCAGATATTGTTTGCGCAGTGGCGTAGTGTTTGCGGTCATCACTCGAAGATGTTTGCGAGTAGCTCTTCGACCGAGGTTAGGGCGCGGTGAAGCTTGCGTATCTGTTCAAAGCTCAGGATGGCCGTCACACGACCGATTTCATGGAACGCACCGGTGCGGGCGATGCTCAAAGATTTCTGAGCGCGGTTCGTATCGCGTTCGCTGGCGACGATCAAAAATGGTTTTGACCGTTGCGCGTCGTAAGCGCGTTTCAATTTTGCCAGCGCAGCATCGATATTGCCCTTGCGCTGGACTTCAAAAACATGACTCAGGCGCGGGCTTTTCTCGTTCGTGCGCCAGACGACATCATAATATTCAAACTCCATCTGCGTGTGATAACCAAGCACGCGCCCTATGTCGCAAAGCATCTGCTGCGCGCCCACATGCGTGATGGCATCCGCATGAATCGCCTCGTTGGCGGATTGCTCTGAAGGAGCAAAATCAGTCGCTTCATCCGCTGCTCGCCTGCGCCCCGCAGCCGTGATAGTCCATCTTCCCTGCCGACGCTCAATCTCACGCTTTTCATCCAGAGCGCGCCCGGCTCTTTGCACCAGCCTGCGCCACTCTGCGCGATGCCCGTTGCCAAGCGCACGCGCTTCCGTCTCGCTAATCTGCGGGAAATATCCCGTCAGCCGCGAGTAGAGAAAGCGCACGTCTTCAATCCCGCCGGTCGCGAGCAACTCTTGCAGGATAGGCAATTCGATTCGCGTCACGCCCGGATACGCCATAGCTCAAATCAAAATAACTTTTCAGAATCAAGCTCAAGCTTTCACTGCTTCCAAATAAATCGGTCTCTCTCAGTATGCTTGATTTTGTTGCCTTTGCAAATAATGTTGCAATGCAAAATAAAAGGAGGGACAGACGATTCACAAGCACACACGAAACATATTAATCCCTGACTTTTCCCATAAACTTACAGGAGAAGCGTCTCGCCAATCAAGCGCAGAAACAAGATGACGAAAGAAGCTCGCGCAAAGGCGCAAAGACGCAAAGAAAGCACGCAAGTCAAAGAATCTCTCTACCCCTTTGCGCCACCAGCGCCTTTGCGCGAAACTATTTTTTCTTTGCTCTGTTTGAAACTGCACCACTACTAACAAAAGCAGGTGACAAGAATTCTTTCCTGTCACCTGTCACTTGTCACTTGTCACTGCTCTTACGCGGCGTGAGCTTTACCTTTGATGAGGCCAAAGCTTTGGTCAATCTCGTCCGAGTCGAGCGTGTCGCGTTCCATCAATCCAGCGACAAGATTAGCGATTGAATCGCGCTGCGCGTCAACCATCTCGCAGGCGCGGCGCATCTGTTCGCTGATTATGTCATTAGTCGCATTCTCTACGCGGTCGAGCAGAGTCTGGCTGCGCGGGTCTTCCGGCTTCCCTAGATGTATCGGCCCGAGCGGACTCATGCCGAACTCCGCGACCATCTTGCGTGCGATTTCGACTGCGCGCTCGATGTCGTTGGACGCGCCCGCCGTCATCGTTTCCAGCAAAAGCTGTTCGGCGGCGCGGCCTCCGAGGAGCATCGCTATCTGGTCTTCGAGATACTCTTTCTTTTTCATCAGGCGGTCGCGTTCGGGCAAAGACTGCGTGACGCCGAGCGCCCGCCCGCGCGGCAGGATAGAAACTTTGTGAATCGGGTCGCCATGCTTGACGCCGAGACCGACCGCAACGTGCCCCGCTTCATGCACGGCTGTCGCGTAACGTTCCTCTTCATCCATCATAAAGCCGTGCCGCTCCGCGCCCATCAAAATCTTATCGCGCGCGTATTCGACATGTTTCCGGGCAATTGATTCAGCATTATCACGTGTCGCGGCAATCGCCGCTTCGTTGAGTAAGTTTGCGAGATCAGCGCCGGAAAATCCCGGAGTGCCGCGCGCAATCCATCCCAGATCAAGTCCTGTTTCCAGAGTGAGACCGCTCGCGTGAACTTTCAGAATCTCTTCACGCCCGCGCGCATCGGCCAGGTTGACTGTAATCTCGCGGTCAAAGCGTCCCGGTCTGGTCAACGCGCTGTCCAGAATGTCCGGGCGGTTGGTGGAGGCTATGACCACGACGCCCGCAAGCTGGTCGAAGCCGTCCATCTCGACGAGCAATTGATTGAGTGTCTGATCCTGATCGGCGGAGGCGGAATCGTTGCCGCGCCCGCGCTGGCGACCGAGCGCGTCAATCTCGTCTATGAAAATAACGCAGGGCGAAAGCTTGCGCGCTTCGGCGAAGAGGCGACGGACGCGCGCCGCTCCGAGACCCGCAAATTTTTCCTGAAAGCTTGAGCCTGAAACAGAGAGGAAAGGCACGCCAGCTTCATTCGCAGCCGCGCGTGCGAGCATCGTCTTGCCCGTTCCCGGAGGGCCTGACAACAGAATTCCGCGTGGGGCGCGCCCGCCGAGCCGACCGAACTTGAGCGGGTCACGCAAAAATTCTATCGTCTCTTCCAGTTCTTTCTTGGCCTCGTCAACTCCCTGCACATGCGCGAAGCAAACCGTTTGAGTCCCGTTCCCATCCTTCACCGTAAAATTGCCGCCGCGCCCGCTCATGCTCGCGTAGACGCGCCATCCTATAAACCCGAACGCCGCAAGGGTCAGAATCGGAATCAGCCAGTTCATAGCCATCGTCACAGGGCTGGGACGTAAAGAGCTAAATTCCACAGGCACGTTGCTCTTGGCAAAGACTCCGATAATTTCCTGCTGCGCGTTTTCATTCGTCACGACTGCCTGAGAGATGACGCCGTTGCTGCCGGTCACGGTCAACTGCTCGCCTTCAATGTTCAGCGAGACCGCCGCGCCCGATTCTCCAAGCGCGCGAAGCTGCGTGTAGTTAATCTTCTGCACGACGGGTTGCTGGCGGTTATAAAGGATAAAGAAGCTGGCAAAGATCAGCAGCAAAAGCATGCCGGAGGCAAGGATGGCGGTTGTTTTCTGCGAACGGAGGGTTAATCGAGGCAAAGGGGATGGCATAAATTTCTCCTGCGCGCGAGCGGCTCGAATCAGCTTGGGGGCTGCCGCTCGTTACCTTTTAAATTAATTTCTTTGACAAAGACTCTTGTGTCTTGAAAATGTTAAAGCTTTGTGGAACAGCTACGGAGGGAGCATTCGCACCTTCGTCTTGTGGCGTGGTTCCCAAGTGCAGTTTGTGAGCGCGCTCGCCAACAGGCCGGGTGCGAGCGGCGTAAGATACTTTACCAATTCAACGCCGCAGAAGTCCAGCCCTAATACTGCTTTTCCGCATTCCTGATCTAAAGAAAGACCGATCAACATCAAAACACGGTCAACTTTTACTTCCGATGTTTTAAGACAGGCTCCGGTTGCCGTTTTGCAGCATGCAGTTAAAGACTCTGTGGTGATTGCCCTGATTCCAGACACTACATGTGGTGGGGGGCTGCTATAATTTAATACAAAGATTTGGCTAAAACCTGACCGGCTAAGACGCTTTTCTTTTCAATTATTTTGGTAAGCCCTTTTAAGAAAAGGCTTTGTAGCTTTAGCCCGGATTGTCGTGATTGCTTGGCACGGACATTGCTCCCTAGTTGGTCAGGCGGGTTCAAACGAACCGGAAAAAGATTGGAATAAAAAAACAGGGACGCTCAAAAAGAAGGAGAAGGCAAATCATGTTGTGGACAATTTTGGTGGTACTTTTGATCTTGTGGTTAGTCGGCGCTATCGGTGGAATCGGCGGCAGTTTAATTCACCTCTTGCTGGTAGTCGCGCTTATCGTTCTGGTCATCAACCTCTTGACGGGCCGTCGAACGGTTTAAGCGAAACCTTCTGGCACAGGCTACAAATTCTCGTAAAGACAAGAAAAGAGTCGCACGGATTTCGGTTCCGGCGACTCTTTCGTTTTTACTGCACCTCAACCAGCCGTGTTTGCAGCGGAGTCGTGATTCTCCCGACCGGGTAGAGATTCAAATACTTATCCCAGTAAGGTGAGCGCATATAGAAAAATCTTAAGCGCTCGCTCGCGCTGGCGGCGAATTTCGGGTCGTTGGCGACGCGCTGTTCGAATTCGCGTTTTAAAGTTTCGTCCTTCGCCATCATCTCGCGCGCCAGTTTTTCCATCACGTAATCCTCTGCGTATTCCTTCTCTTCAAAAATCGCGTTAAAGAATCCCCACGCGACAAAAGAATCAGGAGCATCCGGTTCGAGCAGGTGAAGAGCGACACGCGCGGTTGGCTGTGCCATCGGCACGACGACAGAGCCAGCCGGAAAAGTTCTCTGCTCGCGCACAGACGCGGTTTTGTAGGAAGGCAGGACGCGGCCTTCAAATGACGTTGCAGCCCATTTGACTTCGCTGAAGCGATAGCTTTCAACTTCTATCGTCGCAGGCTCTGCGAGCTTTTGCAGGCGCAGCCCGTGCGCTTTGAGAACTTCGATTGCGTCGTGCCACTGCGGAGGGATGATGTAAAAGAGCGGCGTCGAGACGCTGTGTGTCGCTCGCGTTTCATCATAGAGCGGCACGGTCAAATCCACAGGCTTCGTGCCATAGACGACGCGCACGACTCCTGACACATCGCTTAGTTCGCTGCGCGACTCCACAGCCTTAAGCTGAAACGGTCTTGACTGCTCGGTCAGTTCTAACCTGAGCGGATATTTTTGCGCGGGATTGTAAACGCGACCGTCTGCGATGGTCTGCTCATCTGCCAGACGCACTGCGCGCAGCAGGCTTTGCGGGTCGCGGTTGACTTCTTCGAGCGCGTGGCGCAAGAGGTCGTATGTGCCCTTCACGCGCGAGCGAAAGTCCTTGAGCATGTGCGTTTCGATGAGCAGGCCGGGACGATTTCTGAGCGGCGTATAGCCCGTCGCAAATCGCGGCGTCGCGATAAAGCTATTGATGCCCTGCGGGAAATCCCTGTTGTCACGAAACACCAGGTAAGGCGAAAGCAGGTTGCCGTCGGCTTCGGTCGCGGGAATTATCTTTCCTTCAAACGCGCTCTTCATCCATTCTCGAATAGAGACGGGCGCATTATCGTGATGCTCGTACTGGTAAGTCACGTTGTAGCGAAAATCGGCTCCGTCCGTGACATGACAATCAAGAAACAGGTCTGGATTCCAACGCATCCACAGCTTGAGCCACGCGCGCGTCTCCGGCGTGTCCGCCTTCATGTAGTCGCGGTTCAAATTAAGATTGGCCGTCGTCCCGCGCCAGCCGGATTCCGCCGGGCCATTTTGATTAATCCGCGTGTAAGCATGGAAACGCTCGTGACCGTCCGCGTTATAAATCGGGATAAAGAGCAGCACGACGCGCTCAAGCAAACCGGGACGAGTTTTGGTAATCGCCATGTCACGCAGCAGCGCGAGTCCGGCATCTTTGCCATCCGGTTCGCCCGCGTGTATACAAGCCTGTATCAGCACGATGGCTTTCCCGGCCTTGCGCGCAGCCTCCGGCGTAAAATCTTCGCCCGTTGCCGCAACCAACAGCGGGAGCGAGCGTCCTTCCCCGCTCTGCCCGAACGTGGTCAGGCGAATGAGCGGCGATGCCGCATCCAGCTTTTTGCTGTAAGCGATGGTTTCATCGTAACGCGGCGTCTCGCGGTACTCTGTCTTTTCCGCGTGCGTCTGCCATTCGAGAGGTGCGGGCGGTGAAATGCTCTGAGCCATAATCGTCTGTCCTGAAGTCAATGCGCAGAATAATAAAACTGCGAGAAGCCCGGTTAAGAAACGAGGCATAATATTTTCTCCTGTGTCGGGAAAACGTAAAGCTGACTGACGAGCCTGCAAAGCTAAGCGTTGAAGATAACACAATCCATGCTTTTGCTTCGACGCAACGCCGGTACAAATATTTTATCGTGTGGGGCTTGGCTTTCAGCCTCCTTCTCAGGCAAAATCGCAGGCGTCTTTTGCTTCTACTCGACATCAATGTGGCTATGTGTCTTATGCAGAAAAACATCTTGCCCCGCGCGCTCGCTTGCTCACTCGCAGCTTTTTTCATAATCACTATTTTTCCGTCCACGGCGATTTTCGGGCAGAGAGCAGCCCCCGCCCGCCGCGCGGCCATTTACGATGTTCAGCATTATGTTATCAGCACAGGCTTTGACGTGCCGCGCAAGACCGTGATCGGCGCGGTTGATGTGACGCTCAAGCCGTTGTCGGCGGGATTCGATTCTTTCGAGCTGGATGCCGAGAGCATGAATATAGAGCAAGTCTCGCTGGCCTCTGGCCGCAAGCTTAACTCAATCCAGCGGGGCGAAAAGCTACTCATTACGCTTGACCGCGCCTATAACAATTCCGAGAGCATAACTGTCAACATTCGCTATCGCGCAAAGCCGCGACGCGGACTCTATTTTGTTTCATCGTCCGGTCGCAGACCTGCTCAAATCTGGACGCAGGGACAGCCGCAGGACAATCACCACTGGTTTCCCTGTTACGACTCGCCCGACGATAAAGCGACCAGCGAGCAATACATTACAGCCCCCGCAGGCCAGCTCGCTATCGGCAACGGCGCGCTCGTTGACACAAAGGATAATTCGGACGGGACGCGAACGTTTCACTGGAAGATGAATCAACCGTACTCCACCTATCTCACCTCGCTGGTCGTCGGAGATTACGCCAAGCTCACGGATACTTATAAAAACACTCCGCTCGAATATTACATCTATCACGGCACAGAGCAGATTAGCGGCTATGCCTTCGGCAAGACCCCGGCGATGATGCAGTGGTTTAGCAGCAAGCTGAGATACGAATATCCTTATGATAAGTACGCGCAAGTGATTTTGGGCGATTACGATAGATTTGATGGGATGGAAAACATCACCACTACAACTTACGCCGATTCTGAAATTCTCAATGCTAATTATCCCGACACAGACGCTGAAAATCTCGTCACGCATGAGCTGGCGCATTCGTGGTTCGGTAATCTGGTAACGTGTAAAAGCTGGGCAGACCTCTGGCTCAACGAGGGATTCGCTACCTTCTTTGAAGCAGGTTTTCAGGAGCAACAGGCAGGCCGCGAGGCTTACCTGGAAGCGATGCGCGACAACATGCGTCAATATTTTGGTGAAGACCCTTCGGGAAGGCGTCATCCGCTCTCTAACACCAACTATCAGGTTGGGATGTCGCTCTTCGACAATACGACTTATCAAAAAGGCGCGCTCGTCGTACACATGCTGCGCGAGACCGTGGGCGATGAGATTTTCTGGAAAGCCCTCAACGCTTATTTGAATGAGTTCAAGTTCAGCAACGTCGAATCGCGCGACTTGCAGCGCGTCTTTGAGCGTGTCAGCGGACGCTCACTCGAATGGTTTTTCGATCAATGGGTTTACAAGGCAGGCTATCCTGAGTTGCGCGTCCGCTCGACTTATAATACAGGCTCGCAGCAACTGACCTTGACCGTCACGCAAACGCAGATGCCAACTGCCAACACGCCCGCAGTCTTTCAGCTTCCGGTTGAGATAGAGATTGCAACGGCCTCCGGCACACGCACCGAGCGCATAGAGATAAACAAGCGCGCACAGAATTTTGATTTCCAGCTCGACGGCAAACCGTCAATGGTGATGTTCGACAAGCGCGCGGGTATTCTCAAAAAAATTGATTTCCAACAGCCTCGCTTGATGGCTGCATACCTGATGCTTGACGGTGCAGACCCGGCAGACCGGCGACAGGCCCTGCAAGCAACGGGCGTTTCAGGCACAGACGATTTTTTCGCTTTTTCCAGAGGCAGTTGGACAGCCGACGCAGGGCTTAGAACCTTGACGCTGATCCCGGCCATGTTCCGCAGGACGGCTCAAATCAGCTCTTGGAACTAAACGAAAAGCAACTCTCAAGCAAAGGCGCAAAGACGCAAAGAAAAGCTCTATTGCTTTCTTTGCGTCTTTGCGCCTTTGCTTGAGACGTTCGCTCTTTATCCTTACTTTTCCCTGAAATCAAACAGGACGCACCGCAGAGAAAAAGGTTCTTTGGAAGGGATAGAACACTGGGAGCGCAGGAAATCTCTCTCTGAGGCGAGCGCGATATATTTCAAGGAACGCTTCATGTAGATTTACCGGCAGCCGCTCGAAATACGGAATCAAAGCAGTGCCCGAAGTCCACTTTGCCAGAGCGTCCGCATTCTCCAACACATGCGGGTAAATTTTTTCAAAGACTGTGAACTCAATCCCGCCCTGCGCGTGCAGTAGCTCCGCATATTCGGTGATGGAAAGCGCAGGCGAATTGCGAAACCAGCCGCCGAGCGCTTTTCGGAAAGGCTCTTCGAGCGCAATCTCTATGATGATCGTATGCGCAAGGTGTTTGTGATTTGACGGAAGCTGGACTGCCAGTTGACCGCCCGTAGAGAGTTGCGAGAGCAGTCGCGGGATAAGCTCTCGATGATTATCAATCCACTGAATCGCGGCATTTGAAAATATCAAATCCCACGTCCCCGCTACATCTTCAATAGCAGCTTTCTCAAATTTCAAATTGGGGCGAGCCAATTTTTCCGCGCGCTCTAACATCTCCGCGGAAGAATCAATCCCGACCACACTGCTTCCGGGCAGATATTCAGCCAGACGCGCGGTCAGCTCGCCCGTCCCGCATCCGAGGTCTATCACGCGCAGTCCCTCGCGCGGCTTCACCAGCCTGAGCAAGTCATCGAACGGAGCGGAACGCTCGTCCTGAAATTTATGATAGAGGTCTGGGTTCCAGGGCATTATTATTTAAAGGCAGAAACACAACTCACCACAAAGACACAAAGGCGCTAAGAAAATTCCCTGCTTCTCTTAGCGCCTTTGTGTCTTTGTGGTTAATTTGTCTTATCCGCTTTCTTCTTCTGCAAACAGCATTACTCTTCCGCAGGCGGCGAGCGCAACACTTGCTGGCAGGCGCGGCACTGCACGCGGCGTTTCGCGTTCAGCGTGCCGCATCCTTTACAGCGTATGTACATCGCGCTTGCGAACCAGTTAGTGATGAGCGCGCTGACGACGAGGATGCCAACGAGCACCCCTATGCTCAGCAGCGTGTCCTTCAACTCTTGTATTTCTCCCCGAGCGCGCGTTGATAATTCTGGCCTCTGTCATACCCGCACTTGAAAGCATCGCTGGCGCAATCTTCGCCATATTGCTCGCGCAGGAACTCCGTTCTTTCATCATAACTTTTGCCGCGCGCGTGCGGATGCAGCGCGGATTCAAAACCGCGCCGATACAAAGGCTCTTCCGAAGTAAAATCTTTGCCCTGCCCCGTGTACTCTTCTTCTTCGGCATCGCGCAATCCGATCCACCAATCTTCGCGTGCCGCGTCAATGCTCTCGGCTCCGGCCTGTGCCAGCACGTTGCGCGCGGATTCTTCCTGCGGCTCATCTTCCGCGACGGCGATGACGACGGAGTGCCCTTTTCTCAGCGCATCTTCATAGACATAAAGCTCATCATGCGGGAGACCCGGCGCGACCGCGTCTTCCAGAGCCGTGCCAGCCGTCGCGCCAGCCGCCGCGCCACCCGCTCCCAACAGCGCAGCCCCGATTATTCCTGCGGCGATGACCGGCCCGACGCCGGGTATCAAGAGGCTCGCGGCGGCGACGCCCATCGTCGCGCCACCGGCCACGCCCATCGCGCCGCCGACCACACCGCCGACGGCTGTGCCCATCCCCGGCTGTTCCGTCTCGGTGGTCGAAACGGCAGCCTCAATCTCTTCCTCAGTCGTTCCGGGTGTAAGAGTGCTGATTCTTTCATCTGTGATACCAAGCGAGCGCAAAGCTGCTGCGGCGCGTTCTGCGTCGGCGCGTGAATTAAAGATACCGGCGACGGTTCCCATGTGAAATCTCCTTTGTCTGATTTCCTCTATTTGTAACTGTTTCGCACTTTTCTTTCAAGCTTAAATCAGTAGTGATGAGGTTCACCGCAGAGACGCAGAGTGAGCGCAGAGGGGGCGCAGAGGCTTGAGTGCTATTCAACTCTCTGCGCTCTCTCCGCGACTTCTCTGCGTCTCTGCGGTGAGTCCGACTTTTATTTCTCATCTTCAGACTGAACCGCTACTTTAAATTCCAACTGTTGAGCAAAGCAACGGCAACGTGTTAAAGTGAGCTTGCTTGCATTAGCCTCTTGTAAGGAGAGCTTCCGAAGCAAAAATAAACTACATGATTGAAATCATCGAAAAACACTGGCCGATGTCTGAAGGAGACGGCAAGGCTGCGCGCAAGAAAAGGCCGCGCATTTTAGCCATCACGACGGATTGCTGTACAGGCTGCGCAGGCTCTCCCGCCTGCGTCGAGTATTGCCCGATTGAAGCCTGCATGTTCTGGGTTCCCGACGAAGATCACCCACCCTTCGGGCGCATCGAAGTTGACCCCTACCTCTGCATAGGCTGCCAGAAATGCATCAGCAAAGGGCCGGACGGCGCGTTCCTTGACGGCTGCCCGTGGGATGCAATCGAGATGGTTCCGACAGATAACTGGGAAGCCGCGCACGGCGTCACGCTTCCAGACCTGCCGCCAACGCCTCCCGGCGCAGAAGCTTGAGAGGCAAGCTATCGAGATTTCTCAGTACGGCTCTGAATGGCTTTCGCCGTCAGAGCCGTTTCTCTTAAAGACGGTATAGCCTTTTTCTCCAAGATATTTTTATCAAGAAATTCGCTGCTCCCCTCGCCACTCTATTCGGGCGTCTTCTTATGTGAGGAAATCTCATGACTGAAAGTGAGGCAATAAATTTGGCCTTAGAGGTGAAGCGTGAGCTATTACGGCACATGGTTGCGACGGTGGCATATCGCGGCGGCATAGCTATATCGAATGCGCCGGAGAACTTCGCCGAGTTTCGCGTTAATGAAACGACGCGCACACCGGGAGAACTTCTGGCGCACATCGGCGATTTGCTTGAAGGCTCACTCTATTTGGTCAAGGGCGAGTTAGTCTATTTAAAGTCCGCTCCGCTGCCGTGGGAAGAAGAAATTGCGCGGTTTTTCTCTGCCATGAAAGAGTTTGATTTATATTTGGCCTCAGAGTCACCGCTGGCTTGTCCGGTGGAGAAACTTATTCAAGGCCCAATTGGTGATGCCCTCACTCATGTGGGACAGATTGTGATGCTGCGGCGCATGGCGGGCAAGCCAGTTCGTGTCGAAGGTTATTTTACTGCTGAAATAGTTGCCGGTGAGGTTAATATAGAAACCTTCAGGAGGGCCGAATAAACATTGGCATCGGCATTTCACAATGTGATGCGCCGACCAACGACTCATCCAACCCGATGCCTCTATAGCAACCCTTTCATCGTTGTCTTTACGAATGTGAGTTGATTACTTCCGGCTCGGCGCAGGTATGATTCGGGCGTTCTACGCTTACTTTTTGGTTTGGAGAATAAAACTCATGGAGGACATCGTTATTTATAGCAGTAAGCGTTACCTTTTGGCGATGGCTGCGGGTTGTTTGCTGTTCGCTGTCGCCTCGATCTATCCCATAATCTACGGATACAACATATCGGGTAGGGATGCGTTGGGAGAGTTCTTCAGGTTAATTACGCCAGAAATCTTTTATCTTGCCGCTCCGCTGTCCGGTTTGGGCTTCATTTATGCCAGCTACCGGCTTTTGAAACCCACGCCTGCTGTGATTATCAGTCGCGAGGGTATCTTTGATAATGCTTCCGCCCTCGGCGCAGGTCTGATTCGGTGGGAAGAAATCAAAAGCGTCTTCATTTATGCGGTTATGAATAATCCGTTTCTTGGCATCGTTCCCGTAAATATCGAACCGATCCTTGCCCGTCAATCAGGTATCAAAAGATTTTTCTTTAGGATGAATAAAGGTATGACATCAGCCCCATTCGCCATCCCGCAAGGCGGTTTGCCAATGACCGTCGAAGAGTTGCTGGCGAAGATTGAATTGTATCGAAATAGTCTTTCACAAGATCGCACGTAACAAGCCATATGAAAATCAAGTAGTGGGTCAGTTTCAAACATGGCAAAGAAAAAACCTGTTCCCGCAAAGGCGCAAAGGCGCAAAGAAAGCCCGCAAGTCCAAGAATCGCTCAACCCCTTTGCGCCTTTGCGCCTTTGCGGGAGCTTCTTTCCTGATACTGGATGACACTTGAATTTCAAACTGACCCACTACCGAAAATCAGGTTGCAGCGGCTCCAAGTTGAGGATGTAGAGTTGCTCAATGAAGTGACGCGGATGTGCATGGCGACAGTCCTTGAGACCATTCCAGAGTTTGAAGGAGATGCCCGGCGGGCGCAGGAGGCTCTCCCCAATTTCACGTTTGAACAGATGCGCGCCATGCTCGAAGGCGACTGCCGGAACGATGCGTACCGGATTATGGCCGCCGTCAATGAGGCGGAGCGCGTCTGCGGCTATTCGGCATACTCGCTCAAACGGAATCCGGACGGGAAGCTCTACGGCTATTTGTTCAGCCGTGGAATTGACCCGCGGTATCGCCGCCGTGGCATCGCGACAAGGCTGTTTGAGGAAGCAGAGCTATGGTTTCGTGACGAGGGAGCAGAATATATTCAGGCCGAGACGCACATCACAAATGTTGCGTTGCGGACATTGCTTGAGAAGCACGGCTTCAGCTTGAGCGGCCCGTTCAAAGGTCTGTGGTCATATTACATTTTGCGCAAGGAGCTATTCTGACCCGGCGCACCGCGCAGCAACTCATTGAACCCGACGCCTCAATAGCATCCCTTTCCTGGTTTTCTTGTTCCCTCATCTTGAATGCTTTATGCTCGGCGCGGGTTAATTCGAGCGTTGGGCGGCGGAAACTTAGACAAAGAGGTGGAATTGCAGCCTAATGGAATAGTGATAAAGGTTAACTGGTTAATTAAGGGCGGGAGTGTAATCGCGGAGGATGTGTGCCGTCGCATCGAATGAGTGGTCGAATCTCGGCTTCAACTCTTGGGACAGATTCTTCCGGCTGGAATACGTTGGGCTGCGACCCGCGTGATGGTCGGCTATGGGAGCGCACGTATCCACAGAGGGAGCAGCTTCATAAACTAAATGCTACCGCGGCGCGGGCGAGTCACTCTTCGCTTAAATCAAGCTTTAAATATCGAAGGGAGGTGGCAAACATCCTGTTAACTGAGCAAATATCTTAAGTATTTTTTTAATTATTGCGATAAATGCCCAATCAATAGCAAAAGCAATAGCGCAAGGAAGCTGTCCGGCTGAAGCGAGCGCAATAGTTATCAAACCAGAGAAGGTTTCCGCCCAGTCAAGAATTTCTATAAGTAAGACCAGAGGGCCGCAAGATGGCGCAACGGGGTTTCGTAAAAGACAGAAAATACCCCAGAGAATGACGGATATCAATGTGACAATAGCTAACGAAATAGCTATTGTCATTGATATAGGTTCGACCCAGTTAAAGACACAACCGGCTACAATAACAGCAATTATTGTGGCGATGATTGCTATTATATTTGCGATAAACCAAATACAACACGCATCGCATGTAGGGGTTCGAGGCGGTGGATTATCAACGCATGTTTCAATAGCGAATTGACGCATGTTGGTTGGGGTAGAACAATTCTCAGGGAGGTCATCAATAATCGCTGTGACGCTTACATCATTGACAGCAGTGAGGTGGTTTTGAATTGAGCCGGAACTGCCATCGGAGATAGTCCAACTATCCTCACTACTTGCCCGAGACGTTATTGTAGTAAGAGTAGCTGATTCACTCCCTTGAAAGCTCACTGCCCATTGATACTCCGACACTGACGTGCCGCCTGGGCTAACCGACGCATTAAAGGTCACAGTTGCCTGTCCCGGAACACATCCGGTTACCTCTGGCTCGTCAATCACCACCACCGGGCATTCTGGACACGCTTCAACCACAAAGGTTCGCGTATCTTCCGGGCGGCAGTCAACTTGCGTGTTCGGTATGTTGGCGGCGACGGCTATTGCATACGCGCCGGGCGTATTCAGGTTAATCTGATTCACCGAGTTATTCGTCTCGATGAGAATCCATAAATCGCGCGTATCCACCGTCGGTTCTGTGGTCGTTCGTGTAAATTCCTGCCCGCTCGGTGCCGTTAGCTTCCAGCTAAATTCCGGCGCTGGCTCCACGGGTGGCGGTGGATTGACCTGAGCCGTGAAGACGACAAAAGGCTCCTCCGGCGCACATCCCTGCACCTGAACCTCGTCTAACGTGACAGTTGGACAGGTTACCTCATCGCTGCAACCGGCCTGAACCGTCATGGGG
The DNA here is from genome assembly GCA_963700165.1 of Pyrinomonadaceae bacterium. Taxonomy (GTDB): domain Bacteria; phylum Acidobacteriota; class Blastocatellia; order Pyrinomonadales; family Pyrinomonadaceae; genus JACMLC01. The sequence continues at coordinate 1,458,177 of OY969475.1, read as the reverse complement.
CCGAATTCAATGCTTACCGGATCGCACTCCTCACCACCGGGTCGCGTAACCGTCACAAAGGCCGTCGGGTTGAACGTGCCGGAGGGATAGAGGTGATTATGCGTATGGCTCGGTAATTCATTGTCTTGAACTTCGATTGTCTGAATGTCAGTCCCACCATCGTATGACCAGAAGATTTCCAGGGAAGACCCAACAGGCAGCGACGGAACGAAGTCTAAGGTAAAGGTTACTTGTCTTTCGTTGTCCACACACGAACCGTCCGGGTCCACGCTGCCCGTGACCGTAGGGCAATCTCCATCGCAGGAAACTTCTACGTTTACGCTAGTTGAATTTGGACAATCTGCCGGTAATACGATGCGCACAAAAGCATCAAAAGACCCCGATGCATAGTCATGTTGCAATTGGATTGGATTATTGGAGCTATCAAATACTACAGTATCATCTTCATTATCTCCATAGTTCAATTCATAGACCATCCCTGACGGAGCGTTAGTAACAGTAATTCGAAAAGTAGCTGTTCTTTCCCCAGAGTCATTACATGGGGATAAATCTAATAATTCCAGTACAACTCCGGGACATTCATTATCAGGACACTCTATCAATGCCTCAAACCCGCCTCCACATGTTGGGTCATCCACACACCAAACATCTATTTTGCAGAATCCGCCGCAAACTAAAGACCTATTGTCTTGAATTTCCGCTGATGTAAATGTAACAACCCATACCCCATCGATTACGGGTGTAACAATTAGTGTGGTAGGAACTGTCACAGATTGAACGGAAATTTCATTACAATCTGACGTACCTCGAACAACAAATGTATCCTGAATTCTCTCAGCGGATGTTATTGTAATATCGCACATAATATTAGATTGTGGTGCTGTTCAATCAACTCAAAATAAAAGGGAATAGCCTGTTGAAACTCAGGACTATTACTTCTTTCGCTGAAAGATGCGGCGCTATGCAATGCGTTCGTGTCTGTGCATGATGGTGCTCGTCTATAATGTGATTCGGAAGTGCGAGAGCAGGCCGAGGATGAGCGCCCGGCTTGCGAAGGAATAAGATAGCTGGCGGCAGCACCCTATTAGACGGTGGACTTATATGCAATTCGGCAATTAAAGTCAATTGAATCTGAGGTACCTCTTTTTAGGTATTGGTTGATATATGGGATTGGCATATTGGAATGTCTCTGCGAGTTTGCAAAGCTTCCCGTGAAAAGGATGCTTTCCCGGCAGCCCATGAGACAGGTGAATGACTTGGGGTAATTAAACATGAATCATCTTAAGTTATTGACACAGTTTTCCTTGCTAGCCGCTGTTGTGCTGTCCGGCTCCGTTGTTTATGGCTCAAGCCGCCAAGACCGTAAACCGTTTGAAGTTCCGTTTCAAACCATCAACAATCTCATTGTTTTGCGCGGCAACATCAACGGTTCTAAGCCGTTGTCGCTGCTTCTGGACACGGGCGCAGGAGGTTCGGTAATTAATGAGAGCCGTGCCAAAGACCTCGGGTTGAAGCTCGAAGGGCAGACCGAGGCTGCGACCGGAGACGGAGCGGTGGAAGCATTTTTTGTGAAAGGCGTTAAGTTAAACGTCTCCGGCGTAAAATTATCCGACTTGATACTAACGGCTCTTGACTTAAGGGGATTGGAAGCAGGGTTCGGACAACCGATTGACGGGATACTCGGTTATGACATTTTTGCTAGATTCGTAGTTGAGATTGATTATGTATCTCAAAGAGTCAGGCTGCATGAGCCGAAAAGCTATAAGTACTCCGGCCCGGGTCAAATTATCCCCATCACGATTGAAGACAACAGGCCGTTCATTCGCGGCAAAATCATGCAGCCGGGCGCGAAAGCTGTCGAAGGCAGATTTGAGTTTGATCTTGGACAAATCGGAGCGGTTACTCTTGGTGAATCTTTTACCTCTAAAAACGATTTACTGAAATCAACTCGCAGAACGCTCCAAGTAACTACGGGAGCGATTCTCGCGGGCAAATCAAATGCGCGAATTGGCCGTCTTCAAAACTTGCAACTTGGTCGCTTTGTTATTAAAAATCCGATCACGAGTTTTGCTCCGGACAATCGCGGCGAAGAAGACACTAAGGACTATGCCGGGCTGGTCGGCGGCGAGATTCTGCGCCGTTTCCGGGTGGTCGTTGACTATTCCCGCAAACAGGTGGCCTTAACGCCAAACAGGCATTTTTCTGAACCATACGAGTTTGATATGAGCGGCGCGTCTTTAACTTCAGGCGGTTCTAACTTCAACATTTTCAAAGTGCGTGCGCTGGTCGAGAAGTCTCCGGCAGCGGAAGCAGGCTTGCGCGTCGGAGATGAAATCATAGCTATTGACGGGAAGCCTTCGGCGGGGCTGACGCTTGAGATAATCCGGCGAATGTTTCGGCAGGTCGGACGAAAGTATCTGATAAACGTCAAACGCAATTCATTGCCAACGCAGATTAGCTTGACCACGCGCCGGTTGATTTAATCGCAAGTCAAAATACAAAAGGCTGCGGGCTATTTGATTTCAGCAGCCGGGCGGTTCTGAATGGCTTTGGCCGTGAGGGTCGCTTGTTGTTTGATCTCCGCTGACATCTTTCCTGAATCCTGCGCGTAGCGCTCGACGGCTGGCAAATCTTCGCGCTCGCCGATGAAATAGAGCGCACGCAAAGCTTCCCAAACGCTGTCGCTGTCAGGCTCTATGACGAGTATCGCTGTGCCCGCCGTGAGTTGCGTTCCTTCCGCAGCTAAAACCTGACTGACCTCGCCGGGTACAGGCGAGCGCACTTCCGTAGTTTGATTATTTTTATCTCTGATGCGTGCCAGCATCATCCCGACTTTGGCCGGAGTGCCTGCTGGCAAGACGCTGTTGATAGTTCCCTCAACGGGGGCTGTGAGCGTGTACGGTTGCAGCATCGAGCGTAACACCTGTAGGCCGCTCGCATCCTTGAAAGTTATCAGCGAGAGCGCGGCGTTGCGTTGCACAATCGGCTCTTTGTCCTGCACTAGATTTTTGAGCGCGGCGCGAAACTCTTCTGCCTGATTGTCCTTGCCCATCAGCCACGCGACATTCGAGCGCAACTCTGCGACGTTACTTTTTGACAGCGCGACGATTTGCGGATACCAGCGACGCGCGTTCGCGTCCTTTTTATCAAGCCGCTCCGCGAGCTGCGCCAGCGCGTGCTGGACGTGTCTCGGCTTCTGCTCATCCGACAGGTATTCCGTAATCTTCTCATCGCTCAAATCGCGCCCGAACCATGTCGTGTACCAAGTCAGAAAAGGCACTATGATAAAGAGCGCGGCCACGACGATCAGCGGCCAGGACATACGCTTGCGCGCAAGCTGTTGCAACTGCGGCTCATTCTCAGGAACGGGATGTGAATTATTGCCCGACATTAAACGCTCAATAGCATCCTCTTCATCATCTGGCAGGATAAAACTGGTAGAGCATGAGGTACACAATCACGCCCGTGACGGAAACATAGAGCCATATCGGAAGCGTCCAGCGCGCAATCCGCCTGTGTTTATCAAATCGCTCGCTGAGGCCGCGCCATAAAGTGATGATAGCCAGCGGCGCGATGACGACGGCCAAAACCGTGTGTGTCAGCAGGATTGTAAAATAGAAAGGGCGCACCCAGCCCAACCCCTTGAAACGTGTCGGCCCCTGTCCCAGATAGTAGACCAGCAAAGAATGATACGTGATATATGAAATAAGAAAAATCAAAGAAGTCACAAACGCGGCTATCATGCACTTGCGATGGGCTGTGATATTTCTTCTGCGGATAAAGATGAATCCGGCGATGAGCAGCAGCGCGCTGATGGAATTTAAGGTGGCGTTTAAGTGCGGCAGAGCATAGATATAATTCATCAGGGAAAACGCAATGAACCTTTTGCTTTAAATTATAACGGATCAAACGAGAGTGAAACACATTCTGCTCTTTGTGATCTTTGCGCGCTTTTCCTTTGCGGTCTTTGCGGTTAAGCGCTTTTTAACGCAAAGACCGCAAAGAAGTAAGACGCAAAGCACGCAAAGGAGTTAATGCCATTCCTACTTACTGCTCTATTCAATCTTCTTTTCGTGGCTGAACATTTGCGCGTGCGGCAACTTGTCCGGCTTCGGTCAGCGCATAAAAATCATTTCCGCGCTCTTCCAGTAAACCCTCTTTGACCAGACGCTCGACCGTATCGAAGACAGCGGTGCGCGCTTCGGGGTCATTGCCGCCCGCTTCAAACAACTCGTGGAGGTCAAGCGTCTCTTTCCCGTACCGCTCGAACATCCCCAGCACATGTAAAGCCGTTTCATCCATCTTGACAGGAAAAACTTTACTCTTCAACTTTAGGCTGCGTGCGCTGCATCACTTCCAGCATCTTCTTCACATCATGCGGCATCGCGCGCTTTGCCGCGCCGCGTCCAGTAGCTTTGGCGTCAGCCTGCGTGCCCGTCGTAACGTTTTGAGCTTTGGCAACCGCAAGCCCTTTTGCCGCGCCGCCCGCGCCCGGCAGAGCTTTCGCCGCTGCCGCGCCGCTGACTTTCTTAGGCTCCTGCGGTCTCTCGAATCTTTCGGAGTACCCGCACCGCTCACACTCCCAGAGCGCGAAGACTTCCGTCGGATCGCCCGCGCTCTGGTAGACGGCGCGATTGGAAGGAATGATTTTTCCGCCGCACACACCGCAGACGCGCCCGCGTATGGTTCGGACAGCCACATCCACGTTGAATTCGTTGACGGTGATTTCAGTGTTCTCTGCCATTGGGCTTTTCCTTAAGGTAGCTGAAACACGATTTAGTTGATTAAGCTTTCATTCCGGTCTTCGCTGATATAACGCTCTATTGTATTAATCAACTCATTCAACCGCTCGCCCGTTTGCTTCTGAGATTCGGCGATGACTTTCTGAGATTCAACAAGCATTTTCTGAGTTTCTAAAAGCTCTCTTTGCACTTTAACTGTTTCGCTCACGATATTAACGAGACTGACAAACGCTCCTTCAAGGCGGGTCATGCGCTCATCCGCCTTTTCCATATTCCCGGCAAAGCTTTCCTGTTGCTTAATCACGAACTCCATCATTTTTTGGATTTCATCATTGGTCATAACATGTACCTTCCATTAAGCGGAAGCTTCGCGCTGCCGGGAATTATAGCAATAAAGCCATGCGGAAGCTTAGCGAGAAGGGATGACAAAATTTACAGGTTGCGATTATTCCACATTGACAATTTTCAGCGTTCCTTCTTCCCTCTGCGCACGCAACTGTTTTTTATCGAACTTGCCGACGCTCGTCTTTGGAATTTCCGCGATAAAAGCCCAACGCTCAGGTACCCACCATTTGGCGACCTGTTCTTCGAGAAAAGTGCAAAGCTCTGCGGCGCTCGTCTGCGCGCCGTCTTTCAAGACGACGCAGGCTAGCGGGCGTTCATCCCAACGCTCGTCCGGCACGCCTATGACCGCTGCTTCGACGACATCCGCATGAGCCATAATCTCATTTTCCAGCTCGACAGAGGAAATCCATTCACCGCCGGATTTGATGACATCCTTTGTCCGGTCTGTGATTTGAATATAACCCTTTGCGTCAACCGTCCCGACATCTCCTGTGCAGAGCCACCCGTCTTTAAATTTGTCCGACCCGTCTTCGCCGTAATAACCGCCCGTGACCCAGGGGCCGCGCACCTGTATCTCTCCGATAGCCTGTCCATCCCACGGCAAAACTTTTTCGCCGTCCGCTAAGCGCAGCTCGATGCCGGGAATGATCCGGCCTGATTTTGTGCGCCACTCAAGCTCCTGTTCCGGCGGGCAGTTTTTTGGCGGGCAGGCAATCGAAGCCATAGGGCTGGTCTCAGTCATGCCCCATGCCTGCACGACTCTGACGCCGTGCCGTTCCTGCAATCGCTGCATCAAAGCGCGCGGAACGGCAGAGCCGCCGCAGACAACCATCCGCAAGGAGCTTAAGTCAACCTCATGATTTTCCGCGTAACGCAGGATGTCATTCCAGATTGTCGGGACGGCTCCGGCAAAAGTCGGGCGTTCCTCTCGAATCATCTTGCACAAAGGCTCTGCCTGTAGAAAACGTCCCGGCATCAAAAAATCTGAGCCAGCGAGCCAGCCCGAATAAGGCAAGCCCCATGCGTTGGCATGAAACATCGGTGCAATCGGAAAGACGCGGTCGCACTCGCTGACGGCGAAGGACGAGGCCGCGCACTGTGCGAGCGAGTGCAGGAATTCCGAGCGGTGGCTGTAAACGACGCCTTTGGGCTGGCCGGTCGTCCCGGTCGTGTAACACATCGCCGCCGCAGCATGCTCTTCAATCGCAGGCCACTCGAAACCCGTCTGCTCTGCCGCCAGCAATTCTTCATATCGCAGCACATTGTCGCCAAGCGCAGAGGCATCGCCATCGCCGATGACGATTAAATGTTCTACGGTTTTGAGTTCGTCTTTGACCTGCGCGAGCAGCGGCACGAGCGTGTCGTCTACCAGAATGACACGATCCTCCGCATGGTTGATGACGTAGGCGAGTTGTTCGGGAAAGAGCCGTATGTTGAGCGCGTGCAGCACTGCGCCCATGGAAGGCACTGCGAGATAGGCTTCGAGATGTTCCTGCGTGTTCCAGCAAAAGGTCGCGACGCGCTCGCTCCGCCGGACGCCGAGCCGTTGGAGCGCAGAGGCGAGCCGTTCAATGCGCAGCGCAACTTCGGCAAAGCTCGTACGCCGCGTCCGGTCGCCTTCAAAGGTTGCGACCTGACTGTCTCCGTACAATTTCGCCCCATGCTTAAACAGGGCTGTCACTGTCAGAGGCCAATCCTGCATGGTGCTTAGCATCATGATCTCTCAACTCACTTCAGAAGATGAAATAACCACAGATGAGTACGAAGCTATAAATGATTTCAGATTTCAGACTTCAGATTTCAGAAATGATTCCAGATTTCAGATTTGGAAGATTTCAAATCTGAGATGCTGAATTCCCTTCCTTCTTTCTCTCTCTGTGTTCTTCTGTCGCTGTTTAACTTTTAGCGGTGTTGCGATGTTTGACTGCCAGAATAAAGATTGAGCAGAAAACCGTGACCGGCGGGACGAGCAGAACGAGGATGCCCAGGTTCAGCCCCTTGCTCATCTTAGCTGCCTGCGATGAATTCTCGACTGCAATCTTGCAGAGCGGGCACTGCGCGAAGGCCGGAAGACACATGAAAGTGAGGGCGGCTATTAAAACCGTCACCGCCATCAAAACTTGTCTTTTGGTTTGGCTCACATTCTTCAATGCGCTGGTGTGGCCGTCGGCGGCGTGCCGCTTGTGCTGCTGGCCCCGTAGCGCAAGCCTTTCGACCTGAAGCTGTCAGGGAAAAAGATAAACAGCAGGCAGATGCACATGACCAGCGCAGGAATCAGCGTCAGCACCAGCGTCAACCGCTCAAACTTCAAGTGCATGAAATAGGCTATGATGAGCGCGGCTTTGATGACCGACAAACCGACGAGGATTGTCAGCATCCAGATAATCGGAACCTCAAAGTAGGCGAGCGCAACCTCGATCACCGTCAACGCCAGCAGCCACCCCAAAATGCTCAGGAACAATTTGGTCGTGCCCTCGAAATGAATCGGCACCAATTCGACCGGCACCGCATCCGTATCCGTGCCGACCAGTTTTTTAAAGTATCCGTTGGTATGCAGCCAGAGCACAGGGCTGATGAGAAACACGAGCGCCAGCAGCATGAAAACCGAGGCCATAAAGAGGCTGTCAATCGTCAGAAAGTCTCCGGCCCATCTGAAATTCCCGGCCGCCAGCACGAGAAACACCAGCGCCATCAGAGCACAGATGACGTTTAAGATAACGTCTTCTTTCTGCGACACGTTTTTGACTGATTCGACAAAGCGACTCATCTTTTGTTGCGCGTGCCTCCTCCGCTGCTTAATGGAAAATCTTTCGCTTGAGCCTTTGGCTTCCTGCTCTTTAATGCCTGTAAACGGACAGCAGGTAAATCATCGGAAAAACAAACATCCAGACCAGATCAACAAAGTGCCAGTAAAGGCCGCTGATCTCCACGTCCTCATGCGACATGCGCCTGGCTCTCAAAGCAATCACGCCTAGATAAATCACGCCCGTCAGGACGTGGAACATGTGCAGCCCGGTAATCGCAAAGAACGTCGAGCCAAACAGATAAGAAGCCTGCGGCCACAGCTTCTGCCACTCTGCGGGCAGCGACGTGGGCCTCAAGCCTTCGTGAATCAGGTGATTCCACTCGTAAATGTGCAGGACTAGAAACAACAGGCCGCCCAGCATCGTGAGCATAATCCAACGCCGGATGCCTTTGTAATCGCGCCGCGCAGATGCCTTGACGGCCATCACCATCGTAAAGCTCGAAGCCAGCAGGCAGAGCGTCATGACGGTTGAGAAAAGGATGCTCGGGTTGAAATGAAACGGCTCAGGCCATTGATCGCTGGAGGCGCGCACATAAGAATAGCCGATCAGCATCGCCGAAAAGGTCAGCGCGTCCGACACGATAAAGAGCCACATGCCAAGCTTTTTGTGGCCGACTCGATAAGGGAGCGCACCGCCGTCCCAATCCGTCGCAATCATTTGATCTGCTGTTCGCGCTTCCGTGCTCAAAGCTTAGTCACCTCCAGAGGAATAGGAGTAAGAACAGATAAACCCACAGTCCGCACATAAAATGCCAGTAGATGGCAACCGCTCCGGCGGCAGCCGTGCGCCGCGCGCCAATCTGCGACGGCTCACGCCTGCGCCACGCATGCAGCAACAAATAGTCGAGCGCAAGGATGCCGCCCAACAGATGCAAACCATGCAGCGCAGTCAACAGGTAAAAGAACGCGCTGTGCGGATTCGTCGAGAGATAAACTCCCTGTGAGACCAGCTCGCGCCAAACCAGAAGTTGTATCGTCAGAAACCCGAGTCCAAACAGCACCGTTACCAGCAGCCAGCGTCCATACGCTTTCTGGTCATTGCGCTTCAAGCCTCTGCGCGCAAACTCAAAAGTGAGGCTGCTGATAATTATCAAAGCCGTGCTGACCCAAAGCATGCGCGGCGCGGCAATCGGATTCCAGTCGTCAGAAACCGAGGCGCGCACGATGTACGCGCTCGTCAAGGCCGTGAACAACATCATGATGGAAGCGAGCGCGACCCACATGCCGAGCCTGTAACGACCCGGCAATCTTGATGCGCTGTTGCTTTCGCTTAAAACTGTTGCGCTCATCTTCCTAATTTTATCTCCACAGTAATAAAAGCAAGAACAGAAACACCCATAGCCCGTCCATAAAATGCCAGTACAGAGAAATCACCGAGACCGTTCCGCGACGCCTCTTCTCTGCCGCCTCGCTCTGTCCCTTGCGGCGTGTCCGCAGCAACAAATAAATCAGAGCCAGAACGCCGCCCACCAGATGCGCTGCATGGACGCCCGTCAACAGGTAAAAAAAGTTCCGGTGCTGGTTGACGGCCTGATACACGCCCTGCGCGACCAGTTCCCTCCAGGCCAAAACCTGCGCGCCTAGAAAAGACAAGCCCAATCCGACCGTCCACAGAAGGCGGCGCAGGTATTCTTTGTCCTGCCCGCGCTTCAAAGCTTTGGAGGCCGCGCTCAAAGTCAGGCTGCTGGCAAGAATTAAAACTGTGCTTAGCCAGAGCCAGCGGGGCATCCTGATCGGAAGCCAGTTATCACCCGCAGCCAGAAAAATGTACGCGCTCACGAGTGTTGCAAAGAGCATCAGGATGGAGGCTAATCCAACCCACATGGCGAATCGCGCTTTTTCCGCCGAAGGCTCTCGACGGTCATCGCCACCATTACTGCCGCCACCCTTGCCTGATCCGTTAGAACCGTTTCGTGGAGGCGGCAGCCCACCGCCTAACCCACTCCCCTTGTGCGCGACTCGCTCACGTTCAATGCTTGTGACCGTCTTGACCATTACTGCCGCTTCTCTGATTTCCTGCGCCCGCCTGCTCTGCCGTCGGGTCGGGCGTGGTCTGCAAGATGTAATCATCAGGCGCGCCCGGCACAGAGAACTCATATGGCCCTCTGTAAACCTTTGGCATGATTCCGGCGAAGTTATCATGCGGCGGCGGCGACGGAATCACCCATTCCAGAGTCGTCGCCTCCCACGGGTTATCGCCCGCCTTTTTGCCCTTAAAGAGGCTCCAGAAGAAATTGAAGAAGAAGATGAACTGCGCTCCGGCAGTCACGATGGCGGCTATGGTGACGAACATAACGAGCGGGCTGAGCGAGCGCAGGAAATCATATTCCTGAAAGCTGGAATAGCGTCGCGGCATCCCGACGATGCCCATCACATGCATCGGGACAAAGATCGCGTAGACTCCCGCAAAGGTAATCCAGAAATGGATTTTGCCGAGCCGCTCGCTCATCATCCGGCCAAACATCTTCGGAAACCAGAATTGCAACCCTGCGAACATCCCGAAGATCGCAGCCACGCCCATCACTAAATGAAAATGGCCGAGCACGAAATAGGTATCGTGCATCGAAAGATCAAGCCCCGTCTGTCCCAGCACCAGGCCCGTCACACCGCCCGCGACAAACAGCGAAACAAAACCGATGGCATACAACATCGGAACGGTGAAACGTATCTGCGCTCCCCACAATGTCCCTAGCCAGTTAAAGGTCTTGATCGCGGAAGGCACGCCGATGGAAAGCGTCAGCACGGAAAAAGCCATTCCCGTATAAGGACTCATGCCGCTGATGAACATGTGATGTCCCCAGACGAAAAAGCCAAGCAGCCCGATAGCGAAAATCGCAAACACCATCGCGCGATAACCGAAAACTGGTTTGCGTGCGAAGGTTGAAAGAATGTGCGAAGTCGCGCCCATCCCCGGCAGGATAGCGATGTAAACTTCCGGGTGCCCGAAGAACCAGAACAGGTGTTGCCAGAGAATCGGCGACCCGCCCTTGTGCGTAGTCATCAAAACATCGCTGACCACTAAGCCGCTTGGGACAAAGAAGCTCGTCCCCGCCGTCCGGTCAAGAAACAACAGCACGCCCGCCGCCAGCAGCACCGGAAATGCAAGCAGAGCCAGCACTGCCGTCGTAAACCAGGACCAGCATGTCAGCGGCAGACGCATCAGCGTCATTCCCGGCGCACGCATGTTGAGCATCGTCGTGATGAAATTGAGCGCGCCCAACAGGGATGCGATGCAGAAGATGGCGATGCTGATAATCCAGAGGTCTACGCCCGCCCCTTGCCCGGGGCCTGCGGCCTGTCCCAGCGCGCTTAAAGTCGGATAACCCGTCCAGCCGCCGATTGGCCCAATCGTATAGCTCGGAGCCTGATGTCTGGGGTCAATCGCTTGATACCAGCCCGCGACCGTCGCATTGCCTTCGACGAAAATGGCAGAGACCAGCACGAGCAATCCGACAAACGTCACCCAGAACGAAAGCATGTTCAGCGTCGGAAAAGCCATGTCATCCGCGCCGATTTGAATCGGGAGAAAGTAGTTGCCAAATCCGCCTTGCGGAGCGGTAGTCAGCACGAAGAAGACCATCATCGTGCCGTGCATCGTGACCAGCGAGAGATAAAACTCCGGCGTCATCAAACCGCCCGGCGCGCCCTTGTCAAAGAGCGTCTCAAGAATCGTGATTTTAGAGTTCGGCCAAGTCAGCTTGACGCGCATCAGCACGGACATAATCATGCCCAGAAACACGGAGAACAGGGCGAGCAGGATATATTGAATGCCGATCACCTTGTGATCTATGCTGAAGATATATTTGCGTATAAAGCTTGTCGGCGCGGGGTGGCGATGCACTTCTCCATGAGAAGCGTGATGCACTGCTTCTGGCGAACTGTGATGTGCATCTACTATTTCGGCCATTGCTGCTCTCCTCTCGCTTTTTCCGTGCAAAAGGTCTGTGGGCTAATAGACTACCGGATACTTCTTTAAAAGCTCTGTCATCTTGGCTTGAAACTCAGCCTGCGGCATCTCCGCTAAAAGGCGATGCTCCTCTGCGGGAAGCACCAGCATAAAACTCTTCATCTTATAATGCAGCGCGCCGCACAACTCTGCACAGGCCAGTTCGTACGTCCCGACTTTGGTCGGAGTAAAGTGAACTTTAATCTGCATGCCCGGCACGAGGTCTTGCTTAAAGCGCAAAGGCGGAACCCAGAAGCTATGCGTCACGTCCTTGGCATTGAGCGTTAGCTCCACCTGACGATTGACCGGCACGACCAGCGCCGTCACCGCCGAGTCGTCCTTGGCATTAGCATCATTCGCATCCAGCCCTATAAAATTCAAATCCGCGTCTTTAACCAAAGCCGGGTCTGTATGCCCGAACACGTTGTCTTTGCCCGCGTAATGAAAGTTCCAACTGAACTGCTGCGCGTAGACGTGAACCTTGTAAGCATCCGCCGCCGCAGGGCGAAAGTGCATGTCAGCCCAGACAAATTGTCCTAAGATGCCAAGCGAGATAAAGACCGCTGCGGTAATCAGCGTCCAGACGATTTCCAGACGATTGTTGCCGTGCGAGTAGACCGCGCGCTGCTCGCCGCCCCTGGATTTCGAGCCGTACCGCCAGAGCGCGATGCCAAGCCCGATCTGCGCGGCGGCAAAGGCGACGCCGACGACGATAATCGTCAGCATGAATTGACGATCATACGCGGGACCGTGTTCGGAGATGGCAGCGGGAAACCACCACCGCCCGTTCACAAACAGCCACACCGAGCCGAGCGTCAAAAGCCAGATTAATATCGCCAGAGCGCGACCCATCCGTAATCCTCCAAGAGTGATAAGTGATGAGTGATAAGTGATGAGATAAAAGAAACGCTGTTTCTTATCACTTATCACTTATCACTTATCACCGATTCAAAACCATCAAGACAAATAGCAGCGGCAAATAAAGCACAGAGGCCAGCAGCAGCTTGCGCGCTTGCTGCCTTGATCTGGAAAGCGCAGCGCGAATACTGCTATAGAGAAAAAGCGCGCCGAGTATGAGCGCCCCGTAAAAATAGATTTTGCCGGAAATCCCCATCACCCACGGCAACAAACTGACAGGCACGAGCAGGAGCGTGTAAGCGATGATTTGTTGCCCTGTGATGCGGCCTTCAGGCTCGACCACCGGCAACATCACGATACCTGCGCGCCCGTAATCCTCTTTGTACATCCACGCGATGGCGAGAAAGTGCGGAAACTGCCACAGGAAAAGAATGGCGAACAAGACCCATGCGCCCGCGCCTGCCTCGCCCGTCGCCGCCGTCCAACCCATCAAAGGCGGCATCGCTCCCGGAAAAGCTCCGACCACTGTGGACAAAGTCGTGCGAGTCTTGAGCGGCGTGTAAAGAAAAAGATAGCCAATTATCACGGCCACGCCGCCCAGCGCGGTCAAAGGATTGACCAGCAACGCCAGATAAATTTCCGCGCCCGTGGTTAAAATAATTCCGAAAGCAAGCGCTTCAATTGGCGCGAGCTGACCCGAAGGTAAAGGCCGCATGGCTGTGCGCCGCATCAAGCCGTCCAGGTCGCGCTCCATATATTGATTGAGCGTTGCGATGCCGGATGAGAGCAATGCTATTCCGAACATTGCGTGCGCGAGCGTGAGATAATTAATCGCTCCACGCGCGCCCAGACAAAAACCCGCGGCTGCCGTCAACACAATCAGGAAAGTGATGCGCGGCTTGGTCAGCTCTAGATAGAGCATCAGCCTTTCACGCAAGGTCAACTGCCCGCTCTCGGGACTGATGATCCCGCTCTGATCTAATTCGATTGCTACGCTTTTCATCATTGAAAGATTGCCGGTAATTCATTCACACAAGGATAGACAGGATAAACAGGATGGAAATTTTTCGCTTATTTACTTATCCTGTTCATCCTGTCCATCCTTGTGTGATTATTCCGAAACTAAATTTAATGCCGCATGAGCATCGGGAATTCGATAGCAGGCAGAACCTGCAAATTGTCGCTGCGCGGCGTGTCGGAAGCGACGTTGCCGTCAAACGTAAAATCTGCGGTCGCAGCGCCGCTGGCCGCCAGCGTGACTTCCATTGTTTTCTCGCCGAAACGCTCGTGCCAGGCGACCAGCGTGTACTTGCCCGGCGGAACGCCCTTGAGCGTAAAGCTGCCATCCTCTCCGCTCACGGCAAAGAACGGATGATTCAAGACGCCGACATAAGATTTCATCCATGGATGCTGGTTGCACTTAATCGGAATCAAGGTTTCGGGACGGACGAATTTCTGCTCGATGGGCGGAGCATTGGGCGGCTGCGAAGTGTTCCACTTCGGATTGCTGTTGCCCTGCACGTTGACGTTGTGCGCGGTCGGGTCGCTGTTGGTCACTAGAAATTTCTGATTAGCCCGAATGCCCATCACATGCGGCTTGTAGTGACATCCGTTCTGGTCCAGCGTGACCGGCTCCGGCGGAAGATCAAAAGCAAAGCCTGAAATCTTCTTGTTGCCTTCGGTGAGCGTCCCGTCCTTGATATATACAAAGACGTTCACTAACTTTCCGTCTTTGACCACGACCGTTTCGGAAACCGCGCCCGCGCCTTTTTGTGCGCAGACCGCATCGGCATTCATATCAATCGGCTGCGGCGCAGGAGCCTGACCGCTAAAAACAATCTTGCCTGTGACGGTGCCTTCCTTGCCGCTCGCCTTGTACGGTGTTCCGGACGGCGCGCCGGTCGAATCACTCTCATCATCTGCCACATCATCATCGCTGCCCCCGCCGCACGCCAGGGACAACGAGAGTAAAGACACAAGTACACAAAAGCAGAGCCAGAATTTTGCCCGTTGATGAAACATTTTTAGCCTCCGGTTAAAAGTAAAACATAAAGATGATTAAAGCAACCGGGATCACTCAAGCATAAACTTCCGCCTATGATGCAAGGTTACAGGGCGCACTCCGGGGGCGCGAGCCTGTTTTCCGGGCGCACGCCTGCTGCTTGCAAGCCTGCCGCGACGCGCATTTGGCCTGCGATAATTCCGGCTCACCTTCTGCCCGTTAGTCGGAGTTGCGGCGGGCTGTTTTTCGGTCGGCGCGGGCGCTTGCCCCCCCGTCGCGGTCGGAGCCGTCGAAGACAAACGCCTCTGTTCTTCGGGCGTCATCTGGAACATATAGCGCACGAGCAAGTCCGCGTGGTCGCGCTTGTAATTGGCAAAGCTCGCGGGCGTATCGCCGCTAAAGACCCAGCGGTCTCCCTCGTGTTTGAACAAGCCCGAAGGCATCGCCGTGCCCGGACTTATCTGTTGCGGGTCGAGCAGCCAGCGGAATGTCCATGCGGGCTTCAGACGCTCGCTCGCCAGCAGGAAGTTCGGAGCCGAAGCAGTCTTGTCATGTTCCGCATCGCCGGTGATGTGACACTTCAGACACGGGGCGGCCTGTGACGTGAACAACTGTCGCGCCAGTATCTTCTCTTCTTCCGACAACTGCGCCACAGGCTCTTTGATATTTATCTCAGGCTGCGAAGAGACGGCCATAAAGAAGCGCACCAGCATTCGCAGCTCGTTCGGCGAGAAGTTGAATGTCGGCATGCGAGCTTTCAAATAAGTACGCACGCCGTTGCGGTCTGCGCCGGGTTGCGGATGGAGCTTGCCATCCTGCGCTGTAGCAGTAGCGCCCGCGTTGCCGTTCGATTTGGCAGTGCCGCTCGCTTGCGTCGCAGCATTGCTCGCCGGCGAATTATTTTGAGTCCCGACAAAGGGATTCTGCGCCGCGCCGGGAGACTGGCCGACCGTCTTATCGCTGCGCCCGGGTTCGGGTTGACCGCGACTGTCGCTGAGCGACGGGTCTGTCAAAAATCGCAGGAGCCATTCTGGATCAACACGCGCGCCCTCGCTTGTCAGTTGCGGCGGAAGCTGATCCTTCCAATCCGCATCCTGATAGAGTGGCAACCCTGAAAGAATGGACTTCTGCCCGACCTGCACATTATGGCAGCCCATGCAGTTATATTTCTTAATCACCCACCAGCCGTCCTGTATGTCTTTCTGGCGCGTGTCCGGGTTATAGAAAAAGCTTGGCGGGACGTTCGAGCCTTCGAGTCCCTTACTGCCCATGAGAAAAGTCGTGAGCGCGTTGTTCCATTCGGGCGTCAAGAACGGCTTCGGCATTTTGAGCAAGTCTTTCGGCTCTTTCTCTTTGCCTCTATCGTAAATGGAAGGGTCTTTGAGCTTGTTGGTGAAAAAGCCTTTGTGGTTGTACCACGGCTTACCCTCGCTTTCGGCTTGCCCTCCCTGATTATTCTCTTGAGGAAACGGATTTTTGCCGGTCTCCGCATCATGCGTCATCATGGCAAAGTCGAGACGCTCAATCGGCGTCGCGCCTTCGGTCGTCAACTCTTTGCCGATGCGCTGCTCTTCTTCAAAGCCCCTGATCTCGTGGCATCCGGCACAGCCGTATTGCTTGACCAGCGTCTTACCCTGCTCTTTCAAATTCGGATCGTCCATGAAAGAAGCATCCGGGAAAGAGCCTCGCTGCGAGAGCGAGAAGAGATAGGTCGCGATGTCGCGCGCATCCGTTTCAGAGAGACGGAAGTTCGGCATCACGGTCATGTTTTGAATCTGCAATTCCGCGCCGTCGTTCGGGCACTTGGAATGATCGTTGTCAAAGACGTAGGGCAAGCCCTTGTCTTCGTAATCCTTGCGTGTCAGGTCGCGCTTTTCTTTCGGGCAGTATGGCGCCCAACGCTCGCGCGGGTTGTAAATCCAGCGGACGATATATTCAAAGTTGGCTTTCTCGCCGACGCGCTGTAGATTGGCCGCAAAGTCGCCGCCGGTCGCGTTGCCCTCTGCGCCGATTGAGTGGCAAGCCATACAGCCGCGCGTCTCAAACAGCTCTTTGCCGTGCGCGCCGTCGCCGGAGTTCTGCTGCGGCAGATTGCCTTCAAAACTATCCTGCCAGAGAAACGCGGCGATAGCTTTGCGCTCATTCTCTTCGCGCGACATTTCTTCGCGCTTGCCGCCTTCATCATTGCGGTGGCTGGTTCCGTCAAGACGCCAGTAGGTAGGCATCTTCGTGCCGGGGCGAAACGCCTGCGGGTCTTGGAGCCAGACGGGAATCCATTCCTTGCGCAGCTTTAAGCGCACATCTTTCAAGTTCGGGCCGACCTTCTTCTGGTCGTGCATCAGGTACTTGCTCTGCGTTTCAAGCTGTGCGATGCGCGCGGCCAACTGGCTATTGGTGACGCGCAGGTAATCTGCACGCGCGAGAAGTTTCTGCGCCTCTTCTTCCGAGACGTTGCCGACATTCGCGTTGGCCTGTTTGGCTTCGCGTTCATTGGCTGCGATCTGTTCTTCGAGTTGTGTGACGGATTGCCGCGAGTTGGCGAGCGCGTCCGTCTCGCGGTCAAAGCCTTCGTAGCGATGACAGCCGACGCAGCCGCGATTCTGGAACAGGTCTTTGCCGAGATCGAGAGTCTTCGCGCCTTGCAGCACGCGGTCGGACATGTGGCACTGCTGGCATCCGGCCTCCATGTTCTCTCGCTCATACATTGGATGGAGCCAGAACCTGTGACGGCCATGTCCTTTAGTTTCGTTCGTGGTCGCGCGACCGTTGCCGCCGTGACAGCTTGAGCAGCCGAAACGGTCTGGATTGTGAATCTCTAAAAGCTCTTTGTTCGGATGGCTGACGAAGGCGCGAGCCATCGGGTCAACCTTCTGGCGCTTCTTGTTCTTCACGTCCCGCATATCAGCGGCAGTGAGATTGAGCGGCTCGCGAACGCCGAGGTGGCAGGTCTCGCAGCGGTCAACGATGGTGTCGCCCTGCACGTTGACCTGCCGCATCTTGAAATCGAATTTCTCGTTGCGTTTGATGAGACTGTCTATCTGGCTGATGGTCAGCCCGGTGACATTATTTTTAAGATACTCTTCGCGCTTTTTCTCAAGCTCGCCCGGCTCCTTTAAAAGCTCTGCGCGTTGTGTCACCAGCTCGGCTTTCTTTTCCTTGAGCTGGTTGTAACGCTGCTCCATCTCCATGTAATCGAGCTGCGTTTTAGTAATTTTGCCGCTATCGTCCGGCCAGTAAATGTCTTGCTTCGCTTGCTTCTTCTGTTCAATCTCGCGGCGTATCTTATCCTGCTCGGGCTTACCGTGCGCGGTTTCGATTTTATAGTACTGAACGGTAATGTCTCCGCGCACGTTTTGATAATTATCGGTGACGGCCTGAAGGCGGTCTTCGATGGCTTTCAATTGCGCGTCAATCTCTTTTTTGCGCGGCTCGACTTGATCTTTGGCGGCTTTGGCTTCCGCCGTGAGCTGTTGATACTCTGCGCTCGCTTTGACTTCTTCCTCAGACTTGGCATTTCTTCTCAAGCGTTTGAGCAGCCGGTTCTCGCGCTCGACGAATTCCTGCTGCATGCCCTTCCAGCTCCGCTGGCCGTAAATTTCATCGTAGAGCGCCCACGCCAGCGACGCGCTCAAGAGGAGCGCGCAAACCAGTAGGATGCCGCTGGTCGAGCGGCTGACAATCGGATCGGAAGCCGGGCGTTCCGGCTCCTGCTTGAGCATCACATCAGTTTCAGGAGAGTCTGCCACCTGTTTTTATCCCTCCGCTCTCTCGCTCTGCTTCAGATATTGAACCACGGCGTCACCCACACGTACTTGATATTCATCGCCAGCCGCAAGATCAGTTTCGCGGGCATCGCAAACAACACAGTGATCGCGAAAAACTGAAACGTCATGTATTGCAGGATGCTGGTGCGCGCGAGAATCTTGCTTTCAAGCTCGCCATCGGTCGTCGCCCACTGCTTGAGATACTGCCAATCAAACGTCCTTCTAAAATTGAACTCTCCACGCTTCATCAGCCAGTGCAGGAAGAGGCCGCAGACGAGAAAGAAAGTTCCCACCACTATCGCGCCGAAAATATATTTCCACGGGCTGGCAGAAAGGAACGAGAAGAATTCCAGACCGGCGGCGCGCATCTTAATCGCTACCCAATCATGCAAATCAACGTTGCGGTCGTTGACCACTACGTTGTGATCCCAACGCTCGCCCGGATTGAACCAGACCCAGCCGGGGCCGCGTATAAAAGTCCCGATAAAGATCAAGGCCAGCCATGTCACCCACCCGAAGCCGAACATCCAGAGCGCGAACCTGCGCTGCTTGTACGTGTAATAACCGTTCCCCAAAGGATTCGAGTCAACATAAGGAAAAACCATCAGGCCGACCATCATCAGGGAAGGCATGACGACGCCCGCGATCCACGGGTCGAAATAGACGAGCATCTCCTGCAACCCCAAGAAATACCACGGGGCTTTTGAAGGGTTCATCGTCAGGTTAGGATTCGCAGGCTCTTCGAGCGGCGCGTTGAGCGTGATTGACCAGACAAAGAGAATGACGGTCACGATGACTGCCCACAAAAACTCTTGGCGGACGAGATACGGCCAGACGTGCAATTCTCTGGCCCAGCCCGGACGCCACGGCAGCGTCTTGCGATGATGCGTCTTGGCAAGCTGCGCGTCGCCTTCGAGCGTTTCGACCAGTTCGTCGTTCTGCGCCGCCTGCCGCAGGCCGAGCCACGTAAAGAAGATGACCAGCGGAATCATCGCCACAATGGGCACATTGTCCGGCGTCGAGGCAATCACCCAAAGCTGATGCCAGTCATCAACCGTAAAAGCCCACGCGACCAGCAGCAACGCTAATATCAGCAGCGCCACCTTACCGAATGTTAATCTGAAACCGCCGTTTGCCATTGCTTACACTCTCCGCTTAAAGCAAACTCCAAAACAGCTTTTCGCTCTCTCTACTCTTCCGGGCTTTCTTGAATTGCCACTAGCTTTAGCTAGTGGATAAAATCTGCAAGAGTCACCGGCTTGAGCCGAAATGATTCGGCTCAAGCCGACACCTTTTTTGGCTCTCTTGTTCAACTAGCTTCAGCTAGTGGCAATTTAAATAACTTTTATGACACAACGCTATCTTGACCCGGTTACTTCTTCTTCACAGCCTTAATCTCATTTTCCAACATCACCGGCGCGGGGCCGGAGATGCCTCCGTCCTTGCGTATGCGCCAGAAGTGAACGGCCATGAAGATGGAGGCCACCAGCGGGATGCCTATGCAGTGCCAGATGTAAGAGCGCAATAATGCATTCGCATCCACAATCGAGCCGCCGAGCAAGCCAAAGCGCACATCATTAAATGGCGTCATGCCAAGCTGCGGCCCGAACGGCCCCTCGCTGCCGAGCATCGGAGTCGCGCGAGCCATGTTCGTCCCCACCGTCACAGCCCAGAACCCTAGCTGGTCGTCCGGCAACAGATACCCCGTAAACGAGAGCAGCAGCGTCAAGACCAGCAGGACGACGCCGACGCACCAGTTAAATTCGCGCGGGCGTTTGTAAGAGCCTGTCAGCACGACTCGGAACATGTGCAGCCAGGTCGTAATGACCATCAGGTGCGCAGCCCAGCGATGCATGTTTCTTAACAGCTTGCCGAACGGCACGTCGTGTTCGAGATAAAGAATGTCGCGGAACGCCTGCACCTTTGTCGGGTGGTAATAGAACATCAGCAGCACGCCCGTAAAAGTCAGGATGATGAAGAGATAAAACGTGATGCCGCCCATCCCCCATGTAAAGTTATAGCGCACGGCATCGCGGTTGACCTTTGCCGGGTGCAGGTGCAGAAAGACGTTCGAGAGAATCGCAAGGCTGCGGTTACGCGGGTCTGAGCGATCATGCGAGACGCGAAAGATTGATTTCCAGAGCTGCGTCTGCTGCGGGTCTTTGTAGCCTTCAGCCTCTTCTTTGGCGCGATTCTTGAGGGCTTCGCCTTCGGTGCGAACGCGCTCGATCAGGCCGACGCTTTTCTTATCGCCCTCGCTTAACTGCTTGACCTCTTTCCCGTCAGGTTGTTCAGGCTCCATGCTCGCCCCCAAAAGTTTTAAAGCGGAATATACGATCCTTCGTCGTTGAATTGACCGGGAGCCGGAATGCCCTTCTCCCATGTGTAGAGCTTGTTGACATCAACGACGATCTGGCCTTCGGCATCAAGCTCGACACGCGCGCGATCCATCGGGCGCGGCGCGGGGCCTTCAAAGTTGATGGCCTCGCTGTCATAACCGCTGCCGTGACACGGGCACTTAAACTTGTTCTCGCTGGCTTTCCAATCCGGCGTGCAGCCCAGGTGCGTGCAGCGCGCATAGATGACAAACAGGCGGTCGGAAGTTTTCGCCACCCAGATGCGATACTGTTGCTGCCACTTGGTATCGATGCCGAGCGAGTAGTCGCCCGGAAAACCGATGCGAAAAACGCTCGACGGCTCAAAGATGGCGCGCGGCAGAAAGAACCGCACGATTGCCAGAGAGATGACCGCGATAAATCCGGCGATGCTGGCCCAGATAATCCGACGCCGCACTTTGTTGACGGGCGGGTCGGGAGTGCTTTCGACCACCGCGCCCTTTGGCTTGTTGACGGCAGCGGCTTTGGGCACGCCTTTGGCGACCGCTGCGGTCGGCGTCGTCGTAGATTTAGCTGCGCCGGGCGCGACGCGCGCGGCGGGCGGAGTCCCTGCCGGGACTTCCGCTTGTGTCGGAGCATCAGATGTGCTCGCGGCGGATGGATCGGGCTTGTTGTCTTGACTCTCCACTCCGCAAAACCTCCGTTTGAAAATGCCTCTCAAAAAGCTCTTACTCACACCGGCTCTATGGCTGGTAGACTGCTACCCTGTGTGAAAATCGCGGGGAATATAGAATTCACCACACCACAGGGAACTTGAACACTCTCTGCGAAATCACCTAGCTTGCATGCGTCTGTAAGAAGAGCGCCGTGCCAGATATTATAGATAAAAGCGGCTCCGGTGGATTATTTATACTCCGAATTCAGATTCTGTGGCAAGATTTAATTTATAAAAGAAGCAACACGGCGCAGGAATTCACCTGACTGGCCCAAGAGGAGCGCGAAACATTCATGCCTGAAAAGGCGCACGTCATCATCTACACCAAGCCCGGATGCCATCTCTGCGACGAAGCCAAACAACGTATGCTCGCAGCCGATTGCGAGCATTTATTTGAGCTGGAAGAGATTAATATTGAAACAGACCCCGAATTAATGAAACTCTACGGGACAGAGATTCCGGTCATTTTAATCAACGGGAAAGAAGCTTTCCGGCATCGCCTGTCACCCGAAGCATTTAGAAACAACATCATCGGCGCATCAAGCTAATTTTTTATTATCAGGGCACGCCAGATTAAGCTACTTGGGCGAACGAATATGTACTGGCTAACTATTATAGCTGTCATTTTTGTCCTGCTCACCATTATTGGCGTACCCATGTGGCTCTGGGAATCAAGGTCGAAGCGAAAGAAGATCGAAGAGATTTTTGCTAATCGCCAGCCGCTGGATGAGCGCGCATTTTACGAAAAATATTTCGAGTCTCGCGGTGTCCCATTTTTCATTGTCAATCATGTCAGGAAAATTCTGGAAGAAGAGCTTGAAGCTGATTTATCACGCTTGTCTGCCGAAGATGATTTTCAAAAGAATCTGAGCTTCTTCTGGCAATATGATTCACTGGCAAGTGTTGAAATCGTCATCAACCTTGAAAAAGAGTTCGGTATCAAGATCACGGATGATGAAGCTGCGGGAATAAATACGGTCGAGGATATAGTTAATCTGGTCTGGCTCAAATTACGCCAGCGCGACGCATGAGCAGCAACCGCTGTTTCTTTGCGGTCTTTGCGTCTTCCTTCTTTGCGGTCTTTGCGGTTAAAGGCTTTTTTAACGCAAAGACTGCAAAGATAAATCGCGCAAAGAGCGCAAAGAGTTTCTTCTCTTGATTTACATTATCTATCTTCATCATCCTTTCTTTTTTCTCAGCCGCGCGTTAAGATGTGTGCATCCCCGGACAATAGTCTCCAGGCGCTTTCGCACCTGACAGTCAGTTTTCCAACATTGCAACTTAACTTTATGTTATTCGGCTTTCGCTCGCGGACGGGTATGCTTCGGCTGTTGGCGATGACGCTCGTTCTCTTATGTGTGGGCGCGACGGCGTTTTCACAGTCGAGTGAAGATGAGGCTGACCCGATCAAGCTCTTTGAGCGCGGGCAGGACGCGCACGCGCGCGGAGATTTAGAGCGTGCCTTAGAGCTTTATGAAGAGGCCATCAAGCTGCACCCGGAATTCCCGGAAGCCGAATACCAGCGCGCCACCGCGCTCATCTCTTTGAATCGTTTGCCGGATGCGGAAAAAGCTCTGCGCCGCGCCGCCGAGTTGCGCGCGGAGTGGGCGCAGCCATACGCCTTGCTCGGCGACATGCTGGCAAGGCAAAAACGTTTCACTGAAGCCGAACAAGCGATTGGACAAGCCCTCAAGCTTGAAGCGCGCAATGCGACCGCGCTCGTCGCTCTGACCGATTTGCGTTTGCAAAGCAAAGCGTCGCGCGAGAGTTTGCTGCGACTGCTCGGACAACTGCGCGCGGCGACCGAAGGGGCGTCCGCGACTGCGGCTCTATTGGTCGCGCGCGGCTCAGTCGAGCGCGCTTTGAATGATACCAAAGCCGCTTTGACCAGCCTTGACCGCGCGATTGAGATTGAGCCGAAAAATGTTCCCGCGCATATCGAGCGCGCCGAGACGCTTTCCGGCGCGGGCGAAACCGCTCGTGCCATTGAGAGCGCGCAGGCCGCGAGCCGTCTCGCTCCTGCTTCAATTATTGCCTCTACGACACTGGCGCGTCTCTTCTTACAGGCGAGCGACTGCGCCTCTGCCACGCGCACGCTGGACGAGTTGGACGCGGCGACCAGGCGACCGGCTGAGACCGTCTCGCTGCGCAGCGTGATTGCCATAGAGTGCGCGACCGGCGAAAAAGAGCGCGCCGCGCTCGAAGAGGCTCTGACGAAAGACACGCGGAACGCTAA
Organism: Pyrinomonadaceae bacterium; assembly: GCA_963700165.1. GTDB lineage: Bacteria > Acidobacteriota > Blastocatellia > Pyrinomonadales > Pyrinomonadaceae > JACMLC01. The sequence continues at coordinate 1,434,427 of OY969475.1, read as the reverse complement.
AATCATGGCTCGCCTCTGCACGCTCTATCGTAAAGACGACCCGCAACGCGCTCTCAATTACTGTCGCCGCGCTCTGGAGGTCGAGCCGCGCAACGCTGATTATGCGACCGCTTATGCGGCGGCGCTGGTGCAGGGGCGACGGTTTGCGGATGCGGTCGCGCTGTTATTGCAAGTGATCGCGGACAAACCGGACAGCTATGCGGCGCATGCTAATCTGGCGATTGCGCTGTACGAGCTGAAACGTTATCCGGAAGCACTGACTGAGTACAGGTGGATTTTAGAGGCGAAGCCGGAAACGGCTGTCGCATATTTCTTCATCGCGACGGCGCATGATAATCTTGGCGAGTACCCGGAAGCGCTCGCTGCCTACGAAACTTTTCTGTCGCGCGCAGACCCGCAAAAGTATGAATTGGAAATCGGCAAGGTCAACTTGCGGCTGCCGGGTTTACGCAATCAGATCAAGCTCGGGCAGGGAGCCAAAAAAAAATGAGTGGTTGATTGATTTTTTCATTTACCATTCCACACTTTCCGCTTACCATAGGTAAAATTTTATGGATTCCCCTCCCGCAAATAGAATCCGCATCGCATCGAGCCTCTGCATACTGTCGGCTCTCGTTTTCTGTGCGAGCCTGACGGCGCAGGGACAGGACAGGATTTTGCTTCCGTCCATGCCCGCGCCGCCGCCTATGAAGTTTATCTCCGGCAACGAACGCACGCAGCTTTCCACCGCCCGCGACCCGAAAGAGCGATTGAAGACCAGCCTTGTGATGGCTGAAATAAGGCTCCAGCGCGCAGAGCAGCTCACAGCCGACCAGCGATTCATCGGGGCGACTTCCGAGCTGGGCGTTTATCAGGCCATCATCGAAGACGCGCTGGGTTACATGGCACAGCAGAAAAAAGACAGCAATAAGACGCGCGATCTTTATAAGCGATTAGAGATAGAGCTGCGCAAGCATTGCCTGCGCCTTGAATCCATGCGCCGCGTCACGCCGTCGGAATACGCAGTCCACGTCAAATCCATCGTGGAGTTTGCGGACGATGCGCGCACCAGCGCCATCAACTGTTTTTTCAGTGATACGGTTTTAGAAATTCCTTCAAAAGAAAATAATTCCCCAACCCCAAACACGGAAAGTTCTGCCGCAGGTCAAGCAAAGAAGCCACAATGAAATTTAAAGCATTACAGGGCGTGACGCTCTCGCTCCTGTTCGTCCTGACTCTTCTCCTCCCCGCCCAACACACTCAAGCCAGCAGCGCAGCCGCGCGCGACCACCTGACGCCGCAGGAAGCAGACCTCGTGCGCGACGCGCAGGAGTTGGACAAGCGCACAGCGGTCTTTATCAAAGCCGTAGAGAGACGCCTGCTGTTAATCAGCGACCCGAACGCGGCCAAGCAAATGCAAAAGGACGTGGAGAAGTGGGGCGAGCCAAAGGGCACGCGCGCAGATTTTTTGTCCGACATCTCTAAAATTCTGGACGAAGCGATTACCAATATCGAAGACGTGGGCGCGCGTGACGAGCGGAATCCTCTGATACCGAAGTCCGTGCGGAAACTGGCCGAAGCCTCAACGCGCATGCTTCAGCAACTCGCGCCGTTGCGCGATAAAGTGACAGAGGGCAAGGAGAGCAACTCACTTGAGCGCGCCATAGAAAACGCTGAAGCCATCGTCGTCGCCGCCAACAAGCTTCCCGCCGCCAAAAGTAAAAAGAAAGACGGAGACAAACAATAAGCCGCCCGTCACAAAAGAGCGAACCGCGCCCGCCTCTAATTCGTTCTCTCATCCGTGACCGTGAATTTTTATGGCTTAATGTAAATCAAAAGTAGAAACTCTTTGCGATCTTTGCGCGAAAAACTTTGCGTGCTTTGCGTTAAAAAAGCTCTTAACCGCAAAGCACGCAAAGGAAGAACGGCGCAAAGATCGCAAAGAGAAAAAGTCTGGGAGAGTTAATGGATAATAGATATTATCCGGGCGTCGAGGTGGACACATCCCAACTGATGCCCCAACTGCGCGAGTTATTCGACTCGAAATATCAAGTGCAAACCATGCAGGTGTCATCCACCTACGCTTTGCAGGCGCGCAAGTCAAGCACCCTGCGAGACTTGACCGGGCTTTCTTCTGCGCTGACGATCAAGATTACTCCCGAGCATGGAGGCACACGCGCGGAAATCGGAATGCAGAAGTGGCTCGATAAAGCTGCGTTCGCGGTGGTCAGCATGGTTGTCTTCCCGCCTCTCATCGCGCTGGCCGCGCTCGGAGCTTACTGGCAGTACAAAGTAACCGAAGACGCCTGGAGAATTATCGAAGACCATATCGCGCAGCAGGCCGGTGGATACGTGCCGCCCCTTCCGGGACGCTGCGGCACTTGCGGCGCAGCCAACAGCGCAGGCTCCGGTTTCTGTTCAGTCTGCGGCGCAAACATGCGCGTCGGCCTCGCTTGCGATTCATGCGGCGCAGAACAAAAAGACCCCACCGCACGCTTCTGCAATCGCTGCGGGAAACCCCTTAACGTAGGAACCTAAAACAAAACGTCTCCCGCAAAGACGCAAAGGCGCAAAGAAAAGCTTAAGTTCTTCTTTGCGCCTTTGCGTCTTTGCGGGAGATGTCTTCTCTGAGTCTTTATAACTTCAGTCATGCCTCAAAGCTCTGACGGGATCAATGCGCGCGGCGCGGGCTGCCGGATAGAGCGCGGCGAGAATCGAGACCAGCACGGCAAAAATTATCGCGCCGAGCCAGAGATAAGGCGGGAGCGCAAAGAAGTCTACGTAAGATGCTCCCTGCGGTTTGAGTACGAAGCGATAGGCGAGACGATTGGCGATCTCGTCAATTCCCCACGCGACCAGACACCCAAGCACGCCTCCGGCCAAACCGATTACAGACGCTTCGATAAAGAAGATTAATTTTATCTCGCGGTCTTCGGCTCCGATAGCTTTCATAATTCCGATCTCGCGCGTGCGCTCTAAGATGGACATAATCATCGTATTGGCGATGCCGAACGAAGCGACGAGCAGCGAGATGCCTCCCAAGAGACCAAGCGCAGAATTGATAATGAGAAAGACAACGCGCAACTGGTCTAGCTGATCCATGATGGAAAAGCTGCCGAAGCCAAGTTCCGTGACACGCTTTCTGACCTCTGCCAGCGCGACGGGGTCTGTCACGCGCACGACCGCAGACCCGTATCCGATATTCTCATTCTCGCCGAGCGAGCCACTGCTGCGCGCCAGCTCAAGCGCGATCTGGCTCAAGTTGTCTCTATACTTCTCGCGCCAGGCGCGTGCGTCCGTCAGAGAGATGTACATGCCAGCCATCGGCATCATCCCGCGAAAGCGCCTGCGCCCGCTCTCGTCTTCGCTTTTCAACACGCCGACAATCCGAAACGAGCGCGCGACCAGCGCATCGGCAGACGTTGCTTCCCCTTGCGTCTCATCTTCGAGCGGGATGCCGAAAAAGTTTGGTGTCTCTTCTTCTTCTTCCCCGTCCTGCTTCTTTTCCGGTGGAGCGAGCAGGTCAATCGTCTTGCCTAATGCGTCAGCAGGATTCGCATAACCGAATTCGCGCGCGAACTCTTCATCTATGACAGCTTCACCCGCATCCGGCGCGCTTATCATTTGCCCTGCGGCAAACTCTTTGAAACGTGTCGCGGGATTTGGAACCAGCGCGCCCCCTATGTTCTGAATGTAAGCGCGCCCGTTCAAGCGCGCGTACACGTTAAAAAAGATGGTCGGCTCGACCGACACGACGCCGGGGATTTTGGCTATCTCGTTGATAGCCGCATCATCCAGATTTTTTTCGGGCGGCTTATTTGGCCTGCCGCGAGCTTCGCGCGAGGCTGCTCCCTGCTCGCCCCCGCCGTTGCTTGTATTTTTGTTTTGTCCCGCTTCGACCAGGCTGTTGAGGCCGCGACCGAAAACAGTCATCTCGTTAAAAAGGTCTAGCTCGTTGAAACGCTGGATGGTATTGCGCTGCAAGCCGAGGCCGAACGACATCATCGTGACGATCATCGCCACGCCGACGATGACACCCATCGTCGTCAACGTCGCGCGCAGCTTGGCCTCGCGCAAGTTCCGTAAAGAGAGCTGCAATAAATCGTAGAAGGACATAAAAGCAGGACTCAGTTGAGAAAATAGACCTTGCCACAGAGGCCACAGAGAGCACAGAGAAATTTCAGATTCATCATCTCAAATTTGAGATTGTCTAATCTCTCTGTGTCCTCTGTGTTCTCTGTGGCAAAGTCTATTTTTAATTCTCCACCTCTGTGCTTCTGTATTCGGAGAAGACGTGATGGACGGCATCCACAGTCCAGTCCGCGAGGCTCTGTGTGACAACATCCGCACCGGCTGCGCGCAGTGCATCAGCCGAAACCGTGTTGGTCACGCCGAGCGTGTTCATGCCAGCCTCGCGCGCGGAGGCGATACCGGGCGGCGCATCCTCTATGACCAGACATTCATGCGGCGAGATGTTGAGCCTTCCGGCCTGACGCCGCTTTTCATCCACCAAGAGAAAGCCGCGATTGTAACAGGCAGGGTCTGGCTTACATTTTTCGACATCCTCCGCGCTCACGATTGCGTCAAAGACCTCGCTCAAATTCGCGCGCTTGAGCACATCGTCAATCTCGATGCGGCGCGCCATGCTGACGACGCCGAGACTGAACTCGCGCGAAGCGGCTTTGATAAAAGTGACGACGCCGGGAAAGAGCGGCAAATCTTTCTCTATCATCTGATGATGCGCGGCGGACTTGCGCTCAATCACTTCAGAGAGCTTTTCATCCGTCAGCTCTTTGCCGCTGCGCTCATAGGCTGCGCGGACAAATGTTTTATCATCCATCCCAAGCCCCTTGTAATAATCTTCTTCGGTCAGCGTGATGTCTTCGGCCTTCAACGCTTCCTGATAGGCACGCATCTGTATCGGCTCGTCATCAATAATGACGCCGTTGAAATCGAATAGAATGGCTTTAATCATTTAAACAGTCCCAAGTCCCAAGTCTCAAGTCCAAAGTCAAAAACGTTATGTTGGAGTTTAAGGGTATTGAGATAAAAGCTCAAAGTCAGACATCCGAACGTGGCGCTGAGACTTGGGACTCGGGGCCTGGAACTTGGGACTTGGGACTTGAGGCTTGGGACGCTTTTAGCAAAGCATTCTGCTCCTCAAACAATTTCGGCAGCCGCTCGCTTTCCAACACGTCGAGGCGGCGCAGGACTTCGGCCAACGATAGCTCGTTCTTCAGATTGATTTGAAAGTCTATGTCAGAGCGCAGGCGATCCTGCTCCGATTGGCGATTCTGCGACATGAGGATAATCGGAGCCTGCAAGCCTGCGATGATGCCCAGCACCAGATCGAGCAGGTTGTAAGGATAGTCGTCAAAGCGTCCCGTCGCCTTAAGCCACGAATTGAAAATTACCCAGATCACCACCAGCAACAGCAGCACGCAGATGAATTTCCAGCTTCCGCCAAACTCCGCGATCTTGTGTGCCATGCGGTCTGCGACCGTCAGGCGCTCCGCCATCACTTCGTTCGCGTTACGCGAGACGCGCTGGCGCAGCAACTCGTTATTGTGACGCAACCGCTCCGTGATCGCGTTCATCATCGCAAGCGACACATCAGGATTGCGCCGCACGAAACTAAGAAAGTCATCGCGGTCGAGAATCGCAAGGCGTGCATCCTGAATAACCGTCGCGTCAGCCGAGCGCGGCTGGCCGTCAAGGATAGCCATCTCGCCAAAAAAATCTCCGCCCGCAAGCTCGACCAGCGTGACTTCCTGTCCCGTAGAATCTTCGATGTGAATACGCACGCGCCCGCTTTCGATCAAGTACATCGCGTCGCCCTTGTCGCCCAGGTGAAACAACTCTGTGCCCGCGCGCACATCCTTGACCGTCAACAACTCGCGCAGCTCGCGCGCCGCGTCATTTTGCAATGAAGCGAACAGCGGCACTGAACGCAACTCTTCAAGAGTTATGACCTGCGTCACATTCGAAGACATAAGACCTCACAAGCGAAGGGATGAGGGCGGAGGGATGAGGGATGAAAACGATGCTATTAGAGATGAACCGCTCAAGGTTGAATAGCATGCCTGTCATCCCTCATCCCTCCGCCCTCATCCCTGCTCTATTATTTTTCCATCCTTCATAATTACTATCCGGTCGGCAAAGTGCGCGGCCAGCTCGCGGTCATGTGTGACCATCAGGATAGTCAGGCCGTCGCTTTCAACCATCTGTCTTAGAAGCGCGAGCAACTCTTCGGCGCGCGTCGAATCCAGATTGCCAGTCGGCTCGTCCGCAAGCAGGACGCGCGGGCGATTGGCGAGCGCACGGGCGATGGCGACGCGCTGTTGCTCGCCGCCGGAAAGCTCTGACGGCCTGTGCGTCATGCGTTCTTTGAGGCCGACGCGCTCAAGCAATTCTTCCGCGCGTTCGTCCCGCTGCTTGCCGCGCAGGCCGCCGAAGGCGAGCGCGAGGCTCACGTTCTCAGCCGCCGTCATCGCCGGGATCAAATTAAAATTCTGAAAAATCATCCCGACCGAACGGCGACGATACCGCGCCATTTCTTTTTTGGAAAACGGCGTCAGCGATTTGCAGTCGAACAAGACTTCGCCGCTCGTCGGTTGGTCAAGGCCGCCGAGCATGTTCAGCAACGTTGACTTGCCGGAGCCGGACGTGCCCTGTATCCCGACGAACTCTCCGGCGGCGACGGCCAGCGACACGCGATCCAGCGCAGCCACTTCCGTGCTGCCCATCCTGTAGATTTTTGAAACCTCTTTCGTTTCCAGCAATGACATACGTGGTAAGTGATGAGTGATAAGTAATAAGTGATAAGAATGATGCTAAACAGCATGTCTCTTATCACTCATCACTTATCACTTGTCACTGCTTTTATCCTCCAGAGCATAAATCGTTCTTCATCGAATCCTTTGAGCGTCATCTCAAACGGCTCGGCGGCAAGATGATTGGAGGATTCTTCCAGCAACTCTGCCACTTCGGGGTCTGCGTAGACGGTTGGAGAAATAATTACGTCTCCGCCCGTCGAGAGACCTTCGAGGCGCGCGGCCATGTTGACTGTCCCGCCGAAATAATCGAGCCGGTCGTTCAGCGTGACGGCGATGCAAGGCCCCGCGTGAATCCCGACTTTGAGCATCAATGGAAGAGAGCCGTCAGTCGGCGCGGCTAAGATTTTTTGCGCTTTCAGGATGGCGCGCAAGGCTGCCGCCGGACGACGGAAAACAGCCATCACAGCATCGCCGATGGTTTTGACCAGCGCGCCGTCTTCCTCTTTGATAATTTCCCGCAACACGTCAAAGTGGCTCATCACGCGACCAAACGCGGGCGCGTCTCCGATCTCACGATAAAGCTGCGTCGAGCCGCGCAAGTCTGTAAAGAGCATCGTCAGTGTGCCGACGGAAATCTGCTCTCCCGGCCTCAGAGCCTCGTTCGAGAAAAGGTCGCGGAAGACCTGAAGCGCAGTCACCTCTGCGGCGGTCGCGGACTGGTCGCTCCACGCCATCCGTTCAAGAATAAAAAGCTGCTCGGTATCCGTAGAATTTTTTAAATCCAGCGAGGGCATCAGACAGAGCTTTAATTCTTCATTCGTCCAACCGCTCGATTGTGCATGAAGAGTCGCGCTCTCTGCCCCGCCGGAAGTGACTGAGAGGAATTGACCGCCGGGTAATTCCACAGTGCGCAGGCGGTAACGCCCGGACTCAAGCGGAAGCTTGAGCGTCCGCGCCGCGTTCGGCGCGATCAATTGTTGGGCGACGACATGCGGCGTGACCTGCGGGCCGCCGACACAGAAGTGCTGCCCTTCAATCTGTCGCACAGCCGGATTAGGTTTAAAAGTCAGCTCAACTGATTGATCGAAGTTGACTGAGAAGTCTATGTTGCAGCTTCCGCAGAAAGCGTCCGAGCGAAGACCGCTCAACGAACGGCTGGACTGCGACGCGCCCCTGCAATGCGGGCATATCATGTCCCATTGCAAATCCAGCAAGCCGACGCGCGTCGCCCACAGGCAAACCTCCAAAACATCGCGGCGCGGCACTCCCCAGTAATCAGCCAAAGTGTGCGGGCGGATGCGCGCCAGCGTCAAATCATCCGCCTGCGCGATCAATTCTTCGAGACGCACGACAATCTCTTGCGCGGCTCCCTGCGAGACGAGCTTCTCGCACAAAGCATCAAGACGAACACGCCCTCCCGGAGAGAAGCTCGCCTTTGCCGGTTCATACAGCGGAGGCCGGTCTTTGACTACAAACTTGTCATAGCGACGGATGGCCGAGCTAAAACTTCTCGCCGCCAGCACGCCTATCTGTAAAGGAATCGCCGTCCGCCCCAGCGCGTTTCTAGGCGTCGCCCAGACCTGATATATCAGCTTTGTGCCGCCTTCCGCTTGCGGCTGCAATTCAGCCAGCACGCGCATCTCCGCGACGGGGCCTTTCAGGTAACGCCGCTCGACGCCAAAGCGAAAGGGACGCACCCACTCGAAAGGCTGCTCTTCCCACTCGACCGGAACGCCGAACTTAAAGAGCCGCAACCGCCGCCGCGCATTACGAAGCCGCTCCTCCCCCTCACCCTGCCGCACCTCAACCGACGGCAGCCCCGTGTCGCGGTTAAAGCGATTCGTATCCGCCACCAACGGCCACAACTCTTCCGGGCTGGATTGAAGCTCGTATTCCCAGCGGTAATGAAATTCTTTGTAAGACATAAGAAGAGCAAGGATGAAGGCGGAAGGATGAAGGATGAAAGCGAGGCTACTCAAGATGAAGGCTTCATGTTTAATAGCATGCCTGTCATCCTTCCGCCTTCATCCTTCATCCTTGCTTTTCAAACTTCTTTGTATTCCGAATCAACATCTTCATCCGACGAGGCGACGCGATAGTTTTTGGATTGCTTCTGTTTGGTGATGAGCAGGTCGTTCTTGGTCTTTAAGAGGTCGGCGCGATTGTAGACCGACAGCTCGAAGTTGTAGCCGTGCGTGATGGCATCTTTGGGGCAGGCTTCGACGCAGAAGCCGCAGAAGATACAGCGTCCATAATCTATGTTGTAAATTTCGGCGTAACGCTCGTCAACGCCCGTGCGCTCAAGCGCGTCGCGCGGGTCGTCCGCCGCGACGATGTAGATGCAATCGGACGGGCACGCCGCAGCGCAGAGGAAACAGGCGACGCACTTCTCGCGCCCGTACTCGTCAACGTGAAGCAGATGTTGCCCGCGATAACGCGGCTGCACGGTGACAGGCTCCTCAGGGTATTGCACCGTCCACTTCTGTTTCGGGATATAAGAGAGAGTCACGCTCATACCCTTGATGATGGCTTTCGTAGACTCTATAACATCGCTGATGATTGACATAAAATTTCTCCAACAGATTTATTACGCTGATTCGCCTTGTGATGCAACACCTGCACGCTCCATTACCGAAGCGTAAAATTATAATTGATCGTTCCAGTTACTTTGACCGGCTGACCCGATAGCATCGTCGGCGAGAAGCGCGCCGAACGAGCAGCCGACACCGCCGATTGCTGCAACAGCGGATGACCGCTAACGGCGCTGGCCGAAATCACCCGCCCGCTTTCATCAATTGTAACCTGTACCGTGACCGTTCCTGAGGCGTGCACAGCCCTGGCTGCTGCCGGATAAGCTGGCGCGGGCAGACTGGTGGCCTTGCCATTAAGCACACCGCCGCTGATTGGTGCGCGGGGCTTCGCAGGAGCAGGCGTCGGCGTCGCTTCTGGCACCGGCGTAGGTGTCGGCTTGAGAGTCGCTGCTGGTTCCGGGACTTTGCTTGTTTGCTTCTCGCTCGTTGAACTGTCGGCAGGCGTTGGCGCGGGCGAAGCTACAGGGTTGGCTGTCTGACTAACCGCGCTCCCGTCGCTTAGCTCAGTTGATGTGGCTACGCTAACGGGTGAAGCTGCGCTTTCAGGCTGATCTGTCTTCTGTGCGGTCTGAGCATCGTTCGTTCCCTTGTTACGAGTCACAATCAAAGCAACTGCGATAGCAGAGAGACCGAGAATCAACGCCGCCCCTAGAATCCAGAGCATCTTGTTTGGCTTACGCTCAGAGGGCGCAGCCTGTACAGGCGCAGCATGTCGCGGTGGAGTTGGAGACGAGCGCTGTGTAGGCTCCGGCGGCATCATCCCCGGCAAAACCTCTGTGGGCGTTTCATTCGTCGAGCGCGGGGCAGGAAGTTTCAACGTCGCGCTCGCGTCATACGCAGACTCTGAGAAGCTCACGAGCGCTGCGCCGTCCTCCAGACAGAAGAGCATCTCTTCATCTTCATAGACACGCTGGCATGTCGGACAACGTTTCATCTTAACTCTTCGCGCTCTCCGGCAGATTTAACGCCCGAGCGCGACTCCTAAGATAAACAGCAGCATGATAACCAGCATCGCGAGCGCGCCGGTAGCGATGCCGCCGATAGCCATTCCTTTGCTGCTCGGAGCCGCCTCTATATTCTTCATCTGAATCATCGCCACGATTCCCAGCACGACTGCGACCGGCCCCGTCAAAAGTCCCAGATAACAGCACAATCCGATGGTAAGGCTAAAGACGCCGACGCCCAGAGACGCGATGGCGAGCGGATTCTGTTGAGATTTTTTAGCAACGAAACCGGGTCTCGGCGGTGGCGGCGGACTCCATGAAGGAGATTGCTGCTGTTGCCCGCTCCAGGATTGCGGAGCAGGCGCAGGCGGCACAGAAGGAGGCCCCGCCCAGCTATGCGGCTCAGGCATGCCGCCGGGCATCTCGCCCGCGCGATAAGCCTGCGTCGGCAAAGGCTCATTCACGTTTCCGGTCGTGGGCGGCGGCGGAGACAAAAGCGTCGCCTGCGGATCGAAAGAAGACGAGCCTTCCTGCTCCACGAGCGGCGTGCCGTCGTCCGTGCAATAGCTCAAGTTCTCGTCAATAAAAGTGCGATTACAACTCGGGCAGCGTTTCATTCCGCGCTTCTCCGTTTCTTAAGGTGTAGACAAGAGCGTGCTTTTAAAATGACGCTTAGACCAGTTCAAGCTGGCTGAAGAAATAAGCTATCTCAATCGCCGCGTTCTCTTCAGAGTCCGAGCCATGCACAGCGTTCTCTCCCATCGAGCCGCCAAACTCTTTGCGCAAAGTCCCCTTATCTGCTTTGGCCGGATCGGTCGCTCCCATCAGATCGCGCCAAGCTTTGACAGCGCCTTCTTTCTCAAGCGCCATCACCACACACGGCGCGCCGGACATAAACTCCGTCAGCTCGCCAAAGAAAGGCCGCTCACGATGCACAGCGTAAAAGCCTTCGGCCTCGCGCAGCGTCATGTGCATCAGCTTCATCCCGCGAAGCTTGAAGCCGCCGTCAAGAATACGCTGAATGATGTTTCCCGTTTTCCCTCCGCGCACGGCGTCGGGCTTGATGATTCCAAAAGTAAGATTACCTGTCTGTTCTGCCATCATGCTCCTCTTAAATGAATATGTCTTCAGACTGCTCCGCTCCCTTGCGGCTCTTTCGTCTCTTTCTTATAAACGCGATGCCACTTGATTTTGCCGCATCCCCCGCGACACCTGCGCAGCATTCTTTTGCCTTTGGAGTACGCGCCATAACGGATGCCGCCCAAGTCCCAGATTGATACTTCGTGGCCGCAACCGGGGCACTGCAACATCCACAAACGCGATTCGGCCTCCATATCCTTAAACGTTTCGGGCATCAGAGTCCCGAACAGCTTGTGCCAGAAGCTCATGGGAACAACTCCAATCTATTAGTATGTCAGTCAACGAAACTTACTCTTCCCGTTTTCCGTTGCGCTCTCCTCGCACAATATCAATCAACGCATCCAGACGTTGATCCGTATGCGCCTGTGCGTCGGCAAGCTCTTTCATTTTTTCAGATAAACTTGCTTGTCCGTCAGCAAGTTCTCTCATCTTTTCAGTTAAACTTACCATCGCAACTTCCGTCTTGATTTGTGCATCAGCAAGCGCAGCTATCTTGGCCTCCGAATTTGCCTGAGCCTCCGCCAGCTCTATCATTCGCTCATCAGCTCTTAAAGCAACTTTGACGAGTTGGTCAACGATGCCCTCAATACGTAATAGTCTGCCTTCGGCACTCATACGCTTGCCTCCTATGAGCTTCAGATTCGTCCCGCACATGAATTATGCAGACGCGCGTGAGCCGAGCGCGTCGTTGATCGCGGAGCCGATGTCTGCGGGCGATTGGACGACGCGGATGCCTGCTGCTTCCAGAGCCTGCATCTTTTCCGCCGCAGTGCCTTTGCCTCCGGCGATAATCGCGCCCGCATGACCCATGCGGCGTCCGGGCGGCGCGGTCTGTCCGGCAATAAAAGCCACGATGGGCTTGGTCACATTCGCTTTTGCAAATGCAGCGGCCTCTTCTTCGGCAGTCCCGCCGATTTCGCCAATCATCACAATCGCATCCGTCTCATCATCCGCTTGAAAGAGCGCGAGCGCGTCCGTGTGCGTCGTGCCGACGATGGGGTCGCCGCCGATGCCGATGGCCGTAGACTGTCCAAGCCCGAGCGCGGTCAATTGCCCGACGGCTTCATACGTCAGAGTGCCAGAGCGCGAGACGACGCCGACGCGGCCTTCTTTGTGGATGTGGCCGGGCATGATGCCGATCTTGCATTTTCCGGGAGAGATGATGCCGGGACAATTCGGGCCGATGAGGCGCGTCGCTTTGTCGGAGAGATATTCTTTGACGCGCACCATGTCGAGCGCGGGGATGCCTTCGGTGATACACACGACCAGGGGAAGCCCCGCGTCCGCGGCTTCCATAATCGCGTCGGCAGCGAACGGTGGCGGCACGTAAATCACAGAGGCATTCGCGCCCGCTTCTTTGACGGCATCCTCGACGGTGTTGAAAACTGGCACGCCTTCATGCGTCGTCCCGCCCTTACCCGGCGTCACGCCGCCCACGACGTTCGTGCCGTATTCGATCATCTGTTTGGTATGAAAAGTTCCCTCTTTGCCGGTGATGCCCTGCACGACGAGGCGCGTGTTTTTATCAACGAGTACGCTCAACGATTTATGCTCCTTAGAGAAGAAAGTGACGAGTAATGAGTGATGAGAAGAATGCTATTTCTCGTCCCTCTTTGTTCATCTTTCAAACTGATAAAATTGACCGCGCAGTATAGCACAAGGCATGTACCGCGCTGCAAAGACGCGATTTACGGGTAGCGATTCAGTTTGAGGATAAGGGAAGAGAAAGTCAGACTCACCGCAGAGACCGGAGAGAACGCGGAGATGGCGCAGAGACTTGAGTGCTATTCAACTCTCTGCGCATCCTCTGCGGCTCTCTCCGGTCTCTGCGGTGAGTCTCTCCTCGCTACTCATTCATCTTCAAACTGAACCACTATCCGGTTTACGCTTTTTTCCATTAAGCAAACTGGCCGGGATGTTCTTCTGCAAGATGAGTTTTAATGTGCGCTCTCATCTGATCTTTTATCCAATCATCGGCAGCATCCGGCGGCAAGCTGAGGGTCAGCCGCGCCATGTAGCCGGTCTCGCATTTGCCGCAAATAAACTGAACCCACCAGACATCATCTTCTGCTGCGCGCGGGTGAAGGTAGAACAATCTACGCTCAGGAAATATTCTGGCGTCAAACTCGCTCATCACTTCAAACGCGAGTTCCTGCAAATGCTCTTTGGTCATCTGCTTTCCTTTCAAGTTGTTCAGGCGAGTTCAACCGTTTGCCCGTACTCGGGGGCTTCGGCCTGCCAGCCGAAACGGTCGCGTATGTGTCCGGCCATCGCGCTGGCTGCTTCCGGTTCGCCGTGCGTGGTAAAAGAGCGGCGCGGAGCCGAAGGCATTCCTTCGAGCCAGCGCAAGACCTCTTGCCAATCCGCGTGCGCGGAGAAGCCGCCGATGCGCTCTATGTGGCAACGCACGGGCGTGAACCGTCCCATGATTTTCACCTCACGCTCGCCGTTTACGATTCTCCTGCCGGTCGTCCCGGCGGCCTGATAGCCGACGAATAAAATAGTTGCGCGCTCGTCCGGCAAAATCCTCTGCGCGTGGTGCATGACGCGCCCGCCCGTCATCATCCCGGACGCGCTGATGATGATACGCGCGCCTTCTTCTTTGTTGAGCCGCTTCGACTCTTCGCGCGAAGAGGCTGTGAGCATCGAGCGCGTCCGCAAAGGATGGCGTTTCTTAGCAAGGATGCTGGCGTAATCTTCATCCTGCTCTTCCGTGCGATGGCTGTAGACCTGCGTCGCGGCGGCAGCCATCGGCGAATCAACGCGGACAGGCAAGATCGGAATCCGCCCTGCATCTTCCAACTCGCGAATCAAATAGATAAGCTCCTGCGTGCGACCGATGGCGAAGGCAGGGATGAGCAGCGCGCCGCCGCGCTTGACAGCATCGTTGATAATTCTCGCCAGCGCGTCGTCAGGTCTTTCGGGATCATGCAGGCGGTCGCCGTAAGTTGATTCGACAAGCATATAATCGCAGGCGGGCGGCGGGTCAGGGTCTTTGATGATAGGCATGTCGTAATGCCCCAGATCGCCTGAGAAAAGAACGCTGCGGCCTTTGCCGTCATCGCCCGCGCCGTCCGCTTCGACCAGCACGAGGCTTGAGCCTAAGATGTGACCGGCGATGCGAAATCCCGCGCGGATGCCTTGAGCGACTTCGACCGCTTCGCCAGTATTCGCGACCGGCTGCAAGAGATTGATAGCATCCCTCGCATCATCTTCCGTATAGAGCGGAAGCGCGGGCTTGTGTTTAGTCAATCCGTGACGATTGCGATAATCGGCTTCCTCTTCCTGCAAGCGCGCCGAGTCGGGCAACAGAATCTTGAGCAGGTCGAGCGTCCCGCGCGAGCAGTAGACGGGCTTGTCATAACCCAGCGCGATGAGGCGCGGCAGATAGCCCGTATGGTCTATGTGCGCGTGCGTAATCAGCACTGCATCCAGCGAGCGCGGGTCAAACGGCGGGTCTTGCCAGTTACGCTCGCGCAATTCTTTCAAACCCTGAAAGAGGCCGCAGTCAACCAGCACGCGCCGCCCGCCGGATTCGATCAGGTACTTAGAGCCGGTCACGGTTCCCGTCCCACCCCAGAATGTCAGCGTCGCCATTTGCCTCGCCCTTTCTAATTTTTGCGTTGATAAAAAGTTTTAAGCGATTCTACACATTCCGCGTGAGATAAACGAGCAAGACGGGAAAGACTTTAAGAAGTTTCCCGCAAAGGGGCAAAGGCGCAAAGAACGGAAGCCACAAGAAGAGCAATCAAGAATTTCCTTCATAAAACTCTTTAATCTTCTTGGCGGCTTCTCTTTGCGCCTTTGCGGGAACTTGCTTGTCTTTCCGCATTGTTCGAGCTTTATTTTATTCCGCTTAACCCGCCCTGCAAAAGCTTGTTCAGCCAGCGTCATTTGATGGGCGCAAAATGATTATTCCAACCCGAACGGCTTTACAGTATGATGTGGCACACGGTTAGAGGCCGCGCCGCGCGCTTGCCATTGAATTTATAACTAAGAGGAGTCCGAAAAAGATGAATTCCCTGTTCCCCAAACGCACTCGATTCGCCATTATAACTCTTACGCTTGCACTCCTGCTCGCGCCCCTTTCCACCGCGGTAGCGCAGCAAAAGAAGAACACGGAAGCCCCTTTGCCAAGTGTCGGGTCTCCCATTAATGCCATTAT
Organism: Pyrinomonadaceae bacterium; assembly: GCA_963700165.1. GTDB lineage: Bacteria > Acidobacteriota > Blastocatellia > Pyrinomonadales > Pyrinomonadaceae > JACMLC01. Next base: position 1,418,832 of record OY969475.1, on the reverse strand, counting down.
TGACTTAAGCTCGTCCGTGCTGAATTCCGCTGCCAGCTATGTTGACGTTGATCCTTATTCACAATTTCGCGACGCACGTTATTCCAATGAAGGACTCCTCAGCGAGCGCGATGAGATGAAGCTCGGCAACGAAGTTCACAAAGAAGTCGGCAAGAAATTCAAGCTGACGACCGTCGGCCAAGCACGCGCTAATCGCATCGGCCAGCGCGCCGCACGCGCCAGCCAACGCGCCAATATCATCTACCAGTTTCACGTCGTACAGGAAAAAGAGCTTAACGCCTTTGCCACTCCGGGCGGTCACATTTACGTCACGACCGGACTGATGAATCTGGCTAATGATGACGAACTGGCATCCGTCCTCGCGCACGAAGTCGGGCACGTCGTCGCGCGTCACAGCCTGAAGACGATGCAACAATCACAGATGCTCGGCGGGTTGATTGACTTGGTAGGCTCTGTGACAGGCATTGCCGGAAATACTGCGAAAGAGATGGGCACGCTGGCCGCGCAGGTCGTCGGCAGCGGCTTGCTGGCGACTCACAATCGTGAAGAAGAGCGCGAGGCGGATTTTCTCGGCGTGCGTACGATGTCAAAAGCAGGCTTTAACGCCAACGGTATGGTGACGATGTTTCAAAAGATACAGGGCATCAGCAAGACTAATCGTGATTTGCTGGGAGCAATCTTCGCGGATCACCCGGACGTGGACGAGCGCATAGAAAATACACGCTACGAAATCCGGCGCATGAGCGGTCGCAGGTAAAGCCGGGTTTTCAGCAGCAAGACAAAACGACTCACGCAAAGACGCAAAGGCGCAAAGAAAGAATTAACCTTTTCTTTGCGCCTTTGCGTCTTTGCGTGAGATTTTTTATTTTCTACACCGCGAGCGCGACGACCTTTTCGGCTGCGTCTTTCATACCGTTCGCGACTGTGAAATTCAGCCCCGACTCGCGGATGACGCGCTGCCCTTCTTCGACGTTCGTGCCTTCGAGACGGACGACGACAGGGACGTTGATGCCCAGGTTGTTCGCGGCTCCGACGACGCCGCGCGCCACCATGTCGCAGCGCACGATGCCGCCGAAAATATTTATCAAAACGGCGCGCACGTTCTCGTCCGCCAGCAAAATTCTAAACGCGGCCTCGACACGCTCCTGCGAAGCTCCGCCGCCGACATCCAAGAAGTTTGCAGGCTCGCCGCCAGCCAGCTTGATAATGTCCATCGTCGCCATCGCCAGCCCCGCGCCGTTGACCATGCACGCGATGTTGCCGTCGAGCTTGATGTAATTGAGATCGAACTTTGAAGCTTCGATTTCCAGAGGCTCTTCTTCGTTCAAGTCGCGCAAATCCATAAACTCTTTGTGACGATAGAGAGCGTTATCGTCAAAGTTTACTTTCGCATCGAGCGCGATCAAGCGATTGTCCTTCGTCAGCAGGAAGGGATTGATTTCGAGCAGCGATGCATCCATCTGCTCATAAGCAGCATAGAGCGTTTGCATAAACTTTGCGGCTTGATTTATCAACTCCGGCGGCAAGCCCAGATGAAAGGCAAGCTTTCTCGCCTGAAATGGACGGAAGCCGACAGCCGGATCAATCTGCTCTTTGAAAATCAGCTCCGGGGTTTTCGCTGCGACCTCTTCGATGTCCATGCCGCCCGCAGCCGACGCCATGAAGACATTCTGCCCGCTCGCGCGATCCAGCACGATGCTCAGGTAGAATTCTCTGTCAATCGGCAATCCTTCTTCGATCAGGAGGACGCGCACTTCCCTGCCTTCGGGGCCGGTCTGGTGCGTGACCAGCTTCATGCCTAGAATCTGCCCTGCAATTTCACGCGCCTCGTCCGCGCTCTTAGCCAGCTTGACGCCGCCGCCTTTGCCGCGCCCGCCCGCGTGAATCTGCGCTTTGACGACGACCACATCCGTGCCCAATTCTTTCGCAGCGTGATAAGCCTCTTCGGGAGAGCGCGCGACGATGCCGCGCGGAACCGGCACTCCGTAACTTTTCAAAAGCTCTTTGCCCTGATACTCGTGAATCTTCATAAAGCGCTCCTCGCTTGCCGTTTAATTGTTTGCCTGTCTTTCGATAGCGCAGGAGTTTAGTCGCACGGGGCGCAAGGCTGCAAGCCGCCAGCCGTTAAATCTTGCCTGCCGGACGCGAAACGCGCTATCGTGACTCGCGCTTAACACCCTCGCTGAATGCAACCTCGCGCTCAACAATTTTATCGGAAGGCGAAAAAGATGAGTGAAGTTACCGTCACCTCGACATGGAAGCTACAGAACGAAGTCCGTTACGGAGACAATCAAACCTTTGTGATTGACGAGCCTGCCAACCTGGGCGGCGACGGCGCGGGCGCAGACCCTTACACGCTGTTGCTGGCCGCGCTTGGCGGTTGTATCTCGATGACCGTGACGTTGTATGCGCAGCGTAAACAGTGGCCGCTTGAGCGCGTCACAGTGCGCCTCAGCCAGCAGCGGATTCATGCCAAAGACTGCGCCGAATGTACCGAAGGCAAAGAAGGCTATGTCCATCGCATCGAGCGCGCCGTCACGGTCGAGGGCGATTTGACGGATGAGCAGCGCGCACGCCTACAGGAGATCGCGCACAAATGCCCTGTGCATAAAACGCTCACTTCGGAGATTGTCATCGCAGACTTGAGCGAATGAAAATCGCTTCTCAATTTATCCTGTGGGGCAAATTATTCCGGCGCGTGCGCGGAATTAAATTGACGCCTGAACGGCATTTCACTAAGCTTGACGCGCTCTATGACCCTTTGCCTGTGGAAAGCGTGACCTGAACATGAAATCAATTGCTGCCATCGTTTGCCTTATGCTCTCGCTCTCGCTCTGTAATCTCGCGGAGAAATTTTCCAACAAAAACAATTCCAATAACTCGAACAACTCTAATAACTCCGCGAATACAAACGACAATGATAATTCCGACTCTGCACCACCGAAGACGTTGACGATCAAAGAGAGGTTTACGGGCACATGGGTGACCGCGCCGGGAACAGACTTTGGCGGCGGGCCGATTACCTTTAAGGCAGACGGCACTTACGCTGCGCAGAAGACTAAATCGGCTTCCTCATCAATGATGACCGGAAAATACAGCATTAGAAACGACAAGCTCTATCCTGAGGGAGAGCTTGAAGACTTTACGAAGGAAGGCTTTTCGCTGGAGAGCGATACACGCATGAAGCTGCCTCGCGGAGACAAAACGCTCTACTTTGTGAAGCAGTAAACCGGGTCTGACAGTTGAATGGCAAGAGAACAGGGCTTCCGGCAGGTTATGCCGGAAGCCCTGAATTTTCGGGACGGCGAGATTCGAACTCACGGCCTCTTCCACCCCAAGGAAGCGCGCTACCAGGCTGCGCCACGTCCCGTTACAGCTTCTTTAGTATCTCTGGAAAACAGGTTTTGTCAAATGCCGTGCGTGGTTTGATGGCGGATGAGAAGGATGCTATTTGCCGTGTGTGCGCAACTCGGCTTCGCCCGCGTCGAGCATTGAGAGCAGCTCGCGCAACTGCTTCGCCAGATCGCGCACGGAATCGCGCTCGGCTTCGGTCAAAGGTCGCGTGGCGGCGACCGTTTGAGCTTCGCTCACCAGAGCCTGCGCTTCCGTCAGCGGCGAGGCAGGCGCAGGATATGTGGGCGCAGTAGCAGGCGCTGCGCTCATCTGTGGCTGCGCGCTCATTTCCGGCGTCACCACCTTGAGCTTGCTTGCGCCGCGAAGTTCCGACGCCAACTTCTTTTTCGCCCCGGCAATCGTGTACTGGTCATCGTAGAGCAGTTCCTTGATGCGCAGCGCGATCTCGACATCGCGTTTGCGATAGGTGCGCTGTCCGGCACGGTTCTTCTGCGGCGAGAGCATCGGAAATTCCGACTCCCAGTAGCGCAGGACGTGCGCCTGCACGCCGGACAAATCACAGACTTCTCCGATTTTGAAAAAAAGTTTTTCGGGGATGGCGACAGCGGCTCGGTTCATGATTGTCAGAAGACCTCACCATTGAAGAGCGACTGCTGGCTCTGTTTTGATGTTTGGTTCTACCTTTGGAAGTACGCGCCCCGGAAGGGATGCGCAGGCCACAACTGCCGCCATGTTACTCGCGCCGCCTAACCGTGTCAATGCTTATATTTCCAGACGTTTATTTGTGAAATGACATGAAGTGACATCTAGGCAAGAGCGTTGACCGGCATCGTGAGGAATGGCACGCAGCGATCATAATTGAGCGTGTAGTAATTCAAACCAATCTTGATGTTTTTGTAGTAATCGCTGAGGTGTTCTTTGTAATACCACTCTGACGGAATATGCCATGCCTTGCTGCCCAGATGCGAAGCCAGAAACCACTTTTCCAGGAGTCGCGCCGCGCGCCCGTTGCCGTCCATGAAGGGATGAATATGCGCAAATCTCAAGTGCAGCAAGGCAGCATGATAGAAGACTTTCGCAACGCTCAGAGATGACTTCCTGAGCGTGTTTACATCCGCAAACAACTCTCGCATGGCATCCGGCACAAACTCCGGCTCAAGGGCGGCATACTCCATTCCGGCGCGGCTGTACACATAAACCATTTGCTCGCGGTACTTGCCCAAAGAAGATTTCGGCAAAAGCGTCTGCGCGAGAGTGGCGTGAGCGATTAAACAATTCTTTTCTGTGAGCGCGTGCGTCTGTGCATTGCTATAAGCATCTACGAGCCATTCAATCTCTTCGCGCTCTCTGACCTTGCCCGGACTCGTAAAGCCTCTGGCCTTTGAGCGCAAAAAGCTGTTGAGGTCAATGCTGTTGCCTTCGATGTTGGCGGAATAGACCGCCGAGACTTGATGGCTGTATGAGATGGGCGGCAATTCCTCCTGCGATGAAAAATCTTTCCAGAGCTTATCAGGCTTTCGCCCGCGCAAAGCTCTTAGCCAGCTTTGATAATATCTTGTCTCCGTCACGTTCATAAGCTTGCATCATCCTAGCATAAGGGAAGCCACTCGAAACGCGCCCTGAGGCGAACGATTTCAATCGTTGCAATCAAAAGACAATGGAATAATATTCAACCTGCTGCAATTTTTGGGCTTCTCATATGTATTATCATTCCGCATACGTGCCTGTGCCGCCCACCCCCTTTTTAGTGCGGAAGAGGAGTAGCAACACAGGCATCTCCAAAGTTCGTAAAATTTATGAACAGCATAGGAGATGTCGTTATGATGTACTCCTTACCAAATAAATTTCTATCCTCAAACTTTAACCAACAAACGTGGCAGGCCACGCTTCGAGCAATTAAAATTGCAGGCCGCGAGGCAGAGCCTGACATCCATGCTCACTTTGAGCCACACGCGCACGCCACAGCCAGATTGGCGCGACGCTTTGCCTCCTATGTGTGCGGAGGCGGTCGTCACCTGCATTGGCTTGAAGAGGTTGAGTTCGGCGCACATGTGCATGACATTGGAAAGTATTTCATCGCACCGGAGATTCTCTTAAAACCAGACCGGCTCGATGACGAAGAACGTAATACCGTCGCGCTCCACTCCGTGTATGGAGCGGTCATCGTTTCCCAATTCCCCGCCGTCACAGACTCCATTCGCCGGATAGTGCTTCATCATCATGAGCATTGGGATGGAACAGGTTATCCCGAAGGACTTTCCGGCCTTGCAATCTCGCTTGAAGCACGTATTGTTTCCGTCATAGATGTCTACACATCTTTACGCTCCAAGCGTTCATATAAGCCCGCATGCACGAAAACAGAGGCTCTAAAGGAACTCACTTTGATGGCCGGAAGAGAGCTTGACCCGCATCTGGTGGAAGATTTCTTGAGAGCGCACGCAGGCCGCGCCGAATAGCCGCTTTGACGGCGTAAAATAAATTAAGTGTATCTTTTGTCGCCGCTGCCGAAGAGTGATAGTATGTGCGCGACTACACATAGTCCCCTTTCTTTGTCTCAAAATAAATGTCGAGAGCGGTGATGTATGCAGCGGAAATTTAGCAGCCTGTTCGCAGTCCCGGTTCTCTTGCTCTGTTTGGCCTCCGCCGCTGTTGCCCAGACGCAGTACAAGGAACTTCCGAACTTCCATCAAATCAACGAAAATCTTTATCGCGGCGCACAGCCGAAAAGCGGCGGCATCGGGAAGCTCGTCGAGCTTGGGATTAAAACTATCATCAATCTACGTGATGATGACGAGCGTGCGCTGTCTGAGGGGCAAGAAGCTCAGGCGGCTGGCTTGCGTTACTTCAATGTTCCGTTGCCGAGGCAAGCCCGCCCGGCAGACGCACAGGTAGCGCAGATTTTGTCTCTCATCAACGCGGCTGAAAATCAACCTGTCTTCATCCATTGCAATCGCGGGGCTGACCGCACGGGTACTATTATCGCCGTCTATCGCATCGAGCATGACGGGTGGAAGGAAGAAGATGCCCGTGAAGAAGCTGAGCGGGGTGGGATGTTCTGGTGGAAAATCCAGATGAAATTTTACATTCGTGGTTACGTGCGACGGTCAAAGGAAGCGACGCCGCCGCCCGCTGAAAATAAACCTTAACCTCTGTGCGGGAGGATGCAGCTACAACCATGCGAAGCCGTGCCATTGCTGCCACCACGCATTGCTGCCTGTAACATTTTTCGCTCCTGTTTTACTTCGCGAGAAACGTCAAGCTATAATCCAGCTTCTTTTATCACGCCCGTGATTTCCCTTTTGGAGGTTTATCTTTCGTGTCTTCTATCCCTTCGGCTGTGTTCCGTCTCGCCTCGCGCTTTGATGACGTTGGCTTTTCCGACATCGTTAAGATTCGCAACAAGATTATGGAGCTGCGCGCGGGCGGCGCATCCGTTTTCCAGTTCGAGGGAGGCGAGCCTTTCAGCAACACGCCTGCGCATGTCAAGGAGGCCATGACCCGCGCGCTCGCTGATAACAAGACCAAATACTCGCCTTCGTCCGGCATCGCGGAACTGCGCGCGGCCATCGCCGACAAGCTGCGCGAGCGAAATCAAATCGCGGCGCAAGCGAACGATGTGATTGTTCTCAACGGCGGGATGCAGGGACTCTTCGGAGCGTTTCAATCTGTGGTCAACCCGGGCGACGAAGTGTTGGTGCTGTCGCCTTACTGGACGCCCATCAAAGATTTGATCGCGCATTGTCAGGGACACACCGTTTTAGTTCCGACTGCCGAGGCGCGGCGCGACGGTTTTATCGAAACTCTCGCGCGATACGCGACGGAAAAGACGCGCGCCATTTATTACAACACGCCGCAGAATCCGACCGGCATCGTCTATACGCGCGAGGAAGCGGAAGCGGTCGCGCGATTTGCGCGTGAGCGCGATGTGATAGTCATAGCAGACGAAGCCTATGAAGATTTAATTTATGACGGCGAGCATTTTTCAATTGCTTCTCTGGAAGGAATGATGGAGCGCACCATCACTTGCTTTACGCTCTCGAAATCCTATGCGATGACGGGCTGGCGTCTGGGCTATGCCGTTGCGACCGAGCCGTGGATGACAGGGATGCGCAAATCGCTTCTCTATTCGACCAACGGAGTCTCTACGCCGACGCAGTGGGCTGCGCTCGCGGCCTTTACACAGCAATCGGATTTTTTGGAAACCTCGCTCGCAGCTTACAGAAAGCGGCGCGACCTGCTGTTGGCCGGATTGAACGAGTTGGGGTTTGCTTGCGAAAGCCCTGCGGGAGCGTTTTATGCCTTCCCGGACGTTTCGCGCATCAGCCCCAACAGCCGCGAGGCCGCAGACATCCTGCTCGACCGCGCACAGGTCGCAACTGTTCCCGGCATCGTCTTTGGCGAACACGGCGAAGGCCATCTCAGATTCTCATTCTCGACTTCCGTTGAAACCATCGAAGGCGGCCTCGATTCGATGCGAAAAAATCTTTAAAGCAGTGATGAGTGATGAGTGATGAGTGATGAGAACAGGGGGCAGGAAAACTCGGATTCTCTGAAACATCGCGCCTCTCTGCATCAAGCTTCGCGTAGCGAGTTCGATTTCATCAACCGTATCAAAGCGCGTGCGCTCACACGTTCCAACACCACTGAAGCTTTAAACTCATCACTCAGAACTGTTCACTCATCACTTCTAAAAGGCATCGGAGACGATGCCGCGATAATTCGTCAATCCGGCGGGCGCGAGTTGGTCATCACTGCCGATCTGCTTGTCGAAAATATAGATTTTAAGCGGGAATGGATGACAGCGCACCTCTTGGGGCATAAGGCCCTGGCGGTCTCTCTCTCTGACATCGCGGCGATGGGCGCACGCCCGCGCTATGCCCTGCTCTCCCTCGGCGTCCCGCAAAAAATCTGGAAAACAAATTTTGTTGATGAATTTTACGAAGGCTTCTTTGAATTGGCTGGCGCGCATCAGGTCTTGCTCATCGGCGGCGATGTCTCGCGCACGCCCGAGCATGTCTTGATTGACTCAATCGTCATCGGCGAGGTTGAACGCGGGCGCGCAGTCCTGCGTGCGGGCGCGCGTCCGGGCGAGCATATCTTCGTCACTGGAAGCCTGGGCGGTGCGGCAGGCGGATTGAAGTTACTTGAAAGCGGCGCGCGTTTGCAGCATAGCAAAGCGCGCTCAGTTAAAGCGCGTGCGAGAGAAAAACTTTTGCTGCGCCACCTGCAACCGCTGCCGCGCGTGGAGTGGGGCGCGCGGCTCGGCGCACAGCGTCTGGCGACGGCGATGATTGATATTAGCGACGGCCTCTCTTCAGACCTCGCGCACCTGTGCCGCGAGAGCGGCGTCGGCGCGCGTGTTGACGCCGCGCGCATTCCTGTTGAACAGGCTTTGATAAATGCGGGCGAACGCGATTTCGACGCGCTCTCACTCGCGCTCGATGGCGGCGAGGATTTCGAGCTGCTTTTCACTGTCAAGCCGCGCAATCTCAAAAAATTACCACAAGAGATAGACGGCGTTCCTGTCACCTACATCGGCGATGTCACAGAGCAGGCACAGGGCATTGAGCTTATCCAAAACTCTCGCACGCGCGCCTTGCGACCCGCCGGTTTCACACACTTCTCTTGAGCTTAAAGTCAGAACCGCCTGCGGTAGCGGGCGGGTATTATTGACGTTAAGAACCCGCCCGCTACCGCAGGCGGTTCTGACCTAATGCCTTGACTATCGCACGCCTGACACAGCATCATTTGGCTTGAGGTAAAGGTAGAACATAAAAAGATGCTGAGATTCTACAACACACTTTCCGGGCAGGTAGAAGAGTTCCGGCCCATGTATGAGGGCGAGGCGCGTATGTACTATTGCGGCCCGACCGTCTGGGATTTCGCGCAGATCGGAAATTTTCGCTCACAAATCATGGCGGACATCCTGAGCCGCTATCTGCGCTACAAGGGCTTTCGCGTGACACACGTCATGAACATCACGGACGTGGAAGACCGCATCATCGCGCTCTCGCAAAAAGCAGGAGTGACGATTGATGAATACACCGCGAAATACATAGAAGCTCTGTGGCAGGATTCGGACGCGCTCGGGTGCAACAGGCCGGACATCGTGCCGCGCGCCACGCGCCACATAGATGAGATGGTCTTGATTATTCAGAAGCTCCTGGAACGCGGCCACGCTTATGAATCCGAAGGCTCTGTGTATTATCGCATCAGCTCGTTTCCGGAGTACGGCAAGCTCTCGAAGATAAATTTCGCTGGCAACATCGCGGGCGCGAGCGAGCGCGTTGATACAGACAAGTATGAGAAAGAAGACGCGCGAGATTTCGCGCTCTGGAAGGCTGCGGAATCACCGGACGAGCCTGCATGGGAAACTAGTCTCGGACGTGGGCGTCCCGGCTGGCACATCGAATGCTCCGCCATGACCATGAAATATCTGGGCGAGTCGTTCGACATACACGCGGGCGGAATTGATCTTATCTTTCCGCATCACGAGAACGAGATCGCGCAGAGCGAAGGCGCGACGGGCGTCAAACCATTCTCGCGCTACTGGATTCACTTCGAGCATTTGAAAGTCGAAGGCGAATCCATGTCTAAATCTAAGGGCAACTATTACACCTTCCGCGATCTGGTCGAAAAAGGCTTTGCTCCCGTTGCCATTCGTTATTATTTGATGAGCGTGCCTTATCGCAAACAGCTCAATTTTACTTTCGAGGCTCTGCGCGGAGCCGAAAAAACAGTGATGGGCTTGCGCGATTTCTACGCGCGTCTGACGGAAGCGCGCACCGAACCCGGCAGCAATCCTGACCTGCATGAAGCGGCTGCACGCGCCCTCAAAGAATTTGAAGCGGGATTTGACGACGACCTTAACAGTTCCGTCGCGTTCGCAGCGATTCATAATCTGTCGCGCGAGGTGAACACGGCTCTCGCCTGCCACGCGCTGCGCGAAGATAATCAGCGTGATTTGCTTGAACTGCTCGGGCGATTCGATTCCGTGCTCAATATTTTCGGCGGCGCACAACAAACTGAGATACTCGACGCAGAAATTCAAACGCTGATAGACGAGCGACAGGAAGCGCGCCGTCGCCGTGATTTTACGCGCGCAGACGAGATACGCCAGCAGCTTGCGGCAAACGGCATCACCCTCGAAGATAAGAAGGACGGCGTGCGCTGGAAAAGACGTTGACGAGAATGATAAGATTAAACACCAGCCGCCAGCTTTTAGGGTAAGATAACAAAATGCCCGACGAAGAATTTCAGAAGTTTAAAGATTTCATGCTCCAGAGTCAGGCTCAAGCAGAAGTTCGCATGAGCACACTTGAGGAAAGCATGAACAGGCTTGTTAGCATCTTCAGTGACTTTGCCACTGCGTCTCTTGAGCGTTTCAACGTACTTGAAGAAAAAGTGTCAATTCTTGTTGATGCTCAAATCAGGACTGAGGAAACGGTTTCCGATTTAGCTGACAAAATAAAGGAATTAACCGAAGCGCAGGCTCACACCGACAAGCGGCTTGATGCACTGATAGATATTGTTCGCGAAGAACGTAACGGTACGCATTAAGGAAAAGTGCGGACTTACTCTCAACTTTTAATTTAAGCATGAGTTTTTACAACCCACATTACCGCCCGCTCGAAACCCGCGCCAACCTTTTCGCGGACTAGCCCTTCTCCATCCCGAAACACGTTCACTCTCAACTGTTATTCACAATTCAACCGTTTTTCGATTTTAAAGGAGAAGTGTTATGTCCACTATGGCACCGCCGAAGAGACCCGAAATCAAGACCGCTCTGCCCGGCCCGAAGGGCTTGGAAATTATTAACGCCGACCAGCAATTCGTCACCCCGTCTTACCCGCGCCCGAGCTGGCAGCTCGTCGTAGAGAGCGCCGCAGGCGTGTGGGTCGAAGACGTTGACGGCAACATCTTTCTGGATTGCAATGCGGGCGTCGCTGTCTGCTCGACAGGCCACTGTCACCCGGAAGTCGTGAGCGCGATACAGGAACAGAGCGCCAAGCTCATACACATGTGCGGCACGGATTATTTTTATCGTCACATGCCGGACTTAGCGCGCAAGCTGGACGAGATTGTGCCCGTCCCAAGCCCCACGCGCACGCACTTTGCCAACAGCGGCACGGAAGCCGTCGAGACGGCTTTGAAGCTGGCGATGCACGCGACCGGACGCCAGAAGTTTATAGCTTTCTTTAATAGCTTTCACGGGCGCACGCTCGGCTCGCTCTCTTTGACTTCTTCAAAGGTGGCGCAGCGCAAGGGCTTTCATCGTCAGGCTCTGGACGTGACGCACGTTCCCTACCCGAACGCTTTCCGTCATCCCTTTACAGGGGAGCAGTCCGACGCCGCCACCGTCAGCCGCGCGTCTCTGGAATGGATTGAGAATCGCCTGTTCAAGACCACCACGCCGCCCGAAGAGGTTGCCGGAATCGTCGTCGAAGTTGTGCAGGGCGAAGGCGGTTACGTTCCCGCGCCGACGGAATTTTTGCAGGGACTGCGCCGCATCTGCGACGAACACGGCATCATGCTGATCGTAGACGAAGTGCAATCCGGCATGGGTCGCACCGGAAAAATGTTCGCCTCTGACCATCACGATTTGAAGCCGGATATTATTTGTCTGGCGAAGGGCATCGGCTCCGGCTTGCCTATCGGCGTGACGGTCGCGCGTGCGGATTTGATGAACTGGAAACCGGGCGCGCATGCTTCGACCTTCGGCGGCAATCCGGTCTGCATCGCCGCCGCGTTGAAGACGATTGAGCTTTTAGAGCGCGAGCTGGTCGCCAACAGCGCGTCGGTCGGGGAATATTTACAAGACGGTTTGCGCAAGCTGATGCAGAAGCATGATTGCATCGGCGACGTGCGTGGCTTTGGCTTGATGGTCGGCGTAGAGATCGTCACAGACCGCGCCTCAAACAAGCCTGCACCGGACTTGCGCGACCGCATCGAGCTTAATTGCTACGAGCGCGGATTGATTATCCTCGGCGCGGGCGCAAACACGATTCGCTGGTCGCCGCCGCTCATCCTCACGCGCGAAAACGTGGATGTCGCGCTGGAGATTTTCGACGAAGCAATAGCAGCGGCTTCTTCATAAAGCGTTAAGAATAATTAACAGGGATGCACAGGATAGGCAGGATAAAGAAAAGGTAAAAAAGGAAACAGGAAATAGAAAAAGGGAAAGAGGAAGGAATTGATAGAGCGCTTCCTGTTCTCACTCTTTTCCGATTCCCTTTTTCCTGATCCTGCTTATCCTGTCCATCCTGTTTTGAATTCTTCTGTGACTGATATGTTCAAAGGCAAAGTGGTTTCCATACATATCGCGTCGTCCAGCAACGAGCCGATGCAAGCTGTGGATGAAGTCCATGCTGTGCCGGGCAAAGGCTTGGAGGGCGACCGTTACTTTAACCAGACCGGGACTTTCTGGAAGCCCGGGCCTGATTATGAAGTGACGCTAATCGAAGCCGAAGCTTTTGAGGGCATGCGGCGCGAGAGCGGGCTGGACTTGCCTCCGTCCGAAGGTCGCCGAAACATCGTCACGCATGACGTGCCTCTAAATCATCTGGCCGGTCAGGAGTTTCACGTCGGCGAAGTTCGTTTGAGGGGCATTCGTCTCTGCGAGCCATGCTCTCATTTAGCCAAGCTCACACGTCCCGGCATCGTCGGCGGCCTCACACATCGCGGCGGCCTCCGCGCACAGATTTTGACGGACGGCGTTATCAGAGTCGGCGATGCTGTAGAGAAAAAAGAAAACTATGAGGCGCAGGGAGCCTAGAGCTATGATGTCTTCAAATTCAAAATCTCGAATTTGAGATGCCTCGTAGCAAGACGCTATTCCATCGTTTAACTTTTCCCCACATCAAAATCTTTGCGGCGCGCCGCGCACGCAGCGCACAGTGTCGCGCGCAATCAAAAGCTCTTCATCTGTCGGGATAACGTAAGCGGAAAGACGCGAGCCGTCGCGGCTGATTAAACCCTCTCGCCCGCCAACTTGAGCAGCATTTCGCTCAGCATCAATCTCAAGCCCGAACCATTGCAAGCCCTCGCAGATGCGCTCTCTAATCTCTGCGGAATTTTCCCCGATGCCCCCTGCGAAGATCAGAGCATCCGCGCCGCCCATCGCGGCCAGGTATGAGCCGATATATTTTCTGACCCGGTAACAGAAAATCTCTATCGCGAGACGCGCGCGGCGATCATTATTTTCGCGATCCTCGTCCAACAACTCACGCATGTCATTCGTTAAACCTGAGATGCCGATTAACCCTGACTGTTTATTGAGCAGGGTTTCGACTTCCTGCGCGGTCAGCCCCTCTTTTGCCGCGATGAAATCCACGATGGCCGGGTCTATGTCGCCTGAACGAGTGCCCATCATCAAGCCTTCGAGCGGCGTCAAGCCCATCGAAGTGTCCACCGAATCGCCGCCGCGAATCAAAGCCGCAGAACACCCGTTGCCCAGATGCAAAGTGATGACGTTTGTCTCTTCGCGCGCGATGTTGCGAAGCTGGCGATAGCGATAAGCGATGTAACGATGCGACGTGCCGTGAAAGCCGTAACGACGAATGCGGTGGCGGCGATAATATTGATACGGCAGCCCGTAGAGATAAGCGTAATCCGGCAAGGTCTGGTGAAAGGCCGTGTCGAAGACGGCGACTTCCGGGATGCCTACCCCGAAGACTTCGCGCGCCGCCGTGATGCCCTTGAGGTTCGCGGGATTGTGCAGCGGCGCGAGGTCTATGCAATCTTCTATGCCGCGCACGACTTCGTCTGTGATTAAGACGGAGTGCGTGAAACGCTCGCCGCCATGCACGACTCTGTGCCCGATAGCATGCACGTCAGCCACGCTGCGGACTTCGCTGATGCCGGAATTTTCCGAACACGCCCAGCGAATAATCAGATCCACCGCCGCACGCGCATCCCGCACCGGAGCCGTAGACTTCAGAGCCTCTCGCCCCTCTGCATGCAGCGTGATAATCGCTTCGCCGCCGATACGCTCAACCGCGCCGCGCGCCAGCCTGCGGTCTGCATTCTGCGCGATGCTTTCCAAATCAGTCGCGATTAACTGAAATTTGACGGTCGAGCTACCGCAATTTAAGACAAGTACATTCATAAGAATTCAGTGACGAGTGACAAGTGACAAATCAGTTTTCAGTTTTTAGTTTCTAGCAAGAATACTTTGCGCTTTTTCTGAAAACTAAAACTGAAAACTACTCCTGCTTGTCACTTGTCACTGCCTTTAAGATTTCTTTCATGCGCGCACGCAAGCGTTCTTCGTCAACAGCGGTGACGCGGCCTTCGGTGTAAATTTCTCTTCCAGCAACCATCGTCATTCTGACATCGCGCCCGGACGAAGCGAAGATGATGGTGGCGGTCGGGTCGTGTACAGGTTGTTGATGCGCGCCGTCAAGAGAAACGATAGCGAGGTCTGCCTGCATTCCAACGGCGAGCGCGCCGATGTGATTCTCTAAGCCGAGAGCGGTTGCGCCGCCGTGCGTGGCCGCGCGCAAGGCATCAGACGCGCTTATCATCCGTTGATTATCAACACGGTCTCCGCCAGCACGCGAGAGCAATGCTGCGAAGCGCGCTTCTTCCAGCATGTCGCAGGTATTGTTGCTCGCGACCGAATCGCTGCCGATGCCAACCTTTAAGCCGTGTTTGATAAATGCCGCAAACGGCGCGCGTCCGTGTCCGAGCTTGGCATTAGACTTTGGACAATGTGCGATGCGCGCGTCTGCTTCTTTTAAAGTTTCAATATCTTTCTCGTCTACGTGTATGCAATGCGCGAGCAGTGGCCGCGTGCTGAGGACGCCGTGCGCGGCCAGATATTGAATTGTCGAGCAGCGCGGGACTTGCCATTCGATACCGCGCCGCAAGAGGCTTTCGGCGAACACGCCGCTGCCTTCAAGCAGGAAAAGCATTTCCGCTTCGGATTCCGCAGCGTGCATCATGAGCGGCAATTTTTTCGCCAGCGCATACTCCGAAATCATTTCAAGCTGCGGCGCGCTCACGGTATACGGCGCGTGCGGTGAGACGCCTGAGCGCACGCGAGCGTTTTCAAACTCGCGCAAGCCTTCAAGCTTTTCGCGTAGGTTTTCAAAATTCTCGCGCGCAAGTTTCGCATCCGGGCCGAAAGATTCCTGATAGACGATGCCGCGCAAGCCCACGTCTCTGAGCGCGATCATGCTCTGGCTCGCGGCGTCCGACGCATCGCCGACGCAGGTGACGCCCGCGCGCACAGCTTCGATTGCTCCCCACGCGGCGGAAACCTGTAAATCGTCCGGCGTCATGCGCTCAAGCCTTGCGATGGTCAGCTTCTTGAGCCATGCGAAAAAATCTCCTTCTTCGTGCTCAAGAAATCCGCGCATCGCCGTCAGTTCCAGATGCGTGTGACAGTTGACGAGGCCGGGCAGGATTGCCGCTTCGCCAAAATCTTTGACCGCTGCGCCGGGAAATTCTGCCGACAAAGCTTCGCGCGTTCCGACGCCCGCGATATGTTCGCCCGCAATCGCCACCGCGCCGTCCTCAATGGGCGCGGACGTGATTGGCAACGCCCAACGGGCGCAATAAAGCTGTGCTTGTAATTCTTCAGCCATTTATGTTGAGCAAGATGACTCTGCTATTTGAACATAGTGTATGCGAATCAAGAGTAGAAACAAATCAAGTAGTGGGTCAGTTTCAAACATGGCAAAGAAAAAACAGGTTCCCGCAAAGGCGCAAAGACGCAAAGCAAGCCGCTAAGATAAAGCATTGCTCAACCCCTTTGCGTCTTTGCGCCTTTGCGGGAGATTCTTTCCTGATGCCGGATAGCTCTTGAATCTCAAACTGACCCACTACCACAAATCAACTGTTTTTTCTTTGCGATCTTTGCGGCTTACTACTTTGCGCTCTTTGCGGTTAAGTGCTGTTTTAACGCAAAGGCCGCAAAGATTTAAGACGCAAAGACCGCAAAGAGTTTCTACTCTTGATTTACATAGTGTCATTGAAAGTACACACGTGTATCCTGCCGTAGACATGTCAGCTTCGTTATAAACTATTTTTTCTATTCCGTTCACGGAAAATAAGTTTTACAATGCTGGCACAAACTTTGCACTTCATCCAGCAGGTATGCCCGGAACAACCGACAATCGAAAGTGAGCAATTCACTTCCCCAAATGCGCCCGGTAAGACAACCACCTTTGATGCTCATACCAAATCACGAGCGCGACAGTTACCAACCTCGCTTTGAGCGTTGAGGTAAAGCAGGCTCGCGCTTACATCATCAAGAAAAAGAAAAGGAGACTGAAATGCCAAAAGGTCTTGCATTGACGATAGGACTTAATTCCGTAGACCCGACTCATTATGGCGGATGGTCAGGCGATTTGAACGCCTGCGAAGCAGACGCAGAAGACATGGCGGCCATCGCTAAATCCAAAAAGTTCCAGGTCAAGACGTTGATGACCGCCTCTGCGACACGCGCGCAGGTCGCCAACGAAATCCTCGCCGCCGCCAAAGCTTTAAAGTCCGGCGATATTTTTCTTCTCTCCTACTCAGGACACGGCGGGCAGTTGCCTGATATGAACAGCGATGAGCCGGACATGCAGGATGAAACATGGTGCCTGTTCGACGGCGAGCAGGTTGACGATGAGCTGAACGCGATGCTCGGCAAGTTTGCCAAAGGCGTTCGCATCCTCGCTTTTTCCGATAGCTGCCACAGCGGCACCTCCATCAAGCTGGCTTTTTTTCAAGGCACGACGCACATCAGAGCCGCCGGCATTAACCCCGAATCCAAAGAAGTAAAATATCGCAACATGCCCCCGGACGTGGCCTTGCGCACGTATCGCCTGAACAAAAAATTCTATGACCCGATTCTGCAAGACAAGGCTTTGAAGAATGCCGCCAAGTCAATCAAAGCGTCTGCGCTGCTTATCTCCGGCTGTCAGGATAACCAGCTTTCTCAGGACGGAGACTTTAACGGCCTCTTCACTGCGAACATGCTCCGCGTCTGGAAGGAAGGAAGGTTTAAGGGCAGCTACCGCGACTTTCACAAACAGATCATCAGGCGCATGCCGCCCGACCAGACTCCCAACTATTTTTTCATAGGCGAGAGGAACACGGCCTTTGAGGGACAGAATCCATTCAAGATTTGAGTCCCGGTCAAGGCATCAGGTCAGAACCGCCTGCGGTAGCGGGCTGACAGATTTCGGATTGCGGATTGCGGATTGGAAAACACCGTCCTGCTTTTGAATCCGCAATCCGACATCCGCATTCTGCAATACAGTTAAGCGTATGGCTGAATCATCCGACAATTTACCATCGGCGACGACAGAGGCCAGTAAGGCTACGGCGCAGACGCGCACAGAGGAGCCGTCTCATCCAAAACCGAAACGCCGCCCGCCCGCCAAACAACCCGGCGAAGGAAAGACATACGAGATCGGCGAAGGCGTCAGTCGCGCCGTCTACGGGCGTCCGTATGAGCGGCAGGGCGATGACCCGCTCTACAGGCCGCTCAAAATCTTTGCGCTAGACCCCGCAGCCTCTCGTCTTGAAGGAGCGGTCGCGCTCGTCAATGTGCCGTATGAGCCTTTGAAGGCAGGGCCGGTCGGAGAAGTTTTCATAGTCAGCGACCGGGACGACGGCAATGCTAAAAAAGTCCTGCCCACAGACCCCCTCAATCTTGACGCCGCCGCGAACCTGATTCGCAACGGGCGCAGCCCCTCGCCTTCGGACAGGCTTTTTCATAATCAGATGGCCTATGCCGTCTGTAGCCTTGTCTACGCAGCGTTTCGCACCGCGCTCGGTCGTCACATCGCGTGGGGCTTTTCTGTGCCGAAGCGCACGCAGCTCCTTATCCGCCCGCATGCCTTTGAAGGCAGAAATGCTTTTTACCAGAAAGAGACAGGCGAATTATGTTTCGGCTATTTCAAAGCCGAAGAAACGTTAGCAGGCCGCAACCTGCCGGGTGGGGTGGTTTACACTTGCCTCTCGCACGACATCGTGGCGCACGAAGTCACGCACGCGCTGCTGGATGGTCTCAGATGTCACTTTACTTTTCCGACCAATTCGGATGTCGTAGCCTTTCACGAAGCGTTCGCCGATCTCGTCGCCATCTTTCAACACTTCAGTTACGATCAAGTGCTGCAATCCGCCATCCGAAAGTCGCGTGGGAATTTAAGATTAGCAACCCTCCTGACAGACATCGCGCAGCAGTTCGGCCAGACGACGAAAGAGAAAGGAAAGGCGCTGGACAGAGAGAAAGCCTTGCGCAGCGCGATTGGTCAGGCGGACGAAGACGGCAACCCGCAGCCTTACGACTCAAGTTTAGAATCGCACACGCTCGGCTCGATTCTGGTTGCGGCGGTATTCGAGGCATTCACGACCATCTTTGACCGCAAGACACGACGCTTTATTCTGCTGGCAACGGGCGGCACGGGCGAGCTTCCCCCGGCGAAATTCCGCACGAATTGCAGGCTATTCTGGCGGCTGAAGCGAGCAAGCTGGCGAGCCAGTTTCTGGCAATCTGCATTCGCGCCATTGATTATTGCCCGCCCGTTGACATGACGTTCGGAGATTTCCTGCGCGCGGTGATTACGGCTGACCGTGACCTCGTGCCGGATGACCCGTGGGGCTACCGTGAGGCATGGATAGACGCTTTCAGGCGACGCCACATTTACCCCTTGGGAGTGGATAATCTTTCGGAAGATGCGCTGGTCTGGAAAGGGCCGGGTGCGCCCGGCTCCGGGGGCGAGATGCCAAAGATGAAAGGATTGACTTTCGCTGAGCTAAAATTTGAGGGAGACCCGGCACGCCCCGCTAATGAAAAAGAGCTGCGGCGACAGGCGGGCGATTTGGGACGCATGATGACCAAGCCCAAATTCCTCAAAGAGTTTGGCTTCATTGCCTCCAATGACGAGGATACAGATTTACCCAAAGTGCAGTCCATCCGCTCATCAAGACGTGTCGGCCCGGACGGTCAAGTCGTCTTTGACCTCGTCGCCGAAGTGACCCAGCGCATAACCACGCGCACCGCCGAAGGCGACACTTTCCATTTTTACGGCGGCTCAACCGTGATTATTGACCCCAACGGAGCGATTCGTTATTTGATCTCCAAGCGCATCACGAACGAGGGTCGAATGAAGAATCAAAGCGATTTTCTCTTAACCAACGGCCAGCCTTTCTGGGAAGAATCCAACGGCATGCATGTGCCTAGAAAACATCTGTTTAGATTCCTACATGACGAAGATCAGGCAAATAAAAAAATCGCCAACGAAAAGTTGCCGCAAAAACCGGAGATGGTAAACAATAAGGCAGGCTCGCTGTTTTCTAAACGAAGTCCGACTTGAAAATTTGTTAGATGACTCTCCTTAAAATATCAAGAACGCACACGGAGAATGTGACTATTGGGTTTAATCTATTTGCTCTACAGCATCTACTCTACTCATAGTCCTATTTACTTAGCCCCTGCAAGATGAAATCAAAGTGTTGTCGGAGAGGTCTCATGCTCAACTTGTTCATAGGTAGTTCATCTGAAGCAAAACAGCGCCAGATTCTCCCATATTTGGTAACCGGGTTAAATGATGATGTGTTCAAAGTGACTCCTTGGAACCACATTTTTGAGCAAAATGTGTTTACCCTTGAAGCACTATTGAATTGGCTGGACAAGGTCGATTTGGCAATCCTTGTTTTCACAAAGGATGAACAGCGTGAAAGTCGTGGCAGAAAAGACTATGTAGGCAGAGATAATGTGATTTTGGAATATGGTCTTTTTCTCGCTCGTTTGGGAAGAGCGCGCGTTTGTATCTTGCAGGAGGAGGGAGTGGTTCTTCCAACAGATTTATCAGGGCTAACCGTCTTACGCTTTAAGTCAAATAGCACTGAGAATGATTTAGATGCAGCAACTGAGGCAGAACTTGATTTACGCATTTCTGATATCAAACGAAAGTGGCGAGAGTTGCCCTCTCTAAACCGGCTATCTCCTGCATTAAATGATAACCTCCTGGGGGTTGCCGCAACTATTGAGTTAGGTAAAGCCTTCCTAAATAAAATCGAAAGCGCGTTAGAAACTTTAAGCCTTAATGATGAAGCAAAGTTCAAACGCCCGATTTATTTTGACGCATCTCAATTATGTATTTCAACTTACGCAGAGGCTCTGGAAAAGATTACAACTCAATTCTGGACAACCACCTATCTCTCTTCAGGTTTTTGGACCAAAGGCGATGCTCAGATCATAAATGCGAATACCAAAATGCTGGAGCGACTAAAGAGTCAAGACGGAGATGTGCGTCGGCTCTTTTTATTGCGACAGCCACATTTAAGTGAAATTGAATCATGGAAGCAAATGCTTATTCACCTCAGGCGACAAGGCCGAAAGGCTGAAGTAAAGCAGATGGAGTTTGAGTTTCATAATCTCAAACGAGAAATCTCAATCCTGCTTGAGAAAGGATGTAAGGTCAAAGTTGTTTTTAATGAACTAGCCCACCAGAGACTCTCAAACCAGATAACATTCACATATGGCGATTCAGAATTGGCGATTTATGATGGTTTTAGAGTCGATATTTTTGGAGGAGGAAAATCAGGGCAAATTGCTAATGTAGCTATTTATTCAAGAGCCACACGATACTTCGAGACAATTCTGGATAACGCGCAGACATACTTTGAAGCGCTATGGTTAGAAGCTGACTCAATTGAATCTTTTTTGTCTCACTGGCAAGAAGAGTATATTTCTGCATTTAAACAAATTGATTACTCTGGCAATAACTGGCTTTCTCAATATGATTTTCTTCTCAGTCCTGAGGATGAATACCTGAAACAAGTAGAAATGCAGAGCGTTAAGGATATTCTCAACGAGATGAATACCTGGGGAAACATTTCCAGATACCTGGATATAGGAACATGCACGGCCCGCTATCCAATCGAACTTAGAGATGCAGTTGTTGCTGATGGGGAAATCATAGGAATTGATAATGACGAAGAATGTGTAAAGCTCGCTAAGGTAAAGTCCAGTGTAGATGCACGAACCAGAATCTTGAATATTGATTTTAGTGAAAAGGAAATCCAACAACTCGGTGAATTTGATTTAATTACTTGTATGCTGGGTACGATGTCCCATTTTGGGTGGGACAAAAATTCCACATATTCAGATACCCTTCAAAGAATGCTTGAGCGAATATCTACACTCTTAACCCAAGATGGTATTTTGATCCTCAGTATCTGGTCAGAACATGCGTGCAAAAACTTACACATGATTGACATTTACCGAAAATCGGATCGCCAGCGATTGGCAGAATGGACTCCAAATGTAACAGAGCTTAAAAACCGATTGGATATATTAACTATTTCTATATTGCGTGAGATCAGGGTTGAGCCACGTCTGAATATATTCATTTGTAAACGCAAAGGTAGCGTTGGAGCGCATTCCATCAACTCAGTCGATCCGAATGCTTGAGGCTAAAGAATTCATGTCATCTTCTTCAATGCAGTTTATGTGCTTGCAGGTCGGCGTAGATTAAATGTCTGGCAAGGCTATCCAAGAAACGACACGAAAGAGGAGAGCTACCTGTGTAATTTTGTGGATAAGTTTTTCTATCGCCGCGCCTCTCCGGTCTCTATAGCTTTCATCCGATCTCGCCTGCGCAGGATAAACCAGAGCAAACCTGAGAGCGCGACCACGATGCCGCCGGATGCCGCGACGGGCTTGATGCCGAATTTGTCTGCGGCAACGCCGGAAGCGAGCATGGAACCGACCATCATCAAAGTCGTCAGCGTCTCATACGTAGCGAAGACGCGGCCTGCATAACGGTTGTCAGTGCGGCTCATCATAATCGTTTGCTGCGCCGTCCACCAGATAGCGAAATTTATCTCGCGCGCAATCAGCACGACGGCTGCCCCCCACAAGGTCGGCATCAGGCTAAACAGAGCGAGGCCGCAACCATCAAAAAACAACGAGCGTCCCATCCGCGCTTCCAGTGTCTCCTGTGAGCCTGCATTGAATCGCCGGGCCAGCGGCGCGCCCAGCACTCCTCCCAAACCCATCGCGACAAATAACACAGAGATGCCGAAATCCGTCGGGCGCGAAATCAATCCCGCTACGGTTGATTCCCCAAGACGCGCCCCGAAAATACTGTACAAAGCACGCGCCGACCCATTGCCCAATCCCCATCCTGCGGCAACGATGAAAATCGCGGATAACAAGTGCGAACGCCGGACGTATCCCAGGCCCTCGCGGAAATCCGCCAGCGAGCGACGAAGAAGAAAGCTGGCAGTTGGCAGTTTGCGGCTGGCAGTTTGTTTAAATTCGATATTTGGTGATGCAGCGAACTTGAGGCTTTCTGTTTCCGTACTCTCGTCTTCTCTTCCGTCACTTCTGCTAACTGCCCACTGCTCACTGCCAACTTTCTCCCGCCCGATGCGTCGAATCAAAATGGCAGACAGCAGAAAGGTTGCGGCGTTGAGGACAAAGACAAAGTTTCTGCCGAGGAAGGTTGCCGCAATCCCGCCAAGCGCAGAGCCGACCGCGATGGTGGCGGCAGCGGTTGAGGATGAAAGCGAGTTTGCGAGCAGCAATTCTTCCGCACCGTGTACAAGGTTCGGAATCATCGCGCGCTTGGCGGCATTGAAGAAGGCGGAAACGGCAAACAGCGATGCGCCTGCAATGTAGACGACCGGCAGCGCGGGCATCATGTTCGCCAATAGGAATCCAAGCGCGAGTATTGCCCGCAAGACATCCGCCGCGATCATCACGCGCCGCCTGTCCGTGCGATCTACGACGACGCCTGCCAGTGGGCCAAACACAAAGAGCGGGAGATGCCGCGCGATGGCATAGATGGCGATAGCAAGTCCTTCGCGCCCCGCGCCCGCAGCCTGTATCGCCAGCGCGAGCACAGCGATATTGTTCAACCAGTCTCCGATCTCGGAAACGACTTGCCCCGCCCATAGCCTGCGAAAATCAGCGTTGCCCGATAATAGCTGGCGGTATGTCAACGGCTGGACTCTGGGAGGGTTGGCAGTTGGCAGTGTGAAGTTGGCAGGAAGAAGTAAGCTGAGAGAACGACTTGCTCGTTACTTTTTATCTTCTGCCAACTGCCCACTGCCTGCTGCCTACTGTTTTTAACTTTGCGGTAGCGTTCGAGGATAGAGGTCACGTAAGCTCTGGTCGAAGGAATATCAATGCGCGCGATGAATTCGCTTTCTGTGAGAGGCTGCGCGCCGCTCTCTGTCTTGCTCCATTCCGCGACGCGGCTTGGCCCCGCATTGTATCCGGCGATGATGCGCGCCTCTGCGCCCGGCAGGTCGCGGTATTGCTCATAAATTTTTTCCAGATACCAGCAGCCGATTTGTATGTTTCGCTCGGCATCGCTGAGGACGCTCGCGGGGTCTTGCTCCATCTGCCGTTCCAGCTCGCGCATGCCGGTCGCGGCAGCCCACTCGCGCCCGACCGTCGGCGTCACCTGCATCAAGCCGATCTCGCCCGCGCCGCCAGTCTTCCACGGGCGAAAATATGTCTCTTCGTAAATGATAGACCACACGAGGTCTGGATCGAGCCGGTAGATGCTCGCCTGCCGCGCGATTAAATTATCGAAGCGATGTATCCAGTAACGATTGAAAAAATAAAGCCCGACGCCGCCGAGGATGAGCAGGAGCAGGATGACGGGGAGCAGACGTTTCATAAAAGCAGTAGTCAGTAGCCAGTAGTAAGTAGTCAGCATTTTTCTACTGGCTACTGACTACTGGCTACTGATTACTCGTTCAATTTCTTCTCTTCAAGCTATTCCAGAAATCAATGGTCGCATAAGCGCGGTCAACGCCTTCGTAGCGGGCGCGCAGGGCTAACTCGTCAAGCACATGGCCTTGCAGCCAGACTTCTGCGGCAAGCGTCGCGCCGACCGTGAGCCGCTTGCCCCGCAGCGCGCGATGATTGACCAGCACCTCTAGTTTCAAGCGGTCGAGGTCGAGATAAACCCAGTACAGTTCGCTGCCCGACAAAGGATTGCGCAAAGGCTTGAAGGCGATGACGCGCCCGCACAAGCTCCAATCATTCTCATGCGCGGCGCGCGACGGCGCGGATTTTTCGAGCGGCTCCCAACGCGCCTTTGCTCCCTTATCACAGATACGCGCGCGATACGCGAGACCACACAAACTGATATGCAGCGCGGGCGCGCGAAATCCCGCCGGGCCAACTTCCGTCAAATTTTGCAGCTCGAACAGGACTTCCGTATCCGTGCCGTCGCAATATCCGTGAACGACGGCCTCGCCCTCTTCGTCGTATTCCGTCAACGCCCAGGGGCTGATGCGCTGCGCGTAGCGGGCGCGAAAACCGGGACGACAATCCGCATAAAAAATCTCGCCGGTGCCGGATTCATACAAGACAGTCCAGACTTCCAAGCCTTCGCCGAGCTTCCAGCAGCGCCCGTGCAAGACCCCGCCGCGCCTGTTCAACTGCGTCGGCTCGCCATGATTGCCCGCGCTCTCGGCCAGATGGTTGAAGTCCTTCTCGCTCGGCACTTCAAGCCCGATTGTTTCAAACGTGATGTCCATGAGAAATCAGTGACGAGTGACGAGTGACAAGCAAGAACAGGTTTTATCTTGTCACCTGTCACTTGTCACTGTAGTTTTATCCTGATGCTCGCTTTCTCTCTTTGCGTTTCGTGGCGTCCGACTTGACCTCGTCGTCTTCGCTCTGGCGCGGTGCGCGGCTCTTGTAACCGCGTATGTTGCGCTCTGCGCCGAAAGAGGGACGCGAACCTGTACGCACCATCTCTGCGAACAAGTCTACGTCATAATCCGCCTCGCGCGACATCTCCTCGCGGATGGCGTGCAGGGCTTCTAAGAATCTTGGCTTACGATACATAAATACAGTGACGAGTGACAGGTGACAAGTGACAAGCATGAACGAGCTTTTAACTCGTCACTTGTCACTCGTCACTTGTCACTGTTCTCTCCGTTGCTTCCGAAACCAGAAATTCGGGCGTCACAATCATGGGCACAAAAAATCCGGCGGCGGTATTAAAGAGACGGATGCGCGCCTGCCTGCGCACATTCGCCAGATGCCCGAAGTTCCATGTGACCAAATAATCTATTTTGTGAAAGGATGCAAGAGCGACATGCAGCGCATCAGCGAGATATTTGCGATGAAAGATGCCGCGCGTCAGATAGCCTTCGGCGAGAATGGCTGCTTCTTCCGTCAACTCGACCTTTTCCAGCGGGCGCACGAGAGTCAAATAACCGGTGCGGTGCGGCTCTGGCACGCGCTCCAACTCGCGCTCGACCAGCACGGATGCGACCGCACGATATTCAGGCAGCTCATGCTCCCACCAGCGAATCGTCAGGTCGCGCCGGAATGGCTCGCCATTGTCCAGATACGCGCCGACGACGGATGTTTCAAGATACAGGCTCTGCTTCATGGCTGTCCGGGAAGAGTAACCTCTGTTGGTGTATTCTCTGTTTTATTTTTCGCTTTGCCCTGCAAAGGTTCAAGACGCACAATAGCTCTGGGGAAATCAAAAGTCACGCGAAAGTGGCGAAGAAAATTTGCGCCTAGAATTCCCATCTGGTCAAACCCGGCTGTTTCATTGACCGGCTCAAGGTCTAAGACGGCTGCGCGAATGCCCTCGCGCGCGTGCGCGCCGAACGAGACGCGCGGCAACAGGAGCGCGGTCACGTTCTCGGCAACTCCTGCCGCTCCGTAGACGACCATTCTGCCTCCCTGCGCAAAGCGTGACACGTCTTCAATCTTAGTCAGAAGCTCGGACACCACAGAAATATCTGCGCCGGTATCAATGATAAAATTGAGCGGTCTTTCGATTCCCTCGATCCGCACTTCGCCGCTCAGAAAACCGCTCGACGTGATACGCATCGGAATCTCAAGGCCGGGAGATTGCGTCTTGTCGCCCTTGTTCTCATCATTCTTAAAAACGCTGCGCATCGGCGCGGCATCATCTGACCTGCTGCGCACCAGCGAGAAATTATGCGTGTCGTAATCAATGGTGGCGATGTACTTGGAGATAACAGAGAGACCGACGTAACCGTCTACCGGCGTGCCGGAACTGTAAAAGCGACGGATGTAGACGGGCACGTTTGAGATGCGCGCTTCTCCGATTTCCATATTCGACAGAAAGCCGTAGACGATCTCGAAGCGTCCGCCGCCGCCGACTGCGCGTGCCATGCCGCCGCGCGCAACGGGCTTGATGCCGAGACGCTTGGCCGTCTCTTCGGATAACACAGACATGCCCGATCCCGTATCGAGCACAAAGCGCAGCTTTTCTTTCGAGCCGTTGACACGCACCTGCAAGATTGGCCGGTCGCTGGTCTCTTCAAAAGTAATGGACGTGCGATTTTCGCCGCCGGGAGAATAGAGCGCGCCTTGATCGCCCAGATAGCGCAGAAAATCTATCAGCCCGCGAATGCGTTCACGGCGGTCTGTGTCCGTCTTGGGCGCGATGGCGAGAAAACGCTCGTAGGCATTTGCCGCTTCCTTATAACGCTCTGTGCGCGCGGCCACCTGCCCGAGGTCAAAGACATAATCAGGCTCGCTCGGGTCAATAAAGGCTGCGCGCTTCAAGCCCTTGACGCTCTCATCCAAACGGTTCTCGTAAAAATCAACCATCGCCATTCCGGCGACCGCTCGCGCGTCATCGCCT
The DNA here is from genome assembly GCA_963700165.1 of Pyrinomonadaceae bacterium. Classification (GTDB taxonomy): domain Bacteria; phylum Acidobacteriota; class Blastocatellia; order Pyrinomonadales; family Pyrinomonadaceae; genus JACMLC01. The sequence continues at coordinate 1,391,869 of OY969475.1, read as the reverse complement.
TTGAGGCTCAAGGCCGTGCGAAACTCTTCAATCGAACGACGAAAATCACCGGACGCCAGAATAATCGCTCCGAGCAGAGAGTGCGCGCGTGCCGATAAAGGGTCTTCGCCGATGACGCGCGCCGCATGATCGAAAGCGTCCTGCAAATTTCTCTTCTTAAAGAGCGCAAAGCTCAGGCCGAGACGCGCACGCGAATCGCGCACGTCTTTTGACAATAACTCGCGAAACAATTTTTCCGCTAAATCGAACTCTCCTTCGCGCAAGGCACGCTCGGCGCGACTGCGCGTTTTGTCTTCGGCCTGCACGGGCCTTGGCAAAATCAGCACCGCCGCGCACAAGGCAGCGCAGATGAGCAGGGCGACCACCGCACGAAGAGAAAAGCTATTTGAGTAAATAAAGCGAGATTCCGCTTTCTTTTTTTGGACGGGTTGAATCATTTTTGCGCTTAACCTTTCACTTCGATAATTTCCCTTGCGTTACTTCAATACTTCGCCGGTCTTCATAGACCAGAGCACCAGGTCAAGCTCGTCGAAATCAATGCCGAGGTCGCGTGCGAATCTTTTCAAGCGCTGCTCGGTTTCCAGATAACGCGCGCGGGTGGTGGGCGGCTGCGGCGATTCTATGATGCCGAGTTCGGCGAGACTGCGCAAGATATGCTTGTCCAGAATCGCATAGCCCTTGTATCCGATGTTGCGCAGAAAGTGGCTGGCCTCTTTGTATCCGAGACCCTTGATGCGCCGCTCGCGCGCCAGCCAGTCGCGCCGCTCAAGCGGCTCTTGGAAACTCTCTAATCGCTCACGCAGGCGCATCCCGCAATCTTCTGTCAAATAGTCGCGCGTCGTGACGATATAACCGGGACGCGCACGCGGATAACGATGAACGCCCACTAGCGCATGCATCATTTCTTCATGCGTGCCGTCACGGAGCAAGGGTCTGACCGCTTCGACGGAGCGCAGACCCATCCGCGCCGATGCGCCAGCCGTGAAAATGCAGTAGACCAGCTCTTCCCACAGCAGCGCGTCGCTGCCCTCTTTCCAGATGTCACGGAACTGCGCGAGACGCGCCTTAATCTCTCTGCGTCTTGCCCGGTGTGCTGCACGTATGTTTTCAATTGTAACGAATTGGTTGTCTGGTCTCACGAGGTTTTTTTTAAGGAAGATTGTAAGAGCGTGTTCCGAGCATTGTCAACGAAACGAATCTCAGAGCGCATAACCAGATCAAAGCTTAGCCACAGAGCCACAGAGCCACAGAGACCGAAGAAGCAGATGAAAAAGATGCTAAATGAAAGTTAATTGTGCTTTTCTCTGTGCCTCTGTGTCTCTGTGGCTAATAATTTGTTAGAGCGCGCTCAATAATCTTACCTCTCAAGGGAACATCCCCTACGCAAGGTCGCGGCATCAAAAGCCCGTCTCGACTCTGCCCCTTAAAAAAAATGCTTGCAAGAGCATAGCTTGTTGGGACATGCTAGAGGCGGACTTGTTACTCCGTGCGCGGAGTTTTTTTGATGGAGAGAAATATGAGCAATCAGAAAATCAAACGTTATCTTTCACTTTCGCTGATTCTCATGACTTTGTTTGCGCTAACGCCGCTCAGTGCGCTGGCGCAGCAAAGACCTCGAACGGCGCAGCCGGATGCTCCGTCCCTGACACAGCCGACAGTCATCACGCGGCCAGCGCAACCGGCAGGCGTCAACACGGCGACTGGCGTTGCGCCGGACATCGCACAGCCTTCTTACGAGCCTGTCGTGATGGGCGCGCGAGGGGTGCTGGTCGAAACGCTTGACGGGCGCGTGTTGATGGAGCAGACGGCGGACGTTGCTTTGAATCCGGCTTCGGGCGTCAAGCTGGCGACGGCCTTGACTGCGCTACGCTCATTCGGCGCGGATCACCGCTTTCTCACAGCCGTCTGGAGCGACGGCACATTCGATAAAGCGTCCGGCACGCTTAACGGCGACCTGATTATTTCGGGACGCGATCCTTCGTTTCATTATGAGCATGGGGTGATGCTCGCGGCTGAGTTGAACCGTCTAGGCATCCGCACAGTGACGGGCGATTTGATTGTCGCGCCGCGCTTCACGATGAATTTCGACTGGTCTTCGCAACGTTCGGGAGATCAATTGTATGACACACTCGATGCCAGCAGACGCTCCGCAGCCGCGACCCGCGCGTGGCTGGACCAGCGCGCGGCGGTCGGCGATACGGCGAGTCTTCAAACCGCCGCGAGCGTCTCTGTGATGGGCGCAGTCTATGTTGATTCCGTGCCCGCCAAGGCGCGCATGCTGCTCACGCACAAATCCAGCAAGCTGACGGATGTTTTAAAAGCCCTGCTTTGTTACTCGAACAATTTTATGGCCGAGCGCATCGGCGACACTTTGGGCGGGGCAGAGGGCGTGCGCCAGATGATGATTAAGAGTTTCGGCATCAATCCCGCCGACATCAAACTGGCTTCGACGAGCGGACTTGGCGTTAATCGCGTCACGCCGCGCGCGATGATGAAAATCTTTCGCTCCCTGCGCGATGAATTGGCAAAATACAAGATGTCTCCGGCGGACATCATGCCTGTCGCGGGCATTGATCCGGGCACGCTTGAGAGGCGATATACGATTGCGCCTTCACGCGGCAGCGTGATCGCTAAAACGGGGACGCTTATCAGAACAGACGGCGGAGCCAGCGCGCTGGTCGGGCAGATGCAAACGGCTTCGGGCGAAACGCTGCTCTTCGTTATCTTCAACATGTACGGCAACGTCCTGCGCTTTCGCGAATATCAGGACGCACTCGTGTCGCAGATTCAAAGCACACACGGCGGCCCCGCGCCCTTCAAATATCAACCGCAACCTTTTTCGCTCCGTCTCGCTGGCACACAGCTCAACTCGCCACAGCCCTCGCGTCAGGACGAATACGAGCCGGGAACAAATTAAAGGATGAAGGCGGAAGGATGAAGGATGAAATAAATGCTATCACTTCATCCTTCATCCTTCCGCCTTCATCCTTAACAATCCTGCGCCCCGACGGCCTGAGAGTCGCCGGGGCGCTTTGCGTCCCACTCGCATGCAGCGTGCGGCACCGCACACGAGGGGACGATTCGTGATGATTGCCTGAGAGCTGTCCTCAAAACCCGAACGTGCGCCCTCGAATACACCGCACTTCGCTTCGATGGGGGAAGGCGCGCACTTATCTTTGGCTTAAAGGACAATTCCCGGACAATCAACCCTGGCGTGACGCACAAAGAGGCGTCCATCAATCTGCCAGAGCAATTCGCGCGCCGCCGTCTTCTAAAAATTAACAAGTGGTCAATAAAGCCAGCAGTCAGCACGAATCAGCGTGTTTCAGGCAAGATTCAAGCGCGCGAGCAGTGCTGAAAAATCTTTTGGAGTTGTTTCCGTCGGTGACAGGAATGTGAAGCTGATTACCTAATGATAAGGTGAGTCAGCATGGTGCTTGACATGCGCGGCGTCGCGTCGCTACCATCGCTTTCAGTTGCAAAACTTCTTCCATAACGCACATGCATTCTTCCATCTTGGCTTACGCAGCAAACAGGTACGGCTCGCGCCGCAAAGATGCTTATGACGACGCCGGACTCTGAGCAAACACCCGGGACTGAGCGCCCGGACATCCTGCTGGTCGAAGACAAAGACAGCTTGCGCCGCGTCCTGCGCCTGACGCTCGAAGCGGCTGGTTACACCGTCACGGAGAGCGCGGACGCACGCGCCGCCGCCGCAGAGATTGCACGCATCCCGCACAGGATTGTCTTAACGGATTTACGCATGCCGCATGGCAGCGGCCTGGATGTCCTGCGCGCGGCGCGTGCCGCAGACCCTGACATCCCTGTGATTGTGATGACCGCGTTCGGCTCGATTGACGAAGCCGTGCGCGCGATGAAAGACGGCGCGCACGATTTTTTGCAGAAGCCTGTTGATTCGAATCATCTCTTGCTGCTGGTCGAGCGTGCGCTTGAGCAAGCGCGGATGCGGACTGAAAATATTCTGCTCCGTGAAGAGTGGTCGCGCCGCTACGGTTTCCCGCGCATCATCGGCGAATCGGAAGCGATCAAGCGTGCGGTCGCAGAGACGCAGCGCGTCGCGCAGACAGAAGCGACAGTTCTCCTGCTCGGCGAATCCGGCACGGGCAAAGAGCTTTTTGCACGCGCCGTTCATCACCTTTCCGCGCGACGCGACCAACCCTTTGTCGCCATCAACTGCGCAGCGATTCCAGAGACGTTGATTGAGAATGAATTGTTCGGCCACGAGCGCGGCGCGTTCACTGGCGCGAGCGACCGCCGCTTAGGAAAGTTCGAGCTGGCTTCGGGCGGCACAGTTTTTCTGGATGAGATAGGCGAGTTGCCGCTCGCTGTGCAGGGAAAACTCCTGCGGGTGATTGAAGAAAAAACAGTTGACCGCATCGGCGGGCGCGCTCCGATTCCGGTGGACGTGCGCGTCGTCGCGGCCACGAACAGAGACCTGCGCGCGGCGGTCGAGAACGGAGAATTTCGTCGCGACCTCTTCTTTCGCCTCGCGGTCTTTCCCGTCGAGATTCCCCCATTGCGCGAACGCGGCGACGACATCATGCTGCTGGCTCGCCATTTTGCAGCACAGCTCGGGCGCGAGCTGCGCAAGCGTGAAGCGGTCATCAGCGAAGCGAGCATCGCTGCCCTACGCGCACATGATTGGCCCGGTAACGTGCGTGAGCTTGAGAATGCGATTGAGCGCGCCTGCATCCTCGCGGACTCTTCGATGCTTGAGCCGCGCGATCTGGGCTTGTGGACAAGCAGTAAAAGTGAGCCGGAGACTTTCAACGCGCTCGACCTTTCGGGCACGCTGGCCGAAGCGGCAGAGCGCGCCTCGCGCTTTATCGAACGGCGCAAGATTGCCGCCGCGCTCGAAGCGCACGACGGGAACAAGACGCGCGCCGCCGAAACGCTCGGCGTCAGTTACAAAACGCTGCTGACGAAAATTAGAGATTACGATTTATGATTTTATATCAAAGCAGAAATGTTTTCTTCGCGGTCTTTGCGCGTCCCTTCTTTGCGGTCTTTGCGGTTAAATGATTTTTTAACGCAAAGGACGCAAAGAGTTTTCGCAAAGACCGCAAAGATAAGCCCCTTCTCTTCTCTTTCTTAATCTACCGATGCCGGATAAAAGCTCGACAGACGAAAAAAACCGCGCTGAAGCCATCAACGAATCCCTCGTCGAAGAAGCTGAGATAAGCAAAGACACAGGCGTCGCTGAGGGTGAAGCTGAAACGCCTTCCAGCGCGGTGGATGCCATCGAAGCTGAAGCCCCTCCGGCTTCCCCTGTCAAAGAAAAACCGCACAGCGTCGCGCGCTCTGCGGGCATCGTCTCTATCGCCGTGATGGGGTCGCGCCTGCTCGGGCTGGTGCGCGAGATGGTTTTCGCGCGTTACTTCGGCGCGGGATTTTTGAACGACGCTTTTCAGGTCGGCTTTCGCATTCCGAATACGATGCGCGACCTCTTTGCGGAAGGCGCGCTCTCGGTCGCTTTCGTCAAGACCTTTACGGACTATTCGGTTAAGCGCACGGAGGAAGAAGCGTGGCGTTTGGCGAGCATGGTGATGAACGCGCTCGCCATCATCCTCAGCATCCTTGTCATCCTCGGCATTATTTTCTCTCCGCAGATAGTCGGCATCATCGCCGCAGATTTCTCGCCGGAAAAAGCGCAACTGGCAACGACCTTGACGCGCATCATGTTTCCCTTCCTGCTGATGGTCGCGCTCGCAGCCGTCGCGATGGGCGTGCTCAACTCAAAAGGTATATTCGGCATCCCTGCTTCCGCGTCTACGCTTTTTAATGTCGGCTCGATTATCGGCGGCCTCGCGTGCGCTTACTGGCTGAGCGGCGGCGGGTGGAGCAAGGCCGAAGGAGCCGCCACTGTGCCGAATGCTGCGGCGCAGTGGGCGATCATAGGAATGGCTATCGGCACGCTCATCGGCGGCGCGTTGCAGTTTCTGGTTCAAGTCCCTTCGCTCTATCGCGTCGGGTTTCGTTTTCGCCCCATCCTGAGCTTTAGAGACCCCGGCGTGCGGCAGGTGATGCGCTTGATGGGGCCTGCGATAATCGGGACGGCGGCGGTGCAGATAAATGTGCTGGTCAATACTTTTTATGCTTCGGGGATTGACGGCGGCCCGTCCTGGCTCGGCTATTCGTTCCGGCTCATGCAATTTCCCATCGGAGTGTTCGGCGTCGCCATCGGCACAGCGACCTTGCCTGCTATCTCAAGATTCGCGGCAAAGAATGATATTGGGAATTTTCGCTCGACGCTCTCGTCCTCCATCGGCCTCGTCTTTCTGCTGACGATTCCGTCCGCGTGCGGTCTGATTATTTTGGGAAAGCCGATTATCTCGCTGATCTACCAGCGCGGAGCTTTTACCGCGACGGATACGGAGATGGTGGCGTGGGCGCTGGCAGGTTATTCCGTAGGCTTGGTCGGTTACGCAGCCATCAAGATTCTGTCGCCTGCATTTTATGCTTTGGATGACGCGCGGACGCCGATGATTATCAGCCTCGTCTCGATTGTCATCAACGCCGGAGCGAGCTATGTGTTCCGCGCCCTGTTCTCAACCTATTATGTGACGCCTGAGACTCCGGGCGGGATGGGACATGTCGGCCTCGCGCTTTCGACCTCGTGCGTCGCGCTGGTCAACTTTTTCGCGCTCGCATTTCTGCTGCGGCGCAAGATAAACGGGCTTGAAGGCAGGCGTATTTTCTCTTCCTTTATCCGCATCATTATCGCTTCCGCCGCGCTCTCCGGCGCAGCTTATGTCACCTACCTCGTGCTGGTCAGGTCTTTGGGAGAGGCGAGCTTTTTTGTGCGCCTGATAGAGACTTTTGTGCCGATTGCGGTGGGCGGCGTGGTCTTCATTATCGCGGCGAAGCTGCTGGGCGTGAGCGAGCTAAATCAAGCCATACAGTCAGTTACGGGACGATTCAGCCGCCGCAGGAATTGAGGGAAAAATTTTTCCGAAAATTTCTGAAAGCAAGAACCCATTGCATCTTTATATAGAATACCGTAGAGGAATTTGGAATTGACGCAGCGGCAGAAGCGGTGGGTGCTCCACGTGACTGCCGCTCCCTTTTTTAAAATCCAGCCATTTGCCCGAATCTGAGCCGCTTAGAACAGATTTCGATTGAATGTCCGGTAGGCTGTGAGCCTGCCGCTCGTGTGGGACAGGCGGCAGGCTCACAGCCTACCGGACACTGATTTGCAAACTGCTCTAGAGCGGGTAGCGATTGACCCGCACGCGGCTCTCTCCTTATCATGCGGGCGTGCAAAAAGTCATCACTGCCACACAGATGCGAGAGATTGACCGGCTCACGACCGGGCAATTCGCGACCCCTTCGCTGCTGTTGATGGAAGCTGCGGCGGCGGCTGCCGCCAGAGCCATCGCTGCGCGCTTCGATGGCAATCCGGCTGGGGTGAAAATGCGCGTCTTCTGCGGGCGCGGCAATAATGGCGGAGACGGGGCGGCGCTGGCACGCGCGCTCTGGTTGATGGGGGCGCGCGTAGACGTGATTCTTTTCGGTCGTGTCGAAGATACAAGCGGCGATGCGCGGATTAATTTCGAGATGCTGCGAGAGCTTGCCAGCTTCAAAGCCGGGTCGAAGACACGGCCTTCACCTCTAACTTTTATCGAATGCGAAACCTTAGCGGCGTGGGAAGGCTTGGCCGCGCCGCTCGGCAAATATGATGTCAGGGTTGACGCGCTTTTCGGCACGGGACTCTCGCGCCCGCTCGAAGGCGTCCCGCTTCACATCGTAGAGCATCTCGCACTGCTGCGCGAAGCGCGCGACCATGCGGGTTTATCTTTGCCTTTGTTTGTCTCTCTGGACATTCCGTCCGGCATCAACGCCGATTCCGCAGAACTGATCGGTCAAGCAGTCCGCGCAGATTTGACCATCACCTTTACTGCGCCCAAACCGGCCAACGTGCTGCCGCCCGCGTCTCACTTCAACGGACAATTGATAGTCGCGGAGATAGGCTCGCCTCCGTCCCTGCTCGAAGCTGCGCACTCCGAACTTTTTCTGATTGAGAAAGAGGATGCACAGGCATGGTTAGCTAAAACACGCTACGCGCCTGATTCATACAAGAACACGCACGGGCACGCGCTCATCATCGCAGGCTCGCGCGGGATGACAGGAGCCGCCGCGCTCGCAGGCAACGCAGCGATGCGCGCGGGCGCGGGGCTTGTGACCATCGCGACGCCTTCGTCCGCACAGGCCGCAGTCGCCGCGCGCACGATGCCGGAAGTGATGACCATAGAGCTGGCCGAGACGGATCGCGGCGCGGTGAGCGCGGAAGCGTCTGAGCCTGTGCTTAAAATGTTTGAGAAAGTAAACGTCGTCGCCATCGGGCCGGGTCTCACTTCGGACGACGAGCGCACACGCAGCTTTGTCCGTGAAGCGGTTGAAAAACGCCGCACGCCCGTCGTGATTGATGCGGACGGCTTGAACGCGCTCGCACCGTGGCCTGAAGAATTGCGCGGCTCTCAAGAGTTGCCTTTAATCCTCACGCCGCATCAGGGCGAGATGATGCGCTTGCTTGGAACGGAAGACAAAGATGCTCTGGCGGATCGCGTTAGCGCGGCGCGCGAGTTTGCAACACAGCACAGCATCATTCTGGTCTTGAAGGGACAGCGCACGCTCATCGCCGCGCCGGATGGCCGCGTCTTTATCAACCCGACGGGCAATGCAGGATTGGGCACGGCTGGCGCGGGCGACACGCTGACGGGCATCATTACGGGTTTTATAGCGCAGTCGCGCGCGACGCTGAAGGATGAAAGCGATGCTATTGAAGCGACCGTCGCGGCTGTGTACACGAGCGGACTGGCGGGAGACCTCGCCGCCACGGAACGCGGCATGCGCAGCATGGTCGCTTCGGACATCCGCGAGAGCTTGAGCGCGGCTCTCATGTCGCTTGACCAGTTAGGAGAGCAGCCATGACAGACGCGCTTACTTTCCTGCCGTTGGGCGAATGGGAGAGCCGCAGCCCCGTTGAAACTTTCGAGCTTGGCGCGCGTTTCGGAAAAAATCTGGCGGGCGGCGAAATCGTTTTATTGAGCGGGACGCTCGGCGCGGGCAAGACCTTGTTTGTCAAAGGCATCGCGAGCGCGCTCGATTTTGACACGGACGAAGTGACCAGCCCTTCTTTCACGCTCGTCAATCTCTATCAAGGGCGGCTGACGCTTTATCACTTAGACCTCTATCGCCTGCCCGAAGGAGCAACGGCGGCGCACGCGGTTGACCTGGACGACCTGCTCGCGGACGAGCGCGCGGTGATTGTCATCGAATGGGCTGAGCGTCTGGGAAATTACAGGCTGCCGCCGACTGTCTGGCAAATAGAGATCGCAGGCGACGGCGATGATGCGCGGCTGATTAAGAGCAAGCGGAAAGATTAAATTTGAGAACAATTAAGACAGTCTCCCGCAAAGGCGCAAAGACGCAAAGGAAAGATTCAATCTCTTCTTTGCGCCTTTGCGCCTTTGCGCCTTTGCGGGAGATGTTTTATTGTCTTCTCGTAGGAGTTTACAAAAGTGCTGCCCTTAATCATCGTCACCCTCGTCGCCACGATACTTGCTATCGTTCTGTACGTGATGCTCATCAGGAAACATTACTGGGGGCCGCAGGGGCCGCCGAAAAAGAGTGGGCAGGACAAAGAGCGGCGTCAAAAATAGTTTTCAAAGTTTCCTTTAAAAACCAAAAGGCACGAAGGGATTTCTTGAATCACCTTCGCGCCTTTTTTTGCTCCCCCCTTGCTCGATGAAAAGCTTCTTAGTCAGCCCAATCGCCCGTGAATTTCAGGCTATCGAAGTTGATGACAAACTCAGGCTCTAAGGGCGTGCCGTCCGGGTTGCGTGTGTAGGCTAGGAACTGGTCGAGCGCGATGCCGCCGTCTCTGGGGTCTTTGATGACGGGGCAGATGCTGTAGACCGCGCCTTCCGAGCCATCCATATTGCGCAGCCGTTTTGCCGCGTAACCTTTGCTGACGAGGTTATCAATCTCGCTCACCTTCTTGATAATCGGCGTGCCGTCCAGTGCGCGCCCGTTTCTTTGCTCAAGATCGGCCAATGCTCTGATGCCGTCTCTGGTGTTGAAAGCTTTGTCCGTGAAGCTGACCCAGACGTGCGTCCACAATCCGAGCGGGTCGTTGCTGAAGTAGCCGTTGCGCATATCGAGCAGCGCGGACTGGCGAAAGTTGCCGAGGCCAACGGGGTTGCTGCCTCTCGTGACAAAAACATATTCGATGTATTTGTTGCCAATCGCTTTGGCGGCGATTCCGGCGCGGTCGTTCGTAAAGCCGTCCGCGAACAACTCGCCCATGATTGTGAAGTAGACCAAATCGCCGCTATGGTCATAAGCCGGGATGGTCAACAGCGTTCTGACGTTTCGTTGATTCGAGAAGAAGGGCGTATCGAAGACCGAAAGATTATCGGCTCCGTTGCGACGGCCAACGATGCGCGCGGGGTTGACGCCGTTCTTGCGATAGTGCATGTCCGTAAAATCGTAGAGGCGATCATCCGTGTCAGCCTGCGCGACCAGTGGCAGGGCGACGAGCGCCGTCAGTATGAAAGCAAGCATTGCGATCTTTTTCATTTTCTTCATCCTTACAAATTTAGGGTTTTCAAATTACGGCCAACCGATACAAGCACTGCTTCGTGTCAGCCAACATCAGGTCAATGAGCTTCCGAGATAAAAGAGCTTCTCATCTGCCAGCACACCCTCTGCAATGAACGTGCCGCAAGCATTTGTTAAGACGTTTCGTGATATTCCCGAAGGTTTGATGGATTTTTGAAGATTTGAGGGAAACACTTCTGCTGTTTCAGCGCGCACCACGCGAGCCGCGCGGTGTTTCAAAAGGAGAATGTCAGAACCGCCTACGGTAGCGGGCGGGTTCTTATTGACGCTAAGCTCGACTTTATCCATTCAAGCGGCGTAGCAGAGCGCATCCGTCAGCCGTTCTAACAATGTGCGATCTACTTTTACGCTGTCGGTTCCGGAATGCGATGTGTGAAAACTTCCTTCGCGCCATAGCGGCTGGCGCACAGTTGCCAAGGCATCTGAGAAGGTCGGCAGCCGCTTGACGTACCATGCGGCCTGGCGCACGAACAACTTCCGCTTCTGACGATAATGTTGATGCGCCAGCAAGGTCACTATCGAGAACAGTGCCAGCACCGCTGGCGTCGTGCGGGCAATGGCTTTCTCCGACCACTGTCTTTGTGTCTCCATACCGAGATGTGCGCGGGCCTCCTCAAACGTCACTTCAACTTGCCAGCGTCTGACGAACCACTCCAACATCTCAACGGGGTCACTTTCAAGCTTGGTCGAAAGCAGGGCTTGCGGCTTGAACTTCGCCAGCGGGTCTCTGACCAACACCCAGCGGACGGGAACCGGCACCATTCCGGTGTGATACCACACGGCCACTCTTGATGTGACTTCAACCACTCGCGCCGTGCCGCCATACCATCCGGCAATCCGGTGCTGACTCCACACCGTCTGTTCATCCTTGAGCACAGTAGCCAGCGTCGGCAGTCGTGCTCCCTTCAAACGTGGCCGCCCATTCTGGCGGGGTCTGCGCACCGGCGCGGGATCATAGAGCGCAGCATCGAGGCGCAAGCGCGTAATGACTGTCATCCGCCGCCGCACCGCCTCAAGCAGTTCAAGTGCGGCAAAGCTGCTGTCAGCCACCACGACCATCTCGCGCTCGGGCAACCATTGCTTGACTTGCAGGAGCATCTGCCGCGCCCACTCAGTCAGCTTCTTATGGGGACGCTGGCGATCTTTGTAGTAGCGTTCGGACGGGCACAAGGCGGTCAAGACGGGCAATGCCCACACTCTTTCAGCCCAGGGGATGCGCACCGTCAGCATCAGGGACAGCCAACGCAGCCCGCTCGCTTTGACGAAGTGCGAGTGCGAAGAACGCACCGGGTCGCGATAGATGCCTTTGGCTGTGATCCGCTCTCCGCGCCGCCGCTCGATAGTGTCATCTATGGCAAAGACGAGCGCGCCATTAGGCGCGAAGCTCTTGATGAGCAACGAGAGCAGAATGCGGCTCGCCGAAAGCGAAGACCACCGAGCGCGATTCAAGACGCGATGATAAGTCTGAAAGTGCCGCTCGTGGCTCAGACCGCAGACGCGCAACGCAGAGGTCACCGTGCGCTTGCCCGGCGCGAGCAGGGCACCGACCAGCAGCACTTGGACGTGTTGCCAGACAGGCTTGGAAAACAAAGGCGCAAAAGCTACAATCAGGCTCATCAGTTCGGAAGGCAGTGTCAGCATCGAAAGACCTCTCTTGGCGGAGTTGGTCAATCAGCTTACGCTGCCTTCCGTTTTATTTTCAAAGATCGGAAATGGATAAAGTCGAGCTAAGAAGCTGTTTGAAAATTCCGAAATTTGCGCTGAAGGCGCAGAGAGAAGGTAACCAGACGTGCAACGTCTGGAAGGTCGAGGGAAAAGATTAGCGCATTGAAGATGCGCGCAGAACTGTCTGTCCGCACCTTGCGGCGCGGCAACGCTTGTGTCGTCTCACCAAGCGTTGCACGTCTGGCTACCTTCTCATCGCCGCTCACGCGGCTTAAAACAGCTTCTAAGAACCCGCCCGCTACCGCAGGTGGTTCTGGCTTGTCGCTCCTGCGCTAACTTGTATAATCGTGTTAGAATCCCTGTCATCAAAGAATGGAATTCTAAGAAGGAGAAAAAATTTATGCCATATCCAGAGTTTTTGATTCGCCCGATGCGCGAAGACCTGACGCAGTTGGGTGTGCAGGAAACCAAAACGCCCGAAGAGGTTGATGAAGTGATTCGCCAGACCGAAGGCACTGTCATGATGATCGTCAATTCAGTCTGCGGCTGCGCGGCGGGCAAGGCGCGTCCCGGCGTCGCCCTCGCACTGCAACACGAAGTCAAGCCGGACAAGGTCGCAACGGTCTTTGCCGGAGCCGACATCGAAGCAACCGAAAGAGCGCGCAGCTACTTTACTGGCTATCGCCCATCTTCGCCCTCCATTGGCCTGCTCAAAGAGGGACAGCTCGTCTACATCATGGAGCGTCACCAGATCGAAGGCAAAGACGCGACTCAAATCGCAGCCGAGTTAAAGCAGGCTTTCGAGCAGCACTGCGCGAAGGCTGTAGCAGCAAGCTAAAGAAGAAAAAAGGTAAAAGGTAAAAGGCAAAAGTAAGGAAGGCTTTCCAGCCCTCTTCACTTTTGCCTTTTACCTTCTCATGTTACGCAGAATGAAAAATAGCATGCTGCGTCCGCGTCGGCAGACGCGGTTCAGAAGGTAGCCAGACGTGCAACGTCTGGGAGCGTCATGTATCAAGATTCGCGCATTGAAGATGCGCGTAGAACTTACCACAAATATCGCTCATCGTATTCAACCCCGCTTGCTCGTAATAGCTCGACGTACTCCTCCTGAAACGTCTTGCGCCGATGGTGTTCTTCTTGGTTGACAATGTATTTCTTGACCCCTTCGATGTTTGACGGGCTGACGGAAAAGCTCCGTAACCTTTTTGCCAAGCGAACATTCTTTGCCCGACTTCCTGATGCACCCATGCGGAAGAGTCCGCTTTCAGGTCCCGCAAAAAATAATCAAGCCGATGCGATGATTTTAAGCCGACTAGCAAGTGAACGTGGTCTGCTATACCTCCGACGACTAACGGCACGCCTGCCAAGCCCTTCACAACTTCGCCCAGATAAGCGTGCAATCTGTCGCGCCACTCGCGGGCAATCACCGGCAGGCGTTCCTTAGTCGAAAAGACCAGATGAAAATGCAAGCTCGTGTGTGCTGACGGCATCGCCTTCTGAGCGCGTCTTCAACGCGCCTTCGCTATGTGTCCTCTGGTTCCAGACGTTGCACGTCTGGCTACCTTCTCTGAGCCGCTTGCGCGGCTCAAGCAGAATCTTGCGTAACATGAGTTACCTTTTACCTTTTGATTCTAAGATTGCCCGTTGTGCCTTTCGTTCATAATTCTGGTCAGTACCGCAAGAATCTGCTTCAGATCTATGATCTGTGTCTCATGCTCATCAAGCTGCGTCTTATGCTTGTCAATCCGCACTCGATGCACATCCAATCTCTTATTACTCTTCTCCACTAATCGAATGAGATTTTGCTCTACCCGTGCGAGCGTTACCATAGCTTCCTCTAGCCGTCCGATACGCACGGCATCGGCTTTGCGCTCTAGCTCAGCTTGTTCATGCTCGGCTTTGCGGTTTAGCTCTGTGGCTTTGCGCTCTAGCTCAGCTTGCTTTTGAGTGTCCACCAGAGCGTCCACTTTTACCGTGACTCCGGCGAGAGTGTTGATGATGAAATCCATCTGGCGTTGGCGTTCTTCGTCGGTCATGTTTTGGCCTCTACATCAGAGTTTACGTGAGGCGGATTGAGAGGCGCAAGAGTCAGTTTGACCTTGCAAACTATGGCGCAAGGAATTGCATTCTTTGGAGATACCGGACGCACGGATGATTGCCTTATACGCTCGTGAGCGTATGACATTTCGCCGCGCCGGAAGTTTGCTATTTTTCGTGATTTGCTCAGGTTTTGTTCGGATTTACCAATTGCCACTAGCTTTAGCTAGTGGAACATGAGAGCTAAAAAGTCCCGGCTTTAGCCGAAATGTTTCGGCTAAAGCCGGTATCTTTTTGCAAATTTTACCCACTAGCTGAAGCTAGTGGCAATAACACTAAGAACTTATCTTTTCAATCTCATCTTCATTCATGCTGTCCCCTCGACAATTTTAATCTCGTCTTCGGTCAAGCCGTAAAGCTCATAAACGAGCGCATCAATCCGCGCGTCGGTGGCGTCAATCCGGCGTTGCAGCATGACGCGCTCCTGCTCCGTGCGAGGCATGGTTGATTCAATCCTTTTATCAGTCTGCGGCTTTGTTCAAATCCTATGGATTGAACGCTGACTCGACGGGTACATCTGTGCCGAGTCCCCACTGTTGGCCGATGATGCCGCCGTTGCTGCTCTTGAGGATATACCAGACCGTGTTAGCGGGACGAAAGACGGTGTGGTCTGCTTTGCCGTCGCCATCGTAATCGGCGGGCGCGGGCACGTCGCCGCCCTGCCCCCAGGGCTGCTCGCCGTAGTTGAGAGCTTCGTTGATAGAAGTGTACCAACGCCCGTCGCCGGGACGGAAGACGGCTAGATTGGTGCGCCCGTCGCCGTCAAAGTCTGCGGTCACAGCCCTGTCTATCGTGAGGCCGAAGCGGTGCGTGAAGACGATGTTGTTCGAGCTATGCTGGATGACCCAGAGAAGGTCTGCGCCGTCCGGTCGAAGATATGCCAGATCGCCGATGCCGTCGCCGTCAAAGTCTCCCCGGAGCGGCTTGTCCGCGCTCGCCCCACCGAATTGCTTAGTGATGTATCCGCCGTTGCTGCTCTTGAGGATATACCAGAATCCGTTGGACGGGCGATAGACTGCAAAGTCAGCCTTGCGGTCGCCGTCGAAATCGCCGGGCACGGGAATGTCTCCGCTCTGTCCCCACTTGAACGCGCCGTAATTTATCGCCGGGTCGAGCGACGTGTACCAGGTGCCTGTCGAAGGCCGCCACACTGCAAAGTCCGCTCTGCCGTCGCCGTTAAAATCCGCTGGAACGATACGGTCTTCGCCTGAGCCGAACTGCTCTTGCCGCAATGCGAAGTTTGAGCTTTGCAGAATGTACCAGTTGCTCGGAGCCGTTGCGGTTGTGCCCGGTCTGTACACGGCTATGTCCGCCTTCGCGTCGCCGTCAAAATCAAAGGGCGGCGCAAGAGGAACTGTCGTATTCAAATAACGCGCGATGGTATAATCAGGAGCCGAAGGGGAGATGAGATTATCCCGATCACCGGCTACCAACGTTTTCTGGTCGGATTGTATGGCGACGGCTCTGGCCGTATCGTATAGACCAAAGTCTGTGACCGCCCGGCCAATCAAGTTGCCGCTGCTATCGTAGCGCGCCACAGCAAACTCGCTATCCGGTGGATTGATAGAAGACTTGCCCGCAGCTACTATCCTGCCGTCGGCGTAGAGCGCCACGCTATGCGCTTTGCTCTGGTTGGAAAAATATGTGACCACTTTACCGCCCGCGCCAAAGCCGTTATCAAGCGCGCCATTCGTTTGATAGCGGGTTAAGCCAAAGGCTTGCGTGCTGGCGATAGTGACCTGTCCTGCGGCAACGACTTTGCCGTCCGGTTGAATCACAAGGTCAAGTATCTCTTCATTATCTCCGCCGAAATCCGCATAGACGATGCCGTCCGTGTCAAAGCTGCTATCCAAAAGGCCATTTGTCTGAAGGCGTATCAGCGCCCACTCATATCTGCTTGAAGAGACATCAAACGCTTTTCCGGCCACGAGAACCTTGCCGTCCGGCTGCAAGGCGACCGCGTAGGCATAATTAAATTCGCTGAAGAAATCCAGCCGCGTGCCGCTATCGTTGAAAGTAGTGTCCAAGCTTCCGTTCGGGTTGTAACGCTGCGTAAAGAAAGAAGAGTTCGTGAAGTTGCAACCGCCACTGCCATTGCCCACGACCACAATCCTGCCATCCGGCTGCACCGCTACGTCTCTCGCAAAATAACACGGCAAGCCGGACGCGGTTCCGTTATTTCCGAAAGAGGTATCACGACTGCCGTCGCTATTAAAACGCGCTACCAGCGTCGTGTTGAACGGGACTTTCACTCCGACCAACACGATCTTGCCGTCCGGTTGCAAAGCCGCGCCTTCCACTATGCCTCCGCTTAGAGAAGAGACGACTTTCCCATCAGCGCCGAAGCTGGTATCCACCGTGCCATCGCTGTGATAACGAATCATAGAGGCATAATAGAAATACTGGGTGGTGAAGGGGGGATGCTCGACCGAATACCCGGCCACGATATACTTGCCGTCCGGTTGAATGAGTATCTCTTGCGCGTGGTCGCCATAATTTATGTCAACGACAGCTTTTCCCCCGCTGCCAAATGAAGGATCAAGCGGAATGACCGAGGCTGCCTGCGCCTGTTGCATGAACCCTGAGAACAACAGCAGGGCGCAAACTGCCAAGACGGGCGCTTGCAGCAAAAACGGTCGGCCATGCCTTGACCTCAAACCGGCAACGAGATGCAGGGATTGCTCTACCTTATTCATTTGACTTGCTCCTTCCAACAAAGACGCGCTGTGACTCAAATTAAAATCAGCGAACATAAGCCGAAGGCACAGGCGCATCCGTCGAGATGCCCCATTGCCTGAAGCTTAATCCGAGATTCGTGCTCTGCCGGATATAGAATGTGCTGTTCGAGGGACGGAACACTGTATGGTCTGCCTTGCCGTCGCCGTCGTAATCCGCCGCCGCGGGGATGTCGCCGCTCGCCCCCCACTGCACTTCTCCGTAATTGTTCGCCGGACTAAGCGATGTGAACCAGCTTCCGGTCGCGGGGCGGAAGACGGCGATCTCCATACTGCCGTCGCCGTTGTAATCTGCGGGCACAGACTTGTCTCCGCTGATTCCATATTGGACTGCGCGTGCGATTCCGGTCGAGCTGTCAATAATATTCCAGACCAGATTGCCTCCGCTGGTTGTGACATAAGCAATATCAGTCTGGCCGTCGCCATCGTAATCGGCTGCCACAGGTTTATCGAGACTCCCGCCAAACTGCCTGATGATGGTTGAGCCTAAGCCCGTGATGCGTATGTACCAGACGCCGTTAGACGGGCGATAGACACACAAATCAGCCTTGCCGTCATTGTTGTAATCGCCGGGCGCAGGAATGTCTCCGCTCTGTCCCCATTGTATCGCCCCGTAATTTATCGCCGGGTCGAGCGAGGTGTACCAGGTGCCCGCGCCGGGGCGAAAGACTGCGGCGTCGGTCGTGCCGTTGCCGTCGTAATCGGCTGGCACATAGATGTCTTGCCCGGAGCCGAATTGGATTTGCAGGTAAGAGTTATTGCTGCTTCTTAAAATGTGCCAGTAGCTCGGAGCATTAGCCGTAGCTCCCGGCCTGTACACGGCAATGTCGCTTTTAGCATCGCCGTCAAAGTCGAACTGCGGGACGCGGAATTGTTGCGCGATGTCCAGATAGCGAGCCACAGCCAGGTCTATAAAGACTGAGGGGGCCGAACCGGCTTGCGAATCACCTGCCGCCACGATTTTTCCATCGGGTTGAATCGCTACCGAGCGAGCGACATCACTTCTCAAGTCAAAATCGGTCGTTATCTTTCCGCTCACGCTGCCATTCGGATTAAAACGAGCGAGAGCGAAATTATAACCGAACTCAGGTTGGGGGGACTGACCCGCCACGACAATGCGCCCATCAGGCTGCACGGCGAGGGCGAGCGCGTTGGCGCCAAAACCGCCGGGAGGGAAAATCGTTGAGGCCTTGCCGTTTTCCCCAAAGCTTGGATCAATAGTTCCGTTGGGGTTAAGACGCGCCAGCGAGAACCCACCGGCACTGGCAGCAAGTATTATCTTGCCATCCGGTTGCAGCGCGAGGGCATTCACTAGCTCTCCAAAACCGGGTGCAAAATCTACGTCGGCAACAGCATTGGCGCTGCCGAAGCCGGTATCAATCGTCCCGTTGCTGTTGAAGCGCGCGACCTGCGCATTGGCGTTGACGGTTTGACCGTTGAAGAGAAACGTATTGCCGCCACCACCTAACAATATCTTGTTGTCCGGTTGAATCAGGAGGGCATTGTACGTATAGACGCCTACAATTATGATGCCGCCCGAAGTGCCGAAACTGCTGTCAAAGCTCCCGTCAGGATTAAAACGCACCATCACCGTGTAGGGGTCATTGTAATAATCTTTTGACACTCCGACGACCACAATCTTCCCATCACTTTGCAGCCCGACAGCCTTTGCATCTTCACGGTTCGGGCCAAAAGAGATGGTCGCCACGCCGTCTCCGTCAAAGGTCGTATCGAGCGTGCCGTTGCTGTTGTAACGCATGACCAGATAATCATGCGAGTTGTTTGGAATCGAAGGGTCATATGTGCCCACCACGACTATCTTGCCATCGGGCTGAAGCGCTGCATCATAGGCAAAGGCTCTCGCGCTTAAGATTGTCTCGACGCGCCCGCCATTGCCGAAGGTTGAATCGAGAGTGCCGTCCGTGTTGTAGCGCGCCAGAATCGGGTCCGGGACTGCGAAGCACGGAAAAATGCAGAGGATGCTATACGTATATCCAACCACTACGATCTTGCCGTCCGGTTGAACCAAGACCTTCTCGCCAACCTCTGCTTTGTTGGCAGTAAAGCCCGTCAGCACCTTGCCGCCCGTCCCGAAGTTAGGATCGAGCGAGGCCATAGCCACCTCTGCCTTCGCCAGCAGACCGAATAAGAGCATGACAAGCATCATGCACGACATTAAGATTTTATATAATAGCGGCTTCACTTGGACTCTGCTTTGTGCGGGATAAGTTATTAAAGAGCCAAAATGTGTTGGATGTTCTGCTTTTCTCATAGCGAGGCGCTCCTAAAAATTTGAGAGATAGCTACTGCGGCTGGGAGTTATGAATAATTGTTACGGGTCAAACCGGCGGTTGAATTTTTAATGTTAGGGAGAGACGGGTTCTCCGGTTCCTGATGGCGCACAAGGTATCATAGTTTCGCTTGATAAAAAACTGTTCCCGTCCCCTTTTCGGCAGGGATTCAGTTTGAGGTTGAGTGAATAGCGAGATGAGGCTCACCGCAGAGACCGGAGAGAGCGCAGAGGGGCGCAGAGGCTTGAATAGCACTCAAGTCTCTGCGCTATCTCCGGTCTCTGCGGTGAGTCTGACTTTCTTTTCTCTCATCTTCATATTGAACCCTTATTTACTTTTCAGCTCACATTTTTCAGCATCTGGTTATGCTAAGATTGAGACGGATGATAAATGCTTCCCCAATCTTGCTCGACACGCCTGTCATGTCGCTTCACCAGTGCGGGATTCCGCGTCTGGGTCAAACAACCGCGCGCAAGCTGGGGCTGGCTTTAGCATCCCTCGCAGGAAAAACAGACGCGGGCGAAGCGACTATCGAAGACCTCTTGAACTATCTCCCGATGCGCTATGAGGATCGCTCGAACCTTGCGCGCATCAGCAATCTTTACGATGGATTGGAAGCTTCGCTTGAACTGTACGTGCGCGTCGCGGGCGGCTTTCAGGTCGGCAAGAATCGCGGGCCGAAAATGCCGAAGCTTTTCATCTTCGAGATTACCGCGAGCGACCTTGAGCGCACGGGCAAGCCCGTCGTCATCTGGTGGTTCGTCTCTGGCCGTCAGGCGCAGCACATCATCGCTTATCATAAACAGAAGCTCACACGCGGCGCGCGTTTCATAGCCTACGGCAAGTGGGAATGGGACTCGCGCCGCAACACTTTTTCGCTGCGCTTGAACAAGCCCGACGAGTTGGAAATGCTTCCCGGCATCTGGACGCCGCCGGAGATCGGGCTGTTGCGGCTGGCCGAAGAGAACGGGAGAACGGAGGAAAAGGAAGAGGGCAGCTTGGCGGCGTCTGCGTCTGATGATGAGTTGATTGATGAAGAGGATGCTATTGAAGATGTGGAGGCGGGCGATCCGGGCTTGCTGGCGATTCATGTCGGGCGGCGCGTGCCCGTCTATCGCAAGCTCGGCGAATTTCGCTCGAAAAGATTGCGCGAGATTATGCACGCAGCCCTCGCTGGCATGAGCGATGAAGCGATTACGGAAACTCTTCCGGCAGACTTGCGCGCACGACAACACTTGATTGACCGCGCGGAAGCTTTGCGCCGCATACACTTTCCTTCCGAAGACGATTCCATACAGTTGTACGAGACGGCGCGCAGCCCTGCACACTTGCGGCTTATCTTTGAAGAATTTTTCTGGGTTGCGCTCGCGCTCGGCCTGCGTCGCGGCGAGAGAATCAAAGAGCCGAAAGGCGCGGTCATCGAAATTACAGAGCATATTAAGTCTGCGCTCGCTGCGATTCTTCCCTTCACTCTGACGGGTGCGCAGGAGCGCGTCATCACGCGCATCTTTGACGACATGCAATCGGATGCGCCTATGAACCGCCTGTTGCAAGGCGATGTCGGCAGCGGCAAAACCATCGTCGCTTTACAAGCCATGCTGGCGGCGATGGAGAACGGCTATCAGGCCGCGTTGATGGCTCCGACGGAAATCCTGGCCGAACAGCACGCGCGCAATATCAAACGCCTGCTCGCCAAAACTCCTTATCGCGTAGAGCTTTTAATCGGCAGCCTGCGCGCCACCGAAAAGCGTCGCCTGCAAACGGACACGGCGGCAGGCGAAGTCAATGCCGTTATCGGCACGCACGCGCTGATTCAGGATTCCGTTTCGTTTCCCAAGCTCGCCCTCATCGTGATTGACGAGCAGCATCGCTTCGGCGTCCTGCAACGAGCCGAATTGCGCGCACGCGGCTTTCACCCGGACGTGCTGGTAATGACGGCGACGCCAATTCCCCGCTCGCTCGCGATGACCGCTTACGGCGATCTGGATGTCTCCGTGATTGACGAGTTGCCGCCGGGACGCACGCCTATCAAAACGGTTGTCGTCGGCGAAGACCAGCGCAACGGCGTCTACAAAGGAGTCGAGCGAGAGGTGCGCGCAGGCCGTCAGGTTTACGTCGTTTACCCGCTCATCGAAGAATCTGAAAAGATGGATTTAAAAGATGCGACGCGGATGTACGAGCAACTACGCGACCGCGTTTTTCCGAATTTTTCCATCGGCCTCTTGCACGGCAAGATGAAGTCCGCTGAGAAGGAAGAGGTCATGAGCCGCTTTGTCTCCGGCGAGATACAGATACTCGTCGCCACGACCGTCGTAGAGGTCGGCGTGGACGTGCCCAACGCTTCGCTGATGGTCATCGAGCATGCAGAGCGTTTCGGGCTTTCGCAACTTCACCAACTGCGCGGGCGCGTCGGGCGCGGCGCAGAGCAAAGCTATTGCGTGCTGCTGGCTTCAGATAAGCGTACGAGCGTCGCGCGCGAGCGGCTCGGAATTATGGAAGAAACGTCTGACGGCTTTCGCATCGCGGAAAAGGATTTGGAGATACGCGGCCCCGGCGAAGTCATGGGCACGCGCCAATCCGGCCTGCCAACTTTCCGCGTCGGCAATCTGGTACGCGACATAGAGATTTTAGAGACCGCGCGCCGCGAAGCAGACCATTATCTGACCACACGCGGCAAGACGCGCGAGACTTCCAAACTGATTGAGCGTGTGCGCCGCGACCCGCGATTCGGACTGGCCGCGATTGGCTGAAGCATATTTCAAAGCGGCTCAGCCTTCGGTAGTGGTTCAGTTTGAAGATGAATGAGTTGAGAGATAAGGCTCACCGCAGAGGCGCAGAGTGCGCAGAGGATGCGCAGAGAGTTGAATATCACTCAAGCCTCTGCGCCATCTCCGCGTTCTCTCCGGTCTCTGCGGTGAGTCTGACTTTCTTTCTCTTTATCTTCAAACTGAAGCACTACTCAGCCTTCCTTTAACAATAAGTCTGTGATAAAAACAAGTCTGCTCGAAATCATGATAGAGCGGTTCCGTTGCGCTCTGCCGCGCAAATTCTTTTGAAAGGGCGCGGATAGTGTGAACTCTCATCATGCTATTTTCTTCAGGTTAATTTCAGGCGCGGCGCGCAAGCTCAACCCCTGTATGCGACCGCGCTTTCCTATTGTCTAATTGCAAAGGAGAATCTCTATGGCAACCCCTGCCAAAACCTGCAAACAAGCTCTCGCCGATGCAACTGCCCGTTGGCCCAGACGAAATAAAGCTTCGGACGGGATCATGGGAGATACGCGGCATCAAAAGCGTAAAAGCGATCACAATGATGGAAATGCCTACGACCTTACGCACGATCCCGGCAAAGGCGTGGATTGTAATGTGCTCTCGCGCCAAGTGATAAACGACCCGCGCGTTACTTATGTCATCTGGGATCGAAAGATTTACAATCGCAGTCGAGCAGCGGAAGGATGGCGACGCTATACCGGCCAAAATCCGCATACGCACCACATGCACGTTTCAATCCGGGCGGCCTCACGCGATGATCTTTCCGCGTGGCCCTGGTCAAATGGCGGGACTACGGAGATGACTCCGACATCAATCTCCTTTCCGGGCAAGGCTCTACGGCAACGCAGTCAGGGTGCTGATGTGCGAATCGTGCAGGGACGGCTCGTGGCTCACGGGCACAATGTCACTGTAGACGGTAATTTCGGAAGCGGGACGCGCACAGCAGTCATAGCTTTTCAGGAACAGAAAAGCCTCACGGCGGACGGCGTTGTCGGTCCAAAGACTTGGGACGCCCTCATGGCTGATTAAAGCTGAGTTGCGGCTCGAAGGTAGTGGGTCAGTTTGAGATTCTGATGCCTGTCCATCATCACGAAGAATGTCCCGCAAAGGCGCAAAGACGCAAAGGAATTGAGAGACACTTAATCTGTCGTGCTTGCTTTGCGCCACCAGCGCCTTTGCGGGAACCTGTTTTTTCTTTTCCATCTTTGTAACTGATCCACTACCGGCTCGAAAGCATTCTTTACACTTACCCCGATTCACGTTTCTCGCGGACGGGCAAACAACATCCCTCTCATGCTTGTCTGCCCGTCCGACTGCACTCTATCTAATTCCTGCCCGTAGTCGCTTTGCGTGAAAGCCATTGAAAAATTTTATCATCTATGGCAAACCCTTTAGGGACTAATGCAAGTGCTTGCTGGGAAATATAAGGGACGGCGATTGCAGAGCGCGCTAAGTCCGAAGGTGCGCCCGACGGCTCGTCGCCTGCGCGAGAGCCTTTTTGAGTTGCTGGCGGCGAGAATCGAGAACGCGCGTTTTCTGGACCTCTGCGCAGGCTCCGGCGCGGTCGGCATCGAAGCTCTTTCGCGCGGCGCATCGTTTGTCACTTTCGTAGACCGCTCGCCAAAGATGTGTGGCTTTATCAACACTAATCTGGAATTGTGCGGCGTGCCGCGTGAGGAAGCGGAAGTCCTTGCGGATGATGCGATACATTTCCTGCACCGCGCTAAGCTCGACCCGGAATCGCATTGGGAGATAGCTTTTTTCGACCCGCCTTATGCAACCGATTACTTGCCCGTGCTGGAAGCGTTTTCTGGCAACGGCTTGCTCAAGCGCAAGCGGGGCGTGCTGGTCGTAGAGCATCAGAGCGATAATGAATTGCCTGAGCGGATTAATGCGCTCCGTCGCTGGCGCATCATCCGGCAGGGCGAATCGTGTTTGAGTTTTTACGAGCGCAAGAAATAATCTACGATTAGCCACAGAGGACATAGAGGACACAGAGATAAATTACAGTTTTGTTTTCCTCTGTGTTTCTCTGTGTCCTCTGTGGCGAAAGGTTTTATGCGAATCATCGCCGGACAATATCGCGGGCGCGTCCTGCGCAGCCCTCCTTCAATGCAGGTGCGCCCGACTTCGGATCGCCTTCGGGAAACTCTCTTTAACATTCTCGCTCCGCGTATCGAAGGGACACGTTTCCTGGACCTCTGCACAGGCTCGGGCGCGGTCGGCATCGAAGCTCTTTCGCGCGGCGCGTCGTTTGTCACCTTCGTAGACCGCTCGCGCAAGATGTGCGCGCTGGTGGAATCGAATCTGGATTTGTGCGGCGTGCCGGAAGACCAGACGGAAGTTATGATGAGCGAGGCGGCGGATTTCCTGCGACGCACACAGGCGCGCGGCGTGGCCGGATGGGACATCTGTTTTTTTGACCCGCCTTACGCGACCGGATATTTGCCTGTCCTCTCCGCTTTTGGCGCGCAGGATTCACCGCTGCTGCGCGCGGGCGGCATCCTCATCGCAGAGCATCATCACAAAAACAGTTTGCCGGATGAGACGGGCGCGCTGCGTCGCTGGCGCATCCTGAAGCAGGGAGATTCCTGTTTGAGTTTTTACGAAAGAGAATAATTCGATTTGAGATTTGAGATTTGAGATTTTGGATTAGCAACGATTAAGCAAGGCTCAATTAAGTCGCGGTTGAATCGTAAATCAAGCGCCTCAAGCCTTTTGATTTTTCTACCTTTGTTCGATTTGTTCAGAGGGATTTCAGTTCGCGTCTAGACAACGCTCTCCGGCTCAACTATATTTGGGCGCTCTAATTTTTTGCAATCCAACCGGCACGGAGCAGGCATCTTTAATGGGCATCTTTAATTTTCTCCCCAAAGAGGAGCAATATTTTGCGCTCTTCTCGCAAATGACTTCACACATTTACGATGCGGCGGGCGCGCTCGTCGAAATGCTCAACGATAAGAATCACGATTATGCGGAGCATTCCAAACGCATCAAGGTGATCGAGCATGCCTGTGATGAACTGACGCATTCGATTTCGACGCGCCTCAACAAATCTTTTATCACGCCTTTTGATCGCGAAGATATTTACCTGTTGTCGGGCGCGCTTGACGACATAGTTGATTTGATTGATTCGGCAGCGCGTGCGCTGGTGATGTACGACGTGCATGAAAGCACTAATTACGCTCGACGCTTTGCGGACATCATTCAGAGCATGGCTGTGCAGCTACACGAGGTTGTCTCCATGCTCTCGCGCCCGACCGGGTTGACGCCGCGCCTTTTAGAGTTGCACCGGCTTGAGCGTGAAGGCGACGATATTTATCACTCGGCGGTCGCAGAGCTTTTCCAAACCGAAACCAACCCGCTGACCGTCATTAAGTGGAAAGCCATCTACGAAAAGCTCGAAGCCGCCGTTGATCGTTGCGAAAACGTCTCAAACATTATCGAAAGCATCATTATCAAGCATACATAGGAAGTCAGGAGTTCGGAGTCTGGAGTCTGGAGTCTGGAAATGCTTTTGACTCTTGACTCCTGACTCCTGACTCTTGACTCCTGACTCCTGACTCTTAACCAACTATGAGCGTCACACTCGCCTTCGTCGTCCTGATTATCGTTGTCGCGCTGATTTTCGATTACATCAACGGCTTTCACGACGCCGCCAACTCCATTGCGACGGTCGTGTCAACTCGCGTGCTGTCGCCGGGAGTGGCGGTCGTCTGGGCTGCCTTCTTCAATTTTGTAGCCTTCGCGGTTTTCGGCACGCGCGTGGCTAAGACCATCGGCGGCGATCTGGTGAGGATTGATTTAATCGCTGCGGACATGCGTTTGTATGTGCTGCTGGCGGGCTTGCTGGGCGCGATTATCTGGAATTTAATTACGTGGTATCTGGGGCTGCCGACTTCAAGCTCGCATGCTTTAATCGGAGGCTATGGCGGCGCGGCCATCGCTGCTTACAAGGGTTTTAGCGGGCTGCTCAAGCCGGAAGGATGGATTAAGACGCTGGCCTTTATCGTCGCCTCGCCGCTGCTCGGGATGATTATGGGCTTTGCTTTGATGGTCTTGGTCTACTGGCTCTTTCATCGCTCGTCGGCGTCGCGCGTGGATAAACTTTTCCGGCGCGGGCAGCTTCTTTCCGCCGCCGCGTACTCGCTCGGGCATGGCGGCAACGACGCGCAGAAGACGATGGGCATCATCACGGCTGTGCTGGTGGCGGGCGGGCTGGTAGCTTCGGGCGCGGATGGAAAGTTGCCGGAAATCCCTTTGTGGGTCGTGCTGACGGCTCACGCGGCGATTGCCGCAGGGACGCTCTCAGGCGGCTGGCGCATCGTGCATACGATGGGATCGAAGATTACAAAGCTCAAACCCGTCGGCGGCTTCTGCGCGGAAACAGCCGGAGCTTTGACGCTCTTCGGCGCGACGGCGGCGGGCATCCCTGTTTCAACCACGCACACTATCACGGGCGCAATCGTCGGCGTCGGCGCAACCCGCAGGCTCTCAGCCGTCAAGTGGGGCGTCGCCGGGCGCATCGTCTGGGCTTGGGTCTTAACCATTCCCATCTCAGCCGTCATCGCCGCGCTCTCGTTCCTCGTCATCAGATTAATTCACAACCTTGCAAACTAGACGGCAGTGAGAAAATTCAAACAGGAAAGACCGGATAAAAGAAGAGCGAATCATTGGGCTCATTTAGAGCTGTTTTCACTTGGATGTCAGGGACGAAGCAGTTCACCGCAGAGACCGGAGAGAAGTCGCGGAGATAGCGCAGAGAGTTGAAGGCCACTCAAGCCTCTGCGCCCCCTCTGCGCCCCTCTGCGTCTCTGCGGTGAGTTGGCCGGCCTTACACTCAAGTGAAATTTGCTCTAATTATTGGCTCACTGAATTAATGCGCAAATGATTTCATGAATGAATTCTTATCCATCCTGTTTATCCTGTCTATCCCTGTTGATTTTCCGTGCGGTGGTCTTCAAAGCTGTGCGCGGGGCCGCAGACGAGCAGGATGGTCATCGGCATATGTCCGGTGTTCTCAAGCGTGTGTGTGTGCCCGCGCGGGATAAAGACGGCGTCTCCGGCTTCGACTTCGCGCACTTCGTCGCCGACAGTCATCCGTCCTGTGCCTTGCTGGATGTAATAAATTTCTTCCGTCAAGAGATGATGATGCCTTCCGACCGCCGCGCCCACTGGCAAGACTTCTTCGGCAAGGCTGCATTGCTCGATGCCGGAAGTCGTGCGATCCATGAGCGGGCGAATTTCGGAATGATGCGGAGTGTTGATGACAGCGGCGCGGCGACGATTAACAACAATCATGTAGGATCAAGAAGTCGAAGAGTTTTTGAAATGTATACGCCTGGCAAGGATCGAACTTGCGACCCCCTGCTCCGGAGGCAGGTGCTCTATCCACTGAGCTACAGGCGCGCGGAGGGATTCTCGCATAGTTGAGCCGCTGAGCGCAAAACTGCGAATCCGTCTCAATCTGTTTTCAAACTTTGCTCTCGGTAATTTATCGCTCGAAATAGAATCCGCCTTTGCCGCGCGGTGCGTCGCCGCTTGCCTGTCTCACAAGACTTGTGAGAAATTCATGCCTGTTCGTTGACGAACGGATTTTTATTCTAAGGAGCACAACAGTTTTGCCTCAAAGTCGTAAAAGGCGCACCGGAAAAAGCAAGCGGACATACAGGGGAGGGTCTTTCGCGCCGAAGCCCGCAGGTCAACCCAAAGGGTCTCAAACCGCCAAGCTCGCCATCGTCCTTATTGTCGTCGCAGTAATCGCGGGCGGCCTAATTTACTATTTCCTAGGCAGAGGCGAAAAGGAAGTGACCACCGCTTCGGGGCTGAAATATGTTGAGATGGCCGAAGGCACAGGAGACACCCCGAAAGCAGGCCAGACCGTCACGGTGCATTACACCGGCACTTTACTGAACGGGAAAAAATTCGATAGCTCAAGAGACAAAGGCACGCCCGCAAATTTCAAGATCGGTGTCGGTCAGGTCATCAAAGGCTGGGACGAGGGCTTGATGACGATGAAGGTGGGCGGCAGGCGTAAATTTACCATTCCCGCGAATCTGGGTTACAGCACGCACGGTAAGCCGCCGGATATTCCCCCTAATGCCACGCTCGTCTTCGATGTCGAACTACTCGGCATTCAGTAAAGCTTTTGCCAATACAAACATCTTACGGGCAGCACGCATATCAGGTTCGTGCTGCCCGTTCTGTTAAAAGACCTCTGATGCAATCATCCTTCTCACCTAGAGCGGTTTTCACTTGGGTGTCAGGGACGAGGCAGTTCACCGCAAAGACGCAGAGAAGTCGCGGAGATGGCGCAGAGGCTTGAGTGAATTCAACTCTCTGCGCCCCTCTGCGACTCTCTGCGTCTCTGCGGTGAGCTGACCTGCCTGGCACTCAAGTGAAATTTGCTCTAAACATTGATAACTTTATCCTGATGGCATAGAATCCGCGCGCTTTCCCCGATTGACTTGCTCGCAGGGTGCGTTGCCTGAGCCTTCAATCACTCACCCCACAAAGGAGACTCTAAAAATGTTAAGAGAGTTCAGGGAGTTTATCGCGCGCGGTAATGTGATTGACCTGGCCGTCGCAGTGATTATCGGCGCGGCGTTTGGCAAGATAGTCACCTCGCTGGTTGACGGGATTCTGATGCCGCCCATAGGGCTGCTGCTCGGCAAGGTTGATTTCGCAAATCTCTTCTACGATCTTTCGGGGCAAAATCCGGTCTCACTGGCTGATGCGAAAACCCGTGCGCTGCCTGTCATCGCTTACGGCTCGTTCATCAATGATGTCATCAGCTTTCTGATTATAGCTTTTGTAGTCTTTATGATTGTGCGCGCGGTCAACCGGCTCAAAAGCAAACAGGCGACGGAAGAAGGGCCGACTACCAAAGACTGCCCCTTCTGTCTCTCGTCTATCCCGCTCAAAGCCACACGCTGCTCTCAATGCTGCGCGGAAATGCAGGGATGAGGGATGAAGGAGATGCTATTGAAGATGAGCGGCTCAAGTTTGAATAGCATCTCTTTCATCCCTCCCCTTTTATCCTTGCTCTTCATCCTTCCGCCTTCATCCCTCATCCCTCATCCCTTCTCTCGCGGCATCCTGTTTGCTGTTAAGGTTAATAACTGCCGGTGCGCGTATTAATAACGTGCATGAGTGTCATTAACCAAACAATCTAGGAGGGTGTTATGAATGCTTTTGAGTTATTGAAACAAGATCACAAGAAGGTTTCCGGAATCTTTGAAAAGCTTGACCCGACGACCGAGCGGGCTATAAAGACCCGTGAGGAGTTGTTCACACAGCTCAAACAGGAACTGGACGTACACGCGGAGGTCGAGGAGCAAATTTTTTATCCGGCCATCAAAGAGGCCGAAGAGACGCGCGAGATTACCTTTGAGGCTATCGAAGAACACAACGTCGTCAAACAGCTTCTCTCGGAGCTGGACGCAGAGCCGAAGGACACAGAAGAGTGGACGGCCAAGCTGACCGTCCTCAAAGAAAACGTAGAGCATCACGTCGAAGAAGAAGAGACGGAGATGTTCCCGAAAGCGAAGAAAGTTTTGAGCGACGAGCAGGTCGAACAGCTCGGCACGCAAATGCAGGAAGCCAAAACTAAGCTGCAAGCAAGCGCCGCCGCCGGAAGTTAAGACAGCATCATCTTCATCCGCCTTGAAGGGCGTCATGCCGTACGCGCGTCTCCTGTTTGACGCGCGTACGCATGACGCCTTATTCTTTTCTTCAGACTAATCTTTGCAGTCATCAAGCGTCTTTCCTCTTGTGCGTGTTTTGCGGTTAAGGCTTTTTTCGGAGAGATTTTTTTTTATGCGCGAATGCCCCCGTTGCGAACGCTGCTTTGCGGACGATGTGCTGGTCTGCGCAGAAGACGGCAAAGAGACGCGCCGGTCTTTGCCGGGAGCGCCCTTGCTGGCGGGTCGTTATCTCCTGGAAAAACGTTTGGGGCGCGGCGCGATGGGTCAGGTTTATCTCGCGCGCGATGAAAATCTGGTGATGCGCCGCGTCGCCGTCAAGACAGTCCGCCCCGACATCCTCACAGACGAAGACATGCAGGAAGGCGAAGCCATCGCGCGCTTTGAAAGAGAGGCGCGCACAGCGGCTTCCATCCGCCACCCGAACGTCGTTGATGTCACGGATTTCGGAAAAACTCCCGAAGGCGTTTTCTTTCTCGTCATGGAATATGTCGAAGGCGAGACGCTCTATCACCTCCTGCGCCGCGAGGGAACACTGAGCGCGAAGCGCGCTCTCATCCTGCTCAGGCAAACCGCCGAAGGCGTCGAGGCCGCGCACGACGCTGGCATTCTGCACAGAGACCTAAAGCCCGCCAACATTTTTATCATGCAGAAGAAAAAAAAGAGCGGCGCGGCGGTGGACGACGGCTTTGTCAAGATCGGCGATTTCGGACTTGCGAAGATTGTCAACGATGCTGTCGCAGAGGCTATTTCCGCGAGCGGCCCGGCCTCGCGCGGCATCATCGGCACGCCCGAATACATGTCTCCCGAACAGATGCAACCGGGCGCAGACCTTGATGCACGTGCGGATGTTTACGCCATCGGGACCATCGCGTATCACATGCTCGGCGGCAAGCCTCCGTTCACGGGCACTCTGCCGCAGCTCATCATGCAGAAGATGATGAACGCGCCGCCGCCTTTGAGCAGCTTGCGCTCGGACATCTCGCCCGCAGTCGAGCGCGCAGTCATGCACGCTCTGGAAAGAGATGTCGAGCAACGCTCGCCGACCGTCGCGGACTGGCTCGAAGAGTTTGAAGCAGCCGTGGCAGAGGAAGCGGACGAAGACGAGAGCGGCGATTCCCGCGTCGTGATTCTCGCGCCGACGGGCGCGGAAGTTTACGTTGACGATGAACGTCACGGCAGCATAGGGCGTTCGGGGCGCGTGATTCTGAATTCCATTCCGCCCGGTCGTCATGTCCTGCGCGTCGCGCGCTCAGGCGAGATGGATGACGAGCGCGTGATAGAGATTCGTCCCGGCTCCGGCGAACAGGTGATACAGGCGCAGCTCAGGCAAACTCCTTCGCCGAGCCAGTTCACGCCTTCGCGCGGCGGCCCCGCGAGCGGCATCGGCAGCGGCCCGCACAGCAGCATTCCCGGCGTCGTCATGTGCGCGCAGTGCGGCGCGCGTTTCGCCGCCGGAGCCAAGTTCTGCGGGCGTTGCGGCAGCACGGTCATGCATCCTGTCAACGATGCGCAGGGCGGCGGCGGTGGTCTCAGTCCGGGCGCAACCCCCGCGAGCGGCGTCAGACCATATCCCGGCGGGCAGAGTCTCGGCGGAGATCAAAGCGCCGGCGGGCGCAGCATGAGCGGCTCTCCCAACCCCGCGCCTGCGCCGGGAACGAGCGGTCATAACTTTCCCGCGCCCGCGCGCATCAATTGTCCGCACTGCGGTCTGAGCCTGCCTATGGGAACAAAATTTTGCGGGCGTTGCGGCTCAACCATTGCGAGCGGCAGCGCGCCGCAGCCGGGTGCGCCGCAACCCGTCCAGATCATCTGTCGCCAGTGCAGCACCAGCTATCCGCCCGGCACAAAGTTCTGCGGTCGCTGCGGAACAGTCATCTAACTCTTGAGTCCTGCATCGCTTCCCGTATAATGCTTTTAAGAAGTCAGGAGTCAGGAGTCAAGAGTCAAAGAAAAAACGGTTTTGATTTCGACTCTTGACTCCTGACTCTGAAACTCCAGACTCCCGACTGATTAGTTAGAGGTTTTCCCTTTTATGAAAAAATGCCCTTCCTGCAATCGCACTTATCAGGATGACCAGTTGAGCTTTTGTCTTGATGACGGCTCGCCGCTCCTGAGCGTGGGCGATACCGGCCAGCCTTCATCTTATGATTCGGGCGCGACGCTGCAATACAATACTTCGCGCGAAACCAACCCGCCGCCGACACAAGTTTACGGCTCAGGCCAACACCCTTTGCCGATGCAGCCGCCCATCCAGTCGCCTTCATGGACACAGATGCCGCAGGCAACAGGGACATACGGGCAGCCGAAGAAAAAATCCAAAGCCATCTACTGGATTCTGGGCGGCATCGCGGGGCTGGTCGTGATCGGCATCGCGGGCGTTGTCCTGCTCGTCGTCATCGCAGGCATGTCAGACTCGAATACGAACAATTCAAATAACACGAATCTGGCGTCTAACCGGAACGCAAGGTCCGGCAACCTGAACAGCTCTGATTCGAGTAATGCCAATGCGAATTCCGGCGACACCTCTGCTAAGGATTATCAGGTACAGGATGATTTCTCGATTACTACACGATGGTGGAGCGGGGCAAACGCTTATGGGAAAGCTCAGTACGTCAACGGCGAATACCAGCTTTCCGCCGGAAGCTATGGCAGCTATGTCGTCATCTACGCGCCGAATCAGCCTCCGTATAATACTGCAAACATGACCTCGCGCGTGATAGCGCGGAGTGTGACGGGCACTTCGCCGTCGCAAGGCTACGGTCTCACCGTTTATGGTGAGATGAAGAATGGTAATCTTGAAGACTATGCTTTTGTGATTCGCACGGATGAAAGCCCTGCTTTTCGCGTCGCGCTGCATCAGACCGGGAAAGAGACGACGCTGGTCAACTGGACTCGCTCGTCCCTGATTCGCACAGGCTCCAGCCCGAACCAGATTGAAGTGCGAGCCAAAGACACGCAGCTCTCTTTTTATATCAACGGGCAGTATGCGACGAGCGTGACCGACAGCGCCGGTTATAAAACCGGACTCGTCGGATTTTATTCAAGCGACGCGGTGCCGGTCGCTTTTGACGACCTGGAGATTTACAAATAGCAGCAAGTGAATAGTAAATAGACGAACGCTTGCTTTTCCTATTTACTATTTACCATTTACTATTTACCTGTTCACGCCTTTTGCCTTCAGAGATAAAGATGAGAGTTACGCTAAGAGTGCTGTCGGGGCCACATGTCGGGCGCGCTTTTACTTTCGACCAGCACGATACTTTTCTCATCGGGCGCAGCGACACGGCGCATCTTTATCTTCCCGAAGACCGCTTCTTTTCGCGTCATCATTGCCTGCTCGAAATCGCGCCGCCGCGCTGCTTCCTGCGCGATCTGGGATCAACCAACGGAACCTATGTCAACGGCGTGAAAGTGCAGGAGACATACCTGCGCAACGGCGACCAGATACAGGGCGGGCAGACCGTCCTCGCCGTCGAAGTCACGACCGATTCGACGCAGCATCCTACTTACCAGCAGCAAGACATCACGCGCGCAGTGATGCCGCCGACGCAGCCCTCCATCATCATGGTCGAGTGTCTCAACTGCGGCAGGCGCGATCAGGCCGAAGCCTCTTCGCCCGACGAAGAGATGACCTATCTCTGCGAAGATTGCCGCGAAGAGTTGAGGCGCAACCCGCAGCCCGTCCCCGGCTATGACATGGTCAAGGTTTTAGGGCGCGGCGGGATGGGCTGTGTGATGCTCGCGCGCAACCAGCAGGACGGGCGCGCCGTCGCCATCAAGACCCTGCTGCCCGAAGTCGCTGTCAGCGACCAGGCCCTGCGCCGCTTTATGCGCGAGATGGACGTGGCCGCCACGCTACAGCATCCGAACATCGTCAGCTTTATAGATCGCGGCACGCACAACGGAGTCGTCTATCTCATCACGGAGTTTGTCGAAGGCCCGGATGCTGCGCGCCTTGCGGATGCGCGTGGCGGGCGGCTTCCATATAAAGAGGCGGTACAGATTCTCACGCAGACGCTTGACGCGCTCTCGTTCGCGCACAATAAAGGCTACATACACCGCGACATCAAAGACCAGAACATACTCATCAGCGGCGCATGGCCGAGCTACAACGCCAAGCTCACGGATTTCGGTCTCGCCAAGAGCTTTACGCAAACGGGCATGAGCGGCGTCACGATGGCCGGAGACGTAGCGGGCACGTTTGCCTACATGCCGCCTGAACAGATCAGGGATTTTAAGAACGTCCGTCCCGCTTCGGATATTTACGCGATGGGCATGACCGCTTACAGTCTTCTGACCGGAGCCGTCGCGCTCGACCTTTCGCCAAAGGCCAACGTCGCGGAAACCGTCAAAGCCATCTTTGACAAACCGATTATCCAGATTCACCAGCGCGTTCCAGACGTGCCGCCGCAAGTCGCCGCCGTCGTCGAACGCGCCCTCGCCAAAGACCCCGCGCACCGTTGGCCTTCAGCCGAAGCGATGCGCGAGGCCCTCTTGCAAACTCTCTAATCAGCATGAGCTTTGATGTTTCCAGGGTTTTAGAGCAGATTGCAAATCAGTGTCCGGTAGGCTGTGAGCCTGCCGCTCGTACAGGACAGGCGGCAGGCTCACAGCCTACCGGACATTCAATCGAAATCCGCTCTAGAATCAGCAAACTCTTTACTCGCTTGACACTTCGATTGAGCCACGTATAATTCCACCCTGCATGTGGGCCGATAGCTCAGTTGGTAGAGCAGCAGACTCTTAATCTGCGGGTCGTTGGTTCGAGCCCAACTCGGCTCAAATTTAGCTTCAAAAAGTTAAGGCATCCGACAAAGGATGCCTTTTCTATTTTGTGTGCCTGTAGTGTGCCAAAATCCGAGCGCGAATTTACTGTGTGCCAGTTTTAGAGCAGGTTGCAAATCAGTGTACGGCAGGCTGTCAACCTGTCGCTCGCGTCGGACAGGCGGCAGGCTCACAGCCTGCCGTACATCCAAACGAAATCCGCTCTAGTTAAACCGGCAATCCAATTAAACAGCATGGTTTTCAAAAGACTGATTATCTTTCGGCTCTAAGGCTTCTTTGAGCGCGGTTTTTAGCAGACGGTCGGCGTTGGCGATGCCTTGTCTGATGTTTGCTTCCAACTCGTCGCAAAACTTCATCAGCTTTTCCAACTTGGCGACGATTCTTTCTTGTTCGGCTAATGGCGGAAGCGGAATTGTCAATTCTTTAATTTGATTTAGATAAAGGCAAGGTTGTGCCGTTCCCCATTTTCTACCTGAAATTTCTTTTTGTAGAATCGGCGAATCAAGAACAAACTTAAAAAACTTTGAAAACGCCAAAAGAAAAGGCTTAATCAACGCAACACTTCTGACTATCGCAAAATCTTTACTATCATTCAGAATTGTTGAACGTCCAATCGTTGCGCCGACGCTGACAACCAAAACATCGCCTTTTTCTGGCTTACATCGTTTGATTGATTTTTGATAATCTTCTTCTGAAATGAAATCTACATTGCTGTAATCAATAAAACCATTACGAATGTTTTTTGCTGATAACAGCATTCTACCTTCGCTGATTCTTGGCGGAGTTTGATGTTCGCCGTCCGTAATTTGTTTTGAAATATCGCCTAATCTGCACCAACTCCAATTTGAAGGAATTTCAAACGGGATTTCTTCGGGTTTGATTGGTGGCAAAGGTTTATCTTTTGTACGACGGGCTGTTAGCCTGTCGTGCTTTCCGTCGTTGCGACAGGCTGACAGCCTGTCATATTTTTCCGCCTTTATCTTTTCAAGCAGAATTTCCGCCGGTTCATCTGTCGAGTCTTGACGGGCGAGTTTGCCTTGCATCGCTTCACGCAAATACGCTTGCCTGAGTTCTTTGACTAAAGCTAATTGGTGATTGAGTTCGGTTGAGATTTGGTTCTTAACGGATTCAAGTTTTTGAAACTTTTCAATAAATCCCTGTTGTACCTCAAGCGGCGGTAAAGGGATTTCGACCTCAGCAATTTCTTTCATCGGCAAGCTTACGTTTGCCATTCCTTTCATCCTCGCAACAAGTTCATTTTCTTTGTTGAGATCTAAATATCTGTAAAGGAATTCGGCTGAAAGTTGCGTTCTGTCTTTTGGAATTACGGCGCACAGAATTGAGCCAACCGAGAATTTTCCTGTTTGAAAGAAAATCCTCTTCATACTTCTGTGTCCGTGTCCGGTTGAAGAAACAAGCGGAACAATTACGGCTTCATCATCAAACTGAAATTCGTTGTGAGTTTTTCTTTCTTCCCCCAAAACAACCAAAGGGTATTCGCCCGGAATCGCTTTCATAATTCCGATGTTTCCCTTTTCGATTGTGCAAACTTCACCAAGTTTCGCAGTTTCCCAACTCATACAATCTCCTGTTTGAGTTGGTCAACTAAATCTTGGCTTTTGGAAAAACTCTTTTCGAGCAATCCGATAATTTCTTGACTGGAATATTCTTGCAAATCTTCCGTCTTGTGCGGGTTCTTGATGTCCAGATCGTAGTTCCGCGCTTTGATGGTTTCGATGTGAACCTTCCAAGCTATTTCCGATTCCGTTCGATTCTCCCACCAATCTTTGATCGGCTGAAATTCTTCCGGGCGAATCGTTTTCGTTTTGCTGTAACTCTTTTGACCTTCCGGCAAACGGTGTTCGTAATACCAGATTTCGCGCGTCGGCGTTCCTTTGGTAAAGAATAAAAGATTCGTCGCCACCGTCGCGTAAGGCTGAAAGACACTGTTCGGAAGCCTGATAATCGTATGCAGATTGCACTCGGTCAAAAGCCTTTCGCGGACTCTCTGCTTTACGCCTTCGCCTGTCAAACTTCCATCGGGCAAAACGATTCCGGCGCGTCCGCCCATCTTCAAAAGATGAATCATCAAGATCAAAAACAAATCCGCGCTTTCCTTTGTCCGATAGGTTTGCGGAAAGTTCGTTTCGTTATTATTAGCGACAATGCCACCAAACGGAGGGTTTGCCAGAATGACATTCACGCGGTCGCGCTCGGTGTAATTGCTCAAAGGCTGTTCTAAAGCATCCCGGAAAGTAATGTTTGGAACTTCAACATCGTGCAAAATCAAATTCGTCGTCGCCAGCAAAAACGGCAGCGGCTTATATTCCCAACCGATAACATTTTGCTGAATTGATTGGCGTTCTTCGACATTCCTGACTTGGACTTTTAAGTGTTCAAGCGCACGGGTTAAAAAGCCGCCCGTGCCGCTCGCCGGGTCAAGAACCTTCTCGCCGATTTGCGGATTGACCATCTCGGTTAAGAATTGCGTAATGGCTCGCGGCGTATAAAATTCACCGCTCTTTCCTGCGCTCTGCAAATCCTTCAAGATAGTTTCGTAAAGCTCGCCGAATGCGTGTCGGTCTTTGGCAACATTGAAATCAAGCTCGTTTAGTTTGTTGAGAACTTCGCGGATATTGATTCCGCTTTTCATGTAATTATTGTTGCCTTCAAAAACTTCGCGCAAAATCAAAGCGCGTTTGTTTTCGATAACGGGAATGTTTCTGAGCGTCGGAAACAATTTGCGGTCAACAAATTCAACCAGTTCATCGCCCGTTATTCCTTCATCATCGCCCGCCCAATTTTCCCAGTGTAGTTCGGTCGGAATCGGCGATTTGTAATTATCATCAAGCAACTCAAGCTCTTGGTCTTTGTCCGAAAAAATCTTAAAGAACAGCATCCAGCCAAGTTGCTCGATGCGCTGTGCATCGCCGTTCAAGCCGGTGTCCTGCCACATTATTCTCTGAATTGATTTTAACAATCCCTGTAAGTTTGCCATAAATTGTATGACAGCCTGTCAGGCTGTCTATCTGTCTGTCAGAACAAGCTAACAGCTTGTTCTACTTTTCTGCCAGCCAATTCCATTTCCAGTCGCGCCAATCTTTAACTAGTCCGGCTTTGACCGGATTATTTAAAACGTATTTGACTATGCGGCCTAATTCTTCGGCGTTTCTAACCTGATGGTCATAGCTTTCCACCTCCCAAAACTGTCCGGTGCGGTTCAAAATCTTGTTTGCCTCGTGTGCGGTGTAACCTTTCAAAGTTTGCATGATTGCGCCTAAAGTCAGTTCGCAGCTTTCATATCTGAGCGGATTTGAAGCTGCGACTTCGGTCAGCGACTTTTCATTCAGCAGAGGCGTGAAAACAACGTGAACGTGGTTGGACATTATGCAAAATGCAACCAACTTATAAATTTTTCCGTTCCGATATTGCAAACTTTCCGCGACGAGATTGGCTATCTGTTGATCCTTCAACCAGACGAGGCCGCTTTCTTCTTTATGCAAAATGTCTTCAAACTTTGCAAACCAGCGACGTGAAAAGTCTTTTAACCTTTGTTGCTGGCTATGACTCTTTTCATCTGCATTATTTTCAACGAGTTTTGCGATTCTCTGATCTTCTTTTTCCAGCCAGAGCCGCTCGCTTTTCCATTTCGCAAGTACATTTGTAGGAATTGTTCCGGCAAGCCTGAAAGTCACGAACAGCGTCGCCCCCGGCGAATGAAGATGCGGTAGCTTACGCCAGTAAAATTGCTTGTATTCCATAAATGTAAGACAGGCTGTTAGCCTGTCTCCGCAATAAACAGACTAATAGTCTGTTCTACAATAAACAGACTGACAGTCTGTTCTACATTTTAGGCCGTTTTATAGAGTTCCATTTCAAGTTCTTTGACCGCTTCGAGATACTTTTCCTTGCCGCCGAAAACGCCCTTTAGAATTTCCGTCGGCGAACCGAAATCGGAGATCGGCGGTTCTTTCAAAACTTTGATGTTTTCGATTTCGTGAATGCCTTCGTCAGCATACTTGTCCAGCAAAGACTCTAAAACCTGTCTTGCCTGTTCGCCATACTTTGTAAAGTAGTTGCGCTTTCTCACATTATTCGCCCGCTCGCTTCTGGTCAAAGGCGGCTGGTCAAAAGCAACGTGGCAAATCAAATCGAATAAATCCAATTTCTTATCAACCGAATTTACTAAATCATCAACCGGAACGCCTTGCTGTTCGAGTTCGCGGATGATTGATTCTTTCTTATCCGATTCATTCCACCTCTTAAGAAAATCATTCAGGGTGGCAAATCTTTCGGTAACAATTTCTTTCGTGTAATCGGTAAGTTTGCGCGTGATTAGCTTGCCGTCTTTATCAAAGGAAAGCTCGCGCGAAACCAGAACCGAAACATCAATGCCATTGACGACAACTTTTCTTTGCGGAATAAATCCGCCCGGCGGAAGCGGTTCGGGTTGTCGAATCGTCGGCGGCTCAATGGTAATTTCATCGCCTGTTTCTTCATCAATAATCGGCCTGTTGTCCGCTTCTTCTTCGTCAAGAATCGTACTCAAATCTTCATCTTCCGAAACAGGCTTGACGCGAATCGGGTCGCCGTCAAAATCTTTGTCGGCGAAAAGGTCTGTGGCGTTTCTGAAATCAAGGATGGTGAAATAAAACTTGTCGAAATCTTTATTGATTCGCGTTCCGCGTCCGATGATCTGTTTGAACTTTGTCATCGAATTGATGTTGGTATCTAAAACGATCACCTTCACGGTTTGCGCGTCAATGCCGGTGGTCATCAATTCCGATGTCGTGGCAATGACGGGATAAGGTTCTTCAGGGTTGGTAAAATTATCAAGCTCACGTTTCCCTATGTCATTGTCGCCTGTGATTCGCATTACATACTTATAATTTTCGGCAACCAGATCGGCGTTTTCCTTCACGATGCCTTCCCGCATTCCTTCGGCGTGTTCGATGTCGCAGCAAAATGCAATGGACTTATCGAAACGGTTTGTGCCTTTGAGAAATTCCGTGATTTTTTCCGCCACCACTTTACGACGTTCTTCGACTACGAGTTTTTTATCAAAGTCGCTTCGGTTATAAATTCTATCTTCAACCAATTTGCCGTCTTTATCTTTGAAGCCTTTCGGCGGTCGCCAACCTTCGGCGTCAATATCAAGCGTAACTCTGATAACGCGGTAAGGCGCTAGAAAGCCGTCATCAATGCCTTGTTTGAGCGAGTAGGTATAAACGGGTTCGCCGAAGTATTCGCTATTGCTCGTGACATCTGTTTCTTTCGGCGTCGCCGTCAAACCGATTTGCGTTGCCTTAGTAAAATAATCGAGGATTTCACGCCACGCCGAATCGTCTCTCGCGCTTCCGCGATGGCATTCGTCAACCACTATCAAATCAAAGAAATCACGCGAAAACTGTTTATAGATATTGCTCGCATCTTCCGAGCCTGTTAGCCCTTGATAGAGCGCTAAATAGACTTCATAAGCCTTGTTGACCTGACGTTTCTTCACTACCGTCATTGATTTCTTGAAATGCTTGAAATCGCCGCGCCTCGTCTGGTCAATCAATGCGTTTCTATCTGCCAGAAACAAAATGCGCTTTTTAGCTTTGGCTTTCCAAAGCCTGTAGATGATTTGAAATGCCGTGTAAGTTTTGCCCGTTCCGGTTGCCATTACCAGCAAGATTCTGTTCTGACCTTTGGCAATGGCTTCGATTGTCCTATTGATTGCAATTTGCTGGTAGTAACGTGGCTTTCTATCTGTTCCGTCATCGTAATAATCTTGCTCGACGATCTTTTCTTCTTCGGGCGTCGTGATGCCTTTATATCGCTTGTATTTTTCCCAGAGCTGTTCGGGTGATGGAAAACTATCATTATCCAACTCGGTTTCAATGTTGCTGTCGGTTGCAGTTTTATCGTGAAACTTAAAGCCATCGCCGTTGCTGCTAAAGACAAATGGAATATCAAGAATGCGTGAATAATCTAAGGCTTGTTGAAGCCCCGCGCCGATGGTGTGCTTATTATCTTTAGCTTCAATAACGGCAATCGGAATGTTTGGTTTGTAGTAAAGAATGTAATCGGCGCGTTTCGCCGTTCCTCTCGAATGAAGTTTTCCGCGTACATAAATCTTACCGTCCGTAAAAGAAACCTCTTCAAGAAATTGTGTGTTGGAATCCCAACCGGCTTTGACAATTGCCGGTGTTATAAATTTTGTGCAGATGTCTCGTTCGGAAAGGGATTTTTTATCAAGCATACTTTTAGGATGATTTCAAAGCTACCTTTTATAATACAGATATGACCTTAGTTAGCAATCATAAATAAAGGCTTTTGCTGCATGACGTGTTCCAGATTAATGAAACTATTTGTGTGCCACATGTATACCAACTCATCAAAACTAACTAGAGCAGTTTGCAAGTTAGTGTACGGCAGGCTGTCAGTCTGCCGCTCGTGCGCAACAGGCGGCAGGCTCACAGCCTGCCGTACATTCAATCGAAATTCGCTCTAAAACTTAGACATACAGGGCAGGCAGCAACCGAAATTTTGTCCCGCCGGTTCTAATGATGACGCCTCCCGCTAATTTCAGGTAAAATATTTTCCAATAATCAGATGAATAGGAGAGTAGCAATGTATCGCGTTAGAAGACATGGAAGAAGGAACGCAGGAAAAATAACGGCATCTTATTTTCCCCTGGGTTTAGCAATTCTATTTGTGGCTTTAGCCGGACAGAATGCGCAGGGGCAGTCCGACGCTTCTCCTTTTAAGTTTCGCAACGGTCAGGCAATGTACATCGTCGCTTTTCGCCAGACGCCGGTGCTGCCCGTGACGGTCAATCCGGTCGAGGTCACTTATAGCCAGCGAGACTATCTCAATTACGATCTGGATGCGGAGAGGAAAATCAGAAAAAGGATTGAGGAGTGGCACTTTTTCAAAGTCGCAGAGAAAGCCAGCGAGGCAGACTTTATCTTTCTCATCAATCTGGATGAAAGCTCTATCGAAGGGCTGGCGATTCCGTTCGAGGCGTATCGCCAGCACTTCAAAGACAAGTTCGATCTGGATGCTCTGCGCGAAGCCGCGTATGGACGCTATCTGATTGGCCCTCTAAAGATTCCGACGATTAGCCGTTTGAGCGACCGTCTCGTCAAGCAGTTTCGCGAGAAGCTGGGCACTGGAAGCCAGCAGCAAAATTAACCGTTGCTTCGCTGTGTTCATCAGGCTCTTCACTCTTTCAAGGCCGCATACTTGAACAGGCGAAATCTGTAACGCTGCTGGTCGCGGATGCTCCTGGCGATTGCGCCGTGCAGGTTCTCATCCCACTTTGTGTACTGCTCTATAAAACGCTCTGCCGCCGCCTTGTCTCCCTGATATTGCGCTTCGAGAACTTTTTCGAGCAGCTTGCCGACCACCGAATGATACTTGTCATACTTGATATTTAATTTCTGTGTCCGCGCATCGAAGCTTAAGACTCCGTTCTCTAAAAAATAATTCCATTGCATGAGCTGCATGGTGTTGTAGGGCTGGTCGCGGCGCGGTTTGTTGTTTTGCAGGACGCGATTGATGCCGCTGGCGTAGACGGAGCGGAGCTGTTGGTCTGTGTAGTAGCCCTGCTTGTTGAGCGCTTCGGCGACGAATAAGGAAACGAGGTCTGCTTTCATCTCTTCCAGCAAGCTTGAGCTGTCCTGTAGCGCAGTATCGAGGTCTTGACCGTCTTTGGTTCTATCCACGCCGAGGTAGTGGCCGACTTCGTGCCAGAGCGTGCGATAAAAATTTCCATCCGAAGTCAATTCTTTAGTATGCGCCGCGCCGACCGCTGCGTCCCAGGCGCGCGATGTCCCCTCGAACAGGTCTGGGTTGCGCATGATGTTGGCGCGCAGCATGATGGTGCGGCCATAACGCCGTGCCAGATAGCTTTCGTTCGGCAGGATGGTGGCAGTGTTGCCGCCGCGCGTGTCTCCGAAATCCGCGATGACATCATAGACGCCGACCGGAATGTCTTCCTTAATCTTTTTCTGCTGCTTGTACGGCAGCGAATTTTCCAACTCCTGCAAACCCTTCATGGCCTTGCGCAGCGCGTCCGTTTCTTGCCTGCGCGTGCTCAAGAGGCTCAGGCCAAACATGCTTTTGACGCCAAACAGCTCGTCGTCATAAACCTCATAAGAACCTATCTGCGCGTTCAGGTTTTTGAACTGCCCTGTGACCCACGCCGCATCACCCGATTCATAATCGTTGGACAACAGATCGCGGCTGCGGTTGCGCAGGAATCGCGCAAACTCTTCATCATCTTTTTGAATCGCATCGGCAGCTTCGTTAAGCAGCGCATGCGCGCGTATCAGTTCGTCCGCGTAGGCGACCGCATAAGGGACTGCATAAAAGCCTTTCGCGTTGCGCGCGGCGAGCAGCGTCTGCATCTCCTTTTTCAGCCCCGGATGCAGTGTGTCCAACACCGAATACTGCGCGAGCTTTAAAAGGTCTCTTTGCAAATTCGCGGCGGTCGTGTAGCGAACGATGGTGCGAGGGTCTAAAATCGAATCTCTTTTTTCGGGATGCGCGGCGAGGAAAGCGTCTATCTCCTCTTTGGTGACGCCCCACGGATACATGTTTTTTCCGGGCACAGTCGGCTCGACCGCGACGAACGGCTCGCGCTTATTCTCAAGCGTCGTGGCAATCGGCCCCTGAAACAAACGATAGAGCGTGAGCAGGTTTCGCGTGGCAGCAGATGAACCGCTCCGCTTATCGAGCTGCTCAAGTCTCTTGTGCGCGGCGAGAGCCTGCGGATGCCGCTGCATCTCATAAATATCCTGAAAGATTGCGCCGACTTCGAGCAACTTGGCGACAGCTTTCCGCTCGCCTTCCGTCAGATGCGAGAGGTCTGGCGACAAACGCACCATTCCGACCTTATCAATAATCGGCTGGCTTTTCTCTAAAGGCCAATTTCGATTTGGCGGCGTTTTTTCGTAAACAGTCATGCGTGACGAAGTCTGCGCGAACGAAGTTGAGAAGAGAGCTAAGATCAAGGAAAAGATGAGAAAGCTTTTCACCGCAACACCTCCAACGGTAACTTGTTTGAACTTATTTGCAAACTATAGTTGACGCTTGGTTTTCAGTAAAGCGCGCTTCAGAGCCGGACGCTAGAGGACACGCGCATCCATGCAGTTTGAGAATCAAGCTCACATGATTGCTTCTCTGTTCGGGGTCGGTATAATAAAACAATTCAAGGCTTAGAACGGCTAACAGAACTCAGACACAGAGACACAGAGTAATAAAAGTAGATGAAGGAGATGCTAAATAAAATGACTGCTCTTATCTCCGTGTCTCTGTGGCTAAACATTGGTTTTGTTATCTACTCTATAGGCCATCCTGCAACCGTGTGATGAATATAAAATCTTTTCCCGGAACAGCATCCGCTTCAAGCGCACACACGCCTGCGCGCGACAGTTACAGAATCGCGCCCCATCAATTTTTTCTGCTGGCTTGCATGATATTTTCGCTCACGCTTGCAGGATGCGCGAGTCAGGCTGAAACGGATCAAAAAAATTTTGAAGGTGATAAAGCTGCGGTCACAGAGGTCAGGCGCATACAGGCCGCTCTGGCGCGACGGCAGACCGTGCCGCAAAGCGATTTGGAATTGCTCAAAA
The DNA here is from genome assembly GCA_963700165.1 of Pyrinomonadaceae bacterium. Taxonomy (GTDB): domain Bacteria; phylum Acidobacteriota; class Blastocatellia; order Pyrinomonadales; family Pyrinomonadaceae; genus JACMLC01. The sequence goes on along the minus strand of OY969475.1, from coordinate 1,347,552 downwards.
GCCTGCACGCGAAATATCCGCGCGCGACGGAGGTGCAGCAGACTCTCCAAAGCATGCTGCAAGAACGACAGGATTGGGACGCGCTCGAACAGTTGTTGACCGCCGAGCCGGAAGCCGAGAGGACGCAGGCAGAGCAAATTTATCTGGCGAAGATTTACATCAAGCTCGGCAGGTACAGGGACGCGAGCCGCATCGCGGGGACGCTCGCGGAAGCCGCGCCGAACGATCTTGAGCTGAACGCGCTGGCGGGTCACGCATGGTATTTTGAAGGGCAGTATGACAATGCGGCTCGCGCTTTTGACCGCGTGTGGGATGCGCTCTTGTCTGCAAAACAGCTCGACGAGATGATGATGCGCGGGATGATATATTTTTACAAAGGCGACAAAGACCGCGCGCTTGAAGTGCTGAAAAAGACGGTCGAGATCAATCCCGATTTCATTCCGGGCAACAATGCTTTAGCCCGCGTCTTTGCCGCCAAAGGCGACCAGCAACAGGCAGCGTTTTATCGCGATCAGGCTGACAGGCTGCAAGCGCGCCGCGTGGCTGAAGAGACGCGCAAGCGTCGTCTCGTCGCACGCGGGCACGATCTGGAGACCGCGTTCGCAGCAGGCCGCTATGATGAAGCGGCGCGCATCGCGCAGGAGCTATTGCAAACAGCGGATGCTTCACAAAAGCCGACCTTGTATGAATACCTGGGTCAGGCACACAAGGCCACAGGCAGACAGGCAGAAGCGCAGGCAGCCTTTCAGGAAGCCGCTCGCCTTCGTCAAGCGCAGTGACTCTTAACAAATAAAAAAGATGTCAATCAAGAGCGGAAAACCTTTGCGTCCTTTGCGTCTTTCCTCTTTGCGGTCTTTGCGTTAGATCAGCACTTAACCGCAAAGAGCGCAAAGAGGAAAGACGCAAAGAAATGCAAAGAGAAAAACAGCAAATCATTTTTACTCTTGATTCGCCTAAAAGCTCAGTTTTTATTTCTTCATGATGCGTAAATCAATCATCACTTCCCTTGCTCTCTGGCTCATAACAACGATGCTATTCAGCAGTTGTAACAATGCGCCGAACAATTCCGGCGGCGCGTCTTCAACACGTCAAAATGTCAAAACGTCAATTCGCTTTGACGACGGCACGCAGGCGAGCGGGATTGATTTTTTACACGTCCCGACGCGCACGGCTGAAAAGCTGATGCCTGAGATTATGGGCAGCGGCGTGGCGATTGTTGATGTCAACCGCGACGGTGCGCCGGATGTCGTCCTTGTCAACAGCGGCGCGGTGCGTGCTGAATCTCGTCCGGCAGAGGCGCGCAATCGTCTCTATCTCAACGACGGGCGCGGGCATTTCACAGACCAGACGGACGCCTGGAAGCTGCCAAGCACGGGTTTTGGAATGGGCATCGCCGCCGGAGATTTTGATAATGACGGATGGACGGATTTGTTTCTCACGATGTATCGCGGCGACGATGTGCTGCTGCGAAACACGGGCAGCAGCTTTGAGGACGTGACGGCAAAGGCTGGCATCAAGCCCGATGGACGTTGGAGTACGAGCGCGGGCTTTTTTGATCTGGACAACGACGGCGATCTGGATTTGTGGACGGCGCGTTATATCAACTACACGCCGGAGAACGCGGTCAAGACTTATCACAATCGCGTCCAGATTTATTCGACGCCCGGCATTTACGAAGCCACGCCGGATCGCTTGCTGCGCAATAACGGCGACGGCAGCTTTACGGATGCCAGCAAGGACGCAGGATTGAGTGCGGCTGCGCGCAAAGGTCTCGCGCTCGCTATCGGTGACATAGACCTTGACGGCGATCAGGATGTTTATGTAGCGAACGACACGGACGCAAATCAGCTCTGGCTGGGCGACGGGCGCGGCGGATTGAAAGATACGGCCCAGCTTTCCGGCGTCGCCTACAGCGAAGAAGGCATCCCGCAGGGCAGCATGGGCGCGGATTTTTCAGACACCAACAACGACGGACTTCTTGACATCGTCTGCACGAACTTTCAGAGCGAGCCGACAAACATTTACAGGCAGGAGCAGCCTTTGCTCTTCCGCGATGTCTCGGACATTACAGGCGTCGGCGAAGCTGCGCGTGCGCGCTTGAAATTCGGCGTGGACTTCTTCGACGCCGACAACGACGGCGATGAAGACTTGATAGTCACCAACGGCCACATCGAAGACAACATCGGCGAATACACGGACAGCATTACCTTTGCGCAGCAGAGCACGCTTTATGAAAATTCCGGCAACGGAAATTTTGTGGACATCAGCAATGCTACCGGTGCTGCATTGCAAGTCAAACAGGTCGGGCGCGGACTCGCGACGGGCGATCTGGACGGCGACGGCGATCTTGATTTCATCATCAACACCAACGGCGGCAAAGCGCAGGTCGGCATCAACTCTGCGGAGAAGCGCGGCAACTATGTCGGCCTCTGGCTGGAAGGAAGCAAGGCCAATCGCAACGCCATCGGGGCGCGCGTCGTAGCCAAAATCGGCAATCGCACGATTCAGCGCGAAGTGATGGGAGCGAGCAGCTATCTCTCCGTCTGCGATTTTCGCTTGCTGTTTGGATTAGGCGACACGGGGATGATTGACGAGCTAACCATACATTGGCCCGGTCGCCAGCCGCAGGTTATCAAGGGACTCGCGGCGGGCAAGTATTACCGTGTGGTCGAAGGACAAGAGCCGCAGGCATTCGTGCCGGGCGAGAAACGATTTGAGCCTTAGAAAGGTTTTCGATTCAAGCGTAGAAACTCTTTGCGCTCTTGGCGTCTTACATCTTTGCGGTCTTTGCGGTTAAGTGCTTTTTAACGCAAAGACCGCAAAGATAAATCTCGCAAAGAGCGCAAAGAAAAAGCAGTTGATTTGTTTCTATCCTTGACTCGCATATTCTTTAACGCTTTATCGGCGGCGCGAGAACAAGTATTGAAGGGACGCGCGCAGGCTCTGCCAGTCGCAGTAGCCCGTAGCAGATTCCGGCCAGCCCGTTCATCAATGCCGGAGACTCGACGCCAAGCGGCACTCCGCACAGCCAGCCGTCTCGCCGGATGCTCTCAAGAATGATGCTGGTCAGGCGATTGATTTGCGCTGGCAATTCCGGTTGATTGAGCGTCTCGTTTGCCTGCCACAGGAAATCCATGTTGCCTAAATCCCCGTGACACAGCGAATGATTCGCGCCGAAGCCTCTGGCGAGCGTGGTGTTCAGCGCAACCAACGCTTCTTCACGCAGCAGCGGATGTTCCAAGTGACGCAGCATCCTGAGCCTTGCCAGACCGATGCCCGGCGCGCCATAACACCACGCCATCGAAAGCGCGAGACGCCCATCTTTCTTCGGCAGTCCTAAGTCCTGCGGGTCTTCAGCGTCGAGCCAGTTTCCATCCTTCGGAGAGAACTGCGTGTGCTCGTAACGAATCGCGTCGAGCGCAGCCGCGCTGAACTTCTCGTCTCCCGTCCATGCGCCGAGTTCCATCAACGCCCACGCGATGCCCGACGTGCCGTGCGAGAATCCCGTGATGGGCTTTGACGTTTTAATCCGCGTGAACCAGCCAATGCCTTCTTCCATTTTTTGCGCGCGTGTGAGCAGTCGCTCACCGCACATTACCGCGAGCGAGCGCCAACGCCCGGACGGCGCGCTGGCCTGCAAGCTGAGCAATGCGCCGATGCATCCGGCAGAGCCGCCGACCACATCAAGGTCTTCATCCTGCTCAATCAACTCCGGCAAACGCTCTATGACTTCTTCGAGTTCTTCCAGCAACGACGCATCATTCCAGAGCACGCTCAAGTGCGAGAGCGCGTACATCAGACCGCCCAGGCCATTGAAAGCTCCGACAGAATTGAGCGCTTTCTTCGTGTAAGCGAGACGGCGGCGCAACGTCACGAGCGCAGACTGCGCCAGAGATGTGTAGCGTTCCTCGCGTGTGATTTCGCCTAGATAAGCCAGCGACAAAATCAACCCGCACGACCCGCCGTAAAGGTCTTCGAGCAAAGACACCAACGCCCACTGTTGATTGTTAAAGGCGAGGCCAATCCACGCTACGTCCTCCGGGCTGCGCAGCGCGAGCGTGTTCAGCCTGTCGCCGACGCCGCGCGCCGCTGCCAGCAGTTGCTCGCGCTGCTCTTCGCGGCTCAGTTCTGTGTCCGGCACGACCGGCTTATAACTGGGCCACTTCAATTCGTCTTGGCTCAACGTGAGCGTGGCTAACGAAGCGCGTATGAACCAGAGTTGCTGTCGTAAATCTTCCACACCAAGACGGTGCAGACGCTGCTCGACGAGCGAGAGGCCGGATTCTCTTAAAAAGTCCGGGATACGTTCGCCAGTGCTGCTCCAGATGTCGCGCGAACTGGGCTTGGTCGTGAACATGGGGATGTCGCCGCCGAGCATGTCCGCGCGTTCAGCCGGAATCACACGCGGCAGATATTTGTTCTCGTCAATGCCGATCCAGAGCCTGTCATAAAGCCGTTCGAGTTCCAGCGCATCACGCAGCATGTCCGGGTGCGAGCTTTCCTGTAACAACAGCCCGTAGAGACGTGTCGCACGCACGATAGCGCGCACTTCATCATCCGCGAAGCGCGACAGCAGCCCTTTGTCCGAGAGCAATTCGTCTCGATGTGAAAGGAGCAGTTCGTAAACTTTGGCGAAGCCTCCGGCGATGGCTTCCGTGTAATCCAGAATATTTACCTCGTCTTCGTTGAGGCGCGGGCGGTTGTTCGACCCCGGCATTTTCATCTGCTGGCGCGATGCGTGCATCTCGTCCGTTCCGGCGCGTTCCCATTGCAGCACACGTTCCGGCGTCAACTGCCCGGCTTCCCCTCCCAGCCCGCTCAGGTCAATTCCGTCAAACTCTTTACTCTGACCAACTGCGATGCGGCAGCAGCCCTATGCGAAGCACGGAATAGGTCGTCGCGCTGCTGACCAGACGCAAATCCGGCTGTTCAATCTCAATCGCTTTGAGGCGCGGGTGAAAGAGCGATTCGAGATCAATCAAAACCGGATGCTCGCCCGCCGCAATCAGGTTTTCATAATGCACGTCGGTCGCTTCGAGCGCGTACAGGAGAGCCAGATAGCCGCCCTGCCTTTCATAAAAACGCTGTACCTCTTCCGGCGCGGAACATGGCTGCGCGGTGACGAATTCAACCCAGCCGTAAGTTCCGCGATTCAAAATTTTCAAGGTGCGAAACGGCGCACGCGCGCCGCGCTCGTTGAGCCACGCGAGCAACTCTTGAAAGTGTTCGTCAACGGCGAGCGATCTGGGCTTGTAGACAATTCGGAAGCCGCTGCTCATAATTACTATCATCACGGCGCGACCGCCTCGATGCGAATCGCCTGCGCCGCCTCCGATGCCCGCAATGACGCCGGGGTCTGCATCCGGGCTGAACGTGCTGCGGATGTCATCCCAGTCGGCTGAGAGGTGTTCGAGAAACTCAAGGCTGAAGGCGACCCATTTATCAATGTGCGTGACAATCCGGCGAGCCAGCACAGGGTATTCCCGTAAAATACCGAGAGCCACGCGCGGGTCTCGCAAACGCTCCATGAAATTCTCGAATCTCTCTTCGGGCGTTTCGCCTTCGAGCAGATTTTCAAGCCGCGCGATGTTGAGTTCCAGCACCATCGTCCGGTTCAGCAGCATGTACAACTGCCACGGCAGATTGGTCGCCAGTAAACCTTCAACCGTCGCCGGGTCAAAAGGGCGAGCCGGATATTTATCCAGCAACTTCTTGATGCCTTCGCGCAGACGCGCTCGCCCACGATTGATTAAGGGTTCGATGAGGTTGAGAAAACCGACAGTCTGTTTACCTTGCATCTCATCCGGCAGCGGCACTGACTCCTTCGCTGCGCCGTTCTGAGAGAAAGCAAGATTGATTTCATTTAACCAGGAGGGCGGCTCTGCAAAACTTGCATGAACGGCTTCAACCCTCTCGCCGAGCAACGCCAGCAATTCGTCCTCGCTGATGCCGTCGAGCGCGAGACGTTGCGCAAAAAAGTCATCCTGATCGAACGGGGCTTGCGACTTCCAGTGCTTCAACTCCCGCTCTGCGAGCGCAGCATCATAGTCCACCTTTGTTTCCCGTCCGGCGCGCAGCGACGCGATGCGCTCTAAGAGCGTCGCGGCGTAGAACCAGTTGGCGGAATCATCATTGTGAGCCATGACAAAGCGCTCCATGCCTGAATAAGCAGCAGCGACGAGCAACTTGCAAGTCGCTCGCCGCCGTTGTTGTCTGGACACCAACTCGAACAGGGCTTCGAGTCAGTGTGTTGAAATCCCTTTTAGCAAATTACGGGCAGCACCCATCCCAACCCTTCGCAGACCATTCGGTACAGGTGATGGCAGTCGTTTGAGGTCCGCCACACCCGCACGCCTGCCAGTTGAGAAACGTGTAAAGAGTGCATTGCCATGCAGTGGTTTGGGGATCGCCGCCGGGGCCAGCAAGACCGGAAGCAATCCTGAGTTCGTCGTCTGTCAGTTCAACTAAGCCAGAGGGATGTTCCGGCAAAGCCGCTCGCTCCGCATCAGACAGACTCCGCCGGTATTTCGCATCTTTCCAGGCGCGAATAATGTCCAACTTCGACATGCTTATTTTCCTTTCTCAGTAGAGGTCAATGAGGTATCCGGGACACACATAAAAAAATCATCTAACCCGCTTGCGAGGTAAGGCTGTTATAAAGAGAGTCTCTGCGAAAGTCAATAGCCGCCAGACCGGCGTTCAACAAGTGCTATGCACTGTAAGTTTTTAGAATTGCCACTAGCTTTAGCTAGTGGACAGGGATAGCCCACCTTCATCGGCTTTAGCCGAATAGTTCGGCTAAAGCCGATAGATATGTTTGGGCATCTGGTCCGCTAGCTAAAGCTAGTGGCAATTCACTCTCAAAGAATTTCAATTACAGAGCACTAGGGACTATGATTTTATCGCTCTCGCTTCCAAGTTGACTTTGTATCAGCTTCGCATAATGGCCGCTTTGTGCAAGTAGCTCCGCGTGCGTGCCGCTTTCTACGATGCCGCCTTGATCGAGCACTAGAATCAGGTTTGCATTGCGAATCGTGCTCAGGCGATGAGCCATCACGATGCGCGTGCATGATAACTTGCTCAAGTTCAAGTCCACCTGATTTTCGGTCATGACATCCAGGTGGCTCGTGGCCTCGTCAAGCAGAAGGATGGAGGGCGTGTGCGCGAGCGCGCGGGCGATGGACAGGCGTTGACGCTGCCCGCCTGACAGAGCGGTGCCGCCTTCGGCAATCAAAGTCTCGTAGCCCAACGGCATCTGCGTTATCTCATCGTGAATTGCCGCCAAGCGTGCAGCCTGCGTGACCTGTTCGAGCGTGAGCGCGGGATCATTGAAAGCAATGTTCTGTCGGATTGAGCCGCTGAAGAGAAAAGACTCTTGCAAGACGACACCGAACTGGCTGCGCAACGTGCGGTAGTTCAACTCTTCGAGCGGCGCGCCATCATAAAAAACTTCTCCGCTAACCGGCTTATGAAGTCCCAGCAATAACATGGCGAGCGTGCTCTTGCCGGAACCCGTGCGCCCGACGAGCGCGATTTTCTGTCCCGGCTCAATCGTCAAAGAGATGTCCTTAAGCACGAGCGGCGCGCTCGGATTGTAGCGAAAATTCACGCCTCTTAACTCGATTTTTCCTTTGAGTTGTGAGGCATGCTGAACAGACTTTGCATCCTGCTCCGGCTCTGCTTCCAACACATCCCTGATGCGGTCAAGGTGCGCGCCGACCAGTTGCAAACGCTGGCCGCCCGTCAGGAGCGACGACAGCGGCGTCAAAAAGGCAGCCGCCAGCGCGTTGATCGCGAGCATCGTGCCGAGGCTCATCGCGCCGTCAAGCACGCGCCGAGCGCCGAACCACAATAAGACGAGCGGCGAAAAAGTACGCAGCATCGTCATTCCCGTTTCGATGATAATCGAAAGACGATTACGTTCCAGCGAGACGTTTAGCTGGTTGAAAAAAAGATTAGACCAGTGCTCCAGAGCGCGCTCTTCGGCTCCTGCCGCCTTGAGCGTCGCGATGCCCGCGAGGGCTTCAATCAGATAACTCTGCGATTCAACCTGTGCGCGCAGGTCTCGCTCCATCACTTGCTGCACACGCCGCGTCGTCGCCAGCAGCAGGACGACTTGCAGCATCCCGATGCCCAGCACCAGCAAACCGAACGCGGGCGTCCATGCCAACAGGACTGCGAGGTACATGATGACGAGTGAGCCGTCGAGAATGCCCGACATGGTTTGCGTCGTCAAAGCTTCGCGCAAGACCATGTTGCTGCCGAGCCGCATCAACAAATCGCCGCTCGTGCGCTGTTGAAAAAACCGGAACGGGAGCGCGAGCAGATGCTCGAAGAAGTCCAGCATCAAACGCGAGTCAAGCTGCGCTTGCAGGTAGACCAGTAGCGAAGCGCGCAAGTAACCGGCGACCGTCTGCGTCAAAACCCACATCACCATTCCCAGACCGAGAACGGTCATCACGCTGCTCATCTGAAACGGAATCACATGATCTACCAGCACTTTCGTAAAGACCGGCAGAGCCAGACCGAGCAGTTGCAGCAGCAGCGACATCAAAAGTATCTGCGCCAGCAGTGCGCGCACGCCGCGCGTCCCCATCATGTAACGCAGGAAGCCGAGTTTCGAGATGCGATTAGCGGCGCGGCGACGCGCGAACTGCGCGCCCGGCTCAAAGGTCAGGACGACGCCTGTAAAACCCGCGCTGAACTCTTCCGCCGTCAGCCTGCGCCTGCCGCTCGCAGGGTCTATAATCAAGATACTCCGGGGCGTCCAGCGTTCGACGACGATGAAATGATTAAACTCCCAATGCACGACCGCAGGCAGTGGGATAAGTTTGAAATCGGGCGGCTCTATCGAATAGCCTCTGGCGCGCAAGCCACAATCGCGCGCCACATTTGCCAGCGACTGCGCCGTCACACCGTCGCGCCCGACAGCGCACACCTCGCGCAACTCCGAAATGCCCGTCTCTCGCCCGTGATAACTGAGAACCATAGCGAGACACGCCGCCCCGCATTCGACCTCGCTCATTTGCAGCATCACGGGCACGCGCCGCCGCCAGTTGCTGCGCGGCCATCTCATCGTTTTGATGTAATCAAATACTGACACGAGTTAATTGTAGTTGACTGAAGAGTTTTAAATCGAATTCAAACAGGATGGACAAGATAAGCAGGACAAATAAACAGTTTTCAGTTTCGAGTTTTCAGTTTTCAGTTTTTCGGTCTTCAGTTTTCGATTTTCAATTTTCAGTTTTGAGATTTGAGTTTTCGATTTTCAGTTTTCAGAGCGCGCATCTCAAATCTCAAATCATGGCTAATCTCTAATCTCAAATCTCAAATCTCGATTTTCTATTCTTATCTTTCGTATCCTGTCTATCCCTGTTTGAATCTTTCTACTCTGCAAAAAATCTGCCGATCAAAGGCATGAGTGAGATGACGCGGCGCGTGCCTGTTTCAACTTCGACGCGGGCAATGCTGCCGACATAAGCGTCTGGCGGCAAGGCGTTCGGGAGCGGCTCTAAACGGCACAGCGCGACGGCTGAGGGTTGCGCGCCGACAGATGCAGCGAGGCCGTCGTTGAGCGCGAAACGCTTCTGCGCTTCCGCAGGACTCATAATCAAAGGCTCGACGACGAAGACCTGACGGCGCAGCCTTTCACCGCTTTTCAATTGCAGCATCAACTGCTGCCCTGCATATAAGCGCGACAGATTTTCCGGCGGGAAAAACGCGGCGACGACTATTCCTTCGTTCACATACTTTGCGCTGGCTTGCCTGTCAACGACGACAGCCTGACCGGAAGCGTAAACCGGAATGCGCGCGAGCCATGCGAGCAATCCGCCCGCCAGAAAGAGCGCGATCAATATCCACAGCCCTGCGATAAAGCGGGGCGAGACAAAGCGCGGCATGACTGTTCGCTCTCTGGCTTCGCCGAACCGCCGCTTTGCATCTGGGCGAAAAATCTCGCGTCTCTCATCTTTCATTATCTTATGCCGCTGCTGCGGCGCGTGTGGATTTCCGGCGCTGCGACCTATAAATACTCGTCTTTGAATCTGGCTAACGCAGACCATGTATTTGAGTAAGGAGCACTAATAACGCCGACGCTCCTGCCGCTGGCATGAACGACGAATTTGCCTTTGGCAGCGGTGAACCCCATGTGCCTGTGCCCCTCCGGCGGGAGCCTGATGAGCATATCGCCATCCAAAAACTCCGAGCTGAGTGGGAAATTACTATCCGTTCTGCGAAACACATCTAACCTTCCGCCCCCACCCTGCTCATACCACTCGATAGATTTACGCCAGGTGCCTTTGTCCTTTTTCAAAGCTTCGACGATGACCCACGCGATAAAGCTTTCGCAGTCGAAATGCTTCCTCCCACGGCAATCTTCGCCGAGGTAAATGTAATCGTCCGCGCGTCGCGGATACAGTCCTGTGCTTTTGAAAGATTTATAGTGCAGCACCGACGGCAGCCAGCTTTCGGAAAGCTCTGTGAGGTATTTAGGCAACTGCACATCTCGGTCATCAGTGCCTGTGGCGAAGCGTTTTCCGCCGCTCCCCTGCATTTTTTGATACCGCCCGCGACAGGTGTCGTAATCGTTCCGGGCGGCATGGACAGCGCACCCGTCAATCTCATATGTCTCGGCCAGAGACAAACTGCGCCCCATGCCATTTGCATACCCCGGCGTCGCTCCGTCCGAGCCGTTCAGGTAATGCGCGCCTGAGTTGGCTTGTCCCCAGGCTGTGTTCAAAAGCAGATAACGCTTCTCTCCATCAGTCGGCATAAGATTTTACCTCCCTCAAACAATACAAGTCGAAAAAGCGGTCTGTTTGATAATTACGAAGCGAGGGCAGTCTTTTTGCGCGAGGTCAACCAGATTTCAATCATATTAGCCGTCGGCCCGACAATGAACAGCGCATAATAAAGGTGCAATGACGACTCCGCACTGCGCCAGCTTTGACGAGCGCACGATACGTTGGCCGGGACGCTAGCCGCAAACTATCAAAGGACTCGCGGCTAGCAAGTATTATCGCGTAGTCGAAGGACAAGAGCCGTAGTCATTCATTCCGGGTAAGAAGCAGTTCAAGCTTGGATTCTAAAGCTGGAAGCAGGATTCTGTACAAATAAATCAGAACGGGTTCTATACATCATAATTCCTTACCACTTAACTGTATGCTTCCAGAAACTAAAAGTTTTGTCTCCGATTTGGCTACTATCTTCGTAGTATAATTCCTCTAGGAGATAAAAAATGCTTGCGCATATTTCTTTAATCCTAGTAATCGAAGACTGGTTAAAATACGTGTAATCCGCAAATAATTGTGGTTTCCATGTGTTAGCCAATTCCGGCTTCTAATCGCAAAGTCTTCCGACTTACTAATTTTAACAAGTCCGTTTGCATCATCACAACGCAATCCATAAAAGTCGAGCATCAGCTTGAATGACTTTAGTAATCGGGACTGCAACTCTTCGCTATTTCTGAAATCAGCAATCTGTTCATCATCTAAAACCGGAGCATCTGGGTTAAAGTTACTTCGTTTCCTTAGAGGAAATAGCCACTGGATATAGTCATGCACGTCTTCTAACTTGTTGTGATCCCATGATTGAATATCATCTATAGTACGCTCTTCATCGTCTCTTGACTCATCTAAATAAAATGAAACCAACCTTCCACGTGACATGATTGTAGTTCTCCCGCGCGTAATCTAATATGAAGCGTGTGCATAAATCGTCGGGGTCGCAGAAACCGCTAGATTTCTGCGATTCTTGGTGGTATGTGCCAACATCCCCAAGCCCCGACGGCTTGTTGCTTTTGATTCAACAAGCCAGAGAACACTATCGAGAACCACCCGGCAAACGCAAGCGTGGCAAGCCGCGCACGTATTCCGGCCTCTCGTTCCTACTGCTGGCTGTGGTGGCGGTCAGTCTGCGTACTTTCAAAGGTGCCGAACTACATTGATTGCTCAGTCGAGATACGGCTTTGCTCACAGCTTTAGGTTTTATCACTGTGCCACATCGGACAACCATTGACCGTCGCGTTGGTGCGCTGCTGCCAGAAGCCGAAGCGCAAGTCACCATCTTAGGGCAGCGAATTATCAAAGCAGTTGCGCCACCTCAAGGAACTTCGCAGATCAGCGCCATCGACGGGCGCATGTACGAAGCCCGTGGTCCAAAGTGGCACAAGTCAGATCGCCAAGCGGGTCGCATCCCAGCAAGGTTGCGCAACGTAGACACCGAGAGCGCATGGTTCAAGAGCGGTTATCGCGGGTGGGTGCAAGGCTATCGCCTTGTTTTGCAAGGTTTAGTCTTCCCTGATCCCGTGCCGCTGTTTGCTACTTGGAAGGCCAACTCCATAGGTGAAGCGACCATCATGGCCGAGGCGCTGGTTGAGCAACGGATGCCCATCACCTCCGTTTTGTTAGGTGATACGACCTTTGGCGGCGCAGCCTTGTCGCAAGCCTATGCCGGACACAGCGGATGGGTCTTGACGCCCACTCAGTTGCCTTCCGAGAGACGCAGTTGGAAGCATGACCTGTATGCTTATCGCAAAGAGACAATTGAGTTGCTCTTTCAACGAGTCATCCAAGCGTGCGATCTGAAAAGCTGTCCGAGCAAAGGACTCAACCGCAATGGCGCGTTTGTCATCGCCTCTGTGTGGCTCTATCAAATCATCTTTTTGTGCAACTATCGGGCAGGTCGCCCTGTGGCACATATCAAAGAGCAGTTGGACTTAGCGCGATGGAGAGTCGCTGCCTGATTTATGCACAGGCTTCAGCTAATATAATGTCTTATGACCTAAACATACCTGTCGCCAATCTCAGAATTCGCTTAATCACTTTGGGGTTAGGTTTAGGCTTAGCCTTCTCATCGGATTTAAATACTATAATATTTATTTCGATATGTGGGCCTAATGGTTTACAAAGTATTTCGGACCAAGCTAGAACTAACGTAAAAAGAGCAACTTCTGTTTTTAAACAACCGTGACCAGCTCCCAGCAATGGACAGTAAACCTTCCAAAGACGCTTATCACACATTATCCTGTAAGCCTCATTTACGGACTCAAATATAAAAGAGATTTCTGCTCGAAGACCCTGTCCAGCCCTCTGTGAAGTTACGGCTGCTAATATTATTTTGTGTGTAGATGAAAGAGGGCTGTCTAAGAAAATACATTTCCCAACCCCGTAACTGTGCTGAAAAATTCCTGATTTCTTTTCCACTTCTTTGGAAGGCATAGACTGGATTTCCGCATGAACTTCCTGTTGAATTGCTTGAATCTGGTTGGGAAACTTTGATTGTATATAAGCGCCTAAAGAACTGTGTTTATCATTAATACATTCATCGTCAAAATACTCATTTGCAGGGAGGATAATGACGGAAGATTCTTTATCTGTACTGAAATCCTCAATTCTTCCATAAATCACGTTAAGAACCGCTTGGCCTAGGGTTACGCTATATCCGTTATCTGTACTTTTAACTTTAGCAGGATGTAACCAACTCCATCCTATTGCATCTTCAGTAAATAAAAAGCTCACGACAGAAGCGAGAATAAGCAACACTCCGAGCATAAAAAGTATATAGATAGGGGTCGGACTACGTGAGATATTGAATTTACTTATATCCTTAATTTCAAACAAGGAACTCACAACTAGAAGGAACCCCAAAGTTAGAAGAATGATGTGATATTTTTGTTTGAGGATTGTTCCAAACATTCTTAATCTCCAAATAAGAGGAGGGAAGCTTGGCGAACGTTATATAACAATGGCGACTTTCTTGCGTGAGGTCAACCAGATTTCAATCATATTAGCCGTCGGCCCGACGATGAACAGCGCGTAGTAAGGCGCGTGCACGCTCTCCATCAAACGAAAGATCGTCTCGACCAGCGCGACCGTAAAGACGACTCCGCACTGCGCCAGCTTTGACGAGCGCACGGTGGTCTTCGGGTCTGTAATCATAAAGAAGATAAAGAGCTGGTACATAGGCCCAGTGATGGGCGCGACTTCGGCGAGGAAGGGATGCCCAGTGATGTAGCTGCGCAGCAAGGCAAAAGCGATGAATGAAACAACGTAAGTAAATGTGATGTGAAATCGCTTCAAACGCCAGATGATGACCGAGCCGAGCGTCCAGATAACCAGCATCGGCCAGATGTTATTGCCCCATTGAATGCTCAGGCTTGCCACCGTATACGGCGCGAGAAAGAGCATCGCACAGATGCCGAAGTTCGACGGATTCCAGATGTGCCGGTCTTTGCTTCTTAAAACATATTTTGAAGTGATAGAGATCGCGCTGCACAGCGCATAAGGCCAGATGGCGGGCGAGCGAACCAGTATGCCGACGCTGATGCCTGAGATATACGCGCTCGCCAAGTGCGGCCACTTGCCCGTAAAAATTCTTGAGAGAACCAGCTCAAGACAAATAGCTGTGATGATTGCCAGCGCGGTCTTCGGATAACTCTCAAGAATGCCGAACGACAATTGACCGGCCAGCAGAATGCAGGTGATGAGAATCGGCGCGATGAACCGATGGTCAAGGCCAAAGACTTTACGCGGCGAGCCGTCGGCATGAGCCGGAGCGCGATTGCCTGACACGGGCGGAATAGATGTAGAAGTGGCTGTGGTTGGAATGCTCATCAGAGGTTTATTTCTGAATTTCAGTTAGCCACAGAAGGCACAGAGAAAGAAATCTCAAATTCTAAATCTCAAATGTGAAATCATTAATATCTCTGTGTTCTCTGTGCCCTCTGTGGCTAAATCTTGTAAATGATTTATCTTCTCAAGCTTCTTTGATGTAATGAACTCTGCCCACTTCAGGCGCGTTGATAGTTTGCATTTTACCCGAAGGCCAGCGAATGACAACCTTTTCGACTTTCGCATTTTTGCCGAGACCGAAATGCAGGCCGCGCTGGTTCTGCGCGCAGAAGCCGCTGCCGCCGGAGACTTCCTGCACCTGCTCCTGTTTGTTCCAGTAGACGCGCACCTGTGCGCCGATGGCGCTGCGGTTGCTCTGGCCGCCTTCGAGCGTAAAACCTATCCAGTTATTTTCCGGCGCGACAGTGTTTTTATAAATGAGCAAAGGCCCGCGCTGGTTGGCGATTACCGCGTCCAGAACGCCGCGATTCCAGAGGTCTACGAGCGCGACCGCGCGCCCGTCAAAATTATCCGTCACGCCGACTGTTTGCGCGACATCGGAAAATTTTCCCGCGCCGTCATTCAACCAGACACGTTTTTGCTGGTAGCCGGACAGGCTCCTGCCGTTCATCGCAGGCCAATTCGCGGCGTCCGAAATAATCGCGCTGTTGCCGCCCGCGACTTTTGCAAAGTCGTACCAGTAATCCGTTCCCTTCTCTGCCGACACGTAGCCGTTCGTCAGATAAAGATCGAGCGTGCCGTCATTATTCAAATCGCCGAACTGCGCGCCAAAGCTCCACCCGCCAAGCTCTACGCCCATCGCGCGTGCGAGGTTTTCATACTTCAAATTATCGCCGCTCGTCCCGTCCTTCGGCATCCACAAATTATTGCCCTGAAGCAGCACGCCCTCTTCCGAGATGTTCGTGACGTAGATAGCGAACCGGCCTTGATTCAAGATGTCGCCGAACGCCGCGTTCATCCCGCTCTTGGGAGCAAAGCCGACTCCGGTCTTCTCGCCCGCATCTCGAAAAGCTTTGCCTTCATCATTAAAGAAAAGCTCCGACACGCCGTAGTCATTGGCGATAAAAAGGTCCGGATAACCCGTGCCGCGCAGGTCTGCCGCGCCTGCCGCCAAAGCCCAGCGGCGCGTGTTGATGCCAAGCCGTTCCGTCACGTCTTCAAACGCGCCGTCGCCTAGATTGTGCAACAGAAATTTACGCCCGCCGTTCTGCGCGTACTCAAAACTCTCCGGCATCATCTTCGTCGTTTCCAGACGCCAGAGGTTGACGTTCTCCGCATAGTAGCCGCCCAGGAAAATATCTACACGCCCGTCGCGGTCATAATCAAACCAGAGAGCCGTGTTCGCATTCACCCACGCAGGCAATCCCGCTTTTTCCGTCACGCGCGTAAAACTTTTTCCAGCCTCGTTTCGGAAAAGCTCTGGCCTGCCCCACTTGTACAGCAAGACATCTTCATAACCATCATTGTCAAAATCGCCCCACACAGCGCCCATCGAAACGCCCGTCCCCACGCGATTGACATCCGCGATGCCCATCTCTGCCGCCACGTCCCTGAACGTGCCGTCGTGTTGATTGCGATAGAGACTATTAAGACTTCCCTCTCCGCTGTTAGTCACATAGAGGTCTTGCCAGCCGTCACGGTCAAAGTCCACGACCGACACCCCTGCGCCCATCGAAGCGACCTGCGGCATGATGTGATCGAGCTTTGAATCCAACTTTGGAGCCGTGTGCTTGAAGCTGATGCCCGCCTCGCCTGAGACTTCCTTTAACTGAAAGCCGTAACGCTTGAGCGACTCTTGCGCATTCTCATTCGTCTTCACCTCATTGCGCGCATACCAACGCTTCAACACCACCGGAGTAGCAAGCAGCGCGGCGAAAAAGATAATGAGCAAGACTCGCGCGATGTAACGCTTTTGTTTCATGCCATTGAATATTCGATTATTTAGCCCAAGATGATAGTCAATCAATTGCCACTAGTTTTAGCTAGTGGAGACATAGCGCAACAGAAAGCAGGCTTGAGCCAAAAGATAATTAAAATCCTAGTCCTTAATAGCTTGAGCTTAAATTGTTTGGCTAAAGCCAAAAGCATAGTCAACCTTGACCCACTAGCTAAAGCTAGTGGCAAGGGAAGAAAGCTACCAACATATCTATACATGGCAACTTGAGCTATTTAACTCTCAGCGCGTCCGTAAAACTCTGCGGTGTGACGTAGCGCGTGTGGTAATTCTGCCAGTCCTGCGGATATTTTTGATAGACCGGATCGTCTTCAAGGCGTGCAGGAGGTTTAGTGTAATCACTCGTCGCGTGTGTTGGCAAAGGCAGCACGGTCTTGGAAAAGCCTGTGTTGTAATCGCCGTCCTTCTCCCACCCGTCGCCAATTAAAACAAAGTCGCGCACCCATCCGGCGGGTGGCGCGGCTTGTGCGGCAAAGCGAAACCACATCTCGTCGCCCGCGTTCATAATCACATAGCGGTCGTCAACTTTCCCCAACAGCTCGCGCACGTCACCGAACCGTGTGTGATAACCGATGAGGTCGCGCCATAAAGGCTGTGTGCCCATGAGCCGGTTGTAATCCGGCAACTCCGGCGAAGATTTGTCCGCCTGATTGACAAATGAATAGCCCCTGAAACGCAGTTCCGCCGTCTCCGGGTCAAGACGCAAGACTTTCAGTTCAGTCTGCGGCTGCCCGGCAGCCCACCCAATCGCGTCCCAGTAAATTTCCAGATTCGTTCTGAGGCGCAAACGGCGCGGCGCGCCGGCTTGGAAAATATTTTGTAAGTCAATCAGGACGGTTTTGGATTTCCCGGCGGGAAACCCCAAACCCGGTTTCGCCACTATCCAGCCGCCTTTGCCGTCCGCGACTTCGAGACTCAAGCCGCGCGGCGGCTCATGCCCTCCCTGACTGATGGCGACGTTGATAGAGCTATCGGTCGGATGAATCCAACCGGAAGCGACGAGCCAGAGCAAGCCTTCGCGCAGCGCGTTATCCGGCAACTCGATTTCGACAAAGTGGTCGCGCGTCACGCCCTGATAAGCCCCGCGCCCGAACGTATCAAGATAACGCTCGTCGCGTTTGCCGACGATCTCTGTTACGTCTGCCCCCTTATCATCCCATGCGCCCTTGACAGCTTGCGGCGACTGCATCGGATGCACCGCGAGCGGCGGAGGCGGAAAAGCAAAACGCTCGTCCACAAAAATATCTGTGCCTGCCGGATGGTCTATGACCATCAGGGAGACGTGGTCGAAGAAGTGCGACTCCCACAACTCAGCCGTGATGCGTATGTCATAAAAGCCTTCATGCGGTGCAAGCTGGTCGCCGCGAATCTTAATCCACTCTTCCGTCATCGCTATGCCCGCAGTGTCCTGCGCATTGATTCTCAAACCCAAAGGCGAGCGCCACAAAAAATCCGTGATAAAAACCATCTGCTTGCCATCATGCGCAAAAACCCACGGGCAAGAGCCTTTCAAACGCTGCTCGGCGGCCACCTCCTGATCCGCTTCAAATTCAAACTCGGCCTGCGCCGTGCCGTTAGGCCACACGACGCGCACGATGTCCGCCTGCGTCTGCTCTCCCAATCCGAAATGCACTTGCGGAGAATTAATCGCCTGTTTCTGGACTAACAATCCGGCGCGAATCTCTATCTCGCCGCCGATGCCGAAAGAGTTGATGCGCTGGTCGCCCGTCCCGCCCTGAGCGCGCGGGCGCACAACCTGCCAGTGATAATTTTTTGAGCCTTTGTTGATGATGCGAACGGGCTTGCCGTCCGCCGTCAGCCCCGCGAAGTCGAGTCGCCCGTCCGCGTTGAGGTCTGCGACTGAAAAGATGCGCGCGTCTATCTGCTTAACGAGAGATTTGAAGTTTCCCTGCTCATCTCCAAGCCAAACAAAGCTGCTTTCTGCGCCAGACTGGATGAGGTCAAGGCTGCCATTGTTGTCTACATCCGCAGTTAGAAGGTTGAATCTTTCATCAAAATGACTATTAGGAAGAGGCTGCGGCGGGCCTGCAAGCTCCGCCCTTTCCCACTCTTGACCTTCGCCTTTATCCGACCACCGCACGATCAAGCCGTGTCCATGCCATGCGACTATGTCGAGCGCGCCATCGCTATTTATATCCGCCACACTGATTGCCCAGACTGGCATTTCGCCTTGCGGCAATGCACGTTCGCGGAACTGCCCGTTGCGCTCATTCGCATACACATGAAGACGCCCTAAAGTGTCCAACAGCGCGGCATCGGGATCACCATCTCTATCTAAATCTGCCACAGCAAAGTCGAGCGCCCCTCTGACATTTCCAAATGGACGAATCTCCTTGAACGTGCCGTCGCCGTTGTTTTGCAAGACGAGCAGCGGCGAGCCTTCCATCGTGCAAAGAACCAGGTCAAGGTCGCCGTCCAATTCTATGTCCCCCGCCCACGCGCCGTAGTATGCGCCATTAAGCAGAGCCGCAGGCAGCTTGGTTTGCGCGGTCACATCCGTAAACGAGCCTGAGCCTTCCTGCTTGAACAAGCGAATGCCATCCACGCCTGCCAGCACCAGATCAGTCTTAAAGTCATAGTTGTAATCAACGCCGAGGACGCTGTGCGAAGAGGGATGCGAACCGGATATTCTGCCGGGAAAAGCTAATCTCGCGCCGCCCGCTATCTGCACGTCGCGCGCGTTCGCATAAACGAGCGCGGGTGTTCCCTCGCCCGTCAGCGAGACCGCACCGGTCAATTCCCATTTAGCATCATGCGCATCCGCCAACGGTTCGAGATTGAAAGAGAGATTTTCATCCGGCGTTGCGGGCGCGCTGGTGGGTGATTCGAGCTTGATAAATCGCGCGATGGGTTCGCCGACGATTTCCGGCGGCGTCTTGATAGCATCTAGGCTCCGCCGATATTCTGCGTCGCGCACCAAGACGTTACGCAGGAAGGCGACGCGCGTCGCAGCCGCACGCGGATTCGAGCTTTGCGCGGCGGACTGCAAAGCATCGAACTGCTCGCGTATCTCGGCAGGCCAGTTGCCCGCACGCGCGCCGATACGCGCCACGGTTTTTTGCAGCGTCTCTGTATCCCCGCGCTTCGCCGCGAGGCGCGTCAATTCCAGCAGCGCAGCGAGATTGTCCGGCTGCGCTTCGAGAATTTTTGCCAGCAACGTTTGCGCTTCCGCCTCGCTCGATTCACCGCCCGCGCGCTCCACTTCGCCAGCGAGCATGTAAGTAGCTTTCAAATCTTTCGGATTTAATTCGACCGCGCGGCGCAAGTGCGCAATCGCTTCGGCAAGCTTCCCGCGACTGCTTTCCAGCAGGCCAAGCAGCACATATATCTGCGCATTGTCGGGCGCGAGGCTGCGCGCCTTCTCTAATCTTCCCGCCGCCGCATCAAACTCTCTGCGCCTGAGAGCCAAGAGTCCCCAGTTAGCCCACACGGCAGGCTCGCCCGGCGCAAGCTCTGTCGCTTCCTTCAACTTGGCATCGGCACGCGCATCATCGCCGACTTGCAACGCCGCCAGCCCGACATAAAAAGCCGGAACGAGCGCGCGATATTCCGCTGAAGATTTTTCCGGCTGCTTCTCGCCGCTACGACATGCACCAGTGGCGCACACAAGTGACAACGCCAGCAAGAGACCGAACCAAAGATGATATTTAGATGTCATTGAAAGTTTTGAATCACGAATCAGCGGGATGCGTTTGTGATGGTCGGCAGAGCTATGGAGCGTCGGCGCAACCCTGCGGATTGAAAACGCGCTTTGTTGATGCTGGAAACTTGCTTAACAAACCGGTGGGTCTGATTGGCCTGCGCGCAAAGCCGCCGCCGCAGTTCGGGCACACAAGCTTTAGTTTACCTTCGACGCAGCTTTGACAAAAGGTGCATTCAAAAGTACAGATCAAAGCCTCCGTCGAATCCGGCGGCAGGTCTTTATCACAGCATTCACAATTAGGACGCAGCTCTAACATTCATTAACTCCTGTCAATTGATTCGGCCTGTGCCAGAGAAATCCTACTGCCTATCAGACAAAGCTCAAGCGGCAATTTTATTCTATGCAAATCAAGAGTAGAAACTCTTTGCGCTCTTTGCGCGATTTATCTTTGCGGCCTTTGCGTTAAAAAAGCATTTAACCGCAAAGACCACAGAGAGAAAAGGCGCAAAGAGCGCAAAGAAAAGCAGCGAATTTATTTCCACCCTTGATTCGCATATTCTATTTTTCTTGAGCGTCTGGTTAAGCGGTCAATAATCCGGCGAGCATATCCGGGTGAGGTTTGCGCCACGTAATCATAAACGGCCTGAAGCTGGGCGACGGCTGCATCCGTCCAGAGAACGTTCACGGCTGTAACCCGAATCGAGTGCGTACGGCGGCGACATCCGTGACCTTTCCGGCCTCGCTATCAGCCAGACCAGCCTCGATAGATTGACGCACATAAATCTCGTGCATCAAATCATCCCACGTCATATCTTCAGGGAGCTTATCAAGCAAGCGTCTTGCTTCTTCTTTAACATTTGTTGCGCTCATGGAAAATACTCCTTCAACTCAGTTACCATGAATATAAAAGCGACAGGATTTATGGTCAACCCTGCCGGACAATCTCGACGCTCATTCATCCAGAGGTTATTATCGCTCTCGCATTCAGCGCGGAGTTTTTCATGCTCGCGTAAATCTTTCAATCCACAGGAGCATAACAATTGTCGCCTGCCAACGCCGTTGCGCCGCACGCTCGCAGACGCGGACAATTGCTGCGCGTGCTGGGCGTGAGTTTCGGCCTCGCGGTGGCGATTGGCAACACTATCGGCGCAGGGATTTTAAGGACGCCGGGAGATGTCGCCGCGCAATTGCCCACGGTCTGGTTATTTCTCGCAGTGTGGGTCGCGGGCGGATTGTATGCGCTGCTCGGCGCGATCTCGATGGCGGAGTTGGCGACGATGATGCCGCGCTCCGGCGGGCAGTACGTGTACGCGCAACGTGCGTTGGGCAGCTATGCTGGATTTGTCGTCGGGTGGAGCGATTGGATCGGAACGTGCGGCTCGACCGCGCTGGTCTCGATGGTCATAGGCGAGTATGCAGGCGCGCTGATTCCTTCGGTCGCCACGCGAGGCAAGGCCGTCGCGGTGTTCGTGACAGTCGCTTTCGCCCTGCTGCAATGGCGCGGCGTGCGTTGGGGCAGCAGCACGCAGAAACTGACCACGCTGCTCAAGGCTCTGGCTTTCATTGCGCTGATAGTCGCATGCTTTGCTTTGGGGAGCGGCGGCTCTTTTAACGAACCGGGCGCGCAGCCGCCCGCTGTGAATCCGTCCCTGATGGTCGCGCTGATTCTATCGCTGCAAGCCGTGATTTACACTTACGACGGATGGACGGGCGTAATCTATTTTTCGGAAGAAGTGCGCGAGCCTGCGCGCGACATTCCGCGCTCTCTGCTGGGCAGCGTGCTGTCTGTGATAGTCATTTACCTGCTGGTCAACATAGCCCTGTTGTATGTGTTGCCGCTCACGGAGATGGCGGGTCAAAATCTGGCGGCGGGCGCGGCGGCGCAGAAAATCTTCGGCGCGCACGGGGATACGATCATACGCTCGCTGACCATTATCTCGCTGCTGAGCAGCATCAACGCGCTGCACCTGATGGCGACGCGCGTGGTGTTCGCGATGAGCCGCGACGAGTTATTTACCAGCCGCGTTGTGCGCGTCAATCAAGGCGGAACGCCGACCGTTGCGCTTTTCATCAGCACGATGGTGGCGACGCTGTTTATCCTGAGCGGAACTTTCAATCTGGTCATCGCGGTGCTTGCTTTCTTTTTTGTGGCGAGTTACGCGATTTCTTTTACTTCTCTTTTCGTGCTGCGCCGCCGCGAGCCGGACGCGCCGAGACCTTTTCGCGCGTGGGGTTATCCGTGGACGACCGCTCTGGCTCTGCTCTCTTCCGTAGCATTTCTGGTCGGAGCGATTTTGAGCGACAAACAAAACAGTAGATACGCGCTCTTGCTGCTGGCGGCAAGCTACCCGGCTTTTATCTTGATGAGACGACTGGCGCGTAGCACTTAAAGTCAGAACCGCCTGCGGTAGCGGGCGGGTACTCAACATCGAATACCCGCCCGCTACCGCAGGCGGTTCTGACATGAGGCACGTTATTTTGAGCGAACAGGATTATACATTCGACGAAAGGTTAGCCTACGCTTCGACGCCGCCGTCCCGCTGGTACACGGACGCGCGCATGCTTGAGTTGGAAAAGGAAAAAGTTTTTGGCCGGACGTGGCAACTCGCTGGGCGCACGGAGCAGGTCTCAGAGCCGGGACAATTTTTTACGACCGTCATCGCGGACGAACCGGTCATCGTCGCGCGCGGCGCGGATAAAACTTTGCGAGCTTTCTCAAACGTGTGCCGTCATCGCGCGGGGCCTGTCGCGTCCGGCGCGGGGCAACGTAAATCTTTTCAATGCGGCTATCACGGATGGAGCTATGCGCTGGACGGGAGGCTAACGGGAACGCCGGAGTTTGAAGGCGTCGAGTGCTGGAACAAAGCAGAGCAAAGCTTGCCGTTGTTCAGGGTCGAGACGTGGGGCGCGCTCGTCTTTGTTAATCTCGATCAAGAATGCGCGCCGCTTTCAGAAACGCTCGGAGACATTCCCGAGCGCGTCGGGCAGCGCGACGACTGGCACAGCCTGCGCCTCGCCGCGCGCAAAGACTGGGAGCTTGATTGCAACTGGAAAGTTTACGTGGACAATTATCTGGAAGGCTATCACATCCCCATCGTACACCCGTCGCTCAATCGCGAGATTGATTATGCGCGCTACAGCACAGAGACTCACCGCCTGTATTCGATTCAGCACGCGCCCATCAAGCGCGTCCGTCAACCGCGTTTAAGAGCGAGCGAAAAGACGGGAGAGAACGAAGCGCAATTTTTCTGGATTTTTCCGAACCTGATGCTCAACGTGTACGCGGATAATTTCTCGACCAACCTGATCGTCCCGCTCGGCGCGGAGCGCACGCTGACGATTTTCGAGTGGTACTTTCGCGACCCCGAAAAACCGGAAGTGCGCGAGAAGATTGAAAGCACCATCGAGTTCAGCGACGAGATTCAGCTTGAAGACATAGGCATCTGCGAAGCCGTCCAGCGTGGCCTGCGCTCGCGCAACTACACTAAGGGTCGCTACTCGGTCAAACGCGAGAACGGCGTGCATCACTTTCACAAGCTGCTGACAGAATTCCTTGAACGCTAGAGCGATTTTGACTTGAGTGTAGGGGACGGAGCAGTTCACCGCAGAGACCGGAGAGAACGCGGAGATGGCGCAGAGGCTTGAATGGCATTCATCTCTCTGCGCTCCCTCTGCGCTCTCTGCGTCTCTGCGGTGAGTTTGTTTTGCCTATCCTCAATTGAAATTTTCTCTAAACGAATGAATGAAAGATGAGAGGCATGCTATTGAGCCTTAACCCGCTCATCTCAAATAGCATGCCTCTCATCCCTCATCCCTGCTCTTCACGGTCTGCGTGTTGTGTTCGGGCTGATGGTTATCGTGCGATTTTCTCGCGCGTCATCCAGACGCTGGTCTGCGAGTTTTTGTGCGGCGAGGTCGTTGATGGTGAAGTTGGGCGAGTTGCCGAAAGAGTATGCGAGCGTCACGGCGAAGGTTTTGCACTCCACCTTATACTTTTCATTGCCTCTGCTTCTGGATGAATCGGGCGCGGCGGGCTTTGGAATACCGAGAGTCTCCGAAACTTTAGTCAAAAAGTCCTGCCCGTTCGTCCACGTCATAGCGCCATTGTAAGTAACTTTTATCACAGCCAGCTTGCCGTCCACGAAAGCCAGATTGACTTCATCAATCCCTTCGGCAAGCTTTTCCTTCAACTCTGCGGCAGAGATGCGGACGGCGTGCGAGCCAGTCCCGCCGCTTGGCGTGTTGATGTCAAAGAGCGTCGTATCTTCGAGCTGGCCTCTGACTTCGAGCAGCGTCATGCCCAAATAGAATCCCCTGAACTCAGGAGCATCCTTGAGCGCGCACTGCGACTTTTGCCCGAACGCGATGGCGGCATAAGACAAAACGAAGACCGTCAGAAAAGCGAAGCGTAAGAATTTCATAAATTTCCCCTCTTGAGTCAGGATTATAGCAGAATGTTGGCGGGATGATTATCATATCTGCGACCGGCGCGAAACCTTTGACCTCCGAATTTTCGTAATAGCGCCGCCCCCTGTCGTCTGATTTTTTGTAGAGGTTCAGTTTAAACTTCTGATGAATATCCGGCATCGCCAAAGAATTTCCCGCAAAGGCGCAAAGAGGTTGAGCGATGCTTTATCTTTCATCCTTTCTTTGCGCCACCAGCGCCTTTGCGGGAACCTGTCTTTTTCTTCGACCTGTTTGAAACTGAATCACTACTGACTTTTTATACTTCATGGAGAAATAAAAAAAATGGCACTGACGCGAAAAGCCTTCTTAGTTCCCTTGCTCATACTGGGAATGATGGCAAGCAACATGGCGCGGATTCGCTTTGCCGAACCGGTGTTTCAGGAAGGACAGGATTTAAGCGGAAGCTGGCAGGGAGTTTTGAGCGCAGGGGGCAATAAGCTGCGGCTGGGGTTGAGATTGACAAAGGCTGCGGACGGAACTTTTGCGGCAGTCGTTGACAGCCCGGATCAGGGCGCAATGGACTTGCCGGTTGACACGGTCGCTTTTAAAGATAACCGGTTGCGCTTTGAGATGAAGCAAATCGGGGCGATTTACGAAGGCGCTGTGAATCGCGACCGCACGGAGATAATCGGGAGTTGGACTCAGGGCAGCTTTAATGCTCCGCTGATTTTCCGGCGCGAGGGAGAGAAAACAAAGCCGCTCGCGTTCGAGCGCGGGCGCATGAAGCTTGAGCCTTGCAATCTGGCGGGGCTGACGCAGGAGGCGCGCTGCGGGAAATATGAAGTCTTTGAAGACCGCGCGGCCAAGAGCGGGCGCAAGATCGCGCTCAATCTTCTGGTCTTGCCCGCGACGGGCGAAAAGCCTGCCCCTGACCCTATCTTTTTTCTGGCAGGCGGGCCGGGACAGGGCGCGGTCAGTGTCATCGCAGGCGCGGGTGATTACCTGTCAGAGCTGCGCGGCGAACGCGAGATAGTTTTTATAGACCAGCGCGGAACCGGAAAGTCTAATCCTCTGAACTGTGAGTTCTATCGAGACCGCGATGACATGCGCGGTTATTTCGGCGAGCCTTACCCTGCGGACATCCTGCGCTCTTGTCGCGCGGAACTTGAGAAGGTTGCTAACCTTGCTTTGTATACGACGCCGATTGCGATGGATGATCTGGATGAGGTGCGCGCGGCACTCGGGTACGAACGCATCAATTTGTTTGGCGGCTCGTATGGCACGAATGCCGCGCTCGTCTATCTCAGGCAATACCCCTCGCGCGTGCGCTCGGTGGTTTTAAAAGGCGTCGCGCCGACCGATTACAAATTGCCGCTCGCGTTCAGCAAAGGCGTGCAGCATGCCTTAGATCGTTTGATGGAAGATTGCGCGGCGAATCAGGCATGCCAGAAAGCTTTTCCAAAGCTCAAAGAAGAGTTTATGTCTGTGCTCGCCCGTCTGGATAAAACTCCGGCCAGCTTTGATGTCGTCAATCCTCTGACCCGTCAAACGCAACACATAGAGATGTCTCGCGCGGCATTCGTAGACGGACTGCGCTTGATGCTCTATGTGCCAGAGCTGTCGAGTATGCTGCCGCTTATCATTCACCGGACAGACGAGAATGATTACGTGCCGTTTGCGACTTACGCCTTCGACCTGATTCGCCAGATTGGCGGGCAGTTGGCGAAAGGCATGCAGCTCTCAGTGCTGTGCGCGGAACACATTCCATTTATAACTGAGGCCGACCTTGCGCGCGAAGCGAAGGGGACTTACTACGGCGATGCTCGTGCGCGCTCCTATCGCAGGGCTTGCGAGGCGTGGCCGAGCGTGAAAGCGCCCGCGAGCTTTCTCGACCCGGTCAAATCGGATGTGCCTGTCTTGATGGTCAACGGCGATATAGACCCCGTGACGCCGCCCGTGCACGGCGCGGCAGCCGCACGAACCCTGCCCAACAGTCGCCACGTCGTGATACGCAACGGCACGCACCTGACCAACTCAGCTTGCATAGACAACCTGATCGCGCAATTTATTTCCAAAGGCACAGCGCAGGGACTCGACGCTTCATGCGTCAACGACATCAAGCGACCGCCGTTCATTCTTGAATTCCCGGTCTCGTTTGCCAGACCGGCGAGCAAGTAGATTCTCAAACAGGGATGCACAGGATAAACAGTATGGAAGGCAGGAACAGTGGAAAAGGTGGTAGTGGTGCAGTTTGAAGATAAGGGAAAAGAAAGTCAGACTCACCGCCGAGACCGGAGAGAACGCGGAGATGGCGCAGAGGCTTGAGTGCTATTCAAGCCTCTGCGCATCCTCTGCGCCCTCTGCGTCTCTGCGGTGAGCCTCAGCTCTCAACTCATTCAACTTCAAACTGCACCACTACCGAAAAGGTGAACAGAGGAAATGGTAAGCATGGAATTCTTCGTATGATTCTTGATTCCCCCTCTTTGTTCCTGTCCATCCTGTCCATCCCTGTTAAGTCTTTCTTCTGAAATCCATTGCCATCATAATTCGCGTAGTATCACATCAGGAGCGGATGAGTAAGATGGCAAAGCGAATCTTTATTACCGGCGGGACGGGTTATCTGGGGCGCAGGCTGATACCTGAGTTGTTAAAGCGCGGGCATGAGGTACGCGCCCTTGTGCGTCCCGGCTCGGAGTCGAAGCTGCCTGAAGGATGTGTAGCGGTCGCGGGCAACGCTCTCGACAAAGAATCTTTCGCACGGCAGATTCAGCCCGCAGAAACTTTCGTGCAACTCGTCGGCGTGCCGCGCCCGTCTCCCGCCAAAGCCAAACAGTTCCGCGAGATTGATCTGGTCTCGATTCGCGCCTCAGTCCCCGCCGCCGTCGAAGCTGGCATCAAACACTTTGTCTATCTCAGCGTCGCGCAGCCCGCGCCGATTATGAAAGCCTATCAGGAAGTCCGCGCCGAAGGCGAAAGGCTGATTCGTGAGAGCGAATTGAAAGCCACTATCCTGCGCCCGTGGTACGTGCTCGGCCCCGGACATCGCTGGCCTTACCTGCTCTTGCCCGTCTACAAAGTGATGGAACTGTTCCCTTCCACACGAGAGAGCGCACAACGTCTCGGCCTCGTCACCCTCGCGCAGATGAACGCCGCCCTGCTCGATGCCATCGAGACCGACACCGACGCAACGCGCATCTACGATGTCCCGCAAATTCGACAAGCCATCCTCTAAGAACGGCTAACAAAACTCAGCCACAGAGACCGAGGAGCAATAAAAGCGGATGAAGGGGATGCTAAATAAAATGTCTATTGCTGTCTCCGTGTCTCTGTGGCTCTGTGGCTAATCTACAGGTTTTGTTTGGTGCTCCAAACTGCGCGCGAAAGCCTGTCAGGTGCGGCTTCGTGAATCGTCTATCCTCCTTTTAACCGCAATTTGGTATAAGATAAGGAGAAGATACTGCTTGTTCATTTGACGGAGAGAACATGAAAAGAATCATCGCCTTGATTTTGTTGCTCTGCGCTCCGGCACTTTCGGCTCACCAGTCCAAGACAGATGACTTACAGCTCATGCTGACTCTAACCAGAGGCGAGCGCAGCAAAGACAGCCATTCAAAGGTCAAGACCGTCCGCATCAAAGGCGACGAGCTGGCCTACGATGTGACTTATAGAGGGGGCAGAGCGCGAAAAACGGAGCCGGTTCACAAGGTCTTCAAAATCACAGAAGACGAGCGTAAGAGCCTGCTGGCAATCATCGAGCAAAAGAATCTGCTGACATCCGAGAGCAAAGAATTTCCGAGAAAACAGGGCTACACTTATTTTGACATCACGTTACGGCTCAATGTGAAGGGGAAAGAATCCCGCATCAAACTGTCCGGCGAAAAATATGACAACCCTGACCTTGAACAGGACCTGCTTTTTCAGAATACAGAAGCTTTGGTGACAGAGATTTTCAATATCCTCAAGCGCAAGGATGCAAGCATTGTCTATCAAGGAATGATGTGAATAGCTTGCGCTTTAATTCAAATCGTCAATCTGCAAACCGATGGGATTTGCGCCCGCGCTCTTGATACCGTCTATCACTTTGGCAACCTCGCCGTAACGTATCGCGCGCGGAGCTTTGATAAAGACTGTCTTTTGAATCCGCTCGGCTTCAGGCAGATCAGTTCGTCCTTCCATCCCGCTCGCGTAAGCATGATTTTTGAGCCGCTCGTCAAAAAGCGTCGCCAGCTTCGCGCTTAATTTCCCTGTATCGTTGACCGACCCCAGCGAATCTTCCAGCCGGTTGAGCTTGAGGCTTCCGTCATTTTCTATCGTGACGACGAGCGTGTTGATGTTCGCCTGCACTTCCGGCTCATCGCGCTCCGGCGGCGCAGGAAGCCTTGCTTCAAAACGGCTCGGCTTGAGCGGGGTGAGGACCATAAAAATAATCAGCAAAACCAGCAGCACGTCTATCAACGGCGTGACGTTAATATCGGGTTGAATTTTATGCTCCGCTTTTAAATCTCGCATATGTTTTCCTTTCGCCGGTACGTTTCACAAACTTTGACACCGTCGAAAGAGAAAAGTTCCAAAGATACTGCGCCGTGCGTGAGATTGCTGTTTTAATTATTGGTTGTTGCATTTGACTTCGGAACGCGGGCACAATCGCGTTGCTTCAATCTTATGATAAAGAAATTGCCACTAGCTTTAGCTAGTGGAGGCAGTGCATCACAGAAAATTGGCTTGAGCCAAAATATAATAAAGCCACTTCCTTATAGCTTGAGCTTAAATGATTCGGCTAAAGCCGACAGCTAAGGAGCAACCTTGATCCACTAGCTGAAGCTAGTGGCAATTCAAGCAAGCCACCAAAACATCTATCACTGGCAACTTGATTTACATAACTTAAACCAGAACACAGGCAATAACATGCGCCGAACTATTTTCCAAGCCTTCCGATTCTACTATCTTCCGCTCTTACTGATTCATGCCTTGCTCATCGCGCCGTTGAGCATTGCGGTCAGCCCGGCTCAAGCAGCGACGACATCGCGCGAACCTGTGCGCGCACGGCGCGGGATGGTGGCTTCGACCAAACAGCTCGCCTCTGAGATTGGCGTCAACGTGCTGAAGCGCGGAGGCAATGCTGTGGATGCGGCGATTGCGGTGGCGTTCGCGCTGGCGGTGGCGCATCCCGTGGCGGGCAATCTGGGAGGCGGCGGGTTTATGCTGATTCGTCTCAAAGACGGGCGCACGACGGCGATTGATTACAGGGAGACGGCTCCGAACGCAGCGACGCGCGAGATGTTTTTAGGCGAAAACGGAGCTTTGATTAAAGGCGAAGGCTCTTCGACCGTAGGTTATCGCGCGGCAGGAGTTCCCGGCACTGTCGCCGGAATGGAATTGGCTCTCAGAAAATACGGCTCGGGCAAAATCAAATGGGCGCAGCTCATAGAGCCTGCGCGCAGGCTGGCTTTGAATGGCTTTACAGTCAACCGCGCGCTCGCGCATTCGCTCAAAATTTCCGACAAGCTCGGTCTTTACCCGGACAGCAAACGAATCTTTCTCAACGATGGAAAATTTTACGAAGAAGGCGAGAGCCTGCGGCAGCCTGAGTTGGCGGCCACGCTTGCGCGGCTGCAAAAATTCGGGGCGCGAGAGTTTTATGAAGGCCGCACCGCGCGGCTGATTGCGGATGATATGCAAGCACATCGAGGTCTGATTACTTTGGCAGACCTGAAACAATATCAGGCGAAGGAGCGCATCCCTTTGCGCGGCACGTATCGCGGCCATCAGATTATCTCTATGCCGCCGCCTTCGTCCGGCGGGACGGCCTTGATAGAGATGCTAAATATTCTGGAAGGCTTCGATTTAAAAAGTATGGGTTGGAACTCGTCTGAGAGTTTGCACCTGTTGACCGAAACGATGCGACGCGCTTTCGCAGACCGCGCAGAATACATGGGCGACACGGATTTCGTGCGCGTGCCCGTCACGGGCTTGCTGGATAAAGCTTACGCGGCACGACTTGGCAGCACGATAAATTTAGAGCGCGCTTCAAAAAGTTCGGACGTGCGCGCAGGGCGACCCGCCGGAGCCGAAGGCACAGAGACGACTCACTTCACAGTCGTAGACAAAGACGGAAACTCGGTCGCCAACACTTACACGCTGAACAGCGATTACGGCGCGGGCGCAGTGGCGCGCGGCACTGGCATCTTGCTCAACGACGAGATGGATGATTTCACATCCAAGCCGGGTGTGCCTAATGCCTACGGCTTGATACAGAGCGAGCGCAACGCTATCGAGCCGCGCAAGCGACCGCTCTCGGCGATGACCCCGACTATCGTCTTGAGACGGGACGGCACGCTCTGGTTCGCCGTCGGCTCGCCCGGAGGGCCGCGCATCATCAACGCAGTGCTTCAAACCATCGTCAACGTCATTGACTTTGAGATGAATTTACAACAAGCCATAGACGCTCCGCGCATACATCATCAATGGCTGCCCGATAAGCTTTATCACGAGCCGTTCGGTTTATCCGCAGACACCGCCAGCGCCCTCACTCGTCGCGGGCACATGCTCACACTGCGAACGGAATACAACGGCTACACGCGCGATGGTTTTATGGGCGACGTAACGGGCGTGATGATCGAAGAGGAAACGAACATGCGGCTCGGCGCGACAGACCCGCGCCGGAGCGACGGCACGGCTGCCGGTTATTAACCATTTGCTCTTTGCTCCTTTGCGGGATTTAAATTGCCACTAGCTTCAGCCAGTGGCAATTCAAGAAAGCCCGGGACTTTGATTACACAACACTAGGTCTTAACTCCCAGAGCGCGGAACAGTGCGCGAGCTTTGACTAAAGACTCTTCGTATTCCTTTTCGGGATCGCTGTCGGCGACGATGCCTCCGCCGACGTTAAAGCGTGCGAGGCGGTCTGTGACGGTCATCGTGCGGATGGCGACGCTGAGGTCTAGCGAGCCGTCAAAAGCGAAATATCCGATGGCTCCCATCGAGAGGCCGCGCGGCGCGGTTTCCACTTCGTCAATAACCTCCATCGCGCGAATCTTCGGCGCGCCCGTAATCGAGCCGCACGGAAAACACGCGCGCAGGATGTCGCCCGCCGTCACTTTATCACGCAGCGTTCCGCGTACTTTCGAGACCAGATGAAAGAGAGTCGGATGCTCTTCGATTGCGCACAACTCCGTGACTTCGACAGAGCCGTAATGACAGACGCGCCCCAAATCATTTCTGAGCAGGTCTACGATCATCACATTTTCCGCACGATCTTTTTCGCTCGCCTGAAGTTCCACGCGCAGCCGCGCGTCTTCCGGCGGCTCAAGCCCGCGCGGGCGCGTGCCCTTGATCGGCCACGCTTCGATTCGCCGCGCAGACTTTTCCGGCTCGACGCGCACAAAGCGTTCGGGAGAGATGCTGACCACAGTATCTCCCCTGCGCCGGATAAAGGAGGCGAAAGGAGCCGGATGGTCATGGCGCAGTCGTTGGAAAACATCTTCGGCTCCAAGCTCTTCCGGCAACGTGCAAGTGAACTGTTGCGTCAGGTTCGCCTGATAGATGTCGCCCGCCGCGATATGCTCTTTGACGCGACGGACAGCCGCTAAATATTCTGCGCGCGTCAGGTTCGAGGCGGCGACGGATGCGTGCGCTTTTTCAGCTTCAGCTTTTAACCGCGCGTCATGCAGCGCGGCTTCGATTTCATCCACGCGCCGCCGCTCGCCGCTGCCTGCAATCACCGTTTTCCCCTGCGCGTAATCATGTATGACCAGCGTGTCATAGAAAGCGAAAACAGCATCAGGCTCTGTGCCTGTGCGTTCGCGTTGTGGATTCGAGCGCAGTCGCTCAAGCGTGTGTACCAGATCGTAAGAAAGCGTCGCGATGCACGCGCCCGTGTGCAGCTTGCTGCCGGAAAATTCCGAAGCATAGAGAGCCAGCCGCTCATCCAGGAGTTCGAGCGCGTCCGCCTTGATGTGTCTGATGCTGTCATCAACACGGCTTGAGATTCGCGCACAGCCGTCCTTGATTTCGATTACTTCAAACGGATCAAAGCCCGCGATGAGCAGCCGCGCCGCGGCCCCACGCGAGCCGCAGCTATCGAGCAAGCTCAAACGCCTGCCCGCATCAAGCGAGAGCAAGGCGGGCACGAGCGCGTCGGCCCCCAAATGTATCTCGCGCACGAGAGGCTTGCGCCCGCCTGTCTGTGTGCTGTTTGCGCCGCTCATCTTTTTCTTTCGGGAGAACGAATCAACATGGATGGTAGCATGAATTATGTCTGGCTGAAGGCGGGCGATTCCGTGCTAAGATGCCGCAAATTTTTTCAGGGGGGAAAGGCTTCACATTATGGAATATCGTTTACTCGGCAAGACCGGGTTAAAAGTTTCGAGCCTGTGTCTGGGCACGATGACGTTTGGCAAAAGCTTTTATAACATCGCAAAAGTGGAACAGGCGGACGCGAGCCTGATGGTCGCGCGGGCGTGGGAATCGGGCATCAACTTTTTTGACACGGCTGATGTTTATTCTTACGGCGAGTCGGAAGAGATACTTGGCCGCGCCGTCAAAGAGTGCGGCATCAATCGAGAGGCGGCAATCATCGCTACTAAAGTTCGCTCGGCGATGAGCGAAGGAGCAAGCACGGGCACGAGCGATGTCAACAACATAGGGCTGACGCGCCATCACATCATCGCCGCGTGCGAAGCCAGCCTGCGCAGGCTCGGCACGGATTACATAGACCTCTATCAGGTTCACGGCTGGGACATCCTGACGCCGTTGGAAGAGACCATGCGCGCTCTGGATGATCTGGTGCGCGCGGGCAAGGTGCGCTACATCGGATGCTCTAATTGGTCTGTGCGCCACTTGATTAAATCAGTTGCAGTGTCTGAAATAAAAGACCGGGAGCGATTCGTCTCCTTGCAGGCATACTACTCGCTCGTCGGGCGCGATCTTGAGCAGGAGTTGCTGCCGCTCTGTCGTGAAGAAGGCTTGGGAGTGATGGTCTGGTCGCCGCTTTCGGGCGGATTTCTTTCGGGGAAATATCGCCGCGATAATCCACAGCCGGAAGATGCGCGGCGCAATGAATTCAATTTTCCGCCAATTGACGAAGCTCGCAAATTCGATGCGGTTGACGCGCTCGACGAAGTTGCAAAGAAGCATGACTCGACCGTCGCACAGGTCGCCCTCGCGTGGCTGCTCGCACAACCCGGCATCACTTCCATCATCATCGGCGCAAACAAGATGTCGCAACTCGAAGACAATCTCAAAGCGGCGGACGTGCAATTAACTGCGGAAGATTTAGAGCAACTCAATGCTTCTACAGCACCCGCGCCACGCTATCCGCAGTGGATGATAGAACTCCAAAATCAAGGTAGGTAATTCAGCATGGCTTTGAAATTTGAAATTTGAAATTTGAACTTATGAGCAAACTCGCACCCTCGAACATCACGCTGATACGCGGACTCGGCCTCATCGCTGCTATCTCCATCGTCATTGGCAACGTTATCGGCACGGGCGTCTTTCTCAAGACCCGTGTGATGACTTGCAATGTCGGCTCTCCGGGCAAAGTAATTATGGTCTGGATTGCTGCGGGAGTTTTGTCGCTGGCGGGCGCGCTGACGTATGCGGAGCTGGCGGCGATGATGCCGAGGGCTGGTGGCGAGTATGTTTTTATACGGGAAGCTTATGGAGCGCGCTGGGGATTCTTGTATGGCTGGATGCAGGTCTTTATCGCCAAGACAGGCTCGCAGGCTTCGGTCGCGGTGGCGCTGGCGATTTTTCTCAACGACCTGACGGGCGGCGCGTTGAATCCTACTTTTTTTAAGCTTCAATTTTTAGGATATGTGATTCCGTTCGGCTATTTGCAGGTGGTGGCGATTTCTGCGATTGCGATTGCGACGATAATCAACTGTGCGACCGTGGCCGTGAGCGGCGGAGTCGCGGCTTTTCTGACGGTGATTAAAATCACTTTGGTGCTGGGCTTGGGGTTCGGCGCATTTTTTCTGGCGCGCAATGGAGACTGGGCGCACTTTGCGATGAGCAATCTCGGCGGAGCATGTTTCGAGGTCGGAGACGCTGCGCGTTATGGCGTCGCAGGCTTTGGCGCAGCGATGCTCGGCGCATTGTGGGGATATGACGGCTGGAACAACCTGACGCTGGTGGCGGGCGAAGTCAAGAATCCGCAGCGCAATATTCCGCTCGCGCTGATTGGTGGGATGATAACTATCATCACGCTGTATGTCTTTGTCAACATCGCATACTTTTACGCGCTTGACCCGACCAGCATCGCCAACATCCCGACCACTTCATCAGTCGCACGCGAAGTAGCGCAGACCTTTCTAGGCCCCGTTGCAATTAGTTTGATCGCCGCCGCGCTGCTCGCGTCTTCCGCAGGGACGCTGCACACGTCCGTGCTGACGGGCGCGCGTGTGCCGTATGTGATGGCGCGCGACCGCCTCTTCTTTCAAAATCTCGCGCGGCTCAGCAAGCGCACGCACGTGCCCATCGGCGCGCTCGTCTTGCAAGGCATCTGGGCCAGCCTGCTCGCTCTGTCCGGCTCGTTCGACACGCTCACCAATTATGTCATCTTCGGTTCGTGGATTTTTTACGGGTTGACGACCGCTTCGGTCTTTGTCTTTCGCAAGCGGATGCCGGACGCCGAAAGACCGTATCGCGCGTGGGGTTATCCGGTCGTGCCCGTTCTCTTTTTGCTGGTCACGACGGGGCTGTTGCTGACCACGCTCTGGACGACTCCGGTGCAGGCTCTGATCGGGATTGTGTTGATTGCGTTAGGGCTGCCGGTTTACTGGTACTGGTCGCGGCATAATCGAGTCGCATATCAGGAGCATCCGGCTGATGATAAATAGCTGGCTGCCGATTTTTTTATCCTCTTTTTTTATCCTCAAAGCGAAGGTGAAGAAGCTCTATGAGTCATGAGCGCAGGCGTGCAGAGCGGGTCAAGGTCAATCTGGATGTGCGTTGGGAAGGCCATCGAGAGAGAAGCAAAGGCACCATCAGCGACATCAGCGTTAACGGGTGCTTTGTGCTTTGCTCCGGCGCAGTCACGGACGGCGAGCCGGTTAAAATCGAATTCATCTTAGCCAGAGAAAAAATGCTGGCAATCGAAGGCGAAGTCGCCAATCATGTTGACGAGATAGGTTTCGGAATGAAATTCGCCAGCGTCGGCAAACACGAATCAAACTTTCTCAAGCGTCTGATCGAGCGTGCGCGCGACCGCAAAGATGATTCTTAAGCGATGCAATCAAACTCAGAAGCTGTTTGAAAGTTCGGAAATTTGCGCCGAAGGCGCAGGCAGAAGGTAGCCAGACGTGCAACGTCTGGTGAGATGAAACAATCGTTTCCGCGCCGCGAGGTGCGGACAGATAAATTCTTAGCGCATCTTCAATGCGCAAATCTGTTCTGCAACCTTCCAGACGTTGCACGTCTGGCTACCTTCTCATTGCCGCTTCGCGGCTTACCGGAGTTTTCAAACAGCTTCTTTCGTGTGCTTTCGCGGACAGTCTCTTTCCTCATTTAACGGCAACCCGATATTATTTCTCTTTCAAAAAATCCAGCACTATCTTGTTAAATTCCTTCGGCTTCTCCATGTTGGGATGATGGCTCACGCCCGTCATCACAACCTTTCGCGCGCCGCCGATTTTTTCCTTCAGCACGTCTGCCATCGCGATGATGTTTGCGGCATCCATGTCGCCTATGATAACCAGTGTCGGTTTTTTGATTTCGGATAATCTTTCGATGGTCGGCTTCTCCGGCCAAGTCCAGACGATTGGCTTGGGCGTCGGCCCCCACGTCCTGAAATTATCCGCGAGCATTTGCCTAGTCCTTCGCTGATACGCCGGATTGTTTTTGCCCGTCGCAAATAGCTGATGATCCAGCCACATTTCGATGGCCTTCTCCATTCCCTGCTCTTCCGACGCACGATAGATGGCGACGGTTTTTTCGTTGCGCGGCGATTGATAGCCCCTTAGCGCAGAGGCCGGAAGAATCAGCTTTTCCACCATCTCCGGATGCTCAAGCGTAAAATCCGTCGCCACCATTCCGCCGAGCGACAATCCCAACACAGAAGCTTTTTCAATCTTCAGAAATTTCAGCAGCGCATACAAATCCTCGACATGCGAGAGCGGCCCCATCGAAAATTCCGACTTGCCAAATCCGCGCATGTCATAGCGCATGACCCTGTAACGCCTGGCGAACTCATCGAATTGATCGTCCCACATGCGGCTGTCTACCAGGCCGCCATGTATCAAGACGATGGTTCGTCCCTTGCCCTTCATCTCGTAATAAAGTTTTGTCCCGTTGACCTCCGCGATGCCGGAAACTTTCCCTTTATCCGCGCTCAATCCAAGACTGCTGACAGGTATTAGAATAAGCAGCAACAAAGCACTGACGAACATTCGCGTTGCACATCTCTTAGTCATGCTTTTACCTTTCCAAAGCTTCGCGAGCGACTTCCCTGTCGTCGAAGTGAAACACTTCCCTGCCGATGATTTGATAATCTTCGTGGCCTTTGCCTGCGATGATGACGACATCTCCTGTGCGCGCTTGATGAATCGCATGGTGTATGGCTTCGCGGCGGTCTGCGATTTTGTCATAAGGCTTGCCGACGGAGAGCAGCCCGGCTTCTGCGTCCGCGAGAATTTCGAGCGGGTCTTCGGT
Source organism: Pyrinomonadaceae bacterium (assembly GCA_963700165.1). Lineage (GTDB taxonomy): Bacteria > Acidobacteriota > Blastocatellia > Pyrinomonadales > Pyrinomonadaceae > JACMLC01. Next base: position 1,310,246 of record OY969475.1, on the reverse strand, counting down.
GCGCGGGTTGTCTGAAGTGAGAATGACTAGATCGCTCAGAGAGGCTGCGGCCTTGCCCATCGGGGCGCGCTTCGTGCGGTCGCGGTCGCCTCCGCAACCAAAGACTGTGATGATACGCCCGCGCGCCACTTCGCGCGCCGTGCGTAAGACATTGAGCAAAGCATCATCCGTGTGTGCGTAATCCACTACGACCGCAAAGTCTCCGGCGTGCGAAACGCGCTCAAAGCGACCGGGCGCGCCCGCGCAGACCTCAATCCCGCGCGCGATTGCTTCCAACTCATAGCCAAGCTCAAGCCCGCACGCGACCGCCGACAGGATGTTGTAGATATGCGGGCGGCCAACTAATGGTGAATTCACTGTGCGGTTTCCCTTAGGAGTCACCAACTCAAAACGCATTCCCTCCAAAGTGATTTCAACCTCACGCGCACACACATCGGCCACAGCATCATTCTCAAGCGCGTAACTCACGACGCGCTGTCCTTTCGCTTTCAACTCGCTTGCCAACTTCACGCCGTAAGCATCATCCATGTTGATGATAGAGACGCGCGGCTCTGCGCCCAGCCTGCCATCGAAGAGGCAGAGCTTTGCCGCGAAATAATTCTCCATCGTGTCATGATAATCGAGATGATCGCGCGTCAGGTTTGTGAAGACTGCGATGTTGACGCGGAGGCCGTCGCAACGATGCAGGTCTAAAGCCTGCGAAGAGCATTCCATGACGGCCACCTTGCAGCCTACCTCGACAGCGCGGCGCAGGAAACGCTGCGTGTCGCTGGCTTCGGGCGTCGTTCGTTCCGCTTTCTGCCGCTCGGTTCCGATCTGGCTCTCGACCGTCGTGAGCATCGCTCCGGCTTCGCCTGCGGCCTCTGCCAGAGCCGCGATCAGATAAGCCGTCGTCGTCTTGCCGTTTGTGCCTGTGATGCCGACAAGCTGCAAATCATGCGAAGGATGCTGATTCACCTCTGCTGCTGCCAGAGCCAGCGCGCGGCGTGCGTCCGTCACCCTTATCCATGCGCCGCTAAAATCTGCTGGACGGTCTTGTTCCGAAATAACGGCGATGGCTCCGCGCTCCAACGCCTGCGTGACAAAGAGATTGCCGTCTTTCTCTAAACCGCTGACGGCGACGAACAAACTGCCGTCGCGCACCTGTCTCGAATCATGCGTGACATCCGACACAGCCGCGCCCGCATCGCCCGCCAATTCTCCGCCTACTGCCCGCGCGACCTCGCCCAGCGTAACCGATTTTTCGTTAGACACTTTTTATCTACCCGCTTCAACTCCGGTTTTAAATAACCAGAAAGATTATAGTCCATGAAGTGACTCTTGCCACTTACCAGCAAGCATGCTCGACTCGATAACGAAATGAACTCCCGCAAAGGCGCAAAGGCGTAAAGAAAAACTCAGTCCTCTTTCTTTGCGCCTTTGCGCCTTTGCGGGAAACTTTTTTCTTGAAACGCGCGCTAGACTTTCACGCTTCAATCCCTTAATCTCATTGATTCGCGTGACCGTGCGACTGATGAAGCCAGAAGTTCTTGCCGGGGTGGTGTAATTGGCAGCCACGCAGGTCTTAGAAGCCTGTGCCGCGAGGCGTGCGGGTTCGAGTCCCGCCCCCGGCACCAAACATTTTTCTGAATATAAAAATTGATCTGGTGATTTCTATTAGAAGGAAGGATGCCCGTTCGGCGCTGTGATTCAAACGACGCGCTCGTGACGGGCTTTATACTTGATGAAGACAGAGCTGATTGATGTTTCTCCGACGCGCAAGGAGATTAAGATCGAGATTGAAGCGGAGCAGGTGCGCGAGACTTACGACCGCATCTCAGAGCGTTATGCAAAGATGGCTAACGTGCCCGGATTCCGGCGCGGCCACACTCCCGTTTCAGTCGTGCGGACGCGCTTTCGTGATGACATTCGCGGCGAAGTCTTGCGCGAATTGGTTCCGCAAGCCATGCAGGATGCCATGCAGGAACACGCACTCAACATCATCGGCGAGCCGGATGTGCATCTGGAAAATTCCGAAGGCTTGAAACTCTCCGGCGAAGAACCCATCCGCGTTCACGCGCACGTCGAAGTGTTGCCTGTCGTAGAGCTTGGCGAATACAAAAACATAGAAGCCGCGCGGCGCGTGCGCCCCGTCTCTGACGAAGATGTGGAGCGCGTCATAGAAGGCTTGCGCGACGCCTCTGCCTCGCTCCAACCGGTCGAAGACCGCCCCTCGCAATCCGGCGACACCGTGACGGTTGATATTCACGGCGTCTTCGTTGACGAGCCGGAAGCAGAGCCGATCAGCGTGACGGATGTAGACGTAGTGCTCGGCGGCGAAGGCGTGCAACAGGAATTTACGGACAACCTGACGGGCGTGCAGGCTGACGAGGAGAAGAAATTCACGGTCGCATACCCGGAGGATTTCACCTCGCGCGGGCTGGCCGGAAAGACCGTTGACTATACGGCGAAGGTGACGGCTGTGCGTATCAAGGAGTTGCCGGAGCTTGATGACGAGTGGGCTAAGAGCCTGGGCGAAGAATACGAATCGCTTGAATTCTTGCGCGGGCGCGTGCGCGAGGATTTGACGAATCGCTCGCGCTTTGAATCGGAACAACGCCTGCGCGGCGACGTGATGAACAAGATTGTGGACGCGCATCCGTTCGAGGTGCCTGAGTCTCTGGTCGAATATCAGGCCGACCAACTGCTTGAATCGGTCGCGCGCGATATGATGACGCGCGGCGTTGACCCGCGCCAGCAGGAGGCGAGTTGGTGGGAAGACATCCGCGAGCAATTGAAGCCGCAGGCCGTGCGCGATCTGCGCGGCTCGATGCTTTTGGAGAGCATCGCCGAACGTGAACAGATAGAGCCGGGCGAAGAAGAAATCGAAGCTGAAATCACAAACATCGCTGCTGCCTCGCGTCGCACGCCTCAAGAGGTGCGTGATGCCTTGACAAAGCAGGGAGGCACTACTAGCATCGCCGACAGGTTGCGCAATCGCAAAGCGCTCGACCTCGTAATTGAAAATGCGCGCGTGACGGATGAAGAGTGGCGCGAAGAGACGATGGCGGAAGTTGAGCCGCCAACCGATCAGGAAACAGCAGAGCAAGAAGCAACCGGGACGGAAAAAGCCGGGACTTCTTCATCTGATGGTTGATAACCTGTTGATGTTTTGACTGCCGGATTAAAGTCCGTTATCAAACATCAAAAAGATTCAGGAAAGGGTTAGAGTTGTTATGGCTTTAGTTCCGATGGTCGTCGAGCAAACGTCGCGCGGCGAGCGCGCCTTTGACATTTTCTCGCGTCTCTTGAAAGACAATATCATTTTTTTGGGCACTCCCATTGACGATCAAATCGCCAACCTGATGGTCGCGCAGCTTCTCTTCCTCGAAGCCGAAGACCCTGAAAAAGACATTAGCCTGTATATCAATTCGCCCGGCGGCTCAATCACCGCCGGGATGGCGATTTATGATACGATGCAGTTCATTCGCCCGGACGTGACGACGATCTGTGTCGGGCAATGCGCTTCGATGGCGGCTTTGCTTTTAACGGCGGGCGCGAAGGGCAAGCGATTCGCGCTGCCGAACTCGCGCATACTGATTCACCAGCCTTCGGGCGGCTCGCAGGGTCAGGCCACGGACATACGGATTCAGGCCGAAGAGATTATACGGATGCGCGAGCTGACCTCACAGATTATCGCCAAGCATACCGGGCAGGATTACGATACGGTTGAACGCGATGTCGAACGTGATAAGATTATGTCTTCGGTGCAAGCCAAAGAGTATGGCTTGATTGACGAAGTAATCGCGCACCGGGAATAAGTCACGAGTCTGAAGTCTTGAGTCTGGAGTCAAAAGCTCTCAGGCATCACGCTTCAGACTCAAATCCCCTTGACTCCAGACTTCAGACTCTAAACTCTTATGGTACGACGAACCGACGACACGTTGCGCTGTTCGTTCTGCGGTAAATCGCAGAACGAAGTAAAAAAACTGATTGCCGGCCCCACCGTCTACATTTGCAATGAATGCATAGACATCTGCAACGAGATCATCACGGATGACCAGCAGGCCGAATCGGTAGCGACGCGCCCGCCATTGCCCAAACCCGGCGAGATTAAATCTTTTCTTGACGAGTACGTCATCGGGCAGGAAGAGACCAAAAAGCGGCTCGCCGTCGCCGTCTACCAGCATTACAAGCGCATCGAGATGGCACGCCGCCGCTCGGATGTCGAGATTCAAAAGTCCAACATCCTCTTGATCGGCCCGACGGGCACGGGCAAGACGCTGCTGGCGCAAACGCTGGCGCGCATGCTTTCTGTTCCCTTCACTATCGTCGATGCGACGACGCTGACCGAAGCCGGATACGTCGGCGAAGACGTTGAGAACATTATTTTAAAACTCTTGCAGGCGGCCAACGGCGATGTCGAGCGCGCACAGCAGGGCATCATCTACATAGACGAAGTTGACAAGATTTGCCGCAAGGATGAGAACCCTTCGATCACGCGCGACGTGTCTGGCGAAGGCGTTCAGCAAGCTCTCCTAAAAATTCTTGAAGGCACGGTCGCCAACGTTCCGCCGCAAGGCGGGCGCAAGCACCCGCATCAGGAATTTTTCCCGGTTGATACGACTAACATTCTCTTTATCTGCGGCGGCGCGTTCGTCGGCCTCGAAAAAGTTATCGAGCGGCGCGTACGCAGCAAGTCTTTGGGCTTTCACGCGGAGATAAAATCCAGCTCAAGCCGTTACGCGGAAGCCTTCGCGCAGGCTCAGCCGGAAGATTTGGTCAAGTATGGTTTGATACCCGAATTTGTCGGGCGTCTGCCCGTCTGCGGCGTCTTGCATGAGCTGGATGAAACCGCGCTGATACGCATTCTGACTGAGCCGAAGAACGCGCTGGTCAAGCAGTACCAGAAAAAATTCGACTTTGATAACGTCAAGCTGAAATTTACGGACGACGCTCTCAAATCCGTCTCAAAACAGGCAGTTGAAAGAAAAGTCGGAGCGCGCGGCTTGATGATGATTTTGGAAGAACTGCTGCTCGATGCGATGTACACGCTTCCCTCGCAGAAACGGATTAAAGAATTTGTCATCACGCGCGAGATGGTCGAGCGTCGCCGCGCTATTCCCGGCGAAGGCTTGTCGGGCGTAGACGGCGCAGCCGCCTAAATTCAAAAAAAGTTTTCGGGCGGGCGGAAGGATGAAGTCAGCAATTCATCCTTCCGCTTGTTTCATTTCATATTGGTAGTGGTTCAGGGTGAAGATGAGTGACAAGCAAACCGGACTCACCGCAGAGACGCAGAGAACGCGGAGATAGCGCAGAGAGTTGAAAGCCATTCAAGCCTCTGCGCCCCCTCTGCGGCTCTCTCCGGTCTCTGCGGTGAATCTCAGCTCTCGACTCATTCAACTTCAAACTGCACCACTACCCCATTATTTTTATGCTTGACGCACGGCTATGGGCTGTGGCTTTCCAAACTCGTCCATCCTGTATGCATAAGCTTCCTTCATAGTGTCCTGACCGCTATTGGTGTAAACGAGCAATCGCTCGCCATCCGTGCGCACCATCACGATGCCGAAAGCAGCCCGGCTAAAGGCAAAGAATTTCTTGCCGAGTTTCTTCATCAGCAAAACTTCCCCGTCCTTGATGACGGGCTTGCCATCCTTCATTAAATGGCACTCCGGCGTGACGGTGCCTTCCATCTGGAAGAATGCCACTAATTCCGTGACGAAAATCAAAGGCTCCTCAACCCGCGAGTGTTTGCCGAGCGCACCCATGATAGTTGCTCTGGGGTGGATAAACTCTTTTCGCGCGCTTTCGTCCCCGGAAGAAACGACTGAGATGATGGGCGCGACCGCTTGAATAAACGCGCCCGAAAAATCTGCCGAACCGTGATGCGGAACTTTGAAGACCTCTGATTGAAGATTCAGCTTGCCTTCGTTGTGCGAGCGTGCGAGAACCCGTCCGGCCTCGTCATTGAGGTCGCCGGTGAAGAGAAAGTTAAACTTTCCGTAATTCAGGCGAAAGATGACGGAATGCCCGTTGATCGTGTGCGAGGCTGAGGCTCCCGAAAATCCTTTGCTCTCAAGTTGTAAAGATTCTTGCCCGATGCGTGGCCCCTTCGGTGGATTACCGAGAAATTTCAATCCGCCTGAAGTGAGAATCGGCGCTAGAACTTTGACGTTGATTCCTTCTTCCTCAAGAAAGTCGAAAGCCTTGTCGTCGCCCTGCTCAAGCCTGCGAAATTTGATCGGGCCACGTTTCTTATAAGTTTCAAGCGCACGTTTCCATGCCTTGAACGGCTCGTTCATCTCCTCGTCGGCCACACTGAGCAAATCCGTTTCAAGGCCCGTGATGATGGTGATGTCTTTGCCCGTCTCAGAGTCTTTGACGACCTTCGTTTCTCCCAGTAACTCCTTGTCTTTCCGACTTGTGCCGTCCTTCTTTTTACCGGGACGCTTAACTAGCCCATTGTGATAGATGCGTTGCGGGTGTATGAAGAGACGCTTCCAGGCTGTCTTCTCCAATCTCTCATCAGTCTCGGATTGATGAATCATCGTGAGACCGAGAAAGTGGTCTGCGTCGCCATGCGTCACCAGAATACACTCTATCTCTCTCGGCTTGGTCTCTTGGCTGCCACGAAAGCGGTTAGCCAGATAACGAGCGAAAAGCTGGTTGTCACCGCCGTCAATGAGCATCACCTGACCTCTGGGAGTTTCAATCACAGAGCCATCTCCCTGCTGCACGTCAACGAAGTCTATCTTGAGAATGCGGCTCTCCTTTTTCTCGATGACGATATCAGCAGGCTTGATGCCGCTTGACTTACCCGGCGTGATAAAGCCTGAGACGCGCTCAGGTTTGACGCTGCCGTCCTTCTGCGTCCTGAAGATGGTGACTTTGACCTCGACGTTCTCCGAAGTCACTTCGACCACCTCCACTTCGTCGCCCCAGGCGAGGACTCTGGTCGCAGCTTCCTGTTTATCTGTTGCGGGGACTTTGATCTTAGCCAAATCAATGTTGATTAAATGTCGTGCAGCCATTGGGAGAAAGCTCCTTTCACATTTGGGATGTGGTTATATGTTTACAACCACTGGAAAGTACGAGGAATAAGGCTTGACAAGGTTATCAGGGCAACCGGGCGGAAACTCTCAACGGGAGATGAGGCGAACTAATATCAGCCGCGATTGAGGTTTAGCTGTTGCAGCGCGGCAATATATCACAAATCGAGCTTTATGCGACATTCATTTGCGCGTTATCCATTCATAATGAAGGCCATTATATTACTCAGTAGCGCGGACGGGCGAAATGTTCTACAATTGTGTTGGTTCGCGGGGGGGCGAGACGGCGATGTTCAGACGGCTCGCCCCTTTTCGCAAGCAAGTAGTCTTCGGCGAAAGAGTTAAAAACAGCAATGGAAGAATATTCAGACCACACCCCTACGGACATCGCTCGCTATCCGATGGTTCCCATCCGCGATGTTGTTATCTTTCCTTTTACCAAAGTCGCTTTCAAAATCGGACGCCCCGGCTCCGTGCGCGCTCTTGAGGAAGCATTGGCCTCAGACCGCACCATCTTTCTCGCGACACAGCATGATGCGAGCGTGGATGAGCCAAAGCCGGAACAGATTTACACGGTCGGCACATTAGGGCGCATCCTGCAATCGCAAAAGCAGGACAACGGCCAGATCAAGGTCGTCGTGGAGGGACGCGAACGCGCCACTTCTGTCCGCATCGAGAACAACAACGGAGCTTTTACGGCGCTCGTGCGTCGCGCTCCCGTGGCGAATGAAACGGGCGTGCGCGTGGACGCACTGATTCAGCGCATCAACACGCTTATCGAGCAGCACATGCGTCTCGCACCCGACGCGCAGACGGACGCGCTGCAAACCGCGCTCAGAAATCAAGACCCGTCTCACTTGGCCGATGCGCTCGCCTCTCAACTTCGCATCTCAGTCGAAGACAAACAAGGACTGCTGGAAATTTTCTCCGCGCAGGCTCGACTGCAAAGGCTGACAGAGATTCTGGAACAGGAGCTTGATAAGCGGCAGCTTGACCGCACCATCCAGACGCGCGTCAAGCGGCAGATGGAGAAAGCGCAGAAAGAGTATTACCTCAACGAGCAGATCAAAGCGATTCATAAAGAGCTTGGCCGCAAGGATGAAAAGGCGGAGCTTGAAGAACTGAAGAAGAAGATCGAAGAAGCGGGCATGTCCGAAGACGCCAAAGAGAAGGCCATGCAGGAACTGCATCGACTGGAAGCGATGCCTCCGATGTCCGCCGAAGGCACTGTCTCGCGCACCTACATAGACTGGCTCGTCAGCGTGCCGTGGAAACAGAAATCCAAAGAGATCAGAGACCTCTCCAAAGCCGAAGAGGTTTTGAACGAAGACCATTACAGTCTGGAAAAAATCAAAGACCGCATTCTTGAATATTTAGCGGTGCGGCAGCTCGTCAAAAATCCGAAAGGCTCGATTCTCTGCTTTGTCGGCCCGCCGGGAGTCGGCAAGACCAGCCTGGGCAAATCCATCGCCCGCGCGACCGGCAGAAAATTCGTGCGCCTCTCATTAGGCGGCGTGCGCGACGAAGCGGAGATACGCGGCCATCGCAGAACCTACATCGGCGCGCTTCCCGGGCAGATTATCCAGATGATGAAAAAGGCTGGAACGGTCAACCCGCTCATTCTGCTTGACGAAGTTGATAAGCTCGGCGCGGATTTCAGGGGCGACCCGTCATCCGCTCTCCTCGAAGTCTTAGACCCTGAACAGAACAATACTTTTCAGGATCACTATCTGGATGTCGAGTACGATCTCTCGAAAGTCTTTTTTATCGCGACGGCGAATGTGCTGCACACGATTCCGCCGCCCTTGCAAGACAGGCTTGAGATATTGCGGCTCTCAGGTTACACGGAGCGCGAAAAATTAGAGATAGCCAAGCGGCATCTCGTGCGCAAGCAGGCCGAATCGAACGGCCTCAAGCCTGAGCAGGTTGAGTTCACGGACGAAGGCTTGTTGGAAATCATACGCGGCTACACGCGCGAGGCTGGCGTGCGTAACATGGAGCGCGAGATAGGCTCTTGTATGCGTAAAGTTGCACGCAAGATTGTTTCGGAAAATGCCGGTGAAGACTTTAAAGATGTCCTCACGGCAGAGCGCGTGCGCCAAATGCTCGGCCCCATCAAATTCCGCCAGCAGGGTGTCGCTGCCGAAAGCGAGATCGGCCTTGCGACCGGCCTGGCTTGGACTGAAGTTGGCGGTGAAGTCTTGCAGATCGAAGCGACGCTCACGAAAGGGCGCGGCGGCGTGATGCTGACAGGCAAGCTCGGCGACGTGATGCAGGAATCTGCGCAGGCCGCTCTGACCTGTATCAAGGCGCGCAGCGAACGTCTCGGCATGAGCTTAGACTTTATCCGCAAGCGTGACCTGCACATACACATTCCGGAAGGCGCGATTCCGAAAGACGGCCCTTCGGCTGGCATCACGCTGGCAACCGCGATGGCTTCCGCACTGATGCGCGTGCCGATTCGCAAAGAGATCGCGATGACCGGCGAGATTACATTGCGCGGGCGCGTCTTGCCCATCGGCGGCGTCAAGGAAAAGCTGCTGGCCGCGCATCGCTTCGGCATCACGACTATCTTGCTGCCGAAGGATAACGAGAAGGATTTGATAGAAGTCCCGGAAGAGATACGCGAATCGTTGAACATTCATCTGGTCGAAACGATTGATGAAGTGCTCCTGCTCGCGCTCGAAGACGCATGCCCGACCGATGCGGCGACGGACGAAGCCAAAACGCCGCCTCTCTGGACGACTGAACCGCCTTCGCACGGCATTCAGACTTCTGCGGAATAATTCAAACAGGGATAGACAGGATAGGCAGGATAAAAGACAAGGGGAAATGGTTAAGAGGTAAAAAGGGGAAGAGGAAGCAAGCGACAATTTCTACCTCTTCCCTTTAACCCGCTTTCGCTTTTTATCCTGCCTATCCTGTCTATCCTTGTAAAATTTTCCTCGCTTCATATTGCTGTCACACTTTGACGGCATCAATCATTTGCTTTCTAACAGCAGGCTGCTTGTAAGGAAGGCCGCCGCGCGTGTGGCGTTGGCTTTTCCCGGCAGACGTTTATCTTAAATTTTCGGAGGGCTTAAAAAAGAATGAGCGAAAAACACGACGATGCAAATTTGATTCTGAAGCTGTATGACCTGCGCCGCGAAGAGGTAATGCGCAAGGCGCGTTCGTGGTTCGTCGGGGAGTTTAATCCCGGCAGCATCGAAGACATCCAAAATGTTCTCTTGAGCGAGCACAGCGCATACTACCGGATGGTCACAACCTACTGGGAGATGGCCTGTTCGTTTGTCACCAACGGCGCGCTGGACGAGCAGATGTTTAATGATGCCAATGGCGAACATGTCGCCGTCTTCTGCAAGGTCGAACCTTTCATCGGTCAAATCCGCAGCCAGCCGGGACTGCAAACCTACTTGCAGCATATGGAAAAAGTCGTCATGAATCTTCCCAACGCAGCGGAGCGTCTGACCGCTATCCGCGAGCGTTTGAAGGCGCTGACGGCCAACAAGGCCAAAGCCACAGAGGCTTAAGGCCGGGCATTCAGGATTGCCGGATTAATGAGCGATAGACAAATCTTCTTGCTATCGCTCATTATCTTTTTATGAAAATCACGAGCGCCGAATTTATCAAGAGCGCGTTTGCGGAAGAACATTGGCCGCAGGACGGCAGGCCGGAGATTTCATTCTTAGGCCGCTCGAACGTCGGCAAATCGAGTTTGATTAATTCCCTACTCGGCGTGCGTGGCCTGGCTCGCACGTCGCGCACGCCCGGTCGCACGCAGTCTCTCAATTATTTTCTGATTAACCAACGATTCTATTTCGTAGACCTGCCGGGATACGGATTCGCGCGCGTGCCGAAATCCATCCGCGCGTCATGGGGCGAAATGGCTTCCAGTTTCCTTGCCAAGCGCAGGGAGCTTGTGCTATCAATTCAAATCGTAGATTCGCGTCACGAACCCACAACCCTTGATTTGCAACTCGACGAATGGCTTGCAGCTAATGCAAGGCGGCGGCTTATTGTAGCCACCAAATCCGATAAGCTCTCCAACAATGAGTTGCGAAAAAACATGGAGCGCGCCCGGCGCACGCTTCGGACGGATCAAGTGACGGCTTATTCTGCCGTGACCGGACGTGGACGCGACGAAGTGTGGCGCATCATTGAAGACGCGCTTACCTCTGGATTTTGATTTTCGATTTGGGATTAGCGAAGCGATATGGCAGAATAGCTTCGCTCGTAAAAACGCAAATTCAAAATCGAATGCCCGGAATCTGAAATCCCCTTGTAGGCCCCGTTTGGATTTCTCATAAATTGGTCACGAAAGCCACGCGCGGTCGGCCTCCGGCATCTTATGACGGTCGGCACAATCCACGCGAACAAATGAGCAGTTTTATACTTGCCAGCCGGGATGTTGCCAGGCTGGCGCCTCGCGCATCACAGGTCAAGGATAGCGACTCACACGCGCCCGACTTCGTTAGTTTTGCGCGCGCTCATAAGGTCATTCCCAACTAGAATAATCACGCGAGACGCTCTTATTAATTTTAAACACAGGCGCGGCTGATGGCCGCTTTCCAGAAAGCACTGCAAAAGAATGGCGGCTGAGCAAAATGCGCCGCACTGAGAAAAACTGAAATGTCACAACGTACACCACGCACACGCACAAGCAATGCGAGCAGTAATGCTGCCAACGCAGACAACGGAGCCGTTGCCACCGCCGAGGCCCCGCCGGAAAAAGTTTCCGCTACGGAAGAAAAAACCTCTGACAATAAAGCTGATGGTAAAGCCGATGGCAAGGCGGACAACCGCTCCGACAATAAGCCCGAAGAGCTTTTGAATCTGGCTGAATTAAAGGAGATGTCCATCTCCAAGCTGACGCAGATTGCCAAAGGCATGGACGTGCCCGGCGCGACGGGCATGCGCAAGCAGGAGCTGATCTTCAAAGTCCTTGCCGCGCAGACGGAGAAGAGCGGTCTGATTTTCTCCGAAGGCGTTTTGGAAACCCTGCCCGACGGGTTCGGATTCCTGCGCGCTCCCGAATACAACTACCTGCCCGGCCCGGACGATATTTATGTTAGCCCCTCGCAGATTCGCAAGTTTGATTTGCGCACGGGCGATACCGTCTCCGGCCAGATTCGCCCGCCCAAAGAAGGCGAGCGTTATTTCGCACTCATCAAAGTCGAAGCCATCAACTTTGAAGCTCCGGGCGAATCGCGCGACAAGGTTTTCTTTGACAACCTGACGCCGCTCTATCCGACCGAGCAGCTCTTGATGGAGACGGATAAAGATAATCTTTCGGCTCGCGTCATTGATCTGGTCACGCCCATCGGCAAGGGGCAGCGCGCCCTGATCGTCGCGCCGCCGCGCACGGGTAAGACGATGCTGCTTCAGACCATCGCCAACTCGATCACGCAGAATCACCCGGAAGTCACGCTCATCGTCCTCCTGATTGACGAGCGTCCAGAAGAAGTCACGGACATGCAACGCTCTGTCAACGGCGAAGTCATCTCTTCGACTTTTGACGAGCCGCCGACGCGCCACGTGCAGGTCGCAGACATGGTGATTGAAAAAGCCAAACGCCTTGTCGAGCACAAGCGCGATGTGGTCATCCTGCTGGATTCGATTACACGTCTGGCTCGCGCGCACAATGCGGTCGTGCCTCCGTCGGGCAAGATTCTTTCCGGCGGTATCGACTCGAACGCGCTGCAACGCCCCAAGAGATTTTTCGGCGCGGCGCGCAACATAGAGGAAGGCGGCAGCCTGACCATTATCGCCACCGCCCTGATTGATACAGGCTCGCGCATGGACGATGTCATCTTTGAAGAGTTCAAGGGCACCGGCAACAGCGAAATCCATCTCGACCGTCGCTTGAGCGACAAACGCCTGTTCCCGGCCATAGACCTACAGCGTTCCGGCACGCGCAAAGAGGAGCTTCTGATTAGCAAGGAAGACCTCAACCGCATCTGGGTGATGCGCCGCGTCCTGAACCCGCTCTCACCCGTCGAGCAGATGGAAGTCGTGCTGGAACGCCTTGAGAAGACTAAGGCCAACGCCGAATTCCTCGCTTCGATGCAAAGCTAAGACAAGTCCCAAGTCCCAAGTCTCAAGTCCCAAGTCAAAGACGTTTTCTTAACTTGGGACTTGAGACTTGGGACTTGGAACTTAAGAGTTGACAAATCGGGGCTGGCTTCGCATAGTAGGGCTTCCAGAGGTTCTAACAACTTAAATTTTCGACTGAGCGCTTCCCTTTTGATTGCGGGGAGCGCAGAGAGAATAGATTGCGCGTCGCGATACTCTCATCTGAAGCTGTGCCTTTTGCCAAGACCGGCGGGCTGGCGGATGTAGCCGGTGCGCTGCCCAAAGCCCTACGCGAGCATGGCGTGGATGCGAGCCTTGTGCTCCCGCTTTACGAGCAGATTGACCGCAAGCAGCTACGCGAACAGATCATTGATAATCTAGCGGTCGAGTGGGGCGACGGCGGCAGCACGCGCGCACGTGTCTGGTACAGCGAGGCCGCGGGTGCGCCCGCATTTTTGATAGACGCGCCCGAATATTTTCAAAGAAATTCGATTTACGGTTTCCGCGACGACCACGAGCGTTTCGCCTTTTTCTGTCGCGCCAGCCTCGCGCTGTTTAAGCGACTCGGGACGCCGCCCGATCTCGTTCACCTGAACGACTGGCACAGCGGGTTTGCAGCCGTCGAGCTGCGCGTGCGTCGCTGGTCTGACCCGTTCTTTAGCCGGACGCGCACCCTGCTCTCGATTCACAATCTGGCTTATCAGGGCACGTTTGATCCGTCTGAGCTGCCACGCCTGGGCTTTGGCTCGCACGAACGCCGCGACCCTTTTATTGCGAACGGCGCGGCATCTGCTCTGAAAGCAGGATTGATTGCGAGCGATGCTCTTTCGACCGTCAGCCGCCGCTATGCTCAGGAGATTCAGACGGCAGAACATGGACACGGACTCGAATGGATTCTGCGTGCGCGCAGGGACAGGCTCATCGGCATCACCAACGGAGTTGATTATGATGTCTGGAATCCTGCGACGGACAAACATCTGGCGGCGCATTACAACGCGGACGATCTTGCGGGCAAGCGAATGTGCAAACTTGATTTGCTACGCAGTTTCGGATTGCCGGAAAATCTGGAACGGCCAATCATCGCTACTGTCTCGCGGCTGACTTCGCAGAAGGGTTACGATTTAATCAAAGAGGCTGCGGGAGCGATGCTGGCAACGGGCGCATACTTTATCGCGCTCGGCTCAGGGGCGAAAGAGTACGAAGATTTCTTGCAGGCTTTGCGCGGGTCTGCGCCACGCCAAGTCGGAGTCTTCGTCGGCTTTAACGATCCGCTGGCGCACAAAATCGAAGCGGGCGCGGACATTTTCCTGATGCCGTCTTTGTACGAACCTTGCGGTTTGAATCAGATGTACAGCACTCGTTACGGGACTGTTCCGGTCGTGCGCGCGACGGGCGGCCTTGATGACACGGTGCAGGATTTTGACCGTGTGAGCGGCACGGGCAACGGCTTTAAGTTCCAGCGATACGATGCAGGCTCGATGTTAGAAAAAGTTTACGAGGCACTGTATTGTTACGCCGAGCCGGAAGTCTGGAAAAAGATTCAGCTCAACGGCATGCGCGTAGACAATTCATGGAGAGCTGCTGCCGAAAAGTACATCAACCTTTATCGCGCTGTGTTGAATATGTAAGAACAGATGTCGGATGTTAGATGCTGGAAAAACTGACATCTGACATCTAACATCCGGCATCTGCTTTTCGCTTTTATGTAAATGAACTAAGGAGAGAATCAAAGATGAGTGAGAACGTGATTGAAGTGAGCGACAGCAGTTTCGAGAAAGACGTACTGCAATCAGACCAGCCCGTGCTGGTGGATTTCTGGGCTGCCTGGTGCGCCCCGTGCAGGATGCTTGCGCCCACCGTCGAAGCCGTCGCGGAAAAATATGCGGGCAATGCACGGGTCGTCAAACTCAACGTGGACGAGAATCCATCCGTCTCGCAAAGATACGGCATCAAGGGCATCCCGACTTTAATTCTCTTCAAGGGCGGCAAGGAAGAAGAACGTGTAGTCGGAGCGACAAGCAAAGACGCTATCTCGCGCATGATTGACAAGCACGTCAGCGTTGCCAGTGCATAGGCATTTAAGCTGAAAGGGTGGTGCGCGCATCAAGGCTTGAAATAGCATCGCTCTTATCTCTCCCGAACCGATGAAACCAACGCGAAACCGGCGCACTGCGCAACAACGCTCGCTTGAAGAACGCCTCGCGGCGGCCAAGCGTTCGCGCGCCGTACAGGACGCCACCTTTCGCGCACGTCAGGCGCACGGCAAGCTGCGCCGCTTCGTCAGCGCGAACTTTCGCAAGCAGGAAGTGGTCGCAATGCTTAGCCTGCGGCGCGGCGACTGCAATCGTTGCGGAGCCTGCTGCGAGATTTTATTTAAGTGCCCGTTCCTCAAAAAGCACCACGACGGAACGACCACCTGCGGCATCTACGAAGACCGCCCCAATCAATGCCGCCTCTTTCCGATTGAAAAACGCGACCTTGAAGAAGTGCGCGGAAGCTGTAGCTTCTACTTCATAGAGAAGCCGGTCAAATTAGAGAAAGCAAGCTGATTCGATTGCGGATTTCTGATTGCAGAATGCGGATTGAAAAAGCATTCTCGCTCGTCCTTAATCCGCAATCCGAAATCCGCATTCCGAAATCGTTATGATTATCGTTGTCATCGGCGCACAGTGGGGTGATGAAGGCAAAGGCAAGATCGTAGACCTTTTGGCCGACCGGTTTGATATTGTGGCGCGCTATCAGGGCGGGCACAATGCAGGCCATTCGGTTTATGTTGGCGACAAAGCCTTTGTCCTGCGCCTGCTTCCGTCTGGCGTGATTCATCCCGACAAAATTTGCGTGCTCGGCAACGGGATGGTGATTGACCCGAAAGCTTTTTTTGAAGAGGCAGACCAGCTTGCCGAAAAAGGCGTCGCCATCACGCCTGAGCGCATTCGCGTCAGCTCTCGCGCGCACCTGATTCTTCCATACCATCGCGCGCTGGATCACACGAGCGAAGAACGCCTGGGCAACGAACGTGTCGGCACAACCCTGCGCGGCATCGGGCCAGCTTATGAAGACAAGGCCGGGCGGCGCGGCATACGTGTCGCGGATGCCTTAGTGCCGGATGTCCTGCGCTCGCGCATTGATCGTAATCTGGAAGACGCCAATCGCATCATCGAAGCCTATGGCGGCTCGCCTTTGAATGCCAACGAGATTTTTGATGAAATCTCGCTGCTCGCAGAGCGCATGGCTCCCTTCATTACAGACACGACGCACTTTCTGAACAAAGCCGCGCGCGAAGGACGCACGATTTTGATCGAAGGCGCACAGGCCACGCTGCTAGACGTAGACCACGGCACATATCCTTTCGTTACTTCATCAAGCACGACTGCCGGAGGCGCTGCTATAGGGACGGGACTCGCGCCGCATCGCATCACGGGCGTGCTCGGCATCGTCCGCACTTACACGACGCGCGTCGGCGAAGGCCCTTTTCCGACAGAGATGCTTGAAGGCGAAGCAGAGATGAGCCACTTGATACGCGAGCGCGGGCGCGAGTACGGCGCGGTCACAGGCCGCCCACGACGCTGCGGCTGGTTCGATGCTTTTGCCACACGCTATGCGGCAGACATCAACGGCTTCTCTTCCGTCGCCCTGACGAAACTGGATGTGCTGGATGCACTCGACGAAATCAAAATCTGCACGGGCTATCGCCTTGACGGGCGCGAGATAGAATCTTTCCCCGCTGTCTCGCAGGACTTGCGCCGCATCGAACCCGTCTACGCGACGCTGCCCGGCTGGAAGACTTCGACCGAAGGCGTCACGCAGATGGACGCCTTGCCCGAAGCCGCAAGAAACTATATCGAATTCCTCTCGCGCGAAATAGGCGTCGAGATCGGCATGGTCTCAACCGGCCCCGAACGCGGCCAAACCATCATCTGCAACGAATCCGCACTAGGCAGGTGGCTTGGATAATAACTTTCATTTCGCAGCCTAGCGCCACTGGTTAAAAGCCACTTGGCCGAGCCTTCAAACCGCCCCGCTTGCGAGTCCCCCTGCGCACATGTAAAATGCCTTTCAATTAACCCCAAGTGGGCCGATAGCTCAGTCGGTAGAGCAACTGGCTTTTAACCAGTGGGTCGTAGGTTCGAGTCCTACTCGGCTCATATCTAAAATCAACAAGTTAGGGTTACTAGAAATAGTAGCCCTTTCTTATTTCCCCCTTTCCTTCCCCCTTTCAACTCTTATTTATACACCTAAACGAATAATTTATCAATATATTCCTTCATCTTGACGAATAATTATTTTAGCTTTATAACTTTTCTTATGGACTTTCTAACTACAAAAGAAGTTGCAGAGAAATTAGGAATTACAATTAGAAGAGTTCAAGCCCTAGTCACTTCCGGCAGATTACCAGCAGTTAAATTTGGACGGGATTATATGATTAAAGAAAATGATTTGAGGCTGGTTAAAGATCGAAAAGTTGGTAGGCCAAAAAAGGTTATTAAATAGAATTCAGTTATTGATAATTGTTCTTAGTTGTCTAAAGGGTGGGGATAGCTAAAAGCAAAATAGTAGTATCTAAATTTAGAGTCAGAAAAATTTTTATTTTGGATTCTCTATGGAGTAAATGAGAATTAAATTGCTTTGCTACAGCTTTAACTCTCACAATTGAGTTAATCATTTTGGATTAACAGTTAGGAAATCATTTGCAAACTTATCAACGTAATCACCTAAGCCATCGCGTATGACTTTTAGGGTCTTCACTGTTGCGAACCCGAATGCGTTATCACTCCATGTTGTCACTAAAAATTCATTCGTAGGCATTCTTTTGAGGGTGGCAATTTGTCTTAGTTGTATTGAGAGGGAAAAGGCATAAACGCTACCTTCTAAAAGCTTCGATAAGGGATCAGATTTCACTGTCTCCACACTTATAACAAGAGTAGGTTTGGCTGAGGATTCTCTAACTTCATCTAAAGTTAATACTCGAATGCCTGCTCTCCTCAATCTCAGTTCTACATCAGTCCGAAGTTGTTGTTCGGTTAAACCATCTTTCTTTATGTCATCTTCGAGGTCAGTAAATACAACATAAACACCTGCTAAACCGCGAAGGCTTGCACGCTCTCTAACATCTTCAGTTTGCCCAAAAGTATTTACAGCAGTTAAAGCTAAAAAGCTTAAAACAACAATGAATTTTTTCATCTGGAACCCTTTCGCAAAGAAGAGAATTACAAACTAACTATTTACTCGCATTTATTTCCCATTCAGTAGATGCAAATTCTTAATAATTAGTTTTAGGATTATCGGCTTTGCATAAACTTGATAAATTCAGGCCAATTAATCTTCTTTCCATGCACAGAAGTTTTACCTTTATTCCATATTATTTCTGTATCTGTAATAACTAAATCTCCTACGAATTTTCCATTTGTTTCTTTTATTCTTAGCTCAATACCTTCGCCTTCAAGCTTCATTAAAGAAACATTTAAGTCTGTAATCTCAACTTGCATTTTTCTGCTTAGCTCAACTTCTTTAGTACCAATTTTCATTGCTATTCGTCTTTATTCCTTCACCAGAAATAGTTAAAACGTGAGATAAGCTATTCTTCGATTATTAAAATGTCAATGATTAATCTTTCTGATTATCTGATTATTGAACTATAGAAAAATAAAAGCGAGGCCGCCAGATGTGGAAGTATCTAACGGCCTTTCCGCACAGCCTACTTTCACCCCGCTAAATAGGCGTGCAGTAAGGGGGATTTAAGCAGCCAACTATAATTCCCCCTTAAATTCTTTATGTTTAGTAGTGAGGCCATTTTTGATATATTGAGATTGCTTTAATTGAAAACTAAACAACGGTAATGCGTAGCTCAACCCTCAATCTCAAACAAGAGTAAATGAGCATCGCCGTTTTGAATGAAAGGTTCATTCTCACGGCGAACAGGTTGAGCAATTTAACTATAACGCCATTTGGCGTTAATAGCAAGAATAAGATTCTCTCGAACCTGTCAGGAGGTATAACCTGATGGGTACGAAAGAGCGTTCAAAACCTCAGCGTCTGGCTGGAAAGTTATTACAAATTCGGCTTTCGTTAGGGCTTTCTCAGAATGGAATAATCAATCACTTGGGAATTGAAGATTCGGCAGCGCAGAACACAATTTCAAGTTATGAATTAGGGAAAAGAGAACCGCCTTTACCAATTCTATTACTCTATGCTCACGCCGCGAATATTTATGCAGATGTTTTAATTGATGATGATTTAGACTTGCCGGATAAGATTCCAAACTCTAAAAAAAGTGAGGGAATATTAAGAATATCGAAAAGGGGAAAGAAGAAAAGTAATAAATAACAATTTAAGTTCTCATTCCCTATAAACCGGAATAATTGTGTGGAGTGACTTCAAGCGAAATTATCTGAAGGTTAGGATTGAATTTATTAAATATCGTCTTTATTAAACCAAGTTCCTGCTAAAAAATCTTCAATATCTGTGTTTTTTAAGAATTCCAGATATGCATCTGAAACATCTGCGGTTGCTTCAGGGAAATCTTCCTTTATGTCATAAATTGGATAATCATAACTTACCAAGTTATTTATCTTTTCAAATGCATCTTCTGGCAGCTTGGACAAGTCTTCTTCCAAATCTGCTTTATCTTCGTTATTACATAATCCATATACAACATTAAAGACATGTTTATGTTGCTCAAAACTAAGTTTTGTCATTGTTACATATTCGAGATAACATGCCGCTACATATTCCCAAAAACCAATTTCTGTTGATGGGTGTGAATCTCTCTTGAATCCTTCAACCCAATACTTCATTGAATGCATATACACCGTTAATAAAGCGGCACGAATGAGTCTTATCCTCCTTATTAATTCAGGTGGCAAATCTTTATGGATTGCTGGTGGACTCTTAATTTCAGACGGGTCTATCTTCTGAATCTTAGCCTTTTTTCTCCGTTCTATGAAAGCTAATCTTTTATGTATCATTGTGAAAATATCTGGACGGATTATTTGAATTACCTGAAGGGCAAGTTCATTTACAGAGTGCTGGTCAGATAATAGAGCAATTTTATCCGCAAGAGGGGGCTATATTTCAAAACATCTTCTCTACTGACTTTATGCCAAATAGGTAGAATCACCTTATCTCTACCTATTTCTTTCGCAGTAAGACCGCGTAATTCATATTCCGGCCAATCCTTAGCTAAAAATGCAGGTGATAGAATTACAACACCAAAACTTGATTCAGCCAATCCTTTATCAATTGAGCGGCTAAGACTATCTCCTAGACTTAATGTAAACTCGTCATACCAAACTCTCACGCCGTATTCTGATAATGAAAGCGCAAGAGGCTTAGCTACTAATTCTTTATCTTCGCTGGCATGACTAATAAATACATCGAACTTATTCATCTTGATTTTCCTAGATTATAAAGATGTCAATAATTTTAGAATCAATTAGAGCATAATCTAAGCCATAAGCCATTAGTACCTTGAAAGTGATATGTACCTGTGTGAAGCATCCCCTAGTAAACCAAAGTTTGTAGAAAGAATGTCAACCATTGTAAGGTCATATCACAAGGCAGAAACCATGCCAATTAACAATTATATTACTGAGGATTACTTAAAATCACAGATTGTATCTCATCGTTAATGAGAGTTTCTTAATGCTCTTGCTAAGCAGAAAAAGTGCTAGTGGCTTCTAATTATTTATAGAATAACCACCAGCACTAATTATATCTTTTATCTATCCCTTAAAGTCTCTATCCGGTGGAGCTACTCTTGTGAAGTTGTGAGGTCATGTGAAGTTTGTGAAGTCTCTACAGGGGTACTCTCATCAATAAGACCTAGTGACCTAGCTGATTGCATTACTTCATCACGGCTAACCTTATATCCTGACCTACCAGTACCACCTTCTCTGTGTTTCTTAAATCTCATTTGACTTAACTTTCTACCTATCTTTCTTGATGTAATATCATCTCCATTAATATCCATCTCATCATCATCAACTAGACACCCTACTTCTGCTTCTATCACATAGGTGGGTATGAAGTGCTTAGTACCCCCTTTTTGACCTTCACTAACATCACCTAACTTCACAACTTCACGTTCAACACACCTCATGAGAGATCGAATAATCAAGGCAGTAACATCATCTGTTTCAAATTCCCCCTTTTCCTTTTGATACTCATGAGAAAGATTATTCATTCTCTCCCATAATCCATTAACTCCATTTTCATCTAACCAAAGTGCTACTGCTAAAGATGGTCTGAAAGGTTCTAAATCTCTTCCCTTTAATGAAGATTTCTCATTTACCATTTCTTCATAACTTGATAATGAAGTTAAATTTGCTAAAGCCAACGCCCACAAATCATCAATAAGCTTTCGATAATCATAAGGCCATTTCTTAAACTCTAATGGGTCAATATTGGCTTTTGTTTTATCTAATGTTCTAACTAAAGGAATAACAATAGAACGGCTGGCTAATACAGGATCAGGAAGATTAATAGCTGAAAATACTCTAGGGCAATAAGTGTTTACATATCGAGTTTTCCATTTACTATTTCCGATTGATTCTTTGAGTGTAACCGTACTTCCTTTCCTATTCCCCGCTAGAAGGATTGCCCTTTTATCAGCATCAAACTTTTTAGAATCTAAATTCTCAGCATCATCAAAACCTAATGTTGCTCCATAATCAGCCAAATCTCGTAAAGAGGCGAAAGTGCTACTAGCAAGTAATAAGTGCCCTAAAAATCCAAGTGAAGTAACTAGGTTAAGAAGTTGAGTCTTACCACTTCCTCTTTCTCCATTAGGCCATAGAAAACCAATTACATTAAAAGCATCAAGAAACCATGTAGCAAAAATGTAGCAACCTATAAACTCACACATTGTCCTTTGCTCAGCTATGCTTTTATCAAAATCAATAAAGGTATCTATGACATTGCATATCTGCTCAAATAAGACTTTTGCATCTACACGCTCCTTATTCTGGTATCTTCTTATCCCCTGTTCAGACCATAACTTTTTAGCTTCAGGTATTTCTGATAGCTCTACAGTAAATCCTAATTGTGACCATTCAGGCTGCTCATCATGAAAGACTGCTCCATCCTCACTAATAATTGTTAATAGTCGTTTCTGGATGGTGTGGGGAATCTTTATTAACTTCCCATTCTTTTTAACTTGTTGGGTTGTTTTGATTTGAACATAAGGCCAAGTTGCGGCATATGCTCTACCTTTAATAATCAAAAGTGGCCTACGCATTACATCCGGTGCGCCATCTAATAATTGAATTGTATTGATAGGTGGATTACTTGATGGGGTTTGAGGTTTATTTGTAGATGTATTGTTTATAGGTTTACTGCTGGTCGAATTATTAGACTGTGAAACATCTTCAGGTTTAGTTCCGATTTTCATTGCTATTTAGCTCCTGATTGATCTTCATTTATTTTCTGTTCATGTAGTTTTAGAAACTCAGTGACATGCTGTTGTCCATAGAGAATTCGTTTCCCTAAGCGATAATGGGGAAGCTCTCCTTTCTTACGCATCCTCCATAATGTGACCCTGCTCACCCCTACAGCCTTAGCGAATTCAGACTCTGTCATTGTTGCTTTCTGTTCACTCATACTTACTCCTTTTCCAAAAAGTTAAAGCCCGTAGCTTTATGTTGCTACAGGCTCAATTATCCACAAAAGAGTGGACAGAAAATGATGTTGGGATTTTACTTTCGCATTGCCAGAATATCAGCTACTAACTCGCGCCAATGCCTTGTCTCTTTATATTCATCTAAGAGCCTTTGGAGTCTTTTGGCATACCCAAGATTAAGCTCCTTAGCTATGGCTTCCTGTGACGGGGCTTTACCTTCTCTTTCATAATAACTTGTAATAA
The DNA here is from genome assembly GCA_963700165.1 of Pyrinomonadaceae bacterium. Lineage (GTDB taxonomy): Bacteria > Acidobacteriota > Blastocatellia > Pyrinomonadales > Pyrinomonadaceae > JACMLC01. The sequence continues at coordinate 1,287,284 of OY969475.1, read as the reverse complement.
GAGTTTTAAGTTTGGTGTAAAGTTCATTCTTTGAATATTTAATTTCTCGATTCTTGCTACCTTTGAGCCTTCCGCTTTTAATCTTAAGTTGGAGATTCCTTCTTAGAACTTGTTTGCTTGCAATGTCTTTGCTAATTAATTGATAAAGTGTCCGATATAGATTCTTTTGAGCAATGTTCAGATTAATCCCTGCTGCTAGAAATGAAAGATTGAAAATCAAAGATGCTGTATTTATAAGTTCTAATTCTAAATTATCTAAGATGTATTTACTTTGTAATTTAAAGAAGTTATCCAAACCATCAAAAGCACGAATCAAATTGTCATTATAGAAAAGATAAAGACTGCCACTTCTTCTTATTTCACCATTCTCTTCTAATACTTCTTCGCAGACTTTAACTTCAAACTTACAAGAAAGTATTGGAGGTAATTCATCTATCTGCTTTTTATCTTCCGGCGGAAAAATTTCAATAGGTCTGCTTTTCAAGAATGGATGGGTTAAAGTGTCCTTTGGTTTCTCAGCAGCCATTAATAGCCTCTTAATAAACTCATTACCCTGAATAAAGAAAAAGGAAATCGGCTCGCCAAATCATTTCAGAGATGAATGATATTTCCTAATATTAGATATTAGAATGGCGAGCCGAAGATCAATAAAGCAATTTTAGTGTACCATCTCAGTAGATAGTGACGCACAGGCTTTGGCATTTAATAAACCTAATGCCTCTGCAATGTCTGCAATCATTTCCGCATCTGGATTTACATAGCGAGCAAAGGTTACAAATTGACTATGACCGCTAATTTTCATAATAGCGGCTGAGGGTTGTTTTGTTTGAACCATTCGGGTAATCGCCGTGTGCCTCAAATCATGGAAACGTAAATCTGTGAGTTTTGCATCATCACAAAGAGATTTCCATGCAGTTTTGATAGTGTAACTAAGGCTAAAGACAAGCTCATCAAGATTTTTATTTCCGGCTTGCCATATCTTTTCTAATTCTTTTTGAAGTCTTGGAGTAATGCCTATTATGCGCTTTCTAGCAGTTTTAGAATTTATAGCTCTAATGGTAATGGTGCGACTATCGAAATCAACGTCAGACCATTTTAGCTTAAATAATTCTCCTCTCCTGCAAGCTGTATCTAAAGCGGCAATAATAATAGCGCGTAAGTGTTTACGCTTATCCTCTTTCGCTTTTATTTCTACAATCTTCTTTCCACGACGACACTTGTAAATGATTGTTCTTTCGCCGCAGGATTCAAGCAATCGTTGTTCTTCTTCAAAAGAAAGAATCCGCTCTCGTTTTACTTCATCGGCTTTACTGATTAAGGGGTCGCCCATTTCAAAAGGAGAACGAATCAGCCAGCCTTCACGAATTGCAAATCTAAGCATAGCTCTTAGAACTTCCAATTCCCTATTTACGCTGGCAATCTGACGTTGTTGTTCTCTTCTTGTTTTCGTCTCTAAGCGCATCAATTTGTAATGCTCAACATCTGAGTGAGTTATTGATTTAATGCGCCTATGCCCGAAGTGATTTATTAGGGTCGCTAAAAGCATTCGTGGAGTCTTGTAACTTTTTAATCCTGCTACTTTTCTATCTCCAACAAATTTAGCAGGGATAAGTTTTTTTTCCTTATAAACCTTAGCCAGATGAGAAAATTTAACTTTATCTCCATCTAGCGCACGTTCCCCAACGGTTTCAAGTTCCTGAATTTTCTTTTTAAGAATCTCGCTTGCATGAGTTTTGTTTTTAGCTGGAAACCAAAGGTCTTTTCTTTTACCTTCCGCAGTTGTGTATCTAACTCTTGCATACCATTTACCGTTTTTCTCAACTTCAACACCTTTCCTGATTCTAGGCATTTTCTTTCTCCCTAAAATCATTCCCCTTATCCCCCTTATATCCCCCTTTCGATTTGAAAAGTGGATTTTTTTAGAGATAATGAAAATGACTTCCTTAAATTGCTTAAGGTTTTAGGGAATTTGGAAAGGGTAATTTCCTTTTGGGTCGCTTTTAACCAGTGGGTCGTAGGTTCGAGTCCTACTCGGCTCACCACTTAAATCAACAAGTTACGGGAGGCCACCAGCCTCCCGTAACTGTGTGCAATCCGGTATTAATTGCGCGAAGAGTCTTTGAATATAAACTTGCTCGATAAGGCTTTTATGTATAACTTATGACGTGGCAAGCTGAAGAGTACAGCTAAAAGCAAGTCACCTCCGTGGTCTCACACAAGCCGATGCGAACAAACCAACAACGTGTGTGAGCTTTTATATCGTAAAATTAGTATTGAAATGAGTTGCACTATGAAATCACAAATCTTTCTTTGGGTTATCTCACTGACCATCTTAATTTCTCCGGTGTGGGCTTTTGGTCAGGAAAATGCGCAAGACCCTACGCAGGTGTTTTTCAACGAGGCGTTGGAGCATCAGGTTGCGGGTCGTTTGGAAAAAGCTGTTGAGGCTTACCAGCAGGCGATTAAGTTGCGGGGGGATTTCTTTCCGGCCTATGTGAATCTGGGCGGGGCGTACAGGCAGTTGGGCGAGGATGGGAAGGCTGTGGAGGCTTTTAAGCAGGCGTTGAAGCTTGAGCCGGAGGCGGCGGAGGTGTATGCGGGCTTGGGCGCTGCGTATGCCGCGCTGGATAAGAAGACGGAGGCGATTGAGGCTTTTAAGCAGGCGATCAAGCTCAAGCCATCGCTGGCGTTGGCGCATGTGGGCTTAGGGTCTCTCTATGCTGAGATGAACCGCTATGATGAGGCGGTCAATGTCTTGCTGGTGGCGTCGCGTGTGATCGTAGACGATGCCGTGATCTTTTATCATTTGGGTGCGTTTCATTTCCGGGCTGGAAATTTCGAGGCGTCTTTGCATGCTCTGAATCAGGCGGTTAAGTTGAACCCGAAGCTGCCGGGGCTTTATACAGAGTTAGCGATGGCTTATGACAGGCTGGGGCAATCCGCCGAAGCGATTACGGCTTTCCAGCAAGCCGTCGGCCTCAATGCTAATGACGCGAAAGCGCAGTATGGATTGGGCACGGTCTATTTCAAGCTGGGGCGAAATCAAGAGGCGATTGAAGCTTATAAGCGTGCGCTCGCGCTGTTGCCAAACTTGGGCGCTGTGCATCACGCGCTGGGCATGGCTTATCTGAGGGCTGGCGATCACAAGCAAGCGATTGAGTCTCTGTTGCAGGCGATTCGTTTAGAGCCTCAGAACGCGGACGCTTATCTCAAACTCGCAGCCGCTTACGACCTCTCTGCGCAGCGCCAGAAATCCGTCGAGCCGCTCAAAGAGTATGTGAGGCTGCGCCCGAACGATGCGGAAGGCCATAACTTTCTGGGCAACGAATACATGATGCTGGGGCAGTTTGAGAAGGCCATCGTATCGTTCAAAGAAGCCTTGCGACTCAAGCCGGATTTTACGGACGCGCAGAATCGTTTGATGTGGACGACGAACAGGCTGAAGTTCGCAGGGCGGCTGAGCGAAGTCAAAGCGGATGTCGAACGCAACCCGAAAGATTTTGAAGCCCTGTTCGCTCTCGCCATTCTTTACTATTCGAGCGGTATGTTCAAAGAGTCCGAAGAGATGTACAAGCGCGTGCTTGAGATTCAGCCGGAGAACGCGGACGCATGGAACAGGCTGGCTATCGTCTATGCGGACTCGGGGCGCTATGCGGAATCCATAGAGCCTTACAAGCACGCCATCAGCCTCAAGCCGCATCACGTGATGTATTACAGCCTGAGCCATGCTTATCACGCGCTCAATCGCAACGAAGAAGCGATAGAGGCTCTGAAGCAAGCCCTGCGCATCAAGCCGGAATTCTTTCTCGCGCAATTTGAACTGGGCACATTGCATAGCTCTCTGGGCAGGCATCAGGAAGCGTTGGAGGCTTTTCGTCGGGCAATCCAGATTGAGTCTGCCAACCCGAAAGCCAATTTCAGGCTCGGGGTCGAATACATGTTTCTCGGAGACAAGACGGCTGCGCTCCAACAATACAATCTTCTCAAAGACCTCAACCCGGAATTGGCGCAGCAATTATATGGCTTGATTCACAGGTAAAAATGTAAGTTAGAGATAGAAACTCTTTGCGTGCTTTGCGAGAAAAACTTTGCGGTCTTGGCGTTAAAAAATCTCTTAACCGCAAAGACCGCAAAGTAGTAAGACGCAAAGAACGCGAAGACAGCATCACTCTCATCGCTCTTAAAAATCTCGCGGCTCTGATGCAACCCGTTCACGCGCCTTCATCATCAATCCTACTGCAAGCTGCCCGACGCGCATCATGCAAGTTGTTTGGACCAGAGAAAAAAATTTCTCGCTTTCCGAAAAAAGTTCTTGACACGTGTGCGGGTCATGCCTTATACATGCGCGTTCGCTTTCACAGCAAGTGAGTGCGAGCAGAGGAAAATTTCAATGTTAACGAACCGGACAAACATTAAACAGATAGCCACCGGCAAGCCGTGCGTCGGCATGCCCGGTACGGGTTTGTCTGTCAAATGTCTGAGTTCGTCACTCCTTTATTGGACAATTGACGGACAGGCGTTGCACGGACAAGCCACCGAAAGCTTTAGGGCTTCGGATAATCGTCAATCCAGAATCTAGCACAGCGGGAGCGGTTCCCGCTCCCAAATCTCATAGCAAAATTAAGGGATTTTTAAGTGGAGCGGGCAGTTTCCCTGAGAAACTTTAGGCCGCTCTTTTTATTTGTTGTTTGAAAATCGAAGTACCTTTTTGTTTGAGAGATGAAGGCAGGAGAGCCTTCTTTCGGATGGACGCCCTGAGTGCTTTGCGAGAGTCCCACAGGTCGCCATCCTCAGCCGAAGTGTGCCTCGAAGTGTGTCTTCGTGCGCTATCTCTGCTGCCTTCATTTATTTTTTAACACAGGAATTTTATTTATGCATGCGTGATTGCATGTCTCAACGAACTGAGAAATTCTAAAAGCGTCCAGCATTATGCAGCGGATACCAAAATGGCGTGGTAGCAGTCTGTAAAACTATGGCTCTTTCGAGCATATGGGTTCGACTCCCTCTCGCTGCACCAAACAATTTTTTAAAGGGATGTAAGTTAAGTGGCAAACTTGCGGTCTCCAAAACCGTTTATCAGAGTTCGAAGCTCTGCATCCCTGCCAATTCTTTTTTGATTTTATTTCGGAGGGTTAGCTTCAATCGGTAAGGCGCCGGTCTTGAAAATCGGTGAGCGGCAACAGCCGTGTGCGAGTTCGAATCCCGCACCCTCCTCAAAAAATTTATTCAACTTGCCAACACGGAGGCGTCGCATAAATGGCAGTGCAGCGGCGTGCTAAGCCGCCGGGAGCAATCCTGTGCGGGTTCAAATCCCGCCGCCTCCGCCAGAAAAGCAAGGATGAGGGATGAGGGATGACAGGCATGCTATTGAACCTTGAACGGTTCATCTTCAATAGCAGCTTTTTCATCTCTTTGCCCTCATCCCTCATCCCTGCTCTTGAACCCGTAGCTCAGGTGGATGAGAGCGCGGCTCTGCGAAGGCCGAGGTCGCACGTTCAAGTCGTGCCGGGTTCACCAACTTCTTTTCCGGGATCGTCTAACCGGCAGGATGCCTGACTTTGACTCAGGCGATGAAGGTTTGAATCCTTCTCCCGGAGCCAGTTTGTTTTTCTCCTTTCCCGATGTAGCCCAATTGGCATGAGGCGACAGACTTAAAATCTGTAAAGCGAGAGTTCGAATCTCTCCACGCGCACCAAAATTTTTCTGTGGGGATGAACGCGAAATGGAAAGCGGGCTGACTTTCGATCAGTTGATTTGCGAGTTCGAGTCTCGTCGTCCCTGCCAAACTTTTCATGTTGGCTGTAGCTCAACGGCTAGAGCGCCGCGCTGTGAACGCGGAGACGACGAGTTCAACTCTCGCCAGCCGACCCAATCTATTTTATGCGGAACCGTGGCCGAGAGGTGAGGCATTTCGTCGTCAACGAAAACGATGACGGTTCGAGTCCGTTCGGTTCCGCCAAAAACTTTTGCGCCGGTAGCTAAATCGGATAAAGCATCCGCCTCTTAAGCGGAGAACTTGTGAGTTCGAGTCTCACCCGGCGCACCAATTTTTATTCGCAGGGCATGGTGTAGTGGCTTCTTGCATCCGGGTTTTGGAAACCCGTGGCGTCAGTTCGATTCTGACTGCCCTGACCATTTTTTCAACTCAAGCATCGTTCGTCCAGCCCGGTTCAGGACACTGGCTTGCCATGCCGGAAACACCGGTTCAAATCCGGTACGATGCTCCATTTTTTTTCCAAGCCCCCGTAGCTTAATGGAAGAGTAATTCGCTTCGAACGAATTTTGTGCGGGTTCGAGTCCTGCCGGGGGTTCCAAGATTCTGCTTTCGCGGGAGTGATGTAACTGGCAACATCCGAGACTTCCAATCTCGTTTTGAGGGTTCGATTCCCTTCTCCCGTTCCAGACTTTTATTTCAAGCAGGCATCGCCAAGAGGCTCAAGGCACTGGATTGCAAATCCAGCATGCGCCGGTTCAAATCCGGCTGCCTGCTCCAAGTTTAGTTTAGAGAGTTTAGGGAGTTCACGGAGTTTAGAGAGTTGAAAATAAGTGTCGCACACTCATCTCGCTGAACTCTATGAACTCTCTAAACTCTATGAACTCTCTAAACTCTATGAAGTCTCCAAACTCCGAAACTCTATGAACTCCCTCCGGGATGTGGTATTTATTTAAGAAAGGAGGCCCCCGAATGGCTTTGAATGGTCGTGTGCTGTTATTGAACTTCTCTTACGAGCCGCTTGGCACAGTCGGCGTGGCGCGCGCGATGTGCCTCTCCCTCAAAGGCTCTGTGTTTGTCGAAGAGTTTGACGGAGAGCGCGTGCTACATTCTCCGCACCAAACTTTCCGCGTGCCGAGCGTGATTCGCCTGCGCACTTACATCAACATTCGCCGTCGTCGCGAGGCTTCCGGCATGAAGCGTTTAAGGATTTACATACGCGACAAATACCGCTGCCAGTATTGCGGCGAGAAGAAAGGCGCGGGCGAACTGACCCTCGACCACATCTTTCCGCGCTCTCGCGGCGGAGACAATTCGCCCGTCAACATCGCGACGGCCTGCATCGCCTGCAATAACCGCAAGGGCAGCCGCACGCCGGACGAAGCGCGTATGCCGCTCTTGACCTCGCAAACAGCCCTGCGCATGAAGCTCGAAAGAGTCGTGCTGTGCCACTACGCGGAAGCGCGTCCGGCGTGGAGAAAGTATATTTTTCTTGAACATCCTGACGAAGCTGTGGCGACTGAGAAAGCACGGACAGCTTAACTCTCAAAAGGAGCGGAAGACCTGTAATCCGCTCCGCAATCCCAAAACACATTTCAAAATATCTCTCTCGTCTCAGGTCGGATAGCTGAGATGGATTACGCGCTTGCCTGAAGAGCAAGAGAGGTTGGTTCGATTCCAACTCCGACCGCCAAGAGCAAGGATGAAGGATGAAGGCGGAAGGATGAAAGGCATGCTATTCAAGCATGAGCCGTTCATCTTCAATAGCATCTCCTTCATCCTTCATCCTCCCGCCTTCATCCTTGTCTTTCGGGGCGTGACTCGTCCGGCGCAGAACGCGACTGCGTTTTGGATCGTGGAGTTCTGAGGCGCGGCTGGCTGCCTCACGCCCCGGCCAAGTTTTTCTTTAAGGCGGTGAAGCTCAAAATGGCATGGGCGCTCGCTTCGTAAGCGAGAATTTGAGAGTTCGAGTCTCTCCATCGCCTCCAAACTTTTCCTATCGCTTCCAAACTCACACGCGGCCCGCGTTCCCGACATCGGTCTTCTAAACCGTTCCTGCATCAAGCGTCGGGCGGACAGGCAAAAGGGGTTCGACTCCCTCGCGGGCTTCCAAGTTTGTTGATGTGAGCGATGCTATTAAACGCTTCACGGGCCGGTAGCTTAACTAGGCTAAAGCGACAGTCTTGCACACTGTTAGATAAGAGTTCGAATCTCTTCTGGTCCAAAAATTTCGCTTCCTTGCGGCGTAGCTCAACCGGCTATCAGAGCGTTCGTCTTGTAAACGAGAAGATGTGGGTTCGACTCCCATCGCCGCAGCCAACTTTTTTATTGCGGGAAAGAGTTCTGGGCAGCTCGACGGTCTCATAAGCCGTGACAAAGGCAGGTTCGATTCCTGCTCCCGCAACCATTTTGCAGAAATCACCTCACCCCCAAGCTCACCACGAAGCAGAGACACGGCGAAGGGATGAAGGATGGGGGATGAGGGATGAAAAGGATTGAATGAATCGCTTATCGAAGCATTGCTTCAATAGCATCTTTTTCATCCCTCACCCCTCTGCCCTCCGCCGTTCGTTGTGTCTTCCCGCCTCAGTGGTCAGGAGTTTCTTTTTGCGGCGTAGCCAAGTTGGTAAGGCATCGCATTGTTAATGCGACTATCGAAGGTTCGAATCCTTCCGCCGCAGCCAATCACCTTTGCAGGCCGGTAGCTAAGTGGCTCAAGGCATCCGCCTTTTAAGCGGAACATTCGTCGGTTCGAATCCGACCCGGCCTATAAAACTTTTCGCGGTGTAGCTCAAATGGCTAGAGCACTCGACCGATAATCGAGTAATGCAGGTTCAAGTCCTGACTCCGCGACCAACTTCAACGGGGCATAGCTCAATGGTAGAGCAGCAGTTTTATAAACTGTATTAGCGGCAGATTACCGCGAGGATGCAGGTTCGAGTCCTGCTGCCCCGATACTCTTAATGCGAATCGAGTGTAGAAACCGTTCGCAGGAAGCAGCTTTCCTTTGCGTTTCTTTGCGTCTTTTCTCTTTGCGCTCTTTGCGGTTAAGCGTCTTTTTAACGCAAAGAACACAAAGTAGTAAGACGCAAAGTTACGCAAAGAGTAGCTTCACTCTCATCAAACAAAGGTACATCGATTTCGAGCTTTTGAAAGCGGAATTGTTGGTCCGCAAAAGAGGTTGCAGAAATGGCTAACAAGAATTTATTCAAATCATTAATGGGCAAGTTTATTCCGGCAACGGATGCAATCAACGAAGAGTTGGCTCCGGCATACGCGCTGACGCCGAAGCAGATGTTGGCGCAGTACGCTGCGACTGGCTGTCTGAGCGCGACGTTTTACGCGAGCGCGGAAGAGCAGCTCTCGAAAGTTCTTGAACTATGCGAAGAGGTTGAGGCAGGGTTCATCGCACGCACGGCCATCTACGCCCGCGAGCGTGGGTTGATGAAGGACATGCCAGCTCTGCTTTGTGCGGCGCTGTCTGTGAAGGATCGCGCGTTGCTGGCGCAGGTCTTCCCGCGCGTGATTGATAACGCACGGATGCTGCGCAACTTTGTGCAGATCATGCGCTCTGGCGTGGTGGGTCGCAAGTCTCTCGGCACGCTGCCAAAGCGCTTAGTGCGCGAGTGGTTTGAAGCGCGCAGCGAAGAGGCTCTGTTCAAGCAGAGCGTCGGCCAAAGCCCTTCGCTGGCGGACATCGTAAAGATGGTTCACCCGAAGCCTGTGTCCGCGAGCCGTGAAGCCCTTTACGGTTACTTCATCGGTCGCGCGCATGATGCGGAGGCTCTGCCGGAATCTGTGCGAATGTTCGAGGCGTTCAAGGCTGGCGAGTCGCTGGACGTGCCGGATGTGCCGTTCCAGATGCTGACGGCTCTGCCGCTCGGCACGAAGGAGTGGACGGCGATTGCGCGCCGCGCGCCGTGGCAGATGACGCGCATGAACCTAAAAACGTTTGCGCGTCACGGTGTTTTCAAAGAGCCGGGCTTGCCTAAGCTAATCGCCGAACGCCTGCGCAATCCACAGTTGGTTCGCAGGGCGCGTGTCTTCCCTTATCAGTTGATGACGGCATACACGATGGCTCAGGCGGATTCAAATGTTCCGCAAATTATCTGCGAGGCTTTGCAGGACGCGATGGAAATCGCGATTGCCAACGTGCCTAAGATAGAGGGCAAGGTTTATATCTTCCCGGACATCTCAGGCTCTATGCACTCGCCCGCGACGGGTTATCGTCAGGGCGCGACGAGCGCGGTGCGCTGCATAGATGTTGCTGCGCTCGTGGCGGCGGCAATCCTGCGCCGGAATCCGCAGGCCGAAGTCATTCCGTTTGAGAGCGCGGCCATTGAGATGCGTCTCAATCCACGCGATAGCGTGATGACGAACGCGGAAAAGCTCTCAAAGCTTCCGTGCGGCGGAACCAATTGCAGCGCGCCGCTCGCTTTGCTTAACAAGCGGCAGGCGCGTGGCGATCTTGTCATCTACGTCTCGGATTACGAGTCGTGGGTGGACGCGCCGAACTATGGCGCGTATGGCGGCAGCCGCACGGAAACCATGAAGCAGTGGTCTGTTTTCCGCCAGCGCAACCCGCAGGCGCGCATGGTCTGTCTGGACATGCAGCCTTACGGGACGACGCAGGCAAAGGAGCGCGCAGACATTCTCAACATCGGCGGATTTTCCGATCAGGTGTTTGAGGTCATCGCAGAGTTTGCGCGTGGCCGCCTGCGCGGCGATCACTGGACGGGTGTTATCGAAGAGATAACGCTCGAAACGCAGGGATGATGGATGAGGGCGGAGGGATGAAAGAGATGCTATTAGAGATGAGCGGCTCAGCTTTAAATAGCATGCCTGTCATCCCTCATCCCTCCGCCCTCATCCCTGCCTTTGGGCCGAATGCTGGTCGTGACTACATCACTTTGCATGGTAGGAGTCTCGACTGATTTCTTGTCGGCTCTGCTTAACTGATTTTTGAAATTTGGCGAATGCTGGTGCGGAGTACATTGGCTTAGCAGGTTCGATCCCTGCCTCGCTCGACCTTCGGGTCACGCGAGAACTCTCACCGATCTTGTCGCCAATTAGAAGAAGTCAAGAGTCAGGAGTCTAGAGTCTAGAGTCAAAGACATTTGTTAAGACATTTGTCTTTGACTCCGAACTCCAGACTCTTGACTCCTGACTCTTGACTGTTCCTGCGACGAATGCAGGTGGAACTACATCCATTTAAGGACGAGGTTCCGGGTTCGAGTCCCGGTGGCTCCAATTTTTTTTCGGGGTCATAGCTCAATTGGATAGAGCGCGTACTGTTGTTTCATCGTCCCTTGTCGTCGCTCAATGTTTTTTTTCGGGAGTTACGGCTATGTCTGTTTGTGAAATCGAGATGACACGTTATCGCTCAGCCGCAGAAGTTCTGGCCCTCGTGCGCGACTTCGAGTTCTGCACGCTGCCGCGCGCGGAGTGGACGCACAGAGCGCATCTGACCGTCGCGCTCTGGTATTGCCTGCGCCATCCGTTCGCGGAAGCGACGCGGCTGATACGCATTGGCATTAAGAAGTACAACCACGCGCACGGCATCATCACGACCGTTGAGAGCGGCTATCACGAGACGATGACGCTCTTTTGGGCGCGCATCGTGCGCGGCTTTCTGGACGAAGCATCGCCCGTTGATTGTTCGCTCGCGGCGCTCGCCAATGATTTATGCGAGCGTTACAGCGATAAGAGCTTGCCTTTTGCTTACTACACACGCGAGCGTTTGATGTCTGTAGAAGCGCGTGCGAATTGGATCGAGCCGGATTTGAAAGAGTTGAGCTGATGATAAAACAGACTGACTCTCAGCAGTAACATACGGCGCTCGATAAAGTAAGTTGTTAAGCTCTTGCGCACCTTATCGCAGGTTGTTAATGTATGCTGCAAGAGAGGCACTATGAATTCAAACTACATCCTGAGCGATTACATAGACAGGGCAATGGCGCAGGCCGAATATGACAAACTTGATGACGGGACTTTCGCAGGTCGAATTGCTTCGTGCAAAGGCGTTATAGCTTTCGGAGCTTCTTTGAAGGAATGCGAAGATGAATTGCGCTCTACTTTGGAAGATTGGCTCTTGTTAGGGTTAAAGCTGGGACATGCCTTGCCTGTTGTGGATGGCATTGACCTGAATAAGGAGCCTGAGTATGAGTCGCTGGAAGCCGTGTAAGCGCAGCGATTTCATTCGTCGGTTGCAGCAGCTTGGTTTTTCCGGCCTGTACTCCGGCGCAAAGCATCAATTCATGCTGTACGGTCAACATCGCCTCACTATTCCTTCAAACAAAGAATATTCTGTGCCTCAGCTTCGCATGATGTTACGCGAGGTTGAAGAAATTATTGAGCGGCAGATAACTATTGATGAATGGGACAAATTGTCCCGAGATGTCCTAATAAAGCAACTCTGTCAGCTCATTGTTAACTGCTCTGTTGCTATCGCATCTTCTTCGCCGAATATAACCCGTCAAAGACGTACTCTATCTCGCCACGCGCGTTGGGGACGAACATCAAATCGTTTCCCATCTCTGCTCCAAAAGATAAGCGATAGGGAGCGGTTCTGCTCAATTCCAGATCGCCTCCGGAAGTCTTGAAAAAGAGCTTTCCGTCTTTGATGTAAATCTCCCAGGTTTGCGGGCCATTGACGTACTTGCCGGAAAAATTAGCCATGTCGGCTGCGGTCAAAGCTCCCGCCGTTTTGGGCTTTTCCGGCGTCTCAGGTTTGAGGGGCAGCAGCAATTGCATCGCTTTGTCCCGCGTGCGCGGGAGCGTGCCGCCGCTCTTGTTGGTGGTCACGATAAAGGCTATGCGCTGCTCCGGCATCATCTGAATCATCGAGCCGTAGCCGCGACTAAAACCTCCGTGCATCAGGACGCGCACGCCTCGCTGCTCGAAGTTGAGCAGGCCGTAGCCGTAATGCACGCTCTCTTCACCCGGCATCGAAATGTATTTGCCGGGAAGCTTGGCGACCACCTCCGGCGACAGTAATTGTTTGCCTTCGACACGACCGCCGTTGAGCATGGCGATGACAAAACGCGAAAGCTCGTTGACGCTTGAGTAGATCGAACCGGCAGGCCATTGCGCTACGTTGTTAAAGGTAGGCCGCATGATTTGCGGAGGCTCTTTGCCGTTGACCTGATGCGCCTGTGCCAGCGGGTAAGTCATCGCCACAAGCGGGCGCAAAGTCGTGTGAGTCATGCCGAGCGGCTGAAAAACCAGCTCGTTCATCGCGTCTGCATACGGCTTCCCTGTGACCGCTTCGATGACATGCCCTGCGAGCCAGAAGCCGGGGCTGGAATATGAATAGACCTGTCCCGGCTCAGCAAACACCGCATCGTCTTTCCACCCGAGCGCCATCCGCGCCAGCGACTCGTCATCATTCGAGATAAAGGGAGCTTGAAAGTCCGCCACGCCTCCGGAGTTGCTGATGAGCTGATGCGTCGTGATGCGCGCGAGTTTGGGAGTCAAGCCTTTGACATAAGTTCCGATGGGTTCATCCAATTTGATTTTGCCCTGCGCCGCTAAAGTCACAAGGGCTGCGCCCGTGAACATCTTGGTCGTGGAGCCTAGACGAAAAAGCATGTCCGGCGAGACCTGCGCGCCCGTCTCGACATTAGCGAGGCCAAAGCCTTTGGCGAAAATCACACGATCACCGCTCACGATTGCGACAGCCGCGCCGGGCGTGTTCGTCTCTTTCAACTCATCCTGCACGACTTTTTCCAACGCGCTGAAGTCAGGCGTCGCAGTTTGAGCCGCGACCGGAGACGCAAACAATCCGCACATCAGAAACAGCATCACTGTCATCTGCAACCGCGACGCACAACTATTTAAAAGTTTTGTCATTAGAATTCGTCTTCCCCAGCAAATATAATCTGTGAAAATCCTCTTGTGCGCCGAAGGCGCAGTGAGAAGGTAGCCAGAGGCCAGCCGCAGGCGCAGCCTCTGGTCACATGGCTCAATCATTCGCGCCCTGAAGGGGCGGGCAGAATCTGCGCGCCTCTTCAAGGCGCAACTCCTTGCTACCACCTGTCCAGACGTTGCACGTCTGGCTACCTTCTCCGTGCCGCTTCGCGGCATTTAATAATTTTCTACTTAGCTTCTTACTTTGCCGCCTGACAATTTTCAGTAATGATCGTGGAAGTGATGTGAACTATCTTCCAGCCGTCCGCCGTCTTGACGAGCTGAATCGCATTGACGCCGCAGTTGGTCAAACGCGCCCCGGCGTGAAAATCATAACGCCCCCAGACGCTCGCGGCATCGCCCTCGACGCGCACTTCAGGATTGAACATCCGTTCGCGAAAAGGCTCTTTAGTCTCCGCCACCAGCTTTGCAAATTCATCCAGCGTCAAGATTCGGATACTGGATTTTCCCTGCCGCGTGGTGGTTGAGATGAGACGGCCTTCCGGGATAAATAAAGAGCGAAGCGCGTCCGCCTGCTGCCCTTGCATGCTTTCAAACAAACGATTGACGACGCTCAACACGGCCTGCTCTTCGCCTTGCGGCTTGTCCGCTAAAATGACTTCTGCCAACTCTATGATAAAGCGGCCTAACGATTTCGGGGTGGCACGCGGGACGCTCGAATTGACCTGTATGGCAATAGCGATTTTTGATTCGGGGAAATACATCATCTCCGTGATATAGCCCGGAAAGAATCCGCTGTGTCCATACGAGACGCCCTGCGGCGTCGGGCGAATGATAACGCCGAGGCCATATTTCGCTTCCGGCCCTAAGCGAGCCGGAACGCCTTCGAGCATCTGCTTCAAGAGCGACGAGTCAAACGCGCGCCCTTCATACAACAGTTTGCCCCACCGCGCGAGGTCTGCGGAAGTGGATGCGATACCGCCGCCCGTCCACTCGAATTGCGGATTGATAGCAAACTTGCCATCGCTAATCATCGCATCGCTTCCGCCGAACGGATTATCCGCTCCCGCGTAACCTTGCGCTAAGCCTTTGATGATTCGACTATCGGAGGGCACTGTCTGTTTGAGGCCGAGTGGTTTGAGAATCCGCCGCGTGAGTTCCTGATAATAAGTTGCGCCCGTCGCACGCTCGATAATCATTCCGAGCACGATGTAGTTCGTGTCCGAATAATCCCAGCCCTGCCCCGCAGCAAAAGGAGCGCGCGTGTCTAGGATATACGAAATCAACTCTTCGGGCTTCCAGACCTTGTCGGGCTGGTTGGTTAAATCGCTCGTGAATTTTTCGTTGAACTCGTAACGCACAAGCCCCGAAGTGTGGTTCATCAGCATCCTGACAGTGATGTCACGCGCATTGGGCAACCGAGCAAACCAGCCTTCGCGTCCCAGCCATTTTTCCAGCCTGTCATCCAGACTGATTTTGCCTTCATGCACCAGTTGCAATGCGACAGCAGCCACGTAAGTCTTGCCCACGCTGCCTTGCAACAACAAGTCATCCGGCGTCATCGCTTGCTTCCGGCTGACATCCGACAGCCCGACCGCGAGGCCGAACGAAGTGCCGTCCGCCAGAGCTACGCCAACGGTCGCTCCGGGAAATTTTCCGGCAGCATGAAACGCTTCAAGCTTCTCCTGTAACTTCCGGCGCAGCGGTTCGTTGCCGGACGTGTGTGCAGGTTGCGCTTGAATCTGGGAAGAAGGCTGAAGAGAAATTTGAAGCGTGAGACAGACGAGCAAAAGCAAACGCGCCATCGCTGTTTTGTTATTCATATAGTTTCGAGAGAAATTATTGCCACAGAGGACACAGAGAACACAGAGAAGTTTTCATCAAGCACTCCCACATTATTAATGCGAATCAAGGGTAGCAACAAATCAACTGCTTTTTCTTTGCGCTCTTTGCGTCTTACCTCTTTGCGGTCTTTGCGGTTAAATGATTTTTTAACGCAAAGACCGCAAAGTTTTTCTCGCAAAGATCGCAAAGAATTTCTACTTTTGATTTACATTTTTACTCTGTGCCCTCTGTGTCCTCTGTGGCTTAAACTCTTTCAGAAGTTGAATGCGGCACGCATGTTGTGTTGAAAACATACGTGCCGCATTGATGCGTTTGATTCTTCGCCCTTGATTTACGCTCCGCCAATTGTTGCTTCGGAGATCAGCAGGGTCGGCGCGGCTGAGCCGCCGAACTTAAAGCTCAAATCATTACCGACCATCGTGATGTTCTTCAAAAGCTTCAAGAGGTTTCCGGCCAGCGTGATTTCCTGAACCGGATAAGTCAATTCGCCGTTCTCGATCCAGAAGCCGTTGGCGCCCTGCGAGACATCGCCCGTCACGCCGTTAAAGCCGAAGCCGAACAAGGAGTTCACATAGAGGCCGCTCTTGACGCCCTTGATAATCTCTTTTGGGTCGGTTGCTCCATTCTTGATGTAAAGATTGGTCGAGCCGACTCCGGGATTCGACTGGTAGCTGCGCGCTGCGTTGCCGCTGGGTTTGAGATTCAGTCGCCGTGCGGAGTAAGAATCGCAAACGTAATTCTTCAAGATACCGTTTTCCACGACGGATACTTGCGAAGACTTGACGCCTTCGGCATCGAACGGCCTTGAAGCGGGGCCGTCCGCGATGGTCGCGTCGTCCATGATAGAGATGAGCGGCGAAGCGATGTCTGTGCCGATCTTGTCTACGAGGAAAGATGACTTACGATAGATGCTACGGCCTGATGCCGCGCCGAAGACCCAGCCGACAATCTGGCTTGCGACCTGCCGGTCAATCACGACCGGAGCGGTCTGCGACTTGACCTTCTTGCCTCCGAGCTTTGCCAGCGTGCGGCGCGCGGCTTCCTCGCCGACGGCCTTTGGCGAATCCAGCTTATTGACGAAGCGATTAAAGGTAAACCAGCCGTCCGTTTGCTTGACGCCGTCCTCTTCCGCCACCAGCGTGACGTTAAGGCTGGAGGTCGTGGATTTGTACTGCCCCACGAATCCGTCCGAGTTGGCGAGCGTTAATTGGAAAGTCCCGTCGTTCCAATTCGTGCCGCGCGTATTGGTGATGCGCTTGTCAAAACCTCTTCCGGCATCTTCGGCGGCCTTCGCCATCTCGATCTTCTTTTCCGGCGAGAGCTTGGCGAGCGAGTCGTCGAACAGCATCAGGTTGCCGTTGTAAGTTCCCAAAAACTCTTTCGGCGCGAGGCCGTTGAATTTGTCCGCGCCTGAGACTTTGACGATTTCCATCGTCTCTTTGACGAGGTTTTTGACGGACTTGTCCGTAAAGTCCGTGGTATAGGTCAGGGCGGTCGCATCGTTTTTGAAGATACGCATCCCTAAACCCTTGCTGATTGATTGTTGAAGCTTTTCGATCTGGCCGAGACGGATGGTGCTGCTGAACTGCGAGCCGTTGACGATGTACACGTCGCACGCATCAACTCCCTGTTTTTTGAACTCGGCGATAATCTCGGTGGCTAAGTTTTTGTAGTCCTGCATTTGCGGCTCTCCTTCTTTTTTATCCTTTAGGCTTTCTTGGTTTTGGTGCCGCCGACTGTAATCTCAGACACCTTGACGGTCGGGATGCCCATGCCGACGGGCACGCTCTGGCCGCTCTTGCCGCACGTCCAGCCGCCGTCCGTGAATTTGAGGTCGTTGCCGACCATCGTGACTTTCGTCATCACCTCGGGGCCGTTGCCGATTAAGGTCACGCCCTTTAAAGGAGCCGTGATCTTGCCGTTTTCAATCAGGTAGCTTTCAGTCACGGCAAAGTTGAAATCGCCTTTGGTGATGTCAACCGAACCGCCGCTGAAGCGCTTCGCATAGATGCCGCGCTCGACGGATTTGATAATTTCTTCGGGGTCGGATTTGCCCGCGAGCATGTAGGTGTTGGTCATACGCGGCATCGGGGCGTAGTTGTAAGCCTCGCGCCGACCGTTGCCTGTATTGGGAACGCCCATCTGTTTCGCGCTGATGCGGTCGTTCATGTAGCCGCGCAGGATGCCGTTCTCAATCAAAGTCGTGGACGCGGGCGGATTGCCTTCGTCGTCAACATTGATCGTGCCGCGCATGTTCTCGAACGTGCCTTCGTCAACGATGGTGCAAAGCTCTGAAGCGACCTTTTGCCCGACGCGCCCGGAATAGTTAGCGAGCTTCTTGTAATTGAAATCCGCTTCGAGTCCGTGCCCGACCGCTTCGTGCAGGAGGATGCCGCTGTCTGCGTTGCCGAGCACGACCGTCTGCGGCCCCGCTTCGGCTTCCTGCGCGCTGAGGTTCAAGACCGCGAGCCGCGCGGCTTCTTTGGCGATCATCGCCGCGTTGCGTTTCTTGGCAAAATATTCGAGGCCGATGCGCCCGCCGCCTGCCTCGTAGCCGGTCTGTCGCTGCGTTCCGTCTTCGGCGATGCAGCTCGTGTTGAAGAGGAAGAGAGGCTGCATGTCCTGCCAGCTCACGCCGTCCGAGTTGGCATAAGCGAGATACTTGACTTCATCGTTAAAGCCGCAAGTGACACGGATAATCTTCGGGCTGTAAGCTTTGGCCGCGGTGTTGGCTTCGTTGATGAAGGCGAGTTTTTTGGAAAGGTCGGAAGTCGTGGCAAGCTCGCCGATGGGATAGAGATTTCTGGGGCGAATCTCGCCGATGGCTTTAGCCTTGATGCGCGCGTTCTTGTCATTGGCGATGGCGGCGGCGGCGTGCGCTGCCTGCATCATGTTCTCCATCGTCAAATCTTCCGAGAAGGCAAAGCCGACCTGATCGCCCTTGATGGCGCGGATGCCGACGCCCTGTACGATGCCGCGCCGCGCAGACTTCACCATGTCTTCTTCAAAAGAGAGAACGGAGGTGACTGTATGCTCGAAGAACAAATCTGCAAAGTCCGCTCCCTTGGAAAGACAGACCGCGAGCAGCTTGTCCATCTCGGCCTTGCCGACCTGAAAATATGTGTCGAGAATCGGGAGCTTTTTCGAGGGGTTCTCTCCCGCGATAATCCTGTTGAGCCAGAGGTCGCTGGTCGCAACCGCAGCCGCTGCGATGGAGCCTTTCAGCAAAAATTCACGTCTTTTCATGCGCTTCTCTCCTCTTTCGTGGAACAGCACTCGGGTTGTTCCGCATCTTAAAGTTGGCAAACCGGGTTTCCTGTTTATTGAATTGATGGCTGATGAAAGTTTGGGCGAGGCTGCTGTCGTGCATCAAAAGCCGGAAAAACTCCTTCTGCCGTACACGCCGCGCCATTCTATGCGAGCAATTAATTATAGTGACATTTGCTTAATAAAAGCGAGCATTTTGTGACTAAGGGGACGAAACGTGTGACGGGGCACACCGGAAGCGTGACGAGCCGTTGCGCGCTAGCTCAAAGTGGGTGTAAAGAATCTGTTGGCTTTATAATCAAAGCTTGAAAAAATTTGGTAGTGGTGCAGTTTGAAGTTGAATGAATCGAGAGATGAGGTTCACCGCAGAGACCGGAGAGCGCGCAGAGATGGCGCAGAGGCTTGAGAGATCTTCAACTCTCTGCGCCCCCTCTGCGTTCTCTGCGTCTCTGCGGTGAGTCCTGCTTTTATTTCTCATCTTCAAAGCGCAAAGAACGCAAAGAGATTTTAAGCTTGAATCGTATAATTTAAATGTTAAGCATTGACGGCTCATACGGAGAAGGCGGCGGGCAGATTATACGCACGTCGCTGGCTCTCTCGCTCGTGACGGGAAAAGCGTTTCGCGTTGACCGCGTGCGCGCCAACCGCAATAAGCCCGGTCTTCAAAAACAGCATTTGACAGCCGTGCTGTCTGCCGCAGAGATCGGTCAGGCGACGGTCGAAGGCGCGCGGGTCGGCGCGACAGAGTTTACATTCATTCCCGGCGAGGTCGTTCCCGGCAATTACGATTTCAGCATCGGGACTGCCGGAAGCACGACGCTGGTGTTGCAGGCAGTGCTGCCGCC
Organism: Pyrinomonadaceae bacterium; assembly: GCA_963700165.1. Lineage (GTDB taxonomy): Bacteria > Acidobacteriota > Blastocatellia > Pyrinomonadales > Pyrinomonadaceae > JACMLC01. The sequence continues at coordinate 1,267,745 of OY969475.1, read as the reverse complement.
GCTCATGCTCGCTTCAAAGCCAAGCGTGTTGACGATTGAAGGCGGCACGCACAACACACACGCGCCGCCGTTCGAGTTTCTGCAAAAAACTTTTCTGCCGCTCGTGAACCGGACGGGCGCAAGCGTCTCAACGGAGCTTGAGCGGTACGGATTTTATCCGCCGGGTGGAGGCCGCATCAATGTCCTGATTGAGCCGATGGAAGAGCGCAGGCGTTTAGAAATTCCTGAGCGCGGCGAGATCGAGCGCATGCGCGCACGCGCTCTGGTCGTCAAGCTTCCCTCTCATATCGCCGAACGCGAGTTGGCAATCATCGAACAGGAGCTTGGATGGAGGGACGAACAGCTTGAAATTGAGACTTCAAACAACGCGCTCAGTCCGGGCAACGTCGTCACCATCGAAATCGAGAGCGAGTACGTCACGGAAATTTTTACAGGCATCGGCCAACGCGGTGTGCGCGCCGAAGATGTGGCGCAGAGTGCTGTCGATGAGGCCAAAAATTATCTAGCGTCCGGTGCGCCGGTCGGACAGCATCTGGCGGATCAATTGCTGATCCCGCTCGCGCTCGCGGGCGGCGGCTCATACATAACCGGCGCGCTTTCGCTGCATACAAAAACCAATATCGAGATTATCAAAAAATTTCTGGATGTGAAGATAACAACCCTACAGTTGTCCGAGAGCTTGTGGAAAATAGAGATTCAGGAATAGCCCTGTCGGGCACAGGCTCTTAATAGCTTGCATGTCATTGCAAGTCTCTGTAAAGCTTATCGTTCCAGCTATGTTGAAAACCGGAAGAGCTTGCCGGTTAAGAGCAACATCACACAGCGGGCGTCTCCCCCGCCCTTTAAATCTTTTGGTGGAAAATCTGAAGTCATGATTCGTTTAAAAACATACATTTGCCTGCTGCTCATCGTTTCAATCTATCTTGGAGCAGTCGTTTCCGGACAAAATACATCACGAAGGCCGCCGAGGCAGAGAGCAGCGGATAATTCCATGAAAGATGAAAACAAGGGCTTGCGGTTTCGCTTGAGTCAGGGCGCAGAGCAATCCGAGAGCGCAGCCGCTTCCAACGTCGCGCCAGCATCGCCGCTATCCGACAGCGAAACGCAGAACGTCTTGCAACGCCTGCCGCCGATTAAGGCCACAGAGACAGACGAGCAGGATTTTGCCCTGCGCGAAAAATCGCTGCCGCCGCCGCGCACAGGGCAGACGATTAATATTTCATTTCCGCCGCCGGTGCCCACGGCCTTGCCGGACACGGCAACGGCTTCAGGGCCGCTCGAAGTCTTGCGCTACTCGCCGGAAGGCGAAGTTCCGCTGGCTCCGCTACTGAGCGTCACTTTTTCGCAGCCGATGGTTGCCATTACTTCTCAAACAGAACTAGCAGCACAGGATTCCCCCGTGCGTCTCACGCCGCAACCCAAAGGGCGTTGGCGTTGGGTCGGCGCAAAGACCTTGCTGTTTGAACCCGAAGGGCGTTTTCCGATGGCTACGGAATATCTTGTGACCGTGCCCGCCGGAACAAAGTCTGCGAACGGCGGGACTCTCTCCGCCGCGCGCACCTGGAAATTCGCCACGCCGCCGCCGAAGGTTAAAACGTCTTACCCGCAAGCGGACAGCGTACAGCGGCGCGATACGTTGATGTACTTAGAGTTCGACCAGCAGGTTGACCCGGAGAGCGTACTCCGCACGGTGAAGATTACAGCCGGTGGGCGGGAGATAAGAGCGAGGCTGGCGACGCCCGAAGAGATAGCTGCCGATGAGGCTGTGAGCAGGCTGAGCAAGAATGCTGAGGCCGGGCGCTGGCTCGCCTTTCGCGCGGTGGAGGCAAGCGGCAAAATTGAGAATCCGCTTCCAGCCGATGCGACCGTGACGATTACTGTTGGGCCAAACACTCCGTCGCTCGAAGGGACGCGCACGACCCCAAAGGCCGAAACTTTCTCTTTCAAAACATTCGGGCCGCTGCGCGTTGCAGAGCATCGCTGCGGTTATGAACCGAACAAATGCTCGCCTTTCGATGCGTGGACGATTGTTTTTAATAATCCGCTCGACGCCAACGCTTTTCAAAATTCGCAGGTTCGCGTCGAGCCGAACGCGCCCGGCCTGAAGATGGAAATTTATGGCAATACGCTTCAGATAAGTGGCGCAAAGCAAGGCCGCACGGATTACAAAGTAACCTTAGACGCATCCCTGCGCGACCAATTCGGCCAGACGCTCGGCAAAGATCAAACTTTAATTTTCAAAGTCGGCGCAGCGCCGGCAATGCTGACCTCCTCCGCCGGAACTTTCGTCGTTCTTGATCCGGTGGCCGCAACGAATTTTTCGGTCTACAGCATCAATTATGACAGCCTCAAGGTTCGTCTCTACGCCGTCACGCCGCGCGATTGGGATGCCTATGTCAATCACATGCGTGACACATATAACTATGGCGGCAATGATGCGGCGCGGAAGCAGCCCACGCCGCCGGGTCGTCTCGCCTACTCCAAAACCATTCCCATCGCAGCCAAGCCGGACGAGATGATCGAGACGCGCATTAACCTCAGCCCCGCGCTCGAAAACGGCCTGGGACAAGTCATCGTCGTGGTCGAGCCGACCAAGCCGGTCAAGCGTCACCCGAACGACCGCCAGATGGTCGAAGCATGGGTGCAGGCGACGAATATCGGCCTGGACGCTTTTGTTGACCAGACGAATTTGATTGGCTGGGCAACTTCGCTCAAGGATGGAAAACCGCTCGGCGGCGTCGAGCTAACGATTCATCCGTCAGATGTCAAAGGAGTGACAGGACAAGACGGACTCGCGCAGCTCGCCCTGCCCGCAAGCGCAAGCAAAGCGATGAACGTTTTGATTGCGCGACGTGGAAACGACACGGCTATTCTGCCGGAGCATGTGAGCTACTGGTACTCTGAGGGCGGCTGGTTCAGAAAGCCCGTCAACGATACGTTGCGCTGGTACGTCTTCGATGACCGCAAGATGTATCGTCCCGGCGAAGAGGTTCACATCAAAGGCTGGCTGCGTCGCGTGGGCGGCGGCACGACGGGCGATGTCGGCTCGCTCGACGGCGCGGTCTCAAACGTCAGCTACACGCTCAAAGATTCGCAGGGCAATGAGATTACGAAAGGGAGTTTACAGGTCAACGCGCTCGGCGGCTTTGACACTTCTTTCAAGCTTCCGGGCACGATGAATCTGGGCAACGCACAGCTTGAATTTAAAGCTCATGGCAGCGTCACGGGCGGCAGCGATTTTTACCATGCCTTTCAAGTGCAGGAATTTCGTCGCCCCGAATTTGAAGTCACGGCGCAGGCGAGCGAAGGCCCGCATTTTGTCGGAGGCAATGCCACAGCGACTGTCAGCGCGAGCTACTTCGCGGGCGGCGCGCTGCCCAACGCGGAAGTCAAATGGAGCGTCACCTCGACGCCCGGACAGTTCACGCCGCCCAATCGCTCGGACTTTACTTTCGGCAAATGGATTCCGTGGTGGGTCGCCTACAACCAGACGAATAACGAGAGCCGCACCGAAACTTTCGACGCGCGCACGGATGCCGCAGGCAAGCATCATCTGCGCATTGATTTCGATTCGGTCAACCCGCCGCGCCCGTCCAACGTGACGGCACAGGCGAGCGTCACGGATGTCAATCGCCAGCAATGGACAGGGACAACCAGCATGCTCGTCCATCCGGCAGACCTGTATGTAGGGTTGCGCGCCCCGCGCACTTTCGTTCAGAAGGGCGAGCCGCTCGTCGTCGAATCAATCGTCACAGACCTCGACGGCAAAGCGATTGCGAATCGTGAGATACGCATGCGCGCGGTCTTGCTCGATTGGGTTTACAAAAACAACGAATGGAAACAGGAAGAGCTGAACCCGCAGGAATGCGTCGTGCAATCCGCGCTTGATGTGGTGAAGTGTACTTTTAACAGCGCCGAGGGCGGGGTGTATCGCGTCACCGCGACGATTATGGATGACCGCGAGCGGCTCAACGAGAGCGAATTGACCTTGTGGGTCGCGGGCGGCAAGCAGCCGCCCAAGCGTGATGTCGAACAGGAAAAGGTCGAACTGATTCCAGATCGCAAGGACTATCAACCCGGCGACGTGGCGGAAATTCTGGTACAGGCTCCGTTTTATCCGGCGGAAGGTTTAGTGACTTTGCGACGCAGTGGAATCGTCAAGACAGAGCAGTTCAGGATGGACTCGTCATCGCACACGCTCAAAATTCCGATTGAGGAAAGTTACCTGCCGAACATACACGTGCAGGTTGATTTGAGCGGAGCGGCGGCGCGCACGGATGACAAGGGCTTGGTTGATGAAAAGCTGCCGAAGCGACCGGCGTATGCGAGCGGAAGCTTGAATCTTTCGATTCCGCCGGTGACGCGCAAGCTGAACGTGACTGCGACGCCGCGCGATAAGGCGCTTGAGCCGGGCGGCGAGACCTTTGTGAATGTCGAAGTCAAAGACGCCGCGAACCGTCCCGTTGGAAAGAGCGAAGTCGCTGTGATAGTCGTTGATGAATCGGTGCTGTCACTGACCGGATACAAGTTAGATGACCCGCTCACGGTTTTTTATGCACAGCGCGGAACGGACACAACGGATTATCACTCAAGAGCAAACATCCTGCTCGGAAATCCGCAGGATTTGGGGAAAGAGGCCAGCGGCGAATATAAGGTAGTAAGCAACTCCATGAGCGCGGAGTTTGGCCGCAACTCTGGCGGGGTAATGTATGATTCTATTACTACCTCCAGCATGATGCCTGCTCCCAGCCCCAAGCGCAAGATGCGCGGATTGGCTGACGACTCGCCCGAGAATGAGCCTCTTAACCTGCGTGAAAACTTTAATGCGCTCGCGGTCTTCGCCGCTTCTGTGCCGACCGATGCGAACGGGCGCGCACAGGTCAAAGTTAAGTTGCCTGACAATTTGACGCGCTATCGCGTGATGGCCGTGTCGGTCGCAGACGGCAAACAGTTCGGCTCAGGCGAATCCGCGATTACCGCGCGTTTGCCTTTGATGGCAAGACCGTCCGCGCCGCGCTTCTTAAACTTCGGCGATAAATTTGAATTGCCAGTCGTCCTGCAAAATCAGACCGACGCGCCCATGACTGTTGACGTAGCCGTGCGCGCAACTAATGCGGAACTGACGGCGGGCGCGGGTCGCCGCGTCACAGTGCCCGCCAATGATCGCGTAGAGGTTCGCTTTCCCACTTCCGCAAACAAAGCCGGAACCGCGCGTTTTCAAATTGGTGCGGTCGCTGGACGTTGGGCTGACGCGGCGGAGATTTCGCTGCCCGTCTGGACGCCCGCGACGACCGAAGCTTTTGCGACTTACGGCGAGATTGACAAGGGAGCTATCGCACAAGCAGTCAAAGCTCCGCCGGATGTTTTCACGCAATTCGGCGGATTGGAAATCACGACCTCTTCGACGCAGCTACAGGAATTGACGGATGCTGTGCTGTATCTGACCGCTTATCCTTACGAATGCTCGGAACAGCTTTCTTCGCGAATTCTGGCGATTGCCGCGCTGCGCGATGTGCTGGCGGCGTTCAAAGCCAAAGGCTTGCCGCCGCCGGATGAATTGAAAGCGGCTGTGGCGCGTGACATCAAACGCTTACAGGGGATGCAGAACGAGGACGGGGGGTTTGGTTTCTGGCGGCGCGGCGATGAATCATGGCCTTACGTCAGCATACACGTCGCGCACGCGCTTGCGAGAGCCAAAGCCAAAGGCTTTGATGTGCCGGACGAGATGCTTGAGAAATCCCGGAAGTATCTGCGCGAAATTGAAAGTCATATCCCGCACTGGTACAGCATCGAATCCAGAAGAGCTATCATCGCCTACGCGCTCAACGTGCGTTATCGCATGAAGGACGCGGACGCGGCGCGTGCGCGCAAGCTCATCGCCGAAGCGGGACTGGAAAATCTCTCGCTCGAAGCAGTCGGATGGTTGCTGCCCTTGCTGTCCGGCGATGCTAAATCACAGGCTGAGGTGATAGCTATTCGTCGTCATCTCAATAATCGCGCGACGGAAACGGCGGGGACGGCGCACTTTGTCACCTCTTACAGCGACGGCGCGCATGTCTTGCTGCATTCCGCGCGGCGCGCAGACGGCATCATCCTCGAAGCCCTGATCGGCGACCAACCGCAGAGCGATTTGATTCCGAAGATTGTGCGCGGACTGCTCGCGCATCGCACGAAGGGGCGTTGGGAGAATACGCAGGAGAACGTCTTTATCCTGCTCGCGCTCGACCGCTATTTCAATACTTACGAGAAGACGACGCCGAACTTTATCGCACGCGCGTGGCTCGGCGAACGCTTTGCCGGAGAGCACGAGTTTAAGGGGCGCACGACCGAGCGCGCACAGATTAACGTGCCGATGAGTTACCTGACCGAAAAACCCGGCGCGCAGAATCTGGTCTTGAGCAAAGAGGGCGCGGGCAGGCTCTATTACCGTCTGGGCATGCAATATGCGCCGACGAATCTCAAACTAGCCGCAGCCGATTACGGCTTTTCCGTCGAGCGCGCGTATGAGGCGATTGACAATCCTGAGGATGTGCGCCGCGACGCGGACGGGACGTGGCGCATCAAGGCCGGAGCAAAGGTGCGCGTGCGCCTGACTATGATCGCGCCCGCGCGTCGTTATCATGTCGCGCTGGTTGACCCGCTGCCCGCAGGATTGGAAGCGATGAATCCCGCGCTCGCGGTGACGGGCAGCATCCCGCGCGACGAGAAAGACGATAGCACGCAGCGCATCTGGTGGTGGCGGCAATGGTTCGAGCACCAGAACTTGCGCGACGAGCGCGTAGAGGCTTTCACTTCCCTGCTCTGGGAAGGCGTTTATAATTATTCCTACGTCGCGCGTGCCACGACGCCCGGAGCGTTCGTCGTCCCGCCCGCGAAGGCCGAAGAGATGTATCACCCGGAAACTTTCGGGCGCGGCTCGACGGATAGAGTTATTGTTGAGTGAGGCTCAGATTAAATTGAGTGTTTAGTTAATGGTTTTAATAAATTGCCACTAGCTTCAGCTAGTGGTAGAGGGTTGCAATGTTGACTGGCTTTAGCCAAATCCTGTAGCTAAAGCCAAATCAAGAGAGCTTATCCTGTCCACTAGCTAAAGCTAGTGGCAATAACTCATTAAGCGTCTATTCCATCAACGCGGCAGAGGTTGCTCTAAGTTCGCCAGCCCGTATGCCAGAACGGTCATGACGGCTGCGTTCTCCGCCAACTCGCGCGGGTCAACCTTATCGAGCGTGTCCGCTTCCGTGTGATGATAATTGAAATAGGTGCGCGTATCCTGCCAGAGACCGAACGCCGGGACGCCCGCCACGAAGAGCGGAATAATATCCGCTTCCGGCGAATCTTCCGACCACCGCGCGAGTCCCGCGCCGGATTCACTCAGGATGGCTGAGATGGGAGCGAGCATCGGCTCTATCTCCCGCTTGCCTGCGAAGTAAAAGCCGAGCGGATGCCCTGCGCCACGGTCGCTTTCAATCGCCGCAAAGTGGTTGGCGATGTTTGCTTGCTGATTGCGCGCGTAGGTGCGGCCTCCGACAAGGCCGTTCTCTTCATTCATCCATGCGATAAATCGTATGGTGCGTTTGGGGCGCAATCCCAATCGCTTTATCAACTGCATGGCCTGCATCGCGATGGCGACTCCGGCTGCATCATCAATCGCGCCCGTCCCCAAATCCCAAGAGTCCAGGTGGCCTGAGACGATCACGATCTGTTCTGGATATTCCGTGCCGGGAATGTCCGCGATTACGTTATAGCTGACAGCGTCCGGCAACTGTTGCGGCGTCAGCACGAGACGAAAGCGCACAAGCCCTTGCGGGGCGAGATGCGCGATCATTTCTGCGTCTTCATTTGAAACCGCTGCGGCAGGAATTTTGGGCGCATCGTCCGCGTATCGCATCGCGCCCGTGTGAACCAGCCGATTTTGCGAGCCTCCGACCGAACGCACCAGCGCAGCCACTGCTCCGAGACGCGCCGCCGCGCTCGCGCCTGCGCCGCGATATGCGACCGCCTGCCCGTAGGCATCGCCGCCATATCCCTGTGCCGCCATCTGCTGGTCAAACTTTTTGTTGAAAAGCACTATCTTGCCCTGCACTTTGTTGCGCCCTAGAGCCTGCAATTCTGCAAAGTTCTCGACGACGACTACTTCTGCCGTCAACCCTGTGGCGGGCGTAGCGACGCTGCCGCCGAGCGCCGTCAAGACAACCTTCTGCGTCGTGCCCTGTGCCATTCCCGGAAACTGCACCAGCGCGCCCGTCTCCTGGCCGCGCACCCAGTGCGGGACTTTCAATTCTTCCAGTTGGACTTTAAGACCGACGCGGCGCATCTCGCCAGCCACATATTCGACCGCGCGCTCGGCCTGCAAAGACCCGCTCAGGCGCGGCCCGATGTTGTTGCACATGTATGCCGTCTGCTTGTAAGCGTAATCGCTGTCCAGCGCGGCGCGATGCAGACGCTTTAATTCTCCCAGAGTTTTTTCAGTGTAAGGAGTCGGCGTTGGCGCAGGCGTCGGCGTCGGCGTTGCCTGCTGCGGAGTCGGCGTGGTTTGCGGAGCAGTGGGAGCAGGCGGCGATGGCCTGCGGCGCGTGCGCCTCTGTGCAAACGTCGGCAGAGAGTTTGAGAAAGAGAACAGAATTACCAAAGCGGCAGTGATGCGCGCCGCTTTACGGCTCAATGAAGTCAATCTACTTTTGCCCATAGTTGTGCTTTTCATTTACGAATCAAATTGTTCTTGTCCGGGGATGACTTGTGCTTGGTGAAAGCATCATAAGATTTCAAACGCAGAAATGCCAGCCGGATAATCGAAAGGGTTTGTAAAAAGTTCGTCAAGCAAAAGCCGCCTCGGGTAATGGTCCAGGTTGAAGTTGAGTAAAAAGAAAACCAGACTCACCGCAGAGACGCAGAGGACGCGGAGATGGCGCAGAGAGTTGAATGATTTAATTCTCTGCGCCCCCTCTGCGCTCTCCGCGTCTCTGCGGTGAGTCTCATTTTGCTACTCATCCAACTTTAAACCGTACTACTATCCCGCCTCGCTTCACTTTGCCCGCGAAACGCTTGGTGCGATAATAGCTTGCTTTCCAACATCCTGATTTTCAAGACCGAAAGAGGAATTTTGCGATGAAGCGCTTTCCCTTCGTAGCAGCTTTTGTGCTGCTTGCACTGACATCAGCCTTCGCACAACAGGCTGCTTCCCCGTTCACGATTAACGATTTGCTCAAAGTCCGTCGCGTCGGAGACCCGCAGGTCTCGCCCGATGGAAAATGGATCGCCTATTCCATCGGCGATGTGAACAAGGAAGCGAACCGGACGCTGACACAAATTTACCTGCTCCCCATCGGCGGCGGCGAGCCGAAGCAATTAACCACCGGCGACAAATCTTCCAGCACGCCGCGCTGGTCGCCGGACGGAAAGATGCTCGCCTTTATCAGCACACGCGAAGGCGGCGCGCAAATCTGGACGCTGGAAGTCGCGAGCGGCGCGCTGAAGAAAGTGACAAGCATCTCGACGGGCGCGGGCGACCCGGTCTGGTCGCCTGACGGCAAGATGCTGGCTTTTGTTTCGGACGTGTATCCGGAATGCGCGGACGACGAATGCAATCGCAAACGCGACGAGCAGGTTGGAGGCAGCAAGGTTACGGCAAAGGTCGTTGACCGCCTGCTCTTTCGCCATTGGAACGCCTGGAAAGACGGCAAGCGCACGCACGTCTTTGTCGTCCAGAGCGCGGGCGGCACGGCGCGCGACATGACTCCCGGCGATTTCGACGCGCCGCCGTTCAGCCTCGGCGGGCCTTCGGATTACGCCTTCTCGCCCGACTCGAAAGAGCTGGCCTTTGCGCGCAACACGGATAAAGTCGAAGCGACTTCGACCAACTCGGACATTTTCGTCGCCAGCGTCACGGGCGGCGAAGCGCAACGCATCACTGGCGACAATAAAGGCTATGACCTCTCTCCGCAGTATTCGCCGGACGGGCGTTACGTTGCGTTTCGCTCTCAGGCGACCGCAGGCTTTGAGGCAGACCGCTGGCGTTTGATGATTTACGACCGGCAGACGAAACAGACGCGCGAATTGACCACAGGCTTTGACTTGCAGGTTGACGAGTTCGCTTTTTCGCCTGACAGCAAGATGGTCTATCTCATCGCGGGCGAGCGCGGCAGGTCGCCCGTCTACGCTGTGGCAATTGGCGGCGGCGCGATTAAGAAGGTCATCGCGGACGGCTCGAACGGAGATGTCAAGATAACGCCTGACGGCAAGACGTTTGTCTTCACGCGCACCAGCATGACAATGGCTCCTGAGATTTTTCGCGCCAACTCAGACGGCTCCGGTGTCACGCAGTTGACCAGAACCAACGAAGCTTTTCTCTCTTCATTCAAGCTGCGACCGGCTGAAGACATAGAGTGGGAAGGCGCTGCGGGCGCAAAGATTCAGGGCTGGCTTATCAAGCCCGCGAACTTTACGCCGGATAAAAAATATCCGCTGCTCGTCCTGATACACGGCGGGCCGCAGAGCGTCTTTGGCGATGCGTGGAGCAATCGCTGGAATTCGCAAGTCTTCGCCAACGCGGGCTATGTTGTCTTGATGCCGAACCCGCGCGGGTCAATCGGTTTCGGGCAACAGTTTGTCAATGACATCTCCGGCGATTGGGGCGGCAAGGCTTACACGGACATCATGAACGGCGTCGCGCACGTCGCCGCGATGCCCTTCGTAGACCGCGAGCGCATCGGCGCGGCGGGCGCGTCCTACGGCGGCTACATGATTAACTGGATCGAAGGCCACAACGATGACCCGCGTGTCAAATTCAAAGTGCTGGCCTCGCATGATGGAGTCTATAATCTGACGAGCATGTACGGCGCGACCGAAGAGCTGTGGTTTACAGATTGGGAATTCAAGGGCACCCCCTGGACGAATCCGGAGATGTACGAGCGTTGGTCGCCGCACAAGTTCGTCAAAAATTTCAAGACACCCATGCTGGTCATACACGGTGAACTGGATTATCGCGTGCCGGTTGGTGAAGGGCTACAGCTCTTTACCGCGCTCCAGCTTCAGGGCGTGCCTTCAAAGCTGCTCTATTTCCCGGACGAAGGACACTGGGTTCTGAAACCTCAGAACTCCGAGCTTTGGTACAACACGGTCATCGGCTGGGTTAATCAATATCTGAAACCGTAAGCCGGTAATACCAGCTTGCAATAATAAAAGCGCCGGAAATCGAGATTTGATTTCCGGCGCTTTTGTCTTACCGCAGGTGATGCAAGGCTTACGGGCAAGTGCCGTTGACAGTGTATTTCACACCACTGTCTACCGCACCGCCGTTGTTGCCCTGACTCTTAGGCACTTTGACCTTTGCCGTCTTCGTCGTCACATTGCCTGCTGCGTCTCGGACGCGGAAGGTGATGGTATAAACCCTGCCGTCACCTCCTCCGTCACGTTCCGCTCTGAGTTGCACCGACTTGCAGTTAGCGGCAATCACGATGTCGTTTAAGGTGTTGCCGTCCCCGCCGCTATTCTCTAGCTCATCACTTGTGACCTTTGAGATAACCACATCACTAATGTCCACGCCTGCGTCGCAGCCGTCAGATGCGCTGGCGACAAGCTGCGTGAGGTTGACGGTCTGGTATTTGTGATTCGGCGGCCAGAGTTCAATCGTCGCTCCGGTCAGCGTGATGGTCGGAGCAGTTGTATCTACCACATTAACCGTCCGCGTGCGGGTCGCAGTGTTGCCCGCGCTATCCGTCGCGGTATAGGTTCGGGTATAGGTGCCGGGGACATTGACATTGACCGTGCCGGAAGCTGTCACCGGCACGCTACCCTGACACGAATCGTTTGCGGTCGCGCCCGGGTCGGTAAAGCTGGTGTGACATTCGACCGTCATCGGGTTCGAGCCGTTGAGCGTGATAACTGGAGCGGTCGTGTCTACGACTATCACGGTACGGGTTGCCGTTACGGTGTTCGGGCCATCCGTTGCGCTGTAGTTAACCGTGTAAGTGCCGGGCACGTTCACGTTAACGTTGTTGGTGGAGGTGACGGTTGCGCCACAGTTATCCGTCGCGGTTGCGCCGGGGTCTGTAAAGCTCGTGTGGCATTCGACCGTCATCGGGTTCGGGCCGTTCACCGTCAGCACGGGCGGCGTCACATCATTGACCGTGAACGTCGTGTTGACCGTAGTGGTGTTGTTCGAGCTATCGCTCACCGAGATTGAGACGTTAGTCACTCCGCGTCCGACGGGCGTCCCGGCAGCCGGATTCTGTGACTTGAGTAAGAAGTCGTCTTCCGTGCAGTTATCCGAAGCCGAGAGGTTAGAGAGATAGTCAGGAACAAACGCCTGACAATTCGCATTCGCGTTGGCTGATGTAGGAGCGGGTGCAACTACAACCGGCGGCGTGTGCTCATTAACCGTGACGGTGAATTCACAGCTTGCTCCTGACGAAGTAGTGACCGTGACGGTCGTCGTCCCGACGTTGAAGAACGTGCCGGAGGCCGGCGTCGAAGTCACAGTGCCGCAGGCGGTAGCCGTCGGCGCAGGGTAGTTGACGATAGCTCCGCACGCTCCCGAAGGCGCGTTAACGACTATGTTACTCGGACATGAGAGTTCACAGCTAGTTCCTGTCACTGTCACTGTGAAAGAGCATGACGTTTGGTTAATCGCTGCATCCGTCGCAGTGCATGTCACTGTCGTCGTGCCGACCGGGAAGCTTGAGCCTGACGGGCGATCACAGCTCACTGTTACGCTGTTGGTATCATCCGTCGCCGTCGGCGTCGGGTAGGTGACGATAGCCGAACCCGGCGTCCCGGCGTCTTCAGCGACCTCGATGTCTGAAGGACAACTGATGGTCGGAGCAACCGTGTCTTCGACCGTGACGTTAAAGCTGCACGGTTCGCCCGTCTCCGCGCTGACAATAACAGTCGTCGTGCCAACGGGGAAGAACGTGCCGGATGCAGGAGAGGAACTAAGCGCGCCGCAATTGCTGCCGGTCGTTGTCGGAGCAGGATAGGTAACTGTCGCGCCTGCCACCCCCGGCTCGTGTGGGACGGTGATGTCAGCAGGGCAGGAGACGACGCATTCACCGCCGCCGCTGCCCGCGCCTGTGACCGTCACGGGAGCAGCAAACGAATTGTCCGCAGGGTTCAGCTCGACCGTCGAGCTGGACACATTGACAGTGTTATAGATAGTTGTCCCGGTGGCCGTCCCCGAATCCACTTGATAGATGAAAGTAAAAGTTGCCGTCGCATTTCGCGGCAGAGTCGCGATAGTACAAGTGCTCGTGCCCGTGCCGCCCGAAGACGGATGCGTACAGTTAAAGCTCGCGCCTGAAGTCTGCGCGCCGGAGACGAAAGTCATGTTAGTAGGCACTTCGTCCGTTAGCTCAACATTTTGCGCATCATCCGGGCCGCGATTGATGAGCTGGATTGAATAGGTGACATTGTTCCCGCTTTTGACCTCAAGCGGCCCGACTTTACCGACCGACAGGTCTGTTCTGAGGTTGTTCGGGTCGCGCACTGTAAAGCGCGCAATCGCCGTGACGTTGCCGTCATTGTTGATTGACCTGACAGACCATGTGCCGATCTGCGCTGCTGGCCCGGTGGTCGGAATCGTGTAGGAGTTGCTTTGCGGATTCGTAGTAATCTCCGTTTGCTGCACGACGAGGCCGTTGGGCGCAACCCATTGAAAGCGTCGCTGGCGAAAGCCGAAGAAAGGCGGCGGCGCGTTCGTCGAGACGGCGCAAACCGTCTCGCCCAGCACGTAAACATTCTCAGGCGTCGCGCAGTCAGCCTCGTAAGTATCTATTGCTTCGGGGGTCACTGCTTGCGGGAGACTGAAGATTGAAGAAGCGGCTGTCAGCTTTGGTATCAAGGCGATATTTCGCTGCTGCGCGGATGAAGTCGAGTAAAAAGAAACAAGCGTCAGGACGAAGAGAGCCAGCGCGACGCCGAGGGATAATCTGGCGACCAGACGCAGCATAGTCCGGTTAATATATTTGGTTTGCGATAGGCTTTTTTTGAGCTTGCTGGAAAAGGGATGTGCTGAGATAGATTTGCAGCGGGATTGCATCTTGCGGTTCTCCTTCGGGTGTTGTTTAAGGATTAACTGCTGGTTTAGAGGGTTTAGTCACGCAGGGAAACGACCGAATCCTCGTAAAAAGCGCGCTTGGAAGAATGATTCTTTGAAATCAGCCCTATGAAGCGGGCATATCCTATGCCCATTAAAACTTTCCGTCAAGGCTGATACGTCAACGTAAATCAAGGATTGGAAAGAAGCTCGCCACTTGAAAAGCTTCTATTCTTTCTTTGCGGTCTTTGCGTCTGATCTTCTTTGCGGTCTTTGCGTTAAATAAGCCCCTAACCGCAAAGACCGCAAAGAGCTTCGCAAAGGTCGCAAAGAAAACACTTTCTTCTCTACGCTTAAATCACATTATCGCCATTGAAGTTACGTTTGGCTTAACTTAAGGCATTTTATCTGCGGAGAGCCGGGTCATGATCTCCGTGAATTTTTCCACGTCTGTGCGCGTGCGCTCCATTGCGCGGCGGCTGTCAAGATATGCCTGCCATTGCGGTGTGTTGGTCAGAGCCTTCGTCGTATCTTCGTCAAGCACCTGCGCCATCAGCGCAACGAGGTCGCTGACGACGCGCGTGTGTTCAAGCAGCGATTCGATAATCTGATATGCGAGCTGCGCCTGTGAGCTGTCCAGATCAGGCGCGGGCTTTTTATCCGGGGCAATTTGTTGCTCGCTCATGCTCCGGCCTCCGGCTCTGATGAAACCTGTGCGTCCCAGCTTCCGCGCACGAGAGGCAGCGAAGCGATGCGCGCCGGATGTTCTTTCTCATCTGAGATAATCGTGACCTGTGTGCCCGGAGCAAGATAATCATATTTGATGATGCCGAGCGCGACGCGGCGTTTCAAGTCAGGCGAGTGGACGGTTGAAGTCACGCGCCCGATCTCTTTGCCATCCACTGCGCGCACCTTATCGCCGCTTTGAATAGCATCGTCTTCATCGACCATGATTCCCGCGAGACGCTTGGCGACGTGGCCGCGCCAATGTATGCGCGCGATAATTTCCTGCCCTATGTAGCAGCCTTTGGTAAAGCTCACGGCTTCGTCCAACCCGGTTTCAAGGACGACGTTGGTTTCGTCTATGTCTACGGCGAAACGCGGCAGCCCCGCTTCGACTCTTAAGATTTCCAGAGCCTCGAACCCAAACGGCTTCGCGCCTGCTGTGATGAGCGCGTCCCACAAGGCTTGCGCCTGCGCCGCGCTCGTGAACAGGTCAAAGCCGTCTTCCGCCGTATGCGTAGCGCGAATCGCGCTCACATGTTGACCATTCCAATCAACTCCGGCGACGCGACCCTGCGCAACCCCGGATGCTTCGTCTCCCAAAATCTGCGCCACGATTCCTGCCGCCCCGGCTCCCTGCACAGAGACGGTGACGGTTTCCAACGTCACGTCAGCGACGCGAAAATCCCCCGCGAGCGTAAAGCGTTCAAGCGTTTTCAGGACGGCCTCGCGCGTCCGTGCTTCCGTGTCGAACAGGAAGCCGTCGGCGACATGCAGGATACGGACATGTGCCAGCAGACGCCCCTGCACATTCGGGAAAGCCGCAGGCATCCACGCGCCCGCTTCGAGCGTCTTGACATCATTCGTCACCAGGCCGTTAAGAAACATGACGGCTTCCGCACCGCTCACTTTAATCCGCGCACGTGAGGAAAGATCAACCAACCCCGCGCCGCCCGCGCGCACTGCTGCATATTCGCCCGCGACATCGCCATAAGACGCTGGCAGCAGCCACCCGTCACGCTCCAACAGTTCTGCGCCGAGCCGCCTGTGCGTCCCATCCAGCGCGGATTTTTTTAGCTCAATTTGTTCCGACACTTCAGGCATAACCTGCAAAAATTTAGGAACTACGGAGTAGCGATATAACAGTAGCCCATAGCGCCAGCTATGGGACATGAGCGAAAAATAATTTTAAGCTATCGAAGATAGCGACATGAACCCCACTTAACTTTATGTCGCTATCTTCGATAGCTCAAAACGGAATGGCTGCCTTCAACCCATAGCTGGCGCTATGGGCTACTGTTGTATTGTCACTGCCGTGACTGAAAACACGTCTTATCCAGCCGGACATTTTGTTCGCTGCTCTTCCTATTCCGTTTTCTGCCCTGCATCTGCCGGAGGCATCGGATTCAGCTTTTCCAACTCGGCGCGCAGCTTGTCATAGTCGGTTTTGTCTCCGACCTTGAAAGTCAGATTGACGTAGCGAACGATACCGTCTTTGTCTATCAGGTAAGCGGTGCGCTTGTTGTATCCCATATCTTCCATGTAGCTGTCATACATGCGCGCTACTTTGTGATCGTGGTCGGAGAGCAGCGGAAATTGCAGCTTGTGGAATTTGGCCCACTCGTGATGCGAGAAAACGTAATCGCCGCTGATGCCGAGTACGGTCGCGTTCAGCTTGCCCAGTTCCGCGAAAGTGTCGCGCAGCATGCAGACCTCTTTGGTGCAGCCGCCAGACCAGTCCGCCGGATAAAAGGCCAGAATCACATTCTTGCCGCGCAACGATGCAAGCGTCATCTGCTCGTCGGGCTTCATAAACATCTTCTCTTGCGTCGCGTAGGGGAGACGAAAATCCGGCGCGGCCTCGCCGACTTTCGGAGCAGAAGGAGCTTTGGACTTTGAATCCTCTTTAGCCCTCGCGCCGGAATCAGTCCATGCCATGACGGCAAAGGCGGCGAGCGCGAGTAAGATCGCGGAAAATATTTTCGCTGAGTTATAACGTTCTTTCATCTTTCAACCTCTCTTTAATTAAAGATGTGCGTTGCGGCGCATCGGTTAAACCGGCTTGGGTCAGAGCCTGTGCAATCGCCTTGTAATCCGATAGCTGCGCAGCCTCTCGACGGTGCGAAGCGAGTACCTGCGGACTCGGATGGTAAACGGGAACGAGCAGGCGTTGGTTCCACTGGTAAATTTTTCCGGCGGCTTCTTTCAGAGACAAAGCATGATACTCAATGCGCCGGAGCGCATCAAGCGAGACCGCCCCGAGCGTAACTACCACACGCGGGTCGAGCAGCTCAATCTGGCGTCTGAGAAAGCCCGAACAGTTAATGACCTCTGCGCCCGTCGGCTTGCGATTTGCGCCGGACTCGCGGCGCGGATTGCAGAGCACGGCATTGGTGATAAAGATGCGCTCGCGCTCAAGCTTGATCGAAGCCAGATAACGGTCAAAGTTACGCCCTGATTGATCGCCCGTAAAAGGCGTGCGCGTGCGGTCGCCGCCCTGCCTGCCGGGAGCTTCGCCTATGAACAAGACACGCGCCTCAATCGAACCGTTAAACTCGCTCAAGACAGCCGTCCTCTCGCACATCGCAGGGCACACGCCGCAGGCGCGAGCTTCGGCTGCGAGAGATGCAAATAATTCCTGCCTGTTGAAATGCTGTTGAATATTCATAATGACGAAAGAAGCTCGCGCAAAGGCGCAAAGGCGCAAAGGCGCAAAGAAAACCGCAAAGATAAAGCATGGCTCAACCCCTTTGCGCCTTTGCGGGAACCTGTTTTTTCTTTGCTCTGTTTGAAACTCAACCACTACTCTAAATTGTTCGGCTGAAGCCGGAAGCCAGAGGGAATCTTTAAGCCACTAGCTAAAGCTAGTGGCAATTCAAGCAATGCATCATCACATCTGACATTCGCAACTTTGGTGATTCAGTCTTCGGCCAGCACGATGATGCGGTCTCCTTTGGCATAGGTGGTCAGCAGAGACTTTTTGGGATTTATCCTCACGCCGTAAGATTTGCCTGCATTATAGGCGTCAGCCTGTACGCGATAGCCGATGGCAACCTGATTGCGGCGGCGTGCGGCTTCGACGACCGTATAAAAATTGAGCGGGCTACCCATTTGCACATACTCTTCGGCGGGTTTCAGATAAATTTCCGAGCCTTCCGGGTCAAACAGGTCTTGGAATACCAGTGCCAGCTCCGCGTTCTCAGAGATTTGCGACAGCATCAGGCTGAGCAGATTATCGCTGACCACAAAATCATCCGCGCGCGTCACCTGCGCTAGTTGTCGGTTCTTGATGTCCAGCATCTCGCTGACGATAGATAATGGCTGCCCGGATTTATCCGACATATCGCGCAAGTGAAGCAGCGTAATCAGCGTGCGCGCATCGGCTTCCTGCGGGTCGCTCGGAGCGGAATCCGCTTCGCCTGTGCTGAGGACGATAATGTGGTCGTATCCATTGACTGACAGGCTCTCTAAAGTCTCGCGGTCTGTGGTGTCACCTAAACGGAAGGAAACAGACATGTTACGCAGAGCTTGCTCGCCATTTCCATTTGGAGACAGGTGCGCGTTTACGTTTATCTCATCTCTGTGGACAACAGTTAGTTTAGAATCCGCTCCCACATAGTTATCTAATTCTTTAATGATGGATGAAGCGCGCTCATTCCATCCAAGCATCAGTGTGTGTTCGGCTGCGAGCGGGCTTGGCGCTGTCTCTTTAATGGCGCTGCTCTCAATCCGGTATTCGGTAAGTCCAGACAGGCGCACTGTATCATCGTCTTCCGAGATAGCAATCAGCTTATCTCCGCCTTCGATGCGCGTCTCCATGGGCGGATTGAGTTGCAGGCGGCCATCCTGAAAACGAATGCCGATGATGGCGGAATCCTCGTAAGCCTGTAAGACTTCGGCGAAGGTTTTTCCGGTCAGGCCGGGTTCCTCTGTGAAGTAGATTTCATCGCCGCCAAAGTCGAGCAGTTCTGTATAAGCCACAGAGAGACCGGATTGACGGCAGGTTTGCGCCATGATTCGAGCCATCATGTCGCCGACCAAGACCAGCTTCACCTCGTCGCCGCCGATCATGCGCGCCACTTCAAAATTTTTGCGGTCACGAATGACTGCCACTATATGATAGGGTTTCTCGGAGCGGTTGGCATCGTTGGTCAAGGCCAGCATACATTTGATGACGTAGAAGTCAGGGTCTTCAACCTCCGGCGCGAGGATGACTATCGAGCGTGCGCTCTGGGGATTAATAATATCGAGGTCGTCCATATCAATCGGCGATCCGGTGCGACAGACGACGCGCGTCCCGCCGGTCGTGCTTATCTTCGAGCGAATCTCATCCTGCATCTCGACGGCATCCTTCTCCGCTAAGATAGCGATACATGAATGCCTTTGATTGGCATTGGCCGCGACCAGTTCGGAAATCAAAGTGAAGATTTGAGACGACCATCCAAGAATCACCGTATGATTCTGCTCGGCGACAAAAGAGCGTCCTTTACGCAGTTGCTCAAGCTTGCCTTCGATGCCCGTGGTCAGAACGCCGATTAGGATGCTGACGATAAAGATGCCGCCGAAAGTGACCACCAGCATCGCCAGTAAGAAAGACCAGTGGCCTTCGTCGCCACCCATCGTTCCGGCATCGAGCGTCCGCATCAGGCTCGCCCACGCAATTTCCAGAAACGTCCCTTTGCCTTCAGGCCCTATGCCAAGCGCAACCACAATCAACGAGACGATGACGATCAAAATCGCGGAGACAATAAACAACCAGCCGATTAAAGCTATCGGGCCTTTGGACATCATGTTGTCAAAGTGATAGCGCAGGCGATCCTTAAAGGTAATTTTTCTCACAAGCAGAGTTTCTCCAAATAATCGAATTAATTTTAGGTTCTGTGAGCCGGATTTAATGCCCACAGAACCTAACATATATGCCTGGCAGAGTGTAATCCGGCTGATAGCCGGGTAGTGGTTCAGTTTGAAGATGAGTGAAAAGAAAGTCAGACTCACCGCAGAGACGCAGAGAGTCGCAGAGGGGGCGCAGAGGCTTGAGAGCCATTCAACTCTCTGCGCTATCTCCGCGTTCTCTGCGTCTCTGCGGTGAACCTCAGTTCTCTACTCATTCAATTTCAAATTGAGTCATTACCGATAGCCGAACTTTGACGGCGAAAGGGCGCATCCCCGTAGAGGACGCGCCCTTTCGCTATTTTCCCGTGCGCTTCAAGCTTAATAAAGTTAAAAGCGATTTAGCGTGTGACGGTAATCTCACGCATCGTCATGTTGTAGCCGCCGTTGTCAACCGGCTTGCCGCTTTTGTCCACCAGCTCAAGCTTGACCGTGTGCTTACCGTTCGTCCAGCCTGTGAGCCAGATTGGCCCCCACTTATCTATAAATCTGGCGACGCCGCCGTCCACTGAATAACTCACACGGTATTCGCCGCCCTCGCTCTGCAACTTGCCGTTCTTGAGCCAGAAGTCAATCATGATGGCGTCCGCATCCGCGCCCTTGTATTCGCCTTTCGGGCGGCTGTAAGTCAACAAAGGTTTGGCAGCATCGACTTCGCCAGCCGTGCTGGCAGTCATATCTTTGCCTTCGCGCGGCGCGGCAGGACTCGCGCTCGCGTTAGCATTCTTGTTATCCGCCATTACCTGTCCGGAATTTGTCGTCGTAGGCTTTGCAGCATCTGCGCTGCCTCCTTTGACTGTAAAAGTAACCATCTGAAACGACTCCGGATTTTTGTAGCTCTCGTGCCACGGGCGCGAGGCGAAGACGCGCAGTGTGTGCTTACCTTCCGTAACATTGCGCAACTCGAACGGTTGCGCCAGATCGTAATAAGCCTCGTAGGGCTGGTTATCTAAGATGATATGTATGTGATTGCCCATCCCCGTCGCGGGGTCTTTCATGGGCTTGTAGCCCTTGAGGTCTCCGCTCAAGTCGAGTTTGACGTTGACGGTCGAGCTGTTGATGGTCTCTCCGTCGCGCGGGCTGGCGAACCTGAGCGCGGGCTTGGCTTCATCCTGCTCGCCGCGCTTAGCCATCTCGTCTGTAATCTTTTGCGGGCGGCCTACGACTGTCAAATTCTGCGGCGATGGAGAAGCCGTGACGGGCGGCGAAGCGGTCGTCGTCGCGGTCGTATTAGAGTTCGCGTTGTCCGCCGCAGTGCAACCCGCGAAGGCCATCGCAAACAATGCCAGTGCTGCGCCGGACAAAATTATGCTTTTCAGATTTCTCATGTATCCTCCGAGATATTAGTAAAGATTAGAACTCAGAACTCAGAAGAAAGATAAGCATTGTTTTTATCCTGAGAAGCCGTTTGAAAATTCCGATCATTTGCGCTGAAGGCGCAGCGAGAAGGTAGCCGGACGTGCAACGCCTGGAAGGTTGAAGAAAAGAATAGCGCATTGAAGATGCGCACAGAACTGTCTGTCCGCACCTTGCGGCGCGGCAACGGTTGTCGCGTCTCACCAGACGTTGCACGTCTGGCTACCTTCTCATCGCCGCTCGCGCGGCTTAACGGAATTTTCAAACAGCTTCTGAGTCCTGAGTCCCGTGTGTTTGTGTCCTGCTTTTACGCCGTTGTCGGTTTGGTCTAGGCTCCTGACTTGAGCCTTTGTTCCGCCGCGTTCCAATCAATGTTTGAGAAGAAAGCTTCGATGTATTTCGGTCGCTCAGCCGGTTTGTAATCGAGCAGATAGGCATGCTCCCAGACATCCATCACGAGAATCGGATTGAATCCGGCGACGTTTCCGATCTGGTGCAGCGTGATCCAGTGATTCGACAAATTTCCGTTCGAGGGGTCTTGATAGCAGATCGCCCAGCCGACGCCGCGCATCTTTCCGATGCCTACGAAATCCGCTTTCCAGATGTCATAGCTGCCAAAGGTTTCTTCCGCTGTCTTGTAGAAAGCGGAGGTTTTCTCAGGGTCAACAGAACCTTGCTTCTTCATGTTGCCGAAATAATATTCATGCAAGACCATGCCGTTATATTCAAAGCCGAGGCGGCGCGTCAGCTCAGAGTAAGCAGGCATCTCTTCCTGATCCACCTTGCCGTCTTCAAGGAATTTAGCAATCTTCTCGGTCAAGTTATTAGTCTCTTTGACATAACCCTCGTAAAGCTTGAAGTGCATCTCAAGCGTCTGGTCAGAGATGCCGTTCAGCCCGCTCAGCTCAAACTGCTGGGGCTTGTAAGTCTTAAAAGCCATTTCTTACCCTCCTCATAAATCACTGCCCTTTTACCGATGGCTCACTATTGACCGCAAGTGTAACGAATAGATTGAATCCATCAAGTTTTATTGTTGCAAAAAAAAGTTGGCAGTGGGCAGTTGGCAGTTGGCAGCAGGACATATTCAAGTTTGCTGCTAACTGCTTTTCTGCTTTTACTGCCAACTGCTAACTGCTAACGGCCAACTGTTCTTCTACTTTCCGAGCATAATGTAATCGCCGTGCGATGTCGCCATGAGGAACAGCATCGGCAGCGAGAGCCACGCATTGGTGCGCGAAGCCAGAAATGCTTTGCGTCCTAAGGCGGCGGACTCAGGCGGAATCGGCGTGCCGTTCTCAGCGTTGTCTTTCGTCCACGCGATGATACGCTTTTGCGCAGGCCAGATGATGCCCCACACGTTCAAGAGCATGATGAAGCCCATCGCGCCGCCGATGCCGATGGAATACGTCTTGTTACCGGCATAGCTCTCTAAACGCGGCGCAGCCCCAACAATTTGAGAACTCAGCCACCAGACAATGCCGACAGACATCAAGATTACCAGCACCGCGATAATCACGGCCAAGACGCGCCCGTCGTTGATGCCTGACTTTTTAATCACAAAAAACTCGATGGCGAAAGTGACGATGGGAAACAGCAGCCAGACAATCAGCACCACCCAGACGTTGACCTTCCCGCCCGCCCCATTGGCATTTTTGACATCGGGCATCAGGATATACATGGCGTAATACATCAACCCGACGAACACTGTGACGACCGCGCCCCAGCGGAAAAACCACATCGCGCGCGGCATCAGGTTCGGAATCACCTTGCCTTTAGTCGGCGCGTCCAGCGCCTTCATAAAGTTGACGTTGACCAGGTTGAAAAAGTAGAGCAGGCCGATCCATGCGATGCCTGCTACGAAGTGGCTCCAGCGCAGAAAGATTCTGGCGAGAGCCGCGCCGTCCGGCGCGTGAAAAATACTATCTTGCAACATCGCCAGACTGACGGGGAGATGAGCTAGTGACTCTATAAACATACGTCCTCCGAAACAAAGTTTTTGTGGTTCCGCATCCGAAACGCATTTTGCAGGCAGATTGGACGCGGGCGGGTATGCCTTTAGACAACTCTTGCCGTGACACTTGTCGGCTGCCCCCAACACAGGCCGGAACTGATGGGCTGTCTACAGTCAGTTTTGCTCTGTCAGTAATACGCGCGCGAGATTACACCAGCAAGAGTTGAGAAGCAATAACATTAAACCAGCCGCCAAGAGGCGTCAAAAGCGCACCGGAAAAAATTCTGCTAGTGCATTGTAATTGAATTTCATAGATGATGAATTGCCACTAGCTTTAGCTAGTGGACCAGATGCGCAAGATAACTATTGGCTTTAGCCAAATCCTTTGGCTAAAGCCAAACTCTTTCCTGCTTGCTTGTCCTCCAGCTTTAGCTGGAGGCAATTCAAAGAACTTCAATTACACAACCCTAATCCAAACAGCAAGTTGATTTGCTGCTTGTGTCTCTTGTGCGTTTTCGTGACTAAGCTTCTAATGCTTCATGCTTGATGCCGTCGCTCCGGCAGTTAATCATCTGCGGGGCGCGGGCCTGCATCCATCCCGCGCACGCTTGCCTGATTAATCACGCGCACCTTGAGATCGTCTATTACATGCACCTGACAAGAGAGGCGCACGTTTTCCGCCAGCCCCGTTTCCATCGCCAGGCGGTTACGCTCGGCGTCGCCAATCTCTCCGGGGTCTCCGGCGATAATCTCCACGCGGCAGGTAGTACATTTCGCGTTGCCGCCGCAGCGATGCAAGATGTCTATCCCTGCGTCTTCAATCGCCAGCACGAGCTTGCGCCCCGGCTCAGCGTCAAAAGCCACAGGGCCTGTGGCGGTTTCAGCGTCAATCCTAGACATGATTTTCGGCTCCCAGATTGTGTTTGATTTGATGGCAGCAAGACTTTGGCATATCCGCACGCTTTAGGGCAAGCATAAAATTAGCCACAGAGACACAGAGAGGGAAAAAGCAAAAGGTAAAAGGTAAAAGTGAAGAAGACCGGAATGCTTTCTTACTTTTACCTTTTGCCTTCCTCCTCGGTCTCTGTGTCTCTGTGGCAAAAGCTTCATAAAATTAGTTCCATGTATAAAGTGTCTCCAATCGGATTATGATAATAAGGCTCAATCTCTTTGAAGCCGAGCGAGCGATAAACCGTCTCCGCCTGCGCCATCCTGCGCGGCAAGGTATCAAGCCGCATCCGCTTATAACCGATCTTGCGCGCCTCTTCGATAATCGCCAGAACAAGTTCCCTGCCCGCCCCGCGCCCGCGAAAATCCTTTCGCAGATAGAGCCTTTTCATTTCACACACCTCATCATCAATCCTGCGCAACGCCACGCACCCCATCAACTGTCCCTCGTCGCTTGCCAGCAGCAACCGACCGGACGGCTTCACATATTCTCCGGGCAACTCGCGCAGCTCTTTATCAAAATTTTGAAAGCACAGGTCAACCTCCAGCCACGCCGCATACTCCTCAAAAAGCTCGCGCGCCTGTTTGATTTCCACTTCAGACTCAGCCTGTTTCAGCTTCACTTGTAACCCAGCTCCGCCAGCTTCTCTAAAGTCAAAGTGGACGCATTCTCATCTCTTTTAATTGGCGGCGCGACGCTGAGAATGCGCTCGACGTATTTGGCGATGATGTCTGCTTCGAGATTAACCGCATCGCCTGTGCGCAGGTGCGAGAGGTTAGTCACTTGCCATGTTTTCGGAATCACGGCGATCTCGAAATATTCGTCCGCGAGTGCGGCGACGGTGAGGCTGATGCCTTCGACCGCGACGGAGCCTTTGAAGACGAGATAGCGCGCCATCTCTGAAGGGTAAGCGATGCGGACAGTCCATGAGCCGCCGTGTTCGGTCGCGCTCAGGAAAGTTCCGCGCGCGTCAACGTGTCCCTGCACGATGTGTCCGCCGAGCCGCGTCTGCGGCGTGACGGCGCGCTCAAGATTGACGACCGAATTGGCACGCAGGCTGCCGAGCGTCGAACGCTGCAAAGTCTCGCGCGAGCCGTCCGCGGAAAAAGAGTTATCACGCACGTCAATCGCCGTCAGGCACACGCCGTTGACACAAATCGAATCTCCCTCCTGCGTTCCTTCCGTGACCGTGCGCGCCTCGATGCGTATACGCACGCCCTCGCCGCGCTGCTCGATGCTCTGCACATGACCTAACTCTTCGATGATTCCGGTAAACATAATTGATTTTAGAGTTGCGATTAACAAAGCTAACCACAAAGGCACGAAGACACAAAGTATAAATCGTTTTCTTCGTGTCTTCGTGCCTTCGTGGTTTAGCTGCGCTCTTTTATCTCCGTCATCATTTTTTCAAACACTTCATCAATCGAAAGCTCTGTCGAGTCTATGACGATGGCGTCTTCGGCGATGGCGAGCGGCGAGTCTTCGCGCGTCGAGTCGCGTTGGTCTCGCTTGTTGATGTCCGTCAGCGTGTCTTCAAAAGTCAGGTCGCGCTCGCGCAGGCGTTCTTCCTCATAGCGGCGATGTGCGCGCTCTTCGGGCATCGCTGTGAGAAAGAATTTGAGGTCGGCTTTGGGAAACACCACCGTGCCGATGTCACGCCCGTCGAGGACTGCGCCGCGCCCGCGCTCGCCCAGCACGCGCTGGCGGCTGACGAGCGCGCGGCGCACCTCTGAGATGGTCGAGATAACGGAAGCGGAATGGCTGACATCTTCGTTGCGAATCTCATCGGATACGTCGTGCCCGTCGAGCATCACGCGCAAAGAGTCCGGGTCGCCTTCCAGACTGATTCGCGCACCCGCGACGATTGCGGCGACGGCTTCGCTATCCTGCGTGCTGACGCCGGAGCGCGTCACAGCAAGCGCGGCGGCGCGGTACATCGCGCCGGTGTCTATGTAGAGCAGCCCCAACTCGCGCGCGACCATTCGACCGAGCGTTGATTTGCCCGCACCCGACGGGCCGTCTATGGCGATAATCATAATGGAATTGTTCTTTGCTTTTTGTGCTTTGTGCTTTGATTTTGGTCTTAGGTCTTTGGCCTTTGGTCTTTGCCTGTGACACTCAATCTTGAGCCATCAACTCAAGGTTGAATAGCGTGCAAAGAACAAAGCACAAAAGACAAAGCACAAAAAACAAAAACCTACGCTTGAGAAATAACTTTCCCGATTTCAACCAACGTTGTTTCGATGTCGTCGCGTGAGACATCATAGTGCGTGACCATTCGTATGGATGAGCCGAAACCGGAGGCGAGCACGCCGCGCTCTTTGAGACGCGCGCAAATTTCTTCAACGGTCAGGCCGGTGTCCGAGACATCGAACATAACAATATTCGTAGAGACCTTTTCGGGATCAATCCGAAGGGATGGCAATTCTGCTAACCCCTTTGCGAGACGTTGCGCGTTGGCATGGTCTTCGGACAGACGCGCGGGAGTCTCTTCGAGCGCGACGAGCGCGGCGGCGGCCAGCACGCCGACTTGCCGCATGCCGCCGCCGAGCAGCTTGCGCCAGCGACGCGCCTCTTCGATAAACGCGCGCGTTCCTAAAATCATCGAGCCGACAGGCGCGCCCAAGCCTTTTGAGAAACAGAACATCACAGAATCAACCGGGCGCGCGAGCGCAGCGACGGATTCGCCGAGCGCGACCGAAGCATTAAAAATACGTGCGCCGTCAAGATGCACCGGAAGTTTTATGGCATGCGCGCGTTCGCAAATCTCTTCGGTTCGTGCGCGCGAGAGCAGGCTGCCGCCAGCGAGGTTGTGCGAATTTTCCAGCGCGATCAACCCGGTCGGCGCGACATAATAAGCGCCACCAGAGTGTATGGCCGTCTCTATCTCAGCCCAGGTGAGAATGCCTGTGCCGTCCGCGCTCCTGACCGGGCGCGCGAGCGTTCCCGAAACGGCGGACATCGCGGCCATCTCGAAATTGTAGATGTGCCCGCGCTCTTCGATGATAACTTCCATGCCGGGCTTTGTGTGCAGCTTGACGGCAATCTGATTGCCCATCGAGCCGGTCGGGACAAAGAGCGCGGCTTCCTTCTCGAAAATCTCAGCCGCGCGTTCCTGCAAGCGATTGACGGTCGGGTCTTCCAAATACACGTCATCGCCGACTTCGGCATCGGCCATCGCGCGCCGCATCGCGGGCGTCGGCTTGGTAACTGTGTCGCTTCTTAAATCAATCATTGTTTTGATTATACGAAGATTGCGAAAACTTCATTGGAAAGCAAAACTCCGTTGCGTGTTAGTTTCATCAACTCTTCATCAATCTCAATCAGCCCCGCTTCGCTTAAGCGTTCGAGGTCTGTAGCATATTCTTCGCGCAGGTCTACGCCAAATCTTGAGCGGTACTCGCGTAAATCAACGCCGCGCATCAGGCGCAAGCCTAGAAAGACAGCTTCGCCGCGCACGTTCTGCTCATTCAATTCTTCGGTCTCAATTACAGCATCGCTTTTGGTTTCGATCAATTCGACGTAACGCGCAGCGTCGCGTTCGTTCGACCAGCGCGTGCGCTTGCCGTCGTAAGAATGCGCGGAGCAGCCGAAGCCGTAGACGGGTTCACCTGTCCAGTATTTCGAGTTGTGCCTTGATTCGTATCCGGGCAGGCAGAGATTGGAAATTTCGTAATGCTCGTAGCCCGCCGCCGCCGCAGTGTCGAGCATCAGGCGATACATCAAAGCCGCCACATCATCATCCGGCACAGGCTGCTGCCCGCGTTTGATTTGCGCGGCGAGCGGCGTGCCTTCGTGAACTTCGAGCAGATAAAAAGAGAGATGCTCCGGGCGCAGCTTGAGGGCTTCATCCAGATTTCGCTCCCACGCTTCGAGCGTCTGCGCCGGAAGCCCCGCGATAAGATCAAAGCTCGTGTTATCGAATCCGGCCTCGCGCAAGTAATCAATCGTGCGCCTGACATCTCCGGCAGTATGCGTGCGCCCGAGTCGGCGCAGCTCTTCATCATCAAACGTCTGCGCGCCAAAGCTCGCGCGGTTGACGCCTAAGCCGCGAAACTCGCGCAAGACTTCAGGCGTAACCGTGCCGGGGTTCATCTCCATAGTCACCTCCGCGCCCGTCTTGACGCGAAAGCGCGTGTGGACGGCTTCGAGAATTTGCTCGACCTGCGCGGGAGAAAGGAGCGAAGGCGTGCCGCCGCCAAAATAGATCGTGTCAACTTCGCTTGTAGGCTGTTCCGGCTGGCGAAAGTTTTTAATCTCCGCAGAGACGGCGCGGACGTAGGCGGCTGCCAGCGCGCCTTCGTATGCACCGGTGGCGAAATCGCAGTACGAGCAGCGCGTGCGACAGAAAGGAATATGTATGTAAACTCCGGCTCGCTTCATCTTTTTGAAAGAAAGGGATTATAGCACGCGCTTGGATTTGAGCGGATTCAGACAGACCTTTTAGTAGTAGTTCAGTTTCAGACATCGCGAAGAAAAAGACAGGTTCGCGCAAAGGCGCAAAGACGCAAAGCAAGCACGCCAGTCAAAGCATGGCTCAACCCCTTTGCGTCTTTGCGCCACCAGCGCGAGATTCTTTCGTGCTTGTAATTATTCAACAGCATTTCTAACTGCACCACTACCAGACCTTTATCAAGTGGTTGGCGTGTATGGATTTTTTTCAAAGGTGTATGATTCTGATTTAGCTCACAAGCGGATGACAGGCCGCCGTTCGCGATTATGTTCGATTTTTATCTCAATCCCCCGTTTCTCTTTTTGGCACGCGAATTGAGATATTGCTACACATACGAACAAAAGGTTGTACTGCTGAGAGGCTCCACTCTCAATCAACAGAAGTGGTCTTCAGCAGTACGAGGGATTTGAAAGTAAGCACATCAAAGGGGAGGAAATTCTTCAATGGCAGATCAAGAGAATCAGGAAAAAGGCGCTGCCGCGACGGCTGGCGCGCAGGGACAATCTCAACAGAATGAACAGGGTCGTCAGGACGATCAAGCCACCGGGCAAACCGGTCAGAGCGATCAGCCGACAGGCCAGACCGGACAGGGAGCACAGGGTTCATCACAGGGAAATAATCCGCAGGGTGGCAGCCAACAAGGCGGCTCAGAGGGCGAGCAGAAACCGTAAACTTCGGAACATACCCTTTCTAAACGCGAGAGCGCATGGCATTCATAAGAGTGCTATGCGCTTTTGTTTTCAATACCCGGAAGCATTCACCGCATCAATTGCCACTAGCTTCAGCTAGAGCGGTTTGCGAAACAGTGTACTGCAAGCTGTTAGCCTGCCGCCTGCCCTGCGCGGGTGGCAGGCTCACAGCCTGCCGTACATTCAATCGAAATCCGCTCTAGGAGCAACCTTGATCCACTAGCTGAAGCTAGTGGCAATTTAAGCAAGTGGCAATTTAAGAAAGCTATCAACACATCTATCATTTGCAACTTGGGTTAATCAACATTCTATTGACCGTTTGCCTTCGCAACTTGTTCCTGCTCGGACTGTCGCTTGATATGCTCAAGCACGCGGAGGTGTATTCGATGAATGATGTAGTCAGACCATTGTCGCCAGTACAGACCCGGCCAGAAATCGTTTTGATACCATGTCGTGCCCTCTAATCTGGTGCGGCCATCGGGAAGCTGTGTGAGCAGGAACTGCCCCTTGCGTGAGTGCAGATAATTTTCCAGATGCGGCGGTTTTAATTCCGAGCGCCATGAAAGCTCATTCATCACGGGCGGCTGCGCCGTGACGCCGAATTTCAAGAGACGCGGCTCGTCCCAGACTTCAATCGGCTCGACGAATGCTCCCGTCGAAAAGATGCAATAGCGAATCGCTCCGACTCCATGCCCTTTTATCTCTGCGCGAATCGGATACGCGATGCCGCTCTTAAAAAGCCTCTCTTCGGGCGGCGGCAATTCCGAGAATGCAACGAGGTGTTTCCAGACCTTGTCGGGCGGCGCATTAATCACGATCTCCGTTGTGACGTTGGTCAGCGGCGGCTCCTGCTTCGCCGTATGCTCTAAGCCGATGAAGGCGGGCATGACAATCAGCAGCAGCGAAAAGACTTGAAACGATTCGGCTGTGTAGGTCGGCCTGCGCTGAATCACGTAACCGATAAGCCCTCCGAACAGCGCGAGAATCTGACCGAGCGGCGCAGCCATAATCAGGCAGATGACGCCCTCCATCGCCAGCGCAAAGATGGCAAAGCAGACCAGCGCGACGGCCATCGTCGAGACCAGCAAACAACTTCCAAGGCTTCGCGGATGATGAAAGCCGTAAAACAGAACGGAGACCAGCCCCAGAAAAAACGGCACGCCGACAAACAATCCCCATCCATATTCGCTCAGGGTATTTACGCTCAGATAGATGAGGCCGACCGAGAGCGGGACTGTGACCAGCACGCCGACGGCTGCGCTGCCCAGCTTGCTGTCTGGAATCACACGCCCCAGAGTCTGCATGGCGCGGCTGGCGAAAGAATCTCCGGCGCGCACTTCACCTTCACGCGAAGGCAGTATGCTCAACAGTAAAAAGAAGAAGAGATTGAGAAACGGAATAAAAAAGAGCGCGACCAACCAGAGCGGCAGCCCAGTGGCGCGCAGGCGTTTGAGCGTCAACACGACGCCGATATAAATAAAAGGAATCGCCAGCGCGACCATCGTCGCATAAAACTTCAAACGCCCCGCCGGAACTTTATCCAGATGCGTATGGTCATCCAGAATCCAGTAGTTGAACAACGACCAGCGATGACCGAAAACGGCTGAAGCGACAATCCGATCAAGATTGTGCTTGATGGCAAAGAGGACGACGCCGACGATGACATACGGCCCGCGCCCAATCGTGCCGCGCCATGACAAGAAGAGAGAGAGGGGGGAACTCATGCTGAATTGTCCTCCGCAATTTGTGTAAGAGCAGAACAGATACGGCTCAATTTAGCACAAGAAAACATGAGAGCCATGCTATCGGAGAGTCCGGGCGAATATTTAGCTTGCGAACGTGCCGGTTTCAGCTTGAAGGAAAGTGGCAATAAATGAAGAGAGGGAAGAAGGTTAATCTCTCCCCTCTTTCATTCGTCATTAGGTCTTATTCGGGGTCGCGGCAGTCGGTTGTGGTTTCCTGTGTGCAAACGCAATAGGAAACGATACAGGTCTGCCCCTGTTCGTTGGTGTAGATGTCCAAGAGATAGCAGGGAGCCGAACATTGATATTCACGGTCTGTCGCTTTGCTCTGCGCGGGTGCGAGAAAGAGCAGCGATCCCAGAAGTAGTGTTCCAAGTACAGCAAATTTGCGCATGAGAGTTTTCCCTTTCGGTCGGTGAAGCGGCGGGTAACAATTTGAGGTTGCCCGCCAGCGTGCAGCGTCGCCGGTTGAGCAGCGACAACTGTTAGAGTGTTATGTCCGGTGGCTATTATATACTTTATGTAAATCAAGCGTAGAAACTCTTTGCGGTCTTTGCGTTAAAAAATCATTTAACCGCAAAGACCGCAAAGAAAAAGCTGTTGATTTGTTTCTACCCTTGATTCGTATACTTTAACCGTTTGTCCTTCTAAGAAGATTGTCGCGTCAAGCCTTTCTGTGGTACACAACAGCTACCTAGCCATTCACTTCCATTAGGAGAACAAGCAAAGGTTATGTCTTCCGACACACCGAACATCGAATCCTTGCAGCATGAGGAGCGCGTGTTTTCGCCGCCGGAGCAGTTCCGGCAAAGCGCGCGAATCGGTTCCTTAGAGGATTATGAAAAGCTGCGCGCAGAAGCCTCTGCATCGCCCGAAGAGTTTTGGGCGCGGATGGCCGAAGAGCTGCACTGGTTCAAAAAGTGGGACACGGTGCTGGAATGGACGCCGCCGCACGCGAAATGGTTTATCGGGGGCAAGCTCAATATCGCTTATAACTGTCTTGACAGGCATCTACAGAGCGCGCGGCGCAACAAGGCTGCGATTATCTGGGAGGGCGAGCCGGGAGAGCAGCGCACGCTTACCTATCAACAGCTTCATTCTCAAGTGTGCCGTTTCGCCAACGTGCTCAAGCGTTCGGGCGTTGAGACGGGCGACCGCGTCGCGCTTTACATGCCGCTCATACCGGAGTTGGCGATTGCGATGCTCGCTTGCGCGCGTATCGGCGCGACGCACTCGGTCATCTTCGGCGGCTTCTCCGCAGACTCTCTGAAAGACCGCATCAACGATGCAGGATGCAAGCTGGTCGTGACGGCTGACGGCGGATACCGTCGCGGTTCTGAGATTACTTTAAAGCCTGCGGTTGACGAAGCTCTCAAACATACCCCTTCGGTCAAAGGCTGCGTCGTCGTCCGTCGCACGGGCACGCGCATACATATGGAAGCGGGGCGCGATCACTGGTGGCACGAATTGATGGAGACGGTTGACGCGAAATGCCCTGCGGAAGAATTAGACAGCGAGCATCCGCTCTATATTCTTTACACTTCCGGCACGACCGGAAAGCCCAAAGGCATCCTGCACACGACCGCAGGCTATTTGCTGCAAGCTCATCTCACGACCAAATGGATTTTCGATATTCAAGACGAAGACATTTACTGGTGCACTGCGGACATCGGTTGGGTGACTGGACATTCTTATGTAGTGTACGGGCCGCTCTCGAACGGCGCGACGGTTTTGATGTACGAAGGCGCGCCGAATCACCCGGAGCCTGATCGGTTCTGGCAGATTATAGAGCGTCACGGCGTCAATATTTTCTACACCGCGCCGACCGCGATTCGCGCCTTTATCAAGTGGGGCGAGCAATGGCCGCTCAAGCATGATTTGTCCAGCTTACGCCTGCTCGGGACTGTCGGCGAGCCTATCAACCCTGAGGCTTGGATGTGGTACAGGGAAATCATCGGCAAAGGCCGCTGCCCGATTGTAGATACCTGGTGGCAGACAGAGACGGGCGCGATTATGATCTCGCCTCTGCCCGGTGTGACGGCGACCAAACCCGGCTCTGCGACGAAACCCTTGCCCGGTATCGAAGTTGACGTGATGACCAAAGCAGGCGAAGCAGTCGGCGCGAATGAAGGCGGGTATCTGGTCATCAAACGCCCCTGGCCTTCGATGCTGCGCACCATCTGGGGCGACGACGAGCGTTACCGGCAGCAATACTGGTCGGAGATAGAAGGAGTTTATTTCGCGGGCGACGGCGCGCGTCGAGACGCGGACGGATATTTCTGGATTATGGGGCGCGTGGATGATGTGATAAATGTCAGCGGCCACCGTCTCGGCACAGCAGAGATTGAGAGCGCGCTCGTTTCGCATGAAGCGGTCGCCGAGGCTGCGGTCGTGGCAAAGCCGGATGAGATGAAAGGCTCTGCTATCGTCGCTTTCGTCACCCTCGAAGGACAGCACAAAACATCCGATGCTCTGAAAGAAGAGCTGCGTCAGCATGTTGCGCGCGAGATCGGCGCGCTCGCACGTCCCGATGAAATACGTTTTACGGACGCCTTGCCGAAAACGCGCTCGGGCAAAATCATGCGCCGCCTCTTGCGCGAATTGGCCGCAGGCGGAGCCGTGCGCGGCGACACCACGACGCTCGAAGATTTCTCGGTGCTGGAAAAACTGCGCGCCGAAGAAGAGTAAAGGCTGGGACGAGTGATGAGGTTCTGTTGAAATTTGGATTTGATAAATTGCCACTAGCTTCAGCTAGTGGACAAAGGCGCTAAGATAGAAACGGCTTTAGCCAAACTTAAAAGCAGTCTTTCCTTCTTAGCTTTAGCTCAAGCGATGCGGAAAAATCTTTTTATGATAATTCGGCTAAAGCCGGGAGACTTTTTCTGCTTCGCTTCCACTAGCTAAAGCTAGTGGCAATTGATAGATGTCAACAGAGCCTAGTGACAAGCGCTGTGTGACAAGTTAGAATTCCGCTTCGATTCGTCATTTATATCTCATAAAGAAGTGAATATGAGTTCCGGGAGAGAATATAGAAGCTTTTCTCTCATCACTCATTACTTATCACTCATCACAGTTTTAAGGAGAGTCACACATGCCCCGGTACTCAACTACGGAACAAAGAACAGGTCAGCGTTATCTGGCTTCGCTGATAGTGCGCGCCGAATGGGATGACGCGGACGGCGGGCACATCGTCGCGGAAGGCACGACCGAGAACGTCGGCCCCGAAGGCGCGCTCATACATTTGCAGGACAAGCTGCCCGATGTCGGCAGCCGCGTGCAACTGGCCGTGCTGGATGAAGAGGGACAGAAACAGCAACTAAGCGTCGTCACCGAAGTCCTGCGCCTTGAGCGCAATCCGGGACACCCTTTAGCCGCGCTGCAACTCCTTGACGCACAGGACGAATGGCGCGGGCTGGTGTGGGAGCCTGCCAAACCCATCATCACCAAACGCGAGACACTTGAGGACGCGGAGCAGGATGAAGAGAATGATGAAGAGGATGCTATTCATTGATGCTGTGAATCTGAGGGAAAGGCTTACATATGGCGAATGTTGATACTAATGTTGAAACCTCCGGCGATGAGCGGCGCAGGTTTCCGCGCTTCCCCATCCTGGGACGTATGACTCTGGCTATCGAAGATGAAAGCATAGGCGAGTCTATAGGCATCGGCGAGGCCGGAGACCTCAGCCTCGGCGGCGTCCGCGTGCTGCGTCTTCCGGCACACACGCATGTCCAGCCCGGAGACAGATTGGGCTTGCTTCTGATGAATGATGTCGAAGCGTTGTCTTTACACGGCGAAGTAGTCCATCATGGCACGCAGGATAGCTTTGGCGTTGAGTTCCGCGACCTTTCGACTGCCGACGGGCAGCGGATTTCCAGCTTGCTACAGAGCCTGAGTCACTAACACTCCCGAAAGCCGCCGTGGCAGATAAAGAAACAATCAAAGAAGCCGCCGAAGGCGCCGCCGTTGCCGCCGTGCAGACTTCGTGGACGCAGACGCGCGTCGTGGCGCGCGTCGTGGTGCTCATACTGTGCATCGCGCTCGGAGTCATCGCGGCGATTTTTGTCCTACGCGCGCTGACGGGCGTGATACTGCTCATCGTGCTGGCGATCTTCTTCGCTTACCTGATCTCGCCGCTTGTCGAGTTCGTGCTCCGTCCCTTCAAAATTCGCGGGCAGAAACACATCATGCCGCGCCCGCTCGCCATCGGCATTGTCTATCTAGTCATCTTCGGCACTGTCGGGCTAATGGTTTACCTGCTGATTCCGCGCATCAATAATCAACTTGCGGAGTTTGCGAGTCAGGCTCCGAGCTATCTGGTCTCCGCACGCACACGCGCGGAAAAGTTGAATGAGATTTATCAGGCTTACAATCTTCCGAAAGCCGTGCGGGAAGCGGTGACGAAAAAATCCACAGACATCATCCAATCCGCCAGCGCCTATACGGGCGAGGGGCTGTGGTCTTTTATGGTCGGGATCATAGGGACGCTGCCGTGGTTGATACTGATTCCGATACTCGGTTTCTTTCTCTTAAAAGACGCCGACAGCTTTCGCCGCTCCGCTTTGCAAATGCTGCCGAGCGGACGCTGGCGCTGGCGCGGCGATGAGTTCTTTCAAGATATTAATCGAACGCTGGCAGCTTATATCCGCGCGCAACTTATCGCGTGTCTTTTAATCGGTGTCATTTGTACGCTGGGCTTTTCTCTGCTGGGGTTGCGTTATGCGCTGCTGCTCGGCGTCATCGCCGGTCTGCTGGAATTTATCCCGCTCGTCGGGCCGCTGGTCGTCGCCTGTATGGCCGCCCTGATTGCCAGCTTTTACGATCTCAGGCAGGTCGTCTTCGTGCTTATCTTTCTGGGCATCCTGCGCATCGTTCACGACTATGTTTTTTACCCGAAGATTATAGGTCAGGGCATACACTTGCACCCACTGGCTGTGATTCTGGCGATTTTGAGCGGGCACGAGCTGGCCGGAATCACGGGGATTTTTCTGGCGATTCCGGTCGTGGCGATTGCGACCGTGACCTATCGCCACTGGCTTGAGCATAGGGGCAGCACGGGTCTCGTAGCCGACCTGCTGAAGCCTGTGAGCAATGCTGTCCTGGTGACTGAGCCGCCGATGCCCATCGCAGAGCCTGTGGCACAACCGTCGCCCACTGTCCACGAGGCAGGGGACACGCATCCGACCGTGAGCACGACGCCGGAAGAGATGGCGCGCGTGCGGCCTGATCTGACTTCGGGTCAACTGAAGCTGCCAAAGCCTGAGTGACTTTTCTCCCTACCGACCTTTTGCGGTGGTTAGCCGCATCGTTCTAAACCTCGCGTCGCTTATCGCGACCTTAACCCTGAGGGAAAATCATGCGCTTTAAATCTTTTAATAACTCGACCGGACTCACGAGCCTCTTATTCGTCTTTCTGACCTGCGTGGTGGCTTTCGCCCTGACGACGCGCCCGTTCAAGTCTGCGAGCGCAGCCGCGCCTGATGTGGTATTTACCAATTCGGCTCCGATTACGATAAATACTGTGGCCCCCCCGCCCATCATAGCTTCACTCTATCCCTCAGACATCAACGTTTCAGGGATGACGGGCACTACCACCAAGGTCTCAGTCACGCTGAACAATTTTAGCCATACGTCCCCTGCCGATGTGGACATGCTGCTGGTCAGCCCGACGGGAGCTAAATTCATCATCATGTCGGATGCGCTCTTTTTTAACCAGCCCACTGTCACATTTACGCTGGACAGCACGGCGCCGACAACGTTGCCACAGTTTGGAGGTGCCGCGACTACACACAGACCGGCAAACTATGATAGCAATACGGACTCCTTTCCAGCGCCTGCGCCTGCGCCGCCTTATAACAATCCGTTCAACACCGGGACAGCAACATTTGCTACAGTCTTTAACGGAGCCGACCCAAACGGCACATGGAGCTTGTATGTGGTGGATGATACCCGACAGAACTCCGGTAGCCTCGCCGGTGGCTGGAGCGTGAACGTCACCACCACCGGCTCGCCCGCGACTACTTTTACCAATAGCACTGCCATCAACCTCAACGATGTCGCGAGCCTGATTGCTACGGCGACGCCTTATCCCTCGACCATTAACGTCTCAGGGCAAACGGGCGTGGTGACAAATCTCAAAGTCACGCTGACGGATATCACACACCCCCGCGCAGAGGATATTGATGTGCTGCTGGTCAACCCGAACGGAGCGACTCTAGTGTTGATGTCGGACGTAGGAGGCGGCGGTAATACGTTCAACAACACGACGCTCACGTTCGATGACGCGGCGGCGGGATCTATTCCCTTTGGACCAGTCCCGTCCGGCACGTACAAGCCGACCAACAGTAACGGCAATGATGGCGGTGAGCAGTTTCCGGCCCCGGCTCCGCTGCCGCCCTACGGCCAACCTCCTCAGACCGGCGATGCTACGCTCTTATCCGCGCTTGGCGGATATAGTCCGAACGGCACATGGAGCCTCTACGTGGTGGATGATCGAGATGGAAACTCAGGAACCATCTCCGGCGGTTGGAGTCTGGATATTACGACTGCTCCCTACGTCCCGCCCACCATTAGCTGCGCCATTCCATCTTTTGCGAACGCCGGAAATCTAGCGGTCGGTTCCAGCCCGACCGGCGTCGCTGCCGGAGATTTCAATAACGATAGTAAGCAGGATTTGGTAGCGACCAATCAGGGAGCGAATAACGTTTCGGTCTTGCTCGGCGACGGTCTGGGCGGGTTCGGCGCAGCGAACAATTTTGCCACCGCAACCAGTCCCTATTCCGTTGCCGTCGGCCAGTTCAATGCCGACACCAACCTTGATTTAGTGGTCGTCAACTCAGGCTCGAATAACGTCTCTATCTTGTTGGGCGACGGGATGGGAGGATTTTCTGCGCCGACCAACTTTGGAGTGGGAATCAGTCCTATCCATGTCTCTGTGGCCGATTTCAACAACGACTCCAAGCCCGATCTGGCGGTGGCGAATTTCGGCGGCTTCTTCGCCGGAACAGTCTCGATTCTGATTGGCACAGGGACAGGCACGTTCGGGGCTGCGACTAATTACGGTGTTCGCACGCAACCGGCCTTCGTTGCAGTCGGAGATTTTAACGCGGACAACAATCGCGATCTGGCGGTAGCGAATTTCGGCTCGAACAACCTTTCGATTCTGATGGGTGCGGGCAACGGCACTTTTACACCTACGCAGTCAGCCGTCAGCGCGGGCAACGGGCCTGTGTCTATCGCTGTGGCAGATTTCGATGCCAATGGTAAAGCAGACTTAGCGGTCACGAATTACAACACCGGCTCCGTTTCGATTTTTTCCGGCGTGGGTGACGGAACCTTTACGGCAAATGTTCAGACCATCCCCACGGGCGGATCGAATCCAATCTCGATCATCGTGGCAGATTTCAATTCCGACGGTAAACCTGATCTGGCAGTAGCCAACAGCGGATCGAATAACGTCCGTGTGTTTTTCGGAGACGGGACTGTCTTTTTTCAGAGTACGGGGCTGAGCGTCACTACCTTTAATGTCAGCGCAGGGCCTAATGCTCTGCTGTCCGGCGACTTTAACTCTGACGGCAAGCCGGATTTGGCGACGGTTAATTCCGGTTCCAACAGCGTCACGGTACTGCTCAACGGATGTGCTGTGGCGCAAGCCCCGCGACATGACTTTGACGCAGACCGCAGGACTGATATAAGCGTCTTCAGGCCGGGCAACGCGACATGGTATCTCCTGAGCAGCGCAAGCTCGGGCAGTGGTTTCACATTCCAACAATTCGGAGCCGCGACGGATGTGATCGTGCCGGAAGATTATACAGGCGACGGCAGAACCGATATCGCAGTCTTTCGCCCGGGCACGGCCACCTGGATTGTTCCGGGCATCTACAATCTTCCGTTCGGCCTCTCGACGGATATTCCCGTCCCGGCGGATTACGACGGCGACGCGCGTGCTGACATAGCTGTCTTTCGCCCGTCGGACGGCACCTGGTACATACGGCTCACCGCAAACAATTCGATGCTGACGATTCCCTTTGGCAGCAACGGCGATAAGCCTGTCGCGCGCGACTTTGACGGCGACGACAAAGCTGATGTGGCTGTGTTCCGTCCTTCGACCGGCGCGTGGTATATCCTGCAAAGCTCTGACAATCAGGTTCGCGGGCTGGGATTCGGGATGAACGGAGACAGGCCAGTGCCTGCGGATTACGACGGAGACGGTAAAGCGGATGTCGCAGTGTTCCGTCCCACAGAGGCCGTATGGTATATCCTGCGGAGCAGCGATAACGGCTTTGCAGCCTTTGCGTGGGGCACCAGCACAGACATTCCGGTGCCCGGTGATTATGAAGGCGACGGTAAATTTGATGTCGCCGTCTTTAGACCAGGCAACGGCTACTGGTACGTTCTGAGAAGCCTCGACGGAGCCTTATACGCGCAGCAGTGGGGTATCAACGGAGACATTCCCATTCCATCCGCTTACGTCCCATAAGACAAGGCAAAAGGGTTCAAGGTTCAAAGTTCAAGGTTCAAGGTCGAGGCATTGCCCCTGACTTTGAACCTTGAACTTTGAACCTTGAACCCTTCTTTTAGTTCCGTTCCATCAATTCGATGAAGCGATGAAAGTGATGCTCTGCATCATGCGGGCCGGGCGCGGCTTCCGGGTGATATTGCACGGAGAAGATTGGCAGCGTCTTGTGGCGCAAGCCCTCGACGCAGTTGTCGTTGAGATTGATGTGTGTGATTTCAACGTCGGGCGGCAGGCTCTCCGCCTGCACCGCAAAGCCGTGATTGTGCGCGGTAATCTCGACCGAGCCTTTTAATAAATCTTTGACGGGCTGGTTGCCGCCGCGATGCCCGAAGGGCAGCTTGTACGTCGTCCCGCCGAGCGCGCGTCCAAGCAGTTGATGTCCGAAACAGATGCCGAACGTCGGCACGCCGGATTCTGCGACGCGCTTAACTTCTTCCATCACACTCGTCATCGAAGCCGGATCGCCCGGCCCGTTCGAGAGAAAGATGCCGTCCGGCTTCATCGCCAAAACTTCTGCGGCAGGCGTCCCGGCAGGCACGACCGTTACGCGGCAGCCTTTTTGAGCCAGTTCGCGCAAGCTGTTCGTCTTGACGCCGAAGTCATAGCAGACAACGTGAAAACGCTCCTCGCCCGCCGCCGCGACCTCGTAAGGCTCGCGGCAGGTGACGACGCTCGCCAGTTCCCTATTCTCCATCGCGGGCGAGCTACGCGCTTTCTCAAGCACGATTGCTTCGTCCAGCTCAACGGTCGAGAGACAGGCGCGCATCGCTCCCTTATCGCGTATGTGACGCACGAGGGCGCGCGTGTCTATGTGGTCAATGGCGACGATGTTCCAACGTTTCAAGTAAGCGTCGAGCGTCTCTTCGGCACGCCAATTTGAAGCCATGCGGCTCGCCTCGCGCACCACAAAGCCTTCCACCCACGGGCGAGACGATTCAGCATCATCCTCCGTCACGCCGTAGTTGCCGATGAGCGGATATGTCATGCACACGATCTGCCCTGCGTAGGACGGATCGGTCAAGACCTCTTGATAACCCGACATCGAAGTATTAAAAACCATCTCGCCGCACACTTCGCCCGCCGCGCCCCACGACCGCCCGCGAAAGCTGCGACCGTCTTCGAGTACGAGCAACGCTGAATCTGATTCTCTCATAGCTTCCATTTACCGATTGTTCAAAGTTCAAGGTTCAAAGTCAGAGCTCGAATTAATCGGGCGCGCATTCATTTCTTCAACTCTACAGCCTTATTTCCCCGAATCTCAAAATGTCCCCTAGCATGTGGAGCATTGATGGTCTGAAACCAATATTCATACTTTTGCCCTTCAACCAATGCAGGCGGCGGCAATCCATTCTCAGGATATACTTGTTTGTATCCCTGCGGTACAACTCCGTACTTAATGGAACCTATAATGTTAACTGATCTACCATTCAAGTATCCATTTACTGGTTGTATTTCCCAAAGAGCATAAGCACGATCACCAGCAATATCTCGTTGCTTAGAGCCATAAATCACCAGATCACCCAACTCGCCGCTCCCAGACAATACAAATACCGGCGGATTTTCACCCTCCAATTTTACATTAGTGGCTCGCTCACATGTGGATATTAACAGCAGATAGAGAATTGAGATGAAGTAGATTGCCTTCATTGTTCGTAATTCATACCTCTCACAATGGAGTGGCGTCTAACGCACCTTCTTATAACTTTAAACCTTGAACTTTGAGCCTCCCATCACGCTTTTGATTTTAAGAATTCCTGCGCCTGATCGAGCCAGCGTTTGTCTGCGCGGTACTTGTAGGCTGGCGCGGTATTGACGGCTTCGATACAGGCTTGCATGGCGGCTGTGGCCTCGCTTTGATGACCGAGTCCGGCGTGCGCGCGTCCCATCAAATACAAACCTTCAGGGTCGGACGGGCGCTGCGCGAGAAAGCGTTCCAGTGTATCGCGCGCATCCTCGAACTGCCCCGCTGCCAGATAGGTCGCGCCGATCTCGCGCCAGACTTCGTATTGCGCGTGCGCCTGATTGTTTTCGATGACAGGCTCAAAGCTCTGAATCGCATCGGCGAAACGATTCTGCTGGCGCGCGATGCGCCCGAGCTGGTAATGCGCGTCCACTTCCTCTCGGTCAATCTCGACGGCGCGCTCGAAACGCTGCCGCGCCTCGTCCAGCTCGCCGCGCTGCTGGTGAATCAAGCCCAGGTTGTAATGCGCCGAAGCATCCGCAGGGTTGAGCGTCGCCGCTTCCAGATTCTGTTTGAATGAGGCGCGTGCGCGATGCGTGCGCGTCGCCTCGCTGACATAACCGCGCAACAGGAAAAAAATCAGCAGAATCATCAAAGGCGAAAAGAGCACCATTCCCAAAAGCGAGGTCATAAGCTCCGCGCCAATAACCAGCACCACTGTTGCGCCCAACAGGATGACGATTGAGCGCAGCCATGAAAGACGAAAAACCACGCGCACGGCGATCAGCGTCAACGCAGCCAGAAAAGGCAAGGTCAACACTTGCAGGAAAATCATAGCCATCACGCCCGGCGTCATCATCTGCGGGTCTATCATTCCGGCGAGGTCTGGACGCTGGCGTTGCAAGTCTGCCAGAAAAGTCACATATCGCCCTGCTAAGTCCAGAACCCAGCCGCTCGACTTTGCTAAATATGCGAGCGGCAAGGCGACGATATTTGCTGCCGCCAGAGCATAAAAGACTGTCGCAGCCACCGCCGCAAATTCCTGCCGCAGAGCCAAACCCATGCCGCCGCGTCTTTCAAACAAATTGGCGATGAGGATTAACGCTGGAACGAAGATAAACGCAGTGATGATTAATGAAGCGATGGCATCGAACATCACCGCGATGGTGAATGAGGCTCTGCCCGCGAGGAGACTGAGGACGTAAGGCCACTTTGTATAGAACGCATATGCAAGCTGCCCCAGTAGCGCGAGCAGCATAGCCGGCCCCAACAGCGCACGGTCGCGCGCTTCGCTCAACCCGCGCACGGGAGCGTAGAAAATCAACCACAGGGGTCTTAACCAATTAACCATAGCTGCGCCCATCGTAAATCGAAAATGATGAATCGCAAAAGGCTGCGGGCACGCCTCTGGCTGACGATTCACGATTGACGTGTATCTTATGGCTCAATGTCACGTGGATTAATTGTAGGCGCAGGCGGCGCGCCGGGAACAGTCTCCGGCGGCGTCACCTTCTTGTAATCCGTCTCATGCGAGATGAGGCTGGCGTCCGACAGCGGCCAGTAACGAAACAACGCTTTGCCGTAAATATATTTTTCGGGCACCAGGCCCCACATCCGCGAGTCGCTCGAATTGTCCCGGTTATCGCCCATCACGAAATAATAGTGTTGCTGTACCTGCACGGGCGACTGCGAGGTTTGTGAAGCGTTAAGGTGCGGGTCAAGGTATGGCTCGTTCAGTTCCAGCCCGTTGATGAGAATGCGGCCATTACGAACTTCTACCGTTTCGCCGGGTAAGCCGATGATGCGTTTGACATAGCTCTTATCCGGGTCATGCGGCGGCCAGAAGACGATGATGTCGCCGCGCTCAAGCGCAGGCCAGCCATAACGTTTCAGCTCAGGCAGCTTGTAGTAGATGAGCTTGTTGACAAAAATTCTTTCGCCGTCATGCAGGCGCGGGAGCATCGAAGTGCCTTCGACTTTGACCGGCTGAACGATAAAGACGACCACCAGCGTGGCGAACATCAGCGCGAAAATCAGGTCGCGAAACAGGAGCCGCGCTTCCGCCCAAAGCCCGCTGTGCGCTTCCGCCAAAGCTCCGGGTTTCAGTATCTCTATATCGCGGTCGTCGTCGGCTGTGATGCCGCCAAACAACGGCGCTTTTTTTTTCTTTCGTCCGAACATAGCTTCAATCCGTGATAAGTGATGAGTGACAAGTGATAAGAATGAAGCTGTACTTCTCTTATCACTTGTCACTCATCACTTATCACCGCTCTTTGAGGTTAGCGTTCGCTCAACGGCTTTGTCAACGCGCGGGGTCAAAATGAGAAAAATGTTTCGCGGCCTTAAGGACGCTTACTCCTTGACACAGTTCGCCGCGCGTCTCTATCATCGCTGGCGGTGTCTTAACTGTTCTAATGCAACAGTATTTTGCAGCCAGCAGCAAGCTGACGGAGGCCGAGCATTGTGATTAAACTTGATATTGTCAACCGCGTCGCAGAACGCACGGGCGTGCCCAAGATGAAAGCGGAGCAGGCCGTTGACGCTCTTTTTCATTCAATGAAAGAAGCGCTGACGCGCGGCGAGCGGATCGAGTTGCGCGGCTTCGGCGTCTTTGTCGTCAAACCGCGCAAGCGCGGCGTCGGGCGCAACCCGCGCACAGGCGAAGAGGTCGCCATCCCCTCCGGCAAGACCATCCGCTTCAAACCCGGCAAAGAATTGCAGGCTCACGGCTTTGATACGGAAGATGCAGACGGCATCCACGAGACCGACGAGCCGCGCCTGCCGGACGCCAGTTTCTGAAAGTATACTGACGAGT
Source organism: Pyrinomonadaceae bacterium (assembly GCA_963700165.1). Taxonomy (GTDB): domain Bacteria; phylum Acidobacteriota; class Blastocatellia; order Pyrinomonadales; family Pyrinomonadaceae; genus JACMLC01. The sequence goes on along the minus strand of OY969475.1, from coordinate 1,223,949 downwards.
GACGAGAGAAATGCTTTTGTCCTTAACTCGTCACTCATCACTCGTCACTCGTCACTGCTCTTATGTCTGAATCCCTTCGGGTTATCCCAACTTTTGTTGACGCACCGGCTGCGCCGCGCGCTTACAGGCGAGCAGCTCGCCCGACCGTGCGCGAGTGGACGCGATACGCTGTGCTGTTCCTGCTGACAGCCGTGACCACGACCATCGCAGGCGTGATGCTCGTCAGCACGGCGATGCCGGAGCCTGCGCTGCGCGCTCCGTCAAGCTGGCTGGGCTATCTGCTGTACATTCCCGAGCTGTATATCAAACTCGTCGGCGGGTACATTCAATTGGCCGTGACGCAGCCCGCGCTGCTGGCGCAGGGCGCATCGTTCGGCGGTTCGCTGATGGCGATTCTGACGGCGCACGAGTTCGGTCACTACATAGCGTGCAGGCGTTATGGAGTTGAAGCGACGCTGCCGTTCTTTATCCCCTCGCCGCCGATGATTGGGCCGGGCACGTTCGGCGCATTTATTAAAATCAAATCTCCGATTCCGTCGCGGCGCGCTCTCTTTGACATCGGAGTCGCGGGGCCGCTCGCGGGGTTTGTCCTAGTGATTCCGGTTGCCATCATCGGGCTGTTGACCGCACACCCCGCGCCGCCTATCACCGCGGGCGATGTGATGTATTTTAACGACCCGCTGTTGATGCGCGCTCTGGCAAAGATGATGGGTAGTTCGCTTAACATCTCGCCGAACCCCTTTTATCTGGCGGCGTGGATAGGGCTATTAGTGACGAGCTTGAATCTCCTGCCGGTCGGGCAGCTTGATGGAGGGCATGCTGTTTATGCTGTCTTCGGGTTGCGCACGCACAAGCTGCTCGGGCGCGCGGCTTTTGCTGTGATGACGACGCTCGCCGTGTTGGGCTGGTTCTGGCATCACAGCCCGAGCGGAATTCTCTATACAGTGCTGCTCGCAATCATGCTGCGCGTGCGTCACCCGCAACCGGAAATTCACGAACCGCTCGGGCGCGCACGCCTCATCGTCGCGCTCGTCACACTGCTGGTCTTCGCTCTCTCGTTCTGGCCGTTTCCGATTACTTTTAGCTGAGAGACTTTCCGCGCCTTCAGTGGGCAATAAAATTATAAGAGATTGTGCCTTTTACCTTGACAGCCGTCCCGTCGGGTAACTTTGTGGGTGAAAAGCGCGCTCTGCGTGCAGCCTTGACCGCTTCATCGCGCAGGAGCGGGTGGCCTGAGATGGCTCTGGCCTCGATCACTTTGCCTTTCTCATCCACTGTTATCTCTACTTCTACAAGTCCCTGCGCGCCCGCAGACTTTGCGGCGGGCGGATAATAAGGGGCGGGTTTTGAAATCGCTCTCCCTGTGAGGATGCCGCCTGTAATTATCCCTTGTCGTGCAACAGGCTGGTCGCCGCCGCTCGCGGCTGCGACATCGCTCACGGGAAGCAGTTTGAGGGAGTCGAAAAATTTCGCGGAGGTCGTTTCATAAAAGTCTGTGCGGTCTGTAAGGCTGCCGCTCGGCTTGCCGGTCTTGAAAGCTATTTTGCGAGAGACCGTGAGCGTTATCCGGTAGAAACGATTGCCGTAAATAAACCATCTTTCTCTGACTATTTTATCTCCGTCTTTTATTAACCATTCGCGCGCTTCCCGTTCTTCAATCTTAAATTCTCTCTCGCTCAGTATCTTCAAAGGGTTACCCGGCGAGAGCATCTGTTCTCGTATGCCATCGAGTAGCGACCTGACTGGCCGCGGGTCATTTATTTCGACAGGCAACTCAAAATAACCGGCTTCATAAACGCCCGTTCCGGTTTTAAGAAAATAAAAATAAGAGGGAGGGCTATCACCAAATGGGGCCTTCTCCTGTTTGGAGACAGCAGGCGTGCCCGGCATCAAAATCGTGTAGCCGCCTGTAGGGGATGAAAATTCTTTCCAGTTCTCAGAAACATATTCGATTGCCGCAGGAGGGGGCGACCCGGATGCTTTATCAGTTTCCTGAGCCGTGCAAAGAGAGCAGGCAATGACGGGGGACAAGCACAACCAGAGAAAGCGCGCGATGAGTTTCAAGATAATGCTCCCTTGCTTGATTTATGAAGCGGTGCTTAACAGTATGCCTCTCTTAGTCCCAAGTCCCAAGTCCCAAGTCCCAAGTCAAGAGCGTGATTTGAGGCTTGGGACTTGAGACTTGGGACTTTGAACTTTTAAGCGGCTTCGCCTGCCGGTAACAAGCCTTTGATCTCGCGCATGACGCGCGCGACATCTTCCTGATTGGCAAGCGCCATCATGAAGAATTTATAGCCCTGATGAAAACAGAGCAGGCCGTTGCCAAAGAGCCACACGCCGTCCAGAAAAGGGTTACCGCCCAGCAGCCATTCGATAGGCGCGCCGGTGATGCGTCCCGGCTGGACTATCTGCGCACACATCGCAGCCCCTGCGGCGCAACTGAACGCACCCAAGAGCGGCGCGCCGATGTACTTGACTATCTTGCGCTCGAACTCGACGCGCTCGCGCTCGGCCTTTGTCAGCTCGCCACCGGCAACCAGCTTCTCCTGTTTTTTCAAGTAGCTGTCAAACTTTTCGCTCGCCTTGCGCAGGCCGTAGACAGGCAGCGCGGAATGCGTCAGCCAGTGCGGATGCGCGCCCAGGAGCACAGCGTCAATTCCGGGAAACGATACGCCGAGACGCACGCCCGCGACGAGCGAGAAGGTCACGAGCGCGGCTTTGCCCGGATTCTCTTTGACCCAGCCTCCGGCCTTGAGCAGGGCTGAAGTGGCATAAGACGATGCGCGCGTGACATGCGCGCCCGCTTCATAAAAGTCAGACGCCTGCTCGTAGTAATGCTTTGCGCCGCCAAAGACTTCGCCTGCTTTTTCCCCTGCGGATTCGGCGACGCTGCGCGCTGCTTCTCCGGCCTCACGTGCACGGCGCGCGGCTTCTTCGGCAACGTGCCGCGCACGCTCGCGGACATCAAATTCATCATCGAGCCTTTCGGCTTCGGCGCGCACGCGCTCTGCTCCGCCGGAGAGCGTATCCGCTCCCTTACGCGCGGCATCCTGCGCCACGCGCGCTCCCTCTTCCACGCGATCCTTGATATTGAACTTCTCGTCCAACTCGCGCGCCTTACGCCGCGCCGCGCGCTGCCACTCATCCAGCTTGTCTTTGTAATCGGACATTATTAAAACCTCAAAAAAAGTAGTCAGTAGTCAGTAGCCAGTAGTCAGTAGCAAAGCATGCTTGTCTTTATGCTGGCTACTGGCTACTGACTACTTTTTTATCATACGCCCAGCGGCTGCGAAGAGTTCGATTCCGCAGGACAGGCTGCGCGCTCGACGCGATTGCGTCCCTGCCGCTTGGCTTCATACATCGCTGCATCCGCAACCGCCAACAGCTCGCGCCCGGTCGCCGCGCACACAGGGAATTCAGCGATGCCAAAGCTCGCCGTGATGCTTCCCACAACCGGAATTTTCGTGTCCCGGATAGCGCGGCATAAACGCTCTGCGACATCATAGCCGCCGACAAAATCCGTCTCCGGCAGAATGACTGCGAACTCTTCGCCGCCGATGCGTGCGGAGAGGTCTATGCCGCGCGTCTCGGCTTGCAGCGTCTTGGTCAAATATCTGATCGCTTCATCGCCCGCTTCGTGGCCGAAGGTGTCGTTCACTTTTTTGAAATGATCTATGTCGAGTAGGAGCAGGCAGAAGGGTCTGCCGTAACGCAGGGTGCGCGTCACTTCGCGGTCAAGCTGGCGTTCAAAGCGGCGACGATTCGCCAGCCCTGTCAGATGATCCGTAAACGCTGCCTCTTCGCAAGTGTCCAGATAGCCCTTGAAATCGAGCAGCGTGCGCGTGCGCGCCAGCAAGAGGTCGAGGTCTGTCGGGTCTGTGATATACCCGAGCGCGCCGACCTCTGCGCCGCGCCGCAAATCCTGCGCGTCGCCGCGCGCGGCTGACTGTATGATGATGGGAATAAACTTGGTCTGCGGGTTGGCGCGCACACGCCGCGCCAGCTCGTATCCATCCATTCTAGGCATCATCACATCCGTGATAATCAGGTCGGGCGGGTACGACTCGACCGCCGCCAAGCCCTCCACGCCGTCGTTCGCTATCCGCACTTCGTAGCCCGCACTTTGCAGGGCGATCTTGAGCAGCGTCTGTTTATCCGGTTCGTCGTCAACGACGAGTACATTAAAGTTTCCGATCATATTTCCTGTGCGCCATTGGGGCAAGCAATTGAATTGTAAATGGTAAAGAGCGATAAGACAAAAGCTGTTTTTGCCTGCCGCCGGTAAAATCTTGAGCGACGTTTTCGACTCTGACGCCATGCAAAAGATAAGAGTTGCGCCGCCCCCTGCTTCGTGCTAGAGTGGCGTTCTTCAGTTGTTGTTCGCATTTCGTTTCAAAGCACATCTAGCCACAACGAACCCGTACAAGAATTGAAGACCTCGTGTTCCGGGCGGTTCCTTACATTCCCGTTAACTTTATCAAGCGTACCACTTTTTTGCGGCCTCCGTATTCAAAGCGGTTTATGGTGCGACAAAACCGGCACAAATTTAAGATTTTTATCACAACGCCCCCATAGAAGGATTTTCAGATGCTACACAAACGCGCCTGCGACCTTTCCGCTGAAGAACGCGGTAATGTTATGCGACACCTCGACTTTGGCGCGGGACTCGACGATATCTTGATTGCAAGATTTGCTGCACGCTCGACTGCCGTTGATTTCCGTCGTCGCCGATTTGTTTACCGCGAGGGAGACCCTGCTGACTCTCTGTATGTGATCGCGCGCGGGCGCATCAAGCTCTGTCGGGTTGAGCGGGGGACGGCGCGCGAAGCCGTGATAGACATCCTTCCGGTAGGCTCGCTCTTTGGAGAATCGGCGTTATACACGGCAGGCTCGCGCGAAAATTGCGCGATAGCTTACGAGAACTCGTGCCTGCTGCGTATCCCGGCGCAGGAATTTCAAGGGGGGATGGCCGAACACCGTGAGCTTTATGATTACACCTTCCGGCTTCTCGGTCAACGCCTTTCTTCCGCCGAGCGACGGGTCACGGACTTTGCCTTGAACGGTATTCCGACCCGTCTGGAAAAGCTGCTGCTCGAATATTCGAAGCGCTACGGCGTCTCGAAAACCGGCGGCGTGCTGATTGACCTGCCGCTGCCGCATCGTGAAATCGCTTCCATCGTCGGCTCGACGCGCGAGAGCGTGACGGTGCGCTTGAATGTCATGCGCCGCGAAGGTACGATAGATTTCGTTGACCGGAAAATTTTAATCAAGCGTCCCGAAATGCTGGCCGTAGCCTGAGAAAAGGCAAAAGTAAAAAGGCAAAAGGTAAAAGTAAGGATGGCTTCTCTACTTTTACCTTTTGCCTTTTACCTTTTTACTTATGAAGTGTCCTATCTGCTCTAAACCTACAACGTGGCAGGATAATCCGCACCGGCCTTTCTGCTCCGAGCGATGCAAGCTGATAGATTTCGGCAAGTGGGCGGACGGTGAATATAGCGTGTCCACACAAATCAGCCCGGAGGAAGAAAGCGGGATGGAGTTTGAGAGCCATGCTTCTTCAGATGACGCCGATAAGGTCGGGTAAAAATCAAAGTGCGGGTACTGCTCTCTGAGATTTTGTTTTCACCTTTGACCTTGTGCCGTGCGCGTCGTGTAGAATGTGTGTGCGTTGCCCAAACAACCATCGGAGCTTTCAAAACATGCGCTCGGCTTTTCCTGAATCAATTCAAACTCGATGCTGGCTCTTGCTGCCATGCGCGCTGCTCCTGCTAATCTTAACGGGATGCGGTGATGCGCCGCAAAGCGCGTCGCCAACGGCTTCCGACAAGAACGCAAAATCAAGCGCGCCGCCGCGCACAAATCTTCCGCTGCCTCCCGTTAATGCTCCGACTCGCAACGCTGCGAGCGGGCAAATGGGCTGGACGCTGCTCGATGGCCGCCGCATGCAGCTTTCGGATTATCCGGGTCAGGTCGTCGTGCTGGATTTTTGGGCTACCTACTGCCCGCCGTGCCTAGAGGAAGTCCCGCATCTGGTCGCGATGCAGAAGCGTTACAGCAAGCAGGGTTTTCAGGTCGTCGGCCTCAACGTCGGTGGAGAGGAAGACCAGCCTAAAATCCCTGCGTTTGTCGAGCAGTTCAAAGTGCAATACGCGCTCGGCTATCCAGACCCCGGCACGACGGAGCTTTATCTAGGCAGCGACACGACGATTCCCCAAACGCTCGTCTTTGATCGCAAAGGCAAGCTGGTCAAGCATCTCGTAGGCTTCGACAAGCAAGTTTCAGCAGAGCTTGAGGAAGCCGTTCAGACGGCTCTCAACACCGGAGCAGATTAAAAGCAAGGATGAAGGATGAAGGATGAAGGATGAAGTAATAGCATCACTTTCATCATCGCGCTTTCATCCTTCATCCTTCATCCTTCATCCTTTGTCTTATGCCTCGTGACATTCCCGTCGGCAATGGTTCCCTGCTCGTCACCTTTGACGAGTTGTACCAGATACGCGACATCTATTTCCCGCACGTCGGTAAAGAGAATCATTCCGAAGGACATGCGTTTCGTTTCGGAGTCTGGGTTGATGGTGTGTTTTCGTGGGTCAGCGATTCCGGATGGACGCGCGAGCTGAACTACGAACGGGACACGCTGGTCACGGACGTGCGCCTCACAAACGCAAAACTTGAGCTTGAGATTATCTGCAACGATACGGTTGATGTTCATGTCAACGTCTTTATCCGCCGCCTGCTGGTGCGAAATTTAGCCGCCGGGGCGCGCGAGTTTCGTCTCTTCTTTCATCAAGACTTTTATATTTCGGAAACCGAAGTCGGCGACACTGCTTACTTTGACCCGTTGACACACGGCCTCGTGCATTACAAAGGCGCGCGATATTTTCTCGTCAACACGGATAAGGAGATCGAGACTTTTGCGACCGGGCGCAAGGCTTTTCAGGGCGCGGAAGGCACCTGGCGCGATGCGGAGGACGGGAAGCTGGCAGAGAGCGCGATTACGGAAGGCTCTGTGGATTCGACCATCGGGCGTAAGCTGTTAATCGAAGCGGGCGCATCGGCGGAGATGTTTTACTGGATCGCCGCAGGGACTTCTTACAGGGAAGTCGCAGAGCTGGACAAAAAAGTGCGCGCCGTTCATCCGCGCGAGCTAATCAGGCGCACGGGCGATTACTGGCGCGCGTGGGTTAATAAGAATGAAACGGACTTTGGCAATCTAGGCTCTGACATCATCACTCTCTTCAAACGCTCTTTGCTGATCGTGCGGACGCAGATAGACGCGGGCGGAGCCATTATCGCCGGAAACGATTCCGATGTGACGTTGCGCGCGACGGATCATTACAGCTACCTGTGGCCGCGCGACGGCGCGTTTGTCGCATATGCTTTAGACCTCGCGGGCTATTCAAACATCACGCGCTCGTTCTTTGACCTGTGCGGGCGCATCGTCACGGACGAGGGATATTTTCTGCAAAAGTATAACCCTGACGGCACGCTCGCTTCGGGCTGGCACGCCTGGTGGGACCCACACACGAAAGAGCGTCTGCTGCCGATTCAGGAAGATGAAACCGCGCTCGTGCTGTGGGCTTTGTGGAATCATTACGACGAGTTTCGCGACATAGAGTTTGCGCGCAAGCTTTATCATCAACTGGTCACGCGCGCGGCGGATTTTATGGTGAGCTTTCGCGACGCACGCACGGGACTGCCGGAAGCCTCATGGAATCTCTGGGAAGACCGGCGCGGCGTACACACTTTTACCTGTGCAGCGGTCGTCGGCGGGTTGCGCGCCGCAGCTAAATTCACAGAACTGTTCGGCGAAACTCATCTCACGGAAAAATACGAGCGGGCTGCGACAGAAGTGCGCGAGGCGATGCGCGAGCATCTTTATCGCCCGGAACTGGGACGCTTTGCACGTTCAATCTCGCCGCGCGCGGACGGCGAATTTGACATTGATGCTACGGTTGATGCTTCCCTTTTCGGCCTCTTCTATTTTGGCGCGTTTGCGCCTGACGATGCGCTGGTGCGCGAGACGATGCGCGCGGTGGAAGAAAGTTTGTGGGCCAAAACAAAAATCGGTGGTCTCGCGCGTTACGAGCGCGACGGCTACATGCGCGTGACGGATGATGTAGCGACGGCTCCGGGCAACCCCTGGTTTATCTGTACGCTGTGGCTGGCGGAATATCGCATCGCGGCGGCGCACACGCTCGAAGAATTAGAGAGCGCGGTAGAGCTTTTGGAATGGGCTGTCGCGCGTGCGCTGCCATCTGGAGTACTGGCCGAGCAGGTTGACCCTTTGACGGGCGCGCCGATCTCCGTTTCTCCGCTGACGTGGTCGCACTCGACCGTCGTGGCGACCGTCATGGCTTACCTGCGCAAGCTCGAAGCACTGCTCGCCTGCGACGCTTGCCATCGCCCGCTCTTTCGTTATGACCGCCGCGCGCGTAGAGTTTACGGCTGAAGAAAGGTTATTATCTCTTCACTAATATAAATCAAGAGTAGGAACCTCTTTGCGGTCTTTGCGAGAACATCTTTGCGGTCTTTGCGTTAAAACAGAGCTTAACCGCAAAGACCACAAAGAGAACAGACGCAAAGGTACGCAAAGACAAGCAGCTATTAATCATTCGATAAAGTGAGCGGATAATCAGAAGGGGCGATACATGAGGAAAGCCAAAATCCTTGCCACGCTGGGGCCTGCGTCGCGCGAGACGCATGTCATCGAAGCGTTGCTGGCGGCGGGCGTCAACGGCGTCCGCATTAACATGTCGCACGGGACGCAGGACGAACACGCGGAGACGATTCGCCGCGCGCGTGCCGCCGCAGAGACGATGAAAAGGCCGCTGGCAGTGCTGGTTGATCTGTCCGGGCCAAAAATCAGAACCGGCGTCTTGAAGGGCGGGCAGCCCGTGCAGCTCGAACAGGGCGCGCTCTTTACCATTACGACTCGTTCGGTCGCGGGCGATGCGCGCGAGGTCTCGACCAACTATGCGGGGATGGCGCGCGACGTGCAGCCGGGTTCGCGACTCTTGCTTGATGATGGAGCAATCGAGCTGGCGGCAGAGCGCACGACTGAAACGGATGTTGTTTGCCGCGTCATCAACGGCGGCATTTTGAATGAGCGTAAAGGCATCAACCTGCCGGGCATCAAGCTGCCGATTCCCTCTCTGACGGACAAAGACCGACGCGATTTGCAATGGGCTGTTCGCCAGAACGCAGATTACATAGCCCTCTCGTTCGTGCGGCAGGCCGAAGATTGCCGCGAAGCAAAAGCTCTGATCGAGAGCGCGGGCGGCAAGCAACCGCTCGTCGCCAAAATTGAGAAGGCTGAAGCGATAGACAAGCTGGACGAGATTATCGCCGCGACGGATGGCGTGATGGTCGCGCGCGGCGACCTCGGCGTCGAAACGAGCGTCGAGATTGTTCCCGTCTATCAAAAGCGAATTATTGAGACCGCTAACCTCGCGGGCAAGTTTGTCATCACCGCGACGCAGATGTTGCAGTCCATGATTGAAAGCCCGCGCCCGACGCGCGCCGAAGCTTCCGATGTCGCGAACGCCGTCTGGGACGGCTCGGATGCAGTGATGCTGTCAGCGGAAACCGCGACGGGAAAGTATCCCGTGCCGACGGTGGCGACGATGGCGCGCATCATCGAATCGGCTGAGACGGGCAATCCGCAAAATCTGGAAAGCGCGCTCAAAAAGTGGGTCGGCAAACAGACGGGCAGGGTCAGCAAAGCTCTCTGCGAAGCCGCTGCCTTTGCCGCCGAAGAGATGGATGCTAAAACCATCGCGGTCTTGACCGAATCGGGCTTGATGGCGCGCAGGTTGGCAGCCTTGCGCCCGCCACAGCGCATCATCGCCCTGACGCATACCAGAGACGTGATGAATGAGCTGTCACTAATCTGGGGCGTGCATCCACTGATTCATCCAAAGAGCGACAACACCGAAGACAGCTTGCGCACCACCGAGCGCACGCTGGTCGAAGCAGGCGTGGTGCAGCAGGGCGAGACGCTGGTCGTGATGGCTGGCAGGCTGTCAGGTTTGGGCTTGTCCAGCTCCGTCACGCTCTACACCATCGGCGAGGAATTGAAGGCGAGCGTCAAATAAAAGTAAGACAGGAAACACTCAAATAGCTCTCACTTTTAGAAGTTGTTTGGAAATTCTTTTAAGCCGCGCGAGCGGCTTGGAGAAGGTAGCCAGACGTGCAACGTCTGGGGAGACAGAAAACAATCGTTGCCGCGCCGCAAGGTGCGGGCAGGCAGTTCTGTGCGCATCTTCAATGCGCGAATCTTTACTTCACCTTCCAGACGTTACACGTCTGGCTACCTTCTCGCTGCGCCTTCGGCGCAAATGTCGGAATTTTAAAACAGCTTCTAAGCGTGCGGTAGAAAGATTTGAGGAAAGTTATAAAACGGTTCGGTCGCCGGTTACTCGACGCTGAGCATCTCCGGGACAGTTTTTTTGCTGCCGGACGCGCTCTGTGTATCGCTTGAGGTCTGTTGCGGGTCGCGCCAGTTGTCTAAGATGCCGACCTGATGGACGCATTGCAGAGTACAGTTGGGCGCGCACCATTTCTCTGTGTTGTACTCACGGTCGAAATCTTTCATCGTGTAATCTTCGAGCGGGATGCCGGGATAGCCTCGCTGCTGCGAGCACCAGTGGACGAGGCCGTCTTCGCAGATGTAGAGATAGCGCGCACCGGCGCGGCAACGCCAGTTGTAAGGCTTGCCTTCGGCAATCGAATCCTGAAACCAGTTGAGCCGCGCATGGTCGCGATTGCCGAGCTTTTTGACTTGCTGAAAAATATCTTTCTCTCTGTCGGTCAAAGGTTTTAAAAGCCCGCTGCCGTCGTGAATCACGCCGACGGTGGAAGAGAAACCTAATTCGACCGCACGGCGCGCGACCACGAGCGCGTCTTCGGGATTTTTGATGCCGCCGCCGATGACCGAATTGATGTTGACATGAAACTCTGCGTGCGCGGCAAGGTTTTGTAGTTTCTTGTCCAGATTCTTGAGACTCTTTTTCGAGACCTCGTCCGGCTTGACGTTATCGATACTGATTTGCAGGTATTGCAGCCCGGCATCGTTTAGCCGCTCGATGCGCTCGGGCGTGAAATAATAGCCGTTGGAAATCAATCCCGCGATCATCTTGTGCGCGCGGATGTGGCTGATGATTTCGTCCAGTTGCGGGTGCATCAAAGGCTCGCCGCCGGAGATGGTAATGATCGAAGTGCCGAGCGCGCCCAGCTTATCCAGCCGCCGCTTCATCAAGTCGAGCGGGACGGGATCGGAAACCTTATCGTATTCGTTGCAATAGCCGCACGCGAGATTGCAGCGGCGCATCGGAATGATATGCGCCAGCACCGGATGCTTGGTTGAAAGCAGGGCGCGCGTGATAAAACTGGCCTCGCGTACCTTGAGCTTGAGAAAATTGCTTCGCTTCATTATTTAGATTTTGGATTTTGGATTTTGGATTTTGGATTAAATGATTGTCGAATTCAAATCATGAACTCACTGTCCGAAATCTAAAACCTAAAAATCGCACAGGGCTTCGGTCTTTTAGCTCCGAAGCCCTGCCCCTCAGATATTTATCAAAGCTTAACTCTTAACGATTTTGACCTTGCCGTCCAGCTTGAGCTTGAACTCGTCGGTTGAAAGACCGGCGTTCTTTTGCACATTCGTCAGACGCACGGTGGTCGCATCATCATTCTTCTCGACCACTTTGGTCTGAATGGGCATGCCGTTGCCGTCCACCCAGATTTCGGCGTACTTGTAGCTGGCTCCGCCTTTAGGCACGAGTTTGAAATGCGTGGTCTGGACGCCGCCCCACAGGGTCTCGTCATATATATCCTGCACAGGCTCGAAACGCGCCTTGACCTGCGAGCCGGACATGTTCAGAAATTCCATCATGCCGCTAGCCTTCCCACCCTTTCCGCCAATCGAAGCGGACTTGCCGCGATAAGCTGTGTTCAGGCGCGGGCGAAAGAGCGTGTACTCGCCATCGGCGACGGCCAGCGTCTCGCGCACAGGCGATTGCCAGTCTAAGCGCATATAAGCATTGCGCCCGGTCGCGGGCATGTACAGCACATTGCCCTGATATTTTTCATCAGCCCGAATGCGCGAATCGTACTTAACCATGCTGATATTGGCGCGCAGTGATTTAAGGTCACGCCGATTGCGCTCCATGCGGTTCAGGATAGAACTAACCAGACCTGCATTTTGCGCTTCGACAGTTGGGGGAACGCTAACGGCTACGAAGGCCAACAAAATCGCAAGTGCGAGGCCAAGTGTAGCGAATCTCTTCATACAAACTCCTTCAAGTTATAAGTCAGACTCCTGCCCAGAGTCGAACCAAAATCCGGGCAATTATATGGGATGATTACCGTATGTCAACCTCGTAAGCGAGGATTTTGCCCTGCGCGTCCTGCTTGGGACGCACATCGGACACCTTTATTTCAGGCCGCCCGGTCAGCTCGCGCACACGCTGTTCGATCTCGCTATGGCTCATTTCCGGCCTGATTAGCTCTGTTCCAACCAGCATGCTCGACGCGGCGGACATGCTCTGATGCCCAACGCGAGAGCGAAGTTCGCTATTTTCAAACCAGTTTTTCGGAGTCAGGAAGATAAAGGCCAGGATTAGCACGCACAACACGTCATACTGCCAGGTATTGCGCGCGTAACCCCAGAAAAGGATGGCTTTAAGAATACGAAACATAAATCGTTGTGCTTTGTCCTTTTGTGCTTTGTCCTTTTGCTCAAATTGAGTTTTGAAATTCAAGTTTGAGCCGCGTGCAAAAAACAAAAATCAAAGGACAAAGAACTTCTTTATACTTGAACACTGGCGGTCGGCTCGACGATGCGCCCGTCGCGCATCTGGATGATGCGGCGACACATGGCCGCCGCTTCCGGGTTGTGCGTAATCATGATGATCGTCTGATTGAAGCGATAATTCAACTCCTGAAACATATTGAGCACGATGGCAGAGTTTTCGGAATCGAGATTGCCGGTCGGCTCGTCCGCGAGGATGATGGCCGGGCGCGTGACGATAGCCCTCGCCAGCGCGACTCGTTGCTGTTCGCCGCCGGATAATTCCAAAGGCTTGTGATGCATCTTATCTTCGAGCTTTAAAAGGCGCAGGACATCGCGCCGCCGTTCAGGGTCGTCCGCGCCGTTGGCGGAATGTATGCGCTCTGCAAGGCGCAAATTGCCTTCAGCCGTCAGGGTCGGAAAAAGATTGAAGCGTTGAAAGACAAAGCCTATCTTGCGGCGGCGGATGTCTGTGCGCCGCGCGTCCGAAGCGGCTGTCAAATCTTCGTCGTCGATCACGATGCGCCCGCTTGAAGGCGTCAGCAGCCCGCCCAACAAATGCAGCATCGTTGACTTGCCGCAACCCGAAGGCCCCATGATTGCCAGAAACTCGCCCTCATGCACATCCAGCGACACGCCGCGCAGGGCAGGCACGTCCACGCGCCCCACGCGATAAACTTTTTCTAAATTCTCAGCCTGTAAGATTGTTCGCATTAGTAAATGGTAAATAGTAAATGGTAAATGGCGATAAGACAAAACCTCTTCGTCTATACACTATTTACCATTTACTATTTACTCGTATGAAAGTGCGCTCACGGCATCCAGATTCGCCGCGCGGATGGCCGGATAGAGCGCGCCGAGCGCGCCGCCGAGCAAGCCTATAACGGCGGCTGTCACAGCCCAAGCCCAGCCGTACTCGAAGACCAGACCATACACACGATGAATCAAAAATCCTGTGACCAGCGCGACCACGAATCCGACCACCAGGCCAATCGCGCTAATCAAAATAGCTTCCTTCTCAATCACTCCGATAATATAGCCGCGCGATGCGCCCATTGCTTTCAAAATCCCTATCTCGCGCGTCCGCTCTGTAATCGTTGTGTACATCGCCAGCATGACGACGAGCGCGCTGACCACTGCGGCCAGACCGACCAGCACTTTCAGGAAGAGACCCAAAAAAGGAATGCTCTGTTCGACGCTGGTAAAAACATCGCGCGTAAATTGAATCTTAAAATCACGAAACTTTTCGTTGAGTCGCTGCGCTACTTGAGCCTGTTCGCTCTCATTCCGGCACTTGATATAAATCCATGTGCATTTGCCCGGAGCTTCCAGCGCGTCCTGCATTGCCGCCAGAGACATCTTGACGCGCGGCCCGGCCTCCGGCGTGTAGATGCCTGTCACTTTATACGGCAGGTTGCCGAATAAGTTGATGACGCTGCCGACGGCGAGATTGTTATCGCGCGCTTTTCTCTCGTCAATCACGACTTCGTCAAGGGCCTGCGGAGCGCGCCCTTCGATGAGGCGCATCTCGTTCATACGCGCGAACGGCTCCCAGTCAACGCCTTCTATCTGCTCGAAGCCAAAGCCCTTGCCGCTCTGCGAAACATAACGAATGGAAGGCACAGCCGCCTCGACGCCTTCGACCTGTTGAACTTCTTTGACGTATTCCGTATCCAGATTCGTCACAGAACTCATCAACTGCAACGACCCCGGCTTGGCAAAGATAATCTCCGCGCGCACATTCTGCGAGCGTCGCTTCAAATCATTCGACATCCCGCGCGACAGCCCCGTGAAGAGAATGACGAGCGCCACGCCCAGCGCCACGCCCGCGATGCTCACGAGCGAGCGCACAGGCCGCTGCCGGATATTAGCTGTGATGAGATTGTCCATAAAAAGCAGATGTTAGATGTTAGATGTCAGATGTTAGTATGGGTCAATCACTAACATCTGACATCTAACATCTTCGTTACTGTTGACTGAGGGTGCGCCCGCTCTCGCGCTTGTCCAGATCAACTTCGGGCAGTTGCCATTTATTTTCCAGAATAAAAATGTCCGCATCATACTGGCTATCAAGGACGACGGCCTCCGGCGCTTGATAAGAGAGGCTCAGCTTGTAGTGATCCTGCGGGCGTGTCAGTTCGACGCGCGCGGGCATCTTGATGCCTCCCGCTTCGCCAAAGCTTTTCTGCTCGCCGTACTGCACGTCTGTGATGAGCATGCCCTGCGTGTCAAAAGTTTGCAGGCGCGCGAGACGAATGCCGCCCACTCTGTCAAACCAGAAGCGGCGCGTGAGCCGCACCCCGCTCTCGCCTCCCGGCGCTAATTCTTCCAGCAAGTAATAACCGCGCACTACGCGCCCGCCCTTCTTCGCGCGCTGTTGCTTATCATCTTCCTCCAAATAAAACTCGCTCCGTGCGTAAACGAAGCCGGACTGGTCGCGCGGCTGAACCGGGCGAATCAAGAGCGCGTCGGTAAAATGCTGCGGGCGCAAATTCGAGAAGGTGCTGACCGCGCGCTTCTCATTCAAAGCCTTGTTATTTTTATCTTTGTTGCTGTCACCGCTCGCCTGCCCATTCTCGGCAGACATTTTTTGATAGCTGGCGCTGTTCGTTCCGCGCACGAATCGCTTGTATTTTTCATCTCCCTGAAGGACGGCGACGCGAAACTGTGTGCCGTCGGAAGTCATCTCGGCAATATTCGTCCCGATGAGCGGAGCCTGTATGCGTAGGTTAATTTGTGCCGGTCGTTGCAGAATGACGGTGGCATCCGCCGCGCGATATTTTTCAATCAGGCCGCTCTCGGCAAACGAAGTGTCCTGAAACTCCAAGTCCACCTTGCCGCGGATCGAGCGCACAGCCGCCAGCCGGTTAACTTCAGCGATAAGCTGCGCTATCGTAGCCTCTTGCAGCGGCCCCAGTAGCGGCGGCACAGAGACCGTCCGCTTGACGCCGAACAGGCTGCTGCACCCGCTGGTCATCAGCAGGCTCGCCACCAGTAAAATAACCGGCACAACCCGCGAAAGCGATTTTTTATGAGGTGAAAACAAATCGTGCATCAACAGAAAACCACGCTATACCTAAGCTTTTAATCTGACAAAATATCTTGTTGCCGGAACAAGGCAAGCTAACAAACAGGCTCGCGTATTGTCAACGCACGCCGTCTCAAACTCAGGAGACATAAGTCTCTGAATAAAAGTCAGCCACAGAGGGCACAGAGAACACATGAGGAAGGTAAAACTAAAAAGGTAAAAGGTAAAAGTGAGGAGCAAAGCATTTTTATAAAATTGGTTTCCGCCTTCCTTTTACCTTTTTAGTTTTACCGTTTGCCTTCTTTATCTCTGTGTCCTCTGTGCCCTCTGTGGCTAAATTCAATCGAGAATGAGCGGCGGCTTATCAAACTTTGCGCGCAGGCGATTGATGGCGTTCAGCACCTGCGGGCGACGGATGAGCCGTGTTTCAAGCGGTCGCTTGCCCGGAATGTCTAGCATTATCAAGCCCAGCAGGATGGTCAACAACCCTTGTCCCGGCACACCCGGCAGCGACATCAACAGCCCCAGGATTATCATCACCACCCCGACCAGATTTTTCATAATCAGCCCGCTCCAGCGCACAAAGCGATGTCGCTCCGTCCAGAACGCGCGCGAGTGCGAAGCCTGAAAATAGGTCGGCGGAAGTTTGACGAGGATAAATGAGACGACTATCAGATTGGCTGTGAAGGTGATGAAAAACATGGCGACCCCAAACAGCACTTCGCGCCACGTCAAAGCAGTAACGATTCCCGTCAGCCATTCAACCAGCCTGTAAAAGAGCTTCATCATCCGATTATCGCTTACCAAGAGAGAAGGAGAAACAGCTTCATTCTCATCCGATGTCGCGCCGCGCCTTTAAGAGTTTTTCAAATATTTCACAGACGACCTGCTGCGCCGTGCCTTCGAGCTGCAAGTGCCGCTCGCTGATGCCCTCCCAGAATTCATCAAGCCCACGCGCGCCTGCGCGCTCAAAGGCCAGCGTTTGCAGCAACAAATCAATCACGTCCGCAGTCTTTACGAGCCGCGCTTCAAAGCTCGCGCGCTGCTCATAATCTTCATGCAATTCCGAATACAACTTTTCGTGACGCTCGCCGCAATCGCGCACGATGTCGTCAAAGGCCGCACGCTCTGCCTTGCGCCTTGCATCCGCGCCAAAATATTCCGTCGCCGTGCGCGGCATGTCGCCGACACGCACTTCCGCCCAATCATGCAAGAGCGCGATGCGCAAAAGTTTTTCCACATCCACCGCCACGCCCCGCGCGATCAGCTCATCCGCCAGCAACATAGAGACTACCGCCACGCCATACGAATGCGCCGCCACGGACTCAGCCCCCGCCGCCAGCCCGCGCAGCATCCAGCCCGTCCGCTCAAGCCGCTTCAAACGTTGAAGTTCAATTAAGGTAGAAAGCATTTTGGTCTTACGTTCTTAGTTTTTTGTACTTTGTGCTTTGCAAGCTATTCAACATCGAGCTTATAGCTCAAGGCTGAGCACCACAGGCAAAGAACTAAGCACAAATCAAACAAACATCTTTCCCGGATTCAGGATGCCGTTCGGATCAAGCGCGTGCTTGATGCGCTTCATGGTTTCGATGGTCGCAGTGTCAACGGCCATGTCCAGATACGGAGCCTTGACGTAGCCGATGCCGTGCTCGCCGCTGATAGTGCCGCCAAGCTCAATCGCGACGGCAAAGGTTTCGCGCACGGCATCGCGCGCACGGCTCACGGCTTCAAGGTCTTCGCGCTCGCACATAAAGTTGACGTGGATGTTGCCGTCTCCGGCATGTCCGAAGTTGACGACGAACGTCTTGTGGCTTTGCCCTATGGCTTCGACGCGCTCGATTAGCTCCGGCACGCGCGAGCGCGGGACGACGACATCTTCATTGAGCTTGAGCGTCCCGAACTTTTTTATCGCGGGCGACAGCGCGCGGCGCACATCCCAGAGGCGGTCTTCCTCTTCGCGCGTGACGGCGCGCATGACATCATAGCCACGGCCCTCGCGCAGCACTTCTTCGACAAGGCGCGAAGCATGCTCGACCTCCGCGACCGCGCCGTCAACCGAGACGATCAGAATCGCGCCCGCGTTCTGGTCCAAACCGAAAGCGAACTCTGTCTCGACCGCACGGATAGCATTGCGGTCAAGCACTTCAATCGCGACGGGCGTGACGCGCGCGTGCGTGAAGCGTGTCACGCAGGCGCAGGCTTCCCGCATCGTTTTAAAAGTCGCGCGCACCGTGCGCGTCGCTTCCGGCAAAGGCAGCAATTTTAAAATCGCTTCTGTGATAATGCCGAGCATGCCTTCAGAGCCACAGATCAATCCGGTCAAATCAAAGCCGACGACGTTCTTGCTGGTCTTCCCACCCGTCCTGATAATCTCTCCGGTCGGCGTCACGACTTCGAGGCCGAGCACGTAATGTTTTGTCACGCCGTATTTGGCAGAGCGCATGCCGCCAGCGTTCTCAGCAATGTTGCCGCCGAGAAAAGAATTTTTGTAAGAGGCCGGGTCGGGCGGATAAAAGAGATTGTGAGCCTCGACCGCTTGCTGCAAAGCGTAAGTCGTCACGCCCGGCTCCGCGATGACATAGAGGTCGTCGGCTTTAATCTCTCGAATCTCATTCATGCGGTCTGTGCCGATGACGATGCCGCCTTCGACCGGAACCGCGCCGCCCGTGTAGCCGACTCCGCCACCGCGCGCCGTGACAGGAAAACGAGCCTCATTCGCAAGTTTCAAAATCGCTGAAATTTCCTGCGCCGTGCGCGGCAGCACGACTGCTTCCGGCGGAAATTTTTCTTTGACGGCATCCTGCGCATAAGGCTCTACGCGCTCTGGGTCAATCAAGACATGCTCTGCGCCGACAATCTCGCAGAGGCGCGCCAGCACACTCGCATCGGAGGCAGCGGTGCGTGCGCGCTTGGTCACAGAAATCTGATTGATCGTTTGGCTCATGCTTTTTAACTAGTGTTACTTTAACGCGCTCGACGCAAACTCATCAAACCGTGCGAGCAAGGTGTTCAGGTCAGAACCGCCTGCGGTAGCGGGCGGGTCTCTTATGTCACCAAAGAACCCGCCCGCTACCGCAGGCGGTTCTGACATAATGTCTCAAGGTTTGCCGGTCAAGGTTGAGAGAGGAGCTATTTGAAGTTCAAAGACATGCGGGTTTTCACCGATGATGGCGGCGGCGAAAAATTTTGGAACGTAGCGAGCGTTCTCACCGCGAAAGATGTCATCAAACTTGTCTTGATGTGCCAGCAGAGTCCAAAAGTTTCTCTCATAATTATCTGTGGTTCTTAACTGTCGCATGGCGTCGCGCACCCACGGCGCTCCGCGATTGTAGCTCAAGAGGACGAGCGTCATGCTTTCAGAATCGTCTCCCAACTCGGCCATGCGATCTGCTATGTAGTTCGCGGCGGCGGGCGTCATCTTCTCAACATCACACATCTCTTCGTGCGCGACGCCGTAAAGTTTGGCGGTCTTCGGCATAAACTGAAACATGCCTTTCGCGCCCGTGTTGTTCTCAAGACATGTCTTGTATTCCGATTCGATCATGGGTAAGTAGATGCCTATGATGACAGGGACTTTGCGCGCGGTAAAATTGCGCGCGATCAATGGCAGGTAAGGCATGGCGCGGGTGTAGATAACGCGCAGGTCTTCTTCGCCGAGAACCTCGGAAATGCTTCCGGTGCGCGCGACGTAATCGTCTACGTGTGACTTGATGGCGCGCAGCGCGTCCTCGTTGAGCTTCACGGGGCGGTCGCCCATCATCGCTGAGACACGCTGTTCCTCTCTATCAATAAAAGCTAATCGCTCGGCCTCGCTCATCTGCGCATAGGGCTTCGTCGCATTCGCCGCGCCCTGTGCGCTCGCGTTGCGTTGCGCGACGGAACGGCGATAGAGAAGCGCGCCGGTTATCACGGTTGTCAACAATGCTGCCGCGATGAGCAGCACAAGGACTGGACGCCGACGCGATTGAGAAGGCGCGGACTGGGCGACGGAAGATGTTGAAGGCAAAGCATTTAGAGTCGAGACGGGCGAGTCGTATTTTGTTTCGCTCGCTTGTGCTTTGCGGTGTTGAGTGTCTAAAGCAGAGCGCGTCTGCTGCGGCGCGGATTGTTCTCCGAGCATCGCTGCCAGCTCGTGTTCCTGCTTAATCTTTTTCAAATCCGCGAGCAGTTCGGCTACGGTTTGATAACGCTCGCTTCTCTCTTTGCGCAGAGCCTTGCTAACGATGCTTTGTAGCTGCTTCGACTCAGAGGGAGCATCTTTCCAAAGCTCTGCGAGCAGCGGCGGCTCGCGCTCAAGAATAGCGACGAGCGTATCCATCCGCGTCGCGCCGGTAAAAGGCATGCGGCGCGCTAGCATTTCATAAAGCACGACGCCAAAGCTCCAGATGTCCGTGCGCCCGTCAACCGTCAGGCCGCGCGCCTGCTCCGGCGACATGTAGCCGACCGTCCCTATAATCATGCCCGTTTCCGTCTGCACACGGATGGCTGTTGGAGCTTCGCCGGAAATTTCCGTGCCCGTTTGCTCTGTCAGCTTGGCGATACCGAAGTCCAGAATTTTCACTAAACGGTCGTCGCGCCGCATGATGTTTTCGGGCTTGATGTCGCGGTGAACGATGCCCGCCGCGTGCGCAGCCGAGAGCGCGTTAGCGACCTGCATGGCAATGTCCAGAATTTCCGCGAGGCTCAGTTCCCCTTTCGCAATCAACTCGCGCAGGGTTTGCCCATCAATAAATTCGGTGGCGATGAAATGGACTTCTTCAAACTCTCCGACCTCGTGGATGGTAAAAATGTTCGGATGATTCAAGGCCGAAGCCGCCCGCGCCTCTCTCAGAAAGCGATGCAGCCGCGTTTCGTCCGAGACAAAATAAGACGGGAGAATTTTGAGAGCGACAGGGCGACCGAGCCTTGTATCCTGTGCGAGATAAACTTCGCCCATGCCGCCCGCGCCGAGCCGCTCGACGATTTTGTACGGGCCGACAGCGCGCCCTATATTCAGATCGAGCGACGCGCACGCCAGCACGCGCGCGTCCTGCGCGATGGCTGGCTGCTCTATAAAATCCCCTGCTTCATCGTAGGCGCGAATCAGAGAAGTTGTTTCCTGCTTCAAATCCACATCGCCCGCGCAGGCTTCGTCCAGGAACGAGGCACGCTCCTGCGGCGGGCGGTCAAAAGCCGCCTGCAAAATCTCTTCAACCTGTCGCCATCTTTCAGGAGACATAATAAGCAGGGATGAGGGCGGAGGGATGAGGGATGAGAGGCATGCTATTGAACCTTGAGCGGCTCATCTTTAATAGCATCTTTTTCATCCCTCATCCTTCATCCTTCTAAAAAGCCATGCCTTCGCTGCGCGCCAGTCGCGGCGGACGGTCATGATTGAGATTTCTAAAACGTCTGCGGTTTCTTCGAGGCTGAGTCCGCCGAAATAGCGCAGTTCGACGACGCGGCTCTTGCGCGGGTCAATGCGCGATAGCTCGTCCAGAGCTTCGTCGAGCGCGACCAGCTCTGCGGCACGCGCGTGCGTCATCACTTGTTCGGCATCCGCGAGCGAGACCTGCTGCGCTTCGCCTCCGCGCTTTGCATAATTTCTGCGGCGCGCGTGGTCTATCAAAACATGCCGCATGACCTGCGCGGTGACGGCGAAAAAGTGCGCGCGATTCTGCCACTCAATCTGTTGCCGTCCCGCGAGCCGCACATAAGCCTCGTTGACGAGCGCGGTGGTTTGCAGTGTGTGGCCGTCGCGCTCCTGCTGCATGTAACGATGCGCGATGCGGCGCAGCTCGTCATAAACCAGCCGCGTCAATTTATCGAACGCGGCGCGGTCTCCCTGCCGCCATTCGTCCAGGAGTCCGGTCACATTCTGCGGCGAAAGCGTCGTCATCTTTTCACTTTCCCTGATTCAACAAGCTCTATCTCAAAAGCCTGCGAGAGAAAGATTCTACCATCATTTTTCACGCTCGAACGTGCGCGCGATATTCAATTTTTTGGCAATAATATTTCTTTCACTTCGATGAACACTTTTTCAAACGTTTCTCGCTTTATAAATTAGGAGCTATTTTTCGGCTTCGACATTCGACATCAAAACATAGAGGAGAATTGAAGAATGAGATTTCAAAAAATATTTCTGCCGCTGCTCGGCTTAATGCTTTGCGTGACGGCTTTGTCGCTTGAGGCGAATGCGCAGGTGGGCAAGACGTATCAACAGATGACGCAAACCGAGCGTGCGACGTTCGTGTCGGAACAGTCGCGGCGAATCGCGCGGCAAATGTCCGGCAGCAATTATGAATTCACTCCTGAATTTGAAGCGAATATTCAGAGCGCGCTCGAATCATACGCGCAGCGCATAGGCAATGGCGGCGGCGACCGTTTATGGAAAGGCGATGCGCGTTTTATTTTTGAGCGCGGCCAGACACACGCGCCCGTTTTGATAAGCGCGTTCAAGGCGCAGCACGTTTCGCCGCTCATAGGTCTTTATATTCCTTTGATCGAATCGGAATACACGAACATCGAAAGGCCGAACTCTGTGGGCGCTATCGGGATGTTTCAATTCCTGCCGAAGACGGGGCAACGCTACGGCCTGACGCCGGACGAATTGTTGAACGTGGAGAAATCCGCAGACGCCGCCGCGCGCTACATCACGGACGGCCTCAAACAATTCAAAGATGATTCGATGAAAGAAGCTTTGGCACTGCTCGCATACAATCGCGGCGGCAGGAACGTGGCGAGCGACATCCAGCTTGTCATCAACGAGCAGAACAAGCGTTGCAGCATTTGCGCTATCACTGCCGCAGGCAACAGGCTCGACCAGACATTTCAGGATGAGAACATCTATTACGTCCCGCGCTTCTTTGCCGCCGCCATCATCGGCGAGAATCCGCAGGCTTTCGGTCTACAGACGCAGCCGCTCTCGTCTTATGAAACGAAACGTTGATTGACGCGCAGGCGTCTGAGACTTCAATCATTTACTGGCAGGGGTTAGGCTAAGAAGTGGCAGGAGTGATGGCGATTTCCCAAAGAATTTCGCCATCACTCTAAATTTGTCTAAACCAAAGTCGAGCCGGAGCGTTGGGTCGCCTTCATCGGCAACGCTCCGGCGCATTCGTCTATTGTTCCGGCGACTCGTGTAGATACTTCTTGCGCTCTTCTGCGGTTAATTCATGCCGCGAGACTCGCTCCTGAGCCAGTTTAATGAGTTTCTGCGGGTCAAGGGTATAGACACGCACCTTGCCGTGGAAGGCGGAAGTTACCAGCCGCAACCCGTCAGGGCTGAAGGCAAGGCTTCCGACCCCTGAGTCGTGGCCGGTCAGGCTGAGCAGTTCCAAACCGGTGCTGGCGTCCCACACTTTCACCGTCTTGTCCTCACTGGCCGTAGCAATGAGCTTTCCGTCCGGGCTAAATGCAACGTCATACACCGAATCAGTGTGCCCGGAGAGGTCTGTCAATGGCCTGCCCGTCTGGACATCCCATATATTGACAGACCTGTTACTGCTGGCGGTGGCGAGGAGCTTTCCATCCGGACTGAAAGCAACTTTCCACGCTAGTTCCGTTTGGCCCCCTAGAGTGTGGATCAGTTTCCCGGTCTTTACGTCCCACAGCTTTGCTAGGTTTTCTGCGCTGGTCGTGGCGAGGTACTGTCCGTCAGGACTGAAGGCGACGCTAAATACTTGGCCTAAATTGTCAGACAGATTGTGTAGCTCTTTCCCGGTCGTCGCATCCCATATGCGGGCAGCCATATCGCTGCCAGTGGCAAGGAGCTTTCCATCTGCACTGAAGGCAACCGCATAGACTCCTATCCGAGAACTCGCATCAGAGATCACGAGCGTATTTTGTCCTGAAGTCGTGTCCCAGATTTTTACCTTCCCGTCACTCAGCGCAGCAGCCAATAATTTCCCGTCCGGGCTGTAGTCAAAACCGTAAACCCGGCTTCCGGCGTCGAGAGAGCGCAGTTCCTTGCCGGAATTAGAGTCCAACTGTTTCACCGAATCATAGCTAGCTATGGATAAGCGCGTGCCGTCCGCGCTGAACATAACCCCGGCATACAGTCCTCCAAGTTCGCTTTCATATAAAGTCAGTAACTCCTTCGACGGAGTGATGTCCCACATCTTCGTCGTTCGATCATCGCTGGCCGTGGCGATGAACTCCCCGTCAGGACTGAAGGCGACGCTATTAATTACATCCTTGTGACCGGACAGGGTCAGCAGTTCAACGCCTGAATCAGCGTCCCACATTTTCAACATCCCCTTACTGAAAGCCGCGAGGCGGTTTCCTTCCGGGCTGAAGGCGAGACCGGTAGGCTTGCCGATCTGGCCGTCCAGAGAGAGCCGTGCCTTACCAGCGGAGACATCCCACAGCATGACCGATTCGCTTTCGTTCATGGTAGAGAGTGTTCCACCGTCGCTGCTGAAGGCAGCCGGAAAGACGGCCTTCTCTTTGGAGAGGTCAAATAATTCTTTGCCGGAAGTCGTATCCCAGACCTTCGCCGTCCCGTCCTTGACCATAGTAAAGAGGCGCTCTCCATTAGGGCTGAAAGCCCTGCGCAGTTCATTGAAGTTACCGAACTCCCAGGCGACAGGCTTGCGGGACTCCCGGCGTGTTGCCACGTCCCAGAATTTCACACCGAGCGTCGTGCACCCGGCGCGATCAGAATGAACGCAACCGCCTGCGACGAGTGTCTTACCGTCATCGGTGAAAGTTAATAGCTCGATCCCATCCCGGAGAATACTGAAATTCCAAGACCCTTCAAATGGCTGACTGTTCTCGTAAGGCAGTTCGGCTGCTTCACCTGTCGTAATATTCCATAACCTGAGATCAGTACTGCGCGCTATGGCTAAGGTGGAGTCGTCATTGCTAAAGACCATTCCCTCTATTTTCTGGTCAGAGGAACTGCCCTCAAGAGTTTGCACGATTTCACCGCGAGCCAAATCCCATACTTTCACCGTCCCATCCTCGACGGCGATTGCCATGCGAAGCTCATCGTGGCTGAGCGCCATTTCTCTATACTTCTTATCGGACAAGTCGCGCAACAACTGGCCGGAATTGGCATCCCATAATTTCACTGTCTTGTCATGGTTGACAGTAATCACGCGCGCTCCCATCAGGCCATAAGCTACCGTTTCAACTGCGCTGTTAGGCTCGGCGAGCGTGTGTCTGACCCGCGAAGCCTGCACCGCTTCATGCAGGGCTTCGATGGCTTCTTTCCTGTCAGTCTCCGTTATGCCCTGTTTCTCAACTTCCGTCAGATTTCCGCCTGTAGATTCCGCGACGGCGCGAAGAGCCAGCAGCACGCTCAACTCCGGGTCTGAATTCAGATTGCTGCGCGCAGCCGCTGCCAGTTCGCGCGACCTGGCGATGGCAGCTTGCTGGTTAGCCCGCTGGCGCTCTGTCTCAGCCACCCCACGCGCGGCCACCGCTTCTCCTTTGGCCTTATCAGCTTCTGTCGCGCGCGACCGCGCCAGCGCGGCCTGCTCATCGGCACGCTGGCGTTGTTCTTCGGCTTCCTCAAGCGCTTCTTCAGCTTTCTTAGTCTGCTCCGTTGCCAACGAAGCCTGATCGTTAGCTCGTATGCGTTGCTCTTCAGCAAACCCACGCTCTTGAATGGCAATGGCCTTCGCTTCAGTAGCTTCCTTAGCTTGCTCCTGCGCCCGTGCAGCGTCGCCCACTGCCAGGCTTCTTTGTTTTAAGGCATACGCCGCCGTCACCATTGCCAGCAAGGTCATCAACGCGAGAGCTACTGAGAGCCAGCGCAAGCGGCCAGCGCTTTTCACTTTCTCTGCCACTCGCGCCCGCTCCTCGGCCTCGCGGCGCTGCTCTTCGGCCAGACGCTCGGCTTCTGCTCGCTCCCCGGCCTGCACGTGCCGCGAACGCCAGTCCAGGATGGCCGCCGCCAGCACGTCATGGAAAATCTCGTAGCGCGATTCGCCCGGCTGGTCTGGCGGCGGGGCGACGCCGCGCAGGATGCGTGTGTCGCTCCCGGCCAACTCTTCCAGTGCGGACGCGAGTTGCGCACGCGGGAGACCCGCATATTCGGACAAGTCCGGGACGGTGTGCGCGATCTTCGTGCCCGAAGGTGTGACCAGATAGTGAAAGACTTTAGCCGCGATGTCCTGCTGCGCCTGCGCGAGCGAACTCATCGTCGCGTCGAGGTGCGTTCGCACGATGCGCTCAGCCCCGCCGAGCGCATCAAGGGTCGCAAGACGCAGCACAGTCGAGCCGACGCGCTGCTCTTCGTCCCACAGGCGCGTCATAACCATTTGGAGGAAGGGCGTTTCGATCTGCGCCTCGGTCGTGTCGGTCTTGACCCGACCGCGACCGGCTTCGCCGAGAATCACTTGCCCGGTTTGCACTTGATCGAGCACGGCGGCGACCAGTGACGGCTCGACGCTGACAGGTTGCGCGTCAGCATCGCGCAATTCGTTGAATCGCTCGACCGGCTTGATGATCGAGTCGCGCGCTGCGTCGTAGCCGAGATGCTCGATGCGCAGGTAGTTGTCGAAGAGGCCGGGGATGCGCCCCTCGAAGCGATCCAGCTTGGCGAGCGAGTCCTCGCGAATCGAGATGAGGAAGCTGACAGGGGCGTCCGTCTGCAAGACCGCCTTGGGGAATTCGTCTGCGAAGGCATCGTCCTGCGGGTGATAAAGGAAATACTCCTCGAACTGATCGAGGATGAGCATCAAGCGGCGGCCCGTCTGTTCGTAGCAAACCGCGAGTAGCGCGGACAGAGACAAGGGCGCGCCAGTCTGTTGCGCGTCTTCCATGACTGCGGCCACTCTGCGCCAGCCGTCGGGGTCGGCGCGCTCTGCGTAGTCGGCGATGGCCTGCATGAGATCACTCAAGGGATTGCTCTGCCATGCACTGAAGGGCACCAGGAGCAGATCGTCGCGCTGGCGCAACTGGTGTACAGCGCCGGCACGCAGTACCGAAGACTTGCCGACACCGCTCGCCCCGTACAGAAGCGTGAGCGGCGAGGCGAACAGGTTGGCGATGATGAGGCGCGTCTCTTTATCTCGCCCGAAGAAGAAGGGTGCATCGCCTTCGTTGTATGGGATTAATCCCTTGTAGGGCGAGCGGCGACCAACCACTGTGGTAGTCAAGCTCACACCTCCTTTCGTGGCGCTCTGCACTGTTCCAGCGCCAGCACAAATTCGTCGAGCAGCAGGTCATAGACCTCGACGCCGCGCTCCTGCCAGAAGCGTCGCTCCAACGGGCGCGGGCGATACTGGATGGCCCAAGACGTGATGCCCTTGGGGCGGCGCAAATCCTTCTCGATGCGGTTCAGGACGACGCGCAGATTCCAGTCATTCAAGCCGTAACCCAGAAACAAAAAGTGGCGCGACTGGAACAGTTCGGCAAAGATGCTGGGGACGGCCTTGTTACGTGTCATGCGTGCCAGAAAATCTATGTAGTCGTCCTCGGTGATGACATAGCTGTCGCGCACGGCCTGTTTGCGATCCACCGCCCCGTGCATTTTGTAAATAACGGTTCTGGTGCTGAGGTCGATGTCCAGTTTGTTCGGAGCGACTTCGCGCGGTTCGTCATCGCCATAAGACCACCACAAGAGGCGGTCGCCGCTGTTCACGTCGGTAGTATGAATCACCACGTCATAGGGGCGCGCTTGGTCGCCAAGTTGACGATTCTGTTCGTCGAGGGCGCGCTCTACGAGATCGTCGTAGTTGGTCGTGACCATCAACAGCGGCGCTTCTACACTGGCGAGAAACGTATGCAGCGAGGTGAGCGGGTAATCGCAATTGAAGATGCCGTGTAGCTCTTCATTCAACGCCTGCCGCCCTCCGACCACGCTGTAGTATTGCGCCACCTTCGTCAGGTCAAGCGCCTCTTCCGTCGGGAACTGGGTCGTTTCGGCCAGATAGCCCGCCAACTCGCTCCCCAACGGGAGAAAGTTTTTATTTCCCTTGTTC
This sequence comes from Pyrinomonadaceae bacterium, assembly GCA_963700165.1. GTDB lineage: Bacteria > Acidobacteriota > Blastocatellia > Pyrinomonadales > Pyrinomonadaceae > JACMLC01. The sequence continues at coordinate 1,196,213 of OY969475.1, read as the reverse complement.
CAAATCGCGCCCGGCACGCGACCGCCCAGCGACGCGCCCGCGCCGAGAAAGGGAATAACTTTGCTCCCGTTCAGCTTGTTGAGAATGAAAGGATACGGCGGGATTAGCTGCATAGATTTTAGCTCCGGTAGCGAAAGTGTAGACTGGCAACAATTGGATGTGGCTCTGGCTAGACTGCGTCAAGGCCAACGGCGATGAGGCGAAACAACGCTATCAATTTCGGTTTCAACAACCTGTCAGATGTCTGTTCGGCTTATACTCTATGTGCTAACTTCCGTCAATAGTCAGGGCTTGGCGGTCGGCACAAGCTGGCCGTGCTCTGTGGGGAAACTTAATGGATTAACGCAATTAGTTGCGGTTTTCGCATTAAATCACAACACGTCGCATGACGCGGACGCCTGCGCGCCAGGCTTCGTTGAGGTCAAAGCGGTAAATTTGGATGTCGGGCGCGACGGAGCGCGCTAAGGTGTGAAAGGCTCTGTGAAAGCGTAGCAGCGGCGCGACGAGATAAACCAGCGGCGGCTCGTCCGAGATTGCGGCGTCATCGAAAAGCCTTGCGCGCGTGAGGTTGCCACTTAATCTTTGGGCTTCGACTCGCCGCCAGTAATCAATGCCTTGCAGGACGTGTTCGCGGTCTTCAGAGACTTTCAGCTCGATGACCGCGAGCCTTCCGTCACGCCTGAGCGCAAGCAAGTCAACGTTGCGCGCGTGCCCCGTAGCCGTGGATGAAGCGCGGAACTGCGCGTGCAGCGGCGCGAGACGAAGCCCCGGATCAAGTCGCGTCACATCGCGCCTGAGCAGGGATTCAAGCCAAGCCTCCGGCGCGGCGCGATAAAGAGCATGCTGGTAATCGTCTGTCGCTGCACGGCGATGTTCCTGTAAATCTCTTAAAAGCTTATCCCATTCCTGCGCAGTGTCGCCGTCAAGCAAGCGACGCTGCGCGCCCTCCACTCCGAACCAGATTTTCGGGCGATTCATCACGCAACGCACACGCGCGAAAGCGAGGCCGTGAAAGCGCAGGGTTTCGCCGTGACGCGCACGCACGACATCAATCGCTTCGGGCGCAAGAGAAATGATGCTCACGGCAGCTTTGCTGATTTCCGTCTCAGCCGGACGATGCAATCTTTTGGGAGGCTCAATCCATAACTCACGTCTCTCAAGCTGGCGCACGGGCTTTAGCACTTGCCATTCTTCATCTATCTCAAACAGAGCGATGATGCGCCGCAGCTCATCGCGAAGCAGCGCGATGCGTTGTGCCAGGGCTTCTATGCTCTGCTCACGCGCGACGAGGCAGAGTTTTGTGATGTACGGCGGGCGCGTTCTTTTTTCACAGGCACGTGTGAACCAGATAAGCGCGGATGAGAGAAAAGCATCCACGCCGCGCCCATCGTCTTCGGCGACCGTGCCGGTCACTGCGATTCTTTCATTTCTCAAATCCAACAAAATCCGCGCGTCACGTCCGGGCTGGCCGAGCCTTGCGCCCGCGCTCAATCCGGCTCGCGCGATTCGCGCGCCATGCCAGACAGCACATGCTAGTTGGGCTAAGGTCTGACAGCGTGCGCGCCTTGTCGCCGCGACGAGCGCAGCGATGCTGCCTGCGGAAGCGCGCGGAATCAGTTCAAGCTGTGCGCGCTCCGCTCCCATCCTGCGCGTTGCTTCGAGCAGGAGTTTTTCTCCATTCCATTCCCAGGCGGTGACATGCCAGACAGCATGCCCTTCATCACTCAGACAGGAAAACATCAGGCGTCCCTGCGCGATGCGAAAATCAATCTCGCTCTTGCGCAGAGCAGATGCGCGCCCGCTCCCGTCGCGCGCGTAAATCCATTCCTCACGCGCCGCGATCAAATCCTGTATGCTCGCCGCTGCCTGCTTGATGGAATCTATGCTGTTCAGTCTCTCGATCATAGCGTGAGGCCGGAAAGTTTATAGAACGCGCAGCGTACATTATAATCTCCCCCAAGCTTTATGAAAGAGAAAAGAGGGAGTGGTTCAGTCTGAAGATGAGTGACAAGAAAGCCGGACTCACCGCAGAGACCGGAGAGAAGTCGCGGAGATAGCGCAGAGAGTGGAAAGACATTCAAGCCTCTGCGCCCCCTCTGCGCTCTCTGCGTCTCTGCGGTGAACTTCATCTCTTGACTCATTCAACTTCAAACTGAACCACTAGCGAAAAGAGAGACTTGATGTTAATCATAGTCGCGGGGCCTTACTCCGCTTCAACCGCAGAGCAGCGTCAAAAGAATCTGGATGCCATGAACGCAGCCGCCGCCATCGTGCTTGACAAAGGGCACATTCCGGTCATCGGCATGAACGCCGCGCTGCCCGTCGTGGAACAAGCCAAGCCTGCCGAGCCGTATCAGGCCATCATGAATATCTCGCTCGCGCTCGCGGAAAAATGCGATGCGATTCTAATGATCGGCGAATCTCCGGGCGCAAATATGGAGCGCGAAATTTTCCGGCGCAAGGGTCTACCGATTTACAATGACCTGAAAGATATACCGGATGCTTCACAGGACGGCGCGTTTTGATGGCTTTAGAGCATGTGCTAACATTTATAAAATTTGCCACAGAGACACAGAGCCACAGAGGAAGGTAAAAGGCAAAAGGTAAAAGTGAGGAGCAAAGCATTTTTGTTAAAATTGGTTTCCGCCTTCGTTTTACCTTTTTACTTTTGCCTTCATCGTCTCCGTGTCTCTGTGGCTGATTCTTAATTTTGAGGAAGACTGATGAAAAATGTTTATTTAGTCGGCTCTGCGCGCACGCCTATCGGAAAATTCGGCGGGACGCTCGCGGAGTGGACGGCTGCGGACATGGGCGTCGCCGTCGCTGTCGAGAGCCTCAAGCGCGCAAAGCTTTCGCCAGATCAGATACAGGATTCCATCTGGGGTTCTGCGCGGCAGGCAGGCGGCGGGCCGAACGTGGCGCGGCAAATTACCTTTCGCGCGGGCGTGCCGGAGACAGTGCCCGCGTTCACAATTAATCAGGCGTGCGGCTCCGGCCTGAGGGCGATCATGCTGGCCGCAGAGCAGATCATGCTCGGACGTGCGCGGGCAGTCCTGGCGGGCGGGACGGAGAGCATGTCGCGCGTTCCATACTATGCGGAGGGCGCGCGTTGGGGCGCGCGGCTGGGCAACACTGCGCTGGTTGATGGGATGTACAGGGACGGCTTTAACGACCCGCTCTCCGGTCTGGTGATGGGCGAGACTGCGGAAAATTTAGCGCGCCGGTACGAAATCTCGCGCGAGGAACAAGACCAATTTGCCTTGCGCTCACAGCAGCGCGCAGAGGCCGCCATCAATTCCGGTCGCTTTGACGAAGAGATCGTGCCGCTTGAGATAAAGGGGCGCAAGGGCTTGACGCAGAGCTTCAAGCGCGATGAGCATTTTCGTTCCGGCACGACTTTGGAAGCTTTGGGCAAGCTCAAGCCGGTCTTTGCGAAGGACGGCACAGTGACCGCCGGAAACTCTTCCGGCATTACTGATGGAGCATCTGCGCTCGTCGTCATGAGCGAAGAGGTTTTAAAAGAATCCGGCGCAGAAGCCGAAGCGCGGATTGTTGATTACGAGATTGCGGGAGTCGCGCCTGAGATTATGGGCATCGGCCCTGTCCCGGCTGTGCGTGCGCTGCTGGCGAGACAGAACTTGACGCTTGATGAGATAGATTTGATCGAGCTGAACGAAGCTTTCGCCGCGCAGGTCATCGCGTGTGATCGTGATCTTGGATTTGATGCGGAGCGTTTGAACGTCAACGGCGGCGCGATTGCGATAGGTCATCCGATTGGCTGCACGGGAGTGCGTATCATGACGACGCTGCTGCACGAGATGAAAAAGCGCGACGCGCGACGCGGTCTCGCCACGCTCTGCGTGAGCGGCGGGATGGGACTCGCGCTGTTGGTCGAGCGTGTATAAGTTTGCCACAGAGACACAGAGAAAAGACAGATGGGAAGAAGGCTCAGAGCATAACTGCCAACTGCTTTTCTTCTCCGTGTCTCTGTGTCTCTGTGGCAAATTTTGTTGGGCGTTCTGTCGTGTAACTTGATTCTATTATTTGTCTTTGGAGACTCTAATGTATCTTCCATCAATTCCCTTTCAACGCCTGCGCACGTCGCTCATGATTACCTGCGCGCTTGCATTTATTCTTTCCGGCATGGGATGCAAGCGGACGGCTGAGAGCAATGCTAACGGCAATGCCAGCACAGGCTCTGCGACATCAACTGATGCGACTTCTTCGACGCCGCCGTTTCCGACCAAAGAGCCTGAGCGTTATCAAGCCACGATGGTGACTTCGGGCAGCCTCGGCGGGAAAGCGGCAAACATCCCGGGGCTTTCGTCTTTAACGAATCAACAAATGCAGGTGGCGCGCGACGGCGAGAAGCGGCGGGTTGAATCCGAGCTATTGCCGGGTGTGAAGGTTACTTTTCTGCAACTGCCGGGCGGACGTTACCTGCTCTACCCGGCAAAGAAACTGTATGCGGAGGTCAAGCTGGATGGAACGGACGGCGCGCTCAATCCGGCGCAGGGAGTCCCTTCGGACTTTTCGCCGGACAAGCTGATGAAGGGAACGCCTGCCGGTGCGAAATATGAAAAGCTCGGCACGGAGAATGTCAACGGGCGCACGACGACCAAGTATCGCGTCACGAGCGGCAGCGCGGAAGGCTCTCAGGCCGCGCCGTCAGAGACCATTATCTGGGTTGACGAATCGCTCGGTATGCCGATCAAGATGGAAAGCACTTCCACTGACGGCGGGAAATATTCGATGGAGTTGCGCGACATCAAGCTGGAGGTGGACGCGAATCTCTTTGAGCTGCCGAAGGATTACGAGAAGGTCGAGCAACGCGATATTATCAACAGAGCGGTTCCCACTCTCGAAGATATTATCGGCAAAGGTAAAGAAGAGAAAAAGGCTAAAAAACCCTGAAAGCCAACCCCGCGCTACGCCCTACGCATCCGAAAGGAGCAGTTTATGTGTGCGGTCTGGAAGTCAATACAGCTTGCTTTTCATTCTTCCGCACGCACCCTTCATTCAAGCGCATTTGAAAGGTGGCTTTAATATCGTGAAGAAAAGAATTTATGCATCGCTCGCCGCTCTCGCCCTGCTGGCTGGAAGCATGTTATCAGCGACCGGCCTTGCACAGACCAAAACAACGACAAAGGCCAAAACCGTTCCGGCGGCAAACGAGTTGCTCGCATCGCTTCCCGAATCCGATGGCGTCGTTTCGATTGACGTGCAGCGTTTGTTGAATGACTTGCTGCCGCGCTTTCAGGAAAACAGCCCTGCGAAGATGGCGCAGCTTAACGAGCGGCTCGACCGTATCAAAGCGCGCACGGGACTTGACCTGCGCACGGTTGAGCGTATCGCGCTCGGAATGCGCTTCACAGATAAATCAAGCGTCAAAAACTTTGAGACGGTGGCCTTAGCGCGCGGCAGCTTCAATGCACCGGCTGTCTTATCGGCAGGATTGCTGGCGGCGAAAGATAAATACAAGTACGAGGAGCAGAAGCACGCCGGGAAAACTATCTATGTGTTTTCCGCCGAAGAGTTGTTCGGAAAGATAGAGCAGCCGGAAATCAAGATTGATGAAAAATCCGACAAATCCGGCGCGATTCAAAACGGCATCAATCGCGTCTTGAATCGCATGACGAATATGCCGAGCGGCAAAGTCGGCGTCGTCGCGCTCAATGCCAACATCATCGCGTTCGGCGAGCCTGCGTTCGTGCGTGCGACGATTGATGCGGGCGCATCCGGGAAAGGTCTTGTGAGTCCTGCACTGACCGCGTTGGCGCTGCACAATCCGAACGCGATCATAGGCTTTGGCGCAAATGTTCCCGCCAACGTCTCGCGTTATCTGGAAGTGGAAATGGATGACATGGCGAAAACCCTCGACTCGATCAGGCAGCTTTACGGCTCTGTCAACTCGACCAACGGCGGTTTTGAGATGCAGGCCAACGCGCGCACAGAGAAGGCCGCAGATGCTCAGAACGTTTACAACCAGCTCATCGGTTTGAAAGACCTCGGCGGTTTCTTTGTCTCGAACATGTCCGGTGATAAAGGCAAGCTGGCACAAACCGCGCTCGATAATCTGAAGATTACGAAGGAAGGCAACGACGTGCAGCTCAGGATTGCGCTGGCACAGTCGGACGTTGCCATGCTGATGCGCGTCTTTTGAGTTTTCTAGGGAAAATCGAGAGCGCGACTTTTCCGAACTTGATGAGAGGGCTGCTGGCAAAGATGTCGGCAGCCTTTTTCGATAGCGGTGCAGTTTGAAGATGAATGAGTCAAGAGAAGAGGTTCACCGCAGAGACGCAGAGAGCGCAGAGGGGGCGCAGAGGCTTGAATATCCCTCAAATCTCTGCGCCATCTCCGCGTCCTCTGCGTCTCTGCGGTGAGTCCGACTTTTATTTCTCATCTTCAAACAAACCACTACCCCTTTTTCTTTTCTCTTCTAACCTTTTGCGAAGTATTGTAAAGTATTCGCAGTTTTTTTATGCAACAAGTCTTCCCTTGCTTCGTCTTCTGTGCGCGGCGCTCATCCGGACGCCGAAACGTGCAGGTTAATTGAAAGGCTGAAATCATGAACAGGAAAATTTATCTCTCTCTTCTCGCGCTGGCGTTGGCGTTGACGGCGATTGCTCTGGCAGGCAGGCAGGCTGAGCAAAAGGCTCTGGCGGCTCCTGCGGGACATGCTTTGTTGAGCCAGCTTCCGGCCTCAGACTTTATTGTTTACATTGACGCCCAACGCGCGATGACGGACGTGCTGCCGCAGCTTCTCGCAGAGCAACCTGAAGAACGCGCGAGGCTGGAAACACAGCTCAATAAGTTCACCACAGAATTCGGATTCGACCCGCGCTCGCTCGATGCTGTGGCGGTCGGGATGAATTTAAGCTCTTCGCGCAGAGCAGACGATTTCGCATTCCTCGCGCGCGGTCGCTTTGATGCCAACGCAGCGATAGACGCTATGTTCGCGGGCGCGAATAAAGAGAGCAAAGGCAGAATTGAAAAGCAGTCGCTGCAATATGAAGGCGTGACCGTTTATGTCGTGGCTCCGGCCAAGCGCGCTCAGCCAGCTATGTCAACAAACGAACAGCCGGGGGATTCCGATGCCGTAGCGGTCAGCCCCGGGCGTGGGACTGTCGAAGACGTTGAGGCCAAGACGATTCAAGAAGATTCAGCCGACGACAGAAGATTCGCCGTTGCCGCGCTCGACTCGAACACGATTACTTTCGGCAGCCTCAGGAGCGTGCGCGCAACGATTGATGCGGGCGCGGGACGCAATCGGGTTGACGATGAGCTGGTGCAACTCGCGACGCGCAACACCAACGCCGTCGTCGGCTTTAGCGGCAAGATCACGCCCGCGATGACCAACATTTTTTCACGTCTCGTCATTGGCGGCCAGCAGGGCAATGACAGCATCGCTGCCATCCGTCAGGTTTACGGCTCGTTCAATGCCAACGGCAGCGACGCCGAAGCTTTCATCAACATTCGCACAGACGCGGCTGAGAATGCGCAGAAGCTCAGCTCGACTCTCAACGCGCTGAGACTGATAGCGAAGGTCGGCAGCGCGCAGGCTCCCGAAGGCAAAGGAAAATCTTTCGAGGCTGTGCTGCGCGACCTAAAAATCGAGCCGGTCGGCAATGAAGTGCAGATGACACTGAGGCTCGCACAAACAGACCTCGCGCCCTTTGTGCGTAATTTCTAATTGCCCGCTGCCGCTTTGATTTTCCAGTAGCGCGAGCCTTTGCATTGCATCAATACTTCGCAAAGGCTCGCGCTTTCTCATTAAGGCCAAATCAATTTCTTACTCATGAACACCACACAGATTCTCGCGCTCTATGATGAAGAGCAACGCCGTGTGATCGAATATCCGAGCATGCGGCGAGAGGCGACCGCTCACGTCGTCCGGCACGTTGATCTCGTTGGAACAGAGGGCGTGATTAACTATTCGAGTCTCGATGAGAGCAATGTGGAGAACGTCATCAAAGAGCAGATAGAGTATTTTAAAAAGCTCGGCCACGATTTTGAGTGGAAGCATTACGCGCATGACACGCCGCCGGATTTGCAAGCGCGTCTCGTGGCTCACGGTTTTGAAGCGGAAGAGCCGGAAAGCATCGTCGCGCTCGACCTTAAAAATATTCCCACAGAATTATTGCAGCCGGTGGCTCACGATGTCCGGCGCATCACAGACCCGCAACAGATTAGCGATGTGATAGCCGTCCAGGAAGAAGTCTGGCAGACAGACAAAGCCTGGCTGGCCGACCAGCTTGCGTATGAGATGCAAGCTACTCCTGAGTTGTTCAACCTCTACGTGGCTTATGCGGATGAGCGTCCGGTCTGTTCGGCGTGGATCAGGTATTCTCCCAACAGCCAATTTGCCGGTCTGTGGGGAGGCTCGACCCTACAGGCTTACAGGCGACGCGGTATCTACACGGCGATGCTCGCCATACGCGCGCAGGAAGCCTTGCAGCGCGGCGTGCGTTTCCTGACCGTTGACGCCAGCTCGATGAGCCGCCCTATCCTGGAAAAGCTTGGCTTTCAAGTTCTGTCTCTCTCGACTCCCTACCAGTGGCATGTCAAATGATGAAATAAAACTTTGCACGAGTGCAGTGTCATGAAAGTTATTTGAATTGCCACTAGCTTCAGCTAGTGGAACAAGAGAGCTAAAAAAGTGTCGGCTTGAGCCAAATCATTTCGGCTAAAGCCGGTAACTAAGGCAATCTTATCCCACTAGCTGAAGCTAGTGGCAATTCATGAAAGCCCGGAACTTTGATTACAGAATACTAGCGGGAAACTTTATGTTCGCCTCTGTCTGAAAATCGCTGTAGTATTCCACTCGTCCTTCAAGCTCTACAACATCTCAGCAGCAAAAGATGAAACATGGATGATGAGGCTCGTCCCCAAGTCGAATCTCCGGTAGCTGAAGATCAGGAAGCGCAGCGCAGTAGCTTTCGCAGCAAGCTTATACGTTGGGCTGTGGTCGTGCTGGTGGCCTTGCTCGTCGCGTTCATCCCTGTGCCCGGCGGCATCACGCCGCAGGCTTGGAGACTGTTGGCGATTTTTGTGGCGACCATCGTCGGCTCGATTGTGCGTCCGGTGCCGGGCGGGGCGATTGTGTTGCTGGGCGTGACGGCGGCGGCTGTGTCGGGCGCGTTGACGGTTGAAGCCGCGCTCGGCGGCTATGCCAGCCCGATTGTGTGGCTCGTGCTGGCGGCGTTTATGATTTCACGCGGGATGATTAAGACCGGATTGGGGCGGCGCATCGCGCTGGTCTTTGTGCGCGCCATAGGGCATCGCACGCTCGGCTTGGGTTACGCGCTCGTCTCGACGGACATGCTGCTGGCATCCGTCATCCCTTCTAACGGAGCGCGTGCGGGCGGCATCATCTTTCCCGTCGCCAAGAGCGTCGCCGAAGCTTACGATTCGCGTCCCGGCGAAACCGCGCGGCGTTTGGGCGCGTTCCTGATGCCGCTTATCTATCAATGCGATGTCATCGTCTGCGCGATGTTTTTGACGGGGCAGGCATCGAATGCGCTTATCGCAACTCTTGCCAGAGACGTGACGGGAATCGAGTTGACTTACCCGCGCTGGATTATCGGCTCGATTGTGCCGGGGCTGGTCTCGCTGCTGGTCGTGCCGCTCCTGCTTTATAAAATCTTTCCGCCGGAGATCAAGCGCACGCCGGAGGCAGCGAAGTATGCAGCCGCAGAGCTTAAAAGCATGGGGCGCATGTCGCTGCATGAAAAGCTGATGCTGTTGGTCTTTGCACTGGTCGGGGCGTTGTGGATGACGACCTCCTGGCACGGCATCAATTACGCTGTGGTCGCGCTGTTGGGAATCAGCGTGCTGCTCTTGAGCGGCGTACTCGAATGGGAAGACGTGATCGCGGAGCGCGCGGCGTGGGATGTGTTTATCTGGTACGGCGGGCTGGTGCGCCTTGCTGAAGCCTTAGGCGAAACGGGCATCACCAAAGCCTTCGCGGAACAGGCTGCGAGTTTTACGCGCGGCTGGATTTGGTGGGCTGCGCTAGGCGGTTTGCTGCTCGTCTACTTTTACGCGCACTATGCTTTTGCCAGCATCACCGCGCACGCGACGGCGATGTACGTTCCCTTCCTCGTCGTCATCATCGCCAGCGGCGCGCCGCCTGCTCTGGCTGTTCTCTCGCTCGCATATTTTTCAAATCTCAACGCTTCGCTGACGCATTACGGGACGACGCCCGCGCCCATCTTCTTCGGCGCGGGCTATGTCAGGCAAAGGACTTGGTGGTGGCTGGGCTTGGTTGTCTCGATTCCGAATATTTTAATCTGGACGGTCATCGGTTTCGGGTGGTGGAAATTGCTGGGTTGGTGGTAAAAGAAGGAGAGCCGAAAACCGGGAAAGGACGAATGATGCCGTGAGCCGAGACCGCTTTGAAGATTACGTGACCGTCGCCGAAAGAATCGAACAGTTTTATGCGACCTACAAAGAAGGACGAATTTTAACGCACATCGTAGAGCATGACCGCGAGGCTGGATTTATTCTGATGCGAGCGGAAGTCTTTCGCAATTCGGACGACGCGCAACCAGCCGCTACAGGACATGCCTTTGAAATGCGCGGCGAAGGCTTTGTCAATAAGACTTCGTACATAGAGAACTGTGAATCTTCGAGCGTCGGGCGTGCGCTCGCTATGCTCGGCTTTGAAGTCAGGCGCGGCATCGCCAGCCGCGAAGAGATGGAGAAGACATCGCGCGCCGGAGCAGCAGCAGCCTCTAAAGCGAAACCTCCCGCGCAGCCCGCGCCGGAATCGCGCCCTCCCGCATCTCTTGACGCGCAGATCAAACAGGCTTGGAAAGACGCCGGATACGAGCCGGAAAAATTGACGCAGACGCTGAACAAGCGTTTTAAAGTCGAAGACGGTTTGACCAGTTTGAGCGTTGAGATGAAGGAACAAGTCTTATCCGGTTTGAGAAAAGGCGCGGCTTGAAAATATAGCAATTTGCGATTGGATGTAGCTGCTTCAGCAAGGCATCCTGTCAGAACCGCCTGCGGTAGCGGGCGGGTATTTAACATTGAGTGCCCGCCCGCTACCGCAGGCGGTTCTGACCTGTAGCTAAAACATAAAGGGTAATGCGCGTGAACAGCACAACTGATTGTTGTATCGTTCACGCGCATTACTTTTTACGTTTTAACTTTCCGCTTTATTGCGGCGGCGGGAAGCCCTGCGGCAAGCCTTGCGGGAATCCCGGCGGGGCGGCGGCAGCGGGCGCGTCTTCGGCCATTCGCGCCAGCACGTCTGCGTTGACCTTGATCTTGCCTTCGCGCAGCAGGCGAGCCTGCACGCCCGCGATGTAATCTCCAAACACCTGATCGCGCCTTTGTTGAAGCATCGTGTCGGTCAGCGTGTCGCGTTGTTTGGCAAACTCCGCGAGGTCTGCTTCCGTGCGCTTGGTTGCGCCGATGACCATCCAGTTGTCGCCGACCTTGATCGGCGTCTTTGTGACTTCGCCTGCTTTCATGGCATAGATGGCTTCATCTGTGACGGCAGTGCCGCTGCCGATGGGATTCGCGCCCGGTTCGCCGAGCGGCGTGCCGAGCTTGTAGCCCTCGGAAGTCTTGACCTCAAGCCCGTACTTCTCTGCGGCGGCTTTCAGGTCGCCCGGACTCTTAGAGTTGGAGGCGATGTCGAGCGCGGTCTGTTCAAGCTGCGCGAGGGCGCGCTCTTTCTTGACAGCCCCTGTGACCTTGTCTTTGACTTCGTCAAACTCTGCATCGCGCGGCTCTTTCTTTTCAGCCAGCATCGGAATGGCAAAGCCGTTTTTGACGGGGATGCGGTCGCCGATGTCTCCGACGTTTTGAAGCGGCGCGATACCGTTTTCAAAATCCTGCGAGACGCCGATGTCTTTAATCTCGTCGCCGGGTTTGATGAAGCCTGTTTCTTTAATCATCTCGGCGGGCGTCATGTTCGCTTCGGCGGCTATTTCCTGCGCCACCTTCTGCAAATCTTTTAACTCTTTGGCGCGTGTGACGGCGCGCGCGGCTAAGGTCGCCGCGACGCCGAATGACTGGCGGTTACGCGCCGAGACGAGCAGCTCTTTTTTGGCTTCGTCGAAAGTCTTCTCGACCGGATTGCCGCGACGAAAGATGAAGTAAGCGTTGCTGTACTTGATGGGTTCGGTGACGGCTCCGACCTGCATTTCGAGAGTTTGCTGGAGCGGGTCGTCCGGCTTGTTCGCATCTCTCTTGACGATAAAGGGAATCGAGCCGCCGTTCTTCGCAGTGTTGGCGTCTTCGGAATTGCCGCGCGCCAGCTCTGCAAATTTTTCTTCCGAAATGCTGCCGCCCTCTGCACGCGCCTGCGCGACCAGCTTGTCGGCTTTTTCCTTGACTTGCGCATCGAGGTCCGGGCGCGCGACCTTCAAAACGATCTGCTGAATCTTGACTCCGGACTGTTTGTTTTCCGGCTTGAGGGCGTCATATTCCTTTTTCAATTCATCGTCAGAGACGTTGAGCTTCTCTGCCATCTTCTCTTTGTTGATAAAGAGATAGCGAACCTTTTTCTGCGGCACGTTGATGTGATACTCGGCCTTGTGCTGGTCGAAGTAGGCGCGCAAGTCCTGCTCGGAGGGCTGCATCTTCTCCAACAACTTGTTCGCATCGACCGTCACGTAGCTGAGATCAAAGGTTGTGTTCTTACGCTTGTAATCGTCCTCGACTTCTTCGGGCGCGACGCGCACGCCCGCCGTCATAAAGGCGCGCAGCTTCTGTGCCGTCAGGTTGTCGCGCAGCTCAAGCTCGAAGGCTTCGAGGTCACCGTAGTTTTTGACAACGATCTCGCGGTAACGGTCAAAGCCGACAAACTGCCCGCCGGGGTCTTTGAACTGCTTTCTAATCGCCTCCGCCACTTCGGCATCAGAGGCGACGAGACCCAAGCGCTCTGCTTCCTGTGAGACGATGCGGCGCTGGATCAATTCGTCCAGAAAGCGACGGTCGGTGCCAAGCTGAGAGATGTTGATCTGCCCGCCAAATCTCTTTTGCAAATTATCTTTGTGCCGGGCGAGGTCTGCGACGGTAATCTCTTCCCTGCCGACCAAGGCCAGCACTTCCGTATTCTTGCTGGCCGGAACCGCCGCCTTGTTGCTATTCGGCGCATAAAAGATTACGAGACTGACGGCCATCAGCACCGCGAAAATGATGATGATTAAACTGCGAGTCCGTTCCAGACGACTTAATTGTTTCAGCATAATTATTAACCTGACGAGTGCGAAGATTTTGAGACCGGACATCGAAGCCATAGAAGCGGGAGACAGCTTCTTTGTCTTCAATCTACGGCCTGCGACAGACCCGTGATTGTAGCGGAGAGGCAGGCGAAACCGCAAACGAAGGGATGAGGGCGGAGGGATGAAGGATGAAAAAGATGCTCTTAAAAGATGAACCGCTCAAGGCTCAATAGCATGCCTCTCATCCCTCCGCCCTCATCCCTCAGCCCTTCGTTGTTGCTTGCGTGCGGGCGCGGATGTTATGTTATCGGGTAACAATGAACATGGTGGAACATTCCCTCTGGTTATGGGTCGGGTTCGGGGCAGTCATCCTGTTTATGATGAGCCTTGATTTAGGCTTGCTGAACCGCAAAGCCCACACCCCCTCTTATAAAGAAGCGAGCATTTGGAGCGCCGTCTGGGTGACGCTGGCGTTGATTTTTGCCGGAGTCATCTTCTGGCATCTGGGCAACGAGCGCGGCTTTGAATTTCTGACCGGCTACATAATCGAATTGTCTTTGTCGGTAGATAATCTCTTTGTCTTCCTGCTCATCTTCTCTTATTTCAAAGTCCCATCGAAATACCAGCATCGCGTGCTGTTTTGGGGCGTGCTGGGCGCGCTCATCATGCGCGTGACGATTATCCTGCTCGGCACCGCGCTGATTGCTCGCTTCCATTGGATTCTGTACATCTTCGGCGCATTCCTGATCTACACCGGCATCAAGATGATGGTGCAGGAAGAGACCGACATCGAGCCGGAAGACAGCGCCGTCGTGCGCCTCGTGACCAGATTTATTCCCATCTCGCGCCATTACGAGGAAGACAAGTTTTTCACAGTCATCAACGGGCGGCGCACCGGAACCCTGCTGCTGCTGGTCCTGGTCATCGTAGAAGTTACAGACCTCGTGTTCGCGGTGGATTCGATTCCGGCAATCTTCGGCGTCACGCAAAACTTTTTCGTCGTGTTCACCTCGAACGTCTTTGCCATTTTGGGATTGCGCTCGCTCTTTTTCCTGCTCGCAGGAGTGGTGGAAAAATTCCATTATCTGAAGGTCGGGCTGTCTCTGGTGCTGACGTTGATCGGCGTCAAGATGCTGACCGAAACTTTTCTGCTCAAGGTGATGGACAAATACACGCTCATCATCCTCTCGCTCTCGGCGGTCGCAGCCATCTTAGCGGGAGCGGTCATCGCTTCGATGATCTGGCCTGAAAAGGCTGAGCGTGATATTGACGTAGACCTTCCGCCGGATTTTGACCGGCCTTTTGAGGATGTGGAAAACGAAGAACCCGCGCCGGAATCCGAAACGGTCGAGCGTAGTTAAAAAGGAATCTTCGGTAGTGGGTCAGTTTGAAATTCAAGTGTCAAACAGCATCAGGAAAGAAGCTCCCGCAAAGGCGCAAAGGCGCAAAGGGGCTGAGCAATTCTTTATCTTGAATGCTTGCTTTGCGTCTTTGCGTCTTTGCGGGAACCTGTCTTTTCTTTGCCATGTTTGAAACTGACTCACTCCCATCAATACAAGTAGCTTGAAGACCGTCTCCCGATTGTGCTAACTTGTGTAGTGGTAGCGATTTGCAATGCTGCCACGAAGAGATTCGGGCTTCACTTCCCGTCGGGCGCGCTTAGAGAAAGAAATTGCCTGCGCCCATTTTGGTACAATCATGCAAGTAGTCTTAGCCCCGCTGTTGTTCCGAGTTCAAATCCCTTGAGATGACAGATAAACCTGCACGCTTTCACGTGGAATGGTGGGTAGTCCAGAAGCGTTTCATCTACATCATCATTACCTTGCTCGTGCTCTCTGTGGCAGCGGCGGGCGCGGGGCTGTATGTCTGGAAGTACGGCAACCCGTTCAAGAGTAAAAGCTCTGCGACAGACTTTTTAGCCGGTGCGCGTTTTATTTCTTTTGAAGGCGACGTGCGAGTCCTGCGCGCCTCCACGCGCGAAACCGTTGCGGCCACCAGCGAAACGCGACTCTTTCCCGGCGACACCGTGCAGACGCAGGCCGACGGGCGCGCACGCATCAGCATGGCCGACGGCTCTACGCTGGTCGTGCGCCCGAACAGCACCGTCATCATCCGCGACAACACTAAATCCGACGGCGAAACCGGGCAGCGTTCCACCGTCCGCGTCTCGGTGGATAACGGGCAGATCAACGTCCGCACCGAAGAACAGAATGCAAACACGGTCAACGTCGTCGAGACCAAGCAGACGCAGAACCGCCTCGCTTCACAGACAGACGCCAGCTTCGGCGTCAACAGCGCAGACCATACGGAAGAGATACGCATCGGCTCAGGCAGCATCGAGACGACGACCAAAAACGGCGAGACGGCCACCGTGAAGAGCGGCGAGTATGTCGCCGTCAATGCTTCGGGCACGCTCGCGCGCCGCGAGAAGTTGTTGGACGTGCCGACCCCCGTGACGCCGCAAGACCTCGCCAAAGTTTATGTCGGGCAGAGCGGCTCGACCAGCGTGTACCTGAAATGGCAGCGTCCGCCCGTCGGCTCGCCGTCACACTATCGCGTCGAAGTCGCGACTTCGCCTTTCTTTGTCCCGGCGGGGCGCGTTATCGAGCGCGATCAGCTTGCCGTCACCGAACTCAACGTGGCGGATTTACGTCCCGGCGTCTACTTCTGGCGCGTGCGCGCCACCGCCACGTCCGGGCAGACGAGCGAGTGGAGCGAGCCGCACAAATTTATCGTCGCGCCCTCCGGCAAAGGCGGCGTCGAAATCACAGACTGGGCTGTAGAATATTTAGGAGGCAGCATTTACATCGTGCGCGGGCGTGCGCAGCCGGGTGTCACCGTGAGCATTGTCGGGCGTGAAACGCTCGCCTCCGGCGACGGGAAGTTTCAGCTACAGATCACAGCCACCGGCGGAGCGCGCGAAGTCCCCGTCGAAGCGCGCGACGCCGAAGGCAATAGCAGCCGATACACCCTCTCCCTCACAAACAGCACGGCGCGGGCAAGAAGATGAAAGGAAGAACACAGAACTCAGGACTCAGAATAAAAGCAAGTGTCTTTCATCTGACTCCTGACTCCTGACTCCCGACTCCTGACTTTTATGAACTACGTAATCCTTTTGACGGACGCGCATGAATCCCCTGCGACGGCGCTGCTTGATTTTATGCACGGCGCGGGAATCAGTACGCTGGTCGAGGTGTTGCGCGAAGCGCAGCCCGCGCCCATGCCTGCCGCGCCCGGTTCAGAGGATGAGGTAGGAAAGCGAGATCAGCCGCTCGCGGTGCTTTATGAAGTCGTCGCGGGCGCGAGCCTCGAAGAGCTTTATGCTGCGGTCAGGCATGCTGCCGGAGTCTGGCCGGGTGTGCCGCTTGTTGCCTGCCGCCGTCCGGTCGGTAATCAGGCGCGGCGCGGCCAACGCATTTTTGACGGCACGACGCTCAAGCGTTTGGGCTTTCGCACAGTTGCAGACGATCCTGCGCAACTGCCTGCGCTGCTCAGAAAAATGGAAGAGCGTGGCACGACGGGCGATCTGATTTTGCCTGCCGCGAAAACCGAAGCGGAGATTGAGCCGGACGCGCTCGTGTTACTGCCAGAGCGACTCAAGCCGAGCACTTTGCGCGGGGCATTTGAGTTGGTCGCTTCCCTTCACTTTGCCAACGATCAAAAGAGCGCGGCGCATACTGCGCTGGCGGGCTTTGCCGCACTCGTGCCCGCAGACCGCTGGACGATTTATCTGACGGCGGAAACGAGCGGCGGCGAAGCGTTAAGCCTAGAGCCTTTGGCCGTGCGCGGCCTGACAGAGAGCGAGCGCGCGATTCCTGATACAAACTGGCGGCGCGCTCTGATGGGCGATGCCTTAGCGATGTCCGGCGCGGAGTCGCAGGCCGCGCGCGAAGCCGTCGCGAGCGTCGAAACAGTGCTGCGGGTCGAGAACGGGCGGCGCGTGATCGGCGTGCCGATGGTCAACGGCGAAAGAGTCCTGGCCGTGCTCGAAGCCGTGCGTGAGGGCGAGGCTGCGCTTGCTTTTAAGAAATCCGAAGTTGAATTAATCAACGCGCTCACAGTGCCTGTCGCCTCTGCGCTTGCCAACTCCGTTCGCATCGCCGAAGCCGAAAAGCTCTCGCAGACAGACGATCTAACCAAGCTGCACAATGCGCGATACCTGCGCCATTACCTGCTCAACGAAGTCAAGCGCGCACGCCGCTATCATTCGAGCGTCACGATTCTCTTCCTTGACCTTGACGATTTCAAACGAATCAATGACGAGCATGGTCATCTGGTCGGCTCTCACATTTTGATGGAGATGGCGATGATTATCCTCGCCTCCGTGCGTGATACGGATGTGGTCGCACGTTACGGGGGCGACGAGTTCGTCATCGTGCTGCCCGAAACCGATCTGGAAATGGCTGCGGTTGTCGCCGAGCGCGTGCGCGATAAAATCGCCAAACACGCTTTCACGGGCGGGCGTCGGCTGCGGCTCACGATCACGGCCAGCTTTGGCATCGCGAATTTTCCGCAGCACGCGCAATCGCCACAGCAACTCGTCGCCGCTGCGGACGCAGCGATGTATGAAGCCAAAGCCGCGCGTAAGAACTGCGTGCGGTTCGCCCCCCTACAGCAAGCAGATAAGTCAGGAGCCGGGAGTCAGGAGTCAGGAGTCAAGAGGATGTTTTTTGAGACTTCGGAGTCAGGAATTCAGACTTCTGACTAAAAAAGATGCGTCTGCGATAGCGCACAAGGCCGACTTCGGTGTATCTTAAAGGGTTCGTTCGGCTTAGTAGCTCCCAGACCTGAGAAGAGCTGTGGTTGATTCATGCGGCGGCAGCGCGCGTAAAACCGCTTATCGTTCCGGGCGCATCTAAATAATTAGAGATAGGTATAGGCAAAAAAACTCGAATGGCATTTAAATCGCTTTTTAGTCTCTTTTCCAGCGATCTGGCGATAGACCTCGGCACGGCTAACACGCTCGTCTACGCGAAGGGACGCGGCATCGTCGTCTCTGAGCCATCCATCGTCGCTATCAATAAAATCACCAACGCCGTCGAAGCCGTCGGGCGCGACGCCAAAGAGATGTTAGGCCGCACGCCCGGCAACATCGTCGCCATCCGCCCGATGAAGGACGGCGTCATCGCTAATTTTGAAGTCACGGAAAAAATGCTTCAGCACTTTATCCGCAAAGCGCACAACGGCAAGACCTGGGTTTCTCCGCGCGTGGTCATCGGCATTCCTTCCGAGATTACGCAGGTCGAACGCCGCGCCGTCGAAGACTCCGCCTACCGCGCCAAAGCGAGCGAAGTTTATCTGGTCGAAGAAGCGATGGCGGCGGCCATCGGCGCGGGGCTTCCGATTACAGAACCGCACGGCAACATGGTCGTAGACGTGGGCGGCGGCACGACCGACATCGCCGTCATCTCGCTCTCCGGCATCGTCTACTCGCGCGCCGTCCGCGTCGCCGGTAACGAGATGGACGAAGCCATCACGCAATACATCAAGCGCAAGTACAACCTGCTCATCGGCGAGCGCACGGCTGAAGCCATCAAGATCGAGCTTGGCTCGGCCTTCCCGCTCGACGAGCCGCTGACGATGGATGTGCGCGGGCGCAATCTTATCGAAGGCATCCCCAAAACCATCACCATCACGGATGAAGAGGTGCGCGAAGCCTTAGCGGATTCCGTGGCAACCATCGTCAACGCCGTGCGCGTTGCGCTTGAGAGGACACCGCCGGAGCTTTCCGCCGACATCGTCGAGCGCGGCATAGTGATTACGGGTGGCGGCGCGCTCTTGAAAAATCTAGACCGTCGGCTTTCGATTGAGACTGGCTTGCCGGTCTCGCTCGCGGACGACCCGCTCTCCTCCGTCGTCCTCGGCACAGGCAAGATGCTCTCTGATTTCAACCTGCTCAAGCGCGTCAAGTGGGACAACACGCTGACGAGCGGAATGTAACATTAAGTCCTAACTCCCAAGTCCCATGTCCCAAGTCAAATCGGCTTCGGACTTGAGACCTGGGACTTGAGACTTGAGACTTAATTGATGGCACTCGCACGCACACAAAAGGAGATTCGGCAACGCGCGCCGCTGCTGCTCATCGGGCTGCTCGTCGTGAACTTCGCGTTGATGGCGTTTTCCGCGAAAGAGAGCGGCGATGCCACAAAGCAGCACGTCGTCCGAACATGGGCGCAGGCCGTCGCGGCTCCCTTTCAACGAGTCACCTCCGGCGTGGGCGGAGCGGTCACGGGCTTTTTCCGGGGTCTGGCAAATCTGCGCCATGCTTCAGCCGAAAATGAAGGGCTGCGGCAGCGCGTTCAGCAGTTGGAGACAGAGCTAGGCCAGACGCACCGCGCGGCTGATGAGAACGAGCGTTTAAAGGCTCTGCTCAATCTCAAAGAGAACAACTCTTACGAAAGCGTTCCAGCGCGAGTCATCGCGCGCGATCCTTCGCTCTGGTTTGACACCGTCACGATCAATCGTGGCCGCATGTCCGGCATCGAGCTGAACATGCCGGTCGTGACGCCCGGAGGTATCGTCGGGCGCGTGGTGGCGACCAGCCCGTGGACGGCGCAGATTATGCTCATTACGGATGAGCGTGCGGCGGCAGGCGCGATTGTGGGACAGCTCGAAAACTCGAATGCGCTCGGCTCTGTGCGCGGCATGGGCGAGAGCGGGCTGGTAGAGATGCACCACGTTTCCGGCATGGCGACAGTCGCGGTCGGAGATCATGTTGTCACGACCGGGCAGGACGCCATCTATCCGCCCGGCTTGATGGTCGGAACGGTAGTTGAAGTCAGGAAAGTATCTGATACCACGCCGCAACTAATTCGAATCAAACCGGGTGCGCGCCTTGATTCGCTCGAAGAGTTGGCGGTGCTGCGCTACACTCCCCCGAAACGCACCGCCCCGGATCAATCATTACCGAATGTGGAGAAAAAATAGTGATAAGTGATGAGTGATAAGTGATAAGAGAAGTAAAGCTTCATTCTTATCACTTATCACTCATCACTCATCACTTAAAGAAATGCGTCAACTGAAAATCGCGGCTGTGCTGGTGGCGGCGGTTATCCTGCAATCATCTCTGAAAGCAGCCGTCTGGCATCCACTAAGCTATATTGACCTGCCGTTAATCGTCGTCGTCTATTTCGCTTTGCAGCGCGATGCGTTGCAGGCGCTTATCATCGGCGCGGCGGCGGGGCTGGCGACGGACGCCCTCGGAGCCGGAGGCTTGCTGGGCGCAGGAGGTTTTTCCAAGACGCTGGTGGCTTTCATCATCTCAAGCATAGCGACGCGCGTGACGCTTGATAACACGCTGCTGCGCATTCCGGTGCTGGCGGGTGCGGCCTTGCTTGACGCGACTATTTACGTCCTGCTGCATCGCATGCTCGGCCAGCCGCCGCAACAACCGTTCGTTGAAGTTGCCTCATTCAAACTCATCGCCACGACAGTCGTCGGCACAATTCTGCTGTACCTGCTCGATCAATTCTTGGGCGAGCGCGCACGCCAGCGCCGCCAGTTCGCCTTTAGACGAAAGGTCGCTCGCCGCAGCGTGCTCAAGCTGGGACGTAGAAAGTGACGAGTTTTCAGTTTTCAGTTTTCAGTAACCGATGAGCAAAAATCTATCATTCTCTGCTATCATCTGTTTTAGTTTTCCCATGACCCGGATTGGGGATTGGCTGCCAACTCAGTTTTTGCTGGAAACTGAAAACTCAAAACTGAAAACTGCTTTAGCAATATGAAATTTGAAGACGACTCACAAAATTTGCGCGCACGGTTGCGTGTCATTCAAATTCTGGCGTTTCTGATGCTGGCGGTGCTGGGCGTCCGCCTCTACATGTTGCAGGTCGTCAAGGGCAGCTATTACGCAGAGCGTGCGGAGAATCAGCGCATCCGCCTGCTGCCGATTCCGGCTCCGCGCGGGGCAATCCTTGACCATACAGGCAAAAAGATTCTGGTTGATTCGCTCTCCATTTATAACGTCATCCTCTCGCGCGAGGATATGAAGGGCAAGAAATTCAACGATCTGCTTGAGCCGCTTTCCGCAGGGCTTGAGCTTGAGCCGGAATACCTGCGCACACGTTTCACAGAGATCGAATCGCAGCCTGCTTTCGAGTCCATACGCATCAAGGAAAACGCGACCACTTCCGACATCGCATGGGTCGAGGCGCACGCGCTGGAATTTCCCGAACTCAGAGTCGAGCGGCAGCCGCAGCGTCGTTATCCTGAGAACGGAACGCTCGCGCACGTCCTCGGCTATGTCGGCGAGATTAGCCCCAAGCAGCTTGAGCAACCGAAGTACAAAGACAAGGGCTACAAACCCGGCGACATCATCGGGCAGGAAGGCATAGAGGCCGTCTACGATGATTTCCTGCGCGGGCGGGACGGCTATCGCAAGGTGGTCGTCAACAGTCGCGGCCACATTCAGGACGAGATCGAGACCGTTCAGCCGCAGGCCGGTCAAGACCTCATCACTTCCATTGATCTCGACTTGCAGTTGGCAGCCGAAGATCAATTGCGCAACTCGCCTTCCAAGCGCGGCGTGATTATCGCTATGAATCCGAACAACGGCGAAATCCTCGCGCTCGCTTCGGCTCCGTCTTACGACCCGAACCTTTTCACGCAGCGCATCTCTTCCAAAGAAGGCCGCGCCGAATACGCCGCGCTGCTCAAAGACCCGACTACGCCGCTCTACAATCGCGCGATACAGGGACGCTATCCGCCCGGCTCGACGTGGAAAATTCCGATGTCCGTGGCGGGCTTGCAGCAGGGCGTAATTACGACCGAACACTCGAATATGACTTGCGGCGGAGGCATCACCGTCGGCAACAAGTTCACACGCTGCATGGGCAATCACGGCTCGCCGCCGCTTGATTACGCGATCACGAAATCCTGCGACGGATATTATTACCGCTTGGCTCTCAAGATGGGCATAGACGGTTTGATAGAGATGGTCAAGGAGTTCGAGCTGGACAAGCCGACGGGCGTGGATTTACCGCATGAGCTTTTCAGTTGGACGCCTGCATATTGGAAGCCCAAGTTGGAACAGCGCGGCGAGCAGTGGAAAGACATTCGCACCGTTTACTCTTCGATTGGACAGGACACTGTTGCCATCACGCCGCTGGCATCCCTGCGTGCCATTTCATCCATCGCGGTTGGCGGCAAGCTCTTCGTGCCGCACCTTGCGCGAGAGTTCAAACAGGTGGCTGCCATCGGCGAACCGGACTCGAAGGGCTATCATCCGCCGCGCCCGGCGCACGGTTTTGACCGTCCCAATCCGAAAATTCTTCCGATTGAACAGGAGCATCATGACCTTGTGATTAAAGGCATGTGGGGCGTGGTCAACAACGGCGGCACGGCGGCGCGTATCAAGATGGCGAACTTCGACATCGCGGGCAAGACGGGCACGGCGCAGGTCGTAGGGCTTGGCAAAGACACCGGCGAGAACAAAGATCACGCATGGTTCGTCTCTTTCGCGCCCGCCTACAAGCCCGAGATTGCAGTGCTCGCGCTGATTGAAAACGTCGGCTTCGGCGGCACGCACGCCGCGCCCGCCGTCCGCGCTATTTATGATGTTTACTACCGCAACACACGCCACGAAGAACCGCCCGGAGCACTCATAGCTAAGAAGCAATAGTTTTGAGTTTTCAGTTCGCGCTTTTAACTCAAAACTGAAAACTCAAAACTCAAAACTGTTCAATGGTAGCAATCCTAAAAAAACGAGGCATACGCGATTTCGACTGGCTGCTGGCGGCGCTGGCGATAGCGATTGTCGGGTTCGGGACGTGGCAGATACATAACGCGCTGCCGACCGAGCCTTACTGGCAAAAGCAGCTTATCGGGTTGGGCATCGCGCTGGTGACGATGCTCGTGGTCGCTTTCACGGATTATCGAAAGCTGATGCACTTCGCGCCGTTCTTTTATCTTTTCGGGCTGGTGTTGCTGGCTATCGTGCTGATTCCGGGCATCGGCGTCAAGATCAACGGGCAGCGCGCGTGGATTGATATTTTAGGCGTCGGGCGTTTTCAGCCTTCGGAGTTTGTCAAGATACCGACGGTCTTGATGCTGGCGCGTTATTTTGGCAGGCCGCGTGTTTCGTCCCTCACAATTAAAGAGATGGCGATGGGCATCGCGATTCTGCTCTTGCCAATCGCGCTGATTCTGCTTGAGCCGGATGCGGGACAGGCTATTACATATTTTCCCTTGCTCGCGGTCGTGCTGTTTCTGTCGGCGGTCAAGATGCGCCTCGTCGTCGCGGCGGTCATCTTAAGCATCGTCGCAGTGCCTGCGGCTTACACCATCGGCGTCAAGACCGGAAAGATTAAGGGCTACCAGCAAGAACGCATCAACGTCATCTTAGAACCTGATAAAGCAGACCCGCGCGGCTACGGCTATCACACTGTTCAATCAATCGTGACGGTGGGCAAAGGCGGTCTGACAGGATCGCGCGCGGGCGGCGAGTTCTCGCAGAGCCGCTTGAAATTTTTGCCGGAGCCGCACACGGATTTTATCTTCGCCGTGACGGCGGAGAACACAGGCTTTCTCGGCTGCGTGTTGCTCTTGCTGGCCTATGCGCTGCTGCTTTCGAGATTAATCACGGGAGCGCGCCGCGCGCCTGACCGCACTGGCATGCTGGTCATCATGTCGATTGTCGGCGGACTAGCCTTTCAGCTCTTCGTCAACATCGGCATGGCCCTCGGGATGCTGCCCGTCATCGGCGTGCCGCTCCCCCTCATGAGCGCGGGACTCTCTTCCGTGCTAGCCACCTTCATCGCCATCGGCTTTGCCATCAGCGTCCAACTGCGCCGCTTTGTCAACTAGTTTTCTTATCCCGAACTCAGGTTAAACTTTATCCTGCTTGCTATTGCAGATAAGCCGCTTCAACCGGAGCATCGCTGCTGAGTCCAAATTGAGTAGCGGCAAAGCCGTTTGTTGATTGCTGCAAGTACCACACACCGCCGCGGAAGACTGCGAAATCCGAACGCCCGTCGCCGTCATAATCAGCCGGAACAGGTATGTCCGTAGCATTGCCGAAAGAAGCGGCGCGAAAGCCGTCACTACTTTGCAGAATATACCAGTAGCCGTCGCGGTAAACCGCCGGGTCGGTCTTACCATCACCGTCGTAATCAGCCGGAACGAGTTTATCGGTCGCAATCCCGAAATTAATGGCGGAGACAATGCCGTCCGAGCTGCGCAAGATATACCATGTTCCGTTTGAGGGGCGGAAAACGGCTGCGTCGGTTTTGCTGTCGCCGTCAAAATCGCCCATGACGGGTTTGTCGCCGGTCGTTCCCCATGGAACTGTAACGTAATCCATACCGGATGCAGTTGCCGGGCGATAGTAGAAATAGCTCTGCGGGTTGCTTACGGTTCCGCCGCGATAAACGGCGACATCTGCGCGCCCGTCTCCGTCCCAATCCGAAGGCAGCGGTACATCTCCGGCTGAGCCGAACTGAATCGTTCGGTTGCCTAATCGGTCGTTGATGTAAAAAATTCCTAGATTCGGATTATCCGCGTTCCAAACCGCGTAATCCATTGTTCCGTCACCGTCGTAATCAGCCGGGGCGAGTTTAAAGTTCCATTGAGTCGGTGAAGAACTTTGTGCGCCCTGGAACATCCAGAGCGTGAATCCTTGCGCAGAGCTGAGCGTATAAAAAACTATCTTGCCATCGTTCTGGACACGGACCGTGCTGATGTCTGCGCGCCCGTCGTTGTCAATATCAAACTTTACTCGCCTCGGAATTCCGAGTCCCAAAACTTGTATAATGTTGACGATTTTTCCGGCGACTGTCAGAGTCGTCGAACGCATCTGCGTGGTGTTGTTAAGCGCGGCTCTGACGGTCACAGTTCCGGTCCCGGTTCCCTGACTGCCTGATACAATTGTCAGCCAATCGACTCCGGGAGCGTCCGTAGTCCAGGAGCAGCCCGGCTGGGTCGTCACGGTCAGCGTCCGCTCGCTGATGACTCGCGGGAAAACCAGAAAAGTCGGTGAAACGACATAAGAGCAGCCTTCAATCACATATCTGGCAACCGCGATTTCTCCTCCTGCAACGCTCTGTTGATGTCCGGCGACAACTATTTTGCCGTCCGCTTGCAGACCGACGGAAAACCCTCCGCCCGCACCCGCAGCCGGATTCATTTCGGTGGTGACGATGCCATTGTTTCCGAAGAAAGCATCGATGGCTCCGTTCGCCAAATATCGCACCAGCAAAAAGTGTGAACCGAAATTGCCGGCCGCGACGATTTTCCCATCCGGCTGGAGAGCAACCGAATTGAACTGGTAATTAATTTCAGGAAAACCCGGAAGGGTAGTGGTAGATCCTGAATTATTTATAAAACCGTCGACGCTGAAACGAACCACCGCCATGCCTCTCATCTCTCCGGTTGGGGATGACGAAAACCCGCCGACGACAACTATTCTCCCGTCTGGCCTCAAAACCATTGCCGTAGCCATCGAGTTTGAGGAAACATTAAAATTGGCTTTACCGCCGAGTCCGAAAGAAGTATCGAGAGCGCCCGAATCGAGATAGCGTGCGGCAGCGAAAACGACGGGGGCGTTTGGTGAAACAGAATTTCGGGAATCGCCCGCGACCGCAATTCTGCCGTCCGGGTAAATCGCCACGCCGCGTCCTCTCTCGAAACCATTGGCACAATTTCCGCCGCAAAACGCATCTGTGGTCACGCGCCCATCAGTATCGAAAAGCGTATCGAGCGAGCCGTCTGATAGATAGCGCGCGATGGCAAAATCGCCGTTTCTGCTCGAAGTTGTTCCGGCGACGACGATTTTTCCGGTCGATGCAATCGCTACCGAAAAGGCTTCGTCATTCAGACTTCCAAAATCAGTAACTGCTCGCCCATCGCCGTCAAAGGATGAATCGAGAGAGCCGTCTGAATTGAAACGAGCAATCGCAAAATCGTTGTCACTGCCATTGGTCCCGCTCACACCGACGACCACAATGCGCCCATCAGCCTGAATCGCCGCGGCGAACGCCGCATCGCTCTTGTTGCTGAAATCAGTAGTAACTTTGCCGTCGCCGTCGAACGTAGTATCAAGCGTTCCGTCAGTGTTGTAGCGAACCACAAGAAAATCGGAAGCGGGATCATTCAAGTTTGTCGCGCCGGCCACAACGATTTTCCCGTCCGGCTGGATAACCATGCCGCGCCCGGTAACAGTTCCCGCGCCAATATTGGTTAAAACTTTACCGTCTGCGTCAAAAGTCGAGTCCAAATCGCCGGGAGCCGCAAATAACGATTGCTGCGCCGCCAGCAGTATCATCAGTACCCACAAAATTCGGCTCAACCGGATTAGTTGAATGACCGGTGAATTGAAAATGGTTGTAGTTTCCGAGGTGTTTCTTGATGCTGGAAGGATTGATCTGAGATTTTTCATATTTTGGTGACTGACTTTCTGATGAACCCAAGCAGCGTATTACTTTAAGAGTTTACGAAACCGATGCAGAGTTTCGGGGTATGTTTGAGACTGGCCGATTATAGGGGTTTGCGGTTTTGACGACAAGCAGAATCTCGCTTTGAGATGTTGTGTTCGAGACAAGGCGATGTCTGCCGCCAGAGTGTTGCCAACGCTTTTTTTCAGCTATTTGAGCGAGACTTCCGCAACGGGTTCTGGTTGATTATATCCCGCCCAAAATTTAAATGTCACGTCCTGTATTTCAAAATAACGTAAGTTCAAGATAAGAAATGAGCGAGAAATTCTTTTTCGATACAATTCAGTTTAATACCAAGTTAGGTGTCTTTCTCTATATTTATAAGGTTATCGCATCGTCTCTGATTGTGGAAGTTATTCGCGTAGGCCATCGTAAAGATGTCTATGACCGGTAGCCTTACCAACTCATTCAACCCGACCCCCTTCAGCTTGCTTCTCATCAACCTTTTGCAGTTCGCCCAACAGCATGCAAGAAACACGGGACGCGCACATTCAAACGATGTCTTTGCTTATCGAACATTCACAGCATCGGGAAATTGCCATGAAGCATATTTTTCTGACCGGTCTCTTGCTATCAATCCTCGCTCTGGCTGTTCCGAACGATGTTCGTCTACATCTCTTCTTTAAATCTTCAGCAGTGGAACGAATGGCTGAGAATCAATCAAAAACCGAAGTCATGACCACCATCTCTTTCTGCGAGATAGTCAAAAACCCGCGACTCTACTTTGATAAAGTTGTGCGGTTGAATGCCAGTTGGCAACAGGGCTATGAAGGGAGTTGGCTGGTTGATTATGATTGCGCGGAAAAAGTAAGAGTCGGATTCAAACAAGTCCCAAGAGAGCAGTGGTGCGATGCTCCCGGCAAAAGTTTTGACGAACTCCGTGAGCGAAAATATGGGGGACGGGCTGATCTTGTTCTCATCGGCAAGTTAGAGAATAAAAGACGCACGCGGAGCTTCTTTAACTACGACTACCTGTTTGTCGCGAGCTGCATAGAAAAAGTGTCCGAAGCGATTCTCAAATACGATGGGTTTCTTAACGAGGGAGAAACTTATCGCGCCGATTTTAAATGCGATAAAGTGCATGGCTGGCAGCCTATCATTCCACCGAAGATTGCGATGCATCAGGCATACAGGTTTGAGTGGATGAATGCTGACAAACATGCTGAGATGAAGATTCCTGCGGCGGGTGAGTGCCGTCGGCGAATTGTTTTTCGTGTCAGTTCAATCGAAACCCGTCAGGTCACAGAAAACAGGTGGAACAAGACTTTCCACTGCGAAATTATCAGCGTTGAATAAATCGCACGCTTATCTTATTCCGCTCGTCGAGACGCCGATGCTCTTGGCCTGTCGCTTGACGATGACGAGAGTGATGTCGTCGTTGGCCGGTGTGCCCTGCGCGAATTTCGTCAGGGCTGCCTCGATGCGGTCGCGGATGCCTGAGGCGGAAGCGGTGATGTTTTGCGCGACGACTTGATATAGACGGTCTGTGCCGAACTCTTCGTCAGCCGGATTGATTGCCTCGGAAACACCGTCCGAATAGATGACTAGAATGTCACCGGGCTGTAACTGTGTGCGGCCTTCGCGATATTCCGCGTGGCGGACGATGCCGAGCGGCAAGCCGCCCGAAGCCAGATGCTCGACCGTGCCGGATTCGTGAACGATGAGCGGCGGGTTATGCCCTGCGTTGACGAATGCGAGCGAGCCTGACTTCGGATCAAGCTCCGCATAAAAGAGCGTGACGAAACGATTGGTCGGCGTGTTGTCTGCCAGATAGCGATTAACCGCGCTGATGGTTTCTACGAGCGATGAATGCGAGGCAGACTGTGCATGAACAGCCGCGTGCAGCGATGACATCAAAAGCGCGGCGGCGGTTCCCTTGCCCGACACGTCGCCGAGCGCGACCACCAGCCGCCCGTCCTCGCGCTCTATAAAATCGTAATAGTCGCCGCCGATCTCGTAACAGGAGAAGCTGATGCCCTGCAATTCATAACCAAGCACCTGCGGCGGCGCGGTCGGTTGAAAACGCTGCTGTATCTCGCTCGCTAAGTGCAATTCCTGCTCAAGGCGTTCGCGCTCGATCTGTTCTTCCAAGAGGCGCGCGTTCTCGACGCGAATGGCCGCGACGGAGGCGAGCGTCGTCAGGACTTTCAAATGGTCTTCGGTAAATCTTCCATCGGAGATGGGCGAATCGGCATAGATGATGCCGAAAACTTTTTCGCCGACTCCGAGCGGGACTGCCAAGACAGAGCGGATGCCCTGAATCGTCATCGTGCTTCCGGCAAAGCGCGGGTCGTGCTGCGCGTCCGAAGTGAGGACGGATTTGCCCTGCCCGACGACTTCTTCGATGACGCTGCGGCTGACGCGAATCTCGCCGACTTCGCCTTCGCGGTCACGCAGGCGCGCGACGGCGACTCTCAAATCTTCTTCCTTCTCATCGCGCATCATAATCAGGCAGCGGTCCGCAGGGACTGCTTCAAAGACGAGCGAGGCGACCGAGTTCAAAGTCTCATCCAGCGTCGCGGAGGCCAGAAGGGTGACGCCCACTTTGCCTATCAAGGCTAGCAGGTCGCTCTGTTTCTGCTCGTGCTTCGAGACATGAAAGTCCGGCTCCGTGCGTGCGCCTTCGATGGCTTCGAGCAGGCCGGAAGTAGTGCGGTCGGATGAGTGCAGCGCGATGGTCGCTTCCGGCTCAGGCGCAGCCGCGCCGTCCGTAATCATCTTTGCGCCGCGAGTCGAACTGTACCCGCCATCGTCAAAGATGATTTCGGTCTCGCCGATCTGGATACGGTCGCCGGGAGCGAGCGGCATGCTGCCGCCCACAGGCGAGCCGTTAAACAACGTGCCGTTGGCAGAGCCTAAATCCTGCAAGACGTAGCCGTCGCCTTCCCTGCGCACCTCTGCATGCACGCGCGAAGCGAACGGGTCAGGCACACACAAATCATTGCGCGCCGAGCGGCCAATGGTGATACGAAGACGCCCCAAAGGAAAACTATCAGGCGCACGATCAGGATATTTGACTATGAGGTCAGGCATAAGAGTTACAGAAGAAGTCAGGAGTCAGGAGCCGGTAAAAAGGCATGCTTGTTTTCATGCTGTCTACTGACTACTGCCTACTGGCTACTTCTTTCAATCCTTTTTTCTGCGGCGGTCGTATTCTTTGCCGAGCCGCTTTTCTTGTTTTTTCGCGTCCGAGCTGTGCGGCCCGCTTTTGACGTTCTGAAAAAGCTGCATGGCGCGGAGCAGCTCTGCGCGCTGTAGTGTCTTAACGTCGCGTCCCTGCACAATGTTCAGAGCTTCAAAATAAAGCTTATCAGGATTGTTGTTTTCGGGAGCGCGAGTGCCCGGCGGTGCGGTAGCTGTCGGCGCAGGCGGCTGAACCGGCACAACCGTTGGGTTATTAACAACCTGAGTAGCATTCGCATCAGGCGTTCGCGTCTGGGCTGCTAAGTCTTCCGTGCGCTGGTCACGCGCGTTATTAGCGTTATTAGCACTATCTGTATTCTCGTCGCCAACCGGCGGTGGCGGCATCTGCTTTAACTGTTCGTTCGCGCGGCGCGCTAAGTCTAAGGATTCGGAAAAAGTGACTTTCTGATACTGTGCGCGAGCGTCTTCGATGCGCCCGGCCTTTTGAAGCGCGTCCGCGTATTCAAGACGCAGGTTATCATCCACGTCGCGCGCGTCCATCGCTGTCATGAGATGAGCATAACTCTCTGCCGAGTCGTTGTAGCGACCATCGTTGAATTGCGCTGTGGCAAGTGCGCGCCAAGCGGCTGTGTTGGACGTATTGCTGCGCGTGGCTGCCTGATACTCATCAATGGCTTCGCTGCGCTCGCCTTTCTTTTCCAGCGCGTGGCCGAGCCGCCTGTGCGCCTCCGAATTGGATGGATCAATCTTGACCGCATAACGCAGCTTAGCAATCGCTCCATCGGTATCGCCCGTTGCCAGCAGCGACTCCGCCTCGGCCAATTGCTCGTCCACCAGCTTTTTCTGATCGCTGATGGAGATGGGCGTCGAGCCGCCAACCTCGCTTGATGAAGGCTGGCGTGAATAAAAGATGGCTAAGGCTCCGGCAACGACCGCGATACAGAAAAGACCGATGGCGATGAATTGCCATGTGCGGCGCGGGCGCGCTGTGACAGGAGCAGGAGCGACAGGCTGCACGCTCGCGCCGGTGGATGAAGGGGATGCTGTATGTGCTCCGTCGCCCGCCTCCCCGGTCTCCATGACGACGGTCGGGGCATTCGAGCGCGACAGGACGCCTGCGGCGTCCAACTGTGGCTGGCTCTCACGCCCGTTCTGCGGCTGGCTGACCAGCCGTTCGAGTTCGTCCTGCCTGACTCTGCCCGTCTCGTGCTTGGAAAACCCGAACTCTTCGGGAGCGATGCCGTCTGTAGGCCGTCCTTCGCCTGCGAGCGGGATGGTCTGCGCCAGCGGCGAGACGGCACTGCCCGTATCTGCCCCGGTTGAAGTTTTGAGCGGCGTCCCGCACACGCGGCAGAACCGCGCTCCGGGCACGGGGGTTGCTCCACAAATCCGACAAAGCTTTGCTGACATTACCTTGCCTTCCTCACCAACACGCGAAAACTTCAGGACAAATTGTGCGGGGGGCGCGCTTTATCCAGTACTACGACTGTGCCTGCGATGATGTCGTGCAGCGCGCGACCCTGTGTGCTAAAGACTGCGAGGAAGAAGCCCAGCCCAAGTGTTAAGAGCGATAACGGATAACCTATGACATGGCGTAAGAGCGAAGAGAGAAACGTTAGAGGCTTACCGTCCAACCGCATGATGCGTAAGCCCGTCGCCCACTTGCCCAGCGTCTGCCCGCGCAATCCCGCCAGCACCACAAAGTTCAGCAGCGTCACGCCGACAGCAATCATCCAGCCCAGCTTTTCCGCAGTTCCTCCGGCCAGACGCGCTCCGCCACCCAGCGAGCGCGCCAGCAGGGTGCTAAATACAATGATGCCGATGACTACGATGTAATCAATCAGCAACGCCCCGCAGCGCAGAGAAAAAGGCGCGCGGTATCTCTCCACATAACTATCTATGGCGCGCGGGCGCACTTCCGATTCAGGTTGTGATAGTGCTGTAGTTTCGACCATGAACAAGTAGCCAGTAGCCAGTAGCCAGTAGAAAAGCATTCTTGTTTTTATGCTGTCTACTGACTACTGTCTACCCTTTCATCCGACCAAAAAGTGGAGCATCGTTTCGCCGAGGCGCAGCTTATCTCCGTTTTCCAGCACACGCGGCTGGTGCGGAGCCAGGCGCACGGTATCGTTGTCTCTGCCAAGCACCACCGTCCCGTTGACCGAGCCGAGGTCTTCGACGAGAAAAGTTTCCCCTTTGCGCCAGATGCGCGCGTGACGGCGCGAGACTTTCGTCTCCGGGTCAAATTTTGACAGGTCAACCTCCGGGAAAATATTCGAGTGCGGGTCAGAGCGCCCGATCAGGCTGCTGTCCTTCTGCAAGTGAAACGAGGCGTCAAGCTCCGTGGTTCCGGCTACGATCAGCTTGGCGGTGGTGCGCGCCGCCTGCAAAGCCGCGCTCGGGCTGATGCCTGCGAGCGGCTGTTTCGCTCCGCAGTGCGCGCAGAACAGATCGTCGGCGGCGATGCGGCCTCCGCAGAAACCGCAGAAGACCATCTCGACCTGAAGCGTTTCGCCTGCGCCCTGCGCCGCCGTCACCATCCCGTAAGAGACATCGCCGACGCGCAATTTTTCAAGATGCGCGGCCAGCGTCTCTCTGAATTCACCCGCCGAACGAAAACGTCCTTCGGGCTTATACTCAACGGCGCGCATCAATATGCGCTCCATCTCGACGGAGATGGCCGGGTTGATCTGGCGCGGGCGCGGGTTTTTAGTAAAGTCAAAAATCAGGAGCGGGTTGTCCTGCGGGTCAGAGCCGGTCAGCAGGTGAAACATCGTCGCGCCCAGAGAGTAAATGTCAGAGCGCGGCTCGACCTTACCGCTGAACAATTCGGGCGGCGCATAGCCCATCGTGCCGACCGCCGTCACGCCCTTCTCTTCGAGCTTGTTGACCCAGCGCGCGATGCCGAAGTCAATCAACATCACGCGGCCAGAGTTGCCGTCAATCATCAAATTCGCGGGCTTTAAGTCGCGATAAATAATCGGCGGGCGACGATTGTGCAAATAGTCGAGCACGTCCGCCGTCTCCATGCCCCAGATGGTGACGGTCTTTTCATCTATCCGGCCACCGGGCGCACTGCGTTGCCGCGAAGAAAAATCGCCGCCCGAGATATATTTCATGACGAGATAAAAACGCCCCGCCACTTCATCATAAAAATAATCGTAGATGGTCGGAATCGAAGAATGCTCAAGCGAGGTCAGGAGCAGCGATTCGCGCTTGAAATCTCCGATGGCCTTTTCGTGCTGCGATTCGTCGAGATGAGTTTCGATCATCTCTTTGACGGCGCGCGGCGCATCGCCCAAGTGCCTATCTTTAGCGAGATACACAGCGCCCATGCCGCCGCCGCCGATGCGGCGCACGATCTCGTAACGGGTGTTGAGGAGCGTTCCGCCTTCGAGCGGCTTGCTGGCCTGCTTGCGCCCGGAGGTCGAGCCGGGCGGCACTGTGGCTTCTAATTCAGGCGCGTTGGTCTCATTCCTCACTTCGCCCGTCGTCCTGTCAGGTATCGCAGCATCAGGGGCGAGCGTATCCTGCAAGACGACTTCGCTTGAGGCGGCAGGCAGCGCGGCATCAGGCGGCGGCTCGTCTTCATGCTCAATCTGTTCAGCCTCAATTTCCGGCTGCATCTGCGCCGCAACGCCGGATGCAGGCTCGCTCGCCGCGACGGGCGCAACCGGCTCAGGCTCAGGCACAGGGCTGACAGGTTGCTCTGCTTCGTGTGCGTCGCTCTCCGATTCATCTATTTCAGAAGTGATTGAAACAGGCTCTGCGGGCAGGCTCTCATCCGGCTCCGTCGCATTTGATAAAGCGGGTGCATTTGAAGCTGCGGCATCGTCAATCTCGCCGGTCTCGGCGGCAGGCGAAGCCGTTGCGTCAGATGCTTGAACAGCATCGCCGATTCCGAGCGAGTCTATAGACCCCATCAATGTTTCCTGCAACTCCGGCGCGATGTCGCCTGACGACGCGGATTCCTGATCGGGCTGAAGCTCTGCCGATTCATACGCGATGACACTGCGCGGAGGCTCTTCAGGCATTGCGACGGGCGCGTCTTCCAGAGTTTCGCTCAGCGATTGTTTGACGTTCTCGATAAGTGGCGGCGGCGCGGCGGAGACAGGCGTAGCCCGCTGCGCGATTCCGCAGTTTCCGCAAAAAGGGTCTTCTGGCGCGCTTGGCGCGCCGCATTCATAACAAAAAGGCATCTTCGATCCGCTTTGAGGTACTTTTATGCGAGGGCTAAATTTATCTTCTGCCTTCTTTCAACTCCCTGCCTGCTTCCTAAAAGTGAAGCTGTTCAAACTCTCTCTTAAACTACCTTAACGACGTGAAAGCGTAAGAAGGTCTTGCCGACAATAATCTCATCGCCGTCGCGCAAGGGCTGGCGATCCCCCGGAAGCAGCCTTCGCCCGCGATTGATAAACGTGCCGTTGGTCGAGCCTAAATCTTCTATCAAATACTGGCCGTTGCGCCGCACGATGCGCGCGTGACGGCGCGAGACTTTGGCCTCCGGGTCGTCCGCGTCCAGATCAACGTCGGGAAAGATGCCGCCGTCCGCATCCCAGCGCCCGATCTGCGATTCATCTTCGCTCAAAGGAAACTGCTTGCCTGCGGAACGCCCGCGCTCTATGACGAGGCGTGCGTGCGCGCCTTCCATCAGAGAGATAGAGCCTTGCGAAATAGCATACGCACGCGCAGGCTCTTTGGCCTCGCTCTCGGCTTTTTCTGGAAGAGGAGATTCATTCATCAGCTTATCACCCGTTGTGCCGCCACCCGTGTCGCCCGTATCTACGGACTTTTTGACACGCGCGGAAGCGGTCAAAAACGCACCGCATTCATCGCAGTACTGTGAGCCATCAAGGTTTTCCGTACCGCACCTGTCGCAGTTCGTCATAAACACTTGTCCTCTTGCGATTGCGCTCATCTTTGTGAGAAAGCTTTGCGGGCGCAACCCCTTCGCTCGCGCCTCTGGCCGGGGACTCCGGCGCGAGAAACTCTTGCATTGTAGCGCGAAACGAAAAGTTCAGACAACAATAGCTATCATGCTAGAAATTTTGCAGCGAAAAATTTCCTTAAAAAAAGTTCTCCGCCAAGTAAAAATATCCTTTACAAACGATCTCCGCCAAGTTTAATATCAAGCTCGCTTTCAAGAGTTGCCGCTCATTTGACACCAGAGTCTCCGGCGCGCTGATTCTATGTATATCTCACTGCCGGGGTCCCTACTATAAGATGATTTGGAAATAGGAGTAATGCAAGTACTACTCGCATCGCTGTGCTTGAAACGGAATTGCCTTTCAATGGCTTTGCCGTGTCGTAGAGTGTTTCGGGTTGAGGCATTATCAGATAGATTTTGCCTTTAGCAAAGTAGATGAACCCGTTGTCGCCTCCCTAAGTCATAACGGGTTCTATCTATAAACAGACCCTGTCGGTCGTTAGATGTTCAGGAAATGTGCCTCTCATCCCGCACGCATTTCCGGCGACCGAGATTCAAATCACTTGGAGACAATATTTCATGAGACCTCATCCTCCCACAGTTCCTCGTTCCTTCGTTCAAACAATTTCCTTACTTCTAGCTTCCAGTTTTGTCCTCTCACTATGTCCGCCTTTAGCCACCCATCGAATCAGAGCCGCCACGCGCATCAAAAGTGAAGCCAGTAAGGAGGATGAAAGAATAGGTGAGCGCGGGAATCTGGCGCATCCTGCCCCGTCGCCCGAGACAACGCCTTCCCCTGAGCCGGAGCCGTCGCCGGAGCCATCGCCGGAACAGACGCCCGTGACACCTCCGCTGCCAACGCAGGGCGTGCCCAGCATGAGTCTACCGAACCTTGACTCACTTCAAAACGCTCAACCCGTCGAGCCGGAAGTTCCCGAAGCGGTTCCCTCCAGCACCTGCTCTCCCGCACAGCCCGATTGCAATCCCCCGAGAACAACTCAAATTACTTTTTCCAGAAGCCTCCGCTCTAGAAGACTCGCCCCCACCGCAGCCAAGCAGTTGCCTGAACTGCTTGACCAGCTTCTGGCATGGAATGCTAACGGCTTTTCGCGTGTGAACCCGCGCGAGGGATTGGACACAGTGAGGTCAGGAGTAACACTGTCAGGCGCTTCTCTGCCTGTTATCCCGGTCCAGACTGGTGGCACTTATGATGATTTCGTGGTGGCACGCCTCGATCCAGACAACCGCATCGGAGTGGGCGGCGAAGACGCGCTCTCACGCAACTTCAACTGGAGTCTTCCACTGGTTGACATGGTGGGACGTAGCGGACTCGACCTCAGCCTGATGCTCTCCTACAACTCGTTGGTCTGGACTCGCGCGGATAACTACGTCACCTTTGACGCCGACAACGGATACCCCACGCCTGGCTTCCGTCTTGGCTTTCCCGTCATCTACGGCACGCACTTCAACTCGCAGACCGGCATCTATGGTTATCTGATGCTGATGCCTTCAGGAAGCCGGGTGGAACTAAGACGAGTCGCTTCCACCAATGTTTATGAAGCGGCTGACTCCTCTTACCTTCATTTAGTTGACAACGGCAATGGCACTCTTCTGGTCAGAAGGACGGACGGCACACAGCTCTCTTACGCCTTGACGCAGAACGGCTATCGCTGCACGCAGGTCAAAGATCGCAACGGCAATTACATCACGATCAGCAACAGCGCTGCTGGTAGGATTCTTTCGGTGACAGATACGCTAGGGAGAATCTTTAACTTTAATTATGACTCTAAAAATAATCCGACTTCGATCTCACAGACCCGTGGCGGTGGTCAATACACCTGGGTGACTTTCGGTTATACCAACCTGACGCTGCAAACCAATTTCACGGGTTTGACGATTACCGGCACGCAGAATGGGACGACTCTGCCTGTCTTGTCGCAGGTCAGTTTAAGGGATGGCACCTATTACAAGTTCAGCTATTCGACTTGGGGACAAGTTCACAAGATCACTTATTTCGCCGCCGACAGCAATCCGGTATCGGATACACACGCGCTCAACTACGTCTCTTATAATCTGCCGCTGAATGCAACGACGGCACAGACGGACTGCCCGAGATTTACGCAGCGCAAGGTGTGGGCTGAGAACTGGCTCAGCGGTACGGAGGTGGCGACCAATTATGCCCCGCCGACCCTCGCAGATTGTGCCGATGTTCAGCAGGGCTGCAAAGTGGGACAAGTTACATTCCCGGACGGTACAACGCATAAAGAGTTTACGCGCGCCAGCGGATGGCAAGAGGGTCTGCCGGTGTTATCGGAGACGTGGGGTTATAATGAAGCTCAATCGCCCGTGCTGATTAAACAGCGGTGGGTGACTACAACTTGGACGCAGGACAATACGAGCGTCGCTTACAAGCTCAATCCGCGCGTGACGGAAACCAATGTCTGGGATCCAAGCAATCGGAGCCGCACCACCTTTGGCTACACCTCGTTCACGCTCTCGTGCGGCACAGGCTGTAACCTGAACTACTATCTGCCTAATGAGACCAAAGAATATGATAAGTATGCGGCCAGTGTGCTACGGACGACTCAGACCGATTACAATCTGAGCTTTGACTATATGAGTCGCCGCATCTTTGGTCTTATCAGCCAGAAGCGTGTCTACAAAACAACTCCCGCCAGCAGCAACTTGGTCTCGAAAGTTGATTACCTCTATGACGACACCGGGGAGTTCCTCGTTCAGCAGGGAACGCCCGTCCAGCATGATGCGACTAATTATGGAGCCAGCAATGCATGGCGCGGCAATCTCACCAAAGCCAGAAGGTGGGATGCCATCAACACTTCTCAGTTTGTAGAATCGAAGACCGGGTATAACACGACCGGCTCAATCATCTTTACCCGTGATCCGCTCAATCATCAGACCTCTATCTCCTATAGTGACTCGTTCTCCGATTCGGGCGGCATGAATACTTATGCCTACCCGACGACCAACACGGATGCAGACGGCAATCAGACGACTTCACAGTACAGCTACGATGTCGGGGTCGTGACGCGCAGACAGGCGCCGCCGCCAAACACTGCTTCGCCCGCGAGCGCGACCGGAGCTTTTGTCGCGTACTCTTACGATGGCATCGGCAGGCTGTCTCAGATAACAAACTCTTTCAACTCCGCCTCCTCTACTTATATCTACTCGACCAGCTCGAATGTGATTCAGACCTACACGACGATTCAGGAGGGGCTGGCCGCGACCGTGTCCTCTAAACTGCTGGACGGAGTGGGCAGAGTGCGTGCCACGGCCAGCGAGCATCCGGGTAGCACGGGCGGCTACATCGGGCAATACTTTGTCTTTGATAATATGGGGCGGCTGCTGCAACAGACCAACCCGACCGAGATTTATGGCTCATGGTATCCGGCTGGAGATGATGCTGCCGGGTGGGCGTGGACGGTCCAGACTTACGACTGGAAGGGACGCCCCAGAGTTGCGTCCAATCAGGACGGCACCACCAGACAAGCATCATACGGCGGATGCGGGTGCGCTGGCGGCGAGGTCGTTACTCTAACTGACGAGGTCGGCAGAAAACAAAGAATCACGCGCGACGAATTGGGGCGCGGCATCAAATCTGAGGAATTTGAGTGGGATGGCGCGACGGCTTATCGCACGACCGTCAGCGCCTATAACGCACTCGACGGGGTGACATCCATCCGTCAATACGATGGGTCAGAGGCGAGCAGTGTATTCCAAGAGACGACGCTGACCTATGACGGATATGGACGATTGAAAACCCGCCGCCTGCCGCAGAACGCGCCCGGCGCGGTGACAACTTATGATTACTACGCTGACGGCGCGGTGCAGAAGGTGACGGACGCGCGCGGCGCGGCGACCAATTACACTTACAACAATCGCCACCTGCTGACAGGCATCAGCTATGGCGTCCCCGCCGGTTCTAATATCCCCGTGCCAGCCCCCAGCAGTTATGTTTATGACGCGGCGGGCAATCGCACCCAGATGAATGACGACCTGGGCACGGTCACGTACGCCTACAACGCACTCGCGCGTCTGACTTCCGAGACGCGCTCCATCACTGAGATCAACCAGTCTTATACTTTCAATTACACCTACAATCTGGGCGGCGAGTTGACCGGCATCTCGGACCCGAACGATACGACCCGCAATCTGACTTACGTGTATAACCAGGCCGGACGCTTAACGACCGTCAATGGCAACGGCTTCGCGGGAGTGACGCAGTATGCCTCGAACCTGCAATCGAGGGCGTGGGGAGCTTTAAAGCACTTAACCTACGGCAACAATAAGAACCTCGATTATCAATACACCCCGCGTCGGCAAGTCTCCCGCTTTGAAGTCAACGGCGTGATGGGAGCCACGTACCAGTATCACGCTGACGGGCGCATCAAGTTTGTGGATGACATCTCGATGGAGGTGCCGGCCAGTGATAAGTTTGACCGGTCTTACGCATACGATCACGTCGGCAGGCTGATTGAAGCTAAATCAGGAACCGAAGCGCACACGCCATCCGTGCCGACAGACAATCGCCCGTACCGCGAGACAATGGGCTATGACGAATGGAGCAATCTGACGGCACGGACCGGAAAAGTGTGGGCGGCGGATATGACGCCGGTGTCTGCGCAGTATGTTAATAACCGCCGTTCCGATTGGCAATATGATGCCGATGGACGCGCCACCGTGCAGAGCACATTGACTACCACCTATGACGCCTCAGGCCGCCGCACCAAAACCCTTGACACGGCACAGCGGGGTCGCTTCAATCCCGGCTTGCTTATCACTCAGGAGTTTGATGGTGATGGTCGAAGAGTCCGGCAGCAGGAGACGAACAAGACAACCTATCTGATTCGCTCCACGGCTTTAGGAGGAGAGGTCGTTAATGAAATCGGATGGGTGAATAATCAGTGGAAGAAAAAGACGGGCTTTGTGTTGGTCGGTGGGCAGGCGCTGGCGACTCAGACTATTGGGCTTTATGGCAACGACCCGCGCGTGAATTGGATGTACCAGAATCCTGTGACCAACAGCCGGCGCGGAGCGGTAGACTCAGAACTCGATCCATTGGGCTTGGATGCAGGACTGTCTCCGCCGGAGGGTGTTTACACCAATCCTGAGGCACCGGACTTAGTGTTCCCTCGCTATGGTGATATTATGAATGGCGCGACCGGTTGTATTCAGGGAGGCGCGCCCATCTCCTGCGATGTCATAATCACGTTCAATGAAATGTTCTCGGAAGAGGCTGAAGGGATGTTTGCCGATGCCAACGCACCGGATGGCAGCCAACAAGCCTCTACTCTCGATGGTCTCCTCAGTCCTATGCAAACAGTGCCCATGATAGGCGTCGCCTGCACGAGCGTCGGTGGCGGAGCGCCGCACTGTGAAGAATATGTAATAGCTTACTTGTCAACAGGTAGTCAGCAAGGTCCCGGCATAAGGGCTACTTTCAAAAACAAGGACTTGGAAAAGTATGACCGAGAGCGGCAAGAAGCTACAGGCGATTTGTCAAATAGTGAAAGATGTCGTAACTTCTTGCTCAGTAAAGGATACGACCCGGATGAGGTGACGAAAGCAGTAAATGCGCAACGCCCTTATGACGGTGGCAATTCGACAATCTCACGCTTAGACGCAGGGGTAGTTGCTCCCGATGTAGACCTGAGCTTTAAGCCTAATCAGATATATGCCACTAACCCCATCAGTCGCAGTTTTACGGGTACTGATACAAACTATAATGCTTGGACAGCAATTTATTCCGGGCCAAATAGAAGCATGGGGGCAACTTTATCTTCCCGCAGCGATGTCTACTATCGCTCAAGTGAGCAATTTGGCTCGGCGCGCATTATTCATGAGTCATTACACTCCCTAAACGGAGAATCAGATCAGGAAATTGCCAGGAGGTTCGGGGTTAGTGTAACAGGCACTGATACCAGTGCTATCACTGAAGAACTTCGTGCAAACGGCTGTGGCGAGTGAGGTGAAAAATTGAGAAACTTCCAAATTATCAGCTTAGTCTTGATGTTGGTCTGCTGTTCCTCTGCCGCGCCGGTTGTCAGCGGACAAAAGCCTGTAGAAGGTGGCGTCAAAGATAACAGCCCGTCTCCGGTTGATTACCGGATAGCTTATTCTGAGCGCTCACTTTCGGAAAATGAAATAGTCCTGAATATCAGCGTCAAGCCGGAGAACATCAACCGCGATTTTTTAGCGTTGTTAGCGCGGCATCTGAATCAAAGATTTAGTGCTGATCGAAGAATTGCAGTTGCCATCTTTGATGATTTCAAGGCCGCTAAAAATTATGACATTGGCTTTCCCGAAACACACGATACCGTGCGCGGCGAGTATTTTCTGGATCGCAGCACCGGCGAGGAATATGTTAGCTACAGCGTGACGCCAAATTATCTGAAAAGTGATCCAAGGTCACGAATCAAGATAGAGTTAGGCACTAAAACCTCTCGGTATGGGCAGAGGCAACGGACAATTAGTGGCAGAGTGGTTGATGCGGCGCAACGACCCATCGCGCGTGCCATCGTCACGATATATCCATTAAGCCAAATAACGAGCAGCACCGAAAACGTGGATGGCTTAATTGCATTATCCGAGACGGGCATCGACGGGAGCTTTCGCATCCCGTCAACGCTACCCGCAAAACAGCAAGTGCTGCTCTACGTGACGACGCCCGTAACGCCGTCTGCCTACGTTCCGCTCACCGCACCTTTCCTCGATTTGACCGGCAAAAGCTTATTTTCCGGTCATCTTTTTGTGCTGGGCGAGACCAGTGAGACCGATGTTGGAACAATCCCGTTGAGCGTGCGCTACGGCACAGCTACAGTTGAGCTACAAGACTCGGCAGCGATGCCCCTCTTTCCTCAAAACAGCAATCGGCCCCCCATTTTATTGCGGGTAAGGAATGCGCGTGGCGATATTGTGAGTGACGGCACCGTCCCTTCCAAAGCCATATGTAAGAAAACTTCTTCAATAACAGTGGCCTTGCCGGAGGGCGTTTGGTACGTTGACTTGGCATTTGGCAGTAATGATGCCAGTAAAGACGCAAAGTGGCATGCTATCTCTGATCCCTTAAACATACGAGCGCCGACGGATAGACCTCGTGTAACTTTGAAAGTGCCGTTAGGTAATGAAGGGGATATGCGGTCTGCGGATCGCGGAATTAACGGTGATCTCAATCCGCAAAGTGCTCGCCAAAGATTAAAGGCATTGGGTTTCGCCTACAATGCAGATTCTTTTGTAGAACGTGCCGAGAAAGATAACCTCGAAGCCGTGCAATTATTTTTAATTGCTGGCATGAACCCGAATGCCAAAGATAGACGCAGCAACACAGCATTAATGGCCGCTGCGGCTAACGGTCATGCTAACATTATAAAAGTTTTGCTCAATGCAGGCGCGAACGTGAATGAGACCAGCGAAAACAACGAAACGGCTTTAGTTGCAGCCGCATCATTCGGTAGTCCCAGTATCGTGCATAGTCTGCTCCATAAAGGCGCTAACCCGAATGTCCGAACTGGTAAAGGTGTGACCCCTCTGATAGTCGCTGCCGGAAATGATAACGTCCAGGTCGTAGAAGCATTGCTGGCTGCCGGGGCTGACGTTGAAGCAAAAAATAATGAAGGCATGACAGCCCTCGATTTTGCTATGCAGTCTGAGAACAAAAAGCTTATTCAATTACTCAGGAAGGTTTATTCCAGAAAGTAGCCCGTAAAAACCACGCCAAAGCATAGCGGCAAAATCTCTGCGTTTTGCCGCTATGTTCGTGTTTGGCGCGGGACTTTCCAATGATGGATAGTGTGCCTGCCGACCGGGAAGAGGGCGCGCTCCGTCATCAACAGAACTTCTATAATTAACACCAACTGCCAAGCCGCATAAAGCACTCCAACGAAGCTCAAAGGGAGAAACGACAATGAGTCAATCTTCCCCCCCGGGGTGTCTGGCAGATACAGATTCCCTGCTCTGGACTTCTACCTCATGCCCCTTCCTGTTTATAATGAAACCGTTCGCGCGTTTCTAACGTAGAAGCTTTTCTAGCGCGGGTACTTAGAAGGATTTCGCGCCGTCACGCGGTGATTGAACGCGCGATTAGTGAGCGGGCATCCAAACTCTCTTTTAACCATCAAAGGAATAGCATCAACATGGCATTGAGCCGAAGAAAGAAAATTATTATTGCGGTCTCGGCGGTCGCCGTGCTCGGGCTGATTATCATCATCAGCGTTTTTGCCAGCCGGAAGGACGAGCCGGAAGTGACGGTTTATTCCGTGACAGTCAGAGACGAACTGCGCTCGACCGTCACTGCTTCGGGCGAGATTCGCCCCATTCAATTTATCAACCTGACGAGCGAGGTCGCGGGTCGCATCGAAGAAATCTATGTCAAAGAAGGCGACCTAGTGTCAAAGGGACAGCCCCTTGTACGGCTTGATCCGACGCAGCTCCAATCCAGTCAGGATGCACAGCTCGCAGCCTCGCAGGCAGCCTTGAATGATGTGCAGAACGCGCGCACACAGATCATCGCCGCCGAAAATTCCGTCGCGCAGGCGCAGCAGGGATTGACCGTCGCAGAAGCCGGTGTGTCACAACAGCGCCAGCAGCTTGTCAATTTCCAGATCGAACTCAATACGGCTCAGCGCGAACTGAAGCGCACCACAGAGCTGGTCGAATCCGGCGTCTCTTCCCGCGCGGACTACGACGCGGCGAAGGATCGTTACGATTCGGCAGTGGCGCGCCACGAAGCACAGAAGATTGCCGTGCAGGAAGCCATCGCCCGCGCCAACCAGCAGCGTATCAGCGTGCGTGACGCCAGACGCAGTGTTGATTCCGCGCGCATCAGCGTGCGTTCCAGCGAATCCAACGCGAGCCGCCAGCAGGCTCTCCTGCGCGGAGAGACCAGCCAGCGCGACAAGGCGACACAGCTTTCCCCCTTGAGCGGCGTCATCGCCGACATCCCCTCAAAGGTCGGAACCTTTGCCGTCGCCAGCCTTTCGTCAACGCCGCTTTTGACCATCGCGGACATGTCCACGATCAACGTCGAAGTCAAAGTTGACGAAACCGAAATCGCCAATGTCGAAGTCGGTCAGCCCGTCAAGATTAAAGTTGACGCTTTTAACGAGCGCGAGATTGTGGGACAAGTGACACAGAAAACCCCGCTCGCGGTCGGTAAATCCGCGACGCAGGGCGGCCTTTCAAACACCATCAACGTGCAGGAAGCCAAAGAGTTTCGCGTCGTCATCCAGCTTAAAGACATGCCCGACGAAGTGCGCAACGGCCTGCGTCCCGGCATGAGCGCGACGGCGA
Source organism: Pyrinomonadaceae bacterium (assembly GCA_963700165.1). Lineage (GTDB taxonomy): Bacteria > Acidobacteriota > Blastocatellia > Pyrinomonadales > Pyrinomonadaceae > JACMLC01. The sequence goes on along the minus strand of OY969475.1, from coordinate 1,152,225 downwards.
CCATTACGACCAAAGTCAAGAACAAGGTCTTGGCCGTGCCGCTTCAGGCCATCGTCGAAAAGCCTGCGACGCCGCCCGGCGGAGCTTCCCCTGAGTCGACCCCAGCGGGCAGCGTGCCGCAAGCATCGCCCGGCGGAGAGAAGCCCAAAGACATCAAGGGCGTCTACATCATGGACGGCAAGAAAGTGAAATTCGTAGAGGTTGCAACCGGCATCACCGGCGAATCTGATATAGAGATTACGAGCGGCGTCAGCGAAGGCATGAAAGTTATCACCGGGCCGAGTCGTATCTTGAAGACCTTAAAAGAAGGTACGACCGTCAAGGAACAATCGAACAAACCCGGCGCACAGGCGAACGCCAATGCAAGTTGAGGCCGAATAATGAGCGAACCAACCGCAACTCTGGAAGCGACCATACAGGAAGGCGTGCTCAATCACGGCGAGCTGCTGGCGCGTGATGCTGTCCCCGCTTCTCTGATTTCGATGCGCGACATCTGGAAGACATACCAGATGGGATCTGAAGAAGTGCATGCCCTGCACGGCGTCTCTTTCGACGTGCAGAAGGGCGAGTACCTTGCCATCATCGGGCCGTCCGGTTCCGGCAAATCCACGCTGATGAATTTGATCGGCTGTCTCGACACGCCGAGCAAAGGGCAATACTGGATTAACAGCAAGCTCGTTTCGGCAATGGACGACGACGAGTTGGCGCGCATCCGTAACAAGGAAGTCGGGTTTGTCTTTCAGACCTTCAACCTGCTGGCGCGAGCCACTTCCCTGCATAACGTCGAATTGCCGCTCATCTATGCCGGGATGAGTTCCGGCGAGCGGCACGAGAAAGCCAAGCAGGCGCTTGCTTCCGTTGATTTAACAGACCGCATGATGCACAGGCCGAACGAGCTTTCGGGCGGCCAACGCCAGCGCGTCGCCATCGCGCGTGCGCTGGTCAACCATCCCTCGATTCTGCTGGCGGATGAGCCTACGGGCGCGCTCGACACGACGACCAGCCACGACATCATGAACCTTTTCGAGAAGCTACATGAGGAAGGCAACACGATCATCGTCGTCACGCATGAGCCTGACATCGCCGCCCGCGCGCATCGCGTCATCTCAATCCGCGACGGATTGATCGAGAAGGACGAGCGAATTCGATAAAGCAGTCCCAAGTCCCAAGTCTCAAATCCCAAGTCATTCAAACCAATTCTTTTGACTTGAGACTTGAGACTTGGGACTTGGGACTTTTCCATGCGCTTTCATTTATCATCGCTTTGGGAATCGTTCCGCGTTGCGCTTGGGAGCCTGCGCTCTAACAAGCTGCGGACGGCCTTGACGTTGGTCGGCATCGTCGTCGGCGTCTCGGCTGTGATCGCCGTCGTCACCATCATCAAAGGCTTAGACCAGACGGTCGCCACCACCTTTTCTTCGCAAGGGTCTACGGTCTTCACCGTCGCCAAAAGACCGCTCATCATCACCTCGCGCGAAGATTTTATAAAGTTCAACCGGCGCAAAGACGTGACGCACGAAGACGGAGAGGCCATCGCGCGTCTCTGTCCGGCTTGCTGGCGCACGGGGATTGCCGCCAACGCGCGCGAGTTGGTCAAGTACGCAGATCAAAAGTCTGAAGACGTGCCCGTGCGCGGCGTCACGCTCTCGATGTTCGACATCGAAGACGTGAGCATCGAAGCCGGGCGCGCGTGGTCTGACAGCGAGGCAGAGGCCGGAGACGATGCCTGCGTGGTCGGCGCAGACATCCTCGGAAACCTGTTTGGCGGTGCGCCGCCGGAGCAGGTGGTCGGCAAAGAGATACGCCTCGCGGGACGCCCGTTTCACATCGTCGGCGTCGCGGAAAAGCAGGGCAATATTTTCGGCTTCTCGCGCGACAATTTTGTTTTTATTCCGTATCCGACTTATCAAAAGATTTTCGGCGCGCGTGATTCGATTACGATTCACATACAGGTTCCCGAAGCCGCGCGGCTCGAAGAAGCGCAGGATCAGGTGCGCGCCATCATGCGTAACCGTCGCGGCAAAAGTTTCAGTGACGAAGACGATGGTTTTGCGCTCGAATCGCAGGATGTCTTTCTCAATCTCTACGGGCAGGCGACATCGAATATTTACATCGTGACTATCGGCGTCGCAGCTATCTCGCTCGTGGTCGGCGGCATCGTCGTCATGAATATCATGCTCGTCTCCGTTACTGAAAGAACCAAAGAGATTGGCATCCGCAAAGCCGTCGGCGCGCGGCGCATAGACATTCTCAGGCAATTTCTGATTGAAGCAGTGACGGTGACGGCCATTGGCGGCGCAATGGGCGTCGTGTTTGGATTTGCCCTCGCTTACCTGCTCTCGTTTTTGATGGGCTTTCCATTATTGCTGAGCATCAACTCGGCTGTGCTCGGCGTCGGCGTGTCGTCCATCGTCGGCATCATCAGCGGCCTCTGGCCTGCGTGGCGCGCGGCGCGGCTCGACCCGATTGAAGCTTTAAGAGCGGAGTAGTTTTCAGTTTTCAGTTTTCAGTTTTGAGCAAAATCAAATTGCCTTCACTGAAAACTAAAAACCGAAAACTGAAAACCGAAAACTGAAATGTCTTTCGATGATGTCAAAGAATCTGCGGCGATGGCCGTCGAGACTATCAGGACGAACAAGCTGCGTTCGGCGTTGACGATTCTCGGCGTGACGGTCGGCGTCGTGACGGTCATCTTCATGGTCTCGATCATACAGGGCTTGAACAAGGCTTTCGCAAACCAGATTGAATCGCTGGGGTCGAATACGATTTTCGTCTCCAAGTTTGACCCGAGCTTTGGCCGCCAGCCGGGTCAGGAAGAACGCCAGCGCAAAGACCTGACGCTCGAAGATGCCGAAGCCCTGCGCCGCGAATCTCCTTCCATCGCAGGGGTCTCGCCGATTCAGCGCAAGATTGCGGAGACTGTGCGCTATTCCGACAAGCAATCCGACACGCCTATCTTGCTGGGCGTGATGCCCGAATACGAGTTCGTTCATTCGCAATACATCGGTCGCGGGCGTTTTATCGCAGACGTGGATTTGCACGAACGCTCGAACGTCTGCGTGCTGGGCATTGATGTTGTGCGCGCTCTCTTTCCTTTTGAAGACCCGCTCGGCAAAGAGATTAAGATCGGCGGCAATCCCTATCAGGTCATCGGCGTGATGGAGCCGCTCGGAAACTTTTTCGGTCAATCGCGCGACAATTCCATCTTTGTTCCGCTCAGCACTTTTCTAAAATACTATCCCGACGTGTCGTTTCCCGAAGTCGTCTTTTTTATTATCGTGCGCCCGAAATCAAGGGCTGAGGTTAAGTCCGCGATGGAAGAGATGCGCGACACACTGCGCCGCCGCAGGCGCGTGCCCGCAGGCGAGAAAGATAATTTCGGCATCTCTTCACAAGACTCGCTGCTCGACATTTACAATCAACTGACGGGCGCGACCGCCCTCGTCTTAACGGCAGTCTCTTTTGTCGCGCTGATGATCGGCGGCATCGGCGTCATGAACATCATGCTCGTCTCCGTCACAGAGAGAACAAAAGAGATTGGGATTCGTAAAGCCGTTGGAGCGACGCGCGGAAATATCCTGTCACAATTTCTGATAGAGGCTGTAGTATTGACAGCCATCGGCGGCATCGCGGGACTGATTATCGGCGAGGTCGCGAGCTTGTTAATGAACAGTTACTCGCCGCTCCCTGCCTATGTGCCGCTCTGGGCCATTGCGATGGGCATAGGCATCTCTGCCGCCGTCGGCCTCATCTTCGGATTATGGCCTGCATGGAAAGCCGCGCGCCTCGACCCGATTGAGGCGTTAAGATGGGAATGATTTTAGTTCTTTGTCTTTTGTGCTTTGTTCTTTGCACGCTATTCAACCTTAAGCGGATAACTCAATCTTGAACGCCACAGGCAAAGAACAAAGTACAAAGAACCAAGCACAGCTTTTATGAAACTACTTCGCAGCGATATTTACGAAAACCTGAAGATGGCGCTCTCGACCTTGCGGGCCAATAAGCTGCGCTCATTTTTGACGGTCATCGGTGTGGTCATCGGCGTCTGGACGGTGATGGCGATTGCTTCGATCATCAGCGGCATTGATGAAGCCGTCAAGAGAGAGATCGAATCTTGGGGCACGCGCACGATTCAGGTTTTTAAATTCGATCCGGGCTTTCATACCGGTCGCCGGTCGCGCGAAGAGCGTATGCGCAAAGAGCTGACTTATGATGATGCCATCGCTATCTCAAAATTGCCGGCGGTAGAATTGTGCGTGCCCTTTCTTGATTTGACCAATGATTTCTTCGGGCAAAAAACTCTGGTCACGGCTAACGGTAAAACGTCTTCGGCGGTGCGGATGGAAGGAACGCTGCCTGAGTATGAGCGTGCGGGCACGCGCATCATCGCAGAGGGTCGCTGGTTCACGCAGTTTGAGAACGAAAATAATCAACAGGTGTGCATCATCGGCGCAAGCGTGGCTGACAATTTCTTTCCGTACATGTCTGCGGTCGATCGCATGATTGACATCGGCGGGCGCGAGTTTCGCATCGTCGGCGTGATTCAAGAGCGAGAGCAGCTTGGCGGCGGCGGCGGCTCGGACGATGCCGACAACATTATCTTTATGCCCTACAACGTCGGGCGCAAAATCAAGCCGAGCGCGGACGAAGTCTCGCTCTTTGCCGTCGCGCGTCCCGGCATGGTCGAGGAAGCGAAGGATCAGATCACAGACCTCCTGCGCGTGCGCAGGCAGGTAAAGTTTGGAGAGAAGAATAATTTCGGAATGGCAACGGCAGATTCTGTCATCTCAAACTTTCGGGAAATCACTTTCGGCGTCGCGATAGCGATGATCGTCATCTCTTCCGTCGGCTTGATGGTCGGCGGCATCGGCGTCATGAACATCATGCTCGTCTCCGTCACGGAGCGAACGAGAGAGATTGGCATCCGCAAAGCTATCGGCGCGCGGCGCAAAGATATTCTCTGGCAGTTTTTGATTGAAGCCATGACCCTGACAGGCATGGGCGGTTTGATTGGCCTGGCTCTGGGCTGGGTGACGACGTTTCTCATCAGCTTGCTGATACCTTCTTATGTGCCGCTGTGGGCGCCCATCGCCGGATTTATCGCGAGCGTCGGCATCGGCCTCATCTTCGGCCTGTGGCCTGCATGGAAAGCTGCGCGGTTAGACCCGATTGAAGCGTTGCGTTACGAATAGCAGTTTCAGGCAAACTTTTACAGATGATTTACAATCTCTGCATCAAGTAGGTTGCTGGCGACTTGAACAAACCCCTGTCAACGTCTAGCATCTAAGAATCCTGTGAAGCCCCTTTGAAACAATCCCCCAAGTGGTGCGTAATAATCTGACGTGAAATTAATCGAAACCTTAAAACTCGCTCTGGCTGCCATCTGGGCGCATAAGCTGCGCTCGGCTCTGACGCTGCTCGGGATGATTATCGGCGTCACGGCGGTGGTCGTCGTCGTCTCTCTGATTCAGGGCTTTAACGTTTACATAGACGAAAAGATAGCTGGCATCGGCGCGAAATCATTTACGGTTCAGCGGTTCAATCCTTTTGAAGATTTTAAAGACACGGACACCATCGCCGCCGCGCAGCGTCGCAATAAAGATTTAACGATGGAGGATTTCGAGTATCTGAAATCACGCGCGACCTTAATCGGAAGAATCGGAGCGAAGGCGCGGCCATCACGCGCACAGGTCAAACGCGGCGCAGAGATACTTGAGGAAGTCCAAGTTGACGGCGCGACTCCGATTATTGCGGACATCGAAAATCTGGACATCGCCGAAGGCCGCTACTTTGTCGAAATAGAAAACAACGCGGCGCAGCGCGTGGCATACATCGGCGCGGATGTCGCCAGCAAACTTTTCCCGACGGGCAGCGCGGTGGGTGAGGAGATTATCGTACAGGGAATGCCCTACAGGGTGGTCGGGGTGGCGACGGCCAAAGGAACTGTCTTCGGTATTCCGCAGGACATGTTTATCACGCTGCCGTTAGAGACGTATGCCAACAATTTTGGCGGCTTGATTCGCAATCGCTCGCTCTACTTTGTCATCACTTCAAAGACGGATGAAGTCTTCAATGACGCGGTTGACGAGGCTCGATTTTTGATGCGCGTGCGGCGCAGGCTTGAGGCGGGAGAGAAAGACAATTTCGGCATCGTCACGCCGGACGCCATCACTGGCTTGCGCGACCGTATCTTCGGCACGGTCTTTATCGTGGCGATTGCGGTTCCGGCCATTGCGCTGGTCGTCGGCGGCATCGTGATTATGAATATCATGCTCGTCTCTGTGACGGAGCGGACGAAGGAGATCGGCATCCGAAAATCTCTCGGCGCACGTCGCAAAGACATCCTCAAGCAATTTCTGGTCGAAGCCGTGACGCTCTCGGCCTTTGGAGGCATGACCGGCGTGCTGATTGCCTGGATTGTCGGGCGCGTTTTGACGGCCATCTTTTTCCCGACTTACCTGTCAATCACTGCGGTCATTGTCGCCGTCTCAGTCTCTGGCACGATTGGCGTCCTGTCAGGGATTTTCCCGGCATGGACGGCGGCGCGGCTCGACCCGATTGAAGCATTGCGAGCGGACTGAAGCTTTGTTTTTTTGTTCTTTGTCTTTTGTGCTTTGCACGCTCTTCAACCTTGAGCTGATAGCACAAAGTTGAGCGCCACTGGCAAAGAACAAAGAACTAAAATCAAAGCACAGCATTTGTTTTATGAAGTTATTAAGAAGCGATATTTACGAAAATCTGAAGATGGCGCTCTCGACCTTGCGGGCGAATAAGCTGCGCTCATTTTTGACGGTCATCGGTGTGGTCATCGGCGTCTGGACGGTGATGGCGATTGCTTCGATCATCAGCGGCATTGATGAGGCCGTGAAAAAGGAGGTCGAGTCGTTCGGCACGCGCTCAATCTTCATCGCCAAGTTTGAGCCGGGTATCCGCATCGGTCGCCTGTCGCGCGAAGAGCGTATGCGCAAAGAACTGACTTATGATGATGCGATGGCGATTTCGCAGCTCCCAGCCGTAGACGCTGCGGTGCCTTTTCTGGACATCACAAACAATTTTTTTGGCGAGAAGCTTCTCGTGACGGCCAACGGCAAGACTTCCTCTGCGGTGCAGTTGCAGGGCACGCTGCCTGAGTTTGAGCGCGCAGGCACGGAGATTATTAAAGAGGGACGCTATTTCTCGCAGTTTGAGAACGACTCGCGCGAAGAGGTCTGTCTCATCGGCGCGATGGTCGCGGATAACTTCTTTCCGTTCGGCTCGCCTGTGGATAAGACTTTGGAGATTGGCGGGCGTGAATTTCGCGTGGTCGGCGTGCTGGAAAAACGCGAGACATTCTTAGGCGGCGACAGCGATCAGAATAACGTTATCTACCTGCCGTTCGATGTCGCGCGCAAGCTCAAGCCGAACGCAGACGATGTGTTTATTCTGGCGGTCGCGCGCCCCGGAATGATGGAAGAGGCAAGGGATCAAATCACAGACCTCCTGCGCGTGCGCCGTCAGGTTCCCTTCGGCCAGAAAGATAATTTCGGGATGGCGACCTCAGAATCCATTCTCGATCAATTTCGCGCTATCACAGCAGGCGTGGCAATCGCGATGGTCGTCATCTCTTCTGTCGGCCTGATGGTCGGCGGCATCGGCGTCATGAACATCATGCTCGTCTCCGTCACAGAGCGAACCAGAGAGATTGGCATCCGCAAAGCCATCGGCGCGCGGCGCAAAGATATTCTCTGGCAGTTTTTGATCGAAGCCATGACCCTGACCGGCATGGGCGGTTTGATTGGCTTGACCGTCGGGTGGCTGACGACGCTCCTGATACGCCTCTTCATTCCGTCTTACGTTCCCATCTGGGCGCCCATCGGCGGCTTTGTCGCCAGCGTCGGCATCGGCCTCATCTTCGGTCTCTGGCCCGCATGGAAAGCCGCCCGCCTCGACCCCATCGAATCACTGAGATACGAGTAAGAGCGAGGGTGTAGGGTGTAGGGTGTAGGGTGTAGGGTGTAGATAAAGCAATCGTGTTTTCACTACACCCTACACCCTATCCCCTTCCCCCTCGCTTTTACATGGCGCTGCCGAGTAACACCGCGAAGCCTATGCGCAGGACGACCGACACGATCCAGATAGCAAGGACGATTCCCCACGCGCTGCCCGATGACATTTTCCCGACCAGTCGCAATCCCAATGCGCCGAGAAATAATCCGTAGAAGGCAAACACATCGAATGAGCCAAGCAGCGTCGCCAGCACCGGCGCGGTTTTCGCATCAACCAGAAAACTCAGGTTAGCCTGCACTAAACCACGCCTTGAAGCGGCGATGATGTCGTAGTCATCCGGCGATCTGATAAACAGCAGGATGACGTTCAAAAGCATGGCAAGCACTGTCGGAGGAAGGCTTGAGTAAACCCAGACGGCTATGGCCTGCTTGTAACCCAGACGGCCTCCCATCATGGCAGAGCCGAGCAGGTACAGCGCGCCGCCTCCGGCAAAAACGATTGCCATGAAGATGAGCGGCGAGGCATAGGTGATGGCTTTGACGATTGGAAGGGACTGGATTCTGACCTGCTCATCTTTTTGCGCGGCGGTCATTTGCCCAGCCTGTGAAGAGGCTTCAACGGCTTCCCGCATGACTCTCTCGAATCCGACGCGCTGGTAGAAGACGACCATAAAGGCGACGACCATAATCGTGCAGATCACCGCCGCGACGAGAAATCGCGGGCGGGCGCGCAGGGATTCGAAAGTCTTTCCCGGCTCAAAAAAGATTCCGGTCAAAGTTTCGCCGACAGACATCTGCGGCCCTGTGGGTTGTTCCGGCATGGGTGGCGGCGGTGGCGGCTGAAAGCCTTCCGGAGCCGACGTTTGATAGTCAGAAGGCTGCTCTGGATCACTCATTATTTTTTTCCTCGGGGAGTTGAAGGTTTAAGGAAGGGACAAAGCATGCGTCGCTTCCTGTCAATTGATGACTTGCAAAGCATCTTACGCAGGTCAAGCTGCATGTGTTTCACCAAAACTTTTACATACGCTCAGGCAGCGGGCGGCGCATCAGCCCATCCGGGCACTCGTATGCAGGCGACCGTGTGGCCGTTCGTAATCTCGCGCAGTTCCGGATCAATCTGCGCGCATTCTGCAATCGCAGCCGGGCAGCGCGTGCGAAAGCGGCAACCGGACGGCGGATTGATGGGCGTCGGCACATCTCCTGAAAGGATGATGCGCTCGCGCTTGCGCTTCGGGTCTGGAATCGGAATCGCGGAAAGCAGCGCCTGCGTGTATGGATGGAGCGGGTGCGCGTACAGTTCAGCCGCGCTTGCCACTTCGACGATTCTCCCAAGATACATGACAGCGACGCGCGTCGAGATATGCTCGACCACCGCGAGGCCGTGCGAGATAAAGAGATAAGTCAGGCCGAACTCCGCTTGCAAGTCCTGCAAGAGATTGACGACCTGCGCCTGCACTGAAACATCCAGAGCCGAAACAGGCTCGTCCGCGACAATCAATTTCGGGTTCAAAGCCAGCGCACGCGCGATGCCGAGACGCTGGCGCTGCCCGCCGGAAAATTCGTGCGGGTAACGATTCATGTAATCGGGGTCAAGCCCGACTTTCCTTAAAAGCTCTGCGACGCGCTCGCGCCGTTCGCTTTTATCGCTGAGCTTGTGAATCTTGAGCGGCTCACCGACGATTGCCAGCACGGTCATGCGCGGATTGAGCGAGGCATACGGGTCTTGGAAAATAATCTGCATCTCGCGCCGCAGCTCGCGCAACCCTTTGCGCCCCAACGCCAGCACATCGCGCCCGTCAAACAAGACCTCGCCCGCAGTCGGCTCAATCAGGCGCAACAGGCAACGACCGACCGTGGACTTTCCGCAGCCGGATTCGCCCACCAGCCCCAACGTCTCACCGCGCAGGATTTCAAACGTCACGCCGTCAACCGCGCGCACTACATCATCGCTGCCCGCGACCGGAAAATGTTTGACCAGAGCGCGCACGCGCACAAGCTCCGGCTGCTGCCCGCTCTGAGCTTCCATCGCATCATGCAACCGCGCCGCCGCCGCTTCCCTTTCCGGCACGCTCGCGTTTATTTGTGATTGTTCCAGACTCATAAACTAATGCAAAATTAAAAATGTAAAATGCAAAAATGGGCATGTCCTTCTATTTTGCATTTTACATTTTTAATTTTGCATTCCTCCCTCTGTGGCTATCTGATGGTCAGCAGCAACTGCTGCGGCAAGATCGTAAAGCACACAGCGCACGCTGACTCCGCCTTCGAGATCATAAAGCGGAATGTCTCCCACAGTGCAGCGCGGCATGCGATGCGAGCAGCGCGGCGCGAAGTGGCAGCCGTCCGGCAAAGCAGTCGGGCTGGGCACGATGCCTTCGATGGTTTCCAGCCGCGTCGCTTTCGCAACCTCTGCCGCCGTCAGCTTTGGCACAGAGCGCAGCAAGCCTTCCGTGTACGGATGTTTGGGACGCGCGAACAGTTCTTCAACCGGAGATTCTTCGACGATGCGTCCCGTATACATCACGGCCACACGATCCGCGACCTCCGCGACCACTCCCAGATCGTGAGTAATGAGCAGCACGGCCAGCTCGCGCGTGCGCCGCAACTCATCCAGCAGTTCAAGTATCTGCGCTTGTATCGTCACATCAAGCGCGGTCGTCGGCTCGTCTGCGATTAACAATTTCGGGTTGCACGCTAAGGCCATCGCGATCATCACACGCTGCCGCATCCCGCCCGAAAGCTGGTGCGGATAGTCGCCCGCGCGCCGCGCCGGGTCTGGAATCGAAACCTCTTTCATAGCCTCAATCGCAGCCTGCCGCGCATCCTGACGTGAAAGCTTGCGATGCAGGCGGAGGGCTTCGGCAATCTGCTCGCCCACCGTATAGACTGGGTTGAGCGAAGTCATAGGGTCTTGAAAAATCATCGCGATGTCATCGCCGCGTATCTCGCGCATGCGCTCATCCGATGCCGCCAGCAAATCTTCGCCGTCAAAAACCATCTCTCCGCCAACGATTTTTCCCGGCGCAGAAATCAGCCGCATGACCGAGAGCGCCGTGATTGATTTCCCGCACCCCGACTCGCCCACCAAACCTAGCAGTTCTCCGCCATCCACATAAAAGCTCACGCCATCAACCGCGCGCACCAGCCCCGCGCGCGTCGGGAAATGCGTCTGTAAATTTTTGACTTCGAGCAGATGCGACATAAGCAGCTTTAAGATATTTCCTTCTTCAAAAATAATAGATTAACCGCGTTCGAGACTTCTGTGCCACGACTCACGGCATGCCCTGCGGATGTGACAAGCTCCCAGCCGTCGCGTCCCGCAGCATCCAGATATTCCCAGACCATCGGGCAGGAATTAAAAACCGTGTCGGCGTCGGCCACTTCGGGCACTTGCAAGCCCTGCCACTGTCCGTTGACATAGGTGATGCGCGCCATCTGCGTCTGGCACACGCGATACTTGAAGGTCTTAGCCATTTGAGCAATCCTTTTAATTGCTTGAGCATCAATCAATAAATATTAAAATTGTACTCGACCCTGATGTATTGCGAGACGTGCTTGCCGTCTTTGACAGCCGGGATAAAGTATATTTGCCTGATTGCGCCAATAGCCTTCTCAGTGAGGCCATGAGACAACCCGCTTACCGCACGAATGTTTGTCACAGTGCCGGATGAGCTTAGCACTGCCTGCAACACGACCGTGCCTGTGATGGTATTTTGACGCGCCTCTTCTGTGTAAGCAGGCGACGGCTTGAGTATGATAACTGCTTTGCGTGTGACTTCACTTGGCCTTAACACACCCGGCGTTTGAGTATCCTGAGCTTTATTTTTCGTCGCCGCCGGAGCAGGACTCGTCGCGGTTGCGGCGAGGCTTTCTCCTGCTCTTAGTCGCGCGCCGATGCCAATATCTTTGCCTTTCGGTTTACGGCTCAGAGTGAATGATTTTAAAAACTTCTGAACCGCAGGGGCATCCGTCTGTTCCCCAACCGCTTGAATTTCATATACGTGCTCGCCCGTCAGATAGAACGCCAACGCCCTGTTATAACCGCCCTTGTTCGAGGTCAGGACATACTTCCGGCCTTTGAATTTGTTGAGCGTAATATTTGTCTCGGATGCAACATCATAATCACCTCTGACAGGACTCAGACTCTCGTTAATGATTTCTTCGAGCGATTGGCGGCGCTTCGGATTTTCGTATGAGATAACCAGATACACAACCCCGTCAGCATATGCCGCATAAGTCCGATCCAGTCTCTCTGTCCGGCAGGGGGAAAAAGCATCCAAACATCGTTCGACTGTGATGACTCCCGGCAATTCCGGCATCGTGACGGAAAACTCTTCGCCTTGAGCCGTATATCTCTGCCACGCAACCTTGTTTTGGGAAGATGATAACGCCATCGTGAGATGATGAGGACTCTTAGCTACAGCTAAGGAGCCTGCGAGTAACGAGCAAGCTAACAAAAGATAAAATCCGGGCTTCAACATATCTCTCATTCTTTCCGGCAATCACACCGTCACGGCCTCTCTGTACTCGCCCCAGACGCGACGCAGGCGGTGGCTTATCTCGCCGACGGTGACGTGCGCTTCGACGCATTCGAGGATGCGCGGCAGAAGATTTTCCGTGCCGCGCGCGGCTTCTTCGAGTTTGACGAGAGCGGTTTCGGCGGCTTCAGCGTTGCGCTTCTGGCGTAGTGCGCGGACTCGCTCGATCTGTGCCTGCTCGATGGCAGGGTCAATGCGGAGGATTGGGATTTTTGATTCTTCTTCGATCTGGAAACGATTGACGCCGACGATGATTTGATCTTTGGTCTCGAAGGCGCGCTGAAAGTCGTAGGCCGCTTCCTGTATCTCGCGCTGGACATAGCCGGTCTCAATCGCGCGGAGCATGCCGCCCATCGCGTCTATCTTTTCGATGTAATCGGCGGCGCGTCGTTCGAGGTCTGTAGTGAGCTGCTCGATGGCGTAAGAGCCAGCCAGCGGATCAACCGTGTCCGCGACGCCAGACTCGTGCGCGATGACCTGCTGCGTGCGGAGGGCGATGCGCGCGGCGTCTTCGGTCGGAAGCGCGAGGGCTTCGTCCATAGAGTTCGTGTGCAGGGATTGTGTGCCGCCGAGCACTGCCGCGAGGGCTTGAATCGTCGTCCGCACGATGTTGACTTCCGGCTGCTGCGCTTGCAGCGAAGAGCCTGCCGTCTGCGTGTGAAAGCGCAGCATCAGAGAGCGCGTGTCGCGCGCCTTAAATCTCTCGCGCATGATGTGCGCCCAGAGCCTGCGCGCGGCGCGAAACTTTGCTATCTCTTCCAGGAGGTTGTTGTGCGAGTTAAAAAAGAAAGAGAGGCGCGGCGCGAACTCGTCAACTTTTAATCCGGCTTCAATCGCAGCTTCGACATAAGCGATGGCGTCTGCGAGCGTGAAGGCAATTTCCTGTGCGGCGGTCGAGCCTGCTTCGCGTATGTGATAGCCGCTGATGGAAATCGTGTTCCAGTTCGGGACTTCATGCGCGCAGAAAGCGAACGTGTCCGTAATCAGTCTCAAAGAGGGGCGCGGCGGGTAGATGTAAGTGCCGCGCGCTATGTACTCTTTGAGGATGTCGTTTTGAATCGTGCCTGTGACTTTGTCAAAAGCCGTGCCCTGTTTGCGCGCGACCGCCAGATACAGGCACAACAGCGTCGAAGCCGTCGCGTTGATCGTCATCGAAGTCGAGACCGTTTCGAGCGGGATGCCCTCGAACAGGCGCAGCATGTCTTCCAGAGAATCAATCGCGACGCCGACTTTGCCGACTTCGCCAGCCGCGAGCGGGTCGTCCGAATCAAGCCCGATCTGCGTCGGCAGGTCAAAGGCCACAGACAGGCCGGTCGTCCCATGCTCAAGCAGATATTTATAGCGCGCGTTGGATTCTTCTGCCGTCGCATATCCCGCGTACTGCCGCATCGTCCAGAAGCGACCGCGATACAGGTTATGCCGCACGCCGCGCGTGTACGGATATTCGCCCGGCGCGCCTAAGTCTTGCTCGTAATCCAGCGGCCCGGTGTTGGCGGGATTAAAATCGTTCGGCAGCTCGATGCCGGAAGATGTCTCAAAGCGCTCGCGTCGCTCGGAACCGGTTTTGGTTGACATAACGAATGGTCTCGTAAGCCCGTGTAAACTCTGCACAGCAAGGGAAAGTAATCGAAGCCTAGCATATGGATGAAGAAGGCAAAAGGCGAGAGCGGGTGAATAGTAAATGGTGAATAGTAAATAGTAAATGGAGGAAAGAAAGCGTTCTTCTATTCACTATTCACCATTTACTATTCACTATTCCAGTTGACCGCGCGCGTGCGCGTCGCGTAGCATCGCTCTTATCAACTTGAGCAGCGCGGGAAATCTTGTGGAGATTGACGATACAGCCAAAGAGATCGTGCAGGAGATCGGCGCGGCCATCAACTCTGCGGTGGAAAATTCGCCGCAGGTCGCGGAGGCCATCGAACGGCTGCGCGATGCGGGCTATGAGATGGAGCTGACCTTGCGCCTGGAGATTGGCCTGCGCCCGCATGAGCAGGATGATGAGGATGAAGAGACTGAAGACGGCACGCTCGAATTGACAGACGAAGACCTGCGCACCTTGCGCCGGATGAAGATTCGGATTGATGACGAGGAAAGTTAAGAGCGCGTTGGATGAAGGCGGAAGGATGACAGGCATGCTATTGAGAGCCTTGCTTTCATGAGGCTTCCCTACTCGCTGCGTTTCTCTTTCACCGGGCGGCGCTCGCAAATTTCAGGTAGTGGTGCAGTTTGAAGTTGAATGAGTCAAGAGATGAGGTTCACCGCGGAGGACGCGGAGGACGCGGAGATAGCGCAGAGACTTGAGTGATATTCAAGCCTCTGTGCCCCCTCTGCGCTCTCTGCGTCTCTGCGGTGAGTCCGGCTTTCTTGCCCCTCAACTTCAGACTGAACCACTACCAAATTTCAGCCGCTTTTGCTTTAGCCCCAATTGATATGTTATCTTGTCCAGCTTTTCACACACCGGTTTTTTCGCCTTTACAGGCCGACTTTTAAGAGGAGTCAAAAGATAAAGTATGGCTATGCCTAATGGAAATTCGAGCGCGGGGAACGGGCATCCCGGTCGCGTCGTGCAGATTATCGGCCCCGTCGTGGACGTGGAATTTGAAGAGAATTATTTGCCGCCGATTTATCAGGCGCTGCGCATCACTTCGGAAGGCTTTGACGTGCCCACTCCGATCAACGTCATCTGCGAAGTGCAGCAGCACCTGGGCGAAGGCCGCGTGCGCGCCGTCTCTATGCTGCCGACCGACGGGATGGTGCGCGGGATGCAGGCCATTGACACGGGCGGCCCCATCACAGTGCCCGTCGGCGAAGGCACACTGGGTCGCGTGATGAACGTTATCGGCGAGCCTGTGGACGAGCTAGGCCCTGTGCCCGCAGCCACTCGTTACCCGATTCACCGCCACGCTCCGACCTTTGACGAGCAGGCCACAGAGCTTGAGATGTTCGAGACCGGCATCAAGGTCATTGACCTGATTCAGCCCTTCGTGCGCGGCGGCAAGATCGGATTGTTCGGCGGCGCGGGCGTCGGCAAGACGGTTATCGTCATGGAGCTGATTAACAACATCGCCAAAGCGCGCTCGGGCTTTTCGGTTTTCGCGGGCGTCGGCGAGAGAACGCGCGAGGGCAACGACCTCCTGCGCGAGATGGTTGAATCCAAAGTTATCAACTTTGGACAGCCGTTCTACGATCATCTGGAAGAGACCGGCGAGTTCGACATGACCAAGGTGGACATGGAAGCCATCGGGGAATCAAAGGTCGCGCTCATCTACGGCCAGATGACAGAGCCGCCGGGAGCGCGCCTGCGCGTCGCGCTGTCTGGTCTCACGGTCGCAGAATATTTCCGCGATCAGGGAATGGACGTGCTGCTCTTTATTGACAACATCTTCCGCTTTACGCAGGCCGGTTCGGAAGTGTCCGCGCTGCTCGGGCGCATGCCGTCCGCCGTGGGATACCAGCCGAATCTGGCGACGGAGATGGGCGAGATGCAGGAGCGCATCACTTCGACCAAGACGGGCGCGATCACTTCGATTCAAGCCGTCTATGTTCCGGCGGACGATTATACAGACCCGGCTCCGGCGACGACCTTTGCGCACCTTGACGCCGTCACGGCTCTCTCGCGCCAGATCGTCGAACTAGGAATTTATCCGGCTGTAGACCCGCTCTCGTCTTCATCAAAAATCTTAGACCCGCGCATCGTCGGCGAAGACCACTACAACACAGCGCAGGTCGTGAAGCGCATCCTGCAACGCTACAAAGACTTGCAGGACATCATCGCCATTCTAGGCATTGACGAACTATCGGACGAAGACAAGCAGGTCGTCGCCCGCGCCCGCAAGGTGCAAAGGTTCTTCTCGCAGCCGTTCCACGTCGCCGAGCAGTTCACGGGACTCAAGGGCAAGTACGTCAAGCTCGAAGACACCATCAAAGGCTTCAAGGAGATCGTTGCCGGCCAGCATGATGACTTGCCCGAACAAGCCTTCTACATGGTCGGCACGATTGAAGAGGCCATCGAGAAAGGTAAGCAGATCGCCGCGCAAGGATAAAACTACAGTGATAAGTGATGAGTGATAAGTGATAAGAACGATGCTAAACAGCATGTTTCTTATCTCATCACTTATCACTTATCACTCATCACTTTTTTATTATGTCTGAACAAATCACACTCGAAGTCGTCACACCTGAGCGGCGCGTGCTGGCAGAGACGGTGGACGCAGTTTATCTTCCGAGCATGAGCGGCGAGCTGGGCATCTTGCCCGGACACACTCCGCTGATCTCGCAGCTACAGACGGGCGTCCTCTCTTACACCAAAGGGGGCACGACAACCAAGCTGCACGTCTCCGGCGGCTTTGTCGAAGTCAATGAGGATCGCGTCAGCGTGCTGGCCGAAGTGGCAGAGCATCCCGAAGAAATTGACGCTGCACGCGCCCGCCTCGCACGCGACGCCGCCGAGAAAACCCTCAGCGCATGGAGCGGGTCGGAAGAGGATTTTGAAGTCGAGCGCGCCCGTCTCGAACGCTCTCAGGCACGCCTACAGCTTGCATCCCCGACAGGCTCGGACAGGTAAGCTTCAGAACACAGGGAAAGAAAAAAGCGAATGATGAAGGCCGAAACAAGCCTCACCATTCGCTTTTTATGTGCATACAATAGTTAACCCAAGTTGCTAGTGAGAGATGTATTGGTGGATTGCTTTAATTGCCACTAGCTTCAGCTAGTGGATTAAGGTTTCTATGCTTTTGGCTTTAGCCGAATAATTTGAGCTAAAGCAATAAGGTCTAGAATTTATTTATGTTTTGGCTAAAGCCTTTTTCTGTTGTGCCATGTCTCCACTAGCTAAAGCTGGTGGCAATTTATTAACTCGCAACTTGAGGTAGTTATTTGTATTTTCCCCTATTACTTACGCCTACCGCGAGCCTTTTGCTGACGCCTAATGCCTTCACTCTTCTTCGGGCTTGGCAATCTGTCTGGTAAATCCAACTCGTCATCTGCCAAAACTTCTAAAGCAACATTCGCCGCTCTCGCGTATTGCAAGAGAATATTTAACGGTGGTTCTCGCTTCCCTAGCTCGTATTCTGAAACCGTATTCTGCGCGATAAACTCACCGACTCCCATACGGCTAATCATTCCGTTTTGCGACAGACCCAAAGCCTCTCTAATCTGACGTAACTTTCCGGCAAGCTGATCTGGTTTCATGCGTGACTTTGTTCCCATCAGAAGTTTTCTCCTGATGGAAAGCTAGGCACACACAGCTTGCTTTTAACGGCAAATGCCGTTACTATCTGCTCCCTCAAATCTTTCGCCGTGAGAATGAACCTTTCATTCCGAACGGCGATGCTCATAACTTCGATTTGAGGTGTGAGCGACGCATGACCGTTACCTGGTTTTCAAATATCGCGCGCCATCTTACCAGAGCGCGCATCTGTTTACATCAACCTTATGACCTTGCAGCGCTAAAACAATTCGCTAGGGGAGCGCGATCAGAGGGTGAGCCGCGCTCCCCGCCCGCGCGCCTGTATCGAGGGGGATACAGGTTGCTGCGGAGAGGCTGCCGTCCGGTCGCAACTCCCATACGGGATGGCAGCCTTGCTATTTGTCCTTTTCTTCAAGCGCTTTTACTTATTATGAAGGACTAATTATACATAAAATCCGTGTTTCATGCTTGAAACAACGAACCAGACGCGGTATAATACGCTTCACTTGAACGCTTGAATTTCTTCTTTGAGCAAAGGGTTTATTTGATGTCACAGTCAATCCAGGAAATCGAGATGACGGATGCGCCGCGACCCATTTCCGGCGAGGCGATGCCGGAAGATGTGCAGTCGGAGCCGAGCCTTCGCCCGCGCCGTCTGGAAGAATACATAGGCCAGACGAAGGTCACGAGCAATTTAAATATTTTCCTCAAGGCCGCGCGTGCGCGACATGAGGCGCTTGACCATGTGCTGTTTTTCGGCCCGCCGGGACTGGGGAAAACCACGCTCGCTAACATCATCGCGGCTGAGATGAACGCGCCCTTGAAGAGCGTCAGCGCGCCCGCGATTGAACGCGGCGGCGACCTCGCGGCCATTCTCACAAACTTGCAGGAGGGCGAAGTCCTCTTCATAGACGAGATTCATCGCCTGCGCCCGCAGATCGAAGAAGTTCTCTACCCTGCGATGGAGGATTACCAGCTCGATGTGATGATCGGGCAAGGAACGGCTGCGCGCTCGATCAAATTGGAGTTGCCGAAATTTACGCTCGTCGGAGCGACGACGCGCGCCGGACTTATCACAGCCCCTTTGCGCGGTCGTTTCGGCATCGTACAGCATCTCGATTTTTACTCGCAGAAAGATTTGGAGATTATCATTCATCGCTCCGCCGAAATCCTGGGCGTCGAGATTGAAGCGACGGGAGCGCGTGAGCTTGCGCGGCGCGCACGCGGCACACCGCGCATTGCCAATCGCCTGCTGCGCCGTGTCAGAGATTACGCGGAAGTCTTGAGCGATGGACGCATTACGCAAGCCGTCTCGCGCCGCGCGCTGGATTTGATGGAGGTTGATCGTTTCGGTCTTGACGAAGTTGACCGCAAGCTCTTGAGCGCGATTATCGAAAAATTCGACGGCGGCCCCGTCGGCGTCGGAACCATCGCTGCTTCGATCAGCGAAGAGCGCGAATCCATCGAAGAGATGATAGAGCCGTACCTGATACAGATAGGCTTTCTCAACCGCACACCGCGCGGGCGCGTCATCACGCGCGCAGCTTACAAGCATCTGGGCTTTGCACCGCCGAGAGCGGAAAGCGACGCACTGGCAAGTTAATCAAACAAGATGAGCTTGAGTTTCGGTCGCTTTTAAGCTGGCCGGAAACGACTGAGAGCGATTTTAGCAGGAGCGGATCGGGAGCCGCGATTGCCGGAATCGCTCTTAGTGTTTGAGAGCCAGGATGAAGGCGGAAGTCGGCAACGATGAAAGGCATGCTGACGAGATTACGCAAGCAAGCCGAAGCCACACAAGCATCATGAAAGCCAAGCTAAGGGTGATCGGGTTGAATGAGTGATTATGTGCGGCGTTATCGTAAGCCTTCAACTCTACTTATCGAAAATCTGATTGGCCGTACAACTGAAATCGGGAAGAAGAGGCGTTGTGATTTCATCTTCATCCACCAGAATGGCTACCAATTTGAGGGTATGTTTCTCCAAACGATAAATCTCTAAAGCACACTTCTCAGGATCAGCAATCCAGTATTCTTTGACACCATATCTACCATAAACTTGACGCTTTACCTCACGATCACGCCGCGCATTTTCTTTCCCCGGTGAGACGATCTCAATAGCCAATTCAGGAGCTTCAAATATGCGCTCCCCAGAGCCAATATTATTCACCTGTTGATTCGTAAGGAAAACCGCATCGGGTATGGCGCTATTGGCTTCATCGAAAATCACGCCCGGTGTGAGCACTATCTCGCCTATTGGGTTTTGAGCCACATAAATTCTCAAGAGGGCATGAATATTTCCCAAGATGCGTTGATGTGAAAGGCTCGGCGCACGCGACACAAAAAGCTCTCCTTCAAAAAGTTCATAGCGGTTTCCATCATCAGGCAGCACCTCAAGATCGGCAACCGTTAAGAGAGGTTCAATTTTAGCTGACATGGACGCCTCCTAATTCTCCCACTACAAGTCCAAAGGTTAGCATGATAAAGATCGAAGCACATAACTCATCTTCAATAGCAACTTCTTCATCCTCCCCTTTCAATCGCTTCGCGCATCTCGCGGACGGCGGCTGCTAAACCAATGAAGATTGAGCGCGAGACGATGTTGTGGCCGATGTTGAATTCTTGAATCTCTGCGATGGCGGCGACTGCACCGACGTTGCGATAGGTGAGGCCGTGACCGGCTGCGACATGCAGGCCATATTGTCTGGCGAGGGTGGCGGCTTCTCTGAGACGCCTCAATTCCTGTGCGGCACGCATTGCGCCTTCCGTATGATTGGCACGTGCGCCGAGCGTGGCATCCGCATATTCCGCAGTGCATAGCTCGACCTGTTGCGCGCCCGCTTCGTGCGCGGCTTCGATTTGCTGCGGGTCCGGGTCTATGAAGAGGCTTGAGATGATATTGGCTTCGCGAAAGCGGCTGACGACGGCGCGCACTTGAGAGAGATTGGCGCGCACATCAAGGCCGCCTTCGGTCGTAATCTCATCAGGATTTTCCGCCACCAATGTCACGGCATCCGGCAGAGTGTCGAGCGCGATTTTCAGCATCTCTTCGGTCGCAGCCATCTCTACGTTCAGGTATGTCGTGACGACCTGTCTGAGCGCGTGAAGATCGTTGTCGAGGATGTGGCGGCGGTCGCCGCGCAGGTGTATGGTGATGCCGTCGGCTCCGGCCTGCTCGCACATCATCGCTGCCGCGACGACGCTCGGCTCAGGCGCACGCCGCGCCTGCCTGACAGTTGCAACGTGGTCTATGTTGACATTCAATCTTGCGCTCATCGTCACCTCAATAAGAAGTCAGGAGTCAGGAGTTCGGAGTCATAAGAGAAATGCTATTTCTTTTTCTCATCACTCATCGCTCATCACTCATCACTGTTTTTAAGCTCTCTGCGCCGCGTTCGCTAAATCCGGCGAGGCATTGCTGTGAGGCTCGCTCGCGGATTGTTCTTTGGTCGCCTGTGCGTGCGCTGCTTTGATGGCATCATCATAGACGCCGCGCCGCAGTTGATTTCTGATAGTGCGAACTTCGTTGAACATGCGCAGGCTGTCGCGCATCACTTCCACTTTGCTGCCCTCGTTGTGATCCCAGCGCACCGGGATTTCCTGTAAGCGCAGGCCAGCCGTGTGCGCAACGTAGAGCAATTCCACGTCAAAGCCAAAGCGTTCGATGGTCGCGGCTTCGATAATCGGCTTGCACACGCTCAGGCGAAAAGCTTTAAAGCCGCATTGCGTATCCCAGAACGGCAATCCCGTGGCAAAGCGCACGATGAGATTAAAGACGCGGCCTCCCTGCTCGCGCCGCCATGGTTGATGCACGCCGATCAGGCTGCGGTCGAGGGCGCGCGAGCCGAAAGTTAAATCAGCCTCGCCGCGCTCGATTGGCAAGACCAGCTTGGGCGTCTCCGTAATCGGCGTCGAAAGGTCTGCATCCGTAAAGAGCGCGACGGGCGCGGCGGCTGCCAGCAGCCCTGTGTAGACAGCATTCCCCTTGCCGCGATTCGGATTAACTTTGATAACGCGCGAGCTGATACGGCCTGCGTTGATTAGATGCTGCGCTGCGATCTCAGCCGTCTCGTCGCTTGAGCCGTCGTCAACAATAATAACTTCGCTGTCGAAGGCTTGCGCTTTCAGATAGTCGAAGATTGTGGGAAGCGACAGACCGAGACGCGCCCCTTCATTATAGGCGGGAATAATAATCGAGAGAGACGGAGGCATTTTCCGCTTACCTTTTCTCAAGAGTTTAAGGGGGGAAGAGTTAGCGACGACCTCAACATTTATTGTCAGCCGCCAACCGCTGACAGAATATATCATAAGAGTGCCTAACAAAACTCAGCCACAGAGCCACAGAGCCACGGAGATAAACCAAGACATTTTATTTAGCATCTCCTTCATCTACTTTTCCTCTCTCTGTGCCTCTCCGGCCTCTGTGGCTAATCCTTGGTTTTGTTAGGTGTTCTAGAGCGGATTTCGATTGAATGTACGGGAGGCTGTGAGCCTGCCGCTCGTGCGCAACAGGCGGCAGGCTCACAGCCTCCCGTACACTAATTTGCAAACTGCTCTAAGCATCCGGCGCATGCTCGGCTTTCGTATGCGCGCCATGAGCTATGTTATATTTACCCGTGGCAGGATTGGCAGTGAGCTTTTTTATGGGGCATTAGCAAGATGGAGCGTTTGATGAGCAAAAAGTTCGGACTCGTCGCGGTGGCGGTTATTATTGTGGCGGCTCTTGTTGGCGGACTCTCGCGCAGGAGCATCGGCAAGCCTTCGGCTGCCAACGCGGGCGTCAAGACCACCGCCGAGAATATCGAAGGCGATTATCAGGCCGCGTTGACGATTATTGACTCGAACTACGCTGGCGAAGTTGATTACGAGAAGGCGACGCAGGCCGCGATTCAGGGAATGCTCTGGACGCTCGACCCGCATTCGAACTATTTCACACGCACAGAATTTCAAAGGCTTAATGAAGATCAGAACTCGCGCTTTTTCGGCATCGGCGTCTCGATCCTGCAACACCGCGACGGCGTTTACATTCAATCGCTGGTCGAGGGCACTCCTGCCGCGCGTGGCGGCTTGCGCTATGGCGACCGCATTCTTGAGGTAGACGGCAAAGACGCGAAGGATTGGACGAGCGCGGAGGTCTCAAAGAACGTGCGCGGCGAAGAAGGCGTGCCCGTGCGGCTCAAAATCGAGCGCGTCGGCTCCACAACCCCGCTGGAATTTACCATCAAACGCGCGGGCGTGTCCCAGCCATCCATTCGCAATTCTTTTATGATTCGTCCGGGCGTCGGCTATGTGGGCTTAACCGGCGGCTTTCAGCACAAGACAGACGAGGAGTTGAGCGAAGCCATAGACAAGCTGAAGGCGCAGGGGATGCGCCAGATGGTGCTTGATCTGCGCGGCAATCCCGGCGGGCTGTTGGAACAAGCGATCAAGGTGTCGAGCCGTTTTATCCCGCCCGGTCAGGTCATCACGTCCGTGCGCGGGCGCACAGATTACGAGACAGAAAACGTCTATCGCTCAATCGGTAACGAGACGGAGAAATTTCCGCTGGTCGTGCTGATTAATCACAACTCCGCTTCGGCGTCTGAGATCGTCGCGGGCGCGATACAGGATCACGGGCGCGGCCTCGTCGTCGGCCAGACCAGCTTTGGCAAGGGGCTGGTGCAGAAAGTTTTTCACTTGCCTTTCGGCTCCGGCCTGACTTTGACGACCGCCAAATATTACACGCCTTATGGCCGCTCGCTTCAACGTGATTACTCTAACGGCTCGCTCTATGATTACTATGTGCGGCACGATCAGGAGGAAGAGGCGGCTGAGAAGTCGAATGAGCAACAGCAAAAGTCGCCCACGGCCACGCCGACCCCGACGCCTGTTCCGGCTCCTACAGGCCCTGCCGTGACCACTGCCGCAGGGCGCATCTTTTACGGCGGCGGCGGCATCACGCCGGACATCAACGCCAAGCCGCTCGCGGCCACCACCCTGCGCGGGCGCATCGCCGAAGCGGCGTTCTATTTTACGCGCGAGCTGGCCTCCGGGCAGGTTTCCGGCCTTGAAGATTACAAGATTGAGGAAACCAGATTCGGTTATAATCCGCGCCCGAACGATTATCCGATTACGGATCGAGTGATAGAGGCTTTCCGCGCTTTCCTCCAACGCGATCCCGGACAGGGCTTGAATCCGGCGCAGATCGAGCCGGAAATGGATTTCGTCAAGCTGCGCCTGCGCGATGAGATTATCACAGCGGCTTATGCGGGTGATGCGGGCAATCGCGTGCTGCTCGACAGCGACCCGCAAGTCCTGCGCGCCCTCGAAGCCCTGCCCGAAGCAAGGCGGCTGGTCGAGAGCGTGCGCAACAGCCCTTCACTCGGCTAAGTTCTATTGATATTTTGTTTTGAAAAATTTCCACTAGCTTCAGCTAGTTGACAAATAAGCCGCGTGAGCGGCGATCAGAAGGTAGCCAGACGTGAAACGTCTGGTGAGATAACACAATCATCTCCGCGCTGAAGGTGCGGACAGACAGGTTCTGCGCGCATCTTCAATGCGCTAATCTTTTCCCTCGACCTTCCAGACGTTTCACGTCTGGCTACCTTCTCGTTGCGCCTTCGGCGCACATGTCGGAATTTTCAAGCAGCTTCTGAGCAGGAAAGATTGATTTTAAGTTTGGCTAAAGCCGGGAGACTTTTCCCCGCTTCGCTTCCACTAGCTGAAGCTAGTGGCAATTGATATTGGCAGTTGGCAGCGATGCTTATTGGCTCTTCCTATCTGGTGTCTTCTCTCCGTTAAGTTGCCCGAAACTAAACACCATCTTAATTTTTCTCTTCCGACTTCACTTTCTTTTAAAAACAGTATTGCAAAATCCAGCGCACGCGGTTAGATTGTCGGCGGTTCATCTGTAAACAAAAAGGGAGAGGCTCTCCCCACCGTTTTTGTGTGGGCGCGCCTCACCGCTCATCTAAAGGTGGAGGGAGAGAGAACAGTGCCGACTGGAACATGCCCTGAATGCGATGCGGATGTCCACGTGGATACGGACGCGGACAAAGGCGACACGATCGCGTGCGAAGAATGCGCAACCGAGTTGGAAGTCGTCGGACTCGACCCTGTCGAATTAGACATCGTCGAAGAGGAAAGTCTGGACGATGACGACGAAGAGGAAGAATTCTAAGAGCAGTGACAAGTGATAAGTGACGAGTGACAAGCTTCTTTCTTTAACTTGTCACTCGTCACCCGTCACTTATCACTGCTTTTGTACCCCGGACGGCTCTGGCGCACGGTCAGGCCGCGCGGCGCCTGGATGCGGAGCGTATGAAAGCGCCCGTCGCGCCGGTGTTCTTCGGGTGGATAGAAAGCAATTATGTAAGAGGAAACGACCTCTTCGGCGAGCGCGCGAAAGAGCGGCTCGAAATCCTTATCAGTCGCGTAGACGTTTGTCCCGCCCGTCTTCTCTGCGAGGCCGCTCACATCCAGCGGCGTCGGCAGCGGCGCGCGTGTGGGCTGAACGATAATGCGCGAGAATGAAGGCAGCGTCACGGTATAGACGCTCACGTCCGCCGCGTTAGCCCGCTCAATCACAGTGCTTGCCGCGACTGTGTCGCCGACCGGAAACCCGTCCGTCACCACGACCACCGCACGCTTCATCAAACGCTTGTCGCGCGTGCGAGGAGCTTTGCGCACCAGGAGCCGCACGGCATCATCAACCGCATCGTAAGTGTGCGTCGAAAGCCCGCTCGGGTCGCGCGCCAGACGGTCGAAAACCCGTTCCAGCTTTTGCGGGTCGTTGGTCAAAGCCTGTAGGGTTTTAACCTTCATCCCGAAAGAGACGACCGCGAACAGAGAGGTGCGATCCGCCAGCCGTGTCTGAAAGGCGCGCACAGCCGAGCGCATCCGCTCAATCTCTTCGACGGTCATGCTGCCGGACACGTCCAAGGCAAAGACGATGGCGACGGGGCGCGTCGCGCCGCCTTTTTTCTCAAGGTTGAAAAAAGCGATGGGACGCTCGATGCCGTCCTCGTAGAGCTTGAAATCTTCCTGTTTGAGATTACGCACAGGCTCGCCCGCTTCATTCGTCACCGTCACGTCAACCGGAATCAAATCCGTGTCAATGCGCAGCACTTCATCATCCGCTTCCTGTGCGGCTGGTTTTTGAGAGCGAGGCTGAGCCGACTTCTCCTGCGCCGGAGACTGGGCAAAAGTGAGCAGGATAAAGAGCAACGCACAGATCAGCACAGGGTAAAGGATATTCAACTCTCTGCGCCCCCTCTGCGTTCTCTGCGTCTCTGCGGTGAGAGGTGTTCCCTCATGCTTATTCGCACACGGATCTAAATGATTGCGCTTTGAAGTATTCACAGATTTTAAGATAACAGGCAACATCATTTGCGGCTTGTGGCATCAACCGTCTAGTCCTGTGCGAGCAGGACGCAAACAGCTCCCGGCTCATGTTACAATAGTTGTCACAATTTTCCAGACAGGCTTTTGGCGATCAGCCGTCAATTATTACGAGAATGCACGCGATGAGTTTCCGAAAATACATCACTCTTTTTCTGCTGACACTGCTGGCGGCTTCAATCACGATTCAGGCGCAGGATAAAACGACCGGCGGCGTCAAGGGCAAAGTCCGCGTGACCAGCGGGTCTGCTTCAGGCGTCAGCGTGACGGCGCGGCAGGGCGAGCAGGAGATTGCCACCGCCACGACCGATGCCAAAGGCGCATTCAGCATCATGGGTCTGGCTCCGGGCACGTACAATCTAGTCTTTCGCAAAACTGGCTTGAGCACGGGCGCGCTCAGTAATGTCGAAGTGCGCGCGGGGAAAATGCGCGATCTTAGTGACAAGCTCGTCCTGACGATTGACGAAGGCTCAATAGCTTTCCTGCGCGGCAGCGTCTTCGATTCATCAGGCCGGAGCGTGCCCGGAGCGAAGATTGAGTTGGCGCATGTGGGTGCTGATGGGACTGTGAAAAAGCTTGACGGGCGACTGACAAACGAGAGCGGGCAGTTCGTCTTCCGCCTCGCCCCTGAAGCCGCGACCTATCGCGTCACGGCTAAGATTGGCGACGCACAGCCGATCTCGAAGGATGTCTTGATAGACGGCGCGGCGGTGTATCGCATCGCGCTGTCACTGAAACCCGCCACGAAATAACGGCGCAGACACACACACTCTGGCTGGATTTGATGAGTAAATCAGCCGCACATAAAACGCAGGAAGATGCCGCAGCCGCAACGCGCGAAGAGTTTCTGACCGCGCGACAACTGGCAGGCATCTTGCAAGTCAGCGAAGCCACCGTGCGCCGCCTCGCGCACAACGGGCGCATCCCGTCCATCCGTCTCACGACCAGACTCCTGCGATTTCATCTTCCATCCGTCCGCGAAGCTTTAGACGGAGCCAACTCAAAACGCACGCGCCGCCACGCAGACGAATCAACAGACGCCAGCGCGCAGCTTTCATTCACGGATTTACTCTAAGCGGAAGCTTAGAGCAGTTTGCAAATCAGTGTCCGGCAGGCTGTGAGCCTGCCGCTCGCGTCGAACAGGCGGCAGGCTGACGGCCTACCGTACATTCAATCGACATCCGCTCTAGAACGCCGAACAAAACTCAGCCACAGAGACACAGAGCAATAAAAGTAGATGAAGGAGATGCTAAATAAAATGACTGCTCTTATCTCCGTGTCTCTGTGCCTCTGTGGCTAAACATTGGTTTTGATAGCGGCTCTTATTACCACGCGACAACTTGATGAGGAAAAGTGAAAGGGCAGGATTCAAGCCTTGCCCTGCTCATCTATTATTTTGCGCCCGTCATAGCGGTCGCAGGGGGCTTCGGCATCTCAGAGGTCTGGTGAAAAATCGCCACCCACTTTCCGGCGCGTTTCGCATAGACGGTAGTGTCATAGCTTGACCCGCTCTCGGTTTTTCCATTCATGGTGACTGTGCCCGTAGATTTATAAGTGAGGATGGCTGTGTCTTTATTAACCATTACCACCTGCGGGTCTTCGAGTTTGAGTTCCCCAAAAGTTAGATCAGTAGAGAAAAGCTCTGCGAGACCATCGGAAATCTTCTTCGCGCCCGTCCCCGTGACTTCCATGCCGTTCACGTCCACGAGGCTCTTAAAAGCATTCATGTCCCTTTTTTTTATCGCATCAAGAATCTGTTTTTCATGGTTAATAATCGCCTCGTCAACCGAGCCGGTCGCGGCTTTCGGTCTGGCCGGGCCGCACTGCGCCGCGCACACGGTCGCAAATATCATCGTCACCAAAACCGCCACAAATATTCTTGCTATTTTCATGTTCAGCCTCCAGAGAGTTTTCTGAGAAAGATTTAAAAGCAATTCACGGCCAGCAAAGACCGGACGGCTCCGGCCTCAAGTGACAGCTTCAAAAAAGAGCGAGAGTTCAAGCTTGCTTGCTTCGCTTTGTTGGCGGGGATGTAACACACGGCGGTTTGCCGTGTCAACGAAAGGTCGTCGGGCGGATGTGAATTTAGGATAGTGGTTGAGTTTGAAATTCTGATGAAGATTCATCAATAAGAAACAAACTCCCGCAAAGGCGCAAAGACGCAAAGGGGTTGAGCGATTCTTTATCTGGCGTGCTTGCTTTGCGTCTTTGCGCCTTTGCGGGAAACTGTCTTTTTCTTCTCCATCCTTGAAACTGAACCACTACTGAATTTAGCGATGACTTTGCGGTGACAGCGCGACTCTACTTTGCACGCCGCTTGGCCGCTGCTTTGAGGAGCGTGCTGACATCCACCCAACGCCTGTCGCGCTTGACGTAAACGCGCGGGTCGCGAATCGGAAACTTTTTCCCAAAGGCCGGATTGGCAGCGAGGAACTGCCTGACGGTCGCACGGTCGCCGGTCGCCACGCGCCAGCGTCCATCCTCTCGCACCAGATATTGCTGCGCGACGATTTTGCCTTCGCTCTCGATGGGCTTGCGCACGCGCCCGTACATCACTGTGTCAACGACCGCGATGTCGCCGGAGGTACGCACCTTTCCGATCTCCAAACGGTCAAGCTCGTACATCTCTTTAGTGCGCTCAAGCGCGCTCGTAAAACGCTCGCGCGAAGTGCGCTTCTGCGTGTTTGCCGGAAGCGCATCATAGAGCGCACTGTACTGTCCCGACTTAAGCTGTTGAAAGACACGCTCGACCATGCCGCGCACATCCGATTCATCCGAAGCGGCAGCGCGAACTGGAAGCGCGAAAGCGACAACCGAAGCGACGAGCATCAACATTATGGCGTAAATTTTAATCTTCATCCTGATCTCCGATAGCATTATTCTCAAGCTTAGATGCTTTGTCCTCCGCCGGGTTCGCTGCGCTTAAACGGATGCGGAGACTAAGAAACCACGCGAGCAGACCGAGCACGCCCGTCACAAAAGCCATATCAACATTCCCGCGCCACAGCAGCACGCCTGCGGCCAACGCACACAGGCAGGCGACAACAATCCATACACGCTCCATAAACACATCTTAAAGGCTTGAGGGTGTAGGGGCAAGAAAGAGGGTATAGGGGATAGGGTGTAGGGTGTAGTTAAAACAATTTGTCTTGAGCTACACCCTATCCCCTTCCCCCTACACCCTCTTATTTAACGACTGCCGGGAGATTGACATCCAGCGTGCGCGGCGGATAGCAGGTATCATCATCGCACGCCTGATAGCGCAGCTTTCCATGCAGGCCATGCTCGCCGTAAGGAGGCTTACCCCCCGCGATTGAGATTGGCGCTTTGATGACCACATTGCCTTCGTAGACCGCGAGCGGCTCTTTGGAAAAGGCAAATGTCCGGGTGACAAAAGCCGGATACACTGGCTTGCCGATGACGAAGCCCGCTTTCGGCTCGACCGTCAACTCCGTCGCTATCAAGTAGGAAAAGCTCGGCGGGTTGGCATTGATGTGATAGCCCTTAGCGATTGTCAGACGGACAGACACATCCGCCTTCGCACTCCGCGTCAGGTCTGCCGTAGATGCCTCTGCCTGCACGACATTCTCAGGCAGAGTTTTTTCAGCCCCGGCATCAGCATCAGTAGAAGCAGCGGGCGGCTGCGGCGTTGCAGTAACAGGCGCTTTGTTTTCCGCCCCATCGCAAGCGGTCAAGACAAACGCGAGAAAGACAAAACAAACAAGCGTGATGAATGTTCGAGACATCATTTTAAACAGCTTCCCTGTCATGCAGGACTACGCTTTCGGCAGCGGCTCTTCAGACACGAGCTTTTGAGCCAACTCCATCCGTCGCATCCTGCGAATGAAATAGCGCACGATCAAGGCTATCGGCAAAAAGATAAAGAGCAGCAAAGGCAGCAAAGTGATAATCGCGCGAATGAGAAAGAGCGTGATGGCAGACGCCAGATCAACGCCGTCCCGGAACGCCTGCTTGACGCTGTAGAAAAAGCCGGAGGTCGAAACAATCGGCGTCGGCGATTGCAGCATGACGGTGATGGTCGAGAGGCTCGTTTGATTTTCGAGAAAGCGGCGACGCCCCTCAAGCCGCTCGATCTCTGTGCGAACTTCCGCTAACTGTGTCTGGACTTGCAGGGCATCCGAAACGGTCTTGGCCTGCTTCATGATTTCCAGAAACTGCGCTTCGAGAGCCTTCTTGGTGCTGATGCGCGCTTCGAGGTCTATGAACTCTTCGGTCACGTCCTGCGTTGTGATCTTCTCCTGCATGACGCGGCTCGCCACGCCCCTGATCTCGTTAATCGCCGCATCGAACTGCGCCGCCGGAACACGCACGATGACTTTGACAGTCATCTCAGGCCGCGTCCGGTCATCGTCCTGACGCTGGCTCGCATCCGAAGTGACGACAAAGCCGCCGCGCATCTCTGCGGCAGAAGCGATGCGCCGCTGGCTCTCGCCCGGATTGGAAACCTCTAGGTTCAAATCGGCATTGCGAATAATCTTGCGCTCCATCGCCACACTCGCAGACTGCGCCTTGTCCGCATCATTGAGCGAGACGGTCTGCATCTTCGCCCCATCATTCAAAGTGTTCGCATAACCACTAGAACCTTGGGCATTAGGCGCTTCAGCTTTTGAGTCCGTTGCCGGAGCAGAAGCGGTTCGCTCCGAGTTCATAGTTCTGTTGCATCCGGCCAGCAAAAGCAAAGTGAAGGTTAAAAGAAGAGTCGTCATTAATCGCATAAGCCACCTCGCATCAAAGATGAGTTGTCGAACCTGCCTTTGAACGATTCCGACCTTTCAGCCTTGCGCACTTTGCACGTCAGGACTGCGCCACCGGCTTGCCGCCGAAAAAAGCGCGCACCGCAGAAATCATACGCCGAATGCGCCGCACAACCTTTGGCAGTATCCACGCTAAAATTAACAAGAAGATAAAGATGACCGCAAGAATCACTACCGGATGAAACACCGCGAAGATAATTGCGCCAACGGCAAACACGTCTTCGATAATAGACAGCGTCCAATTCGTCACCGGCTCAGGACTCGCATTCGCAGCCGCGCGCACAGTCGCCTTTGTCCCATGAGTCGAAAGCGCAAGCCCGCCTCCCAACAGCAACGCCACCACCTGCACCGTCGGAGACAAATCCCAAGTCGCCGCCACCGCAATCACAGCCCCCGCCGGAACACGCACAAACGTATGCACAGCATCCCACACGGTATCCACATAAGGAACTTTGTCCGCGACGAACTCGACGATATACAGAAACAACGCGACGCCGATAATAATCCAGCTATCCAACACCTCAAGCCCGCCCGGCAGATGCGCCAACCCGTAACGCTGCATCAGTCCCAACACAGCCACCGTCGCATACAAATTAATCCCCGAAGTCCACGCCGCACCGAGCGCCAGCCCGAGTATCTGAACTATCTGCACTGTTACTCCTTCCCTCCCGCGTGAAACTCATCCTCCGGGTCAATCTCGACCTCCGGCATCGGCTCGAATTTCGTTGCATCAAACGGCGGCATCAACGGCTCCGCCGCGCCAAGCTCCCGCAAATGTTTCCGCGCCTTCTCCAATCCCCAATGATAAGCAAACGGCGGCCCATCACACCACGCCAACCTATAAGCCCGCCCCGCCGCCTCAACCGCCGCCACCTCATTGCCCTCATCCCGCTCAATCTGCGCCAGCACGTTGCAAGCATCAGCATGAATGAGCGGGTACGGCCCGCGCTCCGCTGCATCCCAGACATCATCCAGCAATTCGCGCGCAACTTCCAAATTGGATTGCCGCCGCCGCAACTCAGCCAGTGCGACGAGCGCGGGGAGTTCTTCTTCAACTAAGTTCACCTTTCGGGCGCGAGTGAGCGCATGATGCAGTCGTTCATCGGCTGTGACTAAGTCATCCAATCCCAATGCTGCTTCGCCTTGCATTCGCGCCGCACGGATGCAATCGGCCTCGTAATTCATAACCCGAGCCAGTTCCCAAGCGCGGTTGGCAAATGACAGCGCGGTGGCGCACTTACCAAACCACAGTGACCTCTTTGCGAGAAAAGAATTGATTACTCCTTCAAATTGACTATGAGACTGCGCTACAAACATTCGCAATGATCGCTGTAAAGCAGATTCGGATTTGCTTGCAAGACCCCATGCTACAAACGTGTTTCCAAGCAAAAACAGACTGAGCGCTTCCCCAAAGCGATCGTGCTGCTCACGTGCAATGACTAGGGCGCGGCGGACAGCAATCTCCGACTCGAACAGCATACCTAATATCAGCAATGTGTCTGATAGATTCAATAAGCAAACGCTGAGATTCGCCTCATCATTCATCTCCAAACAAATTGTGATATCGCGACGTAACAGTGAGGCGGCTTGTTCCGGATGTCCGCTGAATTTATAGCCTTGAGCTAGCCCACCGAACGCATAGGCTTGTTCGCCCGGATCACTCAAACGTGGTAACTGATTCAATCCATCGGGAAAGAGCATCTTCAGAAGTTCGACCCGCTGGCGGCTAGCGTTCAGACGATAAAGTGTGGCATGGCTCAATCGGTCACGAAAGACTATTACGGCGTCATCATAACGCCCTAGGCCTATTAGCGCATTGTACAATTCAATCGTTGATGTCAGATCTTCGAGGCTATTGACTTCATACCAATTGTCGATCTTTGGCAATGCTTCAAAGTGCGCGTGGAGGCTCGTATAGACACCGCGCCGTGTATCGTCGCCCAAACTACTCCACACCACACCACGCACAATCGGATGCAGGTCGTAGCGGTTGGCGCGCTTGTCCCAGCCAACCAGACCCCGGTCTTCCAGCTCGGTTAGCACCTCATCCAATTCATGCTCATTGTCATATGGCTTTTCGTCACCTATCAGTAATGCGGTCAGTGTGTCATAGCTCGCAGGCATTCTAAAAGCAGCGATGACTTGCAAGACTTGGCGTTCTTTATCGTCCAGCCCGCGCAGGGCGAATTCCAGTACATGCGATTTGACCTGCACAAGTGGCAAGCTAAATGGATCGAAGTCAGGATGGTCGCGCCGCCACTGTTCAAAATCACCGGGCGCACGCCGGTAACGCGCTACCTCGCTCGCCAATGCCTGAACCACTAACGGGTGATTGTCTACGCGGTTAATAATCGGCAGTAACGAGTCGCGTGCGCCGGTTACGCCAAACGCTCGCCACAGGTCGAGCGCATCATCATCAGCTAGCCCTGACAGGAATACTGCATAGCAGCGGGGCGCAGGCTCGCCCGTCATCGTTTGCAAATCAGCGGGATAGAGCCGCGTGCTGACGAGGATTCGCGCGGCGCGCACGACGCTCAATTTGCGCAGAAATGCGCTTGCGCGTGGGTCGGCGGTCTTGCGCAGGCGATGTTCGCCCGTGAATGATTGAGCCGCGCTCGCGGGCAAGCCGATAGCGTTGGCGACGACGTTCGCTGTTTGCTTATCGTAATCATCATCGCTGAGGTGCGCCGCGTCCATCCGCGCATATGCAATTAAAATTCGCTCCAAACCATCGAGCACGATCAGGAACGGCTCACGGTCGAGCGCGGCGAGGAGTTGGGTTTCGCGGTCGGGTGCGGGAATTTGTTGCACTTCGTCGAGCGGACGGCGTGAGACATAGGCCAGTGCGCGGGTGACGAAGTTTTCGAAGGTGGCGTCCGATTCATAGAAACTCCACCACATGCGCCCGGCGAGCGGGTGCATCTCTTGTGGGGCGATGTCGTTGAACCATTTCCATGTCAGCGCGCTCTTGCCGAGGCCGCCGATGGCGACGATGTTGAGGATGTGCGCCTTGTAGATTTCGGAATCCGATTTGGCGACCCAATCTGTGAGCAGGTTGAGTTCGGGCTGGCGTCCGACGAGACGATGGGTTTGAAGCAGCGTGTAAGGATGTGCGATGAAGGCTTCGGGCGGCTGTGGGATGTCGCTGACGTAATGAAATGTCGTAAGGTCGGGTTTGCGTTGTTCTGAGAGACTTTGGATAACCAGTGCAAGAAGTTCATCGGGAGACTTAAAGAATCCAACGACCCTATCTGTTTTAAGCCTTTCTTTAAGCTTCTTGAGCTTTTCTGCACCTTCGCCCGTTTCGACATCCGTTGCTTTGAGGGGATGTTCTTCGTGCATTAAGAAGATCAACCGGGGAATACCACGCTCAATGGCTCGGTTATACTCCATCTCGGTGACGGAGATGTCGGAGCCAAGCGGAACATAGCCATAGCGAAATCCAAAAACGCCAAGATATAGATCAGCATCTTCCACCATTCTGACGGAGACTTCAGAGGCATTCGCATCCGTCGCTGAAAGATGCTCCATCATCTCAGGGTGGAGTGCTCCTAATCGCAAACATGCGTGCATCACCTTTTCGCGGTGTTCGGGCAGATCGCGCGCGGTGCTGCTAATCATTACTTTTTTTAATTGGCGAGACATAGCTAAAGTGAGTGACGGGCTTTAAGCGATAGCCTCGATCTGCGGGTAAAGAGGCTATCGCGGTTGGGAGTTTTGTTGAATCACTCCTCTTCTTCCTCTTCGCTCTTTTCTTTCGAGTCGGGTCGTTTGATTCCAAACTTTTCAAGGCGATATTGGAGCGTGCGGAAGGTCAGGCCGAGGAGCTTGGCTGATTTGGTGATGTTGTAGTCGGTCTGTTCCATCGCCTGCATGATGAGGCTGCGCTCGACATCCTCGAAGGCGATGCCGCCTGCGGGGAGTTTGAAGGCGGTTTCGGATGCGGGGCGCGATTCCTGTCGGACTTCGAGCGGCAGGTCTTCGACCGTTATCAGGTCGCCTTCGCAGAGCAGGATGGCGCGCTCGATGGCTGATTCCAATTGGCGTACGTTGCCGGGCCAACTGTAATCCTGCATCATCCGTTTTGTCTCAGGTGTCAGCCCGCGCACGAGGCGAGAGGTGTTGCGCGTGTGCTTTCTGAGAAAAAAATCTATCAGGACGTTGATGTCGTCGCGCCGCTCACGCAAAGGGGGCACGTCTACGGAAAGGACGTTGATGCGATAGTAGAGGTCGTCGCGGAATCTGCCGTCCGCGACCATCGCGCGCAGGTCGCGATTCGTGGCGGCGACGACGCGCACGTCAATCTTAATCGCGCGTGTGCCTCCGACGCGGCGAATCTCGCGCTCCTGCAAAGCGCGCAGGAGTTTGGCCTGCATGCCTATGTCAAGCTCCGCGATTTCGTCCAGAAAGAGCGTGCCGCGATCAGCGACTTCAAACAAGCCTTTCTTCTCAGCGTGCGCGCCGGTAAAAGAGCCTTTCTCGTGACCGAACAGCTCGGACTCTAAAAGATTCTCGTTGATGGCGGCGCAGTTGACGGCCTGAAACATTTCCGTCACGCGCGGGCTTTGATTGTGTATGGCACGTGCGATTAGTTCTTTGCCGGTGCCGGACTCGCCGCGAATCAGGACGGTAGAGCTTGAGCGCGCGACTTTCAAAATCATCTTCTTGACGGCCTCCATCTCAGGCGAAGCGGAGATGATTTCGACATCGAGCGCGTCGAGCTTGTTCAGTGCGCGGCGAATCGTGTCGAGCAGTGTGTCGCGGTCGTAAGGCTTTTGCAGGTAATCGAATGCACCGCGCCTCAAGGCTTCTTTGGCTGATTCAATCGAGCCGTGCGCCGTCAGCAGGATGACGATGATGGAAGAGTCTTGAGCCAGCAGGTGTTGTAACAGCTCTATGCCGTCCATCCCCGTCATCATCAAATCCGTCAGCGCGAGATCGAAGCGACGGTCGGCGACGAATTTCAACGCGGCCTCGCCCGAAGAGGCAGTCGTCACATCGTACCCTTCTGCCGAGAGAATCATTTCCAAGATTTCGCGCTGCGATTTTTCATCGTCAACGACCAGTATGCTTTTGCGAGCCATAAATTAAGTCAGGAGTCAGGAGTCAGGAGTCAGGAGTCAGAATCAAAACTTAGCTTTTCATTCCGGCTGCTGGCTGCTGGCTGCTGGCTTCATCCTTCATCCTTTCTGTCTGTCGGTAAAGTAATCGTGAATGTCGTGCCGCTGCCTAACTCCGATTGTACATCAATCGTGCCGCCGTGATCGTCCACGGCTTTCTTGACGATGGCGAGGCCGAGTCCTGTGCCAGTCTCTTTGGTCGAAAAATACGGCTCGAAGAGATGCGAGATGTTATCGGCGGCGATGCCTTTGCCTGTGTCTGTGACCTGGACGCGCGCGAGTCGTCCCTCGTCTGCGGCTGAGAGCGTGACCGTCAAACTGCCGGGCTTGCCGTCTATGGCTTGCAGGGCGTTGATGTACAGATTGGTAAAGACAGAGCGCAGGGATTCCGCGTCGCCCAAAACTTCAGGGACATCGCCACGCTGTTCGACGCGAGTTTCGACTTCGTTCTCTGTCGCCTGAACTTCGACCAGCCGCATGGCGTCTTCCGCAGCCATGCGCAAGTCGAGCGGCTGCAACTCAAGTCTGGACGGGCGCGTGTAATTAAGAAATTCAGAGATGCGCGAATTGATGCGCGCGACTTCTACCTTGAGCTGGACGGCGAGCCGCTCGAACGTCTCGCGCTTGGCGGCGTCGTCCGGCGCGAACGACGTGCGCAGGTGATCCAGCGTCAGGTTGATGTAGTTGAGCGGGTTTCTGATCTCGTGCGCGATGGCCGAAGCGAGACGCCCGACCACTGCTGATTGCTGCGCTTGATAAAGCTGCGCTTCCAGTTCGCGCGTGCGCCCGAGTCCCGCAATCATCTCGTTAAATCGAGAGGCGAGCTGACCCATCTCGTCGCGCCTGTCCGAACCGGGCACGCGAAAATCTAAATTCCCTGCCGCGACGCGCCGCGCAGAATCGGACAGGTCTTTAATCGGGCGCGTGAAACGCCAGACGAGGATGGCTGTGATGAGCGTCGCGACGAGCATGACCGAGAGCATGTAAATAAGCGGGCGCGCTCCCTGACTATTCCAGAAGCCTGGGTCACGCTGGCCTTTCAAGGCCACGATGACGTACCAGCGGCCTTCTTCGGTCGGGACTGAGAAGGCATGAGATTCTCCGGGCGTCGCCGGATTATTCTGCGGAAAAGGAATCTGCTCGGAGGTAAGCTGCGCTGCATTCATCAGCGGCGGAAGCGAAGTCATCTCCCACAGGTAATGATATTGATAGGTCTTATCCTCTGCCATCTTTGGCAGGTTCTCTCCGTTGAGTGTGTCAATGATGCGCCACTTGTCGTCAACGACTACGATATTGGCGACGCGCCCCGTCTGCTCGTCAAGCAAAGGCTGATTTGCTTTTGGGCGTAATTCATTCAGGCGATCTTCCGATGAAATACTATTGACGCCAAGCGCGACTGCGGCGATGAGCGCGGACTGCTGCTGCTGGCGCGTGCTACGGTTGTTCTGCCTTGAGAGCAGGTTCAAGTAATACTGCACGCCCAGCGTCGCGATCAGCAGCGCAGCCAGCACCAGCAAGAGCCGCGCGCGAAAACTGTAGAAGATTCTTAGTGCACGCATAATTTAATGAGTCAGGAGTTTGAGAGTCGGGAGTCAGGAGTCAAGAGTCAAAGGCATGTTCTCAGACTCCCGACTCCCGACTCCTGACTCCTGACTCTCAAACTCTTTTTGGTTGTCGTTCATCCGTTCAGATGTTATATTTGCAGCGGTCTCAACGCAAACTCCCCAGAGGCCGCCTGACGGGAACTCTCCCTCCTCAATGTTAAAGACCGAAGGTCGAAGAAAATTTAGTTGATGCTGAAAGAGTATTTTTAATGCAGGCTCTGAATCCTTCGCATTTTGTCTTAACCAGAAAGTCCGGCGCGCCGCGTCGCAATCTTGCCTGCTCTCCGGCATCAACGCATCCTGTTTCAACTAAGGGCTTGCAGCCAGTTATATCCCCTGCGGGCTGGCCCAATGTTTCCAGATAATATTTACCAGTGAGGCTTTGCCGATGACCCAAACAACTCGTACCCCCTTTCGCACGCGCATCCTTTTCAGTTTCTTTCTACTTCCAGCCATCATTCTATTTACAAGCTCATCGCCGGCCAATGCGCAAAGGCGAACTGCGGCTAAAAGTAAAACTTCCGCCGCCAGCAAAAAAGCCCCCGCGAAAAAGAGCGCGAGCCAGAAATCTGCGAAAGCCACAAAGGCTGACAAGCGGCGCGGCGTGACGGCCAAGAACACGACCGCCAAAAGCCGCAACGCCAGCCACGATAAACGTGCCAGCCAAAAAGAGACTGCCAGAAACAATCGCCCGCAGTCGCGGCGCGAGCGTCTGGCAGCATCTCGTAAGGGCGCAGCCCAGCGTCGTCGCGAAGCTTTAGAAGCCGCGCGCCGCGCAGAGGCCGCAAGACAAGCCGCGCTCGCACGCCAGCGCGCGGCGGATCAAGCCCTGCGTGATGAAACCTCAGCCAACATTGCGCGCGATGAGACGACCGGAGAGGATTTAGAGATTCGCCGCATCGCCGTCGCCGCGCTCGGCAATCAGGCAGGCTCTGTGGTCGTGATGGACCCGAAGAACGGGCGCGTCTATACGGTCGTCAATCAGGAATGGGCTTTGAGAAAAGGTTACAAGCCCTGCTCGACCATCAAGCTCGTGACCGGATTGGCAGGGCTTTGCGAAAATGTCATCAATCCGATGATTCCGACTTCGGGCAGGGGTGTTGACCTGACGGACTCGCTCGCCTATTCGGACAATCCTTATTTCCAGAACGTCGGCGGTCGCGTCGGCTTTGAGCGCATTATGTCTTACGCGCGCGATCTCGGACTCGGCGAGCGCACGGGCGTCAACTATCCGAACGAATCGCCGGGACGTGTGCCGCTCTTTAAATCCGGCTATGCAGTCAATCATATGTGCTCGCACGGCGACGATTTCGAAGTGACGCCGATTCAACTGGCGACGATGGTGTCTGCGATTGCCAATGGCGGCAATCTGCTGACGCCGCACAGCCCACGCACGCCGCAAGAGAACACCAACTTTCAAAGAGTCGTCCGCCGCAAAGTAAATATTCCCGAAGAGACCTTGAAGCGCATGGTGCCCGGCATGATCGGCGCGGTCAATTACGGAACGGGCAAACAGGCTTATGACCCGACGCAGACGGTGGCCGGAAAAACCGGAACCTGTATCGGTCAGGGAAGCTGGCTCGGACTCTTTACCTCTTATGCTCCGGTTCACGATCCGAAGCTCGCGGTCGTCGTGGTGACACGCGGCTCAGGCGCACGCGGGCGGACAGCCGCCGCCGTCGCCGGGAGAATCTACCGCGCGCTCAACTCGCGTTTCGGGACTCCGGCCAACATGCGCTATGCAGCCACGCCGGAAGCTCCGAAACCGAGAGTTCCCAACGCTGCCATCGTGAGCGACGAGGCTGAAGCGGACGAGGCCGCAAACGCGGGCGTTGACCCGACGGATGAGTCCGGCGCGGCGGCGGCTAATGAAGCATCGCGCGGCGAGGTCAAGAGCGTGCTGCTGCCTGTGCCTTCAAAATCGAATAAGACAAAGACCGGGACGACTCCTGCGGGTTCCACGACTGCCGCTCCCGCTCCAGGCGGCGCGCAGGATGCTCAGAGGCCGCGTCTAGTGATACCGGCACGCCCCTGACGCTCAATAGCTTTTCATGCGTGTGAGCAAACCGTTCCGCGCCGGACTTTCGTAAAGATAGCTAAGAGAAAGTCCGGCGCGGATTTTTGTGTCCTGACCGTCAAGAAAATTTCATACGGTTGAAAGGTCTTTGTCCTTGACACCGGGGCGACGGTTGCAGGATTATGCGCGCAAAGCGATATTTAAGTTGACACCGAATGTTGCAGGTAAGTTGCGACCTGTCTTCCCCTACTAAAGGTTGCGCGGGTGGAAATCGGCAACCGTCAACCAGCACGCTTGCATCTGAATGAACGCGATGCTGGAAGGCCCGCTTGCAAGCCCCCGTAAATGAACTGCTCAGAATCTAATTTAGAATTTTGCCCGGAGGAGATGCGACCCATGAAGAAGTTGATTCAGCTCTTAACCTTAAGCCTGATGTTGGCGGTGATTGCAGTTCCCGCTCTCGCGCAGGAGCCTGCGGCATCGCCCGCCGCCTCGCCCGCGATGTCTCAACAAGATACTGAGGCCAAAGCCGCCCTGTATGACAGGATAGTTAAAATTATTAAAACCGATCAGCCCACCGCTTACGAGTTGTCTAAAGAGTACCTGCAAAAGTATCCGAATGATGACCCGGCGATCATCAAGTACCTGCAAAACTTTGTCACTAAGTACGCGAAAGTAGCTCAGAAAACCGAGCTTCGCACCAAAGTCGATCAGCAGAAATGGGACGAAGCGTTGATGGTAGGCAAGCAGGTGCTGGCAGATGACCCGGAGGACTTGCAAAGCAGTCTCTTCACGTCATGGGCTGGATTGAATGCGGCGCTCAAAGGCAACAATGCCGCCAATGCGGATGCTCTCAACTATTCGACGAAGACCATTCAGTTGATTGAGCAGGGAAAAACTCTCGAAGCGGGCAAGCCTTATCCCGATAAGGATAAGAGCGAATCGCTGGGCTGGCTCAACTACTCGCTCTATCTTTACAACATGCGCGCTAACAAGCCGACAGAGGCGGCCAGCTATCTGGTCAAAGCCGTAGGCCATGAGGGTTCCGTCAAGAACAATCCTGAATCCTATGCCCAGCTAGCGCAAATTTATGGCACGCAGTTCGAGAAGTTGCAGCAGGATTACAATGCACGTTTTGGCGGAAAGGATGAGACGCCCGAAAGCAAGGCCGCGTTTGAGCGACTCAAGCTGGCCGCCGATCCTTTTATTGATGCCATCGCGCGTGCCATCGCTTATAACATCGGAACGGATGCCAAAGCGACGCAGAAAAAGACTGAGCTGAAAGAGGCTTTGACCGACATTTACAAATTCCGTTACACCTCTGTGGATGGACTGGATGCGCTGATCGCAGGCATCAAGGCCAAACCGCTGCCGCCGCCGCCGAGCATGGAGATGAACACGCCGGCCACCACGCCGGCAACGACCGGCGCGCCCGCTACGACCAACAGCGACACTGCCAGCGGGACGACGACCGGCGCGACGACGCCTGCGACCACGACTCCATCCCCTGCGCCTCCGACGACGACGGCTCCGATAAAGCCTCCGACGGCGACGCCATCTACAACCGCGCCGCCCACAAAGTCGCCGACGATGCAACACGGTTCAACTTCTAAGAAGGCCGCGGCTCGCAAAAAGAGCAGATAAAGCTTGTGAATCCCAAGTCGCCGCTCCTCTTGAGTAACGCAAACGCCGGACGTTTCTTTTCTTCTAAGAAGCGTCCGGCGTTTGCTACAATCGCGCCATTGTGAAAAAGTCCAATCACGCAGCCACTGATCTCGCCGCGCTCGAACAGGGCCTCGCTTATCATTTCAGCGACCGCGCGCTGCTCGAACGCGCTATTACACATCGCTCATGGGCGCATGAAAGCGTCTCTCCCGGACATGAAGAGGAAGCGCGCCGACTGCACAATGAGGTGTTCGAGTTCGTAGGCGATTCCGTGCTCGGCCTTGTCGTCGCGGACTACCTATTCCAGACTTACGAGGATGTTACCGAAGGCGAGTTGTCGCGGATGAAGCATCGTCTGGTCAGCGCGCCGACGCTTGCCAAAGCAGCGGAGCGGCTCTCGCTCGGCGAGTTCCTGCGCTTCGGGCGCGGTGAAGAAAAGACAGGCGGGCGGAGCAAAGCAGCCTTGCTTGCAGATGCTTTCGAGGCTGTGCTGGCGGCTATTTTTTTTGATGGCGGATATGGCGCGGCGCAGGATTTTGTGCACAGCGCGCTCTCCGAAGAGCTGGACAGCGTAGACCCTGAAGCTGCTGCGGCAGCCGACTACAAAACACTGCTTCAGGAAAAGCTACAGGCGGCGCAGGGCGACCCGCCGCAGTATGAAGTGATAGAGACGGACGGGCCGCCGCATCGTCGTATCTTTCACGTCGAGGTGCGCTGGCAAGGCGGCAGCGTGCGCGGGCAGGGACGCACCATCAAAGCCGCAGAGACGGTCGCCGCCCGCAAAGCCCTGAAACAGATGGAAGAAACAGTTGGCAGTTAGCAGTGTGCAGTGGGCAGTAAAAACCCGGAAACAGCTTTATCTGCCAACTGCACACTGCTAACTGCCAACTCTTCATTGCTAACTTGACCAACACACATAGCTTCACTAGGATGTTTTTATGAGCGAGGATTATTCAAACACAGGGGTGGCAGAGCCGCCCGCGCGCACGCACACGGACGAGCCTGCGACTGAGGTTCGCGCGCGTGAGACGGAGTCGAACGGCAACCGGAAAGCGGAAGCCAAAGCAGAGCCGCACGCGCATCCCGGCCCACCGAAAAGCTTTATTCGCGAGTATTTCGAATCGGGCGTGGTGACTATCATCATGGCGCTGTTCGGGATGACTTTTATCGTACAGGCGGTCAAAGTCCCGACCGGCTCAATGCAGAATACGATTACCATCGGCGACCACTTGCTGGTCAACAAGTTCATCTTTGCGCCCGGCCCCAAGCTTCCCTTTCTGCCGCAGCGCGACATCAAGCGCGGTGACATCATCGTCTTTAAATATCCCGGCAATCCGAATGACCGTGCGGGCGACATGCGTCCCGACAACACTCCTTACAAGACCAACTATGTGAAGCGCGTCATCGGCTTACCCGGCGAACGCATCGTCGTCCGCGACCACAAGGTCTTTATCAACGACCGGGAGCTGCCCGAGTATCGTATCAACGCGCGCGATCATAATGATGATCCGCTGACTCCTGACCGGCTTGAAAACAATATGCCTCTGGATATTTTCGCAGAGCAGCCGCCGAAGAAGGATGAGCCGTACAGCGTCTTTTACAGCGAAGACCGCGAGATCGGAGACCCGGACAAAGAATTCGTCGTCCCGGAGAATTCGTATTTTGTGATGGGCGACAATCGAAATAACAGTCAGGACAGCCGCGTCTGGGGCTTTGTGCCGCGCGATCTGGCGGTCGGGCGCGCGATGTTCGTTTACTGGTCTTATGATGAAAGCAAACCGCCGAGCGGTTGGGGTTTCCTCGGAGACTTTATCCAGAACACCAGATGGAATCGCACCGGCACGCTGGTTAAATAAGATAAGCGACAATAAAAATTTTCAAGCCCCTGCGGTTAAGCAAAGCTAAAGCTCAATCGCAGGGGCTTTCTTTCAGGCATCAATCCAACCCGAAGTTTAAGTTTGCTTTGTCTTTAAGCAATCTCAAATTCAGCATTTCAAATTTGAAGTCCGGAAACCTCTGTCTTCCGCTATCCCCTGTGTGGTAAATTCCTGTCGCTCGAAACAAAGTTCAAATGGCCTG
The DNA here is from genome assembly GCA_963700165.1 of Pyrinomonadaceae bacterium. Taxonomy (GTDB): domain Bacteria; phylum Acidobacteriota; class Blastocatellia; order Pyrinomonadales; family Pyrinomonadaceae; genus JACMLC01. The sequence goes on along the minus strand of OY969475.1, from coordinate 1,108,876 downwards.
CTGTTTGCTATGTGTGTTGGCAGGCTGACATGAATGTCGCATAATCGGTCAGAGGACTTTCGGCGATGGCTTCGATGTGGAAATTTGGCGGGTTGACGTGGAAGGACTTAGCCGCGCGCGTCTGGAAGCAGATAAACGAGGACGAGATTTTCGGGCGCGCTGCACAATTGTCCTACTTTTTTTTGCTGGCGCTCTTTCCGCTGTTGTTGTTTCTGACCACTATGCTCGGCTACTTCGCGGATGCAGGAACAGAGCTACGTAACAACCTGCTGGCATATCTGGCTGCCGTCGTGCCCGATTCGGCTTCGGAGCTGATTCACACGACGGTTGACGAGATCAGCAAATCGGCGGGGGGAGGCAAGCTCTCGTTCGGCGTGCTGGCGACATTGTGGGCTGCGTCGAACGGGATGGGCGCGATCAGCGAATCGCTCAACGTCGCATACGATGTCAAAGAGTCGCGCCCGTGGTGGAAGGCCCGGCTGGTTTCCATCGCGCTGACCATCGCACTCGCAGTTCTGATTATCAGTGCGCTCGCGCTGATGCTTTACGGCAGCCACATCGCAGAGGGAGTCGCAAATAGCTGGGGGCTGGGCAATGTTTTCGTCATCACTTGGAAAATAGCGCAGTGGCCTATCGTCCTCTTCTTCGTGTTGATGGCCTTTAGCTTAATTTATTATTTCGCGCCGGACTTGCACGATCAGGATTGGAAATGGGTTACGCCCGGCTCTGTCATAGGTCTCGCGCTCTGGCTGCTCGTCTCGTTCGGGTTTCGCACGTACCTGCATTATTTCAACTCCTACAGCGCGACTTACGGAGGGCTGGGCGCGGTCATTATCCTGATGCTCTGGTTCTATTTCACGGGCGCGGCGATTTTAATCGGCGGCGAGATTAACTCTGAGATCGAGAACGCAGCCGCCGAAGCGGGCGCACCAGACGCCAAAGAGCGCGGCGAAAAAGCGCCTGACGAGAGTGACAAGTGACGGGTGACAAGTGACGAGCCGGAACAAGTAATTTATCTTGTCACTTGTCACTATTGTTGAGTAATCAAAGTTTTTGGTTTTCTTGAATTGCCACTAGCTTTAGCTAGTGGATAAGATTGCAGAAGTTACTGGCTTTAGCCGAAATGATTCGGCTAAAGCCGACACTTTTTTAGCTCTCTTGTTCCACTAGCTAAAGCTAGTGGCAATTCAAATAACTTTCATTACACTGCACTATTCTTATGCTTGATTCTCATTTACTTAACTTGAGTGCAGAAGTCAAAGCGGCGCTTGATGAACAGCGCGCCGTCGTCGCGCTTGAATCCACGGTCATTGCGCACGGTTTGCCGCGCCCGCAGAACTTAGAAACGGCTGAGCGTCTCGAAGAGATTGTCAGGGAAAGCGGAGCGACGCCCGCAACCATCGCGCTTCTGAATGGCAAGCTCTGCGTAGGCTTACAGGCAGCGCAACTGCGGCACATAGCTGAGAGTGATGCGATACACAAGCTCAGTCGCCGCGATCTGCCAGTCGCGGTCGCACGCCGCCTTGATGGAGCGACGACGGTCGCCACGACGATGTGGATTGCACACAGGGCTGGCATCAAAGTCTTTGCGACCGGAGGCATCGGCGGCATCCATCGCGGCGCGTTGCCGGATGTCTCAGCGGACTTGCCCGAGCTGGCGCGAACACAAATGCTCGTCGTCTGCTCCGGCGCCAAGATCGTGCTTGACCTTCCGGCGACGCGCGAATGGCTTGAAACATACGGCGTCACCATCATCGGTTATCAGTGCGACGAGCTACCCGCCTTTTATTCTCGCCGGAGCGGGTTGCCTGTGGACGTGCGCGCGGATACTGCTGTTGAAGCGGCGCAGATTGTCGCCGCTCGCGCGCAGTTAGGACTCGAAGGCGCAACGCTTTTGACAGTTCCCGTGCCGGAAGCAAGCGAAGTTCCCTCGCAGCTTTTACAACAAACTCTTGACGAAGCTTTGGAGCAAGCCATGCGCGAACATATCGGCGGGCGTGCCCTGACGCCGTTCCTGCTGTCTCGCATGGCAGAGCAAAGCGACGGCGCAACGCTGCGCGCCAATCTCGCGCTGCTCGAACAAAACACGCGCGTCGCCAGCGAAGTCGCGATAGCATTGTCTTCATCAAATTCTGAATGAGGAAATCAATTCTTTTGCGCTCTTTGCGCGATTCCTCTTTGCGGTGTTTGCGTTAAAAAAGCCCTTAACCGCAAAGACCGCAAAGAGTGAAGACGCAAAGGACGCAAAGAAAATTTCTTTATCTGATTCGATTTGCTTTCTGTTGCCTATCACCTTCTGAAAGGAATGTCCCCGATGGCTGAAACTCTCCCCAACAAAGCACAGGCTGAGCATCGGATTTCCGATGTGCTGGAAACGGATTGCTGCATCGTCGGCGGTGGCCCCGCCGGAGTCGTGCTGGCATATCTCTTAGCACGCAAAGGCATCAGGGTTTGCCTGCTTGAGATGCACACGGACTTTGACAGAGATTTTCGCGGCGATACGATTCATCCATCCGTGCTGGAAATCATGGACGAGCTTGGCCTTGCCGAACGCCTGCATGAGATGCGCCATACGAAGATACGCAATTTCAACATACAGGTCGGCGACGACGAAGGCGTGACGATTGAACTCGGTTTTCTCAAAACAAAATATCCTTACATCGTGATGTTGCCGCAAGTGCATTTTCTGGAATTCATGACGGAAGAAGCCAAAAAGTTTCCGGGCTTTCAAATCATCATGGGCGCGAACGTGCAGGAGTTAATTCGCGTTGATGGAAGTGTGCGCGGCGTGCGTTACCGCGAGCATGATGATGATGAATGGCACGAAGTTCGGGCGGCGTTGACGGTGGGGGCGGATGGCCGCTCGTCTCGCGTGCGGCGTCTGGCGAAAATGGAGCCGGTAAAAACTTCGCCGCCGATGGATGTGCTCTGGTTTCGCTTGCCGCGCCGCGAAGGCGACCCCGAAGGTGTGGCCGGGCGCATTCGCAACGGTCATATCCTCGTCATGCTTGACCGCCTGGAGGAATGGCAGGTTGCCTTTGTCATACTCAAGGGCAGCTATCATCAACTGCGCGAGGCCGGTGTGGAACAACTCAAGCGACTCGTGGTCGAGACAGACCCGACCTTGAGCGACCGCATAGATCATTTGCAAGAATGGAAACAGGTATCAATGCTCTCTGTGGAATCAAGCAGGCTCAAGCAGTGGTATCAACCGGGCTTGCTGCTTATCGGCGATGCGGCGCATGTGATGTCGCCGGTCGCAGGCGTCGGCATCAATTATGCGATTCAGGACGCGGTGGTCGCTGCCAACGTGCTCACAAAGCCGCTCAAATCCAAAAGCTTGCAGACGAGCGATCTGGCGCGCGTGCAACGCAAGCGACACTGGCCGACGCGCTTTATACAGGCATTTCAAGCGGTTATACAGAAACGCATCCTCGCCAACGCGCTCGATACTAGCAAGCAGTTCAAGCTGCCCTTCTTTCTTCGCCTGCCACTGCTACGCAAGATTCCGGCGCGGATCATGGCCTTCGGCATCTGGCCCGTGCATGTTGAGAATTAGAAAAATTCAATTAGCCACAGAGGACACCGAAGAACACAGAGAGATTTCAAATCTTTAATCTCAAGTTCGAGATTGTTGGTGTCTATGTGCCCTCTGTGGCAAATCCTAACGTTACCGGCCCTGATTGCCGACCGGAGCGGTGATTAGATTGACTGTGGCCGAAGGCTTTGCTGAACTTTTGACAATCGGCAGCTCTATAAAAGATGCGTGCAGTTTATTTCTCTCAAGGGTAAAGACGGGCGCGCCCTCAGCCGGAGTTCGTGCGAAGACGCTCTTGTCATGTCCGGCGATGGCGACGCGGACGCGGTGTCCTTTCTTAACCAGCACGGAGACCGGCAGCAAGCCAAATTTGATCTCAATCACCTTTCCCGGCACGAGCGGTTGCGCATCTTTCTTCCTGAACGAATGATACGGCACGTTCATCCAGTAGGGCGGTTTCTCCTTTGAGATTTTGTGATGCACGGCGCGCAGTTGCCCTTCGGTCAGGTAAGTGACCTTGCCGTTCTCGTCCACGTCTTCGAGATAGATGAAAAACGCGCTGTCACTAATCGTCGAAGCGACGGATAAAGTGATAACCGGATAGCCTGTAATCTCTAAATCTTCCGTGAGCGGCACGCTCGTGTAGGTCAGCAGGCGTTTGTCTTCCTCTGCGCGGTCAGGATATTTGACAAGCCCTCCGAGCTGCGTCGTCCAGCGATTGGTCATGCCGGTCGTCGCCTCGAAATCAACCGTGTATTTATCCGCACCCGTGTTTTCGGTCGGCGCATCAAGCGTGAGCAGATTATCCGCTGAAAAGTACGCGCGCATGCTCGCGGTTCCGGCTGGCGGCCAGCTCTTCGTGGCCTTCCACTTTTCTTCCCCCATCGTGTAATAGATGAGATTTCCGTCCGGCTTAGAATTCGTCTCGATGCCTTTCAAGTAATAATCGAAAAAGCGCAGCCACTCGAAACGCTGGCGCACGCCCGGCGAAGTCGCAGACAGATACGGGCTGGCGTTTTGTGATGCTCCGTGATTCCACGCGCCGACAACCGTGCGCTGCGGATTCTTAAAAGTCATAAAGCTGCGAATGACGGCATCCGCCGTGCCCGCGTCCAGCCAGCTTCCCCAGTTACTGATAGCCACGCCTGAACGTTCGATTTCTTTGACAAAGCTATGCACGCTGAAGTCATCAATCGAGGTCTTGTTAAATGTACTGTCATCACGAAACGTCATCATGCGCCCGGCTTCATAAACATTGAGGTTGCCTTCGTGCAGCTTCAGAGCCTCGCCCAGCAGCTTTTTATCCTTGTCCGCATCAACGGGCTTAACGCCGGGTTTGAGGTCAAGCTCGTGATTCGCATCGTTCCAATTCTTGACCATCCATTCGTTAAAGACGCCGCCCGGAAAAGCTATGTCCGTGTAGACATCGAATTCATAATGTCGCGGGATGACTGCCTTCACCGCCGGATGATTCGGCACCGCGAGCATCTGCGCACTCGTTCCCCCGTAAGAATTTCCGAGCGCGCCGACCTTGCCGTTAGACCAGCCTTGCGATACTACCCAAGAGACTATTTCGCCGCCGTCCTTTATCTCATCGCGCGACCACGGCAAAGTCCAGAGGCCGAACGACGCGCCGGTGCCGCGCGCGTCCACAGAGACGACTGCGTAACCGTATGAGGTGAAAAATTTTTCGATGCCGGTCAGCCCGCCGCCCTCGTTGTTGCGATGATAGCGCGTTAGCTGCATAACGGTCGGAAGCTTTGCATCTGCGGGCAGATTTTTTGGCAGCGTGACATCAATCGCGATTTTAACTCCGTCGCGCATCGTCACATAAAGCGATTGGGAGATGGCATCCGTGTACTGCGGCGCGGCATAGCCGGGATAAATTTGAGCGGCATCGGCCTGTTGTTTCGCATCGGCGGCGGGAGCGGTCTGGGTTGTCACGCTCCTGCCAGACGACAGGCCGCAGGCAAAAATCAGAATCGCGCCGAGGATGAAAAAGCGCAGTTGACGTATCATAGCCTCTCCTTGATGTTCGTGTAGGATTCCGGGGAGAATCAACTGTAGCAGACGCTTGATACTTTACTCGAACCAATCTTGAAAGAAAGTGACTTCGGGCGTCAGGTGGTTGACCTTTGGCGACAATTTTGCGAATTGCTGGCACAATCGGCGCGCTTGTCTGCCATCGCACGCTTGCGCTAAATTTCCTCAGAGGAAATAGAGGTTTTTGTTGATGCAGGGCACTTCTACCATCTCTGTCAAAGCCGTCGGAAAGATTACGAGCGCAGCCGCCATCGCAGGCGTTGCGCCGGAAGAGCTTTATCGCGCGGTTGCTTTAGAGCCTGCGATGCTTGACGACCCGGACAATCGCATTCCCTTCTCACAACTGGTCGCGCTTTACGAACACGGAGCGCGGCTCACGGGCGACGATGACTTTGGCCTGCACGTCGGCGAGCGCAGTAACGTCAAGATGTTTGACATAGTGGGTTATGCGGTCGCCAACAGCCGCACCCTCGGCGATGCTTTGAGCAGGGCGGTTCGTTATCACACCATCTGGACTGACGGCGCAGATTTTAGTTTGGAGATTGATAGCGCGGTGGCTCATCTCGCATATCGCTATGTGGATTTGAACTGGGCTGAGTGCCGTCATGATTGCGAGATGACAATGTCCATGCTGATAAAGTTTGCGCGCGAGGTAACGGGCGTTGACTGGACTCCGCGCGAAGTCTGCTTTCAACACGACGCGCCGCGAGACAACTCCGCGCATGAGCGAATCTTCCGCGCGCCGGTCAGATTTAGCATGCCTGTCAGCAAGCTGGTCTTTGACCGCGCGTTGCTCCAACTGCCTTTGATCGAAGCCGACCCGGTCTTGAGCGCGGTGCTTGACCGTCATGCAGAAGAATTGCTGGCTAAGCTTCCGCGACGCGGCGGATTGACGGACGAAGTGCGTGCACTTCTGCGTCAAGCCATCAACGGCGGCGACCCGGGTCTCGAAGCCGTCTCGCAACAGCTCAATCTCAGCCCGCGCACGCTGCAAAGAAAGCTCAAGGACGAACACACCTCGCATCAAGACCTGCTCGACGAGATGCGGCGCGACCTCTCCGTGCGTTACCTGCGCGAGCCTGAGATGGCAATCTGCGAGGTCGCATACCTCTTAGGCTTTTCCGAACCGAGCGCATTTCATCGCGCCTTCCGCCGCTGGACGGGCACGACCCCGCGCGAATACAGGCGCACTTACACCTAACATGTCAGAACCGCCTGCGGTAGCGGGCGGGTACTCAACATGGAAGAACCCGCCCGCTACCGCAGGCGGTTCTGACAAGGGCTTCAATCTTTTGCGAGACGGCTGCGCGCCTCTCTTGCCTCCGCGCTTTGCGGGTAGCGGCGCACGATCTCGCGCCAACTCGCTCCGTCGTAATGATATTTTTTAGAAGTTTGCTCGAAGACGAAAGCGATGCCGAGACGCCTGTAGCGGTCAAGCCCGCTGTAGCTCAAAAAGAAGCTGGACACGGGCGCGTTGTTAGCTTGCATCTCATCCGCATCAAGCCGCCTGTTGGCTTCCTGCGAAAGCTTCCCTGCCACCTCTTCCGCAGCATCGCCGAACAGCAGTAAGACCTGTGGGCGCAAAGGCGAGCGCGTGAACATTTCCAGAAAAATGCTCGCCCGCGCGATGCGGTCAAAATCCTTCGAGGCCCGGATGAGATTCAACAAACGCTCGTCGTCCCCCTTACGTGCAGGGGATGCGACCGCTTCGCTTTGCAGCCAGCCGCGCGTGCGCCGCGTGACCGCCACGCGATAAAACCTGAGGCCGTCCCGCGTTTGCTTCGCGCTCAGAATCGTGACCATCCGCCCGCGACTCAAACGCTTTAACAAGGCTGCGGACAAACCCGGCTCATCGCGCAGGACGGCCAGCCTTTCATCAACGACAACGGCGCGCTGCCCTGCTCCGACTAATCCTTTCTGCTGCGCTTGCGTCTGCGACGGCAAAAACATCAGAAGGAAAAACACGAACAGCGACAAACAGGCGTTGGAAAAATTTGAGAACGTAGTTTTTCTATGTTTGAGAAAAGAATTGAACATGGCCTTGCCCCCCTCCGCAAGGTTTTGTGTGAGTTGAAGCGACCGCACGCCCTCGCTCTCAAAGCTTTCGATGAAGCTTAGCGTGAAGCGCGGCGGCGAGTCGCAGTATGCGAGGATGCGAGTTTGATGCGAGCCTCTGCGGCTAAGATGCGCTGCTGTGTGCCCGCGTGATGAAAATGACAGATGGCTATGGCGAGCGCGTCCGCTGCATCATGCGGCTCCGGAATTTTTGCCAGCGCCAACAGCACGCGCACCATCTCCTGCACCTGATGCTTTTCCGCATTGCCATAACCGACGACAGTCTGCTTAATCAGGCGCGGGCTGTATTCGGCAATCTCTATTTTCGCGCGCTCAGCCGCGACAAGCGCAACCCCTCGCACCTGTCCGAGCTTGAGCGCGACCTTGACGTTGGCCGCATAAAAAGCTTCTTCAATCGCAAAAGCATCGGGTTTGTATTGAGCAATAATGTTTTCAATCCCGTCGCTGATTTTCAACAGCCGCGCCGCGAACTGCTCGCGCGGCGAAGCTTTTATCGTGCCGTACTCAATCAAGCGATAACGCCGCCCGTCGCCCTCCACGACGCCCCAGCCCGTCGTCTCGCTTCCCGGATCAATTCCTAAAACACGCACCTGTCTTTAATCCCTCAAACTAAGGAACAGCGACGTTCGGAATCGGCTGGTCGCCGTTTTGTCCGAATTGAATTCCGGTAGAGCCGAGCTGCGAACGATTCAAATACCATGTGCCGCTTGCGGGTCGGAAAACGGCAACATCCGATATGCCGTCGCCGTCAAAGTCCGCCGCCGTCGGAACGTCTCCGTTTTGTCCCCATTGGATTGTTTGAAAGCCGCCGTCTGAGCTTCTCAGCCAATACCAGGTTCCGTTTGAAGGACGAAAAACGGCAACGTCGGTTTTGGAATCGCCGTTAAAGTCGGCTGAAACCGGAACGTCGCCGCCCGTGCCGAATTGAATCGTGGAAAATTCTCCGTTGGAACTGTTAAGGCGGTAAAAAGTGCTGTTTGACGGTCGGAAAACATTCATATCCGAACGCCCGTCGCCGTCAAAATCGCCTACAACCGGAACGTCGCCGCCCGTGCCGAATTGTATTTGCGAAACGGTGCCGCCCAAACTGTTGAGGCGATACCACATGCCGTTTGACGGTCGAAAAATGGCGATGTCGGTTTTGCCGTCGCCGTCAAAATCGCCCGGCGTCGGCTGGTCTTCTGCCGTGCCGAAGCGGACGGAATAAAGCGAAGAATTTTCGCTGCGGAGAACGAACCAATCGCCGGTCGAAGGTCGAAAAACAGCGATGTCGGTGCGACCGTCGCCGGTGTAATCGCCCGGCACGAGTTTGTCCGAATCCAATCCCCAATTGACCGCGCTGAAGCCGCTCGCGCTTTGCAGCAGATACCACGCGCCCATCGCCGGTCGCCAAACGGAAACGTCTGTTTTCGTGTCGCCGTCGAAATCAGCCGTGTTGATGTCGCCCATAAAACGCAGCAGCGTCGCTCTGCCGACAACATCAGTTTGTCCGGCTTTGCCGGCCATTAAAATCTTTCCGTTCGGCAAAACGCGGACGGCTTCGGCTCTTTCGATGCGGCTTCCGACCGAGGCCACAATTTTACCGTCGAGGTCGAAAGTCGTGTCGAGCGAGCCGTCGGCGTTAAATCTGGCAAGCGTGAAATCGCAGGCGACATTAGATCCGGCTTCGGTATTCGTATATCCGGCGACGACAATTTTGCCGTCCGGCTGAACCGCCAAATCATTCATCCAATTAAAGTATTGCCCGAACGAAACCGTCGCGCCTCCGTTATTGCCGAATGAGGTGTCGAGTGAATAATCCGCATTAAGCCGAACTATCGTGAAAAATTGTGAACCCAAAATAATTTTCCCGTCCGGCTGAAAACCGATGGCGTTTACTCTGCCCAAGGCTGCGGTCGAACGTCTGCCGCCGTTACCGAATGTCATGTCAGGCGAACCGTCGGCGTTATAGCGCAGAAAAATCGTTAGCTCATCGGGAGTCGGGCTGACAATATCAGTAACGACATTAATTTTGCCGTCCGGCTGAATATACAAAGCGGACGGAGAACCGTAGATGTTCATATAATCAATAGTGCCGTCGTCAAAAAAAGTCGTATCAAGCGAGCCGTTCGGATTAAGCCGTGCCACTGCGGGATTATATGTATTAAATCCGTTTCCGACGTTGCCGCTGACGACGATTTTTCCGCCCGGCTGAATCGCAACCTGATACGCCTGATCGTGCTGAGTCGAAGCCGCCGAAAAATTTACTCTGCCGTCGCCGTCGAACGAATTATCAAACGAGCCATCAGGATTGAGACGGGCGACGCCAAAGTCCGTCGTGCCATTACCGTTTTCAAAAACATAACTGTCTCCGGCGACGACAATCTTGCCGTCCGTTTGAATCGCCACCGACCTGCCGTAACTGGCAGTATAAGAACCGGTAATTCGAAACTGCCCGGCAACTATTCCGTCGCCGTCGAATGAAAAATCGAGCGAACCGTCAGGATTGTAGCGAGTAACCGTAAAATACCCCGGACCGGAGATGGTGTCGCCGTAACCGGCAACGACGATTTTTCCGTCCGCCTGTATCACCATATCCAAAGCCCTCGTTTCGTAAGAAGCAATGTCGGTCTGCACCACTCCGTTTGTGCCAAAGGCGTAATCGGTCGTCACAGCCACCGCGCCGACTCGCTCCGTTTGGTACAACGCCGAAATCAGCGTGATGCAAAAAACAAGAGCGAGGCCGAGCCAACGATACTTTTTATGCGGAAAGAAAAAATCTGCGTTCATTTGTTTTGATCCTTCAAATGTTGAACCGAAAAGCTGATTTCATTTGAGTTCGCTATATTTTAACGCTTGCCCTTGTACTTTGATAGATCGAGAGCGAAGCAGACCGTTTGATGCTTTGAGCCTTCGAGCAAGGCCGCGCCGAAGAGGAGCGGGAGGCGTGTGCCGTCTTTGCGGATAAACTCTTTCTCGAAGGGGACGGATGCGCCGGTCTCTTTCATCTCCTGAATTGCGAGGGTGTCCAGATGGCGCAGTTCGGGGCGCGTGATTTCGTCCCAACGGATTTTGCCTTCGTCCAATTCCTCGCGCGTGTAGCCGACCATGTCCAGGAAAGCATCGTTGGCATCCGTGACAAGGCCGTTCAAGTCCCAGAACATGATGCCGATCATGTTGGATTCGGAGACGCGGCGGAATTTTGATTCGCTGGCGCGCAAGGCTTCTTCGATGCGTTGACGTTCTTCCAGCTCAAGCTTGAGCTGGAAGTTCGCGCGAGCCAGCGCGTTCGTCCGCTTCTCGACCAACTCTTCAAGCTCGTCCTTTTCCTGCTGTAACTCTTCGCCCGCGCGCTCCTGTTTGACGACATACAAACTCAGGTCATTGGCTTTTTGCTGGATGGCTTTGCGTTTGCGCGCATCGAAGGTGGCGTCCATAAACAAGACCCAGTTGCCTTCGTCCCCGCGCACCAGATAAATATCCGCATACAGCCCCGATTCCGTTTTCATGTATGGCAAAAACGTCGGCGACGTTTCGAGCGGCAACATGCCTTCCAGAAAAAAGACCTGCTCGGCGGCGTTCTGGTCTTTTTCCAGATCGTGTATGCCGTAGACGGCCAGATTGCCGCCCCACTCGCTCAAGCGGCCATTGTCCTGTACTAAGAGAAATGCAGGCGAGCGCGTGTCGTGGACGATCTTGAGCATGAAGTCGCTCACAGGCGTTGGCAGATTAAGCATTTATGCCTCCAGTATTTTTCCGGTCAGAGTTAAAAAAGTGTCTTCGACATGCAAGCCCGTTTTGGCGCTCGTCCGGTAGACAATCCAGCCGCTGCGTATCAATCCGTCCACGGCCTCTTCGTCTATATCCCATTCATCTACAAGGTCGGATTTGTTGATAACGGCGATGAACGGAACCAGGCCCAAAATGTCCTGCGCGCTCTGTTGGATCGAGCAAGCCGTGTCGAGCGTCGCGCGCCGCGTGCCGTCAATCACTAAGATGTATCCGGCTGCGCCGCGCAGGTATGAAGACCTGAGCTTTTGCACGCCGTCTTCACCCTGTATGTCCCAGAGCAGGAGATTGACATCCTGCTCGCCACTCTTGACCAGCTTTTTATCAATCTTGACGCCGACGGTCGTGTGATATTTGTCCGAATAAATGCTCTCGACAAATTGCCTGACGAGGCTGGTCTTGCCGACCGCGAAACCGCCGAGCATACATATCTTCTTTTGAATCATATTTTATTTCCCTTACGAAACATCTGCCAGCGTAATCTTCACAGTCACGCTGCGGTTGGCTTCCTTATCTTCATCGGTGCGTTCCTCGCGCACAGGATTCCGCGTGCCCACTCCCACGGCAGCCAATTGAATTGCGTCGCCTAACATTTGAGAAAGCACAATCCGCACGACTTCCGCGCGCTCGTTGCTTAACTGCAAGTTCGTCTCGTCGCTTCCGAGTTGGTCTGTGTGGCCGATAATCTCGACTTGCACACGCTTTCCGGCTGCGGGCGCGAGATTATAAAGCTCTTTGATGTCTTTGCTGAGCGATTCAAGCTCGCCGCTTTGCCCGGACATCAGCACGGTCGTATCAAGCACAAAGCGTATGACGCGGCTTTCGATTCTGCTTTTGACCTTTAAGGCTTCGCTCAGATTCGTGTCCACCAGATTCGATTCGTCGAACCTGTCAAGACCGGGAATCACGCGCACCAGCCTGCGCGTCTCGACAATCCATTGATGCGGAGCGGAACCCGTCGCATACAGAGTATTATTCTCGACCTTAAAGGTCACGCTCGGCGGCGGATTAAGCAGAGCCTGCGCGCGATGCAGGACAAACTCCGGCGTCAGAGAATGATAAGGCTCCCAATGGCTCTCGACATCCGACGGGTCTATCTTCTCTTCCCTGAGCAGCGTGAGCGGGTCTGCCGACATCGGGTCGCGCAACCCGGCGATAGCATAGTTGCCCCATTGCCGCTCTGCATTAGTGATGACGATGCCCGGCTCAGCCTTTAACCGCGCCAGATAATTTCCCCAACGCCAGCGGCTCCGCGCGTAGAAAAATCCCCACACCAAAAAGACGATTAAGAGAATTGCTAAAACGACCCGGAGCGGAGTGAAAAGCTTTTTCTCGCGCCCTTGCCGGTCATGCTCGTATTGAGATTGCAGGCATGCTTCGAGCAGCGGGCGCGCGGCTTCAAACGGTGCAGCGTCGCCTTCAAACGCTTCCAGCTCGCGCGCAAATTCCAGATGAATTTGCTCCTGCGTCTTTTGCAGGGTCGCTCTTAATTCCTGCGGCGCGTTGCCGCGTATGACTGCGGCGAGGACTGCGCGCGGCCCCTGCTCAATCCAGACCGACAGTTCGCCGACCTGCATGGTTTCGAGCGTTCCGCCTTTTTCGCCGCTGAAAGAATCCTGCACGAAATCCTGAATCGCCGTCAGCATGCCTGAGACCATGTCCGCGTCCTGCACTGCGGCATCCCCTGCGACCACGTGTTGCAGCATCAGGCCGGTCTCTTTGTGAATCAGAAAAACCTGCTCGACCCTGTAGAGCAAGGTGTGCAGCATGACGACTTCGGCAAAGCTGCGGCCTGTGCGCCAGGCTTCCAGACGCCACTTTAAGCCCTGCGGCGAAAGGCTATGCTCAAGCGTCTTGTTCATTGACTGGGTCATCCCGGACAAAGCCTCTGCGATGGCTTTGCGGATGGCAGGCCCCATCACCGGAAAGAGCGCGTCAATCAGCGTCTGCGGATTTTTTCTGACCGAAATGTCTATCGCTTCTTCGACGGTCGGGAGCAGGGCTTCTGTGACTTTTTTGTCGCGGCTGGTGCGCAAGCGCACGGCTTCGGGAAGGACGCGGCTGACATCTTCGGGGAGCAAAGCCTCTTGATGCTCAAGCCGTTCGCGGAGGTCGTTAATCTCCTGTTGTTCGGGGCCGATGAGCAGGCGTCGCAGCTCCGCCATGCCATCCTGCCGGGCCGGATGATTATTCTTCTTGGTCTCTTCGAGAACGTCAGGAGATGAAGGATCAATCATGAACCGGTCTCCCGCTTGCGGCAGAGTTCAGAGCTTTCACCAAAGCTTCAAAAGCGAGTCAGCAGGCAGGATTAATCTGCGCCGGGAATTTTGAAATCGTTATTGAGGCGCATGGCGACCTCTGTGAAGAGCGCGGCCAGCGCCGAGCGGTCTGTCTTGTCCGTGCGCAGCTCTGTGGCTTCGCGCTCAAGCGTCGCGAGCAGCTCGTGATGTTTTTGCCTGATCTCTTCGCTGAGGGTTTTGGATTGATCTAGAAGTTGCTGGCGAAGCTCGCGCTGGCTCTTGGCGTTCTGCTCGTCCAGTTGTGCGGTCTTCTTATCAAAGGCGCGCGACGTGTCTTTGATGTTCCGCTCAAGCTGTTCTGCGGCATCCGTGCGCGCGTTCTGCTCAGAGGTGAGACGCTCCGTCAGAGATTCCATCTCGTGCTTGATATAAAGCTCAAGCGAGTCGAAACGCTTTCGGGTCTCTTCACGAAGATCGCCGGATTCCTTGAGCAGCCGTTCTTCCAGCCGCGCGAATCTTTTGTCGTAATCGCGCTGCTGGACGCCGAACAGGATTTCCCTGATCTTATCAATGTTGCCGCCGCCGCTGAGAGCGTCCGCGCCAACCTCAGACACGGCTGCGGCCTGCCCGCCCGCGCCGTCGCCGGAAATCTCTCCCGCATGCGTCGTAGCTTCTGTTTGTTTATTAGCTGTGCTCATATCGAATACCTTTCAAGGCAGGGATGAGGGATGAGGGCGGAGGGATGAGAGGCATGCTATTGAACCTTGAATCGCTCATCTCAAATAACATCGCTTTCATCCCTCATCCCTCCGCCCTCATCCCTACTCCATGTCTGCTTCGCTGATGTCAAAGTTGGCGGAGACTTTCTGCACGTCGTCGTGGTCTTCGAGGGCTTCCATCAGCTTGAGCATCTGGCGCGCGTCGTTGCCTTCGAGCTTGACGTAAGTTTGCGCAATCATCTCGACCTCTGCGACCTGTGGCTCGATGCCCGCGCCCTTGACGGCTGAAAGCACCGCGTCGAAATTTTCGGGCGAGGTAATGACTTCAAAATTGTCTTCATCGTCGCGCAGATCATCCGCTCCGGCTTCGATGACTATCTCGAACAACTCGTCTTCGGATTTAGCAGCCTTGTCAACGACTATATAACCCTTCTTATCAAAGAGATAGCTGACAGAGCCGGACGCGCCCATGTTGCCGCCGTTTTTCCCGAAGATGTGCCGCACCTCCGCGACCGTGCGATTGCGATTGTCCGTCACGGAATCAATCATGACGGCGACGCCGCCGGGGCCGTATCCTTCATAAGTAATCTCTTCATAATTGACGCCTTCCAGCTCGCCCGTGCCGCGTTTGATGGCGCGGTCAATCGTATCGTTCGGCATGTTGGCGGCCTTCGCGTCCGAGACGGCTTTGCGCAGGCGCGCGTTGGCAGCCATGTCGCCGCCGCCCGTGCGCGCCGCGACGGTGATTTCTTTAATCAGCTTGGTGAAGACCTTGCCGCGCTTGGCATCGAGCGCGCCCTTCTTATGCTTGATTGTATGCCACTTCGAGTGTCCGGACATGCTTCGATAAATTCCTTCAATATGAGACTAAAGCTTTTGAGCGGGCATGGACTATATCACGCGCATTTTGCGCCCCGCAACCATTGACAAAACTAACCACAAAGGCACTAAGACACTAAGAAAGCCTTTTCAAATATCTTTGTGTCTTCGTGTCTTTGTGGTTTTATCCATCGTTTTAAGATTGGTCTATGAGAGATTCCAAAGCAGCACGAGAGCTTTTCCCTTCAACCGAAGAATGCCAGGCGAGCGCCGCGCAGCAGCGTTCCTGCGACCGCTGCCTGAAACAGCCAGATGATAATGAAAGCAACGATGGGCGAGATGTCAAAAACTCCGAGCGGCGGAATCATCTTGCGCAAAGGCACAAGCAAAGGGTCTGTCGCGTTCACCAGAAAGCGCATCAAGCGGTTTGTCCGGCTGGTCTGCCCCCATGAAAAGATAATGCGGATAAAAATCAGCAGCGAGTAAAACGCCAGCAAGCCGTAAAGCAGATAACCGATAACCGCTATAAATGCGCCGCTGGTGGCAGCAAGCAAGATCCCGGTCAAAGTATTCAAGACGCTTGTGACCAGCATCAGCGCAAAGTAGCCGAGCAAGATCGCCAGCAGAATCGTAATGAGCGGAGCAAATTTCGCCTGCACTCCAAACCCCATCAGCGCACGCCTGACGGGGTTGACCAGAGGATCGCTCAGACGCCTTGTCGTTATCGCCACCCACGTAAAAGGATTAACGTCCATCGAATTCAAAATCAGGCGCACGAGCATCAACGCTATGACAAAAGTGATGGCAATGACGATCAGATACCAGACAAAAAGATAAATGGCGGCAAGAACATTAAACATAAAAAGCAATCCGAAAATCTTAGTTTTCAGTTTTCAGTTTTCAGTAACAGCATTTTCTAAAAACTAAAAACTATTACTCAAGCGGCATTCACAGCCCGCTCTCCGAAGATAGCCGTGCCGATTCGCACGAGCGTTGCGCCCTCCTGAATCGCCACCTCAAAATCATGGCTCATTCCCATCGAGAGCGCGCCCCGTTGATTATCAAAAGCCGCTTCAGCTTCGAGCTTGTCACGCAGTTCGCGCAAACGCCTGAAGTATGGGCGCACGCGCTCTGCATCTACAAAGAAAGGCGGCAGCGTCATCAATCCCGAAAGCCGCAGACGCTCGCAAGCCTTTACCGCTTCGACCAGTTGCGGCAAATCCTCTTCGCTCACGCCCGACTTGGTCGCCTCGCCCGCGAGGTCTACCTGAATCAGCACGGATAATTCGTCGCGCCCCTCTTCGACGCACAGGCGATCAAGACGGCGCGCGAGTAAGTCGGAATCAAGCGTATGTATCACATCAAAGAGCCGCACTGCGCGACGCGCTTTGTTTGCCTGCAAAGGGCCTATCAAATGCCAGCGCACGCGCTCGCGCCCGATCTCCACAATCTTCGATTCAGCTTCCTGAACGCGATTCTCGCCAAACTCACACGCGCCCGCTTCGATGGCCTGCCGCAGAATTTCCGGCGGGTGCGTTTTACTGACGGCAATCAGCTTCACCTCTTCAGGCGCGCGTCCCGCGTCACGCGCAAGGCTCGCGATGCGACGGTTGATCTGCTCTAACCGTTCGCTCAAGGTAGCGTTGATGCCTGCTGTCTGCGGCTCCATTTTTCGGTAATCGAATTTGACAGCTCACTATAACAACCACGCGCGCCCTCTCGCAACCATGTCGCCTGCCGCCGGATAAGTTTAAAAAGCTGCCGCGCAAGCATCCTGCGCAGCGTCATCCTGAGATGGCCTTAAGACGCCTGTAGAGACGCTTGACACTCGCGCGGCTGGTTCGTATATTGATGGCCGACCACTTTTGCGGATGTGGCGGAATTGGCAGACGCGCGGGTCTCAGAAGCCCGTGATCGAGAGATCGTGATGGTTCGATCCCATTCATCCGCAAATCAAAATCTAAGCAAAAAGGCAAAAGTGAAGCACGGCTGAGCCGCCTTCCAACTTTTGCCTTTTACCTTTTACCTTCCTTCAGTTCACGGCCTCAGAAGCATCCATCGTCGCCTGCGATGCGCGCTGGTCTGTCACGACGAGCGGTTGCTCATCAAAGAGCTGCGAGTCAACGAGCGTTTGCACCCAGTATTGACCGGCTGTGGGGAACGTGACGTTGACGAAAAAGCTGATGTTGTCGGCAAAGCCGCCCGCTGCCAGCTCGAACGGAGTCGGCTGCGAGACGACGATGGGCTGTTTTTTGTCCGGCGTCAGCACGCGCACTTCGGACAGATGCGTGCCCTCGCCGCGCCAGTGATTGACGACCGCGAATTTTATCAGCGAGACGGGAAGCTGCTGCACCATGATGTTTTGAAAGACTCCCATCAAAGAGAGCTTGTTGCCTACCTCAAGCCGCACGTCATCACAAAACAGTGTATAGATAAGCTTAAGATTATCTTTCAGTTCCATTGTTTCCATGTTATCTCCCGGATTCAATTACATAAGTTGTAAATCAAGAGTAGAAAGCCTTTGCGACCTTTGCGCGATTTCTCTTTGCGCTCTTTGCGGTTAAATGATTCTTTAACGCAAAGGACGCAAAGTAGTACGACGCAAAGACCGCAAAGAAAAAGCAGTTGGTTTATTTCGACCCTTGATTCGCATAAATTTTAATAGCTCTTAACTCAGCATCGCTTTCAAACCGGCTTCATCAATCACCTGCAAGTTGAGCGCAACGGCTTTATCGAGTTTAGACCCGGCATCTTCGCCTGCGATGACATAATCCGTTTTCTTGCTGACGGTCGAAGTCACGCGCCCGCCGCGTGATTCGATCAGGGCGCGAGCCTCATCGCGTGTCATGGTTTCAAGCTTGCCGGTCAGGACAAACTGCTTGCCCGCGAAACTCTCATCGTGCGCGAGTTGCGCGCCGCCTTCCAGCTCTGTGCGAACGCCTGCGCGCCGCAGGCGTTCGCACAGAGCCACGTTGCCTTCGTCGCCAAACCAATCGCGCACGCTCTCGGCGACGGTGAGGCCGATTTCATGTATCGCGTCCATCTCTTCAATCGTCGCCGCGCGAAGGCGTTCGAGCGAGCGAAAGTGGCGCGCGAGGATTCCGGCTGTCCGCTCGCCAACGTGGCGTATGCCGAGCGCGTAAAACAGATGCGGCAGATCGCGCGACTTGCTTGCCTCTATCTGACCTAAAAGATTCGTGGCTGACTTTTCGGCCATCCGCTCAAGCGCGGCCACGTCTTCCGGCTTCAAGTCATACAAATCGCCGACATCACGCACCATGTCTTTGGAAACAAGCTGTTCGACCAGAGCGTCACCCAAACCCTCTATCCGCATCGCGCGGCGCGAGGCAAAATGCAGGATACGCGCTTTGCGTTGTGCTGGACAATCGGCGGCGACGCAGCGCGCGACGACTTCGCCTTCCGGGCGCGAGATGATGCCGCCGCATTCCGGGCAATTTGTGGGAAAAGCATAAAGCGTCTCTTCCCCTGTGCGCCGCGATTCGATGACTTTGAGAACTTTGGGAATAATCTCGCCGCTCTTTTCAATCAACACCCAATCGCCGACGCGCACGTCAAGACGTTTGATTTCGTCTTCGTTATGCAGGGTGGCGCGTGCGACCGTCGTCCCTGCGAGCAAGACCGGCTGAAGATTTGCGACAGGCGTGAGCGCGCCCGTGCGCCCGACCTGCACGACGATTGAGACGACCTGCGTCGTCGCCTGCCGCGCGGGATATTTGTAAGCGATAGCCCATCGCGGAGCTTTGGTCGTCGCGCCGAACTCTTCCTGCAAGAAGGTCGCGTTCACTTTGACGACGACGCCGTCAATCTCATAGCCGAGCCGGTCGCGCTCAATCTCCATCTGATTACAGTACGCAATGACTTCATCAATCGTCCGGCAGAGGGCGCGATGCGGGTTGACGCGAAAGCCCGCGCGCTCAAGCCACGCGAATGATTCCCAGTGCGAAGGGAAAGCTTCGCGGCCTCCTGATATGACTTCGTAAGGGAAAAGCTCAAGGCGGCGCGCAGAGACGATTTTCGGGTCAAGCTGGCGAATCGTGCCCGCCGCAGCATTGCGCGGATTGGCAAAGCGCGCCGCGCCTTCCTCTTCACGCTCGGCGTTGATCTCTTCAAAGACGTGGCGCGGCAGGTACGCTTCGCCGCGCACTTCTATCTCCGCCGGAACTTGAGAGGCATCCTGTTTCAGACGGAGCGGGACGCTGCGAATCGTGCGCGCGTTCTGCGTGACATCCTCGCCGCGCCGCCCATCGCCGCGCGTCACGCCCTTTACCAGCACTCCGTTCTCATAGTGCAGGGAGATAGAGAGGCCATCTATCTTCAGTTCCGCGACGTACTCAAGCTCGCGCCCGTCTGCCAGACGGCGGCAACGTTCATCAAAGGCACGGAGGTCGTCTATGTTGTAGCTGTTATCGAGCGAGAGCATCGGCTTGCGATGCACAAATTCCGTAAAACCTTCGGCGGGACGCCCCCCCACGCGCTGCGTCGGGCTGTCTGGCGTGACCAACTCGGGATGCTCTGCTTCAAGCTCTTGCAGGCGCACGAGCAGCGCATCATACTCCGCATCGGAAATCTCAGGGTTGGCGTGAATGTAGTACAGCTCTTCGTGACGGCGTAGCTCGTCGCGCAAGGTCTCAATTTCTCGTTCGATGGTTTGAGCTTTGGTCGGCATGGTGACAGAGTCTAAAGTTAGCTGCATGTCAGAACCGCCTGCGGTAGCGGGCGGGTGCTGAATCTGAAAAACCCGCCCGCTACCGCAGGCGGTTCTGGCCTGAAAATTAATGCTTCAAACTTTAGACTTTAGACTGGCCGGATGGCAAGCTCAGCCTCTGGCAGGTAGCAATTCAGTTTGAAGATGAATGAGTCTAGAGATGAGGCTCACCGCCGAGACCGGAGAGTGCGCAGAGGATGCGCAGAGAGTTGAATATCACTCAAGCCTCTGCGCCATCTCCGCGTTCTCTCCGGTCTCGGCGGTGAGTCTGACTGTCTTTTCTCTTATCTTCAAACTGACTCACTATCCTTTGGCATGTGCGAGCGATTGCGTGTCGCGGCTGCTTTTGTTTTTGCCCTCATGCCCCAGGTGATGAATGATGCGACCGAAGTATTTGATGCACTGTATAAAATCTTCGAGGCGTATGTTCTCGTCCGGGCCGTGCGGGTTCGAGGCGGCGTAGCTGGTGCCGAAAGAGACGACCGGCGTGTGTGGCAGGCTGACGCCGCAGACCGCGCCGACGGGGCCGCTGGATGGGTCAAGCGGATAAACGACCGGAGCCGCATTGTAAATCTCAGGCGCGGCTTCGATGGCCGCACGCGCGACGGTTGAGCTAACAAGCGATTTGGCGTAAGGCGAGCTTGCCAGTTCGACTATCTCTACATCCTGAAAGCCGCGCTCGTCCAAATGTTCGCGCAGAAGATTTAAAACGATTTCAGAGGTCAGGTCAGGGACGAGGCGAAAGTCCAATCGCGCCATCGCCGTGCTAGGCAACACGGTTTTCGGCCCCGCTTCAGTGTGGCCGGTTTGAATTCCGCAAATGGTGCAGGTCGCGCCGAAGATATGCTCCTTAGCCAGCGCGTGGCCTTTGAGTCCGCGCAGCCAATTGCCTATGCGAAACTCGCGCTTGAGACCCGCTTCGTCCAGCTCGACGGTTTTCAGAGCCTCTGTATCTTCCGGCGTAATCGGCGCAAGGTGCGAAGAGAAGCCGTCTATCGTGATGACGCCTTTGGGCGACGTGATGGTCGAGAGAGCCTGCACCAGCCGCCAAGCAGGATTCGGCACAATCGCTCCCCATTTTGAGTGCAGGTCTGTCCGCGCGCCGTGTACGCGCAGCTCTATAAAAGTGATGCCTTTGAAACCCAGACTGATGACGGGACGGTCTTTCGTATCCTTGTAGCCTTCGTCCCAGATGCAGCCATCGGCCATGAGCATCTCGCCATGCTCGGCTGTGAACTGGCGCAGCGAGGGGCTGCCCAACCCGTCTTCGCCTTCGACCACAAAGCGCAGGCTGACCGGCAGCTTGCCAAAAGTTTTCTGGTAAGCTTCGACCGCAGCGAGGCGCGCAATCAGGTCGCCTTTGCTGTTCGATGCTCCGCGCGCATAGAGCTTGTCGTCCAGAATGGTGGCGGCAAACGGCCCGAACGACCAGTCCGTCAGATGCCCGACCGGCGCGACATCGTAATGACCGTAGACCAAGTATTTTTGTCGCCCCGCTCCGCACTCCGCATAGATAACCGGATAGCCGCTGCCCACCGTAAAGCTGCGCGTCCCGGCTCCCGCGCGCTGCATCATCTGTTCGACCGTTTCCGCCATCGCGCGCATCCCCGTCCCGCGCGCCGCAACGGACGGCATCCGGCACATCGCCTGAAGCCGCTCCGTAAAGGTGCGCGCGTGGCGATCAACGTATTTGTCGAAACGGACGAAAGTCATATCTCAAGCTTGGTAAATAGTGAATAGACGAACGCTTTATTTTCTCCATTTACTATTTACCATTTACTATTCACTGTAAAGCAGGTAACGCGGATGCGTCTCATCGCGCCTGAAACCTTTGCAGACGAGACCGGCGGCGAAAGCTTTTTCAAATTCTGAGCGGACGCGCAGTTGTTCGCTTTTGGCTGTGGCGGCATCCGCTTTGATAAGTGTTGCCCATGCGGGCGGGATTTCTATCGCCAGAGCAGGCTCAATGTTTGATTCAGGCTCGCGGCCTTGCGCGAGATTTTTGACGCGCGGCGAATCCAGCTCCCATTCGGCAAAGAGCCGGTCGCTGTCAATTCGTGGAGCGTCTTTCATATCAGCAGCAGCAGGCACGCTGTAATCCGTCCCGTAAAAATTGGGCGCGTAGGAACGCACGACGACGCCCAGACGATTAAGATTGAAATGCGCGTTGCGCGCCTGCAAAGGGTCCCAAGTCCAGCGAATCAACCTGCGGCCTTCCTTGAGGGCGCGCTCGCGTTGCGCCCACTTGAGCCGCGCTCCGATGCCTTTGTTCTGCAAGCCCGCGCGCACCGCCAGCATATGCGAATAACCGATCATCTCATCGTTCTGCACGGCGGGCAGGTGATGCACAAAGCCGATTAAATCAGCTCCTTCAAAAGCTCCGAGCGCCCATCCGCCCGTGCGTTTTGAGACGATAAAGTGGCGGCGCGGCGAGACTTCCACGTCCGCAAAGCCGAACACCTCGCGCTGCAAAGCGACGCACTGGTCAAACTCTTCAATCGTCGTGCATTCGCGCACCTCAATCGCCGTCTCAATCATGAATGCAGGTATAGATAAAAACTTTGTAGCTTTTATGTCATTCCCGGCTTCAATCACCGGGAATTAAAATTTTTATAAGGCAGTGCTGAGCGACGAGTGCATGATAATTGAATTTCTTAGATGATGAATTGCCACTAGCTTTAGCTAGTGGAGCAGATGCCCAACCTAACTGTCGGCTTTAGCCGAACTGTTCGGCTAAAGCCAAATCTTTCTTGCTTTCCTGTCCTCCAGCTAAAGCTGGAGGCAATTCATATCTTTGTTTTTAAACGCACTGGTGACAAGAAAAACGTTTTTGCTTTTAACTTGTCACCTGTCACTCGTCACTTGTCACTGCTTGAGAGCCAGATTTCCTGCGGGCGCACGATGGGGGAAACGAGATGGACGTGCAAGCCTTCGACATCGGGGCGGTGTATGACTGCGGCGCTGCGGTGTGTGAGAAAAGCGCAGAGAGCTTCTTCGGCAATCAGGCGTTGCAGGTCGCCGTATGCCTTTGCGCGCTCGGAGCGATTGAACTGTGTGCGCGCAGTGGCAGACAGTCTGTCTATCTCTTCGACATGAGCCGTGCGCCCGATGCCGCTCTCGTGATGCGCAGAGCTGAACAGCACGTAAGTAAAATTGTCCGGGTCTGCATAATCCGCATACCAGCTCAACTCTACCAGCGGAGCGCGGCCATCATGCGCCGCAGCCATCAAATCCGCAGTGTCCGTCACATGAATCTGGCACTTGACGCCGATTTCCGAAAGCATCTCGCACATGATTTGGCCTGCCGCTTCGCTCGCGGATTGTTCGGGGAAAGAACGCCACAATTTTAAGCTGATGCCGCGCCGGTAGCCTGCTTCTGCGAGCAGGCGGCGAGCGCGATCCGGGTCGTATTCCAGCCCGCGATAATCCGCATCGTGTCCCATCAAACCGGGCGGGATTGGCCCAGCGGCTGGAACGGCCATGCCCGCATATGCTTCGCGTATCAGACGCTCTTTGTCTATCGCATGCGCGACGGCGCGGCGCACGCGGACATCATTAAACGGAGCTTGCTGTGCATCGAAGACTAGGCATTGCGTGTGCAACTGTGTGGCAGAGACGATGCAGGAACGCCAGTCCGTATCCGTCGCGAGCCGCGCGATGCGTTCAGGCGAGCCTTCGCGCAGGAAACTCAGCTCGCCGCCACGCAGGCGTTCAAAAAGCCGCTCGCCGTTCTCGTCATACTCGATGGTGACGCCGTCAACATACGGCTCTTCGCTGTTCCAGTATTCGTCAAAGCGCGCCAGCTCGACCCGCCCTGCTTCCCTGTCATATGAGACCAGACGAAACGGCCCCGTGCCGACTGGTTTCTGGATAAAACGCGCGCCGCCATCCTGCTCAATCTCTTCGCGCGGCACGATTGAAGCAAAGCGCAGGCACAGCATCGGCAGGAAAAAAGCCAGCGGCTCTGACAGCTCAAGCTCGACTGTCTGCTCGTCGCGCGCACGCGCGCCCGGCAGCTCTTCCGTCTCGCCGCGCGCGAATGCTTCCGCTCCGACAAGGCTCTTGAAAACCCACGCGCCGGATTTCGATTGACGAAGCGTGCGACGCACGGAATAAATAACATCGCTCGCATTCACCGTCCGACCGTTGTGAAAACGCGCCCCGCGACGCATCTGAAAAGTGTAAATCCGCCCGTCCGCAGACACCTCCCAAGCGGAAGCTAAGGCAGGCTCGACCTCCGCGCTCTCGCCCGCGCCGACAAGGCATTCGCAGATCATGCTCAACAGATCATGACTCGACAGCGTTGATGATTCCAAAACATCAAGCGTCGGGATATTGGCAGGCACGCCGCACGAAAGCTGCCCGCCGCGTTTCGGCTCCGGCAAGCGAAAGAGGCTGACCGACTCGCGTAAGGATGCCGCTTCGTATTCAAGCAAGCCCGCAGTGTAATTTATCTGGACGATGGACGCCTGATTTTTCGTCACGGACTCGCGCATGATTTCGACCGCGCGCAAGACCTCTTCCGCGCCGCGCGATTGTTCGCCGACAGCATTGCCGATTTGCTCTACGACTCCTGTCAACTGCTCCATCGCCGACGCGATGTGCTTGGAGACGATGGCCTGCTCCTGCATGGCGCGGCGCACCTGCTCTGTCAGCTCGGCCATGCGGACGGCGCGCTCGCCAATCTGTTTTGAAGTCTGCGCCTGCTCAGACGTGGCGCGCTCGATCTCCTGCGCACGCCTGCGAACTTCCGCCATCAGCTCCGTCACCTGATGCGATTCGAGCGATTGCGTCGCCGCCGCTTCGGCAATCTGGCGAATCGCAGTCGCGGATAAATCCGTCTTGCGGCTGATTTCATCGAGCGAGACGGCAGCGCGTTCTGCCAGTCCTGTCGCCTCGTCCGCGAGTTGGCGATTGCTTGAGACCTGCGTGATGGATGCGCCGACGGATTCGCGCACGCCCTTGATAAGCTCTGCAATCTCGTCTGTCGAGCGCGCGGTTCTTTCCGAAAGCTCTTTAATCTCTTCGGCGACGACGGCGAAACCGCGCCCCTGCGGCCCTGCTTGCGCGGCGAGAATGCGCGCATTCAAAGAGAGAAGATTCGTGCGGTCTGCAATCTCGTTGATGACGCGCGTGATGTCTCCGATGCGCTCTGAGCGTTCGCCGAGAGCGGCAATCGTCTGCGCGGCCTCTTCGATGCCGCGCCGTGTAGCGCGCATGGACTCTGCCGTCTCGCGAACGATGCGTGCGCCCTGTCCAGCAGATTGCTGCACTTCGTCCGCCAGCACCGCCGTCTCGCCCGCAGAGATGCCGACGCGCTGCGTTGAATCGTCAATCGCCCGCATCGAGCGTTCCGTCTCGTCCGTCGCCTTCGCTAGTGATTCAGTCGAACCTGCGACCGTCAAAACCGAAGCCGCCATCTCTTCGATTGAAGAGGCAGTCTCTTCGACAAAAGCCGTTAAAGCATCCGCGTTGGCAGAGACTTCATCAATCGAAGCCGCCATCTCAAGCGATGAAGTCGAAGTTGTTTGCGCGAGGTTGGAGAGCGCGCTGACGGCCTCTGCGACCGCGCGTGCGGACGCGCTGATTTCCGCAATCGAACTGACGGTCGAATCAACGGAAGAGGCTTCATCGCCGACGGAAAAAGCGAGACCGCGCCCGCCTTCGAGGACGCGACCGGCGACGGCTTCGACCGAATCCGCCGCGCGCTGCAAGCGGCTGACGGTGCGGCGCATGTTGCGCGCCATCGCTTCCAATTCATGCAGAGCGCGACGCTCGCTGTCGCTGATTTTTTCCGCGCCCGCGTCGTTGTTTGAGAGCGATGCTGTTAAATCTCCGCTCGCTAAGGCAGCCGCCGCGCGCTCGACCGCGCCGGTACGCGCGCCGTTGCCAGACGGTTTCGCCCTTCTCGTTCGCGCAACGCGCATCGCAGGAACTTCCGCTTCCGCATCCGGCGCAACGCCGGTCGGGTTGATGGAATCCACTCCGTTTTTAGTTTTCATCGAAGCCATAGATTTGAATTTCCGGGGGTTTAACGAACACCGTTGACGGCGGGCAAAGTATGAGCGGAGACCATGAAGCGACGCTGCTTCAACGGCGCACGCTCCGCACAAAGCATCATAACATAACTGTTAAGTATGAATTGAAAAGACTTGCGAGAATGGTGAAGAGTAAATGGTAAATAGTGAATAGAGAAAAGAAAGCGTTCGTCTATTTACCATTTACTATTTACTATTTACCCTCTTTGTTCATGCCGGATAGGATGGAAGCTCGATGATGACATTGAGGCCGTGCGGGTCAGGGCTTTCCAGTTCGACCGTGCCGCCGAGCACATCTATCAGGCGGCGCGCGATGACCAGCCCCAGCTCATTCATGCTCGTGGCGCGCTCGCTTGGGGCTTCAAGGTCTACCGGGTCGAAGATGTGTGAGATGTCTTCGAGCCGCTCGCCGGTGTCTTCGATTCTGAGTTGAAAGCGGGACGGCTCGCTCTTTTCCGCGCGGACAGTAATCGAAGCTTCTTCGGGGCTGCGGCTGATGGCGTGCGCCAGAAAGTTATACAAGACCTGCCTGAGCTTGCCTTCGTCAGAAACGATTGTGGGCAGGTCATTGGCGGAGATGCAATCAATATTGACATCACGTTTTTTTGCCAGAGGCGACACCGCCGCGCACGATTCGCGCAGGGTTTCCCGCAGCGAAAATTCATGCAGGAACAGCTCCGTCTGTCCCGCTTCGAGCCTTGAAAGATCAACCAGTTGATTGAGGCTCGTCTGAAGCTGCCTCCCGGACGATTGAATCTTGTCGCAGAAACGGCGTTGTGTTTCGGTGAGAGCTTCCTGATCCAGCATGATCTCCGTAAAGCCGAGCATAGAGGTCAAAGGCGTGCGCAATTCATGCGACATCCGCGCCAGAAAGAGCGAGCGATAATGCGCGACACGTTTCAATTCGCGGTTGGCCTCTTCCAGATCGAGGCTGCGTTTTTGCAACTCGCCGACTAGCTGTTCGATGCGTTGGTGTTGTTCGCGCATGGCGGCATCGCGGCTGGCGTTGCCGATGGCGATGACAATCGGCGCGGCGACAAAGCGAATGCCGTTCAGAGCCTCGCGCAGCCGCTCAGGCACGGAGGTCGCGGCCACCAGCACGCCGATCAGTTGCGAGCGCGCATGTATCGGAATGGCGATGCAGGCACGCGCCCCCACTTTTTCCAGCTCGTCTCTCAAGCGCGTTTCATCCTGACGAGGCTGATTTCCGTTCTCGGCATCCAGCCAGATTTGCAGCTCGCGGTTCTCTGCTTCGACGGCGACTGAGAAGACGCGGCTCAGTTCCCGCGCCCGCGCCTGCTCGACGTGCTCGTCTATGTGTATCGCCATCTCGCGCAGGTGTCCCTCGTCGTCGCGCAGGTAGGTGACGATGCAGCACAGCTCCCAGTGGCGGCGCAGCATGTTCGAGAATGCCTCGCAAACATCCTCCGGCGTGCTGATGGAATTTGGCGAAACGGTCTGCGTGTAAAAGAGGTCAACGCACTCCGCGGTCAGCGCGTGAACCTCGCTGAGACGTGCGACGAGCGCGCTTCTTTCATCTTCAATCAGGGTCGGGGCTGGATTGTTGGCGGCCTGCTTGTTCATAGACGCACGGCTTCACTTTTCGTTTAAAACGAAAGCCGGGAAATAAATTGTTTCTCAGAATGTACGCTGTCGCACAATATAGTGCGCGGCTCGCATCAGTGTCAACGCGAGAGCAAGGGGTCAGGGGCAGGGGTCGGGGGACGGCAGATGAAAGCTGAGAATGCTTTTATGCTGGCCCCTGTCCCCTGATTCCTGACCCCTGTTTTTCTTTTCTCTCTCTCGTGCGTTATGATGTTTAAAGAGGCGCAGGGCGGATAAAGTCTTGCGCTCCCTTTCGGGCATTATGGTGATACAAGGCGTTGAGCATAGCGGCCAACTCAGCCAGCATCCGCTCGCAGAGTTGCTCCGGGAGACTGCCGCCGCAGGTTTGTCCGGCGCATTCCGGCTGGCGCGCGAGCAGGTTAAAACCGTCGTTTATCTTGACGCGGGGTGCGTGCGCTTCGCGGTTTCCAACCTGCGGCTGCACCGTCTGTCGGAATGCGCGCGTCGCTGGAATTTCGTCACGCCACAACAATTGTCTGCGGTCGGCAAGCAAGGATCGGATGCGCAGCTTGGCACAGCCCTCGTCCATTCAGGCGCGCTCGCGCCCGATGCGCTCGCCGAATTATTATCGCTTCAGGCGGCGGACGTGTTGCGCCCGGCTTTGTTATTGACTGAAGGGGCGTGGAGCTTTGACCCGCGCGTGAGGCTGATGGAAGATGCGCGTGCAGAAGTTTCTTTGCGCGAGTTGTTGATGGAGAGCGCACGCCGCCTGCCTCTTGAGTTTATCGCCGGAAGATTCAGTAATAGCAACGAGACGGTGTCGCTCAAGTCTGATGCGACCATCGAAATCGAGTTGCAGCCTGTCGAAGCCTTCGTCCTCTCGCGGATGGATGCGGGAGCAATGCGGCTGCATGAATTGACAGCCGTCAGCGGATTGCCCGAAGCTGAAACCCTGCGCGCCGTCTACGCGCTCGCCTTTGGCGGCCTCGTTGAGCGAGATAAATGGCCGCGCGCTTTTTCGGATGAGACGGTTGCGAGATTTCAGGCTGCCGCACAGAGATCAGAACAGGTCTCGGAAACGGCTGAGCCGGTCGCACCTGCGCCGGTGGCGGTCGCCGAACCAGTCCCGGTCAAGGAGGCTGTGCCGGAGGTTGACGAGCGGCACGAGCTTGAGCAATTCCTCTCGCGTATGGATGTGGCGGAAGATCATTACGAAGCGTTGGCACTGACGCGCTCTGCCGACGCGAACGCGATTAAGAAAGCGTATCACGGCCTCGCGCGGCGTTTTCATCCTGACCGCTTTCATCAGGAAGCCGGAACGCTTTTGCACACGCGCCTACAGGCGGCTTTCGCGCGCGTCGCGCAGGCTTACGAGACGCTTAAAGGCGACCAGACGCGCGCGGCTTACAATCTACGGCTGGAGGCTGAGAGAAAGATGCGACGCTCGCGCGCTTTCTCTGGAACAGAAAGCAAACAGTCCGGGCGGAGCGAGAGCGGGTCAAATACCACTGTGGGCAACTCTGCATCCGCGTCGGGTGAAGAGAATTTTCAAGGAGGACTCGCCGCGCTCAAAGCGAATGATGTCTCGCTCGCCATCTCTTTGCTGGCAGAGGCTGCGCGGCGCGCTCCCGGCAATTCGCGTTATCGCGCTTACTACGGGCAGGCGCTCGCTTGCAACAGGAAGACACGTCATCAAGCCGAGGCGGAGATTCAAGCGGCCATCTCGCTTGATAAGAATAATGCTACTTATCGCGTCATGCTCGCAGAGCTATATCGCGATCTGGGGATGAAGCGTCGCGCGCAGGGCGAGTTGCACCGCGCGCTCTCCATTGACCCGCAGAACGCAGACGCGCGCCGCCTGCTCGAAGAATTGGGATAGGAAAGAATGAAGAGAATGCAGTAGACAGTAACCAGCATCCAGTAGACAGCATGTTTTGCTTCTACTGCCTACTGCCTACTGCCTACTGCCTACTGATATGATGGATAACGATCTGGTCACAGGCGAAGCGTTCACAGAGCTAGCGACAGCGACGGACGAGTTCGAGGCTTATGCTCATCCACATGCTGCGCGTATCGCGAAGCTGGCTGACGCAGTAGCGAAGCTCTTTAATCTGGCGCGGCGCGACCGCCTCTCTTTGCGCGTCGCCGCGCTCGCACATGATTTGGGCGAAGCCGCTATGAAGCGTGATTACATACGTCGCGCAGGCGCGCTCAATGATGAAGAACGGCTCGATTTGATGCGCCATCCGGTCATCGGCGAACAGGAGGCCGCGCATTACGGCGCGGATCGCGGCGCGCAACTGCTGGTGCGCTGGCATCAGGAATGGTGGAACGGCGCGGGCTATCCGGACGCCTTGCGCCGCGAGCAGATTCCGCTCGGCGCGCGAATCCTGCGCGTGGTGGATGCTTACGCCTCGCTCACGGACACGCGCCCCTATCGCCCTGCGCGCACGGTTGAAGAAGCGCGGCAACATCTTTCGGAATGGGCTGGTCTTGAATTCGACCCGCGCGTGGTGCAGGCATTTCTCTCGCTCGGCTCGATGCCGGAACTCGACTCTTTTGCACAGAAGTCGGAAGACAGGTATCGCGAGGCCGATGAGATGATACGCACCCTCGCGGCTGAGCTTAATTTTTAAGCAACCCAAGTGGCTAATGATAGATGTGCTGGTGGGTTGCTTAAATTGCCACTAGCTTTAGCTAGTGGGTCAAGGTTGCTTATTAGCTGTCGGCTTTAGCCGAATCATTTAAGCTCAAGCTATAAGGAAGAGGATTCAATTGATAGTTTGGCTAAAGCCAACTTTCTGTTGTGCCATGTCTCCCTAGCTAAAGCTAGTGGCAATGAAGAAGACGCAAAGTTGCGCGAAGAGAGAAAGAAAATATTCCGGCAGCATTTATTATGACCTTATCCGTTGAGACCACACCGAAAAGCTGGCTTGCCTTTGAGCTGGGCGTGCTGCGCCGCTTTAAGTTCAAATCCATCGCGCTTCCCTTCGCGGGCGAGCCTGACCTGGGCTTGTATCTCAAACGCTGGGGCGTGCGCGTCGCCGCTAACGATTTGTCGCGCTGGGCTTACACCAAAAGCATCGCCATGATCGAGAACAACAGCGAGCGGCTTGATGAAAATGATGTCGAGATAATTTTGGATGATGTTTATGTGCCGCGTCACAAGCTCTCGAATCCTTCGCTGCGGCTGTGGTTTAACGAGACGGATGCGTGGTGGTTTGACAACGTGCGCGAGAACGCCGAAAAACTCGACACGCCTATGAAACGCGCGCTGGCTCTGACCATCGGGATGACCGTCGGCGATTACGCGCTCTCGTTCAACGAAGAGACTCGCGAATTGCGCCAGCCCTTCACGCGCGTCTTCAGGCGCATCCGGGAATCTTTAGCTGCGCCCGTCAACAATTCGCAACGCAACTCTAGCTCCAATCACGAAGCGCGCGAGTTTCTGGCAGAGCAGCATACAGAGGTGATGTTCCTGCGCCTGCCGCGCGCGAAGAACCAGCGTGCGCGCGACCGCATGAGCCTTTCTGCGTGGCGCGAAGACTGGGTGCATGCAGGCGACGGTTACTGGGATGACATGGAGAGCGTGCGCGCCGGTCGGCTCGGCACACATGCGGAGACCAAACAACAATACCTGCGCTTTGTCGAAGACCTGCTCCAAACCGCAGCGCATCTGCCGCGCTGGGCTATCGCACATGTCGAAGACGGCTTTATCTCTACCAACGAACTGGTCGAAGCAGTGACCCGCGTGCGCAAGGCCGAGACCATCTACTCCAAAGATTTCTCAGAGCTGGTCGGCGCACGCGCCGCGATCATCACTGCATAATTTTAACCAAGCACCCGCCCTTAGCTTTTAGCCATTCCCGAGTAGTGGGCCAGTTTCAAATATAGCGAAGAAAAGACATACTCCCGCAAAGGCGCAAAGGCGCAAAGAAAACGATTGAATGCTTTCTTTGCGCCTTTGCGCCTTTGCGGGAGATTCTTTCAGGCTGGTGAAGACTCACCGGAAATTCAAACTGACCCACTACCCATTCCCGCTAACCCTTGACACCCGTCCCGGACAAGCATATCGTTCCCGCGTTCGCTCTGCCGTTTTACCCTCACTTCCAATGCCGCCCAGTCCAGCGGAGCAGAACAATGACGTAAGAAAGCATATCCGTGTTTCCTGCCCAGACTACTGGGGCGACTAGCGAGTGTCGCCCTATCAGCACACTTTTGTCTGAACAAGGAGAATGTTCATGAGATTAATCAAAGGTTTACAACGTAAGCGATTGATGGCTATCGCGCTGGCGGTCGCCTGCGTCTTGGTGGCAGGCTTTGCCATCTGGTACACGTCCAAGCTTCCGGCTAAAGCCTCTTCTACTGATAAACGGCCTTTGCGAGAGCGATTGCATAACGGTGTCGGGAGCGAAGTTCGCTTCGCGTCCGCCGCCGCCAATCCCAAGCAGATAGCTGAGGCGGTCGAGTCTACAGCCAATTTCATCCATTGGCGCTCCGGCCTCAGGATGTCGGACGGAATGAAATGGAAACTGGCGGAGGTTGAAAGTAATGTGCTGCAAGGCAGGGTCAGACCCCTCACCGTTGAGGAGTTGACCGACAACCTCACAGCAGCAGTCGTGGAGCGGCTGGCAACCCTCACGGATGAAGAGATTCGGCAAGCGGCTGAAGTATCTTCCGACGAGCTGGGTCTAGTCACGTCGCGAGCCAACGGCAAGTGGGGTGTCTTGTCTCAGAAGGAATTAATTCAGCAGGCGAAGTCCGCGCGCGAGTGGAGCCGTCGGGGTGACTCCGCTTTGCGAATCGGGCTGCATTCGATGATTGCAGAAGAAGTCAACGACCGCGTGAACATGCTGAGCGCAGCCCTGCCTGAGCAGTTCGGGCAAGCCCGCGCGCAGGGCTTCACACCGATGCAGGCTCTGCTCATCGCCTACTCTGTGGCGGCGGACGACCCGTTGACGGATTCGCGGAGCGACATCACACGGATGATTGTGCAGAAGAGAATGGATGCCGGACAGACCAGAGCGCAGAGAGTGGCGCAGACGAACGTCTCCGGCAGACCTTACGGGCCACACGGATTGTTACATGCTTCGGCCCCGCGCATCTTCTTTAACAAGGCTGGCATATACAGGCTCTTGAACCTCAGCGAAGGAGGTGGAAAGTAATGAAAAAGATATTGCTCGTCTTAACGCTCTCTCTTCTGCTTTTCCTTCCAGGCTGCGGCGGCGGCCAAAACAGTTGTTCTATTCCCGGACTCACCCCCGGCGCAACTTACCTGATCTTTATCACTTACAATGGCGTAGCCACAACGTTCACCCGCGTTGCGCCTGCGAATGGAACCATTACGGTTCAAACGTCTGTGAACTGTAGCAATGTGGTAGCCGTCCTTGCGACCACCGGCAATGAATCCCTCGGAGCAAGCCCGTCGTCTATCTATCTGCCCAGCCCGCCCTCGACGGCGACCATCACGGGCCAGAGCTTCGATACGACCTACGGCATGCCGAGGGTCGAGTATTTCGACGGCAACGGCTATCTGGTCGGCTCGGTTTACGCGACTTCCGTGTCGAGTGGCACGTCCTTGCAGGCAAATGTGCCTGACCTGTCCAACGCTTACTCAGGCACCTATCAGGTAAGAGTCACCAATAAGACTTATCA
Organism: Pyrinomonadaceae bacterium; assembly: GCA_963700165.1. GTDB lineage: Bacteria > Acidobacteriota > Blastocatellia > Pyrinomonadales > Pyrinomonadaceae > JACMLC01. The sequence continues at coordinate 1,075,688 of OY969475.1, read as the reverse complement.
GGGGTATTACTCGCACACAGTCGGCACTGCATCCATCAATGCCTGGGGCAGAGATAGGGTTGATAGCGACGGCGACGGGTGGTATGACGATCAGGATTGCGATCCGTGGGACCCGTACCTCAACGTTAGCTGTAGTGAGCCTTGTGGGGGTGGCGGCTATGGTCCTCCTTACCAACTCCCCACAATTTGCGAGTAGTAGATGATTGTCTCATCAACTCTTCAGATGGCAGAGGGGCGATTTCGAGCTTGCGACCAGCAACTCGAAACTTTCTAACCAACTGAAGCAGTAGATTCCGGGGCGGGAGTGAGCAGGTCTCATCGAGTTGCTCACTCCCGCTTGCGGAGGATTTCCAGTTCGCTTACGTCTAACTAACGTTACATTAAACTTCCAGTTGAGCCAGCAGGGGAAAATGGTCTGAGGCTAACGCTACATCGGCAGGCTGTTTGATGACCTCGCATGTTATCAAGTGGTCGGAGAAACGCGCGGGCAGGAAGATATAATCAAGACGCAGGTGCGGGTCCCATGTCGGGAAGGTGTAGCCGCGCTCGTCCGCGTGTAGCGAGCGATAGCCATCTACGTAATTTGCATCCAGCATGATCTGCACCGTTTCGCGCTGGATGTCGCGCCCGCTGAGCCAGATTAAAGCCTGAATCCAGCGCGGCATCCGCCGGGCATCCAGAATCTCTCCGGGCGCGAGCGTGTTAAAATCTCCGACCAAGACATGAATGCCTTCCTGATGCTTCTCGATGCCTTCGAGCAAAGCTCTTATCTCACGCGCGCGTTGCCTTTCGCTCCACTTGGAAAAACGCGCTTTGAGATGCAGGCCGAAGATGCGCGCGTCGCTGCCTGCGAGTGCGATTTCCAGAAAAGAATGTTTGGCTCCGGCGGGGTGATGCCATTCGTGGTGTGCAATCTCAAGGCGGCTGATGAAGCCTATCGAATGACGCGGACGCGCAGCCCAATGAGGCATCGCTGTTAGCTTAGCTAAATTCTCTATGACGCGCGGGTCGGTCGCTTCTTGAAAGACGACGATGTCGGGCGACACGGCGCGAATCACTTCGGCTATGCGCGACTCTCGCTTGCCGCCGCCAAAGCGTATGTTGTAGCTCAACAGTTTGACCTTCACGAAACTTCTTTGGCCTCTATGATCGTGAAGTAAGGTTGGCTAAACAGAACATCGCGGGCAAACAGAATCATGTTTGACGTGGCTTGAATGTTGACGGGTCGCCCGGCCATTTGTTGGAGCTGCTTGCGGAGAGGATTCAGAGCGGGCGCGATGGTCGGGGCTTTATCTCCCAGAGGCTTGGTATGCAGAGACGGGATATAAAATTCATCTTCCTTCCAGCACTGCATCACCGCGTCGCCGATGAGCGTCACATCAAGATCGCTGGTTCCCCTTCCATCCGCATCGAACGGCAGGCCGTCCTCATAACGCTCGTTCGTGACGACGCTGCCGCGCAGCGCGACCCCGGTTCCCGGCGGCAGACCGTCCCGCAGCTTGGAGCAAAACTTTTCGAACCGCGTGCGGTCTCCGTCAAACCCAAGTTTGATGATGCGCTCCAGAATCTCATCATCGCTCATCTCTTTAGCATCTTTGACCATACTTCCTTGTCCCAACCTCCAGACAGGCTTTTGCTCGTAAACATTATTTTCGGTAGCGGGTCAGTTTGAAGATAAGGGAAAAGAAAGCCGGACTCACCGCAGAGACGCAAAGGACGCGGAGATAGCGCAGAGGCTTGAATGATATTCAACTCTCTGCGCCCCCTCTGCGGCTCTCTGCGTCTCTGCGGTGAACTTCTCCTCGCTACTCATTCATCTTCAAACTAATTCACTATCTTATTTTCTATTCATTTGCTTTAACAATCAGCAGCGTCTGGTCGTCGCCTCTTTCGCGCTCGCCAGACCATTTATCAATCTCTTCAAACAGAACGCGGCGCAAGTCGTGGGCCGAAAGAGCGCGATGCTCAATCATAAAATTGACGATGCGCTCTTCGCCGTATTCTTCTCCGGCTTCGTTCTCGGCCTCGCTGATGCCGTCGGAGAAAATCATCAGCAACTCGCCCGGCTCAAGCGTCGTGCGCGCTTCTTCATACTCCGCCCAATCAAAGGCTCCGACCATCATGCCGCCGGTCGAAAGGCGTTCTGCACTGCCGTCCCTGCGCACCAGTATCGCTGCGTTGTGTCCGGCGTTGGTGTAGCGCAGGGTTCGCGTGCGGTCTTCGTAGAGCGCGAGGAAGAGCGTCGCAAAGCGATTGCCTTCCGTGCTCTGGCAGAGCTGCTTGTTGATGTTCGTGACCTTGCGTGAGACAGCGCCCTCTATGTCTGCGTCCGCCATCACGCGCGCCAAAACTTTGCTGCCGTCGCCAGCAGAGACCGCGACGGCGCGCTCTGCCATGCTCAGGCGTTCGGCAGTAATCGCGGCTTGCGCACGCAAAGAGGCTTGCAGGTTGGACATCACGAGCGAGGCGGAGACGCCTTTGCCGGACACATCGCCGAGCGCGAGCGCGACGAGACCGGGCGTGACCTCTATATAATCGTAGTAATCCCCGGCGACGCCGCGCGCTGCGCGACATTCCGCGGCAATCTCTACGGAAACCAAATCCGGCACGCATCCCGGAAAAAGTCTGGCCTGCACTTCGGCTGCGATCTCGACTTCACGTTCGAGCCGCTCGTGCACGACGCGCTCTTCGAGCAGCACTTCGATGTTCGCAGACATTTCGTTAAAGGCCGAAGCCAGCTCGCCTAGCTGGTCATGCGAGCGCACGTTGACGCGATGCGAGAAGTCGCCGCGCTTGATAAATTCGGTCGCGCGATAGAGCTTATGAACAGTGCCCGTGACGGCGCGCGTCATCCATCCGGCGGCGAGCAGCGCGATCACTTCAAGCACGAGAAAAGTAATGCCGACGACTTTCAAAGCCCGCCGCCAGAACATGCCTATCTCGCTGTTCTCAAGAAACTGCTTGCTCGCCACCGCCCAGGACCAATCAAAGAGAAAGAGCAGGTGCGGCTGGCTCTCGCCGCTTCCCCAATTCGTCGCCGGAGCCACGACCAGATAGGCAGTCCCGCTCAGCGACTCGCCAAATTGATCCTTGCCGAATGTTTTTTCGATGTCTTCCCCGGATTCCCCTGTACGCCTTTCCCTGCCGATTTCAATCCGCCGGCCTTTGTCTTTCACTGCTCCAATGACAAAGTACGGGCGCAGGTAGATGCCTGTGCGGTCACGATATTCCTGTACGAGCGCGCGGCTGACCGGAACTACTATGAGAAGCGTCACCTCACGACCATCAACCGTCGCGCGTGACAGGGCGCGGACTGACGCAGAGCCAAAATTTTCTTTCTCATCCGGCGGCTGCGCATAGGCAATGCCGCTCCAATCACTGCGCCCGCGCGACCATTCCGGCAGCGGAGCGTCCAGCGGTATTTGATTTGTCCCGAGGCCGTGTGTGTTCTCATCCTTCAAATCGCTGACGAAATGCGCGCGGCTTTGAAGACCATTTGCCGCATCTTCTCCGGCAGTTCCGCGCCACGCCGCGAGGCGCGCTCCCGGCAGCGAAGCTCGCAAGAGGCTTGCGCGCTCTTCGAGCCAGGATTGAGTCGCGCGCTCATCCATGTTCACGGGCAGGCGCGCGAAGGCATCCGCCAGAGAACGAACATTTGACAGAGCCTGTCTCTCAGTCACGTTGAGCTGCGACGAGATAATGCGCGACATCGCCTGATTCGAGCCGCCGAACGCAGAGAGAATTCCGAGCATTACCAGCAACACAATCGGCGTCAACCCGACAAACAAATATGTGATGGTCAGACGCCTGCGCACGCGCCAGAGCAGGAGACGCTTGAGCCAGCGCAGAAATTTGATTCCGTAATAGAAGCAGGTAAAGAAGACCGCTGTGAACGTGATGAAGCCGAGCAGATTGCCGAAGAAGTTATCGCCGTAAAGCCACGTTCCGCCAAACAGCAGCCGCAGGATAAAGAGTGCCGCCGCCGCGATAGCGAGGCGCGGCATAAATCGTCGCAGCCAACCGCGCACGCGCGTTGTCATCTGCCTGAAACCACTGGTGGCTGCCCCGAGTTGCTTGCGCACATATCTCCTTCCGGCGTTTATGAGAAAGAATCCGATTAGCCCTAGTTGCTAAATAATCATTGCCACTAGCTTTAGCTAGTGGATAGGTGGCAACAGCAAGTCGGCTTTAGCCAAAATATAAATAATGTCAATCAAGAGTAGAAATTCTTTGCGGTCTTTGCGCGAAAACCTTTGCGGTCTTTGCGTTAAAACAGAACCTAATCGCAAAGAGCGCAAAGAGAAAGACGCAAAGCTCGCAAAGGAAAAGCTGCTTCCTGTGAACGGTTGCCACTCTTGATTCGCATAAATAAAACTTCCTGCTTGCTAGTGCTTAAATGGTTCGGCTAAAGCCGACATCTAAGGGAGCAATCTTGATCCACTAGCTAAAGCTAGTGGCAATTTAAACAACCTACCAAAACATCTATCACTAGCAACTTGGGTTAATTCCGTTGCGGATTGAAACGCGCGCTAGTATATGCGAGGTCACACGCGCGTTCCAATCGCAACGTTTTGTTTTAAGTCAGCTATCTTAGCTCGCAGACACAAGCGATGTTTCTTCCGCTTCTTCAACCTCTTCAGGCTCTGTCTCCCTGAAGTGCGGAATTTGCAGCTTGCCCTGTGCGAACCACATCAGCCATATCACGCCCGGAGTCGCAGACAACAATCCGGAGATGATCGTCAGCGTGCGCGGCGAGATGGCATGCAGCGACCACCCGGCGGCCACCGTCGAGATGCCGGTGAAAAGGATTTCCACCGCACGGTCTGTCGTCGAGACCCGCCCGCGCAAATTGTCCGGCACGAGCCGCATCAGCAGTGTTTCCTGCACAGCGAACTCGACGCCGAGCAACGCACGCGAGACGAGTATCAGCGCGCACGCCATCCAGAGCGACGGCATCAATCCCACCAGAGCGAAGATGAGGCCGTGTGCCAGCAGCGTCCACCCGATAAATCCGGCAGTCACTTTATGCAGCTCGACGTGCGCGCCGACCCGCCGCGCGATCATCATCCCTATGAAGAGGCCGATGCCCGCCGCAGTATAAAGCGCAGAGACGCCCGCATCTGCATGCAAGCCTTCGCCCTCTGCGAAGGCGACGCCGCCCAGCCTGTCCACAATCAGAGTAATCGCCCCGCCGCCCGTCGCCCACAGAATGTTGATGCAAATAATCGCCAGCACCAGCGGATGTTTGGCAATGTACTTCCATCCTTCCTGTATGTCCGTGCGAAAGCGCGCACGGCTCTTGCTCTCCGACACGGATTCATCCGTCCCTTTAACCTCCGCCACATGTCGCTTCATCTCGCTCTCCGGGATGAGCCAGATGGCGTAAGCAGAGCCGATGAACGAGACAGCGTTGATGATGAATGCCACGGAATAGCCGAAGCGCCAGGCCGTCCAGCCGCCCAGAGCCGTGCCGATAGACATCAGCAAAAACCTTGACGAGAACAACAAGGCGTTGCCTGCCAGCAAGCCGCGCTCTCCGGCTATGTTCGGCATCGCTGCGTTTTTCGCCGCCTCGAAGAATGAGGCCAGCCCCGTGCTGACAATCGCGCAGGTATACGCGAGCCACAAATCTTCAGGCCCGTCCACCAGCAGATAACCGAGCGCGACTATCGCGCGAGCCACGTCCGTCGCGAGCATGATAGTGCGCCGCGACCAGCGATCCGCCAACACTCCCGCCAGCGGCGCGAACAAGGCAAACGGCACCAGCCGCGCGACCAACAAAATGGCCGCAGCTTCCGGAGATGCGCCCGACACGGCGCGCACCAGTCCCAGACCGGCGATGAAATTGAACCAGTTGCCCAATTCCGAAATCACCTGTCCAGCCCACAATCGCCTGAAAGAACGATTGCCCCTGAGCAATTGCATGTATGTTAGTGAAGCCATAAATCACCTCGACTAGGGTGTAGGGGGAAGGGTTTAGGGTGTAGAAAAGCCAGCTTGTGTTGAATCAACTTCTCTTCACTACACCCTAAACCCTTCCCCCTACACCCTAAACAAAAGAGCCGCCGGATTTTTATCCAAGCGGCTCGCAGCCTTACTAAAACTTTTCGGGGAAACTTTTATCCACCCGTAAACTTTGGTGGCCGTTTCTCCAGAAAGGCTGCGACGCCTTCTTTGAAATCAACTGATTGTCCTGACTGAAGCTGCGCTTTGTGCTCCAGATCGAGTTGCGCGTCCTGTGTGTTGACCGCGCTTTGCGCTAACAGCTCTTTAATTCTGCCAATCGCCGCCGTCGGCGCGCTGGCGAGTCTTTCAGCGAGCGAAATCGCCTCGCTCATTAGCTCCGCGTCAGCGACGACGCGATTTATCATTCCTATCTCAGCCGCTTCCTGAGCTTCAATCGCATCGCCTGTCATCATCATCTCTGCGGCGCGTTTCCAACCGACGAGGCGCGGCAGGATGAATGTGCCGCCGCAATCAGGTGTCAGGCCAATCTTGACGAACGCCTGATTGAACTTCGCGCTTGCCGCCGCCAGGACCAGATCACAGGCAAGAGCCAGGTTGCAGCCTCCGCCCGATGCGTAGCCGTTGACGGCGGCGATAACCGGCACCGGCGTTTTCCCTATAGCGCGTATGCAATCGTGCAGGAGCGTGAGCGGCTCATCAAAGAACGCTTCGATGCGGCCTTCTTTTTGCGCGATCTGCTGCATCTCTCTTAAATCGCCGCCCGCACAGAAAGCGCGTCCCGCGCCCGTTAAAATAATGGCACGCGCGCCGCTCTCGCGCGCCTCGCCCAGCGCGCTCAAAAATTCATTGCCGACGAGCGGCGTCAAAGCATTGAGCGCCGCAGGGCGGTTGAGCGTGATGATGGCAACCGCGCCGTCACGCATCTCTAATTGAATCGTTTCGTAAGCCATCAAAAGATTTTTTTCATTGTTTTAGCTACTCATCGTCTCATTGATTAAATGAGCAAATGAATCAATCGGTAAATGAGTAAATTCTGTCTACGGAATCAGCGTTCGGATTGTTCCGGCGAATTCCTGTAAGCCTGCTACTACGACTGCGCGCGGCTGGCGCTGAAACACTCGCTGCACAGGATAGCTCTGCCGCTTGAAGGCTTAAAGGGCACAGAGTCCGTCTTGCCGCACTGGTCACAGACAATCTCGAAACGCTGGCGCTCGCCGCCGCCTCTGGAACCGCCGAAATTCGCGCGGCGCGCATCCCTGCAATTCTTGCAACGTTTGGGTTGGCTCAGGTTGCGCTCAGTGTAATATTCCTGTTCACGTTCCGTGAAGGGGAACGACTCGCCGCATTCGGCGCAGGTGATCTCAACGTCTGGCATGGTCTCTTTTCTCCTTCGAGAAAGCGGGGGCTTTCGGTAGCATCGCTTTCATTCTCTGTTCTGCCGGTGCGAGCGACCCGACGAGGTGGATTACACGGCACGCGAATCCGGCAACGCAGCTTTGACCTCCTTGGCAAGGCAGAGTTTACAGCACGTTCAAACGGCTGTACAGGAAAATTAAAACGCAAGAGTCAGAAAGAAAGCGGAGGCGGCAAGCATTCAAGTCTCGCAGATTAAAGACAAGCTAATTCTGCTGCGATTGAATGAGTTATTAGGCTTGTCGAGATAGGCAGTTGCTCATTTGTATTTCCTAGTTCTACTGTTCTGCCAGAATCACCCCAAGTTCGAAACAAGATAAGGCAAGAAATCCCCACATTAGCAAATCTGTAACATTAAACCGCCTTCCCGGCCTCTTTAAGACCCAGGATGCAATAGCAAAATAAATGCACAGAGAGAGGCCGAAAGCAATAGGATAAGTAATCCACTGCCGGAGAAATATAGGAACTTTCCAGAATGCCAAGTAGAAGCCGATAACGATGAGAAAAGATTGGACTGACCATCTCAAATAGCCTCCAAGAGGGTTAGGTGGAATCCAATAAACCAAAAGAGCGGCAGCTAATCCGGCCACTAAAAACGCTGTAGCCGAAGATAGTCCTACCCAATAATGAATCACGAGCCAGAGGCCAAAGCCCGCAAACAAGGTTATGGCATATTGCAGACCTCTCTCGTCGTATATTTCAGCTTTTGATTTCACTTCTTCGACCATCTTAATTCCTTTCGCTAACAAGGAAGAGCCTATTCCCCGGCAGCCAGCTTTTCGAGAATCAGCTCAACGTCGATCCGCGTGCCCGCAATCACAGGCTTGCCCATCATCACATCTGGATCAGATTGGATGAGATTCATATCCATAATAATTTAGATTATACAGCGAAAGGAGCATGAGTATAACTACTTTCTCTTCGCCGATTGCACGGCTGAAATAGGAAGTCTAAACAGTCTCTTACTATATATTTCAAATTTCTGAACCATCCCCTTCGGCCTCTTCAGCCGTGCAGTTCGCGAACGTGTGCGCGCACGGTCTGTCCTAAGGTCTCTAAGTTGTAGCCGCCTTCGAGACACGAGACGATGCGCCCGCCGCAGATGCTTCCAGCCCAATCCTTGACGGCGCGCGTCATCTGCACGAAGTCTTCATCTTCCAACTTTAATTGTCCCAAGGGGTCGTGCCGGTGCGAATCGAATCCGGCGGAGATGATGATTAAGTCCGGCTGAAATTTTGCGCTGATCTCTTCGAGCGCGGCGTCGAACATACGCCTTTGCTCTGCCGCCTGCGTGGCCGCGCGCACAGGCACATTCAAAGTGTAGCCGCGCCCGCGCCCCAACCCGTTCTCGCCACGCGCGCCCGTGCCCGGATACCAAGGGTACTGGTGCATCGAAAAGAAGAAGATGGACGGGTCATCATAAAAGATTCCCTGCGTCCCGTTGCCGTGATGCACGTCCCAGTCAATGATTGCGACGCGCTCGACTTCGCTGTAATTCGCCTGCGCATAGCGCGCTGCGATGGCGACATTATTAAAGAGACAGAATCCCATCGCGCGTTCGGAGGTGGCATGATGGCCGGGCGGGCGCACGGGAACAAAAGCGTTGGCGGCCTCGCCCTGCATCACTGCATCAATTGCGCGGCACGCTCCTCCCGCTGCGCGCAACGCCGCATCCAGCGAGCGCATAGAGACAATCGTATCTGCATCCAGATAACCCAGGCCCTCGCTGACCGCGCGCTCGACCGCCTTGAAGTGCTGCGACGTGTGGCACGCCTGCACCACTCCGCGCGGCGCGGGGCTAGCTTCTATCTCCAAAAGTTGAGGCCAAAGCTCTGCATCGCTTCTGAGTGCATCCATCACGACCGTATAACGCTCCGGTCTTTCAGGATGATGCTCGCCCGTGTCGTGTTCCCTGTAAACAGGATGATGAATTATCGCGGTCGTCATATCAGGGATTATAAAGCAGAGAATCAAACAGGGATAGACAGGAGACACAGGATAAGAAGCGATGAAAGATGACAAGCAAGCTGTATAAAGCATGACTCTCAAGTTTGCTCTTTAAATCCTGTGTCTCCTGTCCATCCTGTGAGTTCTTGTTTTCCTCTTAAGCATTAAATCCATACGCTTGAGGCATTGGCCGCTGCATGAATTTACCCGGCGGAAGGAGCGGCATGAGTTCCGGAAATATTGAAAACACAGGGAGTTTGACTGCATAACGGCTTTTTCCGCCTTGCGGAATAAGGATTGCTGAAGAAGATGTGTGCGTCATTGTTCTTTCCCTTAGAACAGAAATTTCGGATCACTTTAAAATATTCTGGAGACAAAGATATGGCATACGATGAAGAGCAACAAAGAAGAAGCCGCGTAGTGGTTGAGACGCCTTCGGCAAGGCGCGAGGTCGAGCAGGTGCAGACGACGCGCGTGCCGGAACGTCAGGGATTTTCGACGGGTGCAGTCGCTGCTTTGGTCCTCGGCGCGGTGGCTCTGGTGACGCTCCTGTTCCTGTTCATGATGAAGAGTCAGGACACTGCGAATGATAATGTGCGCGTCAATGCCAACATGCCTGCGACCGCACAACAGCCGCAGCAGCAGCCTGTGATTATTCAGCAGCCTGCGCCACAACAGCAACCCGTAGTCATTCAACAACCGGCGACCAGCCAACCGGCTCCGATTGTCGTCACCGCGCCCGCGACGGATTCCGGCAGTGCGACCACATCGAGCGGCACGGATGACATGGCGGTTCAGACGAACGTAGACAAAAAGATTTCAGAGGATACGACGTTCTCTACGCTCGGCATTACGGCCATCGTGATTGACGGCAAAGTAACCCTGTCGGGAACGGTAGATACAGAGACGCTCAAGTCTCAAGCTGAACGGCTCGTCAAGGGCGTGAAGGGCGTTCGCACCGTAGAAAATAAGATTATCGTGACCGGATAATTCGTCTCGCGCAGTTTTGCCCGGCAAGCGGATATAATTAAACGCTTGCCGGGCAAAGTCGTGTCACGACGCTCATCTGATTGAGATGTCGTGTCGTCTGGTATCCGCTCGCAGATAAACCTGTCCTTTATATATCTGCCGTCTGCCTTGATATACTGCTACATCGTAAACCCCGTCGCTCAAATTGCTGATGTAGTACTTTCCATCGTCTCCGGTGAGCGATCTGCCCTTTTCATAGCCGTTCTGGCTGACGATTACCCATACCGAAGTAAAGAGATTGCCTGATGGGGATTTAACGATCCCTTTGACATAGCTATTGTCCGGGCGGGCGCTGACGGCAAGCGAGAAAACTATTGCCAGCAAAGCAGCCCCCAGCGATGTCCGAAACACGAGTTTGGTGTTCATAGCTGACTCCTTTTTTAATTCTTCTTTACCTGATGCGTTATCTATCTGCGCTTGATGTGGTAGTTGACTTTGGCACCCTGCATGGTGACCTCGTTTTCTTCTTCATCAAGCAAAACTTTACCGCTCACTCCGTTAATGGACTCTCGGACAATGATCGAATATTTTCCGGCAGGGATTTCTTTAAAGAATTTCCCCGAATCATCCGTCTTGGCCGTCAATAGAGAGTTGCTCTCGGGCAGCAGGTAGACCTCAACGCCGCTGCGCACCTGCTTCCCGTCTTTAGTCCTGACGGTTCCGCTGATGGACAGCTTATTCTCTTCCGAGCCTGTAGGAGTTCCCGCGTTATGCGACTTCTCCAAGCTATCTAATTTTTGCCTCAGGACTCCAACTTCTTCCACGTCCCCGCGTCGCAAGTTGGGAACGATACCGATAAAGGAAACGGCGATAGTTGTAATGGCCGTCAAAATACCGGTCAGCAGTATCATCTTCGGGGTTTGTGTCGGTTCCTTTGGTGCAGGTGTTGAGTCCTTCGGATTTTCCGGCTCAACCTTTGAAGTTTCCGGTGCACGCTGTGCAATTTGCAGCGATTCGCTCATGATGCGTTGCCTCCTGTGAGAAATAGACCATCGGATTGCAACAGGGTGGATGTAAAGGCTGGACTAGACGTAGGAGTTCAACGAGGTTGAGGAATTCCGGCGCACCGCCTGCCCTGTACCGATAGGTAGTCGGCTCAGATGGCTTCATACTCAGCAAAGCCTATGCCAAATCGAGAGGCTGATTTATAGGCGTAAAAAGACTTGATTTTGTAATCTTTTTACCGGCGCATCATATAAGTGTCCACAAAAAAAAACAGTCAGGTGTGGGGCTGTCTACAAATGTTGACAGGTATCTGACGGGCAGAGGTCGCAACGACATCGCGCACGCATTTACGCTACAGGCGAGTTCGATTGATGATAAGAGTCGCAGTGCCCCGTGCAGGCACGGCTTTTTTCGCTTCCGGTTTTAGCGTCTTCGCGCAGATTTAACCGCCTTCACTTTTGTGCTGCCGCCGGTCTTTCTGCCGCTTCTGCTACGCAAGACGCTCATAGTTACTTGGCCTGTGCCGTCGCTGCGAAAGACCATGTAGTCGCCCGCTCGCGCGCCCATGTCTCTGACGAGCGGAGAAGGAATGCGACCGCGCACGATTCCCCCTTCATCCGAGATCATCGCACGGTACTCTCTGGGTTCACTCTTAGCCATGACGCCCTCCTCTTCCGATTTGATTGGGGGTGGAAATCTTAACGAGCCGGGCGGTGCGGGTGGCATAAAGGGAGCTGTCGGTCGCCGCTTTAATAACCTTCCGTGTGGCGGCGCAGCCACTCGTCCACCTCTTCTTCTGTCGGCTCGCGCTGTAACTCTTCACGCAGGCGGCTGCGCACGTACTCGCGCTCGTCGCGAACTATTTCATCGAGCGTCTCGTCATCTGCCTCCGGCGTTGGAGACTCATCTGACAACGAGAGATTAAGGTTTGAAAACAGATTGCGTGCAGCAGCTCGCGTAGAGAAAAAAACCGCAGCGTCCGCAGCCTGCATGTATTTTGGAATGTAGTTGCGTGGATACATTTTGACTAAGCCAACCTGTCAGGTAATCGAAGCGTCGTGGATAAGCTTCGGAAATTGTTAAGCGCTCTCTGAAGGTAACTTGAGAGCATCTCAAAATCCACCTTCCCCGTCTCACACGGCATGGATTTGAAGCTGCCCTGTCTCAAGCGAGGTTTCAACGGCGATGCTCGATTCCTCGCCCGCGATTAAAATGCGGCGCTCGGGGCCGCGCCCTTGAAAGCTGACTTCGGTAATCAGGCAGCCCGCAGGAGCTTGTATCAAACAGGACAGCGGCGCGGACTCGCTCCGGTCGTTCTGAAGCTGCCAGACATCCTCGCGCAAACGCGACTTTGTCTCTTCATCAACATCCAGCTCTGCAAGCGCCATCACTTGCGGCACCAGCCCCATCTCGCCGTCGAGGTACAGAGTCCAGATAAAACCTATGTCGAGCAGAATGTGCGCCGTCTCATCCGAGATAAAATATCCGAGCGCGGTCGCGCCTATGACATGCGCGATGACATGATCCTGATGCGTGTTGGTTTCCAGTGTTGACCAATTGTCCGGCATCATTCATCGCAGCATTTATTTCTCAAATTTAATTTCCGCATTTGAATCAAAATACAAAACAGAGATCGTATTTTTCTCCGGGCAAATCTATGTACAGCTTATGCTCGTCGGCGTCTATCTTGATGATGTCCTGGCAGATACGCACAAAGATTCGCTTGCAGCCACGGAGCGCGGTTCCCTCGCCGAACTTCAAAGTCAGAGATGCAGGAGTCGTGATGTAATCGCCTGCGAGCATTTGCGGAATGACGAGCGTTAAGCCCTCTGCCGTGTTCACTTCCTGCTCTCCGCCGCCGTTTGAGAAACGCCCGCGCGCGGCCTCGCGCGGCACAAACTTTACGTCGCCGCGCGAGCGCAGCTTCCGCAATTCTTTCTCCGCGAGCGACAGCCCGAACGCCTCAAAGAGCGAGACCAGCGGAATCACAAATTCGCCTGCGGCATGATCGCGCGCAACCCGCGCAATCAGAGACAGCACGGGTGCTCTCAATTCGGGACGCGCAACGCATTCGACAAGCATTAACAGCTTCCCCTTCGTGTTTGACGTGAATTTTCTTTTACAAGCCGGAACTCGTCTGCATACTATAATGCTGGGACAGAGGGCGCAAGAGTTTTCCGGCGAGCAGGTATTACTTAAAGATTCAGCCGCAGAGGACACAGAGGGCACAGAGGGCCGGAAAAATAGATGAAGGACATGCTAAATCAAATGATTGCTGTTATCTCTGTGTCCTCTGTGTCCTCTGTGGCTAATCTCTGGTTTGGATTGTCGCTCTTAACGAAGAGACCCGCCACGTAGGCGCAGGCGGTGCTGACCCGAGGCTTCTCGAATGAACGAAACAGAATTATTAAAACCCGAGTTCTACTACAAGATTGACGATGAGCTGGAACTGCGGCTTCCGAAACCGGAAGACGCGGAATCCGGATACGCTCTAATCATGGAGAATTTCCAATATCTCAGTAAATGGGGAGCGTGGGTTAAGGATGGTTTTTCGCTCGCAGATGTTCAAAGCTTTATCGCGCGAAATCTTCAGCAATACACAGAGAACAAACAATTCACGGTGCGTATCATCTTTCGGAATCAGATGGCAGGCAATATCGGCTACAACAAAATTGACTGGGCCAATCGAACCACAGAAATCGGCTACTGGATTGGCGAAAGCTTTCAAGGACACGGGCTGGTCACCAGAGCGTGCAGAGTATTAATCACGCATGCCTTTCGTGAGCTAAAGCTGAACCGGGTCGAGATTTGTTGTGCCGTAGAGAATGCGAAGAGCCGCTTGATTCCCGAAAAGCTCGGGTTTAAGCAGGAGGGGATTTTGAGGGACGGGGAATGGGTACACGACCACTTTAATGACATCGCCATGTACTCTATGCTGGCGAGCGAGTGGCAGGATAAATCTTAATAGCCGTTTAAAGATTCCAAGGTTTGCGCCGGAGGCGCAGGCAGAAGGTAGCCAGACGTGCAACGTCTGGAAGGTTGAGGAAAAGATTCGCGCATTGAAGATGCGCCAAGAGCTATCTGTCCGCACCTTGCGGCGCGGGAACGATTATTTCATCTCATCAGACGTTGCACGTCTGGCTACCTTCTCATCGCCGCTTGCGCGGCTTAACAGAATTTTCAAACAGATTCTTAAAGCTCTGGAAAATGTGCATGACGACATTCACTTCTTTTGAAACCGGTAGATTAATTCTCAGACGCTTTCAGGATACGGACCTGACGGAGTTCCTCGCATACCTTAACGACCCGCTCGTCGCGCGGTATCAATCCTGGGAGTCATACACAGAGCAACAGGCCGTTGATGTCATCAAGGAACAGAAGGCTCTTGATCCGGGTCTGCCGGGGCGCGCGTTCACCTTTGCCGTCGAGTTAAAAGAGACAGGGGCTTTGGTCGGCCACGTCTTCTTTATCGTGCAGGAGAAAGATCAGCGGCAAGCCGAAATCGGCTTTACCTTCGCGCGCGAGTTTCACGGTCGTGGCTTGGCGCATGAGGCTTCCGCGCGTGTGCTTGATTTCGCTTTTACAGAATTAAATTTGCATCGCGTGATAGCCATCACGGATTGCGAGAATCATAGCTCCGCCGCGCTGCTCGGCAGGCTGGGGATGCGCCGGGAGGCTCATTACATACAGAACATCTGGTTTAAAGGAAAATGGGGTGATGAATATCTCTACGCTATTCTTCAAGATGAATGGCTGAAGAGAGAGACGCCCGCGAATAGCTCAAAAGCCTGAAGCACAAATAGCATCCCCTTCATGTTCGTACAGGACAGAAGCGATTTTTTTTCAGATTGCACACAAACAATATGAGTGAACAGCTACACATTTCAATCCGCCAGGCGACACATGATGACGTAGCGGAAATCGTCCGCCTGCTGGCCGATGATACGCTCGGAAGCACGCGCGAAAAATACGAGCAACCACTGCCGCAAGCTTACTACGAGGCTTTCAGAGAGATTGACAGCGATAAAAATCATGAGTTGGTCGTGGTCGAAGCCAACGGAGAGATTATCGGCACGCTGCAACTAACCTTTATCCCGTCGCTGAGTTATCAGGGCGGCAAGCGTGCGCAGATCGAAGGCGTGCGCGTGAGCGAAAAATACAGGAGTCACGGCATCGGCGGCAGGCTCATTGATTGGGCGATAGCCAGAGCGGCGGAAAAGAATTGCCGCCTCGTTCAGCTCACGACTAATAACGAGCGTCTCGACGCGCATCGCTTTTACGAGCGATTGGGCTTCGCCTCGTCACACACGGGCATGAAATTAGACTTGACACAGCAGTCTTAATAATCCTAAATCCACAGCACCATCTTGAGCCTTGTTAAAATGAGATGCGTTCGCTAAGGTCAACGTCGCGCGTTGATCCCTATTAAGCCCTGACACTAATTTGAGGAGAGAGAAAAATGAGAAAGCTTATCTTAATCTTTTTGCTGTGCGGAGCGGCTGGCTCGCTTGTCACGCCGCACTTGCAGGCGACGGCAACCGCGCAAACCATCGTCACGGCCTCACAGGTCAACGGCACATGGCGCAGCAAAAACAACACCTTCAAAGTCTGGGCGATGGGCAATCAGAAATTACAAGTCGAGTTTTCCGGCGTCTACGAATACAACTCGCCATCCGGGGCGACGGCGCACACGGGATTTGGCAGCGGCATCGCTTTTATCGAAGGCGACACGGCCACCTTTAAACCCGAAGGCGCAGAGGACGGCTGCCAGATCACTATGAAATTCACGCGCGGCAAGCTGGTCGTCACACAGGAAGGCATCTGCGGTTTCGGTCATAATGTCTCGGCTGAAGGAACTTACAAAAAAATCAGCACGCGCAAACCGAAATTCGATGAGGGCGGCTGCGGCTGTATTCGCATCAAAGAGTGGCCGCCGGTCAAGCTGGCGTCCGGCACAAATAAAAGGGATGAGCTACAGCTTGTAGCTCATCCCTTTTTCACACCAAGCCTCGCAAACAGCTTGTCACTTAACTCATTTGCACTTTGAATATCCGCAGTCGCGGCACACGTCGCAGCCGCTCGCGTGCTCTAATTGGCCGCGACACTCTGGGCAGATGCTAATCATGCTGGACATGACGCTGCCTGTGGCCGTCGTCTCAGATGTGTAAGACTTGCCTGCCGCGGCACGCGCCGAATCGGGCTGGCCTGTGAGACGGCGGCTCGTCAAAGAGATACATTCGGCCACGGCCTGTTCCGGCGATGTCAGCAGCCGCTCGTTGAACCAGACGGAGTGCGTGCCGGTCACTTTATTCAAACTGTGCGCGACTTCCCCCGCAGCGAATCCGCCGCGCAGCATCTTCGAGGCCAGCAAGCCCACGCCGCCTGAGATCGGCCCCGTCGCGAAGACTTCTTGAATCATCTCGCCGTCGTGGTTGACCGTCACATAAAGATTCTGTCCATCGAAGGGAATCTGCCACGTTGCGCCGCGCAATTCGCGCGGGCGTTCGATACGCGCAGCGGCAATTTCTCTTTCTCTGGCTTGCAACACAGCCATCGTTTCAGCGGGACTCGCGGGCGGCTCATCCATCAACACGACATCCGCCGCTTCAGGGTTACAGGCCGCTTCGCCCTTCTCTTCCTGTTTGATAGAGGTCAAGACCTGTCCCTCGCGCGAGCCGTCACGATAGTAACTGACGGCCTTGCAGCCAAGCTGCCGCGCTAAGCGATAGAGCGCATCAACGGATTCGACCGTATCGTCAACTGCTCCGTTACAGGTCTTCGACACGGAGTTGTCAACATTGCGCTGCGCTGCGGCCAGCACATGCACATGCTGCTCTGCGCTGATCTTCATCGCGGAGATGTAATAGTTCGGCAGCTCGTCTTCATGCTCGACGACCAGAGCCGCTGCGCGGGTGATAGAGTCCTGATCCGTCTGGTCAACTTCCATGCCGAGGATGCGTGCGGCGAGAGTATGCACGTAAGTGCGCGTGCCCAAGGTATCCTGCCGGACATAAGCCCAGGAGAAATTCGGCTCGACACCGGATGAAGTTTCCGCCACGAGCGAAATCGTGCCGGTCGGCGCAATCGTCGTCACTTCGTAATTGCGCGGCGTCAGTTCCACGTCGCGAGAGATGCCGATCTCGTTATAGAGAAAGTTGGCGTAGTCTTCCCTGTTCGCTTCTAATTCCGGGAAGACGCCCTTCTCTGCGCCGAGCCGCATGCTCTCAACCCAGGCTTCGCGGCGGACAAAGCCCATCACTTTATCCATCAGGTCTATGGACTCGCCTGAGCCGTAAGTGATTTTGAGACTCAGACAAAGGTCTCCAAAGCCCATGATGCCCAAGCCCACAGGGCGCGTGCGCTTCACAACGTCTTCAATCTCCGGCAAAGGCCAGGTGCATGTGTCAATCACATTATCCAGAAAGCGTGTGCAGAGATGCGTCACTTCGCGCAGGCGATCCCATTCGATGCATTTGTCAGGGTCTGTGCCGTCGCCCGCTCTGACATAAAACTTTGCCAAATCAATCGAGCCTAGATTGCAGCTATTGTTAGAGTGCAGCATCTGCTCGCCGCACGGGTTGCTCGCGTAGATCGGCCCCATCGAATTCATCAAATAATTATGACGGTTGACTTGATCTATAAAGCAGATTCCCGGTTCCGCATATTTATGCGCGCTGGCGACAATGCGTCCCCAGATATCCGGCGCGTAGACCATGCCCGGAATCGGCGGCTCTTCTTTGCTGCACTCTAAAAGGTTTTCAGTTAGGAACGCAGCCTTATCTCTCAAGGTCACTGTGCTGCCGTCGGGACGACGATAAACAGCATAGTCTTCATCCGTCACAGGATCATAAACCGGAGCCGTCCACGGCTTGCCATCGAATTCAAGCTGGAACCATTCATGATTATCTACGGCTTCGAGAAACTTGTCCGTGACGTTGACCGAGATATTAAAGTTGGTTAGAGAGTGTTGGTCATTCTTCGCATGTATGAAGCGCAGCAAGTCCGGATGCGTGACCCGCAACATGCCCATGTTCGCGCCGCGACGCACGCCGCCCTGCTTGACCACGTCCGTCACCTGATTGACGATGTTCATAAACGAGACCGGCCCGGACGCCACGCCGCGCGTCGAGTTGACCATCGCTCCGGCAGGACGCAAGAACTCGTAAGTCATGCCCGTGCCGCCGCCCGTCTGATGAATCGTTGCCGCAGCCTTCGCGTGATCCATAATGCCTGTAATCGAATCCGGCACATTCAGGACAAAGCAGGCCGCGAGCTGCCCGTTGGACTTGCCCGCATTAACAAGACAAGGCGTGTTCGGAATGAACTCGCGCGCGAGCATGATTTCCGACATCGCTTCATAAAACTCGTCACGCTTCTGCGCATCGGTTTCCGCTACAGAGACATGCCCGACGACCCTGCGCACAATATCATCCCACTGCTCAATCGGCTCTCCCTGCGCATCCTTCAAGCTGTAACGCTTGCTGACCACACGCTGCGCGTTTAAGCCGAGCGGCTGCATCTGGCGTCGTGTTTTGGAAGGGGCTGCCGCAGTGATATTCTGCGTAATGGTTTTGGGGTCAATGGCTGTGCTCATCTATTGTGCCTTTCCTGCGCGATGCGGAGACGCGAGGGCTTTTTCATCAATCTCAAAAAGATTTCGGCGCGTCTCTAATTCTGCGCGCCGCCCGTTGCGAAATGTATTACGGATATTGCGGATGGCTTAATTCAAAGCGAGAAAATCCCACGAGGCAAGCGTTTGAGTACCCGGTCGCGCCTGCCACCCGTCCTCTTTCCTCCCAAGCGGAGCGCAGTATACATACGCTGCAAGGGGCTGTCAATACCCTAACCCAATATATTGTGTGTTCTTTTTTTTTCATAGCAATGGAGTGGGTAACTTAAGACAATACCTTAACCCTTTCCCGGCTCAAAATAAAGCCGGGAAAACCCCTTTTTCGCCCCCTCGGTGTCTTTTATTTTAACCTTTTAGGCTCTCGCGTGCCACTTGTCGAAGGGGCAACCCGGCTGGCAGAATATGTGTCTGAAAGCACGCGATAATTCACTCTCATTTGTCTATCGGGAAGCACGGAAGGGATAAGGCCAAGCAAGTTGGAAAATCAGAAACACAAACTTAAAGACACGCTGGTGTACGGGACTGCGGCGGACGCGACTGTGCGCTGCATGGCGGCGGTGACGACCAATCTGGTTGCAGAGGCGGTGCAGCGTCATGCCACTTCGCCGACCGTGGCGGCGGCGCTCGGTCGCACACTGACGGGCACGCTGCTGATTGGCTCAAGCCTCAAAGAGTTTGACCGCTTGACGGTGCAGATCATAGGCGATGGGCCAATCGGCGGCATCACTGCGGAAGCGAATGCGCGCGGCGAGGTGCGCGGCTATGCGCGCAATCCAGAGGCGGAAGTGCCGCTCAATGAAACAGGTAAGTTGGACGTGCGCGCCGTCGTCGGGCAGGGGATGTTTTATGTGACGCGCGAGTCGGGTTATGACATAGGTCTTTATCGCGATCCGTATCGCGGCTCAGTGCCGATTGTGTCCGGAGAGATTGCCGAAGACTTTGCTTACTACCTGACCAAGTCGGAACAGATTCCTTCAGCCGTGACGCTCGGCGTGCTCTTGCGCGCACAGGAAGCGAGCGAAGTTTTCGTTGCGGCGGCAGGCGGGCTGATGATTCAAATCATGCCCGGCGCAAGTGAAAAGATTGTTGGGGCGATTGAGACTTCCGTCAGCCGCGCGCCGCAAACGACCCTGATGATCCGCGAAGGCGCGAGTCCCGCAGACCTCTTGCGCGCGGCTCTGGGAGATATTCAATTCGAGATACTGGAAGAAAGGGATGTCAGCTTTGCCTGCCCCTGCTCGCACGAGCGCGCCCTCTCACTAATCTCTTCGATTGATCGCGCAGAGCTGGAATCAATGCTGCGCGAAGACAAGGGCGCGGTGATGAACTGTCATTTCTGCAACGAGTCCTATCGTTTGAATGAAGCCGACTTGGAAGCGATTCTGGCAGAACGGTGAAGAAGGTAAAAGGTAAAAGGCAAAAGTGAAGACAGCATCTCTGTCATCTTCATTTTTGCCTTTTTACTTTTACCTTTTACCTTTTCTCTTACTTGGTATTTGCTAGCAAGTCGTAATTGCCTATCTCGCGGTTGTGGCTGTCGAGCGTGCCCATCATGTCCGAAGTCTCTTCGAGCATCTGTTTGGTCATCGCGATGGAATCGCTCAGTTGCTCAAAGTCGAGCGAGGAAACACGCTCTGGGGTCGGCAAGGTCACGACCTGATCGTTGACGAGGCCGAAGAAATTTTCGATGGATTGCAATTGCCCTTCGACGAGTTTGACGGAACGCTCAAGGTCGTTAAAGGCCGCGACGCGCCGTTTGAGAATCTCGACGTTGGCTTGCTGCACGCGGCGCGCTCTGTCATCCGGGGTTGTCTCGACCGCGCGCTCGGCCTGCGTCAATTGATTCTGGACGGCCTGACGATTGATCGAGCGCAAGTGGTTCTTGCGGCGGCGATACACGTCCAAAAGGTCTACGAAATCTTCCCAGCGTTGATCCAGGCTCTGAATGTTCGAGGGAATCTCTTTCGACGCCGTGAACTTTTTATAATTCGAATAAATCTGATTTCGCATCCAGCGCAGGTATTCGACCGCCTCGCGCTCGCGCGGGTCAAAACCTTTGATAAGCTCTTCGCGCTGGCGTTCGCGGAGGGCACGCAGGCGCGCCTTTTGCCGGTTGTCTACCAGACGGCGATAGAGCGTGCTGGCGGGGACGGCTGCCAGATAGAGACCTTCTGCGGCGAGGGCTGCGCCGAGCGGGATGATGGATTGCGTGTAAGCGGCTGCGACAGCGAAGCCCGCCATGCCCCAAAAGTTGACGGGTTCTTTGAGCGCCTCTTTCAAATAATGGAAGTTGATCTTGGAAAAATCCGCCATGACTGTTTGTATCAATGCGAAATAAAAATTAAGTCTGAGGAAGAACGCAAAGCCTTCCTCATTTTGCGCTTGAGCGTTAGAGCCGAAGCGTTACTCTGTCCCTGACTTGTATTGCTCAAGCACGGCGCGCGTCTGATCGCTGGCTCCTGTTTCGCCCTGCGCCGGTAAAGCTTCGGGTGTCTTGGTTCCGGTCGAGCTGGGCAAGAGTCCCATGTCACGCTTGTACTCGAGCAGCTTGTCCTGCAACTGCATGTCCATCGCCTCGCGCTCGATTTCCTGCATCTGGTTGTCAACGGAGGCCGCGCCGAGTTGCATCTTGGCTTCGGCGGCGGCGGCGCGGCGGTCTATCTTGTCGCGCATCTCGTTAAAGGTCGAAGCATCGTCGCCGAGATTGAACGTCTCCATCGTCTGCGCGAGTTGCTCTTGCAGCTTGGCCTGCTTCGACTGGTTGATGAGCTGCATCGCTTCAGCCGTGCGCTTTTGCATTTGCAGCACATAATTGTCGCGCGCCTTGAGCGCCTGCTTGGATGCAAGGCTGGCGTGCTCTAGTTGCTGCCCGGTTTTTTGTAGATCAAGCTGCGCCTGCTGAAGCTGGCCGATGTATGCGGTGGCAATGTCATCGCGTCCCATCTTGACCGAAGCTTTGATTTTTGAATCGAGGTCAACGACCTGTGTTTCCAGCCGCTCTTTATTTTTGGCGAGCAGTTTTTCCGTCGCCATCACCTGCGAGACGGAGTTATTGAGTTCCGGCACACGGTCGCGCATGTCGCGGATGGTCTGCTGAAGTATGAGTTCGGGGTCTTCAGTCCTCTCCACGATGCCGCCAAACATCGCGCGAAACGAACGCTTGATTCTGCTCCACAGTCCCATCTCTTCTCATTCCTCCAGCCGTAAAATTAGAGAGAACACGCCCCCCGCTTACCTATCGTGCCAATCGCGCGCCTGTTGTTGTACGTCACATAGCCCGACGCGGTTGCACTTTCCCCAACAGCCCATTTCGGATTCGAGTATAGCAGGAGTCGCGCGCCTGCCGCTAGAGAACAAGGCGGAAGGATGAAGGATGAAGGCGGAAGGATGAGAGGCAAGCTATTGAGTCTTGAGCCGCTCATCTCAAATAGCATCTCTTTCATCCTTCCGCCTTCATCCTTGCTTTTCCGATGTCGCGGCGATACTGCATGCCGTCCCAGTGAATCTCTTTGACGGCGGTGTAACAGTGTTGCAGGGCATGGTCGAGAGTCTCGGCTGAAGCCGTCACGCCCAGTACGCGCCCGCCAGCCGTGAGCCATTCGCCTTCGGTTGTGCGCTTTGTTCCCGCGTGAAAAATTTGTACACCTGTGTGTGTCGCGGCGAGGTCTAAGCCTTCGATGAGCGCGCCTGTTTCCGGTCGTGCGGGATAGCCGCGCGCCGCCAGCACGACGCAGGCCGAAGCCTCATCGCTCCAACGCACCGGGAGCTGGCCGAGAGCGCCGCGCGTCGTCGCTTCAAAAATATCTATGAGGTCTGACTGCAAACGCACGAGAATCGCCTGTGTCTCAGGGTCGCCAAAGCGGACGTTGTATTCGAGGACGCGCACGCCGTCCTTTGTCAGCATCAAGCCTATGAAAAGCACGCCGCGAAACTCAAAGCCATCGCGGCGCGCGCCTTCAAGCGTCGGCTCGACAATGTCACGCACCGCTCGCCTCAAGGTTTCTTCATCAAGCACGCCCTCTTCAGTCACGACGCCCATGCCGCCCGTATTCGGCCCGGTATCATTTTCGCCAATGCGTTTATGGTCGCGCGCAGCAGGCATCAGCGCATAATCCTTACCGTCAGC
The DNA here is from genome assembly GCA_963700165.1 of Pyrinomonadaceae bacterium. Classification (GTDB taxonomy): domain Bacteria; phylum Acidobacteriota; class Blastocatellia; order Pyrinomonadales; family Pyrinomonadaceae; genus JACMLC01. The sequence continues at coordinate 1,052,631 of OY969475.1, read as the reverse complement.
GAAAAGCAGCAGCGAGGCTTCGCGCCCCGTGAGGGTTTCTTCAATCACGACGCGGCGCGCGGCCTCTGCCCCGACCGAGCCTTCAATCATTAAATCTTTAATCGCGGCTTCGGCCTCCGTGCGCGAGGAGGCGACGACCACGCCTTTGCCGCCCGCAAGGCCATCCGCTTTGACGACGACCGAAGCATTTTCGTCGCCGAATTCGCCGCTGCGCAAAATCCCTATCGCCTCGTCGGCGGAAGCAGCGATGCGATAACGCGCGGTCGGTATCCCGTGACGCGCCATAAAATCTTTGGCGAAAGCCTTGCTCGATTCCAGGCGCGCGGCGGCCATGCGTGCTCCCGCTATCGCCAGCCCGCGCGATTCAAACAGATCAACGATGCCTGCCGCGAGCGGAGCTTCACCGCCGACTATCGTGAGATCAATTCTCTTCTCAACGGCAAACCGAGCGAGCGCGTGCGTGTCTGTCGCTTCAACCGCAATGCACTCTGCAAGCTGTGCGATGCCGCCGTTACCGGGAGCGCAGAAAAGTCTGACATCTGGACGCGCGCTCTTTGCCAGCGACCACGAAATCGCATGCTCGCGCCCGCCCGAGCCTATGACGAGAATGTTCATGCAGATGATTTCTCTCGTTCTTCAACTGGTTTGTAATATCGAGGTGGAGCGATGCTGGCATGGCGGATGGTTACTGTCAAGAGTTCGCATCAGCCAAATCAAAAAGCCGCAGCTTGTCACTTTATCCTGACAAATTCCTTTTCCGCCTGCGCGCATTCTCGTCACTAAAAGCTTGACACAATTTCGTGATGGCTATAAGTTGCAAGACGCAAGACCAGCTCGCTTCGATTCAGTGAGGGCCATCCCGACCGAGAGCGATTCACTCCACGAAGTGATTATTTAACCTCCTCGCAATATTGAAACCGGACGCGCGCCAGAGCGGCCTGCCTCTTTAATTCACGCTCAAGACGTGCAAGCGCATAACCATGGGGATATCATCATGTCACAAACCGAAGCAACAAGCCCTACAAACGGAAAGTGGAGTCATTCCGAGATGGAATTCGAGGATCGCACGATCAAGTGTGTGGATTGCGCAGAGGATTTTATCTGGACTGGCGGCGAGCAGGTTTTCTTTCACGATAAGGGGCTGAAGAACGAACCCAAACGCTGTAAGCCATGCAAGCAGGCTAAGAATGAACGTCTCGCGGCCATCGCCGCCGCGCAGGCTTCAGGCGTCCGCCAGCGCATAGAGGTTTCCGTGCAATGCGCGCAGTGCGGCCAGCAAACCACAGTGCCCTTCTATCCTTCGCAGGGACGCCCCGTCTATTGCCGCTCCTGTTTTCTCGCCAACCGTGGAGCGGAAAGCGTTTAAAACAGTGATAAGTGATGAGTGATAAGTGATGAGTAACAGCATCCATCTCATCACTCATCACTTATCACTCATCACTTACAATGAGCCGTTCTTTACCATCCGGCATTGCTCTCAAAAAATTCATCTTAGCCGCCCACATGAACCGAAGGGCGTCGCTCGGGGTCTTCTTCGGCCTGCCGCAAGACCTCGTGTGTGACGGGCGCGGTATCGCCTTCGCCAAAGGCTATGTATCTGAGCATGTAGGTCAACGGATTACCCTCGCTCCATCCGAAATAGACGTGCGGAATCTTGCCCGTCTGGTCGCGCAGGTAAAGCATAAAGGCTGCGATGGCATTGGGCACTGCGGGGCTTTCCGTCCTCAGCACGCGAAAGCCGCCCACTTCAATGCCCTTCACTTTGAGCACGCCTGAAAACTCGGACGCATCGCCGGGGACGACTTCAAAAAAGAGAACCGGGTCGGAAGTCGGGATGTGATTGTCCACGCGCTTCTCCCGTTCCTTAAACATATACTCTTCCAAATCGCCTTTATCGCAGCGATTGGCGACGATGCGAATCGTGCGCTTGCTCACCTCTTCAATAAATCTCCTGGCTGTTTCATCCAGCTCGACCTTTTCCACACGCAGCTCGGTCGTCCGCAACACGCGCGAGATCAGAGAAGTCAGGACGATAGCTCCGATAAAGAAAGAAGCGATCTTGATGCCTTCCGGTCTTTCGTGAATGTTCTGGACGGTCGTATAAGCAAAGACCAGCGAGATAAGCAGAAACGCCCAGCGCATCTTTTCCCCGCCGCGCCATGATGAGATCGTCACGGCGATGGCTGCCGAACTCATCAAGACCAACACGCCCGTCGCATAGGCTCCGCCCTGCGCGTTCACATCGGCCTTAAAAATAATAGTCACCGCAAAGGCAATCCCTGTAAAAACCATCGTTAATGGACGGGTCGCCCCGGCCCATTCAGGAGCCATGCCATATCGCGGCAGATAGCGCGGCACGATATTCAGCAGGCCAGCCATCGCCGACGCGCCCGCAAACCAGAGAATCAAAATCGTGCTCAGATCGTAAGCCGTGCCGAACACGTCGCCCAGATAGAAATGAGCCAGATAAGCCAGTGCGCGCCCGCTGGCTTTTCCGCCCTCCTCGAACTCCGCAGCCGGAATGAGCATCGATGTTATCAGGCTGCTCGAAATCAGCAGCACGCTCATAATCAACGCGGCGGTCATCAGCATCAGGCGCGTGTTGCGGATGCGATGCGGCCCTTGCACGAGGGGCATCACGGCGACCCCTGTTTCAAATCCCGAAAGTCCCAACGCCAGCTTGGGAAAGAGCAGCAGCGAGATGCCGACTATCAGAAACGGATTGCCGCGCACCTGCGGATGCGCAAACAGAGCATCCTTCCATTCCGGAAAATGCGAGGGATGCGTCACCAATTCATAAAGGCCAACGCTCACGACGATCACGTTCATCAGCAGATAGATGCCCACCAGCACGACCGCAATTCCAATGGCTTCTTTGAAACCTTTGAGGAAGATTGCGCCAAGCAAAGCGACGAGCGCCAGTGTGACGCCGACCGGATGTTCGAGAAAATGTAGATGTTGTTGGACGAAAGGATTCTCGATGATGTGTGCGGTGGCGTCCGCCGCCGACAGGGTGATGGTGATAACGAAATCCGTGGCGACGAAACCGAGCAGGACGAGCACAAACAGCTTGCCCTTCCAACGCGAGAGCAGGCTTTCGAGCATCGAGATCGAACCCTGCCCGTGCGGGCTTTCGGCAGCCACGCGGTTATAGATGGGCAGCGCGCCGAACAATGTCAACAGCACCAGCACCAGCGTTGCTACGGGCGAGAGCGCGCCCGCGGCGATGAAGGCGATGCCGGGCTGATAACCGAGCGTAGAGAAATAGTCTACGCCCGTCAGACACATCACCTTCCACCAAGGATGCTGATGATGCTGGCCTTCGCGCTCGTGCGGGCCTTCGCCCTCCTCCACCTCGCTGAACAGCCACCGGCTTAAACGTCCTCTTGATTGTTGCTGTCCGTTTTTCATTGTGCCCTTTTTGCAGATAGCCTCAATGGCCTTTCGCGCTCTAAAAACAAAAAGGGAGCGGAGAGCAATACTGCTCCCCGCTCCCTTCAAAAACGGTTGCGGCTACGCTTGCCCCTTCTCTTGGAGCCTACGAGGTTAGCTGACGGGCTTGAACTGAGAAGTGTTCTACATGAAGAGCAGAAGACATCGCTATCGCTTCGGCATCAATCATGATTCGCCCCGGATTCCGTTCTCTACTTATGAGCGGAAAGTTGGTTCCCCCGTGTTACCCCTCTCGCGCTTCTTTCGAAATCGCTGTGAGTAACTTCGGCAGACAGATTGTCAATGCGAGAAATACTTTACGCCTGCACTTACTCTAAATCAACCGCCGACATGCACATTCGGACGCCGCTCAGGATCGTCTTCGGCCTGACGCAGAACCTCATGCGTGACGGGCGCGGTGTCGCCTTCGCCAAAGGCTATGTACTTGAGCAGGTAGGCCAGCGGGTTGCCCTCGCTCCATCCGAAATAGACGTGCGGAATCTTGCCGGACTTGTCGCGCAGGTAGAGCAGAAAGGCTGCAATCGCGTTTGGAACCGCAGGGCTTTCCGTCCTCAGCACACGATAGCCGTCCACATTTTCGCCTCTAATCATGAGCGTTCCCGCAAACTCAGAGGCATCGCTCGGCGTGACTTCAAAGAAGATGACAGGCTCGTGCGGCGGAATGTGATTGTCCAGCCGCTTTTCCTGATCTTTAGCCCGATACTCTGCTGCGTCGCCGCGATCACAACGATTGGTGATGATGCGAATCGTGCCTTTGCTCGCCTCGTCAATAAACCTCTGAGCGGTCTCATCCAGTCTGACTTTACCCACGCGCAGTTCCGTCGTGCGATAGACTCTGGAAATCAAAGAGGTCAAGACAATCACACCGATAAAAAAGGACGCGATCTTGATGCCCTCCGGCTGCTCTATGATGTTCGTAATCGTGGTGTAAACAAAGACCAGCGCGATTAACAAAAAAGCCCAGCGAATCTTTTCCCCATTACGCCAGGCTGAAAGCGTGACGGCAATCGCCGCCGAACTCATCAAGGCCAGCACGCCCGTCGCGTAAGCTCCGCCCTGCGCCTCGACATCAGCCTTGAAAAGAATAGTGACGGCAAAACAGACCGCCGTCAGGACGAGCGTCAAGGGGCGTGTGGCACGCGCCCATTCGGGAGCCATGCCGTAACGCGGCAGGTAGCGCGGGATGATATTCAAGAGACCTGCAAGGGCTGACGAGCCTGCAAACCAGAGAATACTAATCGTGCTCAAATCATAAATCGTGCCGAAGATGTCGCCAAAATAAGTATGAGCCAAGTAGGCTAAAGCACGCCCGCTCGCCTTCCCTGCTTCGTGTCCCTCGCGTTCCGGGAGAAACTCTTCGGCGGGAATGAGCATGGTCGTGATGATACTGCTCGAAATCAGCAGCACGCTCATAATCAGCGCAGCCGTCAGCAGCATCTTTCGCGTGTTGCGGATGCGGCCTTCCAGCAGGCTCTGCGCGCTCGGCTCAGGCTTATGCCCACCCGTGCGCGTCGTGTGTATGGAGTCCCAGTCCTCATCCGTTAAAGGCTTATCTCCGCGCACGAGCGGCATCACGACCACGCCCGTCTCGAATCCTGACAGACCGAGAGCCAGCTTTGGAAAAACTATCAGCGCCGCTCCGATCATCGCCAGTGGATTGCTGTGCGCTTGATACAGAGCAGTCTTCCAGTTCGCCAGCACCTCCGGGTGCGTCGCGATTTGATAGAAACCGACGGTGACGACTATCAGATTAAGTACGATATAAACTGCGACCAGCAGAACGGCGATTCCGATAGCCTCTTTGAAACCTTTGAGGAACACCCCGCCCAGCAAGGCAATCAGAACCAGAGTCAGAGCTATGCGATGATTTAAGAATTGAGGCGCGTATGGATTATCTATGACATGGACTGCCGCGTCCGCAGCCGACAGTGTGATGGTAATGATAAAGCTGGTAGCCGCAAATCCCAGCAGGCAGAGGACGAAGAGCTTGCCCTTCCAACGCGAGAGCAGGTTCTCCAGCATGGAAATCGAGCCGTCGCCGTGCGGGCTTTCCGCCGCCACGCGATTGTACATGGGCAGCGCGCCAAAGAGCGTCAAGAGCACCAGCACCAGCGTCGCAATCGGAGAGAGCGCGCCCGCGGCAACAATAGCGATGCCGGGCTGATAACCGAGCGTCGAAAAATAGTCAACGCCCGTCAGACACATCACCTTCCACCAAGGATGCTGATGATGCTGGCCTTCGCGCTCGTGCGGGCCTTCGACTTCTTTTACGCCCTTATCAAAAAACCAGAGTTTGAAGCGTCTTCTGAAGGTTCTATCTATTAGCGACATTATGACAAGCTGCGACTCACAGAGTAAGACACATTAGCCAAAGCTGTTTCGGGGGCGTTTGTAGAACTTGCTGAATTCAATGAACTTGGATTTTACGCTCATCTCTGCTGGCGTCAAGTGTTTCGTTTCTCCGGCAGTGGTTCATTTTGAAGTTAAGTGAAAAAAGTCAGATTCACCGCAGAGACCGGAGAGAGCGCAGAGGGGGCGCAGAGGCTTGAATGGCTCTCAACTCTCTCTGCGCTATCTCCGCGTCCTCCGCGTCTCTGCGGTGAATCTCAGTTCGTATTCGTTCAACTTCAAATTGAACCACTACCGATTTTTTAATTGAGAATATGAAAGAATTGAAAAATGCGGCTTTAAAAATTAAGCGGGCGGGGGTCTCCCACAACCCCCACCCTAAGGCCACGTGTCCTCACCCCACGCGACCACTTCGCCCAACGGGGAGTCGGGCGCAGACAGATTATGCACAACTTGCCTCAAACTTTCAACTGTTTGAAGAAAGATAAAAAGATTCTTGTAAATTTTGGCGAAAGATTTGTGCGTGCGCTGGTATTTTAAAGAAACGCTGAGGCTTTACCACGGATTCGTGACGTTGCTGGCTGCATCTATCGTGAGTCCGCCAACGATGTATGCCACCTCGCCGCTTGCGGATTGCAGGCGCAGGCTGTAATCGCCCGCAGGTGCGTTCTCGCTCACGGTGACATCGAAACTGATGACCGAAATTCCCGCGCCGAATTGTTGCTGCGCGAGGCTCGACGGATTGACTGTCAGGTAAGGCGAAGTGACGGAGACTCCGCCCTCCGCTAGATGTTTCAGGTTGAGGCCGTCGCCGCTCACGTAAATCGAGTAGACGCGAGACGGCGCGAGCGGAATGGAGAGCGTCGAAAGCTGGCCGTTGAATCCTATCAAAGTAGGATTAAGCTGCGAGGGCTGATCGGAGAGCTGCGCGTCAAGCTTTATCGTGCGGTCGGCACGGACATAGACCTGCCCTATATCCGCCGTGCGAAAAGCCATTTGCGTGCTGGTCGCGAGACCCGCGTAAACCCCGCGCTGCGAAGCAATCTCAGCCGCCAGCACAAGCCCGTCCAGCGATTCGACCTTGAGCCGGTAATTGCCGGGTAAGAGATTCTCTATCAGGTACATTCCATTCAAGAGAGTGATGCTGGTGGCAGCGACTTTGCCCGTTGCAACCTCTTCCGCCCAGACGCTTGCGCCAAAGGCGGGCGCGCCCGTGTGATAACTGACGATGCCGGTCACTGCGCCGCGCGCCTTTGCCGATTCGGGACGCATCCCGTAAATCGAGCGCACGCCCGCGCGGTCGTCTTCGGACAGAGAGCGCGGCGTAAACGCAGGCAAGCTGTAGATGCCGTTCTTGCCTTGACGTGGCTGCATGGTCGCGCTGACCACGCTCGAATGCTCAAGCCCCAGGAGGTGCCCTATCTCGTGCATGAACGTCGCTTCCAGATCGTAAGTGCCGGGCGTGCCGTCCGTGGAAAATTGCTGGTAGGGATTGAGGACGATGTCTGCTTCGGTGATGCTGCCGGAGCGCGTAAAGAAGACGCGCGTGCGCCCGGACATCTCGCTGCTGGCTCCGATGAAAGGCGCGGCGTTCTCCTGCGTCCCCGCGATGGTTATCAGCGAGATGCCGTCGCCGCTGCCGCCGCCCGCGCTGATGGATTGCTCTTTAGACGAGATTTCAGTGAACTCTATGTCCGCCGCTTCAGACCAGTTGGCGAGCGCGCGGCGCAAGGCTCCGACCACATCGCTGCCCGCTTTGAAATTCGCGGGAGGCGCAAAGAGCGAGGACGAGAACGCGACGTTGATAACATGGCCCGGCCACTTAATCTGAGCTTTGCTGGTAGAGTCCGTGAACTGTAGCGTGTACGAGCGCGCGGGAACCGCCGATGAAATCATCGCCGTTACAAGCACAAACACGGTACACAATCGAGACAGCATAGGTTACGAATTATCGAGACAGGTCACAGCTTTGGATGCAATGTTTGGCAGAACAGTTGAGCCGCATGCTCTACAAAAAAAAGAGCAGACGCGGCTCATGGCATCTTAGCATAAAAGACAGGCAAACAGATGCTCGTTTAACGAATTCCCTTGAAGGTCACGAACGGCGGTTTTTGCCGGTGCGCGCTCCGAAGGTCGTTCGGGGAGCGGCAGGCACAGCGGTATTGATTCCGCTGCCGAGCGCAGCCGCATCATCAGCAGGCACAGGCGTATCAGCAACCAGCTTTTTAGCATGACTCAGATCGGCCATCGCCACAACCAACAGCAAAGCGGACACGCCCACAGTCCCCAGCACATACAGCAACGCAGTCTGTTCCCAGTACAGCAGGGCAATGATGACCGCGCTGACTGCCAGAATCCAGAGCCAGGTCGTGCCGCGTTTTTTTCCTCCGGTTTTTCGATCCATCTCTTCTCTCCTGAAAAATTAAGTGCAGTTCAAAGCTCACAATTTAGCACATCGCTGATATGGAGAGCGAATGCGAAAGCTCAAGTTTGCCACAGAGACACAGAGACGCAGAGCTAAATAGAAAGAAGATAGAGGCTCTACAATTTCTATTGCTAAGCTCTGTGTCTCTGTGTCTCTGTGGCTATAAATCTTTAATTCAGAATGCGTAAGGGAAGAGCGGCGGACTGTTTTTCGTCGGTGACGATTTCCTGCGCGGCGGAATGCCACGAGCGGCGGGCTTGGGAGCCGGATGAGCGCGGGACTTCGATGATGTCGTAAGCTTTGAGCGGAATGTCAGGCTGCTGCTGTTTTCTGATGGCGTTGTAATCGGCTTTGATGATTTCCTGCTCCGTCACTTTAGGCAGGCGGCGATAGATGCGTATTTCTCCGGCACGCGCTCCTTCGCTGAGTCCCCCGACTGTCGCGATGGCGCGCGTGAGCGTCAGTTGCTCGCGAAAGTTGATGCCCTGCGGAGACACTACACCGCCGGTCAGGTAGACAGGCTCTGCGACCATCACGGTCACGATGTCGCCGGGACGAATCAAAGGATTAGTTTCCTCTTTGCCCGCCATGAGGTCTAGCATGCGAATCACTTTAATCGGATTTGGCGCGGCGGCGACATCTTCCGCCTGCGCGACGGTGTTTGCATCCGGCGCAGGAAGACAGGTTACAGGCTCCGGGGTAAAGATTTGAATATCGCCGCTCGCGCGGTCGGTCACGCCGCCCGTGATAAAGAGCAACTCGTTAAGGCGCACGTCACGTTGAAGCTGGAAACGCTGCGGCGTGCGAACGGCTCCGAACATGATGACAGGCCGGGTCGAACGCTCTATCACGCGGACTGTGACCTCCGGGTTTCGGATGAGCTTTGAGTAAGCATCCGCAATCTCTTTGGCGACTTCCGCTTCCGTGCGGCAGAGAGCGCGAACGGGCTTTTCCAGATAGAGCAGGACGGGAATATCGCCGTCGCTGTTGATCTGCCCGCGCCAGTTCAACTCAGGCCGCCGCGCGACGGTGATATTGAGCGTGTCGCCCGTGCTGATGACATAAGCTTTGACGCCCACAGGCTCTTCAATCTTCGGTGCGGGCGCAGACGCCTGCGCGGTTTGGGTTGGCGGAGTTTTCACTTCCTCCTGAGCCTGCATGGAGCGCGCAGGAATTATGCAGAGAGAGAAGAGCAAACAAAGCGAAGCGGTAAATCTCATGTTCGTTTTAAGCAAAGCTACAGGGTATTCAAATGGGAGAAAATAAATGCGGATGAGAGCGAAGCTCAATAAACTCAGGATGCGGTTGCAACCACGGCAGCCTTCATCTGGACGCTCTGCTGGTGTGCGTGTCCGGCCTGCGTTCTTTCTTTCTCTTCGAGCGGGATGAAACCGTGCCGGGGACTGCGAATCCTTTGAACAACAGGTTGCAGTCGTCGCAAAGCAATTCGTTGATTCCAATCATGCGCAAAAGCAGCGGAAGGGTACGATAACCGCGCCGGACACGATTGCTTTTGCATTTGGGACACCGCTGGCTAATCACTGCTATTTCTCCTCCGGTTCTATGTTCCGTGAATCTCCTGCATCTTCTGCGGCAGTCTTGCGCATCTTCAAACGGGCGCGCAGCATTTCTATCTCGCGCGTGATGCGCTCGGCGGTTTGAAGGCGCGTGGATTCCGCCATGCCCTCGCGCGAGAGATAAAAGAGCGCATCACGATAGCGATCTATGGCGCGACGATACTGCCCTTTGAAAGCCGCGCGCTCGGCCAATTCGACCCAGTGCGCAACCTTGACCGAGGCTATGTACTCGCGAATGGCGGTTGAGGAATAATGTAGCTCCGCTTCCTCCGGGTAAATCTTGAGCGCAGAATCTATGACATCGAGCGCACGCAAAGCCATCTCAATCTTGTCCGCGACCGTCACGCGCCGCTGCGCTTCGAAAGTCAGTGCGCGCGACGAGCCGGAGGCCCACGTCAACAGGTGATGCTTCTGAAGCGCACGCACACGCTCTTGCCCTGCGCGCAACGCGGCCAGACTCTGCGTGTTGATGCTTCTGGCGCGCACAGCTTCTTCCGTGCTGGCTAAGTATTCCCTGCATGAATGATAGGCTTCGAGATGCATGTTCGGCAGCGCGCCCGCCGCGTCTGCCTCGGCAGATCGCTTTTGCAATTCGCGCAGCGCGGCGCTCTGAGCGCTGGAACTGCTGCTGCTGCCGCTACTGCTGCTACGGCTGCCGCTTGGCTGATGCCCTTTGGTGCGCGTCGCATCGCTGACGGGAAAGCCGCGCCTGTCCTGTTCGAGAATATACCGCGTCCACGCGCGGCGCATGATGACCTCGCGCGCCGCCAGAGCCACGAGCATGATGACGCTCGCGGCCAATCCAGCCGGAACCCACGGAGCTTCGTCTCCGCTCGTGTGCAGCATCCACCAGACACCAAAAAAAAGCGCAGCAGCGGTCGCGCCAGCCGTCGCGATGTAGCCCGGAGTAGACGGCATGCGATGACGCGGCGGGCGGCGCGGCGTACTGCCGGAGGACGTTCGCGCGCGGGCGCGTGACGCTGCGGCATAAGCCTGATTGGATGACTCTGTGCGCAAAAGCTAATCCCCTCCACGGCGGGAGACAAATCGCAGGCTTTTCTCTCTGCGGAGACGACCGCTATCCGGCAGGAGTCAAGCGAATGTTTTAATAGTCAACGTTTCGGCTTTATCTGTCAATAACCCGCAAGGCCCTCTTGCACAGCAAGCGAAAATTTGAGAGACCGGCTCAGGACATTCAAATTAACTTGCGGTCGAATCTTTGCCTTGCCGCACGCTGCTAAACAGGTGCAAGAGCGCGCCGGTAAAAAGCGCAACGATAGCAGGCAACGTAAATGTTCTTTGCAGCCCCGCCAGCCACGGTTCATAAAAAAACGCGGCCAGCAAAAGAAACGGAGCGATAATAATCAACGCCGAACCAGACACTTGCAGAGTCTTGCGCCAACGCTCTCGCTGGTAACTGAAATAAATTCCGATGCCCAGATTGACCAACCCCGCGAGCAGTATGTAAATGTGCCGCGAGCGGAACATCATCCTCGCGCCGTCATCCATCATCCTGACTGCGGGCTGCTGGAAATCCATGAATTGGCCGGTTAAGAGAAAGACAACTATCACAGCCATGCCGACAATTTTGTGTAGTCTCTTCATCAGTCTTTAAGAGTCATGCTGCGAGGCTTTTAAGTTTTTATCATGTAGTCAACGGGCTTGACTATGCTAAAACTGAATTTGCGTCGTTGCTTGAGGAAACGTGACAATAGCATTTCTCTTATCATGCGAATCAAGAGTAGAAACAAATCAACTGCTGTTTCTTTGCGTCCTTTGCGTCTTTCCTCTTTGCGTTCTTTGCGGTTAAGTGCTGTTTTAACGCAAAGAGCGCAAAGATAAATCGCGCAAAGAGCGCAAAGAGTTTCTGCTCTTGATTTACATTTAAAACAAAAATCGGAGATGCCATGAATATAAAGCTCAATGGAAAAGTTGCATTAATCACGGGCGCGACTTCTGGAATCGGGAGGGCTGCGGCGCGCGTCTTTGCGCAAGGGGGCGCGCGTGTGGCCGCCGTCGGGCGCAACGAGGCTTCGCTCGCAGGGTTGTCCGAAGAGATCGAGGTAGGCGGGGGCGAGTTGTTGCTTATCAAAGCGGACGTGACGGTTGATGCCGAAAGAATCATGAGAGAGACGATTGACAGATTCGGCGCGCTCGATGTGCTGGTCAACGCGGCTGGCTTTCTCGCTAACGGGACGATTGAGGACACGACGCTCGAAGCATGGGATGCGATGATGGATGTCAACCTGCGCGCGGTCTTCAAGCTGATGCAGCAGGCCGTGCCGCATCTGGAAAGAACGCGCGGCAACATCGTCAACGTGTCCAGCGTCACGGGCTTGCGCGCCTTTCCCGGCGTGCTGGCCTACTGCGTTTCCAAAGCCGGTCTTGACCAACTGACGCGCTGCGCCGCGCTGGAACTCGCAGCGAAAGGCGTGCGCGTCAACGCCGTCAATCCCGGCGTCGTCGTCACAGAGATACACAAACGCGGCGGCATGAGCGAAGAAAATTACTCTGCATTTTTAGAAAGATCAAAAAGCACACACCCATTGGGGCGCGTCGGCGAAGCTCAAGAAGTCGCAGAGCTGATATTATTTCTCGCCTCAGAACATGCAGGATGGATCACGGGCGCGACTTATTCGATTGACGGCGGGCGGGCAAATACCTGCGCCAGATGAAAAACTTTATAGAGGCACAAAGCAAACTCAGGAATCGAATATTTGAATCTTTATACTTTGATATGTGAATCAAGAGGAGAGACACTTTGCGTTCTTTGCGCATCCCTTCTTTGCGTTCTTTGCGTTAAAAAATCATTTAACCGCAAAGAACGCAAAGAGAAAAGACGCAAAGAACGCAAAGAGCAGACTTTCCATCTACTTTCTGCTCAACGCTTGACTTGCATTTGATATGTTTTGGTCTTGCTCTGTGTCTCAGTAGCGAAAATATTGCTAGGAGTCCTGATGCGAATATGGCTATACTTGTGCCCCGTCAATGCTTTATAAACTTCTTTAGCCGATGCGCGCGAGCCTAAGCGGGAGGAGAAAAGTCTCGGATGGATTTTCAATGTCGCTGGTGCGGCACGATTGTCCCGGAGGGGAGATTTGATTGCCAGAAGTGCGGCTCGCCTATGACTGACCTCGGCGGGGGGCGGCAGGTCGCGCCGACGGTCATGCACTCGCAGGCCGCTCCGACGATTCTTATCAAGCGGTCAAACAAAATCAGCGCGATGAAAGTGATGCTGGCCGTCTTTGCCGGTCTCGTCGCGCTCCTGCTTGGTTTGATAGTCCTGTATTTAATCGGCGATGAGACGGGGCCGGTCGCGCTTTTGGCGGGTTTGATCTTCGCTACGCTGCCCGTCCCCATTTATATTTCGCTGATTCTCTGGCTCGACCGTTATGAATCAGAGCCGCTGTGGCTGCTCGCGGTGGTCTTTTTCTGGGGCGCAACGGTCGCCGTCTTCATAGCCTTTATCGCCAACACGCTGGGAGCCTACGCCGTCGCCATCTCAACCGGAGACATGCAGTTGGCGGAAGTTTACGGCGCGGTGGTCTCTGCTCCGCTCTTTGAAGAGTCTGCGAAAGGATTAGTTCTCTTCATCATCTTCTTCTGGAAGAAAGACGAGTTTGACGGCATTCTCGACGGCATCGTTTACGCGGGCATGGTGGGACTCGGGTTTGCCATGACAGAGAACGTGCAGTATTACGGCAAGGCGGCTTTGGAGGGCGGCATGGAAGGCGGACTGGGTCTCTTTATCCTGCGCGGCGCGATAGCTCCCTTCTCACATCCGCTCTTTACCAGCATGACGGGCATCGGGCTGGGATGGGCGCGGCAGTCTCATAGCAAGGCCATCAAGATCATCATGCCTGTGCTCGGCCTCGGACTGGCGATGTTTCTCCATTCTCTGTGGAACCTGACGGCCACCGTCAGCGGCGGGCTTTGGCTGCTGACCTATATCTTCATCATGGTGCCGGTCTTTGTCGCGGCGCTGGTGGTAGTTATCTTCGCCCTCCGGCGCGAGGGGCGCATCGTGCGCGAGCACCTGATGCCGGATTTCCAGCGCGGGATGTTTTCGCAGGACGAGTATAATCGTTTGTGCAGCGTGGGCGGGCGGATGGGATCATCGTTCCGCGCCCTGCGCAGCGGAGGCTTTGGCGTGTGGCGCGCTCGCATGCGGTACAACCAGACGGCGAGCGAGTTGGCCTTTCATCGCAGCCGCATCGCGCGCGGACTGCATCCAGACCCGCAGGAAGCGAGCGAGCGCGAGGCTTTTTATTTACAGATGCTGCAAGAATTGCGCAGCCGCCTGGGCACTCACTGAAAGGTGTCAGGGAAATTAGACGCGAGCGGCGGGAAATAGCTTATACTCTAGCCGCCCCTCGCCCGTGGGAACGCATCTTTAACCAAACCGACACGTGAAGATTCAACTTCTACCGAGCACGTTTGACGGCGCAGGCCGTGCTACACCGGAGCAACGCCTGACCTGTTTCCTGATAGACGACCGCGTCACGGTTGACGCGGGCAGCATCGCTCTCGCCCTCACAGACGAGCAGCGCGAGTCCGTGCGCGATGTCATCGTCACGCACCCGCACATGGATCACATCGCCAGCCTGCCGATCTTCATAGACGATCTGTTCGGCTCGCTCACAGAACCCGTGCGCGTCCATGCGACTGAAGAGGTCATTGCTCTGCTCGAACGCGACGTGTTCAACTGGACTGTCTATCCGCGATTCTCCGAGCTGAAAAACGAGCACGGCCCCGTCATGCAGTACGTCCCTTTTCGCACGGGCGAAGAGTTTCAGGTAGCCCACTTGAAAGTCACAGCCGTGCCCGTCAACCACATCGTCCCGACAGTCGGGATGGTCGTCTCCGACGAAAAAGTGACGGTCGCCTTCAGTTCCGACACGTATCACACGGAAGAGTTCTGGGAACTGGTCAACAGCGCGCCTCACCTCGACGCGCTGCTTATCGAAGCATCTTTCCCGAACTCGATGGCTCAACTGGCCGAAGTCTCGCGCCATTTCACGCCCGCCATGCTCAAGCAGGAGCTACAGAAGCTCAATCACAACGGCCTTGATATTCTGACGGTTCATCTCAAACCCGCTTACCGCGAAACGCTGGTCGAAGAGATTAACGGCCTCGGCATTCCCCGTCTCGGCATCATGGAACCCGGTCGCACGTATGAATGGTAATGCCGGTTCGAGATAAGAAATGGCAAAGAGTACGTTCCACAATAGCGATTTGCGATTGGAGATAGGCCATTTGGGACTAGGCACGAGCCGCGCGTGAACGGGCACGAGCCGCCCGTGCCCAATCCCGAATCACTCGTGCCCGTTCCCGAATCGCGCGTACCCAATCCCGCGCCGCTCGTGCTCAAGCACGCGCCACGCATGCCCCTTTCCGCGCCCCGCGCGCCCGTTTCCGCGCGGCTCGTGCCTCTTTCCGGGCGGCTCGTGCCCGTTCACGCGCGGCTCGTGTCTCTTGCTCCTCCGCACGTTCCCGGTTCTGAATCGCTGCGTCGCTGCCCAGGAATTCTCTTGACAGAACCCCGCGCCCCAACGTAAACGAAGGTGCCCGAAAGGTCTTTTAATCCTGCTTCTTTCGCTCTCCTGCTATATCGCTTGGAGATTACTCTTTGCAGAATTCGCTCTGCGCCTTATCGCCGAGGCCAGCCAGCAGCCCTTCCATGTGTTGTCGAGCTTTCCAAGCGCCCGTGCGGCCTGCGACTTCGAGACCTTGAGTCCAGGCGAGTCTCGCTTCTTCCTTCAAGTCCAGATTCATGAGAGCCGTGCCGAGCATCTGGTGAGCGGCTGTATAATCCGGGTTCAGACTGACGACCCGGCGCAGAGCATCTGCGGCGTCGCTCCATCTTTCGAGCTTCGTGTATTCGCTTGCCAGCCCGTACCAGATCATCGCGTCGTCCGGCTGCTGCCGCGTCATCTCTGCAAAGATTTCTACTCTTGATTGCGCCATCACTTTTTCCCGCCGCGCACGGCTTTACCTTGCCGGCTCAAATTCTCGCTCGGCGTGTTCGCCCGCAAACTCATGCAGCACGACGCGCCCGCTCGGCAGCAATTCTTTAACCATGTAGACACGTTCGGAAGCATCGCGTCCCGGCATCACCTCTGCGCGAAAAGTGACTTGCATCCCGGGGCGCGCCCATGCGTCCGGCGCTTTCTCTTCTTTTCTGAAGCGAAAGTTTTTCATTCTCATCAAAACTGCTCCGGTTGCTCCAAGTGACCCGACCGCCAGCGCGGCTATCCCAACCAGCCGCTTTGTACGCTTCTTCATGTTTTCCCCTTGCAAGAGAGTGGGGGCGCGTTTCCCTCGCGGCGTTTTTTAAATAGAGCATAAGTGAAGCGCGCGAGTTTGCCTTTTAGAAGGGCTTAAAACAAACTCGCGCGCCTCGCAAAAATTGTGGAACGGGGGCTTCGAGACTGAGCGGCAGTTTAGCAGAGCGGGTCGAGTTTGTCGCTGATGGTCGGCAATCCGCTCAAAGCCCTCTCGGCATTTATCTGCGTATATTGCGCCCACTCTTCCGGCACTTTATCTTCTGGAAAAACCGCTTCGACAGGACATTCGGGCACACACGCATCACAGTCAATGCATGTTTCGGGATGAATCACCAGCATGTCATCATCCAAATGGAAAGCTTCTACGGGACACACCAGCGCACAGTCCGTGTAACGGCAGTTCACGCAAGGTTCCGCCACGACATAAACCATCTAAACTTACCTCCTCCGGCAGTATTTTTTGTAATTATCGAGAGCAAAACCCGACACCTACAATTATTTTTTTTGAGTACGCGCCTATATTAAACATGAATCCGCGAGTTTTGGAAGCCCGTTTTTGTGGGACGCGAAATTCGGCATCATAAACCAATATGCGAATTAAGAGTAGAAACAAATCAACTGCTTCTTCTTTGCGCTCTTGGCGAGAATATCTTAGCGGTCTTGGCGTTAAAAAAGCCCTTAACCGCCAAGACCGCAAAGATGTAAGACGCAAAGAGCGCAAAGAGTTTCTACTCTTGATTGACATCAATAATTAAAGTAGACAAAAAGACTCTTTATCAGGTATAAAGCCCCCACCTCGGTTCTCTTACTCCGTGCGGCAAGAAGCTACTCCCGGCTGCCGGCACGGACAACGGCGCAAGACCAAAAGATTGGCTACCAACACTTGCGCTTCCCACGTTCTCTTTACCTTATGAAGAGAACATCACTGGTAAGTAAGTCAAATTCCAGAGGAGAACAAAACATGTCTGAAAAACTCTCACAAGTAATGAGTGCTGCCCTGAACATCACTCTCCCGCTCAAGCTCATGCTGCTGGTTGCGCTGATGGCGGCGATGACCGTCAGTTCCTCAGCCCAGACTCAATCATCCACCGGCACGGGCGAGGCAATTGCAGCGATGCTCACATCCACTGAAACAGACCCGGCAATAAGCGCCCCGACAGACAAGTCCCCGATTGAATGGGCTAAGTCCGTAAGGAAATCGTCTGCGCAAGGTGCGGGCAGCTCGAACAATGGCTACATCTTTGCACGGGGCTACGTCTTCCATGTTAGCAGAAGCGGCGGCAATCCCGCCGTCATCAGTGCGGATGGAATAGGCAACGTCTCATCAGTAGATGACTTCGATTACGGAACGGAAGGCGCAGCTAAAATCGAAGCTGGCTGGAACGGCCCCCACTGGGGATTTCGTGGAAGCTACTTCTACACCACTCAGACGGCTGAGGAGAATCGCACGGCTACGGCGGGAGCGCCGTTCATCATCTCACCCCGTCCCCTGAACGTCACATTCACCGGAGCCGCCGATGCGGGCACAAATGCCACTTTCCGCGAACGCTTCCGCCTCCACGTCGTGGATTTGGAAGGAACTTATAAATGGTTTTCAACGGACTGGTCAGTGCTGCTATCGGCTGGCGTAAGGATTGCCCCGAGCCGCCAGACTTATACAGCTCAAGACACGTTTGCAGGGACTACGGAAAACCTGACCTACACGCAGAAACGAACAGGCGTCGGGCCGACAGCCGCACTAGACTTTCGGCACCGTCTCGGCACATCCAATTTCTGGATCACCGGCGCGGGACGCATAGCCGTGCTCTTCGGGGAGATCAAAGAAAGCTCGACCTTCGCCGCCGGAGGATTTACTACCACGGCAACGCGAAGCGATAGTCGAACCAATTTTGTAGGCGAAGGCGAAGTCGGGCTGGAATATGCATGGAATGTTGGCAGCGGCAACCAGTTGTTCATCAACGGCAGCTTCATCGTGCATCATTGGAACGATCTCGTGAATGTCACCCCGGTTAACGCCTCTGGCGGTTCGGCTACCGCCGCGCTGGACAATCCTGCCGCGGCAGCAACCCGCAAAGGCAGTTTGACTTTCACCGGCGGAGCATTCTCTTTCGGCATCCGCTTCTAAGCTGAAGACGCGGAAGCTTTCTTTAAAAGCCCGGAGGCGCGGGCGAAAAACTCTGCTCCGTAAAGAAGCACGGAGTTAAGTTTTCCGCCCGCGCCTTTTTCTATAAAGGTGATTCAACTCAGGCAGGCGGCGCAGGCGCGCGGTCAGGTGTCAATCCGAATTATCATGCCATGCCGGAAGAGGCGCGCCGGTTGAAAAGTCATAAAAGCGCAGGTCGCTTTCAGTCAGCATTTTGGTGATGAGAATAATTTGTCCCGTATGCATTGAGAAGTGTTCGACGACATGAAAGATGGCTTCCAGCACGCTGACCTCGCCGCCCTGAATCTGTCGCGGCTCAAGCAACTCTGCCGGAGCGACGCGCGCCAGTACAGCATCAACTTCATCAAGCGTTCGTCTCAGTTCTGCAATTAGCTCTGCGCGCGTAAGTCCCTCGCGCGCGTCGAACTCCTGCTGCCGCTCGCGCATGTCTCCTGCGCCGCCTATGCCGCTCACGATCCACTGTCGCGCATTGCCGGATAGATGCAGCAGCAAATTGCCGATGCTGTTCGAGTCCTGATGAGCGCGCCACCACATATCCCCGTCACTTAATTTTTCGAGGCAGCGTTCGATCTTCGGCAAATAATCATTGCGCAGGAACGTGCGCGCTTGCGTGATAAAGGCTTGTCCGGTTTCCGTCATGGCATCTTTTGAGAGCAAGGCAGTTGAGTGCTTATCAACAGACAAATGTTTCCGGCGAGCAGGTTCTTTTACTCTTCAGTCTCTTCCGCATGAAGCTTGTGCTTGGCCTTACGCTGTGCGGGGCGCGCCTTCTCTTCCGGCCTCGCGTGCCCGAGCGGATGGCCGGGCGGCGCAAGCGGCTTGCGTATCCCGCTAAAGATGGGACGCTCTTCTTTTTTATCCTGGCTGTCTCTCTTTTTCATTTTCCCGGAGGATGCTATGCCCGGCGATTGATGCTGTCAACGTTGCTTGATGCCGTTGTGATGTTGATTTTGAGTTTGAGAAAAAAGCGGAAGGGCTGTCTCAGATGAGACAGCCCTTCTGTCGCGCGCACTCTATCTCGTCCACGCCGGAACCGAAAAGGTGTAAGAGTCTTTCAGGCAGCTTAAACGCGGCTCGGCTGCGGCGGCTCCGGAAAGAGAGTCTTGATGGCCTGCTTGGTCTCGGTGCGACGCTTCTGCTGGAATTCGTTGACCCAGTTGGAAACTGTCGCAACCATATCGCGCGCCGTTTCCTGCGCCGTTTTCTTGACTTCGGGACTGTTTTCCGCCTCGGTTTCAAGGCGATTGCGCTCGTTGCGCTTAATAACTTTAATCGGGGTTTTCGTTGTCATGATGCCCTGCTCTTCTTGTCCTTCGTATGATCTGTATAAAGTATCTGACGGTATGACTCTTAAACGCTTTTCTTCCGCCAGAGTTCGATTTTTTTTGCTTGCATCCCAACCTGTACGGCTCGGATGTGAAATCTGGCTTGCAAACTCGGTGCCAATGCGTTGACGACCGAATAACTTCGATTTGCATAGCCTTCCGGTTAAGGCAGCGTGGCAATATTGCGTACAGAGCTATCGTCGTGTGTATCATTTCAAAAGGCATTAAGCTGCCGCTCACCCCGCGCGGCTTCGTCACAGGCTTGTTTGCAGAATGCCAAAGCGGGAGCATCGTTCATGCGCTTTGCCATGCGCGAGCAGAATATTTTCATTTTGTAAAAATCCGCGAAAGCATGCGATTTAGAGTTAAATGCTCGGAAACTGATGACAATCTGCGCGTGTTCAGAAACCTCGCAGGGCTGCATGGTAGATGGCACATGCGTTGCCCTTTCACCTTTCGCCATGCTTTTGAGCGAAACCATCACGATTTATCTGGCAGTCGCAGCGCCCTTCGCCGTCAGTTGTTTTCTGCGCCTGCGTAATTCCAGGCGACGCCCGCAGCTTCTCTTAAAATCCGTTGCCGCAGGACTGTTATGGCCGCTCGCTGCGCTCAGGTTTTTGCTCACGCATGCGCGTCATCAAACGGCACGGGCAACCCAACGGTCGGAGTCCATTTCCAATCGACAGGAAATACAGATTGAGGAAGCCAAGCGCAGTTTCCTCCACGCTCTCTATGAAGTGAGAGAGCGTGCGCAGGACAAACCGGATAGCGAGAATGAAAAGTTGGAACGCGCGGCGTATGTTCTTCGTGATAGCGTGGAGAAGTATGTCGGGCTGGCGGATGCGGTTAAAGATGATGCTATTGATGATGAGCCGGACGCCAGAGAGTTGGAGCTATTTCGTATCGCAGGCCGCAAGGGCGAAGACCTGCTGCTCGCCGGAAGATGCGCGCACAGGCATAACGTCAAGCGTGTTAGAGAGCATCATCGACGCGCCCGCACGGAACTGCTGCATGCCCTCGCAGAGGTCGGCGAAGCGGCCAGCTTTGTGCGCCCGGCTGCGGCAGCAAACGCCGCTTCGGCGCGTCGTCTAAGCATTGCGACATTGAGGCTTTACGGTCGCGCCGTTGACCTGCTCTCCCTGTTGGAAGATGAAGACGCGGCATTGAAGGTCGCACGCCTGCTCGATCAGGAATGCGCGCGACTGCGGCGGTTGCAGACGGATGAAGCAGGGGAAGCAGGCAAGGCATCGAAGCTTGAGATTGGAGAAGATGAATCATGCGCAGCACACACATCTCGCCCGTCCCTCGCGCCATTATCCGGCGAACGGACGCTACAGGCGCAAGGCTGAACTGGCTGCTAGCAGCCAGAGAAGCGGAAGCGCGGCGCAGGCTACAGTTTCGTAGCGGGTTTGAAGAAGAGCAGATGCTTTTGATGAGCCGCCCGGTTTCGGCGCAGCGCGCTTACGCACTGTTCGGCATGCTGCTCGGCGCGCTGCCTCCGGCAGCCATCTTTGGACGCCTGCTCGGCTACGGGGTCAACGGCTCGATGCGTATGTTCGCGTGGGATGCGGCGTTGTTCTTTTTGTGTCTGGTGATTAACGCTGTGTCTTGCCTGATGGGGTATCTGCTGGGTTCGTCCTTGAATTACGAAGCGTTTAAGAGCGAGCGCAGTTCGTGGACGAGAATGCTGCTGTTGATGCCGGTGATCGGCGCGGCGTGGGGAGCCGTCACGGGAGCCACGAGCGGTATACTTTTCTTCGGCTTCGGCGCGTTTGTCGGAGCGGCTTTCGCGATTCCGATTGGCATGGTTGCCTTTCTCGCGTTCGCAATCTTTCACCGCCTGCTTGAGCGCGGTGGTATGATTGAGACGCGCCATTTTCTGCCGCTCGCATGCGGCATCACGCTGACCATCGCCGCGCTCATCTTAGGGTTGTAAAGCAAGTTGGCAGTTGGCAGTTGGCAGAAAAGCGCAAGAGCGACCTTGGTCATCAAGAAATATTTTAAGAAAAACTTAACTGCCAACTGCCTGCTGCCAACTGCCAACTATCCCAATGCTTCTCGTCCTCCTGCTGCTATCATTATTCCTGCTCGTGCTGCTGGGCTTTTATGTCTTCGTGGCAGCCCCGCGCAGCCGCCCGCATCAAATGTTCGCGGCCTTCGTCGCCTGCCTCGCGTTGTGGACTATCAAAGACATCATCCTGTGGGGGTTTTACGCGCGCGAAGGCTCTGCCGCATGGTGGGCTAGCGCGAGCTTTATCATCGCACTGCTCTTGCAATACTCACTCGTCGTCTTTGCATGGGTGTTCCCGGAGAACAGGCCAGCGCCGCTGAAACGCGCGGCAGTCATCTTCGCTCCCGGCGCGGTTCTGATTCCTGCCGCGCTCGCGGGGTTGATGTGGGATGAAGCAGAGATGGTTGCGGGGCAATTCAGGATTCAATTGAGGCCGCTCGCGTATGTCTTTGTAATTTACGTGTACGGCCTGTTCGCTTACGGCTTCGGCCTGCTGTACGCGAAATATCGTCGCTCTCGCGGCAGCTTGAGAGGGAAACAGATCGGCGCGATTCTCTGCGCGCTGGTCATCACTGGCATTCTCAAGACAGCCGCCAACATCGTGTTGCCGCTGTTTGGCGGCTACACGCTGCTCAAGCTCAGCTCGCTGTTCGTCCTGCCGGGCGTTTTGATTTACGCTTATGCTATTTCAAGCTTCAAACTGTTTTCGCTGCAATCCGCGCTGGACCAGTTTCGACTTTTCCCGCTCGCTTACAAAGTCGCGCTCTCTATCGCGGCGGTCGCCATCTCAAGCTTCCTGCTGTTTCAAGTTCCGATTGTGTGGTGGAGTTTTGGTGCAGGGACTGAAAGCTGGCGACGGTATCTGGTCTTTAGCGTCATCACTGCGCTCGTGCCGAATCTGGTGCTGGTCGCCTTGATAGTGCGCAGCATCTCGCGCCCCGTGCGACGCCTGACAGAGGCCGCTGTCGAGGTCGCTGGCGGCGCATACGGCGCGCAGGTTGATTTACAAAGCAACGATGAAATGGGATTGCTCTCAGCCTCTTTTAATGAGATGAGCCGCAAGATGGCTTCCGACATCGAACAGCTACGGCAACTGAACGAGCATTTGATACGCGCGGAAAAACTTGCTGCCGCAGGCACGCTCGCCGCGGGCGTCGCGCATGAAGTCAATAACCCTCTGGCTTCGATCTCATCTCTGATTCAGATTTTGCAGGCGCGTCACTCAGCAGATGAAGAGACGCGAGAAATGCTGCGACTCATCCAGACGCAGATTGCGCGCATCACGCAGGTCACGCGCGACATGATGGAGTTTGCGCGCACGCGCCCGCCCGCACGCGCCCCGCAGGACATCAACAGGATTGTCGAAGCGAGCATCAGGCTTGCCAACTTTGACAAATCTTTCCGGCGTTTGCAGGTCACTACCAAACAGGACGCGAGCGCGCCCATGATTCAGGCGGATGCAGATCAGATGCAACAGGTCTTTCTCAACCTGCTGCTCAACGCGCGCGACGCGATGCCGGAAGGCGGCGAGCTACATGTGCAAACTCTTTATAATAAAAGTTCCGGCGAGGTGGCGGTCGAAGTCGCGGATACTGGAACGGGCATCTCGCCGGAGCATCGCGCGCATATCTTCGATCCGTTCTTTACGACCAAACCTGCGGGACAGGGCACAGGACTCGGACTCGCTGTCTGCTACGGCATCATCGCAGCGCATGACGGGCGCATCGAAGTCACATCCAACGACGGGCGCGGCACATGCGTGCGCGTCTCGCTTCCGGTGCCGTCAGGAGCTGAGAGGAAAACCGCCTGATGCCCTTTATCCGTCTCGAAATTTTCATCGCCGCGCCGGTCGAGCTGTGCTTTGATCTGTCGCGCGACCTGGATGTACACATGGCTTCGAGCGGTTTGACGGGCGAGCGCGCCGTCGCGGGCGTCACTAAAGGCATGGTCAAGCTGGGCGATCAAGTCACTTGGGAAGCGACACATTTAGGCATCCGCCAGCGTCTCACTTCAAAGATTATCGCTTTTGACAGGCCGCACATGTTCATAGACGAGATGCTGAGCGGAGCTTTCAAACGCTGGCATCACACGCACCTCTTTAAAGCTCAAGCTGGCGGCACGTTGATGATTGACGAAGTTGACTACGCCTCGCCGCTTGGCCTGCTCGGAAGAATAGTTGATATGCTGTATCTGGAAAATTACATGCGAGAGTTTCTGCAAAGGCGTAACGAACACATCAAGCACATGGCGGAAAAACAGTCAGGAGTCGAGAGTCAGGAGTCGAGAGTCACAATGACTTTAGACTCTTGACTCTTGACTCCTGACTCTCGACTTTGAAAACTTATGAATACAACACCACTGATTTTGATTGCAGAGGATGAAGATTTGATGCGCGCCATCTTGACGCGCCTTTTAGAAGAAGCTGGCTATCGCGTCGCCACTGCGAACAGCGCCGAAACCGCGCTTGAGCTTTTCGCCGCTTCAGATGTCGCCGTCACGTTGACGGACATACGCATGGGCGGCATGGATGGCCTCGCGCTGCTCGACCACATCAAAAACATAGACAGCGAAGCGCTCGTCATAGTCATGACGGCATACTCTTCTGTGGACTCCGCCATCGCCGCGTTGCGCAAAGGGGCTTACGATTACATCACCAAGCCCTTCGTCAACGAAGACCTTTTGCAATCGGTCAAGAACGCCATTCGCCAGCGCGAGCTGTTTCGCGAGAATCGCGCCCTGCGCCGCGAGTTAGATAGCCGTTACAGCTTTTCCGAAATCATCGGAACTTCAGCGGCCTTACAAGCGGTCTTTCGCTTAGTCGAAAAAGTTGCGAGCACCAATACGCACATTCTCATCGAAGGCGAGAGCGGCACGGGCAAAGAGCTAATCGCACGCGCCATACATCACCACAGCCCGCGCGTCAATCGCCCCTTTGTCGCCATCAACTGCGGCGCGCTGCCCGAAACGCTTTTGGAAAGCGAGCTGTTCGGCCACACGAAGGGAGCTTTCACGGGCGCGGTCGCCAGCAAGCCCGGACTCTTTCGCTCGGCTGAAGGTGGAACTATTTTTCTGGATGAGATAGGAGAGATTTCCCCGGCAATGCAGGTGCGCCTGCTGCGCGCTTTGCAGGAGCATGAAGTCGTGCCCGTCGGCTCAAGCACGCCTGTCAGCTTTGACGCCCGCATTATCTGCGCGACCAACCGCGACCTTGAAAAAGAAGTCGCGGAAGGACGTTTTCGCGAAGACCTTTTTTATCGCCTCAATGTGATCGAAGTTCACCTGCCACCTTTGCGCGAACGGCGCGAAGACATTCCGCTGCTCGCGCGCCACTTCATCACACGCACCGCGCATGAACAGCAACGCGAAGAAAAACCAATCGAGCAAGCGGCGATGTCTGCACTTATCAACTATGCTTGGCCGGGCAACGTCCGCGAATTACAGAACGCCATCGAGCGCGCTTTCACTTTGAGCGGCGACGCGGTTGATCTTGACAGTCTGCCGCCGCGCGTCCGCGACGCAGCCAGCTCCGCGCCCATGCGCGATCCGGACGGCCTCCGCCCCACGCTCGAAGAAATAGAGCGTCGCCACATTTTTGAAACCCTCACTTCCGTCAATCAGGACAAAACCCGCGCCGCCAACATCCTCGGCATAGACCTCTCGACGCTCTACCGGAAACTGAAACGATATGACGCTGTCTGACTGTGGGTTCCGACATGCAGTGAAGTTATCTAATGTAAATCAAGAGTAGAAACTCTTTACGCTCTTTGCGCGTCCCTTCTTTGCGGTCTTTGCGTTAAAAAAGCCACTTGACCGCAAAGACCGCAAAGGGAAAGAGCGCAAAGAGCGTAAAGAAAAAGCAGTTAATTTATTTCTATCCTTGATTCGCATATATAAAATGAAGTAATTCTCGCCCATCCGTTTTTACGATTTAGGCTTAGCCCGCGCGCTTTGCTTGCGGGTTGTTTTCTTGTTACCAGCCTCAGCACATCGCCCGGTTGACAATCGAGCGCGCCGCAAATCCTCTCCAACGTATCAAAGTTGATTCCGAGCGCTTTGCCCTTCTTTAACCGCCACAGCGTCGTGTGGCTAATCCCCGTCTCTTTCGCCAGCCAGTAAAAAGATCGCCCGTGTTCTTCCAGCAGTTCATCAACTCGAATCTCGATTGCCATGCGCGTCCTTTCTCCGATGCCTGTTATTTATCACATGTGCAATATATTGTATGCGATATATATCTTATAGTTGACATATATCCTTTGTCTAGCGTAAGATACTACGGAATCGAGTCCAGCTTACTCCCTTCTCAGCTCCTCTGGAATGACCCAGATCATCTGAAGTCAACAGCCCATCCATCAAGGAGCTAAAATGCTTACCCGCCAAGTCACGCGACGGTACAAGGCCACTTGCTCCGCAGAGCTGGCCCGCACTATCGAGAGCGAGATTCTCCCGCTGCTTCGCCAGCAGAACGGATTTCCCGAGTGGAAGACGTTTATTGCTCCCGACCGCAAAGTGGAGTCGGCTACGTCTGAGCGCAAGGCTTGAGGAGAAATTTAATGAGCAACGTGAATATCAAAGATCGTCAGGTCGGAAACGTGATCGTGCTGGACATAGACGGCGATTTAAGAATCGGCGGCAGCAGTGAAGCTTTACGAAAGGCCGTGAGCCGCCTGCTGCAAGAAGGTCATCAACAGATTCTGTTGAATCTGGCAGGCGTCGCATATATTGATTCGAGCGGATTGGGTGAGCTTATCGCAGCCCGCAATCTGCTTGACCAGAAGAGCGGTCAGATCAAGCTCATGCACCTGACACGAAGAGTCCGCGAGCTGATGGTCATCACCAAGCTATCAACGGTCTTCGAGGTCTTTGAAAACGAGTCGCAAGCCCTCGCAGGCTTCAACGGCTATGTCTTGGACATGGCGCAGCCTCAACCTGCCGTCGTGAGGGGCGCACATAATTAAACGCATACTTGCAAAGCAGTGTTTAAATGAGCGCGAGATGCAGGATTGAATTAAGGAGCAAGACATGAGCTACATGAGAAAAAGTCTGACAAATGTTTTAGCAGCTATCACGGTTGTGATCGCGGCGGCGGCAATCGCTATCTGGCAGTTCTACAGGTTCGCCACCTACAGCAACTCGCAGGGCGTCGTGGATGTGCAGGGCGGGATATATCATTTCTGGTGGGCTATCGGCGCGGGGCTGTTTGCGTGCCTAGCCGGTTATTTTGTGTTCTCGGTTTTCCTTCGTCAGGACAAGGAAGATGTCATTCATATTACTTCCTGAACCTCTGCGCGTCACGGCTTAAACAAGTCTGTTTTTAAAGTTCTGTAGGAGATGAGGAATGGTGCTGATTTGAGCAGTATGTATGCAATGCAACGTGCCAACGGCGACTGGTTTGCGCTGGATGATGGCGGGCGTCTACGAGTGCCTGTGTTTCACAGCAGCGGTGAAGCCATGCAGGCTCGTGGGCGAAGCTACGAGATGTTGCTCTTCAAACCTGTGCTGCTCGATGAGCGTGCGCTCAATGACCTTGCGCAGCCTGAGGGAGAAACAGCCGCAGGCTTCTGGCTTGTGGATGACCCGACCATTAAACTGATGCGCGGTCAGCCATTGGAACATGCACAGCTTGCCTTGCTCATACGCGACGGCGCGCCGCTGGCGCAACTCTGAGGCAGAGCTTACAAAAGATGCATACCAGTTGTCATAACTGTGGAAGAATATTACGGCTGTGGGATTTGAAATGTCCTTCCTGCCATCGCTCTACGATGCGTTGGCTACACGTCGCAGTCATTACTGTTTGCGCGGTGACAGTCATTTTCCTACTCAAGAATTTTTAACGACCGTCTGAACTCTCAAAGGATCGAGACTCCATATGATTGAAGAGCATAAAAAAAACAAATTGGGTTCCATCAATGTCGGGAATGCGGAAGAGTGGCCGGGGATAGATTCAAGGTACAGGCTGATCGCCGTCGCGGTTTTAAGAAGCAAGCAACTGCTGCGCGGGGCAACTCCGCGCATAGACGTTGACCCGCGCAGGCGTAGAAACACCAGCATTGCCCTCGAAGAAGTCAAACAGGGTCTTGTCCCTTTCACCATTACTGACAAAGAGCCAAAAGTGTAGCTCTCAATCAACTCGATTTCTCGTGTCAGGAAAGTTAGAAGTATTGGAGACTTTGAGGAAAAGATGATGACTATGAGCCAGAGCGAAGCTCCCTTTACCGTAAAATTCATAGATACCAGCTCAAGAGTTTTTTTAGAGCTGACGAATACGACCGACGTGCCCTTTAAATGCGTCGAGATTTTAACTATCTTTCTGAAAGATGAAGAAGCGCCCGGCAGCCCGTCCCGCTCTCATATTAAATTTGATGTTATCAATTCCATCAAACCAAAGGAGAAGGCAGTGCTCTCTCACCGAACATGGATTGACAGTAAACCGGCAGACCCGTCGCAGGATCAGTTAGAGCGTCTTAAAGTGCAGGCAGGCGAAGTCAAACCCTATGTGCTGGATATTTCATGGGAGGACACGGAAGGGAAAACTCGCTTTCAACGAATCGCGGTCGGGCACTGATGACCCAAAATCAGAAGAGAGATTGAGCCGAAGCCCGCCCGGATATTTCCGGTTCCGAATCAGATAGAGCTTAGGAAACGCATGATGCTAGTTTGTGAATTTTGTGAGCAGTACAGGCCGGATGGAAAATGTAGGCTTGGCCTCAACATCCCCAAGAGCATGGGTTGTTCCCAATTTGACCCGGGCATAGAGAAATTCTGTTCCGACCCGAAAGATTTCGTCAGTCCTCGCCAGATAACCGAGATGGCTAAATATTTCGGAATCAAAGGCATGGAACTCAAGAAGGTCAAGCAGATGGCCGACCGCGAAGAAAGCACACGGCTACAGGTTCCCGCCATCCGAGAGGTGTGAGCACACCCTTGTCAATCTCAACGCTTACCGCTTATTTCTAAAACCCTGCAACTCTTTGCGCCTTGAGTCCTTCTTTGTTTGCGCCTTTGCGTGAAACGTTGCGGGTTCTCGCCAAGGCGGAAAGATAAGAGAGAAGACGCAAAGGGTTGAAGCAGTCTGGATCCTCATCAGGAGCCAGTCCTTTTCTTTGCTGCCATCAGGCGAGAGAGCACCTTGGTTCTTACCGCATTCAAGTCGGCTCTCACAATGCGCACATCTTCCTTCAACTTGTCTGCGATTTCTTTGCATGTGTAGCCTTCAAGATGTAATTCCAGCAAAAGCTTCTCACGAGGAGTAAGCGGTCCTTGTTTGGCGCGCATTTCTGCCCTGCGTTCCTGGTTCTCCAAAATTTGGAGCACCTCCGGCTCTATACTCCGATGCTGTTTTTGCTGTGCCTCTTTGCTTAACAGCTCATCCAAGCTTACCATGTCTGCTGTGCCCTCCTTACGCCACTTGGAACTCCAAATGTGGCGCATGATGGTCAACAAGTAGCCAAAGGGACTCCTTATTCCTTCAGGGTTCTTGGGGTACATGAGGGCACGGCAAACCGTTCCCTGCACTAGGTCTTCGGCATCGTAGATGCTGCCGTTAGTGAGCCTCAGAGCATGGGAGCTTAAGCGTTGAGTAAAGACTTCACAGGCTTTCGCCCAAAAATCACGGTGCAGCGCGGCTGAATCAGAATCAACTGCGGCCAGTCTGGTTAAATAGGCTGGCTGCTCATAGATGAAGCGCTCTTCCCTAATTGATGGGTCATTATTAACATTAATACCGCCCCATGAATTTTCTCTATCTGGGAAGGTGCCCGCCGCCATGTGGTCGCTGACGGTTGTGTCGGTCTCAAGCTGATCGGACGACTCTGTATGCTCTAGTCGGACGAGACGCTCTAAAGTCTCATGGCTTTGCCCTGAGATTGGTGAGATTGAGAGTTCAATCGTCTGACCTCCGTCATGTGTGACATATAGATGTTGATCGAGAGTGTTATCGCTTAGCTCCAGGTAATTCAGGGGGAATACAGCGAGAAGCAACTCTCCTTCGTCATCCTCTCCAAAAACCTGAATGCACGAAGCCGTACGAGGAACGATAAACGAGTCCAAGGGGCAGTCACGTGTAAAAGTGGCGGTTTCTTCACCGTCGACATAAACGCGAAGCTGGCCGGAATGATAATTCTTTCTGCGGCGTTGATTCCGCTCCAAGGCATGCCTGATGGATGACATCTCGTGGTCAGTGAGCGGAGAAGGATTGAATCGCCCTCCCGGATCATTGGGCGGTCCTCCATCTCCACCATTTCCCGTTGGCGTGTGAAAGTCGTCACCAAAATTTGGAGAACCCAACTTGTCTTCAGGGTCATCTAGCCTCATGTCATTCCCTCTCCGGTAATTAGAGTTGTACTCACGCACCAGCCGGGGCAAACCGCCGCACACCGGATCAAACAGTGCATGGATACGCTCCCATTCCGATTTCTTTGAGTTCTTTTTAAAGTATGTATCGAGGAGGAACGTCGCAGGCGTCCGGGTGGTTGCGGTAACGCAGGAGCACCATGGAGCGAATGTGGACAAGGACAGTTGAATTAACTCTCGCTGATGGCTATTGGGTACTTCCAATGCTATGTGCCCGTTGCCGTCAGTAAGACTAGAGAACGGTTCGAAACGGTTCTGAAGTTGCTCGACCACCCGACCCTTGACCCGCCGGATGTTTTCACTGCCGAATGACTCTTCAGCAAGTTTGCTGATTTCGTGTGGTTGATATGTGTGGAGTAAGCACCCGAGGGCAACGGCGGCGTGGCACAAAGGCCGGTCTATAGATATTTTAGCCAAAGTCTTAACATAGCGGATCAGTAAGTCATCACGGGTCGGCGTATACTTCGGCTCTTTTGTCGGGTGCTTGGACTCCTGATCCTTCTCCCAGATTTCCGACGCCCAGTAGATGCAAGGCTGAAGAAGATGTTCCTCAAGTATTTTCACTTTGAAGGGGTGAGTTGCGTCGGGGCGATGTCCCTGTAATTTTCTGATGACCGAAATATGATCACACGCATCCATCAATGCGCATAGAGCAACGCCCCTGTTTGGTTGGAGACAACTTAACATGGGAAACGCTTTTTGAAGTTCATCATTTGTAGGCACCACGGTCGCGTTTCCTCCTTCGGCTACGTTAGGTTATCACCACTGCCCCTTGTTCCGCGCGATAATTTACATCATCCGCAAAAGCTACCTGTGTCAGTTTTGCGCGGTAAAAGCACGCGTGTCAGTTTTACGCGAAAACGCTTCAAAGCTGCCGTGTGTTTCTTGACGAGGTGCGGTAGAAGAATTCAGGCACCTCACGTAGAGAGGCTGCTGAACTGCGGAAGACGTAACTGCCGGATTAAAGATTCACGATGATGAAGAGTGGAAAAGACCTTCGCTCTCTGGGCTTCGGCGGATTCCTGTGCGGCGGCATGGCAGGACTGTTGTTTCTACTCTACCCGAACAGTTTCCCAAAGCATACAACCTTACATGGCATCATGTTGGTAGGTGGCTTTCTGGGTGAAGCCTTTCACCGGTTGGCTAACACCTTAATTTTTAAACCTGTTCTGTTTTATACAAGCTTCATACAAGTGAGACTGCTCCGGCGGTACATAGGGGAACAAACTCAAAGCGAGATTATCAAAAAACTGGCGATGAAGTATTTTCTCGGAGACCATCATCAAGATCATGACCCTCCGCAGTGAAACAAATATATTGTTACCGTCCCCTGGTCACTGCCCGCTTCAGCCCTCAGCGTTCGCGGACGAAAGTCTTCACTTTGATGTCGCGTCCATTCGTACTCACCGAAATTGTGCCCCGCTGTCCGGTCGTCATAACTTCCGCGCCGCTCGCGCGCCAGCGTTCGACAACTGTTTGATGTGGATGACCATAGCTCGAAAAGAGTCCGACCGGGACGACGGCGAGAGACGGGCGCGCGGCCCTGACAAAAGTTTCGGTCGAAGAAGTTTTGCTCCCGTGATGTGCGACCTTCACCACATCGCAGCGCAGTTCGCGTGGCAAGCGTGCGAGCATGGCTTCCGCTTTGTTTTCGATGTCTCCGGTCAGCAGAAAAACTTTTTCGCCGTAGCGCAGACGCAGGACTATGGAATCTTCATTGCCGGATGCGGCGTTTGCATCACCCGTCGGCACAGGCCAGAGGACATCAATCGTGACCGCGCCAAATCGTAAAGAATCGCCGCGCGCGATTAATTCAACGGGCACACGCTCGTGCTGCAAAGTTGAAGCAAACCGCGCGTACTCGGCATCGTTCGCAGGTGTGCGTGCGACCAGCGCGCCGCGCACTTTGAAATTGCGCGCGACATCGTTAAGCCCGTCTATGTGATCCGCATCCGCGTGCGTCGCCAGGAGATAATCGACCTCAGACAGCCCGCGCCACCACAGGTATTCGGAGACGACCGCTTCGCCCACGCCCCGCGCATCGCGCTCGAAAGCGACAACGGCTCCGTCTTCATCCACAGTCGCGCGCGAATCGTTAAATCGCGGACGCCCGCCGCCGTCAACCAGCAGCGTCGTTCCATCAGGCATCGTCAAGAGCGCAGCATCGCCCTGCCCTACATCCAGAAAATCAACATGCAATCTTCCATCCGGCCTACCCGCGCTCAGAGGATGCGCGACCATCAAGACCAGCGCACACATCAAAGCGAACGCGGAGGCTTTGAGCATCGCAGGCCGCAAAAACATTTCCCGCTTCTCTTCCGATGAGACGTAGCGAAGCGGATTCCAGCGCGCCAGAGTTATAGTCAGAATAATGAGCGGCACAAAATAAAAACCGTAGATGATGGATGCCGCGCCGCTGTACTCAGGCAGGCGCACGGACGCAACGCGCAGGCTGCTGAAAGGATCAACGCTGTGAATCATCAGCCAGCTCAAGCCCTCCGCGAGCTTGATGAGCGGCACAGCCATCGCCTCGCTCATCTGCGTGACTATCAACCCTAACAGAGCTATGAAAGAAAGCAGCGCCATCAACGCGCCGACTATCACATTCAGGAAAATCGAAGCGAGCGAGAGGCGGTGAAAGTAAAGAACGAGCAGCGGCAGCAACACCAACTGGACTGCGATTGAGACGATTGAGACGCCCGCGACGTAACGCAACAACCACTGTAGATGCAGTCGTTCAAGTCTCGCTGCAAGCGGCGTCTTAAAAAGCCTGCATCGCCACGCAGAATGCTGCATCTCCTTTTGCCATCCGCGCTCGCTCCAGTACAGCGTCTCTCCCAAACGGCGAAACCACCGCGCGCATGCGGGCGGCGCGGGCGTCTCATGCGTCGGTCGCCACGTTCCCACCTCCTGCAAGCGGCGTAGCAGCGGCCACGCCATAGCGACAATCGCCAGCACCGAAAGGAAAGTCAGTTGAAACGAAGGGTCGAACAAATCCTGTGGTCGCCAGATAAGCAGAGCCAGCCCCGCACCGCCCACGGCATTCATCGACGAAGCCTTGCGATGCAACACAGGCGCGAGCGCAGCGACAGTGAACATCAAAGCCGCGCGCACGACCGATGCTTCCGCGCCGACCGCCAGCGTGTAGCCCCACAGCAGCGAGACGGAGACTGCAAACTGCCACGCGCGCCGCTTGGTTACACGCCGCATGATAAAGAGCGCGACCAGACCTATAAAACTGATGTGCAAGCCGCTGATGACCAGCACATGAAACGTGCTGCCCTCACGAAAACGCTCTGCCGCCCCGCGCGTCAGATGATAACGATTCCCCAACAGCGACGCCGCAAGCACGCCCGTCGTCTCAGGCGAAAATTTTCGCTCAATCAAAGACAGCAGACGCTGTCTCCACTCGTACAGCCACGCCAGCGGCAGAAACACGCGCTCGTCCTCAAGCCGCTCCACCAGCAGCGAGCTTTTAATAGCGCCGCTCGCATCAAACCCGCGCTGGTCCAGATATTCCGTAAACGAAGAGCCGCCCGGATTGCGAAAGCTTTCCGCGCGGCGCAGGGCCGTCATCACGCGCACACGCGCCTTGTATCTCAATTCAAGCGCGTCATACTCCGCGCGAATCGTCCCATCGCGCACCGGCGCAAAGAGCCTGACCACACCCGACGCGCTTCGCTCCTCTTCTTTGAACTTAAATTTCTCGACCCGCAAGCTGAGATAAAACCCATCCGGCGCAGGCTCAGGCGCGGCATCCAAAACGCCCGTCACCTCTACCGGATCGCCCGACGCCACCAAGCCCTCATCATAAAATCGCTGCACGCGATTCGCCTGCGCGCCACTCTTCTCGATCACCGCGAGCGTCGCCCCCGCACACACAAACCCCAGCACAAGCAACAACGTCGCCGCACTCTCTTTCCTTTTCACATAAAAACAACCCGCCAGCAGCGCACACCCCGCACCGCATGACAGGCAAGCTGTTAAAGATGTCACCCCCACCCGCGCCAACAACACGCCGACCGCGAAAGACACACCAAGAACCGCGAGCGGGTACGGAGCGAACGACGGCTGGTGAGCAACCGGAGAAGTATTCGCCATCGGATTAATAACACTGCACCGGACGCAGTGTTCACTTATGATTTACTTCCAAATTCACGCCAGCGAGGTCAGGTACGCGATGGTTTCGACGTGATGAGTCTGGGGAAACATATCAAATGCGGCGATGGAGTCAAGTGTGTATCCGCCTTCGCTTAAGCCGCGCAGGTCGCGGGCGAGGGTCGCGGGGTCGCATGAGACGTAAGTGATGCGGCGGGGGCGCGCGGCGAGGATGCCTTCAATCACGCCGGGTTCTGCGCCTGTGCGTGGCGGGTCGAGCAGGATGAAATCTAAGGGAGCGTGCGAGGCCGCGTGTTCAAACAACCATTCGCCGACCATTGCGCATTCGATGCTTGCGTTTGTCAGGTGCGCGCCCGAAAGATTGCGGCGTGCGTAGGCGGCTGCGCGGGGATGCGCTTCGATGCCGGTGACGCGCGCGAATGTTTGGGCGAGCGGGAGCGTGAATAGTCCCGCGCCGCAGTAGAGGTCGAGCGCGGTCTCTCCCTCTGCTTTGTCGAGAGCGGCATCAACGAGGGCGGGAAGCAGTTCGTGATTAATCTGGAAAAAACCTTCCGCGCTGAAACGGTAATGATTGCCATTGATCTGGCGGCTTACTTCGCGCGTCTCTGCTTCGTCAACGGGCGGGAAGAGGGATGCGCCTTCATCGCCCGCGACAGCTTGGAAATCCAATGATTCTTCCGGGAGAGTTCCTGCACGCATGCGCTCGCGCAAATCGTTAAGCGTCGCTTGCAGCGCGGGCACGATCACAGGACATTCCGAGACATCGCAGACGGTGTGCGAAGCCCGCTCGAAATATCCCAGATGATTTTTGAGAGCGTCGTATTGCCACTGTGCGCGCGAGCGGTAATGCCAGGCGGCGGGCGAAGGCGTGATTGGAATATTTTCGGTAAAATCCAGGCGCGCGATGCGGCGCAGGCAGTCGCGTATGATCTCGACTTTGGCCGCGAGCTGGGCTTCGTAATTTAACTGCTGGAAATCGCAGCCACCGCAACGCCCGAAGTAAGGGCAGGGCGGCTCAACTCGCTCCGTAGACGGCTCTAAGATTTCGACAATCGAAGCGAAAGCGACTGTCCCGCGTTTTCTCTCGACGCGGACTCTCAAGCGGTCTCCCGGCGCAGCCAGACCGACCAGAATCGTCTGCCCTTCAGCATGTGCCAAGCCCGCGCCGCCCGGCAAAATCCGCTCGATCAAAACTTCAAGCGTATGCTCTGCGCCGCCCTGCGAACTGCGCTGTCCCACACGCCTGCGAGATTGCTTTTTCATTTTTGATTACAGGTAAAAGAGGCTTAGACGAGGCATGCTTTTCTGTTCACGCAAGCGCTTGAGCAACAGATTATCAAAAGTTTGCCTGTAAGTAGCTGCCTCCATCCGGCTGCGATAAGATTCAAGCTGAGCTTCGGTTTCCCTGCGCGCAGCAGAAAGCTCTGTGGGAGAGAGGCTGGCAAGCAGAGCTTCGTCCAGCATTTTTTCGAGCTGCGCCAGCGACTCTTCGAGCCTTTCGGCATTGGGACGCGCAGCCCCTGCGAAATCTTTTTCGAGCTTTCCGAGGCGCGTCGCGGCGCGCGTGAGCGTCTCGCAAAACTCGTCCGCGCCTGTTCTTTGTCGCTCAATGCAAAGTTGTTCGAGCGCGTCGCGCGCGTGCGCCAAATGCTCTTCAATCACTGCGCGCGAAAACGGCAGGCGCGCATCATCCTCTTTAGCATCCTTCTCAACAACAAACTCGCCGTTCCCTTCTTCCGCTCCCGCCGTAGAGCCGACCTGCGATTCGAGCCATTCTTCATACTGCGCTTCGACCTCTTCATGGCAGTACATCAGGGTCTTGACGCTGCGTCGTCGCGGTTTCGCCTCATGCGAATCGAACGCGCGCTCGATGCCGCGCAAAGCGATATGCAGCGGCACGCCCGACGCTTTCCAGCTCTCTATCAAAGCCCAGTCCATCGGGCTTAGCAACAGATGCTTGCCGCGCCTGCGAATAAACGTGTCTTCGATTTCGGTGAAATAGTTAAAGTAATTCAAGTCCCAATTCCTGAGTCCCAAGTCCCAAGTCCCAAGTCCCAAGTATAAATCTACGACTTGGGGCTTGGAACTCAGGACTTGGGACGTTTTGTTCTTTCGTAAATTATCCTCATGCCTTCGAGCGTGAGCGTGTCGTCAACCGTTTGAATCAATTCCGAACCGGTGGCGATGAGCGGCGCGAGGCCGCCCGTGGCGATAACATGCGCTGTGCCTCCAAGCTCTGCCAGCATGCGTTTTAAAATGCCGTCAACCAGCCCCGCGTAACCGTAATAAAGTCCGGATTGCATGGAGCCTACGGTTGAAGTGCCGATGACCGTCGCGGGGCGTTTGATCTCGACGCGCGGCAGGCGCGCTGCGCGTTCAAAGAGCGCGTCCGCAGAGATGTTGATGCCGGGAGTGATGACTCCGCCCAAGTATTCGCCGCGCTCGTTGATGGCGTCAAAGGTCGTCGCCGTCCCGAAATCCACGATGATGCACGGCGCGCCGTACTTGTGTATAGCAGCCACTGCATCAACAATCCTGTCCGCGCCGACATCCGAAGGCGGGTCGTAAAGCACGGGCACGCCCGTCGCCGTCGTGTGGTCTATAAAGAGCGGCGTGCGATTGAAATAGACTTCGGCCATGCGCTTGAGCGCAAAGTTGAGCGGCGGCACGACCGAAGCGATGCAGACGCCCGTGATGGCTTGAAAATCAATCCCCGCCAGCGAGAAAAGATTCCGCGCATGCACGCCGTACTCGTCCGTCGTCCGCGCACGCGCGCTCGTCAAACGCCAGTGGTTGACCAGCCGCTCGCCCTCGTACACGCCGAGCGAAGTATTCGTGTTGCCGACATCAATGACTAGAAGCATGGCTTTGGAAGGATGAAGGATGAAGGATGAAGGATGAAAGGCATGCTATTGAACCTTGAACAGTTCATCTTAAATAGCAACTTTTTCATCCCTCATCCCTCATCCCTCATCCCTGCTTTTCATCCTTTCCTCTATGGCTTCGCAAGCCGTGCGCGCTCCGTTCTCGCTCCGAACTTTCGCTCCGACCTCTGCGGCGCGCTGTGCGTATGCGGGATTCTCTAACAGCTCTTTCAATTCGCGAACGACGCGCGCGCGCTTGTAGCTGTTGCGCGTGAGCGTGCGCCCGACGCCGAGGCGTGCGATGCGCGCGGCGTTGTCGGGCTGGTCGTGATTATAGGGCATCACGAGCTGCGGGCGTCCGGCGCGGAGGGCTTGCGCGGTCGTGCCGACGCCGCCCTGATGAACGATGACGCCGGCGCGCGGCAACACCTCGCCATACGGCGCATAATCAAACGCGACGATGCCTTCGGGCAAAGGCTCTCGCGGCATGTTGCGCGCATCGCCGATAAGCAGCACGGCGCGCTCGCCCAACTCTCTGGCAGCGGCGATGCTCTCATGAAAAAAGTCACCCGCGATAAAAACCGCAGACGATCCCAAAGTGAAGACGATGGGCAGCTTTCCAGCATCCAGAAATTTCAAAAGCTCAGGCGAGATGGGCGTCTCGTCCTTCTTGTCATAAAAAACAAAACCCGTCACGACGGTCTGCGGCGGCCAGTCCGGTTGCTTTGCTCCTAACACTTCGGAGAACAAAGCGAGGACGAGCGCGGGCGAATGCTGTCCTTCAAACAGAGGATGCTCGCCCCTCGGCAAGCCAAGCTCCCCGCGCAGTTTGTAAACAGGCTCCATCCAGGAGTTCGTCCATTTCCTGACCACTGAGAGAAACGCTCGATTAACTCCCGCACCGGCCATCCGCAAGAACGGAGCCAGCCATTGCGCGTTCGGCGGAACTAAGGGGTCATGCGCAGACCACATGGAAACAGGAGCCAGCACGGATGACACCCACGGCATCCCTGTCTGTTGCGCGACTATCGTCGCAGAAAAAGTAATGACATGCGTGACGAGCAAATCCGCGCCGCGCACTGCCTGCATCAAATCATCGTAAGCGTCGCGCAGGTGCGGCGCGATCATCTCTTTGAACAGAAACTCCGCGCCCGATTGCGGGTTCATAATCTTTCGCAGCAGCTCTTCCGTTTCGGGGTCTTCAGGCCCCTGTATGTCCGGGCGCACGCTGTGAAACTCGATTCCCGCGCCTTCTATCTTCTCACGATAAAGCTCGCTGGTCGCAAGCACAGCCGTGTGCCCGCGCGCATTCAATTCCAGCGCGAGAGCCATGTACGGATGCACATCGCCGAACGAGCCAAACGTCGTCAACACAATCCGCTTGCCTGTTTGCCCCATCAAAAGTTTGAAATCGGATTATTCAAAATCTTAAATCTCTTAATCGTGTACATCCTGTCTATCCTGTTTAAATTCTTTGACAGGCCGCACCGCAGTGACATCTCCGGCGCGCACCAGCCTGATTTCGCCTGCGTCCGTTTCTACACGCAAAGCGCCGTCGCTCGCAAGCCCGCGCGTTGTGCCCGTGAGGGTCTCATTTTCCAGAGCCACGCGCACGCGCATTCCTTCGGCATAGCTTGAGCGGCGAGACCATTCCTCAATCAATTCTTCCGCGCCCGTCGCTTGATGCAAAGCATCGTAACGCCGCGCGATTGAGTTTGTCAGAGAGCGCAGCAACGATTCCAAATCCGGCGCGCTTCCAACTTCTGCTTCGACAGACGTGGCAACGTCTCGCAGCTCTGGCGGAAACGCTCCACGCTTCAGATTAATGCCGATGCCAACGACGACCGCGCGCCCAAGCTCTGTTTCCACGGTCTCCGCCAGAATGCCGCACACTTTCCGACCCTTCGCATAAATGTCATTCGGCCACTTGATGTCCGTCTCAAGCCCGCACGCATCAAGGAGTGCGTCTGCAACCGCCAGCGCAGCCATTAAAGTCATCAGCGGCCACACGCGAATTTCCACACGCGGGCGCAACACGATGCTGAAGTACAACCCTGCGTCCGCCTGCGACACCCACACACGCTCTCTGCGCCCGCGCCCCTCCGTCTGCTCGCGCGCCACGATGCAGAGTCCTTCGGGTACGCCGAGCGCAGCCTGCCGCGCGGCCTCAGTGTTGGTCGAAGGCAACGAATCAAATCTCAGTATTACGATATGCAGTCTCTGGCTCATCTAATAATTAGCCACAGAGGAACACAGAGGTTTAAGAAGATGTCAAATTTGAGATTGCCAGTATTTGAGATTCTTCTGTAGATAACTTTAAATATTTGAATGCCTGCTCAATTCATGCGCGGCGCGTGCGAGATTGAGCACGCGGCGGTCAAAGCTCTTGAAACGCACGTCGCGCGTCTGCCCGCGCACAAAGCGAAAGTAAATCTGTTGCAGTATGACCGCGACTTTGAAGAGCGCGAACGTCTCATAAAATTCGATGCGTGAGAGATCGCGCCCGGTTTGTTGTGCGTATCGCTCGATGATTTCCCAGCGCGTCATCCATCCCGCACCGTGCGTGACGGCGCTGAGCGATTCCCCGGAATTTCCCTCTTCGTCCTTCAAAGTCCAGTAGCAGATGAACAGGCCGACATCAATGAGCGGGTCGCCGACCGTACACATCTCCCAGTCAAGCACGGCCACCACACGCGCCGGGTCTTCGCGCTCAAGCATCACGTTATCCAGCTTAAAGTCATTGTGCACGAGCGTGGCTTTCGATGCAGTCACAGCATCCGTCTCAGCCGGAATCTTTTCGTTGAGCCAGCGCGAGACGGCTTCCATCTCAGGCACTTCGCTCGTCTTAGAGCGTTGCCAGCGTTCCGTCCAGCCGCGCACCTGCCGCGAGACGAATCCCAGCGGTTTGCCTATCTGCACGATGCCCGTCGCTTGTATGTCAACCGCATGCAGCGCGACCAGCGTGTCCACGACCGATTCGCTGACGCGCCTTCGCACGCTCGCATCCTCGCCGATTTCCGGCGGCACGCGATGACGCACGATCAAGCCCCGCTTGCGCTCCATCAAGTAAAACGGTGCGCCGATGACCTTCGCGTCTTCGCAAAGCAGAACGGGTTTCGGTGCCAGCGGAAAAGACGGATGCACTGCATTCAAGAGCTTGTACTCGCGCGGCATGTCATGCGCCGTCGGCGCAACCGGCCCCATCGGAGGCCGCCGCAAGACAAATTCCTGCGCGCCAAAACGAATCAAGTAAGTCAGGTTTGAATGCCCACCCGGAAATTGCCGCACTTCGAGCTGCGATTCAGCATCCCCTTCATCATTCGTCGCGGAAGACGGCAAAGCTGTGCGCAGGTATGCGCCGAGAGCCTTGAGGTCTAGCTCTTCACTTGGCCTGACTTGTGCTGTCTCGCTGCTCATCTTGTCAGAACCGCCTGCGGTAGCGGGCGGTTCTCTTAGGTCAGCAAGAACCCGCCCGCTACCGCAGGCGGTTCTGACCTTATTTAAATTCTCGCAGGATGCGGCGCGCGACGACCATCCTGTGGACTTCATCTGGGCCGTCATAAATTCGCGCGGCACGCGCATCGCGGTAAAAAGATTCGAGCGGCGTGTCTTTTGAATAACCGAGCGCGCCGTGAACCTGTATCGCGCGGTCAACCACATCATGCAGCACGCGCGCCCCGTAAAATTTTATCAAAGAGATTTCGACCCGCGCGTCTTCGCCTCGATCCATCTTCCATGCGGCCTGCAAGGTCATCAGACGCGCAGCGTTAATCTCCGCCGCCGAATCCGCTATCCAAGCCTGCACGGTCTGTTTGTTCGCCAGCGGCTCGCCAAAGGATTTACGGACGAGCGCATAGCGGCACATCATCTCAAAGCTGCGTTGCGCCGCGCCGATCCAGCGCATGCAATGCTGTATCCTGCCGGGGCCGAGCCGCGCCTGCGCCAGCTCAAAACCTTTGCCCTCTTCTCCCAGCAAATTTCCGAACGGCACGCGGCAGTTCTCAAATCTAATCTCGCAATGCCCGCCGACGCTGCCCGACCCCATCACCGGCACAGAGCGTATGATATTAAAACCTTTGGTGGCGACGGGGACGAGAATCATGCTGGCGCGATGATGTTGATCTGCCTCAGGATTCGTCACGGCCATGACGATTGAAAATTCTGCGCCGAGCGCGCCTGAGATAAACCACTTGTGGCCGTTGATAACCCATTCGTCGCCTTCGCGCACGGCGCGAGTCTGCAAACCCGTCGGGTCTGAGCCTGCGACTTCCGGCTCGGTCATCGCAAAGCAAGAGCGCACGTCGCCCGCCGCGAGCGGCTTCAGATATTTCTCTTTCTGTTCGGGCGTGGCAGAGAGGTGAAGCAACTCTGCATTTCCCGCATCCGGAGCCATCGAGCCGAAGATGCGCGGCGCGATGGTCGAACGCCCTATGATTTCATTAACGACGCCCTGCCCCACGAATCCCAATCCCATGCCGCCCCACTCGCGCGCGATGTTCGCAGCCCACAGCCCGCGCTCTTTCACCTTCTGCTGCAACTCGCGCTCAATCGTTTCCGGCAATCCTTCATGCTCCGTTGCATGTTTCTCGTTCGGATAGACAAACTCGTCCATGAAAGCCGCTATCTGCTGCCGCGTCTCTTCCAATTCAGGCGGGATGCTGAAATCCATGCGCTCTCTTTTCCTTTTACATTTGAATGGAACGGGAATTTGCTCTAACAGTGCCTAACAAAACCATAGATTAGCCACAGAGACACAGAGGAGGTAATAAGCATTTTATTTAGCATCTCCTTCATCTACTTTTCTGGCTCCGTGTCTCTGTGGCTGAGTTTTGTTAGTGGCTTTAAGGATAAATTTTTGCATCGAGATTTATTGTGCGATAACCTTTCGAGAGGCATCACGAAATATCAAACTCGCGCGCTTAAAATGAAATCAAGTTAAAGGCGCTCACATAGTAGCAATGGTCTCGTGCAAGGGCTAGGGCAGTTGTCCGCTCGCAGAGATAATTTTGCTGTCAGGCGTTTTGAAGACTGAGGATCACAAAAAATGAAAAGACTTGGCTGGATATTCTGCGCCGCGCTCTTTGTCTCGACCATCGGGTTGACGGCGTCGGCTCAATTTCCATCCGGCAGGATAATTGACCTGTCGCATCCCTTTGACGCCGAGACCGTCTACTGGCCGACGGCCGAAACATTCCAGCTCGAAAAAGATTTCGAGGGTCTGACCGAGCAGGGCTATTTTTATGCGGCCAACAAATTTTCGACCGCCGAGCATGGCGGCACGCACATAGATGCCCCCGTCCATTTCGCCAAAGGAAAACACACGGTTGACCAGATTCCGCTTGAGCAACTGATGGGAGCAGGCATCGTGATAGATGTCTCGCGGCAATGCGCCGGGAATGCGGATTATCAAGTCAGCGTCCGCGACTTTGAACAGTGGGAGAGACGCAACGGCAGATTGCCGAAAGGCTCCATCGTGTTTTTGAGAACGGGCTACGGAAAGTTCTGGCCTGACCGCAAAAAATATATGGGCACGGACGAGCGCGGAGCAGAGGCAGTCGCCAAACTACATTTTCCCGGCCTGCATCCTGACGCCGCGCGCTGGCTCGTCATGAATCGCTCGATCAAGGCCATCGGTCTCGACACGCCGAGCATTGATTACGGCCAATCAACTCTGTTCGAGAGCCATCGTATCCTCTTTGAGAAAAACATTCCCGCATTTGAGAATCTGGCAAATCTGGATCAACTGCCGCTTAAAAACTTTCAGGTCATCGCGCTGCCGATGAAGATCAAAGGCGGGAGCGGCGGCCCGCTGCGCGCGATTGCGATTGTGAGATGAGCCAAACGAACGAACTATCTCGCGCAAAGACGCAAAGAAAACATAAGAAGCAAAGGGTTGCGCGTTCTTACTTTCTTCGATTTTTCTTTGCGTCTTTGCGCCTTTGCGCGAACCAATCGTGTTCTAATCAGCCAAGCTTAGATTTTATTAAATGTTCGGAAGCGACATAGATTGGTTTCCCATCAAGCTCTCGTTTATGGTGGCGGGCGCGGCGACGTTGATCGCGTTGGTGGCTGGGTCTGCTTTGGGTTGGGCGCTGGCGCGGAGGCGTTTTCCGGGACGCGATGTGCTGGATGCTTTGATTACGTTGCCGCTCGTGTTGCCGCCGACGGTGCTGGGCTATTACCTGCTGGTGCTGCTCGGCACGCGCTCGGCGTTCGGCGGCTTTTTATACAATCGTTTCGGGATTCGGCTGACTTTCACAGTCTGGGCGGCGATTATCGCGGCGACGATTCACGCGCTGCCTTTAGTGACCAAAAGCCTGCGCGCAGCCTTTGAGGGAGTTGATAGCCAGCTTGAAGCTGCCGCGCGCACGCTCGGGCTAAACGAGCGGCGCATCTTCTTTCGCGTCACGCTGCCGCTGGCATCGCGCGGTGTGCTGGCGGCGACCGCGCTCGCATTCGCGCGTGCGCTCGGAGATTTCGGCATCACGATTATGATCGCCGGAAACATTCCCGGCAAAACTCAAACAGCTTCGGTCGCCATCTATGATGCGGTGCAAGCGGGGCGCGATAACGAAGCCCTCACGCTCTCTGTCATCGTCTCTGTCATCGCAGTCGTGATGCTGTATTTCATCAATCGCTTCGGACGTTTACGATAAAGCGAAAACGATTAACCACGAAGGCACAAAGACACAAAGGAAACGCCAAATTGAAAAGGTCGAGCCTTAAATTGCTCGACCTTTTCATTTCTTAGTGTCTCTGTGTCTTCGTGTTTAAATTTTTATTTTCTCTTATCCAAGCAACCCGCGAAACTTCGACGCGCCCAGCGCATAACCCGGAAAGACTTTTTGTAGATTCGCGCTGCCGAGATGTTTCTGCGCCACTTCGCCGAAGACATCGCGGAAGTCCGTGGTCACAGCCAGATCGCGGCCTTCGTACAAAGCTCCGTTGCCGAGTCCCGGCCACTGCCCGTAAACTTTGCCGCCCTTGACGCTGTTGCCGATGGCGAACATCGCGTTGGCGTGCCCGTGATCCGTGCCGCGCGTGCCGTTCTCGCGCACGGTGCGCCCGAACTCTGACATCGTGAGAATCAACACGTCATCCATACGCGCGCCCAAATCCGTGTGGAGCGCAT
Source organism: Pyrinomonadaceae bacterium (assembly GCA_963700165.1). Classification (GTDB taxonomy): domain Bacteria; phylum Acidobacteriota; class Blastocatellia; order Pyrinomonadales; family Pyrinomonadaceae; genus JACMLC01. Next base: position 1,008,576 of record OY969475.1, on the reverse strand, counting down.
TGAGACCCGCGCCGAATTGCGACAAGAGGTTGGCAAGCTGCCCGCGCGAGCTGCCTTGATTCGAGTGCGTGTCCCAACCGCCCATGTCCGTGAAAGCGACTTCGAGACCGACACCCGCTTTGATAAGCTGCGCGATTTGCAGCAAGGAATTTCCGAACGGGGTTCTGGGATATTGCGCGCCGTTCTCAGGCTTGTACTGCGCCGGGTTGACCTTCTTCAAATAATTAACGGCCTCGAAAGTATCTTTGCCTGTGCCCTGCAATACGTCGTTGACACTCTGGTCATAAATGGATTCAAAGCCTCCTTGCACGCTCGCAGAGCTTGCGCCCGCGCGAATCGTGAAGTCTGCAAGATTGTTAATCGCCAGAGCCGAGGCGCGTCCCTGCAAAGTGCGCGGCAGGTTCTGTGTCATCGAGACGGCGCGAAACGGTGAAGCCTTTGTATCCGCGTTGTTCTGCAAGAAGCGATTGAGCCAGCCGTCGCGCGTGGATTTGACGCCGGGCGTCGCGGACTCCATGTAATCCTGCGCGTCAAAGTGCGAGCGCGTATTGTCGGGCGAGCCGACCGCGTTGACAATCGCCAGACGCTTCGCATCCCACAAGGGTTTCAGCATCGCCAGCGACGGGTGAAAACCAAACAACCCGTCAAGATTAATCGCCGCTTCCGCGTTGCCGCTCCTGGGTTGCGGGACAGCCAGCGTCGGGCGCAAGGAGTAATACTCGCCTTCGCCGTGCGGCACGATCATGTTCAGGCCATCCACTGCGCCGCGCTGAAAAATCGTGATTAAAGTCTTGCGGCGGCCATTGGCAGAGCCTTTGGTATCTGCGGCAAATGCGACGCGCTGCAAGAATGACGGCGCGCTCTGCATCACGCCAATGCTGGCGAGCGCGATGCCGCTCGATTTCAGGAAAAACCTACGATTGATGCTCATTTAGTATTACCTCTATCAACTTAGAGGAGCGTTTTAATAGCTTCTCTTTCAAACTTAGCCTGTCAACTTAGACGCCATACGCCCGCGATTCGTCACTTTAATTTAACCACAGAGGTTTAAGAAAATCTCAAATCTAAAATTCTGAATTTCAAATTTCTCTGTGGTCAAAAATCTATTTCCCGGAAACAGCAACCTGCCCGGTCGCAGTTTTACCGTCTAGCAATCGCGCTAAGAATTCCGCATCGTCAAAGCGGCTCATGCGTCCCTGCCGCACGATGACCAGATCAAGCGAAGGGATGATGTAAAGCCTCTGCTTGCCCGCTCCGGCTGCCATCACTAAGTCGCGCGGGGCTTTGGCATAAATCCCTTCGCGGCTGATGCGGTCTGTCTCGCTCTGGCGCAATCCGTCGTCTTGATCTTCGTCGCGCGGACGGCTTCCGCCCGGCGCATTGAGCCAGAAGGTCAAGCCATAAGCGGGATTGGTTTTGCTTCCGACAAAGCACTGCTCTAAGAGCTTCTTATTGACAAGCTGTTTGCCGTTCCACTTGCCGCCGTTTTTGACAAAGATGCCAAACTTAGCCCACTCGCGCGCGGTCAGGTATGCGCCGGAAGGCAGGTGCGGGTTGCCGTCCGCGCCTCTCTGCCAGAAGCTTACTTTTAATCCAATCGGATCAAGCACACGACGCTTCAGATAATCCAGAGGGCTTTCCTTGCGCGAAAGGAGCTTGCGCCGCATCACCTCGCCGAAAATTTGAAACGGAGCCGGGCCGTATTGAAATTTTGTTCCAGTCTCAAACATAGCCTCCGCTTGGATGGCATCAGCATAAGCCGGGGGACGACCGATGCTGCCGCCGCCGATGCCGCTCACCAGATGAAGCAATTCGTTGATCGTAATCTTAGACTTGCGCGCGTCCGTCTTCCATTCCGTAATCGTCTCCGCGACGCGCTCGTCCAGCTTGAGCAGCTTGTCTTCGACGGCGGCGGCAGCCATCACGCCGACAAAACTTTTAGTGCCGCTGGCGAGCATGTGCGAACGCTCAAGGCTGTGGCCGTTCTGGTACTGCTCGAAAACGATTTTGTCGCCCTTCAAGACCAAGACAGAGAGACCGCGCGTCTCTTCCGAATAATCCGCCGCGAGCTGAAAACGCGCCTGCTCCGCTTCGGCTGCGGAAATCTTCTTCGCCGGATTTTTTGATGAGAGTGAAGCTGTAGATGAATCGTTCTGCGCCGCGAGTTGACTCAGCATCAGGCCGGAAAGCAGCATTATGCTGAACAAAGCCGCTATATATCTTAGTGAACTTAGCTTATTTATGAGCATGATGTCTTCTCTAAACTTTGAACCGTACTTAATAACTCTTTTCCATTATTTAATAAGACTGAAGCGTTATCGAGTAATGCTCAAACGTTACTTTGTAATGCTTGAGTGTTACTTAATGCGGTTTGAATTGAAGTTAGTAATGCTCAAGTGTTAGTTAGTAATGCTCAAGTGTTATCGAGTTTTGTTTTAATTGTACTGACCGCAACTTCAATGTAACTGAGCAAGACTCAAACCTTGCAAGCTTCCGTTCAAGAATTTATGCAAATCAAAGGCTAGAAACTCTTTGCGGTTCTTTGCGTCTTGCTTCTTTGCGGTCTTTGCGGTTAAGAGCCTTTTAACGCAAAGACCGCAAAGAGAGAAGACGCAAAGAACCGCAAAGGAAAAGCGGCCCCGGCGATTGGCAATTAATTGCTTACTGTCGCTGAAACTCGGGCGAGCCGAGAATGAGGCCGACGATTTTGACCAGTTCGGATGTTTCGCCCGCGTTGAAATTGGCGCGTGCCATCTCGCGCCGTCTGCGCTGTGGAGCAGCGGTGTCATCATCGTCATCATTCGTTGCGCTCATCGGCTGGCTCTTTGCTACAGCCTCCGGCAGCGGCGCGCTCACTTGCTTGAGCAGCGTGTCCTTTGTCTTCTGCGAGACTTCGCTCTGTAAGATGATAGCCAGAAAACGCTCCATCGTTTGCGCTTTATCCGCCGCCGCGCTCTTTTCATCCGCAGCGAAGCGCGCGAGATTGACGCGCGTGCCCGGAATGCGATTGTTCGCTAAGGCAAGGCCGAAGTTCAAACGCTCTAAGAGCGCGCCCGTGTTGACCCAATCTTCAGCCGTGTCCGGGTAGCCGGTCGGGGCTTGATAACCGTAAATCGGCTCGCCCATCCGCGCGATCCATTGATGGAAAGAAGGGCCGCCGTTGGTCTCGCCTCCGAGCGTGCGAATCGCGCTCACAGCCAGCTCGAAAGGCGTCTTGATTTTCGCGCGATAGGTGTCGGGTGCGATGAATTCCGGCGCGGTAAAGATGGCGCGCAACGTCTCGCGGATGTTGCCGTCGCTCTTGGTGTAAGCGGCTGCGATGCGTTCGACGAGTGCGTTGCCCGGATTGTCCGAGACGAATTTCGTCGCCAGCTTGGTCGCGATAAACTTTGCCGTCGCCGGATGCTTCGAGAGAATTTCCAAGACCAACAGGCCGTCTTTGATGCCTCCGCCCGCAGGGATTTTTTGTCCCAGCAATGTCTTTTCGCCGTCGTCGTGCAGGCGCGGGTTAAAGTAAAACTTCCCGGCGTTGTCCGCCATCTGCGGCGCGACGCGGCTGCTGACGCCGCGCGGGTCAAAGATCGTCCAGCCGGTAAAGCAGCGCGCCACTTCCTGCACGTCCTTCTGTGTATAGCCGCCGTCAACGCCGAGCGTGTGCAGTTCCATCAACTCGCGCGCATAGTTTTCATTGATGCCGCGCTTGACACGTTGCTGCTGTGCGCGCTCAGGCGTGTCTTCTTTAATCATTGCGCCATCGGGGCGTCGCATTTCCTGACTCGCGCCAAGAGCGCGACGCTCTTGCCTGCGCCGCCCGCCTGCGTCGTTAAGACCTCCGCGCTGCTGTCCTTGCTGCATGTTGCGATTCATGCGATTCGCGCCTTGCCGTGCGTCCGGGGAGACGCTCTGAAAATTGTCTAAGTAGAAAAGCATCGCGGGACTCTGCGCCGTCGCCAGGAGCAGGTCGCGGAAATTTCCGAAAGTGTTCGGGCGAATCGTGTCGCGGTCGTAAGAGACAAGCAGCCAGCGGTCTGCGCCTTTGCCCGCGAAGATGTTGAAGTGATTAGTCCAGAAATCAACCATCACTTCCTGCAACTGCCGCTCGCTGTAGACGGCGCGCAGGATGCGCGAAGCTTGCAGTTCCTGCGTCAGTTGTTGCGGCGGGCGCAAGTTGTTCTTGACATAGTAATCACGAATCGCGCGACGATATGCAACCTGGTCCTGGTCGCGCATCCCGCCATCTTCATTTTTGCCAGCCTCGCCTTCTTTCGGCATCATTTGATTCGAGGCATTCGGCGGCGCAGCATTTCCGCCCTGACGATTCTCATAAAGCTTCGATAAATCTTCTGGCAACTGTCCCTGCCTCTGTAGCTGCCTGAGCAGCAAGCCCGGATTCGGATACTTTGCATAAAGCTCTGCGGTCGTCATCGAAAGCACAGGCAGATTGCGTGTCTTCGCCTCGGCAACTTCGTCCGCGATGCCTGCCGGGTTGAGCTGTTGCTTGATGTAATTCTCAACGCCCAAAGCCCTGACGCGCTCGACATCGCCCGGACGCGCGCCGAATCCCAAACGGTTAAGCACATGCAGGACAAGCTGGTCTTCATTCAAACGCTGCTTATGCGCCTGCTTCTGCTGCGCGCTCGCGCCCGTGAAAAACGTGCTTGAGAGCAATGCTAAAACGGATGCCAGAGCCACCGCACGACGGGCGACATCGGCTAAGATACTGAGGCGGCTATACTTAAAAGCTTTCATTGACAACACCATTTCGTTAAAGTTTGGAAGTTAATATCGCGCAAGGCTCTCTCAAAAACGTTTGCCTGCATTACCCGTTTAGACGCGCTCGATAGCCGGAAAGTTGAACAAATGTCAGGAGTAAGTCAGCTTCAAACAGAACAAAGAAAAAACATGTTCCCGCAAAGACGCAAAGAAAGCATTCAAGATAAAGAATAGCTCAGCCCCTTTGTGCCTTTGCGCCTTTGCGGGAGATTCTTTCGTGATGATGCATATTCTCAAACTTTCAAACTGACCCACTACCCAAATGTCTGACATGCTCCCCTCATCGCACTGGACGCGGAAAGCTAGCGGGGCTGCGATTACCATCCCTATCAACTGCGCGGACGCCGAAAAAGTAATTGTCTTTTGACATCCCTTTGACAGTGTAGCTCGTCACGTTGCCGATTGCGCGAGCGCCCGTCCAGACCGGCGAGGTCGTTTCGCGCCAGACGATTTCATAGCCCGCTAAGTCCGGCTCTTTGTTCGCATCCCACTGCAAATCCGTGTCGTTGGTCAGCCGCTTGGTGACGATGCCGACGTTCCGGGGTATGGCCGGCGCGAGCGCGAGCGTTGCCAGAGAAGCGGCGTTGATGCGCGCGACCTGTGCGACATAAGCGAAGTCTACGAATTCGGGAAGGTCGCCGTATTGAATTCCGTTTTCGATGCGGACGTTCTGATGCTGGTGTGGGTAATTCTCATTCGGCTCTGTAAAGCGCACGGCGGGAAAGCCGCGCTCAAGAAAGGGAATGTGGTCGCCGCCGCGCAGGTAACGGTCTCTGCGATAAACCATCATGACATTCATGCGCGGTACATAAGCCTCTGAGGCTTCCTTGATAAATCGCGCGAGCTGGCGCGCGGCGGAATCATTCTCGCCGCCGACGCCGCGCCGCGTGTTGGCTTCCGCTTCGGTTTCGTTTGTGGGGACGCCTTCGGAGAAAACGCGCAACGTGCGGCGGTCGCGCACACCGTTGCCGCCGAGGGTGTTGCCCACGATGTCATTGGTAAACATCGCTTCGATGTTCCACTTTTTCTGCTTCGCCTGTTCCGCAAAGTAGGTCGAGCCGAGCAGGCTCTGCTCCTCGCCAGCGACCGCCATAAAGATAATCGTCGCGTCAAACTTTCGCTTCGACATCACGCGCGCCATCTCTATAACAGCCGCGACGCCGGACGCATCGTCGTTGGCTCCCGGCGCGTCGCAGGTCGCATCGGTCGGGCTTGAGCACATCGAATCGTAATGCCCGCTGACGACATAGATGCGGTCTGCGGAAGCGTCTGCGGTTCCGCGAAGAGTGGCGACGATGTTGGTGATGATGGTCGGCTGCGGGACGCGCGCGGCTTTGGGCTGCTCGTAGCTTTGTTTTTCGACATTGAGCCGCCCGCCCGATGCGGCTCTGCTCTTGAGGAACTCGTTATAAATCCAATCGCGCGCCGCGCCGATGCCGCGCTTCGGATTATCCTGCTCGGACAGAGTGTTGCGCGTGCCGAACGAGACGAGCGTGCGAATCGTGCGCTCGATGTTCCGCGCATCTATCTCGGAGAGCATCCGCGCCACTTCCGCATCGCGCCGGAAGTTTTTGGCAGAACCGCTCTCCGCCTGAGATGATGCGCCGCGTCTTTTCTGTGCGAGCGCGGGCGTGAGCATGCTTATCAAAATTCCGAAAAGCGTGATGGCGGCGGCTGCGCGAAAAACCTTGCGAGGCGTGGTCGTCATTTCGAGTTCCCTTCTCTCTCTCTGGCTAAAAATTTATTTGTGACGCTCGGTCGGCTCTCTGTACGCAGGCTCGAACGTGCGTGTCGTATGCTCTGTGACGCTCGGCATGCCTTCGGGCAAGGCTGCGTGTCTAGCCTGATATAGCTCGCTGGTCACAGGCGGTTTCAAAAGTGGCTGCTGAGGCGGCGGCTGGCCGGAAATAGTGAAACGCGAGAGCTGGCGAAAGATCATGGCGACGAGCGCGACGATTGTTCCCAGTCCGGCGATGACCATCCACGTCAACGCCACCGCGCTGACGCCCCTTTCGGCCAGATTCACAACCCCGCCGAAAATTGAGGCGACCATGGCAATGATAGTTACAGCCATCGCCCAGCTAGGGGCTTTCAGATTGATAATTGTTGGCTGCACAGCCGTCTGTGAATTTAAAATATTGCCGCAGCGTTTACAGTAAACGACTTCGGGCGTGGCTTCCGTGCCGCAGATTGAGCAATACATCAGAGTCTCCGTTCTAAAAAAGGGTTTCAGGCAGCGCAGCCAAAGTGTATGCAATGGCTGCTATATCATCAAAGAAGCTTCTTGTTCAAGGCGAGCTGCTCTGCGATACGAAGCTTGCATCGTGCAAGTTCAGATGGAAAAGGATAAAGAGACCGAAGAAACAAGCAGGATTATAGCGGATTGCAAACGATTGTATCTCGTGTCAGAACCGCCTGCGATAGCGGGCTGACAGAATGCGGAATGCGGATTGGAAAACACTATCATATTTTTAATCAGCAATCCGAAATCCGCATTCCGCAATTGCCCTCTCCCGCCCGCTACCGCAGGCGGTTCTGACAGGAAGGCTTAAGTTGATTAACGGATGCGATAGGCTCTGCCCTTCCAGACGATGATGACTTCGCCGCCGAGCTGGTCTGCGATGGCGCGCAAGCCCGGCTCGTCCGCCGCAAGCGCGCGGTATTGATCCGAGCCGCGCTTGACGTTGGTCGTCGCCTGTGACGTGTAAGCTGTGTCAACCCACGCGCTGCCGCGCCGGACAAACTGTCGCCCACCGGCACGTCGCGTCTCTCCCGGTTGATTGGAGCTGTCTTCCCTCTCTGCACGGCTATCCACTTCAGACTTGGCCGAACTCGCAGGCGGAGATTGCGCTCTGGCTCCCGCACGCTTGCGCGCAGTAGTAGTAGCGGGTGACTGCTCCTGATTCGCAGGCCGCCGCTTACTCTCCGCGCTCGCGCCGCCCTGTGCGTTAAAGTTCCGGTCATCGTCCACGCTGTTTTTCGCCAAGTCAGCGCCGGACGCAGATGAAGCCGCTCCGCCGACTTCCTTATTGTCTTTGCTTTTCTCGTTAGTCGTCGTAACCGTTGTGTCCTGTCTGCCGGTTTTGACCGCTTCCTCATCGCGCGCAGGCTCTGAGACTTTGCCTGCCAGCGTCCCACTCGGAACGACGGCAGGAGCAGGAGAGTCCAAAGGCCCCTCTACAGGCGTAGGCTGGCTTACGATTCCGTCATTCGCTTCGCCGCTGGATGCCGTTGGCGGAACAGCATTGCCGGACGCATCGGGCTTGCTCGCCACGCCCTCCGGCGGCGTCGCAGGATTTGTGTTAGTGACATTCTGATCCGTCGCTGTCGCGTTTCTATCTGCTAATTGTCCATCGGAATTTTGATTCGGAGAGACGTTCGACGATTTCTCTTCCTGCGTCGTGCTGCTCATTTGTCGCTTGTCCCGAAACACTATAAAAGCGGTGGCGGCAAGTCCTACAAGCACGACTACAGAAGCCGCATAACGCAGCGTCTGCGGAGCAAACAGAGCGGAAAGCCGCGCGCCCCATGAACGAGCAGGCGCAGTTGAAGAAGCGACATTCTTAACAGCTTGCCTCTCAAGTTCCTGCGCGACGCCGGAAGTCATCACTAGCTCAGTCACGATTTTGCGGCATGCGTCGCACTCGGCCAGATGCGCAGCGTAACGCGCACGCGCCGCTGCGGGCACGGCATTCTCTGCGAAGGCGTTCAACTCGTCCGCGTCCAGATGCGTCAGGCCGCTCTCTTCTGCACGCACGCCGCCGCTCTCGTTATGAAGGGCTGAAGCGATTGGCGTGACGGCTCCGCGCCGCGCGTGACGGCGTAAGAGACTGTCTATTTGCATGTTGGGATCGAGTTTCATTTTGAGCTTACTACAGCTTTGCCGCGCGCTTCGTTTAAACGGCGACTGTCTTAAGAACGCTTTACCCCCAATTTGCTTGCGGCTTCTTTCAACACTTTAATCGCCCTGTTGCGGCTGCCGCTCGCCAGCCGCAGCGTCCGTCAGCATCATTTCCAAATCCGTTTCGAGATGCGTTGCGGCCTCTGCCAGCGTGCGCGTCGTCTCATCTCGCGTCCAGCCGTGCTCTTTCATCAGAGCGGCTTCGACACCCTTTCTGATTTCCCCTTGCACGCGCGTCAGGCGGCGGCTCGCGGTGGCCTCATGCACGCCCAAGACCGCGCCCGCTTCGCGCAGGCGCAAGCCGTCGAAATAATAGAGCTTGACGAGCAAGCGATCTTCCGGCGCGAGGCTTGCGACCGCAGCAGCCAGCGCAGCCTCTACATCACCCGCCGCGCGCTGCTCTGAGAGCGCGCTCTCAGGATCTGAAGGAGCCTGCGCCGCGCTAAAAGATTCTTCAGGCCGGTTGGACGCACGCGCCAGCCTGTCAAATTCCGCGTCCTCTTCCGTCTGCACGAGCCGCGAGCTTTTGCGATGCTGGTCAACGGCCAACTGCCCCACGACCGCTCGCAGCCACCCGCCAAGACTGCCGCGCCCCGAATAATATGCGAGCTTTCCAGCAGGTCGCCCGTCCGCGCGCACGCGCAGGCCATGCAGCTCAGCCCAGATGGATTGCGCCAAATCCTCTGCCGCGTCCTCGTTCGAGCTGGCGTTGCGCGCAGCAGATCGAACCGTCGCTCCGAATCTTTCCACCAGATCATGCCAGGCGGTCTGGTCTCCGCGCTCGCAGGCGACTATCAGGCACAAATCATCTGCGTGCAGCGAGTCTAAAAACCCTTTGACCGCTTCGGGCGCAGCCTCTGGGTCGTCGCGCAAGAGATATTTATCGAGCGCGGCGCGCACACGCGCGGTTAAATCTTCAACCGTGAGCGAACGCGCATCCACAGCACGCGCGATCAGTCCGGCTGTGCCTGCGGCGACGAGTTTTTCCGTTTGTGCGGTTATCTGGCTCAAGGGGGTTTTCGATGTTTCCCGCTGGTCAAACGTTATGCTACCACGAACCGGCTATCTTTCCAGCCATCTCAAGAGTAGTTGATGCAACAACTCTCTGCGAGCGATGTATCGGGAAAGCCTGAGAAGCAGTTTGAAAATTCCTAGATGTGCGCTGAAGGCGCATGAAGAAGGTAGCCAGACGTGCAACGTCTGGAAGGTCGAGAAAAAGGTTCGCGCATTGAAGATGCGCCAAGAACTATCTGTCCGCACCTTCAGTGCGGCAACGATTGTGTCATTTAACCAGACGTTGCACGTCTGGCTACCTTCTCCTCGCCGCTTACGCGGCTTAAAACGGAATTTTCAAATAGCTTCTGACAACATCAATAGCTAACTCTTTGACAGCGTCCGCCAGCCTCAAATAGAATCCCCTTCATCATCGAAAAAGGCATCATGCTGCGCGTCACCGAAATCTTCCGCTCGATTCAAGGCGAGTCCACACACGCGGGTCGTCCATGCACTTTTGTGCGCCTGACGGGCTGCCCGATGCGCTGTGTCTGGTGCGATAGCGAGTATACTTTTACAGGCGGCGACCACATCTCGATTGAAGACGTGATGGAGCAGGTGCGAGCATACGCTTGCAAGCTCGTCGAAGTCACGGGCGGCGAACCGCTCGCGCAGCGCGAAGCTTTTACCTTGATCGAGCGTCTGTGCGATGAAGGCTATGAAGTTTTGATTGAGACCGGAGGCTTCGTTTCAACCGAAAAAGTTGACGGGCGCGCAAGGCTCATCCTCGATGTCAAATGCCCCGCTTCCGGCGAAGAGGCGCGCAACCACTGGCCGAACCTTGAGCGCCTGAGAGCCGATTTTGACGAGGTCAAGTTCGTCATCGCCGGGCGCGCAGACTGGGATTATGCGTGCCGGATAATCAAGCGATACGAGCTTGAGCAGCGCACAAAGGCCGTGCTGATCTCGCCCGTCCGGGAAAAAGTTTCTTTGCCCGAAGTGGCCGACTGGATTTCTTCAAGCGGACTGAACGTGCGTATGCAGTTGCAGATGCACAAGCAAATCTGGGGCGCGGACGCGCGCGGCGTATGAAAGGCAAGGATGAGGGCGGAGGGATGAGGGATGAAGGAGATGCTATTGAAGATGAACGGCTTATGCTTAAATAGCATGCCTCTCATCCCTCATCCTTCATCCCTGTTTTACTATGGGCGGATTTAACGAAAATGCTTTGGGCATAATGGAAGACGAAGAAGAGCTTGAGGAACTTGAAGCTTCTACTTCATCCTTCATCCTTCATCCTTCATCCTTGCCTTTAGCCGTTTGTCTTGTTTCAGGCGGGATGGATTCATGCGTCACCGCCGCCATCGCGCGCGAAGAAACGGACGGGCTGGCATTCCTGCATGTCTCATACGGGCAGCGCACGGAGGCGCGCGAGCGTAGAGCTTTTGAAGAGCTTGCCGATTACTACAAGGTCTCGAAACGCATGGCAGTTTCGATCGAGCATCTGGCGCGTATCGGCGGCTCGTCTTTGACGGATGAAGGCATAGCTGTCTCGGATGCTAATCTCGGGGCGCAAGGGATACCGGCGAGCTACGTTCCCTTTCGTAACGCGCACTTGCTGGCGATTGCAGTCAGTTGGGCTGAGGTCATCAAGGCCGAAAGCATCTACATCGGCGCGGTCGCGGAAGATTCTTCGGGTTATCCCGATTGCCGACCGGAATTTTACAAAGCGTTCGAGCGCGTGATAGAAGTCGGCACACGTCCCGAAACCGTGATAAAAATCAGGACGCCGGTCATCGCTCTCAGCAAAAAAGAGATTGTGCAGCGCGGGCTTTTCTTGAATGCGCCGCTCAATCTGACCTGGTCTTGTTACAGGGAATCGGAGCTGGCGTGCGGGCGTTGTGATTCATGTGCGCTGCGGCTGCGCGCTTTTCGTCAGGCAGGGGTTGCAGACCCGATTGCATATGAGTCAAAATAGCAGTTCTCCCAAAGTATTCTTGGTTCGTAAAAGATGACAACTTGTTGACCCGTCAGGGCATCTGAAATCAGCCCCCTTGTTTCGGGAGCCTGACATTTCCGCTGGAGGAATCTTCAAAATGTATCGCAAATACTTTTTTATCTCGTTTGTCGCAGCCGCCCTGCTGGCTATCGGTTCAGTTTCGGCTTACGCGCAGGCAACATCAACCATACGCGGTAAAGTCCTTTTGAAACAGGCTGATGGCACGACTGTACCGGTGGCGAATGCTGTCGTTGATCTTTATCGTCTGGAAGTAGCAGGCAAACAGGAAAATATTAAAACCAACAAGCGGGGCGAATTTCAGGTGATCGGACTTTTCATCGGCGGCAAGTATATCTTGTCCGTGAGCGCGCCGAACGCAGCTCCGAAAGTAAGGTCCAATATCAAAGTGGGCTTGGAAGAACAGTACCAGATCACTCTTGACCCCGGTAACGGCCAGCGATACTCGATGGAGGAAGCTAAAAATCTGGCGGAAAGCAAAGATGATTCTTCAGCCGGAGGCGCGACGACAGCTCCCTCCGAGAGCGCGGAGGCTAAAGCCGACCGTGAGGAGAAGATACGCAAGAACGCTGAGATGACTAAAAAGGTGGAGGATTCTAATGCGCTTTACAATCGCGCCGTCAAAGAAGGCAACGAGGCTTACCTTGCCAAACGCTTTGATGAAGCCATCGCAAAATATTCCGAAGCCATCACAGCAGACCCCGATCATCCGGGCGCTCCGGTGGTCTTGACCAACAGGTCTATCGTTCTCAGGGTACGCGCCGTGGATCGCTACAATGAGTCCATCAAGAATAAAGACGCAGCCGCAAAAGAGGCATCCAAGAAAGACCTGGCTCAGGCATTCGAGGACGCCAAAAACGCTGTTATCCAGCTCAAAGCACAGGGCGGACCGGCAGATCAGGGCGGAGCAGCGAATTATAAAGATCAGGTTTATCGCGCTCTGATGGCTCGTGCCGAAGTGGTTAAGTATTATGTGCCGCTGGTTGACCGGACACAGGCAACCGCCGGTTTAGAAGCATATCAGGAATATATTGCGTCTGAGCCTGATGCCGCCAAGAAGTCAAAAGCAGAGCTTGATTCAGCCAGAATGCTGTTCGATTTGGGCGAGTATCCCAAAGCAATAGAGCAGTATCAAAAGATCATCGCCACCAACCCAGAAGAACTTGAGGCATCCTTGTATCTTGGATTAGCTCTCTTTAACACAGGTGAGAAGGCCAATTTCCAGGAGGCTGCCAATCAACTTCAACGATTTGTTGACAAGGCTCCCGATACACATGAAGTCAAAGCTTCGGCCAAAGAGGCTCTCGACTATCTAAAATCGCAGGAGAACGTCAAGCCCCAGAAAGGGGCTGGCGGAAAGCGTAAAGGCTAAAAAAGAACAGTCAGGATTCGGTTTTTGAAGGGCGCGCTCAATCACGAGCGCGCCCTTTTACTTTCTCAATCTAGCGGGCAAGTCCAAATCATCATCGGCCAGAACTTCCATATGAATATTTGCCACACGCGAATATTCAAGCAGCGTGAGCAATGAGGGTTCACGCGCACCCCGTTCATATTTTGAGATGTCATCTCTGTTCAATCTCTCTTCTAAACTCAGGTGTCTGACAATCTCGTTTTGAGAAAGACCAAGCGCAAGGCGAATCTGCATCAACTTTTCGGCTAGTCGCTCTGGCTTCTCGCGTGACGTGCGCCCCATTAAGAGTAACCTCCTAACGAGACGCGCAGATTTAGCTTGCGCTCAAGGCTATATGTCCCTACAATTCTCCCGCTCAAACTTTTTGCCGTGAGCATGAACCTTTCATTCCAAACGGCGATGCTCATACTTTCAGTTTGAGGTGTGAGCGACGCATGACCGTTACTTAGTTTTCAAATAGACCGCGCTCAATATAGCAGAGCGCATAGCCTCATAAAAGTTTTTCACGGAAATTGAAAAAGGGAGCGCAGCCGGGGTGATTGCGCTCCCTTCCGCTCGCCTCTCTACTCAGGCCGTGAGAGAAGGCTGATGCGGAAAGGCCGTCGCTTGATGCACTCCCACGCGAGAGCGACGGCCTTGCTTGCTCCAAAAGTGTCTAGCCATATATTAGAGCTATTTGCGATTGGATGTAGCTGCTTGAGCAAGGCATCCTGTCAGAACCGCCTGCGGTAGCGGGCGGGTCTTCAACATGGAAGACCCGCCCGCTACCGCAGGCGGTTCTGACCCGTGGCTACATTCAATCGTAAACTGCTCAAAGCCCCTTATTTTAACTTGCCCGACAATCCAAGCTCAAGACCGAATTGTCGGGCAAAGCCCTCTTTTTAAGTCAAATTGACCGGAAAATTTTCACCTTGACAGGTTGACCGATTAAACTGTATATTCATTGAGCAACGATGACAAACATCGTTGACTATAACAAACAGGTCTTTGTGCCCCTGAAATGAGTCGTTTGCGCTAATGCCAGCGACTACCCGCCCCGATAAAACGTTTCGCAACCGTTGGAACTTCAATAAAGATGTCAGCCAAACTAGGCGAAATTCTCGTCCGCGAAAATCTCCTCAGTGCGCAGCAATTGCGCGATGCACTTGACTACCAGCGCGAGCATGGTGGTCGTTTAGGCTTTAATCTGGTCAAGCTCGGGCTGGTTTCCGACGACATGATTACGGCTGTCTTGTCGCGTCAGTACGGAGTGCCGTCCGTCAATCTGGAGTTGTTTGACATAGACGATTCTGTGATTCGCCTGATTCCGCATGAGGTGGCGCAGAAATACTCTGTCCTGCCGCTCTCGCGTGTCGGGGCGACGCTCACCTTAGCGATGGTAGACCCGACCAATGTCTTCGCCATGGACGACATCAAGTTCATGACGGGGTTGAATATCGAGCCGGTCGTCGTTTCCGAAGCGAGCGTGCAGGACGCCATTGCCAGATACTATGACCACTCACGCGAGATAGAACTGGCCGGGATGGTTTCCGATGCTTCTTACGAAAGCATGTTCGTGAGCGGCAACGGAAACGGTAATGGCAACGGCAATGGCAACGGGCATGGCAGCATCACGCATGATGATCTGGCCTCGCTCGGGAAGTTTGAATTCGGTGACGACAGCGCGGCGGATAATCTCGAAGTCATAGAAGACAACGAAGAGATAGACCTCTCTACGCTCTCGCGCATGAGCGAAGATGCTCCGGTCGTGCGCCTGGTCAATGTGCTGCTGGTGGATGCGCTGCGTCGCGGAGCTTCCGACATTCACATCGAGCCTTACGAGAAAGAACTGCGCATCCGCTTTCGTATTGACGGCATCCTTTACGACATCATGCATCCTCCCTTGAAGATGCGTGATGCACTGATCTCGCGCCTCAAGATTATGGCGAAGCTCGACATCTCGGAAAAGCGTCTGCCGCAGGACGGCCGCATCAAGATTAAAGTCAAGGTTGATTCCCGCTCACGCGAGCTGGATTTCCGCGTCTCGACCCTGCCGACGCTGTTCGGCGAAAAGGTCGTGCTGCGCCTGCTGGATAAAGAGAACCTGATGCTGGACATGACCAAGCTCGGCTTCGAGCCTGAGTCACTGGTCAAGTTCCAGCGCAACATTGCACGGCCTTACGGGATGGTGCTTGTGACAGGCCCCACCGGCTCGGGTAAAACCAACACGTTGTATTCGGCGCTGCAATCGCTGAATACGACCGAAACTAACATCATGACGGCGGAAGACCCTGTCGAATTCAATCTGTTCGGAATCAATCAGGTACAGATGAAAGAGCAGATCGGTCTGAATTTTGCCGCCGCGCTTCGTTCCTTCCTTCGCCAGGATCCAAACATCGTTCTGGTCGGCGAAATCCGCGATTTCGAGACGGCTGAAATCGCCATCAAAGCGGCCTTGACCGGCCACTTAGTCCTTTCCACACTCCATACCAACGACGCTCCTTCCACAATCTCTCGCCTGATGAACATGGGCATAGAGCCTTTTCTTGTCGCCACCAGCGTCAACCTGATACAGGCGCAGCGTCTCATTCGCCGCGTTTGTAAGGACTGCAAAATCGAGCATCCGACGCCTGCCGAAGCCTTGATCGAAATCGGCTTTAAGCAGGACGAAGCCCGCCACATGAAGCTATACAAAGGGCGTGGCTGTCAGACCTGTAACGGCACTGGCTATAAAGGTCGCGTCGGACTTTACGAGGTTATGGAAGTGACGGATGAGATACGCGAGTTGATCTTGATCGGCGCGTCATCACTGGAACTCAGGAAGCGAGCCATTGATGACGGCATGATTACGTTGCGCGAATCCGGCCTCCATAAAATTAGAAATGGCATCACCACCATCGAAGAAGTTGTGCGGGAGACGGTGGCTTGACGAGAAGTGGAGGAATTATGCTGCGCGCTGCCGCTTTATCATTATTAATGTTGTTCTCAGTTGTCACGATGCTGCCGCTGACCAGTTCATCGGCGCATAATGACGAACGCTCTTCGGCGTCGTCTTCGAGCCGCAAGAAGCGTCTCCGTCGCCATTCGCGTGCGTGGTGGCGACGCTATCGCGCACGTGTCAGGCGCAAACGCGCTGCCCTTGCACGCCAGAGAGCGCTCCAAGCTCTCCAAGCGCAAAACTCCGAAGCCGCGAATCCGGATGATAGCGCGATATCCAAAACGGGCGGCGTTTACAATCATCCGCGTGGTCTCTGGAGCATGACGATGCCGAATGGCTGGACGAGCCGCACGGCTTCGGACGGAAGCGAAATGAAATTCCGCATTTCCGCAGATGGAAGAACGACAGGCCAGGCGACGCTTTCGGTCGTAGCGATGGCGAACGGTTCAGATGCGGGCGGAGCCACACGGCGCAAACAGAGCCAGACGCTGAGCGGCGTTCCGGTCACGGCTTTGCGTCGCACGGTGATTGATAGGATGGTGAAAGAGAACGGCTGGGTGGTTAATGATTTCCAGAAGGAGATCAATGGTCATCGCGTGTTCGTCGTGCAAGCGCAGACACCTGCCTCCGCAGACGGGCGCACCCCGCCACAGGCACAGACCTACTATTTCACAGAAGTAGACGGTCGCATCTATTCGCTTGCGACCAGCGCGCCGGTTGAGGCATCGGAGCGTGTGGCCGCAGAGTCGGAACAAGTGGTGACTTCCCTGCGCACGAGCAATCGCTCAGCTTCTGCGCCGGCCGAGGCAGCCAAGCGTTAAATCGAACTTCCCTTTAGCGACGCGCCGGGGCTGGCGTTGAAATTCAACCGCCAGCCCCGCTTTAACCAAAAACCTTCCCGGACGAGAGAGCGCGCCAAGGAGCAAAACCCCTTATGTCTATGAACGATCAGCAATCTCCACTCTCACTTTCAGACCTGCTCAAAAAGCTTTCCGAAGCAGGCGGGTCAGACCTTCACATCACGACGAATTCCCCTCCGCAGATACGCGTTCACGGGCACTTACAGCAGCTCGAAGGCTATCGTCCGATGACCTCTGCTGACACCAAGCAGCTCGCCTACTCGGTTCTCACGGATGCGCAGAAGCATCGCTTCGAGGAAAACCTTGAACTGGATTTCTCATTCGGCGTCAAGGGTCTCTCACGTTTTCGCGCCAATCTCTTTAACCAGCGCGGCGCGGTCGGCGCGGTCTTTCGCGCCATTCCTTACGAGATTAAACCTTTTGAAGAGTTGGGACTCCCGGCGGTTGTCAAAAAGCTCTGCGACAAACCGCGCGGCCTTATCCTCGTCACGGGGCCGACCGGCTCCGGCAAGTCCACGACGCTCGCGGCGATGATTGACAAAGTCAACATTGATCGTCACGAGCATATCCTGACCATCGAAGACCCGATTGAATTTTTGCATAATCACAAGAACTGCCTGATTAACCAGCGCGAAGTCAACGCGGACACGCACGGCTTTGCGGAGGCTCTGCGCACGGCTTTGCGTCAAGACCCGGACGTGGTGCTGGTCGGCGAAATGCGCGATCTTGAAACCATCGAATCGGCGCTGCGAATTGCAGAGACGGGTCACTTAACTTTCGCGACCTTGCATACCAACTCCGCGGCCTCGACCATCAACCGCATCATAGACGTGTTCCCATCCGGGCAGCAGGCGCAGATTCGCGCTCAGCTCTCGCTCGTCCTGGAAGGCATCATGTGTCAGGCTCTGCTTCCCAAAGCAGACGGCAAGGGACGCGCGATGGCTCTGGAAATCTTAGTTCCCAATTCGGCCATCAGAAACCTGATTCGCGAAGATAAAGTCCATCAGATTTATTCCATGATGCAGACGGGACAGGACAAGTACGGCATGCAGACTTTTAACCAGTCTCTCGCCACGCTCTTTCACAAACGCCTGATCTCGCTCGACACGGCCATGCAGCGCTCCTCCAATACGGATGAGCTGAAAGACCTGATTGATCGCGGCTCGGGTCTCAACATGGGCAACGCTAATGGAGGCGCACCGCGTCCCGGAATGCCGATGCCGCAAAGACCGGGCGCGCCCCCGCAACCGCACCCAAGCCCTTACGCGCAAGCCAGACCCGTCGGCTCGCGCCCGGGCACAAGATAGAACCATTGGAGATTGCGGATTGCGGATTGCGGATTGAAAAGGAAATAGCTTTTATCAGCGTCTGCTTCAATCCGCAATCCGCAATCCGCAATCCAAAATCAACACTGGAGTTTCACGAACATGCCAACCTATGTCTTCAAAGGCCGCAACCGACTGAATGAAACGGTCGTCGGCGAGCGCGTCGCAGATAACCGGGAAGCCTTGCGCCAGCTCTTGCGCCGCGAGCAGGTCACGCTCACCTCCGTCAAAGAGAAGGGGCGCGAGATCGGCATTCCCAAGCTCGGCAGCCGCAAGAAGGTCAAATCCAAAGAGCTGTCCATCTTTACGCGCCAGTTCTCAGTGATGATTGATGCGGGCTTGCCGCTCGTGCAGTGCCTGGACATCCTCTCGCAGGCGCAGGAGAACAAGCATTTTCAGCAGGTCTTGAATCAGGTGCGGCAGGACGTGGAAGAAGGCTCGACCTTAGCGGCGGCGATGGCGCGTCATCCGAACGTCTTCGACCAACTCTTTACCAACATGGTCGAAGCGGGCGAGACGGGCGGTATTCTTGATCTCATTCTCCAGCGTCTTTCGACCTTCATTGAGAAGATGGTCAAGCTCAAGCGCGATGTCATCTCCGCTCTGATCTATCCGGCGGCGGTGATCGTGATGGCGATTGCGGCCATCGCGGTCATTATGATCGTCGTCATTCCGCAGTTTGAAAATATCTTTATCGGCCTCTTGGGGCCGGGCGAGCAACTGCCCTTGCCGACACGCATCGTGACCGGCATCAGCGGCTTTCTCGCCGGGTGGGGCGGCCTCGCGATGCTGCTTGTCGTCGTCGGCACGGCCATCGCAGTGCGTTTCTACTACAAGACTCCGGGCGGGCGTTATAAGATAGACAAGCTGCTCTTGAAGCTCCCTATCTTCGGCATCATCCTGCGCAAGATTGCGGTCGCACGCTTTTCGCGCACGCTCTCAACCCTGCTCTCTTCGGGCGTGCCTATCCTGCAATCCTTAGACATCACGGCGCGCACTTCCGGTAACGTCGTCATCGAAGAGGCCATCACGAAAGTACGCATGGGCGTTGAACGCGGCGAAAGCTTTGTCGAGCCTTTGAAGGCCACCAATGTCTTCCCGCACATGGTCGCGCAAATGGTCGGCATCGGCGAACAGACCGGCGCGCTCGACGCCATGCTCGGCAAGGTCGCAGACTTTTATGAGCAGGAAGTAGACGCCGCCATCGCCAACCTGCTGACCCTGATGGAGCCGCTCCTGATCGGCTTTCTCGGCATCACCATCGGCTCCATCGTGGTCGCCATGTATCTACCGCTCTTCACCCTGATCGGCAAACTCGCAACGCATAGCTAATCCCGTGGACAGTATCTGTGCGAATGAATTAAAGTCCTGTACTACGGAATAAAGTTCTGTAATATGAATTAAAGTCCTGTACTGGAATAACAAAATTAAACGCTCATGTCAGCTTTCCAAAAGCTGACATGAGCGTTTGCTCTTTGATTGCCAGATTGACCGAGATGTATTCAATTATTCAGCATACCGAACAGTCGAGGAGAGTGTGATAGCGTTTACAGCGACTTGATTATTCTCAACAAGTATAAGCAAAATTTAGATAAGGGGAATGTACTGACACGGTTTCTTGAGGCGGATGGGTCCAGTTGCAGACATAAAATCATCTATATCATGAGGAGATTCCGTATGAACTCTACTTCTTATTTCGTCGGCAATGGAAGCTTGTTCCCTGATTCTGGGGTGTGACCCGATGAAGTAAAGGCCACCTAGTGTCGACTTCACCCGGTGCCTTTATAGTCTCTAGTTCCTAAATCAATGTTAATTACTACAAATCAAGAGCCCAACGCCCGAACTAAACCTCGCCGAGCATATACCATTCAACAATTGACGAGCCATACAACGATGAAGGGATCCTATTGAGGCGTCGGGTTGAATAAGTTATGCTGCTATTCATCTTCATCTTCATCAGTAAAAGTATTCCACATATTTTCAAAGAGAATCGACGTCCCAGAAACATTAATAGTTACAGGCAATGGCTTAGCTATGATTGTCTCATGCATTTCCAGTCTCAATGTATCAAACAACTGGTGAAATACCCTGTTTACAGGTCCTAGTTCATACCGGGCACGTAGAAATTGCGGCCAATTCGCTATGGCTAGATTTTTATTTCCTGTAGTAAAACCATACCCGCGCATACGTGCAGCGCTCCGAGAAATGCCAAATAAGTATATGGAGGAAATGGACATTCCCTTACGTAATTTCAGCCGAAGAGTTTTAATCAGTTCATTCTTTCCTCTCTGCTCAATCCACGATACTACTTTTTCTGCCCACTCATCCATCTCTCTTGTCAAATTACGTGCCTTACTCCGCAATATGCGTACATCATTCGTAAAATAGTCTTGCCACTTTATCTGAAACAATGCCAGTTCACCTGATGTGATATCGAAAATCGCAGCATCTATATCTGTCACCACCCTGCCCCTATCGCGAATCTTAATATTTCCTTCAACCCTCCTATAACGTGTCCCCTGAAAAAGCGCATAAATTTCATCTCTCATCCAATCTTCGCGGCGTGTAGATATTTTGTCTTTAATTGTTGGGTCTCGCCATTCTTGAAGCGTGATGGTAGATAAAAATGGGTTTCGTATAAGACTCGATACGGGTCGTAAGACAAGTCCATTGCCGAGGCTTATTAATAGCGGCACAAAAGGCGTCGTAAATTTGTGAAGATTAGATGCTTCACTGGGTTGCATTGTAATTGCATTAAGCGCGCATCTAACTGTGTTCTTATCAAGATTCGAGATCTCAGCGGCACTTTCTACAAGTTCCTCGAAGGGCTCCCAAATTGTTAAGCTTTGAGGTATTGATATTTCAGGATGATCCTTCATTGCCAGCAGAGCAAATCTGATATGTTTGGTGTGCAAAAAAGTAAGGACAACTATGATTGAGGTTAAATCTGAACCGCTGAGTTCTCCTAGTGTTGCGCCGGGGTGTATTCCTGCTTCTTCTCTCCACTCGCAGACCAGCTCGGTTGCTTGGGATAAAAAATGTCTATCAACTTCGGGAAGAGCACCATATCCCATCATCACACCGTGCCCAGAATCCCAAGGATGAATTAGAGGTGTCATTAATTCATCTATATTATCTACCTTGAACTTTTCTAATGGGCTTTTCAGAGTACGGGACCAAAAAGCCCCTGGTTCAGTTGGCAATTCCGAATAGTCATTGATATCAATTAGCTTCCACCCTTTCCAATAATCTTTATCCCTGTCAGCAAGTATTCTTTTCATTTCATTAATACGGCCGAATTCAAGAATGTCCAAAAAGTGCTCCGCAACATTTGCAGCTCTTCTGACAATAAACTCTCCCTCATTGCACTCAACATCTAGTAATCCATACCTAATCATCTCGGAAGCTCGATACAGCAATACTGATCGACCGAGCTTATGAAGAAGATTGATAGCGAACAACCTATTTTCATTACTACTTTCAATAAGGGGGAAGGCTCCAGACATTTCCACCCTGGTGAAAATGTGTTCAGCTGCTAAATTCCACCCCCATCGAATCAACTCGAAGTCGGGACCTGAAAGACGTTTTTCTTTCGGTAATAAAGTCTGAAACACAGTCCAATAATCAAGGACCCGTATAGTTTCGATAAAAAGTATAGATTTATGAAGAGGTTCTGATGGCGTCCTAGACAGTGCTTCTTCAAGTATTTGCTTGGCCATTTCTGCAAACTTGTTATGCACTTTTATATCCTTTACACCCTGAGAGTTCACTACTAATGCCATGATAGCCTATCGCCCAGATCAACCCATCTTGCGCGAGTGGTCTTCAATAGTATAGGAAAGGGGAATGATGAAGACTATGCTGTCGCGGGCTCGGTTCAAATAAGTTGTTAGGAGCAGCCTAATTCACAAGCGTCCGCCCTCTTTATCACATTTCATTAGCGCCTCGTGCAGGCGCTGAATCTCTTTAGCAATCGGTTCGATTTCATAGCGTTTGCCTAGCAGTTCAAACTGCCCAATATCAATATAGTAGGCCCGAAAGATATGACTTGGAACGCCATTATCTGTCGGAAGGGGCCCGAGGTACTGCGGTAAAACATACCCCACAATTCCAGCAAAGAAATATTGATCCAATTTTTCGTCGAAATGTTCTATTGAATTACGAAGGTCTCTCGACTTCAGTGGATTATCGTCAGTAATGCCAAGAGCTCGACGTAGAAAATCTCCTCGACGTTCATATTCTTTGCGCACAGGCCAGAAGTATCGTGACAAAGCAGCACCTTGCACAACAATGTTCTGCAAATGATTTAGAACGTCCTCAGTATCAATGGCATTCAATGAGTCCTCAGATTTACTCCCGTCTAGGTAACTCATCACTACACTAAGAATCTCAATTGAGTTGACAGCAGATTGCGTATTAAACAGCATGCTATGAATGTAGAAAACCTCATACGGCGGCCATATCGTGAATTCTTTTTTTTGCAATCGAATAGCTCCACAAACAGAGAGCAAGAATCAACAACACACTTACCCATTGCTTGATTCCGTCCTGACTTTCCAAATATCTCCAGGCGGAACTCTGACCTGTTCGACGCCGTGGTACCACTTCCACGTTTTAGAGTCCTGCTCGGTTGGATCACCGCAAATGTACGCACTCAATTTACAGGTGTATTCAGGTGACCATTGCTTTAGTAGCGCTAAGTCGTCGCGCATCGCCGCGAACTGCCGGAGGTAGCTCTCCCACGTCGGGATGTCCCTGATTCCCCCTTGAAACCCACTAGTGACTTCCACAGTCTTAATCCCTAAGGCGTCAATGATATCCATAACGCTCGGGAAGGCTAGGCTAACGGTCTTTGGCACGGAGATGTAATCGGGCACGCCACAGAAGTAATAGTGAGGCTTCGACGACCATGCCCGTATTAAGAAGTCTCGAATCGGTATCAGGGTGGCGGCGTGGCAGACCTCGCCGTAGAACGCGCCGCTGAAGTGATCTCGGATCATATAATGGGCGACATGCTCCCTGTCCGACCGGGCGACATTAACCAGATTCACTTCTATCGGCTTCTTCTGAAAGCGAAGCCTGCCGTCTTTGGTCACCGTGATGTGCTTGGAGACGCTGACTACCAGTTGGTGCAGTTGATTCGGATAGTCGCTCTCGTACCTGTGGATCATAGTCGCGCCTTATCTTCAATCACGCTGCCACACCATGCTCGTATTATTAGGACTCGCACCGTAATCGGCGTCGGCCACTGCCCACATCACGCCGCACTCCGTCCGCCACCTTGTAATCTCGGAGACCGTACCGTAGGCCAGCGGGTGATCTGTATTCACCTTCAGACGAGGCAGTCGAATGGTAAAACTCTCCTTATCCTTGAATCCGTACTGGCCCCACTGTGTGACGTTGGCCATCGAAGCGAACCGCTCGTCCGGCTTATCACAAAAGATGAGTCCTACGGGCGGCCAGGAAATCTCCGACAAGGCAATAGGCTTCCGGCGCGTTAATATTTCAGCGATGCCACACCAAGGAACGATGCGCCCGACCTCCGAGGCATTCCTGTAGAGATACACTTGGGGAGCATCGGCGGGCAGCTTATCCTCCTTGCCGAGGACGAACTGCTGTATTCCTCGCCAGGCCGGTAAAGGCTGTTGCGGCATCGCACAAAGGAACATCGAGAACATCTGCTTTATTACCCGCAGCGGATAGATGCCGTCCAAGCGGACGTAAATCCGCCCGCTCCCGTCCTCTATGCCGATGGCGTTAGATATTCGAGCGACGAAGTCGGCGTAAGCACTGCCGAGACGAGCGCCCGTCCTTCTTTGGTTACATTTTTCACAGAGGGCCTGAACCCAGAAGCCATCCCCGAATGCGGTGTAATTGTGCTGAACGCAATTCCCGATGTTTGCACCGTCAATATACTTGACCCGCACCTTGCCCCTGTTCGACGCGCCCTTGGCCGGCAGGTGTTCCTTGCCAACTGCCGGTGACTTCCGACAGATGTGACACATCCGACTTGATTCTCCTGTCATAGTCGTACCTCGGGTAAGTTATACTTCATTCTCGCCGAACGAAAATGTCACGATCGTCTGTTCGATATGCTGACCGTTCAAGACCATCGGCATGTGGCTGACTTCGGGGACGACGACCTGATTCCCGTTCAGCCACTTGTATCCTTTGAGCGGAGCGACGCTACGTCTCACAACATCCGTCCTGAGAATCCACTTATTGCCATCGGGAAACAGCCAGTCCAGACCGGAAGCCGCCAGAGCCTCCCGCACACGCTGGACCGCTCCCGCCTCCGGCAAGCCGGGATCCAAGTGAAAGATGATGATTAACGACTCTCGGTCCATCCAGGCGGCCGAGCCGGCGTATGACAACTGAATCTCGCCGGACGGCAAGACTCTAGCGTGAAGGACGTTTCGGTTCACCTCCCTGAGCGGCTGCCGCAACCAATCCTTCGAGGCTATCGAACGAACGGTCGTGTCACTGGCGGGCAGGATGGTTCTAATCAACCTCTCATACTCGTTATCGGTTTCCGTCCGCCAATCAACGTACCTGAAGCGCCGGATCGTGTCCGGCATGTCACACTCTTCGAGTAAAAGCGGGATGAAGCGGCGCTCTTTGTTCATCGGGTCCCGGTGTATAACCGTAGTTCGCTCCAAGCCCACCCATTCCGATCCGAACGCGTGAGCGGACATAGCGAGCACGAACGAGCGGGCGGATTCGAGGCCGGACTCTATCTTCTGAATAATAACGTCCCCAGACTGCACCTCCCACTCGTCGTACCAGACGCGCACCCCGTCATCCCTCAAACGCTCGGCCAACTTCCTGACGCGCGGCTTGTCCATTGAGCTATGGCCTAAAAAAACATCGAATGTGAACTCTTTGCCCATATTGTTGATTATATAACCTATCGGTTTGCGCGTCTCATGCCTGACGCCGGATTCACTCCTGTGGCGGGCGACAACAAACTGTCATTGTCAGAATGGGATGTGAGGGACGCGTTATCGGTAGGCTAGGCGCGGGCGGACTGCCATGCGCGGCGTCGCCGTTGTAATTCGTATATCCGCGCGGGTAGCCGGATCACGAGCCGCCTTTCATCTCATTCAACCTCGTCTTTACCCTTTCGACTAGCTGCGGGGCACTGTAGACGTACTCCAAGACGGCGCGACACAAGTCGTCGAGTAAGGGTATTTCGGCGGCGGTCAACTCTACCGGGCCGGCGTGAGCGCCGATGTTTCTAAGGCCCCTTAAATTATGCGCGATCTCCGCCAGTGTAACGGGGATTTCCCCTCTGGTGACGAGGCTATCGAGCTTCCTGGCGAGTGTATCGCCCACAGCCTTTCTGTCCTCGCAGACCATTTCGAGGAGGCGCCCTAGCAGGACGGCGTAAGCGTTGGGGATGTTCTTAACCCTCGCCGCCTCCTGGTACGCAGTCTCGATCTTTCTTGGCAGGCCGGAGGGTACCTTTTCCGGGAGCGGGTAAAGTATGTCCCGCACCCACTCTTCCGGCTCCCTCATTTCGTGATAGTAGTACCGACGAAGCGTAACCCCCTCACAGGCCGGGCAGACTAAAAGCTCGAAGACGGTGCCGGCGTCCCACGCCAAACTGGATTTTTCGTCAGAATATTCCCTGACCTGAGAGTATTCGGCCACGTGCTCCATTGGGGCAGCATTACCACAATAGCCGCACTGTAGGGGCGGGCTAAACCTTTTTTCCTTACCACTCACAGCGTTCGTTACCTTCTCGAATAGAGGTGCTGAAAACTGCGTACTTACCGCTCGAAATCCCACTCGTCATTACACATCGGTCGGACTAGGATCTCGTCCCTGTAATTTACGAATGTCTCTTACAGCCACTCTACAAAATCTACGTCGCCGACATCTTCAGAGAGCGCGGCACCAATGGCACCCGCGAGGTCTAGGCACGGCTCGCCTAGTTCGGTCCCGGCGGGCGTGAGGCTATGCCCGGGACTCCGCACACGTCTTTCGTATTAAGCAGCAGTCCATTGTCCGGCAATGCGAGAAACCTTATCCAGTTACCGTTGTATTCGGCGGTGGAAACGTACATACCTATCCTCTCGAAGTTATAGTTTATGAGAGGATCCAAGCTAGCAAGCCGATTGCTTTGAATTTGCTAATGCTCAGCGCGCCGCGCTCATTCCTCGCTTTGGAGCCAGGGGCCGACAAGGCTTCGAGGATTTCCGGCCTCCGGGCTTCGTAAATCGCAGTCGGCTCGAAGTTGCCGTCGAGAAGCACGAGAACAACCGTATCCCATTCTTTCTCGCGCTGGATAACGCCGAGCCGCTGCCCCCGTGCGGACTTGTCCAATATGCAACGGCCCTTGATCTGAATCCTCGTGCCGTCGTCACGAACCGCGTCGAAGCCTTCCTGCCTGACCACGGCAAGGCGAAGGCCGAGCAGGCGCGCCGCCTCGTACTCGGCCACCTCCCCTGTAATGCCTAGAGGGCGGCCAGTCAACCGGCGGTACGCGATAGCCAGCTTTTTAGCCTCCGTGATAATCCGCGCCAGTTCCCGCGGATCAACTGTGTCGCGTGACTCCATACCTGTCACCGGCTAGATTAGAACGCGGTGTCCTCGAACTTTTGTAACTTGCCCTCGCCTTTGTACGCTTCGCACGACCGCCGATGCTCCGCACTGGAATAGGGGCCGATAGCGAACTCACACTCAACGACGATGCCCGTGACCGAGCCATAGACCGGATTATCGGGATCGCCGTAAAGCGCATCGCTGGGATAGTCCATGTGCCACCACGTCCGCCGCACAATGAAATCAATAGTCCCTTCTTGGCCAGGGCGTTTAATCGAAACATAGTCGCCCGGTTGTGGTACACCTGGCAACTCAAAATCAAGGGAATAATCCGCCTCGCCGCCGCCGGGCGGCACGAACACGAGTGTAGCCTTCATAATGCTCCCCAAGCAAAATTTATATCACCGCTAATACCTGAGCACCTGTCTTTTATGCAACGCATCTTGAGCAACCAGTAAGTCGACATTCTTGCCCGACTTCATATAGCACTCTCACTTCCACTAGCACATCCGATATATATTTTTAGTCGTAGAGCGTTCGGCCATGCGCGACTGGGGGCGGTCCCATGATAATTACGTGGATGAGCGTAGATTCCGTGGGCCGGTAGATTCTCGCTCGGCTCAAGATTGAAGAGCCAGACATCTGCACCCAGATACGAATTACTGTCGATCCGCGATTCAAGTCCGCGCAGACGCACCCTTCGCCCTGCCGCGTCGAGTATTTCTAGTCCTGTGACGCGGCCCTCACTCAATACTGTTCCGATCACCCGCCCCCACACGTCGAACGGTGCTACACGCCCAACAACCGATGTTCGCACCCACCAGTTCGGAGCTTCACGTAAATACATTGGACAGCGATGCCGGATACGGCAATTCCAACATTGCGGGCCTGTGCTGGCGATTGTCTCTGCCACCACCGATTTTCCTTCAGGTAACAGTGCTGCCATTTCCTCCAGTGTTTCGCTGACAGCGGCTCGCATAGTATTGTCCCAAGAAACTTCAATCCGTTGCGATCCTTCTAGCCACAATCTCACCTTAGCCCCCGGGTCCACTCTCTCAAGCATCAAAGCATACAAGCGTACTTGGAGGGCATATCTATCATTGGGCCCCCCCTCCCGGTCCAGCATCGGGCCAGTCTTGAAATCCATCACATGGATCGTTCCATTAAGATCGCGCTCCAGATAATCCGGACGACCCGACAACCGTAATTCCGGCACCACGAGCGGCCTTTCCATGCCGAGCCGTACTGTATATATCTCAGCTTCAGGTATGTTCGCAGCCGACCTTGTATATCCGTATTCCGTGGCATCGGATGCTTGGCCACCGAGTCTTTGCATTGTCACCACAGTCGCCGCCCATGCTTTGAGGCGAGCCAGTCTATTACGCCAAGCTGTGCGCCCGACCGCGCGTCTGAGTGGGACAAGCTCTCTTGTGGCGAGGCATGTACTCAAACGGCGCTCTTCTGTAGCGAGAAGCTCGGTGAAGAAGGTGGTCGCCTTTTCAACAGCTAATTCAGCGGAGTCGGGTAATGATCGTCGAACCCGTTCCATGACCTTGTGAATCAGCGTCCCTAGAATGGCGCGCGGATGCGGAGGAAGTAGTTCGTGCTCACCGAGGCCGTGTAGTACTGACAAAGGGCATTGACAAAGGGCGGCAAAGTTGGACGGGCTGAAACAAGAAGGTACTCGTACAGTATCCATCGGTGGCGGCAATTCTGATATTTCAGTGCCGACATTGCCACTCATGCTCTTATTGCCCCCTTGATCCATTCACGCACCTGTACTTGTCTACGTGCAAGATTGAACGTATCCCAACAATCGGCTGCACCGTCGGCCGATGCCTCTTGTTCGGCGTGCCACAGTATCGTGCCTTCAATTAGATCTTCACCCCAATCCCACAGCGGATGTCCGACGAGTACCCAAGGAGACGATTGACGACGGCCGATTCCGATCTTAAATGCCGGCACCATACCGCCCGCGAACGACCTTGTCTCCCCCCCGAATCGCTTGACCATCTCCCCCGCTAGCTCCTCTGCGGTTCGTCGCCATCGGTCAAGTCCGGGGAAGTCGAAATTCCCGTCCAAACCACAAACGAATGTCGAATCAATCAAAGCCCGCAGATAACACAAGGCCAACTGCCAATCCAAGAGACCATGGAAGTGCTGATTGCCATAGCGAAGCAAGCACCGATAACACGCCGTGTCGCAATCTTGATGCTCAACAGAAGCGAATGATTCTAGTGGGTACGACGACGACTCCGTCAGCATGGAATATATGAGCCGTAATACCCTAGGTATATCCCGATCCGATTCGCTGAGATTACGACAGAACCCCGCCCCGTTAACGAGTTGATCGGTTATTTGGAGAAGTGGAAGCCTGAGATCTGGTCCATAACGTCGCGGCTCGAGTACGTCGAATTCAGCAGGGTCAATATCTAATTCGAGCGACGCCCGGTTGACTATCAAAAAGGTCGCAGAGAGAGCGGCTGCTCGGACTCCCTGCCATCGGCTTATCCTACGCGGATCTGGCTCCTCTGAAAGCGAGGGCAACTTATACAATGATAGTCCGTCGAACACACCTGCGGGAGCTAGATAAAGCGAATCGGTAGTTTTAGGAGCAGCGAGCCAGACAAACTCCTCTTCGCCACGTATTTGAAAATCGTTCAGCTCTTGTTCACGATTGATCGCTTGAAGTGGAATACGCACGAGACCCGATCCTAATGGGACGACCTGCTCTCCATCTTTCAGCGCAAAGCCACGACCTTCGCTCTCATGTTCCGGGCCGCGATTGAGCCGATAGGTGCGGGTCTGTTCGTCGAAGGCGAGCTTCAACGTAGACATAAAGCTTTCGTGTTCAAACTCACATGTTTTGAAGTCGAGGACGCGGCCCTCTGCCTGGATGGATCTGTGGCGAGAGCCGGTCGCCCCCTCCTCTTTTTTCGGTCTGGGCTTGAAGTCGCTACGAAAGGCGTTGGGTACGACACACTCTCGGCCATTGGTATCAGTCAATATCGCGCCACAGGCCTCACAATCGATTTCGTTTACATCCGAATTGCCGAGCCTCATCCAAGCGCTGCACATGCCGCACTGTACGAGATGAAAGCGCTCACCGAAAGGAGATGGTTGGAAGACTAGGACATTAACTTCAGTGTCGCGGCGTATGAACTGTGGGAAACCGAAGTCTGGAGTAAAACCGATGCAAAGATGCTCGTATTTGTCCCTGACGACTTTCGCCCCCGGCGCGAACTCATAGATAGCCAAATCAAGATCGCGATCTATAGTGTGTGCTTCTGGCTGGTAATCCTTCATTTGTAATGACAGATACAAGTTTCGTACCCGCGTGGGCATGCCGAACATCGGGAAGAGGCCCACCTCCGCCAGAGTTTGTCCAAGCCCGTGAGCAAGACCCTCGACGAGCTTGGCGTCCATCTCTTCAACCAATCTATCAACATCGGCGACGAGAGGGATATCGAGTCTTCCGTCCTGTTCTAATAGCTCGAGGAAATCCTGTGCTTCTCTATGAGTCGCACCGAGAGCATCCCTGAGCTGGTCGTGCCAACCTGTTGAGCCGTCGAGGAATAAGGAGACAGGCAAAAATTCGCCATGAATATCGGGAGGCGACATCAGGTCGCCTGGAAAGATTGCCAGCGGTAACGAACGCTCCTCGCGCCGGAGACGTGCGAAGGCATCGACGAGCCATTTCTTTCTTAGAAATCGCTCGGCGATGTTCGTCATCCGTTTCGTAAGAAAAGGAGTGGGAGGTATATCGCCGGTCATCTTTCGTGGCTCTCGGAAGTAGTAGATGTCGTGGCTGCGCGTCCGACAGATAGTCAACGCCATTGAGAATGCTTGACCACGACGGCCCGCTCGTCCGACACGCTGTTGGTAGTTGAACCGCTGTGGAGGCATGTTCGCCTGCATGATGACTTGTAGTGGGCCGATGTCAATCCCCACCTCCATCGTGGTTGTGACCGCGAGAACATCTATGGTTTCTTTGGCTTCGAAGGTATTGCGCACCACTTTGTAACTGACTTGCGACTCCTCGTCTGCTCCTTCTTCACTTATATTTCCTTCCGTGTCATACGACGGATCCGGAATTGATTCTTCTTCTATGATAGGCACGAAGATGCCTCGGAACTCGCGCTGCCGTCGGGCCGGATCTTCAGTTTGCCCGGTCAGCTCTTCACAGTGGAGTCTAAAAACGGAATCAACCGCGCCTGACTCGGCATCGTGTTCTAGGGCGCGCAACACACGCCGCGCCAAAAAACCGCCGCGCTGTAGCTCGGCAACTTTCCCGGCGGGAGTTTCGGGGAGCGGGCTGAAGCATCTGGTACATACGTCCGCACCTTGATGTAGATGGACCCGAGAACATGTCACGCAACGCCAATAGTCGTCTTGTTGTTCAGTGAGTTTTATACGAATCTTACATAGTCGAACTACTCCATCGTCATGGCCAGCACCTTTCAAGTCCGCTAAGGCTTGCATGAGTTCAGGTGCAGCCGAATCCCCCCAGACGGCTGCCGCGAAGGACTTTACCCGTTGATTCGTAACGTCACCAAAATCAAGCCACGGGCCGTGAGGCTCATCTTCTTTTCGATAAGGAGTAGGCCAGTAGCGATAGGCATCCGTCAAAACGCGTAAGAGGGCGGAAAGGACACGAACACGGTCGTCGTTGCGGCGTTGTTCCGGTAACTCATCACGACGTAAGGTCACGTATCCGAGGCCCGATTCCTCAAGTGAAAAATAGGTCTTGCTGAAAATTATGTCGGTTGTCACTTTGTGGAAATTCGCCACCAAGTTCCGTTGAGCACCGGGCAGGGCTGCTCCCCACCTGTTATCCTTTTTCCAAAAAACTTTGCCGTCGCGTAGCTTAAAGAGACGATCCCATTCGAACCAGTGTCTTTTTCCCTCGTCCCTTTGACCAACAGGGCGACCGACGCCTGCATTGTCGTATGGATGAACCCCCCGGCAGACCATGTCTCCAATAAGCCAAGACACTTCCGAAGCCTCGCCAGACAAGTCCCAAGTTCCATCAAGACATTCGACTACTGATGACAATGCAATTGAAGGTTCGCCACACTCGTTCAGTTCCGCTTTCAGTTGCTGTACATTTTCCGCTCTTCGCTTTACAGCTTCGAAATCTTCTTCCTCCAGCGCTTCTCTGACAGACTCACTTGCGCTTGTTAGTTCCGCATTAATAAGCTCTGGGGTACGCCGGCGTAGCTTGAGATACCTGTACAGGTTTATTACCAAGAGCTCACGCCGTAAGTCTTGATGATGATTCTGTTCGATATCCAAGGCGGCGCGGGCCGCATCCTGTCTACTATCCGAAAAGGAAACCAGTTTTGCAGCATCTTTAGGGTTGGCGACTCGCTGAGCGTCGAACAACTCGGTCGCGAGCAACTGGGTAGTCTTACCGAAACCAGCGCGGAAGTTACGAATAGGCGAAAGTCTGCCCATTCCCTTGCGCCGCCGTGAATAGTCTGTGCTGCACTTTGGGCAGGCGTATGGAACGTGCGTTTCAGGCCAAGACCGGCCACGCCTGTGGCGGTCTATCGCTGCACTACGCTCCAATAGATATCCGCGTACGCCGGATTCTACGTCGGCACCGCCAGGGCGTCCGTCCGAGATTCTCCGAACGACACCTGTTTCCCGATCCAGGACAGCTTCCCGCCAACTGGCGGGGTCGCCCTGGCGATCTTGTGGTTCGTCTCGCGGCTCTTCTTCGGTGGGCCAGAACACTGCATATTGATCGAAAGACAATTCTTCGAACCGCTGAGAGGCGGCGACATCGGGGAGTCCGTCCAGTTGAGCCTCATGTGGGAGGAGTTCGGTTAGGCTGTCAGACCCACCGGCGATACGGCTACCCGTTGTTCTTGACCGCATGCCGCCAAAAAACAACTCGCCGCAGCACTCGCAATAGAGCAATTCGAGTTGGCGTAACGACCTACGGCCATGTCCGGGAATATCGAACTCTTTTCTGGCTTCACGTTCGATACTGAGGCGACCCACCTCCGATATGCGTTCAGGATATTCGGCCGACTCTTCGACTCCGGCGTTCTTCCAAGCTGGGGCGTATAACCCTTCCAGACTTCTGAAGAAGGTGTGGATACGAAAGGCAGGGGCTTCAACCTTAGTACCCAACAAATCCTCTAGACCATCTCCACAACCGCGAACGAACAATAACGCACGCACTGCTTGAAGCGCCCGGTCGTACGGCACGTCTTGAACTGCATCATTGCCCTCACGAAGGTCGGCAAAAAGCAGCCAAGCGATTCGGCGGGCAATAGTTGCACGGGATCGATTTTCCGCGGTATCCCAGCATGAAGCCACTAAGTAAGACCCCACCTTTTCAACCGAAAAGCGAACGACTGCTGCTATATCCATATCACCGTGTTCGATTCCTAAATTAGCAGCAACTTCTCGCCAGAGCCTTTCCGCCTCCCGGTTCGATTTAGGGTTCACCGCAAAGGTCGAGCCTGGCACAGTCTCGTTATTATCGGTTCCTCCCACCTGCTTACAATATTCGAATAGATTCACAAAAGGGCCGGAATCCAAGTGTGCAGGAATTCTTACGTCGTGCTCGGCTGGCCGCTCTTTCCCTCCGACAATAGATTCCAGCCAAAGTTGCTGGCCCTGCTCTTCTGATTCCACATGGATTGGCAACCCGAAGCGCCCGAACATATCCCAGAGATAATCGGCGCTTTTGCGCGCCTCTTCCTCTGGTGCCGCTGGCAAGGAAGCACTCGAAGCGAGGATGCGTAATTTGTGGCGATGCTCTGGACGACTCAGACCGAGCCGATCCAGCAATAGACGTAACAGGTAGGCGACTTCCGTCCCTGCCGAACCACGTTGTAGATGTAGTTCGTCGAGGATGAGGTAGAAATATGAATCTTGGTGTTCCAGCCAATCGCGCGTTCGAGCAAAGATAGATTCATCAACCTCTCGAGTCAGCATCGCGCTCAGCATGCTGACGTTGGTAATCAGTATGTCGGGGGGAGTCCGCTGCATATCCCATCGTGAAACTAACTCTCCTCCATCAACCGCAGGAAACATAAATGGTGCATCGTCATCGAATGCTGACGGCGCCTGATCAAGTTCCAAGGCGGCGTCGGGATTCATGGTGCGACAGGCATAGTGTCTGGCAGATCGTTGCCCTGCTTCGAGCGCCACCATTTCATCGAACATCTCCTTTTGCCTGCGTTTTCGTCTCTCTATTTCACTGTCACGAACCTCGCGGAGCGTAGGCCCCTGTTGGCCGCCTCTATCACCACTAATACGTGGGTCGATGCGACGCTCTAATTCTGGGTTGTCATCTACTATGCTGAGCAATTCGGCAAACCCTGGATGATCTTCTTGTCCGGTGACCGGACTTTTACCTGTGTAACGACCGAAGAAGATTCTATTCTTGTTGAACTCGCGATCCATTACCTCTCGAGCCTCACGAGAGTCCAAGGCCTTCCTGAGACGCACCAACTGGTCTTCGACCAGTGCGTTCATAGGGTAAAGAATCAGAGCGCGAAGCGCGGCGGGACGCCGCTCCCCTTCACGGTGCGGACGAAAAGGCGTCGCCCTCGGATTACGGCTCGAAGGTCTCAAGGTCAATGGAATCGCTTCGTATCGGGGTACTAACACACCTTTGGCGTTGGGCTTCGTATAGGTCTTCTCAGTCGAAGGATCGTGCCACCAGCGACGCTTGAGAAAGTGTTGTTCCGGTTCGGGCCAGTTTTTTGCCTCCTTTGTAAGGGCAGCGAGCAAGGGTAAAAGAAAAGATTCAGTCTTTCCGGAGCCGGTGCCTGAGGTGACGATGCCTGGGCTACCTATCTTCGTCCCTCTGCGTAGCATGTGGAGTTGGTGGGAGTATGGTTTGAATCTTCCCACCCGAGTTGTAGGCACCTGATCTTCCTGAAGGGCAGGTCTGGATGGAAATAACCCTGCGAGCACCAATTCTACGAAAGCAATGCGTTCTGTACGGTCGAAGACCTCAAGTGGATTCGCGTCGGCATCATGTAAGTCAATAAGTTCATGGAATGCCGCTCCTGCGGCTTCATATCTAGGCAGTGGTTCGAGCAATGGCTCCGTACAGAGCGTTCCTGGAGTGCGTAGCAAGCGCCGGCGCTCCATTGCAACGCTCGCATCACTTATACGGAAGGCAGTATCCAGATATGCGATGTAGAGCTCACGTATTCGCAGAAAGCCCCCGAGCGGGTCTTGCATGTCCGTTCCTCCCTTTACGAGCTACGCCTGAACGTCCCGACCATTATCACAATACACCGGCAACAAACGACTCAATTTTTCTAGGTAAGTACCACCGAGTGGGTACACGTATTCTTGGACAGAAACACTGTCTTGCCCGATCACTGGGCCAGCCAGCCCATCTCCAAATACCGCGCACAATCGTCCTACCGGTAAAGGCAAATAAACACCGATAGACCCTGGGCGGCGGATAGGGCCTCCCACCCGCATTGTGATAGGTGAGTGACCGTCTTTCAAGGAATAAGCGAAGAGTAAGGCCCAATTTCGGATGTGTGTCCAGCACCAAGCCGCCCCGTCCAACGACACCAAGTAGATTGGGCAACGCTCTCTGTGAGAACGCAACTCCACGGAAACACCCGACTCTTGCCTTGAGGAATGAGCTGATGGATCTACACGAACGAATATTCCTCGAGACCATTCCCACACCTTCACAGGGAAGAAAGAATCACTTGGCGCGCCATCGCGCAGACCTTGATCGTCTGGCCGTAGATCAAGAGTAGTGTCGATAGGCCACTTCAACCAACGTGGGGGAGCCAACCCAAGGGCTTCAGAAATATCCTTTACTGTCTCATGGTCATCGCACTTCAGTCTTAGTATCTTCGAAAGCCAGCGGCATGGGGGTAACAAATCGTCATGGGTGCATCCACGAGCTGTTGCAGCGCGCTCAATATGTGTCCTCAGTGTAGTAGGCACCAATCCCACTAGAGTTGCCTGTATATAAGTAGCGACTCAATAAGCCACGAAGAAAGGGCGACGCGGAACGACATAGGTAGCACGACGCCCTTGTGCATATGCGATGTCGAACGCACCGGACTCCACCCAAGCCCTCGCAATGTCGAAGATGAATGCGGGTGCAATCCCGATCTCCGTTCCCGCCATGGCGGCCAAGAGATCAACCAGCACTTTGAAAGAGACTCCACTCCTTCGCACCGAGATTGCCGCGAGTGCGTCCGTGAAGCGTGCGACGCGGAAATCTGGTTCTACACCGCGCCAGGTAGACGATTCCTCACTCCAGCCCTCATTGCGTAAGATAGAGGCATCCGCGTTTGGGTTGTGTCGTTTATATTGAATAAATGCCTCGTACACCTTGGCTAGGGATTCTATGGGAACAATGCGCCCGTCTTTTAGGCGAGCTGCCACCCGGCGACTTCCGTTCATTGCTACTCGCCAATTGCGGCGTTCGCTCGCAATCTCGGATCTTCGATTCAGAGGAACCTGAGGAGACTCTGGATCACCTACGAAGAGGAGTAACTCCGGATTTTTCTTCGGCCCTGTAACTAACCAATCAAATTCTGGCTTTTTTGTGCGACTGAACTCTCCGCATCCCGGCCCGAGGTACCGCAGCTCTGGATCTAGTTCGACCAGATCCGGTCCATCTTCATTGAGTTCACCGCCCAAAATGCCGAGTGGTAAGACTTCATTTCCAATGACTTCTATTTCACCGGGAGTACAGCTTTCAATGTAATATCGACCTGCTCCCAGTCCTTTGTAGTCGTGGCGCACCTGCTCTCGCTGGCCTTCGATAAGAGTCAAATCCGTCTCGGTCGTGCGTTCGACACCAGTGTACCCCCACCATGACACTCGAACTGTATAGCGGTCCGCTTTTAAATTCGAGAGTTCATCGGGAAATCCCCATTCGGAGCCATCGGTTGCGACGCGCGTCAAAACATCAACTTTCCTACCTGACGAATCGAAAAGCTCAACGAGCCGCGCCCCCTTGAACTTAATCGTCGGCATAAAACCAGGCATCAAATGAAAGTCTTGTCCTGTACGAATTCCCCCGACGAAGCGGGCAACAGGTGGGAACATCGTCTCCTGCAAGTGGAGGATGCCTTCCAATCCAAGAGGTAAATCGCGGCGTACTATCACTTCACAGTTGATTACTTCATGCCATCCTAGAAAACGTGACCGGTAAGCCTCGCCCCCGTAGGCTCGCTGGAAAGCGTTAATACGAGAGTCGCTTACTAAGGCTACAGTCGCTTCATTGGCGTTTGCACCTCCGACCATCTTGTATTCGTTGCTCAATTCTTCTTTGAATACCAAGACTCCTCGGCGGATGTGACGTGTGACTCTCGGCACATATAGCCCTCCTGCCAAAACCGCTGTCACAGCCTCTTCCATGCCGGAGTCACCACTTTCGTCCGTGTCACGTACAACATAATTCGCCATGTCCCCGATTCTGAATCTCAATGGCTGTTTGGAGAAGCCCGTGCACAGTAGTGTTTTGTCATCACAAGCCAAATATAGGATTAATTCGTCATCCTCAAGGTAAGCCATCAGATTCAGTTCGCCTTGATCCTGAGTTTCCGCAGTGCTGCTCCCGGCGTCTATCGCCTCTTGCCTGACGGCCCGCCAAAAGGCACTGTTCCGAGCATCTTCACCGGTGTTCAGAAACTTGGCGACGAAGTTCTTCAAGTCCTCGCGAAATGATCCGCTGAATATTTCGCGCTCGTGATTGAGTAAGTCGACGATATGCGCTATGGGTGGCTCATCGCCCACCAGATCGTTTTCTTCTAATAATTTTCGAAGCTTGAGACGGTCGTTCCGGTGTGGGAAGGCCAAGAACCATGAATGACCGATAGTGCTCCGGTAATCGTCAGGCGGCGGCAATTGGAGAGGAGTACGTACCTTGCTGCCTTGTGCGCGAGCCACGTTATTCGTCCAAGCAGCCAAATCCGACCAAAGATTTGGAAGGCAATCTAGATTCAGTCCCCGCCCTAATAGTCGTGTAATGCGGTCGTGGAAACCACCTTCAATGTCTGGATACCCGTACGCCACCAAACACGTAAACCAGAGCATCGCAAAAAAATGCGGAGGGCCAGAAGCCTGCGACGACCAGTTGCCGTATCTTTGGCAAAAACCACAGAAACTTACGGCGTTAGGGCGAAGCTTCTCCCTGATGCAAGAGATGAAAGCTTCGGTGACTTCGTGGGGATCGGCTGATGGATCGTGTATTACTTGAGCGAGTTCCTCCGGTGTCGCCGGGATGCGCTCGACGACGGAGGTGGCACGCGTACCCTGGGCGAAGCAATAAGCGATGAGCCGCTCATTCCACTCGTCGTAGGTCCAGTGT
The DNA here is from genome assembly GCA_963700165.1 of Pyrinomonadaceae bacterium. Classification (GTDB taxonomy): domain Bacteria; phylum Acidobacteriota; class Blastocatellia; order Pyrinomonadales; family Pyrinomonadaceae; genus JACMLC01. The sequence goes on along the minus strand of OY969475.1, from coordinate 970,506 downwards.
CGCCAATCAGAATACAAACCCACAGCGGCGTCTCCCTTAGAGGCTATCGAATCGAACATAGTGCAAGCTACTATCTGCCACAGACTCATTATCGGTGGAATGAAGTCACATCGGTCGAGTGGACGTTGGTGCCGATCCTCAGGGTTCTTCGATATCATCTGGCGGTTTTGCTAGCCCTACTCGCAGTGAGGTAGGACGGATACCAGCCACGATGTCGGGAGAAGGGTTTCAAGATCGGTAAGCTTCAGACGAATTAACCCGATGAGGTTCCAATGCCACCCAGGAGCCGGATCGGCTATAGGGTGAGTCTGCACTTTCGCTTTCTTTGTAACCTCTTAGTTGTCGGTTGGTCAATGCTCAATACGCGTGATAATCCCGTCTTAATTATCAATGGGAAGTATAAATCAGTCGGATGCACACTCCTTTCTCTCTTTGAGTCGACAGGTGTGGTATGTTGTCTTTATTGTGGAGCGGTGTATGAAAGTAGTTAAAACAACCCCAGATAGGTCGGCACTCATGAAGCGTGTGCGCCAGAAGGGCACAGGGCTGGAAGCTGCGGTTCGTGAGGTTCTACACCAGATCGGTGCCCGCTACCGCATGAACGTCGAAGGTCTCCCAGGGCGACCCGACATCGCGAATCGTAGTCGAAAGAAAGCTATTTTTATTCACGGCTGCTTTTGGCATTATCACGAAACATGTGGGCGCGGGAGAATACCCACCCGGAACCGCGAGTTCTGGACAGATAAGTTGAAACGGAATGTCGAACGAGACCGGCGTAAAGCTACCAACCTTGCTGACCTCGGCTATGACGTGTTGATCTTGTGGGGCTGTGAGATCAAAGATACTGAAAGATTACGACAACGACTACATGAGTTCTGGTTTGCTTAGCCCTTACGAACATCCTACACATTCAGGTAACACGGCGCAGAGCGACGTTACAAGCTGTCTACCATCTTTTGAATCCGCTCAACCTTACGCTGCCTATCCAAATAATCTCCGTAGCTCGCGCGCGCATGTTCGATGAGTTTTTCGTATGTCATCATTCGCGTCTTGTAAGACCTCAAGGCGCTCTCGTCACTGCCGGCGTAACCCGCAGGATATTCTCCCACCAAGACGACGATCTCGAAGTCCGGCGCGCTTGGGTTACTCGGATCTTTCGCCATGGACTCCATGATCTCGCCATACTTTCTGACTTGCTGTACGATCTCTGGCATTGTCATAGTGCGGCCACTGCGCTTCAACTCAACTATCAAGTCCTTGCCGGAAACGGTGAGGTATCTAATGTCATATCGCGACAGCGCTTTATTTTGATCCAACCCGAGTTTCTGGGCCTTGAGCTTGTCAGTGAACCTCTTCTCCTTGCGAACTTCGTGCGTGGGCCTCTCCCACGAGGAGTCCATTAGCCACAGGTTGTCATATATCTTATCCTGTAAGAACCTCTCTTTGGCATTCTCGTCTACCAACTTCTCGAACTGTGCCAATACTGTCCACCGTGTCTTGGCGACTTGGTAGTAGTGCGCCACCTCCAAGTCTTCCATTGCACTCATGATTCTTTTCATGCTCTCAACGTCGACCACCGACGTCTCGCTCAACGCAATCAAGTTTCCTTTTAATGCAAGCGTCTCAAAGGCCATGATGCCGTGCTTGATGAGTACTTTCTTGTCGTCCAAGCTGGAAACGGGCATTCCTTCAATGGCGGAAAGGAGTTTCACGGCTTGCCTGCGGTTGTCAGTCGTCATACCGTCCAACCACCCTTGCAAAACGGGATGCCTGCTGACGACAGCCTTGACCCCGACCTCTTTCCTCCATTCACTCCATTCGTCCGCAATCTGATCCAAGCGCTCCTTCAGATATTCTCTGAGAGCAGAGAAGCGCGGGTCATCCTCATTCAAACTTTGGCGATCACTCGTCGCTATGTCGGCTGCCCTGTCTTCGTCCAGCCAATCGGCGTTGATTTCGCCGACGACGTATTCTGCGAAAATTCGTGAGGTGCGTGCGAAGGTTAGAAGATTTTCGTGTACGAGTTTGCCGCGGGCCATTACCACTATGCCGTTGTTGTCGATGTCCCTGTCTTTCAGTTCGTTGGGGAGATGGACCGTACCAATCCAGCCGCTGACCCTCTCGTCCCTATGTCGGGGCACTTTCACGACTCCGGTCAGGACTTCGCTCTTTTTGACCTTCTTACCTTTCTTGGCGATTCTGTAAGAAAGATTATTTCCGAGTCCCCAGACGAACTGTAGTTTGTCCCAATACTGCCTGTCAGATGGAGTTACTTTTTTCGTACCTACGCGGACTTCGAACTTTTCTCCTAATATGGAAAAACGCCTCGCCAGATTGCGCCGGATATAATCCTCGTTGATACTCTGCTTTTTCAGCTTACGAAGAACGATACATGTGCCTTTGGTGAGCTTCGTTCGCGATGGATTGAGCGGGCGAGGACGGTATGGCTGCTTATTTTCAGCCTTTTTCTCAATTTCAGGCACCTCCATAACAAATGCAGCCCTGCCTAATTCCTTCCCCGTCTTGTGGTGCGTCTTCACTGATTGAACTTCCACCTCGTCAGCGATGGCAAAAGACGAAAGTTTCCCAATCCCTTTGCGCCCCATCGGCTTGCGCTTGTACTTCGGAGTCTTGGCAGGCTCACGGAGTCTCTTGTCGTAACCGACCGTCAGGAATTTGTCGTTGGCGTCTTGGACGTTCATCCCCAAACCGTCATCTTCAATTACGATTTCATCGCTCTTGACCGTGATTTTGACCAGCTTCGCATCTGCGTCGTAGGCATTCGCCACCATTTCCGACACGACGGCCGGTACGTTGCTGTAGAGTCCGATGCCGAGATGTTTGAGTACCTGAAGATCAACCGTCAATTTATAGGGTGAGGCACCGTCTTCGGCTCGAGGGCTTCTGGCTCGCAGCTTTCGGACCGGGGGTTTTGCAGCTTTCACGATACTTCTCCAAGTGGCGGGAGATACTAATAGCGACGATCCTTCCTAATTTGGGCGGAACGGCGTTCCCAATGTGCCGCTCAAGGACGCCCATGCTTGGAAGCTCGCCCTTCGGGAAAAACTTATACTTCATAGGGAAAGACTGGAACAGCGCGGCTTCGCGAAGCGATATGGCCCTGTGCTGGGTGGGGTGGCCGAACCGGCCGTTGCCTAAGCCGCAGCATTGTGTCGTCATCGTCGGCGCAGGCTCGTCCCATACCATACGGCCGTAAACGCTTCCATAACTCTCGCCGCTTTTCTTCTTGTGACATTCGAGCTTCAGTTCGTCTGGCCAGTCTTTCCAACCGCCTCCTTTCGGCGTCACCTTTATCCGCGCGAGATTGATGTCCGACAGATCGTGACAACGATGAAGGGGATCAGTCGCCGATATCCCTCCAGATTTCAATCTTGGTAAATGTGCTATTGCATCCCGTACGGTCGGATGATTGTCTTCGTCATGAGTCGGCGGAATCAAACTTATGGGGCCTAGCTTCGAAGCAAGCAGGACGAGTCGCGTGCGACGTTGCGGAATACCGTAAGACGGGCAGTATACCAAGTCTTCCCATACGAAATAACTAGCTTTCTCAAGCGCCTTCAAAAACTCCGAATAAATAGGATACTTCCTCAACTGGGGCACATTCTCCATCGAAACGATATCGGGCGAGGTGTCCCTTATCAAACGGATGAAGGAGCGGAGTAAGGTGTACTCCTGGTTCTGTTCCTTACGGCGAGTATATAAAGAAAACGGGCGGCAGGGAGCACACCCTATGAGAATGCGCAATGAGTTCGCGGGATATAATTTCTGTAACTCGTCGGCCCGAAGCCGAGACACATCCTTATGCACGAAGCGCGCAGGCTTATTGTTACGCTCGTAGCCATAACGACAGCTCTCATCCGAATCGACTCCGGCCGCGACGGTAATGCCGGCGCGCACGAACCCATGGGTCAGCCCGCCTACCCCGCAGAACAAATCAACCGCGACGGGCACTTTTTCGCCAACGCTGCTTTCATTTCGTTTCGATCTTCGAGGCATCGAAGCTTAGCCCCATGCGTAGATGGATTCGGGAGGCCTGCCATAAAACGTAACCCGAGAGTTAGAACGGACTATTGAATCATATCAAAAATCAAGAATATACGATAGTACCTTTTCAATGATAACACACTTCGGCTTAGAGATATGATTGCAAGACCATGGCGTGCGCTCACAGGAAGTATTGTGTGTTGAATTAAAGCGGCAATTATTCTCCTCAACCACCCCTGCGAACAGCTCCTGATCGTGAGACCTACGTGAAACCGCCTTCAGTTCTGAAACTCTCACCTAATCCTAAGCTTACAAGAACTTACATCAGAGCAGGATTTGACGTGTCAAGGGCTTAAAGCATACTCATCGACTGCTCTTCTTCGTCAATAAGCGCCTGCCGACGCCTTCATGTTTAGGAGAACTTGGGAGTCTATTCGGCAGATCCAACTCATCGTCCACTAGTGCATCCATATAAACTCCGGCCGCGCGTGCATATTCGAGAATTACAGGAAGGGCGGGGACGCGCCGCCCTCGCTCGAAGTCGGAAATCTGCGCCCTTACCAGTTCATTCTCGAGACCTAGTCGCTGAATCAACTCGTTCTGGGAAAGCCCTAGAGCGGTTCGGATTTGAAGGAGCTTTTCGGCCAGTCTTTTCGGCCTGCGATGCGCTCGTCCTCCCATCAGGAATACCCTCCTGATGGGGGAAATTCACCATCACTATATTTACATTCGGTAGCATTTGCTACTATGATGTATTGGGAATATTGTTTCGCCCATGTTTTATCTCTCGGATAAACCTGGGCGCTGAACATTACCTAGAGTGACGAACCGCTCGACGCATGGTCTGCTGTTACGAAGTTTCAAAGAGGCTCTAACTAAAATAGCAAAGCCGTGAGTCTATGGTCTATCGGTCAGCACAATATATCCAGTTTATAGTTACTAGAATGTTCTCTTCTTAGGAAAGGCATTATGAGACTTCGTCTTCTCGCTCCCTTAACAATTACTTGCTTGCTCTTGTCGGCATATCTGTCGTCATCTGCCCAAGATGGAAACGTAGCGCGCCGTCGAAAACCATCGCCGCTAAAATCTCCGGGGAAGATAGACATTGAAAAGCAGAAAGTTGTAGAGAGTGCCCTTAAGCGTTTGCGAATTTTGCGTGATGGGTGGAATGACGTTAACCGAGAGTTCATCAAACCCGATTTTGTAGTAGGCAGTAAACATGCTTCACGTGACTACGAAGTACAGTACTTGGAGGCGAAATCGGACGTGGCTGCGGCCCTTGAAATACTGCATAAAGGACAGCTACATACGGCGATCAAGCAAGCGATGGAACTATTCGATGATCTCGAAGAGATCGAAAAGATTTTCGATAAAAAGTCACCTTTCACCACGGGCGTCCATGTCTCTGATATCTTTCCTTACCTTAAGAAATATAAAGTCCCATACGAGAGTGGTATTATCAAAAACAGTTATGGCCTTACGCTTCACCAAGATTTTGTAATGAGTTATATCCTCCCGCTCAGGTACGCGCGAGTCAACCGGATAGAAGTTCTCTTGGGCGGTAAGGTTGAACCCATCCCTCCTTCTCCGACCTACGAACAGATGTTCAGGGTACCGGCAGCAAGACCCATGCTTGATCGCGCGAGCGTCAGACAGGAAGTGTTGAAAGATATAATCCGACGCGCGATTGAAGCCAAGTTGCGGGGTGACAAAGCCCGTATCAGCCATCTGCTTGACGACCTATTCATTTTCTCTGCGCGACAAGGGCGGCAATGGGATAAAGAAGGGTTCCTCAAAACCATTTCCCTTGATCCAACGGTCAAGGGTTTCGAGATTGAGCAGACAGAATTAAGCTTCAGACAAGAAGCTCCAGTTATAACCATAATAGTTAAGTACGAATCCCTTAAAGGAGAATTCAAAAGTTTCAGTAATACATTTATGTTTGTGAATCAAAACGGCAGGTGGTTGATCGCTAGGTGGAGATCGTTCTAGGTAATGTATGACTTCCTTAAAACAGTGCATCCTGCGGCCTCACAAGACTTCAGCGTCGGCGGGAGGATAGCTTGGGCTATATATTGCTGTAACGTCGGCCAAGACGCTATGGAAAGCGGTGATCTCACTTTTGCGGTTACTACTCTCACAGAAGCCATCTATGCCTTTCCTTTCCCTGCTTCCTTAGAATTGCTTGGCGAATGTCTGCTTCTCGAAGGTAAATATGTCGAAGCCACGATCTACCTGGCTGCAGCTATCGGTATGAGCGAGAGGCAGGAGTTCCATAATTTGTTTCTTCTCGGGAAAGCACTCGCGGCAGCAAATGATAACTACGTTTCTAAAATCATGCTCGAAAAAGCGATTTCTATCCGGCCGGATCAAGAAGCCCAAGAATTGCTTAATCAGGTGAAAAGTAGATCTGCATCCAGAGAGGAGGCAGCGTAATATCCCGTTAGTAGATAGATGTGATCGTTAGCTGAACAGGAATGTTCACAACAGACAGGGTTTTATACAGACAGCACGTTTCTCTGGGCTTTATTGCCGTCTGTGGGTAGGAATAGGCTTAGAAACCTCCTTCCAAGCTTCATTTACTATAAGAATACAAGTCAGATTCACTCATATACTCAAAGGATTTTTGCTTGTTCAAGCATAATGAGTTGATAAGTCATTACTTCTGAGCTAACTATGTAGCGCTCGGCCAGACTGTCGACAACTTTTCTATCCTGATAATCCAAGGGTCTTCCCTTAAGATCTTCTTTGAGATGAGGAAAGGGTATCAATAAATTCGCTGCAAAGTCGTTAGCTTCACTTTCGATCTTGTCGATTGTAAACCCTGATTTGGCCCTAGGACGTGAGGCACTAAAGTTACGCTCAATACGAAGTGTTTTATCACTATGGAGGATTAGATGCCCTAATTCATGGGCTATTGCAAATCTCTGTCGCTCTTTCGGATCCAATGAGTTTATGCCAATAATTAAACTTTCATCATTATGAAAGAGCAGTCCTGACATCTCTCCTGTGAAGGGCACAGAATTAACCTCAGCCCCAAAAAATCGCGCTACCTTTTCGACTGGCACTGGCGGTCCTTTAACTTTCACCTTCTTGAGGAGTTCTTCAGGCTGCATCCCCGGATTCACCTTACTAACTGCATTTGAGATCCGCTTGGAATATTTTCCCCTCAAAGTTAACACGCTCCGTACCCATACCCGCTCCTTAGGCTGTAAACCTTCTGGCAACCGGACATCTATTTCTGGATGAGGGGAGGTTTCTACTGGAGGCAGCAATTCGCACGGGGAAGCCTTTACCACATCGGCAATCGCGTACAAGGTATGAAGCTGAATTCTTTGGCGCCCTTTCTCGATATTAGTAATTGAAGTACGAGTTAGGCCTACGCGTGCAGCAAGGTCATCTTGGGTGAAGCCGGACATTTCACGTTTAGTGCGAATAATCTCTCCAAGCTGCGAGTATATCTCATCTATTAACTGCATAGTCTGGCAATCAAGCTCTTAGAGTTACAAAATTCACACTAGCGTCAAAGAGATTGTCACGTGCGCAAAAGGAGGTCAATTTTAGAAATGGTGATTGTAGCTAACAGAACTCAGGCGGTGATGTTTATTAAATTGACACAGCAACAGAATGCTTATAAGATTTGTTGTCGTTTCCGGAAAAGCGTCATCATTTAACAAATCAATACTGGCTAAAGAATATGTCAATGAAGGAAGTGGATACGCTTATGCCACCTAAGCTCCTTGTCAAAATGTCTTTAGGGTCTCGTACAAAGACGAAATCCACTATTAATCGTTCTTCTCCTATAGTTGCCCATCTCTCGCCTTGATGGGAGCTTCCCATTATTAGGAAGAGAAACAAAGTACGTAGTCAAGATGATTGTGCAGATTACAAACCATATATCCGCGTTAAATATTTCTCTTCCAGAGGGCAGTCAAGACTTTGGCCAAACAACAGAAATCCAAACTGCGCTCTTTTCTAAACTGATCAGCAAATTTTTTTAATCCTTCACAGAAAGAGGTTTAAGGTGGCTAAGAGAAACCGCAGCATTACAGCCAAAGTAAAAGATAAGAGGAGAAAAGAGGGACGCGGGTTAGGTAGGGGTGCGGCTTATAAGCCGGGTCTACGTATTCAGGATGTATCCTCAATAGGTCTTGCCACACGTGACAAAGGATGGAAGACCGGGCGACCCCACCATTTCTTAAGCAAACTGGAGTGGATGTATTTCTACGTTCTAGGGTGGTCTTTAATTGTCACTGATATTCTTGAACAATTCCCACTTGATATTGAGGAAACATTAGCGATAGCCAAAAGCTTAGGTATCGCCCACCCAAAAGATCCAAAGACAAAAGAGCCTATAGTTGTGACCACGGATTTCGTGGTTGTTGTGGGCAACCGAACAAATGAGATCAGGTACGCACGCACGATAAAGTACATTAATAAGCTATCGTCTATCCGCGTGATGGAGAAGTTAGAAATCGAGCGAATTTATTGGACATACAGGAATGTTGATTGGGGAATTGTTACAGAGTTGGACATTGACTTGATCTTGGCTGAAAACGTCGAGCGGATTCATTTTCATCGTAGTGCAATGAGTCTTGCCCCTATAAAAAAAAACCTAATCCGAAACATTGAATCTTACCTTGCCCCCCGCATGCTGGCAGAGAGCCTTCCACTCAGGCAACTCACAGATGAATGTGATTCCACGCTTTCGCTCAAGCCCGGCTCATCTATGGCCGTTGTTCGCCACCTTATCGCAAACAGGCGTTTTGAAGTGAATATGGATATCCCAATCCAGCCAGAAGGCTATGTGCCCTTAATTAAGAAGCCGACAATTTTGCAATAACGGAGGCGGTGATAGGTTAATGGATATACGCCTTAACATGCTCATCCAATGGCAAGACTTACCCGGTGAGGATATTCATGATAAGGATTGCCCTCCTGTTGAGCGCATTCTCGCTTTCGATATTAGTACAGATGAAGTAATAGTAATCAATATATTCGACAAGCATGCTTTCCCCATCCTTCGATCTTACCAGCAGATTCTACAGGCGCATCAGACCAAAGCACTTAGCGTACGGGAGGATGATCCGTTTGCAAAGATCGCTGTACCAGAGGAGAAGATCAAACTTAAATATAAGAAAGATCGGGACGACGCATGGGAGGATATGGCAGCACTCCTTGAGCACGAGAATGCAGAGTTTCTCCTCTACCCTTGGAAGCGAGGGCCACGCGTTAAAGCTCATAGCCAAAATACTGTTCGACCAAATAAGTGCGGCAAACTCGTCAGGCTATCCATTACAACTATTAATAGGCGGCTCCGGCTGTGGTGGCAATCGGGAAGAAGGAAGAACGCCTTTCTGTCTAACTTCGACAAGTGCGGCGCTCCTGGCAAGCCTCGTCTGGCAGATACGCCTCAGATTGATGAGAGACATCATAAAGTCGGGCGCAGGAGTGCGCTTGCTGTATCGAGAGGACGGATAGACACCGGAGTCGGCGTAAGGATGACTACCGATATTTATAGAAAATTCGAATTGGGTTACAACAAATTTTACATAACTCCTGAAAAGAGAGCACTCAAGAATGTTTTTGATTTAACAATCCAGAAATACTTTGCCGTGGATTATGAAATCGTAGACGGCCAGCCTGTTCCTATTATTCCCTCTGAAGATGAGCTTCCTACTTTCGACCAGTTTTACTATTGGTATAAAAATATTCGAAATGATGTGAAAGAGAAAAGGGCACGTGAAGGAGATATTCAGTTCGAGTTAAAGAGCCGACGAATGCTTGGCGACTCGACGAAAATGGGATTTGCCCCCGGCTCTCTTTACCAGATTGACGCGACTATACCCAATATATATCTGGTGAGTGAGCTTGATAGGACTCGCATCATTGGAAGGCCCGTCCTCTATAACTGTGTCGACGTTTTTAGTGTAGCCCTTACTGGTATATGCGTGTTACTCGAAGGCCCAAGCTGGTTTGGCGCGATGCTTGCGGTCGACAATGTCGCAATGAACAAGGCGGACTTCTGCGCCGAGTACGGCATCGAGATAACTGAGGATGAGTGGCCGTGCATGGGCCTCCCCGCTGCAATTCTAGCTGACCGCGGTGAGTTCGAAGGTTATAACGCTGAGACGCTGGTGAATTCATTCGGCATTCGCGTGCATAACACAGGCGTCTGGCGCGCGGATTGGAAAGGCATCGTTGAACGTAGCTTCGGAATCGCCGACGATAAAGTTGTTAAGTTCACTCCAGGCTATGTCCCACTTATGGGCAGGGCGCGGGGCGACCCTGATTACGCTCTCAGAGCTGCATTAACGCCGAATGAGTTCCGCAAGCTGATCATCTGCCATGCTCTTGATTACAACATGAACCACTATCTGAAAAGTTACCGCAAAAACAAGTTCATGGTCGCTGATCATGTACCGATGTACCCGCTGGACCTTTGGAACTGGGGGATCAGAAGTCGAGGTGGGCTGCTTGCCAAGCCTGATCGAGATACTGTTCGTCTCAACTTACTGCCGCGCAGGCAAGCATCGGTCACCGCGCGCGGCATCCATCTCTTTGGAGAGCTTTATTACACTTGCGATTTAGCTCTCCAGCAGGGATGGTTCGAGAGAGCGCGTATGCGTGGAGAGTGGAAGATTGAAGTGGCGCATCATCCCCGTACAACCGATTACATCTATCTCCCATTCGATGGTGCGAAGTTAGTGAGGTGCCATCGCACCCCGGCTTCGATGAACCTGCCAGCGCGTGATTGGTACGATGCCATGGACTACCACGCGCTGGAGCGTGCAAGTTATCAGGCATCAGAGACCCGCAGATTGCAATCTGGTGCAAGGCTCAAGGCGCAGAAAGATGCCATTGTGGCTCAAGCTACCGAGAAAAACAGGGCTGCCCTTGCAGCCGCTGGCCCTATGAGTAAAAGGGCAAGGAGAGGCAGCATTAGCGAGAATCGCGCAGAGGAGAAACAGAGAGAGAGCGACCAGAAGACATGGGTGCTGGGTGGCGGCAGGGTAAAAGCGGGCGATGCCGGAAAAGCCTCACAAATCGCCTCGGGGAGATCAGAATTAGATGACGAGTATGTGCCGCCTTCAAGCCAAATTAACCGTATTGATGAGCTTCTCAAGAATGAGTGGAGCAAAGATGAAGAATGATAAACATATAGGGCGCCCTTTTGTAGTCAATATGGGGAAAGTTGTACGTGCAGTTTACCGCAAGCCGGAGATAGTCAATTATGAGGGTAATCCTCTTGAAGAAGCTCTTCCACCGATGCTCACAACTGATCAATTAATCCTCCGGCTTAAACATTTTCCGGCTTATGACGAGTCACACAGGAAGCCTTCTAAAGAAGTCCGGTATCTCCACGTTCAAAATGGGATGAGATGCTTTATCCCTCTAGATGTCCATTTGGATCTTTATCGCCGCTTCTCGAACTTAATCCATATCGGATATGCAGGACGAAACCCAATGCTCTACCGTTTAAGAGCGACAGCAAAATTTAAGTTGGACACTTTTGACCAATACGGCGATCAATGTGATCCGGCAGAAGATCGGCTCTTATCTACAGCGGCAGGATTCAATATCGCAGGCATCAGCGGCATAGGAAAATCATTTTCTATTGACAGGATCCTGAGATTGTTCCCACAAGTAATCGTCCATAACAACTATAAAGGACAAGATTTCACTCAATCACAGGTCGTCTGGATAAAAATTGACTGCCCATTCGATGGGAACCCTAGAGGTTTATGCAACTCGTTCTTCACAACTATGGATGGAATACTTGAAACTAATTTCTGCGAAAACTTTATGAAGCCTCGCCGGTTACAGGCTGAACTGTTATCTGATCTGCGTAATATCGCTGGAAACCACTTCTTGGGAGTGCTTGTGATTGATGAGATCCAGCGCCTGAGCTTAGCAAAGAGTGGAGGAGGAGATATACTTCTTAACTTTTTCGTTCAACTCGTTAACGAGCTTGGTGTTCCTGTAGTTCTAGTTGGAACGTACAAAGCGCTGGCAGTTTTGAGCACTGAGTTCAGCCAAATGCGAAGGGGGACGGGTCAAGGAGATTTGATCTGGGATCGGATGGCAAAGGACGAACAGTGGGAATTGTTTGTAAGGGCACTGTTCCGAGCACAGTACACCAGAAAGAGTTTCAACCCCGATGACTTAGAGCAGCTATCTAAAAAAGACCAAGCAAAGCAGCCGGGGTATATCCCTCAGAGACTTAGTGACGTGCTTTACGAGGAAACCCAAGGAATCACTGATCTCGCTGTGAAGGTATATATGTTTGCGCAAGAGCGTGCCATTGACACCGGAAAAGAAATTGTTACCGCGAAAATCATTCGTTCGGTGGCTAAAGATAAATTTGGGATGCTTCGAGACGTTCTTCTGGCCCTGAAATATGGTGATAAGCAATCTCTCGCTCGCTGGGATGATGTTTACCCTACTGCCCTCAAAGATTATTTGGTTCTACTACCTCAAGAAGCTAAAGAAGATTTGCAGGTAGAGGGAAAGGCTAGCTCTTCACCTGAGATTGAGGCTTCGCTTAATGAAGTTCGTACTACCAAGACAAGCAAGAAAAAATCTACTCAACTAGAGCAATCGCCACCTAAAGACTTACCTGCCTCGCACAGTGATAAAGCTAAGGCCATACATAAGCCTGGAAATAGTAAGGCCGGTAAAAAGGCCAAGGGAGTACTTCCCAGTATTATCGCGCAGCTTGAGATTAAAAGTGACCAAGCAGCTTACGAGGCACTCCGCCAGGCTGGGTACATTCGCTCGTCTAACGAGTTTATTTCATAGAAAGACAAGTTGCAGTTAGCCTTCCCTATAAGGCGAGCATCCTGATGATAAGCCTCTTCACTGATCCATATGATGACGAACTACTCTACAGCGCCTGTGCGCGCTTTAGCGAGAAGATGAAATACCCTAATGTTGCTACGGCGGCCCGCAAACTGTTTGGAGGCAAAAATGGAATAGCTCCGATCATCTTTCCAAACAGACTTTACCACCTTATTTCTGTCATGCCATCAGGCCACAATTATACGGCCGATCGTTTTATCGACGACTATACCCCGTTTCGCTTTTATGCTCCCTTCATTCCAGATGAACGTCTGCGGATTCTGCGAGAGGAAATGAAGGGGACACGTGAGAATAGAATTTACTCACGTTTAGGCATCAATGCCAACCGCCTTAATCTTCCCACCAGCTTGCGGTTCTGCCCCGATTGTGTTCAGGAAGATCGGCGTAAATATCGCCAAACTTACTGGCACGTTATCCATCAATTGCCGGGCATAGAGGTTTGTCCTCATCATGCAGTTTTTCTTGAGTCTAGCAAAGCAGGTTGGAGGGGGCGTCATAACCGCAACGCATTCGTATCAGCTGAAAGTGTCGTAAAAACAATCCAGGGGAAACAATTAGACCTTGCCAATCATCATCACAATATTTTACTCAAGCTATCACAGGACGCTCTCTGGCTACTAAAGTGGCGCGATGAAGGATCAAGCAATTTGTCATTGCGAGACCGTTACTACAACTTGCTACTGAGGAAAGGTCTCGCTTATTACAACGGCCACACTAAGCGCAATAAACCATTAGAGGACTTCGTTGGTTTTTATTCCAACAAGCTATTGAAGTACCTGCAAAGCGAGATCCGAGATCTGAACGAGTGTTGGTTGCTACGAATTGTAAGACCACACAGATTAGAGTCGGTCCAGCCACCGCTTCGCCATTTACTCCTAATGACGTTCTTAGGTTATACGGCGGAAGAGGTTTTTACATGCTACGAAGAGCATAAACCCTTCGGTGAAGGGCCTTGGCCATGTCTTAACCGGGCCTCTGACCATTTCGGAGAAAAGGTGATCTCAAAGTGCCGTGTGACAGATGGCGAAAAGAAGAATAAGGGCAAGCCCGTTGGCACGTTTCGTTGTACCTGCGGCTTTATGTACTTAAGGGTCGGGCCCGACGGGGAGGAGGAGGACAAGCACCGTTTCAACAAAGTGATTTCGTACGGCCAAGTTTGGGAAGACGACTTTAAACAAAAGTGGAACGATCCATCTTTAACATTAACGGAGCTAGCTACAACTCTGAACGTCATCCCATTTACATTGCGAAGGCATGCTATACGCTTAAAGCTTCCCTCCCTGAGGCCAGGCAGTTACTCCCGGCCCACAACTGAAAAAGTCATTGAACAGTACAGTAACACCAAGCAAACCTTCGAAGAGGCATTACAATCTCGCCAAGAGCGTTGGCTAAGTATTCGTAAAGCCAATCCCAAAGCCACCCGACGTCAACTATTATCAATGGACTCATACACCTATGACTGGTTATCCAGATATGCTCCTGAGTGGCTTGAGAACAATATGCCTAAGCCCAAGATCTTCAAGCCCCCGCCTGTTCGCGTGGATTGGAAGAAATGGGATGCTGTAATTATGAAGGCTGTAAAAAATGCTGCCACGCACATTCTAGAGATTTCTGGGCGGCCAGTTCGTGTGTCTAAAGAGGCTGTGATTAGAGAAGTGGGTCACCGATCATGGATTGAGCAACATCTTAAGAAGCTCCCCAAAACCGCTAAAGCTTTAGATAAATATTTAGAGACAACTGAAGATTTCCTCATTCGACGCGTCAAGTGGGCCGAAGATTGTTTCAGTGAAGAGGATATCTACCCGACGCGCCTTCAGTTCACAGTAAGGGCTGGGACGAGAACAAAAACCGGCAGCGCACCTCGAGTGCAATGGGCTATCAATGATGCCAGAGAGAGGCTACGCAGAAAATTCAGATTAAAGCCGTAGGTTAATGACATCTATTTGTCCGTAGGCTTTGACTCCAACTATAAGGGTGGCGGAAAATCCGCCAAACCGCTTTTAATACTAAAATACAGTGGCAGATTTTCCGCCACCCTGTTAAGTCTTGCCTCTCAAATCCCAGATTTTTGCAATCTACACTTACTGGCACTAATTTTGCTTTAACAGATGTGGCTATAAGAGGTTTGTCTTGAGCCCTAGTTCAGAACTTTATTACCCCAGTTTTAGTTATGTTGGCTGACTTAGGCATAGCCAGAACAGAACTTTAGATATGTTAAAGAAAAATTTCTTGGCCGAGAATCAAAGGTTTAAGGAAAGGTTGTTACAGGAGTTTAATTGGTGCTGACAATTTATATTTTCCCGTTTGGGGGACTTGAATTTTCCCGTTGAGGGATTTGATTCGCCCACCAGCAGCACGAGGAATTATGAGGTCAAACACGAGCGAAACAAACAAACCTCTTTGGCTGGAAGGACCTAAAGGCGGCGGTAAAACCGACCTTGCGAGAGCAATCAGCGGAATCAATACGCCCGCCGGAGAGCTTCTCTATATATGGGACGATACAAATCCCTCGAGCCCGATGAAAACAGGAATTATCAAATCCCCCGGCGCGGAAGATTCAAATCCCTGCTAGTTGTGAGGGAAATAAAGATGCGTTCTAAGTAATAAAGATGCGTCCTCGGAAATAAAGTTCTGTAGTGAAATTGTAACTCATGAAAACAGCAACGCGCAGAATCAACAACTTACACCCGCCAGTACAGAACTTTATTTCATCTGTCTTGGCTACCAACCATCATTCTGCGCCGCTCAGTACAGAACTTTATTTCCTGTTGGATGAATAACCCGAACGCAGAATCAACGAATTAGAGCCGCTTCATTACACGACTTTAATTCATTAGCACATATCATGTCGAGGGACAATAAAGTCGTATACTGGGTAATAAAGTCATATACTGGACAATAAAGTTGTATACCGATTGAGACGACCCAGATACCTGAATTATGAAGAATACCCCGCCTAGTTTCTAAGGCGGGGTATTCTTTTGGTGTGTCTCCGAGAATCGTTTAGGCTAATGGACGGCCATTTACATAACTTCAAACATCATTTCGCTTTTGCTTTACATTTATGATTATGTTGTGGGCCGAAACACTCAAGCTGCTGTCCTAAATCATAGAGGGTGAAAATTGCGTCACTAGTTTCAACGCGCCCACATGATCTACATTCCCACCATAGCCTCACTCCAAAGTTTATACTGGAATTATTGGAAAGAGATACCTCACGCAGATCATGATAGGTTGAAATAAATTCAAAACCGTCAACTCTGGACGTAAACGGCCGTTTGGAGTTGATTCGCATGCTTACGGTTCCAGACCAGATAATAAAGCATCATTCAGAGCTTCTAGTGGCAGACATTCGAGCCTATGCGAATGGAGAACCGCTACCTAGTAAATTTCAGGCCCGGCGGTTGACCTGTTCGTCCATTTCTACAATCGGCGGCAACTGCGTAAACGGCAGTATCCTCATTATCCGGCGCATATCATTGACCCATTGCCGATGCGCCTTTAGTCACTCCCAAAAATCTGTGACGAGTGACAAGCGACGAATGACAGGATACAATCTGAACCCGTCTCGTCACTTGTCGCCACTCGTCACTTGCTTAAGAATGCTCTATCGCTCAATCCTGCGACCGTTGCTCTTCCGCCTAGACCCTGAAACGGCGCATGAGGCGGCATTACGCACTCTCTCAAAAACGCTCAGCACTGGTTTAACTCGGAGCATCGCTGCGCGCCGCTTTGTGCGTGAGCCTTTCGGAGAACTGAAAAGGTTTGGCTTGAGCTTTTCAAATCCGATTGGTCTGGCGGCGGGTTTCGATAAGAATGGGACGGCGGCGCGTGCGCTCGCGGCGCTTGGCTTCGGGTTTATAGAGGTCGGCACGGTCACGCATCTGGCCCAGCCGGGTAATCCGCGCCCGCGCCTGTTTCGCTTGCCGCTGGACAAGGCTCTGATAAATCGTCAGGGGTTTAATAATCGCGGGGCGGCTGCGCTAGCTGAGCGGCTTTCAAAGCATCGCCCGGATTGCGTGCTTGGTATCAACATCGGCAAGAGTCGCGCGGTTGAGCTTGAGGAAGCGACGGCTGATTATCTGGCAAGCTTTGAGCTGGTGCATCCGCACGCGGATTATATTGCCGTCAATGTCAGCTCGCCGAACACGCCGAACCTGCGCGAGCTTCAGCGCGCGGATGCTCTGGAAGCTTTGCTTAAAGCTTTACAAAAAAGAAACCAAGAATTGTCTGAGCAAAACCCGCTGAGGCAACAGCCCGTTCCCCTGCTCGTTAAGATCGCGCCCGATTTAGACGCTTCCGATTTAGAAGCCATCGTTGATGTAGCCCTGCGCGCAAACCTGTCCGGCATCATCGCGACTAACACGACGACGAGCCGCGATCATTTGCTGACGCCGCCGCGCGTTGTGACCTCGTTTGGAAATGGCGGGCTGAGCGGCGCACCGCTCCGGTCTCGCTCAAACGAAATCATCAAGACGCTTTATCGCCTGACCAAAGGGCGTCTGACGATTATCGGTGTCGGCGGTGTGTTCACAGCCGAAGACGCCTGGCAGAAGATTTGCGCGGGGGCGAGCCTCGTACAACTTTACACAGGATTTATCTATCAGGGCTGGGGCATCGCGCGAGACCTCAACGAAGGATTGGCAAAGATTTTAAAGCGAGAAGGAATCAACTCGCTTGATGAAGCAGTCGGCAGTGATTCGGAATGAACGCCGAAAGGAAAATACTGAATGGAGCAAACTGTGGATAATAAATTGATTCTGGCGTTGGATGTGGAAACCGCCAGCGAAGCGCGTGAGCTTTTCGCCGCGCTGCGCGGGGTGGTGGGAGCATTTAAGATCGGCTCGCAGCTTTTCACAGCAGCCGGGCCTGAGTTTGTGCGGGAGTTGGCAGCAGCCGGAGCGCGCATCTTTCTCGACCTGAAATTTCACGACATTCCGAACACGGTCGCGGCAGCAGGCGTCGAAGCCGCGCGGCTGGGCGTCTTTATGTTAAATGTTCATGCGTCCGGCGGAAGTGAAATGATGCGGCGTACTGCGGATGCCGTCCGCGACGCGACTGAGCGTGAGGGTTTAGCACGACCCAAGATCATCGCGGTCACGGTTCTGACCAGCGCGGACAAGGGCGTGCTGGCCGAAGTCGGAATCAATGTCGAGATGAAGGCTCAGGTCATGCGTCTCGCGCGACTGGCAGCAGCAGTGGGGCTTGACGGCGTGGTGGCATCGCCGCTGGAAATCGAGGCCGTGCGCAACACGGTCGAACAAAAAGATTTCCTGATTGTCACGCCGGGCGTGCGCCCCTTAGGCTCTGCTGCGGATGACCAGCGGCGCATCATGACGCCGGGAGAAGCCGTGCGCGCCGGAGCCGATTATCTGGTCGTCGGCCGAGCCATTCTCAACGCGCCAGATCGCGTGAGCGCTGCTATCGCCATCAGTCAGGAGATGAAGAGCAGTTAGCAGTTGGCAGTTGGCAGAGGGAGGTCAACGCAGATCATGTTTAAGTAGTGGGTCAGCTTCAGAGATGTCAAAGAAAAGACAGGTTCCCGCAAAGGCGCAAAGACGCAAAGCAAGCACGACAGATAAAGAATGGCTCAACCCCTTTGCGCCTTTGCGGGAGATTCTTTCCTGATGCCGGATGTCACTTGAATTTCAAACTGACCCACTACCCATGTTTACTGCCAACTGCCAACTGCTAACTGTCTACTGTTTCGTTACTCCCTTTTCGCGACGGCTTGGATAGAATAACTTTTCCTCGAAGTTCCCCGAATAAAGGCTCTTCCTGATTGTGATTATTTCCCCGTACATGAGATTATCTATGCCGCACAATGGAACATTCCGGGCCGAGGCGCGTGTAGCATGATGCCCGCTTTCTAAATGTGGCTGTCTGTTCGGTGAATCGAAACTAAAGGGGATTCGACGTTTGAAACATTTGCTGACGGTTATAATGTTTTTACTGGCGCTCGCTCCGTGCGGGGTGGCGGATGCGCTGGGGCAGAGCGATGGAGCCGCAGTTCCTTTTTCCAAGGCTCCCTATCGCGTCGGCGAGCGGCTGACCTATAATGTCTCATTCTCAAACTTTTCCACCGCCGCGCATGTCGAGCTGTTTATCGCCGGGCGCGGAACCTATTTTGATCGTGAAGGCTTTCAGTTACGCGGTCACGTAGAGACCACAGGCGTCGTCAATGCCGCGCTCTTTTCGGTAAACAACGACTATGTGACGTACATCACGCCCGAAACCGGACAACCTTTTCGCTCGCAGATGGTCAGGCGCGAAGGCCACCTCAGTGAAGATATTTTGAGCGAGTACAACGGGGCGGTCGGCACAGAGGCAATTCCAGCGAGGCTCAGGACAGGCTATTTTCCGGGAACTTATGATCTGCTCGCCGCGCTCTATCGCCTGCGCGCTTTGCCGCTCGCGGACGACGCGCGTTATTACTTTAGCGTGCGCGCGAGCGATGTGCTCTATCAGGTCGAGGCGAGAGTCATAGGCCGCCAGTTTGTCAAGACCAACGTTGGTTCGTTCAATACCGTCATCACCGAACTGCGTTTCCCCAAAAATTCTCCGGCTAACGATTATAATATCGAGATTTATTTCAGCGATGATGAGAGGCATGTGCCGGTGCTGGTCACTGCGGAGATTCCTGCCGGAGACATTCGCGTAGAACTGGTCGGCTCTGAGCTGCCGGGCGGCACGGCTTCATCCATACTCGACACTTCGGTGCCTGACATAGCGGCCTCTTCTCCGTCACAGGTTCAGCCTGCCCCAAACCCAAATCCTGCGAACGCTAATCCGAACGGCATTCAGGGGATACCCGGCATTCCTCTAGCTCCGAACTCGACGCCACCCGGCACGCCGAATCCGGCAAATCCCGGCACCCGGCGCACAACGCCGAACACCGCGCCGAACACTACGCCGAGTACGCCAACGGCTCTGCCCGCAGGGCTTCCCTTTACTGCCGGTGAGCAGCTTAATTTCAATCTCTATCTTGAGAACGCTACGCAGCCATCCGGGACGGCTTCTTTCCAGGTCGGAGCGCGCTCGAAATATTTCGGGCGTGACGGGCTGCTGCTCACAAGCAAAGTGGAAACGACCGGAGCGGCAAAGAATATTACGGACAACGACCAGACCAGCACTTATGTTGACCCGAACACACTGTTGCCGTTTCGCTTTGAAATGGCTTTGCAGGAACAGGGTCGCCGGTCGAATCAAACCGTGACGATAGATCAGGATCGTGGCAATGCTACGACAGAGGCGGGCACGCGGCTGGAAATTCCGGTTGGCACTTACGACATGCTCTCTATCTTTTACGCGCTGCGCTCTTTTAATCTCAAATCGTCCAAGCCGAACGCAGTCTCGCTGCTGATCGCTAATCGCCCGCGCACGCTCTTCATCACTTTTCTGAAACGCGAGACGATAGAACTGGGCGGGCAGCAAATCCCTGCATGGCAACTCTCGTTGACGACCGATGATGCAGAGGGCGACAAAAACGCCTTGCGTTTGTGGGTCAGCGAAGACCAGCGCCGCCTCCCCTTGCGCCTGACCGCCGTCACCCCTGCGGGGCGCGTGCGCGCAGACCTCGCCATCATTCCCATCGTCCGCCAGTAAGCTTCAAATCCTTAAGCTATCAAAGTTTTTTTCGCGCAATATGAAATTGAAATTTAATTTCAATTCGGATATAGTGCTGTGTGGGAGAAAACGCAATTTCGCTTTTTTCTCTTCGCCGCTTGATTCAGCAAAGTTTTTCAGAATTGATTTTTTTATGAGCGATGCTATCTCAGACAGCTTGCCTGCTGACAACCGGCTATCTCTCGCGCAGCTTCCGGCAGGAGCGCGTGCTCGCGTTCTCGCGGTCACGGGGACTGGCGCGGTGGCGCGACGTTTGATGGAAATGGGCGTCGTTCCCGGCGTGCCCGTGCGGATGATTAAATCCGCGCCCCTCGGCGATCCTTTGGAAGTCCGCGTGCGCGGCTATCATCTCGCAGTCCGTCGCGCGGAAGCGCAAACCATCAAGGTAGTGACAAGTGACGAGTGACAAGTGACAAGAGAAAACATTTCTTGTCTTTAACCTGTCACTTATCACTTGTCACTTGTCACTGTTCTTATGTCTTCTGCTGTCGAATCTCCCGCTCAGGCGGAAAAGCTTTCCGGTGATGCGCCGTCCGTCGCTGCGCCTTCTGTGGCGCGCCCGTTGATGGTTGCGCTGGCCGGAAATCCGAACGCCGGGAAAACGACTCTCTTCAATTCCCTGACGGGACTCAGGCAAAAAGTCGCGAATTATCCGGGCGTGACGGTTGAGCGCAAAGAGGGCGTGTGGCCGCTCAGTCCTGACTTGCCGCCCGCGCGCCTGATTGACCTGCCGGGGCTTTACAGTCTCGATGCGACTTCGATTGACGAGCAGATTGCGCGCAATGTCATCACAGGGCGGATGGCAGGGCTGCCTGCGCCGGATGTCATCATCGCGGTCGTCGATGCGACTAATCTTGAACGCAATCTATATCTGGTCGCACAGCTCCTCGAATACGGGCGTCCTCTGATCGTCGCTCTGACGATGACAGACCTTGCCGAACGGCGAAAGCTTTTGATTGATACGGGCGAGTTGTCAGCCGCGCTCGGCGTGCAGGTCGTTGCGCTTGTCGCATCGCACAAGGTCGGCATAGAAGAGTTAGCGAAAGCGGTCTTGCAAGCAGCCGAACAATCAGGCGCGGGCGCTGGGTGGCGACTTCCCGAATTGGCAGAGCGTGAGTTGGCTGCGCTCATGCGTAGCAATGGAAACGGCTTAGAGCGTTATGCGGCATTGCATGAGTTGTTCGGCGAAGAGTTGCCGGAGGATGCTGCGCGGCGCGAGGTCGTGGCGGCAGCACGCCAGCGTCTTTCCGCAAATAATCCTGATTGGTGGCAGCAGCCTTTGCTGGCGCGCTACGACTGGATTGAAGCGGTGTCGGCGCGCGTCGTTGGCGGCGCAGACCAAAGAGGCTCTACCACGACCGAACGAGTTGACCGGATTCTCACACACAAATTCTTCGGGCCATTGATTTTGTTAGCGGTCATGCTCCTTGTCTTTATGACTATCTTCAGCGGGGCTGCGCTGCCGATGGAGTTGATTGACAAGGGCTTCGGGATGCTCGGCGAAGCGGTGCGCGGCGCGCTTGCGCCGGGACTTCTGACAGACCTGCTGGTTGACGGCATCATCGCGGGCGTGGGCGGCGTGCTGGTTTTCCTGCCACAGATTTTATTGCTCTTTTTCTTTATCGCGATTCTGGAAGACACAGGCTATATGGCTCGCGCGGCGTTTCTGATGGACAAGCTGATGAGCGGCGTAGGGCTGCACGGCAAAGCCTTTATGCCGCTCTTAAGCTCGTTCGCGTGCGCGATTCCGGGCATCATGGCGGCGCGCACGATTGAGAATCCGAAAGACCGTCTGGCGACGATTATGATCGCGCCGTTTATGAGCTGTTCGGCGAGGCTGCCCGTTTACATGCTGATGATCGCCGCGCTCTTTACAGGCCAGAAAGTTTTCGGGTTTCTCCCGGTCGGCGTGTTAATCATCATGGCTATGTACCTGCTTGGCATAGTGGTCGCCATCTGCGTCGCATGGATTTTGAAGCGGACGATCCTGAAGGCTCCGACGCCGCCGCTCGTGATGGAGATGCCGCCGTACCGCGCGCCGAATTTTTTGACGATCATGCAAATGATGCTGTCTCGCGCGGGGCTTTTTCTGAGGCGCGCAGGGACTGTGATTCTAGCTATCTCGATTTTGCTGTGGGCGCTGGTGGCTTTCCCGCGCACTGAAGTGGCTAAGAAAGATGCTGAAGCGACTTCGGCGATGACGCAAGGCGTGCGCGAGACGGGCACGGAAGCAGCAGGCGAAACCGCTCCGGGCACAAACCAAGCGCCGGAAGCGACGGATGAGCAGGGCGAGCAATTGCGGCAGAGTTATGCCGGGCGCGCTGGACATTTTATAGAGCCGGTCATCGCGCCGCTCGGCTTTGACTGGAAGATGGGCGTCGCTTTAATCGCATCGTTTGCCGCGCGAGAGGTGCTCGTCTCCACTTTGAGCATCATCTACAACACGGGCGCAGGAGAGGATGAGAAATCCGACTCGCTCATCAAGGCCGTGCGCGAAGCCAGGCGGCCTGACGGCTCGCCCGCATGGACGCCGCTCGTCGGGCTTTCGATGATGGTCTTTTTCGTGCTCGCCTGCCAGTGCATGTCAACAGTCGCCATCGTGCGGCGCGAGACGAACTCGTGGCGTTGGCCGCTCTTTATGGTGGCTTACATGACTGTGCTGGCATACATCGCTTCGTTCATCACGTATCAGGGCGGAAGGCTGTTGGGATTCAGCTAGGGTGTAGGAAATGTTTGATTGGCAGACTGTCATTGCCGGATTGATGATTCTCGGCGCGCTCGTGTATGTCGCGAGACGCGCCGTCACGCGCCTTAGCTCATTCCGCGCCGCGAAGGCCGGCGCAAACGCCTGCGAAACCGGATGCGGCAGTTGCGCGGGAAGCAAAACATCGCCAGCCGTTCCTCTGAAAACTATTGTTCAAATCGAACGTACATCGATAAAAGTTCAAAGTTCAAAGTTCAAAGTTCAAGGTTCAAAGTCAGAGGGTGTGCTTGAGCCTTGAACTTTGAACCTTGAATTTTGAGCCCCTTCCCTTTCACTTCTTCAGTTCGCGCTTGAGCAGCTTGCCGGTGGGCCCTTTCGGAATGTCTTTGACGAATTGAATTGACTTGGGGCATTTGAAATCCGCGAGCCGCTCGCGGCAATGATTTAGCAACTCTTCTTCGGATGCGCTCTGTCCTTCTTTGAGCACGACGAACGCCGTCACTTCTTCGCCGTAGAGCTTGTCCGGGATGCCTATGGTCGCAGCCGCAGCGACTGACGGATGCTCATATAAAACCTCGTCAATCTCGCGCGGGTAGATGTTCTCGCCTCCGCGTATAATCATGTCGGACTTGCGATCCACGATGTAATAAAATCCATCTGCGTCTCTGTAGCCGATGTCGCCCGTGTGAAACCAACCGCCGCGAAACGCGCGCTCGTTCGCTTCCGCGTTTTTGTAATAACCCTTCAAAACATTTTCGCCGCGCAGGACGATCTCGCCTAAGTTCCCGAACGGCACGTCCCTGTCTTCTTCATCCACGACTCGCATCTCGTTGCCAATCGGCATCCCGCAAGAGCCTGCGCGCCGCCGCTCGTCCGGCGGATTAAAAGTCGAGCGGCAGGTTGACTCAGACAAACCGTAGCCTTCTATGACCAGACAATTAAAAGTCTCTTCAAACTTTCGCAAGATTTCGGCGGGCACTGGCGCAGACCCGCACATGGCGAAGCGCAATTGTTCGGTCTTCAAATTTTCCGGCACGCCTTCCGGATATTTGTCCAGCAGCATCGAAAGCATCGTCGCGACAGAGCCAAACGAAGTCACTTCATAATCAGAGATGATTTGCCAGAAACGTGTAGCGGAAAACTTCGGGCTTACGACGGTCGAAGCTCCCGCATACAGCGGCGTGATGGTCGTGACCGAGACCGCGTTCATGTGAAAGAGCGGCATCATCGTCAACAAACGGTCACGCTCTGTAAAGCCTAGCCAACTCGCAATCTGCCGCGCATTCGCAATCAGATTGCCATGAGTCAACAGGCACCCTTTCGGTTTCCCCGTCGTGCCGGAAGTGTAAATGATAATTGCCTCGTCATCGCTTTCAAGCTCCGCGACGGGCAAATGCTCTCTGTCTCCCGAAAATCCTTCAGTAGCATGCCTCTCATCATCAAAAACTATTACCGCTTCAAGGCTTGAGAGCTTATCTGCAAAGCTTTCAACCTGCGGCAGGAATTCCGTCTGGACAAGCAGAGCTTTGGCTTCCGAATTGGCGATGATGTAAGCCATCTCCGGCGGCTTTAGCAGCGAGTTGATCGGCCCCGCGAGCGCGCCCAATTTGAAGCAGGCGAAGTAAGCTATGATGTACTCCGCGCTGTTCGGCATCAGCAGGCTGACCACATCACCCTTCGCGATGCCGTGCGCCGCCAGCAGGCGCACAGTGCGATTGACCGCCGCGTCAAACTCCGCGTAGCTGTAACGCCGCCCGTCCGCTTCCGAAAAAAGAAAATGCTTTTCCCCGAAAGCCTGCGCGCATTGCTCAAGCAGTTCGCGCAGGTTCGACGGCTCTTGTTTCTGCTCTGCCAATGAAATGTTGTCGCTCTCGCTCATCATCGCCTATCATATATGAAGCACAAATCTCTTGCATCATAAGGTTCGAAATTCTTAGCCATAAAGATACGAAGCATTTTCACGCAAAGGCGCAAAGACGCAAAGACAACGCAAGAGATATTGAAGAATGCTTATTTCAATCTTGTGATTATTCTTTGCGTTCTTCCTTTGCGTCTTTGCGCCTTTGCGTGAAAATGCTTTTCTCTTAGTTGTATAAATCAAAAGGAGCAGCGATGAATGACGCGCTGGAAGATTTCCGAAACACTATCGAGACGGCAACTGAGCGACTGCTGCAAATCCCGGAAGAGCACAGCCGGATTCCCACTGCCGAGGGCAAGTGGTCTGCGAAGGAGATCATCGGCCACCTGATTGATTCCGCTTCGAACAACCATCAACGATTCGTGCGCGCTCAATTTTCTGACGAGCTGATCTTTCCCGGCTACTCGCAAGCAGGCTGGATAAGCGTCCAGCAATATAATCAGGAATCATGGCCGCTGCTGGTTCAACTCTGGACAGCTTTTAATTTGCATCTCCTGCATGTCATGTCGTGCATGCCGGAACAGACGCGCACGCAGCTACGCGCCAAACACAACCTGCACCAGATCGCATGGGTCACGGTGGATGAGAGCGAAGCTGTCACGCTGGAATATTTCATGCGCGATTACATAGAGCATTTAAAGCATCATCTCAAACAGGTTTTTGAAAACAATCCACAGGCAACCTGAGAATTATTAGAAGGCCGTCGTTGTTGCTTTTAAATTGCATCTAAGCTCGACTTTATCCATTCAAGCGGCGTAGCAGAGCGCATCCGTCAGCCGTTCTAACAATGTGCGATCTACTTTTACGCTGTCGGTTCCGGAATGCGATGTGTGAAAACTTCCTTCGCGCCATAGCGGCTGGCGCACAGTTGCCAAGGCATCTGAGAAGGTCGGCAGCCGCTTGACGTACCATGCGGCCTGGCGCACGAACAACTTCCGCTTCTGACGATAATGTTGATGCGCCAGCAAGGTCACTATCGAGAACAGTGCCAGCACCGCTGGCGTCGTGCGGGCAATGGCTTTCTCCGACCACTGTCTTTGTGTCTCCATACCGAGATGTGCGCGGGCCTCCTCAAACGTCACTTCAACTTGCCAGCGTCTGACGAACCACTCCAACATCTCAACGGGGTCACTTTCAAGCTTGGTCGAAAGCAGGGCTTGCGGCTTGAACTTCGCCAGCGGGTCTCTGACCAACACCCAGCGGACGGGAACCGGCACCATTCCGGTGTGATACCACACGGCCACTCTTGATGTGACTTCAACCACTCGCGCCGTGCCGCCATACCATCCGGCAATCCGGTGCTGACTCCACACCGTCTGTTCATCCTTGAGCACAGTAGCCAGCGTCGGCAGTCGTGCTCCCTTCAAACGTGGCCGCCCATTCTGGCGGGGTCTGCGCACCGGCGCGGGATCATAGAGCGCAGCATCGAGGCGCAAGCGCGTAATGACTGTCATCCGCCGCCGCACCGCCTCAAGCAGTTCAAGTGCGGCAAAGCTGCTGTCAGCCACCACGACCATCTCGCGCTCGGGCAACCATTGCTTGACTTGCAGGAGCATCTGCCGCGCCCACTCAGTCAGCTTCTTATGGGGACGCTGGCGATCTTTGTAGTAGCGTTCGGACGGGCACAAGGCGGTCAAGACGGGCAATGCCCACACTCTTTCAGCCCAGGGGATGCGCACCGTCAGCATCAGGGACAGCCAACGCAGCCCGCTCGCTTTGACGAAGTGCGAGTGCGAAGAACGCACCGGGTCGCGATAGATGCCTTTGGCTGTGATCCGCTCTCCGCGCCGCCGCTCGATAGTGTCATCTATGGCAAAGACGAGCGCGCCATTAGGCGCGAAGCTCTTGATGAGCAACGAGAGCAGAATGCGGCTCGCCGAAAGCGAAGACCACCGAGCGCGATTCAAGACGCGATGATAAGTCTGAAAGTGCCGCTCGTGGCTCAGACCGCAGACGCGCAACGCAGAGGTCACCGTGCGCTTGCCCGGCGCGAGCAGGGCACCGACCAGCAGCACTTGGACGTGTTGCCAGACAGGCTTGGAAAACAAAGGCGCAAAAGCTACAATCAGGCTCATCAGTTCGGAAGGCAGTGTCAGCATCGAAAGACCTCTCTTGGCGGAGTTGGTCAATCAGCTTACGCTGCCTTCCGTTTTATTTTCAAAGATCGGAAATGGATAAAGTCGAGCTTAGAAGCTGTTTGAAAATTCTGTTTTAAGCCGCGCGAGCGGCGATGAGAAGGTAGCCGGACGTGCAACGTCTGGAAGGTTGGGAACAAGATTCGCGCATTGAAGATGCGCGCAGATTCTGTCCGCACCTTGCGGCGCGGCAACGACTATTTCAGCTAACCAGACGTGCAACGTCTGGCTACCTTCTCCCTGCGCCTTCAGCGCAAATTTCAGAATTTTCAAAACAGCTTCTCAGGCTTCAAAAGAATTGGTTGGGCGGTTTCGCAGCTTTTTTGTTATATTAGAGGTGTTCGAGCCACCTCTTCAGTTGAATGTTGAGCGATGAATGCGGCACGCTGCGACGCAAAGCATTTATCGTTCTTCGCTTCTTAATCATCATCTTTTCTTATGACTATTTATCGTAATTTTATCAACGGACAATGGATTGAATCCGCTTCATCCAAAACGGCTGAGAATATCAACCCGGCCAACACGGACGATGTGCTGGGCACTATCAAACAGGCGACGCGAGAGGAAGCTCGCAGCGCGGTCGAGGCCGCGAGCGAAGCTTTTCGTGAGTGGCGCATGACGCCTGCGCCGACGCGCGGGCGCATTGTGGCGCGAGCGGCGCGGCTGTTGGAAGATGAGAAGGAAGCTCTGGCACAACTCCTGACGCGCGAAGAGGGCAAGACCATCGCCGAATCGCGCGGCGAGCTGCAACGCTCTATCAACGTCACGGAGTTCTGCGCGGGCGAGGCTCGTCGCTTGAACGGAGAAACGATTCAATCTGAGCTGCCGTCAAACTTTGCTTATACCATCAAACAGCCGCTCGGCGTCGTCGCGTGCGTCACGCCCTGGAATTTTCCCGTCGCCATTCCGATCTGGAAAATCGCGCCCGCGCTCGTCGCAGGCAATACGGTCGTCTTCAAGCCTGCCAGCCTGACGCCCGCGACCGCCGTCCGCATCGTAGAGATTTTTGAAGCAGCCGGAATCCCGAAAGGCGTGCTCAATCTCATTATCGGCTCAGGCTCCGAAGCAGGCGACGAGATTATCAGCCATCGTGCGGTGCGTGCGGTTTCCTTCACCGGCTCGAATGACGTAGGTATACGCATGTACGAACAGGTCTCCAGGCGCGGCGCGAAGGTGCAATGCGAGATGGGCGGCAAGAACCCTGTCGTCGTTCTTGAAGATGCAGATTTGGATTTAGCCGTCGAATCAACTGCGCAGGGCGCGTTCGGCTCAAGCGGCCAGCGATGCACTGCCACGAGCCGCGCGGTCGTCGTCAATGATGTCGCGGACGAGTTTGTTTCGCGCATCGTCAAGCGTGCCGAATCAATGCGAATCGGAGATGGCAGCAAGGCTGAAACAGAGATGGGGCCGAGCGTTGACGAGGGTCAATTTAAAACCGTGCTGGATTACATCGGCATCGGGCGCGAAGATGGAGCCGAGCTGAAATGCGGCGGCGAGCGCGCGACGGGCGACGATTTGGATAAAGGATATTTCGTGCGCCCGACTGTCTTTGACCGCGTGACGACAGACATGCGTATCGCGCGCGAAGAGATTTTCGGGCCGGTGCTTTCCGTCCTGCGCGTCAAGGATTTCGACGAAGCGATGCGGGTCGCCAACGATAGCGAATACGGTCTCTCTTCATCCATCTTTTCCAACGACGCCGCGCGCATCTTTCGCTTCGTGGACGAGATTGAAACCGGCATGACGCACATCAACTCTCCAACCACCGGCGGCGAAGCCCACATCCCCTTCGGCGGCATCAAGGCGACAGGCATCGGCGACCGCGAGCAAGGCTCAACCGCGCTCGATTTTTATACTGAGCTAAAAGTCGTCTACGTGGATTACACGGGGCGCAAGCGTGAGGGGAATTTATACTGACGGCTTTTGATGTTCAAAGACACTGATGGACTATCAAACACAAGCTTGGTCGGATTTGTGGTCTTACTTTTTCAGCCTCGCGCCGGGCATTCCGCTGTGGCTGGTTTATCTGGCGGGCATCGTGCTTTCGCTTTATCACTGGCGGCGGAATCCGAAAGCATCTGCCCTGACGCTCGCAGCATTCGTCATCTTTGCGCTGAATGCTTTAACCGGAATTTTGTTAAATTTCTGGGTTTACTTTAAAGCCAGAAGCTTGGACACGGGCGGCATCGCAAGGGCAGTCGCCGTCGGCTCAATCATCTCTTCTTTACTGGGCACATTAGCATTCGCGCTGCTTCTCGTCGCTATTTTCAGCCAACGTTCGCCACGCATTACAGATGCAGAGACTTTAAAATTGCCATGAGTGAAACACAAACTAAAATGAACATCTCTGAAACGGTGCGCAAGCACAAAGAATTTCTCTTCCCGGCGGTCGCCACTTACTATCAGGAACCGCTCGCGCTCGTGCGCGGCGAAGGCCAGTACGTCTGGGATGATGCGGGCAATCGTTATCTGGATTGCTTTGGCGGCGTGCTCACTGTCAGCGTCGGCCACGCGAACCCAGTCATCAACGAAGCGATTATCGAGCAGGTCAAGAAGATTTCACACACTTCGACGCTCTACTGCAATCAGCCGCAAGCGGACTTGGCGGAAAAGCTGCATCAGATCACGCCCGGTCGTTTGAAAAAATCTTTCTTTACCAACAGCGGCACCGAAGCTGACGACACGGCGATTCATGCTGCGAAGAGTTACACGGGACGGCACGAGATAGTCGTCTTGCGTCACAGCTATTCGGGGCGTTCGGCGACGGCTCTTTCGGCTATCGGTCATTCGACGTGGCGCTCGCTTCCCTCTCAAGTTGCGGGCATCGTCCACGCGCGTGCGCCATACTGTTATCGCTGCCCGTACAAGCTGACTTATCCCGAATGCGGACTTGCCTGCGCCGAAGACATCGAAGAACTAATTATGACCACCACGACCGGCGAGATAGCCGCGTTTATGGCGGAGCCTATCTTAGGCGTCGGCGGCTTTATCGTCCCGCCGCCCGGATATTTTGAAAGGGCTGTCGAGATTACTAAAAAGCACGGCGGCCTCTTTATCGCAGATGAAGTCCAAACAGGATGGGGACGCACCGGCGACAAGTGGTTCGGCATCGAGCACTGGAACGTAGAGCCTGACATCATCACCTCTGCCAAAGGCATGGGCAACGGCGTGCCCCTCGGCATGACCACCGCCACGCCCGAAGTCGCGGACGCTTATCCGGGCTTGACCTTCTCGACCTTTGGCGGCAATCCAGTCTCGATGTCCGCCGCGCTCGCCGTCATCAAATACATCGAAGATGAGGATTTGAAAAAGAACTGTGCAGAGGTCGGCGCATACTTCCGCGAAAAGCTGGAAGGCTTAAAAGAAAAATATCCGGTCATCGGCGACGTGCGCGGGATGGGCTTGATGCAGGCGTTGGAATTAGTCAAAGACCGCGAGACCAAAGAGCCGGATCCGCAATCCGTCCTCAAAGTTTTCGAGGAGACCAAACGGCTCGGCGTCCTGATCGGCAAAGGCGGCCTGTACGGCAACGTGATTCGCACAGGCATCATGCTCAATTCGACCAAAGACACCGTCAACGAATTGATCGAAGCGCTGGACACAGCATTCGCCGCAAACTAAACCGCGCGCAGCGAAAGGAATACTCATGAAAGCTTTTTTAATGATTGTAATTTTCATGTCCGCCGCGCTGGTAAATGTTCCTGCACAAAAGCAGAGCGTCAGCGAAGAAATCATGCAGGGCATCTGGATTATACAGGGTGGCGGAGAGAACAAAACTCCCAGATGGTTTCTCGAATGGACATTTGAAAACGGCAAGTTCTCCTTGAGCGGCTACCCGAAACTGCAACAGGAAGGCAGCTATCGCATCATCAAAAACAAAGGCGGCAAACTGACCCTTGAGCTTTTCAATCAGAAGGGCGATCTCGGAACGAAGAACAGCCAGCTTGAGATCATCGTTGACCAGAACAACGACCAGTTGACCATCAAAGCCCAAGGCCCGTTCAAGCGTGTGATAAAGAAACAAGGCAGCTACTAAAGCTTTTAATTTGTAACTGAGGTTTCCATAAGATGGGAGTTCTAACAATAGAAGGCATTATTGACAACGGCCAGATCAAATTGGCTTCCGACGTTCGATTGCCTGAACAAACTAAGGTTTATGTTGTCGTTCCTGACGCTAACATAGAGCAAACAACTCATTTGTATACCCCTCGCTTGAAGAGTCCGAACGATTCAGCCGATTTTGTGATGGAGGTCTTTAAAGAACATCCTGATGCCAACCTATGATTCAGCTTTATTTAGTCCGCCTGCCCCACTCGCGTATGTCATTCTACGGCATCCTGAAAGCGGCGCGACGAAAGCCGATGTTCCGATGCTGCTTGACACAGGCGCTGATGTTACGCTGCTCCCGCAAGTCGCTGTGCATGAGCTAAAGTCACGCCTATTAGTGACAAGCGTTACGAGTTGATTGGCTTTGAAGGTCACGGCAGCCTGTCATCGGCTGTAAATTTGGAGATGGTCTTTTTAGGTCTGACATTTCGCGGGCAGTTTCTAGTAGTTGAACAGGAATGGGGCATTATCGGGCGCAACGTCCTAAACTCTGTGGCTCTGATTCTCGACGGGCCGCGTTTGCAATGGGAACAAGGCCGTGCATCCTGATCGGCAAAGGCGGACTGTACAGTAAAGCATCTCGCACTGGTAAAAACCATGACAACAGTTTTCAGCGATGAAACTTTACAAGACGAAATCGCCGTTTCGGTGGCGCAGGTTTTGGCATCAGCAAATCGTAAAGCGAAAGAGTTGGGCATTGACGTAAAAGAAAGTCTCATTACCGTTTCGCAACATCTAGCAAAAGACGTTTGGTTGTGGCGCGTGCATTACGGTGCGAGAGATTACGTCGGGCGGCGCGGCGGCGATTTGATGATTGACATTGACCCGGCAGATACAGACATCAAACAAATTTTGCGTGGGCAGTAATAGGATTTTCGCCACACAAACACAGTGAAATATGAACAGGTTGTTATTAGCTTTTTGGATTTTAATTTCTGTTTCAGCGGTTTTTTCTCAAACAGAACAAACTAATGGCGAAGTTTTATTGAAAAGAGCCGTTTCACTGTCAGACAACAAATTTCATGAACTAAAAATTAAAAGAGACGGCATATATTTGGACGGAGTAAGGAAAACCAAATCGGATGGCCTTTTTCTAACAGTTACGTTTTTGTCCGAAACGGCTGAATATTGGGAATATGACAATTCTGGATATTGGCTCTTACTGGGGACGGATATGGCAACCGGGATGTGTGGAATTCCACATTACGCAATGATTCATATTGATTCAGGCGGAAATATACGAGTTTCAAAAGTGAGTCCGCCAGCTTGTATTGGTGATTTCCCTATTTTGATTGAGTTCAAAATAAGGTTTGATAAACAGTGCCATCAACGTCCTGTTTGGAAAATATCAAACTCATTAGAGTTTGACGGTTGCACATTTAATTGGAAAGATTTACAGACCAAGCAGAAAACCAAAACAAAAAAGAGAAATAGCAAATGATTTGCTAACTCTGTGATTTTTGCAAACTTTCCCAGCTAAACCTATGAAAACTCTGATTAAAAATGGACGAATAATAACGGCGGTTGACGATTATCACGCCGATATTTTAATCGAAGACGAAACCGTCTCCGTCATCGGCGCGAAGCTTGAGATGGAAGCAGACCTTGAGATTGATGCTGCCGGAAAGCTGGTGATTCCCGGTGGAATTGACCCGCATACGCATATGGAATTGCCGTTCGGCGGGACTGAGGCGTCGGATGACTTTCGCACGGGGACGATTGCGGCGGCGCATGGTGGGACGACGACGATTATTGATTTCGCGGTTCAGTACAAGGGGCAGGCGCTCATCGAAGCGGTGGATAACTGGCACCGGAAGGCCGAGGGCAAGACGGCGATTGATTACGGCTTTCATCTCATCACGACGGAATTGGAAGACAGCCAGATTGAAGAGATGTATACGGTGATGGATGAGGGCATCACTAGCTTTAAGATGTTCATGGCTTATCCGGGAGTGTTTCTGGTTGATGACGCGACTATTTTTCGCGCGATGAGCGCGGCGGGCGAGCGCGGCGGACTGATCTGCATGCACGCGGAGAACGGCGTGGTCATCAACGAGATTATCAAGCGTGCGCTCGCAGCAGGCAGGACTGCGCCGAAGTATCATGCGTTGACCCGGCCTACGCGAGCCGAAGCAGAGGGCGTCCATCGCGCGATTGCGATTGCGGAGATGGCTGAAGCTCCTGTGTACATAGTTCACTTGAGTTGCGCAGACGCGCTCGAACAGGTGCGCGAGGCAAGAGATCGCGGGCTTCCGGCTTTTGCCGAGACCTGCCCGCAGTATCTTTTTCTCTCTTACGACAATTACGAAGAGCCGGGATTTGAGGGCGCGAAGTATGTGATGACGCCGCCCTTGAGAGAGAAATGGAATCAGGCGGAATTGTGGAAGGGTTTGAAGACAGACGACCTGCAAGTCATCTCAACGGATCACTGCCCGTTCTGCATGAAGGAGCAGAAGGAATTAGGTAAAGATGATTTCTCGAAAATCCCGAACGGCGCGCCGGGAGTGGAGCATCGCGTGCCGCTTATCTACAACGGCGGCGTGGTGGAAAATCGAATCAGTCTCAACCGCTTTGTAGAGCTTACTTCCACCGCCGCCGCCAAGATGTTCGGACTCTTTCCGAAAAAAGGCACGATTGCCGTCGGCTCGGACGCGGACATAGTGATTTTCGATCCCGAAAAGCAGCAGACCATCCGTGCGGCAACGCATCACATGAACGTAGATTATTCCGCCTACGAAGGCAAGACCATCACGGGCGTGGTCGAGACTGTGCTGTCGCGCGGGCGCGTAGTGATTGAAAACGGCGAGTATAAAGGCAAAGCCGGTGACGGGAAATTTTTGAAACGTGGAACGTGCGTGAATATCTGATGAAAGAAAGAGAATCGGTTTATCTCGAAACAACTATTGTCAGCTATTTGACAGCTTGGTTGAGCCGCGATTTGATTCGCGCAGCGCATCAGCAAATTACGCAGGAATGGTGGAACAATCGGCGTGGGGACTTTGTGTTGTTCGTTTCCGAATTTGTGATAAATGAAGCCGCGGCGGGCGACGCGGAAGCAGCGGAAAAACGGCTTGAGGCTTTGGGCGGGATCGCTTTGCTTGACGTAAATTTAGAAGCAGAGAATCTGGCGAAAAAGTTGGTTGCCAGCAAAGCTTTGCCACCGAAAGCAGCTACGGACGCTTTGCATATCGCCGTTGCTACGGTTCACGGCATTGATTATTTGTTGAGTTGGAATTGCAAGCACATCGCCAACGCGGAGATGCAAGACGCAATCGAAAGGGTTTGTGAAGAAAGCGGCTATGAATGTCCGAAGATTTGCACGCCCGAAGAATTGCTTGGAGGGAAGGATGACCTGGAAGGATGAAATTGTTGAAGAAGTGCGTCGCGTGCGGCAAGAGCACGCGGCAAAATTTGCTTACGATATTTCGGCAATTTGCGCCGACATTCGCCGCCAACAGGCTGAAAGCGGGCGCGAAATTGTTTCGTTAGCAGGTAAAAAGACGAGTAAAAATGAACCGGACAAAAAGAAGTCCGATTTATTGAAAACAGCCTAACCCCAACGAGATGTTTAAGCAGGAAGGGCGTGAGTACAAGGTGAACATCAAGCGCGGTGATGAAGAGTTGCAGGTCAAGCTCAAGACGAGAAGATTAATCTAACGCTCGTCTTAAGCGCGGATTCAGATTCAAAAAGAATTTTGAATTAAATTAAATCACAACCACATGACAACAACCGACAACGCAGACATCGCCGTCACCGGGCGCGACTTTGAAGAGTTGCGCAATGAGACGACGGAAAGAATGCGCGATAGCCTGGATGACTTTCGGGCGCAGTGCAAACGCAATCTGGCACGGAGTGTTGCAGAGCGAATGCGTTACGGCTTCTGTTATGTCTATAAACCGGTTCTCGACGACGCGGCTTGGCGCTCGTTCGATTCCACTACTGAATACCGCCGCTGGTGTCAGGAAAATCTGCCGATTTATCTCGGTTACGGCGCGCCGGACTCCTTGCAAGCACAGGTATTGGATGAGACACGATAGCTTTCATCCTCAACAAGCGCAAGAGCTTGCCGCTGCTTTTGCCGCCCATCAGGTTGATTACATGTTTATCGGCAAAAGCGGGGCAATCCTGCTCGGCTATCCAAGCACAACGCAGGACGTTGATGTTTATCCGCGCAAAGATGAAGATAATGGTCGCCGGATTGTCACAGCGCTGCGCGAACTTAACTTTGACATTGATCCAAGGTTAGAACAGGAAATCATAAGCGGTAAAGATTTCGTGCAGATTAAGTCTGGTCCTTTTGATATTGATCTGGTATTTGCGCCGGATGGAATAGAGAGTTATGAAGAGGCTAAGGCTCGCATGGACACTTCGACCGGATTTCCTGTAATGAACATAAGCGATATTATCGCGAGCAAACGCGCCGCCAGACGTGCGAAAGATGCTATCGAGTTACCTTTGCTCGAAGCTTTCCGCGAAGTATATGAAGAGCGATAAAAATGAATAACACTTCCTCTGCATCTCTATCAGACATCGCCGTCACCGGGCGCGACTTTGAAGAGTTGCGCGAAGACGTTTCCGATAGCCCGCTCTGGAACAAAGACCTTGCGCCGACGACCATTCGCGAGCGCACCTGGTCAACGTGGAA
The DNA here is from genome assembly GCA_963700165.1 of Pyrinomonadaceae bacterium. Lineage (GTDB taxonomy): Bacteria > Acidobacteriota > Blastocatellia > Pyrinomonadales > Pyrinomonadaceae > JACMLC01. Next base: position 934,503 of record OY969475.1, on the reverse strand, counting down.
CATCGCTGCGCTCTGGATCGGGATGAGCGTGGTGATTACCACCTACACCCTGGCCGGAGGTTTTATCGAAGCCGGGATGAACTGGTGGCAAGCGATGCTCACCATCCTGCTTGGCAACACCATTGTGCTCATTCCCATGATTCTGAACGCGCATGCGGGCACGAAGTACGGTGTTTCCTTCCCGGTTTTGTGCCGTGCAAGCTTCGGCACACGCGGGGCTAACGTTCCGGCGGTTTTAAGAGCGATTGTGGCCTGCGGTTGGTTCGGAATTCAAACATGGATCGGCGGAACGGCTCTGGATGCGCTGTTCGGCGCGCTTTCAGGCAAGTGGAATACTCTCTTCGGCGGCGCGACCTTGATGGACGTAGCCGCGCACACATGGATTGCGTTCTTCATCTTCTGGCTGATAGAGGTCTTCATTATTCTGAAGGGCGTGGAAGGCATCAAGCATCTGGAAACATGGTCGGCTCCGCTGCTCCTGCTCGGCGGCGCGGCGTTGCTCGGCTGGGCTGCGTGGAAAGGCGGGGGCTTAGGCCGCATCCTCAACGCATCGAGCGCGCTGCAAAAGCAACAAAACAATTTCTGGACCATCTTTCCCGGCTCGCTGACGGCTTCGGTCGGCTACTGGGCAACGCTCAGTTTAAATATCCCGGACTTCACGCGCTACGCGAAATCTCAAAAGTCGCAGATGCTGGGGCAGGCTTTCGGACTGCCCCTGACGATGACTGCATTTGCTTTTATCGGTGTCGCCGTGACCAGCGCAACCCTTTTGATATACGGTGTGGCAATTCCAAATCCGGTCGAATTGATGTCGCGCTTTAATAGCATTCCGATCATCCTGTTTGCGACCATTGTTATTTTTGCCGCGCAGTTGACAACGAACATGGCTGCGAACGTGGTTTCACCCTCGAACGATTTCTCGAATCTCAATCCGAAGCGCATCTCTTACATGACTGGCGGATTGATTACCGCGCTGATCGGGGTGGTGATGATGCCCTGGAAGGTGATGGCCTCGATGGGCGCGTATATTTTTACGTGGCTGATCGGTTATTCCGGTTTGATGGGAGCTATCGCGGGCATTCTGATTTGCGACTACTGGGTCTTGCGCCGACAGAAGCTGAGCCTGCGTGCGCTTTATGATCCGGCGGGACGTTACTCTTACCGGAAAGGCTTTAACTGGCTCGCCATCCTCGCGCTCGTAATTGCCATTGAGCCGGTCGTGCCCGGCTTTCTGACTGCCGCGACGACTCCGGGCGGACAGGTCTCTGACCCGGATTTTCTGGATAAGCTATATACCTACGCATGGTTCGTCACCTTCGCGCTGGGGTTTGCGGTCTACTATTTTCTGATGAGCAATCATGAAAGTCTAAAAGAAGAAGAACCGTCAGGGGTCATCAAACAGAAGTCTAAAATCAAGAGCAAAGCAGCATAAATATCTTGACTCCTAAACTCTGAACTCTAGACTCCGAACTTTTAATCTGAGGAGCTTTGAATATGCCACGAACAGTTAAATGCGGACTCATACAGGCGACCCACGCCGGGCCAACCGATGCGCCGATAGAAGAAATCAAACGCGCCAATATTGAAAAGCATCTCGGCATGATCGAGGATGCCGCGCGGCAGGGCGTCCAGATGCTCTGCATGCAGGAGGTCTTCACGACTCCATACTTCTGCGCCGAGCAACAGACGCGCTGGTATGAATCAGTGGAAAAGATTCCGGACGGGCCAACCGTCAAACTCATGCAGGAAGTCGCCAAGCAGCACAGCATGGTTATCATCGTGCCCATCTATGAAGAAGAGATCGCGGGCATCTATTACAACACGGCGGCTGTGATTGATGCTGACGGTAAGTATCTTGGCAAGTACCGCAAGAACCATATCCCGCACGTCGCTCCCGGTTTCTGGGAAAAGTTTTATTTCAAGCCGGGGAACTTGGGTTATCCTACATTCGAGACGGCCTATGCGCGCATCGGCGTTTATATCTGTTATGACAGGCATTTCCCTGAAGGCGCGCGGATACTCGGCCTCAACGGCGCGGAGATAGTCTTTAATCCATCTGCCACGGTCGCGGGGCTTTCCGAATACTTGTGGCGACTTGAGCAGCCAGCGCATGCCGTCGCCAACGGCTACTTTATCGGCGCGATCAACCGCGTCGGCCATGAGCAGCCGTGGGACATCGGCGAGTTTTACGGGCAAAGCTATTTTTGCGACCCGCGCGGGCAGTTCATCGCAGAAGCCCCGCGTGACCAAGACGCGCTCGTCGTTGCAGACCTCAATCTAGATATGATTCGCGAAGTCCGTAACACCTGGCAGTTCTTCCGCGACCGCAGGCCGGAAAGTTATGATGAGATAGTTGCCGAATAAGTCCCAAGTCCCAAGTCCCAAGCCCCAAGTCCTATCCCTAAGGACTTAAAACTTGTATGGGAGAATCAGTGATGGCGAAGATTGAACGGTTTGAGGATATTGAGGCTTGGAAACTTGCGCGTGAGCTAACAAAATTGATTTACCAAATCAGCTCAGCCGGTGAATTCGGTCGAGACTTCGGTTTGCGCGACCAGATTCGCCGTGCGTCCGTTTCTATCCTCTCAAATATTGCAGAGGGATTTGAAAGGGACGGAGACAGGGAATTTCTTCAATTCCTGACAATTGCCAAAGGCTCATGCGGGGAGGCTCGCGCACAACTTTACGTCGCGCTGGATCAGCAATACATTACAGATGCACGATTCACTCTTATTACCGCTAAAGCGGTCGAAGTAAGTCGCATGATTTCAGGACTTATCAAGTATCTGAAACAATCTGAGTTACGAGGCAGAAAGTACAAATGATGCTTAAATCTCAAACCTAATTCCTGTTTTTAACTTGGGACTTGGGACTTGGGACTTGGGACTTTTATGGCACTCAAAACCGAACCACTACTCAACATCGAACAGATCGAAAGCAATTTTCGCGAGATCGCGCCAGCTTTAACCGAAGCCGAAGCGCAATTCGAGGCGAACCGCTGTCTCTATTGCTTTGACGCGCCCTGCACGCACGCCTGCCCGACGCACATAGACGTGCCCGCCTTTATCAAAAAAATTGCGAGCGGGAATCTGACAGGCTCTGCGCGCGTCATCTTCGATGCCAATCCGATTGGCGCGACGTGTGCGCGCGTCTGCCCGGTTGATGTCCTGTGCGAGGGCGCGTGCGTGGAAAAGACTTTGATGGATAAGCCGATTGAGATCGGGCGGCTGCAACGCTATGCGACGGACGCGGCGTTGCGCACGGGGCGCGACATCTTCAAAGCAGGCGAGCCGAATGGAAAGTCTGTCGGCATTATCGGCTCAGGGCCAGCCGGTCTTTCATGCGCTACATATCTGGCGCGGCTTGGCTACAGCGTCACGATTTATGAGCGCAAGTCGCTGCCGGGCGGCCTTGATACTTACGGGATGGCAGAGTACAAGATGCCGCAGAGCGTGTCAGTGGATGAAGCGAAGCAAGTCGAGCGTCTCGGCGTGCGTTTTATGATGAACACGGAGATTGGGCACGACATCTCTCTGGATGAGTTGGAAGCAAAACATGATGCAGTCTTTCTAGGCGCGGGGCTTGGAGCGACATCTCGCTTGAACATTCCGGGCGAGGACTTGCCGGGCGTGTATGATGCCCTCGATTTTATCGAGCGCATCAAGACGCGCGATTGGAAGAGCGTTCCCATCGGAAATACGGTCGCCGTCATCGGCGCGGGCAACACTGCGATTGATGCTGTCACACAGGCTAAACGGCTCGGCGCGGAGCGCGTGTTGATGATCTATCGCCGCTCGCAAAAAGAGATGCCGGCTTACGAATATGAATACGAATTGGCGAAAAAGGATGCGATAGAGTTCTGGTGGCAGACCGCGCCGGTCGAGATTTTGAGCGATGCGGGCAAGGCTCAGGAGTTGGCGCTGCGCTGCGTGCGGATGGAGTTGGCGGAAGCAGACGCTACGGGGCGTCGCACAGCCCAACCGATTGCAGGCTCTGAGTTCGACATTCCCGTCAACATGGTTATCAAGGCTCTCGGGCAGCAGAAGCGTCGCTCTTTCTTCCAAAACATTTCGGGCGTCGAGCTTGACGCGGCGGGGCGCGTCGTCGTCAACAAAGAGACGATGCAGACCGGCAATCCGAAATATTTCGCGGGCGGCGATTGCGTCAACGGCGGGCGCGAAGCGGTTGATGCCTCGCAGCATGGCAAGCACGCCGCCATGGGCATTCACAGGATGTTGAGCGGCGAGCAAGTCCAATTAGCCGGAGCACATTTGCCGCCACAATAATTTCGCAGCTTGCAGTAATCGTCTATAGAACGCTGCTCCCGCGAAGGCAGACTAGCGTGATGCAGTCTCGCGTTTCTGTTTAGCGGCGGCAATCTGTTTCTCAAGCTCGGCACGCATGTTCGGTTCGAGCTTTAAGTACAGGTCAAAATCTTTCCGCGCCAGCGCATCGTGATTGAGCAGAAGAATAGCGAGGCCGCGACTAACGTAAGCTGTGGAAAGTTTCGGCTCATAATGAATGACCCAGCTAAAATCCCTGATGGCAGGCTCTAATCGCCCGTCACTCAAACGCAGTTGGCCGCGTTTGAGATATGCTGCAAAGTTACTCTGGGCGGCAATAATCGCGTTGGTATAAGCTTTTTCAGCTTGCTCTGCTTCGCCTTTAAGCTCTAACAACTGGCCGAGAAAGTAATATATGACAGAGCTGGTTTCATCCAGAGGGAAAGTAATGGGTAGACTATCCAGCGGGTCAAACCAGTTATCCGGGTCGAGTTTTTCTTTGAGAGTTTTGAATCTCAGGCGCGTGTCGCCGCCGCCGCCACTGATAATTGGCATCAACAAGGAAGCGGCAGGCAGGCCATTTTTAGCTTTAGGGCGCAGGCTGGCTAATGGATTCTGGTCGGCAGGATAATCTTCTTTCTCGCTGTAGAATTGCGGGTGCTGCTTTTTACTGTCAGCGATAAGCTTTTGATAAGCCGCATCAAGCAAGGTTAAATCAGCTAAAGCCGCGTCCGTTCTTCCCTGTTTGAGATAGATTAAGCTGCGATAGAAAAGCGTATCAGAACTGTTGAGGCCCATTGCCAACGCCTGATTGAGGTCTTCGAGCGCGCCGTCAAGGTTGCCTTTTTGATAACGAAGCTTGCTCCGCCCTGTAAATGCGCCGTAGACTCTATAACCGCGAGCAGCCAGTTGAGTGATGAGCAGGTCGTAGTCGGACAACGCGCCGTTTAAATCTTTAGAATCGAGCCGCAGCCTTGTCTCTGCACGCATCATGTAGGTATTTGTCACATTCGGGTCGAATTGGATGACAGCATCAAAATCTTCCAGCGCGCTTTTGTAATCGCCTGCGTCCATTTTCATCATCCCGCGCAGGTGAAGAGCGTCGGTCAAATTTGGCTGAAGCTCGATGGCTTTATTGACAGCCTGTTTTGCTTTGTCCGGTTCATCCTTTTCATAAATGTTAGACCAGCGCGCGTACTCATACCATTCGGCGGCTGTTACCGGTTCTTTTTCAGGTTTTTTCGGAAAGTAATTTTCTTTTTGCGCTAAGGCCGCGACAGGTACGCACAAGGTTAAGGCGATGACCGCGAGAAAAAATGATAAGGATTTCATGAGAGTCTCCAACGAGTGAGAGTTTCGTGAGCACAAGGGACATAGGTTTCGCAGTCCGCAATGTTATGCGGCATGATAATAAAGGTCAAGCTATTTTCTATGTGAAGCAAGGGACTTCTAAAATCTTCGACAGTATTTTTTTCAACTATTTTGAGGATATTGGGCATGCTTTGTTTTCATCAACCGAGCGGAAAATGACACGCGGCTTTACAGACATTGGTTTTGTTCTTGAAGATACTCGTTGCTACATGAATTTACGGCAACAGGTGGCAGAGTATGGTCAGACAATCCACACGCCGGTGGGTACTTATTTCTTCTGGTCGCCGGGTGAAAACCTTGAATTGTGGGCGAAGATCAAATCCGAAGACGATATTGGACATTTGCATGCGCACTTTGCCGGTTCAGCACACATGAATGTCGCTCTCGTAGAGAAAAATACTTTTGAAGACGATACTCTAGCTGAAGGTTTCTTTGTCGCTTATCCGAATCCACAAAAGGGCAAGGGATTTCTTTCAAAGGACCATCCGCATCTACACTATGGTGATGGAACATATTCAAATTACAATCCGTTCGTCTTCATCACTCCTGACTTTGACAGATATGCAGAGATGCAGCTTCCGGTTTTAACCGGGCTTCAACTCACAGCCTTTCCGTTACATGAAATTCATGCTTATGAATCCGAGGACGCATGGGTTGACTGGCAGGTCGAGATAGATGATAGCGGAGAGGATGATCCCCGTGTGTGGAGCGGTGAAACCTTTTTTCCGTCAGTGATGCTTTTTAATAAGACGGCTGATAACCTTTACCCGAAGCCGACGGCATTCATCGCCGGAACGGTTTTGGAAACAGCGATTCTGACGAACCCTGTCACCGGATTTGATTTTTCATGGGCCAAAGTGCAAACCATTCAAGGCGAGATTGATCTTGTCTTCGCCCCTGAAGTTCTCAATGGCTATCTCGTGACCGGTAGCGTGGTCGCGGGCGAGTTCTACTTGTCCGGGCGATTACTGGACATTTGAGTAGCTGAAAGATTTTCGATTGGAGTTAAAAGTTATGGCAGACTTGAGCGTTGATTTCGCAGCATCAAATCCCCAAGCCCGTCCCGGATGGCTAAAGACTATTTGAAGGAATATTTGATGGAGCTTAAGTTTTATGTCTACACAACCGAAACAGTATTACACGCTCGAAGAATATTTCGCTCTGGAACTCGCCAGCAATGAAAAATATGAGTTCTGGAACGGCGAAGTCTTTTGCATGAGCGGAGCGAGCCTTGCGCATAATCAGATTGCGATAAATATAGGGACAGAGGCTCGTATGCAATTACGCGAACGAGGCTGTCAGGTGTTTCCTTCCGATTTGCGCGTCAAAGTTCCAGCCTATCCCCCGTATCGCTACCCGGACTTATCGGCTTTGTGCGGCACACCGGAGATTGAAAAGCTTGGTGGCTTGGACATGCTGGTTAATCCTTCTCTGATTATCGAAGTTCTCTCGCCATCCACGGAAGCTTTCGACAGAGGCGACAAGTTTACCTATTACAAATCCATCAACAGCTTTAGCGAATATCTGCTCATCGCACAGCATCGCCCGCACGTCTCGCAATTTGCCAGACGCGAGAACGGCGTCTGGACGTACAGGGAATTTAACGACCTGGCCGATCAAGTGCAGTGCGAATCCGTGCCCTGCGTGCTGGCCTTGAGCGAAGTTTACAGGGACGTGACTTTTGAGGGCGCGGCACAAGTCGAAGAACACTCAAACGATGAAAGCGTCTCGCACGAGAGATTGCAGTAGTTAGATTGGCTTCTGACTATTTTCGCTTGCAAGCTTATCGTAATCTGTTCTTTCTCAAACTATCTCAGAGAGATTACGGCGAAACTGTGTGCTGAGCGTCTTTTCGTTTGCTCTTGACGGCGGCAATTCGTTTTTCCAGTTCCGCTTTTTTGGCCGGTTCAAGCTTGAGATAAATATCAAAATCTTTCTGCGCCAGCGCGTCGTGATTCAACATGAGAATAGCGAGGCCGCGTTCGGCATACGCCTCGGCTAACTTTGGCTCGAAATGTACGGTCCAACTTAAATCCCGTATGGCAGGCTCAAGCCGTCCGTCGCTGAGTCGAATTTTGCCGCGATTTAAATGCGCGAGAAAGTTTTCCTGCGAGCCGATGATGGCGTTTGTATAAGCTTCTTCAGCTTTGTCTGCTTCGCCTTTCTGCTCAAGAAGTTCTCCGAGAAAATAATACCAAACCAACTCATTATTGAAACCGGCAAAAGCCCTGAAGGAACTATCTAACGGATCGAACCATGCATCGGGGGAGAGTTTTTCTTTGAGGGTTTTAGGTGTGTAGCGGTCAGAGCTATCTTTGATAACATTGCCATTAATGTCTGTAAAAACTGTTCCGCCCGGGCGGCCACCACCCCCCCCGCCACCAAGCTGAGACTTGGGTTTCAGGCTCGCCAATGGATTTTGGTCGTAAGGATAGCTTTCGTACTCGCTGTATAACTCCGGATGCTTTAACTTAAGTTGGGCGATAAGTTGCTGATACTTGTCATCCATTGACATCAAATCAGCTAAGGCTGCCGTGTCGTTTCCCTGCTTGAGATAAATTAAAGCGCGGAGAAAGAGCGTGGTGCTATAATCCGGTTCCATCGCCAGAGCCTGCTCAATGTCGTTGAGCGCGCCGCTCAAATCGCCTTTTTGATAGCGAAGTTTACTGCGCCCGACGAAGACATAATGTTTATCATCGCGCGCCCCCAACTGGTTGAGGAGCGATTCGTAATCGGCCAACGCGCCGTTAATGTCTTTCGGGTTGACGCGCAGCCGGGCTTCGGCACGCAACCAGTACGTATCGGCCACATCCGGCTTGAATTGAATGACGCTATTGAAATCTTCGAGCGCGCCCTTATAATCGCCTGCGTTCATTTTCAGGCTGCCACGCAGGTGCAGGGCTTCGCTCAGGTTCGGCTGTAGCTCGATGGCTTTATTGACAGCTTGCATTGCCCTTTCGGGCGTGCCCCCTTCGTTACGAGAAGACCAGCGGGCATATTCGTACCACTCTTTGGCCGTGACAGGCTCTTTGTCAGGCTTTCGCCGTAAGTTATTATTCTGCGTCTGGGCTGATGCGACTAAACTCAAGATCAGCGTGCAGGCAATGAGGAAAAAGGGACGAGCTTTCATCCGGGCCTCCGTGTAAGGTTAAGGTGAGAACAAAACTAAAGCTTTAGCACGCTGTAAAGGTTAGGCGTAAAGTGGGATGCGAGTCAACCTTTTCGGCCACCGGTAATGCGCAGCTAAATTTGCGGACTAACATTTTCTAACGAATCCTGAGGTGACATTATGGCAGACCTAAGCGTTGATTTCGCAGGCATCAAATCCCCGAATCCTTTCTGGCTGGCTTCGGCTCCGCCGACCAACATGGGTTCGATGGTCGAGCGCGCTTTTGACGCGGGCTGGGGCGGCGCGGTGTGGAAGACTCTGGGCGAGCCGATTCGCAATGTCTGTTCGCGCCTCGCGGCGGTGGACATGGGGACGCAGCGCATGATGGGCTTGAACAACATCGAGCTGATTACAGACCGCCCGCTCGAAGTCAATCTCAAAGAGATACGCGAGTGCAAGAAAAAGTATCCGAAGCACGCCTTGATAATCTCGCTGATGGTCGAATCAAGACGCGAGGCCTGGCACGAGATTGCAAAACAGGTCGAAGACACGGGCGCGGACGGCGTGGAATTGAACTTCGGCTGCCCGCACGGAATGTCGGAGCGCGGGATGGGTGCGGCGATGGGTCAGGTTCCCGAATACACCTGCATGGTCACAGAATGGGTCAAGGAAGCGACTTCCCTTCCGGTCATCGTCAAGCTGACGCCGAACGTGACGGACATCAAGCCGCCCGGGCGCGCGGCGGTCAAGGGCGGCGCGGACGCCCTCTCACTGATTAATACTATCAACTCGGTCATCGGCGTTGATTTGGACACGATGATTCCGTATCCGAACGTCAACGGCATGGCCGCGCACGGCGGTTACTGCGGCCCTGCGGTCAAGCCTATCGCGCTCAACATGGTGTCAGAGCTGGCGCGCGATGCGGAAGTGGGTATTCCGATCAGCGGCATCGGCGGCATCAGCACCTGGCGAGACGCGGCTGAGTTTCTGCTGCTCGGTGCGACCACCGTGCAGGTTTGCACAGCCGTCATGCACTACGGCTATCGCATCGTTGAAGACATGATTGACGGCCTCTCAAACTATCTGGACGAAAAAGGCTTGACGAGCGTCGAGCAGCTTATAGGGCGCTCGGTCGGGCGTGTCACGGACTGGGGCAATCTGGATTTGAATTACAAGACGGTCGCGCGCATCAATCACGACCTCTGCATCCGCTGCAACCTCTGCCACATAGCCTGCGAAGACGGCGCGCATCAATGTATTCCCTTCACTCAAATCAACGGCACACGTTACCCAATCGTTGACGAGGCGGAATGTGTCGGATGCAATCTATGCTATCTGGTCTGTCCCTCGCCCAATTGCATAGAGATGGTGCGCCTGGACGACGGCAGCAACCCGACGACATGGCGCGACTTGACGAGCCGCGTGCCGGAGACGATGACCGGAGATTAAAGAGCGATTATCATTTAGACGAGCGAACTCTGCGAGGGCTTATGTTGTTAGATTACATCAACGCTGCACTGCGGCTGGCTAAATACGAAATCCTTTCCGATGACGGAACGTTTTACGGAGAGATTCCGGGTTTCGATGGAGTGTATGCTAACGCAGAGGCGCTCGAAATCTGCCGTGAGGAACTGGCAGAGGTGTTAGAAGAATGGATTCTTTTTCGTATTTCCAGAAGCCTGCCATTGCCCGTCATTAACGGCATAGAACTGCGAATCAAGGAAGTCGCGTGATGCCGCATTTTGGCCCCACCAAGCGCAAGGATTTGATTCGTTATTTGAGATTGCTAGGCTTTGAAGGGCCATATTCCGGTGGAAAGCATCAATTCATGATTCGAGGTGAGATTACCTTACGAATACCTAATCCACATCAAGGGGACATCGGAAAGGAACTTCTCACTAGAATATTACGACAGGCTGGAATTGATAAAAACATTTGGGAAGACCTTTAATCTAAAATGTAGTCTTTGTTAGTAATGTGAATTCACGATCCGCACGCCGGAGACGATGACCGGCGATTAAGAAACTGGTTTTAGCTCGAAAATATCTATTGATCTCTCATCAAATATGAGCGCACAATCTTCACAATTTATCTCCGGGTATGGTCGAGCAATGGCCGCCATCTGTTTTCTGTTCGTCAATGTCGCGCTTCACCTGATTGATCTGATTTTAAGTTTTGTACAGGTAGTGATTCTGCCCGGCACGGTGACAGAAGATTTGCTACGGCTGGGCGAGATGAATTGGTTTGATGTGGTGAAGGCGCTCAACAGCTTGTTGACTATCTTCGCACTGGTGGCGACTGCCGTAGCTTTTCTGATGTGGCTGCATCGCGCCAGCAAGAACCTGCGTCATCTTGGCGCAGCCGACACCGAATATAGCTCCGGTTTAGCCGTAGGCTCTTTCTTTATCCCTTTCGCAAATCTGGTTATTCCCTACAGGGCAGTGAAAGAAATCTGGGTTAGAAGCGACCCGCGATTGGCAGAGCCGGGCGAAGAGTCCTGGCAGCAAAGCGGCTCATCATCCCTGCTCGGCTGGTGGTGGGGACTCTGGATTGTGTCAAACTTCGTGAGTCAAGCTGTGTTCCGTTTAAATCTGCAAGCGGAAACTTACGACCAGCTATTTAATCTTGCTAAAGTCGAAATTGTTGCGGATGCCTTCACTATCATCGCCGCCGTGCTGGCCATCATGGTCGTCAGGGGAATTGACAGGCGGCAGGAATTGAGACACAAAACTCATCAGGAAAACTTTCTGCCTCCACCGCCGCCGATTTTTTCAGCGCAGCAAAGTTGACAGTCAAGCTATTAAACCATCTTCCAACTTCTCTTTGTCAGGCTGGAGTTTGCATTGCAGGCACTTCTCTGCGAGTTGAAACTACTCATGCTTTTTTTGCCGGTCAAAGCCGGACAGCAGGGATGGTATTTCGGCTAAGAGTTCGCGTGCGAGATAGCCTAATCGTCCCAGACGCTTTGCCAGACGGTCGCCCGCGCGTGCGTGCAGATAGACGCCCCATGCGGCGGCGCGCAAGGGGTCTGCGCCGCGCGCGGCAAGTCCGGCGATGATGCCCGACAGAGCGTCGCCCGAACCGGAAGTGGCAAGACCAACGTTGCCTGCCCGGTTGCAATAAGCTTCGCCGTCCGGCGCGACGATGAAAGTTTCTCTACCTTTCAAGGCGATGACTGCTTTAAATTCACTTGCGGCGCGTCTGGCGACGGCGAGCGGATCGCGACGAACGCTCTCGACATCCACCTTCAGCATCCCTGCCATCTCTCCGGCATGGGGTGTGAGAATCGTTTTCACCTCTGATTTGTGTAGCCAATCCGTTGCTTCGGAAAAGCAGGAGAGCGCGCCTGCATCAAGTATCATCGTCGTGTCTTTGAGACGCGGCAGCAATCCTTTCATCAAACGCATGACCGCACCTTCGTCAACCAACCCCGGCCCGATAAGTACGGCTTGAGCCTTATCCGCATACTCTGCAATCAACGGCGCGGCAGAAGCCGCGATGCCTCCCTTTTTTGTTTCCGGTAAGGCAAAGACGCGCGCTTCGGGAATCGCTACCGCGATGGCTTGCGCGATACTGCGGCCAGTGGCGATGCGCAACTTGCCCGCGCCCGCACGCAAGGCCGCAGTCGCAGCCAGCATCACTGCGCCCGGCATCTCCGGCGCACCGCCAACGACCAAGACGCGCCCGCGCTCATCCTTGTCCGCCTCTTCGTCAGGCTGCGGCAGAGGCCAGCCGCGCAGCAAACGCGGAGTTAAGAGAGAGGGTGTAGGACATAGGGTGTAGGGTGTAGATTTTTTGGTTTTTGACCTGACCATTTTGTTGAAAATATAAAGCCAGAGGCAAGATCGTTCATCGAACTACACCCTATCCCCTTCACCCTACGCCCTATCCTTTTGTTGCGACCGGAGCATCTGGTTTTCTGGTGACTGTTGTTCCCGCTTCTTCGAGCGGCGCGACGAAGTTGAAGAGGCGCAGGGCAAGCTTACCTTTTCTGCCGAGATCGGGATCGAATTCGTAGGAAGTAACGGAGCAGTTGGCTATGTCTTTTTCACGATCAATCGCCATGATTTCCTCTTCGCTCATGCGCTCAAGGAGATAGCGAAAGCAGCTAACGACGACCTGATGACTGACGACAAGGACGCGCTCAGAGCGATAGTCGCGCGTGATGGTGTCAATCACACTGCGCAGCCGCAGGATGACATCGCACCAGCTCTCGCCGCCCGGTGGCCTGTGATAAAACTTGCCCAAGACGCTGCGAATCTCCGCCTGCTCAGGGTACTTCTGGCGGACGCCGTGCTTCGTCAGACGATCCAACACGCCGAACTCTTTCTCGCGCAAACGCTCGTCCATGACGAAAGAGACTTGGTCGTCAACGTGCATGCCTGCCGCCTCAAGCGCATGCCGCGCAGTCTCACGCGCACGCAAATATGGCGAAGAAAGCACGATGGTCGGCCTCGCTTCAGAAGGCATCGCGGCGAACCAGCGTCCGAGCGCGCCAGCCTGTTGCTCGCCAAGCTCAGAGAGCGGCACATCGACATCGCGCATCGGTATATCAATCATCGGATGCCCGGCAGCCTCAGCCTCATCGCGCGCCACGTTGCCCGCGCTCTGCCCGTGCCGCACGATCCACATCACATTCGGCCATTTCTGTTCTTCGCTCAAGTTCACCTCCAAAGAAAATTGCAAAAAAGTTAAGAGGATAAATGGGGGAAGAGGAAAACTATTTTTTACCTTATTCCCTATTTCCCTTTTAGCTATCCGCCTGCATCTCGTTATTGTTTCGCGCGGCTGTTTCGTTTAAAGCCGTCAGGACGGATGGAGACAAGGCTGATTCGCTTTCTTTACCTTTCGCTCTCCGCTTGCCGATGCCGCCGGGGCCGGGCAGCAGGCGATTGACGAGGCCGAGCATGTCTGCTGTCAGTCCGGGAAAGAGGCCGTGAAATTTGACGGCAAGCTGTGCCTGTATGGAAAGCACTACCTCTGCATCGCCGCGCTGGCAGGCAGAGATGATCTGGCTCGCGGCGCGCTCCGCGTTCATAGAAGTCACCGGAAGCGCATCGCTGATGCTGAACCACGCATACTCTGCGCGGTGCTGGCCTTTGAAAGTCGCGTTACGCGGGCTGCCCGTCCGCATCAAGCCGGGGCAAACGGTCGTCACTACCACTCCGTCTTTTTGCAACTCCGCGCGCAATCCTTCGGACAATCCGACGAGCGCAAACTTGCTGGCGCTGTAAGGCACCAGATGCGGGACGCTGATCTTGCCGCCGATGGAAGAGATGTTGACGATGCGCCCGCCGCGACGAGCGCGCATCTCCGGCAACACGGCCAGCATCGTATAGAGCGGCCCCCAGAAATGCACCTTCATCGCTTCCTCGTAATCTTCGACCGTCATCACTTCAACGGGTCCAACCTGTATCAAGCCCGCGTTGTTAACCAGCACATCAACTTTTCCCAAATGCTGCTCAACCGTCTGGACCAGTTCGTCGACCTGCGCACGCTCCGTAACATCGCACGGCACAGCCAGCACGTTTGCGCCACGCGCTTTCAAATCCGCACGCGCACGGTCGAGTTCCTCACTATCACGCGCGCAGATAGCAAGACGCGCTCCTTCCTTCGCAAACTCGCGCGCCAGCACCAGCCCCAGCCCGCGCGAGCCGCCCGTAATCAGCACAACCTTGTCCTTAAAATCATACTCGCGCCATCTTCTGGTCACAGCACGCGCGGCAAGCAAAGCTCCCACGCCTGCCGCCGCTGCCGCCGTCAACACTAAAGCATCCCGGTTACGCTCGCTCATATTATTCCCCCTTTAAAGTTTTAGATTCGCGATTGGATAATGATAAGAACTTAGCGCGCCTGACAAAACCAAGACTAGCCACAGAGACACGGAGACACGGAGATAAGAGCAGACATTTTATTTAGTATCTCCTTCATCTACATTTATTGCTCTGTGTCTCTCCGGCCTCTGTGGCTGAGTTTTGTTCTGCTTCCAATCGCAAATCGTAAATCTAAAATCGCAAATCACCCAAACTCTGACACGACCGGCGTGTGATCCGAAGGCCGCTCCCAACCGCGCGGCTCTTTGTCTATCCATGCAGCACTGCATTCAGCCGCCAGCGAGCTTGAGACCCAGATATGATCTATACGCATGCCCGTATTTCGCCTGAATGCGCCCTGCCTGTAATCCCACCATGAAAAATGCCCGCCCGCTTCAGTGTGCAGGCGAAAAGCATCCGTGAAGCCCCAGCCTTTAATCTCTTCCAGCGCGGCGCGTTCACGCTTGCTGAACAGGATGCGGCCTTCCCACAGGCGCGGGTCATGCACGTCCCGCTCTTCCGGCGCGACATTAAAATCACCGCACAACAAAACTTTCTCGCTGATGCTGTACTGCGCGTTTAAAAACTTGCGCAAGCGCAGCATCCACTTCAACTTGAAAATATACTTATCCGTCCCGACCGCCTGCCCGTTCGGGATATAAACATTGACGACACGCACGCCCTCGACTGTAGCCGCGATAAGACGCGCCTGCGCTCCCTCTTCATCATCAGGCATCCCGCGCTGAACATCCGTTAGAGCAAGGCGCGAGAGAATCGCCACGCCGTTATACGTCGGCTGCCCGTATGTTTCCGACAGGTAGCCTGCTTCTGCGAAAGCCGCTGCCGGAAATTTTTCATCAACGCATTTTGTTTCCTGCAAGCACAAGACATCCGGCTTCGCCAATTCAAGCCACTGCAAAACCAGCGGCAGCCGCGCCAGCACAGAATTAACATTCCAGGTCGCAATCTTCATGATTCACCGGATAAAGTCTGGGGTCTAAAGTCAGGAGTCAAGAGTCGAAGGACAAAAATTAAATAGCTTTTGACTCCTGACTCCTGACTCCTGACTCTTGACTGTTTTTAGAGCGAGGCGACGAGTCCCGCGATGAGCGCGCCGCGACGGGCGAGGTCATCAACAATGATATGCTCGTGCGCCGCATGCGCGCCGTCGCCATCCATCCCTAAGCCATCGAGCACAGGCACACCCATCGCCGCCACGAAATTTCCATCCGAAGCCCCGCCGACCTGCGCCTCGCCCAAATCGAATCCGAGAGTCTCCGCGACCGCTTTGGCCTGCTCGTAAAGCGACAAAACTTTTTCGTTTCGTTCGAGCGGCGGACGATTGATACCACCTCGCACAACCAGCTCAACCCGCCCGTCAAACGGCTGCGAGCGCAGGATTATATCTTCAATACGTTGGCCTTCATGCGTCAGGCTAAAACGCAAATCTATTTCGGCGCGTGCCGCTGCCGCCACGACATTCGAGCGCGTGCCGCCGCTCACGACGCCGACATTGACGCTGATGCCGCGCGCCGCGTCGTTCAAAGCGTGCAGCCGCTCGATCTGCTTTGCCATTTCAAGAATCGCGCTCACGCCCTTTTCCGGCTCAAGCCCCGCATGAGCAGCGCGCCCCTTTGCTTCCATCTCAAAAATCCCTGTGCCTTTACGCCCGGTCTTGACGCGGCCTCCGCTCGCGGGCGGCTCAAGCACGAGGGCACATCTCGCGCCCCGCGCTTCCGTCTCGACCAGCGTGCGCCCCGTCGCGCTTCCGGTCTCTTCATCACAAGTCAGCAGCAACACCACTTCGCCGCGCGGTTTCAGTTTGAGCACAGAGCAAGCGCGCAACGTTTCCAGCGCCAGCGCGCAATTAGCTTTCATGTCAAAAATTCCCGGCGCGTAAATGCGACTATCTTCCACGCGCCACGGGCGCTCGCTGAGAGAACCGCGTGCATGCACTGTGTCCGTATGCCCGACCAGCAAAATAGTGCCTGAAGATTGTTCGTTGCCGCCGCCAAACGCGCGCACGCGCAGATGTTCGCCATAATCACTGCTCTCAATGCGCTCGATGGAAGTGATGCTATCAATCTTCGATGCAGCCTCAACCAGCAAATCTACGACCGCACGGCTGCCCTCTACATCTCCCGAAGGAGATTCGATTTCGACCAGCCTGCGAATCAGCGACAGCGTCTCCGTCTCACGCGCTGAAAAATATTCGAGCAGGCTCGCGGCGGTTGATGTTTTTAATTCGCTCTGCATTCTCAGCTTATCAGCCATCTCAAATTTCAAATCTCAACTCCAGGCGAGTCTTAAACCAAAGCCGCTTTTAATACTTCTTGTCTCGCGCTGACGGCATCTATCCGCGCGCGGTTGACCTCAAAGCCGATGCCCGGCGCATCGGGCGCGATGATCGTCCCGTGCGGCGTGACGGTCACGGCAGGCGCTATGATGTCTTCAGACCAGTAGCGCGAGCTGGCCGAAACATCTCCCGGCAGCGTGAATCCTTTGAGCGTCGCTAGAGCTATGTTATGCGCGCGACCGATGCCGGATTCCAGCATCCCGCCGCACCAGACAGGCACGCTGCTTTCCCTGCATACACGCTCAACCCGCTGCGCCTCCGTGTGACCGCCGACGCGCCCGAGCTTGAGATTAATCACGCCGCAGGCTTTGAGTTCAATCGCGTGGCGCGCGTCGTCCGGCGTGCGGATTGATTCATCAAGACAGATAGGCGTGCAAAGCTGCGTTTGCAGTTCCGCATGATCCAATATGTCATCGTGCGCGAGCGGCTGCTCGATCATCATCAAATCGAATTCGTCAAGCGTGCGTAAAAGCGCGGCATCAGCCAATCTGTAAGCGGAGTTCGCATCCGCCATCAATCGAATATTTGGAAAGCGCGCACGAACCTTTTCCAAAACCCGTGCGTCCCATCCCGGCTTGATCTTGAGTTTGACGCGCTGGTATCCGGCCTCCACTTCGCGCTCTATCTTTTCAAACAACTCTTCCGTGCTTTCCTGTATGCCTATGGAAACGCCGCAGGGAATTTCTGTCTGAACGCCACCGAGATGCCGCCAGAGCGGGATGCCCGCGCGCTTTGCTTCCAAATCCCAGCACGCGGTTTCCAGCGCGGCCTTTGCCATCCGGTGCCCGCGCACATGCTTCATTAGTTCAAAAACATCCGCAGCGCGCTCGACCTCGCGCCCCAATACCATCGGCGCGAGAAAAGTTTTCAGCGAAGCCCAGGCCGTCTCCGTCCATTCCTCAGAATAAAAAGGCCCCTCGCCCGCAGTGCATTCGCCCCAGCCCTGCGCGCCGTCGCTGTCCAGCACGCGCACCAACACCATGCGTCTTTCCGTCGTCCGCCCAAAGCTCGTCTCGAAAAAATGTACGAGCGGCAGGCGAATCTCTATCAACTCCACTGAGGCGATTTTCACTTAGCTTCTATCTCCAAAAATTGTGTGCGGTTATTATGCCCGTGTTATCAACTTTTTGTCAGCAGGCAAAAAGAAAACGACCTGCCAGCGCCGTTTTTTTTCACCATCTCTTTGACTGGAATTGGGTGTAACTCAGGTCAGAACCGCCTGCGGTAGCGGGCGGGTTCTTAGCCTTGAAGACCCGCCCGCTACCGCAGGCGGTTCTGACCTGGACGCTTGCTTAAGAGGTCACATGCAATTGCAAACGGCTATAAAGGCTTGATTATTTCTTGGGGGAACTGCTTCTTGAGCGAAGCAATTTAAGGAATTCGCCCCGCAAGGCGTTGCCGGGCTGCGCGGTATCTTTCTGTGCAGCGCGTTTATCTATAGCTTTATCTATCTCTTTTCTCAGGTTGGCGGTGGCAACCTTAGTTTGTCGAGGGTTCATTAAGACAAACTTTTTACTGATTAAAATCTCTTTGCGCCGGTACAGGACTTTCAAGTCGGTTGGCTCTCTCACGATTATATAGGTGTACATAATCATGGTCATTTTTATGTTGTTAATCGAAGGCGCGCTATCCGTCTGGCCTGCGGCAGGCGCCGAGGAACCACTCGCGCCGCTATCCTCTATTTCAGTAGGATAGTCCGTGTACTGTATCAAGGCTACATGAGCTTGCGAAGCATCGGTCACAATTTCGAGTGTTCCATGTTGTGCGCCTTCCCCTTTGTTCCATTCATCTATCCCCTGCGCTAAATTATCTTTCACCTTTTGATCTTTAGCCTGTGCGTCTCCGCTTGCCTCTAGATACACCTTGAGAGGCTCGTCAACCGGCAAGTCTGCGGAAGCGACGGCTGTGACCGGAGTATTGGCCGGAACGCCCAGCAGCGTTCTCAGGACGAGACGCTCGGCGTTATCTTGTCCCCAGGCCGGTATACAAACTAGCAAGAGAAGAATAAAAGCAAAGAGGGGATTTCGCATAACCTGACGGGGGTTCTTTTCAACTTCGCATTGAGCTTCGGTAATTATTTCTTTCCGCTTCTCGTCTTCATCAGCTTGAAAAACTCGTCGCGTAATTTATCGCCGGGCGCTTTAGAGTCCTTCTGGCCTTTCACAATCAATTCACCATCGGCAACTCTTTTACTGATTCTCGCTAATTCCTCTGAAGGGCTTTCTCTAAGAGTCGCGTAGCGAGTGGACGACGAAACAGTTCCCTTATCTTCGATTCTTCGCACAATCTTAACGCCGTCCTGAGTTTTCAAAATCACGTAGCTGTAAATTGGAACGATGAATTTGGCGGCGGAAGGCATGTTGGGCGTATTCACAGGTTGACGAGTCGCCGGGTCTACCTCGGACGAAGCGGAAACGCCGCCTGCGCCTTCTTCTATCACAAGTCTGGGGCTGGGCATGGCGTATCGCACCAGCAGCACATCTGCCTGAGCCATCTCAGGCACGATCTCTATCGCACCATATTTTTTCCCGTCTTCATTGTTCCATTTGTCTATCCACTCGACAAAGTAACGGCTTACTTCAACTTCTTTGCCCGTATTTATGAAGACCTTAAGCGGTGTGGCATCAGGCAATTTAAGCGAATCAACGACAGTTACAGGAGTATCAAGAGGAACCCTTAAGAGCATCCTCAAATGTTTAAATTCAGATTCTTTATTTTCCCAATCAAGTGCGGGGCTGAGTAAGGTAAGAGCAAGTGTTAGAGAAACTATAAACCGAAACATAATCTTTCTCTCCTCAAGAATTCAAAAGGTGAAGCGAATTCTCTCTTTCGATTATTCTACTCGGTTGAAACAGAATTGTCGCCGTTGAGCGCGGCGTGCATCGTGTGCCAGGAGAGGCTGGCGCATTTGACCCGCGCCGGGAAATCGCGCACGCCGGAAAAAATGGTCAGCCGTCCGAGATTATTCGGCGTCGCTTCTTCGTCAAGCTCGCCTGTCACCATCCGGTGAAATTCGTTAAAAAGCGTTTCCGCATCCTGCCTGGACTTGCCCTTGATGCTCTGCGTCATCATGCTCGCGGCGGCCTTTGAGATAGCGCAGCCGGAGCCTTCAAAGCTGATGTCTTTGACGACCTCGTCTTCAAGCTGCAAGTAGACTGTAAGCTGGTCGCCGCACAGAGGGTTGAAGCCTTCGGCAGTCCGGTTGGCCGCCTCCAGTTTATGAAAGTTACGCGGCTTCTTGTTGTGGTCAAGGATGACTTGCTGGTACAGCTCACTTAATTCAGACATAACATTCAATAACTTGTTCTTTGTATTTTGTGCTTTGTACTTTGCACGTTATTTAACATTCGACTGCTATCTCAAGATTGAGTATCAGGAGCAAAGCACAAAGCACTAATCACGAAAACACCTCTATAACTTTTTCAATCGCCCCCGCCAGCGCGTCCGCTTCTGCCTTCGTGTTGTAGAAAGCGAACGAGGCGCGTGCGGTCGCGGGAACTTTCAATCGCTGCATGACGGGCTGCGCACAGTGATGCCCTGCGCGCACGGCGATGCCTTCCTGATCCAGAATCGTTCCGATGTCGTGCGGATGCACGCCTTCGATGATAAACGACAGGACGCTCGCTTTTTCGCGCGCCGTGCCGATGATACGCACGCCTTCGATAGCGGAAATCTTCGCCGTTGCGTAAGCCAGCAGTTCTTTTTCATAAGCGACGGCGCGCTCGCGACCGATGCTGTTCAGATAATCAATCGCCGCGCCGAGGCCGATCTGCGAAGCGATGGCCGGTGTCCCCGCTTCAAACTTGGTCGGCAGCCCTGCATAGGTCGTCTTCTCAAAAGTCACGGAGCGAATCATATCTCCGCCGCCCTGAAACGGGTTCATCCGCTCAAGCCATTCCGCCTTGCCGTAGATGATGCCGCTGCCCGTCGGCGCAAACATTTTGTGCCCCGAAAGAACAAAGAAATCACAGTCCAAATCCTGCACGTCCACCGCCAAGTGCGGCGCGCTCTGCGCTCCGTCAACCAAGACCGGCACGCCGTGCTTGTGCGCTGTGGCGATTATCTCTTTGACAGGGTTGACAGTGCCGAGCGCGTTCGAGATGTGACCCACGGCGACGATTTTTGTCCGCTCGTTCAAGAGAGCATCGTACTCATCCAGCAGAAGCTCGCCCGCGTCGTTCATCGGGATGACGCGCAGGCGCGCTCCCTTTTCCTCGCACAACATCTGCCACGGGACGATGTTCGCGTGATGCTCCATCGCGGAGACGATAACCTCGTCGCCTTCCGAGACGAATTTGCGCCCGTAGCCGTGCATCACCAGATTGATGCCTTCGGTTGCGCCGCGCACAAAGATACATTCCTTCGCTTCGCGCGCGTTCAAGAAGCGTTTGACCTTCTCGCGCGCTCCCTCGTAAGCCGTGGTCGCGCGCATGCTCAGATAATGCACGCCGCGATGAATGTTCGAGTGTTCCTCTTCGAGATAACGCGCCCCGCGATCAACCACGACCTGCGGCACCTGCGAAGACGCTGCGTTGTCCAGATAGACGAGCGGCTTGCCGTTCACCGTCTGCCGCAACACAGGGAAATCATCTCTGATGCGCTCGACATCCCACGCCTCATCAACCGGCGGCTCAGGCGTCGGAGTTTCCAATTCAATGTGTTCCGTAGAAATCATAACTGTAAGAATTCAGATTAATAAGCCGCACTCACAATAAGAAAAAATCATCGGGAATATCTAACGCGACTTTCAAAGCCTGATTCAACTCTTGAATCTTCGCCGGAGAAAGCGAGCCGATATAATTTGTTAATTCAGACTTGCGTAAACTGACCAACTCATCGCAACGGATACAACTATCATGCTTCAAGCCTTCAGCTAATCCGATGAGAACTTCGGTTTTTAAGCCTTCACGATTTGAATAAATAGGCGCGCAAATAACACTTGAATATCGCGAATCAATCAAAACCTGACGACTAACTACGACAAATATGCGAAACCGCTTCGGGTCTTTGCTGATTGGTCTCTGGACTCGATAGAGTTCACCGCGTCTCACAGTTCAACCTGATACTCCTGCAAATCTTTCGCCTGTTCGTTGAGCACGTCAGCACGGTGATTGAGAATCTCAAGATCATGCTCGTTCTGCTGCTTGCGAATCAGCATAGCGACGTAAGTGCGCAAGGCCGCCTCGACAAACTCAGAGCGATGCCTATTCGATCCCGCAAGGCCATCAACGGTCTTCAATAATTCCTGCGGCAAAGTAACAGAAGTTCTTACTTTCATATCTTTAGCTATACTTCCAATCGCGCGTGCAGGCGATTCAAGACCGCTTCGCCTAGCTGTGTCTTGATGGACTCGATCTTGATTTTATCAATCACCTCTTCGGCAAAGCCGTAGGTCAAAAGGTTCTGCGCCAATTCCGGGTGCAGGCCGCGACTGATGAGATAAAACAGCTCTTCTTCTTCGAGTTGGCCGACGGTTGCGCCGTGCGCGCACTTTACATCGTCCGCGAAAATCTCAAGCTGCGGCTTGGTATCCACGCGCGCGTCTTTCGAGAGCAGCAAGTTTCTGTTGGTCTGCTGCGCGTCAGTCCCCTGCGCGCCTTCGTGCACAAACACCTTGCCGTTAAAAACGGCGCGCGATTTTCCGTCGAGAATGCCTTTGTAAAGCTGACGGCTCACGCAATGCGGCTGCGTGTGATCTATCAGCGAATGCGTGTCTGCGTGCTGTCCGGCTCCGACGATATACAATCCGTCAACGTGACATTCTGCGCCCGCCTGATTCATACGCACGCTGATGTCATGACGCGAGAGTTGCGCGCCGAGCGTAATCGTCGTCGTATAGTAATGGCTATCGCGTCCAAGCTCTGCCGCTGTCGTCGCGATGTGAAAAGCGCCTGCGCTCTCGCGCTGGACTTTGTAATGCTCGATTCGTGCGCCGTCTGCCAGCGCGACTTCAACCACAGCGTTGGTCAAGTAGCTGCCTTCCGCAAGGCTCTCATAACTTTCAATCACCGTCGCCGCGCTCTGGCGCTCTGCGACGATAAGCACGCGCGGGAAAGTAACTGGCTGCGAGGCGCGCGGGTCTGTCAGAAACAAAAGATGGATGGGCGACTCTACTTGCACGCCGCGCGGAATCAGCAGAAACGCGCCGCTTGAGAGAAATGCTGTATTGAGAGCCGTCAAGCCGCTCGCGTTGTAATCAGCCGCACGCGCCAGATGCTCGCGCGCGACTCCCGAATATCTCTCGTCTTTGAAAGCCTCGGCGAGGTCTAAAGCCGCCACGCCATCCGTCAGGGCTTCAAGCGTAGACAGTTCCGCACGGTAAATTCCGTTGACGAAAACGAGCTGGCTGCGACTCGATTCGGGATATAAAAATGCGTCTAGCCGATACTCGCAGGACTCATCCTTGCCAGCTTGCCTCTCAAGCGCTGGCTCGAATTTCGTTTTGGCAACGGGCGCGACATTCGTATATTTCCACTCTTCTTCGGCAGTCGTCGGAAATCCCAACTGCTCGAAGCGATCAAACGCACTCTCGCGCAGGCGCGAGAGCCAGGACAACTCGCTGCCGCCGCGCTTCGCCTGAAACTCGCGAAAAGCCGCGCTGTAAATATTCTGTTCTTTAATTATTTGCGTCACCATGCTTGACCTAGCCAACTTGCGGCGCGCTCGTCGCACCCGTGTTCGCTGCCGCTCCTTTAATCCAATCGTAACCCTTTTCCTCAAGCTCTAAGGCCAGCTCCTTGCCGCCCTCTTTGACGATGCGGCCACCTGCCAGCACATGCACATAGTCCGGCACGATGTAATTCAAAAGACGCTGGTAATGCGTCACGAGAATGATCGCGTTTTCCGAATTGCGCAGCTTGTTGACGCCGCCCGCGACGACGCGCAGCGCGTCAATATCGAGACCGGAATCCGTCTCGTCAAGCACGGCCAGCTTCGGCTCAAGCACAGCCATCTGCAAAATCTCGTTGCGCTTTTTCTCGCCGCCCGAAAAGCCTTCGTTGACCGAGCGCGTCATAAAGCTCGCTTCCATCTCGACAATCTGCGCACGCTCTTTCAGCAAATCCTTGAACTCAAGCGGGTCAAGCTCCTCTTCGCCCAAGTGCTTGCGCTTCTCGTTATAAGCGAGGCGCAAAAACTGCGCGTTCGAGACGCCCGGAACTTCTACAGGATACTGGAAAGCGAGAAAGACGCCTTCGCGCGCACGCTCGTCCGGCGCAAGCTCTAATAGATTTTTCCCCTCATAGAGAATCTCGCCCTTCGTCACTTCATAAGAAGGATGCCCTGCCAAGACTTTGGCGAGCGTGGATTTCCCGGAACCGTTCGGCCCCATGATGGCGTGAACTTCACCCTTGTTAATCGTCAGGCTGATGCCCTTCAGAATTTCGTTCCCGTCAACGCTTGCATATAAATCACGAATTTCCAGCACAGTAAATTTACTCCGTAAATTTGGGGACAGGCATCAGGGGCCGGGGTTCGGTAGATATTTCTTTTCCCGTTCCCTGACCCCTGACTCCTATTACCCGTTTTTATCCGACACTGCCTTCCAATTTCAGTCCGAGCAGGCGCGTCGCCTCGACCGCGAACTCCATTGGCAGTTGCAGGAATACGTCTTTACAAAAACCGTTGATGATTAGGCTGACGGCATCTTCCTGCGAGATGCCACGCTGTTGCAGGTAGAACAACTGTTCCTCGCTGATTTTCGACGTAGACGCTTCATGCTCGACACGTGAAGTGTTGTTCATCACTTCGATATAAGGAAACGTATTCGCGCCGCACTTCTGGCCGATAAGCATCGAATCGCATTGCGTGTAGTTACGCGCGCCTTCGGCCTTCGGCATGATTTTGACCAGGCCGCGATAGCTGTTATTGGACTTTCCCGCAGAGATGCCTTTCGAGATGATCGTCGAGCTTGTGTTCTTGCCTAAGTGAATCATCTTCGTGCCTGTGTCTGCCTGCTGCGCGTGATTGGTCAGCGCGACCGAATAAAACTCGCCGATGGAATTGTCTCCCTGCAAGATGCAGGACGGATATTTCCAAGTGATCGCAGAGCCGGTTTCAACCTGCGTCCATGAAATCTTGGAATTCTTTCCGGCGCACTTGCCGCGCTTGGTGACGAAGTTATAAATGCCGCCCTTGCCCTCTTCGTCGCCCGCGTACCAGTTCTGCACCGTAGAATATTTAATCTCCGCGTCATCGAGCGCGATCAACTCTACGACCGCTGCATGAAGCTGATTCTTATCAAACTTCGGCGCGGTGCAGCCTTCAAGATAAGAAACGTGAGAGCCTTCTTCGGCGATGACCAGCGTGCGCTCGAACTGTCCCGACTCGGAGTTGTTGATGCGAAAGTAAGTGGACAAGTCCATCGGGCAGCGCACGCCTTTCGGGATAAAGACGAACGAGCCATCCGTAAAGACCGCGCTATTGAGAGCCGCAAAGTAATTGTCATTGGTCGGCACGACCGTGCCCAGATATTTTTTGACCAGCTCCGGATGCTCCTGCACAGCCTCTGAGAATGAACAGAAGATGACGCCGTATTTCCTGAGCTTCTCTTTGTAAGTCGTCGCCACCGAAACCGAATCAAACACCGCATCTACAGCCACGCCCGCAAGCTGCTTCTGTTCCTGCAAAGGGATGCCCAGCTTTTCAAACGTGCGGAGCAACTCAGGGTCAACCTCGTCGAGGCTGGCCTTTGTCGCTTTCTGTTTCGGCGCGCTGTAATAGATGACATCCTGATAATCAATCTCAGGGTATTTGAGATTAGGCCAGTGCTTAGGCTCCTCCATCGTCAACCAGTGACGATAAGCCTTCAGGCGAAACTCAAGCATCCACTCCGGCTCGTTCTTTTTCTCGGAGATCAGCCGCACGGTGTCTTCCGACAAACCCTTCGGGATGACATCGGATTCGATGTCGGTCACAAAGCCGTACTTGTATTCTTTGTTGGCAAGTATTTCGATTGAACTCATCTTGTTTCCCGCTTCGCACACGCGCCGAAGCTGTTAGTTAAAATAAATGCTGTTACCGCTTCTTCAAGCGCTCTTATGCGTGCGCCCGAAATGTTGCTGCAAGCCCTGTATCTGGTGCAGCGTCTCGTCTACGTTGGCTTCTGTGCCAATAAGCTTTGCCAGAGTAATTTCTGAAAGAGCGTTCTGCACAATCTCGTGCAAGCCCAGAATGACCGGGCGTATGCCGCAGTCGCCAGTGTGGATACAAACATCCATCACGCCCGTGTAGCTCTTGCAGTGCTCCTGTACAGCATCCTCGTCAAGCACCTTGATAACTTCGCTCAAGCGAATCTCCGACGCCGGTCGAGCAAGGTGATAGCCGCCCTTCGTGCCCCTGTGCGATTGCACCAGCCCCGCCTTATTCAAAATCCAGAGCAGCTTGCCTGCGTTCGCTGTCGAAATCCCCTCGCGCTCTGCCATCTGCGAGAGCGTCAGAGATTCGCCATGCGGCAGGCGCGCAAGCTGCACAAGGCAGCGCAATCCGTATTCTTCCTGTGACGAGACCTTCATAAATTCTGTCTGATGGTGCCCCTTCAGACACCATAATAACGATACTTTACTTTTTTGTCAAGATTAGGTAAACGCTGAATTATCAGCGTGATAGGGTTCTGTTTAGCTTTTATTACGGGGCGAAATTGAAGCTCAGAAATCCGGTGACGCGAACGGGCTTGCCGTCGCTTACGGTCGGGCGGAATCTCCATCGCCGCGCGGCATCAATCGCTGCTTGGCGCAGGATGTCAGGGCCGTTTGTGCTTTGCGCGCTCAGGACAGAGCCTTTCTCATCCACTACCAATTCGACGCGCACGACGCCCGCCAGGCGTGCGCTTTTGGCAAAGGCAGGATAAGTCGGCGAGACTTTCTGCGTGGCCTTATCCAGCAGCGACCCGACGTTAAGCAGTTGCGCGCCGCCCGGTTGCGCTGTAGAGGCGACGGCAGAGTCAGCGACAGCAGTGACGGATTCTTTTTTCGGCTCGGGATTTTTGGTCTGGGCGGGAGAGCTTTCTTCTGTGGCGCGAGGCGTCGTAGCAGCGCCGATGCCCTTTGAAGCAATCATCGCCGGAGTCGGATTAACAGCAGCGATGTTACCGCTGAGAGCCGCCATCCGCGTCCCCGAAGAAGTCAGATGTTGCCGCGCCTGTGCGACCTCGCCCTGCCAATGTGCGCGATCTTCTTCGTTGCGCGACAGCCCTGCACGCAGGTTGGCTACGTCTTCCAGCAGCGCGAAGGCATCCGTATTCTTATCGTCTCCCGCGCCGATTTCTCTGGATTGCTCGACCAGACGTTCAAGCAATCCGCGCAGGCGGTCAAGATCGTTGACGGCCTCCGGCGGCAAATCTTTTTCCGCGACATTGAAGCCAAACGCGCGATACCTATCAAGATGCGCGCGTGCTCCGTTGATGGTCTGCCCGGCGACGGCGAAATATGAGCGCGTCGAGCCTTCATGCTGCGGCGTGCGGGCTTTGAATGTTTCTTCCAGCAGATTCTGTGCGCGCCCGTAATCGCCCTGTTCAAGATGGATGCCCATCAACATGATGCGCGCGACATCGCGGACGGCATCATCCGTAGTCGAACTGCGAATCGCGTCCAACTCAAAGGCGGCGGCGGTCAGATTATGCGCGGCGGCCAGCGCACGCGCCCTCTCAATCCGCTTCTGCATCGCCTCGCTGTCCGTTGTGGCGGCAGCAGCGGGGGCGGCTACCTGCGCGTAAGCTGCGACAGCACAGATGACTAAAATCAATAAGAGATTTATTTTTTGGGAGAACCACCGCGCGGGTCTACATTCGTTAATTTCCTTCACTACACATACTCCATAAAGACAAAAGCGAGCTTGAAAGGCTCGCTCTAGACAACACCAATAATTTGATGCGCCTATTATGGCCTTCCGTTGCGGCTTAAGGCAAGCCGACCCAGCTAATTTTTCCCTGTTTGCGTGCCTGATGGGGCGAGGCTTTTGATAATTCGCTCGCGAAAAGCACGTGCGCGCGTCTTTATATCGTTTTCGTCGAGAGTTAGCAACCTCCGGTCGCGCATAATCATGCGCCCCTCGATAATGACAGTGCGTACATCATCCGCCTTGGTCGCGTAAACCAGATGAGAATAAATGTTATAAAGCGGCGTTTGATTAAGCTCGTCAAGGTCAACAATCAAGAGGTCTGCGCGCTTGCCGACGGCGATTGAGCCGATCTCGCGCTCCATGTGCAGGGCGCGTGCGCCGCGCAGGGTTGCCATCTCAAAAGCCTGCTGCGCCGAGACGACTTTCGGGTCGCCGCTCATGACCTTGTGCAGCTTGGCCGCTGTATCCATCTCTTCCCACATACTGAGATCGTTATTCGAAGCCGCGCCGTCCGTCCCCAATCCCAGCTCAAGGTCTGCGACAAGCATCTGCGGGACGGGAGCGACGCCCGAAGCGAGCTTCATATTCGACTGCGGGTTGTGAACCACGCCCACGCCCGCGCGCTTGAGCGTCGCTATCTCTCCCTCGTCCGCGAAAACAACGTGCGCCGCAATCACGCGGTCGTTTAGAAAATTGATGCGCGACAGGTATTCGACAGGCCGCGCATTTTTGCTCTTAACGCTGTCTTCGACCTCTTTGCGAGTCTCCGCTACGTGAATCAGGATTGGCGTTTTGGTCTGATCGGAAAAAGCGCGGACGGCTTTTAGATGTTCTTCAGAAACAGTGTAGGGCGCATGCGGCGCGATGGCCGGAGTGATGAGCGCATGTCCCTGCCACTTCTTGACGAACTTTTGGGTGTAAGCCATAGCCTCTTCATGCGTCTTGTTATCGGCGACGGGAAAATCTATGACCGTTTCGCCGAGGACACCGCGCACGCCCGCTCTGGCTGTCTCGTCTGCAATCGCGTCCTCAAAGTAATACATATCCGCGTAGGTCGTCGTCCCGCCGCGAATCATCTCCGCCAAGCCGAGCCGCGTGCCGACGCGCACGAATTCTTCCGTCACGTTCCTGGCTTCCGCCGGAAAAATATATTTGGTCAGCCATTCGTTGAGGTCTAAATCATCCGCCAGCCCGCGAAAGAGCGTCATAGGCACATGCGTGTGCCCGTTGATGAGACCGGGAACGATGGCTTTCCCGCGCGCGTCAACAATTTCGCGCGCCGTGTATTTGGCTTCGACTTCGGCGCGTGTGCCGACGGCTGTGATGCGCCCGCCTGAGACGGCCACCGCGCCGTCTTCTATCACGCGACGCTCGCCGTCCATCGTCACGATTGTTCCGCCGCGCACGATTAAATCCACACGAGACCTCCTCTGCTGCTGTGCGAAAGCCGCAGGTGATAAAGAAATAAGAACAACTAACAGGATGGCAAATGTTGAGCGCAAGTTCGTTTGCTTTTTCATTTTCGCAGGCTCTAAAAACAATGCTTAGAATCAAAGGTGAAGATACGGCTTTTCTCTTTGCGTACTTTGCGTCTTATTTCTTTGCGGTCTTTGCGGTTAAACTTCTTCTTAAACGCAAAGACCGCAAAGTTTTTCGCAAAGGGCGCACAGAGGTCTCAAATCTTGGTTCACACCTTATTTCGGTTTACCGGGCATATAATAAAAACGGACGATGAGCAGCCCGCAGAGCGCGACGACGCTGAGCAATAATTCGTAAGCCTTAATATCGGGAGTGACTATCTTGCGCGCGATGACGAAGATAATCACTTCGACCGCCGCGCTCGTGCGATGAAAAAGCAGCAGCAGTCCCAACTCTGCGGCGATGGCGACCAGCAAGATATTCCCGATGACTACTTGTAAAGCTTTATATTCATCAGTCGGCTGCCAGAGCTTTGGGAACTCGCGGACGACCGTTTCATAACCGGCGATGGCAGCCGCAGCCAGAATAAAAATCGCCAGCAGCGAGAGAAATAAATGAATGGCATTGCCCACGTAAGTATTCAGGGCGTGCTCTACGGCAGTGCCTTCGCTTACTTCTTCCGTGTCTTTTTCGTCTTTACTCGCGGCCATGACTTACACCTTTTTGTTCGCGCCCATCTCTTTCAAATATCTGGCGTCGAAAGCGCGCGGCAAGAGATCATGTATGTTCAGAGTCTCCGTCTCGCCTTGCAGGTTGGCAAGCACGATGGTCGTGTTGCGGCAATGCTCCCAGATTATTTGCCTGCATGTGCCGCAGGGCGGCGTCAGTTTCTCTGTGTCGGCCACAATCACGAGGCGGCCAAAACAACGCGCGCCTTCCGAGAGGGCTTTCCAGACCGCGACGCGCTCGGCGCAGACGGTCAGGCCATAGCTCGCGCTCTCGATATTGCAGCCCGTATAAACCTCGCCGTCATCGGTTTCAACCGCGACGCCGACGCGAAACTCAGAGAAAGGCGCAATCGCCCTTTCGCGCACGTCGCGGGCCATGTCAATCAGTTGTTGTAAATCTCTTTCGCTCACGCCGATTCTCCATTCGCAGTTAAAGTGTTTGAAAGGCGCTCGCGTATCTTGCCGCTGATAAGATCAACGCTGACTAGATTGTGGCCTCCCTCCGGGATAATAACATCCGCGTAACGCTTTGACGGCTCGACAAACTGCATGTGCATGGGGCGCACTGTGTTGAGGTATTGCTCGATGACTGTTTCGATGGTGCGCCCGCGCTCTGCGATGTCGCGGCGCAGGCGGCGGATAAAGCGTATGTCGTCCGGTGTGTCTACAAAAACTTTGATGTCCATTTGTTCTAATAATCGCGGGTCTGCAAAAATCAAGATTCCTTCGATAATGACAATCGGCTTTGGCTCTATGAGCAGCGTTTCAGAGAGGCGCGTGTGCGTCTTGAAATCATAAAGCGGAAGCTCAACCGCATAGCCCGATTTCAACCTCCTGACGTGATGCACGAGCAGGTCATTGTCGAGCGCGTCCGGGTGGTCGAAGTTGACCGCCTGACGATAATCCAGCGGCAAATCCTTGAGATTCCGGTAATAGGAATCCTGTTGGATGAAGACCACATCGCCAGCGTTGACCGCCTTCAAGATGCTCTTCGCAACAGTCGTTTTGCCTGAGCCTGTCCCGCCGCAAATTCCGATTATCATAAAGTAGTAGTCAGTAGTCAGTAATCAGTAGTCAGTAGAAAAGCTTTAATGCTGTCTACTGACTACTGGCTACTGGCTACTGTAGTCTGGGAATTACTCGTCGCAGCAATTCCTTGAAAGTTTCGTGAACACGCGCGCCGGTTTCGATGACTTCGTCGTGATTGATTGGCTCGCCGATGACGCCTGCGGCCATGTTGGTGATGCAGGAGATGCCCAAAACTTTGATCCCCATCTGGCGCGCGACAATCGCTTCGGGCACGGTGCTCATCCCGACTGCATCCGCGCCGAGCGTGCGGAGCATACGAATCTCGGCGGGCGTCTCATAGCTTGGCCCAGTCAACGCCGCATAGATTCCGCGCCTCAGCTCAAGATTCATGTTACGCGCTTCTTCGACGGCGATTTCCTGATAATCGCGCGCGTAAACTTCCGTCATGTCCGGGAAACGCGCGCCGAAACGCGAATCGTGCGCGCCGCGCAAAGGGCTGGCATGCATCAAGTTCAGATGGTCGTTGATGACCATCAGCGCGCCCTGATTAAGCTCTACGTTGATGCCGCCCGCAGCGTTCGTCAGCAGCAGCGATTTGACGCCGAGCAGGCCGAAGGTGCGGATAGGAAAGACGACATCTTCAAAGGAATAGCCTTCATAATAATGAAAGCGTCCCTGCATGGCTGCGACTGAGACGTTTTCAATCTTGCCCAGGACGAGACGCCCCGCGTGCCCCTCGACCGTCGAGCGCGCAAAGCCGGGAATCTCTTCGTAAGAGATGGCGACGCTCTCCTGCAAATCATCCGCGAATGCGCCCAAGCCGCTGCCCAAGACAAGGCCGACTCGCACATCTTCTGTCCAACGCGCGCGAATCGAACGCGCGGCATGCTCGATGCGTTCATACATGGTATCGGACGGCTTCATTTCGCTCATCATCTTTTATTCGGACTTTTTCTTGTCCGTTTTCTCGTCATTAAAAAGTATGTTGTAGGCTAACAGAATCGCGCCGAACGCCGCCACCACAAAGAAGATAACCGGCAGGCCGGGATACCCTAAGAGCTTGAACGTAGTCTCAATCCGCATCATCAGCGCGGCTCCGACAATCAGCGCGGCCAGCACAAGGCCGAGAGTAATACGGTTAGCGATTTTCTGAAACCCCGTCATCAACGTCGTCTCGTCAATCGCATCCACTTTTAACTCAAGCTCGTTATTCGCAACCGCGTCGAGAAACTTATTTACCCGCGAAGGAAGTTTTTCCGCAAACTCTTTGGCTTCCAGAGCGGTGGTAAAAATGTTTCCCGGCGAGAGGCTTTTGAGCATCCGTTGGCGCACGATCCCGGTCGCGTGGCGGCGAATCGAAGCGTTGGGATTAAAGTTCGGGTCGAGAGTGTGTACAACCTGATCCAGATTCAAAAGCGTCTTGGCAATCATCGTAAATTCGGGAGGCAGGCGAAAGCCGCGCTCGCCGGAGATGCGCGTGATTTCAAGGACCACATGCCCTGTATTTATCTCTTGCAAATTCGCGCCCTTGTGTTGTGTGACAAGGTCTCCGATCTCGCGCGTGAACATGACATCATCAAAATCTTCTTTCGGCTCGCCCATCTTGATGGTGATGTTCGCGGCTTCGTCGCCGTGCCCTTCGCTGATTGCCAGCAGCAGTTGCAGCAATTGCTCTTGAAAACTCGGCGTGATGCGCGCCACCATCCCCAGGTCAATCAACGCAATCGAACCGTAATCCGTCAGAAACACATTGCCCGGATGCGGGTCTGCGTGAAAAAATCCGTCAACCAGAATTTGTTGGAGATAGGCGTGGAAAAGATGCTCGGCCAGAGCGAAGCCGTTGATGTCTATGCGCGCGAGCGGGCTGAGCGCGGTAATTTTTTTGCCCTCTATGTACTCCATCGTAAGGACGCGAGAGGTCGTGTAATCCTCTACGGGGCGCGGCACGTCGAGGTGTGCAAACTCTCTCAAGTTATCGCCGAAGGTAACGAGGTTGCGCGCCTCCTGCCTGTAATCAAGCTCGCGCAGGAGGCTTTTTCTAAGCTCAAGCAGCATCGGTTGGAACTCGTAACGCTTTCCCGTCTCCGTGTGGCCGTCTAAAAATTCGGCGACAGCTTCGAGCGCTTCCAAATCTTCGACGATGATTTGACGAATGCCCGGACGCTGCACCTTGACGACCACGGGCCTGCCGTCGCGCATCCTCGCGAAATGCACCTGCCCCAGAGAGGCCGCGGCCATCGGCGTCGCCTCGAACTCGGCAAAGCCTTTCGAGAGGCGCACGCCAAGCTCTGTTGAAACAATCTCCTCGACATCGCCGAACGAGAACGGCGCGACGTTATCCTGCAAGCGCGCGAGAGCTTCGAGATAAGGCAGCGGCAGGAGGTCTGCGCGCGTCGAAAGAAGCTGCGCCAGCTTGATAAACGTCGGCCCCATCTTTTCGAGATCGGCGGCCAATTCTACGGCTTCTGCGGCGTCCACCTTCTGGACGCTTTCATCCAGCACAGCCTCAAGACCGGCCTTCTGCACCAGCTCGGAACGCCCGTATTTCATCATCAGCAGGGCGATGTCTTTATAACGCTTCAGATGTTCCGTTTTAAGCGAGATGCCCATCGTTAAAATAGTTTTCAGTTTTTAGTTTTCAGAGAAAAGATTTAGAGCCAGGCTTTTACTCAAAACTGAAAACCGAAAACTGAAAACTGTTCCTCATTTTTCCTTCTGATACGGCAGGCCGAGCGCGCGGGGCGCTCTTGAGAGACCGATGAAGCCTGCGAGCACGATCATCGTCAGCACGTAAGGAAACATCTGTATGAAGTGAACGGGAATTTTCCTGACTGCGCCAAAGATTGGAATGCCGACGCCCTGCAACTGGATGGAAACCGCTTCGGCGAAACCGAAGAGCAGACAGGCAAGAAGCGTTTGCACGGGTTTCCACTTGCCAAAGATTAAGGCCGCCAGCGCGATAAAGCCGCGTCCAGCCGTCATGTTGCGCACAAAGAGCGAGGATTGACCGATGGCGAGATATGCGCCGCCGATGGCTGCCAACGCACCGGATAATAAAACAGCTATGTAACGGATGCGGGTCACGCTGATGCCTGCTGTGTCTGCGGCCTCCGGGTTCTCTCCGACGGCGCGCAGGCGTAAGCCGAAAGGCGTTCGATAAAGCACGTACCACGTCGCCGCGACCAGCACGACGGCGATGATTATCGGAGCGTAGGGCAGCAGATTATTTATCGGAATCTGCGGCGTCGAGCCGGTTGATTGAAAGAATGCGCCGCTCAAGAGAGCCGGAACGCCGAGCATCAGAATATTGATTGCCGTTCCGCTCACGACCTGATCGGCTTTGTACTTGATACAGGCGACGGCGTGGATGCCCGCCACCAGCATGCCCGCCACAATCGCTGCCGCCAAGCCAATCCAAGGGCTGCCGGTTCGATGAGTCACGGACGCGGCGGTAAACGCGCCCGCCAGCATCAAGCCTTCGAGCGCGATGTTGATGACCCCGGCGCGTTCCGAAAAGAGACCGCCCAGCGCGGCCAACACGAGCGGCGTCGCCAGACGAATCGTCGAATAAATCAACGCAAGGCTGAAGATTTCACTCATCGTCGTCTATACCTTTGAGCGTTTGAGAAGTCCAAAGCGACTGAACGCGCCGCGAAAATGCCCTGCCGCAGCTACGAAAATAATCACGACCGCTTGAATGACATACACTAAATCTTTCGAGACGTGATCGGTAAAAATATCCACGAACAGGCTACCGCGAATCAACGCTCCAAAGAACAACGCAGCCAGCAACACTCCGGCAGGATGATTGCGTCCCAGCAAGGCCACAGAGATTCCCGTAAACCCGTAACCGATGCCACCCGAAAAGCCTTCGTAATAGCGATAACGATAACCAAGCACTTCGTTAATCGCGACCATCCCCGCGAGCGCGCCAGACACGGCCATCGCCAGCACGATCTGCTTGCGCACGGAGATGCCGCCATACTCTGCCGCAGACGGATTCGCGCCCGTCGCGCGTATCTCATAGCCCCATTTTGTCTTCCACAAAAAGATGTAGACCAGCACGCAGGCCAACAGCGCGAGGATAAAAGCCAGATTCAAAGGAATGCGTTCGGGAAAGGCCGGAATAAATTTACCCAGACGCGCGATGTGACCTCCCTCGCCGATTGGCCCGGTCTGCATGATGGGATCGCCCTGCGCTCTAAAAAAACGTTCGGTGAAGTAACCCGCGAGCGCGACCGCGATAAAGTTCATCATGATCGTATTGATGACTTCGTGCGAGCCGAAACGCGCTTTCAGCAAGCCCGGAATCGCGCCCCAGATTCCGCCGCTCAAGAGCGCAGCCAGAAAACAGAGCGGGATCAGCAGCCACGCCGAAAGATTCGCGAACGTGATGCCTATCCACGCCGTCACAAAAGCCGCGATGATAAGCTGGCCTTCCGCGCCGATGTTGAGCAGCCCGCAGCGAAACGCAATCGCCACCGCCAGCCCTGTAAAGATAAGCGGCGTCGCATAAAAGAGCGTGTAGCCGATACCGTCCGGCCATGAGAGCGCGCTTCCGATTAAAAGCTTGTAAGTTTCAATCGGGTCATCGCCGATAAGCAGCACGACGACGGCACACACGACAAAGGCCACAACGATAGCGATGAGCGGAAAGATAAGTTCGCGCAAATATTTCATGATGATTGCGGATTGTGGATTGCAGATTGCGGATTAACAAACGGATTGAATGAAGAGAACAATTTGTCATTCAATCCGCAATCCACAATCCGCAATCCGCAATTCCTAATGGCCTCCTGTCATCAGCAATCCGATTTCTGCGATGGTTGCAACTTTCGGGTCAACCTCACCGGCGATGCGGCCTTCGCGCATGACCAGCAGGCGGTCTGCGAGCGCGGTCACTTCTTCCAACTCGGCGGAGACGAGCAGGACTGCGCATCCGGCATCGCGCATGGCGACCAGCTTGCGATGGATAAATTCGATAGCCCCTATGTCCACGCCGCGCGTCGGCTGTGCGACGAGCAGGAGTTTCGGCTGCAAGTCGAACTCGCGCCCGATGATGAGTTTCTGTTGATTGCCGCCCGACAGCGAGCGCGCCGGAAGACTTGGATTCGCAGGGCGCACGTCAAAGTCTTTGATGATTTGTGCGGCGCGTCTTTGAATCGCCGCCTCGTCAAGCAACACCCCTGCGCCCGACACGGCAGGCTTGCGATAATGAACACCGAGAATAGAATTTTCCGCGAGATCGAAATCGAGCAGCAGCCCGCGCCTGAGCCTGTCTTCGGGAATATGAGCGATGCCCAGATTTTTATGCGCGCGGGCATTGAGCCGCGTCACGTCGCGCCCCTGAAATTCAATCCGGCCACTGATGCTGGATTGTTCCGCGAGTCCCGCCAGAGCTTCGATTAGTTCTGTCTGCCCGTTGCCTTCGACTCCGGCGATGCCGACAATTTCGCCTGCGCGGACTTCAAAAGAGAGCTTGTCCAGACGCCGCGTGCCGTCGTGCCCGGAAACAAGCGAAAGCTCGCGGACGCTCAAGACAGTCTCGCTTGGCTTAGCTTCCGGCTTCTCCACGCGCAGCAGCACGTCGCGCCCGACCATCAAGCGTGCCAACTCCGCAGCATTCGTCTCCTTCGTCTTCACGCGCCCGACGACCTTGCCATCGCGCATCACGGTCACGTCATCCGAGATAGCAAGGACTTCAGAAAGCTTATGCGTGATAATCACGACGGTCTTGCCCTGCTCGCGCATCCGCCGGAGGATGACAAAAAATTCTTCGACCTCCTGCGGCGTCAAAACGGCGGTCGGCTCATCCAGAATCAAGATGCGCGCCTGCCTGTACAAAGCCTTCAACAGCTCGACGCGCTGCTCCTGCCCGACGGACAAGCTCTCAATCGTCGCGTTCGGATCAATCGCTAATTTAAATTCTTCCGACAGCGCGCGAATCTTTTCCGCAGCCCCGCGCAGGTCGAGCGAGGCAGCCGAACCCGGCTCTGCGCCAAGCACTATATTTTCGGCGACGGTCATCGGCTCGACCAGCATGAAATGTTGATGCACCATGCCGACGCCGAGCGCGATGGCATCATGCGGCGTCGAAACCTTGCGCACTTCGCCGTCAACCAGAATCTCGCCATCATCCGCCGTATAAAATCCGTAAGCGATACGCATCGCAGTTGACTTGCCCGCGCCGTTCTCGCCCACGATGGCATGAATCGTGCCCGTCTCGACCACGATATTCACATGGTCATTCGCCAGCACTTCGCCAAAACGTTTGGTGATATTTTTTAATTCGAGCATGTGTTCTTATGAATTGCTGAATCAACTCCAAGTATCGTAAACAGCTAACTTCTCTTCTTCCCAAAATTTCTTCTTAACTGCTTCAGAATCATCCTTGAGTCTTCCAAGTTGCTTTGCCCATCCATAGAATCCTTTGCCTGGCTTACCATCAACGCTGCTAACGGCTATCGCACTTAATAAGGGCCGTCCTTGTTCATGCTCATCCTCTGAGATTTCGCCAAGCATATGTCCAGTCTGAGAGGCCATATGGCTGCCTGATTTATGGATTCCCATTAGCCCTGCGACTTCCATATACGTAATTGTGCGCTTATTGCGAGCCGCATTGATTAGTGCACAGTAAACTAAGTGGTATTCCTTCTTGTCTCGGTACTTGCCTTTAGTTTCGGGCATTGGTAAATCTCCCCTCACTTCATCATCGCATCCGTCACCTTGATTTCACCTTTGATGATCTTCTGTTTCGCTGCTTCAACTTCGGTTATGACTTCGGGCGGGACAAGCTTTTCGTTGTATTGATCCATCGCGTAGCCGACGCCGTCGTTGTCAAGGCCGAAGACGTGGAGGCCGCCCTTGAACTTGCCGCCTACTTTGTCTTGAATGATCTGGTAAACCACGCTGTCCACACGTTTTACCATGCTGGTCAGGACGAAGCCGGGCTTGACCCAATTCTGATTCTTGTCCACGCCGATGACGAGCTTTTGGTTCTGCTCTGCGGCATCAAAGGCGCCGAGACCGGAATTGCCTGCCGCAGTGAAGATCACGTCCGCGCCTTTGCCGATTTGTGCGACGGCCAGTTCTTTTCCTTTGCCCGGGTTGTTCCAAGCGGTATCGGTGACGCCGACATAGTTGACGATGACGCGAACGTTCGGATTGACAGAGCGCGCTCCCTCTTCAAAGCCGGTGGCGAAACGGTGTATCAAGCCGATGTCCATGCCGCCGATAAAACCGAGCGTGCCGGTCTGCGATTTTCTGGCGGCGATCATCCCCACCAGAAAGGAGCCTTCATGCTCTTTGAAAACAAGTGAGGCTGTGTTTTCCAGAAACTGTCCTTCGATGGGTTTGCCCTGCTCATCGCTCTTGAAGATCAAGCCGTCAATGATGGCAAAGTTGAGGTTCGGATAATCCTGGGCCACTTTCTGCATAATCGGAGCCTGCGCGAAACCGATGCCGATAATCAAATCGTAGCCGCGCTCTGCAAAGGCGCGCAGCGCAGGCTCAATCGAAGTCGGGTCGCCCGGCTCAACGTCGCGCAGGACGATTCCCAACGCGGGCTTATCACACGGCTTGCCGTCGGAAAGTTGGCCGGTGGCTGCACATTTTGCGCCCTCCCATGCGGCAGCGTTGAATGAGCGGTCGTCTTTGCCGCCGATGTCGAAGACGATGCCCACATGAAGCTTGGATTTGTCATCGGCAGCGCGGTTCTGCATCCGGCAGGAAGAGCCTGCCAGAGCGGCAAGCGCGAGCGCGCAGAAGATTGCCAGAGCTGTCCAGAGATTAGACTTCTTCATGCTGTGATTACTTCCTTGATTAATTGATTAGACAAAGGTGGAGGCGCGTCTTCAATTCCGTAGGCGGCGCGAATTCGCGCGCTGGCCTTAGCGGCCTGCGTTTCATCGCGGCAATAGAGCAGGCCGAGCGCGTCCCCTGCGCCGAGCTTGTCTCCGATCTTTGCTTCCGCGAGAAAGCCGACCGCAGCATCAATCTTATCTTCGATGCGCGTCCGCCCGCCGCCAATCGCTGCGACTGCATTTCCGATTTCGGCGGCATCAACTTTAACGATAAATCCGGCGCGCGGGGATTCTACTCTAACCTCGCGCAGATTCAAATCAAGTAGCCGCGAAGGGTCATCACACACACGCGCATCGCCCCCTTGCGCTTCGACATTCCGGCGAAAACATTCGAGCGCCGCGCCGGACGTGAGCGCGCTCTGAACCCGCTCGCGCGCAGCCTCAAGGCTTGATTCTACTCCCGCAGAAGATACCATCCGCGCTGCCAGCTCTAATGATAAATCAAGCACCGGACGCGCATGCTCATTCATCTCACAGCGCATGATGGCGATGCATTCATGAACTTCGAGCGCGTTACCGACAGCGTAACCGAGCGGCTGGTTCATGTCCGTCAACAAAGCTTCCGTGCGGACGCCGCAGGAATTTCCCGTCGCGACCAGCGCACGCGCAAGCTCTCTGGCACGCGCTTCCTCGCGCATAAAAGCCCCGCTCCCGGTCTTTACATCCAGCACGAGCGCGTCCAAACCCGCAGCCATTTTTTTCGACATGATCGAAGCGACGATGAGCGGAATCGCTTCGACCGTCGCGGTCGCGTCGCGCAGCGCGTACAGCTTTTTATCCGCCGGAGCGATGTCGGCTGTCTGTCCCATCATGGCAAAGCCGACGCTCTTTAAGATTTCGCGAAATTCCGGCAGCGAAAGATGCACGCGATAACCTTCAATCGCTTCGAGCTTATCCAGAGTCCCGCCCGTGTGACCAAGCCCGCGCCCCGAAATCATCGGCACGGCGAGACCGCACGCAGCCGCGAGCGGAGCTATCACGAGCGAGGTTTTATCGCCGACGCCGCCCGTCGAATGCTTATCGGCTTTCGGCTTCGGGATGTCCGAAAAATCCAACATCTCGCCGGAGCGCAGCATCTCCTGTGTAAGCGACTGCGCCTCCGCTTCGCTCATCCCGTTCAGGAAAATAGCCATCAGCAAAGCAGCGGCCTGATAATCGGCAAACGAGCCGTCGGTCACGCCGCGCACAAAAAGCGCGATCTCTTCGGGCGACAACTCGCCGCCGTCCCTCTTTTTTTGAATTAAGTCTTGCGGCCTCATGCGGATGCTATAGCGTTTCTTTGCGTCTTTGCGCCTTTGCGAGAAACACTTGTCACGCAAAGGCGCAAAGACGCAAAGATACATCGTAAGTGGATGATTGGCATTTAAATTTATTTTCTTCTTGCTTACGGCAGCTAAATTTTCAACTTGCTCTCCAACAGAACAATCGCCTGCGCCGTCACCGCCAGCCCTTCGCCTATAGCATCAAGCCCCTCGCCCGTTTTGGCTTTCACGCTCACGCATCCTGCATCCGAGCCGAGAGCCTGTGCCAGCTTCTCTCTCATCTCCGCGATGTAGGGGCGCAGTTTCGGTTGCTCAAGCATCACCGTCGCATCCACGTTGACGACCACATAGCCGCGCTCGCCTGCCAGCCACACGACGCGCGCCAGCAGCTCAAGGCTATTTGCATCTTTCCAGCGCGGGTCGCGGTCTGGGAAATGCACTCCCAGATCGCCCTCGCACAACGCCCCCAGGATAGCATCTGTGATCGCGTGCGCCAGCGCGTCCGCATCCGAATGGCCTTCGGCTCCCATCTCGAACTCCACATGGACGCCGCCGAGGACAAGCTGCCGCCCCCTCGTCAAACGATGCGTGTCGCTCCCGATGCCGATACGGAACATAAGTCTCAAGTCCCAAGTCCCAAGTCCCAAGTCAATTGTCCACTCAAACCTGGGACTTGGGACTTGGGACTTGGGACTCGCGCAGCAGGATTTCCCCGAACGCGATGTCTTCCGGGCGTGTGATCTTGATATTGCGCGCGTCGCCTTCGACGATGGCGACCGGTTCACCCAATTGCTCTACGAGCGCGCTGCAATCGGTGGCGTCTGCGCCGTGATTCGGCGCATTCTCATAGGCGCGGCGCAGCAGCTCGTAACGAAAGCATTGCGGCGTCAGAGCGCGGCGCAAAGCCCCGCGTGCATGCGTCCGCACGATTTGTCCGTCTTGAATCTCTTTAATCGTGTCGGTTGCGGGGGCAGTGAGGATAGCCGCCCCGTATTCTTTAGCCGCGCGCACTGTCAGGCTGATTTCTTCGGGCGTCACGAACGGGCGCACGCCATCATGCACGGCGATGATTTCAGCAGTCGCAGCCCGCACATATTGCAAACCGCGCCAGACAGATTCGGCGCGCGTCTCTCCGCCTTGCACGACCCGCGATAGTTTAAGCAATCCGTACTTGCCTGCGAGAGCGAGAAATCCTGCGACATCCGGCGCGGGCAAAACCACTACGGTCGCCTGTATCTCTGCGCACTCTTCAAACCGTCTGAGCGTGTGAATGATAATGGGAGTCCCGGCCAATTCAAGAAACTGCTTGGCTCGCCCGGCTCCCATCCGCGTGCCCTGCCCGGCAGCAGCGATGATGGCAACATTCATAGGGATGAGGGATGAGGGATGAGGGATGAATAAATGAATTTAGTTTTAAACTCATCCCTCATCCTTCATCCCTCATCCCTTCGTTATTCCGTAATCGGCTCGCCCTGATCGGTCACGCGATTCGGCGCGACGCTGGTGGTGCGCAGGTCGCGTGCGGGGCGGCGTGTGCCGTTGGTGCGCGAATCGCCATAGCCGCCGTTGCCATCCGTAGCTTCTTCCCACAGGCGGCCAAAGATCATCTTTCCGGCAGTCGTTTGCAGGACGCTCGTGACGGCGATGTCTGCGTTCTTGCCGATCAGGCGGCGCGCGTTGTCCACGACGACCATCGTGCCGTCGTCCAGGTACGCGACGCCCTGATTGTATTCCTTGCCCTCTTTGAGAATGAAGACGCGCATCGCTTCGCCCGGTAAGACGACGGGCT
Organism: Pyrinomonadaceae bacterium; assembly: GCA_963700165.1. Taxonomy (GTDB): domain Bacteria; phylum Acidobacteriota; class Blastocatellia; order Pyrinomonadales; family Pyrinomonadaceae; genus JACMLC01. The sequence continues at coordinate 892,646 of OY969475.1, read as the reverse complement.
TTAAAGCATTAGCCAGCTCATTGATATTGAGCACGCTGACGCCACGCAGTTGCGAGACTTTGTTCAAATTGAAATCGTTGGTCACGATCACAGCGTCAAGCTGTTTGCCAAGCTCTATCAGCTTCAGGTCAACCTCGCGGACAGCCGGAAAATCCGTCTCGATGATTTGAATATCCAGCGTGCTGTTGTTCTGCAAGCGATTGAGCATGTCAAGGCCGCGCCGCCCGCGCTGTCTCTTTGAAGAATCAGGCGAGTCCGCGACCTGCTGCAATTCGCGCAGGATGAATTGCGGGATAATCAGCGAGCCTGTCAGAAAACCAGTCTCGGCCACGTCCGCGATGCGCCCGTCAATGATGACCGAAGTGTCCAGAATCTTGAGGTCGCGCCGCGCAGTCTTGTCGCTGAAGATGCCACCTAGCGCAGCCAGATCGAGATAATCGCCTTTGGCCGCTCCGACCATCAGGCCGACATAAGCCATAAAAAAGGTGAGCGCGAGGGTCAGAAAAGTTCTGGTCCCCGGCGCACCCGACTGCTGATAGCTAATGAGTATGCCGATGAGAAACGCGCCGACGATACCTAAAATCGAGCCGACCGCCGCGCCGAGCAAAGTCTTCAAGCTCGCACGACGAATCCGCATCTCGAAAAAGATGATGGCAATGGCGATGACGGCGGCGGCACCCGCGGAAACCCACGGATCGCCCGGTACAGGATGAAGAAAGTATCCGGCTGCTACCAGAATCGCGGTAAAGACCAATCTGATGAGAATCACGTCTATCCGCATAATGAAGGCATCTTAACACGCCTGTAACCCTTGCGTCACGAAAAGCTTTCAAGCGTAGCGTGCGACTGATTTCGACTGCCGAAAAGAATCCCGGCAAAAGAAGAGGCAAGAAAAATCTATTCTGTGGTTAGTTCCGGGACATGCGCCGCTTCGTAATTTTCAATCAGCGCGCCAAGCACTTCCATCAGCGAGGCCAGAGGATGAAACTCATCTTCGCCAACTTCGTCAATCAAGTTATCAAGCAAACTCACAATTCGCTTATATTCCTCTTCCGTATGAGGCACGAATACGTTTCCCGCCAGAGCAGACCAAGCATTCGCAGTTTGATTTAAATCAAGATTCTGCATTATCTATTCCTTCCACTTGCCCTCATCATATTCTTCATGAGTTAGTACAGCCCGGATATAAAATTTCTTACGATTATAGTGAATCGCTGCGACCAAGCGGACTTTATTCCCGCCAATATTAAATACTGTAAGTTTACCCACTTGGTCAGCAGATGGAAAGACCGCACGCAATTCTGCGAATGAGGCGAAATCAGTGTCTTTAACGAGCTTATACCATTTTGCGAGTGTGCCTCTTGTCTGCGGATATTTATCTGCGAATTCGTTGAGACGCTTACGTGTAATTATGTGCATATGACAAGCAAGCTATCTAACGTCCGTGCTTAAAATAATTCCTCTAAAGCTTCTTCGACAGAGCGCACGCCGACGACGCGGAGGCCGAGCAGGCGTTCGAGGCCGGTGGTGTTCGAGGCGGGCATGATGATTTTCTTGAAGCCTAAAGCCTGCGCCTCGCGTGCGCGTACCTGCGCCTGCATCGCGCCGCGCACTTCGCCGGTCAAGCCCACTTCACCGAAGACAGCCGTGTGCGCGTCGAGCGGAATATTTTTATAACTCGATGCGATGGACGCGACGACGCCGAGGTCTGCCGCAGGCTCGTCAATCTCCAACCCGCCCGCGATGTTGACAAACACGTCGTCGCCTATCAGTTGAAAGCCGACGCGCTTTTCCAGCATCGCTATCAGGAGCGAGACGCGGTTCTGATCCACGCCCTGCGTCATGCGCCTGCCCGTGCCGTACTTTGAGCCGGACACGAGCGCCTGTATTTCTACGAGTACGGGGCGCGTGCCCTCTATGCAGGCCGTGACGACTGAGCCAGCGACGCCTTTCGGCCTCTCCTGCAAAAACATCTCGGACGGATTCGCGACTGCGACAAGCCCTGCGCCTGTCATCTCAAAGATGCCGACCTCGTTGGCTGCGCCGAAACGATTTTTCGACGCGCGCACGATGCGATGATTGTGATGCCGCTCGCCCTCGAAATAAAGAACGGTGTCCACGATATGTTCCAGTGCCTTTGGCCCGGCGATAGAGCCTTCTTTGGTGACGTGGCCGATGAGAAAGACAGGAATCGTGCGGTTTTTGGCGAGCAGGAGAAACTGCCCGGCGACTTCCCTGACCTGCGAGACAGAGCCGGGCGCGGATTCGATGTTTGAAGAAAAGACTGTCTGAATCGAATCCACGATAATCACGGCTGGCTTCATCCGCTCTATCTCATCGAAGATGTTTTCCAGATTCGTTTCCGGCAGCAGGTAAAGTTTTACAGCCTCGACCCCTAACCGCTCGCCGCGCAATTTTATTTGACGCTCGGACTCTTCGCCCGAAACGTAAAGCACGGTCTGTCCCGCCGCGCTCAATTTATCCGCGACCTGTAGCAGTAAAGTAGATTTGCCGATTCCCGGATCGCCGCCGATTAAAATCAGAGAGCCGGGCACGATGCCGCCGCCGAGCACGCGGTCAAACTCCGTGATGCCGGAAGAGATGCGCGAATCGTCCTGAGATTCGATGTCGCCGTAAGCGACCGGCTTGACTTCGCGCAGGCGAAAGCCGCTGCGAGCGGTCGCGCTCTCCTTCTTCGTCGCACGCGCGCGTTCTTCCGCAAACGAATTCCACCCGCCGCAGTCCGGGCATTTCCCCAGCCACTTGCGCGACTGATGCCCGCAATTCTGGCAGACGTAAACTGTTGCCGGAGCTTTCACCATAAAATCTAAGTCAGGAGTCTAGAGTGAGGAGTCTGGAGTCAAAAGCTTTTTTCTTAAGACTCTAGACTCTTGGACTCCAGACTCCAGACTATCTTCTTATTCATCACTTATCACAGCCCTGACGTTTTCTACAGGCCGACCGAGAACGGCGCGCGAGCCGCGTTCGACGATGGGGCGTTGAATGAGGTCTGGATGCTTGACCATCAAGGCGATTAATTCATCATCGGAATGCTCGCTCTTGCCCAAACCCAGCTCACGGTAAACAGCCTCGCTCGTGCGCAGCAGCTCGCGCGGCTTGAGCTTCATTTTCTTTAGCAGCCCGCGCAGCTTTTTCTCGTCGAGCGGCTTGGTGTAATAGTTGACTTTCTCAAACGGGATGCCGCTCTCACGGAGCAGCCGGTCAACCTCTCGACACTTCGTTCAAGTTGGTTTTTCGTAAACGGTGATTTTGTCGTTCATCTTTTTGTTCTTTGTGCTTTGTCCTTTGTGCTTTGTCCTTTGCACGCTATTCAACGTCAATCTTTTTAACTCAAGGTTGAATACCACATGCAAAGAACAAAGCACAAAGAACGAAGTATGTTTTATGGAAAGATGCCGCGCATGCGCGTCGCTTCGGCCACGCGCTCGACGGCGAGGATGTATGCGCCCGTGCGCATGTCCGTGTTGTGCAGGCCGCTTTTTTCATGGACTGAGCGAAAGGCCGTCCGCATGGTTTGCTCCAAGCTATCGTTGACCTGCTTCTCAGTCCAGAAGAAGGAGTATTGATTCTGCACCCATTCGTAATAGCTGACGGTGACGCCGCCCGCGTTGGCTAAAATATCAGGCAGGAGAAAAACTCCTGCTTCGGCCAGCGCGCGGTCTGCGCCCGGCGTCGTCGGACCGTTTGCCAGCTCGACGATAATTTTGGTCTTGACGCGCTCGACGTTCTTGAGAGTGATGCTATTTTCCAGCGCGGACGGGACGAGAATGTCGCACTCTGTTTCCAAGACCTGATCGCAGGGAATCTCTTCCGCATTAGCGAAGCCGAGCAGCGCGCCTGTCTCGTCTTTGTGCCTGAGCGCGGCTTCGACATTGATGCCGTTCTCGGCATAGATGCCGCAACGCGAATCGCAGATGGCTATGACGCGCGCTCCGTCTCCGGTCGCCAGCTTTGCAAAGTTCGACCCGGCGTTGCCGAAACCGTGTATGGCAACACGCGCGCCCTTCAGATCAACTCCCTTGACGCGGCAGGCTTCGCGCGCCACGTAGAGACCGCCGCGCGCAGTCGCTTCCGCACGCCCGTATGAGCCGCCCAGCGAGAGCGGCTTGCCCGTCACGACCGCTAGCTCAGTGTGCCCGCGCACCATCGAGATAGTGTCCATAATCCAGGCCATCGTTTGCTCGTTCGTGTAAACGTCCGGCGCGGGGATGTCGCGGTCTGGCCCAATAATCGGAGCGATCTCAAAAGCGTAGCGGCGCGTCAGGCGTTCAAGCTCTCCGATGGATAAGCTTTTCGGGTCGCACACGACGCCGCCCTTGCCGCCGCCGTAAGGGATGCCCACGGTCGCGCATTTCCATGTCATCCACGAAGCGAGGGCTTTGACTTCATCAAGCGTCACCTGCGGGTGATAGCGAATGCCGCCCTTCGCCGGGCCGCGCGCGATGTTGTGCTGCACGCGATAGCCTTCAAAGACTTCGACGTGCCCGCTGTCCATCTTGACCGGAATGGAGACGATGAGCTGGCGCTTGGCGTGGCGCAGCACATCGCGCATGGAGTCTTCCAACTTCAGGTATTCAGCCGCGCGGTCAAATTGTTGTTTAGAAATCTCAAAGGGGTTTAGTTCTTCAGGGGTTGCGTGGTTGGTCATGCTCTACATTTTCTCCTGAAAGATAGGGTTTAGGTTGGTCGGCTGTTAATCCTAAAAGAATTGCCGTGCGGTGTACAGAAAATTTGGGTTAAAGCTTTTGAGATTCAGGGAACAATGCTACGTGGTTCGGGGTCTAAGCTTGTGAGTTAAGCTCCCGCGACCCGCATGGCACCGGCATATTGGGAGGAATCGAAAAAATGTTTACGAATCTGATTGAATCTGCTTCACATCAAAGAGAACTGGCGCGCAAGGGTCGCTTCTTTCTCGCTGCGATGGTCAGCTACGCACTGCTTTTCATGTGCGCAGGCGTCGTCAGCATCTATGCCTACGATGCACAACTGGGAGAAAATCAAAATCTGGAAATGCTAGTCCTTCTCGCTCCGACCGATGCGCCCGAAGCGCCTCCGGTTGAGAGAAATACACAGCCCAGAGCAAACGCCAACGCGAAAGACAGCGGCGTTAAAAATCTTGAGTCTGAAAGGACGGAGGGGATAGCGCGCATCAACGACCCGAGCAAAGTCCCGGATAAGGTTTCCACTATTGCATCGAAAGTTCCTGAGATACCATACGGGAAAGTCAGGTATACCGATAGAAACGTAGACGGGAGCGCGATATTTAATAAGAACCTGCCAATCTGCGCGGATTGCCCTGAATCATCCGGCAATAAGAGTGGGAACTATGTCAAAGCTGAAGAGATCGGCACGCCGCCGCCGTCTATTAAAAGGGAGACTGTCAAGCCGAACACAGTCATCTCAAAAGGCGTCATCACCGGGCAGGCCAAATATTTACCCAAGCCAGTCTATCCGCCACTCGCTATCACGTTGCGCAAACAGGGAGTCGTGAGCGTGCAAATTCTGGTGAATGAAAACGGAAAAGTAATTTCGGCGCGAGCCTTCTCAGGCGATGCACTGTTGCGACAGGCGGCAGAGCAAGCGGCGTTGCAAACTAAGTTCTCGCCCACGCTTCTCTCCAATGTGCCGGTCAAAGTTTCCGGCACAATCACTTTCAACTTTATGCTTAATCAATAGCAATTCAAACAGGGATGGACAGGATAAACAGGATACAGAAAATTTGAGATTAGTAATCTGAGATTTCAATTACCAAATCTCAAATTCAAATCTTTTATCTTCTATCCTGTTTATCCTGTCCATCCCTGTTTGAATATTATGGCAGGTAATGGCGCGTGACGCGCTCGCTGATGCCGCAGGTGATTTCGTAGGAGAGGGTTCCGGCAGTCTTTGCTAATTCTTCGGCAGAGACGGACAGCTCGCCGTCTTCGCCGAGCAGGGTCACGCGGTCAAGCAGCGCGACGCCCGGAACATCCGTCACGTCTATCAGGGTCAAGTCCATAGAGATGCGCCCGGCTACGGGAGCATAGACGCCGCGCACGATGACGTGACTGCGATTCGAGAGCGCACGCATGTAGCCATCGTGGTATCCGATAGGCAGCGTCGCCACCAACGTTTCGCGCGAAGCCTCGAACGTGCATCCGTATCCGAGCGTCTCTCCCTTTGCCACGCGCTTCAAAAGCATGATGCTCGATTGCAAAGACATCACAGGACGCAGGGGCGGCGGGTCAGGAGTTGGCGGCAGGATGTCGCGCCACAAACCGTAAAGCACTCCGCCCGGCCTGACCAAATTGCCCCACGCCATCCGGTGCGCGTATGCGCCCGCAGAGTTAGCCAGGTCTTGAAAGGTCGGATTAAATCCGCGTTCGCGAAAGGCTCCGACGGCATCGTTAAACCGATTCGCTTGATCGCTCGTAAAGCAATCGCGGTCTGGATCATCCGCCGCCGCAAAGTGCGTCATCAACCCGTCAACACGGATGTTCGGAAAAGCTTTGAGCGCATCTGCAAATTCGGCAGCCTCTTCGTAGCGCACGCCGAGCCGACCCATTCCGGTATCAATCTTGACATGCACGTCCGCGACCGTTCCCGCAGCCTGCGCCGCACGGTCAAGCGATGCTGCGAGGTCTAGACGATAAACGACGGGGACGAGTTTGAATCGCAAACAAGCTTCGGCCTGTCCTTCCCAGAAACCGCCCAGACACAAAATAGGCTGCTCGATTCCCGCTTCTCGCAGCTCGATTCCCTCTTCGGGCGAAGCGACGCCGAACCAATCCGCGCCCTCCGCCGCCAATCTACGCGCGCACTCAGTCGCGCCATGACCGTAAGCATTCGCCTTGACGACGGCCATCACCTTGACTTCCGCATTAACCTGACGACGCACGGCATGAAAATTCGCCGCCAGCGCATCCAGATTGATGACAGCCCAAGTCGGGCGATGCCCCCTGTTCTCGCTCATCCCTACTTCGCCGTTTATCGGATTAAGACTCGACATCATTTCACATCGAAACGCGCCTTACTCACGCCACATGTTTTCAAACCGCGTGAACTCTTTCAAAAACGCCAGCTTGACCGTGCCCGTCGGCCCGTTGCGCTGCTTCGACACGATAATCTCGGCAAGGCCCGCGTTCTCTTCCGTGCGATTGTATTGCTCTTCGCGATAGATAAAAGCCACTACGTCTGCGTCCTGCTCGATGCTACCGCTTTCTCTCAAGTCCGCGAGCTGCGGGCGATGGTCTGTGCGGTTCTCAGGCGCGCGAGAGAGCTGCGAGAGCGCGATGAGGGGGACGTTTAATTCTTTAGCCATCCCCTTCAGCTCGCGCGAGATTTGCGAGACTTCCTGTTGACGCGACTCGACGCGGCGCGACGAGCCGGACATCAGTTGAAGGTAGTCCACGATAATCAGGTCAAGCTTTTTCTGCTCTGCCGCAAGGCGACGCGCTTTGGCGCGCATCTCCAGAATAGAGATGCCCGGCGTGTCGTCTATAAAAATCTTCGCATCCGCGAGCGTGCCGAGCGCACCGGCAAGGCGCGCCCATTCATCACGCGAGAGAAAGCCGCTGCGAAAACGATGCGCGTCCACATGCCCTTCGGAGCACAGCATACGCATGACCAGCGATTCTTTGGACATCTCAAGCGAGAAGACGCCCACCACCGCCTGCGCCTGAATCGCAGCGTTCTGCGCTAAGGTCAGACAGAGGCTCGTTTTGCCCATTGACGGGCGCGCGGCGACGATGATTAAGTCCGAGGGCTGTAATCCCGAAGTCATCGCGTCGAGATCATTGAAGCCGGTCGTCAAGCCCGTGAGCATGGCGGAGCGTCCGGCCATCTCCTGCACTTTTTCCAGCAGTTGATCGGCGACAGGCTTGACGTGCGCGAAGCCCTGCCGTGTCCGGGCATCAGCTAAGGCGAAGATCGCAGCCTCCGCGTGATCGAGGATGACTTCTGCCTCGTCCTCTTCTTCCAGAGCCTCGCTGATAGTCTTGTTGCAGGCTTTGATGAGATTGCGCATCAACGCCCGGTCGGCGACGACCTTGGCAAAGTGCGCGATGTTGACAAAGTGCGGCAGCCCGTAGGTGATGTTGGTGATGAACGTGAGGCCGCCGACCTGTTCGAGCGCGCCGTCACGCCTGAGTTCTTCGCCGATGAGAATCGGATTTATCTCAGAGCCTCGCTCGAAGAGCGTAATCATCGCGTTGAAGACGCGGCGATGCGATGAGACGTAAAAGTCTTCGGGCTTGAGCAGCTCTATCGCCTGATTGATAAGCCCGTTATCGAGGATGATCGCGCCGAGGATGGCGCGCTCGCTGTCGGGGCTGCTCGGCAGAGGCCGTTCGATGAGTTGGTCGCGTGCCGAATCAGCGGGAAATGCCATCTTTTGACTTTCGCGAAAATGAATTCGTTAATGAAGATTCTGAAAACCTGCGGGTAAAGAAAAAGACCGCCGGACGTACCCCTTTTGACCGGCGCAACTTGCAGTCGCGCACTATACTACATGACTGAGCGCGGCTTCAATGCTACCCGGTAATTTGCGCTTTGCGCTTTGTTCTGTGTGCTTCAATCTTCGTTGTGAAGAGCCTGAACTGAAAAAAAATCCACGAAGCCATGCGAAAGAAAGCTTGAGAGCGATGCTATTCGCGTATGACTTCGTGGACGGTTGTTTCCCGGCGGCGAAAGTCTACAGACCTGCTTGCCGAAAAAAGTTTACTACTCGATGGCGGCTTCCGATTCGACGCCGGGTTCCAGCGAGCCTTCGGCGTTGTCCTCGCGCACAGCCGCTTCCTCGTTACCGGCAGCGGTCTCTTCAGTTGCAGCGGCGGCCTCATTATCTTTAGCGGCAGTTGCTGCGGCTGCGCCGGCAGTCTGTGCGCCGCCTTCGCCAGTGACAGTGACCGGAAGGTCTATGCTGACATCGCGGTGCAAGCGGATGCCCACCGTAAATTCCCCTGTCTCTTTAATCGCTTCGCGCAGGTTGATGCGGCGACGGTCAAGCTCGTAGCCCTTCTCCTTCAAAGCCTCTGCGATGTCCATCGAAGTGACTGAGCCATAGAGAATGCCATGCTCGCCGACTTTGCGCTCAAAGCTCAAGGTGAGCTTGCGCATCTGCTCGGCCTGTCCTTCGGCTGAGCCACGCTCTTTAGCTTCTTTCTTCAAGAGCGCGGCGCGCTCCAGCTCAATCTGCTTGACGTTGCTGGCGGTCGCTTGGACTGCTAGCTTGCGCGGCAACAAATAGTTGCGCGCGTAGCCCGCTTTGACGCGGACGATTTCGCCGCGCGCTCCTAAATCATCTATGTCTTCCCGCAGGAGGACGTTTGTGTTTGCCATCTCTTACAGTTCCTCCTTCAAATCAATCTGTGGCGTAAGGCAGCAGCGCGATGTTGCGTGCGCGCTTGATAGCTTCGGCCAGCATGCGCTGATGCGTCGCGCACGAGCCGGAGATTCGACGCGGCAGGATTTTGCCGCGCTCTGGAATGAAGCCTTGCAGCATCTTCACATCCTTGAAATCAATCAGGTCAATCTTGTCACGGCAGAAGCCGCACACCTTACGGCGATGCATGCGCCGCCCGCCGCTGCGCCCGCCGCCGCGCCCGCCGCGATCTCCTCTATCGTCATTATCGTCGCGCTCGTACCCACCGCGATCACGATCCTCATAATTACTTGACATAATCTTTCTTCAATCCTCTCATCAAAACGCTCGAACAACCGGCGTGTTTCGCGGATCGGCAGCGAGGCCGACCAACTTTCGAGCCAATTGGAGCGCAGGGTCTTTAGGCTTCTCTGGCCTCTTCGGCTGCTTTCGCGGCAGCGGCTTTCGCAGCGGCAAAACCGCCGCCCGAACGCCGCGTAGCTTTCTTCGCGCGCTTGGTCTTGAACTTCTCTGCGCGTTGGCGATCTTCGTCTACGCGCACGGTGATATAACGCAAGACCTGATCGTTGACGCGCATGCGGCGCTCAAGCTCTGCGATTTCGCGCCCGGAGCCTTCGATCTCGAACAGCACGTAATGACCTTCGGTTTTACGGCCAATCGGATAAGCCAGCGTGCGCCGTCCCATATCTTCATTCTTGGTAATCGTGCCGCCCAAATCCGTAATCGTTTGTTGCAGGGTTTCACTCAACTTCGTGACATCATCTGCGACCGCGTCCGGGTCTACGATAAACATCACCTCGTAAATTCTTTGTCCAGCCAAAATTCATCCTCCTTTTGGATGTCTAGCTTCATGATGGAAGCAAGAAGGGGTTAAGAAAGGATGAGGGCGGAGGGCGGAGGGATGAAAACAGTTTGGTGAACCACTCACTGAGCGATTCATTCAAACCCTGCTTCATCCCTCATCCCTCATCCCTCATCCCTGTTGTATGTTGCCATTGCTTTTTCAATGCCGTCTCGGAGGACGGCGCGGAGCGCGTCTGCGCTTCGCTCTAAAACTTTTTCGACTTCATCGCGCGCTGCTTTCGGAAACTCTTCGAGCACGAAACGCCTGGCGTCGTTCAAAGGGTGCGGCGGTTGAATCCCGATGCGCAGGCGCATGAACTCTTCCGTCCTGAGCGCGGCGATGATTGATTTCAAGCCATTGTGCCCGCCCGCAGAACCGCGCGCCCGAAGGCGTATCGTCCCCAAAGGCAGCGCCAGATCATCGCTGATAACGATTAGCTCTTTGATGGCAGCGAGCCGCTCATCTCGCTTCGAGATGAGACACGCGACCGCTTCGCCGCTCAGGTTCATGTATGTCTGCGGCTTGGCGAGCTTAGCCTTGATGCCTTCAAGCTCTGCCTGCCCGACGAGCGCGCGACATTCCGTGCGCTTAACCTGTGCGCCCGCCTCGCGCGCGAGCCTGTCAATGAGCATGAAGCCCAAGTTGTGGCGCGTCCATTCATACTGCGCGCCGGGATTTCCCAAGCCAACAATCAAACACATGAGGGTTTTCGATTTTTGATTTTAGATTTGCGATTGGACGATCTATCAAAGTTGCTTTTTGAAATCGCAAATCGGCAATCGCAAATCTAAAGCCGCTAGGCTTCCTCGCCCTCTTCCTTCTTGCCCTTGCCGATGACTTCAGGCTCAGCCGGTTCTTCGCCTTCAGCCGGGGCAGCCGCCTCGACCTCCTCTTCGCGCACGATGCCGACCGTCGCGACGACGGAATCTGCCGGTTCGAGAATCTCCAGGTTTTCATCCGTCGGAATGTCCGAGACGTGCAGCACGTCGTGAACGCCTAGATGGGACACATCGAGATCAATCGAATCAGGAATGTTGCGCGGGTCGCAACGAATGTCTATCTCGCGCAAGACCTGTTCGAGATGTCCGTCCTCTTCGCGCACGCCGATTGGCTCGCCCGTCAGGTGTATCGGCACTGTGACTTCGATCTTCTGTCCTTTGACCAGCCGCTTTAAGTCCGCATGAATCAGGCGGCTGCGCACAGGGTCGAGCTGCCGGTCATGGAACATGACTTCGCTCGGGCCGACGCCCTCCACCTCAATCGTGAAGATCGTATTTTGCCCCGAATCGGAACGCAGGATAGCCGCCAATTCTCTGAGCGGCGCGATGACGGCCAACGCCTCGCCGTCGCCACCGTAGACAGTGAGCGGAACCATTCCATCAACACGCGCGCGCCGCGCATCATTTTTGCCACGACCGTCACGCATTTGCGCGCGGACGGTGATTGTCTCTTTTTCTGCCATGATATTTGCTCTCTAAAATTTAAAGTCCCAAGTTCCGAAGTCCCAAGCCTCAGGCCCCGCGTGTGGGACTTGAGACTTGGGACTTGGGATTAATTGTCTTTGCCCTTCAGACGAAGAGCGAGGAAACGCTTGTTTCCTCATGGATCGACTTGATCGCTTTCGCCAGCAGCGGAGCGATGCTTAAAATTTTAACGTTCTCCATCTCGCACGCGCGCCCGTTTAAAGGGATCGTGTTCGTGATGACAATCTGCTCGATGTCGGACTCGGCCAGTTTCTCGACGGCGTTGCCGGACAAGACCGCGTGCGTGAAACAAGCGTGAATTTTTTCGGCTCCGGCCTCTTTCAAAGCGCGTGCGACTTTGGTCAGCGAGCCGCCCGTGTCGCACATGTCGTCCACGATCAAACAACTGCGCCCGCGCACGTCTCCCACCACGTTCATCACTTCGGCGACGTTCGCCTTCTCGCGCCGCTTGTCGCACAAGGCCAGCTCTGCGTTCAAACGCTTGGCATAAGCACGCGCGCGTTCCGCTCCGCCCGTGTCGGGCGCAACCACCGTCAAGTTCGGCATCGGATTTCCCTGATAGTGCCCGATCATGACGGGCGCGGCGTACAGGTGATCCACAGGAATGTCAAAGAAGCCTTGAATCTGCGACGCATGCAAATCTATCGTCAGCACGCGATTGGCTCCGGCCACGGCAATCAGATTCGCTACCAGCTTGGCGGAGATGGGAACGCGCGGGCGATCTTTTTTATCCGAGCGCGCATAGCCGTAATACGGAATGACTGCGGTGACGCGCTCTGCCGACGACCTGCGAAAAGCGTCGAGCATCACGAGCAGCTCCATCAGATTCGCGTCCGTCGGCGGGCACGTCGGCTGCACGATAAAGACATCGCCGCCGCGCACGTTCTCGTCAATCTGAAAATTGAACTCGCCGTCCGAGAAACGCTCCGAGATGGCGCGTCCCGGATCGCAGCTCAAATAGTGGCAAATCTCCTCCGCCAACTTTACATTGGCGTTGCCGGAAAAGACCTTGATGCCGCCGGTTGTTCCCATAAAAGTCCCAAGTCTCAAGTCTCAAGACCCAAGTTTCAAATCCCGTGATTAACTTGGGACTTGAGACTTGGGACTTGGGACTTAAATATTGGCTGGGGCGGGTGGATTCGAACCAACGAATGCCGATTCCAAAGACCGGTGCCTTACCACTTGGCTACGCCCCAATTTCAAACTCATCCGCGCTTAAGCTGCGCGCAGCAGCGGAGCCGCGCAGGCTCCCAGCGATTTTAAGTATTGAGCGCGCGAAAGGCTTGTGCATTCAAAAATTCGCCAGCCCGTTTCGGCTCTTAAAACCCTCGCCGCATCTTCCCGCGCTTGCTCGTTATCAAAGAGACCGAAGACGCTCGCGCCGCTTCCGGCGAGCAGCGCGCGACGCGCACCCACATCGAGCAAAGCATCTCTCGCGCGCATAGTTTCAGGATACAGGCCAAAGATGACCGGCTCGAAATCGTTCCGCAGATGAGCAGGAAACGAATCTGAAAATTGCGCGTGCGGACGCGAACTAGAAAGAATAATGTCGCCTCCAACCTTTGTCAAGGCGGGCGCATTCAAGGCTTTATAAGCTTCCGCCGTAGACACTTTAACATCCGGCGTCGCAATCAACAGAAAGGCGCGCGGCGCATCCGCAAGGGCTGCGATGTCAGTTCCCAAGCCCGTGCCGAGCGCAGTTCCGCCCGTCAAAAAAAATGGCACGTCGGCTCCGAGCCGCGCGCCTATCTCTTCGAGCTGCGGCTTTTCAATCTCAAGCTGCCAGAGTTGCGCTAAGCCAAGCAGCGCGACGGCAGCATTGCTCGAACCGCCGCCCAGGCCCCCCGCCGCCGGGATTCGCTTTTCCAGACGAATCGCCGCGCCTTTCTTTATCCGGTAACGATGCCGCAGAGCCTGTGCCGCGCGCACGATCAGGTTGCCGTCATCAACAGGAATGTCCGGCGCGTCGCAGTTGAGAATGATGCTGCCATCCGTCCGGGTTGAAAATTCCAGCGCGTCGTGCAGCGTGACGGTTTGAAAGATTGTTTCCAGCTCGTGATAACCATCGTCACGACGGCCTAAGACGCGCAGCGTCCAGTTAAGCTTGGCGTATGAAGGAAGCGTGAAAGACTCTGAAGACAAAACGGGCGGCCAGCCTCTTAAAAGTTTAAGCGCCAGCCGCCGTCTATAGCTTTAATATTTTAAAGGCGTCAGGGCGCGATGAAGACCTGTGTAAAGAAGACGCGGCCATCGCTCGCAATCGCAACGCCAATGGCAGAGCGTGTCCAACGCGCATTCAACAAATTGTCTCTGTGCTTGGACGAGACCATCCAGCGTTCGGCGACAAAGCCAGCCGGGTCGTCATAGCCCTGATTATACGCTATGTTCTCGCCGAGCGCGCTCCAACCGCGAATGCCCTGCTTGCGTGCGCGATCTACCATCGTCACTCCGCCCGGAGCGCTGTGATTAAAAAATTCGTTGCGCGCCATGTTCTCGGAATGCTGGCGCGCGAGGCGTGACAGCTCCGCGTCCCATACAACCGGGTGCTGGCCGCGCTGGCGACGTTGCGCATTGATGAGGTCGAAAGCGCGCCGCTCAAGATTTGTGACGTTCGCGGAAACTGCGGGCATCTGCTCTGAAGCAGCAGCGCGGGTTGGTTCTGATGAAACGGTGCGGGGTCGGCTGAGCGTGACGCGCGTGATAGGCCCGCTGGCGACAAGGCGCGCGACGGGACGCGACGACGACTGTCCGACCGCAACCGTAGCGGTCGCTAACAGACTTCCTGCGAGAATGAGCGATAAACGCAGTCCGTTTTTAATCAATTGATGGGGGAGCCGTTGTGCGACGGCAGCGCGTGTCAAAGTCATGGAACAACCTCACTTCGGTGGCCGGACGATCTCTTTAAAAAGCTTTTCGAGATTCCTGGCTTTGCGAACCCGCATCGCTGCGAGAGTGCCTTTTATCGGTGATGGCTTGCGCCCTTGATACTTTGTGATTGAAATAAAAAAACGCTTGCGATAAGTCGCAGAGCGTAAGGGTGGCGCAAAATAGATGTGCGGTTAAAGCGGAAGGTTAAAAATCTGGCGGAGAAGAATCTTGTTTTAGATTTTCTCCACAGACCGCTTTCGGCAACCAGACATTCTCAGAATCGGGGGGCAGCATGTAAAACTTGCGAGAGTTCATGCTGCACTGAGATTCACGGCTTTGCGTCCCTGCCTCGCGGCAGGTTTGCCCTTATCGTGCAATCACTCAAAATACTTAAAGATCAGGGCCGCTCTGTCATTCGACAATTTAAATGACAGCCAACCTCTTGATTAAACAATAATTTCAAGGAAGCTGTCAACAAACATTTTTCCGGCCTATTTGAGCTTCAAATCACAGGTCAGAACCGCCTGCGGTAGCGGGCGGGAGATTTCGGAATGCGGAATGCGGATTTCAGATTGCGGATTAAAAAGCATGACGGCGTTTTCCATTCCGCATTCCGCATTCCGAAATCCGCATTCTGTCAGCCTGCTACCGCGGGCGGTTCTGACCGGATGGCTCGGCAAGAAGCTTGACTTCCAGCTTTTTACCGCCGCGAATGATGCTGAGCGAGACTTGCTGTGGCAGAGAGCCGGTCGGCGGATTTGCTTCGCTCAGAAGCTTGCCGTCCAGAGATTCTATGACATCACCCGGCTGAAGACCTGCGCGTGCGGCGGCGCTTTCGGGATGCACGAAGATAATCAGCAGTCCGCCCTGCGCTTGTAGACGCGAGGCGAATTTGGGTGTGATGGCAAGAGTTTCAAGACCGCGCGCGAGCAGCGGGTCTGCGCTTTGTGTGCGCGCGGCGAGGCTCTCAGCCGCTTCCATCGCCAGCACCGGATTGAGGGATTCGCGGAGCTTGACGGAGACGACGCGCGGCGCAACGCGATCCGGCCTGAGAATCGTGAAGCGCACGGGCGCGCTACCCTTTGCATAAAATTTGAGCAGGGTTGAAAAATCTTCCGCGCTCTTGACTTCGCCTGTGTTGACGCGCGTCACGACATCGCCGACGCGCAGGTTGGCAGACCACGCGGGCGTCTGCGGCGGCACGCTCGTCAGGACGATGCCCAGACGCTGGTTGAGCAGCTTGTTAGCTTCGTCGGATTTCCATCCGACAAACATTAACTGTTCAAGCGAGGTGGCGGCGACGGCTTCTCCGCGTGCGCCGAGCCACGGCTGCGGCTTGCTCTCAAGCTTTAAGTGTATGCGCTCGACCGCGCGACGCAGCGCCGCTACCGGAATCAGTCGCACTTCATTTGCGCCGCTCGATTCAATCAGGCCGATGGTCTCGCCTGCCTCGTTGATGGCGATGCCGCCGACGATGCCGGACGAGAGTTTGTCTGCGCGCACGGTCAGGCTCGTGATATTGCCCGACGAGGCGCGCGAGATTTCTGTCAGGCTGCCGACCAGCTCGCTCATGTTTAAGAAAAGCTTTTCGGCAGTCACTTCTTCGGCAGCTTGCGCACGCGCGGGAGCTAAGAGCCGCACGCGCTGTCCGAGCATGAGCGTAGCTTCCTTCGCATCACGCGCCGGCGCGGAGGGCGCGACGCGCAATCCCTCTACACGCAGGAGCGAGAGTCCAGTGCCGCCGTCAAGCCCGACGAATCTGGCCTCGAACTGCTGCCCGTCGCGCTGCACGATAAAGAGATTCGCGGGTGGCTCAGGCGGCTTCGGCGCGAGCACGGGTGAATAAAAACCTGCGAGTTGCGGAGCCGCAGGAGCTTCCAATTCCGCCTGTGGCAGACGCGCCACGATGCTGCCGTCCTCAAGCAAGAGTCCGGCAGTGATGCTCGTATGCGTGTCGCTCTTTAACAGCGTCTCGTCATCAAGCGGGGCGACTTTCGCTCCGTTGCGCCTGAGCAGGTACAGCACCTTGAGTCCGTTCAAGACATGCACGACGGCATTAACCTGCGGAGCTTCGCGCGGCGCAGGCGCAGACAATTGGAGCTGCCCCGTTGGCGCAGCGGGCGGCGCAAGCGGCGCAGTCTGCTGCGCGTAAGCGGGCACGCACACCGTCAAGGCCAGCGCGGAAAAAGTGAACGACAGTTTGATGAATCTTCCAGCCATTAAATCTTTCACGTTAAATTCTAAAACTCTTACCAGATGCCCTGCGGAGTTCTAAGCAGAAGCTTGCGGACATCGCCTTGCTCAACCACACCCTGCGCGCCAAAGGTCACGGGTCTGAGAGAGATTGACTGCGGCTTGGCCTTTCCGTTTTCGAGCATCACTGTGGCGGATTTCATGGATGCCTGCACGGGGACTGCGACCATCGAGTTTGTTCCGGGGTAAGGAATCCCCGGCGGGGTTATCGGCACGGCGGGTGAATTAGAGCCTAAATCCACAGACCGGATGCCGTCCTTATCTGAACCATCGGTTACGACCGCGCTTGTCTTTTCAGCAACTCTTACATCGGTAGTCCTTTGACGTTGCGCCACAAAATCACGCTGCGGATTGTCCGCTACGCCTTCCGGCTGTATCGGGGCAACGTTAATTAGCGGAGAAGCTTTTGGAGTTGCTAAAGGAGAGTAAGTTTTTAAAGGAGCTGTTTTGAGGATTGCCTGCAATTGATTGTCCGCACCGGGCGAGAGCCAGACCTGTTTGACGAGCAAGCCGACGGCGAGCAGTAAGACGAATGAAGCCGCTACCGCCATTGACAAGGCTCCGGGCGCAAAGCGGTTCCAGATAAAACGCTGCTGGCCTTCATCCTTTGCCGCAGCGAGGCGTGCGCGCAGGCGAAAATCAAAATCTGCGGGCGCGGCGACCACGTCAAGGCTGCCGATCATGTGCCTGAGCGCGGACTGCTCATCATGAAAGGCGCGGCAATGCGTGCACGCTTCGATATGCGCGGCGGCTGGCTGGCTGAAGGTTTGACCATGCCCGGCCTCTTCGATCTCAACTCGACATGCTTTGCAATTCATCTGTCTTCGACTCCAACTTAAAAATAAATTCTCAGCTTATCTCTCAGCAATCCGCGAGCGCGACTGATGCGTGACTTGACCGTGCCTTCGCTCGTTTCCAGGATGCGCGAAATCTCTTCGTAGCTTTTTCCCTCTACGTCGCGCAGGACGAGCGGCGCGCGATATTTGTCCGGCAGCGTCGAGATGGCACGCGAGACGGCTGCGCGCCTCTCGGTTTCGACCATCTCCACGTCCTGCAAGGGGCGCGTGTCGGGCGGATTAAACTCGACCGGCTCTGCGCCGTCCTTGCCCTGAAAAAATCCTGTCAGCGAAACCATCCGGCGACGCTTGCGCTTGCGCAGTTCGCTGATCGCCAGATTCGTCGCGATGCGATAGATATAAGTCGAGAACGCATGGCTCGTCTGGTAGCGATCCACAGCCCGAAAGACGCGCACAAAAGTTTCCTGCGCCAGATCAACCGCTCCGTCGTAATCGTTCGTCATCCGGTAAATGTAGTTCGTAATCTGGTTTCGATAACGACCGACCAATTCGGCGAACGCGGTCTCGTCGCCCGTGCGCGTAGCTTCGAGCAGGGCGTGATCCGTGCGGCTTTCAGTGGCATCAGCAGGCTCTACGCCAGCCGCGCTGAAACGCAGCTCGTCCATGGAGGTCAGCGTCTTCATCAAGGCAGGTAGGCTCAGCGGGCGCGCAAGCACTGTAGTAGATAACAGTAGTCGCATCATTTGCGCCGGGGCGGCCTCTCCGATTCAATAATTATATACTTAACAAGCGACCGCCCGCAGTTGATACACGCGCCCGTCGCCCTTCAGTTCCAAAAGCGTCATCTCATACATCATGTGCATCAAGAGAAAAGAAGCTTTGCGTTCTTTGCGCGTCTTTTCTTTGCGGTCTTTGCGGTCAAGGGCTTTTTAACGCAAAGGACGCAAAGTTTTTTCGCAAAGAGCGCAAAGATAAAGACTTTTCATCCTCTTTTTCTCAACCCTTGATTCAGCTAATACAATAAAGCGCCGCTTCCAATCTTCATGAAGCGACGCTGCGAGAGAGGTTGGCTCGAAACCTCTTAAGCTTAAGGCCGGGAGGCGTTTGTCGTGGCCGCCGGAGCGTTGGGGTTCTGGAACATAGCCTCGTCAAGCTTCGCGGCGTAGGTGATGGTCAGAATCCGCGTTTCTTCAATCTGCTTGCCGTCCCTGTACAGCACCGAGCGGAAGGGCGCCCACGTTTGCTGCACGAAACGATAATCATAAAACTTGCGCAAGTGTTTGACGGGCGCGCCACCGCCGGGAGGCGACTGCTCGTATTCGAGCGAGAGCACGCGCCCTGTCTTGGCGCTGATAAAGAAGCGCGTCCGCCGCTGCTCTTTATCCGTCACATCCAGGACATACAGCTCAACTCCCATCTGCTTTTCCTTGCCGTTGTAAATGAGGGTCGAGCCGTTCTCTTTGTAGCGCAGCAACGTCTCAATCCCATGCTGTTGCAGCGTCAGAAACTCCTGCGCCGTATCCTCTCGCGGAGTAAAAACCGCTTCGTTAATAATTCCCCACGTCTGCCCGCCGGAGAAGATGAGCGCGAATTCAGCCGTCGGCATCTTTTGGTCTGTGCGGATGCGATCCTTGTCCGCGGTCTCGCCGCGTATAAAGCGACGCTCGTAAGACAGCTCTTCTGTCTTTCCTTCAGGGTTTATCCGGGTGATGCGACCGCGCTCGGTTCCGGAACGGCGCACCTGCGCTATGCCCTCACGAGTGCCGGTCACGAAGATAACGGTTTCCGCAACCTGCTCAGCGGTAAATTGTTTACCTTGCTTCTGAGGCTTGTCAGCCTTCTGTTGAGCCTTGTCATCCTTCTGTGGTTTTTCGGCGGCAGGCGGCGGTGTCTGCTGCTCCTGTGCTTGAGCAGAAAGCGAGACAAACCCTGCGCCGGTCAGCAAGGCAAACGAGAGGGCAAGAGTTTTGATACGTCGGAACACGAGTTAAGCGTCTCCTTCAAGAAACTTGAATTTACAGGTGAACGGCGGCACGGGGAAAGTCAGGCCATTCGGTTCATAAATTGTAACATAGCGGGGTTAAAACTACTTCCACCCACGCCCGGATGTGAGGTAAATCTTATTGATGCCCCGGAGCCGTGGCCGGATGCCCATCGCCGATTGACAAGGCCGCTGCGGGGCATGTAGAGTTCAAGGTTTTCATCAGGCAGGATTACGCAAACTGTGCGAGGCAGCAAGCGCGAATTGCTTAAGCTCTTGTCTTTTACCGCTTTTAACTGTCTGGCACTTTTTAGATTATTGAAAGGAATTTACTGATATGAAAAAGGTTGGATTGCTGGTGGGGCGCGAGAAATCTTTTCCGGAGGCTCTGATTAACAGTATCAACGAACGTGGGGGCGGCGAAATCATCGCGGAATTCGTCACGGTGGGCGGCGTGCGCGCCGTCGAATCGCTCCGCTACGATTTGATTATTGACCGCATTTCGCACGAAGTTCCGTTCTATCGCGGCTTTGTTAAGCGTTGTGCGCTCGAAGGCACAGTGATTATCAACAATCCGTTCTGGTGGGCTGCGGATGACAAGTTTTTCAACTACTCGCTGGCCGTCAAGCTCGGCGTGGCCGTTCCGAAAACCGTGCTTCTGCCACAGCAGGATTACATCGAAGGCATTGTCAGCGAGAGCCTGCGGAATCTCGAATTCCCGCTCGACTGGGAAGGCATCGTCGAATACATCGGCATGCCTGCCTTCCTCAAGCCGTTCGACGGCGGCGGATGGAAAAATGTTTCCAAGGTCAACTCGCTCGAAGAGCTGTGGCGCGAATATAACCTGTCGGGCAAGCTCTGCATGACCTTGCAGGAAAATATCGCCTTCGACCAGTTCGTGCGCTGCTACTGCATTGGGCAGGAAGAAGTGATGATTATGCCCTATGACCCGAGCAAGGGGTACCTGTCCGGCGAGCAGTACATCAACGACCCGAACTATCTTTCGCCGGAACTGACCGAGCGCGTCACCAAAGACGTTCGCACGCTCTGCACCGCTCTGGGCTATGACATCAACACGGTCGAGTTTGCGATTAAAGACGGCGTGCCCTATGCGATTGATTTTATGAATCCCGCGCCTGATGCAGACCTTCATTCGGTCGGCGAGGTTTATCATAACTGGGTGGTCAACGCCATCACGAATCTGGTCTTCAAACGCTTGGCGGAGCCGCGCGAGCACTCGCGTTATCGCTGGGATGCTTTTTTGAATCCGCAGCCGGTGCAGGCCATGTCAGCCGTCGCTTCAGCCGCAGAGCAGACCGCGCGCTCGATTGTCCCTGAGCCTGTCCGCGAGCTTGGCTCGGACATCGCCACCGGCATGAGCGAGTTGGTCAACAATGCCGCCAACGCCGTTTCCGATCTCGTCGGCTCAATCACAGAGCCGAACGCGGAAAAGACCAAAGCGTCAAAAACCACAGGCTCAAGCGGAGCGCGCAAGACCGCTACGAAAAAAGCTTCGCCGCGCTCCAAAAAGACTTCGGCGTAAAACGGATTAAGCGAAAACAAAAAAGAGTGAGGCTGGAAATTCTCTTCCAGTCTCACTCTTTTGCTTTCAAACGCGACGTACCAAGTGGCAGTGAAAAAAGAGGGACGAATCAGCCACAGATGGACGCCGATAAACGCGGATAGGAATTAATGGTTTTGTGCTCATCCGTGTTCATCTGTGGCCTCTTTTTCTTTTGCAATTCGGTACGATTTATAAAGCTTTCACTCCATACATTCAAAGTCGCTTGGCCTGACTTTACCCTTTCTAAACTCGATGTATTTGAGTTGAAGCGTCGGCGTTGCGGTTGGCAAACCCGCGCCTTTGGGCAGCATCCATAACTCTGCCATCAATGATTCGCGATAACCGCCATTCATCAATACGAGCCGCGTTTGATTAATACTTCGTGTCATCACGAGATATTCGATCATGCGCCTTGCACGAAACGTAGCTTCATTGCGTTTCGGTCTTCGCGGTTGATTTCGGCTGTAGCAGGAAGGATAGAGTCGCCCGCCGTAAAAGATAATGACTCCACGCGCCTCCGGATTGTTTTGCAACTGAATCGCAAAGTTATCCAATCTAGCCATCTCATCCTCACAGCAAATATCCGCGAACTCATCAAGCTTGCTGGCTATTGGAAGCTCCACGACGGCTGGATAAACAGCCCCGGACATGAGACTGAAGATGATTACCATCAATAGCAGTTTTCTCATACGCATAGCCAAAGCCTTCACTTATGAAATTTACTTGCTAAGACGAATCAAGGGTAGCAACAAATCAACTGCTTTTTCTTCGCGCTCTTTGCGTCTTCCTTCTTTGCGCTCTTTGCGGTTAAGAGATTTTTTAACGCAAAGAGCGCAAAGATTTAAGACGCAAAGAACGCAAAGAGTTTCTACTCTTGATTCACATTTGCTAATTATTTCCGCCCCTGCGCCTCTGCGCCAGCAGCTTTCCGGCGAGGGCGATCAGAATCCAGGTGGCGATTGAGACGGAAGCGAATGACCAGCCGAGGGTGGCGATTGAATCATCTAGGGAGACGCCGACCAGTACCAGGAGGAGGCTCGCAAAGGTAAGACGCGCGCTGATGCGTCGTGCGCGCTGAGCCTGTTGCAGCCAGCCGTAGCGTCGCAGTTCCGTTGCCAGATAATCATCATCGTCATTCAGGAGCGCGTAATAATCCGCCTCGCGCCGCGCAAACCGTGACAGGGCTTCGTCCGTCGCGATGCGCGTCGCGCCGTTGTAATGATGTATCACATGCGCCAGCTTGCCGTTACGCAAAGCGACATCGGCCAAGCCCATCTCTGCGCGAAAGGCGCGCGGGTTCACGCCCATCGCGCGGCGAAATGTTTGTGTGGCTTGCGACAAATCGCCGTATTCAAAAAAGCTCTCGCCGATGCGAGATAAAAGAGCGGCATCATCCGCGCCTCGCCTCGCGGCCAGCCTGAGCGCGGCACGAGCGCGAGCCAGCAGGCGTGCATCCGCCATCGCACTCGCCTGCGAGCGCAGGAAACGTGCGAACTCGTAAATCAACCAGCCGTCCTGCGGCGTCATCAAGAGCGCACGCCGGAAAGCCTCTGCGGCCTGTCGCAGTCTTCCGGCGGCTCTCAATTCATTAGCCGTGCGGCGCAGCAGCTTTGCGCGCTCCAAATCAACTTCGCCATGCTCTTCGGCGCGCTGGTGGCGCACGCCCTTCTTCGCGCCCGGCTGAAGATCGGAAGTCGCTCCTTCCAACACTTCCGTCGAAGCGAGTTGCAGCCGCTTGATTTTTGAATTTAGCGTTTTCGGGTCAATCAGATAATCGCGAAGCTCGCACGAGCGCGCGTCCAGCTTATCGTCCGAGACGAGCGGAAACAGCGTCGCCACCATATTGCGATAGCTCTTCCCGCTGGAAGCGAAGATGAAGCTGATGCCCTTGCCGGAAATCTCGCTGCGATAACGATAACGCACGCGACCGCCGCGCCTCAGCGTCCGCACTGCCATCGTTTCAATACGTTCAATCTCATCAACAGACAATTCCAGCGTGCGCCCTCCGGCGAGGCGCATCAGCAAGGGGACGAGGCCGCGCCGCGCGATAAATTGTCCATCAAAGACTACGCGGTCTGTGTAAGCTAGAACGGGAATGACCAGCCACGCGAAGACGAGCACCCAGAACGCAGCAACGTCCAGCTCTGAACGCAAAAGAAGCGTGGCGGCAAAAGTTAAAGTGCAGAAGACTGCCAGATAATTTCCGGGAGAGACGCGCACGCTGGCGAGACGCGGGCGCTTTGACGGCGGAAGGACTCTTTCGGCTGCGGCGCGGGCCACAGCTTCCGAAGCCTGCATACGTGCTGTTTCGTTCACTTCGGTTTCGACGCTCCAACTTCCGGCGCGCACTCGACCGGCACTTCATGCGAGAAAGTGCCGCGACTGCGCCCCGGTTCAGTGTAACGTAAGTCCGCGAATTGTACGAGCAAATTGCTCAGGCAATCGCCCTCGACACGCGCCACCGGAAAGCGCGCGAAACCTAGAAAGACTCTCGCGCCCGCGTCCTGCGATGCGCGCTCAAAAGTTTCGGCTTCATCGCCATGCAATTTCTCGTAGCGCACAATTTCGCCTACGATTTTTTCTTTATCATCGCCGCTCAGCGAAACATCAAAGCGATAGGTCGCGCGCTCCGTACTCGCCACCGTCTGCCAGCGCAAAGGATTGGCGAGCGTAGGCATGGCGGCAATATTGTCCGGCGTCTCTCCGTTTTGCGAAGCGAGGCGCGCGGCCACTGTCTGGGCTTGCAGGAGCGCGCGGCGATGCAGCACAGAGAGCATTCCCCAGTAAGCGACCATCAAGACCAACGCGGCCACAGCAATCGCGCTTCCCCAACGCTCTGCCAGCCGCGCTCGATATGCGAGAAAGAAAAAGATGATGCCCGCGACCCACATGATGCGCGCGGCGAGCGGAAGCTCGGAGCCGGGACGCAGCATTGGCGCAAAGACAATCGCTCCCGTCAACACGACTGCCAGCAAAGTCCATGCGCCGACGCGCCACTTCGTTTTCGCCGTCAACAAAAATGCAGCCCCGCCGAGACTCAGCCACAGCCACGGGTCGAGTATAAAAACCAGATCGCCGTAAAACCATTTTCCGCTCCACGGCAAGAGCGGGCGCAGGCCGTAATTATTCGTCCAATCCAACAAGGGATGCGTCGCGCTGACAATCAACGAGGCCAACATCAAGCCTTTGAGCTTTGCTTGCGGCGGTCTCTTCCTCACACGCGCGATGAGCTTATCCCCGAGCCAGAAGAGTATTGGAATCAGCAGCGCGAGCGCGAGCGTGCCTGCGATTGAATGAGTGATGCCCCTGTGATGATGCAGGTAAGCCCAACGCCCTGCGGCCAGAGCCACGATGTCCGCATCGGGCGCGTTCGCGGCGATCACGCAGAGCGCAGTCGTCCCCGGCGACAGACGCTCAAGCCCTGCCTTAGCCGCAGCCAGACCGACGAGCGAGTGCGTAAGATTGTCCATTGAAAAGTCAGGAGTCAGGAGTCTAGAGTCAGGAGTCCGGGTCTTGATTCTCGAATCTGTGTTTGACTCCACACTCTAGACTCCGAACTCCTGACTCTGAAACTGTTACATTGGAAAGTCTGTCGGCGGCGGTTCCGGCGGGAGTTGCGCGTAACGCGCGGCGTCGAGTTTTTCAAGTTTGGTGGCAGCTTCACGCGCGGCGGATGATTGGTCTGCGGGCTTGCCTTCCGCATCTTTGGCTTTGCGCGCGGCTTCTACGACTTTGAAAAGAACGTCTGCGGCCTCTTTCTTCTTGCCCTGCTTTTCATAAACAGAGGCGAGACGCAGGTTAGCCGTGTCGGCAGGCAGGACAGGGCTGTTCTTAGCTGCCAGCTCGGTGTAGAGCGCAGCCGCTGCATCGTGTTGCCCGTCCTCTTCTTTAGCCTCCGCGAGCGCGAACTTCGCCATCGTCGAGACCTCTTCATCGCCGCTCTTGCTCAGGGCTTCAAGCTCGCTGATGCCTTCGCTGCGATTCAGCGAGAGCTTGTTGGTGGCGATAAAATATTTCGCTTTCTCACGATACGGGTCGCCGTACTTGGCTGCGACGGCCTGAAATTCTTTGACGGCGCGCTCGGCGCGTTCCTTTTCCGTCGTAAAGCTCAAACCGGTCGCGCCGGGAGAGGGCGAGGGCGTAACGGGCGCAGACGTGACTTCGATGGCGCGGCCAAGCGCGCGATAGGCTTCCTGTCTCTTGCGGTTGCCGTACCAGCTCCATAATCCGACGATGAGGCCGATGGCGACGACCGCCGCAATGCCGTAGAGGATAACCTTCCCCTTGCCTTCGAGCTTATCTCCGACGCGATCCATCAGGCTCATTGCCTTATCACGAAAGACATCGTGTTGCAGCTCGCGTGCGCGTTTCTTATTGTATCTTGCCACTCTGGTTTCCTCTTGCAAGAATGCACTGTCTGGCGCATTCTTAAAACTGTATGATGAGCGAAAAAGCCACTCTAACGGTCGCCGCGAGAGCTTGTCAAGCAAGCCCGTGTGCGCCTTGTTTGCCCGCAGAGATTTGCAAACGCGATGGCACATTTTCTTCATCTAAACAGCGGAACTTTAAAGAAGTAGAACTTTAAACCAGCGCAGTGCAATGAACGGTTTTTGAATTTATTGAATTGCCACTAGCTTTAGCTAGTGGACAGGGGTTGCCAGAATTTGTCGGCTTTAGCCGAACGATTTGGCTAAAGCCGACTTGTTACTTGCTATACCCTCCAGCTAAAGCTGGAGGCAATTCAAATGTCTTTTATTACAAGACACTTGGGAAAAGCCGGAGAGAGCCGGCGGGTTTTAACCGGCATGGATTTTTTCGGGAACAAACGGTAAACGGGCGGTGTCTAAAGGTGCGGCTGACCGGTAAGTGTCGGCAGTCGCCTGACAAGCCTTTCGCCGTTGGGGGAATCGAGTGAGCTTCGGAGAGCCAATCGCCCTCCGTGGGCAAGTCGAAATGGATCAGGCTGCTGCGGCAACCTCCGGCGACGCGCGGGCAAATATCGAAGCGCAGTTCATTGAAAGATTAAAAGCGGGCGAAGCGGCGGCCTTTGATCGTCTGGTACAGGAGCGTTCTGGCGAGGTTTATGCACTGCTCTATCGCCTGACGGAAGATGCGGAAGAAGCGCGCGACCTGACACAGGAAACATTTTTGCGGGCCTTCCAACACATCAACCGCTTTCGCGGCGATGCGGATTTGAAGACGTGGATTTACCGCATCGCTATCAATCAGGCGCGCAATCGCTGGCGCTGGTGGCGCAGGCGTCGCCGAGACGCGACCGTTTCGCTCGACTCGGTTGACGATCAACATGCGGAACCGTTGGGCGCGCGACTGAGAGACGGTACGGGCTTAGACCCCGAACAGGAGACGCTGGCGCGCGAACGCGAACGGGCAATAATGACTGCGCTGCGCTCGCTCAGCCGCTCGTATCGCGAGACAGTGATTCTGCGAGACATTGAAGGATTGAGCTACGAAGAGATTGCCGCCGCGCTGGAAATCAGCATCGGCACGGTCAAGTCAAGACTAGCGCGCGGGCGCGACGAGCTGCGACGCAAGCTCGGAAGTTCTTTGTAAAAACAGTTATCAGTTTTGAGTTTTCAGCATTCGACGAAAAGCTTTATCTGAAAACTGATAACTGTAAGAAGGCGAATGGTTGCCCCGCCCCGGCTTCACAAAACTCGGTGCCAAATGGGTCAAAGTGATGAAGGCGGCTCGAAAGGCGAGGCATCAACCAGCATGGCTATTATTTTGAGAGCGCAGTTGAAAACGGCCAGCAACAACCGTTAGAAATGAATGCTCTTCATACAAGATGGCTTTGTCCGGTAAAGCTTCTGCCCCAAAGCTGAACAGTTGCTTCCTTTCTTAACCAAAAGGGAGCAGCCGGGGTCGGTCAGCCATTCGCCGGAAATAGATACTGGATGTTAGATGCTAGATGTCAGTTCTTGATTTCTAACCGGCATCTAGCATCTAACATCTGACATCTGCCTTATGATGACATGTGAGGAAACACAGCAAGCGTTCTCGCTTTATGTTGACGACAGGCTGGCGCTGCCCGCACGCGCCGCCTTCGATCAGCACTTGCAGCAGTGTCCCGTCTGCCGCGCACGGCTCTCAGAGACGCAGGCGGTGGTGCGTGAGCTGGCGAGCATGGCACGCCCGACGCCGCCAACTGATCTGGCCTTTTCCATCAGCAGCGCGATCCGCATCGAAGCCGCCGCGAGCCAGCGACAGCCCACGCTCTCTTTTTCCAACACACTAACGCAGTGGATTCAGCCGCGCCTGATGCCTTACACGGTCGGCACGCTCGCTTCGATCATCTTTTTTATGGTGATGTTTGCAGGGCTGCGCTCGTCCCTGATGGCTTTCCATAACTGGGACACGATTGTGCGGCAGGAGCAGGACGCAAACTTTTTTGACATCACGCAACCCATCTCGCCCGAAACCTATGCTGCGCGCCGCGCGCCGTTCGCGACTGACTCGCCGAGCCTGGACCCGCAAGGCGCACTGGCCGCTTTCACACGATCTGCGCTCTACAGTCAGGAAGACGATGATGACATGGTGGTGGTAACGGACGTATTCAGCAACGGCAGCGCGTCCCTTTCAAGCGTCATGCAAGCCCCACGCGACCCGCGCATGCTCGATCAGTTTCAAGACGCGCTGCGCAAGAATCCGGCTTTCGTTCCAGCTTCCTACGACCGCCGCCCGCAGACCATGCGCGTCGTCTTCGTCATCCATAAAGTAGACGTGCGCGAGCACAAGTTCTAAAGAAGGCAAAAGTAAAAAGGTAAAAGTGAAGAGGAGCAGAAAGTTCTGTTTCTTCACTTTTACCTTTTTACTTTTACCTTTCTTGACCATCCTCTTGACGCCTTGCGCGCACCATGTTAGCTTTCCTGCTCCGCTTTAGTAACGATTTTTCACGCCACAAAACGCACCGTTAGGGTGTATAGGAGAGAGGTTTGACCGCGCTCGAACTGAAACAGACGCCGCTCAATTCCGCGCATCGCCGTTTGGGCGGGCGGATGGTTGATTTTGGCGGGTGGGACATGCCCGTACAGTATCCTGCGGGCACGGTTGAAGAACACCTGCGGACGCGCACACGCTCTGGACTTTTCGATGTCTCGCACATGGGCGAGATAGACGTGCGCGGCCCCGATGCCATCGCTTTTGTCAATCGTCTCTGCTCTAACGATGTCTCGAAACTCGTAGACGGGCAAGCGCATTATTCTGCGCTCACCACTCCCGAAGGAACTGTCGTAGACGACCTGCTCGTCTATCGTTTCGCCGAAGACCGCCTGTTGTTGGTCGTCAACGCGGGAACGACTGAGAAGGACTGGGATTGGATTACGTCTCATCATGAGGGCGAAGCCGTTGAGCTGAACAACGTCAGCGCAAACTATTGCCAGCTTGCTTTGCAGGGGCCGGACGCGCTCTCCATCATGCAAACTCTCACGGACACGCCGCTCGATGAGATCAAGTATTACTACTTCCGCGAAGGCTCGGTTGATGGAGTCCCTGCGATTATTTCGCGCACGGGTTACACGGGCGAGGACGGCTTTGAAATTTACGCCGCGCCGGACAAAGCAGAGCAGTTGTGGGACAAGATTCTGGATGCCGGAAAGCACGGCACGCCCGAAGGCACGCTGCCATGCGGCCTTGCTGCGCGCAATACTTTAAGGCTCGAAGCCGGGATGGCTTTGTACGGTCATGAGATTGACGAGACGACGACGCTTTTGGAAGCCAACCTCGGTTGGATTTGCAAGCTCAACAAGGGCGACTTTACGGGGCGCGAGCGGCTGGCGCGGCAAAAAGAGGAAGGCGTCAAACAAAAGCTCGTCGGCTTTGAGATGACAGAGCGCGGCATCGCGCGCGATCTTCAGGAAGTCTTAATCGGCGGAGAGCGTGTCGGGCGCGTCACTTCCGGCAGTCCCGCGCCCTTCCTGAAAAAAAATATCGGCATGGCTTATGTGCCCGTCCAGCATGCAAGCGCCGGGCAGGAGATTCAAATTGACGTGCGTGGCCGCACCGTCGGCGCGCAGGTTGTGCCAACGCCTTTTTATAAACGCGAAAAGAAGTAGTCAGTTTTCAGTTTTCAGTTTTCAGTTGAATCAAGTGCTGAAAACTAAAAACTGAAAACCGAAAACTGAGGAGAAGCTAATGGCGAACGTTCCAGAAGATTTACAGTACAGCAAGGATCACGAGTGGATCAGGGTCGAAGGCGATGTCGGCACAATCGGCATCACGGATCACGCGCAGCACTCGCTGGGCGATGTCGTCTATGTCGAATTGCCGAAAGCAGGCGAGACCTTTGCGGCTCATGAAGTGTTCGGCTCGGTCGAATCCGTCAAAGCCGTCTCGGAGATTTTCACGCCCGTCGGCGGCGAAATAGTTGAGGTCAACGAATCGCTGCAAGACGAGCCGGAGAAAGTTAATTCCGATCCATACGGGGAGGGGTGGATGATTCGTGTCCGCCTGTCCGACAAGGGCGAAGTTGATGCCCTGCTCAACGCCTTCGAATACGAAGATTTCACAAAAGCGGAGACAGAATAAGCTCGTGCGTTACATTCCTAACTCGCCGGACGAGCGCGCCGAGATGCTGCGCATCGTCGGTCTCAATTCGTCGGAAGAACTGTTTAACTCGATTCCCGACAACCTGCGCCTGCGCGACCATCTCAAGATCACCGCCGCCATCTCCGAGATGGAATTGATAGCGGACTTTGAGACGCGCGCCGCGCGCAACACGGCTTCGCGTCGTCCGAGCTTTCTGGGCGCGGGCGCATATTCGCATTACTCTCCAACCGTCATAGACCATCTCATCCAGCGTTCGGAATTTTTCACGGCCTACACGCCCTACCAGCCTGAAATCTCGCAGGGCACGTTGCAAGCTATCTTTGAATTTCAAACGCTGGTCTGCCAGTTGACGGCAATGGATGTCGCAAACGCTTCGATGTACGACGGCTCGACGGGACTCGCGGAAGCCGTCCTGATGGCCGAGCGCATCACACGCCGCAAGAAGGTCGTCGCGGCTGCGAGCGTGCATCCTGAATATTTGGAAGTCGCGAACACTTACGTTCAGCATTACGGCATCGAGCTGCAAAAGCTTGATTACGACGAGCAGTCCGGACAACTCGGCTCCGAAGCTCTTGACACGTTGGACGATCAAACAGCCGCGCTCGTCGTCCAATCGCCAAACTTCTTCGGCTGTATCGAAGACGTGAAGGCTCTGGCAGACCGCGCGCATGCGGTCGGCGCGCTGCTCATCGTCGCCGTCACGGAATCCGTTTCGTTCGGCCTCTTACGCTCGCCGGGAGCGTGCGGCGCGGACATCGTCATCGCCGAAGGGCAATCATTCGGCATCCCGCTCTCGTTCGGCGGGCCGTATCTAGGGCTGTTTGCGACGCGCGAAAAATACGCGCGGCAGATTCCCGGTCGTCTCGTCGGCGAAGCCGTTGATAAAGAAGGAAGACGCGGATTCGTGCTCACGCTCGCCACGCGCGAGCAGCACATACGGCGAGAGAAAGCCACCTCGAACATCTGCACCAATGAAGGCTTAATCGCTTTAGCCGCAACTATTTATCTCGAAACGATGGGACGGCGCGGGCTACAGGAAGTAGCGACCCAATGCGCGCAGAAAGCGGCTTACGCGGCGCGCCGCATCGCAGAACTGGAAGGCTTTTCGCTGCCCTTCAACGCGCCGCGCTTTAACGAGTTCGTCGTGCGCGCTCCAATCGCCGCAACGGATTTATTAAAACGGCTCGTAAGTGAGAAAAACATCACGGGCGGTCTCGCGCTCTCGCGTTTTTATCAGGACAGGCCAAACGATTTTCTGGTCTGCGTGACGGAAACCAACCCGCGCGCGGAGATTGACGCGCTCGTTGATGGGCTGGCATCGCTGGCGAAATAAGTTTGAGCCACAGAGGTCACAGAGGTTTAAGAAAATTTCAAATCTAAGATCCTGAATTTCAAATTTCTCTGCGTACTCTGTGCCCTCTGTGGCTAATTGAATTAAATATGAGTCAATCAACAAACATCACCAAAGTCACTTCGCATCCGTCGCAGAACGAGCAGCTTATCTTTGAGCGTTCACAGCATGGCCGTGTCGGGTACATGCTGCCCACGCTCGATGTTGACGAGACACCGCTCGACGAATTGATTCCGAAGGAGTTTCAGCGCGACGACGATCTGGAAGGGATGCCGGAAGTCAGCGAGGTGGATGTGATTCGCCACTTCACGCGCATCTCGACCTGGAATTATTCGATTGACTTGGGGTTGTATCCGCTCGGCTCCTGCACTATGAAATACAACTCGCGGCTGAACGAGAAGGTGGCGCGCATACAAGGCTACGCTAACTTGCATCCGCTCGCGCCGGAAGAAGATTCGCAAGGCGCTCTGGAATTGATTTACGAGTTGCAGGAAGATTTGTCTGAGATTACGGGCTTGCCGGGAATATCCCTGCAACCGGCTGCGGGCGCGCATGGAGAGATGACGGGAGTGATGCTGATTCGCGCCTTCATAGACGCGCGCGACGGCGAAGGCGCATCAGCCGAGAGACGCACGATGCTGATTCCAGATTCGGCGCATGGCACGAATCCCGCGTCGGCTAATCTGTCGGGCTTTAATGTCAAGACGATTCGTTCCACTTCCGAAGGCTTCACAGACTTGGATCACTTGCGAGAGCTTTGCGCACACGGCGATGTCGCGGGGCTGATGCTGACGAATCCGAACACGCTCGGCCTCTTTGAAAAAAACATCGAAGAGATTTGCAAGATCGTGCATGAAGCGGGCGGACTGGTGTACATGGACGGC
The DNA here is from genome assembly GCA_963700165.1 of Pyrinomonadaceae bacterium. Classification (GTDB taxonomy): domain Bacteria; phylum Acidobacteriota; class Blastocatellia; order Pyrinomonadales; family Pyrinomonadaceae; genus JACMLC01. The sequence continues at coordinate 860,673 of OY969475.1, read as the reverse complement.
GCGAACATGAATGCGCTGGTCGGCGTAGCGCGTCCGGGCGATATGGGCGTGGACGTGATTCACCTGAATTTGCACAAGACTTTTTCGACGCCGCATGGCGGAGGCGGCCCCGGCTGCGGCCCCTGTTGTTGCACTAAAGAATTAGAGCCTTTCCTGCCGACGCCGCGCATCGTGAAAGACGGAGAACGATATAGTCTTGATTTTAACCGTCCGCAATCCATCGGGCGTGTTAAAGCTTTTCATGGAAATTTCGGAATGATGGTGCGCGCTCTGGCTTACATACAGACGCACGGCTTCGAGGGCTTGCGCGAAGCGACGGAAGCGGCTGTCGTCAACGCGCGGTACATCGCGCACGGCCTCGCGGAAGATTACGACAAGCCTTTCGATGCCGCGCCGATGCACGAAGTCGTTTTCACAGACAAGCGGCAATCGCGCAAAGGCGTCCACACGCTCGACATCGCCAAGCGGCTGATTGATTACGGCTTTCATCCGATGACGATTTATTTTCCGCTGATCGTGCAGGGAGCGATGCTGATAGAGCCTACGGAATCTGTCGGGCGGCAGGAGCTTGACCAGTTCATAGATGCGATGCGTTCGATTGCACGCGAAGCCATAGAAGACCCTGAGCTGGTTTTGAACGCGCCGCACACGACGCGCATCGGCAGGCTCGATGAAGCAGCGGCGGCGCGCAAACCCGTCCTGCGATGGAAGCCGAAGGCGAAGGCAGATGCTGCTTAAAATAATAGGGCTTTAGCTTTATCTGAAATTTAAGAGTGGAATCAAGTTATCTTCAAGTGTAGTATTAAAATGTATGACTAAGATACCTGACACATTGAAAGACGACTCGAAAGAGAAAACCACAATAGAGCAGGATTTGCTGCGCCAAAAAGCTCTCAAAGCACTCCAACATTTACGAGAGATTGGCGAAAAGCTACCCTCTGTTGATGCCGCCCGTGTTATCCGCGAAGGCCGTGACCTAGCAGAACCCAGTTCTCGCTAATGATTATTGTTGATGCCAATCTGCTTGTCGCCTTAGTCAGTGGTGACCCGCGCGGCAGCAAAGTACTCCAACACTTCACCGGCTGGCTCAATTTCAACATTGAAATTCATGCCCCTACGCTGGCTCAGTACGAAGTTGCTAACGCGCTAACCCGTCTTATTGTCAGCGGAGCCTTCCCTTCAGATAAAATTGAAGATGCATGGAATACTATCTTGATTCTTCCCATCAAATATCATGAGCTAAGTGATGTTAAGCGTGTGGTAGAGATTGCCCTTGCCTTGAAGCGGCAGAACTCTTATGACGCATCATACATTGCCTTAGCTGAGGGACTTGGCGCTGAGTTGTGGACGTTAGACAGCCCGCTCTATCATAACGCTCAAGGTTTGGGTTTCGGCGTGAACTTGATTTCGTAAGTCCGCTTGTCAGGCAGGGTGCAGGTGCAGGTTGATTCGGCGTTGTAATTACTTAATCACGCGGCGCAGGTCTTCCGCCCAATCGGGTTTGAGGGTTTTGAGGATTTGATATTCTTCGAGCGCGCCCTGCTTGTTGCCCGCAGAGACATAAGCCACTCCTAGATTGTAATGCGCCACAGCCAGATTCGGCTTGAGCTTGATGGATTGCTTGTAAGCCTCTATCGCTTCGGCGTAGCGGCGCGCATTATAATATGTCAGGCCGAGATTGAATTGCGTCGCCGCATTATTCGGCTCAAGCAGGTTCGATTGTTTAAGAGTCTCTATCGCTTCATCAAACTTGCCCAATTCATTGTAAGCATTTCCCAGATTCTTATAGGCCAGCGCCATGACGGACTTGTTGTCCTGAGATAAAAGCTCGTAGGCTTGGCCTTTGCCGCTCGCCAGACGAATTGCTTGCTGAGAAGCCGCCACCGATTCCTCGAACCTTTCCAGACTGTTATAAGCAAAGCCTAGATTACTATAAGCCTCTGCCACATCCTGCTTGAGTCGCGTCAACTGTTTGTATGCTTCGAGTGATTCGGAATACTTTCCAGTCTTGTAATAAACATAACCGAGCGGCATGTAAGCTTCGGCATAATCCGGTTTGAGGGTCACTGCTTTCTGATAGGCTTGAGCCGCTTCAGCATAACGCTGCTGGTCGAATAAGACATTGCCCAACCCTGCATAACCACGCACCTCATCCGGGTAAAGCTGAATCACAGACCTGTACTCTGCTTCGGCTTCGCCGTAATGCGTGCTGCCGGAGTTGCGCGCACGGTTGGCTTTTTCGATGGATTTTTCCTTCTGATCGCGTGCGCTCCGGCTCATTTTCACCTGTGGATTCTCCGGGCGCTTTGAGATTAATCCAGCGCCTCCGACAATATCGCCCGACGCGCCCGCGCCGCCCTTGATGTCCTGCGCTCGATAAAGAGTTGCGCTGCCGCTCATCAGAATTAAAATTGCGGATAAAAGGAAGGGACGAAATGTTGAGGCGGACATGACTTAACTCCTCTTGAAAAACAGTAAGGACGATAACAGTCGGCTCGCGTAATTTTATCTCAGTCGAGAGAAAACAACAAAAAGCGGTTGAGAGTTAAGGGAGTGATTTCTCTGCGGCAGGCAAGCGCAGCAGAGCCAACCGCTCGACAATGCGCCCGTTGATGAGATGTTCTTCGACGATTTCAGGCACGTCCTGAGCCTGAACCTGCGCGTACCAGACGCCGTCCGGGTACACCAGCACCGCCGCGCCGACGGCGCAGAAACCGACCGAGCTGCAATCGGTCAAGACCACAGAGCCTTGCGGATTCTTGCCCTTGCTCTCTTTGCCGAACAGGATACCGCGCGCTAAAAGCTCTTGCGTCAAAGCCTCTTTGACTTCCGCGCTCCCGACCGCCGTGCAGGATTTTCCGTTGCAGACAAAGACATGATGGCGTATCGGCGCGTAAGCCACCGGAGCCAGCGCGCAAACTTTTTCGCGGTCTTCGATAAATGGTATTACTCTGGACATAAATTGTGCATCTCAGTTCCCGAAGTTTTATGGAAGCGATGCTATCACGACTTGTTTGCGTGCGCGAACCGGCAGTTAGTTCATATGTTAGTAGTGATGCAGTTTGAAGTTGAATGAGTCAAGAGATGAGGTTCACCGCAGAGACCAGAGAGAACGCAGAGGGGGCGCAGAGGCTTGAATGGCTCTTAATTCTCTGCGCTATCTCCGCGTCCTCTGCGTCTCTGCGGTGAGTCCGGTTTTCTTGTCACTCAACTTCAAACTGAACCACTGCTCATACGTTTGGAATCTCTTTCTTTGCCTGCATCAAAGGAGATAATGTAAGATTGCTGTCGAAAGGCGACCGCTCGTGAGACCGCGTGAGGATGAGCAGCAAGCGGTCGCGCGCGAGAAGGTCGCCTCTTTTGTTGGCGGCGGAAGTTACCTATCACCTATGGCGAGCGGATTAGTCATACACATCACGGCTGGCGAAGACAGGCACACGGAGGTCTTGTCGCACGAGCGCATACGCATCGGCGCGGGCGAGGGCTGCGACTTGCGCCTGCGCGCTTCGACCCTGCCCGCGACGGCTAACGGCATTGTGCTTGAGCTGGCGCGCACCAACGGCCACTATCGCGTCTCGAAGTTTGAGCCTTCGCTTGACCTGCTGCACAACGGCGCGCCGCTCGCAGCCGGAGCCAAGATCGCCGACGGTGATGAAGTGCGAATCGAAGCGACAGACCTCGCGCTGCAATTCTTTCCCGTGCGCTCGCTGCCGATGGTCATAGGGCAACGCCGCGAAGCGCAGGTCGCGCCGTTTATCGAGAACGCTGCGATTGAATCTGCGGCGACGGCGCGGCGCGATGATGCCAAAGTTTTCCTGCGCGAGTTTACTCGCGAGTTGGTGCGCGAGATTAACCCGAGCACTAAGCTGGTTGCGCTTGCACTTACGATTGCGCTCGTGGGCGGCATTCTGTATCTGGGCTTTGGAGTCTACAAAGAGATACAGCGCACGCGCCGCATCAACGAAGAGTACAGCGCGCGAATCAAAAACGTCGAAGAGGGTTACACCAAAACACAGGCGGGCGTCAACGAAGCCAACAAAAAGAACGAGACGATTATCAACAGCCTCTCGTTCGTGCCGAAACTCGTCACAGAGTATAGTGGCGGCGTCTGCCTGATTTCTGGCTCTTTCGTTTTCGTAGAATCTTCGACCGGCAGGCAGTTGCGGTATCCGGCCTCGCAGATGAGCGATGACGGAGTCGTGATTCAAAACGGCGATGAACCGGCTGAGCTAACGCCGGACGGCACGGGCGCGATTGCCGAGTTTGAATTCGTCGGCACGGGTTTTCATGTCGGCGGCGGCTACATCATCACTAATAAGCACGTCGCGCAGCCGTGGGAGGCGGACGAGCGGGCGCAGAGCTTGAGCGTCTCAGGCATCAGCGGCAAGCCGCGTCTCAAAAAGCTCGTCGCATACTTTCCCGGACAAACGCATCCGTTCACACTCAAATTCAAACAAGCCTCCGCGCGTGACGACCTGGCCGTCTGCACCATCAAAATCGAAGACCTGAAGGAAACAATTCCGGTGCTTCCGCTCGATAAAGTTTCAGAGGCCGAGGCGATTGGTAAAGAGGTAGCGATGATGGGCTATCCGAACGGCCCCGACCGCATCCTCGCGATGGTCGAAGATTCTGAACGGCGTAGCATCAACGCGCGTTACGGCTCATCTCTGGAAACGCTGATTAATTATCTGGCTGAATCCAAGCGCATCCAGCCGATGACGACGCGAGGCTATATCACGGATTTGGACGCGCGCCGCGTCGTGCATAGCGCGCAAACGGCTGAAGGCGGCTCCGGCGCGCCGCTCTTTGGTCAATCAGGCCGCGTCATCGGCGTCAACTTCGCCATCTTTACTGAGAACACGGCGTCAAACTTTGCGGTTCCAATCCGCTACGCCATTACCCTGCTTGAGCGCGCGGGATGGAAATCACCTGAGCCTGAGATCGAGGGACAGGACGACAACGCCAACACCAATCAGGCTAACCCGCGCAACGCTACACCGGCATCAAATGCGTCTCGTTAGATAGAGGGATGTTTTATAGAGCCGCGCTCTCCCAGCTTCCCAGTCCATTATCAAGTAGTGGGTCAGTTTCAAACATGGCGAAGAAAAAACAGTTTCGCGCAAAGGCGCAAAGACGCAAAGAAGAGAAGACGCAAAGGGGTTGAGGTTCTATTTATCTTAAATGCTTTCTTGGCGTCTTCCTTTGCGCCTTTGCGCCTTTGCGCGAGATTCTTTGGTTATCGACGGACATCACAATTTCAAACTGGGCCACTACACATCATCAATTGACGTTGACAGTCAACGTTGATGAGAATTATTTTACACACATTAAGGTCAGATTTATCTGTCGTGAAGCTCGCTGAAGTTTCAACCTGACTTGCAGTTTTCCCTTCAACCCGTTTCCTTTTTTCAAAGTTATGGCTGCCCCTTTGACACGGAGAAATATCATGAGACCCTCGCTTCAAAAATTTAACAGGTATGCTGTTTTACTCATCTGCCTGGCGTTCGCAGTCATGCTGCTTGCGAGCAGACACATGACAATCGTGCGCGGGGCAGGAGATTCCAGCCTCGCGGGGACTATCAATATTCCGCTGGGCGGCTCGCCCGTCTTTGTTGCTACCGGAGATGTCAACGGCGACACTTTTTTAGACATCTTTGCGGTTGATACAGCTACGCCATACACGCTCATCCGGAGTAATGGGGCAGGCGGACTCTTAGCGCCCTCCGCAATTCCGGGAGTGTTCGGGCATTATCATGAACTCGTAGATGTTAATAATGACGGAAGGCTGGACATCATCTACCTTTTGGCAGGAGTCGGCATCTCCGCTCCTCACACGATCAATCTTCGATACGGCAACGGGACAGGCGAGTTCGGCCCCGCTATCTCTTCTGAATTCGGAACAGGGCTGATTGGCCTTAAAGACATAGCCGTCGCCAACTTTAACAACGATGCTTTTATGGATGTTGCTATCAGCACTTCCGGCCCCGGGGTGTCCGTTCCCGGCGGCGGCGTCTTCATTCTGGTCGGCAATGGCAATGGCGGATTCACGCAATCGGCTTTTCTGACCATCAATTCGCGCGGAGATGATCTGGTAGCAGCGGATTTTAATCAGGACAGTATGCCGGACATCGTCGTCCTCAGTCTCGGAGCAGGCTGCGGAGAACCTTTTTGCAGTTCGGCTCTACAGTTTTTGCCTAACGATGGCGCAGGCAATTTTCCAACCCGCACTGTAATTCCGGGAGGCTCTTTCCTGCTGTCAGAAACAGTGGCGAGGGATGTCAACAATGACGGGAAGCTCGATGTAGTCGGAGTTCGGGCTGGCTCCGTAGCGACGGCGCTCGGAAACGGCGACGGAACTTTCTCTGCCGGAGGAAGTCTCAACATCAATACTCAGCTTAACCCCACCAGCACGGAAGTAGCAGACTTCAACAACGATGGGAAATTGGATGTCGCACTGGTCAAGGACTTGGTGTACATCGTTTTCGGCAATGGCGCAGGCGGGTTCACTCATTACATCAACTTGTTCGCAGGGCAATCGCCGGTTGACCTGGCGGTCGCAGATTTCAATGGAAATGGAAAACCCGATCTGGCCGTCGCCAATGGTGGTTCCAATAGCCTCTCGGTCTTACTCGATCCCGGCTTATCCGCGTCGGCTCGCACGCAATTCGATTTCGATGGCGATCTTAAAGCAGACATCGCCGTCTATCGCGACGGCAGCACGCCTAACGCTCCCAGCGTCTGGCATATTTTTCAAAGCTCCACCAATACTTATCTCGGCGTCCAACTCGGAGCCAACGGCGATCAGCCCGTCCCCGCCGATTACGACAACGACGGCAAAGCCGAAATAGCCGTCTGGCGACCGTCGAACGGCACCTGGTACACCTCTACTGATGCGGCGATTAATTACGGAGCGTTTCATTGGGGCATGAATGGAGACATCCCGATTCCCGGAGATTTTGATGGCGACGGTAAAGCTGATTATGCCGTGTATCGTCCAAGCAATTTCATCTGGTACGTCTTGAGAAGCTCGGACGGCGGATTTCAGTCCCAGCAATTCGGCACCAGCACGACCAAGCCCTTGCTCGGAGATTTTGACGGCGATGGCAAGACCGATTATGCCCTCTATCGTCCCGGAGCGACGGCTCTTGCAAGTAGTTTCTGGGATGTCATCCAAAGCTCGAATGGGGCGTACATCGCCACCCAATTCGGGCGCGGTGAAGACAAGCCAGTGCCCGCAGATTATGATGGAGATGGAAAGTCTAACATCGCTGTCTTCCGTGCAAGCGAAGGCGCTTGGTACACTTCGACCAACCCGGCAATTAATTATGGAGCATCCCAATGGGGAACCGTAGGCGATGTGCCCGCGCCTGCGGATTATGACCGGGACGGGAAAGCCGATCTGGCTGTGTTCCGCCCGGGCAACAGCACCTGGTATATCCGGCGCAGCACGGACGGCGGGATAAGCATCAGGCAGTGGGGAGTGTCAAGCGACAAGCCTGTTCCGGCTTCCTTTATACCCTAATGCGTTGCCGTGAAGTTATTCGCAGTCACACATGAGACTCGTTAAGGACTTTTGGGGGATTTACTTCAAGGAGAAAAATGGTATGGCCTTTCAGAAGAAGTTTAGATATATCGCTCTACTTTTCTGCCTGACAATGGCAGTTGCTCTGGCGGTGGATTGGCGCGCAATGCCCGCGAAGGCCGCACATGTTGCAAGCTCTGCTTCACCGGCGACGACGACCGTCACCATTCCCATTGGGACTGATTACACAACCATCGCCGCCGGAACTCTCAACGGCGATGTGTTTCCTGATATTCTAACGGCCAAGACGGGTTCCTATATCACCATCTTTAACAACGGCGCGGGGGGCTTTCTTCCTCCGACCCGGACTGATATAAGTTCAAGCTTCCATCACCATCTCAGGGACATTAATAATGATGGCCGGTCTGATCTGTTTTATTTGATCCTTCCCTCTTCGCCATTCACCAATTGGGTGACACAGGTGCAAATCACCAATGTGCTAGGCGAATTCGCGCCTCCGGTTGTGACCCAGACCGGAATCTCCAGCACGACCTTTGTGAATGAGGCTTACGCGGATTTCAATAATGACGGCAAACTGGACGTAGCGGTCAGCACCTCCGGCCCCGGCGTTAGCCTGCCGGCGGGCGCCGCGAGGGTGCTACTGGGAGATGGAAGCGGCGGCTTCACTTTAAGTTCAACCAATAACCTACGCCCGCGCGGCTTTCAAATCGCCACCGCAGATTTTAATCAGGACGGCAATCAGGATATCGCTGTCACAAGTCTCGGGGGAAGCTGCATACCGGGAGAGTGCGGCCCCGCGCTTCAGATTCTGTTCGGCAACGGCACGGGAAACTTTCCCACGCAGAACGTCCTGACCCAACCCGCCTATCAGATAATGGATTTCGTCACCGGAGACGCCAATAATGATGGCAAGGTTGATTTGATCGGGAGAAGCCGCACCACCGACTCGGTTACGACGCTGCTCGGCACAGGCACAGGTGATTTTGTGCCGGGCGGAAGCCAGTTGCTTCCGGGCACCGGCCTAACCGGAACCAAGGTCGCGGACTTTAATAACGACGGGAAACTTGACGCGGCTCTGGTATCCACCAACTTCAATGTTGCCTACATCGTCTTTGGTGACGGACTTGGCGGCTTCACCAACTTTTACACACTGGGTGTGGGCATCTCGCCTAGAAATCTGGCAATCGCGGATTTCAATGTCAACGGGAATCTTGATCTGGCAGTTGTCAACGCCGTCTCAAGCACTGTAACGGTGCTGCTCGACCCGAACGGCTCGACCGCGCCGATCAAGAACCTGTTTGATTTTACGGGCGACTCCCGCGCCGACATCGCCGTTTATCGTGAAGGAGCTTCGCCCACCCTGGGCAGCTTCTGGCACCTTCGCGACAGCAACAACACCAACTATCAGTCCATCCAATTCGGCAGCGGCGGGGACAAGCCTGTTCCGGCAGATTACAACGGCGACAATATGATTGAAGTCGCAGTCTGGCGACCGTCAAACGGTACCTGGTATACATCCACGAATGCCGCGATCAATTACGGAGCGTTCGCGTGGGGCACAAACGGAGACATCCCAATTCCCGGCGACTTTGATGGTGATGGCAAAGCTGACTATGCGGTCTATCGTCCAAGCAACGGTGTCTGGTACGTCTTGAGAAGCTCGGACGGCGGATTTCAGTCACAGCAATTCGGCACCAGCACGGACAAACCCTTACGCGGAGATTTCGATGGCGATGGCAAAACCGATTATGCCTTCTATCGTCCCGGAGCGACCGCAACGGCCAATAGTTTCTGGCACATCAAGCAAAGCTCGAACGGGGCAGAGATCATCACGCAATTCGGGCTGGGCGAAGACAAGGCCGTGCCAGCGGATTATGATGGGGATGTGAAGACTAACATCGCTGTCTTTCGACCAAGCACCTCGACTTGGTTTACCTCGACCAACCCGGCGATTAACTACGGAGCAGTTGTGTGGGGAACCGCAGGGGATGTGCCCGCGCCTGCGGATTATGACCGGGATGGGAAAGCCGATCTGGCGGTCTTTCGACCGAGCGGCGGCAACTGGTATATTCTGCGCAGCATGGACATGTCGTTGCTGAGTGAGCATTGGGGACAAGCAGGCGACAAGCCGGTTTCGGCCTCCTTTATCCCCTGACGCATGATAAGCCAAAAGCTTTTCGAGTGGGCTGTATCTCAATTCGTTCTTTTGAGATACAGCCCTTCTGATTATGAATCAATGCGACTGCGGCATTTACCTGTCAGGTAGTGGGTCAGTTTGAAAGTTTGAGAATATTCATCATCAGGAAAGAAGCTCCCGCAAAGGCGCAAAGGCGCAAAGAAAGCCGCGAAGAGAAAGAATGGCTCAACCCCTTTGCGTCTTTGCGCCTTTGCGGGAACATGTTTTTTCTTTGCGCTGTTTGAAACTTACTCACTACTACCTGTCAAGGGTTTTTGACACAATGCTTTGAATCAGGATACCCTTGCCTCTTTTGTTGCCGCCGGTTCCGGCAACAAGTTCTGTAGAGCTTGGCTTTTATCTTTTTTTTCGGGAGCATTTATTACATTTTGTCTGCATCGGCAGAAACGATTACGACGGCGCGCCTGACGCCTGAGCTGTTTTTGGAGCGCGGCGTGCGCTCCACGAGCCGCACGATTACGATTGCCGCGATGGCCTTGATTATACTGCTCGGCTTTGGCTTTCGCGCCACCCAACTCGGCGCGGAGGGTCTGAGCGAAGACGAGTTGAACAAGCTGCGCGCGGTCGAAGATTACAGGGCGAAGGGTTTGACGGCGGCCAACGGCGAGCATCCGATGTTGATGAAGGCGATGCTGACTGTCAGTATCGTCGCGGCAGAATCATGGAATGCGTCCGGCATCGCTGCTTCGCGTCCATCGCTTAACATCTCTGCGGAAACAGCCTTGCGACTTCCCGGCGCGATTCTCGGCGCGCTGACTTCTCTTTTAATTTTTCTCGTCGTCTCGGAACTATTCGGGACGGAAATAGGCTTGATTGCAGCCGTGCTGTGGGCTGTAGACCCGACCGGCATCAGCTTTAACCGCATCGCGAAAGAGGATACTTTTTTTCTCTTCTTCTTTTTGCTGGCTAATGTTTTCTGGGTGCGCGGCCAGCGCGTCGCGGAGAGCGGCGAGGGCGGAAAGCCTGAGCCTTATTACTGGGCCACTGCCGCAGCGTTCGGCGCGATGATGGCGTCAAAATACCTGCCGCACTTTATGGCTATCAGCGGTAGCTATTATTACATTTTTCAGGGCATCCCTTCGACGCGCTGGCGTATGGGCAAGCGCAAGTGGCTCATCTTCTTTGCCATCGTGGGAGTGGTTTTCATCCTTTGCAACCCGACGATCCTGCTGCCCGGCACATGGCACGAGATTAGAGTCTTTGCCGGTGAGAAGCGAATCGGGCACGACAGCTACGAGTTTATGGGACAGCTCTATCGCAACCAGATGACGCTGTGGCTGAAGGGTTCGCCGTGGTACTTCTATTATGTCTTCATGGGAGTCAAGCTGTCTCTGCCAATCGTCGCGGCGTTTTTAATAGGATTGCCGCTCCTGTTTCGCAAGCGGCTCGGCGACGGAAGGTTTTTGATTCTCTTCTGGCTCTTTTACTGGTTCGTGCCTTTCACAGTGATGGGCGGAAAGTTCACGCGCTATTTTACGATGGCGCTGCCGGTCGTGCTGATTACGGCGGCCATCGGTCTGCATTTCACGGCGCAGGCCGTCGCGCGTTTTGTCGCCCGCACGTTCGAGAGCGGGTCGTTCAGCGAATATGCGCGTGTGTGCGTGATCGTGCTGGCGTTGGCTTTTCCGCTGGTCGCGTCGGCTGGAGCGATGCCGCATTACAGGCTCTACACGAACGCGCTGGGCGGCGGGAAAGAGCGCGCGGGGAGCTATTTTCCGCATGACGAGTTTTATGATGCAAGCATCCGTCAGGCAGCGCAAGAGATAGCTGCGCGTGCGCGGCAAGGAGCGCGTGTGGCGTCTGAGACGCCCGGACTCGTAGAGCATTACGCGCGGCTCGCGGGGCGCAACGACTTCATCCAGTTCTCGCTGACAGACCACGCGGCGATACGAGAATTGACAGAGGGCGATGTCGTTATCATCGCGCGTGGACGCCGTTACTTTAGCAACGAAGCTCTGCTCAATCGTTTGCAGCAAATCAAATCGCCCGATGTCAATCTCTCGCTCGGCGGAGTTCAGTCCGTCGCCATCTACGTTTTGGATAAATCTTCGGCACAGGCTTTGGTCGAGGCGGCGCAGTAAATCGCGTTTAGAGTCACTAACAAAACTCAGCCACAGAGGCACTGAGGAATGCAAAATTAAAAATGTAAAATGCAAAAATGAGAATGTGCTTCTATTTTGCATTTTACATTTTGCATTTTTAATTATCTCTCCGGCCGCTGTGGCTAATCTTTGGTTTTGTTAGCCGTTCTTAGCTCTGCTACAATCCCCTTCGCGTTAGGGGTTTGACCCAATTTCCCGGTATGAGACTTGCCAGTTAAGACTTCCGAAAGCCGGGACGACCTGAGAAGTTAATTTAGCTGCGTTTTCATGGGCACGGGGCGCAGTCTTTTTGTTTCACTTGGAGGGGAAAACTTCTATCGGATGACAGCATGAAAATCGTTCCCCCATTATCTTTCGCGCGACGAACGTTTCGTATCTTTTTTTCTCTCCTCTTAACGCTTTCGTTCGCATCGCAAAATTATCTTCTGCTACGGGCGCAGCCAGCCGTTTCGACAACGACGGCGACGGCGAATGAGTCTGCTCCGGCGAAGCCTGCCTTTCGTCTTGAGCGGATGCCAATCGCCGGAGGCGCGGAGCTCTTGACCATCTTTGGCAGCCTCGACGGGTTGCCGCATGATGACAGGCAAGCTAATGAAGTTCCGCTGGTCTGCCTGCTGCGCGACACGCTCGGCGATGATGATCCTGAGAATGACCGGCTGCGCTACTTGTGGATGCTGACCTATACGCGGCCTACTTTCTGGCAGCACATGGCGAGCGCGGTTCCCTTTCTCTACACGCGCGTCGGCAGTAAAGAGAACGCTTCAAAGAACGCGCCCCCGCCCATCATGGATGTGAAGTCCCCCGGCGGCGGAGCGTGGAAAAAGATTTTCTGGATGGCGCTCCAAAGTTTTGTCCTGGACACCTACGGGTTTCCGGTCAAGGCTCCGACGCGCACTTATCGCCGCAACACCGGCGATTATCGCAAGGCTCATGTGGTGCGTGCGCTGGCGATTCTCTCGCTTTATGAAAAAGCGGCGGGCGGCTCGCAGATTTTTTCCACCGCCGAAATGCACGACATACAGGCTCGCCTGATGCTGACGGACAAGACGCTGGGCAGCCTCGTTGACGACATCCAGTTGCCGCGCGTTTATGCAAAGCAGACGACGATGGCAGAGGACGTGCGCGGGCATAACTGGGAGTTGCTGCGCCAGCACGCCGAAGCGCAGATGCTTTATTTCGAGCCGCTTCAACTGCCCGACGGCAGCGCGTCCCACGCGATGCTCTGGGTCGCGCGCCCGGACCTTGCAAAGTTTCGCGACCGGAAATTCAATTCCCGCTTTTTGAACATCGCTAACCCGTGGCGCGATGACCGCCTGCGATTTTGGGACGGCTATGTCGAGACGCGCTACTTCGACGCCGAGAATCGCCCCGTCGCAAAGGATGCGCCCGGAGCGCGTGCGGTGCAGATGATTCCGCTGGCTCTGTACGGGCTTGACCATCCCAAGATTCCGATTCTGCTCGTGGACTTTCGCAGCAAGTACAATGCGAAGGCGCGTGAGACGACTCGCCGCGTGCTGGAAGATGTCGCGCGCAACGTTCTCTCGCTTTCAAAATTCGGAGACATTCCATATTTCTTAGGGCGACAGGTTTACGATTTCGTCACCGGCAGGCGCGGCATGGACATACACCAGCCTTCGCGCCTGCGTGCTTACTCGCAGCTCAAACTCTTGCTCTCGCTGAGCGCATCGCTCGACCCGAAGCTGCGCGATGAGATTAGCGAGCGCGTCGAGCACGTCTCGCTCAACCCTTTGGAGAATGACATGGAAGCTGAGGCAAGGCTGGCGCGCCAGCAGTATGCCGCGCTGTTGGAATACGCGCGGCGCGCAGACGGTTTGCCAGCGCAGCTTGACCGCGACCGCCGCGCAGAGATGGTTCCATTCAAGCATGGAAAGACCGGCCAGATTTTCTTTCGCCTCGGCAACCTGCTGAGCTTCGGCCTTTACACGCATCGGGAAAAGGCTACGCCAGCCTTGCAGGCGCAGATGGAGCTGGCGCGACGCCTCGACTATCACGAGCGATACCTGCGCGAAGTGGCAAGGTCAAGCCCCGTCATCGAAGTAGTGCAGCCGATGGATGAAGTGCGCGCGTCCCTGCGCTTTATCGCAGAGCATGGCGCGGGCGCGAGCGGAAAAACAGCCAAAGCCGTCGCGCGCATCTTCGCTCAGACCGAAGATGAAGAGACGCGCAAGCTCTCGCTCAACAGCCTCTATCGCATCAACAATGAAGCGGCCAAGAAAGAGCTACTAGGTCTTTACAACGACGAGCAGGTGACAAGCATCTGGCGTTTATTGATTGCGGAACACCTGCGCAACGCCGTGCGCGAAGAGCAGCGCATCGCTCCCAAAGACGCCAAGATTATTTCGAGCGTGGTCGGCCTATGAAAACGCAAAAAGGTGAAAAGGTGAAAAGGGTAAGAGGGAAAAAGGAAGATTCGCCGCGCATGTATTCACGCGCGATATTCTTTTACCGCTTTTCCCGTTTAACCATTTTTCCCGTCATAGCTTTTGCCCTACTCGTTCTGCTTCCCGCGTTTGTAGAGGCGCAGACGCGCCGCCTCGTGGTCTTCAAAGTTGACGGCTTGCCGCATGACACGGTCGAGCGTTTCGTTCGTGAGCGCAACCCGCGCACGGGCAAGAGCCTGCTTCCATGGATAGAGCATGTCTTTTATGAGCGCGGCTCGCGGCTCGAAAATTTTTACACGCGCGGCATCAGCCTGTCCGGCCCGTCGTGGGCGATTCTGGACACCGGACAACACGCGCAGATCAAAGGCAACGTCGAGTTCGACCGTCTGACGCTGCATGCTTACGACTACCTGAACTTTATTCCTTACTGGCTGGCTTACGCCGGACAGGTGCGCGTGGACATGCCGGGCACGGAAATCATGGACGAGATGGGAACGCCGCTGCTCCTCGACGCTTACCCTTACGACGAGCGTTACATGAGCTTTCAGCTTTACCAGCGCGGCACACGCTGGACGACGCTTGAGCGCGGGCTGAAAAACAGGTTCACGACCCGTTCCCCGCGCGAGTTGATTGACGAATGGACGATGGGAATCGAGGGGCGCGCCATCGTTCTAGACCAGCTTGAGCGCGAGCTGCTTGAAAAACTGAACGACCCGCGCATACGTTATCTGGATTATTACACGACGGAGTTTGACCACCGCACGCATCACAACCGCGACCTGCGATCACAACTCATCGCGCTTCAGGAACTGGACGCGCAGGTCGGGCGCATCTGGTCTGCGATTCAGAAAACACAGCAGGCCGAAGAGACCGCGCTCGTGATGGTCTCGGATCACGGCACCAATACGGACGAGCGGATTTACAGTCAGGGCTATAATCTGGTCAAGCTGCTCGGCAGCGCGGAGGGCGGAGGCCATCACGTCATCACCAAGCGGCGGTTGTTGCTGGATTATTCGATCAAGGGCTTTTACCCGCTCGTGCCTTTGATTACGACGACGACCGAAGACACGTATTACCTGCAAGGCCAAAGCACTTCTTATCCGACCGCGCTGCTCGATTTCGACGGCAACGAGCGCGCCTCGATTCACCTGCGCGACAGCGACCTCAACGTCCTGCACATCATGTTGCAGCAATTACAGCGCAAGAGCCTCAAAGAGCCTTTGCGCGGCGCGGTCAAGGAAGCGTTTTTCCGCACGCTCAATCAACGTCGCGCCAAGTGGGAAAACGATCTCGCCAAATTACAGGAAGAGTTGGGCGCGCTGCATCGCTGGATTGCGGAGCAGCAGGCGATTATCGCTCAGCAGCCGAAGAAGTGGACGAAAGAAGATTCGGATGCCGGGCGCGACTTAGATGCGCGTCGCGTCTCGGCGCA
This sequence comes from Pyrinomonadaceae bacterium, assembly GCA_963700165.1. Classification (GTDB taxonomy): domain Bacteria; phylum Acidobacteriota; class Blastocatellia; order Pyrinomonadales; family Pyrinomonadaceae; genus JACMLC01. The sequence continues at coordinate 844,997 of OY969475.1, read as the reverse complement.
CGTAGGATCAGCCCTTTCGGACGAACTCAAGTACACCGAATATGCGCGCACGCTGACAAATCTTTTGGCGCTCAGGCGCGAGAGTTTCGACCCGGCGAAGCTAAAAATCGAGGATGTCATCGCCAAGCATGCGATGGGAGACCACAACAGCATTTATGAGCTACAAAATTATGTGGTCGGCATCGCTCCCGGCGGATTGCAGGCGACGGGAGACGGCTCTCTCGATCTCGAAAAGAGTTTTAAGCGAGTAGATTATTTTTCGTTGCTCCATGAAGCAGCCGTGCGCAACAACGTGCAACCGGGCGTGGGCAATAAGCCGATTGATTTCATCGGCGTGCCCATTCCACGCGCGGAGATAGCATCGTCTTTAAGTAATGACCTGCAATCTGATGATGATCCGGTCTGGCTTTACGGCGGCGCAGATCAGCAGGCTCTCGTGCTCTCGCGCAGAGACCGCACGGGTCGGCTGAGCCTGCGTTACCTGCCCGTCTCGAATTTAAAGCAGGACGCGAGCGGCAAGTTTGGTTTCGAGCAGGCAGAGTGGCGCGCGGGGCTGCCGCTCAAGATTTGGGAGGACGCGCGGCTGAATTTGCCCGCCAACAGCTCACGCGCCGAATGGCTCAGCCAGTGGCACACGGAGCTTGACTGGTTGCGCGCTCTGCATCAAACGGAATACTCTAACGGCTTGATTGGCGTCCATGAACAACTGACCAGACATCCGGCTGAAGGTCTCGATACAGATGTAACGGGGATTTCTGCGGATGAGCGGCTGCTGCGCAGGTATCGCAAGCGGCAGCGTGAGCTGGCCGACTCAGACCTGCTCTTGCTCGCCAACAATCACTGGAATTTCGACGTGCGCGGCTTTAATCCGGGCGGCAATCACGGCTCTTTTTTCCGCGTCTCGACGCACGCGACCTTGATGATGGCCGGAGGCGCGCGGACGGGCATTCCGCGCGCGAGCGTGGTCTCGGAGCCTTACGATAGCTTGAGCTTTATGCCGACGATGCTGGCGTTGACGGGACAAATCGAAGACGGGCGCAAGCCCGTGCGTGTGTTGTGGGAACGCGGCTTTCGCACATTTCCCGGGCGCATCATTGCAGAGGTGCTGGGCGCGCCGGGTGAGCGCACCCCCACACCTGTCGCCAGAGGAGACGCGGGCGCGCCTTGATAACTTCCGAAGAGCATTTAGCAGACGAGGCGGCTGAAGCGAATGAAGCGGATGCTGTCTCTGATGTAGACGAGCCGTCCGGTTCAAAAAGCGCGCGGCGGACAATCCTGTGGCTACAGGCCATCGCTTTTATTCTCGGCCTCGCGCTCCTAGTCTATGTCGTCAACCGCGTCGGCATACAGCCTATCTTCGACGCGCTCGCACGCATCGGCACAGGCTTTTTTATCATCCTTGCCATCAGCGGCTTGCGCCACGTCTTTCGCACGATGGCGATGAGCATGTCCATCGCGCCGGAGCATCGTGATTTCGGTTTTCGTCACGCCTTTGGCGTCCGTCTCGGCGGAGAAGCTATCAGCTTTCTGACCTTCACAGGCCCGCTCCTCGGTGAAGCCACCAAGGTCGCCATGCTGCGCCGCCGCGTTCCCTTAGCGCACGGCGTTCCCGCGCTCGTCGTAGACAATCTTTTGTACAATTTATCGGTCGGCGTGTTTATCCTGAGCGGCGCGTGCGTGATGCTTTTGTCTTATGACCTGCGTCCCTTAGTGCGTTACACGCTGCTGGTGATTGCGGCTTCCGCATTTCTAGGGCTGCTCGCAGCCATGTTTGCAGCGAGCCGTCGCGTGATGCTGCTGACGTGGATGATTGACCGCTTGGGGCGTTTCGGTTTTCACCCGAAAGCTCTCGTCTCGCGGCGCGATAAAGTTTACGGTCTCGAATCGAAGGTTTATGATTTTTACACGCACCGGCGCGGCGCGTTCTTTGCCATGATCGGCATGAACTTTCTGGCGCATGCCGGAAGCGTGCTTGAAGTTTATGTGACGCTTCGCATGCTGGGCTTGAAGGCCGACGTGCAGGCGGCTTATGTTATAGAGTCTCTAACTAAGGTCATCAATTTCGTTTTCGGATTTGTGCCGGGCACTATCGGCGTCTACGAAGGCGGCACGGAGGTGGTGCTGCAAACGCTTGGTTATGTAGCTTCCACAGGCTTCGTGCTGGCGTTGGTGCGCAAAGCCGGGATCGTCTTCTGGACTGCCATCGGGCTTGTAATTCTAGCCTGGCGCACAGTCCCGCACGGGGCACGCCACCTGACGGACAGAAGCCCGCGCCTGAGAAAAATTATGGACAGCCTCGTGTTCTCAAACATCATGCACAGACCGGCGCGCACGCTCGTGAGCGTCATGGGCATCGCGGTCGGCGTGCTGCTCATCGTCTTCACAGTGGGACTCGCGCACGGAGTCCTGCGCGAGCGCGGGCGGCGCGAAGCCAGCATCAACGCAGAGATTATGGTGCGCGCTTCCGGCACGATGGGCTTTACGGGGTCGCAGCCGTTCACGCTGCCCGTCTCTCGCGCCGCTGAGATCGCGCGTCTCGAAGGCGTGCGCGCAGCCGTGCCCATCGGCCAGAACGTCGTCGGCAGCGATAGAGGCTTTGGCAGCCGCCTTGTCGAAGGCATCCCGTTTGCGCAATACGCCGCGCTCACGAATTTGACGATTAAGGAAGGAACAGCCTTTACGGGGAGCGGCAACGAAGCGATTGTGGATACGGTCTGGCAGAAAGACCGCCAGGCCAAAGTCGGCGACACGCTCGTGCTCTACGAAAAACCTTTTCGCATCGTGGGCATTTATGAGCCGCCGGGAGGCGGGCGCATCAAGATTCCGCTCGCAGTGATGCAGGAACAGCTTGGCGGTGAAGGCCACTGCTCATCCGTGCTGGTCGCCTGCACAGACCCGACACAGCAAGAGACGGTTGCCGCACGTCTCAGGGAAAAATTTCCCGACGATCAAATCATCTTCACGCGCGATCTGCCGGAGCTGTATGTGTCAAGCGTGCCCGCGCTCAATATTTTTATCAATGTCGTGGTCGCGATTGCGTCGGCCATCAGCCTGCTTGTCATCCTGCTGGCGATGTACACAACCGTCACAGAGCGCACCAAGCAGATAGGCATCCTTAAATCTTTAGGCATGTCGAAAGCTTCAATCGCATGGGTCATCGAGCAGGAAGCGTTGCTCGTCAGCGTGCTGGGCGTCGGGGTCGGAGTTTTGCTGACGCTCGCCGTGCGCTTTGCCATCATGCGCACGACAAGCTTGAGCGTGGAGATTGAACTGCGCTGGATTCTGGTGGCATTGGGCGTCGGGCTGCTGGGCGGCACCATCGGCGCGCTCTATCCGGCCCTGCGCGCCGCGCGTCAGGATGCCGTCGAAGCACTGAGCTATGAGTAAGTTCAAGATTCAAAGTTCAAAGTTCAAGGTTCAAAGACGAATGCTTATAACCTTGAACTTTGAACTTTGAATCTTGAACTTTTGCCTTCCTTCCGATTCATTTTTGCAAAAATTTATTCTCATTGCTTCTACAAAACATCTAGCGTCTCAGCCAAGTCTCAGCTAGAATGCGTTCGTCGCACGATTCGTGTACGAAGCGGAAACCTCAATCACGCTGATTACGAGCGCCGCATGGCGCACCGATCATGGCCGTTGCCCCGGGTACTCTTCTTGGTCGTTATCACATTATTTCTCCCCTCGGCGCAGGCGGGATGGGAGAAGTCTATCTGGCGCAGGACACACAGCTAGGCCGCCGCGTCGCCATCAAATTCCCGACCGTTAAATCCGACGCGCATCACGCGCACGCGCGATTTTTGCGCGAAGCCCGCTCGGTCTCTGTCCTGAGCCACCGGAACATCGCGACCCTTTACGACTATGGCGAGAAAGACGGGCAGCCCTTTCTGGTGATGGAGCTGGTCAGCGGCGAATCCTTGAGCGACCTGATGTACTCGAACTCGCTGACCTTAGCGCGCTCTGTCGAGATCATCATCTGTATTGCCGAAGCTTTGTCAGAAGCTCACCGGATGGGCATCATCCACCGCGACATCAAGCCCTCGAACGTGATGATAAACGAGCGCGGCGAAGTCAAGGTGCTCGACTTCGGTTTAGCCAAGCAGCTTGGCGAAGAGCAAGCTGATGTCGTCAATCAGGATGCCGACACCCTGCTGGCGACGCGCACCCAAAGCGGCATGGTCGTCGGCACGCCCCTGTACCTTTCGCCCGAACAGGCCAAGAGCGAGCCGGTTGATGTGCGCAGCGACATCTTCGCGCTCGGCACATTGCTCTATGAGTGCATCACTGGCAGGTCGGCGTTTTTCGGCAAAGGGATTATTGAAATCTCAGCCAAGATTATTCATGTTGATCCGCCTGCGCCATCTACGATTAACTCTCACGTCCCGCCCGAATTAGACCACATCACGCTCAAGGCTCTGGCAAAAGAACCGGACGAGCGTTATCAATCAATCGAAGAGATGCTCGGAGAGCTACGAGAAGCGCATGCCTCGCTCAATGAAGATGACGAGCATCGCACGCAGACTGTGATTAAGGTACAAAAAACCGCACAGACCAGCGCGCTGACCACCATCTCTGAGGGACTCAGGCGGCCTCGCCTTTCGCTGGCCTTCTTCCTGCTTGCCGTCGCCATCGCCATCATAGGCTTGATTGTTTACAACTCCGTGAGCAAGCCAAAGCTGCACACGCCTTCTGCCGAAGCCCAGCGGCTTTATGACAGAGGGGTCGAGGCCATGCGCGAAGGGGCATATTATCAGGCCAGCGCCGCGTTTGAGCAGGCCATCGCGGCGGACAATCAATTTGCACTGGCGCACGCGCGCCTCGCCGAAGCATGGATCGAGCTGGATTATATTGACCGCGCCAAGACCGAATTACTTTTAGTCACGCAATTACTGCCCGACCGTTCTATCTTGCCGGACAAGGATAGACTTTATCTGGATGCTGTCATCGCCACCGTCGGGCGAGACTTTCCGCAGGCGGTCAAATCCTATACAGAGATTTCCCAACTGTTGCCAAAACAGCCGCAGGCTTTCGTGGATTTAGGGCGCGCGTATGAGAATAACGAAGAGACGAAGAATGCGATTGACAGTTATCTCAAAGCCACGTCGCTGGATCAGCAATACGCGACGGCTTACTTGCGCGTCGGCATTCTCTACGGGCGGCAACAACAGATGCCGAGCGCCGAATCTGCTTTCAATACCGCCGAAAACCTTTATCGCGCCTTTAGTAATTTTGAAGGCATCACAGAAGTCATGTACCAGCGCGGGTCTCTCCTGAATAAAAACGAGAAGGTGGAGCAAGCCCGCACCGAATTACAAAATGCGTTTGACATTACACAAACGACAAAAAGCTTGTATCAGCAGATTAACATTCTGATTCAATTAAGCAGCGTCGCTTATACCGCCGGAAATATTTCTGAAGCTCAAAAACATGCTAACGAGGCAATCAAATTAGCTCGTAATAATAATCTGGAAAACCTGACGGCGGAGGCTCTAATCAATATCGGGAATGCTTTCTTCTCAAATGGCAGCCACAACGAAGCGGAGCAATACTTCACACAGGCCATTGACTTCGCCCAACGGCATACGGCGCGCCGGAGCGAAGCCAAAGCTTTATTGTCCATGGGCAGCTTGCGCAGCCAGCAAGGCAAGGTAGAAGACGCGATGAGTTATGTGAACCGCGCGCTACCATTTTATCGTGAAGGAAACTATCGCCGGGAAATTGTTAAAGCCATGCTGGTGGTGGCTCGCGTCACCGCTCAAAAAGGAGATTATGCTGGCGCGCTCGGCATTTACGAGCAGCAACTTCCGGCGGCGGAACAACTGGGAGATCAATCCCAGATTTCACTGGTTCGCGCAGAGATGGCAACGGTGCTGGTAATTCTGGAAAAATATCCCGAAGCATTATTTAATCTGGAAGAGAGCTATAAAATTAACAAAGCTCTCGGCAATCAAGCCTATCTTCCATATGATTTACTGGAGCGCGGCAACGTGCTCTGGCAGATTGGCCGCTATCAAGACGCCTCCGCAGTCTTTTCCGAATCTCGATCTATTGCCGAACGGTCAGACACAGACAACAAACTTTTATTAGCGTCATTGCATCTGGGCGCTGCTCAGATGAACCTCAGCGAGCGTAAATTTCAAGACTCTATCAAAGAATGCCTGCAAGCTTTAAATCTCGCCGGGGATGAGCACCCGCAGATTACTGTGCAAGCCCTTTACACTTTAGGGTGGGCGCAAACCCTGAGCGGCTTAGTCAAAGAGGGTCGTGTGTCCTGTCAGAAAGCGGCGGCGCAAGTGGAGAGTCTTAACGATGCCAAAATCAAAGCGATGGTTCAAATCGCGCTCGCAGAGAATTTGTTAGAGGGTAAAGAATCGGAGCAAGCGTTGCGGACAGCATTACAGGCACAGCAAAGCTTTGCCCAGCTCGGTCAACAAACAATGGAGTGGCGCGCGTGGTTGATAGCGGCGCGGGTGGTGAAGCTCAGCGATGAAACAAAGGCGCAGGAATACGCGCTCAATGCGCGCAACCGGCTGTCAGCCTTAGAGCAGAAAATCGGATTTGACAGCTACCAAAAATATCTCAACAGAGCCGACGTTCTTCACTTGCTTAAACAATTAGGCGAATTAGCGCCTATAAGCAATCAGGTGTTCCCACCAAACCTCAAAAGGAGACAACCATGAACAACGAGCAAAACGATGTGATAGGGTATCAGACCGACAAACTCGCAAGCAAAGGGAGAGTAACTACCGGGAGGCCGATCATCATTAAAAAGACCGGAACCGATCCGGTTATAATTCAACTTAGGGACGGTGACTTTCTCCCCGTATCGACCGCTCCCGGCACTCACCAACACAACGACCCCAAAAAGACTATTGTCACCATCGTAGTTAAAGGTCGCTCTGACATTAATATCAAGGGCGAGACCGTCACCCTCACTCTGGACGTTGATGAAGAGTCGTCTATTGAGCTGGACCTCGGAGACCAGCCTTAATAGAATCCGGCCATCCCATGCTGCGCAGTTTGATCTGCGATGCGCGTCTTTCTCGCGGATGAGTAATCAAAGATCAACTGCGTAGCATGAGGCATCCTGACAGCGAAAGCCTAACAACGAATCCTCACTCTTACCGGGCAAAGTGAACGTGTTCCTGTATTGACTCATCTTCAATTCACGCGACGCGCGCGACATGAAGGCTTCTATATCCGGAATGGTGCGCGGGATAGCGGCGGTCATCCACTTAACGCCGTCTGTGGTCACGAGCATGTCGTCTTCGATGCGGACGCCGATATTTTTGTATTTCTCAAAGGCTGGGCGCACGGCGGCGATAAACTTTTCGTTCTCCGGCGTTTTCGGCAGATAGTCGAGCGCGTCTTCGCGTATGTAGATGCCCGGCTCGTTCGTGAAGGTCATGCCGACATCCAGTTTCGTCGAGCGCGTGCCGACATCGTGAACGTTCATCCCCAGGAAATGCGAGTTGCCGTGCATGAACCAGATGCGATACTGGTTTGAGCTTTTATCCGTAATCAAGCCGAGTTTGAAGAGACCGTCTTTGATAACTTCCGCTGCGGCAGTGTGAACATCATTGAGCGTTGCGCCGGGATGCGTGGCGCGAGCGGCGGCTTCCTGCGCGGCAAACACGATGTTATAAATCTCCGCCTGATCGGGCGTGAACTTACCGTTCACCGGAAACGTGCGCGTCACATCCGCAGTGTAATATCCGTATTCTGCTCCAACATCCATCAACAACAAGTCGCCGGGTTTGAGGCGTCCCTGCGAGATGTCGTAATGCAGCGTAGTCGCATGCGGGCCGCAGCCGACGATTGAAGGGTAGCCCCAGAAAAACGCATTGCGCCGCCTAAAAGTGTATTCGACTTCGGCTTCGACTTCATATTCCCATTCGACTCGACCGGCGACGGCCATCGAACGCCCGAGGGCTTCGCCGGTGATGTCTATCGCGTGCTGCAAGAGCTGCAATTCCATAGGCGATTTACGCAGGCGCATTTCCGTGAAAATAGGCCACGCATCACGCACGCCGTAGCCCGTAGAAATTCTGGCCCACTGCGCGGCAAAGTTTTGTTCCTGCTTGAACTCGCGGCTCTCCGCCTCGCGCGGCATCAAGAGGTAAAGCTCTGCGTCTCCTACAGCCGCCGCCGCAAAGAGAGCTTCATAACCGCTTGGCGCAGTCGCGGGCGCAGCAGCGTTGCCGACACTGCTGCCCTGCGGCGTTTGCGCATTCGCAATCGTCAGAGAGCGCGAATTGCCGGACAACATCAGTGCGCCCTCTTGCGGGCGAAAGGGCTGGCGCGTCCGCATCGCGCGGATAAAAGGCTCGAACTCTGTCGCCGCCCAGATTTCCGGGACGCCGGAAATTTTGCGCGCCTCTTCGGGAGAGTACATGTGTCCCGTCCAAGTTTCCGCAGCGGGGTCGCGCTTTGGCAGGAACAGAATCTCAGGCGACTGCGCATTACCCGGCATCAGCACGAGCGTCGCGCCTTTCTGTTTCAGATTGGTCAGATAATAAAGATTGTTTTCCTGACGGTACTCATAATCTACGTCGTTCGTGTACACGCGCGGCTCTGTGCTGAAGAGGATGAGCATGCTGGTTGCGCCAATCTTCTCTGCGACGCGAGCGCGGCGCGCAGCCAGTTCCGACAGCCGCGCTTCATCATTGATGACAGGCGGGGGCGGAGCGATGCGAATCACCGTCGAAGCCTTTTTCTCTTTATCGCCCGCCTGCGTGTTTGCCGGAAACGGCAAGGCGATCACGAGCGCAACGAGCGCAACGATGGCTGCCAGATGCCTGTAGGTATTAGCGATAAACATAAAATTCTTCTCCCGAATGCTGTCAAGAAAGCCGGATAAGTTGTTGAGGGAATCTTGCCTGCGCTTGATTAATATAACGCCTGTGCCCGATTTCAAGGAAGCGGGAAACGATTTCCTGAACCAGTGGTTTTGTAAAAAGATTCGAGTCCCGCAACGCTCTCTTTGCGTTCTTTGCGCGTCCTTTCTTTGCGCCCTTTGCGGTTAAGGCTTTTTTAACGCAAAGACCGCAAAGTATTTTTCGCAAAGAGCGCAAAGAAGTTTTCTTGTTGCTATCGGCTTATCTCTTTCATCAATTGTCTTTTACCTTGACTGAGCAACGACGCGGACTGGCGTATCATGCGTCGTGCGGTTGCCGAAAAAGTCTTCGGCAAAGACGCGCAACAGATAATCGCCCGCCGGAAGTTTTGAAGATTCCCATAAACCCTCTCGCGCCGCGCGGTCGCGCACGATGTTGGTCACTATGTAAGCGAAGATGGTTTGCCCGGTCGCACCCGACTTGCTGCCTGCGGCGTAAGCTAATTGAGCCGCGCTCTCATCATGCGGCAAGCTTTCAAAAGAGATAGTCACAAGCGGCTCATTGAACCCTTGTGCGGGCGCGCCGCCGCTGGTCAGCACCTGATACCCTAAGCGATAGAGTCCCAGCCGCCGTCGCGCGGCATTCCCGTCCATCTGGTCATACGCGCGCACGACGATTCGCACGTCGCCTTCAAGATTGAGCCGCGCGGCAGTCTCTTTGCTATTTCTTAAAGATGAAGCATCGGCGCGTATCTCATCCCACGCGGCGTCATAAAATCTTACCCCGTCTTTTTCAATCGTCGGCGCGACAGTGTCCCTGACGCCCGGCAGTTCCAGAGCGGCGAGCGCGTTAAATTCCGCTCCTGCGTGACCCGCGATCAAATGCACATGGTTCTGATTATTAAGCGTCCCAATCGTCTCACCCACAGCAAAGCGCGTCCCGCGCCGCACGCGCATGCCCGTCACGCGCCCCGCCGCATCACGCAGCGGCATGAACTTCTGCTCATCTAAAATACCGTCGTTGACATCTCTGCCGACGCGCAGGTGTATGTAGCCGAGCGTGGGAAAGCGTATGCGCTCGCGCGTGGTTCCCACGTCTTCGACGGAGAAAGGGTTCAGGACTCGCTCTGTCCGCACGGCGCGCACCCTTTCGCCGTAAGCTCCCGGAATATCAAGGCCGTTATGAAACCATGCTTCTTTATCATCTGCGCTCAGCTCGCCGCGTATCTCGCCAAAGGTCGCCGCAATCTCCCTTGAACGATCAGGCGGCTCGTAAGGCCAGCGCGGGGGAGCCGCCGCGCGCATCTGCGCTGCGGTCAAAGTGAGAGACGCGAAAGCATCCGCAGAGACTTGCGAGCCGCGCTCTCTTCTCTCTCCGACCACTGCGCGGACGAGCTTGTTTCCGGTGTCCGTAAAGATGATCGTTCCGTCAGGCGCGTGCGCGATGCCCGCAGGGCGATTGAGACGCGATTGTTCGAGCGAGCCGTCCTGAAATCCCTCTCCGTTTCCTCCGGCCACCGTCAGGACTTGCGGCAGGACGCCCCATCCGCAAATGCGCAGAGCCGCGCCTCCCGCATCGGCCACGTATATCGTCCCGTCCGCATCAACCGCAATTCCCGTCGGCTCATTGAAGGACGCTGTGAAGGGCATCCCGTCTATGCTCGCCCTCTCACCTGTTCCGGCGATGGTTTGTACTTTTCCGGTTTGCCAGACGCGGCGGATGCGTTGATTGCCCGTGTCGGCTACGACCAGAGAGCCGTCCGGCGCGACAGCGATGCCGCACGGCGTATCAAAGCGCGCTTCTGCTCCTACTTCTGCATCTGCAAAACCGGCCTCGCCCGCGCCCGCTAACGCGCTGACGTTGCCTGATGTGTCAATTTTTCTGATGCGGTCGTTGTAAGTATCCGCGACGAAAATCTGGCCGTCGCTGCCGACCGCCACGCCGATTGGAGCGTTGAACAAAGCCTCTGCGCCATTTCCGTCTGCGTAGCCCGCGCGCCCCGCGCTTCCTGCAACCAACGATGTCTGCCCCGTTTCGGGATTGACACGACGAATCACATGCGCTCCCGTCTCTGCGACGATGAGCGAGCCGTCCGGCGCGAGCGCGACGGCTGAAGGCGTATCCAGATTTTCCGTCAACACCTTCGCGCCCCCGTCCGGCGCGATGCGCCACAGCTTTCCGGTCTCGCCGTCCGTGATGTAAGCAGCCGCGTCCGCGCCCACGACAACGCCGAAAGGATTCGTCAAACGCACAGCCGCTTCCCTGCTGTCGGCTCCGGCAATCGTGTGAACCACGCTCAGCGGCGGCAAATCGGAAGACCGTTGCGCCCTGCGATAAATAAAGACCGCTCCAACGGCCAGAGCCATGATGAGAATGAGGCTCAGTAAAATTAAGCGAGATTTTTTGATAAACATTTATGATTGATAGATGATGACGATTAAGCAACCTATCCGGCAGATTGCGATCCGCAAATTAACACGCCTGCGATGCTTGATGACGCTGCAAGTAAATTTAGCAGAATAGTTTTACTCTCGCACGGCGAATAAATATAATAGTCGATTCAAGAGCAGAAACCCTTTGCGTCCTTTGCGCCTTATCTCTTATCTTTGCGCCTTTGCGAGAAACACCAGCCTTTCACGCGAAGGCGCAAACAAAGAAAGACTCAAGCCGCAAAGAGTTGAAGCCGCCTGCAACTTGAGTTTTGAAACAATCTGTAAGTTTCTGAAAGCCGCCGCGGCTTAAACCAAGAGAGTACAGCCGCCGGAAAAAAAATCTACTCGCCTGTGCTTGCGCCTTTGCCGCCAGCCGTGAGATTTTATCCGTTCCTTCATTGCCAATCTTGAACCTATACGGAGCTAAATATGAAACGTTGCCCTACATGCAATCGCACGTATGCTGATGACGCACAGAAATTTTGTCTTGATGATGGAGCGACCCTGCTCCAAGAGACAGCCGCCCCCTTTGACCCGCAAGCGACCCTCGCCATGACGCCCGGCTCGCAGCCGACGACGCCGCCTTCTAACCCTTATGGCTCGGGCGCGGGTCAGAGTTCTTACGGCTCAGGTGCGGGTCAGAGCCAGCCGCCATCATGGACGCCGACACCTACGCCGCACTCATTCCCCCCGCCGCCGGCGGCAGCGCGCAAGCGCAGCATCTTGCCGTGGGTACTGGGCGGCGCGGCTGTGCTGCTCATAGGCTTTGTCGGGATCATCATCGCCGTCGTGCTGCTCGCAGGCAACAGCAACAACTCCAACAATTCCAACAGCAACTCAAACAACTCGAACAACCGGGCGAACGCGAACACTAATAGGAATACGAACACGCGGCCTCCTGGAACTGTGATTACCAGCACGGATGGCGAGAGTCAGGTTACAGTCCCGGCGGGTTGGTCTTCCACGACCGACCTGAATTCCAAGGCCACGCTGCAAGTCTCTAACAAGCCCAAAGAACTGTACTTGATTGTCCTCAGCTATAACAAAGCCAACTACGGATCGATGACCCTTGACACGCATGCTGAACAAACGCTTGATGAGATTAAAAATCAGGTGGCCGGCCCGACCATCTCCGGCCCGACCAGCATGACTATTAACGGTCGCCGCGCCGTGCAGAACGAAGTTCGCGGCATCAGCAACAACTACAATGTCGTTTACTTGCACACGACGGTTGAGACCCCAAAAGCATTTCAGGAGATTGTGGTCTGGACGCTCGCAACTAGCTACGATGCTAATAAGGAAGTGCTTCAGGACATCATCAAGAGCTTCAAGTAGGTTTAAAATTCGCCGGAGTTGAGCGAGGCGATAAAGGTCAAGAGAAAATTTCGGAGCGCGCTGAGGCCGAAGTCTTTCTCTTGACCTTTACTCTTAGAGCGGATTTCGATTGAATGTACGGTAGGCTGTGAGCCTGCCGCCTGTCCGACGCGAGCGGCAGGCTCACAGCCTACCTTACACTGATTTGCAAACTGCTCTAATGAACAGCATTCACCGGCTCTAACGCTGCGCGCCGGAGCTGACGACCAGATAATAGCTACAGACGCTTTTGCCCGCATTGTCAAAGCGGTGCGTCACGTCCGCTTCAAAATAGAGCGCGTCACCGGCGTTCATTAAATATTCCGCCTCTTCAATCACGACTCTCAAACTTCCCTGCTCGACGACCAGATGTTTTTCGACGCCGCGCCGGTACGCCGGGAGGTCTCCCGAAGTAGCGCCTTTGGGAATGACGTGCCGCACGAACTCCACGCTCCGGCTCTCGAAGGTCGGAGAGAGCAACTGTCGCTCAAAGCCCGTCTCAGGGTCTTTGAAGATCATGCGGCGGCTCTGCGGAATCAAGATGATGGCGCGACGCTCTTCGCTGACTCCCATCAAATCCGTCAGGCTCACGCGCAAAGCCTGTGCGACTTTGGCAGCCACCACCAGCGTCGGGTTTTTCTCTCCGCGCTCCAGCTTGGACAGCATCGCGCGGCTGACGCCCGACATCTCCGCCAGAGCTTCCAGCGTCAACCCCTGTCCAGCCCGTAAGTCACGCACCCTCGTCCCCAGATTTTGCGCCTGCGCCGCTTCTACTATCGTAGATTTTTTTCTTGCCTGCTTCTTTCTCATATGTTAGAACTCAGTCTACCATGATAGATTTCGCGCGGACAAATATTTTCTTTTCCCTTACGGATGTTGAGATAAAGGAGCAAGCCGCAATGCTGAATAAACTTTTCTATTTTGACCTCCGTGTCTCTGTGGCTAATGCTTGGTTTTGTAAGCTACTCCAAATCTTCCACTCAGTAATCTTGCGTTAGAATTCACGGCTGCTCTATGCTGCTTTGATAAATGAACAGCTACGATTCCGGGCGGATCCTGATTGTCGAAGACGATGCTGTGCGGTGCGAGTGGTTTCAGGAGAAATTTTCACATCGCACGCTGGATATTACCTGCGATGTGCAGCAGGCCGTCGCATGGCTCGCAGAGCGCGACTATGAAATGATTCTGCTCGACCATGATTTGATAGAAGAGCATTATTATTCCGACGAGCCGGATGACGAGCGCACCGGATATGCCATCGCCGCTTGGCTCGCAGCGCATCCTGACAGCCAGCGCGAGGCTCTGATTCTCGTCCACTCGCTCAATTACTTCGGCGCAGACCGCATGTTGAGCATCCTGCACGAAGCTGGCCGCGATGCCGAGCACGTTCCCTTTTCTTACATGCAGGCGGGCTTGAGATTTTAAATAATATTTATTTACTATCTGGCTCTCATCAATTGAATCCTTATTCTGCTTTCAAGGGTCAGACTTCTTGTTAGTAGTTGCTATAGAGAATATAATTCGGAGAACGTCGATGAAGGCAGGAGAAATACGATTAGGAGAGTTTTTATAAGCCATTCGCGGCAGGATGAGGATTTAGCCCAAAAAGTTGCGACCGCTTTAGAGGCATCCGGGCTGAATGTCTGGAAACGCGAGATAATGCCCGGAGAAAACTGGGCTGAAAAAATCGCTTTAGAACTAAAAGAGTCTGACGCAATGGTCGTTCTGATTACCCCGCACGCCCTGATGTCTGACTTTGTACGATTGGATATTGATTATGCTCTGAGCGAAAAGAAATATAACAAGCGTTTAATACCAGTCTTTGTTGGCGAGATGAAGGACTTCACACAGGCTGAAATTCCCTGGATTCTAAAACGATTGAAAACGATAAATCTTCCCGCGCGTGGCAAAAATGATGAGAATATCAAGGAGATTGCTCAAGCTTTGAAAGATGTAGCCTAATCTTTGAGCGCGCCTTACCTCAACAAGACCTAATGGAAGTTTTCTTATCTCACTCAAGTTTGGATAGTGAGTTTGCCACCTTTTTCTTGGACTCTTTCCCTTTTGCAAATTGTGGATTTTACAGTCAATGTGGCTGAAGGATATACCGCGCTCATGCGAATCTGGGGCTTAGGCTATCAACAATAATCCTGTGTTGCATTACTAAGGCAAAAGTATTTAAGCCATAAGACTTATTCTTCTGTTAGTTACGCGAAAAAGGAGGACGCATTCAAATGCGCCCTCCTCTTCTTCTTAAAAACTCTGCAACTTCAAACCAAGCTTTTACAGCCCGCGATATTGAAGCGAGAGCGAATCCATACGTGCGGACTGGCCTGCGGTAAATTTGAACATGCAGGAATCGTCCGTGTAATCCATAAAGTTGGTAATCGGGTCAACTCCGGATGACGAACAGGTGTTGCGACCTGTCGGGCAACCGAAGGCTGCTGAGCGCTCTGCGGGTGTGTCGCTCACGGAATCGTTATTGGCCGAGCAACCGCCCTGAAACGTGTGATAGAGACCGAGCCAGTGGCCGACCTCATGCGTCGCCGTGTCGCCCTGATTGTAGGGAGAAGCAGTTCCGCCCGGCACTGACGAGTAGAGGATGACTACGCCGTCGTCTGTCGGGTCGCCTGCATACCACCACGGGAAGGTCGCCCAACCGAGCAAGCCGCCGCCCGGATTTGCCGAATAGATGTTAAGCGTGTTCGCGCCGCCGACTCTTAAGGCTGCTTTGGCCTGCGCCTCGGCAGAAGAACCGGAACCCATCGTGTACCACGAATTGTTGGTCGTGCGCGTGACGCCTGCCAGCACGAATCTGAAAGGCGTGTTAAAGCCTCCGGTCGCGCTGCTGTATGCGTTGTTCAACACATTAATCGATGCATCAATCTGTGATTGCGGAATGTCGCCATTTGAAATGCCCGTGCCTTTGCGGATAACGTGCCAGTAGACCTGCACGGTGACAGAGCCTCCGGGTCTTTCATCTTCGACGCTGCCGCCGCGCTCGGCCTTGAAGCGCGCGAGAGCCTTGTCAATTTCCGAAGCTTCAAGCTCATCCACGTGCCGTGTCGAGCAACGCGCGCCGCTTTCAACAAAAGCCTTTTTGCTACGCCACTCAACGCCATTCAGAACAAACGTTCCTTCATCTGCTTGCTGTAGGTCGCCGTTGCCGCGCCCGTCCTGTGCCTGTACGTTGTGAGTTGAGCGGGTGAACACCAGCGTGAGGGCCAGCGCCACGAGCGCCAGCACAACCATTACCTTTTGTTTCATTCGTCCTCCTAGAACTTCCTGTAAATCAGGGATGGTGAGTAAACTTGTCCACTGAGAGAGGAAAAAACTTCTTCTCCCACACGAAGCGCATCAACGAAAAAGATGCCGAATAAATAAATGACAACTTTCTATTGTCTCGATTGTATAGTTTGTTGGAGGTAAGAACAGCCCGTATGCTCCCACAGCTAAAGGCCACTCTTTAGAGCAAGTAGCTACTGTAGCAATAAAGCTTGCAGTAGCCGCCAAATGTTATAGACGACCCGTATGGAGTCTGTCAACCGGAGCGGGGCTGTTCAAGCCGAACCAGCGACAACCTGCCGCCAACGCTTCTGTAAGGAAAGCAAGATTCAAACAGGGATGGACAGGATAAACAGGATAAAGAGGGAGAAAAGGGAAAGAGGAAAGAGGGAAAAGGAAGCAGGCAACGAATTCTTGCTCATTTCCCCTATTCACCTTTTACCCCATTACCCCTTCTTTCCATCCTGCTTATCCTGTCCATCCTGTTAAGACCTTCTTTGCCAAAGAAACTAAAACCGGGTGCTGAGCAGCTTGCGCGCTTCTTCTGTGGCTTCCTTGTACTCTGGAATATATTTCGGATTCGGCTTCATGTTGAGCAGGAAGTCTAGCTGCTTGCGCGCGTCGTCCTTGCGGCCTGTGGCAAGATAGGCTTGGGCCAGACGCAATCTCAAAAGCGGGTTATCGCCGCCGAACTTCAAACCCTTTTCCAGATTCTTGACGGCCTGCTGCGGGTCGCCGCCCATCAGTCTGGGCAATTCGAGATCAACCTGCCCGAGCGCCATGTATGCGCTGCCGCCCTGATAACTTTCATCCAATTTGATGACGGCCTCCATCTCGCGCTTGATGTCTTCCGCGTCGGCAAGACCGCTCAGCGAGCTTGACTGTGCGCGTCCGCCCATGTTCGCGCCGAACCAGAAATGGCCTTCCGGCTTTCCATCCTGCAAACGCACGGCAGCCTCGCCCGCCTCTACGCCGTCACGAAAAGCGTTATCGCGCTCTTTTTCATCTTTGGTGTGCGCGCCGAGATAGTAATTGGCCTGCGAGAGCCGCCATGCGACATCGTAATTCTGTGCATCAATCGTGCGCGCGTTTCTCAGCAGAGCTATGGCCTCACGCACGCGCGCCAAATCTTCACGCTGCTCATAGAGCTTGTCCGCGCGAGCGATAAGCTCGGGCACGGGAACCGCTCCGGTCGGCGTGGTAGCAGTAGAAGAAGGCTCCGGCGGGCGCGAACCGCATGCTGAAAAAGCGATGACGACGACTGCCAGCGTCGCCAGACAAAGCTGCTGTCTCACGTCTAAGTTTTTATTTTTCATATCGTTGCTGAGATTCGTCCTGTTTCCGCTCTGACATCATATGACACTAATGTTACATTACAGCTTACCCAAAAATCGCAGAATAAGGTATATTTCACTGCACTGCATTCATGTCCGTAAACTTCTCCGGCGCGAGCTGAGAAAAAATCTGGCGCGCTCGGAAGCTTTGGAGGATGATGTGGCAGCCGCTGCATTCTACGACCTAGAGGGAACTCTAGTCAGCACTAATCTTGTACACACCCTCGGGTTCTACTCCAAGAACCAGCAGGGCTTGCTTCGCACTGTTACCAAAAGCGCCTCGACGCTTTTGAGCATTCCCCTCTTCGCGGCGACAGACCAGTACAGCCGCAAAGTTTTCAACGACCTCTTTTTCAAACGTTACAAGGGCGAATCGGAAGACCGCCTGCGCTTCTTCGCGGAGCAATTGTTTGAAGACGTTTTGAAGCCCGCGATCTTTCCCGGCTCATACGAGCTGATCGAGAAATCGCGCAGCCTCGGACTCAGGCAGGTCGTCGTCACTGGCGCGCTGGACATTTCCGTCAAGCCTTTGATGAAGCATTTCGGCATCACGGACTATGTCGCGAACCATCTGGAATTCGTCAACGGCATCGCGACCGGCAGACTGCTTCCGCCAGTCTTAGCCGCTGCCACCAAAGCATCCTGGATCAGAACGTTCGCCGAGCGCGAAGGCATCAGCCTCAGCGACTCATACGCCTACACAGACAGCATGTCCGATCTTCCAATGCTCTCTGTCGTCGGCCACCCGGCAGCAGTCAACCCGGACATGAGATTAAAGCAGACGGCTCTGCATCATGATTGGCCGGTACTCAACTTAAAATGATGGTCTTAGGCCTTAGGTCTTTGGCCTTTGCACGCAACTCAATTTTGAGTATCAAGATACAACATGAATAAGACGAGCAAAGACCAAAGGCCAAAGACCTAAGACCAAAAACGAAAACTTTAACCTATGTCTCTACAGTTACGAAGAAAAACCCACGAGTCCGTCATCTACATTGACCGCGACAGCGCGCCGCGCATCATTCCGTCGGGCGAGGATTTTATTCTCGAAGATTTGCCCATCGGGACGCGCGTCATTTATCCGAACCAGCCGATTAAAGGCTTGCCGAATCGCGAGGCAGCGATTCGTTACGCGCTCAATCACCCGCACGATTGCGACCCGCTCTTTGCGCAGCTTGAGCCGGGCATGCGCGTGACGATTGCCATTGATGACATCAGCCTGCCCCTGCCGCCGATGGCGACGCCAGACATTCGCCAGAGCGTGCTTGAGATTGTCTTAGACATGCTCGCGGGTCACGGCGTAGACGACGTGCATCTCATCATCGCCAATTCCCTGCACCGGAAAATGACCGAGTGGGAAATGAAGCGGATGGTCGGCTCAAGCATCTTTGATGAGTTTTATCCAGACCGTTACTACAACCACGACGCAGAGTGGGAAGAAGGTCTCATCAAGCTCGGCGAGACGCGCCACAAAGAGCCTTTGCGCATCAACCGCCGCTGCGCCGAGAGCGATCTGGTCATCTACGTCAACATCAACCTCGTCCCGATGGACGGCGGCCACAAGTCTGTCGCCGTTGGATTGTGCGATTACGAATCCTTACGCGCGCATCACGAGCCGCAGACGATACGCGACTCAGACAGCTACATGGACCCTGCGCGCTCCGAGTTGAATCACAAAGTCGAGCGGCTCGGCAAGCTGGTTGACGAGCACATGAACGTCTTTCACATCGAGACGGCCATCAACAATCGCATGTACAAAGGCGAGATGGATTTCCTCTTAAAGAACGAGGACGATTTCTCGGCCTTTGACCGGATGAAGTATGAAGCGATGCGCCTGACGATGGGGAGATTGCCGCGCGCCGCGCGCCGCAAGATTCTGCATTCCATTCCCGCGCAGTACGAGATGATCGCATGTCACGCGGGGCGCACAGAGCCTGTGCATAAAAAGATTATCGAGAAGGGATTTGACCAGTACGCGATTCCCGTCAAAGGCCAATGCGATATTTTAATCACGGGCATCCCTGACATTTCGCCGTATAACGTCTATTCGATTCTGAATCCGCTCTTAGTGCAAGTGATGGCGCTCGGCTATCACTTCAACTTTTACAGAGGTAAGCCGCTGCTCAAAAAAGGCGGCGTGATGATTGTTCATCATCCGTGCTTTGACGAGTTCGATCATAACTTTCATCCGAGCTATATCGAATTCTTCAATCGCCTGCTGCCCGAAACGCGCGACGCGGATGTCTTGCGCGACAAGTACGAAAGGGAGTTTGCCAACAATCCCTCTTACGTAGAGATGTACCGGCGCGGCAATGCCTATCACGGCGCGCACCCGTTCTTTATGTGGTACTGGGGCGAGAACGGTCGCCAGCACATCGGCAAAGTCATCGCCGCCGGAGCCGAAAACGCACACGTCCCCGCCATGCTCGGCTGGGACAGGGCCGACAATCTGACCGAAGCGATTGCGATGGCGCGCAGCCACATGGGACGCTCCGCGGAAATCACGATGCTGCACCAGCCGATGATTGGAATTGCGGATATGGAGTGAAGAAGTTTAAGTTGTAGTTTTCCAGTTCACTTGATACTAAACATTATGGTCACGAGAAAAGCTGAAAAAGAACAAGCTTTATCGGTGGCGGCAACGGAACTTGTCGAGCAAAAGATTTTCGTGGTTCGCGGGCAGAGAGTTATGTTTGACTTTGACCTCGCGGAAATCTACGGCGTGACGACTAAGCAGCTTAATCAGCAAGTTAAGCGCAATCGGCAACGCTTCCCTGAAGATTTTATGTTTCAGCTAACGGCAGCAGAGGTGGAACACCTGAACCGGTCACAAATTGTGACCGGTTCACAGAAGCATCGTGACCCACGTTTTCGCCCTTATGCCTTCACTGAACACGGCGCGGTTATGCTTGCGAGTATTCTCAACAGTCCGCTCGCTATTGAGGCCAGCATTCGAGTAGTCAGGGCATTTGTCAGGTTGCGAACCATTCTTGCAGGCAACCAAGAGTTGGCGCAAAAGCTAGAGGCTCTTGAGCAAAAATATGAAAAGCATGCCGAACACTTCAAAACCGTCTTTACGGCTCTTCGTCAATTACTGGCAATGCCATCCACACCGCGTCGGCAAATAGGCTTTAGGACAGGTGAGAAAAAGAGATAATGAGCAAGTTAAGTCCTACAGAAATTTATCAAGGCCGGAATATTTTCCTGATTGGCTCGACGGGCTTTCTCGGCAAGGTGACGCTGAGCATGCTCTTGCATCGCTTTCCGAATATCGGGAAGGTGTATGTCACCGTGCGCGCTCGCTCGCAGGAAGAATCGCAGACTCGGTTTTGGAATAACGTGATTACCGCGCCGCCGTTCGACCCTTTGCGCGAGCGGTACGAGAGCGCGTTTGAAGGCTTTATCAAAGACAAGGTCGTGGTGGTCGGCGGCGACATAGGCGATACCAATCTCGGTTACTCGGAAGAAGAAGCGCAGAAAATCGCGGAAGACCTTGACGTGGTCATCAACAGCGCGGGCAATGTGACTTTTAACCCGACGCTTGAGAGCGCGCTGCGCACGAACGTGGTCGGCACGCAGAACGTCATCGCATTCACGCAGAGAATGAAGCGGCCTGCGCTGGTGCATGTCTCGACCTGTTTCGTGGCGGGCAATCGTTCGGGCGCGGTCTGGGAGAGCGATCCGGTCATAGGTTATTTCCCGCGCCGCGACGAATTGCCGGACGTAGAATTTTCCGTTGAGCAGGAAATACGCGACTGTGCAAAGCTGGCGGAGCGCGTTAAGGACGAAGCCAGAGATTCGATGATGGCTGCGCGCTTTCGAGAGTTGGCGCGCGAGCGTTTGATTGAAGAGGGGCGTGACCCCGACGATCCGGATGCGATGGGGTTGGCCGTCGCGCGCGAGCGGAAGGTGTGGACGCGAACGCGCCTGACCGATTTGGGAATCGAGCGCGCGGCGTACTGGGGCTGGCCCAATATTTACACTTACACCAAGAGCCTGGGCGAACAACTCGTGGCGGCGCAAGGCGATATGGTACGCAGCATCGTGCGCCCGAGCATCGTCGAATCGGCGCTCTCTTATCCTTTTCCCGGTTGGAACGAAGGCTTTACGACGACCGCGCCGCTCATCTTTATCACGCTCAAAGGACAGACGCAGATTCCCGTCAACGAAAAGCTGGTGCTGGACATCACGCCCGTCGATCAGGTCGCGGCAGTGATGCTCGCGGTCGCTGCACAGGCGTGCGTCGAAGAACCGCGCCTCGTGCATCAGGCCGCAACAGGCGATTCAAATCCGAATGACATGCGCCGCATCGTCGGGCTGCTGGGACTCTTCAAGCGCAAACACTTTCAGGAAAAAGAGACTGGCTTTAAGCTCATCAACGAAATCGCCGGGCGGATGGAGACCAAGCCCGTCACGCCCGCGCGTTTCGATTCGACCTCGACGCCGATGGTCAACGCGGCTGCGAAAAAAGTTTCCACGTTGCTTGACCGCGTGCGCCCGCGCTGGGGCGGAGGGCGCGTCACGGATGTCATTGACCGCGTCAAGGAACGTGTTGACCGTCTCGAAGAACTGACGCACGAGACGCAGCAGGCTTTTGAGATGTTCAAGCCCTTCATGGTCGAGAACGCTTACACTTTTCGCGCAGATAATATCCGCTCGCTCTTTGCGCGGATACGCAAGGACGAGAGCGCGCTGCTGCAATGGAATCCGGAACAGCTTGACTGGTACGACTACTGGATGAACGTGCATTTTCCGGGTCTCAAAAAATGGGTATTCCCGACGCTCGAAGACGAGATGCGCGAGAAGCCGAAGCGCGTCTATACCTACCGCGATCTGTTGGAGCTGTTTGAGACGACGACCAAGCGACATGCGACGCGCGTGGCGATGCGGATTGAACGCGACGGGCGCAAGGAGCAATACACTTACGCGGACTTGCGCGAGTTGGCGACGCGCGCCGCTGCTTTCCTCGCGAGCCAAGGCATCAAGCCCGCCAACCGAGTGATGCTGCTCAGCCACAACGCGCCCGAATGGGGCATGACCTATTTCGGCGTGATGAAAGCAGGTGCGACGTGCATTCCCGTTGACCCGACCAGCTCGACCGATGAAGTCGTGACCTTCGCGCGTGCAGGCGGAGCCAGCGGCATCGTCATCAGCGAAGAAATGGACAAGGAGCATCCGGACCTCGCCGCGCGGCTCAAGGAAGCAGACTTGGAAGAGACACGCATCTGGCGTTTTGATGAAGTCTTTGCGATGCCAGATGAGCGCACGGAAGACGAGAGAATGGCTTTGCTGCCCACGCGCGTGCATCCGCAATCGGTCGCGTCGCTCATCTTCACTTCGGGCACGACCGGCAGGCCAAAGGGCGTCATGCTCTCGCACAGAAATTTGACGAGCATGACATCCATGCTGTCTTCCGTCTTTGATATGACGACGAGCGACGGCGTGCTGTCTGTCTTGCCGCTGCATCACACGTTTGAATTTTCGACGGGCTTTCTCACTCCCTTAAGTCGCGGCGCGCAGATTACATATCTCGAAGAACTGTCCGGCGAAGCCTTAGCCAGCGCCATCAAGAACGGCCACGTCACGGGCATGGTCGGCGTGCCGGCCTTGTGGGAATTGCTGCATCGCCGCATCAAGACACGCCTCAACGAGCGCAGCGAATGGATCGGCAGCACCGCAGATTTGTTGATGCGCGCAAACGCCTGGCTGCGCGACAACACGCCGCTCAACTTGGGGCAACTTGCTTTCTATCCGATTCACAAAGGCTTGGGCGGGCGCATACGCTATCTCATCAGCGGCGGCTCCGCTTTGAGCGAGAAGGTGCAGAAAGACTTTCACGGCCTCGGCTTTACGATTCTCGAAGGCTACGGGTTGACCGAAGCCTCGCCCGTGCTGACCGTCACGCGCCCGCGCAACAGCATGCTGGCCGGAAGCGTCGGCAAGCCTCTGCCCGGTATCGAAATCAAGATTGCCGAAGCGGACGCGAGCGGCATCGGCGAAGTCATCGCGCGCGGGCCGAACGTGATGGTCGGCTATTACGAGAACGAAGCCGCGACGCGCGAGACGCTGGTCGAACGCTGGCTGCACACTGGCGACTTAGGGCGTTTTGATGATGACGGCAACCTGTATCTGGTCGGTCGCTCGAAAGACATCATCGTTGATTCCAACGGCAAGAACGTGTACCCGGACGAATTGGAAGAGACTTACAATAGCTCGTCTTTTATCAAAGAGCTGAGCATCGTCGGTTTGCCGGATGAGGACGGCGGCGAAAAAATCGCATGTCTCGTCGTGCCGGACTTTGACCATGACATCTCGCTCTCGCGTGCCGAGACGCACAAAAAAGTCGAAGAGCATTTCCGTGACATCTCTTCCGCGCTTCCCTTTTACAAGCGCGTCAAGCTGCTTCATTTCTGGGATGGAGAATTGCCGCGCACGGCTACGCGCAAGGTCAAGCGGCGCGAGGTCATCACGGAATTGCAAACGCTCGAAGAGAGCCTGCGCGTGGCTGGGCGCGTCAAATCCGAATCCGTCAAAGACGACAAACAGGCTTGGCTGCTCAATGTCGTGGCGAACGTTTCCAACCGCCCGCGCTCTGAAATCAGCATGGACACGCGCTTTAGCGATCTTGGCTTTGACAGCTTGATGTATGTCGAGCTGGCGACGGCGATTGAGAACGCTGGCGGCACGCTCATCGCACCGGATACTCTGAACGAAGTGCAGGACGTGCGCGAGCTATCGAACGCAGTCACGCGCCAGACGCGACAACAAGCTGGCACGAAGCCACAAGAGCGCACGCGCACGGAGAAAGCCCGCGAAGCCGAAGAGATTTACATTCCTTCCCTCGTCAAAGTCGTCGGCAACAAAGGCTTGGACGCTTTGCAGCGCGTCTTTTATCAAAAGCTTTTACATACAAAATATGAAGGGCAGACGAACATTCCGGTTCACACAAACTTTATCGTCGCCCCCAACCACACGTCGCATCTTGATATGGGTCTGGTCAAGATGGCGCTCGGCGAAGCGGGCAAAGACATGGTCGCGCTCGCCGCCGCGGATTACTTTTTCGATAACAAGTACAAGCGCGCCTACATGGATAATTTCACGAACACCGTGCCGATTGAGCGGAGCGGCTCCTTGCGTCAATCCTTGCGACACGCGCGGTCGTTCCTGAATGGCGGCTACAACGCGCTCATCTTTCCCGAAGGCGGGCGCACGCTCGACGGTGTGCTGGCAGACTTCAAAGCCATCATCGGTTATCTGGCGCTCTCTTGCCGCGTCGGTATCCTGCCCGTCTATCTTTACGGAACTTACGACGCGCTGCCCAAAGGGGCTAATCTGATTAAGAGCCGCGACATCGGCGCACGCATCGGGCATTACTTGTCATATGAGCAACTGGAAGAGATGACCAAAGGCATGGCACGCGCCGAAGCTTACCGCCTGATCGCCGCGCTCACGCGACACGAAGTAGAGAACCTGCGCGACGGCACACGCCACAGCTTTGACGCCAAAGCCCTGCGCAAACGCTGGAAGAGCGAACGACGATTAAAAACAGTGATGAGTGATGAGTGATAAGAAAAAGCATTAGGCCGCAGTGGTAAGGCAACTGGCATCAAGATCGTCCGAAATTATTCTCACTATCAGGAGGTTGAGCTATGGATGGCAAAAAGTTTCTCGGCGTCTGCATCTTGTTGGCAGCAATCATTCTTGCAGTGGCAGTTGTTTGGCATGCGAAAGCTACAGCGAAAGCTACATCCCAAGTTGGGCGCTATCAGTTTCTAATGCATGAAGATCCTGCTGTGATGTGGATAATTGATACTACCACCGGCGAAGTCACAGCACAACATTGAAAGCAAAACCGCATGGAACTTGGATGATTACTTCTGACGAGCGGTCTAACACTCAATCAACCGGAGCGCGAGTTAGCAATCATTTTATCGTTGAGTTAATCATAGCGGGGTTGTGTGCGCGCCCGGTTAATTCCAGCGATAGCACATCTCTCATCACTTAGTTATTATGGCAACGACGACGAAAACCAAACCACGCGCTCCGCGCAAACCGAGAGCGGCGGCAAAAACGCCCGACGCTAAATCAACCGCCGGGAAAAGCTCTGCGATAGCGCGGCTGCCGCAACCGAAAACGCTCGTCACGGGTGGGACTGGCTTTCTCGGCGTGCATCTGATACGGCAAATGGTCGCGGACGGCGCGAAGAATCTGCGCGTGTTGGCGACATCCGCTCCCGCCTGGCTCGAAGAATCAGAAGTCGAAACAGTTCGAGGCTCTATCACAAACGCGGAAGATGTGAAGCGCGCGGTTGAAGGCGTCGGAGAGATTTATCATCTGGCTGGCAGGGTGTCGCGTGAACAGGATGATGCGCGCGAGATGTACGCGGTGCATGTGGAGGGGACGCGGCTGTTGTGCGCGGCGGCGCGCGAGGCCGGAGTCAAATCAATCGTGTTGGCCTCGACCAGCGGCACGATTGCAGTCACTGAAGACAAAGACCTGATTCCGGGCGAAGAATGGCCGACGCCGCTCGACATCATCTCGCGCTGGCCTTATTACGCCAGCAAGTTTTATCAGGAGCGCGCCGCGCTTGAGAATTTTAGCGGCGACGGACTGCGGCTCGTGATTATGAATCCGAGCTTGCTGCTCGGCCCCGGCGATGAACGTCTCAGTTCTACAAAAGTGATTCTGGATTTCATGGCGCGCAAGATCAACGCGACTCCTTCCGGCGGCTTGAGCTTCGTAGACGTGCGTGATGCTGCCGCCGCCTTTCGCGCGGCGATGGAGCGAGGGCTTCATGGCGAGCGTTACCTGCTTGGCGCAGCCAATTGGAGTTTTGAGAAATTCTTCGGACGCCTCGAACGCCTCACCAAAATCGCCGCGCCGCGCTTCTCTTTCCCCTCGCAGCTCGCAGTCACCGGCGCGCAAGTCGTCCACGCACTCTACAAACACTGGAAACTCGCCCCGCCCATCCAGCCCGCAGCCGTCGAGATGGCAGAATATTTCTGGTATCTGGATTCATCAAAGGCCGAACAGGAACTCGGCTTTGCGCCCCGCGACCCCGGTGAGACCTTGCAGGAAACCGTCGCCTATGTCAGAGAGAATTTTCTGGGCGGCGATGCCTTCTGAGCATTAACCAATACTATCCACAACAGGAATCCACGCCGGACAAGGATATGAGATTGCGGCATAGTACAAAGCTAGGTTGAAGACAGCAGCTTATTGTATGATTACTGCATTAACAGAGAGCTGCGCACATCTCTCACGTCATTTCAGGAACTACGCCGGCATGGCTCACGAAATCTCGTTGGCAACTCCTTTGAAGGGACTTCACCGATGCCCAGGATTCGTATTGACGAACAACCGGAACAATCCACAGATGATGTCTTTGCTCTCACTATTTCCTTTGATGATGCAGAAGAGTTCGGCGGCTTAACCGTTCAAGACCCTTTGTCGCCGAACAGCAAAGCAAAACTCGAATGGCACTTTGAACAGCATGTTAAGTTTCCCTATCTGAACACCGTCAAGCCATCCGAAGCGATTGAAATCATCCGGGAAGCGGGAGAAAATCTTTTCTCGCAGTTGTTCGGCTCACCGCAAATCTTCAGCCGCTACCGGCAAGCGATACAAACGGACTTCGCCAATCTCGTGATCGAGATTTCCGGTTCACCCGAATTTCATAGCCTGAATTGGGAAGCCTTAAGAGATTCAAGTTTGCCCAACCCTTTAGTCCTGGACGCTCTGATTCTCCGCAAAGATTTAAAAGAGCAGAATCTGCCCGCCGTTATCCGCGAAACTTCTACTATCAATTTGTTGATCGTAACGGCACGTCCCGCAGGCAGGAGAGATGCGGGCTATCGCACCATTTCTCGCCCGCTCGTAGAACTCCTGCGCGGTTCGCGCCTGCCGGTCAGGATTCACATTCTGCGTCCCGCCACTTACGAATCGTTGAGCAAGCATCTCGATGAAGTCGGTCAGGGCTTTTATCATGTGGTTCATTTCGATGTTCACGGCGGGCTGCTGACGTTTGAGGATTTTGAGCAAATCGAGAAAGAGAAAACCGGCAATCACTTAACTTTTCAAACCCCGCGTTACGGGCGACCCGAGATTCAACCTTTTGAAGGCCGGGATGCGTTTCTCTTCTTCGACATTTTCTGTGAACCCGAAACAAAAGAGGACGAAGGCTTTCGCGCAGACCCTGTGCGCGCTGACGAGCTGGCGAATTTACTCTTGCTGCACGGCATCCCGCTTATCATTTTGAATGCCTGTCAATCGGCCAAAGAGTTGGGCGAACAGGAACAGAAAACCGATCTGCCGATTGCGGAAGAAACCAGCCTCGCGAGTCGCCTGATGCGCGCCGGGGCGCAGATGGTGCTGGCGATGTCCTATTCGGTGACGGTGACCGCCGCCGAGATTTTGATGAAAAGTCTCTATCAGGAAATCTTTCGCGGTAAGACGGTGCATCAAGCAATTCAAAAGGGTCGCAGGGAGCTGGCAAACATCAAACAACGGCGCGCGGCTTTCAATTATCAAATCCCGCTCGAAGATTGGCTCTTGCCCGTCGTTTATCAAAAGCGACCGGTCGAGCTTAAAACCCGCAAGCTCGAACCGGAAGAGGAAGAACGGTTGAGCCTTGCTCAACAGGAAATCAGCCGGATGCCCGATGTCGAATATGGCTTTTACGGGCGCGACATTGACATTCTCAACCTTGAGCGCCGGGTCTTGCTCAAAAACAACATTCTGCTGATGCGCGGAATGGGCGGAGCGGGCAAGACGACGCTGCTCAAGCATCTGGCGTGGTGGTGGCGTGCGACCGATTTCGTCAAGCAGATTTTTTATTTTGGCTATGACGAAAAAGCCCACACGCGGCAAGAGATAATGCTTGCGATTGCCGCAAAATTATTCGACAGGTTTGAATTCGCAAACTTTCAAGCGATGAATGAAAGCGCGCAACAGCAAAAGCTCGCGCACAAACTTCGCGCCGAGAGACATCTTTTGATTCTGGACAATCTGGAATCAATTCAAGGCGGGTATTTTGCCGTTAAAAACCCGCTCTCGCCGGAAGAACAAACCAAGCTCAAAGAATTTCTTGCAGACCTGCGGGGCACGGTTGATGCCTTTCAAGAGCAGACCATTGTCATGCTCGGCTCGCGCAGCCCCGAAGAATGGTTAAAGGAAAACACATTCCAGAAAAACATTTACGATTTAGCCGGACTCGACGCGGAATCAGCCACCCAGTTTGCCGAAGAGATTTTGCGTCAGAACGCGGTTTTGAAATATCGCAATGACGATGATTTCAAAAAACTACTAAAACTGCTGGCTGGCTTTCCCCTGCCGATGAAGGTCGTGTTTGAGAATCTGAAACGCCAAAGCCCCTCGCAGATTCTCACCGCCCTGCAAGCCGGAGATGTCAATTTCAGCACCGGCACAGCCGAAGAGAGAACCAAAGACATCCTGAAATGCATCGAATACTCGCATAGCAACATCGCGCCCGAAAAACAGGAACTCCTTCTATGCCTCGCGCCGTTCACTTCTGTGGTTAATCGTCCTTACTTTAACTACTACGTTGAAGAACTGAAGAAACACGAGGCTCTGGCGCATCTGCAACACGAACTGTGGGACGAAGTTTTCACCGAATCAATCCAGCGCGGACTGATGTCGCAACAGGAAGATTCCTCGGTCGTTCAGCTACAACCGATCTTGCCTTACTTCCTCAAAACCGAATGGCAAAAGACGGAAAGAGCCGCTTTCAAACAGGCCGTGCAGATGGCTTTTCGGGATTATTTTAACGGCGTGAGCCGTTCTATCAATGGCTTGATGAAATCTAAAATAGCAGACGAAAAGATGATGGGGCAATTTCTGGCAAGCTTGGAGTTTGAAAACGTAGATACTTGTTTGGAATATGCCCTCACCGCGCAAACTTCGATCTTGAGCCCTTACAACTTACTTGCCTCCTATTATGATGTCATGCAAAACCAAGAGGCTGGACTGAATTTGGGCACCAAAGTTTTCCAGAGAATGGAGACTTATGCCTCTGAAATTCTGGCTGGCGCGATTGGCCTTGAATTCGTCGCCGTTTTAGACGACATTGCCATGCGGCAACTAAATCTGAAGAGATTTGTGGAAGCAGAAAATTCTTACAAAAAGGCATTAGAGTTATTTGCGTCGAATCACAGTCAGGATGAGGTGCAGAAAAAGCGCGTAAGGGGCAGCATATATCATCAGTTAGGCATGGTGGCACAAGAACAACGCGAGTGGCAGAAAGCTGGAGATTATTATCAGCAGGCTATACAAATTTGCATCGAATTCAATGACCGTTATGAACAGGCTTTTACTTTCCATCAGTTAGGCATGGTGGCAGAAGAACAACGCGAGTGGCAGAAAGCTGAAGGCTATTATCAGCAGGCATTGGAAATCAAAATTGAATTCAATGATCGTTATTCGCAGGCTTCTACTTTCCATCAGTTAGGCATGGTGGCAGAAAAACAACGCGAGTGGCAGAAAGCCGAAGACTACTATCAACAGGCTATACAAATTTACATCGAATTCAATGATCGTTATTCGCAGGCTTTTACTTTCCACCACTTAGGTAGAGTAGCAGAAGAACAACACGAGTGGCAGAAAGCCGAAGACCATTATCAGCAGGCATTGGAGATCAAAATTGAATTCAATGCTCGTTTCTCGCAGGCTTCTACTTTCCACCACTTAGGTAGAGTAGCAGAAGAACAACACGAGTGGCAGAAAGCTGAAGACTATTATCAGCAGGCATTGGAAATCAAAATTGAATTCAATGATCGTTTCTCGCAGGCTTCTACTTTCGGACAACTTGGTTTGCTCAAACAAGAGCAACGGAAGTTTGCTGAGGGGCAATCTTATCTTTTGCAGGCTTTGGAAATTTTCAGAGATTATAGTGATGACCACAACCTAGCTATTACACTTCTTAACCTGCGTGTTGTCTGGCAGGCAAGCGGCGATGATGGATTGCTGGCAAAGGTCGGAGAAGTGTTGGGGATGGCGGAAGCAAAGGTGCGAGAGATGTTTGAAAAGAACGCAGACGACAACACAAATCAAGAGAACTCATAAATCAATTGGCGGGAGGCGAAAAGGATGATGCGAGGGCCGCAGGAGCAATACACCAAAGAGCTTTACCAGCGTTTCGGTTATCTGGCGACGTGGACTCCGGCTGTCCCTATCAGCCTCGGGGATGTCGGCGAGATGGATGGCAGTGTCTTCCGGCGCGTGTCGAGCCTTAAAGAGATGAATGTTTCGTTTGCCATTCGTCCGGCGGAAAACAAAGAGGACTTGGTTTACACTTCCGAGTCCGGCGTCAGCCTCAACTTCAAGGCTGCTGGCTCGCCTATTATCGAAGGAAGTTCCCTGCTTGTGCAGAAGGCCGGAGCGACGATTGATTTTCATCGAGGGGCGGGCGTGGTGTTCGTCGCTAAAGGCTGTCTGTCACCTTCGATTGAAGATCAAATCTCGCTCGGCAAAGAACTCATCCGTCGCTACAACGTCGGTGAATGGGATGCCAAATATGTCGTCGTCACAGAAATCAAACAGGCCGATTCGATGACCGCATTTATCAGCGAATCATCGGGCGGCAAAATCGAACTCATCGCGGAGAACAGCATACAACTCGGCGCGCTCAGTCTGGCCGACCTCAAAGCCAATTTCTCAGTCGGGACTTCCAGTGGCATCAACACGCAACTTATCGCGCGCGACAAACTGACTCCGCTTTTCCGTGTGCGTCAGGTCAAGGCGAGTTTTTGGAGCGGCACAACGTTCGCCGTCAGGGATAAGACATATCACAGTCTGGATAAACTTCCGCCGCAACTGGAAGTAACGGAAGAAAATGCAGAGTTGGTTGATTTTGAACCGAGTTTCGAGACTCAAGAGTGAAACGGCAAGGCTAAATTCTTCACAGCTTTCCCTTTTAGCAACGAACACGCAAAGCCTGCGGCATGATTTCAAACGTCGCCGGGAGATAGCCCGGTAGCTCGCCGTCAATTTCAAGAGCGACCCTTTCATGCGCCTGCACGGGACGCACCGTGACGCGCCTTGCATGTGCATGATGCGCCTGCTCCATGCCGAGGTGTGTGCCCATGTAGAGTTGATGCGCGTTGGTGAGAATCTTGAGCGCGGAGAGATCGCCGATGGTGACGATGTCGAATTGCCCGTCGTTTAGTTTCGCTTCCGGCGCGATTTTCATTCCGCCGCCGAAGTAGCGCGCGTTGGCGATGCACAGGTTGGCGACCGTGAGGCGTTTTTCGCGCCGGTCATCGAGTTGAACCAGCGCGGTCGTGCTTTCAGAGGCGAGCGTCGTTTGCAGCATGGCGAGGGCGAAGGAAGCTTTGCCGCTCAGCCAGCCTGCATCCCTCTCTTTGACGCGACGGATGACTTCCCCGCTCATGCCGAAGGACGCGACGCCTAGAAAGTAGCGCGTCTCTTCTTTCCCAACATGATTGACAAAGCTCGCGCGCCCGACATCCATGCGCTGCGTGCGCCCTTCGCGCAACATGCGCGCGGCGTCGGCCACTCGTGAAGGAATTTTTAAAGTTTTCTGAAAGTCTCCGCCAGTCCCGCTCGGCAGGATGCCAAGCGATGCGTCCGCGCCTGATTCCAGAATCCCGTTTGCCACTTCGGAGATCGTGCCATCGCCGCCGCAGGCGATGATTAAGCTTCTTCCTTCAAGCGCGCCCTTCGCGGCAAGCTCCGCAGCATCGCCGCTTCGAGTGGTGAACGCGCAGGTGAACGCGCCGAAATGCGTCGAGAGTTCAGAAGCGATTCCCGGCCAAGCCTTGCGCGTCGCGCCGCCTGCGGAAGTCGGGTTAACGATGATGAGAGGCAATGAAGTCATTTGTGTAATGAGTGATGAGAGAGATGCTATTATCTCGTCAACTGCACTCTATCCTCAGCCACATCCGGGAGCGCGAGCGATCTTTTATCTTCTTCGCCAAGCTCTGCGATCTTGCTCATCACGAAATCTGCAATCTCTTTATAAGTGCGGACGTGATCTTTCTTTTCCAAGAATGGCGACAGCTCAAGCGGTTGGCCGAAACGCAGGCGAATCTGCTCGCCGCCAGTCCAGTTGCCCCAAACCTGTCGCGGCAAATTATTGCCAAGCCCTGCGATAAAGACGGGGATGACTTGCGGCGCAGAGTCTTTGATGAGCTTGCCGACACCGGGCTGTGCGCGCAGGAAAGAGTAAGGGTCGTCGCTCAGGTTGCGCGTGCCTTCCGGGTGAAAGCCTATGACGTGCCCGCGCCCTTCGCGGCACAACTGCGCGAGGCGGCGCACGGAATATTTATCGAATAAACGCTTTTCATTCTCCGCGAAAATAGGCGGGTACATAGACCACCAGCCCATCAGCATGTTGACCAGCATCCCCAGCGGCGATTCGTAAAAGAAGCGGCTGCGCACCGGAAAGAAAAGCATCATCGGCCAGTTCGTGCGGCGAAAGAGCACGGACGAGACGGCATACATATCGAAGAACGAGCGGTGATTGGCGACCAAGAGGAGCGGGCGTTCGTGCGAAGCGGCCTCAAGATGCTCAAGACCGTAAACGTGCATCAGGTTGTAAGTCGAAATCTGAATCCAGCGCGAGCCGAGATGCCTCTGACAGCACGTCCAGAAACGTTTCCAGCCTCCCTGATTCATCCTGTGCGCGACGCGAAAGGCAAAACGCTCCAGACGGTCAAGCACGGCGAGTTCTTCCGGCGTCGGGTCAATCTCTAAGTTCAAAGTCCCAAGTCCCAAGTCCCAAGTCCCAAGTCCCAAAACCGGTTTTTGACTTGGGTCTTGGGACTTGGGGCTTGGGACTTTCCTTATTCTATCGAAAAATATTTCGCCTCTTCGTGATGCACGATGATGGCGGAGGTTGATTGCTCCGGGTCGAGCATGTATTCGTCCGTCAGCGCGACTTCGATGCGCGAGGGGTCGAGCAGCTCGAAGAGTTTCGTCTGGTCTTCCAGATTCGGGCACGCCGGATAACCGAAGCTGTAACGCGACCCCTGATAGCCCTGATGAAAAAGCTTCGCCAACACGGGCGCGTCTTTTCCGGCGATGCCAATCTCTTCGCGGATGCGCTTGTGCCAGAGTTCGGCGAGGGCTTCAGCCGCTTCGACGCTCAAGCCGTGAAAGTAAAGATATTCGGCGTAGTTGTCAGCCTTAAAAAGCTCCTGCGAATACTCGCTGGCGCGTCGCCCCATCGTCACTAAATGAAATGGGACGACATCCACGCGCCCGGAATCTTTCGCTGCAAAATAATCCGTGAGACATAGACGCTTGCCCGCTGGCTGTCGCGGAAAGGTAAAGCGCATGCGCTCCGTCCGCTCATCATCTTCATAGATGATGAGATCGTTGCCGGACGACTGGCACGGGAAATAGCCGTACACGACGCGCGGCGTCAGCAAGCCTTCGCGCTTGGAACGTTCTTTCAATTCTTCGTAAACGGGGCGCACATGCCCTTTCACCAACGCTTGATATTCGTCGGCGGATTTTTTGCCCTGCTTGAATTGCCATTGGCCTTTGAAGAGCGCGGTCTCGTTGATGTAAGCGAAAACTTCGTCAAGCGGGATGTCTTCCACGACCCGCGAGCCGTAAAAAGGAGCGCGCGGAATCGGAACATCCGTGCTGACATCCGAGCGAACTGTGTGCGTCGTATCGCCTGTGGATTTGGCAGAGAAATGCGTGCGCGCGGCCTTGCGCCCGAGCTTCGCGTCTTCGCCGACGAGGTCTTCCACATCAACTACTTTTCCGTTGCCGTTCGCGACGGCAGCGGCTGAAGCAGCGATAGCTTTACCTTCATCTTTACTTTCAACCGCGACGCCGCTGCCCGTCAGCAGGTCCATCGTGTGCAAGCCCGCGAAAGCGTCTTTGGCGTAAAAGAGCGTGCCTTTGTAAATCGCTTTCAGGTCATCTTCGACATAGCGGCGCGTCAGGGCTGCGCCTCCAAGCACGACCGGCACGTTGATGCTGCGCTCGTTCATCAGCTCTAGGTTCTCGCGCATAATCAGCGTTGACTTAACCAGGAGGCCGCTCATGCCGATGGCGTCGGCCTTGTGTTCCTGATACGCATTGAGAATATTTTCGATGGTTTGCTTGATGCCTAAGTTGATGACTTTATAGCCGTTGTTGGTCAGGATGATGTCCACCAGATTCTTGCCTATGTCATGCACATCGCCCTTGACGGTCGCCAAGACCATCGTGCCCTTGGTCGTCGCGCCGCCCTTCTTTTCCATAAACGGTTCAAGAAATTTGACGGCGGTCTTCATCACTTCCGCAGATTGCAGGACGAAGGGAAGCTGCATCTGGCCGCTGCCGAACAGGTCGCCCACGACCTTCATGCCGTCGAGCAGGATGTTGTTGACGATGTCGAGCGCGGGATAACTTTCGAGCGCGACTTTTAACTGGTCTTCAAGCCCGATCTTTTCGCCGTCTATGATGTGATGTTTGAGCCGTTCTTCGACCGGCATGTGGCTCAAATCCTGCTTCGAGCTTTTCGTAGTGACGCCCGCAAAGAGCGTTGTGAACTCGCCGAGCGGGTCATACGTGCAAATGTCTCCGTCGAATTTTCGCTGGTCGTAAATCAGCTCGCGCGCCACTTCGCGCTCGCGCTCGCCGATGCGGTTGAGCGGCTCGATCTTGCTCGCATTGACAATCGCTGCATCAAGCCCGGCTTCGACAGCGTCATGCAGGAAGACCGAATTGAGCGCGATACGCGAGGCAGGATTGAGACCGAAAGAGATATTTGAAACACCTAAAATAGTGTAGCAGCCGGGCAGCTCTCGCTTGATGCGCTTGATGCCTTCGATGGTTTCGAGGGCGTTGCGGCGGTCTTCTTCGATGCCCGTCGAGATTGGCAGCGCGAGCGGGTCAAAGAAAATATCGTGCGCCGGAATCCCGTATTTCTCTGTCGCCTGCTCGTAGGCGCGCTTGGCGATTTTGAACTTGCCTTCGGCTGTGCGCGCCATGCCCTCTTCGTCAATCGTGCCGATGACGACGGACGCGCCGAAACGCTTTGCCAGCTCAAGCACTTTGGCAAAGCGCGGCTCGCCGTCTTCGTAGTTGGTAGAGTTCAAGAGGCACTTGCCGCCCGCGTGCTCCAATCCCGCTTCCATCTTCTGCCATTCGGTCGAGTCGAACATCAGTGGAATCTTAACGCTCGTGGCGAGACGCGAAGCCAGCTCGTGCATGTCGCTCTCGCCGTCGCGTCCGACGTAATCAACGTTGACATCGAGGACGTGCGCGCCTTCGCGCTCCTGCTCTCTGGCGAGAGCGACGAGGCCGTCCCAGTCTTCCGCGTTCAGGAGGTCGCGCATCTTTTTCGAGCCGCTCGCGTTGACGCGCTCGCCGACGATCAGGAAAGAGTTGTCCTGCACGTAGGGCTGCTGCATGTAGATGGACGAAGCAGAGGGGACAAGCTTTGCATCGCGCTGCTTTGGCGACACGCGCTGCATCTCTTCAACGACCATCTTCAAATGCGCGGGCGTCGTGCCGCAACAGCCGCCGACGATGTTGACGCCGAAATCTTTGGCAAAGTGAACGATCTGCGCGGTAAAAGATTCGGGCGTTTCATCGTAATGCTGCGCGCCGTCTTTGACTGACGGCAAGCCTGCGTTGGGCAGCACGGAGACGGGCAGCGGCGCATTCTCGCACAGGTAGCGGATGCTCTCCGTCATGTGCTTTGGCCCTGTGCCGCAGTTCATCCCTATGACATCAATCGGAAACGGCTCAAGCGCAGTCAGAGCCGCGCTGATCTCCGTGCCGTTGAGCATCGTTCCGAAAATCTCGATAGTGACCTGAGCGATGACGGGAACGCGCCGCTTAATCTGCTCGAAGTAATCAAAGATGGCGGACAGCGCGGCTTTGGTCTGCAACAAATCCTGACAGGTTTCGACCATCAACAAATCAACGCCGCCGTCAATCAGCCCGCGCGCCTGTTCGTGATAGGCCGCCTTGAGGTCTCTGAATTGGATGTGCCCGAGCGTGGGCAGCTTTGTGCCCGGCCCCATAGAGCCTGCGACCCAGCGCGGCTTGCCGGTCGTCGAATAATCTGCGGCCACTCGTTTGGCAAGCTCTGCGGATTTAAAGTTCAACTCATAAGCGAGATCTGCAATGTTATATTCGCTTAAAACAATTCCGGTCGAGCCAAACGAGTTGGTCTCCACCACATCGCAACCGGCATCGAAAAACGCTGCGTGAACTTTTTCAATCGCTGCGGGCTTGCTTATCAACAGATACTCGTTGCAGCCCTCAAGCTGAGGCCCGCCGAAGTCGTCCGCCGTCAGGTTCTGCACCTGTATGTTTGTGCCCATCGCGCCATCGAAAACGACGATGCGTTCCTTCAATGTGTCAAGAAAGCTGTTCATAATTTCTAATTGCTCTTTGTTTTTAGTTTTTTGTTCTTGGTTCTTTGCACTTAACTCAACCTTGAGTTCTTAAACTCGACTATGAGAGGGATAAGCAAAGAACAAAAAACCAAGAACAAAAAACAAACACCATCCTTACAAAGTTGAAGCCCCGCGCTTCACTGGCGCGGGGCTTTCCTCTCGAATCTCTAAAATGATTTACGGGAAAGACTCACCGAGCTGTTTAGCGGATTATTTTACGTGGCCGCAAGTCGCCTTAACTCACCACGTTTGTCTCTGGCGGCTATTGAAACATTCCACGAAGGAGCATGTCAAGACTGTGAACAATTGAAAGTTGGCTTTACTTTGAAGATTGAAATCACCAAATCTCGCGCACATGCAAAACGAATCCGGGCAACACTGGATCACCCGTCACAGTTTCAGGATTTTCCAAACACTCTACGGGCTGGTCGGGTCTGTAAATGTAAACCTGCTTGGTGAAAGGATCAATCATCCACCCAAGCTGCGCGCCGTTTGCCATGTACTCCTGCATTTTTTGTTGCACAAAAGAAACCGCATCCGAAGGAGAGCGAAGCTCAAGCACAAAGTCAGGGCAGATGGGAGCAAAGCTTTCCTGCTCTTTTTCAGTCAAAGCTTCGACCCGCTCGCGCTTAATCCAAGACACATCCGGCGAACGCTTCGCGCCGTTCGGCAACCTAAAAAGCGTCGAAGAGTCGCAACATATCCCCGACCCATCGCTCAAAGTCCAGTGCATGAAGAAATAATTCAACTTGTTGTTGCGCCAGCCTGTCTTCATTCCGGTGGGGGGCATGATGACGAGTTCTCCTTCTGCTGTCATTTCAATGCGCAGATCGCGATTGTTGCGGCATAGTAATTCAAACCGTTCTTCGGTTAAGTCTAGTGCTTGAGCATTCAATATCAAGGGCAATCGTAGGCCGGATTCAGCGAGTAGCGAGGTCGTCTCTTCCAACAAGGT
Organism: Pyrinomonadaceae bacterium; assembly: GCA_963700165.1. Lineage (GTDB taxonomy): Bacteria > Acidobacteriota > Blastocatellia > Pyrinomonadales > Pyrinomonadaceae > JACMLC01. The sequence goes on along the minus strand of OY969475.1, from coordinate 807,413 downwards.
TTGTTGAGACATAACAGAGCCTCCTTTCATTCCCGATTCTAAACCTATCCGATGCTGGCAGCAATGAGGTGTATAACTTCTTCGACAAATATTTCTCAGCTATGTTAAGTTCTTCTGCGGTTTACCAACTCCGAAACTTCTAAAGACGCCTGCCTATGCGACGCGCTATCTATCCAGGTTCGTTCGACCCGGTGACCAACGGCCATCTGGACATCATCGAGCGCGGCTGCAAGCTGTTCGACGAGATTATTATTGCCATCCTCGTCAATCCCAACAAGCATCCGATGTTCACGATTGAAGAGCGGCGCGAGATGCTGGAAGAAGTTTTGTCCGGGACGGCGCATGGCGGCTGTCGCCTGCTGGTCGAAGATTTTCAGGGCTTGCTGGTGCAGTATGCAGTCGAGCGCGAGGCGGATGCGATTGTGCGCGGCATCCGCGCGATTTCCGATTACGAGTACGAGTTGCAGATGGCCTTGATGAATCGCCGCTTAGAGCCGCGCATCGAGACGGTCTTTATGATGCCCGCCGAAGCTTATTCTTATGTCAGCTCGCGCCTCGTCAAAGAGGTCTTCCAACTCGGCGCGGCGATAGATGGTCTCGTGCCCGCTTCGGTTGAGGCGCGCATGAGAGAAAAGCTCAAATCAAGTTGAGAAGCAACGCTTTCTATTCATGTTATACTTTTTCTCAAGTTCCATTTAACATTATGTGAGGGCACCGGTCATTCATGCTTATCCGCCTTCATCACGCACAGATTACGATTCCGCATGACGCGGAAGCTCGATGCCGTGAATTTTATTGCGACCTGCTTGGCTTGAAAGAGGTAGAAAAACCCGCATCATTGCGGGAGCGCGGCGGCTTCTGGCTTGAGCTTGGAGAGATGCAGATTCACGTCGGCAACGAGGACGCGGATGTGCGTGCGGCGACTAAGGCGCATCTGGCTTACGAAGTGGACGATCTGGCAAGCTGGCGTCTCAAACTGCAAGAGCATGACATCAGGATACTCGAAGGCATCCCTATTCCGGGTTACGAACGCTTTGAGTTTCGCGATCCTTTCGGCAATCGTGTAGAGTTTCTTCAACGTCAGATGCAAAGTCAGAGCGCAGAATAGAAGCTCGTTATAGAAGCTCGTTCTTAATTTTGCATTTTACATTTTTAACTTTTCATTCCTATGAGCAAACCTGCGAGCGATTCTTTTCCCGTTTCCGATAATGTCGGGCGGATGCGTGCGTCTACGACTTTGGCTGCGATGCAGGCGGCGCAGGCGATGATCGCCGAAGGCATTGACGTGGTTGACCTCGGCGCGGGCGAGCCGGATTTCGACACGCCGGACAATATCAAGCAAGCGGCTATCGAAGCCATGCGCGCAGGCAAGACCAAGTACACGCCGACCGCAGGGGTGCGCGTGCTTCAGGAAGCGATTATCAATTTTTATGAGCGCGAGTTTGGCGTGAGTTATGACAGGCCGGAAGTGATGGCGACTTCCGGCGGCAAGCAGGCGATCTTTAATGCCGTCGTCTCGCTCTGCAATCCGGGCGACGAAGTTTTAATCGTCAAGCCTTACTGGGTGACGTTTCCTGAAATCGCCACGTTCGCGCGTGCCGTGCCCGTTTACATAGACACGCAGGAAACCAGCTTTGTCCTCAAGGCCGAACAGGTCGAGCGCGCGATAACGCCGCGCACAAAACTCATCATTCTCAATTCGCCGAGCAATCCTTCGGGGCGCGTCATCCCGCCCGCAGAGTTCCGACGCATCATGGAAGTCCTGCACGAGCATGACGTGTATGCTATCTCCGATGAATGTTATTTGCGTTTCGTTTATCCTCCAGCAGAGGTTTACAGCGCGGCCACGCTCCCGCCAGAGCTTCGCACGCGGCTGTGTATCGCAGGCTCTTTTTCCAAGACTTATGCGATGACCGGCTGGCGCATGGGTTATGCGCTGGCGCAGCGCGAATGGGTGAGCGCGATGCTCAAGGTGCAGGGACATTCGACGAGCAACACCAATTCCATAGCGCAGTGGGCTGCGACCGAAGCCTTTAACGGAGCGCAGGAATCCGTTGCGGCGATGCTCAAGGAATACGGCGCGCGGCGCGATTGGCTGATACCGGCTTTGTCCAAAGTGCCGGGCTTTAATTGCGTCAGTCCCGAAGGCGCGTTCTACGCTTTCCCGGACGTGCGCGGCTGCCTGCAAGGCGAGGTCAAAACTTCCGCAGAGTTTGTTGACAGGTTATTAGATGAAGAGCAAACGGTCGTCACGGACGGCGCGGGATTCGGCGCGGAAGGTTTTATACGCATCTCTTATGCGACCTCGCTCGCGCGCCTGCATGAAGGCGTCGAGCGCATTCGCCGCGTCGCCGAGCGGCTGGCAAAATAGATTAACCTCGCTATTACAGAAAATGTAAATCAAGAGTAGAAACTCTTTGCGTTTCTCTGCGTCTTTCCTCTTTGCGTCCTTTGCGTTAAAAGAGCACTTAACCGCAAAGAAAAAGCAGTTGATTTGTTGCTACCCTTAATTCGCATAAAAAAGAGGACTGAAGATTCGAATCTTCAGTCCTCTTTGGTTTAAGGCTCTCTGAAACATAGGTCTCAGATGGCCGGATTATTTACCCGTGTAATACTCTGGCCCTTTGCCCGTGTAATGCTCAGGCACATATGCGGAAGGCGCAGGGATGTCGCCAGACTGCCCCCACTGCCTGCTGATGGGCGGAACGTCCGTCAGGCTGGTGCTGGTCAGGACATACCATGTTCCGGTCGCCGGGCGGAAGACAGCGATGTCTGAAGTGCCATCGCCATCATAGTCGCCAACCACTGGAATATCACCGTTGGTTCCCCACTCGACTTGTTTGGCAGTGCCCGTCAGGGTTCCTAAGATGAACCATGTGCTGTCGTTACGCACGACCGCGTAGTCAACCTTGCCGTCGCCGTCAAAGTCAGCCGGGGCAGGTCTGTCGTTTCCAAGTCCCCAAGTCTGTGTCACCACAACATTGTCGGAACTCCTGCGGACGAACCACTGACCGCCACGATAGACGGCTAAGTCAGTTTGATGGTCGCCGTCATAATCAGCCGACACAGGTCTGTCGCCAGCCAAGCCGAACTGGATCACTTCCACAGTAATGTCCGAACTCCTCTGTATGTACCAGACGCCGTTACGGAAGATCGCAATATCAGTCTTGTCGTCTCCGTCGTAATCACCCTGCACAGGATTGTCAGAGGCCACGCCGAATTCAACTTCGCGGAAGGCAAAGTTTGAGCTTTGCTCGATGTACCACCTGCCGGTGGACGGGCGGAAGACCGCATAGTCTGTGATTGCGTCTCCATCGTAATCGCCGGGGACGGGCTTGTCTCCATCGAGGCCGAAATGCCTGTAATTCGTGACCTCGTTAGTGCTCTGCAAGATGTACCAGTTACCGTCCATCGGGCGGAACACGGCGAAGTCGCTCTTGCGATCATTATCGAAATCACTGACATAAGCCCTGTCTTCGTCGATGATGATGCCAACGGCCTGACCGTCTGCGATGCTCCCGCCGATGGGCATGCTCAGGTTGATTAAGAAAGTCTCGTTAGCTTCCTTGTTAAGATCGTGCAGGATGGGCACCGAAATGGTGCGCGTCGTGATGATCGGTCCCCCATCGGTCGGCGCGCCGAAGAACAGCGTTCCGCTAGTGACAACGTAGTCAACATTAGGAGTCGCCGTGCCGCCCGACGTGGAGAAACTCACAGCGGCATTCGACACAGGAGGCGTCATGGATGTCAGCGTGACTGTGAACACGAGGTTGTGGCTTCCCGGAGGATTGCCTTCCACTGTTCTGGCATCACTGATTGAGTACGTTGGCCCACCCACAGGATCGTCGTCAGTGATGGTCAGAACGGCAGTGCTCTGCGTCCCTATGGTCGCGCCGCCCTGTGCGTTCGAGAGCATCAGATTGACAGTCTCCGAGGGTTCGTTGACCGCATCATTGCAGATAGTGATGTTGAACGACTGGCTCAGCACGCCCTGTGCGAACGTGAGCGTGCCGTTCGTGTTGACGTAATCAACTCCGGGGGCGCAAGCCGCTGCGCCCGTCGCCGTGCCTCCCGCGACCGTTGCGTAATCCACCATCACCGTCCCGTCGCTGCCGCCCGTGCGCGTGACCGTAATCGTCGCCGTGCCTCCCGCTTCGCCGACGGTATAAGTCGGCGAGTCGAACTGAAGCGTGCCGGGTACTAATGGCACCAATTCGTCCGCACCGATGTCAGGCGTCGTGGCCGAACGCGGCTGACCATCGAAATCGGCTGGCACACTCATCAACGGAGTTCCGGCATCCAGCACAGGCGTCGCGGTCGCCAGCAAGTGCAGGTCGCCGATGGCGCGGTTGACGAAGAAGTTACTGGCGTTAAAGGTAGAGGCTATGCCCGCGATGGAGTTGGCATCACGCGCAGGCGGCCCTGCCTGCCACGCGGCGAAGGAAACGGGCGTGCCCGCTCCGCTCGTCGGCGAGTAGTCGAAGAAGTTGGCTGCCGTCGTCGCCCCTGTTCCGGCAAAGAAGTTGAAGTTGGAAACGTAAGTTCCACCGTTGCCAGACTGATCTCCGGCTGCAAAGTGATTGCCGGTGCCGCCCGTGCGGTCGTTAAAGGCGATGTTGTTTCTGGCCGTGTAATTGGTCGGGGCCGCCGCACCTCTACAGAGCGCCCAACTGTTGGATGCTCCGCTGGCCGTGCCGCCGATGTAAATCGAGTTGTGGTCAATGGTCGTGGTATTACCGCCGAAGGCAAAGTCGAAAATACCGAACACCGATTGAGCTGTCGCCACCGAGGTGATGATGCTCACCATATTGTTGACGATGACGGCAGATGAAGGCTGCAAATCTGCACCTTCATACTCGATGCCGACAAGGCGTCCTGTCCCGCCCGCGAGCGCCGGGAAGTTGTAGACGCGGTTGCGCGAAATTGTCAGGTTGCGGGAATCAAGGACAAAGATGCCCGCCGTCGAGAGGAAAGTTCCGCCGAGCACGGACGTGCGCAAATCGTGAATGTTGTTCTGGGAAATCGAGCTGCCAGTTCCAAAGGCCACGGCCACGTTGATGCCGGTGATCGCCGTTGTCCGGTTCGCCGTTTGCGAGATGTCGTTGCCGTTAATGGTGATGTTCTCGTTACCGAGACCAATATTAACTCCGTTAACGGTAAAATTGGTCAGGGTGTTACTGGTGATAGAAGTTCCGCTGTTGGCGATGGCCGCCGAAGTGCCGATGGAGGAAATCAAATTCCCCGGCACTGCCGCAGGAGCCGTCCGGTCGCGGACAGTGTTTCCGCTGATCGAGTTATTGTCGTTACCTGTGGTGGTGCCTGTGCTCAGCAGGATGACAGCCGTGCCGGCACCTTCAATCGTGCAGTTCTGGATGATGTTATTCGACGCATCCGCGATGAGACGAATGGTTGACCCGGCACCGGTGTTTCTAATGGTCAGCGTGTTGCCGCCGGAATTCACCCCGTTGATCGAGACGTTATCCGCGCCGTTCAGGTTAATCAGCGCGGTTGCGCCGGAGCCGGAGATGGTGCGCGCCGCGCCGCCGCTCGGCTGGATGGTGACGGTAAAGCCTCCGGCCACTTGATTCAGTGAGATCGTTCCCGTCTCAGCGGTCAAGTCGGTCGTGATGTTGACCACGAGATTGCTCGACGCTCCGAGTCCGTTGATGGCATCAAAGACGCCGCCCGCATTTGTCAGCGAAGTAAACGCCTCGCCCGTTCCGACATTAAGGCTGCCGCTCAACGGAGCCGAAGCCGTAAACGTGCCCATCAAAGTATTGTTGGCCGCGTTCGCGTCCACAGTCAGAATCGTCGCCGTCGTATTGTACGTGCCTGCCATAGTTAAGACAGGTGCGGCGGCAAACGTCACCGTCACGGTCTGGTTGGGAGTAATCGAGGCGATGGTTTGCGTGTCCGTGTAGTTATAGCCGCCCGGCCCTGTGATCGTGAATTGCACCATCACGTTGGTTTGCGCGGCTGTGCCGATATTGGTAAAGGATGCTTGCGGTGTCACGGTTGCGCCGGTCGAAACCAGACTGCCGTTAGCCGGAACCACAATCGCCGATGCCGCGATGTCGTTCGCGGGTGGCGGGACTCCGGCAAACTCGTCCGCTCCAATATCAGGAGTGGTGACGTTGCGCACTTCCGCGTCTATGTCATCCGTCACGCCCGTACCGCTGGCTCCGCCTGATTCGAGCCGCGTCGCCGTGCCCGCAGGGATATGCAGATCCGTGTCGGAAACAAATGGCGGCGCACTGGCAACCGCGAATGAAGCGTTATCGTTTGTGCCCGCAGCGGACAGGGTGCTGGTATAGGCTCTCAGGTTGGTCGCGGGCGTGGTTATGCTCGGATTAAAGTCAGCCGCAAAGAACTGCCCGGTTCCGGCGGTTGTGCCGACTTGAGCCAGCAGGCTCAAGGCTCCGGTGATGCTTGGCCCTTGGTAATAAGCATTATTATTGATGGTCAAATTCATCGCGACGGTCGCGGCTGAAGGCAGGAAGATAACCGCGTGTCGCGTGTTATTGGCGACCGGATTTCCGCCGGTCAACTGGTTCGAGAAGATGTTGTTTCTGACATCAATGCCGGTCAGCGTGTTTGCGGTAATGACAAACGCGACGGTCAGGTTTGTGCTGACTGCGCCGGGCAGCACACCGAAGAGATGCACCGAGTTATGATAAACCTTGTGCCCCGTACCGCTTGCGATGCGAATACCATAGGCTCCAAAGGTGGTGCCAAATGCGCCGGTGCCTGCGGTCTGGTCGTTTCTGACATCAAAGATGAAATTGTTTCTAATGATGTGATTGCTTCCGCCGCCTAAGTTGATGCCGTAAGCAGACCAACCCTGAACGTTATTATTTCGGACGCGGCTTACTCTATTTTTCTCAATCGTAATACCGGTGGTATTTGTGCTGACCACGCCGACGTTGATGGCGTGCCCCGCGCTGCTTGACGCTATGAAACCTTCGACGTAAACCGTGTTCCCTCTAATAATGCCGTCCGCAGAGCCATTCCCGGTGATGCCGATGGCATAAACCTGATCGGTCGCGCCCGCCGTCGCGTTACCAATCAAGTTGTTTTCAATCAGCAAGCCCGGAAAGACTGTGGTGGCAGAGCCATTAACGGAAACGGCTCTCGCGGTTGTTTGAATGTTGTTGTTTTGAATCGTCAGGTTGGTCGCCGTCGCGCCTGTGCCGATGACTGCCGTCACGCTTGCGATTGCCGCCGGAGCCGTCGTCGGGCTGACCGTAGATGCGCCGCTCGTCGCCAGAATACCGAAAGTGGTATTTTCCGTGCCGGTCGTCGTGGTCGCCGCAGCGATGTTTCTGCCCGTCGCACTGCCGAGGACGTTAAGGTTTTTGATAGTGCAGTTGTCCGCGCTCGTCACGATGGTTGCTGCGAGGGCAATGCGTATGACCGAGGTGAAAGTGATTGTGTTGGCCGCTGTGTTCTGAATGGTCAGATTGCGGTTCGTTCCCATCGTGTTCGGGTTGTCGCCGTCAATCGTGACATTGTCCGCGCCGTTCAATTCAATCAGGCCGCGCCCGATCACAGTTGGGCCAGAAATGGTCGCGCTGTCAACCGTCGGGCGAATCAAGATCGAGGTGTAGAGGGCAGTGCCAGCCCCGCTGCTATTAAGCACGACGGCTCCGATCTCCGTCGTGTTAGCCCCGATGCTCACCGTAATCGCCCCCTGATGCGTCCCGGCATTGATGGCGTCAACCGCCAGACCGAGCGTGCTGTAGACCGTTGGCCCCATTGTTCCGGCAGTCGCCGTCACCGTCACGGGGTTCGCTCCATCACCGCCGAAGTTAGCGGGATTTGGCTCGCCTGAAGCTCCTGCTCTACGCACTACGACGGCGGAAATTCCCAGAGAGACAATTAAAAGTATCAGTATGAATGCGGCTGCGCGTGGAGGAAATCCGGCTTTCAGCTTACTCATAAATCTTCTCCTGTTAGGGGCAGTTAGTGTTTGAGTCGGGACGGTAGTACGAGTATTTGATGATTTCATTTCGGGGCTCCTGAATGTCTGGTGAATGCCGTATGACCGGCGCACAAAGGCGCGAGCGATTGCGCGAAGGGTCAAGATTATTCATTCTTCCGCTGAGCGGCAGCAGAGCGAATGACGGGCAACTATTCAAATCAAGGCGCGTAGGGCGAGAGTATCCCCGCGAGGCACACTTTGACTTGAAAAGCCGGGGCAAGGCTTTTGTCCAAAGAGACTTCGTGGCAACGGGGGCTAATGCACACTACTGACTTACCTTTGTTGTATTAATTAGGCGAAGGCTGGATCACATAAAGCCGGAAAGACCCACCTGTTTCTCAATGTAGGGGGGCACAGTACATGACCTTGAGCATGATTGTCAACAAAATGCCGGAGAGGTTTTGATGAGAAAATTCTCGCAATACTGCTCTCTTTTAAGAACGATTCGATTAAGCTGCCAGCATGAGATAAAAGGGTTTCAAGTATGCCGTGCGGAAATAAAAAGAGAGAAAGGTTGAGGAACCTTTCTCTCTTAGCCTGACATGTGGATGTAGAGACGATTAGTAAATGTTGAAGTTGTATTCAACCTTGATGTGCTGTGACACCGCCCGCCCGTCCTTCTGTGCCGGCGTGAACTGAATCCGCCTCGCCGCCGCTATCGCCTTCTCCGTCAATCCATACGGCAACCCGTTCACCGCCCGGATGTTCGTCACTGCCCCCGACGACGAGAACACCATCTGCAACGTCACCGTCCCCGTCACCTGATTCTTCCGCGCCTCTTCCGTATATTCCGGCGACGGCTTCGCGATGATCCGCGCCTTCTGCGTCACTTCGTTTGGACGGAACGTCCGGTTGTAATCCGTGTCTCCGCCGCCTCCGCCTCCGGGGCCGCCGCCGCCTTCCCTGCGGTCTCCGCCGCCAGTGTTGCCGCCTCTGCCCGGTCCCACTCCGCCGCCGTCACCTGAGCCGACTCCGCCGCCATCTCCGGTCCCGATGCCATTGCCCGTGCCCGGCCCGCTCGACAGTTCCAGACTCTTCGACTTCGGATCACCGTAGGGAATGTTCCGGCTGTCGGGAGGAAACAACAAGGGGTCGGCATCAATGGTCGCGGCCACGGCCAGCGAAGGATTCTTGAGCCGAATCTGGTTGGGGTCAGGAGCCAGGACTTGCGGAATGGTCAGCGAAGCCTGAGGCAGTTTACCAGCCGAAGCGGGGCGTTGATCTTCACGACCGCCGCCGCCGCCGCCGCCGGGTTTTTCCTGTTTGGGTTTGGAGCCGCCGCCGTCGCCTTTGTTATTACCGGCAGTGCCTTTATCTACTTTCTCCTGCTCTTCCGGGATTTCCACCATCCCCTGATATTCAAGGTCTTGCCGCTGCTTATCAGCTATTACCTGCCTCTGCTTGCCGCGATGGTCGAGCCAGACAAAGAGGCCAATCAACATAAAGGCAAAGACGAGAGCCGCCATCATCGCTGTCAGGACGGTCGGCATATCCGTCTCGGTCGAATATTGCTGCGCGCCGCCGTTAGCTCCCTGCGCTTTGAGACTGGAAGAACGTCCACGCGTAAACCAGCCGACGAACAAAGCTATTAATAATCCGCCTGCCAGGGCACCGAACAGACCAATTCCGAATCTTGAAAGACCTGCTGACTGTGAACGCTCAACCCACGCGATGCCGACCGCCAGCACGGTCATCGAGAGGAGCGCGGTTATCAAAGCGATAGCCACGTTAGGACGCGAGACGAAGCCGCCCGCCATCCGTCCATAGCCGCTGACAAGGCGTTTGGAAAATCCCATTGGATCGCGCTTGAACTCAGGCCATGTGAGTTGCGATTCGTGCGCGACTTCGCGCAGTTCCGATGTCAGACGACTCACCAGCCCCGCATCATCCATGATCGTTAAATGATATTCGCCATCATCTTGCTGTGTCGCCGACACGGATTCATAGACGCCTGCGTCAACCGCTGCTTCCGCCGCTTCTCCCGCCTCCCAAGAGTTAATGGAAAAGCTCTCGTTTGCCGCAGCAGGCTGAGAAGGAATAGTTTCTTCAGATTCGGTGGGGGCAGCCTCCATCTTTTTGGCGGCCAGACCGCTGAGCGGCGTGCCGTCAACCGGACAGAAACTAAATTTATCGGCAAAATCTTCCTGGCACGTAGAACACTGTTTCATATTTTCCCTCTTAGGCCGCTCGAAGGGCGTAGCAGATTTAAAGCTTTCACTACAGCGGCGTTAGTATCTTTTGGTCTTCCGTGTGGCCTTCAGGCTCCGGGCTGAGCCATCTGGCGGTGTCCACCGGAAATCGGTTTTGCTCAAGCTACATTATACAACTCTTTAATAAAGTGTGAAGTGGGCAGAGTCATTTCTACGGTCAAACCCTGCCAAAAACATTCTTTGGATGCACTAATGAGCCAAACGGTTGACGCGCCTTGCTGCCGCCATCTAAACTCATTGCTGGTCGCTCCCCATGCAGATAGCCGATTTTCCGTGATCGTTGTGCGCCTCCGTGGCATCCAAGCTTCCACCGTGTTTCAGGGCTGAGGTTAATTCACACACACTCTTATGATTGCTCGCTCCAATTTTTCATACTCATTAAGCATGCGATTTCTGGCGATTTCCCTGACTCTCGCGCTCTGCTCTTTAAGCTTTGGCGCGGCGCAAGGCTCGCCGGAGCCGCGCCGCGAAGAGCTTTTGAACGGCCTCCGCGTACTTATCTGGTCGCAGCCCGCCAATGCGAATGTCTCGCTCAAGCTGCGCATCCACAGCGGCGCGGCTTTTGACCTGTCTGGCAAGACGGGGACGATGGCCTTGCTCGGCGATGCGATTTTTCCGGACGCCGAGACGCGGGAGTTTTTTACGGAAGAGCTGGGCGGCACGCTCGAAGTAACGACCGACTATGACGCGATTAATATCAGGATGACCGGGCGCGCAGCCGAATTTGAAAGGATGGTCGGGCTGTTGCGCACGGCGCTGGTCAGCAACCCGCTTGATAAAAATACGGTCGGCAGACTGCGCGACGCGCGGCTCAAGATGCTGCGCGAGATGGGCGTCACGCCATCCTTTATCGCCGACCGCGCCGTTGCCAGAAGACTTTTTGGCGAATATCCATACGGACGCAACGCTGCGGGCACGACCGAGACCCTGGCAGGCATCGAGCGCGCAGACCTCATGCTGGCGCGCGAGCGATTCCTGACGCCGGATAATGCCACGATGGTCATCACGGGCGGCGTCGCGGAAAACCGCGCACTGCGCACCCTGCGCCAGCTCTTAGGCACCTGGCGCAAGAGCGACAAGCGCGTCCCTTCGACTTTTCGCCAGCCCGAAGTCCCGGACGCGCGCACGCTTATCATAGACACGCCCGGAGTTGAAAACGTTGAAGTCAGGCTGGCAACGCGAACATTGCCGCGCGCAGACAAAGACCTTGCGGCCACGATGCTGCTCGCGCTGCTGGCGCGTGACCGCTGGCAGGCGGCGTTCCCGGAATTAAACCGGAGCGCGTCTTTCGTGCGGCACGAGCCGCATTTGCTTACGGGCATGTTCGTGATGGGAGCTTCCGTCCGCACGACCGAAGCCGCTCATGCGCTTGAGTCCGCGCGTAATGTGCTGCGCGCTCTCGCAGAGACGCAACCCACTGCGGCAGAATTTGAGCGAGTGAGAAACGAAGCGGTAGCCATTCTTAACAAAGCGCAGGACGAGCCGAACATGCTTTCGGAAATGTGGCTCGATGCGGAATCTTACAGGCTCGACGCCAACGCGGATCAGGCTCGCGCCATCGCTAAGCTCACGCCAGCCGATATTCAGCGTGTCGCCGCACGGCTCTTTCGTGAAGCAGCCTTTGCCAGCATCGCTGTCGGCAGCGCGGCGCAGGTCAAAGCAGACCTCGAACGCACGGGCAAAGTCGAAGTTCTGGGCGAAGCCTCCACGCCTAAGACATCAACGGACGCCCCTCCGGCCAAAAGCCCGTAGCCGATTTACAAACTTATCGCAAGCCATTCGCAACCATCAAATTTCTTGAACTGATTAAATGGTAGCTCAACAAAGGAAGGTGTCGGAAAGCGAGCATAGCGCGCGTGTGCGCGAGATGTTCGCAGGGATCGCCGGACGCTACGATTTTCTGAACCACCTGTTGTCCGGCAACATAGACAAACGCTGGCGCAGGCTCGTGGCGCGCGAGCTTCAGGGCGTTCTGGCAAGAGACGGAGCGCGTGCTCTGGATGTCGCGTGTGGGACGGGCGATCTGACGCTGGCTCTGAGAGAGGCTACGAAGGCAGATGTCATCGGCACAGACTTCTGCCGCCCGATGTTGGAGATAGCGGCGCGCAAGGCATCATCTCTGGACGGGAATAAGATTCCCTTTATCGAAGGTGATGCGCTCAGGCTTCCATTTGCAAGCGAGTCTTTTGATGCCGTGACCATCGCGTTCGGCCTGCGAAATTTGTCGAGCGTCGAAGAAGGCTTAAAAGAACTCCTGCGAATTTTGAAACCGGAAGGGCGCGCTGCGATTCTGGAATTCTCCAGCCCGGTCGTACCCGGATTTCGCAAGCTCTTTAAGTTTTATTTTACTCGTGTGTTACCGCGCATCGGTGGATTAGTCAGCGGCTCGCGCGGCGCATACGAATACCTTCCTGATTCTGTCTCGCGTTTTCCAGACCAGAAGCGGCTCGCCGCCTTGATGCGCGCGGTCGGCTTCGAGGAGGTTACATATCAAAACTTAACCGGCGGCATCGCTGCCCTACACTTGGGGACGCGACCGCGCCAAAAATAAACAGATTGGTTGCCGTTTGAACTTTCTCGAAATGAGGCAACCACAAGTGTAGTCCGGTAGGGTTCGCCATCAAAAACTTGTCGGAGGTAGTCGGGGCCGACGACAAGATTTAAAGCGAATCCTGCCGGGTTACGATTTTTAAAGGCAGTGATAAGTGACGAGTGATAAGTGATAAGAGAAAAACAGCTTCTAACACCAAATTCATTCTAAAAGCGGAGTGCCCGTCTTCTTCAACCGCCATCTCAACGACACGCTTGGTGGTTTCATCGGCCTTGCCCTTCGACAATGGCAATCTCATCCAGCGCGAGGTCGTAAAGCTCATAGACAAGATTATCAATCCGGCGGTCGAGGGCGGCGCACTTGTTTTCGTAGAGGTTGCGGTCGCTGGCGGTGCGGCGGATGGTGAGGCAGAACGTTAAGCGCGCTTCGTACCTGAATGAAGTATTTTGGCAGCTTCGGGAGGTACTTGAATGGGGACGAAATACTTGGACGGATAGAGGTAATCTTCACCTGTTTCATCAATGATGCGGAGGTAATTGTTCACGGCGGCGCGGTCGTCCGCCAGCACAGCATAAACCTTGCGAACTTTGAGCGATTCGGGATAGCCGCCGTCGTTGATGCACAACACATACGAAGCAGCCGGAGGTTTTGACATAAAGGTTAGTCCAGATAAGCTTTAATCTTCAATTTCTTGCGCCCAACGCCGTGCGCTGCGTACCAGTGAAGCTCGACGCGGTGAAACCTGAAGTCTGGACAGTTTTTGTTTTGTCGCTGAAAGCGACCGAGAATATAGCGTAGGGTTAAGGCTGAAAGCCGCACCCCTACGTCCGAGTCAGATTGTATTTCCGTCTCTGAAGGAGACGCACATTCGACAAACAGGATGTTCGTCTCCCTTCGGAGACGGAACAATGTCCGCACGCTCGTTCGTAGGGTTACGCCTTCGGCTCACCCTACGCTTTATTATTCGTCGCCGTTGGCGACCAAGACACCGCTTTCAAAAATGTATCCAGACATTAGTTGAGCAATAATAAGTGCGTGCGCTTGTCCGGTTCAGAACAAGACAAGCGCACGCGCCGGTGGTTAGGGTTTTACTTCGTCTCTGGTTTGTTGGTCTTGCGTGTCAGGCCGGACTTGCGTTCGTCTTTGCGGGTGTAGCCCATCGCTTCATAGAGGGCGCTGTTCGCGCCTTCGGTGGGGTCTGCGAGGACGCCGTTGACGACGAGTTGCGCCTTTTCGGCAAAGGCTTCGTCGGCGGTTTCGCGGTCGGTGATGGCCTGTGTGCGTTGGTCTTCGAGGTCGTCTATGCGGTCGCGTGCGTCGCGTGCGGGTTGTGCCGCCGCCTCGAACTGTGTGAGCGTCATCCCGCCGAAGGATTTGGCGGGCGCAAGCGTCTGCCATGCGTTCAGGATACGTTCCATCTTGAGTTGATTTTGTTTGGGACTATTTGGCATGAGTGAAGTTTCCTTTCTATGCGCAATGGGGCGCATGGTGAGTGGTTAAAGTGTTGGCGGGCGCTTGAGACACGTAAGAATGTCCCTAAAATGCGATTTCGTTGAGGAAAACCGCAAAAAGCTTTCTCGCCAGCGTGATTTCCGAGTCAGCGTGTGCCATTTTGACATCGCGTATCGTAATCGACAAGCCCGGGATTGCGATACTTTGGCAACGTATTGCGATACTTAAGCCGCGTAGAGCGATACTTTCCTTCAGGATCGCGATACTTAGGCTGCGTATCGCTCTACGCGAGCCGCGTAGAGCAATACTTAGGTCGCGTAGAGCGATACGCGGGCAAAGTATCGTGATACTTGGGCAGCGTATCACGATACTTTGCTCAAATAGCGCGAGTTCGACGTAAGAAACTGTTTGATAATTCCTATTTAAGCCGCGCAAGCGGCTCGCAGAAGGTAGCCAGACGTGCAACGTCTGGTGAGACGCAACAATCGTTGCCGCGCCGTAAGGTGCGGGCAGACAGTTCTGCGCGCATCTTCAATGCGCGAATCTTGTTCTGCAACCTTCCAGACGTGGCACGTCTGGCTACCTTCTCATCGCCGCTCGCGCGGCTTAACTGACATATCTATAACCGGCAACTTGGTTTTGTCCGGCGGACTTATCACTTATCACTCATCACTTATCACTGCCCTTATGCTATTATCCATCTCGCTTTTTAATCCCGCTCTCCTTTCTGAAAATTCAATCGCTTGGGTTCACTGAAGCACAAAATCTTGGACTTGCTGCGGCGTCTCGGCATCTTGCTGCTGGTCGTGTGGACTGTGGTGTCTCTGGTGACGCTGTTGATTGAACTTGTGCCGGGTGATCCGGCGGTGGCGATTCTGGGGGATCAGGCGACGCCGGAACAGATTGAGCAGTTTCGCTCGCGGCATGGTCTTGACCGCCCGTCTTTTTTCTTCTCTGTCCCGCAGGACGAGAGCGGCGAGAGACATTTCCAGTGGCACGGCATGAGCAATCGTTACACGGATTACTGGGGCGCGCTGCTCAAGGGCGACATGGGACGCTCTTTCCGCACGGATCAGCCGGTGATGGAATTGATCTGGCAGCGTTATCCGGCGACGATTCAACTGGCTCTCGCTTCCCTGCTGATTGCTATCGCGATTGCGATTCCGCTCGGCGTCGTCGCGGGCAGCAATCGAAATACGTGGATAGATAATGTTTCATCCGTTGTCGCGCTCGTCGGCATCAGCCTGCCGAGCTTTGTCATCGGCCCGCTGCTGGTTTTCATTTTCGCGGTCAAGCTCGGCTGGTTCGCGCCGACAGGCAGCGAAGAGTGGAGCGATATAGTCTTGCCAAGCGTCACGCTCGGCGCGGCGCTCTCTGCCATCCTGACGCGCATGGTGCGCTCTTCGGTCATAGAAGAGTTGGGCGAAGATTACGTCCGCACCGCACGCGCCAAAGGCTTGAGCGAAAGAAAAGTTGTCTATAAGCATGTCTTGAAAAACGGCTTGATTCCGGTCGTCACGATTTTAGGCTTGCAACTCGGCGTGCTGCTGGCGGGCGCGATTATCACTGAGAAGATTTTTGGCTGGCAGGGACTGGGATTGCTGCTGATTGACGACGGCATAGGCAAGCGCGACTATCGCCTCGTGCAAGGGTGCGTGCTCGTCATCAGCGTTACATACATCGTCGCAAACACGTTCACAGACATGATCTATCGTTGGCTCGACCCTAGAATCAGAGTCTCTTGATTGCGGATTGCGGATTGCGGATTGGCGATTAAGAAATGCTAATCCGCGATCCGCGATCCGCAATCCAAAATCGTTATGAATCGCTTAGCCATCTTTGGCCTCATTGTTGTCGGCATACTGGTCGTCGTCGCCATCTTCGCGCCGTGGATTGCGACGAAGGAGGCTGTAGAGGAACCACATATTGAGCAAACAGCGCGCCTTCAGCCGCCGTCCGCAGCACATTGGTTCGGGACGGACAGTCTGGGGCGAGATGTGTTCGCGCGCGTTGTGCATGGAGCGCGTATCTCTTTGCGTGTCGGCCTCATAGTGGTCGCTGTGTCGGCTGTGGTCGGCACGTTTTTCGGCGCGCTCGCGGGTTATTTCGGCGGTTGGATAGACCGCTTGATGTCCGGGTACATCTTTAATGTTTTTCTCGCCTTTCCCGGACTACTGCTCGCCATCGCGCTGGTGGCTTTTCTCGGCGCGGGCTTGAACAAGCTGATTCTCGCGCTCTGCATTATCGGATGGGTCGGTTACGCGCGCCTGATTCGCGGGCAGGTGTTGAAAGTCCGCGAGTATGATTTTGTGCAGGCCGCGCGTGCGCTCGGAGCAGGCGACATGCGTATCCTGTTTGTGCATATTCTACCGAATGCGATTCAGCCGCTGATTGTACAATCGAGCCTCGGCATGGCGGGCGCAGTGCTTGCCGAAGCTGCGCTCTCATTTCTAGGGCTTGGAGTTCCGCCGCCCGCTCCCTCCTGGGGCGTGATGATCGAAGAGGCGCGCGGCCTCGATACGCTTCAGGCCGCACCGCACGTTCTCATTTTTCCGGGCATCGCCATCGTCCTCACGGTGCTTGCATTCAACTTTATCGGCGACGGCTTGCGCGAGTACTTAGACCCGCGCCAGCGCAAACGTTGAGGTCGAGTTCAGGGAGTTCAGAGAGTTTGGAGAGTTTAGGAGTCTTAGAAATGTATTGCCACTAGCTTTAGCTAGTGGACACGGATAGTCTCACAATCATCGGCTTTAGCCGAACAGTTCGGCTAAAGCCGAGTAGATAGGGGCATCTGCTCCACTAGCTAAAGCTAGTGGCAATTCAAAAACTTTCATCACACTACAGCACCTTGCCTTTTGAACTCTCCGAACTCTATAAACTCCCTAAACTCTCTGAACTCCCTAATAGCTTCCTTTGCGTCTTTGCGCCTTTGCGTGAGCTTCCTGTATCTTTGTTGAGCGTGAAGATTCGTCGTATTCTCAAATATACATTTTTATCGCTGGTCGGAATCTTTCTCGGCTGGTTAATCTTCGAGTTCATCACCTTCCCGAACATCTCGGGGCTGCGCGAACAGAATCCCGACACGACTTCGATGATCGAAGCGCGTATCCGCGAGGCCGTTGCGCGCGGCGAGCAGCCAAAGCGTGTTCAGAGTTGGGTCGCGCTGGACAAAATTTCCACGAACGTGCAGCGCGCCGTGCTGGCAGGCGAAGACACAAACTTTGTCACGCACAATGGCTTTGACTATCAAGCCATCCAGCGCGCGTGGGAGGAAGCGCAGCGCGAGGCCGCGAAAGAGGCTAAGGAGGAAGGCGACGATCAATCAAGCTGGATTCCGCCGATGCCGAGCTTTAAACGCGGAGCTTCGACCATCACACAACAGCTCGCCAAGAATCTTTTTCTCTCTTCGGAGAAATCGTTTTTCCGCAAAGGGCGCGAGGCTGTCCTGACTTATTTTATCGAGCGCAATTTGTCAAAGCGGCGGATTCTGGAAATCTATCTCAACGTCATCGAATGGGGCGACGGGATTTACGGAGTCGAGGCGGCTTCCCAGTATTACTTCAAAAAACCGGCGGCGAATCTGACACAGCGCGAGGCAGCATTTCTCTCAGCCATCATCCCGAACCCGAACACTGTTTTCAACCCGCAGAAAAATCCCCGCCGCGTCGCGCGCCGCCAGCGCATTATCCTGCGCGGAATGCCACATGTGAAATTGCCCTGAAAGAAACTGTAAAGAGAAGCTTGTTTGGAAATTCTGTTAAGCCGCGCGAGCGGCGATGAGAAGGTAGCCAGACGTGCCACGTCTGGAAGATTGAAGAATAGTTTAGCGCATTGAAGATGCGCGCAGAACTGTCTGCCCGCACCTTGCGGCGCGGAAAACGATTGCTTCCTTTCACCAGACGTTGCACGTCTGGCTACCTTCTGCCTGCGCCTTCAGCGCAAATCCAGGAATTTTCAAACCGCTTCTATGAGAGGCGCGAGCGGTAACATCAACGCTCTCGCCTCTCGCTGTTCCGGGGAGTATGTTAAGATAATCCAGAATCACTTAAGAGGAATTTATCAGGTTGTTTGGTCCGACGTTGCGGAAAAAGCGGGTGTCCTCATAAACATCTGCCATAACCCTCACCGGTCTTATGAATATCAGTATTCTTTTTGTCGAAGACGACGAGCGGATTAGAGATTTGTTGCTGGAAGCAGCGACAATGGAAGGCTATCAGGTGCGCGGCGTCGCCAGCGCGGAAGAGGCTCTGGAAACTCTGGCGCAGGACGCTTACGACATCCTCGTCACCGATGTGACGCTGCCGGGGATGAACGGCCTAGACCTGTTGCAGCACTCCCATCGCCTGAGTCCGGGCATCATCGCGATTGTTATCACCGGCTACGGCACGATTGATTCCGCTGTCGAAGCAATGAAGCGCGGCGCGACGGATTTTCTCACCAAACCCTTTGAGCTGGGCACGCTGCTGAGCATGATTCGTGTCGCCTCAGAGCGCGTCTCGCGGCACGCGCTCAAAGCCACAGGCCAGGGTCTCTCCGGCATCGGCCTGATCGCGGAATCCCCCGCGATGAATAAACTGCTCGAACAGGTAACGGCCATCGCGCCTTTTAATACGACCGTGCTGGTCACGGGCGGCACAGGCACCGGCAAAGAGATTATCGCGCGCTCGATTCATCAACAAAGCCCGCGTCGCACGCACCCGCTCGTCGCGCTCAACTGCGCCGCCGTGCCCGAACAGCTTCTCGAAGACGAATTGTTCGGCCACGTCAAGGGCGCGTTCACAGGAGCGCAGACCGCGCGCAAGGGACGCTTTGAGCAGGCGGACGGCGGCACACTGTTTCTGGACGAGATCGGTGACATGAGCCTGCCTTTGCAGTCAAAGCTGCTGCGCGTGTTGCAGGAGCGCGAGTTTGAAAGGCTCGGCTCGTCAACCACCGTCAAGGTTGACGTGCGTATCATCGCCGCCACCAGCGCCAACCTTGAGCGCAGCATCGCGGAAGGCAGCTTTCGCTCAGACCTCTTCTATCGCCTCAACGTCATGCACCTGCGGCTGCCGCAACTGCGCGAGCGCAAAGAGGACATTCGCCCGCTGGCCGAGCATCTGCTCGCGCGCTTCTGCGCCAGCGCCGGATTGCCCGCAAAAAATATTGATGATGAAGTGTGGAAAGTTTTGATGTCGTTTAGCTGGCCGGGAAATGTCCGGCAATTGCAGAACGCGATGGAGCGCGCCGCCGCTCTCTCCGGCGCAAACGCAGTCATCCGCCTCCAAGACCTGCCGGAAGAAGTGCGCAGCAGCTCGACTTCTGCCAAAAGCGACCTGGTACAATCGCCCGGCAGTAGCAGCCTCGCGCCCGAAACTTCAATCCCGGATGAAGGCTTGAGCTTTGACGCCGTTGTCACCAAAGTCGAAAAAGACCTGCTGCTCATCGCGCTCGAAAAAGCCGGAGGCAACAAGATGCGCGCAGCCAAACTGCTCAACATGAAGCGCACCACCTTTATCGAAAAGCTGAAGCGCCTGCTATTCATGGAGGACACCGATGAATAGCATCCCTGTCAAATAAAAACAAAAAGGATTATGGCAATTGCGGAATGCGGATTTGGGATTGCGGATTAAAAAGCCTGAGGGTGTTTTCCAATCCGCATTCCGCAATCCGAAATCCGAAATCTGTCAGCCCGCTACCGCAGGCGGTTCTGACTTACTTGTTCATCCTCTGGAAACCTGTCACCTGTATGTACTGGAAGAAGGGCGTGCCGGGCGGCAGCCGCGAGGCATCCAGAAATGATTCGTCAAAAACCCAGTTGCGATTCGGCGCGTTGTAGACGCGAGTCTCACCGTACTTGAATGGCCCTGTGTTGTTGCGGCTGTTGAAGAGATTAATCAACGACCCTGAGTAATTCACGTTCGGCGGATTGGTCGCGCGCCAATCTTCAAGAAAGCGTTTGAAGTTATTAACGCTGCCGTTCAGCCTTTCCGAGTAAGCGCCCATCTGATGCGGAATCAGCAGCATCGAGCTGATCGTGTCTCCCTGCAAAATCGCCGTCCGGACGGTTGTTTCTCTGGCCGGGCGACCGGGATAAGCAGGAGTCCATGTGGGTGCGACGCGCGTATAGACCGGAGCGCCGAAGCTTGCGCCGTCAGACCACCCGGCTGCGCCGTTCCACGGATTCGAGATTATCGTGACGGCATCCGCCACGACCGAAGCAGGCACCTGCGTGTTGTTGGCAATCCACGGCGCTCCCGCCGCTGCGACGCCGCCGGGAAGATAATCGCTCGCTGCCGTCGGCGTGCCATAATCATCCACGCCCGTCGCGTTGTAGTTGCCGAAAATATAGGTTCCGTTTTCAGATGCCAAGGTAAAGCCGTTGTTCATGTCGCCCGGAAGCTGTGCGCCATTGATAAGGCGCACTCCGCGACGGAAATACCTGTGATCGGCAAAAGCCGCCAGATCAGCTTTTATCACCGTCGAATATCTTTCGGCTTCCCAGCCATAATCAACATCAAGCACGCCGTTATTGTTGACATCTTCCGGCGTCTGTAGCGTATTGTCATTCGGCCCGTAGACATCCTCCATGTCGAACTCGCCATCATTGTCCCGGTCGCCGCGACGGTCTGAAACATACATGATCCATCCGCGATCACGCGGGACACTGGCGTTCGTCAACCCGTTGGGGAATTGCCCGTTATAATCTCCCCTGAGAAACTCACGCAGGTTATTCACATCAATATCAATCATACTCATCACACCGTTGTGTGAGATGTCGTCAACGGAAAGGTCTGCGGCGACAACGTCGGATTCCTGCGGAATGCCTTCCCGCGCGTCGAACATCTTGATAGGGAAAGGCACGACTTTATCATTGTTGATGAGACTGCCATTGACCCTCGCGTTGAGCCTGAGATTGTTCTCGTTAGAGCCAGCTACGTTGGTATAGTAAAAGTCATTATCGGCATGGAAGTTATATCCGTTGGGAGCCGACCCAACGTAGGTAAACACATCCTTCAGACCTCCGGCAGGCCCTTGCTGCGTGATTCCAACCGAGCCGAGGTAGGTGCTGGTATACGCGCTGCGCTTCACGGGCGGTCCGGGAATTACCCATCGCTGTAGTTTCAAGATCGCGCGCGAGTCCGTGCCGGCGGGGTAATTGGAATCGTTGATCCTGAATAAAAGATTATCTGGAGCTTCTTCGGTAAAACCGAGGCTCAGAATATCTTCCGTAATATCAGTCGTGGTAATCGCCAGCGTCGCAGCATCCACATTGACGATCTCAACCTTGATCCAGACCTCACGATTCATTCCGCCCGGATAGGTGGCCCCGGCATCATTGGCTTTACTGTAAAGTCTGTAAGCATTCATGCGCGTGGTTTTGTAGCCCGACCCACCGCCGATCATCGGCTTTGACTTATAACCGTATGACGCGCCCGAGCCGTTCAGCACACCCGCGCTGTTGTAATTGGCATCGAGACGAATGCCGCCCGCGCCGCCCGGAAGCCGCGTCTGGCTATCGGACAGTGAAACGCGAATGCCGGGTTTGTTGTAGTAACGCGAGAGCGAGAGAATCTGATTATCGCCTGCCTCGGCGCGCTTGATGATCTCTATGTTATCCACGCCGTTGCCGCCAAGCTTGAGCGGCAGCTCCAGCTTTTTCACATTGGCGATCAGATTTCCGTTATAGATGTCTGGGTTCGGCCTGCAAGCGTATCTGGGGGTTGTCCCCTTGCATGTCCAGCCGGAGTTATATACGCCGTCAGGCATATCGGTGTCGGCGGCTGTCACATCCGGGCCGCCGATGACGCTTCCCTGCCCGATCCTCAATTGCTGGAAAGTGCCGGCAGCATCTCTGATATAAATATTCTGGCCGAAACCTGCGGGAGCTAAAGCGGCATCAGTGACATTCGGTCTCCCGTTACGAGCCACGTCCACGACGATCTCTTTGGAAGCCGTCACGCGCGAGTTGAATTGCACCGTGCCGCCGCCACGGATAAAGAAATTGCCGTTGCTATGCACGCGGCCTCCGAAATCGAAGGCTGCGCCCGGTGACAGTTCCATGTCATCGTTGTAGAAGAGTCCGAACTGAAAGATGGGCACGCGATTGCTGAAGAAGGTGCGCGTCAGTTGGACTTCGACGCCGGTCGGCCCTTTGGCGATGGTTTCCAGCCGCCATGGATCGCGCAAAGCATTCAGCCCCTCGAAAGGCCCGCCCGTGATGATCTTCGGCTCGTCAACGCCGGTGCGCGCCAGCGACTGCGTAAAAGTGAAGCCGCCAAAGCCTATCGGCATATCGGTCTGCACTTTTGTAATGTCCGTCGCCACCGGAGAGAGGCGCAGATCGTAAATCTTATTAAAGTTGCGCGTCATGGTTTCGATACTCGCCTGCGCCGCATAGAAGCTGCGCGCCTCAGCCGTATCGTTGCCCATGATGAGGGCTTCGGTCGTCGTGCGTGATAAAGCCAGCGAGACGAAAATGGTCAACAGTCCCATGACTAAGAGGGAGATGACGGTGGCTCCGCCGCGCTCGCTCCGGCGAGTTTGGGACAGCGCAGGCCGCTTGCTTTTCACATCAACTTTTGCGTTCTTCATTTTCTCTGTTACCTCTTTGAGAAGGCGTCCGCCACACTCGCGCGCGCGCGCGTCGTGGCTATTGCGCGTCGTAGCCGATATTGCGTGTGTTGAAGGTTGAGGATAATGTCACCTTAAAATAATTACCGTTCTTATCCTTTTCCGGGCTGCGCGCGGTGACTGTGATTCGCACCTGTCGCACATTTTCCATGTTGTCAGGCGTGTCGTCGCCATTGCCGAATATTCCATCAACCCCGGCAGCCGGATCGTCCAACAGCGTGCCGTCAGTAAGCACGTATTTAATCTGCAAATCCTCGACGTTATAGGCCAGCGGCATATCCTGCTTGCCGCCCGGCGTAAAGTTTCCGTACTCGGTACGCACCAGAGTGCCATCGTTAAGCACGCGGTAAGTGGCGAGCTTGACGCGCGAAAGCGTGGCGAGCGGGGTGACGTTTTTGATAATGTTCGATGCGCCGGTTTTATTCATGCCCAGCAAATCCGTCGAAACGAACTGGATGGTTCTGATGGTCGTGTTGGCCGGAACGGAATACGAACCGCAGGAGGTCACAGTCCCGGCGGGCGGGCCGCCATTCACAGTCCCCGTCACCATTCCGATGGCCGAAGAATTCCCTCCGGTGATGATGACCAGATCGTTGGCTATCGGAAGCGAAGGAGTCGGCGTCGGCCACGGCGAAGGCGCTGGCACGGGCGTCGGCAAGGTGGTCGGCCATGTCACGATGACCTGCTCGCCATCACAGTCCACCCACCTGACATCTAAGGTCTGGCCGCTATTAAACGCTTCATCGCCATAGATAAAAGTGATCTGGTCTGTTTTAAGTCCTGCGGTCGCATTCAGCGAATTCGTATTAACATTATTTCCTGAGAGAACCTGCATCATCGAGTCCGGTGTATTATTCGCATCAGCAGCCAACCCGAACACTGTATTATGGATGTTGTCAGGAAAGAAGGAGCCGATAGTGCGATACTTGTAGCCGGTGTTGAGCGCGTCGCGCCCAACCGAGTTCAGCGCGTTACGCACTGTTTGCATAGACTCGACACGCTGGTTGACCGTGTGCCGGTCAGCACGCGCCACTGCCATCAGGCCGAAGACCGCGCCCATGACCATGATGAAAAGCCCGGTGCTCACCATCAATTCGACGACGCTAAAGCCCGCCTCTGCATTGCGGCCTGAGCTTCTTTTTGTGATTCCAACGATTCTCGTATTCATCTTTTAAGTTCTCCGTGCGGGGCGTTTACTGCACCGTCGTAGAGTTAGTTACAATCGTGCTGGTCTTTTCCTGTCGCCAGCCGCCAGTCACCTGATACCAGATAGTTACTTCAACCTTGCGCATCATCACAGGGTTTAACCCGGCAGGAGAGCAGTTGGCGCTCGGTCGCTCAGGGTCGCAGATGTCCGTGATGACAATCTGTCTATCGAACCCGATCATCGGCGTGCCTGTGTCGTCATTCGTTCCGGGAATATTGTCTACGCCGTCATCCGGCAACATGGTCTTTCGCCCCACGACGAAAACGCCGCGCGCCACACCCGTGTCCGGATCGGGATTGCTGCCGACATTGCCGATAGAATCCCACCCGAGCGTGACGCCGAGGTCGCGCGCCGAGAAGATGGCTTCGAGCGTCGAAGCCACATGCTGCTTGGCAATCAGGTTCCGCTCGTTGGATCTGGAATTAACGACCGACGCCGTCACCGCCCCCACCAGCGCGAGGACGCCGACGAGCATAATCGTGATCGCTATCAGGGTATCAATGTAAGAGAAGCCTTCTTGATTCTTTAATGTCTTCATATTCGTTAGCTCGCAAGGAACGTTGTCCCGTTATATTTCCAGAGCCGGATCGCGCCGCTGTTGCCAAAGATAGTGAGGGCGCGCACAGATTTCGCGTCTTTTGCGTTGTTAGTGTTAGTGGGAAGAGGAGGCCAGATAAAAAGCGTCGCGCTGGTGACGACACTGGCCGAGTCAGTGACGGTTCCGTCACGCTTGAACCAGATTTTCCAGACCTTCGGGGTGCCGGTGAAAGAAGCGTTGGCATAGTTCGGCGGGTTGGGTTTGCTGACGCCAGCCGGGCTTGTATCTACCCGGATGTCCCCAATCTTTTCGAGATATACTTTGCGCACTTCCCTGTCGTCACCCGTCCCGCCCCCAGCAGTATTCTCATCCACGATTGTGATCGTCTTGTTCGTCGCGTCCAGCTCAACCCGCATCGGTTGGCGTTGCGTCAGCGCGAGTTGGCTGGCTTCGCGCAGGACGTTCAGGATGCGCAAAGTCTCGTCGTCGGTTTTATAGGCGTTCTTGTGTCCCGCCACTGAGAAGATAGCGACCGCCATCATGACCCCGATGATTGCACAGACGACGAGCAACTCAATTAATGAAAAGCCAGCCGCTGAGCCGCCAGCTTTCAATCGCTCATGGTTAAAAAGATGGTCAGGTTTACTAACGCTTGTCATCGGTCTCTTCCTTTTCTCGATGATTGGGTTAAGCTCCGGAGCCGCTCTCATTGATTCTTCACTTTCAAGCGCGGCGCTTGCCCCGATGGTCTTAACAGTTTCTTCCGGCATGGCCTGCGAGAAGCGAGAGCCTCTGCGGGCGTTACAGTTGACTTCAATAAGCAACTGCCGTTCCCGCCCGGTAAAGCAGCAAAATCTTTAGGATTAACGCAGGCTTGGTGGTGGGCATGCGAGATGAGAGGCGACGGGCTGTTACTTTCGCACACACAGCTATGGAATCTATTTCAGAGTCAGGGGGGGGGAAATGAAAGACCCACGCACCTTTAAGGCAAGCGCGTGGGTCTGTAGGATTGATGTGTGACCCGACGTAACATCGGATCGTTTAGAGCGCGAACTCGCGTGCCAGTTCCAACTCGGCCTTTCGCATCTCGAAGCGACCGCGTCCGAGATTGCCGTCAGACTTGAGCGCGAGGACTAGAAAGTATTCGCGGCTGACGAGACGCATGACAATGACCGCGTCTTCGCAGGCCACGACCAGTTCACGCAGGCTGCCGATTCCAGTATCTACGCCGGCGCGCTGTGCGTTGCGAACCAGCGAAGTGAACTCTGCGGCAGCGACATCGAGATTGGCATCGCGGCCTTCCGGCGTTAAGACCTTCTCGACCGCGATTCCGTCCGTGCCCATGATGAGCGCACCGATGCAGCCATCGGTACGCTCGATCATTGCTTCAAGCGGCTGTTTGAACATTGCTCGCTCCTTCTCTCTCGGATTAGGGCTGCTGCGCCGGAGCAGGCGGCTGTTGCTGATTGCCCGCCGGTTGACTCTGCTGCTGCTGTTGTTGCTGTTGCAACTGCGTCGGAGTCGGGGTGTTGCTAGGCGGATTGCCGAGCGGCACCGGTTGCAGAATGGTGGTCGAGCGCGTTCCGGTGACCGGCGTTCCGGCGGTCGGATTGCCCTGATAGTCCGGGCGATAGATACGCGGCGTGATGAAGAACAGAATCTCGTTAGTCTGGCGATTCGTGGTCTTGCGTTTGAAGAGATTGCCGAGAACAGGAATGCTTCCCAGTCCGGGAGTGCGCGCCTGCGTTTCGCTCTCGTTGTCCGCCAGGACTCCGCCGACCACTGTGGTGCCGCCATCCGGCACGAGGACTTCGGTCTGCATGCGCTGCGTGTCAATGCCGGGCGTGCCCGCGACCGCGATGGTCTGGTTGATGCTGTTGTTTTCCGCCACGATGCGCAATATCACAGTGCCCGCATCCGTAATCTGCGGCGTCACGGAGAGACGCAAAGGAACGGAGACGAACGTGGTCGTGAAGACCAGCGCGCCGCCGCTGCCGCCCGCGCCTGTCTGCGGCGTGACGACGGGAATCTGCTGGCCGCTCTCAATCTGCGCGGGGCGATTGTTAAGCGCAGTGACGCGCGGGCTGGCTATAACTTTGGCTTGGCCTTTGGTCTCTGCGGCAGTGATGGCCGCGCTGATCTGAGCCGTGCCGAAAAGCCCCGTCGTCAAACCGATAACCGTGCTGGGCAGGTTCGCGCCAAGCCCTGTCGGCTTGATCGAACCCGGCAATCCACCGGGGATACCCGGCTGCGGGCCTGCGATGTTATTCGCAGAGTTGGGCAGGGTGCTGAAAGAAGCGCCCGGCTGAAGCGGGTTACCTGCATTGAAGATTGTGGCTGCAAGCTGGACGCCGAGGTCGCGGCTGAAGCTGCGGTTGGCAATCACGATGCGCGCCTCGATCTCGACCTGCGGTTCCGGCTGGTCAAGCAAGGTTACGAGCTGGCGTATGGCTTCGATGTTCTCTCTCACGTCCGTGATGATGAGCGTGTTGCTGCGCCCGTCAACTTCGACTGCACCGCGCCTTGAGAGACGACGCGCGATGATCGGCAGGATGCCTTGATCGCCGCCGCCGCCGGTCGCGTCGCCGCCTGAGCCGCCGGAAAAACTCTGGTTGCCGCCCACGCCGACCGTGCCGCCGGAGAAACCGCCGGTCGAACCGGCAGCCTGTGCCAGCGTGCCTGCGGCGCGTGCATAGTTAAGGCGTATAAATTCCGTGTAGAGAGGCGAGTTATCAAGCTGCGCTTCTCTGATCTTCTGCTGCGCGGCGGCTTCTGTCGCCAGAATTTCCACCGCTGCTACGCGCAGGATATTGCCGTTCACGTCAACACCCAAACGATTGGCGCGCAGGATGGCGTCCAGCGCGATGTTCCACGGCACGTCCGTGACGTTGACCGTGACGGGCACTGCCTGCACAGAGCTATCAATCACAAAATTCACGCCATACTGCTCTGTGATGTAATTGAGAATGTCGCGAATGTCTGCGTTGACGACGTTCAGGTTGATCGGCTCACCGACGAATCCGGGCGAGCCATACTGCTGTCCCTGTCCGGACTGTGAGCCGGAACCGGACGACATGCCTGCGGACGAGCGCGCGGGCGTCGGAGTCGGCGCAGGCGCAGCCGTCTTATCATCTCTGATAGCAGCTTCTGCTGCACTGCTCTCCGGAGAAAGCTCTAACACCAGATCGTTCTTAGACATCTGCGAGCGGTCGCGCACGGAGACGCGCAAGTCCACGCGCAGGCGCGGCGCGGGTTGATTGCTGAGACGCAGCTCGCGCTCAACACTCACTCCGGCCACCAGCGGCGAAGTGATCGTGTAGGTCGGCGAGAGGCGTGAAGCATCAACACCCGGAAGCTCAATCAGGATGGTACGCGCATCAGGCCGCTTCACAGAGTAGGCCATCGGCGCGGTGCCGGAAATGGTAATCAGCGTTTGCGCGCCGTTGGTAGTAGCGCGCACACCGGTCGCAACCGGCGCGCTGGCGTTGCCCGCCAGGGCGAGCAGGGAGAATGAACACACGAAAAAGAGGACGAGCGCGCCTCTGCGTGCGGTCGCATAAAAATGATGCAAAGCAGGCATGTTTCCCTCCTTAGGGGAAGTACCGTCTGATTTCCGCCACGCGCTGCGCTCGTCGGGCTTCGACTTCTACTCGAATCCCTTAAGCGCGCGCCGCACAATACGGAACCCGGCGGCTTTTGGGTTAACGATGCAGGCTCGCTTTCCGGAGCATAGGCTTTCGGTCAGCCATGCCATCTCGCGCGTCTGCACTGGTAAAACGGACTTGCGCGTCGCAGGCTCAGGCTCCCCAACGCGCGAGACCGGAAAAACACTTTAGGGCTTCTCGGCGGCTTTGGATTGCTCTTCGCCGTTCTTGACCACAGGCTCTGCGGGCGCGGGCTTCGCATTGCGCTGCGCCGTCATCGAGTCAACGACCGCGTTGGGCTGGCGCAAAGGCTTGGTCTCGACGGCCACATCACGACGCCCGTCGCTCCATCGCGTCTCGCGGCGAAAGACAAGGCGGCCTTCCTCGATAGCTACGAGCTGCCCGTCATAGAACCGCTCGCCGGGATACACAACATATGAGAGCTTGATCGGCGTCGCTTCGACCATCGCAGCATAGCCGCGCGGCGTGCGAAAAATTCCGGTCACCTGCATCTCGCTTAAGAGCAATGCTGTGGTCGGCTTCGGCGCAGGCCGCTGTGAATTCATGGCCGCCATCTTTTCCGCTTTGTAGCGGTCAACGCGCTCTTGAATCGTGGGCGGGGTAATCTGCACCGGAGTCAGCTTGGAATACTTGGGCTTCTTCGGCGGCTGTGGTTTGGCGAAAGGGTCGCGCTCTTGAGCTGCTACGTTGACGCTTGCGCCGCTGATGAGAAGCGCGAGGCCGAACATCAGGCCAGCCATCGCATAACGAATTGTGTGTGTGTAGTGCTTCATAGTTTGCTCTCGTATCTGCCGCAATAGTTTAGCGGGGCGGTTGATTGTTGAACTCTTATTGGGGGGCGACCGCAGTGGCAGGCACTGTGCCGGGCGCTTGTGTCGGCGGAGCCGCCGGTTTCTGCGGCACCGGCTGCTGTTGCAGCTTTTCAGGCGAGACGTAATACGCGGTCAGCAAGAACTGCGCATCAATGGTCTTGTTGGCAGACTGATTCGGCGTTTGACGGATGCTAAAGTCCGTGACCGAGACGATGCGCTGCATCTTTGCCAGCTCTTCATAGAACCGTCGCAGGTTGGCAAAGGTGCTGGTGACTTCGACTTCGACAGGCTTGCCGCTGAAGAAATCTTTCTGGAAGTCTTCCTTGGGCGAGAAGCGACGCAGGCTCAACTGTGTGCCGCGTGCGCGATCCTGCAAGTTTTGCAGGACGTTGGTAATCTCGCGCTGCTCTGGCAAGAGGGCTATAAGCTCTTGATACTCTTCCTGCTTGCGCGCGTAATCGGCGCGAAATTCGTTGATCCGCTGCGAAGCGATGCGTGCGGCTTCGTTCTGCTGCTTGAGCAATGCCACCTGATCTTCGATGACTATGGTTTCAGCGCGTGTGCTGCTGGTCACGAAATTCCAGAAGGCGCCAAAGATCAGAATCGCGACGACGCTGAAGATTGCCAGTTGAAAATACCAGGCCAGTGTTTGCAGTTTCTTTAACATAACTCGTTTTCCCTTCTCGCGCGTCGGTTATTTTTGCGCGACCTGATTGACAGGCTGGTTCGCGCCAGATGGTGTGGATTGTCCGGACTGTTGCTGCTGCCCTTTGACGTTGCCCGGCGTGTACGCGCACTTGATCGTAAAATCAACTGTCTCGGGTCTGGGCGCGTTCGCATCAGCGCCGGCAACCGGAACGCTGCCGGGGCCTCCGGTCGGAGCGGCAAAGGTCATCTCCTTACGCACCGTCTCGATGTTCAGATTCGAGAAGAGGCCGGAGGAGAATTCGAGGCTGCGTCCAAACTGCGTCACCGTTCCCTCGTTCGGCGAGTTGCCCTTGATGACAAGCTGTTCGCCCTTTTGATCTACGCTTTCCAGATAAAGTCCGGGCGCGCTGTCAATGCGTTCTTTGAGTGCGCGCAAGACCTCGCTCGGTCCCTGCTGCGAGGCGCGTAGCGATTTGATAGCGTCGATCCGCGTCTCGATGGCTTGCGTCTTTTTCTTCAGCTCATCCTGCTCTTTAATGATGGCTGCCATCTGCGCCGCGATCACCTGCTGGTTTTCCAGCTCACGCTCCGCATTTTTCTTGGCTCGCAGGGTCAAAAAGAAGTGACCGGCCAAAACCACCGCGAGCAGCCCGAAGACAACCAGAGCGAGCAGCCCTGTTTGCATTCCCTGACTGACGACCTTCTTCTCGACGACCGCAACGCCTCTGGGTCTGTCTGTGACGGATTCTAAAAGATTAATGTTAATCATCGCGCGTCAACTCCTCTCAAAGCCAGCCCGACAGCCACGGCCATCTCCGGCACGACTTCGCGCATGTAATCTGGATCGAAACGTCTGGCATCTACTTTAATCTGGCGAAACGGGTCGAGAACTTCGACCGGCATCTCGAAGCGATTAGAGAGATATGACGCAAGGCTCGGCAGCTTCGAGCCGCCGCCTGAAATCAAAATCCGCTGGACAGCAGCTTCGCCGTCCTCAGCCGTCGCGCGGTAGAAATCCATAGTCTTCTGAATCTCCAGCGCGAGGATGTCCGAGACGGTTTCGAGAATCGGCTCGATGGAGCGCACTTCCGATTCCGCCGGAAGCGGCATCCCGCGTTTGACCGCTTCAGCCTGTTCGTGTGTCAGTCCCAGCTCTTTTTGCAGGACGGAAGTAAACTGGTTGCCGCCCACCGTCACGTCGCGCGTGAAGACGGACTTGATGCCATTCAGAATGTTGATGTTCATCGTCGAGGCTCCTATATTAAGGAGCGCGACGATCTGTCCCGGACTCGGCTGGTAGTTCACTTCGTAGCAGTTCTGCAAAGCGAAGGCATCCACATCAATGACCGCAGGCAGTTTGCCCGCGAGTTGGATGGCCTGCTTGAGATTGGCGATCTTGTCGCGCTTGCAGGCAGCCATCAACACTTGCAGGGCTTCGGGCGAGCGACCCGTAATCTGATAATCCAGACTCACGTCGGCGATGTCGAAGGGGATATGCTCTTCCGCGTGCCAGTCAATGGATTCGTCCAGCTCTTCTTCGCTCATCTGCGGAACGACGATGTTCTTGACGATGACGGAGTGCCCGCTGACGCCTGCCGCCACGCGATCAGTTTTGATCTGATGCTCGCGAAAGATATTCGCGATGACGTTCGAGACGTTGTTGAGTTCCATAATCTGCCCGTCAACAATCGAGTCCGGTTGCAGGTTCTCGTAACCGAGACTGACCAGTTGAAGACTGCCGCGCTTGCCATCCAGCTCAACGGCCTTGACCGAGCTTGAACCGATGTCCAGACCGACCAGATTTTTTTTGCCGAGACCTCGTTTTAACATGACTTATTGATTCCTCTGCGATTTGATAAAGGAGCGCATCCGGTGCAACCGTCGGAGACGAATCCGAGCTTTGCGCGCACGCGAAAGTTTTACACGCACGCGATTGTTAGTTGACTGTGTTGCAGGTTTCAATTTTTACGGTGTTCTGCATTGCGTCTTGTCGAGTCAGCTATGAAAAAGTTGGCGCTGCTGTGTTGTGGGGACAGTGGCTGAAACACTGCTGAAGCGAGTGCCGACTGAGTAGCCTTTTGAAGACGAATGAAAAAGCGGGAAAGGCAAACACGCGAGGCGGAAACGATCACGCCATTCGAACGTTTGACCATCTCACTTCGGCAACCCGGCCAAGTCAAAGCTGTTCTCAAGTTGACTTCCGTTGGCTTTGCGACCCCCGCTCACACGAGGTGTGCCTTTATCGGTTGAGTTTCAAAGAAGGCAGCGCAACCTTCGTGTTTGTCACGCTCCTTGAGAGGCGCTAACCCCTCAGACGGAAACCCGAGTGGCTGCCGTCAATTTGAGAGTACAACACTATTAAAACATTGTCAACCGCATTTTTTCACTGTTTAACTTGTCGGTTTACAACGATATACGCCAATATGTAGCTCGGTCATCTTGACCGGCCACTGCTCTTAACAAGATTTTGGCCTGATGGCTCCGGCGAGTTTTACCTGAAAATACAATGTCTCTACTAGCTAAAGCTGGCGGCAATTGCTTAACTTGCAACATGGGTTAAGGAAGAGACAGCCTGCCTCTCATGTTTGGGTACTGGGCCAGTTTGAACTTGTGTCCGAATATCCGTCAGGACGAAAGAATCTCCCGCAAAGGCGCAAAGAAAAGCACGCCAAGAGCGAGTGGCGCTCAACACCTTTGCGGCCTTCCGCTGCGCCTTTGCGCCTTTGCGGGAAACTGCTTTTTTCTTTGCCATGTTTGAAACTGGCCTACTACCCGTGTTTGCGCTTGATTGTACACCAGGCTAAAAGGTGCTGTAAGATTCGGCTTTGAAATTCAAAACTGCTGAGAGATAAAAAGGCCGCTATATTTTAATGAGCTTTCTTCGTCGTCTGCTTCCATTTGTGATTGTCTTTCTGACGCTGGCAGTTGTTTGGGTCTGGTGGAATCGTCCGAAGAAGGTTGACATGGCCGCTTATGTTCCAGCCGACTCGCTGGTTTATCTTGAAGCGAACAGCTTACCCGACATCGCCAGCGGCTTCACACAGACAGAAGCATGGAAGGCTCTCGCGCCACCAGCGGGCATCAAATCCGGTCTGGGAGAAGTGGGCTGGCTGAGCCGCATTGCATCATGGACTGGTATTGGGCCAGCCGATGCTATGGTCTTCTCTCGCGCGCAAGTGGCTGCGACGGTGCTTGGCTTTGAAGCAGCGGATGGAGGCGATGCACTGCGCGTGAGGCCGCGTCACGCGCTGGTGATAGAGACACACACGGGCGCGAGCCGCACGCGCGCGGCCATCGAAAAGCGCGTCGGCGATTTCGCGCGGCGCGCTTATGGAGAGCCTCGCCTGGAACAAAAAGAAGTTGATGAAGTTTATTGGATGACGTGGACGGCTGCGGCTGGCGACCGGCGGATTATCGCCGCCGTGATTGGAAGCGTCGCCATCTTAGGCAATGACGAAGCTGCTGTGCGCGCGTGTCTGGCAGTTAAGCGCGGCGAACGTCCCAGTCTCGCGGGCAATATCGAGATGGCAGAGATGCGCAGGCGCGTCACAGGCAGCGATGCTTTAGCTTTCGGTTTTATTTCAACGCAGGGTGCGGCCAAGCTCTTTGAAGTAGCCGCCGCGCTTTACGTCGGTCAGATTTCTCAAGACCCGCAGGTGCAGAGCCTCGCGGCGAATATCCTGCCGCAGATGGCAGGTAAAATTTTAGGCAGTGTCGGGTGGAGCGCACGGCTCACCGGCGGAGCGATTGAAGATGTTTATTTCATCTCGGTGAAAAACGACGCCGCCGCGCGTTTGCGAGAGACGCTCAACATCACTTCAACTTCAAGCTTGCCGACCAGCGAATTGCTGCCGCGAGACACTTATTCGGTAACGCGCTACACGACGCGCGATCCGCTCGCGGCATGGCGCGGGCTTAACTTTTCCTTTTCATCGCAGCTCGATCCGGTTCTCGCGATGGCTGTAGCTCCGCTTCTCAAAGCAGCTATCAGGCCGTATGGAATCGAAGAACCGGAGCAGTTTTTTCAATCAATCGGCAATGGGCTTGTGACCGCGCGGCTGCAAAATGAAAACGGCACCACAGTCACGATTGTCGAAGTGCGTGATGAAAAATCCCTGCGCGAGTTTGCGCTCAAAAAACTAGGAACGAACAAACCTCAAAGCGAGCGTGTGGGCGAGGCGGAGTTGCTTTTCTCTACGGATGAAGAACGCGGCGCGGCCAGCTTTGTCAACGGGCGTCTCTTGCTTGGAAGAAAAGAAATCGTGCGCCAGTGCCTCGTTGCGTTGCAACAGGGACAAACTCTCGCTACGACCGGGAGCTTTCAAAAATCAGTGCAAGCAGCATCCGCGGATGGGCTGGCTCATGCCGTCACCTTCACACATGACGAAGCGCCCGCCCGCACCTTTATCTTATTCATCGCGGCGCAAAGCGCAGCACGCGCGCAACCCGTCAATGAACAGGGATTGCTCCAAGCCTTGAGCCGTTTAACTTATGCTTCCAGCGAGACGCAATTAGTTGAGGGCGGTATCGAGAGAAGAACTCGCTCATCGTTCGGGCAGTTAGGCGTTCTCGCCACGCAGTTTGCCACGAACAATTGAGCGAGGCTTAGCAAAACCACAGAATAGCCACAGAGGGCACAGAGAACACAGAGGGAATTTCAAATTCAGTGTCTCAGATTTGAAATCGTTTTATGTCTCTGTGTTCTCTGTGCCCTCTGTGGCTAAGTTTTGCCGGGTGTTCTGAATGTTGAAGAATTATATCGTCTTTTAATTTTCCAGCGGCGGGTAATCAAAGGGATAATCTGCCAGCACTGCGCGCATGTTCACCTGACCATGCAGCGTCTCAAGATATGCGCCGAACCGGTGCAGAACGGGCGTCACTTCGACTGCGCCGCGCGCGGCTGCCACCTCTTCGATAAAACGCTCGCAGGCTTCCCAGTCTTTGTACATCAGATAGCGCAGGCTGCCGTCGCGAAAGGTGTTGAGCCGCTCAAGGACTCTTGAGATGGGGTGACGGTCGCGCTCCTTTTCCGCGCGCCGCGTGAGTTGGAGGAGCGTCCAAAGATCGCTGCGCAACATCATTGACTGGTCGAGCTTGGTCTGGAACGCGCTAAACAAACGCGCGCCGTCGAGCGCAGGGTCAAACAATTGCGCCAGCGCGACGATGGATTGCTGGAAGCAATTGCGCAGCAGCCCGTGAGCGTTTTCCACCTTCGCATAAATCGGCGGCGACTGGCGCAAAGAGCTAAGCCCTACCAGCTCATGTGAGAAAACTTTTCGCAGCTCCATCGCAATCGCATAGTTGGTTCCATCAAGCGCGTCAAAGATCGCTTCATCCAAACCTTCTGTGCGGAGCGCGCGGGTCTCTATAAAATCCAGCAGCGAGCGCGCCTCTTCATACACCAGACAAAAGATCGGCAACGTCTGTTTGAGCGGATGATCGCGGCGCAGAGAGGTCTCGACCATCCGCAGCTTTTCCAACAGGCGCGACAAATCGGAAAAGATGATGAGGATGTCCGCACCGAGCGCGGCGGTGAGCTGAGACGCATGCGCCAGATCGATCAGTTGCACCGGCAGCTTCGCGTCAGAGGCATGTTGCGCCGAGCGCATCAGAGCCTGCGCCGCTTCTGAGCGGCCAAGCTCACGAGCCAAAACTTTTCCCACGGTCGCCCACGTATAAAAGCCCACACGCGGCGCATCCAGCAGCGTTTCGCAAAGCACGCTCATGTCGCTGACAGCTTCGGACAAGTCCACCAGCGATTGTGCTGCCGGCCTGTGAATCGTCCTTTGCGGTGCGCCGGTCAAGCCAAGACCGTCCAGCAGATTATCATCCACAGTCCCGGCAGTTTCCGTTTCGTCTTCCAGATGAACTAACCACAGCGCAAGTTG
Source organism: Pyrinomonadaceae bacterium (assembly GCA_963700165.1). GTDB lineage: Bacteria > Acidobacteriota > Blastocatellia > Pyrinomonadales > Pyrinomonadaceae > JACMLC01. The sequence continues at coordinate 771,848 of OY969475.1, read as the reverse complement.
GGAAATGCGCAACAAGGCGCGGCGCGCGATGACCAACTCACTGGCCCAATCTCGCGCCAGCACCGCTGCTTGCTCTGCTTCGGCAAAGGGATGATTCCGCGCCTGAAAGAAGCTGCGCAGCGATTGCAGCCAAAGCCCCAGTTCATGCTCCGGCTCGCTCGCCTCATAGGTTTCACGCTTCTCAGGCGTGGAAGATAGACGTAGAGGCTGATAAGCTTCGTCGGCTTCAAATTCTTCTGTCAGAGGGAGACTGGTATCCAATATCGCGATTCCTCATCAATAGATACAAAGGTTTGGCACAGTCTTTCGACTGAAGCTGCCTTTGTTGATTGTAAACGTGAAAACAGTTTATGTGCAAAAGAATCTTGCACGCGCATGACATAGTTGCGAAACCCGACAGGCACGATAGCTTTTGTCAGCATGCTTCTTATGAACAACCCGCTCCCAACAGAGATTCTGATCGCTACGCACAACGCCGGCAAATTGCGTGAGTTTCAAAACCTGCTTTCCGGCTTCCCTTTCGCGCTCCGCAGCCTCAGAGATTTTCCAACCGTCGCAGAGGTCATAGAGAGCGGCAACAGCTTTGCGGAAAACGCTGTACTCAAGGCCAGAGAATATTCGGAGCACACGGGTCTCTGGACGCTCGCGGATGATTCGGGTTTGGAGGTGGGAGCCTTGGGCGGCGCGCCCGGCATCTTTTCCGCACGTTATGGAGGCGACGGAGCAACTGACACGGAACGCATGAACAAGCTGCTGTCCGAGCTTTCCCTCACGGGCGATGCGACGCGCCGCGCACGCTTTATCTGCGTCATTGCTTTGACGGACTCTGCCAGCGCACAGGTCAAGACTTTTACAGGCACATGTGAAGGCCGCATTGCTGACGAGCCGCGCGGGTCCGGAGGCTTCGGCTATGATCCAATCTTTATCCCAGACGGCTACACTGAAAGCTTCGGCGAACTCTCCCCTAAAATCAAGCAGGAGATTAGCCACCGCGCACGCGCTCTCAAGGCCGCACGCGCTTTCCTGCTCAACGGTTTTCCGAGACTCGCTTGACCCCGCCTGAATTCGCCCGCTAAGATGTGCATTCCCAAATGTTCGATAACGAACAGCACTAATGTCGGGGCGTGGCGCAGTCTGGTAGCGCGCTCGGTTTGGGACCGAGAGGTCGGAGGTTCGAATCCTCTCGCCCCGATTAAATTTCGCGCGAAGGGGGTGCTTGTACGAGCATCCCCTTCTTCTTTCCCTGCTTTGCTTTCCTTTTAAACCGCAAAAAAACCTTAAAAAATCCCCGAAAAAAGCAGAAATTGTGAAGACGCGAGGCCGTCGGGTGTGATATATGTTGCTGCACAAGCTTTTTCATGACCGCTAATCACACTGGAGGTAACTAGACCACGCCATGTCTTCCAACCCAGCAGCAACCAAGAAACGCATGACTCAATCCGAAGTCATCAATCATTTTGCCGAGAAGTTTGGCATCAAGCGCGCCCAGGCCAAAGAGATTTTTGAGGAATTGGCAAATTTGGCAGGCAACGAAGTCAAAAACAACGGCGAATTTGTGCTCCCCGGTTTCGGCAAACTCGTGCTCTCCGAGCGTAAAGCGCGCGAAGGCCGCAATCCGGCAACGGGCGACACCATTCAGATTCCGGCTAAAACGACTCTCAAGTTTCGCTTGGGAAAAGCCATGAAGGATTCGGTCGTTCCCAAAAAGTAACAACCGGCATTCTCTTTTGCGCTCTACAAACAACGTTTGCGCCGTCTGTATTTCACAAAGGGGTCACAAACTTTCAGTGAAAAGTCAGGCGGCGCAGATTTTCAGCGTCAAATCAGGGATTCTCTGCCCTGTAATCTAATATAAAGCCGCCCGCACCGGTCACATCTGTGTCCCGCGTTAATGTGCCTCCCGGTTTCCAGCCCATTTTGACCGAAAACGGAACCAAAACCCTGCACGCGCGTTAAATTACTGTCAACAAAGGGAAAATGGACATAGCCAGACTGTTCTGACATCCGTTTTTCGCAGGCAAAGCGCCTGTTAGAGGGGGATTTATCTCCCTGCACGGAGAGCCGCGAAAAAAGTTCTGGCATTTTTTGCCAATCGCGACTATAATTTCCGGTTTTGTTGGACAGACAACAGCGTTCTGTTGATGAGGGGTTAAGTTTTGGTGTGCCTTTCCGTACAAAATCTCTTGGGAATTGCAACAATTTTGCATCCCATAGAGCGTTTAATTCATCTACAGTTATCTTAAATTATTTGACCGAAGGCTTCATTTAGAAGAGGGGCAAACGCATATTAGGAGCTTTCGAACAATGGAGGAGCATAGAGAAGTGATTTTTGATAGACATTTGCCGCTCAGCGAGCGGATTCTGAAAATTGACCACATCCAGGCTCGCCGCTTTTCGAAGTTAGGCGGCCCGCCTCTGGATATTGCTACGGAGGGGATCATCCGTCACCTGCGCGCCTGTGACCGCATGGATGTCAACCCGGATGCCTCTGCCGTTCGTGAGATTATTGACGACGCGCTAAACGGGCGTCGCGTTTACGCTGAAACCAGCAACGACCGCGTTGCGGCGTAAATTTTCCAGGCGTCTGAGAAATTTAAAAAGGCTGCTGTCTCTAACCGGGGCGGCAGTCTTTTTATGCTTGCTCTTTCAAATAATGTGAATCAAGAGTAGAAACCGTTCACAGGAAGCAGTTTTTCCTTTGCGAGCTTTTGCGTCTTTCTCTTTGCGGTTAAGTTCTGTTTTAACGCAAAGAACGCAAAGGTTTTCTCGCAAAGATCGCAAAGAATTCCTACTCTTGATTGACATCAAAAGTTAAAAGAAACAGCTTCTGCTAATTTTAACTTGAACCCTTGTGGGGTTATGCCTCTTTTGTAACCGTCTCAGCCAGCATAGGCTCCTGTAACGTCTGCGCCGTTGGGCGGTCTGCATGTCTGAAAACATCCAGCAGGGCGAGCGTCACGGCAAGCACTACAGGCCCCAGCACGATGCCGAGCACACCGAAGACCTGCAATCCGCCAAGCACCGAGAAAAAGATTAACAGCTCGTGCAGCTTGACTCTTTCGCCCACCAGTTTCGGGCGCAGGAAATTATCAACCGTGCCGATGACCAGTGCGCCCCAGATAGTAAGTAAGATTGCTTTATTCCAATGGCCTGTGGCAGCCAGATAGATTGCAGCCGGAACCCACACGATAAATGACCCCGCCATCGGAATCATCGAGAGAAAAGTCATCACCACAGCCCACACGATGGCAGAGGGCAAGCCGAGCGTCCAGAAAGCTATGCCGCCGAGCGTGCCCTGTATGACGGCGATGACCAGCACGCCATAGAGGCTCGCGCCGATCACACTGCGCGTGCGCTCAAGGATGGCTTCGCTCTGCGCTCTTTCTAGTGGGAGGACATCGGGCAGGGCATGCACGATTCTATCGCCGTCCCGAAAAAGGTAGTACATCGTAAAGATAATAAAAAATATTTTGACGACTGCGCCGACCACTCCGCCTACGACATCGAGCGTGCGCCGGGCAATGCTTCCGCCCATGCCTTCGAGTTGTGCTTTGATAAATTCCGGCGACCGCAACTGTTCAATATTGACGTAATTGCCGATCCATCCGGCGAGGCGACCCGTTGCAGAGTTCGGGTCAAACAGCCCTGAGACTGTGCCCTGCCAGTTCTGCGCCATACCCGACAGTTCGTTGAAGACGGTAAACGTGACGAGCGTCAGCGGCACGAGGATGGTGATGATGACGAGCAGGCTCGACAGCGCCGCGCTGGTCGCAGGCCGGTTCGTCCACGCGACGAGCCGCTTGTGCACAGGATAAAAGACGATCACCAGCACCGCAGCCCAGGCCAGCACTGCGACCAACGGTTGCAGCATCAGCCAGCAGAGATAAATCGCTATCGCCGTCGCCGCCAGCAGCGCAACCCAGCGTGCTAGATTCTTTCGCTCTGCCATCCTCTCTCCTCTTTGGAAAACTCGCGCCACTTTAACATACCTGTGAAGCTCCCTGAGTTTTTCTGTTCTCCTGCTCGCAAGTTGACGTTGACCGCGCAGGGCATGCTAACATCCAAAGGTTGCTAATTGATATGCTCCCGTAGCTCAGTGGATAGAGCATCTGCCTTCAATCAAAGGAGCCCATGCGGAGAATAGTAATTCGTATGGTGGAGGGCGCTATATCGGTGAATCTCTAAAGAAGCTTGATCGCTTCCATGACAACACCGAGGGAACCTTGTGAAGAGTCGTTATTCAGTTTCTTGGCTATGATGAAAGGAGCTTTGCGAAATAAAAGCTATGCATCACACCAAGGACAAAGGCGACTTAGGGGTAGCTAAAGCTTACTGTGATTTGGTCGAGAAGGGATATCTGGTTCTCTTCCCTTCAAGCGAGCATGCTCCATTTGATCTGGTGACTTACGATGGAAGTCAATTTGTAAGAATTCAGGTTAAATACAGAAGTGCCATTAAGGGTGTTCTTCAAGTTAATCTGATTAACTGGTGGACAGACAAAAATGGCTCGCATGGTAAGCCGGTTGATAAGAGTCAGGTTGATGTTTACTGTATTTATTGTCCGGAGACGGATAAGTGTTATTACTTTAAAGCAGAAGATATCAACGTTTCTATAACTCTTAGAATAGACGCCCCAAAGAATAACCAGTCAAAGAACGTCAGGTTTGCAGACGGTTACACAGGGACTCCGTAGAGGCCACACGCGCTCAGGCTGAAATGCCTAAGATATGGTCCAGACTACAACTCGATTTTTGAGGTCAGGGAAACCTGATGTGGTAGGCTAAGCAGAGGGTCGCACGTTCGAGCCGTGCCGGGGGCAATTTTATTTTCAGTCTGGATAGTGAGGAATTGTTTGAGAGAGTAGTATCACTTCACGCGATAACGAATTATCACGGCAGATGAGTTATTCGTTATCCCTCGCCTTCATCTTCATAGATTTCTTCTAGCTGTGCTTCCGCTCGAATTTCGCTCTCGGTCATAAAGTGTACGTAGAAGGTGTCTGCGTCATGAGGCTCCAATGAAACCGGGCCGGACGAGCCGCAGACGCTGCAAACCGCATCGTCGTTGATCGATTCGGCATTCTCCACCGTGCCGCCGCAATATTTATGAGTGTAGATTTTCATGAAAAATCTCCCTGAACTCACTGGTTGTTTTTGAATACGAGCTTTATGGAGAGGCTACTGTAAATCGTGGAAAGCGCGCAAGTTGAGAACAGGGTTTTGGTTAAACCTCTGCACGAAATTCGATGACAATCTTATCTTGGCTCTCAAGGTCATCGCGGGCGGGCATTCGCGACTTGAACAAATGCGGCGGGTAGTGTAAATGTTTTCAGCGCCACAAAGTTCTTATGGCGGCTATAGCTCAGTTGGTTAGAGCGCCTGATTGTGGTTCAGGAGGTCGAGGGTTCGAGACCCTCTAGCCGCCCCATCAAAATCAAAAAGTTTCGGGCATCTCATTGATGCCTGTTTTTATTTTGTGTGCGTGTAGAGGGATGAAAGAGTAGTTTGACTGTTCTTTCCGCACTGTGCTACAACCCGCAAGACAGGTTGCGATGATGAGAGAAGGGTTGAGTCTTAATTCCATCAGAAGAAGTCACGGGCGTTTGGTGCGCGTGGTTGCTGTGTTCTTTCTGATTTACACGGGCGCAGACATCTTGCTGCCACAGTATTTTTGTGGCGGCGAGGAGATCGGCAACCTGCCTCTTCAAACCAGACTCGCAACGACCGATACCGGTGCGGTTAATGTGGATGATGCCGCGCTTATTCGTACTTCCAACAATTCACATCAAGATCAACAACCTGACCGGGAAGCCCCGCATGAAGAAGATTGTTTTTGTTGCTGTGCACACGTCTTGCCGGGTTTGAGCTTCGCCAACATCGGCTATTCGGAATTGAAATCGTTGCGGTCGCCCGCAAAGACAGACCGGCTCTTGTCGCCTCCGCTTCAAAGCACTTACCACCCTCCACGCTTCGCCTAATCCCTTTCATACTCGTTGAGGCTGTTTATCGCCGGATCGTGTATCCGTGTGTGCGCTCTCGCGTGCATGTCCTGATGTCCGACCGCAAAGACAGCTTTAAAATGTCCCGCGTTACCCGAAGTGTCTGAGCAAACACATTTCGGCAGCCGTGGGTCTCACGACATTTCCGAAAAGGATTGACGATGCAGTTCATCAGACGAGCGGCGGCTAGCCTCGCTTGTACGTTTTTTCTGACAACGCTTCTCATTGGAGAGACAAGTGTCACGGCGGTAGCGCAAAGCTATCCAGGTGAAGAAGTATCGGCACGCGGAGAAGTGATTACCCGTCTTATTCGTTCCGAATCAGCAGCCGCGCCCGACATTCCGGCGAGTCGAAAGATCAGTTCCTTGTTGGCTCTCTATTTCGACCCTGTTCAGGGCGTCTCTTCCACTGACCTTGTGCGTCGTGCGCTCGCGTCTAACGGCGAGATGGCAGCCGCACGGCTTGAGATAGAGAGGGCGCGCTCTCGATTGAAACAGGCGGGACTGAGACCAAATCCAACGATTGATTTTGAGCAGACGACAGGGCGTGTGACTGGCTCGGCGGGCGAGGGTGAAACCAGCGTTGGCGTCTCGCTGCCGCTTGAGCTAGGCGGTCAGAGAGGGCGACGTATCGAACTCGCGCAAGCCGAGTTGGAAGCAGTTGAAGCTGAAGTTGCAGACCATGAGCGACGGTTATCGGGTGAAGTTCTCACAACATACGCTGAAGCGTTAGCCGCACTGCGAGAACTGGAAATCACTGAGGGCTTAACCGAGCTTGATGTTAAGACGGTGGAGGTCGTTCAAGCTCGCGTCAATGAAGGTGAGACTGCTCCCATTGAACTGAATCTGCTGCGCGCAGAGGTCGAGCGCCTGCGCTCCCGGCGTGCGCTCGTCGAAGGTCGTCTGCGTGCGTCGCTTCTGCGGCTGAAGAGTCTTGCAGGCATCGCGACGGATGAGCCTTTACGCTTACGAGAAGAGATTCAGACGCCGGGCTTGCCGCAACCTCCCGCGTCGCTGGAAGCGGCAATAGATATTGCGCTGCGCACGCGCCCCGATTTGCGCCTGGCACGTTTAACGGAAGAAGTCGCACAGGCTGGCTTTCGTCTTGCCCGTTCGCAAAGCGCGCCTGAAGTTACAGCGTTCACCAGATACACGCTCAGCCGTTCCGCTTTTGACGACACGCCCGTCGGCGTGCTGCGCGATAAAGACAGGTTACTCACGTTCGGTGTCTCTGTCGGCCTTCCGGTTTTTAATCGCAATCAAGGTGCGAAGGAAGAGGCGAAAGTCACTATCGCTCAGGCGCGCACGCGCCGCGAGTTTGCAGAGCAGGTCGTGCGCAGCGAGGTGGCAAGCGCTTATGCACGCTACGAAGCGGCACGCGCCGCTCTCTTCACTTTTGAGCAAGGCGTGATTGCGCGCTCAACCGATAACATACGTGTCATCCGCGCGGCCTACGAACTGGGACAATTCAGCATCACTGACCTGATTAACGAGCAGCGTCGTTTGGTTGACTCGCAACGAGATTTCACAGAAGCGCTGTCCGAACGTTATCGCGCGATGGCAGACATTCAATTGGCGATTGGCGCTCCCATTGTAGAGAACCCTCCGCTCATCAAATAAGGAACAATCAGATGCCAGATAACACAACAAAAGATACGGATACAGTGGAAGTGACCAGAGCCGTCGAACAAGTAGAGAAGCCGGACGGTGAGCGGTCTGTGATTGAAGTTGAGACGACGACTAAAAGTGAGCGAACACCGTCGCGCAATCGCAATGTAATGATTGTTGGCATTGTAGCGTTGGTCGCTTTCGTTATTGTTCTCGCGCTGTTTTTATGGATGCGTGGAGGCGGTCAAAGCTCGGAAAACATCAAGGCAGAGGTGGAAGCCGGTGAGCAAAAGGACGAGCACGGCGATTCCGAAGTGAAGCTGTCTACAGAAGCTCTGGCGGCTGCCGGGATAGAGATTGAGGGTATCACTCAACGGCCAGCCATCGCGCTCCTGAAAGCCACAGGGACGGTTGAGGCCAATCAAGAGCAGACGCAGCAAGCCACGCCGCTCGTCGGTGGCCGCATTGAGCGCGTCCATGTTGCGCTCGGCGACCGCGTGCGTGCGGCGCAAGTGCTGGCCGTCATTTCCAGCCCGCAGATTGCACAGATGCACGGCAAGCTGCATGAGTCGGAGACACAGCTTCAGCTTGCCGAGCGCAATCTTCAGCGTGTCTTGCGAGCGGAAAACCGCGTTGCCGTGCTGCAAGCGAAAGCGCGTCTTGATGAAGCCGAAGCGACGCTCAAGCGCACGCGCCGTCTAATCGAACTCGGCGCAGGCGCAGGCAAAGACCTCATTGCAGCGGAAACCGCTTATAAGACCGCGAAGGCTGAGTATGACTTCCAAAGCAATATTTCACTGAACCGTGAGACACAGGAAGCACGTGCAGCCGTCGAGACGGCGCGTGTAGATGTCTCTCACATCCGTGACGAGATGCGCGCTTTAGGTGCGCCGGTTGCCGAAGGCGAACGCGACGATCATCGCGATGACACTTCGCTGGTAGCCGTGCGCGCTCCGGCGGCAGGCACTATTACAGAACGCCTCGTCAACGTAGGCGCAGGCGTCGAAGCGGGAAAACCGCTCTTCACGATTGCCAACCTCTCAAACGTGTGGGTGATCGCCAATGTGCCCGAATCGCAGATAGGACTCTTGCGCGTGGGCACTCCTGCCGAAGTGCGCTCTACGGCACTCGGCGGCAACGCGCTGGGAGGAACTGTGAGCTACATTGATCCGCAATTAAATGAGGACACGCGCACCGCAGGCGTGCGCGTAGCCATTAACAATCCCAATGAAAAACTCAAAGCAGGCATGTTTGTAGAAGTTGGCTTCCAGACAGGCACAGGTACGACGACCGGCGAAGAGTTGATGGTTAAAGCAGAGGCTATTCAACGCATCGGCGAACGCACGGTTGTTTTCATTCCTAAAGAAAATGAACCCGGAGCTTTTGAAGTGCGCGAGGTGGAGGTAGGCGGCGAGACTGATGGTTACAGAAAGATTTTAAGCGGTCTGAAGTTAGGCGACCGCGTTGTGACCAAAGGCAGCTTTACGCTCAAGACGCAGATGATGAAAGGCGAAATGGGGGAGCACGATCACTGATGATTAACGCATTGATTAGCTTCTCAATCAAACAACGCCTTCTGGTAATGCTGATGGTTGCCGTTCTTATCGGGGCGGGCATCTATAGCTTTCAGCGTTTGCCGATAGATGCCGTGCCGGATGTCACCAACGTACAGGTGCAGATACTGACCGCCGCGCCTTCCTTAGCTCCGTTAGAGATTGAAAGACAAATTACATTTCCGGTCGAGGTGGCGATGTCAGGGCTTCCTGATGTTGAAGAAATCCGCTCTGTCTCCAAGTTCGGCCTCTCCGCCGTGACGGTTGTTTTCGACGACTCGGTTGATACATTTTTCGCGCGGCAACTCGTCCTTGAACGGCTCACACAGGCGCGTGAACAGATTCCCGAAGACATCGGCTCGCCGGAGATGGGGCCAATCTCAACCGGTCTCGGTGAAATTTATCAGTACGAGCTACGCGCCGCGCCCGGCAGCGGGTACGACCCGACAGCCCTGCGCACGATTCAGGATTGGAGCGTGCGCCGTCAACTTTTAGGCGTGCCCGGCGTCACAGAGGTCAACAGCTTCGGAGGCTTCGAGAAGCAATATCAGGTGCGGCTTGAGCCAACCAAATTGCAGTCATATGGTCTCTCTCTGCGCGATGTACTTGAAGCCGTGGGGCGCAATAATGCGAACGTCGGCGGGGCTTATATCGAACATGGCTCGGAGCAATATCTGATACGCGGAATCGGTCTCGCAGAATCTGCTGACGACATCGCAAACATAGTGGTCAAAACAGGCAAAGAGGGTGTGCCCGTTTATGTGCGCGATCTCGGTGAAGTCATCACCGGAGCAAGCGTCCGTCAGGGCGCGGTGACGGCGGACGGCGAAGGTGAAATCGTCGCCGGAATCGCAATGATGCTCAAAGGCGAGAACTCGCGCACCGTCGTCGGGCGTGTCAAAGAGCGCGTCGAGCAGGTTAAGAAGACTTTGCCGAATGGCGTTGAGCTGATTCCCTTCTATGACCGTACAGAGCTTGTTGACCGTACCATCTGGACCGTGGCGAAGAATCTTATAGAGGGCGCTGTCCTTGTCATCATCGTTTTGATTCTACTGCTCGGTAATTGGCGCGGCAGCCTGCTGGTCGCAACCATCATTCCGCTCTCGATGCTGTTCGCAGCCATCCTGATGCGCGTCTTCAACGTGTCTGGAAACCTGATGTCTCTCGGCGCGCTCGATTTCGGCTTGATTGTGGATGGCGCGGTGGTGATGGTCGAGAACGCTGTCAGGCGCAGAGCGGAAGCACAGCATCAAGGAAAGAAGGAAACGCCGGAGCAAACCATCCTTGAAGCTTGCATAGAGGTCGGACGCCCCGTCGTCTTTGCTGTCGCGATTATCATCATTGTCTATTTGCCGATTCTGAGTCTCACAGGAATCGAAGGCAAGATGTTCAAGCCGATGGCTCTGACAGTGGTGTTTGCGCTCTTAGGGTCTCTTATTCTTTCGCTGACCTATGTGCCAGCGGCCATGAGCTTCATCTTGCGCGGTCATGTTGCCGAAAAAGAGAGCTTCGTTATCCGCTATGCGAAAAGATGGTATCGCCCTGCTCTGACTTTTATCATGCGCAGCCGCGCGCAGGCCGTAGCCGTTGCCACTGCTCTGGTGCTTATCAGCTTTGCTCTGTTCCCGCTGCTCGGCTCGGAGTTTATTCCAAGACTCGATGAGGGCGCGCTGGCAGTTCAGGTGCAGCAACTGCCGAGCGTCTCGCTTTCGCAAAGCATCCGCACCGTCACCGAAGTTGAGAAGGCGTTAAAGACATTTCCCGAGGTCACGAAAGTAGTCTCCAAAACAGGACGCGCCGAAGTCGCAACTGATCCGATGAGCATTGATTTTAGTGACCTCTATATCGAGCTAAAGCCCGCTTCCGAGTGGACGAGCGCGCATACTAAAACCGAGTTGGTGGAAAAGATGTCAAAGGCTCTGGAAGAGCGCGTGCCGAATGCCTCCTGTAGCTTTTCGCAGCCGATTGAGCTGCGCGTCGCGGAGTTAATCTCCGGCGTCCGCTCAGACGTGGCGATTAAATTGTACGGAGATGATCTGGACACGCTGAACGAAACCGCAGAGCAGATTAGCCGCGTTGTCAGTCAGGTGCGCGGGGCGGAGGACGTGAAGGCAGAGGCGACGACCGGACTGCCACAGCTACAAATCAAGCCTGACCGGGCAGCCATCGCGCGTTACGGCATCAATGTTGAGGAGGTCAACGATCTGGTGGAATCGGTAGTGGCTGGCAAAGACGCCGGGCAGATTTATGAAGGCGAGCAGAGATTTAATCTCGTCGTTCGTTTGAATGAGGGCGCAGCAAAAGATGTAGAGACTATCAAAAGCTTACTGGTCTCTGCGCCGAACGGGGCGCGCGTTCCTCTTTCACAACTTGCAGACATCGCGCTGGTCGAAGGCGCGGCGCAAATCTCTCGTGAAGACACGCGCCGCCGCATTAGCGTCGAGCTTAACGTGCGCGGTCGCGACATCGGCAGCTTTGTTGAGGAAGCGCAGGAGCAGATTGAAAAACAGGTCAAGCTCCCGCCCGGTTATTACCTGACATGGGGCGGAACATTTGAAAATCTTCAGCGAGCCTCCGCACGTCTGTTGATTGTCGTTCCGCTCGCGCTCTTTTTGATCTTTGTCCTGCTGTTCACTACGTTCGGCTCGATCAAACAGGCGCTTCTCATCTACACGGGCATTCCATTCGCCATCGTCGGCGGCATCTTCGCGCTCTTCTTACGAGGGATGCCGTTCTCAATCTCTGCGGGCGTCGGATTCATCGCCCTGTTTGGCGTCGCAGTTTTGAACGGCGTCGTCATGGTCAGCTATATCAATCGCCTGCGTAGTGAAGGCAAGTCAATCACAGATGCAGTTAAGGAAGGAGCTGAAACGCGCCTCAGACCCGTTCTCATGACCGCGTTGGTCGCCAGCCTCGGTTTCGTTCCGATGGCTCTTGCAACATCTGCCGGAGCTGAAGTTCAGCGACCACTTGCCACCGTCGTCATCGGCGGCCTGATTACATCAACGCTGCTGACGCTGCTCATCCTGCCGACACTCTATGAATGGTTCGAGCGCAGAAAGTCCACCTCAGCCGGAACTGATTCGGGTTGAGGTGGGCGAAGAGTTATCTTATGTAAACCAAGAGTAGAAACTCTTCGCGTGCTTTGCGTCTTAAATCTTTGCGTTCTTTGCGTTAAAAAAGCCTTTAACCGCAAAGACCGCAAAGTGAAACCCCGCAAAGACCGCAAAGAAAAAGCAGTTGATTTGTGTCTACCCTTGATTCGCATATTTTGTATGCGCTTATTTTTTGGATAGAGAAGTTGTGCAGCTATTGTAGAGGATAGAAACCGTGCCTGAAGCAAAATTGGTTGCCGCCAAATCCGGCGCTCCATCATTGTTAAAATCACCGCTCACTATGGATGAAGGGAACAGCCCGGTTCCGAATCTGGTTGGGAGGCCAAGTCCGCCGCTGCCATTGCCTAAGAGCGCTGCGATGCTGGAAGAGGTAGCGTTGACGACAGCTACGTCAAGGTTTCCGTCGCCGTTGAAGTCTGCGATTGCGATAGCGGAAGGAAACTCACCTGCCGGGAAGTTCGTGGCCGCTGTGAATGCGCCCGTGCCTGTTCCGAGCATGATCGAGACATACGGGGAGCCAATATCTTTGTTTGCCACCACAAGGTCAGGATTACCATCACGGTTAAAGTCCCCCGTAGCAACGTAGGAGGGTCTCGTTCCCGCGCTCACATTTGCTGCCGGGCTGAATCCGCCCTGCCCGGTTCCCAGTAGAATCGAAACGTTCTGAGAATCTACGTTGGCCGTTGCTATGTCTTGCTTACCATCCCTGTTAAAGTCGCTGACGGCGACGCTCAAAGGGTGCGAGCCTGTGCTGTAATTAATCGCTGTGCTGAAGCCGCGCCTTCCGGGATGTCCAAGCATCACTGAAAGGTTATCCGAGTTCCGGTTGGCCGTCACCAGATCAGGAGTATTGTCCCCGTTAAAATCTGCGACCGCGATGGCGCGCGGCGATAGCCCGGCGGCCAGAGGCGTTCCCGGCATGAACCCGCCCGCTCCATTGCCCCAGAAGACAAAGACAGTGTTGGTTATGCTGTCCGCCACAGCCAGGTCCAGTTTGCTATCTCCATTAAAATCGCCGGAGGCTACAGAGGTTGGCAAAAGTCCCGCGCTGAAGTGCGGGGCTTCGATGAAGTCACCGGCTCCATCATTGAGCAGAACCGAAACCGTGCCGCCTGACTCATGGTCTGTAGTATCTTCCTCTTCCTGATTATTGATTGATACCAAATCGAGCTTGCCGTCATTGTTAAAATCCGCTGTCAAGAGGGCGACGGGCGCACCTTCCAGTGTGAAGTTTGAGACCGCAGCAAACTCTCCCTGAGCGTTGTTCAGAATAATCGAGACAGCCCTCGTGGGCTGATTGCCCACACAGAGATCAATATTATTGTCCCCATTAAAATCCCGCGCGACGATAAATAGCGGCCCCGGCCCGCCATCGAAAGAGGCTTGGGTGAAGCCGCCGTTTGCTTCGCCGAATAAAATCGAGATGGTATCCGAGTTATAGTTCGCCACGGCGATGTCTTGTCGCCCATCACGATTAAAGTCGCCGCCCGTGATTGCGCTGGGGCCTTCGCCGACGCCGAACTCGGCTGAAGCATCGAAGACTCCCTGATCGTTGCCAAAGAGAATCGAGACGTTATCCGAAGCGACATTCGCAATCGCAACATCAAGCTTATTGTCACCGTTAAAATCATTGATGGTCAGCGAAGAGGGGTTGTCGCCGACTGCGTACTCAACCGTCCATTTAAAATCACCCCTTGCGGTACCCAAGAGAATTGAGATGCTGTTGGAGCCTGCGTTAGCGACCACCAAATCCAGCTTTTGATCGCGGTTAAAATCACCTACGCCGACGGCCTGCGGGTTCATGCCGACCATCTGATTCCTTGCCAGAGTAAAAGTGCCCAGCCCGTTACCCAAGAGGATTGAGACAGTATTTGAAGAGGCGTTCGTCGTCACCAGATCGGAATTGCCATCGCGGTTAAAGTCTCCGATAGCTACGGCAGAAGGGTCGCTTCCGGCGCTAAAGCTGTTGGGCGTTCCAAAGCCTCCTGTGCCATTGCCAAGCAAGACTGTGACATCTTCCGAATTGCCATTGGCCGTTACGAGATCAAGTTTGCCGTCCGCGTTGAACTCTCCGACCGCAATGGAATTCGGAGCCGCCCCAACCTCATAAACAACCGGCGCACCGAGCCGCGCTAACCCGTCACCGAGCATGATTGAAACGGTGCTGGCATATTCATCCGCCACCGCCAAATCAAACTTCCCATCATTGTTAAAGTCAGCCGAGACGCCTGCGGCCAGCGCCTCGCCGACTCTAAACCGGCGTGCAGCCTTGAACTCTGGGCTGGCGCATAGTCCAGCCATTTGAGCCGGAGCAGTTGCCAGCAGCAGAAAACCAACCAGCAATGAGAGAGAGAGTAAGCGCATATATTATTGTGCAAATCAAGAGTAGAAATTCTTTGCGTTCCTTTGCGTCTTAAATCTTTGCGGTCTTTGCGTTAAAAATGAACTTAACCGCAAAGAGCGCAAAGCAGAACCGCGCCAAGAACGCAAAGAGAAAAGCGAATACACCGGGCAGGCAGCACTTTAGATGTCAACATCATTAACGTCAAGCGCCATAGACATCCAAAATAGCATCCCTCTCAAGACGATAAAAGTGAGAATGCCTGCGAGTTTTGCATGTCATCGCTTTTTTTATGCGCCAAGTTGTAGAAACTTGACGAAACTCGGCGTTCCACGAGTATAATCAGCGAGGGTGGAAAGCAACTGGAAACCCACAGCAGGCAACTTAACCGGACGTGTAGAAAGATGCTGTTTGAGATGGCAGCTCCTGAGGCCGCAGGGGCGCGAGCTACTCTAGCCGTCCCATCAATTTCAGGTCGGTTCCTGGAAGCTAAATTTAAAAAGGCGTTGGAGGCTTTTGCTGCGTCTAAAGTGTTAAGCAAGCTTTGAGCAGATGGGTTCTGCTATTGACATTTTGCGCTAAGAGGCTTACTGTGCGCGCGTTAGCTCAGGTTTTACCCGAGATAGCATCGTCCAGTATTTGTTTCACTCCTGATACCCAAACCGGTGAGAAGGAACTGCTTCCAACACGCAGCTTGTTAATCTCTGGAGTTTTAATTTTCGCTCTTTGTTGACGACTTCAGCCGGGATTTCGATTGTCAGTTTTTGAGCTTATTTCGTTTTCAGTCTCCCCACATGCAGGAACGCAGGCTGGGAGCGCGCAGGAGCGAAAGAGACGGGTAAATCTCCCCGGTTATTACATAAAAAAGCCCGTTGGGCATGGCCTTTATGAGCGCAGCCGTAGTCTTGAGACCGGCGATTTTCGATGATGGATCTTCGCACCTAATCTATATCCCTGAAGCGGCTCGCCGTAGCCTTGCTTGATGAGGGGTAAACTATTCTTGATGTTCGAAAAGGAAGACAAATGATGAAAAAGATTTTGACCTGGCGTAGCGTCTCGGCTGCGCTCTGCTTGGCGCTGACCTTTGCAATGCTAGCGACTCCCGCCGCGAACGCCCAGCCGAAGCTCCGCAAGCAGATGGACTTTGACAACGATAATAAAGCTGATTACGCCGTTTTCAGAAACTCCAACAATACCTGGTACATCCAGAACAGTAACGGCGGCGTGACCAGCACGTTGTTCGGCACCAGCACCACGGATTTTCAAGCCCCCGGCGATTATGACGGCGACGGCAAAGCAGACATCTGTGTGTGGAGAGAAACTGAAGGCACTTTCTATTTTATCAGAAGCTCGAATGGAACCAACGGGGCGCAACAATGGGGCATCCTCGGCGACGAGCCGATGTCCAGAGACTATGACGGCGACAACAAGACCGACTTCGCCGTCGTTCGTCGCACCGGCAGCGGCGCGATGACGTGGTACATTCTGGAAAGCATGACCTCGAACCTGCGGGTCGAGAATTTCGGGCTGAGCACGGATTTCGCAGCCCCCGGCGATTATGACGGCGACGGTAAATTCGATATTGCGGTGCAACGCGGCACCCCTCCGCCCACCAACGGCCCTGCCACTTTCTATGTCCTTCAGAGCACGGCTGGATTCACTTCTATCAACTGGGGCTTGACCAACGACTTCGTCGTTCCGGGCGACTACGACAATGATGGCAAGACGGATTTTGCGGTCGCACGCGATGCGGGCGGCACATACGTCTGGTACATCCGCCAGAGCCTGACCGGCACGTTGCTGTCCGTCAGCTACGGCGCGACGACCACAGACTATACGGTGCAGAATGACTATGATGGCGACGGGCGTTGCGACATCGCCGTCTGGCGCGAAGCGGGCGGCACAGGCACATTCTATGTTCGCAGGACAGTGGACGGCGTGACGGTCTCAAACCAGTGGGGTCTCCCGGCGGACTTCCCCGTCGCCGCGTTCGATACTCACTAAAGAGTTAGCAGATAGCCGTCAATCAGTAATTCGAGGAGCCGCACTTTTTTTGAGAGTCCGGCTCTTCGACAGCTCATTCGATGAAAAGCGTTGTGGGACGAGAGAGTCTCACAACGCTTTTTTGTGAACGTTTGTCCTTCCTTTTTGAGGCTCTTGAAGCAGCCCTCTCTGCGCGCTATTTTCCTGCGAGACAATTCATTTAATTTGCTATATCCTACCCGCGCGTTGAGGCCGCCAGCGGCCTCAGCGCATCTCGAACGCCGCACCTGTCAGGTTTCTTCGAGACGTGTGCGACGCGCCGTCCCATTTTCCATGACAGAAATTTAATGATCGCTTGCAGTTATTGCGAACAACAGAATGCTGAAGGGACGCGCGTTTGCCGTTACTGCGGCAGAAACCTCGCGCCCAACCCGCAGGCGACGCGGCAGGCCGAGTATGTCCCGCCGACGCCTTTCTGGACTGGCGAACAGCCGCGCGCTGCCGCACCCGTAGCGCAACCTTACGGCGCGCCACAGCCGCAGGTGGCCGGATACGGATGCCCCCATTGCGGCTCGACTTATCATCCGCAGGTTATCAAAAAGGTCTCGTCGGACGGATGGATCGTCTTTGCGTTGCTGCTTTTCTTTTGTCCGCCATTTTTTTGGATTGGCCTTTTGATGAAAGAGGAGTATCGTAAGTGCACTTCGTGCGGCGCTCAATTCGGATGACGCGAATAATTGGCGTTAAATCGGCTCCCCATTCAACACTGACTCTCTGCTCAGAGGCTCGTATGAAAAGCATCTCGTTTTTGCTGCTCGCGCTCTTGTTTGTGATTGCGCCCACCGCTCAAGCGCAGAACGCACGCACGGCAAAGGAGCATGTCAAGCGCGGCATCATGCGCTTTAGTCGCGGCGACATCGAAGGGGCGATTAACAGTTATGAAAAAGCCCTGGAGATTAACCCGCAATTCGCAGACGCTTTGTTCCACAGAGGAAAAGCGCGTCGCGCCAAAGGAGATTTAAACGGCGCGATTTCAGATTACGAAGCCTCGGTCGAGATTGACCCGCGCCTCGCCGAGAACAACCGGGACATCGCCAGCGCATATTTCAATCGCGGCTTTATCCGCACCAACGGATTAGAGATCAGCGATGCTCTGGCGGACTTTGACGCGGCGGTCAAATTCAACCCGCGTTATGCGGAAGCTTTTATCAAGCGAGGCGAGGCGCAGATCATCTGCGGAGACTTTGCCAAAGCGATCTCGGATTTTGATAAGAGTCTGGAACTCAATCCATATCAACATCTGGCTTCGCTGGCGCATGCGGGACGCGGCTTTGCTTATTTGCTACAGGGTGACGAAGAGGCCGCCGGGAAAGATTTCGCAGATAGCATCAAGCTAAACGGTGAAGGCAAGTTTTTTCTTGAGCTGCATCTGAAATTGCTTGAGGCTCAAATGAAAGAGATGAAGCGGCGACAACGCGACGCGCAGCCCGTCAGAGTCGCCTGAGATAAAAGCTGGTAAATAGTAAATAGTGAATAGTGAATAGAAGAACGCTTGCTTTCCTCCATTTACTATTCACTATTCACTATTTACCAGCTTTTTACTTATCTTGTGTATCCCGCAGGATAATCAACTTCTACGCCGGGTCTTTCAAAACTGACTTCGAGACGGTGAAAGCCCTTGTCCGAGCTGGTCGAAAGAAACGTCACAGCCACCTGTTGGAACAAAGATTCTCCAAGCTCGCGGAGGAAAGGATCAAAGCTGACCGGCAGGGTCGTGCCTTGAATGAAAGCGCGGCCTCCCGTTTCATCCGTGAGTTTTTCAAGCGAGCTTTGTGCATTGCCAACCAGAATCGAATTGTAGGAAGTGCCCGTCACGGTCGGAGCATAAATAGCGTAAACCGCAACGCTCCTGCGCTGCGCCTCGCGGATAGCGCGCTGCAAGTCAACGCTCATTCCTGCCGAAGAACTTCTCGCGCCTCTTGAATTATCCAGCCCGTCCGTCACGACCAGCATCGCGCGCCGTCCCGAAGGCAGCGATTCAAAACGCTTCAAGCCCTCGCGGATTTCTATGTAGGGATTGAAAGGCGCGGCGCTCGCAGAGCTAAGCGGAATGCGCAGAGCCTTGACGGCTTTATCAAGCTCGTTGGTAAACTTTTGTCGTACTTGCAGCGAGCCGTTCTTGATATACCCGACAAGGACGCGAGAGCCTTTCGGCAGCGTGCGGATAAACTCGCCGATGGCTTTAATCTCATTGCTGACCGCAGGCACAACGTCATCCTGAATCAACACGGCCAGCGCGAGCGGGGTGTTGCCAATGCTGCGGATGGAGAGAATTTTTCGCTCTTCGCCATCCTCGCGCACGATCAGATTACCTAACACGATGATGTCTTCTTCACGTCGAGGCTCTGTCACCTCCAGCGCACGCATGCGCGGGGTAATCGGAATCACCACCGCGCGTGCCTGATCGTTGTCTTTCTTGCCGCGCGGAGTGGATTTGTTTTCCGCAACCTCAAGGCCGCTCTCTTGTCCCATCAGCGAAGCCGCCGGGGCTGCACAGGCAAACACCGCGATAATGAGCGTAGTGGTGATTTTTTTTGTGATCTGGCGCATCGCTTCTCCTCAACATGCCGCTTGGATAAGTTAAATCATAATACACAGCCCACGCTTCGCAAAGCACGCATGCCCGTGCGAGGTGGAACTCAAGGCTGGCGCGAGAGACGCGCGACGGGTTATATTTTCAGCTCTCATGTTTGAGAATTGAGCTTCGTCGCTGCCCGCAGGCAGTGGACAAGGCCGGTGCAAGCCGCTTTTGAATACATGGCTTTAGATGCGTGTCAGGCGATTTACGTTTTCGGACAAATAAAATAGTGAGCGACAATAAATTAACGGCTGGCGAACGCTTGAAAACGCGCGTCCTTGAATGGGCGCCGTGGCTGGCTCCATTCTTGTTTGCGCTGCCCGGCCCCGTTCTCTTTGTGGTGCTGTACATGTTTGCGACGGCGACGGAAACGGCTGCGCTCTATGTTTTTCTAGCTCTGGCCTCGCTCGCCGTCGGCTCTATCGCAGGCTTGATGGTCGCCATCTTCCTCGTTTTTTATCGCAAGCGATGGCTCAAGCAGATGCGTGAGAAGCTGGCAGCCAACGGCATCACGGCTGACGAAGTGTCCTGGTTTACTTCCGAGATGACGACGGCTGAGCGGCAATCGCTCAAACAGATAGAGAGCCAGAACCTGTTGCTGGCGGACGCCTACCGCGAGACCTTAGCCGCGCGCCTGACGGCCTCGCGCGTCGTCGCCAGCGCGAAACGCGACTTGCTGCTGGTCGAGCGGCGCGTGAATCGCTCATCTTACAGGCAGGGAGCGACCAACCAGACCTTGCAGGAAGAGTTGAAAGCAGACCGCGCACGTCTTGAGCGCGTCAGGCAGGAAGGCACGGAACGCCGCGCCGAAGCCGAAGCCCGCCTCCAAATGATCGAAGCGGCAGCCAGTCGCGGCCAGAGTTGGACGGAAACCAACGCTGCCCTGCAACGCCTCAACGCCACGCAGGAACACCTGCCGCTCGCGCTCGAATCCGCGCGCGAAGAGCAACAGGTGCGCGAAGATATTGAGAAAGAAATGCGCGGCACGAATACTCCATCCGCTTGAGCTTAGCTGTACAGCAAGCTAGTGTTGTGTAACTAAAGTTTTGGGCTTTATTGAATTGCCACTGGCTTTAGCTAGTGGATAAAATTGCAGAAATTATTACCGGCTTTAGCCGCAATGGTTCGGCTAAAGCCGACCCTTTTTAACTCTCTTGTTCCACTAGCTAAAGCTAGTGGCAATTGAAGGAGATTACAAGATGTCCACAATTACAATAAACAGACCTGAAGAGACAGAATATCTTCCATACTACGGCAGGTACATCTCGCTCGTCCCGGACGGCGACATAGTTGCAGCGTTAAGCGCGCAAGTGCAAGAGACCTTAGCTCTCTTGCGCACAATCCCCGAGTCGCAGGCTGAGCTGCGTTATGCACCCGGCAAGTGGAGCATTAAAGAATTGTTGGGCCACGTCATTGATACGGAAAGAATCTTTGCCTATCGAGCCTTGCGCTTCGCACGCAACGACCGGACGCCGCTGCCCGGTTACGAGCAGGACGATTACATTCAAAACGCTTCATTCAATGATCGCCAGTTCAGCGATCTGGCGGAGGAATTTGAGAGCGTCAGAGCGTCCAGCTTATTCCTGTTCAAGCATCTGACTGCGGAGGCATGGCTGCGCACGGGAACAGCCAGTGAGAGTGAAGTCAGCGTCCGCGCCCTCGCATATATCATCGCGGGGCACGAACTGCATCACAGGGAGATTCTGCGCGACAGGTATTTACAGCTCAAGTAAATCAGCTAACGAGTAGAGCGAACCCGACCCCGCGATAGCAGCTCTTTCATCAAGACTTTTCCCTGCGGCTGGCGTAAACATGAAGAGCAAGGTACAAATCGGGACATCCGGCTTTCGCTCGAACAAAGTCGAATATGCACAGCTTCTTTCCTGCGTTGAGATTCAGCACACATTTTATCAACCGCCGCAAATCTCTACGCTTGAACGCTGGCGCGAGCAGATGCCTCCCGAATTTGAATTCACCTTGAAAGCGTGGCAGTTGATAACGCATGCAGCTAAAAGCCCCACCTATAAACGCCTGAAAAAGAAGCTCTCCGAGATTGAGAAGGAAGAAGCAGGATATTTCAAACCCACCTCAATCGTCAGAGAAGCTTTGGAAGTGACACTCGCCTGCGCACAGGCTCTCAAAGCAAAAACGATTTTGTTTCAGTGCCCTGCCAGCTTCAAACAGAACAGAGAAAATATTTCAAATTTAGAGAAATTCTTTTCGAGCACCCATCGGAAAGATTTTAATTTCTGTTGGGAGCCACGCGGAGAATGGGACGGCAAGATAGTGAAAGGCATCTGCGAAGACCTTAACCTGTGGCACGTCGTTGATCCTTTCGCCGGAAGGACTCAGACTCCGAACAAGTGTTATTTCAGGCTGCATGGCCGCAAAGGGTGGCGATACAAATACGATGAAGACGAGTTAGAGGAGCTGGCAACGATGCTGCCTCAAAAAAAGAGTTCTTATGTTTTCTTTAATAACATTTATATGACGGAAGATGCTTTAACATTTCAGGAGATTATCAAAGCAGCGGTTATCTGAAGCGGAAACCCCATTGGCGTCATCGTACCCATCGAATTATGGCGCGAAATTGAATCCGAGAAAGAGACCGCTTACCTGCTAAAAAGCGAGAACATGAAGCGTCGTCTTTTAGAAGCTAAGGAGCGTCAGGAAGGTATCCCTTTAGAGGAAGTTCGTGAGAAACTTGGAATTTGATGTGACCGCCTTGTTGAATTGTCAGGTTCATCTACTGCTAAATAAATCATTTTTCTTCAGACGATAAACTCCCACATCCAGCCGCTCTGCATAATCTTCTGCGACCAGCGCGTGGTTGCCGCGCCCGGCGTCGGGTCTCGAAAGTCCGGTCGCTTTTGCCAGCTCGCCGCGCACGGTCATGCCTGCGCCGTTGAGGAAAGCTCGCGCCACTTCGCGCAGGGCTGCTTCGCGTTTGACTTTGACGGACAGCTCTGCGGGAAAGCGTCCTTCTGCGAGCGTCCAGATGTATGTGAACCAGGGTTCGTAGAGGACTTCGCCCGGCACGACTTTCAGGGACAGTTGCAATTCGTCGAGCGCGCGTGTGAATTGTTTGCGGTCTTTGAGGCCGGACTCCTGACGCAAGTCTGCGGTCGCCATCTCCCATTCCCGACGCAGGACTTTGAGGATGGCGCGTGCGTCTGTCGAGAGCCGCGTGCGCTCTTCACGGCGCGGCACGCCCCACAGGGCATTGAAGTGCGCGATGAGGCGCGGCGCAACAAACGTCGCGCGTCCCTTCGCCAGCTTGGCGTAATAGACGCGACCGCGTCGCATCACTTCATCTTTGATAGTCCATGCGAGGCTCGCCTCCGGGTCTTTCTGCACGTTGCGCGGCGTGTGCGCGTCGCGCCGCCCGCACACGGCTATGTAGAGAGAGGGACTCGGACGCCGCGCATCCGTCAAGGCCGCGCAGAATCCAACTTCTTCAATGAGCTTCTCGGCATCAAACGCATCCTCGATACGCAGCTCCGCCTCGCGCCGCCACATGCGATCCCGATACGCCTCAATCTCTTCCGGCAAAGAATTTATCATCAGAAAATTTTAACAGGGATGGACAGGATAGGCAGGATAGAAAAGCAAGGACGAGAGATAAAGCATGGAAGATGAAAAGGATGCTTTTAAAGACACTAGAGCGAGGTTCAATAGCATGGCTTTCATCTTTTATGTTTCATCTTTACGTCTTATCCTGTTTATCCTGTCTATCCCGTTTGAATCTGCTTACCCTAGCCCGACGACGAGAAAGGTCGTGTCGTCTTTGGCGGGCGCGCCAATGCGGAAGCGGTCAAGGTCTGTGAAGAACTCTGCGCCTATCTGCTCGACCTCGCGTGCGTTGATGCGAGCGAAGCTGTCTGCGAGTCCGTCCTCTTCGTATTGAATGCCGGCGGTGTTCTCGGCCTCGCTCACGCCGTCGCTAAAGATTGCCAGCCGCTCGCCTCTGGCAAACACGGTCGAGCCGGATTCGTACTCGCTCCCCGGCAAGAGGCCGATGGGCATTCCGCTCGCTTCAAACTCTCTCACTTCCGCAAGCTGGCGATTTATCCAGACGGGCGGCAGATGCCCCGCGTTGACGTAGCGCAAGCTTCCCGTCTCGATGTTTAAGATTCCGAGAAAGAGCGTCGCGTAAGTGCCGAGCGGAGCCACGTCCGTGACACGCGCGTTCAGTTCCGTCGCGAGGCGCGCAAGGTCTGTCTCCGCGCGCACGTAAGCGCGCAGCTCCGTTTGCAGCGTGCTCATCAAGAGCGCCGCGCCGATGCCTTTGCCGCTCACGTCCGCGACCCAGAAAGCGCATTCGCCAGTGGGCAGCATGACCGCATCATAAGCGTCGCCGCCGACATCGTAACAGGGCTGGCTCGTGCCCCATGCCGTGAGCGGCGCGGGCAAGCTGATGTTTCCCGCAGGCGGAAGCAGGCGTTGCTGAATCTTGCGCGCGAGGTTCAATTCGGTCGAGAGCATCTGTGCGCGCACGGCTTCCTGTGCAAGCTGTTCGCGCTCGACGGCGACGGCGGCCAATGCCGCGAATGATTCGAGATAGGCGAGGTCTGCTTCGGAGAAGTGGCCGCCGCGCGCATTTATCGCCTGCAACGAGCCGAGCGGAGCTTCATCCGGTTTCCGCAGCGGCACGCACAGCATCGTCTTCGTCGTAAAACCCGTGCGGACATCGGTCGTGGAATCAAAGCGCGGGTCTGCCTGCACGTCGTTGATGAAAACGCTCTCGCCGCTTTCCGCGACGTGTCCGGCGATGCCGACGCCGCGCTCCAAAATTATCTCTATGCGCTCAGAGCCAATCATCTGCCGCGCATGCAGTTTGTCCGTCCGCCGGTCGCGCAAGAAGACCGTCCCGCGCTCGCAATCAAGCTGTGTGGAAACCAAATCGAGTATCACACACAGGATGTCGTCCAGGCCCGAAACGCGGTTGAGCGCCTCGCTGGCAGCGACCAACGCCTCAAGGCGCAACAGCCTCACATCGTCCGGTAAGTTTCTGAGAGCAATCGTCGCGTTCGACACGTTCAATTCCAAACCCCTTTAAGCATCAATTTTTTTCAGGGAAATCCTAACACTTTCCGCACGAATGAGTGAAAAGCTTTTCCCCCTCGCGGACATAAAGTGTGGACATGATTTTTTGTCCCTTGAGGGACGTTTGATAGTAGCCCGGCGATTTATCGCTGGGAACCAGCCAGCCATGCACCCGAAGTCCCGAAGGGAAGGCTGAAATCTTCTACCAACTAAGTTTCAGTCGTCCCTCCGGGACAATTTGAATAACATCATGAATCCAAATTACGAACACAAAAAAAGCGGGGAGAGAAAAAATTGCTTTCTCCTCTCCCCGCTGTGTTGAGTTTAGTTAGTTGGTTTATCTGGGCGCGCTGGAAGTGATAGTGACCTCCGAGCCGCTCATCAATTCAAGGTCATCCTTGCCTTGCACGTAGACTGAACCCGCGCCTGCTCCCGCGCCGACTGCCGCGCCGATGGCTGCTCCCTTGCCGCCTCCTGCGATGGCTCCGATGATTGCGCCGATTGCCGTGCCGATGGCTGCGCGCTTGACGGTGGTCGAAGTGCGACTCTCGTTCTCCTGCACGTTGCCTTCGTTGTTGACGCGCACGGTCTCGCCGCCCGGCGTCCGCACGGTGTCTACGAATCCTGCGAACTTGTAGGAACGCCCGTTACGAAGACGGATGGTCTCAAAGTTCAAGGTCATCTCAGAACGGCCAGAGACGCGGCCTGAGCGGCTGACGCCTGTGACATAGCCTTCGATGGTGGCTCCGTCATACTGCGACGGCGAGCGCACGGTCATCGTAAAGCGGTCGTTGTCGCGCGCCTCTTTGGTTGACAGGTTGTCGTTAAGCACCGCGACTAGCTGAACTCCGTTCGCCACGATGAAATCGCCCGCCACTGCCCCACCGGAGTTCGGATAGGTCGGAGAATTCGGATAGCCGTTGTACAAATCGAGCTGCGCCGTTTCCGAAGTCTTGTCATAGAGGCTCTCGACGACGACGGGCTGCGTCAGACGGTCTGTGCTGATGCGTCGCGTGATACGCATCCGGCGACCATTATCAATCTGGTCAAAGGACACGCTGTAATCATTGCCCCTGTCGCCGGTCTGGCTGATGTTCAACTGGTCGCCAACCAGCGCTGCGCGCACACGCACACTGCGGCCATTCCCCAACTGCTCGCTGCGCTCAACGCCGTCGGCCTCGAACGTAATCTGCTGCGCGCGAGACGAAGCGATAGTCACGTTGCGACCGCGACGGTCAATAGCAATCGTTTCAGGCGATTCCAGCCGCATCGTCAAAGCGTCCAAGACTCTCTGGCGATCACGAGTGGGCAGATTGCGTGTCGCGCGCTCGGCGGCTGTGCGCGGGTCTTCGCTGCGCGCAGTGTCCAAGCGATAGGTTCCGGTCAGGCGATTCCTGCTGCCCTGCTGCCCGCTATTGGTCGGATAATTCGGATAAGTCGGATTAGTCCCGTTCCACGTAATGTTATAGAGCCGCGCCAGTTCCGACAAATCAACGCGCAGGAGATTCCAGTCGCTTTGGACTGAACCCGCGTACCGCGCGCTGCGCATAAAATCGCTAATCCTCGCGGCATGGTTCAGCACTTCTTCGACATCGCTGCGAGTCTCGCGGCGGCTGTTGAAGTTATCCCGCAAGCGATCCGTAGCATTCTCGAAATCGCTGACCCATTGATTAATGTTGTCTTCGCGGTTCGTGCCGTCTATGCGGCTGTTGTCGAGCACCCTTGCGAGGCTCTGCTTGAACACGTCCGAGCGATTCTCGATACGTGTGAGAAGCTGTCGAACTTCTCTCTGGTTGACGTTGGCGCGAGTGGTTCTCTGCGCCTGCACAGTCAAACTCAATCCCGTCAGCGCAAATACCAGCGCTACTGCAACTAATTGTCTTAACGTTCTCATCTTCTCTTCCCTCCACTGAATGAAAGACTAACTTAAAAATTCCCTTGTTCACTTCTTCGGCGCACGTCTTCTCTTGCGAAAGACGAGCGCCACAACTCCTGACGGGGGGAGTTATTCTTTATTGGCAACAGGGAGAGTAGTTGCGCAACCGGCTTTAGGCCAACACTCTAAACTCTTAGCTATCAACAAGTTCCGCGTCAGCCCGGCATGTTGTCTAAGGTAAGACGCCGCAACCGTGTGTTCGGATTCTCGAACCCTTCTAATTGGTTGCCATTTTTAACTATTGCGTTTTTTTAACGATTTCAAAAGTCAGGCGAGTGTGTGTCATTGATGATGCGAAAGCTTCACGCATCTCAATATTTGGGGTTCAGTGATATGCTCTGAAAGCATTGGAGGAAGCAAAGAAATGAATGACGCGCAAGCAATTATTCACTATGCCGGTGACGAGCTTTTCATAGGCATCAGCCCCGGCGGGCACGCGCAAGTCCTGGAAACAAATCACGAGCGCGCGAGCGCGGCGACGCCTATGGAACTGTTGCTTATCGCGCTCGGCAGTTGTACTGCGGTGGATGTCATTTCAATTTTACACAAGAAGCGAGCGCGCGTAACCAGCTATCGCGTCGAAGTCAAAGGCCAGAGGCGAGACGAGCATCCACGCAGCTACACGCGCATGGAAGTTCGCCACATCCTGCGCGGGCACAAGCTCTCTGAAAAAGCCGTCGCACAGGCGATTGAATTATCCGAGACAAAATATTGCAGCGTCGCAGCCACCCTCCGCCCGGCGGCAGAGATCGTGTCGAGCTATGAAATTATTGAAGAAGACGAACAGGCAACCGGCTAAGGAAAGGTGAGCGGAACTTTTCAATAGCATTTTCTTTATCTTTAAGCAAAGATAGACCCCGCGCGACGCGAAGGCAACAGAAGGCTGCGCGCGGCGCGTCTGATTGGACAGGCTTTCCCTTTCCGTTTTGTTAGACAAAGGTTGAATCAGGAATATGAATCTGGTCATCTCAATCCTCTTGCTGTGGAGCACAAGCGCTGCGCCTGTCTCTCTCGCGGCTCAGGCTGAAAAAGCGCGCACCGCTTTAACAGCTTCATCGTTATCAACATCTTTCCCGCAAACCAATGATGACGAGCTGGCGCGCGTGCGTCGGCTTGATCTTGAGGCTCGCGGCGCGGACGGCAAGCTTGCTCAGTTAAGCAGCGCGGAACACATGCGACGCGCGAATGTCTATTTCACGAACCGCGTTTTTGCCGAAGCGCGAGCGCACTGGCTGGCGTTGACCGAGCGTTATCCGGCAGACCCGAACGTCCCGGCTGCGCTCTATGGCACGGGTCGCGCGCATTTTCAGGAGCGCAGCTACGAGCAGTCGCTGCCCTACTTCGAGCGGTTGTCGCGTGAGTTCGCGCAGACGAAAGACGGGCGCGAGGGCTTGTATTCGCTCGCCTCCGCCTACTTGCGTGCGGGTCGCGCTGCGGAAGCGGCTGCGCGTTATCGCCAGTACACAGAAACCTATCCGCAGGGCGAGCGCATCGAGAGCGCATACCTGAACGTCATTGATACTTTGCGCGAAGCTGGGCGGGCGCAGGAGGCACTCACATGGGTGGCGCGCACCAGAGAGAGATTCGTCGGCACGGCGACAGATGCCAATGCCCTTTTTGCGCGCCTGCGCATAGACATCACTGCCAGCGATTGGACTCAGGCCGTCAAGACCGTTGACGAGCTACAGCGCCGCATGACATTTCAAAACGGCGTGGCGACCACCACCGAAGAGCTTGCTTATCTGAAAGCCTACAGTCTGGAACGCGCCGGGAGAACGCAGGAAGCGATTACAGCTTATTTGATGCTCACGGAAAGAGCGGATTCATATCACGGCTGGCTGGCGACGCAAAGGCTGCTCGCGATTAAAGAGGCTGCGAAGCGACCGGAAGTCATAGCCCGCGTGACTCGTGCGAACGCAGAAATCTCACGCTCGGCTAATCTGTACCCTGCGCCTTATCGTGAACTGCTCGTGCGCGAAGCCGCGAAGCGCAACGTTGACCCGCGCCTGCTGCTCGCCATCATGCGGCAGGAGAGCAATTTTCGCGAGCGCGCCAAATCGCCTGCGGCGGCGCGCGGGCTTTTACAGCTCGTCGTTGACACGGCCTCGAAATACGCGCATCGTGCGGGCATCAATAACTTAAAAGATGAAGACCTCTATCGTCCTGCGGTCTCGATTCAGATTGGCAGCGAATACCTGGCAGAGCTGTCGCGCCTCTTTCCCAATTTGCCGGAAGCGGTCATCGCCTCCTACAACGGCGGCGAAGACAACGTGGCGCGCTGGCTCAAGCGTTCCGGCCATCACGACGGCGGCATCCTCGCTGCCGAAGTCGGCTTTTCGGAAACGAAAGGTTACGTCTTTAAAGTGATGGCGAACTATCGCGCTTATCGCCAGCTCTATAATGAAAAGTTAGTAAGGCAGTAACTCATGTCAGAACCGCCTGCGGTAGCGGGCGGGTTCATGGCTAAGGATGAAGGGGATGCTATTGAAGATGAGCCGTTCATCTTCAATAGTATCCCCTTCATCCTTCATCCTTCCGCCTTCATCCTTGCTCTTCTATGGCTCCGGGCTGTAGCCTGTGGCCTGCTCGCGCCGTCGCAAGCTGTCGCGCTCCGGATAAGGATAGGGGCGCGGGCGAATCCCCAGACGCACGAGCGCGGCGCGGTATTCATATCGAATCGTGACTTCGGCTGACGCGCGGTCTTCCAAATCCAGATTTACCCAGCGCACATCATTTCGCGTGCTGCGCCCGATGCCCGTCGCGGCAGAATCATTATCGGGCGCGGGCATTGCTTCCGCGCTTCTCCGCTTTGATTGCGTGGAGCTTGCGCCGCCTTGATTTTGCGATGGAGCCGAAGAAGAATCTGCGCCGCTCTTATTATCTGCGCGTCGCTCGTCATCCTCGTAACGCGGCCTGCGCGGCGGCGGCACGACCGCGACCGGGCGACGCTCGCGGAAAAAGACAGCCGAGATGACGCCCAGGTTTGCCGTCTGTCCCAGCTTCGCTCCGTAGGAATCGCGTTCGGTGGTGAAATAGAAACGGCGTGCGCGCTCAGAACTCATCTGCCAGCCGCTGATGGTAATCGTCCCGTAAGGCTCTATGACCCACTTGCTGGCGTTGCTCGCGGACGTGCGGCGCGCGTCTATCGTATTCAACCCGTCAACCGAGAGCGCAACCGCCACGCGCACGCCCGATGGATTTCTGACACGCAGCTCGTACTCTGCGCCTTCCAAAGCTTCTATGTACTGCCTGCCGCGCGCGTAATATTCCGGCAGCGGAATTCCGTCTACCAGAACATCAATTTCAAATCCTCTGGCGTCCATCACGCGCGGCTCAGGCGCGCCGGACATTTCTGCGGGCTGCCCGACATACGCCAGGACGGTCTCGCTGGATGAAGCGAACAGCGAGAGGGACAGCATGCTCGCCCCGAAGAGAAATAACACGACTAAAGCTTTTTTCATGTTTCGCATCTCCTTTTGCAGGGAAACCTTTCCCCATTAGCTAGTCTGTTGAACGGGCGCGATTGTAGTTTCTTGCAGTATTTGCAAAAGCAGGGAGAGCAAAGGGGAGAGATTTTAATGCATGCGCGGGGGCTTGTTTCGCCTTTATCTTCTATCAATTATGGCTTGTGAGCTGATTTCTTATCAGGCTGCGATTCAGGAATAGCTTTAAAATCTTCTCCGCGCTTAAAGACGAGGTCTGCTTTCTTGCCATCATATTTGAGGTGAACGAGGTTGACTTGGTCTTCGAGCAGGTCGAAGAAGATGCGATTGCGAATCTGCGCGCCGTCCAAGCCCTCTGGCATTTTCGCTTCGACGTAGAGCCAGACGGCGTCCGCCTGCGATTCCATGCCGACCCATGAAAAGGTCTTGAGCTGGCCTTCGCGGTTCTTCAGATTCACGGCATCGTTCAAATATGCGAGCGCGAGCTTTGCCGCTTCCGGCGTTTTGTCCAGACGGATTTGCTTGTTGCTGCGGCGGCTCAGGATATTTTCGAGGTCATGAGAAAAGACCTGAATCGAAACTTCCAGAAGCTGCTCTTGCCGGTTGTATTCCACCTGCATCAGGCTGGTATGAAAAGTGTGCGGCGCGGCGGCACGTGGCGCGCGAGCCGTGACGGTTAAGAGCAATGCTATTGCCGACAGGATGTAAAGCTTCTTTCTCATGGCTGTTTAGTCGCGGGCGGCGGCAAGGGCTTGCGCTCAAGCTCCTGCATCGGATTCAGTTCCTGCTTCTCTTTAAAAATCTGGAACTTGGATTTGACGGGGCGGCGCGGAAAAGAGTTGTTAGCCAGATCGACATCCGCCGTTTCCAGATGCGGGTCGAGCGTGATGCTGGCAATCTCTTTTTTGGTCACGATAACTTTGCCCACGTTAAAATTATCGTAGCGCCAGAGTTCCGCGGGGATGCGCAGTTCTTCCTTCGTGCCGTCCGCGTAATCAATCTGTAAGATGACGGGCATCACCAAGCCACCTATGTTCTTCAGGTCAACCACGTAAAAGTTGAGACCGGAATTAAGTAGAGCTTTTTCCTCTTCCGTCAGCGTGGCAAAGTATTTCTGAAACTCTTCCTGCTCGGTCACAGTTACTTTGAACTCGTCGTAGGTGTTATAAAAATCTCTGAGCGTCGGAAACTGGTCAATACGCTTTGGCAAAGCTCTGTTGCGCTGCTGCGAGAGCGTCTCAGGCTGTGCGGCCTTGTCTTTGCGCTCGACTTCGTTCTCGATCTCAGGATTGCGCGTGTCGAGCGTGTACAACCGCACCGCTTCGATAGAGATGTCCGTGTGGTCTGTCGTGTAGAACCAACCGCGCCAGAACCAATCAAGGTCAACGCCGGATGCGTCCTCCATCGTGCGGAAAAAGTCCGCTGGCATCGGGCGTTTGAACTTCCAGCGACGAGCGTATTCCTTGAAAGCGTAATCGAAAAGCTCGCGCCCCAGGACGGTCTCGCGCAGGATATTGAGCGCGGTCGCTGGCTTGCCGTAAGAGTTGTTGCCGAATTGCAGGACGGAATCCGACTGCGTCATGATTGGCACTTGCGCTTCGCTCGCCATGTACTCTGTAATATTCTTCGGCTCGCCGCGCCGTGAAGGATAGTTCTCTTCCCACTCCTGCTCGGACAAAAATTGCAGAAAAGTGTTCAACCCCTCGTCCATCCAAGTCCAGTCGCGCTCGTCCGAATTGACGATCATCGGGAAAAAGTTGTGGCCGACTTCGTGTATGACGACGGAGATCAGGCCGTGCTTTGTGCCGGGAGAATAAGTGCCGTCCGTTTCAGGACGTGGCCCGTTAAAGCAGATCATCGGATATTCCATGCCGCCCACCGGGCCATTGACGGAAATCGCGACCGGATATGGATAGGCAAAAGTGTACCGCGAATAAACATTCAGCGTGTGCATGATGGCGTGCGTAGAATATTTCTCCCACAGCGGATTGCCCTCTTTCGGATAAAAGGACATCGCCATCACACGATTGCCGCTCACGTCATGAAGCTGCGCATCCCAGATAAATTTTCTGGATGAAGCGAAAGCGAAGTCACGCACGTTGTCAGCCTGAAAAACCCAGGTCTTTTTCCCGCGCGGCTTGTTCGACTCATTAGCTTTGGCTTCGTCCTGCGTCACTATCAGAACGGGCTGCTTGGCTGTCTTCGCGCGTTCGAGCCGGTCACGCTGAGACTTGGTCAAAACTTCCAGCGGGTTTTGCAAGACGCCTGTCGAAGCTACTATGTGATCGTCGGGAACTGTGATGCGGACGCGATAATTGCCAAACTCAAGCGTGAATTCGCCGGAGCCTAGAAACTGTTTGTGCTGCCAGCCGCTCACGTCATTGTAGGCGGCCATGCGCGGAAACCAGTGCGCTATTTCGTAAAGATAATTTCCATCTTCCTTGAAATATTCGTAGCCCGTGCGCCCGCCGATTTTCTTCTGGTCGTTGATGTTGTAATTCCAATCAACGGAAAAGATGACGGTCTCGCCGGGCGCGAGCGGTGCGCGCAAATCTATCCGCATCATCGTTTTGACAATCGTGTAAGGCAGCGGCGCGTTGCGCGCATCACGAACGGAGGTAATCTTGTAACCGCCGTCGAAAGTGCGCGGAAGCATCCTATCAATCGTCCCGAACGGAATATCAACGAAGCTCGGCGCGGCCTGCGTCTTGAAAGCGTCCGAGTCTTTAGTCCAGATGTTCTGGTCAAGCTGTAGCCACAAATAAGTCAACGTGTCCGGCGAAAGATTGCGATAGGTGATGGTTTCTTTGCCGGTGATACGCTGGGTCGCATCGTCAAGCTCAACGTCAATCGCATAATCCGCACGCTGCTGCCAGTAACGATGCCCCGGCGCGCCGGAAGCCGCGCGGTAGTCGTTCGGCGTCGGAAGCTCTTCGCCAAGCTGTTTGAACTTATCGCTCGGATGCGACTTCGACTGCGCGTAAACCGCAGCCGTGCAAAAAAGCATCACTATCAGCGTGAGATAAAGTCTGGTTCGCAATCTTCTAAACTTCCTTTCACTCTATACATGATTTTCCGGCAGGCACGCGCGCTCGATAAATGAAAGAGTCAAGCTGGCTGCTGATTAACTTTTGTGTGCCTGTGAAATCTGCGATGTCGCTATCTTAACGCAATTACGCGCCGTTAGAAAATACAGCCAATGGAAGTCAGAAACAGGTAGTGGGTCAGTTTCAAACATGGCGAAGAAAAAGACAGGTTCCCGCAAAGGCGCAAAGACGCAAAGGGGTTGAGCGATACTCTATCTTGGATGCTTTCTTTGCGTCTTTGCGCCTTTGCGGGAGATTTTTTCCTCAAGCTGGATAGACCTTGAAGTTCAAACTGACCCGCTACTCAGAAACAGCTTAGCTTATAGGAAATGTGTGCGAAGTGAGAAAAGAAATGTGAGGAGTCGCGCCTTCGCGGGGCGAGATGCACCGGATGCAAGACAAAGCTCTGTTAGGGACACGGCGGGTGGAGACACTTGGAGGGGCACGCCGCGCGTTTGGGTGGCGTGTGGGGTGTGTATTGCTGGACGGTGGCGGTCGTTACTTGCTGCCGCCGATGTCGCCGCCGGGTTTCTTCTTTCGTGTCAGGCCAGTCTTGCGTTCGCTCTTGCGTGTGTAGCCGAAGGACTCGTAGAGGTCGCTGTCGGGGCCTTCTTCGGGGTCGCCGATGACGCCGTTGATGACTTGTTGAATGAGCCGTAGGCTCTCTTCGTCGGCGTTGTCGCGCTCGGACTGCTTGGATTGAACCTGATTTTCGAGTGCGCGTAATTGGTCGCGCGTGTCGAAGGAGGGTTTCACAGCAGTCTTGAGCTGCGCCAGCGTCATTCCGGCGAATGACTTGTCAGCCGCAAGCGTTTCCCACCCGCTGATGACGAGATTGAGCTTTTCCAGTGTGCTTTTAGGTTGTGGCATGAGGTATTAACTCCTGAGTTGAGGTTGCGAGGCACGGATATTTTACTCAGGTAAGCGAAATTCGCAACGGAAATCTTTGCCCAAGCCTTACAAAGTGGGAATTTCCTGCAAAATTTGAGGGAATAAGACTCCGGCGACGCAGAATCAGGCTTTAGTTGTGCACAATCAAGCTTTAATTCTTCAAAACAAAGCTTTAATTGTCTGCAATTAAGCTTTAACTGTTCACAATTAAGTTTTAACTCTGCGGAATTAAGCTTTAACTCTCCACAATTAAAGCTTAACTTCGCAGAATTAAGCTTTAACTGCGCGTGATAAGGCTTCAATTTCGCGGAATTATAGTCAAGCAGGGGCAACAGGTCAGAACCGCCTGCGGTAGCGGGCGGGTATTCAACATTGAAAGAACCCGCCCGCTACCGCAGGCGGTTCTGACCTTCAGCTATAAACCGCTTCTTTGAGGGCGATTCCGGCGACTCTTTCGCGGACGGTTTTAAGACCCGCGAAGCCGGGGAGGCGTTCGATGCGCTGGTTGACGTTGCGGTCAAAAAAGCTGATGCCGTCTGCGCCTTCAAACAGGGTGGCGATGAGATAGTCCGTCTCCGCCTGCGGCTTTGTTCCCTGCCCGACGGGCGACCAGAATTTGCTGATGACGAATCTTGCGAGCTTTTGTGCGGGGACGGAACGCTCAAGCTTGAGGCGTGCGATGCTCCAGTAAAACTTCGCGTGCGCAGATTCTTCGCGGGCGATGCCGCGCAGGATGTATTCGAGTACCGGATGCTCTGCGAGTTGCCAGAGACGCCTGTAGCCTTGCAGCGTCATCATCTCGTTAATCGCGCCCCATGCCATGTGCGCGCCGGAAAAACGCTTGCCGAATAAATTCGTTACCATCGACGTGACGTAATTCTCAAACGTATAGCGCAGAGGGATTGCAGATTTCGATTCTGACTGCCATTCCTTGCGCGTCTCGAATCCCGCTTCGTTAAGAAAACGGTTGAGCAATTCGCCGTGCAGTTGTTCTTCTTCGCTCCAACGCGCCATGAACTTGCTGATAACGGGGTCTTTGCCGGTCGGCGTGCGCAACAATTCCTGATAATAGATTTCCGTGAACGTTTCCACGTCTCGCATGTAAAGCAGCACCGGAATAAACTGCTTGTTCAGCGGATAATCCGAAACTTTCTCCCACGGAATACTGCTTAAAAACTCTTTGCTCAGCGCACGCGGCTTGCTTTCATACCAATCGAGCGCATCCTTTTCCGTTTCAAACACACCTACCCCCGTTCGCTTAGAGCAGTTTGCAAATTAGTGTACGGCAGGCTGTCAGCCTGCCGCTCGCGTCGGACAGGCGGCAGGCTCACAGCCTGCCGTACATTCAATCGAAATTCGCTCTAGTCCATTAAATTGTCGGGGGTTGTTGGAATTACGGATGCAACGGTGAGTTGGATTTTATTGGCAACTATTTTATCCTGCTGAACGCGATGTGAAGATTTAGCGACAAAAATCTGTTATGCTGAAAAGAACATCCGCCCCCGGATTCCTCCGATTTAACAGACCAAGCGAGACAAGCAGGCGAGGCTAAATGCTGTGAAAGAGATAAACATCGAGAACGGCGCGGGGACATTTTATGACCGCATTGCGGGATTGTATGACGTAACCTTCAAGTTTAACGGTTACGGGCGCTCGCTGGAAAAATACCTGCGCAAGCATCTGCCGCCGCTCTCGCGTAGCGCGCGGATACTGGATGCCGGATGCGGCACAGGTCTCTTGACGCTATCGCTTTTGAAAGCGGTCAAGCGTCCGGTGCATATCACGGCGGTTGACCTCTCCGCTTCATCACTCATCACGGCGCAAAAAGCCGTCTCGGAAAATCTGGAAGGCCACAACAAGGTG
The DNA here is from genome assembly GCA_963700165.1 of Pyrinomonadaceae bacterium. Lineage (GTDB taxonomy): Bacteria > Acidobacteriota > Blastocatellia > Pyrinomonadales > Pyrinomonadaceae > JACMLC01. The sequence goes on along the minus strand of OY969475.1, from coordinate 736,347 downwards.
GTGTTCACGCAGGCTAATGTGCTGGCCTTGCCCTTCACGGACGATTCTTTCGAGATGATTGTGACCAGCGGCGCGCTCGAATATGTTCCTTTGGAAGAGGGCTTGAGCGAACTGGCGCGCGTCCTTGCTCCGGGCGGTTACATGCTGCATCTTCCGGTCAGGCCGTCGCCCGTCAGCAAGTTGCTCGAAGTCATGTTCCGCTTCAAGACCCATCCGCCGCAAGAGGTCGCCGACAATACCAATCGCTACTTTCGCATCGTCAAGCATTATCGCTTCCCGCCATTAGACCCCATTGGCTGGTCAAAGACAGCGATTCTGGCGCAGAAAGTTTAAACAAGATAGACAGGATAAGCAGGATAAAAAGTAATCGTTGAATGATGAAGGGCAAGCTATCGATAGCTTGCCCTTCATCATTCAACATACCTCATTGATAATTTCTTATCCTGCTTATCCTGTCCATCCTGTTTGAATCACTTTACCGGAACGAGGCGCATGATGCGGTCGTCATCCTTTGCGGGAGTGCCGCGCCCGTCTTTGTTAGAAGTGGAAAAGTAGAGCGCGCCGTCCGGCCCTTCGGCTACGTCGCGGATTCGACCGTATTGCTTTAATAATAATTTCTCCTGATTCACGACTCGCTTGCCGTCAAGCTCTACACGAATGATGGCCTCGCCCCTGAGACAGCCGAAAAAGAAATTATTTGTGAATTGCGGAAAGGCTTTGCCGCGATAAAACGTCCCGCTCGCGGGAGCGACCGCAGGCGTGTATTCGAGCAAAGGAGATTCCATTCCTTCACGCTTCTCTGTGTGATGAATCGCAGGCCAGCCGTAATTTTTTCCACGCTCGACGATATTGACCTCGTCGCCGCCGGGAGGCCCGTCAAAAGTGGACGGGCCATGCTCCGTCTGAAACATCAAGTTCGTTCCCGGCTGCCAGTCCAGGCCCTGCGCGTTGCGATGCCCGTAAGACCAGATTTCGGGGCGTGCGTTTTGTTGTCCCACGAACGGATTATCAGTCGGCGCTGTGCCGTCGTCGTTGAGCCGCAGGGTCTTTCCGGCGAGCGAGTCGAGACGCTGCGCCAGCTCTCTTTTTCCGGCATCGCCGGTCGTGATGTAGAGCTTGCCGTCCGTGCCAAATCGCAGGCGCGTTCCGGCGTGATATTGCTCCGCAGGGATGTTTTCGATGATGAGCTTTGGCTCAACCAAAGCAGTCCCGGTTTCACGAAAACGCACGATGCGCACTAAGGTCTGACCGCTGCTGTCATAAGCATAGGCCAGATAAAGAAATTTGTTTTTAGCAAATTCGGGATGCAGCGCGAGGCTCATCAGGCCGCTCTCGCCCTTTGCTTCGACATCCTGCACGGCGTAGAGCGGCTCAGGCCGCAGGCTTCCCTTCTCGTAGACGCGGATGCGTCCCGGTCGCTCCGTAAAAATCATCCGCCCGTCCGGCGTGAAGACGATAGACCACGGAACCGTGAGGCCGCCGATGACCGTCTCGACGCGGAAACTGGCTGTGCCTGAAGGCGTGCTGGCAATCTCGCCCTCGCCTCTGCCGGTCGGAGCCTGCCCGCAGGCCGCAAGCAATAAAACGCTGCTGACAATGATGCTAAAAAGAATGTTCCTCATGCTAACCCCCTTGCGTCCCACAGGATTGCTGAGCGGCCAAGACTTTGCGCGCGAACTGGAAGAGAAAGCGATCTCGACGCAAAATCTCCGTGCGGTTCAGCGCGTAAAGGTCTAAATGCTCTGTCGCTCCGTAATATGTCGTGAAGGCAGCCATGTATCCTGCGTCCAAGACCGCCTGTCGCGAGTCTTCGTTAAAATGCCCGCCCGGATATGCAAACACCTTGCACGGCTTGTTCAGCAGCTCTTCAATCTGTCGCTTCGATTCTTCGACCTCGACTCTTACTTCATCAAGCGGAGTCCGGTGCAACAACTTATGATTGAGCGTATGCGAGCCGAACTCGATTCCATGTTTCGACATCTCCAAAATATTTTCGGGCGAGAGATGCGCGCGTGCGCTCTCGCCTTCGGACTGCGCTTTGACGGAAACATGTCCGATGCAGGATGAGATGAGAAAGATGGTGGCTTTAATCTCAAGCTCGCGCAGAATCGGAAAAGCATTTTCGTAATTATCTTTCCAGCCGTCATCAAACGTGATGGCAAGCCCGCGCGGCGGAAACGCACGGTGGTCTTGATAATGCTCTATCATTTCAGAGGCGGTATAAAAAACGTGTCCCTGTTTTTTCAGGTACGCCATCTGTCGCGCAAACCGCTTGCGCGGAGTATAGCCGCCCCTGATGCGCGCATCCTTCGGCGCGGTATCAATCTTGTGATAAAAAATAAATGGCCCGGTCAACATCATCTTTTCTTTGGTAGTGGTTCAGTTTGAAGATGAGAAATAAAAGTCAGACTCACCGCAGAGACCGGAGAGAACGCTGAGATGGCGCAGAGAGTTGAATAGCACTCAAGTCTCTGCGCTTCCTCTGCGCTGCTCTCTGCGTCTCTGCGGTGAACCTCATCTCTCGATTTATTCATCTTCAAATTGAACCACTACTTTTTTTTAGAGATTAGGGTCTTCAAAAATACTAACATCGGAATCGCCGCGCGTCAGAAACCAGTTATTTCTCTCGTACATTAAATCCTGCCGCTCGACAGCCCCGACCATAAAAGGAGGCGCGGCTTTGATGCGCCAGAATCCGAGTTGCCGAAGCCGCCGCTCAACCCGCGCGTCCAAGACATCCGTCACCAATCCCCCGGCGCGTCTTTCGATGGCTAAACCGAGCGCGCCCTGCAACAGGTTGTCAATCACTGCTTCGGAATTATTTGCGCTGTAACACAAATCAGTGATCGCGGCTTTGGGCAAGATGCCGTGCGCCTCAGCCTTCCTGAAAAAAAGGACGACGTAGCCGAGCAGGCGATCTTTTTCATAATATCCGAGCACGTCAAACTTTTTCCCGGGCTGCTTCAGATACTGCCATTCCAGAAAGCTTGCGCCGCGAACCACAGCACAAGGCCATTGAGCAGAGGCGTCCAGCCATAATTCGTCAAAGGAAGAATCAAACTGCGTGACCAGGCGCAATGCGCCTTCGCCATTTCGCTGCGCAAGCTTTGACAGGCGCGGGCGAAAAGGAGCGTAAAGCAAATTGGCTAAGTGACGGGCTGGCGCGAGGCGTGAGATTTCCCGAACCGCGTCGCCGGGGAATAAGAGCCTGTGATAGCGATTGATGCTGCCCAGAGGCTTCCACTTGTGGCTGCGGAGGACGGCTTCGGATTGTTCGTTATAACCAAGCGCGATCATCGTCGGGCAATATTCGTCACGCGCAAGTTGCATCAATCGCTTGCCAAGCTTTTGTCCGCGATATTCGGGAAGCAGGATGAAATCTATAATCCAGAGAGCAAGCTTTTCCTCTTCTCCGACTTTAAGCTTGACGGGAATGGCAGCCATCTGGCCGACCACTTCATCCACGTTTTTGACTATCCAGAGCGGGACATCGCCGGGGCTGGCATGCGGGTTCTCTAAGAAATGCCATTTCCAAAAAGTCGGGTCGCCCTTGAGCGGCTCGCCGGGATAAGCCACACGCAGAAAGGAAAGCAGCGCGTCTTGTTCAGACAATTCAAACTGCTTGATTTGAACATCGCCCGGCATACACGACACACTTTATGCCAAAACGTCTTTTTCCAAAAGCGAAGACGACTATTGCTGTGTAATGTAAGTTTTTAGAATTGCCACTAGCTTTAGCTAGTGGGCAAGCATAGCTCACAGTCATCGGCTTTAGCCGAACTGTTCGGCTAAAGCCGACAAATAGGTTGGGTATCTACTCCACTAGCTAAAGCTAGTGGCAATTTATCCCTTAAGAATTTCAATGACACAGCACTAGGCGCAAATGGATAGATGAGTCTTTTGCGATGAAGTGGTCTTTGGTGAGGACGGGCGCGCGTGCGTCGCAGCGCCGGTTTACTGTGAGATATATTCGTGCAGCAATTTGATTTCGTCGCCCTGCTCGCTCAGCTCGACGCGCATCAGGTCGCGCATTGAGAGCATGCCGATCCAGCGTTCGCCGTCCACGACCGGCAAGTGGCGGCGACCGATGCGCTCCATGCGCTCAAGCGCCTCGTGCGGCGTGTCTGTCGCTTCGATGACGGCCAGCACTTCGCTCATGGCTTCTTTGAGCGGGACGCTTGCGGCATCGCGACGCGGCAGCACGATGCGATTCAACAGGTCGCGCTCGGTCACGATGCCGGCCAGACGGCCATCTTCGTCCAGCACGCAGACGCCTCCGATCTTGCGCTCGGCCATAAACTCTGCGGCCTCTAAGACAGTAGTTTCCGTAACGCGCAGTGAATAAGGTTCGCGGTCGCGTATCACGTCCCTGATCGTCATCATCTTTTTTTTGATGCCCTCCTCGCGTGATGTTGTAGCTGACAGGCCGCTATTATACTGATTCTGCCACGCTCTCAGTCAATCAAAAAGTTTCACTTGCGGGGCTTCACTATTTATGTAAATCAAGAGTAGAAACTCTTTGCGTGCTTTGCGCCGTTCCTCTTTGCGGTCTTTGCGTTAAAAAGCCCTTAACCGCAAAGACCGCAAAGAGGAAAGACGCAAAGAGCGCAAAGAAAAAGCAATTGATTTGTTGCTACTCTTGATTCGCGTTATTTATAAGTGAAGCCCGCGAGCGCATTCAAACCTTTTTGCCGGACACGGCTCAGGGCGCCATGGACGCAGGCACGAGCGATTGCTCCGGCTGACCGGGCATCGGTTTGGCTTGGATGCCAGCGATATATTCCTTTAGCCCGGAATCGGAATTGTGACGGAACTTATAATACGTCGTCAGCTTCTCCATCCATCCGGGTTTCTGCTGCTGGTATCGCTGCTGAAATTGCTGGTCGGCCTCCATGTAAGAGAGAGCGCGGGCATAAGCGTCAATGACCATATCTATGGTTTCGTTTAACTTTGCCGAAGCTGCTTTGGCTTCCGGGCTATCGGGCGTAGCCTTCTCACTTTCGGCGCGCAGCCTCTGTACATCCTGTTCGCGCAGAGCGGCAATGTAATAATAGAGCGTCGGGTCTTTCTTGGGCTTGCCTTCGTACATCGCGGCTTTCATCAAATGCGTCAAGGCGTCGCCCGGCGTGTTCAGAGACATCAGGGCGACAGAGTAATTGAGCCAGCCGAGCGTCTCCTCCCTGCTGGCAAAAGGCGTCCAATTCGCCGGATTATTTTTGCCGCCCTCGATTAATTGAATAGCCTTTTTCGCGTAGGTTGTGGCATCGGTCGAAAACTCCTTATTGCCGGCGGACGCATTGAGCATGCCCGCATAGCCGAGCGCGGTCAGGACTTTGACGTTGTCAGGATTGTCTACCAGAACCTGTTTGCCCATCTGAAAAGCCTCTGCATATTTTTTGTCTTTGTAGACTTTGACGAGTAACTCGCTCGGGCGCATCTCTTCTTTCTCGAACTGCTCGACAAATGTTTTAACCTCTGTGGCTTTCGCGTCCGTATCGTCCGGATATTTTTTCAAATACTCTTTTCCGGCCTCATAGGCCGTCTTCTGCGCTTTGAAGTCACCGGTCGAGTTCGTCTTGAACTTTCCGTACAGGGCGAGTTTGTCTTTATCGTCCTGCGTCACCGCGTTGTTCATAAATGCAGGGACGGACGCACGAATACTCGCGGGCAGCAACAGCGCCGCCGCGATTAAACTAAAAGTAAGAATGCTTTTCAGCCTTTTCATCATCTGATTCTCCTTTAAGCGATAATTCATAAAGTCGGAACGGGGAACGAATCGCGCGCCGCCGTAGCTTTCACAAAAGGGCACGTCTTTAATTGCACTGTCAGGGATTGTGGGGACAATAAGCCGAATCACGCGGCAAGTCAACTTTCGCGCGAGACGTGCGCTTTGATGCCTTCGATGGACGAAAAATTTGGGTAGTGGGTCAGTTTGAAATTCAAGTGTCATCCGGCATCAGGAAAGAAGCTCCCGCAAAGGCGCAAGGTAATGCAAAATTAAAAATGTAAAATGCAAGAAGATTCTTATTTTTGCATTTTTAATTTCTCTTGCGCCTTTGCGTGAACCTGTTTTTTCTTTGACATGTTTGAAACTGACCCACTACTAAAACTTGCGCGTCAAGCATGTGGCTGAGCCTCAAGCCACTCGACGAAAAAGAACCTGTACTTGTCCGGGTCTTGCAGGGTGACGAAACGCCCGCCCCAGCCTTCGTCCACAGGCGGCTGGACTTCCGCCTGCCGCAGCTTTAACTCCCTGTAGAAAGCGTCTACGTCCGTCACGCCGACAAAGAGGTGGATGCCGCGCCCGCGCCGCAGCATCGTCTCAAGCTGCTGCACGAGCGTGATTTTCAAACGCCCCGCGCTGAGGGTCGCCATCGGCGGCTCGGCCAAAGGGCTGCTAGTCTCGATTTCAAAACCAAGCTGCTCATGATAAAAAGCTATGGATTCCTCAAGACTATTGACTTCCAGCAAGAGCCGGTCAAGTCCCGTCATCCCCATTCGATTCCCCTCACTCTAAACCGCGCTCAAGAGCAAATAGACGCCATAGCCGCCCCCAAAAATAACAGACCAGAACGCAGCCTCCTGCGCCAGCACGTAACGACGCGCGGGATGGTCTCGCGAGAGCGTCTTGCGGATTGCGCCCATCACCGCATGCGCCTGCACGATGCCGACCACAATCATAAAAACCGCCAGCAACGCCAGCGGCCAGAGAAACATGACATACTGAAACCGCACGATAAACAACAAGACTAAGCCCAGCCCTAGAAAGAGAATCGCGGCTCCGAGCTGATGCGTAATCGCATCGAGCTTGGCCCCCGGCGAAGCATACGAAGGCGGATTCAAATCTTCGTAGGGAAACGACGCGGACTGCTCAGCTTGCCTCTCAACATCATACGCGCGCCGCGCTGTTTCGTCCTTCAGCACGCGATAAGCTTCGTTGAGAGTCTTCATCTCTTCTTCGCTGCCGCCGCGATCCGGGTGATGCTGGACGGCCTTGCGCCTGTACAGGCGATCTATCTCGCCGCGCGTCGCGTCCTCCTGCGCGCCCAGAATCTCATAATAATCTTTGCTCCGTTCAGCCTCGCTCATCTTCGGTACCAGCGATTGTAAATTTGCGTTTCGGGAATTGCAATTCATTTGCGAGACGGATGATAAATCCTGTCAGAACCGCCTGCGGTAGCGGGCGGGTGTTGGCAATTGCGGAATGCGGATTTGGGATTGCGGATTAAAAAGCCTGAGGGTGTTTTCCAATCCGCATTCCGCAATCTGAAATCCACAATCTGTCAGTCTGCTACCGCAGGCGGTTCTGACACATGAGATGTGATAAGCTTGCCCGCGTCTCCGCAAATTTCTTTTGAGCAAATTCAGGTTCGGGAGAAGCTTTTTTGGCACATCCATTCAATCCGGGCGACGATCTGATTTTTCAACTTGAGAGCGGTTTCGGTTTGCTGCGCGTGCTGGCGGTTGATGAAGATGATGCCGGAAGCCGGACGTGGCACCTGCTCGCCTATGAAGAGCTGTTCCCGGATGTGGAATCGGCAGAGGCCGCGCTGTCTGCGCCCGAACAGTTGCATGCGCGCGTCGCGCATATGGCGCTGACAAATCGCGCATTCGAGCGCACGCCCGCTGCGCGGCTGGGCAACAGGCCGGTGAACGAAGATGAGTTAGCAGCTTATCTCGAATGGAAAAAAAGCGGCGGGCAGGTCTCTGATCGTTCCGCCCTCCTGATGCTAGGGCTTCGTTGATTGCGAGAGGCAGCCAGACAGTTTTCTTAGCGTTCTTTGCGTCTTAAATCTTTGCGTCCTTTGCGTTAAAAAAGCCCTTAACCGCAAAGACCGCAAAGAAGGAACGCGCAAAGAACGCAAAGTGTTGTTGCTTATCCCTTCATCAAATATTCAAAATGAAAAGAATGCTTTTAAGCTTACGCCGTCCGCTGTTGCTGATATTAGCGCTGCTCACGACCTGCACGCTCTGCATCGCAGAACGACGCGAGCGGCTGATAGAAAACTGGCGGCCTGTGCATTACGAGGTCTCGCTCAGCTTTAACGAAAACTTATCCGAGATTACATCCGCACACGCGGAGCTGACAATCCTTGTGTTGAAGGAAACGGTCGCCGCGCTCGATCTTGATTTCGGCGAGATGCCTGTAATTTCGGTGACGGTTGATGACATGCCTGTAAGCTACGAGCAGCGTCCGGGCAAGCTGCTCATCACTCTCTCGCAACCCGCACGGAAAGATGCGCGCCTGCGCGTGGGGGTCGCTTATCACGGGCAACCGAAGGACGGCCTGATTCTGGCGCAGGACAAAGACGGCAAGCCGTCTGCGACGGGAGATAATTGGCCTGACCGCGTGCATCACTGGATACCGTGTCTGGATCATCCGTCGGCGAAAGCGACGGTGCGCTTTACCGTCACCGCGCCCGCACGCTATCTGGTCGTGGCGAACGGGCGTTTAGAGAAAGAAGTTTCCACCTCACAGGGCCAGCGCACATGGATTTGGAATGAAGGCGTGCCCATCTCGCCTTACTGCATGATTATCGCGGTGGGCGATTTCGCAAAGCTTGAGCCGAAAGGCCAAACAGTGACGCCGCTCTCTTATTACGTTCCGCAATCCGACCGCAAGTTCGCGATGCAGGGCTTTGCTCCGGCCATTCCCTCGCTCAAATATTTTACGGAAACCATCGGCGCATACCCTTACGAGAAACTTGCGATGATCGTCGGCGCGACGCGATTCGGCGGGATGGAAAATTCGAGCGCGATAGTTTTTACCAGCACGCTCTTTGACAACTTTAAGACGGCAGAGCCGCGCAGCCGTCGCTACGACATTCCGGCGCGCGTGCGCAACGTCGTCGCGCATGAAGTCGCGCATCAATGGTTCGGCGATTCGGTAACGGAATCCACCTGGGCTGACCTCTGGCTGAGCGAAGGATTCGCGACTTATTTCGAGGCTCTGTTTGTCGAGCAGTTCGAGGGCAAGCTCGCGTTTCGCGCGGAGATGAAAACTTCCGCCGATAAATATTTAGCTTATGCGAAGGAGCGCAGGACGCCGATTCATGACCGCGAGACGGAAGATTTGAACAAGCTCCTGAACGCGAATAATTACGAAAAGGGCGCGTGGGTCTTGCACATGCTGCGCGGCGTTTTGGGCGACAACGCTTTTTTCGCAGGCTTGCGCGATTACTACAAACAGCACCGCGACCAGACGGCGACGACGGAAGACTTGCGCGCCGCGCTGGAAAAATCTTCGGGCATGAACCTCAAGGATTTTTTCGCGCGCTGGATTTACCAGAGCGGGCATCCGCGTTATGAAGCGACCTGGAAATGGCACGCGCCCGGCAAAGGCGACAGAACCAATCAACGCTATGTCGAATTAAAAATCCGACAGCTTCAAGAGGACGAGCCTTTCCTGATGCCTTTGACCGTCGAGCTTGCGACGGCGAAAGGAGCGCGGCGCGTGACCGTCACGCCGACGGGCAAAGAGTTTGTGACGCGCATCCCCGTTGCGATTCAGCCGAACGCTTTGAAGATTGACCCGGATGAAATGGTGCTGAAGGAACTGATCGTCACTCAAACGCGCTGATTCTGTTTGAGGAAGAAAGTAGTGGTTCAGTTTCAAACATCGCGAAGAAAAAGACAGGTTTCCCGCAAAGGCGCAAAGACGCAAAGCAAGCACGCATGTCAAAGTCTCTCTCAACCCCTTTGCGCCTTTGCGCCACCAGCGCGAGATTCTTTCGTGCTTGTAATTATTCAATAGCATTTCAAACTGAACCACTACCAGGAAGAAAGAAATCTGTAAGCGAACGTTCAAAAGCTGCTAAGATAGCAAGCAGGGCTTGGCAGTTCTGCTTCTAAAGCCTATTCCCAAACAGGAAGAAGAAATTAAACTTGAGAATTCCCGCCCGTTTGTTATTGCTAACGATACTGTCTCTGCAACTTTCGTCTGTTCAGGCGACAACATTTATTCAGCATCGTTTGAGACAAGCCGCCGCGCCGCAGGAGATCAACGCCGTCTCTTCCAACGAGGCTTCGGCGTTGTTGACCCTGCACTACATACACGCTGCCGAAGCAACTTTTCAGGCGACGGTAGGGCAAGGGCGTTTCGGGACTTTGCTGCAATTGTACAAAGCCAAATTGATTGACGCGAAACTGCGCACGGGTTTCATCCACGGCTATCGTTTCGAGCTAACGGTTTCAAACCCGCCGAACGCGCCCTCAACTTTTATAGCTACTGCCAGACCCCTGACTTATCTCGAAACGGGCGTCAGGTCGTTCTCTCTTAACGAGGGCGGTGCGTTGCGCGTCTCGTACCGTCAGAACCCGACGCTCGCTGAGATGCAGTTGCTCGTAGATGAATGCGGGAGCGTTTTCTGCACGGAAGCTTTTGCCCTTGCTGCTTTAAGAAATATTCACAGCGCGGAAGCGACTTTTCAAGCTACTGCCGGTAACGGCAGATACGGGACGATGCAGGAGCTTGTGGAACAAAATCTGATTTCCCCATTCTTAGCCAGAGAAAGTCTGAACGGATACACGTTTCAGATTCGCGTGCAGAACGGCGCGGCGGGCGAGCCTGCATCTTTCGAGGCGTTCGCCACTCCTTTGCGCTATCCCAGAACCGGAGTCCGCTCATTCTACATAGATGAAACGGGAGTGCTGCGCGGCGCAAACAAGAATGGGCGCGAGGCTGATGCCGGCGATGATCCCACCTGCCAGTAAGCTGTCAGTTGATGCAAGATGTTTCACCTTCCAGTGCTTGCTTTTGTGTTCTTATTTAAGTGTAGGACTAGTGCTTTGTAATTGAAGTTCTTAAAAGATGAATTGCCACTGTAGCGGTTTTCAAATGAAAGCGACTGTCTCCCGCAAAGGCGCAAAGAAAAACTCAATCGCTGGCTTTGCGACCTTGCGCCTTTGCGGGAAATTTTCTTTGCTCACGCCAAAGGTCGCATGCAAATGGAATCCGCAATAGCTAAAGCTAGTGGCAATTCAAAGAACTTGCATTACAGCGCTAGTTACAGGTTCGATTGATGGAGGAGCGATGAAAAGTTCAAATCCACTGGTGCTCGATTTGAGCGAAGTAAGCGCGGATGATGTCGCGGTCGTCGGCGGCAAGTGCGCGAGTTTGGGCGAGTTGTTTCGCGCCTTGAGGTCGCGCGGCGTGCGCTCTATTGATGGATTCGCCACAACCAGCGAAGCTTATCGCCTGTTGCTTGAAACAGACGGACTCGGCGCGCGGCTGCGCGAGTTGATGAGCGGGCTTGACCATGAAGACCTCAAGGCGCTCAACGCCGCCGGGCGCGAGGCGCGTGCGCTGATGCTGGACACGCCGCTCCCTGCGGTTGTCAACGATGCTATTCTGGATGCCTACAGACGCCTGTGCGAACGCACGCAACGCTCTTTATGCGAAGTCGCAGTGCGCTCATCCGCCACCGCAGAAGATTTGCCGGACGCTTCGTTTGCCGGACAGCAGGACACCATCTTGAACGTGCGCGGCGAAGACCGCTTGATAGAATCCTGCCATCGCTGCTTTGCCTCGCTCTGGACTGACCGTGCGATTTCGTATCGCGCCGCGCGTGGCTTTGACCACTTCGAGGTCGCGCTGGCTATCGGCGTGCAACCGATGGTGCGCTCAGACCTCGCGTGTTCGGGCGTGATGTTTACGCTCGACACCGAATCGGGTTTTCGTGATGCGGTCGTGATTAACGGCTCGTGGGGATTGGGCGAGGCTATCGTCGCGGGTAAAGCGACGCCTGATGAATGGGTCGTGTTTAAGCCGACTTTGCGGACGGGTGCGCGTCCCATCGTCAGCCGTCGTCTCGGCAGCAAAGAGGTCAAGATGATTTACGGCCTCGATGATCGCGGGACGCGAGAGGTCAGCGTCGTCGAAGCGCAACGCCGTCGTTTCTCTTTAAGTGATTATGATGTCTTGCAGCTTGCCCAGTGGGCTTGCATCATCGAAGATCATTACTCGGAGCGCGCAGGCCATGCACAGCCTATGGACATCGAATGGGCCAAAGACGGACGCACGGGCGAGTTGTTCATCCTGCAAGCGCGGCCTGAAACTGTTCATGCGACGCGCCGCGAAAATTACATAGAGACTTACAAACTGACGGGCGAGCATAGCGAACCGCTGGCGACGGGCATGGCCGTCGGCGAGAAGATCGGGCAGGGGCGCGTGCATGTGCTTTTAGACCCGGACAGCATCACGGATTTTTCGGAAGGCGATATTCTCGTCACCTCCATGACAGACCCCGCCTGGGAGCCGATTATGAAACGCGCGGCGGCCATCGTCACGGATCGCGGCGGCAGAACCTGTCACAGCGCGATTATCAGCCGCGAGCTTGGCCTTCCCTGTATCGTCGGCACGGGCAATGCTACGGAGCGACTGGCGACGGGGATTGAGGCGACCGTCTCGTGCGCGGATGGAGCGAAGGGCAACGTCTACGAAGGCCACGTCGAATACATAGTCGAGCGACGCACGATGGAAGAAGAAGAGCGACCGCGCACGCAGGTCATGATGAACGTCGGCGATCCCGACCATGCCTTCGCTTTAGCATCCCTGCCAAACGACGGCGTCGGCCTCGCGCGTCTCGAATTCATCATCAACAATCACATAGGCATTCATCCGATGGCGCTCGTGCGCTATCCGAATCTCAAGCGCGAAGAAGACGTGCGCGAGATCGGGCGGCGCATCAGCGAAGAAGACCCCAGAGAATTTTTCGTGCGCTGCCTGTCCGAAGGCGTCGGGCGCATCGCGGCTGCCTTTTACCCGAAGCCGGTCATCGTTCGCATGAGCGATTTTAAATCGAACGAGTACGCGCGCCTCATCGGCGGTCAGGAGTTCGAGCCGATTGAAGAGAATCCGATGCTCGGCTTTCGCGGCGCGTCGCGTTACTACGACGAGCGGTATCAGGAAGGCTTCCGCCTTGAATGCGCCGCACTGCAACGTGTGCGCGAAGATATGGGCTTGGTCAACGTCAAGGCGATGATTCCCTTCTGCCGGACGGTCGAAGAGGCTGAGCGCGTCGTCGCTCTGATGGCTCAGTTCGGATGCAAGCAGGGCGAGCATGAGTTGGAGATTTACGCGATGTGCGAGCTTCCGGCCAACGTCGTCTTTGCGGATGAATTCTTGCGCGTCTTTGACGGCTACTCCATCGGCTCAAATGATTTGACGCAGCTCGCGCTCGGGCTTGACCGCGATTCGGAGATGGTCGCGCATCTCTTTGACGAGCGCAACGGCGCGGTCGAGAAGATGGTCGCGATGGCGATTGAGGCCGCGCACCGCGCCGGGAAAAAGATTGGCATCTGCGGCCAGGCCCCTTCGGACTACCCGGAGTTCGCGCGCTTTCTGGTCGAGCGCGGCATCACTTCAATCTCGCTCAACCCCGACACGGTGCTGCAAACCACACACATCATCAACGAAGCCGAAGCGGAACAGGATGGCAAACGCAAAGCTGCTGTGCAAACGTAAGCGCAGGCCGCCCTGCAATCCGCGTCGTAGATATTGCCACTAGATTCAGCTAGAGCGGTTTTGACTTGGGTGTCAGGGACGAAGCAGTTCACCGCAGAGACGCAGAGAACGCGGAGATGGCGCAGAGAGTTGAAGGCCACTCAAGCCTCTGCGCCCCCTCTGCGTTCTCTGCGTCTCTGCGGTGAGTTTGTCTTGCCTTACACTCAAGTGAAATTTGCAGAAGTTACAGGCTTTAGCCGAAATGATTTGGCTAAAGCCGACACTTGTTTGGCTCTCTTGTTCCACTAGCTTCAGCTAGTGGCAATTCAAATAACTTTCATTACTCTGCACTACTCTAATTCGCAGGCCGGGAAGGCTGCTTGCACACGCTCTTCCTGCCTACTCTATCTCTTTTCCTTTGAATAGGTTGCGCCCCTTCGCGACGGCTCCTTTTCTGCTCTCTTTAATCCTTTCAAAACTTCTTCAGAAAAACCTCAGCTAACTCTCAGGATTCTCTAAAGATTCTGCGGCTGCTCCGGCTGTATTTATGTACCTGTAAGGCTGAAGCGTGTCGCAAGCATAACCTTCAAGGTGGAACCACCATAAAATTTCAAGGAGCAAGCCCAGATGAAAAAGACTATCACCCAGACCATTCGTAGTGCCGGAGCCGCGTTGGCTCTCTTTAGTTTCTTAGTCGCCTCCGTCCCACAGGTGGCGGCGATTAATCAGAACTCTCTTTTAACTCCGTCAGCTTCCCTCACAGAATCAACCCCCGCGCCCACTGCCCCTGACAAAGCGAAGGTGGCCGAAGATTTCGGCAAACTTCCACTGCGGTTTGAGCAGAACGTGGGACAGACGGACAAGGCGGTCAAGTTTCTGGCGCGCAATCCGCGCTACACCATGTACCTGACTGACAACGAAGCTGTCTTTACGCTGAGAAAGTTTGAGGACGGAAATAGAGTCCGGCGGCAGGTCTTGCGCATGCAGATGGTCGGCGCAAACTCTTCGCCGCAGGTTGAAGGACTCGACGAGTTGGTTAGTAAGAGCAACTATTTTATCGGCGGCGACCGCGAGCAGTGGCATAGCAATGTCAGCTCCTTTGGTCGCGTCTCTTATCGAGGAATCTATCCGGGTATTGACATGGTTTATTATGGAAAGCAGCGCGAGCTTGAATATGATTTTATCGTCGCTCCGCAAGCAGACCCGCAATCCATCAAGCTCTCTTTCAAGGGCGCGAAGAAAATCTCGCTCGATGAGCAAGGCAATTTGAGATTGAAGCTGAGGGACGGCGAATTGGTGCAGCCCGCTCCCTACATCTATCAGGAAGTGAACGGCGAGCGCAAACAGATCGCCGGACGCTTCGTGATAAATCAAAATCCGAAATCCGAAATCCGAAATCTGAAATCCGTTACGGTTGGTTTTGAAGTCGAAGCCTATGACCGCAGCCTCCCGCTCGTGATTGACCCGAAGGTTCTCTTCACGACTTACGTGGGCGGCAACACTGAGTTTATAGACATCGTCGAAGGTCAGGGTGATACGGCCGCCGGAATAGCTGTGGATGGCAGCGGCAACGTGTATATCACAGGCAATACGGACTCGACCGATTTTCCGGCGAGCAGCAATGCCTATCAAACAGAATTAGAGTTGCGCGGTGACGATGCCTGTTTGATTGCAGGCCCGCTCAAGTGCGGTGACGCTTTCGTGCTCAAACTCAACACGACTGGCACACAGATTCTTTACGCCACTTATCTCGGCGGTCACAACAGCGATGAAGGACGCGCGATAGCGGTTGATGCGTCCGGGCGAGCCTACATCACAGGCGGCACAGACCCTTTCAATGCCGGAAATTTCTGCATCAACCCATACCTGTGGCCGACGACATTCAATCCATATCAAAACAAACCATGTTACGGCGCGCGTGTTGATTCGGACGCTTTCTTCACGGTGCTCAACAGCGCCGGTTCCGATCTGGTTTATTCCACCTACTACGGCGGCGGCAATGAAGACATCGGCAACGCGATTGCGATTGACGCCAGCGGCAATGCTTACATAGCGGGTGAGACTAATTCGAACAACTTGCCCGATAAGAACTCTTTTCAAAACAACCCCGCCAGCAGCGGAGACGGTTTCGACGCTTTCGTGGCGAAGTTTAATCCTAATGAAACGGGTAACGACTCGTTCCTTTACGGCAGCTATCTAGGCGGCACTGGCGAAGACTTCGCGAACGGTATCGCCGTCGATGCGGTCGGCAACGCTTATGTAGTGGGTGAAACGGCTTCCAATGATCTCACTACGCGCGGCCCTTCGGGACAGCCTTTGCAGCCGTTGCAAAGATTCTACAACGGCGGCGCGACAGATGGCTTTATCGCCAAAGTGGATGTGACGAATGCCTCGGGCGCGAACTCGCTCGTTTACCTGAGCTACTACGGCGGCAGCGGCAGAGACATCGTGAGCGCTGTGGCCGTTGAAAAAAATACGCAACGAACGCACATCACAGGCCGCAGCGATAATGCGATTGGTTTCCCGTTGCTCAACCAGTTCGATGGCGCGGCAAATGGGACAGACGCTTTCGTAGCCAAGCTGAACGCGGACGGGACGGCTCAGTTCTATTCAAGCTTTCTTGGAAGCACGAGCTTTGATGAAGGCAATGCTATTGCTCTCGACGCTGCGAATAATGTCTATGTTACTGGACAGACGCTTTCGACCGGTTTTCCGAACATCAATGCTTTTCAGACCACGCGCGCCAGCTCTGACGGCGACGCATTTGTGACGAAGATCAGCGCGGTCTCAACCGTCTCGCAGCCGAAGATTCTCTATTCGAGTTTTCTGGGCGGCGGTGGCGGCGGCGGCGCGGGCAAGGATATTGGCAGAGGCATCGCCGTTGACAGCAAGGGCAATGTCTATCTAGCAGGCCAGACGGCTTCTGCCACTTTGCCCACAACGGCGGGCGTCGTCAAAACCTCTGCGCCCAACATCTCGCAGTTTAACCCGGACGCTTTCGTGGCGAAGATCGAATCCACTTTCCCGGACACGATTGGCGTTTACAATCCCGCGGCGAGCCAGTTCCGCCTTCGCAATTCCAATACGCCCGGCGCGATCGATCTAACCATCAACTTTGGACAGGCTGGCGACCTCCCTGTCGTGGGCGATTGGAACGGCGACGGCATCAAGGATGTAGGCGTGTTCCGACCGGGCACGGGACAATTCCTGATAAGAAAGCCCACCATCATTTGCAATCCGTTCTGTATTCCCATCCCTCTGACAGTCACTATTAACTTTGGACAGAACGGTGATCTGCCGGTCGCGGGCGACTGGAACAATGATGGCGTGGAGTCGGTCGGCGTCTTTCGCCCCTCAGCCGGGCAGTTCTTCTTAACGGATGACAACGTTGCTAATGCGAATGTTGACCATACGCTGATCTTTGGACAGGCAGGCGACTTGCCCGTTGCGGGCGATTGGAACGCTGACAGCAAAGATACAGTCGGCGTCTTTCGTCCATCCGCAACGACTTTCTTCCTGACCAATGAAGACGTGGCTAACCCGAACGTGAACATCACGTCTGTCTTTGGCATTGCTGAAGATTTGCCGCTCGCGGGCGATTATGACGGAGACGGCAAAGACACCATCGGCGTCTGGCGACCAAGCATCGCGACGTTCTTCCTGAGCAACAACAATGCTGCCGTAGACATCACCGCACAATTCGGCTTGAACGGCGATAGGCCGGTCGCGGGCGATTGGAACGGCTTACCATAAGCTGCTTTATTTAACGTGAGTTCGACGTAAGAGGCAGGAAGATTGTCAGCCCCGTCAGGGGCTACAATGTAGCATCCTTCCTACATCAAACTGACGTTATTTAAAATAAAAGAGCGGAGGCTGTGCCCCCGCTCTTTCACTTGCTCAATCTAAAAGCTCATTCCGGGATGTAAGCTGCCGGGACAGGAATATCGCCCGCCGAACCGAACTGGTTTACTCTGAGCGAGCCGTTTGTGCTGAGCAGGATGTACCAGTTGCCATCGCGGAAGACGGAGATGTCGGTCTTGCCGTCGCTGTCAAAGTCTCCGGGCGCGGGTCTGTCTGTGCTGACGCCGAACGTCTGGCTGGTAAAGCCAGCCGTGCTCCGCTGTATGTACCAGGTGCCGTTCGACGGACGATAGACTGCGATGTCCGTCTTGCCGTCTCCGTCAAAATCTCCGGGCACAGGCTTGTCCGTATCAAGGCCGAATTGTTGCGCGCTGAACGCGCCGTTCGAGCTATTGAGCATGTACCAGGTGCCCGCGCTCGGGCGATAAACGGCGATGTCTGTTTTAGCATCCCCGTCATAATCGCCGGGGACAGGCTTGTCTCCATTGGCTCCGAATTGCGCCACTTGCAGCGCGCCGTTGGTGCTGCGCTTGATATACCAGGTCCCGGCGGACGGGCGGAACACAGCCAGATCGCTCTTCAAGTCGCCGTCGAAATCTCCCACGACAGGCACATCGCCGTTCGCGCCAAAGGCTTCTCCGCTGAACGCTCCGTTTGAGCTGCGGATGATGTACCAGGTGCCGTTCGAGGGACGATAGACTGCAACGTCGTGCTTACCATCGCCGTCAAAGTCTCCGGGCACAGGCTTGTCCCCGTTCGTGCCGAAGAACTGACTGCTGAACGCGCCGTTCGAGCTGCGGAGGATGTACCAGTTGCCGTCCGCCGGGCGAAAGACAGCGAGGTCTGATTGGCCGTCGCCGTCGAAATTAGACGGCGCAGAGTTTGAGTACGTGCGCGACACGGAGGTGTAAATATAATCCCCGTTATTGGTAGCGTCGCTGTTAGCCCCGTTGCCTGCGGCGTGTAGCGAGATGCGGCCAACTCTGGTGGCGGGCGCTCGCCATGTAAATGACCAAGATTTGGTGTTGAACTGCGTCGGCAAGATGCCGTCCACAGTATGCTCTATGTAATCGCGAATATTTCCGCCCACGATGCCTTGCACAATCTGCAATTGCGGAGTCGCTTCGATAAACGTTCCAGCCTGTCGTCCCTGCCCGTCCACAGCCGTCAACTGGAATCCATAGACCACCGCGTCCGTGTGATTGACAGTGACTGTCACTGGCACCATTTGATTGGGCAGATAATTTGCGGGCAACCCCGTGACGATCACGTTGCCGCCGCCGCTGTTGACCGCAAACGAGGTATGACAGGCCGTGCAGTTATCTTCGCCCGGAGCATTCGTAGACGAGGGCGTAGGGCCGGAGGCAGACGCGTCTGCCTCGCGGTTGATGAAACCATAAGCGGCGAAGACACACGCCAGACAGATGATTAAGAACTTGAATTTGCGTTGCGAGCTATGGAGGCTGGGCATACTTGATTTCCCTTCTGAAAAAATCGTCGGCGGTTTCGGTTAGGGTCACATGAAAATAACTGAAAACCGCTTAAATGTCATCCATCAAATTCGATGATAACGCAAACAGGGGAGATGAGCGTGGCACTCTTTGCTTGCTTTGCGAGAAGAAGCCTTTCACCACAAAGGTTTTTTCCTCTTTTTCACAATAAGTGAACCCAAGTTGCGAGTTGATCCATTGCCACTAGCTTTAGCTAGTGGAGACAGTGCATCACAGAAAGTTGGCTTGAGCCAAAATATAAATAAATCACAGTCCTAATTGCTTGAGCTTAAATGGTTCGGCTAAAGCCGACAGCTAAGGAGCAACCTTGATCCACTAGCTGAAGCTAGTGGCAATTTAAGCAATTCACTAACACCTCTATGACCAGCCACTTGGGTTAAGTAGAAAATTAAAGCTGCGAGACTGTTCCCAATCTCGCAGCTTCTCGACAGTCTCCGGGTTCACGCGACTTTGTCAAACACGCGCGGACTCTAAGTCATAAACCCTAAATTATTCGACCCGAAGTTGCTCAGGAAGGGAAAGACTGTGCTGAGACTGCCTGCGCCCAGCCCGTACCAGGTGGCGAGCGTCGCTGCATATTGCTCGACCGCCGTCGTCGGGATAAAGCGCCCGCGATTATCCGCATCGTCCGGGCCGCTCAGTTGCAGCGTCGGATACGGCGTGCCGTTCGACGTATTCATGCCGTAGAAATTGCCGCCGAGAACCGAGCCGCCCATCACGAACATGTGATTAGCCCATGCGTGATCCGAGCCGACGGCTGCTGCGCCCACACCGGACGGCAGCAAGGTTCGCCCAAAGTCGGACAGGGTAAATGTCGTGACCTTATCGGAGATGCCTTGAGCCACCGTCTCGTCGTAGAAAGCTTTCATCGCCTGACTCAACTGTGTAAACAGTGTGGTCTGAGCGGCGATTTGGCCGGAGTGCGTATCAAAGCTGCCGAGCGAGCAGAAGAATATCTGCCGGTTGATATTTACATCGTTGCGAATGGCTAGGAACTTGGCGACCTGTCTCAACTGGTTGCCGATTGAAGTATTCGGAAACGCTGCGGTCAGCGTCGGGTCAGGCCGGTTGAGCGCAGTGCTGGCGGCGGCTGCTTCCTGCGTAATGTCCTGCGCGGCGCGCACTACGTTGGAGCTTAAATCCACCGTCCGCAACTGGTCAAAGGCGGCACGCCGCGCCAGCGACTCAGCCGTAGTGTTATAGCCTGTCAGCGTCAGCAACTGGTTAAGCGCAGTCGGCGCAGGATTGACGGCCAGAGGCTTTGTGACTTGTCCGGCAGTAAATAACTGTGTCCCCGCGACCGACGTAATCATCGGAAGCTGCGCGCCGGGATTTAGACCGGCCAGTAAATCAGACGTGCGCCCGCCCCATCCCGCGCTGGTCGGAGTCGCAGCATTACCGGACTGTGCTTGCTGCACCTGATCCGAATGCGAGAACAATTGATAGGGCTTCGGAACAGAGTTGTTCTGATAAGTCGTCCTCGTCATTGGCTGCACGAGCGTCCCGACGTTGGTCACGATGCCGAGCTTCTGTTGATTCCAAAGCGTTTGCAATTCGACCATGTTCGGATGCAAGCCGTAGGTCAAACCGCCCATGCGCGGCACAGTGATGGGCAGCAGATTGGCCTGCGGAATCGCCAGCCCGGACGCGCTGCGCACTCCGCTGTAGGTCGCATAGTTACTGAGTGAAGCGTCCGAATGATTCGGCACTAATGTATTGTTGCCGTCATTGCCGCCACTCATAAAAATGCAGACCAGAGCTTTGTAGTCTCCGCCGTCGCCTGCGCCTGTTTCCTGCGCCAGCGCGCTCATTAAGCCAAAGTGTTCAACTTGAGTCGCGAGGGCTGCCATGCTCAGGGCGCATCCAGTTTTGCGTAGAAAATCTCTTCTTGATTGTGTCATAGCTTTTACCTCTGCACCTGATACTGCGACGAAGTCGCGACAAGATAGACAGCCGTTCGCGCACGCAAGAGCGGGTTCGTGGTCGGAACAGCCAGGACTGCGTTCGTGATGATGTTACGCGCCGCTGTGGACATCGTGCCATGCATCAACTTTTTGTTCAGAGCTTCCACGAGCTGCGCCCCGGTCGTATCGGCAGTCGCCAACGCCTGCATCTCCGAAAGGTCAATCGAAGTGCCGTTCGGAATGAGAGTGTTGGGCGGCGTGGTAGCTGCGATGGTATTGAAGACTATCGTGTTGACGAAGTTGGCGCGCCGGAGCGCGGTCGAAGTCGTCATGATATAGAATTCAGGCCCGCGTATATTGCTGACCGGAACGATGTAGTCAGGCGGGTAATAGTTGAACACCGAAGGCGCACGAAAAACATCCTGACTCAGCGCCTGTGTTTGCGGGTTGATGTAGCCATCGCTAAAGCTGCCCGCCGCACCGTTAGCCGCGCGCACATTGAACTGCCGCAGAATGTTTGTGACATGCAGCACAGGCTCTTTCAGATAACCGTAGTTCGGATCATTTTTGACATCGCCGCGTGCTTCAGGGTCTAGCAAGATGGCTCTCACCACCGCCTTCAAATCTCCGCGCAAGCCCGTGCCGTTATTATTAAAGACAGCCGCCACGCGCGCGACGTAAGCCGGTGTCGGATCGCTCGTCACCAGATGTTGAATCAACTGTTTGCCGATGAACGGCCCGACGTTCGGGTGATAGAAAATATTGTCGAGCGCCATCTGCAAGTCCTGATCGCCGGTCTGACCGGCAGGCAGCGTCACGCCATTCATCAAGAGCTTCGAGGTTGTGTCGTGGTTCGCGGCGACTAAGACCATCGGGTCAATGAAGTTGGGGACTCCCGGCACTGAGTTGGGACATCCCGAAACGCACAGCCTCCAACCTGTAAAGACCTCCGTGAAACCGTTGACCACATTCTGATCGTAAGTCGGAATCGGATTGTTGTTCTGGTCCAGCATCAACGTGCCGTCCAGATTCAGCTTGTAGAGACCGACTGAGAAAAGCTGCAAAATCTCGCGCGCGTAATTCTCATTCGGATTCGTCCGCGTGCTGCTCGCCATATCCAGATACTGGCCCATCCCCGGATTGAGCGTCATCTCTGTGAGCAACTCGCGATAATTACCGAAAGCATGGCGGTCAAGAACCTTGACATAAGGCAGATACTGACCCGGCTGCGGAATATCAATGCCGGAGACGACGAAAATCTGTCCCAAAGCCCATGACACGCGCCGTCGAATCTGCGCCTGTCCATACAACGCATCCTGATAAAACCAACGCTGCATCGGATACATCGTGTAATTGTCTCTGAAGCAATCCGTGCCCTGTAGACAATTTGCCGGAGGGTTAATCGGCTGGGGCAGGACATTCGGATAAGGGATGCCCGGATATGGAAGGTCAAGCTGCTCTGCGACGTAAGGGCCGATGCCGATGCGGCGCAAGCGATAATCAAGAGCCGCAGTCGGGCCGAAAGTCGCCTGCTCCATAAAGCGTATGCGGTCTGCGCTGAAATACGGGCCGAGGCGCGACTCATAATTCACAGGCTCCGGCATCACCGGTGGCTTGATGGGTGCGCCCGTCGGCGTTGCGCCGGGGTCATCCTTTGGCCCACCGCCCAGATGCCCGATGGCAAGCCGCACGCGATTGCTGGACATCCCGCGCCAGGTCACGCGCAACAGCACATCGCCCGCGTCGCCGATCTGGCTGTTGAGCCTGACCACCACTGCATGAATCCATTCAAAGCCGGGAACGGGAGCGATGGATTCGACAGTCAAAGGAAATTGTCTGCCGTTCACATCCTCAACCGCCGCGCGAAAAGCGTTTGCGCCTTCGCCTTTCAGCAATTCCATATTCGTCACAAAGAGCATGACGCGCGCCTGATCGTCCGCATCCCAGACCGCCTGTGAGACAGGAGGAAACTGCGCGCGTTGCCCGGTCAGGAACGGATTGACCGACAGGGCGCGCGTCGAATTATATTCGCTGATAAGGACGGGCGCGTCAGGCGCTACTGCGGACTGCGCAAAGCTGAGCGCGCAGAAGGCGAGCATCAACATACTTGCGCCTAACAATCTCGAAAGGCGCAGGCCGAAGCCATCGGGAAACTTTTTGCTCATAGGATTACTCTCTTTCGGTCGCGAGACTTCGCGGCGTAACAAACTAACGGACGAGGGTTTGGGCTAACGCAAAACGCGCTTCCGCCTCAAGACATTTACATCCTGTTCCAAACTTCCGACCTTGCTCTTGATGACAGATTCATAGCCCGCATGCGCGACTAAAAATTTATGAGTGAGTGATTGCTTTTCAGCGGAGGGGCAAACCAGTCCAAAAAACCCGGATGCTCCTGTATACAACATATTTATGAAAAAAACAATAAATTTCTGATTCTGCTGCCAGCACAGCTCCTGATCTTGATTAACAGAAGATGACAGACCGGATAAAAAAGGCTTGTCATGTGAGGTTAGACGCCCCGCTTACAGCTTTGGTCTGAAAGAATCGCCAGTCAGTCAGGAAGTGATATATGTCAATCAAGAGTAGAAATTCTTTGCGTTTCTTTGCGTCTTACTACTTTGCGGTCTTTGCGTTAAAACAGCCCTTAACCGCAAAGACTGAACGCGCCAAGAGCGCAAAGAGAAAAAGCCGCGAATTTATTTCTACTCTTGATTCGCATGATTTATAAAAGCAAAACAGCCGCCCATCTTTGAGCGGCTGCTTCTACTAAATTTTCGGGGCGAGAGGATTCGAACCTCCGACCTTTCGGTCCCGAACCGAACGCGCTACCAGGCTGCGCTACGCCCCGACAAAAAAATTAAAGCTTTTGGATTCTAGGTTAGCGTTAGCCCTAAGTCAAACGCCTGCACTGTCAGCGCGTGCGGCGCGTGTCTTCTCTCGTCTCGCTTTGAGATATTCGATGAGCGGCGGCATCAATGACAATAAGACGACGACGATGACGACCTTTTCTATATGCTCGTCGAGTTTGATGCCGAAAGCGCGCTCGACCAGATTGCCCAGAAAGTATCCGCCCAGCAGCATCGAAAAAACCCACAGGAAACCGCCGACGACATTGAACATTACGAAACGGCGATAAGGCATCTGCGCCGCGCCTGCGACAATCGGCGCAAAGGTACGCACAATCGGCACGAAGCGCGCGATGATAATCGTCTTGCCGCCGTACTTCTCATAAAACTCATTCGCCTTCTGCAAGTGGCTCGGCTTGAACAACAGCGATTTCTGGCGACTGAAAATGCGCGGCCCCATCTTCGCGCCTGTGTAATATCCGACAGCATCGCCGACGACAGCGGCGACGAACAGCGTGCCCAGTAAGATAAAGATATTCAGATCGCCCCGCGCCGCGAACAAGCCCGCGACGACCAGCAACGAATCCCCCGGTAAGAAGAAACCTGCGGCCAGACCTGTTTCGGCAAAGACCACGAAGACCAGAACAAAGTAACCCGCCGCCACAATCGTATTCGGATTGAGGTAATGCTTAAGTTGATCGAATAGCTGGTAAATAAAATCCATGACTTTAAATCTTCAATTTCAGATTCCAAATTTCAAATCTAAAACTCTAAATCTTCGATTTCAGATTCCGAATTTCAAATCTAACTTGTCCGACTTGAGAACTTGAAATTGAAGCTACGTTTGCGGAGACCAACCGTGATGGCCTATCAGCGGCACGAAGGCGCACGCGCCGTGATCTTCGCGCTCAAATCCTTTCTCTGTTCTCAAGACGCGAAACAAGGTCTGCGCTTCGCGCCTCTCGCCGACGGGAAGCACAAGGCGTCCGCCGACCTTTAATTGCGCAAGGAGCGGCTCAGGCACATTCGGCCCGCCTGCCGCCACCAGAATTCCGTCGTATGGAGCATATGCGCTCCAACCTCTGGTGCCGTCGAAACATTTGATAGTCGCGTTATAAATTTCCAAACGGCGAATCAGCGCCTGCGATTCTCGCGCCAGTTCCGGGATGCGTTCGATGGCGAAGACCTGCGCGGCTATTTTTGAGAGGACGGCTGTTTGATAACCCGACCCGGCTCCGATCTCAAGCACGCGGCTGCGGTCGTTAAGCTCAAGCAGCTCGGTCATCCGCGCCACGATAAAGGGCTGCGAGATGGTTTGATTGGCGGCTATCGGCAGCGCGTGGTCTCCGTAGGCGCGGGCTTGCAAAGCTTCCGGCACGAAGAGATGTCTGGGCACGGCGCGCATCGCTTCCAGCACGCGCGCGTCTTGAATGCGGTAATGATCGCGCAGGCGCTCGGTCATCCGCTCGCGCGGAATGCGATATCCGGATGCGGCTGAGGGGGGACGAAGTGGTGCCGAACTCAAAAGCGATTGCTCCGATCCAATCTTTCTCAAAACAAAAGTGTGCTTTAGCTTTCCTGTAAAACTTCGCTCGGGTTGAGATAATTCCAAGTCTCAATCGCCGTCAACGCGCGGTGATCCGTCATGTCGCTCTTGAGCGGCGTCACGGAGATGTAGCCCTGCTCGATGGCCTGATAGTCAGTTCCGTCAACTGCCGAGTCAGAAGCAAAATACTCCTCGCCGATCCAGAAATAAGGCTTGCCGCGCGGGTCTATGTGCTCGCTGATAACCGGGCGCGCATTTTTAATTCCCTGCCGCGTGACGCGCACGCCTTTGATTTCCCGGCGCGGAATGTTGACATTCAAGAGCGTGCCTTCGGGCAAGCCTTCGGCCAGAACTTTGCGCAAAGCTGTGACGGCAAAGCGCGCGGCCTCTGTGAAATCAAAATTCTCGCGCGCAACCAAACTAAAAGCCAAACCCGGCACACCCAAAATAGTCGCTTCGAGCGCGCCCGCCACAGTGCCCGAATAAGTCGCGTCGTCTCCCAAGTTGCCGCCGTGATTGATGCCCGAAGCGCAGATGTGCGGTCGCTCGTCTTCGGGAATGATCTTGTTCAAAGCCAGCGTCACGCAGTCTGTCGGAGTGCCGTCAACAGTCCAGTGCCGTTCATCAATCCGGCGTATGCGCAGGGGTCTGGCGAGCGTCAGGCTATGCGAGGCTCCGCTCATCTCGGATGCGGGCGCGACCGTGTAAACGTCTCCCACCTCGCGCAGAGCCTCTTCTAACTTGATGAGGCCGTCCGAGTGTATGCCGTCGTCGTTGGTCAGCAAGATGCGTGTCATGGCAAAAAACAAACCGGCTGAGCGGACGTGTTATTGACTGCTACCGTTCGCTCAGACGGTTGACCTAACGCTGGAAATTTCCGGGAAACTATCCGTATCGGTCACTGACAGGGCTTGCCTAAAGTTTGCCCTGCCGTTTGTGCTAATCACGCTGGATACGTGGGCGACCTTTTTTCTTATTGCGCTTGCGCGCGAGGGCCGACTTCAGCTTCGCCTTCTGTCCGGGCGGCATGAAGAACGCATGCTTCTTAGCATCCTTGATAATTTCTTCGGTCATCACCCGGCGCTTAAAGCGGCGCAACGCGCTCTCGATGGATTCGCCTTGATTAACTGTCACGATTGCCATAGATTTTCTCAAATCTCCATTCAGGTTAAAACTTAAAACTATTCAGGCCATTTCCTGAAGCTACAATTTAACATGCCTCAAACGGTGGCGGTCAAGCGCGCAGAACGTTTCTTTTGGCATGGCGCAGATGAACCCTGCAAATGTTGACAGGCATTTACAGGGTTCATCTGCAAAGAGAGACGAGGTTGATAATTAAACCGACGCGACTGAAGACTTCTTATCGCGACTCAAGCCCTGAATCTGGACGGGCTTCTCGCCTTTGATGTTCTGCTTATCCAAGACCATCTGCTGGTAAAGCCTGCGCATCGCGGCAGCCTCTTCCGCAGCCGTCTTCGGGCCTTCCATCTGCGGCTTATTGGGACGCTGGATGTCAATCTCGTTCAAGATCATGTTATGCGTCGGGTCATTGAGCGTGACCTCTTTGCCACGCGCAAAAATTTCATGGCGGCCATTCTCCTGATACCACTTGGCGACGGTCGCGTTCTGGTGCATGTGCTCGATGATGTTTCTCCAACCGATGCCGGTGTTGTAAGCGCAGAAGGAGATTTCGCCTTCCTGTGTGCCATACGGGATGATGCACATCTCCGTGCGACGGAAGTCGTAATTGAACAAGTCCTGAAACCACATGCCCGCGATAAAGAGGAAGTTCCAGCGATCCGAGCGACGCTTCTCGATGTCTTCTTTTGAACGCTGGCCGTCAACCTTACCGTAATCCTTGCCGGTCAGGCCGAATGATTTGTCGAACTTCTTGAACAACTCATACAGGGTGAAGTGCGTCGGCGCTTTGTACGGATTATAGTGTTTCAAAAGCGTCAGACCCATCATCAGATTCGACATCCACTTGCCGCGCGCGGCGTCCGTGATCTTCTGCATGTCTTTGACCAGTCCCGGAATGTTCAGAAACTCCGGCACTGGACTCATCTCTTTGGTTTCCTTGTCAATCATCACGGCAGTACCG
Source organism: Pyrinomonadaceae bacterium (assembly GCA_963700165.1). Classification (GTDB taxonomy): domain Bacteria; phylum Acidobacteriota; class Blastocatellia; order Pyrinomonadales; family Pyrinomonadaceae; genus JACMLC01. Next base: position 709,134 of record OY969475.1, on the reverse strand, counting down.
ACACCGCAGTTCGGATGGCAGCCGCAGGAAACCTGTCCCCATTCGGCATCCGGGCCATGCACAAGGTCTGCAAAGTCCGCGAACGCCCCCATCAGAGAGAGCGGGAACCAATCGCGCGTCGGCTCTGTGATGCCGACCTGCGCTTTCACATCCAGGGCCAGATGCGAGAGCGTGTAACGCTGCTGCATGCGGCGCTCCGGGGTAATCTCTTCATCGCGCCCCGTGAATGAAACGGGCTGGAACGAAAGGAACGCGACCTTCTTCGGATTGTCGAGCGCGAAGCGAATGATCGAGCCGACCTGATCGTTGTTGATGCCGTTGACCAGCGTGGTCACCAGCACGATCTCAACGCCCGCTTCATGCAGGTTGTTAATGGCGCGCAGCTTCACGTCGAAAAGATTTCCGACCTGACGGTGGCTGTTGGCATCGTTGCCGATTCCGTCAAACTGCAAGTAGACATAACGCAGACCGGCTTCGGCAGCCTGCTTACAAAATTCTTTCGATTTGGCAAACTCGATACCGTTGGTCGCCGCCTGCACGCTGTTGTAGCCAACCTTGCGCGAGTATTTGACCGCTTCTAAAAAGTGAGGCGAAATCGTCGGCTCGCCGCCGGAGAACTGTACTGACATCTGACGACGCGGCTTAATCGAGATCGCGTTATCAAGAATTTCCTTGATGTCTTCAAAGCTCAACTCGTGCACAAAGCCAACCTGATTGGCGTCCATGAAGCACGGGTCGCACATCATGTTGCAGCGATTCGTCAGGTCAACCGTCAGCACACTGCCGCGACCATATTTGATCGTGCTGGAGCCATGATTATGCAGTTTCTCATCGCTGTGCGCCTGAATATCACGTCCCGGAAACATTTTTTCGATGTGCATGAGAAACTTCGAATCAATCGCCATGATGTCTTCAAAGTGACCGTGAACGGCGCAATCTTTAATCATCCAAATCTGACCGTCGCGCTCTATGATCTGAGCTTTAATCTCTCCGATCTTCTCATTGAGCAGGTCGCTCACATCTCTCTTGCCGCTGATAATCGCTTCGCGCGCCTCGATGACACACTGCGGGCAGAGCGAATCGGTCGTGCGCGGGAAACCGAGAGTCGGCTTTGACTTTTGCCATGACTTCAGAAGGGGCTTATCTGACCACTTCGGGGTAAAAGACGGATTTGGCTTATACTTATTGACTGACTGAATGGTATTGAACAAGCCATTGGCAAGGACGGTCAAGCCCTTCTCGGCATGTTTGATAGGTTTCATCATTTTTCCTTCTTTAACGAATTAAGCGCCGACTGCATTTCGGATTTCATATTTCGCAAGGGGATGCGATAACAAATCGGCAACCTTAATATAGCAATGCCTGTGCCGACATTTACTCTCAAGCATCTAACTGAAGACATTGCACGTGTTATAGATTTTTTCAAGCATGGTATCAAGCTCTTGCTAATCATCTAACGTGTATCATTTTTTCCCGTAGGATGCAATACCGGAAACTGTTGTATCAATATAACCCCTGCGTGGAAAAGATGACGCAGCCGGATATTTCTGGCGTGAGTTTCCGTTCGCGCTTCTAAGTAAGGCAGACCGAACCAAGTTTTCCACACCTGTGCAAATACATTTTCCACGCTATCTATGGCGTTGACAGGAGATCAAGGCGCGATGCCCACTTCGCGGATTTCCGTTCGCCGATTGTTCGCCGAATCAATCTCTTACCAGACCTTACTTCAAGTAACTATTGAACTTAGCGTCACAACTTGTTGTAAAGAAAACTCTTTACAGTGATACGCGACGGATGTTACATTCCGGCCACTTTGACGCTAAACTCTTGAGCGGCAAAGAATTGAAAGGGTTCAACACACTACTTAGTGGCGTTCGCCTTTCAAGCACACACTATCTTGGGGTTTTGTTACAAATAAAGACACAGGCGGCTTCAGGCTCATCAAAATGGCAATTCGATTCGGAACATCTGGATGGCGGGCAATAATTGCCGATGAATTCACTTTCTCAGGCGTGAGAATGGTGACAAGAGCCATTTGTGAGCAGTTGCGCGCGACCGGAGCGGCTCAAGACAGCCCCATCATCGTCGGATATGACACGCGCTTTCTGGGCGAGCATTTTGCTGCCGAAAGCGTCAAGGAAGTATCCGCCGCAGGATTTCGTGCGCTTTTATGCACCGGGGCTACTCCGACGCCCACTATTTCATATGCGATTCGCAGCGAAAAGGCCGCTGGCGGGATTAATTTCACGGCTTCGCATAATCCTCCCGAATATAACGGGATGAAATTTTCTACGGCTGACGGCGCACCGGCCTTGCCGGAAATTACAAAGCGTGTCGAGGGGTTGATTACCGAAATCCAGCAACGGGGCGAAGAAGACCGCAATGTCTCCGGCGGAGATGAAAGGGTTACATCCTATGATCCTCGCCCCGGATACCTTGCAGACATCGCAGGGAAAGTAAATTTTGAAGTCATCGCGCGGGCGGGTGGCCGCTATGCTTATGATCCCTTATGGGGAACCGGGCGCGGCTATTTGAACGAAGCCTTAAACATGCACGGCATCGAAGTGGAGACCATACATGACTGGCGCGATGTGATGTTCGGTGGTCGCTCGCCTGAGCCGGATGACGCGCACCTTGACGAACTGCGCGAAGTGATGGCGAGAAATAATTGCGTGATGGGACTTGCGACAGACGGCGACGGAGACAGGTTCGGAGTCGTAGACGCGGGCGGCGCTTTTATCGCGCCGAACCAGTTAATCGCGATTCTTTTTGATTATCTTGCGGAGTCGCGCGGTTGGAGTGTGGGCGTGGCGCGTTCCGTAGCGACTTCGCATCTGGTGGATCGCGTTGCGGAGTCACGCGGGCTTCCGGTGTATGAAACGCCGGTGGGCTTTAAATTTATCGGAGAGCTGATTAATGAAGACAAAATCATTCTCGGAGGCGAAGAATCCGCGGGACTCTCAATCAAAGGTCACTATCCGGAGAAAGATGGCATCCTTGCGTGTCTGCTTGCAGCGGAGGCGGTTGCGGCGCGCGGCGCGAGCCTGACAGAGCAGCTAGAGGATTTGTATAAGCGCGTGGGGCGCATAGAGTCAGGCAGAATCGGCGTTCGCCTGACCACAGAGATTGCGGCCTCTCTGCCTGAAAAATTGAAACGTGAGCCAGCGGAGATCGGCGGTCGTCGCATCGAGCGCACGAACCGCGTAGATGGAGTCAAATTTATGTTTGCCGATGGAGCATGGCTGTTGATGCGTCCGTCCGGTACTGAGCCGCTGGTGCGGATTTACGCTGAAGCGGAAACACAACAAGACTTGGAGGTGCTCCTTGAACAAGGCCGCAAATACTTACTGGACTGATGATCGCCTGCGGGCGCAACGTGTCGCCACGCGCACACTTCCCACACTGGTTCCGCCGGCGCGCGAGTTGTCGCGCGAATTGATCGGCACGCGGACGGAGATTCGACGGCGCGGCGGACTGATTCCGTCGTGGGTGGTTTTTACGACGATCATTCTGGCGACGTTCGCGATCTGCGTCTCTGTGACGATGCGCGCACACGCAGAGAAAAGCGCGGCATCACAGCAACATCAGATGCTAGCCTCCGAGGTCGAGACTTTGCGTGACAGCAATCTCGCGCTTGAGGCGGAAGTCAACCGCCTGTATAAAGACCCGCGCGCTATCGAATCGGCTGCGCGCACGCGGCTGAACATGGTGCGCGCTAATGAAATTATTGTGCCCGTCGAATGAGCCGTAGGGGAGGCTCTTTCTGACTGGAGGCCATCGGGATATGTGCCCTGCCTGTGCCTTCCGCTTGCTTCCCTGCTTTGCTTCCTTCTGTCTAAAGGTTCCTGCCGCTCGTGCGCGGTTCAGGGCTGCCACCCTGAGCCGCGTTCCTTCTTTTCCAGAGGGCAATTCTCAAAGAACATGCAGTTGACACTCTTCGTAGCGGTCAACTACTATCGAACTCTCTTTAACTTTTTGTGAACAACCGTCGCGCGTTTGAGATGAAACATCAATGCGCCTGAAGCATGAAGATACGTTATGCCTGAAACAAAAGAGATCGCGTCGCCTGAAGCAGCAGCCGTCGAGCGTTGGGAGCAGGAAACACTCGCGCCCGTTCTGAAGAAGCGTCCTGAAAGAAGTAAGCGTTTCGAGAATGTCTCGCTCGATGAAGTCAATCGTCTCTACACGCCCGCCGATGTCGCTGATGTAGACTTTGATCGAGACATCGCTTTTCCCGGCGAGTTTCCCTACACGCGCGGCATACATCCGACAGGCTATCGCGGCAAGCTCTGGACGATGCGCCAGTTCGCAGGCTTCGGCACACCCGAAGAGACGAACGCGCGTTTCAAATATTTGATGAATCAGGGACAGACGGGGCTTTCGGTGGCTTATGACCTGCCCGCGTTGATGGGCTACGACTCGGACTCGCCATTGTCCGAAGGCGAAGTCGGCAAGTGCGGCGTCGCAGTCTCAAGCCTCGCCGATATGGAAATTTTGTTTGACGGCATTCCGCTCGAAGAGGTCACTGTCTCACAAACTATCAACGCGCCCGCCTCTATCTTTCTGGCGATGTATTTGGTGGTTGCAGAGAAGCAGGGCGCGGACTGGAAGAAAATTTCCGGCACACTGCAAAATGATATTCTGAAGGAATACATCGCGCAGAAGGAATGGATTTATCCGATTCGTCCGGGGATGAAGCTGGTGACGGACACATTCGAGTTCTGCACACAGCATGTGCCCCGCTACAACCCGATTTCCGTGAGCGGCTATCACATACGCGAAGCCGGAGCGACTGCGCTGCAAGAATTGGCATTCACTTTGCGCGACGGGCTTGAATATGTTGAATGGGGCGTGCGCGCGGGGCTTGATGTTGACCAGTTCGTGCCGCGCATCTCTTTCTTCTTTAACGCGCACAATGATTTCTTTGAAGAGATTGCGAAGTATCGCGCGGCGCGCCGCATCTGGTCGCGCACGATGCGCGAGCGTTTCGGCGCGAAAAGCGAGCGCACTTTGCAGCTCAGGTTTCACACGCAGACGGCGGGCGTCTCGCTCACCGTTCAACAGCCTCTCAACAATATCGTGCGCGTGGCGATTCAGGCGCTCGCGGGTGTGCTTGGCGGGACGAACTCGCTGCACACGGACGCATATGACGAAGCCCTCGCGCTGCCGACAGACCGCGCCGCGCTCATCGCGCTTCGCACACAACAGATCATCGCCGAAGAGACCGGCGTCGCGCATACGATTGACCCGCTCGGCGGCTCTTACTTTATCGAATCGCTGACGAAGAAGATGGAAGACGGCGCGATGGATTATTTTGAGAAGATAGACGCGATGGGCGGGATGGTCGAAGCCATCGAAAAAGGTTTCCCGCAAAGAGAGATTCAGGAATCCGCCTATCAATATCAGAAAGCCGTCGAGCGCAAGGAACAAACCATCGTCGGCGTCAACAAATACCAGATGACGGATGACGGTACGGAAATCCCGCTGCTCGTCATTGATGAAGGAGTGCGCGACCGACAGGTCGAACGACTCAATCAAACGCGCACGCGCCGCGACAAAGGAGCGGTTGCCAACGCTCTCGAAAAATTGAAGCAGGCCGCAAGCGGAAATGAAAACACGATGCCTGCGACTATCGAAGCCGTCGCGGCTTATGCGACGCTCGGCGAAATCTGCGACGCGCTCCGCGACGTTTACGGATTATATGAAGAGCCTGCGTTCTGAAGAACTCAGAACTCAAGAGTCTAGAACTGATTCCGACTCGTAAATTTTACTTTTATGTCTGAAAGAAAAATTCGCGTCCTCGTCGCCAAGCCCGGTCTGGACGGGCATGATCGCGGAGCCAAAGTCATCGCACGCGCGTTGCGCGACGCCGGGATGGAAGTCATTTATACGGGACTCAGGCAAACGCCTGAGATGATCGCCGCCGCAGCCTTGCAGGAAGATGTTGATGCGGTCGGCGTCTCCATTTTGAGCGGGGCGCACAACACGCTCTGCCCGCGCATCATTTCGCTCTTGCGCGAAGAAGGCTTGGATGACTGCCTCGTCCTCGTCGGCGGCATCGTCCCGCAGGATGACATCGCGCGTCTCAAAGAGCAGGGCGTCTCCGAAGTTTTTCTGCCGGGCACGTCAACCGAAGACATCGTTAAATTCCTGCGCGACAACGTCAAGCCACGCGAATGACCGACGCCGCAAGCCATGCCAATGAGCGCGCGATCATCACAGAGCATCGCGGCTCGCATGCCATCGTTCGCCTCAATCGCCCCGCAGAGCGCAACTCTCTTTCTGTCAAAATTTTGGAAGAATTAGAAGGAGCCGTCTCTGCGCTCGTTGAGCGCAGAGACATCGAGGCTATCATCTTCACGGGCACGGGCGATGTCTTCGCTTCGGGCGCGAACATACGCGAGCTGGCAGCCCTGACTCCCGAACACGCCAGAGCCTTTGCACATCGCGGACAGCATCTCTTTCAAAAAATAGCGGACGCGCCGCAACTTACCATCGCTGCCATCAATGGCTATTGCATGGGCGGCGGGCTTGATCTTGCGCTCGCTTGTAAGCTGCGCTGCGCTTCGACGGATGCAACTTTCGCGCACCCCGGCGCGCGGCTCGGCATCATCACCGGATGGGGAGGGACGCAACGCTTGCCGCGCCTGATAGGGATGTCCCGCGCGCTGGAAATGTTCGCGACCGCGCGCCGCATGACCGGCAAGGAAGCCTGCGAGATTGGCCTTGTTAATAAGCTCGGCGATCCTGTGATTGATTGCGCGTTTGAATATCTGAGATGAAAGCAGATTCACAGAGCAATGTTGACCGACTCTTAATTCGCAGGCGGCCTCCCAAGTGGCCGCTCATGCGGCAGTGGTGGGGCAAGCTGCTTTTCATGCACTGGCCTATAGAAGCGGAACTGCTTCGCCCGCTGATTCCGGAACGCCTAACCATTGATACATTTGATGGCGTCGCATGGATCGGCGTAGTGCCGTTTACGATGTGGGGCATCCGGCCAAGCTTCACGCCGCCCTTTCCCGGCCTGAGCGCGTTTCACGAGCTTAACGTCCGCACCTACGTTCACTATGACGGAGTGCCCGGCGTCTGGTTCTTCTCGCTCGACGCGCAAAACGCGCCCGCTGTCTGGACTGCGCGCAACTTTCTCAACCTGCCATACTACAACGCGCGCATGGCCTTAGAGCAGCAGGACGACACAATCATTTATTCGTCAACGCGCACACACAAGAATGCTCCACCCGCTGAATTTAAAGCGACGTGGAGCATCGGTGATAAGCTGGAAGAAGCAATGCCAGAATCGCCGGAGTTTTTTCTGACGGAGCGATACTGCCTCTATACTACGCGCAAAGAGAAACTTTATCGCCTCAGAATCTTTCATCCCCCGTGGCCTTTGAGGAAAGCAACAACTTCAGCATTTCATTCGACGATGATTGAATCTCTCGGACTCCCTGCGCCCGCAGGCGAGCCGCTACTGCATTACGCGGAATCATTGAAGGTAGACATCTGGCCGTTAATGAAAGTGTAAGAAGATAGCCACAGAGTCACTGAGGAATAAAACAATCAAAGTATTTGATTTAACATTTGCTTTTCTTGATTTCTTATCTCTGTGTCTCTGTGGCTATTTCTTGAGAAACCGCGCGATTCCCTGCTGGCAGTCTTCGGTCATGCGGGCGATGGCGTTGACATCTACGCCGGATTGCAGAGCGGCATCAAACGTCATTCCGTCCATGTGATACAGCAGCCGCTTTGAGAGCATGACGGCGGAGCGGCTGGTCTTTTCAAAGACGCGGACGAAATTTTCGACCTCGGTCTCAAAAGCTTCGTCGGCGTAAACGTGATTGACGAGGCCGATACGCTCGGCTTCTTCCGCACCGATTTCCGCGCCGCGCGTGATTAGCTCAAAGGCGCGCTTTTCGGAAACGTTGCGCCTGAGAATTGCCATCACCATCGCCGGGACAAATCCGATTTTCACTTCGGGATAACCAAAGCGCGCGGAAGCCGTTGCTACAACCATGTCGCAGGCCGTAGCAAGGCCGCAGCCTCCGGCCAGAGCGCGACCGCGCACGGCTGCGACGACCGGCACACGGACTTTGCGAATCTGTGTGAACAGTTCCATCAGAGACGCTGCATCTTCTAAATTTTCGGTGATTGAGCTTTCAGAGATTTTCTGCAAAGCGGAGAGGTCTGCGCCCGAACAGAAGTCCGCGCCTGCGCCCGTCAAGACAATAGCCCTGACAGCATCATCTTTATCCGCTTCAGCGAGCGCGTGCTTGAGTCCGCCGATTAACGCATCATTCAGCGCGTTTCGTTTTTCGGGACGATTGAGCGTGATACGCGCAATCGCGCCTTCGACCGAGTACAGCACCTCTGAGTCTGTTTCGCTCATAGAAATTTTTAGGATGTGCCGAAGAAACTGATGAGCGCGGCGGTCACTTCTGCATGCGCTTCCTGCTGTACCCAGTGCCCTGCGGTTGCGAGGCGCACTTCGCGATACGGCGCGTCAATGTATTCACCGACGCCGCGCACGGTCTCAGGCACGATGGCGTGGTCGCGCTCGCCAAAGATAAAAAGCGTCGGCACGCGAATCATCTGCTTGCCTTCGTTTTTTTGCCTGCCTCCGCGCGGAAAAAAGCGCGAGAAAAAGTTTGCTCGATAATAGTTGATGCCTGCGGTCAAGGCTCCCGGCTCGCGCAAGGCTTTTTTGTAGACGGCGATGTCCTCTTGCGTAATCGTGCCCCGGCGCATGACCGTCTGCGCGAACATGCGGTCAATCGCTTCGAAGTCGTTGCGGCTGATTAACCATTCGGGCAGGCGTGGGATTTGAAAGAAGAGCATGTACCAACTTCTCAAAGCCTGCTTCAAGGTCATGTTTTTGAGCCAGGCCGCGAGCGGCGGAACTTGCAAAGCGGCGAGTCGCCAAACATACTCAGGATGCTTCGACGCCACAGCCCACGCGACGCCCGCGCCCCAATCATGCCCCACAACCGCAGCTTCTTTTCTGCCCAGATGTCGTATCAACCCGGTCACATCATCCGCCAGCCGGTCAAGCGTGTAATCTTCGACACGCGGCGGCTTATCGCTCAGGTTATAGCCGCGCATGTCCGGCGCAATGACCGTGTAATGCTGGCCCAGCGCAACCAGTTGATGCCGCCACGAGTACCAGCATTCGGGAAAACCGTGCAGCAGGACGACGAGCCGCTCGCCGCTCCCGTACTGCGCGTAGTGCAGCCGCACGCCTCCAATCTGCGCGTAACCGTGTTGGATGGAATTAATATCAATTAAAGCTTCGCTCATAACAAAACGGTGCTGAGTGACGAGTGATGAGTGATGAGAAGAATGCTATTTCAGCTTTCTTCATCATCCGACATATTTCAGATGCCGAGCGATTGAGCTTCATCGTCAGGCACGTCAATTTCCATTCTGAGAAGCGCGGTTGAAAAAGTCTTGCCCTGCGCGTCCGTCATCAGCGAAAGCGTGCCGCCCCCGTCGAGGCTTTCGTGCAAGAGAAAGTTGAGCGCGGAGAGATTCGGCAACTCAAAACGCTTCACGTCACCTTTGCAGATGCCTTGAAAATGTTCTTTGACGCGCCCGGCTGTGACTTCGCGCACGAGCAATGGATAGAACTCATCGCGGAGCGCGATGAGGCCGACGTTCGCCGTATCGCCCTTATCACCCGAACGCGCGTGCGCAAGTTTGGTTAATTGAATTCGCATGACATCAAGCAACGCGGCTTGATTGCCGCAGTCTCCCGGTTAAGATGATTATTGATAATCGACTATCACAACTTTTCCATAAACTCATCAGGAGTGACCCCGGCCTGTCTCAGCAAGCCGCGCAGTGTGCCGATTGCTAATTCACGATGGAGAGGTACGACACATCCTATAGCGCCTCCTGATGTTTCCTTCTTAAGCACTACATGGCTGCCTTGTTGCCTCGTCTGCACGAATCCTAATTGCTCCAACGCCTTAATAGTCTCTTTTCCTGAGATGCGTGGCAGCTTAGGCACATCTTGCCTCAAAAGTAGTTAGCAGCGGAGGGCCAGATTCAGGTAAAGGGAATTCTTCCAGATAGAGTTGCGTGGCTTCTTTCAGATTAGCGATGGCTTCTTCAATAGTGTATCCCTGACTAACAGTACCAACTTCGGGACATTCCGCGACATACAAATCTTCTTCTTTGTGGAGAATCGCCGTAAAAGTTCGCAACTTCATTTCGCCAGCTCCTCTTGCCTGCAAGCCATCAATTTCAACTATCATAAAACAGCGATGAGACATTACTCAACCGGAGCAAGTTTGCGCTGATAAAGTGATAACCAATAAAAGCCGACGACGACCAGCGAGTGATTAATTGTGCCGTCAGCAATCAGCGCGGGCACGTCCGCGAGCGGCACGAGGCGCACGACCGTATGTTCGGTCGAATCAAAAACCGGCTCGCTTTGAAATGTGACATCGCGCGCTAGATATGTGTGTATCCAGTTATTTTGAATCGCGGGGTTCGGTCGCGTCTTGCCTAAGAATAAAACTTCGTGCGGCGCGTAGCCCGTCTCTTCCAAAAGCTCGCGGGCTGCGGCGTCTGGCGGCGATTCGCCCGCGTCAACCATGCCGCCCGGAATCTCAAGCGTCACTTCGTCGCTTCCATGCCTGTACTGCTCGATCATTACGACTTCATTGTGCGCGGTCAAGGGCACGATGTTGATCCAGTCCGGGGCTTCGATGCAATAAAAATCATGCTCGATGCGGCTGTCGCGCGGGCTGCGGCTGCGGTCGCGCCTGACCTGAAAGACGCGGCAATCGGCAATCGTCTCGGACTCAATGCGTGTCCATGCGAATTCTTCAAGACGCGATGACAAGGAGCTTAAAGACACAGCCGCTTTTTGATGACTCTCGCGTTCCGGCAGTCTATCATCGCTCTTTGTCTCGCGGCTCAAGCTTCCCTCACTTCCACACGCGGCTCGATCTCGGATTTCGGAATCAGCGCAGGCCAGTAGGCGACGATCTCTTCGACTTTGGGGCGACCTCCGGCAAAGCCCGTCACGCCGGGCGGGCCTGTCAGAATCAGCGGCGCAATCTCTTTGGTAAATCTCTCGACGGCTTTGCGGTCAGGGCCGCGCACGCCGACGCGCAATTGCACTTCCGCCAGATCGGGCGAAGGCTCTCCCGCCAGATGCCCGTGCGTCGCATTCGCACCAACGTACTCGGTCAAAATCTGATCGAAGCTGAGGCCAAGACGTTCGAGCCGACCGCGCAGGATTTTATCCGCCGCCTGCGCTTTATCGTAAGCTTCAGGCCATGAATAGACGAGCGTGCCAACCGCTTTGTATCCGGCGGTATAGCTGATCGAGACTTTCAGGAATTCAGTCGCGGGGCGTCCTTTGATGCCGTGAACGCGCACGCGATCCTGCCCGGCGTCTTCTAAATTGATAGACGTAAAATCGGCGACGCAATCGGGCGTGATGTATTCGTGCGGGTCGCCCATCTCGTAAAGCAATTGCTCTTTGATGGTGGGGACGCTGACGCGCCCGCCTGTGCCATCGTGTTTGGTGACGACGAACGTGCCGTCAGGCTCGGCTTCGACGATTGGGAAACCGACGTTGGTCAGGTCTGGAATGTTGCGCCAGTCGTACTGGCAATTGCCGCCGGAGCTTTGCGCCCCGCATTCGATAATGTGTCCCGCGATGGTTCCGGCTGAGAGCTTGTCCCAATCATCTTCCTTCCAGCCGAACTCATGAATGATGGGAGCGAGCGTCAAACCGGTGTCGGTCGCGCGCCCTGTGATGACAATCTGCGCGCCTTGATTGAGGGCTTCGACCATCGGCCACGCGCCGAGGTAAACATTCGCGCTCTGAATTCGGTCACGCACGGTCGAGAGCGGTTCTTCCGTATCCATGTTGCGCAGCTCTATGCCGCGCGCGAGCAACTCGTCGAGGCGATCCATGATGTCGTCGCCGGTGACGAGGCCGATGCGAAATTTTCCGCTCAAGCCAAGTTCGCGCGCCACGCCGCGCACGGCTTCGGCGCAGCCTTCGACGTTGACGCCTCCTGCGTTGGCCGTGACACGTATATTTCTTTCAACGCACGCGGGAAGAATCTGCTTCATCAGTGGCACAAAGTCGCGTGCGTATCCGGCCTGCGGATCACGCGCACGCTGCTTCTGCATGATGGACATCGTGACTTCGGCCAGATAGTCGAGCATCAGGTAATCTATCGGCCCTTCTTCGACCTGACGCACGGGCGCGTCCAGCATGTCACCCCAAAATCCCTGCCCGCTCGCAATGCGAATCATTCGCTTCATAAAAAAAAGTCCCAAGTCCCAAGTCTCAAGTCCCAAGTCTCAAATCACGCTCTTGACTTGGGACTTGGGACTTGGGACTTGGGACTAATTGTTAAATTAGTTTAAGGAGTCGGCGTCATCGTCGCTGCGGGTGCGCGTTTGCGCCGGGGCTTCCTGCCTTTCCCACCGCCGGATGAGAATGAGAACTCGCGTTTTTCGCCCTGCACGGTCATGAGCGAGACGTTTCCGCCTGACATGCGCGCACGCAAAGAGACTGCCGGAAGCGGCGGCGGCGGCGGCGTCTGCGTCGGAGAAATCTGCGTTCTTTCGCCGAACATCATCGTCACGCCCGTATACCCGCGCGTCGTGACGGCTGTGACAGTGCCGTTGACGGGCGAGCCGCCTCCGTCCGGTGTCAACGTGAATTGATTTCCGGTGATGGTCAGAGTGGCAGGGCCGCTCAAGCCGCCTTCGGGATAATTGACATTTCCGGTGTACGTGCCGGAGAGGTCAGCCTGTGTTCCGCCCGAAGTGTTTTCCATCCTGCCCGTGCCGCTCATGCTGCCGGACATGTTGGCGTTCGTATCCTGACCTGACGTGTCGCCTGACATGTTCATATTTGACATATCGCCGGACATATTTGCGTTCGCAGCAGTGCTGGGATTACGGCGACCGCGACGACGACGACGGCGACTCGAATTCGTAGTTCCCGACGAGTTGTCGTTGCTCATGTTCGAGTTCGTGGTCATCTGGCCGCCGCGTGTCGTTTCGTCTTCCTGCGTCGTGCTTGAGTTTGTGTTCTGCGGCTCCTGGCTATGCGCTGATGATACAACCAAATCAGCGCAGACCAGAGCCACGCATGCGGCAAACACAAACAATAGACCGATGTTTCGCCTAGTGTTATTGCTCTTGCTCACGGATGTTTCTCCTTTTGTGTTGTATCGCGCACGTGCTTGATGAGAGCGCGGTACTGATTAAGGTGTATCAAAATACCGGCAACCGCCCTTGCTGCTTTTGACGGGCAGTCACCCTTTGATCTAGCTCCGGCAGGTGCGCTTTCCGCACGCGCCGTTCCGTCTCCGGCCTGCTTCCCGGTCTTCTGGCAGCAAGAGGCTGGAACGCTTAAAAATAATTCAGTTCCGAACGGTCATCTAGTTTCGCACAATAAACTATCTCTTTGCACGAAAAATTTTACAATCAGACCAACGAGTTTGGCAGCACGAATTGGCCTATGTGCGGCCCGCTGTAATTCAAGCCGACGCGCAGTGCGAGTTCCAGCGCAGCGCGCGTCTCTTCCGGCGCGATCACCGCGTCAACAAAGCCGCGCGCCGCAGCATACTTGGCATCGAGCTGCTGTTCATAAGTCTCGCGCACTTTCTCCATCTCAGCCTGCAAGGCTGCGTCCGGCTCCGCGCCTTCCTTCTTAAGCTTATCGAGCTGAGTCCCGAACATTGCCTGCACAGCCGAATCGCCTTCCATCACGCCCATGCGTCCGGTGGGCCAACTGAAAATAAAGTTCGGGTCAAACCCCTGCCCGGCCATCGCGTAATAGCCCGCTCCCGAAGCGTGATTGATCGTCAGCACTATTTTAGGAACAATCGCCGTCGCCATCGCTTCGACAAAGCGCGCCCCTGCACGAATGATGCCGGAATGCTCTGCTTCCGCCCCGACCATGAATCCAGACACGTCCTGTATAAAGAGCAGCGGAGTTTGATGACGATTACAGGTGTCTATAAAGTAGGCGACCTTCTCCGCAGACTCCGCGTAGATGATGCCGCCAAAGCGCGGCGCGCCTTCGGGCATGCGAATCATCCCGCGCGCGTTGGCGATGACGCCGACCTGTATGCCACAGATGCGCGCGTGGCCTGTAATCATCTCTCTGGCATAATCCGTTTGAAACTCGTCGAGGTGCCCGCCGTCTAACAGGCAATCGAAAATGTCTCGCGTGCTGTAGGGCTGGCGATGGTCTTCCGGAATAATGTCGTAGAGGTCTGATGCGGGGCGCGCCGCTTCCACGCTTTCCGTGATCGAGACGGCGCTCTGCGGCTTGACCGGAAGCTCTGAGACGAACTCCCTGATCTTAGCAACGCAGGTTTCGTCGTCCGGAACACGGTAATGCGCGACGCCTGAGATGGCGTTGTGCGTGCGCGCCCCGCCCAAAGTCTCGTTATCAATCGTCTGCCCCGTCGCGCCCTTGACCAGATTCGCTCCGCCCAAGCCCATAAACGAAGTGCCCTCGACCATCACGATAAAGTCTGAGAGCGCGGGCAGGTAAGCTCCGCCGGCGATGCACGGCCCCATCACAGCAGAGATTTGCGGGACTTTCAGATAACGCCGCATGATTGAGTTGTAATAAAAGATGCGCGATGCGCCGTACTGTCCGGGAAAGACGCCGCCCTGATACGGCAGATTCACTCCCGCAGAATCCACCAGATAAATAATCGGGACGTGCGAGCGCATGGCTATCTCCTGCGCACGCAGAATTTTCTTGATCGTCTCAGGCCACCAGGAGCCTGCTTTGACGGTCGCATCGTTGGCGATGACGACGACCTCGCGCCCGCCGACGCTGCCCATCACAGTGACCACGCCAGCGGATGGAGCAGAGCCTTTATATTCATCGTAAGCGACGAGCAGGCCGATCTCCTGCATGTAAGCATCTTTGTCAAGCAGCAGTTCGATGCGCTCGCGCGCGGTCAACTTGCCCTGCTGGTGCTGTCGCTCTATCTTTTCGGGGCCGCCGCCGCGCCTGAGCTTGGCTTCGAGCCGCTGTAGGTCTTCGGTCAGATGACGAAGGCGCGTGCGAGACTCTTTGGCGGATGAAATTTGTTCAACGCTCGGCATGGTAATCCGTGATGAAAACGCACCAACTCAAAAAGGCTCTTTTGCTGGCAGCCGTTCAGGGAAATTTTTAGAACTTCGAGATGCGAGTCAAAATATCACAGGACGGCTGGGGATGACAAAGGAAGCGAGAAACGGGGAGTGGTGCAGTTTGAAGGTAAGGGAAAAGAAAACCAGACCCACCGCAGAGACGCAGAGTGCGCAGAGGTGGCGCAGAGGCTTGAATGGCTTTCAACTCTCTGCGTTATCTCCGCGTTCTCTGCGTCTCTGCGGTGAACCATCTCGCTCGACTCATTCAACTTCAAACTGCACCACTACCGAGAAACGAAGCAGCGGCAGCATGCGTCCTGCGCGGACGATGGAAGCGACTTCGCCGACGCGACGCGCGCCCATAGCCTTGTAGAAAGCTTCTGCCTGCGGGTCGCTGTGGATGACTATCTCTTGAAAGCCAAGCTGTCGCGCGGTCTCGACGGCGTGCTGCCAGAGACGCTTGCCGTGCCCGCCGCCAATCGCAGCAGGCTCGACAAAGAGGTGCATCAACTCGACATCTCCGTTAGCTTGCCTCTCAAGACTGAGAAAGCCGACAACTGTTCCCTGTTCTTCCAAAACAAAAATCGGATGAGAGGCAATGTATTCAGGCGTGATGGTCAAATCAACGCGGCAGTCTTCCAGGAATTCAGCATCGTAACCCCAATGGCCTTTGGAACGGAGCGCGAGTTCGGTTAAAAGCGACGCTTCAATCTCCGTCGCGGAACGAATATTTAAAGGCATTGATGAATCCTCTGTGTGTAACTCTTTAGAGCTTGCCTCGCTTAACTGTCTGCCGGATTCTGTTTAGTAGAGCGGAGACATCCGCCTTGTCAGGCAGTCCTTCCAAAATGAGAACGCGCGTGCCGTTCTGTATGATGAAGACGCCGCCCTCTTTCGTCTCCATCTTCATCTGCCTGATTGGAGTTTGCAGTGAAGTGTTAGCTTCAGTAGGCGTTGCAGATGGATAACGCTCGCGCGTGCGCTTGATGTAAGCGGAGTAAAATTCATTGGCATCCTGTTCCGTATCCCAGAAGCTCGCCTGCGCCATCATCACTTCGCCGTGCGGCCCTTCGTAAACGGCGTAGCGGTCGCCGCCCCAGCCCGCAGCAGCCTTTTCCGACTCGCCGGGCGATTTCAAAAACTCATCTAGAATCAGGTAATAGCTCCACTCGCCGTTGACATCATAGAGCACGCGCTTCCAGCCCTTGCCGAGCAGGGGGCTGATGTCCGGCAAGTCAACTTTGACGGGAGCCTCGCGCGCGAAATATTTGTCCGCGTGGAGAATCTGCTCTGTTGATTGCGGCAAATCCGTGTAAGCCTGCGAGACCATTTTCCAGCCGCCGCGCCCGTTCAGGCGCGCGGCAAACTGCATTCCCTTTTCGTAAGGAAACATCAGGGATTCGCGCAGGGCGCGCGGCGCGCTCTCGATCTTCTCGTTAGCGGAGGCAGCAGCGCCGCCCGCAATTTTCATAAAATCGAGCGCGCGTTGAGGCTTACGCATGATGTATTTCATCATCGTCAGCATCGCATCGCCTTCGATCAGAGCATGCACAGCCATCTCTGCATCCGAATCCCCTTTAGGCCACTTGTCAAAGCGGCGGAGGTTGAAATGCTGGTCTTGCAGAGCGTGCGTCAACTCGTGAGAGATGACGGGTTGCTGCCCTTCAAGCTCGATCCAATCTGCGAGATAGAATTGCTGCGCTTTGGGATCGTAATAACCTGCCACCTGTTCGGTCAGCAGGCTGATGATGAACGAGCGATATTTGAAGTCAGGCGGAACCAGACCGAGCTTTTTCAGCGTCACTTCGGTCGCGCGCATCTCTTCGGGCGTGATTTCTTCATCCAGATTCCTGATAATCATGCGCTCGATTTCCGCACGCGACTGCGCGCCGCTTTTGACCGGGCGCAGGACTGCCAGTTCCCTGATCTCGCCTGTCTCCTGCAAGACCTCTGCGGTTGCCGCCGCGACAGCCGCGCTCTTAGCATTTGCGGGCGCGACAACGGGAGCGGTTTGCTGCGCGACGACGGGCACGCTTGGTATGTAGCCCGCGAGAATCGAAAACAATGCCAGCAGAGCGATAAACCGGAGCCTGATTTTCTTTGACATCTGAAACCTTTCGCTTTTATAGTCCGCTACAACGCATTTCTGGAAACTTATTTTACCTGACTCACTTCCGTGCTGCACGGGAAAAGCGTGGGAGGCGTTTCTTTCATCATGGCATATCAGGCAGAAGCAGACGAGTTCGACGAAGAAATCGAATGGGATGAGACGATGGTGCGCGTGCGCTATTCGGAAACGGATAAGATGGGCGTCGTCTATCACGCGAACTATCTGGTGTGGTTCGAGATTGGCCGCACAGAGTTTTGCCGTGCGCGCGGTTTTTCCTACCGCGATATGGAAGAGAACGATGATTCTTTTCTCGTCGTCGTCGAAAGCTATTGCCGCTATAAATCGCCAGCCTATTATGATGACGAACTGCTCGTGCGAACGCACATCACGGAATTGCGCCGCCGCTCACTCCGGTTCGGCTACGAGATCGTGCGCCTCTCGGACGGGCAAATCATCTCCGAAGGAGAAACCGGACACGTCGTCACAGGCCGCGACGGGCGCGTGCGCTCCTTCCCCGAAGGCTACAAGCAATTACTGTCTTCAGTGCCCGCAGATGCCATACACATGACAGACCCTCCGGCAGAACGTGTCCCCGAAGACGTTGCTCCTGATTGAAAGCGGAAAAGTTGGCAGTTGGCAGTTGGCAGTTGGCAGTTGGCAGATAATAAACCAAATATTATCTGCCAACTGCCAACTTCTTTTATGATTGATGGTTGAGCGAAAGGCGAGAGATTTCGCGCGCGCGCCCCGTTGTTTCATCAATATCAATAACGGCGGCGCAGATGCGCACGTCGCCGGTTGAATGTTCGGCGCGTTTGGTGATGGCGGTGGTAAAGCGTGCGATGACATCATGGCGATCCATGCCGATGACGCCGGAATAGCTTCCGGTCATGCCGATGTCTGTCAGATAGGCTGTGCCGCCGGGCAGGAGTCTCTCGTCCGCCGTCTGCACATGCGTGTGCGTGCCGACGACCGCAGAGACGCGCCCGTCCAGGTACCAGCCCATCGCGCTCTTTTCCGAAGTCGCTTCACAGTGCATGTCTACGAGCCGCACTTTGACTTTTTCCGAAAGCGATTTGACAAGTTCGTCTGCGATGCGAAAAGGGTCATCGGCAGGCGGCATAAAGACGCGCCCCATCAGGCTCAGGACGGCGACCCGTGTGCCGCGAACTTCGCCCGTCCACATGCCTGCGCCGGGGGTTCCCGGCGGATAGTTGGCGGGGCGCAGGAGGCGCGGCTGTTTGTCTATGTAGGGAATCACCTCGCGCTTGTCAAAGATGTGATTGCCGGAAGTCATCACGTCTATGCCGCTCGCGAAAAGCTCGTCCGCAAGGCGCGGCGTGATGGAAAAACCGCCCGCCACGTTCTCCGCATTCATCACGACCAGATCAATCGAGTGTTGCTCGCGCAAATCCTGTATGCGTTCTAAAACCGCTATCCTGCCGGGACGCGCCACGACATCGCCAATCATTAAAACTTTCATGCTCACCCTTTGAAAAAAATATAGTGACAAGCAAGAAATGATAGCTGACAAGAAAAAGCTCTGTCTTGTCACTTGTCACTTGTCACTTGTCACTGATTTGTCGGCGGAGGGAAATCCGCGTTGGCCGTCCCGCAGCCGTAATTGAACCTGCGTGAACAGGTGGGTGACCTATGTAAGCCGCAGCCACTGGCAATTCCTTAACTTTGAAGGAATGCACCGGCCTTTCAGAACGGCGTCGGTCTCCCTTTCTTAACGGCGTAGGCTCAATTGTGTTAACTCGGTAACGAACCCCGCAGAATTAATTCCCTCAGCCGTTAAAGATACTAACATAAAAAAAAGTCTGGAGTCTAAAATTCAAAGTCTGGAGTCTAAAGAAAATCAGATTCTTGACTCCAGACTTTTAAACTCCGGACTCCCGACTCAATTACGTGAAAGCGATGTTGTTGGAATTGGTGTTTTGTTGCTCGACGGTGTTGCGCACTTTCAAGAGGCGGTCAAGCATCTCTGCGCATTCGGCGCTGCGCGAGGCCAGTTGCGAGTCTGCCTGTTCATGCAGGCGTTTGAGGCGATGCAGTTCGTCCGCGATGTGAAGCGCGGCGAGGATAGCAACTTTGAGCGAATCAACGGTGAGCGTGCCCGAAGAAATCTCGCGCATGCGATTATCGACAAACTCTGCGAGTTGCGTGATGTATTCGCTGTCGCCGTCGGAACGAATGTTGTAAGTCTGATTGTAAATCTCGACACGGATTGTTGGCGTCATTGTTGCATCCATATTGCCTTTGCCCAAACCGATGCGTCCGTCTCCGCTTTTCATTTGCGCACGGCCTCCGCCATTTCGGGATCGAGCGCGGCGATGGCATCCAGCATGGCTTCGACTTTCATACGCACTGTGTCACGCTCGGAAAGCAGCCGCTCGACCTGTGATTCGAGCCGTTCTTTCTCGCCCAGCAGGCTACCCAGCTCGCGCCGAATCGAGGCGATCTCGCGCTCCAAACCCTCTTTCTCCTGACGAAGCGTTTTCGTCAGCTCGATGGTGCGGTAAATTTTGTCTTCCAGATGTGAGAATTTTTCCAATCCCGATAATCCGACCATCATTTATCTCCGGGGAACCGCGAGCGGCACGTTAGACGAGCTGTTGTGATTATGCGCCCGCGACGTGTGCGAGCGCAAGACTCAAATGCAGATGTTTGATATTAGATGCTGGATGTCAGTTATTTTAACTAGCATCTAGCATCTGACATCTAACATCTAGCTTCTTAATTTCGCATCGAATTTTTCTTCGAGCGCGCCGACGATATGCGTGTGCATCCGGTCAACCTCTTCGTCGCGCAGCGTGCGGTCGTCGGCGCGATATTCAAGTCGCAGCGTGACGGAGCGTTTTCCTTCCGGCAGATTCGCGCCCTCATAAGTGCCTACGAGCTTCGCCTCGCGACAATGCTCGACCGCTTCATCGCGCGCAGCCTGAAGCAAGTTTGCCAGCGTGACGCGCCGCGCCACCAGCAGCGAGATATCGCGCGTCACAGTCGGAAAGCGCGAGAGCGGCGTGTATAGCACAGTTGCTTCCGTCGCTTCAAGCAAGTCCGTCAAATCCACTTCCGCGACGTACGCGGACTGCTTGAATTTGTAGTCGCCCGCAACAGCTTCCGCGAGCCTGCCGATGTAGCCGATCTGCTTGCCATCGCTCAAACTAATCGCAGCCGTCTGTCCTTCGCGCAGGTGTCGCACGGTCGCTTCATCAAATCCGAGCGGCAGCAAGTTCATCGCAGCCACAACGGATTCGAGCGCGCCCTTCAAATCATAGAAATCAATTTCGCGCGGCGCGCCCGCTAAATTCTCTTCCGTCGCTCCGCCCGTTGCGACCAGCGCCAGAGACTCACGCTCAAGCGGCAGGTCGCCACCCTTCGGCGCAGACGCGAAGATGCGCCCCGTCTCGAACAGACGCACATCGCGCGTGCCGTGGTTGAAATTATGCCTGACCGATTCCAGCAATCCGGCAAGCAGCGTCGGGCGCATGCGCGTCGCGCCTTCGATAATCGAATTGCTCAGAGAGACAAAACTATCTTCGCGCTTGCTCTCTTTAGCATAAGCAGGGACAAGTTCGAACATCCCGTCATGAGCGGCATCAATAAAGCTGAAATTGACGGCTTCGTCAAAACCGCAGGCGAGAAGAGCTTGCCGCATCGCGCGTTTCTTCAACTCGCTCGGCTGGTATTCGCCCGCGATGCCGGAGGCGGGCAATTCCGTCGCAATCTTGCCATAGCCCGTATGGCGCGCGACTTCTTCGACAAGGTCTTCTTCGATCTCAATATCAACCCGCCACGTCGGCGCGACAAAGCTCATTTGTGAATACAAATTGACGGGCATCTCTTCGGGAATGCCGTCGCGAAAGCTCCATGCGTCTTCACTGGTAGAAGCTGCGGCGCATTCCGCAAAGCCAAGCCCCGTCAAAATTCTTTCAATCTCTGCGGTCGGCACACGCAGGCCGGTGAGAGCCTCTACGCGCTCAGGCCGCAGGGACACGATTGGCTGTTGGAGCGGGCGCGGGTAAACGTCTATCGCATTTTCAGTCGCGACGCCGCCCGCCAGCTCACAAATCAGCGCGACGCAACGCTCCTGCGCCCGCAAGACGCCCGCGTAATCCGTTCCGCGCTCAAAGCGATTAGAGGCTTCCGTTCGCATGCCCAAGATGCGCGCGGTGCGGCGCACGGAATCAGGATTGAAATACGCGCTCTCAATCAAAACATCTTCGGTCGCGTCAGAGATTTCCGAATCTTCGCCGCCCATCACTCCCGCCAAAGCGACGGCGCGCACGGCATCCGCTATGACCAGCATCTGTGTATCAAGCTCGCGCTCAACGCCGTCAAGCGTTTTAAGCTTCTCTCCCGGCTCGGCACGCCTGACAACGATTCGACTTTTCTCAAGCTTCGCCAGATCGAAAGCATGAAGGGGCTGCCCCATCTCATGCAGCACATAGTTGGTAATGTCCGCGACGTTATTGATGGCGCGCTGGCCAATGGCCTCAAGACGTTTGACGAGCCAATCCGGCGACGGCGCAATCTTCACGCCGCGCACGACCCTTGCGGCGTAACGCGGGCACAAATCGGCATCGAGGATATTCACCGAGGCGAACTCTTCCGCAAGTTGTGCGACAGGCTTCGGCTTCGATTCGGGCAGGCGCACGCGCAAATTTTCCAACGCCGCCACTTCACGCGCCACGCCCAAATGAGAGAGACAATCAGGGCGATTCGATGTCAGGTCAACATCCAGCACATAATCGTCGCCAGCTTCATGCACGCCTTCGACGGCGAGGCCGAGCATCGTCAAACGCTCTGCCAACTCGCGCGGCGCGAGGCTGGTATTTGTCAGTTCACGAAGCCAGTTATAACTGATATTCATAATTCGATGATAAGAGCGATGCTATTTAACCCAACTTGGCAGTTAATAAATTGCCACTAGCTTTAGCTAGTGGAGACATGGCACAACAGAAAAAGGCTTTAGCCAAATTATAAATAAATCCTAGCGCTTATGGCTTTAGCCCAAATCTTCGGCTAAAGCCGACAGCTAAGGAGCAACTTTGATCCACTAGCTGAAGCTAGTGGCAATTTAAGCAAGCCATCAATACATCTATCACTGGCAACTCGGATTATTTACTTACTTCATGACAATTAAGCTATCTAAAAATTTACCGTGTCGGCTCCCAGACAAACTTGCCGGTCTTGTCTATGTAGCCCTGTGTGTTGCCGATCCAGACGCGCGCGAGACCGTCTTTGAAATTGAGCGCGTTGTCGAATTGCGGCTTGATGACGACCGCGCCTTTGCGGTCTATGTAACCGAACTTGCCGCCGAGCTTTATCAGTGCAAGGTCTTCGGCAAAGCCTCTCGTCCACTCGAACTGCGGCTTGATGATGAACTCTCCGGTCTTGTCTATAAAGCCGAACTTGTTGTCCTGAATGACGGGCGCGAGTCCTTCGGAAAAACTTCCGGCGTAATAAAAGCGCGGCGCGATTAAAAGCTTTCCGAGCTTATTGATAAAACCGTACTGGTTGCCGATCTTGACATTCGCCAGCCCCTCCGAAAAACGAAATGCGTTAAAGTATTCGGGCTTGATAACGACCTTGCCTTTTTTATCAATAAAGCCGTGCTTGTTATTAAGGATAATCAAGGCCAGCCCTTCGGAAAAAGTAAAAGCCTTGTCGTATTGCATCTGGATGACGACTTTTCCGGTCTTGTCTATAAAGCCATATTTGCGGTCAACCATCACGACCGCCATGCCTTCATCAAAACTCTCGACGGCATCGAACTGCGTCCCGATAACGAGCTTGCCCGTCTTGTCTATAAAGCCGCGACGCGGTTTCTGCCCGCCGGTCTGCACGGATGCCAAACCTTCTGCGAACGGGCTGGCAAAATCCACCTGCGTCAGCTCGATGACCATCTTTCCCGAACGGTCAATGATGCCGCGCTTGTTGCCCGCTTTGACATAGGCTAAGCCTTCTGAAAAATCCCACCCGTCCTCAAACTGCGGTTCAATAACGAGCTTTCCGTTACGATCAATGTATCCGACCTTGCCGTCTCTGCGAATCGGATACAACCCGCCCGCATCCTTCTTGCGCACCTGCTGCGCGCCCATGCCAACCGGCAGCGCGATAACGAAGATCAGGAAGGCGAGAAAGATTCTCATATTTAGTGAATAGTAAATAGTGAATAGTAAATAGCGAATACAGTTAATCCATTTACTATTTACTATTCACTATTTACTAATTGAACTGTTCGAGAAAGCGCACGTCGTTTTCAAACAGCAGGCGTATGTCGTCGAGCTTGTACATCAACGCCGCCATTCGATCCAGACCGAAGCCGAAGGCAAAGCCGGAAAAAATCTCAGGGTCAATCTTGACGGCGCGCAAGACGTTCGGATGCACCATCCCGCACCCGCCCAGCTCAATCCAGCCGGAGCCTTTGCAGGTGCGACAGCCCGTGCCTCCGCATTTGAAGCAACTATAGTCCATCTCCGCGCTCGGCTCCGTGAAAGGAAAGTAGGACGGGCGAAACCGCGTCTTGATTTCCGGGCCGAACAGGCGATGTACAAATTCCGACAGCGTGCCTTTCAGGTGCGCCATCGTGATGCCGCGATCCACGCACAAGCCTTCGACCTGAAAGAACATGGGATTGTGCGTCGCGTCCGGCGTGTCGCGGCGAAAGACCCTGCCGGGCGCGATCATCCGCAGAGGGGCAGTGCGCCGCTCCATCGCATGAATCTGCACGGTCGAAGTCTGCGAGCGCAGAGCGAAGCCTTCGGTCGTATAAAAAGTATCCTGCGACGCACGCGCCGGATGGCCTTCGGGAATATTGAGCGCGTCAAAGTTGTAATAGTCTGTCTCGATCTCGCGGTCGTCTTCAATCGCGTAACCGAGCGAGACGAAAATATCTTCGATGCGCTGACGCAGGAGCGTAATCGGATGCAAGTGCCCGCGACGCACGCGCCTGCCCGGCAGTGTTACATCAATGCGCTCGCGCTCTGTGCGCGCAACGCTGATGAATTCTTTCAGCGCGGCTTCGGCTTCTTCAAGAGCGGCAACAATCTCTGCTTCAAGCTGTTGCACCTGTTGACCAAAGTCTGCGCGGTCTTCAGGCGCGACGCGCCCGATCAATTTTTTGACCGATGCGAGCGCGCTCTTTTTTCCGGTATGACGTGTGCGGGCGTCAACCAGTTCGCGCTGCGCCGCTTCAGCTTCGACGAGCGTCAGGCCATCCAGATTGTTGCTGCCGCGAAAGCGCGCAAAGCGTCCGAACTCTTGCTCGAACGCTTTGCGTGCAGCTTCAACTGTTTGCTTGTGATCTTCCGTTTGCCTTTCCGGCATCACCAAAAATCCTTTTCGCTAAGCTGCCGCCCTTTGTTGCTGTTCGCTTTCAAGCGCGCCCTTGACCTGTCCCGACAGAGCCGTAAAAGCATCGGGCGAGTTGGCGGCAAGGTCTGCCAGCACTTTGCGGTCAAGCTCAATGCCCGCGACTTTCAGGCCGTGCATGAATTGCGAATAGTTCAAGCCGTTCAAACGCGCTGCGGCTCCGATGCGAACGATCCACAGGCTGCGAAAATCTCGCTTCTTCAGCTTGCGCCCGGTGTAAGCGAAGTTCAAACCACGCTCGACAGACTCTTTGGCAGAGCGGTAGAGCTTTGACTTCGTGCCGCGATAACCCTTGGCTAATTTTAATATCTTCTTGCGTTTTTCAAGACGCTTATTTCCACGTTTTGCTCTAGGCATTTGCGTATCCTCCTAGTTATAAAAGCGTTCTTTGTTTTTTGTTCTTTGTGCTTTGCACGCTATTCAACCTTAAACTGATAGCTCAAGCTTGAGCGTTACAGGCAAAGAACAAAGCACAAAAATCCAAAGTACAAATTAATTAAGACCTTCCGTATGGCAGCATCGCTTCGACACGCTTCTGATCTCCTTCGGAGACAAGCGAGTCTGTGTCTAGCTGACGCTTACGTTTAGTAGTTTTTTTGGTCAGGATGTGGCGCGCATGCGAATGCCCGCGCTTAATCTTTCCGGTGGCGGTCAGGCGAAAACGCTTCGCCGCGCCCTTATGTGTTTTTAGTTTAGGCATCATTGCTCCCAAGTATGATTTGCGATTTTAGATTTGCGATTTGCGATTGAAAGAGGTCTAAAAAATTAAAAGTTAATTTCTTGTCCTTATCCAATCGCAAATCGTCAATCGCAAATCTAAAATTCTAAGCCGGTGCTGCCGGAGGCGGCGGCGGTTGCGGTGGCGATGGTGGCGCAGGCTGTTCGGGCTTCGCGCTTCCCTTGTGCTTTTTGGGCGCAAGGATGATGAACATCTGGTTGCCTTCCATGCGCGGTCTGGCTTCGACCTCGCCGACATCCGCCAAATCTTTTTCGAGACGTTCGAGAATCCGCGAGCCTAATTCTCTGTGCGTCATCTCGCGCCCGCGAAACCAGATGGTCGCCTTCACCTTATCGCCGCCCGTCAACCATTCGCGCGCGTGCTTCATGCGATAGTCATAGTCGTGATCGTCCGTGCCGGGGCGAAACTTGACTTCTTTAACGGTGATGATGACCTGTTTCTTCTTGGCCTCGTTCGCCTTCTTCTTGGCTTCATACTGAAACTTGCCAAAATCGATAATGCGGCAGACGGGCGGGTCGGCGGTGGCTGCGACCTCGACCAGGTCCAATCCCTGCTCGCGCGCTCTGCGGATGGCATCGCGCGTCTCCATCACGCCAAGCTGCTCGCCGTCCTCTCCGATGACGCGCACTTCGGGCACGCGAATTCTTTCGTTAATGCGCGCGACCGGCGCGCGACGATTGTCAGGGCGATGGCCGCGACCTCGAAAACCAGTAGCTATGTCTGCACCTCCGTTGTTTAAGTCAGGAGTTTGAGAGTCAGGAGTCTAGAGTCAAAAGAAAAACTGTTTTCTGACTCTAGACTCTAGACTCCTGACTCCTGACTTTCGTTACTAATTGCGCGCGACGCGACAAGGCCGCGCGCCTTCTCTGTAAATTCTGCGAGCGTCATCGTGCCGAGATCGCCCGACTTGCGCTCGCGCACGGCGACTGTGCCGTCTTCCATCTCGCGGTCGCCGACGACGAGCATAAAAGGAACTTTCTGCATCTGCGCGTCGCGAATCTTGGCATTGACTTTTTCGCTGCGCAGATTCGTCTCGACGCGCAGGCCAGCCTCGCGCAACTTGAGCGCGACCTTTTCGGCGTACTCGTTCGTGCGATCCGTAATCGGCAGCACGGCGATTTGCACAGGAGCCAGCCAGAGCGGGAACGCGCCCGCGTAATGCTCTATCAAAACTCCGAAGAAGCGTTCGATTGAGCCGAACAGGGCGCGATGCACCATCACAGGGCGATGCGGCTTGTTGTCTTCGCCTATGTACTCAAGCTCGAAACGCTCCGGCAAATTGAAATCCCACTGCACAGTGCCGAGCTGCCAGAGGCGTCCGATGGCGTCTTCGATCTTCAAATCAATCTTCGGGCCGTAAAAGGCTGCCTCGCCCTCTATGCGCTCGTAAGAGATTCCGCGCTCGTCCAAAGCGTCCGCGAGAGCCGCTTCGGCTTTGGCCCAGTCTTCGTCCGCTCCCAGGTAAAGCTTGCCTGTGTCGTTGCCTTTGACAGACAGCTCAAACTTGACCTTCTCAAAGCCAAAGGTGTGAAAGACTTGATTGACAAAGTCCACGCAATCCATGATTTCGCGCCTGACCTGTTCCGGCGTGCAGAACAGGTGAGCGTCATCAACCGTGAAGCCGCGCACACGCATCAAGCCGTGCAACGCACCCGACAATTCCGCGCGATAGACAGTGCCCATCTCCGCGTAACGCTGCGGCAAGTCGCGATAAGAGCGTTGCTGCGATTTGTAGATTCCGATATGAAACGGGCAGTTCATAGGCTTCAAGCGAAACTCAGTCTCTTCGATCTTGGTGGGCGCAAACATCGAATCGCCGTAGTTCTGCTCGTGGCCGCTGATCTGCCACAACTCGCGCTTGGCGATGTGCGGCGTATAGACGAAACTGTAATTACGCTTGACCAGTTCTTCGTACAGGTAATCTTCCATCATCTTGCGAATCATCGCGCCCTTCGGATGCCAGAAGATTAAACCTTGCCCGTAACTTTCCTGAATCGAAAACAAATCAAGCTCGCGCCCGATGCGGCGATGGTCGCGCCGTTCCGCTTCCTCGCGTTGCTTGACCCACGCATCAAGCTCTTCCTGCGTCGAGAAGGCAGTGCCGTAGATGCGCTGCATCTGCGGATTATTCGCATCGCCCATCCAGTACGCGCCCGCGAGCGAGAGCAGTTTGAACGCTTTCAGCTTGTTCGTGTTCGGCACATGCGGCCCAAGACAGAAGTCTAAGAACGGCGAGCCGTCTATGTAATAGAGGCTGACGGTGTCGCTGCCTTTATCTGCGATAAGCTGGCACTTCAGTGGCTCGTCGCGCTCAGAGAAAATGCGCAGGGCTTCCTGCTTTTCAATCTCTTCGCGGCGATAAGCTAGATTGCGTTTGGCGATGTCGCGCATGCGCTTCTCGATGACCGGCAGATCGCTTTCGGTCAGAGGCTGCGGCGTGATGACATCGTAGAAAAATCCGTAGCGCGGATCATCCAGCAGCGCGGGGCCGATGCCGAGCTTCGTGCCGGGAAAGAGATCGAGCACGGCTGCGGCCAGGAGATGCGCGGACGAATGACGCAGGACATCCAGGCCTTCGAGCGTCTGCGGCAGGACGGGTTCAATCTGCACGGGCGCGCCGTTCTCCTGCGCGCCGATGGTGTATGCAAGATCAACCTCGCGCCCGTTGACCCGCGCGGCGAGCGCCTGCTTGGCGCGCTCGCGGTCGAGCCGCTTCAAAGCTTCCGCGACAGTCACGGGCGCGGGCATCTGCGCCTGCGCTCCATCTTTTATTTGAACGTTGATTTCGCTCATTGCTTTTGGTCTCCGCTTCAGTTACAGAATCGTGAATAGAAGCCTTCTATTCACGATTGATGAGAGACGACGAATGCTCGCGCTCGCGGCCTCGCGTCTGTTGAAGCGTCAACCTAAAATTTTTCGTGTGCCGGGATTTTGTTACGGCAACTACTTCGTGATCGGATTTGATAGGAGCGCCTTCGCCGCGAGACCGCTATTGAGCAGTCGCGTCTATTTAATTTCAGAATCGAGTAAAGTATCGCGTTCGATTCATAACGAAGGTCTTCCGGAGCTTCCTATCAAAAATTAGAAATCGGCAGGCGTGTGCGGCCTTTGTGAGCCGCTAACTCCTACCATGTCAAATCTCAAGCCGGGATTGTACCAAGACAGACCGGATGAGCGCAAGCAGGCGAGTTTGTTGGTAGTGGGCCAGTTTCAAAGATGGAAAAGAAAAGACAGGTTCCCGCAAAGGCGCAAAGACGCAAAGGGGTTGAGCAATCTTTATCTTGAATGTTTTCTTTGCGCCACCAGCGCCTTTGCGGGAGCTTCTTTCCTGATGCTGGATGACACTTGAATTTCAAACTGACCCACTACGTTTTTTGCGTCCTTTGGCAAGAAACTTTTTTATAGTTTCGTTCGCCCAACTACTATCGGCAGAGAATGTTTTGGACAAGCGTTCTTCAACCCATTGCCATTCCTCGCGGTTCGCGCATTTCAAAATCGCGTCTTTCGCACTGGGCGCAAGGTCTATGCCTCCGAGCGCGATGTCCGCCAGTTCCGCTCGCAGCAAAGCCTCTAACCACTCGCGGCGCGTTTCCGGGTCAGCTTCGCTTTGCGCCAGACATGCGCCCAGGCCTTTCGCGAATTCATCAATGATGACGGCAACATCGCCGTTTTCATCTATCGAAGAAACCATCTCGTCATAACCCTTGACCGTTTCGTCAAGCAGCGCGTGATAGATCGCACCGGCGTTGAGAGCATCGCCGCCTAGAGCAAGCCGCGCGGCCACTTCTCCGAGCGACTTTAATTCCCTTTCGATGCTGCGCGGTCTTTCATGTTGCAACGCACGCCGCGCCTGAGTTCGATAGGCTGAAACATTTAAGGGCTTGCCCTGTTTGGCTCCTTGCGTGGCAGTGGTCAATTCGACCACCGGCATTAATTCAGGCTTGTGCCTGAGCAGGTCTTGAATGATGACTATCAATTCATCTCTACTCTTACCGGCGAGCATTCGGTCGAGCGGTTGAAGCATATGAAAAGCTTGCGGCTGGCGAACATAAGTGAGTAACAAAGCGACTAGATGCTTACAAATGCCGCCCCAATCATATGGACAAGTGCAGGAAGTTCCTGCGACGCCTTTCGCGTCGAGCGTCACAGAGATTTGATAAGGCTCATACTCTGAGCCTACGCATTCGGCCCTCAGTTCCATTCCCTGCGACACAGGCTCAACAATCGCTCCATCCTGATAATAGCTCAGGCCGCGCTCAAAACTCTGCGCGCTGGCAAGAGCGCGAACTTGCGCTTCCGTTAATTTTGGCAGTTTTTCTTTCGTCACAAAGTGAAGTCTCTATCAAATAGATATTTTTGCAACGCTCATGTTTTTGATAACACAACGATTGTGCGCTTGATTGTCAAACAAGTTTGCTAAATGAGGCTGAAAGGAAAATCCGACGGAGCTTAGCGTAAAAACAAAAGCACGTCAAAAGAAAAGGAATAATCTTGGACGTTCACGGTGGACAAGCATCACGTTTGAATAGGCGCACAGCCCCTGAAGCTGGTGCGCCTGTTTGCTTTGATTAGACATCGCTAGAGGGGGTTAGACCGACACTAGCGGCCTAACCCCCTCTAAGTGGTAAAATACCGCCAGTGGCCTAGGCGTCATTCACGCGCATCACTTATGGCAGGTAAAATATCTAGCAGGAGTAGACACAAAATGAGAAAGCTCAGAATCATGGAACATATCTCACTGGACGGCGTGATCCAGCACGAAGACGGCGAAGGCTTCGCGCATGGCGGATGGACGACACCATATCGAACTCCGGCCGGGTTAGAGGCCGTCGTCGAGGCACAGGGCAGCAGCTTCGATCTGCTGCTTGGCCGCCGCACCTACGATAGCTGGGCCGGGTTCTGGCCGAAGGCCGGGGATAATCCGATAGCGAACGGTCTGAATGCTGCCACAAAATACGTCGCGACCCACAGGCCAGAGAGCCTCGAATGGGGACCGGTCGGGGACCTGGGCGCGGACATCATAGAGGGTATTCGCGGCGTCAAGTCAACGGACGGTCCTGACCTGATCGTCTGGGGAAGTTCAACGCTAACGTCCGTGTTGCTCGACCAGGGATTGGTCGATGAGGTTGTGCTGATGGTCTACCCGGTCTTGCTGGGCCGGGGCAAACGCTTCTTTTCGGAGAACGCCGACCCGCGCGAACTCGCTCTCGTCAGCACGAAGGCCACGTCCACGGGCGTGCTCATGAACACTTACCGGCACGTTGGACCGCTGCGAACCGAATAGATTTGATGCCGCTTAACCATGCGCTGCCGCGAACGGCGGCAGGCCGTCGCCGAGCTTGGGTCGTTAGGCTGCTGACAAGCTGAGATGAACGTAGGAGAAGTTGATGAGCAATACCACAACCTTAATAGCCGCCTTAGAAAATGCCCCCGGCATTATCATTCCCCTGATTCGTGAGGTGCCGCCCCAGTACCTGAAGCGTCGGCCCAGCCAGACGAAATGGTCCGCTTATGAACACGCTTGTCATCTCTCCGCCAGTGATGGGCCATTCCTCGCGCGCCTCGACTTGATGTTATCTGCTCCCGCGCCTTTTATAAAGTCCATTGATAATTCTCCAGAGGATGAATCGGGAGCGCTCCTGAGCATTGATTTAGACGAAGCACTCGACCGGTATGTGAGAGAGCGAGCCAGTCTGGTCAAGAGGCTGAAGGAACTATCGGTGGAGGACTGGCAGCGAAGGGCTGTGCATGAGGCATTCAGTCATTATTCGGTATGGATCATGTTCCGGCATCTGCTGAACCACGAGATGTTTCATGCCTACAGGATTGAAGAATTGCTGCTCAAGAAGGACTGGGAATAGGTAGATGCTACAGCAGGTCGCAGCCTAACCAGTCGTTGGACCAGAGCGCGGCGAGCGAGAAAAAGTATCCTTCCGCCAATGTTGTTCGCCGCGTCTGGGCAACTCCGGCGTTGGGCTGCTATTTACTACGACTGAGATTTGCGAATAAAGGTTGGTGAATGACGAACATACTTATCTTTGGAGCAAGTAGAGGCTTAGGGGCGGCCTTCAGTTCGGGCTTGCCAACTCGCAGTGATACCGTCTGGCTGGTGTCGCGTAGTCAGCCTGAAAACCTGGAAAGAAACGATGGGGTAGAAAGAGTCTGGATTAAAGCCGATCTTTCTTCCCCCAAAGATGCAAGCCGGACGATATCCGAAGCGCTCGCGGAGCAAAGGCTTGATGTCTTGATCTATAACGCCGGGATATGGGAGCCACAGGCTTTCCAGAGCGACTATAGTTTTGAAGAAGTCAGCATCGAGGAATCAGAGAACATCATTGCCGTAAATCTGACCTCAGCCATTATCTGTATACAGAGATTGCTGTCAAATTTGAAGCACTCAGATAACGCCAAGATTATCTTAATCGGCTCAACTTCCGGCCTTGAGAATAGCGGCTCGCAAGAGGTTGCGTATGCTGCGTCTAAGTTCGGTCTGCGTGGTTTGGGGCATGCTTTACGTGAGCATCTGCGGAAATACAACATTACCGTGACCTGTATTAATCCCGGCGAGGTTGCTGCCGAAATAGCCTACGAGGATGGCGTTGAGAGAGCGATTGAGGCATATGCGGGCACACGCATCCCCGTCGGAGACTTAATATTGATAGTGAAATGTCTAATGGGGCTATCTAAAGTAGCATGCGTCAAAGAAATTGATATACCGGCGATCACCGACCTCAATGCGTAGACGCAGCGCAGCCTAACACCTTCTAAGTGGTAAAATACCGCTAGTGGCGGTCTAATAGTAGTTATGCGGCTTATTTCGTAATCGAATAATAGTTATGAATCTCGCGCGAGTAAAATTTTTAGCTATTTATCTTATTGCAATTTGTTCTTTACAGATTTGTTTGTATTTTATTGTTTCCTTATATCCAAAAGATTTTGCAGTTCTCGCTAGTTTTGCCCCGCACCTCGGAATTTACACGTTGGAAAAGCTTTTTCTATCTAAAGGGACTGCTGCTTTTGGTATTTTCAGTTGGCTGACGGCAGGTTGGATTCTTACGCTTGGGATACTTTTATTTTATGGTCGTCCGCTGTTAAAGACTTATATCATTTCAGAAATAATTTTTTCACTTCCGAGTTTGTTATTGTTCTTAGTGATGCTTGCGGTTGTCTTATTATACCCGAAGGGAATCCGATCATTGCCAGCTCATGATGTGTTTTTTATTCTGGGTATGGTTACGACGCCGTTCTTCAGTACAATAATTCCTTTGGTTTGGGCAACCTGGCTGACGTGGCGTTCACATTTCAGAGGAGAGTAATAAATTTTCGAGTGAGCAATTCTAAAACGCGCATAACAAGTTTATTGGACGTGAGGCGGAAACAGCGACTTTGTTGTCAACCTTGTCCGTTTCCCTCGTGTTGTGTGGCGGCGGTTTCCGCCCACGTCAACGCTGTCGTTATGTGCCTTCCGACTTGTCCTCTTTTCTAATGCCTGATAAGCACTACGAGAACTCGAAGCTCGTTGAGATTTATGACCTCGATAGTCCATGGTCTATTGACCGGGATTTTTATCTATCCCTTGCCGGGATGCCGCCTCAAAGAATTCTCGACCTTGGCTGTGGCACCGGGCTTCTTACTGATGCTTACGCGGTACAGGGTCACGAGGTAACCGGCGTTGATCCTTCGCCAGCGATGTTGGAAATGGCACGTCGAAAGCCTCGTGGTCATCAGATTGAATGGGTCGAATCCTTTGCGCAGTCTTATCAGTCCGATACACGCTTTGACCTGATCGTGATGACAGGACATGCTTTTCAAGCGTTGCTTGACGACTCCGACATCATGGCAACCCTCGGAGTCATGCGTAGACACCTCAAGCAACCCGGCCGGGTCGTCTTTGAATCCAGGAATCCGTCGATAGACTGGGCGAACCGGTGGAACTACGAAATGGTCTTCGAGCATGGTGGGGAGATTGTTCGTGAATCGAGGCGATTCATTAAACTGGAAAATAGCCGAATGACCTTTGAACTACTTTACGAGTTCCCTGACGAGTCAATTGTCTCCACAAGTGAACTTCGATTCCTGTCCCGAGGTGAGATTGAGGAGCGAGTGATTGCCTCCAAGCTCCATGTAGATAAGCTATTTGGCGGCTGGCATTTTGAACGCTTTGATGAAGCCTCTTCCCCGGAGATGATTTTCTTTCTGCGCCTCCCGAGTTCTTAGAGATTCCCTTCGGCGACAGAGGAAATCATTGAAGTTGTGACGGCACATAACAGGTCGTGATACAAGCAACTGCATTCGGTGTCGTAAGCTTGCCGCACAAGGAGGTGGCGAGCGAGAGACGAAAGCTTTGTTATAGTCAGTCCAGTTGCGGATGCAGTACTGGCGCTTTTGTTTGTTAGTCACGCATCAAACTTAGCAGACGTACCACCTCCGTGACTATTTGTGCAACAACGCCGCAGCGCAGCCCAACAACTCATTGAACCGGAGCGGCATTAGCTTGTCTTTCAACTGTTAACTTGAAGGCTTTGATACAATCTTTGCCGCCCGGTTAATTCTAGCGTTCGGCGGCTCATAACAATGGAGAAGTGACATGATGAAACCAGCAAAGAATACGATTTGCCTTTGGTACGACAAAGACGCCGAAGACGCGGCCAGGTTTTACGCCGAGACCTTTCCCGATTCATCCGTCGAGGCAGTGCACCGCGCCCCTGGAGACTTTCCTTCGGGGAAGGAAGGGGATGTGTTGACGGTCGAGTTTACGGTGATGGGGATTCCCTGCCTCGGACTCAATGGCGGACCCGCTTTCAAGCACAACGAAGCATTCTCGTTTCAGGTCGCGACCGCTGACCAGGCCGAAACGGATCGGTACTGGAACGCCATCGTCGGCAACGGAGGTCAGGAGAGCGCGTGCGGCTGGTGCAAGGATAAATGGGGATTGTCCTGGCAGATTACGCCGATTGCTCTGACGAAAGCGATCACCGATCCCGATCGCGCTG
This sequence comes from Pyrinomonadaceae bacterium, assembly GCA_963700165.1. Classification (GTDB taxonomy): domain Bacteria; phylum Acidobacteriota; class Blastocatellia; order Pyrinomonadales; family Pyrinomonadaceae; genus JACMLC01. Next base: position 674,774 of record OY969475.1, on the reverse strand, counting down.
CGGCCAAGCGCGCGTTCGATGCGATGATGCAGATGAAAAAGATCGACATCGCTGCCATCGAGGCGGCATCCCGCGGTTGACCGAAGGCTTGACCAGCACTCTCGCCTGAGGCCGCCGAACTAGCGGGGGCACTAACCTGGAGGTGAATGGTGGCGCAGGTTTCTCACGCCGGGTCTGAAATCAATCGTCGCGTGTTTCTACGTAGCGCCTTGGCAGCGAGTGCTTTTCTCATAGCCGCGCGCATGGATCAACCGCTGGCACGTGCCGCTGGCCTTGATGGGCAACGCCGTTTCGCGCCCGTCAAAGTTTCACGCGATCGGATTATTCGTGAGGTCGTTGGCCTGAGACCGTATCGCCCCGAAGGATTTGTCGTGGACGCCGAGCGCGTCGGCAACAAACTTCTAATCCATAACTACGGGCACGGCGGCGCCGGCATCACACTCTCCTGGGGCACGGCTTCATTGGCCTTAGATTTAGTCGGGGACTTTCCGGGAGCGCGCACGCCTCGCTCCGGGCGAAGTTCCCGGCCAGCGGCACACCGACGGTTTGCCGTTCTCGGCTGCGGGGTCAACGGCCTCTCGACAGCGCTTCTTCTGCAACGCCGTTTTCAGGACGGGCCGGGGACGGTGACCATCTATGCCAAAGACCTGCCGCCTGAGACGACTTCGAACATCGCCGGAGGATTCTGGTATCCCACATCGGTCTATGACCCCCGGGCTGCGTCAACGAAGTTTACCGAACAGTTTCGCCTCGCTTCTCGGATTTCCAACCGCGCCTTCCAACTGCTCGTCGGCCCCGAGTATGGCGTGCGCTGGATAGATACCGTCGAGCTGTACGGCGACGAAGCATCGCTCGGACAGGAGCTGCCGGGCGGTAGCAATCTCTATCCGCAGCAGGAAGTTCATCGAGACGCGGAGCGTTACTTCGGATTTCCTTATGCTCGCCAGTACAGCACGATGCTGATCGAGCCTCCGGTCTATCTCAATGCGCTTCTTCGCGACTTCTACATCGCCGACGGGAAGCTCGTGGTCAAGGAATTCCGCAATCGTGAAGAGATCATGCGCCTGCCCGAGCCGGTCATCTTCAACTGCACGGGACTAGGCGCGCGTGCGCTTTTTGGCGATCAGAAACTAAGCCCCGTGCGCGGCCAACTGGAAGTGCTGCTGCCGCAACCTGAGATTGACTACTGTTATCTGAGCAGCGGCTACATGTTCCCACGACGGGATGGAATAATCCTAGGCGGCACGTGGGATCACGATGATTGGTCGCTCACGCCAAAAGCCAAACAGACCACTCGAATCATGGAAGAACATGCTGAAATAATGAAGGGACTGAAGTGACTAGAGCGAATTTCGTTTGGATGTCCGGGAGGCTGTGAGCCTGCCGCCTGTCCGACGCGAGCGGCAGGCTCACAGCCTACCTTACACTGATTTGCAACCTGCTCTATTACTGCTTTAGGGCTTAACCTATAGCCTAACCACGGCACGCACCCGACCGCGAATTAGCAAGCCTCAGTGCCTTTCCTTAGTTTTCCATCTTCCTTACAGCGTGTGAATCTGAATCACTACAAGCTCGGCATGGCATCCGGCCCGGTATCGGCTTCACCGGCCCCGCGTGGGACGAAGAGCACTGCCGCGAATGCCAGCGCCGCGTAGCACGCCATGAGCAGGAAGAGGGCGCGGTAGCCGCCGAGCAGATCGAAGAGGCCACCGTTCAGCGGGTCGCCGACCGCGCCGCCCAGCGCTAAGCAGAGCAGGTACAGCGACGCGAGGACGCCCCGACGCTCCCGCGGGACAGGCTCGACGAAAAGCGGATAAGCGTTCACCGTCGGGAACGTCCAACTGGCCGACGCGAGCGCCAGCAGCGGCACCGCTTGGGTCATGTGCGTGACCCGGTCGAGCGCGAGCAGGCAGGCCGTCAGGACGGCGAAGCCGATGAGCATGGCGTTTCGCCGCCCGATACGCACGCCGACGAAGCCCGCCGGCAGGGCGCCGATCACGCCGCCGACGGCCCACGCGATGAAGCCGACGGTGACATCTTCCGCACGGACGCCGAAGCGCTCCGTGCCGTGCAGCGCGTACCAAGTGGTGAACGTCTGGAAGGTCAGTTGCAGCAGGAGCGCGGCCAGGAAGACGGGCCGCACGCCCGGCACTAGGCCGCGGGCTACCGACCACGCGGCCTCCGCGAGTGACCGGAACGTGACCTCTGCGGGCCGAGTCGCGGCCTGCGCCGGCTCTCGGAGCCAGAAGGCGAACGCGGCGGCGATGGCGAGCACACTGCCCGCCGCGATCAGGAACGCCGTCCTCATCCCGAGCATGCGTCCCAGCATCAGGAATACGATGGCCCCGACGCACATCTGGAATGTGACGGAACCGGTCGCCAGGGAGCGGTAGCGGGACTGTATGGCGTCGGCCAGGAGCGCCTGGAAGGGCGCACGCTGCACGTTGATCCCGGTGTGCAGGAGCACTATCGCGCCGATCAGAAAGGCGAGGCCGAACGCGGCTGATGACGGGAGCACCGCCATCCCGAGCGCCGAGAGGACAAACCCTGCGAGCACGAAGGGCAACCGGCCTCGCCCGCGGGCGCTGGCGCGGTCGGACGCAGGCCCGGCCCACGGCACGAGGGCGAGCAGGAGCACGTTGTCGATAGCCATGACGGCGCCGATGAGGGTGCGCTGATCGCCGAGCGTGTCGCGCACGAGAGGCGGGATGAAAGTGCTGAGGAGCGGCCCGGTGACCCCTGCGAAGAGGCCGCCAAGCCCGATGAGCAGGCACGCGCGGTAGGGCACGGGCGCGCCCCGGCGGCCTTGCCGCTTTTTATCTTCGCGCACCCTCAATCTCCTGTGTAGAGATAACCTTTCTCAGCACGAACAGCACCCATTTGTTCGTAACCAGCCGGGTCTTCCGGGAGCCATGTATCTAATCCATCAACATAGCGATTGAACATGCAAAAGGCAGCGGCGATCAGCGCCGTATCGTGAATGGCCTTATCATCTGCGCCAGCCGAGCGCGCATTCGTCACATCTTCTTCTTGACTCGCCAGCCTCAGATGGGTTATTAGCCCGCGCGTAACCATCAAAGAGCCTGTTTGCCATATAGCTTCGCCCGATGCAACAGATGACATCCTGACCGATTTATAGCATAGAGGCTTAGAACTTCAAGCATGACCTCTTCGGAAGACGCAATGCCATAGATTTCCCTGACGGCTTCATCAGACAGATTGTTCTCTAGATTTGCGATTGTGCAGTGCGGAATATAGGAGAAAGCACTTGGCTTGAATTCTAGCCCTGTGGCAATAATTCGCTGTTGAAGGTTAATAAATGGCTGCGAGTCAACAGGCTCAAAATAGAACACGCCACTATTCGGAAAGCGTTTGATAGAGAGGAACTTTGTTCTGATTGGTGCAACTTCCGACGCAAGGGTATCAATGATGCGGAATGCTGCTTCTTGATTTTGTTCTTCGTGAAAAGTGCCGACGCCCGCAGAACCCGTGATGGTAACTTCGACAGGCAAAGCCACACGCCAGGCATCGAGCCGCCGCCGAACGGACAAAATATGCTCCGTCCATTCGCAAGGCGGCACGTTTAAAACGATGTAAGCATCATCCGTAAAATTCATCCATTCACATTAAGGGAGCGGGCTAACGGTAGAGTTAACGCGGCGGCGCGCTGATCGTCAACGTCGATTCAAACAGTACGCTTGAGAAGAACGCAATGGCCGCTCGCGTCCAACGATGTGTTGGGCTGGTCCGGTTCTCTGCAAACGCTCTAGCTGGCTTCTCGCTCCTCGCCCGAATTAATTCTCTCCAGCACGCCCGGTTGTTGGCCTTCAAACTCTTGATACTTCTGAATATCTTCTTCATTGAATTCAACGGTGAATTGTAAGTTTCGGCAATGAATACAACCATAAGCGACAATTCTACGAATGCCCGCTCCAAACATTTTTTTCAGGGTAGACACGTCAGCCAATTGAAACCCAAGTCCCCCTCCAGACCCCGTATCCATTACCGAACCTTCGACGAGAGCCGTACTTCCACATGCAGAACATTTCATCCTCGCTTCCCCCACTATTAAGATTCCCTTGCTTCCGCTCATTCCATTTTCTTAGAGCGGATTTCGATTGAATGTACGGTAGGCTGTGAGCCTGCCGCCTGTCCCGTACGAGCGGCAGGCTGACAGCCTACCGGACACTGATTTGCAAACTGCTCTAGTAACGCCCCAAGCGTCCAACGATTTGGTGGCATACTTGAGGTCGCAGAACAATCTAAAGTTACCACTTGAGGTGCGCCCTTTCATATATCAGTTATGCTGATGTCCGCTTGCGTGGGCTAGCGTCAAACGCCGCGAATCTCCTAAGGCAGGAATGCGGCTGGAGTCGGAGTATCGTTGACGGTCCCAAACTGTTCAAAATGGAAACCCTGTTGTGAACGAAGCGAGTACCAATTTCCATTTCGAAAAACTGAAATATCGGTTTTCCCATCACCGTCAAAATCCGCCGGAACGGGTATATCGCCCGTAATGCCGAACTGCACACTGCTCATTCCTTGAGTGCTTCCGAGTAGATACCATACGCCATCACGGTAGACCGCAGGATCGGCTTTTGTATCGCCATCATAGTCTCCAACCGTCGGTTTGTCCGATGCGTTGCCGAATGTAACGGACTTGAACCCTACAGTAGAACCAAGCCAATACCATGTACCATTGCGATAGACTGCGAAATCAATCTTACCGTCACCGTCAAAATCCGCAGGCACGGGAATGTCATTTGTTATACCAAACTGAGTGACTTGATATTGATTCACTGTAAGGTCAAACGTATACCAATAGCCGTCTCTGAAAACTGCGAGTTCGGCCTGCCCATCTCCTGTGTAGTCTGCTGGGACGACTAAGTCACCCGCCTGGCCGAATTGCATTGACCTGAAACTACCGGTCGAGCTATTGAGCCAGTACCAAACGCCATCGCGAAAAACCGCCACCTCGGACTTTCCATCGCCGTCAAAATCAGCCTGCGCAATTTTGTCGGTTGCTAGGCCGAACCGGACCGCCGCGAAACCCTCGCTTGAGCGGTCCAGATACCAAACTCCTTCAGAAGGGCGAAAGACGGATATGTCAGACTTGCCGTCGCCGTCAAAATCTGACGAGATTTTGTTGTTGAGTATGTAGCGAACTAGCGCAACGTCCGTGAGCGGGGGATTTGGATTGTATCGTACGCCTCCAACTGTTATGAGCTTGTTCCCCTGTATCGCCATAGAGTCGATTCGTTCGACGACACCACCAAAACTCGCCTTGCTTAATCCCTTCAAGCCAAAGGAACTATCGACGGAGCCATCTTGATTAAACCTTGCCACTGCCCACGTGGTGCTGTTCGCCGTTCCTCCTACAAGAATTCTGCCATTTGGCTGAACGGCCAAAGTTATCGCGGAAACACTTTCGTCAAATACATTGTAAACTGGAGCTATGCCATCGCCTCCGCCAAACGTTGTGTCAAGCGAACCATCCGGGTTATAGCGAAACAAGGTGCTATTTGAAGAAGAGGTAAGTCGGGTCCCAATGATTAAGATCTTTCCATCCGGCTGTAGTTCTAATGCTATCGCCTCACTTGAAGTAAAAGTCGGAAGCAACTGGTTTACGACGCCGTCAGAGTCAAATGAGGTATCAAACGAGCCATCGGTATTAAAGCGAACAACAGCAATGTTCATTGTTCCGGAAACGAAACCGCGACCTGCGACTACGATCTTGCCGTCCGGCTGAATAGCTCCTTCGGCGATCTGTCCGCCAAGCGCGTTGGTAATGATCTTTCCATCGCCGTCAAAAGTCGTATCAAGCGACCCATCGGTGTTATAGCGCGCTAGAGTCATGCCACGCTCGCCGGTTTGACCTATATTGAGTGTCGTATGTCCCAGCGCGATGATCTTGCCGTCTGATTGAACCATCAGGTCTAGAATCTGAGGGTCTGCATTTCCAAATGCCGTCGTGACGATACCGTCTCCATCGAAACTAAGGTCCAACGAACCATCCGGCAAATGCCGGGTAATTGCGAAAGTGTTACGGTCGATTCCCGGTCCAAAACCTCCAACAAGAATCTTACCGTCGGGTTGCAAGGCAACGGCCTCTGCGACATTCGTAGGGTCAAATGTCGTTGGTATGTCCTGATAGATGCGTCCATCTCCGCCGAAGGAGGTATCAAGCGAACCATTCAAATTTATGCGAGCGATTAGGAAATCCGGGTTGCTGCTCAAGGAAAAATCGAATGCTGAAAGCACATACTTGCCATCAGATTGGATTGCCACGTCCGGACTCGTAACGACAGGGGCGGGCAATTTCGGAAATTGAATCGTCGTCTTACCGTTAACACCGAAGCTGTAGTCCAGGCTACCAGCAGCGAACCCTATGTGTTCCGCGTGCCATGTAATCAAACTAAACAACACGAAGAAGATCAATCCTGTACGGACACGGGGTCGAAAGTCTTTGAAGGCTAAACTTGTCCCGGCATTAAATTTGGGCGAATATTTTCTGGACATTGGTTCTCCTCCGAATTGAGCAAACTCTTGCTTTCGCGTTACGGACAACCGTCAGGTCAATTCCGTCGCGAATAAGGTACGTTTCGGATTTGGGGTTTGCGTATTTAGCCTGAAGAGCATTCTTCTCTTGGGAAGTAACTGGAATGCAAACCAGCAGGATGATGAGCATTAACTTCATTAAGGTAGGATAATGCCGACAGGTCAAACTATAAGTGGACTTAGGCGCGTGGGGATTTGAACCCCAGACCCCTACCGTGTCAAGCCAAAAGTCCTACTTATCAATAATAACAACTGCAAGAAAACCCTACAAATCCTACATCCTTAACATTGCCTAAGTTCGCGTTCTGTTGAATTCGCCGCATCTACCTACTCAATAGGTAGATAATAAGGTAGATGCGGTTTCCCTTCAACAGTGAAAGGACAACCGAAATGTCACGCGAACGTAAAGGCGGAATAGTAACACGCAAAGGAAAGTTATATGCCCGTATCCGGTTCAAGGATGAGAGCGGAAAGCAGCGCGATATATGGCGTAAAGCAGATAACCGAACTCACGCCCGCGAACTAATCAGACAGCTACTAACAGAAATCGAAAGCAGTAGCATACGTCAATTCGACGCGGCAAGCATGATGTTTGGAGAACTCGCAGACCACTACATCAAGAATTATCTACATGAAGCCGTGTATGTAGGCGAGATGAAAGTATCTGGCGTGCGTGGGCGTGTAGAGGCACTAGCGGAGGTCAAACCCCTTCAAGCCTACTTCGGCAAGCGCAAAATTTGCTCCATAACCTACGGCGACATTCGCACCTACAAACAAGTTCGCTTAAACACTCCTACACAATTCAAAAGACCGCGCAGCATAGCTGCCGTCAACAAAGAGCTAGGCAAACTCCGGCGCATGTTCAATATCGCAGTCCGTGAGCAATGGCTACAACGTAATCCCTTTTCAAATGGCGAAAGCCTCATCAGTGTAGAGGCTCACCGTGAGCGCATTCTTAGCCGTGATGAAGAAACACGACTATTCGCCGCGATAAATGCCGAGCCGAAACGGGCGCACTTGAAAGGGATTTGCCTTATAGCTTTAGATTGTGCGTTGCGTCGTGGCGAGATATTCACCCTACTATGGTCTGATGTTGACCTTGACCGCCGAACCATAACTGTACGTGCTTTCAATTCAAAGACCGCCCGCTCTCGGACAGTGGCAATGACTATCCGAGTTTACCAAGAGCTAGAAAGGCTCTGGCAAGCATCACCACAAGATAAAGAGGCACTTGTCTTTGGAAAGCTAACCACCATCAAGAAAGGTTTTGGGAAGGCATTAACGGCTGCGGGTATAACTGATTTTCATTTTCACGATACAAGGGCAACCTGTATTAGCCGCATGGTTCAATCGGGTATGCCGCCAGCCGAAGTGATGCGGGTCAGTGGACATACGACCTTGCGAGCATTCTATATTTACGTCCGCACGGATATAGATACTGCCTTCCGCGCTGCCGCGCTGCTGGATGCTTTCAACAGCGAATCACAGGTACAGGAAACGGCAGGCATGATAAATTAAGCATCATGCTTCGCTTTTCCGCTTCTAGCGACTCGTACAGGGTCAAATACAGGAAATTTAGGCCAAAAGGCTACTCAAAATAAAGGGGTTTTGGAGCGATCCAAACCCCTCTTTTATTGCATCAAACCCTCTGAAATGAAAGGGTTACAAGAAAATAATGCTTGACAAAACTCGCTACAGTGTAGTATAATAGTACACTAATTGCTACTAACTATAATATGGCAATAGAGAAGGATAAAATATGAAGGAGAACAGTAATTTGACCATAAATTTACTATCAGAATCAGAAGCGGCGTCCCTACTTAGGATGCACAGGATTACCCTTTTGCGATTACGTCAAAGAGGGAAGATTAACCATTATCGCGTAGGCGGGCGCATACGCTATACGACTGAACATCTACAGGATTTTCTTGAACGATCACAAAGGCAAGGAGGGGTAGAAAATATATAATGAATCTTTCTAGCAATAAAATTTTGGTTTCTACAATTCCTGTCTTATACACTCCCGGCCAACTTACAGAGCTATGCCAAAGGCATAATGAAGTTCCGTTCGTAGTAGACGATCTATTACGCGCTGGCTCTATCGCGTGTCTTGTTGGCCGTAGTGGACTAGGCAAGAGTGCGTTTCTTTATCAACTATGTGTTTCGGTGGCGGCAGGCGTGCCATTTCTAGGCCACAACACCAGACAAGGCAAAGCCATTTATTTTGATTTTGAAAATGGCTTGGCACAGGTTGATACTATGATTAAGACTCTCAGCCAATTTCAAGGACTGGCTTCACCACCAGAACAATTGCTTTGTTGTAATGCTAATGACCCTGAAGCAAGTTCTACTATTACTGGAAACTGTATTCCAGCTATTATAAGAAAAGAAGAACCTGCTTTAGTCGTGATTGATTCTCTATCAGCAGCATTTCCCGGAGCAGAAGAGAAGAATAGCGCAGCCTCGGAGACGCTTGCTACTTTAAGAGAGGCCGCACGGTCATCAGGCACATCAGTTGTATTCGTACATCATCTTCGGAAAGCTAATGTGGATAGTAGCTTCTATGCTCCGCGCTTAGGTGTATCGGATATTCAATCTTGGTTCGCCCAAGTAAGAGGGGCAAGCGCACTAATAAACAATGCAGATATTCGCCTCGGTATTGAAGATGACGGAGGCGGTAATGAAGAATTATTGATAGTGCGTGGTTTTGCCCGCGTAAGTGGGGAAATACCAGCGAAACTAATTGAGAGAGTCATTGATGATGAGGGCAATCCAACGGGTTACCGCCCTGCTTCAGCAATCAAAACTTTGTCCCTTTCCGACCAGAATGTTTACGGAAGCTTGCCTGATGAATTTCGCTTTAAGGATGTTCTCAAGGTCAGCGGCCTTACTAACAAGCCTACTAATGATCTGTTGAAGAGGCTGCAAGCGGCGGGAGTGGTGAGGAAGCTTGAGCGTTCTTACCTCAAAGTAGCGGATTCGCCCATGTCCTTGGAACAACAGGAACTAGAGGAACTAAGGCCGCAAGTACAGCATTTTCCTCAGCTTTCGGGTTTACCGGCTAGGGAACTGATGGGAACTATGTAAGGCCATAGTTCCTTTAGTTTCTATCAGTTCATCTGATAGTAAACTAATAAAGTGTTGATTTTATTGGCTTATTTTTGCTTTGTTCCTTTAGTTCTCATATACCTCGACTTTATAATTACAGACTTAACATTACAAGGAATTCTTCGATGCAGAATGAATATAAACTACAAAAAGAAATTATTGCTCTAAGCCAAGCTAAAAATTGGGAGCAAGCAAGGCTTGAGTGGGACTTAGAAGGCGTCTATTATGAGGACGAACCAGATACTTGTCTCTGTGGGCATTTCCCGATCAATGAAATATGTACTCTACGTAATCGTAAAAATGATAATAGGGCTACGATTGGTAATGTATGTGTGAAAAGATTTCTAGGACTGCCATCAGATAGAATCTTCCGAGCAGTAAAGCGTGTCCGCAGAGACTCCGTAAAATCTCTGAACGAAGAGGCTATCGAATGGGCTTTCCTCAAAGGTTGGATAAATCAGTGGGAGCGTGATTTCTACTTAGACATTTCACGAAAGCGAAACCTCACCGATAAGCAAAGCAATAAGAAGATAAATATAAACAAAAAGTTACTAAGGCATAGTGTAAATGCTCGAAATATCGGGCAAATAGTAGATCAAGTTCTTATCGTTTCCTCTTAATTGATTTTCGCCAACATTGTTCTCTCTGTTTAGTCAAAACCAAGAATTCTCATGGCTCGACCGCAATATGATGTAGCCTTGAAAACAAAATGCCAGCAGAACTACCATATCTTGTGTGTATCCCCCTTGCCTGTTGCCCCTACAGATTTCTTCGGACACTAGGGGGCTAAAAGTTTTAGCCGCTCTTATAGAATTGATGAATTTTAGGCTTGGTTAGTTGTCTCTGGTCGGGCTGCCGGAAACGGTCGTTACTCCCTTTTTCTTCGGAGTTGGTGTAGGGGATGGCTTGGGCATCGGTGGAGGCTCGTCCACCTCTACTAGAACAAGGGGCTTAGTCTCATTAGAATCAGAACTGCCCAACACGGTAGTCACGCCTTTACGCATCGGCGGGATGGTGCTGGCAGAGGGGCAAAGAGCCTCTAACATTTTTTCTGCGGCAGTGTCGGGTATAACATCATCCCAATCACTAGGGCTGGTATCCTCACTGACTATGCCACCTTTTTTGTTAAATTCAGTGACCCTCAAGATGCGGCTTGTTCGACTTGGACAGTGATATTGCTCTTTAGTTAGATATACCGAATAATTATTTTTAGCTCTCGTTTCCATCTTTGTCCATACGGTTATTATTTCCCCATAGTTAATAGTTCTTTTATCGTAGAAATAGCAAGATGAGTCCTTACAACCTATGAGTACCCATCTTTTATCCGGCGGAGTTTGAGCGGTTGCAGTTATAAGAGCTAATAGCATCAACGCGATGAGTAGGATTTTCATGTTATCCTTCCAATAGTGGGTAGAAAGAACAGGCACATCAAGTAATGTGTGCCGCCCAGAGATTGCGGGGCATCTGGGCGAAACGATTTCAGGGCGCAATACTACTATCAGATGATAGTAGCAGCAAGAGCAAGGTTTCATCAGGAGGCAACTTCTGATGGTACGACGCTCCCGCCGACCTGCTCCGAAGCGTTTAGGAGAAAAACTAATACAAATCAGGGCTACTCTAGGATTGAGTCAGACCGAAATGGTCAAGAGATTGAATTATCAGGAATCACCTTTATATGCCGCGCAGATTTCCAACTTTGAACAAAGCAAACGTGAGCCTCCGGTAATGTTAATCTTGGCTTATGCAAGAACAGTGAATGTACCGATGGAATATCTTGTAGATGATAAGTTAGATTTGCCTGCTAAATTGCCACGCGTGCGGTAGTGGGGTAATAGTGTGTTGCTATCAACTTTCAATGGTATAATCTTTGTATGGACTACACTAGCTTTAGAGATTGCCTAGACGCTGTACACAGTGACAGAGACGCCCTTTCCCGACCAGACCGAGAGATTGAGATTTATTATCTTAATGGTAGATTCAATTATCGGGTTGTCGAATTGCCTGTAGGCGAGTTCGCGGAAGGGGAGCTTTGGGCAATTGTCACCGCATCTGGTGAGCCTCACCATTGGATAGTTGCGCCTCAGAGTGAAGAAGGAAGAAAAGCGTGGGAAGAGTATAAGGAAATTGCTACTAAAGAAGGCAGAGCAATACAGCAACTTACATCAGCTTAAAAGGTCTTTCAACTCCCAGACATGCTTGGTAGTGTCCTAATAAGTGTGTTGCTGACTTAGAAGTTTGACCTAGCTTTTGACAGCTACTTTTTAATATAGCCCTTGTGCCGTCGCTTAATGGGAGTCCTGAACGAAAGCAACTGTTTATGCCGAGTTTTTAGGATATTGCCTAAAGTTTGATATGAGATGTCGAGCAGCCGAGCCGCGTGTGTGACGCTGCCCTGTGTCCTGACGAGAGCTTGCTTTATTAACTTGGCTTCGTAACGGTGCATCTCTTCGTAGAGTCCGCCGCCGGAAAGTCGCTCCCGCCTCTGTGCCAGTTTCTCGTCTATCTTCTTTAACTCAGCTTGTGCCTTTTCAGAGGACACATTCATTAGTTGAGCCAGTTCGATAGCACGTTGAAACACTCGCCGCGCTTGTTCGTCATACCCTAGATTCACTAATGCCTTGCCGTGTGTGGTTAAGGCTTCCGCTAATATTGATTGCCTGCCGCCGCTTTCCAGAGCATAGACCGCCCTTCTCGCTACCCTTTCAGCCTCTTTATAGTTTCCCTGTGCGAGAAAGACGCTGGCGCGAGTCTCATCAACCTGAGCCGCCGTGCCTTTATCTTTAATGCTGAGAAGTAACTGCCTTGCGCGGTCTAAGTGCCTGTGTGCCTCTTTATATCTTCCGGCTTTGAAATGAAGAAAGCCGAGATTGTTTTCCACGTTCGCCCTGTAACACTTGTGACACGCTTCTTCAAAGTGGTAGCTCGCCGCTGTGTACTCTACAAAAGCACGGTCAATATAATCTGCTCGCCTCTCGCTAGTGCCTAGATTTCGGAACACGATTGCCAGTTCATTATGATAGCTGCCTATTAGAGTTTGATTGATGATTTTATCGAACACAGGAGCGGCTTGCGTGAGTATGTGGAAAGCCGCTTTATATTGAGTGTCGGCGCGTTCGACAATGGCGATGCGGAGCATGACTTTTGCTTTTAACTCACCATCTGTCCTGAGACGTGAGATTACTTCTTTGAGAATGATTCGCGCTTCATCATAAGAGCCTTCTCGCCAGTAGCAGACGGAGATTTCTGTTTGCGCCTCTAGGACTTTATTCTCGTTGCCAAGTGACTGAAAGATGCCGCCTGCTTCGCTAATGAGATTCTTCGCCTTCTCCTGAGCACTCTCTATCTGGTAGCGGTCTGCAAGGTGTCCGGTCAAGACTCCCACACGTAAAAGCACTTCGGCGGCTGTCGCTGGTTCTAGCTTCTCAACATTTGGTCGCTCATCTACAAGCTCCCACAGTTCGCCTATCGCCTCACGCGCTTCTTCATAGTTGCCTTTGTCCTCTAGCTCTCTCGCCAGCTTGCAGCGAAGCAAAGCACGGCTATTGCGGTTAAGGTCGGGGTTTTTCAGTTGGCGCAAGAGTGAGGGGCGTAAGGTCATGTGAGATTTACCTTTCAATTCAACTGCAACAGACTTTGCAAAACATCTCCATCTTATTCACCCACTTACACCCTTGCAAGAATTTGGCAAAGCTGGTCTAGTTTGCTGTCACATGCAAATTTATACGCATGTACACATAACTCTAACGCTTACTTTTATTACCTCAAAGGAGAGACAGATGAGACACCTCAGAAAATTTTGCGTGGCTGTTGTGCTGACTTGTGCTCTAGCGTTCTCAGTACATGCAGGCGAAATATCCTGTCCCGGCATCGCCTCGACGCCACCGGATTCAAGGGTAATGACAGACGGCCAGATAGAGTGCGGCATCACAAAGGCCGCGCTCATCATTATTCAAAGCGTGTTGTCACTGACGTAAGCAGATAGCGCAATCTGAAAACTCACAAACTGCCGTGAGCTTCACAGGCGGATAAGGTGAAGTGTGCTTAGGCGAGCAAGTCTTTCAACTCCCAAACATGTTTTGTTATTCCGGCTTCCATCGCAGGCGTGCAACGGATTGTAGAATGAATTCAGCAAAAGTTGTAATAGGCAAAATAGAAAGCGAGAGGGGCTTTTAGGTTTGCCCTTCTCATTTCCAGCCACGCACCTGTGAGGCTTGCTTAAGATTCTAGGTATAGTAAAAGCATCTAATAAAAAATTAAAAATTAAAAAAATGTGTGAAGCCAACCCCCGCGCAAGTTGCCATGTGGCATACCCTGAGACAATTAAACCTTAGCGGAGGTCAATAGAAGCTTAACTCTCTTGTACCTTTGGCCCCGGTTTATCTTTCTCAAATCCTAGTACCTCAGTCCTGTAAACCAACGTCTTACCGAAAACCTCTTTAGACCGTAGCCGACCTCGCCGGACAAGCTCATTGATTGAGGGTAGCGAGACACCACGTAACTTTGCCGCTTCACTTTGAGTAATTAAATCATCCATTTCATCACTCTTAGTTTTCTTCATTTTTCCCTCAGTACACGAAAATTATCTTGACAAGCTTAGGGTAATTGCCTATAATCCTAACATACTCAAGATAATTCTGACAAGCTTAGGAGGGGAGAAGGATGATTCAGCTAAGAAGTAAAGAGCAAATGGAGAGAGCTATAGCAAGAGCTAGACAGCTTAAACCATTTGTCAGGGTAAGAGGCTTTAGATGGTATGAGGTCAGATCGAACAAAGGGGATTCCGTCTATACAATCCACTTCTACAAGCAAGGTAGCCAGAGATTCGGGGAGTGTAATTGTAAAGCAGGAGAGCGGGGTTATATCTGCTACCACTTGGCAGGAGCGGCAGCAATCCATATAGGCATTGCTAATATGAGGCAAGCGGCCTAAATTAGAATTTCAATGGTAGCAGAACGCGAAAAGGTAGACGAAAAGGTAGACAGAGTAATGCTGGATTTTACTTGCTTTTGTAACTTATTGATATTAAAGAGAAGTGGACTTAGGCGCGTGGGGATTTGAACCCCAGACCCCTACCGTGTCAAGGTAGTGCTCTACCCCTGAGCTACGCGCCTACAAATGCGGGATAAATTGTTCGCTCTGGCTTCACCGGAAAAGCGAAGTCGTAAAGTAGCAAAGGCGTTTTGTTATTGTCAAGCAGACGCTTTTGAATGAAAGGGCGGGAATTATTGAACTTCAAGTTGCCGGAATAGTTGAAAAATTTGCTCCGCAGGGACACAGAGGAATTTAAAATGCTAAATCTCAAATTTGAAATCAGCTTTAACCTCTGTGCCCTTGTAGTGAATCAAACTGCTCTTGACGCGCAACTTTAAAGTGCAACTTTCACATCTTCGAGGAGCGCACGCGCGTTGTCCAGAGATTGATTAAAGATTCTCACCGCCGAGTTGATTTGCTCTTCGGTGTGAGTCGCCATGACTTGAAAACGGAAGCGTGCACAGCCACGAGAGACTGCCGGAAATTCGACCAGATTGGCAATCAGGCCGTTTTGCTCAAGCTCGCGTCCCGTCAATTTGGCTAATCGTTCATCGCCCACGCTGACAGGGACAATCGGAGAAGGCTGGCCCAGACATTCAAGGCCGCTGGCGGTAAACGAGGCGCGCAGGTGATTGATGTTCGCCAGTGATTTCCGGCGCAAGAGGTCTCCCTCTTCGGAACGGATGATGCGCAGGGCTGCATTAACCACTCCGGCTTGAATCGGCGAGAGCGCGTTGGAAAAGGCGTGCGAGCCGCCGTAAATACTGACGAAGTGTTTGACGGAAGCGTTATGCGTGGCAAGGAAACCGCCGTTGCTACAGAAAGACTTGGAGAACGCACCCATCACAAGATCAATCTTACCGAGCATCTTCTGCAAGCCGATCTGCCCCGTGCCGCCCGGCCCGCTCGCGCCCAAGTCATGCGCCACATCCACCATCAGGACTGCGTTATATTCATGACAAAGTTCTTGCAGCTTGAAAATATCAGGGCTGTCGGAATCCATAGAGAAAATGCCTTCGGAAACAACAAGGATGGCATTCTCCGTATCTTTGTCTCTAATGCGCTTCAGTTTGCGACGAGCATCTTCGATGTCGTTGTGTCTGAAGAAAGTGTGCTTGTCCGTCGCGGCGCGTGCGCCCTGCATGAGACAGGCGTGAGAGTTCTGGTCCAGCACAACGTAATCGTTGGGACGCACGAGTCCGACAATCGTGCCAAAGCCTGCGGCCCAGCCCGTCGGGAACAGGAGAACATGCTCGGCTTGCACGAACTCTGAGAGTGACTGCTCAAGCTGGCGAGAGAGACTCGTGTTGCCTTGCAAGATAGCAGAAGCGGCGCTGTGCGGCCCGTAATCGCTCAAGGCTCTGATGGCTGCGTCGTGAATCGCCGAATGTCCGGCCAGACCCAGATAATCCTGCGAGCCGAAGTTGATGCCTTCGACCATGACGCCGTTTGAGCTTTTGACACGCGCAAGGGTTGCGGGCGAGGTCTGAAGCGCGCGACTGTAAGGCCATGTGCCTAATTCAATCCGCTGTTTGAGCCAATCGCCGAGCGGTTGTGTTCGATCAATAAGATGAGAGCCTTTAGGATGCGAGAACATTCCGAGGTGTTTGGTGAAAGCTTCGGATTCGTAAATATTCACATCTTCCTTCTGAGAAATCATCAACTGCTCCTTTTAGAATTCCGGTTGCTGAAAACACATCAATTCCCACGTAGTTTTCAGGCCAGACGATAGGGATGTCTATCTGCGTTTGTTTTCTCTCTCAGCTATTAAACATCAGGCTGGTGTCGGAGCAGAATTGCACAAACAGGGCATCTTCCGGCACATACTTCTCTACGCTGTATGGAAAGAATCAGATAGGCTTTATTAATGGGTAAAAGTGTGGGACAACGGCTGTCAAAGAGAACCTCGACTTTTAAAGCAAACGTGAGCGCACATGGGGGGCATGTATCGTAACAGCCTTAGCAATTTGTCATGGATTTAATGAGGAACGGAAGGAAACTCATCTCGCGTTCCTGTCAGGGCAGGGCGCAGAGTAAGCTTTCCGCGACTGGATGTCAACTGTAAAAAAACAAAAGCGGATAGCGGGCGATGATAGATTTCATGCTATCAAGCGCTGGCAGTTTCCGCCGCGATGCGTTCCCATTCTTCGTAAAGCTCGCGCAGGTGCGCGTCCGCCCGCTGGTATTCTGCGGTGGCGGATTTGAGCCGCGCCGGGTCGCGCGCGACTTCGGGCAGGGATAGCTGGTCGCTCAGGGTTGCGAGTCTTTTTTCGGCTTCATTAATCTCCGCTTCAATCGCCTGCGGGTCGCGCGTCGGCTGTTTTTTTCCTGACTTATCTTTTGCAGATTTTGATTTCTGCTGCTTGACGCTCTTCTGAACGGAGGCGGAAGCGTTGACCGCACCGGCACGCTCATTCTTCGCTTCGCTTTTCAAAGCTTCGGCGGCAGCGACTTTTTGCGCGGCTTTCCAATCGTGATATTCGGTGTAGTCGCCGTTGTAATGCTCCGCGCCGCCTTCGCCGTCAAGCGAGAGAATCTGTGTCGCAACCCGGTCGAGAAAGTATCGGTCGTGGCTGATGGTGATAATCGTGCCCGGATAGGCGTCGAGCGCGGATTCAAGAGCCTCGCGCGAAGGGATGTCCAGATGGTTGGTCGGCTCGTCCAAGACCAAAACGTTGACGCGCGAGTAAATCAATTTCGCGAGGGCGAGCCTGCCCTTCTCGCCGCCTGACAGGTCGCGCACATGCTTGTACACATCATCGCCCGTAAAAAGAAAGCGCGCGAGAAAGGAACGCAGCTCGCCAGCCGTCGCCGTGGACGGAGCGACTCGCCGCAGCTCCATAATAATCTCGTTGCGGTCGTCCAAGTCGTCAAGCTGCTGCGCGTAATAGCCGACCTCTGTCTTGGTTCCCCAGCGAATCTCGCCCGCGAGCGGCGACAGCTTGCCAAGCACTGTCTTGACGAAAGTCGTCTTGCCCGAACCGTTTGGGCCAATGATGCCCAGACACTCGCTGCGCCTGAGCGTAAAGGTGATGTCGCGTGCGAGGATTTTTTCAGGATAGCCGACAGTCGTGTCAATGACGGTCAGCACCTGTGTGCCTGCGCGCTCGACTGCCTGCAAGCGAAAATCGCCGGACGCTTTATCCGACTGCACGGCCTCGACGCGCTCAAGCCGTTCGAGCATGTTACGCCGCGCCTTGGCCTGCTTGGTTTTTTGTCCAGCCAGGTTGCGGCGAATGAACTCCTGCGATTTAGCGATCAGATGTTGCTGGTTGTCGTAGGCTCTCTGCTGCGCTTCGCGGCGTTCTTCCCGCTCGATGAGGAAGGCTGAATAGTTTCCGTTGTAACTGACGGCGCGACCGTTCTCGATCTCGATGATGCGTTTCGAGGTGCGGTCTAAGAAATAACGGTCATGGCTGACGATGACAAAGGCAGACGCATATGTCTGCAAGAATTCTTCGAGCCATTCGACCGACGCGACATCCAGATGATTGGTCGGCTCATCGAGCAGTAAGACATCCGGCTCCGCGAGCAGGAGGCGCGCGAGTCCAAGACGATTCTGCTGGCCGCCGGAAAGCTTTTCCGTCTCCAAGTGCCACAGCTCGCGGTCAAACCCGAGTCCCTGCAAAATCGCTTCGGCACGCGCCGCGTACTCAAACCCGCCTTCGCGCTCAAACTCGTGTTGCAGGTCGCTGTAACGCTCAAGCACCGCTTCCAGATCATCTGGCGCGTCGGCCATCCGATGCTCAAGCTCGTGCATCTCGTGCTCGATCTGCTGCAAATGCCCGAAGGCCGCAAGCGCGGATTCATGCACGGTCGCACCCTTCTCGAAATGCACATGCTGTTCGAGCAGGCCGAGCCGCATCCCACGCGCACGCACCACGTCGCCGCTGTCCGGCGTTTCTTCGCCGCCGATCAAGCGAAAGATTGTTGTCTTGCCCGCGCCGTTGCGCCCGACGAGGCCGACATGCTCGCCCGGATTAATCTGCAAGGATGCGCCCCGCAGGACATCCCGCGAGCCGTAAGACTTATGTACTTCTGAAAGACGGAATAACATGACAAGTGATAAGTAAATAGTGATAAGTGATGAGAGAAAAGCTAGGACTTATCACTCATCACTTATCACTTATCACTATTTTTTGGGTGTGGCGCTCGCCGCCGGGCTGGCTGATGCCCCGGGCGTGGCTGACGCTGCGGGGCTGGCGGCAGGCGTGGAGGCCGCGCTCGGTTGTTGAGCCGGTTGCGGCTGCTGCGGCTGTTGTGCCGGGCGCGGGCCGCTCAGATTATTGGGGCTTTCCAGCATCTTGATAGCGAGATTGTTGATAATCTTCGCATCGTTCAGAGAAGCTTCGAGCAATGCCTGATTGAGAATCTGCTTGCGCTGGTTGACCAGCATGTCCGTGATTTTTTGCCGGACACCGGGACTCTCCAGATTCAGGTTTTCGTCCTGCAACTGCTTTCGCTTGAGCTTAAAGATGTACCAGCGATTATTAAATGTAATGGGCGCGGTATAGCTTCCGGCATCCATCTTATCGAAGAACTCTGAGACCAGAGCGGCCGGGAAATTATTCTGCTTCAGCTCAGGCTCAGTCGCAAACCCGAGGTCTCCACCGTTGGCGTTCGTGTTCCGATCTTCGCTCTTGGCACGCGCCACGTCGGCGAAATCCGCGTTGCTCTTTAACTGCTGAAAGATGAGATCAATTTTCTGCTTAGCCTCAAGCTCGTTCTTGGCATCGTCCTGCATGCCATTGTCCGTCGGGTCAACGATGATGGCGGCCAGTTCGACGCCGCGCTTGTTGACAACCTGATCGCGGTTGTTGTTGTAAGCGTCCTCGACCTCTTTGTCGCTAATGACAATCTTGCTGTTGGTTCTATCTTGCAGCTTCTGAATGGCAATATCCGTGCGCGCCAATTCTCGCACGGACTCCATCGTTTGATCTGTTCCCTTCAGATACTCCTGAAACTTCTCCTGAGTCATCTGGCCTTCCAGCATCTTGTTATTAATGGTCTGTGTAATCTCCTCTTCATTCGGGAGCAGATTTTCACGCTCGGCGCGCTGAAAGAGCACTTGTCGTTGAATCAACTGTTCGAGCACTTGCAGTCGCACCTGCGCCAGCTCAAGCGGCGACAGTTTCGACTGCTGGCCTTTATATTGCTGGTTGATGATCTTATCAACTTCGGCCAGCATGATATTCTTGCCGTTGACGGTCGCGGCGACAGACGCATCCGGGTTGGCGGAATTGCCGCCCGTGTTCTTACAGGCGGCGAAGGCGAAGGCCATCAGCCCGACGAGGGCGATGGTCAGAATTTGTTTGGCAGCTTTATGCACTGTGGGTTTTACGCTCCTTCAAGCTTAACGATAATGGCGGATCCGAGAGCCTCATAGCCCCGGCATCACTTGACGTTCTATAATTCCGTTTGTTATAAATTTTCGTTTTGAACCGTTCTCAAAGTCATAGATGCTTTAAACCATGAGATCGTTTCAGCGTTTTTATCAGTACGGAGGTATTTCAAATTATGGCTAAACGATGCGAAGTCTGCGGCAAAGGCCCGCAGTTCGGTAACAATGTCTCTCATGCTAACAATCGCACGCGCCGTCGCTTTAATCCCAACCTGCAAGCTATTCGCGTCCAACGTCCGCAAGGCGGCGTCGAGCGCATGAAGGTTTGCACCAGTTGCATTAAAGCAGGCAAAATAGCGAAAGCGGCTTGAGCAGCTTTCTCAAAACTTAAATTTTCAAATTTACTTTTAGCTCCATCCGGGAGGCTGTTATCTTTTTGAGAGCAGCCCTTTCGCGTTGGAGCTATTCGTTTTCAGAGACCAGCGCAATCGCCTCGATCTCGACGCGCGCACCGCGCGGCAACGCTGACGCTTCAACCGTCGCACGCGCCGGTGGATGCTCTGTAAAGAATCGCGCGTAAACCTCGTTCATCGCCGCGAAATCCTTCATATCCGCAAGAAAAACTGTGGTTTTGACCACCTGTCCGAGCGTTGTCCCGGCAGCTTCGAGCACTGCCGAAAGATTTTTCAAGACCTGCTCGGTCTGCTCTGCTACGCCCCCGGCGACGAACTCGCCCGTCGCGGGATCAATCGGAATCTGCCCCGAAGCAAAGACAAAACCGGCGGCTTTGACGGCCTGCGAATATGGCCCAATCGCCTGCGGCGCACGCTCTGTTTTGATGATCTGCTTCACTAGACGGAAAACCTCTTTTCCCAAGCCCTAAAACAAACTGCGCATTTTAACAGAAAGATAAGAGAAGGCCAAAGGCAGATAAGAAGGCTGCTAATTGAAATGTTATCAGGACGAGGTATCTGTGAAGGGTCATTCAAAAAGATCGTCAACCGATATTGACCAACCGGGAACAGCAGGCTCTGCTTCTGCTACCTCGCCATGCCCGTAAATGGCTGGCTTGTCAGGTTCGCTGAAGCGATACACCTTAACCACTTCATCCCCGAGTAAATTTACATCCCAGACCACAAGCGTCCCTGTAGCAAAGTAGTCGGCACGCTTTTGTGCAATCTCTTTTTCTGCTGCCGGACCGTAATCCCCTGCGCTTCTGACTTCGACGGCGAAGATGGGCGCGCCATCGAAAAACTTCATCCCCTTCGGCTCTCCGACATAGAAAGCCGCATCCGGGCTTAACGAATCGCGATGAGGTAGATTCACTTTGAATCCCGCATTGTCCGTCACTGCACGGCCAGTCTTTGTCCGGCGCGCATATTCTCGCAGGCTGGCAAAAATTTCACCTGCGGCGTAATTAGGAGCGGAGCCGGTGGGAGACATTATTAGTACCTCTCCATCAACGATTTCGGCCTTACGGTTATCAGGCACTTTGTATAAATCTTCGATGGTCGCGCTCGTTTTCGTACTCATAAAAAACCTCACGAGGAAATTTTAGCACGTTAAGCTGCGCCTTGTAGACGCTCGACATCAAGCACGCCGGGGACGCTTTTGATTGAGGTGATGACTTTATCGAGATGCTTGACATCAAAGACTTCGACTGTGACTTCGATGCGCCCGCGCTCGTCTTCGGCGACCGATGCGCGAGCGTCGCGGATGCCCGTCTTCATATCCGAGATGGCTCCGGTGATGCCAGCGATCATCCCCGTGCGGTTCTCTGTGATGGCGAGGAGCTTGACGGCGTAAGATTCTTTGTCTGAGCGACTGGCCCACTCGACTTCGACGATGCGCTCAGGGTTAATCATCAACTGGCTGACGTTCTTGCAGCGGCGCGTGTGGACGACCACGCCTTTGCCGAGCGTGACGTAACCGACGATGTCTTCGCCGCGCAGAGGGTTACAGCAACGCGCGCGTGTGACCATCAAATCATCTACGCCGCGCACGACGATTGAATCATCGCCGAGCCGTATCAAGCGCCTCACGGCGCGCATGCCGCTGCGCAGCTTGGATTCTTTCTGCGTGTCAAGCTCTGCGAATTTTTCCGCCCCTAAATGCTTGGCGATGACATTGCGCGGCACGATCTTGCCGTAGCCGATGGCGGCCAGCAAATCTTCCGCGCGCCCCAGACCGTAATCGTTCGCAATCCGCGTCATCTCGCCATCGTTCAAAAGCTTCTTGAGCGAAAGCTGAAATCGCACAGCCTCTTTTTCAAAGAGCTTGCGGCCAATCTCTACCGACTCTGCGCGCTGCTGCTCTGCGACCCAGTGGCGGACGCGATTGCGCGCCCGCGCGGTGATGATAAAGTTCAGCCAGTCGCGCGACGGATGCGAGCTTGAGGTGGTCAGAATTTCCACGACATCGCCGTTCTGAATCTGCGTGCGCAGGGGAACTATGCGATTGTTGATACGCGCGCCGGTGCAGGTGTTGCCGACTTCGGAGTGAATCGCGTAAGCGAAATCCACAGGGCTTGCGCCGCGCGGCAGTTGGATTACCTTGCCCATCGGCGTAAAGGCATACACGTCTTTCGGATACAAATCGAGCTTTAAAGAGTCCAGAAAGTCGCGCGAGTCTTTGACTTCCTGCGTTGACTCGACCAGCGAGCGCAGCCATTGAAAGGCTTGATCCTCATCATGCGCGCCGCGCTTGTTCTCTTTGTATTTCCAGTGCGCGGCGACGCCTTCTTCGGCAACCTGATGCATCTCTTCGGTGCGAATCTGCACCTCGAAGGGCTGGCTTTTCGCGCCGATGACCGAAGTGTGCAGCGATTGATAGAGATTATCGCGCGGCGTGGCGATCCAGTCTTTGATGCGCCCGGGAACGGGTCGCCAGTGGTTATGCACGACGCCGAGCGCGGCATAGCAGTAGCGCACTTCGTTCGGCGTGATGATGCGCGCGGCGACCAGATCGTAAACCTGATCGAGATCGATTTTCTGCCGCCGGAGCTTTTTCCAAATCGAATAGAGACGCTTGACGCGGCCTTCGATACGCACGAACGGGACTTCAGCCTCGTGCATCTGCTCTTCAATCTCGGCGGTGGTTTGATTCAGAAAGGCTTCGTTCTCAGGACGGCGTTTTTCCAACTGCGTTGTCAGCTCGCGATAATCTTCGGGATGCAGGTGCTGAAAGGAAAGGTCTTCCAGCTCGCCGCGTATCTTACCCATTCCGAGACGATGCGCAATCGGAGCGTAGATGTCCATCGTCTCCTGCGCAATGCGCTGCCGTTTTTCAGGCTTGAGGAAATGCAGCGTCCGCATGTTGTGCAGGCGGTCGGCCAACTTTATCAAAACGACGCGCACATCGTTGACCATCGCCAAGACCATCTTGCGCACGTTCTCGGCCTGCTGTTCCTCTTTCGAGATGTTGCTGATCTGCGCGATCTTCGTCAGGCCATCCACGAGGCCAGTCACGTCGTCGCCGAAATACTGTCGAATCGTTTCCAAATCTACGAGCGTATCTTCGACCACATCATGCAGGAGTCCGGTCGAGACCGCGACTTCGTCGAGACGCATGTCGGCAAGGATATTGGCGACTTCGAGCGGATGCACCAGATACGGCTCGCCCGACGCGCGCATTTGACCCTTGTGCTCGCGCGCAGAGAAAAAGTAGGCGCGACGCAACAGGTCAAGGTCTGCCCCCTGATGATTGTTGCCTACCTTTTCGAGTATGTCTTCGATGCGAATCATAAAACAGTAGCCAGTAGCCAGTAGTCAGTAGTCAGTAGAAGAGCTTTTTGTTTTTATGCTGGCTACTGACTACTGGCTACTGGCTACTTCATTATAACAATAGGTGATGCCCGACCTGAAAGTCGAGCATCACCTGAGATGAAATGCTTTGACGGGACGCTGTCTCCGGCATCCCTTTGAGCGGCGATTGAATAATTGCCGTTTGGCTTAACCGGCAGGCGGCTTCTGAGGTTTGTTTTTCTCCTCTTCTTCCTTCTTCTTCTGATTCTGTTCGCTCAACTGCGTAGAGCGTTTCAAAGCCTCGTCAGCCTGCTTGGTAAACTCTGCCTTCTGATCCGGTTTACCGTCCATCTCCGCGAGCTTGGCTTTTTCCAGCAGGAGGTTGGTTTTGAATGACCATGCCGCGTCGCTGTTAGGATCGTTGCTGATGGCTTTTTCCGCTTCTTCCATCCCGCGCGCGATGCACTGCTGTGCGGTGTCGAAATCCTTCTGGTCTTTCGGCTTGACAAAGACGATGAACGGCTTGCCGTCCCTCGTCTCAGTCTTCTTATTGGCCGGCTGCTCCGTAATCTGGTATGAGCAGTTCCAATCCTTGCTCGCCAGAATGGTGTAAGCCTCGGCGCGCTTAGGCCCATCCACAGATGCGTTGCTGGCGCGCTTCATAATCCAATCTCGCAACTGATTCTCGTCCAGCACGCCGTACAAGGCAGCGATGGCTTTGTAGGAATCTTCGTCCGCCGGGTTGTTTTCCAGAATTTTTTTGTAGGCTTCAATCGCCTCGACGGCCTTCTGCTTATTCTGCGGCGTATCAACGCCGGGGCGGTACTGTTGGTGGATTGAGCGGGCAATAAAGATCGGAGCCGTCTTCTGGCTGGGATCGAGTTCCAACGCTTTCTTTGAATGCTGTTCCGCCTCGGCAAACTTTCCGGCCTTGTAAGCACGCGCGGCTTCGTTCAATTCATTCTTGGCGCGAATGCGATTAATGACGCCGCAACCCGAGGTTGAGACAAGCACAAACAGGATCAAGAGAGCCAGCTTGGCTTGAGAGAGTTTCATCTGTTCATCACTCCAATGTTTTAAGTGACGAGTGATAAGTGACAAGTGACAAGAAAAACCGGGTTCTTACTTATCACTTGTCACTTATCACTCGTCACTGCTTTTATTGCGCCAGATCGTCAATTTGCAGGCCGACCGGATTTGCGCCTGCCCCCTTGATTGCATCAATAACTTTCACGACATCGCCGTATTTGAGCGAGCGCGGCGCTTTGACAAAGACGGTTTTTTCCACTTCCTCTGTGCCGGTGCGAAAAGCCCTGTCTCGCTTGCGCTGGTCAAACAGTCCTGCCAGACGAGTGCTGAGCGGAGCCGTATCATTGACCGAACCCATCCCGTCCTGATTCAGCTTGAGCTGAAGGTCACTGGAAATCGAGACCACGAGCGTCAAAGGGTTCGGCTTGATCTGGCTCATGTCCTGATTGGGATCAGGCTCTGTCGGAATCTTGGCTTCAAAACGGCTCGGCTTGAGCGGCGTCACCACCATGAAGATAATGAGCAGCACCAGCAGCACGTCAATCAGAGGCGTAACGTTGATATAGGGTACGGCATCATCGCCGCCCTGAGTACCCATTGACATAAAAAGCTCCTCTGTCGAGATAGTAGCGGGCGCTTGCTTGCTCCGAAATGGCGCGAGCGCCCGCGCCTCATGTATCAAACTTCTGGTAGCTTACGAAGCAGGAGCGGCGCCCTTCTTCTTCTTATCGGCGACCAGCCCTATCTTATCAATACTCTGTCCCCTGACAATATTGATAACCTCGACCACGCTGCCATAGCTGACGCCGACGCCGCTCTTAACATAGACGATGCGCTCGGCATCCGACTTGTTCTTCATCATTCTCTCAATCTTCGGCCCTAACTCGCTCTTATCCATCTTGTCTTTGCCGATGTAGTATTCGCCATCGTTCGGGATTGAGATTACGACTGAAGACTCTTTGATGATCGCGGGGTCAACGTCCGGACTGTTCATGTCGCGCGGAATTGCGACCGTGACACCTTGTTGCAAAAACGGCGTGACGACCATGAAGATGATTAAGAGCACCAGCATGATGTCAACCATTGGCGTAACGTTAATCTCTGAATTGAGATCAGATTCGTTTGCGCTAGCTGCCATTCCCATAATTTATCTCCTTAATACGCTTTCGGACAGCTTACACATAGACGGAGGCTGCGGGGCGCGCTCGCGCTGCCACGCGGGGCGCGAACGCATCTCCGAATATCCGTCTGCCGAAGGCCGCCTTAGGGTTTCAGTTGCCGCGTGCGGTTCTTCAAGAAGTAGTCAATCAGCTCGGAAGCAGAGTTGTCCATCTCGACGACGAAGCCCTGCACTTTGCTCGTGTAGTAGTTGAAGAGCCACACCGCCGGAATCGCCACACCGATGCCGAGAGCCGTCGTAAACAGAGCTTCGGAGATGCCGCCCGCGACCGCCGCGATACCGGCTGACTCGGCGTTCTTCATGCCCTGAAAAGCGTTGATGATGCCGAACACGGTTCCGAACAGCCCGACGAACGGAGCCGTCGAGCCGATGGTCGCAAGGCCGGACAATCCGCGCTTGAACTCGGCGGTCTTGATCGCGATGGCGCGTTGCAGAGCGCGCTTGCTGGCTTCGATCTCGTCGCCTGAAATTTCGGACGATTGCTCGTGCGCGCGAAATTCCTGTAGGCCGGAGACGACGACCATTGCCAGATGCGACTTGCGATGCTTGTCGCTGATATTGATGGCCTCTTCGATGCGGTCATTCTTCAGAGCCTGTGCGACGCGCGGCGCAAACTGGCGCGACTGCTGCTTGGCAGCCCTGTAGGTCAGAAAGCGCTCGACCATGATCGCGATCGAGTACACAGACATAATCAACAGAATAATCACCACCGCGAGGGCGACGCCGCCGAGGTGCTTGAGCATTTCCGTGATGGTAAATGTACCGGCGGCATCACCGGCAGCCGGGCTGGCAGCCGGGCTGGCGGCTGCTTCCTGCCACAAAAAAGCGAGAAAGCTCAGGGCTTTCATTCCGAGAAGAGCTGTTAAGATGGTCACGGTGAACCCCTCCAAAGGTTTTTATTGCACAAAAGCTAATGTGAGCGCGTGGAGTCCGGCGGGCATCCCCTCTCTTTTGAGTCTGTAGGGACACCCGTCGCGGTCGCCGCGCTTGACTTCGTTTACTGAAGCGTAAAGTTGTAGGTGATCGTGCCGGACACTTTCACCGGCTGTCCGGACAGCAGCGTCGGCGAAAAGCGTGCGCGATACGCTGCCTGCACGGCTGCGGCGCGCAACAGCGGATGGCCGCTGACGGCGCTGGCCGAGACCACCTTGCCCGACTCGTCCACCAGAATTTGCACGGTGACAGTTCCCTGAGCGCGTGCAGATTTGGCAATCGGCGGATAAGTTGGTTGGGGCTTGCTGACAGCCTTACCGGTCAACACACCGCCGGAGATAGTGGCGGGCGGTTTTTTAGGTGTCGGTGGCGGCGGCGGCGGATCGTCCACGGCCACGGCGGGAGCAGTCGAAGGGCCGCCGGTGCCCGGCACGCCCGTCCCCGTCCCCGTAGGGCCGCCAGTGAAGGCAGCATTAGAGTCAGAACTGCCCAGCGCGGTGGCTACGCCTTTACGCATCGGCGGGACAGTGCTGGCTTTAGCAGACACTTCCTTGGGCACGAGGTCTGGACGGTCTGTGTCGGCAACAAGTTCGCGGCGCGTGTCCACGGCCTGATCGGTGGTCGCCTTGGTCGGCTTAGCAGCCTCTTCGTTCTTATCCGGCTGCGCCTGCGGCGGAATCGGAACCGGCGCCACTAGCGTGGTCAGCTCCAGATTCTGGCTGTCCAGATGCGCTTCAAAAAACATGATGCTCGCAATGGCTGCGCCTGTCAGAAAGACGAGGTACACAGCTATCGTGCCGAGAATGAAAGAGCCTTTCCGCGCGAGGTCGTCCTTATGCGAAGTAGACTCAACTAAGTTTTCGAACATGGTTGTTAGTCCTCCCTATTCCGGTGCCAAAAGGATCAGGGTGCGAATCCGTAAATCCGATGATTGCTTATCAAACGCCGTCGCTTGGATGCCCGCTTAAAAATAAATAGAAAAAAAGATGGGGGATGTCGCGGCGATCCGACAAGTTAGAAATTTGTCGTGATGTATATAGCCCAGCCGCTCGCGCGAGAAATGACACAAATTGCCGGCCACATCAACATAGACCACCGCGCCTCCGCTCCGTTAACTTCAGTGAAACGCGGGCGCGATTTCTACAATATTTAATTGGCCAGCAACGCGGGCAGTCTATGCCGCAAAGCAGTTGAAAGTCAAGCGTAAAAGAATATCTTTTTACAAATCAGGAACGCGCTGCGCCCTGCGGCTCGCCGGTCGCGCCGCCGACGGTCTTGCGGCTGCGCGTGCGTGTCGTGGCGACGCGCTTTTCCGCTGTCCCGCCGGACTTTGGAGCCGACGGCGTGCGCAGTTTCGCGGCCTCGACGCGCTGTTGCCACCAGACCATAATCGGGCTGGCGATACCGATGGTCGAATATGTTCCCGTGATGATTCCGATGAAGAGCGCGATAGAGAATCCCCACAAGACTTCGCCGCCGAAGAGCACCATCGCGAGGACGGAGAGGAACACCAAGCCGCCTGTGATGACCGTGCGCGAGAGCGTCTGGTTGATCGCTTCGTTCGTGATATTGTAGAGCGTATCGCGACGGCGCAGGCGCAAGTTTTCGCGCACACGGTCAAAGGTCACAATCGTATCGTTGACGGAAAAACCGACCAGCGTCAGCAGCGCGGCGATGACCGTCAAACTGATTTCCCACTGAAAGAAGGAGAAGAAGCCCAACGTCACCAGCACGTCATGGAACACAGTGATGACAGCCGCCGCGCCGTATGTCCATTCAAAGCGAAAACCGATGTAGAGCAGCATGCCGACCAGCGCCAGCAAGGTGACGGCGATGGCCTGATTGCGCAACTGGCGACCGGCGACCGGCCCGACCGCTTCGGTCTGTAGAATCTCGTAAGCCCAGTTGGCAGGCGTCCCGTTCTTTCCTTCCACGCCGAAAGTATTTAAGGCTTTGACAACCAGATCCCGCCCCTTATCAACCTGTGCCTGCGCTTCGGTCTCACCCGGCGCGGCCTCTCCCTGCTGCGGGACTTTAATCAGCACTTCGTTGGGTTTATCGGTTGGCTGCACGACTGATTCGCCAATGCCGTTCGTTACCAGCTCAGAGCGAATCTTTTCATCCGAGACAGGTTGATTAAATTTCACTGTGACGACCGTGCCGCCCTTGAAATCCACGCCCAGATTGAAGGCGTCCGTGCCGCCCGGAGCCAGTTGTCGCACCATCGCAGACCCCAGTCCGGCCAGCAACAGGACAATCGAGACAAACAGGAAAATCCGGCGTCTGCCCAACCAATCGAAATTAACGTTATGGAAAATTTGAATCATAGCGAATAAGTAAATAGTAAATGGTAAATAGTAAATGGTAAGAGGTTTTCATCTATTCACCATTTACTATCTACTATTCACAGGTTAGATACTAAGGGTCTCCGCCTGCCTGCCTTTACGATTGAGCAGCCAGATAAAGATCGTGCGCGACACGTAGACAGCCGAAAACAGGTTGGCGAGCAAGCCGAGCACCAGTGTCACGGCAAAGCCGCGTATCGGGCCTGTGCCGAAGACGAACAGGAACAGCGAAGACACGATGGTCGTCACGTGCGTGTCAATGACGGTCACGAAGGCGCGTGCAAATCCCTGCTCGACGGCTGAAGCGATCGTCTTGCCGGTCTGCATCTCTTCGCGTATGCGCTCGAAGATGAGTACGTTGGTGTCCACAGTCATGCCGATGGTCAGAATCAACCCGGCGATACCGGGCAAGGTCATCGTGCCGCCGAAGAGGACCATCGCCGCCAGCGTGATAATCATGTTCAGGAGCAATGCCACCATCGCATTCAGGCCGGAGCCTTTATAATAAAAGACCATGAACAGCACGACGAGGACGAGACCGACGAGAGAGGCTGTCACGCCTGAACGAATCGAATCCGCGCCGAGGCTGGGGCCGACCGTGCGCTCTTCCTGATACTGAATCGGAGCGGGCAATGCGCCCGAACGCAGGGTCAAGGCCAGATCGTCCGCAGTCTGTTTGGTAAAGTTTCCGCTAATCTCTCCCGAATCGGAAATCTGCGACTTGATGTAGGCGATGGACTCGACTTTCTCGTTGAGCACCACGCCCATGTATTCGTTGATATGCGAGCCGGTCCATGCGCCGAACTTCTGCGCGCCGGTCGGCTTGAGCGAGAACCGGATTTGATAATCGTCCGGGCTGTTGTTTGCGGAGACTGCGTCAGCATTGCGCAATTCACTGCCGTCAACAACGGCTGGCGACTCTATTACGACATAGCTCGTCGGCTTTTTCGCGTTCGGGTCAACGGGCGGTTGACTTGGGTCATTAGCATCATTGCGCCGGGCATACTCTACGACCCTGCGATTCGCTGGCACGGTGCCGCCTAAGGATTGAATGGCTTCCTGTTCGGTCGCGTACTCTTGTATCGGCGCAGGGCTGGGCGGGCTAATGACATGAACCAACTCAAGCTTTGATGTGACGGTCAGGAGTTTCTTGACGCGCTCAGGGTCTTCGATGCCGGGCATTTGCAGGAGAATTTGATTCGAGCCGGTCGCGCCATGCCTTTGCAGGATCGGCTCGACCACGCCGGTAGCGTTGAGGCGACTGTCAATAATCTTCATCGCCTGATCCACGGCCTGCTCGCTCAGAGCGGCCTGCGCCGTTCTGGAGATGCTCCAGGTCACGCTGTTGCCGCTGGTTGAGGCAGACCAGACGGCGGTATTGCCGAGGTCTGTTTTCTCTTCCGCAGCCGCGCGTATCTCGCCGAGCTTCGCAGCATCCGAAGTTTCAAGGACGACGCTATAATTGCTGCCGGAGACTTCTGCGCGCACGGCGGTGAGGGGCAGGAGCTTATCTTTGACTGCTTTCTCGGCAGCCACTGCATTACCTTCTGCCAGCCCCTTCAGATACACTTCGGTCTTGACACGCATGACCAGATGCGCCCCGCCGCGCAGGTCTAGACCGAGATGAATATTATTTCTGAGATTATTTTTGACGCCGCTCCACGTGAAATCCTGTCGCGTCGGGCGATGGCGCGGCCCCAGCACGATGTAAAGCGAGGCGAGCGTGACGACGACAATGATAATGACACGCTGTAAAAGATTCTTTTTCTTCATAACGCTTAAAAACAGTGACGAGTGACGAGTGAAAAGTGACGAGCAAGAAGCGAGTGCTTTATCTTGTCACTCGTCACTTATCACTTGTCACTGCTTTCCTTCTTCCTCTCCCTGAATCCCGGCGACAGCCGAGCGTGCGATTTCGATGATTGACTTGTCTGCGCTTCTAATCAGCAGGCTTGTGTCGCGCATCACCGTGACCGTCCCGATAATGCCGCCGGTGGTGATGATGCGGTCGCCTGTTTTCAGGTTTGAAATCAACGCCTGAAGATCACGCTGCCGCTTTTGCTGCGGGCGAACGATTAGAAAATAGAAGACCAGAACGATTAGGATTAATGGAATAAATTGTGTCATTCAATTATGCGTCTATAGTTTGGTTTATCCGAAAGCGCAGATTATCCGGCAGTCATCGCGTGCTCGCTGGAAAACGCAGTGTATCCCCTCACACGAGCGATGCCGCCCGGCTCAACCTTGCGACGACTCTGAATCGCAGGTTAGCTGCGCTAAAAACTCCCGCCGAAATCGCGTGAAATCGCCAGACCGGATAGCTTGCCTCACGCGCCGCATAGTGTCAAGGAAGCACGCAAGGTTGTGATGCGTGAGCAGGATGCCGCCAAGCATTTCACCCGTCAGGTAAAGATGCCTCAGATATGCGCGCGAGTGTCGCTGGCAGACAGAGCAAGGGCAAGCTTCATCGAGCGGGCGCGTGTCGCGCGCATACTTTGCATTCTTGATATTGATTTTGCCGCGCGTCGTAAAAGCCTGCCCGGTGCGACCGTTGCGCGTCGGCAACACGCAATCGAACATATCAATGCCGCGCGCGACGGCCTCGATTAAATCTTCGGGCGTCCCGACGCCCATCAGATAACGCGGCTGTGCAGCGGGCATCTGCGGCGCAATCTCTTCAATGACGGAGTACATCACGCTCTTCTCTTCGCCGACGCTCAAGCCTCCGATAGCATACCCGTCAAATCCTATTTCGACCGTGCGCTCTAAGCTTTCGCGTCTTAAATCTAAATGAGACGCGCCCTGCACGATGCCGAACAGAGCCTGCCTGCCGCTCAATCCGTCAAGCGGCTCAAGGCGTCCGCTGTCCATGCCTTCCTCTTGCAGCGCATCGAAACGAGCGCGCGAGCGCGAAGCCCAGCGCGCGGTCAATTCCATGCTCTCTCTGGCGACTTCAGGCGTAGCCTTACCCGGCGCGCATTCATCAAAAGCCATCACGATGTCAGAGCCGAGCGCGGACTGCACCTCCATCGAAACTTCGGGCGAGAGAAAGCGCGGGCTGCCGTCCACATGCGAGCGAAACTTTGTCCCCTCTTCCGAAATCTTTCTGAGCGCGCCCAGGCTCCACACCTGAAACCCGCCCGAATCTGTGAGCAACGCACGCTCCCAGCCGATAAAGCGATGCAGCCCGCCGCACTCGCGCACGGTCTCCGCGCCGGGACGCAGCCACAGGTGATATGTGTTCCCTAAAATTATGCGCGCATCAAGCTCTGTTTCCAGAAATTCAAAGCGCGTGCCCTTGACCGTGCCGAGCGTGCCGACCGGCATAAAGACGGGAGTTTCAATCACACTGCGGCGCGTGCGCAGGATGCCTGTCCGCGCCTCGCCGTCTCGCGCGACGATGTCGAAAGCGATGGCTTGTTGATTCATGAACCGGGAAAGTTACCTAATGGCGGGGACGGCAATATTCAAAGACGAAGCATCCCTAAAGCTACTTGGGACTTCCGTTATGTCTACCTCAACTTCAACCGGTGCTTCCTGTAGCACGGGGATTTCCTCTGGCGACGCCGGAGGCAATTTGGCCTCGGCGGGAACGACCCACAGCTCTACCGAAAGATAACTGTGATAGCCGCCATACGTGTTGACGATGTTTTTCGCATCGAGACCGTATTGTTCGGTCAAGCGTCTGGTTCCGCGCTCGATGACCTGACGCAGCCTTTCAAGCTCTTCCTTTTCATCAGAGACATAATAGATAAGGTAAGCACGCGCGCCCTTCCCTGCGGACTGCACTGCCTTGGCATATTTTTCCGTCACCCATAACAGGTTGTAATCTTCCAGCTCGACCGCCTGAGTGACATCTGACACCTGTTCTTCGACCTCGACGCTTGCAGGAGAAGCGTCTTCCTGTATGGAAGTCGCAGAAGTGGCTTCGGTATCTTCAACACTTTCCGGCTCGCTAACATTTTCAGGCTCTTCATAAATAAATTCGATTGTCTGCGCGTCAAACTTATAAGTCTGTCCGGCAAAGGTTGGGGCGGGAATCGTATTGGTCGGCTCAGGGGTGGCGACGCCTTCGGGCACAATCCATAACTCCATCGCCTGCTCTTCTCTGAAACCGCCGTGCAACGCCACAATCCGTGCTTGGTCAAGCTGGCGAATGTTCGCCAGATAATCCAGAGCGCGCAGGTGTTGCCAGCTCCCGGTGCTGGCAGGGAGGTCGTTTTTGCCATCGTAATAAATCAGGCAGCCTTTCAACGTCGGACTCGCCTGCAACTCAATAGCAAAGTTATCGAGACGCGCCTTTTCATCGCACTCGCTGGCGTTGCGATACACGTCAAACAAGCGTGCCTTCCATTCTATCCCCGCAGAAGAATCATTAGGCTTATCATCTTGCTGTTGCGCCGGACACGGCGACGCACAGATTAGCAGAAGGACTGCGAGCGTTGCGTGCATGAAGGTGATGTTGACCGGCTGGCGCATGATGACTTGCCTCTTTGTCTGTCCTGATTGGCGAGCACCTTATAATTTCAAATGCTCGAAAGCAAGCAGCGAAAACTTTTCGAGTTTAATATTTAAACGTCAGTTAGCCTGCGGCTTCAACTTACCGTCAACTTGAGGCTCGCGCGCAACATCACCCAAGCTGGTCACAGGCAAGCGCACGATAAACATTGCGCCGCGTCCTTCGCTCTTGGCTTCGACCTGTCCGCCGTGCGCTTCGACCAGTTCCTTGACGAGCGCGAGGCCGATACCCAGTCCGCCGTGTCGCCGTGTCGAAGACCCGTCAGCCTGTCGAAAGCGATCCCACACGTAAGGCAGGAAATCCGGCGGGATGCCTTCGCCCGTGTCCGAGACTTCGAGGACGATCCAGCGCGAGATGTTCGTGTCGGTGTCTTCATCTTCGCCGATTAAGTATTCAGTCGTGTCCAAAAGGCGCGAGCGGATGGTGATGTGTCCGCCTTCGGGCGTAAACTTGATGGCGTTGTGCAGCAGGTTCCAGAGCACCTGTTGCAGGCGATGCGCGTCGGCATTGATGACCGGCAGATTTTCGCCCAGTTCCAGCTTGAGTTCCAGATTGCGCGCGACCGCCGATTGTCTGACGGACTGCACGGCGTCCAGCACAGGCTCGTTAATCGCCAACGGCTTGCAATCGAGGCGCAGGACTTTGCGCTGTATGCGCGAGAGGTCTAAGAGGTCTGAGATAAGCTGAGAGAGAGAGACGGCGGAGTTTTGTATGACGTTGATGCCGTCCTGCAATTCCTGATCCTGCTCAAGCGCGGGGTTTTCGCTCAACAGGTCAACCCATCCGCGTATGGCCGTCAGAGGCGTGCGCAGCTCATGCGAGATGGTGGCGAGAAATTCATCTTTGAGACGGCTGGCTTCTCTCAGCTCTGCGATGAGGCGCGCGTTCTCAAGCGTCCCGCCGATCTGCATCGCGACCGCCGTCAAGAGGTCAATATCATCTTCAGCCCAGCGACGATGCACGCGCGTTTGATGGCCGCTCAAGGTTCCGATGACGCGCCCGTGATGAATAATCGGCACGACCGCGAGGCTTTTGAGGTTGATGCGCGCGATTAAATCTTCGATTCCGGCGGCGAGGCTGTGCGCGCTGGCATCCGCGACGACGAGGGGCTGGCGATGAACCTGAATCCAGTGGCCGACGGGCGAGCGTGCCCTTACTTCCGCATCGTTGCTCAGGCGCAAGACATCTTCCGCGCACCATTCGCTGTAATAACTGGGCGTCTCGTTCTCTCCTTGCAGCATGACGACGCATCTGTCCAACCCTAAAACTTCTCCGACACGCTCGACGATAATCTCTACGCCGCGCTTCGGGTCGCTGGCCTGTTGCAGGGTCAGGAGCAGCCGGTTAACGATGGCTTCGCGCTCGGCCTGCGCCTGAATCGTCGCGAAGAGCCGCGCGTTAGCGATGGTCTCTGCGGCCTGCGCGGCAAAGATTTCCAGCAAGCGCACATCGCGCTGGCGAAAGCCGCCGGGACGATTCGCCACATAAATAAATCCGATCAGCTCGCGCTTGATAAGCATCGGCACGATGAGGACGGAACGCACGCCATGCTGCGCGAGAAACTCCTGATTAAAACGCTCGTCCTCAGCCGGAGAGTTTGAGAAAAACGGATCGCCGATTTGATATTGATATTCCTGCTCTCCGGTGCGATACAGGTAAGCGCCGCCGCCGTTGTTCTGATTAAGCGAAAACTGAAACCCTGTAATCATATCGGGCGGCGTGTTATAGCCGGGGGCTTCGGCGCGCACGGCTCGCGCGCGACGATCATAAGTTGCCAGCAAACATTTCTCGCCGCCGACCAGCCCGGCTATGGACTTGGTCAGCTTGCCGTAAATATCCGAAGTATCGTTGAGCGTAGAAAAGGCGCGCGAGATATTGTAAAGCCCCTGCAACTCTTCGCGCCGGTGGCGGCTGGCTTCATAGAGCCTCGCGTTTGTCAGAGCGACTGAGACCTGCGCCGCGACCGCGCCGACAAGTTTTCTTTCATCTTCCGTCCACGCGCGTGCGCCGTTGCCGTCATGCAATTCCAACAAGCCCTCATGCGCGCCGCCGACGATGACGGGCGCAGCCAGCACCGCGCGCACTTGAAGCCGCTCGTAAAGCTCAGTCAGCTCGCTCTGCTCCAACGCGCGGATGTCGCTGGCGGCAACGGGCGCATCAGCCGCGAGCGCCTCTTGCGCAAACGCACTTGAGCGCAAAGGGATACGATGTCCGCGCAGCGAAGCCACCTCACGCCGCGCTAAATATTCATAGCCGACCAGCGCGTAGTCTTCGCCGCCGTCGAACAAAGAGACGTGGCAGCGATCCGCGCCCAAGGCTTGACCGAGCGCGTCAACCGTCTCCTGCAAGACGGCGGACGGGTCGAGCGAGCTTGAGAGCTGGCGACCGATGCGGCCTGCCAGTTCTTCCCTGCGCGCGGCGGATTCCATCTCGCGCGAACGGCGTTCGGATTGTTCGAGCAGCAAAACCTTCTCAATCGCAATCGCCAGCGGCGGCCCCAATCTTTCGAGAGCCAACAAGTGTTTGCGTTGATATGCGTCCGGCGTGCGTGAGGTCAAATTCAGGCTGCCGATGGCCTGATGCGTGGAAAAGAGCGGGCAGCACACAGCCGAGTGAAATCCTTCGCGCTCAAGGTCTGAGTAAATATTGAAACGATGTTCCTCAGACAGTTTCGGAATCACGATCATCTCGCGCCGT
Organism: Pyrinomonadaceae bacterium; assembly: GCA_963700165.1. Lineage (GTDB taxonomy): Bacteria > Acidobacteriota > Blastocatellia > Pyrinomonadales > Pyrinomonadaceae > JACMLC01. Next base: position 638,290 of record OY969475.1, on the reverse strand, counting down.
GCAAGCGCCTGCTCGGTCACAGAGCCGCTGAGTTGTGCGGTCGCGCCGACGGCGAGCGAGCCTGCGTGCTGGCCTGAGATGGCGAAGACGCGCAGGTTTTCTCCATCCTCGTTACGAATCGCAATCGAGGCGCGGTCAAACGGGACGAGCGCACGCACCTGCTCGCTGGCGAGGTTGAACATCTGCTCGATTGAACGACCGGCATTGACGGCGGCGATAATTCGATTGACGACTTCAAGCTGCTCCGTCGCCTCGTGCAGGTAATCAAAGAGCGCGCTCATCTCATCACTCGTCACGCTCGCGGCTTCCGCTCCCTGCGCGAACGGCCTGACCAGCATCAGCTTTGCTTCGTGCTCATCCCAATGGCAATCCAGCCGCTCGACCTGCACGGTGCACAGTTCTCGATTATCTTTTAAAAGAACCGTGCGTTCATCTTCCTTATCCCGCGAATCCACACGCACCAGCGTGGAAAGCTCAACCCCGACCAGAGAAGCCGCTTCGCATCCCAACACTTTGGAGAACGCATCATTACACGCGAACACACACCCGCCCGCGTCGTCAGTCACGATGGCCGGGTCACTGATTCGCGCAAACAGCTTTTCAAAATCGGTGTCGGGCATAAAATCAGTAGCCAGTAGCCAGTAGCCAGTAGCCAGTAGAAAAGCATGCTTGTTTTTATGCTGTCTACTGACTACCTCTTCTTTCGTTTATGTCTCTCGACGAGGCGAATCGGGGCGGCGAAGAAATCGAACTCTTCGCGCAGCCGGTTGAGCAAATAACGCTCGTAAGAAAAATGCAGGCCCGGTTTGCCGCCCGCCGTGAAGACGACGAAGCGCGGCGGGCGCACGCCAATCTGCGTCATATATTGCACATGCAGCCGAGAAAGGCCGCCTTTGACCGGAGCAGGCGCGCTGCCGCCGCGAGGCTGCGAGACATGCTGTTCAAAAAATGCGTTGAGCTGCGAGGTCGGAATCCGACGATTACGCGCTTCGTGTGCGCGCAGCACGATGGGCAAGATTTTGTCTACGCGCTGCCCGGTCAGGGCGGACATAGTAATGACCGGCGCCCACTCTAAAAATTTCATCTTGTCGCGCAGATCGCGCTCGAAAGCTGCGGGCGTGCCGGTCTCTTTGTTGGGCACTGCGTCCCACTTGTTGACGGCGATGATGATCGAACATCCAGCCTCGTGCGCGTAACCGGCGATGTTTGCATCCAGCGCGGCAACGCCTTCAAAAGCATCAATCACAACAATCGCTACGTCCGCGCGCTCAAGGCTTTTCTTAGCCATGATGACGGACAGCTTTTCCGCCATCTCTTCGGTCTTCCCTTTGCGGCGGATGCCTGCGGTGTCAATCAAGCGGAACGTGTGGCCGTTTGATTCGAGCACAGTATCAATAGCATCGCGCGTCGTGCCCGCGACCGGCGAGACGATGACGCGCTCTTCGCCGAGCAATCTATTTAACAACGAAGACTTTCCGACATTCGGGCGACCGACAATCGCTAAGCGCACTTCGCGCGGCGCGTCTTCATCAGACGCTTCATCCTGCGCAGGCTCATCAAACCCGGCGACCAGCGCATCCAGCATCTCTCCCAAACCGTTACTATGCTCAGCCGAGATCGGAAAGACATCTTCAAAGCCGAAGCTATAAAACTCTCCCGCGTCGGCTTCGAGCCGTTCCGCATCAGCCTTGTTCGCGGCCACCAGTACACGCTTGCCCGTCGAGCGCAAGTGCCGCGCCAACTCTTCATCCAGCGATGTCACGCCCTTGCGCGCATCGACTACCCACAAGAGAGCTTGCGCTTCATCAATCGCCACAGATGCCTGTTTGAAAATGTTCGCAGGAATCAAAGCATCATCGTCAGGCACTATGCCGCCCGTGTCCACTATGGAAAATTTGCGCCCGTTCCACTCGGCTTCGCCATAGATGCGGTCGCGCGTGATGCCCGGCTCGTCTCCGACAATCGCGCGCCGGTGGCCGGTCAGGCGATTAAAGAGCGTGGACTTGCCCACGTTCGGGCGACCCACGACGGCGACCAGCGGCAGAGCTGGTCGCGCTTCCGCCACAGACGAAGCCGCTTGACCTGTCTCGTCTTCCCTCTCCGAAGTTTCTGCGGAATTATCTACTGCGCCCGGCATCTTTAGATTTCCTTGTCACGTTTGGCTGTGAGGTCTTTTGAACAGAGGAAAGCAAATTTTCTTCCCCACGCTACAAGGGAGTTTAGCGCGCCCGCGCCAACCGCCGCAAGGATAAGCTGTTATCGAATGAAGCGACGGCGTATAATTTGACTTTCGGAAAGAGCCGGTTGAGAGACAAATGATTGCCACAGAGAACACAGAGGGCACAGAGAGAAACATCAAATTCTAAATCTCAAATTTCAAATCTCCTTCTTCTCTGTGCGCTCTGTGTCCTCTGTGGCTAACTCTTTCTTCACAACTTTGAAAGGGATCAACCATCATGCTCGGCAGCCAATCAACCGCACTGGCTCCACATCTCGCGCTCGGCCAGCGCGGCGAGAGCCTTGCGGCGGAATACTTGGAAGCCGTTGGCTATCGCATGGCGGCGGCGAATTTCACAGTCCCCGTCGGGCGCACACTGCGCGGCGCGCTCGTCCACGCCGAGATAGACATCATAGCTTACGAAAGCTCTACTCTCTGCTTCGTCGAAGTCAAGACGCGCGCCTCCGACTGGTTCGCCCCGCCGGAAGCCAACGTAGACCTGCGCAAGCAACGCCAAATCTCACGCGCCGCACGCGCCTATCGCCGCCTCTTCGGCCAGACCGCCGCGCCCTACCGCTTCGATGTCGTCAGCGTTCTGCTTTCTCCCGCAGATGAGACTCAATCCCCGCCGCCGCGCATTGAGCTACTCAAAAATTTCTGGAACGAGGAGAAGTTTCGCAAGCGTCAATGGTCTGACACGCACTTCGATTATTGAGAGCGGCAACCGGAGTCTTAGGAAGGCCACTTGACAAGCAACCCTGAATCTGTAGAATTTGTCTTCACCCAAGAGCGGGAGTAACTCAGTGGTAGAGTGCGACCTTGCCAAGGTCGAAGTCGCGAGTTCAAATCTCGTCTCCCGCTCCACAAACTTTACAGGATGAAGGCGGAAGGATGAAGCATGAAAGCAAGGCTTTCAACCGCCCCAGATTTACCTTCATCCTTCCGCCTTCATCCTTCATCCTCCCCCTCGGGCGGCGTAGCCAAGTGGTAAGGCAGAGGTCTGCAAAACCTTTATTCATCGGTTCGATTCCGATCGCCGCCTCCAATTTTTTCAACAACTTAACGGCAATTTAGAACCTACCTGAATTTCTGACTGTAGTAGGAAATGTAGTAGGCTTTTACAGCCCCTTTGATCTGAGCCTCAAAATCAGTGGATCGCCCCCCAATCAACCGCAAAAATTCTATTGCAATAAACGTTGCTACGGATTACTCTTTGCGCCGTGAGTGTCACCTTGCCAGACTACTCGGTTTTCCGACACTCTCACCTAAGCACACTTATACTGAGCCGCCCGTGAGGATTCACGGCAGCAAAGCATGATTAAGGTTGAAACGTGCCTGTTAGAACAGAGGCAGCACGCTTTGTAGGAGATGCAAGGCTAAATCCATCACCGGATCAATAGCACTCGTTTTGTCATTTTCCATGTTTCCGGTTTTGTCGCATTCCATGATTCCGGCTCTGCCACTAGGCGGGTTTCCGGTTTTATCATTTTCCATATTTCCGGCATAGGCAGAGACAGAAATTGCCAGCACAAGCAGTAACGCTCTCATAGATTTCATCGCGTTTTTCCTTTCGCTTTTCGTGGGATTCCAACAACTTCGCCGTCGCGTCTTACACAGATTCGGCGGCTTTGACGTGCTTGCCAGATTTTTGCAAGCATATAGAAAGGCTTACCTCACATGAATTTAACAGATAGCCGTCTGAAAGAACTAGAAAACCCTGCCCTGACTCATAACGAGCGGATTTTACTTCGCTGCCGTCTGGCCTCTGAGTTCATCCACACAGGACAATATGAAACCGCACGCGAGGCGTTAGGCGAATTGTGGCTAGGCGTTGGCAAACGCCCTGAAATAGAAAAGCTAAAACCCCCGACTGCCGCCGAAGTGTTACTGCAATGCGGCACGTTATCCGGCTGGATCGGCGGCGCGCAGCACATTTCGGGCGCACAAGAAAAGGCTAAAGATTTACTCTTTGAAGCTCTCCGCATGTTCAAGGCTCAGAATCGGGATGCAAAGGTTTCAGAAGCAAAGTATGAATTGAGCAAGTGTTATTTCAGGCTTGGCGCGTATGACGACGCGCGGGTGTTTTTAGAGCAAGCGATTAAAGGGCTGGGGGAACAGAATAATAATCTCAAAGCGAAAATCTTTATCCGGCAAGCTGTCTTTGAAATTTGGACAGGGCGTTATCGTGATGCTTTAGACGTTCTGGAAAAAGCCAGAGAATTCTTTGAAGCTAGTAGTGATGCTCTCAAAGGGAGATGGCACGGTCAAAAGGGACTTGTCTTGCAAAGGCTGGCTCTGACGGAAAGACGGACTGATTATGCCGACAGAGCAATTATCGAATTTACCGCCGCAATCTTCCACTACGAACAAGCTGGGCATGAAAGGTACTGTGCAAACAATCTAAATAACCTTACCATGCTCTTATATCAGATTGGGCGATATTCCGACGCGCACGAACGGCTAGACCGCGCACAAGAGATTTTCGAGCGACACAAAGACACAGGCAGCCTCGCACAAGTGAATGAAACGCGGGCGCGAGTCTTTGTCGCAGAGCGTAATTACATAGAAGCTAACCGTCTGATCGCAGATGTTATTCAGACATTCGAGAAGGGCGGCGAATTTGGTAGATTGACTGACGCTTTGACCATTCAAGGCGTCGCGCGTGCGCGGCTCGGTTTGCATGAAAGCTCATTACAGATTTTCCGTCATGCTATCAGTGTAGCGCAAAATTCCGGCGCGTATTCCAACGCCGGATTAGCGGCATTATCTCTCATTGAAGAACACGGCAAACAGCGATTATCTATCACAGAACTTTTTGATACTTATAATCGCGCCGATGAACTACTCAAAGATACTCAGGATGCGGAGGAAATAGCGCGGCTCAGAGCATGTGCACGAATCATGTCGCGCAAAACTATCGGCGTGAGATTGGGCAACAAAGATTTTGTGTTGCCCGAAGCTATACATGCCTTTGAAGCAAGATTTATCCGCGAAGCTTTACAAGCTGAACATGGCATTGTTACACGCGCAGCTAAAAGGTTAGGCGTCGGGCATCAAGTCCTTGTCAACGCTCTAAATACGCGACATAAAGAACTGCTTAGTTTGAGAACGCCCCCAAAGACGCGGCGCAAAACCGTAATCCGACAAGACTATCCGGTAAAAAAGCGAAAGTCGAAAGACAAGCGATAATCGGCGCATTAATTACAATAATCTAAATTTGACCTTCCAGACGGTATAACTCCTGCGGTTGATAAGGAAGAGGCAAGGAAAGAGATACATTGACTTGCGGGCGTGAGTTCTCCTACTCAATAAGAAGAGAGCGGCATTCTATCTAATGGGTGATTCTTATGATTGAAAATAACTATTATCTTTATTTAATTGGTTTCTTTGTTCTCTTTGTTCTCTTTGTTTTCTTATGGGTAGTTCCCAAAAGACAGATGAAGGCTCTAGCGAGAAAGCCGACCAGCCAAGAAGATGAGCAACAATTTAATCGAGACAAGGAACGCCTTAAACTTGTAGATGATTCACGCAAAACTCTCGCTCAGATTATGGGCGGCACGATCGTTTTGTTTGGATTGATCGTGACTTACAACACGTACACTCTCAATATCGCAAAGCAAGACCTTGACCGTGAAGGACAAATGACCGATCGCTTTTCTAAGGCCATCACACATTTAGGGGATGCAACATTAGCTGTCAGACTCGGAGGTATGTATGAATTAGAGAGAGTTGCCAAAGACTCTAAGAAAGATCATGGAAGTGTGATGGAAATACTTGCTGCTTATATTCGGGAAAAATCTCTAGTTATAAGAACTGATCAACCAATTAAATCCAAAGAAGATACACTAGAAAAAAGCGAGAGGAAAACACTTCCAATCGACATTCAAGTCGCCTTAACTATTATCGGAAGAAGAAAAGTAGAAAACGACCAACTACCATTAGAAATTGATTTGTCCAACTGCTATCTTTCGGGTGCAAATCTCTCCGAGTTGGACTTTCAATCGACAAACTTTTCAGGCTCTGATCTTTCAGGTGTAAACTTTTACGGTGCTAATTTTGGCTGGCTTAACAAGACAGATGTACAGGGGCAACAGCCGAACGCCAACATCCCAATTACGCAGTTTATAAATGCTGACTTAAGCGGCGCAAATTTCATGTTTGCAAATCTATTTGCAGTAGATTTTTCTGGGGCAAATTTGACGGGAGCGAATCTTAAAGCCACCAATCTTGATGCGACCAAAATTTTGAACACAAACCTTTCAAGAGCCAAACTACCCGAATCAGTGGAATCTCACCGACTGATTAATGGGGTCTGGCATGATATTAGTTATGGGGTTACTTTGGCTCAGTTAGAAACAGCTATAATAAATGAAGAAACTGAATTGCCTTCAAGTATTGCTCCGCACCGTCAAGAATTGCTAATAAAGTCAAAAGAAACTCTTGAAAAGAACGGAGATAAGAAATAATACGCTTTTTACATATTAACCCTTTGCAATTCTGTAAGCTTCCATTTTCTTCATCGCATTGAATTGATGTTCTTCGGTCGGGTGTGCATATCGCATGACCATTTGCACGCGGCTATGTCCTAAGATCGCCGCCAGCGTCACAAGGTCAACGCCAGCTTCCGCCGCCCGCGTTGCGAATGTATGCCGAAGATCGTAAAGCCGAAAAGGTTTCAATTTGGCGCGCGTTACCGCGCCGTTGTGCGCGTTATTCAGTTTGACAATCGGCTTGCCGGAATCCGCGCCACTTCGCCCACCTGAAAACAGATAATCGCCTTCGGCTTCCTTTACGCGCTTTTCCAGCACTACACTTGCCCGCTCAGTCAACGGGATTTTCCGTTTCGCCGCTCTAGTCTTACCGAATGGAACAGACAAATAACCTTGCTCAAGATTAATATTCTCGCGCATCAAGCGGCAGATTTCTTCGGGGCGTGCGCCCGTCTCTAACATGAGAATTGCCACGTCTTGCAATGGCTGACTAGCGGCTAATAAGTAAAGCCGTTCTTCGTCGTGAGATACGACGCGCGTGTGTTCGTTATTCTCTGCGAAGAACTTCACGCGGGAAACCGGATTGCTTTTAGTCAGTATGTCCGACTTGATGTAATGATTGAAAAGAATCTTTAAGCAAGCGAGTTCGCGGTTTACGGTCGCGGGCTTTAAGGTTGCCGTTGCCTTTGAAGTTGCCGCCGGATTTTTCAATAGCTTCTTTGCGGGCGGACGTTTCCTTTGCTTGATGCGCCATGTCTTGAACTTTTCGATTTCCTCTTTCGTGATTCTATCAAGGGGAGTGTCGCCAAAGAATCGGAGCAAAGCTTTGCTTGAAGTCTCATATCTTTTATGCGTATTCGGATGCGTGGCGTGTTCATGCTCTGACCATGCGAGAAAAGCTTTCATCGCCGCGCTGAATAGGGGCGCGCGTTGCTTTGCTTCAAGTCCGACTTCATCTTTTGCTAACTGTGTGCGATAGGCGCGCTCGACGGCCTCCGCATCCCGTTTGTTTTTGCACTTGGTTGATTTCTGAACATGATAATCGTCAACCCAGAAATTCATCCACCACACGCCGCCGCGTTTATAGATTGCCATATCATCACTTCCCTTTCTTCGCGCCGGATGTTGTAGTCCGTCGCACAACTAAAGTTTTCTTTCCGTCAATCCGCTTCTTTTCTTCGCTTGAAAGCGGCGGTTGACCATTGCGCTGAAGTTTGTATTTCGTTTGATAGTTTTCGCGCCAGCGTTTCGACCGGATCGCGTGCGCGCACGCCGTAGAGCAAGACCACATATCAGAGCGACCCGCCCAGAAGATGCGATTGCAACGCACGCATTCACGGATTCGCCAAGCTTCTACGCCCTTGATTGCTTCAATGAATCCGTCAGACCAAGTTTGTAATTTGCCGTCGTTATCTATCAAACATGCGCTGGGAGCTTGTAACGGAAGATGCCATGTCCAATCTCCCTTTAAGGATTCCGGCGAGTCTTGCGAGGCTTGAGATTTTAAGTCCTGTAATCGTTTCGCATGTCTGGCGATGATCCGTAGATTCTCGCGCCACTGTTTTACGTTACGATAGCGTTCCGTTGGAGAGTAATCTGTGAATACATAATCAACGCCGACAAATCCCCTTCTGGTAATTATATTCAGCCAATTAACAAGTGCTTCTGGCACATCCTTCAAATGCTTCTGAATCTCATCATTGAAAATTCGCTTCTCACTTTCGATGTCCTCATGCCTCATCGCTTCCGCCAAGTTCGCGGTCATTTCTTTACTCAAATCCGGCAAGTCGTAATCCGGCGGTATTAAATTCACTATTTCAATAATCCGCCCCAGACTTTCGGGCGGCGGATTCAGGAAACGTGACGCTTGCTTCGCCTTTTTGCGATCCATGCTCTGAATGCCTTCTATTGACATAGAGTAGCATTCACCTACACTTGAGCGCAAGAGATATGCTGAAAGGAGATTGAATAACATGGAAACAAACGTCACACAATCGGATCGTATTGCATGGAGTCTGGCGGAAATTGCCAAGCAAACGGGCTTATCACTTGGCTTTCTACGAAATGAAGTAAGAGCGGCGCGCTTACCTGTGCGGAAATTCGGGCGGCGTGTGCTAGTGCTGGATGGTGACTTGCGCGCCTATCTTGCGCGCGGCAGCGAACGCAAAGAGCAATGAAAGTTCAAGATGTTCTGGCGAAGCTTAGCGGCGTGAAAAAGAATAGTTCGGGCTGGACGGCGCGCTGTCCGGCGCATGATGACAACAGAAACAGCTTGAGCATTTCTGAGGGGAACGACGGCAAGATACTGATTAAGTGTCATGCCGGATGCTCATATAAAGGAATCCGCGCCGCGCTTTCACTGACAATAGGCGCGAACGGCGCGGGGCGGATCGTCGCTGCTTATAACTACTGCGATGAAGGCGGCGAATTGCTTTATCAAATCGTGCGCTATGAACCGAAGGACTTTCGACAGCGAAGGCCGGACGGTGCGGGCGGGCATGTTTGGAGCTTACAGGGCGTGCGGCGTGTCCTGTATCGCTTGACGGAATTAAGGCAAAGCGATAAGCAAGAAATCGCTTTCATCGTAGAGGGCGAAAAGGATGCTGATCGTCTTGCTTCGCTCGGATTATTAGCCACAACAAACGGGGGCGGCGCGGGAAAATGGCTTGTTGAATATAACGAATCATTGCGCGGGCGTCATATCTGCATCTTGCCGGATAACGACGATTCCGGCGCACAGCACGCCGCGCTTGTGGCGCAATCCCTTCACGGTATAGCGGGAAGTGTAAAGATTGTTTCGTTGCCGGACTTGCCGCCGAAAGGGGATGTTTCCGATTACTTAGACACAGGCGGAACAGTCGAAAGTCTAAAAGAGATTGTGGCAACCGCGCCGGAATGGATGCCAGATACAAGCCGGAATAAAGCCAGAAGCAAATTGACGCGCTTTAACTTTACGACGCTTGACGATCTGCTTTCCGAACCAGAAGAACAGACCGCTTTCATCTGGGATCGCACGTTGCCGCGCGGCGGCTTTTCTATCTGTGCAGCGAAACCGAAAGTAGGTAAATCAACATTCGCCAGAAACCTTGCCGTAGCTATCTCGCGCGGCGCGTGTTTCTTCGGACGTGCGACCGCACAAGGAAAAGTCCTTTACCTTTGTCTTGAAGAAAAGCGCGCCGAAGTCGCCGCGCATTTTCGCCGGATGCGAGCATCAAGCAGGGATATTCTCATCCATACAGGGCGCACGCCAGACGGGGCTTTAGAAGCTTTAGAAGTTGCGATTGAAGAACATGCGCCCGCGCTTGTTATCATTGACCCGCTCTCGCGTTTTGTGCGCGTCTCTGACTTCAATTCTTACGCGGAAGTAACTCGCGGTCTTGAGCCTTTGATTGATCTGGCACGCACAAGCGGTTGTCATATCCATGCCCTTCATCATAATGGAAAAGGCGAGCGCGACGGCGGGGATGCGCTGCTAGGCTCTACAGGATTTTTCGGCGCGGTTGATGCTTTGCTTACGATGAAGCGACGTGAGCGCGTGCGAACGCTCGAAACCCTGCAACGCTATGGCGAAGATATGCCGGAAACGGTTGTTCACATGGACGCTGAAACCGGACTTGTAGCGGCGGGCGGCGACCTGAGCGCGCTACAAATCCAAGAACATAAAACGAAAGTTTTAGAAGCACTAGGCGATGAGGCTTTAACTGAAAGCGAAATTCGAGAGCGGGCGGGCGGTAATCAATCTCTTATAGCAAAAGCCTTGCGCCTGTTATGCGAAAGCAGCGACATACAACGCACCGGAGCGGGCAAGCGCGGCGACCCTTACCGATACGAAAGAAACTCGGTTTCTCGGTTGTCTATATATGAAGAACCGAGAAACCAAGAAAACCGAGAAACTAAAACAGAGCAAAGCACACTTTCCGAAGATGACCCCGCACACGCCGGATAGCTTGAATATGACGGCGCACCTCGCGCGGAAGCTGAGGCTACTACAAAGCAAATGTTTTAAGATGTTCCCTTTTGAATTTGTGAATTTGACAATATGACCGTTCATTTGTTGGTAGTATCATAATTTGAATTCTATTTCAGGAGGAAGCAAGGATGTTTGATGATGAGATTAAAGGTATATCTAGGTTTCTCTATGCACTCGGATTCCCTCTTGCTCTTTTCGCTATAGCTGGCCTGTTCTCAGTTGGTATAGCTGTTTGGCGGGGCGAGATTTCCCGCCAGAGCAAGTCGCTTTTATTAGGGGTGTTTCTAATAGCGGTTTGTGGTGTCTTTTGGTATTTGCCAAAGATTTACCGTAGGGTGATCTGGGATGGAGACAAATGGATATGGTCTTTCAGTTTCGGCGCGGTGGTTGGAACGCTCATTTCACTTGCTGCCGCATACTTCTCTGGAACATGGCTCTGGCCTCTATTTAACAACTAAATCCAAATCAAGACGCTATCTCCTAATTCTGTTAATACACTCGCAGATTTTTGAAGATGATAATCTATTGCAAGAAATAAACCCGAATTACGAAGAAACAAGTTTTTTATTTTTGAAATGATTTTTTGAATTGGAAGATTGTTTTGAGTTTTATTTTTCGCTCTTTGGAAAAATAAAATAATCCTGTCTTTAACAGTCGATTTTATATTTTGGAATTTATTTAGATCGCGTAAATTAAAATCATTTATTTTAGAAATTTCCGCGATTACTTTATTCTCAGAAAACGTTAATTTTATTTATTGCTCGATGTAAATTAAATGCTTTAATAAAAGGTGCAAAATTTAGGCCTTTTAATTGTACAGAAATGAATAAATCTGTATAATTAATCTGTAAGCTTCTAGACATCCTTTCATTATTAGATGTTTGGAAGTACGAATACGCTTGGCAAGGCGTATTCAGGTATAAGTGGAGTGACACGAGCTAGAAAACGAGCAAACGACTAAGCCGAAGACCAAACGACCAAGACTGAATATGCCAGAGTTTTGTGGTCACAATTCCTATCTCGTTAGGAGCATTTCTGCTCCTGCTCTGCACTCTAAAAGTAGGCATTATAAAATGGGAGCAAGATTGCTCCTGCTCCCATTTTGAAAGAACCGTTAATAGAGGCTTACGCCTCTATTATTGGCTCAATAGTTACGGTCACGTTGCCGTCTTTATCAACGTCAACACTGACCTGTACCCGTTGCGGACAGTGATTATTCACTATGACGGTGGTCACTGTTCTAGTCTCCTTTCTTTATGTGGGTTGGAGGCGCGGGGTATCGAACCCCGTACCGACTCGCTTGAAGGGCAGCCGGAAACCTTTTCGCCCCCATAAAGATAAGGAACACAAGACAGGTTTTGTGGCTTAGGCTGCAAGACCTGTTTTGCTTTGCGCGATTTTACAATAATTATGACGATGAGTGCCAGTGTAAACGAGTATTTTATTTTGGTTTGTTATGAGTTCTCGTGCCAACGCGCGCAAAGTTGAATCATGCGCGGCAAGTCAAAGCGCGGGCGTCCATTTGATAGTTGATTCAATCCGGCAAAAAAGGGCGTCAAGTGGGCATCAAACGGGCGACATAATAAGGGGGACGAAAGGGTATCAAAAGGGGAACAATAAATAGCATGAACCAGACATCTAAGAAGCGAAAAAGCTGTCTGGCACTGTAGTAGGAAATGTAGTAGCTATGTGCATCTATGGAGTGTTACAGGCTTGCAACGGTTTCGATAAAACCCTTATTTTATAAGGCTATGATGCTCCATGACGTTCCTTGCTACATGCCCTTTATGAACTGCAAAACCTTTATTCATCGGTTCGATTCCGATCGCCGCCTCCATAGAATCATATAGTTACGGGCAGCCATGTGGCTGCCCGTTTTGCTTTGTGTGCCTATAGTGTGCCAAACCGGTATGAGTATTCTATCTCACAGTTGAGGAGAGTACTCAAGTGTGCGACGTTGCCTCCCAACCGCGCCACCGGCTTAGACAAATTATCGTCCATGAAATATATGAAGCCCTAAGCGGCATCAACTTAGCTGGCAGCTACACGACTATCTGACGCACGTACGAATCAGGCAGGAAACTTACCTGCGTCCTCAAGGCAACTGCAAGTCGGACGGGTTAGAACTTCGATATAGGCGATGAGGGCAATGAAAGAACTGGCTGGCCGAACTCACCATCCTGTGATGAAGGCAAGACCGCTATCAGCATCAAAGCAGCGCACTTGCATAAAAATCCAAGTGATGATCTCGGCACTCTTCGTGCATACGCAAACAAGCGCGGTTCAGGGACGCAGTTGAACTGTGGATGACCTACAAGGCTTCGGAGGCCATCTGGAAATGCCTTGTGTGTTTCAGATTATTGGCTTTTGATTGAGAGAATTAATCCTTGTTTGAATATAATCTGCAAATTCCGTCTTAGCTGTAATTTTTGCCGAATTATTTTTAAACCGTTCTAGCAATTCCCATGCTGCGATCCCAGTAATGACCTTTTTTGAACCGTTATCTTCAATATTTTCTCTATAATCAGTATAGTACCCTTTATATGTTTCACCGTTGTCATCACTGATCTTCAGCATAAAAGGATTTCCTTTAATTATCTTTAGATTTTCCTCTAAAAATGACTCTTCCTGTATCAATTGCCTAAATCGCTTTTCAGGTAAAATATACGTATCGTAACCGTACCTTGCTGAGATGAATAAGTAGGTCAAAGTTGCCTGACAAATGTTCGTATTGATTTGCTCTCTATCTAAAACTATTATTCTTGTTGCCTTCTTGACGCTGTCCTTTCGATAATAAAAGTATTCCAGATACTTAGGTGTAAGCAACAGATTTTGGTATGAAAGTACACGTACAAGGTCTATGGATTCTGTATTCCTTTTGATAATCGTAGCATCCTCATACTCTTCTTTATCGTGAAAATCCTCCAATACTCTTGCGGTAATTGAGAGCTTATGATCCCGATCTGGGATTACTGCGTTTGTACCTACAAGTTTGCGAAAGATTTTTTCTTCTATCTCTTTTGTTGCAATCCTTACTAATTCCTCATTAACCAATGCGTTTTGCCGCGCAATTTCACGATTAGATTCTAAATTCTCCCGAGCAATCGTGGATCGGGTTTCGTCAAGTCTCGTAGAAGTTTCTTTTAGCTTCTTTTCGAAATAGATGATAACCGACACGGCGAGACCGTACATACCGTATAACAAGACCTTGATCTGTGTTTCGTGAGAAAAGAAGAGTTTGTTTAAGATGGCTAGAACAGCAATTATTAAAATTCCGGGAATGATGTGTTCTAAAACTTTTCCTCGGAGAGAATGCCAAAAGGTTTCGTTGTGAGGTTCAACCATATTATTTCGTTGAGTAAATATCCTTAAAGTTATTCGTAAACTGTTCAAAAAGTTCTGAACCATTGCTCAATAGTCGAGTCATATCAGCAATTCCTTGTTTGAGGCTATTGCCCATCATAAGGAACTGAGTCAAGATCGTCCTTTTTTCGTTTACAATATCTGATTCCAAGTCATAAACATCATCATCAAAAAGTAAAAAGGCCGAGAAATTTTGAACCTTTTGAGTGATAATTTTTTTTCTTTCCACAGATAGTGATAACTTATCTAAAATCTTGAATCTATAATAAACCCTTTCGGTAGATGCGAGGTATGATGAAATCAAATCATGAGTTAGCAATTTTCGAGATTGATCATTAATGACCTGATATTGCCGATAGGTTACTGGTTCCAGCGAACCGAATCTTTTTATAGCCTCTGAAAATTCACTAACATCAGCAACTCCGGTATTGTAACAATCAACAATTTCTCTGTGAAGTCGCAATTCCTTAGACAATAATTTCGCCTTCTCTATCTCAATATCCTCAAATAGAAAAGGTAGAATGAGGTCGAAACTAACTTCATTCTCTGCAATTAATTTTTTACCGAGAGCACCATTGATCTCCTGATTAACTTCCAGGCAATGATCAAATATTGCAGGATGGTCATCAAAGAAATGACTTGCTCTCACCATAGTTCTAGTCTGACGCCTTTAAAGCTTAGAGCGTCTCTCTTCAAGCGAATTTCCTTAGCGATCTTAAGGTCTCTCAGAGAAACTGATTCTTCATTGACTCTAGGCTCGTCTTTAATTTTCACTTGTTCGTTTTTCACTTTCACTTGGCTTAATCTCTCCGTTTTCGATTTTGTAACACTCCGAGCCTATGATGTGCAATAGCTGTGCCTGATGCGTTGCGAAAATAACAATGGTTCCCTTCCCAGCCAGTTCCTGTAATAGACGCACAATTATGTCCGTGTTGTCGGCGTCGAGGTTTGCGGTACATTCATCTAGTAAAAGTAATCTCTGAAACCGCACCACTCGCATCAATATCGCCAGCATTTGCTGCTGTCCAGATGATAAATTCTTGGCCTTTTTATGTAGAAGTTCCGAAAGAAAATTCCAATTACTAAATGTTTGCAGGAAGTGGGTAATTTTTCCAGAGCTTGACGAAGTTAGCTGTGGCATAATCGAAAGATGCTCGTAACTATTCGTATTGGCAATTAAGAGATTTTCTAAAAATGTCAGGTCGAGATTTATACTAAATAGTGCCGTCTGCCCAACCATACCGGTAATAAATCCGTTCAGCTTCTGACCATCAAGTTCAATATCACCTTTCAAAATGATTTCGTCATAGATGTTTGATAAAGCTTTAAGTAACGTCGATTTACCAGAACCATTCTTTCCTATGATGAAATTAATACCACTTCTAAACTCCAATGAATCTATCTGGAGCACTGGTGAAGCACTTTCTGAATAAGAAATTTGAACATTTGAAAGTCTTATGCTCATGGCTTAGAACGAAACAATCTCTTGTGCCTTCTTATTACTCGTCAAGAAAAATAAAATAATCATAATGCCGGAAACTAGTTTGTAGTCGGTGTACCCGAGAAATCCAAACGAAAAATAAGAAATAACCAAAAACAAAATCAAATTGTAAACAAATACGCCCGCCGGGATAATGAAGATGTGAAATCGGCTTGGAAAGTACAACATGATGTTTTCAGCGATAATTATGGCTGCAACCGAATTTATCAATAAACCTGTTCCCATTCCTACATCAGAGAACCCAAAATACACTGATGTAAGCCCACCTGAAAGAGAAATGACAGCATTAGCTATCCCGCTTCCTAAAAGCAAAATTAAAGTTGTGGGTGCATGAAATTCTTTTAGGATCGTCGGGTTATTCCCGAACGTGTTCATTGCTTTTCCCAGTTTTGATCTGTAAAGGAAAAAGACAAAAGCGATCACGATTACATTGATGATCAGTAGAGCTAACGTGGTATTTGATGGGAGAATATTTTCTGGTATCGAGACATTAGGCCTTTTGAAAAATTTCAGGTTGATACTGAAAAGAATCGAGTACGTAATGATCCCGCAAAGTAACTTGGGAATTTTCAGCTTGGCGTATAGCAAAGCTGTAAAACATCCGACGATAAATCCTGAAATAAAAGTTAATAGAGTTGCCGCAAGTAAGTTTTTGGTCGCTAAAAAATAGAAAGCGAATGAAATGCTTCCGAATGAAAACACGTTATCGGTTGAAATGTCAGGGAACTTTAGTTGCCTGAATAACAGGTAGACGCCATAAACACACAGGGAGTAGATGAGGCACTCATAGAATGGTGTTTCAAGTAAGGTCATTGACCAACAAGTTCAGCGCCGCTTACAAGCGCCCGATCAATGGGATATTTATAGAGTTCATTGTTTACGTAAAGATAATATTTGTTGTTGACGTAAACGGGTATTTGAGACGGCAATTTCTTGTCTAGCAGAATTGTTTTCAGAATGTTCGCTGACGCGGTGCCCTCGTCTTTATAATTTAGTCCGTATGTAAACAATGCCCCTTTCTTAACGCTATCTACATCGCTAGCGAAAATTGGCTTTTGGCTTTTCGTGGATTCCTTAACCAGCAGGTCAACACTCGAAATAACGGTGTTGTCGTTGATTAGAAACATTGCGTCCACTTCTGATAAAAGAGCTTTTGCTGCAGGGAGAATTTCTGTCGTCGTCGAAATCGCCTTTCTTACAATTTGAACATCCATATTTTTGCTTTTAATTTTCTCATCCAAATTATTTAATATAGAAACACTGTTTGCCTCGGATGAAGTATAAACAATCCCAACTTTTTTCATCGCTGGGAAAAGCTTCTTAGCAAGTTCGAGAGTTTCAAAATTGGGATCTTGACTTGTTGTTCCAGTTACGTTTTGCAATCCATTATCCAAAGTCTTTACAAGTCCCGCAGCAATCGGGTCTGAAATGCCAACAAAAATTATAGGCTTGTCATTTACCGTATTCTTTGCGATTTGAGCGCAGGGAGTAGTCAACGCCACGATTGCATCAACGTTATTCTGCTGGAAGGAAGCAATGATTCCATTGACATTCCTGGGTTCGCCAAAAGCATTTGAGTAGGTAACCTCAAATTTTGTCCCCGTCTCGGTTTCAATCTTTTGTAACTCAGTTTTAAAACCGTCAATTCCCTGGTCAATAGCGGGATGTTGGAGCAAATAGACGAGTCCTACCTTGAAGGATTTATTTTCAGGCTTAGGCCTGTTGGCAATCATATATCCAACAAAACCAAGCACAGCCAATACGACTACTAAAACCAGAAGTTTTCTCGTATTCATACGTTTTGTTTTGTGGCTATAAACTATCTGAACACTTCCGTTCTAAGATCAACGAATATAACACTAGTTTCCATGAACCTAAAGCATAAAATTCCCGCTATAGACAACCCAAGCCAGCCTACCAAATTCTACTACCACACCTGCTAACGATAAATATTCATAACCTAATGTTCGACTCTTTATGACGTGATCCACCGAAGACCATACCCTGTACAATGGTTGATGACCAAATCAATCTTTGTATAGGAGACCTCCGATGGATCGAGATACTTTTATCATTACTGTGCTCTGTTTAGTAAGCGAAATGTACACCCACCTGACGGCTCGTCGCCCGCTGCGACACGGCGGCTTTGCCCCAGCCTTGTCGGACGAGGAAGTCATCACCATCGAAATCTGTGGCGCATACTTCAAGCATCAGACTGACAAAGACCTCTACGATTACTTCGCCGCGCATTACCGCCACTTCTTTCCCCGCCTGCCAAACCGTTCTTTGTTCTTCCGCCAAGCAGCCAATCTGTGGCAAGTCAAAACTATGATCTGGCACTTGCTGATCGAGCGCAGCGGACAAAACAGCAGTCCGGTGCAAGTCATTGAGACCATGCCGGTGCCGGTCTGTACTTATACGCGCGCTCAAAGCGACCGATGTTTCAAACTCCAGGCCGATTACGGACATTGCGCGGCGAAGAAGCTGGATTATTACGGCTTCAAACTCGGCTTGAGAGTCTCTGCGATGGGGATGATTACGCACTTCCCATTACTTAATGCCCGCGCCCACGATGTCAACCACACGAATGCTTTGGTCGAAGGCTTCGCGGGTCTGTGTCCGGCAGACAAAGGCTTTATTGACCCTTTCCGCCAACCGCTTTTGCTGGATAGATACGGAGTCAAGATTGTCACTCCGGCGAAATCAAACATGAGCGAACATCATCCCCCAGCGTTACGCAAGTTCTGCTCAAGGATTCGTAAAATTGTGGAAACTGTTGGCTCACACTTAACCGAACGCTTTGCGATTGATGCGATTCGGGTGCATGACTTGTGGCACTTTCAACATCGCCTGATTCGCAAAGTCCTGTCACACACAGTGATGGTCTTTCTGAACTTACAAATGGGGCGTGACCCATTAGACCTTGATGGTTTGGTCACTGCCTAAAAGAGTCGAACATTAGGTAAAAGTTCTATGTATCTATAACTTCTTCGTCATCATTCTTGTTTGATTTATCTTTTGATTTGAACAATCGCCTTGAGTATATTGTTTTTCTAAACTGCTACTACCGTAATACCTCTGATATTCATGAACCGCGAAAGAGTCCATCATTCCAGCGATATAGTCAATTACATTGCGCGCTCTGGTTTGTTCTTTTTCATGTCCCTTTCGATACTCAGGTGGCAATAGCATCAATCTGTCATTAAACTTTTCATCCATATATACCTGACAAAGACCATTAATAATATTTTCTCCTCTTTTTTCATAAAGTTGAACTGCGGGTCTTCTTAATACCGCTTTGAACGTCAGTTTCTTTAGACCCTTTGCAAGCAAGCCATGCTCTCGGAAACTAAGTTTAGTGCCTTTTCCATAATGAACATCTTTTACAAGTTTATCGACGACTTGTGAAGTAAGCTCTTTACGAAAGAGAAAAGAAAATTCTTCGGAGGTTTCTAATTTATAACTCTTACTCGCAAAGTCTCGACATTTACTGACGATATTATCTAATGTGCTATGTGCATCTTTGTATTCTTTGCTTAACTTGAACTCATACAACAATTCGTCAACAGTAAAATGTCCAAGTGTGAGGCAGTCTTCTAGGTCGTGCGCCCCGTAGGCTATCTCATCTGCTAAGTCCATAACTTGTTTATCAATCGTATTAACTTCTTCTCCAAGCTTAAATTCTTTAAGCTTTTCGATAATTCGTTTATAGTCTTCCTGATATAAAAACTTCTCATTTGTATCGTAGTTTATCTTTTCATTGGTTGGAGCACCTTTTTCATTGAAATACTTTACTGTGCCAAATAGTGTCCTTAGAGTTAAATTCAACCCACGATACCTATAATGCTTTTTCTCTAACCTTGATAAGATTCGGAACGTTTGTGCATTTCCTTCAAACCCTCCAATATTTGCTGCAATTTTATTTAAGACCCTCTCCCCATGATGTCCAAAAGGAGGATTGCCTAAATCATGTGCCAGCGAGCAAGATTCGGTGACGATGGTTTTTTCAAGACCTAAATCGGAGGCTATACTTCTCGCTATCTGAGCGACCTCCATGCTGTGCGTTAAGCGATTTCTATAAAAGTACAATTGGTCTATTCCGAGTAACTGCATTTTCCCTTGTAATCTTCTAAATGATGCAGAGTAGAGAATCCTTGCATAATCCCTGTCAAGGTCATCCCTCTCTCTCTTAACTCTGTCTCCCCAGAGACGCACACTATTGAGAGCGGCAATTCTCTGTTCTTGCTTCTGCGCATAATCTCTTGTTTTAGTGTCATATGCCATAAATTCGCACCCTCAATTCTAAAGGAAGATGGACTTTGTAGACGCTGATATAAGGAGTTCTCAAGTAGACTGTTTGAATCTATCCCAACTTTACGAAAGCTTCAATCTTTCGCATCGCTTGAAACTGATGTTCTTCTGTGGGATGCGCTTATCGAAGCACCATCTGAATGCGCGAGTGTCCGAGCATCGCAGCAAGCGTCACTAAGTCAATGCCAGCCATCGCCGCCCGTGTCGCCCATGTATGTCTGAGGTCGTAGAGTCTGAAGTAATGCACGCCGCTACGCTTCAGAGCGCGGTTGTGCGGGTTGTTGACTTTCACGATTGGCTTGCTCATATCATCGCCGCCACGACCGCCCGGAAATAGAAACTCACCTTTAGTCTCTGACAAGCGACGTTCGACTGTCTCTACAGCTTTGACAGAAAGATGCACTTTGCGCTTTGCTGCTTTTGTCTTTCCGTAAGGGTTGAAATAGTGGCTTTTCTCAAGCTCAAGCTGTACATTTTCTCGTCTCATGCGGCAGACCTCTTCCGGTCGCATACCTGTTTCAAGCATCAGCATTGCAATGTCGCGTAACGGCTGTGATGCTGCCATGAAATAAAGAACTTGCTCATCAGAACTTACAACGCGCATCTGCTCATTATCTTCTGCAAGAAACTTTACTCCCTTGACAGGATTCTTTATCACGACCTCGTTCTTGATGAAGTAATTGAAAAGAGCTTTTAGACAAGCAAGCTCTATTTTCTGTGCCCACTTTTTTGACCGCGCTTTGACCCTCTGCGCCGGATTTGACCAAATTCTCAACTGCTCTGCGTTTGGCTTCGTCGGTCGCGTGTGTGTAGCGTGCAGTTATCCGAATATCACTGTGACTCAAGATTGATGCCAGCGTGAAAGCGTCCGCGCCGGGATGCAAGAATACTATGCAAAACCGTTGACGCTTGAGCTACTTTGAGATAAAAGCATCACGCCGGATTACTTGCTCGAAAAAGGAGAGTGTTAAATGTCTATCAATGAAGAAAATTTGAATCAATTATTAGGAAAGTTCGTCGCAGACTTCGGGGCCGCGTTCCACGCCGGTCTGGTTGTTATCGGCGAGAGCCTCGGTCTGTATAAGGCTCTGGCTCAGGCAGGCCAACCTCTCACTTCCGCCGAATTAGCCGAGCGAACCGGCACGTCTGAACGTTACGTGCGCGAATGGCTCTGCTCACAGGCGGCTGGAGGGTATGTTGAATATGAGGCACAGTCGCAGCGTTACTTTCTGAGCGAAGAGCAAGCCTTCGCTCTGGCTGATGAACAGAGTCCGGCATATTTACCGGGAGCTTTTTTGCTGGCTGTCTCTGCGCTGAGAGCCGTGCCGAAAATTACCGAAGCGTTTCGCACGGGAGAGGGTTTCGGCTGGCATCAACACGATCACGGATTGTTTCGCGGAACTGAAATGTTTTTCCGCCCCGGTTATGCCGCCAATCTGGTCAGCTCATGGATACCTGCTTTTGACGGAGTCGAGGCTAAGCTGAAGTCCGGGGCGAAAGTAGCAGACGTTGGATGTGGGCTTGGCGCTTCGACAATTCTGATGGCGCAGGCTTTCCCCAATTCCAGTTTCATCGGTTTCGATTATCATGATAAGTCCATCGAAATGGCGCGGCAAAAAGCGGTCGAGGCGGGGGTGGCTGATCGTGTCGAGTTCGCGGTGGCTAAGGCTAAAGATTATCCGGGAGAAAATTACGACTTCGTGACGTTCTTCGATTGTTTGCATGACATGGGAGACCCTGTCGGCGCAGCCGCTCATGTCAGAGGCTCGCTCGCTCCTGACGGCACTTGGATGATCGTCGAGCCGTTTGCCGGAGATCGAGTGGAAGATAATCTGAACCCGGTCGGACGCATCTATTATTCCGCTTCGACATTGCTCTGCACTCCGGCCTCTCTGTCACAGGAAGTAGGGCTTGCACTCGGAGCGCAAGCGGGTGAAGCCAGAATGCGCGAGGTTGTTACTGCCGGAGGATTCAAACATTTTCGGCGGGCCACCGAAACGCCTTTCAATATTATTTTCGAGGCGACGCCTTGACGACTCGCCTGATGATCTACCTCCGGGGCGCTTCTTACAAATACGCTAATAATGCGAATCAAGGGTAGAAACAAATCAACTGCTTCTTCTTTGCGCTCTTTGCGTCTTTTCACTTTGCGGTCTTGGCGGTTAAGGGATTTTTTAACGCCAAGACCGCAAAGTGAAAAGACGCAAAGTTACGCAAAGAGTTGCTACTCTTGATTGACATTAATACTCACCACAGAGGAACGCATTGACGCTGTGCGGCTTCCGGTTGACTTCAAGCGTTAATGTTTGCCACGAAAATACTATGCGCGGTGTTTCTCTTTAAGAGGCGATAAAGTTTCTTTTGGAGAACTGCATCAATCATGAAAGTATTTCTCTGTGTGGGAATCTTAGCCGCATTAGCTTTGTCTGCGGCGGCTTCTCTGACGCAAACCGCAACGGCCCAAACAAATTCCGCCGCTCAACTCGCAGGGCTGTGGGAAGCCAAACAGCGTTTCGGCCCAGATATTCGCGGGTCTTTGCTGATGCGGCAAACAGGCGGCGAATGGCATGCGGAAATCGCCGGGCGCATCGTTCAAGCGAAGGTCGCGGGCGATTCGATTTCGTTTGAGTTGGCGGACGGCAAAGGCGCATTTCAAGGAAAGTTTGATGCGCGTCGCACGAAGATTGCAGGGCATTGGATTCAGCCGCCGACGGTCGCGAGCGGCACGCCCTATGCTTCACCCGTGACGCTCACGAAAGACAGACAAAATGTCTGGCGCGGAACGGTCTCGCCGCTCGACGACGCCTTTACCTATTATCTGATGGTCAAAGTCAGGGATGACGGCTCAGTCGGCGTGTTTCTAAAAAATCCCGAACGCAATCTCGGCAGATTTATTCGAGTTGACCACATCGAACGCGAAGGCGCAGCGATAAAACTTTTCGCAGCAGATTCAGCCACAGAAAAAGGGCGCGTGCTGGTCGAAGGCAAGTATGATGCTGAGCAGGATATAATGACGCTCTCTTCGCTGCGCGGCGGGACATTTGACTTCAGGCGTGTTGGGGCAAACGAAGCGAGCGATTTTTATCCGCGTGGCCGACCGACCGGAACTTATGTGTATGCACCGCCGCCCGCATTTGATGACGGATGGCAAATCGCCTCGCTCGAAGAAGTTGGAATCTCACGCGAAGGCATTCAAAAATTTATTCAGATGATGGTTGACACGCCGATCAACTCTCTCGGCTCTCAAGAGATGCACGGAGTCTTGATTGCGCGACACGGCAAGCTGGTGCTGGAAGAATATTTTCATGGCGAGCATCGTGATAAACCTCATGACACACGCTCTGCCGCCAAGAGCCTGACGGCGACTCTGATAGGCGCATCAATCAACGTAGGCATCCCGCTCAAAGTTTCCAGCCCGGTTTATCAAGTGATGAATGGCGGGACATTTCCGCCTGACCTTGAGCCGCGAAAAAAAGCTCTCGCGCTTGAGCATTTATTAACCATGTCTTCGGGATTGGATTGCGACGATGCCGACCCGAAGTCTCCGGGTCGTGAAACCTATATGTTAGATGAGAGCGAGGAACCGGATTATTATAAATTCACACTGGCTTTGAACATGATTCGCAATCCGGGCGAAAAGTCTGTTTATTGCAGCATTCAACCTCACTTGGCCGGCGGCATGCTGCAACGCGCTTCCAAACAATCACTGCCGGTGTTGTTAGAAAATCTCGTCGCCGAGCCGCTCCAAATCAAACATTATTATATGAGCCTGACGCCGACCGGCGACGGTTATATGGGCGGCAGCATGCGATTCCTGCCGCGCGATTTTATGAAGCTTGCACAGCTTCATCTTAACGGCGGAACGTGGAACGGGCGCAGAGTCTTAACGCCGGAATGGTCGCGCCACTCCACTTCTCATCTGGTTGAAATCGGCAATCGTAAATACGGCTATCAGTGGTGGGTGGAAGATTACCCTTACAAGGGACGAACCGTTCGCGCCTTTTTCGCGGGCGGCAACGGCGGACAAATCGTGATGGGAATTCCCGATCTCGATTTAGTGATAGCGTTTTACGGCGGCAATTATAACGATGCGGCGGCTCTTAATCCGCAGAAGGTCTACGTGCCGGAATATATTCTGCCCGCAATTGATAAATAACCTGAGTTGGTAGTGATGGATGTGTTGGTGGAGTTCTTAAATTGCCACTAGCTTTAGCTAGTGGGATAAGAAATCACAGAAGTTAGCGGCTTTAGCCGAAATGATTCGGCTAAAGCCGATACTTGTTAGCTCTCTTGTTCCACTAGCTAAAGCTAGTGGCAATTCAAATAACTTTCATTACACTGCACTAGCTTAAGCTAGTGGCAATTGGTTATTTGGTAGGGATCGCGGTCTTGCTGCGGTTGATAAACTTGACGACTTCGGTCGTCCATGAGTCGCAGCCCTGACAGACGGCGACGGGGATTTGATTGCCCGCGTTGTTGAGCATCTGGACGATTCCGGCGGTCGGAGCGAAGAGTTTATAGTCCTTGTTTTCGGTCTTGCCCTTCTTGGTCACGACCGCGCCTTTCAGGTAAATCAACATGCCTCTGACGGGGTCTGCTTGTGCCTCTAATCTTTCAATCTGTGCGAAGGGCAGCGTGTATACGTCGTCGCCGAACTGCATTTGCAAGCCCGCAGGGGTCACGTTGATGATGCCGTTTTCCAGTGCGTCGTAGATGCCCAGAGATTTGCGGTGTCGCTTGACGGGAAGGAGAATTGATTCTCCGGCTGAGAAGGCTCTTTCCAGATACGGTATCGCTTCGGCGTACTGGTTCCTGAGAAAGTAGCTCTGGCCGACGCGCAGGTTGACGCGCGCGTGGTCGGGCTGTCCCGCCAGAAACGATTGGCCGTCTTTGATGACTTCGCCCAGCAGGTTGCTGCGAAAGTTGCTTTCAATCAGATCGAGGCTGACGGTCGAACGCATGAGAGGCGGCGCGGAGGGCTGCGTCGGCGCGGGCTGTGTGTAAACTGGTGGCGGCGCGGCGGCAGCAGTAGCGTTGCCTCCTGCGCCGGGAACGAAAAAGAACGAGCCTTCGAGCGAAGAGGCATCCCAGGGGACTTGGACGCCGTTGCTCTTTTGCTTGACCTGCACGCGCACGCGTTTAAAAACTTCTTCAATCGGAAGGCCGGGCGCACGCATGTTCGCCAGCAGTTCCTGCGTGTAAAGCCCGTTGTCGCCTTTGCCGTCGCTGGCGGTTTGGCCGGGTGCGGTCGCGTAAGCGATAAAAGTCCCTGCGGGCGCGTTGACCTGTGCTAACCCTTGCGAGTAGCTGCGGAAGCTGCGCGTGAAAGGATTGTTGCGGCAGGCGTCCAAAATAACTATGTTGAGACGGTTCTGCGCCATTCCCATCTGCTCTAAGACAGAGTTCAAATCCAGCCCTTCCAGGACCAGATCGCCTTCGGCTTCAATCTGCGCGCCGATGGGAATCAAAAAGTTTCGCCCCCCCGACTGCATCCCGTGCCCCGCATAGTAAAAGAGTCCGACCGAGCCGTTCTGAATCTTGCGGCTGAACTCGCGCACAGCCAGTTGCATCTCGCGCAGATTGACATCCGTGCGCGCGATGACATCAAAGCCCAACTGCCGCAACGACGTGGAGATCAAGTTGGCATCGTTGACAGGGTTGCGCAGCGGAGCCGTTTCATAACGGCTGTTACCGATGACCAGCGCGACGCGCTTATCCGTAGCGGCGGCGGGCGCGAGTCCCATCCCGCGTTGCGGCTCATTGCGATCCGGTTGTTGCGCCATCGCCTGAAGCGAAACCAGCAACAGCAATACAACGGCCAGCATCTTGAAAGCCATTTGTGCTTGAGATTTTCCGGGCATCTTTCTCACCTCTTTCTCACCGCCGTCAGCCGCGAAAGGGCTGTTTGGAAGGAACGTCTGGACACCGGCAGAGTGAGTTACGCGAGGCAAGATATTACTGTGAAGGTTCGTGTGTCAATGGATAGACGGAGTAAAAGAAAAACGAGAGGTTCCCGCAAAGGCGCAAAGAAAACATTCAAGATAAAGAATGACTCAACCCCTTTGCGCCTTTGCGCCTTTGCGCGAGATTCTTTTGTGCTTGTAATTATTCAATACCACAGACGGAGTAGTCAGCCTTTTTCTTTTTTAGCCACATATAAAATGTAGCTGGCGATAGTAAAGACGGCGAAATAAATAAGCGCCAGAAGGCGTATATCGACCGGCGGGATTTTCCGGTTGCCGAATTGACCGGAGCTGATAAAAAAATCAAGCGTGCTGTGGATGTAAGGGAAAACATAGCTGTATTCCCACGGAAGCAAACCGACCCCTAAAAACCAAATCACGAAGCCTGTTCCAACCGGGACTAAAAAATTCTTGAATTGCAGGCTAATCAAATATTGCAGAGCCAGCACCGGCAGACAATCAACAAAGAAGTTAATATTTATTTTCAAAAAATTCAGATAAGGAATCGGCGCGGTCGGATATGGAATACTGCTGAAGAGCATTGAAGGAATAACTGCCGACAGATACATCCCAACATTAAACAGCACAAAAACTTCTGCGAGCATTATCAAAATCACCAGAAACTTAGCCGCGAAAATCGTCACAAACCATTGCGGCGTGGCGTGTAGCTGCTTCCATGTGTTGTTTTTATATTCGATTTGAGTAATCAAACTCACAGCCAGAATAATCCCTACGGGCAGCAAAAAAGCCGCCATTGATTCCCAACTTTGATTCCAGAGTCTGAGCCAAAAATCATCCGCAACGTAGAGCGCAGAAAATTTGTCTGCGTTCTTGATCCTCGACAATAAAATAATCGAAGGCGTAAAAGACGCTCCGACAATTACCAGCCAAGATGCCAGACTGCGTTTCTTCTTGAGCCATTCGCTTTGAAAGCTATTGATAAAATCCATGTTTACTCACTAATCACGTCAAAGAAGATTTTTTCCAAATCATTTTCAATCTTGCTGATTTGATAAACTTCGATATTGCTTTGCACCAACCTTTGATTGATGGCGGCAGTGGTTTCTTTTTCGAGAACCGGAATCACGATTCGTCCCGGCTCAGTCCGCGAAATCAGGCTGAACTCGTTGATGATTTGCGAAGCTTTAGAATCATTACTCGTTTCAAAAATAGTGTATGAGTTCTGCTGTCGTTTGCTGATTAATTCCGTGAGGGTTCCCTGAAACAAAAGCTTCCCTTGATTGATGATGCCGATGTGCGTAACGAGTTTTTCGATTTCGGGCAAGAGATGGCTGGAAATCAGAATCGTAATTCCGTGATTTTGATTCAGGCTTTGCAGTAATCCTCTGATTTCAAGAATGCCGTTCGGGTCTAAACCGTTCGTCGGCTCATCCAAAATCAGCACCGACGGATTGTGAAGCAGAGCAATCGCAATGCTCAAGCGCTGTTTCATTCCGAGCGAAAATTGATTGGCCTTTTTATTACCCGTCTGCGCCAGACCGACCAATTCCAACACTTCCTGAATTCGCCGTTTCGGGCATTGATAAACTTTCTGCAAAATCCTCAAGTTCTCAAACGCCGTCAGATGCCCGTAAATGGAAGGGCTTTCGATCATCGAACCGATTTTTCTTAAAGTCTCGACGCGATGTTTTTCAAACGGCTTTCCGAAAACCAAAATCTCGCCGTGTTGTTTTTTGAGCAAGCCTAAAACCAACTTCAGCGTAGTGGTTTTTCCCGCGCCGTTCGGGCCTAAAAAACCGTAGATAGTGCTTTCTATCACCTGAATATTGACACGATTCAAGGCGGTTTCATCTGCTGAAAATTTATGAGTTAGATTAATCGTTTCGATAGAATACATCGGTCTTTGATTTGGCTTTCTCAACATACTTTTTGTGAATCAAGAGTAGACATAGCAGACGAGCAAGTCGCCCCATATCATTAACGAGCGTGAGGCGATTTGATTAACCGGTGGGTAGTGGTTCAGTTTGAAATTCAAGTGTCATCCAGCATCGGGAAAGAAGTTCGCGCAAAGGCGCTGGTGACGCAAAGGGGTTGAGCCATGCTTTATCTTGAATGCTTGCTTTGCGTCACCAGCGCCTTTGCGCGGACCTGTTTTTTCTTTGCTCTGTTTGAAACTACCCACTACTCTCTACCGAAAAAGTTTCACATCAACGGGCGTTTTCCTGTACGATTGATAACCACAGCTTTTGATACGCGCTCGCAATAACGAAGAGCCGGGTTACAAGACAAGCGCAGTCCTCGTCTTCTTTTTATCGGACATCAATTTTATAAATGCTTCTGGCCTTGAATCGCCTGTGCATTTGAGCAACTACAAAAAGCGGTTATCAAGATTCGTTCGCCGGGTCAATCTCTTAGTCTGTCTCTTGTCGCTGTGCCTGATACGGGTTCCGGCGCAGGAGCGCGGGCGATTGTCCGGCGTCGTGCTCGATAGCGAGAACAAGCCCGTGCCCAATGTCATCCTGCGCATCGTCAATCAGGTGACGAGCCGCGAGCGGCGCATCAAGAGCGGCAGCGATGGCAGCTATTTTGTCCAGCTCGAAACCGGAGCTTATCGCGTCACAGTCCTGCGTCCTTTTATCCTCAAATCCGCGAAGGATAAAGACAACAACGCATTCACAAAGTTTGCGAGCGGCGCGCTGGAAAACGTGATTATCAGCGCGGGACGCGAAACCAAGCTTGAGATTCAGGTCGAGCGGAGCAAAGAAGAATTCGCGGATACTAGAAAGGGCGAGAAGCCGACGGGAGCCGCAGGCAGAGAGAGCGTCGGTTCCGCCCCGCAGACCGAAGCCGACCGCCGCGAAGCACGCGACCGCTGGCGCATAGGCTTTCCCGAATACGACCGCTACGGCGACAAGGGCGCGCGGGGGCGTGACATCCCATTCAAACGCGGACGCTGGTACGACCCTTATAATCAGAGCGTCATCAAGGGCGATTATCCGATTTTCGGCAAAGACAAGTTTCTGATTCTGTCAGCCGTCTCGACCTCCGCGTTCGAGTTTGGCCGCACCCCTAAGCCGACCGATGTCAGCAGCTTCAATCCCGGCAGCGCAGAATTCTTCGGTCGCCCCGAAGCCTTAGCGACGAGCCAGACGATTCAATTCACTTTTGAATTCTTCAAAGGCCAGACGACCTTTAAGCCGCGCGACTGGGCCATTAAGATTTCACCGACCTTCAGCGTTCCCAACTACGTCAACGCGCGCGAAAACGGCGTCGTCAACATAGACGTGCGGCGCGGCAGAGCCAGAACGGATTCCCACTTTTCGCTCGAAGAAGCCTTTGTCGAAAAGAAGCTGTTTGACGTGAATGCCAATTTTGATTTTGTCAGCGCGCGTGTCGGCATCCAGCCCTTCGTCTCAGATTTTCGCGGCTTTGTTTTTTCGGATAACAATCTTGGAGCGCGCATCTTCGGCGCGTTTGCCAACAATCGTTATCAATTCAATATCGCTTATTTCAGACAACTGGAAAAGGACACCAACAGCGGCCTCAATCGCTTTGACAGCCGCAAGCAGGACATCTACATCGCCAACATCTACAGGCAGGATTTTATCTGGAAGGGCTACACGATTCAGGCGACCGCGCTTTTCAATGACGACCGTGGCAGCCGTCATTTCGACCGCAACGGTTTTCTGGTGCGCCCAGCCCTGATCGGCGACATCAGGCCGCACAGAATCAAGGTCGGCTACGTAGGCATCAACGGCGACGGGCATATCGGAAGAATTAATCTCACAAACTCTTATTACTTCGCCTTCGGTCGTGATGAGTTCAACCAGATTGCCGGAAAGCGCGTCAACGTGCGCTCACACATGGCTGCTGTAGAGGCTTCGCTTGATAAAGATTACATACGCTTTCGCGCCTCGTTCTTCTGGGCTTCGGGCGATAAGAACCCGACGGATGAGCGTGCGACCGGATTCGACGCGATCTTAGACGACCCGAACTTTATCGGCGGACAATTTTCGTTCTGGAATCGTCAGGGCATCCGCCTGACGCAGACGGGCGTCGGCCTTGTGCAGCCCAACAGCCTCTTGCCGTCTTTGCGAAGCAGCAAATTGGAAGGCCAGGCGAACTTTGTCAATCCGGGCATCTTTATCTACAACGCAGGGGTTGATGTCGAAATCACGCAGCGAGTCAAAGCCGTCTTTAACGCCAACTACCTGCGCTTTCATCGCACAGAGTCTCTGGAATACCTGCTGTTCCAGAATCACATTCGCCACGACATAGGTTTTGATTACAGCCTGGGCGTAGCCTATCGCCCGTTCCTGATTAATAATGTCACGCTGACATTCGGCGCGGCGACCTTAAAGCCGGGACGCGGCTTTCGAGACATCTACACGGACGCATCGCGCAACTGCCCGTTTCCAAAATTTTGCGAGCCGACGATCATCAGCCCGGAGAGGCCGCTCTACGCTCTGTTCGCGCAGTTGAAGTTGGTATTTTAAGTCAGAACCGCCTGCGGTAGCGGGCGGGTCAGCCGCAACTAAGAAACCCGCCCGCTACCGCAGGCGGTTCTGACAGGAAGGTTCGTGTTGAGTATCAGATGAAAAAGCTCAACTACACTGAACGCCTCAAGCTGACGCTCTGCATCGTTTTATGTGCCGTCGTCGCGGTGATGCTGTGGAGCAGCACGGCCTCGCTGTCAAACAGCGAACAGGGAACATCCAATCAATCAAGCGCAAACGCTCAAGCTTCAACTCAATCCACTGCACAAACAAAAACGCCGGTTGAAGGCTGCCTTGATTGCCACAACAACATTGAGCCGATGCACAAGTACGGGACGACGGTCACGCTCGAAAAGCTGACCGAAGACGGCAAGGACGCGCTGGGGTTGAACTGCACCAACTGTCACGGCGGCAATCCCGTGGCGAAGACCAAAGAAGACGCGCACGTCAGGCCAAAGTTCCCGGACGAGTGGGAAAAGGACGGGAAATATTCGAGCGCGAATCCCGAACGCACAAACACCTTGCTGGCGAAAGAGTCCTGGGAGTTCGTGCGCTTTATCAATCCGGGCGATTTGCGCGTGGCGGCAAAAACCTGTAGCAGCTCCGGCTGCCATACGACAGAGACCTCCGATGTGACTCGCAGCATGATGACGCACGGCGCGATGCTGTGGGGCGCGGCGCTTTATAACAACGGAGGCTTTCCGCTCAAAGACCCGCGCTTTGGCGAAAGCTACAGCGAAGAAGGCGGGGCGCAATCCCTGCTTCAAATTCCAAGCCCCACGCGCAACGACACGCAATTCAAAGGCATCATTCCCTTCCTGGACCCGATTCCGACCTGGAACATTTCGCAGCCGGGCAACGTCCTGCGCGTCTTCGAGCGCGGAGGCCGTCGCCGCCTCGAAGTCGGGCTGCCCGACAAAGAAGAAGAACCCGGCAAACCCGACAAGGGTTTAAGCCCGCGCGGCTTTGGCACGAACAATCGCACAGACCCTGTTTTTCTAGGCTTACAAAAAACCAGACTGATGGACCCGACGCTCAATTTTCTGGGGACGAACGACCACGCGGGCGATTATCGCTCGTCGGGCTGCACGGCCTGCCATGTCGTCTATGCCAACGACTCTAATCAAAAACATTCGGAAGCTTACGCCGCTTTCGGCAACAAAGGAGAATCGCAATCCGGCGACAAAGAAATTCCGCGAAACGAATCCGGTCATCCGGTCAAGCACCAGTTCACGTCCGCGATTCCGACTTCGCAGTGCATGGTTTGCCACATGCATCCCGGCACGAACATGGTCGCCAGCTACATGGGCTTGACGTGGTGGGACAACGAAACCGACGGCGACAAGATGTATCCCGAAAAACAGGTCACGCCGTCGCAGGATGACGAGCAGCGCAAGCTCGACCGCAACCCCGAAGCCGCCAGCCTGAGAGGCAAGTGGTCAGACCGCGAATTCTTAAATCGCACGGGCACGCGCGAATTTAACAAGGACCTCAAGCGAACACAGTTCGCAGACTTTCACGGGCACGGCTGGATATTTCGCTATGTCTTCAAACGCAATCGCAAGGGCGATTTGTTAGATGAAAAAGATGGCATAGTCTCGCCCGACGCCCCGGACAAATTCAGGAAGGCTGTGCATCTCAACGACATACACCTTGAAAAAGGGATGCACTGCGCAGACTGCCATTTTCAACAGGACTCGCACGGCGACGGCAATCTTTACAACGAGCCGCGAGCGGCCATCGAGATCGGCTGCGTTGATTGTCACGGCTCGGTTCAGCGCAAAGCCACTTTGCTGACTTCGGGCTTTGCGGCGAAGACGCTCAATCCGGCTATCGAGCGTGAGAAGAACGAAATCGCGCGTCGTAAAACCCGTCTCGGTCGCGCCAATATTCCTGTCGAAGAAAAAGAATTGCAAACCGGCATGGATTTAACGAGCGTAACGCGCCTGTATACGCGCAATGTGGACGGCGGCAAGATTCCGGCTTTTGAGCGCATCCCGCGAGCCGAAACGCGCAAAGACAAAGACGGCAATGATGTTGCGCTAAAAGCTGGCGACATCGTTCAAAACTCCATCGCCGTTCCCGGTCGCTGGTGGCGCGTCACACAGACGGTTGATACTCTTGACCCGAACTCAGGCGACTACAACGAAAAGTCTCGTTACGCGAAGACGATTCGCACGGACAACCAGACTTGGGGAGATGTTCCGACGAACGAAAATCAGCTCGCGCATAAAGACAGCAACATGAGTTGTTACAGTTGCCATACGTCATGGATGACCGGCTGCTTCGGTTGCCATCTTTCGATGACCGCGAATAAGAAGATGCCGGATCGCCACTTCACCGGCGGCGATTCGCGCAACTTCACGACTTATAATTTCCAGGTCCTGCGCGATGATATTTTCATGCTCGGCAAAGACGGAACGGTGACGAACCATCGCGTCGCTCCCGTTCGCTCGTCTTCCGCCGTGCTGGTCAGTTCGCAGAATCAAAACCGCGAATGGATTTACAGCCAGCAACAGACCACTTCAGCCGAAGGCTTGGCCGGTCAGGCTTTTAACACGCACGTCCCGCACACAGTCCGCTCGAAAGAAACGAAAGGCTGCTCTGACTGTCACGTCTCAAACGCGAATGACAACAACGCATGGCTGGCCCAGCTTCTCTTGCAGGGCACGAACTTTGTCAACTTCATGGGGCGATACGTTTACGTCGCCGCAGACGATGCGCTCGAAGCCGTCGTCGTCACAGAGCAGTCTGAGCCGCAAGCGGTCATCGGCAGCACGCTGCATCGCTTAGCTTACCCGGACAACTATCGCAAGTTCGAGCAGAACGACCGGAAGCTCAAGACCTTTTACGAGCATCACGGCAACCCGCGCGTCTTGCAAGTTCAGGCGCGCGGCGAGTACGCCTATGTCGCCGCTGGCGAAGGCGGCCTGCGCATTTACGACATCGCGCAGATTGACCACAAAGGTTTTTCCGAGCGCATCACGACCGCGCCCGTCTCGCCTTACGGCCAAAAATTTTACGTCAAGACAAAATACGCGACCGCCGTCGCCGCGCCGTCAACGCTGGCGGTTGACCCCGCGCGTTGGAAGATGATGATTGACGAGCAGGGCGGCTACAAAACCGTTTCGCCCGAAGAAGCGAAAACGCTTTACGAAAAATATTTGCAATCGCCCATGCAAACTACGTCGCTCGTGAATGAAGAGCAGCCGATTCACCCGCTCTATGCTTATCTTTATATCGCGGACAAGTATGAAGGCTTGATTCTCGTCAACGCGGCGACGCTCCTTGACGGCGACCCTTTGAATAATTTTCTGAGCCGCGCACTGACTTACAACCCTGCCGGAATTTTGAGCGAGGCCAACAACATCACCATCGCCGGCACGCACGCCATCATCACGACGAGTAAAGAGCTGGTCATCCTGAACATTAACGACCCGCTGCATCCGGTCGTGGAGAAGATCATCGGCGCGCCGCTCCTGAAAAATCCGCGCAGCGTGGCGATTCAATTTCGTTACGCCTTTGTCGTTGATGATGAAGGATTGAAAGTCATAGACATCACGCGCCTCAACGACAAGCCGGACGAAGTGCATGTCGTCGAAAACGCTCTCGTGCCTTTACCCGAAGCCAAAGATGTTTATGTCGCGCGCACATACGCATACGTCGCGGCGGGCAAAGACGGCCTCGCGATTGTGGATGTCGAGCGTCCGGACAAACCGCGCCTTGAGCAGATGTTCAATGCCGGGGGCGTTTTGAACGACGCGCATCAAGTCAAAGTCGCGATGACGAATGCGAGCCTCTTCGCCTATGTCGCGGACGGGCACAACGGCCTCAGAATCCTGCAACTGACAGACCCGGAAACGATGCCGAACTATGCAGGCTTTAGCCCGCGCCCTAACCCGCGCTTGATTGCATCTTTCAAAACCAAAGGCGAGGCTCTGGCAATCTCGAAGCCGCTTGACCGCGACCGCGCGGCGGACGAGAGCGGCAATCAAATCTCCGTCTTCGGCAGGCGCGGCGCGCGTCCCTTCAACCTCTTTGAAACCATGCGCTTGATGCGGACGGAAGGCGGCGCAGGAGCCTTCTTTACCGTGACCGACAAGCCCGTCACGAAGCCTCTGGACTTCAAGATTTCGGCGACCGGAAAAGAACCGGACGATGAAGCGGAGGCAGTAACAAACCTGTCGCCGCCGCCACGCATCTACAAGAACAAGCTTGCGCAATTGAGCGCGCTTGGTTTATTTATGGCTCTCGTCATCGTTTTGAAAATGAGACAGAGGCGCACAAGCAAAGCTTAGCGCTGTGTGATTGAAATTCTTAGCAGATGAATTGCCACTAGCTTTAGCTAGTGGAACAAATGCCCATATAGCTGTCAGCTTTAGCCGAAGCATGTCGGCTAAAGCCGACGATAGATGCTATCATGCCCACTAGCTTTAGCTAGTGGCAATTTAAAAAACCGGCTGGTTTCGATTTAGGGTTTGGAGGCACGCTTGATGAAACGCAATATCTCCGGCATCGTGACTTTAATCTTTCTGGCGGCGGCTGTTTATTTCGTCCTGCCGCCTTTGAGCGGCGCGCGTGCCAAAAACAACTTGGCGAGTCAGGATGCAACCCTCAAGAAAGAGCTGCCAAAGGAAATCAAGCTGTCCAAAGACAGTCAATCCGACAAGTACGGCGAAGCAGCCTTCAATCACGAAACACACAGCACTAAAAATTACAGCCCGGACGGCAAAGCGATCATCGGTTGCGTGGAATGTCATCACACGGATCAACCCGCCTCCGCGCTCAAGCCGCCGTTGAAGACTGCTGAAAGAGCGGTCGTGCTGACCCTCGAAGCTCTCAAAGCGCCCGGCGCGGTCGGCGTCAAGACTTGCCGCTCCTGTCACCTGCAAGCGGACGACGACAGCAAAGAGATGCCGAAGATCACTTACGAAGGCAAATCCACCGCGACGAAGCTGACCAACGAAGAGGCGTATCACCGGAATTGCAACATCTGTCACGACAACGCCATCAAAGCCCGTGCTGACCTCAAAGGCAAAATCCCCGGCTCGACCGATTGCGCGAAGTGTCATAAGCTGATTGAATAACGTGACTCGCCGGCAGAGAATAAAGGGCGGTAAGAAGCGGTAATGGTGAAGTGCAGATTTTGCGGCGCAGATGTATCCGGCAATAAAGCATGGTGCCCGCAATGCAATCAACCGCTCGAAGTCGAAGAGACGCGCCGCCAGCAGCGAGAGATAGACAACTTCGCCGGAACTATTAATCTGTCAGTCCGGCCTGTCGAATCAGACGAGGCCACGCCGAATGCTAAAGTTTCAGATGCCTCGCCATCGCAGCCCGCCATCAATCATCCAACTCAAACATCAACAGAGGAGACTCAATTCTCACAAGCTTCAACTGCCAAGCCATCGAGACTTTTACTCTACCTCGTCGCCGGGACGATAGCCGGAATAATGGTCTTGATTATTCTGGTGGCCGTATTATTTGCATGGCGCTTTCTGCGATAATCCTTAACTAACCCGGATTGCCAGTTAATCAATTGCCGCTAGCTTTAGCTAGTGGGTACGTTACATAAAAGAAAGTAGGCTTTAGCCAAATAATAATTAAAATCCTCTGGCCGATTGCTGTAGCTAAATGGTTCGGCTAAAGCCGAAAGCATGTGGAAACCTTGATCCACTAGCTAAAGCTAGTGGCAATTCAAGCGGTCCACCAAATCATCTATAATAGTAATTTGGGTTATCTATGTCTCGTGAAATTACCAGTCACGACGAAATCATCGCTGCTATCCGGCGCGTCGAAAGTATTGCCGAGCTGATCGCGCAGGAGGATGGTCGTTTCAAGCATGAGCTTGATCTGGATGTCATAGTCTTCGGGCGCAACTACGGCGCAGGGAAAAAGGTCGGCCCCTATGCGCGTCTGTTCCTCTATGCGCCGGGCGAAATCATCATCGAACAGGCTTCATGGTCTGCTAACACTTTCTATATCCTGATTGACGGGCGGCTGGAAGTCACGCTCGAAGATGAAACGGGCACGCACAAGGTCGGCGAAATTCTGCCGGGGCAGAGCTTTGGCGAGATGGCCGTGCTGTCGGGTGTGCGCCGCGTCGCGACGGTGCGGGTCGGGAGCGAATCGCCTGCTCACGTTCTGGCTCTGGCGCGTCCGGCCTTGCGCCTGCTGCGTAAGCTGCCAAAGTTCGGTCAGGCTCTGGACAAGACCTATCGCGATTACGGCTTGAGCCTCACGTTAAGAGAAATTCAGAGCTTTGCTCCGAGCCTCTTTAACACGGAACTGCTCAAACGCTTTCGCGACGCCACGCGGTTTGTCGTGTACGAGAAAAATCATGTGCTATTTCAGGAAGGCGACCCCATCAATCGCCTCGTCTTCATTACCAACGGCTGGATTCGTCGCGTCAGCGGCGCGGACTTTAATCCTGACGTGGCGGATTTGCTGATGGGCCTGGATGAAGATGTCAGCATTGATTTTCTCGGCGCGGGAAACTGTCTGGGATTTGAAGGCGTTGACCTCGCGGCAAAGTGGCAGCACACGGCGACGATCATGACGCGCGCGGAAGTCATCGAAGTCGCGATCTCGCGCCTGCGCTCGGACGCGGAACTGCGGCACGCAATCGTTAAAGCTTTGAGCGTTGTTTCCAGCGTTGACGATGAGCCAAAGCCCGCCAAGGCTTTAGACCAAAGACAGGTTGTGGCCGCGAGCAAAGAGATTGGAACGGGCATTGTTGACGGTGTCAACTTGCTGGTCATGGACATGGACTTGTGCGTGCGCTGCGGCAATTGCTCGCTGGCCTGTCACAAGGTTCACGGCCATTCGCGCCTCGTCCGTCGCGGCATACACATCGAAAGACCCGTCAAACCTCTCCGCCATTCCATGCAAAATGTCCTTGCTCCGTCTGTCTGCCTGCATTGTCAGGATGCAGAATGTTTGACGGGCTGCCCGACGGGAGCGATTGCGCGCTATCCCGAAGGCAAGGTTGATATTGACCCGCACACCTGTATCGGTTGCGGCGACTGCGCGACGCAATGCCCTTACGATGCGATCTCGATGATTCCGCGCACGCCGGAAAAAGCGACCATCTCAAGCAGGCTGGTGAAATCTTTTAAAAGCATCGTCTCGCTCTCGCCGCAGCAGTTGCCGCCGCCCGTCGCTGTCTTGGAAGACCTGCTCGCGGTCAAGTGCAACCTGTGTGACAACACGAAACTGAATCCGGAAGGAGCAAAGCGACCAGCCTATTCGTGCGAAGAGAATTGCCCGACGGGCGCGCTGCTGCGCGTCAACCCGCGCGAGTATTTTACGGAAGTCACAAGCTCCATCGGCCTGATTCATCAAGACCAAACGCACGCCATCGGGCGCAACATACACAAGAGCGATCCGCTCGCTAAGCTCTGGCACGTCGGCGGCATTTTGTTCAGCCTGATTGCAGGGGGCTTGGCCTTCTGGGCGACACGGCGTTATTCGCCGGACGCGAATCTGGGTTATGGATGGCTGACGATGCGCTGGGTGACGGGATTCGCCGGTCTGTTTGGCATCCTGTGGGCGATGGCGTATCCGGTGCGCAAGCAGATTTACAGGCGACGCGCTGGGGCGTTGCGTTACTGGATGCTGTCGCATGTTTATCTGGGCGTGATGGCGGGGTTCGTGCTGCTCGTACACGGCTGGCGCGAGACGGGCGGCCTGTTGACTTCACTCTTGATGCTGTCGTTCGATCTGGTCATCGTGACTGGCATTTTCGGCGCGCTCTGTTATCTCTTCGTGCCGCGCCTGCTGACAAGCATCGAAGGCGAGCCTCTGCTGCTCGAAGATTTGCTGGCGCGCCGCGCGGAGTTGCGAGAACGGCTCGCCGAAATCTCGATGGATAATCAAAGTCCTGCGCTCAGAGAGTTAATCTGGTCGAAAATGCGTCGCCGCTTTCTCTCGTTTCGTTATCTCGCCAGACAATTTTTCAAGCGCGAAGAGTTGACAGTGATGCTGGCAAAAGCTCGCGCCGGGTTTAGCGATGAAGCAGAAGCTTTGACTGCATCGGGCGGCTCGAAAAATGACGGGCGGCTGTTGCTCGAAGCGGTCGAGACGATGGCGACATTGCGTCGCGCAGACGCTCTGATTTACCTGCATCAGCTTTTAAAAATCTGGCTCGCGCCGCATGTCGTCTTTACCGCCGTCATGCTCGTCCTGCTGGTAATTCATATTCTTCAAGTGCTCTATTTCAACAGTCGCTGAGCTGCTTTTGTGACCGGATGGAACCTCTACCAAGCACTTTCACAGTCACGCGCGCCGACCAGTTGGCTGCACCCATCGTCTTCGTTCAGCAGGGGCTGGTAATCGGGCGGCTTCCGAGCTGCCATGTCGTGCTCAACCATCCGACGGTTTCGCGCATTCACGCGGGCATCAACAAGCTTGAAGGCGAATTTTATTTAATCAATCTCAGCGTCTCGAACACGCTGACGATTAACGGGCGTCTGATTGCGGCTGAACAGGCGGACATCCTTGCGGACGGCGACGCGGTACAGATTGGCCCATTCACGCTTTTGATTGAGCGCACGGGCGAAAGCCTCTCCATCAACATCACGTACCAAGTGACGGGCAACGTGACGACGGGCGACCTGCCGCAACAGGCCGCGCCGAAAAAAGCCACCGGGCGGCTCGGCTCCGGGCGGCTCAGCTCCGGGCGGCTTCTGAAAGCGAAGTCGGGCACAGGGAAACTAAATCCGGCGAACATCGGCAACGTCCTAAAAGTTTTTTGGGAAAAGCGCACGCGGGAAAAGGCAGAGCGTCTTTCGCCGCTTCACCCGCGCGAAAAACCTCTCCCCGGCAAAGCTCGCATCAACTGGCGTCCGACCGGCGATCTAGCGCGCCCGTGGCCTTTCTCGATTTTTTTCTGGGCTATCGTATTGTTCGGCGGGCTGGCAATCTTTGCCGCTTATAAATATTCGACGGCCTTTGCTCCTGCGCCGCTGTCGGGAGCGCACGCGCGCCTCGCCTTCACGCGCACGGGCGCAGACGCGATTGCACGTATGCCCAACGCCAATTCATGCACCACCTGCCACAAATTAAACGAGCCAATCGTCAACGCCTGCGCCGAATGTCATCAGACAGAAGCGTTTCACGCGGACACGAACACAGCGCACGCCGCGGCGGGTCTGACCTGCACGACCTGTCACATGGAGCACAAAGGCAAAGGCTTTCAACCTCGCGCGGCGGCCTTCGATTCGTGCGCCGCGTGTCATAACGATAACAATCAACAGCTCTATAACGGCAAGCGCGTCTTTACCCCGCACGGCGGAGACTTGGGTTATCCAGTCCAAAACGAGGAATGGATTTGGAAGGGCTTGAGCGAGGAGGAAATCTCCGTCTTGCCTGAGATTGCCGCTCAAAGGAATGAGAAAGATACTGAGCAAACATGGCGCAGCAAACAGTTTCACTCGCTGCATCTGTATCGCGTGAAAATTATTGAAGGCGTCAGCGGCAACAAAGAAGGCCAGTTGTCATGTTCGAGCTGTCATCAATCGTTCGACCCGATTGACCGCGAGACGCCGCGCACGACTTGCAGCCAATGTCATCAGGGACTCGTCTACGATCTCAGCATCACTGTCTTGTTCGATCCCAATCGAATCAACTGCACCTCGTGTCACGTCCAACACGCCTTTGACGCAAGGCGTTGGGGATCACTGCTGACCACAGACGCCCGCACCAGGCGCGCACAGGCCATCGCGGAAAAGATACGACAACGCATCAGAGACAATTAAAAATGCAAAATGTAAAATGCAAAATGAAAGAAGATTCTCATTTTTGCATTTTACATTTTTAATTTTGCATTCCTCCGTGTCTCTGTGGCTAATCTATAGGTTTTGTTAGAGGCTCTAAGTAATGTCGCCATGAAAAAATCGCAACTCGTTGCATCAATCGCGCTGTTGCTGCTGCTGCTGGCTATCAATCCGGTCGCGGGCATTTTCACGGTCGGGCAAAACTATCTCGGCGGGCTGCCGTGGTATGGCTGGTTCGGCCTCTCTCTGTTTGTCTTGATAGTCAGCCTCACACTCGCTCTTCGTGATGTGGTTCGCTCGGCAAAGCTTCTCGAAAGGGCTGAGCGCGAAAAGAAGATCGCGCGCGTGCCGCGCAGGCTGACTTCAGAAGAGCTGGTCGAGCTGGACATCGCGAAATATCACGGCCCGCAGTATCCGCATCCGGTCATCTTTCCCGAACGCTGCATCGGTTGTCACGCATGCGTTGACGCCTGCCCGCATGACGTGCTGGCGATGGTAGACGGGCGCGCAGCGGTGGTCGCGCGCGAACAGTGCATGGAAGACACTTCCTGTCAGGTCGAGTGTCCAGTCAATCCCAAAGCCTGCATCGTCGTCAACACGACCAAGACGATCAGGCCGCGCCCCGCGCCCGCGCGCGACGGCTCGACCTACATGACCAACGTTCCCGGCTGCTATTTGATAGGCGATGTGTCGGGCGTGCCTCTCATCAAGAACGCCATCAAGGAAGGCGCGGAAGTCATCGAGCATATCGCCGCAGAGCTGGGACAATCTGCACCGGAAGCCAAAGCGGATTACGACGTAGCCATTATCGGCATCGGGCCGGGCGGAGCGTCTGCCGCGCTCGCCGCACACGAACGCAAGCTCCGCTATGTCGGCATCGAGCAGGAAAAAATTCTCGCCACGCTCGCAGCCTATCCGGCGGGCAAATACATTTTCTTTAAGCCTGAAGACAAAGACTGGCTCGGCGGTCTGGGCGTGCTCGGGCTGGGGTTGCAAACAGAAGAAGAGGGTGACGCCGAAGCTTTCAAGCGCACGCTGTCGCCGGAAATGCAAAAGCATTGGGACGAACAGCTAGACCTTCTTCGCACAGCCGTCGAGCAACAAGTGCCTGCGACGATGCGCGCGGAGTTGGCAAGCGAGCTTGAAGAGAAGCTCAAGGAAGACCTGCGCATCCAATTCCCTATCAGCCTGCTTCCGCACCTGACAGAGCTTGAGCGCGCGATGTTGATGGAAGAACAACTGCCGCAGTTCTTCGACGAGAAAATCCTGTCGCTGCCCGCAGAGAGTCAACGCGAATTCTTCATCGGCGCAGGCCGCGAGATTCTGCACAATCTGACCCGCAAAATCGCAGGCGACCAGCGCGAGAGAGTCCTTGATTTATGGCTCGGAACGCTGCGCGAAAAAGGCGTCCGCATCAACGAAGCGGAGAGTTGCAAGTCAGTTAAGCCTGCGGACGACGGAGATTATTTTACGATCACTACCGAACGGCTGGCGACCAAAGAGCAGGCCACATATCGCGCACGCAGGGTCGTGCTTGCCATCGGTTTGCGCGGGACGCCAAACAAGCTGCGCGTCACGGGCGCAGAGACGCGCATCAAAATTGACGGGCGCGAAGAAGAGAAAGTTTTTTATCGTCTCGCCAATCCCGGCGCGTTCAAACGGCGGCACATCATCATCGTCGGCGGCGGCAATTCAGCCGTCGAAGCCGCCGTTGATCTGGTGGCAGAGCGCGACGGCAATCGTTTGATATTTCGCCCGCCCGAAGAGATGAACGAGGTCACGCTGCTGGTGCGCAGCGACTTTAAAACGGATCTCAAATTCGGCAACAAGCTATTAATTTATCAATGTCTGGACTCAGGCGCGCTCAAGGTTCGATTCCGCACGGCCATCAAAGAGATTCGCGAGCGCGAAGTCGTCATCGAGGACACGAACACGAAAAAAGAGATTGCCACGCTGCCCAATGATTACATCTTCGCCCTCATCGGCGGCGACCGCCCGGACAGATTTTTAGAATCAATCGGGATTAAAATTCCGGGCAGCTTATAAAAAGAAAATCGAGGCCGGGAGAGCGTCAAGTTCTTTGCCACCTGAAGATCGTAGAGTAATGAACCGGCAGCCCGCGCCCCTTCGTCATCGCTTTGAGGTCGCGTTTGCTAAATAAAGATTAGAGACGAGAAATCCATATCAGAATTTCTCGTCTCTCATTTTTGCTTTCGCATCTCTATTTGCTAATCAGCACAATGTCGCCGATTTCAGTTCCGCGTTCGGCGACAAACATCTTGCCGTCGGGCGACCAGGCAAAACGAAAAATCGTCTCGGAGGTAAAATTCGTTAATTGCTTTGCAGGGCTTCCGTCCAAAGGTTGCAGCCAAATGTTTGATACGCCGTCGCGGTTAGCAATATAGGTCAAGGCGCGTCCGTCCGGTGTCCATTGAATACCCGATTCAACGATAGTGGTCAGAGCTTTATCAAACACTTTAACAGGTTCGCCGCCGTCAAACGGGATCACGGCGAGTTTGGAAAACGTATTGACATCCGCGCGATAGAAGCAAGCGATAAAGCGCCCGTCCGGCGAAAAGCGCGGAACTGATGTTATTTTATCCGAAATTTGAATCGCCGCTTCGCCGCCGTCAATCGAAGTCTTCCACACCGTCGACGAGTCTTTAACCAATGACATATACACAACCCAGCGTCCATCAGGCGAAATGTCAGGGCGAAGTTCGGAGACGCCGTTGGTTAACTGCGCGCACTCGCCTGTCTCAAGATTCATTTTCCACAAGTGCGGTGCGGCATCGGCAGCTTTTGAGACATAAACCATAGTGCGCCCGTCGGCTGAAACCGTCGGCTCGAAGTTCGCACCGGCAGTGGTCGTTAATTGTTTCTGATTGCTTCCGTCCGCGTTCATCAACCAGATATCTTCTTTGCCGCTTGCCGTCGAACCGTAAATAATTTTGCCGTCCCGCAGCCATTCAACGCCTAACAGCCATCCCAACTCTTTGCTGTTACCGGAAAGAATCTTGAGGGCTTCGCTTGCTTTATCGCCCGGCGCGATCCACAGATTCGCGACGCGGCGATGCAGGATCGTCACGAGCGACTTCATATCAGCGGTGACGCTGGCGCTTGAATAACTATTGGAATCTTTGGTAATCGCACGCGCATCGCCGCCGGGGTAATCTATTTGCCACAATTGATAAGCGAGCAACGAAGCATTATCGCGTGCGGCAACGATCAAACCTGTTCCGTCTTCCAGCCACTCAATCGCTTGAATCGCGTCCCACTCGTGATTATTGTCGAAGGTTGTTTGATTGCCGTCCGCCACCTGCACTGCAACCAGATGAGTTTTCGTGTTCGCCGAGTTTGCGGTTACGCTTCTCGCCTGCCGGATGATGATTTTACCGTCAGGCGACCAGGCAGGTGCGCCGTCGGTCAACCAGTGAACGCCTGCATGAAAGGCAAGATGTCGTTCGCTTGTGTTGTCAAGATTGGCGATAATCAAATGCGATTCCTTGCGGCTTAAATAATTTCGCACAAACACGAAATGTTTCTTATCCGGCGCGAAACTGATCTGGCTGTCAACGTCCGTCAGAATCTTGCGCGCCGCGCCGCCCAGCGCCGGAACCTGATACAACCCACCGATAGCCCAATCTTTATCGTAACTGACATAGAAAATTGAGTTGCTATCAGGAGAGAAAGTAATCCCTATATAATGGCTGGCGCTTGGCGGAACGATTTCGATTCCGCCAGCGATTTCTACCTGCCTCAACCACAAGCTTTCCTGTCCGCGCTCGCTTTGTATGTAAGCAACATATTTGCCGTCAGGGGAAACAGCGGCACGCAAAACTTGTCCGTTGTTAGTTAGCTGGGTCGTGCGCGTGAGCGGCGAGGGTGCTGCGAAATCGGATGTGGCTTCGTTTATTTGCGCAAAAAGAAAAAGCCCTATCCCAACTGCAACGGCAAGCAGAAGCATCATCAGTGCAAGCAATTTGGTTTGAAAATTAAAGCGCGCGGGCTGTTTTGCCAGATGTAAATCGCTTTCTGCATTGTTAGTTTCTGCATCACTAATTTCCGTGTCGCTAATTTTCTCGCTGACGATGATGTTGGGTGCGGCTCTTTGCTGTCCGATTTCCGGCCTGGCATTTGTCGCGCCGTTAATCGCTTTCACGTCGGCGATAAAACGGTAGCCGTGCTTTGGGACGGTTTCAATGAATTGATTTTCGGTGTGATTCTGTCCTAAAGCTTTCCGCAACGTAAAAACATTTTGCGCAATCGTGGATTCTTCAACGAAAGCATCAGCCCAAATCTCATCCAGTAATTCATCTTTGCCGACGACATGACCGCTCCGCCGCACGAGCAGCGCTAATGTATCGAAAGCCTTTGGCGTCAAAGGCACAGGTTCGCCGTCGCGCAGTAAAAGCCGTTTCTCCAAATCCAAAGTGAAGTTTCCAAAATTGAAACCCCGCGCTGTGCTTTCGTTATTCACAGTTTAATAAATCCTTTAATAAAACCTTTCAAGAAAATTTGATGTCGTTTCAAACCTACATTTCAAGATTTTCAGCCATCTTTATAACTACACTTTGCGTT
Source organism: Pyrinomonadaceae bacterium (assembly GCA_963700165.1). GTDB lineage: Bacteria > Acidobacteriota > Blastocatellia > Pyrinomonadales > Pyrinomonadaceae > JACMLC01. Next base: position 593,660 of record OY969475.1, on the reverse strand, counting down.
GCAAGATGAAAGTTAAACATATGGCTAGATGCTGGACGAACACCAAGGGATGTCAAAACCAGGGTTTCTATTAGGAGAAACTGATTAACCCCTAATCCAAAGTCGGAATTAAGCAAAGAGCCATTTCAGCGCGCCTTACTAATCCAAATCTACAGTGAAGCGGTATTTGCAATTATAGCGTTGCAACTAAAACAAGGCGAGCAGGTTGAACGCAAAAATTGGTAATTCAAACCGAGTAATAAAGATTAAATCCTCAGGATGAGCCTGCGAGATGAAGAAGCGACTTCACTGCGAGGACATCTTCTCGGTAGCTCAGCACCCTGTCGAAAGTGCTTAACTACTTTAACCCTGTCTAAAAAGGAGATTTTCTATGAGATTGATTAAGGGTTTACCACGAAGGCGATTGATGGCTATTGCGCTGGCGGTCGCCTGCGCCGTGGTGGGAGGCGTTGCCGTCTGGCGCGCGTCCAAGCTTCCGGCTGAAGCCTCTACGGCTGAAGTCACCTCTAAAAATAAACAGAACCTGCAAGAGCGTTTGCATAAAGGTGTCGGGAGCGAAGTTCGATTCGTGTCCGCCTCCGCCACGTCTAAGCAGATAGCCGAGGCAGTCAATTCGACAGCCGATTTCATCTACTGGCGTTCCGGCCTCAAGATGTCGGACACAACAATGAGTCAACTGGTCGAGGCCGAAACTAATGTGCTGCAAGGCAAGGCTCGACACATCACCCCCGGCGAATTGACAGACAAACTGACAGCGACCGTTGTGGAGCGGCTGGCAACCCTCACGGATGCTGAGATCGGGCAGGCCGCTCAAGTATCGGTCAACGAGCAGGGTCAAATCCTGTCGCGCGCCAACGGCAAGTGGGGCGTCCTGACTCAGCGGGAATTAATTCAGCAGGCGAAATCCGGTCGTGACTGGAGCCAGCGAGGCAACGTTGCTTTGCGGACCGGGCTGCGTTCGATGATTGAAGAAGAAGTGAACGACCGCGTGAGCACGCTTGGCACGGCTCTGCCTGAGCAGTTCGGGCAAGCCCGCGCGCAGGGCTTCACACCGATGCAGGCTCTGCTCATCGCCTACTCTGTGGCGGCGGACGACCCTTTGACGGATTCGCGGAGCGACATCGAGCAGAGTCTCCTTCAGGACAGAATGAATGCCGGTCAGACCCGAGCGCAGAGAATTGCGCAGAAACATATCTCCGGCAGACCTTATGGCCCGCACGGGTTGTTACATGCTTCGGCCCCGTACCTCTTCTTTAACCAGTCCGGCATCGACAAATTTCTGAATCTCAGCGAAGGAGGTGGAAAGTAATGAAAAGGATACTTCTCGTCTTAACGCTCTCTCTTCTGCTTTTCCTTCCGGGCTGCGGCAGTGGCAACCACAGTTGTCCTATTAGCGGACTCACCCCCGGCGCAACTTACCTGGTCTTTATCACAGGCTCCAATGGCTTAGCCACAACGTACACCCGCGTTGCAAACTCCAACGGAACCATTACGCTTCAGACGACTGCGAACTGTAGCAATGTGTATGCTGTTCCTACTACCAACTCCAATTTGTCACTCTCAGCCAGCCCGTCCTCGATCTATCTGCCTAGCCCGCCCTCGACGGCGACCATCACGGGCCAGAGCTTCGATACGACCTACGGCATGCCGAGGGTCGAGTATTTCGATGGCAACGGCTATCTGGTCGGCTCGGTTTACGCGACTTCCGTGTCGAGTGGCACGTCCTTGCAGGCAAATATGCCTAACCTGTCCAGCGCTTACTCAGGCACCTATCAGGTCAGAGTCACCAATAAGACTTCTCAGGGGTATTACTCACACACAGTCGGCACTGCATCCATCAATGCATGGGGCAGAGATAGGGTCGATAGCGACGGCGACGGGTGGTATGACGATCAGGATTGCGATCCGTGGGACCCGTACCTCAACTATGACTGTAGTACGAATTGTGGTGGTGGTGGTGGCTATGGGCCTCCTTACGAAGTCCCGACATACTGCCGCTACTGATGATTGTCTCATTAACTCTTCAGATGGCAGAGGGGCGATTTCGAGCTTGCGACCAGCAACTCGAAGCACCCTGACCATCTGAAGCAGTAGATTCCGGGGCGGGAGTGAGCAGGTCTCATCGAGTTGCTCACTCCCTCCTGCGCCTGCGGCATTCTCTCCCCTTCTCTAAACCTAACGTTAGTCATTGAGTTCAAATCTCAAGGAGTATAAGGTAAAATGCGAAGAAAGTTTTTCTTAACGCTGACAATCATTTTGTCTGCAATGATGTTTTCGATAACGGCGGCGGCGCAGCAAAAGTTTTCCGTATACTTAAGCGGCAGACAAGAAGTTCCGGCGAACGATTCGTCCGGCAGCGGCACTTGTATGATTACGCTTAACGCGACCGAAACGCAGGTTATGGTCGAGTGTAATTATCGAAATTTAACTTCAAATGTAGTCGGAGCGCACATTCACGATAACGGGCCGGTCGGCGTCAACGGTCCGATTCGTTTCGACTTTTCTTTTACCGGCGGCACAACCGGCGCCATCGGTCCGCTGACGTTTGCCACGACACCCGCCCAAATCGCCGATCTGCGCGCAAATAGATGGTATATCAATATTCACACCTCGAATTTTACCGGCGGCGAAATTCGCGGGCAGGTCAAACGAGCCAATGTGTCTGCCGATTATGACGGCGACGGGCGCACGGACCTCGTCGTTTATCGCGCATTAGACCTCACGTTCTATACATTAAACAGTTTAGAAAACAATCCCACTGCTTCTATTCCGGTCGGCAGGGGAAACGACGGGATTGTCAATAATTTGGGCGATTTCGACGGCGACGGCAGAGCCGATCGCGTAGCATGGAACCTCGATGAAAACAATGTCATCACGTGGTTTATCCTGCAAAGCGAAACCAATTCAATACGCACCGTAGATTGGGGACAGTTTCCGCCTACCGGCACAGATGCATTCGTCCCTTCGGATTATGACGGCGATGGCAAACTGGATGTCGCCGTTTACCGCCGCGCAAACGGCGTTTGGTATATCATCGAAAGCTCGACCGGCAATCCCCGCTACGAATATTGGGGAGGAGTACCTGGAGATGCTCCGCAAGTCGGCGATTACGACGGCGACGGCAAAGCTGATTTATGCGTTGGACGCAATCAGGGCGGCTCGCTTATCTGGTATATTCGCAACAGCTCCAACGGACAAATGCAGGTAATTCAGTGGGGCACGTTCGCCACCGACTCTTACTTCTTTTTCTTCCCGATTGACGTTGACGGCGATGGTAAACATGACCTTATGATACAACGCGGAGTAAACGGACAACGCACGTTCTTTGTGCGCCGGAGTTCCGACGCACAGATGTATAGGTTGGCGTGGGGCAACGGCGCGTTTCCTCTGTTCGGTGATTATGACGGCGACGGCAAAACCGATTTTGTCTCCCGGCAAATAGACTCCGTAACCGGAGTGTATCACTGGTGGATTTTTCAAAGCGCGACGCAAACCCACCGCATCGTTGATTTCGGTTTACTTGGCGACCAAAGACCCGCAGAATCGCAAGTCGAGCTACCTGTTGGCAGCGAGGATGTTTTGGAATTTTAGATAAAACGCTAAATTCTAAAACGAACAGCTCAAACCAAACATTAAGAGGAGACACGCATCATGTACAGAAGAGTAACTAGCTTTGCGGTCGCTTGCGCGATGGTGATGGCGCTCGGACTGGCGACGGCATTTGCCGCTATCAAGACCACGACCATTCACATCGAGGGTATGAAGTGCGGGAAATGCTCGTCTTCCGTTACTAAAGCGCTCAAGGCGACCGATGGCGTGCAGGACGTACAGGTCAGCCACGAAAAGGGCGAAGCCGTCATTACGTATGACGATCAGAAAGTGACCGAAGCCAAGCTGCGCGAAGTTATCAACGGAACAGGCTTCAAGGTGATTGAAGAAGCGGAGACGAAAGCCCCCCAATAATTACCTGTCGTCAGGTTAGAGATGGCAAAAGGGACGGCTCTCAACCAAGCCGTCCCTTTTGCCTTGTGTTTTCGCTGCTTCTCGAAGTGTAGCTTGTTTGTATCAACGGCACGCCCACACCGGCGGCGCGCTTTGCACATTTATTCAGGAAGTGCCGCATAATCCATAACTTTTATGCATTTCACATACATATTTGTGCAAGGCTGTCCTTTGCGGTTAAATGTTTTTTTAAACGCAAAGACCGCAAGGATTTAAGACGCAAAGACCGCAAAGGACAGCTTGCTTAAAGCTATGACTATCTTCCGAAATGAATGCGGGTTGAGATAAACTCCTACCCGAAATTGCCTGTTGGTGTTAGATTCACTCACGACTTTTCGATTTCCAGAGCAGGACTCGGCCAATCAATCAAACCTTTGGGAGGCATCACATGCGTTTCCCTTCAGCCCGTTGGCTCTCGCTTTCAGTCACGATGATTTTCTCGGCGTTCTGCACGCATCACGCCGCCGCGCAATCTTTGACGCCCGCCGATGTGCAGACGCTGATCGCGCAATCCGTCTCAGCCGCCGTCCAGTTAAATCAAAAAGTGACGGTCGCCGTGACAGACCGCGAAGGCAACGTGCTCGGAGTCTTTGTGATGACGGGCGCGAGCGGCACGACGCAGATTCGCAGCGTCGGCGCAAACGGACACGGGCTGGAAGGCTTGAGCGTTCCGGCCTTTGCCGCCGCCATCTCGAAAGCCGGAACGGGCGCGTTCTTTAGCACGCAGGGCAACGCCTTCACGACGCGCACGGCGGGTTTTATTATTCAGGAACACTTTCCGCCGGGCATAGACTTTCGCTTCGGCGGGCCGCTCTACGGCGTGCAATTCTCTTCGCTTCTCTGCTCGGATATTAAAAGACCGGGACTGCCCTTAGGATTGTCGGGCGATCCGGGCGGCTTGCCCGTTTACAAAAACGGCGTCGCCGTCGGCGGCATCGGCATTGAAGGAGACGGGCTTTATACGGTTGACCGCGACCCGTCTGATTTCGACCAGCCGGTCGAAGAAATCATCGCCGTGTCGGGCTTGCGCGGCTACGAAGCACCCGCTCTGATTCGCGGCGACAACATACTCGTTGACGGCATACGCCTCGTTTACACCAACATCACGAGCGTCATCGCGCCGCCGACTATTTCGTTCAGCAGCCTGCCGGGAGCAGTCTTAGCAGGCTTTCCAATCAGAGGCACGCAACCATCCGCTTTTATTCCGGCAACGGTCGGCGGCATCGGCGGCGAAGCCAGCCCGCGATTCTTTCCCTTCACCGCCAGCACTTTTCCAACGCCCGCGCTCGGGTTGACCGCAGCGGATGTCAACCTGATTATTTCACGCGCCGCGCAGACGGCGAACATCACGCGCGCCGCGATCAGGCAGCCGCTGGGAAGCAACGCGCGCGTTTCCATCGCGGTCGTAGACACGGAAGGCAACGTGTTGGGCATCTTCCGGCAGGTTGATGCGCCCGTGTTCGGCTTTGATGTCTCGGTGCAGAAAGCTCGCTCCGCAGTCTTCTTTTCGAGAAGCGATACGGCGACGCAGCTTAACGCCGCAGGGATGAGCCAGTACGTCAACCGCGCCGCCGCGGACGGCGTGCCGCTCAATGGCAGCACCGCGTATAGCGACCGCGCGATAGGCTTTCTGCATCGCCCGCTCTTTCCGGACGGCATTAACAACACACAGGCCGCGCCCTTCAGCACAGCCTTAGGCGAATGGAGTCCGTTCAACGTCGGGCTGCAACTTGATTTAATCCAGTCGCGCCTGCTCTCGCGGCCCGCCGTCTGTTCAACGCGCGCGTTTATGAACAGCCCTCTGTGCGTGTGCTCATCAATTCCAACGATTCGCAACGGCCTGCAAATTTTCGCGGGCAGCATTCCGCTCTACAGAGGCAACACGCTCGTCGGAGGCATAGGCATCAGCGGCGACGGCATTGACCAGGACGATTTCATAGCGGCTGGCGGCGCACAAGGGTTTGCGCCTCCGACTGCTATCCGCTCCGACCGTCTTCTCATACGCGGCGTTCGTTTGCCGTTCCTCAAATTTCCGCGCAGCCCGACGCTGTAGTTAAAACGAGATAAGAGAGAGCCGCGAAAAGGCACAAAAGTCTCAAAAGAAATAAAGATGGAAAAGCTAATCGCACAGCAGCGTTCTAAAAGTAATAAAGATTTAGAGAAAGCTTCACTTGAGTGTCGGAGGTGGAGACTCACCGCAGAGACGCAGAGCGCGCAGAGGGGGCGCAGAGGCTTGAATAGCCTTCAACTCTGTGCGCTATCTCCGCGTTCTCTGCGTCTTGGCGGTGAGTCTGACTTTCCCTACATCCAATTGAAAGTCTTTATAGCGCTTCTTACTTTTTTTGCTTGTCTGTCTCTGTGCCTGTTTGCGCCCGTTACTGCGACGGCGCAAACGCCAGCGAGCGAGGCGCAGTTGACGGGCGGGGTGCGTCTGCGGGTCAGGCTGAAAGTGGATGATAAAGAAAAGGGGCTTCAGCGAAAACGTTTCTATTTAATCAAGGGCAGCGCGGAAGAGAACAAAGCCTTGATTGAAAAAATCAACCAGCATCCGTTCCTGACGCGAGAGTGCTATTACCGCAAGGCCGGAGCGAGCGAGGCTTTTATCAAATGGCTCGCAGAGTTCGATTGCGAATCCGTTTACTGTCGCCTGATTGAAGAAAAATTCGTGACCGGCGCGACCGCCGTGCCCGAATTTCGAGCGGCTTACGAGCGCGGCGTCAAGGAATACAAAAAACCCGAATTGGGACGACTGTGGCTGACGACGAATTTGACGGACGAGATCAGGGACGGCTTTTATCGCCAGCGGCAGGCCGCGCTCAAAGCTTTAATCAGCGAGGCTGAAACCCTGTCGAAAGCTCCCGTTATGTCTGTGATGACGGACGGCAAAGGCACTGCGTTTTTCACAGACCTGCTGCCCGGAACTTATCTCATCACCAATTTATTACCGGCGGAGTTCGGCAACAATTCCCTGCTCTGGAGATGCGAAGTAAAAGTTAAAGCAGGCCCTTTCAAAACTGTAACCGTCGCGACGGATAAAAACTGCGTGGTGGTCGAAAAGCCTCTGCCCGCCTGCGACGCAGGCAAACCAATGGCCTTGAAGAGATGAGAATCCGCCTTGTCATCATCATCGTCTTTGCAGCCCTCCTGGGTGCTGGCTATGTGTTTCCGCGCATCGCTTTGAACGCAACGCCTGCATTCTCGCCCCAAGACAACCGGAAAAAACAGACGCGGCCAACGACCAGAAGAAGAACGCAATCACGCAACCAGCGAAAGCCCGCGAGAGATTATTCGCAGTTCTCGCATCGTTCCGCCAAGCACCAGAGCCTTGCCTGTGACGCTTGCCACAAAGCCCCGACAGCCAACTGGCAGCGAGCCTCCGCGTTTCCGGACGTGGCGGATTACCCGTCGCACGCTTCATGTATCAAGTGTCATCGGACGGAGTTTTTCAAAGGCGCGCGTCCGCTCATCTGCTCTGTCTGTCACACAAAAGTTTCGCCGCGCGACGAAGCGCGCTTTGCCTTTGAGAAACCGAACCAGCCGAGCCAGTTCAGCACCATCTTTCCGCATGACAAGCATCAGGACGTGATCGCCTCCGACCGATTCAAGGGCGAGCCTGTGGCCGCCGCTCACGCCTTGCGCAGCGCGCCGAACGCACAGGATAAAAGCAGCGCGCAGTATTACAACTGCGCCATCTGCCACCAGACACAGGCGGGGACGCTGAAACCACCGGGCGGTTTCCCGGACAATTTTATGCCGCCAGCCGGAACATTTAAGGCTGCGCCCACAGGGCACGCATCCTGCTATAACTGTCACTGGAAGAATCAGGAGCCGACACACAACGATTGCGCCGGATGCCATAAGTTATCTGAAACGGATGTAGCGATGAGCCTTGCCCCGAAGCGCAACTCGCTCAAGTTCGCACACGAGCCGCTCGAAGCGCACATCGCGGAATGCACATCTTGTCATATCAACATCACACGCGAGAGCAGCCTGCTCAACTTGAAACCCGATGTGCCGATTACTTCCTGCTCGACCTCTTCGTGCCATCTGGCGCAGATTCAGACGGAATTCGAGCAGCGCAAACTCGACAACAGCCTCGGTTGCGTCAAATGCCACACGTCCGATGTTGGGAAACGTCCCGTGCCCGCGAGTCACAGCGCATTGTTTAAAACCGAATGAGAGACAGAGGCAAGATGATGCTCATTCAAAATGCAACCATCAGGAGACGCTGGCTGACGTTCATCGTCATGCTCATCGGCGCGCTGCTCTGGCTTGCTTCCTATTCGTCGCGGGCATCAGAGACCGTCGCGTCTCCCTCGAAACCCACCGGCGACGACAGAGATTATTCAAAGTTCTCTCACGGCACGGATAACCATTCGCGTCAGGCTTGCGCTTCGTGCCACACGCGCTCGGACAACAGCGCGACGCCGAGCTTTCCCGGACACAAGGCTTGCACGGATTGTCATCTGGGGCAGATGACCACGCCCGGGAATCCGATGTGCAATATCTGTCATTCGAGTTTGAAGGGGGACGATCCGCCGTTGCGCGCCTTCCCTACTAAATTCGATGAAAGCTTTAATGTGAAGTTTGACCACGCGCAGCACGACAGGGGCGAGGCCAGACCGGCAGCGAGTTGCGCCGCCTGTCACACGGCCTCTCTGCGGCGCGGCGTGGCGATGACCATTCCCGCAGGCATCACCGCGCACAATAACTGTTATCAATGCCACACACCCGGCAAGACTTCGGGCGGGCGCGACATCAGTTCGTGCGCCACCTGTCACTCGGTCGCGTCGTATCGCCGCACGCCGACGAACTCGGTCGCCTTTAACGCGAGTTTCAGCCACGCCAAACACAGTTCCAAACAGAGACTCGACTGCGCGAACTGCCACACGTTGCGCGAAGGACTGCCGCAAACAAAGCAAGTCGCCTCGCCGCGCACGTCACAACATTTTCCGCCCGCGCGCGGCATGAGCTGCGCCACCTGTCATAACAACAAAAGAGCTTTTGGCGAAGCGGATTATGACGATTGCAAACGCTGCCACACGGGCACGACATTCAAATTCAAGGGCGTCAGATGAAAACGCAAGGATGAAGGCGGAAGGATGAAGGATGAAGGAGATGCTATTGAAGATGAGCGGCTCAAGGCTCAATAGCATGCCTGTCATCCTTCCGCCTTCATCCTTCATCCTTGCGTTTCTGACCTGCTGCCGCTGCTCTCCCTTAATTTTGTCCGAGTGTATACTGTAGAGGTATGTCTGAACGCGAACAGCTTGAGCAAGCGATAACCATTCAAGAGTCTTTGCGCACGGTGCTGGGCGATGTGATGGTTGATGCGACCATCGCCGCCTTGCGGCAAAAACTGGACGCGCTCGAATCCGCGCCTCCCGTCGAACAGCGCAAACAGGCCACAGTCCTCTTCGGAGACATCTCCGGCTACACAGCCATCTCAGAAACCCTCGACGCAGAAGATGTCAAGGACATGATGAATGCGTTGTGGGCGCTGCTCGACAAGTCCATCACGGCAAACGGCGGCACAGTCGTGGCGCACATGGGCGACGGGATAATGGCCGTCTGGGGCGCGCAAACCGCGCAGGAAGACGACCCTGAGCGCGCCATTCGCGCCGCGCTCGCGATGCAGGATCAAGTAGGAGAATTCGTCGCGACGACCCTTCGCGCGCTCTTCAGAGTGGGACATGCAGGCGAGAACGCGCCCACCTTGCGGATGCGAATCGGCATCAATACGGGGCCGGTCATTCTCGGCACGGTCGGCAGCATTAACGAGTTCACAGCGCTCGGAGACACGACCAATCTGGCCGCCCGTTTAGAGAGCGCAGCGCCTGTCGGAGGCATCCTCATCTCGCATGATACCTACCGGCAAGTGCGCGGCGCTTTCGATGTCCAGCCGCTCAAGCCCATCAGCGTCAAAGGCAAATCCGAACCCATACAGGTCTATGTCATAGAGCGCGCCAAACCGCGCGCCTTTCGCGCCGGGACGCGCGGCGTCGAAGGCGTCGAAGCGCGCATGGTCGGGCGACATGCAGAGCTTGAGAAGCTGCTGGATGCGCTGCAAGCCGTCATGGACGATCACAAGTTGCAGATGGTGATGGTGCTTGGCGATGCGGGCCTGGGCAAAACTCGCCTGCTCTACGAGTTTGATAGCCGGATCGAGGTGATGCCGGAGCATATTCAGGTCTTCAATGCTCGCGCCACCGAATCAACGCGCGGGCTGCCCTATGCGCTGGTGCGTGATCTCTTCTCTTTTCGCTTTCAGATTCTCGACAGCGATCCGGCGGCGGTCGCGCGCGAGAAGCTGGAACAGGGCATGATCGCCTGCTTCAGCGAAGGCGAAGAGGCGTTGGTGCGTGCTCACTTCATCGGTCATTTAATCGGGCTGGATTTTTCTGCGAGTCCATACCTGTCCGGGATTCTCCACGACGCCAAGCAGATTCGTGACCGCGCTTTTCACTACGCGACGCAGTTCTTTACGATAGTCAGGCGGAGCGGGGCAGTGGTTGTGTATCTGGACGATCTGCACTGGGCGGATGACGGGTCGCTGGACTTTATAGAGCATGTGGCGGGCACTTGCGCTGATGTCCCTTTGCTTGTCTTGTGCCTGTCACGCCCGAACCTCCTGGAGCAACGTCCGGCGTGGGGACAAGACGCGCCCTGTCGCACACGCTTGTTGCTGCAACCGCTATCGAAACGCGAGAGCCGCGAGCTGGTGGAAGAGATTCTGCGCCAGACCGAGGACGTGCCGCAGGAGCTGCGCGATCTGTTGGTCGGCGGAGCGGAAGGCAACCCGTTTTATCTGGAAGAGCTAATCAAGATGCTGATTGACCAGAAGGTCATCGAGCCGGGCGAGGAGCAATGGCGCGTGGATGTGAGCCGTCTCGCACAGGTCAAAGTGCCGCCGACGTTGACGGGAGTGTTGCAGGCGCGGCTCGACGGTCTGGTTCTCCTGGAAAAGACAGTCTTGCAGCGCGCCGCCGTGGTCGGGCGAAAGTTCTGGGATAACGCGGTCGAACATCTAAATGCCGAGGCTGCTGAAATACAGCGCAACGTGTGTGATGTGGATGCACATACCACTTTAGAATCGCTGCGGCAAAAAGAGTTAATCTACGTGCGCCCGGCTTCCGCCTTCGCGCATACCAACGAATACATCTTCAAGCACGCGCTCCTGCGCGACGTGACGTATGAGAGCGTCTTGATGCGCGAGCGGCGCAGCTATCACTGCAAGGTTGGCGAATGGCTGGTCGAGCAAAGCGGCGAGCGCGTCAACCAGTATGCCGCGACCATCGCAGAGCATTACGAGAGGGCTAAAGAAATAGAACGTGCGGTCGAATGGTATGGCCGCGCCGGGCAACAGGCGCGCGAAGCCTATGCGCTGGCAACCGCGATTGGCTTTTATCGAAAGGCGTTAGATTTTTCCGCCGCGATAGAACTTGATGCAGAAAAAACTGCTTGGGGGCCGCAGCGTTTACAGTGGTACGAAGGATTGGCCGAAGCCCTGTGGTGGCAGGCCAGATTCGCAGAGGCCGTCGAAGCTTATACGGCGATGCTCGAAGTTGCCGAAGCGGAAGGAGACAGGCTGGCGCAGGCGCGTGCGCACAACGGGCTGGCGCTCGTGCAGGAGAGACAGGGCAACAACCGCGCTTCGCTTGAGAGCGCGAAGTGCGCTGAACGACTCGCAGGAGAATCAGAACCGACCTCTGCCTCGATGACCGAACTTTCCGCAGCCCTTAACCGGCAGGCGAATGTCCTGTACCGCCTCGGAGAAGCGTCTGCGGCGATGGCGCTCGGCGAACAGTCGCTGACGATCTCGTCTGCGCTGGGACAGACCGGAAGACGCGAGCGCGCCGGAGGCTTGAGAGTGCTAGGCATCACGCACTTGATGCTCGGGCACTTCAAACAGGCATACTCTTACTTAGAGCAGGCGCAGGCATTATGCCGCGAGCTTGGAGACCGGCGCGGCGTCAGCAATATGCTCAGCACGATGGGCGAGACGGAGCGGCAGCGCGGCGATTATGCAGCCGCCGTCAGGCTCTATCAGGAAGCTCTCGCCATCGCGCGCGAGATTGGAGAACACACAGCGCAGATTATCTGTCTCAACAACCTCGGCGGCGTGCGGCTCGGGCTTGGCGATTACGCAGCCGCCGAAGCAGACCTGCGGCAGGTTATCTCGATGGCTGGCCCATCTGCGTATCAAGTGCTCTCGGAAACATACAGCTTTCTGGCCGCAGCCTGTTTGGAGCAAGGGGAAGTAGCGGAAGCGCTCGAAGCGGCGCAGCGTGCGCTGGCCCTCGGCCAAAAGACGGAAAATCATGAGCTGATCGCCGGGGCGTGGCGCACACTCGGACGGATTGCTGCGAGTCTTCCTGAACCCGTCACGATTGAGAATCAAAACTTCGACGCCCAAGCCTGCTTTGGCGAAAGCCTGCGCCTGTTTACAGAGAGCAAGATGGAAGCCGAACGTGCGCGCACCCTCCGCGACTGGGCGCGTTATGAGCAAGAGCAAGAGCTACACGAGCAGGCGCACGCAAGGATGGAAGAAGCCCGCGAGATTTTCACACGCCTCGGAATGGATCGCGAGTTGGAACGGATGAAAGAGCAAGGATGAAGGCAGAAGGATAAAGTTTTGATAGGCGCTACTTATCTACTCAACGTGATGAACTGAATAGACAGAAATGAGAATTGCCTCTTCACCTTCTAACGCTCGTTGGATGATATTGAGGAGTTCTTCTGCATACTGTGTAAGAACATCGCGATCTTTTTCCCACTCGAAAGGTGTGTCTGTGAAGAGAATGTTTATCTTATCTGGGAGTATTACCCCAGACGCCGAACGAAATTTCCCAGAGCTTGACGTAATCGTACAACCACCGAAAGCGTAACTGAGTTCATCGCTGAATTCTTCAAGTATCCGGTCATAGATTGGGTCTGGCAGGTCAGGAATGAATATTTCGATTCTTACCTTCTCGGATAGCGGCAATCAGTTTCTCCTTGCGTTTGGGGAGCGCTTTCACACGCTTCAATGCCTGTTCGCGTGTCACTTTCTCTTTTTCAGGACGTTCAATTTTAATTTGTTTCTCAAGTAATTTCACAGCTTCCTCCAAGCGAGATACTAGCGGGATGGAGTATTCTTAGCAAGTTCTTTGGCAGTTGTCGGAGAGACTCAATGCCGCGCAGTTAAATCTCATTGCAATTTAGGATTAGCTCTTCGCCTGAGCGACCCAGCGCGGAGCCGAGTCCGTTTGTTGCCTGAGGATGAGATTCAATTGCGCGGCATGATGCTGGACGTGGCGCATGTTGTCCAATAGCAGTTCCGCAAAGCTCATCTCGCCCCACATGAACACGCAGCGTTGCTGACACTTCTCATCCGTTAAATTTTCCAGCGTCTCACGGCATTTCCGGCGGCCATGTTCGAGATAGCTTTGCAGCTCGTCTTTCGTATAGACCCGTTCGGGAAGAATCCCCGCCGGGTTCATCTCGTCAAGATTGTAAGGAGCGGGCGGCGCGAATCCTTCAACCGAACCGGAGAGATAGAGGTCTAAAAAGAAGAGCGTGTGATAGACGACATACCAGTATTCCGGTTGCTGCGAGCGGTCGCCCCACAGTTTTTCGGGACAGGCGCGCAACGCATTTTCGAGCATCTCTATAGCTGCCCCGAACTGCTGCCAGAGAATTGTTTTCCACTTAGCGTCCACCTCAAAACTCCCGCTCGATAAAGATACCGCGCCCGATCAACCCGAAAGCTTGACCGGCGTTTTTCACTTAGCTTTCTTAACTGCGGTGATTATCCAATATTGCCCTGTGACATTGGCTGTCTTAGCCAGTATGAGTTTGTTGTTGTTCTTACCGTCGTTCACAATATCCAGGCTCTTGCCCTCGCCCTGCCACATAGTTGTGAGGCGGTAAGCGCCTTTTCCGGCGGGAGTAATTTTCCAGTATTGTCCAGTAGCATCGGTTGTGACGGCCAGTGTCAGTTGGTCGTTGTTCTGACCGTCGTTAATCACGTCGAGGCTCATGCCCTCGCCCCGCCACTCGGTGCTGAGACGATAATAACTACCCTTCGCGGGGGTGATTTTCCAGTATTGACCCGTGTACTTCCCTGTCTTAGCCAGAATGGGCTGATTGTTGTCCTTGCCGTCGTTGACAATATCGAGGCTCTTGCCCTCGCCCTGCCAAACGGTCGTCAAACGATAATAGGTCTGAGAATCAAAATCGCTGAGACCGGCGGGCGCGTTTCCGTGTGCAAAGTTGTTTGAAGATTTAGAGCTGATGACAAATGCCTGACTCGTAAAGGCAAGCGCGACTGCGACTAAAATGAAAAGCATCAACGTAAGTCTTCTCATGGGGTTTTTCTCCTTAACAGCGTGCGGTTAATCGGGGTTGATGAGCCTCTGCGCTCACCGTTTACAATGCCATAGGTTATGCGAATCAAGGGTAGCAACAAGGCAACAGCTTTTCTTTGCGGTCTTTGCGTCTTTCCTCTTTGCGTTCTTTGCGGTTAAGGGCTTTTTAACGCAAAGACCGCAAAGGAAAGACGCGCAAAGATCGCAAAGAGTTTCCTGCTCTTGATTTACATAGGTGTTGAGAAAATAAGCTTCCCATAAAGGACAAGTCAAGAAAATGCGCTCCTTTGAGCAGTTCGGCCTTAGAGCAATGTTCAATTGAGTGTAGGCAAGACAAGCTCACCGCAGAGACGCAGAGGACGCTGAGAACGCGCAGAGAGTTGAGAGTCCTTCAAGCCTCTGCGCCCCCTCTGCGACTTCTCTGCGTCTCTGCGGTGAGTATCATCTCGCTACTTATTCAACTTCAACCTGTATCGCTACCTGAATTTTCTAATCGTTTAATTTTCCTGTGATAAGTGTTATAACGATGCTTGCGCATCATGCCGCCCGTCATTTCCAGACTCGCATTTGTTGAACGCAACGCGCTCGCGGCGGCCAGCAGCTCCCACTTTCGTCATCACGAAGGCAAATATGCCTCACGAAATCACTAATCACAGCGATGTCCTGGACGCCATCCGGCGCACGGATATTATCTCGGAGCTGGTCGAAGAAAAGGACGGCAAGTTCAAGTACGAGTCCGATCTGGAAGTCATCGCTTACGGGCGCAACTATACGGGCAAGAAGGTCGGCCCCTACGCGCACCTGCTCGTTTACGAAGCGGGCGAAGAGATTATTCATCAGGGCGATTGGGGCGGCAACACTTTTTTCTTCGGCGTCGAAGGCGACCTGGATGTCTATGTCAAAGATCAAGCGGGACGGCAGAAATGGGTGGACTCGCAAAAGCCCGGTAAGAGTTTCGGCGAGATGTCCGTGCTGGCCGGAGTGCCGCGCACAGCGACTATCTCCGTGCCTGTTGGAGGCAAGGCAACAGTCCTGATGGTTGAGCGACCCGCCTTGCGCCTCTTGCGGAAGCTGCCGAAGTTCGGCCAGTCGCTCGATAAGGTTTATCGCAACAACGGCCTCAGGCGCACGGTTGACGACGTGCTCGATCTGGTAGACGCGCCGCTCAATGCCGACCTGGTTAAAAGGCTCAGCGAAGCCGCGCAGTTCAAAATCT
Source organism: Pyrinomonadaceae bacterium (assembly GCA_963700165.1). GTDB lineage: Bacteria > Acidobacteriota > Blastocatellia > Pyrinomonadales > Pyrinomonadaceae > JACMLC01. The sequence goes on along the minus strand of OY969475.1, from coordinate 578,093 downwards.
ATAGCAAGCATCAAGTCCTGTTTCGCGCGGGCGAGACGATTACGCATCTGATTCTGCTCAGAAGCGGATGGCTCAAGCGCGAGCGCGATGACAGGCAAGCTTCCGCCACTTCCAGAGCGGATGAAGAGAATGCCGGTGTAGATTTTCTAGGCGCGGGCAACTGTCTGGGTGTTGAAGGACTGGACGCCGACAGCAAATGGAAATACACGGCGACGCTTTTGGCGCACACGGAGGTAATGGAAGTTCCCATCGCTTCCCTGCGTGCAGACCGCGAATTGTGCGACACGCTGCAACGGATTTTTCGTCAACCCGCTAACGGCGCAGAGTCGCGCTCGCAGACTGTGTTAGACACTGAGAGCGTGGCCGCCGCCGAAAAAGAGATTGCGACGGGCATCGTGGACGGCTCGAACCTGCTCGTGATGGATATGGACTTGTGCGTGCGTTGCGGCAACTGCTCGCTGGCCTGTCATAAGGTGCATGGTCAATCGCGCCTTTTGCGGCGCGGCATATCTATCCAGCGGCCTGTCAAACCGGGAAGCTCTTTTACGCAGCACGTCCTGTCGCCGTCCGTGTGCCTGCATTGTCAAGACCCCGAGTGCCTGACCGGATGCCCGACCGGAGCCATCGCGCGTTTCTCCGGCGGGCAGATAGACATCGAGGCCAAGACCTGTATCGGCTGCGGCGACTGTGCGACGCAATGTCCTTATAACGCCATCTCCATGATTCCGCTCAAGCCGCCTGAGCCTGTGCAAGTCGCTTTGCGCGACAAGCTCAAAGGCTGGTTGAGCCTCGCGCCTGCGCCCTTGCCTCCGCCCGTCTCCGATACCAAAGACCTGCTCGCGGTCAAGTGCAATCTCTGTGACAGCACGCCGCTCAATCCGGCGGGCGCGCGTGCGCCTGCTTATTCCTGCGAAGAGAATTGCCCGACCGGCGCGCTCGTGCGCGTCAACCCGCGCGAATATTTCGCGGAGGCTCGCAACTCAATCGGCATCGTTTATCAAGATCAGACACACGCCATCGGGCGCAACATACACAGGAGCGACCCGATTGCGAAGCTCTGGCATGCCTGCGGTATCTTAGCGACGATTGCTTTGACGGCGGCGGCTGTGTGGGCTGCGATTCGTTACGGTCTTGACGGGCGGCTGGGCGAGACGTGGCTGACCGTGCGTTGGCTTACAGGTCTGGTCGGGTTGGTCGGCATCGCGGGTGTGATGGCTTACCCGGCGCGCAAGCAGGTTTACAGGCGGCGCAGGGGCGCGCTGCGTTACTGGATGCTGGCGCACGTTTATCTGGGAGTTATCGCGGGGTTGGTGTTGCTGTTGCATGGAGGATGGACGACGGGCGGATTGCTCACGTCGCTGTTGATGGTGTCTTTCGATCTGGTCATCCTCACGGGACTCTTCGGCCTCGCCTGTTACATCATCGTCCCGCGCATCATGACGAGCATAGAGGGCGACCCGTTGCTTATCGAAGACCTTGAGACCAGACGCGATGAGTTGCGCGCGACGCTCGCTGCCATTGGCGCGGATGACGCGCAGCTTCGCCAGTTAATCGAGCAGAAAGTGTACGGGCGTTTTCTTTCCTTCTCATACCTGCTGCGGCAATACCTGCGCCGCGAAGAGTTGACGGACATGCTGGCCGCAGGTCGCGCAGAGTTTAAGACGGAGGCCAGGAGCCTCAGCGATCCGCAGGCGCATAAGCTTTTGATCGAAGCCATTGAGACGGCCGCCACACTGCGGCGCGTGGACTCGCTCATCTATCTGCACCGGCTGCTTAAAATCTGGCTCGCGCCGCATGTCATCTCGACTTCGCTGATGCTGATGCTGATGCTGGTGCATATCATTCAGGTCGTTTTCTTTATCGTCCGTTAGTGTCTTCAGGGTGTAGGGCGTAGGGTTTAGGGTGTAGTTAAAAACGAATCTTTTCCTACACCCTCGCTCGATTGAATGGCTCGTGAATAATCTGTCCCCCACATTTATCATCACGCGCGAGGATCAGGTGGTTGACCCGGTGACGCTCTCTGTGCAGGCGTTGAGGGTAGGCCGCCAGATTGATTGCGAAATCCTGTTGAATCACCCGAGCGTGTCGCGCCTCCACGCGGGCATCAACGCGGTCGAGGGTCGCTTTTATCTCATCAATCTCAGCTCGTCTCATCCGGTGACGTTGAACGGCAGGCTGATTGAGCTTAATGAAACAGAAGCTCTGGCCGATGGAGATGTCGCGCAGATCGGCTCTTTCTTTCTACACATGAGCCGGGTTGGCGAATCTCTGAACGTGCACGTCCTCGTACAGGTCGCGGCCAACATCACGGAGGCTGTGGAACAGGCTACGGCGCAGGAGCAGCCGCTCGCGCCTGAATCGGCGACGGCTCCGCCGAAGGTCGCGGACGCGCTCAAAGAGTTTTGGGACAAGCGCACGCGCGACAAGGCTGCGCGAGTGTCGCCGCTTCACCCGCGACCGCCTGCGCGTCCGGGCAAGGCTCAATTCAACTGGAAGCCGACCAGAGACCTCGCGCGACCGTGGCCTTTCTCAGCCTTTATCTGGGCTGTCGTCATCATCGGAGTGGTCTCTATCGCAGCCGCGTTCTGGTACACCAAAGCTTTTTCGCCAGCCCCGATTGCCGGGGCGCACGCGCGCTCAACGCTCACACAGAACGCTCCGCGCACAGCGATTGCGAAACAGGCGAACGCCGGTTCCTGCACGACCTGTCACACGGTCGGCGGCAGCATGGAAACCAACTGCGCGTCGTGTCACCAGACGGAAGCCTTTACCGCCACACTGGCGGGGATTCCAGCGCACGTCGAAGCCGGAATCAGTTGCGTCTCGTGTCACGCAGAACATCAGGGCGAGGATTTCCGTCCCGCCGAAGCAGCCCTCAATGCTTGCTCTGCTTGTCACCGCGACGACAATCAGAAGCTCTATCGCGGGCGGCGCGTCTCTACTCCGCACGCGGGCGGAGTCGGTTATCCGGTGGTTGATGGAAAGTGGGTCTGGAAGGGCTTGAGCGATGAAGCATGGAAGCAGAGGCCGGATGCCGCGACAGAGGCTATCAAGAGAGTCAGAGAGCGTCTGCCTGACGAGACGGATGACCAGTGGCGCAGCCGCCAGTTTCATGCTCTGCACCTGCATCGCGTGCTGCTCGGCGATAGCAAGTGGGGAGGCAATGCCGAGGGCGAGCTATCATGCTCAAGCTGCCACAGGTCTTTCGATCCGATTGACGTGACGACCCCTGCGACCACCTGCGCGCAGTGTCACAGCGGCAGCGATATTCAGGCCGGTAGCAGTTCGCAGAGCAAACTGCTCGCCGACGACGCGCCCAACTGCGCTTCCTGTCACGTCCAGCACATCAAAAAAACCAGACACTGGAATCCGAAACTGCTCACTCCCGCAGCCGTCGCGCATTAGATGAAAAAGCCCTTGACGCCAACCCCCCTCGCACGGCAATAATCGCTTGATTTAATTCATAATGCGAATTAAGAGATAAACGAAGTAGATAAAATAGATTCAATTCTTTGCGTTCCTTTGTGTCTTCACTCTTTGCGCACTTTGCGTTTAGAAGCCTTTTAACGCAGAGAACGCAAAGAAGGTAAGACGCAAAGGAACGCAAAGAAAAGCCAGTTGACTTGTTTTTACACTCGATTCGCATTGATACTTCATACTTTGTCGGAGACCATGAAAAGGTCTTATCTGCTCATCACCATCGCTCTGCTGCTCATCCTGCTGGGAATCAATTTACTGTCCGGCGGCAGAGATGCTTCAGCGAGAAAACTTCCGGGCGGTCTGCCGTGGCACGGGTGGGTTGGCGTCTGCGCTCTTCTCGTCGTCGCGGGAGCTTCATACGCTCTTGCGGATGCGGCGCGTGCGCGGAGATTGCTCGCGGCTTCCAAAGGCAAAAAGTTTAAAGCCGAAGAATTCAACACACAAATCACCAGAGAAGACCTTGAGCTAATCAAACAGATGGAGCCGAACGCGCCCGCTTACCCGCATCCGGTGATCTTCCCGGATCGCTGTATCGGCTGCCATGCGTGCGTCGAAGCCTGCCCGCATGACGTGCTGGCGATTGTGGGCGGCATCGCAAAGGTCGTCGCGCGCGACCAGTGCATGGAAGACACGTCATGTCAGGTCGAGTGTCCCGTCAATCCCAAAGCCTGCATCGTCATTAACACGACGAAGAAGATTAAATCGCGCCCGGCTCCGGCACGCGATGCGGCTTTTATGACGAACGTGCCGGGCTGCTACATCATCGGCGACGTGTCCGGGACTCCGCTCATCAAGAACGCCGCCAACGAAGGAGCGGATGTCATCAAGCATATCGCTCGCGAGCTAAACGGCGGCAGCGCGCCTGAGCCGAAGGCAGAGCTTGACGTGGCGATTATCGGCATCGGCCCCGCAGGTTTATCCGCTGCGATTGCGGCTCAACAGGAGAACCTGCGCTACGCAGGCATCGAGCAGGACAAACCGCTTTCGACCATCGAAGCTTATCCGAAGGGCAAGTACATCTTTTTCAAACCCGACACCATGCCCGCGCGCGGCACCATCATGGTCGAAGGTGACGGCGATCAGCGCGAACGGATTCTGGACTCATGGCTCGGCGCGATGAAAAAGAGCGGCGTTCGTATCAACGAAGGAGAGAGTTGCAAGAGCGTCAAGCGAGCCGAAGACGGCGACTATTTTACAGTGCAGACGGAACGGGGTGCGCTCAAGGAGAAAGTCACTTACCGCGCGCGGCGTGTCGTCCTCGCGCTTGGCACGCGCGGCACGCCCATGAAGCTCAGGCTTCCCGGTGAAGAGATGAAAATCACGCGCGATGGAATCACCGAAGACAAAGTGAAATACAAGCTGGCAGACCCCGCGAGTTACAAGCGCAGGAAGATTATCGTCGTCGGCGCGGGCAACTCTGCCATCGAAGCGGCGGTTGATCTGGTTGCCATGCGCGACGGCGACCAAATCAGCTTTCGCCCACCGGATGAAATCAACGAGGTCACGCTCGTCATTCGCAGCGACCTCAAGACCGATCTCAAATTCGGCAACAAGCGACAGGTTTACCAGTGCATTGACGAAGGCAAGATTAAAGTCTACTTCGGCACAGCTATCAAAGAAATAAATGAGGCGGAAGTGGTCTTGATGAACACGCGCACGAAGGAAGTCAAAGCGACCGCCCCGAACGATTATATTTTCGCCATGATCGGCGGCGACCGCCCGACAAAATTTCTGGAATCAATCGGCATTCAGATCGGCTGACGAAACTCACTTGCTGTTAGTGGATCAGTTTGAACTTCGGTGATTATCAATCCTTACCAAAGAATCTCCCGCAAAGGCGCAAAGGCGCAAAGGGCTTGAGTGATTCTTTATCTTGAATGTTTTCTTTGCGCCTTTGCGGGAATCTGTCTTTTTCTTCGCCTTGTTTGAAATTGACCCACTACTCACTTGCTACAGACGGGCAACTCTTTTTCCCGTTCCTTAAAATCCGCGTCTTTTTTTTCGTAGCTCAGGTTCGGCACGCCGTAATCCCACTTGGCCGGGTCATGCTCGATGCAGACGAATTTCCAAGGGTGCAACGTGGTAGGGTTCGGATACATGCCCTTGACGTATGGTTTCTTCATCCAGTTTGTCGTTTCTGTCATCAATGGAATGACGGGCTGCGCTTCAAGCAGGAGCGCCTCCGCTTGCGCCAGCAACTCGTAGCGCCGCTGCGTGTCAAGCATGCGGTTCGCTTCGTCTAGCAGCGCAGCGAATTTCGGATCGTACCAGCCCGTCGGGTTGCCGGGCGTTGCGAAGAGGCTCAGGAAAGTGTATGGATCCATGTAGTCGGCAACCCAACTGCCGCGCGCAATCCCTGTGTAATCCAGATCGTAACTTCTGGTTATCAACGTCTTTAACTCCATGCTCCTGATCGGCAGCGTCACCCCCAGATTCTGCTTCCACTGCGCCTGTAGATACTCGGAAATGGCTTTGTAGGTAGGGCTGTCGTCGTAAAGCAGTTCAACTGTGTCCACCGGAAACTTCTCCGGGTCATAATTTCCGGCAGCATCTTTGTATCCGGCCTGCGCCAGCAATTCTCTGGCCTTCAAGGGATCGAACGAATCCCCTGTGGACTGCGGGTAGCCCGGAAAGATAGCTTCGGGCATGAACGCGGTGAGCGGCTTTCCCGCATTTCTCCACCGGGCGAGCGACACTTTATTGACGGCCATATTGAAAGCCTTGCGCACGCGCACATCATTCATCGGCGGCTTGGTGATGTTAAATTGGTAATAGCTGATCTCCGCTTCCGGCGCGTCCATGTAATCCTTGAGCGGGCGAATCATCTCCAGCCACGCCGTCGGGACAGCATGATTAAAAACTGCATCCACTTCGCCCACTTTGTATTCGCTCATGATCGCCCACTCATGCTCCATCGGGTAAAACCTGATCTCGTCGAGCTGCACGCGGGCGGCGTCCCAGTAGTTCGGGTCACGGACAACAATCAACTCGTGATAGGGCGTCCATGTCTTCAGCTTGAACGCTCCGCTGGTCACGATATGTTCTGGCTGAGTCCATGCCTCTTGATATTGCTCTGTAACTTTCTGCGGAACGACGCGGAAGAACGGATGAGTCATCATCTTAAGGAAGAAAGAGACTGTTTGAGACAGCGTGATGCGAAAAGTAAAGTCGTCTACGGCCTCGACGCCGATGTCCTCTGCCCTGACCGGGTCAAAGACCTTCCCTGCCAACGCCGCTTGCAGCTTTGGATTATCCTGCACAGCCTTTGCTCGCTTAGTCGCGTTGCCGGACAGGGTGAGACGCTCCGGCGATTTGATATAGCGGTGAAATTCCGTGTCTGCGCCGAAGCTCGTTTCTTCGCTCTGAGCCTCTGCTGCTTCGCCGGGAAAATCTTTTGTCAGTAAGTAAGTATTATTACCCGGATCGCGGACGAACACCCGGCGCGCGTTGTAAGCCTCCGCATATTTGATGTAGTAGCCGAGAGAAGCCATGGGCGCTGCAAGTTTCGGCGAGAGGCCGCGCCGGAAACTGTAGAGGAAGTCTCGCGCCGTTATCTGTTCGCCGTTGGACCAGCGCGCATTTCGTCTGAGGTGGAAAATGTACTCGGAGGAATCTCGATTGACCTCCCAGCGTTCGGCGATGGCCGGAATCGGCTCCATGTTCTTCGGATCGTACTCGCACAACCCCTCGAAGAGCGCGAGTTGAATACGCACTATCGCGCCCAGCGGTATGCCAGCTTGAGGATCGAGCGATCCCGGCTCACCGCCCGACACATAGCGCAAGACCTGACCGCGCGGCGGACTCGTCTTACCGTAAAACGTGTCGTGGCGGCTAATGCCACAGCCGTTCACAACCATTGCGATAATAATAATGAGCAGGACGCCTGAGCGGGCTTTACTGAAAGTGCATAAGGCCATGATTCGGATTCCTCGGTCATCGGGCAGAGAGAGAGAGAGGTGTGAGTTTGTTCAAAAGCTTGCTTTGAGAGAGAGACGCTTGAGCTATTCCTCGCATGAATCCTATGACACTGCTGCGAAATAAAAGAGTTTTGAGGAACGGCAACAGTTGCGAGGAAAGCGATGAACGCGCACACTTTATCACCAATCGCCGGACAGTCAAGCTTGAGCTTGCGGCTACGCCCGCGAAGGAATTTCGATTGACATTTCCGCACCCGCGTTATAATTTTATCCGGTTTAGTCGGCTGGAATATTTCTTCGTAAACCTGCCAGAGATTTATTCCCATTACATCGCGCGTAATTTCCATTCAAGCGGTAAATAACAAGCGAGCTTTGCTAACTCTTACTCTTCGCTGAACGAACGGGCTGTGGCCTGACTCTTCAGCGATTATTTAAGACCCCTTCTAAGGAGCATCTATGAAAATCAGGAAGCGTTCAGAGCGACTCAATTCAGGTCGTTCGACTGGTAGCAATGCGCGGCTGTGGCGCGCGACGTTGGTTGTCACCTGTCTGCTTTTGGTAGCGGCAGGAATCGCCTTCTCCCCCAAATTTGCAGACGCGCAACAAAGCATTTGGTCAGCCAACACCGAAAGCCGCGCCAACATCACTACTCACAAAGCGGTTGCCAGACAATCATTCCCGACAGAGTTCAAATTATTTAATTTGAATATCGAACCCCTCAGGCAACAATTATTTTCTATCGTAGACGCTAATAACCGTCAGCAGTCCACGGTCATTTCCGTACCTAACGCTGCCGGTAACCTCGAAGAGTTTGAAGTTTTTGAAGCTTCCAATTTTGACCCGGAGCTACAAGCCCGATTCCCTCAGATTCGTGCCTTTTCCGGCAAGGGCGTGACGGATAAATATGCCACTCTCAAGTTGAGCATTTCTCCGCAGGGCATTCAATCCATGGTCTTCAGAACCGCCACGGAGAATGAATTCATCGAGCCTTACTCTCAAGATGCGACCGTCTATGCCGTCTTCAGATCACAGAGAGCAAAAGGCGAATTGCCGTGGGAATGCTCGACCGAAGACAAAGCGATGTTTTCTGATGTCAAATCCCAACTTCCTGAGACAGCAGGCCAGCCCGATAGCAATACGGGCGAAGCCAAGACCATGCGCCTCGCACAATCTTGCAACGCAGAGTATTCGAACTTCTTTGGAGCCTTCAACTCTGGTCAGGTCGCGTTTGTGCTGGATGCTTTTAACGCCACGCTGACTCGCACGAATGGAGTTTATGAAAAAGACCTCGGCTTGCACCTCAACCTCATCGCAAATACAACGGCGGTTATCTTTTACGACCCTGCGACAGACCCTTACACCTCGTTGGGGCAATGGAATAACCAGTTGCAAGCTACCTTAACGGCCAATATCGGCGAGGCCAACTATGACATCGGCCACATGTTCGGAGCTTCCGGCGGCGGCGGCAATGCCGGATGTATCGGTTGTGTTTGTGTGGACGGGCAGAAAGGCAGAGGCATCACCTCGCCTGCCGATGGCATCCCGATGGGAGACAATTTCGACATTGATTACGTCGCCCATGAGGTCGGTCATCAATTAGGCGCGAACCACAGTTTTTCATTTCAACTCGAAGGCACCGGCCAAAACAAAGAAGTGGGTTCCGGCATCACCGTGATGGGTTACGCGGGAATCACGAACCAGGACGTAGCGCCCCACTCGATTGATATATTCCACGAAACTTCAATCCAGCAGATTCAGGTTAACTTAGCCACTAAGGCATGCCCGGTGACGACCGTGATGACGGCCAATCATCCTCCCGTTGTGACGGCGGTAAGCAACTACACGATTCCGATCAGCACGCCGTTTGCGCTGACCGGTTCGGCGACTGATCCTGAGGGAGACGCGCTGACATATAACTGGGAGCAGAATGACAACTCGACCACGTCGGGATCCAACAGCGTCGCATCTCCGACGAAAGCGACCGGTCCCAACTGGTTAACATTTCCTTCGACAAGCTCCGGGACCAGAACGTTCCCCAGATTATCTACTATCCTCGCTGGTCAATTTGTAACTGGCCCGTTACCGGGCGGCTCTGCGGGCGCGAACATCGAGGCGTTAAGTTCGGTTTCGCGAACGCTCAACTTCAGGTTGACGGTCAGAGACAATCGTCCGTATGTTCCGGCTTCCACGATTGGACAAACGCAGTTTACGGATATGACCGTGACGGTGACGAATACGTCGGGTCCATTCAAGGTCACATCGCCAAATACGAATATCAATGCCCCCGGTGGCAGTAATCACAATGTAACGTGGGACGTTGCAGGCACGACCGGCGCGCCTGTGAGCGCGGCGAACGTGAAGATTTCACTTTCGACGGATGGCGGGCAGACGTTCCCGACGGTGCTTGCGGCCTCGACGGTGAATGATGGCTCGGAGTCTTTGCCCATTCCCAACACTGCGTCCACCACGGCGCGCATTAAAGTCGAAGCGGTCGGAAATGTCTTTTTCGACATTAGCGACGTAAACTTTACGATCACGCCCGGAGTCGTTACCCAGCGCGCAACGCGCGATTTCGATGGTGACAACAAGACGGATTACGCTGTCTTCCGTCCCAGCTCCAATACATGGTTCATCCGTCACAGCTCCACCGGCGCACTTCAGGCCACACAGTTTGGCCTCAATACAGATGCGCTCGTGCAGGCCGACTACGACGGGGATAACAAAGCGGATGTCGCTGTCTTTCGTCCTTCAAACGGCACGTGGTATATGCTGCAAAGCTCAAACGGCGCATTCGTTGCCACGCAATTTGGGTTGAGCGGAGACGTGCCTGTGCCAGCCGATTATGACGGCGACAACAAAGCGGATGTCGCTGTCTTTCGTCCTTCAACCGGCATCTGGTACATCTTGCAAAGCCAGTTGGGCTTCAGGGCGCAATCGTTTGGCATCAACGGTGATAAAGCTGTGCCAGCCGATTACGACGGAGACAACAAAGCGGATATTGCTGTCTATCGTGGCGGCACTTGGTACATCTTGCAAAGCCAGTTGGGATTCAGGGCGCAATCGTTTGGCACCGATACGGATAGGGTTGTGCCGGGAGATTACGACGGCGATGGCAAGACCGATCTGGCCGTGTTCCGCCCCAGCCAGAACGTCTGGTACATCTTAAGGAGCATGACCGGCACTTTGTTTGCCCAGTTCTTTGGCGCGCAGGGTGACTCTCTTGTGCAGGGAGACTATGACGGCGACGGTAAGGCGGACATCGCGGTCTGGCGTCCCTCGACTGGTGTTTATTACACTGTCGAAAGCTCAGGACAACCCCGCGCCACCGCGCCGGAGGCGATCAACGGTAGTTTCCCGTGGGGACTGAGTGGTGACAGGGCGCTCGCCTACGTGCCTGAGCATTAACAAATAACTGTCAGCATCAACGCTGATCTATTCAAGAGGATTGAAGGCCACACACACGGCCTTCAATCCTCTTTTTCTTTTGATAGCGAAGCGCAATGTCAGCCGCAATAAAATCGCAACAAGCATTTCCTTAGAGCGGATTTCTATTGAATGTACGGTAGGCTGACAGCCTGCCGCTCGTGTGGGACAGGCGGCAGGCTGACAGCCTACCGGACACTGATTTGCAACCTGCTCTAGAGCAAATTCACTTGAGTGTCAGGCAGACAAGCTCACCGCAGAGACGCTGAGAGCGCAGAGGGGGCGCAGAGAGTCGAATATCATTCAAGCCTCTGCGCTATCTCTACGTCCTCTGCGTCTCTGCGGTGAACTGCTCCGTCCCCGACACTCAAGTTTTCCTCAAGTCTTTTCAAACCCGCATAAATCCTAGCTGAAAAAGCAATCCTGAAAACTCGCGGGAGGGGTTAAGTATTTCTCAAGACGGGAAAAGTAATGTCAGCCTACGAGATTTTATCAATGGCTTCGGAGGAAGAGGGAAAAAAATGAGCCTGACAGCAAATAAAACAGCGAAAAGAATTTCAGGACTGCTTTTCGTTTTCGCGCTGGTGTGTATCTTTTCCGTCAAAAGTTTCGGCGCGGCGACGCTCAGCCCCGCCCTGCAAAATCAGATTAACGGGCTTGCCAACAACGCTTCGGTCGGCGTGGTTATTATCAGCTTTAATACTTCAAACGGTTTGAGTGCGAATCATTTGAATATCCTGCGCGGCGTCGGCATCAGCAAAGGCGTGACCTTTCCCACGCTAGGGATGGTCGGGGCTGCGCTCACTGCCGGGCAGATACGCGCGCTCTCCGCAAATTCGTCTGTGCGCTCGATCTGGTCGAATGAGCGTTTGACCTATCACATGAATCAGGCGCGCATGATGACAGGCGTTGACAAGGCGCGCTCCGACAGCGGATTTACGCTGCGCAACGGCGGCATGCCTCTATCCGGCGCGGGCGATTTCTCGGTGCTGGTGATTGACTCCGGCATTGATACGACGCACGCAGATTTGCCCTTTGGCATAAAGGTTATTCAGAACACACAGCGCGTCGTCTCGACCGATACGGGCAATACGGGCATCACCGTCGGCGGCGTCACGCTTGACGGTTTTACTCCTTCGCTGTCTATCGAAAACGTTCCGAACACAGACACGGTCGGGCACGGAACACACTGCGCGGGAATCGTCGGCGGACTCGGCAGCCGTTCGGGCAGCGCTTATGCGGGCGTCGCGCCGGGCGTAAAAATCGTCGGCTCAGGTGGAGGCGCGGTCATCCTCGTGCTCGATGCACTGGCCGGATGGGAATACGGCTTATCGCATCAAGACCTTTATAAAATTCGCGTTATCACTAACTCTTACGGCCCGTTGGGCGGCGCGGATTACAATCCGGATCATCCGTTCGTGCTCGCCAGCAAGCTGGCATACGAGCGCAACATCACAGTCGTGTTCGCTGCCGGGAACGATGGAGCGGCGAAAAATACGCTCAGCCCTTACGGGCAATCGCCATGGGCATTGGGCATCGCCGCCGGAACCAAAGACGGGATGCTCGCGGATTTTTCTTCTCGCGGAGTGCCGCGCGCAGAACGCCTGAGTGACAGCGACCCGCTCAACGACAATGCCGCGCCGACGCTCGCCGCACCCGGCAACGGACGCTTTTTTGAAAGCAGCCTGCTTCGTTACGGATTCACGACAGACATTATTTCCGTCCGCGCTTCGACGAATCTGACTTCCAACGGCTTAACGGCTGACACTGAGTTACCCGTCGGCATGTTGCCTTTCTACACGCAGATTTCCGGGACTTCGATGGCGACTCCGTTCGTGGCAGGCATCGTGGCCTTGATGCTCGATGCAGACCCGACGCTGACGCCTGCTGAGATCAGGCAGATTCTAGTTGGGACGACGACCCAGATGCCCGGCTATCAGGAATACGAAGTGGGCGCGGGCTACGTCAACGCTTACGCGGCGGTTGATAAAGTGATGAACCGCTCGAAGAGCTACAACAATTTTTCCGAAACCACCTTCAACACACAGTTCGGCGAAGAGCGTCCCGCAGCGCAAACGTTTCATATTGATTTCAGCCCTGAAGCTTCGGGGCCGACCTCGACTAATGCGACCACATTCACGGTCGAGCCGAACATGAACGTGCTGGATGTTTTCGCAAACGTAGACGATGTCATCGAATTTGGCACGGGCAATCTGGTCGGAGTCAGAATCACTTCGCCGGGCGGCGTCAATTATTCGACGGCTATCGAATATCCTGTCCTGGGCAGCACAGCCCGTCAAATCACGGTTCAGAATCCTGAAGCCGGAACATGGACGCTGGAAGTTCGTGGCGCACGCGGGCTGACCGCCGCGCCGCAGGCATCTTCTCCGTTACAGGCTGCTTTGCCCGGGCCTGTGAACGGCAATGTCACGCAGGTCAAATACATTCTGCCGAACATCCCTGACATCGTAGGGCATCCACAACAAACACAAATCGAAGCCGCGCTCAAGAATCGCGTGCTTGATACCTATGCGGACGGCAGCTTTAATCCGAATCAAATTGTGACGCGCGAAGATTTGGCTCGCGCGCTCGTGTTGAATGCGCCGCTTCGCCAATCAATCGGCGCGACGCCGAAGTTCGCGGACGTGTCCGGCAATCTCTTGAGAATCGCCGAAGCCGTGACGGCCAAAGGCTCTACGCTGCGCGATTACAATTTCGTGCCGAACGGCCTGATGAGCTTTTCGGGAAACAGCTTTAATCCGAACGGCTCTGTCAACCGTCTTGATCTGGCCGTCGCGCTCGTGCGTGCGCTCGGGCATGATGCAGAGGCTCGCTCGCTCGCGAATTCGACAGTGACCTTTAACGGGACTGCTCTTTCGGACAACGCACAGATTCCGCCAGCCCTGCGCGGCTATGTGCAGATAGCCATCAACAACAATTTGTTTGAAGCATTTCCGGCTGAAGTTATTCAAATCGCTCCCGGACAATTTCAAGCCCTGCCGGGGCCGCGATTCGAGCCGAACACGAACGTCAACCGCGCGACTCTGGCGGTGAAGCTCAACGCCTATCGGGAGTTGTTCACGACGGGCGGCTAAAGAATTTCCGCTCCGCGTTTCAAGGGCGCGGAGTTACTTAGAGCGGATTTCGTTTGAATGTACGGTAGGCTGACAGCCTGCTGCCGGGGCAGCACAGGCGGCAGGCTGTCAGCCTACCGTACACTGATTTCAGCAAACGGCTCTAAACAAAGACACAAAGGAAGCATCAGAATCGCTTCCTTTGTGTCTTTGTTTTTGCACAACGATGCTGAAAATTTTCCGCTCTTTTCTTTTCTCAAGTTTCCCTCAAGTCGCTTCTCAAACTTTTTTTTCACACATCAAGCCTTTCTCAAGTGTCAAAAGTTAATCTCGCAATCAAGGTAGCGAAGATTAAAAACATTTGAGAGGAAATTCCAAGATGGCACGCAAAGCAGAACATTCAAGAAGAGATATGATGAAAAGATTGACGGTCATCGTCGTGCTGTGTGCGATGGTCGCGGCGGCCTTGTGTTTACCGTTTGGAAAGACGGAAGCATCGTCGAACACTTCCAATCCGAATGCGGGGATATATAAACGCCTCGTACCTGATTTCGACTTGAATGGGACGCGCAATTTAACCGGCTTGCGCACGGCGACGAGCGCGCAGCTTTCTGCATTGCAGGCTTTGAAATCGCAAGCCAACGCGCCGCAGATGACTGTCAGGTGGAATGACTTCGCAGGCTCGCCCGATGTGCTTTACGATTTTGCGAGCCAAGCTTTTTCAGGCACGCCGGAAGAAGCGGGACGCGCGTTTCTGCAACAGCACGCCGCGATTTTTGGAATTTCCAACGTCGCGGACTTGCGGCTGGTGAGCAACAAACAGGCTCTCGGCGGCAACCTCTTGCGCTTTCAGCAAACTTTCGGCGGCATTGATGTCAAGCATGGCGGCATCGGCTTAGTGATGAAAGACAATCGCGTCATCATGGCTTCTGGGCCGCATTTCAATAACGTCAACGTCAATACGCAGCCGACCGTTTCGGCTCAGCAGGCGCGCCAGTTGGTTGATAACGAGCTGTCGCGTTTTCGCATCAACCTGCCTTCCAACATTTCAAACTTGATGCAGCGCGGCCTCGATATTCTCTCGCAGCAGGTCGCAGCCGTCAGCAATCTGGAACCGCGTCTGGGAATTTATCCGACCGCAGACGGCTACAAATTGGTCTGGAAGGTCGCTACCTTTTCGACCAACCCGTTCGGTTTGTTCCTGACAGAAATTGACGCGCAGACGGGAGAGATGGTCTCGCGCAAAGATTTCATAGACTTCCAAAGTCCGGTGCATCCGATGACGGCGGACATTTACCCAGCGTATCCGACGATTACGCAGGAGCTAAAAGACCAGTCCATCATCTCCGATTGCAACGGCACACCGTGCGGGCAGGAGCGAGTCAACCTGCGCGCGTTTGACCCGCAGAATGTCACAACGGGCGTGAATGGAACTTTGACCGGGACGCACGCGCTGGTCAACAACTCGCTGGCGACGAAACAACCTTTCGCGCAGGCCGCTCTCGGCACATGGCACTTTCGCCAAAACAATCCGGCGGGCTTTGAGGCTCGCACCAACGAGCAAGACCAGTTCGCAGAGCCTGCCGAGCATCAGGACGAAATCAATGCTTTCTTCTTTGTCACTTACCTGCTCGAATACGTTGATTACCTGCACGTCGCCGGAGACAGGCAAACGGCTGGCGGCAGCGAAGGCGATTTCCCGAACGATTACCCGAACAAGACGATTCCGCTTCCGGCGACCGTTCATTTCCCGAATGTCTATCTGGCCTTGAACGTAGTGCTGCGCAACTCTGTGCCAGACCCGCAAGACCCGAACCTGGCTTTCAAAGCCCTCGGCATGGACAACGCTTTCGCAGCCAACGTGTCCGGCATTTATCAAAGTCTGACAGGCTCTGTAGCTCCCGAAGGCGTGGTTAATCCGACCCAGTACGGCCACGGCTTTTTGATGAACGACCTCGCGCTCGAAGGCACTGTCCCTTATCACGAAGGCATGCACGCCATCACCAGCCCGATTGCCGGACTCGAAGGCGTGACGGAAGGCGGAGCGTTGAACGAAGGCCAAGCAGACATGTGGGCTTTCACGATTACCAACAGCCCGTCTTTGGGCGAGTACGTCATTCAATCAAAAGGTTTCCGCGACCGCGCACGCAGCCGTGGACAAAATCCCGATGCGATTTCTTACATCCGCACGGCGCACTCGACCTTGAAATATTCGGACATCGGCACGCTCTTTTTCCCTGCGGAACCGGAGTTGATTCCCTTCGTGCTTCCGGCCAAACCCGCCCGCCACGAATTTGAAGAGCATTACGACGGCGAAATCTACATGTCAACGATGTGGGACATACGCGAGATGCTGAAGCGGGTTTATCCGAGCGACACGATTTACAGACGCCCGCAACCGAAAGACGGCCAGCCGGGAAAGAAAATCGCTAAAGGCACGGAAATTTTCGAGCGCGACTTTTTAGGCTCTATGTACATCCTCGGCACGACCGCGCCGGACACTTTTGTCAAAGCGCGCGATGCGATGATCGTCGCAGACCAACTGCTCTATCCATCGGATTCAACCGACCTGACCGCGCCCGGTATGCACCGCTCCATCATCGAGCAGGTTTACGCTGCCAAAGAAATCGGCGTCAACGCGAAAGAAGTTGATGCCGCAGGCAAAGCTACGATCTCGACTCAGGTGACGCCGTTTGTCGGCGAGCAAGCGGCTCCGGCAACACCGGAAAATGTCAGCGTTGATTCCGCCAGCCCGCGCGCTCTGCGTGTGAGTTGGGACGGCACGCAAGGCGCAGTCGCCTACGAAGTGCTGAAACGCAAGATCGGTTTTGAGAATCGCCGCCAGCCGAACGGCGCGCGTGAATTTAATGACGGCGATGCTTCGACCACAGGATTCCGCCACGTCGCTTACGTTGCCGGGAACCAGCTTTCATATACGGACGAAGGCCCGATACATGAAATCTATGCTGCCTCCGGCTTAAACGATCTGTTCGATAGCGAATACGTCGTGCGCGCCATCGGGGTCAACTCGACAGGGCAAATCGGCGTCTCGAATTTCAGCGGCTCAAGCCGCGCCGTCAAGGCCGCACAGGATTTGACTTCGCAGATTGATTCCGCGATTTCCAACATCAGTTTCTCAAACGGCGTGATGGCGTTTGACAATAAGCTGACCAACGCGCGCGGCGCGTTCAGCTTTGACAAGACAGCCTACGGGGCGATTCAATTCAAAATCACGAACATCTCTAACCCGACCGTGACGGTGAAGAACGCAGACCAGAACGGCAACACTTTTACCTACAATCAAAGCCTGCCGCTCGGCGCGACTTCAAGCGCGAAACGGCTTGAGTTCAACAACCCCGGCGCACAGCTTTTCACCTTCGACGCGAAGGTTACGGCGAACGCTTTCTTTAGCTCGACCGTGGGCAATGGCAGCCAGCCGCCCGACGGAACATCGAATCCGCCCGCGCCGGTTGTGTACTCGGTTTTCCGCGAACAGAAAACCGGACAATTGCTGGCAGGCGAGCCGTCAAACCTTGTGACCGGCAGCCCGTCGCCGACTTATGGCGACCCGCAATTCAAAGGCATCACATGGGACGACATCGAAGTCATCACAAAGTCCGACGCGCTGTTTCTGGAAGCGACTTTGTCTTCGGCGATGGCGCGCGACCTTGATTTTGAATTGCGCACAGAGGACGGGCAAGTCATTGCCGAATCGGCAAGCGAGACGGCGGACGAGCATTTCGTCGTTGCTGTCCAACCCAACACGCGCTATTTCTTCCGCGTCAAAGGATGGGCTAACGGCCCCGCTCAATTCAATATCGTGAGCGACCAACTATTGCCGCAAGGCTCACAAAACGAAAACTCCGGGACGCGGACAATCGGCGGCAACGGTGGCTCTACGGGCGGCGGCTCAATCCCCGGCCTTATCACAAGACTGGTGCGCTTTACCGTCAACCCGCTGACCAGAACGGTTACGGCTCGACTGCTTTAATCATGCGGCTAAAGTCTTTCGGTAGTGGGTCAGTTTGAAGATGAATGAGTAGCGAGGAGAGGTTCACCGCAGAGACCGGAGAGAGCGCAGAGGGACGCAGAGAGAAGAGCATTCAAGCCTCTGCGCCATCTCCGCGTCCTCCGCGTCTCTGCGGTGAGTCTGACTTTCTTTCCCTTATCTTCAAACTGACCCACTACCCTTTTTTCACTCACACACGTTTGAATATCAACGGGTGGCGGAGGGTTTTCAATATGAAACACACACTCCGGCGTGTGATGCACTCTGTACAAGATGGCCTCCTATCCGACTTCGACTCCTGCCCTTAAACCCACGTTGCTCAGAGCTTTAGCAGGCTAAGCGAGTAGGGCACACTCATTGCAATGAACTCGCCCGGACTAACGGAAGTCTTTTCGCTTCTCCCTTCACTGACAGTTGAGAGCGGAGAACGTAAAGAGGAAGACTCACTTAGAGCAGCTAACAAAACCAAAGATTAGCCATAGAGACACGAAGACACGGAGATAGCATCAGACATTTTATTTAGCATCCCCTTCATCTACTTTTCTTACCTCTGTGTCTCTGTGCCTCTGTGGCTGAGTTTTGTTAGCCGTTCTTAATATTAAAAATGTTTTCGAGGAAACAAGTATCCATGAATAGGCTTATGCAAACAATTTTTTCTAAATCTTCGATGATGGTTTTAGCTCTCGGAATTCTCCTTGCGGGAACGACTGTCCGTGCGCAGTCGGCAGCGGGCGTGCTTGACCAGACATTCGGCACGGGCGGCAGACTTCTGACCCGCTTTGAGCTTGTCTCGGCGACGTTTCGTCCTCGCGCAACTCCGAATGCGTTGGCGATTCAGCCGGACGGTAAAATCGTCTCCGCCGGTCAGGCAATGGTTTCAAATTCGCCGGACTTTGGTGAATCGTTTCTGTTCGCGCTGGTTCGTTACAACCCTGACGGAAGTTTGGATAACGGGTTCGGAAACGGTGGGCGTGTGACGACTCGAATCGGCATACAGGACGCGGCAAGCGCGGTGATTGTGCAACCGGACGGTAAAATTATTGCCGCCGGATATGCCAACATCGGCTCTGGCGGAAACAACAATTTTGCTTTTGCTATTGTTCGATATAATTCCGACGGCTCGCTCGATACGACATTTGACGGTGACGGCATAGTCCTCAAAGACCTTTCCGCCGGTTACGACCAGATAGGCGGCATCGCTCTTCAGCCAGACGGCAAACTCGTCGTCGCAGGCTTCACCAACGCAGGAGCTAACCCGGACATCGCGATGGCTCGTTACAATCTGAACGGAAGCCTTGATACGAGTTTCGGCAATGGCGGCATAGTTCAGACAGACTTTCTGAATAGCGCCAACGGCGCTACGGAGATGGCGTTGCTGCCCGACGGTAAAATAGTCGTAGCCGGAACTGTCTATGACAATGCGGGCGCGGGCGACTTTGCGCTGGCGCGCTATCAAGCAAACGGCACATTGGACACAGCGTTCGGCGACGGCGGCAAAGTCATCACAAACTTTTCCGGTAATTCCAGCGACATCGCATCCGACATGAAGATTACTCCCGACAATAAAATCGTCGTCGCCGGTTCAACCGGTCAACCCGGAGTATGGGATTTTGCTGTGGCGCGCTACAACGCAGACGGCAGCCTTGATACGACCTTTGACGGTGACGGCAAGTTCGTCAATGACTTTAAGGGAACCGGCGTTCAAGATGGAGCCGCCGGTGTCGCGCTTCAACAAAACGGAAAGATTGTGGTCGCCGGTGACACCATCGGCAACGGAGGATTTGATTTCGCCACGCTTCGTCTCAATCCGAACGGCACAATTGATTCGAGCTTTGGCAACAACGGCAAAGTAATAACCGATTTCGGAGGGCTGGTGTCCGGCAGCGGCATGGGCGGCTTTACGAATGATACTTTAACTGATGTCATCATCCAGCCGGACGGCAGGATTGTGGTGTGCGGCGATATAGAAGTCGAATCGAACCGCTTGCATGATATGGGATTGGCACGCTATGCGGGCGATCCTGTGACGACTGCGACGCGGCGCGGCTTCGATTTTGATGGAGACGGCAAGGCAGACGTTTCTGTCTTCCGGCCTTCGAGCGGCACATGGTATTTGTCGCAATCGCAAGCCGGTTTTAATGCCGTCCAGTTCGGCGCTTCGACAGACAAAATCGCGCCCGCAGATTACGACGGCGACGGTAAAACCGACATCGCGGTCTTTCGCGACGGGATGTGGTATCTGCAACGCTCGCAGGCTGGATTTACCAGCGTGCAGTTCGGCGCAGCCGGAGACGTGCCAGTGGCCGGAGATTTTGATGGCGACGGTAAAGCGGATATTGCGGTCTGGCGAGATAGCACACGAGCCTGGTATCGCCTGAACAGTTCGGACGGGCAATTCGTCTCCGCAGAGTTCGGCGCGAGCGGCGACAAGCCGCAGGCCGGAGATTTTGACGGCGATGGTAAAAATGATTTAGCAGTCTTCCGTCCATCTGAGAGCCGTTGGTATTTGCTGCAAAGCACAAGCGGATTTTCAGCCGTACAGTTCGGCGCGTCCGGCGATATTCCAACCCCGTCTGATTATGACGGCGATGGTAAAACGGATGTCGCGGTTTTCCGCCCCTCAAACGGAACGTGGTATAGATTGAACAGCGCGGACGGTTCATTCTTTGCAGTCCAATTCGGCGTGAGCGGAGATATTCCGGCGGCGGCTGATTTTGACGGGGACGGAAAAGCGGACGTGACTGTCTTTCGTCCCTCTGCCGGAACATGGTATTTGAATCGCTCAACGCAAGGATTTACAGCCATGCAGTTCGGCGTCTCAGGCGACATTCCGGCCTCCGCCGCTTTCGGGCAATAGCAGGTATCGAACGTAATACGAATTAAACCGAACGAAAGAATCTCGCGCAAAGGCGCAAAGGCGCAAAAGGGTTGAGCGATGCTTTACTTTAAATGTTTTCTTTGCGTCTTTGCGCCTTTGCGTGAACCTGTCTTTTTCTTCGCCACTACTACCCGTAAATTTCATTCCTTTGGCTCTGGCACATATAACTGCTAACATCAACGCTCAATCTTAACGACAGAGACTGAGGGAGAAAAGTCTATGCGTCTTATGAGAGGTGCGGTTGTGTTTCTGCTGCTGGTGTCAATGTGTTTCTCTGCCCTCATCGCGCAGGAAAGCAAGGAGCCAGCCGGTCAGGTCAAGCCCGAGCCGAGAAAAGGCAAGGGAGTCGTCGTCCTCAAAGCAGCGCGGCTGATTGACGGGACGGGCAAGGCTCCCATCTTGAACGGCGTCGTAGTCGTGACGGATGACAAAATCACTGCCGTCGGTGCAGCCGACCGTGTGGCCGTTCCGGCTGGCGCGCGTGTCATAGACTTAGGGGACGCGACGCTGCTGCCCGGCTTCGTAGACGCGCACACGCACATCATCGGGCGCGTGCTTGGCGACCCGGATAACGAGACTTCGGTCGTCAGAGACTATGATTCATTCGAGGCTATCTTGGGCGTCGGCAATGCCGAGAAGACTTTGATGGCTGGCTTTACCACTATCCGCAATGTCGGCGCGGGCAAGTTCGACGACTTCGCCTTGCGCAAAGCGATTAACGAAGGCTGGATTATGGGGCCGCGCATGCAGGCTTCGGGGCACTCGCTCGGCATCACCGGCGGACACTGCGACGAGAACGGCTACAAGCCCGGCCTCTTCGACGGCACGATCAAGAACGGCATCGCGGATGGCGTGGACGAAGTGCGCGCCGCCGTGCGTTACCAGATTAAATACGGAGCCGATTTGATAAAGACCTGCGCGACGGGCGGCGTGCTGTCTGAAGGCGATGCGGTCGGCGCGACGCAGTACACTTATGAAGAATTGAAAGCGATGGTTGACGAAGCCTCCAAGCTCGAAAGAAAAGTCGCCGCGCATGCACACGGCACGGAAGGCATCAAGCTCGCCGTCCGCGCGGGCGTTTCTTCCATCGAGCACGGCTCTTTTCTGGATGAAGAGGGCGCGCGTCTGATGGCGCAGAGACGCACCTTTCTCGTCCCGACGCTGATGGCTGGCGAAACGGTCGAGCGGCTTTCAAAGAGAGGCGTCCTCAAGGGCCTTCGCGGTGAAAAAGCTTTACTGGCGGCAGCGGCCATGCGGCAAGGAATAAAGCTGGCGGTCGCGAACAAAGTTCCCATCGCGCTCGGCACGGATGCCGGAGTCATTCCACACGGGACAAACGGCCACGAGTTCACCTTGATGGTCGAATGGGGCGGGATGAATCCGATGGATGCCATCGTCGCCGGAACCCTGAGCGGCGCGCGACTGCTCGGTTGGGATAAAAACATAGGCTCGCTCACCACCGGCAAGTGGGCGGACATCGTGGCCGTTCCCGGCGACCCACTCAAGGACATACGCAACATGGAACGGACTGTGTTTGTGATGAAGGACGGAGTGATTTACAGACAGGGATGAGGGCGGAGGGATGAGGGATGAAGAAGATTCTATTGAAGATGAGACATTCAAGGTTCAATAGCAACTCCTTCATCCCTTCGACCTCATCCCTCATCCCTTCGTTGTTGCAACTTATCTCTTCTCTGACGCATCCATCGGCGTGCACGCATCTCTCTCGCTTGCCAAGCGTGCGTTTTCTCTGCTAAACGTCGGATGGTAAACTTCCGTTGATCCGATTACAGTTTTTGAAAAGCAGCATTCACTCCCGGAGGAGATTATGAGTAAGAAATTTTTCATGCCCCTATCGGCGCTGGCGCTTATTTTATCGCTCAGCTTCGCGGCCTTCGCAGATACGATTCGCCTGAAGGACGGGAGCGTGATACGCGGTCAGGTCGTGGGCTTCAAAGACCAGCAATTTACGGTGCTGATCGGCAGCGGCGCGCGTGGCCGCCGCAGCACTGTGACGCTCTACATGGAGGATGTGGAATCCATCGAGTTCGATGCGGCGACGGGCATGACCTCATCCGTCAGCTCAAACGATGTTGACGACGGCAGTACGATGACCGGCGTCACGACTCCGCAGTCAACACAATCATCCACGCAGTTGCCGCGCCCGACGCCCTCGCGCCCGAGCAGCACGCAGCCCTCGTCTTCAGGCACGCAGTCTTCAAACAACCGTCCCACCTCGACCGGCTCGACCGGAACGAGCGGTAACACTTCGCGCCCGCCAGCGACCACGACACGGCCTTCGACCCCTTCGACCTCCGCCACACAGCCCAACTATGTTCCGATCAATACCCGCGTGCGCGGCGACAACGCCTCGAACGGTTGGACGAACAGCGGTCTGGTGGTGCGGCGCGGCCAACGCCTGCGCATCAATGCGACTGGGCAAGTCTCGCTCGGCAACGGGCGGTTTTCGACGCCCTCCGGCATCGGCACGCTTCAGGACAGGGACAAGCTGATGCAGGACGAAGCGACCGGCGCGCTGATAGCGGTTATCGGCGATGACAACAACGAGTTCGTCTTTATCGGTCGGACGCGCGAGTTCATAGCGCAGCGCGACGGCGTGCTGTTTCTGGGCGTCAACGAAGGCAACCTGAACGACAACACGGGCGCGTATGATGTCGTCATCGAAGCGGATGCTTCCGAAGGCTCAAGATAAACGGCCAAGCGTGTTTTATAAAACCACAAAGGCACAAAGGTAAGCATAAAGTTTTCTTCGTGCCTTCGTGTCTTTGTGGTTAAGTTTTACCGGAGGCTATTAGCATCTTAAAGACTTTGCCTGACATCTAAAGAGCTTGACCACGCGCGCCCGTGCCGCATATATTTTTTCAAGCAACTTTAAGCGAAGCGTCCCCTAACACTTTTTTGCCGGACAAGGATTTTATTATTATGAGAAGCCATCTCTTCCAACGCCGCTTTTCCGCCATCGCTCTCATGCTCGCGCTTCTTTTCGGTTTGACGGGCAATCTTGCCTTGACGCAGGCGCAGTCGCGCCGCCAGCCGCCCACCTCCGACAAGAAGAAGAACAAGCGGCCAGACCCCACGCAGCCCGGGCAGGAAGAGACGCCCACGGATATTGTCGGCAAGCCGCAGGACGCAGAGACCGTCACCATCAGCACCAATATCATCAACATCGAAGCGGTCGTCTATCATAAAAAGTCCGGGCAGGCTGTGACCGCGCTCAAGAAAGAAAATTTCGCTATTTTTGAAGACGACGTGCAGAAAGATATTACCAACTTCTCCACGCCCGAAGCTCCGATTACGGTGGCGATGGTGGTCGAGTACAGCAAGCTCGTGGAAAGGTATGGCGGCGGCGGATATGAGCCGGGACGTTATGAAGTTTTGCGCCCGATGGCGATGTTTCTCTCAGGGTTTATCAAGCCGCCGGACGATTACGTCTCGCTCATCGCTTTCGATCTGCGCCCGACTCCGATTACGGATTTCACGAATGACCCGAATCGGATTCGCCAGGCGATGAACTTGATGCTCAAAAATTTTCCGGCGTTCTCGGACACGAATCTGTATGACGCGCTTCAGTTCACGCTGGTCGGCGGCAAGGGCGATTCGGTCGTGCTGGAAAAGAGCGAATC
The DNA here is from genome assembly GCA_963700165.1 of Pyrinomonadaceae bacterium. Classification (GTDB taxonomy): domain Bacteria; phylum Acidobacteriota; class Blastocatellia; order Pyrinomonadales; family Pyrinomonadaceae; genus JACMLC01. Next base: position 553,668 of record OY969475.1, on the reverse strand, counting down.
GCGCACAGCCGAGTACTCCGGGCTGGTGGATGTGCAGGGACGCCGCAGGGCAGTCCTCCTGATTGCTTCCGGCATCGATACTTTTAGCAAGATCAATTATGACAAGGCGCGCAAGATCGCGCAGAACGCCGGAATCCCGATTTATGTTATCGGGACGCTCAACTTTTTCTTCAAAAAGTATAGCGACATGATAGACGCCAACAATGATACTCTGGGTAATCCCGGAAGGATGGCGTTTCTACAGGCTCAGCAAGTCTTGAAGACTTTCGCCAATGAGACCGGCGGAGCTTATTACCCCATCACCTTTGAAGGCGAAATCCCCTCCGCTTTGCAATCCATCAATGCAATGATGCGCAGCCAGTACAGCCTCGCCTTCGATCCCGGCGAGCAGAAGCGCGACGGCAAAAAGCACAAGCTTGTCGTCAAAGTAGACGTTGACGGCGACGGTGTATACGACGACAAAGAATTCGTCGTCAAGCATCGCCCCTTCTACAACGCCCCCAAAGACGAGAAGAAGTAATGAGTGACGAGTTGTTCTGATGCGAGTTTGACGTAATGTTAGCCCCGCTAGGGGCGGCATAGCAGTAGCCCACGACGCTAGTCGTGGGAAGACAAACCAAATTCAATGCTAAGCCCCGTAGGGGCGACATAAATCATGCCGCCCCTACGGGGCTTGGTTCTTCTGTGGTGCGGCCTCTCCCAGCACTAACGTGCTGGGCTACTGCTATGCCGCCCCTAACGGGGCTAAGAAAGTTACAATCTCTTACGTCGAACTCACGTTGTTCTTGCTTATCACTTATCACTCATCACTTATCACTGCTTTTACGCTCCATGCAATCTTAATCTGAACTCATCATTAAAGGCGTGTACGCCCGCGCGCTTGCCTGAGAAGAGGCGCGACTGGCGCGAGAGCATCGGCAGGCCGCCGTGTGGCAGCTTGAGGCCGTAAGCGTGGCTGGAAAAGAGCGCGGCGAGTTGCGGGCTGAGACGCATCGGCACGCCGTAGCGAATGGCTCTTTGCGCAGGCGGCACGAATCCTGCCGAGCGTCTGGGATTGATAATCTCTATCGCGTGATCGAAGACATGCAGCCGCGTCGAGACATCCCTGAGCGCGAGGTCTCTATGTGCCAGCGCGTTCGCCAGACTCTCGCGCACGGCGTCGCGTTGATAGTTGGCACGCGCTGCGATTGGCGCATCGTCTATGCCTTCGCCTTCGACACCGCCGGGAAATTTGCGCGGGCGCGTGTCCCACAAATCGCAGTACCGCTCTATGAATCGCAAAGCGGATTCATAGAGCGTGTGCAAGTTTCCAGTGAGCTGAACTGTTTCGACGAGCGGGGCGTGCGTCGTATCGCCCGCGTACCTCGCGGCGATGATGGCAGATCGCGGCAGGAGCTGCGCCACACGCTCATCGCTTCCGAAGAGGAGCAGCCCGGCGACGGTCGGCACGACTTCTCCCATATTTCCCGCCGCCAGCAAGAGATCACGCTTTAAAACTTCTCCGGTCGGGTAATCCGCGAGCGCAGCTTCTTCAAAAGCATCGCCTTCAAACTCTCTCACAAAGCTCCACAGGTGCGCCTCGTCTATATCCGCGACGCTTGAGCCGATGACCGGGACGTTTTCATAACTGAGTGGCCGCGCTTCGTCCATCAAGGCCGAGAGTTCTTCGCGTGACGCCTCGCGTTTTTCCGACCCGAAGCGCAAATAGAAACGCCCGTCGCGCGTCCTGTAAGGCCGCCTGCGCCCGTCAACCTCAAGCGCGACGATGCGCCGCCCGTTGTCGAACGCGATGCGATCAATCAAGGGGACAAGCGGCGGCTCTATCTCTTCGCGGCAGATGCGCGTCAGTTCTTCCTGCACCGTTTCGGGATCGTCCACGCCCTCTACGCGCAGTTGGTCGCTGACGCCGAAGACGATGACGCCGCCCGCAGTGTTGGCGAGCGCGACGATCTCCTGCGCGATCTTTTCAGTATTCGAGAGCTTAACTTTTAATTCGAGGAAAGTGTCTTCGCCGCCACGCACCAGCCGCATCAGCTCTGTGCGTGAGGTTTGCGGCGCAGGCGCGGAAGAAAGGAACTCATGGAAAGCGCGTTCCGAGGTAGATTCGTGTCGCTGGCTGTTACGAAATTTTCTGCGAGCCATTTGTGTCTGGACGGGGCTGCTGTTCCCGCCCGGATGCGCGCTCTCAAAAAAGCATCACGCATCTCTGGAATTAAAATTTAATCTTCCGTCTGTCCGCTGACGGCTTCGAGTATCTCTTGCTCGCGCCGCACCAACTCGCGTCCCTGACTTGCCACAATCGGGCGATAAAGCGCGACGGCTGCACTGGCGAACAAAGCAAGTGTAGCATACTTCACAACCAAACTCTGTGCGAGATAGCCTGCGGCGACGGCCACGAGGGGCAGCAAAGCCATCAGCGCGACCAGCAGCAGCAGCAGCAAACTCGTCATGCCCGCCATATTCAAACGCTTGCCGAACTTCAAACGCTTTGGGAAACGCATCGAAAGCCAGTTGCCCGCCAGCGTCATCAACACCGCGAAGAGGGGCAGGCACAGCAGCACGAAAACAACCGCGCGCATGGTCAAATCGCTGAAGACGAGTTGATTGACAAACAGGAGCAGCAGCGCAAAGACGATGGCTATCAGGGCTATCACAACGTTTTTGCCGATGAGAATAGCGCGCCTCTCGATTGGAGCCAGAATCAGCGCACGCATCCCGCCGCCATCGAAAGCAAAGTTATTGCAGGCCAGCGACGAGAGCAGCAGAAAAACGTAGAGGACTCCGAAAGCCGCCATCAAGCCTTCGCTATAAAAAGCAAAAGACTCCAAACCCGGCGGCGTCTCGCTTCCTCCGCCGTGCCATCTCGAAGGCATCAAGCGAACCGCGATTAAGACCAGAGGCATCACTCCCAGCACGCGCAACTGTGCATTGCGCATCGCATAGCGCAACTCTTTCTCAATCACCGCGCTCAGCTCGATTGAGACGAATGGCAGATGCCAGCCCGCCTGTGGTGCGCCGGGCACAGCCTTTTTCGCTTTGCTCGCAACGCGCTTCGCCCCGCCCATTCCGAGCGCCGCGCGCCGCGCGATTTTGTAGGTCAGCCAGACGAGGAGATAGGTGAAGCCCGCCAGCGTTGATAACGCCAGCAGGTACTCGCCCGCAAAGCCGTCACGCGAGTCTTGCATCAAAGCGATGGCAGCCGCGCCCGGCGGCGTCCAACGCAGTCCCGGTAAATCCGGGCTTGAGCTGCGCAAGAGCTGCGGGATAATCTGCCCCAGAAAAGCTCCTCCGAGTCCGACGACCACGCCCACCAGCGCAATCAAAGTCTCGCCGCGCGTCCGCTTTCTCTTGAACAGCGAGCTAAAAGATGTGCTCACAAACTTTGACAACGCCAGCCCGAACGCCGTTGCGAGCAAAGCCACCGGAACTGCCTGCAAAACATTCCCGCTGCCCAGCCCCGCGCCTATCGAGTAGAAGACAATCGCCGGAAGAGCAAAGATTGAAGCCAGCGAAGTCAGGTCGCTCACATAATCAAACACAAACAGCTTTGGCAAAGAGACCGGATACAACAGCAATCGCTCAGGGTCAAACTCTCTGCCGCTGCCCATGCTCAGAGGCACTGCGACCCACATCACATAGATAAAAGTGAGAACCAGAAACGCATTGAAAAGTTTTTCCGGCGTCGAAATGTTATCCGCGCTCGCCAAAGCCCAGCCCACCGCGCCCGCGATGAGAGCAAACATCAAAGCCAGAGCCAGAGCCGCCAGCGTCACCAGCAGCGAAGCCGCCCATCCCCACGCGGCCTTGCCCGACCGCATCGCATTGCGAAACAGCCTCCACTTTAACCAGATAAGCGCAATAAGCTGAGTCATGAAAGTCTTTAGAGTCAGGAGTCGAAAAGCATTATGAAGCGACGGAATCCAAATTGTACAATGCAGAAGATTTAAGACAGATTAGCCACAGAGGCACAGAGATAAACGCAGGACATTTCATTTAGCATCATCTTTATCTATTAATCTTACTCCGTGCCTCTGTGTCTCTGTGGCTAATGCTTGGTTTTATTCGAACAATTTAAAACTGATGACTCCAGACTCCGAACTCCAGACTCCGAACTCTCCGAAGGCTTACGTCAGTCTCGGCTCGAATCTCGGCGACCGCGCCGGGAACTTATTGCGAGGCGTGCGCGGAATGATGGACGCCGGGATACACGTCACGCGCCTCTCATCCATTTACGAGACGGAGCCTGTAGACGTGCTGGAACAACCCATGTTTCTCAACATGGTAGCCGAACTCACCGTCACAAACTTTTCGCCCGAACAAACGCTCGCGCGCCTCCTGCGCGTCGAGTATGCTTTGGGTCGTCGCCGCGAAATCCTGCGCGGCCCGCGCACGATTGACCTTGACCTCCTGCTGTACGACGCACAGCAACGCGATACTGAATTTCTCATGCTCCCGCACCCGCGCCTGCACCTGCGCCGCTTCGTCCTCGCGCCGCTCGCAGAGCTTGCGCCCGGACTGCTTCATCCCACGCTCGGCAAGAGCGTTAATCAATTGCTGGAAGAACTCTGCGATGATTCGGAAGTGAAGCGTTGGAGCTAAGAGTGCGCAAAGACGCCAAGGGGTTGAGCAATGCTTTATCCCAGCGGTTTCTTTGCGCCACCAGCGCCTTTGCGTGAACATGTTTTTTCTTTGCTCTGTTTGAAACTGACTCACTACCGTCTTGTTGGTAGTGGTTCAGTTTGAAGATGAATGAGTAGCGAGGAGAGGTTCACCGCAGAGACGCAGAGAACGCGGAGATGGCGCAGAGGCTTGAGTGATATTCAACTCTCTGCGCCCCCTCTGCGCTCTCTGCGTCTCTGCGGTGAGTCTGACTTTCTTTTCCCTTATCCTCAAACTGACCCACTATCGTCTTGTTTTCTTCCTTGCTGCCTTTGCGCGGCTCGCCTATAATTAGCCACTTGCGCAACCGGAATTCAAAATAGCTGAAAATGTTTCGTGGCGACCGATAGTTGTATTCTCGGTCGCTTTGGTTTCCGCTTGGGAGAAAGAAACAAGATGGCTTATCTCAAACCGCAGCGTCCTGAGAAAGTGACCGCGCCCAGTTTACGCGCCAGCAAGCAGCGCGGTGAACGTCTGGTCTGCCTGACGGCTTACGATTACCCGACCGCGCGCATCGTTGACGAAGCGGGCATAGACATCATCCTCGTCGGAGACAGTCTCGGCAATGTCGTCTTAGGCTACGGCAACACCATCCCCGTGACGGTTGAAGAGATAGTGACGCACACGCGCGCAGTCAGGCGCGGCGTGCATCGCGCGCTGCTGGTGGCGGACATGCCTTACGGCTCTTATCACACGGGCGCGGATGATGCCGTGCGCGTGGCCTTGCGCCTCGTCAAAGAAGGCGGGGCTGAGGCGGTCAAGCTCGAAGGCGGACGAAAGCGTGCGCCCCTGGTCAAACGGCTGGTGGATGAAGAGATTGCCGTGATGGGTCATATAGGTTTGACGCCGCAGTCGGTCAACAAGCTCGGCGGCTATCGCGTGCAGGGAAAAACGGCTGAGACCGCACAGTCTTTGATTGATGACGCGCATGCGCTGGAAGACGCAGGGGCTTTCGCCATCGTCCTCGAAGTCATGCCGCGCGAGATCGCGCAGATCATCACGGAGAACATCAGCATTCCGACTATCGGCATCGGCGCTGGCATGCACTGCGACGTACAGGTGCTGGTGCTGCATGATATGCTGGGGCTGACGTTCGACAAGACCGCGCGTTTCGTTCGCCAGTACGTGAATTTGCGCGAGACGATGACAGACGCCATCAGCCGCTTTGCCGAAGATGTGCGAACGGGAGCTTATCCGGCGGAAGCGGAATCCTACGGCCTACCCGCAGAGGCCGCAGCCGAACTACACATCACGAAAGACAGTAAATAGTAAATGGTAAATAGTGAATAGAAGAGCGGCTTTCATCTATTTACCATTTACTATTTACTATTCACAATTACCCCCTTATGGAAATCATCAACCGTCGCCAGCGCATGAGCAGTGTCTCGCGCAAAGTCAGGCGCGATCAGGATCGAACCATCGGGCTAGTGCCGACGATGGGCGCGCTGCATGACGGACACCTGAGCCTTGTGCGCGAGGCTCGCCGGATGTGCGATGTGGTGGTCGTTTCGGTCTTTGTCAATCCGGCGCAGTTCGCGCCCGGTGAAGATTTTGAACGCTACCCGCGCGATTTGACCAAAGACACTGCCGTCCTGACAGACTATAACGTGGACTATATCTTCGCGCCGTCGCCCGAAGAAATGTACCCGAAGAATTTTTCCACTTATGTGACGGTCGAAGGACTCTCCGAACAACTCGAAGGCGTCGTGCGTCCCGGCCATTTTCGCGGCGTCGCGACCGTCGTCACGATTCTCTTAAATATCATCCGCCCGGATTTCGCTTTCTTCGGACAAAAGGACGCGCAGCAAACTTTGGTAGTCAAGAGGCTGGTGCGCGATCTGGCTCTGGAAACGGAGATTGTCATCCTCCCGACCGTGCGCGAACAGTCAGGCTTAGCTCTCTCCTCGCGCAACGCTTATTTGAATCAGGAAGAGAGGCAAGCGGCAGCCATCCTCAACCGCGCCTTGACGCGCGCCGAATCCGCTTATGCCGAAGGCGAGCGGAACGGCGCAAAGCTGGCGGGCATCGTGCGCTCGACCATTGAGACAGAGCCGCGTGCGCAGATAGATTATGTGAGCGTGACGGATGCGGACACTTTGGAGAAGCTCGACAAGCTGAATGACAAGACGGTGCTCATCGCCGTCGCCGCCCGCTTCGGCAAGACGCGCCTGATAGACAATATGGTGCTCAACCATAAAGACGGCGCGAAGATGAAAGGCTAAGCAGCCTCAAACACACAATTCCCCGCCCCGTAAGTAAAGCGGCTAAATAGTAATGGTTCAGTTTGAACTTGATGAGATGAATCGTCACTCGTGACCTGTCACATGAAGAGAGAAATAGTTTCCCGCAAAGGCGCAAAGGCGCAAAGAAAAGCACGCAAGAGTCAGGAAGCATTCAATCCCTTTGCGGTCTTGCTTTGCGCCTTTGCGCCTTTGCGGGAGATTCCTGATCGTCTTTGAGCTTGCTCTCTGAAACTGAACCACTACCGGCTAAATATTAAATTTACTGCGGCACATAGGCAGACGGCACAGCCACATCGCTGCTCGCCCCGAACTGCTGTGTGGTAAAGCTTTGATACATGCTACGAAAGGTGTGCCAAGCGCCTTCGCGGAACACAGCCATATCAGCTTTACCATCTCCATCATAATCTCCCGGCACGGGCACATCGCCCGCCAGCCCGAACTGAACAGACGCTATAGTGTTGTTTGCGCTACTCAATCTGTACCACACGCCATCGCGAAAGACGGCGATGTCCGTTTTATCATCACCATCGTAATCAGCAGGCACAAGCTTGTCGGTCGAAAGCCCCCATTGCTGCGCGCGTAGGCCGCTGCCGGAACTGGGTTGTATATACCATGTGGCTTCCGCAGGGCGGACTACAGACAGATCGGCCTTGCCATCGCCGTCAAAGTCGAACAACCTGCGGAAAGTAGGAATGGCAGAGGCTCCACCATCGTAGCGCGCGAGCGAGAAGTCATAGTCCAAACCGTTATGGCTACTTCCAGCCGCGACGATCTTCCCATCGCTCTGAATAGCGACGCCAAATGCTTCGTCATTGCCGCTGCCAATTGGAGTCACGATCTTGCCGCCGATGCCGAAACCGAGATCAAGCACGCCGCTGACGTTATATCGCATTAGCATAAAATCTCTATTTCTGGACTGAAGAATGGTACTGCCTGCTGCGATAATTTTTCCGTCACTTTGAAGGGCAACGGCTTGGGCAATGCCGCCCTTCGTGGTGACACTCCCGCGGTCGCCAAAAGTTTGATCGAGCGTGCCATTACTGTGAAATCGCGCCAAAGTAAATCGGTAGAACCTGTCACAATGATCTTCCCGTCACTTTGCAGGGCAATTGAAGAAATAGAGACCTCCACCTTAATAGAGTCGGCAACAGCCTTGCCGCCGGAGCCAAATCCCATGTCAAGCGAGCCATCCGGATTGTATCGAGCTAACGCAAAGTCGCCGCTCGCCGTTCTACCATGGCTGCTGCCAGCGACCACTATCTTTCCATCATTTTGCAGCGCGACGGCGCGGCCAAAGTCGTGTCCGTTGACGATGCTGACCGGAGTGATAACTCTGCCGCCGTTGCCGAAAGCAGGGTCAAGGTCGCCCGGCCTCTGCGTCGCTCCGGTGCGGGATAAGGCCGAGGGCGAAATCATGCTGCATGCGAGAATCAATCCTGAGATGAGCAGGAACGTTCGCCAGTTACGTTTATTGTCGTCCATGTTGTTCCCTGGCGAGCGGCAATTTCTCGCCCCGGTCGGCATCGCTTGAGGTTGAAACGGAAAAAGGTTTTTGGATGTGTAGTTGCTTAATGTCAGCGAGCAGGAGCGGGAGGCTCGTCTTGTCTGACACGCGCGGGATATTAGCATACGCAATGCCCGAAAGATAGCATGTCAGGGCGTTTGGCAAGGCACTGGCGGGACAGGCTTTGAGGCACGGCGCGCACGCCCGCGCAGCTTATTAATGTCTCTCGATTATCGCTCAGGAGCGAGAGTCTTGTGGCCTTAGCCTCTCTACGGCAAAACTGTTATCATGTGCCTTCTGTCGCAGGCAGAGCTAAAGCTGTCTGGCGTTCCAGGCTCTAAAATCAATTTCGGTAAAAGAGATTTTCGTATGACACGGCAGGCGTTTATGGCTCATGCCTACTGTATTTTTGCCGGTTACGAACCGGCAAAAAGTTAAGAGCAAGCATATGAAATACGCATTAACCACTTTTTCGCTTTGCGCGCTGCTTCTCTTTAACGGCGTCTCTGCGGATGAGCGAAACAACCGCGCCGCCGCCGAGGCGCAGCCACAGCAGCAGGGCATCGAAATCACCGCGAACGAGGCGGGCGCGATGAAAAGCTTGCGCAAGCTTTTGAACGCGGAGAACGCTTTTCAGAACACGCGCGGCAAAGGTGAGTACGGAGAATTAAAAGAGCTGCTCGCAGCCGGATATATAGATAGCGATTTGGCAAGCGGCGTTAAAGACGGTTATCGCTTTACCCTGATTATCAAAAAAAGCACGCTCACTTCGGCTCCGGCGATTGACCTGCTCGCGAGGCCGGTCGAGTACGGCAAGAGCGGGCGTCGCTCTTTCTACCTGACGGAACAGGGGGTCATGCAGACTTCCGATGTCAAGGATGTGATGCCTGCTGAGATGCGTCCCTTCGCAAATGAAAGCGGCGGCAAAGGGACTGTCAAAGGCTCCGGCAATGAAGCGAACGAAGCAGGAGCAATAGCCATTCTGCGCACCATACATGCGGCTGAAGTGGCTTATCATGTCACGACCGGAGAGGGAAAATACGGCACGCTCGAACAGCTCGAAGCCCTACACTTGCTTGAGAACGTCAACGCCGAAGGCAAACGCATCGGCTATACTTTCGTCATCAAACCGCTGCCCGCCGGAGAGGAAACGCCCGCGTCCTTTACGGCCACAGCCGTCCCAGCGAAATATGGCGAGACCGGGCGCAAATCTTTTTTTATAGATGTCTCAGCCATTGTCGTCGGCGCGGACAAGAACGGCGCGCCCGCAGATGCAAATGATCCACCGATTCAGGACTAGAAAAAATGTAAATCAAGAGTAGAAACTCTTTGCGTGCTTTGCGCGATTTCACTTTGCGGTCTTTGCGTTAAAACAGCCCTTGACCGCAAAGAAGCAAGACGCAAAGAGCGCAAAGAAACAGCAGTTGATTTGTTGCTACCCTTGATTCGCATAAAAATTAAGCTCAGTATAAAAACTATCAATGTCACAAAGCACAAAACAGAAAGCTCATATCGAACTGACTTTGAACGGCGAGCGCGCGGAGGTCGCTTTCGCGCCTCATAAAACGCTGCTCGAAGTTTTGCGGGAAGACCTCAATCTGATGGGAACGAAGCATGGCTGCGAGCTTGGCGAGTGCGGGACATGCGCCGTGCTGGTTGACGGTCGCTCCGTCCTGTCGTGTCTCGCGCTCGGCCTCGACATGGAAGGCCGCGAAGTCAAAACAATTGAAGGAATGGCCGAAGGCGGTCAGCTTCATCCATTGCAGGAAACGTTCGCAGACCTCGGCGCGGCTCAATGCGGTTATTGCACGCCCGGCTTCCTGCTGGTCGCCGAAGAATTGCTGGATAAAAACCCGCAGCCCACGCGCGACGAGATTAAAGAAGCCTTAGCCGGTAATTTGTGCCGCTGCACCGGCTATATCAAAATTTACGAAGCGGTCGAGCTGGCCGCAGCACGCATGCGCGGCGAAACGCTTGAGCCTGTCAAAGAAACTATTTATGGCTACGAATAAAAATGGTCAAAGCTTAAGATGCCTATACCGAATTTCCAAAATATCATGCTTCCTCTCTTAGAGCTTCTCGCAGATGGCGCGCAACACCATGTTCAGGAACTGAGACCAGTGTTAGAGAATCATTTTGGGCTAACGGAAGAGGAGCGCAATGAGATACTACCTTCCGGCGGTCAAAAAAGGTTTGACAATCGCATTGGTTGGGCGCGCACGCACTTGAAGAAAGCCGGATTAATCGTAAATCCGCAAAGCGGTATTTATCAGGTTACGCCACGCGGCAAAGAGGTGTTAGACGCTAAGCCAGCAAAGATTGATTTACATTTATTGGATCAGTTTGAAGAACATCTTGAATTTCGTAAACGTAAGCCAACAGTTTCGGATATTAATCCACCTGAAAACGAACAAGCTTATGAAACACCCAAAGAATTATTAGAAAAAGCATATCAGACCTTGCGCAATTCCGTAGCCGAAGAATTATTAGAAAAAACACGGCAGGCGTCTCCAAGCTTCTTTGAAAAATTGGTGGTTCAGTTGCTGCTTAAAATGGGCTATGGAGGTTCACGACAGGATGCAGGACAGGCTATTGGCAGGTCAGGAGATGAAGGCGTAGATGGCATCATCAAAGAAGATAAGCTGGGTTTAGATGTCATTTACATTCAAGCTAAGCGGTGGCAAGGAACTGTCGGGCGACCTGATGTGCAAGCTTTTGCCGGTAGTCTGGAAGGCCATCGTGCGCGTAAGGGTGTTTTTATTACTACCTCTCAATTTTCTGCCGAGGCAAAAGATTACGTGTCTCGCATTGAGAAGAAAATTGTGCTGATTGACGGTCAACAATTAAGTGAATTAATGATTGATTATGATCTCGGGGTTACGACTGAAGATACTTACATTGTGAGAAGAGTTGATTTCGACTATTTTAGCGAAGAATAATTGTAGAAATTAAAATTACTCATGAAGAAAACCGGTAAGAACATTAAAGAATCATTGAAAGTTATCGGCAAGCCTTTTCGCAAAGTCGATGCGCGTGCCAAATGCACCGGGCAGACAAAGTTTGCGGACGACATCGTGCTGCCGCGCATGCTCTTCTGCAAAATCCTGCGCTCGCACGAGCCGCACGCGATTATCAAGAGCATAGACACCTCAAAAGCCCTCGCGCTTCCCGGCGTGTATGCCGTCATCACCGGAAAAGATTTGCCGATTCCTTACGGCATCCTCCCCGTCAGTCAGGACGAGCATCCGCTCTGCCTTGATAAAGTGCGCTTTATCGGCGACCCGGTCGCAGCCGTCGCAGCCATTGATGAAGACACTGCTTTCGATGCGATGAATCTTATCGAAGTCGTTTACGAAAAGCTGCAAACCATCACGAGCATCGAAGAGGCTGTGTTGATTGACGAGCCGCGCATACACGATTACGGCGACGGCGGCAACATACACAAAAAAGTTCATCTCGAATTCGGCGATCTGGATGAAGGCTTTGCCGAAGCAGACCTCGTGCGCGAAGATGTTTTCTTTTACGAAGGCAACACGCACCTGCCTATGGAGCAGCACGCGGCGGTCGCGCATTTCGATGCGGATGACAAATTGACTCTCTGGAGTTCGACGCAGACGCCGCATTATGTGCATCGCGCGCTCGCTAAAACTTTAGAGCTTAAGGCGAGCCACATACGTGTCATCGCGACGCCGAACGGCGGCGGCTTTGGCGGCAAAAGCGATCCTTTTAATCACGAGATAGCTGTTTCAAAACTCGCTATGATTACGGGTCGCCCTGTGAAAGTGACTCTCACGCGCGAAGAAGTTTTCTACTGCCATCGCGGTCGCCATCCCGTCTTGATGAAGATTAAAACGGGCGTCAAAAAAGACGGCGCGATTACGGCGATGGACTTTCAATCTTTCCTGGACGGCGGAGCATACGGGTCTTACGGCGTCGCTTCGACCTTCTACACGGGCGCGCTTCAGACAGTCACTTACGAAGTTCCGCGCTACAGGTTTCGCGGCACGCGCCTGTTTACCAACAAGCCGCCGTGCGGCCCTAAGCGCGGGCACGGCACGCCGCAGCCGCGCTTCGCTCTGGAAGTCCAGCTCGACAAAATCGCTGACGAGCTTGGCCTCGACCCTGCGTTGATGCGCAGGCAGCATCTCTTGCCGCCGGACACTGTGACCGCCAATTACCTGCGCGTCGGCTCGATGGGTTTAGGCAAGTGCATAGACAAAGTCGTCGAAGGCTCTGACTGGAAGAACAAGTATAAAAAGTCTGCATACGGCAAAGGCTTCGGCATCGCGTGCAGCTCTTACATCTGCGGCGCGGGGCTGCCGATTTACTGGAACAACATGCCGCACAGCGGCGTCCAGCTACGACTTGACCGGCAGGGCGGCGTCTGCGTCCAATGCGGCTCGACGGACATCGGTCAAGGCTCTGATTCCATCCTCGCTTACATCGTCGCGGAAGTTTTGGGCATAGACCCTTTCGACATTCGCATCATCACAGCCGACACGGATTTGACGCCCGTTGACCTCGGCAGCTATTCGAGCCGCGTCACACTGATGACCGGCAACGCCGCGCTTCAGGCAGCAGAGCGCGCACGCGAACTGCTGACGATGGCCGTCGCCGAAAAGCTCTCCGTGCCGATTGAAAATCTCTCGTTCGCAGACCGCCGCGTCTTCGATGTCGAGAACCCTGAAACCGGCGTCACCTTTGCCGAAGCGGTCGTGCTGGCTGAAACAAAATTCGGCACCATCGGCACGGTCGGCTCTTACACGCCGCCGCGCTCTCCCGGAAAATTCAAGGGAGCGGGCGTTGGCCCCTCGCCCGCTTACAGCTACTCAGCCGCCGTCGCAGAAGTTGACGTTGACCCGGAGACGGGCATCATCACCGTCCCCAAAATCTGGATCGGCCACGACATAGGGCGCAGCATCAATCCCGTCCTCGTCCTGGGACAGGTGGAAGGCTCCGTCTACATGGGCTTGGGCGAAGCCCTGATGGAAGAGATGATCTATCGCGCCAACCGCAACGCCGTTCACAAGTTTCCCTCGCTCCTTGAATACAAGTCTCCGACGACGCTTGAGATGTGCGATGTCATCACCTATCTGGTCGAAGACGCAGACCCCAACGGCCCCTTCGGCGCGAAAGAAGTGGGGCAGGGGCCGCTCCTGCCCGTGATGCCAGCCATCGCCAACGCTGTCTACGACGCCGTCGGCGTCCGCATAGACGAAGTGCCGATGACGCCCGAAAAAGTTTTGACCGCGCTCAGAGACAAAGCGAAAGGTAAGGCAGGACGCTTTGGGCCAAAGGACGTGCCCAATATCGAATGGCCTGAACCGCTAAAAGTCCAGCCCCCAGCCGAAGGCGGCGACGGGCGCGAGATGCCGCGCGTGGCGATTCATTCATAAAGGCTGTACGCAAACAGAGACGCCGATGACGTTGCCCAATGCTGATCGCGCGGTTGTTGAGATTGCGAAACTGCGCGATTACAGTTTGAATCCGGTGCATGACGAAGGTAAACACAAAGCTCGTGTATTCCGTTCGGCACTCGGTTTCACGGCTGACGATGCCGATAGACTACGGCAGATAATCTTGGAGAAAATTCTTACTGCCGAAGCAATACAGCATTCCTCTACAAGCTATGGGCAGAGGTTTGTAGTTGATTTTGCAATTGAAGAATTGCAAAGCCCGGTCATGATACGCACAGCATGGATAATCAGGTCTGATGAAGATTTCCCGCGCCTGACCAGTTGCTATATTCTTTAAGGAGCATGGCGAAGATGGACGAAATCAAATTGCTTGATGTGGTGGCCTTGACCGAAGAGTTGCCCTCAGAAGATTTGCGGCGCGGAGCCGTCGGAACCGTAGTCGAAATCTGGAAGGATGGCGTCCTTGAAGTCGAGTTCAGCGACAATACCGGTAAGGCTTATGCTTTTGTCGCCCTCCGGACAGATCAACTGATGAAACTCCACTTTCGGAAAGATGAAGCTGCTTAACAGTTCATGTTTAAGCCAACCGAAGGCGGCGACGGGCGCGAGATGCCCTGCGTGGCGATTCACTCTTAGCAATAAACACAAGCTATTTAAATTGAGACACAAGGAAAAATCGAGATGAAAAAACTGTTCCCTCTCTTACTTCTAACTTTTGTCGCAGGCTATGCGTCCATTACTGCATACGCGCAGTGCGGCGGCGGTTGCGGGCCGACGAACCATCCAAAAGATAAAGTCAAAGCGACGAAAACCGTCAAGGGCACTTTCAAGGGCTTTGAAATGGGCGACTACATCCATGCTGTAATCACGCAGGCGAATGGAGAAGAGACTTCATTTTTCCTTCCCCACACCGAGAGCGTTCAATATTTTCTGGTCGCGCACAAAGACCAGCCCCTGACGCTGACCTATCAAGTCGTGGATTCCTATATCCCGGAAGCTGGCGGCATGCAAACCATCGAGCGATTGTCTGCGGTCAAAGCTGGCACATCAACCAACGCAGCGTGGTGGAAAACACAACGCGCAGGCTCGTCACTCAGCAAGCTGAGAAAGAAATACGATGCGATGGTCGAGCAGTCTATGATTACCCGATGAACGTAACCGCAGGCAGCGACGAGCGCGCGTGATGCTTGTGTGGCTGTGTGTTCATAGAATGAAGGTGTTGATAGAAACGTTATGATGAGACTTCCTAAATTCTCTTACCGCGTGCCCGTTGATATTAAAGACGCGGTGAAGATGATGGCCGATGCTGGCGCAGAGGGTCAGTTTGTGGCCGGAGGCACAGACCTCTATCCGAACATGAAGCGGCGGCAGCAGACGCCGAAGACTGTCATCTCTGTCACGCGGCTCCAAGAGCTAAATCAAATTACGGGTGACGGTAAGACGGGGCTGGTCATCGGTGCGTCCGTTTCTCTGACGGACATCTGCGAGCATCCGGTTATCAATCGTGACTATCCGATGGTGGCGCGGGCGGCGGCGGTTATCTCTACGCCGACCTTGCGGAACATGGGGACGATTGGCGGCAACCTGTTGCTGGACACTCGTTGCAACTACTACGACCAGAATTACGAGTGGCGCAAGGGTATCAACTTTTGCCTGAAGAAGGACGGCGATATTTGCTGGGTTGCGCCGGGAAGCAAGAAGTGCTGGGCTGTGCAGTCTTCAGACCTGGTGCCTTTGATGGTGGCGATTGGTGCGCGCGTGCGCCTTGTCTCGACTTTGGGCGAACGTCTGGTAGATGCGGCGGGGCTTTATAACGACGACGGCATCGCATACCTGCACAAGAGGCCGGACGAGCTGTTGGCGGACATACACTTGCCGCCTGTGAACGGCTGGCGCGCGACATACAAGAAGCTGAGGCGGCGCGGGGCGTTCGACTTCCCTGTGCTGGGCGTGGCGGCGCGGCTCGACATCAGCGATGACGGCACGGTGACGAATGCCAAGCTTATCCTCGGCGGCATCGCTCCGGCTCCGATTGAGGTGGTTGAGGCGCAGGAGGCTCTGATCGGTGCGCCGCTCGACGATGAGCGAATGCGCGCGGCGGCGGAAGCTTGTTATATAAAAGCGCGCCCGCTCGACAATACGGATTTCGTGATGAACTGGCGCAAGCAGATGGCGCGTCCATTTGTCCTGCGCGCTCTGGAAGAACTAAGGCAAACAAAATAAAGAAAGATTTTCCCGCAAAGGCGCAAAGACGCAAAGGAAAGACTTAATCTCTTCTCTTTGCGTCTTTGCGCCTTTGCGGGAGCTTTTTTTCTCATGTCGAACAAAGTAGCCGCCATTCTTTTAGCCGCCGGACGCTCGCGCCGGATGGGAGCGTTCAAGCCGCTGCTTCCCTTCGGCGACCGCACGGTAGCCGAAGCCTGCATCGCTCACTTGCAGGAAGGCGGGGCACAGCCAATCATCGTGGTCGTCGGGCATCGCGCGGCAGAGATGCAGGCGCGGCTCGCGCATCTTCCGGTCAGCATCGCTCTCAACTCTGAAACTGAAAGCGAGATGGGCGTCTCTATCGCGCGCGGTGTCGAACAACTTCCACGCGAAGCCGGAGCAGTCTTTATCGCTTTAGTAGACCAACCGGCAATCCCGCCTGAAGTCATAAGCCATCTGGTTGATGAGCGGGCGCGGACAGGAGCTATGCTGCTCGTGCCTGAGCATGGAGGGCGCGGCGGGCATCCGGCGCTGGTTGATCTCAAATTTCGCGCTGAGCTTTTAAGGCTTGACCCGCAATGCGGACTTCGCGCGCTCTTTGACAAACATCGAGACGAGGTGTTGCGCGTGCCTGTCGCTTCGCCTTACATTGCGCGCGATATGGATACATGGGATGATTACCGCGCGCTGCACCGCGAGATTTTCGCCGCCGATCCGCCCGGTCTCGAACCCGTATAAAAGCCGGAACATGTGCAGCCTTTCGTCCCGCTATCCAACTCTAATGCCGTTTAAGCACATCTAATTTTTCGCTTGAGACAGGTTGCCGCCAACGGCTCAAGCCTTAGCCCTGCGGCAATCTAGCCGGACGGGGCGCAAGGGCGGAAGTCATGAAGGAGACGAAATGTTTGTTCAGAGTCGCAGGTCTTTCGTAGCTGTGACGGTATCAATCCTGCTCGCGCTTTCAAGCGTCGCGCTCGCGCCGCGCGTTGTGGCGACAACAGTTCCCGCTGCACAGGATTTTTCGTTGCGGACGATTGACGGGCGCACGATCACTTCGGATGACGTGCGCGGGCAGGTGGTAGTGCTGGCGTTCGGCGCGTCCTGGATGCCGCTCTCGCGCAAGCAATCCGAAGGCATACGCAAGCTTGCCAATCAATATGCGAAACAGGGCGTCGTGGTCTACTTTGTCGCCACAGATTCCGATTCGCCGAAGTCTAAAACCTATGCGACGGATGAACAACTGCGCTCTTTCTCCAAGCGCAACGAACTGAACCTGACCGTACTCAGAGACGCAGACGGGCAAGTCTCGAAGCAGTTCGGAGTCGATCAGATTCCGGCGTTCGTGATTCTTGACAAGCAGGGCAACATTTCCGGCACGCCCATCGGCGGCCTTGATTCCGGCGGCGATGTCATAGGACAACTCGCACCGTCGCTCGATAAAGTTTTGTAAGGCGAAGGCGAATAAGTTTCCCGCAAAGGCGCAAAGACGCAAAGAAGAGAATCTTTCCTTTGCGTCTTTGCGCCTTTGCGGGAAATGTTTTCTTGTCAGCTTATCTCTCGCGCCAGCCTGTAGACCAATTGCACTGGCAAGCCGACGACGTTCCAGTAATCGCCCTCTATCTTTTCGATAAAGAGCGCGGCGCGTCCCTGAATGGCATAGGCTCCGGCCTTGTCCATCGGCTCGCCCGTCGCCGCGTACCACTCGATTTCTTCAGCCGACATGGAAGCGAAACGCACCCGCGTGATTTCGTGAGCGACGTGGCAGAGCGCGTCTTCTCCTGCACGCACCAGCGCGACGCCCGTCAAGACTTCATGCCACTTGCCGCTCAAACGTTGCAACATAATTTGAGCTTCACTCTCATCAACAGGCTTTCCAAATATCTCGCCGTCCACACAGACAGTCGTGTCCGCGCCGAGCGCGACTCTTCCCGGCACGCGCCGCGCAGCCGCTTCAGCCTTCTCGCGCGCCAGCCTTTCAACATACGCGCGTGCCTCTTCTCCTGCGCGCGGCGTTTCGTCTATCTCGACCGCGAGCGTCTCGAAAGGCCAGCCGACCGAACGCAAAATCTCTGCGCGGCGCGGGCTGGCAGATGCCAGCACCAATGGATTCATGTGCGACGACTTCAAATCCTGCGCCGCGCTGCCTGCTTGTGGCTCTCGCTCGTTTTCCATTACACTCCAAACAATTTCGGATTTCGGATTTCGGATTTTGGATTAGCAACGTAAAAGATACCTTGAGTAATCCGCGCTTATCAATCCGCAATCCAAAATCCGAAATTCAAAATCGCCTATGGATGATCTGATTCGCAGTCTGCCGAAACTTTTGCGCGCCGCGGGCGAGGCGGAAGAGGTCTGCGAGGCTGCCGCCATTGTGGCATGGCGCAGGGTCGCGGGCGAGGGTTTGCGCGAGCAAGCCGTGCCGTTCCGGCTCTATCGCAAGACGCTCATCGTCGCCGTCGCGGATACGACATGGCAGAAGCAGCTTGAGGCCATGAGCGGGCAACTGCTCTTTCGTCTCAATTCCCTGCTCGGCCAAGCCATCGTCACCTTTATAGAGTTTCGTGTTGATCCGAGAACAGTGAAACAGGAACGCGCCGCGCATGCTCTGAAACAGACAAACCGCGAGCAGCAGGAACAGCGCGCACTGGAAACAGCCAACAGCCAACTGAGCCTCGCCGCGGACGCGATTCACGACGAGCAACTGCGCCATCGCTTTCTAGTCGCCGCAGGCAGTTGCATGGAACGACAGGAAAAGGAGAATTAAGATTGCGGATTTCAGATTGCGGATTGCGGATTATCCATACGATAAACCGTGATGGCTTAAAAATCCGGCTTCAAGGCTAAGAAGCATACCAATCCGCAATCTGAAATCCGCATTCCGCAATCGAATTATGCCTATCACAGAAGCAGATATTGAGAAGATCGCGCAGCTCGCGCATCTGGAAATTACGGACGAAGAGAAGCGCGCTTTTACGCCGCAGATCGCGGACATCGTCACTTATGTCGAACAACTGAACGAGCTGGATACCAGCGATGTCGAGCCAGCCACGGGCGGTCTGACCGCTGAAGGCGAAGCTACGGATTCCGCGCGCGAGGATGCCGCGCGCCCGTCATTAGGCCAAAAGCTTGCGCTCGACCAAGCTCCCGATCCGGCCTCCGGCCATTTCCGTGTTCCGAAGGTACTCTAAAAAATGTTCTTTGTATTTTGTTTTTCGTTCTTTGCTTACGCTATCAATCTTGAGCAGTAGGCTGAACGTTGAGTTGAATGCAAAGAACAAAAGACAAAGCACAAAGACCTAAAATCAAATGAACTTTTTCGATACTGACATTGAATCCCTGCGCTCTCATCTCTCAGAGGGAAAAGCGACGGCGCGCGGCGTTGCGGAATCTGCGGTTGATGCTGCCGAGAGCTTGAACGAAACGCTCAACGCTTTTCTTGAGATTGATCGTGCGGGCGCTTTGCGGCGAGCCGGAGAGATTGATGCTGCGCAGTCTTCAGATGAACCGGCGCAGGCTCTGCGCGGCGTGCCCATCGCCATCAAAGACAATATCTGCGTGAAGGGTCTGCAAGCGTCTTGCGGCTCAGGCATTCTCGGCGCATATCATCCGCCTTACAACGCGACGGCGATTGAGCGATTGAATGCCGCCGGAGCGGTCATTATCGGCAAGACCAACTGCGACGAGTTTGCGATGGGTTCGTCGAATGAGAACTCCGCGTTCGGGACGGTCAAAAACCCCTGGGACACGAGCCGCGTGCCGGGCGGCTCAAGCGGCGGGTCTGCGGCGGCTGTGGCGGCTGGCATCGTGCCCGTTGCTTTGGGGTCAGAGACGGGCGGCAGCGTGCGCCAGCCAGCCGCTTTGTGCGGCATCGTCGGATTGAAACCGACCTACGGGCGCATCTCGCGCTACGGGCTTGTAGCCTTCGCTTCCTCGCTCGATCAAATCGGCGTCTTCGGGCGCACCTCCCGCGATGTCGCAACGGTCTTGGGAGTCATCGCCGGGCGCGATGCGAATGACGCGACGACCGCAAATGTTCCCGTGCCGGATTATGCAAGGGAATTACAGAGCGGCATCAAGGGAGCGCGCATAGGCGTCCCGCGCGAATTGTTCGGAGAAGGTCTTGACGCTGAAGTGCGCGCCTCTGTCGAGCGTGCGATTGAAGCTTACCGCGAACTCGGCGCAGAAATTATTGATATAGAGCTGCCGCACGCGAAATATTGCATCGCGGTTTACTACATCATCGCGACTGCCGAGGCTTCATCTAACCTCGCGCGCTACGACGGCGTGCGTTACGGCTTTCGTGCGGAAGAGCCGAAGACCTTGCGCGAGATGTATCGCAAGACGCGCGACGAGGGATTCGGAGCAGAAGTTAAGCGGCGCATCATGCTCGGCACTTACGTGCTCTCGTCCGGCTATTACGAAGCCTATTATCGCAAGGCGCAACAGGTTCGCACGCTCATCAAACAGGATTTCCAGAAGGCTTTTGAAAAGTGTGATACCATCGCCACGCCGACCACGCCGACGACAGCCTTCCTGTTAGGCGAAAAGACGGACGACCCGCTCGCCATGTACCTCAACGACATCTACACATGCACTGCGAATCTGGCAGGCATCCCCGGCATCTCCCTGCCCTGCGGCTTATCCGAAGCGGGCTTGCCGATAGGCTTCCAGTTCGTCGGCCCGCATTGGTCTGAAGCGACGCTCCTGCGCCTCGCACACGCTTACGAAAAAGCTCATCCGTTTACGGAGCAGCCGCGCGTGCGTGCGATTTCAAAAGAAGAATAAAAGGGCAAGGTTATTGGCAGAGGATACAAAATCAAACGCACCGCTCAGGCGCTACTCATCAAATAAACAGGTCAGCCGATACACCAAAGAATTTGGCTAGAGCTTTAGCTTGAGCTTTACTAATGCTGCGTTTTCCATTAATAACCTCAGAGGCAATTCCTTTAGAACCGAACACCTCTAGCAAGTCACTCTGTTTCAGGTCTCGTGCGTCCATCAGGTGATGCAGTATTTCCAAAGGTGTGGCTGCTCTGGGCTGATAAAACTTCTCTTCAAAGTCTTGAATGAGCGTCGCCAGCAGACGCAGCAATGCGTCCTCTTCAGGCGTTAGGTTTTCGCCTTTAGCCATCAGTTTCTCAGCTTCAGCGAGCATACGATCATTATCTTCTTCCGTTTGAATTATGACGGGCATAGCTCTGGAAAGAAGCTTTTTATATCGAGCAGGATTTATTACTACTGTACTCATGTTTTCCAATTATCATATTCCTCATGTGTAAATACATGTTTGATGAATATGGTTTGGCTTCGATAGTTAATTCCAACTATCAGCCTGTATTTATTATTATTAATGTTAAAAACCACATAATCCCCTACCAAGTCAGCATGTGAATATCTTTGCTGAACTTCCGCAAGGTTTTGCCAATTGGCTTTTTTGGCCGTTTTATACCACGCATTCAATCCTGCACCCGAATCTGAATGTTTCAAGATAAATTCTCGGAATGGCTTGTAACTTATTACGTGCATTGTTTTCCTCGCTTCTGCTCTTGTATTTTTTGATTCTACCCATGACTTTCATCTCCTGAATTTGTGGTGTTGAGTTTCGGTGGTGTTGAGTTTCAGTGTTGTTGAGTTTCAATGTTGCTCTGATCGGCGCGACTCCATAGCTTGTGTCTCACACCTTTCAAAGACACCCCCATGTTCTCATATTGAGAACAATCTGTCAAGCAGTCCAAAGCTTTTGCAAATGCTCAAGCTAACACAATAGAGTTTCTCGGACTGGGCTATGCCAAAAAGAAAAGCACGAGCAGCCAGAGCCACTCGTGCTTTTACGATAGAGGAAGAATTGAATCTTCCTATTCCCCTTTTAACTTATTACCCCTTTTCCTTTTTATCTATCTTGGTTTTCTTGTTTTCTTATCGGGAATCAGGTCGCCGGTAAAGAGTTCGAGAATGCCTTTGGCGGTGCCGACGAGGGGGGTGGCGTCGAGGCCGACGTGGATGCCGCCGCGCAGCAATCCCTTTTTCTTGATCTCGTAGCCAGCGAGGCTAAGGGCAAAGACAGTGCCGACAAAGGGGATGGGCTTGATTAAACGCTTGGCGATTTGCCAGCCGCCTGCGCGCATGGCTCTTCTTTTCAAACTCGTAGACATCGAAACGGTCTCCTTTATATCAACCCTAGCTCGGTGCGCAGCCTGCGCTCGTCATACGGAGAGAGATTGAAAACTCTTCCGTCAATTTCAAAGGTCGGGACTTTGCGCTTGCCGTCGTTGACCTTCATCACATATTCCATCGCGCCTTCCGTCCGCTCAATATCAATCTCTTCGTAGGCGATGCCCTGCTGCTGTAGAAAACGCTTCGCGTTGCGGCAATCGCCGCAGGTCGAAACGGTGTACATCTTAATCGCGGCCATGTCTTTCACCTTTTCTCTGATGGATGTTTCATTGTACTTGCGAGCTAAGGTCTAAGCCAAGCGCGCAAGGATTCCCAGGCACGCCCGCAAAATTTCGCGAAGGACGCATGAGAGCGAGTTGTGTTAGCATATCTTGCGTAATCCGAATCCAGCTTTTCCATTTCATTTACGATGCCTCTCAACACAGGCCGCATCATCACTATTGTTTGCGTGGTCTCGCTACTGGCTCTGGCTTTTGCCTGCAAGCCCGCGGGCGCGCCTGCGAAACGCAAGTTGATGATCTACACGCCGCACGGGCAGGACTTGCTGAGCGATTTCGTAGCGCGTTATGAGCAGGCGCACCCGGACGTGAAAGTGGAATTTCTGGATATGGGTTCGCGGGATGTCTTGGGAAGGCTGCGTACCGAGCACAATCGCCCGCAGGCAGATTTATGGTGGGGCGCATCGCACATGACGTTTCAGACGGCGGCGGAAGAAAACCTGCTCTCGCCGTATCGCCCGACGTGGGCGGACAAAGTTTCAATGGACGCGCGCGACACGCAGGATCGCTGGTACGGGACTTACGAGACGCCGGAAGTCATCGTGTATAACAGCGATGCTATACAGGCTTCGGATGCACCCAGAGATTGGGACGATGTGCTGGATGCGAAGTGGCGCGACAAGATTTTGATACGCAATCCGAATCCGTCGGATTCGATGCGAGCCATCTTCGGAGCGATGATCTGGCGTTTTTATAAAGACACCAATTCGCCTGCGGGCGGTTATGATTGGCTTCGCAGGCTTGATGCAAACATGCATGAGTACACGGCTGATGGAACTTTGCTGATGCAGAAGCTGGCGCGGCGTGAAGGGCTTATCAGCCTGTGGAACATGCCGGACGCGCGGCTTTATCAGGAGCAGAAAAAGCTTCCCATCGCTTATGTTATCCCTGCGAGCGGCACGCCCGTCATCATAGACGCCATCGCCATCGTGCGCGGCGCGCCGAATGAAGAAGAGGCAAAACGCTTTTACGAATTCGTCACCACGCCCGAAAGCCTGATTCATGCCGCGCGAAATTTCTATCGCATCCCCGCGCGCACAGACCTTGACCGCAGCCAACTGCCAGCATGGATGAATGAGCCTTTCACGCGCATGCAGGTGGATTGGGAGTTGCTGCGCAGAGAAGGCGATGGCTGGCTGCGCTACTGGGACACGGAGATTCGCGGACGCAATCGAAAGTAAGACAATCTATGCGAATCAATGGTAGCAACAAATCAACTGCTTTTTCTTTGCGTGCTTTGCGTCTTAAATCTTTGCGGTCTTTGCGGTTAAGGGCTTTTTTAACGCCAAGACCGCAAAGGATTTCTCGCAAAGAGCGCAAAGAATTTCTACTCTTGATTTACATCATCTATATGTTCATCACGATCCGGAGCGCGAAATTATCTCTCGCCCGGTCGCTCAGAATAACCGCGCAGAGTTGTGTTAAATTTAAAACTGCGCTTTCACTTAAACCCCTTACTGAAGGAGAGAAATTCATGCAAAGAAAGTTAATAGTTTTAACCGCCACGATGGCGCTCATCGCGCTGGCCTCTGTGAGCGTGATGGCGCAGGCCGGAAGTTGGAAACAGGTCGGCAAAGCAGGCGAATGGATTGACACACGTTTTATGGTCGCGCTGGACGGAGAAATCTGGACGATTGAGAAAAGCGGAAATCTGTATCGCACTGACAAAAACGGCCTGTGGAAACAGGTCGGCGAGAGCGGCGCGTGGGTCAACACGCGATTGATGACAGCGTTGGACGGCGAGCTGTGGTCGATTGAGACCGACGGCAACCTGTATCGCACGAACAAGAATGGCGACTGGAAACAGGTTGGTAAAAAGGGCGAATGGGGCGGCACGCGCGGCATCGTCGCGATGGACGGAGAAATCTGGAGCGTTGAAAAGAACGGCGACCTCTACCGCTCAGACAAAAACGGAAATTACGTGCGGGTCGGCCCGAGCGGCAACATGAAGGACGCGCTTGCGCTCGTCGCGATGGGCGGTGAGTTGTGGACGGTCGAGCGTGACGGCAGCCTCTACAAGACCAACAAGATGGGCGGCTGGCAGCGCGTCGGGCAGCCCGGAGCATGGGGCAGCACGCGCTTGA
Source organism: Pyrinomonadaceae bacterium (assembly GCA_963700165.1). GTDB lineage: Bacteria > Acidobacteriota > Blastocatellia > Pyrinomonadales > Pyrinomonadaceae > JACMLC01. The sequence continues at coordinate 529,104 of OY969475.1, read as the reverse complement.
TGGCTGCGTCCGGCACTCAGCTCTGGACCATCGAGGCTAACGGCAATCTGTACAAGACGGATAAGAGCGGCAACTGGCTCATGGTAGGCAAGGGCGGCGAATGGAAGAACACAGCCGGGATGGTGGCCCTGGATGGCGAGTTGTGGACGATTGAGACCGACGGCAATCTTTACCGGACTCAGATGCAATAACAAATGAGGGTGTAGGGGATAGGGTGTAGGGTGTAGTAAAGCAGCCGTTCTTTTTACCACCCCTATACCCTTTCTTCCTTTGCGTCTTTGCGGGAGATGCTCGGACTCATTGGCTTGACTTTACTCCTGAGCCGAATAGATGCTTGTTGAGCGGCTGATTGACCTTGACCGGATTGAAGAAGTTTGAGAAGACCTGTAAAGCGACTGACAGGGGAAAAGCTAAGATGAGTTTTATCGTTGACAAGATGAGCGCGGAAGATTGGGAGCAAGTGCGCGTCATCTATCTTGAAGGCATCGCGACGGGGCACGCGACGTTTGAGACGCAGGCTCCGGAGTGGGAAGTTTGGGATGCGCGCCATCTTCCATACAGCCGCCTCGTCGCGCGCGACGGCGAGACGGTCAAAGGCTGGGCTGCGCTCAGCGCCGTGTCGAGCCGTTTTGTGTATGCGGGCGTGGCGGAAATCAGCGTCTATGTCGGTCAAAGCTACAGGGGCGAAGGCATCGGCAAGGCTCTGCTCGAAGCTCTGGTCAGCGAATCCGAGCGCAACGGCATCTGGTCGCTTCAGGCGGGAATTTTTCCTGAGAACAGCCACAGTATCACGATGCACAAGCAATGCGGATTTCGCGAAGTCGGCAGGCGCGAGCGCATCGGCAGGATGAACGGCATCTGGCGCGACGTGGTGCTGCTTGAGCGGCGCAGCGAGATCGTCGGCGCAGATTGAAAGAAGATTCAAACAGGGATGAACAGGACACGAAAGATTCCGAATTGAAAGACGAGAATAGAAAATCGAGATTTGAGATTTGAGATTACAGATTAGCCATGATTTGAGATGACAGATGCGCGCTCTGAAAACTGAAAACCGAAAACTGAAAGCTGAAAGCTGTTTATTCATCTTGCTTATCCTGTCTATCCCTGTTTAATTTCTGTGTATTGAAGAATGTCTTTTCTCTCCCTTAAAAATATCTCGAAGCAGTATGGCGCGACGCGCGCGGTCAGGGAGCTGTCGCTTGAGGTTGAGCGCGGCGAGTTTTTCGGGCTGCTGGGGCCGTCCGGTTGCGGCAAGACGACGACATTAAGGATGATCGCCGGTCTTGAGACGCCGGATGCGGGGAGCCTTGAATTCGACGGGCGCGACATCACTCGCCTCTCGCCCGAACGGCGCGGTTTCGGTATGGTCTTTCAGAACTACGCGCTGTTTCCACATTTGAATGTGTTCGAGAACGTGGCCTTCGGCCTGCGCGCTCGCCGCCGCCCGAAAAATGAAATCACACCCAAGGTCGCGGACGCGCTCAATCTGGTACAGCTTCCCGGTTATGAGCAAAGGCGCGTGGACGAGTTGTCAGGCGGGCAGCAGCAACGCATCGCGATTGCGCGTGCCATCGCGATAGAGCCTGCTTTGCTTTTGTTTGACGAGCCGCTCTCGAATCTGGACGTGAGCCTGCGCGAAGAGACGCGCGGCGAGTTGCGCGAGCTGGTCAAGCGGCTCGGACTGACGGCCATTTACGTGACGCACGATCAGGACGAAGCCTTCGCGCTCTGCGACCGCATCAGCGTCATGAGCGATGGCCGCATCCTCCAAACAGGCACGCCCAAAGAGCTGTATGAGCGTCCGGCCAACCTCGCCGTCGCGCGTTTCTTAGGGCGCAACAACCTGATACGCGCTATGCGCCTGAGCAAGAATCATGAAACTAACGGCGAGTTCAAAACCCTCGAAGGAAGCCACACGCTGTATGTGCCGGTCAATGCGCAGGAGAACATTGGGCCAATCAACCAGCCCGCCATGCTTGCCATTCGACCCGAACATATTTCCCTGACGCAGGGCGCATCGTTTCCGGCGGATAACGTCTTGCGCGCAATCGTGCGCGAGGTCAACTTTGCGGGCGCGACCACCTACGTCAAGCTCGACGCCAACGGCCTCATGCTCGAAGCCTTAGTGCTGCGACTGGTCGGCCTCGCTCCCGGCGAGCCTTGCATGGTCGGCCTCCCGCCGGGACGCATCAACGTACTCAAGGATGAGGGATGAGGGATGAGGGATGAAGTAAAGACAAACAGCTTCTTTTTCATCCCTCATCCCTCATCCCTCATCCTTTTTTTTCTCGTCTTCATCGTTCTCGTCTACGGTGTCATCTATCCAAACCTGCATGTCCTGACGGCTTCGCTTCAGCGCGACGGCGTGTGGACGCTCTTGAATTATGCGGAAGTTTTTTCGCAGCGGGCGACGAGAGAGGCCATGTGGTCGAGCGTGTTGCTCTCGTTCCTGACGGTCGCGTTGTGTGCGTTGGTCGGCGTGCCGCTGGCGTTTCTGTTCGCGCGTTATGACTTTCCGGCGCGCAAGGTTTTCGCGACGCTGGCTGCGCTGCCTTTGGTGTTGCCGCCGCTGGTCGGGACGGTCGCGTTTATTTTCCTCTGCGGCGAGTCGGGGATTCTCGCGCGCCTTGTGCAAAAAGTTTTCCAACTGAACGATGCGCCGTGGACTTTGCGCGGGTGGCCTGCGCTGCTGCTCTTCCACACTTATACGATGTACCCGTTCTTTTACGTGCTGGTGGGCGCGGGCTTGCAGCGGATTGACGGGGGGCTTGCAGAAGCGGCCAAAGGCTTGGGCGCGCGTCCCTTCAAAGTTCTCTTTGGCGTCACGCTGCCGCAGTTGACGCCCTCGCTGCTTGCCGCAGGGCTTTTGACTTTTATGACTTCGATGGCGTCCTTCAGTGCGCCGCTGCTGTTCGGCGGAGACGTGCGCGTCCTGACGCTGGAAATCTACACCGCGCGACAAAGGGGAGACGCGGCAACAGCTTTAACCGAGACGGTCATTCTCGCGGCCATCTCGCTCGTGGCGCTCATCTTTTTTCAGCGATATGAAGGCACGCGGCAATTCGTCTCGGCGGCGATGAAGGGAACGACCCGCAGGCGCGCGATGATTAAAAGCGGGAGGGCGCGCACCTTAGCCGCAGCCTGCGGTGTGGTGTTTTCGATAATTCTTGCGCTGCCGGTCGTGACACTGGTCATCATCAGCTTTGCGCGCGACGGAGCGTGGACGACAGAGATGCTGCCGCCCGCTTACACCTTCGACAATTATCGCCGCATCCTGACGGAAGAAGACGCGGGAGGCGTGCTGCTCAACAGTCTACAGATGTCCGGGCTGGCCGCGCTGGCTGCGCTGGTGTGGAGCTTCTGTATCGCTTCCCTGCTGGCGGGCAAACGCACGTTCTGGCGGCGCATGGTCTCGCTGCTGGTGCTCGTGCCGTATGCTTTGCCGGGGACGGTTGTGGCCGTCGCGGTGGCCGAAGCTTACGGGCAGGAAAATCCTCTGACCGGGACGTTCATTCTCGTCGGCACATTCTGGATTCTGCCGGTCGTCTATTTTTTGCGTTTTATGCCGCTCGTCGTGCGTGCCATGCAGGCGAGCATAGAGCAGTTAGACCCGAGTTTGGAAGAAGCTGCGGGCGGTCTCGGAGCGCGCTGGTGGGAGCGTTTCAGGCGCGTGCGCTTGCCGCTCATCTGGCCCGGAGCATTGGCCGGAACGCTGCTCGCGTTTGTCATCGCGCTCGGAGAGTATGTCGCTTCGGTGCTGGTCTTCGTCCCGCGCAATCGCCCCATCTCCATCGCGATTGCCGCCGCGATGCGAGACTTTAATCTGGGCACTGCCGCAGCCTACGGCGTGTTGCTGATCGCGCTCATCGCTTTGAGCATGTGGGTGGCCGCGCGTTTGGAGAAAAAGGGTTAAAGGGAAACAGGGGAAGCTGGACGAAGAGCGCCTGACAAAATCAAGGATTAGCCACAGAGGCACAGAGACACGGAGATGAAGAAGGTAAAAGGTAAAAGTAAGAAAGCATTCAACGGTTCTTCACTTTTACCTTTTTACTTTTACCTTTTGCCTTTTGCCTTCCTCCGTGTCTCTGTGGCTGAGTTTTGTTAGGCGCTCTAGAGCAGGTTGCAAATCAGTGTACGGCAGGCTGTGAGCCTGCCGCTCGCGTCGGACAGGCGGCAGGCTCACAGCCTGCCGTACATCCAAACGAAATCCGCTCTAAGCATCCACGCCCGAAAGGTATCGCTCAGGCTCGCCTTTGACCCTGATTCCCCTTTTGCTTTTAATGCCTTATTGGATTTTGCCCTTATTCTCAGAGCGAATCTTGTCGGCCTTCGCTTCAAGGTCTTTGCTCTCTTTGTCCAGAGCCTCGATGCGCGGCTTGTTGGCGTTGATCTTAGCCATCAGGGAAACCGCATCGGCGCTGTCAAGAAAAGCCTGCGCATTTCCTTTGGCCGCATCCATCTGCTCTGCGCGTTTGCTGAACTCCTGAGACTTGAGCGTCAGGTACTCTTTAAATTTGTCGTCAACCTTGAGCTTGCTGGCTTCGTCAAACTTCTTCGACGCTTCGCGGTATTTCTCTGCGCTCTTGGTCAATCCGTCTATGGCTTCCTTCGCGGTGCCCTTTAATTTTTCTTTGTCCTCTTCGTAGGTGTCGGCGGTGACTTCTTCAAAAATCTTGTCGTTCTTCGGCCCGGCTTCGAGCGCCAGCTTATTACCCTCTTGAATAGCTGTGTTACCTTCGGCGACAAGTTTGTTGGCTTTATCTATTTCGTCCCCCGAGCCGCACGCGAGCACGAAAGTTATCATCAAGGCAAAGGCGAGGAACATATTGCGTTTCGTTTGGGAATACATAAGTCTCCTGAATAAACTATTGTTGATTTGTTGGAAGAGCGACGCAATATAGCACGGCTTTCATCTTTCCCGCACGCGAAAATATCCCACGGCAGCCTGCGTCCCATGAGATTGCGCTGCCAATGTGTAAAAGCTACAGATTTTCGGTCTGAGAAGCTGTTTGAAAATTCCGTTAAGCCGCGTGAGCGGCGATCAGAAGGTAGCCAGACGTGCAACGTCTGGTGAAGATGACACAATCGTTGCCGCGCCGTAAGGTGCGGACAGACAGTTCTGCGCGCATCTTCAATGCGCGAATCTTTCCCTAAACCTTCCAGACGTTGCACGTCTGGCTACCTTCTCGCTGCGCCTCCGGCGCAAATGTCGGAATTTTCAAACAGCTTCTGAGCTTGTATAATTAGGATGATGCTGAGAAACAATTTCAAAACCAGCCACACGGGCACTGAGGCGCGCAGTAAGCGATGGCGTAGCGCGCGGAAAACTTTTTTATCTCTGCTTTGTATCTCTGTGTCTCTGTGGCTTGCTACAGGTTTTCCAGACTTCACTTTATCTCTTCGCGCGCAAACCGCGCCCGTCCAAAATTCAGCCGACCGCGCGGAGCTGCATCAAGCCCTGCTCGATTTAACGAATACGTGGACGGTCATGTGCGTCGCGGCGCATCCTGACGACGAAGACGGCGCGACGCTGACAGTGCTCCGGCGTAAATATGGCGTGCATACTGTGACGCTCTTTTCCACTTATGGCGAAGGCGGGCAGAACGCCATCGGGCCGGAGCTTTACGAAGAGCTGGGCGTGATCCGTGCGCGCGAGACTCTGAAAGCCGCAGACATTCAAGGCTCTAAAGCGAACTTTCTCGCGCTCAGGGATTTCGGCTTCTCGAAATCTGCGGAAGAGGCTTTTCGCATCTGGGGTCGTGAAGAAGCTCTGCGCCAGATGGTCTTGAAAATTCGCACCCTGCGCCCGGATGTCATCATCACTAATCACGACACGTCGAGCGGGCACGGGCATCATCAGGCGACCGGGCGTCTCGTCGAAGAAGCTTTCGACGCCGCTGCCGACGCCAGCCGCTTTCCGGAGCAATTAATAGAATTGACCGTCTGGCAGCCGCAGAGACTTTTCGTGCGTGTCAATTATGAAAGCGGCACGGGCAGCAAACAACTGGAAGAGGCGGCGGCGCGTGCAGGAAAAACTATCACGATCAATCCCAATGAGACTGATACTGTGCGCGGCTCGACTTATGCGGAGCAAGCCCTGCAAGCCTTGCAACAGCATGCCTCTCAAGGCCCGTGGCCGCAAACGATTCCCAAAGAAGGCGCTCGCATCATTCGCTATCGTTTAGCGCGCCAGTCAAAAAACGCGGCGGCCCTGCCTCCTAACGCCCAAACATTTCTTGACGGATTGCGCTTAAACGAAAACGCTGCGATGCCTCCCGCCCCGCTGACCATTGACGGGCGGCCGCTGACGGACTTTTTATCGGAGCGCGAGCGCGTGCTTGAGGCGTTGATCGCGGCGAGAAAATCCAGGACTTTTTCCGCTCCGCCTGAAGGAGACAAGTCGCGCTATTCCCTGCGGAACCCTAGATTGACAGAGGCACTGGTCAAAGCAAGCGGGGTTAAAGCTTCTCTAACATCACAGAGCTTTGTGCTTGTCCCCGGCACGAAGACGACTTTTTCTCTTACTGTGTCCAATCAGGGCGAGAAAGAAGTCCGCATTCGCGGCGCTCTTTTCATGGGAGCGGGTGCGGGGAAGGACGTTACACGTAAGATAGATATGCGCGGCAACCTGTCTCCGCAAAAATCCATAAGCACAACGTTTGAGTTGGAAACACCACTCACAGCCCGCATTAATGTCCCGCTCGCAACGCATCTTTATGACGGCGCGTTATTTGGCGAGCCATGCGTGGTGGGACTCATGTTCGACATCGTAGGTGAGAGAGTTATCCTCCCGCTCTCTGCCTTCACACGGGTTGATGTCGCACCCGCAGTTGAAATAGCAAGCATCACACCATCGCCGTATGTCTTCACGCCCGCCAATCTCAATCAGCCTTTGAGCTTTAAAATCCGTCTCATCAATCATCAGAACAAACCATTCAAAGGCGAGTTCGGCATCGCAAGCCCAACCGAGCATATCAACGAAGTCGGTTCGGAGATCGCGCTCGCGGCCAACGAAACCAGAGAGTTTACGGTGCGAACCAACGTCATTCCGGTGGACACGCCGGACGAGCGGCGCACGCCGCGCGCAGATTTCGGCTCGATCATCTTTTCCGTGCGTCCGCCGGAAAGCACGAACGTCATTTCGCAGCGCGAGACACGAGTTATTTACAGCGATGCCCGCGTCACGCAGAATCTTCGTGTCGGCTATGTGCGAAGCTTTGACGAGACTTTGCGAAACGCGCTCGATGCGCTCGGGGTCGAAGCGCGGGAATTGACGATTGAAGACATTCGCGCGGGCGACCTGCAAAAGCTTGACACGATCATCATAGACAATCGCGGCTATCAGGCTCATCCCGAACTCGTCGCCGCGAACGCGCGCCTGCTGGATTACGTCAAAAACGGAGGCACACTCATCGTCTTCTATCACAAAGCGAACGAGTGGAATCCTGACCCGTCGAAGAATCGCCCGCAGCTTGCTCCCTATTCAATCACGCTCGGCAGCGAGCGCGTGACGGACGAGACTGCGCCCGTCGCTTTCAACGAGCCGCAGCATGCTCTGCTCAATTTCCCAAACAAGCTCGGCGCGGATGATTTTACAGGCTGGGTGCAGGAGCGCGGGCTTTATTATCCCAAAACCTGGGATGAACGCTATCAAGCTTTGCTGGCTACGAGCGATGATGGCGAAGCTCCATTGCGCGGCGGGCTACTCACAGCGAATTACGGGCGCGGGCATTACATCTACACGAGCATGGTCTGGTACAGGCAACTCCGCGCGGGCATCCCCGGCGCGTATCGCATGTTCGCGAATATGATTAGCTACGGAAAGAGAGAAAGGTAACGCAGGGGGTAAATAGTAAATGGTAAATAGTAAATGGATAAAAAAAATCGTTCGTCTATTTACTATTCACCATTTACTATTCACTGGCTGTTGCCTTCTTAATACGCTGCGGCTGTCATAGAGGTCTGGCGTGCGCCGCCTGCTTCCTGTGCGATCTTGACGCCGACGCTGGCTCCGATGCGTGTCGCGCCCGCTTCGACCAGCTTGCGCGCATCCTCTAAACCTTTGACGCCGCCCGAAGCTTTGACGCCCAAATCGGCTCCGACCGTCCGCCGCATCAATGCGATGTCCGCGACCGTCGCTCCGCCTTTGGAAAACCCAGTCGAAGTTTTGACGAAATCCGCGCCCGCGCGTTTGGCTGCGCTGCAAGCCCGCACCTTTTCATCGTCCGTCAAAAGAGCCGTTTCGATAATCACCTTACAGATGACGTTGGCTTCGTGCGCGACAGAAGCGACAGCATGTATGTCATGCTCTACGGCGCAATCGTCGCCGCTCTTGAGCGCGCCGATGTTGATAACCATATCCACCTCGCGCGCACCGTCAAAGATCGCGCGCCGCGCTTCATAAGCTTTCACGTCCGCGAGCGTCGCTCCCAACGGAAAACCGATGACAGTGCAGACCGGAACGCCCGTGCCGTGCAGGTGGCAAGAGGCCGCGCGCACCCAGGTCGGATTGACGCACACGGACGCAAAGCGAAACCGCGCGGCCTCTTCGCACAAGCGGCGTATGTCTTCCTCTGTGGCTTCGGGTTTTAAGAGCGTGTGGTCAATCAGTCCAGCCCAGTCGCGCGCCGAAGCCGTTTCCCCCAAGACCAGACCGATACGCGCCGCGCCCGCGTCCACGATCCTGTGCATCCGCTCCGGGCAGCGATTGAAACATTCGTTCGTGCAACCGCACAGCTTGGCCTGCTCGTCCGCATCGCCGTTCAAGCGCGCAACGATCACATCCGTAATCTGCTCGACGAGGTGTTCAAGATCGCCGTTGTTCGAATAAGACATTTGCTGCTCCTGCGAATTAAATCATCTCTGGCCTCAATTATCATCACTCGCCGCGCTAATGGCAAAGGCGCACACGGCCTCTGGTAGTTTTCGTCTTCTCACGGCTTGAGCTTTGACCGCAACTTTTTCAAGCTTCTATTCAACGCTCTGCGGCCTTGTTTGAGACTTCCTTTGCCGCGCCGTTTCGACTCTGGCGACTCTGAAGGAATATCTGGAAACGCTCGGCACGACCGCGACCAGCTTTGCCAACATTTCGGCGGCATCTGTGGGCTTGATAAAGCGTCCGAGAAAACCTTGCACGCGCGCCCAGTCCGGCAGTTTGCTCACTTCAGGATTTTTTTGCAGGCGGGTCAGAAAAGTTTGCAGCGTGCCAGCCTCTCCGCTCTCCGCCCACTTCTCAAGCTCTTCGATAAAGTAAGAAGAGACGGAAGGCGCGCCGGTAATCACGCCGAGCAGGATCATCACGGCTGTGTATTCGCCGCTCTGGCCGTCCGCTCCGATAAACTTTGACAGTTGCGCAGGACGCTTTCCGACCTTGATGAGGCGGTAGCAGTTGAGAAATCTTTTGACGGCGCGCGGTGAGCGTCCAATCAGCGGGGTCAAGTCCTGCATGTAAGCGACTTCCGCATCCTCTATCTTCAGATTCTGAGTCTCAAGATCAATCTCCTCTTCGACTTTAGCAACATGCTCTTGAACAATCTTTTCTTCTGCGGGTGCGTCGTCCGCTTTCTTGATTCCAACGAATGTTTCGGGCATGACGTTCGTCGAAACAGTTTGATTGTCCGTCGCATTCTCCGGCATCGCCTGCCCGAAGTCACGATTTGACTCCGTGAGCGCGGCATCATCCGGCGGCGGCATGTTCGGGGTTGAAACCATCGTGACGGCATTATTTTTCTCCGGCTCTGTTATCCCAACATCCGGCTTTGGTTCGTCTTCAGCCTTCACGCCCGCGCCGCCGTTCTGTTTCGCCTCCGCGTTCGCAGGGGAAATATTTTTCGTCAAGCCTGCGATGAACTTTTTGCAATCCTTCTCGCCCATCGGCTTGAGCCAGAAGGGAATCTGAAAAATCTTTTCCAGATAATCATGCGGCGTAGCCCCTCGCCCCTTACCCTGCATCGCTTTTTCATCCTTCTCTTCCTCGCCCTCCGCGCCGTCCAAGTCGCGCAGCCATTCATAGCTCTCCTGCAACGAGCGCGTGACCCAGCGCGCGTCTACGCCGACGACTACGACGAAGAGCGGAAACGCGAGCAGCAGATGAATCGCCTGCAAGACCTGCACGACGCGCTCCGGCGGGCAGCGGTCAAGGTCGTCTATGTATAGGATGATGCGATTGATGGTCTTGTGATCGGTGACGCCGTGGCCGCCGCGCTCCTCTTCGCGCTGCTCTGCGAAGAGGTCTGCCAGCTTCTCGAAATCGCGGCGGATGAGCGCGAGCACGCCTAAGTGCCTGCGGTAATCGCTGGCGGCGGCGCGATCTTCTATGAACTCCGCGAGGATGGCGCTGGTGGTCGTCCCTGCGATTTTGCTCGTCAGGTCGCTGACCTGCCGGTTCAAAGCGTCTGCTTCGCCCTCTGCTTCGCGGTATTGCCTAGTCAGCGTTTCCACGCTTTCTTCCAGCTCGCCGATGCGTTTCTGTCGCTCGTCATCAATCTCTTGATTCTTCTCTTCGAGCACTTCCAAGCCCTGTTTGACCTGAGACAAATAAGGCTTGGCGACCTTCCACGCAGTAGAAAGAAAAGTCACAACCGAAGTGATGACGGCGACGAGTTTGCCTAGACCGGGACTGTTGAACCAACGTTTGAGATACGGCGTCAGCAAGAAGCCGACCGCCACCGCCAGTATCAATGCTCCGGCCAACAAGACGATCCGCATCGGATTTTTTTTGAAGATGTTGAATTGCGCGCGGATGCGTCCCCACAATTTTTTGGTTTCGAGATACTGCTTCTTCACGGCGGCGGGCGATGACAAAGCTTTCTCAGGGATGCCAAGCTTTTTTAAAAGCTCTTTTTGTGTCTCCGAAAAATCCGTCAGGATAAGTTTGTTCAAATCGCTGGACTTCACGTCAACCAAACCGCGCAGGGACTCTGATAGGGTTTCACGTTTATCTTTGGCCTCTGTGGCGCGTTGGCGGGCGACTGATTCCTGTTCTTTAAGCACGGCCTTGCGCTCTTCGACTTTAGCCAAGACCTGTTGGTTGATTCCGATTTTCTCCATCAACTGCGCGCGGCGCGCTTCCGCGAGCGTGACATTTTCTTCGTCCGAGAATTTGAGGTGGGCGAAGATATGCTCTACGAGGCTCGCCCAGAGATTGCCTTCGATGTAGTGCCAGGCGTTGAATTCAATCTGGACGATATTCTTGTAATAGCTGATCTGATTCTGCGGTTTGTCCGATTTACGCGCCGCGCTTGAGAGCGTTTCCACGCGCTTCTTCAACTGCCGCATGAAATGAGATTTCCCCGAACCCCAGTCTCCAAACAGCCCGATGGAGAGCGGCGGCTCAATGCTGTACGCGGCAATCAGCGCAGCCAGCGCGTTGACATCCGGCGTGATGTCCAGCAAATCATCGCCCGCCCAGAAGTCCGCCAGAAACCCCGCCAGCGGCGCGCGGAAACCGTCTTCAGATTCAGCAGTCGTATCAACCTCAGCGGCAATCTCGGCATCCGCTTCCGGCTCTGTGATGATCTCTTCTTCATCTGCGAGCAGAATCTTTGCCCAAGCCTTGTGATTATCACCCGGAATCTTGGCGATGATGATGAAGTCTAAAAATTTCTTCTTCAGCTCTATCGCATCCGGCGCAAACGTCAACACGGTTGCCACCGCACCCGTGCGTCCTTCTACAGGATTGAGGAGGAACAACGCGGCCAGCAAATGACGCGCAGCGATGTGTCCGCGCGGCAGCGGTTGTGACCCGGAAGTTTGAGCCGCGATTTTTTTGGAAGCTCTGCCCGAAGTCGGCTTAAAAGTCTGGCTTGAAATCTCAGCCGCGAGTTGAAAAGTTTTCAGGGTGTTGGGGCTAATCAATATCGAGTCATCCACGTATGAATCCCAGAAAACCGCTCCGTCAGTTGAAGCATACCTCGCGTTTGGAAAGTTTAGGCTGAAGGCCGAATGATATTGCTCCCCGCCATCTTTATTTATCTCTTGCCAGAGAAACTGCGGCGTCTTGAAGGCGTCAGATCGCCCGCGCCCGCCCTCTGCCATCCCGAACAGCAGACAGGAAGTTGTCACTAGCGGCGGCGTCTTTTCGGCATACGTCGCCAGCACTTGAGCGCGGTGGAGAGTTGTTTTGACTTCATCGGACAATTCAAATTCAGAGAGCGAGAATACAGTCAACTCATCAGTCTTGTCTGTGGCTTCTGCGACGGGCGGCGGTTGAGACGCAGTCGTCGTTTCTAGCGGCGGCGATGGTAATGGCGTAGGCGTTGAGGTTTGGCCGGTAGCAAAATGAACTATGTAATCAGCTACATCTTTAAAAAGCTTGTCCTGTGTGTTCTTTGAACGACCCGCGATAGGCTTCCCATCGCTCGGGAATATCTGAATAGTACTCAGCCAGTCAGCTTCATTCCAGTTGCAGGGTTTGAGCAAAATAGGAATGATGCGCAGGCTGCCTTGTTGCTGGCGTTTAAGCAAATCAGGGATTTCTTTCATGCTCACCCACTCTGAAGCCAGATATTCCGGCGAGATGAGCAGCACAGCTACACTTGCCTGTGCGATAGCTTCATCAATTGCAGTATTCCATTCATCACCTAAGTGAATGCGCCGATCATCCCAGACAGAAATGCTTCCAGACTGCTCCGCTGGTTTCAAAAACAAATGCAGGCGCTCTCTCCACTTTTCATCTTTGTGGCTGTAACTGATAAAGACTAGCGGCTGGGTTGAAGCTGTTGTCTCAGGCTGGCTCGCTGGCATGTCGTTCTCCTGTGAAGGAAAGCGGAGTGGTAGAACTTATCCCATCTGGCAGAAGGCAATTATACGCGCCGCGCGGGCGGAAATGAATATGCAGAGTTGCGAGGCTGCGGCGAAATTCAGGAGCTATATTGACGCTCGACGGCGACGATTTTGGCGACGCGCTTGCGGTGGCGGTCTTCGCTGATTTCGGTGGCGAGCCATGCCCGAACAATCTCGCGCATCTCCGTGTTTGAGATGGTCTTGCTGCCGAGCGTCAGGACGTTGGCGTCGTTGTGCTCGCGTGAGTTCTGCGCGACGGCGACGGTGTAGCAGGCTGCGGCGCGGACGCCGGGAACTTTGTTGGCGGTCATGGCAGAGCCTACGCCCGCGCCGTCTATGATGATGCCGACATCCGCTTGACGGTCTGCGACCGCTCGTGCGACGGCGTGCGCGAAGTCGGGATAATCAACAGCGTCTTCGGAATCAGTGCCGAAATCCCGCGTGGTGTGTCCCAATTCTTCGAGAAACTTTTTGAGGTCTTCTTTCATTTTGTAGCCGCCGTGGTCTGCGCCGACGGCGACGAGCTTGCTGGCGCGTGAGCCGCGACGAGAGATGCGGCGCACCAACTCGATTTTTCTTTCGCGCACGATGTCTGCGGCGAGCGGGGTCAGGCGCGCTCCTTCGGCGATGCGCAGGCGTGCGCCTTCTTCCAGGCCATGCACGTCCGTTTCGGTAATCACCATCTTGGAAGATTCGTCGCGCGCAAAGGGCTGTTCGCTGCCTGCTGTGGAAGCTGTTTCGGGCAGGGTGTTGATAAAACGGCTCTGAGTCGTAGAGGCAGCAGAGGGCGCATGGCTCTCTTCAGCCGCGCGTGTGTTTGATGAAGGGGATGCTGTCTTCGCTTCTTCAGCCGGGAGCGCGTTGTCCAGGACCTGACGGACGAGGGCGCGCACGCGGTCGCGTGTTTGTTGATCTTCTTCGCTCATAAGCTCAAAGGGGGCAGCCGATTTTTTATTTGACGAAAGACGGCTCTCACGCTCCGAAACATTGACCTCTGGAAAAGAGCTTTATAGTATGTCGCACGAGGCGGCAGCGGCGCAAACTCTGCGGTCGCTTTGTGAGCCAGAATTAATTTTGCAGCACATGATTTAAGAAGAGCGAAGATAATTCCTTTGCGTTCTTTGCGTCTTTCTTCTTCGCGTACTTTGCGTTTAAGAGGTAACTTAACCACAAAGTACGCAAAGGAATCTCGCAAAGAACGCGAAGAAGTCAGATTATCTTCAAGCTTTTCTTAATTTACTATACTTCTATCTTCTGAACGGAGGCTATCCTTGTCCACTTCTTCCGCACACATGACAACATCCGAATTCAACAACGAAAATCTCGCGCCGCTCTTTTCCGCCGAAAAGATTCAGGCGCGCATCGGCGAGATGGGCGCAGAGATTGCGCGCGATTACCAGGACAAAAATCCTTTGTTGATTGTCGTGCTCAAGGGCGCGTGCATCTTTGCCAGCGACCTCTTGCGCGCGATAGACCTCAAGCTGGGCATAGAGTTCATGGCGATTTCCAGTTACGGGGCGAGCACGCGCACGTCCGGCGAGGTGCGTATCGTCAAGGATTTGGACGTGCCGATTGAAGGACGCGACATACTGGTCATCGAAGACATCGTGGACACCGGCCTCACGCTCTCGTACCTGATGGAGAATCTGCGCTCGCGCGGCGCATCGAGCGTCAAGCTCGCAGCCTTGCTTGATAAACATGAGCGACGCCAGCGCGAAGTGGCGATTGATTATCTGGGCTTTGGCATCCCGGATGAATTCGTCGTCGGTTTTGGATTGGACTTCGCAGAGCGTTATCGCAACCTGCCGTACATCGCTGTCCTGAAAAATCCTGAGGCTTAAGATTTTAACAGGGATGGACAGGATACACAGGATGTGAAATCACGAATGCGAATTGTTGAAGGATGAAAGGCGAGCTATCAATAGCATCTCTTTCATCTTCATCCAACGCTTTTCATCCTGCCTGTCCTGTCCATCCCTGTTTGAATCTTGCTCTAAATAACACGCACTACGACCAGCGTCATGTCGTCGTGTTGCTTGGCTCCGGCGGCAAAGGCGTCCGCGTCTTTGACGAGGCTGGCGAGGATGTCTGCGGCGGTCATGCCGTAATATGATTTGGCGGCTTCCATCATCTTGTCTTCGCCCCATTCTTCTTCTGCCGGATTCATGGCTTCGCTGATGCCGTCCGTAAAGCTCAGGAAAAGATCGCCGGGCTGAAGCGTGACGCTCGCCTGCGTGTAGGGAAAGTTCGGCATGAGGCCGACGACGCAGCCGCCTTCTTCCAGGCGCAGGGTTTCCCACTCGCCTTCCTTCTGCCGGAAAATCATGGGCGGGTTGTGCCCCGCGTTGACGTAAGAGAGCGCGCGCGACTCTGGTTCGTACTGCGCATAAAAGAAGGTCGCGTAACGATTCTCCGCCGAAGCGTCGTAGACCAAACGATTGACGTTGCCCATTAGCTCCGCCAGATCGCTCGTCTCTTGAATCGCCTGCCCGCGCAAAGAAGCTTGCAAACTCGCCATCAACAACGCGGCGGAAATCCCTTTGCCCGACACGTCGCCGATAGCGATGCCGAAAATCCCGTTCGGCAACAAAAGAAAATCATAATAGTCTCCGCCGACCCCTAGAGCCGGGCGGCACGCGCCGCAATAATCCAAGCCCATGACGGACGGATGGTCTTGCGGAAACAAACGCTCTTGCACTTCCCTTGCGATTTCGACTTCACGATTCAGACGCTCGCGCTGCGCGACTTCGGAAGCGATGCGCGCGGTCAGTTGGCTGTTCTCTAAAGCAAGGCCGGTTTGCGTCGCGACCGATTGCAGCAGGCGGAGGTCTGTGTTTGAGTAAGGCTCTTCCGATTGTTTTGGCCCAAGGCTGATAAAGCCCGGCAGCTTTTCTTTCACGTTGAGCGGCAAGAGCAATTGCGTGTCCAGCTTTTCCAGCAGCGCGCGTTCGCCGTCCATCTCCGGCGTGTGGTGAACCCACGAAGCAGGATCGTCCGTGTAAACCATCAGCGGCTCATGCTCTTTGCGCAGGCGTTTGACGGTCGCTGCCTGTTCGGAAAACTCTACGGCTTGCTCTCCCGCTTCAAAACCGAGCGCGTGCGCGGTGCGATATGCGTCTTTATCTTTGAGCAGCAGCGCGACACGCGGCACATGCAGCGATTCCGAGATGCGTTGCGCGACCGTTTCCAGCAGCGGCTTGGTTTCAATCATCGTCCGCACATTGTCGCTCAGCTCGCTCAGGATTTGCTCTGAGTTATAAGCCTCGCGAAAAAATCTGCGGTCAACCCAGACGCGCAGGCGTTCCGCCACTTGCCTGATTAAGAAAATGAACATCACGCTCAGGCTGATGACGATAACCTTCTGCGGTCGATTCGTGCGCGGGCTGTCGGCCAGCAAGATCGAAGCGATGATGAGCGACGCGATGAGGATGACCCGTAAAGCGCGCACCCCGCCCTTCGCTAAGGCGTACTGCACGCCCTGACGGACAACGACTCTCAAATCCATCGCGCGATGCACGACGATGACGTAAGCGAAGGTTAGTGGAAACAAGAGAAAGAGTAGCAGAGCTGGAAGCGAAACCCAGACGGGCATGGCTTGCTGCGGCGGCACACCGCGAATCATGCTGTAGAGAAAGACGATAAACGACGGCCCCAAACTCAACTGTGAGCCGTATAAAAGAAGTTTCAGGCGGCGACGTGCATCCGGCGTCGAAGCTGTTCCCATCTTCCAGCCTATCGCCGCAAAGAAAATCCCGATAGACGACATCACCAGTATGCCTTTGACCGTATTAAACGGTCGCATCAGATTATAGAGCGGCGCGACGGCGTTGAAATTTATCAGGCTGCCGACAGAGACAATCGTATCTTTGACGATGAAGAATAGCTGCGGCACGATGAGCAACCACTTGAGCCAAGGCAGACGCCTGTCCAGATTCAATTTTTCGGGAAAGTAAATGCCGAAGAGCAGCATCCAGAGTCCCCATGCAGAAGCGAAGAAGATCTGATACCCGATCATCAGATCGCGCAGCGCGCCTTTCCATTCGAGCGCATCGGAGCCGAGCATGACCTGACCGAAGCTCAGCATCAGCCCGAGCAGCACCCATGCGAGCGGGTCTCGCGGGCGTAAGGACACGACCAGGAATCCAAGCAACAGGCAAAAAGTTGGCGTGCTGATGCTGAGAACGATGACGAATAACCAGTCCCAGACGGTCGGCGGAGCATTCGCCGCCGCCGTGCGTACAGCTATTCTCTTATCTTCGTCCGGCAAGCCTTCGCTCGCCTGATGCTGAACGCGGACGGTCAAAGTATCACCGGCTCGCCCATCGTAAATCTTATCGAAAAGCACATCGCGCCCGGTATAACTCTGGCCGTCAACGGCCAGCAAGCGGTCGCCTTTGTGTATGCCAGCCGCTTCGGCTTCGGGATTGACAAACGTAATCGCTGGCCCGACGTATTCCGTGCCGAGCGGCGGGCGGGCGCGTTCGTTGAGGTTCAGCAGATAACGAATGCGTCCCTGCGTAAACCGCGCCTGATACACGGCGGCGATGATGAACAAAAGTAAAAGCGGAATGTAATAGAGGTAACGGTTTTTCATTTGGGGGAGACTCAAGAACAGTGATGAGTAATGAGTGATAAGCCAGAACTTTTAAACTTTCATCTCATCACCAACAGCATGTGGAACATTCAGAGGTAAAGAACATCCATCAGGTTGAAGCGAAAACCGCAACCGGAACGGAACGTTCAACCGCAACATTCGAGCGATGCGATTTGATGCGCTCAAGCTCATGCAAAGTTTCTGCGGTAAGATAACTTACGCCGCATTGAGGGCAGGAGATGATCGGAACATTCTCGATTACCAGCAAGCTGGCTCCTTTGCCATAACTTCTGGTCACATGACGGATACGCGCGCCGCTTTTACCGCAGACATCGCATATCAGCACGTCGCTTTGCTCTTCCTTACTCAACATATACTGTGATGATAATCAAACTACCTGTCGAACTCAACTTTGATACAACTACAACGTCGCCATTCTCAACAGCTTTCACCTTGACCAGATATTCCACTCGCCAGTCTCGGCATCTTCCTGCCGCTCAATGATCTGACCCGTTAGAATCGCATGCTCAATATCAAAGATAGATAAATCATCATTATCCATTTCTTCTTCAGCATGTATCGTCATCACATACTGAAGCGCGCGGACTTTTTCGCGCATTTGGTTGAGGATGCGTTCAAACATAATCGAGCATAAGCTCTACAGTACGACTGTATTCTGCTATCCAGTCATGCAATCTCAGGCAAAAAGCTCGCGCCCGCTGTCAGCTTCAACCCGAAATTATCGGCGATGGTTTGGCCGATGTCTGAGAGCGATTGGCGGTCGCCGAGGTTGACGCCCGCGCGTGCGCTCTGGCCGTAGACGATGAGCGGAGCGTATTCGCGCGTGTGGTCTGAGCCGGGACGGGTCGGGTCGTTGCCGTGGTCTGCGGTGAGGATAAAAATGTCTCCATCACGCATCGCCGATTCGATCTCAGGCAGGCGCGAATCGAAATGCTCAAGCGCACGCGCGTAGCCCTCAGTGTCGCGGCGATGGCCGTAGAGCATGTCGAAGTCAACCAGATTCGAGAAGATGAGGCCGCGCGTGTCGGCTCTTAAAGCATTGATGGTTTGATCTATGGATTGGTCGTTATTCTTTGCGGGCAAATCTTCTGTCACGCCGACCGCATCGTAAATCGAAGCGACCTTGCCGATGCAGACGACATCGAGACCGGCCTCGGACAAAAGGCTCAAGAGGTTTTCGCGCGGCGGCGGGACGGCGTAATCATGACGATTCTCGGTGCGCTTAAACGCGCCCACTTCGCCCAGGAACGGGCGCGCGATGACGCGGCCTACTTTGTCTTCGCCCTGCAAAATCCGGCGCGCCGTTTCGCAAATCTCATACAGCTTCGGGACGGAAATAATCTCTTCGTGCGCGGCGATTTGAAAAACGGAATCGGCTGAAGTGTAGACGATGGGCTTGCCGGTCAAGACATGCTCCTCGCCAAGCTCTTTGATAATCTCCGTGCCCGAAGCAGGAACATTGCCGAGCACTCCCGGCACTCCTGTTTCCAACACAAAGCGATCAATGATGCGCTCCGGAAAACCGTTCGGAAAGGTCGGAAAGGCGCGCTCTAAAATTATCCCTGCCATCTCCCAATGCCCCGTCGTCGTGTCTTTTCCGTTCGAGCGCAACGCGCAACGCCCGTAAGAGGCGCGCGGATGAGCGGCGGGCGGGACATTTTCGAGCGAGCGAATGTTGCCCAATCCCAGACGCTGCAAGTTAGGCAGATGCACCTTGCGGGATTCCAGTATGTGCCCCAAAGTATCCGACCCCGCGTCGCCCCATTCTGCGGCATCCGGCATCTCGCCCATGCCCACGCTGTCAAGCACGATCAGAGTAATGCGATTAAAATTTTTATCAGTCATTAATTTTTTCCAAGTCAAATTTAAACAAGATG
This sequence comes from Pyrinomonadaceae bacterium, assembly GCA_963700165.1. Taxonomy (GTDB): domain Bacteria; phylum Acidobacteriota; class Blastocatellia; order Pyrinomonadales; family Pyrinomonadaceae; genus JACMLC01. Next base: position 509,829 of record OY969475.1, on the reverse strand, counting down.
GACAGGATAAGCAGGATAAAGAAATCTCAAATTCGGAATTTCAAATTAAAACCCTGATGCTTTTATCCTGCACATCCTGTCCATCCCTGTTAAATTTAACTTTTCGGAGCCACGTAGCCTTCGCGTGCGCGTATCTGCGCGCCTTTTTCGACGCCTTTGACTTCGACGCGAATCTGGCGAAAGCTGCCGTCGCGCGCTTTGTTGGTCGGATAGTAGCCGAGAGAATATTGCGTGCCGATTTCCTGCGCGACTTGCGCGAAGGCTCTGCGCGCTTCCGTCAAATCAAACGCGACAAAATTCTTGCCGCCGGAGTTGCGCGCCAGATCGTTCATCTCCTTGCGCGCGAGGTTGTATAGATTGCGGCTGATAGTCATGCGCTCGAACGGGCCGAGCTGGCAGAAGCTGGCATAGTCTTCGGCGTCGCCGTTCGGCACAAAGATTCTGCGATACCGCTGAAGCTGCGTGCGCGAAAGCCTGAGCGCGCCGTCATCCCTGCAATCGCCCATCAAGCGGTCTTCGACATACTCTTCCGTATTGACCTGTATGAAATAGCAGGCGACCTGCACGCGCATGAGTTGGTCGCGCGCCTCTTCAAACTCTGCGAGGCTGGCCGAATCAACTCCGTCTGTCAAAGCGACGACGGCGCGACGCCCGCGCGCTTCATCAGACGGCGGCTCATTAAAGACTTCGTCCGCGATGCGCGAGAGCGCGTCATAAAACGGCGTCCCGTTGCTGGTGCCGACATTCTCCACAGCTTGCCGCAGAAACTCGCGGTCGCTCGTCAACCCGCTCAGGACTTCCACAGTCGCTAACTTGGTCTTGCCTTCAAGCGAAGTATTAAAAGCGATGATGGCGACGCGGTCGCCTTCACGCAGAGCGTTGATAAAAGCGTTGGCGGCGCGGCGTATAAGCGCGACTTCCGTGCGGGTCGAGCCGGACGTGTCGAGCAGGAGCGCGATCTCAAACGGCGCATCGGTCGTCGCAAAGTTGACTATCTGCTGCTTGCTTCCGTTTTCGTAAAGAACAAAATTATCCGCGCGCAAGTTTGCGACCGGGCGGCCTGCGCTGTTGGTAACGACAGCCGGGACGCTCACCAGTTGCGTATCCACGCGCACCACATCTCCGTCATCGACCTCTTCGCTCGCGCCCGTCGGCGAGGGCACAGGCTTCTGCGGTTGCGGCGACGCGACGATGCGCGGTCTCTGCTGTCCCTTGCCATCCTGCGGCGATTGCGGTGGCCGCTGCTGTTGGCCGCTGATAACCATCAGCCCGCCGCACAACATCAACAGCATCGCCGGAATTAATCTTTTGCTAAAAACTCTTCGCATATGTTTTCGATTTGCCGCGCGCAGCCGCACGGGCATAAACTCTGGCGTTGGGTGGCTTTAATAATAGCCGTAAATGGCCGCCGGAAGAAAGGAGCAAGCAGCACATGTCCGTCATCGGCAGGTTGGATAAACAAGTTGAAGAGGTCTTAATCTCGCCGCACGGCAGCAACCGGCGGCAAACAGAAGCGACGCGCAACGTGCCTTCACGCGAAGACGCAGCGCGTGAAGAGCAGACGGAACCCGCGACCCGCGCGGATGAAAATCTTGATCCGGTCAGGGAGCAAGCAGAACTGCCCGTCTGGTTGCTGTGAGGGGCGGTCGGCGCGCAGGCTCGCTTGACAGTCTCTGCGCTCTTCTCTTACGATGACGCTCGCGCTTCCCGCACGCGAGCGCGAGAGATTTTCTGAAAGCGGTGCGGTCTTTGAAACGAACGTGCCAGCGTGCAAGAGATAAAGTTAAAGCCTCGCGCGAATTCTGGAATCAGGCGGGCGCACACAGATTTTTGCAGGCACGTACGTCAATGGTAGACAGCCTCCCTTACAAGGAGGAAGTTGGGGGTTCGAGTCCCTCCGTGCCTACCACCAAGTTTTTGACAATTCAAGTTTACCCGGAGTCGTAGTTCAGTTGGTTAGAACGCCGGCCTGTCACGTCGGAGGTCGCGGGTTCGAGTCCCGTCGGCTCCGCCATCTTTTCAACAAGTTAGCGTCACTGTGACGAGTCGCTGACAGCGGGTGTGTCACTAATTGTGTCACCGGAATTCCCGCTCAACTCTTGAGCTATTAGCTCAACGGTCTGTTGCTTAAAGAGGGGGCTGAGGTGCTGATAGCGCTTCAGCTCTCTACTTTTATGCCCTGTCATTTTTGAGATAATAGCATCGGGAATGCCCTTCATAAACAGAACAGTCGTGGCGTAATGCCTGAGATCGTGAATCCTTAAATTCTCGACCTTTGCCAGCCTGCAAATCCGTCTAAATCTCTTTCCCAAATCCCACACATAAGGCTTCTGAAAGTTCTCTTTGAAGCGGACGTTGGGCTTGGCCGGGAACAAATATTCGCTGCGGCCATAGCTGGGGAGTTGCTTGATCGCGTCTATAGCCATCTGTGAGAGCGGTATCTTTATCGGATCACCATTCTTAGTCTTCCCGACATAAATGTAAGGCACTTTCTCCTCCAAATTCACATCGGTAAATTTTCTCGGCAGGATTGAGCCTTTGCGAAGCCCTGTAGTCGAGGCGATGATGATAAAAGCTTTGAGTTCTCTGTCCCCTTCTTTATCACACGCATCCAAAAGGCTTCTTAGTTCCTCCGAGGATGTAAACCTATCGCGCCCAGGCGGCTCTGGAAGCTGGTGTACGGCCTGTACCGGATTATAGTCGAACTTCTTTCGCCTGATGGCAAAATTGAAGGTCTAATTCATGATCGTTCTGTAATGGTTGACGCTTGAAGGTGAAAGCTTCTCCTTGTCTCTCAACCCGAAAAGGAATTCTTGAATCAACTCTGAAGTGATAGCCCTCGCTTTCATCTTCTTCCAGCACTCAAGTCTCGGCAGCAAATACTGAAACTTGCTGGCCTTGTGTTGGCAGTGATCTCGCCACCAGTCGTCAAGCAATTCCCCGAAAGTGACTTTATCGAATTTGCGAGACGGGAAGTGTTTGCCCTCTGCGACTTCGGTTTTCCGTTTTCTGTATAGTTCCTCAACCACCTTTACAGATGCGCAGCCAGCGCTTTCTCTGACTAGCTTTCCTGCTTCGGTCTTGTAACGAATCCAAAGGATGTCACCTCTCCAGAAGAGCCCTCTAGGCAGCTTCCTCTGTTTCTTGTTCCGACTCATTGCTTACCTCCAAGCCATATAACTTCCCTAACGGTTTGTGTTCATTCTTTTTAAGCCAGCGAAAGATGTTCGAGCGCAAAAAGCGCACATTATTCATTTTGGATGCGTTGTTCAGGCGGCGTGTGATTGTTCAACCAGATAGTCGTCAATCTCGTCATCCTGATTGCCGGTATGATAGATTGACTCAGCCAACCCTTCCGGGTCATAGATGCGCCGTCTTCCTAACACCTCTTTCTGATAAGTGATAAAGCTGAAACATGTTTCCAGCGTGTGACGTGAGCGCGGGCGTCCGAACCATCGCCGCTTCCTCCTTTGCCTGGAGGATTGGGCAGTTTTCTTATCGGTCAGCACCTGTCCGTCCAACGACGTCTCCGGTAAAGCTGATTCGACCGCGAAGAATTGAGGTTGATCCTCCTTAGTGGTATAGGCTGAAGATGAAAGGCGCGAGTTGTGCGACGGTTGTGCATACTCTGTTAGCCAAGGATGTCTGGAGAAAGAGATTCGAACATCCTCATTATTAACATTGACGCGAGAAGGCTCAATAAGGCTAGATTCCTCTAGCTCCGTCAGGTAACGAACAATATTCCTTTCCGACTCACCAAGATATGCGGCAAGCATTGGTAGGTTCAAATGGGCTGTGCCACTTGCATTAGCTTGCTGTGCCAGCATCGCGTAGCAAATTTTGGCGCTGGCGCTGAGTTTCCGGAGCAAGAGCAGTCCATAGGGAACGAAGCAGCCTGCGAATTGGTGAAAAACATTGAACTGAGAGTGTTCTTTCATGGAAGAACTCCTAACTACAAAGGTGATAAATCGTCACCTTTTCATTCCATGAACCTTTTCTCGACTCTTAAGCTTGGCTATCCGAAGTTATCGTCCACGACTACGATTCGGGGCTGGGGCAGTGCGTTGTGTCTCGTGATAGTGCGCTCTAACAATCCCCTGCGCTTCACGATAGCTAAGAATTTTTGTATCTCCGAGACCTCTCTCGTAACTACTGTTTAGAGTGCGAGCAGCATACATCGGTGTTTTCGCCGCCCATTCTAAGAGTACCGGATGCGAGCGATGATAATCCGGGTCGGAAGACGATTTCTTATGAGCAGCCCTGTCAGCGACCTGCACAGGCTGAAGTTTTTGCTCCCACCTGTATCGCGCATGCGTGTCCATATTTTGGAATGAGTGGAAGATATAATTAGCTTCTCGCGGAATGACCAAGGGCGCACCATTGCTCCAAGCGATGTTGTGCATTTGCCCTTCAACTCCTGCGCTCTTTTCTCCAGTGAACGACTGTAAGCGAACGCGCTGGATTTTTCCGATGTTCGTCTCTCGCTATGTCTACCTAATGCTTCTGTCAATTCGGTGTGCAGTTGGGGCAATAAGTAAGGATGCTTGCTGAGATCGAGAGGGTTATTATATTGAGTGACTAGAGTGAACTCATTGTGTTCGATGACACTTGCGACGAGTACCCGTCCCTGGCTGCGGCGCGCGGCATAGACTGGGCCAAATTCAGCCTCTTCAATGCGGCTAATGAAACTGCTCAATTCCACATTACGCATTGCATCAGCATATTCTCCGAGTTTCTCAAACTCTTCGAGCGTGAATTTCGGATCACGTTTACCAACGCAAGAGCCTTAGTTGCTTTCAGCCCTGTCACGCTGGTGAGTCTTCCTACCCAGCCCTTATCCTGAGGCTTTAAAACAGATAAATCATTTGGAGTATCGCTCGCACGATTGGCAGGGTCTTTGATCGTGCTACCCACCGCGAAACTTCGCTCCATCAAGCTCTCGAGACTCTTCGCTGAGATTGTCTTCGCGTCAGAGGCGAAGACAGCCATATCGCGTAAGAGGTGGCGTTCCTCTTGATTCTGCTTAGCCACGTCGCGCTCTAAGAGAAGCTTGATTCTAGAAAGTTGGCTATGTTCAAGCCACAGCTAAACTCTCCCCAAGGAGGAAGCGCATTGATAAAGAGCGCGAGCCGTCGCTCTTCGATCTATGAAATTTGTGTGTAGCCAGTGAGATTAAGTCTGTCTTCGTTTCCGCTTTTTCGCTGAAATTGCAATTGGTTTAACCATCCCGTGCCTTGGATCACTTGCCAACTTTCCCGGCAAGTCAAGGTCATCATCAATTAGTACATCTACGATGATCCCGGCAGTTCGCGCATAACGTAATAGATATGGAAGCGCAGGCTCTCTTGTGCCCAGTTCAAAAGCACTAATATCCGCTTGAACTAGCTCGTCCGTTAAACTAAGCCGTCTGATTAAGCCGTTCTGCGAGAGATCATAAGCATTACGGATTTGCAAAAGCTTTTCCGCCAAGCGTTGCGGCTTAGGACGTGATTTTTTCCCCATCAGGATTTCCTCCTGACAGGAAAAACCACAGACCGCATTATATCTGTGTTAAAAATATTTACTTTGCTTTCGACTGTAAATACTTTTAGAATGTCACCGGTTTGTATAGTCGCCGGAAGTTCATTTCCTTTGAACTTCATAGCGAAACTCATTATGCGTAAGAGTTTGCCGCTTCGATCAAGATTTACAAACCTACAAGTGCCGCCGCGTAACCGATCATGATAATAAGAGCTTCGGCAAATTATTCAAGTGTAAAAAGAGGTAGACGGCGGCTTGGGAACGCACGATTAGTCATATTGAAAAGGAGTTGTTATGAACTGCCCTTCCGCACGCCACCTCATAGCTTTGATTATTTTCTTACTGTTCACTACGCTAACTCCTAACGCAGCTTCACAGGAAAAGTGGCACACATTGGTCGGGCCAGATAGTGATTTCAGTATTTCATTTCTCAGTGTACCCTCACGGGAGAGAAAGGTCACACCACAGAAGCCATTCACAGGCCAGAAGATGGAATTATACACATATCAAAACGGCGGAAGCTTATTCAGCATCAACTATAAGGACCTGCCAGCGAGAGCAGGAATGATGAACAAGGAGTTGGTACTCACTGAATTTGAGCGCGGGCTGTTCGTTGATGAATGGCTAATCAATAGTCAGCAGCAATTGCAAGATGGAGGCCGACAGTATGAGCTATTAGACCTCTTGCGAAAGTCACTTTGACCGATTACGAAAGCCAACAATTTAGCGGTTAATATTTTCGACAACCCCGACTTTCGCAAGAGGTCTATTAATGGATCTGCCCGGCGGGAAGATAACGGAGAGGCGTCAAGCCCGCATGCAGACGCGGGTCCATTTTCGCGGCAGTAGGATGTACACACTCTCAGTCATGTCTGTTGACGCTAACCATTTCGCTCCCGATTCGCTGCGCTTCCTCTCTTCACTCCGGTTTTTAAAGCCACCTCCCATCCCGCCCGCACCACGTAAGCAAGTGCTATCTGCGCGCGAAGTGATAGCCGCACGTGGAGCATTGAAAGAATTGCGCAGATTGGCGGCGGTTGAGGAGATAGCTCCAACTTATGAGCAGTATGTCAAGCTTTTGTTAGAGGTGAAAGGAGAAGTTGACGACTATCTGTCTGACCTGCGATCAGGTGAAATCAAGGACGAGCTAAGCCTCGCACTGGAAGCTTACATGGACCTCCAGCGCGCGTGGAATGCGACGAGAGGATTTCTGACGATACCTGTCATCGGTTATGAACCGCAACGCACTTTGATCGTGAAGTATGGCATTCCGATTGATAAAAGAGGCGATATGCCAATTATGGATTTCAAGGGAGCGATATTTACGATCTTCAAGGCTGCTCGCGAGCATATAGACCGCGTTTCAATCCTCATCTCACGAAGATAAATTTATTGCATTTCGCGCAGCAAAGCGGTTAAGCTGCGCGGTGTGTGAGTGTTCTCCGTCGGGCCTCCGGAAGACCTTTCCGGCGAATTTTCTGCACACACAGCAGCCATGCTGCCAGTGAGAGGCTCATAGCAGCTTTGAACAATTAAAACTAAACATATTATCAGAACAGAGATAGCATGCTTCGCAATGAGGTCAAGAGCTATCTCCATCAGTGGCTCAACCGCAGCGTTACTCTTCATTGCTTCGCTCATGCTTGAGACTCCAGTGTTTATACAACACGTTGTCTCTCGCGATTAGGCGGGTGGCTGCGATGACACTCCGCATTGCATATCGCCTGCGAAAGCAGAAGCAGTGATGATTAACGTCAGAATTGTCACAGCTAAAGTGAGTCGAATTTGTTTCATGTTTTCTCCTGATAAGAGTTCTGGTAGCACCCCGATCATTGAGCGTGAGACTAGGAGCTAGGTGCGGGCGCACTATAGGCAAAACGGATGCAAAATCACCAGCAAACTGGCGGGATATTCCGCAACTACAGAGAAATGTAATCCTCACATGGATTTAGCGTCACAAATTCTCCGCCGGATAGATGACCCGACTCTTAGCTGCGCGGAAAAAGCACGGCTTCGCTGTCAACTCGCCAAACAACTTGAAGAAGCTGGCAATTATGAAGCGGCGCGCGGAGCTCTAAGCGGTTTGTGGCAGGACATAGGTGAGCACCCTGCGCTTAATGAGTTGGACCAATTCACGCAGGCGGAAGTGTTGCTTCGCGCCGGAGCGTTAACGGGATGGATTGGCAGCACTAAACAGATTGAGGGCGCGCAGGAGATAGCCAAGAACCTCATTAGTGAAAGTATCGTGATCTTTGAGGCATTACAGGATAGGGAGAAAGTGGCAGAGGGGCTGACCGATCTCGCATATTGCTACTGGCGTGAGGGTGCATTTGACGAAGCACGCATGATACTGCGAGATGCGCTTTCAAGATTTGGCGACACTCAAAGCGAACAGAAAGCAATTGCTTTACTGCGCGTTACCGTAATTGAGAATTCAGCAGAACGATTTAACGACTCGCTCCGGGCATTAGACCAAGCAGCCCAGATAATAAAGTCAAGCAACAATCAGACGCTAAAGGGCAGATTCCACGTTCAGCTTGCCACCGCTCTTAAAAATTTAGGTGTATCTGAAAACCGCGAAGAATATATAGACCGCGCTCTCATTGAATACTCAGCCGCCAGCTTTCACTTTAAGCAGGCTGGTCATACTCACTATCGCGCCCGCGTTGAGAGCAATTTGGGAGCGCTCTTTCTTACCGCTGCCAAATTCAGCGAGGCATATGAGCATCTCGATCATGCTCGTCGGCTGTTCGTAAATTTGAAGGATAGCGGTAGCATTGCACAGGTTGATGAGACGCGAGCGCGAGCACTTCTGGCGCAGGGACGTAACATAGAAGCGGAGAAAGTTATCCGCTCTGCCGTCCGCACTCTAGAAAGGAGTGGCGAGAGAGCGATCTTAGCGGAAGCTCTAATAACGCAGGGCGTGGCACTGGCGCGTCTCGGCCAGCATTATCAATCTCAGCAGACCTTTAAGCACGCCATTGAAATCGCCAGTAACGCCGGAAACATCGAAGGTGCAGGTCTTGCTGCGCTCACAATTATCGAAGAGTTAGGCAGGCGACTGACCCACGACGAGATACGTGACATTTATCAGTATGCTGACCGTCTGCTCGCTAATTCTCAGCATCCCAAAACGCTCATTCGTCTGCGCCTGTGCGCGCGTCGTATATTAGAAACGGAACACATTCCGTCAGAAGCATCCGATGCACTAAACTTCATCCATGCGTCAGAGCAAACAGGGATGCTTCTTCGCGATGCTCGCCGTATTGCTATCACTAACAATCCGGTATTGATTACTGGAGAAACTGGGACGGGTAAGGAGGTGCTTGCGCGCCTGATTCACGAATGGAGTGGGAGAACAGGTGAATTCGTTGCCATCAACTGCGCGGCGCTCCCGGACAGCTTAATTGAATCTCAACTCTTCGGCCACATGAGGGGCAGTTTCACAGGCGCCATTGCAAACTATCCCGGTGTGGTGCGAGAGGCCGCAGGCGGTACATTGTTTCTGGACGAGATCGCTGAACTCAGTGCTGGCCATCAAGCCAAGCTCTTGCGACTGATTGAGCATGGCGAAATAAACTCCATCGGCGCAACAATGCCGGAGCGCGTGGACGTGAGGATCGTAGCCGCAAGCAATCGCAATTTGAAAGGGCAAATAAGGAAAGGACGCTTCCGCAACGATCTATTATACCGGCTCAATATTTTTCACTTGGAGATTCCACCTCTTAGGGAACGCCCCGAAGATATCCTAATCTTAGCCTCTCATTTTATGCATGAAGCCTCTATACGCTATCGCAAGCAAGTGACGTTCACGCCTGAAGCCATTACAGCAATGCGGTTGCTCCCACTTCAAGGTAACGTGCGCGAGTTGCGAACGCTGATTGAGCGCACCATGCTAACGGCAAAGGACGGCGCGATTATTACCCCGGACGCAATTGAAACAGTGGCGCTGCGTCAAACGCAAACGTCCGGTTTTGCCGATCCTTGGGATAACTTCTCGCTTAAGGAAGAAGTGCGCCTTTTTGAAGAACGCTTGATTGAACTGGCACTGAAGCATGCAGGAGGGATGGTCTCGCGTGCCGCCAAGCTTCTCGGATTCAAGCATCATTCATCGCTCGAATGGCGGCTTCAAAATAAGAATGTAAATCTGCGCCCTGCGAGGAAACCCGCAGAGCCACGTAAGCGCAGTATTATACGCAAATAACAACCGCTAAGGTTCAATGTCCTGTATGGTTTTCCACATCTCTGCTCTCAGGTTTTGAACAAATCCAGCGTAAAAGCGTCCTGATTTCTGGATGGCTCAGTTCTTGCAGTTAGGAGGCAAGGAAGTGCGACTTTGATTCTTCTGTACTGCCTGCTTCGATTTAATTTTGTTTAAGGGGGTAAGCGGAACGCATTTTATTGCAGATTGTCGCCGACGCTCAATAACTTTAAGGAGGGTGCCGTGATAGCTATCTCTGATTTCTTACAACGTTCCATTTCTCCAATATTAGCTAGCCCCCTATGTTGGATGATAATAGGAATTTTATCCCTGTTTATTATCTTCGTTCCGTCAGGCTTGACATCTCCAAGGGAGGAATCTGCTAGAAAAGCGAATCATACCCGATCTCTTAAAGAGAGTAAGTTGCGAAACAACGCCCACCGCCGATACGCAAGTCAGCAAACTCAGATCAGAGATAATAAATCGGCCAGACCGTCTGCGGCCTTTGTTAAGATGGACACTGTCACTTTTGGAAATTGGAGAGGCCATTATGGGGATGATGGCTACGAGATGTTCAAGAGCGACAAGGACTATCCCGACTACGCTCAAATCAGGTCAAGGGGGTCATACACTACTTGGGATAATTCGACAACAGAGTTTCGCGCTCTACAAAATATTATCGAAAACTCTGACCGCAGCGCAGGCGCGTTAACTTCTTCAGACCTCGCCATTGACATTGATTTTAATGATAGCAATTCCCATCAGATAGCGATTTACTGTTTGGATTGGGACACTGACAACAAGCGTTCACAAAAAATCGAGATCCGCGATGCAGAAACCGGTGCGTTGCTCGACAGCAAAACGCTTTCGCATTTTAGCGATGGCAAATATCTGGTCTGGAATGTCCGTGGGCATATTGTTATCAGGGCTCTTCCTGTTCGGGGCAAAGATGCGGTAATTAGTGGGTTATTCTTCGATGCAGCTACAGCAGGTTACTGGAAGTTTGATGAGGGTAAAGAACTTGTCTCTGCTGATTCTTCCGGTAATGGTTGTCATGGGAGGCTTGTGAACGGCGTATCTTGGCTCCTGTTGACGAGAATGGGAAGTGCATTAAGCTTTGACGGGAAGGATGATTATTTACGCGTGAGCGCTTGCGAGAGGCTCGCTCTTCACGGGTCTATGACTATTAGCGCATGGATATTCCCAACCAGACCGTCAGGCAGTTCCTATGTAGAAAGTATAGTCAGTAAGGAGGGAGAGTATGCGCTGGCAAGATTTCATGACGGAACTATTCAATGGGCTTTTGCCGGGAACGCTTGGATTAACACTAAATACGTCGCTCCGCTGGGAATGTGGTCTCACATTGCTGTGGTCTATGACAATGGAACCGTTCAAACTTATGCCAACGGCCTATTAATTCATAATCACACGGAGACAGGGATAAAAGAGGAGAGACTCTCAACTGCAAGCGAGGTCCAGATTGGCGGACGAGCGGAAACCGAGCAGCATTTTCAAGGATATCTCGACGAAGTGCGCATCTACGATCAGGCTTTAAGCAAGAGTGCGGTGGGGAGTTTGCCAGCTCATCACTCCTTTTGGGAAGGCATCGGGATCCCCTCAAGCGATTTAGATAATCGCTATCTGATAGATCCTGATGCTAACATATGGATAAATTTCGACACGCTTTCTGGCGGGAATGTTATTCCCTTAAATCAATATCTGCCTAACGCGATGTTTTCCTCCCTCTATGGTTACAATATCGTGGCGCTGAATACTACGTCCATAAATTTCAGATCTCCGCCAAATGCTATGGGAGCAATAAGTTCATATACGGGTAATTTTATCGGCGCCATGATTGCCACTTTCCCGACTCCGGCCAACAACCTTGATTTCTATGTCTATAATGATTACAACTATGGAAACTATAACCCGCAATGTTTAGATATTTACCAAAATTTTATTTATACGAGAACCTATTATCTTGACTTTGCCGTACTCGGATTGCGAACTCCTGTGCTTATTGATTTGAAACATCTCCCGAATATCACCAAAATACAAAGTTATAACTGCACTGGAGGGTACAACAATCTTTTCTATGATGACTTTAATTTTACGGTGCCTTCGGCTTCACCAAGTCCAACACCGACGCCGTCCCCGTCGCCGTCTCCACAGGTAACCGCGCCAACGCATCTGGCAGCTCAGGGGGGGATTGAGAAAGTTAATCTTTCGTGGTCTTCGAATTCACTAACGGCAACTTATAACGTCAAACGTTCAGTAGACTTCGGCTATACCTTCATCACGATTGCGTCAGGCAGTAGAGATCAGTTTTACACCGACACGAACGTGACGCCGGGCGAGCTATACATTTATGCCGTCTCGATGGTCGAAGTTCTCACCGAGAGTCCTAATTCGGTCACAGCTTCGGCTAGGCCAGCACACCCGTGTCACCGTCCCACTCTGCGTAGCTACCCGACTCCGGCTCAGCCACAACTTCTAGCGTTCGGAGCTTGGAGGATGACGGCTGAGATTAGTCAAAAAGATGGCTTAGTGCTACGTAACGTCACGCTCAACCATCGTTTGCTGGCTAAAATAATCAGCGTTCCTTATTACAACCTGAAAACGAATTTGATGCTCTACCCTGCTCACGGGGAATTGACGCCCGATAGCCAGGCTACCGCGCTGCGGACACGTCTCGTCAGTTTTTATGCCCATACGATATCTGCCAGTGGTCACTATGAAGTTAATGCAACCTATGCAATAGATCGCACCACCCCGACATCCGAAGCTTGTGTATTCGTTACACAGCGATATTACTTCAAACCCCGAATTCCAGAAGACCGATGCGAACCAAGTAGATCACTAGCATGCGCGCGTTTTTACCCGACTATCTCTTACCAGTTTGATACTAGCAGTGGAGAAGTAATTCAGGCCTTGAACATTGCCCAGCGTCTTCATTTTGCGGTTGATACTCCGGATGGCAACACAGTCGGTCTTTTCCGAGACTGTGATCGATTTATCACTATAAATCCGACTGGTCCGCTTCCGCTGTGTCTACCACAGGGACTTGCCTTTGATCGGAAAGCCAACCCGTTGGAAAAAGAGACATCCGCTCGAATCATCGAAGGCGGTCAGAATAAAAGAGAGTGGGATAACATACATCAAACATCTTATCCTCACTTTGTTTCTGAGCCAGCCGACCCGACGGTGAGCACCTCCCCTCCGTTTCTGGTCACGGCCTTCGGCTGCCCGGAGTGTGTACATATGCACTGGCGCTGGGGTTCTACCATTCCTGAGTTTTTAGGTCTTGGAGGGGGCGGGCTGCTCATTAGCAGAGATAAGCTTATTCCTCCAGCTCCCCCCGCTAATGCCCCCCGCCCACTACAGGATATAGACATTGGTATCGTTCGCTATCGTAACACGCCCGAGGAGATTCATCCGTTTTACTTTAAAGCTTTGGTTGGAAGTAACCCGGAAAACATTCGCAAGTCGTCGTTCTTGCCCCCTCCCTTCCCCGGCGACCCGCCAATTCCGGCAACTGCTCCAGAAGACGTAGTTTTCTGGTATTCGGCGACAAGTCGTGAGCCGCCAATCGGGAATATCCAACGCGACCTTTTCTTTGCTCATGGCCTTTTCTTCAGCGTCAGAAATCCTCCTTTGTCCGAGAAGGTGCATCCTATCCAGCGGCAAGGCGTAGTTGAGTCCAATTCATCTCCCGATTCTCTGCCAACGGACGGACCGACGACTGTTGTATATGGTAATGTCTATGAAGATGGACCGACGACCTTCACGAACATAGATCCGAACAGCATTGCGCCATTACCTTCGGGCTATATAGCTCTTAACAGTGGCGTCGCGCATCTGATCATGTCGGAGGCGCAAATTTCCGGACCTCATGTCGTTAATTTTAACATCGCTTCAGTAAACGATCCGACGCTCTTTAACTCCCTGATGATATTACATGCGGAGTCGAATCCTTTCGATCCGGAGAGTGTTATCTGGGTCAACCGCACCATCCTGCCGCCAGACCCACAGGGGCCAGAATTTCCAATCCGGACAATCAGAGCCCGAGTCAACCACTTAGGGGCGTTCGTTATCGTGAAGCCAGACGGAACGCATTCGCCTATTACGGAGTCTGCGGACTTAGCTGTTACGGTCACTGACTCTCCCGACCCGGTAACAGCAGGCAACCACCTGATCTATACCGTCAGTGTTTCCAATAATGGCCCTCAGGCCGCGACCCAAGCTCGCCTGCGTAGCGCCTTACCGCAGGAAACAAGCTTAATCTCAGTCACGACCAGCCAAGGCAGTTGTAAGTCGGGCGAGGGCGTAGTTTATTGCCAGTTGGGAACGATAAACAATGGCGCTGCGGCTACCGTTTCGATAACTGTTATGCCGATAGAAGGAAGAAATTCCTTTCCCCCTGAAGGTCAAATGATTCATGGGACGAATTTCGTGGGAGCAAATGAGTGGGAACCTAATCATAACAATAATGTTGCCAACATCAGCACTAACGTTCTGCCGAACCTGAATACTATGCCCACTGTAACAATCACTAATCCTATAAGTGATCGGACGTATGTCGGGCCTCTGAATCTCACGATAAGCGCTATTGCTAGTGACGAGGATGGCGCGGTCAGCAGCATAGCTTTCTACGATAACGGGCAATTTGTCGGGCATGGCGTTCTGAGCGGCATAAATGAATACAGTTTCAGTTGGAACAACGTAGCTCTAGGCCCTCATGTGTTAATGGCTATCGTTACGGATAATGGTAATCGGCAAAATGTGTCCGAGCCAGTGAATTTTTTCGTCAATGGGCCAGCGACCATCAGCATCGTCAATCCTTCTTCCGGGTTAATCAGTCTGTCAGACATCTCTATAACGCTGCGATCCAATATTGTTTTCAGTCGTATCAACAATATAGAAGTATTCGCCAACGGATGGCTAATTGGCAGACTACGTCAAGGGGCGGTTTCTACCAATATGTATACTCACAGTTTCGTCTGGAGAAATGTGCCAAGCGGTCATTATAGAATCACTGCCGTCTTGACCGAATATTCCGGAGTACAGAGTATGTCAGCTCCCCTCGATATTACCGTCGACCAGCCTCCAACTATCAGTCTTATATCCCCTCTGCCTGGGAGCTCCTTCCCAGCCATGTCAGCCATCGGGATTACGGCTAACGCACAGGACAGCGATGGTTCAATCAGTAAAGTAGATTTTTATGCCGATGGCTTATTGGTCGGCACCAGCTCGAACCATCAAAATAATGAGTTCAGGTTTGACTGGCTAAATGCAACAAACGGATTTCATTCCATCACAGCTATCGCTACAGACAATCTGGGCGTTACTACTACATCTTTGCCTGTCGGGATAGGGATTAACATTACGTCGCCTTATCCCGGTGAACTCGTGTGGACGGATGATTCCTTACCTCAGGGAGCGACGCC
Organism: Pyrinomonadaceae bacterium; assembly: GCA_963700165.1. Lineage (GTDB taxonomy): Bacteria > Acidobacteriota > Blastocatellia > Pyrinomonadales > Pyrinomonadaceae > JACMLC01. The sequence continues at coordinate 494,661 of OY969475.1, read as the reverse complement.
GCGCGGTGATGAAGGTTGGCACTGGGTAGAAGGCAATCCTGTTTCTATTCTGGGTCAAAAATCTCATCAATCAAGAATCGTTTCCGGTTTCCATGAGCATTATTTCGATGGCGCGACACAAACATTGCCTGTCAACACCGGAGACTATCTAGTTGCCTATGTATTCTTAGACCCAGATTATTTGCCCTCGGAGATAATGTTGCAGTGGTATGACGGCAGTAGCTGGGAACATAGAGCATACTGGGGCGTAAACAATATTAATCTTGGTATAGACGGGACAGATAGTCGTCGTCGGATAGGTGATTTGCCGTCTTCCGGAAAATGGGTCCGTTTAGAGGTTCCAGCCGGACTGGTCGGTCTGGGAGAACGAGCTGTTAGCGGGATGCGATTTACGCTATATGGCGGGAGGGCAACATGGGATCGCGTGGGCAAGGCTAGTCAAGCCATGCCGCCAGTTGTTCCGGGCGACTTTGTCTGGGTAGATGATAATACGCCTCCCGGTTCCATCCCTGATGGAGTAAACGACCCGTGGACATGGGTCACAGCCAATCCCAATCCTTTTCACGGAACTCGATCTCACCAGAGTTATACACAGGCGACTAACGTAGAATACCGTTCTCATTCATTCACAACTACGCATTCGCCCATGGATGTTCAACCCGGAGACACGCTGTTCGCTTATGTCTATCTGAATCCTGACCCACAGTTCAAACCGGATACTATACTGTTGCAGTGGTATGATGGCACAACTTGGAACCATCGCGCTTTCTGGGGGCTCAACCTTCTTTCCAACGTCGGCCTTAATCTTGGCGTGTATGGGACAGAAGGACAACGTTATATGGGAGCCATGCCCGGGCTGGGTCAATGGGTGAGATTGGAAGTGCCAGCCAGTTATGTAGGTATGGAAGGTAAATCAGTTAAAGGAATGGCCTTCGGCCTCTATCAGAGGAATAGGAAAGGCCGCGCGACATGGGATTACGCGGGTAAGACCAGTTCTCCGCCAACAGGGCCGGTGGCCCCTCTGCACGCCACCATCCCGGTGTGGCGATTCCATGGAACTGATTCCGGCGGGTATTACTATTACTCAACTAACGACATCGGACGTGCTGACCAAACCGTTCAAACCATTGCGTTCTATACTCATGCCAATGAAGCCGCCGGGACGGTAGCGCTTCATCGTTGGCGTTTTATCGGAACTCAACAATATTTTTATAGTACCTGCCGCACATGCCCCGGCCCCGAATGGGATTACGAGGGCATCGCCGGTTACGTATATCCAACCAGCGGGAACTCGCCAAACATCGTGCCCCTTTATAGATTTACAGGTAATGACGGTTACTTCTACACTACCAATTATCTAGAAGGAGTTGATTTAGGTTATACCATCGATGGCGGGGGAGAGCTTGGTGTTGCCTGTCGCGTCTTGAGGCAGCAATCCAGTAGCACCGACTCTCTGATCGAAGAGAGTCGATTAACCGTGCAGAAGGACGATCAGGGATTCTTCAGAGGCTTGCTTGATATCCGTAATATACTTTTGCCTATCCCACGACTGACACGGTAAGTTGTTTGAGCGGCATCTGCCGGATGGAATTACCCGCTCATGCGCAATCAAGATTTTCGTCAAACTGTGTTTCAAGCGCATTCGCATCAAAGGATTCAGGAGTGGGCCAGTTTCAAGCACGGCAAAGAAAAACATGTTCCCACCAAGGCGCAAGAGAAATTAAAAATGCAAAATGTAAAAGGATTCAGGATTGAGAATAGATAGTGTTAGAATTAGCGTAGCTCATATAACCTCGCTGTTTCGATGTAACACTGTTATGACTTTCAGGATAATGTTATGTGTGCCGTAAAAACTTCAGCTATTTCCACGTTGATTTTTATACTCGCTATCGCTATGCCTGCGTGTTCGCAGACCCCATTGGCAACCTCGGGCAAGGAATCAGCCCCTAAAGAATTGAAATCAAATGCAAATAAACAGTCTATTTCCACGGACTCTTCTCATGAGGGACCGATCTCAATAACTTACTCTGAAATCTTCGAATATGGGTCTACTAAATGGTCAGCGATTTCGGTTAGCTCATTGCAGGATATTCCTCCTTTACCTACAGGATATGAATCAGTTAATGAGCTTGCCTATAAGGTTGAATCGGAAGCGGTGACTTCAGGCTTTAATATCACCGTGTTTCATGTCCCGTCTGTTCAGAATCAGGTGACTTTTAACAAATTGGCCGTTCTTCATCTTGAATTTGATGAACTCAGTCCTCATAAAAAGGCGTGGGTGGATCGGACGATACTTCCCTCCAGATGGCGAGATGGATATTTCGCGCAAGTTTCTAAAGAAAGCTTCCAAAAAGCGGTGCCAGATTTTACGACCCGCAGGGTTTCTGCAATAAATCAAGGATTAGGCATATTTGTCCTGACCCAAGTAAACCAACTTTCCCAGCCAAGCGACCATGCGTTCACGGAGATAGAAGCTTCAACCATAAGCGCTCCGGCTCAGGTAGTTGTCGGAGACAATGTAACCTATACGATCACTATCAAGAATAAAGGCCCCAAGTCTGCTGGCGAGGTGAATCTACAAAATAATCTGGATATTGACATTGATTTTCTTTCAGCCCGCTCAAGTCAGGGAACGTGCAGGCAATCCGAATATTCAGATGATAGAGTTATTTGTAACCTTGGCGCTTTACCGCTAGGGGCCAATGCAACCATCACTATCATCGGACGTGTAAGAAATAATGTTGCAATGGATACAGGTACTCGGAAAAGATATAATCGCACATCTATAGTTTTCAAAGAACGTCCATCTGATATGGCAAGTTACCTTAATACAGCCCGCCACGAGATTTTTACGGTCACAGTACCCAGTTCCAATGGGTTAAAATAGCTTCATCCCAAATAAGAACTGGCTTGGTTATAGCTAATTGCAATTGAGTGTAACTTCTGATAGCCACAATGTGAGAACCATCCTAAGCAGTCAGCTTTGGTCACAAGATGTAATGCCGTTAACGAGCGTATCAGTCGCCTCTTGATTGGTTGTGGCTTTGGCCACACGAACTGCTGTTGACGTTGATGATGGGTCAAGCTCGCACGTCGCCCATTGCCATGGGTACGCGGCGCAAGTTCAACGGTCGTGTGCTTGAGGTGAAGCATCTTTTTGATAAAGCCAGCGTTGACGCTGAAACGCTCGGCCACAGTCACCATCGAGTCATGTCCTTGCTCAGAGGCGCGGACTACCCTCTGGCGTAAACCTAAGGAATTAGCTTCTGCATGAGTTGCAGCGTACTTCCGCGTTGGACTGCATGTAATTACAATCAGCTATAGGAAATGGTGAGACCTATGTTCCTCTCTCTTTCCCGAGTTGTTCTTGTTGTCACCCTCCTCGTTCACGCCCCTTTATTGGAGACGCTGCTGGGTCAACAACTTAATTGCCGTGCAGAACAGGTCAGGCACAAGATTGCCCCCCCTCGGAAGATGTTAGGCTTTGCCCCGGGCACGGACCGGACGATCGCCGACTGGCAACAGATTACAACCTACTTCAACCATCTGGGAAAGCAAAGCGATAGAGTACAGGTGCAAGTAGTCGGCAAGACTTCTCAGGGTCGTCAAATAATTGCGGTTTTTATCAGTGCGCCAGAAACATTACAGAATCTCCATCGGTTTAGCAAAATCCAGCGTCTACTTGCAGACCCACGTATTATTAAAGACGAGATAGAGAGGGACAGCTTAATTAATCAGGGTAAAACAGTAGTCGCTGTGACGTGTTCAATGAATCCGGTTGAGGTTGTGGCTTCACAAATGTCTATGCAGTTAGCTTATGATTTAGCCACTGCACAGGACGCAGCTACACAGCAGATTCTAAATAATACTATTGTCATCCTCATTCCATCTGGTAATCCTGATGGGCTGGACATGGTTGCCGCTTGGTACCGTAAAACGCTCAACACACCTTACGAAGGGACTCTTCCACCAGAGTTTTCACGCCCTAGTACGGGGCGCGAAATCGAAAACGACTGGTTTTCACTTAATTTAAAAGAGACAAAGGCGCTTGCAAATCTGCTCTGGAAGGAATGGCTCCCGCATATCGTTTATGACATACGGCAAAAGGAAACGACTGGTTCACAAATGACGATCGAAGCACCTTATGAGCCACCCGTGCTGAATCTACTCCCCTTATTGGCAAACAGCGAGAGCAATATTGGTCACAGGATAGCCAAAGATTTACAGACCACAGATTTCCGAGCGGACATCGTTAACACTGGCCGTGAAGATAAAATACCAAGCGATCTAAAAGACGCAGCCTATTATCATAATGCAATCGGTATTGTCACTCGCACGGCAAGCGCCAGACTAATGACTCCTGTCACGATCAAATCTCAACGCTCGACGACCATCTTACCTACGGGCAACGCTGATCCGCCTCGAAGCTCAGCAAGTCTGCCAGATGATTGGCGGAAAGGGCGCTGGAGCCCCCGTGATATCATGTTGATGGAGATGATGACTGTGCGATCCCTTCTCTCTCAAGCAGCGCAGAATCGGAGGAATTATATACTGGATGCATTCGAGCTTTGTCGGGCAAATGTAAGTTCTCTATCGTATTGGCCGCTGGCATACTTAATACAACCGGGACAAGGTAATGACGCCTCTATGGCGCAAATGATTTCCTCATTACTTACCCAAGGGATCGAAGTACAGGTGCTGGATCGAGAGCTTCACATAGACCTGGCCCCTCGTCGCCATCGAATGTTTTCAACTCCCAGCATGCTGGAAGCCCCTGTCGGCAGTTACATCATATTTCTTGCACAACCATACAATTCTTTAATCCGAACGCTATTAGATCCAAGAAAGTTCTCTCACAGCCGGTTTGAGAATAAGGAGAAAAGCTCTCTGTCAAACGCTTTAATGTGGACGTTACCAGTTTTGATGGGAATTGAGACAATCCCAATATCTAACATTGTAGAGTCAGAACCAGTTAGACGCCTTACCGTCATTCGCCGACCGGATCAGGTGTACCGTCACTTAGGTCTTGAGTTTGAAGAAGATTCTAAATCGAGCTTTCCAAACCCGATCAAGGAATATCGCAGACTGGCAATTTATAAAAGCTGGATCGGCTCAACCGATGAAGCGTGGACACAGTATGTTCTGACTACGTTCAACATCCCTTACAAACTGCTATTCGATCAACACATTCGCAGGGGAGGCCTAGAGGGAAAGTACGACGCAATTATCCTCCCTTCCCAATCACCTGAAGAGATACTTTATGGACACATGCCGAACACTTACCCGCTAGAATACATAGGTGGGATCACAGACCGCGGCGTCGAGCATTTACGTCATTTTGTAGAAGATGGCGGAACCCTCATTTGCCTCGGCGCGGCTTCTGAGTTTGCGATAAGACAATTTCGCCTACCGCTCGACATTGTTGCATCCACCAAAATTGATTTACCGGCTCTCTATCATTCCGGAGCGGTCATGCAGATTGATGTAAATACCAGTCATCCGATCGGACATCTTCTATCGCCTTGCGTCGATGCATACGGCTCTAAGAATTTGATATTTACAATCAGTGAAGGGAGCGCCGTCAAACCCATCGCGCGCTACGCCGAGAGTAGTTCGGCTCAGGTTGGCCTATCCCCGAATGCAAGGAATTTCAGAGATAGAGTTGCGATTGCGGAGATTTCCGCGGGCAGAGGCCGTATTATTCTTTTTGGATTTAGCCCACAACACAATGGTCAAACTTGGGGAACATTCCGGTTTTTATTCAACACGATAGCAACAAGCATTAATAAGAGTTCCGCAGTTGAAACACGCAAATAGAGCGAATTAGCTATGAAACTTTCACCTCCAAAAGCTTTTAGCAATTTCTGAGAGTGGGGTCACAAAACGATGTAGTCGTGACCAGAAATACTTATGGTAAGGCGTGTTCCGCTCCTTGTTGATAATGCCCACGAATTGCTAATTGACAAATTGAGCTTAGGGCTGATAATTCTCTGCCCACCTTGCCATATAATTCAACGCTTTCTCCCTTTTTAAAATTCTTGAATCATATAGCGCATAGACAGCACCGTGACCGCTGAAGAAATGTCCCTCGACCTTTAGCGGTCCCCCAGAATAACCATGCCTTCGTAATAAGCGCGCTACATCTTTGGAGCAATATTCGATTAAATCGCTGTTGAGGAAATTATCGTGTTCATCCAAGACGATATGCTCATTATCAAGTTGGATTAATACTCTTTCGATCTCACTGGCAGGTATGTTGCGGAGACTAGCTTCGCAGTCAAACTTCATAAAGAGCACTCCTTACTTTGCAGCATGGTGCTGAAATCAATCCGCTCCCACGAAAATCGCATCCTGCTTCCGAGTTAGAGATTCCGTCTCCCTACATATGGCAACTTAAATATTTTGCTTTTTGAATCGGGTTCCATAAAACAAGCCATCTTTAACCCCTCTGGAAAAGAAGCCTCCTCTGGGGTACTCGGATAAACAAGCGTGAATTTTGAATCGTTGTTATCGGATTCCAAAGTAATCTTAGCGCAAGGTTTCATCAACTCATCCGGGAAAAACTTTTGCTCAATGTTATATGCGCTTTCGATCATTTGCTTTACATCTATGGACTCGTCCTGCTTCAACGGCAACAAATTGAAGCTGTAATTCTGCCCCAAATATCGCTTTAACGAATCAACCAACTTCTCCGACACATGATATAAAGCGGTTAAATTGAATATGATGTCTCTTGAGAGTGAGAAGGCAGAATTCCCATCCCTATGGACGCGCACAGAAGGGCCAACTACGCCATCCCTTCCCATCTCCTCCAAATAATAACCTATCCTGATTTCATCAGAAGTATGAAAGTAAAGCCCCTGTAACCTTGCATGACCATGCTTCAAGCTATTGACCAATGGTGAAAGATAATCATCTTTGTAATAACTTATCTCTCCATTAAATGTGCCTATCTCTTTGAACTTGGCTGCTACTAGATATTTGTCGGTGAAGATTATTTTCTTTGGGACCAAAGAGGGGTCAATGAGTGTTTTGAATACAGAGTAACAATCATCAATATGTTCTCTCAGGCTATACAGCAAGTCTCTTTGAGCACGTAGCAGGTTCTTGTAATGCTTCACCTCTCCTTTATCTGAATAGATTCTGACCTCAGCATGGTATCTCTGAATAACTTCTTCAAAGGCATCTGTTACTCTCTTTAGCGAGACGTGGTAAATAGAAAAGGGGTGACGCAATCCATGTTTTTCATGATGCAAGTAAGCGTCGGGTATATTTATCAAATAATTTACCGCACTCGGAGCAAGATGCCCGTCATTCAGCAGTGATCTAATAATTTTCATGCTTAAGATTACGTATCCCTAAAAGATAAAGAATCATACAGCTTCCGCCTTGACCCTGTCACACAAGGGCTTGACAATCTCACGTCGAAAGGGCAATCAAATTAAATGCCGGAGAAAGGAATCATATTGATTGATGCCTCCGAAGCCATTAATAACAGCCGACTATTGGTTTCTGAAGAATTTATGAGTTACGAAGAAATCACGATTGAAATAGAAGGGACGACATTTCCCGGTTCGCGGGAAATTGGTAGTAGCTGGAAGTTCGGGGAAGGCGGAATAACGGACGGGAGCGGCAATGTCATGGGACTGCAAGAGGCCGCAAGCGGTGCTGGACGGCTGCGGCGGGAAGAATATATTGCTCAGAACAAGCGGCAGATGGAATAGCGGTTTAGTCACTTACTTACCGCATTTTGAACATCTCTGAGCAAAGCGTTCTTTTACGGATTAATTGAAGTCATACTTAGATATTGCTGCTACTATTAACCGGTAGCTTATGTCTCATTTTGTTATAATGCGTGAAGATCGTGATGCTTGGGCGGTAATTAGAGGTTTTGTCTATCAAGTTGAACTTACGATTGACCGCTGGTTACACCTCCAGTCGGATCAAGTTTTAGAGCTGGAACGAGGTGAAGATATTGACACCATCCAGCATGCAATGACGAGCACGGGAGACGAACAGGCTCGCCTGCTCGAACAGATAAAAGTGCGCGAGAGCAACCTCACCCTGCGCTCAGAGGCCGCTCGCGCTGCCCTAGCCTCATTCTTTGAGAATTACCGGACTAACCGCGCTTCAACCCTTAGTTTTCGCTATGTCACTAACGCCCAAGTCGGAACGGAAAGAGACTCGCCCGTACCTGATAGAACACCTCTCATTGTGATCTGGGGACAAATTCGTAATGGCTCGTTAGATCAGCAACAAGAGAGATTTCACTTACGAATCATTCGCGACTTCCTCACAGGCACGAGCAAACCTTCTGACCTGAACGCTGAGACATGGAATACTTTCACGTACTTTATCAAAAACGCACCTGATTCAGAGATACTTCGATTAATCAGAAATGTTGAATGGCTAACAGCCCAAGTCGATACAACCGACATCAGCAAGCAGCTTCAGAATTACATCGCAACACAATATCTAGTGACTTCTGAGCAGGCAGACAATATTTACTCACATCTGTTCTTCTATGTCTTCAAGCGTCTTTCGAAGCCGGGCATTAAGCAGCTTACGAGCGAAGAACTAGCCCATCAAATTACCCTGCCAGCCCTCAGCACCAGCGACTCTGTGTTACTGAGTCACCTTTCTGTTTTTATTAAGAACTTGGATAAAAGGGTTGAGACGCTGGAAGAGCAGATGAGTGATTTGCATCGACAGCACATGGTCGAATTCAATGTTGAAGAGTTACGGGAGGCTTGCCGGAAAGTCACAAGCAACTCAATCAATAGAATAATTGAGAATCAGCATCCCATCGTCCGCCACCAGTTCCGGAATGAGAGTGAGCGGCTATTAACATCTACGACGCGCCATCTTTTCGTGATCGGAGCGTCGGGAGTTGGCAAATCGACCGCTCTGGCTCTTGAAGCCAAACAGCTATTGGAACATGGATGGACGGTGTTGCTACTTACTGTTCTTCCTGGAAAACTTTTTACGCTCGACTACGCGGCGGAGTTAGTCCGGCAGCAGTTTGTTTCGGGTTCTGCATCATCATTAAAGTGGCATCAGATCGTTCAGAAGTGGTTTCAGGAATATCCTTCAGACTCACCCGGCTTGGCGATTATGTTAGATGCTATTGCTGATGCCAATCTTGATCACATCGCGCAGCAGCTTACTCTCTTAAACGACTCATTGATCGCTGCCCCCTTGAACCGGGTTAAAGTGATTTCATCCTGCCGTGATGTTGAGTTAGATGATCTACTGCGAAATTCGCAGATGCCTTTCTTTGTGAATATCGAAGATTTTCAGCGGACAACGGCGCGTGGATACAGGGTTGCCATTATCGATAATTTTAAGTCGGAAGAACTTGATCGCGCCCTGATGGAAATAGGAGCGGTGGAATTATTGTCTCCTGAACGCCCAGGCGACAGGGTAGATTCACACTTGGCGACTTTACGTGATCTGCTCAAACATCCCGGAACCTTTGAACACTATGCAAGCCTGCATGCTTCAGGAGATGTTTCGTCTCTTGAAAATATGACATGGAGCGGGTTGATTGAAAGACGCTTGAATTACATGCTCCATGAGGCAGAGCGCTTATCAGGAATAGTCCATCAAGACTTGCTCGGAGATTTGGTCATCCTTGCCGAACTAGGTCGCCAGCGAAAGGCGCAAGAATTTCTGCTTGATGCTGAAGAAGTTAAAAATAGGTTGCCGAATTGGTTCGAAAAGCATCAAGATTCTTCGATCACACCTTACGCAGCGTTGATAAGCTGCGGCGTGCTGCTAGAGCAGGCGGCGCCGGAAAACAAAAGACTTGTAGGCTTCCGCATCACAGACGCCGGAGCCTATTTGCTCTCATTTCAGCTAGAGCAAGAGACCTCGGGCACGCCGACTGAAGAATTTCGGGAAACTGTCAAAGGTTGGATAGATGAAGCGTGGAATTATTCCTCACTACTGGACGCGGTGTTGGCGTTAAGTGATAGGCTGAGTCTTTCGCCGCGTAATCCGCAACTATTATTACTTCTCGATACCCTTATAGACACGCACCGCTACGCCTCATTGTTTCGGCTAATGCGCCCTGCCGTTCTCAGCTCACTCTTTGAACTTATTAAGCGTGACGAATCAGATTGGCCTTACAAATATACAGAGGCGGCAATCGAAGTTAGACCATCTTCCGAAGCCTTGCAGATAATTCGCCGTCATTTACGTGACATCAACACGGAAGCACGCCGGTTGGCGGCAAAACTAGCTGGCCTGCACCGCGATGAAGAGTCAGTCCCTGATTTGATTCACTTGCTTGAGGATGCTGATGAAGATGTTCGCCATGAAGCTTTTACAGCATTCGGATTCATCGGCAAATCAGCAATTCCCTTTTTACTGAGTGCGCTGACTGATGTTGAGAAATCAGAAGAGGCACGGAGTCACTATCTAATTGCATTACGAAACATTGGCTATCGTAATGAAGAAGTCTCCGCCGTCCTCAGCAACTGTTTAGCGGATGCACTAGGCGCGGGAGAGCCAGAGGTTCTTCAATTTGCTTTGCTAACAGCCGCACACCTCCGTGATCGCAATCATGCAGCCTCTGCCATTGCCGCGCTCCAGGGCACCAACAGAAAGGTAGTTCATGCTGCTGCCAAACTTTTGACTGAAGCACCTGACCCGCCAGCGTTTCAAGCTTTACTCGGGATGTTACGCCCTAGATTTTCTGCCGACGGCGCGATAGTTGAACGTTACCGGCTCCCGAGTCAATTAATGGCAGCACTCCATCGGACAGACCGCATTGCAGCCGAGACTGAACTCGTCGAATTAGTGCGGCAAGGGTTGGATGGCATTGGTGAGTTGGCACTGTCAGAGGCCGTGAGAGCGGCGCAGAAGTTAGAATTAACCGATGCTTATCCACTTATCCTGAATCAACTCGTCTCCGAGTTGAAACAGCCCCTGCCCCACAATCTAGCATGGCATACGTCTGAAGCTCTCGGTTCTACATGGCAGATGGATCAACTTGATGCGTTGGTCACAGAGGCACACAAGCTTCTAGCACAAGGAACAGACATCGCTCGCCTGTTTGTTGACGCTATCCAGCCCAATATGCTCAAGCATGATGAGTCCCCTATGGGTGATTGCCTCAACCGCGCGAAGGATTTGCGAACGATCATCAAATGTCGAGCCGCTAATTTTGTCCCCGAAGCCAGCCGCCTACTTGAACAGGCATTTAGCAGCACAGAAGAGTTATCCCGCTATCTATGGATGGCCGGAGACACGCGCGCTGAGAGCCTTTTATTGACAAGGTTAGAGCGAACTGATTCCGAAGCTGATCGCCGCAGGAGATTTCGAACCGCAATCATGCGTGCGCTAGGCACTTGCGGAGCGGAGCGAGGAGCGACTGCTGTTTTGGATTACCTGCGTACCGATGAAAGTATCTCGCGCTCATTCCCAAGAGAAACCCTTCATCCTTTGCTGCAAAGAGAAATTGTTGCTCCATCTGCACTATCGGAAATAGCTCTGAGTTCACGAAACTCGTCCGGCGGGCGGGTATCCTGCCTGATAGCTTTAGCGGAGCTTGATGCACGCGAGCATACAGATTTGTTTATCAAGCTAGTGAGCAGTGAGGATAAAGTGGTGCAACTATACGCTGTGCGTCTGCTCGGCTTCACAGGGGATTCATCTGCCGTTGAGACATTGCGTCACTTACTTCGCAGCAATATACGTTCAGGGATCAAATCACAAGCGGCGGAAGCTCTGGGGTGGCTTGATGCACGAGAGGCAGTCCACGATATTGAAGATGCTTTCGAGGATTCAGACGACAGCGTAGAACTTACTACCGCCAGATTCCTCAATGCGCTTTCACGCTTTCGCGAACAATCGTCTCTGCCACTCCTTCTTAAACGTTTACAATCCGCTCCCCGCCAAAGCCGCCGCTACTACCTCGAAGCGCTTGGTGCCTTCTCCACCGTCCCTCAAGGTGAACAGGTTCTCCTCGATCAATTGGAAGAATGCGTCACGGAGCCTGTTGACATTTTCGACAACCAGAAATCTTTGATAGAAGGCTTAGTTGAGCATGCTCCACAGATATTGCTTGAGCGATTCAATACTCATTTCGATCATGGCAGACTCAACACGGGCGGACGCATCCAACTGGCGCGCGCTGTCTCCTACCTTTTTAAGAATAAGAAAGTTGAATCGACCTTGATTCTGCAAACTATGAAGCGATTAGTTTGCGACTATGACGTTTCAGTTAGAGACCGCGCCTCGCACGCCCTACGCTTTATGGACGCAGACTTCTGTCAACAGCTTTATGATGAGTTGCAACATACCGAGACGAATGAATGGACGCGTGCTTGTGCCGTATGGACGCTTGGCTATTGGGACAGCAACTTAGCGGAGATTGAATCTGCCAGATACGACCGGGAGTCGCTCGTGCGACGCGCCGCCGATGAAGCTTTATTATTGCGGAAGAAGCACATTGAGTTGGAACGACACCTTAATATATTTGCCGGATTAGATGGGCTTGCGCGGCTTTCATCATACTTATGCTTGTCGAAGCAGGGGAACCTCTCCACAATTTGGCGTTTGCACGACTCTATTAATAAACAATCGCTTGCTTACACCTACGTGCGGCACGTAACTGAGCGAATTAGCAATCGTTTGAGGGACGAGTATAGGAAACGTCAAGAAGAGCAGGAAAAGTTTTTCTCCGAACGAGGCACTATCTGGTTCGATTGAAAGTTAGCATGATGCATCAGCATCCCCGTTAAGTGCCGGGTATTTCACGTCGCAACCAAGCCCGCGCTAAACGCCAGTCGCGGGCCACTGTTGTTTCCGACACGCTCAATATCCCGGCGATCTCTTCCATGCCATAGCCGCCGAAGTATCGCAGCTCGACCATTCTACTTTTGCGTTCATCCTCCACCGCTAATCTGTTCAACGCCTCATCAAGCGCGAGCAATTCTTCCGACTGCGCCACCGTCATCAGCAAAGACTCTGAAAGCTCAACCTGCTGGGCAACACCGCCTCGTTTTCCTCTCGAACGGGTTTTGGCATAGTCCATCAAAACGCGCCTCATACACTGCGCGGCGATAGCATAGAAATGTGAGCGATTCTGCCAATGGGTGCGAGTCTGGCCGAGGAGTTTGATATACGCTTCATTGATTAATGCGGTGGTTTGCAGAACGTGGCCGGGTTTCTCACGGCGCATGTAAGTCTTGGCGAGGCAGCGCAACTCCGTTTCGACGAGTGGGACTAACTTCTCCAACGCGGAGCTATCGCCACGCTCCCAAGCCCTCAATAAGTCTGTGATTTCCTGCGGAGTGGTTTCCATGCGCCGCAAAAACTTGCTATTAATCTAAGAAGAGTGTAAAAATCCGCTTCGCATTATAGCAGAAAGAGTTTTCTCACGTCGTACGCATCACAGCGGTTGATAGAAAGTTCATTGGGGCTTCACACTCAATTAGCAATACGCAGCCTCAGCCTTTGACCAGCAAGCCGCATTCTCTACGGAAAAGATAATTTACGCATCACCCGAACAACGGGAGCCGAAGCGATACTCTACCTCCAAGCGAGCAGGAGCGGCGCGTCCGCCACAAAAAACTAATGACAGGATTCCGCCGCTGTTGTCGCGTTAAAGAAAGTGGAAGGTAGCTTTGTGAAAACTGGCGTACGTGCCCAGCGATAAACGAAAGAAGAGTTGGTATGCCGGGCCACAAAAATGTTTTTCCCAAAAGGAGCAAAAGCCATGTCCTCAATGCCAACCGGAATTGCTTTTCATAAGCGGGTCGCCGTCACGGCGCTGACCCTGATGCTGTGGTTCGTTGCCCTGACTTCGTTCGGACAAACACAGCAGTCAACAGATGTGCGCGAGTTGCCTTCAAACCAGACTTTTCAGCGTGAGATGACGGGCGCGGAAACACACCGCTACAACTTCGATTTGAAAGCAAATGAGTTTTTCCAGGTGCGCGTCGAGCAGAAAGGGGTTGATGTCTCGCTCAAACTCCTCGATGCGGATGGCAAAACTTTGGCGACGATGGACAGTCCAAACGGCAAAGCTGGCCCTGAAACGCTTTCTTTTGTGTCGGGAAAAGCGGGTAGCTTTATTTTGGAAGTCAGCGGATTCGATGCCAAGGCGGAAAGAGGCATTTACATCATCAAACGCGCAGCCTCACGCGAAGCAACGGCGGACGACAAGCAACGGGTAGCGATTGAAAAATTGTTTGTCGAAGGTATTCAAGCGCGAGAAATAAAAGATCAAACTGATACTGCCATCAAGAAATTGAATGAAGCGTTAGCCGGCTGGGATGAGTTGAAAGATGATTATCTGAAAGATTTAACAGCCCAACAAATTACTGCTATTCAAATCGCTGCGACATTTGGGGATTTATACGAAGAATCGGCCAAAGCTCGAAAAGATTTAAAAGAGGCGCAAGAGTTAATGAGTAAACCCAGGGCACATGCTCTTTCCGCCAGAGAAAAGGCCAAGGAAGCATTGTCAGAATTTCGCGCCTTAAGCTCAAAACTGGTGGATAAAACCATTATTGAAAAAATCATTTCTCTGAAAAATGAAGACTTATCAAATGCTCTCAAAGAGCTACAACTTTTAACAAAAGTAGACGAAACAACAGCTCTCAGTGCAATTGCTCAAACTCATTATAATCTCGGCGAATGGCAGGCAAAGGTAGATTATTCAAAGCAGATTATTTCCATTAATCAAGAACTTCTTGCCGACGAATTTTTTAGAAATAGCCCCAGGTTAAACGGAAACTATTTTTTGTTGAAAGTGGATCAGGCAAATCAGTTTGTTGCCACTGGACAAATGCTTGACACTCTTGGTCAACTTGACGAAGCCATCGGATTTTTCAATCAGGCTCTTCAAAATTACCGCTCATTATTTCAGGAAACACAAAATCCTAATTTCAACCTCGACAAAGCCTTATTCAATTTCAAACTTCAAGAAGCCTTAGTATTAATGCAAATGGGTTCTGCTTACGGCAGAAATTCGAAAGATAGAGCTAAGGCAATAGAATTCACTTCAAAAGCGGTTGAAATTTACAAAGGTTTTGCCGACCAGAAGAGAGAATCGGCAAATGGTTTGCTTGTCATTGGAAACCTCTATGCTCTGGACATGAATTATGATGCGACGTTAAAAACCGTCAACGAGTCTTTGAAATACTTTGAGGAGATTAATGATAAATCAGGGCAAGTTAAGGCTCTCGGTTTAATGGGCGTATTTTATTTTTGGCTCAATAACAAAACTAAAGCCAATGAAATCTTTAACCGGATTATTGAGATTTCGCAAACTCCTGACTTTAACGAAAATGACAAAAAGAATCGTTTTTCTAATTTACAATCTGGATTTTGGGAAGAAAGAATTGAGGATTTCATCGAAAGAGAACGGTTGATTATAATAGCAGAGGCATACAAATTTCTGGAAAATTTTCAAAAATCAAATGAGTATTATGAAAAAGCATTATTGATAGCTCGCTCAAATCGAGAAGATAAATCTATCAGGACGACTTTAGGCTCGATTGCTTTTAACTACGCAAGTCTGAAGCAGTGGAATAAAGCCGCTGAATATTACCAGCAAGCGCTTCAAATTAGTCGTAGTGGCGATGTCAAGGAAGATATCGCGAGCGATTTGCAAGATGTTGGTTGGACATTGCTTGAATCGGGAAAACCAAGCGAAGCCCTGCCATATCAAAACGAAGCCTTAATAAATTATCAATTAGTTGGAGTTGATGCCAATCAGGCTTTTACCCCTGTATATAGTTCTTTGCTAAATGAAATAAGTCGTTCTTATTACGCTCTAGGCAATAAGAGCTTAGCAATTTTCTATGGCAAACGAGCCGTCAATTCAATGCAGGGCGAACGGCAGCGATTACAGAATCTCGAGGCTATTGCTCAAAAGGGTTTTCTTGAAAGAAAGGAAAAACATTATCGTCGTCTGGCTGATTGGTTGATTGGAGCAGGTCGTTTCGCAGAAGCAGAACAGGTTTTGCGAATGCTCAAAGAAGAAGAGTATTTCGATTTTGTTCGTCGTGACCCCGATGAGATCAAGAATCTCAATCGGCTTCTTAAATTTGAAGGAAATGATAAAGAGATTATCGATCGCTATAACCGGCTCGCAACTCGTGTCAGCGAAATCGGCGAGGAATATTTCAGGCTCGATGAAAAACAACGCCAACTGAAGCGAAATAAGTTGCCGCTTCCAAACGAAGAGCTAAAGCGTTATGAAGCACTTAGCGCGCAATTGAAAGATGCCAACGCCGCTTTCAAACTATTTCTGGATACAGTGTTGGTCTCCGAACTGGGTCACGAGAAAAAAAAGGACATCGAGGTAGACCGTAGCCTGCAAGACAACCTGCGGAAGTGGGGCGAGGGCACGGTCGCGCTTTACACAGTTGTCGGCGAAGACCGCTACCGGGTCATCTTAACTACACCTACCGTCCAGATTGACGGCAAGTATGAAATCACAGCCGCTGTCCTGAATGAGAAAATATTTGCCTTTCGTGACGCGCTGCAAAATCCAGACGTTGATCCGCGGCCTCTGGGCCAAGAACTCTACGACATTCTGATAAAGCCGATTGAAAAGGATTTACAAGCCGTCAACGCGAAGACATTGATCTGGTCATTAGACGGAACGCTTCGCTATATCCCGCTTGCCGCTCTATCGCCCGACGGCAAATCTTACTTGGTCGAGAAATATCAAAACGTCATCATCACTCCCCAAACCTCAAGGGAGATTTCAAGCTCCAGCGCGGTCTGGCGGGCGCTTGGATTAGGCGTCTCGCAAAATGAATCAATTACCAATCCGGACAACCCTACTGAAAAAATCAAATTCCCATCATTGCCCGGCGCGAAGAGCGAACTCATGTCAATCGTCAAAGACGAGGACTCGCAAGGTGAAACGGGGATCTTGTCAGGCAAAAGATTTTTAGACGAAGGCTTCACCGTACAGAATTTCATTGACTCGCTGAAAGATGAAACCAAAGACGGCAAGCGAAAATACACAGTCATACACATCGCCAGCCATTTCCATCTGGGCAGCAACTGGACAAACTCATTCTTGTTGTTGGGTAACGGGAAAATCCTGTCATTGCAAGACATCAGTAATTCGCCGGACATCAGCTTCGGAGATGTCGAGTTGATAACTCTGTCAGCATGCAAGACTGCATTTGCCGCTCAGACAAATGGCAAAGAAGTTGATTCGCTGGCGGAAGCAGTTCAAACCAGAAGCGGCAAAGCTGTTTTAGCGACACTGTGGAGCGTGGCGGATGCAAGCACTTCCCTTTTGATGAGTGAGTTTTATCGTCTTAGAAAAGAGAAACCGCAGTTGACCAAGGCCGGAGCCTTGCAGCGAGCGCAGCAAGAGATGCTTACAGGGAAATTGAAAGCTGCCGAGAAAAGCGGACGGCGCGATACAGGCGAGGCGATTGCAGAGGCCGCGCCGGATTACAGCCATCCTTATTACTGGTCCCCATTCATCCTCATTGGTAATTGGAGATGATTGGAAGGAGAGGGCATGAAGACATTGAGACTTAAACTGCATCCACAACTCCTGCAATTGTCAGCGGGTATCTTCTTTGCATTGCTGGCAACAAGCGCCGTACTGGGGCAAGCCACTTCAACCGATGTGCGCGAATTAAAGTTCGGCAAGAAGCTTGAGCGAGAGATCAAGCGTGGTGAGTTGCAGTTATACAAACTGGCCTTGCGCTCACGACAGGTTTTGTTTGTCGAACTGGAAGAGCAAAGTTTCGATGTCAAAGTCGAGTTGGTTAAGGTAAGCAATAACACCAGCGTCGCCACAGCGAATGTCGGCGGCGGCCTTGACCGCGAAAGCCTGATTTTCGTCGCGGAAGAAAGCGGCGATTACCTCTTGCGGATTGACGCTTCGGAAAATCAGCTCGGAAACGGCAGCTATAGTTTCTCGGCGCGTTTGGCTGATGCGGTTACTGAAAAAGACCAGACGCGAATTGAAGCCTCGGGATTGTTGTCGGAAGCCGTAGCTTTGCAGAAAGAAAATACAGTTGTGAAAATCCGCGAAGCAATTGCCAAGCGCGAACGAGCATTATCTTTGTGGCAGAAAATCGGTGACAAGTACTGGGAAGGCCGGACATTAGACCGTCTAGGCTCAGCGCACAATGTTCTGTTGGAAAATAACAAGGCACTTGATTACCTGAATCGCGCTTTGCAAATAGTAAAAGACTCCGGCGACAAACCTCTCGAAGCGGCGACCCTCAATACCATCGGATTAATGCTGTATGGCTTCGGCGAATATGCGCAGGCGATTGAATATCACAATCAAGCATTACAGAGCTTCCAAAGAGCAAAAAACAAGGTCGGAATTATGAGTAGCTTGAACTTTCTCGGAAGCTCTTATGTCGGATTAAAGGATTATCCGAAAGCGAATGAGTATTATCAGAAAAGTTTGGCGATGGCTCAGAAAGAAAAGAACAAAAACTTTGAAGCCTCAGCTTTATACCTTCTGGGAACAGTTTTTGATGCACAAAACGAGAAACTCAAGGCGTTGGAACAATACGATCAATCTCTAGCATTATGGAGAGAGATAAGAAACAACGGCGGCATAGCTCTGGCGCTTTTGAAGATAGGCACGATTCAAAATTTACAGGGAGCAGCGGATCAGGCGCTAATAAGTCTTGAGGAGGCATTAAAGTTATTTCAATCAGAGAAACATAGAAGCCAGGAAGCTGTCACCTTTAACACGCTTTACTCTGTTTATTCCCAATTAGGAAAAGTCGAAGAAGGAATCGAAGGAATCAAAAAATCGTTATCCTATTATCAGGAATTCAAAATCAGGTTTGTAGAAAGCGCTTCCTCAGGTTTGCTCGCATCCATTTACAACAATCAAGGTGATTACAAAGAGGCAATAAAATATGCCGAAATGACTTTGGCCACTGAAGAGTCTGTACCAGAAAGAACGAGTGAAGATTTAAAAAAGCAGCTTGAAGGAGGAATGAGGCAAACCAAAGCTTCGACAACCACAACGCTTGCCTCGATATATTTCAACACTGGAGACGCTGAAAAAGCCTTGCAGTATTTCAAGCAGGCGCTAGCAGTGTTTGAAAGCCAGAAGGAAAGCCACTCAAAGCAATACGCTATGCTCACGCATAGCAACCTCGCAGAAGTTTACTCTTACAAGTACGATTGGGATAAAGCCTTAGAACATGACAACCGCGCTTTGTCTCTTGCCAATGAGTTAGAACATAAAATTTTCATCATCAAGACTATCAATAGCATTGGATTAATTTACGATAGAACTGGTGAGAGAAAAAAAGCATTGGAAAGCTATGAAAAAGCGCTGGAACTGACGCGCTCTATCAAGGAAGGAGGAGATAACGAAAAAAGCTTTGAGGCATCGATCCTAGGTAACATCGGTGAGAGCTATTTGTTTTTAGGTGAGCCACGAAAGGCGCTTGAATACCACAATAAAGAACTTGCCCTTCAGATGGAAATCAAAGACCAGAGATTTATTGACCGTCAAGCTTCCGCCTATCAAAGCATTGCCGGCGTGTATTCATATCTCGGAGAGAACGAGAAGGCGCTTGAGCTGCTTTACAAATCCTTGGAGCTATTTCGCCAAGCCCCGCAATTTATAAAAGATTTGGCGCGCAACCGTGTGACAGAAGCATCTCTTCTCAAAGATATTGGTTCAATTTACAGGCAAACAGGTAATCTGCAAAAAGCATTGGAGTTTTACGACCAAACTTTACAGATAGCAATAGCTGCAAAGCGTTCAAACATGGAAGCTCAGGCGCTCAATAATATTGCGCTCGTTAATCTGGCTTTCGGTGAGCCACGAAAGGCATTGCAAAACTTTAACAATGCTTTAGAAATAAATCATAGGCTTAAGAATAAACCCAACGAACCGATCCTTCTCAATAATATCGCCCAAGTTTATTCATATTTGGATAAACAGCAGGAAACTCTTAAGTACATCAATCAGGCGTTAAAGATTGCCGAAGAGATCGGTAATAAAGACCTCATCGCAACCTGTCTAAATAATGCCGGGGGCACTTACCATGCTTTAAGTGAAAATGAAAAAGCCTTTGACCATTACCACCGCTCACTAAAAATCTATCAGGAAATTGGCAGCAAAAGCGGTGAGGCCGTCACCCTTAACAATTTAGGACATCTATATTCAAACATCGGAGAAAGAGGAAAATCTCTTGATACTTATGAACAAGCATTATCTATTACCAGAAGCATTGGGGACAAAACAAATGTCGCGACTGTGCTGGGGAATATGGCTTGGGACTATGCGGAGTTAGGCGAATATCAAAAGTCATTGGAAAACCGTGAGCAAGCCTTAAGAATCAATCGCGAAATCGGCAACAAAATAGGAGAGATTACGCAATTACTCGGCATCGGAGGCGCATATCGCAAAATAGGCGAACAAGATAGAAAAACTGACAACTTCAAACAAGCCCTTGTCAATTACGAGCAAGCCCTAAAAGTAAGTCGTGAAGCGGAAAGTAAAATTGGTGAAGCAAGTGCTTTGCATGGTATGGGGTTGGTTTATGTTGAGATGAACGAGACTGCGAAAGCCTTACCCGCTTTGACCGAAGCATTGGATTATTCAATAAAATATCGAAATAGATATTCTGAAGACGCCATTCACTTTGCGCTTGGGAGGTTGCAGGAAAAAAGTAGAGCTTTCGATAAAGCAACCGAAAAGTATCAACAAGCTCTCATGGTGGCGCAGGCAATCGGGGACAAAGACATAGAGGCAAAAGCATTGAAAGGTTTAATGTCTGCATGGAGCGCGCGGGGCAATGCGCAGTTGGCGATTTTTTACGGCAAGCAGGCGGTCAATAAATATCAGGAATTGCGCGGCTTGATTCGCAATTTAAGACGCGAAACGCAGGATGTTTATCGAGATAAAGTTACGGACACGTATCGCGAGTTGGCGGATTTGCTGATAGCCATCGGGCACTTGCGAGAGGCCGAACAAGTGCTGGCGATGCTCAAAGAGCAGGAAGCTTTTGATTTTGTCAAGCGAGATGCCAGTGAAGCCGAAGACTTGCTTTCGAAAAAAGTGATTCATGAGCCGAGGGAGCAGAAAGCTCTCGCTGAATACATTCGGCTCAGCGATGAGCTGACGGCCAAGAGTCAAAGGCTGGATGCTTTGGAACTGAGTTCCAACCGGTCGCAGCCGGAAGAAGTCGAATATCAAAAGTTGAAAAAAGAAATCGACGATGCGAGAGAAGGCATCCTCGCATTTTTCAAAAAACTGGAAGCCGAGTTCACCAAAAAGACAGAAGACGGGGGGACAATTACTGCAAGGGAAATTGACCCGCTCCGCGCAGACTTACGAGCAGCAGGGCCGGACGTGGTCTTAATTTCTACCTATCTCCTGCCTCGACGTTATCGCGTCATTGTCAGCACGGGTCGAACGATAGTTGATCGCAAGCAGGAATACCAGCCTTTGAAGTTAGATGGCGCACAAGTCAACAAAAAGATTATGGAGTTCAAACGCGCCTTGCAAGATCCCGGACTCGATCCGCGACCATTAGGCAAAGAACTCTACGATATTTTCTTCAAGCCAATTGAAAAGGACATTGAAAACGCTAAGGCGAGAACTCTGCTTTGGTCTCTGGACGGAAGTCTGCGTTACATTCCTGTAGGGGCTTTGTACGATGGGAAACAATATCTGGCCGAGCGTTATCAGAACGTGTTTGTGACCCTCGGAGCCGGACGAGTTTCGCGTTTATTTGGCGAGCCGCCGCGCAGAGATTGGCGTGTTCTCGGGTTGGGAGTCTCGAAACAGTATAAACCCTTCCGCGAGCTTCCGTCCGTGCCTTTCGAGTTGAGGACAATCGTTCGTGATGAAAGAATTTCACAAGACAACGAAGGCGTGCTTTCCGGCATTCGCCTTCTTGATTCCGAATTTACCGAACAAAGCTTCATAAATAACCTGAAACCAGCCAAAGATTTTAATGTCGTACATCTGGCAACACACTTTCGGCTTGGAAGTAATCTGGACAATTCGGGATTATTATTAGGCGACGGAAACATACTCTCACTGTACACGATAAATAAAGTCAGCGATTTTAACCTTGAGAATATTGACCTGCTGACCCTTTCCGCTTGCGAAACCGGAGTGACAATCGGAGACAGCAACGGCGGCGAAGTCGAAAGTCTGGGAATGATAGCTCAGAAGAACGGAGCCAAAGCAATCATAGCAACCCTCTGGAAAGTGGCTGACAGAAGCACCGCAATTTTGATGAGCGAGTTCTATCGTCTCAGAAAAGAGAACCCGCAATTTACCAAAGCCGAGGCATTACAGCGCGCGCAACAGGCAATGCTCGCCGGGAAATTAAGATCGACAGAGATGAGCGGCAAGCGGCGCAGCACAGGCGAAGCAGACATAGAGCCAACATCAGACTACAGCCATCCCTATTACTGGTCGCCATTCGTCCTAATCGGTAATTGGCGATGAAGAAATGAGAAGAACCCATGTGGCACGGGATGAAGTTTTCCCTCACTTACACGTTGGAGAACATTCAGCAGTGTTACGAAGAAAGGTTATGCAAAACCTATCAAACAAACTTATTTTGATGTTTCTATTAAGTGCTGTTGTTTTTGATCTGCCAGCGCACGCTCAAACAGCCGAACTCGTCGTGCAATCCGGACATGCTCATGCCGTCGCATCAGTCGCGTTCAGTCCAGATGGAAAAATATTAGCTTCCGGAAGCTATGACAACACAATCAAGCTGTGGGATGTAGCAAGTGGTAAGGAATTACGTACTCTCTCAGGGCATTCTTCTATTGTTAAGATGGTCGCCTTTAGCCCGGATGGACATATCTTGGCGTCGGGGTCAAGTATTGACACAATCAAGCTGTGGAATGTAGAGAGCGGAAAAGAATTACGAACTTTGAAAGGAGATTTTTGGCATGTCCATCCGGCATTATTCAGCCCGGACGGAAAAATGCTGGCCTTTAGAAGTAGTGACCAGACGATCAGGTTGTGGGATGTAGCAAGCGGTAAAGAATTACGGACTCTCTCAGGGCATTCCAAGTCCATCTCATCAATCGCATTTAGCCCGGATGGAGAAACACTTGCTACCGGAAGTGGGGACAGCACAATCAAGCTGTGGGAGGTGGAAAGCGGTAAGGAATTGCGAACGCTCCTAAGTCACGCTTCCGTCTCTTCAGTATCGTTTAGCCTGAATGGGAAAACACTGGCTTCCGGAAGTACTGATGGTTCGATCAAGTTATGGGACGTAGAACGGGAAAAGGAATTAGGAACTCTTAAAGGACATATGTATAGAGTCGATTTTATATCGTTTAGCCCGGACGGGAAAATATTAGCGTCCATAAGTAATGACACGACATATAAGCTATGGGATATAGAAAGCAGAAAGGAATTAAAAACCTTCAAAGGATATTCTCATTCTGTCTCGCCAAAAGCTTTTAGCCCGAGTGCGAAAATATTAGCTTCTGTAAGTTCTGTCTCTGACGGTGTAATTAAGCTGTGGGATATAAATAGTGATAAAGAATTGCGGACGCTCTCAGGACATTCTGTTGATATTACTTCAGCCTCGTTTACCTTGGATGGAAAAACACTAGCTTTTGGAAGTAGAGATAACATGGTCAGGCTTTGGGATATAGAAAATAGTAAAGACCTGCGTGCCCTCCCGGGTCATTCTTCTCACGTCTTTTCAGTTTCTCTTAGTACGGATGGAAAAACGCTGGCTTCCGGCAGCGATGACAACACAGTCAAGCTATGGGATGTGAAAAGCGGAAAGGAATTGAGAACCGTCTCAGGGCATTTCGATTCTGTCATGTCGGTCGCGTTTAGCCCGGACGGGAAAATACTTGCTTCCGGAAGTGATGACAACAGAGTCAGGCTTTGGGATGTGGAAAGCGGTAAAGCATTAGGCATGTTTCTGGGAGGTTCTTTCAGTTCATTATCGTTTAGCCCGGATGGGAAAATACTTGCTTCGGCGGATTTTGGCGGGAGAATCGTACTTTGGGATGTAGAAAATGGGAAGGAATTAAAATTTCTTTACGAAGACTTTGCGTCCACCAAGTCAGTATCATTTAGCCCGGATGGAAAAACATTGGCCGTCAGTTCGGGCGCTTCAATCAATTTATGGGATGTGGAAAGCGGTAAAGAGAGGCGACCTTATCTGTATTCTCCTGATGTCTACTCAGTATCGTTTAGTCCGGATGGAAAAATACTGGCCGCTGGAAGTAGGCACGGCACAATCGGGTTATGGGAGGTAGAGAGTGGAAAAGAACTACGAATTTTTCAAGGGCATTCCAATACCATCTCATCAATCTCTTTTAGCCCAGATGGGAAAACATTTTTCACCGCCAGTTGGGACAGAAAAATAAAACTATGGGATCGAGCAACAGGCAAAGAATTATGTAGCTTGATTGCTCTTGACAAAGACGATTGGGCTGTTGTTACTCCTGATGGTTTGTTTGATGCTTCCCCCGGCGCAAGGAAGTTGATGCATTACGTTGTCGGGCTTGAGCCGATTACGCTGGAACAGATGAAGGATGTTTATTACGTCCCCGGTCTGTTGCAGGAAATCTTCAGAGGCGAACCACTTCCGACAATTCCACTCTTTTCCAAGAAAGATTTATTCCCACAAGTTGAATACGACCCGCTCAAACCGAATCAGAAGCAATTAAAGATCAAACTCACCAATCGCGGTGGCGGCATCGGGCAGGTGCAGGTGCTCTTTAATGGCAAGGAACTTATTGCCGATGCGCGTCCCGCGAAGTTTAATCCGCGCTCACCAAACGCGGCCCTCACGATTGATTTATCCAAAGCTTCAGTCAAAAGGGGCGAGGAAAATAGAATCGAGATTGTCGCACGCAACGCGGCTGGTTCCCTGTCCACGCGAGGCACGGACGAAGCGGAGATTGTTTACAAAGATGAAAGTGATAATCTGATTGAGCCGCCTAATATCTACGCCATCGTGGGCGGCATCTCCGACTACACAGGCGACAATCTGACACTGAACTTCGCGGCCAAAGATGCAGAGGACTTCGCCCATGCCCTCGAACTCGGAGCCATCAAACTCCTGAACGGAGATCAGAGCAAAGTTCACATTCGCTTGCTGACCAGCAACGGCGGTAAGTCAAACATCAAATTCAATTCGCCGGATGCGAAAACTTCAACCGCCACGAAAGCCGATTTTGTGCAAGCGTTTTCTGATTTCCGCAATGCTACGTCGAAGGATGTCTTTATCGTTTATCTGGCTGGGCATGGCATTTCGCTCAACCTCAATCAAAACCCGGCGCAAGCAGGCGGCGACACCTATCTCTATCTCACGCAGGAAGCGACGACGACTGATAAATCTGTTCTGGTAGTGGAAAGTTCGCGCAAGGCGATGGCAATTTCCAGTGAAGAGCTGAAAGAGTTGATGAAGCAGAACACAGCCTTGAAGCAAGTGTTGATTTTGGACACCTGCGCAGCGGGCGCATTGTCAAACTCTTTGATAGGGAAACGCGATCTGCCGTCCGATCAAATCCGCGCGATTGAGCGTTTGAAGGATAATACTGGCTTTTTCGTATTGATGGGCGCGTCGGCGGATGCCATTTCGTATGAGGCGAGCCAGTACGGGCAAGGGCTGTTGACCTATACGCTATTGCAGGGGATGAAGGGAGCGCGCCTCAGAGAAAGCCAATTTGCGGATGTAGCAATGCTGTTCGGCTACGCGCAGGAGACAGTACCGCAGATGGCGAAGAACATCGGCGGGATTCAGCAACCATTAATCATCACACCCGATATAAGCAACAGTTTCGACATCGGTAAATTTACCACGGAAGAGCAAAAACAGATTTCTTTATCGAATCCGAAGCCTTTGATTCTGCGCCCGACATTGCTCAACGAAAAACTGAAATTCGATAATTTGCAGCTAACTCCGCTCCTCAAGCAAGCCTTTCAAAATGCTAGCTTCGGACAAAGAAGCGGACAAGCACAGGCAGATTTAGTCTTCATAGATGCGGATGAAATGGTTGATGCTGTAATCCCCAGTGGAACTTATGAACTAAATGGGGAGGCTTTGAATGTGACGATAATCTTGGTGCAGAACAATGAGCCATTGAAATCTTTAACTTTTACAGGAAATCTTCAGGAGAAGGATTCGCTGGTAAAACGGATTGTAGAGTCGGTTTCCGAGGAAACGGCAAAGCTTAGAAAACTTTGAGGCTGATTGATGACTCAGAAGGAGAGGAAAGTGATATGCGAAAAAGTTCATTAAAGAAAATATTCGTTCTGGCCTTGTTGATTTCAGGCTGCGGAGGTGCGTCAGCTCTAACACACAAAGTCCCGCTTGGGATCAGGGCACAAGTTTCACCTAATCTTTATATCTTTACTGTCGGAATTGACGATTATTCCAGGGTTGTTTTTGCTAAATGGAAACCTTCCAATCTTAGACTCGCAAAAAAAGATGCGATAACTTTGGCGGAGGAATTTACCAAAAGAGGGGCTGGGCTGTTCGGCCAGATAAAGAGAGTCACTTTGGTTGACCACGAGGCTAAACACGATAAGATTCTGGCAACATTGGATTCTCTGGCGCAGGAAATCAGCTCGGATGATGTCCTCATCTTTGCTTATTCAGGTCTTGGCGTAACTCATCTATCAGAAGGTGAGTTTTCCTTAATTCCTTCGGACTTCAATGAAAACTACAAAGGGCAAACGCTGATCTCAGTTGGGCTTTTGCAATCATATTTCAGAAAAATTCGGGCTAAATCGAAGCTGATTATTTTAGATTCTTGCGATTCGGCGGCGGGATATGAAAAAGCGGCCCAAGCCTTTATCGAGCAAGACCCGAATGTTAAGCGAATCTCCTACAACGATTTTCTGCTGCTCGGAACTGACACCATGTCACTAGAGAAAGAGGAAGCAGGACATGGCTCCGTTACCTCAGTGGTCTTGAACGGATTGAGAGGCAAAGCTGACCTAGACGAAAACGGGATTGTGTCATCTGATGAGCTAGAATCCTATGCTTATTGCGGCGGTATCGAATATTCAGCGAAGTATACTGATCATCGAAATAGGTTTCGCATGCGCACATTAAGTACCGGCCACGCCTTTCCGATCGGAAATTCTGATAAAGGATTAATGGAATGGGAGGCCAAAGTTCGAAAAGAAAAGGAGTCTCAAAAATCAGGGAATGATGTCTCGTCCGGTAATAAGAACCCTGGAGGTGAGAAAGCGCAAAATCGAACGACCTCAGAGCCGGGCGACGAAGAAGAGTCTAAAGACCCGGCCCGCAACGGTGAGGATTACGCGCTCTTGTTTGCCAATGAGAATTATGACAATCCGAGGTGGGCGAAACTGAAGAATCCGATGAATGATGTTAAAGCTATCGCCGAAGAACTCAGAGGGCGCTATGGCTTTAAGGAAATTATTATCAAGAAAGATTTGACGACAAAGGAAATCTACGATGTGATTGAAGAGTACCAAAAGAAGCGCGCCCTCAAGCCTGACGACCAACTCTTTATCTTCTTCGCCGGACATGGCGTTACTGACACATATAACAAAGGCTTTTATGCTGGTACAGACTCCCCCTCTCCACTGCGGCGCGAAAACGAAAATCTGTTTGTCTCGCTGGACGGAGTTTTGAATGCCATTGACCGCATCGGCATCAACCATATCATGGTGGTTTTTGACGCCTGTTATGCCGGACAAGTGTGGAAGCCAAGCATTCAATTGGTTCAGGACGTGGCCTTGGCACCAATAGAGGATAAAATGTTATTCGAAGAATTCACGCGCAAGCCGACTCGATTGATCGGCGCATCATTTATTGATAATGACCATCCGGAAAGTTTGCCAAGTGATATTCCCACTGGCGTTTATGCTAAACGTAAAATGAAGAATAGAACCAGAGTAATTCTAACTTCCGGCGACAAACCGGTTTTAGATAGCTGGCGAAAACCGAACGGAACTTTGAGCGATCATTCACCATTTGCTGATGCTTTTCTTAACGCCCTACGAACAAGTGGGGGAGAAGACGGAGTTCTCATCACCCCTGAGATAGTTCCCTACATTGATAAACTAACACCTGAACCGCAAAAGGGCAGATTAAGTAATAGCGACGGGGATTTTGTTTTCATTTACTCAATATCTCAAAAACGGAATAGATAAATCAACCACCTTTGAAAGTTAAAATTCACGATATCGCCGAGCGGGTTTTACATTTCTCATATGGCAACAAAGAGCAAATCGGCAAAGACCTTAGAGTAGAGGGAAAAGTGATTGAGAAAGAGGGGCTATTAAACAACTCGTTGCTGGAATGATAAAAGCACCGAAGGAATAAATGATGAAGCCGTATGACTGTCAAGAAGTGCGTGGCTTCAGGCTTTAGGCCGTAAATAATCATGAGAAACAAAGATACAAATTCAACATTGAAACAGATTCTTTGTTTAGCAGCTCTAATCTTGTGCGCTATTTCAACTTCTAATGCACAACCTCCAAATAACAATCAATCTCAGAATTAGTCTATTTGCTCTTAAGAACAAACGCATGGCAGCGATTATGTAACGAAGATCATGATGAAAGAAGGTAGAGAAAACAACAAAGCGCAGTGGCAGCGCATGGAAGAAATCTATCACGCTGCTTTGCCGTTAACCGTCCCGGAACGACGTGCGTTCGTTGCGCAGAGATGTGCTGGCGACGTGGCATTGCAGGAGGAAGTCATCTCGTTACTGGCATCAGACGACTTTGTGGCTGACTTTCTTCAAGAACCTGTTTCCGAACTGGGCATGGCAGTATTGGCTGACGAAGCATTCCGCGATACGGAAATTGTCTCTCAGCCGACACAGCCCGCTTCAGCCAACCTCGTCGGAGAGAAAGTGGCTGGCCGTTATGAGATTATTAAAAAACTTGGCGGCGGCGGCTTCGGAGATGTGTATAAAGCTGCCGACACTAAAGTCATGTCGCGGCCTGTCATCATCAAGGTCTTGAAGGATGAGGTGGTGCGGGATGAAGGAGTGAAAAGAGATTGGGTGATAATTAAGTTCAAGCAGGAGATAGAAGCTCTCGCTAAAATTGATGATCCTGGAGTCGTTCGTATCATTGACGCAGACACTCTGCCTAACGGTCAACCTTACATCGTGATGGAATTCGTTGAAGGCACTGACCTCAGACGCTTCATCAAAGATGCGCGGGAGGAGCGACCAACGGAGCTGTGGCTTAGGTTTGAGGACGTGGCGGAGATCATCAAACAGGTCGGGCGCACGCTCACGGCGGCACACGAAGCAGAAATCTTTCACCGCGATCTGAAGCCGGAAAACATCATGGTGCGCCGTAACCGGAGCGGCGACCTGCAAGTTAAGGTCATAGATTTCGGGATTGCTAAAGTCAGAAACTCGCTCATCGCTCCCAGCACGGCGACCGGACACTTCCTTGCAGGGACATGGCAATACATGGGTCCTGAGCAACTGTGCGGGAAAAAGGTTGATGCGGCTTGCGACATTTACGCGCTTGGTATCATTGCTTACGAGTTAGTCACTGGCCGCTATCCCTTCCCTGCCAAAGGCCCTGCCAAACTCAAAGAGATGCAGGAAGAAGGCATCAAGGTCAAGCCATGCGACTTGAACCCAGACCTGCCTGCGACGGCACAGAAAGCGATTCTCAAAGCCCTTGAATACTATCCAGCCGAACGCCACAAGCGCGCCCGAGACTTTGGCGATGAACTGGCACGCGCTCTGGCTTCAGCCGAAGAGTTGGTGCGCCCCATCCCGCTCCCGCCTGTTGATCTCGACGCCAAGACCTTAGAGGAAGTTGATGAAAGTGAGCGAGTCGTAAGCGAGAAGCTAGTTATTCAATCACAGCCCGCTCCCGCCCCAACATCATGGCTGAGATTATACAGGCGTTGGATATACGCCGTTTCGGTAGTGTTGCTCGCCGGATTGATTAGCTTTGCCGCATGGAAAACTTTCAGAACGCCCGCGCATGAGACGTTGCCCCCTACACAATCCTCGGTGCCGCCGAACGCGGAACCTGAGCGCACTTTGACCTTTTGGCTTCGTGTCAAGGAACCGAAAGGCGACGGGACATTCGGAGAATTCGATTCGACAGGGGAAGAGGCTTTCAAAGTCGGATCGAAAATTTATTTTCGCGCGCAGCCGGTAGAAGCGGGCTATCTCTACATTATCAACGAAGGCATGGGAGAGAACGGCGTTAAGAAATGGACTGCCTTATTTCCTAATCCCGCAGACAATAATAGGAGCGCGCAACTCGTTGCCAACCGGCAACAAGAAATTACAGGCATGACGCTTGACGACAATCCGGGCGATGAGATTATTCGCTTTGTCTGGGCGGCAAGCCCGGTGAGCGATTTGCAGCCACTCTTTCAATTTGAATTCAAGGATAATGATGGAGGCGTATTCGGTGATCCGGCTCAACAAAATGTGCTGAAAGATTTTTTTCAGCGGAATCAGGAAACGCCCGAAGACAAGATTTTCGATAACGGCGCTCAACCGCGCGTCACTTTGAAAGGGCGGGGCAATCTTATCGTCGGCTCGCTGACGATCAAACATCGAAAGTACGGAAGCTAACTGACGGTGAATTAGAAAATCGACACACGCCTCATGAAGGAGATACAAGGAGCCGAGATGAAAGAGAAAAGAGAATTCAATCAATGCATCAAATTTTTGTTGGTTTCGTTCACGCTCTTGTGTATGAGCATGACTGTCACCGTCGCGCAGCAACCACAAGAGACACCGAGTGGAAGAGGAGGCGAGAGCGATGCTTTCAAAAAGGTAGAAGCTAATAGTGTCATCCGTAATCGCCGTCCCGGCAAATCCGCTCAAACCAGATTATATCGAACCAGCCGGGAGTTCCCTGATGGGGGGCGCAACACCTTTGTGACGGTCGGCGTCACGGTCGGGCGCGGGAAGCTAGCTACAGATACAGAGATTAATGACAGCAATGTTGCAAAGGTGAAGGGATGCGTGCAATGGGAGGATAAAAAATGCGTCAGCCGGAAAGAAATGGTTCTCGCGCGTATCTCGGACGATAGCGCCGTCTCGGATAAAGAACAGATACAGATGACCGTCGAATATCTGGCATCTCCTGATGCCTCCGGCAACACTCAATCGAATCGCATCGGCTACCTGTATGTCATCAACCGCGAGCAATATCCAGATGGCACATACAGCAAGCCAAAGTTGATTTTCCCAACGCTCAATACATATTACGGAGACAATCGAGTTTTGCCGGGAAAGACCGTCGCCATGCCTGAACCGGAACGCCCGTGGACGATTTCACGCAGTGATTCCGTGATAGCGCAAGCCTTCGAGACCTATACGATCATCGTTTCTCCAGAGCCATTAAAAGAGCTGTCAGGTCGGGAAATAAAACTCCAAACGAAGCCCATTATGTTAGACGAAAAACTGGTCGCCACATGGGTGCGCTTATGGGGCGGAAGCGAGACGCGCGGAGATTTGGAAAATGGCGGAGGTCAACTCATCACGCAACGTGAAGTTAAGTCAAGCGGTTCTTTGGGTGTGAGAAAACGAAGCACGGATGATGACGTAGATGACTTGAAGCAGGATGACCCTCCACCTCAAATGATATTTCGCAAAATCGTAAAACTGGGCGGCAAGATGCTGGTCACCATCAGACTGCCCTATAAAGAGGCTTCCGCTTCTTCCCAAATGCCGAAACAATAAACACCTGACTGACCATGTTCGAAATTGAGGGTTGGTAGGTGGGGAAAGCGAAATACCCATTGCTTTGGACTCAGGAATGAAACTGATGATTGCGTTGCATTCAACTTTTGAGCTTCAACATTGACAGCGACGAATATTTTTTCGGCTAGCGCTGATAGGTCGTTTTTGTTGCCCTCAAGTTTTAGAGTTGATACTTGTTCATCATTTCTATACAGAATTAGTGTAACCTTCACCAGATCGTCCTCGATAATATATCTACCGATGGGAAGTATTGCATCCGGCATTTCGTCTATATCCACAAACACCAAACCCGCTTTAGCATGGCCGCGAACGAGGGCGTAATGGGCTTCACGAAAACGATCCTTCAGTAGACTTCCAATTCTTAAATTGTCCTTAAAACCGACTTGATTCTGGAAAGAAGGGCGCAGGATGACGGGCTTGACCTGTGCCAAAGGAATCTGTTTCTTATCGTCATCGGTTTTAATAAATCCGAGAGCGAAACTCGTCCCGCCCTTAGGAACTTCAACCTCTGGCCTTTGAATGCCACCGATATTTTTCGCTAAAACCGGAACTGTCTCTACCGCGTACTTACACAACGCGCTAACATCAATCTCGCCGCTCGATGGCAAAGCCGCCCCCTTTATTCCCTGCAAAAGCGAATACGTCAACAACCCTTGCCCGTATTGGCTGGCTTCATAAGAAACAGCATTATCCGCGCTTCCCATCAAAACGTAGAAGTTAACGCGCTCGCTCATGTTATCAATGGCTCGTTTGGCATCGGGTGAAAGTTCACGTTTTTCGGCAATCTTGAACTTCTCGCCGATTGCGCCAGCCGCGCAGGTATCCAAAATCAACACCTGATTTTGAGCTTTGATGCCCTTGTGCCATTGTGTCAACTCCTCACTGTTGATGGTCGAGCTCGAAAGCAATGCGTTGTCTCTGCTCAACATTTCCTTGTCGTTAGTAATGGCGTCCTGCGTCAAATAGTAATAGGTGCTATTTCCGAAATTGATCGTGATGCCATGTCCGGCTAGATAAACAACCAAGACATCGTTCGCCTTGGCTTCTCTGGCAAATTCAGCAAACGCTTGACGAAAATTTTCTTTTGTTGGAAGAACCGCGTCTTTGTTTTCGCTTGTGCTGAGGAGTTTCAGCTTCAGGCGTTCCACACCAAACAAATTTCTGCCGCCGACTTGGATCGCCTTGTAAATATCTTCGGCATCCTTAGCAGCATAATTTAAATCAAGCGAATCGCCTTTGTAATCGGAAACGCCGCCGATAATGGCGTAAAGCGTTGACGGCGGCGGTTCAATCTTTTCTTCAGGAAGATAGTCAATATCAGTTCCGCGACTTGAGATATAACCTTCTTTAGATTCTTCGTCATAATTCCAGACCACGACTTTAATGACAGGTTTCTGGCCGGGGATGACGGCGGCTTCTTTCAAATCGAAGCTTAAGACATATTCTTTCAGGTTTGGATTCGCCTTGAGCTTTTCGTCGCGTGCATCTTCAATAAATTCGCGCCCGTTGACAAAAACCTGCACACGCCCGATGCCGCCGCCCCGATTCGTAAGTTTGATGGTGCGCTTTGTGTTGGAAGGATTTCGGCTTGAAGCCGCGACTTCCTGTACGTCGGGCGTCAGGCGCACGTCACGAAACGCCTTTACGTCTCGCAAAGGTGCTCCCTTGAAAAGTCTTTTCAGCAAATCCGGTTCGTAGTAACGCAGCTTTAACTGGTCAAAGGCGATGACTTCATAACCTCGTTCCGGTGTGTTGAGGACATAGTGCATCAACTCCTCCGCGCCCGTCGAAGCGTCGAAACGGCCATCTGGAGTAACCACAACCCAATCGTCTCTGTCGAGCGAAATCAATGTTGCGGCAGCTTTATCGTTATCTGTCCGCCAGAGTTTCGTCGTCGCATCCCAACTGCCGCTCAACAGCAGATTGTTGTCAGGCGAAAACGCGACTGAGGAAATTTCCTTGACGTGCCCCTCAAGCGTTTTGTGATGTCCAGATGCTACATCCCACAGTTTGATTATTCTGTCATCACTACCGCTAGCCAGAGTTTTTCCATCCGGCGAGAATGAAACTGAATTAACCTTATCGGTATGACCTGCTAAAGATTTCGGTTGCCCGGTTTCGACATTCCACAGCCTGACTGTTTTGTCAAAACTGCCGCTCGTTAGTGTTGTCCCATCCGGCGAGAAGGCCACTGAAGAGACCTCACCGGTATGACCTGCGAGAGATTTGCTTTGCCTTCCCGTCCTGATATCCCATAGCTTAACGATACTGTCCTTGCTCCCGCTCGCCACTGTTTCCCCATTCGGAGCAAATGCAACTGCTTTTACTCCTTTAGCATGACCTTCAAGCGATTTTATTTGCTGCCCGGTCTCGACGTTCCACAGCTTAACTGTATTGTCTTCGCTGCCGCTCACCAGCGTTTTTCCGTCCGGCGAAAACGCCACCGAATAAACCCAGGAGGCATGGCCTTCAAATAGTTTGAGAAGCTGTCCGGTTTCGACAGCCCACAATTTAATTTTGTTATCCTTGCCACCGCTCGCCAGCGTTTTCCCGTCCGGCGAAAATGTCACGGTATTAATTGTGTTATCTATCTTAGAGCCATATTCAAGCGATTTACCCTGCTCTCCGGTTTCGATATTCCATAGCTTGATAATGTTGTGAAAGCTCGCGCTGGCTACTGTTTTTCCTTCACTGGAAACTGCTATTGCTATCACATGAGTAGTATGACTGATGAGCGATTTTATTTGTCGTCCGGTCTCAACATTCCATAGTTTGATGGTGTTATCACTGCTACAGCTCAAAAGTGTTTTGCCGTCTTTGGAAAACTCGATTGATCTAATATAGCTTGTATGACCTGCAAGCGATTTGAACTGCTCTCCGGTTTCAACATTCCAGAGCTTGATGATGTTGTCAGCACCGGCACTTGCCAGTGTTTTTCCATCCGGTGAAAACGCGACTGAATAAATCAAAGCGGTATGGCCTTCAAGCGATTTTATTTGTCCTCCGGTATCGACATTCCACAGCTTGATTACATTGTCCTTGCCTGCGCTCGCCAGTATTTTTCCATCCAGCGAAAACGCGACTGACAGAATCTCATCCGTGTGACCTTCAAACGATTTTAGTTGCTGCCCGGTTTCGACGTTCCACAATTTGATTGTGTTATCAATGCTGCCGCTTGCTATCGTCTTCCCGTCCGGCGAGAACGTAACTGAAAACACCTGATCGGTGTGACCTTCGAGCGATTTAAGTTGCTGTCCGGTTTCAACATTCCACAGCTTGACGGTGTGATCCCCACTGGCGCTTGCCACCGTCTTCGCGTCCGGCGAAAACGCCACCGAATAAATCACAGAGCTATGACCTGCAAGCGATTTGAACTGCTCTCCGGTTTCAACATTCCACAGCTTGACGGTGTTATCAAGCCCCCCGCTCGCCAGCGTCCCTTTACTGGAAACTGCAACCGACAAAATATATCTGGTATGACCGGCAAGCGATTTTATTTGCCGCCCGCTTTCGATATCCCACAGTTTTACAGAGTTATCACCACCCGCGCTTGCTACAGTTTTCCCGTCCAGCAGGAATGCAACTGAATTAACTAAAGAGGTGTGGCCGGTCTGGATTACAAGTTCCGGTGTGTAGCGTTTTTCGGTGACCGGCGGCGATGCTTTTTGACTCTGCCCAAAGGCAATCGGTGAAGCAATTCCGGCGTTCACGAAAGATGACAATGCCAAAATTAAAGCCAGCCAAAATTCTTTCCGACTGCTTAGCATTTTGCGGCTACTCGTTCTTCTTCTCATGTTATTTAGCTCTCGTAGCTGTGAAAGAGATTGGCGGAAGTCCTGCTCCGGACAGGCTGCCGCTCATTTTGTCGCCGTCAATTTTGCCTTTCAGTTTTAGCTCTACTATCTGCCCCTGAACTTCCATTCTGGCAAGTGCCGTAATCGTGCTGCCGTTAACTTTTCCGCTTGGGACAGTTCCATTACCGACGTGTGATGAAAACGTCCCGCTTATATTCTCGCCATCTTGTTTGAGTTCGATTGTGACGGGCATGGATTGCCCTTGCCCTTCAGCAATCATGTTCCACTTGCCGGTCACGTTAACGCCCGACGCGGCACTAGCATCTGTCTTTTTTGACAGGCTCACAATTTTCTGGCGAAGCGTGGCGATTGTTTTTTCAATCAAACTAACAATGTAATCATCTTTCAATTCTCGCCACATAGGATGTAAAGCTTCGTATTTCTCAATCTCAGATTGTGTTTCTTCAATCGTTTTCGATTTGATTTGGGAAACCGTGAAAAGCTGTTTCTCCGCTTCAAGGCGTTTGATGTCCTGTGCTGTGGAGGCTCGTTTCGCTGTCAAGGCGATAGTGTATGTGCCACGGTCTGTGTTGCTTGTTTCTTCCGGGCTATTAATTTTGACAACGTAATTTTCCGCGTGAGCAGCGATAAAAGAGAGCGTCTCAAATCCTTCCTTCCCATTCGGGCTGTTCATTTTCGACAATTCTTTGCCACCGGCGGAATAAATGCTCAGTACAACATCAATGCCTTTCTGCCCGGCGCGCACTTGCATAAACTCGCCCGCTTTGAGCGTGACCTGATACTCGTGCGTCTGTCCGCTCGCCAGCTCGCGCTCAAGCGGCTCATTCAACTTTAAACTCTGCGTTTGGCCCGGCGTTTGTCCAAACGAAGCCGTTGCCACTGTAGCTAAACACAGTACCGCACTTACAAATTTGCTTTTTGTTTGTGAGAGTTTCATGTCCAACCTCAAGATAAAGCACAACGATAGGTCTTGCGCCGAATCCAAGCTTCATTGAGTGCAACCGTACAGGAAAGACTGAGACACTTGAGACGTGTCAGTAAATTGAGAAGCGGTTGCGTTGAGACGAATCCTACTGTTCAGCGAAAAGCAGCGAGGCTATTGAGAACCGGATGATTATAACGCTTCATGAAGCGTGAAAGCGAGAATTATATATCAAACTTTGAGTTTGCACCGCGCGATCTTGGACACAGCCGTCGCAGGCATTTTTGCAAACTGCGCGTCGATCTGTACTCACTAACGCTGTGCCACTAACTGTGTCACCAGAGGGTGCGAAAACAGGTGATTTGGTGTCATTACCTGTCGCATGGTGTCGCAGCTAAATTGTTGATGGTAAAGCTAAGTTGCTTAAATAAAAGGAAGCTGCCTCCAAACTGTCACGTCGGAGGTCGCGGGTTCGAGTCCCGTCGGCTCCGCCAACTTAGAAAGCGCGCCTGTATCGTTTAGGGCGCGCTTTTCTACTTTTACCGCACGTTTGCAGCCATTCTCGTTGCCGGCACCAAACGTGGAAATCCAATCCTTCTTGTCCGAGCGAGGTCGTCGCAAGCACATGAGGCCAGAACGGCGAGTTAAATGATCGGCGCAGGTCGTCAGTGCGAAGGCGGTCATCACCGCCCGTCACGGTATTTTCGACTTTGGCATCCGCAAATGGCATCGCCGCATGACAGCGCAGGGGGAAGCCTTCGCCATCTACACCAGGTTCAGGGACCCGGTGGCGACCTTCACGAAGACCGAGCATCTTGCGGAGATCACGAGGAAATCGCGTGATTGCATCGGCATCGAGTTGGCTGGCTATCCATAAGTGTTCATCGAGAGCGGATTCGAGATTGCCTGCTACGACGGCCTCGTGGATCGCGTCCATATAAGTCTGACTGCGACGTGTGAGTGAGGCGTGAAACAAGGCCCTGCTCAAATAAGGGCGCAATCCATTCCAACTGGCTTCCAGAAGATGGCCGAAATGCTCATTCTTTAAGCAGTTTGGGTCGAACCGGTAAAGCACACGCCCGAGAACAACACCAGGGCCGGAAAGCGCGAAATTAGCCAGTGTGGCGACCTCAGTTTGCGTTACCGAGTCTAGCCCCCGCTCAGCAGCCCGTTGCCATTTGACGAGAACTTTCCTCATTACTTCGTGTTGTCCCGCAGCGGCATGACGCCAGTGATGACGAAGTTCTGCCCACGATGGCAAGCTACCGTCACGATCAATTTCCGCGCCACTGTATTCAAGGGCGGCTAGAAGTTTCCAAAGCGGACGGTGCTTGCCGTTTTTCCGCACCGGGACACCAAATTGCTCCCATAATAATTGAGTTACCTGCCGGCGCATTGATGTCCGGACTTCCATCAAGCTGGAGGGATTGCCCCGTCGCGGATCGGTGAACGCAATAAGCATAGGGGACGGGAAAAAGAGCGCGGGAAGTGTCGGTCGATTTGCCTTGAGTTGAAGGGGCTGGGCCTCGCCGGCGCGGCGATAATTGTGCCTAAGCCGGTGGGCGAATGATGCCTCAAGATCAAAGCTCAAAAGACTCGCGAGCGCTGGCGGGACAGCCTTGAATCGACTGAAGATGAGCAGTTTTCCTTCGCTCGCTCCTGGCTCTGACCACAGCCCGTGTAAGTCCCACCAAGGTAATGAAGGAGCAATCCATGGCAATGCCAGACGTGACTTGGCAGCAATGTCGCTAAGCACGCGGAACTGCGGATGTGGCCAAACTTTCGGCGCGCTTAATCTGCCCCGCTGTGAACGGCGCAGCGTTGGCTCCGCGCGCCGCCGATGCTTATTTTCGGCGTATCTCCAAGCGACGTAGCCACGTCCCATCATCTGGATTGGCAACGGAATCGATAACCAGTAAGGGACAGCGTAACTCACTAAATCTACTTTGCCTCGACCTCCCTGCCGCTTTGCCGCTTCCTGTAGCCGAGCTACCCAGTGTTTATATACTCGTAAATCCTCCGGGAGGATTTCAGAGCGAGGATGCATGGTGTCCACGCTTGAAGACACTACTATCTCCTGAAAGCCGCTCGGTTCTACTCAACACCGGAGTGAGACGCTTCTGAATAGAATCTCGCAAGACGCGCAAACGCTCATAATCAGGCTCTTTCAAGAGCATCTGCTTTCCAAACTCACGTAGAGCCATTTCGAGGTCATTTAGACCCTTGGTTTCTGCCCCAAAGAGAACGTGGATGAAATCAAAAAAATCTTGGTGATGTGAGAGACCTGCGGCCTCATCTTGACGTGAGGAATAGGGACGATAGGGTGTTGCCGAGAGCGACAGCAGCGCGGGGTCATCGCGACGGCCACTGCCACGCAAAGCGCGGGTCAGGGGGTCAGGTGATGCTTTCGGTGGGTCGATTAACAGCGAGCGGAATTTTTGGAATTCATCGAAGATGATGAGGTCCGGACGGATGACATGCAACGCAGCCATTGCGAGAGATGTGCGCAGACTGCCCATCAACCGCATGGGCCGTTCACGTCCGGCGGCTGAGATGATGGATTCAGCATCAACGACCGGAAGCTTCAGGTACTCATCACGTGCGAGGGCTTCGAGAAAAGCGTCCTGCAGCTCACGTATTCCCTCGATTTGTTCGTACTGTTGAAGTGCTCCATTCCAACTTCTCTCTCTCGCCTGAGAACCCTTGCAGAACTGAGAAAACTCGCTGGTTTTGAGCGAGGGGAACCGTCCTGAAAGTAACCGGAAAATGAGCGCACGTTCCTCCAGATGGCGTCGGCTACGTCGCGCGCGATAGACAGTTCGGCGACGACCTCGAAGTTACGTCCTTCCCATCCACGTCCAGTCGCGTTCGCGCTGCCGACCCAGAGCTGCCGACGGGCTCCTTTGGCGGCGAAGAATAACTTCGCATGTAGTCCGGCGGGCGGCACTTCTTCGCTTTCTGCCGACCCTACAGCTCTTGGTATTGCTTCAACGAGAAGTTCGACATCTTCAGCAGGTAGGTCAGGGAGAGGTTGAACAAGGACGTGCTCAAAGCCCCTGAAGACCTCGTTGTCTTTCCGCAATAAGCGTTGAAGTTCCAAGGTCGTCGAGACAAGCGGACGGTGAGTTGCGGCGTGGTATTCTGCCGCTGCGGCTCCCATTCGGCCCGCCGTTGGGTTGCGCGTTTGGTATCGAGAAGGCGGGCGCGCCGGCTGGATTTACGTCGCACTTCGGCGGTTTGGTAGCAGACATGCAGACTTGAAAATTTCTCCGGCTTTTCACCACGCACATATGCTCGCGTTTCGCGGAGCACTGTCTTCACGTGTGCCGGAAGTTCCGGGAGCAACTTCTCTGCGACATCGAGGTCACATTGTCCTGCGTCCTCACCATATTGCTCGAAGTGTGTGTGGAGTTGGTCGCGAAACGTGCGGTACTCATGGTATCCCCCTCTGACTCGCTTATTCCAGCGGCGTACCTACTTATGTTAACGTCAGTTCCCTTACCGTAATTGCTGTGCTTCCCGCTCCCACTATCTGCTCCGAAAGTAGTTCATCAATAGCCGTCCCGATCGCGGCTTCAAGAATAGTACCCGTGCGGCTGAAACCAAATAGCGAGCGCACTGCGTTAATAAGCATTTTTCGTTCAAGACCCGTGCCGGTTCGAAGCACCGTGAGAATAGCTTCTCTATATTCTTCCCGTGCGATTCGTTCTGGTGGAATCTTAGTCCCTGCACGAGACCTAATTATCATATTTCCTGTAGATGGAGCAGCAAAGACAAAGTCTTCACGCAACGAGATTCTTCCCCGCTGTGCGCTCGCTTCAGTTACCGCACGAATTCGGCGCATCATTTTGGGGCCGACACGATCATAGCCCCAACGTGCTGCGACACGGGCTGCTAGGTCTATTATGTGCAGGGGAGATTCCACTGCTACGACATCATCAATCGCTTGGCCAATAAGCGAGGCGGGCGCGGCATTCAAATCCTGGCCGAGGTAAAGAAGGGGAGTTGCCGCAAATGCGTAAGGCTCAGCTTGTACCACAGGCTGAGCGGATGTTAACGCGTCATTGTCCAATGGCGCATCGTTCGGCCCTCCGTGATCGTGAGTTTCCTGCTTTTCTTCCCGCTCAAGAATTGCGAGACGCTCGCGCGCTTCTTCTTCGGCAACCTGTTCTTCGAGCATCCTTCGTCGCGTACGCTCGATCAATTCGAGGAGTCGTTTGATCTGCCCGTGACGATCCTTAAACCAATCAGTTGACCAAAGCCTATGAATCGTCCACCCACGCGCTTCGAGCACTTGCTGGCGCAAACGATCGCGGTCACGCGCAGTCTCGGAGGAATGGTAAGCCGCACCATCGCACTCAAGGCCGCAGAGATAACGGCCCGGCACAAGCTCATCAATCACACCGAAGTCAATTCGATAGCCGGCTACGCCGACTTGCGGTTGAAGCTTGACGTTGCGCCGCGTAAGCTCGGTGTACACCTCCTGCTCAAAGGGTGATTCGGTTTCCGCAGCAGCACGTGAAATAGTTCTATCGAGACGCACATGTTCTGCGTAAAGCAGAAAGTCGCGTAAGAGTTGTGGCCCTTGGGAGGTCACATGCGCCGGATTGATCTCGTCGCCCTTCATTGAAGAGAACACGCGCATTCCCTTGCGTGCGCGCGTCGTGAGCACGTTGAGGCGTCGCCAGCCGTTCTCTCCGTTGAGCGGGCCGAAGTTATAGCGAAGTACACCATTAGCATCTTTCGCATAGGTAACACTTAGGAAAATCACATCCCGCTCGTCACCCTGGATGTTTTCAAGATTCTTAACAAAGAACGGCTCTTTTTTCCCACGCGCGAAAAACGGCTCAAGGCCGGGGTCTTGCCGGCGGCGCACTTCGAGTTCGTCTTGAATAGCGATTTGCTGCCGGAGGTTAAAGGTGTCAACACCGAGCGACACGTCTGGCTGCGTCTTAGCATGGCATACAACTGCGTCAGCGACACGCCGCGCTTCAGCCATGTTCAGTCCTTTACCTTCATATACGCCATCGGGCACATATTCGAAACTGAGTCCGACCGCATGGCTGTCGGTTTCGACATTCGGGAAGGTATAGAGGTCTCGAATCGTAGAAGCTGACGTTAGAGAAGTTAATAAGTGATTCGTGTGCGCTACGATAATGCCGCTTAAGCCGGATGCT
The DNA here is from genome assembly GCA_963700165.1 of Pyrinomonadaceae bacterium. GTDB lineage: Bacteria > Acidobacteriota > Blastocatellia > Pyrinomonadales > Pyrinomonadaceae > JACMLC01. Next base: position 453,082 of record OY969475.1, on the reverse strand, counting down.
CGGCGCACCCGATCCCATAAACTCTTCAAGAATGCTTTCACTATCCTCAAAGAGAGGCACGCCGTCAACATCCTTTGGCGCATCCACTGTTCCACTCATCACAGAGAAGAAGTTGGTTGGCGGAAGTTGCTTAGGATCATCTATACCATCTGCATTGATCAGGTTGCATCTTCACGCAACTTATTTATCTTTCCATTCGTCAGCAGTTCTCCACAGGCGGCTGGCTCTGGGCAGCTTCAGCAGGTTGGTGACAATTAGCTCCTGCATTTCTGTAAGTCTGCCGGAATTAGCCGCCGAATAAAGCAGTTCGACACGCTTCGGGCCGATGCCGTTGTGTTGATACAGCTCTATGATCGGCTCAGCCGCATCGTAACTCAGGAGCCACGGCTGACCGAGCGAGCCGAGCGCGTCATGCAGCCTCTGATGGTTCGCTTCATCAAAGAAGAAGCGATAAAGATTATCGGCCTTGTAGTAAAAAGGCGGATCGAAATAGTAGAGAACTTCATTGGCTTGCAGCTTACGCGCTTTAACTCGCCGGACGGTGTGCTGCCAATCGCCTTGATTGACGAACAGCACCCGCTCTGACAATTGCGCGGCCTGTTCAATGCGCTTAGCGATGAGTTCGACGACGTAGCGACATCCGATAGGATAGGCAGAGGCTTGTGTGCGCCCGCCTAGTGGCCCGCCGCTCGGAGCGATGATGCCTGAGAAACTCGTCCGGTTGAGAAAGATGCAGGCGAGTGCGCGTTGCCGGTCGGTTTGATGTCTTCCGCTCTTAAAATGATCCCAGTTAGCTAAGGTCGGCTTCGTCTCGTGCAGCTTTCGGACGAGCCATTCGTGATCTGTAAACACTATCTTCCAGAAGCTTGCCAGCAGAGGATCTTTCTCGCCCAGAGCAACCTTTTCGACCAGCCCGTCATTGAGCAGTTGCAGTGCGACGCTCGCGCCCCCGGCAAACGGCTCGACGAAGAGTTTCGGGCGCAGGCCGTTCAGGCGAATAGTCGCGGCGATGTACCCGGCCAGCCGTCTTTTGCCGCCCGGATAACGCAAAGGCGAAAGGATTGACGCCGGGCCTCGCGCGAAGGCTTTGCGTATTCGATTCGATTTTCCTTTTGAGCGGGTTACCGGGGACACACTTTTCTCTCAAGCAAGGAACATGGTCAGTAATTTTATCAAAAGCCTTTCCACTGAATGTTGAGCGTCACTTCGTCGCCTTCAGAAGTTGTCCAGGGTCTTTGCAGATGGCCGTCACTGCAATAGCGTCGAAACTCTTTGAGCATCATCGCTTCAAGCAGAGTTCTACGATCAGTCGGCACTGCGTCAAGCACAGTATCGGAACACAGGACAATCAATTTCTTTTCGGCGCGCGTCGCCGCCACGTTGAAGCGATTGCGGCTCAAGAGGAACTGTGCTTCGGCTGTAGCATATTCCTCATCGGCTACGCCGTAAGAGACCAGTATCACCTCTCGCTCTTTGCCCTGCATCTTCTCAACCGTATCCACAAGCGGCATCGGACGCTCTCTGCCATCGAAGCCACGCCGGGCCAGAGCTTGCCGGATGGCACTGTTCTGCGCGCGATGGGGCGCGAGTACCGCCAATCCATGTCGTACAAAATCTTTTGGCGAGTAAGGTCGAAGGGACTTGTCCTTCGCCTCTTGTAACAAAGTCTGACTGAGCCTCTCCGTCAGCATGGCGACCAGTTCAGCTTCGATAGGGTTGCGCGCGGTGAAACTGCGCGGCGGCGTATACCAGCAAAGCACTACGGGACGCTCTGGATGCAGGATAGTATCAATTATCTCTTCGCTCGTCTCGTCAATGGCGGGCGCGGTCTGGATTCTGATGTTAGGTCGCGTAGATCTGAATTGTCCGCGATAAAGCACATGGCGCGGGTAAGCCGTCAGCGGCTCATTCATGCGGAAGTTCTCTTCGAGCTGGAAAATTTTCCGCGCTTCGACGCTTGGATCATCAACACTTGCCTGTTCAATCTGCCTGCGCATGAAGGCGAAGACGGAACTGAGCATGTGTTCGTGCTCTTCCGGGTAGGTGCCATGAATGATTGGCGGCAACTGCTGGTCATCGCCTGCAAGAATGATGTTTGAATACGGCTTGCTTGAGCCGAAAGCGACGAGCGCATCCGGCAAGCGCATCTGCGAAGCCTCATCAACCAGCACGACATCGAACCACGGGCGGATGACGCCGCCAGCCTTTTTCATTCCTTTATATGCGCCCCAGACAGTCGCTCCAGCAACAACACACAAGCTCTCACGCTGTAAAGAGAGTTCTAAATCCTCGTCGTCAATTAGTTCTACATTAGAAGGCAATTCATCATGCGCCGCGCTGCCGCTGCCCCGAAGCTTGACGATAGAGAGCGCGTCCGGCTCAAGCTTATATTCACGCGCCAACTCCGCCAGATTGCGCAGCACGTTGACGATGGCGTGATGCGTAAAGGCCGTGACCAAAATACGCAGGGGCTTCTTCGCAGCCTGTGCGGCCAGCGCGTAAGCACCGAGAATGTGCGCGACTGTGTGAGTCTTGCCCGTGCCGGGTGGCCCCCAGATTAGTGTGAGCGGCTCACTGAACACGCCGCGCCAAGCGCGCCATTGCCCTTCGTTCAAGATAGCATCCGGGTCTTTGCCTGAATGCGTAAGCCTGTCTCTGAAAAGCTGCTCGGCACCGACCTCTTCGCCAATCACAGACTGCCAGCCAGCCATCTCAACGTCGTGCAACAGGCTGTGGATATGGAGCGCGTTCTGCGGGTTCTCATGCAACTCGCGCAAAACGGTCAGGATGCGGCGCGACGTAAAATCCGTATATAATTGATCGAGCGCGCACGGCTTTGTCAGGTCAACATTTTCTCTAAATTTCTCGGAGTTCTCCGGCAGGAGGCGAACATGGGGCGGCGTCACCTGCATGTCGTACTCTTCAAGCGTCACCTTGAAAGGCGCGGCACGGCCCCAGTTGCTCTCAAAGAGCTTGCCGTCCACATGGCCGAGCAAAATTTCAGGCTGGTCTTCCGGCGTGACAACGAGGTTAAAATCTCCCACCTCAAACTTCACATCTTTGGATTCCGGGTCAAACGTAAACCAGAGCGAGCCATCGGATTGTTCGCTCTCCGGCACGTATTGAAGATTGCGTATGCAGACGAACTTTTTGGCGCGCTCTTCGACAGGCAAAGCATGTAGATGTTTGACGGCCAGTTCCGCAAACGAAGTTTCCAAAATGGAGAAAGCGCGCAGGGCTTCGAGCGTGCGGAAGTTGAGCGGGTCGAATTCGCTGTAGAGCATGAAAGGCTCTTTACGCAGTAGAAGCTGCTCGCGGAAATCCTGTTTCAAACGGCGAATCACGCTGTCGGTCGCGCGCAGCTTGTTCTTCACCGTGTCGTCAATCTTCTCAAAGACATCATCCGGTGATAGATTTCGCTCCGGCTGGCGCGCATCAGGTGTAAATGTTTCGCCGCCCCAGACATCGTGTATGCGCTCATACGCGACCTGACTGGAAAAATCCCAGCCAAAGCCGTAGCGCGGGCGAAACACATAGCCCTTCTCTTCCCCTTCCGTATTTCGCGGCTGGTACATCTCCGAGACAGTTTTAAGGTCGAACACGTAAGGCGTCGGCAGAGCAACCATCGTCCGCAAGACCTGTGTGAGAACGGTGCCGGGCATGGTGCGAAACGTGTCTGCGTCCTGCATCACGGATGAAGGCGGAAAGAGCCTCAGCAAGTGCGTTACCTCCGCGAGCAGTTCCGCAGGCTCTTCGATAAAGAGGTGGCGCTCGATGAGGCTGTGCAGGACGAAGAGATCAAACGTATCATAAACATAAAAGTGCAAGGAGCGTTGCTGCTTTCTCAACTCCCACGAGGCATCTTTGCGCGCCTGCTTGAGCGCGGCTTGCGTCGCTTTGATACGCTCCTGCAAACTCGTTCTTTCCATCAGCAAAGCTTCATGCTGCGGATTGGTTTTACGCAAGATCGGGCATCTTTGCTTGAATTCAGTGAGAGCCTCTTCAGCTTGCGCCGCCGCGCCGGTAGCTTCCTGCACACCCGGCACATCTTCGATAGATTGGCCTGCTATCTCGCGGTTTTCAGCATCAACACGCCGCAGCAACTCGTTCAAAGCACGCAGAAACTCCAACAGGATTTGCGCTTCGCTATCAGGCTCGCGCGCGATAAAGACCTGCTCATCGCCGATGACTTTACCGCTCGCTTCGTCCCATCCCTCGTAAGTCTTAAAACCGAGCGCGAAGCATGTTCCCGTCACAGAGTCCTGCTCTGCGCACAAGGTGACGCGAACCTTCTCGTACTGTGGCATGAGCAGCGTTGTGGCATGCAGCGAGCGCGGGACGCCATCTTCGAGAGCCTGCGCGGTAGCGATGTAGCGAGGAAGATTGAGCGAAAGGTCATGGCTTAATGTTTGTAAATCAGAGCGGCGTTCTTCGTTTTCTAAGCCTGCCAACTCGCGGTGTGTGTTGACGCCTGACTGGCGCAGGCGTCGTTTGGATTCCGAACTGATGTAGGCGATGCGCGAGAGGTCAAAGTGTGCGTTGGCCTCTGCGCGGCACTGGTCCATGTACTCGCACATAGAGCAGTGGTCTGTGACATGATAATGCGCGTCGGCCGCCGGAGTTTGAAAGAGCAGATGTGCACGGTTACGCAGAAAATCGTCTACCGCCAGCCGATAAGGTTGCAGCTCGAACGGCGGGTCATTTTCATCGCGCGAGCGTATGACGGCGAACTCAAGATCAACCTCGACGTTCGTCAATCCTGCTTCCCGGATAGCATGGTCGAGGATGAATGAGTAATAGGCGACCTGAATGTAATGATCGTGACGCGCCTTCTGGCTCGCCTTGAAATCCCAGATGCGCAGTCGCAACTTTCCCACTTCGCTCACGGGCGGCAGCACTTCCAGCAGGTCTGGACGCGCTGGACTGAGCGTAACTTGCGCAGCATCCAGCCCGAACTGTCCGAGCAATCGCGCTTCCGGCGCTTCGTCCAGCGTGACCTCAAGCTGCGTGACAAATTTCGGGAAAGGCTCTGCCTGAAAAGCCGCAATGAAATCCGCGAACGGCAACTCTTTGACCTTGCACCCATCATCGCCGCGCTCAATGCCTGCGGTCAGGACAGCCTGCTCGCCATATTGGTCTATGAGCGCCTGCACCTCATCGCCTTCAAAGAAGTTGCCCGCCTCCATCAACAGCGCGATGCCGGGGCGGCTGTGCTTGCGCGCTTTCTTCGGTACATTCCAGCCGATGCCTGCCTTGCCGCGCAAAGGGCTGGCGACGGTGTTCCAACGAAAGTTACGATCACACTTATTTGCGAAATACTTGGCGATGTTCGAGGCCGTGAGTCTGAATTTTTGAGCCGAGCGCGAGGTTGCTGTCATAAGGATTCCCTTTGAGTCCCGCGAGGTCTTGCGCGGAGCGAGTCAAATGTTGAGGCATCCTATCACAGTTGATTTCCGATTGTGGGTTGCGATATGTTTGGAACACACGAGCAATGCGGCTTGAGCGATCCGAACTTCCTTCACAAGCTTCTCCCCGCCCGTGTCTTGAAACGGCTCTCTGCTACTATAGGCGGGCTAAATTTCCGCCAGTGCCCAATATCTGTCAGGCTCATTTCTTTTATTCAAGAGCCGTTTCAATCATAATCGTTTAATTATTCTTAATCACAGTCAGCTTTGCGGAGAATTACTCATGTCCCACCGTGGCGAACTATCCGAACGTATGCTGAGTCTTCCGCTGTTGCTCTCCGAGCGTCCACACTCACAGCAGGAACTGGCACGCATCTTCAATGTGAACGGCAAGACCATCCGGCGCGACATAGACATCCTGTCGCGCCGCTATCCCATTGTGGACGAGCGAGACGGGCGTGAGGTCATGTATAGCTTCAGCGACGGCTATAAATATGTCGTCCCTCCGTTCAACCCCGCCGAACTGGCGACGCTGGTGCTGGCGCAGGAATCCATTGCCGCGACGGGCTTGACGGCGCTCGGCTCGCCCTTCGCGCGCTATGGCCGTTCGCTGATGGCGAAGGTCAAGACTTCCCTTCACCCGTCGTTGCGCGACAAGCTGGATGCGCTGGCCGCCATCTTCGGCACGGCTTCCGTACCCGCGAAAGACTTTGCTCCACACGCCGCGCTCATAGACCGCTTGACGCAGGCAGCCGTCGAAAGCCGCCGCGTCCGGCTGCGCTATTACACGCTCGCCACAGACACCGTGAGGGAGCGCACAGTCGAGCCATACGCAGTCTATTTCGATCCCGACGGCGCGACCCTCAAGCTCATCGGCTACGATCATCTTCGAGGCAAAATCCTACCCTTCGCCATTGACCACATCCGCGCGCTGCATGAGACGGATGAACACTTCCAACGTCCGCCTGATTTCGACTTGCAAAAATATCTCGCCGCCAACTGTTTCAACGGCATTCACGGCGACCCGCTCACAGTTCGCCTGCGCGCCCACGGCGTCACTGCGCGCGTCTTCGCCGAGCGCACTTTTCACGACTCGCAATGCACCATCGCTCACACTCCGCGCACGACCCGGCAGGCGGAGACCACTACCATCGAGATGCGCGTCGCCTCCGGGCGCGGTCTCGTCCGCTTCATCCTCAGCTGGGGGCCTGACGTAGAGGTCTTAGCCCCGCACACGCTCCGCCATGAAGTCGCACAGGCTTACAGAAACGCGCTCAAGCATTACGACGATGACGAGAAAATTTAAGCTCGAGCGAAAAAGTTTTACCCGATGACCCGTGCCTGTCCGGTGTCCGTCCTAAGCTGAGCAAACGGGATACTCTTTGAAACGACACGGAGAATCAAGATGACATCACAAAACGCATTAGCAGCCGCGATTAACGCCGATACAGCTCCCGCTGTAACCGTTCACTTCCCTGTGCAGGGGCAACAACTCGCAGCCGATCACGGCTATCTGCTCTACTCCGCGATCACACGGCAACTGCCCACGCTTCACGGCCAGCCGTGGCTGGGGCTGGAACTCCTGAGCGGCGTCCCCTGGCGCGAAGGCATCATCGTCCTGCCCACACGCGGCGCGAGCCTACGCCTACGCATCCCCGCAGACCGCTACGGCCACGTCCTCCCGCTAGCAGGCCGCCGCCTCGACATAGGCGGCCACACCATCCGCCTCGGCATCCCCATCGCGCGACCGCTTCAACCAGCCGCCTCGCTCTACGCGCGCATCGTGACCATCAAAAAGTTCACCGACGCCGAACCCTTCCTCGACGCCGCTCGCCGCCAACTCAACGCGCTCGGCCTCAACGCCGCGCTCGAACTCCCCCTCGACGAACAAGGTCGCCCACGCCGCCGCATCATCACCATTCAAGGCAAACACGTCATCGGCTTCTCTCTCGCCGCACATGGCCTGAACGACGAGGATTCACTCCATCTCCAAACCTCGGGCATCGGCGGACGGCGAGCAATGGGCTGCGGGCATTTCAATCCGATTGCAAGCAACGGGACTTTGAAGGAGATGAAGTAGTGAAACGCTTGCTTGCTAAATCTTATGACCGCGAGAAGCATGGGGACTCGCCGCCTGATTACGCGCTCTTGACGCAGCACAGCCGCGACGTGGCAAATGCCTGCGATGCTTTGGCAATCGCAGTCGGTCGCACTGCCTTGCACAATGCAGGACTCGAGCTGGCTGAGGTCGAGAGGTTTCAATTTACCTTGCGCGCCAATGGTTGGATTCAGGATTTAGGAAAGGCGAACAGCCATTTTCAGCAGATGGTAAGCGGCGACCAGCAAATCAGGCAACTTGTCCGGCACGAAACTATTTCGGGCATGATGATGCTGCTTGATGAGCGCTTTCGTAAGTGGTTATCCCCTCTTTCAGAGACAATTCTCACCTCTGTGTGGGGAGCGATGGGACATCATCGCAAGTTTGATGAAAGCACTTCGCCTGAACAGAGAGCTGCTTTAACGGTTCACGTCGCGCATGAAGATTTCAGTCAAATTCTCGCTGACATGGGCGCAAGCTTAGGGCTTTCTGCTCCACCGCAATTCGAGCGTGATTTAGTGATTGCGCGAGATGGCAGGGAAAATTGTGACCTACAGGCGCGTGAAGCGATTCGGGATTTGCAAGACGATTTCACTGAGCGAGAAGTGGAGTTTGCCGACGAGGGTGAGCGCCGAATGCTTGCGCTCGTCAAAGCATTCGGCATTGCTGCCGATGTCGCAGCCAGCGCAGTCGCCGCGAAAGGACAGTGGGCACGAGACTATTCCCTCACTGATTATGTCGCCGAGAGTCTGGCGATAGGCTTGAAGCCAACCGACCTCTCGCAGCTCATCAACAAATGGGCATGGGATCGCTCGGACTACAAAGGTGCGAGTTACGATGGAACTTTGCTCCCGCCTAAGTTTGTCGTGCGCGACTTTCAAAGTGAGGTCGCGGAGTCAATTTCATTCCTGACTCTTGCTCAGGCAGGTTGTGGCTCCGGTAAGAGCCTCGCCGCGTACATGTGGGCGCGCGAGTGGTGTCAAAAATTTGAGCAAGATGGTCGCGGAAACTTCCGCCTCTATTTTTGCTTGCCGACGACAGGCACGACGACTGAACACTTCAAGGACTACGCGCTTGAATCGGGAATTGATGCGAGCCTGACGCACTCGCGCTCCAGCGTTGACTTGAAGGCGATGGCTGAAACTGCCCCGCAGGAAGAAGCCAGCGAAGATGTCGCAGATATGGCGCAGGCAGCCCGCGCTGCTTTGAATGCCGAACGAGACAAAATCGAATCGCTCGCGTTGTGGAGTACGCCGCTTGTAGTCTCAACCGCCGACACAGTGTTGGGTTTGATGTCTAACTCCCGCCGCGCCATCTACAGTTTGCCTGCGATTATGAGCGGCGCAATCGTCTTCGACGAAATCCACGCTTTTGACGATCAGATGTTCGGACACCTGCTTGTCTTTCTGAAAAACTTTCCGCGCCTGCCAGTGCTGCTGATGACGGCATCTTTGCCGGAGGAACGTCGTCGCGCCATCGCGGGCGTGCGTTCAGACCTAAACGTCGTTTGCGGGCCTCAAGAGTTTGAAACGCTGGGGCGATATTTATTCGACAACGCAGCAACAGATGAACAGGCATGGCGGGCGATTGATGACTGCGTCGCAAAAAACGGTAAAGTCTTATGGGTTCGCAATCGCGTCGAGTGGGCTAACAAAGCCTATGACGATTGCCGCGCACGCTTCGCAAGTGTGCCTACTGATGTCTATCACTCGCGATTTCGCTACAAAGATCGTAGCGTGCGACACCGTCGCGTGATTGATAATTTCAAGCCGGATAAAAAACAAGCCGCGATTCTCGTCGCCACACAAGTCGCAGAGATGTCTTTAGACCTTTCGGCTGACCTGCTCATCACGGACATTGCGCCGATTCCGTCACTGATTCAACGACTGGGAAGACTCAACAGACGCTCTACGCCGGACGCTCCGCAACTGCCGAAACCAGCCTTGATCCGAGCGTTGCCGCAAAGCGAACCACATGTCGAATCGCCATATGAAAAAGTTGATCTTGAGAAAGCTGAACGCTGGCTTCGCAAGCTTGTCGAATGCGGACGTGCGTTAAGCCAGCGCGACCTGTCAGAGGCGTTCGTTGAGTTCAGCGAAGCGAAAGAGTATGACCTCGCAACTGCCGAAGAACGCGCCGTCTTCTTCTCTGGCCTCTGGCGCACACGTCCCGGCATGACGCGCGGCGAAGGTTACACGGTCAGCGTTATTCTCGAAAAGGATTTGAAGAGCTGCAACGAGCTAGACGCGCGGGGACAGCCGAAGCGTGATTGGTTGCGGGAACATGAAGTCTCTATTTTGTTCAAGGAAGCTGTGATGAAGTGGGAGCGGATGGGGACGATGCGCGTCGCGCCGAGCGCGATGGTCGCTTACGATTACGACGATCAAACACAAGAAGGGACAGGGGCAAGATGGCGCACGAATTAAATTACAGACTGGGTAATCCCAACTTCACCATCTACCACCGCGCCGCATTGGGCGGCCTCGCCGCGACAATTCGCGCATGGGGAGCAAATAAACCAGAGGGCATTGATGCCGAAGTCACACGCGACCGCGTTCTGCTGGCATGGGGTGATGACATAACGGATCAGGAAGCGTTACGCCGCATCCTCGCTGCATCTTTCAAGCTGACGGCAGAAAAACTTATTGATCTGCCCGGTCAAGGAATCCGCGCCGGACAAGATGATTTGCGGCTTGCTATTCACAACGGAATTGCTGGGACATTTCTCCAACATAACAAAATGCGTCCTGGAGAGAAAGAGCCACGCCGTTTCGAGTTGAAGACTGCCGATGATGATGATGCTATAGGCGAGTTACTCACCTATAAAGCCATCAACAGCTATGCTCATCAGAAGGCGCAAGGCACAGGGCTACTTGAGGATAAACTGAAAGGTCAGCTTCCTGCTCTTGCCTCAATTCCTCAATCCGCTGTGCCTGGTGCAACAAGCGGCGCAGACGATATTCAAGGAACATCGGATGAAGTGATCCTACTGCTTTTCCTGATGGTCGGTTGTTCGATCTTTCTGTTGCGACCACGCACGTATCAAGAGAAAGCACAGTATTGCGTTATCGTTCCTGATGTTCTTGACCTTGAATTGTTCGCACGCGCTTTGCAACGCATTACTTCAACAGGACAAGGCATCAAGCGATTCAGCAACAGCTATCTGGGTCGCGTAGTCGGCGGTGCGGAGGAAGCAGCCTTGCGCTTTCTCATTGATTTGCAGGCTGAAGATGTCGCCAGCGAGCGAAGCGTCAAAGGTTGCATCGCCGTCGCAATGGGGAAGGTGGCGTGGGACGCTAACCAGATTAACCGCAGCGTCATCGTCAAACTTAAAGGGGATTATCAAGAGATGGATGTGTTTCGCGCCGCGAACACTTTTCTAGGTCACAGCAAAATTATCAAATCAAAGAAGGGTGACGGTTATGCCATCCCGACGAGCGCGATTCCCGAACTCGTCGCAGCGAACCTCGCCGCCGAACGTCACTGGTGCACGCACTTCAAGACGCTCATTAGTGACAAGAAAGATTTTGAAAGAATGCGCTTCGCGCAAGGAGGATTGAAAGCTATGAAAGAGGCTATCAAGGATGTGGACGATCAAGCGATCATCCGCGCCTTTCAGGAAGCATGGAAATTAACGATGGGCGCGCTCGGCGAACGCGCCCGCCGCGATGGGCTGGACTTCGGGCGGCTTCTCGAAGTCGAGCGCGAACGGATGCGTAACGCGATCTTGCGGACAAAGACGGCTGATGCATTAGCCAGTTGGTTTCTGCGTTTCTGCGCTGATGCAACGAAAGGCGGTTCACTCGGCGCGATGCGTACCGACGCGAACAGAATCCGCGAGTTTATTTTCAACCCGCGCAACTTTGACCGTTTTCAAAACCTGTGCCTGTTCGCGCTCGTCAGCTACGCGAGCGATGAGGCCAAGACTGCAACCGGAGGAAACAAATAATCATGGCGACACATTACCTTTACGGAACAATTCTCACAGGCGAGGCCGTTGCCGCCAACAATCGCGGCGACAACATCGGTAACACGACGACGCTGCAAAAAGTTTTCCATCAGGACGACTTGCATACAAGCGTCTCTGCGGAATCAATTCGCTTTGCGATTCGTTACCGTTTTCAACTGGAAGGCTTAGACGTTAATCGCTCATACGATCCAGCGGCGGGAAAGCTTGACTACGAAGACGAGAAACGCACGCAATGGAATCCCAATGGCGACGTTTTCATTGATGACGATCTGATGGGATTTATGGATGCTGCCGCAGCACAACAGGAAAGCGAAGAAGAAGCGGCGGCAGAAACTGGTGAAGCGGCAGAAGCAAAGCCTGCTCCCACGAAAGGAGCGCGGAAGCCAAAAGCTAAAGGCACAACGACGAAACGTCCCAGCCCGCTCGCCATTGGCCGCGCCGTCAGCTTGCGCCCGTATCGCGGCGAGATTTCATTCAACGCGGTGAGCGGTGAAAAGGCGAAGGGTAAACTCTCACTCTATAACGCAGAGATGCACACGACAGAGTATCAATACAGCTTCGGCCTTAATCTCGGCGATGTCGTCAAGAAGGAGAACATAAATCATTTGATTGATGCTATCGTTGACCCGACGCAGGTCGCAGGCAATCACGCGCGTTTCGCTTACGACTTTTCTCCGGCCTCAATCGTGCTGCGTGTAACGGGCGCGCACTCGTCAAAAATCCAAAACTGTTTCGAGCATGATGAAGCGCATCGCACCTACACAATTGAGCGATTGATTCAACGCATTGAGAGCAAGGACATCGCGGCGGATGAATTGATCGTAGGCGGCGAGTTAGCTTCGACGGAAGAAGGTGCGAAGTTAGGGGAACTAGGAGTCTCCGTTCATAAAGGTGTGAAAGCAGCGGCAGACGAAGCGCGGCGACGAATCGCCGGGCGCAGCACGGAGTTTGTGAACCTTTCAAGCAAGGGAGATTGAACCTGTGATTACGTTGCACATTGAAGTGCCTTACGCGAGTTTCCGCAAATCTTACGCACGCTCATTTGCGGAGACATATCCGCTGCCGCCGCCAGCCACTGTTTACGGGATGCTGTTATCTCTCGTAGGCGAACGTTTCAGGCGGCGGCATGTCGGCGTTCGGCTCGCATTTGCTTACAAGCGTGCGCCGCAGATTGCAACGACGCTGCGGAAGTTGAGCCGGTACAAATACGGCGTGGCGAACAAACAGTCAAAGCTCGGCAATGCCCCTGACTTTGTCGAGACGCTTTGCGATATTGAGTTCCTCTGCTGGGTGGACTCGTCGGAGGAGATGTCTGGCGACGTTGAGGCGCAAGAAGGCAAGGAGCGAGTTCTTGAAGAGAGAATCGTCGAAGCCCTCAACTCGCCGGCGAATGTTTCTCGTTATGGGGTGCTATGTCTTGGCTTGAGCGATGACGCTGTCAACGATGTGAGTTTGTGCGAGAACATTGAAGGCAAGTGGCGTCACTTGTTGCCAAGCGACACCGGCACAATTGAACTACCTGTCTGGGTGGATCACGTCGGCGCGGCAAAGACTCGCTGGCAACGCTATGAGTTAGAAACGGAAGCGCATTTCGATGGCATGCCCATGCCAGATAATTACTGGACGCAGATTGTCGCGCCCCAGTAGCTCGTTGCTTTTAATCGTTGATGCAAATAAAGAGTTAGTCGCCGTCAGGCGTTGAGCAATTGAAGATATTTTCGCACTTTCCCGCCAATAATCAACCGCGTTCCCGTGATGCCGTCAGGCGATGAAAAGTCCGAAAGGAGCATTGAGATGACGGCACTAAAGGTTCATTCACTTCATGCGCTGGCTTACTGCGAACGTCTTTTCTATCTCGAAGAGGTGGAGGAGATGCGGGTGGCGGATGAGCGGGTGTATGCGGGGCGGCGGCTGCATGTGGAGTTGGAGCGAGAGGAGGATGAAGAGGAGTGGTTGAATTTTAACCTCGAAAGCGAGCGGTGGGGGTTGACCGGGAGGATTGATTGTGTGCGGCGGCGGGATGGGATGATTGTGCCGTATGAGCATAAGCGGGGCAGGTCGGCGCGTTCGCGGGATGGGGTGGCGGAGACGTGGGCGAGCGACAGGTTGCAGGTCATCGCGTATGCGATGCTGGTTGAAGAGCAGACGGGGCGCGAGGTGTCGGAGGGGCGCGTCAGGTATCACGCGGATAATGTGATGGTGCGGGTGCCGATTGACGAAGAGGCGCGGGGCGATCTGGCGCGTGCGGTCGAGCGTGCGCGGGAGTTGCAGAGTACGGTCGCGCGTCCGCCGATCACGGAGAATGAAAAATTGTGCGTCAAGTGTTCGCTCGCGCCTGTCTGTTTGCCGGAGGAAGCACGGCTGGCAAAGCAGTTGGAAACGACAGTTGCGCCGGAGGCGGGGCAGGCACACCAACCGCTCAGATTGTTTCCGGCGGATGATGACAGACGGACGCTGCATGTGTTGACGCAAGGCGCGCGTGTAGGGCGCAAAGGCGACCGCTTTGAGATTAAAGCGCCCGAAGAGTCGCCTCAGTTGCATCCTGTGCATGAGATCGGGCAGGTCGTGCTGCATGGCTTTGCGCAGATCACGACGCAGGCTCTACGTTTGTGTGCGGAAGCTGAGATCGGCGTCCACTGGCTGACGGCAGGCGGTCGTTATATGGGTGCGTGGGCTTCCGGCATTGGCTCTGTGCAGCGTCGCATCAGACAGTATCAGGCATTGACGGATGCGGAGCTGTGTTTACGTTTGGCTCGAAGGCTAGCGGAGGCGCGTGCGCGCGGTCAGTTGAGTTTTCTCCTGCGCGCGAGCCGTGAGGCGGGGCGCGATGTTGTGGAAGTTCGTGCTGCTATAGGCAATATACGCAAGCTGCTTTCACCCTTGTCGCGCGCGACGAGTATAGATTCTCTGCGCGGGTACGAAGGTAGTATCGGAGCGCAATATTTCAGTGCCCTGCCCTCTCTGGTCGTGCCCGAAGCGGGCGTTGCGATGCGACCGCAGGGGCGCAACCGAAGGCCGCCGCGAGACCGCTGCAATGCGCTGCTCTCTTTCGGCTACGCGCTGTTGTTAAAGGACGTGACGAACGCGATTCTGACTGTCGGCCTTGATCCTTGTCTCGGCTTTTATCATCAGCCGCGCTCGCAGGCGCATCCTCTGGCGCTTGATCTGATGGAGCTGTTTCGCGTGCCGCTGATTGACTTGCCTGTCATCGCCTCGATCAATCGTCGCCAGTGGAACGAAGACGATGATTTTCAGATCGCAGGGCAGCAGGTCTGGTTGTCGGACGCTGGACGCAAAAAGTTTATCGGCATCTACGAGCGGCGCAAGGCAGACCAGTGGAAGCACCCTGTCATCGGTCATTCGCTTTCCTACTCGCGTTTGATGGAACTTGAAGTCAGGCTCTTGGAAAAGGAATGGATGGGCGAGGGCGGATTGTTTGCGCGTATGCGCTTGCGTTGAGCTTTAAGGAGAGAAGCAACGTGGAGACAAAGCAGTGGTATGTTGTCTGTTATGATGTGACCGATCAGAAACGCTGGCGGCGCATCTATAAGATAATGCATGGTTATGGCCGTAGGCTGCAATATTCCATCTTCAGGTGCCGTTTGACCGTGCGACAGATGGAACGCCTGCGATGGGAGTTGGAAAAGATATTGACCGAAGAAGACAGGCTCCTTATCCTCAGCTTATGCGAACCGTGCGAACGAAGAGTCGCCGCACATAACCGGCCAGAATCATGGCTTGATGAATCAAAGAGCTTTGAAATAGCCTAGAAAGGCGTATCCAACACCCCGCTGCGGCGGGGCTTTTCTAGCGACTTTTGCCAACCGCAAGCACCTACGCTTGTTACATTCCTGATAATTAAGATTGAGGAGAAAACAGAAGTGATGTATAGACTTACCGTTGTCGCGTGGCATTTGAGATACTTGTAAGTAAGGCATGTGCTTTATTTGAAAGAAGTTAAAGTTCAATTAATCATTGCTCCAAAGGAAATACCAATGCAAATTTCGGAAACACCCTTGGTCCCCGAAAGACAGTTCCTAAAGCCCACAATCCACATGGGTTGGGATCCACGCGGGTGAAGATTCCAATGATGCCGAAAGGCGTTGAGCACCGATCTTCCGTATGGCACTACAAATTGTTTTTGGGAGGTGAAGATTCCAATGATGCCGAAAGGCGTTGAGCACTTATACAAATTTATGTTATAACGAAAGTTTTAAGAGGGTGAAGATTCCAATGATGCCGAAAGGCGTTGAGCACTCACGCGGTTAGCAGGCGAGGAAAAGATAGCGCAGGGTGAAGATTCCAATGATGCCGAAAGGCGTTGAGCACCTCGAAAGTGAAGGCGCGGTAGATGCCGCGTTGCAGGGTGAAGATTCCAATGATGCCGAAAGGCGTTGAGCACAAGAAGAAATCACAACGCGCCGTTCATACGGGCAGGTGAAGATTCCAATGATGCCGAAAGGCGTTGAGCACATCTAGAGAAACAGTTTTATTTACCTTGCACCTGGTGAAGATTCCAATGATGCCGAAAGGCGTTGAGCACAAAGGCGTGCTGTTCAATATCTACGATGAAGGAAGTGAAGATTCCAATGATGCCGAAAGGCGTTGAGCACCTCATTGAACTGGGCGTGGTCAAAGATTTTAACGAGTGAAGATTCCAATGATGCCGAAAGGCGTTGAGCACCGAGCGCATGCCGCGCGCATCAAATGACAATGGCGGTGAAGATTCCAATGATGCCGAAAGGCGTTGAGCACTCAACACTTGGCCTGCTTCTCAAAATTGACAGCGAGTGAAGATTCCAATGATGCCGAAAGGCGTTGAGCACCTCTGTCTGCGTCTAATCGCTCGAAATCAAAGCCGGTGAAGATTCCAATGATGCCGAAAGGCGTTGAGCACGGAAATACGTCTACCGATTAACCACATGCCCTGTAGTGAAGATTCCAATGATGCCGAAAGGCGTTGAGCACAAAACTAGACGCGAATACTTTAACACTGAATGCCGGGTGAAGATTCCAATGATGCCGAAAGGCGTTGAGCACCTGTAACGCAGCCAAGCCTTGAGCAATCGGCGGTAGTGAAGATTCCAATGATGCCGAAAGGCGTTGAGCACTTATTAAACGGATCAACTACAAATGCGATTGCTTCGGTGAAGATTCCAATGATGCCGAAAGGCGTTGAGCACCGACACGTCAAGAAATCGCAGAAGCAATAAGAAGTAGTGAAGATTCCAATGATGCCGAAAGGCGTTGAGCACAAAAAAAAATTTGAAAATCTTGTAAATTTAAGTTGTGAAGATTCCAATGATGCCGAAAGGCGTTGAGCACGAATCCAACCGCGCAAAAATTGTTATCTTTTGCGGAGTGAAGATTCCAATGATGCCGAAAGGCGTTGAGCACGCCTAACCGAAAGCAGGCAGATTAAGATGCCAGTTCGTGAAGATTCCAATGATGCCGAAAGGCGTTGAGCACACAGGACATCTTGACGCGACAGCCACAACGCCCGCACGTGAAGATTCCAATGATGCCGAAAGGCGTTGAGCACTCTATCTTTGTGCAATATATCGAAATTATATGTAGGGTGAAGATTCCAATGATGCCGAAAGGCGTTGAGCACTATTTTTGCGTTGCTTGTTTCCGGTATACCGTCTGTGAAGATTCCAATGATGCCGAAAGGCGTTGAGCACAGCCTGATTCGCCGGATGAAATAGATTTATTAACTACGTGAAGATTCCAATGATGCCGAAAGGCGTTGAGCACCGCTGCAAGTGTGCGCGTATCTCATCCTTATTATTTTCGTGTGAAGATTCCAATGATGCCGAAAGGCGTTGAGCACAACGCATACAGCGCATTTACTCGCGTGTACAATAGTGAAGATTCCAATGATGCCGAAAGGCGTTGAGCACAGCCTGTATTTGTATTACGCGCGCAAGATAAAACAGGTGAAGATTCCAATGATGCCGAAAGGCGTTGAGCACTCTTGAAACCGCTTGTTAAATATCGGTTTGGCGAGTGAAGATTCCAATGATGCCGAAAGGCGTTGAGCACGTTAATACATGCGTTGCGTTAATAGTGATAATTGCGTGAAGATTCCAATGATGCCGAAAGGCGTTGAGCACCAGAAATGCACAGTAGCGGTACAGGCGGCGAAATAAGCGAGTGAAGATTCCAATGATGCCGAAAGGCGTTGAGCACTGTAATACCAAACAGAAGAAAACAAAGTATAGGTGGTGAAGATTCCAATGATGCCGAAAGGCGTTGAGCACAGTAAGACCATCACAAATAACATTGCAACTTGTGAGTGAAGATTCCAATGATGCCGAAAGGCGTTGAGCACCAGGATGTCATCAAAACAAACGCGCGCATGAGCGTGTGAAGATTCCAATGATGCCGAAAGGCGTTGAGCACCTCATCAAGCATTTGTTACGCCTCGCTTTTTATTTGTGAAGATTCCAATGATGCCGAAAGGCGTTGAGCACTTGTTAGCGCGTGCGATTTGATCTAATTTATAACCTGTGAAGATTCCAATGATGCCGAAAGGCGTTGAGCACCGAGTGGCCGCGCGGGTCATTATCTTTTGAGCGAGGTGAAGATTCCAATGATGCCGAAAGGCGTTGAGCACTAGCAGAGAAGAAACACTGCTAACGCTATCGCTAGTGAAGATTCCAATGATGCCGAAAGGCGTTGAGCACAGCAAATGGAATCGGATGCGTTTGTGGCTCTGGCTGTGAAGATTCCAATGATGCCGAAAGGCGTTGAGCACTGTTATGTTATTCATTGTCAAGCGTGTCTTGCGGGTGAAGATTCCAATGATGCCGAAAGGCGTTGAGCACTCAATTATCTCTATCAGGTCAAGAGACGCGGGCGGGTGAAGATTCCAATGATGCCGAAAGGCGTTGAGCACCGGCAACGCAAGCGATTTTGCAACGCGCCATCAACGGTGAAGATTCCAATGATGCCGAAAGGCGTTGAGCACTCCCAAGCGTGTTGCACATGACTCGCAGAGAGTTTGAGTGAAGATTCCAATGATGCCGAAAGGCGTTGAGCACTGGCAGAATCCCAAGACTAAAGAGTGGGAAATAAAGTGAAGATTCCAATGATGCCGAAAGGCGTTGAGCACTAAGCAGCTACAAGACTTCTACGGCTGGAATTGCTAGTGAAGATTCCAATGATGCCGAAAGGCGTTGAGCACACCCTTATGAGTTAATAGACGCATCCTTACTTAGGGCGTGAAGATTCCAATGATGCCGAAAGGCGTTGAGCACGCTACGACTAGCGTACAGGCTGCGAACGCTGGCGAGAGTGAAGATTCCAATGATGCCGAAAGGCGTTGAGCACCAGCCGTCGCTACCCTTGTAGCTACGAAGGCGGAGCGTGAAGATTCCAATGATGCCGAAAGGCGTTGAGCACCTACGATTGCCTGATACATTCCTTTAACGTGGAAGTGAAGATTCCAATGATGCCGAAAGGCGTTGAGCACTTGCACCGTGCGACTCCACCCTCATAGCCTTTGGGAGTGAAGATTCCAATGATGCCGAAAGGCGTTGAGCACTGAGCGTCTCCGTCGGCGACGATGTCGTAGGCGCATGTGAAGATTCCAATGATGCCGAAAGGCGTTGAGCACTCTCGGAATCCATGCAGCAGGCCGGAGCTATCTTTGCGGCAAACAAAATTCCAGGTGAAGATTCCAATGATGCCGAAAGGCGTTGAGCACGTGCCAAGGACTGCATAGACCCGGAAGCTCATCTGGTGAAGATTCCAATGATGCCGAAAGGCGTTGAGCACTAGCGTGGCGAGATAATTGGGGAGGCATCCGTGATTGTGAAGATTCCAATGATGCCGAAAGGCGTTGAGCACCGCTGTTTGAGGCAGTGCTATCCACGGCCTCCCGAGCGGGTGAAGATTCCAATGATGCCGAAAGGCGTTGAGCACACATCAAGGCAGGCGTGCTGGAAGTGGTAAACGCGAGTGAAGATTCCAATGATGCCGAAAGGCGTTGAGCACGGACGGCCTCGCACGCGGAATGTAATTGTGGAGAAAGTGAAGATTCCAATGATGCCGAAAGGCGTTGAGCACGCTATCTGCACCTGATCCGGCGCGCGGCCTTGCGAAGTGAAGATTCCAATGATGCCGAAAGGCGTTGAGCACACAGAGGTATGGAGTTTCTCGCGCGTCGTTGAGGAGGTGAAGATTCCAATGATGCCGAAAGGCGTTGAGCACCATGAGGTTGACGAATATGGCCGATCCGACGCCGAGTGAAGATTCCAATGATGCCGAAAGGCGTTGAGCACTGTGGCCGAACGATTTCCACGCCGATCTGCTTTATGTGAAGATTCCAATGATGCCGAAAGGCGTTGAGCACCCAACCGCATCGAGCCACTTAAAAAGCCACGCCGAGGTGAAGATTCCAATGATGCCGAAAGGCGTTGAGCACTCCACTCGCACTCGTTAATCTTCTCGGCTATGCTCGTGAAGATTCCAATGATGCCGAAAGGCGTTGAGCACTTTAATAATTTACGATTGGATGATTGCGCTTTGCGAGTGAAGATTCCAATGATGCCGAAAGGCGTTGAGCACTTGTGGCGCGCGACACAGGCAAACGGCCTCTCGCGTGTGAAGATTCCAATGATGCCGAAAGGCGTTGAGCACATCCTGCTCTTTTAGCCTCTGCCGCGCTTTATCTCGTGAAGATTCCAATGATGCCGAAAGGCGTTGAGCACATCGAATGCTCGCCAATCTGCGCGCCACAACGTTGGTGAAGATTCCAATGATGCCGAAAGGCGTTGAGCACCTCCATTGTGAAAGTAAAACGAGCGAGACGGCGTAAGTGAAGATTCCAATGATGCCGAAAGGCGTTGAGCACCAATCGCGCTTGTCGCTAGTCTGCCCGTGCCACTTCGTGAAGATTCCAATGATGCCGAAAGGCGTTGAGCACATTCGTCGCTTATCTCATCCTCTCTATATAGAGTTGTGAAGATTCCAATGATGCCGAAAGGCGTTGAGCACATGGGATCGCCTTCGGCGTCATCCGGGTCTGGCAGCTGTGAAGATTCCAATGATGCCGAAAGGCGTTGAGCACTTGGTGAGGGTCAATGGTTCATCTCGCGTTACGGAGGTGAAGATTCCAATGATGCCGAAAGGCGTTGAGCACACAATTTTATCGACGGGGTTGATGTGGCAACGAAGAGTGAAGATTCCAATGATGCCGAAAGGCGTTGAGCACTGACATGGGAATGAGGCGTCATTTCTTCGGTTGACAGGTGAAGATTCCAATGATGCCGAAAGGCGTTGAGCACGTTGAACAGAAGCTGAGGCAAGTGCTTGGAGATGGTGAAGATTCCAATGATGCCGAAAGGCGTTGAGCACATTGCCGGTGTCACGCGCAACGTGGAAGCGAGCGGCAGGTGAAGATTCCAATGATGCCGAAAGGCGTTGAGCACATCGATCAGGAATTGACCTACATGCTCCGCGTCAGTGAAGATTCCAATGATGCCGAAAGGCGTTGAGCACACATATGGCGTGACGCATATTGTCGAATCTGTGATGGTGGACATGGTTGTGAAGATTCCAATGATGCCGAAAGGCGTTGAGCACGCCGGTCGCAAGGCTCTGAAGGAAAAGAGCGCGGCGAGTGAAGATTCCAATGATGCCGAAAGGCGTTGAGCACCGCGCTGGAATGTCGGCTAGTAAATCTCATTCTTAGTGAAGATTCCAATGATGCCGAAAGGCGTTGAGCACCCAGAGCCGCGACGATAGCAGGCTGGCGCGCGGCTGGTGAAGATTCCAATGATGCCGAAAGGCGTTGAGCACCTGTAATTGAGTGCCCGGACGAAGCCTGTAATGTGGTGAAGATTCCAATGATGCCGAAAGGCGTTGAGCACAGCCGCGCTGCGAGATTAAACTCGATGTCGAGTAAGTGAAGATTCCAATGATGCCGAAAGGCGTTGAGCACCCCTTTTGTTTGCAAAGAGCAGTGATGGCTTTTTTCGTGAAGATTCCAATGATGCCGAAAGGCGTTGAGCACAGGCTTCCGCTGGTCGAGATAGTAAAGCCCGCGCTCAGTGAAGATTCCAATGATGCCGAAAGGCGTTGAGCACCGCTATGCGCCCGCACTCGTCGCAGTCGGGAGCTGTGTGAAGATTCCAATGATGCCGAAAGGCGTTGAGCACATTAAGCGCACGAGATTATCAACGAGAGAGCGTCAGTGAAGATTCCAATGATGCCGAAAGGCGTTGAGCACAATGAACGTCAATCGAGTCGAACTCTAAGGGCTTGAGTGAAGATTCCAATGATGCCGAAAGGCGTTGAGCACCGACCGCGCAGGGTGGAATCGTCCATTTTGATGACGTGAAGATTCCAATGATGCCGAAAGGCGTTGAGCACATAAGTGCAAGATTGACCTTCAGCCCTGTGGCATGGGTGAAGATTCCAATGATGCCGAAAGGCGTTGAGCACGTGCTTAGCGAGGCGATTAAATTCGCCTTGGGTGAGGTGAAGATTCCAATGATGCCGAAAGGCGTTGAGCACTTCCACGCGGCGCGCACGACGCCCATAATTTCCGCGCCGTGAAGATTCCAATGATGCCGAAAGGCGTTGAGCACTTACTGTCAACCTCGACAGGAGCAGGGAAGGGAAGGTGAAGATTCCAATGATGCCGAAAGGCGTTGAGCACTCGGGCGGGAACGTGCGCCAGGCGAAGTCCCCGCCGGTGAAGATTCCAATGATGCCGAAAGGCGTTGAGCACCTTATGTGATGTCCCCGCAAGTCGCCGAAGCCCTGGAAGTGAAGATTCCAATGATGCCGAAAGGCGTTGAGCACCGGAACTGTTCGAATGTACGAAGAAAGAAAGCCTGAGTGAAGATTCCAATGATGCCGAAAGGCGTTGAGCACATTAACGTGTCCGAAACGTCCGTCGAGGCGATCGAATGTGAAGATTCCAATGATGCCGAAAGGCGTTGAGCACGAGGTAGAAAACTTTGCTAACACAAGAGCTAAAAGAGTGAAGATTCCAATGATGCCGAAAGGCGTTGAGCACAGCCGCGCCGGTTATCAAGTTTCCAACGTCGTTAAGTGAAGATTCCAATGATGCCGAAAGGCGTTGAGCACGTACGAGAGAAGGGGAAAGCCAGCACAGGCGAGATAGGTGAAGATTCCAATGATGCCGAAAGGCGTTGAGCACATAGGGGTAGGTAACAAGGCTTTAGAGATTATCGCAGTGAAGATTCCAATGATGCCGAAAGGCGTTGAGCACAAGAGGAAGAGGAAGGGGAGGGGGAATAATGGCTAGGTGAAGATTCCAATGATGCCGAAAGGCGTTGAGCACTAAGGCAACCCGCACAAGCCCAGCTAGGGGCTACGGGTGAAGATTCCAATGATGCCGAAAGGCGTTGAGCACAGACAGGGTAAAGGTAGGCGCGGTTATTTTCTCCGGTGAAGATTCCAATGATGCCGAAAGGCGTTGAGCACTTCCGCACGGGCTAGTTGTGTCGGCTACCTCTTCCGTGTGAAGATTCCAATGATGCCGAAAGGCGTTGAGCACTAGGAAATCAGCAAACTTTTCCCGGTGAAATTGCGAGCGTGAAGATTCCAATGATGCCGAAAGGCGTTGAGCACTCGGCACTGCTCGGCTGCTCGGCACCGGCATCCCCGTGAAGATTCCAATGATGCCGAAAGGCGTTGAGCACAGGGGCGCGCCACAGTGGCGACATTTCAACCATGCGGTGAAGATTCCAATGATGCCGAAAGGCGTTGAGCACAAGCTGGCTGAGTTAGACCTCAAAGCAGCAGAGCGGGTGAAGATTCCAATGATGCCGAAAGGCGTTGAGCACGTATTCTCGAATTCGTGCCCGACATCGACCTGCGCTGTGAAGATTCCAATGATGCCGAAAGGCGTTGAGCACAAGTAAGGGGCGTGCGGGCTTGTCGCTAGCCCGCAGTGAAGATTCCAATGATGCCGAAAGGCGTTGAGCACGTAGACAACGAGCAATCCGCCGACATACCGGCTGCTGGTGAAGATTCCAATGATGCCGAAAGGCGTTGAGCACACGGCAATCGAGCGGCCTGCGGCACGCGATAGACGCGTGAAGATTCCAATGATGCCGAAAGGCGTTGAGCACCGTCGAACGCTGCGAAAGAAAGCGCTCTCTCTTTCGTGAAGATTCCAATGATGCCGAAAGGCGTTGAGCACTCTCTGTAGAGCGAGCGCAACTCGTTACGCAAGGTGTGAAGATTCCAATGATGCCGAAAGGCGTTGAGCACAGATATACCGGGCCGCGCATTCAGCGCGGCTGCAAGGTGAAGATTCCAATGATGCCGAAAGGCGTTGAGCACTCCCGTCCCGGTTCGCGGTATCGCAGATGCTCGCAGTGAAGATTCCAATGATGCCGAAAGGCGTTGAGCACTCCCGTCCCGGTTCGCGGTATCGCAGATGCTCGCAGTGAAGATTCCAATGATGCCGAAAGGCGTTGAGCACGAAGGCGCTGTGTTCAGCGCAACCGGCGCATCAAAGGTGAAGATTCCAATGATGCCGAAAGGCGTTGAGCACTCCAGTGGTCGCGAAAGTCTTCCGTGTCAAGGTCGAGGAGTGAAGATTCCAATGATGCCGAAAGGCGTTGAGCACTTAGTCAACTGCGGCAAAGATATGTGAGCAGCAACGTGAAGATTCCAATGATGCCGAAAGGCGTTGAGCACAGCTACATTGAAGACGAAGAAGACGAGCCTGCTGCGTGAAGATTCCAATGATGCCGAAAGGCGTTGAGCACACGAAGACGAGCTTGAGCGAATCAACTTCTAAAGGGGTGAAGATTCCAATGATGCCGAAAGGCGTTGAGCACGCAGGGCAAGTCATCTGGGCTTCGGCCATCCGCGATGTGAAGATTCCAATGATGCCGAAAGGCGTTGAGCACTGGTGACAACCGGCACAGTCGGGGAAATTGTGCTGGGTGAAGATTCCAATGATGCCGAAAGGCGTTGAGCACTTTGTGCAAGCCGCCGTGCGTTGGGGCTGGCTGTTTGGTGAAGATTCCAATGATGCCGAAAGGCGTTGAGCACGGTGGAACGATTCAGACGCTAGAGGCAATGGTTCGTGAAGATTCCAATGATGCCGAAAGGCGTTGAGCACCGCTGACAGAGCGCGGTCTGACTCCGCCACAAGGGAGTGAAGATTCCAATGATGCCGAAAGGCGTTGAGCACCTCTGGAAAAGAATTCGCAGCAGACACAAGCGACGCGGTGAAGATTCCAATGATGCCGAAAGGCGTTGAGCACTCAATCGCTCTTTATTCGAGCGGTGGCGTTCCCGCGTGAAGATTCCAATGATGCCGAAAGGCGTTGAGCACTCGTTATTCAGGGCGTGACAATCATTCCTGCTGGCGGTGAAGATTCCAATGATGCCGAAAGGCGTTGAGCACGCGCGGCCTGTCGCGTTGATGGCTTTCTGTGTGCTGGTGAAGATTCCAATGATGCCGAAAGGCGTTGAGCACAGTGCGTCGCGTACTTGAGCAGATTCATGCTCAAGGTGAAGATTCCAATGATGCCGAAAGGCGTTGAGCACGGGTAGCGACGTTAAAGGCTTTCATGCAGCGCGCGGGTGAAGATTCCAATGATGCCGAAAGGCGTTGAGCACGCAATCAGTGCCGCTCGCTCGTCGCACAAATGCGTGTGAAGATTCCAATGATGCCGAAAGGCGTTGAGCACTGATGGCCGACGCCGAGATGCTCCGCATAGTCACGAGTGAAGATTCCAATGATGCCGAAAGGCGTTGAGCACGCGTGACGCCCGGGACTCAGGCCACCCGCGAAATCAGTGAAGATTCCAATGATGCCGAAAGGCGTTGAGCACTGGCACTGATAGCAAATTCCACAGCTTCCCCCCTCGTGAAGATTCCAATGATGCCGAAAGGCGTTGAGCACTGGTTATATATTTCTGCGGGTCATTCCAGTCTGACGTGAAGATTCCAATGATGCCGAAAGGCGTTGAGCACCGCAGTGGGTGAGAGCTATAGCCGACATCGCGGGTGTGAAGATTCCAATGATGCCGAAAGGCGTTGAGCACCAAAAAAGAGTCAGGTGATAGGCTGATGATCGCTAGTGAAGATTCCAATGATGCCGAAAGGCGTTGAGCACACTATCTTCAAGGGCGAATCATTGCCGAGCCTGATTTGTGAAGATTCCAATGATGCCGAAAGGCGTTGAGCACATTAAGAACGGGCACAAGCCATTTCAACCGCTCACTCGTGAAGATTCCAATGATGCCGAAAGGCGTTGAGCACTCGTTGACTGTGGCGCGCACGTCCGAGGCGTGAAGTGTGAAGATTCCAATGATGCCGAAAGGCGTTGAGCACCGTTCTTGATTTTGAGACCTTTAACAATCGCGTCGCGTGAAGATTCCAATGATGCCGAAAGGCGTTGAGCACAGCAAGGTGGATGAGTTTGTCCGGCTCGCTGACGAGTGAAGATTCCAATGATGCCGAAAGGCGTTGAGCACGAACGACTGTGCGTTCCCTTGCCCGGCCTCGTCTGGTGAAGATTCCAATGATGCCGAAAGGCGTTGAGCACAAACAACGGAGCGTGTGGCAATCCGAGTCGTCACAAGTGAAGATTCCAATGATGCCGAAAGGCGTTGAGCACTTGCTCCTTAAGGAACGGATTTGCAGATCGGAAGGATTCTAGTGAAGATTCCAATGATGCCGAAAGGCGTTGAGCACTCGGGCGCGTCGTGCTCTACGTGCCGCTGCACGCCGGTGAAGATTCCAATGATGCCGAAAGGCGTTGAGCACAATTGTCTTTGCAGCAGATTCAGGAGTTTCAACGGCGTGAAGATTCCAATGATGCCGAAAGGCGTTGAGCACAAGGGACGATGATTAACGCCGTCATCTACGCCGAAGTGAAGATTCCAATGATGCCGAAAGGCGTTGAGCACTCGTGGGCGCGTCCGGCGACGATGATGCGAATCGTGTGAAGATTCCAATGATGCCGAAAGGCGTTGAGCACTCGGCGGCTGTGCCGGGAGCGCCCGCAGTCCCAAGCGTGAAGATTCCAATGATGCCGAAAGGCGTTGAGCACGGAAGAAGAGCAACGCGAGACGCAGATTCTTGTCAGTGAAGATTCCAATGATGCCGAAAGGCGTTGAGCACGTGGCGCGCGACTGTTAGCCGGTCGAGGTCTGCCGGTGAAGATTCCAATGATGCCGAAAGGCGTTGAGCACAACACGCGGTTGGCGTCGAGCGCGAAAGATAGGGCTGTGAAGATTCCAATGATGCCGAAAGGCGTTGAGCACGAGGACGAACAATGAAACGAAAAACTGAAATCACTTGTGAAGATTCCAATGATGCCGAAAGGCGTTGAGCACATCGCGCCGCGCACGAGGCCTACGACTTCGTACACGCGTGAAGATTCCAATGATGCCGAAAGGCGTTGAGCACCGTCTCCGGTCTGACTTGCAGACGTGGTGCGAGTTGTGAAGATTCCAATGATGCCGAAAGGCGTTGAGCACCCGGGCGGGCTGCCCGGATGCCATTGCAGGCTGGCGGTGAAGATTCCAATGATGCCGAAAGGCGTTGAGCACCGTGACATGCCCGCGCATCTCTAAAAACAGTTGCAGGGGTGAAGATTCCAATGATGCCGAAAGGCGTTGAGCACACTCAGACTCGCCAATCTTCTTCGTGAAGATTCTGTGTGAAGATTCCAATGATGCCGAAAGGCGTTGAGCACCACATTGTCAGCTTGCGTGCCCGCAAACAGATGCTGTGAAGATTCCAATGATGCCGAAAGGCGTTGAGCACGCAGCTCCGTTGTCGGTCGTGTCGAAATCGTAAATGTGAAGATTCCAATGATGCCGAAAGGCGTTGAGCACTCCGGTCTGAGGGCAATCGCTCTCAGCTCTCCCAACGTGAAGATTCCAATGATGCCGAAAGGCGTTGAGCACATCGGGAGAGATGACAGAGAAATTGTAGCCGTCCTGGTGAAGATTCCAATGATGCCGAAAGGCGTTGAGCACTGCAAAGAGGCGGGCGGGCATGTCGTCGCCTTCAGGGGGTGAAGATTCCAATGATGCCGAAAGGCGTTGAGCACTAAATATCGTAGAGCGCGCGATACTTAATCGCAAAGTTGTGAAGATTCCAATGATGCCGAAAGGCGTTGAGCACGTATCGGGATTCCAGCGCATTTGCCCGTATGGAATTTGTGTGAAGATTCCAATGATGCCGAAAGGCGTTGAGCACTAACGATATGCCGTTTATTTTACGCGAAGCAGGTGAGTGAAGATTCCAATGATGTCGAAAGGCGTTGAGCACCCATACCTGTGCGTCGCTGAAAGCTCGAAGCAACTTTGTGAAGATTCCAATGATGCCGAAAGGCGTTGAGCACCCAGCGCCAATTTTGGTGAGTGAGGAGACGACGCCGGTGAAGATTCCAATGATGCCGAAAGGCGTTGAGCACGTCGAGCTGGACGGCAAAGTGCGCGCGATGCCGAACGTGAAGATTCCAATGATGCCGAAAGGCGTTGAGCACAATCAGTCGAACGAAAATTCAAAGCTCGTAAACTTGTGAAGATTCCAATGATGCCGAA
The DNA here is from genome assembly GCA_963700165.1 of Pyrinomonadaceae bacterium. Classification (GTDB taxonomy): domain Bacteria; phylum Acidobacteriota; class Blastocatellia; order Pyrinomonadales; family Pyrinomonadaceae; genus JACMLC01. Next base: position 425,047 of record OY969475.1, on the reverse strand, counting down.
AGGCGTTGAGCACAGGTTTGCGCGCGCGGGTGCAGGGGAAAGCTGCGGGGTGAAGATTCCAATGATGCCGAAAGGCGTTGAGCACGACGCCGACGCGCAAAGAGTGTTACGCGGGAGTGAGTGAAGATTCCAATGATGCCGAAAGGCGTTGAGCACTAGTCATCCAGCGCGGATGCACAGTCTGGCATTGCGTGAAGATTCCAATGATGCCGAAAGGCGTTGAGCACTAGACCTCGCGGGCAATCACTTGAATGTCTTCGCGGTGAAGATTCCAATGATGCCGAAAGGCGTTGAGCACCTGGAAGATTGGCAACGCGAAAGATACTTACTGCATGTGAAGATTCCAATGATGCCGAAAGGCGTTGAGCACACGTGCTGCACCTCGGCGCAGAGTGGATAGGCGTCGTGAAGATTCCAATGATGCCGAAAGGCGTTGAGCACTTACGTCCAATCTTCGATGTTGAGTGTGGCTTGCCGTGAAGATTCCAATGATGCCGAAAGGCGTTGAGCACCTGGAATTTCAGGAACGGCTCTAAATAAACGTAGGGTGAAGATTCCAATGATGCCGAAAGGCGTTGAGCACCACGCCGCGATAGATCGAAGTGTGAACGTGAGTCTTGTGAAGATTCCAATGATGCCGAAAGGCGTTGAGCACCCGTGTCCCTGCACCTCCGCGTAACCCACTGCTCGTGAAGATTCCAATGATGCCGAAAGGCGTTGAGCACAGCAGCAGCTCCTCGATCTCGGGAAGGTTGTCGGGGGTGAAGATTCCAATGATGCCGAAAGGCGTTGAGCACGGCGACTCTTTCACGGAGAGCCTCGCGCTCGATTGGGTGAAGATTCCAATGATGCCGAAAGGCGTTGAGCACTCAGACGCGACGAGGCGGAGCAGAGCCGAGCGCGCCTGTGAAGATTCCAATGATGCCGAAAGGCGTTGAGCACTCGCTCAAGGTGGCTTTGTCCCCGCGCACTTCATCGGTGAAGATTCCAATGATGCCGAAAGGCGTTGAGCACCGAGCGTTCAAGGCGGCTTGATTGCCACTACGCTCGTGAAGATTCCAATGATGCCGAAAGGCGTTGAGCACCGCGAGGGAGCGCGCTCAATGATACCGGGATATTGGGTGAAGATTCCAATGATGCCGAAAGGCGTTGAGCACATAAGCGAGGCGGCGAAAGTGGAACTCAATCGAAGGTGAAGATTCCAATGATGCCGAAAGGCGTTGAGCACCCGCGACGAGGCGCAATGAAGCTCAGAGGACAGCCTGTGAAGATTCCAATGATGCCGAAAGGCGTTGAGCACCAAAAACTTATGACGACTCACTCAAGCGCATCAACGAGTGAAGATTCCAATGATGCCGAAAGGCGTTGAGCACTGGCCGAAGAAGCTGCGGAGTTGATGACGCTGAAGGTGAAGATTCCAATGATGCCGAAAGGCGTTGAGCACCTCCTGGGCGGCGGCGCGGACATCGCGGCGGTCGCCGGTGAAGATTCCAATGATGCCGAAAGGCGTTGAGCACTGGCCGATGATGTCGTTGTCTTCATCGCCCCTCAGGTGAAGATTCCAATGATGCCGAAAGGCGTTGAGCACATAAATGTAAGATCGACTTGGACGTTGGCGCAGAGGTGAAGATTCCAATGATGCCGAAAGGCGTTGAGCACTCGAGCAAGAGAGCTTTGAGGCGTCGGTCGGCCTCGTGAAGATTCCAATGATGCCGAAAGGCGTTGAGCACGGGAAGCCTGTTCTTCGCGCCCTGCATGGCGATAAGTGAAGATTCCAATGATGCCGAAAGGCGTTGAGCACTATTCAAGCTCACTGACCAGCGTTTGCTGCGCGAGTGAAGATTCCAATGATGCCGAAAGGCGTTGAGCACCTGTTATGGCGCGGTTCCTTGATAAGAAATCCGCGTGAAGATTCCAATGATGCCGAAAGGCGTTGAGCACGCAGTATCGAGCGCGACGAAATTACCGGGAGCCTTGTGAAGATTCCAATGATGCCGAAAGGCGTTGAGCACTCGGAATTGCGCCTCAAGATGTAGTTGAAGCAGTCAGTGAAGATTCCAATGATGCCGAAAGGCGTTGAGCACTCGCCGCGCTCCGGGCTTTGTCGCTCGCGCGCAAGTGAAGATTCCAATGATGCCGAAAGGCGTTGAGCACTACGGGTTGGCGAAAAGCATCTTGAACGCGAGCCAAGTGAAGATTCCAATGATGCCGAAAGGCGTTGAGCACGTCGCCGCATTGAAGTCGTCAATGCTCGCGTCGCCGGGTGAAGATTCCAATGATGCCGAAAGGCGTTGAGCACTGGATACGCGGCCATTTACTTTCCAGAGCATCAGTGAAGATTCCAATGATGCCGAAAGGCGTTGAGCACTCCGAACAAATCTCGGAATTTACGGGCAAGTTTATGTGAAGATTCCAATGATGCCGAAAGGCGTTGAGCACCGATTCCGGCATTGCGCATCGGCACGGGCGCGCAGGTGAAGATTCCAATGATGCCGAAAGGCGTTGAGCACTAACGCCGCCGCCCGTTTGCGTCATTGCTATACCGGTGAAGATTCCAATGATGCCGAAAGGCGTTGAGCACGAGAACTTTGGCGATATAGTTGACCAAGCCTTAGGTGAAGATTCCAACGAGTAGGAGGATATCTGCTCTTCTTCGCTTTCGACTTGAATGGCCGCTAGCTCGAGCAGGAGATTTGTGAGAAACTTTTTCGCTGCGCAGGTAGAATGCAAGCGGATTATGTGCTCCCAGCGGGATTAAATCTCGACTCACAGGAGAATCCAGATGGCACGCTTTAGCGTCCATCCCACGCTCATTCGAAACCAATAACAAGCATTTCCAACAGGAGCATGAAAGACGCGAACGCTCATTGCTGCTTAGATGTTGGTCGCGGCGTAGAAGGAGTTAGCGCACACGAAGTCACGGATTAAATTGCTGAACCGCCAACAGACCTGCATCAGAGCCATTCGCGGTGGGGTTTAGTGCGCTACGTATGCCGAAAAAAGTCAGGACGATTGGAGGCTCAGCTATTACTTCTGCCTCACCCTTTTGCTAACCTTCTTCTTTTGTTTTGCTTCAATAGCTTCCAACGCCAGCGATAAATGCGGCGGTACAGACCTTAGCCCCCGCTCCCACCGGGATACAGTCATGATATTGACTCCGAGATCCTCCGCAAGTTGCGCCTGAGTCATTTCAAGTGCCTTCCGTTTTTCTCTTAACTCATCTGCATCCATTTTGGACGGATTTTAAGCCGTTGGTCTAGCCAGCGTCAATCAAGTATATAACGAGCGATTCAAGCGGCCAAGCCGTATATAGACCAATGGTCTACTACAAGACTTGACAAGAAATAGGCCAATGGTCTGTATACACTAAGCATGAAGACGCCAAATATGATTGAGCAAACTAGTGCAGACGACCTGCTTGCGGATGATGAAGACTGGCTTACGTTTCTGAACCCGACTTTGTGCAAAGCTATCGCTGCCGAGTCTTTGACGCATCTGCTGTTCAGAACAAAGCAAGCAGTTGAAAGTGGCCCTGATGGAGCACAGCGCGCAAGTGCTGCGTTATTAGTTGGCATTCGGTCGCTATATCTTCATACCGCCGCACACGAAGCCGCGGTCGAGTTGTACCTGCTATCATTGACCGGAAACCTGACGCCGCAAGATGAGCCGTTACAACTGCTCAAAGCCGCAATTGAGAGGGGCCAAGCTAAGATTAAGCATGTAATGCCGCGCTCCAGAAAAAAGAGGGCATAAAGGTGCGATCGTACGCGGCCCTTGTGAATTCGTCGCCCGTAGAATCTTTTTCCAGACCACGCATCCAAGAATGCTAAGGAAAGAAGATCCTGACGTGAGCCTCACAATGAAAAAAGCCCGCGCGAGTGTATCTCACTCGCGCGGGCTTTTTGCTTCAGAGTGTGTCCTTCTTCAGGCTGCGTTAGCCTGGTCGTCTGCCCAATCAAATATCTCGTCATCCTGACTGGCGGTATGGTACAGCGACTCTGCCAGACCTTCCGGGTCGTAGATGCCGCGTCGCCCCAGCACCTCCTTCTGGTACATGACGAACTTGAGGCAGGTCTCGAAGGAGTGGCGCGAGCGGGGGCGTCCGAACCAGCGCTTCCTCCTTTTCGATTTGGGCGACGAGGTAGACTTTTTTGCCGAGCCTGATTGTCTATCTGTCGCCGACTCAGGAAAGGCTGATTCAATTACCATCCGGGGTACACGTCTAAGCAAGACTTCGGTCAACCGCGAACTCGAAATTCTTTCGAAGATTTTCACGAAAGCGAAAGATTTCGGGAAGGTTGATCGCAATCCTTGCAGACAGGTTGAAAGGTTCAAGAACCGTAAAGTGATTCCGCGCTATTTCACCCACGATGAAGAGGATCGCCTGATGGCCGCGATGACGGGCACACTCGCTCATCTTCGCCCTATCGCAACCGTCGGCATCGGCACGGGGCTGCGACCGCCTTCAGAGATTTTTAACCTGCGTCGCTCGGACGTTGACTTTGAGCGCAACGTGCTGCGTGCAGGAACGAAGACGGATGAAGAGCGGGAGATTCCCATGAGTGAGACAGTGCGGGAAGTCTTGTTCGAACTCTACAACCGAAACACGGGGAGCGAATTCCTATTTGTCAGTTGGCGCACGGGCGATCGTTTCAAGGAAGTCAAAAACGGTTTTCGCTGGGCGTTAAAGGAGTGGGGATCAAAGGCGCGAGACTCTACACCATGCGGCACACTTTCGGCATACGGATGGGAGAGGCGGGGTACTCGTCTTATGAGATCATGGCGCTGATGGACCACCGTGATATTAAGACGAGCGCGGGTTACGTCCACGGGACAGACGGCAGGAAGCGGGCGGCAGTTGAAGCCATTCAGCGATTGCGTCCCGTCAAAAATCCCGCATCAGCGGAAAAGCCAGAATTACGTTTAGCTGTAAATAGTTGATAGTTGAAGATATAGCTTCGATCAGGCGTCTCGGAGGTCGCGGGTTCGAGTCCCGTCGGCTCCGCCACTATCTTGTGGCAAATGAAGCACATTAGACCATTCTTCGGAGTGGTCTTTTGTGTTTTTTTAGCGTCTTCTTCGGTGGGTGTAGCCAGTTTTGTAGCCAGAGAGCGGGTCAACTGACGGGCGTCAATATCTATTTCAGTTGGCCGCTTATCACTTTTGAAAGCAGAATCTGGAAAGGGACCACAGACTGTGATAGAAGTTGAAGGGTCCAACCACAACTTTCTTTCGGAGATAGCACTATGAACAGACTTGCAATGTAAGGAGGTGTATGGACGAATCTCTGTAGCTGAAAGTAGTGTTCACTTCCGTCTCCTTTGTGAATCCTTATGCTTCCCTGGCGGAAGCAATCAAGAAGATGAAGAGGCAACCTGACGACGGGGAGCGCGTCCCAGCAAGACATCGGCGATAGCGTCCGCGATGGGGAGGCCGGGACAGCGTTCGAGCCAGAAGAATTCGCCGACGGGGTTGATTTCCAGAAAGATGTGTCGCCCGTCGGGCGTGACGATGATATCAATTGCGCCGTAGTTCAAGCCGAAGTGATCCATCAAGCTCAAGATTTTTTCTTCGATCTCACGCGGCAGATCATAGGGCTGCCAGTCTTCAATCAACCGCCGCCCATCACGCCGCCAGTCGTGCGCCGAGCGCGCAGAGGCTTGCGAGTCAATGGAGGCTGTCATGACGCGATTCCCCACAACCGTTGTGCGAAGCTCAAGCGCTTTCGGAATCATCTCCTGAAAAGTCATCGGGCAGAGGCTCAGGCCGGAGAGGTCTGTGAGGTCTTCAGGCTTCACCGGATTGGTGAAGACGACCAACTCCCGCCCCTCTTCGTAAACCGCAAAGGACGAGAGCATCTTGGTCACTATCCCGCTCTCGCAGTTCTCCGCGAAGGCGCGCACCGCTGCCGGGTCGTTTGTCGTCAGCGTGCGCGGGATGTCCAGCCCGAGTTCGCGCGCCACCTGTAACTGTAGCTGCTTGTTTTCGGCTTGGCGGATGTGCTGCACCTCATCCATCCGAAAGGCTGCGAGGCTGGCGAGCATGCCTTGCGCAGCGGCGCGTGTTTCGCCCAGAGACGCAAGGCGCAGTTGCTTATCGAGTGTCATGGGAAGCTGCGCGCCGAAGTTGAGACGGCGATGCCAGATGGCCTCGACCTCGCGCAAATCGAACTCGCCTACGTCGTTCGTGAGCGTCAAACGCTCGTCGTCGCCTTTTCCATAGTAGGCAGAGAGCCGCACTTCGGTCGGGTAGCGGTCGGTGTCGAAGCGAATCACCTGACCGCCCTTGCGCTCGATGGCTTCAGTAACCATCCGGACGCTCTCGTTGTCGTCGCTGCGTGTAATGATAAGGACAGTCATTTCGGTTCCGGTTTATTTTCCGTAGGAAGTAAAAGCGCGCGGGCGATGGCGTCGGAGATAGGCAGGCCGAGGTCGCGTTCGAGCATGCCCCATTCGCCGCCCGGATTAACTTCAAGAAAGACATGCTCGCCCGCCGGAGTGCAGATCATGTCAATCGCGCCGAAGACCAGCCCCAACTCTGACATCAAAGCGTGCAGGCTACTTGAGACTGCTCCGGGAAGCTCTGCCTTCTGCCAGCGGCACTCTTGCGGCGAGGCTTGTCGCCAATCAGCCTGCCCGCGCATAGTGCCGCTCGCGTCAATCGCGCCCGTGAAGGCTTCACCCGCCACCCACGCGATGCGTAGCTCGCGCTCTTTGGGTATTGACTCCTGAAAAACCATCGGGCTATGACGAAGCGTCTCTGCGCCGGCAAGGTCTGCTTCGCTGACGTGGCTCGTGTAAACAAAGAGCGAATCGGCATTCATGCTGACCGTGAGAGGCCGCAGGAGCTTCGCGACCATCCGGCCTTCGGTTTCGGCGAAGAACTGTCGAACGGCTGCGGGGTCATTGGTGATGAGCGTGCGCGGAATGCGCAGGCCGACTTGTGCAGCAAGGCGAAGCTGCCTTTGCTTGTTCTCGGCTGCGCGCTCTCGCTGGATGTCGTTGACCCAACGGGCAGCATGGAGCGCATCGAGAAATCCTTCGAGCGCGGCGACAGACTCTCTGACGCACATCTCACGAAAACGCTCGTCGAGGTCGGCATCCATCTGTGGCGTCCAGAGTTTTCGCGCCCACACGGAGCGCACTTCTTCGGCAGAAATCTGCTTCCCCGCATCCGTAATGAGATGCGCGGCGTGGTCGTTCCCTGTCCGAGCCGAGAGCTTGATGGAAGATGGGAAGCGGTCTGTGTTCAGGCGAAAGGGGCGCGCACCTCTTCGTGTGAGAGCTTCGGCGACCAGCTCAACTGTGTAGAAATCGGCGCTGTGTGTGAGCAGCAGAACAGCGTCGCGCGATGCTCTTGAAGTCATGCGATGAAGACGAGATACTCAGACGAAGCGGCGGCTCGCGTCAAAAGGTGCGTTGACGAATGCTCTTCGCCGACGAGGCGCGAGTTACTGTCAAAGCAATTCGCGCCAAGCCAGCTTTCCGAACATCTTTCGTGCGGGGCTGTTCGCTTGAGCTGGATGCTGTTTGAAAGGTTTCTGCTTCTTCTCAGGCGCAGGACTCCTTCAAGCAGCATCGTTCAACCGGCGATACATCCCTGTTAAGGTGATTAAGGGTTTAGAGTAAATCCCCTTCATCCCTGTCCGAAGGATACTTTAAGGTCATATGCAGGCTGAGATCCATCTCTTTGCCGCGTGCTTGCATAATGTCATCATCGAGCGGATAGGGATTGTCGTCGCCATCCGACGGGTATTTATGGGTCATGTACTCGTCCAAATCGGACGGAAACTTCGTCGTTGCCCAAGAGTCCCCGTCGGCCTTGTGCTGGCCTTCAAGGAATCGAGTGAAGAATGGCAGGCTGCCCTCGTGCGATAAAGAGTCTTGAGGGGCGCTCGCGTCTTGCTTGTCTTGCATAGCTTTATCTCCTTACTAAAGAGGTGAATTGAGAGTGGTGCGGACAGAAAAGTTCTACGCCGAAACGTCTACAAAGTCAATAAATGCACAACAAGCACATCACGGTCATAGGCTGTTGACGGTTATCTCGGTCGGTCCGCTCTGGCCTCGCTTTACATGCTTCGGTTTAAGAGCAAAGGAGCGCAGGATGCAACTTGCCATCCGATTCTGAGCATTGACACTCTGCGTCACGTCGCGTAAACCGTGTACGTCTCCGAAGCCTTGCCACGTAAATCCGACCATGCACACCATGAGCGGCTCGCTGCGGAGCCACTAACTTTTGACAGTGCGCCGTTCAAATATATATTGTGGCCTCTCCGAAAGAGGCGAACAGGCCGGACTTCCAAGTGTTGAGAGTGAAGCAGGGCGTTCGGCCTTCATGTATGTCGAAAGAGAAGAATTATAAACAGCTTGATTCTCTATCAGAAGGAAGAACAAAATGCATAAACTTCCATGTCTATTGAGTTATCTTTATCTGATTTTATTTCTCTGTGTAATCAATGCCGTCGCTCAGGAACAACCGCGTCCGCTGCTGCTCAACTCACCAATCGAGCGTGAGCTTGCGGGCGGGCAAACGCATGTTTACACAATCAAGCTCGATGCCAATCAAATCGCACGTGTAGTGGCTGAGCAAAAAGGCATTGATGTTGTGGTTTCGATTATCGCGCCCGACGGGGCAAAGCTCTTTGAGGTTGACAGCCCAAACGGCGCGGCTGGCGACGAGCCTGCGGCGATTGCTGCAAAAGAAGGCGGATTGTATCGCATCGAAATTCGCTCGCTCGAAAAGAACGCCGCGACCGGGCGTTATACAATCCGCCTGGACAAGTTTTTGACCGAAGCAGAACACGCGACAGAACGTCTGGCGGCACTGGGGCGTTTATGGGGCGCGATCAAATATTTCCACCCCTACCTGGCTTACAAAGATATTGATTGGGATGGCGCAGTGGTCAAAGCCATTCCGCAAGTCAAAGCTGCGCGGACGCCGAATGAATATCGCACGGCCATCAGCAATTTGCTGCAAGTATTGAATGACCCCGCAACCAGAGTTGTAGCGGACTCGATTGCAAGCGGCGATTCCGCAACCGCCTCAACTGCATCGCAAGCTCCGACCTATTATCGAATAGTTGATGAGCACGTCATCGTCAAAGCCACAGATTGGGCTAAAGCAATAGTCACTAACAACGTTGCCGATGCCAATGCCAAGCGGCTGCAAATGATGGCAGACATCGTGAAAGCAAAAGGAGTTGTGTTGGATTGTCGTTATCAAGATGTCACGTTCGCCGAAGCCCCTCCGTATTATCTGGGCCTTCATCTGGACAACCTCTTGACACAGATCGTTCAAGGCGATATTCCTCTCGGCACAGAACGCTACCGGATGCACAATGGCTATGCCCCGCAAAGAGGCAACACTTCGGGCGGGTATACCTCCGCTTTTGTGACGCAGGTTCCACGCGCGCTCGTCGGGCAGGGCGAAATCAAGAAGCCGTTAGCCATCCTCATCGATGAGAAAACACCAGACTTGGTTTCGTTGCTCAGCGGCTTACAAGCTTCGGGCGCAAAGGTCATACAAGTAGGCAACCGCAGTGGCGAACCAAGCGCACGAACATACCAGATGAGGTTGGCGGACGATGTGAGGGTGCTCGTTCGCACTACCGAATTCGTTCATCCCAACGGCGGTTCGATGTTCCAGCCTGATGTCCAAATTCCCGGCGAACCGGCAAGTGATGAGCAAGTAGTTTCCACAGCCATCGCTGCGCTCAACCAATCTGCAAATGAAAAAGCGGCAACGACCGCATCCTCATTTCCTTCACCGAGGATGCAAAGCTCAAAAGATAATCCTCACACGCAGATGAGTTTCCCGGCAGAAGAATATCGCTTGCTCGCGTTGTTCCGCTTTTGGAATATCATCAACTACTATTTCCCGTACAAGCACTTGACTGATAAGCCCTGGGGAACAGTGTTGCCCGAGTTCATTCCGCGTTTTCTCGAAAATAAAAATCAGCTTGAGTACGAAATGACGGTTGCTGAAATGGTCTCGCGGTTGCAGGACACGCATGGATTCGTCGGAACTTTGAAATCGCTTGATGCACATTTAGGAGGTTTCGCGCCTCCGCTTTCTCTGCGAGTGGCAAGCGGAAAACTCACCGTAACAAATCTGCTCGATGAAAGCGCCGCGCAAGCTTCCGGGATAAAAGTCGGAGACGTAATAGTTGCCGTTGATGGTGAAACGGTTGAACAGCGAGTCGCGTACCTGTCAAAGTTCAAGTCCTTATCCAATTCCTCGTCCGCTTATCGCTACGTTTATCCAACTGTCTTGCGGGGCGCAAAAGACAGCAAGGCGAGATTGCGTATCGAAGGGATGGACGGCCAGGTACGTGAGGTGGAAATGCCGCGCACCGCACCGTTAAGAAACGTGACCCTTCCTCCTCCGCGCACAACACCGATTTATCAGGTCTTGCCGAACGGCTACGGTTACATAGACCTTGCGCGTTTGCCATCGGCTGATGCACACAAAGCGATGGACGCAGTGATGAATACGCCGGGGCTGATCTTCGATATGCGTGGTTATCCGAATGGCACGGCATGGGCCATCGGGCCTCGCTTAAGCGAAAGGAAAAACTTCACGGCGGCACAATTCCGCAGGCCATTCCAGTCTGCCACAGCCTTCTATGATGAAGACCTGGAAGGTAATGCGCCGGATTATTCCTTTGAACAAAAGATGCCACCCGCCGGAGGTGCGATTTACAGAGGCACAGTCGTCGTGCTCATCAATGAAGATGCGATTAGCCAATCAGAACACACGTGCCTGTTTTTTGAGGCGGCAACGAACGTCACCTTCATTGGCAGCGTGACCAACGGAGCGAATGGCGATGTCACCAACCTAGTGTTGCCCGGCGGACTTTATGTCAGCTTCTCCGGGCACGATGTGCGTCACGCAGATGGCCGCCAACTGCAACGCATCGGCATTCAACCGCACATCAAAGTCGAGCCAACGCCCGGAGGACTTAGTGAAGGACGTGATGAAGTGCTCGAAGCGGCAACGAAATATCTGGACACCGCGTTGAAGAAATAAAGCCAAAAGATATTGTCACAAGGTGAGGAGAGATTATGAGCTATGCACATCGCTAAGAGGGCAAGCGCCGGATTAAGCTAAAGGATTTTGGGTCGTGTCTCAAACATGATGCTGTGCATGATTTGAATGCTGGATATATAACTTGATGACAGCATCGTGCATTTCCGCGCTCTTGTTTGTTTCTGCTACTTGCTAGAAATTTCTACTGACCCATGTAATCAGATATTCGCCGTACTTCTCTTTGGCTTCTTTATCAACTTGCGGGACGACGGTAATCAGGTGTTCCTTTTCCATCTGCAACAGGAACTCGCCGGTCTCTGAGGCTGAGGCTTGGACGCCTGCGGCTGTGAGTTTGTCGTGGATTTGAGCGGAGCCGATGCGCTCGTTGCCGAGGCCGTTTTCGTTGCGGATGATGCTCTTGATTTTCCTCTCCAGTACCTTATCCATTCGTGACCTCCGGTTGAGAAGTTTTCCAGCCACGCATATGTATGCTAAGTAAGGCGACTTTACAAGGCTTTTCTATTTGCCGGACTTAAATTAAAAGCTGCTTCAGGCGTAATCCATCTTGATCTAGTCGATTGAGCATTAACGAATCTCTCTCACTATCTCGTTTGTTGCAAGACATACCAGACGCCTGCGGGGCTGGTACGCAGGACGCGGTAGTGGTCTGAAATAAATTTGGTTGTTTGTGGCGAACGCAACGGCACTACCTCCGCATATGCTCTGGCGATGAAGATATAAGAGGGAGGCGAGTTGGCGAGTTGCTCATTTAATTGCGCCCATTGTGCCGGGAGAAAAAGTTCGAGCATCCAGCCATTTGAGGCTATGGCTTGATCGCGGCCTGAGAGATGGTAATAGATCGGATTGCCGCCGACAAAGATGCCGCCGGGCAGGCTGTCCGGCTGTGAAAGGAACTCTGTTTCGGAGAGCGCGGTTTGATAGCTGCCGCTGATTTCGCTCTGGTACGGGAGGCGTCTCTCTTTGCCGTAAGCGAAACCGTGTGTGATGAGAGAGAGGCTCTTTCGCGTTAAAGAGACGATGACGGGCGAGAACAATAAAGCAAGGCTGAGGGACGCTGCGACGCGACCCTTCTTTGATGCCAGGAACGGTTTCGCCTCTGTGGCCTGCGCCCAGAGAATGTCCAAGCCTTTCGCTGCGAGAATGCCTGTGGGGACGAATAGCAACATGTAATGATATTCCCACCAAGAGAGGCGTTGCACGAGAATGACGCAGAACCCCAGCGCGAGCCAGAGCGCGAGGTTCACAAACAACAGCGGCATGCGCGCCTGCTCTTTGCGTTTGCTTGCAGCCGCGCATGCCCACACAAAGACGAGCGCAGTCAGAGGCGCAAAGCTCCCGACAAACCAGAACAAGCTCTGGGCCAGACTGCCGAGCCGCCAACCGGGCAATGCAGCGATGGCGCTCGAAGGATATTCAAAGCAGACGTAGTACAAGAGTCCGAGCGTCTCGTGTCGTGCGAAATATCCGAACGTGATTGCGAGCGGCAACAGCAGGCCGACAACGGCTGGCGCAAAGATGCGTAGAAGCGCAGCCGGGATTCTTTCTCTCTTTCGCAAGACGGCATCGGCGACGGCGGCCACCCAGAAAGAGAGCAGCATCGGAAGAAAGAGAAGCTTGAAGAGAAGAACTATGCCGCCCATCAAGCCTGAGAGAAATAGAAGTTGCGCGCGGCCTCTTCCCTCTCGCCGCGAAGCTTCGGAGACAAACCAGAGCGCAAGAAACAAAGGAAAGCCGACGAGTCCTTCGACCTGTGTGAGATGCCAGCTTCCAGTGACTCCGTAATAGAAACCGATTGTCAGCAGCGGCACCAAAGCGGCAATCGCACGGCTCTCGAAATAGCTCTTGAGCGTAAACAGGAGGACGACTGCGAAAGCCGTCAGGTACAGCAGTTCCAGCGTGTGTATGCCCACTTCCGTGAAGCCGAACAATCTGCCGCCGAGCAGGTAAAAGAAAAAGACGCCCGGCTGCTTCAAATCCCAGAAATCACGATAGAGAATCGCGCCCCGGCTCAGCTTCTCCGCACCGACGGTGAACAACGCCTGATCGCCGTCAAACGGATACGGGAGATGAATCAGCCCGACCAAAACGACTGCGATTATGACTATTGCGTCGAGCCTGGTGAATTTTCTTGATGCCATTCAGGCACGACCATATAACATAAATACCGTCTAACAAAAAGAACTAGCCTTTCGGGTAGAGGGTCAGTTTCAAACATGGAAAAGAAAAAACAGGTTCGCGCAAAGGCGCAAAGACGCAAAGAAAGCATTCAAGATAAAGCATCGCTCAACCCCTTTGCGTCTTTGCGCCTTTGCGTGAGATTTTTTTCGTGATGACAGATATTCAGCGGAAGCGCAAACTGAACCACTACCTTTATATTTGCCGAGACATACAAAGCGGCGGCTCTTTATCATCGAATAAAGAGCCGCCGCTTTTACTTTCTCTGGTAAGGAAAATCAGAAGTGCCGGATGCACGTCGTAGCCGGTTGCAGCCAGCCTTGCTCTGCCCACTTTTTCCGGTTCTTTTCTTTTAAGAAGGTCAGGAGATTTATCTCTGTGGTATTGGCATTAGCCCGCTGGGCTGAGGGGCCTACTTCCCTTCCAAAGTCGCGCCGCGCCTGTGTGACATTGTCGAACATGCCCTTGACGGCGCTATCTTTGATTTCCTGAAAAGCCAGCGCGCCATCTGTCACCGTCGCCACCCACAGGACTTTCTCGCCGAACTCAGGCAGCGTGTCCGCCTGACAGGTAAAGGCTGCGGGATTGACAGGCCCACGGCCCCAAGTCGCGGAAAAGGTGTTGCCGTCTTCGCCTATCAAGACGTAGGTCACAGCGTTGGGCACATTCGATTGGTTTGCCCAGACCTCCAGATACTGTTGCACTTTACCGTTCTTATCGGCAGCCATGATTTTCCCTCTGCCGTCTGCGGCAAAGCGAATGCCTATGACTTGGGCTTCACCGATCTTAGGAAGTTCGAGCAGGGGCGCGGTGTCGGCTAAAGCAGTTATTGCTGTCAAAGCCATGAAAGCAAAGAGGCACACGACTGTTACCTGGCGCGTTAATTTCTTCATCATTATTCTTCTCCGTAATCAGCTTGATTTATCATTTTCAATTCCGGCACAGGCAAAAGCCTGCACGCTCTTCCGCAGCCGAAATTATAAGAGTTTAAAAGCTGAGGTTAATTTGGAATTTGGAATTATTTCTTATGGTTTCCGACGGGTTGTTAATTTAGAGTGGGGGTTTGGCGGCAGAAAAGTGAGTCCGAAATTAGCTTTCATAAACGAACCCGATTTCCGCTGCGCCGCTTATGATGTCAAGAATTCAAATCAGGTTGGCTTCGCTACTCTGGCAGCATCCGATTTTTATTCATGAACGGCAGGTGCCCGCTTTTGTTTGCCATTCCAAAATCCAAAATCTAAAATCCAAAATCAAATGATCTCAGTTTCCGAAGCCATTGCCATTGTCAAACAACAGACGCCCGTGCTCGCGCCTGAGCGCGTCTTGCTGGCTGATGCGCTCGGGCGCGTGCTCGCGGAAGATGTGATTGCGGATACGGACTTGCCGCCGTTCAACCGTGCGCAGATGGACGGCTACGCTGTGCGCTCCTGTGATGTCGCGAATGTTCCGGCGCGGCTGCGCGTGGTGGGCGAAGCGGCGGCAGGCTCCGGCTGGCATCAGTTGATGCGCGCGGGCGAGGCCGTGCGAATCATGACCGGCGCGCCCGTCCCCGAAGGCGCGGACAGCGTGCAGCAGGTCGAAGTGACGCGCGAAATTGAAGACGGCTCGCTGGTGGAAATTGACAAAGCCACAAGCCCCGGGCAGTTCATCGTCCCGCGCGCGAGCGAAATCAAGGCGGGCGAGACTGTGTGCCCAGCGGGCGACAGGATTAACGCTGCGATGATGGCTGCGCTCGCATCATTCGGCTATGCAGAGGTTCGCGTGGGAGCGCGCCCGCGCGTCGCAGTGCTGGCGACAGGCACGGAATTAGTCGCGGTTAATCAGAAACCGGGCGCGGATCAGATACGTGACTCTAACAGTTACTCGCTCGGAGCATACGCCGCCCTCACGGGCGCGCGTGTCGAGCGGCTTCCGCTCGCGGGCGATGACCCGGAACTCTTGCGGCGCGAGATTGCCGAAGCCGCGAAACGCTCTGACGCGCTGATTTTATCCGGCGGCGTTTCGATGGGCGTTTATGATTTTACTAAAACCGCTTTGCGCTCGCTGGATGCAGAGATATTTTTCGAGCGCGTCAGCCTGCGTCCCGGCAAGCCGACCGTCTTCGGGAAATTGGGACAAACGCTCGTCTTCGGCCTGCCGGGAAATCCGGTTTCAGTCTCTGTCACTTTTAATCTGTTCGCGCGCACAGCCCTGCGAGCGATGCAGGGAGCGCGAGAGGCTGCGATGATTGAAGAGCATGCTGTGCTCGCGCGCGAGGTCAAGGGAGCCGTCGAGCGAGAGAGTTATCTTCCGGCGCGGCTTGAAACAAACGCAGAGGGACAGCTTCTGGCAGTGCCTTTGAAATGGGGCGGCTCGTCCGACTTCGTCGCCTTCGCACGCGCCACCGCGTTGATTAATGTCCCCCAGGGCGTGAAGATGCTGGAAGCCGGAGCAGGAGTTAAGATTGTGCGCTTACCTGAATAAAGGCGCGATGATTCTTTGAATTTAAAAGTGTTTCTGAGATGAGGTGAGTTTAACCGCAAAGAGCGCAAAGTTTTTCGCAAAGGGCGCAAAGGATGACGGAAAACGAGTTGTCGAATGTGGTGATTGGATGCGCGATCAAGGTGCATACTGTGCTTGGCCCCGGACTGCTAGAATCAGCTTATGAGGAATGTTTATTTTATGAGTTGGTCAAAGCAGGCTTGAATGTGGAGAAGCAGAAGCCTTTGCCTTTGGTCTATCAAACAATCAAGCTGGAATGCGGCTACAGAGTAGACATCATGATTGAGCACAAACTTATCCTCGAAATAAAATCCGTCGAGTCGCTTACAGATATTCACTTCGCTCAATTGATGACTTATTTACGATTGACCGATTGCAAACTCGGTCTCCTTATGAATTTCAACGTCCTACGCCTCAGAGATGGAATTAAAAGAGTTGTCAACAATCTCTGAACCCTTTGCGCTCTTTGCGAAAAAACTTTGCGCTCTTTGCGTTTAAACCTCGCTCTGCCAAAAATCAATATGAAAAAGCTATCTCACATTGACCAACAAGGCCGCGTCGCGATGGTTGATACGGGCGGTAAGGCGATCACTGCGCGCAGGGCGATTGCTTCGGCGCGCGTGTTGATGTCGCCCGAAACTGTCAAAGCCGTGCGCGAGCAAAGCACGCCGAAGGGAGACCCTTTGGAGACCGCGCGGCTCGCCGGAATCATGGCTGCTAAGCGCACGGGCGAATTGATTCCGCTCTGCCACCCGCTCCCGCTCACGCACATAGACGTGCGCGCAGAGCTACAGGCGACGGGCGTTTATCTGGAAGCCACCGTTGCCACAGAAGCGCAGACGGGCGTCGAGATGGAAGCCCTGACCGCCGCAACCGTCGCCGCGCTCACCGTCTACGACATGTGCAAAGCCGTTGATAAAGCCATGACGATTACAGACGTGCGCCTTGAGCGCAAGACGGGCGGCAAGTCCGGCACGTATGAAAGGCAAAAGGTAAAAGGCAAAAGGTAAAAGATTTGAACCCATGCCCGCGCCGTCGCGTATTTACCAAGCAGGATGAAAATGTTCTTTTCCTACTTTTGCCTTTTACCTTTTACCTTTTGCCTTCCTTTGCGTTTGTCGTACAATGCAACGGCAGGCCACCGAAATTTGTGAGAGCTTGAAAAAGAGAGCGGAGATTTTCCAAGATGAAGATAAATATATCGGCAGATGCGCGACCGCAGGTACGCACGCTGCTCATCGCTGCCGCCATTACCATCGCGCTGTGGTTCATTCCCTTCGCGGAAATTCTGACTTACCCCTTCCGTCTTTTTGTCACCTTCATACATGAAGGCGGGCACGCGATGGCCGCGCTCCTGACGGGCAATTCTGTTTTGAGCCTGAGCGTTTCGCCCAACACGAGCGGGATGGTGCAGGCAACGCAGGGCGGATTCATTTCTCAAAGCATCATCTCAAGCGCGGGCTATGTCGGCGCGATGATTTACGGCGCGCTGCTGCTGTTCCTGATTCGCCGCGCGGTGGCCGCGCGGATAGTCTTGCTCGGCTCGGCTGCCTTTATTCTTTTCCTAACGGTCGTCTTCGGACTCTGGAAGCCGCTGGTCAACGGCTTGCAACCGGGGGTTCAACTTTCGGGCATTCCGTTTACGCTGATCGCGGGAACGCTGATCGCGCTCGGACTCATCGCGATTGCGAAGTATGCCAGTGCGCGGGTCGCGACTTTTTTCCTGAGCTTTCTCGCGGTGCAATGCGTCTTGAATGCTTTGCTTGATTTAAAAACGGTCTTCTTTCTCTCGTCACCTTTCGGGCCGGAAGTTCACACGGACGCCGCGAACATGGCGAATGCGACGGGCGTTCCTTCTATGTTATGGGCGGTGCTGTGGATTGGCATGTCCTTGATGATTCTCTCGATGGCGATGCGCTTTTACGCCGTCAGCCAGCAGCAGAAGGCATCGCAGCAGGACTTGCCTTTTGAAGACCCTTTGGAAGTTTAAGCGTACAATTAAAGTGAGCGCGAATCTTGAGAGGCCGCATGGTGCAGGAGCTTTGACAACAGCCCTGCCCGGCGGCCTTGATGATTGTGAAGCAGTCGAAGCTTCGCAGACGCTCGCGGCCTTGCCGGTCGGAGCGCATCTCATCGTGCGCTGTCGCAAGGACTGGCGGACGGCGACCGTTGTTTTTATCACGCCGGATAAAATCACGCTCTCGGTGGCCGCGCCTTCGGGGCGCACCTATCGCCTGCGCCGCCCGCCTGATGCTCCGCTCACTTTTGAAGGAGCGATTCCTCTTCTCGGCGAAGGTCAATGGCGCGCGGCGCTTGCTCCCTACGACAAACGCTGGTGAAGAATTATTTTGAGGCTGCCGTTATGGCTTCTGCTTTTGCCTCAGGACTTCCGCTTTAGCGCAGGCTTCCTTGTCATCACGCGCGCACTCGCGGTTGCACGCCTGAAAGTCGTCTTTCTCAACGCACGCCTTCTTATCCGCGCTCGTGCAGCCGGTCAGGCCAAAGACGCTCACTAAACAAAACAACGCTCCGAACGTAAAATTACGAATTTGTCTACCCTGTTGCGACATTCTTATGTCCCTCGCCAACTAAGTTTGTTAGAGCTTAAGATTCGTTAAAGCGTGTGGCCGGTAAAGCATAGCCTTCGGTAGAGCTAATGCTCTGTAATGAAAGTGTTTTGAATTGCCACTAGCTTTAGCTAGTGGATAAAGAGAGCCTCACAATCATCGGCTTTAGCCGAACTGTTCGGCTAAAGCCGACAGAGAGGTTGGGCATCTGCTCCACTAGCTAAAGCTAGTGGCAACTCATCTTTTAAGAACCTCAATTACAAAGCACTGGTTTGCAGGGCGGCATCTTAACATCTCCCGGCTTCGCTTGATAGAGAAATCGGGTTATCATGTTGGTTTGTCATACTTGATGTGAGCCGGACTGTAAGGGTCTGCGATTGTTTTTATCATGACACACGAAGCCATAGAAGTGCGCGGGGCGCGCGTTAATAATCTCAAGAATATCTCGTTTTCGATTCCCGTCGGGCAGATGACGGTCGTAACGGGCGTCAGCGGCTCGGGCAAATCGTCTCTGGCCTTTGATACGATTTATGCCGAAGGCCAGCGTCGTTACGTCGAATCGCTGTCGGCCTACGCGCGGCAGTTCCTGGAAAGAATGGACAAGCCGGACGTGGACGAGGTGCGCGGCATCGCTCCGGCCATAGCCATCCGGCAAAAGAACTCTACGCGCAACCCGCGCTCGACCGTCGGGACGCAGACGGAAGTTTACGATTACCTGCGCCTGCTTTATGCGCGCGTCGGCACGACCTTTTGCCGCGTTTGCGGGCGCGAGGTGCATCGCGATTCGCCCGAATCCGCAGCCGAAGAGACGCTTCAACAATTAGCCGAAGGCACGCGCTTTTACGTTCTCTTTCCAGCCGCCGCCGGGTTGGAAGAGACGAGTCAAAACGGAGACGGTGCTGCGGCGAAAAAGAAAAAAACAAAAGGCCGTGCGGTCGCAGCCGCGCAGCCGCGCACGGCTTCAGTCACTGCGCATGTGATGAGCCTGATGCAGCGCGGCTTTACGCGGCTCTACGATGCGGCGCGGCGCGAGACGATTGAGCTACGCACGCCGGATGATTACACGCGCCCGGACTTTGAAAATGTTTTCGTGTTGATTGACAGGCTCGTTGCGCGCTCTGACGTGCGCGAGCGGCTGGTGGATTCGCTCGAAACCTGTTTTCAAGAAGGACACGGCACGGCGATTATCGAAACCGCCGAGACGGAAGCCAGACGCCTGAGCTTCTCCGAACGTTTCGAGTGCAAGTACGACGGCACGATTTACGCGCAGCCGGAGCCGCGCCTCTTCAGCTTTAACAACCCTTATGGCGCGTGCCCGGCGTGTCAGGGCTTTGGAAACATCATCGGCCTCGATTTAGATTTAGTGATTCCGAATCCAGCCTTGTCTTTGGACGAAGGCGCGGTCGAGCCTTGGACGAAGCCGCAGTTTGAATGGGCTAGAACAGAGCTGCGCCGCTTCTGCAAATCCGAAGGCATAGATATGGATGCGCCCTTCAACGATCTCCCGCGCGCGGAGCAGCGCGCGATTATCGAAGGCAAGGGCAAGTGGGGCGGCGTGCGCGGATTCTTCGCGTGGCTGGAAACAAAAAAGTACAAGCTGCATGTTCGCGTCTTTCTCTCGAAATATCGCGGCTACACGCTCTGCCCGGAGTGCAACGGCGGCAGGCTCAGGCAGGAAGCGCGCGATGTGCGGGTCGGCGGAAAGACTTTGCCGGAAGTTTGCGCGCTGTCGATCAAAGAAGCTTCGCAGTTCTTCGACGCCTTGCAGCTCTCTACCGAACAAGCTGCCATCGCAGACCGTGTGCTGCACGAGATTCGTCGCCGCCTGATTTTTCTGCTTGACGTAGGGCTTGATTACCTGACGCTTGACCGCCTGGCCTCTACGCTCTCCGGCGGCGAAGCGCAGCGCATACAGCTCGCGACCAACTTAGGCTCATCCCTCGTCGGCGCGCTTTACGTTCTGGACGAGCCATCCATCGGCCTGCACCCGCGCGACAGCGAACGCCTGGTGAAGCTTCTGCATAACCTGCGCGACATCGGCAACACAGTGCTGGTCGTAGAGCACGACGCGGATATGATGCGCGCCGCAGACCACATCTTAGACATCGGCCCGGCGGCGGGCGAGCTTGGCGGGCACGTCATTTTCGAGGGCAATTATCAAGACCTACTGACAAGCAAAACGTCGCTCACGGCGCGTTACCTGCGCGGCGAAACGGAAATTAAAGAGCCAAAGCAGCGGCGCGAGCCGAAGAAAAGAAGACTCGCTGTGCGCGGCGCACGCGAGCATAATTTGAAGAACATAGACGTAGACGTGCCGCTCGACATGCTCGTCTGCGTCACGGGTGTCAGCGGCTCGGGCAAGTCCACTTTGATTCATGATGTCATTTATGCGGGAATCAAAAAGCAGCGCGGCGACTGGCAAGGACACGTCGGAGCTTTTTCCAAGCTGGACGGGACGCAATTAATAGACGACGTGATTCTCGTAGACCAATCACCCATCGGGCGCACGCCGCGCTCGAACCCTGTCACCTATATCAAAGTTTACGACGGCATCCGCGAGGCTTTCTCGCAAACGCGCGAGGCGCAGGCGCACGGCTTCGACCCTTCCTTCTTCTCTTTCAACGTGCCCGGCGGTCGCTGCGAAGTCTGTCAGGGCGACGGCACCGTGACGGTCGAGATGCAATTCCTGGCGGATGTTGAACTCGTCTGCGAAGAATGCAAAGGCACTCGCTTCAAGCAGCAAATCTTAGACGTGCGTTATCGCGGCAAGAACATCAATGACGTGCTCAACCTGACCGTGCGCGAGGCGATGGTCTTTTTCCGCGACACCGCAAAGATAGCCAATCGCCTGCGCGTGCTCGATGACGTAGGGCTTGGATATTTGAGACTGGGACAATCCGCCACCACGCTTTCCGGCGGCGAAGCGCAGCGCGTCAAGCTGGCCGCGCACCTCTCCAAACGCACCGGAGCAAAAACGCTCTACATCTTTGACGAGCCGACGACCGGCCTCCACTTCGACGACATCAACAAACTGCTGTCCGCCTTCCGCGCGCTCTTGGAAGCGGGCGGCAGCCTCCTCGTCATCGAACACAACCTCGATGTCATCAAAACCGCCGACTACATCATAGACCTCGGCCCCGAAGGCGGCGACGCCGGAGGCCACGTCGTCGCCACCGGCACGCCCGAACAAATCATGAAGGCCAAAGAATCACACACCGGACGCTTCCTGCACGAGCATCTGTCACATTCAAACGGCCAAACAAGCAAAGTGGCAGGATAAGCAAAGAACGTTTCCCGCAAAGGCGCAAAGGCGCAAAGCCGCGAAGAACGCCCTCAAGACAAAGCATGATTGAGCATCTTTGCGTTCTTCCTTTGCGCCTTTGCGCCTTTGCGGGAGATTTTCCGTGCCAGACTGCCTGTCGCGCTCTTGCGCACGCCCTGCGCAGGCGTGCGCTCGACGTGCTCAGAACTGCGCAGGACGTGCGCAGTTCTGCGCTCGACCTTTTCTTGGCTGCGCTCGGTCTGCGCAAGTCTGCGCACGGCGTTCTCTGGGCTGCGCATGCCGTGCTACGTGATGAGAACGGTGTGCGCAGGACGGCGCACGGCGTTCTCTGAACGGCGCGGCAGGCGCGCACGCTTGCGTTGTACGAAATTAGTGCTTGTCATGCCTCGCCGCCCTGAGTATCATGCGCGCAGCCTCGCAAAACCTTTCTCTTTAACCTTACAAAAGGAGACTCCTGATGCCTGATCCCAAGACACGATCCATCAAGCCAGCCTTGCTCGCGGCTGACCGCCAAAGCTTTGCTGCGCTGCAAAATGTGACGGGCTACGCGCCTGCCAATCCTGCTTATTCCGTCGCCTCTGCGACACAGTCGCTCACAGACCTCGACGCCAAGCTGGCAAAGGTGGCGCAGGCCGAAGCCGCAGCCAAAGCCGCGCGCGACGAAGCCGTCGCCGCCGCGTGGGCTTTTCACGACATAATAATCGGCGTGAAAGATTCCGTCAGCGCGCAATTCGGCAAAGACTCCAACGAAGTGCAGACCGTCGGGCGCAAGAAACAATCCGAATACAAAAAGTCCACCCGCAAACCGGGGGCAGCCAACAAGCCTTAGCTAAACTAGAACCAAACCAAAGCCAACTCTCAAGCGGGAAACTTCGGACGGTTCTTACGCGACGAGAACAGAGAAACGTGGCGAGAAGGATAGGAAACAGGCCGTTTCTAATCCTTCCCGTCACGTCTCTTATTTACTGTTTGGCTCAGATGAGTTTGAGTTCTCACAGCGCGACGAGCGTGGGCAAAGGTGTTTGCCAGAGCTATGAGGTGCGGATTAAGAAGCGCGGCATGACCTGCGAGAGATAGATGCCTTCCGGCTCAATCACGGTGGCACCATCGCTCACTTCGCTGGTAAGGGGATAGCGAGAGCGCGGCAGATTGCTCGAACTGTTCCTTCTGGAATCTCACGGTGGCGCGGCACGGCAGTCGAACGCTTCATCTGACGGTTGAGGTAGAGCGTGAGTTCCTTGCCTTCGCGCACAAACTCGCAGCCATGCGCTTCAAGATGGCGGATGAGGTCGCGCCGCTTCATGCCGCGTGGAACGCTATCTCTTCGCGCTCGCCTGTAGCGGCCTCTTCAGCCAGCAGCCGATTTCCTTCCAGGACCATCTCAATCGCCTCTGCCAAATTCGCCCGCGCCTCTTCTCGCGTCTTACCGAGTGAGATTGCGCCCGGCAACTCCGCGACCGTCGCCTGCACCAACTCGTCCACCTGCTCGTAAATAATCGTCAATCGCATCTCCATAGCAACCTCACGGCGAAAATGTTTTGCTGGCCGTCAACTATCATATAGAGATCAGCCGACATCTATCGGTAATGTGTTCTGGGGTTGAAGCATAGCTTGCCCTACAAGCAAAAAGCTGACAGATGACAAGCCTTTTCACGTCCGCGTGCCCAGCACTACTCTGAAACCCACGAAGTCAAGATAATACTGTATGTGCGGCTCCTGTTTGCTACGAGCGGCAGAGCGGCAATCATGGTTAAAGTCCCCCCACGAACCGCCGCGAAGCACCCGCTGGTTCAAATCCCTACCGCTCAACCACGCTGAGCCATCTGTTGGAGCGCCATTATAATGCTCATGCCAGTAATCCGCGCACCACTCCTCCACATTACCGTACATATCGTATAACCCAAACCCATTTGGCGAGAAACTTCCCACCGACATCGTCTGCTGCCGGAAAACTCCCTTTTCCCCTTGAAACGGGCGAAAGTTTGCCTGCTCAAATGAGAGACTTGCCCCGAACGTAAAAGGCGTCGTTGTTCCTGCGCGGGCGGCATACTCCCACTCTGCCTCCGTTGGCAAGCGGTAATCTTTACCTGTCATCTGCGACAACTTCCGGCAAAACTCTGTCGCGTCATTCCATGAAACCTGCTCAACGGGACGATTATCGCCCTTGAACCCAGATAGATTCCAACGCATGACCGCTCTCCACTGCGCTTGCGTCACCTCATACTTGCCCATGTAAAAGCTCTGCACCGTCACTCGATGCTGCGGTCCTTCAGACTTATCACGCCACCCTTCTGAATCAGGCGAACCCATCGTAAAGGTTCCTGCCGGAATCAACACCATCTCAATTTGCGGAGCTTGGCGCGGCGTTGAAGCGGCTCGCGAACTTTTTTTCGGCGGCGTAGTCGTCCTCTTCGGTGTAGCTTTCTTCGGCGTCTTCTTCGATGTTGACTTATTGAAGTTAGAACTGCTCTCACCCGAACCGCTCTGTCCGCCACGCGCGCGTGCCTGCCATGACATGGGGATTGATAGAAGCATTAACACGATTGCCGACACGGCAATCATCACCCAAGTTCTTAATGTCCATGAGTCTCTTTTCATCGCTCACCTCTGCATAATATCTTTGACGCAGCGAAACCCTGTGTTGCTGTAGTCTTTTTCCATGCTCGCGTGCCAGCCGCGCCTGTAAGTCGTCGTCGCCTGCTTTTGATTGCTGGAATATGTTCCGCCTCGTATCACCTTCACATCATCCGAGATTTTAATCTGCAAGCTGTCACCGGGGTACGGAATCAGTTTGCTGGCTGTCCATTCCCAAGCGTTGCCCGCCATATCGAACACGCCGTAGGGTGATGCGCCTTTGTACGCGCCGACATCGGCAATCCCATCACTGATGCCGCCGATGTTAGCTAGCGGCGTTGATTCTTTAAGCTTCTTTTCCAGAACGGCAATCTGCTGATTTATGGCTTTCACTTCCGGCCACTCTTCGGTGAAGCTGACGAGCAACTGCCTCCGTTTGCTTCTCAGCTCGATCAATTTATTTTCATCGTCAACACTCAAGCCGCTTGGTGAGTCATTGCCCCAGGGATAACGTCTCCCGTCCGTGCCGCGTGCGGCGAATTCCCATTCCTCTTCGGTCGGCAGACGCTCGCCAGCCCATTCCGCGTAAGCGTTTGCATCATTCCATGTCACGCCCGTCACAGGCTTGCGCGATGCTCCGCTCGGATAACTATTGTTAGCCCAACCGGGCGGCGGGCGATGATTCGTAGCCTTGATGAACTTAGCGTATTCCTCATTGGTCACTTCATATGTGTCTATGTAGAAAGGCTTGACCGTCACACGACGCGCGGGACTCTCGTAGCCCGTCTCATCGCCGTCGCGCCCCATCATAAACTTGCCGCCCGGCACATACTTCATCCCGGCAGGCGGCGTTGGCTGCGATGTCGTCTCGCCTGTTTGCTGGACTGTTGATGTCTGCCCTTCGCCTAACTGTTGCTGCTGCGCACTCTCGCCGGGAGCAGGAGAATCTCCACGCATCATCCAAACGGCTGCAACGATGACCAGAACGGCCAGAGCAACGGCGGCGATTATCAATGCGCGCCTGCTTCCCGTGCCCGTCTCCGTTACTGCCGTTTCAGCCGTCCCGCTCGCCTGCGAAGCATTTGAAGCATCCGCTCGCTCGTATAACTGCTCTGGCTCGCCCTCCATTGTTTTCACGCCCGAAGATGCGTGCGGTGTATGCGTGTCTTTCGCTCTTTGCGTTTGCGCAGCGACAGTCTGAGCGGCTTTTGTCTGTTCAGATTTTGCTCGCTCCACGCGGCGGCGCGTCTCTTCTTCTTCAGCCTCGCGGCGCCTTCGTTCTTCCTCTGCGCGCTGGCGAGTTTGCTCTTCCTGCAAGCGCAGGGTTTCGGTTTCCTCTTGCCGTTGCCGTTCTTCTTCTTGAGCCTCGCGGCGACGTGCGGCTTCCGCTTCAGCGTGCAGGCGCGCGGACTCTTCGGCTTGGCGCGTTTCTCGCTCAAGCCTTTCGCGGTGCTCCGCTTCGGCGCGATGCGTCTCTTCATCAGCCTCATGCAGTGCGCGGCGCATCTCTGTGGCGTTGGCGGGTCGTGCTCTCCGGCTCACAGCCATTGCTCGATGAATAACCGCGGCGACGGCTGGCGAGACTTGCGGATTAATCTCGTCAATCGCCAGCAAAGGGTCTGGCTGCTCGTCTTCCAGAGCATCAAAGCGCGTCGGCGCATCCTTTGGCGGCGTGCCGGTCAAGAGGTGATAAAGAGTTGCGCCCAATGAATAGAGATCGCTGCGCGGGTCTGTGCCTTTGCCGTGTATCTGTTCGAGCGAGGCATAGACGGGCGTGTATCCGCGCACGCTGCGGCTGGTCAGAAGCGTCGGCATCTGACCGGCAGAGCCTTTGGCTAAGCCGAAGTCGAGCAGGAAAATCTCGCCCTGTCTGGTCAGCTTCAGGTTCGACGGCTTGATGTCTCGATGCAAAATAGGCGGCGTGCGGCCATGCAGATATTCCAAAACTTTGAGCAGTTCATCTGCCCACTGCATGACTTGCGCGGGCGGAAAAGCTGCGCCGCGCATCTCCAACAACTCGGCCAAGTCGTATCCGGGCACATACTCCATCACCAGAAACTGCCCGCCGTCTTCCGCGAAGTGATCCATCACCTTCGGCAAGCTCGCGTGGCGCAGGTTTGCAAGCAGCGCGGCCTCACGCTCGAAGGCGCGGCGCGCTTCCCCGTCCTTTGCCGCCAGCGTCTCTTTGACGGCGACGACGCAGCTCACGCGCTCGTCAATCGCTTCATAGACAGTTCCCATCCCGCCCTGTCCGAGCTGTCGTATGACGCGATAGCGGTTTTGCAAAATCGTGTTAGGTGAAAGCATCGGATTCGTTCGGGTAAGGAAAACGTGCGATTACGGGCAGACGGCGCAGGCGGGGCGAGCAAGAGAACGCGGGTCGTAAAATTCCGTCGCGCCGCCCGCCCATCTTAGAAAGTGCGCGGCTATATTAGCCGAAGTTCGGCTGGTTGCGCTAGAGTATTGCAAATTCAGATTTTGCTGTAGAAGCTTGCGATTAAAGGAACACGGAAGATGAGCTTAAAAGAACGTATCGTCTCGGACATGACCGCCGCGATGAAGGCCAGGGATGCGGCGCGGCTCTCGACGCTGCGGATGGTCAAGGCGAATGTGATGAACCGCGAGATCGAGAAGGGCGGCGAGTTGACGGATGAAGAGATGGCTAAGGCTCTGCAATCTCTGGTCAAGCAGCGGCGCGATTCCATAGAGCAATATGAGAAAGCCGGGCGGCAGGAATTGGCAGACAAGGAGCGCGCAGAGATTGTTGTGATCGAAGCTTACCTGCCGCAGGCCGCCTCGCGCGAAGAGATTGAAAAGGCTGTCGCGGATGCTATTGCTGAAACCGGAGCCAGTTCGATGCGCGAGATGGGCGCGGTGATGAAGGCTGTTCAGGCTCGTCTTGCCGGACAGAGCGCAGACGGGCGCACGGTCAGCGAAATCGTTAAGAGCAAGTTGGCAGTTGGCGGTTAGCAGTTGACAGATCAGTTGGCAGGGGTGGCTGGCAGAAATAACCGTGTCCCGGCTCTTTACTGCTAACTGTCAACCGCCAACTAGCTTTTCCCCTGCTCTTCCCGTATAATTCTTCGCTTGCTCTGAGCGCGGCGGTCGTTACCGGTGGGTTCGCGCCCACTTTTTCTTTTGCGCGGGAGCTTTTTTGAAGGAGGGGCAGGCCAGATGGGCGGGAGTTCGATTGCGTCGCGGGTTGAAGAGCTGGCGTCGCGCGCGTGCATTGAGCACGGTGTTGAGCTTTATCACGCTGAAGTCGCGGGGCCGGAAGGCAAGCCCATCATCCGTATCTTTATTGATAAGCCCGAAGGCGTGACGCACGAAGATTGCTCTCACGTCAGCCATTATCTGGGCACGATCCTTGAAGTAGAAGATTTTATACATTCGCCCTACACCTTAGAGGTTTCCTCGCCGGGTTTGGAACGCGGGCTTTACAAGCTCGCTGACTACGAGAAAGTTGTGGGGCATCCGGCGAAGCTGAAATCGCGCACAGCCATTAACGGCCAGCGCAATTTTCGCGGGCGCATCCTCGGGGTCGAAGGCGAGAAGGTTGTGTTTGAAGATGTAACGAGCGGGCGCATACAGGTGCCTTTAGGCTCAATCGTCAAGGCCAACCTTGAGATAGATGTTGAAGAAGAGTTCCGGCGCGCCAAAGAGCGCGAGTTGGCTGCGAAGCCATAGACGATTTGACACGGCAGGCAACGCCGTCAATTACAACTGAATAGATTTCCTCTGCGCGACACTTTTAAGGCGCACGAAATCACTTTTGAAGAGAGAAGCAAGTACATGAGCACATCCATCGCGCAGAATATTGACATACTCTGCCAGGAAAAAGGCATAGATCGCGAGCTGGTCATAGAGGCCATGAAAGAAGCCGTGCGCGCGGCTGCCAAAAAGCAGTTCAAGTCCGGCGAAGATATACAGGTGGACTGGAACGCTGAGACAGGCATAGAGCTTTCGGCCACCAAAGTCGTCGTTGACGAAGTGGCGAATCCGGCTACAGAGCTGTCGCTTGACGAGGCCAAAGAGATGGCCGGTGATGAAGTCGAGATCGGCGACGCGCTGCTTTTGCCTTTGCCGATGGAAGAGCTTGGACGCATCGCCGCGCAGACCGCCAAACAGATTCTCTTTCAAAAAGTGCGCGACGCCGAACGCTCGAATATTTACGAGCAGTACATAGACAAGACGGGCGATCTGGTCAACGGCTTCGTCAAGCGTTTCGAGCGCGGCAACCTGATTGTTG
The DNA here is from genome assembly GCA_963700165.1 of Pyrinomonadaceae bacterium. GTDB lineage: Bacteria > Acidobacteriota > Blastocatellia > Pyrinomonadales > Pyrinomonadaceae > JACMLC01. The sequence goes on along the minus strand of OY969475.1, from coordinate 396,669 downwards.
ACCTCGGAAATCTCGAAGCCATCCTGCCGCGCTCTCAACAGTCTCGCGGCGAGCAGTGGAATCAGGGAGAAAGAATTCGCGTCGTCATCAGCAACGTCTCGAAAGAATCGAAGGGGCCGCAGATCGAAGTCTCGCGCACCAGCCCGGACTTGCTCTTGCGCCTGTTCGAGATGGAAGTACCGGAGATTTACGACGAAACGGTCGTCATCAAATCCTGCGTCCGTGAACCCGGCGAGCGCGCCAAGATTGCCGTCACCTCGAACGAGCGCGATGTTGACCCGGTCGGCGCGTGCGTCGGCATGAAGGGATCGCGCGTACAGGCCATCATCCGCGAGCTGCGCGGCGAGAAGATTGACATTATCGAATGGTCTGACGAGCCGTCTGTCTTTGCCGCCAATGCCCTGTCGCCTGCGAAGGTCAATCAGGTGCGAATCACGGACATCGAGAATCGCCAGATGGAAGTAATTGTCAACGAAGACCAGCTTTCACTTGCTATCGGCAAGCGCGGGCAAAACGTGCGGCTGGCGACCAAGCTCGTCGGCTGGAACATAGACATCCGCAGCGAAGAAGAAATCAAGAAAGAGGTCGCGCAGCAGATGGGCGCGCTCATCGCTTCGGGCGAGCCTGTGCCGCTCTCTGTTATCGAAGGCATGTCGGCATCACAGGCCGACACGCTTTCCGAATTTGGCATCACTGACATAGACGGCTTGGCCTCCACTTCGGTTGACGATCTGGTCGAGCATCTTGATGTCAGTCTTGACGAAGCCGAGTCCATCCTGACGGCGGCGCAGGCCGTCATCGCCGCGCGCGAAGCCAGCAAGCTGGAAGAAGCAGCAAGTGAAGAGGCTGCGGCAGCAGAAGGCGCGGGAGAAGAAACTGCGCCAGCCGGGACGGATGAAGCAGAGGCTGTTGAAGCGAACGCTGAAACGGAGACCGAAGCTGAGGATGAAGCTTCGGAAGGGGCTGAAGCGAGCGAGCCTGAGCAGGAGGTGTATGTGCCATCCGAGCAGCACGCGGTTTCTGCGGAGTTTGACGAGACGGTCGAAGCGGGCGAGGTCGCGCCTTCGGACGCGATGACTGCTAAAGGTTATGACGAGGCCGTCGAGCAGGGCACGCCTTTTTCCGCCGAGTCTGAAATTCTCGCGCAGGAATCGGTTGACCCAGTCGCACTGACCGAAGCCGACCCGATCTCTGAAGAAGAGCTTTTGTTACAGGATGCCGGACGCGACCTGCGCCCGGACACGATCACGCCCGCGCCTGACATCACGTCTTCGGGCGCAGCTTATATCGAAGCGGCTGGGCGCGTCGGAGAAGGCGCGTCGCCCGTTGAAGAGGAAGGCGGATTTTCTCCGGAAGCCGGTTTCGCTTCGGAGGCTTCCGCGCCGGAAGTTCAAGTAACATCCGCTCCCGTCCCGCAATATCGTGAAGAGGCCGCGCCGGTCGAGAGCGAAATAGCAGATGCCACAGACGTGGCGGATGCCGAAAAAGACGATGCGGCCCGTTAGCCCGAATCGCAGCATGCGCGCACCAAGGGGCTGCGCGTCTTGCTTCTCGCCTCCTTAGAGAGCCTGCCCGTGACTCGTCGCTTCCTTCACAGAAGCGCGCCGGTTAAAGGGACTAAAAAGGCATCTCAGGTGTGAGAGTTTTGATCGTCCCTTTTTTGAAGCGCGCGACGCCGTTTTATCAAAAGCGTCGAAGAAGGAGTGCATGACCCTTACTTCAAAGGTTAGACTTTACGATCTGGCAAAAGAGCTGAAGCTCGACACCAAGCGGCTCATCGAAGAGGTGCGGCGCGAGGGTGTGGATGTCAGTGTGCCTTCCAACTCCATCTCAAAAGAGCTGGCGGACAAGATACGCAATAAGTATTTTCCGAAAAAAGAGGCATCGGCTCCGCGCGCCGTGCGCGTCGTCAAGCGCGCCGTGCGCCCGGCAGAGGAAGCTCCCGCTCTCAGCGAGGAAGCAGGCGAGGAAGCAGTAGTGCCAGCCGAGACGGTGGCAGCCGTCGAACCGGCGCATGTCGAAGCCGCGCCGCCCACCTCACAGCCGCAGCCGGAGAGCCAGCCAGCCAGACCCGCCACCGCTCCGGCGCGGCTGGTTAAAAGATTATCGCCCGCCGCACGCGCAGAGCATCCGGGAGCGGAAACGACCGCTGCGGCTCTAGTTGCGCCCGACGCGCCCGAGACAGAGCAGGCGTCCGAGATTGAGGCTGAGACACAAACGCCTTCTTCTCCTGCGCCGGAAATGGTGCCAGTACAACCTATCGAACAACAAACTATACAAGCGACTGCTCCTACGGAAGCAGCAGAAGTGTCAGCGATAACGGAAGCGCCGCGCGTGCCGGTGATGCCGCCGCCGCCGTCCAGACAGGTCAGGTCGCTAAGGCCGACTGCGGCTGCGCTCAACGCGGGCATCCGTCATGGTGAACGTGCGCCGATGCCGACGCCGCCCCCACTTCCCCAACAACCTCCCCCGCCGCGCGAGCGTCGCGAGCGGCAGGAACGCACGGAGCGTGGAGGCGGAGGAGGCGGAGGAGCCGCGCGCTCGACTCTGACGCGCTCGGAACGCGGCGGCACTCCCGGCGAGACCGCGACGCCGCAAACTGTTTATACGCCTCCGCCGGATGCGCGTCGTCGCGGGCGTTCGACACGCTCGACCGTGCGCGGCGGGCGCAAAGTCGGGGAAGGCGGCAAGGGCGGGCGTTTCGGTGATCGCGATTTTATTCCGCCGCCTAAAACGCTTTCGCTCGAAGACCGCATCGCCGGAAGGATGGACGCTCCGGCCAATTTGGGCGAATTGAAGCCCGCGCGTCTCGTCGAAGGCTCGACCGTCAAAGAGTTCGCGGAAAAGCTCGGTATCAAGCCAAAGGATATCGTGACCTTGCTCTTGCAACGCGGGGTCTTTGCCACCATCAACCAGCCTTTGAATGATGACGTGGCGGTTGACCTCGGACATCGCTTTGGTTACGAAGTGACCTTCGTGCCGTTTGAAGAGATGATCGCGGAAGAAGAGTTCGAGGAATTGATCGCGACGGATGCAGACGATGTTGAACTGCCGCGTGCGCCTGTGGTGACGGTCATGGGACACGTTGACCACGGCAAGACATCGCTGCTCGACGGCATACGCACGACGGATGTTGCGGCGGGCGAAGCGGGCGGCATCACGCAGCACATCGGAGCCTACAGCGTGCAGGTCAAGAGTCCTGACAACCCGCTGGAAACACGCCGCGTTGTCTTCTTAGACACACCCGGACACGAAGCCTTTACGATGATGCGTGCGCGCGGAGCCAAAGCTACGGACGTGGTCGTGCTGGTCGTCGCGGCGGACGACGGCGTCATGCCGCAGACGATTGAAGCGATTGAGCACTCGCGTGCAGCAGGAGTTCCCATCGTCGTCGCCATCAACAAAATTGACAAGCCGGGAGCCAATGCTGATCGCGTCAAGCAAGAGCTTTCCGTGCAGGGCTTGCAGCCTGTCGAGTGGGGCGGCGAAACCGAAATGGTTGAGGTCTCCGCCAAGCGGCGCGAGAACTTGGAAAACTTGCTGGAAACCATTCTGTTGACGGCTGACATTCTTGAACTCAAGGCCAGCCCGACGCGGCTTGCTTCCGGCGTCGTCCTCGAAGCCAAACTTGATCGCGGGCGCGGCGCGGTGGCGACCGTCCTCGTGCAACAGGGCACGCTGAGAGTCGGCGACCCCTTCATCGTCGGGCAGATTTTCGGCAAAGTCCGCGCGATGTTCAATGATAGGAGTGAAGCTGTCACGGAAGTCGGGCCAGCCACGCCCGTCGAAGTTCTTGGGCTTCAGGGCGTCCCGCAGGCTGGCGAATCTTTTCAGGTCGTCGCGGACATCACACGCGCCCAGCAGATTTCGCATCACCGCCAGATGCTCACGCGCCAGAGTACCTTGCTACAAACCACCAAGCGCGGCATAGAGGCGCTCGGACAAACTGAAGTCAAAGAATTGCTCGTCGTCATCAAGGCGGATGTGCAAGGCTCTGTCGAAGTTTTGAAGAGCACGCTTCAGAAGCTTTCGACCGAACAGGTCAAAGTCAAAGTGGTGCGTTCAGGCGTCGGCGCGATTACGGAATCCGACGTGCTGCTGGCTTCCGCCACGCAGGCAGGCTCTGCCAGCACGGCTGTCGTCATCATAGGCTTTAACGTCCGCCCTGAAACACGCGCCGGAGACCTGGCTAAGCAGGAGGCTGTAGACATTCGCCTCCACTCGATTATCTACAAGGTCGAAGAAGAGATTCGCGCCGCGATGATCGGAATGCTCGAAGCGGTCGAGAAGGAAAAGATTCTAGGCAAAGCGGAAGTGCGCGACATTTTCCGCGTGCCCCGTGCCGGAGTCGTCGCCGGTTGCATGGTCTTAGACGGCGTCATCCGTCGCAACGCGCGAGCGCGCCTGATTCGCGACGGCGTCGTCTCCTGGGAAGGCGGCATCGCCAGTCTGCGTCGCTTCAAAGAGGACGCATCGGAAGTCCGCGAAGGTTTCGAATGCGGTATCTCCCTTGAAAACTTCAACGACCTCAAGATGGGCGACCAGATTGAGGCTTATATCATCGAGAAAGTGGCAGCGACAGAGCTATAAGTCTCAAGTCCCAAGTCCCAAGTCCCAAGTCGAAACAGCTTGGGACTTGGGACTTGAGGCTTGAGACTTGGAATTGGTATGCGAAGGCCGGAAAGAATTGCCGAGATGTTGAAAGAGGAAATCTCGGAGATTGTCAGTTTTGAGTTGGAAGACCCGCGCGTGCAGGCGGTGACGGTAACGGATGTGCGCGTCACGGACAACTTGCGCGATGCGAGCGTCTTCGTGCTGGTCGAAGGCGACGAGGCTGTGATTCAGACCGCGCTCGTAGCTTTGCGCCACGCAGCCCCCTACGTGCGCAAACAGGTAGGCTTTTCCCTCAACCTGCGCCATGCGCCTGAGATTCATTTCGTGCGCGATACGGTCGAAGAGCGCGGCGCTCGCGTAGACCAACTGCTCGCAGAGTTGAAACAGGATTGGGAAATACAGGGAACGACAGAGGATTCCCCCGTAAGAAAGGATGAGGGATGAGGGATGAGGGATGAGGGATAAGAAGAAACGTTTAAGACGTTGCTTTTCATCCCTCATCCCTCATCCCTCATCCCTGTATTGTTGACATGCTTAGTCAAGTCGTCGAGCTGATTGAATCGAAACAACGCTTTGCAATCACCTCGCACATACGCCCAGACGGAGACGGACTTGGTTCCTCGCTTGGCCTGTACTGGCTCCTACGCGCGCTCGGTAAAGAAGCCGAAGTCATCACGCGCGACTCAGTCCCCTACTCTTACCGCAAACTGCCCGGAGCCGCGCACATTCGCGTCACCCCAGAAGTTGATCGAGATTACGATGCCGTGTTTGTCATCGAATGCTCGGACATCACACGTCCCGGCCTGATTGATCTCGAAAAACAGTTCGTTGTCAACATAGATCATCACGCGACGAGCGCGCTCTTTGGCGACATCAACTGGATTGACGCGACGGCCTCTGCGGTCGGCGAAATGATTTACAATTTGTGCAAGGCCATCGGCGTCCGCGTTACCAAAGAGATAGCCGAATGCGTCTACACCGCGCTGGTCACGGACACAGGCTCGTTCCATTACTCGAACACTACGGAGCGCACTTTCAAGGTCGCTTCCGAGTTGGTCAAAGCCGGAGTCAAGCCCGCCAAAGTTTCGCAGGATGTCTTTAGCAGCTATGCCTGGAGCAAGCTCGGGCTATTGAGTCAGGTCTTGGCGACAGCCCGCCGCGATCCTTCCGGGCGCGTCGCGTGGATGCGCCAGACGTTGGAGATGCAAAAGAGCGCGGACGCTTCGGAAGAGGACGGCGACGGCTTCGTCAACTATCCTTTAACGGTCTCGGAGGTCGAGGTCGTCGCGCTCTTGAAAGAGACGACGCCCGGAGTTTATCGCACGTCCCTGCGCTCAAAAGGCGACATCAACGTCGCGCGCATCGCCGAAAAATTCGGCGGCGGCGGCCATCGCAACGCCGCCGGATGCACGCTCAAAGGCGAATGGGAAGAGGCCGAACGAACCATCGTCCGCCTACTCACCGAAGCGGTCGAAAGACGCAACGGCGACCGCGACCGCACCGAAGACGCAGCAGCTTAAGAGCAGTAACAAGTGACAAGTGACAAGCAAGAAGAAGTTTTATCTTGTCACTTATCACTTATCACTTGTTACTTGTCATATGTCCACCAAAGAAAAAAAATACAAGTGGCGGCGCGAGGATTACCGCGAGCAGACGCGCGGACTCCTGATGGTTCACACAGGCAACGGCAAGGGTAAGACCACCTGCGCGCTTGGCCTGATGATGCGCGCGGCGGGGCGCGGCTTGAACTGCTGCATGATTCAATTTATGAAGTCGCGCAAAGACCGCTATGGCGAGCACGAGGCTGCGGAAAAGCTCGGCATCGAAATCCACACGATGGGCGACGGCTTCACTTGGGACACCAAGAACCCCGAACAGGATCGCCGGACAGCGCGCGAGACATGGGCTTTGTGCGTCGAGAAGATGCGCAGCGGCGACTATGACATGCTGGTCTTTGACGAAATAGTTTACGTCCTCAGCTACGACATGCTGCCCACCGCAGAAGTCCTGGAAGAGATTCGCTCCATCCGCGCAGAGCAGCCCGCCCTGCACATCGTCGTCACCGGGCGCGACGCCCCCCCCGCCCTCATCGAAGCCGCAGACCTCGTCACAGAGATGCAAGAGATCAAACACCCCTTCAACGCAGGCATCCGCGCCCAACAGGGCATCGAGTTTTAAAGCGCACCCAAACCCTCATCATTCCATCTCACATGCCAACCCTGCGCACTATGCGAAACCGGCATTGAGCATACCTCTTTTTAAGCGCATACGATCTAACAGTGATGAGGTTCATCAGCCTAGAGCATGGCAGTCGAAATGTATACCATCGTGCATATACGATAACATGATGTTCGTGCATATTTTCGTGCAATGATGCATGATAATACGCGTTAGGCGCTAATCTCTAAAGCGCAATATCTTGTGAGGAATGATGATGGAGCAGGCGTTATCACCTTTAGGTTAAGGACGAATTTATGCGTGCACTTACACAGAGGCAGAATCAAACTCGGCAAGGACATTCTCTGGACTCTGAGAATTCGGCTAAGGCGTCCTCTACACCAAACCATGTTACGATGTCACGATTTCACTTAGGGCACACGATAGACCATCAGGCCGTTCAGAGAATCCCTCAAGCGCAAGAGCACGGTTCCCAGACTGCATTTTCCGCGACTACCGCCTCGCATTTCGGTCATGATTTTAGTCGAATTCCCCTCCATGCTTCTGTGCCAGAGCGGGGGCAGAGCAAACGCATGGGTGGCGGTCGAGAAAACAGCTACGAACAGAAATCCGACCTCGGTGACGAATACGCGGCTGGAAAGGAAGATATGCGCGTGAACAGTGAAACGGGAACTAAGTCGCCAGAGACGCGCGGGATTGATGCCCCGGAAGACAGCTTGGTCACCGATACACCGCCGAAGCTGACGATGAAGACGATTTCAGGGCCACGCGATGGGAAGTGTGGCCGCTTTGAGTGGATTATTCAGTGGATGCTTGACAAGCTGTCCGCCAAGGGCGGGCTGGTCGTGCAAAAACTTGATTCGGAGTACGGCGTTAAGGACTGTAGCGGAAATCCGGTCACACCTCCTAAAGATGCATACGTCCCAGGCTGGTATCCGTTCTGGGAAGCTTGGGAGATTAACCCGGGACAGAAGGTCACCAAGAGCATTGAACTGGGTGACGTTGCAGATGACAGATACTTCAGGGGCACCAAAAAACTCGACACTAAGGGAGAGTTCTCATACAGAGGGAGCGCTGAGTTCTATGAAGGAGCGCAGCTCTCAAAGACGAACCTTAAAGCCATGCACAAGCTGCCCGCAGGAGACCTGCCAATGTCGAAGTCCAAGCCCAAGTTGCCCCTTGGGAGCGGCGCGATCTCCCACAATCTAAAGGCAACTTGGGACTGCTGTAGCAAAGATAAGGGAGCAACGCAGGAAACGAAGTTTGAGACTGATTGATAAATATTAACAGGAAGTATGGCTGGGAATATCTTTGCCAACTGAGAGACACCTAACCATCGCGTGAACCGGAGCGGTGAATCCGGCGAAATCTGAAGTCAATGCGTAACGTCGCCGCCCGGTTACGCTTGTCGTTAGATGCTCCCTGATATTTCCGAATGTCTTTAGAGAGATGGAGGCGAAGATACAGTGACCCAACACATTGGCATCGTGGCCGGTAGCGCCGAGGGCGCAGCCCTGTGTTACCGCACTATTTGTCTGGAAGCGCCGTCCGTCATGGGTGAGCATAATCACCCTGAGATAACCATGAACTCTGTGCCAATGGCCGAACACATGCCCCACATTCGTGCGAACGACTGGGAGGCGGTGGCGAGGCTTCTGGCAGCTTCAGCAGATAAGCTCGCGCAGGCCGGGGCTGACTTCGCTATCTGCCCTGATAACACATACCATCAGGCGTTCAAGTACTTGATCCCGCAGTCCCCTATCCCGTGGCTACATATCGCCGGAGCAGTGGCCGAAGAAGCACACCGTGCGGGCTATGTGCGGCTCGGCATTTTAGGGACGAAGTATCTGATGGAAGGGGATGTCTACCCGGAGGCATTAGAGGAATTCAGCATAGAGCGCGAAATACCCGACGAGGCGGATAGGGAAAAGATCAATGAGATCATCTTCAAGGAGTTAGTCAACGGCGTGTTCCCGGAAGCATCACGGCTCTACTTCAATGAAGTTGCGGGGAAATTTAAGGCGCGTGGGTGTGATGCGGTCGTCCTCGGCTGCACTGAGATACCGCTGATCGTACGCCCGGACGACACGCCTCTACCCACTTTAGATTCGACGCGCCTGCTCGCCAGAGCAGCCCTCAAAAGGGCGCTTGGATGATAAATAGCATCTACCAACGGCACGCAGCGGACGCGCAATATAGTGGTCGTAGATTCAAGAGAATGAAAAACGTGTCTGTGCATGTCTCAGCTTTTCTCGAAGGGGACACATATGTCGGTAAAAGAAAATAAAACCGGCGTCTCGCGATTTTATGAGGAGCTTTGGAATAATCGCAATCTCAGTTTGGACTGATACCGGCGACTGAGGAGATTTTAGCAAAGGCAATGAAGTAGCTGGCAAGAAATGTATGCCGAAGGTAGTGGTGCAGTTTGAAGATAAGGGAAAAGAAAGTCAGACTCACCGCAGAGACCGGAGAGAACGCGGAGATGGCGCAGAGGCTTGAGTGCTATTCAATTCTCTGCGCATCCTCTGCGGCTCTCTCCGGTCTCTGCGGTGAACCTCTCCTCGCAACTCATTCATCTTCAAACTGCACTACTACCATTCCGAATGCAACAGCCTATGGATGAATCGAGACCATATCATATACGGCCTTTGAGGCCGTCGGATCAATCATTGTTATGGGAGATGCTGTATCAATCGCTGTATGTCCCGGAAGGCGGCGTGCCGTTTGAGCGTTGCATCCTGAATCAGCCTGAGATTGCACGGTACGTTAAAGATTGGGGACGCGGAAGTGATCGCGGCCTTGTGGCTGTGGCGGAAGACGAGCGGCCTGTCGGGGCTATCTGGTTGCGTTTGTTGAGGGGCGAAGAGAAAGGTTTCGGTTACGTGGACGATCAGACGCCGGAGCTGGGCATGGCCGTCTCGCCTGAATATCGCGGTCAAGGGATTGGAACCAGCCTGCTTTCCAGCCTCATCGAATCCGTCGAAGGAGCTTATGAAAATATTTCTCTCAGCGTAGCCATCGGAAATCCCGCCCTGCGTTTGTATCAAAGGCTGGGGTTTAAGATAGTTGGAGAAGACGGGCATTCGATAATCATGAACAGAAAAATTTGAGCCTCCTTCTTAGAGCAGCTAGCAAAACCAAAGATTGCCACAGAGGCACAGAGACACGGAGATAAGGGCAGACATTTTATTTAGCATCTCCTTCATCTACTTTTCCTCTCTCTGTGTCTCTCCAGCCTCTGTGGCTGAGTTTTGTTATGCGTTCTTAAGCAGGTAAAAAACTTCGTGTGTTAATCGCGCGAAGTTTTTTTTTGCTTTGAGGGCTTTTGCCAAGCGGTTATTATTCAGCAGACAGCAAACCGACAGTTCTCTTGACGGCATCTGTGGAAACAAAGGTTTTTCCAGCACGCCGCGCGCACGACACGCGCACGGCTCTCTTGAGGGGTCAAACGTGGAAAACAACAAACCTGCGGCAGCGGTTGAAGCTCCCGCCAAGAATTCGTTTCTCAATCGCTTTTTAAGTTTTATCGAAAAGGCCGGGAACATCCTGCCGCATCCGGCGACGCTGTTTGTCATTCTGGCGTTGCTTGTCGTCGTCCTTTCGGCCATCACAGCGGGGCTGGGCGTGTCGGTCATCCATCCGGGGACGAAACAGGTCGTGTATGCAGAGAGCTTGCTGACGGTGGCGGGGCTGCATCGCATACTGACTTCGCTGGTGACGAACTTTACGGGCTTCGCGCCTCTGGGGACGGTGCTGGTAGCGATGCTCGGTATCGCCGTGGCGGAAGGAAGCGGCCTTATCTCCGCTGTCCTGAGAGCCGTAGTGCTTTCGGCTCCGCGCAAGCTGCTGACCTTCGTAGTCGTCTTCGCGGGCGTGATGTCGCACATGGCTTCGGATGTCGGTTACGTGCTGGTCATCCCGCTTGGCGCGATGATTTTTCTGGCGGTCGGGCGTCACCCGCTCGCAGGGCTGGCGGCGGCGTTCGCCGGAGTGTCGGGAGGCTTCAGCGCCAACCTGCTGCTTGGGCCAACAGACCCTTTGCTCGCAGGACTGACACAGGAAGCGGCGCGCATTCTGGATAAAGCTTATGTTGTGACCCCCGCGGCGAACTATTATTTTATGGCGACTTCGGCGGTGATGATCTCACTGGCCGGGACCTGGATTACAGAGAAAGTAGTCATCCCGCGCTTTGGAGAATATCGCGGAGACGAGAAGCCTGAAGAATTGAAAGAGCTGAGCGCGGCGGAAAAACGCGGGCTGTGGTGTGCGCTCATCATGGCCTTGTTGCTGGTCGGAATCATCCTGTGGGGACTCGTGCCTTCGAGCGGATTCCTGCGCGACCCGAAAACGGGCGGCGTCTTGCAGTCGCCGTTTCTGTCCGGCATCGTCGCCATCATCTTCTTCGGCGGCGTGCTGATCGGGCTGGCCTACGGCATTGCAGCGCGCACTCTGCGTAATGACAGCGACGTGATGAAGGCGATGGAGAAGGCCATGGCGACGATGTCGCTTTACCTTGTGCTGGCCTTCTTCGCGTCGCAGTTCGTGGCCTTTTTCAACTGGACACACCTGGGCGTGATTACCGCCGTCAAAGGCGCAGAGCTTTTGAAAGCATCAGGCATCGGCGGCATTCCGCTCATCATCAGCTTTATTATCGTCACCGTCCTGCTCGATCTGGTTTTGGGCAGCGCGTCCGCAAAGTGGGCTGTGATGGCTCCGGTCTTTGTGCCGATGTTTATGTTGTTGGGGTATTCGCCGGAACTGACGCAGGCCGGTTATCGCATCGGAGACTCTGTCGCCAACATCATCACGCCTTTGATGTCATACTTCCCGCTCGTCGTCGCCTTCGCGCAGAGATATGATAAAAAGGCTGGCATCGGCACGGTCATGGCAACGATGCTGCCTTACTCCGTGACCTTCTTTATTCTCTGGACGCTGCTCTTAATTATTTGGTATCTGCTAGGGTTGCCGCTCGGGCCGGGCGCGGGCATCTACTATCAGGCAACGCCGGTTACTCCTTGAAGCTGATTCGAGAGACATCATGTCAGAACCGCCTGCGGTAGCGGGCGGGTCGCCAATGTTGAGCACCCGCCCGCTACCGCAGGCGGTTCTGACATGAGTTCTCATTCCATTGCCGCACGAACGAACTTTATGAATCAGCTCACAGAGAGGTTTGTGCCATGGATTATTTTTCTGTTGGTAATGGTCGTTTATCTCTCGTTTCCGACGAGGAATTATTACTGGGACGGAGTTGATTTTGCTCATACGATTGAAATCTCAAGCTCGCTGAAATCTCTGATTCATCCCAATCATCTTATTTATAACGTTGCCGGTTATCTAATCTACAAAGTATTGAGGAGCATTGGGTTTGAGATTAGAGCCTTAGTCGTCTTACAAATCACGAATGGCATCCTGAGCGCATTGAGCGCGGTCGTATTTTTTCATATCCTGCGGCGCGGACTGCGCTCGATTTACCTGAGCATCATTCTCACTTTTCTTTTTTCCTTTTCCGCTACGTGGTGGAGATTTTCCACCGATGCCAATGCTTATGTTCCAGCCGTGCTCTTTCTGCTCGTCAGTTTTTACCTGACACTTCCGGCTGAGAAGCCGCGCCCGCTGCTGGTCGCGCTCGTGCATGCGGCGAGCATGTTGTTTCATCAACTCGGAATCTTTTTCTTTCCCGTCATCGTGTTGGGAATCTGGCAGCAAACCTCAGAGCTTGACCGGCGGCGTCGCATCTCGCACGTCGTGCGTTATAGCGCGGCGGTTTCTCTGCTCACTGCCAGTTCATACTTTTTCTGTTTTTATTTTCAGACGGGAACTTTCAATCTCAGAAGATTTATGAAATGGCTCACTTCCTACTCGCCTGAGATCGGTTTCCAATTTAACGCCTGGGATAATTTGATGTACACGCTGCGCGGGCAGGCGCGGCTGTTTTTCGGCGGCAGGTTCAGCTTTCTGGCAGAAGTGATAAATCCATTCATTCTCGCGCTCGTGATTATTTTAGCCGCTCTCTTAGTGTGGTTGCTGATTAAGCTGTTCCGGCATCCGCAGGAGCTTAAAGCGGCATGGCGTGCAGCATTCGGACAGGCGGCAGAGTTCAAGGGCTTGGCGCGGCTGGCGTGCGTGTGGTTCGGAGTCTATCTAATATTTCTCTTTTTCTGGATTCCTCAACATACGTTTTATAGATTATTTTATCTGCCTTCTTTGATACTGCTCTGCGGGATAGCCCTTGCGCCATACGTCTCATCAGAGAGTTACCGGCGTCGCTGGCGTGCGGCTCTCTTTGTGGCTGTGGTATCGCTCGCAAATTTTCTGTTTGTGATTTATCCCTATTCGCGCGTGATGAAAGACACGCCGCTCTCGCTGGCATTGGAGATTAAATCCGGCTGGCCGGATGGAGCGGTTGTCTACTATGAAACCTTTCATTCGGATAACCGCCTCGTCGAATATTTTAATCCGATGAGCGTCTGGAAGCCTGTCGGCGCGGTTGGAATGGAAGCTCTGGAAAATGAATTGCGAAATATCTACGGCCAAGGCGGAACCGTCTGGATTGAGACGACGGCGATGGAAAAGATTTCAGCTACGCCGCAGGGAGCCGCCTGGCTCTCCGAGCAGACACAGGGACAGCCAACCTATGAACTGGCGACGCCGCAATACAAGTTAAAATTTGTTCGCCTCGCGCCGCGACCAAACAACTGAAGTTATCTGCAACTTATTTCCGCTGCGCTTTAAATCACAACAAATAAGAGGGTGAGTAATGGTTCAGTTTGAACTTTATGAGGTGAATCGTCACTCGTGACCTGTCACATCAAGAGAGAAATAGTTTCCCGCAAAGACGCAAGGACGCAAAGAAAAGCACGCAAAGGGGATGTGGCATTCAAGGCTTTGCGGTCTTGCTTTGCGCCTTTGCGTCTTTGCGGGAGATTCCTAATCGTCTTTGAGCTTGCTCTCTGAAACTGAACCACTATCGGGGGGGTGATTTCGTTTCATCCTTCATCCTTTCCTGTGCTACTCTTTCGTCCGTTCTCCTGTAACTCCAATTTTCAAAAGGACTGTCGGCATGGTCAGCGATTGAAGCGAAGAATGATTTGGAGTTTTTCGTTTGTTTCATTCCTCGCGCCCATCGCGCACATCCTTATTCTATGTCCTGGTTTCGTAAAAAGTCTGCCAAGATCGAGAACGTGCCAGCCGAAGAGCGGCGCGTCAAGACCGAAGGCATCTTTGTCAAATGCCTCGAATGCGATGCCCCACTGTACAAGCCGGAGCTGGACGAAAATCTGCAAGTCTGCCATCACTGCGGCTATCACTTTCGCCTCGACGCGCACTCGCGCCTCGCGCTGCTCTTTGACGATGGCAAGTACAAAGAGCTTGACGCCGAAGTCATCTCGATTGACCCTTTGGAGTTTTTTGACACCAAGCCGTACACGGTGCGCTTAGAGCAGGCCAAAAAGGTTTCCGGGTTGCCGGAAGCCATCATCAACGCGCGCGGCACGGTCGGCGGGCACACGGTTTTTGCGGGCGCGATGGACATGCTTTTTATCGGCGGCTCGATGGGGTCTGCGGTCGGCGAGAAAGTGACGCGCCTGATTGAGCGGGCTATCGAAGAGCGCGGGGCGGTCATCATCTTCGCGGCATCCGGCGGCGCGCGGATGCAGGAAGGCACGCTCTCGCTGATGCAGATGGCGAAAATCTCAGCCGCGCTCGCGCTCCTGGACGAAGCGCGCCTGCCCTTTATCTCCATCCTGACAGACCCGACCACCGGAGGCGTCACCGCCAGCTTTGCCATGCTCGGAGACATCATCCTCGGCGAGCCGAGAGCTTTGATCGGATTCGCGGGGCCGCGCGTCATCGAGCAGACCATACGGCAAAAGCTGCCAAAGGATTTTCAACGTTCCGAATTCCTGCTCGATCACGGCATGCTCGACGGCATCGTTGACCGCCGCGAGCTGCGCGCCTACATCATCAAGATGCTGGGCTTTATGATGAACCCGGAAATTCAGCAAGCAGAAGCCACTGAAGAACCGCAACACACCAGCGCCTGAAAAGCAGTGACAAGTGACGAGTGACGGGTGATAAGCAAGAGAAAAGATTTTCTTTCTCTAGTCACTTGTCACCCGTCACTTGTCGCCTGAACTTAAATGAATTTCGACGAATCTCTTGCATACCTGCTGGGCCTCGGGCATGAAACGCTGGCGATGAAGTTCGGGCTGGAGAATACGGAGCGGCTGCTGAATGCTCTGGGACATCCCGAGCGTCTCTTTTTCAAAATCCAGATTGCGGGCACGAACGGCAAAGGCTCAACCGCAGTGATGCTTGACGCGATTACGCGCGCGGCGAACATCATCACTGCGCTTTACACCTCTCCACATCTCGTTTCGATAACCGAACGGCTGCGCTTCAACGGGCAGCAAATTGACCCACGCGATTTCGCGCGGGATACGACCAAAGTGCGCAATGCGGCGCAGGCGTTGGTTAGAGCAGGAGTGCTTCCGGCATTGCCGACGTTCTTTGAGCATTTGACGGTGATGTTTTTCTCAGGTTGCAGGGATGCGTGGACGGAATTGGCGATTCTTGAAACTGGCTTGGGCGGAAGGCTGGATGCGACGACGGCGACCAATCCGCAGATGGTTGCGATCACGCCCGTCGCGCTCGACCATCAGGAATACCTGGGCGGGACGCTTGAAGAGATTGCGGCTGAGAAGGCTGCTATTATTCGTCCCGGCGTGGTTGCCGTCATCGCGCCGCAGCCGCCGGAAGTTTTAAATGTCATTCTCGACCGCTGCGCAGAATGCGGCGTGCAACCCGTTCATGCTGATTTTGAAACTAAAGTCACCGGCGCAGATGCAAGAGGCCGCTTGTGCGTCACTTTCAAAACCCGGCGCGAAATTTACGAGAACGTGTGGTTGAGCTTGCCCGGTCGCCATCAAATCGTCAATGCCGCCCTCGCTCTTGCAATCACAGAAGCATTGATCGAGCGCGGTTTTAAGATTTCCCATCAAGCAATCCGTGTGGGGCTGGAAAGCGCGTCACATCCCGGAAGGCTTGAATGGCGCGAAGGCCAGCCCGCATTTTTGTTTGACGGCGCGCACAATATTGCCGGAGCGGGTGCGCTACGCGATTATCTGAACGAGTTCGTCAACGCGCCCGTGACGCTCATCTTCGGCGCGATGCGCGATAAGGATTTGACGTTGATGGCAGAGGCTCTCTTTCCTGCCGCAGAGCAACTGATTTTGACTGAGATAGACAACCCGCGCTCTGCGACGAGAGAGATGCTGGCACAGCTTGTCTCTCATCATCCAAACGCGAGCCGTGTTATCTTGACCAATAATGTGAGCGAAGCTTTGCGTGCGGCGAGGTCGCAGACAGAGCGTGGCGGAGTCATCTGCGTGACCGGCTCGCTCTATTTGATAGGCGAAGCGCAGGCCCTTTTGAATCGCGTGCCCGACGAGATTTATGCAAGCTGAGAACAGAGTCACAAGGCTCATAAGCATTGACGCGCTGCGCGGGATAGCCGCGCTCGGCGTCGTGCTGTATCACGCGGTCGGGCAATATCAGACTCCCTCTGAGGGCTTCTTTAATTATCTCGCGCTGCCGTTTCATCATCTGTTCACGAACGGCTATGTCGGCGTCTTTCTCTTCTTCGTCATCTCAGGCTTCTGCATACATCTACAGTGGGCCAGAGCGCGTGCGGCTGGCGTCGAATACAAAATCAACTTTCGCGCCTTCTGGAAAAGACGCTTGCGCCGCCTCTATCCGCCTTATCTGATCGCGTTCGCAATTTATCTGATAGTGGCGGCTTACACGAGCGGGATAGACCTCACGCACTTTTTTGTTTACGACGTGGGGATGCACCTGTTGATGCTGCATAACCTTGACCCGCATACGTGCTATAGCATCAACGGCGTCTTCTGGACGCTGGCGATTGAAGAGCAGTTATATCTGGCTTATTTCCTGCTCCTCTTTATACGCACGCGCTGGGGTTGGACGAGCGCGCTTATCGCCTGCGCGCTGGCAAGAGTCGGCTGGTATTTGTTGAGCTACTACGCTTACAGATTGTTCGAGATCGGCATTCCAGTTCCCGAAGCCGCTGCCTCGCACTGGCTGACGTGGGCTTTGGGCGCGTTGAGCGTCGAGGCTGCGGTCGGATTGATAAAACTGCCCGCATGGTGTCGAGACATGCGACTCGGAATAGCCGCGCTCTTGGCCGCCGCCGCGCTGAGCTATGTGCTGCCCATTATGGATCAGCAGGGACTCGCGCATCGCATCGGCTGGCTCACGATACATCCGATGTGGGGTTTAGGGTTTTTTATTTTAGTCAACTGGTTCGTCAAGGCCGAGATGAACTGGCGCGAGTTGTTCCACGTCCCGCAATGGATTAACGGCTTGGCCTATGTCGGCGTCTTTTCATATTCGCTTTACCTGACGCACCAGCTCGTCATCATGGCAGCATGGAGATTCATCATCCCCGAACTGCACCCGATGCTGAATAACATCCTTGTCATCACGCCCGCCTCCATCATCTTCGCGTGGATTTTCTTCTGCTATGCCGAGAAGCCGTACATGAAACCGGCTACTCAAAAAGCAGCGCAGCTAAATACCGAAACAGTGACCCCGGCGCAGGATACCGCTTCGGCATAAGGCAAAGGCCGGTAAATAGTAAATGGTCAATAGTAAGTGGAGAAAAGAAAGTCTCCATCTATTTACTATTGACCATTTACTATTTACTTGCTCGCGCCTTTTCTAATCTACCTGATAAGTCGCCACGCTGGTCGGTGTCTCAAAGCAGCGCACTTTGAAGACCTGCACGCGGTCGTCGCCGACGCGAGATGAGACGCGCTCCAGGATGTAACGCGCGAGGTTTTCCGCGGACGGGTTTAGCTCCACATCGAACGGCGGCAACTCGTTGATGTTGCGATGGTCAAGATATTGAACGATTTCGTCCGCAGCTTCTTTCAGCTCGCCGAAGTCAACCAGCAGGCCGATGTTGTCCAACTCGCGCCCGCGCGCGTAGATTTCGATTTTATAATTGTGCCCGTGCAGGTTCTCGCACTTCCCCTTGTAGCCGCGCAACTGGTGCGCGCTGGAAAAGTTGCGCTCGATCATCACTTCAAATTGTCCGGCCATAATTTCCTATTTCGTGCAATCTTAAATTTTAATAAGCTGGATTATGGAATAAAAACTTTATCCGAATCAAATACGCTTGCGACCTCTTCAATCTTTGACGTGACGCGGCACGGCGGCAGGCTTTCCAGAAAAAGTCGCCCGTAAGCTTTCGTCCTTAAACGCGGGTCGAGCACGGCCAGCACGCCTCTGTCCGTCGTGCTGCGGATGAGGCGTCCCAGGCCCTGCTTTAAGCTGATAATCGCCTGCGGCACGCTGTACTCGTAAAAGCTTGAGCCGCCCTGATCGTCTATAAAGCGTTGGCGCGCGGCGACCACAGGGTCTGACGGCACTGCGAACGGCAGCTTATCAATTATCACGCATGACAACTGCTCGCCGCGCACATCCACGCCCTGCCAGAAGCTCGAAGTAGCGAACAGCACTGCGTTCTTTGTCTCGCGAAACTTTTCCAGAAGCCCCGCCTTCGCCGCCGTGCCTTGCAGGAAACAAGGGTAATCAATCTCGCGCGCCACGCGCTCATAAAGCGCGTTCATCCCGGCAAAGCTCGTCGAAAGCACAAAGGCGCGGCCTTCGGTTGCGTGCAAGAGCTTGATGACTTCGCCCGCAGCGGCCTGCGCCCATTCGGGAGCGCGCGGGTCTGGCATACGCGGCGGCAGGTAAAGCACTGCTTGATTCGCGTAATCGTAAGACGAAGGCGCGATCAGATCATCCGTCTCGCCTTCGACGAGGCCGAGCCGCTCGCGTATAAATGAAAAGTTGCCCGCGCTCGCCAGTGTCGCAGAAGTCATCACGACCGTCTCGACCTTGTCGAACAGCTTGTCCTGCAAAAGCCCTGAGACATCTATCGGCGAGGCGCGCAGAAACATTCCGCGCCCGCGACGTTCCAGCCAGTAGACGAAATGCTTGTCATCCCCGGCCACTATGAACTGCAAGTCAAAGCGCACCTGCCTGACGCGCCGCACAAGGTTTTCTATTTCGACGGGTTGCTCCGGCAAAGCATCGAGCGTCGTCTCCATTCTCTGAAGCACGCCGTCCAAGCCCAAGTAAGCATCGCCGAGCGGCGTCGCCTGTATCTCTCCATCCGTGCGCTTTCGCGCGAACGTCCCCGGCAAGATCGGAGACCTTCCCTCTTCGCCGCGCCCGTCGCGGAATCCCATCCAGAAGTTATCTGAAAACCTGGTCACGCGCCCCGCGATTTTCGTCAACTCGCGGTTAGCATCAATGCTGGTAATCGCCAGCGACGCCAGATCGCGCACGAGGTCTTCGAGTTGATAGCTAGAAACCTGCGCGCCGAAATATTCCGCCGCGACATCCTCTATCTGATGCGCCTCGTCAAAGACCACCGCCGAATAATCCGGCAAGACCTGCCCGTATTGACCGCCGCGCAGCGCGAGGTCTGCGAAGAAGAGATGATGATTGACGACGACGATGTCTGCATCCATCGCTCGCTGGCGCATGCGCGTGATAAAGCACGGGTCGTAGTCAGGACATTTCTGTCCCAGACAAGTTTCCGAGCGCGCGTCTATGTGACGCCAGAACGAAAGATATTCCGGCAGCTCTGTCAATTCCGCGCGGTCGCCCGTCTGCGATTCTCTGGCCCACTGGCGCACCTCGTCGAAATAATCCATCTCTTCAAGGCCGTCAAGAATCGGCATCGTCTCCGCGCGCTTGATTTTTTGCAGGCAGGCGTAATTCCCGCGCCCCTTCATGTAAGCTGCCGTAAACTTTTTCGGCAGGACTTTTTGCAGGAAAGGCACATCCTTTTCCATTAACTGCTCTTGCAGATTCTTTGTCCCCGTAGAGATGATCGTGCGCCCACCACGCGCGACCGCCGCCGCAATCGCCGGAACCAGATAAGCCAGCGTCTTTCCCGTCCCCGTCCCGGCCTCGACAATCAAATGCCGCTTTTCCGTAAACGCGCGCAAGACCGCCCCGGCCATCTGAACCTGGCCGGGACGATATTCATAATCAGGATGCGCGCTGGCGATCAGGCCGGAGGGGCCGAAGATTTCTTCCATGCTAATTAGTCCGCGCCCATCGCTTCCTGCTCAGGTCTTGGCCGCGCTCGTTTCGCATACAGCGGAAAACGTGAGGCCAATTCGTTGACGCCTCGCTGGACTTTGCTTCGCACCTCTTCGGATTGCGGCGCGTGCAGGATTTCGGCGATGAGGCGTCCGACCTCTTGCATCTCTGCTTCGCCCATCCCGCGCGTGGTCAGAGCGGGCGTTCCCAGACGAATGCCGGAAGTCACGAAAGGCTTGTTGGTATCAAATGGAATCGTGTTTTTATTGACGGTGATGTGCGCGGCTTCGAGAGCTTTTTCGGCCTCCTTGCCGGTGATGCCTGTGCCGCCTAGAAACACGTCTACGAGCAAGAGGTGGTTGTCCGTGCCGCCGGAGACGATACGCAGACCTTGCGCTTGAAGCTCTGCGGCCAGAGCTTTCGCGTTCTTCAGAATGTTGCTTTGGTATTCTTTAAAATCTTCGCGCAGGGCTTCGCCGAAGGCTACGGCTTTGGCGGCGATGATGTGTACGAGCGGGCCTCCTTGGACGCCGGGAAAGAGCTTGCGATTGACTTCCGCCGCATGCTCTTCCTTGCAGAGTATCAGGCCGCCGCGCGGACCGCGCAGCGTTTTGTGCGTCGTCGTCGTCACGTAATCAGCGTGCGGCACGGGCGAAGGATGCAGCCCGGCGGCGATTGGCCCAGCGATGTGCGCGATGTCCGCGAACATGCGTGCGCCGATGCTGCGCGCGATTTCGCCTATGCGCTCAAAGTTGATGATGCGCGGGTAGGCCGACGCGCCGCAGACGATGAGCTTTGGTTTATGCTCTTCGGCGATGCGCTGCAATTCGTCGTAATCAATCTGCTCGGTCTCGCGCGAGACGCCGTAGTCCGCGACCTTGTAGCTGAAGCCGGAAAAGTTGAGCGGGTGGCCGTGTGTTAAATGGCCGCCGTGCGAGAGGTTCATGCCTAAGATTTGATCGCCGTATTCCAACGCCGCTAGATAAACAGCCATGTTCGCCTGCGAGCCGCTGTGCGGTTGAACGTTGGCATGCTCTGCCCCGAAGAGCTGCTTGGCGCGGTCAATCGCGGCCTGCTCGACTACATCCGTCCATTCGCAGCCGCCGTAGTAACGTTTCTTCGGATAGCCTTCAGCGTACTTATTGGTAAAGACCGAACCCATCGCTTCCAAGACGGCTTCGCTGACAAAGTTTTCGGACGCGATTAGCTCAAGCCCGTCTGCCTGCCGGCTGACTTCATTATTAATCGCATCGCTGATAACCGGATCAACTTCCGCGAGCGGCGCATTAAAAAGTTCACTCATCTTTTTTCCTCTTCAGAGTTGCAAGCTGCTTCGATCTCTTTAATTTTCTCGACGCGCGCAGCGTGACGCCCGCCGTCAAAATTCGCGCCGAACCACGCGCGCACGATTTTTGGAATCTCTTCTGTAGGCGTGGTGCGTGCGCCGATGGCGAGGACGTTGGCGTCGTTGTGCTGGCGCGCGAGCCGTGCAGTTTCTTCAGACCACGCGACGGCTGCGCGCACGCCCGGAACTTTATTTGCCGTGATTGCCATCCCCGTCCCGGAGCCGCAGACCAGCACGCCCTGAGTTGCCTCACCATGCGCGACTGCTTCCGCGACCTTTCGCGCATAATCCGGGTAATCAACCGAATCTTCCGAGACCGTGCCTAAATCCTCCACTTCCAATCCGAGTTCATGAAGCAGCGGTTTTAAACGCTCTTTCTCTTCGTAACCCGCGTGGTCGCTGGCAAGCGCGATTTTCATTTTTGGCAAAACCTCTCGTGCAGGTGTTTGATGTGATTAAGAAAGCGATGGTACATCACGCCACTTGAGGGGCGCAACAAGCAGGAGTTCCTGTTTGCTTTAGAGAGCAAGACTAAGCGAGAATGAGCATCCGTTAAATCACCACAGAGAAGATTCAAACAGGGATGGACAGGATGCACAGGATAAAGTAATTGATTCATTGGATGAATGAATGAATAAATCTTTTCCATCCTGTCTATCCTGTTCATCCCTGTGAATTCTTTGTCTGGATTTCTAAGGTTCAAGTTTACTTCTAAGGAGATGACAGCCAAACTTTTATGCGCTGGTCACAATTTTTCATTCCCACGCTTCGCGAAGACCCCGCAGACGCGGATGTCGTTTCGCATCGCCTGCTCCTGCGCGCAGGAATGGTGCGCCAACTCTCGGCTGGCCTTTATTCATACTTGCCGCTGGCGCAGCGCGTCGCCTTAAAAATCATGCGTATCCTGCGCGAAGAGATGAACGCCATCGGCGGGCAGGAATTCTTTCTGCCCTCTCTGAACCCGCGCGAGGTCTGGGAAGAGACAGGGCGTTGGACAGCGATGGGCGACAACATGTTTCGCCTCAAAGACCGCAAGGGCGCGGACATGTGTTTAGGGATGACGCACGAAGAAGTTTTCACTTCCATCGCGCGCCACGAGCTACGCTCTTACAAGCAACTGCCGCAGGTCTGGTATCAGATTCAGGTCAAGTTTCGCGACGAAGCACGTCCCAAGAGCGGCGTCCTGCGCACACGTCAGTTCATCATGAAAGACGCTTATTCTTTCGACGTGGATCAAGCGGGTTTAGACAAATCGTTTGAAGACCAGCGCGAAGCTTATAAGCGTGTCTTTGACCGTTGCGGCTTGCAGTACGTGATTGTCGAAGCCTCTTCGGGCGCGATGGGCGGCTCGGCATCAAGCGAGTTTATGGTTAAGACTGAGGCCGGCGAAGACCTGATCGCGACCTGCGCGGCATGCGGCTATGCTGCGAATCTTGAGAAGGCGCAATCGCGCGTGCCGCACATCGAAGACGGCATAGGGCTGGATGAGCCTGTCGAGTTTCCGACTCCGGGCGTCCGCACGATTGAAGATTTAACGACCTTTCCCGGCGGCGCGGCGGCAGATCGTCAAATCAAGACGCTTGTTTATGTAGCGACGGCGGATAACGAATCGCAATTCGTGATTGCGCTCTTGCGCGGCGATCATCAATTGCATGAAACGAAACTGGCTGACTCGCTCGGCGGAGCGGAATTGCGTCCCGCGCAGCCGGAAGAAATTAGAAGCCTGCTCGGCGCAAGCGCAGGAAGTCTCGGAGGCGTTGGGGCGAAGGCAAAGGCGCGTGCGTCTGGCAAAGAGATGCTCATTCTCGCAGACCTCTCCCTGAAGGGACGCCGCAACATGACGACCGGCGCAAACAAGGACGATCATCACCTGCGCGGCGTCAATATTTCAAAGGACATCCCTGTAGACAAATGGATTGACCTGCGCACAGTCACTTCCGGCGAAGGCTGCCCGCAATGCGATGGCGGCACGCTCGAAGTTTCCAAGTCGCTTGAGATAGGTCATATCTTCAAGCTCGGCACGAAATATTCCGAGTCAATGGGAGCGCGCGTGCTGACGCAGGACGGCAAGGAAGTTCCGATTGTGATGGGTAGTTACGGCATCGGTGTCGAGCGCATCATGGCTTCTGCCATCGAGCTGCATCACGATGCCGACGGCATCATCTGGCCGAAAGCGATTGCGCCGTTTGATTGCGTCGTCACCATCACCAACATGAAGCAGGACGACCTGCGCGCGGCGGGCGAGAAGCTGTATGCGGACTTGCAACGCGCGGGGCTTGAAGCGCTGCTCGATGATAGGGACGAGCGCGCGGGCGTCAAGTTCAAAGACGCAGACCTCA
Organism: Pyrinomonadaceae bacterium; assembly: GCA_963700165.1. GTDB lineage: Bacteria > Acidobacteriota > Blastocatellia > Pyrinomonadales > Pyrinomonadaceae > JACMLC01. The sequence continues at coordinate 373,050 of OY969475.1, read as the reverse complement.
TCGGCATTCCCTATCGCATCACCATCGGGAAAAAGATGGCGGATGGCATCGTTGAATTATTTGAGAGACGCACTAAAACGACTGAAGACGTAAGACTCAGCGAAGTGGTCGCGCGCGTCCAAAGCCTCGCACTGGCGGGTTTGTAGCGTTGACAGGAAAGAATAGCCACAGAGGGCACAGGGTCACACAGAGGTTTAAGAAGATTTCAAATTTGAGATGTTGAATTTGAAATCCCTCTGTGCCCTCTGTGGCTAATTTATCCTATTAACTCGCAGCCGGTTTCGGAGCTTCATTAAAAATATCGAGCACGACTTTCCATCTGCCGTTCGCCTGCTTTTTCCAGACTCGCATATAAAACCCGGTTTCGGTCGCCGCGCCCGCGCTGCTCTCCCTGTACTCGTAAGTGCCGTAGGTAAAACCCATATCGCCGGAGGCTGAGACTTCGGATTTCGCGGGCTGCCAGGACAGCTTGCCCGTCTTGGACGCGAGCGCGGCGGAAGCCCCGTTGTTGCCGATGACGGGGAACGAGCCGTTGCGCAGGAAATGTATGTCGTCAGCCGCATATTCGAGAAAGGCTTTTGAAGCCCCTTGTGCCAGCGAGGCTTTTGAGAAATCCTGATCGAGCGCGAGCAGCACCGTTTGACCGATAGCCACATCAGTCTTGGCTGTCACTTTCTTCGGGTCAAACTTTCTTGGAGGCTTCCAAGCGATGGCGGGCGTGGTCGGCTTGTCATGCTCTATGCCGATGTCAATCGCAAATTTCCATGTTCCGTCCGGCTGCTTTTTCCAGACGGTCGCAAACTGCCCGTAACCTGCCGGCTGATCCTCCGGCCCCTTCGCACGAAACTCCCAAGGGCCTGTCGTCAAGCCCATGTCGCCCGCGGCTGAGATGTCCGCATAAGTTGGCTGCCATGTGAGCAGCCCCGGTCGCGCAGGCCGCGCCTCAAGCCACTGTTTGCCGTTGACGGGGCCGGGGCGATACAGGATTCCGTCGTTCGCGATAAAAGCCAGAAACGAATCGCGCACGCCCTTTTCCGTAGCGGTGCGTGCAAAGGCGCGCTCGGCCTCGACCACTGCCACCAAGTCTGAGAAAAGACTTTTCTGCCCCGATGCTTCAACCACGCAGGACAAAAGGATAAGCAGTACAAGCATCTTTTTCATCTTTAATGTTCCTCTGTCAGAATGTCAGAACCGCCTGCGGTAGCGGGTGGGTACTCAACATGGAAGAACCCGCCCGCTACCGCAGGCGGTTCCGACCTGCCGCCCTCACTCCCACTTGATTTTGTCTGTGAACTTCTCTTTTAGTATTCCAAACGCCTGCGCGAGATGCCTGAGCCTCAAACGCTTTTTCCGTCGCGCCGCTCAAGCCATTCGTCCACAGACAATCTGCCCGCGCCGTGCAAGAGGAAAAAGAGCGCGACCGCAATCATCATCAACGCCGCGAACATCCCGCGAAAAGTGTCTCCGCGATGCGCGATGATAATCGCCGCGATAAAGTTGATAATCATCACGACGGATGTCAGGCGCACCAAAGCTCCCAACAGAAACGACAGCCCGCATATCAATTGCGCGTACACTGAAAGACGCGCCGCGAACGCCGGGGACGGCACGCCCCTCTGTGCCAGAAACTGTTCAAACTCTGCCATGTGCGCCGAACTGAAAATGTTGTCCTGCACGCCCCAGATGATAAAAGCGCCAACCAGCAGCCGTATAAAGAGCGGCGCGTATTCTTTGTAGCCCGCGAAAAAATCGAATCTTAAAATTTTGGGAACCATTGATGCTCCAAAGGAGTCAGGCGAAGTGATAAAGCGAGAGTTGGATTATCAAATGAGCCGCTAAAATTGAAAAAGCATTTTGTGACGAGATGACTGTGAGATGGGATGGATTCTAATTATCCATGCTGCAAGTCAATAAATTGCCACTAGCTTTAGCTAGTGGATACAGGCTTCCTATGCTTTCGGCTTTAGCCGAACAATTTAGCTAAAGCAATTAGCAAGAGGATTTTAATTATCATTTGGCTCAAGCCAACTTTCTGTTATGCACTGTCTCCACTAGCTAAAGCTAGTGGCAATTTAAGAACTGCACCAATACATCTATCACTTCTAATTTAGGTTAATTATTTCATCGCCTCGCTGACCAGCGCGGTCAAGGCGTTGTCTTGCAGCGTCTTGTTATTCTGTAATTCGCCGTGCAGGTCGCAGGCAAAGACCGCGTAGACGATTGGCAGCGAGGTGTTGAAGAGTTGGCTGCGGCGGCGCGTTTCGGCCAGCGTCTCGGCGAGCAAGGAGCGGCGCGTGACGCGGCCGTCACCCGGAGCATACATCAGGAGCGTCGCGTCTTTCTTCGTCACTTTCTTTCCAGCCGACAAGCGAAACCCGCGCGGCTCCGTGTAGGTCTTCCAGCTTCCGGTCTTCTTATCAAGCACGACGACGGGCGCGGCCAGCGTCTCTTCACAATCGCCGCCAAAGGCAAACAGCGCCACGGGCGATTCGCCTTCATATGTCGCATCGAGCGATTCTTGAAAACGCTCTGCGCGCCTGAGCACGACCGCAAAATATTCGTCGAGCGCCTTGAGCCTCTCTCCGCCGCCGCTCGTGTCCGTCTTTTCCCCTTCGCCACCGCTGGCAAATCGCGCGCGGAATTTCGCGTCTGAAATCGCGCCCCACCCGTACTTTCGCCACACAGCCGGATCATAGAGATCAACTTCGAGCGGCTGTAAGTTTTCATCCAGAAAACGCACGGCCTGTTTGTGCGGCAACAACTGGAAGATGGATGGAGCCGTCATCGCATCTTCGCGCGAGAGCTTGTTGAGCAGCCGGATTCTAATCCTCAAGCCTTCGGTCAATGAATAGCCATGAAGCAGCGTCGAAAAAGCATCCATAGAGCCTTCGTTCGGCGTGCCCAACATAAAAATCTTGTTGATGTGGGACGCGCCCGCCCACGTCGGCACGGGCTGCGCTTCGCCTGCGGGCAAATCCGCGTCGCCGTACATCGCTGCATAACGCGCGACGAGACCGCCCATCGAATGCGCCAGGACATTGAATTTTAAGTCCGGGCGATTGAGCTTGCGCTTCAGGTTTTCGACGCTGTGTATCAGCTCGCGCGCCGACTCGACATTATCGCGCCGCCAGTCGTATGGAAAAACATAAAAAGTATCGCGGTCACCGTTCGCGGGAGGATTGTTCCAATCGCCTTCGGCATAGCCGCCATACTGTCTCAAAGCGACCAGCAAATTATGGTAGACATAAACCTCCGGCACGAGGCGCGCGAGCTTGATGGTATCAAGGATTTTGCTCGCGACGAGATCGTCACGATTGGCCGCGAGGTCTGGCGAGATGGGCAGGCTCAAATCCCTCTCGGACATGCGGAAGGCGGAAGGCCAGGCCACTTTGTTTGTCTCGCGATTGACGAGCTGCGAGCCGAGGATGCCCGGAATCACGATGATCGGTCGCTTGCCCGTGCGCGTGCGCGCCTCTGCAAAGATGCGCTCTAAGTTCGGCGTCCGCCGCGCACCGCAGCCGGGCAAAAGTAAAAAGGTAAAAGTAAAAAGGTAAAAAAGTAAAAGCAGTCTTCCTTTTACCTTTTGCCTTTTACCTTTTGCCTTCATGATTGAGCTTCCCATTGGCGGTTGATGAGGCTGGCGACAAAGCCCGCGCCGAATCCGTTGTCTATGTTGACGACCGTGACGTTTGACGCGCAGGAGTTGAGCATCCCCAAGAGCGCAGCCACGCCGCCAAACGATGCGCCGTAACCGATGCTGGTCGGCACCGCGATGACTGGCACGCTCACAAGGCCGCCGACGACAGAAGGCAGCGCGCCTTCCATTCCCGCCGCGACGATGATAACGCGCGCTTTCTGAAGCAGGGCGCGCTCTGCGAGAATCCTGTGAATGCCCGCGACGCCAGCGTCCCAGATACGATGGGTGCGGTTGCCCATCGCTTCCGCCGTCAACGCAGCCTCTTCCGCGACGGGGATGTCGCTGGTCCCGGCTGTGACGATAGCGATCTCGCCTACACCGCGCTCCGTTTTGTCTCTTTGAATTCGTATCAGGCGTGCGCTCTCGTGCCACTCTGCATCCGTCACGACGTTGCGCACCTCTCCGAAAGTCCCTTCGTCCGTGCGCGTCACTAAAACATTGGGCGCGTGCTTGACGAGTCGTTCGACAATGCCGACCACTTGCGCGCGTGTCTTGCCCGCGCCAAAGACGACTTCGGGAAACCCTTGTCGCACGGCACGCGCGTGATCCACGCGCGCATAACCCAGGTCTTCAAAATGCAGATTATGGATGAGCCGCGCGGCCTCATCCGCGCCCAGCTCGCCGCTCTTGTGCGCGCGTAGCAGTTTTTCCAATTCCTGCAAGTCCATAAATATCGTTGGCAGAGAACGTAATCAAAATGAATGTGCGGCATTCTAGCATTGAACAAAACCGCAGTGACAAGTGACAAGTGACGGGTGACAAGATAAAATCTGTTTTTAACTCGTCACTAATCACTAATCACTTGTCACTGTTTTTATGGAATTGACTGTTGCCATCACAGGAGCTTCGGGTGCGATTTACGCGCAGCGTGCGCTCATGCACATGGCCGCGAGCGGCGCGGTCGAGCGCATCAACCTGATTATGTCCGAAGCTGCGCGAACGGTCGCGCGCGTAGAGTTGGGCGCGAATTTAAGCGAAGCTGACAGCCATGCTATTAACGAATGGCTCGGGCTGGACGCAGACTCGAAACTAATTCGCGCGCACAGGCTTGATAACATGGCTGCTAAACCGGCTTCAGGCTCGCATGTGCAGGCGGGGATGGTCATCGTGCCTTGCTCTATGGGAACTTTGGGCGCGATTGCATCCGGCGCATGCACGAACCTGATTCATCGCGCGGCGGACGTGACTTTGAAGGAAGGCCGCAAGCTCGTCATCGTGCCGCGCGAATCGCCTTACAACGCGATTCACCTTGAGAACATGCTGCGCCTCGCGCGTGCGGGCGCGCGTATCCTGCCCGCGAGTCCCGGCTTTTATCATCGCCCGAAAAATATCGAAGAGCTGGTAGATCATCTGGTCTTCCGCATCTTAGACCAGTTCGGCATCCCTCATTCGCAAGCGACGCGCTGGCAGGGAGAAAAAGCAGTTGGCAGTTAGCAATTAACAGTTGGCGGTTGGCGGTTGGCAGATAAGCGTGACAACAACTTCTGTTTTAGCTGCGAACTGCCAACTGCCAACTTTGCTTTTCGCAGTTTGCAAAGCGGTGAAGTGAGAATAGCTTTACTTTCATCAAGCAAGTGTGTGGCCTTGTCTTTGCTTTGGAGTAAAGGCAAGAGGAGGGATTCATCAGCCCCGGCTCATGAATCGAAAAGAAAATGTTGACCGCCACAGTTAAAAACGCACGCATCACGCTCGAAATGATTAAGATCGAGCATACGCTGTTTGCGCTGCCCTTCGCTTTTCTTGGAGCGGTGCTGGCAGCGGGCGGATTGCCGACCGCTTTGCAGATGCTCTGGATTACTTTAGCGATGTTTGGCGCACGCTCGACCGCGATGGCTTTTAATCGCCTCGCAGACCGCGAGATTGATGCGCGTAACCCGCGCACACAAAGTCGCGCGCTTCCGGCGGGCACGCTCTCCAGTGGTTTCGTCTGGGCTTTTACGTTTGTCTCGGCGGCGATATTTTTTGTCGCGGCGGCGATGCTCAATCGTTTGACGCTCGCGCTGGCTCCGGTCGCGCTCGCCAGCATCCTGCTTTACTCTTACACGAAGCGTTGGACTCTGCTTTCGCATCTGGTCCTGGGATGGTGTCTGGCGATTGCTCCGACCGGAGCATGGATCGCGGTGCGCGGCTCGATTGACAGCCCTGTGCCGTTGCTGCTCTCGCTGGTCGTGATGCTCTGGACAGCCGGATTCGATGTCTTGTACGCATGTCAGGATTTCGAGTTCGACAGGCGCGCCGGTCTTCATTCCGTGCCGCGAAAGTTCGGCATCGCGCGTGCGCTCTGGATTGCCAGACTGTTTCATGCGGAAGCGTTCGCGACGCTCGTTGCGTTATACTTGGTGACTAACTTGGGCACGCTCGCACTGGCCGGAGTCGTTGCTACCGGCGCGTTGCTCGTCTACCAGCACACGCTGGTGCGCGCTAATGATCTTTCGCGCCTGAACGCGGCGTTCTTTACGACCAACGCATTCGTCAGCGTCATCCTGTTTGCGACCTTCGGCGGCGCGGCGATGTTTAAATAAGTCTCAACTCCCAAGTCTCAGGTCTCAAGTCAAGAACGGCTTGGGACTTGGGACTTGGGACTTGGGACTTGAGACTTGATTATGAACTTTTCACACGACCCGAACCTGAATGAGATGACCGCGAAAGTTGTGCGCGGCGAGCGGCTGACGTTTGATGAGGGCTTGAAGCTATACGCGACGGATGATCTGGCTGGCTTGGCAAAGCTGGCGGACACTGTGCGCCGCAGGCTTCACGGGCGCACGACTTATTTCAATGTCAATCGCCATTTTAATCCGACCAATGTTTGCTACGTAGACTGTAAGTTCTGCGGCTTTTTTCGCACGCCGCGCGCGGTGGATGCCTACACGCATAACATCGAAGAGAGCTTGCGCATCGCGGGCGAAGCGGTCACAGAAGGCGCGACGGAATTGCACATCGTCGGCGGGCTGAATACAAAGCTTCCCTTCTCTTACTACACGGATTTGCTCTTCGCGCTCAAGCGTGAATATCCGCAGCTTCACTTGAAAGCCTTTACGATGGTCGAGCTGGATCACTTCGCGCGCTTCTACAAAATGCAGGACGATGATGTCATAGAGCAGTTGATAAACGCGGGAATGGATTCGTGTCCCGGCGGCGGCGCGGAAATTTTTCGCGAGCCGACGCGCTCTATGCTCTGCGCGCACAAGTGCGACGCGGATCGCTGGCTCTCGCTATCGGGCAAGGTTCACGCGGCGGGCTTAAAGACCAACGCGACGATGCTCTACGGCCACATCGAATCAATCGAAGATAGAGTTGACCACTTCGTGCGCCTGCGCGAACAGCAGGATATTTCGGGCGGGTTTCAATGTTTTATCCCGCTCGCTTTTTATCCAGAGGGCACGCAGCTCTCGCACCTGCCGGGGCCGTCAGGCGTGGATTCTTTGAAAACCATAGCCGTCTCGCGCTTGATGCTCGACAATTTTCCGCACATCAAAGCTTACTGGGTGATGCTTGGGAAACGACTGGCGCAGGTCGCGCTGCATTACGGCGCAAACGATCTGGACGGCACGATTACAGAAGGCGGCGAGCTGTCGGAAAGCTACTCGGTCGAATCGAACAACGAAGTCAAGATGAACAAGCAGGAGATTATCTCGCTCATCGAAGATGCGGGATTTGAAGCGGTTGAGCGCGATACTGTTTACAACCCGATCATGCGTGAGACTGCGGGCGTCTGATGGAGGGCTTTTTTATGACCAAGCGATTTGGGCTGAATGCTGGTTGCATCCGTTTCGGCATTGTTGCGCTATTTTGTCTCATGGCAGCCGTAAAAATCTCTGCGCAGGAGACGGAGCCGGGCGCAATCTCTCCGTGGACAAGAGGGGATGCGAACGCGCCCGTCACGATTGAAATATTCAACGACTATCAGTGCCCGCCCTGTGGGTCAATGAATGAGGAACTGAAAAAGGTCGAGGCCAAATACAGCGGTAAAGTTCGCTTTGTCTTCCGTAATTTTCCGTTAAAGAGTGTTCATAAAAACGCTTTTGCCGCCGCACAGGCTGCGGAGGCGGCAGGTCTACAAGGCAAGTTCTGGGAGATGATAAATGTGCTTTATGAGCGGCAGGGTCAGTGGTCGGAGGATAAAGAAGCCCCTCTCGCATTCGTGTCCTACGCGAAAGAACTCGGCCTCGACGTGGAGCGTTTCGAGAGCGATATGAAGAGCGAAATGGTTGCCACGCGCATTAACCTCGACATAGAGCGTGGACGCTCCCTGCGCGTACTTGGCACTCCGACCTTGTTTATTAACGGGAAACAACTTGAAGAGGAAGCACAGACCATCAAAGGTCTGCTAAAGGCTGTCAAATCTGCCCTCAAAAATTCTTGAATCGAGTATCAAACCATGTCTGTGATAACTGAGACACGCACCATCACCGTCGCGCATTCGCCGGATTCGGACGATGCGTTTATGTTTTACGCGCTCGCCAACGATAAGATTGATACGGGCGAGTTGCAATTCACGCATGTGCTTGAAGATATTCAGACGCTCAATGAAAAAGCGATACGCGGCGTTTACGATGTGACGGCGATTAGCTTTCATGCTTATGCATACATCGCTGATAAGTACGCGCTCTTGCCGCACGGCGCATCCATCGGAGACAACTACGGGCCAATCGTCGTCGCGCGCGAGCCTCTGAAGGCGGAAGATTTATCGCGCATGAAAGTCGCCGTGCCGGGACTTCTGACGAGCGCGTTTCTCGCGCTTCGCATTTTTAATCCTGAGTTTGAGTATGAAGTGGTTCCGTTTGACCGCATTATCGAAGCCGTGCAGGAAGGCCGCGTGGATGCAGGCTTGTTGATTCACGAAGGCCAGCTCTTTTATCAATCGCTCGGACTGCACAAGGTCCTGGACTTGGGCGAATGGTGGCACGCGCGCACGGGCTTGCCCTTGCCGATGGGCGGCAATGCCATCCGGCGCGAATTGGGCGCGGACATGATGCACAAAGTGTCCGGCTATTTGCACCAGAGCATCAAGTATTCGCTTGAGCATCGAGAGGACGCGCTTGAGTACGCGATGCAGTTTGCGCGCGACATGAAGCCTGAGCTGGCGGATCGCTTTGTCTCTATGTGGGTCAACGATCTGACGCTGGATTACACGGAGCGCGGGCGCGAGGCCGTCAGGCTCTTGCTCAGTGAAGGGACAGAGCGCGGCATCATCCCGCACCCGGTCGAAGTTGAGTTTATCGAATAGAGAAAATAGATTAATGACGCCTGTCTGACAAACTGTGTGGAGACAGGCGTCATTAATCTTGTCGCAACTGAGCGGGCATCTTAACTGGCCGCTGCTAGGTTGCCGGGGTGAGCCTCATAAACTTTTTCCATTTCGAGCGCGCGAATCACATCCTCTGCCCTCAAAGAGATGCGCCCGAGCAGTTCAGCCAAATCCATTCCGAGCGAATATGCGTGCGCCATCTCTATCAACGGGCGTTTCGACGCGACGATCAGGCGACAGCTAACAGGACGCGGGTAAGGGTCGCCAACGGGCGTGTAACGTCCGCTCTCGATAATGCGATAGAGGACTCTTTGCGCTGCTGGTGACAGCTTTTCCAGACGGCTGATGAAAAGTGTGCCCTTCCCAGCCTTTGCAATCAACCCGTTCTTCTCTTCAGAGAAAAGCGCGACGCCGCCCGCCGTTCCGCCCAGAAGGAGCGACGTGCGGTCGCCGCGCAGATCATCGGCTAGCTGGCAGCCATCAAGCTCCTCCCACTGGCTTGATCCGCTTTTGATCCCGTGCAGCAACGTGGCCGCTCGACGTTGCATCCGCGCTTGCGCGCTGTAGAGATTGACGGGAAGACGGGAAACTGCCAGCCGCCGATATGAGGAACGTAAGTTTTCCTCTTGCGCTCTCCAGATATTTACTGCTCGAAGGTTGTTTCTCATCTAGCTACAAAACTTGTAGCGAGGGTTATTATGATTTCCAAAGTTACACGACCGGGCATTTCTCCAGGACCATCGTCCGTTTTGCCCGAATTCGCGCCGGAGCCTGTACCGCCGGGTGTCTCGCCCGGACCATCCGCCATCACAACGGGAGCGCCTGCTCCCAAAACCATCATCATCAAAGCAATTGCCAATAGCTTTTTCAGCTTTTTCATTCTTTCGATTCCCCTCAAAAGTTTTTTTTCAAGATAGTCTGGTTAGTTAAATCAGACAATAAATACTATCCCTCTTGCCCCTTACACATAACAATAAGCGTGCCACATGTGCGGGCGTACCTGAGAGTAGTATGCAATATCAACCGCTTCAACAACTTAAGAGGCTATGGCGGGTAAAGTAGTAGAAGGTTGGAGGTGGCGGATTTTTTGCGGCTGCGGAGCGGGCTGCGGAAGCTTAAAAGACAGCTAAATAGCTTGATTGTCATACTTTAGAAGCTGTGGTAGCGAGTATACAGCCATTGCAAAAAATTTTGCAGTTGAGAGGCGGGAAAATTCTACTGTCAGTAGCGGGAAAGTTTTACTCTTCCGTTGGAGACTCAAGTTCCGGGTGCGCGATGTTGAACTTTTGCAGCTTGTAATTGAGTGTCTGGCGGCGCAGGCCGAGCAGTTCAGCCGCGCGCGTGGCGTTGCCGCTGTGCCGCGCAAGGGCTTCGGAAATCAACTCCCTTTCGATGTGCAACATGATCTCTTTGAAGTTGATCGGCTTTGAGAAATCCAGTTTGAACTGGACTGGCGACGTGGTGGCGGCGGCGCGCAGGATGTCCGGCGAGAGCGATTCGGCTCCGACAGATTGCCCGTCTTCGGCAAAGACGACGATGCGTTCTATCTCGCTGCGCAGTTGCCGCACGTTGCCCGGCCACGAGTAGCCCGCCAGATAGCCCATCGCTTCCGGCGTAATTCCCGCCAGACTGCGCTTGTTGCGGCGACAGGTCTCTTCAAAAAAATGAGAAGCCAGGAGCGGGATGTCTTCCGCGCGCTCGCGCAAGGGAGGCACTTTGATGACAAAGGTATTGAGACGATAAAAAAGGTCTTCGCGGAAACGCCCTTCGCGCACGTCCAGTTCGAGGTCGCGGTTGGTGGCGACGATGACGCGCACAGAGACTTTGCGCGGAGCTTCGCCGAGCGGCATGATCTCGCCGCCTTGCAGAAACCGCAGCAGCTTGGGCTGGACTTCGAGCGCGAGGTCGCCTATCTCGTCAAGGAACAGCGTGCCGCCCTCTGCCGCGCGGATGATGCCGCGCTGGTCGCTGACCGCGCCCGTAAAGGCTCCGCGCCGGTGGCCGAAGAACTGGCTTTCGACCAGGTCGCGCGGCGCGGCGGTGCAGTTAAAGGGCAGAAAGATTTTGTCTCGACGAATGCTCTCTTCATGCAGTGCGTGTGCGACGACTTCTTTGCCCGTGCCGGACTCGCCGACGACTAAGATGGTCGCATCGGAATCTTTCAGCCGCTCCATCCGCGCCAGCACGTCGCGCATCGCAAAGCTGTTGGCAATCACATTCGGAAAGAGTCCCGAAGAGGTCGGAAGCGCGGAGGCATTGAAGGGACGCGCACGGCGCATGTCCGTCTTCATGTCAATCATCTGCAAGGCGAGGCGCGCACAGCCGACGAGCGCGTCGAGGATTTCCGCACGTCGCTCCGACAAAGGAGACGGCGCACGCAGGTACAACACAAAAGACCCGCCGTTGCGTCTGGGCGCGAGCGTGCGGCAATGCTCGTCAAGCGCGCCCGGCGGCAATGCTCTCGAATCGGAAGACGCGGGGTCGGGCGCGCCCGCGCGACGGCCTTTCTCTTTGGCAGCGAGATGTCGCGCGATAGCTTTGGTCGCTCCCTCGCGCTCCGTTCCGTTGAGATCAATGCTGGCCTGCACGTAAATCTGCCCGTCGTCTTCGGCGACAAAGACCGCCGCGCCGTTTGCGCTGAGCGCGTTTTTGGCTGCGAACATCAACTCACGCAGCAGCCGCTCGCGCCCGGAACCTGCGCCCAAAACCTGCGTGATGAGCGGAGCCACATCCGGCGGAATCAGGTTGATGGCAGACGGCGGCGCGCTTTGCCACGGAGGCATGCGCTCTGCGACCCGCCCGGCCTCTCTGTCCGCGCGCTCGACATCCGTTCCCGCGCCGAGCGCGCGAAACTGCTCTCTGGCCTCTACGAAACGCTCGTGCGCCAGCGGATACTCGCCGCGCCGCATCAAACTCTCTGCATGCTCAAAGATCGTGACGGCGACTTGATGATTGGCATTCATCGAGCGAAAAGCTTCTTCGGCCTGCTGGAACAAACGCTCGCCGCGCGAAGGATCGCGCCGCCGCGAAAAGAAGTTGGCGAGGTTACGTTGCAGAATCGCGTCAAGGTACGGATAAGGCAAGCCTTCCAGTTCCGTGCGCCCGATCTCTATCCAGTCTTCGGCGGGCATCCATTTATCGCTGCGCCTGTAGCCTTCGACGATCAGCAGTGCGGCTTCGCTGGCAAGTCTTTCGTCGCCTGTCTCCTGTGCTATGTCACGCGCGTTGCGCGCATAGGTCAGCGACAAATGTGTGTTGCGCGCGGAGAGCCACAATCTTGAGAGCGAGACCAGAGCCTGCGCTTCATCCTTACGGCTGTTCACTTCTTTGGCGAAGACGAGCGCGGAGCGCAGCAGTTCATTGGCTTCCGGCACGCGGCCTTGATAGGCGCGCAAGGTTCCCAGAGTCTCCGTGCAGCGGCCTTCCCATAAACGGTCGCCGAGGTTGCGCGTGATGCCCAGAGCCTGCTGGATATGGCTTTCCGCCTCTGCCCACTCGCCCGTATAAATCGAATTGACGGCCAGGTTATTGTAGATGTTGCCGACAAGGGCATCGCTGTGGCTTCCGGCCAGATGCTCAAGCGCGCGATGCAGGCTATTGCCCGCTTCGTAAAAATTACCCTGAAGCAGCAGCATCACGCTCAGATTATTTTGCAGGCGTGCGCGCGTGACTTCATCCGTCGTGTTGCGCAAGAGGCGCAGGGCGCGGCGATAACACATCCCGGCCTCGTCCAGATCGCCCTCGTGCCGCGCCACCAGCCCGAGGTTCATGTAAGTGATGGCGAGCGCGCGGTCTTTATGTGCGCGCCTGCCCCACTCGATGGCAATCTCGTAATGCTCGCGCGCTAAGGGCTGTTCATCCAACGCCCAGTAGGCTCTGCCCAAACAATGATAAGAGCGCGCCAGATTGGTGGCATCGCCCGTCGGTTCCAGAATCTCTCTCGCGCGATTCAGCAAGGTGACAGAGCGCGGGAAATCGTTCTCCCAATGCGCGTGCGAGCCGAATGCGAGCAGGAGCAGGCCGCGCAGGTGCGCCGGGTAAGCGTTCAAATTATGAACGTCATACAAAGAGAGCACGCTGAGAGCCTCGTCATACTGTCCCAGGCCCTCACAAACCTCTGCCAGAGCGACCCGCGCCAGCACGCCGCGCTCACCCTCAAAATGAGTCGATTCTTCATTGACAAGATTGACCAGCAGCTTATGTGCGCCGGACAGATCACCGCGCTCGCTCAGCTTCTGCGCACGCATGAGCGTGTCTTCGGGGGCAATCTGGTTAGTTAAAACGTGTGTCATCAGCTCTCTAACAGTGCGGAAATGCTGAGTTATAGTCGTGCAGGCGCTGAGTGGTGCGAACGGGCGAAAACCGTCTGCGAGTATAGCACAAAGCAGTCAGGAGTCTCAGATGTTTTGAGAGTTCGGAGTCTTTTTTAATTTTCTTGACTCCGGACTCTAAACTCTGAAACTCTCCAAACTCTGAGACTGTTTTGTGTGGCAACACGCAGGAGACGCAGAGCATCTGAAGAATTCATGCGCCGGTTGAGCCTTGCGATTTACGCTAAAGATAGTTCAAACTACAACTTACAACTCCTGTATCCGGGTGAATTATGAAACGATTTTTAAATTGCGCGCTCGCTCTGGGGATGCTTTCGCTTCTCTTTTTGCCGTTTGTCCAGCCAGCCGCTGCCCAGCAGCCTGCCAAACAGCAGCCTGTGGCGGACACCACGGCAGCGAAGCCGGACGCCTCTAAGCCCGTAGACGTGGCTGCCATCATCCGCGCCTTTACCGCTAAAGAGACGGAATTTCGCCGCGCTCTGAACTACTATAATTTCAAGCGCGAGGCTGTGCTGCAAAGCATTGGGATGGGCGGTCAGATTACGGGCGAGTATCATCGCGTCTCGAACTTTACTTTTGATGATAGCGGCAAGCGTTACGAAAAGATCATCTTTTTCCCGATGCCCTCGATGGCATCTGTGACGGCGGAAGATTTGGAAGACCTCGGCGGCGTCAACCAGTTCGCGCTCGAAGCTTCAAAGATACATCTGTACAACTTCACCTACGTCGGCAAAGAGAAGATAGACGAAGTAGACCTCTACGTCTTTGATGTCGCGCCCAAGATCACACCCGACATGAAAAAGTCTAAAGAGCGTTTCTTCCTCGGGCGTATCTGGATTGACGATCAGGAATTGCAGATAGTCAAGACGCGCGGCAAGGGCGTGCCCGAAGATAAGAATAACAAGTATCCTAATTTTGAAACTTACCGGCAGCAGGTTGACGGGCGCTGGTGGTTTCCCGTCTACGCATACACCGACGAAGAGTTGATTTTCGATAGCGGCCAATCTCTGCATGTGCGTGGCCGCGTCAGATACACAGACTACGCACGAGGCCGCAGCGACGTGAGGATCATCGAAGGCGACATCGAAGACGATTCACCGCCGACACCGCCCGCGCCCAAACCGAAACCGTCTCCGACACCGTCCAAGCCTTAAGAGCAGGGTGTAGCTGGCGAAAGGGTATTATCTTGCATCGTGCATGATAATACGCATTAGGCCGCCGATTATAGATGCTATAAGATTGTGAGGGCTTGAGTTATGAGCGACATAATCGTTAAGTTATCAATAGTGATGTTCACCCTTGCTGTTGGAGGCTGCTTTGTCCTCTGGCCTGAGGCGGTCGGTCAACGCTTCGACAGATGGCGTGGCCGCGATGTGTTGTCTACTGAAAATCGAGGGATGAACATCGGCAAAGTGGCCGAGGTACTATGGTTCCGGCAGATTGGCATGTTGCTCATTGCTTTGACGTGCTATGAGATTTATCACTGGATTAGACCAGAATGAATCCAGCCCCTACTTCCTACACCCTAATTCTTCCGCGACGCTCGTGTGGACTCGTTTGATGAGGTGTTCTACGTCTTCGTCTGTAGTGAGTCCTGCGGTCTGCACAGGCTCAAGCAAGACCATCTCAATCGTGCCGGGTTGGGCGGTGCCGGTTCCCTTGCCCATCAGGAAATCCGTGTTCTTGATGGCGACGGGGACGATGGGGACGCCCGCGTCAATCGCCATGTAGAACGCGCCTTTCTTGAAAGGCAGCAGTTCGCCGGGGCGTGCGCGCGTGCCTTCGGCAAAGACCCCGAACGAGACGCCCGAATGGATGCGAGCGGTCGCAGACCGCACAGTCTCAATCGCGCGTTCGCGGTTCGAGCGGTCAATCGCCATCACGTTTACATAGGTCATGCCGTACCCGAGAATCGGGACTTTGAGCATTTCCTTTTTCGCCAGCAGACCCATGCGGTGCCCGGCGAAACAGAAGAGCGTGGCCGTGTCCAGATATGACCTGTGATTTGAGATAAAGACATAGGTTTGCTGCGGGTCTAAATGCTCGCGCCCGCTGACGCGCACCTTCATCCCGCTCAGGCGCAGCCACACCCGCCCGCCCCAATCAGCCCATGGATAAACCCACTCGCGCCTGCGCGCAAGCCAAGCGATAGTTATGGACGGAGGCCCGAAGATAAGCACGAGCATCGCCGCCACGAACAGCGACCACCAGTAGAAGAGCCGACCGCTGATGCCTGTGGGTTGACGTGTGTTAGACTGCGCTTCGTGCGTGTCCCTGATTAAATTCTTTTCAACCATTTCAGCCAAAGGTTTTTCCGAAATGTCCGGTCATCGCCCCGCGTCCATCATCCGTTTCGTTATCGCAGTCCTTTTTATAGCATCGCTCTCATCCTCACAAGCCCGCGCGCAAAACGTCAATGCCGGAAAATTTGAAATCGCTGCTGTACCGGCTCCGCAGAACGTGCTCGGCTTTGCGCCCGGAGCGGAGCGGACGATTGCAGACTGGCGACAGATTACAAACTATTTCGCGCGGCTGGATCAGGCAAGCGACCGCGTGCTGGTCGAAACCATCGGCGAAACCACGCTCAAACGTCCCTTTATCGTAGCCTTTATCAGCGCGCCTGAGAACTTGCGCCAGCTTAACAAATTTAAAGAGATTCAACGCCAGCTCGCAGACCCGCGCCTTGTGGCGAGTGAAGCCGTGCGCGACCGGTTGATACATGAAGGTAAAGCTATTGTAGCCATCTCGTGCTCGATTCATTCGACCGAGATCGTCGCTTCGCAGATGTCCATGCAGCTCGCTTTTGAGCTGGCGACAAAACAGGATGAAGAGACGCAAGAGATTTTAAGCAACACGATATTGATGCTCATTCCTTCAGCCAATCCTGATGGCGTGGACATCGTTGCCGAATGGTATCGCAAGACGCTCGGCGCTGCATACGAAGGCACGAATCCGCCAGAGCTTTATCATCACTACGCTGGGCATGACAACAACCGCGATTGGTTCATGCTCAATTTGAAAGAGACGCGGCTGGTGACGCGCCTGTTCTGGAAAGAATGGTTTCCGCAGATCGTCTACGACGTGCATCAGCAAGGCCAGACGGGCGCGCGTTTTACCATTCCGCCTTTTTATGACCCGGCGAATCCGAACATTCCTCCGCTCCTGCTGCGCGAGGTCGGCGTGCTCGGCTTAAGAATGGCGGCAGACCTACAGGCCGCAAACTTTCAGGGAGTCATCACCAACGCGCAATATGATACGTGGTGGCACGGCGGTTTTCGCACCGCGCCTTATTATCACAACTCAATCGGCATCCTCTCCGAAGCGGCGAGCGCGAAGCTGATGACGCCTGTACATATAACAGTCGGGCAACTTTTCAAGTCGAAAAGTCGCGGGATGCCTTCGGCTCTCGAAGCGGCGACGAATCATCCAAGCCCGTGGCGCGGCGGCATGTGGGGGCCGCGCGAGATTATGGCTATGGAGATGACCGCGGCGCGCTCTGTGCTTTCGCTGGCAGCGAAATATCGCGCGCACTACCTGCGAACTTTTTATGAGCTTGGCCGCAATGCCGCGAGCAACAAGGCTGCAACCGAGCATCCTCTGGCCTACCTGATTCCAGCCGGACAGGGCGGCGATGAACGTGTCGCGCGCCTGATTGAAATTTTGTTAGCGCAGGGCGTTGAAGTGCATCGCATGACAAGTGAGCTGCACATGATACTTAACGAACGGGATGAAGATGGCCCACTCCCGCACATGGTTAAATTAGATTATATGGAAGCCCCGCTCGGCAGCTATCTGATTTATCTTGAGCAGCCACAGAGATGGAACGTGCAGGCTTTGTTCGAGCCGCAGGTCTACCCGCATCGAGTCACGGCGAGCGGCGAGGCCGAGCCACCCTATGATGTCGCCGGTTGGACGCTGCCGATGCAGATGGGCGTTGAAATCCAACCCGTCATGGCAATCAAAGAAACTCCGCAAACGAGAAAATTAAAGCTGCTCGGCGATGCGGCGGAAGTGCGCAAGGCGCTCGCTCTTGCTCCGCAGCGCGAAGGCGCGTCACCGATTCCGAATCCGCTTAAACGCTCCGTCAGGCTCGGTCTTTACAAAAGCTGGATGGCTTCGATGGACGAGGGATGGACGCGCTGGGTGTTTGATAATTTCAATGTGCCTTATGCATCGCTGGTGGACGCAGACGTGCGGCGCGGAAATTTGCGCGCCCGTTATGATGTCATAGTGCTGCCCTCGCAGAGCGCACAGGAGATTGTAGAAGGCAATGCTAAGGACAGTTACCCGGAAGAGTTCACGGGCGGCATCACTGTGCAGGGCGTAGAACACTTGCGCCGCTTTGTTGAAGAAGGCGGCACGCTCATCTGTTTTGATGCTTCATCGGAGCTGGCGATTAAGAGCTTCAACCTGCCGTTGCGGAATGTCTTGGAAGGCGTCAAGCGCACTGAGTTTTATAGTCCCGGCTCGATCTTAAAATTAAACGTCAATACTAAAGAACCGCTCGCGCGTGGGCTGAGTGCAAACACGGACGCCTATTTCATCAACAGCTCTGCGTTTGAAGCGACGGATGCAGAGAGAGTGCGCGTCGTCGCGCGTTATGCCGGAATAAATTTGCTGCGCTCAGGATGGCTGCTCGGCGGAAGCCGCATCGTGGGTCGCATCGCGCTCGCAGAAGTCAAGATGGGTCAGGGTCGCGTGATACTCTTCGGCTTTCGCCCGCAGCATCGCGGCCAGACGTGGGGCACTTTCCCCTTCATCTTCAATGCGATTATGAGCGGCGGTTGAATTGGAATATAGTACAATTCAAACAGGGATGGACAGGATGAGAAGGATGAATAAACAGTTTTCAGTTTTCGGTTTTCGGTTTTCAGTTTTCAGAGCGCGCATCTGTAATCTCAAATCATGGCTAATCTCAAATCTCAAATCTCAAATCTCAAATCTCAAATCTCAAATCTCGATTATCTATTCCCGTCTTTCAATTCGGAATCTTTGTTTCAAATTTTCCTGCGCGTTGGTAATCACCTTCGCGCTGGTCGCAACGTCGCTGGTCATCGCGCAGGATTCTTCGCAGCAGACTCGCCCGCGACGTGCGCCGGAAACCAGACAGCCTGAGGCTAATGAAATTTCCGCGCCGGTCATCGAAGTCGCGCAATTGACGGGAGAGCCGACCGTCAGAATCGGTCTCAGCACGAGCGCGCGGTCGGTGGCGATCTCGACGGGCGTGCAACTCTTGAGCACGACCAGCTCGAATGCACAGCCGACGCCGCTCGGAGTCGCGCGCGTCCGTATCGAAGCTCGCGCCCTGACGCCGCTTGCGCCTGCCGATGCCGCGCCGTCTTTTCGCGTCGAGGTGGCGGGAGCCGCGACGCGCGTTGACGCAGACCGCGCGGCGGGCGAGATACGCACGCAGACGGGCGAGGCTTCCGAAGTCTCTTACAACGCGCAGACCAAAACATGGAGCATCCTGACGGGCGAAGATTTATCGCGCGATGAGGCAGAAGATTTACGCACGCGCATCGAAGAAGCAGGATTTGCATCCGCCGCAGTCGTCGGCAAGAACGGCGCGCAGCAGACTTCATCAAGCGCGAAGAGTAATCCCGCCACAGCTTCAACCGCACGTCCTGCGAATAAAAGCGGCACGCGCCCGATCACTTTAGCCGCCGCGCCGACGCGCGAGTTGGCTGTGTACGGAAGCGGCGCATCAACGCTTTTTAGCTCACGCGCGCCAGTCACTTTTGCTTCCGCTGACGAGCGCAGCGCGCCCGTGCGCTTTAACGAAAAATCTTATCGCGGGCGTTTGGAAGTTTTTCCGAACGTGCGCGGCGCGCTGACGGTCGTTAATGTAATCGGCCTCGAAGACTATGTGCGGGGCGTCGTGCCGAACGAGCTTTCGCCCGGCGGCTATTCGGCCATCGAAGCGCAGAAAGCGCAGGCCATCGCCGCGCGCACTTACGCCGTCAAGAATCTCAATCAATTTGCCTCGCAAGGGTTTGACCTGCTGCCGACCACGCGCTCACAGGTTTACGGCGGCATGAGCACAGAGCATCCCTTGTCAACGCGCGCCGTCGAAGAGACGCGCGGCGT
This sequence comes from Pyrinomonadaceae bacterium, assembly GCA_963700165.1. GTDB lineage: Bacteria > Acidobacteriota > Blastocatellia > Pyrinomonadales > Pyrinomonadaceae > JACMLC01. Next base: position 353,687 of record OY969475.1, on the reverse strand, counting down.
GGTGGCAACATATCATGGCGGAGCCATCAACGCGCTCTACACTTCGACCTGCGGCGGGCGCACGGAAGATGTCGAAAATATTTTTAGCGAAGCGACGCCATACCTGCGCGGCAGAGAGTGTTCGCTTGAAGGCAAAGCTCACTTCGCTTCTTTCGTTGTCAAATCATCGCGCGAGCCTTCAGAGCTTCGAGACGAGGCTCATATCATGTTTGCGCGCGACGCAGCCGTCCTCGCCGTCAACAATTTTCAACTCGGCACATCGCGGCTGACGGACGCCTGGTTAGCATCGCCTTCATCAAGCGCAGAGGTGCGGGGCTGGCTCTCTGCCGTCGCGCGTCTCTCGCGCCAGTCAGTGCCTATCCTGACTGAAGACGCGACGCGCCTGCCGGGATTCAGCACCGCGCTCGCTGCCGCCGTCTATGGCGAGCTGCGCGCAGACACCTTAATGGCCGACGCGGACGCGGAATACCTGCTCTCGTTCCGAGACGCAGCGGAGATTCCGGAAAAGAATCGCGCGGATGTCGCCATGCTTTTGCGCGACGGCGCGCTCTCGCTTTACGCAGATGCAACCTTGCGCACGCGCGAGGCGATGCCGCGCGGGCGTATGATTCATGCCATCGCGCGCCTGCTGGAATCGCGCAATGCTTTGCAGTTGCAAAAGTCTACGACGCGGCCAACCCTGAGCGGCGCGCTCGTCCTGCGCTCAAATAAAAATCGCGATCAAAGCGTGGCTGTGACAGGCGATGCTTATCTCTTCCGCACTTTCGGCGATAACGTCTCGCACCAGATGCGCTCGCTCTCGCTGGTCGGAGGCGAGCCTGTCATTTTCCACCTCAACGCGAGCGGGCAGGTGGATTATCTGGAAGCGCGTCCGGCCCCGAACGGCGCGACCGCCGAAAGGATGTCACCCTTTACCAATTGGACATCCGAACTTTCTCTCTCGCAAACACAGTCGCGGCTCGCGCGTTGGGCTAAAGGCATCGGCACGCTGACAGACCTGCGCATCGCCGCGCGCGGTTCGTCGCGGCGCGCGACCGATTTGGAATTGGTAGGGATAAGCGGCACGGGACATGTAAGAGGCGGGCGTATCCGTTCTGCATTAGGGCTTCGCGAGCAGCTTTTTGTGATTGAACGCCGCTATGATTCGGCTGGGCGCGTCAACGGGTTTACTTTTATCGGGCGCGGCTGGGGTCATGGCGTCGGCCTCTGCCAAGTCGGAGCTTATGGATTGGCTAAACAAGGCTTGAGTTACGATAAGATTTTAAAAGCTTATTACACGGGAATCGAGCTGACGAAGATGTACTAGAGCGGAGTTAGATTGAATGTACGGCAGGCTGTGAGCCTGCCGCCTGTTGCGCACGAGCGGTAGGCGCACAGCCTGCCGTACACTAATTTGCAAACTGCTCTAGTGCAGTGTAATGAATGGTTTTTGAATTGCCACTAGCTTCAGCTAGTGGAACAAGAGAGCTAACAAGTGTTTGCTTTAGCCGAAATGATTCGGCTAAAGCCGGTAACTTCTGTAATTTTATCCACTTGCTCAAGCTGGTGGCAATTCAAGAAAGCCATGAACGTCGCGTATTTCACTCAACCAGTGACTGAAGCAAACGAAAATTCCAAAGTTACTCTCTACGTCGTTCCCGGCTGCCCTTTGTGCGCGCGTGCGCGGGCGTGGCTTGAGAGCCATGCTATTGAATACACGGAGCGCGATGCGGCGAAAGATTTCGGCGCGCTGCGTGCGATGTATAAATTGACGAAGCAGAATCTGGTGCCCGTCTTTGAAGCGAAGGGGCGTGCGCTGGTGCGACCCTCCGAAGATGATTTAGCAGCCTTGCTTTTATCTTAATGCGATTTTCACGCGGACAAATTTTGGGCGCGCTCGTGCTGCTCCTGCTCGTCTGGCTGGTCATCGTGTTACGTCTTATCTACTCACGCGCTTGAGTTCTCCAACTCCAACACAGAAACAGGTGATAGCCATCGCTGGCCCGACGGCTTCGGGCAAGAGCGAGTTGGGCATTGCGCTGGCTTTGCGCTTGGGCGGAGAGATTATCAACTGCGACTCCGTGCAGGTCTATCGCGAGATAGAGATTGCGACGGCCAAAGTCCCTTTGCCGGAGCGGCGCGGCGTGCCGCATCACTTGATAGATTTCGTGCCGCCGGAAATAAATTACACGGCTGGCGAATGGGCGCGCGAAGCCGCTCTGAAAATCGAAGAGATAGAAGCGCGCGGGCGCGTCGCGCTCCTGGTCGGAGGCACTGGATTTTATTTGCGCGCACTGCGCCAGCCTTTTTTCCCAAGCCCGCCGACTGATGAAAATTTGCGAAAACGTTTGACTGAAATCAGAGAGCATCGCGGCGCGCTTCATCTGTATGAAATATTGAAGCGGGTTGATGCACAATCCGCCGCGACCTTGCATGCGCAGGACTGGCCGCGCGTGCAGCGCGCCATCGAAGTGCAATTACAGACGGGCAGGTCAATCTCTGAACAACAGCCTGCGCGAATGCCGCCGCACGAGAGCGCGTCGCGCATCCGCGTCTTTGCCCTGAACCCGCCGCGCGCGGTGCTCTACAGCCGCATCAACGAGCGCACGGAAAAACATTTCGCCGCCGGTCTCATCGAAGAAGTGCGCGGACTGCTGGAACGCGGCGTGCCCGCAGGCTCGAACGCGCTCGGCGCGCATGGCTATCGCCGCGCGGTCGAATATCTTCGCGGCCAGAGAGACTTGGAGAGCGCTATCGAACAGACACGGCTTGACGTGCGCCATTATGCCAAACGTCAACTGACATGGTTTCGCCGCGAGGCAGGCGTCGAATGGATAGAAGGCTTTGGCGATGAGACACCGGTGCAGGAACAAGTCATAAAAGCAGTGACGGGTGACGAGTGACGAGTGACAAGATAAATGCTTTTTGTCTTGAGCTTGTCACTTGTCACTTATCACTTGTCACTGTTCTCAAGCCTGTTGTAAGCTGGCAGGACTTTTCATCATCAGTTTGCGAGGCGGGGAGCGGAGGCGGTTGTGGACACCAAGCCAGCACTTCAGAATATACAGGATGCGTTTTTGAACACGGCGCGCCGCGAGCGAAGCACGGTGACGATCTATCTGCTGCATGGCGCAAAGCTGACAGGGCGCATTAAGAGCTTTGATAGATTTTCGGTGCTGCTGGAATCCGGCTCGCAGGAGCAGTTGATTTTCAAGCACGCCATCTCGACCATCTCACTTGCGCGTCGCATGAGCGGCGAGTTGCGACAGCCACCGCAGACATCACAAACGCCCGCGCCGCCCGCTGAGACTAATGACCAATCCGGCTCCTGACGCCCGTCTTCCGATTCAACCGTTTCCAGAAAGAGACCGAACGTGACCGGAGCTTTTCTGACCTTTGAAGGCATTGACGGCTGTGGCAAGTCTACGCAGCTACGCCTGATTGCGAGCCAGCTACGCCTGCGCGGGCTGGAAGCGATTGCGACGCGCGAGCCGGGCGGCACAGCTCTGGGCACACGCCTGCGCGCAGCCCTGCTCGATGCCGAAGAGAGCGTAGACCCGCTCGCAGAGTTGCTGATTTTCGCAGCCGACCGCGCGCAGCATGTCAGAACCTTAGTGCGTCCCGCGCTTGAGTCAGGCCACATCGTCCTCTCTGATCGTTATGCGGACGCGACCATCGCTTATCAGGGAGCAGGGCGCGGCTTTCCCGCTGAGATGGTCGCACAGGTCGTAGAGCTTGCCACCGGAGGTCTCAAGCCAGACCTGACATTGGTCTTTGATCTCTCGGTCGCCGAATGCCTCGCGCGCACGCGGCGGCGGGGAACCGATACCGGAAGCCTGGGTGATCGTCTTGAATCCGAAGACGCGGCCTTTCACACGCGCGTCCGCAACGCCTATCTGGAACTGGCGCAGAGAGAGCCTGAGCGCGTCCGCATCATTGATGCCAGCGGCTCGGTTGACGAGACGCACGTTCATGTCACGGAAGTGGTCACGCAATTCTTAGAGTCAAGAATCAGGAGTCCGTTGTCTGATGTCAAAGACCAGCCAACCGACTCCCGACTCCTGGCTCTTGACTCCTGACTCCCGACTTATGTTTTCACGACTTACAGGAAACGAGCGTGTCAAAGAGAGCTTGCGACGGATGCTCGCTGTGCGGCGCGTGCCCGGCGCATTGTTGTTCGCAGGCGAAGAAGGCGTGGGCAAAAAGCTGTTCGCGCTTGAGCTGGCAAAGGCGATTAACTGCCAGACGCCGTTTGAAGAGGTTGAGGCGTGTGATCGTTGCCCGTCTTGCCTGCGCATCATGCGCTCAACTTTTCCGGCGCACACATCGGATGACGACAACAAGAAAAAACTCGTTTGGAGCGAGCACAGGGATGTCGCGCTGGTGCGCCCGTACAATCGAAACATCGCGGTGGATAAGATGCGCGAGCTTGAGAGAGAAGCTAACTTTCGTCCCTTTGAAGGCAAGGCTCGCGTCTTTCTCATCGAAGACGCAGACCGCTTGAATGAGGCTTCGTCAAACGCGCTTTTGAAAACGCTGGAAGAGCCGCCGCCAACAACGCACCTGATACTCATCACGTCGCGGCCTGCTTCGCTGCTGCCGACGATTCGCTCGCGCTGTCAGGTGATACGCTTTGCGCCGCTCTCTGCGACAGAGATTGAAAAGCGTTTGCGCGAAGCGAACAAAACACTTTCTCAAAGTGACGCGCAGGTTCTGGCGCATGTGTCCGGCGGGAGCATAGGGCGTGCGCTCTCGACAGACCTCGCAGCATATCAGGAGCAGCGCACGGCCATGCTGGGCGTGCTGGATGCGCTGGCGGTCACGAAAGATCGCGCGCGGCTGTTGCGTGCGGCGGAAGAATTGTGCGACGCCAAGCGCAAGGACGAGTACGAGCCGCGCTTGAGCGTGCTGGAAACCTTAGTGCATGACGTGTGGGCTGTCTCGCTCGGCGCACCCAATGAGCGGTTGACACATCAGGACTTGTGCGAGCAGCTCACGCGCATCGGCACGCGGCTTGAGAGTCGTCGCGCCGCGCGCTGGCTCTCTCAGATTGACACGCATCGCCGCCAGCTTGAAGTCAACATCAATCGCAAAGTCGCAACCGACGCGCTCTTTTTAGCGATGTCCGAAGAGCAAGGATGAAGGATGAAGGATGAAGGATGAAGGATGAAGGAGATGCTATTGAAGATGAACGGCTCAAGCTTGAATAGCATGCCTCTCATCCTTCCACCTTCATCCTTCATCCTTGCTTTATACCCCAGGGAACAAGATGGCTAAAAAAATTCTGGTGGTGGATGATGATCCGGAGCTACACGCTTTGATCGGCTTTGCGCTCAGGCGCGAGGGTTATCAGGTCTTGGAAGCGCACGATGCTTTCGAGGGGCTTGAGATTCTTGCGCATGAAGAGGTTGATCTGACTTTGCTTGATGTGATGATGCCGAAGATGGATGGCTTGATGATGCTCTCGAAGCTGCGCGAGACGCATCAGGACTTGCGCGTCATTGTGATGACCGCGCTGACGACGCCTGAGACGGCCATCAGCGCGCTGCGCGATCAGGCGTGCGATTTGTTAGCCAAGCCTTTCGACATCGTGCAGTTGCTCGCCGCCGTCCGTGCAGCCTTTGAGATGATTCCGCAGGAGATCAAGATCGAAGTCCTCTCCGCGCGCCCGGAATGGATAGAGCTGCGCGTCCCGTGTGACCCGATGGCGATTGACCCTTTGGAAAGAATGATGGCGCAACTGAACACAGACATTCCGCAGGACACGCGCGAGAACGTGACTTACGCTTTTCGAGAGATGCTGCGCAACGCCATCGAACACGGCGGCAAAAACGACCCCGCGCGGTATGTCGAAGTCGGCTTTCTGCACACGCCGCGCGTCATCCTCTATCGCATCAAAGACCCCGGCGAAGGTTTCAAGCTCGAATCGCTTTATCACGCGGCCATCCTCAACCCCGAAGACGACCCGATGCAGCATGAGCGTTACCGCGAAGCTCAAGGCATGCGTCCCGGCGGCTTCGGCATCCTCATCGCACGCGAGATGGTGGACGAGATGATTTATAACGAGCTGCACAATGAAGTAATTCTGATTAAGTATCTGAACGGCGCAGGGCTTTCGGCCAAGCCGGAGATCGGCGAATAAAATATTAACCACAAAGGCACGAAGACACAAAAGGATTAAAGATTTGAATCTCCTTTGTGTCTTCGTGCCTTTGTGGTTAAGTTTATTTGATGGACTTCGTGCGCACTCTCGCCTCTCTCTCATCGAGCGCGGCTGTGGCCTTCTCTGAAGATGAAAGGTAGGCTACCTCCTGTCCGGTTCGAATGATTTGTTGAGCCTCGCGCGCTTATCTAAGCTGCCGATAAAAAGGCTTTCTCCACCGCTTGAGGCAACTCGATTGAAACGAAATAATCTTGGGGATAGAGATAATCTTCGCCTGATTCGTCTATGACCCTGATGTAACCATCTTCAGCCGCAGCCTCATCAGGAAGAACCTGATAAACCTTTCGAGGCTCTAAATCTTCGCAATCTTCATTGCGGATACAGATAACGAATTTCGGCTCTGATTTTCGACGCTTCATAACTTTCAATCCAAATATCTTTTAATCTTGAGCTTCTTCTTGCCTATGCCATGAGCTTCATACCAATGCAGCTCGACTTTCCGTATCCTACCATTAGCAAGGCGGACTGTAGCAACACCTTTGAGCTTTCGCCAGCGTCCCGCGCCGAATTGCTTTCGCAAGCGTGCGATTTCACGAATAGAACCGCCAGCAGCAATTCTTTCGATGTCTGAAATATTGCTGATGATTTCAAAGTACATTGCACCGCATCATGCCAAGCCTCATTTGAAGCTTCAAGTCAGCCGCATAACGTTTGAGTTGACGCGGCGGCGCGAATCAAAGCGCCCTTCGCCGCATCAGGTTAGTTCGAGAAACACGCTCCCGCCGCTCGCGTCCAACGATTTGTTAGCTGGCGCGTTCCGCTGCCATGCAAGATGAGCATCATACGTTCTGGGTTCTAATCAGGATCGTAGACATCAATTCCACTCGACATTACGCCAATCTCGAAGGTCTCGTCACTCTCAAGCATCTTGGCAAGGAACGCCTCCTTCAACCTAGAAGTAGGCCAACGCCACGTTTGGTGACGGCACATATCTATTAGCCAGTCTCTCAACCTAGATGTGGGCATAGGCCAACCAAATCTGTTAGCAACGTTCCGCAGGTGTACTGGATTATCTAGATTTCCCCAACTGATAATTAAACGGCCATGTTGATGTGCACGTATGGCTGTGAGTCGCTCGCCCGGTAAAAGAACTCGCATTGAGGCACCTCCTTTGGAATAATGTAGCCAGCTAACTACTATTTAGACCGCCACTGGCGGCCTAATTCGCCAAACGATAAGCTGAATTATTTTACTCTTGCTAAAAGCACCCCGCCAGTTTTATTTTGGGCGGAATCAATATTCACGCACAGAGACACGAAGACATCAGGAATTCTAAACATCACAGTTCCTAAGGTCTTCAGAGTCGTTGAGAGTTGGTTTATGTAATTGAGACGAGTATTTGTTCAGGCTCTTCAGCTTTTGCGGCTGCGCCTTCGGCGACGAGTTTTTCGGTCTCTGTGATGAAGGCTTCGACGATGTCTGCGCCGGAGACTTTGCGCATGGGGACGCCGTTCTTGTAGATCATGCCGACGTTGCGCCCGAAGGTGATGCCGAGTTGGGAATCGTGTGCTTCGCCCGGCCCGTTGACGGCGCAGCCCATGATGGACAGATGGAGGGGTTCTTCGATGTGCGCGAGGCGACGTTCGATTTCTGTCACGATGCCGACGAAATCGTCTACGTCGAGCCGCCCGCAGGTCGGGCAGGCGACGACCGTGACGCCGCGCTGTCTGAGTTCGAGGGATTTGAGAATCTCCCACGCGACGCGGACTTCTTCCTGCGGCTCTGCGGCGAGCGAGACGCGGATAGTGTCGCCGATGCCTTCGTGCAAGAGAATGCCGAGACCGATGGCGGATTTGATGGAGCCGCTAAAGGCCGTGCCAGCTTCGGTCACGCCCAAGTGCAAGGGGTAATCAACCAGCTCTGACAATAAGCGATAAGCGGCGACCGTGCGGCGCACGTCCGAAGCTTTGAGCGAGATGATGATGTCTTGAAAGTCCAGGTCTTCGAGAATGCGTATGTGTCGTTGTGCGGATTCGACCATCGCTTCGGGCGTGGCGGTGCCGTATTTTTTCAAAAGGTCTTTTTCTAACGAGCCACCGTTGACGCCGATGCGAATCGGAACTTTCTGAGCCTGCGCTGCACGCACGACTTCGCGCACGCGCTCATGCGCTCCGATGTTGCCGGGATTCAGACGCAGCTTGTCAACGCCAGCTTCGAGCGCCATCAGTGCGAGCTTGTAATGAAAGTGTATGTCAGCGACGAGCGGCACGTCCGGCACGCGCTTTCTAATCTCTTTGAGCGCGATGGCGGCGTCCTTGTCCGGCACGGCGAGGCGCACTATCTCGCAGCCCGCGCGCATCATCTCTTCAATCTGTGCCACAGTCGCATCAACGTCCACCGTATCGGTCTTCGTCATGGACTGGATAGCGACGGGCGCACCGCCGCCGACCTGCACGTTCTTGATTTTGACTGCTCTGGTTTCTCTCATAAATCTCAAGTCCCAAGTCCCAAGTCTCAAGTCCCAAGCCGGATTGACTTGGGACTTGAGACTTGGGACTTGGGGCTATTTCTGCGGCTCGGTCGCGGCGGGCGGGTTCTTATTGCGAAGCCCAGACGCCACCTTTAAGAGGTCGTTGGTAATCACGAAGCCCATCAGCAGGAGGAGCATGACAAAGCCTACTTGCTGTATGCGCTCGCGCACGGTCATGGACAATTTCAGGCCGACCACAGCCAGCACGGCTTCGATCAGCAGGATAAAAATCGCGCCGCCGTCAAGCACAGGAATCGGCAGCAGATTAAAGACGCCTAAGTTCAGGCTCATAAAAGAGAGCATGAAGAAGACGCCTTCCCAGCCAAAGTCGTTGGCGACGCGCGAGGATTCCTGCGCGATGCCGATAGGGCCGGAGATGGTGTCGCGCACGGAACGCTGCCCGCTAAAGACTTGCCCCAGAGCCTTGCCCGTAAGGCGTATAATCTCGATGTTGGTGTTGACAGAATAGCTGGCGGCGGAAGCGATGCCGACACGCTCAAGCGGCTCTTTGCCGCCGAGGTTGACGCCCAGCCGCACTCTGCCGTCAGGCAATTGGCGCGGAGTGGCGGTCAGTTCTTTTCGCTCTCCGTTCGCGCGCTCGACGGTCAGGCGAAGAGCCTCAGACTTGTGGTCTGAGATGAATTGCATGACCTGCTCTTTGTTACGCGCCAGCTCGTCATTGATTCTGATGATGCGGTCGCCCGGCTGAAGCCCTGCCTCAGACGCAGGCGTGTTCGGCTCGACCATGCCGACGATGACAGGCTTGGCTCCCGTATCCGGCTCAAGCCCGAGTGTGCCAAGCTGATTGCCGCGCTCGTCCTTGCGCATGGTCGGCGTGATGTTCAAGGGCAGGCGCTCGCCGTTCCGCTCGACGATGATTGGGATTTGTTGGTCGGGCGAGATCAGCGCGTCGTTGACGATGCGCTCCCAGGTCGGATTCTCTTTGCCGTCAAAGGAAACGATGCGGTCGCCGGGTTTGATTCCGGCTTTCGCGCCCGCTCCGTTTTCCGCGACGACCATCACGATTGGCGCGGGCATGACGGGCACGCCCTGTATCATCGCTCCGAAAAACGGAATCGCCAGCGCGGTCAGGATGTTCATCACCGGGCCAGCCACCGCGACAAGGAATTTCTGCCAGCGCGGGCGCAGGTTAAACTGCTCTTCGAGCGGAATGTCGGACGCGCCTTCGCCTTCGAGCGGAGCATTCGATTCATCGCCGCCGAGCTTGACGTAACCGCCGAGCGGAATCGCAGAGAGACGATAATCCGTCGTGCCCCATTTCCGGCCAAACAGTCTGGGGCCAAAACCGACGGAGAAGGTCTCGACGCGAATCTTAAACAGCTTCGCCACGATAAAATGGCCGAACTCATGTATCACTACGGCTGCGCCCAAGATAAAGATGAAGGCGAGGCCGCCAATCAAATAAGTCATGTATCCCTAACTCTCGTTTCCTTCAATAATTCCCACACGCTTTTAGACTCACACGCCCACTCGCAGGGTTGCCGCCCGTCAGTTTACAGGGCAAAGGTGAAAAGGTAAAAGGCAGAAGCGAACGAGGGGATAGGGGATAGGGCGTAGGGTGTAGCTCAAGACAGTCGTTTTATCTACACCCTACGCCCTATCCCCTACACCCTCTGCTCTTAGCGCCTTTGCGTGAAATCTCAATCTCACAATCCTAAAGTTCAGACCACAGTCTCAATCGCATTCTTCCTGTGACTTTTGCTTTCTACTTTTTCTCTCGCCAGCACGCGCGCAGCTTTATCCGTCTCAAGCACCACGTCAAGGCTTTCGACCCCGCGCACGACATGCTCGTTCATCACCTCTTCGATAATCTGCGGAATGTCGGTCAGAGAGATGCGCCCGTCCAGAAAAGCTCTGACAGCTTCTTCATTAGCAGCGTTCATCGCTGCCGGAAGCGTGCCCCCTGTGCGCAGCGCGCGATACGCGAGCGCGATGCACGGGAAACGCTCAGTGTCCGGCGCTTCAAAATGGAGCGCGGCTGTTTTGGTCAAATCGAGGGTTGGCAAATCACACGGATGCCGCTCAGGATAGGTCAGCGCATACTGAATCGCGTGGCGCATGTCTGTGACGCCCATCTGCGCTATGACAGAGCCGTCCACCAATTCAATCATCGAATGGACTACGGATTCCGGATGGACAAGAATATCAATCTGGTCTGCGTCAAAGCCAAAGAGCCAGTGCGCTTCAAAGACTTCAAAGCCCTTGTTCATGAGCGTCGCGCAATCAATCGTAATCTTATCGCCCATGCTCCATGTCGGATGCCGCATCGCTTCGGCGACCGTCGCTGTTTGCATCTCCGCGAGGCTGCGCGTGCGAAATGGCCCGCCGGAGGCCGTCAGGATCAGCCTTCGCACCTCCGCCTTTTTCTCTCCGCGCAGGCATTGATGCAGCGCGTTATGTTCCGAATCCACGGGCAACAATTCTGCGCCGGATTTTTGCGCCGCGCGTGTCATCAACTCTCCGGCCATCACCAGCGTCTCTTTATTAGCAAGCGCGACCCGCTTTCCCGCTTCGAGCGCACGCAGGGTCGGGACGAATCCGACCGCGCCGACCGTCCCGCTGATAACGATTTCCGCCCATTCGTGCGTCGCCGCTTCGACAAGGCCCGCTTCGCCACACATGATGCGCGGCAACTCTACGCCCCTGCGTTTTAACTCCGCGCGCAATTCTTCGGCGCACTCTTCTGACTCGACGGAAACAATTTCGGGACGATGCCGCGCCACCTGTTCGGACAACTCGCCGACGTTACGCCCCGCAGCGAGCGCGACCACGCGAAATTTCTCCGCTCCCAAGCCTTCGATGACGCGCAAGGAGTTGCGCCCGATTGACCCGGTCGAGCCGAGAATGCTGATACCTTTGGTTTCCATTAGTGATCGTGTTCCGGTGGTGGCGGCGGTGGTGGCGGCTCGCCCTGTTCGTATTGCTCCAACAGCTCTACATTCTTGCCAGCATCATTCTCAAATGATGCGCCCGTCACGCGCCACGCGCGATTGTTCTTGTACGTCAAACTCACAGTCGCGTTGACAGTACGCCGTTCGCCTATGACTTTCAAATGCAGCGTCGCTTCGCCATCTGTGCTGTTCGAGTTGACGCTGCCCGTCACGAACATGCCGAAGTCTTTGACGTTGCCGATTTCCTGCTTCAGCTTTTCGTTGCCCTTGAGAAAAGTTTTAGCAGTCTCTGCCGCCTCGCTCTTGCCAATCGAGTAAAAAGCCAGCCCGATAATCGCGCCAGCGAAAACCACAACCAGCAAAGCCAATGCGACCAGCACGCTACAGATAACGATGACCAGCTTCTTTGTCGTCATGCTTCTAATTTTATCATCAGCCACAGAGGACACAGAGGACACAGAGATAAAAGACTATCGCAGGCTTTGTTCATTTACTTCCCTCTGTGCGCTCTGTGTCCTCTGTGGCTAAGCATCGCTTTTGAAATAGGCTGCATCAGTAGAAATAAGCTCGTGCGAAATAGTAGATGAGCGGCGCGTTGAAGAGCAAGCTATCGAGACGATCCAGCAGCCCTCCATGACCCGGCAAAATCTTCGCCGCGTCTTTCGCGCCCGCCCCGCGTTTGAGCGCGCTCTCCGTCAAATCTCCCACGACGCCGAAAACATTCATCGCCGCCGCCAGTGGCAAAGCGGCTTTTAAACTCAGCTCCGGAAAAAACCAGTAATGCGCCAGCACAGCCATCAACAGGCTCGCCAGCATGCCGCCGACGGCTCCCTCCCAGGTCTTGCCCGGACTCACTTTCGGCGCGAGCTTACGCTTTCCAAAAGTTCTCCCTGCGTAATACGCGCCCGTGTCAGAACCCATGATGACCAGAAAGAAAAAGAAGAGCAGATGCGCCGCCAACCGTTGGTTATCCAGCATCCGCACCGCTACCAGATGGCCGCCGAGCAACACTACATAAAGCGCGCCCAGCACAGTTGCTCCCGCAGACGCCAGCATCTTATCGAACGGCGCGCCCCTCAACATCTCCGCCGCTAAGACAGCGATGACAAAGACGATCAAGGTCAGCAATAACAACTGCGGGTCCTTACCCGGCGCGTCAAAGCAGAAGCCCACAAACAGGCTTGCCGCTCCGATAAACCCGATAGCCATATCCGGCTTGATAGCAGGCCGCTTCGCCAGCACCCAGAATTCGTGCAAGCCCAACAACATCGCAGCCGCAGCCATCGCGACAAACAAAGGCCACAGCCACGAAAAATAAATGGAAGCAATCAGGATCGGAAGAACGATGAGCGCGGTGATGATGCGAGACATTTAGCGGATTTTGGATTTTGGATTTTGGATTTTAGATTTTGGATTTAAGTCTTTAACTTAACTCATGAATCTAAAATCGCTCAGGTTAGCCATCTCAGTTAAAAGTCAAACTCAGCGAACAATTCCGAGACAGGCATTGAGAAGCCCGGTATTACATCTTCTCCATCAAGCGCATCGCCAGCGCGTAAGAGCTTGTCCGGCTGCGGGGCATGATACACAAGCACGATTTGCTCTTCCGGATTGAGTACCCACATGAGCCGTGCGCCATTCTTAAAATACTCGACGATTTTTTCATGCAGGGCTTCAATCGTGTCGCGCGGAGAGAGAACCTCAATCGCAAGGTCTGGCGCACCGTCAAAGAATTTCTTCGGCGCACGCTTCAAACCGCCGAGCCGTTCTTTGGCGATGAATGAAACATCCGGAGAAAGAAAATATTCTCTGATGTTCATCCAGTAGCCCGCGCTTGAGCCGCAGACGATGCCTAGTTTATTTGCCTTAACATAATTCACCAAAGCGGCAATCAGGCGTGCGCCGATTTCTTCATGTTCGATTCCGGCAGGACTCACGACCAGTTCTCCTTTCATCACCTCATACTTGTTGCCGTTATCGGGCAACGACATCAGCTCGTCGTCAGTCCAGACCTTATTTTGAACAGTTGTTTCCATAACAATATTATTTCGCATTGGCGACCAACTTCAAACCGCCGAAGCGACGGTCGCGCCGCTGGAAATCGGCGATGGCTTCGAGCAGGTGCAGGCGGCGAAAGTCAGGCCACAGTGTATCGGTCACATAAATCTCGCTGTAGGCCGCTTGCCACAGCAAAAAGTTCGAGACGCGCATCTCGCCGCTCGTGCGTACCAGCAAATCCAGTTCAGGCAGGCCGCGCGTGTAGAGATGCTTTGAAATATCTTCTTCCGTCAGGTCTTCGACCTTGCGGCCTTCCCGCAACAGTCGAAGAATAGCCTCGCGGCTGGCATCCAGAATCTCCGCCCGCCCGCCGTAATTCAAAGCGACGCTCAAGACCATGCCCGTGTTTGCGGCTGTTCGCTCCGTCGCTCTGGCAATCTCGCGGCGCACGGTGGCGACCAAGCCGTCTATCCGCCCGATGGCCTGAAAGCGTATGTTCTGCCGGTCAATCTCGTCTAGCTCAAGCCGCAGGTAACGCCTGAGCATACGCATCAAAGCATCCACTTCAAGACGCGGGCGTTTCCAGTTTTCGGTCGAGAAAGCGTAGAGCGTGAGCGCGCCCAAACCCAAACGCGCGCCCGTATCAACCGATGCGCGCACGGCTTCGACCCCGGCGCGATGCCCTGTGATACGCGACTGCCCGCGCTGCGCAGCCCAACGCCCGTTGCCATCCATGATAATCGCCACATGGCGCGGCAAACGCTCCCATTCGAGCGACGCCAGCAAACTCTCTTCGCGCGTCCCCGGCTGCACCACTTCTGCAAAATCTGCGAGCATCAAAGCTCCAGTCTCAACAAGGTAAAAGTTAGTGAATAGTAAATGGTGAATAGTAAATGGTAAATAGAAGGACGTTTTTTTCTCCATTTACTATTTACTATTCACTATTTACCCGCGCAAGAGCGCGAGTGTCAATCATATTGGACACGAAGCAGCGTCAAGCCGCACGCCGGGGCGGTTACGATTAGCTTTGAACGCTCGCCCGTTTCCAGTGCGTGCGAAATCATTTCGCTATCCAATTCGCCGCGCCCGACCGCCAGCAGCGCGCCCGCAATCGAGCGCACCATGTAACGCAAAAAACCGTTCGCGCTCACCTTAATCTCAAACAGCCTGCCTTGCCCGCGCTCATCCCAGACAGCATCAATCTCAAGTTCCGTCACCTTGCGCACGCGCGTCTGCGCATCCGTTTGCGCGGCGGAAAATGCAGTCCAATCATGCTCTCCCAAAAACACACAGGCGGCATCCCGCATCCGCTCAAGCTCAAGCGTTCGCGCTTCATTGTGCGCGTAGCGAATCCAGAACGGCGACACGACGCGCGCATTAATGATTCGATACAGATAAGTTTTCCCGCGCGCCGAATATCGCGCGTGAAAATCATCCGGCGCGATTTCAGCACGGATGACGCGGACATCGCGCTCAAGATTTCCGTTGATGGCCGCGCACAGTTTTTCCGGCTCGAACTCTCGCTCAAGCTGCGCACTCGCCACCTGAGCCTCCGCATGCACGCCCGCATCCGTGCGCCCCGAGCCATGCACGGACACCTTACGCCCGTCCAGCAGCGACAGCACGCGCGCGAGTTCGCCCTGCACCGTGCGACGCCCATCCTGCATCTGCCACCCGTGAAAATCCGTGCCGTCGTATTGCAGCGTCAACTTATAATTCATAGAACAGTTTTCAGTTTTCGGTGTTCAGTTTTCAGTAACTGCACTCTCCGTGCTTAAAACTGAAAACTGAAAACTAAACACTGTCTTTCCTGCTTCCCGGCTTGATTGCTTCATCGCCACGCGCGCAGGCTTCGCAGGCTGTTGGGGCGACGGAAGGAACTTCGAGTGTGGCGAGGGCGACGCGCGGCGCTCCCACGTCTGCGCGTCCGGCTGAGCGGTCTATGATGGAGGCTGCGCCGACGATGCGTGCGCCGTCCCGCGTCAAAGCTCCGATGGTTTCGCGGGTCGAGCCGCCGGTAGTAATCACATCCTCTACGACCAGGACGCTCTCGCCGGGACGAATCGTGAAGCCGCGACGGAGCGTCATATGCCCTTCCGCGTCTCGCTCCGTCCAGATAAATTTCGCATTCAGAGAGCGCGCCACTTCATAGCCGATAATCAAGCCGCCGATGGCCGGAGCAGCGACTGTCTCTATGCTCTGTCCCTGAAACTGCGCGGCCAGCGCGCGGCCAAAAGCTTCTGCTTCGACGGGATGTTGCAGGACCAGCGCGCACTGCAAATAGCTTGCGCTGTGCAGGCCACTCGATAAAATGAAATGGCCTTCGAGCAGCGCGCCCGTGCGTTTGAATCTTTCGATGACCTCTTCGGCAAGCAAAGTTTTTATCAAAGCCTCCTGAGAAAGTTGCTATTGAGCGGGGTTGGTAATCGGGCGCGGGTCAAAGTATGCGCTGATCTGTTTGATCTGCCCGCCGACGATGCGAAAGCACTCGCAGACGGGAATGATGCCCAGAGGGCTGTCAGCTTCCCAGAGCGTGGCGACGTACTCGCCATCCGCGATGTGACGCTTAATCCGCACGTCGTTAATTAAAGGAAAAACATTAGGGAGATATTCGCGCACGGCTGCTTCCCCGTTAAGCGTTGGCGTTAGAGGCTCTTCAAAAATCACATCGGGCGCAAACGGAACTTTGCTCAAATCCTTATCGCGCAGCGCGTAGAGATAACTTTCGACAGCCTTGATGTTAGGGTTTTCCATAAAATTTTCTCCAATCAAACGGGTTTCGGCGCAAGGGTTTGCGCTTTTAGTTTCTCTTCATCTTACGCACCCTGTCGCTTGATCGGTTCTGCCGAACCCGTCGCTCCATGCTTTATCATTTGCGTGCGCGTGATACAATGCTTGCTGATGGCAGTGCTTCGTAACCTCATTTCCGACTCTCCCCTTGTGCAAGAGACCGTCGAGATGCTACGTGTATGCGGCGGATGCGCTCCTGCATCGGACATCGCTGACCTTGTTTTAAAGCTCTCAGACCTTGATGACGAGTTGGCAACGCTGCTTGTCGCAGACCTTATCAAAGACGATCATCGCTTGTGCGTCCGCGACGGCGCGATGGTCGAGCTGCTCTGCGAAGACATGGAAGCGCGTCTCATACACGATTCCGATTTCGTAGTCGTTGACGTAGAAACGACCGGAGCCAAAACGCCTCCGTGCCGGATTACGGAAATCGGAGCTTACAGAGTCAGCCGTGGGCGCATCGTCGCCGAGTTCCAAACCCTCGTCAATCCTGAGACGCAGATACCGCCGTTCATAGTCAACCTGACGGGCATCACCAACCAGATGGTCAAGGACGCGCCGCGCTTTGAAGAAGTCGCGCCGCTGTGGCTCGACTTTGCGGGCGACGCGGTGCTGGTCGCGCACAACGCGCAGTTCGATGTGCGCTTTCTGAATCATGAAATCGCGCGCGTCTTTCCGGGACGCAGGATGGCTAATTCAAATTTATGCACGGTCATTCTCTCGCGCCGCATCTTCCCCGGCCTGCTCAACTATCGCCTGCAAACCGTCGCCGAGCATTTCTCAATTCAAATCAATAACCGCCACCGCGCGGCCAGTGATGCGCTCGCCACCGCAGAGATTTTTATACACATGCTGGCGCGCATGCACGAACACGGCATCAACGACTTGGCCGCCGCCCGCCGCTTCAGAATCGGCGGTTAAATAACCCAAGCTGCCAGTTAATAAATTGCCACTAGCTTTAGCTAGTGGATACGTTGCATAAAAGAAAGGCGGCTTTAGCCAAAATATCAATCAACCTCGATTGCTTATTTCTTGAACTTAAATTGTTTGGCTAAAGCCGGAAGCATAAGAAACCTTGATCCACTAGCTAAAGCTAGTGGCAATTCAAGAAAGGCAAAAACCCTTAACTGCAACTTGATTTAAATAAAAACTGTTTTTGCTAATCCGCTCTCTAAGTCTCTGCGTTTCTGCGTCTCATCGTTCTGCCCTTTAAAATACTGCGCCCGACGAAAATCAGAATGATTAAGACGGCAAAGCCGATGCCGATGGCCGGATAATAACGCGCCAGCAATTCTTTCGCATGCTCGCCGTATCGCGCGGCCAGGTAGCCTTCGAGCAGGTAACGAAAAGCGCGACCGATGGCGACCGCGACCGCAAAGCGCAGGACGTTAAGGCGAAAAACGCCAGCCGTCACGACAAAGAGCTTGAAAGGAAAAGGCGGCGGCAGCACGGATGCGACCAGCACCGACAGGACATCATAGCGGTCTATCAATTGTTTGACGCGCGCCTGCTTCGATTCCGAAAAGCGAGAGAGCGCACGCCTGCCCGCACGCCGCGAGATGTAATAAAGAATAATACATCCGGCCACAGAACCGAGCGTCGCCGCCGCCGCATAAATCGGAACCCAGGCAGGACGCGCGGCAGACAGCAGCATCATCACGGCATCCGGCCCGCCCGGAAGCGGAATCAGAGCCGAATCCAGCAGCGCGATAGCAAACAGGCCAAACGGCCCGTAAGCCACTAAGAATTGCGAAACAGAGGTCAGGCCACCCGTGATCTTACGCCAGAGCCACTTCAAAGCTAAAAGTCAATCCTTTCAAAAAATGATTGGTCAGAACCGCCTGCGGTAGCGGGCGGGAGATGGCAATTGCGGAATGCGGATTTCGGAATGCGGATTGGAAACACCATCATGCTTTGTAATCCGCAATCCGAAATCCGCAATCTGTCAGCCCGCTACCGCAGGCGGTTCTGACCTCTTAAACATCGCTTTTTGCTTCAGCCGCTTCAGCTTCGTTTGCAGCGTCGTCAACGCTTGCGCTCCGGCGATGCTTGATGAAATAGATGCTGAGTCCGATGACGGCCAGGAGGATGACGCCGCCGAGCATCGCTGCTCCATACTGCTTGATAAAATCCATCACCTGCTTGCCGTAAAAGACTGCGAGCGTGCCTTCGATGTAATAACGCAGGCTGCGCGCGATCATGATCGTCAGCACAAACCGCCAGCGCGGATATTCGAGCGTGCCTGCGGTGGCGACAAAAATCTTGAACGGCATCGGCGGCGGCAGGAGCGCGGGCACCGCCAACGCTAAGAAACCGAAGCGGGCGTAAGCACGCTCGACGCGCTCTATATGCTCTGCGCGAAAACGCCTGCGCAGGACGGCTTGCCCGCCCCTTCGCAAAATCCAGTACAGCAGCATGCAGCCCAAGACCGAACCGGCGGCGGCAAAGAGCGGAAAATAAAAAACCGCTTTCGGGTCTGTCGCGCAACGCATCACGACCAGATAATCGTTGATTTCGGGAAGCGAGAGGAGCGAAGAATCCAGCGCGCCGATCACAATCATCGAAGGCGCAGCCACATACATCGGCACTCCGATGATGAACTGCTCAAGCCATGTGACCATCCCGGCAAAGGATTGTTGAATCCAGTGGTATGAGTCGCTTAACCAATTAAACATAGAATCCAAATCCCAAGTCCCAAGTCTCAAGTCCCAAGTCAAAGACATTTTCTTAACTTGGGACTTGAGACTTGGGACTTGGGACTTACTATTTTGCCGGCGTGAACACGCTCGGCGTGTCGTATGTGACGCCGAAGGTGATGCCAGAGCGGGGGCTGAATTCGGTCAGTCCGGCGATGCCTGCGAAGTCGAAGCGCAGGCCGGAGGCTTTGATCTGCATGCCCAGACGCGCTTCGGACTGCGACTCTGTGCCGAGCGGTGCGCGCCCGCCGCGCGTGTTGGCGCGGCCATTGACCTCGCCCGCGAGATTGAAATGCCGGTTGATACGCACGATTCCGGCAAAGCCGTAGAGCAGGACATCATTCTGCGTAAAATCTTCGAGCGGCGCGGTCAAAATTCCTATCCCCACGTTGCCGAACAGGTTGACGCGCCCGTCGCGCCCGAACTTTTTCCCGAAGAGGATAGTCCCGAATGCGTTGGTCTGATTAACGCCGATGCCGCGCGCCTGATTCGAGTTAGGCAATTGCACACCGAGACGAAATCCCAGCGAAGGCCCATGCTTCGTTTCCGTGCGCAGCTTAATCTTGGTCGAGATCGTGAAATCCCCTGTGTCGTTCGTCGTCTCCGTGCCCGGTAGAAAACCGAGCGTGATGGGCGACGGTATTGTCTGCGTATTGATGCTCAAGACATTCTGCGCCACACCGTCAATCTGAAGCTCGATGTTGGGCGCGAGGCCGATATTAATTCCAATGACGCCGACGCGCGTCAGGTCTCCCGTCAGGCCGGAGAGCGGAATCTTCGCGTCCTGCAAAAAGTCTATCCCGGCCTCTATGCGCAACGTGCCCGGCTCGATGATGTCCACGTCCTCCGTGATTAAAGGACGCTGCTGCGCCTGCGCCCCGGCGGCGACACACAGCGACAGGCAGAGCAAGCCGAAGATGTATGAAAGATGTTTGCGAAGCGACATAAAAGAGAATGATTCTTGAGTAAGCTTTAGGAGCCGCACGAGCGAGCAATGAAGCATCCTTGCCAGCATCGCTCTGCATGTTTCTCCTCTAACTAAGACAAGCGGATTGTAACGGCTCACATAGCAAAGCGTCAACGCACAAGGGTAGATAGGAATTGTTCGGTGTAAAGTTGAGTGAACAGAAAATAAGACTCACCGCAGAGACGCGGAGGACACAGAGGTGGCGCAGAGAGTTGAGAGCCATTCAAGCCTCTGCGCCCCCTCTGCGCTCTCTGCGTCTCTGCGGTGAACCTCTCCTCGCTATCTCATCCTACTACAAACTGAACCGCCAACGGATGGATGAATAATAACGGCCTTCGAGCCTCCTTACTTTGAACCGCAACTTGTTATAAGATGCCTACGATTAACCATGAACACCAAACCTTTTCTCATCGGCGGCGAATGGCGCACGACCGCTAATTTACAGGAATTGCGCGCTCCCTACACGGGCGAGACGCTGGCGCAAGTTTCCTTCGCCGCGCGCGAGGATGTCGAAGAAGCCATCGCCGTCGCCGCGTCCGCCGCCGCAGAGATGCGCGCACTGCCGCGTTACGAAATCGCGGAAGCCCTGCGCGTTATCGCAGATTACATCAAAGAGCGGCACGAAGATTTCTCGCGCTCGATTGCCATCGAGAGCGGCAAGCCGATTAAGGCTGCGCGCGGCGAGACGGACAGAAGCATCTCGACCTTCATTTTTGCTTCGGAAGAAGCGCGCCGCTTTACGGGCGAAACCATTCCCGTTGACACGCAGGCGATGGGGCGCGGGCGTTTCGGCTGGACTGAGCGGATTCCGCGCGGCATCATTTACGGCATCACGCCCTTTAATTTTCCGCTCAATCTGGTCGCGCACAAGGTTGCGCCCGCGCTCGCCTCGCGCAACGCGATTATCATCAAGCCCAGCCCGCGCACACCGCTTACGGCCAACCTGCTCGGCGAAGCTTTTCTCGCATCGGGACTGCCGAAGGGTGCGCTGCAAATCGTGCCGATGGAGATTCCGCTCCTTGACATCGTGCTGGATGACGAGCGCGTTGCGATGATCTCTTTTACGGGCAGCGCGGAGGTCGGCTGGAAGCTGCGCGAGCGCGCGGCGCGTAAACAAGTGACCTTAGAGCTTGGTGGCAACGCGCCCGTCATCGTGGACGAGACGGCAGACATCGGATATTCCGTCAGACGCACAGTGGTCGCAGCGTTCAATTACTCCGGACAGGTCTGCATCTCCGCGCAGCGTATTTTTTTGCACGAGCGAATCGCGGATGAATGGACTAAGCAGTTCGTCGAGCGCGCACGAAATTTACGAACGGGCGACCCGCTTGATGAAGCGACTGAACTCTCGGTGATGATTGACGAAGCCGCAGCGCGACGCGCCGAAGAATGGATTAATGAAGCCGTCAGCGCGGGCGCGCGACTGCTCTGCGGCGGCACGCGGCAAGGCTCTCTGCTTGAAGCAACCGTGCTGACGGACGTGCATAACGAGATGCGCGTCGTGGCGGAAGAAATCTTTGCGCCGGTCGCAACGATTCAGACTTTCAGCGATTTCCCGGACGCGCTGGCGGCGGCGAATCACACGCGCTACGGCTTGCAGGCAGGCGTCTTCACGCGCGAGATGAACCGTATGTTCGAGGCGGCGCAAACGCTCGAATTCGGCGGCGTGATGATAAACGACGCGCCCGCTTTTCGCGTGGACAACATGCCATACGGCGGCGTCAAGCAGTCGGGCGCGGGGCGCGAAGGCGTGCGCTACGCGATGGAAGAAATGACAGAACCGCGCATGATCGTCATTGACCCGAATCATTAGCCAACGGTTTGTCATTAAAGATATTTGAATTGCCTCCAGCTTTAGCTGGAGGGACAGATCACAAAAAGATTTTGGCTTTAGCCAAATGATTCGGCTAAAGCCGATTAATCTCTGCCTATCTGTCCACTAGCTGAAGCTAGTGGCAATTTATCAAGACGCAAAGCGGTTTCCCACTTTAACTTTCAATAGCGAGGCGATGCTTGTGAGAAAACAAAGGGCTGTCTACTTTCTTCTTGTCCTGATTCTTTCATTTACTTTTATCTTACAGACCGTTCCCCTCGTCTCTGCGCAAAATCCTGCGGGCGCGCAAGCGAGTCCGGCGACTCTTAACGTCGCGGGCTTGCGCGAGCAAGTCACTGTGAGGCGCGACGAGCGCGGCATTCCTTATATAGAGGCTGCGAATGAAGCTGATCTTTATTTCGCACAGGGCTTTGTGACGGCGAGCGACCGTTTGTGGCAGATGGATGTGTTGCGGCGGACGATGCGCGGCGAGTTGGCGGAAATTTTCGGAAGCTCTGTGCTGGCAGAAGATAAGAGGCATCGTATTTTCGGCTTTGCGGGGATGGCGGAGACGATGCTGGCGCAGGCTTCTGCTCCCGGACGCGCCGCGCTCGAAGCTTATGCGCGCGGTGTCAATGCTTTGATAGATTCGCGTGATGCCAAATCGCTGCCGCAGGAGTTTCAGCTCCTGCAATACAAGCCGCGCGCATGGACGCCCGCAGACTCGCTGATGGTCGGAAAGCTTTTCTCGGAATTTCTGACCATGTCATGGCAGAGCGATTTGATGCGCGCCGCGCTCGCAGACCTGCCAGTTGAAAAACGCGAACTGCTGCTCATCGAATCAACGCCGCTCGATGTGCTGGTCGTCGGGAAAGATAATCAGAAAAAAGCTGTCAGGCCGGAAGGCAAACCGCTCGTTCCATATTCGATGAATGAAAGCGTCGCGCTGCTGCGTGCGGTGTCTGAAATCAGCGAGACGTATGCGCGCTCGCTCAAGCGCATCGGCGCGTACATGGAAGACCGCGCCGTGAGCAATAACTGGGTCGTGTCGGGCGCACGCACACAGAGCGGCAAGCCCATGCTCGCCAACGACCCGCACCTGCCCGCGCTGGTGCCTTCGATCTGGCACATGGCGCATCTCTCTGCGCCGGGACTGCGCGTCAGCGGCGTCACGGCTCCGGGCTTACCCGGCATCATTATCGGGCACAACGAAAGGGTTGCATGGGGCGTGACCAATCTTGGCCCGGATGTGCAAGACCTCTATCTCGAAAAGTTCGATAAAGATAATCCGAAAAAATATCAGACGCTGGACGGCTGGCGCGAGGCCATCGTGCGGCGCGAAGAGATTAAAGTCAGAAAAAGCTTTACGGACACCGCGACCGAAACTCAAATCTTAGAGGTCACGGTCACACGGAACGGGCCAATCTTTTTTGAGAAGGACGGCGCGCGTTATGCTATGCGCTGGACTGCGCTGGATGAGCAGGCGGGTGAGTTCGAGGCTTTCTATAAGATCAATCGTGCGCGCAACTGGAAAGAGTTTGGCGACGCGCTCAGTCTCTATCAAGGGGCGACGCAGAATTTTGTCTACGCGGATGTCGAAGGCCGCATAGGTTATTACGGCGCAGGACGCATTCCTATCAGAAAGTCCGGTGACGGCTCAGTGCCTTACGACGGCGCGACGGATGCGGGAGAATGGACTGGCTATATTCCGTTTGACAAGCTGCCGCACGTTTATGACCCGCCCGAAGGATTTATCGTCACCGCCAATCAACGAGTCGCAGGGAAGAGCTACCCTTTTCACCTGACGCACGAGTGGCCTGCGCCCTATCGCGCGCGGCGAATTTATAATCTGCTGCAAGCGAAACCGAAGCTCAAGCCGGATGACTTTCGAGACATACAGGCGGACACTTACAGCATCCCCGCAAGCACGTTCACGCGCGAAGTCATCAAGCTCGCGGGCGAGCAAACAACTGCGACCGCCGCTCCCGGCGAAGAGAAGTGGCAAGAGACGCTTAAACTTTTAGCCGCGTGGGACGGCAAGACGGATGCGGATTCGCGCGGCGCGCTGATGGCCGTCCTGATGCGTGACCGTTTTCGCCAGCGCATCGTCGCCGCCGCTCTCGGAGCCGAACGCGCGAAAGAATACAGGTGGAGCAACGCCAATTCATTCATAGATCGCATCATCACACAGCGGCCAAACGAATGGCTGCCCAAAGAATTTAAGGATTACATGGAACTCCTGCGCGCGTGCGAGCGTGATGCGCGCGAGATGATTACGAAAAAGCTCGGCGCGGATGAGACGTTGTGGACTTGGGGACGCTATCAGCCAGTCAAGCTCGCACACTTTCTTGCCAGCATCCCTCTCATCGGCCAGCAATTCGTCATCCCCGAATTTCCGCAGCAGGGCAGCATCTCAAGCGTTAACGTCGGCGTCTTCGTCTCGATGCGATTTATCGCGACGCCGGACAACTGGGACGAGAGCAGGCAGGGCATCGCTGTCGGCCAGAGCGGCGACCCGTCCAGCCCGCACTTTAAAGACCAAATACAGGACTGGCGCACAGCCACGCCGCGCGCCTTCCCTTTCACCAAAGCTGCGGTTGAGAAAGCTGCTAAACCGACTCTGGTCTTGATGCCCGCGAAATGAGCTTCGGAGAAGAGCAGCAACGCACGCAGACTGTGCGGGAGAGCTGGCGAGTTTTCTATGCCGTCGAATTGCCGACTGATGTTCGCGCGCGTGCCGCAGAACACATCGCACGCCTGCGCGACGCCGCGCCCGAAGTGCGCGCGGGTTGGGAGCGCGAGGAGAAGCTTCACCTCACCTTAAAATTTTTAGGCGAGATAGCAACGAGCCGCGTTGCCGCGCTCTCAAGCGCAGCAGAGCTTGCGGCGCAAAGCCAACAGCCTTTCACTTGCGGTATTGAACACGCGGGGACATTTCCCGAACGCGGGCAGCCGCGCGTCTTGTGGCTCGGCGTCTCTGACGCTCCGGGCAATCTCACGCGGCTTCAACAGGCTCTGGAAAATGAATGCGCCCGCGCAGGTTTCGCGCGTGAAGAGCGCGCCTTTCACCCGCACCTGACCCTCGCGCGCGTGCGTGCCCCGCAAGGCTCGCGCAGGCTCGCAGAGATACATCAAGAGTTGGGATTCGAGTTGATGGAATTTCCCGTCACAGAGTTGGTCTTGATACGCAGCGAGTTGGGAAAGGGAGGCTCAAGGTATACGGTGATTTCAAGATACTCTTTCGGTTCTTAGTTCTTTGTGCTTTGTTCTTTGCATGTGACTTTCAAGCTTGAGACCTGAGTTGAGAAACTGTTTGAAAATTCCGTTCAGCCGCGCAAGCGGCGATGAGAAGGTAGCCAGACGTGCAACGTCTGGTTAGATGAAATAATCGTTCCCGCGCCGCAAGGTGCGGACAGACGGTTCTGAGCGCATCTTCAATGCGCTATTCTTTTCTGCAACCTACCAGACGTTGCACGTCTGGCTACCTTCTGCCTGCGCCTCCGGCGCAAATGTCGGAATTTTAAACAGCTTCTGAAGTCTGGACAGTTTTCAGATTGTCCCGTAGGGACTCGTGAAAATAGCCCAGCGATTCATCGCCGGGGACAGGTGCAGAATCATTTCAGTCCCGAAGGGACGGCTGATACTTCGTTGGTGGAAGATTTCAGCCGTCCCTTCGGGACTCTTGCCGCGTGGCTGGCTGGTTCCCAGCGATGAATCGCCGGGCTACTATCAAACGTCCCTCACGGGACGAAATATGTGTCCAGACATCAAGCTTGAGCCATAACCTTTCATCTTGAATAGCGTGCAAAGAACAAAGCACCAAGCACAAAGAACTAAGAACAAATTCTTATCTTGGCAACTCGCGCGGACGCGGCGGTGGTGGCGGCGGATTGTTACCTTGCTCGCTGCGTTTCTCGCCCGTCTCGCTGAGCATCTCTTTGATTGCGCCGACGCTTGAGAGCATGCTGGAAGTCTCGACCGGCATGAAGATGACTTTCGAATTGTTGGTGCGCGTCATGTCGCGCAGGGATTCGATGTAGCTCTTAGTGATCAGATATTGCGCGGGGTTGCCGTGCCCTAGCATGGCTTGCGAGATGCGTGTGATGGCTTCGGATTCGGCGGCGGCGACACGCAGGCGCGCTTGTGCTGCGCCGTCTGCTTGCAGGATGGCGGATTCTTTTTCGCCTTCCGAGCGTGTGATGGCCGCTTGCTTTTCGCCTTCGGCGCGCGTGATGGAAGCTTGCTTTTCGCCTTCGGCTTGAAGCACGAGCGCGCGGCGCGTGCGTTCCGCAGTCATCTGCTTTTCCATCGTCAGGCGCACGTCTTCGGGCGGGGTGATGTTCTTCACGTCAACGCGCGTGATCTTGACTCCCCACTTGTCTGTCGCTTCATCGAGGATAAGTCGTAGCTTAGCGTTGATATGGTCGCGCGAAGAGAGCGTGTGATCCAAATCCATTTCGCCCATTACGGAGCGCATGCCCGTAATCGTCAACTGCACGATGCCGCCCACCAGGTCGTTCATTTCATAGACGGCTTTAATCGAATCCGTGATTTGCCAGTAGACGACCGAGTCAACATGAATCGTCACGTTATCGCGCGTAATCACGGGCTGTGGCGGAAGGTCAAGATATTGCTCGCGCAGGTCAATCGAAGTGAGGCCGGGACGCACGTTCGTCCAGTAAACGCCGCGCGGGCGGTCGAGGAAGGGTATGATGATGTTCAGCCCGCTCGTCGCTTTGCGGCTAAAACGACCGAGACGCTCAATCAACATCTCAGTCGCTTGCGGCACGATCTTGATCGTCTTTGCGCCGATAACCAGCGCCGTGATGCCGATAAAGAGCATGAAAAAGACAAACAGAATTGATAAGCCATCCATAATTACGCCTCCCGATAAGAGTCTGGAGTCTGAAGTCAAGAGTCCGGAGTCAACAACCAGAGCCATCAAACGTATGACTCTAGACTCTAGACTCCTGACTCCCGACTCTAAACTGTTTCGATAACTATAACGGATTCTGCGCATCCGTTGGAAGAGCCAGCGGCGGCATCTGCCACCCGCCGAGCGCACGCTCGACTATCTGAGCAGCAGCCAGCACAGAATTTTCCGCGAAAGGTTTGCCGATAATCTGCACGCCGATGGGCAGCCCTTCGCGCGTGCGCCCGGCTGGAACGGACACGGCGGGCAAGCCGAACACATTATAAGTCTGCGCGTAGCTGAACGCGCGAAAGATGCTGAGAGCATCGCCCTCAACCAAAACTTTTCGCGCGCCGTGCTCGTATGCGGGCATCGCGCCGACGGGAGCAATGATTAGAGGCGTCTCTCGCATCCATTCGATAAGCCTTGCGCGCAAGCGGTCGCGTTCCGTCCAAGCCCGCGCGTAATCATCAAAAGCAGGCGGCGCAGAATCTGCGTTTGAAGCGAGCAGGTAACGCACCAACTCTCCGGCTTCCGCCTCGCGCCCCTGATACTCTTCACGCATCTGTAAGAGCGCGGCACGCGCAAACAGCTTCGTCCATAAATCCTGACCGCGCTCGACGCCCGGCGGCCTCGCTTCATGCACGTCCAGGCCAGCATCCGCGAGCGCGCGTCCCGCAGCTTCGACCGCACCGCGCGTTTCAGAAGTCACCTGTGCGATTCCATCAAACGCATACCACGCTGCGCGCCAGCCGCGCACATCCGTCTCGCTTAAACTGTCAGACAACGAAGCAGAGACAGCTTCACTGTCATCAACAATCGCGCGAAAGAGCAAAGCCACATCTTCAACACAACGCGCCACCGGCCCTATCACCGCGCCGAGCGAAGCCGCGCCGGTTGAACTTGGAATATGACCATCACACGACACGCGCCCAATCGTCGGCTTCAGCCCGACGATGCCGCAAAAGTGCGCGGGCACGCGAATCGAACCCATCAGGTCGCTCCCCAAGCCTCCCGGCGAGAGACAAGCAGCAATCGCCGCCGCTTCGCCGCCGCTCGACCCTCCCGTCGTGCGCGTCAAATCATACGGATTGTTCGCCCGACCGAAGACAGGGTTTTCAGTATCATAAGCCGCAGCCATCTCCGCCACATTCGTCTTGCCCAAAATAATCGCGCCCGCACTGCGAAGGCGCTCAACCGATACAGCATCATTCTCAGGCACAAACTCCGCACGCATTTTTGAACCGGCAGTCGTGCGCAAACCTTTTGTCTGAATCGTATCCTTGACCGTCACCGGCACGCCATGAAGCAGGCCAGCGGCATCGCCTCGCATGATTGATTCTTCCGCACGCCGCGCCACATCCAGCACGTCCGCCGCGAGCGTCACGACGGCATTAAGCGGCGGATTCAACCCTTCAATCCGCCGCAGATGCGCCTCAACGACTTCGACCGGCGACACCTTTCGCGCACGCATCAACGCTGCAAGCTGTCCGAGCGATTGTGTTGCCAGCTCATTCATAAGTCTCA
The DNA here is from genome assembly GCA_963700165.1 of Pyrinomonadaceae bacterium. Lineage (GTDB taxonomy): Bacteria > Acidobacteriota > Blastocatellia > Pyrinomonadales > Pyrinomonadaceae > JACMLC01. The sequence continues at coordinate 325,400 of OY969475.1, read as the reverse complement.
AGTCCCAAGTCTCAAGTCTCAAGCCCCATCTACGTCTTGACTTGGGACTTGGGACTTGGGACTTGAGACTATCTTTTCAGTAATTCTACAAACTTTCGCGCCGCTACGGAGAGCGTGCGGTCGCTGCGATGGATGACGCCGACGGTGCGAGTCCATTCTGCTTCGGCCAGCGCGACGACCGCGAGTTGGCCGCTTTTCTGCTCGTCAACGACGCTGGGGCGCGGGACGATTGCGAGACCAAAACCGGCTTCGACTGCACGCTTGATGGTCTCTATGTTGTCAAACTCTGCGACGCGGCGCACCGTGACGCCGTGCGCTTTGAAGATGCGGTCTGTGGCGCGCCGGGTCGGGATGTCGCGCTCGAAGAGAACGAAATCCTGATTGTTGAGGGCGGCGGCCTTAATCTTCCGGCGCGCGGCGAGCGGGTGTTGCGGCGGGCAAATCAATGCCAGCCTATCGCCCGCGAGCGGAATGATGCTGAGGCCGCGCTTTCTTTCAGGATACGCGACGACGCCAAGCTCTACGGCTCCGCTCAAGACATCGCGCACGATGCGCGTCGTGCGGCTGTACTCAAGATCAATCTTGGCGGATGGATATAAAGTTATAAACCTGCGCACGGCTGGCGGCAATTCGTGCAGGCCGATGCTGTACACGGTCGCGACGCGCACAGTCCCCGTCACCGCTCCGTCAAAGCCGCGCACGCGCTCCTGCAAGAGCTTGTAAGCGGCCACCACATTGCGGCTCTCTTCATAAAACACTTCTCCCGGCTGCGTCAGGCGCACCTCGCGCCGCCCGCGCACGCGCTCAAGCAAGCGATGCCTGAACATCTCTTCGAGGCCGCGCACCTGCTGGCTGACCGCAGACTGTGTGACAAAGTTTCGCTCCGCCGCCAGCGAAAAGCTCTGCGTCTCGACGAGGTCACAAAAGATTTTGAGCGTCTCAATCTGCATAAATGAGTCGGGAGCCGGGAGTCAGGAGTCAAAAACAAATGCCTTTGACTCTTGACTCCTGACTCCTGACTCTTGACTGTTATCATGAATTATAAGTTTATCTGAACAAGAAGGACAATATTTTTCATTTTACCTTATAACGCGCGGCAAGTATGATAATTATTGCGTGGTTCTAATTTGGGTGTTGCGATATGAATTTATACGAGCCAGAGCTAACAGAGCGTCGCGGGATATCTGCTGACAAGCTTGCTCGTCATCTCGCCCCTGATTGTTATGCTGCTGATTATTTTATGGCGCGGAGGGGTATTGTAAGCGCAGGAAACATTTGCTTTTGCGCTGCATCCACATATAATTTGCGTGCGTTCGGAACAACCTTTACCAAAGAGACATACCACCCACACGAGAAGACTTGCGACAGCCTTCCGGCAAAGGAGTGAGCTGAAGACGTTATGGCTATCCGTTTGAGTAGAACGTTTATTTTGAGAAAGCTGCACCAGCTCTCAGGCATCGTGCCGCTCGGAGCTTTTTTGTTGGAGCATTTTTATACCAACTCGAAGGCGGCGCACCCGACATTGGGACAGCAGCATTTCAATGAAGCTGTCACAGACTTGCAGGCCATCCCTTTTATCCTGCTGGTGGAGACGACGTTTATCTTTATCCCGCTCCTGTATCACGCGCTGTATGGTCTGGTGATTACGGTCGAAGCGCGCCCGAATAATTTGAACTACCCGTACCCGCGCAACTGGTTTTATACGATTCAACGCATCACGGGCGTGATTCTGTTCTTCTTCATTCTCTTTCACGTATTGAATTTCCGCTTCGGACTGATTCCCGGTCTCAACACGACCTCTGTGGCGCACGCACCGAACGAGGCGTTTCAGATCGTCTCGCGTGAATTCAACATGGTTCCGATTTTCATCGTGTATCTGATCGGCATCACTTCGACCGTCTGGCACTTTGCCAACGGCATCTGGTTGTTCTTAGTTGATTGGGGAATCGCTATCGGCGCGCAGGCGCAGCGGCTGACAGGTTATGCGTGCATCGGGTTCGGCGCGGTGCTCTTGTTTGTAGGCATCAACGCGATGGTCGCATTCGTTCGCCCGGGCGGATTGCTGGGAGGTATTCTTTACTGATGGCTACTGTTGGAAAAAACGGAATCAAGATCGCAGTGGTCGGCGGCGGTCTGGCGGGACTGGCGGCGGCGATGAAGATCGCGGAGGCAGGCCACAGCGTAGACCTCTTCTCGGTCGTGCCCGTCAAACGCTCGCACTCGGTTTGCGCGCAGGGCGGCATCAACGGCGCGGTCAACACCAAAGGCGAAGGCGATTCGACTGCGGAGCATTTTGACGACACGGTTTACGGCGGCGACTTTTTAGCCAACCAGCCGCCAGCCAAAGCCATGTGCGAGATGGCTCCCGCGATTATTTATCTCTTCGACCGGATGGGCGTTCCCTTCTCGCGCACGCAAGAAGGGCTTTTGGATTTCCGTCGCTTTGGCGGGACAAAGCATCACCGGACGGCTTTCGCTGGGGCTTCGACGGGGCAGCAGCTTTTGTATGCGCTTGATGAACAGGTCAGGCGGCATGAGGTGACGGGCAAAGTCAAAAAGTACGAAGGCTGGGAGATGATGTCGCTCGTGCTGGACGATCATCAGGTTTGTCGCGGCCTTGTAGCGATGGATTTGAAGACGCTTGAGATGAAAGCCTTCAAAGCGGACGCTGTGATTATGGCGACGGGCGGCCCCGGCTTGATTTTTGGAAAATCCACGAACTCGATGGTGTGCACGGGCAGCGCGGTCTCCGCCTGTTATCAACAGGGCGCGCGTTATGCCAACGGCGAATTTATACAGGTGCATCCGACTTCGATTCCGGGCGAAGACAAGCTGCGTTTGATGAGCGAATCTGCGCGCGGCGAGGGCGGGCGCGTTTGGGTTCCGCGCGCGAAGGGAGACACGCGCGCTCCGGCTTCGATTCCAGAGCGCGAGCGCTGGTATTTCTTGGAAGAAAAATATCCGGCCTACGGCAACCTGGTCCCGCGCGACATCGCGACCCGCGAGATTTTCCAAGTCTGTCTGGACGGCATGGGCATCGGCAGCGACAATCAAGTCTATCTGGATTTGACGCATATCCCTGCGGAAACCTTAGACCGCAAGCTCGGCGCGATTTTGGAAATCTACGAGATGTTCGTCGGCGATGACCCGCGCCATGTGCCTATGCGAATCTTTCCCGGCGTGCATTATTCGATGGGCGGCTTGTGGGTGGACGCCGACCAGCGCACGAACATTCCCGGCCTCCTGGCCGCAGGCGAATGCGATTATTCGATTCACGGCGCAAACCGCCTAGGCGCGAACTCGCTTGTCAGTTGCGTCTTCGGCGGCTTTGTCGCCGCGCCCGCAGCGATTGAGTTTGCCAAAAACGTAGAGCGCAACGGCGCAGATTCCAGCGCGATTTACGAGCAGGAATTAAAGCAGCAGGAAGAGAACAACCAGCGGCTTATCAAGCAGAGCGGCAACGAAAACCAGTACAAGCTGCATGAAGAGATGGGCAAGTGGATGACAGACAACGTGACTGTCGTTCGCTATAACGACAAGCTCAAGGAGACGGACAACAAGCTGCTGGAATTGATAGACCGTTACGAGCGCATCTCTATCAACGACTCGAATTTGTGGGCGACGATGGCCTTGCCGCACGCGCGTCATCTCTGGAACATGCTGCAACTGGCGCGCGTCATTACTTTGGGCGCGCTCAATCGCAATGAGTCGCGCGGCGCGCACTACAAGCCGGATTTTCCAGACCGCGATGATGAGAATTTTCTGAAGACAACGATTGCAGAATACTCCGGCGAAGGCCCTGTCATCTCTTACGAAGCGGTTGACACCTCGCTCATCAAACCGCGCAAGCGCGACTACAGTAAGGGCAAGCAGGACACGGCGAAGGCTGCGGCAGGCGCGAAAGGCTCTACGCTTCCACCGAAAGTCGGCGTGCCGCAAGTGCTGTCGCAAGACACTGAGCAGAAGCCGAAAGACCTCTCCGGCCCTGCGGTCTGGAACCAGAACAAAGAGGAAGTGCGCGACGTGAATCATGGCGAAGCAGAGACACGCCGCGAGCAGGGCAAGTCAATCGAAGATGCCGGAGGCAAATCCGACAAGGTTTAAGAGCTAAGGACTTTTGGAGATGTCCGTACAGCAACACACTTACATCGCGCCCGAAGAATATCTGTCGTTTGAGCGTCAGGCGGAATACAAGAGCGAGTACATAGACGGCATAATTTATGCGATGTCCGGCGCGAGCCTGACGCATAACACGATTGTTGCCAACGTCGTTTCCGAATTAGTCTCGCAACTCAAAGATAAGCCCTGTCGTGCGTTGCCGAGCGATATGAAAGTGCGCTTGCCTGATTCGCGCAAATTCTTTTACCCGGACGTTTCTGTGTTTTGCGATGAGCCGCAATTTCATGATGACCGCAGCGATGTCCTGCTCAATCCGGTTCTGGTGATCGAGGTTCTTTCGGAAAGCACAGCGGCCTTTGACAGAGGCGAGAAGTTTCAGGCTTACCAGCTTGTAGAGTCTTTGCAGGAATATCTTCTGATTTCGCAGGACAAGCATTTGATCGAGCAGTACGTCAGGCAATCAACCGGCAGTTGGACATACACTGCGACCGTCGGCTTGGAAAGTCTTGTGACTTTGCCGTCCATCGCATGCACGCTTTCGCTGAAAGCAGTCTACGACAAAACAGATTAAGCTTATGAGCGCACAACCGCATACACACGCAGCACCCAATCGCACGCAAGCCGCCACGGTCGAGATACGCATCCGCAGGCGAGAGAACACGGACGCGGCGCAATACTGGGAGACGTTTGAAATTCCCTATCGCCCGAACCTCAACATCATCTCGTGCCTGATGGAGATTAGAAAAAATCCCGTCACCAAAGATGGCAAGCAGACGACGCCGCCCGTCTGGGACATGAACTGTCTGGAACAGGTCTGCGGCATCTGCACGATGGTCATCAACGGGCGCGTGCGCCAATCCTGCTCCGCGCTCGTAGACCAGTTAGACCAACCCATCACGCTTGAGCCGATGTCAAAATTCCCGAACGTCCGCGATCTTATCGTAGACCGCTCGCAGATGTTCGATCACCTCAAGCGCGTACACGCCTGGATCGAGATTGACGGCACGCACGACCAGGGACCCGGCCCACGGATGGATCAAGAGGATGTCGCGGAGCGTTACGCCTACTCGCGCTGCATGACGTGCGGCTGCTGTCTCGAAGCCTGCCCGCAGTACGACGGCGACAACTACATAGGCCCGCAGGCCATCGCGCAGGTGCGCTTTTTCAACATGCACCCGACCGGGAAAATGACGCGCGACGAAAGATTAGAGGCCATCATGGGCGACGACGGCATCACCAACTGCGGCAACGCACAGAACTGCGTCCGCGTCTGCCCGATGTCAATCCCCCTGACGAAAGCCATTTACGAAGAGAATCGCGAGACGATCATTCACGGTCTGTTCGGTTGGCTGAAACGATAAAGACTCCCGGCATTTAGAGTAAGAGAGCGCAGCAAAAGTGTAAGAGCTTGTGCTGCGTTTTCGTTTGTGTCAGAACAAGCTCTCATGTGAGTGTTATACTGCAAGAAATGGTAAATGCCGCGCTTGAAAGCGTGTGAGGCTGCATCAAGCGGTACAAATAATAGTTATGCCTCTGAGTCCTCGTGATTGCGCGCAACACAGAGAATCATATGCCTAAAGAGATCATCATTTCTTTAATCGCAATGGCTGGAGTTCTTATTTCAGCCGCAATGTCTTGGATTGTGAGTAGAAGGCAAGTTAATGCTGAAGTTGAACGCCTCCGCCTAGAGATTCAACGCAGCTATGCTACAAATCTGAATAATAAACGCCTTGAGGTCTATCCCGCCCTTTATAGCCTTATGAATGACTATACGGTATCTATTCAAAATCAAAATATGTCATTGGAGAAACTTAAAACGTTATCTGAAAAGGTCAGTGAATGGTACACCCGGAACGGGCTTTTATTAAGTGGGCTAACGAACGGCTCCGTTTATACTTTTTTACGCACTATTAATCGTATAGCTCAAAAATCTGAAGCCGCCTTCACTACTCGGCTAGCCGCTTCAGAGCAACGTCAGCAGCTAATTCAAGATGCTTGGAAGGTTCAAGTTGGTTTGAAGAACGATATTGGAATATATAAAGTTGAATTCTCTGATCTCGAAACAAATTTCAGCTCATATAGTGAAATAGATGAAAGGTTGAAGGAAGTTAAGCGATTGCCTGATTAGTTTGCACCAGAGCGGCATAACAACTCGAATCAACCTGACCCCCAAACAGCATCTCTTTCATCATTATCTTTACAAATGTCGGTTGAATTCTTCATCTCGGCGCGGGTTGATTAGCGCGTTAGGTGTGCGGTTGAGGGCTGATGTCATGAATCAAACAATCAAATCTGTGAATTTATTTCAACCGCAAAATGCAGAGTATGAAAGCCGTGTTCGCGAAAGCTTCGGGCAACAGCGAATCATGCAATTGATCGGCGCGTCCCTTGAGCGTGTCGAGCCGGGCATCGTTGACATCGTGCTTCCCTTTCGAGAAGACCTGACGCAGCAGAACGGGTACATACATGCGGGCATCATTACCACCGTCGCAGACAGCGCGTGCGGGTACGCGGCCTATACGCTGATGTCTGCCGGGTCGGGTGTCTTAAGCGTCGAGTTCAAGATGAACCTGTTGCGCCCGGCTGCTGGAGAAAGGTTTGTGGCGGAAGCGAGAGTGATGAAAGCAGGTGGCACACTGACGGTAGCGAGATGCGACGTTTACGGCCGGGTTGCCGGAGAAGCGAAGATGATTGCGACGATGCTGGCGACGATGATTCGCAGGTAAAGAAAGGCTCGCTTGAATTTGAGATTAAGAGCCGCTAACAAAACCACAGATTAGCCACAGAGACACAGAGATAAGCGCAGTCATTTTATTTAGCATCTCCTTCATCTACTTTTATTGCGCTGTTTGTCTCTGTGCCTCTGTGGCTGACTTTTTTTAGTCGTTCTAAAGCTATGAAAGCTACGAAGCTATGAACCGGACAGGAGTATTCACACAGGGCACGGAATTTAGAAAAGTCCTCGTTCAGGGCATCGAACTCGAACTGGAACTTAACGAGCATGTCTTCCAGCCTTCTGCGAACGGCTCGTTCTATGCCGAGAGCATCACAGTCAACGCCGGGGAGACGGTCATAGACATCGGCACAGGTTCAGGCGTACTGGCGATTTTTGCGGCGAAGATGGGCGGCGTGGTCTCTGCTACGGACATAGACCATTATGCGATGGAGGTCGCAGGCCGTAATGCTTTATTGAACAACGTCGAGATCGAGTTCAGTCAGGGCGCGCTGTTCGCAGACTTTGAGCGGAAGTTTGACGTGATTCTCGCCAACCTGCCGAATGAGATTGTTCCGCAAACTTATTTGGAGCGCGTTGGCAAAGAGCTGGCAAGCGCTTTCGACGGCGGGGAGCAAGGCAACGAGCATATTCTTGGACTGTTGCGTGTGGCGAAGCGGCACATGCATGAAAGTTCCCGGCTTTATCTGCCGGTGCATACGCTGACCGATTACCAGCAAACTCTGGAGCGAGCCATAGCAGATTACGAGGCTAAGCTCATTGCGACGAAGCAATTACCGGTCAAAGATTTTGTCGCCGAAAATCTTGATTTCTACTTGAAGCTGAACGCAGCCGGGGTCATCCAAATATTTTTGCGCGATGGAATGTGGCGCTCGAACGGGTATATCTTCGAGCTTCTCTGTGGCGGCGGCACAGCAAAAGTCCAATAAATTCGCGGTTATAACGTAAGTCTAGTTTTTCTTCTTGCCATCATCGGCCAACCTGTATAAACTGTGTTTAAGCAGCATTAGTTTTGCTGTCACTTCTTTTAGGCTCTTCCCGGCGCTTTCCAACAGGAGCTAAAACAATCAAGCATGGTCAATCCAGAGACCTTTGCGCAAGCGTCTGCCGCGCAAATCACATCGCAACTCAACCAGTCACAAACTCCGCAGGCGCTCGTCAACGCACTGGCGAGTGATTGTGTGGCGCGGCTTCTCAACTTCGATTACTGCACGCTCGTGCTGCCGGATGTTGACGGGCAGGGTTTGCGCATCTGGCGCGCGGCGCGGACGACTGCTTCGGAGCGGCTGGCTGCGGCGGCAGCAATCTTTGCCGAAGCTCATAATCTGCTGGCGTATGCGCTGGCGAGCGGCGACTCAAAAGTGTTCGGAGAGTATGAGTTGAGCCGCGATGACACTGAACATTTCGGGCGCGAAGCAAAGTCTGCGCTCGCGCTGCCGCTCTCTTTCGGCGGCAAGACATTCGGACTCATCTGCTTTGCCAGCATGCAGCCGGACGTTTACAGGCGCGAAGATTCTGAGCGGCTGATGTGGTTGGCGGATCATGTCGCGGCTGTGGCGCAATCGGTTTTGCTGCATACGCGGATGGAGACTTTTACTGACGCGCGGCGCGAGATTGACAGGCTCAAGAGCGGGTTTATCAACACGCTCGTGCGAGACATACGGCTGCCGCTGACGAGCGTGCTCGGATTGCTTGAACTGTTCGAGAGCAAGCTCCAATCGCGCGAGCCTTTCGATCTGGAAGACCGACACCTGCTCAACTCCGCTTTGGAGCACGGCGACCGCATGCGTCGCCTGTTGGACGATCATCTTGAGGTTGCGCGCCAACAAGAGCAACTGCTGACCCTGCATCCCGAAGAAGTCGAAACAGCATCTTTCCTTGAAGACATAGTCGAACCCTTGCGCGGCGAAGCAGCCCTGCGCGGCGTCGAGCTGAACATCTCAGTCAGAGAGCCTGATCTATTCCTGTATGTTGACGCACGGCAAGCGCGCCGCGCGCTCTCACATATTCTGACAGCGGCGCTCGCGGCCACGCCCGACGGCGGCGCGGTGAACATAGCCGCGCAGGCGATTAAGGGCACGCGCGTCGGCGATGACGGGAGACGTTTTATCATCGTCAACATCATAGATTCCGGCGTCGGTATTCCTGCCGAAGAAGTGCCTTTTATCTTCGACGCTTTCTGGCAGGCGGGCGGCAACAATCGCGCGGGCGTACAGGGCGTAGGCTTAGCCATCGCGCGCCGCATCGCAGCCGCGCATGGAGGCAACATCACTGTCCGCAGCCAGCTTGGCGTCGGCACTGTCTACTCGCTGGTCTTTCCCGCCAGCCAGGCGGCAACTCTGGCGGAGCAGCGCCGCGTGCTCGTCGTTGACGATGTGCCTGACATCATGTTGCTTCTGGGTAAGCTGGTCGAGCGGATGGGCTATCAGGTCGAGACGGCTTCCTGTGCGATAGAAGCTCTGGAAATTTTAGAACTGAAAAAGATTGACTTGCTCATTACTGATTGGGCGATGCCGGGGATGAGCGGCGGCGAGTTGATAGCCAAGCTCAAACAGGACGCGCGCTGGCGCGACATTCCTTCCATCGTCCTGACGGGACATGACACGGAAGCTGAACGCGATGGAGCGTTGATGGCTGGCTGTGACTGTTTTCTGGTTAAGCCGGTCAAGCGCGATAAGCTTCAGAGTGTTATTAACGAGTTCTTATCCGCCGTCTCGCTCGCGCACTAGAGCGGGTTTCAATTAAGCATCTGGAAGATTAATCTACAGAGGACACAGAGCAGATGTCTGATTTCCTCTGTGCACCTCTGTATCCTCTGTGGTAAGTATTAAAGCTCTCCTCACGAAACTCACCGAAAAGGACTTGTCTCATTTATTCAATTGCGCTACTCTTACGCCCGTCGCCAATTGAAATGCAATAAGCCGCAAAGATTGCTATGTTTTATCAAGCGCTCCGGCGGCCTGAGATTTTCTCCTTATACCTTCCATTCAACACTTTCAAGGGAACCATCATGACGAAACAACGCACCCCTGCATCTCTTTACCGGCATAAAACAACAGCCTTCATCATTGCCATGCTTTTTGTCTCAATGGCCTTGATGGGAACAGCACAGGCCGCAGGCGAACTGGACATGTCGTTCGGCAACGGAGGCAAAGTCCAAACCGATTTTTCCGAATTTTCGGATATCGTTTATGACATGGTGGTTCAGCCGGACGGTAAGATCGTGGCGGTCGGGGTAAATAGATACGTCACCAGCTTTAATGTTACTGAAAACAATTTCGCCATTGCCCGCTACAACAGCGACGGCAGTCTGGATACCTCTTTCGGCACGGGCGGCAAAGTCTCCACAGATTTTCATAACACCGATGACGCAGCCTACGGCGTGGCGCTTCAATCAGACGGCAAGATCATCGTCGTCGGCTCATCTGAAAGAAGCCTCGGCTCTGATGAAGATTTGGCTATCGCGCGATATAACAGTAATGGGACGCTCGATACTACTTTCGGCACCGGGGGGAAAGTCACCATCGATTTCGATACACGGGAAAACGCGGCCAAGGCGGTAATCGTCCAACCTGACAACAAGATCTTGGTCGGGGGTTATGCCCGTCTGATGCATCAGTTCTACACGGATTTGGATTTCGTGTTGATTCGCTATAACAGCGACGGGAGCCTTGATACGACTTTCGACGGTGACGGCATAGCCACGACGGACTTTAGCAGCCCACAAAACCCATCCTCCGCCGATGATATAGTGTCTCTGGCGCTAATGCCCGACGGTAGAATTCTGGCCGGAGGGTCGAACTATGCCAATTCCGGTAATTTGGCTTTGGCACGCTACAGCGCCAACGGGAGTTTGGATACGACCTTCGATACGGATGGTAAAGTTATTAACCCATTGGGACCCAATGATGTTCACAATTTACGGTCAATGGTGGTCCAACCGGACGGCAAGATCGTGACGGTCGGAAGGGCTTGGTACAACACCTCTCGGCCCGCCTTCGGATTGGCGCGATTCAACACGGACGGCAGCCTCGATACAACTTTCAGCGGCGACGGCTCGTTAGTAACTCCTCCTGCCCCTGCCGGCTGGGGTGAATACGCGACTGACGTAGCTCTCACGGCTGGTGGAAAGATTGTGGTCGTGGGCTACACCATGGTGGGGAGCGTTAGTGCGGCGCGTTACCTGAGCAATGGCGATCTCGATATATCTTTCTCCAGAAGGGGCAGGCTCTATACTTATTTACATGTTCCCGCGCCGGCGTATGCAACTGCCGTTCAGGCTGACGGGAAAATTCTGATCGCAGGTCAAACTTACGGGACTGGCCCCTTTGGGTACACTGATTTCGCCATCGTGCGCACTGCCGCCAACCCGATCACTGCCCCCGTCCGCTCGGATTTTGATGGAGATGGAAAATCGGATGTCGCTGTTTTTCGTCCCTCAAACGGATACTGGTATGTGCTGAACAGCTCGAACGGCGAGTTTCGTGCACAACCTTTCGGCACGAACGGCGACATCGCTGTGCCGGGTGATTATGATGGCGACCGTAAAACGGACTTCGCGGTTTTTCGCCCGTCGAACGGCTACTGGTACATTCTGAACAGCTCCGACAACTCTTTCCGGGCAGAGCATTTCGGCCTCAACGGTGACGTGCCTGTGGCTGCTGATTATGACGGCGATGCTAAGACCGATCTCGCGGTCTTTCGTTCGTCGAGTGCTATCTGGTATATCCTGCGCAGTTCGGACAATACCCTTCAAGCGCAGGCGTTAGGAACCGGCACGGACAAGCTTGTTCCGGGCTATTACGATGATGACGAGAAAGTGGACATCGGTTTCTTTCGTGAGAGCACGGGAGCGTGGTACTTCCTGAAGAGTTCAAACAACACGCTGGACGCGGTGACCTTTGGAAAAGCCGGTGATACACCCATCGCGGGGAACTTTGATGACGACGGAAAATATGATTTCGCGTTGTATCGCCCGAGCACCGGCCACTGGTACATTCTGCGAACCTTAGACTTCCAATGGACAGAGACGAGATGGGGCGCGGCGGGAGACATCCCTGTTCCGGCTGACTACAACGGAGACTTTCTGCTGGAGATAGCTAACTGGCGTCCGAGCGACGGCGGCTGGTATTTCTTCAACCAGTCACCTATCGGATTCGGGGCGAGCGGCGATACGCCTGTGCCCGCAGCTTACCTGCCATAACTCTCAAGCGGCATCGTGAGGTAAAAAAAGGGAGACGCGCGATTGTCAGTCGCGCGTCTCCCTTTTTGCTTTTCGATTCTCGATTAGATGCCGAGCACGTCAATCAACTCCTGCACGGAGGCCGCGCTCTTTTGCAGTGCGATGCGCTCTTCCGCCGTCAGGTTGATCTCGATGATCTGCTCAAGTCCGCTCGCGCCGAGCTTACATGGGACGCCCACGTAAAGACCGTTGACACCATACTCGCCTTCGAGATAAGCGGCGCACGGCAGAATCTTTTTCTTGTCTTTCAGAATCGCTTCCGTCATCTCGACCGCCGCCGCAGACGGAGCGTAATAAGCAGAGCCTGTCTTGAGGAGCGCGACGATTTCCGCGCCGCCGTTGGCCGTGCGTTTGACGATTGCCTCAATCTGTTCCTGTGACAAAAGCTCCGTCACAGGGATGCCCGCGCACGTCGAGTATCGCGGCAGCGGAACCATCGTATCGCCGTGCCCGCCAAGCACGAAGGCCGTTACGTTCTCAACCGAGACATTCAGAGCCTCTGCCAGAAAGCAGCGCATGCGCGCAGAGTCCAGGACGCCAGCCATTCCGATGACGCGATGCTTGGGAAAGCCCGAGCGCTTGAGAGCCACCTGACACATCGCGTCGAGCGGATTCGAGACGATAATCAAGACCGAATCGGGCGAACGCTTTGACACTTCATCAACGACCTTGCCGACGATGTCCGCGTTGGTCTTCAACAAATCGTCGCGGCTCATACCGGGCTTACGCGGCAAGCCCGCTGTGATGATGACGACATCCGAATCGTTCGTGTCGTCGTAATTGTTCGCGCCGGTCAGGCGCACGTCAAAGCCTTCAATCGGCGCGGTCTCTGCCAGATCGAGAGCCTTGCCCTGCGGCACGCCCTCTACGATGTCAACCAGCACGACATCACCCAGCTCTTTGCTCGCCAGCCAGTGCGCGGCGGTCGCGCCGACATTGCCCGCGCCGACGACCGTAATCTTGTTTCTCCTGCCCATCTCGATAAATCCTTTCTTGATTCAGCTAATCAATGTTGAAATGTGAAACGACGCTTTTCCGAAGACTCACTAAAAACCGGAGTAGAGCCTGCAAATGAGCCGTGCTTTCGTTGTAAGATTGCCGTTGAAGCTTGAAAGAGCGTGAGTGTACAGGCGCGTGCGCGCGAGTGTCAAGGAAGGCAAATATGGTTATTTATAGCAGTTATCAAATCCGGCATGACTATCGGAACATCTCACGCAAAGGCGCAAAGACGCACAGGAAAAATACAATCTCTTTCTTTGCGACTTTGCGCCTTTGCGTGAGAATTTCTTCGTTGCTCTCAATATAAAATCAAGATGAATTTCAGAGACAAGATTAAGCAATGGCTCAGCGCATCACAGGACGCGCGCGGTGAAGAAGCAGCGGAAGAAAGGCCGGATTCGGATGAGGATGAAATTGATCCCTTCAATCCTTTCCCCACTCCGGTGGAGATTGAGATTAGCGACGTTTTCGACCTCCACACCATCGCGCCGCGAGATGTCAAGCGCGTGGTCGAAGAGTATTTACACGAAGCTCGCTCGCGCGGGTATCGCAGCGTCCGCATCATTCACGGCAAAGGCATCGGCGTCCAGCGCGAGATGGTGCGCAACATCCTGTCACGCACAGCTTTCATCGAACGCTTCACAGACGCGCCGCCCGAAGCCGGAGGCTGGGGCGCGACCATCGTGCATTTCAAGGTAAAAGTAAAAAGGTAAGAGCAAGTGAATAGTAAATAATGAATAGTGAATAGAAGAACGCTTGTGGTTCTCCATTTACTATTTACCATTTACTATTTACTCGCTCGCGCCTTTTACCTTTTACTGGCGCTTCCATTTCAATTCAATCTCGACTTCTTCCGTATCGCCCTGCTTTTCATATTCAAATTCAATCGTCGCATACGGAGGAATATAGATGCGCTCTCCCGCAATCTGTATCTCGAAAGTTTTCTCTTCTTCAAGTGCATCGGCAAGGCGTCTGAGCTTGGCGACCACTTCCCTGTTAGAATAAGATTTCTCGACATCCTTTTCCTGCGCCATCCCTCAATCTCCTATCGGTTAATTAGCTCAAGTTGGTAGTTAATCCATTGCCACTAGCTTTAGCTAGTGGATACCTTGCATAACAGAAACCAGGCTTTAGCCAAAATATAAATAAAACCCTCTTCCTTATTGCTTTAGCTTAAATGGTTCGGCTAAAGCCGACAGATAAGCAACCTTGATCCACTAGCTGAAGCTAGTGGCAATTTAAGAAGTTCCCCAAATATCTATCACTAGCAAGTTGGGTTAATTAAGAGAGCGAACCGCTCTTCTATCAAGCCCCTGCTGTCTTAAAGCCTCATGCTACAAAACCCTGTCGTCATCAATTACTTCCGGCCACAACTCTTGCTCCGGCTCCGGCATCTCTTCAAACAGTGTCTGAATGCTTTCCAGTTCGCCTCTCACTTTCGCAAGCTGCTTTTCCAATTGCCTGATGCGCCGCTTCTGCTGCCGGTTAATCGCATCCACATACATCAGGTAAAAGAACTCGAAGCCCGCGATGCAGGCCAGCGTCAGCGCAATGATAATGAGCGTGAGTTCCATGTTCGCTTAAACAAATCTTTAGCGGCACTTTCCGGGAAGGTTTACATGAAGGGGATGCTGTTAGCAAGTAAGTTGAGGTCAAGACAAATAAAATGGTGCCCCCGGCAGGACTTGAACCTGCGGCCCCCTGCTTAGGAGGCAGGTGCTCTATCCACTGAGCTACGGGAGCACTTGTCGAAATGAAATTAACAGATGCAGTGTTGCACAGTCCAGCGAGCTTTCAAGATTGATACTTGATGAGCGAGCGCACGTCGTAGCCTTCGAGCTTCTGGCGTCCGGGCAGAAATTCCAGCTCGACGACGAAGACCAGCCCGGCGACTGTGCCGCCGAGTCCCTCGACCAGATCAACGACGGCGCGGGCTGTGCCACCTGTGGCGAGCAGGTCGTCCGCGATGATGACGCGATGGCCTTCGCCGATGGCGTCGCGGTGAATCTCCAATGTATCCTGACCGTATTCCAGGTCATAGGAAATCGAAGCGCACTCGGCGGGCAGCTTGCGCGGCTTGCGCACGGGAACAAAGCCAGCCCGCATGTGATAGGCCAGCGCGGGCGCGAAGATAAAACCGCGCGCTTCGATGCCGATGATGGTGTCAACTTTTTCGCCGTCGAACTGCGCGGCGAGCGCGTCAACGGTCTTGCGCAAGCCTTCGGGATGCTTGAGCAGCGTCGTGATGTCATAGAAATTGATACCGGGCTTCGGGAAATCCGGCACTTCGCGGATTAAGTTTTTGAGTTCGTTCATGTGTCAGTAGCCAGTAGCCAGTAGCCAGTAGCCAGTAGCAAAGCATGCTTGTTTTTATGCTGTCTACTGACTACTGAATGCTGGCTACTGTTCTCATCTTTCTATTCGGAATGAAGAATACAAGCCGGTTGGCTCAAGGTTAATCTCTTCGACGCCCGCGACGTTTGAGTAAGCGGGGCCGGTCACGAGGTCGTGTTTGAAGCCTTCGACATCTGCGGGAAAACCTTCGACGAGGGCTTCGACGCGCCCGTCCGAAAGGTTGCGGACGTAGCCTGCGACCTGATGCCGCGCGGCGGCGCGCTGCGCAAAGAAGCGATAACCGACCCCTTGCACTTCCCCGCTAATCAGAAACTTTCGCGCGATTTTCATCTACGGATTATTTATTCTGTAAATCAAGAATAGGAGAATCTTTGCGTTCTTTGCGTCTTACCTCTTTGCGGTCTTTGCGGTTAAATGATTTTTTAACGCAAAGGGCGCAAAGAAAAGCCAGGCCGCTCTCTTCTCAACGCTTGATTCACACTGCCGCCCTCTTTATTTCTTTGAATCTGCCTGTCCGGCTTCGGAACTTTTTGTGCCGCCCGCATGATGTTCGCTCAATTCGCCTGCGGTCAGCGCGCGGCCTTGCTTCCCTGCGCCGATGGCTCTGGAAGTATCAACCGGATTGAGCGTGATGTTTTGAGGCTTGCCGCCAAGCTCGTGTTTGTCCTGCCTCAAGAATTTTGCGATGAGCAAGTAGGCGATGACAAACATCGCTGCCAGCGCAATCCCCAGCACAAGCTCGAACATCAGCCGAGCGCCTCCAAACATTCCTGTAAAGTGCGCCTGCGGCAGGTGTACATGGGCGTATCGCGCAGGGTGAACATGCTCGCTTTGGTCTCGCGCAATTCCTGCACGAGGTCCAGGAAGTCCGAAGGCTCGTCCGTCTCAAAGGCAACGACGAATTCCTGATCGTCCAGGCCGAACGAGTAGGTCGTGTGCAGCTTGACCGAGCGATATTTCGAGCCGATGCGGATATGCTCGTCCATCATTTCCTGACGCTGCTCGCCGTTGCGCGCGTACCATTCGCGCGTCTTGACGAACGGATACACGAACAGGTATTTCGACTTGCCGGGGACGATGTGCAGGCGGTCTTCGACATGCTCGGGATTATCCTTGTCTATGTACATAGAGCGTTTGGTCATAGACAGGAAAGATTGCGTCGCTTCCAGATAGCGACCGAGACCGGAGCGGTTGAGCCGCGCGGTCATCTCCTGCATCGGGTCGAGCGCGTAGCCGATGCGCCAGATCATCATCTCCGCGTTGGTGCGAAGCCCGACCAGCGAGTAAGTGTGTATAAATAGCTCGCGGCGAAACTCTTCGAGGGCTTCGGCAAACTCGCGCTGCCCGCGTTCTTTCGTTTCCTCGTCGAGCATGCGCCACTGCGGAGTCGCACGATAAAAAGTGAAGTTGACGAACTGGCGCGGCATGGGCAGATGCTGTTGCTGCTGCTCGTCTGCATTCGAAGCCAAGCGCAGGGTCGAGCGATCCGCGTTCGGCGTTTTATTAACACTCATAGTGCGTTAAAACCTCTCTCAAACTCCTGAATTGCCACGGTCGGGTCGCATAGCATTGTTAGAATAAAGTAGAATCCCAGCCGTCGGGTGTCGCTATTCTGCTCTGGATACTCTTCTGAATGCAACTTCAGAGAAAGGTCAAAGCTGGTAAATAGTAAATGGTAAATGGTAAATAGACGGACACGTTCTTATCTCTATTCACTATTTACTATTCACTATTCACTATTTACTATTCACTCCGTTATGTCTAACAAAGCTAAGACGGGCGATTTAGCCGCCGAAAGAAAATACGTTAACGAGGGGCGCAGGAGATTCATGCTGCTCGTGCCCATCGGCATCTTTGCGAGCATGGCCGCCAGCGTGGCCGTCGCGGCGTTGCGCTTCCTGCGCCCTGTCGCGGCAACAGTCGCGCCGGAAGCGAAGTGGCTGGATGTCGCGCCCGTCGCCGAACTGACAGGGGACAAGCCAGTCATGCGCAGCGTCATCACAGAGCGAATAGCAGGCTGGTCTACCACGCTCGAAGAGCAAACGGTCTTTGTCCTGCCCGGAAAGAATCATCAAACCCTTTCCGCCGTCTGCCCGCACGAAGGCTGCAACGTCTCCTGGCGCGACGAGACGAAGGATTTTTTCTGCCCGTGCCATGACAGCTATTTCGCATCGGACGGAGCGCGCGTCAGCGGCCCCGCGCGGCGCGGCCTTGACCCGCTTCCCACGCGCGAACAGGGCGGCGTGCTTCAAATTCAATATCAGACTTTCGTCAACAACACAGAGGAGCGTACCCCCCGCGCATGAGTGCCAAGAATGAAAGAAACGAAGACGCGCGCGGCTGGCTCCGGCGTTGGACGAAGCTTCATGAGACGCAAGACGCGCTTTACGAAGAGCCTGCGAAGAATTTGCGCGCGTGGCTGAGAACCACTGCGGGCATCGTCGTCATGCTCATCGCGCTACAGTTTGTGACGGGCGCGTTGCTTGGCTTCTACTACGTCCCTTCAGCCGACAGCGCGCATGCGACCGTCTCATACATCGAAAAGGTTTTGCCCGCAGGCGCATGGATACGCGCGCTGCATCATTACGGCTCGCAGTGGCTGACCCTTTTTCTCGTCCTGCATCTGGCGCAGATGTTCTGGCGCGCGAGCTATAGAAGTAAACCTGTCGGGTGGATAGCGGCTATTTTCCTGCTCGCGCTGGTGTTGTCGGGAGGCGCGACCGGATACTCTTTGCCGTGGGATGCCAGAGCTTTTTTCGGCACGCGCGTGGCGGAGGGCATCACGGGCGGTCTGCCGCTCGTGGGCGATTGGATGCGCCGCTGGCTCCTGGGCGGGACGGAGATTTCCACGCTCACTGTCTCGCGCTTCTACGCGCTGCATGTACTCGTCACGCCCGCGCTGATTCTGCTCGTCATCGCCGCGCGGCTCTTTGTGTTTCGTGAGAAAAGCGCAAACAAAGTTGAAGATGAACGAGCAGCGAAAGCTTGGAAGCGAGCGCAGCTTGCGCGTCAGGCATTGGCGGCAGGTCTAGTATTTCTCGCGCTCGCGTTGTACGCGAAGAGATACCACGCGCCGCTTGGCCCGCTTGCGAGCGATGCTGCAACGGGCTATTTGCCACGCCCCGGCGCGCAATTTCTCTGGCTCTTTCAGATGTTGAAGTACCTGCCGGGGCGCGCGGCTTCGGCCATCGCAGCCCTCTTGCCGCTCTTGATTTTTACCGGTCTGGCCGCGCTTCCGTTTCTCGACGCCCGGCGAAAAAACAATCCGCGCCGCAGGCTGAGCGTCGCGCTGTTTGCAACGGGCATCGCTTTCTTCGCACTGATGACCACTCTGGCTTATGTAGGGGACGCGCGCGACCCCTCCGTCCGCGCGCAACTTGAGCGACAAGCGGCGGAAGAAGCCGCCTTCCGCGCAGAGCCTTTCGAGCCGCAACGCACAGGCGCATCAGCGAATGCGAATCCGACTGCTTCGCCCGTTGCGTCTCCCGGCAAGCAAGCCCTCTCGCCCGACACGCCGCCCGCTTCCTATGTCAAGCAGTGCGCCAACTGTCACGGCATGAACGGACAGGGCGTCAAGCCTTTCCCGAAACTGCTCGGAGTCTCAGCCAAACCGCGCCGCACGGTCGAAGACATTATCGGCCTGCTCAATGACCCTGTAGCCTACGAGCTTGAGCCGCCCATGAAATCATTCGCCACCAAATTGTCGGACGCAGAAAAACGCGAGATCGCCGAATGGCTGATGATACTGAAGAAATGAGCCACAGAATTATGTCAGAACCGCCTGCCGTAACGGGCAGACAGATTGCGGAATGCGGAGTGCGGATTGGAAAACATCGTCATGCTTTGTAATCCGCAATCCGCAATCGCCAGCTCCCGCTTTTAAAGTATCGGCAGCATGGTTTATACTCGCGCGGCTCTCAAATAAATTCGCTCTCTTCAATCTAATTTTTTCGGAGAAACCTACGCATGAAGCTAATCAAGCTCTTTCTCGTCATCATAACTCTGACCCTTTTCGCACTTGCCTGTGCCAGCACCAACACCAACCCCGCTAACCCAGGGGCGCAGCCGACGCCCGCAGCATCACCCGTTGCCGCAGCCAGCCCGTCCCCCGTAGATGAAATGGCAGAGACCCGCGAAATTTATTTAGACAGTTGCGCCACCTGCCACAAAGAGAACGGCGAAGGCGGCTCGGTCAAGCTGGATGAAAAGCGCATCAATGTTCCCTCGTTAAAGAAAGGCCACGCGCTCTCGCACACGGACGAAGAATTCGCCAAACAGATTGCCAGCGGCGGCGACGGAATGCCTGCCTTTAAAGATAAGCTCAAGCCCGAACAGATCAACCTGCTCGTCAAATACATCCGCCAACAATTCCAGAGCGGCCTCGTTGAGCCGGGTCAAGGAAAGGGCAGACCCCTGCCAGGCGCGCCGCCCGTACACTGACCGTCTTGACACGCACTGAACGGCAGCGTTAGCTTGACCGTCAGGCATCATGCACCCGTAGCTCAGTTGGATAGAGCGT
Organism: Pyrinomonadaceae bacterium; assembly: GCA_963700165.1. Lineage (GTDB taxonomy): Bacteria > Acidobacteriota > Blastocatellia > Pyrinomonadales > Pyrinomonadaceae > JACMLC01. The sequence continues at coordinate 305,432 of OY969475.1, read as the reverse complement.
CTGACTTCGAATCAGAAGGTCGCAAGTTCGAGCCTTGCCGGGTGTACCATTAGCTTCAGCAAGTTACAGCCATCGTCAAGATGGCTGTAACTGTTTATTGACACATTCCTGATTGGGTGCTGCTCGCTCGACGTGGCTGAATCGGAGCGTTCGGTGTTTCCATTATCAGCGCCTGAATTATTGAATGAATTGCCCCATCTTGACTTACATGCCGCGGTAAGCTTACAGTTCTTCTGCTCCATAAAAGCCATTAGGTTAAACCTCGTCTTGCAGTAGTAAAGCATCTCGTGCGTTCAGCCTTCTGTTAACAGCCACTTCATAAGGACTATGCTACTGAGTACACCTGACGCTTTCCGTCGTTAGATTACCCAACCATCTCCCGGCATTAACGCCTATGAAAACTGCTCCGTGTAGAGCGGGAAGATTTACTACGTTTCCAGACAACTGCCTCTTCAAAGGCAGATGCGCTGATTGAAAGATCAGCTTTAAGAGAGGAAAAATAATTATGTTAAAAAGAACCATTGGGTATCTATTGCTTGTCTTTGCTTTCATCGTCCCAGCGGCATTGGCCCAGAACGCTGAGATGCCTGCGGAAAATCACCCGGAGAGTGCAGCAGTCCTAAAGGCTCTCAGCGTTCCGATCTCAAAAGACTTAAAACAGCCCATTACTTTTTCAACGGAAAAATTGAAGGTGCAGGGCAACTGGGCTTTTGTATCCGGTCAGGCGAAAAACGCAGAGGGCGGCGCGCCGAATTGGAAGCTCACCAAGTATCAGGCATTCATAGACAGTAACGATTTTGAGGACAATCTTTTCGCGCTGCTCAAAAAGACGAATGGCAAATGGCGTGTGGTCACTTATATGATGAACTGCCATGATGTCTGCTATCTCGGCTGGGACAAGAAATACAAAGCGCCGAAAGCGATCATCGAATAATTGCTCTTATCAATTATGCTCAACTGACAAAATAGAAGAAGGAACATGGAAAAAGTGAAAATCAAAATCGTTCTGCTGACAGCGCTCTTGTCGGCGTTTAGCTTGACCGGGTTTGCGCAGTCAGAAACGCCGACCTTTACGCAATATGCCGTCAAAGTCGAGAAAACCAAAAACGTCCGGGTCAATTTGAAAAGCCACAAGAATGCGAACATGTTCCGCACTAATTTGCGGAACGCCGCGAAAGAAGGCGTGAATTTCGCGGGACATTACATCTTGACGACTTGGGGCTGCGGGACGAACTGCACGCAAAGCGCGATCATTGACGCTCGCAACGGCAATGTGTTTTTCCCGGACGAACTTGAAGGCGCTGGTTTCGGCTTCTGCGAATTGCCGGACGAGACCGAGCCAATCGTAGCTCAAGCCGACAGCCGCCTGCTCATCTTGAGCGGCTTCAAAGGCGGCGACCTGAGCGTGGATAACGCGCCCTGCGGAATTTATTATCTCGAATGGACAGGCACGAAGTTTAAGCAAGTCAAATTTGAGAAGAAAACGCGAAGCGAAACGCCCTAACGGTGTTGGATGTTTTTCGTGTGAACAAGAAGGAGATTACTTATGAGAATGAAGACTGTGCTGCTGACGACGCTGATTTTAGCGTTTAGCTTGCTCGGATTGGCCCAAGCCAAAACCAATAACGCCTTCGCGCCTGCAACCGAATCGGAAACTTACGCGGGCGAATTGCAAGTCGGGAAAACCAAATCGGTAATTTTGTATTTCGGTGCGGAAAGCGGTGATTATGCGGCGTTCTGTTTCACAAACAATTCAGCCGTCGGTCGTGCCATTCTGGCCGCGTGCAAAAACAGAGAGCAATGCCAATTCACAGGAGAAGTTACTAACGGCGAATGTAAAGTTCCCGGGCTTGAAGCAGACCTTTCCGCCAGCAGCAAAATAGTGTCAATCAAGTCAGTCAAAAGTCTCGCCGCCAAAAGCAAGGCGACGGTGAAAGCTCCTGCGGCTTCAAACACGGCCACCGCGCCTAATGTCATTATCAAGAATTTGTATGCCGCTCAAAAAGCGGGTTCGGGACCGTTCTTCCAGACGAAAGACCGCGCGCTCGTTGACAAATACTTCAGGAAGGATTTGGCGGACTTGATTTGGAAAGATGCGGTGGCCGCTAAAGGCGAAGTCGGGGCGATTGATTTCGACCCGCTTTACGGCTCGCAAGACCCGCAAATCTCGAATTTCATTATTATGGAAACCGGCTGGGGCGGTGACAGCAAGTTCGGAGGGGACGATCAAGCGGTCGTGCAAGTCACTTTCAAAGATTCCGGCAAAGAGCGCATGGTTTCGTACCAGTACAAACAGGGCAAAGACAAAAACTGGAAAATTTATGATGTCCATTATCGAAGCGACGATGGAGAAGTCAAATTAGTAGAAGTTTTGACCAGAGCCAGAACCGCATCTCAGATTATTCCATCATCGTTTCAACCGCCGTCAAAAATAGAAACCATCGGGCAACTTGCTAAAACATTATCCGAGGCATTTACGGCGAATGAATTAGGCAGGCTTGATGCTGAACGGCCTTATCTGGGAACAGTGAGAATCGTTCTTGAGCATTCTATTACGGGTGAGATTGAGTCCAAAAATTTCAAGTCTTTCAAAGCGGGCGAGCAGTGGTTTAAAAGCCGTGCGAGAGAGGACGGTCCCGCCAGAAATAGCGGCCCGCTCCTACAATGCAGCAAAGGTGTCTGCACATACGAACAAGTCGGTATGCTGCATAACAATTTGTATCTACAAAAAATCACCTACGGCTATAAAAATAGGATTCCATACATCAAGACAATGTATGTGCTAGACGGTGATTAAGTTTGCTCGGTAGTGATTAATCAAGCGGCGCGGTCTAACAGAACATCTCACGCAAAGGCGCAAAAGGCGCAAAGCAAAGACTCAATCTCTTTCTTTGCGCCTTTGCGCCTTTGCGGGAGACCGTCGCTTTCATTTGAAAACCGATATAAGTTTTTACAGACGCCGGATTTTACGCGGCGCAAAGCGTGTGCTTAAATGTTCCCTGCCGGAGAAATCACATGCGACACCAGAACACCTTAGACCTTGCGCACACCACGCTTGTCATCATAGACATGCAGGAAGCTTTCCGCGCCAGGATGTCGGACTTTGCGGAGACGGCTGCGCGTATCGCGCTCGTGGCGCACGCGGCGCAGCTTCTCGGAGTGCCTTTGATTGTGACGGAGCAATACCCGCGCGGGCTGGGGGCAACGGCTGATGAAATCAAAACTGTTCTGCCCGCGTCGCTCGAAGTGATTGAGAAGATGGCTTTCAGTTCCTGCGGCGCGCAGGAGTTCGTCGAGAAGCTTGAAAGCACAGGCGCGCGTCACGTCCTAGTCTGCGGCATAGAGGCGCATATCTGCGTCAACCAGACCACGCACGATTTATTGGCGCGTGGGTTTCAGGTTCACCTCTTGACCGATTGCATCACCGCACGTGCCACCGATAACAAAGAAATCGCTTTTGCCAAAATGCAACAGAGCGGCGCGCTGCCCTCTTCGACGGAAATGGCGCTCTTTGAATTGATGCGCGACGCGCGGCATGAACAGTTCAAAGCGATACAGAAATTAATTAAGTGATAAGTGATGAGTGATAAGTGATGAGATAATACTAACTGCGTTTTGCTTATCACTTATCACTCATCACTTATCACTGCTTTTACTATGGATTTATTATCAACCTTGAATGAACAGCAGCGCGAGGCCGTCGTGGAGACGGATGGGCCGCTGCTTATCCTGGCGGGCGCAGGCTCTGGCAAGACGCGCGTTATCACTGTCCGCATCGCATACCTGATCGCGGAGCGCGGCGTCGCGCCTTATCACATTCTCGCAGTTACCTTCACCAACAAAGCCGCAGGGGAGATGCGCGAGCGGGTCGAGAAATTATTAAGCGGCTCGCGCCTTGAAAGCGCGCCGCTCATCTCCACTTTTCACAGCCTCTGTGTGCGTATCCTGCGCCAGCACATAGAAGCCTTGCAGGCAGGTTACACGCGCTCGTTTACCATCTACGATCAGGACGATTCCGTGCGCTTAGTCAAAGCCTGCATCAAGGATTCGGGTTTCGACGACAAGCAACTCGGGCAGCGCGCGGTGCAGGGAGCCATCAGCGCGGCCAAGAATCGCGGCGAAGATGCAGAGACTTACGCCGCCCGCGTCGAATACGGAGACGAGAAGCGCGCCGCCATCGCGCGCGTCTTTCGTCTTTACGAAGAACGCTTGCGCAATAACAATGCTTTGGACTTTGACGACCTCTTGATTAAAACAGTCCAACTGCTCCGTCGCTCTGAAGAGGTGCGCGCGACATATAACAACAAATTCCGCTACATATTGGTTGACGAATATCAGGATACGAACTCGCTGCAATTCGCGATGATACGTTTTCTGACGGAGAAGCAGCAGAACATCTGCGTCGTCGGCGACGAGGATCAAAGTGTGTACAAATGGCGCGGAGCAGACATCACCAACATTCTCAACTTCGAGCAACACTACCCAAATGCGAAAGTGATTCGCTTGGAACAGAACTATCGCTCGACGCAGAATATCTTGGATGTCGCAGGCGCAGTCGTTAAATATAACAAGGAGCGCAAAGGTAAGAACCTGTGGACGGCCAATCCTTCGGGCGAGCGGATACGCTACTATCAAGCCTATGACTCGGACGCCGAAGCGCGTTTTGTCGCCGCCAAGATCGAAGACCATCGCCGCGTTGAGCCGGACTTGCGCGCCGCCGTCCTCTATCGCACCAACGCGCAATCCCGCGTCTTTGAAGAAGCCTTGAGGCGTTCGCGCATTGACTACAACATCGTCGGCGGCTTCTCTTTTTATGAGCGCATGGAAGTGCGAGACATCATCTCTTACCTCAAGCTCGCCTTGAACCCGCACGACAGCATCGCTCTCATGCGCGTCATCAACACGCCGCCGCGCGGGCTTGGCAAACAAACATTGGACCAGCTTGACCGCCGCGCCAAGGATTACGGCGTCTCGCACTGGGAAACCATTTCGATTCTCGCGGAGCAGGGCGAAGGATTGGGCCAGCGCGCCGTCTCCGCGCTCAAAAAATTCAAGGAGCTTATCACCGGCCTCGTCACCGCCGCGAACAACGCCGGAAAATCCGAATCCCCTGTTTCCGATGTCGTCAAAGCAGCGATTCTCGACACGGGTTACGCGGACGCGCTCAAGGCCGAAAACACTGACGAAGCAGAAGCGCGCACGGAAAACTTGCAGGAGTTGGTCAACGCCGCCGTAGATTATGACGAGCAGGAGCAGAACGGCTTAAGAGATTTTATAGACCACGCCGCGCTCGTCTCCGACGCAGACCAGTACAAGCGCGATGCGCAAGTGACCTTGATGACCATGCACGCTGCCAAAGGTTTGGAGTTTCCGCTGGTCTTCATCGCCGGTCTCGAAGACGGCCTCTTCCCGCACTCGCGCGCCGCGACAGACCCCGCCGAATTGGAAGAAGAAAGACGCCTCTGCTATGTCGCCATCACGCGCGCCGAAAAATACCTCTACGTCACGCACGCCATGAAGCGGCGCGTCTACGGCGAAGAGATGGCCGCAGAGCCTTCACAGTTTTTGAATGAGATGCCGCTCGATTTGATGGAAGACCTCTCGCGCGGCAACTCATGGCTCGCCTTCGCGCGCAGCTCTTCGACCTTAGAGAACAAGCACGCCGCGAGCGCCCTGCGCGGCGACACGCGAGAGCGCACAAGCTATGCTGGCAAGACCTACGACAGCGTCGAATCCATCGCAGAGTTTTTCCGCAAACGCGGCCAACAGGTCAACCCCGCGCCCCGCAATCAACCGCCGCCAACAATCATCAAACGCCAGATAGCTTCCGGCGCATCGTCACCCACATCTCATACAGCATCGTCTTCATCAACACCGAGCGGCGGCAACAGCAACGACTTCACACCCGGCACACACGTCCGCCACCCCAAGTACGGTCGCGGCCTCGTCCTCCGCCGCGAAGGCGCAGGCGATTCCGCCAAACTCACCGTCAGCTTTCCCGGCTTCGGTCAAAAGAAGCTCATCGAAAAATACGCCGGACTGGAAAAGGCATAACCAATGTCGTAAAGATTAGTTTTGGCTGGCTAGGACAACGTCAGTTATCCGATTGATATAACCCTCTATCTGCCACATCGGGCGTTAGATGCCTCATGGCTTTGTTGGTGGCTCGATGGATGCATCCGGCACACTGACATCAAAACTATGGAAGCTGCTGTACTCGAAAGTTACTTTCCCACCCAACAACAGTTCAGGCAATTTGTTCGCTCCCGTTCGCCCGTTGTCGTAGCTGCTCCACACTATCCGCCGCGGCGTTAGAATCCCGAAGCTGCTGTCAACGTATTCGAACTCGAATTTCCAGAGGATGAGAGGATGGTTCAATGAGCTAAGTCGTAGCGTCAACTCCCGTTCTTCGCGCCGGATTTGCGCTGTCTTGGCATCCAACCACAGCCGCCCTCGATAGAGCGGCTCACCGCCTTTTAACGCAGAGGGCAGCGAGAGCTTGATGGTGACGCCGGGACTTTGTGCAACCTGCTGATACTGAAGAACAATCACCTCCCGCCCGTTAACCTGCTCACGGCCAACGACTGCGAATTGAAAAGCCGCGCGCACGCTCTCATGCAGCAGTTCCCCCTGATTGAGAGTCAGACCGGACGTACTATACTTGTGATTATACCTCTGGCTCTCGCGGCTAATCCGGTCAAGCTCTTTCTTGACTGAATCCGCTTTGCCTAATCGCTTGAAGAGACTCACCAGCCTCTCTTCTCGCTTTGTGACCGCCCCGCCATCAACCTCGCGCACGTTGCGGTACTCCGCCGTCAAAGATGTGTCTAATTGGGACTGATAGATAATCAAATCTGAAACAATCCGCCGCTGACGCTTGAGCTTGCCTTCGCCGTCGTATTCTTCTACCTTCTGATCCTCGTCAGCCGTGAGGTTTATAAACCTGGCTTTGTACTCACTGATGCTGAGGCTGGCCGAGCGAATGAGTTCTTTCAACTCAGCCGGATCCAACTGCGGCTGCGTAGGCTGCTGAGCGAAGCATAGACCCGTATTCATCAGTGAGATTAAAATGAGCGAGTAGAGAATATATTTGAGCATTTTATGAATTGACGAAAATACAAGATAAAAGGCCATCCCTCAGCCTTGAAGAGAAGTATATAATGGTAATCAGGCATCAAACAACTCATGCAACCGGAGCGGAATCAGCTCGCATGTCTTTCACAAGGCTTGAAGGATTAACACAATATTTACCGCCCTGTTATTTCGGGCTTTAGGCGGCGAAGAGTTCGTTGTTTAGTCAAAACCGAAGTTTGATGCTATGAGTCAAGCGGCTAAAAGTTTGTTTGTTTTCGGAATTTACCTGTGCGGGTTAGGTTTGATTTTGCTGCTCGTGCCGAATCTGATTTTGCGGGTTTTCGGAGTGCCGACGACGCATGAAGTTTGGATAAGAATTAATGGAATGTTTGTGCTTTGTCTGAGCTTCTATTATGTTCAGGCGGCGCGAAATGAATTGAGGATTTTTATACGTTGGACGGTTTGGACGCGCGTGGCGGTGATTTTTTACTTTGCCGCTTTCGTGCTGTTGGTTTCGGCTCCGAGAGCGTTGCTGTTGTTTGGTGTGATTGATTTGCTGTCGGCGATTTGGACCTGGCTGGCTTTAAAAAAAGATGAAGCCCGTCTCTGAAACTAATAGCCTGTGGCGGGGCGTATTACCATCATGATTCGCGGTTTCAAAATAATAGGGTGGCTTGTGATGACGCTCTCGGCTTTGCTGATCGCGCTCGTTTCGTTCCGGTACTTCATCATCAGCCCGGAGGTTGCAGCCGAGCCGCCGCTGGGAGAGAGATTCGCCAAGCACCTCACTCCTCTTTTATTCCATGTTGGCGGCGGCATAGTTGCTCTAGCTCTTGGCCCGTGGGGTTTTTGGGGGACGTTTCGCAATAAGTTTCTACAACTGCACCGTTGGATGGGACGAATTTATTTGCTGGCAGTCCTCATAGGGAGCATAGCCGGATTCTATATGGCGTTGATAGCTTTTGGCGGACTCGCGTCGCGCATTGGCTTCGGTATGCTCGCGGGGCTGTGGCTGACGACAGGAGCGATGGCGTATCGAAACATCCGTCAAGGTAAGGTCGAAGTACATCGCGAGTGGATGATTCGCAATTATGCTTTGACGTTCGCTGCCGTCATGCTGAGGGTTTGGCTTCCTTTGTTTCTTGCACTGGGATACGAATTTCCCGAAGCATACACAGCTATCGCATGGGTAAGTTGGGTTCCCAATTTGTTGGTTGCAGAGTTAGTTATCAGCGCGGGAAAAGCTCTTGCCCAAAGACAGCAAGCGAAGCCAAGCGCCGTCAGCGTCCACGCGGCATAACCACTCTCATTCGACCCGACGCCTTGATAGCATTCTTTAATTCTTCCGCTAAGGCCAAGCTAAATGAATAAGCATCTCGTGTTTGTGTATGGGACGTTGAGACGCGGCGATGCGCGCTCGATGTCTGTGAGATTTCCCGATTCAAAATTTATTGCCGAGGCTCAAGTAAGCGGCAGCCTTTATGATCTGGGCGCATATCCCGGCTTGCTGCTTAATGAATCGAACTCATCGGTGCTTGGCGAAGTGTATGAAGTCGATGATGAGACTCTGAAAAAGTTGGATGATTTTGAAGCCTCAAGCTATTATTGGCGGAAGCAGGTTGAAATCTCTCTTGGCGCTCACCGAAAGGCATGCTGGACTTATGAGCCTGATCCTGAATTTTATTCCCTTCGCACATTAATCACATCGGGTGATTGGATTGAATATGCTAAGACGAAAACAGAGTAGCCCTGAGACACATGGCCTGATGAAACTCAGAGTTAATAATGAGCATGTTTGAAAGGAATTTTTTATGCGAAAAGGTTTAGCGACCCTGTTGCTGATTTCGGCGCTGTGCGTGATGTGGTTCGAGACTTCAGTGGCGGCACAGTCGGATTGGACTGCGTACTGGCAAAAGTTCAAAACGGCGGTTGTCAAGAGCGACAAGAAAACCGTTTTGAGCTTGTCGAGTTCGGCGAGTTTGCCAGATGCTTATCAGGAGCTTTTCGGCAGCCGCGCCCGCCGCAACTGTTTCGCTAAGGCCAAGCCCGTCAAAGGTGAACAGGACGGCTACAGCGTTTTCTGCGGCGAACAGGGTTACTACTTCAAGCAAGTGGACGGGCAATTCAAGTTCGTCGAAACTTTTGCCAATGATTAAGAGGTCGTTTCAAACCTTTTGAATTACGTTGCCCCTCGCGATTCAGGGAAAGTAAGGAGACCCCCATGCTGAAAAATCCGGCTTTGAAAATCACAACAGCGGCCATGCTTTTTCTTTTCGGCTTGACCGCGTGCGGCAGCGCCGCTATGAACTCTGAAAAAAGCTCAAGCGAGCAGGGCGGCGGGCATCAGTCCAGCCTCGACAAGGCCGCGCCGCAGGCCACGCCGCTTCCGGTAGTGCAAACAAATTTCATGAGCGTGTATACGGACATGAAACGCGATTGCAAAACGCAGTCCGACCCCGAGGCCGAGGCGCGGGGCAGCGACCCGATAATGGAGTGCGAAGGCTACGGCGGTTACAGGATTTCCGTCGGCTACAGCGCGGCGGCAGCACATATTGCGGTTGTGAATGAGAAAAAACCGGATGAGTCCATCAGCATCGGAACGGAGTATCTCAACTACGGCGCGAAGGGCGAGATGGTCGAGTGGCGCATGGCGAACGACAAGCCGTTCGCAGTGATCGTCCGGCTCGGCAAGTACAAAGAGGTTGACGACCCCGTCCAGCAGTACAATGACAAAAATCGAATCGGCAGCACGCTCGTCATCAAAGGCTTGAAAGGCTGGGAGCAGATTGATTTCAAAGTGGACGGCGCAACCCCTAAAGCCAACGAGAAAGCGCGCGAGATGGCAGACCAGAACTTTTCAAAGAAATAGCGCGCATGAATGTTTATTCTCGTTTTGTCTCGGCATCACTGCCAACAACTAATCAGGTCAGAACCGCCTGCGGTAGCGGGCGGGTACTCAACATTGAAGACCCGCCCGCTACCGCAGGCGGTTCTGACAATCCGATTATACGGCTGAGATTTCCCACAGTATCTCTTTAGCTTTCTCGTCCGGCTCGTCTCCGGTCTTGGCATAAGCGTCGGCGATGGAGAGCAGCGCGGAGGCTTTCTCATGTTCGTTAGTGATCTGCTTACACTCTGTCAATGCCTGTCGAAGCAGTCGCGTGGTCTGCTCTTTTCTGCCAGCCTCCGCGTAGATGTTTGCGGCTGCGGACAGGCCGAAAACTCTTTCGACGGGACGCTCTAATTGTTCGATGTGGCGCACGGCTTCAAGGAGAGATGTAAAGCCTGCCTCGGATGTGGCGTCCGTTGAAATCAAAGCGCGGCTGAGTTGTAGCAGAGCGTTGACCCTGTAATTATCGTCGTCTATCGCTCGCGCAGTCCGAAGGGCTGCGTCGGCGTCTCCGGCCTCAGCAGAACGTAGCGCGATTTCAACCAGCGCGCGAGACTTGTCATTGTCAGAGCCGATGCTCTCAGTTGCCTTCAATGCTTGAGCGTGTTCACCGAACTCCGCATAGCGGACGGCGACGGTGGCTAGAGCGCGCCAGCGCTGAACCTCTTCCTTTTGGACTTCAGGCTCGTCTTCTTTCAGCAGTTCGTATGCGTCGTTGAGCAGTTGGAGCGCGTCCGCTTCTCTGCCCTCTTCAGCACGCTCGATGGTCGCCAGATTCGCGAGCGTGTCGGCTGCGACATACACATCGTTGATTTTTTCTGTCACCGCGACCGCCATGTCATATTGCTTCAAGCGCGCATGGCTGACGGCAATCTGCGCGAGCGTGGTTTCCCTGTACGGGTCTTGAGCGAGTTCTGCGTCTTCGATGGCCTGCGTAAAAACTTCTGCGGCCTGCTCTGCCTGTCCCGCCTCCGCGAGTCGCAAAGCAATCTCGGCGCGCGTGCTGGCTCTTTCATCATCGGTATCAATCTCAAGCGTCTCGTCTCGCGCCTGCGTCAATAGCTCCGTCGCTTCGTCCGTGCGTCCGGCTTTAAGGAAGGCGTCGGCGATGCGCGCGAGCGCGAGCGCGCGATAGAGCGGGAGGTCTAACGTCTCTGTGATGTCCAGAGCGCGCTCGAAATCTCCAGCCGTCGCGCACTGTGCGGCAATCTCTGCCAGCGTGGAAGAGTTGTCTTCCATACCGGAAGCAAGCTCGACCGCGCGGTCAAACTCTCCGGCAGCGGCGTGAGCGACTGCGAGTTGCGAGAGGGCTGTCGTCTGATGTGAAAAGTCTTCGAGCGAATCAACCAGCTCAAGCGCGCCGTCTTCATGGCCTGCGGCGGCTGATTTGACGGCGATGTCTGCAATCGTTCTCTCTTGCGTGTAAGGATCGTTGATCGTGTCCGCGACCTCGACCGCGCGGTCAAAATCTTCGCGCGCCGCATATCTCAGAGCCAGAGCCGACGCCAGCTCGTCATAACTGTCCGCATTCTTGACCGTCTCCGTCACGCGCAGCACGGCGGAGAGAATATCTTCGCTCTCATGTTCTTCAAATGTTTCGCTCATTGTTTTGTATCCACAAAAAGGTAAACAGCAAAAGCGGGTAAATAGTAAATGGTAAATAGTAAATAGTGAACCGCAAGCGTTCTTCTATTTACTATTCACTATTTACTATTTACCCGCTCTCGTCTTTCGACTTTTATCTTGTCTAGTTTTTCGTCAACTCGTCGGCCAATTCGTTCATGTCGAAAACCTTGCGCAGGATTTCGATCATCCCGCGCGAGTCAACCGAGATGGCGCGATTGACCGATTCGTCATAGAAGAAATCGCCGACGATGGATTGAATATTGCCGTCGAAAATCAGGCCGACCAACTCCGCGTTGCGGTTGATGATGGGCGAGCCTGAGTTGCCGCCCGTGATGTCGTTGGTCGAGACGAAATTGAACGGCGTCTTCGGATCAATCGCCGCTTTCTTCTCCATCCAGCGCGGCGGCAGGTTATATGGAAACTTCTGGTTAAAGCTATTGGAGCGTTCGAACAGTCCGCCGAGCGTCGTGAAGGCAGGAATTTTCTTGCCGTTCTCCATATAGCCCTTGACCGCGCCGTAAGAGAGGCGCAGCGTGAAGGTCGCGTCGGGATAAACCTTGTCGCCTTCGGTCTCAAATATCGCGCGGGCGATCTTTGAGTAGTTGGTGCGCTCGACGCTGATGACTCCCTCGTCATAACGCTTGCGCACGTCGCGCGCTTCTTTGTCTATGCTGCGCGCGAGCATAATCATCGGGTCAGTCGAAGCTTCGATGGCTTTGCTTCCGCCAGCCGCGAGCTGTTTGCGAAACTCAACGTCTTTGAGCTTTGTGCCGTCAATCAATTCAGCGGCGCGAGCGGCGGGCGTCTTGCCGTTCAAAACTCTCTTTGCCAGCTCGTTGTCCGCGCCCAGCACGTCAACCATAAAGCCGAGCGAAGCGGCCAGTTTCATCTTCTCATAATCATCATGGATGGGCGCGGGCGAATAAAGGCCAAGCTCAAGCGATTCGCGGCGCGCGTCCGCGAATTCCGCGAGGCGATCAGCATTCGGCTTGTCGCTTTCCGCAGCCATCCGCACGAGGTTGCGCGCTATAGAAAAATACTTGGTATCGAAAGCGGCGGCGGCTTCAAAGAGCCTGCGCTCGCGCTCGTAAGCGGGCTGGCCTTTGCGCCCCTGCGCGATGGCTTCCCAAGCGTCTCCGTATTCCTTCTGCCGCCGCTGGTCTGAAGCGACGGATTTACGCAGAGCGTCTTCCGACTTGAGCTTTCTATCCATCAGGGATTTGTCGCGCAAGCCCGCGAGTTGTCCTCTATAAACCTTGATGCTGTTCTGCACGCTGTTCAGCTCATTCTGTGCGAGGCGCGTTTGCTCTTCGCCCATCTCCATATATTTCTTGAGCACGACTTCTCTGCTTTCGAGCCAGCGCAGAACTAACGGCGCGCCGGTGTCGCGCAGGTATTCCAGATGCCCGACGGTGTTCAGGCGCGCGGTCGAGCCGGGATGGCCTGTGACGAAAACCAGGTCGTTCTCTTTCGCCCCCGTCTTCGACCACTTGAAATAATTTTCCACCTTGAGCGGCTTGTCATTCTCGTAGACGCGCACTAAGGCCATGTCTACGTTAAAGCGCGGGTAGTTAAAGTTGTCCGGGTCGCCGCCGAAAAACGCAGCCTGAAACTCCGGCGCGAAGACGAGGCGCACGTCCGTATATTTTTTGTAGAGATACAGGTTGTAACGCCCGCCCTGAAAGAGCGTGACGACATCCGAGCGCAGGTTGGTTGCCTTTAAGGATTCGGTTTCGATGGCGGTGATTTCCGCGCGGCGCGCGTCCGCCGCTTCGGCTGCCGTCGCACCGGCTTTGACGGAACCCGCGACGCGATTCGTCACGTCCTCGATGCCCATCAAGACATTCAGCTCAAGACTCGGAGCCTTCTGTTCTTCGGCGCGTGTGCGCGCTAAAAAGCCTTCCTTGCTGTAATCCTTTTCGGCGGTGCTGAGTTCGCCGACGATGTCTTCGACGATATGATAATTGGTCAAGACCAACCCGTCCGGCGAGACAAAAGAGCCTGAGCCGCCGTTGTTGAAACGCACCGATGCCATACGCACTTTGTTGAGCCACGCATCTGTGACATCAAAGTTGTACTTGCGCTTAATCTCTGCGCGCGGCACGTTATTGAAAAGCCACATACCTTCGTCCGCATGCGCCGTTGATAAATTCAGAGCGGGAAGCGCGAATGCCGCCAGCAGCAGCGCGCATAAAAGTTTTCTTAATTTCATCAGTCATCCTCAAAGGGGAAATATTTGTTTACAAGAGAGAGGGAATTTAGACCACACAGTTACCCAAAATGGATGCCTGAATAAGTAACGCTTACGACGCTTTGTGTCAAGGCAGTTGTGACGAATAGAGCAGTATCAGGGATGAATCGCAGAAGCTTTTTTAATTCTCAGGAAATCGGATGATGATACAATGCGCCGCCGATGATGAAATGCACATCATGTTCGAGCGTCATTCCGGACGAAAAAAGCTCTTGCCCGGCCTGCGGCGCAGCGCCGTCGAGCGATCCGCACGCGGCCACACTGCTCGAATCCGCCACACGCCAATTCCCCTCCGCTCCGCCCGCACAAAGCAAAAGAAAGACGCCCGCCGGTCGCTCGACTTTTTCTTCTTACGAGTCTTTGGACGGGGCGCGCTTTGTTCCCGGCACGATGCTCGCGGCTCGCTATCGCATCGTCGGCCTGTTGGGGCGGGGCGGCATGGGCGAAGTTTACAAGGCGGATGACCTCAAGCTCAGCCAATCCGTTGCGCTCAAATTTCTGCCCGAAGCTTTAGCCACAGACGGAGCCGCGCTCGCGCGTTTTCATCGAGAGGTTCGCGTCGCGCGCAACGTCTCTCATCGCAACGTCTGCCGCGTATATGACATAGGCGAGACCGACGGCTTGAACTTTCTCTCGATGGAGTACATCAAGGGAGAAGAGTTGTCTTCGCTCTTAAAGCGCATCGGTCGGCTGCCGCAGGATAAAGCTCTGGAAATCGCGCGCCAGCTTTGCGCCGGGGTTGCCGCCGCACACGACAACGGCGTGCTGCACAGGGATTTGAAACCCGCCAACGTGATGATTGACGGCGAAGGCAACGTGCGCGTTCTTGATTTCGGGCTGGCAGGCATCGCGGATGAATTCAGAGAAGATGAATTGAACGCGGGGACGCCAGCATACATGGCTCCCGAACAGCTTGCCGGTCAGGAAGTCACAAAGCAGAGCGACATCTACGCGCTCGGCCTTGTGCTGTACGAAGTCTTCACGGGCAAGCGCGCGTTTGAAGCGCAGACGCTCGGCGAGTTGATTCGCCTGCGCCGGGAAGCGACGCCGACACAGCCTTCGCATCACGTCAAAGATTTAGACCCGCTGGTCGAGCGCGCCATCCTGCGCTGTCTGGAAACCGAACCGCAAGCGCGGCCTGCTTCCGCTTTGCAGGTAGCAGCGATGTTGCCGGGAGGAGACCCTCTCGCGGCAGCTTTAGCGGCGGGCGAGACGCCTTCGCCGGAAATGGTCGCCGCCGCTCCGACCGAAGGCGTCCTGCGCCCGGCAGTGGCGATCAGCCTGCTGGCTTCCATGCTGGTCATCCTCGGCCTCGTTTGTTTCCTTTCAAAGGACGCGATGCTTTACCGTCAAGCGCCGCTCGAAAAATCGCCTGAGATACTGAAAGAGCGTGCCAGCGAGATTATTAAAAAGCTCGGCTATACAGAGCCGCCGACCGACAGCGCATACGGCACCGATGTTGACCGCAGCTATTTGGAATACGTCAAGGAAACGGATGCTTCGCGCACGCGCTGGGAGAAACTGAAAAGCGGCCAGCCTGCGGCCATCTATTTCTGGTATCGCCAAAGCCCGCGCTATCTTGCTTCGGACATTGAGAGCGCGCGAGGAATCTCGCATGATGCCCCGCCGCAAAGCGTTTCCGGGATGACCGGCATGACGCTCGATATGCGCGGGCGGCTGCGCTCTTTTGTCGGCGTGCCGCCGCAAACAGATACGCCGCAGGCAACGGCACAAGAACCTGATTGGTCAATCCTGTTTGCAGAGGCCGGACTCAATCAAGCTCTGTTCCGGCAAACTGATTCCACATGGGTTCCGCCTCATGCTTACGACGCGCGCGTGGCGTGGGAAGGAGTTTATCCAGAGCAGCCGCAGTTGAAGATGCGTATTGAGGCGGCGAGCTTTGCGGGCAAGCCTGTTTACTTTCAGATTATTAACGCATGGGATAAACCCGTCCGGCAAGAGGTTTCGCAAGAGAGCAATGCTTTACAGGCGCAGCTTATTTTGCTGCTCACGGTCTTCTTAACTGTGTTGGTCGGGAGCGTCTTGCTCGCGCTCAGAAATTTGCGTCTCGGACGCGGAGACCGCAAGGGAGCTTTCCGGCTGGCCGTCTTTTTATTCGTGGTCTTTTTAATCGGTTGGGTTCTGGACGCGCATCATCAGCCGACGGTGCAGGAAGTTTTTGTCTTTCTCATGAACCTGCAATGGATGGTGTTTTGGTCTGCCTTCCTCTGGCTGATTTACATTGCGCTGGAACCTTCCGTCAGGCGGCGTTGGCCGGGTCGCATCATCGGCTGGAATCGTCTGCTGAGCGGAGGCTTCCGCGATCCGCTGGTTGGCCGCGACATTCTCATCGGCGCACTTTTCGGCGTCTGTTTGATACTCAATCAGGAACTAATCTACATCGTTCCGAAATGGATTGGAGCAACGCCCGCCATTCCTTTTATAGATAAAAGTCCGACTCAACTGCTTGGCCTGCGCTACATCGCCACCGGACTGAGCAATCAGATTTTCGCCAGCATCATGATGTCTTTCTTCTATCTCTTTTTTCTGTTGCTGGATTTCATCATCTTGCGCAAGCAATGGCTGGCCCTGCTCGTCGGCTGGTTAATAGCCACCTGCGCCGTCGGTTTAGGGGCGATGTCAGAAGGCATGCATCCCATCGGATGGGTGTTTATCGGGTTGTTCGCTTTGCTGCATATCATAGCCCTCTTTCGTTATGGACTGTTGACCCTCATCTTTGCGAGTTTTGTCTTTCATCTGGCGATTTTCTATCCAGTCACCTCCGAATTCTCAGCATGGTATGCGGGCGATTTCGTGGCGGCTTTAATCTTGTCGGTCGCGCTGGCCGTCTACGGTTTCTACACTTCGCTTGGCGGCCAGCCGCTTTTCAAAGCGGATTTATTGAAGGATTAAAGTGAGCCGCTTTTCTAAACTGCTTGAGCGAATTAAAAGAGCGCGCGGGACAACAGGCATGGACAACGAAGCGATTGCCCGAAAGTTTTACCGGCTCGCCAATCTGATGGAGATTCGCGGCGACGATATGTTTCGCATACGCTCTTACCGCAACGCCGCCGAGACCATCGAGACGTGGCCGACCGCGCTCTCGAAGATTGCGGCGGAAGAGGGAGCGAAAGGCTTGCAGACGCTGCCCGGTGTGGGCAAGGCCATCAGCAGCAAGATTGTCGAGCTATTGGAAAAGGGCACGTTCGAGGCTTGGGAAAAGTTGACGGCAGAGACGCCGGAAAGCGCGCTCGACATGCTGCGCGTCGGCGGCATCGGTATCAAGTCCGCCGCCATGCTGCATCAAAAGTTCAAGATCGCCTCGCTCGACGATTTGAAAAAATTCGTCGAAGGCGGCGGCCTTGAGATGGTTGACGGCGTCGGCGAAAAAAGCGCGGAGAGAATCAAAGAAAGTCTCGCACGCCTGTGAGTTCGCGCGGCGACGATTGATTAACAGCCATTGTCTTTCGGTCAGACCCGGTCTAAAATAGACACGTTCAACCCGGCGGCGGCGGCGATCAGGCCGCATCAAATACGACCCGCAGATGTTGTAAAAAAATCCAGACTTTCACTTCGAGCTGGAAGTTCATCGCAGTCTATACAGAAACAAGCTTGCCCTCTGGCTTAATCACGATTCTAAGCCGCGCACCAGATCGCATGCCAGCGAAAGGAATAAGTCAATGACTCGTCAAGAAAAATCAATGCTTCGTCTCGCGCTGCCGCTCTTGCTGGCCGCATTCTATCTAATGACGATGGGCGTCATCACTCATTCGGCTCATGCGCAGTGCAGCAGGCCGGGATTCAAATTGAACTACGGGCGCTTCGCACACTCTGCTAATAAAATCGCTACGGCAGACTTCAATGCGGACGGTAAAGTGGACATCGCCGCCACTTTCTATTCGGGCGGTCAACTCGCAATGTACTTCGGCACCGGGACGGGCGATTTTAACGCGCCGGTCATTTATCCGGTCGGTAATTCTATTTCTAAGCTGCTCGCCGCCGATGTCAATAACGATGCCAAGCCAGACATTCTTCTCATCTATGAAACTTTTACTTCGAACCGCATCGTTTCGGTGTTCCTCAATAACGGCTCCGGCGCGTTCGGCGCTGCCATTGACAGCAGTTTTCCGTTCGACTCGTGGACGATAGAGATGGCCGATTTTAACGGCGACGGAAAAGGCGATCTGGTCTACCTGATACCCGGCGGCGGTCCCTTGCAGGTGCGCTTGGGCGATGGGCTGGGCAATTTCGCAGCACCGGCCAGTTATCCATTGACTAATACATATAGATTTGTGGTCGGCGATTTCAGTGGCGACGGCAAACTGGATGTCGGTGTCAACAGCAGTGACGCCGGGGCGAGCAAGGTCAAGCTGTATCTGAACGATGGCTCAGGCGGCCTTATCCCGGGCACGGAGACCGTTCTCGGCAACGCCAGCATCATCAGCCTCGCGCGTGATTTGAACGGGGACGGCAAATCGGATATTGCCGGTTACAGTTTCATTGCGGGCAACGCAGCCATGGTGCTCTTGAATGACGGGAGCGGCGGCTTTACCCGGACGGATTATCCGCTCACAACCAGCGTGGGAGGCGTCCGCGCCGGAGAATTCAACGGCGACGGCAGGGTGGACTTGATTGTCAGCGGACTCAACACAATTGAAAAATCGGCAATACTGTACGGTAGCGTCACGGGCGGCTTTACCGTGGGCGAGAGTTTCGGCTCTGCCTACGGCTGGTTTGCTCAAGGGGATGTAGCGGACTTCAACGGCGATGGCAAATCGGATTTGAGCGTGGTCTCAGGCTCCGGAGTGCGGACTTTCCTCAGAACCTGCAACGATGTCAGCAACACCAAGCGCGTGGATTATGACGGCGACACCCTGACGGACTATGCCGTCTGGCGTCCGTCAACCGGCGAATGGATTATAGATCAAAGCTTCAACAATACACGCCGCACGCAGCAGTGGGGCGGCGGCAGCTTTGGCGATGTGCCAGTCCCCGGCGATTATGACGGCGATAATAAATCCGACCTCGCGGTCTTTCGCGCTCCGGCTGGGGTCTGGTACCTCCTGAAGAGTTCTGATAACACATCGTTCGGCATCCAATGGGGCTTGAGCGGAGACAAGCCTGTGCCCGGCGATTATGACGGCGATGGCAAGACCGATGTCGCTGTCTTTCGTCCATCCAACGGCGGCTGGTATATCTTGAGAAGCTCTGACAATGTGCTCTCCACTTTCGCCTTCGGGACGAATGGAGACAAGCCCGTGCAGGTTGACTTTGATAACGACGACAAGACGGATGTGGCAGTGTGGCGTCCCTCGAACGGACACTGGTACATACTGAAGAGTTCGGACGGCTCTTTCAACGATGTGCATTTCGGAATCAGCACGGACAAGCCCACCCCGGCTGACTATGATGGAGACGGCAAGATAGACCTTGCTGTGTATCGTCCGGGCGTGGCCTTTTATTTTCTGAGTACATGGAACAACCTGACGACCGGAATCGCGGATTTCAGATATGACGGAACTCCTTCGGCAGCAGATGTGCCCGTGCCTTTGAGAAGAATGGATAACTTTTCTCCTTACGTCTGGCGTCCTGCGAGCAATATATTCGGCGGCTATGGCACAGGCAATTCGTCGCTCATCGGGACGAGCAGCGACATCCCGGTCGTGTCTCCATACATCATCGAATAATGGATCACGGGTTGCCGGTTATAGATGTATTGGTAGCTTGCTTAAATTGCCACTAGCTGAAGCTAGTGGATCAAGGTTGCATCTTAGCAGTCGGCTTTAGCCGAACCATTTAGCTCAAGCAATAAGGACTAGGGTTGATTTATATTTTGGCTCAAGCCAACTTGCTGTGATGCACTGTCTCCACTAGAGCGGTTTTCACTTGGGTGTCAGGGACGAAGCAGTTCACCGCAGAGACGCAGAGGACGCAGAGATCGCGCAGAGGCTTGAGTGGCCTTCAACTCTCTGCGCCCCCTCTGCGACTCTCTGCGTCTCTGCGTTGAGCTTGTCTTGCCGACTCTCAATTGAAATTTGCTCTAGCTGAAGCTAGTGGCAATTTATTAACTACCAATTCGGGCAGGGGCTGTCAGATGTTTGTTATATCCACGGCTCTGGCTTACAATGCCCGACGAACGAAACGACGCGGCAGGCGGCCATCGCGGGCAAGAGAGAATAAAGCGCGCCTCGTTTCATAATCACTTAGATTTCGACTACTGAAGCCTTTCAGTAGTTCTCCCAATCTTTAACACAATTTCAGGCTCACCCGGCTCAAGAGCCACCCACAACCTGCTTTTCCTTTCAAGGAGACCTTCGCCATGCCCCGGAATGAAAAATCAAAACTACGTTTAATGTTGCTGCTGCCGGTAATGCTGTTGGCCGCAACAGGCTCTCTGACTCGGAGCGTCAACGCGCAGTGCGCCAGACCGGGATTCAAATTAGCCGACGGAGATTTCTCAGCGAACGCTAATAAACTCGTCACCGGCGATTTCAACGCGGATGGAAAAGCCGATGTCGCAACCATCGGAAATGAGAGCGGCAAAGTAGCAGTCTACTTGAGTGACGGTTCGGGCAATCTGGGCGCTCCTGTTATCCATCTGGTCGGAAGCGGGTATCGTAATATTTTCGCAGCCGACATTAATAACGATGCCAGACCTGATCTGGTCATCGCATCCACTACCGGCTCGAACATCCTCCACCTCTCAATCCTGTGGAATACCGGCTCCGGAGCTTTCGGATTTCCTACCACAGTCTCGCTGGCATTACCGGAATTTTATTTTGAAACTTTACAAATCCGGGATATGAACGCGGACGGCAAAGCAGACCTCATCGCCGCCAATCAGGTCAGCTCGAATTCGGTGATACAGGTTCGCATCGGTGACGGAGGCGGGAATTTCACGCCGCCCTTCAATTATCAGGTCAGCAGTGATCGCGGCTATGTCATCGGCGATTTCAACGGTGACAACAAGAACGACCTCGCGGCGGTGATGGATGATAACGCTTCCCGAAAAGTTCGGATGTATATAAACGACGGCTCCGGCGTCTTGCTGCAAGGCCCGGACATCATGGTTGGCACTAATACAAACCTGAACATCGCCAGAGATTTAAATGGCGACGGGAAGATTGATCTTGCCGGGACGACGCCCAGCGCTAATGCCGTGACCATTCTTTTTAATAATGGGATGGGCGGCTTTACCAGAACCGATCATCCGGTCTTAGCCTGGGTCCTGACCAATCTACAGGTCGGCGACTTTAATGGCGACGGCAAATTAGATTTGATTACCGCCCAGTTGGACATGCAGACGCCTGCGGCTAATTCTACGATCCTGTTCGGCGACGGGATGGGAGGCTTTACCAGAAGCGATGAGCGCGGAGTTTCTTTCGGATGGATAACTAACGGCGGCGTGGGGGATTTCAATGCGGACGGTAAAACGGACATCGTGACGACCGGCTTCAACTTTGTGGCGGGTTCGGGTATCGTCCTTAACCTCAGAACCTGTAATGCGGTCGGCCATACCAAGCGCGTGGATTATGATGGAGACACACTCGGAGACTTTGCCGTCTGGCGTCCGGGCACGGGCGTGTGGATGATTCAGCAAAGCTACACCAACACGCTCAGGACAGTGCAGTGGGGAATGGGCAGTCTCGGCGATGTGCCCGTGCCGGGTGATTATGACGGCGACGGCAAATCCGATCTGGCGGTCTTTCGTCATGGCGTCTGGTACGTGCTGAAGAGTTCGGACGGCTCATCCTTTGGCGTGCAATGGGGATTGAGCGGAGACAAGCCCGTGCCCGGCGATTATGATGCGGACGGCAAAACAGACTTCGCTGTCTTTCGTCCATCCAACGGCGGCTGGTTTATCCTGCGCAGTTCGGACAGTGCGCTCGGCTCTTATTACTTCGGGACGCTGGGAGACAAGCCCGCGCAGGCAGATTTTGACGGCGATGATAAAACGGATGTCGCTGTCTTTCGCCCCTCAAACGGTCACTGGTACATGCTCAGAAGCTCGGACGGCTCTTTCTTTGCGCAGCATTATGGCCTGGGTAGTGACCTGCCTGTGCCCGGTGATTATGACAGCGACGGCAAAGCAGACATCGCCGTTTACCGTCAGGATGCGGCCTATTATTTCCTGCGCAGTTGGAATAATACGACTCTCGGACTTTCCATCGGTGCGTATCAGGGGGCTACAGGGCAAGTCAACGTCTTTGCTGCACCGTTAAGCAATGGCGACTACATGAATCCATCTGTCTGGCGATCCAATGATGGAATGTTTGCCTACTTTTTCCAGTCCTTCGCCTTAGGCGCGAGCGGCGATATACCTGTGACCGCGCCTTATGTCATCGAGTAAGACGCGAGCAAAGCTCAATGCCTTAACGTCAGAAAGCACCAGCCGTGCGCGACTCGCAGTTGTTTTAAGAGTCGCGCACGGCGCAAAAGCTACTTCTCGTTTTTAATTTTTAAGGAGAATTATCACAATGTCTCGCAACGCAAAATCAACTTTGAGATTAATGTTTGTACTGGCGATGTCGGTCATGACGGCTGCGGGCTTGATGGCTCAAACCATCAACGCACAGTGCGCCAGACCCGGCTTCAAACTGGCTTATGGAAACTTTGCCCATGCGGCGGACGCGGTCATCGCGCGTGACTTCAATTCGGATAACAAAGCTGACATAGCCACTATCAGCGGTACGAGCGGCAGAATGGTCGTCTCTTTGGGAGATGGACTTGGCGGATTCACTTCACAGACCGCTTATCTGGTGGGAACAGGCTTTTACAACATCGTCTCCGGCGACATCAACGGCGACGGCAAATTAGACCTGTTGCTGGGGGGCCCCCTTTCGACGTATTCAATCTTGCTCAATGATGGGTCGGGCGGGTTCGGCTTTCCCATCAATCTCAGTTTTCCGGAACATAATGACGACTTGCAGATCATAGACTTTAACGGCGACGGAAAGGGTGACATCCTGAGCGCTTATTCGGTAAGCGCGACGCGGGGTTTTCAGATTCGCATTGGTGATGGCGCGGGCAGCTTTCCAGCCCTGTTCACCTATTTCCTATATAACTCGCGCGGGTTTGTGGCCGGAGACTTTAACGGTGACGGCAAAAAAGATGTCGCAGTGACCTTCAACGACCCCGCGACCCGGACGGTTGTTCTATATCTGAACGATGGCTCGGGCGCGCTCGTCGCCGGTACGCCCATCAATCTCGGCACTGATACTGTGCTTGAACTAGCCAGAGATTTTAACGGCGATGGTAAGGATGACCTCATCGCCAAAACGCTGCCCACTAGTGCCATCACAATTTTGCTCAATAATGGAAGCGGCGGATTTACCAGAAGCGATCATCCGCTCTTTCCTACTATTAACGAGGTTGCAGTCGCTGACTTTAACGGTGACGGCAAGCTGGATGTGATTACGCACCACTACAATACTCCTGACCCGAACCTGAATGCCTCGCTCCTGTATGGTGACGGGCTTGGAGGTTTTACGCGGAATGATTACCAATCAGGGATAGTTCTCGGGTGGTCTTACAACGGCGACGTGGCAGACTTCAACGGCGATAACATGGCGGACATCGTGGCGCCGAACTGGGTTTCGATCTGGTCGCCGGCGGGAGTGCGTATCTGGCACAGAACCTGTAATTTGAATGTCAACACCAAGCGCACAGACTACACGGGTGACGGCTTGACGGACTTTGCCGTCTGGCGTCCGAGCAACGGCAACTGGATCATCAAGAGATCAGACCTCGGCACATTCATCACACGGCAATGGGGCGGAGGCAGCTTTGGCGATGTGCCTGTTCCCGGCGATTATGATGGTGACAATAAAACCGATCTGGCTGTCTTTCGCGCTCCGGTTGGAGTCTGGTACGTCCTCAGAAGCTCCGACAACTCTTCCTATGGAGTGCAATGGGGCGCAAACGGAGACAAGCCCGTGCCCGGCGATTATGACGCGGACGGCAAAACAGACTTCGCTGTCTTTCGCCCGGCAGATGGAGGATGGTACATCCTCAACAGCAGCAATAACACGCTCAGCTATTATTACTTCGGGATGCCGGGAGACAAGCCCGCGCAGGCTGACTTTGACGGCGATGATAAAACGGATGTCGCTGTCTTTCGTCCCTCGAACGGCTTCTGGTACATGCTGAAAAGCTCGGACGGCTCTTTCTTTTACAAGCATTGGGGGCAGGATGGCGACCGGCCTCTACCCGGTGATTATGACGGAGACGGCAAAGCGGACATCGCTATTTATCGCCCGGCAGCCGCCCTGTATTACTTGCGCAGTGGGGACAATTCGGCGGCGGCTATCCCGGACACCGCATTTTACGGGACGCCTTCGGCAGAAGATAGGCCAGCGTTTGTCGGAAATTATGACATGGCGGAAGTCCTCGTCTGGCGTCCGGCCAGCGGCATCTTCGGAGGTTACTTTAACACCAGTTCGGGATCCATCGGCACGTTCGGCGACATTCCCGTGACCACGCCATATGTGGTTGAGTAAGACAAGACAAATTGCGGAATGCGGAATGCGGATTGGAAAACACCATCATGCTTTTTAATCCGCATTCCGCATTCCGCAATCTGTCAGCCCGCTACCGCAGGCGGTTCTGACTTGATTGAAGCCGCGTGGCGACGTTTGACTTGCTTAGAGTGAAGACTGTTCCGCCCTTCGGATTTCTGCTCCACGAAACATCCGCTTCGATGAGGCTGGCGCGGGCGCGGATGTTGGCGAGGCCGCGTCCCAAGCCCGCTTTCCGGTCGCGCGCATCAAAGCCGCCTCCGTCATCCGAAAGTTTCAGTTGCAAGAGATCATCCGTCAGCGAGACCGCGAGACGCACGCGGCGCGCGGCTGCGTGGCGACAGATGTTGCTGATGGCTTCCTGTATGATGCGATAAATCTGCATCTTGACGGCGGGCGCAAGCTCTATCCTTTCTTCCAAGTCCTCTTCACAACTGAACTCGTATTCAAACTTGCAGGACGCGGGCAGGTGCGCGACCGCGTCTGCCAAAGCCCATTCGAGCGCGGCGGCCAAGCCCACGTTCTCCAAAACGGACGGACTCAAATCCTCGCAGATGCGCCGTATCTCATTTGAGACGGATTCGATTTCCTGTCGAAAAACTGCCGGGTCGAGCGCGTCTTGGTTTCCGTTGCTCTTTTCTTCTGCGGGCAGCTTGTCCGTCAAGAGCAGCAGGCGGCGAAGGTCTGCGAGGGTCTGGTCGTGCAGGTCGCGCGCGATGCGGCTGCGCTCTGTCTCCGCTTCGTTGGCGAGACGCAGGCGCGCATCCGCCAATTCGTGATTCGCCAGCGCGAGCGCAGTGCCCGCATGAGCGATGCGGCGATGCTCTATGATCGCCCAGATGAGCGCGACGAGCGCGAGCAGCAACAAGGCAGAGAGCGCGGCTGTCGTCCACGGGAAAGGAGCTTTGGCGACGTTGAACTCAAAGCTTAATGCAGACGATGCTATTAAATCCGCCGTGTAGGCTTGCACCTCTACGCGATACTTGCCGGGGCGCAAATCTTCCATCGAAAATTGCGCGTCATGCGCGAGCTTCTGTTTGACCAGCTCGCCTTTGTCATTGTAGAGCAGGAACGCATATTGAAATTGTTCGGGGAACGTGCGGCTGCTGGCGGCGGCCACGTCCAGCACTAGACTGTTCTGCGGGTATTCCAGATAAAGACCTTCGCGCAATTCGTCGAGCGTATGTATGCGCTGGCCTATCAGGCGCGTGATGACGAGAACCGGCGAAGTTGTTCCGGGATCATAGCGCGCCAAGCCCCTGCTTGTGCCGATGAGCAGAGCTTCTTCGGTCGCGCCCGCGCTGTCATCGAGCAAGGCGAACGCGCTCTGTGACGGCAAGCCCTGCTCCGCATCAAGCCGCGCAGCCATCGCGCCAAAGCGCGTGTCCAGAGAGACTTTGACAAGGCCGCTCCCGGCGGTCGCGCACCAGGCCTGTCTTGAAGTGGCGCGGTCGCCGCTGACCATCACGCGACGCGCGTCCGTGTCCGGCAAAATCTTTGTGAGCTTTCCCTGCCAGTATCCATACAGCCCGCGCGAGGTGGCGAACCAGAGCCAGCCATCCTGCGTCCCGTCAACAGACCACACTGCGCTACCCGTTAATTCCGCGAGCGCGGGGTCGCTCGTCACGCTCTTGCCATCAAAGACATAAACGCCGCTCGTCGCCGTCCCGATCCAGAGCCGTCCCTGCTCGTCCGCATAGAGGCTGACGACTTCACGCGCGCGTGCGTCCTGCGCTTCTGTCGGCCAGACGAGCGTGCGGCGCGACTCATCCAGCCGCTCAAGCCCGCGCCCGAACGTAGCGATAAAGGTGCGCCCCTGAAACTTGACGATAGCGCGCACGCTGTCGCCTGTTCCAACGCCGCCCGCGTCCTGTTTCGTGAATCGCAATTCTTTATCTTTGTCTACCGGATCATCGCTCAGGTACAGGCCGCTCGCGGAGCCGACCAGCAATCGCCCGCTGTCGTCTGCGGCAATCGCATAGACTGTCTTCTGCGCCAGCTCGCTGATGGATTTCCACGAAGCGGTCGCCGCGTCGCGCACGAACATTCCGCGATTCGTGCCCGTCAAGAGCCTTCCGTCTTTTGTCTGCAACAGCGTGCGGACAAAATTGCTTTCCGGGTTGTCTGAGATGGTTTCGACGCGCAAGGCATACGGGTCATAACGGCAGACGCCCCTGTCCGTGCCGAACCACACGACATCTTCGCGGTCTACAAAAATCGAATAAACATAATCCGAGCGTAAGCCGCCCGCCGTGCTGCCAAAGGTGAAACGCGCGATGCGCTGCGAGTCTTTGTACTGAAACACGCCGCGCCCGTGCGTCCCAACCCACACGCGCCCCTGTCCATCTGCGCGCAAAGCGTTCACAGTCCCCGTTCCCGCGTCAATCAACTTCGGATGCGAAGGGTCGCCTGATTGATATAAAGCTCCCTCTTCGCCCTTCACCCTCGCGCCGAGCCAGAGAGTTCCTTTAGCATCCGCCTCAAGAGCTTCGACGGTAAACGCGCGCGGGCGGCTCTGGACTTCCCTCACCTCGTCGCCTTCGATTTCGAGCAGGCCGCGACTGCGCGTGCCCGCAAAAAGCGTGTCACCTATCTGTGCCAGACTCGTGAGACGCAAAAGCCCCGGCTGTTTTTCATCCGCGCTGCGCAGCGGCGTCTCAGGAATGCCGCGCACCGCGAGCGAGCCATCCGCGCCCACCGTGCAGTTAAAGACCAAGCCCTCTTCGCTTGCCAGCACAGCGCGCCCGCGCTCGCGCACCAGAATCGCGGTGATGACTTTGCCTTCCGTTTCCTTAATCAGTTGAAAACGATTATTGACGTAGCGCGACGCGCCGCCGTCCGTGCCGATCCAGAGCGCGCCGTCCGCATCAACTTTAAGAGCCAGCACGCGCCCCTGCGGCAAGCCCTCGGAAGTAATCGTCTGCGTGCGCCGCCCGTCATATTTCGCCAGCCCCGCATCGGTTCCAAACCACATCGCGCCGTCCGCGTCCTGCGCTATCGCGCGCACACGATCCGACGGCAACCCGTGAAACAAGGTCACAGCGCCCCACTGCTGCAAGCTCACAGGCTGAGCCTTAGCAGCGCGCTCGCCTCCGTTGGTTGATTGTGAATTGACTAAAGAAGAAAACAGTAGCCAGCAGCCAGTAGCCAGTAGCCAGTAGAATAAAAGCAGCGACAGGCGATGCCGACGCTGCCAACTGCCAACTGCCGACTGCCAACTGCCTTTCACTACTTTCCTCCGCGCGGCTTCTGCTCATCCAGATAACGCTTACGGTCGCGGTCGATCCATGCTTCCAGATCGTGCGCTGCCGTTTCCAGTTCGTCGCTGTTCAGGAGGCCGCGTCTCAAGGCTTCAAAGAAAGCGCGCGTGCGGACATTGTAGGCGAGCTTGTCATAAGCTTCATTGGCAGTTCCTTCAGAGATAGACGCGAACAGTTTTTCATAGAGCGTCGCCAACCTGCTCTCGACTCCGCGCAAAGAGAGGCTGCACTTGCGCGCGATAGCCCAGTTCGACAAACCCAAAGCGAGATAGTACAAAGCCTCCGCTTCAAATTCCGTGAGCAGTGGCCGCTTGAAAGAATCTTTAAACGCAGGGTCAATCATATCCGCGCCGTCTTCCAAAACGGCTGCGACAAAACGCAGAAAGCGCGATTCGGGATTGTTCTTGTGGATGAAACCGTAGGCGGGCGGCGGCTCGACCGCTTTGACGATCTTGCGTATCTCGTTGATATAAATCTCGTGCGGGAACTGTGTCCAGAAAATAATTCGCGCCGCCGGATACTCGCGCCAGATGGCGCGAGCCGCCTTGACGCCCGACAGCTTCGGCATCTGTATGTCCAGCACGCACAGCTCCGGCCTGTTCGCCAACGCCAGCGCGACCGTCTCTTCGCCGTCGGCAGCCTCAATCACCGGAGCATGCTCCGTAAATTCTTTTTCCAGAATCTCGCGCAGGTAATGGCGTTGCGCTACGTTGTCTTCGGCAATCAGGATGGTCATATTTGATTAGAGCCAGCGTTATCTCGTTGATATAAATCGCGCGCGAGCGCTGCGTCCGGAAAATAATTCGCGCCGCCGGGTGCGTGGTTAATCCTATCATTAACCTTCCAACTCTAACATCCGTCATCTGCTGCCGGATTTCAATGTGGCTTCCCACATTCAGGCACGGCGGGGCAACCGCAAAGCCAGCAGGGGTTAGCCTGTCCCGCCGCTGTTCGCTTCCGCGTCGTAAAGTCTTCTCATATCTAGCGATAATCGCCGCATGAAAGCTGCCCTCCAACAAACACAGAGCCGCGTTTCCATCAAAGTCATCGCGACTCTGGCCTGCCTCTTAGCCATCTCTGTGGTTTCGCTGGCGTGGCGGCTGCGCGAGCGTAGGCCGCGCGTGTGGCGTGCGTCGGAAGTGCCTATGGCTTTCTGGGCCTGGCGCAATAAGACTCCGGCAGAGGCTGTGGTTGAGCGAGCCGTGCGCGAGGCGCACGCACAGGCTCTCTTTTTGCGCGCGGGGCAGATTGATTACGAAGCAGAGTCGCCGCGCCGCATTCGTCCGGTCGAAGGAAAGTTTCCGCGCACGCTTGAGCTTCATCTGGTCTATAACGCGACCCGAAATCTGCTCGCCGCATTCGAGCGCGCAGAGATGAGCGCGCTGGCACAGACAATCAGCGAAGCCTACACGCTGGATGCTGCGCGCGGTGCAGCGGAAGGAGCGCGCATTGCCGGGCTGCAACTAGACATAGATGTTCCGACCCGCCTGCTGCCAAAGTATGAGCAGTTGCTGCGCGCCGTGCGCGGGCGCGTTCCGCAGGGCGTCAAGCTTTCGATCACGGGGTTGCCGACATGGATGGAGAGCAGCGCGCTCAATGAGACGCTGCGGGCTGTTGATTTCTGGATTCCGCAATGTTACGGCGCAAAGATTCCCGACCGGCTTAATCAGCTCGTGCCGATTACTTCGCCGCAGGCGGTGGCGCAAGCCGTCGCGCGTGCGCGCCGTCTCGATCATCCTTTCTACGCAGGTCTGCCCGCATACGGTTACACCATCCTCTACAACACGCGCGGTGAGCTGGTAGAAGTGCGCGGCGATTTAGACCCTGCGCGCATCGCCAATGATCTCAACTTTGAATTAATCGAGCGGCGTCCGTTCCACGGCGTTTCGGGAAAGGGCGATGCGACTGCGAGCGAATGGCGGTATGTGTATCGCGCTCGCAGCGACGGCGTGACGGACAATTTAATCGTGCGTGAGGGCGAAACGCTGATGATAGATGTGCCGAGCGCAGAGACCTTGAGGGACTATGCGCGTGCCGTGCGTGAAGAGGCGGGCGAAAAGCTGCTGGGCATCTGCGTCTTTCGCCTGCCCGTTGATGATGACCCGACCGCCCTCACGCTTGAGCAGCTTAAGGCCGCGCTGTCAGACACCCCGGCAACTGTGAGCAGCGAGGTACGGCTCACACGCGGCGGGCTTCAGGAAAGCGGCGCACAGTTTCCCTCCAACCTGTTACAGCTCACGGCGAACAATAACAGTGTGGCAAACGCGCAGTTGGGCGAAGACGCTTTGACCGTGACCTTGCGCGTGCCTGCGGGCAGCGTGCGCGGCGTGGTAGGGCTTGACGGCTTTGCTTCGTTTGAAACGCTGTGCGAAGCACAGGGCGCAGGAGCAAAGACCGTAGAGGTTCAACGACCCTGCGGCATCCGGCGCGCCAACCTTGTGCGCCTGAGAACGCGCACATGGATGGCGGGCGCAAGCGCGCGAGCCTCGCTCAGCTTTGACGGCGCAATCCCGTCTGCGCTGGCAGTGACGACAGAAATCAAGGTAGACGACGGGCGCGTCTGGCAGGAAGAGCGCACGATTAACATCAACCCGAGGTGAACCCGCGATGAAGCATCAGAATCTCCGACTAATGTTTTCAAAGCCTCGCTGTCATCGCTTGTCTCAGAGCAAGTGGCGGACGCTCTCTCTCTTTTTATTCGTGATCGGAATCGCCGTCGCAGGCGTCAGGGTGTTCGGCTGCGGCTGGCCCGGCACGGATGAATCGGTGCGGTTCAACTCTTTTCGCACGCCGCGCGAGATGGGACGCTTGCCGCCGCTGCCGACCATGAGCAACGGATTGAACGAAGCGCGTGCCGCCTGGGTGGATGCGTATTACGACGGGAGTGACTCCGACTCTGCATCCAGCGTTGACGAGCAGATGGCGGAACATGCTGACCACTTATGGGCGAGCGCGTTGCAAGCTGAACAGCAGGGCGAGATTCAAGAGTCGCGCCAACTGCTGCGCCAATATCTGAGTCAGACGAAGCTTGGCCGGATGCCCTACTGGGTGAGTCTTGAAAGTCGCCAGCATAGACGCAACTCTGCGATTGATCGTCTGGATGTTATTGATTCGATTGACAGGAATGCTGACCTCGCTTCTCTCGAAGGTTATCTGGCAGCCCGCCGCGCATACGATGACAAAAAACCCGCGCCGGAAATTCAGGCGGCGATTGACGCCATCCCGCCGGAAAAAGATTTACGAGACAACGTCGCTTACCTGCGCGCGGCGTCGCTCCAACGCGAAGCGAAATTTGAAGAAGCCGCACGCGCCTTCGATGAAATCTCAAAGCTTTACCAGCGCAGCGAGAAACGCGAGGCCGCGCTCTTGATGTCTGCCATCGCCCACATGAAACGGAGCCTGAGCTACACAGGCGTGAGCGGCGACGACACGCATAATGCAGGATCATACGATAACGATCAGTCCGCGCCTGCATCTGCGCCGGAAGACAATCGCGATGAGGCATGGCACGCGGCGCGCACTGGATTTTTAAACTTGATTAGTGAGTACCCGCACGGGCATTATACGCGGGACGCACGAGGATGGCTGGCACACCTGAACCTGCGCGGCGGTGATCGTGCCGGAGCGCTTGTCGAATACTACAGGCTGCTCGGCGATGACACGGACGAGAACGCCCGTCTGGAAGCCGCCTTCTCTTTATCCTTAGTGCGGCATCACGCAACTGAAGCTGAGATGCGCCGGGTCGAGGCCGATTTGGAGGACGAGCCTTCAGCCGCCCTCGCCTATGCCTATCACAATATCTACAACTATTCGATTGATCCCGGTTGTCCCTTCGACTATTACAGCGGGTCTGGTGAAGGGCAAGAATCGCAACTCGAACAGGTTAAGCTCAGCACAGAGCAAATAGAGAAAGCGCGCATCGTCGCCTTCGCATCGCGGCTGATGCGACGCTATCCGCGCTCTCAGATTAACAGTAAGTTTACCCTGCGCGTGGCTCAGGCAAATCTGGAACAGGGCGAAGACCGCAAGGCCAAAGAGTTCGCGCGCCGCGCGCTCCAAAGCGGCTTGCGCAACGAAGAGCGCGCCGATGCCCTATTCGTGCTCGGCGTCGCAGAGCATCGCCTACGCAACTACGTCGAAGCGCGCAAAGCTCTGAGCCGCCTGATCGAAGAATATCCCAAAGGGAAGCTCTTGAAAGACGCGCGCCGCATGCTGGCGATGGTCGCCGAAGACGCGGGCGACATAGATGCCGCGCTGGAACAATACATTGCGCTTGATTACACACTCGATGTCGCCTATCTGGTTGATGTACTGATGACTCCAGAGCAACTTTCAGAATTTATCGAGCGCCATCCCGATTCACCGAAACGTGCTGAGGTCATGTACGCGCTCGGCTTGCGCCACCTGCGCGCCGGACGTTACCCGCAAGCACGCCAGATTTTCGCGCACGTGCGTACCACCGAGCCTGGTTATAGCCTCTACTCTGCAAATGACTATGAGCTTTGCGAGGATGGTTGCAGTCCTAAAAACCCGCTCATCAGTTTGAATCAACAGTCTGGCATCCGATCTAGATGGCTTCTTTATGACACTCAGACGGCGAACGATTTAGAGCGTCTTGAGCGCGAAGCTGAAGCGGCACAGGGCGACGAAGCAAAGGCTGAAGCTCTGTACCAGTTAGCGAGCTATATCTATCAAGCCGGAACGCTGCTTTTCTACAACCCTGCGGCATGGAAGGGCGAACGCTATCGCAATCTTTCCGACCTACAGGAATTCGGCAAATACCGCGCGCCAAACGAAGCGCAGACTTTATGGCAGTACATGCAGGAGCACGAAACGTTGGCGCGTGCTCTTCCCATTTATCTGGAAGTCGTGCGTCGTTTTCCGCAGACGCGCGCGGCGCGTGATGCCTTTTACACAGCGGCTGTGTGTCACGACCGACTACAGGGATTTAATCCATACTGGCGCGATGCCTACACAGCAGGGCTTCACGCGGGCGCGCGTATGGTAACGTACAAAGATGTTCGCGCGACCTATCCTGATTACCAGCTTCCGCGCGGGACTGATGGCTGGGAGCCTGCGACGCGCACGGTCAACGGCGGGGCTGGATGGCACGCGCCGCCCAAGCCTCTGCCGCGTATGACGCGCCGCGAGCGGGCACGGCATTATCTGTCGCTGAGCCTGGATTGGATAAAAACTTTCTGGGCAGAGACGTTGCGTCGCTGGTTGACCATCGGCCTCGCACTGTTTGGCGTGCTGCTCGTTTGGCGGCGAGCGGCGCGTGCCAGAAGAACTTTGCGCTTCAGGCTCGCGCGCCGCAGAGCGCGGCAGGGCTTGGCGGCGGAAGAGACGCTCACATGGCGTTCGCTCAACGAATCCGAGGAGGAAGCGCGTTGGGGATTTCGTGAGCGCGCCAGACATTTTGTGGCGGATGCGTTGCGCCGCGCGGGCACATTGGCGAGCGACGCGCGGCTTCGCCCATCGCTCGCTACAAATGCCATCGCTCATGCCTTGCTGGTGACGCTGCTGGTTACTCTCGGATGGATGCTCTATGCGGGTTAAGAAATTGAAATTGACGGGACAAAAAATTTGTCTGCTCTGGCTCTTGCTGCTCGCGGCGGTTTTTTCCGGCGCGGCGTGCAATCGCTCGTCCGAAGCGCACGTCACTGCGAAAAAGCAGCCAGCCCCGCCGCGCGCCGAAAATAAACTCAATGATGCAGATCGCGACGGCATCCCCGACGGCGTAGAGCTTTCTTCCTTCAATGACCGCGAGAATTTCCGGCAGTGGTTCACGGGCATCGCGGAGATGCAGTTTTATGAAATGAGCAAGGCTTGGAACGCAGAGCAGAGAGATTGCTCCGGCCTCGTGCGCTTCGCCTGGCGCGAGTCGCTCAGGAAACATGATAGCGTTTGGTTTCAGAAGATGGGCGCAAGCTATGACCAAATCGCTTCGGACGTAAACGCTTACGATCTTGAGCGCGGGTTGCTGGGAGAAAAGCTGTTTCGCACCAACTCTGGCGCGTTCAAGGAAGCGGACATCTCGGATGGAAGCTTTAGCGAGTTTGCAGACGCGCGCACGCTCAAAAGTTTTAATAGCATCTTTGTCAGCCGCAACCGCGAAGAGGCCAAGCCCGGAGACCTGCTCTTTTATTATCAACCATGGGTGCAGAAGTACCCGTATCACGTCATGATTTACTTAGGCCAGCCGCGCGAGGCCGCAGAGGGCGCGGGCGACTGGGTTGTCTATCACACCGGAGCGTCGCCGATTGATGAGGGCGCGGTCAAGAAAGTGCGCCTCGCAGTGCTTGACCATCATCCAGACCCTCGCTGGCGGCCAATCGAAAACAACAAAAACTTTTTAGGATTCTACCGGCTCAAGATTCTCAATTGAGCGAAAGGTGAAAAACTATGCGCGAAGATGATGCCACAGAGACACAGAGACACAGAGAAGTAAAACGTAAAGATTCAGATAAGCAGAGAGAGAGACGACAAGGCGTGCTTGCCGTGCGCCGTCCGCAGGCCGTAGATGGCGAACTGCCTGCTTCTGACCTTCTCTGTGCCTCTCCGATGTCTCTGTGGCCTTCCTTTACCGGAGAGCGCGTCGCGAGACTCAGGAAAATCTCGCCCACGCTCGCCGTCTATCTGGCGATTATCATCTGTGCGCTCTCGTTCACGACCTTGCGCCTGCGTGCCGAAGGGAATCCGAAAAGCGCGCCCATCGTGACGCCGCCCGCGACGATGGCAGAGAAAGACCCGCCCGTTTTCTCTCTGTCATCGAGCCGCACCTATGCGTCCACCGCGCCCGCGCGCGTCTGGCTCAACTATCGCGGCATCGAGACGATAGACTTTCGCGTCTATCGCCTCAAAGACCCCGTCAAATTTTTCAAGCAACTCGACAACCCGCACCAGATGGGCGATAGAGAGAAGGCCGAAGCAACGCTCTATCGCAAGCCGACCTCGCTCGAAACACTGCGCGAAGTCAAGGATCATCTATACAACTCTTTCAAGGATTACGTGCGCGCACAGATTCGTTTTATCACGCGCCGCAACTTTAATGAGAAAGTAAACCGGGCGCATGCGGAAGACGCGCGCCGCCCGCTCAACGTCGCGGACTATGCGCGCGTGCCCCTGCTCAATCCAGACCAGCTCGTCAGTAGCTGGCGCGAAAAACTGCCGGAGCTAAAACAAAATGACCGCCGCGTGATTCCGCTCGGCAAGCGCGAGCCGGGAGTTTATCTCGTAGAAGCCGTCGGCGGCGGAGACCAGCGCGCCTATTCCGTAGCCATCGTCACGGACATGATTATGGTCAACAAGACCACGCCCGAAGGACAGGTCCTGGTCTATGCCGTCAACCGCAACTCCGGCCAGCCGCGCGAGGGCGTCAACGTCGAGATCGTCCAAAGCAAAAAGACGCTGGCAACCGGCAAGACGGACAGCACCGGCGTTATGCAAACCAAAGTCGTGAAGGACAAGAAGGCCGCTCAACCTAATCGAGAAGAAGACGGTGAAGGCGAAGAGGGCGAGCAGACGACGGACAATTCATATCTAGTGATGGCGAGCGACAAAGACCAGAACTTTGCCATCTCCGATTTGGACTCGTTCTACTTCAGCGAATATTTTAGCGACGAGCTTAACGACCAGACCCTAACCGGTTATCTCTACACGGACAGGCCCGTCTATCGCCCCGGCCACAAAGTTTACTTTAAGGGCATCATGCGGCGTCTCAGCTCAAGCGGCTACAGCCTGCTTGACAGCAAAACCGTCAACGTCACCATCGAAGACCCGGACGGCGGAAAACTTCTCACAAAGGACATACAGCTTTCGCCGCGCGGCACTTTTAATGGCTCGATTGACTTGCCGGAAGCGGCTCCGCTCGGCAGCTATCACATCACCGCGCAGGTCGGAGAGGCGACGACTAATTATTACTTCGAGGTCGAGGAATACAAAAAGCCCGAATACAAAGTCAAAGTCAACACCCCGAAAAAATTCGCGGCGGTAGGCGAGAAGATGAATTTTGAGATTGATGCTCAATACTTTTTCGGCTCTCCGGTCGCAGATGCAGATGTCAAGTATTACATCTACCGCTCGCGTTATTACCCGTACTGGTGGAGCAGCGACGAGGACGGCGACGACTTGGGCATAGACGAAGGCGAGGACGAGGAATATTACGGCTATGGCGGCGATGTCCTGCTGGAAAAGGAAGGCCGTCTCAATGCGCAGGGACGCCTGACCGTCGAGTTTGAAGTCCCGAAGGCAGATGAGAAAGATGCCTGGGATTATGAATATCGTCTCGAAGCGCAGGTCACGGACAGCGCGCGGCGGACGATTGAAGGCTCTGCCAGCTTTGTCGGCACGCGCGGCAACATCCTCGCGCGGGCGTACCCGACCAACTACGTCTACTTCACCGGCGACACCGCGAAGATTGAAGTCAAGTCCGCAGATTATGAAGGCAAGCCAGTCTCTGCGCGCCTCACGCTCAACTTTATAGAGAGGCGTTGGGAGAAGGTTAAAAAGAAGAGCGAGTCCGGTTATGAATACGACGAGTGGGTCACGAAGGAACGTGAGCTTTCTAAAACCGAACTGACGACCAATGCTGCGGGCGAGGCTACTTTTGATTACACGGTCGCCAACCCCGGCAGCATCTACATCAAAACCACCGTTCACGAAAACGGTAAAGATGTCGTCTCGCCCGGCGGCTATCTCTGGGTCGCAGACCGCAAGAATGAATGGACGGATTACTCTTATGAAGACTACGGCTCGATTAAATTAATTCCCGACAAGAAATCTTATCGTCCCGGCGAGACGGCTCATGTGCTTGCGATGCTCAAGACGGACAACGCGCACCTGCTCGTCACGACAGAATTGATGAGCGTGATGACCGCGCGCCAGATTACTGCCAAAGGCCGCGCTGTCGTGATTGACGTGCCGATTGAAGCGCGCTATGCGCCGAACGTTTTCCTGAGCGTCTCGTATGTCGAAAAAAACGAACTGTACACGGAGAGCCAGATGCTGGTCGTGCCCGCGCGCGACAGGCTGCTTGACCTCTCTATCATTCCGGACAAGAAAGAGTACAGGCCGCGCGACACTGCCTCTTACACGATTCTCGCGCGCAACGCAGACGGCACTCCCGCCTCCGGCGCGGAAGTCAGCCTCGGCGTCGTGGACGAATCCATCTACAGCATACGGCCTGAGAGCGCTGGCAACATCCGCAGAGAGTTTTACGGGCGTCGCTATCATCAGGTCGAAACTAACCTGTCTCTCTCATTCCGCTTCACGGGTTATTCGGGCGACGTGCCAGTCAGTATCGCCAAGCGAACGAATAAACCGAATTACCAGCTCGCGGATTTTAAGAACGAAACGCCGCTGGCCGACCCGACCACGCGCAGAGATTTTAAAGACACTGCGTTCTGGCAACCGGATGCCATCACGGGCGCGGACGGCAAGGCGACGATTAAAGTTAAATTGCCTGACAACCTGACGACCTGGCGCGCGACGGCGCGTGCCGTGACGGCGGACACGCGCGTCGGCTCGACCGTTGATAAAGTCATTGCGCGCAAGGATTTAATTCTGCGGCTTGAGACGCCGCGCTTCGCCACTGCGGGCGATGTAGTGACGCTTTCAGGCGTCGTTCACAACTATCTCAAGTCCCAAAAGCAGGCGCATATTTCGCTGCAAGTTACTGGCGGGCAACTGCTCGACGCTGCGAAAGAGACTGTGGCGATTCCGAGTCAGGGCAAGCATCGTGCTGACTGGCGCGTGAGCGTCCCGCAGACGGGCGAGTTGCGCATGCTCGCCAAAGCCTTGACGGATGAAGAATCCGATGCCGTCGAGATTTCCATCAAAATTCTGCCGCGCGGTTTGAAGGAGATTAAAGGCCAGTCGTCAACCTTCTCGCAAGAGGCCGCGACGCAGGAATACTCTTTCGATTTGCCGTCGAATGCCGACGACAATTCGCGCTCGCTTCGCATCGAAGCCGCGCCCTCGGTCGCCAGCAGTCTGTTCGGCGCGCTCGATTATTTGACCGGCTATCCCTATGGCTGCACAGAGCAGACCATGTCGCGCTTTTTGCCAACGGTCATCGTCGCCCATACTTTGAAA
Source organism: Pyrinomonadaceae bacterium (assembly GCA_963700165.1). Taxonomy (GTDB): domain Bacteria; phylum Acidobacteriota; class Blastocatellia; order Pyrinomonadales; family Pyrinomonadaceae; genus JACMLC01. The sequence continues at coordinate 267,719 of OY969475.1, read as the reverse complement.
GACGTGAAGACAGCTTCCATCAGCGATAAGAACAATATCAACGACAAGGTGCAGCGCGGGCTTGAACGTCTCTATAACTTCCAGCACTCGGACGGCGGTTGGGGCTGGTGGAAAGAAGACGAGACCGATCCGTTTATGACGGCTTATGTGGTTGACGGGCTGACGCTCGCGAAGAACGCCGGCTACGAGGTCGAGGACTATCGCATCAATCGTGGCCGCGACAAGCTCAAGCAGATGCTTGACGAGAACAAGGTCTACGGCGACAAGCCGATTGATATGGAGTCGCGTTCCTTTATGATCTACGCGCTGACGGAAAGCGGCGAAACGGATCGCAAGTATCTTGACGATTTGTTCACGCGACGCGGCGAGCTGCAACCATACGGGCGCGCTCTGCTCGCGCTGACGCTGAAGCACTTAAAAGATAATGACCGCTCATGGCAGGTCGGCCTTGAAATCGAAAGCACTGCGAAGGTCAACGATTTCGACGCCTACTGGGGATCGCAACGCCGACCGATGCTTGATTTTTCTGAAGTCAACGATACAGAGGCGACCGCGCTTTCCCTGAAAGCCTTAGCTCGCATCAATCCGAAGAGCCAGCTTCTGCCAAAGGCCGCGCGCTGGCTCGTCTCGAATCGTCGTAACGGCTACTGGTGGGATTCCACCAAGCAGACGGCCTTCGCCATCTTCGGTTTGACCGAATACCTGAAGGCGAGTCAGGAATTGACGCCGGATTACACGGTCGAGGTCTACCTGAACGGCGAGCAGATTATCAATCACCGCATGAAGGCAGTGGACGCGACACGCGCGCAAACCTTTGTCATCAAGCGGAGCGGGCGCGAACTCTCGCCCATCAATCGCGTGCGCGTCGTCAAGCGCGGGCGCGGGATGCTCTACTTTAACGCCGCGCTCGAATATCACACGAATGATGAAGAGACGGCGGCGCAGGGGACTTCGGAATTACAACTCACGCGCGAGTATCTGCGGCTCAGAATTGACGAGAGCAGCGGCAAGCCGCAGTGGAAGCTTGAGCCTTTGACGGGCGAAGTGCGCTCAGGCGATTTGATCGTCTCGCGCCTGACAGTCAAGGGTGCGCCCGCGCAGCACTTGATGATCGAAGACCCGATTCCAGCCGGGTTTGAACAGACCTCGCGCGTCGGCGGCTTCGATCTTGACTATACGGATGGCAAGTGGAGCGACTGGTACAGCTCGCGCGAGTTCCGCGATGAACGGACGGTCTTCTTCGTCAATTTCTTTGACGGCGAAGCGACGTTCCAGTATGCGATGCGCGTCCAGATACCCGGCGAGTTTCGCGTCGCTCCTGCCCGCGCAGAGCTGATGTACCGCCCGCAGGTGAACGCCAACGCACAGAGCGCGCGGATGAGCATCAAGGATAAGGAGTAAGCAGTTTTCAGTTTTCGGTTTTCAGTTTTAAGAAGCTGTTTGAAAAATCCGCTTTCTGCGCCGCAAGGCGCACGAGAGAAGGTAGCCAGACGTGGAACGTCTGGTGAGGCGAAAAAAGCGTTCGCGCTCTGAAGGAGCGCCAGATATTCTGTCCGCACCTCGCGGCGCGGAAAATCTGTGGCGTGCCTGTTCCAGACGTTGCACGTCTGGCTACCTTCTTGTCGCCGCTTTCGCGGCTGAAAGAGGAATTTTTACTGAAAACTGAAAACTAAAAACTGAAAACTGAGGTTAAGCATGATGAAGGATGCGTTGAAAGATATTTCCGAAAACCTGCGTGCGCTGGTGCGTAACTGGCGGGCGATGCTGTTGTTCTTTGCGACCTACATCGCGCTGCTGGCGAGCATCGGATTGTTTGTGACGACGCGGGAAGCGACCATCAGGCAGGTCTTGTTGAGCTTTGCGCTGCTCGTCGTCGCGCCCGCGCTCTTTTTCCTGTTGCAGGCGATGTGTGTCGGTTATGCGGAGACCACGAGCGCGGTCGCGCTTCTCAAACGCTCGCTCAAAGGTTTCTGGAAGCTGATGCTGTTTAGCATCCCTGTCATGCTCATCGCGCTCGCCGTCTATCTCTTGATGGGAAAGATGGAAGCGAGCATGACACAACCGAATGATGCTGCGGGTGCGCAGTGGCCGCGCGTTATGTTCTCGACTGTGCGGCTGCTGCTATTCGGCTTTGCGCTGCCGCTCGGGTTTGTTCACCTGTGGATTGCGCTGATGCGTGAAGATGTGCGCGCGACGTTGCGCGGCATCGGGACAATTCTGAGACGCGCCTTTGCAACGCGCTCGGTCGTGACTTACGCCTTTGGTTTTGTGCTGTTCGGGCTGTTGCCGTATGTGTTGCTCAACACGCGCACGCCGGTCGGGCGCGAGTGGCTGGAGTTGTCGCTGCTCTTTGCGCGAGTCGGCCTTGCTTTGTGCTTTATGCTCCTCGGCTGGGCTGTGACGGTCGGCGCGCTTCAGAAAGGGATGCGTTCGGAGGAAGCGTAAGAAGTGATGAATAGCTTCATTCTCAAATTTCATCCGGCTCGACTGATTCCGCATCCGATGGTCTTGGTGTGCGCGGTTGGCTTGCTGCTTCTCTTTTTTCTGCCGTCAAGCCTCTACACGCGCGGCGGGGCGGCGGCATTCAGCACGGATGAGATGGATGCCGGATTGAGGCGCGCGGCGTCTCTCGCTCTCGGCGAGCGAGAGGGCACGATCATTGTGCTGGACGCGCAGACGGGGCGCGTGCGCGCAGTCGTCAATCCGCGCATGGCTGCACAAAAGGCATATGCGCCCGGCTCTACCATCAAGCCTTTCGCTGCGCTCGCAGCCCTCAAAGCCGGATTGATTAACAAAGATTCGCGCCTGCTCTGCCGCGAGCATTACCGTCGCGGGGATTTCGAGATTAGCTGCTCGCATCCGAAAGAACAGCCGCCATTTAATCCCGAACAGGCTCTGGCGTATTCCTGCAATTACTATTTTGGAGAGCTGGGCGAACGCTTGAGCGAAGAGACTTTCAAGCGCACGTTTCTGTCGTTCGGATTCGGGAGCTTGACAGGTTTTGCGCCAAACGAAGTGACGGGCGAGTTGCCGCGCGGTGGGCGCGGGGACAGCAATGCGCTCGGCGAAGGCGATGGTCTGCTCGTCACGCCGATGCAGCTTGCGATGGCTTATGCCGCGCTCGTCAACGGCGGACATCTTTTTACTGCTCAAGCAGTTACGGCTTCAGGCTTCGTTCCGCGCGAGCGTGCGCGCGTAGATATTGCTGCGCCTCATAGAGAAATTTTATTGGAAGGAATGCGCGGCGCGGTCGAGTATGGCACGGCCTCCGAAGCGGGGCTGGCAGGCTTGCCGCTTAAAATTTTCGGGAAGACGGGGACTTCGACTGCGAGCGATGATGGCGGGCGCACACAAGGCTGGTTCGTCGGCATCGCTGCTGATGAGAGTGATGCTAAAGAGACTTCTCCTGCCGGGGCTATGAAGCTGGTCGTGCTGGTCTTTCTCAAACGCTCGCACGGAGACGAATGCGCCGAAGCGTCGCGCGTGGTGTTCGAGGAGTTCGCCCGGATGGGGAGCCGTGGCGACAAAGAGGCGCGCGTGCGTGGTGATATTGAGCAGGTCGCCGCGCACGCTCGTCTCACAAATGCACAGATGCCTGTCCGCGTTCATCTCGTTCGCGAGAACGTGACGAAAACGATGGCGTTTGAAGATTACGTGCTCGGCGTCGTCGCTGCCGAAGGCAGTATTGAAGACGAGCTTGAATCTTTGAAAGCTCTCGCGGTCGCGAGCCGCACTTACGCGCTCAAAAATCTTCATCGTCACGCGCGTGACAACTACGACTTTTGCACGACGACGCATTGCCAGCGATACATCGCCGTCAATCGTCAAGAGGTGCGCGCGTTTATCTCTCGCGCGGTTGCCGAAACGCAGGGCGAAATCATGCGCGATGCGCAGGGCGAAGTCGTTGAATCTTACTTCAGCGCGTCGTGCGGCGGGATGACTGCCGACATACAAAAGCTTTGGGGCGCGGCTCCGAAAAGTTATCTCAGAGGGATGCGTGATGAATACTGCAAGGAAATGCCGCATAGCCATTGGACGGATTCGATACCGGCTGAGAAGCTGGCGCAGGCGCTCAAGTTAGATCAGCGCAGCGATGTCGGGGCGAGAGTTGACCAAGTCAGGATTGTGAAGCGAGACGCAACGGGACGCGCAGAGTTGATGGAGGTCGCGGGCGAGCGTCGCCGCACGCTTCGCGGTTGGGATTTTAAGATTATCGTCGGGCGTGCGCTCGGCTGGAATCTTTTGAAAAGCTCACGCTTTGAAGTCAAGCGCGAGGGCGAGAATTTCGTCTTTCGCGGCAGCGGCTTCGGGCACGGGCTTGGACTCTGTCAGGAAGGCGCGCATGTGATGGCCGCAGGCGGCACGGGCTATCGCCAGATTCTCGCCAAATATTTTCCGGGCACGACGCTCAGAAAAGAGATTGGAAATTCTCGCTCGTTAGAGAATGTCAGAACCGCCTGCGGTAGCGGGCTGAGAGATTGCGGATTGCCGATTGTGGATTGCGGATTGGAAAACACCGTCAGGCTTTTTAATCCGCATTCCGCATTCCGCATTCCGCAATCGACTGACCCGCCCGCTACCGCAGGCGGTTCTGACATTTCTTAGTTGGTAGGATGAGGGGCGCAAGATGAAGTACAGATTCTCCAAATGGCATTTGATTTTTCCATGCCTGCTCTGCGCCTCTGTGTTTCTGTGGTTGATTTTGCGACCGCGCGAGGTCAAGCCGGACAACAGCGCGCAGCCAGCCGCTGCCGTAGATCAAGCTCAACAAAAATCAGACCCTGCACGCGCGACGCCCCGGCGCGACTTGACGCATGCCCTCCCGGCATCAGCCGTGCGGACATTGTCGAGCGAGAAATTCCGCGCCCGATTCTCAAAGCGCGTCGAGCGGCGCGAAGTGGAATCCGTCCTGCGCACGCTCGAATCGGCGCGGCGCGAGGTGGAGCGGCGCACGGCTGCGGCCTCCGTTCATACGGCTGAAGCGATGCCGCTCGATGTGGTCATACACGATACGACCGGAGACTTCGTCTCGGCGACAGGCCAGCCGTGGTGGGCTGCCGCCGTCACGCACGATAATTTGATCGAGCTGCAACCGCTGGAAATCCTGCGCAGTCGCGGTGTGCTGGACCAGACCCTGCGCCACGAGTACGCGCATACGGTCATCGAAACTTTAAGCGGCGGGCGCGCTCCGCGCTGGCTCGCAGAAGGCTTGGCCGCGCACATCGCAGGCGAAGGCGCGATGCTGGCTCAGGAGCAAGGTGCAGAACAACTCTCGGTCGAAGAGATCGAGCGCAGGCTGCAACAGCCCGCGACGGCTGAAGAGATGCGCGCACTCTATGCCGCAGCCTATCGCGAAGTCTCGGCACTGATTCGCACCGAAGGCGAGGCGGAAGTGTGGCGGCGAGTTATGCAGAGCTAAAAAGCATCACGCAAAGGCGCAAAGTTAAAGACAGAAGGCGCAAAGAAAGCTCTTGCTATCTTTCTTTGCGCCCTTAGTTTTTCCTTTGCGCCTTTGCGTGAAACCTCACGGCGCATTATCCTTCAATTTGAATTCAATCTCTGTCCCGGAGCGAACACATGAAAACGTCTCTAACCCAAACATCAACCGGCGATGTGACCGCGCGCCTGCAAGAAGCCAACGCAGCCTTTGCCCTGAAATATCCCGGCGAGACCGGACGCCGCCAGCCTGTTCATACGGTTTACGGCGGCGCACATCTCTTCAAGGCGGATTCCGCGCAGAGGCTCGGGGCATTGGCGCGTCGCTCGCTCGAACAGTTCGCGCCGGACTTCGCAACCTTCGCCGGAGCCATCAACCTGCCGGAGAACGCAGAGCTGGCACAGACCATCTACACGCGCGTTGTCGAGAAGTTGGAGCGCGAGCCGGTCGAAGATTTTCGGATAGATTTTGAGGACGGCTACGGCAATCGCCCGGATGAGGAAGAAGACGGGCACGCCGAGTCTGCCGCGAGCGAAGTCGCGAAAGCTTTGCAATCCGGCACGCTCTCGCCCTTCATAGGCATCCGCATCAAGCCTTTTACGGAAGAGTTGCGCGAACGCAGCATCCGCACGCTCGACATTTTTATCTCGACGATGCTGGAAAAGACCGGAGGCGTGCTGCCGGGTAATTTCGTCGTCACGCTGCCAAAGGTCGTGATTCCCGAACAGGTCGCAGCCCTCGCGGATTTGTACGACATCCTTGAGCGCGAGACAGGACTTGAGGCAGGCACGCTGAAATTTGAATTGATGATCGAGACGACGCAATCCATTATCAACGCGCAAGGGAATTCCAATTTGCCGCTCTTGCTGGATGCTGCGCGCGGGCGTTGCATCGCCGCGCACTTCGGGACTTACGATTACACGGCGAGCTGCAATATCACAGCCGCGCATCAACACATGACGCACCCTGCCTGCGATTTCGCGCGCCACATGATGCAGGTCGCGTTCGGCGGCACGGGCGTGTGGCTCTCGGACGGCGCGACAAACATCATGCCCGTCGCTCCGCATCGCGCACAGGAAGGCGCGCAGCTAACGCCCGAACAAATTGAAGAGAACCGCAGCACGGTGCATCGCGCGTGGCGGTTGCATTACGATCACATTCAGCACTCGCTCGAACACGCATACTATCAGGGATGGGACTTGCATCCGGCACAATTACCGACGCGCTATGCTGCGGTCTATTCGTTCTTCCTGCAAAGCCTGGACGCTGCAAGCGAGCGGCTCAGGAATTTTGTTGAGAAGGCTGCTAAAGCGACTCTGGTCGGAGACGTGTTTGACGATGCGGCGACGGGACAGGGCTTGTTGAACTACTTTCTGCGCGCCATCAACTGCGGAGCATTGACGGAAGACGAAGCGACGCGCTTGACCAGCCTCACGCTCGCAGAGTTGCGGACAGGCTCTTTCGTGAAAATACTTAAAGGCCGTCAGGGGTAAATCAGCATCTTCTTTGCGTCTTTGCGGGAACTGTTAATCTCCCGCAAAGGCGCAAAGACGCAAAGGAAAACCGTTTTCTCATTATAGAAGTTAATAATTTGCGATGACAGACAATCACAAAAACGAATTTATTGAAGCCTTGTCGCAGAGCCTCGCGGAAAGCTCCTTCGTCAAACTTTCGTTGGGGAAATACAGGGGCGATGACCCGAACTTGCAAAAGATTCTGATTCGCCTGATACAGGTCAAGAAAGGCACGCGGCTCTTCTTTCTCTATCGCTACAACACGCGGGACATGGTGAAGAATTACTCTTTCGATGAAGGCGTCCGTCTCGTCAGCGAGATGCTCGGCACAGCATTTATGAGCGGCAATCTGTTTACCTTGCAGCAGAACATGCAGATTGAATTTAGCAAGAAAGCTAAATCGAGATTGAGCGCGAGCAACCCGACATTTAAAGCCCGGCCATCCGCAAGCCATAACCGCGAGAAGCGTTGGCAGATTGAGCCTCAAGATAACTTTTATCTGAAAGCCTTAGGCGTGACGGATGACCACGGCGAGATTAAAGACCGCATGGGCGACAAGTGGAAACAGATCAATAAATTTATAGAGATTATCGGTAAGCTTTTCGATTCTTCTGCGCTTTCCGGGCGCGATGAAATCTCGATTGTTGACATGGGCGCGGGCAAAGGCTATCTGACTTTTGCGACTTACGATTACTTCAACCACGTGCGCGGCATCAAGGCCAGAGTCTCCGGCGTTGACGCGCGCGAAGAACTTGTCGCCCTCTGCAATGACATCGCGCACGCAGCCGAGTTTGACCGGCTACGGTTCGAGCGCGGCTTTATCAGGGATTACGAGATTGGCGAAACGGATATTTTAATCGCGCTGCACGCCTGCAACACCGCGACGGATGAAGCGATTTATAAAGGCATCGCTGCCAACGCTTCCATCATCATTTGCGCGCCCTGCTGTCACCAGCAAATCAGGCCGCAGATCGTCGCGCCCGCAGCGCTTCAGGGTGTCTTGAGATATGGCATCCTGCTTGAGCGCGAAGCTGAGATTGCAACGGACGGATTGCGTGCGCTCCTGCTCGAACAGCATGGCTATGCGACCAAAGTTTTCGAGTTCATCTCAACCGAACATACGCAGAAGAATACGATGATCGTCGGCGTCCGGCGCGAACAGGCGACGGAAGCGCAAAGCTCTACGCAGCAGATCGCGGAATTAAAAAGTTTCTACGGCATCAAAGAGCATCATCTGGAAACGCTGCTCAACAGTAATGGGGAAAATGCTTGACCATCGCGGGACTTGAGAAAAGCGCAAGCGACAGGCTTCCGAAAATTATTGTCGCATTACAAGCAATTTAAATTCGGTCTCTCGTCTCTCTGCCACAAGAGAAGAAGTAAGTCTGAATCCTCTGTACCTACTCTCCTCAAACCTGTTGAATGAAAGGAGTAGCCAATGGCTGCTAAAGCTAAAGTCCCCTTCGCCATACAAAAAAACCCGATTCTTCTGTGGCTTCTTATTCATGGAGGCGATCCCGGCCCTGATGATCCGGGACCGGTCGGTCAATTGACAAACGTTCTCTCAATCCATGAGATAGCCGGTTCGCTATCTGATGCGACGCTGCGCCGCGAACTTCAGACTGTGACGGCAAAGGCGATAGCCAAACTCTCTCAGCAAGTAGCTAAGGGATAACCGTCAATTCAAGACATTGGGGTAGTGATGCTGTCACTACCCCAAACCACACAAACTCTTTCGGTAATCTTGTCTCCACTCATAAAACTCTTGTCTGGCATCGACATCAATTATTTCGATGAGGTTAAGGCACGCCTCGAAAACTTTGCAACACTTCAGGATGTCGCAGGTAGCCAGCAATCCACACCAGCAACAGTATTAACGAAGCCATAATGTAAGGCTCGCCATGCTGCATATGCGTCACGATGGCTCCGCCCATGTAGGCCGACAACAGCAACAAGCCTAAAGAGTTTGTGCGCGGAATGAGAAAGAGCAAAGCGCTCACCAGCTCGCCGATGCCGATCAACAATCTATGGTTACTCAAACCCCACTTCTCAAACACCTCTACCACAGCTTGCGCGCCGGCAAGTTTGGCAATGGCGCTGAACACAAACAGCAACGTAAGCAAGCCTGTCAGAATCCAGGCCGCAATCCGCCGCCCTTTGCTGTGTGTACTCATCCGGTTTTTCTCCTTCTAATAGATTGACAGCGCACGAGGACACTTAGAGCATCTAAGAAAACCAAAGATTAGCCACAGAGACACAGAGACACGGAGATAAGCGCAAACATTTTATTTAGCATCCCCTTCATCTACTTTTATTGCTCTGTGTCTCTCCGGCCTCTGTGGCTGAGTTTTGTTGGCCGTTCTTAGTTTCCCAATCGAATTACTCGCGTCATCTCAGCCATCGTATCATGTGCGGGTATGGCTCGACGCCGCGTTCGGTGGCGAGGCGCGGCTCAAAGGCCATCCCGTAACGCTGCAACCAGGGGGTGCCTATATAACGCCCCTCTGCAAAGTTCTCTATCAGCGCGGTCGCCCAGCCCGTATAGCTCCCCGGATAGAAAACCACCTCCGCGCCCAAGCCGAGATGCACTGCCGCAGCATACGACCATGCGAGCGTGCCCAGCTCCTCGCCCTTCGTCGGCGAGAATTTCGGATCCGACCTAAGAGCCGGATCATGCACGGCGATGTGCCCTGCTTCATGAAGAATATTTCCGGGATGGATGAGCCGGCTTTCGTCCACCAGCACCGCGCCCTGTCTGATGTCGAGGCCGGGAAAACGTGACTTCCAATCAATCGGACAGGCTTCCACCTTAATGCCGATTGAACGGACAAAGGTGGCCAGCTTTATCACCAGAGAATCTGAAAACATCCTTGATTTCCTTTTAAATCAGAATAGACCTCTCAAGATTGCGGACTAATGCTTGAATCTAACTTGCCCCAAGCATAAAGCATCCGACATGAAGAAACCAAAGCACGATGAAAAGAATGCTGTCGAGGCGTCGGGTTGGATGAGGTGTTAGGTGTGGCGTTAATTTATAGAAATTATCAGTTGTCATTACCTTTATGTTACAGATCTTTCTTTATGTCATCTCTCATTCATGCTCAACTACCGTATTCCCCGTTTTGCTCTGACCTTGAACGCAGCAGTCCCATGTCGCCTTCAGATTATGCGCGACGGAGTTGGAACCGCCCGGAAGTTTCGGATCAGTCTTCGACATCGGCAGCTCTAAAGCGGGTGGTTTGTTAGTGACCTTGAGATTGGTATTTGAGAGAAGTACGCCATCATAGAATTTAGCGCTCGCCGTAGCTGTGTACTCTCCTTTCGTACTAGTTAGTGCGGCAGGCCATTTATATGAATCGTCGAAGCCAGCGTAATTTGTGACCTTCTGGTTCTTCTTAATTTCCCATGCTTCCCAGAACGGAAACCAATTCGGGTCAAAATATTCTTTCGGCACTACGTATGGATTTCCTTTACAGTCCTTCACATCAAACTTCGCCATAGCTTTCTGCACGACTAAACCACCTTTGGTCGTCACCTTATCAAGCTCCCACTGGATGAACCATTTGAAATTACCGCATGGCCCACTGACCGGGCCATAGACCGTCTTCTTTGTTAGTTGCGGCGACGCAAAAGCCTCTGCATTAATTTCCGCAGCTTCAGCCGTAGCACTACCTCCCGGTTCGACGGCTTCTTGCTTGTCCCGCCCCATCTCTAGCGCAGATGCATGTACAGGAATTCTACTAAAGTCGTGAGCGAACCGTAATCCTGCATTAGCGGGAACAGAATCTGAACCGTTCCGCTGCGATGTTGTGCATCTCTGTTCTACTTGATTGCTTGCCGCACGCCCTGAGTGAAGCGAGGTTGAGTCGCTGTTTAATGTTAAAGAGTTCTTATCCGTCCGCCTAAGCTGAGGAACGTCCCCTTGCGGGGGTTGACCCGGTCTTTGCGAGAATATGCGCATAAGTGTGCCTCCAATGACAAATGCTAACACCTAACTATTATTAGACCGCTAAGTAGCGGTCTAACACTCCAACGGGCGAAAATTACCGCTGTGCGCGGTCTAATCACTCTTTAATCTTAGTCTGAACAGTTCGTTCAAAACTTGCGTGCGGCGGGCTTGTTCTTGTCGGGAGCGGTCGGCGTCTCTGTGTATGCCCCTGCGAAAGTCAGCACGCACATCGAGCCGTGAGTTGAGAGTTCGCCGATGGCGACGCCGATGTATTGATAGTTTGTGCTGAGCAGATTTCGCCTGTGGCCGCGACTGGCAACGCCGTCGTCAACGAGCCATCCGAGGACGATCTCACGCGCGCTGTTGTTCTGGTACACGATGTTCTCGCCGATGCCATTCGAGAAGCGACCGTAACGATTGACGCGCGATTCGACAGAGCTGCCGTCCGTCCCTTTGTGGCCGGAGTTGCCTGTCTGGCCGAGGTCTTTGACGTGATCTTTAGCGGCCAGCGACAATCCTTTCGAGAGGGAAAAAGCCGCCACCGGCTGCGCCGTGCGGAGAAAGCCGATGGCCTCGTCCACCGCGCCCGCGCCTTCATCGGTCGTGAGCCTCTGGGACTGTCCCGGCGGCTGGTAGTCTTTGCCCTTGTAATATTTTTTCATCTGTTCCAGATGAGCTATGTACTGCTGCGGATTGGCGCGCAACAAATTAATCTCGCGGATTAAATCCTTCTCCGGCGCGGAGAGATAGTCTGCCGTCTCAACGTCTGTGTTGTGCGCGCGACTTCCGACCGGAGGCTGTAGCAGAAAGATAAGAAGTGAGATAAGTAATATCGCAGTGATGCGCAGGCTTCGAGGGTTCATGGGGGTGTGCTCCTCAAATTAAAAGAAACGTTTACATCATGTCAGAACCGCCTGCGGTAGCGGGCGGGTTTCTCAACATTGAAGACCCGCCCGCTACCGCAGGCGGTTCTGACAGGTTTACGCTCGCCTGATAAATTTCGCGGCAATCCATCCGGCCAGAATCAATGCCGAGAGGATGAGCCAGTTGTACTCATGCCCGTAGCTCGCCGTCGGAAAGTGATTGCTAATCATCGTGAAGATGAGCGGCACGACCATAAAAGTATTGTGCTTGGAACGCTGCTTGGCGCGCGTCGCTAAAGCAAGGTCTGGCTGCGTGCCTTCTCTCATGGCCGCGATCATGCGTTTTTGTCCGGGCAGGATTCGCATCCACACGTTGGCCGCCATGATCGTGCCGAACATCGCGCCGACGTGTATGTATGCCGCGCGCCCGCTCAAGACATGCGTCAGGCCGTATGCCACGCCCACGACTAAGAGGTAAGCGATGACTGCGAATAGCATCTCGTGCTTGACGAGCGGCGTCAGGCAGAGCAGGTCATACACAATCCATGCGAGGATGAGCAGGCCGACGCCGATGCCTGTCGCCGTGCCGACGCTGATGTCGCGCACGTCCGGGTCTACGAGCGCGCCGCCCATGTAATAGACAAGGACGAGCAAGACCATCCCGCTCAGCCACGTCAACGCGGCCTCGAAGCGAAACCAGTGCAGCCTGCGTGTCAGCTCTGCCTGTTTGCGCTTTTCGACGACATAAAATCCGCCGCTGTGAACCATCCACACCTGCGCGGCCTCATTCTCTTTCAGCGCGGCCTCTTCGGCGGTCAACTGATGATCGAGCCACGTAAAGAGATACGTCTGCCCGATCCACAGGATGCCCGTAAAGACATGTATCCAACGCGCAATCAGGTTAATCCATTCGCTGAGGTAGGGGTTTATTCTCATCTTTTAGCTTCCGCGATAAGTGGAAAATCCGTAAGGGCTGAGCAAGAGCGGGACGTGATAATGCTGCGCCGCATCGCGCACGACGAACACTATCGTCACCTGCGGATAAAAACCTTCCGTGCCCTCCGCGTCGAAATATGTTTTGGTGTCGAAAGTAATCCGGTACGTTCCCGGCCTCAAAGCATCGCCCGACGGCAGAAGATTTTTCAGACGCCCGTCCGCATCCGTTGCCCCGCGCCCAAGCTCGCTCCATTGGTTTTCATCCAAGAAAAATTCCAGCACGACGGGCACACCGCTCGCCGGTCGGCCTCTTGAAATATCCAAAACGTGTGTCGTGATTGCGCTCATAAAATTAAAAAGCCCGGCATGTAAAAAGTCTTGGGAGGCTTTAAAAGCACTGCTAGCACCGAGCGATTTTACTGGATAGCAGATTTTCGCTGCGACGTTTTGTGTCTTTTGCGACTTTTCACGATTAACGTTGGAAGTGCCTCTAAACCCGCGAATAATATTCAATCTTCGTCGTCAGGAAAGATGATCGGAACTGTGCTATCCAAGCGTCGGGTCGAATGATTCCTAACACGATCTTTCTCCTACCTCGGAGGAGGTATGAGCATTATATACTGGACGACTGACACTTATCGTGTGACCTATTAGATGGAAGCGTAAATGAAGGAATATATAATCACAGAAATTTTTGGGGATGTGTTCTCATCTCTTCAAGTAAAGATATGATTATGGGTGTTGCTCTTCTGCTGTCATCGTCATCATTTCCTGAAAGATTGCCTTTTATGGTTTTTAATCTAAAGGCTGCTTGTGCAAGAGCAATTCTAGCTATTATTTGATTGTGATCTTCGATGGCAGAGCCAATGGAATGAATTAGCTCTTCTAAAACCTCTCCGAAAGCTGGAATAATCTTTGAAAGCTTCTCCAGCCTGCTTTTCACCTCTAAAAGAAATTCAACGTCGATGAGACCCTCTGGCCTCCCTCCATATCTCTTACAATCACATGGAGCACGATGGCACACAGGGCATCCATGTGAAAAATAATCTATAAACTCGTTATCTAATGAACTGTTTGGAAATTTTATGCTCCAAGCACCAAGGAGCCATGCCAACACATCTGCTATTTCCTCAGAAACTGCTTTCAAAGGTTTACGACTACTAAGGAATAACGATAACGCTTCGTGAATTTCAGCAACCTCTTCTTGGGTTTTTGCTATATGATGAGCCGGACCTGAGTAGTGCCAAACTATTTGATTTGTCTCGAAGATGTTCGCTATCATTCTGATAGCGGAAGTAAAACTAATGGTTCTACCTCGTGGGGAATTTATGATTGACTCATATCTCTCATAAACTTCTTCTCTTACTTCATATGCTGGTATGTCTTTCACGGGACGTTTGCCGGTTCTAAAACAGACGCATGTAGGCCCAAGACAGTGTGGGCAACAGTCAGGATATTTGGCTAGGAACGAATCCTGTACATCAGTCCCCACTTTTGTTGCCAGTGTGAAAAGCCAAGAAAGAGGTCTGATGAAATCTTCCTTCTCAGCATTGTTCTTGGTTAATTTTTTGCATAAAAACCCTATTGTTCTACAAAGATACCCATATATATACCAATAATCCAAATCTTTATTAGCTTCGCGATATATGTGCTCTAGCCGTACTTGATGGGTATTTATTGTTGCAGCTTTTGAGGCGCGCGGCTTTTTCACATCCGAACTCGTCAATGCAGCAGATGAATCACTTACTCCTTTGATTTTCTTGAAAATAATTTCTGCGACAATCCCAATATCGTTAAGATTCTTTAAGGTTAAATAGCCAACTGTCTGTAAGATCCCGGGGATGTCAGTATCGTCCAACCGTATCGGAAGTATATAAGCATGCTGCTCGGTAAAGGCGCGTGCTTGAGCAGCTTTTAATTCATGGCTTGTCCATAACTTAGCCGCATAATATGTCGAGAGTAACGGCACTACATATAAACTCTTGTTTTGATAGAGGTCGGCTAAAAAGTTATAAAGATTTTCGCCAAGCAAGCTGCTCTGCTCATCATAGTCATAAAAAACCTTCAAACCATGTCGTTTCAATTCATCAGCTAAAACCTCAGCATATCTCCGGTCTTCACCAGCAAATGACAGTGCCACATCATAAGTTTTCGGGGATGTCATATCACGCTCCTGCATAGTTAAGTTTGTGAGGCTGGCGAAGGTAAGACTTTCGGCAGCAAATAAATATTACGCGACAATGATATATCGGAGTGTGATGAGGAAGTCAATGTTGGCTCCGGCAGGGCAGAGATTCAAGAATAAAATACTCATCTAACCATCAGGCAAAAGCTTTTCCAGCCTCAGATGCGTGATGCGTCTTTGTTCTTCGGCGGCGATGCGCAGCTCCGTTGCTGGCTCGTTCTGCAAACGCTCTTGGAGCAAGGCCAGCATCTCTTCCGCGCTCTTGCCCGTCGCGCAGACGATAAAGATATAGCCGAACCTGCGCTCGTAATCATGGTTGGCTTTTGTCAGAGTAGCCAGAGTCTCGTTGGCCGCACGCCGCGCGCCCGCTTGCTCGTCTTCAGACCAGCGGCTGAATGTTGAAGCTTCGGCAGCAGCTTTTTTCTCTCCGATTTTCGGATGCGCGCTAAAGGCTTCGAGCCAATCCTGCGCATCAAGCGACCACCAGACGTGGTCTGCCATCAGGAGCAATTCGCGCATGTCTTCAAAGGGACGCTCTTCAACCATCCTGCGCGCCCACTTCAAAGAGCCGCAGCATTGTTTGAAAGCTTCTAAAGCCTTCTCGCGCGAGAGCGCATTTAGTTGTGCGACATCTTCGCTCAATCGCCGTCGTCTTTCACAATCGTTCCATACACACGCAAACGGCTCACGCCGCCGTCAGGGTAAATGTTGAAGCGCAGGTGCGAGACCGCTCCGGCAGCTTTGATCTCATCCTCAAATTGATGGCGTGTGTGCGCCTGCAAGCGCGTGCGCGCCAGAACTTCAGTCCACGTTTGAGCGGAAGTTAATTCTTCAACGGCATCGCAGGCTTCGAGCGAACAGCTTTCAGGGAAATTGCCTTTGAAGTGCGACGTGTCCACCTCGATGCGATGCACGACGCTACGTCTTCCCAGACGCAGGATGACCCAATCATGACCGGGGCCGCGCCTGCGCTTTGTCTCCCAGCCGTCGCTCATGTTAATTCCGCGTCCCGGCATAATCAGGTTATGCCTGTGCCCGAAGAACATATCGCTGCACGCGAGGACGAGTCCGCCATGCTCGACCGCCGCGAGGTCTATCTCGCCGCCGCGCCGCTCAAGCCGCTGCCAGTCGGGGACGACTTCGCCGTAAATTCTGAGCCGCGCCACGCCGCCGTCAGGATAAATCTTAAAGCGCAAGTGCGTGAAGCGTTCTCCGTTTTGAATCGAGAAAGGATTAAGCGAATCGCCTTCAAGCGTTGAGACGGGCAGAATCTCAGCCCATTCTGTGCTTTCGGTTATTAACTCTTCAACATCGGGCTGCCCGCTCATCGTGCAGGCTTCGAGCGAACACTGCGCAGGGAAATTCCCTTTAAAGTGGCTCGTATCAACTACTGCGCCGCGTATGACGCCCGAAAGGCCGAGCCGGATGATGCACCAATCGAACCCGGGCGTGCGCTTGCGTCTTGATTCCCAACCGTCCATCCACTTGCCGCGCTCCGTGTATTCGCCTTCAAGGAAAACCGGCGCGCTCTGCTTTAACAAATTCTCTTTCGGCGCAAAGAAATCGTCGTTGGCGTACAAGACAGCCCCGCCGAGCCTCTCTGACGCCAAGTCAACCAACTCTGTGAAATCCATCAATAGCTTCCTCATTCAAATTGTCAGAACCGCCTGCGGTAGCGGGCGGGTCTCTTATGTCACCCAAAAACCCGCCCGCTACCGCAGGCGGTTCTGACCTGTTGCTCCTGCTCTCGCTAATATCGCTCCCAATGGAACGGATGAAAACTCGCCCTGCTCGTAAATCTTCTGGCCGCGCAGGAAAGTCTGCTCGACCACGCCGCTTAAAAGTCGTCCGGCGTATGGCGTGAGCTTGTGCCGGTGCTGAATCATGTCAGGCTCGACGCGAAACTCTTCGTCAGGATTCCAGATCACGATGTCCGCATCGCAGCCGACAGCAAGGCTGCCCTTGCGTCCTTCCAAACCAACGAGACGCGCGGGCGCATGCGCGAGCCAGCGTGCGAGGCGGCTCATAGAATAGCCGCGCCGCCGTGCTTCAGTCCACATAATTGGCAGCCGCAGTTGCAGTGAAGAGATACCGCCCCACGCCTGTAAAAAATCGCCCGTGTCTTGACGCTTCATCTCCGGCGGGCAAGGCGAATGATCCGAGACGACCAGCTCAATCAAATCTTCGTCGAGCGCACGCCAGAGCTTTTCCGAATTCGCAGCCTCGCGTACCGGCGGGCAGCACTTAAACTGTGTCGCGCCATCGGGAATCTGTTCGGCGACAAAAGAGAGGTAATGCGGGCACGTCTCAAGCGTCACCCGCACGCCTTCCTGTCGAGCCTCGCGCAGCATGCCGAGCGCGCTGGCGGAGGAATGATGCACGATATGCACGCGCGTGCCCGTCTCGCGGCTGAGGCCGAGGACGAGCGCAACCGCTTCATCTTCAGCAACGCCGGGTCGCGTGTTCAGGAAAGTTTGATAGCGGCGCGGGTCTTCGCCTCTCTCCGTTTGTGCAAGAGAAGCCTTGTCAATTGGCGCGGGCATCTCCGCATGAACGATCAGGAGCGCATCCAATCTTGCCAGCTCCTTCATCGCCGCGCGCAAATCTTCTTCCGTCACGTTCGGAAAATCGTCCACGCCCGAATGAACCAGAAAACATTTGAAGCCGACGACGCCCGCCGCAAACATCTTTGATAATTCAGCCAAGTTGCCCGGCACGACGCCGCCCCAGAATGCGACATCCACAGACAGCTTGTTTGCGGTCGCTTCAAGCTTCTGCTCGAAAGCATCGAGCGTCGTCGTCGCCGGAATATTATTGAGCGGCATGTCCACGAGCGTCGTCACGCCGCCCGCCGCCGCCGCGCGCGTCGCCGTCTCAAAGCCTTCCCATTCAGTGCGTCCCGGCTCGTTGATGTGAACGTGCGTGTCAACCAGTCCCGGCATCACGACTGAAGCTTCGCTCGCATCAATCACTTGCGCGCCCGTCCCGACTTCATCAAAAGCCCTGATGGCAGCGATGCTTCCATCTTGTATGTGAATGGATGCGGGCGCGATTGAGTCATCAAAGACGACTCGCTGGCCGCGTATGATTAAATTGGGCGAAGGCATAGTGCAACTTAAATCATAAGTTAAGAGCTTTGGCAATCATTGTTTTCAGAATTGCGGTTATAATCGAGCCGCTTTTGAAATTATACCGGACGCCGGGCAAACTTAATTTTCTGCGGCTACATCGTAAAGTCAAATCTTTGTTTGAATCGGAAAAGACAGAGCGCGGAGTATAGTTTTCATCCATTAGCTTTCTAACAAAATATTAAGCCACTGCAGGACACAGAGTTCACAGAGGTTTGAAAGAATGTAATGATGCCTGACTTTTCTCTGTGCCCTCTGTGGCAATACTTCCTCTTTCAGCACTCAGGGAGCAGTAGACATGCGATTTATTCTCAAGAGCTTTTGCTTTGCCTTCATCATTACTCTCACGCTTGCTTCCCTAACCTTTGCACAGTCCGGGCGCAGCAAGCAGCGCGCAGGCGATGCCAAAAAGAATCAGCCTCCGGCACAGGCCGAAGCATCGCCCTCGCCCACTCCATCCACTGAGACAGAACCCGTCAAGGAAATGCAGGACGTGGAATCCGTGAAGGTGGAAACGAACCTCGTCACCGTTCCGGTCATCGTCAGCGACCGCAACAATCTTTACATCCCGGATATGCAGCAGGAAGAGTTCACAGTCGAAGAGGATGGAGTCAGGCAGGAGCTGATTTTTTTCGGCAGCATCACGCAGCCGTTTCATGTGGTGCTGATGCTGGACACGAGCGGCAGCACGCAGGATAAGCTAGGGCAGATTCAGCGCGCGGCCAGCACATTTGTCAACGAGCTGCAACCGGCAGATCGCGTTAAGCTCATCTCGTTCGACGACAAGATACTTGATTACGGGGATTTCACTAATGACCGCGAGGCCGTGCGCGCGGCTATTAGCCGGATGCGTTCCGGCAACGGAACAAAGCTCTATGACGCGATGCGTTTGGCAATAGCTTCGCTCAAGAATGTGCAGGGTCGCAAGGCCATCATCATCTTTACAGACGGAGTTGACTGGCGCAGCGATCATGCGAGCATAGACGAGAACCGGCGACAGCTTGAAGAGGCTGGCATCATCGTCTACCCGATTCGCTATGAGACGCGCGAAGAAGTAGAGCGGTCTGTGCGACAGCAGCAGCGCGATGGTCAGAGTGTAGACCTCGGCACAATCTTCGGCGGCGGCTCGCAAAGCCCCACCACGCCGCCAGCCAACCCCGGCACACAGATTCCGTTGCCCGAACGTAAACCAACCACGCCCACGATTGGCGGAATTCCGATACCTCCGATTCTGATTCCGAAGACCAACGACCCGAACCGGCGCAATGACCCGACGCGGCCAAACACGGGCGGTCAGGGTGATGATATAGACCAGACACTCGACCTGCTCTATTCGACGGCGGACGGCTACCTGAATGACCTGGCTCTCATCACAGGGGGCAAGCTGTATCGCGCGGACTTTCTCTCATCGCTTCCAACAGTCTTCGCCAGCATCGCTGCGGAACTGCGCACGCAATACTCGCTCGGCTACTATCCGACGAACAACGCGCGCGACGGCAAGTTTCGCAAGATCAGAGTCCGCACCACTCGCAAAGGTCTCTCAGTCCGCGCGCGTCCCGGATACCGCGCGCCGAAGGCAAACAAATAAGTTTCGCCCAAAGGCGCAAAGACGCAAAGAAAAAGTTTATGTCTTTCTTTGCGTCTTTGCGCCTTTGCGTGAAACTTTCTTAATTTTTCTTTAAAAAGTCTTCCAATAGATTCGCCGCCACGCGCAGGCGATAATTTGCAGTCGAGCGAATATCATCTATCGGCACGATCTCTTTCAGCAGTTGCGCCTGAGCCGCGCCTGTAGTCTCGCGGTTAAGCTCCTGACCTTTTAAAATCGCTTCGGTCTCGTGACACCGGAGAGGCGTCGGCGCGACGCTGCCGAGCGCGAGGCGTATGTCGCTGACGCGCTTTCCATCCATTCGCACCGCGCCCGCGAAACAGACTTTCGAGATGGCCTGCGCCTTGCGCGTCCCAACCTTGCGATAATACTGACGCCAGCCCTTCATCACGCGCGGCAAGCGAATGCGGCTGATGATTTCATCGGCCTTCAAAATCGTCTGCTTGTAGCCCGTATGAAAATCCGCGTAAGAAACCAGACGCGCGCCCGTGGTTGAAATCAATTCCAATCGAGCATCGTAAACTAAGAGCGCGGGCGGCGAGTCTCCAGCCGGAGAAGCATTGGCGATGTTGCCCGCGAGCGTCCCGCGATTCTGAATCGCAAGACCGCCCGTCTCGCTCGCCGCCTGACAGAGCATCGGAAACTCTTCGCGCAAAATCTCGCTCCCCTGCACCTCCGTATAAGTCGTCAGCGCGCCGAGCGTGATTTCATCAGCCGTCGCTTCGATTCCCTTTAGCTCCTGTAAGTTCCAAATGTTGACGAATTTTTTGTGCGCCAGCAGTCCGGCTTCAAACAGCACCATCAAATCCGTCCCGCCCGCGAAAGGCCGCCACACGCCCGGCTCGCGCGCCAACAAGACAAGCGCGTCCGCTAAATCTTCAGGAGCTTTCAGCTCATATTCCGGCAGGTAGGCTCTCACGACTTTGCCCCTGTGTTCTGGCAAGCTCTGACAACACTGTCAAAAATTTTCATATAGCCAGTGCAGCGACACAAATTTCCCGCCAGCCCGTTGCGAATCGCTGTTTCATCGGGATTAGCATTCTTCTCAAGCAGGTTGATCGCGGCCAGCACCATCCCCGGCGTGCAGATGCCGCACTGCGCGCCGCCGCATTCGATAAAAGCTTCCTGAACGGCATGTAGCTGTTCACCGCTCGCAACGCCTTCGATGGTTTTTATCTCAGAGCCTTCGGCCTGCAAGACGGGGATGAGACAACTGTTGACCAGCGCACCGTCAAGCAAGACGGAGCAAGCCCCGCACTCGCCTTCGCCGCAGCCTTCCTTCGTCCCGGTTAATCTTAATTCTTCGCGCAGCACGTCGAGCAGTCGCGCCATCGGATACGCTTTGAGCGTCACGGCCTCGCCGTTGACCGTGCAAGGCACAGCGCATTTTCCATTTTCATCAGGCATGCTCGCTCTTCTCCATCTCCAACATCAACGCTTCCGGCATCAGCGGGACGTGATTAAAGCTCAAGCCCGTCGCATCCTCAATCGCATTCAAGATTGCAGGGGCGGCTCCGTCCATCGGCAATTCCCCGATGCCTTTCGCGCCCGAAGGGCCGCCCGCGTATGGCGTCTCTTCAAAGAAGACTCGAATCGGCGGAATGTCTGCGGCGGTCGGAATAATGTAATTTGTCATCTGGCTGTTAGCCATTCGGCCATCCTGCCAGACGACATTTTCAAAAAGCGTAAAGCCTATGGCCTGCGCGACGCCGCCTTCGATCTGCCCTGCGGCAAGCACCGGATGAATCACGCGCCCGACTTCCTGAAGGGCTACGAAATCATCTACGTGCGCTTCGTAGGTCAGAGGGTCAACCGTTACTTCCGCGACGTACACAGCCCACGCATACGCGCCGTAGGCATCGCCCTGATATTTTTCGTCGTCCCAGCGAATCGTCTCCGGCTGCTGGTACTGGCTGAAAGATTTGAGCGCGCCGTGTTTCTCGATGAATGCGAGGCATGCTGTTTGAAAATCTTCCTGCGTATAATCTTCTGTCAGGAATCCGCCCTGCACGAGCGTCTGCTTCAAGCCGAGCGCGGCTGATTCGACCAGCTTGCCGACGATCATTACCGTGCGCGAAGCGACGGTTGGCCCACTGTTCGGGACATTGCCGGTGTCCGGCTTGGCGACTTCGATCAAATCGTAATCGAGCTTTAAGGCTTCTGCGGCAATCTGCCCGAAGATGGTGTTTGTGCCCTGTCCTATCTCTGTGCTGGCGGCGAGAATGCGGACGCGCCCCTGCCTTGTGGCTTCGACGCCGACGACGGATTGCAGATACTGCTCGCCCGAACCCGTGAATCCCGCGCCGTGCATGAACGAAGCGAAGCCGATGCCCTTCTTCTTCACGGAAAATTTATTCGCTTCCGCGAATCGCTCGCGCTTTTGATAATAATCGGAAAGCTCAAACGCGCGCTCCATCAAACCATCCAGGTCAACCTTTTCGTGAATCACCTGCCCGGTCGCGGTCGTCTCTCCTTCGTGTAAAAAGTTGCGGCGGCGAAACTCTTCGGGCGTGAGTCCAAGAGTCGCGGCGATTTTATTAAAGTGACGTTCGAGCGCGAAGATGCTCTGCGGCGCGCCGAAGCCGCGAAAGGCTCCGTGCGGCGGCGCGTTGGTCGCGACGGCGCGGCTCTTGATACGCACGTTCGCGCAGGTGTACGGCCCCGCGGCGTGAATCGTGCCGCGCGAGAGGACTACGGACGAGAGCGTCGCGTAAGCTCCGCCGTCAACGGTGAAGTCAATCTCAATTCCCAAAAGTTTGCCGTCGCGCGTGACCGCCGTGCGATGTTTTGTCAGAGAGGGATGCCGCTTCGTCGTCGCGGCCATGTCTTCCGCGCGGTCATAAACGAGCTTGACCGGCCTGCCGGATTTCCAGGCGAGCAGCGCGGCGTGACCGGCAATCATCGAAGGATATTCTTCCTTGCCGCCAAAGCCGCCGCCCGTCTCGACCTGTATCACGCGAATCTTTTCTTCCGGCAAAGGGAATAATTTCAAGAGGGCTTTGTGAACATAATAAGGGCACTGCATGGAACCCCACACGGTCACGCCGTCTTCGGGACTGGCGAGCGCGATGACGCCGTTGTTCTCGATATAAAGCTGTTCCTGCGCGCCGGTCAGATACTCGCCTTCGACGATAAAGTCCGCGCCGTCCCAAACTTCGTCCACGTTTCCCTTCTCGACATGAAACGATTTGAAAATATTATCTTCGCCCCAGATGACTTCTTTGCGATTCAAAGAATCTTCGATGGAAAAGATGGCGGGCAGCGGCTCTATCTCGATGCGAACCGCGCGGCGGGCTTTCTCAACCAGATGCTTGTCGTGATGAGCTAATAGCACGACGGCTTCTTCGCGATGATTGACGAACTCGTCCGCCAGGTAAGGCTGGTCGAGCAGGATGAGCGCGACAGAGTTTTCGCCCTGTATGTCTTTAGCCGTCACCACAGTCAGCTCGTCCCACGGGATAGCATCATTCTCAAATTCTATCCGTCGAATGCGGCCACGCGGCGCGGGGCTGCGCACCGTCACGCCGTAGAGCATGTCCGGGAAATGCAGATCGTCTATGTAACGCGCCTGCCCTGTGACCTTATCGCGCCCTTCTTTGCGCGGCACGGGCTTTCCCACGAGTCGCTTGTCCATCATGCAAGAATCCCTCTGGCGTCTAATGTACCTCATCCGTGCGTGTTTCGCAGAGAGCGTAAAGAAAAATTTAACCACAAAGACACGAAGACACAAAGGTAAAAGGCAAAAGGTAAAAGGCAAAAGTAGGAAAGCATTCAACCGCTCTTTACTTTTACCTTTTACCTTTTTACTTTTACCTTCGCTTTCTCCGTTGCTTCTTTTTTGATACATTGACATGACAAAACGAAAAAGCGTGGGACAAGAGAGGCGGTCAAAAGTGGCAAAAGATGTCGGCAGTCAGGCTACGCCCGAAGTCATACAGACATGGGTTGAGGTCAACAAACTCTATCAGGAATTGAGGGGCGAGCGCCGCGAGCGTTTGCAACAGGTCGCAGACCGTCTCGGCATCAGTTTCAAAGTGGCAAAGCGACGCCTGCGCAACTTTGAAGCGATGCAGAAGGGCGGCAGGAAATGAGCGATGAAGAAAGACAACGCCAGATGGATTTTATCGTCAACACCCTCGCCAATGTTACGGTCAGGCTCGACGGCCTCACGGAGAAAGTTGACGGCATGGCAGCCGTGCAGGCGCAAGTGGAACGTGAGCGACAGGCTAATGCCGTCCGCATCTCACGGCTGGAAGAGTCGTTTGTGACACTCACACAATTATCTCAACGATTCTTTGAGCGGCTGGACGATCATGAAGGTCGCATCGGAGATGTCGAACAGGCTATGGTGATGCTCACTAAGCTGGTGAGCGAAGGCCGCAACGGACAATAAAACCTGAAGACATTAAAGCTGAGATATTGTCAGGCTTCCTTCCTCTGTCGCTGAAACCAATGCTGTTCGGTTGCGAAATACGTCCACCAAACCAAGAGTAGCTGGAACGGAATTCTCACGAGTAGATAACTCGGGCCAGCGTCGTGTCCCCCGAAATCAATCCGATTAATAGCTGAATAGATGTTCGAGGGTAAGATGCCAATCAGCATTAAGATCAGGCAAATGCCTGTCAGCCGCATGAGGCTTGGAATCCAGACGCCGATGGCTCCGAGCAATTCGAGGATGCCGGTCAGGTAAATTATTTCAATGCGGTAAGGAATAGAAGGCGGCAACATCGCTGCCATCTCCGTGGTTCTGATGAAATGCCCGATAAAGGTGAAGAGAAAGAAAAGCGTCAGGCCGACTCTGGCACGTGTGGGCGGAGCGATTTTGAATCCGGGAATCAAGCGCGAAACCAGAGTGAGTATCAGGTATGGAGCGACCAGAAGCAGAAGTAGAAACAGTAGTTGCATGATACTCGCTCTTGCATGAAAGCCTAATGAGGCTAATGAGTAAAGGCTTTTTATTAGCAGAAAATACCGGACTATTAACGCGCGAAAGATATTCTTTGTAGACGGCTCATGTCAATGTTTGAAAAGTCAGTAATGAAATTTGGCGAAAAACTTTGATCCCTTTCTCTCTCTGTTTGCGCGTTATTGAATAGGAGGCAAGCTTTTGAGAGCTAATCGAAAGCTGAGAAGGGAAAAAAGATGAGGCAGGCGAACTTACAAAGCGCACTTACGGAACCGGCCAATGCCGGATGGGATGTTCTGGGAACTCAGATGTCTTGCATGGTGAAGAGCGAAGAGACCGGCGGAGCATATTCGATTGTGGAAAACACGATTCCGCCGCAGGATGGCGCGCCGCCGCACGTACATCAAAACGAGGACGAGATGTTTTACGTGCTCGAAGGCGAGTTTGAGATTCGTTGCGGTGATCGTTCATTCAGGGCTGCGAAAGGCTCTACGGCGATGCTGCCGCGCGGCATCCCGCACGCATTTCGCAACGTCGGCGCGGGCGAAGGCAAGCTGCTCGTGACGATTACGCCCGGCGGCTTCGAGAACTTTTTCGCAGAGGTCAGCCGCGAAGTGACGACGATGCCGCCCGACGTTGAGAAGCTCAAAAAGCTCGGGCAAAAGTACAAGCTGGAATTTTTCGTGTAAGGCAAAGTTCCGGGGGGGGGGAGCAAACGCCGGTCTGAATGGTGGCAGACCGGCGTTTGTTGTTTATACAGGGTTGCTGATTTATGGATGTGCAGGTGGATTTCTTCTATTGCCACTAGCTTTAGCTAGTGGATAGAGGTTCCCTCTTGCTTCCGGCTTTAGCCAAACAATGTAGCTCAAACAACCAGAAGATTTTAATTATCTTTTGGCTAAAGCCAACTTTTTGTTATGCACTGTCTCCACTAGCTAAAGCTAGTGGCAATATATCAACTCGCAACTTGGGTTATTGATGCGCCCGATGAATGCTCTATCATTCCCTTCCCACACCCAGCGCGTCCGCCACGCGGTTGATGTAGTTGAACCATGATGCAATCAACGTGATTTGCAGAATCGCGCGGTCCTCAAAGCCCGCTGCACGCAAGCCTTCATGATCCTGCTTTGAGATGCCTGTCGCATCCTTCGTCAGTTGCGCGACGTAATCGAGCATCGCACGATCCTGTTCGGAGATGGGCGCGGCTTTGTAATCCTCCTGAAGCGCGCGAACCAATTCATCATCGAGTGTGACGCGACGCAGAAACTCTGCGTGAGAGGTGATTCAATAATGGCAGCGGTTGGTGACGGAGACGACCGTGGTAATCATCTCGTGCTGCCTGCGCGTGAGCGGCAAGTCGGGCGACATCAGCACGCCAAACGTCGCAAAGGCATGAAAGAGCGCGTCCGGTATCAGGCTATGAGACGCAACGATGCCAGCCGTCTCGCCGTCCGGGGACATCTGCACGGGCGTTGCATACTCAATCGGGTACAAACCACGCTGCGCATCGAGCGCGCTCCGCAACTTTTCATCCGCCTCTTCAAAAGGAATCGTTTTAATCCAGGTCATCAAGCCCTCCCACGAAATTTCATGTTTTAATTTCTCGGCGGCGGAATATCAGATGATAAATCGGCACGCCGAGTGCGACCACCGCGACGCCAAGCAGAGCCTGCTTGATATTATTGCCGAGCAACATCACCAAGAGCAGCGCGAGCAGCAAGAGAAAAACAATCGGCGTCAACGGATAACCGTGCGCGCGATACGCTGGCGGCTCGTGTTCGCGGCGCTTGCGAATGATGAAAACCGCTCCGGCGGTCAGCGCAATGAATAGCACAACGACGAAGATAAAGTAAGCCACAATCTCATTAAAAGTGCCGAGAGTAACCAGCACCGAAGCTAACGCCGCCTGCAAAGCTATGGCTCGCGCGGGCGTTCCGAATTTCGGATGAATCTCCGCCGCAAACTGTAGAAATAATCCATCGCGCGCCATCGCGTAATAGACGCGCGGCGCGGCCATAATGATTCCCGCAAGGCTGCCCAGCACAGAGACGATCACGATAGACGCGAAGACGCGCCCGCCCGCTTGCCCGAACAAAGCTTCACCCGCCTGCGCCGCGAAAGTCTCGCCGCTCGCGACCCTTTCGACCGGAACTAAGTACATGAAAACCGCGCTCGTCAGGATGTAAACGAGCGTTACTATCAAGACTCCGTAAATCAGTGCGCGCGGCAAATTGCGCGCAGGCTCGCGCACTTCGCCCGCCAGCTTGCTGACATCCCACCACCCGCCGAAAGAAAAGAAGGCAGCGACCAGCGCGCCCGCCAAAGCTCCGAGCAAAGGCTCAGAATTCGCCCGCTGCGCCGTGAACGGAATAAAGTTATTCCAGTCTCCGAGTTGAAACCCAAATCCCCAAATCAATATCAAAAGCAAGAGACCGAGCTTGAGCAACGTCAGCCAGCGCATCAGCCATGCGCCCGTCCTGACGCCTATGATATTGATTGCAGCAAGCGCAAGGATGGCTGCGATAGCAACCACTTTAAGTGCGAGCGGTGAGAGTTTGAAAATGTATCCGATGTAACCGGCCATCCCGACCGCCAGCGCGGCGGTGATGCCCGGGTCCATCACCAGAAAAGACATCCAGCCGTACAGAAAAGCCACCTGTCGCCCGTAAGCCTCGCGCAGGTAAACATAGCCGCCACCGGCCTCAGGGTATCGTGCGGCCAGCTCCGCGTAACAGAGCGCGCCGCACAAGGCCATCGCGCCCATCAGGAGCCAGACCAGCAAGAGCCACATGGGCGACCCCAAAGACTTTGCCATTCCCGCAGGCGTCAGAAAAATACCGACCGCGATGACTTCGCCGACGACCAGCGCGGTTGCCGTCCGCAGGCCAAGCTGCCTTTTCAATTTTTCCTGATGCCGCATCGGAATAAAAAATTTTGCCACAGAGGACACAGAGAGCACAGAGATAAAAAAGGTAAAAGGCAAAAGTAAAAAAGCAAAAGGAAGGCGAAGAGTAATTTCATTAAAATGCTTTATTCCTCACTTTTACCTTTTACCTTTTTACTTTTGCCTTCCTCTGAGTTCTCTGTGCGCTCTGTGGCTAATTTTCTTCTTATTATCAGAAGGTAAAGCGCGCGGCAAGCTGAAACGCGCGTGGCCCGCCTGAGCCGAAGACGCCACCGGCAGTCGTC
This sequence comes from Pyrinomonadaceae bacterium, assembly GCA_963700165.1. Classification (GTDB taxonomy): domain Bacteria; phylum Acidobacteriota; class Blastocatellia; order Pyrinomonadales; family Pyrinomonadaceae; genus JACMLC01. Next base: position 240,006 of record OY969475.1, on the reverse strand, counting down.
ACAGGTCGCCCGAAGCTGGATGAGCGCAAGAAACCGGGCGAGGCAGGATCGCTGCTGTCGCGCGCCAGCACATTGGAAAAGCCGGAGTAGTTGACATTCGAGACGCCCAAAATATTGGTCACGTTAAAGAGATTAAAGACCTCTATCATCGGCTCAAGCCTGAACCTCTCGCCGAATCGGAAAGTTCTGGCGAGACGAATGTCAACAGAGCTAAAGCCATCGTTGAATCTCGCGTCATCCGACACGAGCGGCAACGGAACTCCATTGATGCCGCCGCCCGCATTGATCGCGCTGATGAAATTATTCAGCTCCGCGGCGGTCTCAAAAATCCGCCCGCCCGCGTTGCGTTGGAGCAAGGGCACGCGGGTGCTGGCGTCCGGTAACAAGATGTCCATCGGCACGCCGGATGCGAGCGTCACGATTGGCGAAAGGCGAAACTGCCACGGCAGCTCGAACGATCCCGCGAAGGTAAAGCGATGGCGTTGGTCATTCGGCGTCGGCCCATATTCCAATTGCAAATTGTTCGGGTCAATCGGCCCGTTCGAGAACGGAATCTGATCGTCATTCGCGTAATTGAAAGCTTTGGACAAAGTGTAAGAGGCGCGGAATTGATAGCGATTCGAGAAACGCTTTTCCACGCTCATGAGCAAGCCGTCGTACTTGAACTTCGCGCTCGATTCGAGATTGACGACGCGATCAGGGCCCCCGACCACCGGATTAAAAACCGTCCCGACGGTGCGCCCGATCAAAAAGCTCGTGCCGAAGTTATGCAGGTAATCGGCTCTGACCACGTAGTCTTTTAAAAACTCCCACTGCACGCCCAAATTGAACTGCTGCACCATCGGGTTCTGCAAATCGTTGTCAATGATATTGATGCCCGACGCGCCCGCGCCCGGCAGGATAAAGCCCGTGAAAGGATTTGAGAAGTTCGGAGCGAAGGGCGGAAACGTTCCCGTATTCGGGTCTACGAAAAAGACGTTCCCGGCGCGCACTTCGACGGGCAGCGCACGCCCGTCAAGGCCACGCTCAAGCGACTGAATCTGCAACACCACGCGGTCATAATAAATTCCATAGCCGCCGTGCAGGCTCAACCTGTCATTCAACATCGCGTAGTTAAAGCCGACGCGCGGGCCGAAATTGTTCAGGTCGCGCCCGCGCGTGCCACGCAGGAAAGGCAGGATCAGCGGGTTCAATTCATCCGTGCGGCTGACGTTCTTGACATCCGTATCGAACTCGTAACGCAGGCCGAGATTTAATGTCAGTCGCGGATGAACACGCCAATCGTCCTGCACAAAAAAGGCGAAGTGATAATTGTCGCTATCGGGAATGATGAGCGGGCGATTGGGGAACGCGCTGCGCAAAGTGACGGCAAAGAGCAAGTCGTTATCATTGATCGCGCCATCCTGATTGCGGTCGAGCGCGGGAAAGTCTTCGACGAACTCTATGCGTCCCTGCTGGAACACGCCGAGGTTAAAATCTGCGTCCACGCGCTGCACCTCGCCGCCAAAGCTTAAAGTGTGATTGCCGCGCAGCAGCGTGAAGGTGTCGCTGACTTGAAAGCGATTCTGCCGTGTCTGTTGCGGCACGCGAAACGACGCGCCGTCCTGTAGGCTCGGAAAAGTAAGCTGCGGCGCAAGCGTCACCGGCTCCGTGCGATTGAAGAAATTGCTGACGCTAAAGTTAAAGCTGTTAGTCGCATTCGCAGAGAGCATATGCGTCCAGTTTGCCGAAAAAGATTGGTAGTTGTTGCGCGCAGCCTGCCTCTGCGAAGCCGAGCCGATGGAGCGCACCAACGTGCTGGCCGTGACATCATCCGCGCGCTCAATCGAATAGCGAAAGTTAAACGTATCATTTATCGAATGATTCCAATCCAGACGCGCCGTGCCCAGTAAATCGTTTAACGGAGCGACGGCAAACCCGCGCCGGACAATCCGGGCTGCGACATCGCGCGTGCCGACCAGCACCGCGCCGTCCTGATTGCGATACTCGAACGAGCCGAACCAGAAAAGCTTGTCCTTCATGATCGGCCCGCCGAGCGCGATGGAATATTGCTGGCGGTCGAACGGCAACTCATTTCCGCTCGCGCGGTCAAAGGTCGCGGGCAGGGCTTGCAGGCTGCTGTCGCGCTCAAAGAAAGAGGCAGAGCCGTGAAACTCGTTCGTCCCGCTCTTGGTCACGACGTTGATGACCGAAGAAGCAGAGCGGCCAAGCTCTGCCGAAAAGCGATTGGTCGCAATCTGAAATTCCAGCACTGCATCCTGCGAGACGTTCTGCAACGTGCCGCCCACCACATCATCGTTATTATCCGCTCCGTCAATCGTCACGTTGCCGCCGCGCCCGAGTTGTCCGGCTGAAGAGATCAAGACCGTGTTGGTTTTCGTAGGGTCAAAGTTCGGCGCGGGCGAATTGCCGGGCGCGAGCAAAGCCAGTTCAAGAAAGTTGCGACCGTTGAGCGGCAAATTTTCAATCGCGCGAGCGTTGACTACGTTATCAACAACGGATGAAGTGGTGTTTACCGGAGCCAGACGATCCGAAATGAAAAACTGACTGTCTACCCTGACGCTGGCAATAGCGAGAGCCAGATCAAGCTTTTCCGTTTGTCCAACCTGAAGAGCTATTTTAAGACCTTTATCCGCGAAGCCTGCTGACTGCACTCTCACCTCGTACTCGCCGGGAGGCAAATTCGTGATCGCATAAACGCCTTCTTGATTGGTCATGGTCACACGCTCTGCGCCCGTTTCTTCGTGCTTGACGCTGACCTGCGCTCCGGTAATCACGGCCCCGTTTGGATCCAGGACGCGCCCGCTCAGATTGGCCGTCGCGGATTGTTGCGCTTGAACGCTCAAGGCCAGCGCGCAACACAGCATAAGATAAGCAGCGATAAGCTTAGATGATCGCATGTGAAAAATTTGTCCTTTAACAAAAGATTGGCAGACGGCAGGCTATATACCATCAAACCTGGATTTTAAGACGAAGGAAAAGATATTAGCCGTTGAACAATCGGCGAGGCAAGCTTTCATGAACCCCTTGCCCCGAAGTTGATGTATCATGCCAGAGAGCCTGATTCAGCTACGTCTTCCCTAAAGGAGCATCCCCAATGGCTGACACACAAGCGCCCGGCTTGAGCGTCGTCTGTCTCGCCAGCTATTTCAAAGGCGGCGACTTTATACGCGAGTGCAAGCGGCAGGGCTGCCGCGTCCTGCTCGTGACTAAAGAAAAGTTTTTGTACGAAGATTGGCCGCGCGAGTGTCTCGACGACATCATCTCTGTGCCCAACGAAGCCAGCCCCGAACTCTGCGTCCATACGGTCACGCAGATTGCACGACACAGAAAGATTGACCGCCTCGTCGCGCTCGAAGAATTCGATGTCATCAATGCCGGATTGATGCGCGAGCACTTGCGGCTTGACGGAATGACCAGCGCAGAGGCGCGCATTTTTCGCGACAAGCTGGCGATGCGCGGCGTGGCGCAGGCGGCTGGATTGCCCGTCCCGGATTTTGTGCATGTGCTCAATTATGATGCCCTGCGTTATTTCATGGAGAGCGTACAGCCCCCGTGGGTGATGAAGCCGCGCTCGGATGTGTCCGCCATGGGCATCAAGAAGATGCAAGACTCCGAACAGGTCTGGCGGACGATTGACGAGCTAGACCGGCGCGAACACTTGCGCGAGCGTTCATCCTTTTTCCTGCTCGAACGCTTCGTGCCGGGCGATGTCTTTCACGTAGACTCGCTGATTGAAAACGGCAAGGTCATTTTCGCGGGAGCCAACGGCTACGGTCGCCCGCCGATGGACGTGGCGCAGGGCGGCGGCGTCTTTCTCTCGCACACGCTTGAGCACGATTCGGAAGAGCAGAAAGAACTGCTCGATTTTAATCAGCGGCTGGTGACTGAACTGGGGCTTGAGCGCGGCGCGGCTCATGCCGAATTTATCAAGGGACGCGAAGACGGGCGTTTTTACTTTCTCGAAATCGCCGCGCGCGTCGGCGGAGCCTACATCGCGGAAGTCCTTGAAGCCTCAAGCGGCGTCAACATCTGGCGTGAGTGGGCTAACCTTGAAATCGCCGGAGCCGGGGGCGTGTTCGAGTTGCCGGCCACGCGCCGCGAGTATGGCGGCATCGCTCTCTCGCTGGCGCGGCAGGAATATCCTGACACCTCTTCCTACACGGACGCGGAGATAGTCTATCGCGTCAAGAAGCGGCATCACGTCGGTCTCGTCGTCCGCTCGCCGGAACTCGCGCGCGTCAAAGAACTGCTCGACAATTACACGCGCCGCTTTGCCGAAGATTTCGTCGCCGTCGCGCCGCTGCCGGACAAGGCTGAGTGAGAATCAGAGTTATGCCATTGCTTCTGATTCAGCTTGCGATAGATTATGCGAATCAAGGGTAGCAACAAATCAACTGTTTTTCCTTTGCGGTCTTTGCGTCTTTTCACTTTGCGGTCTTTGCGGTTAAGGGCTTTTTAACGCAAAGGCCGCAAAGTTTTCTCGCAAAGAGCGCAAAGAATTTCTACGCTTGATTGACATAGATTATGAAATGAAAGGAGCAAAGTCGAATTATGTCTTTTCAGCGCAAAACTTTATTAAGCCCGGAAGAGTATCTGGCTCTTGAGCGCAAATCTGAAATTAAACATGAATATTTTGCCGGGGAGATGTTCGCAATGGTGGGCGCAAGCAGGCGGCATAATCTGATTGCGGCAAACATGATTCGGGTTCTGGGAAATCAATTGTTAAATCGTCCATGCAATGTTTATCCGAGCGACATGCGAGTGAAAGTCCGCTCGACCGGGAAATACACTTATCCTGATGTAGTTGTGGCCTGCGAAGAAGAGCTGTTTGATGACGAGGAGAAAGACACCTTGCTTAACCCTGTTGTCCTTATCGAAATCTTATCGGAATCCACAGAGGCATATGATCGGGGCAAGAAATTTGAGCAGTATCAAAGCATTGAATCTCTAACAGAATATCTGCCGGCTGCTCAAGACACGCATCGTATCGAACAATATGTCAGGCAAAGCAATAGAGAGTGGAGATATTCCGAGTTTCGCAATCTTGAGGACATAGTGAATATCAGCGTCATCGGCTGCGAACTCGTCTTAAAAGATGTGTATGCCAAAGTTGAATGAACTCTTCCCACGCATGACATCATGATAATTCATTCAACCCGGACACTGAGCTTGGCTTTCATGCGCGACTTATAAATATCAGGCGTTTGAACTCAGGCATCTCACCGTGAGTTGAAAGCTTAAGCATGTGCCTGTAACATTCACAGCGTTTTGATGAACGCAACACTCGACCCGCCGGACAGGGACACCGCTGCGACTCCGCTCGATCACCGGCTCCAACCATATCTGCCAGAGCTGGCACAATTCTCTTCCACCAAAGAGATGGAAGCCTCTGCGCTTTACCGTAAGCTGCGGCCTGAGATTGACAGGGTGCTGAACGGACTCGTGCAGGAAGACTTTGCGCCGCAGCGGCCTCCAGCGCACACAAGGCTCGATTCAATCAAAGCGACCGCGTGGAACATAGAGCGCGGCAGACGCCTGGAAAGCATCGCGCACGTGCTCAAAGAGCATCCGCAGATTGGCGGGAGCGATTTGTTGCTGCTGACTGAGCTGGATTACGGGATGGCGCGCACGTCGAATCGCTTCGTCGCGCGAGAGCTGGCAGAGGCTTTGGAGATGAACTATGCTTTTGCGCCTTGCTATCTGTCATTGGTCAAAGGTAACGGGAGCGAGTTGCGTGTGGTTGGCGAAAACACGCAGGCGCTTCACGGCAATGCGGTGCTCTCTCGTTATCCGCTGATTAACGCGCACTCGCTCGCGCTGCCGAACGGCATAGACAAAATACGCGGGAAAGAAAAACGCCTCGGATGCCAGCGCGCGGTCGTGGCTGATGTCGAGCATCCGCTCGGCACGTTTCGCACCGTGAGCCTTCATCTCAACGCGCATTCGACGCAGAAGCACAGGCATCATGAGATGAGGCTCGTGCTAGACCATGTAGAGAATTTACGTCCACGGCTTCCGGTCTTAATCGGCGGCGACTGGAACACTTCGGGCTACAATTCAAAGCGCGCCGTTTACACCATCGCGGGCTTTTGGCGGCGCGTGATGATGGGCGTCGGCCATGTGCTGAGGAATCACTATGTTCATCCTGAGCGATGGTTCGAGCGAGAGCTGTTCCGCGAATTGGAACGACGCGGTTTCAATTACAGAGACTTAAACGAGATGGGCGTAGGCACGCTGCATTACGATGTGAAGAACATAGCGGTGCATGAAAGTCTGGCCGACTGGGTTCCGACATGGTGCTTCAGGTTTCTGCACTGGTCGCTCAGAGAGTACGGGGGACGCGCCTCGCTCAAGCTGGACTGGTTCGCCGGAAAAGATATTTCACTGGCTGGCGAGCATCAGCCCGCAGTCGTCGGCAAGCTGGATGACGAGGCAGGCCAGCTCTCGGATCACGACGCGATTGTGCTGGGCTTTGTGCCACATAAATCATAGTTAGGCGGCTCAACAAATAGGAGGTTGCGATGGCGAAGGTTACCGGAATCGGTGGAGTCTTCTTGAAGTGTAAGGGTGATAGCGCCGCGCTGGCAGCGTGGTATCAGAAACACTTGGGCATGTCGCTGGAAGACTTCGGCGGCGCCATACTCAAATGGCCGGATGATAAGGCCGAAGACCTGGGCCTCACTGTGTGGCATCTCGCGGATAGTGACAGCCAATGGTTCAGTCCGAGTGACTCTTCATTCATGATTAACTATCGGGTCGATAACCTCGATGAAATGCTTACACAACTGCGCGCGGCAGGTGTAGCAGTCATCGGCGGCCCGGAGTCGCACGAGAACGGAAAGTTCGCGTGGATCATGGACCCGGACGGAAACAAGGTTGAGCTTTGGGAGCCGATGCTCTGGGACGACAAGAACAAGGGCGCTTGAAGTCCTTGCCCACGCCGCCTAACGTAGATGTGATGCAGTCTAAAGATTCTTTAAGACTTGAGTTGGCGAGCCTCAAGTTTAAGCGCCTAACCGAGCTTGAGCGTGATGTCAGAGAAGGTGTTTCTCATACTGGTATTGGCTCAGTGGTTCAGGCAATTGCCACGAAAGAAGTATAACAACTCAGGCAAACGGCGCAGAGTTAGCATGCCTCTCATCATGAACCCGGACGGTTTCAAGAGGTTGTCTCCCGCGCCAATTAATTCGAGCACGTTTACGCAAAAATATTAAGGAGAAGATTAATGTCCGAATCGCAAAATTACGGAAACAACTCGCAGACGATTGTTTATAGCGCAGATGAATTTCAGTTTGAGACGGTCGAGCAACAGAACGGGCAGGCCACAGTCATACGTTTTGAATTGCATGACCCGCGCTATCATGCGGGCGACATGGTCGTCGTCCTGTCCGGCTCGGACATACATTTTCACGGCATGATCGGAGAGATGGGGGACGGGTTCGCTATCGCCACTGACCGCAGAGGCTCCTTGCTCCCTGCGACAGTTCAGTAACTCTATAAGCTTCAGGGCGGCGGCTCGGAGGAATAATTGATGAGAACGTCTTCTCGCTCGCGTGCGTTGTGGATTGTTATCTTCGCCACCATGTTGGCGACCGCGTGCCAGACCTACACGGACACACTGACGCGCGGCAAGACTGCCGCAGATGAGACCATAGTCATGACCGCGCTCCGCTCCATCGCATCGGCGCAGGTCATGTACGCGGTCGAGCATCAAGACAACTACGGCACATTCGAGCAGCTCGTCAGCAATAATAATCTCGATTCGCGTTTTAGCGGCGAGCGCCCGGTCATCGGCGGCTACGTGCTGACAATGAAGCTAACGCCGCCTGTCTCCGGCGTGCAGGCCGCTTCATACGCCGTCAATGCAGACCCGCAACCAACCGCAGGCGCGGCCAGTGCGCGCCACTTCTATATTGATTCAACCGGCAACGCCATTCACGTCAACGAGAAACAACCGGCCACCGCCAGCGACAAACAAATTCCTTAAAAAAGTCAGAACCGCCTGCGGTAGCGGGCGGGTTTCTTAGTCGAGGCTGACCCGCCCGCTACCGCAGGCGGTTCTGACACGAGTGTTCGCGCTTACTCTTTAATCCCGATGATGAGCGGCGAGTGCGAGCCGATGTCTGCGGTTTCGACGCGCGAGAATCCGGCTTCGTTGAGCCACACCGTATATTCCGCGAGCGTGTAGGTGTCGCCCACCTCTGTGTTAATCAGCATGTTGATGGCGAAGATGAGCGGGAAGGGCGGCGCGGTGCGCTCGTCGTTGGGAATCATATCAATGACGGCGATGCGCCCGCCGGGCTTGAGCGCGCGATGAAGCCGCTGGAACAAATCGCGCGAAGACTGCTCGCCCTCCGAATGGACTATGTTGCCCAACAGCGCGAGGTCGAATCGGTTCTCGCCAAAATCAACGGTCTTCAAATCCCCCGGCAGGTAATCAAAACGATCTGCGACTCCATGACGCGACACGTACTCGCGCGTCGTCGCAAAGAGGCCGGGAAAATCCTGCGCGGTGATGCGCGCGTCCGTGTCCGCTTCGGCGATGCCGATGCCCCAGATGCCTGAGCCGCACGCGACATCTATGACCTGCATGCCTCGATGCGTGTTGCCTGCGCCGAGGGCTTCGGCTGTGCGTCGCGCAGGCTCGCGATTGGCGACGTGCAGAGAGCGCACGAGGACGGAAAAGAATTTCTCAGCCTCCTCCTGCGATTCGACGCGGCGGTCAGGTCGGCCTGTGCGGATGATTTCCGTCAGGCCGCCCCAACTGTGCCACATCTCATCCATCTCCATCATCGCGCCCAGGTAGTCCGGACTCTCGCGCACCAGAAATTTTTCAGACATCGGCGTCAGATGATAAAGACCCTCACTCTTAGCCAGAAGCTGAAAGCCCGTGAGCGCATCGAGCAGCATACGCATGCCGCGTTCGGAAGCCCCTGCGGCCTCGGCTATCTCTGCCAACACATGCTTGCCTGCGGCGATGTGCGAGAAGACGTGAAGCCGCACGCCTGCCGCGAGGATACGCTGCGGCGCGTGCGAGAAGGTCATTTGCATCAATGGTTCTGGACTCAAGCCCTGTGCGGAATTTTCTTGCGGGGGTGTTGCCGTCATGTTTATTCACTCCATAAAAATTTTTAGTCCGGTAATTGCTTGAAAGAAATTATAGCATCTCTCTCAAGAGCAAACACCGGACTATCATTAAGAGCTTCGTGTCTTCGGACTTACTTCGTCACAGTGACCGTGCCGGACATATCCGCGCCGCCCGCGCCGCCGTGAAACGAGCAGTAGTAACGATACGTGCCCGCCTTTGTAAATTTGTGGCTGTAAGATTTATCCGCTGTCAGGTTCGGCGATTGGAACGAGCCGTTGTCAGCCGTCACAGTATGCGTGCCTTCTTTGTTAAGCCAGGTGACGGTCGAGCCGACCTTGACGGTCACGCTCTTCGGGGCGAACTGAAAATTCTTGATCGTCACAGTCTTGTCTACTGCCGCTGCCGCCGCGCCTGCTTTATTGCCCGCAGCCGGATTCGACGCGCTGCCCGAGACGGACAGCAGTACAAAACTGCATATTAAGATTGCCAGACCTAAAATGAATTTCTTTCTCATCTATTTTTCTCCTTTGTGAGTTTTTCTTCTTTGCGCGCCTTTGCGCGGTTTCTCTTTGCGGTCTTTGCGGTTAAGTGCTTTTTAACGCAAAGACCGCAAAGAGTTAAGACGCAAAGTGCGCAAAGGAACTGCTTTCTTATCTCCTGACTAATTAACTTTAAGGCTACCGGCGCGGGGTGACGTTGATCGTGCCAGCCATATCTGCGCCGCCTGCTGCTCCGTGTAGGCTGCAATAATATTGATAGCGGCCTTCGCGCTCGAAGGTGCGGCGAAACTCTTCGCCCGCAGCCATCACTGTGGATTCAAAGCCGCTGTCATCTGCCACGACCGTGTGCCGCCCCGTATTGTTTTTCCAGACGACCGTTGTGCCCGCTTCGATTGTCAATTCCTTCGGCGTAAAGGCGAAGTTACCGATTTCGACATTCACGACCTGCGGGGCAACTTGCGGTGACGCTGAAGCGGCGGGCGCGGACGAAGCTGGCTGCTGTTGCGTTGCGCTCACGTCGCTTGCTTTCGACGACGCGCCGCCGTACCAGACAAAGTAAGTGCCGAGTCCGAACAGAATGGTCAGCCACCAGACGGCCAGCTCAAGACGCATCCACGGCTTGTACTTTTTGAAACGCAAAGCTGCGGGCACAAGCTTTGTCCCGGCGACGAGGATGATGTAAATCCCCAGCACCTCTGCAAGCGTCCCGAGCGCGGCATGCGCCGTCGCCACCGAATAAAAAGGATCGCCGAGACGCTCAGGCAAACCCGGCTGCACACCCCTATGAAAGACCGGAGCCATAAAATAAAAGATGGGAATCAGATTTAGAAAAACCACTGAAGTTTGGCAGAGGGCATGCGCGCGAAACTTTTTGCGCCGCGCCAGCCACATGCCCGCCAGCAAAGCCGCTCCCATCAAAAGCTGCGCTATCAGATTCAGTTTCGACATATGTGAGAGCGGGTAAATAGTAAATAGTCAATGGTAAATAGACGAGGGCTTTCTTTTCTCCATTTACTATTTACCATTTACTATTTACCCGTTTCTCCTTTCCTACATTCCGCCCTTTTTCATCTTGCCTTCTTTGAGCGGAGGCGCGGGCTTGAAGTTGGCCGGAAGGTCTGTGCCTGTGGCGTTGCCTTTGACTTCGACAATCATGTCCTTGAGCGGCCCGAGGATGGCGAGCAGCTCGCCTTTTTCCTTCTCCGGCACGTTGAATTTATCGAGCGCGCCCACGAGGTCTTCAACCAGCGCGCCAAACTCGCCTTCGGTCACTTTCATGTTCTTGTGCGCGTTCTTCATGCTCAGCCCCGTGTATTTGCAGGGGCCGCCCGTGGCGGCGCACAGTTGCTCGACGAGGTGGAATTTCAAACGCGGGATGTTCGTCTTGCCGAACTTTTTGTTGATGCGCGCGTCTGCTGCGGCACGCGCGACAAATTCGTCCACGACCGCCGTCAGGGCTTCCTTGCCGCCGAGCCGGTCATAAAGCGATTTCTCCTTCATCATGGTATCCTGCGCGGACGCGCCGATTGCCATTGCCGCGAACAGACACACGACGGCCATAATCCTGCTGATTCTCTGCATGATTGAGCTTCTCCTTAAAAAATTTCAGTTGAAAGTTGCTTCGCGCAAATTTTCCTGAGTGCGCGAAGAAAATCCTTGCGAGGAATTCTGCGGCTCATTTTGTGAACCGCAGGCGAACGAGAGAATTGGAAAGCGCGTTTAAGCGTTTTTTGTTTGTACCCTCGGTTCGATTTATAGTACGGTTACTGTCGAAGTATCGGATTTATGTTGGTAGTTTTACGAGCTTTCCATAAGGTGGAGGCGTCCTTGATGCTAAAGCTTTTAAAGTAATCCACCAGAGGATGTCAACACGTAATCTTATTTAAGAAGGGGAATCTGTGGGGATACCCCAGAGCATCATTGATACAGACGCGCGCCAACAGCGCCTGACGTTGCTGATACGCAGCCTCGCTGCCGGAGACCAGCACGCGATGAGCGCGCTCTATGACGCGACCAGCCGTCTTGTGTACGGGCTGGCCTTGCGTATCCTGAATGACCCGGCCATCGCCGAAGAAGTCTTGATGGACGTGTACATGCAGGTCTGGCGGCAGGCGCAGGCTTATGACGAGACGCGCGGCGCGCCGCTCGCGTGGCTGACGACGATGGCGCGCAGCCGCGCCATTGACCGCTTGCGCTCAGGCAAACAGCGGCAGCAGCGCGAAGAACCGCTTGAGCTGGCAGGCAACCATTCCACCCCCGCTAACATAGAAGAAGCAGTCGAAGCTTCAGAGATGTGCCAGCGCGTGCGCGCCGCGCTCGACCTGCTCTCGACCGAGCAGCGCGAAGTGATAGAGCTGGCATACTACGGCGGTCTGAGCCACAGCGAGATTGCAGCGAAACTCGGGCAGCCGCTCGGCACTGTCAAGACGCGCACACGGCTCGGCATGATGAAGCTCAGAGAGACGCTCAAAGATTTGCAGGACGAGAGGGGAATATGAAACACGGTATGGTTGAAGAAGAGACGCAGGAATGCGCTGCCCTGTACGCGCTGGGCGCGCTGAGCCAGCATGAGGCGCGAGCCTTTGACGACCATCTGGCCGAAGGCTGCGAGGCGTGCGAGGCGGAATTGAAAGGCTTTGAAGCCGTCGTCTCGACGCTGGTTTACGACGCATGTGAAGCGACGCCGCCGCCCACCGCGCGCGAAAAGCTGCTGGCACGGCTCGCCGAAACGAAAGACGCGCGACCACCCGTCGCTACGCAACCAGCTCAAGACGCTGCTTCTCAAACAGTGATCGTCCGCGCGGGCGAAGGCGAGTGGCAGATCATGTCCGAAGGCGTGCTCTTCAAACAACTCTTCGTTGACCCGACGCGCAACACCGTCACGACTCTGGTCAGGATGCAGCCCGGCTCGCGGATTCCAAAACATCGCCATCGCGGCATCGAAGAATGTTACGTGATTGAAGGCGATGCCTGCACCAACAACGAAACGCTCAACGCGGGCGACTATACCTGCGCGATGGCAGGCAGCGTTCATCACCCGATCTCAAGCGTCAACGGCGCGCTGCTCTTGCTCGTCTCGCCCGAAAGCTACGAAGTTTTAGAACACTAATAGTTAGTAAATAGTAAATGGTAAATGGTAAATAGAAGAACTTTTTTCTCCATTTACCATTTACCATTTACTATTTACCGGCTTGCGCTTTTGCCTTCTTTAGTATTTGACGCGCACGCGATACGTCAATGTGGCTTCGCCGTCCTTTTCGACGGGGACGCGAAAGCGCGCGGCAAAGGCTGCGGTCTTCTCTGCTTTATAGCTGGACGAGAGCATTTCCCAATCGCCGCCAATCGGCTCGTTGACGATCACTGTGATGGGCGCGTCCTTGTGATTGCGTATCTTGATTTCGTAGGCGTACTCGTAAACATAGGTTGAGATGACTTTGTAGTCAGTCTGTTTTCTCTCCGCCACGATGTCGAAAGCGTCGCCGACCTTGACCCGCACGTCTTCATCTTTGGGCGTGTGGTCTATGCGGTCTTCGCCGATGAACTGCTGGCCGCCCTGCGCGTCTTTTTTGTAGAGCCGCACGGTGCCCGCCGGCAGCGGCAAGCCGAGCCGGTTCTGCTGGCTGTTGCGAAACTGCATGTAGACGCCGACCTTCTCTTTGATTGCCGCTCCGGGACTGTTGTAACTGCGATAGTAATAAGGCTGGCCGTTGATGACGAACTCTTTGCTGAGGTTAAAATTCGCGGCTTCGAGCAAAGAGACCTGCTTGGTTTCCTGTTCGCGAATCGTCGCGGGGCGTCCCATAGTGTAGAGGTGATATTCAAAGAAAGCCTGTTCCTGAAACTGTGACGCGCTCAGTTCGTCACGCGCGCCCATCGCCCTCCGGTCATCATACTCTCTCTCGTTGCTGACGCGATTAAGGTCTCCGGCGACAAGCTGCAAGCGCGCGTTCTCAAAGCCGACGCCGCTCGTGTTCGTTAAAGTCACCCAGCCCTGCACGTCGCCCTTCGTGTCATCCGCATTGACGACCAGCACATAGTCCGCGCGCCAGTTTATCCCTGCGGTCAGGTAACTCGCTTCAACCGTCTGCGCGCCGCTCTGATCGTTTTCCAAATCCCAGACGAGCGTCGGCGTCGCGACCAGATTTTGCGGCACGTCAGGAAAGCGCGTCTCCGCGATGTTGGTCGGATTGATAACGATTTGACCGTTGATGCGCCACACTTGCCCGCCATTGTTCGATAACAGGGTAGCCTGCACGGGCGTCAATATCTCCGTGCTGTTCTCGTAACGTCGCAAGACTAAAGTCACCTCGCGCCCGACATATTTGTCCATCAGCTTGCCCGGATTCAGTAGGTCGTATTGATAATTCTGCTCAAGAATCCGCAGCGCATCTTTGGATGTGAGCGATGCTAAATGAACCGTCTCCGGGCGAATCTGCGCGGCGACATCCGAAAAATTCAGAGCCACGCGCCCGGCTGGCAGAGAGAGCGAGCGCGTTTCCCTCACAAGGCCGATATTGGAATTGTAGACCGTAACATTGACAGAGCGACGATCACGCGCCGTCGTCGTCACGGATGAAGTCTGCGCAAACGCATTCGTAACCAGCGACAAACAGCAGGCGAGCGTTAGTGTTAAAGCGATCAAGCGTGGCATGTCTTTGAATGAACCTCCGATGTGATTCGCGCCAATAGCAGCGCAGTTGTAGAACGTCACTCGCATAGTTCGCTTGCACGAAAGAAGTTTCCCGCAAAGGCGCAAAGGCGCAAAGAAAAACAGCTTGTCTTTCTTTGCGCCTTTGCGCCTTTGCGGGAGAAGAACGTCTTAATTGCTCGTAATCTGCGGCGCGATATAACGAACCGCCTTTACCTCTCCGAGAGCCTTGAGCTTTTCCAGAGAGATGCGCCCGATGACCATCTTCGCGGATTGCGGATCAAGGACGAGTTCAAACCCCAGCTTCTGCAACTCCGCGATGACCTGTGGAGATTTATCTGTCAGCCAGATTTGAATCTCGGCTTTGCCGTCACTGACGAACTTTGCTTCATCCGCACCCGGCTGCGCTTTTCCGCTCTTGATGCGCTCGACCAGCGCAGCGATGGTCGGATGCAGCTTCGCCAGCAGCTCTTGTTCTTTCTGCTCTTTTGGCGAGAGCTTCGGCGTGGGAGAAACCACTTCGACATCTGCAACCGCTTCGTTGGCGACTGGCCTATTGACGACGCTTTGCGCGTTTGCATTCTTTCCGGCTCTGGCTTTCTCTTTTAGAGGCGCGCCCCGGCCACTCGGAGCCTTCCGATCACCGCGCGTCCCGAATCCGGAGCTTTTTCCAACAAGCCCGCCGGTCAACACTCCGCTGGAAATCGGAGTCGAAGAAGGTCCGACCTTCATCTCTCCCTTCTCGCCAAAGATGCCTTCGCGGCTGACGCCGTCTGGAAGCTCGACGGGGACTTCAACCTTTCTCGGCACTCCGCCCTCCGTCACCGTCAGCTCTTCGACCGCCACAAACGACGTGTACTGCGTCATCAATCGATACTCCAAACCGAGTTGTGTGATCTCCTGCTCCACCTCCGCCTTCGCCGCGCCCTGCTGGAGGCCTTGCCAATCCTTGCTCATCAGGTCGTCAATCCTCGTTCTCGCCCACAGCGTCGCCAGTACCTCATGCCTGCCTTCCGCTTCCGGCAACTCTACTGGAATCTCCCGCACATACTCCCGCCCGCTCATCTTCCCCTTCACCTTGATTACTGCTTTCCCGCTCCCCGTATACCTGCCTGTCAGAATCACCGGCTTCGCGCTGAACAAATCCGGGATCCGTTTCGGATACACATCAGCGATGGCTAACCCCGCCCACTCGATCGAGATGTCGGTCAACAACGGGCTGCGCACTCGCTCGTAAAACCGCCGCGCCGCTGCCGACCCGTCTTCATTCAACCCCACATATTCCACCTCGCCCCTCCCCTCTTCCGCCATCTTGTCCAGCAAAAAGCGATTGGTCGAACTCCCGATCCCAAACGAAAACACCCGCGCGTTCGGATGCTTCTGGATCTCACCGATGATTTCCATATCGTTGCCCACATACCCGTCCGTCATAAAACACACGATCCGCACATGCGCTTGCGAATCGGTCGGGTCCAGCGCCGCTTTGATGGCTTTCATCATCTCCGTGCCCCCGCCGCTCTCTCGCCCCTCCAGAAACTTTTGTGCCTTCTCCAGATTCTCTTTCGTCGCCGCCACGGGTTGCGGAAACAGAATCTGCGTGTCGCCCGAAAACGTGATGAGGTTGAAAGTATCCTGCGGGTACAGATTATCCATCGCCAGCTTCATCGTCTCCCGGGCTTTCTCCAGGGGAAAGCCCTGCATCGAGCCGGAAGTGTCGATGACAAAGACCAGCTCTTTGGGCGTCACATCTTCCGCCGTCACTCGCTCGGGCGGTTGGAGGATAAAGGTAAAGAAGCCGCCCTTGCCCGCCCGATGCGTCAGCAAAGCGTCCTGCACTTTCTGGCCTGCCACTTCATAGCGCAGAACAAAATCTTTGTTGGGAATCTCGGTCTGCTTTCTCAAAGTCACGCGCGCACGCCGCTCGCTCTGCCTGTCCACCTCGATCTCATGGGTTTGAGCTTTGATTTCATCGATGGGCACGCCGGCGTCGAGCGAGACTTCGAGGGAGATGTCATGACCGGCGCGGGTGCCTGCGGCGGCGACCGGCGGGGTGATGCGCGAAGCGTCGGGCACCTGTGTGGTATCAGGAGATGTGCCGGTGTCCTGTTTGCCAGTTGGGGTGCCGGGGATATAGCGGGGGCCGACGACCATGGGAAAGACGAATTGATAAGTCCCGGCTTCGTATTTGAGAGTCTCGAGATAGCTGATTTCGATGAAGACTTTCTCGCCGGGCAGGATATTGGCGACGGACTGGGTGAAGATATTGGGACGCTGCTGGTCGAGGAGGCTGGCGACCTGGCCTGAGTTGCGAGCGGCGGCGTAGACGGCCTGGGCCTGAGCTTTGGGGAGGATGCGGCCGCGGACTGTTCTGGTGCCGACTTTCATGGTCATGTCGTCAACGGCGGCGGCGGCAGGCAAAGGAAAAGTGTAGACGGCTTCGATCTTATCCGGAAAAGGATTCTCGAATTGCTGGGTCACAACCACGCGGGAGAGGAAGCCGGAAATCTCGGCGCGGACGGCAGTGTGTTTCAGCGGACACATCCCCACCACGTTGCCGCTCGCGTCTACAATTTCCAAGGCCCCTTGCGTGACGGCGTTGGTCTCAGCCTGTACAACTTTTGGCTTACCCGCACCGGCAAACGCCAGCAGGCTCACACTACAGGTCGCCAGCAGGATAGCTGTCAACAAAAATATTTTTTGGCGCATAGCAATCACCTCATCGAAAATGTTTCTTGAGCCTGAGCAGAACAGATGCGTGCGGGCGCATTCCATCGTTTAGTCAGGCAGCCTTTATTGTTTAGACACTCTAACCACAGCATCTGTTCCGGATTTACTACGCTGATTGAACGCGCGAGGAAGAAGAGCTTGCAGGATAAAAATCAAAGCAGAGAAAACAGGTTGTCGGGAACGGGCAAAACAACTCCCATATAAAATGCAGAAGAGTGGAGAAGACTCATGAATCTTCCCCACTCCTGCCTGACATTCTTTTCCGGCTAATGTACTTCTCTGCTTTACCCACTCTCTCAGTAAATGTTGAAGTTGTATTCAACCTTGATGTGCTGTGACACCGCCCGC
Organism: Pyrinomonadaceae bacterium; assembly: GCA_963700165.1. GTDB lineage: Bacteria > Acidobacteriota > Blastocatellia > Pyrinomonadales > Pyrinomonadaceae > JACMLC01. Next base: position 222,692 of record OY969475.1, on the reverse strand, counting down.
CCGTCCTTCTGTGCCGGCGTGAACTGAATCCGCCTCGCCGCCGCTATCGCCTTCTCCGTCAATCCATACGGCAACCCGTTCACCGCCCGGATGTTCGTCACTGCCCCCGACGACGAGAACACCATCTGCAACGTCACCGTCCCCGTCACCTGATTCTTCCGCGCCTCTTCCGTATATTCCGGCGACGGCTTCGCGATGATCCGCGCCTTCTGCGTCACTTCATTCGGGCGGAACGTCCGGTTGTAATCCGTGTCTCCGCCGCCTCCGCCTCCGGGGCCGCCGCCGCCTTCCCTGCGGTCTCCGCCGCCAGTGTTGCCGCCTCTGCCCGGTCCCACTCCGCCGCCGTCACCTGAGCCGACTCCGCCGCCATCTCCGGTCCCGATGCCATTGCCCGTGCCCGGCCCGCTCGACAGTTCCAGACTCTTCGACTTCGGATCACCGTAGGGAATGTTCCGGCTGTCGGGAGGAAACAACAAGGGGTCGGCATCAATGGTCGCGGCCACGGCCAGCGAAGGATTCTTGAGCCGAATCTGGTTGGGGTCAGGAGCCAGGACTTGCGGAATGGTCAGCGAAGCCTGAGGCAGTTTACCAGCCGAAGCGGGGCGTTGATCTTCACGACCGCCGCCGCCGCCGCCGCCGGGTTTTTCCTGTTTGGGTTTGGAGCCGCCGCCATCGCCTTTGTTATTACCGGCAGTGCCTTTATCTACTTTCTCCTGCTCTTCCGGGATTTCCACCATCCCCTGATATTCTAAATCCTCGCGCTGCGCGTCACGCATCGCCAGAGATTGCGTGCGGTGGCGGTCAAGCCAGACAAGGCCGATGACAGCCGTCATCATAATCAGCAAAGCCGTCACAGTAGCTATGGCAACGTTCGGGCCGGAAAAGAAACGCCAGGCCATCGTGCCGTAAGCCGTCGCCGAGCGGCGCGTGAAATTGACCGGGTCGCGTTTGAACTCAGGCCATGTGAGCTGCGATGCGTGCGCGGCTTCGCGCACTTCCGACAGCAGCCTGCGCGTCAGCCCTGCGTCTTCCATAATCGTCAGGTGATACGCGCCAAAGGGGATGAGCGCGGTTGAGGATTCCTGCATCTCCGAGACGGAGAACAGCGGCTCGACATCCGTTTCATGAGAGGCAAGCTGTACGGGCACAGTCTCGCCGAGCGGCGTCCCGTCAACGGGACAGAAAGCGAACTTGTCTGCAAATTCTTCAAAGCATGTATGGCATTGTTTCATGGTCTTCACCTCTTCGCTTGATAACAGTGAAAGCTCCGGGAGACTGTTGTTTTGTAAATCATCATTGAGCGCGGCGCGGCTCGCTTGCTGGCGAAAGGCCGCGAGTAAATTCCTGTCCAGAGACGCAGGAGCATCAGGAGCCTGCCAGCAGGCCAGCAGCGTTTTGAGTTGCTCGTCATTCGCCGCGACATCTTCTATAGCATCTCTCTCATCATCCAACGGAGCATCGCTTCGCAGATGAATCGAGCGCGGCTGTGTCAAATCTTCATCCTTCATTTGAAAGCCTCTTCCAGTACGTGTGTCTCTGTCTGCTCTGCGAAATATCCTGACAGCGATTTTTTCAAAGCCTGCCGCGCGCGATACAGGCGCGCTTTGACAGTGCCGACATCCGCGCCGACGATTTTACCGATCTCGGCTAAGGGCAGCTCTTCATACTCAAACAGCACCAACGCCTCGCGTTGCAGCGGCGGCAAAGACGCGACGGCTCTTTGCACTAAAGCCGAGATTTCTTCATCAAGCGCTTGATGAAGCGGCTGCTGATTGCCTGGCGCGAGCGGCTCTGTGAGCAAATCTTCAACCGCAACCAGTTGCCCCGCGCGCCGGAAATGTTTCATCGCCAGATTGCGCGCCGCCGCGTAGAGATATGTGTGCAGGCTGGCGCGCGTGGAATCGAATCTATCGGGATGCTTAATCAGACTCAGAAAGCAATCATGCGCGACATCCTCTGCCAATTCGACGGAGCCAAGCAGGCGAAAGGCAAAGCGAAACACAGCGTCCCTGTGACGCTCGTACAATTCGAGAAAAGCCGCTTCGACGCCGCGACTTGCCTCTCTCAGCAATTCTTCGTCTGTCATTCGCTTTTTAGGCCAGCCTCTTCTCACAAGGGAAGCGTGACTCAAAAACCTCAACGCTTCCTGAAAAGTTATTACCCGCAGGCAGCGAAAAGATATGCCCCGCCCGATATTTTTTTTCGCTTCAAGCCGGAACGCATGAAGCGAGAACGTTAGCGCGCAAAAATTTCGATGGCAGTGGTATCCCTCGCCGGCAGGACGCCGGCAAATGTTTGTTTAGAACTTCTTACTTCGTCGCTGTGATGCGACGCTCAGGCTTCGGGTGGCTTGATTGAGAAAGTTTTTTAAGCGGATGGAAGGCCACAGAGACACTGAAGATTTCAAATTCACAATTTCAGATTTGAAAATTCCAATTGGCTTCTGAGATTTCAGATTTGAAATCTTCAATGTCTTTGTGTCTCTTATTTATTGATCGCGTTGTAAAGCTGCGCGGCGTATTTCGAGTTGAGGCTCTGCAAAGCCTTGTGCTCATCCAACGCGCTCCGGCGGTCGCCCGTCGCGAGGTGCGAGAGTCCCAGATAGTAATGCGCCAGTTCAAAGTTCGGCGAGAGCCGGATGGCTTGACGATAAGACGCGATGGCTTCCGCGTAGCGGCGCACGCCGTGCAGGGCATAGCCAAGCTCGTTATGAGCATTTGCCAGCTCCGGCTTGAGACTCACGGCCTGTTGCAGCGGGGCCAACGCTTCGTTGTAACGCTCCAAATCGTTATAGATAAAACCGAGGTTGAAAAGCACTCTCACATTATTAGGATTGAGCCGCAGAGATTGTTTGTAAGGCTCTAACGCCTGCGCGTACTGCTTGGCCTCATAATAAATATCGCCGAGGCTCGTATGCGGATTGACCAGCTTCGGATTGAGCCGGACGGCGCGGTTGTAAGCCTCGATGGCCTCCGCCGTCCTGCCTAGTTTTTGATAAGCATAACCAAGCTCGCCATAAGCCTGCGCATGCTCCGGCTGAGAGCGCAGCGATTGATTGAGCGCGGTAACCGCTTCCGCATATTTTCCCAACTCGTTTAAAGACCAGCCGACGTTGTAAAGCGCGGTCGCGTTATCCGGGTCGTGCCGCAAGCCCTGCCTGTATACTTCGACGGCCTGCGCGTACTGTTTCGCGTGGCTGTAATAGATGTCGCCGAGCGCGAAAAATGCCTGCGCGTAATCAGGCTTGAAACGCACTGCCTGCCTGTATGCCTCAATCGCTTCCGAGTTGCGATCAAGTTTCTGATAGGCATAGCCCAGCTCGTTGTGAGCCTCTGCATAATCCGCTTTGAGTTTTAAAGCTTGTTTGAGCTGCGCGATGGCCTCAACGAATTGCTCTGTCTCGTTATAAATCCAGCCGAGCTGAAAATAGGCTTCGGTGTATGTGGGATTGAAACGAATCGCTTGCCTGAAAGCCGTCGCCGCCTCCGTGTGCTGTTTGAGCAGGCGATGCGCGAGGCCGAGCGAGAAATGCGCTTCATCATAATCGGGCTTGAGGCGGATGGCCTGCCGGTACGCCGCCACAGCTTCTGTGTACTTGCCTGCCTGCACCAGATCATCGCCCTGCTCTAAATAATCTTCTGCGCTCATACGCGGTTGGCGCGCTGAGCTTGACGGTGGGACCGAAGCATTCCGCCTTGCACGTCTGGCGGCTGGCCGCTTGACGCTCGCGCGCCGCGCCGCTCCCAGCGCGCTGCCCGCCGCATTGACCGACTCTGAGCCTGAGCCGCCGCCGACATGTTTTTCTCCGCCTGACCCGCCCCACTCCTGCGCTCTTGAAACATTCGTGCCCGAATACATCAAGCACAAAACCATCGTCGCTATCATGACCGGCGAGCCGTTATAAAATCTTTTCATCAATTATCTCCAACCCGAAGGGCGCACAGGAAAGCTTTTCCAAAACTCTGTATAAGATGAAGCTGAAAAGCTTATTTTGCGTTAGCAGTTCGCGCTTGAATTATCTTCAATAATACCACCCTCAAGCAGCCATGCGTCATCAAGGCAAGTCGGCGCGGCGCACCAAAGGCTGTGCATTTGACAGCCACTATGATGTACGATAACTTGGCATCTTGTCACCCATGCGAAGCGCAGCAGAATCCGGGTTTTACGCCATGCTGGAAGGTGGCTTTTTCTGTGCGCAGGAACTCTTGTGACCTGAAGCGTTTCTTCAAGTCCCGTTCGTCTAGTGGCCTAGGACACCGCCCTTTCACGGCGGCGACACGGGTTCGACTCCCGTACGGGACGCCACTTCCTTTTCAAGCACTTGCAGCCGCGCTTAGAAGCTTAGGATTCAGCACGGTAACGTCTCGGTAACGTAATTCCCCAAAACCTGCATCAAGTTTGTCGGCAGCTTCAGTTGCGAAGGTGTTGGGCGCTGTGTCTTGCGCGAAGGCAATACTGTCGTGTTCCGTGTCGGGGTTCGCCCGAAGCGAGGCAACAATGCGGTCTCTTGTTTACGAATCCATAGATGACATCGGCATAGACCGGATCGAGGCGCTCGACGGCGGGCTGGACTTCTCCTTCGGCTTGCTGCGAGCGATAGAGAAAACTTTGTGGGGCGAGCTGCTGGTGCGCTACGTCACCGTCGAGAGCGACGACGGCGGCAAGGTGCTGGCCTTCATACCGGTTTACGTGGGCAGCAATCTCAACTTCAACGCGCTGCTGCCGAAGCTCATCCAGAAGGGGTATAACGCTCTGGTGGGAAGCCTCGGGACGGCGATGGCGACGCGCGTCGCAGTCATCGGCTGCCTGATCTCCGACCGTGGCTGGATTCCCATGCATCCAGACCTGACGGAACGCAAGGGCGCGCTCCGGCTGATGCTCTCTGAGATTGACCGGGTCGCCAAAAAGCACAAAGCCCACCTCGGGATGCTCAAAGACATTCACTGCGACTTTCCCGCAGAGGAGCGCGCTCTGATGCGCGAGGCTGGATTCGTAGAGGGTTTCTCTCTGCCCACCACCCGCATCAACACGGGCTACAAATCATTCGAAGAATATATGAACAAGGAGCTTTCAAAGAACGGTCGCAGGCTCGTGCGCAAGCGTTTCCAGAAAGCCGAAGGCAACTTCACCTTGAGCGTCTTTGAAGACTTCGAGCATTTGATACCGAGAGTCTTCCCGCTATACCGCGCGGTCTTTCACAAAGCCAAATACCAGTTCGAGGAACTGCCGCCGCGCTTTTATGTGGAATGCTCCCGCTCCACCAGCCCGAAGACCGAAATGGTTCTGTGCGAGACTAACGATGGCCGTCTCGTCGGCTCGCTGCTCACCATGTATAACGACTACGAGCAGGCGAACAAGCGGATCGGTATTGACTATGACTTTGCGGACAACGCGCTGATTTATAACCTGCTGCTCTATACGGGGATTCAGCACGCAATCGCGCGCGGGATCAAGACTGTCTGGCTCGGTCAGAGTTCTTATATTCCGAAAACACGTCTGGGCGGCGTGCTTGAGGAGCAATATTTGCTGCTCAAGGCTTATGATCCCATGCTCAAACCCACGCTGCCATTACAGCGTTGGTGGATGTCTCGCTACTCCGCCGCGAACACGTTGGCCGGTTTGGAGAAAGGTGTCTCGGTCTGACCACAGGCGCACGGGCGAACACTTCATGAGAACCAAAGTATTCCTGACCGGCGCGGCCACTTTGCCGGGTGCAGAGATAGTTAAAGAATTGCTCTTGCGCTCCGAGGTCGAGGTGATTCTCCTGCTCATGCCGGATGAAGAGTCAAGGCGTCAGAGGGACTTCGAGCGGTTAGAGTCTTATGTGGGAACGATGCCGCCATCGGTTAGTCTCCTGGCAGGTGACTTGCGGCTCCCGCGCTTCGGTCTCTCGCCCGCTGCCTGGGAGCAGTTGGCTGCCTCGTTCGACATCGGCTTTCACTGCGCACAGCGCGAGGCGTTGGACCAGAATCTGGAACTCGCACGGCAAGCCAACCTCCACCCCATAGAGACCTGGGTTCACCTGCTCGAAGCCAATCCAAAGCTGCGTCTGCAACATCTCTCTACGGCCTTTATCGGCGGCGACCGTCATGGCCTCCTGACGGAGTTCGATCTGGACTGTGGACAGGGCTTCCACAACGCCTGGGAGCGCAGCATGTTCGAGGCAGAGGTGAGGCTGCGAGAATCCGTTGCCAGCGACCGAATCACAGTCTATAGAGCAAGCCACCTGCTGGGACGTTCGGATACGGGCGATGCCTTCCAACTCGGAGGCGCATATCCCTTGCTCGCCACCCTCGCCGGGGCGTCGCTTCTTCCCGGCGACGCACGAGCGCGCATAGACCTCATCCCGGCAGACTATGTGGCTGCCTCCATGGTGGCGCTTGCGTTCTCAGGAGGAACCGGAACCTTTCATCTGGCTTGCGGCTGGAACGACTCTCTGCCAGTCGGTCAAGCTGCTTCCGTTGCCGCACAAGGCCGTGGCCGTTCGCGCGGCGCACGCTTTCTACCGCGCGGGATCGCCGGGCCGCTGCGACTCGCCGGGGCTGCGACCCTCGGAGGGCTTGCGTCCCGCAGCCTCGCTTTTACCACTGCCCGCGACCTGCTCCATCAGGGACCCGTCTTCGATACCTACCTTGCAGACATAGCCCTCGCGCCTCTGGGCATCGTCCGTCCCGCGCCTGTGAGTTGGCTTGCAACGACCGTGCAACGCGCAGAGGCACGCGGCTGGAAATCCCCCGCCGACTGATAGCGCGTAGAGGTTCGTATCGCACTTTTCCCCAAAGCATTATCGAGTATGATACACTGCTCACAGATGGATTGCCGACGCAGTTTGACGATATTAAAATTGAATATCTAAACGCAAACTGGCTTCGCGAACGCTACGAGAAAAACCGCAAAACGTTACCGGTTCTTTCGCTTCGTCCTGCACAAAGTTGCTGGTATAATTAATACCACTTTCCAATCGGATCCAATTCCAATCGGATCCAGGATTTTTAACCGCTCTCGTCAGGATTAAATATGTGTTCGGCGGAACTCATATTTAATTTTGGATTCAGGAGGCACTTCAGATGAATTTCAATTTTCGTTCAAATTACATTTCCGACAATGTTGTTAAAAAAGCGCTCATCACCATTTTCGCTTTACTAAATTTATTTTTTTTCTGTCCTGACAACGCTCTCGCTCAACTCGATCCGGCATTCGGAACGAACGGAGTTGCGGCAACCGATATTGCCGGTTATCCAATAGCCAGCTTTCTTTTGCCGGACGGAAAAATATTAGTTGTTAGTGATGGCTTCTCGACCACTGTTAAATTCGCCCGTTTTAACAGCGATGGAACGCCCGACAATACTTACGGAACCAGCGGAGTCGTAGAGCTTGTAATGCCGTATATCGGTCAGAACAATGGTCGCCTCTACACCGCCGCCCGGCAAGCTGACGGGAAAATCGTTCTCGCCGGAGAAGACAACGCCCACGGAATCATTACGCGGTTTAATGAAAGCGGAACGCTCGATACGAGCTTTGCTACTAATGGCGTCCATCGCACGAATATTGCTAACTACTATGACTACTTCCTAGACATCATTCTGCTGCCGGACGGAAAAATTATGGGAGTCGGTCCCGCTGTCACTATCAACAACGATATGAGGGACATATTCTTAATCCGTTACAGCGCGGACGGAGTTTTAGACACGGCTTTCGGCAACGGAAATGGTTATCTGAGATATGAGGACGCCCTGTCGTTTATTCCGATAGGGCAAATGGAAGTGCTTCGACAATCCGACGGAAAATTTATCGTTTACCGCAGGTTTGTCGATAGCAATAGTGATGGCATCGCTCGAGTACGCAGGTTTAACGCCGACGGAACTCTCGACAATACTTATCCGAGCTTTCTTTTGAACGGCTCTTTTTCCAAGCTGGCTTTACAGCCTGACGATAAGCTTGTGGTCGGCGGAGTTATTATTAAAAATGGCGCTTTAGAGCGCCAGCACAAAGATGTTTCGGTTGTCCGTTACACTACTTCGGGAAGTTTGGACACGAGCTTCGGAACAAACGGTAATACCACTCTGGATATAACTTCATACTTTGATGATATTCCGCAAGTGTTAATTGTTATGCCAGACGGGCAAATACTGATTAACGTCCTTACTTTTGTTCCATTAAACCGAAGCGCCGTCAGAGGCTATAAGATTTCTTTAGCCCGTTTGTCGGCAGACGGGAACGCAGTCACCGGAAAATTCATTCAAACTGGTGTTTTCTCTACCATTTATCAATATTCCAGTTTGCTAAAAGGACACAGTTTTCTCACGATCCAGCCGGACGGAAAAATCTTGACGACTCATCACTGGGGGGGCGATTCACCAAACACTCGCTTATTGCTGACACGAGCCGTCGGCGTGCCGGTTCAGACATATAAATTCAAAGGCTTGCCGTTCGATTTCTTATATGATGGGTTTGGCATTACAGCCATTGCTGAAGTGATGGTTTTTCGTCCGAGTAATCAAAGATGGTATCGCTCCGGTGATTTTGCCGGATATTACTTCGGACTTTCCGATGATATTCCAGTTGCTTCGGATTATGTCAGCAATTTTGAAACCGATCTGGCTGTTTTCCGCCCGAGCAATGGAACATGGTATATCGCAAAAACTAAAGTAAATGCGGCGACTAATTTCATTACTGTCCCGTGGGGAATGAGCGGCGACATTCCGGCTCCGGCGGATTATGACAACGACGGCAAATCCGACATCGCGGTTTTTCGCCCTTCAACCGGCGTCTGGTATATCCGCAACAGTTCCGATAATTCGCTGCGCTATGTTCAATGGGGAAGCAACGGCGATAAACCTGTCGCGGGTGATTTCGACGGCGACGGTTTCTATGATGTCGCGGTTTGGCGACCAAGTAACGGTACTTGGTATATTCTGCGCTCGTCCGACGGACAAGCTTCCATCGTCAATTTTGGATTGAACGGTGATGTTCCCGTTCAGGAAGATTTTGACGGCGACGGCATTACAGACATTGCTGTCTGGCGACCGAGTAACGGCGTGTGGTATGTCTTAAAAAGCTCCGATGGCAACTTTTCATATTTTAATTGGGGCGTTTCAACCGACATTGCGGTTCCAGCGGATTACGACGGCGATTTAAAGACGGACTTTGCCGTCTGGCGACCGAGTACGGGGTACTGGTATGTGTATCGTAGTTCCGATAACACCTACACACAATTTTATTGGGGAGTGCCGACGGATATTCCGGTTCAAGGCAAAAACTAACATCATGCATCCCCGGCAGCAAAAGAGCATCGAAATTTTCGATGCTCTTTTTCTTTAATTCGCTAAGGTTTTATCTGCGTTTTAACGGGACAAAATAATCGGGGTGTCCGGTCGGGCGACTTCGCTGAACGAGACCGGGCGAAGCTTGCGCTCTTAACTCTCATTTTGTTTTAATCCAATGCCGTCCGTCGTTAAGCTTAATCCGTTATCACATCCGAGGATAAAACTTTGCCCATGCAGGAACCCACACGCGCAACAGATGTCACACTGCAATTCGATCAGCTACAGAAGAAGCTTGTGCCGTTGTGGAAGTCTATTCAGTCGCTTAATCAGGATGAGCAGACAATCGTCATCGTCCCCTCCATGTCTATAGACATGACCGGCACAGGCTCCGTGATACAGGCTTACGAAGAGCGTTTCCTTTTTCTGTTATTGCTGCTTCGTCAGCCGAGAGCGAGGCTCGTCTATGTCACCTCGCAGGCGATTCAGCCGACGATCATTGATTACTATCTTGACCTGCTTCCCGGCGTCATCCCGAGTCATGCGCGGCGCAGACTCTTTCTCATCTCTCCTTTGGACGGCTCCGTCAGCCCGCTCACAGAGAAACTTCTCGCCAGACCGCGCCTGATTGAACGTATACGCGCATTGATTAGCGACCCTGACCGGGCGCACCTGATTCCGTACAACACGACCGGCGCGGAAAAAGAGTTGGCGCTGCGACTGGGCATTCCAATGTACGGCGCAGACCCGAAATTCTTTGACCTGGGAACAAAGAGCGGCTGTCGAAAAATCTTCGCGGAGGAGGGCGTTCAATACCCGCTCGGGTACGAAGACCTCGCGACTGAGGAGGACGTGGTTAATGCCATCGTCGAGATGCGCGCCCGAAAGCCTTCGATCCGGCAAGCGTTGGTGAAGCTCAATGAGGGCGTGTCCGGCGAGGGAAACGCGCTCGTGGATTTAACTAAACTTCCGGCTCCCGGTGACGCACAGGAGAAGGGCGCGCTGAAGGAGCGTTTGCGCTCGATGAGCTTCGAGTTGCCGGACATCACCTACGATGGCTACGCCAAAAAGCTCGCGGAGCGGAAGGGCGTCGTCGAAGAGCGAATTGCGGGCGAGGAATTTAGAAGCCCCAGCGTCCAACTCCGCGTTACTCCCCTGGGCGGCGTGGAACTGCTGTCAACCCACGACCAGTTGCTCGGTGGGCCGAGCGGGCAGAGTTACCTGGGGTGCAAATTCCCCGCTGATGAATCTTACGCCCCCGCGATCACGCGCGAAGCCGCGAAGGTAGGCCGCAGGCTTGCGAAAGAAGGAGTCATAGGACGTTTCGCTCTGGACTTTGTGACAGTGCGCTCCGGCGACGGCAGTTGGGAGCCTTACGCGATAGAGATAAATTTACGTAAGGGAGGGACGACGCATCCTTTCCTGACCCTGCAATTCCTGACAGACGGTACTTACGACCCTGCCACAGCGCTATTCACAGCCCCGAACGGGCAGCAGAAATATTTTGTCGCCAGCGATCACATCGAATCGCCGCTCTACAGTGTCTTCACCCCCGACGATCTTTTTGACATCGTCGTGCGACAGGGCTTGCACTTTGACCAGACGCGGCAGACGGGCGTTGTGTTCCACATGATGAGCGCGCTGGGTGAATGCGGGCGAGTAGGCTTAACCGCTGTCGGCAATTCGCACGACGAGGCGAAGTCCATCTACGAACGAGCCGTGGCCGTCTTGGATGAAGAAGCCCGCACAGCTTCAAGCTGGTAGCGTGAGCGATTAGCAATACGACGCATTCACGCTGTCAAAGCATCTTCATTGTGAGTAGTGGTTCAGTTTGAAGATGAGATACAAGCAAGCCGGACTCACCGCAGAGACGCAGAGAACGCGGAGATAGCGCAGAGACTTGAGAGTCATTCAAGCCTCTGCGCCCCCTCTGCGCACTCTGCGTCTCTGCGGTGAACCTCATCCCGCAACTCATTCAACTTCAAACTGCACCACTACCTCATTATGTGAAAGACGCGCGGGCATCACTTCTTCAGCCCATGAACTCTGTAAAGCCAGATGTCTTCGGGTAAAAATTCGGAGCGGGCATGCATGACGGGTTGGAACAACTCATTGCCCGCGCCGTGCTTGAGTTCGGGAAACAGCTTTGCGGGCGTCGAGCCGATGCGGTCAATAAAGACCAGATACTCTACATTCTTTTCCTTCAGATAATTCAGGAATCCCTCGCGTTCAGTCGGAGCGTCCGCCGAAGAAAGAAAATTTTCCGGCGGAATGCCGGAGACGGCCACGACTGTGCCTTCGTCGCTGAAGATGCGTGCACCGGAGCTTTGCTCAAACTGTGCGCGAAGATGCGCGGCCACTGTGCCGAACTTGTACTCTCTGTTGATGAACCCGATAGAGTAGATAAGCTGTATGCTCGCATTCAAAAGACAGACCACGATGACTGCGTGCCAGAGCCTGCGCCGCCAGTGCGGCTTGCTCCCGGTTAATTTCAGAAACGTCCACGGAAGCAGCGGAAGCCCCAACGCGAAATTTATCAGACCGTAACGCGGGAAGATGATCGGCTGTTTGTGTGTCAGATAAGCGAAGACGATAAAGCTCAGGAAGGTCAAGAAAAAGAGATTGACAATCAATGCGTCGCGGGTGTTTGCCGGTTCACGCACGGCTGCGGAAAACTCTGTGCGCCTGAGCGCGAGCCAGGCCCCTACAAGGCAAGCCGCCAGCACCGCCAAATCCGTCGAGAGCAGCAGCGCGCCCGCGTCGCGCGCGATGCCTTTGAGAGAGAAGCTGGCGAGGCTCGGATTGACCGTCAGCAGCCAGTCCATGTATTGCTTGCGCACTGTGAAACAGGCGAGCCAATCGCCCGTCGCTTTCCATGAAATGTAGAACCAGAAGAGCGGCGCAAACAACAGTATCACGCAGGCGACGGGTGAGATGCGCCTTTCTTCTATAAACTGAAGCGCGGGAATAAAGAGTATCAGCATCCAACTGTCCACGCGCGTCAGACCGGCCAGCCCGATCATCACAGCCGCCGCCACCCAGCTTTTCTTCAAGATAAAATAGACGCCCGCGATCACGAAAAAAGCGTGCGGGATGTCCGTCATGGCCGACGCCGAATTGAAAATGTGTAGCGGACTCAGAGCAATCAGCGCAAAGGCCAGAAACGCTGCCGTGCGATTCGCAGTCAGACGCAGGCTGAGTTCATAGACCAGCAAACAGATGCCTACGCCAAAGAGCGCGGACACCACTTTCGCGACATAGTATGGATGTCCCACCAGGACGCTCACGACCGCGCAGATCAGTTGATAAAGCGGAAGCCAGAAGCCATACAGGTCTGTCAGTGATAAAGCCCCCGCGTCGAGCTTTTCGCTCAACACTTCCACTTCCCTGATGTAAGCGTAAGCATCGCCGAAAGCGTTCGGGAGCAGAAAAGCCGCGAGGATTCTGGGAACTCCTGCGACGAGCAGCAGAACGCTCCAAAGTCGAAAGTGTTTGGCCGGGGCAGGCATCGTCAAGTGGCTGTCGAGAGCGCGAGAGTCTTTCGGTTAAAGCAATTGTAAGTTATAGAGTATGTGCAAAATAGAAGCAACGAGAGCCGTCTTGAGGGCATCCATATGCTCTGGCTAAATATAGGCCGGTAAGGGATATATGGGCTGGCCTACATGTCTCCCAAGTTTGACAATCAAGGTCTTGGAGAATAGGGTATCATTTATCGTTTCAGGCCGTCGGCGCAGGCTAAAATCAAGAGCGGCCACGACGGCCATTTGCTTTTATTAGCGTAAGGAATGTTTTCATGTTGAGCAGACGTTTGATTAAATTTGCAGTCGCTTTCACACTCTCTCTGGCCGCGTTGTGTCTTGCCGCTCCGGCGCAAGTCTCGGCGCAGGCGGCGGCCAACGATGTCGTGATGGTATTGCCTTTCGAGAATACTTCCAACAAGTCGGAATTCAACTGGGCGGGCGAGAGCTTTGCAGACGCACTGGCGGAGCTGTTGAACGTGCCCGGCCTCCGCGTCGTTTCCAGCGACGAGCGCGAGATGGCTTACCAGCGATTGCGTTTGCCGCTGACCACTTTGCCCTCGCGTGCGACAGCCATCAAGCTGGCGCGCGAAGCCAAAGCCACGATGGTCGTCATCGGAACTTACAGCGTCACGCCCGCAGACGGCAATACGCCCGCCGCGCTGCAAGGCCGCGCCAGCGTCATCCGTGTCAACGAAGGCAGATTGATGGGCGAGATGATGCCGGACGGACAATGGGCCACTCCCGTTTACGATTTCGGCGGCGCGCTGACCACCTTGCAAACCATGCAGGGACGCCTTGCTTATTACATTCTGTACCAGCGCGACAAGGCGCTCGCCTTCTCACAAAATCAATTTGTTCAGCAGGCGACAAAGATTCCGCCGCTCGCTTTTGAAGCCTACATCAAGGGAGCGCAAACCAGCGACAGCGACCCGAAGCGCGAGATTTATCTGAAGAACGCTCTGCGCTTTTATGCGGACGCGAATGCGGGCGCGACCTATTCGCAGGCCGCTTTCGAGTTGGGGCAGTTTTATCTCAGGCGGCAGGATTGGAAGAATGCGGCAGAGTATTTTTCCAAGCTGCAAAAGAAAGAGTCGCATTATGCAGAGGCAGCTTTTTATACCGGACTCTCTTACTGGAAGCTGAACGATTACAGCCGCGCTCTGGCCGCGCTCGTCCCGCTCGCGACAGAGATGCCGCTGACGGGAATTTATAACAACGCCGGAGCCATCTCCGTGCAGGCGGCGCGGGCTGAGAAGAAACCGGCGGAGCGAGAGCGGCTGCTTAATCAAGCCCTGTCGTATCTGTCGCGCGCATCGGAATCATCTCCGAACGATCCCACAGTGCATTTTAATTATGGCTACGCGCTCTTTCTGTCGGGCAAGTTTGCGGAGGCCGCAGACCAGCTACGCCCTGTGCTGGCGGCGGGGCCGGGAGACGGCGAAGCATATTTTCTCTTTGCCAAATCGCTTGAGCGCGCGGGGCAAGCGAATGACGCCGCTTCCGCAGACGATCAGGCGCGTCGCTTCTTACAGGTCTACGCAAGGTGGCAGACCGAGTGGCAAAAGTCGCAGACGACTAATAATGTTTCGCTGCGCCTGCAACTTGATTTCAACCGGGGCAGTTACCAAGACGCGATGCGCGACCGCAGTCAGGATGCTGTTGATGCAGGGAACACGCAGGACTTGCTCGTCAAAGCGCGCGAGCTGTATACAGCAGGGCGCGATGAAGAGGCTCTGACAGAACTCAGGCGCGTCCTGACCATCGAGCCGATGAGCGCCGAAGCCTATCTGTTAATCGGGCGCATCAACCAGAGGCGCGGCGATCTTGAAGCCTCGATCAGCGCACTGCGCACGGCTATCTTCTGGGAAGCCAAGCTGATTGACGCGCACATCCTCCTGGGACGCATCTTTATCGAGCGCGGCGACCGCGCACAGGCCATGTCTCATGCACGGAGCGCGATGCAGATTGACCCCAACAACGCCGAAGCCATAGCCCTTCAGCGATTGGTCGAGACCGGCGGGAAATAGAAAAGTAAAAAGGTAAAAGGCGAGAGCGGGTGAATAGTGAATAGAAGAACGCTTGTGGTTCTCCATTTACTATTCACCCGCTCTCGCCTTTTACCTTTTTACTTTTTGTCTCAGTGTTTATGTTAGAATGCGGGTCTTTCCGGGAAGGGGTTCTCGCTGTCAGGCATGAGGGGTTCGACTTTAGCCATCACAGGTCTTTTAACAGGCGCGTGTGTTGTCACCGTCCTGATCTACATAGCTTTGCTGTCGCGGCATCGTAAGGCTGGCACAGGCGAAGTTAATCTGGTCGGCGCGGTAGCGCGGGTCGAGAGGACGCTTGAGCCGGAAGGCGCGGTAATCGTCATGGGCGAGCTGTGGCCTGCGCGGCTCAGGCAAGACGATGCGCCGTTGCTCCGGCGCGGCTCCTTTGTTCGCGTCGTCGGAGCGCGCGGTCATTTCCTTGAAGTCGAGCCGACCGAGTAGCGCTCGGTAAAATCATTTTCTGTTCTATCAAATTAATTTCTCAATCGTCCTGGTTCCTGCACGGACATGTCAACAGATACTCCCAAGTATCCCGACGAGATCGAAAGAGAGGCACGCCATTCGGCGCTTGCAGAGTTTAGCCGTGATGAGCGTCGCCCGGCTGTCCTGCTTCTCGGCGGGCTGGTCATCGCCGCCATCTTCTTTGCGCTGGGCATCATGGTAGGCCGTTGGACCAGAGAGCGCGGCGCAACGCCCGCCGCGCCAGCGAATCCACAACGTCAGGGGATTCCGGCGAGTACGCCAACGCCTTCGCCTTCCCCGACTCCAAGCTCTTCGCCGACGCCCTTGCCATCCGCCACGAGACCATCAACTTCACCTACGCGCAATCGCTGAGATTGCCACTTGAAAGCTCGCTTGAGCTTCTGCGACATCAAAGCTTTTTAACCCTTACGACTCGCCGCTTGTGCCTCTTTACGACTAATCGAGATTGATTTCCAGAAAAAATATTTTCTGTGGCACGCGGGATGCTTCTGTTCTAATCGGCCAGCACGAAATGGAACGTGCCCCCGCCGCCACCCCTTCTCTGAGCGCCGCCTGCCGCTGCGCCAGCCACCCTCCGAGCGATCCTTCAGTAATCTATCCGAAATGCGAACCCGGTCGAAAGGCCGGGTTCTCCCACTTTTAAAGCCTTTTTAGAATAAGCACAGCCTTTTTAGAACAAACACAACCTTTGTGATTCATCTGCGAACACAAGCCGCAAGCAGGCTTGTGGTGACGCAGTTGGTCTGTCCAAAAGCCAATGGACGAAATTTGTCACTGAGGGGGTGACGTTTTCTGTCTTTTCACGTCACGCGGCAGACCATTTCGGGCATGGGCGCGTGAAGCGAAATAAAAAATTTGAGAATGATGCTATTCGGGCTTCGGGTCGGATTCGGACTTTGCTGTCGGGGCTGTAAATTGAATGAGCGCGGCGCGCAGGGCTGGCAAATTCTCGCGCACCAGCTCGCCTGCGGAAACATCGCGCAGCTCAATGGTGACGGTCGGGATGCGCAAATCTATGCCCGCGTAAGTTCCGAGCGAGCCGGGTGTCTCATAGCCCAGATAGGGACACAATTCGTATTCGTTGATGCTTGCCATGAGGGCTGCTATCTCTGCGCCGGGGCCGTCCCAGTTCATGCAGCCGAGCGCGGCGTGAATGGTAATCAGCAAATCCGGCGGATAGTCTTTGATGAGCTTGATGACGGCGCGCGTCTCAGGCTCCGTCGCAGGCTCTTTGCCCGGATAGTGTTGCTCGTCCGGATACTCGCTCTTCCAGGAGGTTGAGGGAAAGTTGCGATTGATGTCCACGCCCGCGCTGTTGACTCTGGTCATGGCGACGAGTCCGTCCGGATTGACTTCAGGCACGATGATAATCGTCGGGGCGGAAGCCAGCGGATCGCGGCTCAAGGTCGCGGCCAGAGCCTTAGCCAGCACGGCGGAATAAGGCTCGTTGCCGTGTATCGCGCCAAGCACGATGACGCGCTTCTCCGCGCCGGGAAAAATGATTGCCGTGATTGGCCGACCGCGCACGCTGCGACCAATTTCAAGATATTGCGGAGACGGCTTGGCGACAGTCGTAATTTTCGGCGTCGGCGTAGGTGCGCTGTTTGGTGTGGGAGACAGCGAAGGCTCGGCAGGCATCTCTGTCTGGGCTTGAACGCGCGCGGCTCCAAGACAGATCGTGAGCGCAGCCAGCAGGGCGAGCTTCAATAACCTTCTCTTATTTATCCGGTCTGTATCAAGCTTCATGTGTGACATGCCGTTGTGACGGAGCGATACACGATACGTTGCCGTTGATGCGCAAACATAATAACGGCAGACAGGCAACGAAACCAATCATCCTGTCTGCCGTTATTAAAATTTGACTCTGAGAAGCAGCGCAATCAATTACGCTTCGACCAGCGATTCATAGATGTCAGGCGAATCGTTTTGTTTCCCGGCTTCGGGCATCGTCCACGTCTCGCCGACTTCGCTGAGGGCTATGCGCCACTGCTCATCTCCGGCGGCGGCGCGCAGCCGCTTAACCGGCTCGCCCAACGGCTCGCGGCTCAAGCGAAAAGTAGAGTGATGCATCGGCAGAATATATTTCGCGCCCATCTCTCGCCGCATCGCCCAGGCCTGTTCGGGATTCGAGTGCGCGTAAATGTACGGATCGTAAGCGCCGATGGGCAGGATAGCCAGATCAATGTTGACGCGCGGGCGCAAAGAAGCGAAAGCTTTTGTGTAAGCCGTGTCGCCGCCAAAGACCAGCGCGCGATTATTCTTCGTGACTAAAAATCCGCCGTAGCCGCGATGGCTGTCCGTCAGCTTTCGCGCGCCCCAGTGATTGACCTCGATGGCTTCTATGCGTGCGCCTTTGACTTCAACCGACTCGCCCCACGCGAGCGCGCTCGTGCATTTAAAGCGGCGCACCAGATCATCGTTATGACGCTGCACGACGGCGTGTACCCCTCGCGGCAAGCGGCGAAGCGTTCCCATGTCGCAATGATCCATGTGCGCGTGCGAGATTAGAGCCGCGTCGAGCGGCGGCAGTTCTTTGATGTTGAGCGCGGGCTGCACAAGGCGACGCGGGCCAAAGGTCATGCCAGCGATGCTGACGCCGATGTGCGAGCGCAACGCGGGGTCTGTCAACAGCCAAGTCCCGTAAAAATTTATCAGGACGGTGGCATGCCCCAGCCACGCGACGGTCAAAGCATCGTCGCTCCAACTGGCGGGCGTCGGATGATACCTTGCCGCAGGAATGGGCGTGCGCGATTCCTCCAGCCGCTGCTCGATAAAGCGGCGTCCATGCAGCCGCACAAATTTGCTGTAAGTTTTAAGATTTCCCGGAATGATTGCCATGCGCGTTTAGATGCCGCAACCCCTTTTTCAGTTTGTCTAAGAACAAGGCGGAAAGCGGAAGGATGGATGATGAAGGAGCTGCTATTTGAGATGAGCGGCTCAACGCTCAATAGCATCCCCTTCATCCTTCCGCCTTCATCCTTCATCCAACGCTTTTCGCCGTTTGCTTCTTGTTGTATGCTCTCGCAGGTCTTCCAAACAATTTTCCAAATCCATTATCACACCAGCCGAAGGAGGCGAATGGAGCGATGCGCTTAACAATCCGTCTGTCAATGATATTACTCAGCACGATGCTGATTCTGCCCACGCTGCCGGTCAGCGCGCAGGCAGATGACGCGAAAGCTTTGCACGATTTATTCAAAGCCGAATGGGATTACCAGATGGAGCAGAATCCGACGACCGCTTCGTCGCTCGGCGACCGCCGGTGGAATGATCGCTGGGATGATGCGAGCCTCGCGGCGATTGAGAAACGGCAGCAGCACAGGCTTGACGTGCTGGCGCAGATTAAAAAGCTTGACCGTCAAAAACTCTCGCCCGCAGACCAGCTCAACTACGATTTGTTTGTCAAAGAGTACGAGCTGGATGTCGAAGAGCATAAGCATCGCACGTACCTCTTGCCGCTCAACCAGCGCGGGGGCATGCAGACGGTGGACGAGTTGGCGGAACTGCTGCGCTTTCAGAGCGTCAAAGATTATGAAGACTGGATCGCGCGTCTCAATGGCTTGCCAGCATTGATGGAGCAGAACATCGCACTGATGCGCGAAGGCATGAAGGCGCGCATCCTGTGGCCTAAAGTCGTGCTCAATCGCGTGCCCGCGCAGATTGACAAGCAGGTGGTAGACAAGCCTGAAGACAGCCCCTTTTACAAACCCTTCAACGAATTTCCGGCTTCGATTCCGGCAGCAGAGCAAGCGCGGCTTTCAGAAAAAGCGCGCGAAGCTATCTCGAAAAACGTCATCCCTGCGTATCGCCAGCTCAAACAGTTTTTCAATGGCGAATACTTGCCAGCCTCTTTCGACCAAGTCGGCATCTGGCAATTTCCGCAGGGGGCGGAGACTTACGCTTTTCACGCGCGCCGCTACACGACGACGAACATGACGCCCGAAGAGATTCACCAGAAGGGCCTCAGCGAAGTCGCACGCATCCGCGCAGAGATGCAAGGCATCATGACCAAAGTCGGATTTACCGGCACGCACAAAGAGTTCTTTCAAAAGCTCAGAACCGACCCGCAGTTTTACTACAAGACTCCGAAAGAACTTTTGGAAGCTTATCAGGCGATGTCCAAGCGCATTGACCCGAACCTCGTCAAAGTTTTCAAGACGCTGCCGCGCATGCCTTATGGCGTGATTCCCATCCCGGACAAAATCGCGCCGGACACGACGACCGCTTATTACAATCGCCCCGCGGCGGACGGCTCGCGCCCCGGAATGTATTACGTCAACCTATACAAGCCCGAAGTGAGGCCGAAGTACGAGATGATGGCGCTCTCGCTGCATGAATCCGTGCCGGGGCATCACCTGCAAATCGCGCTCGCGCAGGAATTGGGAGAAGTGCCGAACTTCCGTCGCTACGGCGGCTACACGGCGTTTGTCGAAGGCTGGGGACTCTATGCCGAATCTCTCGGCGACGAGATGGGATTGTACGATGACCCCTATTCAAAATTCGGCCAGCTCACATACGAGATGTGGCGCGCCGTCCGCCTCGTCGTAGACACGGGCATGCACCACATGAAGTGGGACAGGCAGAAAGCGATAGACTATTTTCTGGACAACGCCGCGAAAACAGAGCAGGACATCGTCAACGAGATTGACCGTTACATCACCAATCCCGGACAAGCTCTCGCATACAAAATCGGTGAACTGAAATTTAAAGAGCTACGCGCACGCGCGAGCCGCGAGCTTGGGCAAAACTTCGACGTGCGAGAGTTTCACGACGTAGCGTTGCTCTCAGGAGCCGTCCCGCTCGACGTGCTTGAGCGCAATGTGGACGCATGGATTGCTAAGAAGAAACAGGCTGCGAAGAATTAAAGCATTTCACTACAGAGGACACAGAGACTTAGAGGATTTCAGATTTCAAATCTCAGATTTGAAATCTCAGTTTGGAAATTTTGAATTTGAAATGCCTCTGTGTTCTCTGTGCCCTCTGTGGCTAATATTTCTTAACAATGATGCTATTGAAAGAAGAGACGGCGTTCCTGCCAGACTTTATTTATACCGGCGGGCGATTCGAGAGCGGGTTGGCTCTGGTGTGCGACGGCGTGGGGAGCATCGCTCGTCTGGCGCGTGAAGATGAAATCGAATGCGAAGTTGTGCGTCTCAAAAATCATGCGTTGCTGCCGGGTATGGTCAACGCTCATTCGCATGCTTTCCAGCGCGTGATACGCGGGCGGACTGAGCATCGCTCTCATCAAGCAAAAGATTCTTTCTGGACGTGGCGCGAGATGATGTACAGCGCGGCGGCGCGGCTTGAGCCGGAAGATCTTTACGATGCCTCGCGGATGGCTTTTCTTGAAATGCTTTTGACAGGCATTACGGCTGTCGGAGAGTTTCATTATCTTCACAGGGACGCTGAGGGCAAGGTTTATGACGATCCGAATTTGCTGGCGAAAGAGGTCATCCGCGCCGCGCGCGATGTCGGCGTGCGGATAGCCCTCTTGCGCGTGGCCTATGCGCGCTCCGGCTTTCAGGTCGAGCCGAATCCGAGACAGCAGCGTTTTATCGAAGCTGCGCCGGAAGATTTTCTGTCTCATGTCGAGAAGCTGAGAAGCGATTTGTCCCGCGATGCTGCGCCGGATGAAGCATGGGTCGGGGTCGCGCCGCACAGCGTCCGCGCAGTGCCGCTCGATTACCTGCGCGAAGTTGTTCGTTATAGTAATGAGCAGCAGCTTCCCGTTCACATGCACGTCGCGGAGCAGACAGCCGAGAATGCCGCGTGCCTTGCGGAACATGGACGCACGCCCGTCTCGCTGCTCGCGGATGAAAATATTTTGAGCGAGAGATTCACAGGCGTGCATGCGGTTCACATCACGGAAACTGAGGTGCAGGCAATGGCACGTGTGAGGGCTTTTGTTTGCGCGTGCCCGACGACGGAACGCAATTTGGGCGACGGCATCGTTCCGGCTGACTTGCTTTTGAAACATGGGGTGCGTGTCGCGTTCGGGACGGACAGCCATGCGCAGATTGATTTGCTGGAAGACGCGCGCGAGCTTGAATATCATTTGCGTCTGGAAAAGCAGGAGCGCAATGTGCTTGCGCCCGAGAGCGACGATGCAGCTTCCGCGCTGGCGGCGCGGCTTTTTGAGAGCGCGACGTTTCACGGCGCGTCGAGCATAGGCGCGAACAGCGGCGCGCTTGAGATCAATCGTCCCGCAGATTTTTTCACCGTTGCGCTTGATGATGCGTCAATCGCCGGGGCGTCGCCGGATGATTTATTGTCGAGCATAGTTTTCTCGCTCGCGCGGACAGCCGTGCGTGAGGTGTTCGTCGGCGGAAAGCGTATTATCGAAGATGGACGGCATCCGGCGCAGGAAGGAATTGTTGAAAAATTCTCTGCACTGCAAGGAAGATTATGGAATTGAAACGATTAGTTTCCCGCAAAGGCGCAAAGACGCAAAGGAAAGACGCAGAGCTTCGGATGGTAAATACCTTGAATTCCCTTAGCGTTCTTCTTTGCGTCTTTGCGCCTTTGCGTGAAACTTCTTTGAGTAAACCCAGATGACAATTGAAAAAACTTTATCCGAACTGGTCGCTATCAATTCCGTCTCCGCGCGCTCGAATGCGGAGATCATCGCTTATCTGAGAGAGAGGGTCGAAGCAATTGGTTTTCAGGTCAGGCTGCTTCCCTACATGGACGAGCGCGGCGTTGAGAAGATAAACATGATCGCGCTGGCGGGCGCGCTCCTTTCGGATGAGATGGATGCTGAGCTGGCTCTGGTCGGACACACGGACACGGTTCCTTTCTCAAGCGCATGGACTGATGCTTTGCAACTAACCGAGCGCGAGGAAAAGCTTTATGCGCGCGGCTCTTGCGATACCAAAGGCTTTATCGCCGCCGCGCTCGTGGCAGTTGAGAGTGTTGCTGTCGGAAATCTCAAACGCCCGCTCGCGCTCGTCTTCACGGCGGACGAAGAGGTCGGATGTCTCGGAGCCAAGCGGCTGGCTGATGCGCGCGTGTTGTCCGTCAAGCATGCCATCGTGGGCGAGCCGACATCTTTGCAACCGATGCGCGCGGGCAAAGGTTATTGTCTCGCGGAAATCCTTGTGCGCGGGCGCGAGGGGCACAGCGCGTATCCGGCTGTCGGAGCTTCTGCAATCTTTCGCGCGGCGCGGCTGATCGCGGCGATTGAAAAAATCGCGTTGAGCATACAGGAAGACAGGCGCGAGGGATTCGACCCGCCTTACACGACGCTCAATGTCGGGTTGGTTCAGGGCGGGACGGCCAAGAATATCATCGCGGGTGAATGTCGCTTTACGCTCGAATGGCGACCTGTGCCCGGACAGAAGGGGGAGCGCGTGTTAGAGCTTGTGAGGGATGCTATTGAAAATGAGCGCAGGCTGGATGCGGATTTTGATTGCGAGATAAAAGCGTCACGGCTCGATGAAGCGATGGAAACGCCCGCGTCTGCGCCGCTCGTGCGCTTGCTCGAAGAAGCCACGGGGCGCGCGTCCGGCGCAGTCGCTTTTGGCACGGAAGCCCCGCAGATGCGCGCACTCGGCGCGGATGCGGTCATCCTAGGCCCCGGCGATATTCGCGTCGCGCATCGCACGGGCGAGTTCGTTCCCGTCTCGGAACTGCGCGAATGCTCACGAATTCTCGCACACGCCATCAAGCATTTTTGCCTGTAAACTTCGGCTTTACACAATCTTTGCAATTTCCCGCGCCTTTGAGAGGCAACCGCGCATGGCTTATAACATCGAATAGCTTGGTCTTAAAATTCCCCGCCGTGCCGACCAGCGTCCCTTTTAAGAGATGCTAGTCAAACAATTTTCGCGTATCCTTTGGGTGACGAATATGCTTCAAAAAACAGACAGCGTTGACCGCCTGCGAATTGCTTCTCCGTGTCCGACGAGTTGGGAGAGCATGCAGGGCGATGCCCGCGTGCGTTTCTGCGAGCTTTGCAAGCTGAATGTCTATGACATCTCAGAGCTGACCAAAAAGCAGGCCGCAAACTTGATCGCGAGCACTGAAGGACGATTCTGCGCACGCCTGCACCGGCGCGCGGATGGGACTGTCATCACGAAGGACTGCCCCGTGGGCCTGCGCGCCATCCGGCGGCGAGTCTCGCGCATGGCGGGCGCGGCGATGACTGCGGTCTTGAGTTTCTGTTTCGGTGTGCTGGGACAGAATCGCTCGCAGGAAGATAAATCGTGCCCCGGCGGCGGGCACATTAGTTTAACCCGTCAAATAAATACTCAGGGACAGGCCGACCCGTCGTTGCAACTTAAAGGAGTAGTCAAAGACCCTAACGGCGCGGTGGTAGCAGGAGCTTCGGTTGAGATTATAAATCAGGCAAGCAAGAAAAAACTCGCAACGGTCACGGACGATGAAGGCATATTCAGGGCGCACTCGATTGAGACCGGTTCCTATACGATTCAAGTCATGGCGGCTGGCTTTCAAAGTTTAGCCTTCGAGAATTTTAGTGTTCAAGCTGGCGAGGCAATTGAGTTTGACATCACGATTGGCGTCAGTCAGGGAGTCACGGTCGAGGTCGGTGGCCCTATCGGAGACTCTTTGCTTGATACGAATACCGGCATCAAAACCACTTTCAGCCCGAACAAAATTACCAAACTGCCTTTTTAAGAAATATGCTATTCCGAAACACACAGGCTCGCTTGAGCATCGTTATATCGCTAGTTGTTTTTCTCGCTTTCTCTTCTGCGGCCTTCGCGCAGTCTAAAGACGTGCCGCTGACGAGTCAGGAGCTGGTCAAGCTTCTCTATCAGATTCCCAAGCAACCGGAAAAGAAGGAAGAAACCATAGAGGCGATTCGGCGGCGCGGCATCGGCTTTCCGTTGACGGACGGCATGCGCTCGCTCGTGGCTTCCAAGAGCGGCAATGACCAGGTCCTGCGGCGAACGCTGGAAGAAGCCGAGCGCAGGCGCGCTAATCCGGTCGCAACGGCTTTGCCTTCTGCGACCGAGGCGCAGGAGCTGCGTGAGAAGACTCGCGCGGCGACGCTCGTCGCCAAAGAAGCGATGCCCGATTTTGTCGTCAAACAATTGATTACCAGAGCCTACTCTCACGGCAATGTGAAAAACTGGATTACCTCTGATCGCCTGACC
Organism: Pyrinomonadaceae bacterium; assembly: GCA_963700165.1. Lineage (GTDB taxonomy): Bacteria > Acidobacteriota > Blastocatellia > Pyrinomonadales > Pyrinomonadaceae > JACMLC01. The sequence continues at coordinate 198,258 of OY969475.1, read as the reverse complement.
GTCGCCGTCAGTTATCGCGCCAGCGCCGCAGAGGAATACAAACTGCTCGCCGTCAACGGCCTCCCGCCCGGCAAGGAGCTTAAAGAAGGCCAAACCTATTCGGATCAGGTCGGCGGCGCGACTTCGACCGGCGAGTATGTCTCAAGGCTGGCGTTGCTCTTTGACGAGAGCAACGAGACGATGTTTACGGATGCGAACACGGACACGCTGCGCGGTCGTCGCACGATTGTTTACAACTATCAGGTCAAGCAAGAGACTTCGCGCTGGCAAATCGTAGAAGGGAGCAAGACTGTAATAGCCGGCTATCATGGGCGCGTCTGGGTTGACCGCGAGCTGAACCGTGTTTTAAGGCTTGAGATGGTAGCAGAGATGCCTGCGGATTTTCCTATCATTGCCGTCACCAGCACTACGGACTATGACTGGGTTACTATCGCAGACCAAAAGTACCTGCTGCCCTCGCAGTCGGAAAGCCTCTCTGTGTTCCGCAGGGGCGAGCAAAGCTTTCAAAGCCGGAACGTGACACGCTTTCGCGGCTATCAAAAGTACGGCACAGACGTGAAGATCATCGAAGACGACATCATCGAAGACTTGCCGGAAGAAAAGCCTTAACGACGTGAGCGTGAGGTTCAAACAAGTGCGGGCGCGTTGCCGGGAACGATTGTCAGGCATCGCGCCCATCTATCACTTGCGAGGGCGGTTTATTTTCTTTAGTAATCCTGATTAAAAATCGTAGCGCCTCATTCACTGATTCTGCATCAGGAAATATCTCTGCGACATCAGGCTCTAAACGAACCGTCTCGCCAAAACTTTTACGGCTAGCCCCCAACCTTCGCACGCGCAGACTTCTCAGATCATATTCGGGACGAAGCTCGTCATCCATTTCTGTCTCAACCTTCTTCATATACCTTACGCTCCGCTGGTGTTACCTCTCTTGAGCTAATCAGGCGAATAATATCGCCTCGCTCCGTGTAGGAAACTATCAATAAACGTCCTTGCTGTGACTCACCGATAATAATATACCGATGCTCACTAATGGAATGATCCGGGTCATAGAAATCAACATAGAGCGAGTCATCAAAGACGGATTTTGTCTCTTCAAAAGAAACTCCATGCTTCGATATATTAACCGCTGCTTTGTTTTCATCCCATTCAAATCTCACGAGCGGAGTATATCACCGAGCGCAATGATTTGATGGTCTGCCAACTTATTTGACATTAAACTTCGTCGGCGCGATGACGGCTCTGGCTTCCGGGTTGTAATAATCATAAATCACGGACGGCGCGGTCTGCGCTGAGAGGCCGTAGCGCAAACGGAACTTGAAGTCGAAGCGCGTGCCGCCCATGCGCGGCCAGAGGTAGACGATCAGCTTATCCGGCAGGACATCATAACGGCTCAGGCTCCAGCCCTCTTTTTTCATAGCCTCTTCGAGCGAGGCGCGGTCAACATCGGCTCCGGGCGGCAAGCCTATCTCGGCCAGCATCATCCCGTAACCGCCTCCGCTCAAACGCTCGGCTTCGACACGGCAAGTTACCTGCGCGCCCGTCTCAGCATTACTCTTATCGTAGCTCACGCTGAGTCGCAACGTGCGCTGAGCCTGACTCGCATTCACGCTCGAAGATAAGCTGGACCAGGGCACATAGTAGCTTTGCACTAATTGAAGAGCAGCCTGTGCGCTGCCCTCTGCGCGCCGAATCGTCAGGCGATTGTTGCCGTGCGTAAGATACTGTGAGAGGTTGACCGTCACGGGCGCGCCCAAAGCGTTGGCGGCTGGCAGAGTAACGGAAGTGGCGCGTTTGTCGTTGACGAAAATTTCGGCTTCGCTTTCCTGTGCTGATGAATCAACAGCCCCGCTCGCAACGCTGCCCGCCGACATCGCAGAGATGAGCGCGTCCAACACATTGACCGTCGCCTGCGTCGAATGCCAGACGCCGTAACGGTCTTTTTGCTTTAAGAGATAGAGCAGCCCGCGCGCGGCCAGCGCATCGCTCGTGCGCCCGTTGCTTTGTGCGCTTTTATCAAGCGCGCTGTTCCCGACAGTTCTTCCGCCTCGTTCTGTGGCGGCGAACTGCGAGAGCGCCTGCACTGTGAGCGCGGTCGTCTCAAGGCGTCCCGCCAGTCCCCAGCCATGAAAAGGCGTGCTCGTCTCTATCTGCCAGAAACTCGAATCGCTCTCATCCTGCACCAGCGCACGCAGCTTTTCGACGGCCAGCGTTGCCCGCGCATCTTCGCTCGAAGCGAGCGAGGCCAACACATAAGCGGAAAGGATATACGGCTCACGAAGCTCTTTCTCGTGCCGTTGCAAATAGTCGAGCGCGCGTGTGAGCAGCGCAGTTTCCGGCGACTTCCGGCGTGCGGCGTGATGGCTCATTTGAGCCTCGCCCTGATTGTTACTCTCTGGCATCGCGTCTTGATTACTCAAGGCCAGCACGCGCGAGATGTATGCCGTGAGCATCGCCGTGCGCGCCGCATCTTCCGTAGAGCTGTATTGATACGCCGCCCAGCTTCCGTCCGCGCGCTGTTGTTTGCCGAGCCATTCGCGCGTCTCTGCCAGCACATTTTCGTCAACGCTTGTGAACTCTCGCGCCTCGGTCAGAAAGCGCAGGGCATAGCCTGTCAGCGCAAGGTCTGCATCGCCTCGCCCCCAGTAAGAGAAGCCGCCGCCCGCGACGCGATAGTTGAGCAGCCGCTCGTAACCCGCACGCAGGTAGCGCGCGGCCTTCGCTTCGATTTGTGATTTGAGGCCGCTACGCTTGTGCGCCTTGAGCGCCAGCAGGCTCGGATAGGTCGAAGAGATTGTCTGCTCGCCGCAACCGTAAGGCCGCTTCATGATGCCCTCTATGCTTTCGATCACATGAGCCATGAGGTTCGGATAAATTTTCAGCTCGGCTCTGTTTGACCCCTTGATGGCATCAGCCGGAAAGTTTACATCGAGCGTCGCCGTTTCGTTCATGTGATGGCTGCCGGTCAGAGTTATCTCTTCTCCGTCAGGGTGAACGCTGACCGGCTTTTCAATAGCATCGCTCGCATCCTGTGCGGTCGCAGTGATGCGCTGCTTGCCGTCTTTGATGGAAGCGTCTGCGCGGAAGCCGAAGATAGCGCGCGTCGCATCGCCTGCCGCTACAGTCTCTTGCGTTTGCGCTGCGCCGAGCAAGGTGAACCAGCTTTCAGGCTTGATCTCGACCGCAACCTTCTGCGGCTGGCTGAGGTAATTGCGCAGGACGACCGGAAGCTGTATCTGGTCGCCTTCGGTCAGCACGCGCGGCGGATCATGCTCGACAAAGAAAGGCTGGAAGGCGCGTATCTCCTGCGTGACGATGCCGATCTCGCCGTCAACGGTCGAGCCTATAACGGACATTTTCCATGTCGTGATATTGTCTGCGAGCTTGAAGCTCAACTGCGCGTGCCCGCTTGCGTCAGTCTCGAGCGACGGCTGCCAGACGAGCGTTTCTGGGAAATACTCTCTCAAGCGTGGGGTGGAAATCTGACCTCGGACAGAGTTATCGCTATTGTCCTGCCCGTCAATCTGAAAATTATTCGAGCGCCCGCGGCTGCCATTAGCCGAAATGCCGACGCCGTTCGCAAAGTCCGCGTCGCCCGGCGTGACTATTCCCGCTGTGAGCAAGGACAAATTATCTATTCTCCCGTTGAACGGCAGACTAGTTAGCTGTCTTGGACTGTATGTCTGGGAGAGTTGGCTCTGCGTGGATTGAATCATCAACGGAGCGCCCCCGGAGATCATCACTGTTTCGGCAAGCGACCCAATTCCCAGCGACACGTTAAGCACGTTCTCGACGCCCGCATAAAATGGCACTTGTTCGATGACCGTGTGCGCGAAACCCGGCGCGGTCACTTCAAAAATATAAACGTTTGCCGGGTTCAAATTGGTGAGGCGGTAAAATCCTTCTTCATCGGTCGTCGTCTCCGTGACAATTCCGGTGATAGTGTTGATGGCCTTGACGGCTGCGCCCACGATTCGCGCCTGATTCGGGTCAAACACCAGTCCCTGCAAATTCGCCGGATTGGGAATCACAGGCGCGTATGGCACGAACCGCCCGGCGGTGCGCTTCGGCATGGTTGATAAGCTGTGTTCCAGCTCGGCGGTAGAGCGATAGAAACCAGCGACGGCAAAGTCATCGCCGGTTCCGACAACGCCGTCCTTGCCGCCGCTGTGCAGCGAGATGTAATAGAATTGATGTGAGTTGAGCTTGTTCACAACCTGCTGGTGCAAAGGCTCTCCGTAACGCGCGCGGTTCAGGATGACGAAGCTGTTTAAGTTCTCCACCCAGCTCTTGAATCTGACTTGATACCTGTGCCCCCATAAATCACGCAAAGCGTCCCAGTCAATTCCGGCCTCTCGCAGAGCTTCACGGAGTTCCGCTTCGTTAAGCGGAGCGCGTCTATTTTTCTTCAGGCTTTCGCTGAGCGCGTCGTTGATGCGCGCCCGCGTCGCTGCAAAATAATCGAAGGTGGTGCCCGTCCAGACCGTAAACCCGGGCGGCGTGTAAACGCCGCTCGAATCATAATAGCTGGCCTTTGCATCGCTGCTTTTGACCATCACGTAAAAGTTTGTGCCGGTGATGCCGAATTCCAATGTGTAAGGATTTCCGCGACGGTCACGCAGCGCGTCAAAATCCACTCCCGCCTGCCTGAGTTCGCTCTTGAGCGTCGCGGCATCATGAATAAACCCGCCCGTGCGCGTGTAGTAATTTTCCAGCACGCGATTGATCTTCTCGCCGAACGGGAGAAAATAAGGACGCTTGATTTGGAGCGCCGTGAAATCATCTCCCGTTCCGAAACGCTTGTCCGCTCCGGCGCTTTTGATGTTCGTCACATCATGCTCTCTGGCCCAGTCCAAAGAAGCGCGATAAGGCGTGCCCCAGGGATCGCGCAGCCCTGCGAAATCGACTCCGGCTTCGGAGAGAATGCGTGCGAGCGATGGCTCATCCGTAGGATATTCCGCCTTCTGCGCGTATCGCGTATCAAGCGCGTTGCGCACAGGCTGTAGTTGCTGCCCGATCAGATTTTCAAAAATTCTTCGCGCATCCTGACTGTACCTATCGCCGTCGAAAACTGTCGGGTAATAACGTTGCGCGTGGTGCAAAAGAATTTCTCCGACCACCTCCATCCCGGCTGGAAGCGGAAGCTTGCGGTCGTACCGCTCAAAGTCCTGAAGCCGCAATCCGGCGATAGCCTCGCCCCGCCCGTCATTAAAGCCAAAGCGGTTGCTGGCGCCGAACTCGCTGTCGGTGCGTGCGCGCTCTTCGACCGCGCGGTCAAAGACAGCGATGCCGAGCGCGCTTTCAACCGGACGGCCATCGCTGGTCGTGACCTGAAACTCTGCGCGTGCTTCTTCGCCGGGGCGATAATCCCCGCGCTCCATCCGCACCTTCAGCTTGAGGTCTTCATCCTTCGGATAAATCACAGTGCGCGTGCCCAGCGGCCTGTCTTGCTCATAGGCTTTCTCAGCATCCGAATAAGCGACGATTGAGACCGCGCCTTTAAATTGGTCGTTGTAAGGGAGACTGAAAACAGCATGGCCGTTATGCAGCCGCACGGTCTCGGAATGCAGCACACGCCAGTCGCTCACGACATCTACGATCACAGTCCGCTCAAGCTGGCTCGCGGTAATCACCGCTTTCAAAGCTTCGCCCTTGCGGAAAAGAATTTTGTCTGTGGTCACGCGCACGACGGCTTTGTCGGTATGCTCGAACGCTTCCGAAAAAGTTCCCGTCAAGCCTTTGCTGTCACGCGCAGACAGCTTGAGACTGACATCATCTGTACCGTCTTCGAGTCCGAGCAGCATCAGGTTGCTCACCTTTGCGACGCCAAAGCGATTGGTCGCCACGCGCCGCGAGAGCGCGGGACTGGCGTGCGCTAAGTCTAGAAAGAACCCTGTGTTGCTCCTCCCACGGTTGGTTGGAGAGGAAGAGGAAGCTGTTTTAGCGCCTTCTTTAATCAATACCTGACACCCTGCGGCGGGCGTGCCGTCGGCGTAGGCGGTCGTCACAAAAAACTGCGTCGGGAATCCGTTCGTTTGATAACGATTATCTTTCAAGACGTAAACGTGTATAGCCTCTTTGGTGACGCGCAGGTCGAAGCGACGCTGCTCTGTCCGGTTGGTCGTGGGATCCGTAAAATAAGCTGCGTATGAAAGGTCTTGATATTTTGAATACTCATCTCTACTTAGTTTGAGATGTTCTTCCGCGAGATTGACGCGAGCCGTGAATTGCCCCTTCTCATCCGTCTCGCCCGCGTACTCTTCGGCCTCTTTGGTCTCCCACTTTTGGTTCTTGTAATCCCAGGTCCTTTCCGTTTCGCGCACGACGCGGACATGCCCCTTCGTGACGGGCTTGCCGAAAAGATAATCGGCGCGGACTTCGATCTCAGCATTTTGTCCCGGCAGATAAAAAGTGCGATCCGGCTTGGGATTGACTGCGAAATTCGGCAGCTCGTAGCGGCTGATTCTGATTGTTTGAGATTCGTTTGATTCGCCCAGGCTCTCGTCTCCGGTTTCGATTTTGACTTGATAATCGCCGAGCCGCGTGCCGTCCGGAATCTGCCAATCCACGCTGGCGACTCCGAAGCGCGAGGTAACTAGCTCGCTGCGAAAGACTTTCGAGTATTCCGGGTCGCTGATGGTCAGAGTCAAAGGCGTGGCCGGGACTGCGCGCTTTTGTGAGTCAAAGATGAGGGCGCGCAAGTGAAGGGTTTGTCCCGGCTGGTAGAGAGTCTTGTCTGTGCTGATTAAAATCTGCGTGCTGCGAAAGAAGCGCACATCCCCCTCGGCTTCCATGTTGAAATCGCCGAGACTGCCGGAGATTTTTAGACGCGCGTCATTCGTCTTGACCTTGCGCGGCAAGCTAAATTCAAATGCGGCGTAACCGTCCGCGCCCGTCACGCCCGCCGCTGTCACCGGCGCAACATCGCTGTCAAATTTAATCTCGGCTGCGAGATTGACGCCGCCGACAGCCCGCCCGGAGATCGGGTGCGCGGCGTAAACGCGCGCGTGATAATTCGCGCCTTCGCGCCCGTAAGGAGGCGCGGACACACGCAGCTCGAAAAAGTCCGGCGTGATTTCGGAAAGCGAAATGATGCCTTCGATAGAGCCGACCGGCGCGCCCGCAACCGGGACGACGCGATAACGCAGGCGATGCCACAGAAAATTTTGGAGCGTTTCCTCATTCGCTCCGGTCAAAGGCGGCGCGAGCGGCAGGCGGATAATCTCCGTGCCTCTTCTAATCAACTCGACGCGCCCGATGCTGGCGCGCACGCGCCCCATTGTGTCTAACAGCTCGCAAGTAATGTGTGCGGCGTACTCTTGATTGGTCGGATTCCTGACGGCCAGCGAAACTTCGCTGTGCCCGTTGCGCAGACCCATTCGCGTCGCCGCTTCATCAATGCTCAGAGCCACATTGGCGGACGTAAGCCGCGCGCAAAAGGAAAGAGAGATTGTCAGGCACAAGAGAAGCAGGAAAAGTTGAGAGCGTCGCATCGCACACCTCCGGATAGTCTTCAAGTTTTGAGCTTTCAAGCGCACAGAGCGCGGCACACGCCGCTACACCTGCGGTCAAAAACAAAAAGCATTGATGTCTTGTTTGAGTGGAGCAGCCCAGCCTGGAGAGAAGCGGGAGAACTCCTTGAAATTCCGGCTGCCTCCGGGGAACAACGTGTAGATGGAAGCGAGCCGACCTAAAAAGCGATCTCACACGACAGGCGCATAAACAGCCCGCCGATTTTCAGAGATATGTAAGATCATCGCGTTGGATGCGGCCTCACGCGCTTTAGTTTGTTCGGATGAAAATTCAATTTTTCGGAAACGCGAATCAGTCTGATTTGCTCGCGTGCGGTAGAGGAAAATAATAATTCCACAGAAGAACCTTTTTGTGGAATTATACCATGCCATAAAATAAGGATTGAGTTATGGTGCAAGTAGATGTAAAAGTCGCTTGTGGAGGAGTTGGGTCACTATGGTAAGTGACGAGACTTAGAAAGCCATGTCTAATGAAAATAAAATACGTGATGCTACGGATGCCATAAAGGGATTAGTGGAGGCTGTGCCTGTATATCAAGATGCAGTACAGCCCGCAGCTAAAGAGATAGGAACTGCGCTGCAAACTGTTGCGAGATCCATACACATTGCGTTAGCACCTATTTCAGCTCTTGTTTGGGGATACGAAAGAATCAAAGATTATCTTAGTGAAGCTCTGGCTAAGAGACTTGAACAAGTCCCCCCAGAGCATATTATCACTCCAAACCCTACAGTTGCTGTTCCCGCTATTGAATCACTCCGCTATACAGCCCACGATCCCACTTTGCGAGAAATGTATGCAAATCTTCTTGCCACCGCAATAGATGCGCGAACTGCAAAAGAAGCGCACCCAGCTTTCGCAGAATTGATTCGTCAGTTATCACCGGATGAAGCGCGAATACTTAAATACATTGCCGATAAACAAATAAATACTAAGCCTACGGAAGTTGAAATGGTGGGGGAGGGATGGCGAAATAATCATCGTTTTTTACATTGGCATCCTAATTATCCTCTATGGTTTCCTATCCTCTCAGGTGAAATGAAAGTGAGTAATTTAAAGAATGAGTTTACGCTTCCACTTGTACATTTTTCTTTATTAGAGCAAAAAGCAGGTTGTAAATATAAAGATTTAGCTTCTAGTTACATAGATAATTTGTGTCGGTTGGGGCTAACTGAAATCCTGCGTTATTCAGACGAGAAAAAATATAGTTTTCAACAGCCGACGCGGATAGATTATGCTGAGTTAATGGATAGTGCTAAATCTTGGGCTGAAGAAGAATATCGTAACAATATGGATCAGAGTTCCGCGCACAGTAAATACAATGTCTCGTTCTCTGGTAAGGAGAAGGTTCTACGATTAACACCACTTGGACTTCAGTTCTGTAAATCTTGTGTTTTAGATAAAGGGCTGAGCATTTAGGGCTGAAAGATGGTAGTTGCTGATAAATCTTTGATTGATGAATTCGCGCGGTCTATCGGGATGTTGATCTTGAAGGGCCATCTTACCTTGAAGCCTTCAGGACTTTGCAAATGTTTAATTGAAGAAATAGTGCCGGAGCCTAGCAGATTAGTAAATAATACTCTGCAAGCGAGTCGCGCATTTAATGGACGCTTAAGCTGGTCCGCTGCAACAATTGTTATTCCACAAAATAACTCTTCTGTTGAATTCGATGGAGCGGGTAAAGAAGAAGCGCTTGTAATGAGTGCCTTATGAAAATGTTAAAAACCGGGCAGTTTTATAATGCTTGCACGTTAGGCGGGTAAGCCTCTGGTTGCGTCAGACTTAGATGGATTCTAACTGTAATGTTGAATTTGATGTTGTCGGACGATAGCCGCTAGCTGTGAGTTTACTCGTTTTAATTTTCCACTTTCAGGTTCAACTCTTTTTGTTCGACGAGACCCCTGATGGTCTCGATCAGAGAGGACAGTTCGATGGGCTTGGCGAGGTGAGCTTGAAAGCCCGCTTTGAGCGCCAACCCGCGCGCGGCCTCGCTGGCATAAGCGGTTAGGGCGAGGGCTGGAATCTCCTGCGCGGCGCGCTCGCGCTCAAGCTCGCGCACCTTGCGTATCAGCATGTAGCCGTCTTCAAAAGGCATGCCGATGTCGCTGACCAGCACGTCTGCCTCTCCGGCTGCAACCAGCTCAAGCGCTTCGCCCGCGCTGGCGACGGCCTTGACGCTGGCTCCGGCTTGCCCGAGCGCGACGATCAGCATCTCGCGCGCGTCCGGCTCATCGTCCACCACCAGCACACGCAATCCTTCGAGCGATAAAGACTTCTTAAGCGTCGCTTGATTCGCATCCGGCAGCCCATGCCCCGTCTCCTCTCCGCCATTGTGTGTGGAGAGGACGTGCAGCGGCAAGGCGACCGTGAAAGTCGAACCCTGCCCATCGCCCGCGCTCTCGACTCTGGCCGCGCCCCCGTGCAGCTCGACCAGATGCCGCACAATCGCCAGCCCAATCCCCAGCCCCCCGTGCATGCGCGTGGTCGAGCTGTCGGCCTGTCGAAAACGGTCAAAGACGTAAGGGAGAAATTCCGGGTTGATGCCGGGACCAGTGTCTTTGACGCTGATCTCGACGTGAGATTCGACGCGCTCAAGGCGCACGCGGACGCGGCCCTGCTTGGGCGTGAACTTGATTGCGTTCGAGAGCAGATTCCAAGCCACCTGCTGAATCCGCGCCGGGTCGCACAGGACATGGCTGGCCGCCGGGTCAAGCTCAACCTGTAGCTGTATCTCTTTGGCTTCGGCAGCCGGGCGCACTGTGTCTAAAGCCGATTCGATGACCGGAATCAATTCCGCCGGGCGCACTTCGAGGCGAAGCTTGCCCGTGATGATGCGCGAGACATCAAGCAGGTCTTCAATCAACTGCGCCTGCGCGCGGACATTGCGCTCGATGGTTTCCAGCGCTTGCGCGCGAGTCTGCTGATCCAAATCTGTCGAGCGCAGCATCCAGGTCCAACCGAGCATCGCCGTCAAAGGCGTCCGCAGCTCATGCGAGAGCGTGGCGAGAAATTCATCTTTGGTGCGATTGGCAAGCTCTGCCTGCGTGCGTGCGGCTTGCTCGCGCGCCAAAACCTCTGCCTGTTTTTCTTCAACCAGCTTGCGCTCCGTCACGTCGCGCGCGATGCCCGTAAAGAAACGTTCGCCGCTCCGCACAAACTCGCTGAAGGAAAGCTCTAAGGGAATCTCGTGGCCTTCTTTGTGCAGGCCGGGAAGCTCGACGCCCTGCCAAGAGATATGCTTCCGGCCTGTTTCGAGATAGCGATGAAATCCCGCGCTGTGAACATGGCGCAGATAATCCGGCATCAGCCGCGTCAGGCTCTGCCCCTGCATCTCCGCCACCGTGTAGCCGAAAATCCTCTCGGCAGCATGATTGACAAATGTAATCTCGCTTGTTTCATCAATCGTGATGATGGCGTCGGAAGCGGTTTCGGCTACGATGCGATAGCGTTCTTCGCTTTCGCGCAATGCCTGTTCGGTCTTCATGCGCTCGGTGATGTCGCGCGCGATGGTCGAAGCCCCGACGATTCGCCCCGTAGCATCATTGACCGGCGAGATTCGTACCGAGACGTTAATGCGCGTGCCGTCCTTTCGCATCCGCAAGGTCTCCAAATGCTCAATGCGCTCGCCAAGCTGAATCCGCTGAAGAGTCTTCGTCAATTGGTCTTCAAGCTCCGGCGGGATGATGAAAGAGACGTGCTGCCCGATGGCTTCTTCAGCCGTGTAGCCGTACATCTTCTCGGCTCCTGCATTCCAGCTCGTAACCTGCCCCTCAAGGGTCTTCGAGAGGATGGCATCGTCCGACGACTGGATGATGGCAGCCAGCAACTGGCGGGCTTCTTCGCCGCGCTTGCGCTCTGTGATGTCTTCGGAACTGCCGACGATGCCGATCTGTTTCCCGTTGGCATCATAAACCGGCGAGTCTGTGACCCGCGCCGGAAAGACGCTGCCATCACGGCGTTGTGCGAGGAAGTCGCCGGACCAGCTTTCGCCCTCGCGCAGTCGTGCGATAATTTCAGCCGTCTGCTCTCTGGAAGCATCACTCGGAGTAACTTCCAGCACATTGCGACCGATGACTTCGACGGCCTGCCAGCCGTAGAGCTTTTCCGCAAACTGGTTCCAGTAAGTAATGCGCCCTTCCATGTCTGTGGCAACCACCGCATGCTCGACCTCGTTCAGCAGGTGCGCCTGAAATCGTATCTTCTCATTAGCCTCTTTCAGTTTCGAGATGTCTCGAAAGACCAGCACGACGCCGGTGATCTTGCCATCCTTATTGCTGATGGGCGCGCCGCTATGGTCAATCGGAATCTCTTTATCATCTCTGGCGAGCAGGATCGTGTGATTGGCGAGGCCGACAACCGCGCCTTCGCGCAAGACTCTGGCGACCGGGTTTTCCACTGCGCTGCGCGTCTGCTCGTTGACGATCTTAAAAACTTCTTCGAGACGTTTGCCGCGCGCCTCCTCAAGCCCCCACCCGGTCAAAGCTTGCGCGACGGTATTCATCAGCGTGACACGCCCCTCTGCGTCTGTGGCAATCACGGCGTCGCCGATGCTCATCAAGGTTGTGGACAACTGATCGCGGCTCAGACGCGAAGACATTTCAGCGCGCCTGAGTTTGTCCACCAGCAAGCCGATTAACACAGCCAGAAACGTGAACGGCACGAGCCGCAAAACTCCTTCAGTCCCGATTCTCAAGGTATAGACCGGAGGCAGAAAGAGGTAGGCGCATAACAGACCAGCCAAAGCTGTTGCGAACAGCCCTGCGCCCATGCCGCCATAGATGACGGTCAGCACAACGGCAGTTATAGAGAGCACAAACGGCGCGCGTGTGGAGAGCTGCGGGATCAGCGAAGTCAGGAGCACAGCCAGCGCGACCGTCAGGACGGCAAAGCCATAGCGCATTATGGGGGAACGCTTTACCTGCGACATGTATCTTTTATCTCCCGGAAGATGTGACAGGCTCGCGGCTCGATGACAGTCGCGTTGTCCGCCCCTCACACGGACAAAATCCCTGCGGCCAGCAAGATTTTAACGGAGACGGTCATCAAGCTGAGCAAAAGCAACCAGGGCTGTTGCGGGTACAGCCACGCGCCGCATCATGTCATTTAAGTATTGCGACATTATATGCAGGACAAATTATCAAGCAAGTTTTTTATCGCTTTCCTAAAAGCGCATCGTCCCGGCTAGTGCGTAAACAAAGGATTTGACTTGCCACTAGCTTCAGCTAGTGGGGAAGAGTTACGCATTGATCGGCTTTAGCCGAGCAGTTCGGCTAAAGCCGATAATTCTTTAGCCATCTTTGTCCACTAGCTGAAGCTAGTGACAATTCATGAAGTCCAACATCTTCTGTGACACTTTGCATTAATGGAGCGCAGTTCTTTTAATCACGCCGCCCTCGGCATCCGCCAGCGGGTGAACTACGATAAACGCCGCTTGATCTAACTCTCTGGCGACGCGCTTAACGCTTCCGATTTCAAGCCTTGTCACGACGCAATACAGAATATCCTGCTCCGCATTGCTCAAGCCGCCGCGCCCTTTGTAAACCGTGACGCCGCGATGCAAGTGGGCCATAATCATCTCTCTAATCTCTTCGCTTTTATCCGAGATGATAATGACCGCCGTATATTCCTCAATGCCGTGAATCAGAAAGTCAATCGTTCTCGATGCGGCAACGTAAGTCAGAATCGAATACATAGCTACCTCAATGCCGAGAAAGAAGGCGGCAGCGGCGAAAATAAAAACATTGAGGATGAGAATCACATCTCCGACCTTGAGCAGGTTGCTGCTCTTGCTGACCAGGAGCGCGGCGATTTCAGTTCCGTCCAAAACCGCGCCGCCGCGAATGGCTAAGCCGATGCCGGCCCCTATAAAAAAGCCTCCGAAGACAGCCGTCAGCAATTTGTCAGAGGTCACATCAGGATAACTAACAAAGGCCAGACACAGCGATAATCCTCCAATCGCCAGCGCGCTCTTGATCGCAAACTTTTTGCCTATCTGCCGGTAGCCGACGGCGATAAAAGGAAGGTTGATAATCAGTATCAGAATTGACAAAGGGAAACCGAGCAGGCTTGAGAGCAACATGGAAACGCCCGTCACGCCGCCGTCAATAAAATGGCTTGAGAGCAAAAATCCCTTCAACCCCAGCCCTGCGGAAAGAATGCCGAGAACAATCAGCAAAGTGTTTAGAAGTTCTCTGAAGAAGCTATTCATTACATCAAGCATAGCTTGCCTTTCATCAACTATCAAAGCGTGCGCGCGGCTTGAACTAACCTGCGGTCTGCTTCATCATAATATCGAAGCGAGGTGTAAAACGTATGGCGAGCATCGCCCGTCGCTTGCCGCAGAACGTTGCGGGCGACTTTTTCGTTGATGACACGTGCATTGATTGCGATGCGTGCAGGCAGCTTGCGCCCGCCACCTTTCGCGATCACGGCGACCAGTCGAGCGTTTATCATCAGCCTGAAACGCAGGAAGAAACGCATCTCGCGCTGCTGGCATTGGTGACATGTCCGACAGGCTCTATCGGCAAGACCGAAAAGCACGACGTGCGCAGCGCGATCAAATCTTTTCCTTTACACATTACAGACAACATTTATTTCTGCGGCTTCACTTCCGAAGCGAGCTTTGGCGCGTGGAGCTATCTGATCGTGCGGCCGCCGGAAGAGGGCGGCAACGTGCTGGTTGACAGCCCGCGCTTTGCGACGCAGCTCGTCCGGCGCATCGAGCAGATGGGCGGAGCCAGACAAATGTTTCTCACGCACAGGGACGACATCGCAGACCACGCCGCTTTCGCTAAAAAGTTCGGCATGGAGCGCATCATGCACGCGGCGGACGGCGCACAACGGCTCGGCATGGAGCAGGTGATCGAAGGCGAAGAGGTTGTCCGACTTGACCGCGACCTGACTCTGATTCCCGTGCCCGGACACACGCGCGGCCACATGGTCATGCTCTACCAAAACAAATACCTTTTTACCGGAGATCACCTGGCATGGTCGCCCGCGAGAGAAACCCTGACGGCTTTCCGCAATGCCATGTGGTATTCGTGGCCCGTGCAGACGCGCTCGATGGAAAGGCTGCTGGATTACGATTTCGAGTGGGTGCTGCCCGGTCACGGTCGCATCCACCAAGACACCGCAGAAAACATGCGAGCGCACCTCGAACGCTGCATCGAATGGATGAAAGCAACGCCATAAACACTTTTCCAAACAGCCGAGTCAGACGGGCGCGTGCGGTTTCGCGCCCGTTTTGTTATAACAACGGATGTCAGATGCCAGATGCCAGATGTTAGTTAAAGCAATGACTAACATCCAGCATCTAATATCTAGCCTCTAATTATGAATCCAGAACGCATACGAAATTTTTCAATCATCGCGCACATAGACCACGGCAAGTCTACGCTGGCGGATCGCCTGCTTGAGATGACGGGCGCGCTGACAGAGCGTGAGATGTCGGCGCAGGTCCTGGATAACATGGACTTGGAGCGCGAGCGCGGCATCACGATTAAATCGCACGCCGTCAGGCTCGATTATAAGGCGAAGGACGGGCAGGATTATGTCTTGAACCTGATAGACACGCCGGGGCATGTGGATTTTTCTTACGAGGTCTCGCGCTCCTTGTCTGCCTGCGAGGGCGCGCTGCTCGTCGTGGATGCCTCGCAGGGCGTAGAGGCGCAGACGCTCGCCAACACGTATCTCGCCATCGAAAATAATCTGGAATTGATTCCCGTCATCAACAAGATTGACTTGCCGGGAGCAGAACCCGAAAAAGCTCTTGAGCAGATAGAGCATCTCATCGGGCTTGAAACGCATAACGCCGTGCTGACCTCTGCGAAGACGGGCAAGGGCGTTGACGAAGTCTTGGAAGCCATCGTGAGGGACGTTCCGTATCCGAAGGGAGACCCGAACGCGCCGCTCATGGCTCTGATTTTCGATTCATGGTACGACTCTTATCGCGGCGTGATCGTCCTCTTTCGCGTGATTGACGGCGCGATTAAAAAGGGGATGAAGATTCGCTTCTTCAACACCGGGCGCGATTATCAGGTAGAGACGTTGGGCGTCAATCGCCCGCGCCCGACGACGATTGACCGCCTCGGCGTCGGCGAGGTCGGCTTTCTCACGGCCTCGATCAAAGAAGTCGCGGACGTGCAGATCGGCGACACCATCACAGAGAGTGCGCGCCCGACCGTAGAGCCTTTTCCCGGCTTTCAGGAAATCAAGCCGATGGTCTTCGCCGGGCTTTATCCGATAGACACGAATCAATATGAAGAGTTGCGCGACGCGCTCGATAAGCTGCGCTTGAATGATGCTTCGTTTTTCTACGAACCGGAATCGTCAACCGCGCTGGGCTTCGGATTTCGCTGCGGCTTTCTCGGCCTCCTGCACATGGAGATCGTGCAGGAGCGGCTGGAGCGCGAGTTCAATCTGGATTTAATCACGACCGCGCCGGGCGTGCGCTACACCGTGACGACGACGGACGGCGAGCGTTTGGAAATTGATTCGCCCGCCAAGATGCCAGACCCCGCCCGCATCGCCAAGATCGAAGAGCCTGTCATCTTAGCCACGATTCTGACTTCGGATGATTACCTGGGCGGCATTCTTCCGCTCCTGGAAGAGAAGCGCGGCGTGCAGAAAAAGTTCGAGTACATCGCCTCCAACCGCGTGATGCTCACATACGAAGTGCCTTTGAACGAGATCGTGCTTGATTTTTATGATCGCTTGAAATCGGTTTCAAGGGGCTATGCCTCGCTTGACTATCATTTCTCAGGGCAGTGGGAAAGCGACTTGGTCAAGCTCGACGTGCTGGTCGCGGGCGAACCCGTTGACGCGCTCTCGCTGATCCTGCATCGCGCGACGGCGCAGGCCAAAGGACGCGCGCTCGCAGAGAAAATGAAACAGCTCATCCCGCGCCAGCTCTTTGAAGTCCCCATTCAGGCCGCCATCGGCAACAAAGTCGTCGCGCGCGAAACCGTCAAAGCGATGGGCAAAAACGTCATCGCCAAATGCTACGGCGGCGACATCTCGCGCAAGCGCAAGCTCCTCGAAAAACAGAAAGAAGGCAAGAAGCGCATGAAGAAAGTTGGGCGCGTAGAGATTCCGCAAGAGGCTTTTCTCGCCGTGTTGAAAGTGAATGAATGAAGGCGCGAAATATGTTTCGCAGGGAGATGTATTATGCAAGTCATAATTGATTTGCCCGAAGACATTGCGCGGCAGCTACAAGCGCACGAACAGGACGTTGAGCGCAGCGTGCTGGAAGCAATCGCGCTGGAAAACTATCGCTCAGGCAAACTTACTCAAGCTCAGGTGAGAAAGATGCTTGGGTTTCAGACGGATTTACAGGTTGACGCTTTTCTAAAAGCGCATAAAGTGTATCTTGAATACTCCATTGAAGACCTTGAGAAAGATCATGCGACGCTAGAGCGAGCATTGGCGAGCAGATGATTGCTCAAGTGCGGACATTCATGGAGGACTTTTTCAGCCAAAGGATTCGATATGCAGAATATTGAAGAGGAACAAATCGCGCGCTTGCCGATTACGAGTAATCCTGAAATCCAGAGTGGTGAGACGGTGTTTCGCGGGACGCGCGTGCCGGTTGCGGCGTTGCTGGATAATATCGAAGCCGGTCTTACGTTAGATGAGTTTCTCGACAATTTTCCGACAGTCCCACGCGAGCAGGCGATTCAGGTTTTAGAGTTTGCTAAAGAAACATTGACGCGCTCAGGCCGTGCGGCATAAAAGATTTTGCTGGATGAATGTACCCGGAAATTTACTTGCTGAACTCTGCGCGATTCGCGTAGAGTAAGCGCGTGATAACAAAAGTTTTCAGGAAGGCGCTCAGCATGAATATCACCTTGACATTCCCTCCCTGGTAATTTTCTAACCGCCTAACTTCGGGCACTTGTACGCCGTGCATCAAGCGACGGTTCAGGTACAGCCTTGCCCGCTCGGTGATTCCTCCGCCTCGACAAGGACGCTTTTTCTCAAAGACAGCAGCGTTCTCAAAAACTTTCGAGGCAACAAAAGAGGAATCATCCAATGCTTCATCTGAAAAATGAAAGCCTTGCTCTGCGTCTCGGCAGGGCGGGGCGAAGGTGTGCGCTCTCATTTTCTTTCACACTGCTGGCAATAGAGTTTCTGGACGAATTTGTTTTCGGCGTGCGGGAAGTCTCATGGCCGCTCGTTCGCAACGACCTTCAACTTTCTTACACTGAAATCGGGCTGTTGATGAGCGTGCCGTCTATCTTCGGCTGCATGGTCGAGCCTGTGCTGGGCATTCTCGGCGATGTCTGGAAGCGGCGGGCGATTGTTTTGGGCGGCGGCATTTTCTTTACACTCGCTTTTCTGCTCGTCGCTGTGAGCAACGGCTCTACGCTCCTGTTGCTGGCATTCATGTTGTTCAGTCCCGCTTCGGGCGCATTCGTCAATCTCTCGCAGGCGGCTTTGATGGATGCGGCTCCGGCGCGGCGCGAGCAGAACATGGCGCGTTGGGAGTTGGCTGGCTCATTAGGCAACGTCGTCGGGCCACTCACGCTCGGTCTGGCTTTGATGGTCGGAGCAGGTTGGCGCGGCGTGCATATCATCCTGTTCGCGCTCTCGCTGGTACTGGTCGCGGCGGCGTGGCGATTTCCTTTCGTCACGCCTTCGGCAGACGCGCAGAAGCAACATGCGCGGATCAGCCTGTGGAAAGGAGTGCGTCAAGCGTTGCGTGCGCTCTGTAGGCGCGAGGTGTTGCGCTGGCTGATTTTGCTGGAGCTGGCGGATTTGATGATGGACGGGCTGCACGGCTATCTCGCGCTCTACTTTGTTGACGTAGTGAACTTGAGCGAAGCGCAGGCCGGTCTCTCGCTCATCGTCTGGACGTGCGCGGGGCTGCCCGGCGATATTCTCCTGCTGCCGCTCCTGGAGCGCGTGCGCGGCCTCAGTTACCTGCGCCTGAGCGCGTTGGTTATCCTGCTGCTCTTTCCGGCGTTTCTGCTGGTTCCCGGCGTCACTTTGAAGCTCGTCGCGCTGGGCTTGATAGGCTTTGCCAACGCCGGATGGTATTCGATTCTGAAGGCGCAGCTTTACGCGGCGATGCCCGGTCAAAGCGGCGCGGTGATGGCGCTCGGCAACCTGAGCGGCCTCTTTACCAGTCTGGTTCCGCTCGGACTCGGCCTCTTCGCAGAGCGTTTCGGGCTGGGCGCGGCAATGTGGCTCTTGCTCTTAGGGCCAATCGCGCTGCTGTTTGGCGTGCCGCGAGAAAGCAAGTAGAATCGTAATGCGAGGATAGAACAAGTTGTCATTGTCCGAAAGCTAGTTGCGCTCAAAGCGGAGGAAAGAGCAGATATGATTTTCCACGTTACGCTTGAACAAGCCGAAGACGGCTGGATTGTTGCAGAGTGCCCGGCGCTGCCCGGCTGCGTTTCTCAGGGTAAAGATGAGCAGGAAGCTTTGGAGAATATCAAAGAAGCGATTACCGCATGGCTCTGGGCAGAAGACCAGAAAGCAGTTTCCGCGCTGCAACTGCAAATAGGCAAGACGCCGGTTGTGGTAGCTGTTTAGAATGGGCAGACTCGGCAACATCTCCGGCAAGGAAGCCGTGAAAGGTTTCCAGAAAGCTGGCTGGCAACCCGTTGGTCAGGTAGGAAGTCATCTGGTTATGACTAAACCCGCTGTCCGCGTTAATCTCTCGATTCCTCAACACAAAGAACTATCTGTAGGAACGTTGCGCGCCCTGATTCGTAATGCCGGACTGACTGTCGAAGAGTTTTTGAAGCTGTTGTAAAGTTTTTTTTTCACAACGCACTAACACACATATTTAGCAGCCTCTCAAAGGCAACCAGAGATAATGCACGTCACACGGGTTGAGCTAGTCAACATTAAATCTCACGTTCAGTCAGAGTATGACTTTGGGCGCGGGACGACTGCGATTACGGGCGAGAACGGCGCGGGCAAGACTACGATTCTCGAAGCCATCGCGTGGTCGCTGTTCGACACGCTCGATTACAGCAAAGAGGATTTCCTGCGGCGCGGCGCGAAGAAAGGCTCTGTGCGCGTCACCTTTGAGAGCGATCTGGACCAGCGGCAATACACCGTCTACAGAGACACTGGGCAGGGCTATCATGTTTTCGATCATGGCCTGAACATGCGTATCGCCGAGAAGAAAGCGGATGTCGGCGCGTTCCTGCGCCAGCATTTGGGCATCGAGCCGGGGACGGATTTGCGCGCTTTGTTTCGCTCCGCGATAGGCGTCCCGCAAGGCTCATTCACAGCCGAATTTATCCTTGCCCCGACCGCGCGCAAGGCTGCCTTTGATCGTCTCTTGAAGGTCGAAGAATATCGTGAAGGCGCAGAGCGTCTGCGCGAGACCGTGCGCCTGATAGACGAGCGGACGGCCTCAGTGCGCGAGCGCATCGCCAGCGCAGAAGGGCAGCTCGCGCGTTATGACGAGTTGGTTCAGGAGCACACGGGCACAGGCGAGCGCGTGCGCGAGCTTGAAACAACACTCGCGCAGCTCAAAGAGGAAATAGCCGAGCGTGCGCGCATCGTAGGCCATATGGATGCGGCGGAGCAGCGCGTCAGTGACACGCGCGCGTTGAAAAGCCGTCTCGAAGTCGAGCGCGAGGCATCCGGGCGGCGTCTTCATGAGAGGCAAGCTGAACGTGATGCAGCCGGCGCAGCCGATGCGCGCAAGCGTGCTGCGGAACCGGATTATCAGGCGCACCTGTCTTCGCTCGAACGCCTGAGACAGCTTGAGACAGAGCGTGCGGCGCGCGACAAGTTGCGCGATGAAACCGCGCGTGCAGAAGCTTTGACGGTCTCTGCCAGAAGCGACGTGTCGCGTCTCGAAGAGGCTCTTGAGAGAGCCGTGCAGGCGGGAATATCTGTGGCTGCGCTCGCTCCCTTGATTACGGAGCAGGAAGAATTGGAGCGAGAGCGAGAGCGGCTCAGGGACTTGCGTGCGCAGGCCGTGAGCGCGGGCAAGCGGCTGGCGCAGCTTGACCGTGAGCTTGACGCACTGCGCAAGCAGCACACGCAAATCCGCGAGCGCGTCAAAGAGGCAGAGAAGGGTGAGGGCGCGCAGCAACGCGCGGCAGACCTTGCGAGCGAACGAATCGAGATTGAGACGCGGCTCAGCAAGACGGAAAAAGCTGCGACCAGCCTCAAGCACCTGACCTCGCAGAAAAAAGAGGCTGCGCGCGAAGCCGAGCGTTTGCGGCGCGAATTAGCTGCGCGCGAAAAAGAGACGCGCGATTTGGAAAAGCTCTCTGCGAAGGCGACGGAAGTCGCGTCTCTGGCGGCGCGCGAGCGCGAGTTGACCGAACAGCTCGCGCACCTCAAAGCCGGAATCGCGCGTGACGAAAAATTTCATCGCGAAGTCAAAAACGGTCTCTGTCCGATTCTCTCTCAGAAGTGTCTCAACATCGGCGAAGACCAGACGCTCGAAGATTATTTCAAAGATCAGTTCACGGCCAACACCGCGCAGCTCGGCACGCTGGAACAGGAGCAGGCGGGCATCGGTCTCGCAGTGCGCGAGGCGCGCGAAGCCGAAAAACATTTCAACCGGATGGAGAGCGTGCGCGCACAGTTGGAACAGTCGCGCCAACTGCTTTCCGAACGCGAAGCGTTGCTGGCCGGAATCGAAAAAGAATTGGCCGCGTTGCCGTCTGAAGATTTGAAGAATATCAATCAACTACGCGCCAAATTGTCCGGCATTGACGGCGAATTGATAGTGTTGCAGGAAGCCTCTTTGAGTTATGCGGAGTTGAATCCGCTCAGGCAACGGCTACAGGAAATCGAGCATGAAGGCAAAGCTAAAAGGGATGAGCGTGAGAGCGTGGCCGCCGCCGCCGCCGCCGTCTCCGCTCTGGAAAAAGAGATGGAAGAGACGGAAATGCGCCTGCGCACTCTCGAAGACCCGCGCGGGCGCGCCGCCGCACTGCGCGCAGAAGCCCAACGTGTCCAAGCTTTAAAGACAGAGATCGCGGGCGCGACGGATGCTTTGCGCGCTCTCGAAGCTCAATCGCGCACGCTTTCCGCAGAGCTTGAAAAATACGTCAAGCTCGACGACGAATGGAACGCGGCGCGGGCGGCTCGCGACCGGACTGCCGCAGCGCACAGGGAATATCTCGCGAGCGAAGCTTTGGCGGCGACGCTCCCCGCGCGTGAAGCGGAGTTCGCGCAGGCCGAAAAAGAGGCCGCGCGGCTGGCTCTGGAAACAGAGAAAGCAAGCCTTGAATACGAAACGGCAGCCGCAGCGTACAAACGCGACGAGCACGACGCCGAGCGCGCACGCCTGTTGGAAGCGCGCACGCGCGAGGCCGCGAATGCAGCGCAGTTGGAAGCCGCGCAAACGCGCCTGGCCGCGCTTGAGGCGGAGATTAAGCGGCTTGCAGAGGTGCGTGATTCGATGCGCGACGAGTTTCGCTCCAAAGAGAAGCTCGAAGAGTTGAACGAAGCGACGGAGTTTATCCGCGACACTTTAAAGCAGGCCGGGCCGCTGGTCACAGAGAGCTATCTTTACAATATCTCGATAGAGGCCAACCAGCTTTTCCGCGAGATTACGGGCGACGCGGGGCGCGCACTGCGCTGGTCGCGCGACTATGAAATCATTCTCGAAGAGGAAGGCCACGACCGTTCGTTTCAAAACCTGTCGGGCGGCGAGCAGATGGCCGCAGCCCTCGCTGTGCGCCTCGCACTGCTTAAACAACTCTCAGACATTCGCCTCGCTTTTTTTGACGAGCCGACCGTCAACATGGACGCCGAGCGGCGCGAGCGACTCGCGCAGCAGATCGGGCAGGTGCGCCACTTTGACCAGCTCTTCGTCATTTCGCACGACGATACTTTTGAAGAGAACGTTGACCACATCGTCCACGTCAAACGCAGCGTTGACACGGCTACGTAGCGAGCGGAAGGATGAGAGGATTGGTTTTTGTATTTTGTACTTTGTGCTTTGTTCTTTGTACGCCTATTTAAACTTGAGATGACAACTCAAGATTGAATGTCACAGGCAAAGTACAAAATACAAAGTACAAAATACAAAAAGAGAATGAAGAGAGTTGTGAAAAGATCTGACACCACCTCCTTAAAGTCAGTCACGATTGTCTGCGATGGGTCGAGCCTCGGCAACGGTCAGGCGGCGACGCGCGCGGCGGCTGTCGCGCTGCTCGGTTATCGCGGGCTGTGGCGCGCGGTCGGCTCTTACCTCGGAACGGCGACGAACCAGCAGGCGGAGATTGCGGCGGCGACGGTCGGACTCGAAGCTTTACGCGAGCCGTGCCGCGTGCGCGTCGTCACGGATTCGCGTTACGTAGTCGAGACGATGTCCGGTCGCTTCCGGCGCAAGACGAACCAGGAGTGGTGGGAGAAATTGGACGAGGCCGCGCGCACGCACAACGTCACATGGGAATGGCTCAAAGGCCACGCGGGTCATGTCGTGCAGGAGGCGGCAGACCGCGCCGCTCGGAAGATAGCCGCGCTCGGGCATGCGGACGAAGATGTCCTGCGCGATGCGGTTGACCGTGTCGGAGACGCCGGGCTGGAAAATTGAAGCTGCGCGCACACTCGATTTTGTTGGGGATTCTGCCCGAATAGCCGCTGCAAAAAAAATCTCTTGAAATTTACCCGCGCGCTGGCGCATGATGCTTGAGTCCTGAGAGCTAACCGCTCGGAAGTCCTCTTGAGGTAGAAATCATGCTGCAATTAATTCGTTCTCTGGAAATCAATCTACGTAATTTTGTCCGCAGCCTCAGACAGGCTCAACGCCACAATCCGCGCCTGCCTTTCAGCCTGACGATGCTCGACCAGCAACCGCGCAATAAAGGAACGCGGCCAGCCATCTCTGTGAGCGGTTACACGCGCAACATCAGCGAGACGGGCATAGCATTACTCGTTCCGGCAATCAGTAAGGGCGATCATCACTTAGCCGCACGTAATCGCCGTCTGTTGATCGTGCTTGAATTGCCGACCGGAACGATTCGCGTGCAGGCCGCTCCGGTTCGTTACGAACGTCTCGGCAAGCGCGCGGAGCAAACGGGCTATCTTATCGGCGTGCGAATTATTTCGATGAGCGATGATGACCGTGTGCGGCTTCTCAGATACCTGCACAGGCTCTCGCGCGGCGCGCGGCTGTCATCCAGACGGCCAACGATTAACAGCTAAGAATAAACAACCGAAACACAAAGGCACGAAGCCACAAAGTTAGAAAGCAAATTTATCTTTAATGCTTATCTACTCTTTGTGGCTTCGTGCCTTTGTGGTTAGCTTTTATCGGTTACTCTAAGTTTCTTTTTGCTCTTTCAGGCTGAACCAGTTGCCGGAATTATCTTTGAACTGAGCTTCGATACCATATGGCCTCTCTGCCGGTGGCGAGACGAATTCGACTCCCCTGCCCTTTAATTCCTCATACGTGGCCTGGCAATCCGCCGTCTCAAAGACGCAACCTCCCAAGGCTCCCTTCTTGATGATGGCTTTAACCGCGCTGGCGGTGTCATCGTCATAGAGCATCCCACCCTGCGGCTCAAACAAGACGATTTCCATGTCAGGTTGATTTTTTGGCCCAACCGTCAGCCAGCGAAAATTTTCCCCGTACATGGCGTCATCGCGAACCTCAAAGCCAAGCTTATCTGTATAAAACTTGAGCGCCTCTTCCTGATTGAGAACGTAAACAGTGGTGTGCGACATTTTTTGGATCATGACGATGCTCCTTACAAAACGAGAGATTCTTTTTCGCAAGATACCTGAATTGCGAAAGATATTGATTCTCGCAAATTGCTAAAGTTGCTGAGGCTCGCTAAAAGCCGTGCTATCCGGGACTTCAAGGCGCGATGGTCATTCCTCATATTCATCAGACCCCTGAACCCGGTTGAACGACTGGATGTCAACACGCGCTTTCCGGCGCGCGAAGCCTCACGCCCGTTATTAGCTTTGCTCTTATCCATTGTTCCCTGCCTGATTTACTCCCCGCGTCCTCCGTTATCCCGGCTGAGCAAAAGCAACGCCGCTCCGAAGAACGCGCAACCCACACTGTCTGCCACAGTCCACCACAGCGGCATCCCCGACACGTAATCAATGATAAAGAACACAGGCCCTGCCAGCAGGAACGAGACGCCGTTGAATATCACGAGCGGGCGAAACCGCACCACATCCGACGCCACCACCCACAGCGAGATTCCGTGCATCCCGTAAACGTAAGACGCCTGCCGGATCAGGAACATGAGCACAGCCCCCTCAGGCATCACTCCCATCCCCAGCCAAGCGTGCGACCACTCCATCCACGAGCGCGGCATCACCACAGCGACGAACGCCACTACCTCAACCGCGCCCGCGAGGCGCAGCAACCATGCCTGTAGCTGCTGATAGTGATTCATACTTGCTACGCCGCCTCGACAGAGCCTTTAACATCTGCGATAGCGGAAGCGATGATCTCATCCTTCACTCCATGCCGACGCAGGCTCTCTACCAAACTGGTCATTTCCGGATTCTCGTTAAGACGCTCAAGGTCTGCACGCAAGCCCCAACTAATATACGCATTCGTTTACAAGATTCAACATTTGTTTATAGCATATCAGTCAAAGATTATCTTAACGTAAATACCCTATCATTGCACTTCCAAGACGATTTGTGCATAATCATCACGCGAGAAGCGTCGAAACCCCGCTTTCCGTACAAATAATTTTACACATGATTAGGATAAAGACTCGTGCTAATTAGATTTCGAGTTGAGAATTATCGCTCTATTCGCGATGAGCAGGAACTCTCCTTTGTCGCTGCTCCCTTAGCAGACTTTCCTGAAAAAGTAGTACATACAGAACAAAAGGATATTGGTCTGCTCAGGGTTGTCGGCATTTATGGAGCGAATGCTTCTGGAAAGTCAACGGTGCTGGATGCATTAAAGTTTATGCAGAGCGCAGTGGAGGATTCACAACGAAACTGGGAACCGAATGGGGGTGTGCCCAGAAGCCCGTTTCTGCTTGACCCTAAAGCCTTATCAAAGCCCTCGTTCTTTGAAGTGGATTTTCTTTTGGAGGGTTCGAGATATACGTATGGCTTTGTAGTTGACTCGAAGCGCGTGCTTGAAGAGTGGCTATATGCGTATCCTCAGGGAAGAAAACAAAAGTGGTTTACTCGCGATGCTTCAGAATCCAAGGAGTTTAGTTTCAACCGACTATTAACGGGCGAAAATAAATCTATCCAAGCACTCACGCGGGATAATAGTCTATTCCTTTCAGCAGCCGCGCAGAATAATCATCAAATGCTTAGTCCCATATTTCAGTGGTTTTCCAGTTCACTTAAATTTATTGATGAGAATAATCGAGATGATAATAGACATACAGCCGAGAACTTCCGCAACCCAGAATACCAAGCGGACATACTTTCGATAATGCAAAATTCTGATTTAGGTATTACAAATATTGATATTGAATATAGGACAACAGCAGACATTGTTGGGCACATGATGGTAAGCGGCGCTCTAGTTCCAAAATTAAATGGAAGAAGTTTACTAAAAAGGTCACCACTACTTCATAACATATCATTGTTCCATCGGACAGAAGTTGCTGAAAATGATATACCAATACCGTTTTCAGATGCGTCTCGCGGCACTCAAGCATTGTTTGGTCTCGCAGGGCCAATAGTCGAGACATTAGCGAAGAGGGGTCTGTTATGCGTTGACGAGCTTGATGCGAGCCTGCATCCGCTGATGGCAGTCGAAATCGTGAAGATGTTTAACGACCCCGCCAGAAATCCGCATAACGCGCAACTTCTCTTCAATACGCACGATACAAATATTTTGGAGTGCGGCGATTTGCGTAGAGATCAAATCTGGTTTACGGAAAAGGATGTGAATGGAGCAACACACCTGTACCCTCTCACCGATTACAAAGCACGCAAGGAGGAAAACCTGAAGCGCGGATACTTGCAAGGGCGTTACGGCGCAGTGCCTTTCATTACCACTGAATCACTATTTACCGGCAAGCGTAATGGTGAAGAAGCCTAAATTCCGTCTCCGCGCGCGAGCCTTAAGCCGCCGCCCCGCTTTGTTTGACCCAAGGCCAAGGGTACTCGTCGTGTGTGAAGGACAGGTGACAGAGCCTCAATATCTGGATTCTTTTCGCAGAGAAGAAGAAAATCGGTTAGTCGAACTTTTAATTGATAGTGAAGGCGGCGCGCCCAAAACCCTTGTCGAACGGGCAGCACTCCGAAAGAAAGAGTCAGAGGAAGAGGCGCGGCGCGCTCGCGACGAAAATTTAAAGTATGATGAAGTATGGTGCGTCTTCGACATAGATGAGCATCCTAAAATACCGGATGCCCGGCAGCAGGCTCGTGATAACGGTATTAACTTGGCAATTTCTAATCCGTGCTTTGAGTTGTGGCTCTTACTCCATTTTCGTGAGCAACATGCTCACATTGAACGTAAGCCAATCACAAAGCTTTTGAGAAATTACATTCCAGATTATCGTAAGCACGTTCCATTTGAGACCTTGCGCGATGGATATTCCGAAGCTGTGCTAAGGGCACAACAATTAGACAAGCATCATATTGATGTGGGCACTGAAGGTGATAACCCCTCCACAAATGTTTATCTACTTACAGAGCGCATACGTGAATTCGGTAGAAAGTCACGCTCCCGCTCGTAATCAATTTCACTTAGCTTTGCTGCCGCAACCTTGCACAATCATTGCATAACCTTCCGGGAGATTATCGTGCGGTGATTCGCTTTCCCCTCCGGTCGCCTTTATAATTCTCTCTCCCCGATTTCACGCGGTCAGGCTTCTTCGCAGAGGGGTCGCCGCATGTGTGCCCCGGCAAAATCGTTTAAGAAAGTGTTTGTCCCAAAAATCATCTCGAAGCTCACAGGCGCGCCCCATTCATGGCGGCGCGGTGTTGCGTATTGTGCGCGGTTTGCGGTTTGCGCTTTGCTCATCAGTTGCTTTGCGCTCACGCAGGCGAGCGCGCAGTCGGCGGCGCAGCGCGGGTGGCTGTGGCAGAACCCTTTGCCGCAGGGCAACCAGATTTTCGCCATCGGGTTTGATAAGGATAAAGAGCATGGGTGGGCTATAGGGGCTGACGGCGTGATGCTGCGCACGAATGACGGCGGCTTTGAGTGGAAGCCGCAGACCGCGCCCGTGCGAACGACGCTTTACGGAATTTATGTCAAGAACAAGAAAAGCGCGGTGGCGGTCGGCGCACGCGGCATCATCCTGACGACCGAGAACGGCGGCGACAAGTGGACGCAGCGGCAGACGGGCGTCAACGATCATTTTTACAGCGTCACGTTTGCGCCGGACGATCAGGCGCGCGGGTGGGCTGTCGGGACTTACGGGCGCATCCTGCATACTGCGGACGGCGGCATCACTTGGCATCCGCAGTTCAGCGATGAACGCTCGCATCTCTACTCAATCTCTTTCGCAGATCAAAAGACGGGCGCGATTGCAGGAGCCGACGGTGCGCTGCTCATCACGCATGATGGCGGGCTGACGTGGAAGCAGGTTGCTCTGGAAGACACGCTGCCCCTGACCAGCGTGTGGTTTCTTACTCCCCAAAGAGCGGTCGCGGTCGGCTATGGCGGGCGCGTGCTGCGAACGGAGGACGGGGGCTTGACGTGGCAGAGCGTCACTGTCTTTATCCGCACAGACCTGTTGTCGGTCTGCTTTGCGGACGAGCAGCGCGGCTGGGCGACGGGCGAAGGCGGCATTGTGTTGATGACGGGCGACGGCGGTAAGACATGGATTCCCGTCAGCGTGAGAACCAGCCCGCGTCTCGTCGCGCTGCATTTCGCAGACCCTTTTACGGGTTGGTCTGCGGGCAGCGATGGCCTTGTGATACGCACGGACGATGGCGGCTTTCAGTGGCGGCGGCTGACCGAAGGTGGGCGCGACGATCTGGCGGACATCTACTTTCACAATGGCTCGCGCGGGTGGGCTGTCGGCTCGCGCGGCCGCGTTCTGGTCACTGACTCGGGCGGTAAGAGTTGGACGGCGATTCTGTCCGGAGTGACGACGCGGCTCAATGCCGTGACGTTTGTGAATGAGAGAGAAGGCTGGGCGGTCGGAGACAAAGGCGTCATCCTGCGCTCGCTCAACGGCGGGTTGACGTGGTCGCAAGGCGTCTCAGGCACAACCGAAGATTTGTACGGCGTGCATTTCATCACGAACGCGCGCGGGTGGGCTGTCGGTGCGCGCGGTTCTATCCTTCACACACAGGACGGCGGCGCGACATGGAGCGCGCAAACATCCAACACGGGTGCGTTTCTCGAAGACGTTCATTTCACGAACGAGCAACACGGCGTCGCAGTCGGTTCGCACGGCACAATCCTGCGCACGCAGGACGGCGGCGCGAGTTGGGAATTAATCAAAGCGAATTTGCGAGAATGGCTTTACAGCGTGGCTTTTGCCGATGCGCAGCGCGGTTATGCCGTCGGCGAGAAAGGCATCATCCTGCGCACAGATGACGGCGGCGCGAAGTGGAGCGATCAGGAAAGCGGCATCAGCGTCAATCTTTTTGAAGTCGGTGTCGCGGGACGCAATGATGTTCTGGTCTCAGGCGATCAGGGGCGTGTCCTGCGCACGATGGACGGCGGTCTTGAATGGGAATTACAGCCGACCGTCACCAGCATCCCGCTCTTTTCCGTAGCCTACCTCGGCGGCACAGAGGCTTGGGTCGCTGGGCGCGGCGGCGCGATCCTGCGCCGCACAGGCGATTTCCCGACCGTCAAAATCCCGCGCCCCAAGCTCCCACCCATCCTGCGCAACGCGCCCAAACTCAAAGACGCGCCGGAGACTCCCCTAGTCGTTGACGACGGAGACATCCCGCGCGCCATCCCGCCGGGGAAAAAGCAGTAGGCGTCGGCAGCACTTTGCGATCCCGGCAGTACAGACCTTGATATAAAGCCGCACTCGGATGATAATTCGCATGGAGAATGCCATGAAGAACAAGTATCAGATTGTGCCGCAGGCCGTAAGCACAAAGAAGCCGCCGAAAGCGCAAATTTCTGACGCAGAATTTCGCAAAAAGTTAAAGAATATCGCTGAATGGA
The DNA here is from genome assembly GCA_963700165.1 of Pyrinomonadaceae bacterium. Classification (GTDB taxonomy): domain Bacteria; phylum Acidobacteriota; class Blastocatellia; order Pyrinomonadales; family Pyrinomonadaceae; genus JACMLC01. Next base: position 168,719 of record OY969475.1, on the reverse strand, counting down.
GGAAGAAGCGCCTTGCCGAGCTTCGCTCCAAGAATCCGCGTTGAAGTCTATATCCCTATCCGTTATGAGCCTGCCTATCAGGACACGCTGTCTTGGCTCATTAGAGAGTTCACAGAATTGCGTGGCGGCTGCACAGTTGTTGAAAATACCGGAGGGTATTATCTCTCTCAGACGAATACTGTCATAGATGATCGCGTGAGCGTGGTCTATTGTGATTTCCCTATGAATTGGAATAAACGGGCGGAGCAAAATGAGGTGCTGCAATATTGCGCAGGACTTCAAACATTCCTGTTTGAGAATCTATGGGAAGAAGCGATTCTAATCGTTGCTTATGCAGTATCGCATCAACATCAATAATTAGTCGCGCCTGGCGTTATTTAGCTGTCTTGGCCTTTGCTGCGTCCTGCTTGCTTCTTCTCAGACCGCATCTCGTGCTGTCCTGCGAGCGCGAGAATAATCAAAGTCAATATGGTGCTCAGCATCGCAACGCCCAGACTACCCAAGCCGACGGCCACGCCGATGGCCGCCGTCATCCAAACGCTGGCGGCGGTTGTCAATCCCTGTATGTCGCGCTCTTCATTCAGCTTGAGAATGGAACCGGCTCCGATAAAGCCGATGCCGGTAACTATTCCCTGAATGACTCTGGACAAACCATCCGAAGACATGCCAACGCCGGAGCAAGCCAGCACGAAGACGGCTGTGCCGAGGCTAACCAGGATATGTGTTCGCAACCCCGCCGGCTTACCTACCCGCTCCCGCTGGATGCCTATAACCCCGCCGAGCAGTGTGGCAGCTATCAGCCGGATAATCACATGCACCAACTGTCTTGCATTAGGCAACCCGGAGGTTAGTTCTTCCCAGAATATATCCATTTTGATGCTCTCTTAAATTTCTTATGATGCACGCGAGATCAACAACCTGATTCAGTATTGATTGTAATTGAATGAAGGGTACTTTTCTACGGGTTGGCTTACGGCTCGATTTCTATATCTTCGGGCACGAACTCAATAGCGACGGCTTCACCATCGAATTGTGCGCGCGGGTCACTCGCCGGGCGATAGGTCAAGACCACATTATTTTCGGGATTGCGTGCGCCGCATTTGACTGTGCGCTCTAAGCCCGCTACGTAGGCGACAAAGAAGACGCTGCGCAGTTCTGCGCCGTGCAGCCGCAACGTGCGGTCGCCTGCTCTGACAAACAAAGTGACGCCCGTGTCCGCGCATTCTATGCGTGTCAATTGACCAAAGACGCGCTCGCCCTTGAAGCGGCGGCGGAGCAACGGCCTGCCCGCGTGCGCTTGCTCCGCTGCGGGCGATTCCCTGTTTAAGGTCTGGACTGTGGCTGCCGCGTCGCGTTCTGCTTTCAAGCGCGTCATGTCATCTGTGCGCGACGCCAGCTCTTCCGCATACTTTGCATCTTCGAGCAACGCAGTTGCCTGCTCGCGCAGCTTGCCGTCTGCGGCGCGATAGAGGATTGGCTGTAAAGCTTCGCGGACGGCGGCAAAATTTAGTTGGCGCAGGTGGACTTGTGCGAGGACGAAGAGAATATCCTGCTGGCCGGGAGCAAATTCGAGCGCGCGTTTGAGCAGGCTTTCAGCCTCAGCCAGACGCTCATTGTTTGCCAGGTTGACAAAGGCGTGCAGGCGATAGGCTTCGACAAAGTCCGGCTTCAATTCTATCGCGCGCCGGAGCGCGGCGCGCATCGCGGCGGCTGTCTGCGGCCTATAGCCGCGCACAACACCTTCGTCGCTCATCTCCTGACGACTTAACGCATAACCGTAGTAGTACTGAGTGAGAAAGTTTTGTGTATCCGTTTCGGCGGCACGCTTGAGGAGCGGCAGGGCTTCCGCGCTTCTCTGCTGTTTGAGGCGCAGCATCCCCAGCGAAGCCTGCGCGGTGGCTGAAGTGTGGTCGAGCGCGAGCGCGTTGCGCAGGTAAATTTCCGCATCTTCGAGCCGGTTGATGTGCAGCAACAGGTCGCCCAGAAATCCCTGCGCCGCGCTTTCCGTCACCGGCGCGGTCTGCATCTTTGGCGCAAACTCCAAGCCCCTCTCAAAGGTCACATCAATCGTCGGGAACGGAATACGGCGCGCGACATATGCCTTTAAAGCTTTCTCAAGCCCTGCGATGTTCGTCTGAAAAGCTTTTCTCAAACTCTCTTCGAGCGTCTCGCCTTCGGCCAGCAAGTTGAGCAGGAGCGAGTATTTTTCCAGATTATTCGACCCGGAATCCCTGTGCAAGAGATAGTGCGCCAACGCCCATGACTGTGCATAAAAGAGCGCGCGATGCTTGGCGTCGTTATAGAAAGAAGATTTCTCGTCCGCCATCAGCAGAGATTCGAGCGGCAGCAAATCTTTCTCTCTCAACAGCCGCGCATGCGAGAAATTCGTTTGACCGAGCGTGATTTTTTTGCCGCCATCCGAAATTTTCAGCGTGCTGTAATATTCGGCCAGCCCTTCATTCAAGCTGATCGGCAGCCCTCGCAAATCGCTGTCCGTAAACAGATGCACCAGCTCATGAAAAATCGTCCGGTATGAATCGCCACCCCTGCGTCCAACCGAGACAGCCATGTAGTTGAGGTCGCGCCCCGCTTGAAAATAACCGGCGACATCCGCGGGCTTGCCCTCATAGAACGGCCTGAACGGTTTGAAAGCTTCATCGCTTTTGAAAACGATGACGACGACGGGCACGCTCGATGCGCCGACCGCGCGTGGAAACAGTCGCGCTAAGATGCCTCGATACTGTTCGAGCCTGACAGCAACCTCGCGTATCTCACTCTCGCTCGCATTGCCCGCCAGCTTAAAATTCTCAGAGCGCACACTGACCCAGCTCTCTTTGGCCGCCGTCACGCGCGCAGAAAATGTGACGAGCAAAAGACAGAGAATGACAGAGAAGATTAGACCAGGGCGTTTCATGGCCTGCGACTCGTGGAATGTTCTGATTAGCGGGGAGACAACTTGCTGGCCGGAACATTAAAACATGAAAGCAGAAAAACAAGAAGGAAAACAGAGGTATTGAGTCAGTATGAAGTTAAGTGACAAGAAAGCCGGACTCACCGCAGAGACCGGAGAGAACGCGGAGATAGCGCAGAGAGTTGAGTGACATTCAAGCCTCTGCGCCCCCTCTGCGTCCTCTGCGTCTCTGCGGTGAGTTGCATCTCGTACTCACTCAACTTCAAACCTGTGCCACCACCGAAAACAGCTTGACAGCATATTTAAAAAGCAGTTCGTTAAATCTGAAGAATTGCGTACTGCGCCGCGCCGAGCAGGGCGATTTTCGGATTCATAATAAGATGCACGGGCGCGGCCTGAACGAGCGTTGAGAGGCGTCCTTTATCTTTAAAGGCTTTCATAAAAGCTCCGTCTACGAGCTTCGCTTCGATCTTGGGAGCGATGCCGCCGCCGAGGTAGACGCCGCCCGTCGCTTTGAATGTGAGAGCGAGGTTGCCAGCCTGCGCGCCGTACACTGTGGCGAAGATGTCCAGAGCCTTGACGCACAGCTTGGCTTCGCCTGCCAGCGCGGTTTGCGAGATGACCTGCGCCTGGTCTTCGCTCGTAATCAAAGCTTGATGCAGCCAGTCAGGCTCCGGCCCATACCCGCACGCTTTCAAAAAATTGTAAATGTTGACCAGCCCCGGCCCCGACAGCACGCGCTCGTAGCTGACCCGCTCGTGCAAGGTCAACAGGTAGCGCAGCAACTCCATCTCCAACTCGCTGCGCGGCGCAAAGTCCGCGTGCCCGCCTTCCGAAGCCATCACACGTTGACGCTCGCCGTCCCACACAAGCGCGGCCTGTCCCAATCCCGTGCCCGCAGCAATCAAAGCCACGTTGCCATGCTTTTCCGGCGCGCCTTCATTAAGCCTGATGAGTTGCTCTCCATCCAGAGCAGGAATGCCGTAAGCAGTGGCTTCCAGATCGTTTATCAAATACACAGCGTCGAGCCGCAAAGCGCGTGCGAGCGATTTCTCATTTACAAACCACGGGAGATTAGTCGTCTTTGATGCGCCGCCGATGACCGGCCCCGGGATGCCGAAGCAGGCTGCTTGAAGAGGATGCTCAATTTTTTTGACGAACCTCTCAATCAATGATTCGAGGCTCTCGTAATCGCGGCTTAGAACTTTACATTCTTCAACCAGCGATAGCCCTTCTGCTTGCGCTTCGTAGAGCGCAAGATTCGTTTTCGTGCCGCCGATGTCGCCCGCGAGAATCATCATCATATTCGACTTTAATTCTCTTCATTCCAATCCGTATGAAACACTCCCTGTTTATCCGTGCGCTCGTATGTGTGCGCGCCGAAATAATCGCGTTGCGCCTGTGTGAGATTCTGCGGCAGATTCGCCGTGCGGTAACTGTCAAAATACGCGAGGCTCGCGGACATCGCGGGAACGGGGACGCCGTGCTGCTGCGCGATGCTGAGAGAGGTGCGCCACTGTTTCTGCGCTCCGGCCATCCACGCGCTGAAGTCTTCGTCGAGCAGTAGATTGACAAGCTGCGGCTCGCGCTTGTAAGCAGTCTTGATATTGTCCAGCAGCTTTGCGCGGATGATGCAGCCGCCCTTCCAGATGCGCGCCATCTCGCTTAAATCAATCTCCCAATCGTAATTGTCAGACCCGGCGCGAATCAGGCTAAAGCCTTGCGCGTAAGAGCAAATTTTTGAAGCATAAAGCGCGTCATGCACGGCTTGGACAAGATACTGGCCGTCGCCGCTCCATGCGGAGACCTGCGGAGCTTTGATTTGACTGCTCGCCGCGACGCGCTCGTCTTTCAGCGCGGACAAAAAGCGCGCTTCAATCGCAGCGTTGATCGTCGGAATCGCGATGCCCAGATCAAGCGCAACCTGCGCCGTCCATTTGCCGGTTCCCTTCTGTCCGGCCTTGTCCAGAATCACATCAACCAGAGGCTGTCGCGTCTCTTTGTCTTGAACACGAAAAACGTCCGCGGTGATTTGAATCAGATAAGAATTCAAGATGCCTTCGTTCCAGCGCGCGAAAGTGTCCGCCAGTTCGGCGGCTTTCATTCCCAGCACGCGGCGCAGGATGTCATAAGCTTCGGCGATTAATTGCATGTCGCCGTACTCGATACCGTTGTGCACCATCTTGACAAAATGCCCCGCGCCGTTCGCCCCGACATAAGTCGTGCATGCGCCGTCTTCGGTTTTGGCGGCGATGGCTGTCCAGATATTTTCAATCTCCGCGTAAGCTTCGCGTGCGCCTCCGGGCATCAGGCTCGCGCCGTTGAGCGCGCCCTCTTCGCCGCCGGAAACCCCTGAGCCGATAAAGCGCAAGCCCGCAGCCCTGAGCGCAGCCTCGCGCCGCATCGTGTCTTTGAATTCAGAGTTGCCGCCGTCAATCAGGATGTCGCCCGCCTCCAGGAAAGGCTTGAATTGTTCGATAGTCCAGTCAACAGGCTCTCCGGCCTTGACCATTAACATGATCTTGCGCGGCCTTTTGATAGCGCGCACAAACTCCTCCGGTGTCCGTGTGGCAAAGATGCGGCGGTCACCCCCGACCTGCTTCATCACCTTTTCGACAAGAGCGAAATCACGATTCCAGACCGCCACCGCAAAGCCGTGCCGCTCTATATTCAGCGCGAGGTTCGACCCCATCACGCCGACGCCTGCCATCCCTATGTCTGCTTCAGTTACCATAATCTTGCTAAAAGAAAAATTTATTGCCACTAGCTTCAGCTAGTGGAGAAGATGAACAAGATAACTATTGGCTTTAGCCAAAGAATTTGGCTAAAGCCAAACTCCTTCCGGCTCGCTTATCCTCCAGCTAAAGCTGGAGGCAATTTAATCAACCAACCTGCGAAATTATCTCAAGCAGTTTCTTCAAACCCGCTTCCTCATCGCTCCCCAGATGAACGCGAATCGCGCGCCTGTCTCTTTGCTCAAGCGAAGAAAAGTCGCCGAGAGCCTGTGCCTCTTTCAAGACGCTGAAAGCGTAAGGCTCGCCCGGAATCGCGAGGTCTGTACGGTCTTGAGAGGTAAGCTGTATAAAGACTCCGTTGTCTGCGCCGCCCTTGTGCAGTTGCCCTGTCGAATGCAAAAAACGCGGGCCGTAGCCCGTCGTCGTCGCTACTTTAAATTTATCACGCAGGCGCGTGCGGATGGCTTGCAGCAACTCGTCATGCGCTTCTGTTTCTTCGATGTAGGCGAGGAGCGCGATGTAGTCTCCGCTGCCTGCGCGCGACAGGTGTTCGTTGATGACTGTGGCAAGTGGCTGTGCGGAATCAATTCTTTCCTGCGACGCGCCGTAAACTTTCATGTCGCCTTCGGTGGCGATGGTTTGTTGTTCGGGCAGCGCGCCGGTTTTCTTAAACTCGTCGAGCAGCTTGTTGGTGTTATCTTTGCTCTCCTGCACGTTCGGCTGGTCAAAGGGATTGATTGCCATCAAGGCTCCGGCGACAGCCGTCGCAAACTCCCAGACAAAAAATTCTGCGCAGAGGTCTAGCGTGCCGGAAAGCGTGCGCTGCAACAGCGGATGGCCTGCGGCTTCGAGCGTGTGTAATTTGTCGCTCGTCTCCGCATCAGCCTCGCCGACGTGAATGTGAACGAACACGCGGTCATCGCCGTAAACATCGGGCGCGGCGAGCGGCTCGCCCGCGACGGGCACGATGCCTTTGCCTTCTTTGCCCGTGCTCTCCGCGACCAGTTGCTCGATCCACAAACCGAGCGAAGCAAGGCTCTCATCCAGGACGAGCGTCAGCTTGTCGCGCCCTTCGAGCGCGAGCGCGCCCAGCATTGCTCCCAACTGCGCACCGGGATTTTCAGCAACGGGCACGGATGCTGCGCACGCCTCCATCATCGCCACAGCGCGCCGGAGCAATTCGCGCACGTCGAGTCCCATCAAGCCCGCCGGAACCATTCCGAAATAAGAGAGCGCGGAGTAGCGCCCCCCTATGTCAGGCGGATTGAGAAAGATGCGACGGAATCCGGCTTCGGTCGCCATCCGCTCCATCAACGTGCCGGGGTCTGTGATGGCGACAAAGTTCTCGCCCGCGCGCTCTTTTTTCAAGGAGCGCACGCGGTCATAAAAATATTTATAAAACGAGAGCGGCTCGATGGTCGTGCCGGATTTGGAAGCGACGACAAAAAGCGTCTGTTCGAGGTCAACGCTTTTTTCCAAAGCAGAGATGGTGTCAGGGTCTGTCGTATCCAGCACCAGAAGCTGCGGGAAATTTTCCTGCTGCCCGAACGTGCGGCGCATGACTTCGGGGCAGAGGCTTGAGCCGCCCATGCCGAGGAGCATGACATGCTTGAATCCCGCCTCGCGCACTTCATTGGCGAAAGCTTCTATCTCATCTACACGCTCAAGCATCAGGCGCGCGACCGTCAACCACCCGAGCGAGTTCGAGATAATTTTCCGGTGCGCCTCGTCCTCTTTCCAGAGCGTCGCGTCCCGTTCCCGGATGCGGCGAATCACATCTTCGCGCTCGATGCGCTTGAGCGTATTTTCGATCAGGGCTTGATAAGTGCCGTAGCTCTCACCCGGGCGCGGCGTGCTGCTCATCCTCGTTTTCTCCTCTTCATTAATAAGCGAGAGAATACCATGTCTTTACAGCCGGTGAAATTTTCTGATGGTGAACTGCGCTTTGTTTGATGATTATAATGAAAGGTTGGCGAACTGTTGAGGGCAGAGTATCGTATTGCCCACAAAGAAGAGGAGGAAATGCCAGATGTTTTGTTCAACCTGCGGCGCGGCTTTGACCAGAGGCTTGAGCTATTGCAATCACTGCGGCGCGAAAGTCGCGCTCTCGACTAATCCATTGGAGCGATCTTCCGCCCCGCCTGATAAGCTGGTAGAGATAGTGCAAGCGCTGACCGTCATCAGCGGCGTAGTGGCTGTCGCAGGCTTTTTCTTCGTCTTTCTGCTCGTCGAAAAATTGCTGAACAGGATGCTCAGCGCCAGCGCGATCATGGCTTTTATGATGATAAGCTTGACGGCGGTCGTCGGCATCTCGTGGCTGCTCATACGCCAACTCTCGCGCACGCTCAATATTTATCTGCGAGCTGCTGATAAAGAAAAGCGGCCTAAGCAGCTAGACGAACGCCCCGCGCCGCAATTGGAATCCCCGCGCGAGCCAACCGCCAGCGTCACAGACCACACCACACGCGCCTTTGAGCCTTCGCTGAGAGAGCGGAATAATTGATTTAATTCCGAATTGCAGAAGAAAAAGAGGCCACAGATGAACACGGATCAGCACGGATCAGAATAAAAGGTAGTGGGTCAGTTTGAAATTCAAGTGTCATCCAATATCAGGAAAGAATTTCCCGCAAAGGCACTGGCGGCGCAAAGGGTTGAGCAATACTTTATCTTGAATGCTTGCTTGGCGTCACCAGCGCCTTTGCGGGAACAGGTTTTTTCTTTGCGATGTTTGAAACTGACCCACTACTGAATAAAACTAATTGATTCAGATCCGCGTTTATCTGCGTTCATCTGTGGCTTATTCGTCCCTCTTTTTTCATTGCTACTTGGTATAAGGTTGCTGCCCATCATTAGTGCGGTTGAATAAAATTAATGAGCGCGTGTGAGGAATTTCTCACGCGCGCTCATTTTGGTTTTGCACTGTCGTCGGTTTTAGTAACCGGCGTAGCCGTCTGCGTAGGCATTCTGGAACGCCTCACGGAAGTACCGCTGATAGATGTAGCGGTCGCCAAGCTTTGAGCTATAGTCGTGAGTGGCTTTCTGGTAAGCACCCTCGTCCGAATAGTCATAACGCTCGCCACGCTGACGATCTCTGCGTCCTTCCTTGATGCCTTCGTTCGCGCCTGCATTCAACGCCGTCTGACGAAGTTGGAAAGAACCACCGTAGTTGCCGTATCCGTCATTGCTGCGCCCGCGACGCCTTTGCCCGCGTCCATAGCGATCATCACGCCTGTCGCGGTCGTAATCACGATCACGCTGATACCGGTCATCGTTTCTATATTGCGCCTGAGCTGTCATGCTCGTCGCAAACCCGACACCCAGCAGTATGGATAACGCTAAGATAGCTCCACCGATTTTGTTCTTTAAGTTATTTGATTTCATTTCCAGCCCTCCTGCTTTTTCAATATGGCAACTAGCATGCCGCTCTCGAAACAGGATAATAACCTTAGATTTTAGAGGCTGTTTTCAAGCTAATCTTTTATCGTCACACCAAATGGTACTGACTTATCCGACATGGGTAATCAGGCGTGCGTTGATATAATGCAGACATTATGACCGGTTATCTTACTCTGGCGAGCAGCGATTTTTCAGCAGCGATTTTTCAACACTGAATGACTCATGCTGGTTTTTGCAAAGCAGTTTGACCTAGAGGTTCTCTGCCGCGCCGAACTGCTCGCGGAACTGTTTTGACGCGCGCCGCAGTTCAAGCCACGTTTCAAAAATCTCAGGTTGTTGCAGCCAGATTGTGAACCACTCTGCGATCTCGGCTTTTTCTGCGCGCTTGCGCTCGTCCACAGCCTTGTTGCCGGCGATCATCTGCGCGCGTTGCTTGCCTTTGAGCGCGGTCTCGCGCACGCGGCGCAAGCCTTTCTGGTCGCGCTCTCGCGCAAATTTTTTCCGCAGGTTCTCAAGATTTTTGAGCGACCCGGCGGCCTGTTTGAAGTCCGAGAACTTGAGCACGTTACGAAACATCGCATCATACGGGTCCCGGCTGCGCTGTTGCACGTCCAGCTCAAGCACCTCCGCATGACGCAGTTCCGCGCCCTCGTCCGCCAGCAGGCGCGCGACCGAAGCATAGCTCTCGACCGCGCCGTCGCCGAACTTTTCGCGCACGGCCTGCTTGATGGCTTCCAATTCACTCGCGCCGACGGATTCGCAATCGAGCGCTTCCCAGACTTCTATCATCAGGTCGCGCTTGGTGCGCGATTTCCATTTATGCTTGCTCATCCCGGCTCTCAGCTTAACATCAATCACGGCCTGCGCCGAAAATCAAATTAGCAGAAAACATCAAAGCCGTTCGGATAAATATCAGGCCGTCAAGCGGCAGGCGGTCAACATTTTCCGGTGCTTTTGAAGCGCTTCCGATATGCGTTACAATCATCGCCGTATTCCTTTTGTTTTAAGGCTCACATCATGATAACGATTGAAGATGCGCTGCCCGCGCTGCGCGAACATTTCGGGTTTACGGGTTTTCGCGAGGGACAGCGCGAGGTCATCAGTGCGATTTTAGAAGGCCACGATACTGTCGTCGTGATGCCGACGGGCGGCGGCAAGTCGCTCTGTTATCAACTGCCCGCGCTGATGAAAGAGGGCGCGACCATCGTCGTTTCGCCGCTCATCGCCTTGATGAAAGATCAGGTGGACGCACTTCATGCGCGCAATCTTCCGGCGACATTTATCAATAGCTCGATTACTTTTGAAGAGCAGAAGTCGCGCATCAACGGCGTCCGTCGCGGAGAGTTCAAGCTCGTCTATGTCGCGCCCGAAAGATTTCGCAGCGCGCATTTCATCGAAACCCTGCGGAGCGCGAACGTCTCTCTCTTCGCGGTTGACGAGGCGCATTGTATCTCGCAATGGGGGCATGATTTCAGGCCGGACTTCCTGCGCCTGCGCCACGCGGTCGAAGAGATTGGTCGCCCGCAAGTCGTCGCCCTGACGGCGACGGCTACGCCTCACGTCCGCGCGGATATTATCGAGCAGCTCGCTTTAAGCGACCCGCGCGCTTTCGTCAGCGGCTTTGATCGTCCAAACCTTTCCATCAAAGTCGTCAAGACGCAGAAAGATCGCGAGAAGATTAATTACATCAAAGCTCTGGCCGCAACGCAGCAAGGCTCCGGCATTATCTACACTTCGACCCGTAAAGCCGTCGAGCAAGTGACGGCGCGACTTAAATCCGCTGGCCTCAGCGTCGTCGCCTATCACGCGGGGATGGATGACGCCGAGAGGACACGCGCGCAGGATGAGTTTATGAACGGGCGCACGCAGATGATCGTTGCCACCAACGCTTTCGGCATGGGGATAGACAAGGCGGACATACGCTTTGTCACGCACTATCAGATGCCCGGCTCAATCGAGGCTTATTATCAAGAGATAGGGCGCGCCGGACGCGACGGACTGCCCGCCGTGTGCGCTCTGCTCTTTAACTACGCGGACAAACGCACGCAGGATTATTTTATAGAAGGCTCGTACCCGCCGCCCGAACTCATCGCGCAGGTCTATCAGGCTCTGACCGCAACGGGGCAGCAGCGCATAGAGCTTTCCGTCAGCGAGATTGCCACGCGCGCCTCCCTGCGCAATGAAATGGCTGTTCAATCCGCCCTCATCATCCTGGAAAAAGCGGGGCACATAGAGCGCGGCGCGGCGGGCGAGAATCGAGCGCATGTGCGCTTGCTGATGCCGCCGCAGAAAGCGCGTGCCGAGCTTGGAGAGCGTGAGACAAAAGCGCGGCAGGCGTTGTTCGGACTCCTCGGCGGATACGAGGTAAACGAGCGTAACGAGACGGAGATTGATGTCAGGGATTTTTCCGAAGCAACGGGGCTTGAGCTGGCTGCGGCGCGTCGCGCGCTCGCTTCGCTGGCGGCGTCCGGCATCATCTCTTACACGCCCGCACGGCGCACGCGCGGCGTGGTGGTGCTCGACGAGACTCCGGTTAAGCAGTTACGCATCAAGCCGCAGGAGCTTGCGCGCCGCGCCGCGCTTGAGCAGCGCAAGCTGCGCGAAGTGATAAATTTCTGCTACGCGGAAAACTGTTACAGGGCTTTTATACTGGATTACTTCGGCGACGAACATCACGCTCCCGTGTGCGGGACTTGCGGCAACTGCGCTCCGCGAGACGTGGATGAGAGGCATCGGATTAAGACTTCCGCTCCGGCTGAACCGGCGACGCATCTCGACAAATTCATTGTAGACAACGCACCGTTCGCGCTCGATCTGGACGACGCGCTCGCGGAGCAATCGCGTATGGAGCGTGCGCGCGTCCGCTCCGAATCCGGCGGCGAAGCCGAACCGGGCGCGATCAACATTACAGAGCGGCGCGCCTTGACGCTTGAAGAGAGTTTATTAACGAGAAAGATTCTCGCCTGCGCCGCACGCATGAAGGGGCGTTTCGGCAAGGGCATGCTGGCGTCTACCTTGAGAGGTTCGCGCGCCAGAAACGTCTCGCAGGCGGGGCTGGATCAGCTTTCGACCTACGGCATTCTGGATGACATGACGCAGGATGAACTCTTGCTCTACATAGATGCGCTCGTTGCCGCCGGATGCCTCAACGTGACCGGCGGAGCTTATCCGACAGTCTCACTTTCAAAACTCGGCGACGACGTGATGCGCGAGCGCGCGGGCGTCGAATTAGCATTGCCTTCAACCGCGCTCAGCGAATTGTCATACTCGTCAGGCCGCAACGCCGCGCCCGCTGCTAAAACAAAATCCGTCAACACGATTGATGAGACCTACGCGCTCTACTGCCAAGGCTTGTCGGTCGAAGAGATCGGCCAGCAGCGCAATCTGACGGAAATCACCATCGAAAAGCACCTCGCGGATTGTATCATGGAAGGACGAGAAGTTGACGTGTCGCGCCATGTCACAGGCAGCGACCGCGCGCTCATCTTAGAAGCCATCGCGCGACACGGCAGGGAACGCCTGCGCCCCTTGCGCGACGCGCTGCCCGCGCACATCAGCTATCGCATGATTCGCTTTGTCGTCGCAGACCTCCAGCGCGCCGCTCAAAGCAATGGTCAGCAGGCTTAAAGTAGCCACTCTGCCTGCCTCTAAATTATTAAGCCTGAAAGGGAGAACACATGAGCATCTTTGAACGCATGTTTGATAGCGATTGGAAACAGAGAACGGACATTAACGAGCTGGAAAGTTTATCTAAAGACCTACTTGGACAGCTCGGAGATGAACAGGTAGACCAGCGAAAACAGATCAGACAATTGAGAGAGCAAGTGGCCGGACTCGCGCTAGTCCAGCGCACTATCTTAAAAGTTCTTTCAGAGAAAGGACTCATCGCTCCTGAAGAGTTTCAGGAGCAGCTCAAGCAATTCGACCTTGAAGATGGAAAGCTGGATGGACGATAATGACGCCTCAAACGCTTTTCCAATCACACACCCTTCAGAGGAGCCACGAATGAATTATCCCCTACAGATTTCCTTCAAGATTATCGCCATCGCTCAACAGCTCTCAATCACGGACGCGCAGGGGAATCTGGTTTTTTACGTCAAGCAGAAAGCCTTCAAGCTCAAAGAGGCCGTGACGGTCTTTGCCGACGCGGGGCAGACGCAGCCGCTCTATACCATCAACGCCGACAAGGTGCTGGATTTTTCCGCGCGTTATCACTTTGCGGACAACCACGGAAATCCCATCGGCTCGGTCAAGCGGCAGGGCATGAAATCAATCTGGAAGGCTCGCTATGACATCATGGACGGCGAGTCGCCCGTGATGATGATTAGCGAAGAGAACGCCTGGACTAAGGTTTTTGACAGCCTGCTCGGCGAAATTCCTATCGTAGGCATGTTCACAGGCTACTTTTTCCACCCGGCCTATCGCGTCACACGCCCGGACGGCGCGATGCTCCTGCGCATAGAAAAGCAACCGGCTTTTTTTGAAGGCAAGTTCGTTGTCGAAAAGCACATGGAGATGTCGCCCGTCGAAGAAACACGCGCGCTGCTCAGCTTAGTGATGATGCTCTTGCTGGAACGCGGTCGCGGATAGCATCACTCTTATCTTAAATCTCTTAGAGCGGAATTCAGTTGGACGTAGGGAATGAAGCATTCACCGCAGAGACGCAGAGAGCCGCAGAGGTGGCGCAGAGGCTTGAATACCGCTCAACTCTCTGCGCGTTCTCCGCGTCCTCCGCGCCTCTGCGGTGAGTCCTACAGCCTTCTACTCAATTGAACATTGCTCTAATCCGCGAACGCCACGCTCAGCTCGCCGAGCGTGACGGACTCCTTTGCATCAATCGCGGGCGACAGATTGCGCGTGACGTGGCGATAGAGAATGTCTCGCTGCTGCGGCACGAAGCCCGCTTCGCTAATCAAAAAGCGCAGCATCTTTTCATCCGCGATGTTGTGCGCGCCCGCCGCTGAGACGACGTTCTCTTCAATCATCACAGAACCCATGTCGTCCGCGCCGAAGCGGAGCGCGACCTGCCCGAGCTTTAATCCTTGGGTCAACCAAGACGATTGGAAATGCTCTATGTTATCCAGAAACAGCCGCGAGACCGAGAGCATTTTTAAATAATCAATGCCGGTCAATTCTTCCTTGATGCGGCGGCCAAGCGCAGTGTTCTCGCGCTGGAACGTCCATGGAATAAAAGCTGTAAAGCCGCCCGTCTCGTCTTGCAGGTCGCGGACGCGCTCTAAGTGGCGGACGCGATGCACGATTGAATCGCCGATGCCGAACATCATCGTCGCCGTCGAGCGCAAACCCACGCGATGCACAGCGCGCATCACCGCCAGCCATTCGTCCGTAGTGCATTTGGTCGAGACGCGCTTTCTGACTTCATCATCCAGAATCTCGCCGCCGCCGCCCGGTAAGCTGTACAGCCCCGCCGCCTTGAGCCGCCGCAGAATCGTTTCGTAATCGAGGCCGGAAATCAGATGTATGTTGTGTATCTCGGGCGGCGAAAAACAGTGTAGCTGAAAATCCGGGTATCGCTCATGCAGTGTGCTGAGCAGGTCTTCGTACCACTCCAAACCAAAATCAGGATGCAACCCGCCCTGCATCAGCACGCCCGTCCCGCCGAGAGAGATGGTCTCGTCTATCTTCTCAAAAATCTCTTCTTTGGTTCGCACATACGTGTCCACCGCGCCCGGTCGCCTGTAAAAAGCGCAGAAGGTGCAGACCACATTGCAGACATTCGTATAGTTGATGTTGCGGTCAATAATGTAAGTGACGATGCCTGCCGGATGCTTGCGCTTGCGAATCTCGTCTGCGGCAAGACCGATACGCACGAAATCATCCGATTCGAGCAAAGCCGTGCAATCATCCGTCGTCAGTCGCTCGCCCGCCAGGGCGCGGTCAAGAATAGGCTGTATGTCTTCTCTGTTTTTCATAAAAAACACCGTTCAGATTGTAGATTCCTGATTGCTAATTCGCAATTTGAAATCTCGAATTTTTGTTGACAAATTTCCGAAGAGAGAGTTTAATCTCGGAACAATTTGAGCCAGGATGTTCACCTACATCTATTAGTTGATTTTGTTTTACCTCTTGCTAACGTCAGTATTATCCTCGTTAGTCTCACAGTTCCTTTCAAAGATACCTCGTAAAGCTATTCCTAAAGGAATATGTTTATGCAAGTTAACCCAGCTCATATACTCTGCCTTATTAATGCAGCAGCGTGACTGTATACGGCTCTGTCAAGCGAGTTAGCTGTAGAGAGTTTCTGACCTGTCATTCGCGCCTGCCCCAGCACCATCAAGTTCGGCGGCGCATGACCGATCAGGAAAATTAGAGTTTCGAATATTAACATATGTCTCACAGTCTAAGCGCAAGCTACAAATTGCGCTTGGCACTGATATCCCACTCTCTGTCCCTCAAAAGGAGGCTCATATGAAACGCGCCCCGAATCCAACCACCTCGAATGAATGGCTCAATGATGAAAGTCAAATAATCAAAAGACAGGCTATAGTGCCGGTCAGTCGCCGGAATTTTCTTATCGGAAGCGCAGCCGGAGCAACAGCTCTCGCGCTGTCGCCATTGCAAAAGATTCTGGCTGCCTCAGGAAACGAGACGCTCCTGCCCGTCTTGTATTCACCTGAGCCTGCCCCGGAACTCTTCTCTCTTCTCCTCCAATTTGCACGCGGCGTGGCGACGGCTCTGGGGTTCGGCGGGCTTTTTGAGACGGCTTTTTTCCTACTCGACAGGTTTGTTCTAAACGGTAAACTGAGCGCCTTAGAGAAAAAAGATGCTCAAAAGGGTCTGGGAACAGCATGGGATATGATAGTGGAAAACCTAGCCCGCTACGGGAACTTTGAGTTTACTAATCCGAAAAGCCCAGTGGTAGATAAGGCAAAGCAAATTGTACCAAGCGCATTTGCTAGCAGTGTCCTTGCTGGTGAAACCACCAAATCGCCGCAAAGAGAGCATCATGGGCTTCTGGCGCGGAAGATGCTCCAAGGTCAACAACCCGACGATAAGCGTTACTTTGCGACTTCATATAGCCGCAACAGCCTCAATCTTTTAGTCCCATTCTTTGATTATGAAGGGAAAAATTATGATCCCCGCATGATCTTTGGTCGCCCTTCATTGGATGCCTATAAACAGCTTATTAATAAAGGCAATCTCACGAGAGTTTATAAGCCTGAGCAAATTAAGCAGCTAATCTATCCCAAAAAGCAACTTCAGGCTGCTTACGGAGTATTGGAGCAAAATTACCAATCATTTGATAGGTATGACTCGGTTAAAGATAACAGGGTGGAGATGTCTTATGAGTACAAAGGGGAATATAAGGGCAACGACGCTAGCCCAGGACAAGTGTATGGAGTAGTGCATACATCTATTTCCGGTCTCGAATGTGAGGACACCAGGAAAAGGAAAAAGGCATGTCACTTTGCAGACGACATTATATGGATGCCTAAGGTGTAAAGCCATCCGGCTCTGTCTCAGCTTGGAAACTCTCCCATTATTTGCGCCAAGGCTTCAAAGTCGAAGGAAACCTTAATACATTCCGACTGCCTAGAAACATGTTGAGAAAAAAAATGAAAGCCATCCTCACTTTGCTGTGCATCACGCTAACCGTTCTCTCGCTTTCCACTGCGGCGGTCTCACAAACCCCTTCGGGGACTCCTCTTGCAAGCCCGACCGCCGTTCCGACACCTAAGCCCGACATTAGAAATCTCGCACCGACAGTTGGAACTGGTAGCGGAGCAGGGGGAGCGACAGGACTTTTCACTATCTTTGATGGTCAAGTCCTGCAACCGGGAGAATTCTCTGTCAGTTTTGGTTTCAGTAATTATGACCGCGACCCCGGAGATGCGGATATTAGCGAAGTGCCTGCCAGCCTTCACATGGGCATCGGAGCCAACGCTGAATTCTTTCTCAGCCTGAACGCTTATCGCCGCATTCGGATTCACAATCCACGAAACCTTTCCTCCTTCTATCTACCGAACTCGCAGCTCTTGATCGGCGGCATCTTGCAGAGCGGTGGCGCGATAGTGCTGGCCCCTATCAACAATGCCGGGATTGGCGGGGCAGTTTTTCGACCGCCGGGCATTCAACCGTTTGTGCAGTTTCCTTATGTCGGAGGGTCTGCCGGCAATTATTTTCCCGGATTCACCTTTACGCTCGGAACCCCGTCCGGCGGGTCTTTTCATCCCTTCGGCACGGCCAGCGCCTTTCCCGGTATTGGCTCTCCCTTCGGCAGCATCCTACCCGGTATTGTTCTTTCGACTACCACTCAGCCAGTACCCCCTATTATTCTCCCGAACACATTCACGCTTGCGCCCACGTATTTGCCAGATTTTCCCTTCGTTAACCGGACATCCGGCAACACGGCACTGAACAGTCTGACAGTTGGAATAAAATGGCGTTTGACAAAACCTGAACGCGCTTTCGGCTTCGGATTTGTGCCTTTTTATCGCGGTTACTTAGACGATGCCGACGATGCCAGAGGCTTCAATCAGCTACAGCGAGGAGCTGGGCCGGGGGCTGGCATAGGCGATTTCGGGTTAGTTATGTTCGCGGACGGCAGGCTTAGCCGCCATGTGAATCTCTCAGCCAACTTGGGTTTTATCTTGAACAGCAATCCGCGAAGTGAGGCATTCGGCTTTGATGCGACCTTGCTTGACCGCCCGAACGAATTTGTGGCCGGTGTCGGCTTTGACTTTCCGATTAATAAATACGTCCAGCCGGTCTTTGAATTACGCTCGACGCAATACGTCGGCGGACGCACGCCGAATGCTTTTGAGAATAGTCCGGTCGAGATACTGGGAGGCGTCAGATTCTTCACCAAAACTTTTGAAAAAGGAATTTTTGAGGGGTTTCAGCTCGGCTTCAGCGCAGCTTACAGGCGTCATCTGAACCAACAACGAAGCGGCTCCTTCAGCTCAGCGCTGCCGACAGGCTTTATTCCGTCTGATGACCCCAATGGCTTTATGTTTCAGTTTTGGATCGGACGACGAAATCCCCCACCCCAAATTGTTGACCCTGGGGACACCCGCCTGGGCGTAAAGATTATGGCAGACCTGGACATAAAACATAGGACACTGCCATGTCCGCCAGGAAGCACGGTCAGAACCAACAGCCAAGCAAATTGCGTTGCGGTTAAGGATTTACGTATTCCGATTACAATCTGGCTAACAGATATTCGTAAAGAAGAACTGACCACTGATTACAATATTATCTGGCTTACAAACAATCTGGGCAGCATCACTGATGTGAAAAAGGACGGTGAAAAATATACAGCCATCTGGAATTTAAACGAGGTTGAGGATGCTGGCACATACCGACTGACTCTTACTTTCGAGACTAAGTCCGGACAGAAGGCTAAAGATTCCGAGGGCAACGAGTTGATAAGTAGCATCGAGGTGCCCATCAACGTCTGTCCCGATTGCATAACTTGCCCGTCAATCAATGTCACCTCGTCACCTGAACCGGTCGAAGAGGGCAGCGATGTGACCTTCTCGACCAATGTGAGCGGAGGCACACGGCTCTCAGAGTTAACGTATCTGTGGGAAGTGTCCGAGGGTGAAATTAAGAGCGGCGCAGATAGTTCTACGATAACAGTGCGCACCGCCAAGCTGGGCGGCAAAACAATCACCGCGACGGTCACCGTCGGCGGATTTGATTCGAGTTGTCCAACCAAAGCTCAAGGGATGGCTACTGTCCTTCCGCCTTCGGCAGAGTGCCGCCTGTTCGATAGTTATGGCCCGATTAAGTATAACGATGAAAAGGCGCGGCTTGATAACTTTGCGATAGAACTACAGCGCGAACCCGACGCGAAGGGATATCTTATAGCTTATCGAGGCCACACCGATCCGGACATTGGGAATATCGGCACTGAGAAGAATATAGTCGTAGGCGACGTGTGCGCCAGTTACCGGCTGGAGCGTGCAAGAGCATATTTAGTTAATGATAGAAAGATTGCGCAGGAGCGATTTATATTGATTGACGGGGGTAGTCGTCGTCAATCATCCGTCCAGTTATGGTTGTGCCCGCTAAACCGCAAACCCGTCAGCACTCCTGAATCAGTGCCGGAAACTCAAAAAGCATGTATCACTAAGGGCATGCCTGTCTCAAAGCGTCGGAATGCCCGGCGCTCTCGTAGTAAAAAAATACCGGCGCGGAGTCGCAAAAAATCCAGATCACATGTAGCTCCTTTAGTCTTGCGCGAGCGCCATTAATATCCGCGAAGGGGTAAGCAAGATGCTTCCTGAACGCACAATAGCACCTATCCTGTAAGAGGAAAGCAAGTATGATAAAGCAAAGCGCCTTAGTAGTCCCCATCATTTCTTTGTGTGTCTTGGGAATAATCCTTTCGGCTAATTCATTGACTTTTGTGTCGGCACAGAGCCGAAAGTTGAAGCGGAAGGAAACCACATCTGGCACAGTCATCAAAAGTTGCGGCAAATTTACAAAGAAGTTTGAAGCCGGAAAGCCTATGAAACTATTCTTAATGAGCTGTTCGGGGCAAGTTAACCTACCCGACATAGGCATTAGCAGCACTCACTTGAATATTGACGGCAATAAGATAACTCTTAGAGCAGAGGATGGAACGGAGATACAAGGGGAAGTCAGTGCACATGCGCTGAGTCAATACTGTATAAATGCAAACATAGGTTTGTTTTTTAACCGTATGGAGAATGTCTCCTTTACGAATCCTAACTGGGCCCCACCAAAAGTTTTCTCGCTCAGGTTGATGCAAATATCTGCCGACCAATTCACATTAACACCTGCTCCCGGAGCAAATCTGCTGCCGGGAACAGGCGGGAAATTTACGTGTCAGGATACTTCCAGCACTACAACTGAAGCGCAGTGAATACTCTGCTTCATGACTCCGTGGACTAAGCGCATGAAGTTATGTGGTCTCCAAAAATAACTACGAACATAGGCAGTTGGATTTGTTATTCGTCCCTGTGACTTCCCTGTCTGGATTTGTCATAACTCTAACACTTTCAGTAGACGAACCGCAGGGATTAACGCATGCTTCGCGGCCAGCCTGTAATAAAGCTCAAGCCCTGCGCGCATCAACGCATCCAGATTGAAAGAGATATTTTCCAGCAAATATGTGCGCAACTCTTCGCGCGGCAGATTGAGCTTGCTCTGATAGTCGTTCACGATTTCTTCCACATGCGCCAGCCCTTCATCACGCGCACCAGCGAAATCAACCGCGCGCACCTGTTGAGCCGCGCTTTCGCGCGCCATCCACATCGCAAAGACAAAGCCCAACCCCGTGTGCTCTCGCCAGAGGCTTGCCAGATCATGAACGTATAAATCTTCGCGCGGGAAAACCATCGCCGGATCGCCGATGACCAGCGCAGCGTCCGTGTCTGCCAGCATCGCTCTCAAATTCGGCGCGGACGGTTTGCATTCCGGCACGATGTTCAGAAACTCGCGGAAGATAATCTGAATCAGCGCGGCGGAAGTGCGAGACGAAGTATCGAGCGCGATGGTACGCACGTCTTTCAAATCAGCGCGGCGCGTCGCCAGCACGACGCTCCGCACGCGCCTGCGCGAGCCGACGCACACGTCCGGCACCACCACCAGATCACGTATGCGTTGATATTCGATGACCGGCACGAGCGCGGCGTCCGCTTCGCCATCGACCAGCATATCCGCGCAACGCGCGGGCGCGGCGTCCGTCAACAACTCCACCTCTTGCCGCATCGAGCCGTGTATAAAACTCCAGATCAGCGGCGCGGTATTCAAATAACTCGAAGCGGCAAGGCGCGGCGCGCGTGCGTCTGTGTGCGTCAAACTTTTTCTGCTCTCCTGTCTTCCACTGTTTCAGCCAAGCATAAAGGCGAACCGGAAAAAGTGAAAGGATAGGATAGTGGTTCAGTTTCAAGTTGAGTGAGTCGAGAGCTGAGGCTCACCGCCGAGACGCAGAGCGCGCAGAGGGGGCGCAGAGGCTTGAATGTCTTTCAATTCTCTGCGCCATCTCCGCGACTTCTCTCCGGTCTCCGCGGTGAGTCTGACTTTCTTTTCCCTTAGCTTCAAACCAAACACTACCAAGCACGGAGAGGGCTTGAGTTTGACAAGGGTTTGGCTTTTCCTTTTCCCGCTTTCAACTTATCATTGGGCGCATGCGAATTTATGATGTCAGCGTCGCCATCAGCCACGCAACGCCGACCTATGCGGGCGACCCCGGCATAGAGTTTCAGCAATGGGCGTCGCTTGAAAAAGGCGATCCGGCCAACGTCACGATGCTCCATTTCGGCGCGCACACGGGGACGCATGTTGACGCGCCCGCGCACTTTATTTCCGGCGCGGCGCGCGTCGAAACCATGTCGCTCAAGGCTTTGATAGGCAAGGCGCGCGTCATCGAGATTGCGGCAGATGTGCCCGCGATTGAGGCGAGCCAGCTCAATCAAACAAATTTAGATGGAGTCGAGCGCGTGCTTTTCAAAACGC
The DNA here is from genome assembly GCA_963700165.1 of Pyrinomonadaceae bacterium. Taxonomy (GTDB): domain Bacteria; phylum Acidobacteriota; class Blastocatellia; order Pyrinomonadales; family Pyrinomonadaceae; genus JACMLC01. Next base: position 147,227 of record OY969475.1, on the reverse strand, counting down.
GCAACTCCGCTTTCTGGGACAATCCGGGCGCAGGCTTTCGCAAAGACTTCACATACCTTGCGCCTGATGCCGCGCGCGTGCTGGCAGAGCAGGGCGTGCTGCTGGTCGGGATTGATTACCTGTCCGTCGAAAAGTTCGGTTCCGAAGATTTTCAGACTCACACGATTTTGCTTGAGCGCGGAATCGTGATTGTCGAGGGCTTGGATTTGCGAGAAGTATCTGCGGGCGATTACGAGTTGCTCTGCCTGCCGCTGAAGATTGCGGGCGGCACGGGCGACGGCGCTCCGGCGCGTGCGGTCTTGCGCACGTTGGAATAAAGAGATGCGACGCGAAGAGTGCACCTGCGAAACAAAACGGTTATGAATGATGTTGACGACAAAAATTATCGCGAGCGAGTTTACGAGATCGTGCGCCGCATTCCTGCCGGACGTGTCATGACTTACGGGCAGATAGCGGACATGCTGGGCGAAGCCTACACGCCGCGCACCGTCGGGTTTGTGATGCACGCCGCAGATGAACAGTCTGTTCCGTGGCAGCGCGTTATCAACTCGCAGGGCGCATGCTCGACCGGGCGCGTCGTTCTCCCCCCGGACAAACAGCAGCGGCTGCTCGAAGCCGAAGGCATCGCTTTTGACGCGCGCGGGCGTTGCGACCTCAAACGCTATCGCTGGCCTGATGAAGATGCAACAGCGACGGACGCCCAGCCGGATGATGAACAACCGAGCCTCTTCGGCGACTGAAAGAAGGTAAAAGGCAAGTGAATAGTAAATGGTAAATAGTAAATGGAAAAAAGAAAGCGTTCTCCTATTCACTATTTACCATTTACTATTTACTCGCTCGCGCCTTTCTTAAAAGGAGTGAAAGCATGAACAACGATCCCCTGTCTCCCAAAGCGCCTTATGACATCAGCCCGCCGCGTTATTCCGTTGCTCATCACATGGTCACGACTGCGTTTGAGTTGAACGGCTTTCGCGTGACGCAGAATCTGGGAGTCGTGCGTGGCATCGTCGTTCGCTCGCGCAACATCTTCGTCAACATCGGGGCTTCTTTGCAGACGCTGGTCGGCGGCAACATCGTCGCATGGACACAGCTTTGCGAGCAGACACGCTCGGATGCTTTCGAGATTATGATTCAACACGCGACGGAGCTGGGAGCCAATGCCATCATCGGCGCGCGTTATGATGCGACGGAAATTTCCAGCGGCGCGACGGAAGTTTTGGCTTACGGCACGGCGGTCATCGTCGAGCCGACAGAGGCCGGAGGAGCTTACCGCACATGAACGATTCAACGCTGACAGAAGCTGAGAGGCAACGTATTGAAAAGGCTTTCACGGATGTGCCGTTTGTGCACTTGCTGGATATTGAATTGGGCAAAATGGAGCGCGGCAAGGCCACCTTGCATCTGGGCGTGCGCGACGAGTTGAGACAAAATAACGGCCTGATGCACGGCGGCGTTATCGCCTCGCTCATTGATACAGCCGCGGCTTTTGCCATCCTCACCGTGCTTGAGCCGAACAAGACGACGACGACCGTTGACCTCACGATCCATTACCTGCGCCCGCTGATAAAGGGGCGCGCGACCGCAGAGGCGCGCGTGGTGCGTGCCGGACGCCGCATCATAGTCGTCGCGATTGATGTCTTGGATGAGGCGGAACATGTTGCAGCCACAGCACTTACGACTTATATCAGACTCACGTGAAGGTTCTTTGCCGCGCTTCGCAATAAAGCTGGACAAAACTTGTTAATCCATGCAAAAATAGGTTTGCCCTCGCTGCTTAAGTCGCTGAGCAGCATACGCTTCTAAGAATATTCACCGGCACGCCTTCAGTAATTGTTGTCGCAAGCCTAATCCTAAGATGCACTCGCTCTATCACGCCCTGCTGACCCAACATGCGCGCCAGTTGACCTCCGTTCGCTGCGCCGAGCAGACTATTGCGCAGCTCCACCGTTACTTTGAAGACGTGGTGCTGGAAAATAATCTGGCGGCGTTGGTGGTCGAGAGCCTGCCGTTGATGAAGGAGCGTTCGCTGCGCGATCTGGCGCGCGTGCGCGAGGTCGGGCGTGCGGCTCAACGCGCGTTCTTCTTTGTCTCACCGGAGGATGCACTGGTTGATTTGCCTTTGCGGATGAGCGAGCATGATCGCGAGCCTGTCCTCTTAAAGCACACGGAGCATGACAGCTTGGATGAGCGTTTCGTCGTCATCGCGGATTCGCGCTTCTCCGCCCTCTTAGCCTCTGTCCACACCCCGGATGAAGACGGCAGCGGCGATGAAGTCATCTGGTCTTTTGAGCCGGACATAGTCTATTCTGCGCTCGAATATTTGATGGCGCGCGTGACCGCCGAACGTCCCTTTCAGGCAAGCATTTTTTCTTCTGCGGTCAAGTCGTCCATGCCCAAAGCGACCTCGCTGCAACTGACCGTCTCGGTCACTACCAAGCTGGCGCGACTGCTGCAAGAGCAAGCCGGGCGCGAAATCGCCGTCAACCGCATCGCCACCGCAATTCGTAATTCGCTTGAGCTTGAAGACATCCTGCAAACAACCGTCAACGAAGTCGGGCGCGCACTCAACGCACAAAACTGTGCGCTGCGGGTCGCGGGCGAAGCCGGAAGCAAAGTTCTGACCAACTGTTATTTCCGCGACGGGACGGACAGTGATAAGGCTGAAGAAGCGGAATTGATTGGCGACCTTGATGCCTACAGCGTGCGCCTGACAAAACGGCTCAACAGCTATGTGCAGGACGGGCGCGGCAGCGCAGATACGCACGAGCAAAGTGTGCGCCCGCTCGCAGCCGTCCCGCTCATCTACCACCAACGCTTTATGGGAACCTTGCTGGTGCGTTCCGACGACCCCTCGCGCATCTGGCAAGAGAACGAAGTCTTGCTGCTGCGCACGGTCGCAGACCAGGTCACCATCGCCGTCAATCACGCGCGCCTCTTTGCGCAAACGCAGCAACAGGCTCTGACGGACGGTTTGACCGGCTGCTTCAATCGTCGCTCTTTCGAGATGCAGCTTGAGAAAGATTTGCAGTTGGCAACCCGCATGCGTCTGCCGCTCTCTCTGATTATGCTCGACGTGGATCTCTTCAAGAACGTCAACGATAACTACGGCCACGACGCGGGCGATGTCGCTTTGCGAATGCTCGCGGACGGCTTGCGCGAAGAGTTACGCGGCGTGGACACGGCAGCGCGTTACGGCGGAGAAGAGTTCGCGGTGATTCTGCCGCAGGCCGGAATTGAAGGCGCGATGGTCGTCGCCGAACGCCTGCGCGCACGAATCGAGAATACCGAAATCCCGCGCGTCGGCCACATCACGGCCTCGTTCGGCGTCGCCACTTTTCCGCTTCATGCGTCATCGCGCGACGGGCTGGTGACGACCGCAGACCGCGCGCTCTACGATGCCAAGCATTGCGGGCGCAATCGCGTGCATGGCCCGGCGACGGACGTGCCCATCATGATTACGGATGAGATGTTCGAGCTGGAAGACGAAGACATCGCCGCCGAATCGCCCCTCATGGCAACATCACAGACCCCGTCCCTCACGGTTCAGGTTCAAGAATAGCTGCTCAAATAAAACCAGAGTCAAAGCTGGAGCGGATTTCGTTGGATGTACGGCAGGCTGTTAGCCTGCCGCCAAGGCCTAAGCGCACAGCAGGCTGACAGCCTGCCGTACATTAATTCGCAAACTGCTCTAATGGCAGAGATGAAGATGAGAGAAATGCTGTTTCTCCATCTTCTTTTTTTGCCTTTTACTGTCTTTGCGTTCGGGATAAAAATCGCGCATGATAGCGTTATAGTAATTTCGCGGAGGTGTGCGGGTCTGGATTTTTGTCCCGCGCCGTTTTATGCACGATCTGAAAAAATTTACCCGTTATTTTCGTCCTTATAAGCTGCATCTGGTCACTGGCATCCTCTGCATTCTCGCGTCGGTGGTCTTCGGCCTGTTGATTCCGCGCTCGGTCGGCATCGCCGTCGACGATCTCAGGCAGGATGGAATCACCTGGGCAGCCATCACGACGGCGAGTCTTAAGATTCTTGCTCTGAGTCTTATCAGCGGTATCTTCCTTTTTCTCCAACGCCGGATTCTCATCAACATGTCGCGCCACGTCGAATACGACTTGCGCAGAGACTTTTACGCGCATCTGGTCAATCAGCCGCTCTCGTTTTTCCATGAGCACCGGACTGGCGATTTGATGGCACGCGCGACCAATGACTTAGCAGCGGTCAGGCAGTTGGGCGGGCCGATGATTATGTACACGCTGCAAACAGTGTTCGTCGTCGTCCTCGTCCTGCCGCTCATGCTGCGGATTAGCGTGCGGCTGACGCTTCTTCTATTTGTGACGATGCCGCTCGTCTCTTTGACCGTCAAATATTTCGGCCAGCAGGTGCATGCGCGCTTTGAGAAGATTCAACACTTCTTCGCGCAGATTACGGCTCGCGCTCAGGAGAATTTTTCGGGCGTCCGCGTGGTGCGCGCATACGCGCAGGAGGGAGCTGAGATTGCTGCCTTCGATGCGTTGAACCGCGAATACGCGGAGCGCAATGTGGGACTGGCGCGCATCTCTGCCGTGATGCGCCCGCTGCTGCAATTTCTGATTGGCGTCGGCTTCGTATTGATTATCTGGGTCGGCGTTCCGCTCACGATCAACGGCGCGATGACGGTCGGAGAGTTCACGACTTTTAACCTTTACCTGACGCGATTGATCTGGCCGCTAATCGCGCTCGGCTATGTCATCAATCTTTACCAGCGCGGCACGGCGAGCCTCAAACGCCTGAACGCCATTTGGGCGGTTGAGCCTGCGATTACGGAGAGTCCGAAGGCCAAAGAGCAGCCGCCGATTACCGGGCGAATAGAGTTTAAGAATTTGACGTTTCGTTATCACGAATCGTCCGAGCCTGTGCTGCGCGACATTGATTTGATTATCGAAGCGGGACAGAGCGTGGCCTTTGTCGGGCGCACTGGGAGCGGCAAATCAACGCTCGCAAATTTAATCCCGCGCCTGATAGAAGCCCCTGCGGGAACCGTCTTGATAGATAACATCTCCGTGCGCGACTACCCGCTCGGGCAGCTTCGCGCGAGCATCGGTTATGTGCCGCAGGAAACTTTTCTCTTTAGCGATTCGCTCGCGGAGAACATAGCTTTCGGCGTCGAAGGTGTGGTGCGTGCGGACATCGAATGGGCTGCGGAAATTGCCGGTCTGACCGAAGACATACGCAGTTTTCCAGACAATTTCGAGACGCTGGTCGGCGAGCGCGGTATTACGCTCTCCGGCGGGCAGAAGCAGCGCACGGCGATTGCCCGCGCCGTGCTCAGGCAGCCGAAGATTCTGATTCTGGATGATTCTCTCTCTTCGGTTGATACTTATACGGAAGAGAAAATTTTGGCTCAACTGCGCGGCGTGATGCGCGAGCGCACGAGCATCATCATCTCGCACCGTATCTCGACAGTGCGCGATGCAGATTTGATCTGTGTGCTGGACGAGGGACGCATCGTCGAGCGCGGCACTCATGAAGAGTTGCTGGCGCGCGGCGGCGAGTACGCAGATTTGTACGAACGCCAACTGTTGGAAGAAGAGTTAGCAGCGACAAGCTGAGCTTTTGGAAGAAAGGAGCGTGTCATGCAACCACAGAATCAAGACAAAGCGCGTGTCAGCATCGAAGCGCGTTATCGCATACTGCTTATCCTCTGGTTTGCGATTCTAAATTCGGTTGCGCTCGTCTTCGTCCTCACGCTGTTTATTCAGAGACCTGAAACGGCAGAGACAAACAGCGTCCTCGCATTGACGCTCGCAGGCGTAGGAATATTGACGGCAATCATTTCCTTTGTGGTGAAAAATAAGTTGCTTGAGCAGGCAGCCGAGAAGCAACAACCAACGCTGGTGCAGAGCGCATACATCATCGCTTTTGCTTTGAGCGAGGTGGCGGGTCTTTTGGGGCTGCTCATGTATATGACTTCGGCGGAGCGTTACTACTACCTGATGTTCATCGTTTCCGCCGTCTGCATGCTGGCGCATTTCCCGCGCCGCGAGCATCTGGTGGCGACGGTTTTTAAGAATCAGCCGTGAATGAACAAGACGGGTGTTTGAGAAAAGATGTCTACAGCGGTCAAACAATTTCATGAAGAGGAAGCTATCGGCAAGACGTATGACTTGCGCGTTGCCCGCCGCTTGCTCGGCTACTTAAAGCCCTACGTGCGCTCGCTCGTGCCTGCGCTGGTGTTGACGCTGCTCTTGAATTTGATGGGCATCATGCAGCCGAAATTCACGCAGTATGCGATTGACTGGTACATCATTCCGCGCAACACGAACGGCCTGACGCTGTTCGTGCTCGTCTATTTCGGCGTCTGGTTTCTGCGCTTTGCCTTCTCGTATGTGCAGGAAGTCTTGCTCAACACCGTCGGCCAGCGAGTGATGTACGACCTCAGAACAGAGCTGTACGACAAGCTGCAACATCAGGAAGTGGCTTACTACGACCGCAATCCGGTCGGGCGCATCATGACGCGCCTGACTTCGGATGTGGATGCGCTGGACGAATTATTTAAGTCCGGGGTGATTGACGTACTCGGCGATCTGGTGATGATTGCGGCGATCATCGTCATGATGCTCTGGATGGATTGGCAGTTGACGCTCGTCACGCTTATCACCGTGCCGATGCTCTTTGCCGCGACGACCTGGTTTCGCAAGCACGCGCGGCGCGGCTATGACCGCGTGCGGACACGCATGGCACGCCTCAACGCATTTCTTCAAGAGCATCTCTCAGGCGCGCAGACCGTCCAGATTTTTAACGCAGAGGAAAAATCGCGCAAGCAATTTCACGACATCAACGACGACCATCGCAACGCTAATATTGAGACTATTTTTTATTACTCGGTCTTTTTCCCGCTGGTAGATTTAATCGGAGCAGTCGGCATCTCTCTGATTATCTGGTACGGCGGTTGGCGCGTGATGCAGAACACGGGCGGCGGCACGCTGCTGACTTTAGGCGCGCTCGTCGCCTTCATCCAATATTCACAGCTTCTGTTTCAACCAATCCGCGACATCTCGGACAAGTACAACGTGCTGCAAGCGGCGGTCGTCGCTTCGTATCGCATCTTCGCAACCCTCGACATGCCAATCGCGATTACGACGCCTGACAATCCAAAGAAGAGCGGACGCGCCGAAGGGCGCATCGAGTTTGAAAATGTCTGGTTCGCTTATAAGGAAGACGAGTGGGTGCTGAAAGACGTGTCGTTTAAGGTCGAGCCGGGACAATCCGTCGCACTGGTCGGCCACACGGGTTCGGGCAAGACGACGATTACGAATCTCTTGATGCGCTTTTACGATGTGCAGCGCGGGCGCATCCTGCTCGACGGCGTTGACGTGCGCGAATGGGATTTAGAGAGCCTGCGCCAAAACTTTGCGGTCGTCCTGCAAGACGTGTTTCTCTTCAGCGGCACAGTTGAAGGCAATATCCGTCTGGGACGCGACAGTATCACCACCGAGCGCGTCGAGTGGGCTGCGAGCGAAGTGCGCGCAGACCGTTTTATCAAGCGACTGCCGGACGGCTACAAGTCTGAAGTGAAAGAGCGCGGCGCAGGGCTTTCGGTAGGACAAAAGCAATTAATCTCTTTCGCACGCGCGCTCGCTTTTGACCCCGCCTTGCTCGTCCTTGACGAAGCGACCAGCTCGATTGACACCGAGACGGAGCAGTTGATCCAGCAAGCCATCGAGCGCGTGATGATGAATCGCACCTCCATCGTCGTCGCGCATCGCCTCTCGACCATCCAGCGCGCAGACCGCATCATCGTCCTCCATCACGGCGAAATCCGCGAACAGGGCACGCACCAGCAGCTATTGATTCATCGCGGCCTCTACTGGAAACTCTATAGGCTGCAATACTCGGACGACTCCCGCGAAGAGCGCACGATGGATGAGGACGCTGCGAACGAACCGCTCAGCGGAAGTTTGCAATATGGAGATTAAACGTCTAAAGCTTGACAGCCCGCTTGAGATATAAAAAGTGAAGACAAAGCAGGTTCATTTGCTTTGTCTTCACTTTTGCCTTTTACCTTTTTACTTTTGCCTTAACTGCGCGCCTTCATGGGAATCAGGCTTTCAAAAGAGCGATAGATTTGCAAGTACAACTGCGTCTCGCGCGGGATGAGCGTGCGCCACGCCGCGCCGCCGCGTTTCAGGTAGCCGGGCAGCCGCGCGGGGTTCGAGTTGTATCCGGCTGACAGCAGTTCCGGCTGTGTCGCAAGCTTTGCGCTCAGCGCATAAATAACCTCTTCGTTGGCAGACAGGTCGTTCCAGGTGTCCTGCATGTAAAGCAGCATCGCTTCGAGCGCGTTGCCGTGATTGCGCATCCCCGCGACGAAATCAGGGTTGAGGCCGACGCCCGGATGCGCGTTTCTGACCATGCGATACGTCGCCGGAATCATCTGCACCATGCCGCCCGCGCCCGCCCAACTCACTGCATAGCGATACGTGTCCAGTTCGTTCAAAGCAAAGAGCGCAAAAATTTCCTCGAACAGCGCGAGCCGGTTCTCGCGGCGAAAGCGGTCGTGATCCGTATGCTCTACGACGCACAGCCGCTCCGCGACGTTCATAATCTCCGGCGAGATTTTAATGCCCTTCAACAGCAAACGCTTGGCCGCGAGGTCAATCATCCCCCGCACGTAAGATTGACCGTCCTTAATGACATCCGGCGAAATCAAAGCCGGATGCGCGGAAGTGTAGTAGGCCATTTCCAGAAATTTTCCGCCGCGCTCAATCGGGTACTGTACGACGAGCGGCGCGAGGCTGCGGCCTGCGCTATCGAAAACGGTCACAGCCGTGTTGACGCCGTTGGCGCGCAGCACGCGCAGCTTATACATGTTTCCTTCCGAAGAGACATTCGCCTCCGCGCTCTTCTGCAAAAAAAGAATTTTAGGCAAGGTCAGAAAATGAATTTTGGAAGTAGTCGTATCCAGAGCCGCGACGGTCACAAAGTCTATTGACGGTACAGAGCTTTTAACAGCAGTCGCCCCTCCGGCAGCAGCCGTCGGAACGGGAAGGGTCAACGCGGTCAGCACCGGGCGGGTCTTGAAGAGACGCTCCGCTTCCGTGATACGCGCGCGGATTTTCTCGATGCCGAGTCCGCGTATGGGCGCTGTCTGAGCTACGTTGTTGCCAGCCGCCGGAAGAACCTGTGCGGGAGCAGGCTTGGGCAACACGCTGGCAGGCGGCGTATCGGCAGCCGGAGACGGTGCGACAGTCACCATGCGCGGGCGCGTCTGTGCCGGAGTCTCCGGCGGAGGCGTTGACTGCGCCTGCGCTGAAACGGTCATCAACAAAATCGTCAACACTAAAACGGTCGGGCGTCTTTTCATAATTTGTAAAACCTCTGTGGTGTCTGGCAGCCAGCCGATGGCGGCGGCAAGTGCCACTAAGATTCGCGCACGAGCCTTTCGGTTGTCAACACTCTCTAAAGGCAGAAGGTAAAAGGTAAAAGGTAAAAGTGAGGCTCAAAGCATTTTAATAACTGATGTTATGCACAGAGCCGATATGCAGTCACGGAGTGACGAGCTACCAGTAGCCCACAGCGTAAGCTGTGGGTCTTAGTGTCGAAGCATCAATGGAGTTACGGAGTAACGACATAATCTTGATGCTCCATCTCGCGCCACATCGAAATTTATGTCGCCCTCTTCGAGGGCTTGAATCTCTGCTCTCTTGATGAACCCATAGCTGATGCTATGGGCTACTGATATATCGCGCCTCCGGCGCTTTCAATCACGTTCGTGCGTTACATCAGTTATTAAAATTTGGTTTCCGCCTTCCTTTTGCCTTTTTACTTTTACCTTTTGCCTTATTAAAAAAGCGCGCCGTAATCTCTCACGACGCGCTTTTTGTGGCGGTTGACTGTGTGTATGTGCCGGCGTGTGTTTACTCAACTGCAAAACTGACGTTGACTACCGCCGTAATCTCCTTTTCCAGAGACGAAGTATCATTCATGCCCGAATCTGAAACTTCGTTTGAATCAGCCGGAGTGATCTGCATCACGCCCATGCGGGCTGAGCGGATGTTGCCTATCTCGCTGCCGGTGCTGGATGCAATCTGTTTGGCGCGCACTTGAGCGTCTTTCGCTGCTTCGCCGAGCATCTCTATCTTCAAATCGCCGAGCTTCGTGTAATGATATTCCGGCGACATTGATTCGAGCAGGATGCCTTGATTGATTAACTCCGTAGCCTCGCGCGCGACCTTCGCAATCTTCTCGACTTCGGTCGAGCGCACTTCCAGTTCCTGTCTTAAAGAATAGCCCGTAATTTGCCCCGTGTCGTTCCCCTCACTGTCTTTGCCCGTCAGCGTGCTGGAAGAGATTGACGAAATCGTGATCTGATTTTCCGCCACGCCTTTCGAGATTAAGTATTGCTTGACGCGCGGAATGTTATCGGAAAGCGATTTGTAAGCGTCCGAAAGCTGCGGAGCCTGATACGAAACGGCTGCTTTCCAGATGACCAAATCCGATGTGATTTTCTTGCGCGCAGAACCCGTCACCGTGACGACCTGCTCGGTATTCTTAGACCGCGTGTAAGCCCACGCGAAGACGATTGACGAGAGCACCAGCGCGACGGCCAGCGCAAACCCGGCATTAAAAATATTTCCATTTCTTTCGTTGTTCATTCTGTGTTTTAGCACCTCCTCGTGCCGTGAAGGAGACGCGAGGCACTAAACCCTTTGCTGATTTGAGCCTGTGGCTAACCACAGTGGGCGTGCCGTAGGGCAACGAGGAAGAATTAACAGGGATAGACAGGATAGGCAGGATAAAGAAAATTTCAGATGAATGATTTGAGATTTAAGAATTTCAAGTGGATGATTTGAGATTCAGAATTTCAAATCTAACACCCGGCCTGAATGATTTCAGATTCGGAATTTCAAATCTAAATCTTTTTATTTTCTATCCTGCCTATCCTGTCCATCCCTGTTTGAATCGTTCTTATATTTCTCGCAAGCTGCCCGCGAGCGCGCCGACGGCGGATTCTGCGAGGTCTGTGAGGGCTGTGTTTTTTTGTGCGAGGCGAAAGCGCGTGGCGACGAGGTAGCCTAGACTGAGGCCGAGGCTGCTATCCAGCTCGCACAGCTCGTCTGCGAGCGAGCGGTGCGAGGCTCTTTCAAATGCATGTTGCAGGTCTGTCGCGACCGACTCCATGCCTTCGACGAGGACGATTTCAACTTCGCTGCCCTCGCGTGTGCGGCGGCGTGCATGCTCGCGCAAGCGGACGCGCGCTTCTTCTTGAATCCTGCCGGTCGTAATGACGGCCAGATGGCGGCTTTCCGTTTCGATCAATTCGTCAAGCGCGCGATGCGTGTGCTCTGCCGTGAAGTCGCCGTCGCGCACGATAAAGAGAAAAGGCTGGCCGGAGACGTTCGCCATCAGTTGCACTTCGCCGTCAGTGGAAGCCTGCCCGCCGACAATCAGCGCATCCGGGATGCCCAGGCCGTTGAGCGCGCCGCGTACCTGCGCCGAGAGCCAAGAGCCATCCGACAGAAGCGTCGCGGCGCGCTGCGTCGGAGCAATGGTCTCTTCGATTTTTTCGTCCGCGATGCTCGCGCCGCAATCGCTGCACACGGCGTTCGTGCCGGTGATGACTGCGAGCACATCCGGCGACGGCAGGCGAAAGAGCGAGCGTCCCATCTGCCTGCAACTGACAGAGACTTCGCGTTGCAGGAGTCCCGCATCTGCGAGGCTATTTATGAGTGCTGCTATTGAGCCGTCGTCTTCCTGTTGAGCCAGCAGGTCTGCGATGCGACCGTCAGCTTGAGCTTCAACGACGCGGCGCAGGAAACGTCTCGCGTCCGGGTTCTCAAGAGTTTCCAGAGCGCGTTCATCGCCGCGCGGCTTTGGCTCATCAATCGGATTTTCGTCGCGCGCGTGACGCGCCGTAAAGCGCGAGAGTCCGGCGGGCACTATTTGCTCGTCACGCTTCCACGCGGCAAGCTCTTGCCCTGTGAACTCTTCCCTGCCCGCGCTCCTGCGCGCGGCTTCGAGCGCACGATAAATGTGCAGGCAGAAAGCCTCAAGCTGCCTGTGCGGTTCCATAGTCTCAGCGTCATGTATGATTCCGGCGCGCATTCCGGCCAGTTCATCTTCCTCGTTGCCGAAGATGAGAAAGAGAACGTGGTCGTCAAAGCAGAACAGGTCGCCGCGCACGTAAAGCGCAGCGTCTTCGGCCTCCGTGCGCGCGGCGATGGCGCGCTCCATCTCAGGCACGCGCTCGCGGCTTCCGAGCGCCAACTCGTATGCCCTGAGCCGCGCCGAATGAATCAGAGGGACAAAGCTTTTCTCTTGCAGTTGTTCCAAAAGCGAAAGCCTTGTCGCTCCGTCAACGCTCTGACTCGAAATATTTTTTTCTACAAGCAGCATGTCGCTGGAATCCTCTCTTTTGTCTTCGCCTTGTGCCGCGCATGCTATCACGCCATGCGGAAAAATTTCCACGTTCCGGCGTCGAGCGTGGCAGCAGATTGACCGACCCTGTGTTGGGATGAGACGAATGTATGCTCTTGCTTCATTCGCATCGTGCGTGTGCGAGCGATTCGTGACCCCTTTTGATTCGCATCGCTGCTCGCGCGTGTGCGTCGTCACGAAACAGTCACATTGCTTCTTGTAATGAGCATCATTGGCCTATAGAATCGTTTTGTGTTTAGGTAATAAACCCTCTCGCTACAAAGCAATTCCCTAAAGCAATAAAGAGTTTAATAAGAGAGCGAAGTTCCCCGTCTATGATTTTTAAAAGAATGTTCCCCTGCGCGCTCGCGGCCTGCTGCGCGCTCACTATCTTAGCGACGACTGTTGCCGCACAGACAGATTTTCCAAGCCCGCGTCAAACTACTACGATTCAATCAGGCGACATTTCAAGATTGGAAACCGATCCGGTGATTATCTCTGAGGCTCCGGCTGCGGAGAGGTTGTCAAGCTACAGCGCGCATAACATGCCCGCGACGCGGCTGAATCAGATGTTGATAGCAGCGATAGATACTCGTCTGGGCGCGCCGTACGTTTACGGCTCGTCAGGGCCGCGCGTCTTCGATTGCTCAGGCTTTGTGTGGAGCGTTTATCAATCTGCCGGAATCAGTTTTGAGCGCGGAAGCGCACGCACGCTCTGGTCGCGCTTTGCGCCCGTCAATCAGGACGAGCAATTCAAGTTCGGCACGCTTGTCTTCTTTAGCAACCAGACGCACATCGGCATCGTCGCGGACGAGAACGGTTTTTATCACGCCTCGCGCACCAAGGGCGTCATCTACTCGCCATTCAATAAATACTGGCTCGAACGCATAGACGGCTTTCGCCGCGCGCCCGTTCCCGTCGCAACTTCGCTGTCCGAATAACTTCCTAAGAAATAAACACTCGGACAAAATTAAGATGCGGTGGCTGGTATGTCAGAACCGCCTGCGGTAGCGGGCTGACAGAATGCGGATTGCGGAATGCGGATCCACAATCCGCATTCCGCAATTGCCATCTCCCGCCCGCTACCGCAGGCGGTTCTGACCAATTCTGAAAAAGCCAACGCTGCTTGAATTCAAGCAGCGTTGGCTTTTTCGTGTTCGGAAAAACATTGCGACAGGCTTTATCTTCTCGACTTCACCGGCATCGTTCTATCATCATCGAGTGGAATCGGGTTTGACACCGCGTTCATGGCATCAAGGCGACGCATCTGGCCGGAAATAAAGACGGCCCGGTTCCTGACATGATTTTTTACGTCCTCCGGCTCCGCCAGTGGATTGACTGCGCGCACGAGCGCAATCGTGCCGGCGACGACCGGTGCGGCCATCGAAGTTCCAGACCAATTTCCATAATGGTTATACGCCACAGTGCTGACGATGCGCTCGCCCGGAGCCATCACGGCAACCCATGAACCGCGCGTCGAGAAGATTGAGAGGATGTCATTGCTATTGCTGGCGGCGACGGCAATGACTTCTCTTCCGCTTCTCTCATGAATCTGAGAGACAGCCGCCGGAAATTCCATCGCAGTCGTGCCGCTGTTTCCGGCAGCGACGACTGCGACAGCTCCATTCAAAGGGATGAGGCCGCCGCGTTCTTCATCTTCGCCTTCGAGATAATCATAAAAAGCTTTGTGTATGGCCTGTGTCACATTCGTGGTGCTGAGGCTCAGGTTAAGCACCTTCGCTCCATGCGCGACCGCATACTCCACCGCCTCTGCGACGATAAAGGCATCCGTGCGTCCCTGCACATTGAGCACGCGCAGCGGCATGATCTTGGCTTCGGGCGCAACCATCGCGATGATTCCAGCCACATGCGTGCCATGACCATAGGGGCCGATCTGTGGATTGCCTTCTTCGCTAGGGTCGTTGTCGCGCCCGATAAAGTCATAGCCTTGAACCAGCCTTCCGGCAAACGCCGGATGATTAAAATCAATGCCTGTATCGAGCACGGCTACGACTATAGGCGTTGGCTGCCCGTTGACTATCGCGGTGCCGCGCGTTACCTGTTGCGCTTCATTAAGCCGGATCGCGCCTCTGGCCCACTGCGCGTTGTAGGATTTGCGCCCTGCCGCGACAGGAGAATAAGAATCGCCGACGCTCCACGTAGGCCGCGCTGCTTCCGGCGCGCTGAGCCTAAAGTTCGGCTCGGCAAAATCTATGCGCAAAGTGTCTGCGGATAATTGCGCGACCTTCTGCTCAACCGTCGCGCCGTCGGCAATCTGCATCAGGTAAGTGACCGGAGCAAGTCCTGTCTGCGAGACGGGCACGGGATTAAGCCCGTACATCGCTGCGACCATAGCGATGTCAAAGCCGGGGTTGAGCGCCACAATCACTTGATTAGCAACATAAGGTTCTTCGAGCAGGTACGCGGTTCTGGACTGTGTCTCAGACCCATCCTGCATCCGCGCAGGCTGGCTGGCAACGAGGCCGATAGCCAACACGAGCGAGACGAGCGCAACCAATCTTGTCAGGGTGATGCTGCTTTTAATTCTTATCATTTCGGTCAATCACTTTTGAAGCTTGATGAGCCGTCGAACTCAATCAGCCGTTGGGGCTTTATGACCTGGGGGCTTTGGTTGTTACCGCTTATGCGAATTAAGGGTAGAAATAAATTCGCTGCTTTTCTTTGCGCTCTTGGCGTCTTTTCTCTTTGCGCTCTTTGCGGTTAAGTGCTTTTTTAACGCAAAGGACGCAAAGTTTTTCTCGCAAAGACCGCAAAGAGTTTCTTCTCTTGATTCATACCGCTTGTATATTTTACTGATGTCACAGTGCATGAAAGCAAGCTCAAAATACATCGCCGCCACAGCAATGTTTTTAAGCTCGACTAAAGGACAAGCTTAGAAGCAATCACCATGCCTGCGGTTGCCATTGATATAACTATTGTAGTCAAGCAATTAGCAGCCGCTTTTGACTTTTGGTGAGCCTGAAATAAAAGCTCCATGTGATTCACACTGAAACACATTTTGAGCCTCGTGTTACAGCATGAATCACATCAGATTTCGGGCTTTCCCTGATTACCAGCGGCCAAAGAGAACGAAGGGCGACCAGAAAAAGGGATGCGGCTGCTCTTTCATCAATTCGAGCTGCGCATGTCGCAGGGCTGCGGCGGCTGACGCGCCCGCGCACAAGCGTTGATAAAATTCCGTCATCAAACGTGCGGTCGCTTCATCATCCACAGTCCAGAGGCTCATCAGCAAAGACGGCGCACCGGCAGAGAAAAACCCGCGCGCGAGTCCAATCAATTCATTGCCGGGAGCGACCGCGCTCATGCCCGTCTCGCACGCGCTCAAGGCGACCAACTCGCAACGGCTCAGGTCGAGCTTGTAAGCGTCGCGCACAGTGAGCCAGCTATTCGCTAGACGCAGGGACGAGAAAAGCGGGTTGTCTGGACGAAACTGGCCGTGACAAGCCAGATGCAAAACGTCTGCGCTCTTTGCATGATGCTGCACGGCGGCGAGTGTGCCGCTTTCATCCAGCAACGATGTGGCTTCAGGGAACAGCGGAGCCAGCGCGATGACTTCATCACGCACGCGCGGCGTCAGTTCGTCAGGGACGCCGACCAGCACTGCATGCTGCAAAGGGCGGGCTTCGCGCGCCAGACAATGGCGCAGGACGACCGCGCTCGGCGCATAACAGACTTCGCGCCGCTCTATCACATAATCAATGCCGTCATGCAGCGCGTGAAACGGAACGTAATGCAAAGCGCGATGCGGAACGATCACGAGCCGCCGCTCTCCGATAAGTTCTTCGACGGGAGCGAGCAGCACGTCATAGAGCGCCTGCAAGTGATGCAAAGCGCGCTTGGTCAAATGCGGAAGATGTTTGCGCATCCGCTCTGCGCCAAATCGCAAAGTGTCTATTTGAAAACGAAGCTGTTCGAGCTGCGTCTCGACCTCCTGCTCGCTTCCTAAATGGCGTATGACATCTATGCCTTCATCCGTCACGACGAAGGCCAGCAGTTCGCCATCCAGCGTCGTGTACTCGACCAGCGCAGCATCTTCGCCGAGGTCGCCTTGAAGCTGCGCGATGTCCAGCGTCTCTGCTTCGGACGTGAGGTTAAGCTCATTGCCGCGATGCTGTAGCTGCCGCGTCAGCTCAAGCATTTTATGCTCGCGCTCGCGCACCTCGTTTTGCAACTCTGCCATCTCATTAGCGCGCTCGCTCTGGTCGCTTTTCTGTGAAGGCCGATTAATCTGGCTGTAGAACCAGCTCAACTGTTCGCGCAGCTCTTCGAGTTGTGCGAGCAACTCTGCTTCAAACTCATCACGCGGCTGCGGCAGGACTTTGAGCGTGCCGCCGAGAATGTCTACGAGAGCGCGTGAGCGCGCACGCTCGACGTAACCGAGAGCTTCCGCCGCGCGATTCGTTTCTTCATCGGCGAGGCACAAACGCACCATCTCGTCATACGGCGCAAGCTTGTCCGAGAAAAAAGCAGCGCGAAATTCTTCGGCGGGCAAGGGCGCGCGTAAAGACTCAATCTGTTCGATGGCTCGCTTGAAAGAGGCTTCGGCTTCCTCAGTCTCGCCCGCCATCGCTGCGAGCAGGCCGAGCGACGTGTGGCAACGCTGTGCGACCTGCGGCTGTGCCTGTTCTTCTGCATCCTGTAGCGCGGCTTCTAACACGGACTTGGCTTCAGCCGCAGAGCCGAGCGCACGCGCAGCCTCGCCGCGCAGCCAGCGCGCCATCAGCAAGTGCCGCCACACGCCAGCCGCCGCGAGCGGGGCTTCGGCTTCCTCTGCGGCCAGCATCGTCGCAGGGTAATTTCCCGAAGCATGATGAAGCTGCGCCATCGTCAGCGCGACCATCGCTTCGCCGAACTGGTTGTCTTCTGCTGCGTAAAGCTTGCGCGCCTCTTTGAGCAACGACTGCGCCTTGCTGACCTGCCCGAGCAGGATGGCCGCGCGCCCGTGATGCGCGAGCGAGAGAGCCTGTTCGGCCCGCATCGAAAGCAACGCGAAAGTGGGCGTCACGCGCTCATAAAACTCTGCGGCCTCCGAGCCTAAATTTAGTTCCAGATACGCATCCGCAATTTCCAATTCCGAGATGGCCGATTCATGTGGCATACGCATCTCCGCATACTTGCGGCGCGCACGCTCCAGGTAATCCAGCGCGCGGTCATAGCGGCCTTGAAAGAGCGCGAGGCTGCCCATGCTGGATTCTATCCCGGCCTGCGTCGCGATCAGCCCCGCGCCTTCGGCGCGTTTGAGAGCCTGTGCGTAAAGCTCTTCGGCAGAGCGAAAGTTATGTTTCAGGGATTGAATATAAGCGAGGCAATTATCGAGTGTGGCAAGCTGCTTGTCATCATTCAGGGCTTCAAAGCGCACGCGCGAGGCGCGAAAGAAATGCTCCGCTTCGTCATAGCGGTCGCGGCGCAGGTATATGTTCCCGATGTTGTGCTCGATCTTTCCGGCGGCCAGCACGTCGCCGTGCGCTTCGAGAATTTTTAAAGCGCGCACGCCGCACTCAATCGCTTCGTCGTAACGCCCGACGATGGCGAGCGCGATGAGCTTGGAGACCTGTGTGGCGGCGGCGGTGTGCTTGAGGTCGAGCGAGATAAAACGCTCTTCGGCTGTGTCGAGATGCTTGACGGCAAGCTCCATCTGTCCCGCGACGAGCGCGGCGATGCCCGCGCTCCACGCGGCGCAGGCAGAGACTTCGCCGCCCGTCGCCAGACGCGCAAAGACTTCGAGCGTGTGTGCCGCGCCCGTCGCGCGCACGGGGTCTGAAGCCCATGCGTCAAGACAGATGTCCTTGAGCGTGTAGGCCAGTGCGGCATCGGCCAGCGCAGCGTGGCTCTGCAAGAGAGCCGCACGCTCCGCATCGTCAGCCGCAATGAGACGCGCTGCCAGATCGGCACGTTCCATGCTATGCCTTTAATTCAAATTCGGGGACTTCGATCTCTGTGCCGGAGAAGTTGATAACCAGAGAATATTTGCCGGACGGTACGCGCGGCAGTATGAACTCGCACAGCTCGCTCACCTCTGCGCGCTCGGTCACGCCCGCGCCGCGCAGTTCGACTTGACCGCTCGTGCATTCGCCGAGGACTTGGCCGGAGACGACCCACGCGCCGTCGTCGGGCGCAACGCGCAAGTCCAGATCGTGTTCGCCGACGCTGAACAGAAGCTGGCGGGCGACCGATTGTCCTGAGCGGATGCCGAAGGCCGGAGACAACTGGCGGCTATCAAAGCTCAGTACAGCCATCAGGCGCTCGGCGATTGAAGGCTTTGGCTCACTTTTGAGCGGGCGGAAAAGATTGATGGTGCGCGACACTAAATGCGCTGGAGCATCCGACGCCGTGTCGGACTGCATGAGATTGATAAGCTGCTCAAGACGCGCAAGCTGCGTTGCGCACTCGGAACAATCTGAAAGATGGGAAGACATAGCATCGCTCGTTTCGGAGGTCTGGCGATGCTCCGCGAGATCGGCCAGTTTCTCAAATGAAATGTGTTGAGTCTTATTCTTCATAAAAAGTTTGACGAGCCTTACGAACCTCGTCATTCAACACAACAGTGCATAAAGCGTGCCGTGAAATACATCTCGAATCTAATTTTCCAACAGGCGCAGCATTTTTTGCAAACAACGGGCGCGCGTCGGCCCGATGCTGCCTTCGGTTGTCCCCAGAGCCGCCGCGATTTCCGTGTAAGATGGAGAAACGGGCTGGTAAAAAAGCATCTGAATCAATTTCCGGCAACGGTCATCCAGAGTCGCGACCGCGCGCCTAATCCTCTGCTGCTCTTCCAGTTGCAGCAACACTTCATCGGGCAGCGGGGCGTCGGACGGAACCTGTGCGGCCTCGTCTTCCGAGTCGTCTTCACCATGACTGATAAATTTTCCGGGATTTTTCTCACGCTTGATGAGCCGCCATGTGACGCGCCGCGCAGTCGTCACAATCCATGCGTGCAAACGCTCTGGCTGCTCTATCTCTTCGAGTTTTCTTAAGAGGGTAGTAAAGACATCCTGAAAGACTTCTGCGGCCTGATCTTCGTCCAGACCGGCGCGGCGCGGAATGGTATAAATCAGCCGCTGGTAACGATTAACCAGAGCCTCCCAGGCGGTTTCATCGCCCTTGCGACACGCCTGCACCAACATTTCATCACTCAGCGTCATCCGTTTTGCAGTCTTATTTTCGGGTTCAGAGAGAATAGGATGCCCGTTCTCGTTTTGTCTAGTGTCTGACTGCAACATGATTGCAAACCCCGTCGCCTAGAGCAGTTTGCAAAACAGTGTACGGTAGGCTGTCAGCCTGCCGCTCGTGCGCAACAGGCGGCAGGCTCACAGCCTACCGTACATTCAATCGAAATCCGCTCTAAGGGAAAAAATTTACGACGCATGTATTTTTGAAACGCACGCTCAGACTGTTGCAAACAAGCAAGGGGAGCTTAAGTCACGCGCTCTTGCAAAACGCTTCGGATGAGGTCAAGCAAATCCGAAGGCATGAAAGGTTTTTTGAGCACGTCAATCGCGCCGCTCGCTTTTAGCTCGCAGACCATCTCGGGCGTGCTGTGCGCCGTGATGACGATGACGCGATTGTTGTTATCATGCTCGCGAATAGCGTTTAGCACGTCAAGGCCGGACATATCAGGCAGGCGCAGGTCTGTGATAGTAATATCAAATCTGCGCTGGCTGGCATGATTGATTCCGTCGCGCCCGCATTGGACAGCGACTGTTTCATAACCCTGATCGTCAAGAATCATGGCGAGCGCTTCGACGATGCTCGGCTCGTCGTCAATTAATAAAATTCCGGCTTTCTTCATTAAAATTTCCCTGCTGGCGCGTGTGGGCGCGCCGGATTTAACGAGAGATTCGCGGCAACTCTTATGCCGCCGAACGGGTATGCAGGATTTTTTGGAAAGGGCGCAAAAGATGCGTTTTTTCTGAGGCGAACGCTTGCCCGTTTAGAACACTTTATACTCCGGGTGTTCTATTCTGAAAGCTCTCCGATTTCCGAAACGGCTTCCTCGCCGCCATCTCGCAATCCGAATTTTCTGAGCTTACGATAAAGCGTCGGGCGATGCAGGTCTAGTATCTCGGCTGTCTTTTTGACGTTGCCGTTGGTGCGTTCGAGCGTCTGCGCGATGGCTTCGCGCTCGATCTCTTCGAGCGTCATAAAGGGCGGGATGACGCAGGTGTTCGGAGAAGTCCGGTTCTGCTGAAACTGTTCGGGCAGATTCTCGGGCATGATTTGTCCCTCCTGACAAAACAGGACGGCGCGCTCCATCACGCTCTCAAGCTCGCGCACATTTCCGGGCCAGTCGTAACGCGAGAGCAACGCGAAAGCTCCTTGCGAGATGCCGCGTATAGGCTTGTTATATTTTTCGCTGAAGCGAATCAGGAAACGCTCTGCGAGGAGAGCCAGATCGTCGTGCCGCTCGCGCAGCGGCGGAACTTTGAGCCGGATAGTGCTGATGCGAAAATAAAGGTCTTGCCTTAAATTGCCTTCCTGCGCAGACTGCACCGTGTCTCGATTCGTCGCGGAGACGAGGCGAAAGTCCACGTTAATTTCCTGCTCGTCACCGAGGCGACGCAGCTTGCGCTCTTGCAGGACGCGCAAAAGTTTTGTTTGAAGGTGCGCGGGCATCTCTCCGATTTCGTCTAACAGGAGAGTCCCGCCCATCGTCGCTTCGATCAGGCCGCGCTTGTCGCGATCCGCTCCGGTGAACGCGCCCTTCTTGTAGCCGAACAATTCGGATTCGATCAGGTCGTGCGGAATCGCAGCGCAGTTGATGCGTATAAAGGGGCGGTCGGCGCGATTGCTCTCTGTGTGAAAGGCGGTCGCGATTAGCTCTTTGCCCGTCCCGCTCTCGCCTTCGATCAGCACGGCGGCATCGGATTTGGCGGTCGCGCGAATCGTCTCATAAATCTCCAGCATCTTCGGGCTGCGACCGATCATCCCGAAAGCCTCGCTCTCATCCGCGAGCGTGCGCTTGAGCTGCCGGTTCTCCTGCCGTATCTGCCCGAACTCCATCGCGCGCTCGGCCAGCATGATGACCTGATCTGGCGTGAAAGGTTTTTCGATGTAGTAATACGCGCCGCGCTTGATGGCTTCGATGGTCACGTCCAGCGACCCGTGCGCGGTCATCAAAATCACCTGCGTCTCAGGATTGTCCGCTTTGACATGCGAGATGAGATCAATGCCGCTCGTGTCCGGCAGCCGCAAGTCCGTGAACACCAGATCAAACGGCGCACCGGCGAGCAGCTTCTTTGCCTCAGCCCCATCCGCAGCCGTGCTGACCTCGCACGCATACTCCCCCAGCACAAGGCTCAGCGCATCCGTCACGCTCGCTTCATCATCAACTACAAGTATTCTGCAACCCGGTCGCATAAGTTTTACAGTGCAAGTTAGAAGCTTAAAAATACAAAAAGGATGCGAATCAAGAATAGACACTCTTTGCGGTCTTTGCGGTTAAATTCCTTTTTAACGCAAAGACCGCAAAGTTTTCTCGCAAAGCACGCAAAGAGAAAAAGCAGCTACTTTATTTCCACGCTTGATTAGCAATCTCACTCAATCCTTCATTTACCGGCAGGCAATTTAATCTCGATGCGGGTTCCTTTTCCTTCACGGCTCTCGACATGAATCGCGCCCTGATGCTGCTCGATAATCTTCTGTGCATATGGCATGCCAAGCCCTAAGCCTTGCGCTCTGGTCGTGTAAAAAGGCTCGAAGACGTTCTCAATTTGCCCTGCGCTCATCCCCTTGCCGGTATCGTTGATGATTACGAGCAGCGCATCGTCTCTCATTTTCGTCTCGATGGTCAACGTGCCGCCGCCCGGCATCGCCTGTATCGCGTTGAGCATGAGATTCATCAACGCCGCGTGAATCGAAGCTTCGTCGAGCATTCCAACGGGCGCAGGCAACGCCAGCTCAAGCCGAACTTCGATCTTGTTGGCAATAACCTGCGGCTCAAGAAGCTGCGCCGTGTCGCTCACGACTTTGTTCAAATCAACGCGGCTAAAGCTCATGTTGATGGGGCGCGCAAAGCTCAAAATCTGTTCGGTCGTTTCGGTCAGGCGACCGATCCCGTCGGCTATCTTGTTGATAATGTCTATCTCGCTCTCGGCTAGTTTCCCGATGACTTTGTTTTTGAGATGCAGCGAGTAGAGCCTGAGACCCGCGAGCGGATTTTTGACTTCGTGTGCGACCTGCGCGGCGACGCGACCGAGCGCGGCAATCTTTTCGTTATGCGCGAGGCGTTCCTGCATTTGCCGCAGCTCTGCTTCGGCGGTTTTGCGCTCGGTCACGTCTGTGACGAGTACCAGCCCGGCCTTCCGGTCATCGAAATCCAGCGTGTGCGTAGTAATCTCTACATCTATCAACGTGCCGTCTTTTTTTCGATGCTGACGCGGGACGGAAGCATCATCGAATTTCCCGCTCATTTGAGCCAACTCGTCAAGGAGCGCGGGCACGGCTTCGGCAGGGCGGATGTCCTTGATGGTCATCGCCAAAAATTCTGCGCGGCTGTAGCCGTAATGACGAATCGCGGCGTCGTTGACGGCAAGAAACGCGAGGGTTTGATGATCGTAAACCCACATCGGCTGCGGGTTGCTCTCAAACAATAAGCGATAGCGTTGCTCGGATTCGCGCAGCTCGACGGTGCGCTCTGCGACGAGCGTTTCCAGTTGCTCGGTATGCTTTTTAAGCTCGACTTCAAGCTCAAGTTTTTCGTCGCTCAGCCGTTTGTTCTCGACCGCGCGCGAGACAGCCCTGATTAAAACATCTTTGCTGACAGGCTTAGAGATAAAATCGTAAGCCCCTGCGCGCACGATCTCCGGCATCTGCGAGATGTTCGGCTCGCCTGTGACCATGATGACGGGCAGGCGCGGCGCGAGCGTGCGTAATTCTTTCAAAAGCTCGATGCCGCTCTTGCGCGGGAGGATGATGTCTATGACCGCCGCGTCAATCCGGTTCTGCTTAAAACATTCGAGCGCGCTGTCGAAATCCGAGGCGGTTAAAGTTTCGTAGCCTTCGCGCTTGAGAAACTCTGCCATCGTCCAGCGAATGTTCGGCTCGTCATCCACCAACAAGACTTTCGGCATATTCTCTCTCCTGTTGAGCGACTGCCGGAAGCTCCACGACAAAACGCGCGTAGCTTCCGCTTTCGCTCTCGACCGTAATCGTCCCTCCGTAATCGCGTATGATGCCGAAGCTTAAGCTGAGGCCCAGCCCCGTGCCGCCGTGATCGCGCCGGGTGGTAAAGAACGGATCGAAAATCTTATCCATGTCTGGTGGACGAATGCCCACGCCGTTGTCGTAAAACTCGATTCGCACGAGTTGCTTGCCCTCGCGCTCTGCGGCCCGCCCTTTGATGCGAAAGAGCAAGCCGCCACCGCCTTTGGCTTTGAGCGCGTGATGAGCATTGCTAATCATGTTGACGACCACCTGCCTGAGCCTTGAGCCATCGGCTTTGACCGGCGGCAAATCCTCCGCGATGTCTATCTCAACTTCTATGCCGTCCTTTTGCAGTTGATGCCCGAAGAGCGAGGTCGAGTTGTTGACGGTCTCCGCGATGTTGACGCGCGTCAACTCGTGCGATTCGCGGCGCGCGAAGGTCAACAGGTCGCTGACGATTCTGGTGATGCGCCCGCCCTCGTCTATGATGCCGTTGATGCTGCGCTCTTCCAGAGGCGTGCGCGACGCCTCTTCATCCTTCAAGAGCTGCGCAAAATTGATGATGGCGTTGAGCGGATTGTTAATCTCGTGCGCGACGCCCGCCGACAGCTCGCCGATAGAGGCCAGCTTTGAAGATTGAAAGAGCTGGCGCTGCATCTCTTCTTTCTCTTCCTGAAGCCGCCTGCGTTCGGACAAATCGCGGATGATTAAAATGACCAGCCGCTCGTCGCCGGTCGAGAGCGTGCTGAAGGAAACAGAGACGGGAACGAACGCGCCCGCAGGCGTTTGAACCGTCAACTCCTGCTCGCTTGATTCCGGCGCAGAGCTGACGACGAAAGCGGCGAGCCGCGCATACAACTCCGCCAGCATCCCTCTGATCGGGCATTGATAAAGTTTTCTGATGTCGAGAGGAGCGGCCTGTCCATGCTCCGTGTGAGCAATCGTCTCGTCAATCCACGCGGAAAGTTCTTGAGAAGTGGAGCCGTCCGCGCTGCGGCGTGCCAACTCGCGCACGTCTTTATTGATTAGCTCCTGCGGCTGGTAGCCCAAAATCTCGCCGAACTTTCGATTGACCTGCACGATTTTGTAAGCAGGAACCGCGACGACTCCGATGCCGTCGTTGGCATGCTCAAAGAGCAGGCGATAACGCTCTTCGCTCTCACTCAGTTGACGCTGCTGGCGACGCACGACGCCCAAAAGGAGCGTAACCACGATGCCGTCAACCGTGACGGAGATGAAGAAATGCTCTGTGCGCTGCTGGATCAATCGCCGCCGCTCGGCATTCTCGACGCCCGGATAGCGCGAATCCACCCAGGAGTAGAACGGCCTCAAGAGGACTTTTTCCCAGAACAGAATAACGCCGACCGTGAGGGCTGTGGTCAGGAGGATGAAGAAAAGAATAATCTTCAGGTTATTCTTTTCATTGACGATAAAACCCTTCGGCAACTTCATCGCGACCTCCCCTCACACGCTCGATTAATCCGGGCTTGTACGGCTCTCTCGCGTGACCGGCGCGAAAGAGAGCAGGCTAACGATCATTGAGCGTGCCGGAGACAAAGCCCGCGCGGTGTTCGTGCTCGCGGACTTCCCAGACGACCGCGATTTTGTCTATCGCGACATAGCCCAGATGCCCGTCCTCGTCCCGCAAGTGCAGCACGCCGCCCTCGACCTTGACCACCTCACCGCGCAGGCTCGATGCGCCACCGCAGAAAATATCCATCCTGCGCCCGATCATTCTGGAAAGAAATTCTTGCATAGATTCACCTCTCTAAAGCAGGTTTGAGTTTTCAGTAAGAACACCTTGCTTGTTCTGAAAACTGAAAACTCAAAACTGAAAACTGCCCTCATCACTTCTGTTCCTGCTTCCACTCGTAGATTTGTTCACTGCCGTTGCCATTGCTGACGACCGTTTTTTTCACTTCGCGGAAAGTGATTTGCACGAGCGGTATCACGTTTGGGTCGTCCTGCTGTTTGCGCTCGAATTGCAGCACATCGTAATAAGCGCAGCGCGAGCGATCAGGATATTCACGACAGACTGCTGGGCGCGCGTGATAAATGCCGCACCCGCGAGTTTCCTGATTGAGAAACTGGCAAGTCTCTTCAAAGATGACATCCTTCTTGCGCCGCAGCACGCGCTCGTCATTGTAGAGCTTGGTATAACGCCGCGTCGCCGTCTCGACACTGACGCCGAAATATTTCGCCAGCCGGTTAATATCGCGCTTGGTCACGACCACGCGCTCATAAATCGAGCAGCAGTACGCAGGGCATTTAGAGCAGTCGAAATAAACGCGCGGTTGTTCGTCAGTTACCTTTTTTATCCCCATCGCTCCCCCCTTAAAAACAGTGACAAGTGACGAGTGACAAGTGACGAGTTAAAGGCAAAAGCTTTTTCTTGCTTGTCACTCATCACTCATCACTTTCTTACCTTCTTTTTGATTTCCGGTATTCGCTTTGCAGCAGCTCCATAAACTCGCCGCGCCGGTCGTAGAGGCGTTTCGGCTCGCGCGGCTCGTGCCGTGCCAGCGCATAGGCCGTCATGATCGGCAGTGCGATTGTCGAATCAACATAACATACAACCGCATCGGGCAAACGATCCGGGTCAACCTTGCCCCACGACACTGCCTCACCCGGAGTCGCGCCCGAAAGTCCGCCAGTGTCGGAGCGCGCGTCCGTAATTTGCAAAAAGTAATCGTGGCCGCGCTCGTCTATGCCTAAGACTTCCTGTATCTGCGGCTCTGTCTGGAGCATGAAATTTTTCGGGCTGCCGCCGCCTAAGATAAAGACTGCGGATTTGCCGCCGTGCTTCTTGCCCTTATCGCCGCGCCCGTGAATCGCGCCGCGCTTGCCCGCCAGGACAATCGCGGCGGTCTCGTTGACATCAAGCGATGGGTCGAAGGCGAGCTTGTTCCCTTGCAAAGCTTTCGCGGCGACGTTCATGCCGATAGAAGAATCTCCCGGCGATGAAGTGTAAATCGGCACAGCGTACTCATAAGCGGCGGCGAGCAGCGATTTATTTTCCAGGCCAAGTTTGCGCTCGCGCTCTCTGACATAACGCCCGCAGAGATAATGAAACTCCGCCGTAGACATGGGCTTTTGAAATTCTTTGCCGGTGATAATCTGGCGAAAGAAGGCGTCCGTATCCAAGAGCACGCTGTAATCGAAAAAGATGTCGTAGATACGCACGACCTCTTCATCACGCAGCACGATGTCGGAAACCTGCGCGTTGCCCTGATGCATAGAGAGGCCGATGCCAAAATGCGTGTCGTGATACAGGTTCGCGCCCGTCGAGATAATCCAATCCACGAAGCCTGCCCGTATGAGCGGAATCAGAGCGGAGATGCCAAGCCCCGCAGGCGTCAGTGCGCCCGTCAATGAAAGGCCGACCGTCACGTCCGGCTCAAGCATTTTCTGTGTCAAAAGCTGGCACGCTTCGCGCAGCCGCGCGCCGTTGTAAGCCATAAACGCATTGTCAACTAGGTCTGCCAGCGCGGTCTCGCCCGTAATCGGCGCAGGGTCAATCCGGTTTCCCTGCAAAAATTTACTTCGCTTCTTCGCCATCTTTCCCCTTTTCACGATCAGAAATTAACAGGGATAGACAGGATAGGCAGGATAGGAAAAAAGCTCAAATTTGAAATCAATGGTTTTGAGATTTCAAATCTGCTTTCTTGCAATGCCTTATCCTGTTCATCCTGTCTATCCCTGTTTGGATTCTTTTTCCGCAAACTGCTCAAGACAAGCGCGGCACAGGCAATGCTCGTAACGCTCGCGCAAGCCTGCGCGCACGGCATCGCTCAGTTTTATCTCGCTGCACCAGCACCCGTTCAAACGCGCGCCGCAGGTGAACTCGCTGCCGCAGGCTTCGCATGTTTTGACACCGCAAGCGAGTGGCGCGCTTATTTGATTTGATTCCTGCAAGCTCATAATATTTTTTTTACTCGGCCTGAGCCGGACTCTCTTCGGGCGCGCGGCGCAAGCGCAGGCGCGCGATGCGGCGATTGTCCGCTTCCAGGACTTCGACGTTGAGATTGCGAAAAGTCAGTTGTTCGCCCGCGCGCGGCACATAGCCGGATTCGCTGATGACCAACCCCGCGATGGTCGTAAAATCGTCGGCTTCTATTTCCATATCAAAGAGCCGCTCGATCTTTCCGATCTCGGTCGAGCCGAGCACTTCATAGTACCCGTCGTTCGCTTCGACGATCTCTATCACCTCTTCGCTCTCTGTGTCCTCGTCTTCGATCTCGCCGACGATCTCTTCCAAAATGTCTTCGACCGTCACGAGTCCGGCCACGCCGCCGTATTCGTCTATCACCATCGCGAGTTGGACGTGCGCCTTCTGCATCTCTTCCAGCAAGGTCGAGACGGTCTTGGTCTCAGGCACAAAATAAACGGGACGCAAGAGCGACTCGATAGTATTGTTCTCTTCATGTTCCAGCCAGCATTGCAGCAAGTCGCGCACGTAGATAATACCTTCGACGTTATCAATCTGTTCGCGATAGACGGGCAGGCGCGAGTATTTCGATTCGATGATAATATCGCGCGCCTCTCGCACGGTCGCGGTCAGCGGCAGCGCGGAAATTTCCGTGCGCGGCGTCATCACTTCATTAACGCGCGTGTCGCCGAATTCGAGGATGTTTTGAATCAGCTCGCCTTCTTCTTCCTCTAAAATCCCCTCTTCCTCTCCGACATCAATCAGAGCCTGTATGTCATCGCCGCTGTCTTCCTCTTCATCTGTAGGATTATTTTCGGGAAGCTGCCGTTCGCGCCGCAAACGGTCAAACGAGCGATGCCACGGGTCTGCGGCAAAGGTGAGCGCGCGATAAAACGGGCGCACCAGCGGCAAGAGCCAGAGCAAAGTTCCTTCCGGGTTGCGCAAAGTGATGAGGCGCGGGATGAACTGCCTGAAAATTCCAGCCAGTACCAATCCTATGATTAGAGCTATGAGAATCAGCCGCTTGTTTGAGAACCAGTGAAACGTGATCGAAGTGACGAGGACAGAAAAAGCCACCAGCAGAATTTGAATCGCCGCCGACAACGTAAAGCGAAAGCGCGGGCGATTCTCCGCAATCTCTTTCAGGAAAGCGGTCGAGCGCGCGACAGGATGCTCCTCCGCCTCGCTCGTCAAACGACGCAAACCGACATCACTCAACTGGCCGAACGCCATATCCACCGTGGCGAGAAACGTCAGCCCGACAAGCAACACACAAGTGATCGCGATTTCGATTTCCATAGAATAGTGAATAGTAAATGGTAAATAGTGAATAGACAAAACGTTTTCGCCTATTCACTATTTACTATTTACTATTCACGACGAATTATATTCCAAGTCGGCGGCGAAGGCGCACTTCCAACCGATTCATTTCGCCCTTATCCGTTTCGTGGTCGAACCCGCACAGGTGCAAGAGGCCATGCAGGATAAGCTGCGCCACCTCCGTTTCAAAATCGAGCTTGTTCTCCACAGCCTGCCGCGCAGCCTGCTCAACCGAAATCACCACATCACCCAGCCTCGCGCCTTCCAACTTTTCAAACTCATCCTGCCCCGCCGGAAACGACAACACATCCGTCGTCCCACTTTTCTTACGCCACATACGGTTAAGCTCCCGCATCGCCCTATCCGACACAAAAGCCACCGTCACGCCCGCCCCATCCGCAGGCACAACCTTCAGAGCCTTCTCCGTAAACGCCCGCCAACGCTCGCAATCCACCTGCACCTTGCGCTGGCGATTAACAACTTCAATCATCTCCGCCCGAAAACCCCATTTAACCCAGGTTGCGAGTTAATCAATTGCCACTAGCTTTAGCTAGTGGCGACATAGCATGAAAGAAATTCGGCTTTAGCCAAAGCATAAATAAAAACCTCTTCCTTATAGCTTTAACTCAACTGTTCGGCTAAAGCCGAAAGCTAAGTGGCAATCTGTATCCACTAGCTAAAGCTAGTGGCAATTTAAGCAGTCCACCAAGTCATCTATCACTGGCAACTTGGGTTATTTAGCCGCCGGTTTATCCCCTCACCGCACCGTTTTAGCACATAAAACGCCCTCACAAGTCCCCTTCATCGTTTGACGAGCTATCTTTACACCTGCGCAAGTCATCTGTGCGGCTGCGCAGCCATGTTTACACCTGCGCAACTCGTCGGCAATGCTGCGCAAGTCATCTGTACGCCTGCGCAGGTCATCTGTACGGCTGCGCAGCCACCTGTACAGCCGCGCAAGTCATCTTTACAGCCGCGCAGGTTATCTCTACAGCCGCGCAAGTCATCTGTACACCTGAATATGTAATGTTAGCAGCCTGACGTGTCATCTGTACGGCTGAATATGTCATCTGCACAGCTTGAAATGCCATCTGCACACCCGAATATGCTATCTGCACAGCCGCGCACATCATCTGTGCAGGCGATGATGTCAGGTTGTACCTCAATGTCCCAATCCGCCCTCAAGCATCCTTTACCACCTGAGCCGGAGGCAAATACAAACTCTCCAACATCGCCTTTTTTTCATCCGGCGGCATAAAAGCCAACTCCAAACAATCTTGCAGTAAGCGGGTGGCATCGAAGTAATCAGCTAATCTTTCTTGTTGTATTTGGGTCAAATCCCACTCGTATCCAACATCTCGATACTTAATAATCAAAGCCCGTAAGTTATCCACGAATTTCTGTCGCTTTGCGATAGTAGATTGGTCGGTGGGAATTGGGAGCGCAGCTAGTTTGCTTGCAAATTCATTCAAGCCAAGTTCGCGGGCGAGCCCAAAGGAGCGGTCGAAGGAGAGGTCTGAGGAGATACCGAGGGCACGGGCAAGGACACGGGCCAATGTGAGGTCTAGCATCAGGGCGGGGTCGCGTTCGCGTTCGTTTTGTTCAAGGCCATAGTATAGGCCTTCGGCGAAGGCCCGTGCGATTAAGATTGCTATGGGGGAACTTTGGTTTGGATAGTAAAACTCTACTGAGAGATAACTCATCCGCACTAGCCAATAAGGTTTAGCTTTAATCGAAGATGATTTTGTGGTCGCCCACGCAAACAATGAGATCAACTTTTCATCACCCTCTATTAACTCATCAAGGCCGCGCCGGAAGGTCTTCACAAACTGGCTGGCATCAGGCAACAGGCTTGTCGTCAGCAGGAATACTTCGCGCCAACGCTTGTCTGCGCAATGCGCTCTAACCAACTCATCTAATGTGCCCTGAGCCGCATTATCAACAATGTATTTCGCCGTAAAGTATTCCTGAAAAGTTAGGTGTGAAAAGGAATAGACTTCGCGGGCGCGCTCAACAAAAATACCGTGTTGAGCCTCAATAGCTTTGAGAATAGTTTCCCCGTCAGTTGCTTCGTTCTTATCATGTGGCGGAATATTCCTTACATGCTCCGTGATGAGTCTTTCTAGTTCTGCCTGCGGGATGAAATATTTGTTCTTTTCAAACGTTTCTGCCGCTATGCGCGCCAGCATGTTCTCTTTATGTCCAAGCGACAGCTTACGATAAACTTCGTCGCGCTTAATCCGGCGTGTCGAGTCCCACTTCTTCAACAACGCATCCAACGCTTCCTCGTAAATTTCAACCCGCCTCTGCGGAAAGGTTAGCGTCTCGTTGAAAGCCAGACATAACAACGTCAAAAGCAACGGCGTGCGCGCCAGATCACGCAAGCCTTTGTTATCTGCTCTATCAAATTCCACTAGAAATGTCTTACAGGTTTCGTTGTCCTTCTCTCCTTCATTATTACGAAACCAGTTGCCGACAAACTTTTTAATCTGCGTCTCTGTGAAATCGGCAATCTCAACGTAAGTGAAAGGCTGAAATGAATAATCGCTGGCGGCGAGGCGGCAGGTGATAAGGCATTGCGTCCTGTCGTACTTCTCTACAAAATCATTCATCGCGCGCGTCTGCTTGTCCCTCTGCCCGCTCTCCTGATTGACCTCATCAAGGCCGTCGAACAGCACAATCGCGTTGCCTGATTCCAATAACTCCTCAATAAACGGCTGCGCTGCTGGAAACTTGCAGATGTCAAATCGCTCTGCCATGAAGGGCAACAACTTAAGGCCGGAATCCGCCCACTGTTTGAGAGAAACGAAGACAGGTACTTTATCAATTATCGGCTTTTTCGGCTCGGCAGCTTGTACCGCAATATATTTAAGGAAAGTTGTTTTGCCCGCGCCGGGTTTACCTAAGATGAAGAGGTTTTTATTCTTATTAACCAACGTCAGACCACCGATGCGTTTCGCGTTTGGCGGCGGCGCGTCAGGAGTTGCGGAGAGTTGCTTCAGGCGTTCAATGTCGAAACGACCGAAGGCAGTTGGCTTATTCAACATGTAAGCTTCAGTGAAAATATCATCGAGCGGCACAGGCTCTGACATTCCCATAATCTGCATCGTGCCATACAGCTTTTTGACTCTCGCACGATATTTTTCTGCCGCATCTTTCCACTTAACCTTAGCCCACCGACCTTTAACCGCGCCCGCAGTTTTATCCGTGAGGGTCTTGCCGTACTTGTCCCATAGCCATGCGCCAGCGGTGATAGCGAGCGTTGTCGGTTCCATTTCAATCTCCACCATTAAATATTGCTCTTGCTCGTATGCTCTTCGTAGGCGCGGATAATCATCTGTACGAGGCGGTGGCGCACGACATCTTTGTCCGTGAAATAGACGAAATCAATGCCTTCGACTTTGGACAGGATGCGCTCTGCTTCGACGAGACCGCTGCGTTTGCCGGTTGGCAAGTCTACCTGCGTCACGTCGCCCGTGATGACCGCCTTCGAGCCGTAGCCGATGCGCGTCAGAAACATCTTCATCTGCTCGCTTGTCGTGTTCTGCGCCTCGTCGAGGATGATAAAAGCATCCGCCAAAGTTCTTCCTCTCATGAAAGCCAGCGGCGCGACTTCGATGACGCGCTTCTCTAAGAGCTTGGTCACGCGCTCGTAGTCCATTAAATCAAAGAGCGCGTCATAGAGCGGTCTCAAATATGGATCAACCTTGTCCTGCAAGTCGCCGGGCAGAAAGCCGAGTTTTTCACCCGCTTCAACGGCGGGTCGCGCCAGCACGATGCGATTGACCTGCTTCTGCATCAAAGCCTGCACGGCCATCGCGACGGCTAGATAAGTATTGTGATTAACAAACCCGTTGGCGACGAATGAGTGTGTTCCGGGCACGGTCAGATCGTAAACCTGTGTGCGCGAAGGCTTGACGGATGTAATCTCAACAAACAAGAGATGACGCTCGCGCAGTTCACGCAGGTGAACGGCGGACTCATTCCGCACGCCGCGAGCAGACAGCAGATGCAGGAGCTTATCAAGTTTGGCATAGCTGGGACGGCGGTCTTCTCTGCGATAATCACCGAACATCTGATGCTCGGCGCGTGTGAAAACCGTGCCGTGCATGGCCGCGCTCAGATGCGTTCCCAGATGCGGCAAGACATCTATATTCGGATTGGTATTTTTCGCACGCCTGCGCGCACGCTTGCGCTCAAGCGCAAAGCCTATCGCGACATGAAATCGCTCGGCCTCCGCTCCGGCCATCGTGAGCAGATGAGAGAGATGCTGTTTGCCGTTGTAACGCCCGCGCTTGATTGATTTGGAGGCGATGATTCCGAAGTTGAGCAGAATGATCTGCACCTGACGGATTAGAGTCTCTGAAACAGAAGAGAGTGAAACGAGACCGTCACGCTTCTCTACCGTTCCATCCGCGTCGAATAAGCCACGCATGTATGAAGCGACGATCGTTTCGGGCGCGGACAGAATAGAGTGTGGAATGCGCTTAGTTGACGCTTTGCCTGTCGAGAGACCTAAATGTGCAAGCAATTGATAAAGCTGAGAGCTGGCGATGACGTAATCATATGGGCGGTCTCCGCCATTGCGAAAAACATGCAGGCCAAGACGCCCTGCCATCTCATAAAAAGCGTTGACGATGGATTCATCCGATGGCGAAAGAATAATTCGATTGCGATAAGTCAAACATCCGTCGCCCGTCAGCACACCCATCAGGTACGCAAACTTTTCATCCAGAGCTTCAAGCTCTACCGTTCTTGAGTGATCTTGCGTCCCGTTCGGTTGATAATCAAAGTTAATCGAAGTGTTGCTGCCGAACAGGTGTTGGCCGCGCTGCAAAGCTACAACGTCGCCCACACATAGCGCATCCGCGCGCTTCCACTTGAGCGCGCCGGTGGTATCGAGCGTCAGTAAAGGATGTTCCGGCGTCGCCTCAATCGAGAAACCGAACCGCGTCGTCACCTGCAAAGTATCCGTCTCGCCGCCGTGATACACATGTGAAGCAGTCTCAATACCATCTACCCCATGAACGCACGCATCAATCGGAGCATATTCGTCAGGCTGAACGCCTGAGCCGAGCGCGCCGATCTCCAACATGCCGTGCGTGGTCAGCACGAGCGAATCGCCCGCGATGCACTTACCAGTTCCGGCGACTCCTATTCCGAAGACGACATCTTTATCCTGAATCGCTTCGATGTATCTGCGCTGGGTGGCGGATTTGGGCGCGACCTGTTTTTTGCCAGCAGGGTTAAAGCGCGCTTTGGTGAAATAGTCGCGGAGAGAATAGGCGCGGTCTTCGGCGATCTGTGCGAAGGCTTCGCGCAGTTCTTTGTCCGTAAAAGTCTTGCCCTCTGTGAAGAGGTCTGAGAAATCTTCCAGAATGCGCTCGACCGTCTGAACATCTTTGGGGTCGCCGTCAACGGTCAAGTCCTGCCCGCGCGCGTTGATCCGCACGTCGAGCAGTGATTCCAGATATTTGAGGTTCTGGTCGTGGACGCCAAAGAGCGTCTCTAAGCCTCTGGGCGGGAGTTCGATTTTTTTCAAAGGGTAAAGCAGTCTCCTTGCTGGTAGTGAAAATTCAGGGGCGCACGCGCGTGCGCAGGAGGGTGCGGCTGTGGCAGGGTCTTCAGCATACTCTTAACAAGCGCGACGCTACTACAGGCCGCGCGCGTGTGTCAATCAGGAGGCCATTGAATAAAGGGCTTTTTACAGGCTATTTCGCGCCTTGACACATGCCTGCGGGATACCTATACTTTGTCGCTTGTGCTTGTAGACGAAAAAGCGATTGTCGCTCTACAGCTTGCACGCATAATCTTTAACGAACAGTTTTTTGACGGAGAGTTAGATGCCAAATCATAAATCAGCAATCAAGCGCGTGCGCCAGAACGAGAAACGCCGCGATAATAACCGCAGCAACCGCAGCCGCCTGCGCACTTCGATTAAGAAGCTGCGCGCCGCGCTCGCCGGAAGCAATAGCGCCGAAGAGGCTACAACCCTGCTGCCCGCGACGGTTTCGACGATTGACAAAGCCGTCCAGAAAGGCGTGCTGCATCGCAACGCCGCCGCGCGCTACAAATCGCGTTTGACCGCGCGTGTCAATCAGGCGACGGCAAAATAAGTTAGCTTTTAAATTCAATATAAACGGGCGGAGCTTACTGAAATCTTCAGTAAGCTCCGCCTTTTTGCATCTGTTGTTAAATGGAGAGTGAAAATTCAAAGGAGGCAAACATGTCCGATCCGCCGAAATCTTACACCACTTCCGAAGAGATTGAAGAGGTCGCCCGCAAGTTCGAGACCTATGCCTTCGACCCTTCGGAATTCAATCACCCGCAGCATCTGATCGTCGCGCTCCTGTATCTCAGAGACGCCACGGAAGAGGAAGCCCTAGAGCGCATACGCCGGAGCCTTTTTCGCTTTCTCGCGCATCATCAGATTCAGGAGAATGTTTACCATGAGACCATCACACTCTTCTGGCTCAAGCTCGTGCGCCGCTTTCTCTCTCAGACAAACGCCGCACGCCCGCTCATAGAAGTAGCCAATGACTTGATTCAAACTCACGGCGACTCGCGCCTGATCTATTCTTATTTTAGTAAGGAACGACTTGATTCGGCAGAAGCGCGCCAGAGATGGATTGAGCCTGACCTGAAACCTCTTAATAACCCTTCATCCAGCAAGCTCACAGACCAGTAATTCTAACTGCATGCGCGGCGTGGCGCGCGAGGTCTTGATGGCGAGGTCTGCTTCGGCGATGCGTTGGATGCTGTGGGTCAGCGCGCTTGCATCAAAGCGGCGGGCGGTCGCCAGAAACTCTTCGCGCTTGCTGTAAGGCATGCCGACGAGACGAAAGACTTCCTCTTTGGCTGCGCCGCGTGACATCAGTTCTTTGGCGAGAGAGAGCCTGTGATAGTTGCTGGCGAGCAGGCCAATCAACATGACAGGCTCCGTGCCGTCATCCAGTAGACGCTGCAAGGTCTGTAAGGCGCGTTTGCGATTGCGCGCGATGAGGTGGTCTGACAGCTCGAAGTTCGATAGCTCGCGCGAGCGTTTGACCAGCGCGTCAACCATCTCCATCGTGATGCGCCCGTCGGGGAGCGCGGCTGTCGCCAGCTTATCCAATTCGTTAGACAGGGTGCGAACATCGCTGCCGACCAGAGCGACCACTTGCCCCAGCGTTCGCTCATCCATATCCGCTTTCAATTCTTTGAGATGGCTTTTAGCCCACGCTGACAGCTCGGCGTTGGTGAGCGAGGCGAACTCGACGGACGTGCAGGCATCAAGCAGCGTTTTCGAGAGCTTGCGCCGCTTGTCCAACTCATCCGCCGTGAAGATAACGACGCTCGATTCGACAGGGCGCGCAAGATAGCGCAGGAGCGCGCCTTCGTCTGCCTCTCGCAGTTTACCGAAATCGCTGATGCGAACCACTCTGCGCGCGGCCATCATCGGGAGTTGTTCGGCGGCGGCAATCGCCTGCTGCACGTCCGTGTTGGTCAGGCTGTAGCTGGCTTCGTTAAAATCGCGCAAGGGGGCATCGGCGAGCGCTGTGTCTGCGATGGCTCGCGCGGCGCGGTCGCGCAGGTAATCTTCCGCCCCAAACAGTAGATAGAGCGGCTCAAGGCGTCCCTGCTTGAGCGCGCGTCTCAATTCTTCGCGCTTGAGCGTGCTCATTTTTCCTCGTTGACGACGAAGCCGTTGATGAGCGTGGAGACGACCGATTCGGCAAAGCTGCGCGCCATGCGCTCGACCGCCGGGTCTTCTTCGTTAAAGAAAGAGCGCGGGTCGTTGGTAAACTCGAACTCGCCGCGAAAGACGTAGTTTTGATTATCGTAGAGGACGCGATTCTGCGTCTGGTCGCGGATGGTCACGGCGGCTGTGATCGTCACTTCAAAGATACGCGCTCGCCCGCGATCATCCAGCAGCACACCCGAAAAGGTGAAGCTCTTGATGATGCCGTCAATCACTGCGTCCGCGCCTTCCGGCTCGCCCTGCACGCGCAGGCCGCGCCCGCGCCTGACGATCTCTTTCATCACCGCGCCGGTAAAGCGCGACTCGACCTTGTAGCGCAGCGCGTTGTTTTGAAAAGCGGGAACCGCGACGGTGCGTATGTGCTTCGGCAATTTATTTTTCGTCACAGGCTTGTAGCATTCCGCAAAGCCCGTCACACACGCCAGCGCCAGCACGAACGCGGAGATACGCCACATCTTACGAATTAGAGCCATCAAATTTCTCCATCAAATAGAATTCAAACAAGGATAGACAGGATGTACAGGATAAGCAAGAAAAGGAAACAGGTTAAAGAAGGGATAGGGTAAATGGGTAATGGAGAAATCGTCCCCTGCTTCATGTTCCCTTTTTCCCTTTAACCTCTTTTTTATCCTGCCCATCCTGTCCATCCCTGTTAAATTTCTTGAGCTTGCTTGAGAGCATCAGCGACGCGCACGGTTTCGATGGCGGCGCGCACGTCATGCACGCGGACGATGTGCGCGCCTTTGAGGACGGCTGCCGCGACGGTCGCCATCGTTCCATGCAGGCGTTCATTTGCGGGCGCGTCATTAAGTAAACGCCCGATGAAAGACTTGCGCGAAGTGCCTATGAGAACCGGAAAATCCGCGAAGTGATGTGCAAATTTATCGAGCCGTGCAATCAACTCTAAATTCTGCTCAAAAGTTTTACCAAAACCGATGCCGGGATCGAGCGCGATGGATTCGCGTTTGACTCCGCGCCTCTCGGCCATGTTCAAACTGCGGCGCAGGCCGGTAAAAACTTCTGCGAAAATATCCGGCGCGGGCGGCAAGCGATGCAGCGTCCCCGGCGTGCCCCTTGAGTGCATCAACACCAGCCCCGCTCCGGCCTGTGCCGCTTCATCAGCGATATGAAAATCGAATCGCAGCGCGGAGATGTCGTTGATGATTTCCGCTCCGGCCTCAAGCGCGGCGCGTGCCACAACAGCTTTGCTCGTATCAACTGAGATTGGGACGTTGGAAGTTTTCGCCAGCCGCTCAATAATGGGAACGACGCGGCGCAACTCTTCATCCGCAGACACGACCTCGCCCACGCCCGGTCGCGTTGATTCGCCGCCGACATCAATCATATCCGCGCCTTCGGCAATCATCTCTTCGGCACGGCGCACGGCTTCGTCTTCATCAAAAAACTGCCCGCCGTCGCTAAAGCTATCCGGCGTGACATTCAAGACGCCCATCACCAGCGTGCGCTCGCCAAAGGAGAGCGTGCGGCGCGCTAGCTTCCATGATTGCGTGTTCATAAGGCAAAAGTAAAAAGGAAAAAGGTAAAAGTAAAGAACGAATCCTCACTTTTACCTTTTTCCTTTTACCTTTTTACTTCGGCTCAGGCTGTTGCCGGATTGCTGCCCGTAATCGGCGGCAGGATCGGCTTCAGCGGATTGACCGCAGGCTCTGTCAACTGCGGCTTTTCTTCATCGCCGGAGGTCGGCGGCGGGTCTTCGTCGAGGGGAAGTCCTGCCACGATGCGGCGAATCTGCACGCCGTCGAGCGATTCGCGCTCAAGCAAGGTTTCAGAGAGCCGCACCATCGTGTCGCGGTTCTCTTCGATAATCGTCTTGGCACGCCCATACTGGCCGGAGATGATTTTCTTCACTTCCTGATCGATCTTGATCGCGGTGTCTTCCGAAAAGTCTCTGTGCTGTGCGATCTCGCGTCCCAAAAAGATTTGCTCTTCCTTCTTGCCGAACGTGAGCGGCCCAAGCTCCGACATGCCGTACTCGCAAACCATCGCGCGGGCAAGCTCTGTCGCACGCTCGATGTCATTTGACGCGCCGGTCGTGATGTTGCTCAGGAAAACTTCTTCCGCGATGCGACCACCCATCAGGATAGCAATCTGCCCCAACAGGTATTCCTGCGAATAGTTGTGCCGGTCGCCTTCGGGCAATTGCTGCGTCACGCCGAGAGCCATGCCGCGCGGAATGATCGTCACCTTATGCACGGGGTCTGCGTTCGGGACTTTGAGTCCGACGAGCGTGTGCCCTGCTTCGTGATAAGCGGTGATGCGTTTCTCTTCGTTCGAGATGACCATGCTCTTGCGCTCTGCGCCCATCAAGACCTTGTCCTTTGCCAGCTCAAAGTCAGGCATCGCGACGGTCTTCTTGTTATAGCGCGCAGCATTCAAGGCAGCTTCATTCACGAGATTCGCGAGGTCTGCGCCGGTAAAGCCCGGTGTGCCGCGCGCAATCACGCTGATGTTGACATCATCGCCGAGCGGAATCTTGCGTGTGTGAACTTTCAAGATGCCTTCGCGCCCGCGCACGTCTGGCCGCGAGACGACGACGCGACGGTCAAAGCGTCCCGGTCTCAGAAGCGCAGGATCAAGCACGTCAGGGCGATTGGTCGAAGCGATGAGAATGACGCCATCATTCGATTCAAAGCCGTCCATTTCGACGAGCAACTGGTTCAAAGTCTGCTCGCGCTCATCATGGCCGCCACCGAGTCCCGCGCCGCGATGCCGTCCAACAGCATCAATCTCATCAATAAAGATAATGCACGGAGCGTTTTTCTTGCCCTGCTCGAAGAGGTCGCGGACGCGGCTCGCGCCGACGCCGACAAACATCTCTACGAAATCGGAACCGGAGATGGAGAAGAAAGGCACGTTGGCTTCGCCCGCAATCGCGCGAGCGAGGAGGGTTTTGCCAGTTCCCGGCGGCCCCATCATCAGCACGCCTTTGGGAATGCGCCCGCCGAGCTTCTGGAACTTTTGCGGCTCTTTGAGGAATTCGATAATTTCCTGCAACTCCTCTTTGGCCTCTTCGACGCCCGCCACGTCCTTGAACGTGACGCGCTTTTGCTGGTTATTCAAAAGCTTGGCGCGGGATTTTCCAAAGCTCAGAGCCTTGTTGCCGCCGGATTGCATTTGCCGGAGCATAAAAATCCAGAAGCCTATCAAGAGCAGAAACGGGGCCCACGTTATCAACGCAGTCCACCAGAGCGTGTTGCCGCCCGCCTCGTTTTTGACATTCACGCCGTTACTTTCGGCGAGGTCACGCAAGGTCTTCTTAGCTTCGTAATCGGCAGCATCCACCGCCGTGAAATATTTATTGTTGTTCGTATCAACGAGGTCAATCTGCCCCTGCTTAACGGTCATTTCACTGACCTGTTTTTCTTTAAGCTTCGAGACGACCTGCGTGTAAGATAGCTCCTGCGCGGTCTTGCCCGTTGGGTTCGCCAAAAACTTGTAGAGCAGGAGTGCTCCAACGACGATGAACAACCAGAAGATTATTTGTCTAGCCGTAGAACTCAAAATCTTTCAATGCCTCCGATGCCAATCATACCCCAAAACGGTGATAAGTGATAAGTGATAAGTGATAAGAAAAGCATGTTTGTTATCTCATCACTTATCACTTATCACTTATCACCGCGTTTAGATGCCTTTCCGGCTTTACAAGTTGCGCTCTTGCAAGAGTGCGCAGAGCTTGGACAAACTGTCAAGCTTCCGGCTCTTTTTCCACATCCCGGCGGGCAAAAGTCCCCAGAAAAGGCAGCTCGCGCCAGCGTTCCTGAAACCCCAAACCATAGCCGAACAGGTAACTCTCTGTCGTTTCAAACGCGCGCCAGTCGGGTTCCAGCCCGACGCGCCGCCGCTCAGGCTTGTCAAGCAGCACGCACAGCTTGACGCTGCCTGCGCCGCGCGATTCCAATTGTTTCATCAGATATTCCTGCGTCACGCCAGTGTCCAGCACGCCTTCGACCAGCAGGACATCGCGCCCGGTCAAATCCATCCCGGTGCTGAAGCTCAGGTCTTGAACCCCGCCGAGCGAGTGATGCTGGTAACGCAAAAAAGCCGTGCGAACCGGACAACGGATTTCGCGCAAGAGGTCTGCGAGAAACACGAAGCCGTCTTCGAGCACGCCGAGAACGGCCAACTCTCGCCCTTCGTACGCCCCGGAAATCTCAGCCGCGAGCGCCTGAACCCTCCCGGCGATTTCCTCTGCGCCGTAAACTTCTATGACTTGATCGGACATCCGTACTCCGCGCCATCCCTTTAAAAAGCGTCCAAGAAATCGAAAACCGCCCGGCTCAAATTTAAGCGGCGGCTCGACTATTTGATTTTAGACGCCGGACTCGCCTTTTTCAACTATTTCTGTGTGAAAGAAAAGACGGTCTCGCCTTCTCTCGACCCAGGCCCGGCCCGGAAGCTCCGCCACGCGCCCGCCGCGCTCGCCGAAAACCAGTTTTTCAATTGCCAGCAGGTGAACCGACTCAAGCCGTCTCAAGTCGCCGCGCACGCGCGCGATCCATTCCCGCAAAGCTCTGCGTCGTACAGCCACAGGCGCGCTCGCCAGTACATTTACGCGGAGCGACGGAACGCCGGATGTAGCCTTTTCGGTGGCAGCATCCAATAACTCCGCCGCCGCCAGTTGTAATGCCTTCGCATCGCTTTTTAGCAATCCGGCGGTGCGCGACAAAGCTTCGACAATGCGCCCGTTGAAAGTTTGCATCAGCGGCAAAAGCTGCCTGCGCACACGCACGCGCGCGAACCGCTCGTCAGCATTCATCGCATCCGTGCGAAACGTAACGCCGCGCGCGTGACAATACTTTTCCGTCTCCGCGCGTCTGGCCCAGCGCAGCAGCGGACGCACGAGCGAAACATTTTTCTCTTTATCCAGAGCGCGCACAGGCTCTATCCCGCTCAAACCATCAAGGCCGCTCCCGCGCATCAGGCGCAGCAGAACGGTCTCTGCCTGATCGTCCATCGTGTGCGCCGTCAATACCAGAGAGGCGCTGCTTTGCGCAGCCGCCCCTGCCAGAAACCCGTATCGCGCACGCCGCGCAGCCTGTTCCAGATTATCCTTCTGCGTCGCTGCCAGCCCGCGCACGTCAATCTCTCCCACAGCGATTTCATAATTCATCCCGCGCGCCAACTCTTTCACCCAGAGCGCATCCTGCTCCCCC
Source organism: Pyrinomonadaceae bacterium (assembly GCA_963700165.1). Classification (GTDB taxonomy): domain Bacteria; phylum Acidobacteriota; class Blastocatellia; order Pyrinomonadales; family Pyrinomonadaceae; genus JACMLC01. The sequence continues at coordinate 105,502 of OY969475.1, read as the reverse complement.
TCTTCACGAAGGCCATGATTGAGGTGCGCGACCGTAAAATTCAAATCAAGCCGCTGCGCGCTCGACAATTCATTCAATGCGAGCAACAGAGCCACAGAGTCCGCGCCGCCTGAAACTGCGACAACCACACTTTCACCTGCGAGCGGAAGCTGAAGCCGCTTCCACTCTGACAAGAGCTTGCGTGCAAATCTGCTAATCAACAATTCCGAAAGCTCTGACAGGAAAAGTCCCGAAGCCCTTGACCTTGACCGGCACGGCAAAGAATTTGTAGCTGCTCTCAGGCAAAGATTCCAGATTGCACAGATGCTCGACAATCGGAATCCCGGCTTTGAGCAACAGCGAATGCGCAGGTCGCGCGCCGTCCGCCGTGTCGTCTATGTTGTAAGTATCTATGCCGACGAGCGCGGCCTGCGCGTCCACCAAAAACTGCGCGGCGTCTCTGGTCAGAAAAGGATGATTCTCAAAATAGCTCTCGCTTCCCCAATGCTTCGCCCAGCCCGTGTGAATCACGACGGCCTTCTGACGTATCTCGTATCCGGCGAACACTGAAGCATTGATGGCTTTCACTTCATCATCGTTGATGCGTATGGTGATGGCTTCAAGATTGGCGAGCGAGGTGAGCGGCAATTGCGACAAATCGTTTCCATCTGCATAGCGATGAAAAGGCGAGTCAAGATAAGTCCCCGTGTTGGCGACCATCTCAATCTTGCCTATCTGAAACTCCGTGCCGCTCGCGTAATTTTTCCGCGATGCCTCACGGCTCAAAAAATCCGAGATGACCGGCGCGGGCAATCCTCTGTAAGTAATCATCCCATGCTCGACCACATGGCTGACATCAATCATCGAAGGCATCTGGCTGTCACCTCATTCTTTAGATTCAAAAATTTCACTCGCCTGCTTCCTGCGGCTCCCGGCGGCTGCGAATCAGACCGGCGAGACCTTCCAGAGCCTTTCGCGCCATCCCCGTCGGGTCTTTCTTGGTGCCAAGCTGTTCTTTAGCATCCTCCAAAATCCCTATGAATTCATCCTGCACGATGGCGCGCACCCTCTTCTCTTCCGCTTCAGTCATTCTCTTTTATCCTTTCAAAGAGTAACAGTTCATTTCCATGCTCAAAATTAGCCACAGAGATCACAGAGGTCACAGAGAAAAAACTTAAGGCTATCACGATTTTTCCTGCTCTGTGTTCTCTGTGATCTCTGTGGCAATATTTTTCTCAAACTTTAAGTTCAAACTTATTTTGCCAAGTGAAAAAACACATCTTCAAACGGCGCGTCCCTGAGCGCGCTCTGGTCTCTGAGTTCCTGCGGCGTGCCTTCGGCGACCAGATGACCGCCGCGCATGATGCCGACGCGGTTTGAGATGCGCTCGACAAAGCTCATCACATGCGAAGAGACGAGGACGGCTCGCCCTTTGTCGCGCTCTTCTTCCAGCCGCAGCCTGAGCTTGCGCATCATCTCGACATCGAGGCCGTTGAGCGGCTCGTCCAAAACCAGCACGTCCGGCGCTCCAGTCATCGCCGCCGCCAGCCCCAACTTTTTACGCATCCCGAGTGAATAACTTCCGACCCACTTGGACGCCACCGCGCTCAGCTCGAAAAACTCTATCTCCCGCGCAACATTTTCCGCAGAGGCGTCTTTGAGTCCGGCGACGAGTTGCAAGAATTCCGTCCCCGTCAGGCGTTGATAAAGAAATAGCTCTTCGGGCAAATATCCGAGCCTGCGTTTGACAAGCGGGCGGCGCGCGATCTCTTCGCCGCAGACGAAGACTTTGCCCGCGCCCGAGGCTGTGATGCCGGTGATGATGCGAATCAGCGTTGACTTGCCCGCGCCGTTCGCGCCGACGAGCGAGTACACTTCGCCCGCAGCGACAGACAAACTCACCTCATTAACCGCGACCAGCTCGCCGTACTTTTTGATAATGCCTTCGACTCTAACCAGCTTCTCGCTCAATCTCCCTCCGTCAACAGGCAGTAGTTAGCCCGTCCATGTCCTCTTTCGCTAATCCCGCGTATCACGTTCATCGCATACAGCACGATGCCTATCGGCCAGAAGACCGAAACGAACAGGCCGAACGTGGCTCCCGCGCTAATCATTAAAACGATGGCAAGCTCTGGCCGCTCCGGCGTCTCAAACGCCAGCGCGCCAAAGAGCGTGCTGACCAGCCACCATAGCCACACGCATTCCGCCAGCAGCGGCAGCGCGTAAAAGAGCGGCACTGTCCCCGAAAGCAAGCTGACCAGCCAGACGATGAGCGGCACGGGCAAGCTCACAAGACGCGCGTACCAGAGCTTTGTTTCCCACATCTGCCTGCCGGTCGCGCCCGCCGCACGCTCAAGCCAGAAATACGGAAGCTGGTAGGCCACGAGCACCGCGACGAGCATAGCGCATGTCGCGCTCATCAACACGCAAGCAATTTTTGCAGCAATCACAGACGGCATCCACGTCGCCTCGAACCATCCCGGCACACTTTCGAGCGGCGGCAGCAGGCCGGTCGTCAGCACAGCCAACAGAGCCGCCAGCAACAGTATGGAGATGAACAGCGCAACGTAAACCGCAGATGAAAATGCGCGCAAGGTTAATTGAAGATCGCGCGCCAACTGAACCGCGACGGCACGCTCGAAACGCTTTTGAAGAACACGCGCACCGAACGCACTCAGGCTGCTGCCAGCTTGCAGCCGCTTGGCATACTCTATGTCAAGCCCGCGCCAACGCTCATGCAACATGCGTATCAGAAAGTAGAGCGCAAGCGTCCACCCTACGCCGCCGAAGATAAGCCAGCGACTGCTCCACACGGGCAGCACGCTTGGCCTGACTATCAGCAAGAGCAACAGCGCGGCAAGCATCGCAGAGACGATGACTGCCAGCAACGCTGTGAGCGCAACGACTCTACTTTTCGTGTGTGCCCAGTGAATCCAATTCAGAGCCGACAGGGTTTCAGCTAATGATGTGACGGTAATGAAAAAGAGAAACGGCAGCAGAACTGCGGCATCGAATAATCCGCCCGCTCCGAGAAGCGCGCGTGCGCCGGTTGCCAGCACAGCGATAACAGCCGTGCGCGTGAGGCGTTTTAGTAACGCTCCATGCAAATGCGTCGCGAGCGAAACGGGCAGCGCATCCAGCACAGATTCCGGCCTGCGCAAATGATAAATCTCACTGCTCGCGCGCGTGAGGCTCAAGCCGATAATGCCGCCGACCAGCGTAAAGAAAATCAGAAAGCTGCCCCATAACGAAGGCTGCCATGCGGGAGCTTCTTCAGCCATCCGCGAAATTGTCATGTACGACATGCCGAAGACGAGCGGCGACAGGATCAGCAGCGTGTACAAATGCTGCTTAGCCCAACGCGCCTGCTCGCGCACGCTCGCGCCCGTTATCAGCCAGAGTTTTTTCACTAGAGCAACAATTACCACACTCGCGCCATTTTTTACATTGAGCGTCAGGAGTATGCGTAACTCTTTGCGTACCTTTGCGTCTTCCTTCTTTGCGGTCTTTGCGGTTAAGGGCTGTTTTAACGCAAAGAGCGCAAAGAGGAATCGCGCAAAGGTACGCAAAGAATTTCTTTTCGTGCCTCGCTGTTATTTAAAGAAGATGCTATTCAGAGACTTTTTCCCAGCACGGACTGCAACTGTTCGCGGTAGTTGCGCGAGAGCGTGAGCTTGGTTCCGTTGTTGAGGATGATGTGATACTCGCCGTGAAACCATGGTTGCAGTTCGCGGATGCTGTCTATACGGACGATGGTCGAGCGATGGATGCGGAGGAATTGTTTCGGGTCCAGATGCGCTTCAAGGCTGCCGATGGTTTCGCGCAGGAGGTGCGATTTTTTGTCCGTGTGCAGGCGCACGTAATTGCCTTCGGCCTCGATCCAATCAACCTCGTCCGTCTCAAGAAAGAAGACGCGCCCGCCGGTTTTTATCACCAGGCGTTCGACGTATTTCGTCTCCGCTTTGAGCGCGTCGAGCAGAGCCAGTATGCGTTTGTCCAGCTCGCCATTCTTCTCGCGGCGCGTTTGCGCTTTGGCGCGCGAGACGGCCATCTCGAAACGCTCGCGGTCAAAAGGTTTTAAGAGATAATCAAGCGCGTGATACTCAAAAGCGCGGACGGCGTAATGGTCGTAAGCGGTGACGAAGATGACAATCGGCAGCCGCTCGCCCTTCAAGGCTTCGAGGACTTCAAAGCCAGCGACCTCCGGCATCTGAATGTCTAAAAAGAGCAGATGCGGCTGGCACACCTGTATGGCTTCGACGGCTTCGCGCCCGTTGACGCACTCCGCGACGATCTCTATCTCAGAGTCGCCCGCGAGCATCTCGCGAATAATCTGGCGCGCCAGCATCTCGTCATCAACGATTATCGCACGCAGCCGAGCAGCATCCGCCATACGACACCTCTTTGAAGCATGCTCATAAAACCACGAACACACTTTTCCCCACGTAAACTTCTGCGCTAACACTTAAACACCGCGCGCATTTATTCTGTGGCAAATTTCTGAAGAGCGGACGACGGGAAGGGTTTCACGACCGGATAACTTGAGGCGCGTTGAGTTTAGAGCGATTAACAAAATCAAGAATTAGCCACAGAGACACGGAGGAAGGCAAAAGGTAAAAGGCAAAAGTGAAGAGCAGTTGAATGCTTTCCTACTTTTACCTTTTTACTTTTACCTTTTACCTTCTTCATGCTCTGTGCCTCTGTGTCTCTGTGGCTGATTTTGTCAGACATTCTAATTCGTTGTGACCATTGCTCGCTGTTGAGGGAACTTCCAACGTGACGGTCAATCCACCTGCCGGATTGTTCTCCAACTCGAAGCGATGTGCTGCGCCGTATAAACGGTCGAGACGCGCGCGTGTGTTCGCCAACCCGAGTCCACCTTTGAACAGCTTAATGGAACTATGATTCACAGGAAGGCCCGGCCCGTTGTCTCGCACCTCTATACGAAGCACGCCGTTTTCGCGTTTCACCATAATTTCCAGCAGCCCCTGAGAGGAGCGCGGAGCGATACCGTGACGAATCGCGTTCTCGACAATCGGTTGCAGAATCAGGTTGGGAACTTTGACATCGAGAGCTTGCGGCTCGACGTTGATATTGACGGTCAGGCGATCCTGAAAACGTATGCGCTCGATTTCCAGATAGCCTTTGAGAAATTCCATCTCCTGCTGAAGCGTGACTTCCTGCGTTCCCGCATTATCCAGAGTGAGGCGCAGGAAATCTCCGAGGCGGACAAGCATCCTGCGCGCGGCTTCCGTGTCGGAATGAAGCAGCGCGGAGATGGAATGCAGCGTGTTAAAAAGAAAGTGAGGGTGAAGCTGCATCTTCAATGTTTGAAGCTGCGCCTGTGCGAGCATCGATTCGAGCTGCGTGGCTTTCAGCTCGCCCTTGCGATAACGACTGTAATAACCGAACGAGTGAAAGAGCAGCACGATCAAACCGTAAGTCGCAAAATTTTCGCTCGCGTTGTAAGAGATGTTGCGCAGCGTGTTGGCAACTTTGTAGGGGCGACCCAATGGGCGACCGTAACGCAGGTAGCCGATAATCTGATGCGCGCTCGAAATAGTGATGACGAGAAGCAGGCTAAATAAGATGTGCGTCAGCAGACGCTTGCGCCAGTTGTGCCGCTCAAGCTGAAAGCGGCGCGAGAGCCAGAGGACGAGCGGCGTCATGAGCGCCCACAGATAACAGAATGAGAATTGCTGGAACGCCGCATCAGACCACTTCATCTGCTGCTCTGAGCGGAGCGCGCCAAAGTACATCTGGCTGGTAAAAATCAAGCCGACGAAAGTCCAGATGAGCCAGATAAAAATGAGCTTGACCCAGAGCCTTCGCCAGAGCGGGCGGCTTTCCACCTCGTGTCTTATTTTCCCCAACCCTTTTTCCATCGTCAAAACATTGGCAGCCATAATTGAATCCGGTCAGAACCGCCTGCGGTAGCGGGCGGGTCGGACACTCCTTATTAAGAGAGAACCGCACGAATATCATGCCTCTTAAATTCATTGCGCGGACAACTTTTGTGACGACTCGGCTGTATTATGTGACGAAGCGTCGCGCACGCATGACGAGGCGGCGCAGCTTTACAAACATTTTACAGGCAACAGGTTTTTCGCGTGTGTGCGCGAAAAGAAACGCTCACATGTGCCTCAACGAAGAGTTGTAGATTTATGCAAGCCTTCGTTCCCGCGCTCATCACGCATCGCAGCCCTGTCACACCAAAACTCAGCCCGCTCGTCACAAAGATGTATCTTCCCAAAGAGGCGCTTCGTATTATGTGATGGCCGTCATGCTTCTTACTTCTCCTCCCGAAAGGGAAAGTCGCTGACGGACGTGAAACGTGCTTGATTGATAATTCTCCGGGGCGGTCAAAAACTGCTTGAAGCCGCCCCGGAGACACGCTCTTATTAATTCAAGGAGTACAAGTCATGGAAGAAATCACAAGCTGGGAACACAAAGAGAGGCCGACCCTGAGCGGCGTCGAAACAATGGGCGCGAGAACGACCGGCGATCTGGGGCAACGCGCACAGGTTCTGAAAGATTTAGCATTGGCCTTGTTGAGCGAAGCGCAGACGCTCGGCGATGCGCAGTCGCTTGAGACGGCGAGCAGCATAGATTTTTATGACGAGGTGCGCCGCTTTGAGATAGAGCTGATTAAACGCGCGCTGAAAAAAACTGGCGGCCACCAGATGCGCGCCGCGCGTCTGTTGAACGTCAAGGTCACAACGCTCAATTCAAAAATCAAACGCTATCACATTTGCCCGGAAGCACAGGTCTACAATTACCCGGCGGTTGAATCGCACGTCGGAGACCTGCGCAAGCGGGCTTGAATAGCATCACTCTCAACATCTCTACATCCATCGCCCGCGCGTCATGCCTGAATGCTGCGCGGGCGATCTTCTTTTTTAGCCACAGAAAAGAGATTTGAAAATTTCAAATTGGAGATACTGAATTTGAGATGCTGATTTTCAAATTTGAGATGCTGATTTTCAAATTTGAGATGCTGAATTTGAGATTTTGACTTTGAATTTACTCTGTGCCCTCTGTGTTCTCTGTGGCTAATTTTGGAAATCGTTTCCGATAAATTGGAAAACGATTCTGGGCCAAAAACATTTCCATGCCGGGAAATCCAAACAGATAAATATTCGATTTGTAAATATCCAAATTCGTCAAGCCTGCCGGTCAAGTCACACTCCTTGCCGAACCGCTCAACCATGAATCGAGACAATAGCTTGCGCGTCATGTGCGATGGACGGAACGCCTCTTGCGCTCTTTGAAAAGCGCAGCGCATGGCACGTCTCTCCTCTTTCCGAATTCTTGGAAAATGCCTGAACGCGCTGCCTCTTTCTCAAGCTTCAGGCCGGATGCGCTTTGCCTTTCGGCCTGAAAGATCATACGGAGGAATTTCCATGAGTGAGTTTCGCATCAACCACTGGAGCGCGCGAGGCATCGTCCTGCTCGTGGCCTTATTGTGCGCTGTGCCGTTTGCCTCTGCACAGGTCACGACGGGCAACTTGCAGGGCGTGGTGCTCGACCAGAACAAAGCGGCGGTCGCGGGCGCGACTGTCAAAATCACAAACGCAGCGACCGGAATCTCGCGTGAGACGACGACCAATCAGGAAGGCTTTTATCGTGTCACGAATCTTGTGCCCGGCGATAAATACAGCATCGAAGTCTCAGCGCAGGGCTTTTCGACGGCGACCGTTAATAACGTCGCGGTGCGCCTGGCTTCAGAGAACAGCGCGGACGTGGCGCTGGCAATCGGCGATGTCGGCGGCGGAACCGTCACGGTGACGGACGAGCAGCCGTTGATTGACAGCACGCAGAGCCAGCTCTCGCAGAGCTATACGCCAAAGCAGTTGACGCAGCTTCCTTTTAATGGCGGCTCGATTGACAATCTGGCGCTCCTGACCCCCGGCGTCGTGACTCCGGGCGACACGGATTTCGCTAACGGCACGGGCATCTCTTCAAACGGTAATCGTGGCCGCTCGAACAATTTTCAGATTGACGGGCAGGACAACAACGACAATTCCGTGACGGGGCCGAGCCTGACGCTGACGAACACGGAAGCCATCGGCGAATATCAAGTTATCACTAACAGTTTCTCTGCCGAGTTCGGACGCAACTCCGGCGCGCAGATCAACACCATCACCAAGCCGGGAACCAACGAGTTTCACGGCACCGTGTTTGAGTATCATAACAATCAAGCTCTTGATGCTCTCAATAACTTGCAGAAGGTGAACGCGGGCGGCTTTAGCTTTCTGTCTGGAAACGGTCTCTCGCAGTTTAGCGGGCTGGCCGCGCGTGAGGGCAGAGACCCTTTCAACGTCAACAAGTTCGGTTTCGCGCTGGGCGGGCCGATCAAGCAGAACAAAGCATTCTTCTTCTTTACCTATCAGGGAACTTATACGCGCGGCGAGGCCGTCTCGAACGGTTTGAACAGCGGCTCGCTCACGTTCGCTCCTGAGAGCGCGCTGATTGCCGCGCAACTTTTTCCGAATGCGGCGACAGCGCAATTGACTTCGCCGGCAGTCGGCGGCGGCCCGGCCTTTGTGCAGGGACAGGGGCAGTTTCTTCTTGCTCCGCCGGTCGCGGATGTGAACGGCGACGGAGTTCCGGACACCTTCGTCTACGGGCCGGGCAATCCGTTCCAGACGCCCGTGACGGCGAACCTGCTCGCGCCGAGCGTGTTTGTGAGGGACGGCGGCGGAAATCTCATCCCGCTCTATACGGGAGAGCCTGTGCGCTTAGTGCGGACTGACTCGACCGTCAATGAGATTATCACGCGCGAGGATTTCACACTGACGGACAAAGACACCATCAGCGCGCGGTACATCTTTAACAATTCGGAGTTCCCGCTCGCCATCGGTCGCGCACAGGCGGGCGCGCTCTTTGATGTTCCTTCAAGGAATCACAATCTCGGCGTCACTTATACGCGCACGATGTCGCCGAACATGGTCAACGAAGCGCGCTTTAATTACTCGAACCTCTACGTCGCGTTTGGCGATCCGAATGCCACGCTGCCGGGGCCGCAGATTGGTTTTTCGGGCACGCGCGACATCATCGGCAACATCACGAGTCTGGTCTACGGCTCGCAGAATACTTTCCCGCAAGACCGCAAGGTGGTCGTCTTTCAAGAGCAAGACACAATCTCTATGACGGCTGGCAACCATGCTTTGAAATTCGGGATGGACTTCAGGCAACAGCGGACTGAGAATTTTTTCCTTCCCAATTTTCTTGGCACTTACACGTTTCGCGGCGGCACGAATGCCGGAACGGTTCCCGCCAATACTTTCTTTGACGAGAAGGGAAATCCGCGCACGGGAGAGCAGACGACCGCGTTCGAGAATCTGATTTTGAATCGCCCGCGCGACATCAACTTTGCCATCGGCAGCGCGCGACGCGATATAGATCAGGACGATTTCTTTTTCTTCATACAGGACGACTGGCGCATCAGATCGAACCTGACTTTGAATCTCGGATTGCGTTATGAAATCTCGACGCAGCCACTGAACAAATTGATTGACCAGCTCAACGCGCGCGAAGCAGACCCGAACGGCGCGATCTTTGATCCTGCTTTCCCGCTCTCGTCGCGCACGCTTGAGAGGTTGCCGCTCGACAAGAACAACTTCGGGCCGCGCGTGGGCTTTGCGTGGCAGCCCAACTTCAAATTCCTGGGCGAACGCTTTACCAATGGCCGGACGGTAATTCGCGGCGGCTTTGGCGTCGCTTACGATCCGGGCTTTTTCAACATCGTCAACAACACTGTGACGGCTGCGCCGTTTGTCGGAACAGGCTCGATTCGCCAGAACAATCCGGCTCTGCCCGGCTCGGTCGGCGTTCCGTTCCTGCCCAACACGAGGGCGCAACTGAACCTGACTCCCGGCACTAACGGTGGTGACCCGCGTCTCTTTAACCAGACGCGCGTCTCGGATGATTTCCGCAACCCGTACACCTTGTCTTACAACTTCGGCATCCAGCAGGAGTTGTGGAAGAACAGCGTGTTTGAAGCGCGCTATGTAGGCTCGCGCATCATCGGGCAGTTCATGAGCGTGAATGACAATCCAGACCTGAGATTTTTGGCCCAGGCTGGACAACAGCTCTTCGGCGACCCGACGCGCTTTACCAACGGCATCGCTGTTCCGTCCTGCGTCGGCGCAGACCCAACCTGCATCACTCCGACGGCAGCCAACGGTTTCAATAGCCGTGCGGTTGACCCGAACGGCAACGTGCGAATCGCTGGCAGCGGTCGTCTGAATCCGTTCGTTGGCCCGACGCGCAATCGTCTCAACGGAGCGGTCGGCACTTACAACGGCCTGCAAATGCGCTTTGACACGCGCCTCGCAGATTCAATCGTTTTGAATGCCAACTACACGCTGAGCAAGACGATTGACAACGCTTCGGAAATCTTCGGGTCGCTGGCGGGCGGGCAAAGTATCGCCTTCTCGCAGAATCCGTTCGATACCAACGGCGGCGAGCGCGGGCTTTCCGCTTTCCACCAGAAGCATAACTTTACGGCCAACTTTATCTACGAGTTGCCGTGGCACAAAGAGCAGCGTGGATTCGCTGGCAAGCTTTTGGGCGGCTACCAGCTTTCGGGTTTAGTCCTGATGGGTTCGGGTCGCCCGTACACTGTGCAGAACGCATTCGGCTCTTACGATCCGACCTTTGACCTTGCGTTCTCAGGAGCTTTCGGGCCGGTGCGCCCGTTCAACGGCAACCCGAACGCGCCAGACGGAACGGTGGCCTTTGGAGCAACGTCTGCGTTCTTTATTCTCAACGACAACCGTGCGCTGCCCGGAGAGTTTATTGTCTACAACACCCTGAGTCCGGGTTCGACCGGCACGGTGGTGACGGCAGCACAGGCTCTTCAACAAGCACGGATTATCTATAACGACTTTTCAACCTTCACGGCGTTGGGTGGAGCTTTGCCGTTCACGGATTTTGAAACGGCTAACGTGTTCGGCTCGCCCTATGGCGATGTGGGTCGCAATACCTTCAGCGGACTGCCTTTCTATGGGGTCAACATGGCGCTCTTTAAGACCACGAACCTGACCGAGCGCACCAAGCTGGAGTTTCGCGTCGAGGCCGCCAACCTGCTCAATCGCAGAAACTTTGGCGTGCCTCTCAACTTCACGGAATTCGCGTGGACTTCCTTTACCGACATGACCGGTGTCGTTGGCCCATTCCAGAATCCCGGTTTTAACGCAGGCCAGAACCGCAGCATACGCTTCGGCGCACGCCTGATCTTCTAAAACCCGTCAAGCATGAGTTGGCTGAAAGGCTCTCTCAAGCATGATGCACACCGCTCAGGGAAGAGAGTAATGATTTATCGAAACTCTCTTCCCTGAGTTTTCGTTTCTAACAGCAGAGCATGAATCGTTCTTTGCGTTCTTTGCGCAGTTCTTCTTTGCGGTCTTTGCGTTAAAAAGCACTTAACCGCAAAGGACGCAAAGGGAATACGCGCAAAGAACGCAAAGAGCGTCTGGCCTGTCTCTCTTATTGATGCCACGCGCGAGGGTATTGCAAATTCAGAACCTTTATCCTATCCTTCGGCGACAGTCGTTTCAGAAATTCTTCGGGTGAGCCGTGAGACGCTTTTTGCCTGTCAGAGGCAAAAGAGGCGCGGCAGCATTTCTATCTTCAATTTCTTATGATCGTCGGAACAGAATGGCTCATTGACGCAGCGGGTTGCGAGGCAGAGCTTTTGTGTGATGTGCGCGCCCTGCAACGTGTCTTTGACTGCCTCATCGCAGAGCTTGATTTGCAGGTCGTCGGCGAGCAGATGTGGCACAAGTTTCCGCCGCCCGGTGGTGTGACGGGTCTCGCTCTGCTCACGGAATCGCATCTGGCGTGTCATACCTACCCGGAGTTTCAAACCGCTACGATCAACCTGTACTGCTGCCGCGAGCGTCCCGCTTGGCCGTGGGCTGAGCGTTTGAAAGAGATGCTCGGCGCGCGGGAAGTGACTGTGCGCGTTCATCACCGCGTCATCGCGGATGAGCAAGCGTGCGAGACGGCAGAGTTATCTACATCCTCTCTGGCCGGAGGCAGTTGGTAATGGCACAGCTACAGGGCAACTGTCCTGCCTGCGGCGCGGGCGTCTCATTCAAATCCGGAGCCTCTATCGTCGTCGTCTGCGAATACTGCCGCTCGGTAGTCGCGCGGACAGACCGCGCGCTCGAAGATTTGGGCAAGGTCGCGGAAGTGTTGGAGACCAACTCGCCGCTCGAAGTCGGCCTGCGCGGAATGTTTCAAGGCATCCCGTTCGAGTTGACCGGGCGTGCGCAGTTGGGGCATGAGATGGGCGGCGTCTGGGACGAATGGTATGCGACGTTTCAGAACGGCTGGCTGGGCTGGCTCGCGGAAGCGCAGGGAAGATTTTATATGACCTTTCGCCAGCAGCTTCCAGACCCGAAAGCCGTCCCGCCGTTCGGCAAGCTCCAACTCGGCATTCCTGCTTACGGTGTTCCGGGTAACGTTCCGCTCATCGTGGCCGAGACTGGACGCGCACGCGCGCTCGGGGCGCAGGGCGAGATTCCATACAAGCTCACTCCCGGCGAGACAAATTTTTACGCGGACTTGTCCGGCGCGGGCGGCGCATTCGGCACGCTCGATTACAGTGAATACCCGCCGCTCTTTTATCTGGGGCAGGAAGTCACGCTCGCGCAGCTTGGCATCACCGCGATCGGAAAAGAGCGTGAGCGCGAAGCGCGGCGCGTGGCCGCCGGACATCTGAACTGCCCGCAATGCGGAGGCGGGCTTGAGTTGCGCGTACCTGATAAAAGTGAGCGCGTGACCTGTCCGAATTGCAGCTCGCTCTTAGACATCAATCAGGGAAATCTCAAATATCTCAAGACGCTTCAGCGCGGGCAGTTCGAGCCGCTGATTCCCATCGGCGCGATTGGCATGTTCGAGGGCAACCAGCAGTTGATGGTCATAGGCTTTGTCGCGCGCAGCGTTGAAATCGAAGCCGTGCGTTACTTCTGGACTGAATACCTGCTCTATCACCCGCAGATCGGATTTCGCTGGCTCGTGCAGAGCGACGAGCACTGGAATTTTGTAGAAGCCGTGCCGCCCGGTGAAGTCTTTGAGCATGTTAAGTCGGCGACTTTTGCCGGAAAGAGTTTTAAGATTTTTCAGGACGCAGCGGCGCGCGTCGAATATGTCGCGGGCGAGTTTTACTGGAAGGTTGAAGTCGAAGAGATGGTGCGCGCGGTTGATTACGTCAAGCCGCCCTTGATGCTCTCGAAAGAAGTCTCTACGGTCTATGTCCGAACCGGCGGCACGCCCGACAAGCCGCAGTACCTGCAAACGGGCGAGGTCAACTGGTCGCTTGGCAAATACGTCCCGGTCAAAGAAGTCGAAAAAGCTTTTGGCTTAACCGGCAGTTTGCCAAAGCCTTCAGGCATCGCTCCCAACCAGCCTTTCCAGCAAAAAGCCGTCTACCTATACTGGCTCATCCTGTTGCCCATTCTGTTCGCTATCGCCGTCGTCGCGACCGTCCTCGGCGGTAACACCCGTCAGGTGATGACGAACACTTATGAGCTACCCGCGCTGGCGACTGCGGACGGCACGCAGGTCGTCTTCTCAGACCAATTCGAGTTGCGCGGCATGCAGAATGTCAGGGTCACGGCGCGTGCCGCTGGCGTAGATAACGCATGGCTCTACATGGAAGGCGATTTGATTAACGACGAGACGGGCCTGGTGCAGAACTTCCCGCTCTCCGTAGAGTATTATCACGGCGTCGAGGAAGGCGAAAGCTGGAGCGAGGGAAAAACTTCGGATGATGACACGCTCTCTTCCCTGCCCGCTGGAAAGTACACCCTGCGCCTCGAAGCGCAATGGGAGAAGTGGCAGCAGCCGATGCCCATCACCGTCACGATTGAACAGGGAGTCACGAGCGGCGTCAATTTCATCCTCGCACTCATAGTTCTTTCGCTCATCCCTCTGTTCGTCGTGATCTGGCACATCGTCTTTGAATCGCGCCGCTGGTCGCAGAGCATGTTCAGCAACAGCGGCTCCGGCTCGGATTCCGATTCGGATTCAGACTAAGAAGAATTAACATGGATGGACAGGATAAACAGGATGGCTCATAAAAATTTAGATTTGAGATCTGAAATCTCAAGTCTGCTATCTAAAATTTCTCTATCCTGTTTATCCTGTCCATCTTGTTTAATTTTTTTGGAGAGATTAGATGTTTAGAAAACTCTATCTGGCTTTCGGCATTGGCGTGGTGCTGTTGTATGGGACGGCGGCGTTGTTCGGCTGGGAGTTCGGGACGCCGAGCCGCACCACGCTACCGGCCGACGCGCGACAGGGCGGGTACAGGTCTTTTCATTTCTGGCACTATGGCTTTCGTGGAGGAAAGTGATGCTCATTGAATCAATGGCAAGCGCGGCGCTCGCAGGAGCGGTTTCCGTAACACAGATGACGGCTTTTCTGGTGGTGCCGCTCGAACAGATTCGCTCGGTGCTTTTATCAACGTTGGTCTTTGTCCTGCTCGGCATCATTATCTTTGCGCTGGCGTTTATAGTCATCGTCAAGGCTTCGCCGTTCTCGGTGCGCAAAGAGATTGAGGAAGACCAGAACATCGCGCTGGCGATTGTGATTGGAGCGGTCATCATCGGGATTGCGATGATCGTCGCCGCCGCGATTCAAGGTTAGTGCATGAATCGCACTCCGCTGCTTTTCCTCAACGTGCTGGTCATCGCCACATGCGGGCTGGTGTATGAATTGCTCGCAGGCACGCTCGCCAGTTACGTGCTCGGCGATTCGATCACGCAGTTCTCTCTGATTATCGGGATTTACCTGTTTGCGATGGGCGTCGGCTCTTGGCTCTCGCGCTTTATAGACAGAGCCTTAGCGCGCCGCTTTATAGAGATCGAGCTGGCCGTCGCCATCTTAGGCGGAGCCAGCGCACCGCTCCTGTTCTTCACTTTCGCGCGGGTCAGCTATTTTTACCTCATCCTTTACTTAGTAGTCTTCATCATAGGCATGCTGGTCGGGCTTGAGATTCCGCTCCTGATGCGAATCCTCAAAGACCAGCTTGATTTCAAAGAGCTGGTCTCGCGCGTCCTCGCATTTGATTACGTAGGCGCGTTGCTCGCCTCTCTTCTCTTCCCCATTCTGCTCGTCCCAAAGCTCGGACTGGTTCGCACCTCGCTGCTCTTTGGAATGTTCAATGCGGGCGTCGGGTTGTGGGGCACATGGCTGATGCGCCCGCTGATAAAGGGCAACCTGACGGTGCTGCGCGGCAAAGCAATCTTTGTGATGCTGTTGCTTCTGATTGGTTTTATCAAGGCGGACACGCTGACCTCTCTGGCCGAAGACCAGATGTTCGCGGACGACATCATTTACGCGAAGACGAGCCATTACCAGCGCATCGTCGTGACGCGCGGAAAGGCCGGATTCCAACTTTTTCTCAACGGCAATTTACAGTTCAGCTCGACGGACGAGTATCGTTATCACGAAGCCTTAGTGCATCCGGCGATGATGGCGCAGGGCGGGTCGCCGCGCCGCGTGGTGATTATGGGCGGCGGCGACGGTTTGGCTCTACGCGAAGTTTTAAAATACCCGTCGGTCGAATCGGTCACACTCGTAGACCTAGACCCGGAGATGACACAGCTCTCGCAAAAATTTCCGCCGCTCGCGGAGCTTAACAAGCATGCTTTTCAAGACCCGCGCGTGCAGGTCGTCAACACGGACGCGATGATCTGGCTGGAAGAGAACGTGCCGCCGTTTGATGCAGCCATCATAGATTTTCCAGACCCCAATTCGTTCGCGCTCGGCAAGCTCTACACGACGCGCTTTTATCGCCTGCTCAAAGAGCGTCTGACGCCGGATGCAGCCATCTCTATTCAATGCACTTCGCCTTTGTTCGCGCGTCAGTCTTATTGGTGCATCATCAAGACGCTTGAGGCAGCAGGCTTTCACGTCAGGCCGTACCAGACAGCCGTGCCATCTTTCGGCATCTGGGGCTTTGCCCTCGCGCGCCGCGCAGCGTTCGATGCGCCCACGCGCGCTCCCGCGAACCTGCGTTTCCTTGACGACCCGGCGATGGCCGCGCTGTTCGTCATCCCCGCAGACCTCAGCCCCGTGCCGGTGGAAATCAACCGCCTAGACAATCAAATGCTGGTTCGTTATTACGAGGGCGAGTGGAAAAAGTACGAATGAATTCAAACAGGGATGGACAGGATAAACAGGATAAGAGAAAGAGATGTTAGGCTATTAGTCGAAATGAAAAAAAACAGTCTTACAGAATCCTCAGAATTTTGAAATAATAACCTCATATGAAATATAGTGAAGATATCAAGACCTTAAGAATTGTTGATCTCGTCAATAAGTACCCTACCTCTATAAGACTTAGAAATTGCATCAATAAAGCTCAAGAATTGAGCGAACTTCCATTTGAAACGGTTGGGAACTACGTAGATGCAATTTCAACTGCTAAAAACAAACTATTGAAAATTGAAAACCTTGGCAGCAAGACCGCCGACGAACTCATTCGCCTTATTGAATCAGTCATAGATGGGAGACTATCGCCTGATTCACCAAAGACACCCTTAGAACCATATTTGAGCGTAATAGACTATCCAGAACAGATTAGAGACGTAAGGATAATTGACCTTGTCAACACATATGCTACGTCCGTACGGCTTAGGAATAGCATCGATATGGCCCATAAAGCGAATAAACTTCCATTCGAAACGATTGGAAATTATTTAGATGCTGGTTCGACTGCTCAAAGAAAGTTGCTCAGTATTGATAATCTTGGCAAAAAGACGGCAAGAGAACTTGTCCATCTCATTGATACAACTACGAAAGAGTATCTTCCCGAACAATCTAAACATAAAAAACGGCAGGACTTATTAGAAACGCTTTCTGAGCAATATCCGGGCGTATTTGATTCGTTAATCGAAGAGTATTTGTCTATACCTGATGATGAAGTTTTAAAGCTTGAGAAGTTGGAAAAAATTCTTACTGATCTTTGTGACAAGAAAAGCAAACATGCAGAGATGGTTTGGTTTCGGTTTGCAGGGGAGACTCTTGAAGAGATTGGCAAAAGTTATGGTCTTACTAGGGAGCGGGTCAGGCAAATCACTTCAAAATATCAAGAGTATATGACTGACACTGATTCTGCTGTATGGGCGGAGAAGTCAGTGAGGCATTTAATCGCTAAAAATAATGATGTGAATAAGTTGCCAGATAATGCACAACTCGATAGTTATCATCCAAAACTTGCCGAATCATTGGTTAATAATTTTTCCCTTAGAAAAGGCGGCCAGCTTACTCCGAAACGTCGTCTTGAGATCGCCCAATCGCTAGGACTAGATATTTATAGCGAGCTTATTACTCAGAGAAATTGGACATTGGAGAAGGTTATTTACGAAGTACGCAAATTTGCAGAAGAATTAGGCAGACCGAATTTAATGCCAATGCAGGTAGAACTTTCTGAATATGGCAGACATGACCTCAGAGCTGTTATCCAACGATTTGGTGGACAATCAAAGGTTGCAGAACTTGCAAGGCTAATATATCAGGGGCAGACAGTAGCTCCCGATGGAACGAGAACCTATTGGACAGATCAGAGAATCAAGGGGCTACTTCATGAAGTAGCAGAAAAGGAAGGCCATCCCGGAGTAATGCCCACGCAAGCTGAAGTTCGCAAGCATGCACCGAATCCAGATACTATTATTACAATACTAACCCGGTCAGTTTATCCAAATCAGCTCACCCGCTCTTGGTTTGAGATAGCTAAAGATTATGGGCTTCAATATGAAAAAGGAATTCATAAAGTCACACAGCGGTTTATACGATCATTCGTAAAGTCATTGGGCAACTCTCTCTATCATTTATCTCCAGCCGAAATATACGTTCTCTTTGAACAGCAAGGAATCTCTAAGACAGGAGTTAACTTATATCGTGACAGAAGCTTCGATAAACTTGTGGATGCTATACAGTCTGGTTATTTGCCTAAAGAGGAAATAGATAACTGGACGGGCAGGAAAAGCGGAGGGTTAGTCGAAGCATTATTAAATCCTGAAATTACTACTATCGAACAGGCATTTCAACAAGCTGGCAGAGTCATTCATAAAAAGGCGCATAAAAGTAAATCTGAAAATCCTCGCGATGCCTCTTATAGAGAAGATATTGAAAGCCAGCTTCGGATACCTTCCGCAGGTAACACGTTATCGTCATTGAAAACTTCTACAGATGTATTAGCACAAGCCTCCTCAGATAGGGAGGCTGTTGAATTTCTGATTGCAAAAGCAGCGGACAAGTTATGGAAGAGATGTTTCTATGAAGAGGCTACTGCTGTTTATGAAGCCAAGAATCATAAGGGAAACATCTATAGTGAAAGTGCCCGTGACTCATTTATAGAAGAATATACCCGCTGCACACAACTTCCTATATCTGAAGGATATTCATTTCGAGATCATTCAGGACAGCCAAGACCGCCAAAATTGATGCAACGATTGATTGCATATCGTGTATTAACAAAAGGGAGAGTGCTGAATATAAGTGGAACTGGAACAGGAAAAACATTGTCGGCAATTTTATCTAGTCGTGTAATTGGTGCAAATCTAACGGTCATCACCTGCCCTAATGCAACCGTTGAGGCTTGGCGTAATAACATTTTAAATGCCTTCCCAAACTCGGAAGTTGTAACAAAACCAGTTAATTGGAATCCGGTGTGGAGGACTGTTCACCTCCCTCGATACGTAGTTGTTAATCATGAGATGCTTCAAAATAGACGTGAGGCTGATATAAAACGATTCATAAAAAGAAATGCCTATGATTTAGTTGTCATAGATGAACTCCATCAAGTTAAACAACGTGATGTGGATAGTGAGACACAACGAAGAAGATTACTCACAGGGTTAATTACTGATATTCCAGAAGATCGGCCTAAGCCGCGAGTCTTGGGTATGAGTGCTACTCCGATAATTAATAATCTTCAAGAAGGTAAATCGCTCGTAGAGTTGGTGACGAGTTTATCCCATGATGATATTGGTGTTAAGCCGAACATTAATAATTGCATGAGAATGTATCAGCGGTTTACTACTCTTGGTTTCAGGATGATGCCGAAAAGTGAAATATCGCGGGAACCGCAGATACATCCTGTAGACGCAACGCCATTGCTTGGGGAGTTACTATCATTAGGAACTCGACCTCACCCTCAGAAGGTAGAGGCGGTACTTGTAAAAGCACGATGGCCCATAATAAGAAAGCACCTTCGGAAAAAGACGGTTATTTTTACAGAGTACGTACAAGACATCGTTTCACCACTATCGAAATTAGTAGAAGCGGCGGGATTTAGAGTAGGCATTTATACAGGAGATGAGAAATATGCCAAGTCTATAGGCTTTAGCAATGCGCTTCATGAATTTATAGAAGGCGATACAGATGTCTTAATTGCATCAATTCGCACTCTGGCAACTGGCGTGGATGGATTGCAGCACGTTTGTAATAATGTAATCTTCGCCTCTCTGCCTTGGACAAGTACAGATTATGATCAAGCAGTAGGGCGCTTTGACAGAGAAGGTTTTGTTTTTAATTGCCTAGACATTCATATCCCTAAGACATACACAATACTCAGTACAGGTGATGAATGGAGTTGGTGTGAATCAAAGCTGCGGAGGTTAGAGAATAAAAGGGATATTGCAAAAGCTGCCGTAGATGGAGAAATACCAGACACTGAAAGTCAACTAACGCCAGAAAAGGCTACCCAATATTGGATGGGTTGGCTGAACAGATTGATTGAAGAAGGTTTCTATGAACTAGAAAGAAGAGAAATAAAAGTACCCTTAGATGAATCGAATGTGGAAGTATCTCAAAAACGATATGCGACCTATGGCGACTTTTCCCGATTAAACTCCCGTTGGAACAACTCTCATTCCTCAAAAACCCATGAACGGCTATCTAAGCAGCCTGAAGAGTGGTGTTTTTACCACACCCGCTTACTGGAGCAAGAAAAAACGTGGCAAGTTACACCGAGAATTGAGTGTATCAGACACCTCAAAGAGAATTTGCCAAAAGGGTCAGTAGTAGGAGACTTTGGCTCTGGTCAGGGCAAACTTGCAGAGGAATTGATTGATTTTCATATTGTGCACTCTTTTGACCATGTCGCAATTCATCCCCGTATCATTGCTTGTGATATGGCACATACACCTCTCGATGATGGCAGTCTGGATGCAGCGGTTTTTAGTCTGTCGCTTATGGGTTCAAATATTCATGAGTACATAGATGAGGCATATAGAGTATTAAAGCTAGGCGGACAATTGATTGTCTGGCACCCAGCTAAACACAATGACAGAGGCAGCCTTGTAGAAGGGCTTAGAAGATATGGGTTTGCCATTGTTGAGGAAGGGCAGGTTTACAAATGGCATCATGTCTGGGCAATTAAACAAGCTAGAAAGAGTCCCGATAAAACAAGAATCAAGATTTAAGCAGCAGACAATCAAGCATTATTCCTATCCTTTATCCTGTTCATCCTGCCCATCCCCGTTTGAATTATTTTATGGGTACATTCACTAGACGAGAAATACTGGCGGCCTTTCTTAGTGCGCCTGTCGCGTTGGCGGCGTGTCGTTCGGGCGCGCAGCCAGCGATGCCTGCGGGTGAGATTGTCGGCGTGTCTGATGTCCTGGGGCATCGCCTGCGCGATGGCTTGAAAATCGAAGTGCCTGCTGAAAAGTGGGAGCGCAAAGGCATTGTAATTGTCGGCGGCGGCATAGCGGGGCTGGCGGCTGCGTGGAAGCTTTTGAAAGCTGGCTTTGAAGATTTCGTCCTGCTCGAATTAGAGGCTGCGCCGGGCGGCACTTCGCGGAGCGGCTCGTCACAGCTTGTCTCTTATCCGTGGGGCGCGCATTACTTGCCCGTGCCGACGAAAGAGAATCGCGCGCTGGTCGAGTTGCTTGACGAGATGGGAATGCTCGAAGGCAGCAACGAGGCGGGCGAGCCTGTCGTCGCGGAACAGTTTCTATGTCGTGACCCGGAAGAGAGAGTTTTTTATAAAGGCCGCTGGTACGAGGGGCTTTACCTGCACGCGGGCGAGAGGCCGGAAGATGTCAGGCAGTTTGAAGCTTTCAATCAGGAAATCAAACGCTGGGTCGAATGGCGCGACTCGAAGGGCAGGCGCGCGTTTACGATTCCCGTCGCTCATAGCTCTGATGACGCGGAAGCAACCGTGCTGGATCGCGTCTCTATGGCAGAGTGGATGAACGCGCGCGGCTTTAACTCTGCGCGCCTGCGCTGGTGGGTTGATTATGCCTGTCGAGATGATTACGGCCTGACGCTTGAGCAGACGAGCGCGTGGGCTGGACTTTTTTATTTCGCTTCGCGCGTCCAGAAACCCGGCGACGAATCGCAGCCGTTGATGACCTGGCCGGAAGGCAACGGGCGGCTGGTCTCTCATCTTTATGAGAAAGCAAAATCAAAAGTGAGGCTCGGGCAGGCGGTCGCGGAGATTATCCCGACAGAGCTTGAAGGCAAGAGCGGCGTGGATGTAGTGATGGTTGACAGGGATGCTAAGCAGGCTTCGGGCATTCATGCGTCGCGTGTGATTTTTGCCGCGCCGCATTTCCTGACGCGCTATCTGATTCGCCCTTATCGTGAGAGCGCGCCGCAGCATGTCTCGGAGTTTCAGTACGGCGCATGGATGGTAGCGAATCTTTTTTTGAAGGACAGGCCGCAGCAGGGGCGCGGATTTCCGCTCGCGTGGGATAATGTGCTTTACGAGAGCCAGTCGCTAGGCTACGTCGTCGCGACGCACCAGCGCGGGCTTGATAGAGGCGCGTCTGTCTTCACATATTATTACCCGCTCACCGACGCAGACCCGCGCGTTGCGAGAACGAGACTTCTGGAAACGGACTGGCGCGGTTGGGCTGACGTGGCTTTGACAGACCTCTCTCGCGCGCATCCGGACATCCGCGCTTTGACTGACAGATTAGACGTGATGCGTTGGGGGCACGCGATGATTCGCCCGCGTCCCGGCTTTATCTGGGGCAGTGCGCGCACCGAAGCCCAAAAGCCTTTTCGCCAAATTCACTTTGCCAACACAGACCTGAGCGGCATTCCGCTTTTCGAGGAAGCCTTCTATCATGGCCTGCGCGCGGCTGAAGAAGCGCTGGCAGCAAGGGGAGAAATTAAACAGGGATAGACAGGATGAACAGGATGAGAAGAAATGGATTAATGAATAAATCTTTTCGTCCTGCTTATCCTGTCCATCCTGTTTGAATCTTTGTGATTTCAGAGAATGAGCAGCGAAAGCTTAAAAGCTTATGCGGCAGTCGAAGAGCAGGCGTTGATTGCGCGCAGCGATGCCGAATCGTCTGTTGCCGCGCCGCATCGTGAGTGGTGGCTTTTTTCGGCGCGTGTTGATTTGTCGGTTTTCTTAGGCAGCGCGATTGTGTCTTTGCTGTTGCTCTGGGTCGGAGCGCGTGCGGGCGTCTTGTATGACGATTCGCCTGATTGGGCTTGGATTCCGGCGATCTTGTTGATTGATGTGGCGCATGTGTATGCGACGGGGTTTCGCGTTTACTTTGATGGTCAGGAGTTGAAGCGTAAGCCGTGGTTGTATGCGCTGGTGCCCGTGCTCGGTTATGTCGTCGGCGTCGCGCTGTATTCCGAAGGCGACATGCTGTTCTGGCGCGTGCTGGCTTACCTGGCTGTCTTTCATTTCGTGCGACAGCAATATGGGTGGGTCGCGCTCTATCGCGCTCGCCGGGGCGAGCGCGATAGAGCAGGCTGGTGGATTGATGCGTGCGCGATTTACCTCGCGACAATTTACCCGCTCGTCTACTGGCACTCGAATCTGCCGCGCCATTTCTGGTGGTTTCTGCCAAACGATTTTGCGATGCTGCCCGGCATCGTCGCTCAAATCCTAGAGCCTTTTTACTGGCTCGCGCTCGCGCTTTATGCGTTGCGTTCTCTGTATCGCTGGCTCGTCAAGGGCGTTGTCAATCCGGGCAAAGACATCGTGGTCGGGACGACGGCTGTGTGCTGGTATGTAGGTATCGTGGCCTACAATTCCGATTATGCTTTTACGGTGACGAACGTGATTATTCACGGCGTGCCGTATCTCGCGCTGGTCTATTGGTACGCGCGCACGCGCCGCACAGAGACGACGAGCAAACCGTATCGCTGGCTGGCGCGTGGGCCAATCATGTTTCTCCTGACGCTGTGGCTGCTGGCTTATGTCGAGGAGCTTTTCTGGCATCGCGGAATGTGGCACGAGCGCGCATGGCTTTTCGGCGGCGCGTGGGACGTGCAAAGCTTTAAAGTCTGGCTAATCCCTTTGCTCGCGCTGCCGCAACTCACGCATTACGTGCTCGACGGTTTTATCTGGCGGCGCAAGAGCAATCCGAACTTCCGGCTTATCAGTTGAGCGGAGGTGTAGTCAGAACCGCCTGCGGTAGCGGGCGGGTTCTCAACATTGACGACCCGCCCGCTACCGCAGGCGGTTCTGACTGCCGACTCTATGAGGAGCAATATAGATGGCTGACGGCTATGTGCTGGCGATAGATCAGGGAACAACGGGCACGAAGATTCTCATCATCAATCAAGAGGGTGAGATACGCGGTCAGTCTTATTCCGAATTCACACAGTATTATCCGCAGCCCGGTTGGGTCGAGCATGATGCCGAAGAGATTTGGAGCGTGAGCATCGCTCTGGTCGAAGAAGCTCTTGAGCAGGCAGGCGTGCGCGTCTATGAATTAAAAGCAATAGGCATCACGAACCAGCGCGAGACCGTTGTGATATGGGACAGACGGACGGGCGCGCCTGTCGCCAACGCTATCGTGTGGCAGGATAGAAGAACTTCTGCGGACTGCGATGACCTCAAATCAAAGGGCTTGGAATCCGTCATTCGTCATAAGACGGGATTGGTAGTTGACCCTTACTTTTCCGCGACGAAAATCAAATGGCTGCTGGACAACATCGCCGGGTTGCGCGAGCGTGCCGCGAATGGCGAGTTGGCTTTTGGCACGATTGATTCATGGCTCGTCTGGAAATTGACCGGAGGACGCACGCACGTCACGGACTATTCAAATGCGTCGCGCACTTTGCTCTATAACATACGCGAGTTGCGCTGGGACAAAGAGCTACTGGAAACTTTCGACGTGCCGGAATCAATGCTGCCAGAGGTGAAACCTTCCTCTCACATTTACGGAAGCACAGACCCGTCCGTCTTTTTCGGTGAAGCGATTCCCGTTGCAGGCATCGCGGGCGACCAGCAGGCCGCACTCTTCGGGCAATGTTGTTACGAGTCAGGCTCTGCGAAGAACACTTACGGGACAGGCTCTTTTCTGTTGATGAACACGGGAAACGAATTGGTCGAAAGCCAGGCAGGACTCTTGACGACCATCGCGTGGGGCGTTGGAAACGAGCCGGTAGAATATGCTCTGGAAGGCGCGATTTTTATTACGGGCGCGGCTGTGCAATGGCTGCGCGACGGCTTGGGGATTATCGAGGACGCGGCAGAGACAGAGGCTCTGGCTGAGTCTCTCGCTTCCAATGATGGGGTCTATTTTGTCCCGGCTCTGGCGGGCTTGGGCGCGCCGCACTGGGACGCTTACGCGCGGGGCACGTTGCTCGGCATCACGCGCGGCACGACCCGCGCGCATATCGCACGCGCGACGCTTGAGAGCATTTGCTACCAGACGCGCGATGTCGTCGGAGCGATGGAGCGCGATTCGGGAATAAGGCTCAGAGAAGTTCGCGTTGACGGCGGCGCGGTCGCAAATAATTTCCTGATGCAGTTTCAGGCGGACATTCTCGGCGTGCCCGTCGAAGTCCCGCTTATCACAGAGACGACCGCGCTCGGCGCAGCCTACCTCGCGGGATTGGCCGTCGGATTCTGGCAGAGCCGCGAAGAGTTGGCCGCGCGCTGGAAGCTGAAAAAACGCTACGAGCCAAGTATCAAACCCGAAGAGAGAGAACGCTTGCACCGCCGCTGGCTCAGAGCCGTCGAGCGCGCGAAAGACTGGGCGCGTGAAGAGACTCAAATTATTAGCCGCGAAAAGGCACAGGAAACACAAAATATAAATCAAGAGTAGAAACTCTTTGCGCTCTTTGCGCGAACTCGTCTTTGCGGTCTTGGCGTTAAAACAGAACTTAACCGCAAAGAGCGCAAAGAAGTAAGACGCAAAGAGCGCAAAGAAAAGCAGTTGATTTGTTTCTAACCTTGATTCGCACACAAAGGAAGAAATGAGATTATTTTGTATTCTTTTCTTCTGTGTCTTTTGTGCATTTTCGCGGCTCATCATATATCGTGAGATTAATTCCAACAGACATCGCAGCGACGCCGTTTGATGCCATCATCATCGGAGCGGGCATCAACGGCGCAGGCATCGCGCGCGATGCGGCGATGCGCGGGCTTCGCGTCCTGCTGCTGGATAAAGGCGATATTTCGAGCGGCACTTCGAGCTGGTCTTCAAGGCTAATTCACGGCGGGCTGCGTTATCTGGAGCACGGCGAGATAGGTCTGGTCAGGGAATCTCTCTCCGAGCGCGAGACGCTGCTGCGCATCGCGCCGCATCTGGTCAGGCCGCTGCCATTGATGATCCCGATTTATGAGCGCGGCAAGCGCGGCAAGCTAATGATTCGCGCGGGGATGATTCTTTACGATGCGCTCTCGTTCGATAAATCGCTGGCGCGTCACCGGATGCTTTCCAGGGCGGAAACTCTGCGACGCGCGCCCGGCCTTGAGCCAAACGGATTGCGCGGCGCAGCCGTCTATTATGACGCGCAGGTGGAGTTTGCCGAACGCCTCGTAGTTGAAAATGCGCTCGCGGCAAGCGAGCACGGCGCGACTGTTTTGACTTACGCGCGCGTCGAGCGATTGATAATTGAGAATGATGCTGTCTGCGGCGTGGAGTTTACGGACACGCTGCATGAAGGCGTCTATCAGGCTCGCGCAGGCGTCACGCTCAACGTCGCAGGCCCATGGGTAGACAAAGTTTTAGCCCGGACGAATCACACTTCGACTCGACTGCTCGGCTGCACAAAGGGCAGCCATTTAATCGTAGACGCTTTCGATGGCGCACCCGCCGCCGCGCTTTACGTCGAAGCGATTGAAGACGGCAGGCCGTTTTTTATTCTTCCATGGAACGGCAGATATTTAATCGGGACGACGGATATACGTTTCGAGGGCGACCTTGAGCTGCTCGAAGCGGGCGAGGATGAAACAAATTACCTGCTGCGCGAAACGAATCGCGTCATCCCTTCCGCCAAGCTCACACGCGCTTCAGTTCTCTACACTTATGCCGGGGTGCGCCCGCTGCCGTTTGTGCAAGACGAAGCGGAGAGCGGCATCACTCGCAGGCACTTCATACACGACCACGCGCCCGCTCTCAAGAATTTTCTCTCCATCGTCGGCGGCAAGCTGACGACTTACCGCAGCCTGTCTGAGGAAGCAGTCAACATCATTTTCAAGAAGCTGGGGCGAAAACCCGTTGCGTGTCTGACCGCGCGACGCTCTTTGTCCGGCGCAGCGACAGATGATTTTAAAGCTTTCAGCGCGGAGTTCGGAAAAAGTGTGTGCGAGATTTCCGAAGCCGCTTTGGAGAGGCTTTTACGAATCTACGGAACGCGCGCCGTTGAAGTTTTGAAGCTGCTTGAAGAGGATGCTGAGCTGGCTCAACCGTTCGATGCCGAGACGGGCGCAATCGGAGCTGAGATACTATTCGCCTTTCGCACAGAGATGGCACAGACTTTGGCCGACTGCTTATTGCGGCGAACAATGGTCGGGCTAAATTCAATGGCGGGTCTCAATGCGATTGAAGCCGCCGCGCAGGTTGCACGCGAGCACTTGGGCTGGACTGAAGACCGCGCCGCACAGGAAATCGCAGCTTATCGTGATTATGTACGGCGGTTTCATCCGGCGATGAGCGAAAAATATTAGCCACAGAGAGCACAGAGGACACAGAGAGAATCTTTTAAACTTAAAATCTCAAATTTGAAATCTCAAATTTGAGATTCCGAATTTTGAAATTGCTCTGTGTCCTCTGTGGCTAAAAATTCTTATCAAGGCTTATTTTTATCTTCCGGCTTTGTCAGGTTGTATTCATCAAAGCTGCTGTTGAAGTGATGATAGTTGCTGAACTCCTGCATGACGTTGAGGTCAATGCCTTTGAACAAAAACACTTTGGCTGAAAGGTTGACCTGTGTGAAGACGGGGAGCCAGACGCCATCCTCCATCCGCTTCTGCTCAAAGATAAAGGATGTTCCGGGGCGCACGTTGGCGACGAGGCCGCCGCCGTATTTGTAGCTCTCTATGAGCCGCGCTTCAAGACGCATGACCTGTTTATCCACAGGGTCAATCCAGACGATGCCCGCCACTTTGCTGACGATGGATTCAAGGTCGCCTTTTGGCTTGTGCCCTACGCGCGGGCGAAAGTCAAAGACGATGGCTTCGCGCCCGCGCAAAGATTCGCGGCGCGGCGAGACCAGCTCGGCGGCGCGCAGGAAATCCGCAATGCCCTCGTCGTCTTCGGGCTTTTCTTCCGCCTTGCCTTTCTGTTTCTCGCGCTCGCGCTTCAAGACATTTTTCTCGCGCTCGCGCTCTGCCTTTTCCAGTTCTTCGCCCGTGCGCTTCTCTTCCTTCGCGGCTTTTTCCGCAGAGAGCGGCACGCCGTTTTCGCTAATCAGCTTGCGCACCGGCGCGCGTCCCGGCAAAGGGTAAATCTCAAAAACCTTGACGGTCTCTTCCGTCACCTCGCCGCGCCCGTTGATCTTGCGCTCGGTACGCTTTTCCGTATAGGTGTAATCCTTGACGCGCTCTTCGACCTCTTCCTGATTACGGTCAAGCTCGCGCAGGAGCGCGCCGACATCTATCTGCTCCGCACCGGGCGGGTCGAACAGCGAGTCGCTCAAGCTTGTGTTGTAACGCACGCTCTGTAAATTTAAGATCAAAGCTTCCCCGGCTCCCGTCAGCCATTCGACGCGATGCGGCTCAAGCAAGCCGTTCTCTTCTTTGTAATCCTTAAAGCGGCGGGATATTTTCTGCGTGTCATTAGCGGTCGCTAAGAGCAATTTACCGGACACGCTGAACCAGTAGCGAAGGCGTGCGCCGTTGCGTAGAGAAAATTCCACTATGTAAGCAGCTTCGCCCAACGATTCATCAATGCCGATGGTGCGTGCCAGCACGTTCGATTTTTTGTAATCCGCCAGACGGCTCGCATCGAGTATTGACTGCAATTTGGCTGTGTGCGCCTCTGCATCCGTCAACGTGCGCAGGCTCCCGCCGGAATCCCGCATCCATGCAGAGCGTGCGTTGGCTCCGGCGTTGAGAATGACGGTCTCGGATGCGGAAGCCGCGCCGACCTGACCGCTCTCGCCAGAGCTTGCAACGTCACTGAAAATTATCCGCGTGCGTGTCGAGGCGGGCGCTTTCAATTGCGTAGTGGCTGTTCCGCCACGCGCTGTTTGCAGCGTCCATTCATAGCTCGCATCTTTAATGGCGACCACGCGCTTTTTACCGCCGATGGCTTTGAGATAATCATTAACTATCTTTTCAGGCGACGGCAGCTTTTGACGCTTCGCAGAACTCTGTTTCTGCGCGAGGGCAGTTGAGGAAGCAATTGAGGTTAATAAAATTAAGAGAGCCAGCGCACAGAGCCTGCGCAAGCAAGTTTCTGTCGCAATCACAGAATAGTTTTTTTGTCTTAAAGGGGATTTTATTTTCATGACTTAATTTGATGATTCAAGAAGAATAACCGGGGGAGATTACCGCGCAAGAATAAAGGATGAAAGGCATGCTATTCAAGCTTGATAGCAACACTTTCATCCTTCATCCTTTCGCCTTCATCCAACGCTTTCGTCAGGACGGTTGGCCTTCCGTCGTCGCATCTGCGCTGGGTGGTTGCGGCACATCCGCATCCATTGCCGCAGCGGATTCCTGCTCGGCTTCCAACTCGTTCTCCTGATTGTCTCTCGCCTCACCCGCGCTGGTTGCGCCGTCTTCTTCGCGCGGTTCGTTGACGCTATCGTCGTGGTTGCTCTCTTGCTGAGTCATGACTGTTTCTCCCTCTCGAACGATTGATGATTAACGTTTTCCTGAAGTCTTGCGCGACGCGCTTTTCTTTGCACTGCCGGTCTTCTTGCTTGCAGCTTTTTTGGCAGAAGCTTTTTTCGCTCCAGCTTGCTTCGTCGAACGCTTTCCGGCGGTTCCGGTCGCGGCACGCTTTTCCGCTGCGGAAGCTTTGCCCGCAGGCTTCTTCGCCGCAACGGCTTTCTTTGCAGCCTTCTTCGCGGACTTCTGTGCAGCCTTCTTCGCAGGTTTTTTCCCGGCAGCCTTTTTCGAGGCTGTCTTTCCGGCAGAGGCTTTCTTCGTTGCGCCGCTCTTTTTAGCAGCCTTTGCTTTGGCCTTCTCTTTCTCTTTCTTGCGCCTGACTTTTTCGCGCACGTCTTCCATCAATTGCGCGATGCGCTCGGCCTCTGTTTGCGGCGCAGTGGCGTCCTCGCCCCCTTCGCGCATGGCGCGTTCCTGTTGCTGCTGCTCGAAACGCTCGCGCTCTTCGCGCGCCATCTCTTCCTGATGCTGGTGAAACTCAAACTCGTTGAGTTGGCCGCCGCGAATTTTGTACCGGTCAATATTTTCTGCTGGGTCTTTCGGCATCTCGCTTGTTCCTCCTCCAGAATACAGGGCGCGCCCGCTTGACAGTCGCCGCAACGCATCCGTATATTTTCAATCTCAATTAAAGAGCAGCCACCTTAGCTCAGTTGGCAGAGCGACGGTTTCGTAAACCGTAGGTCGTCGGTTCGACTCCGACAGGTGGCTCCATTTTTTTATCCTCAAAGAACGAAATTCATGAAGTCGCCAACCCTGAGCTTTTAGCTCTCTCAATCAATCTATACCAGCCAAACTGTCGTGCTGTTTTAATCCGGTGGCATTTTATACATCTGACAACACACTTAGCTATCTCTGTTTCGATGGTGCTCCATGCTCTCGTCTGATGAATTAAATTGCTGACGTGACAAAGTTTCTTGCCTCTAACATGGTCAAACTCAAGAAAGATTGGGTCTGCCTCTCCACAGTCAACACACGGATGATTTAAAAGGTAATCTAAAACCTTTAACTTGATACTTCGCTTATGCGCAGAATTTTCTCTGTACTTCCGTTGCGGGTCTTTCAGATAGTTGGCTCGGTCAGCTTCTTTCTTGCACTTCTTGCAGTAGCCTTGTAGGCCATCTCGTCGAGTTGAATTTTTACTAAACTCACTTCCATCCTTTACCGTTTTGCAGCGATAACAATGTTTCGTCATGAGCCTCTACTCCAATCGACAGTTTGGCATTCCTGCAATCACGTCAATAGCACATAAAGAATGTAACGGGCTACCAGTAGCGAGGTCGCCCGTTTTTCTTTGTGTGTGTGTGCTTCGTCAACCATTTTTACGCGCTGACGCCGGTGCCGGTTGTAGGGGTGGCGGCTTTGGCTTGCTCCTTGACGGTGCGCGCGTGATAGAGGTCTGCGATGCGCTGCTCCTGTTCGGCGAGCGTGACTTCCATCTCGTCAAAGATTTGGACGGTCACAGGGTCTGTCAGCGAGTTGCGCAGGTTGTATGTGTCAACGACGCCTGTTTGCAAGTCGCCGAGAGCGCGTCGCATGACGCTCGCATCGTCGCTCGATTGCAGCCAGCTTTTGAGCGTCGCCCATGCCCCGCTGCCTTCGGACTGTAAGGTCTTTTGTCCCCCTAGAGCCGAGAGTCTTGCTTCGAGACGGCTGATGTGCTGCTGTTTGGTTGCGCGTATGTCGTTAAAGACGGCGCGCAGTTCCGTGTCGGAAACTTTTTCGGCGTAATGCTCGAAAGCTCTCAGAGCATACTGCTCGCCGCGAATCGCCGTGTTGATGGCGTCTGTAATCTCTGCTTTGGTTGAGCCGCCCCAGGCTTCGGCGAGTTCCCACCAATCCGCGCTCAAGTTGTTTTCGTCGGGCAGCGCAGTGTCTTTGATTGACAGGTTGAGACGGCGCAGGATGGCCGCCGTAAAGATCGCCAGATCGCCCGGCTGGCGCGAGGTAATGATTTGGCCGTCCACGACGAGCGGCGCGTCCTGATAATTCGCTCCGGCGTTCTGCATGTCCTTGCGGATGGCGCGAAAGCCCGTCGCGCGTTTGCCCTTTAAGAGGTCGCCTTCGATTAAAACCTGCGGGCCGTGACAGACAGCCGCGACGAGCTTGCCCTGCTCGACTGCGTCCGAGACAAAGCGCACGGTCTTCATGTTGGTACGCATCGCGTCGGGAGCCATGCCGCCGGGAATGACGACGGCATCGAAATCCGCCGCGCGCATCTCGGTCGTCGTCCCGTCCGGCTGAATAGTGACCTTGCCCTGCTTGCCCGCGTATTTTTCATTGACGCGCGAGCCGAGCACTGTGACTTCCGCTCCGGCTGCCTGCAAGGCGTTGTACGGAATCTGAAATTCCGAGTCTTCAAAATTTTTCTCGACGAGGATAGCGACTTTCGTCTTTTCCACTTTTGCGGTCATAACCAAATCTCCTTCGCTTCTCATTCATTAATGAAAGATGAGAGGCATGCTATTGAAAATGTTTCGTGGCTTAGAAGCTTTATCGAAGAGATTTTGGCAACCGACGTGCCAGTCGCAAGGGGCTTGGTTCTTCAGTGAAAATCGAGAGATAACGATTGAAGCGGGATGTAAAGCAGTACAGATGCGGGATTGAGGCGTTCGTTAATATTACTCATGTGCATGAAACATAAAAAGAAAGTGAAGAGCCGTGTCTTTGCGAGCCTTGCGAAAACTCTTTGCGGTCTTTGCGGTTAAATGCTTTCTTAACGCAAAGACCGCAAAGGTAAAACCGCGCAAAGAACGCAAAGGGCATCTTTAGAGCTTGACTCTTATTAGTCATGAGAAAGTAATGAGAAATAGCATCTCTCTCATCACTCGTCACTCATTGCTCATCACTGCTCTTAAGCTGTCGGGCGCAGGAGGCCGCGAAAGATGCCTTGCACTGAGACTTGAGAGGCTGGCAGGCGCATGGGCGCGAGTTGCGAGTTGGCCGGGCGCAGCTCGACCGTCGAGCCGAACCTGAAAAGACGTTTGAGGGTGGCGCGTGTGCCGTCTACGAGGGCGACAACGATTTCGCCGTCGCGCGCTTCGGTGCGATTTTCGATGAGCGCGATGTCGCCGTCGCAGATATGCTCGTCAATCATCGAATCGCCTTCGACGCGCAGGGCATAGACGCGCTCAGGCCGCACGCGCCCGAGCATAAAGCGCGGAACGCAAATTGGCTCCGCATCTTCGACCGCATCAATCGGCACGCCCGCCGCGATGCGCCCGAGCAAGGGGACTTCGCAGATAGCATCCGAGGGAATCTCTTCGACTTTGACATCGAGGCCAAAGGCTCCGTCAGAGTGATGACGCGAGAGCAGGCCGCGCTTCTCTAAAGCGGCGATGTGCTTGGCGATGGTCGCTTTGGATTTGACGTTGAAGTGGCGCGCAATCTGCGCGTAGGAAGGCTCGTAGCCGTGACGCTCGATAAAGCTCGTGATGTATTCCAGAATCTCTTTCTGGCGTTGCGTGCGTGGCAGCATTTGTCGTTCTCCAATTCTTTAGAACGAAGCTTTGAATGAGGTCTCGGCGCGTTCCTCTAACTTGTCGGATGCGTCTTGGATTCTAATGGCGCGTGCGGAGAAGCGTCAAGGGGAAAGCAGTTGGCAGTGTGCAGTGTGCAGTTAGCAGTTGGCAGTAAAAGCAAAAGACAAATGTCAGCTTATAATTCTTTCATTTCTGCCAACTGCCAACCGCCAACTGTTATTTAGCCTGCCAACTGCACACTGCCAACTGTTAGTTAGATCGTCGGCTCGAATAGCGTGCGAGCGTTTGCGGAAAGATTTTTACGGCGGCGGGCATGTCCTTTAACAGCATGCCGCTGCCGCTGCCCAAAACATCGCTGGCCTTCTTGCCGTCGTAGATGGCTTCGTTGAGATCGTTATCGGGACTGATGACTGCGCCCTTGAGCGAAGCTCCGATAAAGGCTCCCTTGGTGCGCGAGTAGGTCAGGATGCCCGCGTCCAGCGTCGCGTTGGTCGAAGCCGCAGCAGTGCGCCCGACCGGCCCGGCGGCCACGCTCGCTTCTCCGCCCATCTCGAACTTGTCTTCGAGCAGTCCCTTCAATCCTTCTTGGTTCATAATTAGCAGCACGAAATCCGTCTTCTGCGCGCCGATCTGCGCGCCGAAGCTGCCGCCGCTGAGATTGAAGAACGCGGGAGCATCCCAGCCGTTCGCCGTCCGACGACTGATGACACCTTGCCCGCCATGACCGCCCACGATGAATGCGGCCTTGACGACGCCGGGAAAGACCGCTATAGCTTCGGCCTTATCCAGCAACTCTTTCGGAATCGCTTTGTCCCTCACGCCCATAATCTCATTGAAAACTTTGGCCGCAGCACCCGAATGGCGCGCGGCGTCCTTCGTCCTCTGATTAACCTTCTGCGCGGTTGCGACCGCAGCCGTCAGGCACAGCACGACCAGAAAACCGAGCGCGCCACGCACGCTTTGTTCAATCAAACGCTTCATGCTTCTCCTCCTCCTGTAAAGTGTCTAAGACTAAAAAATAACGATTGCGTAATTCAACTTTAAGACAAGGGAGAACATCCTTCAGCTCAATTTTGCAAGGGGGTTTTGTGTGGCAGGATTGTAGCACGTATCGCGTCTGGCAATGGTAGTCAAGAGTAAAAACACCTTTGCGCACTTTGCGTCTTAAATCTTTGCGGTCTTTGCGTTAAAAAAGCATTTAACCGCAAAGACCGCAAAGGAAGAACCGCGCAAAGAGCGCAAAGAGGAAAGGGTGTAGGATGTAGCAAGAACAACTGTCTTGAGCTACACCCTACACCCTATCCCCTTCACTCTTGTTGAATTTCCTGCTTAGGGAACGTAAGCAGCCGGGACGGCTCTATCGGTTGCGAGGCCGAATTGCTGTCCCGAAAATCCGGCGGTGGTTTGCTGCAAGTACCACGTTCCGTTTGAAGGACGGAACACTGCGAGGTCTGCTTTGCCGTCGCCGTCATAATCGGCTGCGACCGGCCTGTCCTCAAACGTGCCGAACTGTGCGCTCATAAATCCAAGCTGAGAACGCATCACGTACCAGACTCCGTTCGACGGGCGATAGACGCCAAAGTCCGTCTTGCTGTCGCCGTCAAAATCTCCGGTCACGGGTCTGTCACCGCTTGCGCCGAACTGCACGCCCGTAAAGCCTAAGGTCGAGCGCATCATGTACCAGGTGTTGTTTGAAGGACGAAACACCGACGGGTCTGCTTTGCCGTCGCCGTCAAAGTCTCCCATCACCGGCACGTCGCCGTTTTGTCCCATCGGGACGGCCACGAATTGCCCGTCGCCGCTGTTCGTCCTGTACCAAGTCCCGTTCGACGGACGAAAGACAGAGATGTCAGCCTTGTCGTCTCCGTCAAAATCTCCGGGCACAGGCAGGTCTCCATTAGTTCCGAACTGCACGCTCGTAAAGCCCTGACTTGAGCGCATCAGATACCATGTGCCGTTTGAGGGACGAAAGACAGCGATGTCTGCTTTGCCGTCGCCGTCAAAGTCAGCCGGAGCCAGCAGGTCTGTCGAGATGCCAAAGGCTGTGCCCGTGTAACCGGAGCCGGAGCGAAGCAGATGCCATACTCCATCCGACGGGCGGAAAGCGGAAATATCGCTCTTGCCGTCGCCGTCAAAATCGAAATCGGGTCTTTGCACAGGATTGCTTGAACAGCTCTGCAAACAGCTCGCGACACTGAAACGATACTGCATCAGGTTGCGCGGCTGAATGCCAAAACCTTTGGTGAAGTTTTTGCCGACCGATTGCAAATGGCAATAGCTCATAATGGTTCCACCGTCGGCTGGAATCTCAGGACTCGGACAACCGCCTTCGGTCGCGTAGCAACCGTCTATCGCCGTGCCGTTGCCGTTCCACTGGCAGGCGTGCGTGTGGGGTGAGGCGATGTTGTGACCCGTCTCGTGCGTGAACACATCTACCGTCCAGGAGTAGGTCGGCACATTAGAATAACTCGGATAGATGGAACTGAAAGCGTAAGAATAGCTTCGGTTGCACATCGTGTTGAGATACGCAACGCCGCCAAGCCCTGTGCGCTTCGTGACGATGTGCGCCAGATCGCCGTTGAAGCTTGTGCGAGTGGTTCTAAACTGGTTGAGAAGCCCGCTGGCAGTGGTTGAAGTATAAGGACTCACCACGTCCCAGACGAAAATTTCCGAGAGAGAAACGGGAACGCCGTCGTTGCTGAAAATCGTTGCAGACTGGTTGAACATCCCTGTCAAATAGTTTTGGACATTGGCGACGCTGCCTTTATTGAGGAACAGGTCATAGTCCGCTTCGACATAGATGCGAATGCAATTTGCTTCCGGCGAATCCGGTTGCTCCTCTTGATCGCGCAGCGCGGCGGTCGGCAGGACTTCCTTCGTGTCTTCCGTATCACAACCCCATTCAGGGCTGGCTTTCAGATTTTTGTCTGCATACAGGATATGTTTGTTGGACGGGTTATCGCCGCCCAGTCTGCCCAGCACAGTGTTGCCTTCGGCGCGTGTGCTGTAAAAGCCCATCACTTCGTTGTCGAAAACGCTGATGGCTGCGAGCGAGGTCTGGTCGCCCTTGATGATGCCGCGATAGTGCGCGGCGTCGTTCGCCTGAATCGTCTGGCCGGTGGCTGTTTTGACGCTGAAGCCGGGCGCGTAGATATTTACTTTCACCAACTCCAATTCGAGATTTCCACCTTTGCCGTCGGGCAGAGGCAAACTCAGGAAAGGCGCGCCTTCCCTCAAAAGCGTTTGAATATTCGCTTCGTTCAGGTTCAGCACAGTGCCTTCGGTCACGGCTTTGCTGAGTACCGGATCGTTACCGGCGCGCGATGTGTCCGGCTCGAACAGTTGACGAGAGGTAAATTCCGCTCCGGCGGTTTTCGAGGTTTGAATTATCTGCGGGACTTCTTTCAAATTCGTAGACTGGTCTGAGGCGGGAAACAAACGTGTCTCGGACGACGCTTTATTGCTGGTCCAAAATAAAGTTACGACACCGATCAGTGAGAAAACTAAAAAACTGGCTGAGAGTAAACCGAGGCGGCGAAGCGTTTTTGAATTTCTTTTCATCTGTCTCCTTAAAATCAGCGTCTTCCGGTTAATGACTTAGTAGACTGGAATCCTGTCACGCAGGGGTTTCGAGCAAAGGCAGCGCCGCTTCATGCGAGGCTCGCTTGCGGCACGTCTTTGAACATCAACGAATTAGATTTCTTGATTGAGAGCTGCTTGCATCCGCTGCTCTTAAAGCCTGTCGTTAAAAGGTTTATCGACCTTCAAGCGGCACTCGGCGCAGAGGATTTAATTGACTGATAAAATGTGAAGGGGGCTATGAATTGAACCGCTTAACGTTCGGACAAGTCATAGATGCAACTCCTCACGAATCTGTTGCTCGCTATCACAAAATTGTTTCTGACTCTCAAAGCTCTTGAGGCGTGTGCGGCGGGCAACAATTTGACGGCCTGCCTTGTTTGATGCGACCATCACTGCTCATAAATCAACACTACAAGACGAGTGCAGGGAGGTAAGTTTTCATGGAGAATAAAAAAGAGAATTTCGTCACGCAGGAAGAGACGGGCGAGGCCGCGCCGATAGATGAAGTCGAAGGCCGCGTCGAAGCCGAGATGAAACGCATCGAAGGCCGCGCCAAAGAGCGCGTCGGGCAAGGATTACAAGACGCAGAGCTTGAACACGAAGGCCGCGAGCTGAAAGAAGAAGGCGAGCGAGAAAAGCAGGGATGAGGGACGAGATGCTAGATGTTAGATGCTAGATGCTAGTCATGGCTTTGACTAACATCTAGCATCTGACATCTGACATCTGACATCTGACATCTGACATCTGCTTTCTTCTTCCCTCATCCCTGTCTTTTACTTTCTGCTCAGAGCTTCCTCTATGGCTGCGCGCAGCTTGGGCGGCGTCGCGGTCGGATTAAATCCCGTAAAGCGTTTGAGAATGAGGCCATCGCGTGTGACCAGCAGACTCTGAGGAATGCTCATGCTGGTGCCCTTCATCAACGCCAGCGCCATGTCACGATCAACCATCGCAATTTTGTAGGGGACATCGTACTCTTTGACGAATGCGCGAACGCCTTCGATGGTGTCCCTGTCCGGGCTAATGTCCAGCCCTATGACTTCGACCTCGCGATTCTTAAATTCCTGACTCAGCTTAATCAGTTCCGGCGTCTCAATCCGGCACGGCCCGCACCAGGTCGCCCACAGGTTGACCAGCAAGACCTTGCCCGCAGAATCCGAGAGCTTGAACTTTTTTCCATTAAGGTCTGTCAGCTCTGTGCTCATAGCCGAAGCAGGCATCGGCGTCAGCGCGGACGAGGGCGGAGGATTCGTGTTTTCTCCGGGAGCGCCCGCCGTTCGATTTGGCGGGTTGTTAGCATCTTCTTTTGACCCTGTGCAGCCGGGCGCGCTAAGCGCGACAAGCAGCGCGAGCGTGATGCCTGTCAGAATCAGACGCGGAGGCGTCAGGAACCGGCGCGCCCGCCCCGGCAGATGTTTAGCAAAACTCATGTGATAGATGATTCCTTTACTTCAAACGAATTTCCAACAGTTCGACGCCTCTCGCTAAGAGAAATGTTGTCAGGCATTGGCGATGGAAAATTAATAGCGCGTCTTGCTTTGAATGGCAAGCAAGCGCAGGGATGAAGGATGAGGGATGAGGGATGAAAAAGATGCTATTGAAAGTTGAACCGCTCAAGCTTGAATAGCATGCCTGTCATCCCTCATTCCCTCCGCCCTCATCCCTGCTTTTATCCGATGTCCTGTGCGCGCAGGGCGATGATCGTGGCGATGATGAGGCCAAAGAACATTATCAACAGCACGATGGGATTGACCAGCCCGTGTCCCCATGGATGCAGGAAGTCTATGTAGTTGCTTAAGTCCTCAGGTATTTTGCGCGCTGTCCCGATGGGCGGTGCGGGAGCCAGTTCCGGCGCAACCGGCTTCACAGCCGAAGGGTTGGTTTGCAGCTCGCGCACGTAATCTTCCATCTTCGTCTGGTAGTCTTTCGACTCGCCTTCGGCATCCTCACGGTACTTGTCTATATCCTTTTTGGCTTTGGCGATGATGTCGTCGTTCTCACGCTCGACCTGCTTGTAGAGACCGCGACCTTCATTCGGGCCGTTGGGGTCTGAGCCTTCTTCGTTCAGGGTATCCAGCCCCGATAGTCTCTTCATCTCATCGAAAGCCCACGTCGCGGGCATGATGGCTCCGATGGCTTTGACGCCAAAATCCTTGGGCACTCCGACCAGACCGGAAAAGAGAATCTGCGGAATCAAGATCAGCGGCACAAGGCTCGTCGCCATCTCGGAGGTCTTGACTATCCCGGAGACAAAGAGGCCGAGCGCGATGCCGACCATGCCCGTGATAATCATGATGATGAGTTGCGGGATGCCTAAGATATAACCCGGCAGTTTCATCAACCCGACAATGTCAAAAGCCTTGAGCGTGCCGAACAGCATGACGCACTGGAAGCCGACGATCAGCGAAAGGATGAGCAGCTTTGAGCCGATGTATGGCAAAAGCCCCAGATTGACCATCCGCTCGCGGTTGTAGACGGCGCGTTCGCGGATAACCTCGCGCGCAGAAACGCTGGTGCCGAACCAGACTGCGACGAGCGCGAGCACAAAGAAGGGAAAGTCGCGCGGCTGGTCTGCGCCGACCACCAGATAAGTCATGAAGGCGACAATCGGAGCCTGCCCGAACAGGATGAGCAGATTAAACTTGTCGCGCCCCAAGACTTCCATGTAACGGCGCGCGAGCGTCGCCCATTGCCTGAGCGCATCCGTCACGCTGGCGCGACGACGCGCGGGGGCTGCGACCTGCATGTCGCGTTTGAGGCCGCTTAAGGGCTGGACGATGTTGCGCTGGTACTGCGGCGTCTTCTGAAAGCTGACCTTCCATTCTTCTGCGACCTGTTCGGAAATCTGTTCTTTGCGTTTCTTAAAATCCTGCTTCTGCTCCTTGCTGGCGTTGGGCGTGAGGGGCTGCATCTGCGAGACGCGCTCCTCAATCGGAGCTTCGAGCTTATCGTAAAGGTCTTTAAAGCTGTCCGCCTTGATGTGCGCCAGAGCCTCCTGCGGCGCGCCGTAAAAAACCAGCTTGCCGCGCATCATGACGACGATCTTGTCAAAGAGCCGCACGTTCTCCATCGCGTGCGTCGTCAAAATCACGGTGCGCCCGGATTCGGCAATCTGCCGGAAGAGACGCATGATCTTCTCTTCGGTCGCGGGGTCGAGGCCGGAGGTCGGCTCGTCCAGAAAGATAACGGAAGGCTTGGTGATGAGTTCTACCGCAATCGAGACGCGCTTGCGCTGTCCGCCTGAGAGTTGCCCGACGGGCACATCGCGCCGCTCGGAGAGTCCCGTCACGTCCATCACTTCATTGACGATCTGGTCTATCTCCTGCTTCGAGACATCGCGCGACAGCCGCAGGCGCGCAACATAGTAGAGCGTGCGATAGACGGTCAGCTCGCGGTGTATGATGTCGTCCTGCGGAACGTAGCCTATGGATTGCTTGAGCGAGTCGAGGTGCTGGTAGAGGTCTAAATTGTTAATCAGCACATGGCCGCTCGATGCCGGGCGCATGCCGTTCAAAGAATCCATCAAGGTTGACTTGCCCGCGCCCGAAGGCCCTAGCAATCCGACAAACTCGTTCGGCTGAATCGTCAAATCCACATCATCAAGCAGTTTAATCTTGCCGCCGCCCGAACGATTCTTAACCTCCTTCGTGATGTCTATGCAGTCTATGCGCGTCTTCGAGCGGGTGTCGAAGATAGCGATGCCGCGCTGCGCGTCCGCTTGAACGACGAAGGGGCCGATCTGCACGATGTCCTGATTCTGTATCGGGCGGCGACCCGTGATGCGCGCCCCGTTGACATAGACGCCGTTGGTCGAGCCTGCGTCTTCGACAAAGACTGAGTCGCCCTGCTGCCGTAGGCGCGCGTGATGATTTGAGATTTGCAGACCGTCAAGCCGGATGTCGTTGTCCGGCGCGCGACCGATTGAAATCTGCGGGCGGCCATCGAAGGTGAGCTGCATCAGAAGCTGCGGCTGCGGCCCGCCTTCGGTGGGGCGCGGCATCGGCTGGTTTAAAGAGCCGGAACCGGCCTTGATAACCATCGTGTGCATGCCAACGTCGCCACCTTGTGCGCGCTCGGTCGAGACAACGGGGACGGCTCCGCTGACGTTGCGTGCGGCAGCGGGCATCTGGCTTTGCGCCTGCGCCGGATGCGCCGGATCGCTAAAGCGCAGGATTGGCCCACCCATCCCAAGCTGGATGCGGTCGCCATCATAAAGCGGCGTCGGAGCGGTGATACGCTGGTCGTTTATCAAAGTCCCGTTAAAACTGCCGAGATCGAAAAGCACGCATTGACCGTCGCGCCTTTTGATTTCTGCGTGTCGGCGCGAGACGACCGCTGCGTCAGCATCAATCACAACATCCACAGCCGGGTCGCGCCCCAGAGCCACCACTTCTTTGTCGGCGATAGTGACGCGCTCCATCTTGCCCGTCGCAGAGCGCAGCAGTTCTATGATCGGCTGAGTTGACGGCTTGGCAGGTTTCGGCGGCGGTGGCGGCGCGGCCTTTGGAGCAGGCGGCGGCGCGGCAGCTTTCGCAGGAGGTGGCGGCGGTGGTGGCGCGGCAGGCTTTGGAGCAGCAGGCGGAGGCGGCGCGACGGCGACAGAATCTTTCATCTTCTGCGCGAGTCCCGAAGGCAAATCGCGGTGCGTCTCAAGCTCTGCGAGGTTCGGTTGCGCTTCCGGCGCGGATTCATCAATGCGCGCGACGCGCATGACGGGGCCGCCCGCGCCGAATTGCAAACTCATTCCGGCTTTGATTTCCGTGGGTTCCGCGACGCGCTGGCCGTTGAGGAAAGTGCCAAAGCTCGAATTGGTATCAACCAGCAGGTAGCGCCCGTCCTTCAAGCGAATCTCGGCGTGCTTGCGCGAAACCATAGGCCATTCCGTCTGGTCAAAGACGACGAGACACTCTGCCGGATCGCGCCCGACCTTGATAGTCTGCTGTTCAAACGCGCGCTCGGGCAATGGCTGGCCGTTGCGTTCTTCGACGAAAACGATTTTCATAATTTTGGCTCTCTAAAATAGTAGTCAGTAGCCAGTAGTCAGTAGCCAATAGAAAAGCATGCTTGTTTTTATGCTGTCTACTGACTACTGGCTACTTGGCTACTTGTAATTGTTGCTAACTTTTCCCCAGCGTGAACGAGTTGAGAATCATCGGCAGCTCACCCTTGGCGCCGACATCATCTATGCTTTGCAGCTCAGGCGCGAGCGAGGTGGTGAACATATAGAGCGTGACACCTTTCGTGCTCTCTTCATCGCCGGGAGGTAGAAAGACTATGCGCCCCCAGATGTTAATGTCGCCTTTAGCTGTAGCTCGTGAAAAAGCCTTGAAGCGAAATTCATAACCTTCAATGCCATTAATGGTGGTCTTGCCTTCGGAGACTTTCTGGTATTCAGGATAAATCTTAGCTAAATTTGCATCGCGTTCTTTAATGAGCGCAGGGAGTTTGCCCGCGAGGTCTGCTTCGACCGTGCCCTTGCTCTCATACCAACTGACGGTCAGATTCTCCTGCGTAAAATCCGGTGGCAGCCTGCGCTCGATGTCCACGAAATTGGCTGCGCCGGATACGCCCGCCTTGTCGCTTTTTTGCCATGACTGCGGATAGTAAAAGTAGAAGTCCACGTAATGGTCTTTGAGCTTGCCGTCCAGACTCGCCTGCGAGTTTTCAAACTTGACGGAGTCCGGCGGAGCTTCGGTGGCGCGCGGCTGGTTGGGCAGCGTGGGGACGCTGCTGTTGGAATTTGTGTTCGCGTTGTTGTCTATCGTCGGATTGTTGGGTACGACACTGCCGCCATCGTTGGTCGTTTTGTTGCGCTGCAAATAAAAATATGCGCCGACGCCCCCGGCGATCAGGACTAATAAAAGAAAGCCTCCGGCGATTCCGAGCATCAAACCGAGCCTCGATTTTTTCGGCGCGGCAGGCAACGGAGCGGACTGCATCGGCCCTGTGTCGCGCGTGGGCGGCAAGGGCGCAGATTGAGCCGGAATCTGGCCGGTTCCTGTCGGCAGAGGAGCCGACGAAGGAATAGGCGCAGAGACTTGCGATGCAGGCGGCGGAGCCATCATCGTCGGAAACGGCGCAGGCGCGGGAGGCGGTTGCACAGGCGCAGGCGGCGGCGGCTCCGGCTGCGGTGGCGGAGGCGCGACAGGCTCTGGCGCGGACGGATAATTCATCTGCTGCGGCTGCTGTGGCTGATGCTGCTGTTGCGGCGGCTGATGCGGCGGCTCGCCGAGCCGCGTCGTTTGTGGAAAGCTGGTCGGCGCAGTATCCGGCGGGCGATAGCCGGGAGGCAAAGGCGGCGACGACGGCGGCGGGGGCGACGACGGAGGCGGTGCCCCGGCCAGCGTCGCATTCAGGTCTGTTGCAGGCGGACGCGCAGCCGGAGGCGTGGCCGAGATGTCTAAGTTCGAGAGGTCTGCATGCACTGTCGCATTCGGGTCGAAGGCGACGACAGGCTTTTCCACATCAGGCACCAGCCGCCCGCCATCGTGCGTGCAGAATTTCTGCATGTCATCCTGATAGGTACGATTACATTTCGGGCAACGAAGCATATGTTCCTCAGCAAGTAGTCAGTAGCCAGTAGCCAGTAGCCAGTAGGAAAAGCCGAAATCGCTTTTATGCTGGTTACTGACTACTGACTACCGGCTACTGCAATTAGTTCCCCCTTGCACGCGCT
The DNA here is from genome assembly GCA_963700165.1 of Pyrinomonadaceae bacterium. Taxonomy (GTDB): domain Bacteria; phylum Acidobacteriota; class Blastocatellia; order Pyrinomonadales; family Pyrinomonadaceae; genus JACMLC01. The sequence goes on along the minus strand of OY969475.1, from coordinate 62,718 downwards.
ATCTTTCCCGGCAATTCGGAATTGTTCGGATCCAGTTCCAACGCGCTTTGATAGGCTCGCAGCGCATCGCTTGAGCGTCCCGTTTTCATGTAACCGTCGCCCACACCCGTTAAGCCAAAAGAGCCTGCCATATTTTTACGCTCTCCGGCAGGAGCGACCTCTGCGCCGCGCGTGTACGTGCGCTCGGCCTCCTCATAACGCTCCATGCGCAGATAGGTGGAGCCGAGCAGCGAATAGGGCGCGGCGCTGCGTGGGCTAATCTCAATCACGTTTTTCAAAATCGGCTCGGCTTCCGTGTAGCGACGGAGCGCGACCAGCACCTTGCTCAGAAAATAGAGCGCGCCCAAATTCCTCGCGTCCATCTGAAGCGCGCGGCGCAGGAGCGGTTCCGCTTCACTGTAACGATGCTCGGAATCCAGGGTCTCTGCAATCAGGACGAGCGTCGGAGCATCGTTCGCCAGTTCGATAGCGCGGCGATAAAAAGGCTCTGCCTCTGCGGCGCGTCCCATCTTTCTGAGCAGGCGTCCCAGGTGTACATGCGCGACAGCAAATTGCGGATCGGCTTCGACCGCGCGGCGATAAGCCTGTTCCGTTTCGTTGTTGATAAGGCCGCGCCCTTCGAGCGCGACGCCGAGACGGTCGTAAGCAATCGCGTTGTTCGCCTGTAACTGGATGGCGCGGCGCGCGGACTGCTCCGCATCCACGAGACGCTTGGCGAGGCTGCCGCCGCTGCGCGGTTGTACCAGCACAAAACTGAGCGCGATGTAGATGTCCGGGATGGCGCTGCCGAATTGAGCCGCCTGACGATAAGCCTTCTCGGCCTCTTCCCAGCGTTGCTGGTCTGTGTAGATATTGCCGAGACCATAGTAAGCGCGAGAGTCGCGCGCTTTAAGCTGGCTGGCTTCGCGATAAGCTTTTTCGGCCTCTGCATAATTGCGCGCGTCCCGCGCCTCGTTGCCTTCGTCCAGCTTATCCTCGACCATCTCTTCAATCTCTTCCGCAGACGGCCCCGCCGGTCTCCCTCTGACGGGCTTGGGTTTTGGTCTGGAGTTCGTCGGTCGGCTCGCGCCGCTCGTGCGCCGCTTGCTCTTGGTTTCGGGATTCTTGGGTCTGAAAATGCCTGCCCCGCCTCCAAAATCGCCGCCCGCTTCCTGCCCGCGCACGGTCTGGGCAGGCAACAACAGCAACACCGCGCACAACGCCAGCGCGACGATTGAAGTCGTGCGTAGACGGTTATAGAAACTCATTATTCCTCCTCTAATAACACTTTCCGATTTACTTAACGGGCTTTAAATCTAACGGGCGATATGAGTGCCTGAATAAGTGTTCTTCTTTCCGGCGCGCTCTCTAAGATTTGGCGCGCAGGTTCAGCTTGATGCTCACAACTCTAGTGACAGCGACGAACACCTTGACCTCCGCCGTCTGGTATCCATCGAGCGAGGCGACCACGCGATATTCACCCGGCTTCAACTGGTTAAAGGCAACCACCTGATCCGAAGGCGGCACGATGGTCATTTGCGCCTCGCCGCCCGCGACGGGTTCTATCAAAATCTTTGCGTTCGACTGACAGGTGATTGAAATCGAGCCGGTGGCAATCGTCGCTCTGGAAAAATTTGTGGCCTTGATCGTGCGAACGCTGGTCGCGTAACGAAGCTTCGGCTCATCCGCAGGCGCTTGTCCAGCGGACGGCTTGACGGCGGCGGCAGCCGTCACAGTGTTTGCGCCGCTTACATTTTGCGCAGCCGTCTGCTCCGGCGTTGGCGAGGCTTTGGCGACCGGCGGCGCGGGAATCGTCGGACGCCCGTGCTGCGCGTAATCGGGCGCAATCTGTGCCGCACGCGCATAAGCCGTGCGCGCTCCCGCATCGTCGCCCTGCATCCGTCGCACGTCGCCCAGCAACAGCCAACCGTCTTCGTCCCCGGCGTCTGTCTGCGTGTGCTTTTCCAACTCTGCCTGAGCTTCGGCTAGCTTGCGCTCAAGAATCAACAATCCAGCGCGATCCAGCGGGTAAGGAGAATTAAGCCGGACGGCTGCTTCCCATTCTTCGCGCGCTTTCACAAAATCTCCGCGCGTATATTGCACCAGCGCGAGGTTCGAATGCGGCGCGCTCATTTTCGGATCGAGGCGGCTCACCTGCGCATACGTCTCCGCAGCCTTCTCAAGCTGCCCGAGCTTGTGCAGGATGACTCCGTAATCCGCGAGCGCAGCAGCATCAGCAGGGTCGAGCGCGACCGCTTCGCGCAGGAGCAACTCGCTGTCGCGCCAGCGTCCCTGCTCCATCAAGACTGCGCCCAGCTCGCTATACAGTTCCGGCGTCTTTGGCGAGAGCGAGATGGCGCGACGATATGCCGCTTCCGCCTCAGGATAATTCTTGCGCCGGTACTTGCTCCAACCGAGCGCGACATAGGCCGTGGACTCATTCGCATCCAGCGCGAGCGCGCGTTGCGCGGCGCGTTCCGCTTCATCATAACGCTCCATCGCGTTATTGACATAAGCCAGCGCGACATGCGCGCCCGCATCGTCCGGGTCAAGCTGGATCGCGCGACGAAAAGCCGCATCAGCCTCCGCGTAACGCTTCTGGTCAAAATAGGTATTGCCCAACCCGACAAAGGGACGCGCGTCTGCCGCATCAAGCTCTGTTGCCAGCTTGTACGCGCGCTCGGCGGCGACATAATTCGGCGGATTGCTGTCGCGCGCAGAATTGCCAAGCTCAAGCGCAGACTCGACCTGTTTGGTCAAATTAACTTTGGCGGGCGCTGGAGCCTTCGCGCTGCGCTTGGTGGTCTTCGTCGGTTGCGGGTTGCGCTTGGTGCGGCGCGGGGTTGCGCTTTTAGGCTTACTCGGCTCGCCTGCTCCGCCCTTGAGGTCTTCGCTCTGCGCTTGCAGAGTCGTCGCACTGCCGTAGCACAGCGCCAGCGCCGACACTAAAACCATGATACGCAAACACTCGCAGCGGCTAATCATTGCATACCCCTTAACGTGAATATAAAAAGATTCTCTGATGGCTGTGCTTTCAGCTATGCGCCCGGACGCACCAGACGGAACCCGAGCGTGGTGTGTTGGGTTGATGGTTTTTGCCAGTTGCGCAAGGTTCCGGTCGCCTGTGTCTCCTGCGTTTTGGTAGCGTATGAGCCGCCGCGATAAACCATTGAGCTTCGATGCTCAGCAGTTACAGAGGCGCTGTTACCGGGATAATAAGCAGCTTTGGAGGATGTCCACTCCCACACATTGCCCACTAAATCCAGCACTCCCCAACGGTTCTTGCCTTCCGGGAAAGAGCCGACCGCCTTGGGCGAGGCTCCGTCAACCACCGCGCGATTGGTAGACCAGCTATTGCCCCACGGATACAAATTCCCCTGATCGCCACCGCGCGCAGCATATTCCCATTCATCTTCGGTCGGCAGGCGATACTTGACGCCGTCACGTTTTGAGCGCCACGCGGCAAAGGCATTGGCGTCATCAATCGAAACATTTGTGGCAGGCCATTGCTCCTGACCGGCTAAAGGCTTGCCATCCGCCCAATGGCTCGGCGGCGCATAATTCGTCTCTCGCACGAAGTCCGCGTACTCAGCATTTGTGACTTCCGTTTTATCCATCGCGAACGCGCTGACTGTCACCTGATGTGCCGGGGACTCCAGCTCTGGCCCATTGTTACGTCCCATCTGAAATGTCCCGCCGGGAATGGAGATCATCTCTGCCTTCGTCCCGGTCGTTTGCGGATTAACCTGCCCTCCCTGCTGTGTGCCGTCACCGTTATTGACGACGGGCGGCTTCCCCGGCTCGGGAGTCGTAGAACGGGTCATAAAGTAAACGCCGATGCCGCCGCCGACCAGCACGACAAAGCCGATGACGGCTGCCGCCAGAATCATAGGCATGGAAGATTTCTTCGGCTGCTCCGCTCCGCCTAGAAAGCCGGGCGCGGCGCTGGCTTGAAATCCCTGCTGGCTCTGTTGTTGCCAGGCGGGCGGCTGCGGCTCTGCGCCCGGCATGCTGCTGTTGCCGAGCGATTGCGTGACGGTGCCCTGACGCTGTTGTTGCGTTGATTCAAAATCAACGGCGGGCGCGGGCGGCGTCGGCGGTTCCATTCTATCAACGCTGGTGGAGGCAAGCTGGCGTGCGGCGCGCTCGCGTTCCACTCGTTCGCGTTCTTCACGGTCGCGCTGCTCTTTCTCCTGCTGCTCGCGCGCCAGTCGCTCGCGCTGCTCTGCTTCGGCGCGCTGCTGTGCTTCGGCTTCGGCGCGTTGTTTGGCTTCCTGCTCTCTGCGCCAGCGCGCGTCATCTTCGGCGCGTTTGCGTGCAGCCTCTTCTTCGGCTTTACGTTGCGCCTCGGCTTCTGTTGCTGCGCGCAGGCGTGCGGCTTCCGCTTCGGCCTTCTTGCGAGCTTCGGCTTCGACACGTAGTCGCGCGGCATCTTCTTCAGCTTTCTTGCGAGCTTCGGCGGCGGCGCGTTGCTTTGCTTCGGCTTCGGCGCGCTTGAGCGCAGCCTCGTCCGCACGCCGTTTGGTTTCCGCCTCGGCCTTCAGTCGCGCTTCTTCCGCCTCGGCCTTCTTGCGAGCCTCTGCTTCAGCACGCAGGCGTGCGTCTTCCTCTGCGCGCAGGCGCGCTGCTTCTTCGGCGCGTTGTTTCGCTTCGGCTTCGGCGCGCAGGCGTGCCGCTTCCTCTTCGGCCTTGCGCCGGGCTTCCTCTTCGGCGCGCAGGCGTGCGGCCTCTTCTTCGGCTTTCTTTCTGGCTTCGGCCTGTGCCTGAAGGCGCGCTGCTTCCTCGCGCTCCATCTCTTCGCGTCCAATGCGGTCGCGCTCTTCCTGCTCACGCCTTTCCTGCTCGCGCCTTTCCCGTTCGAGTCTTTCCCGTTCGAGTCTTTCCTGTTCGCGCTTTTGCGCTTCGGCAGCCTGCCGCGCACGCTCTTCCAACACAGCCGCCTGCTCGCGTAGGCGTTTCGCTTCCATCGAAGCAGAGCTTTGCTGGTGAGCGAAATCATCCAGAGAGCCGGAGCTGATCGTGCCTGCCAGATTGCCGCTTGTCTGCGGCGCATGCGGCGGCGTGGTCGGAGTCGCGGGCGGCGAAATCAGCGTCGCCGAATCTATGCTGATGTGCCCGACCTGCGTGCGATTGAGCGAGAGCGAGGCGGACGCCACCGCATCGCGCAGCTCGCTGATAAAAGCTTCGACTGAAGCCGGACGATTAACAGCATCTTTCTCAAGCGCGTGCCGCACGACCGCTTCGATCTGCGCGGGCACCTGCACGCCCATCTCCGCAAAAGTCGCGGGGGCTGCGGTCAGATGCTTTTTCATAATCGAGGGAATCGAAGTTCCCTTAAAAGGCACATCGCCGCCGAGCATCTGGAACATGATGACGCCGAGGCTATAAATATCCGCTTTCGCGTCCGGCTCTTCGTCCGACCATTGTTCGGGAGCCATATAAAAAGGCGACCCCATCAACCCGCTCGTCTTAGCCTGCACGAAAGACCCCAACAGTTCGCCGGACTTAATCTTTGCCAACCCGAAATCGAGAATCTTCAAGCCCTCCGCAATTGACATCCCCTCCTGCATCATGATGTTCAGCGGTTTCAAATCACGATGGACGATGTTCTGTCGGTGTGCGGCGGCGACCCCTGCGCCGATGGCTGACATAAGTTCCAGCGCGCGTGCGGGCGGCAGGGATTTCTCGGCCACCAAAACGTCATGCAGGGATTTCCCTTGCACGAACTCCATCACTAGAAAAGGCATCGTGCCGCGCGCGACTCCAAAGTCCGTGACGGCGATGATGTTCGGGTGGCGGATGGCGGCGGCGGCCAGAGCTTCCTGACGAAAGCGCGTGACCAGCATCGGGTCGTTGCCGACGAGGTCTGGCAGGATGACTTTGATGGCGTGTGCGGTTTTGAGAAAGATATGACGGGCTTTGAAGACGACGCCCATGCCTCCATGCCCGAGTCGTTTCTCCAATTGATAACGACCGTCCAGCATCGGCTCGCCCGCGATTGAGTGCGTCGTCGGGTCGCCGTCATTCGGACAGTGATTGACGTGGTCGGGGAAACAGCGTTTACAAGCTGGACATTCTCTCATTGTTCGGCTCGATCCGGGGGCGACCCGCCCTTTCTCTCTCTCGCTTAACTTAATGATCGGGGGACAGCCTGAGTTTTTGCGGCAAGCATGAATCGGAAAAGCATGCCCTCATAAAACCTCCGGCGCGGTGCCGTCGCGCTCTGCCGAAGTTGCGACAATTGACAGAGCAGCACAGAAAGGAGTTCGGCTTAAATCCGCGCGGAAATGATTTTAACGACTCTACGCCCGTCAATCAAGTCATAATAAATTATCCATCCGCTTTTAGCTTGCATAATGAAACCGGAAATCCCGAGTCAGAACCGCCTGCGGTAGCGGGCTGACAGATTGCGGAATGCGGATTTCGGATTGCGGATTGGAAACACCGTCATGCTTTTTAATCAGCAATCCGAAATCCGCATTCCGCAATTGCCACGCTTATTGACAACAGGTATTGTAAACATTATAGTCGCCCCATGCACACTCTTGAGCATTATCGCGGGCATGATTTTATCGGCGTCGAGGAGTTGACAAGCGCGGCGGCTTCACTTGTCGAGCGGTACAATCAAGAGCCGGAGCGCGGCAACGTGCGGCTCGCCATCACAACGCGCATCGTGCGCCACTACGTGAGCGAAGGTTTGCTCGGCGACCCGACGGGGCAGGCTGGCACTTCGACCGTCTTCAATTACGGAAATTTGCTGCGTCTCCTGGCCGTCAAAAAACTGCTCGCGGACAATTGGTCTGTCATCAAGATACGCGAGTTTATGTCTGTGCTAGACATCACGGCGCTTGAGCATCTGGTCAACAGCGCGCTCTCGCCGCCATCTTCAAATCAACCGCCGCAGAAAAAACAGGACGACAGCGCGCGAGTTCCCGCACGCGCGCAAAACATTCGAGCGGCGCAACAACGCCGCCTGCCGGAACTGCCGCCCGCCCGCGCGCCGCTCTTCGCCGCCCCATCCGCGATGCCGTCGCAGCAGCCGCCCTTAGCCTCGCTCGTCATCGAATCGGCACGCCGCGCCGAACGCCGCGCAGCCGAATGGGTAGAGATTGCCACCGGCCTCGAAGTCAAAGTCCGCCGCAGCTTTCGCCCGCCGCGTACAGAGCAGGAACGCGAAAAACTCGCCGCGCGCTTCTGGGCAGTGGTTAATAAGAAAGAAGAGTTGCCGGAATAAGTGCGAAAGATAGCGGTTTAAAAATGAAAGCGACTGTCTCCCGCAAAGGCGCAAAGAAAGAAAGGGGATAGGGGGAAGGGTGTAGGGTGTAGATAAGCAATCTTTATCTTTACTATACCCTTCCCCCTACACCCTACACCCTCGCTCTCTTCTTTGCGCCTCTGCGTCTTTGCGGGAAATGTTCTTTGCTCATGCCAAAGGTGGCATGCAAATGAAATCCGTACTACATCACTTGAGCGTCAAGGCTTTGCCTTCAGCGTCGCGGAGTGTGAGATTGAGCAGGAGCGCGATGGTCGGGCCGATGTCCATCATGCGCACTTCGCCGAGACTGCCGCGCCGCATAACGCCTGCGCCGGAGGCTATCAGAGAGGCTCTGTAGCCGGGACGATCCGGCAGAAATCCGTGCTGGCCGCGCCGCTGATAAGCGGTGATAAATTCGCCCTCGTAGTTGTCGCCGAAAGTGTAGCCGTCTTCAGCATCCAGCATCAGCGCGGCGCGCGTGTTGCCGCCGCGCTTTCGTATCTCTCCGGCTTCGATGACGCGAAAGATGCCGCTTCCCTTTTTTCCCGCTAACGGTTTAAAGATTTCGCGTACTTTTTGAAGCGTCTCTTTGTCCTGCGGGTCGCGCAGGATAATCGAGCAGGAACCGCTCGTCGGATAGGCTGCCGCGCGCCAGTCCGTTGCCAACTCTTTCGCCGCCGCGTCTTTTTTATCAAGCGTTTTAATCAGCCCGGCCTTCGCCAGCAGCACGCCCGGATGCACTTGCTGTTTGACAGGCATGAAGCCGTGATCGCTGACGATAAAGATAGCCGTCTCGGAGAGCGTTCCGGCGCGTGACGCGGCGTCGATGATGCGCCCGACATAGGCGTCAACTTTCTCAAGAATGGCAAACGCCTCCGGCGTGAACGGGCCGTAGTCATGCTGAAAGTGATCCAAATCAAAGAGGTGAACCAGCAAAACATCAGGACGTTTTTCCGTGATGAGATATTCGGCAAAGCGCGTGCGCAAATCGTCGCTCTCGTCCGCGTTGACACGGCTGTACAGAGCAGGGTCGTGCTTAATCACTTCCTCGACAAGTCCTTGCGGGCGCGTGTTCTCTCTAATCCTTTGCCAGGTCTGTTCGCGCGAAACGCCGCTCTGATAGATTTCCGGCAAGTTGTAATCGCCCGCGCCCGCCGAGACAGGCCACGACACCATCGCTGTTTTAAGTTTCGCGCGCGTCGCGGCCGTCCATAAAGTATCAACCTTGAGGTCAGCCGCGAACCAATTCCAGGCCCCTGTCTGCGGCGTGTCGGGCGGCTCGAAAATCTCGTTGCCAAGCACGCCATGTTTTGATGGAAGCACGCCGGTCACAATCGTCGTGTGCGCCGGATACGTCACCGAAGGATAAACGCCCAACACGCCGCGCGCCGTCGCGCCTTCCGTCATCAAACGCCTCAAGGCTGGAATTTTCAGCTTGTACTCATCACGCCTGTGCAGGTAACGCGCATCAAGCCCGTCAAGCGAGATAACGATCACGCGCTTCGTCTGCGGCTGAGCTTTAAGAGATAAAGCGGATTTATTCTGTCCGGCGCAAAAAATGAAAGCCGCGACCAGCAGCAACATCGCAAGCGCGCGTCGCAGATAAAAGGTTAGATAAGAGGCGCGCGTAAACATTTTTATCTCCAAAAAGAATTTACAGGGATGGACAGGATAAACAGGATAAAGAAAATTACGGGATAACAATTTTGAAATCTCAAATTCAGGATTTCTAATTTAAATCTTTACGTTCTATCCTGTTCATCCTGTCTATCCCTGTTTGAATTAACGCACGACGATGTTGACGAGGCGTTGCGGGACGATGATGACTTTCACAACTTCGCGGCCTTCCGTCCAGACACGCACTTTCTCGTCTGCGAGAGCCGAGGCGCGCAGCTCTGCTTCAGTCGTTTCAGGAGTCGCACCGATGCGTGCGCGCAACTTGCCGTTAATCTGCACCGGAATTTCCAGTTCCTCCCGGCGTGCCAATTCAGCATTAGCCTCAGGCCAGCGCGCAATTTTCTCGCCGAGCAGACCGCCCTTATATCCCAGGCCTTCCCACATCTCTTCGGCGGCATGCGGCGCGAACGGCGTGAGCATCAAGACCAAAGATTCCAGAGCTTCGCGCACGGCATACACATCTGACGATGAAGCTTCGGGCGGCATAACCTTAAAATCGCCGAGCGCGTTTGACAGTTCCATCAACGCCGCGACGCTGGTGTTGAAATGAAGCTGGTCAAAGTCATCCGTGATGCGCGTTATCGTCTGGTGCGTCTTGCGCCGCAGGGCGCGTGCGTCTGCGGAAAACTCTCCGGCGCTCTGCTCATCCCGTCCCTGTGCAGCATCAGTCAAACGCTCCTGCCAACGCCAGACCATCCTGTGGACACGTTGCAGAAAACGCACGGCTCCTTCGATGCCAGACTCCTGCCAGCGCAATTCATTTTCCGGCGGCGCGGCAAACAGGACGAACAGTCTGGCCGCGTCCGCGCCGTAAGCCGCGATCATCTCGTCCGGGTCAACGCCGTTGCCCAAACTTTTTGACATGGCTTTCCATTCATCCGTGCCTTCGACGCGATTAGTCACCATGCCTTGTGTGAGCAGACGCTTGACCGGCTCGTTAAATTTTATCAAGCCCAGGTCGCGCATCATCTTGCTCCAGAAGCGCGTGTAGATGAGGTGCATCACGGCATGCGAATCGCCGCCGATGTACTGGTCTACGGGCGTCCAGTGCGCCGCCCTCTCTTTATCAAAAGGCGCAGCATCATTGCGCGGGTCGCAGTAGCGAAAGAAGTACCACGAAGAGTCTACGAAAGTATCCATCGTATCGGTTTCACGCCGCGCCGCGCCGCTGCATTTCGGGCAAGTCGTATTGACGAACTCTGCAACGCCCGCGAGCGGCGATTCACCCGTCCCCGTAAACTCCGCGTTATCCGGCAAGCGCACGGGCAAATCTTTTTCCGGCACGGGCACAGCCCCGCAATTTTCGCAATAGATAATCGGAATCGGCGCGCCCCAGAACCTCTGGCGCGAGATGCCCCAATCGCGTATGCGATAAGTGACCGCGGCTTCGCCGAAATTTTTCTCTGTGGCAAACTCTGTCATCTCTTTGATAGCAGCTTCGGACAGCTTGCCGCTCCAATCGCCGCTGTTGACGAGCATGCCATAAGCGGTTGTCGCCTCCTTCATCTCTGTTGACTGGTCTAAGCCGAGTTGCGGGTCAAAGCCGCCCGGCTCTTCCGCATGCGTGACGGGCGCGATGACCTGCTTGATCGGCAGCGTGTATTTTTGTGCGAACTCGAAATCGCGATCGTCATGAGCCGGAACGGACATCACAGCGCCCGTCCCGTATTCCATCAAGACATAGTTGGCGACCCACACGGGCAGACGCTCATCGCTAAACGGATTGATGGCGATGAGACCTGTGTTCATGCCTTCCTTCTCTTCCTCTGCTCCCGGCTCGGTCGCGCGGCCACGCTCAGCGCGCACGCGCTCGACGAACTGCATCACGTCATCTTTTAACTGAGAATCTTCCAGCAATTCCGCCAGCAGGGGATGCTCTGCCGCCAAGACCACCGCGTTCGCGCCGTAGATTGTGTCTATGCGCGTCGTAAAAACTCGTGCATGTTTGTCCGTGCCTTCGATAGCAAAATTGACATACGCGCCAACGCTCCTGCCTATCCAATCGCGCTGCCGCTTCAAAACTTTTTCCGGCCACGCGGCTTCGATCTCCTTCATGTCTTCGAGCAAGGCTTCGGCATAATCCGTGATGCGGACAAACCACTGTTCCAACTCTTTCTTCTCGACGGGCGTCGCGCAACGCCAGCAGATTCCGCCCGAAGACTGCTCATTCGACAGCACGGTCTTTTCCTTCGGGCACCAGTTGACCGCAGACTTTCGCTTGTAAGCCAGGCCGCGCTCGTACATCTTCAGAAAGAACCACTGATCCCACTTGTAATAATCTGGACGATGCGCTGCGATCTCGCGCCGCCAGTCATAGCTCACGCCCAAGCGTTTCATCTGCCCGCGCATGTGCGCGATGTTGGTTTCAGTCCATTCCAAAGGCATGATGCCGCGCTTGATGGCGGCCTGCTCCGCGGGCTGACCAAAGCTGTCCCACCCAATCGGATGCAGTACGTTAAAGCCCTGAAGACGCTTGAACCAGGCGAGCGCATCGCCTATGGAATAGTTGCGCACATGACCCATGTGCAAAAACCCTGACGGGTAAGGCAGCATTTCCAGACAATAAAATTTCGGGCGCGGGTCACTCTCTTCGGCCTCGAACGCGCCGGATTCCGTCCAATGCTGCTGCCACTTCTGTTCAATCTTTGCGGGGAAATATTTTTCGTCCATCTCTTTTTAGCCTCTGATAATTTATCCTGACACTTAATCACGAAACAGCCAAACGCACAAAGCCCGTCAAGAGCATCTTGCGAATTCGCCGTTCTCTAATTTTTTTGGAATGATTCGGGAACGCCGCTTCAACCGCCACGCACAAAGTCAGGCGCGGCGCAAGAGCGGCGACGTAAGATAGAGGTCGGAAGGATTGTAGAAACGTATCATGATAATTTCTGCGCTCTCCACCTTTGAAGATCGTGCGTCATGTTATCGCAGACGGTGTTCGCTTGTCGAATAAGAATTTTAATCACAATGGGCGCAGAGGTTGAAGCGGCCTGACTTTTCGGTAGTGGTGCAGTTTGAAGATAAGGGAAAAGAAAGTCAGACTCACCGCAGAGACCGGAGAGAACGCGGAGATGGCGCAGAGGCTTGAGTGCTATTCAACTCTCTGCGCCCCCTCTGCGACTCTCTCCGGTCTCTGCGGTGAACCTCTCCTCGCACTCATTCATCTTCAAACTGGCCCACCACCCATAATTTTTTGGTATAGAATATGCAGAGGTAATATGTTAAGGTGGGTTTAGGCACAGTATCGTGTCTATCTGAATGGTTGACCTACCATTTTGACCCTGCACTCTTCTATTTTGACTTCATCTTGTCCCGCCTGAGATACCCGCAAAATAGTTATTTCTCACCAGAGTGATACCTGAAATTTGAAACTCATTTTGCTCAGTGCATAATTTCATGAAGTTTGCGTTTAAGTTGCCGGGCGCAAAAGAAGCTACAGCCCACAATCCATCGCAGCGCAGAGGGAGACGACTGATTCTGTTGATCTCTACTGTTTTGTGGATGCTCATGGTCAGTATAGGGCTGTGGGTTATTTGGGGCTATGAAAATGCTCCCGGGGTGGTCGCCAAGCCTCCTCTCCACTGGCCTGCTGACAGTCAGATTCAACCTTCACAGGGACGCGCCACGCTGGTCATGCTGGCTCATCCGCACTGTCCCTGCACGCGAGCAAGTATTGGTGAACTGGCCTCGTTGATGGCTCACACACAGGGCCGCGTGACGGCTTATGTCCTCTTCCTCAAACCCGCAGGCGTTTCTGATAACTGGGAGAAAACCGATCTCTGGCAAAGCGCGGCGAGGATTCCCGGCGTCAAGCCCTTGATGGACGATGACGGCGCAGAGGCTCGTCGTTTCCACGCTGCCACCTCCGGCCAGACAGTTCTCTACGATGCAGAAGGGCGCTTACTGTTCAGCGGCGGAATCACAGGCTCGCGCGGACACTCCGGCGACAATGCAGGCCGGAGCGCCATCGTGTCGCTCTTGGGAGATGGAGCGGCAGAGCGTGCAGAGACCTTTGTCTTTGGCTGCCCGCTGTTTGATAACAACTCTGAATGTCGAGAGTCAAAAGATGAAAGAGCTAAAAACTGATCGGGTCATGCGCGAGATGGGTGCGTGGCGAATCGCAGACATCTTTAACGAGCATCAACAAATTATTTATAAGCGGACAGACCGGATGTTCGCGGTCTTGATGGTGCTGCAATGGCTGGCAGGCATCGCCGCCGCTTACTGGATTTCGCCGAAGACCTGGGCGGGGGCGACGAGCCAGACGCACCTGCATGTTTGGGCTGCTCTGTTTCTGGGCGGGGCGATCAGCTTCTTTCCCGTCACGCTGGCGCTCGTGCGCCCCGGTTGTTTCTCGACCCGTTATATCATCGCGGTCGGACAGATGTTGATGGGAGGCTTGCTGATCCACCTGATGGGTGGGCGCATTGAGACGCATTTTCACGTCTTCGGCTCGCTGGCTTTTCTCTCATTCTATCGAGACTGGCGTGTGCTGGTTCCGGCCACCTTAGTAGTCGCCGCCGACCATCTCCTGCGCGGCATCTTCTGGCCGCAATCCGTGTACGGCGTGATTACGGCGAGCGAGTGGCGATGGCTTGAGCATGCGGGTTGGGTTCTTTTTGAAGATACTTTCCTCTTTATTGCCATCAAGCGCAGCCTCAGCGAGATGTGGGATATGGCCGAGCGAACGGCTGAGATAAAGAGTCTGAACGCAGGTCTGGAACAGCGTGTCGCCGAACGTACCACACAGCTTGCCGCCGTCAATCAGGGGCTGGAAAAAGAGGTGGCTGAGCGGAGGCTGGCCGAGGACGAGTTAGTCAAACAACGTTCCTTTCTCCGCCAGGTGATTGACCTTAATCCACACTTTATTTTTGCCAAAGATATGGAAGGCCGCTTCACGCTGGTGAATCAGGCGATTGCCGAAGCTTACGGCACAAACGTCGAAGGTCTGTTAGGCAAGACGGATGCTGACTTTAACTCGAACACAGAGGAGGTTGAATGGTTCCGCCGGGATGACCTCGAAGTCATGCATACTCGACAGGAGAAGTTCATTCCGGAAGAGGTCATTACAGATGCTAATGGTCAGCTCCGCTGGCTGCAAACCATCAAGCGCCCGATTGTCGCGCCTGATGGCACAGTCAATCAGATGCTCGGCATCGCCACTGATATTACGGCGCGCAAACAGGCGGAGGAGGCGTTGCACACAAGCGAGGAGCAGCTTCGCCAGGCACAGAAAATGGAAGCCGTCGGAATGCTGGCGGGCGGAGTGGCTCACGACTTTAATAATTTGCTGACGGCAATTAACGGCCACAGCGACCTCGCCTTGCGACGACTCAACCCGGATGACCCGCTCTTTCACAAGCTCCGGGAGATCAGGAAAGCCGGAGAACGCGCGGCCTCGCTCACCCGCCAACTCCTCGCCTTTAGCCGCAAGCAGATATTGAAACCCAAAGTCCTCGATCTTAACAATAGCATTTTCGAGATGAACAAAATGTTGCAGCGGCTGATCGGCGAAGACATTGATCTGTTAATCGGACTGATGCCGGACTTGGGCAAAGTTAAAGCCGACCCGAGCCAGATTGAACAGGTCTTGCTGAACCTCGCGGTCAATGCCCGTGATGCGATGCCGAAGGGCGGCAAGCTCACTATCGAGACGGCCAATGTCGAGATAGATGAAGAATATGTTGACCGCCATCTTTCCGTTCGTCCGGGACAGTATGTCATGTTGGCCGTCAGCGATACCGGATGCGGCATGGATGCGGAAACGCAGGAGCGGATTTTTGAACCCTTCTTCACCACCAAGGAAGTAGGCAAGGGGACGGGACTGGGACTTTCCACAGTCTACGGCATCGTCAAGCAGAGCGGCGGACAGGTCTGGGTCTATAGCGAAGTGGGACGCGGAACAACTTTTAAGATTTACTTGCCGTGCGTGGACAAACCCATCGAAGCGCCTAAAGCAACCACCAATGACAGTAAAGCGCTGCTCGGGACTGAGACCGTGCTGCTGGTTGAAGACGAGGAGATGGTGCGCGAGTTGACCAGAGAAATACTTCAGGAAAGCGGCTATCACGTCTTAGAGGCCAAGCATGGTCAGGAGGCGTTGCTCGTTGCAGAGCAACATCAGGGACCCATCCACTTGATGCTGAGCGATGTAGTCATGCCTCAGATGAGTGGTCGCGAGCTGGCCGAACAATTGTCGCCCCTGCGCACAGAGATGAAAGTGCTGTATATGTCAGGCTATACAGACGATGCGATTGTTCATCACGGCGTCTTGGATGAAGGGATGGCCTTTATCGAGAAGCCATTCACCCCCAATGCTCTGGCACGTAAATTACGTGAGGTCATCAATGCGCCCGTAGATGTTTCAGTCTAACTGTAAAAAGTTGAAATTCTTAGAGCAGGTTGCAAATCAGTGTACGGCAGGCTGTCAGCCTGCCGCCTGTCCGACGCGAGCGGCAGGCTCACAGCCTGCCGTACATCCAAACGAAATACGCTCTAGGGCTTAAGGATTCACCAGATCGTCAATGATCGCGGCGGCAATCGCATTGGCGATGGCTTGTCGCACGGTGGTGGCAGACGGCCCCGTATTCAACAGCCTGTCAACCGCAGGCACGTCTAGAAATTCGACCTCAAGCAAACACGCGCGACAATTTCCGCCCGAAGTATTTCCCAGAGCAGCGTCATTCAACACTCCGAACTGCTCTCTTTTGACGCCGCGGTCATTACAGCCCACGTCGAAACCTTCGATGACATTGAAAACCGCATGCTGGATTTTCCGTGCGAAACGCTCGTCAGCCACTAGGTTGACATTATCCGAGGCGCGACGAACATAGGTCTCGACTCCTCTGGTGACGCCGTTGAAGGCGTTCATGTGAATGCTCAGGAATCTATCGGCGTGATGCGTCCTCGCCACGCGCGCTCTGTCCGCGAGACTCAAATTAACGTCCGTCGTTCGCGTCATCTTGATAGTGATGGTATGCCCGCCACTGGTCGCCGCGCTCTGCAACGCCGTTTTAACCAGATTGGCAAAGATCAGGGTCAGGGTTTTCTCTTTCATTCCGCTGACACTCACGGCATGATTACCATCCGAGCCGCCAATCGAGCCTGTGCCGCCATGTCCCGGGTCTATTACAACAGTTCCGCTAGCCATTATTGTCTCCTCCCACGCCTCGCCGGATTCCGGCAAGCCGTGCATCGAATGATTGGTAGATAAATCGTTGACCATGCTGTGAGCGGTCAACTTGTGATAACGGCGAGCAACTTGCCTGCCAATCACGAGCGGGTTATTGAGGCGGTCTCGCCAACATACAATCTTACCGAAATTGCCTTCGCTCACTTAATAACGCACCGGAACCAGTTGACAAGTATCATCTCGGGTCAAGAATTTCTTAGACCCTGTCCTCTCCTTTGCAGAGTTTAGAAGGTTTCAGAGTTAAGCTACGATTTCTTGTTTTCGTTTCGTTTTGGCTGGAGACTTTGCAGCTTCTCATCAGCTTTCTTGCCATCTTGCGCTATTTGTGCGTCTTGCTCAGCTAAACGCGCGAGGCGAGACAAAAAATATTGATGATATTCATCTGCTCTCTTCCATTCTTGAGTAGCGCGGCTTATTTTATTGACTTTCTCACCTAGGTCTTTTAGTCGCGGATTCAAATACTCAAAAACGTTGTTTATCTCCTCAACATGTAAAAAAAACTTGGTTTTATGTGCGTTCAAGCTGTCGAAATCATTCTTAGTTAAATCCTGTCCAGTCTGTAGTTGCTCCAATTCTACTTGAACTGCAGATAGCATCTCTACTTTTTGAGATTGGTGCAAATCAATTGTGTTGAAACATCGAATAATGTCATCCATATCAGCACGAAGTTCTTCTGAAATCTCGTGTCCATCAACATAAACTTCATATCTTGTCCAAGCATCTTCTAAGTTAGCTCTCAAGAAAATGATGTCATTACGAAGTGTTTGTAATTTCTCCAGCAATAAGGATGGTGTTGTCAGCCTAATTAGTATGTCAAAAAAAAAGACAAGGACAAATAATAGACCAGCTATTACATATGGTTGGGTTTCATTTCCTACAGGTAGCTTCATTCGAGAGCCTAAACCTGCTATTGAAAAACCAGTGAATATAAGAAACAGGACAGGCAATCCAATCATCGCACCCTTGTTCGCATTATCTGGTCTGTAAGGCTCTTTTCTAAAAGAAAGTACAAAGACAAGACCAATCATAAAAATATACAGAAGGAAACTAATGCTTGTAGCTATTGAAACCCAGCGGGGTATAGGCACGAAAAACACGAATATGAGTAGTAGAACAAATATAATCGCTTGGAAGATGCCACTCGGCCTTAGTTCAAAGAATAAATCGTTAGTCCAATAAAACCGACCCGGCTTGCGTTGTTTGTTTATAGCTTTATCAAGGGTAAGGAGCTGAAAAATTGCCCAAGGGATTTTTGATAACAAGATTAGCGCAAAGAAAATGACACCAATTTTGGTAAACGGAATACCACTTAGCTTACTCAACTCGCCAAGCAATATAAAGAGAGTAGCTGCAATACCACCTAACGCTACGTATAAGCTAAAACCATCGCGTGTTTTAGCAGCCTTTAACTCCTCAATGTCTTTTTCAATTCTTCCCAACAGCTCAAGCGTGAGGGTCAGTTCTTGCTCATCAGTGAACTCGTAGTCTTGTAGCCGTTGGCGGACCGTGATTGGTGTCAATTATTGAATCTCCTAATGCACGGAATTTTCGCTAGAACAAAGCTGTTCTATTTTCTTGATTACGAAACTGTTCTCGCTTGAGCTTTTAATGTTCAACTTCATAGCTATAGCTATAAAGTTGAACTAAAGGTTTTCTATCGCCACCGGCTCGACTTCGTCTGCCAGTTCAAAGCCGAAGATTTTGGAGTAGAAGTAAAGCTCTGCGTCGAGGGCGCGTTTGATGTTTTCGGAGCGGCGGAAGCCGTGTTGTTCGCCCTCGAAGGGGACGTAGGCGACGGGGAGACCTTTGGCTTTGACGGCTTCGAACATGCGTTCGGCCTGGTCGGGTGGGACGACTTTGTCTTCCAGTCCCTGAAAGAGAATCATCGGGCAGGAGAGGCGTTCGGTGAAATTTATGGGCGAGCGTTCGACATAGAGGTCGCGCCGTTCGGGATAGGGGCCGATAAGGCCGTCGAGATAACGCGATTCGAACTTGTGTGTGTCTTTGGTTAAGGCTTCGGCGTCGCTGACTCCGAAGTGGCTCGCGCCCGCCGCGAACACGTCGCGGAAGGCGAGCGCGGCTAAAGTCGTGTAGCCGCCCGCGCTGCCGCCGCGAATCGCGAGGCGTTTTCTGTCGGCGCGTCCCTGCTCTGCCAGGAAGAGCGCGCCGCCAGTGCAATCGTCCACGTCTACGATGCCCCATGTGTCTTTCAAACGCTCGCGGTACGCGCGGCCATAGCCCGTGCTGCCGCCATAGTTCATATCCAGGACGGCGAGGCCGCGACTGGTCCAATACTGAATCGAGACGAGACGCAGCGTTGTTCGTGTGGCGGAGGTCGGCCCGCCGTGGCTGATGACCAAGAGCGGCGGTCGCTCCGTTTCCGGCGCGGTGTAATCCAGATTTTGCGGCGCGTAGAAAAATCCGTGCGCCGTCGCTCCGTCCTGTGCC
The DNA here is from genome assembly GCA_963700165.1 of Pyrinomonadaceae bacterium. Taxonomy (GTDB): domain Bacteria; phylum Acidobacteriota; class Blastocatellia; order Pyrinomonadales; family Pyrinomonadaceae; genus JACMLC01. Next base: position 44,167 of record OY969475.1, on the reverse strand, counting down.
GGAAACTCTATCGCCTCGGCAACCGAGATGTATCCTTCATCAATCTCGACGGTGCTTGAGTCGCGCAAGACTTCAAGCTGATCTGTCTTTAAATCAAGCCGCACGAGAGCATTCAGCTCAGTCGGACTGCCCGCGCAAAAGACGACTTGCCCAGGAGCGGCCTGTATGTACTCTACATCCGTGTAAGGATTTTCAATCTGCATAAGCTCGCGCGTCTGCGGATTGAGTCGCGCGAGTCGCCAGATGCCCTGCTCGTTGTAGGTGCAGATGATGTTATCTGAGGATTCAATCGCGTAACAGGACATGCGAAAGACCCACTGCGGCAAACCGAACTCAGCATTCATCTCATGCAGAGGCTCTGCCGCCACATCGTCTTGCCCGAGCCGGTACAGGTTCCACCAGCCCGTCCGGTCTGAGACAAAATAGAGCGTGCCGTCCGGCGACCATTCCGGCTGAAAGACGGACTCTTTAAGCCCGCCCGCGATTCTTTTCGTATCTCCCGGCGCGCCGTCCGCGTCAATTTCGCAGACGCACAGCTCGCAGCCGTCCCAGGGCATGTTCGGATGATTCCACTCAAGCCAAGCTAGAAGTTGCCCATCATGGCTCAGGCGCGGCGAAGCGTAAAAATCTTTGCCGGAGACAAGCACGCGCGCTTCTCCGCCGTTGAGATCAATGCTGACAATCGTGTTGACGGCCTCGCTCCCGCTCTTCGTATGATCCTCACGAACGCAGATCAGGCGATGGCGGCTCTTATCCACCAGCGCGTCCGCATAACGCAGCTCAGCTTCAATCGTCAGAGGCTGCGGCTCTTCGCCGACTTTGTGTTGGTAGAGGCGTTGATCCGCGTAGTTGGAAAAATAGACCGTGCCGTCCGCGACAACATATGAGCCGCCGCCGTATTCATGCACGCGCGTCCGCACGTTAAAAGGAGCAGGCGTCACATCTGAAATTTTACCATCCGGCGTGCGCCGCATAATGACACTGCGACCGCCTTCGGACGGGCGACTTTCGAGCCAGTAAATGTCTTCGCCGTCAAACATGCACTCGCTCAAGCCCACAATATCCGCGACGATCAAATCCGAAGTGATTGGCGATTTCCAAGCGCCGTATGGTTTTGTCTGTTTCTGTGTCATGCAATCATCCTTTAATTTCGTTTTGCTCAATTCGCTCATGCGCCGCAGCCGCAGCCCAGCACGTCTTCGGCCTTGTTGCCCTTGATGCTGTAGACGGTTTTCCAATCGCCCTCGTAATAGGCTCCGCTATTGATAATCTCCATCACGCCGTCGCCGTTCAAGTCGAGCACGGCGACCAGGTTATATTCGTTGGGCGCGGTGAATCTTTCGGTCTTCGGATGATACTCTTCATCCAGCATGATGGTTTGAACTTTCCCGTTAATCATTTTGCGCAGCATGACGAGCGAGTAATCGCCCGCATCCGGGTTGGGCGTGATGCTGCCGTTCTCCCAGCGATTGACGCGCGTGGCGTTGATAATCACTTCTTCCGTGCCGTCGCCTTCCAGGTCAACGCGCACGACTTTCACGATGTTCACCTGCGGGCGGCGAATTCCTTTTCGCTTTAAGAGATCGAACACAAGGTTGCGATAGACAGGGTTATTATTGCCTTCGATTTTCAGAGCGCGCGGCATGGGATTCCATTTCCCTGCGACGCCTATGTAATGAGAGCTGGCAGCGATGGATTCTCGAATCTCAGGCGGAATCTCTACATAGAGAGTGTCTTCGCAGGGCGCACCGTTGGAAGCAGCCTTGCCGCCCGTGACAGATGTTTTATGCTCGCCCGCCAGATCATAAAGACGATACTTGTCGCCGCCGCTCATGCGCGTGCCAAACTCTCCCATCTTGATCCACTTGCCGTCCATCACGCCGCCCATCAAACAGCCGCCGTCCATGTCTATGATGGGCACTGCCTCCTGGCTCATCTGCGCGCTCGACGGAGAAGCGGGAGCGAGTAACAATGACGACACCAAGACTAAAATGACGAATCGAAAACGTAGCATGTGTTCTCCTTGATCCAAATATTTCAAATGCAAAATCTCAGATTTGAGATTGCTTTCTTCAAAATTTATCCTCTCAACTTTTTCTGAACACGTAGTAAACCACACCCGCGTAGTCATCCGTGAAGAGAAAACCGCCTGCGCCCAGCTTTAAGACATCAACGGGTCTGCCGTGAACTTTTCCGTTTTGCAGAAAGCCGTTGATGAAATCCTGCGGCAAGCCGCGCTCGCCGACGCGCATGATGCTGTAGCCGCGTTTCAATTTAAGCTTTGAGCCGCCGTGCAGTGCGACCAGAAAACTGTTCCTGAGCCTCGCATCAGCTTCGCTCGCGGTGAAGTATTCAAAGCCGAGAGGCGAGCTATGCGCGCTGAAAGCCGTCAAGCCCACCGGAACGCTCGCGCACTTTTTCCGGTCTCTGGTGAACTTTGTGTCAGGATGCACGCGCCTGCGATATTCGTAGCAATCAGGCCAACCATAGTTCGTGCCCGCGCGAACCGCGTACATCGTATCATCCGGCTTGTTGTCTCCCAGATGATCCGAACCCATGTTGGTCGCGTAGAGTTTTCCTTCATACCACTTTAAGCCGACGGCATTGCGCAAGCCCCGCGCGTAGGAGCGTTGATTCCGCCCGTCCGGCTCCATCTCAAGAATGCCTGCGCGCACCTTCTCTTTTTCGACACAGGCGTTGCAACTGCTGCCGACGGACACGTACAGCTTGCCGTTATCGCCCATCACGATGGTGCGCGTCAGATGCCAGCCGCCGTATTTATAGCTCAACCCGTAATCGGGAAAAGTCGCCAGAGTCTCAGCCTTGCCCGTTGGCTTCTGGTCGCCCGCGCGGTATCTGTAGCGCACGAGCTTGTCCGTCAACGCGAGGTAAAACCAGCTCTGGCCTCCCGCGTCCGTGTAAAAAGCGATGCTGTTCGGATTGCGCAGCTCGGTCAGGTAAGTTGTGACTTTACCGAACCGCCCGCTTTGCGCATCGAAATTCTCCAAGATGTAAACCGCGCCGCGCTCATTGTCCGCGAGGTTGTACATATCCGTCACGAAAATTCTGCCGTCGGGACTCGCGGCAATAAAACGAACGCGCTTTAAGCCTTCGGCGGCAACGCGGATGGCATAACCTTCCGGCAGGTTGAGCGTGAAAGACTTGCCGTTTTTGAGAGAGATGCTATTCGGCATGAGCTTCAACGCCTGCGCTGAGACGTAAGAAGCAGAGAGATAGAGTAAGCAACAGGTGATTGCTATTCTTTTCATGAGTGTGAAGGCGTCCCTGTCAGAACCGCCTGCGGTAGCGGGCGGGTTCTTATCGGTTGATTATCACTTACGCACATTGAACACCCGCCCGCTACCGCAGGCAGTTCTGACCTTTACTTTCAGTAGTGGGTCAGTTTCAAACATGGCAAAGAAAAACATGTTCACGCAAAGGCGCAAAGACGCAAAGGGGTTGAGCCATGCTTTATCTTTGCGGTTTTCTTTGCGCCACCAGCGCCTTTGCGTGAGATTCTTTCCTGATGCCGATAGCTCTCGAATTTCAAACTGACCCACTACCTTACTTTCTTTCCACTTGCTCCATCACGCGCAGGATATTGCCGCCTAAAATTTTGTGGATGTCCTCTTCCGTATAGCCGCGCTTCAATAATTCTCCGGTGAGATTCGGCAGGTCTGCGACGTTTGTGAGATCAGCCGGGACGGCTTGAATGCCGTCAAAGTCCGAGCCGACGCCGACGTGGTTGATGCCGACAAGTTTGACGATATGATCTATGTGGTCAACGATGCGCGAGACCGTGACGGGCGGCAGGCGGCGCGCGTATTCTTCGATACGCACGCGGTCGCGCGCCATCTTCTTGCGAGCGATGCTTCCTTGCTCTGCATCCGAAGCTCGCTGCACGAGCGGCGCGATTTCCGCATCGACCTGTTTCTTCTTCTCGCTCCAACCGGGTTCCAAAAATTCGGGATAAAAGAGGACGCAGGCGACGCCGCCCGTTTTAGCGAGCGCGCGAATCATCTCGTCATCCAGATTGCGCGGGACGTTTGCGATGGCACGCGCGTTCGAGTGCGTCGCGATGATTGGCTTGGTCGAAGTGTTGACGATGTCCCAGAAGGCTTTGTCCGATACGTGCGAGACATCAATCATCATGCCGAGGCGATTCATCTCGCGGATGACTTCTTTGCCGAAATCCGTGAGGCCGCGCGTGCGACCGGCCTCGTCGCCCGAAGAACCTGCCCAACTCGTGCTGACGCTCCACGCGGGCGACATATAGCGCACGCCCAGCTTGTAATAACGCTCGACGTTCTCCAACTTTTCGTCAATCGCGTAGCCGCCTTCCAGGCCCATCAAGGCGGCGAGCTTTCCGGCTTCGGCGATGCGGCGAATGTCGCCCGCGCTCGTCGCGACCTCCCACGTCTGCGGGTGCTTTTCGGCGAGGGCGCGGACGGCTGTGATCTGCACGTCTGCGCGCTGGCTTGCGCTCTGGCCTCCGCTCCCGTAAAGCTGCGGCTCGACCCAGATGGAAAAGAACTGCGCGTCCAATCCGCCGTCCTTCATCCGCACCGTGTCGAGATGGCCGTCCGCGAGCCGCTGGCTCAGGTCAATGTTTTCATCAACCATCCTTTGCGTCGTGTCTGCGTGCAGGTCTATCGCAATCGCGCGGCGATGAATCGAAAGCGCATCGGTCTCTTGATTGACAGGCGATGCTGTTGGCGTAGGCGTATTTTTCACTTCAGAGTTTTGTGACATGCGGCAATTGGCGTTTAACAGAAAAAGAGAGAGCAACGCGGCCAGAGTTTGCGCGGAAACTAAGTTTGGATAACGCTTCATCTGAATCAATTCAAGCGGCGCAGATGACAAAAAGAACTCACCGCAGAGACGCGGAGCGCGCAGAGAGTTGAAGAGCTTTCAAGCCTCTGCGCTATCTCCGCGTCATCTGCGTCTCTGCGGTGAGTTCTTTTCTTTATCAGCCGGTTCACTTGACGCACTCTCTAAAAGATTGAAACGACAGTAGTAACGATTTTTTCAAGTTTGGCGAAAGCATTTTGATGGTACGCGAGACGTGTGGGCGGAATCAAGCGCGCCTTGCCAACGGGCGCGCGACTGCGGTATTGTGCCTCGTTAAATACAAGCTGCGAGCGCGCTGAAACCAAGCGTTGGGTCTTCACAAAATCGCTTCGGCGGTTTTGATTTATGAGCAATTGTTTTCGCAGCGCCTTTCATCATAAAGAATCCCCGGAAGGAGTATCAATCAAATGTTCAGCAAAGACGGTAAAGCAAAAGACGTAAAAACTCCAAGCATCGTCGGCGAAGTCTGGTGCAACGGAGAATTTATCAAGTGGAACGACGCGCGCGTGCATGTCATGTCGCACGTCCTGCATTATGGTTCAAGCGTCTTTGAAGGCATCCGCTGTTACAAAACCAAGCGTGGGCCTGCCGTCTTTCGCCTGCAAGAACACATGCGGCGGCTCCTGAATTCCGCCAAAATTTACCGGATGGATAATGACTGGACGCGCGAGCAGTTGTCGGATGCGGCGGTTGAGCTGGTCAGGCGCGGCGGGCTTGACCAATGCTATATACGCCCCATCATCTTTCGCAGCCTTGACGAAGAGCGTCCGGCGTTTGGCGTCAACCCGTTCCCGAATCCGCTGGCCTGCTATATCGGCGCGTGGGACTGGGGGAAATACCTGGGCGATGAAGCGCTTGAAGAAGGCGTGGATGTGTGCGTCTCGACGTGGAATCGTCTGACGCCGAACTCGATGCCCGCGATGGCAAAGTCGGGCGCGAATTACATGAACTCGCAACTGATTAAGATGGAAGCCCTCTTGAACGGCTTTGCCGAAGGCATCGCGCTCGATGATCGCGGCTATGTCTCGGAAGGCTCCGGCGAGAACATCTTTCTTGTCCATGACGGCAAGGTGATAACGCCGCCGCTCTCGTCTTCGATTCTGCCGGGCATCACGCGCGACAGCGTGATTCAGATTTGCAGAGAGTTGGACATCCCGGTCATCGAAGGCGGCGTCCAGCGCGCCGCGCTCTATGTCGCGGATGAATGCTTCTTTACCGGCACGGCGGCAGAGATTACGCCGATTCGCTCGGTTGACCGCATCACTATCGGCACCGGTCGGCGCGGCGAGATTACGGGCAAGCTTCAGGAAGTCTTTTTCGCTATCACTTCGGGCGAGCGCGAAGCCCCTGAGCAGTGGCTCACTTACGTCAACGAAAGCGCGCAGGAAGTGCCGGTCGAAAGCAACGGCCACAGCAAGGCTCAGGTCAAAGAGGCCAGCGCCGCTGCCACAGCACAGGTCGAAGGAGCCGTTGATTTTCAAACCGTGATGACGGAGTAGTTTTAACGGCGGAATTTTTTAAAAAGGCAGAGTGATTAACGCTCTGCCTTTTTTTGTGTTTGTTCGCCTAAGACGCGAATTGCAAAAGAACAAGAGGCCACAGATGAACACGGATGAGCACGGATCAGAACCAAACTATTGATTCATATCCGCGTTTATCTGCGTCCATCTGTGGCTGATTCGTCCCTCTTTTTCATTGCAACTTGGTATAACAACTACGCGGCGGTTTTCTTCGCTTTCCAAACGAAGATCGCCGAAACGACCGTTATCACGAATGCCAGAAATAATATGATGACCGCCGGAATTAATCCCAGCAGTGCTTCTTCAAAATTAACCCGATTATTCGTCATCGAAGGCAGCAGCAGGCAGACGACAACCGCGATGCCAGACAAAACCATCAGCAAAATTCCGACTATCAAGCTCGCTATTTTCATTTTGTTCTCCGTTTGATTTTTATCTTTCGACAATGGTGTCAAAAAGTGAGAAAGCGTTTCACTATTCGTTGATGCGCCAGCGAAAAAGTTTTTGGAAAACAAATCGGGGCGAGGGAAATGTTCCTTCGCCCCGATTCGTTTTGCTTCCCGGCGCGAGCTTTTATGGAAGATGTGCGGCTGGCACAGGCGCGTCACCGCTCGCGCCCCATTGCTCAACCCTCACGGTATTCAGGCCGCTTTCAAGGATGTACCAGCTTCCATCCGACGGGCGAAAGATTGCGACATCCGCTTTGCCGTCGCCGTTATAATCTGCGGGCACGGCCACATCTCCGCTCGTTCCCCAAGCCTGTGTGCGAGACGTGTTGAGCGTGCTATTCAGGATATACCAGTTCCCTTCTGTGGGGCGGAAGACGGCAATATCCGTTCTGGTGTCGCCGTCGTAATCCCCCGGCGCTGGTAAGTCTCCGCTCGTGCCCCACGGCAGTGCGCGAAATGAATTGGTCAGGCTCTGGATCATGTACCAGATTCCATTCGAAGGCCGGAAGACAGCGATGTCCGTCTCGCCGTCGCCATCATAGTCGGATGGAACGGGACGGTCGCCGCTCGCGCCGAACGGCTGAACTCGCAGAGAGTTTGTCGAGCCGACGAGGATATACCAGGTGTTGTCCGAGGGGCGGAAGAGTGCGATGTCCGTAATCCCGTTGCCCTCGTAATCGCCGGGTACGGGCAGGTCTCCGCTCGTGCCGAATTGCCGCGCCCGAAACACACCATTCGAGCTGTGCAGGACATACCAGGTGCCGCTTGAAGGACGAAACACTGCCACGTCGGTTCTGCCGTCGCCGTCATAATCGCCGGGCGCTGGCAAGTCTCCGCTCGCACCGAACTGCTGGATAAATGAAAGCCCGTTGGAGCTTTGTCGCGCATACCAACTGCCGTCAGACGGGCGGAACACGGAGAGATCGGTCAGCGTGTCGCCGTCAAAGTTCGCGATGATTCGCGTGCTCGGGCGCAGTGTGTAAACATGCGAAGTTCCGATATTGAGGTTTGTAGGAATTAAATCGGCATTGGGTGCGCCCGCTAGGAAAGTGGTATCACTGAGCGCTACGCTTGAGCCGAACAAATCGCCCGGTTGCGGCTCTTCGGGAGTAGCGAAGCCGCCGCTAAACCAGCCCGTGCCGGTACGTTGAAAGATGTAAGCAGCCCCGACGTTTTGTGTCGTCGGCGTGTCATAAAAGTAAGCGCCCGCCACGATAATGTCGCCATTGATCGCCACGCTATAGCCGAGACTATCACCTGCTTTAGCATCGTTGGCAACGAGTTTCGGCAGCGCGCTCCAAGTCGTCCCGGTGCGCTCGTAGACATACACTGCTCCGGCATTCAGCTTGCCGGGTAAATCATCGTTGTAACAGCCGACCACCGCCGTATTGCCGCTGATTGAAACGCTGAACCCGTACAAATTCGCGATACCCGGATCGGCTGCGAAGAAATGCGCCTGCTCCGTCCAGGTCGTCCCATTGCGCACAAAGACATAAGCCGAGCCAGCGTCCACGCCTACGTTAGTATCATCGGCATAAGCTCCGACCAGAGCCGTGTTGCCGCTGATTGAGACGCTGATTCCGAAAGCGTCTGCATGATTTGCGTCGTTGCCAACGAACTGTGCTTCAAACTCCCACGCTGCGCCGTTGAAGCGATAAGCATTAACCGCTCCGGTCTGACTTCTAGTGACTGCGCCCGGCTCTCCGACCAGCAGCGTCGTTCCGTCCAGAGCAACGCTCGTCCCGAAAGTTCTGCCGCTGCCATCAAATCTTTGCCGCTCGCTCCAAGCCGTGCCGTTGCGCTGAAAGATATAAACTTGCCCGAAAGAGCCTGAATTGTTACCCAAGGCTCCGACGACGATAGTATCGCCGCTGATGGCGACGCTGTAGCCGAAATTAAACGTCCCCATCAAATCGCTGGGAAGCAGTGTCGCCTGCCGGTTCCAAATTGAGCCGGTGCGCTGAAAAACATAAGCGGCTCCCCGGCGGTTAAACGTAGAGCCGGGACCACGTAAGTATGCGCCGACCACAGCCGTGTTACCACTGATGGCGACGCTATAGCCGAACTTGTCTCCGGCTGCTGCATCGTCTGCTGAAAGACGCGCTTGCTGCGTCTGCAAAACACGCGCGCCGTCCCCGAACCCGGCAGCCTTGACCTCCGCCTCCGGCCAGAAAGAGGCGACGATAAAAATAACAGTCAGAAGCCGTGCCAGCGATGGTGTCCGTGTCGTCTGCTTCATGATACGAGGGTCTCCTAATGTGGAAGTGGCGGATAAGCTGCGGGCGCGCTCGCCCGGATGGCGGAACGGGAAAAATAAATCAGCGCAGTGTCATCAAGGATATTTGAATTGCCACTTGCTTTAGCTAAGCGGAGTAGATGAACAAAACAACCGTCGGCTTTAGCCTGAAAAGCGTTATTTATCTTTCTTGTTGTCTCTAATGCCTTGAGCCGAAAAGCTCTCGATGCGACCGTTGGCCGCGATTATAACCCTCCGGCGACCTGCGTCAAGGGTAATTTATGTAAATCAAGAGTAGAAACTCTTTGCGTTTCTTTGCGAAATCGTCTTTGCGGTCTTTGCGTTAAAAAGCCCTTAACCGCAAAGAGCGCAAAGAAGGAAGACGCAAAGACCGCAAAGAAAAAGCAGTTGATTTGTTGCTACCCTTGATTCGCATAATTTGTGGCTTCTCATCACGCTTCGGACTTTATCTATAAAGCTTCGATGTCATCTCGCAGGCCAAAAGAATTTTACTGTTAAACATTGACGAACAGCAGTTTAACGGGCTATTATCTTGGCTGGCGTCTCGGGGCCTTTAACTTCTACCGGGGCGTGAAAAGACCTTTTTAACCCGCGAGACGCGCACGCACGCGCTTTTCGCCTTGCCTCAACCAAAGCGTCGCTCCTTCCCAACTGTGTTCAAGAACGCGCCCTGATTCCAAAAGCGGCGAGACCCTCTTGCCGGATTCCGTGCGGAAAGGTTTAAGTTTTGTCTTATGTCCCAAAGAATTGACGATTTACTGCGCATCGCCTGTAGCTTCGGCGCATCCGACCTGCACATCAAGGTCGGCTCTTTCCCATTCATGCGTATCGGCGGCGAGTTGCGCCCGGTCGTAGACTCCGCGCGGCTGACGCAGGAAGACACGCTCGACATGGCTTTCTCGATGATGTCCAACCGACAGAAGCAGCGTTTTAAAGAGGTCTGCGAAGTTGACATCGGTTACGGCGTCTCCGGTCTGGGGCGTTTCCGCGCCAACATCTTTCAGCAGCGCGGCACGGTCGGCATCGTGATGCGCGTCATTCCGGATCAGATGAGAGGCATGTCCGATCTGATGCTGCCGCCGGTTATCGAAAGAATCTCGGACGAGCAGCGCGGGTTGATCCTGGTCACGGGCACGACCGGCTCCGGCAAGTCCACGACGCTGGCGGCGATGATTGACCGCATCAACTCGAACCGCAGCGGCCACATCGTCACCATCGAAGACCCGATTGAATTTTTGCACCGCGACAAACGCTCCTTTGTCACGCAGCGCGAAGTGGACGTGGACACGCGCTCTTTCGCGGAAGCCCTGCGCGGCGCGCTCCGTCAAGACCCTGACATCATCCTCGTCGGCGAGATGCGCGATCTGGAAACCATCTCGACCGCGATGACCGCAGCCGAGACGGGGCATCTCGTGCTTTCCACACTGCACACGCTGGATGCGACGGAAACCATCACGCGCATAGTCTCTTCGTTTCCGCCGCATCATCAGAAATCAGTCCGCATCCAACTGGCAGGCATCCTCAAAGCCGTAATCTCGATGCGCTTGGTGCGCGCGGCCAAAGGCGGAGGCCGCGTCCCGGCGGTTGAAGTAATGGTTTCGACAGGCTTTATCCGCGACTGCATTATCAACGAAGAGAAGACCGCGCAGATACGCGACGCCATCGCCGCCGGAACTTCGCAGTACGGCATGCAGACCTTTGACCAATCGCTCTTTCATCTTTACCAGTCCGAGATGATTACGCTGGACGAAGCCCTCAGAGGCGCGAGCAACCCGGACGAGTTCCGCCTGCGCATAGACGGCATCCGCTCCACCTCAGATCAGGCCAAAGAAGAGATGGAGCGCATCGGCAACGTCAGCAGCCCCACCCCGCGCAACAAGCACACGCCGCCCACGCGCTCAACCGGAGAGCTGCGCATCTGAATTCAAAGCGAAAGAATAAATGCCACAGCATGGCCGGGAGTTTTTAAAGCTCCCGGCTTTTTTTTGCTATGTCAGAACTGCCTGCGGTAGCGGGCGGGTTCTTCTTGATTGAGGCTGACCCGCCCGCTACCGCAGGCGGTTCTGACCTGTTGAAGGCGCGGCGCGCTTGACAGTGAGCATGTTTATTAGCGACCCTTTCAGGCTTGTTTGGTTCTACAATGACTGTTCTCGCACGCCTTTCGTGTCCGTGACATAATAAATTTTTGAGTCGTCCGCCACAAAGCGTCTACACGCTTTTGGAGCGCGCCGCGATTGAATTGAGTTTTAAATGAAAAGATACGACGAAGATGAAACACTGACGCGCGGGCGAGCCTATGCGGAAGCGCGCGATTGGGATGCGCCGGAGATTTCCGTCTTCCTGCCCGTCTTTAACGAAGAGCCGAACTTGCGCCCGCTGCATGCGAAGCTCGACGACGCGCTGAGGGAGCTTGGCCGCACGGCTGAGATTATTTATGTTGACGACGGCTCGACCGACGGCAGCCTCGCGGTCTTGCGCGAGTTGGCACAGCTCGACGGGCGTGTGCGCGTCATCGCGCTCAGGCGCAACTACGGGCAGACGGCTGCGATGTCCGCAGGCATTGATGCTGCGAAAGGCGAAGTCCTGATTCCGATGGACGCCGATTTGCAAAACGACCCGGCGGACATCAAGCGACTGCTGGATAAGATGGATACAGGCTTTGATGTCGTCTCAGGCTGGCGCAAGAATCGTCAGGACAAGATGATAACGCGCAAAATTCCTTCGATGCTCGCCAACCGTTTAATCTCCTGGATCGGCGGCGTTCCCCTGCATGATTACGGCTGCTCTTTAAAAGCCTATCGCCGCGAATCCTTACAGGACGTGCGGCTCTATGGAGAGATGCATCGCTTCATTCCCATCTACGCCTCTTGGGCCGGGGCGCGCGTCGCAGAGATTCCCGTAGAGCATCACGCGCGCACGATGGGCCAATCAAAGTATGGACTGTCGCGCACCATCAAAGTCGTCTTCGATTTGATGACGATTAAGTTCATGGCCTCTTATCAAACCAAGCCGATTTACGTCTTCGGCACATTCGGCATGGTAGCTTTCGCTGTCTCCATCATGGCAGGGCTGCTCGCCGTCTACTGGAAACTTATACACCGCGCAGATTTTGTGCAGACGCCGCTGCCGGTCTTAGCCATCGTCATGTTCGCCATCGGCATCCAGTTTCTCTTGATGGGCCTGCTGGCAGAGATGCAGGTCCGCACCTATCACGAATCGCAGTCGAAGCCTATTTATGCAGTGCGCGAGCGAATCGGAATGAAAAATAGTGATAAGTGATGAGTGATAAGTGATGAAATAAACGCTTTTACTTATCACTTATCACTCATCACTTATCACTTCTTTAAATTATGTGTGGAATCACCGGCTGGGCTAATTTGGATGCGCGCGTGCCGCCGCTTGTGGGCGGGCGGGAACTCCTGCATGCGATGTGCGAGCGGATGACGCATCGCGGGCCGGACTCTGAAGGCTTGATGGTGCAGACGGGCATCGCGCTCGGCATGCGGCGGCTGGCGATTATAGATTTGCAGACCGGCGAGCAGCCAGTCTGGAACGAAGACGGGAACGTCGCCGTCGTGCTTAACGGAGAGATTTATAATTACAGGGAGCTGCGCGCGAATTTGGAACGGCGCGGGCACAGGTTCGAGAGCGCGTCCGATACGGAAGTCCTGCCGCATCTCTATGAAGAACACGGCACGCGGATGGTCGAGCATCTGAACGGGATGTTCGCTTTCGCTTTGTGGGACGCGCGCCGCCGCAGGCTCTTTATCGCGCGCGACCGCTTTGGCGAAAAGCCGCTTTACTGGGGCATCTTCGATAACACGCTGCTGTTCGCTTCCGAGCCGAAAGTCTTGCTCGCTCATCCGTCTGTGCGCCCGAGCCTCAATCTCGCTGCGCTGCGTCAATATCTCTCGTTCGATTATGTGCCCGCGCCGCTCTCGATTTACGAGGGCATACAGAAACTCCCTGCGGCGCACACGTTGACGCTTGAGGATGGCCGGGTTGAGATTGAGCGTTACTGGTGTCTGAGCTACAAGACGCAGCAACCTGTGCCGGATGAGAATGAAGCTGCCGCGCATTTGACAAAGCTGCTGAGCGATTCGGTGCGGATGCGTCTTGTTTCGGATGTGCCGCTCGGCGTGCTGCTCTCAGGCGGTGTGGATTCTTCGAGCGTGGCCGCGCTCGCCGTGCAGGCTTCATCGGAAACGGTCAAAACTTTTTCCATCTCCTTCGCGGAAAGCTCTTTTGACGAATCGGCTTACGCGCGTGCGGTCGCCAAGTTCTTAAGCACAGACCATCACGAAGAACGTTTGAGCGTTGACCTCGCGGCGAATCTCGTCGGCGAGATAGGCTCATGGATGGACGAGCCTCTGAGCGACCCTTCGCTGGTTCCGACTTACCTGCTCTCGCGCTTTACGCGCAAGCATGTGACGGTCGCGCTCGGCGGCGATGGCGGCGACGAATTATTCGCGGGCTATCCGATGTACTTCGGTCACAAGCTGGCGCACATTTACGATAGGTTGCCTGTCATCCTGCGCCGCGCAATCGTAGAGCCTCTGGTCAGGCTCTTGCCGGTCAAAACCAAAAATCTTTCCTTCGATTACAAGGCGCGTCGTTTCGTCGCGGGTTCAAATTATGATGAGGTCGCGCGACATCATATCTGGTTCGGCTCTTTTCTGCCTTCAGAGCAGGAGATGCTTTTGACCGATGAAGTAAAGCGCGTGACGAACGGCGACATTTACAGCGACGCGCGCAGGCTGCTTGATGAATGCGATGCTGACAATACGATGGAGCGGATGCAGAGCTTGGACACGCGGCTCTATCTGGCCGAAGACATTCTGACGAAAGTTGACCGCGCGAGCATGGCCGTCTCGCTGGAAGTCCGCGCGCCTTTCTTAGACCCGCACGTCGCAGAGTTCGCGGCATCCTTGCCAGCCGATTACAAGCTGCGCGGGCGCACTACGAAATATATTTTGAAGCGTGCGGTCGCGCCGATGCTCCCTGCGTTCGTCACCAAGCGCGGCAAGAAGGGCTTCGGCATTCCCATCGCGGAATGGATAAAGGGCAGCTTGCGCCCGCTCGCGCGCGACCTGCTCTCGCCTGAGCGCGTGCGCCGCAGCGGATTGTTCGATCCGGCTTTCGTGACGCGACTGCTTGACGAGCACGAGCGCGGCGTCGCCAATCATCGCAAGTCGCTCTGGACACTATTGATGTTCGAGCTATGGCAGGAAAGTTTTATAGAGACGCCGCGCAGGATTGAAACGTCTGTGAGCAGCAGGCCGTGAGCGAAGCGCGTTTGGACGGCAGCGAGCTTGAGATAGCATACAAGCGTCTGGCCGCGTGGTGTCGCGAGCGCGATTATGCGGGGCACGACCCGTTCGATGCCTTGAACAGCAAGCTGTTTCAAGCGACGCCGCTTTTAAAAACCTCTCGCGTCGCGCGGCTCGCGTGGACGCAATTCTTCAAACGCTTCCCTCTTAACTTGCGCGTAGTCGCGCGAATTCCCGCTGAAAAAAATCCCAAAGGAACGGCGCTGTTTGCGCTGGCCGCACTTTCAAGCTTTCGGCGCGAGCGCACGAAAGAGCTTGAAGCGGAAGCGCGTGCGCTGCTCAAGGACTTGCTCGCGGCGCGGATTGAGAATTTGAGCGGCCTTGCGTGGGGCTATAACTTTGACTGGCAGGGACGCGCCTTCTACGCGCCGCGCGGGACGCCTATGATCGTCCCGACGGCTTTCGCCGCACGCGCTCTGGTCGAAGCCGCGCGCGAATTTGATGACAAAGATTATCTGCACGCGGCGCGCAGCGCGTGCGAGTTCATACTCAAAGACCTGAATCGCAGCGAAGAGACGGAAGATGAAATTTGTTGGAGCTATTCGCCGCTGGATACCACGCGCGTCTTTAACGCGAGCCTGCTGGCGGCGGAAACTTTAGCGTGCGTCTCTGAACTGACGGGCGAAAAAGATTTATGCGAGTGTGCTGTGCGCGGGGCGCGCTATGTCGTGCGCCGCCAGCGCGCGGACGGCTCCTGGGCATACGGCGCGGAAGGATTTCAATCATGGGCTGACAATTTTCACACGGCCTTTGTGTTGATGAGCCTCTCTCGCATCATGCGCGCATGTGCGGGCGCGCGTGCTGAATTTATTAATGCGACGCGGCGCGGGCTTGAGTTCTGGCGCGAGAATTTCTTTCTTGCGGACGGGTGGCCGAAATACTACCATGACCGGCTTTATCCGGTTGACGCGCATTCGGCGGGAGCAGCGATCGTCGCTTTGCTTGAACTGCGCGAAATAGATGAAGGCGCGCTTGAGTTGTCGCAGAAAGTCGCGCACTGGTCTGTCAGGCATCTACAGGACGCGCGCGGATTTTTTTACTATCAACGCCGCCGCACACACACAGTCCGCACGCCCTACATGCGCTGGTCGCAGGCGTGGATGATGTACGCGCTCGGAAGAATTTTAGAGCAAGGATGAAGGCGGAAGGATGAAGGATGAAAGGCATGCTATTCAACCTTGAGTTGTTTATCTTTAACAGCTTTTCCTTCATCCTTCCGCCTTCATCCTTCATCCTTTGCTTTTATGTTGATTTGGATTGACTTGGCGAACTCGCCGCACGTTCCTTTTTTCCGCGCGCTGATACCGGAGTTTGAGAGGCGCGGGCACAGGGTCGCGGTGACGGCCCGAAAATTCGCGCAGACAATCGAGCTGGCCTCGGACGCTGGAATCGCGCATACGGTCATCGGCTCGCATGGCGGCGGGCGGCTCGCGGGGAAAGCCGGAAATTTAATCGGGCGCGCGGCAAGCCTTGCGCGTTGGGCGCGCGGGCGCAAAATTGATTTGGCCGTCAGCCATAACTCTTACGCGCAGACAGCCGCCGCGCGTGCGCTTTCGATCAGAAGCGTAACCTTGATGGATTACGAGCATCAGCCTGCGAATCACCTGGCCTTTCGCCTTGCCTCGCGCGTCGTCGTGCCGCGAGCTTTTCCCGACGAGGCGCTCAGCCGCTTTGGAGCGCGTGCAAAGAAAGTACGCCGCTACGACGGCACAAAGGAAGATGTCTATCTGGCGGACTTTGCGCCCGACCCGAAATTTGCGGAGAGCCTGCGCGAGCTTGGCGTTGAAGAGCGCGACGTGCTGGTCATCGTCCGCCCGCCCGCCCGCGAAGCTCTCTATCATCGTTTTGAAAACGAGCTGTTTGACGAGCTGTTTGAGCGACTATGCGCGCACACGGATGTTAAAGTTATCCTGCTGGCGCGCAATGGTGCGCAACGCGAAGCGTATTCCGCGCGTGCAGGCGCTAATTTAATCCTCCCTCGCAAGGCTCTGGACGGAGCGAACCTGATCGCGCATGCCGATCTGGTCATCAGCGCGGGCGGCACGATGAATCGAGAGGCGGCTGCGCTCGGCGTGCCAGCCGCGACCATCTACGCTGGCAAGTGGGCGGCGATTGATGAAGAGCTGGTCAAGGAAGGCAGGCTCCGGCGCATCTCTACCAGAGAAGATTTAAATAGCTTGTCTGTCATGAAGAAGCAGAGTGCAACGGCTCGCCGCGCGACGCAAGTGAAGGCCGAAGTCGTCAGCTTAATACTTGAGCCATAGTTGACCTAAGTTGCCAGTGATAGATGTTTAGGTGGATTGCTTAAATTGCCACTAGCTTCAGCTAGTGGATCAAGGTTGCCTTTAGCTTTCGGCTTTAGCCAAACCATTTAAGCTCAAGCAATGTTGTGTCATGTCTTCACTAGCTAAAGCTAGTGGCAATTTATTAACTCGCAGCTTGGGCTTAGATAACGATAAGAGGGATGCTATGAAATATTTTTCATTTAGAGCCATATTGATATTCATCATTTTAGCTGCCGCCGCTCTCCCAATCGCGGCGCAGAGAAAAGACCCGCCGACAGAAAAAGAGTTGGCGGAGATAACGGCCAGAGGACGCATGCTCGCAGAGTATGATGCCGCCGCATGGCATTCGACCGATGCAGTCATGGCTTTATCGCCGAAAGAAGGCAGCGTCGCGGGTTATGTCGCGAAAAAGACCGGCGCCGGTTGGACGGTCGCTTACGGTCGCTTTAATGAAAAGCGCGATAAATTTCTGATTGTCTATGAAGCGGTGCAAGGCAAAACTCCGCAAGAGTTCAAAGTCACAGAACACAAGACGCCGAAGGAAGACGCCGGTTTTTACTTGTCCGGCGCGCACGCATTAGGAACCGCCCGCTCGGATTTCAAGGGTGAGAGCAGGCCATACAACGCAGCCGTCATTCCTGCGCCGAACGATCAGATGTGGGTCTATATTATGCCCGCTCCAACACAGCAAGGCATCTGGCCGCTCGGCGGCGATGCACGATACTTAATTTCCAAAGACGGCAAGCAGATTATCGAAAAGCGCCAGCTTCACAAATCAATCATCGAATACAAGATGGTCAGCGAAGGCGATGATAAAATTGAAATGGGAGTCCATACGGCTGTGCTCGATGACATCCCTGAAGACACGGATGTCTTTCTGGTGCTGTCCAGAAAACCGCAGGTTCCCGAATGGGTCATCACCGAAAAATTCGCTTATCATATTACCGTTGAAGGAACAATCTTTGTGATGCTCAAGGAAGTTTTTCTGAAGATAGGGAAAGATAAATAATTTGACGCGGACAGGATTGGCAGACTGAGTTGGTAAGAGCAGCATATCAAAAGCAAAAAACCATTGATGCGCGTGCGTTGCGTGTTCCGGCGCGTGCGCCGCAGTGGGTCATCCCGTCTGTCAAAGCTCTGCTGGTGGGGACGGATTTTTTGATCGCCGCGCTGTCTTTGTCGGCCGCGTTTCTGCTTCGTGAAGGGGATGCTATTTTCCGTCAATCCGGCGGCTTCGCGTGGAGCAGAGAGTTTGCGCCGTATGGAGCTTTGCTGCTCTTTGTCGTGCCGATTCGCCTGCTGACGCTCAAGTATTATGACCTGTACCGCTTGCGCGGCGAGTTCTCTTTTTTTGAAGACACGGTGCGCGTCTTTAAGGCGACGGCCATAGGCTCGCTCCTGATTGTGGCGGCGGCTTTTCTTTATCGCGGCGGCTTACAGTTTCGCTCCTTCTCTTACTCGCGCACGGTTTTTATTCTGGATTTTCTGATAACGCTGGCGGCTTACGGCTCTGTGCGGCTCGTTGTGCGTTGGGCGCAGACCCTGGCGCGCGAGCGCGATGTGAATCTGATTCCGACCTTAGTGGTGGGGCGCGGGGCTGAAGCCGCGCTGTGCATTAAAGAGATGCGCGAGCGACCCGCGCTCGGCTATCGCGTTATCGGCGTGGTCGAGAATGGAAGCTTGGGGCGCGATGTGCCGGACACTTTTGAGGGCGTGCCGGTCGTGTCCGACCTGAAAAGCTTGCCGGAGACGATTCGCGAATCCGGCGCAAATGAAGTCATCATCACAGACCCGAAAGTTTCTGGCGATGCGCTCTTTGATGTGATGATGCGATGCGGGCGCAGGCGCGGCGTAGAGTTTCGCATCGCGCCGAGCCTCTTTAATTGCCTGCCGCGCAAGACAGAGATTGACCAGATCGGCGCGCTCCCGATGATACGACTTTTCCGCGAGCCGCTCTCGAACGCCGCGCGCATTACCAAGCGCGCCTCGGACATCATCATCGCCCTCTTCGCTCTCACGCTCTTGTCACCCTTCTGGCTGGTCGTCGCGCTGCTTATCAAGCTCGACTCAAAGGGCACTGTCTTTTATAAGCAGGAGCGCGTCGGGATGGACGGCAGGATTTTTCTCTTCTACAAGTTTCGCACGATGCGCGCGGGCACGAGCGACGCCGCGCACAGGGAATATCTAAAGCAGTACATAGCGGGCAGCGTTGAGACCAACCTGGGCGATGAAGAAAAGCCTGTCTACAAGCTGCACGCGGATGCGCGCGTCACAAGGCTGGGACGCATGCTGCGCCGTTTGAGTCTGGACGAGCTGCCGCAGCTCTTGAACGTCCTGCGCGGCGATATGAGCATCGTCGGCCCGCGCCCGCCGATTCCATATGAAGTCGAAGCTTACGAGTTGTGGCATCGCAAGCGTCTGGACATGAAGCCGGGACTGACTGGCTTGTGGCAGGTGTCCGGGCGCAATCGCCTCTCGTTTGACGAGATGGTGACGCTCGATCTCTTCTACATCGAAAACTGGTCGCTGCTGCTCGATCTGAAAATCATCCTGCGCACGCTCCCCGTCATGCTGCGCGGCGACAACGCATACTGAAGAAGGGATGAGGGCGGAGGCATGAGGGATGAAATAAAGACAGATATTCCTGACTCATCCCTCCGCCCTCATCCCTCAGCCCTTCTAGAGTGGCTCGACCGCGCCATTATCTTCTGGCTGTTCGTGCTGGCCGCAGCCGCGCCGCATTCGATTGCGGTGACGCAAGGGGCCTGGCTATGCGGGATGCTGGTATGGGCTGTGCGGCTGATTGTGAAGCCGCGCTTTTTTCGCACGCCAATTGATTACGCGCTGCTGTGCTTTATCCTGCTGACGATCATCTCCGCATTTACGTCTTACGCGCCTGACATCTCTACGGGCAAGCTGCGCGCGGTCAGCCTTTTCACAATCGTTTATCTCGTCGCACAGAACGTAAATTCGCGCCGCGTGCTGCGACTGCTCGCACTGACGCTGATCGCATCGTGCGTGGTCAATGTCTTTTACACGATGGCAGAGCGCGCAGTGGGGCGCGGCGTCAAAGTCCAGGACGTAGCGGCGAGCAGCCCCTTAGCCGCAGCAATTTTCAGAAGGGCTGATAATAACCTGACGGCTCCGACCGCGATTCAGAGCGGCGACACGCTGCTCGAAGTTGACGGGCGCAAGGTGAGAAGTCCCGAAGAATTAGTCGCCGCGCTTGATAAGAAGGATGCTGATTCGACTCCGGCGCGGGTGCGGATTTACAGGGCTGAGTGGATGCCCGTGCTGGAAGTCCCGCGCGGGAAGTTATTGGATGGAGCGACACCGCTTGAGAGGCTCGGGATAGGCGATTGGTCACGCGGGCGAGACTGGCGTGCGTCGGGTTTCTTCGGCCACTATGTGACCTACGCGGAAGCCTTGCAGCTTATCGCCTCGCTGGCCTTCGGAATTTTTATCGCGCTTCCCTCTAAACGCTCGCTCAAGGGCGCGCTGCTCGTCGCCTCAATCGCGTTGCTTGGCTTTGCGCTATTGCTGACGGTGACGCGCGCCTCGCAGTTGGGGCTTTTGATTTCCGCATCCATGATCGTGCTGGTCGGCCTGAAGAGTCGCCGCACGATGCTGCTCATGGCTGCCTGCGCGCTGCCGCTCGTGCTTGTAGGCTTGCTGGTGCTTCAGCAGAAAAGGCAGGTCGGATTTTTTGACCGCAGCGACGGCTCTGTGAGCTGGCGCGAGACAGTCTGGCGCGAAGGTTTCGGGCTGCTCGCCAGTAAGCCGCGCCACTTGCTCGTGGGCGTCGGCATGGATTCCATCAAGCGTTACGGCTGCGAGTGGAGACTGTTTGATAATTGCCGCCTGCCCGTCGGGCACATGCACTCGACGCCTTTACAGCTTGCCTTAGAGCGCGGACTGCCCGCGCTTCTGGCATGGCTCGCGCTTATCTTTCTCTATGCGCGGATGCTGTGGCGGCTGGCGCGCGTGGATTTTGCAGACGCATGGATTGAGCGCGGGCTGGCCTTAGGCGCGCTCGGCGGACTGGCCGGATTTTTCGCGAGCGGGCTGGTGCATTACAACTTCGGCGATTCGGAAGTCGTCATGATCTTTTATCTGATTATGGGACTGTGCCTCGCGCTGGAAAGACAAATCAGAGTTGGATAAGAAAATTCGTTCTACTCTTTTTCGTTGCGATATAAAACAAGAAAAGCGGAGTCTTTGATTGACTCCGCTTTTCTCTTCCCGCATCACTGGGGTGAGATGCTTTTGGCTGCCGCTGCCCGCGCCTTAATCATGCCTTGGAGGTTTTTTGATTAGTCGCTGATGAGGACGCCGGTACGGTCGCTGATGAGCACGCCGGTCTTGACGTAGTCAAGGAGGATGCCAACCCAATCGGTAACTCTAACTTCCTTTTGCTTGTCGCTGATGAGGACGCCGTCACGGTCGCTCAGGAGCACGCTACTGTTTGCAAAAGCTGTCTGTGCCGTCAAGCTCATCATCACCGCCAACATCGTAATCGCCGTCATTTTTTTGATTCCACGCATTGTCTTAATCTCCTTCAAAGTTTTTTTGGTTTGGGTCAATCGGGTTGTCAAGGTTTCGCTTCTCTCTCGTTCCCCTCTTACTCTCCCCGCTTCTCTTGACCACCTCTATTACAACCCTTGTGCCACAACCGCAGAGAGACCCGGGAACAAAGCTAAACCCAACAAACCAAACGACTTGAGCCGGAATGCAGGCAATCCGCGAATAATCTCCCGCACAACCCCGAAAATGGTTACAAAGTATCCACGCCCCACCCAAACACATGCCTTTTGGCCTATTTTCAGCGATAAATAAAGGTATACAGTGAAAGTGTATACCGCGTAACCAGTGGATACTAGGTATCTCGACTTTAAGGCGTTGCCTCAAAAGTGCAAGTCTTACACTACTTTTGGGGCAAACAGCGATTCTGCCTCAAAAGTCACGTCAATCCCCAACTCATACATGCTCTGTACAAGACGGCGTTGCACAAAAATTAAAGTTTACGCTTTGAGGATTTTGGCGGGGAAATCTGTGTGAGCAGGAGTTTATGGTATTGGCGCGGCCAAGACCTCGGTGGGGCTAGGCACATCCCATCACCACGGACAAAGGCGCAGACATTCGGAAGTTCGTTCTTACCGCAAATCTCAGCATTTGTGTGGCGACATCCTACCGTTTGAGCCTCGGAGTCTTCTGGGTGCAATGGCTCATGATACAGGTTCGGTTTTTTTTTCTCCATATGTGCGCCTCACAACAATCTTGCTGATTTTATCCTAACGCGCACGGTTTTGCACAAAAATTTGCCTGTCAGAATCACAAGCACATCTTGGGCATTGAAAGAACTGCTAGGTTAAGATACTATCCCCCGGCTGCTTTCTTTTGTTGTTGCTCTTTAATAGAGCTTCGCAAAAGAAAACGTGCTGATATGCTAGTCAGCACATTAAAGTGGCGGGTTGTTGCTGACCCGCCACTTTCTTCTTGTAAGTCACCTCCAACTGCGCTATAAGGCAACAGCGATCACTCCCGAATCTCACGCCCTTTAAGGACAGGAGAATATGAGCTAAATACTTGTAAAAATTAAACTTATCTATTGATTTCACACCTGAAACGGTGTATTATGCGTGCAAGTTCTACAACAGAAGAAAGTCCAGCCAAGTGCTGTAACACTCAACTGGACTTATTCAACCACAACGTGATTGCGCACGCTGAGGCCGATGAAACTCCATTGTGCAGCAATCTCGGAAAGAGGTCAAGCATGATGGAAACTCGCCAAGCCAAAGCCCTAGAGATAGCCGCCAAACATGAGATTACCCGTGAAGGAAATGTCTGGATAGTCCCTTCTCAGACGACCAGCAAAAAGTACACCGTCAATCTTTTTATTGAGACTTGCACATGCGCCGATTATGAGACCAATCGAACGAAGTGCAAGCATCTGTATGCCGTCGAAGCTCTCTTGCTGGAAGAGAGCGGCGCGCAGCTTCCCACCCCTGAGAAAGTTGTTAAGCCGACTTATAAGCAGGAATGGCACGCTTACAATCTGGCTCAGACCAACGAGAAGGCCAAACTCCTAGAGCTTCTGTTTGAACTCTGCTCACAGATAGAAGAACCGATGCAGCACATGGGACGCCCGCGTATCTCTATCGCAGATCGCATCTTCGCTTGTTGCTTCAAAACATATTCGATGCTTTCAGGCCGTCGCTTCACGACAGACATCAGAGAAGCGAAGCAGCGCGGCTATCTTTCCATGATGCCGCATTACAACTCAATTTTTCGTTATCTTGAATCCAAAGAACTGACGCCGTATCTCAAGCAGTTGATTGTCGAATCATCGCTGCCGCTTAAAGGTATCGAGTTGGACTTTGCCGTTGACTCGTCCGGTTTCTCCACAGGCCGCTATCAGAAGTGGGTAGATGCGAAGTGGGGCAAGACCAGCCAGCTATACGGCGCAGTTCCGACAACCATCAACAAGAAAGATTGGCTCAAGGTGCATATCATGTGCGGTTGTAAGACCAACATTATTACATCGGTTGAAATCACAGACGCACACGCTGGCGATAGCCCGCGCTTTAGGCCGTTAGTTGAAGCGACGGCTGAGAACTTCGTAATGAATACGGTCTGCGCTGACAAAGCCTACTCATCGAACAAGAACCTTATCCTAGTGGCGAGTAAAGCAGCGACGCCGTACATTGATTTCAAATCAAACGCAACCGCCAGCAACAAACGCTGCTCGTCTGTTTGGAAAAGGATGTTTCACTTTTATCAATACAATCAAGCGTCCTTCATGCAGCATTACCACAAGCGGAGCAATGTCGAGACGACCTTCTCAATGATAAAGGCCAAGTTTGGCGAGAGATTGCGAAGTAACACAGAGACGGCGCAGGTCAATGAGGTCTTGTGTAAGATACTCTGCCACAATCTTTGCTGTGTGATTCAGAGCATTTATGAGTTGGGGGTTGAACCTCATTTTTATTCTGAATGATTCGCTGTAAACGAATTATTATAAACGAATGGTGTCAATCGAATTGTGTAAAACAAATTGATTGACACCATTATTTTCAAATGTTTAAATCTCTTGCTGTGCCAATACTTGACGTTACAATCACCGTCAAAAAGTATCAGTGCAACCGATGCGGTCATGAATGGCTTCCCAAAAACCTTTTAAATCCGGGCAAGCCGCCGCGCACCTGTGCTGGTTGTAACAGCACCTACTGGAATGAAGATCGCCGATACAAAACAAAAGTTAGAGCTAAGAAAAGACGCCGACAGCCCCACGTTACATGAAAAGCAAAAACGACCCTTTCAAAGATGCAACAATAATTGCGGGAGCGGAAAAGGCAGAACGGTATTCCACGCTCTTAAAAAGCGAACTGCGCCATGCAGAAACAGAAGAGGATGTTCGTTCAGGCACACATATTTTTCTGAAGAGGTTGACTCAGGAAATGGGTGTCAACATCAAAATTCTCTCCGAAAAAATTGTGCTTACGGGCGGCAGAATAGATTCATTATTTGACAACATTATTTTTGAGTTTAAGAGGCCGAATTATTTTGATAGGCAAAAAGGAATTGATGAGGCTGTTGAAGGTAGAAAACAGCAAGGCGGATTGATTGAATACCTTATATCTGTTGCGGTGGTGGAGTCAGCAAGCCCTGAAGATTTCAGAGACCACCTCTCGACAAAGATAGGGATCGCTTTTGACGGAACATCTTTTGTCTTTGTGCGCTATGTTGCTGATGCGAATGAAGAGATTGATTTAACGGATTATGCAAGCAGAATCAAAAACTCACAGACTCCAAAATGGTTTCCTGAGTATTTAGACGGGCGTTTTGAGCGAACACAGCGCAGGGATATAAAGACTGGCTTGCGCTTTCTTTTTCTTTGTTTACGGTCTATCTCTCCGCGCGCACCGCTAACACCCGCGAACGTCTCTTCAAGGTTTGGCGAAAGAAGTGCGCATTTTAATAAGCACATCTCTGTTATCTATAATCTACTGTCAAGTAAGTTAAAAAGCGGAGATTCGCACACCAATACTCTTTTCGGAGAGTGGGATAGAGTTTTCGGAAAGGTTTACGGCGACATTAACGACGCAGCGAGCGACGTAAAAGCTCAGATGAACGGACGCTATGCGCAAATAGGTTTTGAGGGCACAGAAGTTGACTTGAAGTATCTGATATTTTCAATTCACACCTATTACAACATTATTCTAAAGCTGCTCATTTCAAATTTATTTCAATCCTTATTAGACCCGTTCCAGACTAGATCAACAGCATTGGCGAAGAACGATCAACAGTTTCGGGAGCAAGTTGTTGACACTATTCAGGGCGACAAATTTAGGATTTTAGGCGTTGAGAATTTTTTTGAGACAGGTTTTTTTGAATGGTGGACTTACGTTTGGAATAACAATCTTTCTGAAATGCTCCGAGAGGTTATTTATCTTTTAGAGCAGCTAGAAGTAACTACTTCGATTACAAAGCCTGAGCTTATCCGTGATATGGTAAGAGACACCTATCATGGATTAATGCCCCAACCCTTGCGGCATTTACTTGGCGAATACTTCACACCTGATTGGCTCGCTGAGTTTACTGTTGAAACGGCTGGCTTTACGGGTAAGTTTGGGGAAACTTTCCTAGACCCCTCATGCGGTTCGGGTACGTTCCTCGCTACCGCGATAAGAAAAAAACTTCTTGCCAATCCACATGTAGACCGAAGGGGACTTATTGAAGATATTTTGAAATCAGTCGTTGGTTTTGACCTCAATCCTATTTCTGTAATAGCTTCTAAAACAAATTATCTACTCTCACTCGGAGACATATCAGACCTTGATTTCACGGTGAAAATCCCCGTGTATCAATGCGACTCCATCTTAACGCCAGCCGTTCACGCCGTGCAGAAAGAGGCGACCTCTACATTTACAATAGACACGGTATGCGGCAAGTTCTCCGTTCCGGCTCTGGATACTAGAGAAGAGATAGAAGAGATTTTAGATGAGATTGGCAGAGCTATTAAAAATGATTTCACCGAAGCCGATTTGTTAAGAAGAGTGAAAAAGCTTCAGAAGAACATTGATGAAGAGTCAGTATTAGCCCTCTTTGCAAGAATAAAACAACTAACCGAGCTTGAGCGGAATGGTTTGTGGATTCCGATTCTGAAAAATTCTTTCGCGCCCGTTTATTCCGAAGGGCAATTCGATTTCGTGATAGGAAATCCGCCGTGGGTTAGCTGGCGTTCAATGTCAAAGTCTTATAGAGATTTAACACTGCCGATATGGTTAAGCTACGATATTTTTGACAAGTCTGCATACGATAAAATAACCACGCATGATGATTTTGCTATGGCGTTTACTTATGTTAGTGCAGATCATTATTTGAAACCTTATGGCAGATTATGCTTTGTCATTTCACAAGCGTTTTTCCAATCAAAAAAAGGTGGAGAGGGATTCAGAAAGTTTGAGATCACGCGCGGCGGTCAAAGCGTGCCGCTAAAAGTAACTAGATTGGTTGACATGGTTAAAGCCAAACCTTTTACTGAGGTCACGAATCGCCCGTCAGTCATGTTGCTTGAAAAAGGAGCGCAAACTTCTTATCCAGTCCCTTATATAAAGTGGGAAGCGGAAGGGAAGCTTAAAGAGACGGACACTTTATTAGAGGTCAAAAGAAAAATCACGGAAATCCCTTTATTAGCCACGCCTATAGGCGGAACAGATACGAAAGCAGGAGTTAGAAGCCCGTGGCTGGTACTGCCCGCAGGCCGGATAGAGATTCTTAGAAAGGCAATCGGCGCGTCGCCCTACAAAGGGAGAAAGGGCGTAGAGCCGTTGGGAGCTAAAGGGGTTTATTTATTGAAAGAGCCTAAAAGAGTAGGCAAAACGAAGCTGCAAATATGCAATCTATTGGAGCGCGGGAGATTACTCGCAGTTGAGAAACGTGGCGAACACGTTGGGCTTGTGGAGGATGAATTTATTTTTCCGTTAATTAGTGGACGGAACTTTGATCGGTACGGCCTGAATAGCACTACTTACATTATTATGCCGCATGAAAATAAAAAAGGGGTGATGAACGAAGTTCCAGAAGATGTACTCAAGGTGAACTATACAGCAACATACGAATGGCTTTCATATTTCAAAGATGTGCTACTTGAAACAAGAAAAAGGAACAGTAAATTTTATAATGAAAAGAGACCCTTTTACTTTCTTGATAATATAGGGACATATACATTTGCGCCCTATAAAGTAGTGTGGAAAGAGCAAAACAAAAACATGGTTTCTTGCGTGGTATCTACAAAACCTGATGGAGTATTAAAAGGAAAGCTAGTTATACCTGATTCTAAAGTGCTATTTTGTGGTCTGGATGATAAGGAAGAGGCTCACTATCTTTGCGCAGTCCTGAATTCACAACCGATCACCGAGCTAATCGAAGGCTATACCATTGAGTTGCAGCGCGGTACTGATATTCTTGAAAACGTCAAAATCCCTAAATTCGACCCGTCGGATAAACTTCACGCCTCGCTTTCGTCTTTATCCGAACAGGCACACGCTCTGTATTTACAGGAGCGAGCTGGAATGCAGGCCATTCAGAATAAAATTGACAACAGAGTTTTAGACCTCTGGTAGTCACACCTTATCAATAAAGGTTAGCGGTGAGACTGTTTCAGCTTGGCGAGCCGCTTTGCGGGCAAGTCCGTTTCATCATCCACCAAAACTTCCATTGAAATTCCTGCTACTCGCGCATACTGCAAAATGACGATGAGCGACGGTTCGTTCCTGCCTAGCTCATACTTTGAGATTTCCTTAAATGAAATCAGGTCTTCAACCCCCAAACGCCTGACCATCTCAGTTTGAGAGACGCCTAAAGCAGTTCGTATCTGCAATAATTTTTCGGGTAAACGCTTCGGCCTGTGAAGTTTTACTCCCATCAGTTCCGGTCTCCTGCGGATTATCAAAGACGCGCCATCATAACAGAGAGTAAAGACCTCATAAAGCACTTCCTAAGCAGACGAAGGGCGCGTTGATTTTCGGTCTCTTGACTTGAGTCCGTCATGTTGGCTTTCCTGTTAGCCAATCCTGAAAAGGTATTCGGCTCACCCGTCGCGTCAGGATGTCGCAACCTTTCCTCTCGTTAGCTAGACGTGAGTAAGGCGAGCCGAAGGTGTTAGCTCATTATATACTCATCACTCATCCTTCGTCTTTGGCTTCTTGATAATGCTCCGCCTACGCCTCTGCATAGGCGTTCTTTTATGTAATAGCCTTCTGTGTCTGTTACTGAGCAACTTGGAAAGCGTTTGATGACTGAGGCCAAGTAGTTTGGCTGCATGTGTCACACTACCGCCCGCTTCGTCCAAAGCCTGCTCAATAAACTTCGCTTCAAACTCATGCACAGCACCGTAGAGAGAAAAGTTTTTATCATGGAGGCGCACGCCTGAGAGTCGCCGCATCACTATTCGGGCACATGCTCTTAACCGTGCTATCTCTTCTACATCCTGTGTGCCTTTGAGTAATCTATCAGCGCGGCGATAGATGTTATAAAGGTCTGCCGGATTCAATCGCTTCGCACCATGTTCTTCGATCAACGCGAGGGCTGCTAATCCGGCGTTCGATAAAGCACCAGCATCTTCGGCAATATTTATTGCACGACGCAGGATGCTCATTGACTTATCATAGACTTCAACCCGCGACCACACGACGCCTTGAATGGTCAACGCATCTGCTAGCATGGCAGACTCGCCGCCCTTCTCGAATGTTTCAATCACGCCTGAGATAATACTATTGGCTTCTCTGTAGAAACGCTCTGCGACGAACACACGCGCTCTTGTTTCGTTCACCTGTGCAAGATTGCCTGTGTCTTGATGTCGCTTAAAAATCGCTTCTGCGCGGTCTAAGCGTTCGTGAGCTTCACTATAGCGGCCTAGCGTATAGAATAGAAACGCAAGGTTGTTTAAGTTGTTGCCGCAATATCTTTCGTGTCCGGCTTGTTCACAGTGATATATGGCGGCTGTGTATTCGATGATGGCTCTGTCTGCATAATCAAAACGTTGCTCTGCCGTCGCAAGTCGTCTGAGAACTAAGCCCCTCTGACCGTGCCATTTGCCCTTGAGAGCGTCACCGCTCAACTCAAAGAACTCTCTGGCTTTTTCCAGCACGTCTAAAGCATCACGATAGCGGCCTGTCCATATCTCAAAGACCGCATGACGAATATAGATTTTAGCTTTGAGGTCTGTGTCTTCAAGCCCTTTGACGGCCTGCTCTAAAAACACACGCGCATCGTCGTAAGCTCCGAGCCTGAAATAGCATTTGCTCAATTCATACTTTGCTTCTGCGACCTTTGCCTGCTGCTCCTGAGCCTTGAACATGCGGAGAGCTTCAAAGAGTAAATCTTTAGCTTTCTCCTGTGCGCCGGAGATGTGCTGCGCGCTGCCGAGCCAACCAGACAGCACGCCGCATTGCAACAATACTTCGGCGGCGATCTGAGGCTTTAGTTTCTCTACTTCGGGGCGGTGGCCTACACCCTGCCATAGTTCGCCTAACGCCTCGCGTGCCGTCTCATATTGCCCGATATGAATAAACTCAGACGCAAGGCGACAGCGCAGCAAGATACGCTCGTTGTGAGTTAAGGAAGGGTTCTCTAGTTCTTTCAGACGCTCATCTGTTAAATTCATGTGAGGTAAGCCTTTCTGTGTGCTTGCAAAAATGTAGCAAGACATCAAAGCCGCCATATCTATTGCAGATGCGGCGGCAAAGTTGGATGAATCCCATTAACAACGAAAGGGAAAGCGTGATGAAAGTCTTTAGAGCCTTACTGCTTGTGCTGGCACTCTCTGTCTGTGCCTCTGCCGGAGAAATGCCCACCGATAAAACCGGAGAGATACCCATCGGTGGCAGGAGCGGAGAGATGCCCACTGACAGAATGAGTGCTATTGACCCGATGACGGAGATGGCCTTACATCTCCTGCAAAGCATACTGCCTCTGTTCTAACAGGCACGTTCGAGCCTTAATCATTGTCTTGCTGCCGTGAGTCCTCACGGGCGGCTTAGTCTTAGTGTGCTTAGTGAGAGCGTCGGAAACCGAGTAACGCTGACGAGGCAAAAGAGTAATATCTAGCAAGTTTTATTGCAATAGATTTCTGAGGGATGAGCCAAAAGTTGCAGGCATGGTTAAGTCCTTTATTTCTCACCCACCGACTTTTGGGGCAACATCTGAACTTTTGAGGCAGATCGGACTATTGAGGCAAAGCCCGACTTTAAACTGCCCAAGAATTTATTCATCTATAAGTCAGATCAAAAAGCAAGGCCGCCGTGTGTGCGTGGGAGCAAGTCACGGCGGCCTCTCCGCACAGTTCGCGGCTTGCGGCCATTGGCGAACGTGCGGCAGGGAGCGCATTCACCCCGGCGCGCTCCCCTTTCGATCTCTGTAATACTTTTATGAGGTCTGCGCTCTCTGCTATATTGAGCGCGATATTTGAAAACTAAGTAACGGTCATGCGTAGCTCACACCTCAAATTGAAGTTATGAGCATCGCCGTTCGGAATGAAAGGTTCATTCTCACGGCGAAGCGAATGCGCAGAGCTATTCTATTAGCAGTTGCTAATAGGCGCAAGAGAAATCTTGTCAAGTCTGACCTGTCGGGAGGATGCTCCTGATGGGCAACGTGCGCCGGAAACCAGAACGGCTTGGCGGCAAGCTACTTCAGATTCGGGAATCGCTTGGACTGTCTCAGACCGAGATGCTGCGCAGACTTGAGGCCGACGACCTCATCACGTATCACCAGATTTCAGGATATGAATCAGGGAAGCGTGAACCACCTTTACAGATTCTCTTGCAATATGCTCGCGTGGCGCGTGTTTGTCTTGAGGTAATCGTTGACGATGATCTGGACTTGCCCGCTAACCTGCCAACCAAAGCAAAACATTCTCACCGCTAACCTTTTTGGCAACCGACTTTCTTTTTGGGCAAGCGAAGTTTGGAGAGGGTTTTTAGGCAAAGCCCGCTTTAAGGCTTTGCCTAAATATAGCTATTCTTAAGCAGTTTTGCGGGGTGGGCGGGTTTTGGGGCAGATTAAGTCACGGAGCAAGTGCAATCTCATCTAAGTCAGAGATTAAAAGCTGGCGTTCGCCTTCTGGCATACAAACAGTAAAGTCTTTAAGCTCTAATGCAACAAAGGCTCTACGGGCTTGCTTTCGCGGCCAATAGAGGTTGTAGTGGCAGTCGTCCCCAGTGGTACTTCTAGCCTGCTCAAGCCGGCAGCTTGGCGGAACGACTCCATCGCGAATAGGCCAGTAAATGGGAGGGTCGCCAGACTGGTCACGATAGAACACGGTAATATGACCGCAAATCGTTCCACTGGTTTGGATCGCACAGTCCCAGTCGACCACTGAGATCGGCTCATGGCCGGAGAGGTCAAGAGCTTGACTAGAGAAGTTCTGACGTTCCGAATCATAGTGCTTTCTGTGGATGACTCTGAAGATTCCCATACCTTCTGGCTAAACTCCGTCAAGATTGTGAGAGCGTCGGTAATTCCCGCAAATTCCTTAAAGTGTATCTGAGATTTGCCTTCATCTTGGGCGATAGTAATAGACCCGTCCAGTTCAAGACTCAGTTCCAACATTGAATCTTCGTGGTAGAACGTAACTTGAATTTCTCCGTCAACGCCCGGAAAGGCGTTCGCTCGCTTTATACCAGAGGCGGCAGCGAACCGAACCAGCATAATAGCCCGCTCCATCATCTGAGGAGATGCCGGTACGCCACCACCGAAATGCCACCCAACAGGCAATTCTGTGAAGCTACGTACTTTGGTTATCACTTCTATTAGCGTCGGCATTTACTGTTTCCTCTGTCTGTTCAGATGTTATTAAGTTGAGTATCTGTTGTACAGCGGCGGCGAAGCCAGCGTAACGACTTTTTGCTAAAGTAATACGTGCTACGCACTCTGCTATTACGCCAGTCTCCTGTAACAGCTTGAGTTGGTCTTCTGAATCACCTATAGCTAAAGGCGGAACGATCTCAAAGAAAGAGATTAGCACTTCGTGTTCAGCGGGCTGGATAAGCACATGGTGGGCATATACGCTTGGCATTCTGCCGGGAACACGAAAGTTAAGCCGGACATTCAGGGATTCTGGCGGTTTCTCTTCTGTGCCCATCTAAGACAAATAAAAGCCGTATTCGACGGCTTTTCTCCTGTTCTCAAGTAACAGCGGGAATTTAATTGTTGAGTAGCTTACTCTTGCTACTTGTTGAGTGTACGCACACCCCTCTAGGATGTCAACACAAAGAAAATACAATTGGACATACCAAAGCCCCGCTTATTAAACGGGGCTTTTCAGCACAAGTTGCGTTATCTCTTATACAACCTCTGCATAAAACTTCGGTCTGATTTTCAACTCATACATACTTTGAAGCAGACAACAGATGTTGTGACAGAGAACTTTACATAACGCTTCGTTGATCTGCGCTCTCGGTGTCTTGCTTCTTCATTCTAAGCACGCTGTCCGGCAGACATTGCTTGCGCTTCCTGCTACACTTTCGATTTTTGATTAGCGATGCAGAGCGTTCATTTATCGAAGACGGAAAACCTTGCGCCGGATTTGGAGACTGAGGCGAGGCGGGTGGCTGCCGTGTTGGCGGAGCGGCGCGTTGAGTTGGTGCATCTTCAGGAAGAGTTTCATGCTTTTAAAGCGCGGTACACGCAAGGTATTGGCGGGCTGCTGGCGGAGTTGGCGGAGATCGAGCGCGAGATTAGAGCGGCAGAGGCGCGCACGCTAGGGGTTGAGCATGAGGCTGAAGATGAGAGCGAGCCGGACGAAGATGTTTCCGTGTCAACGGCAAGCGTGCCGTTGAAGACGGGGTTGCGCAAGTTGTTCTGGTCTGTGGCGCGTATGTTTCACCCGGATCATGCGAGTGATACGGAAGAGGCTCAGCGGCGGCACACGATTATGGCTGAGGCCAGTCGCGCTTACAGGGAGGGCGACATAGACAGCCTGCACACGCTGCTCGGCGATGAACAGTTACAGTCCTTTTGCGCCGGAACGCATGACGAGGCGGAAGATGCTTTGAGCCGCCTGCTGCGTCTCAAAGAAGATTTGCGCACGGTCGAGTTCGGCATCAAGCGCATACGGCAGGACGGCCTTTACCAGCTCAAGCTCAAGGTGGATGAAGAAGCTTTACAGGGGCGCGACCCGCTCGCCGAACAGGCCGCGAGCCTCAAGCGAAAAATCGTGAAGGCTCGACGCCGCCTCGAACATTTATCCTGAAATCGCACGCCTACCAAGAACGCCCGACAAAATATAGCCACAGAGACACAAAGAGAAGAGAAAGTATTTTATTTAGCTTGTCCTTTATCTGCTTTTCCGGCCCTGTGTCTGCGGTGTCTCTGTGGCTAATCTGTGGCGCACAGGCTCATAGATGACAAGCTCTTAAAACTTGTCACCGGTCACACGTCACTTGTCACTCTTTTTTACGCGCTCGCGCTCAGTTGATAACGTTCGAGCTTGAGATACAGCCCGCGACGTGTCAGTCCCAGCTCGCGTGCGGCGCGTGAGATGTTGCCGTTATGCTTGCGCATGGCTTCGGCAATCATGCGGCGTTCGAGGTCTGCCATCGCGTCTGCGAGTGACAAGCCTTCGTTGATAGCGGTGGCGGCGGAGTTGATGGGCGTGACCGAAGCCGCCGGAGCGGTAATCGGCGCGGAAGTGCGTTTCAGCTCCGGCGAGAGATGATCCGGCGTGATAATCATGCCGTCTTCGGCACGCGCGACGACGCGCTGGACTTCATTGCAGAGCTGCCGCACGTTGCCCGGCCAATCGCAGACCATCAAGAGGTCTATCGTCTGCGGCGTGATTTGCAGCTCGCGCCGCCCGAACTTTGCCGAATAGTGATTGACGTAATAATTGACAATGGTCGGAATCTCGGAACGACGCTCGCGCAAAGGGGGCACGCGCAGGCGTATCACGTTCAGGCGATAGTATAGGTCTTCGCGGAAACGCCCGTCCTTGACCATATCTTCGAGGTCTGTGTTGGTGGCCGCGATGATACGCACGTCAACCTTGATGGGACGCTGCTCGCCGAGCGGCTGTATCTCGCCCTCTTGCAGAAAGCGCAAAATCTTCGGCTGCACGTCGAGCGGAAGATCGCCTATCTCATCAAGGAAAAGCGTCCCCCCCGCAGCCGAGCGAATCACGCCCGGAGAGTCGTTGACCGCGCCCGTAAACGAGCCGCGCCGGTAGCCGAACAGGTAGCCTTCCGACAATTCTTTAGGGACGGCGGTACAGTTGAACGGCACAAAGACTTTCGAGCGGCGCGAAGAGAGCGCGTGAATCGCGCGCGAAACCAGCTCTTTGCCAGTGCCCGATTCGCCAGTGACTAAGACAGTCACATCCGAAGAACGAATCTTATGCACCTCTTCAACCAGCTTCGTCATCGCGGGGCTGGAATGGATAAAGCCTGGAAGCAGGCTCTGATCCACATAGGTGGTCTGCTCCTGCGGCCCGCGCCCTGCGCGCTCGCGCTCGCGCAAGCCGCACACGTCCATGCCAAGCTCTACGACGCGCAGGAGCGGTTGCAGCGAGATGCCTTCCGGCAGCGAGGCCGCGCGCGGCGCAAGATACAGGAGCGCGGGCGCGGCATTCGTCGCACGCAAAAGAGTGATGGCAGCATCCTTGCCGGAGGCAAACCGCTCTCTTTCCGCCTCTGTGTTTAATTCCGCCATGGCTTGCGCCAGTCGCTCGCCCTCATCGTTTGTCAGTCCATGCGAAGCGACGACCTTTGGACGATTGCCCTCGCCCGCCTCTGTAATCAAGACCTGCCGCGCGCGTGTTTCCTGATGCAGCACAGAGGCCAGCTCACGCAGCAGCAACTCGCGCGAAGCGACGGCTTCGGCAAGGCGGAGCGTGAGCAACTGCGTCAGCGCGGACGGCTCGTCGCGCCGCTCGGGCGCGTTGCGGTCAAGCGCGGCCAGAGCTTCTTCAGCGTCTTTCAAAGCGAGCTGCGCGCCCAGGTCGCGGAACGTGCGCTCGGCCTGCACCAGATGCTCTGCGGCGCGCTCGGACTGCGTCGAAGCATACGCGCGCCCAAGCTCGTAATGAGCTAAGGCCGCGCGATAACGGTCTCCGAAAATCTCAAAAATGGAAATGCTGCGCCCGAAATGATGCACGGCCAGAGTCGCATCATTCTGCGTCATCGCCAGCAGTCCGCGCACTCTCTGCGCTTCGCCCGCGACGGTCAGATCACTTGTCTCTTCGCTGTCATCCGTCACCTGTTGCAGCTCTGCCGCGCAGGATTGCGCGTCGCCGCCAAGCAGCAGAGCCTCTGCGACCAGCAGGCGCGAGCTGCAAATGGCCTGTTTGTCGCCGATGCGTTCCGCCACGTCCACAGCCTCGCGCGCCAGCTCAAGAGCGCGCGGCGCATCCTGCATCGCCAGATGGCAACGGCTCAAGGTGCGCGTGGCCTGTCCTATGTACCACTTATTTCCCTTCTCGATTGCGAGCGAGAGGGCGCGCTCAAGACATTTCTGCGACTCCGCCAGATCGCCCCGCAGCAAGTGCAGCTCGCCGAGCGAATCCAAAATCATCGAGACGCGAAACATAGAGACGCGCGCTCCGCGTCCGTCCATCTCAAAGGCCAGAGCCAGCGCACGCTTCAAGGCTTCATGTGCGCGCTCCCACTGACCTATCAGAACCAGATTGACGCCGAGGTTGTTATAACCGAGCGCGGCGTTGCCCTTATGCTCCGTCCGCTCGTAATAGCTGATGGATTTTTCGAGACACGCGATGCCGTCCTGCGGGCGTTTGAGAAAGCTGTAAGCCCCGGCCATGTTCGAGTAAATCTTGCCAAGAAAATACGGAGCCGGATGATCGCCGACCAGCTTTAAAGATTGCTCGTAATTTTCCAGCGCGGCCTCATTGTTTCCCTCGTAGGTGTCCGCCAGAGCGATGGCTAGATAAGCTTCCGCAAGGCCGCGCCAGTCGCCCGTGTTGCGATAATGTTCGAGGGATTTCTGCGCGTGGTCGCGCGCAATCGGGCACTCGTTAATGCTGCGATAGATATGAGCCAGCGAGACGTAGACCAGACCGAGCTGCGCGTCAGAGCCGTTCTCCGTCGCTTCGCGCAGGGCTGCGTTCAAGACCGCGATGGCCTTCGGATGATCGCCCGTAAAATTGTAAGCGAGGCCGAGGCGCACGTGCAGTTGAATAGCCGCCTCTGCATTGAGCTTGGCGCGGGTTTCGGGCGCTTCGTACATCTGAACCGCTTCGAGCGATTCACGATAACAGCCCTGCATGTCTAGGGATTCAGACAGAGCGCAACGCACCTGCGCTAAGATTTGCGCATCCTTCTGCGAGACTTTTATCAGGGCATTGAGGCGAGATTCAGCGGCGGTCGAAAGCCCTTCGTTCAGTAGATTGCGCGCCTCTTCCAGCTCTTCCGCTAAGGCTTCGCGCGAGACGACTCCGCCTGCACGCGGGCGTAGGCGCACACGCGCGTCATTCAGGTTAATGATGCCTGATTCCGTTTGGGGATTTTCTTTGTTCAATTCGTTATGGTCAATTTCAGCGAGGTCGTTCTAACGCTTGTCGAGAATAGTAGAAACGGCGAATCCCCCGCTTGTTTCAATAAGTTGTGGCCGTAGAGGGTGGTGGGATGCTGGGGCACGGCAAAAATCCTACATGCCACTTATAAAGTCGGGTTAAAACTTTAACGCAGTAAATTTAACATAAGCGAGCGCACATCGTCCAGAAAAGCACGAGTAGTGAGTCAGAGTATGAAATTTGTAAGTCATCATTTAGCCCATCAGAAAAAAGATAAAAGGGGCAATATAATGGAAAGCAAGGCCGCCGCCCTCATGTGGGAGTTGCGACCGGACGGCGGCCTTTCCGCAGCAGCTCTGTATCCCCCTCGACACAGGCGCGCGGCAGGGATGCGCTCCTCACCATTAACGCATCCCTGTTTCAATCTCTAGTTAATGCTGCAATGAGGCCATAGAAAAGACGTGCGCTCTCTGCTATATTGAGCGCGATATTTGAAAACTAGACAACGGCTTATGCGTCGCTCACGCCTCAAACTGAAGTAATGAGCATCGCCGTTCGAGATGAAAGGTTTCCTCTCACGGCGAAGCACATGCGCAACCGCATTCTATCGCCTGTTGGCTATAGAAGCAAGACTTACAAGCATAGTTCTGTCCCATCAGGGGGTGTATCCTGATGGGCTATGCACGTCCGAAGCCGGTGCGCCTCGCTGAAAAGCTCAAACAGATAAGAAATGCTCTTGGCCTGTCCCAGACCGAGATACACCGTCATCTTGGAGTTGAAGAGTTGATTGCGTACACGCAAATTTCCAAATATGAGTCTGGACTCCGCGAACCGCCATTACAGGTTCTCGTACAATACGCGCGAGTAGCGCGTGTAAATATGGAAGTTCTTGCAGATGACGAAATGGATTTACCCGAAAAGCTGCCCGGCAACACCAATCACGAAGAAATCAAACGTAGATTCACATCGCGCCGCAAAAGAGATCGCTCTTGATAACTAAACCCGCACCAAGCCCTTGCTCTTCCCGTTGGCTTTCCCGGTAGTGGTTCAGTTTGAACTTTAGAAAATTGAAAACTTCATATCCACACGAAAGAGAAAGGGGCAAGCTAGACGCCTGCCCCTTCTTTATGATTGCCCGTGTGGGAGTCGAACCCACGTTTCCAAATTAAAAGTAAGGCGTCCTAACCACTAGACGAACGGGTCAAGACCGATTTCTCGGTTTGCACCTGCATTATAAAGCTTAATCAAGCAACGCCACAATATCCGCAATCTCCCAAACCTTCTTTGATATGCCCGCTTCCATCGCTGGCGTACATCTAAGGCTCTGATGTATCCGGCAAAAGTTGTAATACATGTAATGCAGGGCTATCGCGTGCATGTGATTTTCAAGCTTCTTACTAAAGCCATTCGTCAAACGTGTAAAGCGTCTCATGCTCATTCGCATGGTAAGATTTTGACGCTCGATATAGCTTGTTGAAATCATCGGCGGGAACGGGTCGCCTGAGATAATCTTAGTTTCAGTGCCGACACACTCCGCAGGGCTATAACGAATCTCATCTTGAGCCTTGCCGTAGATTTTGATTAACTGCGCGAAATCAATCTCACAACCGAACGCACCCTCTACAGCTTCAACGTATGCCTTGAGTCCGTCCGTTGTGAGCATCACGCGATGAGCAAGGCGTGAGGCCAAGTCACTGATAAACTCGTTAGCGGCGTAAGCGTCGCGCCTTCCAACATGCCAGCAAGGAACGAGCTTGCTATCCGCATCAATCGCAACCCAAGTCCAAATGTCGCCATAACCCAAGATACCTTGATGCTCTGGCGCGACGTTCTTTTTCTTCGCATGGCAGAAGCTCCATATCTCATCACACTCTAAGCGGCGGCAAGGCAAGTCACGCATAACCTTGTCTTGATAGCTGGCGCAAGCTTCGCCTATGTCAGCCAAGAGTTTGAGAATCGTATTCTTGGCAACGCCTGTCATTCTCACTGTGGCATTGATCGAAACGCCTTCGACTAAAGCGGCGATAACTTGGATTCGACGTTCATTTGTTAGCTTGTTCATGAAATTGATTATATGCTTACGCGGGCAAGAATGTCAATATATAAATAAGGAGCGTTCATACAGCGTTCAAAAGTTAAATGTTGATTTTTCGTAGACAGTTAGCAGCTTTAGCATTTATATTAGCAACCTTTGGTCGTTTTGGGAGACTTGTTAGCACATGGATGAAGCGCAAAAAAGGTTTTTGCGAATAAAGGTTGGAATGGGCTTTAAGCCGGGAAAGCCGGTTGACAGGCTGTCTCTCTTTTCTGGACGCCAAGAACAGATTAACACCGTCGTTGACGTGGTTATTCAGTCAGGACGGCACGTTGTGCTTTTCGGTGAGCCGGGAGTAGGCAAGACTTCCCTAGCTATCGTTATTGCGGAAATTCTATCTGACGCTGGCGTGCAATTACTCAGCTCAGGAACAATCAATTGCGACAGAACCGATGACTTTGATTCTCTCTGGCGAAAAATATTCCGTGAAATAACGCTTGTAATGAGGGCAAGAAAGGCTGGCTTTCGTAGTGACGCATTTGATGAGCGACGCTCTCTTAATAGCATGCTACCCACCGATGACCTGACAACGCCTGATGATATTCGCTACATATTGAGTCAGATTGTTGGAACTGTAGTTATCATCATTGATGAGCTAGACAAAATTCAAGATAAAGCCACTACTGAGCTGATAGCCGATACTATCAAGACCCTTTCAGATCACAACGTTGAAACTACACTTATCTTTGTTGGTGTGGCAGACAATATAGATGAGTTAATTCAGGGGCATAGATCAATTGAACGTGTCATGGTACAGGTTCGCATGCAGCGAATGTCCAAGTCAGAACTAATATCTATTATAGAAAAGGGTTTGGGACTTGCGGGGATGACTATTGATGAGGATGCCAAAGATAGGATAACTCACCTATCTCACGGGCTGCCCCATTTTACACACTTGCTGGGACTTGCTTCTGCTATAAACGCGATTGAAGATAGCAGAACGCACGTTGATATAGTGGATGTTGGGGCAGCTACTAAACAAGCTGTCGAGCAATCTCATAGTCTCCTAAATGACTATAATAGGGCGACAAGTAGCCCGCAAAAACAAAATATCTTTGCAGATGTTCTAATGGCCTGCGCCTTAGTTAAGCCAGACCCTTTAGGTTATTTTTATGCTTCTGACGTAGCGAAGCCATTGACTGTACTTAAAGAGAAGAGCTACAAAATCCCATCATTCGCAAGGCATCTTAATCAATTCTGTACTGAGAAGCGCGGAAATGTCTTGCAGAACACAGGGGAGAAGCGGAATATCCGTTATCGCTTTACAAATCCGCTCATGCAGCCCTTCGTGCTTATTCACGGCCTTGCAGCCGACCTCTTGCCCTATGAGCTTTTGTGGATGGTAACTAGATAACGAGATTAGGGGTTCTTCTTAGACCATCGCTCCCTTGCAGCCTTCTCTGCGATCTGTTTCCGTTTCTTGGCTGAGAGCTTGGCGGCGCGAGCTTGCCCGCCCTTACTCGCTCCAAGCTTTCCTAGAGCGACGGCGGCAGGGTTCTTTTCTCTTTCCTGTGGCGGTTCTTCTTTTGGAATCTCACCCGTTGACATATCAACTATCATCTTCGCTAGTTGATTCGGGTCGCGCGGTCTGTTCGATTGTGCTGGCATACACAGAAGTATACGCCCTGAATTTCGAGAGTCAAGATATGAAGTTTTCAATTTAATTCAAACTGAACCACTACCGCTTTCCCCGTTGCCTTGACACACTTGCAGCCCGCCTTTATCATCACTGTTTCCGTCAAGAGCGGGGATTTGTGTCTATAGTGGTATGTTCGAGTCTTTATCCGACAAGTTAAAGCGCACGCTCAAGAATCTGCGCGGCGAGGGGGTTTTGACGCCCGCGCACGTGGACGCTGCGCTGCGCGAGATTCGCCTCGCGCTGCTTGAGGCGGATGTCAATTACAAGGTCGCCAAAGACTTTATCGCGTCGGTCAAGGAGAAGGCGGAAGGCCAACAGGTCTGGCAGGAACTGAAGCCTTCGGAGCAAGTCGTCAAGATCGTTTTTGACGAGCTGGTCGAGTTGCTCGGCGGTCAATCATCCAGACTCGTCTTTACCAAGACGATTCCGAACGTGGTCATGATCGTCGGACTGCAAGGCTCCGGCAAGACCACTTCGACCGGCAAGATCGCGCGCTGGCTCAACAAGAATCAGGAACGCAAGCCGCTCCTTGTCTCCGTAGACGTTTACCGCCCCGCCGCGCGCGAGCAGCTTAAAGTCATTGCCAAAGCGACAGGGCAAACGATCTTTGAATTACCGGAAACGAATGACCCGCTAACCTTGGTGCGCGAAGCCTACAAGCATGCGCAGCAGACGGGCTTCGACACCTTGATGATTGACACAGCCGGGCGTCTTCACATTGACGATGAGTTGATGGCGGAGCTTGAGCGCATCAAGGCCGAGACCAAGCCCGTCGAAGTCCTCTTTGTGGCGGACGCGATGACCGGACAGGATGCCGTGCGCTCTGCCGAAGAGTTTCATCGCCGGATCGGCATCACGGGCGTTATCCTGACCAAGATGGATGGCGATGCGCGCGGCGGCGCGGCTCTTTCGATCAAGCAGGTCATAGGGCAGCCGGTCAAGTTCGTCGGCGTCGGCGAAAAATACGACGCGCTTGAGCCTTTTTATCCGGACCGCATCGCGCAGCGCATCCTCGGCATGGGCGACGTGCTGTCGCTGATCGAAGAAGTTCAGTCGAAGGTAGACCAGGACGAAGCCGAAGAGCAGATGAAGCGGCTTCAGAAGAACGAGTTCACGCTCGACGATTTTCGCAAGCAGCTCCGTCAGGTAAAAAAGCTCGGCTCGTTCTCAAAAATTATGAAGCTCCTGCCCGACCAGCTTTTGGGCGGCATAGGGATGCCGGAGCTAAGCGACGAGCAATCCGCGCAAATGGAGCAAGAGCTAAAGCGCACAGAGGCCATCATTGATTCGATGACCGGCGAAGAGCGCGGCGACCACAAGATTCTAAACGCCAACCGCAGGCGCAGAATCGCGCGCGGCTCCGGGACAAACGTCGCCGAAGTCAACGCGCTGATTAAGCAGTACACAGAGATGCGGCAGATGATGCGCCAGCTTTCCGGCTCAGGCATGTTTGGCGGCGGCGGTGGCGGCGGTGGTCTCAAAGGCAAGATGATGCGCCGCATGGCAGGGATGATGGGCATGCCCGACATGAGCGGCATGATGGGCGGCGGCGATGGCGAAGATTATGCAGGCGGCCTGCCTGCGCTGCCCGCCGGGCCGTCACGCAAGAAGCTAAAGAAGAAGAAACGGAAGAAAAGACGGTGAATAGTGAATAGTAAATAGTAAATGGAGAAAACAAAGCGTTCTTCTATTTACTATTTACCATTCACTATTGACTAAACTGGAGGATTGAGAATTGTTAGCCATTAGATTAATGCGTATGGGCGCGAAGAAGCGTCCCGCTTACAGGATCGTGGTCAAGGAAAAACTCTCGAAGCGCGACGGCGCGTATCTTGAGAATATCGGCACTTACGACCCGACGCGCGAGCCTGCGGCGGTCAACCTTAATATGGAGCGCGCAAAATACTGGATCGAGCGGGGCGCACAGCCGACAGCGACCGTCAGCCGCCTGATTAAATCGAGCGCGAAAGCTCAAACGCCCGCGCCGACGGAATAGTCCAAAGCCCCAAGTCCCATGTCTCAAGTCACGAGCATCATGGGACATGGGACTTGAGACATGGGACTTGAGACTTTTTATGAAAGACACCGTTGAAATGATCGTGAAGTCTTTGGTGGACGACGTGGACGCGGTGGACGTGCGCGAAGTCGAAGGCGGCTCGACCGTCAAGATTGAAGTTCGCGTCGCGCAAACGGACATGGGCAAGCTCATCGGTCGGCAGGGGCGCACCGTGCGCGCGTTGCGCTCGCTCCTGCATGCCGCGAGCATGAAAGCCAATCGCCGCTACATTCTTGACATCGTCGAATGAGCGAAGAGCTGTCTGAAAGCGCGGCAGACGTTGAAACAGGCGAACTGGTCGCGGTGGCGCAAGTGGTTAGAGTCAGGGGCTTGCGCGGCGAGGTCGTCGCAGATCTTTTGACAGATTTCCCCGAACGCTTCGAGGGGCTTCGGCGTCTCATCGCGGTGCTGCCGGACGGGCGCAGAAAGTCGCTCGCGCTGGAAGAGCATTGGCTTCAAGGCAAACGCATCGTCCTGAAATTCGCGGGCTATGACAGCATGGAGGAAGCGGGCGCGCTGGTCGGCTATGAGCTGACCGTCCCCGAATCGGAACGTGTAGAGCTTGCCGAAGACGAGTATTACGATTGGGAGCTGGTGGGCTGTAGGGTTGAAAGCATTGACGGCCAGCACATCGGCCAGGTGCGCGAAGTCCTGCATACGGGAGCAACGGACGTGCTGGTGATTGACGGCGCAGCCACCAAACGCGAACACCTGATTCCGCTCGCAGCAGAAATCTGCGTCGAGATTGACACCACTCGCAAGCTGATACGCATAGACGCGCCGGAAGGCTTGTTAGAAATGTAAAAGCAGATGTTAGATGCTGGATGTCAGATGCTTGAAAATACAAAAGAACTGACATCCAGTATCTGACATCTGACATCTGCTTTTATGCGTTTTGACATCATCACCATCTTCCCGGATTTCTTTCGCGAGGCGTTTGATTTCGGAATTATCCGGCGGGCGCGCTTGGCGGGGCTGGTGTTGATTACGGCGCACGATTTGCGCCAGTGGACTTTTGATAAGCACAGGCAGGTTGATGATCGTCCGTTTGGCGGCGGCGACGGAATGGTCTTAAAGCCTGAGCCGATTTTCGCCGCAGTTGAAAATTTGACGGGCGCGAGCGAGCGCGGCTTATTTGAAAAAGGAACGCGCGTCATCTTGCTCTCGCCGCAAGGCAGAGTTTTAACGCAGGCCGTAGCGCAGGAGCTGGCGACAGGGGCTGAGCATATCGTGCTCATCTGTGGTCGCTACGAAGGCGTTGACGAGCGCGTGGCCGAAGCCCTTGTGACGGACGAAATCTCTATCGGGGATTACGTGCTGACGGGCGGCGAGCCTGCGGCCATCGTGCTGTTGGACGCCGTGACGCGGCTGATTCCCGGCGCTTTGGGGAGCGAGACCTCTGCGGTCAACGAATCCTTCTCTGAAGGACTTTTGGATTACCCGCATTACACGCGCCCGCCCGAGTTTCGCGGGATGCGCGTGCCGGAAGTTTTAGCGAGCGGCAATCATCAGGAGATAGCACGCTGGCGCGGAGAACGCGCGCTTGAAAAAACGAGGCGCAACCGGCCTGATCTTTTGAAATAATTTTTGATTTTAGATTTACGAATTTTGGGTTTTAACCTTATCCAATCGCAAATCTAAAATCGCAAATCTAAAATTGGAGTTATTTAAATGAATCGCTTAGACGCAGTTGATAAGGCGCAGTTGCGCGAATCCATCCCGGATTTTCAGCCGGGAGACACGGTGCGCGTTCACGTGCGGATCAAAGAATCGGAAACCAAAGAACGCTTGCAGGTCTTTGAGGGCGTCGTGATCGCACGCAAGCACGGCGGCGTGCGCGAGACCATCACGGTGCGCAAGACGAGCTTTGGCGTCGGCGTCGAAAGAATCTTTCCGCTGCACGCCACCATCGTTGACCACATAGATGTCATCAAGCGTGGCCGCGTGCGTCGCGCCAAGCTTTACTACCTGCGCGGGCTGCGCGGCAAGGCTGCACGCATCCGCGAGCGCGATACCCGCACGCAGAGTAGCGCGACCGCAGCCGGCAAGAAATAAGTTCAGCCAACAAAAAATCAAGCGCAGCACGCGGTGGATTCCGCGTGCTGCGCTTATTTATCTTGAGACCTGATTTTTGCGACTAAGCTGTGAACGAAGAGCCGC